>CAWIIH010000007.1:0-84353 GCA_963836115.1 uncultured Acidobacteriaceae bacterium | reverse complement strand
AACCTGCCGATCCTGTCGCGATGGTATCCGCCGGGAGTGCAGATCGCGTTGCTGCCGTTCGGTGAGCAGGCGCTGCGTTATTTCATGTATCTGGAGCGGCCGGAGGGAATGACGCTGGCTGATGCGGAGGGCTTCGCCGCGGTGGCAGACATCCCGCCGCTGGCCAACCTGGACCAGCCGGTGGTCGCGGTACCCGAGCCATGGCAGACGGTGGGCCACCTGTACCGGGGGATCGAGGCCGGGCTGGCCCGCCTGTGCGGCCGCTACGGCGAGGAGGCGGTTTTCATCGGGCCGCCGGCCGCGCAGGCCATCACCACGACCTTCGAGTGGAAGGAGCTGACCGCGGTCACCGATCTGGCGTCGGCGAGCCGGGCGATCGAGCTGATCGTGGAACAGGGTGAGGGGCGCGGGGTGACTGGGTCAAGTCACACTTCGGCAGGTTCGTGGGCATCCTGGAGGACTTCCTCGCCGTGCAGGCGGCCGACCCGGGCTTCGACCCGGCGCGGCCGGTCGAGCCCGCCTACGTCCGGCTGCCACCCGACGTCGCGTCGGGAACCCTGATCGAGGAGCCGCTCACGGCCCGGGTGGCCGATCTCTGCAACGGCCTGTACGAGCTGATGCTGCAGGTCCTGAGCCGGTACTACGTTCACCACGGCGAGACGCCTGCCGAACTCGAGACGCTGGCCCGGACGGCGAAACACCTGATGAACTGGGTGATGCGCAAGCTTGACCCGGTTCTCACCACCCTGCCGATCGGCCCCTCGCACCCCGGCCGCACCGCCGGCCCGACCCTCGAGGTCGCCCGCCCGGCCTACTTCGTCCTGCCCCACCGCGATCCCGCCTGGAAGATCATCAACGAGCGCCTCGACGTCCTGACCGAGACCTGCGCCGCCCTCGCGCAGGAGCCGGGCCTTGCCGCGTTGGGCGAACTCTCAGGTGACCTGCGCGCGATGGCAGGCGATGTCCGCAAGCACCTGGACGAGCGCGCAAGCGCACCGCCGGGCCGTGTTTAGCGCAGGCAACGCCCGGGGGCGGCTGGCTGGATAGTTCTACCGAGGGTCCTGAACAGCTGCCGCGCGGTGACTAAGCCCGGGCAAGGTGACCTGCCGCCGCGGTTGAGCCAGGCCAGCATCACGATCACTCTCCCGCTTCATGAGAAACGAGCCGGTGGGCGGGCCGGCGCACGATCTCGTAACCGGCGGCAGCGAGAACTTACCCCCACCAAGGCGGGACCGCGCGACTGCGGGTGGATGTCGGCACGGTGAACAAGTGGCGCCAGCGGTACGCCGAGGAGGGCTGGCCGACCCCCAAGTGGCCGGGCCTGCCGCCGGAGTTTCCCGCGCCGGGCGACACGCTCGACGGGATCCGTCCGCTCAGCGCTGCCGACTGACCCTGTCTGGCGGTTGCAGGATGCTGTCCTGGGAGCAGCGTGGCTCTCGCAGGGCCCGTGGGAAGTCCGTCAGCCAACCCGGTTACTAAGCGTTATGGCTTGCCTGGCAATGGCCGTGGAACGGGTCGTGGAACGGGAGCCGTGAGCGCCGCGTGCACTCAGGGCATTGCGAGCACCGAGGCGCGCTAACTGTGCAGGCAGAGCCTCTGGAGCGCCGGAACGGGCTTATAGTAAGGAGAAGATCTACGGTTCGATTCCGTAAGGGGGCTCCCAGGTAATGAGGATATTTCGAAGTTAGTATGGATCCTGTTTGTCTCTTTCGTGGAACGGGTCAAAGAGATGCTCCGGCGCTCAGGCTGACCACTCTTGATGATGATTGATCACCCTCTGTAATCGATAGGTCCAGGATTAGCAGCTGATCGTCGCTGAGATGTGTGAGCTCCTGTGGCCGTGCCGTTGTGTTAATGCGGGCCTTCGAGCCGGAGGGCGAGTTTGGGGCAGACCCGGACGGCTTCGCGGGCTTCGTTGAGCAGGTGGTCGGGCACGTCAGTGTCGCGGATGATGGGGAAGCCCCAGTCGTCGAGAGTGATCAGTTCGGGGAGGATCTCGGCGCACAGCTTCCGGCCGTCGCAGGTGATGGGGTTGACCCGCAGCCTGATGCCGGCGGTCATCGGTGTGTCCGCGGCGGGACGGGCAGGATGCTGGCTGTCCGGGTGGCGCAGCACCAGCCTTGCGCGTGCTGTTCCAGTTCGGGCCCGAAGACGGTGATGGCGCTGCGGATCAGCTTTATGACGCCGTCGGGATGGTGGCAGGCGCCGCGGCCGTCGACCTGGCCGAGCCAGCGTCGCAGGGTGCTGAGATCGGATGTGCGGCCTTCGGCGAGCCGCTGGAGTTCGCCGGCGATCGCGTCCAGGCCGAACAGGCATGGGCCGCATTGGCCCGCCGACTCGTCCGCGAGATACCGCACCACCCTGGCGGTCTCGACGAGTCCGCATGCGTCGTCGGGCAGGGCCGCGATCAGTCCGGCGCCCACGCATTTGTTTTCTTCTTCGAGGTTGCGGACCGCGAGCATGGTGCGGACGGTTTCGCCGGGCTGGAGTCCGATCAGGTTGCCGATGTGCTTGCCTTTGCCGGCGGCGCTTACGTCGGGAATTTCGTAGACCTTGAGCCAGTAGACTCGGCCTTTGTTGGTGAAGATGAGGATGTAGGCGTGGGTGGAGGCGATGAAGAGGTGTTCGACGAAATCTTCGTCGCGGGTCTTCATGCCGGTGCGGCCTACGCCGCCGCGGCGCTGCATGCGGTAGGTGGAGATGGGCGTGCGCTTCATGTAGCCGGAGTGGCTGAAGGTTACGGCTACCTGCTCGTCGGCGATCAGATCTTCGAGGACGATTTCCGCGGCTTCGTCTTCGATGCGGGTGCGGCGCTCGTCTCCGTAGAGTTCTTTTACTTCTTCCAATTCCTTGATGATTACTTTGCGGAGTTTGGTTTCGGAGGCGAGGATGGATTCGTAGTCTTCGATTTTTTCGCGGACTTCTTTTAGTTCGTTGGAGATTTCATCGATCGAGAGCTTTGTTAGGCGGTGCAATTGCAGTTCTAAGATGGCTTCGGCCTGGCGCGTGGTGAAGGGTTTTTCGGGATTTTGTTTGGGAGCGCGGCCGGTGGTGTTGATGTCGATTTTCTTGCCGCCGAAATAGGCGACTAGATTTTCTCGGGCGTCGGCGCGGTTGGCGCTGGCGCGGATGATGGTGATTACGTTGTCGAGATGATCGAGCGCGTTGAGATAGCCTTCGAGGATGTGCTCGCGGTCGCGGGCTTTTTGGAGCAGGTAAGCGGTACGGCGGCGGACGACTTCGACGCGGTGATTGATGAAGTGCTTGATGGCCTGGATGAGTCCCATTTCGCGGGGCTGGCCGTTGACCACCGCCAGCAGGATCATGGAAAAACCTTCCTGCATGGAGGTGTGTTTGAAGAGCTGGTTGAGAACGATTTGAGGCTCGGCACCGCGCTTGAGTTCGACTACGATGCGCATGCCGTCGCGGTCGCTTTCGTCGCGGATGTCGGAAATGTCTTCGATGTCTTTGTCGTTGACTAATTGCGCGATGCGCTCTACCAGGCGGGCTTTGTTCACCTGATAGGGGATTTCTGTGACGATGATGGCCTGGCGGTCTTTGTTGATGTTTTCGATGGCGGCTTTGGCGCGCATCATGAAGCGGCCGCGGCCGGTGCGGTAGGCTTCGAAGACGCCGGCGCGTCCGTGAATTACTCCGGCAGTGGGGAAGTCTGGGCCCTGGACGAACTTTAAGATGTCCGCTAGCTGGGCGTTGGGATTGTTGATCAGCGTGATGGTGGCGTCTACGATTTCGGTCAGGTTGTGCGGCGGAATTTTTGTGGCCATGCCGACGGCGATTCCGTCGGAGCCGTTGATTAGCAGGTTGGGAATGCGCGCGGGGAGAACGTCGGGCTCTACTTCGCTGCCGTCGTAGTTGGGGCGAAAGTCTACTGTCTCTTTATCCAGATCTTCTAAGAGCGCTGTGGAGACTGCGGCTAGTTTGGCTTCGGTGTAGCGATCGGCTGCGGGAGGATCGCCGTCGACGGAGCCGAAATTCCCTTGTCCGAAAATCAGCGGGTAGCGCATGCTCCAGGTTTGCGCTAAGCGGACTAACGCGTCGTAGACAGCTAGATTTCCGTGGGGATGATACTTACCCATGACGTCGCCGACGATGCGGGCGCACTTGCGCGTGGCACGATTAGGCTGCAGGCCCATCTGCTGCATGGTGTAGAGAATGCGGCGGTGGACGGGCTTGAGTCCGTCGCGGACATCGGGCAGGGCGCGTCCGATGATGACCGACATGGAATAGTCGAGATACGACTTGCGCATCTCGTCTTCAATGTTGACGGGCTGAATGTGTAGAGCGCCGGGACTGCCGTCGCCGGGGGGCGGTGGAGTCAGGGGGAGTTCGGGATTTTGATCGTCGGGCATGTTAGGTCACAGTAGGGGCCGCCGCAAATCTCCTAAACGGTTGTATTCATGGGAGTTATGGTCGGTACCTAGCTGGTGGCATTATACCATCAGATGCGGATAAAATTCATGCTTGCGCAGGGTTGGAAACTTGGTTACAAGGGTTAATGGGGGGTAGCCATGCCTCCGGTAATTATTGCAGATAGCATACGGCGCTTTCGGCAGAATCGCGTGGAGACGATTGCGCGCGGGAGCATTCCAACAGAACTAGTCAATTCGGCTAAGACCGTCATTCACTTGGTGCCTCTGACTTCGGATGGGCACCCCACGCATTCCGACACGGACCTGGCTCAGAGAATCTTGGCATTTTTGGCCTCCCACAAATACGGGTCGAGCGAGCGAGGCATTGCTAATCGAGAAGGCTTCCTGTTCTATACCAGTGAATGGTATGTGCAGGTGTTCCCAACGGGGACTATCGAAGTTGTTGAGACGGGCCTTTTGACAACGTGCGCCGAAGGGAATCTGATTTCGTCTCCGGACTACGAGGTCGCTTGCACTCAATGTGTACGATCGCACTTAGTAGCTCAGTGGTGTTCCTTCTTCAACGTAAATACGCAGCCGCCTGTGGCCGTCATGATCACGCTCTTAGGTGTTTCTGGGTTCGCGATGAATAGGGATAGCTTTCGGGGTTTGCGGACGCCAGGCAGCAATCGCATTGATGAGAGCGTGGTCGTGCTTCCAGAGGTGGCCCTGGAAAATTCCGGCGAGAACTTGCTCGAAAAATCCCGCCCCGTATGGGATGGTCTCTGGCGCGCCGCTGGTTGGGAGGGCAGCCCGCATTACAGTCCGGAGGGGCGATGGGTCCCCGATTGGTCACATGCAGCAGTCTAAACATACCGCGGGAGGTTCCGCGTAAGTACCTCAGAGGCTAATGCCTCAGTATCGCGGAACTCTCATCGCAGCGCTGGAGGCGCTGCGCCACCCAAAAGCGAAAACCTAGATTGCCCACCAAAGAACGGTTCGGAATGACGAGAGATAATGAACGGCCCTTGGTCGCTAGGGGCGGGTTATTACTTCGTTGGGAGATGTGGGGAGGGCGAATTTCACGTTGCGGGTGGTGTTGGCTTGTTGGGTTTCGCCGACGTTGAGGGTGGAGAGGGCGATTTTTTTGTTCCAGTATCCGTCGGTGTAGTAGTCGCCGCGGGCGTAGAGGATGCCGTCGGCGATGGCGTAGTCGCGGACTTCTTCGGTGTGTCCGTCACGAAAGACTAGAACTGCTGGAGGGAGGTTGTGCGGTCTCGCTTCGGTGGTGGGAGCGGGCTTGGTGTTGCGGGCTTGAGTTTGGCTCGGCTCCAGGGGCAGAGCCTCACCGTTGGCTGCGGTGCCGCTGATGCGGACGTAGCGGCCGTTTTGACGTTCGATCATAAGCGGCTGGGCGGAGGTTGACCGCTCACGGTCGTTCTTGGGTTGGGCCAGATAATCCGAGGAGCCGGTCAGGGCGCTCGCCGCTTGCAACAGGATGATGGGTGGCTGAGAGGCGACGGGATAGCCGGCGGAGTAGAGGTCATCGGGATCGAAGAAATCTCCGAAGAAGGGGAATGGCAGAGAAGTGTGTGGAGAAGACCGGTGAAATCCGGAGTGGTGAGCGTTTTGTCCGAAAGCAAAATTGCGGGTGGACACGTTGAAGCGCGGGATCGCTGGACGGGGAGCGGCGTTGTGTGCGGTTCTCTGGGCGGCGGCCCACGGAGTGAGAGTTGTTAGCAGCGCGAGGAGAGCGATTGAACTTACCAGCGTGGGCGGAATCGAGCGCTGGATGCAGCGTTTCACGGGAATATGATACTCCAAAAACAGTGCTAGTACCTGGTACCCAGTACCGAGCACAGCAGCGGTGTGTGGTGGCGGCGAAACAGCAGGTTCCTCGCTTCGCTCGGAATGACAAAGTGATGGCGTGGTGGCTACTGCAGGTTCGCTCGCGAAGGCAAAAACCAAAACCAAACCGCAACCAACGTCAAGAGCAGCGGGCAGGAGTGCCCGCTCCACACGAGCAGTGGACCGGCCCTCGCTGCGCTCGCGCGAACAGCCGAGGCGGCTGTTCCTACATGTGCAACATCGTCCTACAGGCGTAACCTTAGCCGTTTGGGACTTGGGATAGCTTTAGGAGGGTCCAGAGGATGTCGGCGGCTATCAATCCCCATGCTGAGGCTGTCACTAGGTGGCGGTAGGGAGTTTCCATCAAGTCGGCAAGGATGCCGGAGACGAAGATCACGACGAAGGGAACCGAGGCCAGGAGGAATCCTGCGCCGGCTTGGTCAGGGTGAGCTATGCCTAGTCCTATGAAGAGAAGGGCGACGAGCGCGGGAGCGGTGTTGCCGAAGTAGCGGGTGCGCGGCCAGGCAAAATAAGTTGTGACGGCGACGGGCAGCAGAAGAGCTAGAGCGGGACAGGCTCGCAGTAGCAGGAGCGCGACCTGGCGGTAGACGGCTAGAACGGTGAAGCTGCGCCAGGTCGATCCCCAGAAGGAGACGTGCCCTATGGCTTCGAGAAAGGTGTGGGGATGAAAGAAGTAGGTGGCGAAAAGCAGGGCGAGCGCCACGAGACAGGCGGCGGTCCAGATGGTGAGAGCGGCGGCGCGACGAATGGGCGCGAGGTAGAGCAGAAATGTCAGGGCCAAGGGCACGACGACGATCATGGAGAACTGGGATCCTACGGCGATGGCGAGAGAGACGCCGAGCAGAACGATGCGACGCCAGTTCCAGAGAACGACTTCGCGCGGGGCGTAGAGCGTGTGGGCTACGGCGATGGCGGTGAAGATGGCGCCGAAGGATCCCCAGGAGGCTAGGATTTCGGGCTCGGTGTGCCAGAGGGCGCTGGCCTGGATCATGGAAGGGGAAAAGCAGTAGAGGGTCAGGGCGAGGAACCCTCCGGTGTTGCCGCAGAGACGGCGGGAGACATACCAGAGCGACGCACCGAGGAAGAGTCCGCAAGCCAGGAAAGGAAGGCGCGGGAGCCAGCGCCAGTACGGGGAATATTCGGAGTTGAGCAGGTTCTGGGGCCAGATGAGCAGCGGCGCGGCGGTGACCAGGGAGAGCAGTGGGGAGTGTTGAGTGTCGAAGCTGCCGGCGTCGTGGGAAACTTCGATGGGAAGAGAGCCTGGGGGATCGGGGAAAGGCGCTCCGGCGACTTCGCCGCCGTGAAGTTGGCGCCAGCCGGCGGCGATGCGGACTTGCTCGGAGGCACTGAGGCTGGCGCCGGCAGGCTCGACGCGCAGTTCGGAATGCACTAGCCAGAGGGCTTGCGCGAGGAAGGCCACGAGCAAGGCTCCGGCTAGAAACTGCGGGCGTCCGAAACGTTCGCGGGTGAAAAATGGGGTCATAAGGCAGGACGAAGTGTTTTACCATGTTGCGGCTTGTTTGCGGGAAGTTTCCGGCGGGAGGGTAATCTGTTCAGTAGAGTTGTGACGGGAACGATTGCAGCTGACCGCGCACGAGCAAGATCAAAGCTCTTAACCGCAAAGTTCGCGAAGGAAGGCCGCTAAGTTCGCTAAGAAGAACATAGGCGCAAGCATCTTTCATCGCGGAGGTTGCGGAGAACGGCCGCGGAGCGCGCGGAGAAACCCGGCGGAGAGCGAGATGAAGCATTACTGGCAGGAGGCGTTGATGGCGGACGAGAACGAAGCTAGCGCCAGCGACGTGCCACAACGGCCGTGGCTGCGAAGCGTGTTTGTTGGTCACGGCGGCTTGCGCTCGGGCTGGAGCTTCGCTCTTTATCTTTGCATGTTCGCGCTGATTGTGGCGGTTGGGAGCTGGTGGGCGGAGTCGCTGCGCCTCGGCAAACTTTGGTCGCAGATGTATTTTGAGTGGAATGTTCTGGTGGCGGCAGTGGTTCCTGCGCTGGTCATGGGGCGCATCGAACGGAGACCGTGGGGCATTTATGGCTTGCCGCTGCGGAAGGCGTTTCCAAAGTTGTTTTGGGTGGGCGCGATTTGGGGGTTCCTTGCGATCACGGTGCTGCTGGAAATTCTGCACGGGCTGCACGCGTTCGACTTCGGGCACGTGGTGCTGAACGGGCGGGGCATGGTGAAGTTTGGCGTTTTCTGGGGGTTGTTGTTTCTGCTGGTGGGATTCTTCGAGGAATTCTTTCTGCGCGGGTATACACAGTTCACTTTGGCGCGGGGCATGGGATTCTGGCCTGCGGCGGTGTTGCTGTCGGCGGCGTTTGGCGCGAGCCACCTGAAGAATCCGGGAGAAGCCTGGACCGGGGCGCTGGCCGCAGGTTTGATCGGGATGTTCTTTTGTCTTACGCTGCGCCGCACCGGGAGCTTGTGGTTTGCGGTGGGGTTCCATGCGGCCTGGGATTGGGGGGAGAGTTTTGTTTATTCGGTTCCGGACAGCGGGGCTATTTCTCCGGGGCATCTGCTGAGTTCGTCGTTTCACGGGTCGCGATGGATTACCGGAGGGTCGGTGGGGCCGGAAGGAAGCTTGCTTTGCTTATTGGTGATTGGGGTGGTGTGGGTGGGGTTTGCGAGGAGGTATCGGGATGTGAAGTATGAGGCGGGATAGGAAAAATCTTTAACACAGAGGGCACAGAGGAGCACAGGGTAACCGCGTTCCCTCTTTGGTAAGTCTCCGGGAAAAATATCTGCGATTCGTTTTCTCCTAATATTCGCCTGAGCCTATACTCTTTTTCATGGACGCGGAAACGGATTTGCTTGCGCCGCTGCGGCGATATTGGGGGTACAGCACGTTTCGTCCGCTGCAGGAGCGGATTGTGCGGAGCCTGCTGGCTGGGCATGACACTTGCGTGGTGATGCCGACGGGCGGGGGCAAGTCGCTGTGCTACCAGTTGCCGGCGGTGGTGTCGGGCGGGACGGCGGTGGTGATTTCTCCGCTGATCGCGCTGATGCAAGATCAGGCTGCACAGTTGGCGCAGATGGGGATTCCGGCGGCGGTGCTCAACAGCACACTTAGCGATGCAGAGCAGGCTAACGTGATGAAGCGCGCGCGGGACGGGGCTTACCGCCTGCTTTATGTTTCTCCGGAACGTGTCGCGCGTGGCGATACGATGGGATGGCTGCAGCAGGTACCGATCGCTTTCTTCGCGATTGATGAGGCGCATTGCATATCGGAGTGGGGACACGAGTTCCGTCCGGAGTACCGGCAGTTGAACAAGTTGCGGACGAAGTTTCCGGATCGTCCTATCGCGGCGTTTACGGCGAGCGCTACGCGGCATGTGCGGCACGACATTCTGGCGCAACTGCAATTGCGCAATCCCGACAAATACATTGCCAGCTTTTACCGGCCGAACTTGCGCTATCTGGTGCGCGAGTGCGAAGGGCTGGAGCAAATGGAGCTGCTGGTGCGGGCTTTGCGCAGCTACTCCGGCAGCAACGTGATTGTTTACTCTCCGACGATTAATCGGGTGGAGGAGACGGTGGATTTCCTGGGCGATCAGGACATTGCCGCGGTGGGATATCACGGCAAGATGGGAAGCGAGGATCGGAGGCGGAATCAGGAACGGTGGATGTCGGACGAAGTGCGGGTGCTGGTGGGGACGATTGCTTTTGGGTTGGGCATCAACAAGGCGGCGGTGCGGGCGGTGATTCATTTGTCGCTGCCGAAGTCGATCGAGCAGTACTACCAGGAGGCGGGACGGGCGGGGCGCGACGGGGCGAGTGCGGATTGTGTTTTGCTGTGGCAGAAGAAAGATGCGGGGCTGCTGGGATTTTTTGCGAATCAGATTACGGATGCGGCGGAGCGCGAGCGGGCTTGGGAGCGGTACCGGATTATCCGGGAGTTTGTGGAGTCGAAGCGCTGCCGGCACCGGCAAATTTGCGGGCATTTTGGGGAGGCTCCGAAGTGGGAGACTTGTGACGCTTGCGATGTGTGCGGGAGCGGGGCGGAGTGGATGACGGCGCCGGTTCGGGGCGTGAGTTATGCGGGGAAGGAATCGCGGGTTGCGGCGGGGCCGGGAGTTTCCTCGGCAGATGCGGAGCTGAGTGAATATTTACGGGAGTGGCGGCGGACTACGGCGAAGGAGCAGGGTGCTCCGGCATTTGTGGTTTTGCACGATACGACGCTTGGAGGAAATTTGCCGCCGCCGGCCTTCGTCGATGGCCGAGCTGTTGGGCATCACGGGAATTGGTGAGCGGAAAGCTGAAGTCTACGGACGGGGGATTCTGGCTGCACTCGAGCGCTACCGCAATGGTGCTCGCGCTTCCGCTGCTGCTGAGAAGATGACAGCTCCGGCGCTCGAGACCATGCGACTGCTGAGTGAGGGGCATAGCTTCGAGGACATTGCGAAAATCCGCGGGCGGCAGTTGTCGACTGTGGTGAACGCTGTGGCGAATCTGGTGGAACGGGGGGACTTGGAGTTTGATCCGGGATGGATTGATCGAAACAAGTTGGCTGTGATCGAGGCGGCTTGCGTTCGACTCGGGGTCAAGGGGCTTAAGCCTTTGAAGGATGCTTTGCCTCCGGAGGTGACTTATGACGAGATCCGGCTGGTGGTGGCGCGGGTGCGGCGGGAGCAGAGGGTGAGTAAGGTGGATGTTCCGGCTTAGGGCTGGCGTTACCTCAGTGGCTGAAGCCTGGTTCCTCATGATGGGTCAATCGCAGCGCTGAAGCGCTGCGCCACCCAAAATCACGCGTGCTTTTCGCTTGGCATCTGGGCATTGAGAACTTGTTTCGCTGCGTCCTGGCCGGAGCGGACGCAGTCGGGGACGCCGATGCCGCGGTAGCCGTTGCCGGCGAGGGCGAGACCGGGCAACTGCTGGCGCAGACGCTCGATGCGGTCGAGGCGTTCGAGGTGGCCTACGCCGTACTGGGCCATGGCGGACTTCCATTTATAGACCCGGGCAAAGAGCGGCGCGGCGCGGAGGCCGAGGATCTGCTGCAATTCGTTGCGGACTACGGCGATGATCGCGTCGTCGGAGAGCTGCCAGATGTTTTCCGCGTTCGATCCGGCGAAGAAGCAACGCAGCAGGGCGCGGTCGTTGGGGGCGCGGTGAGGGAACTTGTTATGGACGAAGGTCGCGGCCAAGAGGCGCCTGCCTTCGCTGCGGGGTACGAGGAATCCGAAGCCGGGTGGGAGCGACTGGCGGACGTCGCGATCGTAGCCCAGGCCGACGGTGAGGGAAGAGCTATAGCCGATGGCGGCAAGTTCGGCAGACAGTTCGGGACTGCAGGAAGCGAGAAGTTGCGCTGCGGCGTGGGTGGGCACGGCGAGAATCACGGCGTTGTAGTGATCCGATTTCGTGCCTGCGGAAACGGTCCAGCCCCCGGTTCGGGGTTGAATGGAGTGCACCGGGGCATTGGTGAGCAACGAGGCCCGGTTAAGCCGTGGGACGAGGGCTTCGACGAGCTGCTGCATGCCGTTTTTTAGAGAAGTGAACAGCGGCGGGGCGGCATGGTTTGAGGGGCGCGGCATTTTTTTTCTGGCGGCGAGCATGGCGCGGCCGAGACTGCCGTAAGTGCGCTCCATCTCGGCGAAGCGGGCGAGGACGGCGCGGACGCTGAGGCTGGCGGCCTCGCCGCCGTAGACGCCGGAGAGAAGCGGGTCGGCGAGGCGGTCGACCATTTCGGCGCCGTAGTGGCGCTCGACGAGCGAGGCTACGCTTTCGTCGGCTTGGGCGGCGCGCGGGGGATGGAGTAGTTCGCCGGCCATACGGAGCTTGGTAGTCCAGGAAAAAAGCGGCGAGAGCCCGGTAGGCAGGATCTTCGTCGGAACCATGAACATCAGACCATCGGGCATGGGAATGAGTTGGCCGCGGACGAGAATGTAGGTCTTGCGGTCGGCGTCGTTGGAGCCGATGAGCTGATCGCCGATGCCGAGGGCGCGGCAGAGATCGGCGGCCCAGGTTTTTTCGGTGATGAAGGAATCGGGTCCGGCCTCGACGATGCAACCCTGGATGTGCTCGGTGCGGAGGACGCCGCCGAGATTCGCCGAAGATTCATAAAGGACATATTCGACTGCGCCAGCGCGGCGACTTTCTTCGAGGGCGAAAGCGGCGGCGAGTCCGGAGATGCCGCCGCCGATGATGGCGATGCGGGTCATGGGCGGGGCTCGGCGCTACGCGATCCTGGCAATGCCTGGGTGGTCACGTCACCTTGTGGGACTGGTCGCGTCAAGCACGCGTCGCATCTGCTGTGCGAAGGCTGCTGGCTCCTCATAGAAAGGAAAATGTGCAGACTCTTCAAACCATACGATGTGCTTCTCCGGTGCATTGATTCTGGAGAAGTACTGTTCTGTGAGCATAAATGGATCGGTGTAATCATAGCGGCCTGTGAAGAAATAGACGGGGATTTTCACCTGGGTGATGACATCCATCAGTTCGCCCGAAATCGAGTTGTAAACGAAGTTTTTCGAATATAGCGACACGCCCTTCGGGATGTTGCGCGCATCGCGAAGGCTGTACTCGGGAGCGGCCAACCCGGTTAGTAGAAGCGGCATAAACGACTTCGCCTTATGGATTTCACCCCCAAATTTGAAGAGTAGCGTTTCCCGGACGCTCGCGCCCTTCTCCTCCAGTTCCTTGATTGCGTCTTGATCCCCCATGCGGGTTGCACTCTGGCGAATGTATTCATCTTGAATTCCAGCGATAGGGGATGAGCGGGCGAGTTGCCCGATCCCGACATAAGCGTGGTAAAGCTCCGGATGTCGCGCAATTACGAGCATCCCGAGGTAGGTGCCCCAGGAGTGTGCAACAAGATAAATCTTGTCCTGGTGGAATCGGGCACGAAGTAGGTTGGTCAATTCAAGCGTGTCTGCGACAAGTTGTTCGGTGGTGAGTGTGCCGCCGATGTCTTCACGATAAGACTTGCCGGCAGCCCGGCGATCCCACTGGACTACCACGAATTCTTTCTCAAGTTCACGCTGAAAGGCGTGACCCAGATACATGGCCGGCATCCCGGGACCACCGTGCAGGAAGAGCAGGACCGGAAGCGAAGAATCATTTCCACGAATGAGAATGTATTGATCTACACCACCGATGCGGATGCGTTCCAGCGACGCAATACTGTTGGGCTCGTTGATGGCGGGAGTCCGTCCGGGAGTGAACCATAAATAAGACACAATGGCGAGCCCCGCCAAAGCGAGCCCGACGACACCCCACATGGCCTTCTTCATCTACGATCCATACACATGAATGAAACAACTTTAGCACCGGGAGGGACCTATCGGGTGAAATGCTCCTGCACGAGGCGGGCCAGATTTTTCACGCTTTCGACCGGGGTTTCGGGCAGGATGCCGTGGCCTAGATTGAAGATGTGGCCGGGGCGTCCCGCGGCGAGTCGAAGAATGTGCTCGGCGCGAGATTTCAGTTCTTTCCAGTCCGCGAAAAGCAGGACGGGGTCTAGATTGCCTTGCACGGCGCAGCGATGCTCCAGGTTGCGCCAGCCAATGTCCAGCGGGATGCGCCAGTCGAGGCCGATGACTTCGGCGCCGGTTTCATTCATCGCGGGCAGAAGTGTGGCGCTGTCGGTGCCGAAATAAATGATGGGCGCGCCGGTCTGCTGCAGGCGTTTGACCAAGATTGTTACGTGCGGCAGGACGTAGCGGCGGTAATCTTCGACGCTTAGGCAGCCGACCCAACTGTCGAAAATCTGGATGACATCGGCGCCGGCGCGCACCTGGGCGGCGGAGTATTCCGCGGTGACGTTGACCAGTTTGCGCATCAATTCGTCCCAATCCGCGGGAGAGTTGTACATCATCTTCTTGGCGTGGAGATAGTGACGGGAGCCACCGCCTTCGATCATGTAGCTGGCGAGGGTGAAGGGAGCTCCGCAAAATCCGATGACGGGAAGCTTTCCGGCGAAATGTTTGGCGACGACGCCCACCGCCTCAGAGACATAGCCAAGATCAGCGGCGCGGTCGGTGCGGAGTTGGGCTACGTCTTCGCGGGTGCGGACGGGCTTCTCGATGACGGGACCTTCTCCAGCGGAGAAATGAAAGGGCAGGCCCATGACCTCGAGAGGGAGCAGGAGGTCGGCGAAGATAATGGCGGCGTCGACGCCGAGAATCTCAGCGGCGGTGATGGTGACTTCCGCGGCGAGCGCGGGCTTTTTGCAGATTTCGAGCAGAGAATGTTGCTTGCGGACGGCGCGGTACTCGGGCATGTAGCGTCCTGCCTGGCGCATGAACCAGACGGGAGTGCGGTCGACGGGTAGGGACTTGCAGGCGCGAACGAAGAGGGAATTGGGCGCGGACATGAACCGACTACTGTAGCATTTTTGCACGGCAGACGTGCTGGGCGTGAGACTATGCGAGACAGAAGACCGTCGCGAAAAGTTTCGGCGACGAATGCGGATTCCCACGGCTCGCTTCGCCAGCCTGGACAGCCGAGGCGGCTGTCCCCACACGAGCCTGTTTGTGCCGCTAGTTGCTGACTTTCCTGGTATTTGTAAGACTGTGTTGGGCTCATCCCATTGATCGCGATTCCAGTTTCTCTCAAAGCAGAACAAATGCAGAGTGGGCGCGGGTCCAGAGTTGCTTACTGGGCGCTGGCCGTGGTGTTTCTGGCGGTTTATGTGGGGTCGATGTTCACTCCGGGATTGCTGGACGATGCCGATAGCACGCATGCGGAGGCGGCGCGCGAGATGGTGGTCTCCGGAGATTACGTCACGCTGCACGTGAATGGCGTCCGGTATTTGGAGAAGGCGCCGCTGCCTTACTGGCTGGTGGCCATGAGTTACGAGGTTTTGGGAGTGAACGAATTCAGCACTCGATTGCCGATGGTGCTGTCGGTGATGCTGCTGGGCGGGTTGGCGTTTTGCTGGGGCCGACGTGCGTTCGGGGAACGGACAGGAATTTACGCAGGATTGTTCGTCTACACCTGCGCGGGGGTGTACCTGTTTACGCGCGTGTTGATTCCAGAGGTGCTGTTGAGCTTGCTGATTGCGGCGGCGCTGTATTTTTTCCTGACAGCGCTGGAGCCGAAAGCTGGCGCATGGCGATCGTACGCGGGATACGCGATGATGGCGTTGGGCGTGCTGACCAAGGGGCTGATCGCGCTGGCGTTTCCGTGTGGGGCGGCATTTTTCTTTCTGCTGGTTACGGGAGAATGGCGGCGGTGGCGGGAGTTCCGGGTGATTTCCGGGGTGGCGTTATTTCTGGCGATCGCCGCGCCGTGGCACATTCTGGCGGGTTTGCGGAATCCGGGCACTGCCGAGCATCCTGGTTTCTTCTGGTTTTATTTTGTGAATGAACATTTCTTGAGATTCCTGGGGAAAAGATATCCGCGGGATTACAACAAGCTCCCGGCGACGCTTTATTGGACGCTGCATCTGGTTTGGCTTTTCCCGTGGAGTTTGTACCTGCCAGCGGCGGTGAAGGTTGCGGTGCAGGAGTGGCGGGGGAATCGCGGCACTTCGGGCGCGAGCGACCAGGGTGGCGGGCAGCGGCACAGCGATTTCGCTGCGCGAACGCGGCTGCTGTGCTGGATCTGGGCCGGAGTGGTGCTGATCTTTTTTGCGATCTCGACCAACCAGGAGTACTACACGTTCCCTGCGTATTTGCCGCTTCTGCTATTGCTGGCGGACGGCGCGGCGCGGTGCGAGCGGGTGGAGTGTGAAAGCGGAGTGCGGACTGGTTGGCTGAGGACTTCCGCGGGGTTGCTGGCTGTGATTGGGGTCGCGGCCAGCGCCATGCTGGTGGTGGGACTGTGGCAGTCGTGGAAGGTGCCGTTCGAGCCAGACATTGGACGTTTGCTGAGCGAGCAGGATACGAGCGCGTATACGCTTTCGACATCGCACATGCTGGACTTGAGTTATGCGTCGTTTGCGGCGCTGCGGCTGCCGGCGGCGCTGGCGGCGGTGGTGCTGCTGGTGGCTCCGTTGACGTCGTTTATTCTGCGTTTGCGGCGGCGGCATTATGCCGCGACCTGGGTGCTGGCGGCAGGATTGGCGGTGTTTCTGGTGGCGGCGCACATTGCCCTGGGGCGGTTTGGTCCGTATCTTTCGTCGAAGCAGTTGGCACGGGAAATCGCAGTGCGGGCGCGGCCAGAGGATAAGGTGATGATTTATGGCGACCAGGCGTTTGGGTCGTCGTTGCTGTTCTATCTTCGGCGGCCCGTGGAACTGGTGGAGGGACGGACGACATCGATGTGGTTCGGATCGACATTCGCAGATGCGCCCAAAATTTATTTGAGCGATGCGGATCTGCTGCGGGACTGGGCGGCGAGCGGACGGGTATTCTTGTTTGTGCCACCGCATCAGAAGGCGCTAGTCGACAGACTCTTGCCGGTGAAGATCGTCGTAGCCGAGGTTTCTGGTAAGTACGTATACAGTAATCAGCCGTGACTGCCCGTGGACAGCTTTGAATCGCGCAGTGGGCGGAGAAATGCCGCGGAGAACGCCGAGAAGCGGGTGTTTTAGGGTTGGGGCAGGAATGATGGCGGCGAAACCGAGATCCCTCGCTTCGCTCGGGATGACAAAGACTGACGAACCTTAATGAGGCTTCAATCGATGATGAGAAGACTTTTATTTGCGTTGGGGACTTTCGCATTGCTGGCGGTTTTTGGAGTTGTGATAGGCGGGGCGAAGGCGCAGTCGGGAGGAGCTCCGCACGCAACGGTCAATCCGCTTCCTGCCGGATCGAAGACGGCAGAGGAGCAATACAAAAATATCCAGGTGCTCAAGGGCATTGCGGCGGATCAATTGATTCCCGGGATGCAGTTCATCACGGCGTCGCTGGGTGTGGAGTGCCAGTTTTGCCACGTGGAGGGCGCGTTTGAGAAGGACGACAAGAAGCCGAAGCAGACGGCGCGGAAAATGATGGCGATGATGTTCGCCATCAACAAGGACAACTTCGAGGGACATCGCGAAGTGACCTGCTATTCGTGCCACCGGGGCAGCACCGATCCCGTGGGGACGCCCGCGGTGATGGCGGAGGAGCCGAAACCGGCGATGGGCGAAGCGGCGAAGGCTGAAGAAAAGGAGGGCCAAGGAGCGGATGCGAAGAAAGGCAGCGGACCGGCTGCCGATCAGTTGATTGACAAGTATCTGCAGGCGGTGGGCGGGGCTGCTGCGATCGAGAAGATTACGAGCCGGGTGATGAAGGGCACGATCACATTCGGAGACAGGGACGTTCCCATCGAGATTTTCTCGAAGGATCCGGATAAGCGGATATCGTTCACGCACACGCCCGACGGAGACAGCGTGACGGCGTTCGATGGGCACGAAGGGTGGCTGGGCTTTCCGGGGCGGCCGGCGCGCGAGATGCACGGCTCAGAGATCGACGCGGCAGCGATGGATGCCGATCTTCATTTTGCGGCGCACTTGAAAGGGATGATCAGCGAAGCGCAGGTCCGAGGCACGGAGAAGATCGGCGATCACGACGCCTACCTGGTGATTGGACGGCGCGAGGGAAAGCCTCCGCTGCGATTGTATTTTGACGAGCACTCTGGGTTGTTGGTGCGGCTGGTTCGATACGGAGAGACGCCGCTGGGGCGGATGCCCACGCAGATCGATTATGCGGATTATCGCGAAGCGGGCGGGGTGAAGATTCCGTTGCGCTGGACGCTGGCGCGGCCCAGTGGACGGTTCACGATTCAGATAAGCGAGGTGAAGGAGAACGTTCCTGTGGATGACGCGAAATTTGCCAAGCCGCCCGTGCCTGCCGCAGAGCAGAAAGGCGCCTCACAGAAATAAGTAAGACAATCGTCATGTTGGAATTTGATGAAACGGCGTTGAAGAATGGGTTGACGGCTTTATCCTACCGCAAGCAGCTTGCTTTCATGCTGTTCCTCTGCGAGAGGATGGCCCCTGGATTACAACAATTCGCGAATGACACTGGATATGATTTGTCGCCCTATCGCGAGTGCTTGGAGAAGGGCTGGGCATATCTGGAAGGGCGGCCTGATCCTGATGGCTATGAGCGTTTAGCCCAGAATTGCGTCGACAACGCTCCAGATACAGAAGATTTCGACCACGTGTTGAGGTCGGCGGCATTAGACGCTGCACTTTCTATTAGCGACTTGATGACATTTCTGTGCGATCGCAACATAGGTCATATTGTTGAGGCAGCTGGCTGGGCACGGGACACGGTAGCTCTGTACGTGGATGGCGTGGAGTCGGATACTCCGGTTTCCTTACCCCTCGATCGAGTGATGAAGCATCCTCTCGTTCAACAGGAGCTAAAACGCCAGAAGCAAGACTTGGCGTTCTTGGCATCTTTGCCCGACGATCAGGGAACAGTTCAGTTACTCAGGGAACACTCCAAGCGACCGCCGGGCCTGCTCGGGGATTTGACTGCGAGATGAACGAGGTCCGGTAAGGTGAGCATTCAGCCTCGTTCTTGCATAACAAATCCTGATGGGAACGATAAATAGTTTCGATTTCCGTGGAGCGACGGTAAACGATACAGTGAGCGCGTGCGGTATTGTGTTCCGATCCGCTTCGCAGGCAGGGCGAGCTCACTTTTCATGGAGCAACGGCTGATTCCCAAGTTAAGCATCGTCCTACTCCTGGTTATTTTGTCACAGCCTCTACTGGCGCAAACCGCCTCGCCTCCGGCCGCTCCCGGGGCGGCTCCCACAACTTCGGCTGACACAAACGCGCGCCTGGCCAAGCTGGAGCAACAAGTTGCCGACGCCAAAAGCTCGGCGGACAACGCCTGGATGCTCACCAGTTCGGCGCTGGTGCTGATGATGACCGGGCCTGGGTTAGCCCTGTTCTATGGCGGACTGGTGCGCAAGAAGAACGTGCTCGGCACGATGATGCAGAGTTTTGCGCTGATGGCAGCGGTTACGGTGCTGTGGGGGTTGTTCAGCTTCAGTCTGGCATTCGGCTCGGGGAACAGCTTTATCGGAGGACTGCACCATCTATTTCTGCGCGGGGTGGGGGCGGCACCGGATGCGGATTATGCGGGCACGATTCCGCTGCAGACGTTCATGGTCTACCAGTTGATGTTCGCCATCATCACGCCGGCACTGATTGCGGGCGCGTTTGCCGAGCGCATGAAATTCAGCGCCATGATGGTATTCATGATCTTATGGTCGGTCGTGGTCTATGACCCGATGGCGCATATGGTGTGGGGCAAGGGAGGATTACTGAATGCGGCGCTGGGCGGGCGGTTTCCGACGCTCGATTTTGCCGGTGGCACGGTGGTGCATGTAACTTCCGGAGTATCGGCTCTGGTTTGTGCGCTTTATTTAGGGAAGCGGGTTGGCTATCCCAAAGACTCGATCGTGCCCCACAGCGTGGTGTTGAGCTTCATTGGTGCGTGCCTGTTGTGGGTGGGTTGGTTCGGCTTCAACGCGGGCAGTGCATTAAGCGCGGGAAGTCTGGCGACCAGCGCCTTTGTGGCAACGCATTTTGCGGCCGCCGCAGCAGGTGCGGGATGGGCCGGCGCAGAATGGCTGCGCAACGGCAAACCCAGTGCCTTGGGAGCGATTTCGGGGTCGGTAGCGGGTTTAGTGGCCATCACGCCGGCCTCGGGGTTCGTGAAGCCCATGCCGGCGCTGGTAATCGGGTTAATCGCTGGAGTCTTCTGCTATTGGATGGTGGCCAAAGTGAAGGCAGTGTTCGGTTACGATGACTCACTGGATGCATTCGGCGTGCATGGCGCCGGCGGGACGCTGGGGGCGTTGCTGACGGGTGTGTTTGCGTCCAGCGCGGTAAATCCGATTCTCAAGGATGCACAAGGGAACACGCTGCCTTCGGGCGTCCTGGAAGGAAATGCGCATCAACTGGTGAATCAGTTCGTGGGTGTGGGGATCTCGTGGATACTGGCGATTGTGGGCACGCTGGCGATTCTGAAACTTGTGGATGTGACGATTGGGTTGAGGGTCAGCGAAGAGGAAGAGATCCAGGGCTTGGATCTGTCGCAGCACGGCGAGGAAGGATACTACTGGGAAGCGTCTGCATAGGGCTTATGGGCCAGGTATCGAAGTGAAATTCGAGGGTGAGACAACATCATGACCAAGGTTGAAGCAGTCATCCAGAACTCCAAGCTGGAAGCGGTGAAGAACGCGTTGCACGAGATTGGCGTCGAGGGCATGACGGTGCTCGAGGTGCGAGGGCATGGGCGGCAAAAGGGCCACACCGAGGTTTACCGCGGGCGTGAATATAGCGTGGACCTTATTCCCAAGACCAAGCTGGAGATGGTGCTGGCGGACGCGATGGTGGAGAAGGCGGTGCAGGCCATCCTGGTGGCGGCGCGCACGGGCAAGATTGGCGACGGGAAGATTTTCCTGACGCGCGTGGATGAAGCGATTCGCATCCGCAATGAAGAGCGGGGCGAGGGAGCATTGTAAGGCAGCAATTTGGGCGTGGATCGCAGCAAGACAAAGGAAACATAGGGAACAATTTACCGGGACGCGACCGGGTGGCATTTTAACGGGCATCGATTCATGATTCATCGTGATGACGGCAGCGTCTTTACCGATCAGTGAACTGCGGAGTTATCTGGCCGAGGAGTCGGCGCGAATGGAGCGCGACTTCGCGGCGACGGGAGACGGTCGTGCCGCGGTTGCTCACCGGACGCGGGTTATCGAAGACATTCTTAAACGGCTATGGCGGGATCAGGTATCAGCCGACGATCACGGACCGAGGAACTTCGCGCTGGTGGCGACTGGAGGCTTCGGGCGCGGCTGGCTGTTTCCGTATTCCGATATCGATCTGCTGTTTCTGCATGCCGACCGCAGGGGCGAGGAAAGTCACAAAGAGGCGGGCCGGCGGTTCTCGCAAGAGTTGTGGGATCTGAAGCTCAAGTTGAGTCCGGCGTCGCGGACGCTGGCGGAATGCGAGCGCTTCGATCCGAGCAATACTGAATTCACCATCTCTCTTCTGGATTGCCGCTACCTGGCGGGCGACCCCGACCTTTTCCTGCGGCTGCACGATAAGGTGATTCCCAAGCTGGTGATGCGGGAAGCGAAACCATTGCTACAGGGGTTGGCCGAGGTGACGCAGGAGCGGCATGGAAAGTTTGGGCAGACAGTATTTCACCTGGAACCGAATTTGAAGGAGACGCCGGGCGGGCTGCGCGATTACAACGTGGCTTGCTGGCTGGCGCTGATTTCGGCCATGGGCAAGCTGGGAGACTGGCCCGACGCCAGTTTGCTGCGCGCGCCCGTGCGGAAGCAACTGGATGCAGCTTTGGAGTTTCTGATGGCGGCGCGGTGTTTTCTGCATTTCCGCCACGGCCGCGACGACAACGCGCTGAGCTGGGAGGCGCAGGATGAAGCGGCTGCGCGAAGGATTGGGGCTTCGGATGCAGTCGAGTTGACGGCTGCCGATTGGATGCGGATCTACTTCGGGCATGCACGGCCCGTGCAGCGCACGGTGACCCAGTTGCTGGAGGAGATTCCGGAGGCGTGGTCTTCGCTGCGGCGGCAGTTTCAGGGATGGAGGTCGCGGCCGTCGAGTCCTGACTTTTCCGTGGTGGATGGGATGATTTTTCTGCAGCAGTCTTCTTCGCTGCGCGATCCGGAGATGCTGCTGCGGCTGTTTCATTTTATGGCGCATCACGGGTTGAAATTGAGTGCGACCACGGAACATCGAATCGAGCAGGCCCTTCCGGCGCTGGCGGTGACTCCGCCGCGAGGGGCGGAACTCTGGCTTTACCTGCAGGAAACATTGTTGCAGCCGCATGCCGCGGAGGCGCTGCGGGCCATGCATTCGCTGCGCCTGCTCACCTTGCTGCTGCCGGAATTGAAGCCTATTGATTCGCTGGTGGTGCGGGATTTCTATCATCGCTTCACGGTGGACGAGCACTCGATCCTGGCCATTGAAAGTCTGCATCGGCTGAAGGAATCAAAATCGGAATGGGATAAGCGTTATGCGGAGTTGCTGGGAGAGCTGGAAGATCCGGAGTTGCTTTATCTGGCACTTTTGTTGCACGACACGGGAAAGGGAGTGCCGGGCGGCAATCATGTGGACGCGAGCCTGGAGATAGCCGGCCGCTGCCTGGACCGGCTGGATGTGGAGGCGGGAGAGCGGGCGGGGGTGCTGTTTCTGATCGGGAGCCATCTGGAAATGTCGGCGCAACTGCGGCGAGACATTTTCAATCCGGAGACGGTAGCGGCTTTCGCGGAGAAAGTGGGCACGCCGGAGCGGCTGAAAATGTTGTGCCTGCTGACGTATGCGGACATCAAGGCGGTGAATCCGGAAGCGCTCACACCGTGGAAGGCGGAAAACGTGTGGCAGCTCTACATTGGCGCCGCGAACTACTTAAACCGCAGCGCGGACCATCGGGTGCATGGCGATGTGAATGGAGAAAAACTGGCGCGGTTGCGCACTCTGGCTCCGGTGATCAGCGCGAAGTTCAAGGATTTTGTGGAGGGATTTCCGCAAAGATACTTGCGGGTACACTCCGCCGAGGAAGTGATGCGGCACATGGAAATGGCGGAGGAGTTTGGCCACGATCCGGTGCAAGTGGACCTAAGGCGGGGACGGCATTGGTATGAGCTGACGCTGGTCACCAAGGACCGGGCGTCGTTGTTTGCGACCTTGACGGGAGTGCTGGCGGCGTGGGGAATGAATATCGTGAAGGCACATGCCTTTTCAAACCAGGCTGGAACCGTGGTGGACACGCTCTACTTTACCGACCGCTTTCGCACGCTGGAACTGAATTTGTCAGAGTGGGACCGGTTCAAGCGGAGCGTTGCCGCGGTTTTGGCGGGTGCGGCGGATCTGGACAAGATGCTGCGCGATCGTCAACGCGGGGAGAAAAACGTCCGGGTCAAAGTTGTGGTGGAGACGCGGATTGATTTTGACGATGAATGCTCGTCGACGAGCACGCTCCTGCAGGTGATTGCGCAGGACCGGCCGCGGTTGTTGCACCGGATCAGTTCGTGCTTATCGCAGCAGCAGTGCAATATTGAGATCGCGTTGATCGATACTGAGGGACAAATGGCGATCGACGCGTTCTATTTGACTTCGGGGGGAAAGAAGCTGACTGTGGAACACCAGAAGAGGGTGGAGAAGGAGTTGGTGGATGAGTTGAAGAGTCTGGAACTGGGGGGATGATCCTGGGTTTGGGAGCTAGGTACCTCAGGGGCTAAAGCCCGCAATCATCGGTGGCACTTATCGCAGCGCTGGAAGCGCTGCGCCACCCGCTTCTGTTTTCCAGCCAGAGCGCCTCGCTGCGCTCGCTGGACAGCCGAGGCGGCTGTCCCTACACTAGCGCCAGTACCATTCCCGGCTAACAAGATGATCAAGTCACGGTTATTCCTCTTATCCTCCTTATTACTGCTGTTTCTTCAGGGGTTCAGTGCGGCGCAGGCTTCATCCCCGGCTGCAGCGCCGCATCCGATTGTGCTGCACGCGGTTCGTCTGCTGGACGTCAAGGGCGGGCGCATGGTGAAACCGGGCGAAGTGCTGGTCGAGGGCGGGCGGATCGTGGAGGCGGGTTCTTCGGTGAAGCGTCCCGTTGGGGCGGAGGTCATTGATCTGGGAGACCGGACGCTTTTGCCGGGCCTGATCGACGCGCACGTGCATTTGTTTCTGCATCCTGGTGCGGAGGACCTGCAGACGGTGCAGGAGTCGGTGCCGCAGCGCACGATCATGGCGGTGCTCGCGGCACGAGACGATTTGATGGCCGGTTTCACGGCGGAACGCGACATGGGAACCGAGGGAGCGGGGTCGGCCGATACGGCGGTTCGCAACGCGATTGATGAAGGGTTGGTCCCGGGGCCGCGGTTGCGAATCAGCGGGAATGCGATGAACATCCTGGGCGGACACGAAGACGCGCTCGGCTTCAACCCGGCGCAGCACGTGCTGCCCAACGCCGACTATGCGAACAATGCGGCCGAACTGGTGGCGATCATGCGGCAGCAGTTCAAGGAGGGCGCGGATTTCATCAAGATTTATGAAACTGGCCCCGATACCGTGCGGAATGGCCAAGCTTCCACGATTTATCAATATGCCGAGGCTGAACTGAAGGCAGCGGTCGAGGAGGCGGCGCGTGCAGGCAAGCGCGTGGCGGTGCATGCCACGGGGGAACCGGGAACGCTGTTCGCGGCTCGGGCTGGGGTTGCCTCGATCGACCATGCCAATCAACTGGGCGATGAAACGATGCGGCTGATGCGCGAGAAACAGATCTTCGCAGTGCCGACCTTTACCATCTTTGAGTATTTCGCCGAGCATGCGGCTACGCCGGCACAGGCCGCCCATGAACACGAGATGCTCGATTTGAAGGTGCAGGAATTCCACAAGCAGGTGGCGGGGGGAGTTCCGATGGCAGTGGGCTCCGACGTGGGACCCTTTCCTCACGGGACGCAGGCGCGGGAGTTTGTGCTAATGGTGAAACACGGCATGTCACCCCTGGCAGTCCTGCAGGCGGACCTGCTCAATGGGGCGAAGCTGCTGGGTTGGGATGGGCAGATTGGGGCGTTGGAGCCGGGGTATCTGGCCGATGTGATTGCGGTATCCGGCGATCCACTGCAGGACATCAGTGCGTTGCAGAACGTTTCGTTCGTGATGAAGGGCGGCGTGATTTACAAGAAGTGAGAAAAGCGGGCGGCGTGGAGCTGATCCAGCCTACTGGATTGCGCTGCCGACTTGGGAGAACACGTTGCCGGCGTTCGACCCAATCAGCCGGACAGTGCCGATGACAATGACGAGAACGACTGCCAGCATCACGGCATACTCGGCGACGTCCTGTCCTTCTTCATTTGACCACAGCTTGTTTGACCAAGGTTTGTTTAGAAAATAGTTCATAGATTATTCTTTTTTTCGTTTCAGGCTGCTCCAGATACAGCTGAGGTTCTGTCTCGAGGCTCGACGCTGGAATGGAAAAGATTCATACTCCAGGGCTCCTTTTCCTGCGAAAAGGCTTGCAGGCCAACCTGGTATTCGGCCTTGCCATCAAGCTGCCTGGTCCACACCACGGTGAATTCCATTCGGCGCTGATGATAAAGAATGGTTAACGTGTCGAGCGCCTTGAGTTGGCGGCGAATCGCGCCCAGCCGCACTCCAGTGGGAGTGAAGTCGAGAGTATGCGCCAGTCCTTCAAAGGACGCGCCGAAAGCGTCCGTTCCTCGAACCCGCACGGGCAGCACGGCTGGGATGCGGTCCTGCAGACGCCGGTTTGTGTTGAGACGGGTTGTCGCTTGCATTTGAGGCACGAATGTAGTGTGCAACAAACTTGACCGAATCAGAATAGCTCCGAAGACGGAGGCACAAAAGTAACCAGCCGGAGTCCTTATCCCGTGGTTTGGAAAGGAGGGGTATCGTCACCGTGACCGGTCTCGACCGCAATCCCAAGGTGGGACAGAAGATCGAAATGCGGGCTCCTGCTCCTTCGGGACCTGTGTATCTCGGTTAGACTGGAAGCGCCGGTTCGGCATCCAAGGGTGAAGATGGGGCACACACGAGTAATAAAGAGTCAGGTTACGGTTGGTTTGCTGCTGCTGGGTTGGAATCTGGCGGCCCTCGCCCAGCCGTTTCCCCAAGGACCGGATGCAGAGGCCTCATCGTATTCCGTTCAGGATGCTCCCCTGCGGGCGGAACAGGTGGTCCGGAAGCTTCAGGAAAGAAATGCGCAGCGGGCCGCGGCGCTGACGCAGTTCGATGGAACCCGCGTTTACAGTATGCAGTATCGCGGTATCCCAAGTGATCGTGACGCTGAGATGGTGGTCAGCATGGCCTACCAGGCCCCCGATTCCAAGACGTTCAGCGTGGTGTCCCAGAGCGGTTCCAAATTCATCCTCGACCACATCTTCAAGAAACTGCTGGAAGGCGAGCAAGAAGCGGCCAATGAAGAGAACCGCCGAAAAACCGCGCTCAGCACGGATAACTACGATTTCACGTCTGCAGGGTATGAAGATACGCCGGATGGCGCGCAATACGTGCTTAACCTGCTGCCGCGGACCAAGAATAAGTATCTCTATCGGGGAAAAATCTGGGTTGACGCGAAAGATTTCGCAGTCGTGCGGATTGAAGGAGAGCCAGCCAAGAATCCGTCGTTCTGGATCAAGAAGACGGAAGTTAAGCACAGATATATCAAGGTGAATGATTTCTGGCTTCCGGCCGAGAACCATACGGAAAGCGTGATCCGGCTGGGAGGCCGGGCTATCCTTTCCATCGAGTACAAGGACTATAGAATTACGAAAGCGACTCCACTGCGTGGCCCGGAGAGCGCACGCGAAGAATTGAAGTGACCGATTCCGGCTTACCTGCGACCTTACTTCCGAGCTTACGTCCGAACACCACGGAAATGTATAGTGTGAGATGCTCGGCTGGCTGTGAAGGCTGGCAGACGGTGCGGACAATACAAATTGATCGGGCTGATTCTATATTTCGTTTTGGGTGTGGCGCTGGCTGGTACGTTGTCATCGGCCGTGTTTCTTGGGCTGGCGCTGCTGGGAGTAATCCGGTTTCGCTCTGCGCGCGAGCAGTCCAGCTCCGTTCCGGAAGATGCGCACCTGCCTCCGGTCTCGGTGCTTAAGCCGGTGCACGGTCTGGAAGCGCGGCTGAAGGAGAACATCGAGAGCTTCTTCCGGCAGGACTATCCTGACTATGAAATTCTGTTTGCGGCGGACGAAGCGAACGATGCGGCGCTGGAAGTGGTGCGGGAAGTGTGCGCTCGCTATCCGCACATCCGAAGCCGGGTGCTGGTAACCGGCACGCCGTGGCCCAACCCGGTGGTCTATTCGTTTCACTGCTTAGCAGAAGCCGCGGCGCACGAAATTCTGGTTACCACAGACAGCGATGTAGAGGTGGACTCGCGATATCTGCGGGAAATTGTGCCGCCGTTGCTGGATCCCCAAGTCGGCATGGTGACGTGCGTGTATCGGGGCAAGAATGCGGCGGGATTTTTCTCTGCGCTGACGGCCATCGGCATGTCGGTGGAAATGACGGCGGGAGTGCTGGTGGCGAATCTGCTCGAAGGAATGAAGTTTGGGCTGGGACCTACGACAGTGGTGCGCAAAGATTCGCTGGCTAGCATTGGCGGTTACAGCGCGCTGCAAGATTACATTGCCTATGACTTCGCCATCGGCAACCTGATCGCAAAAGCGGGCTACCGCGTGGTGCTGTCGAGCCACATTATCGATCATGTGGTGAACCAGAAGTCGTTCCGCCGGATGTGGCAAAACCAGTTGCGCTGGGCGCAAACCACGCGCTATTCGCGTCCGAAAGGCCACTTTGGCAGCGGACTGATCTTCGCTATGCCCTACGGCCTGCTTGGATTTGTCGCGGCTGCAGGATTAGGTCATTGGGGAATAGGAGCGCTTCTGCTGGGTGTGGCTGTGCTGAACCGGTTGGCGGAGGCGTGGCTGGTGGGTTGGCTGGTGGTGCGTGATCCGCAGATACGGCGTGCGCCCTGGCTCTATCCGCTGCGCGACTTGCTCGGCTTTCTGGTCTGGTTCGCCAGCTACTTGAACTTGCGCTATGTGTGGCGCGACAGCCGCTTTGAATTAAAGGGAACGCGAATCGCGCTGCGGCAGACTTCTTCGGATAGTCGATAGTAAAGATAAAAAGCTTTTAACCGCAAAGTGCGCGAAGATTCGTGAAGGTCGCAAAGAAGAGCGCTAAGATCGGTTTGATCCATTTTCAATTCCTGGCAGAGGTTATTTTGCGCGTTTTCGTCACCGGCGCGGCGGGTTTTATCGGCAGTCACATGGTCGATCGTCTGCTCTCCGCCGGCCACAGCGTGGTTGGGTTCGATAACCTGTCGACCGGACAGCGGCAGTTTCTGGAGAGTGCCAGAGCGCATCCTCAGTTCACTTTTCATCAGGCAGACTTGCTCGACCGGAAGAGCCTGGCTGAGGCAATGCAAGGCGCGGAACTGGTGGTTCATTTCGCCGCTAATGCCGACGTGCGCTTCGGCACCGAGCATCCGCGGAAGGATCTCGATCAGAACACGATTGCCACCTGGAATGTGCTGGAGGCGATGCGCGAGCAAGGTTGCAATCGAATCGTGTTCTCTTCGACGGGATCGGTTTATGGAGAGCCGAAGATTTTTCCCACGCCTGAGACGTGTGCCTTTCCCATTCAGACTTCGCTTTACGGCGCCTCCAAACTGGCTGCGGAAGGCCTGATTCAAGCCTACTGCGAGGGGTTTGGGCTGCAAGCCTACATTTTTCGATTCGTATCTATCCTGGGAGAGCGGTACTCGCATGGGCACGTGTTCGATTTCTACCAGCAACTGGCCGAGCATCCAGAGCATCTCCATGTGCTGGGCAACGGCCACCAGCGGAAATCTTATTTGTATGTGCAGGATTGCCTCGACGCGATTCTGACTGCCCTCGAGCAGGCGAACGAAAAAGTGAACATCTTTAATCTTGGGACCGATGAATATTGCGAGGTCAATGACTCCATTGGCTGGATTTGTGAGCATCTCGGGCTGCATCCGAGGCTGACGTACTCAGGCGGCGAACGCGGCTGGGTTGGGGACAGTCCGTTTATCTTGCTGGACTGCTCCCGCATTCGCGCTCTCGGTTGGCGGCCGCGATTAACCATCAAGCAAGCGGTATTAGCCACGATCAAGTATGTAAGTGCAGAGACATCCCCGGTAAAGAAGGAATTCTAGGCAGGCTTAGAGGGCAGCCCTTACGCTGGACCGGCTAGCTGCTTCCAGCTACTGCAGTTTTGCATACTCAGCTTTGGCCTGCTTCAGGATGGGGATATCGGGATCCGCATCTTTCCAGAGGGCGAAGAAATCCTGGTAAGCGGTGCGTGCCCCGGCTGAGTTACCAGAAAGCGCGCGAGCCCGTCCCAGGCCGAGGTGAGATAGAGATATCAAGGGAAAGTTGACGATCACGCCGGGATGATCGAGGATCTTCTGAAACTCCGCGGCTGCCAGTTCGCCGTTTCCCGAACCATTCCCGGAAGTCAAGTAAGCTTGGCCACGGAGGTAAACCGGATACATCGTGCCCGCCGAGAACGGCGGTGGATCGGCCAATTCATACGGCGCGGATGCTCGCAGAGTTGCGATAGCCTGGGCTGAATCGTGCCGCTGCAAGGCAATCGCTGCGCGCACGGTTGGAAGCCAATAATTTTGCATGAGTGTATCCAGCGGAAACTCCTGATTGAGGGCGTCCACCAGTTTCTCAGCCGTAGCGGTGTCACCACCGCGGGCCAAGGCCAGCGCAGCTTCCACCTTTACGTCACGTCCGGGAGCGAGATTCAGAGCCTCGCGTGCTTGCTTCAGGGCCTCGGCGAAGTTGCCGAACTCAACTTCACGCAGGGCCTCATTGCCCTGCCAGAACGCGGCCGTCTCTTTGGAGTCGTTGCGCTTGGCCGATTCCTCTGCCTGCGCCGAGAGCTGGCGTGATTTCTCCAGGTGGCCGTGATCGGCCTGCGTGTCGGACTCAGCCGACATCAGAATATCCTCAGCCCCCGGCTTGCCCATTGCCCACGCGAACTGCTGCTGCATGCCCGGCGCATCTTTACGCAGGAAGTCGAGGTAATAAATGGATTGCCGCAGGTAGGGGCCGTCCAGCTTGCGAGCCAGGGCCTCATCGAAAGCGGACTTCGCCTCATCCAGGCGGTTCATGGAAAAATAAGCCACGCCGAGATTGTTATAGCCAATGATGTTGGCGGGCTCCAGGCGCAGCGCTTCGCGGGTTACCGCGGCCGCCCGCTCGAACTGTCCCATGGTGAAGTAATTCACGCCGAGATTGGTTTCGGCGACGTAATCCCTGGGGTAATCGCGGATCCACAATTCATACTGCTGGATTGCTTTCTCCAACTCGCCCGTGACCAGCGTGAAATAAGTGCAGGAAATGTAATACTTCTCGCGCTCGCTGACCCGGTCGCGCAATTCATAGGCTCTGCGGACGTTCTCGATCGCCAAAGTGGCCTGGCCGAGATTGTTGTAACGAATGCCCAGCGAGGCGTAAGCACGAGCGAAGTTAGAATCGAGTTCGACTGCCCGCTTGAGTAAGGGCAGAGCGTCTGTGTCGCCCTTTTCGCGGGCCAGCCGGTCGCCCTCGGTGTAGGCCTGAAGTGCCTCGAGAGACGGCGTGGTGGCTTCGTCGAGCGGCTTGTCAAACTTCTTCACCGACGCGAGGGATTCGCCCAGCTTGCCGCGCAGCGTGGCGGCTGCCTCGCCCAGCGTCTGCAGGATTTTCTCGCGGCTTTCTGCCTCCGCCTGCGCCGCTCCCAGCACGTCGCCAGTCTGGCAGTTCACCGCCTTCAGAGCAATTGCGTAGTGGCTTCCCAGGCTGGCGATCGATCCCGCCAGCAAGGCCTTGCTTCCCGTGCGCATGCAAGCGTCGCGGCCTACGTCCCGCGTGATGCGTTGGTCCGGAGTCCGGCCCATCAGCTTCAGAGTCTCGCTCAGCTTCCGCTCCGAGAGCACATTGATAAACGGTGATTGCTCCAGATCGACCGCTAAAGCCTCTTTGAGAGTGGTGTCAAATACGGGATCGCCGGTGGTGTTGGCGAAGTCCGCGATCACGATGACGTCTTTGTCCGTGAGTTGCGGCGGCTTGCGGAAACGGAAATAGAGGCCGGCAACGACGAGGGCGAGAATTACTGCTGACGTAAGAAGTTTTAAGCCGAGCGGAACCCGGCGCGGACGGGCAAGCGCCGGCCCCGAGGCCGCCGCAGGAGCCCGCCCTGAGGTTGCCGGTGCGACTGCTTCCACAGGAGGGGCGTTCGACGCGTGACTGCCGCTGCCGACGGCCGCTCTCAGGCGACCTGAGCTTCCTGATTGCGCTTCGACTTCCGCCGGCTCCGTCATCAAGCTCACGCGCTTCGACTCGCTGTCGCGTTTCAGGCGTTGCAAGTCGCTGCGGATATCGGCGGCGTGCTGATAGCGCAAGTTCCGGTCTTTCTCCAGAGCCTTGTTGATGATGCGCTCGAGTTCCGCAGGAACCTCAGGGCTGAGCCGCACCGGCGCAACCGGAGCGCGATGCAGAATGGAGTCAAAGACCGCCGCGGTGGTGTCGCCTCTAAAGGGAGGCGCTCCGGTCACCATTTCATAGAGCACTGCGCCGAAGGAAAACAGGTCGGTGCGCGCGTCCAGCTCTTTTCCCAAAGCCTGCTCTGGCGACATGAAGGCAATTGTTCCCAGGGCAGAGCCTGGACTAGTCAAATTCTCCTGCGTGGCAGTGAGCCCCGAAGTTACCGACGAGCCCGAACTGGAGGCAAAACGGGCCGCGACTTTAGCCAGTCCGAAGTCGAGAATCTTCGCCTGTCCGCGCTCCGTCACGAAAATATTCCCGGGCTTGATGTCGCGATGAATGATGCCCTTGGCGTGCGCGGCGTCGAGAGCGTCGGCGAGCTGGATGCCGACTTCGATCACCGTCTCCGTGTCGAGGGCCCGCCCGGCGATGCGATGAGCCAGGGTCACACCTTCCAGGTACTGCATAGCAATGAAAGGGCGTCCCTGATGTTCTCCGATTTCATACGTAGTGCAAATGTTCGGGTGGTCTAATGCCGAGGCGGTGCGAGCCTCGCGCTGAAAACGCTCGAGCCGCATGGGATCGTTGGCGAATTCGTCCGGCAGGAACTTCAGGGCGACAAAGCGGCCGAGCTTCAAATCTTCAGCCTTGTACACCACGCCCATGCCGCCGCTCCCGAGTTTCTCGATAATCCGGTAATGCGAGATGGTCTGATCGATCATGAGCGGCGGAGAAACTCCGGATGTCATGGTAGGAGTCCGGTGAAGGCGAAGTCAATGAGGGCAGCCTCGCCAACTCTTTTCAGCAAGTTACGAGGTTCTGGAGCCTGTTGATGGAGTGCTTGTGGCGGAGCCTCTAATGAGAATAGCCGGATGGACGATAGAGAAGAGGTAGAGATCGAGCGGACCGCTGCGACAACATGAAAACCTACTCACGCTGGCGAAGCGCGCTCACAGCGGTGCAAGAGGCAGGCTGGGGCAACCAGACTCCTGCCCGTCGGGGAATCACTCCCAATTTGGAAAGGAACAAGAACCGATGAGCGAGAGTGATATCGTCAAAGATTTTCTAATCGAGAGTTACGAGAATCTGGACCGGCTAGACCGTGACCTGGTCGGCCTGGAGAAGAATCCAGAGGACAAGGAAGCCCTGGCCGGCGTCTTCCGCACGATTCACACCATCAAGGGCACGTGCGGTTTTTTGGGCTTCAACAAGCTGGAGGCGGTGGCGCATGTGGGGGAGAACCTGCTGACCCGTCTGCGGGACCGGCAGCTCACGCTGACCCCAGAGATCACCACGGCGTTGCTGAGCATGGTGGATGCGGTCCGCCAGATGCTGAGCCAGATCGAGAAGGCGGGGCAGGAGGGGGAGCGGGATGATTCCGTTCTGATTGCCAATCTGACCCGCCTGCAGCAGACGCCGGCAGCGCCGATGCCGAGCCAGGCTGCCGCTGTACTGGAGAGCGCTTCCGAAGCAGCCGGCTTGCCGGCTAATATCGGCGACATTCTGATGCAACGGGCCGGGGCGACGCCGGCAGAGATCCAGTCCGCGGCCAACCAGCAGAAAGAAGGCGATCCGCGCCACATGGGCGAGATTCTGGTGGAACAGGGCGCGGTGCGGCCGGCCGATGTCGTGGAGGCGCTGCGCGTCCAGCAATCCTCTCGCGCGACGGCGGCCCCAGCCTCGGACAGCACCATCCGCGTGGATGTTGGATTACTGGACAAGGTGATGAATCTGGTGGGGGAACTGGTGCTGGCGCGCAACCAGGTTTTGCAATTCGCGAACCGCATGAAAGACACTGGCTTTCTGGCTGCCTCCCAGCGTTTGAACCTGATCACCACCGAACTGCAGGCAGGGGTCATGAAGACCCGCATGCAGCCTATCGGAAATATCTGGAGCCAATTCCCGCGGACGGTGCGCGACGTTGCTCTGGGTTGCGGCAAGGAAGTGGGCATCGAGATGGAGGGGAAAGAGACTGAACTGGACAAGACCATCATCGAGGCAATCAAGGATCCTCTCACCCATCTGGTGCGCAATTCTGTGGACCATGGAATCGAACAGCCTGCCGACCGCGTGAAGGCAGGCAAAGATCGAGCCGGACGCCTGATCCTGCGCGCCTTTCATGAAGGCGGACAGGTCAATATCGAAATCAGCGACGATGGCGCGGGCTTGAACGCGGAGCGCATCCGCAAGAAAGCGATCGAACGGGCGGTGATCACCCCGGAACAGGCGGCCCGCATGAGCGAGCGGGAAATCTTCAATTTGATCTTTCTGCCTGGATTCTCCACCGCGGTAAAGGTGACCAACGTCTCGGGCCGTGGCGTTGGTATGGACGTAGTGAAAACCAACGTGGAAAAGATCGGAGGTACGGTGGACCTTCAATCCACCTTGGGCCGGGGCACGACGGTCCGGGTAAAGATTCCCCTGACCCTGGCCATCATACCCGCGCTGGTCGTAAGTTGCGGTGGCGACCGTTACGCCATTCCCCAGGTGAGCTTGCTCGAACTGGTGCGGGTCGAAGCCGAGCAGGCGCACACCGCCATCGAAATGGTTCATGGCGCTCCGGTTTACCGCCTGCGTGGAAGACTGTTGCCCCTTGTCTACCTGGACCGCGAACTAAGAGTCGAAGAAAGTGCCCGGCTAAAAGATGATCACGCCAAGAAGACCGGCACCGCCAGCGACCTGGATTTCCCTGCGGTGAGGGACAAGCACCGGCAATGGATCACCACCCTCGAACAGGTTCTGGAAGGCAAGATCTCCTTAACCCAGCAGCAGGCGGGTTCCTATGAGCAATGTGCGCTGGGAAAGTGGATCTATTCCACAGGCCTACAACAGTATGGCGCGATCGACGGCATGGTTGCTTTGGAGAAGACGCACAAGCATTTTCATGAACTCGTCCACAATGTCCTGCGTTTGCAGGGCGCAAGGGATGAAGGCATGGCCCGTCTGGAGCTGGATGCGGTCCGGCACGCCTCCCATCAGATCATGGAGTTGACCTCCAGCCTGGAGAAGAGAGTGCTTGAGTTCCGGAACGTAAACATCGTGGTCTTGCAGGCTGATGATCGGCAGTTCGGTCTGGTGGTTGATGAGATCAACGACACGGAAGAAATCGTGGTCAAGCCGCTGCGCAAACAGTTGAAGACGGTGAAGACCTTTGCCGGCTCCAGCATCATGGGGGATGGCAAGGTGGCGCTCATCCTCGACGTGCTTGGCCTGGCGCAGCGGGCCAGCGTGGTTACGGAAACGCGGGAGCGGGCGTTGACTGAAAAAGCCGCGGGGGCCACGGGAGCGGCGGCCGGCAAACAAACTTTCCTGCTCTTCGCGGGCCCGGGCGATTCCCGCATGGCCATACCGCTCAGCACGCTGGCGCGGCTGGAGGAGTTTCCGGTCGCCCAAGTGGAAATGTCGGGCAGCCAGTGGGTGACTCAGTATCGCGGCCAGATCCTGCCCCTGATTCGCCTCAATGTGGCACTGGAAGAGCGTCGCGTCAGGTTGCGCGCCCTGCAAGCTCCGCCTCCGCGCGATTCGGGGCCGATTCAGGTGTTGGTGTTGAATCACGACGGCCGGTCCTTCGGCTTGGTCGTGGAACGGATTCTGGACATCGTTGAAGACCGGGCGGACATGAAGTCGGCGGCGACGCGGGCATCCGTTCTTTATTCCGTCGTGATCGGGGACCGGGTCACGGAGTTGCTCGACATCCCGGCGATTCTGCGTAGCGCCGATGGAAACGTGGCGCAGCCCGGGTTGGCGGCGAAATCAGCGGGAGGGGCGAACTAAGCCATGGACCACACTTCACAGTTTTGCACGTTCTATCTGGACAAGCTGCTGTTCGGCGTGGACTTGAAAGGCGTCCAGGAAGTCATCCGCTCGCTGGATATGACCAGGGTTCCATTGGCGCCGGCAGTGGTCAGTGGGCTTATCAACCTGCGCGGTCAAATCGTGACCGCGGTCGATCTGCGGAGGCGCCTGGAACTGGAGCCCAGCCCGCCGGGCACGCTTGCCATGAACGTGGTGGTGCGTTCCGAGGATGGCTCGGTCAGCTTGCTGGTGGACGAAATCGGGGATGTGGTCGAGGTCGAGGAAACCACCTTCGAGCCGCCGCCGGAAACCTTGCGGGGTTCGGTGCGGAGCATGATCCTCGGCGTCCACAAACTGAACGACCGGCTCATGCATGTGCTGGACATTGAAAAAGCCTGCCAGATGACGGATGCGGCGGAAACCGCGGCCGCCGGCCGGTAGCGGGCAGTCAGATTAGGAAGCGAGCCACGCGATTACTGTGTCGCAAAAGCGCGACCCTTCGGCTTCGCTCAGGGCAGGCTAATTCGCGCGGCTCGCCCAGATCCATTGCGGCGCAAAGAACGCTTGCTCAGGATGACAAGCTAAGTCCCGGAACTGACCTGCCGTGCCCAGCGCAGGGCTTGCCAATGAGACTCCGCAACGTCGCTTTCGTTGAGATGAAGCTGGCTGGTCAGCTCACTCACAGTCTTCCACTCTCCGGACTCTTGCGCCAGCATAAGCAGATAGAACGGCCGCAGGCGGCTGGCCCCACCCAGCAATACGGCCTTGCATTCCTGATCGATGGGGACGTTGTCGAGCACCTGTTGCATGGGAATCTCAAGAATGTTGTCCATCAGGGAAAGCATTCCCATCAAGAACAGGTCGGAATCTCCATGCTGAATATTGGGCGAGAGTAGTTCACAGAAACGGGCACGAACCAGCGAGGCGAGCACCAAGTCGCTCGTCTTGTCCTGGCCGGCGCCCAAGGTGGCCACCAGGCGAATCCAGCGGCGGACTTCGCGTTCTCCCAGAATGGAGAGTGCGTGCCGCACGGAATGAATCTCGGCTCCGAATCCGAACGCGGCGGAGTTCAGATAGCGGAGCAAACGGTAGCAGAGCGAGGTCTCGCCTTTGACCAGATTCTCGATTCCGCGCAGGTCCAGCTCGGACTGTGAAACCGCCGTCAGCATACGCAGATAGTTGAGCCGGTTGCCGGGGATTTCGTGCGCAGTGAGGGTTTCGGGACGGCGGAAGAAGTAGCCCTGGAAGTAGCGAAAGCCGGCTTTACTGGTGGCGACAAACTCCTCGCGGGTTTCCACTTTTTCCGCCAGCATGCGGCAGCGCCAGGGTCCGTAGCGTTTTACCATGGCAGCGGCGTCAGCCGCCGAAGTGGCTCTGAGGTCCACTTTGATGATGTCGGCCAGATCGGTGAGGGATTCCCGCGGGTCGTTCACGGCAAAGTCGTCCAGCGCAATCGTGTATCCCGCATCCTTCAGCCGCCGGCACGCTGCCACCACCAAGTCATCGGCGGGGACGGTTTCCAGGACCTCGACCACGGTCTGGCCCGAGGGCAGCAAGGTGATGTAATCCTTGAGCAAGATGTCGCGGGTGCAGTTCACAAAGGCCCGGCGACCGTCACAAAGCACATCGAGGCCAAGCAGCATGGAAGTGTTCACAGTGCTGCGGGAGGCCGCCTCCGCCTGCGCTGCCGAGCCGCTGAAGAAGTCTTCGACACCATCGCGAAACAGGAGTTCGTAGCCGAAAACCTTCTCGTCGGCGGTGAGAATGGGCTGGCGGGCGACGAAATGGGTTTCGGGCCTGGACGTCGATTTGCCCTGTCCAGGGCTTAGAGCAGAGGAAGGTGCGGTCACTCCCTATTTATCGGCAAAACTCCGCCGGGAGATTAGTTGGGCGTCGGCGTGAAAGAACTCAGTCCAGTTCTGGCCCACATCGGGCGGATCGGGCGGTCTGGTCATTGATCGGAGACCTAGCTCCCGCTAAAGTCTGCGCTCTTTGTGTCGATCAGGTGTATGGGCGGCTGCTGATCTGAAAACTCTCCGCGGCCTGGGAGTCGCCCCGGGTTCGGTTTTGCAAATTATCAGGGAGAACGAAATGAAACTGACGCTTGGAAGAAAACTGGGACTGGGCTTTGGAGCGATTCTTGCCCTCATGGTTCTTAGCGCCGTCCTCACCTATATGAAGGCTAGTGCAATCAAAGAAACGCAAGATCGCATCGTGACCTCGCGCATCCCGACGATCAAAGGCTGCGCAGAGTTGCAGAGGGACCTGAATCAGACCCAGAGCAAGGGACGCCAGATCATCCTCGCCGGAAGTCAGCTAGCCCGGTGGGAAGCCGCCAAGAAGACCTTCGATTCGAATTGGGACGAGGTTGGGAAGGACATCGCAAAACTGGAAGAGCTGTCTCCTAACTGGTCCCTGCAGGCTAACCGCGACCGGCTTGCCGAGGCGAAGAGAGCGCTTCCCGCTCTCCGGGAGGTTCAAGAGGCGGCCATGAAACATGCGACTGGCAGCGAACGCGACGCTATCACTAAGGCCGGAGATGAATTTGCCGACCAGGCCACGACGGCCAACGAGGCCATCAAGAAGCCTCTCGGCGAAATCGCGGATTCCGTCGCTACATTGCTGCAGCAGAGCACGGAGCAAATGAATGCGCAGAACCGGTCGATGAACCTGACGATGGCGGTGACCACGTTCGCGGCGCTGGGCGTTGGAATCTTCGTGGCAATTTTCTTGAGCCGCGGTATTGCGGGCGCCACCCAGTCAGTCCTGGTTCAGGCCGAGGCCATTGCGGGGGGAGATTTGACTCGCGACGACCTGAAGGTTCGCAGCCAGGACGAACTGGGAGACCTGACCACGGCGATCAACAAGATGAGTGGAAGCCTGAAACGAATGATCCTGGCGATCACGGAAAATGCAGTACAGGTGGCCAGCGCCAGCGAAGAACTGAACACCACCAGCCAGCAGATCACGGCCAACTCCGAGGAAACCTCCGCCCAGGCCGACGTGGTTTCCAAGGCGGCGCAAACGGTCAGCCAGAATCTACAGACCGTCGCCACGGGCGCGGAAGAAATGGGCGCCAGCATCAAGGAAATTGCCAAGAACGCTACCGAAGCCGCGAAGGTGGCAACCTCGGCCGTCAAGGTGGCTGAAACCACCACCGCCACCGTGTCCAAGCTGGGCGATTCCTCCACCGAAATTGGGCAAGTCATCAAAGTCATCACTTCGATTGCGCAGCAGACTAACCTGCTGGCCCTGAACGCGACCATCGAAGCTGCGCGCGCCGGTGAAGCGGGCAAGGGCTTCGCGGTGGTAGCCAACGAAGTGAAGGAACTGGCCAAAGAAACCGCCAAGGCCACGGAAGACATCAGCCGCAAGATCGAAGCTATCCAGACGGACACCAAAGCAGCGGTGGAGGCCATTGCATCGATCAGCGGAGTGATCAATCAGATCAACGACATCTCCAGCACCATCGCCACGGCGGTGGAGGAGCAGAACGCGACTACGAACGAGATGTCGCGCAACGTGACCGAAGCGGCGCACGGCAGCGGCGAGATTACCAGCAACATAGCGGGCGTGGCGGAGGCGGCGCAGGGTACCACGCGCGGAGCGACCGATACCCAGAAGGCGTCGCAGCAACTGGTGGAGACGTCTACCGCAACTGCGGCGCTTGATCGAGCAATTCAAGATCAACGCCAACACCAACGAGAGCGCGCGCGGGAACGGCGCGGCCGCGATTCAAATGCAGGGCCGGGCGGCCCATGCGGGCTCATAGGCTTGCGGCCCGCTGGCCCTGCGTTTTGAAACTGACAGGCATGATTTGTTATGACCCCAATTCGCATCCTGGTGGTGGATGATTCGGTAGTAATTCGCAAACTGCTTTCTGACACTTTGTCGGGAGACCGCGGGTTGGAGGTGGTTGGCTCGGCCAGCGACGGGCGAATTGCGCTGGCGAAGATTCCACAGCTCAAACCCGACCTGATCACGCTGGACATCGAAATGCCGGTGATGAACGGCCTGGAGACGCTTGCAGCGGTGCGCAAGTTGTATCCCAAGCTGCCGGTCATTATGTTCAGCACGCTGACGGAGCGTGGGGCAGCGGCGACTCTCGACGCGTTGTCGCTGGGAGCGTCGGACTACGCCACCAAACCCAGCAACACCGGCAGTCCCGCGGTTGCGATCGAACGCATACGCGCCGAGCTGATCCCCAAGATCAAGAGCGCTGTGTGGTGTCCTCGTCCCTTGAACGCTCGTGCCTCTGCCACAGGTCCGTCCGGTGGTGAAGGTTCGACCTCGGAGAAACGCGCGGATCGAAATTGTGGCGATCGGCACCTCGACTGGGGGTCCGAACGCGCTGGCGGAAGTCCTGCCACGGATTCCGAATGACTTTCCTGTTCCGATTGTCGTGGTGCAGCACATGCCGCCAATTTTTACGCGCCTGCTGGCGGAGCGGCTGGCCAGCCGCTCCGCTATTCCCGTGGAAGAGGGCAGTGCGGGCGTGGTTTTATCACCCGGGCACGCCTGGATCGCGCCGGGAAATTTCCATATGAAGGTCGTGCGTGCGGGGGTGGCCTGGCGCCTGGACCTGAATCAGGGTCCGCAAGAGAACTCCTGCCGGCCAGCCGTCGACGTGTTGTTTCGGTCGGTAGCGGCGGCCTGCGGGGCAAATGTTCTTGGAGTTGTGATGACCGGCATGGGCTCGGATGGCGTGCTGGGAGCGCAGGATATTCGCGACGCGGGTGGGGATGTCATCATCCAGGACGAGGCTTCGTCGGTGGTCTGGGGCATGCCCGGTCTGGTGCATGCCTCGGGGCTGGAGGATGCCGCCTATCCTCTCGATCAGTTAGCGGAGCAGATCACGCGCCGCGTGCTGCAGAGCCGTGGTTCTCACTCTCACGTTGACCAGAAGAGCTATGCCGCCTTGGCGCGTCCGGCAAAATGACAATGGCCCCCCAACCCGCTGCCGTGCCGCTTGCGCCTGCGAAGAGCGCCGAAACGGTTGACCCGGTGTACCGCCAGATCCGCGATCTGGTGTACAAGGTTTCGGGCATCTATAAGGCCGAGGAAAAGCTTTACCTGCTGGCAGATGGCTGCGGCCGCCGGATGAAACAGCTGGGGGTGCGGACTCCGCGCGAGTATTGGGATCATCTAACGGCGCAGCCTGGCCGCGATGGGGAACTGCGGCACCTGCTGAACGAAATCACCATCGGCGAGACCTGCCTGTTCCGCAGCCAGCCACAGCTCGACGCACTACGGAAAGTAATCCTCCCGGAACTCGTGGCGGAGAAGACCAAGCAGATCACCAAGAGGTTGCGCATCTGGAGTGCGGGGTGCTCTACCGGTGAGGAGTCCTATACGCTGGCGATGACCGCGCTTGAGGAAAGCGATCGCCTGCTAAAGGGCTGGACGGTTGAGATTCTTGCGACTGACTTGAACGACCATTCCGTGGAAGCCGCCAAGGCTGGCACTTATGGCGACTACGCGCTGCGCAATACTCCGGACTATTTCAAGCACAAGTATTTCTCGGTGGTCGATGAGAAGAAACTACAGGTACGCCCGGAGGTGAAAAAGCTGATCAGTTTCAGCCGGCTGAATCTGCAGGACGATTCCAAGATGCTTTTCATGAAGGGTATGGACTTGATCTTCTGCTGCAACGTGCTGATCTATTTTGATGGCGCCTCGAAGTCGAAGGTGATCAATCATTTTTTTAGCAACCTTAGTTTTGGCGGATATTTCTTTCTGGGGACGTCGGAATCGCTGATGAAGTTGAATGACCAGTTTCACCTGGTCCATTTTCCCGGAACCATCGCATACTGGAAACCATCCCTGAGCAGTGGAAAGTTATGAACACATCCTTTACCGCAACGATTCGTGAGCGGGTGCAACATATCGACACCATGCCCGCCATCCCGGCAGTCTTTTTGCCCTTGCTGAAGATGTTGAGCAGTTCCACGGAGGAAGTAAGGGTGGACGAGGTGGTGCGCCTGGTGTCGTACGACAACACCATTGCTGCGCAATGCCTGCGCGTGGCCAGTTCACCCCTGTTCGGACTGGCGCAGTTGCCGCGGTCTATCAAGGGAGCAGTGATTAGCCTGGGCTTGCGCCGCGTGGAAACCATCCTTCTCACCTGTTGCCTGGGGCAGGCGTTCCCGGCGGAAAAATGGGCGCTGGATCCGGATGTATTTTGGAGGCACTCGCTGGGGTGCGCCATGGTGTGCCGGAAATTCAGCGAAAAGCTGGCCGCTGTGGATGGCGAGAAAGCTTATATGGCCGGGCTGCTGCATGACCTGGGGTTCATGGTCAACTGCCTGGTTTTTTCCAAGGAATTTGCCTCGGCGATGGAGCGTGCCAGCCGGGACGAGATTCCGCTCCACGAGGCGGAACTTGCCACCATGGGGTTCACGCACTGCGAGACCGGCCAAGCCCTGGCGGAAAAGTGGAAACTGGCCGACGATATCGTCGAAGTCATTGCCTATCATCATGCCATTGAGCAAAGCCAGAAAGCGCAGTCCCTGGTGGCGCTGGTGCACCTGAGCGATCTGCTCTGCCGCATGCGCGGTCTGGGTTACGGATACTATGAGCGCCAGAGGGTGGACCTGGTCTCCGACCCGGCATGGGCGATCCTGTTGAAGGAACACCGCGATCTCGAGGGCGTGGACCTGGTGCGGTTCACTTTTGAACTGGATGAAGCGGTGGAGGAGATTCACGGTCTGGTGGCAACGGTATTCGGCTCGGCGCGGGCGCGAAACTGACCTGCCAAAGTGCCTAGCTATGGATCTCGAGTGAAATGACGATGGGCAGGCCTTCAAACAGCAGCCTGACCTCAAGCGCCGGGGCAACTGCCAGGGAGTGCAGATCGTAGTCACTGCCGGTGATTACAGTGGGCGGGGAGAGCATACAACCGTCACCCAGGCCGGCAATCTTGTTCTTGAAGTTGCCCGCCACCATGTTGCAGACTTCGCCGAGTGCGTCCGCCACTTCGGGGCCCACCTTGTCCAGGGGCACGCCCAGCATCCTGGAAGTCATGAGCGCGGCTGCCTTGCCATCACAGCAGACGCGTAACAGGCCGCACAGTTGCCCCGCCAATCCCACCATGGCGGTGACGCCCCGGTTGGTCTCCTCCTCCGCCGCGGGTACGGTCAGTTGGCTGCCCAGCATGAGCTCGAAGACTTCCCGCGCCGCCACTTCGAGCAGCGGAATCCAGCTTTCGTGGCTGCCGTTTGCAGCCAGCAACTCACTCACCGATTTCATGATTTGCCTGCCAGAACGGGAAGGACATGTTCTTTCACCTGCTCGGCGGTGAAGGGTTTGCGAATATAGCCGCGCGCCCCGCAGGATATGGCCTGCACCACGTGGGCTTCACTGCCTTCGGTGGTGATCATGACCACGGGTACGCCCTTCGCGTTGGCCACTCCCGAGAGATTCTTGACGAACTCCAGCCCGTCCATGACGGGCATATTGATGTCGCAAAGAATGAGATCGACCACGGTGTCCTGAAGGATGCCAAGAGCCTCAGCGCCATTCGCGGCCTGGAATACCTCGGTCATTTCGATGCCCGCCTGGCGCAGCGAGCGTTCCACGATCTTACGCATGACCGAGGAGTCGTCGACGATAAGAGCACGGATGCTATTCATGAAAAGGCACTCATTTTTCTCAGTGGAGAAGCGTCTCTGTTTCTTCCCTAGTAACCCTGCTTGTTAAGTATCGGCAGGGATCCGCAGAACTTCAGTTCATAAGGCATCACCCATGGGCGACAGGTTGGTGGCCGAACTGAGTGGTGTCGGTCAAGACACCGGCCGGACAATCGCCGACTCCGGTGCCAAACTGACCCGCTCCCCAATCTGGGATTCCTTCTCGACCGCAATGACTGTCGGTGTTCTCCCGAGGCGACGGCACGACTGAAACTCTCCGATGTGAAGACAGTAGGCGAGGAATTGATCTGTCAACCGCCACCCAACTCGCACCCTCCCTTTTGCGCGTCCTACTGGTGGGAAGCCAGGAGGAGGACTTCTTTCTCATCCGGGAAATCCTGGACAGGAACCGGAGTGCGTTGGCAGCAGAACTCGATCATGCGGGTTCGCTGGAAGAAGCGAAGACCAAGCTGCAGAGCGGTGACTATGGGCTGGTCTTGTTTGAACACGAAACTGGGGAGGGGGCAGCCAGCAAGATGCTCTCGGAATTCCTGCATACGAGGGGTGTCATCCCCTTCATCTTGCTGACCGAGCACGCCGATGAGAAAGCGGTTGCTGAAATCATCGGGGCGGGGGCCTATGACTGCGTGGAAAGATCGCCGCTCAACGGAGTCAATCTCGTGCGCACGATTCGCTGCGCCTTCAGCTTGCACTCGACCGAGCAACAGCGGCAAATCGCAGAACAATCCTTGCGCAAGCTCTCGTGCGCGGTCGAGCAGTCGGCCGACTCCATCTTTATCACCAACAGCGAAGGCATCATCGAATATGCGAACCCCGCTTTTGAAGCTTTGACCGGCTATTCCCGTCAGGAGGTCACCGGCAAGGCTCAGAGCATTTTGAAGTCGCAATTGGAAGCACCGGCACTCTACCGTGAATTATGGGAAAGCATTCGTTCCGGCGATGTCTGCCGCGGCATCGTGGTAAACCGCAAGAAGAATGGAGAAGTGTACTACGTCGATGAAAGCATCAGTCCGATAAGGGACGGCGAGGGACGCATCACGCACTTTGTCTCCAACGGGCGCGATTACACCGAACGTCTTCGGCTCGAAGCCCAGTTAATGCAGGCACAAAAGATGGACGCGATTGGCCGCCTGGCTGGAGGCATTGCCCATGACTTCAACAATCTGCTCACCATCATCACCAGCTATTCGGAACTCGCACTCGACTCGGTGGCCAGCGGAAGCGCCGCCCAGTCCCGTATGCAGGAGATTCTCTCGGCGGCCCGCCGCGCCGCCGATCTGACCCGTCAGTTGCTCGCTTTCAGCCGCCAGCAACCGCAAGCCTTGCGCGTCGCCGAACTCAACCCGGTCGTTCGTGGAATCGTAAAGACCCTCCCCTATCTTATCGGAGAAGACATCGAACTTATTTTTGTCGCCGGCGAGGGACTGGGCAGGGTTCGTCTGGATCCGGTGCAGATCGAGCAGATTCTCATGAACCTCGCGGCCAACTCCCGTGACGCAATGCCTCAAGGCGGACGGTGCACGATTGAAACGTCCAATGTACAACTCGATGAACAATACGTTGACCGTAAATCCATAATTCCCACAGGACGCTATGCCGTCCTGACGATGACCGACACGGGCGCGGGCATTCATGCGGACCATCTGGCGCACGTTTTTGAACCCTTCTACACCACGAAGCCCTCCGGCAAGGGGACCGGACTTGGCTTAGCCACGGTGTACGGTATCGTCAAACAGAATCATGGATTCGTTTGGGCCTACAGCGAACCCGGAATGGGCACGACTTTCAAGATCTACTTGCCTTGTGTACATGATCCGCCAAGGACTCTAGACAGGCCAGAACGGGGTCTGGAGGTCGTTCTCCGCGGCACAGAGACGGTGCTGCTGGTCGAGGATGAGGAACCTCTGCGCCGAGCGGCGGCCGAGTTTCTCAGCCTTCGGGGATACCACGTATTACAGGCGAAAGACGGCGTGGATGCTTTGTTGGTCGCCAAGAGTCATGGATCGATGATCCACCTGGCCGTCACCGACGTCGTCATGCCTCACATGAGTGGGGGCGAACTGGCAAGAGAACTGGAACCGCTCCGTCCGGAGACCAGAATGTTGTTCGTCTCGGGCTACGCCGGCCAAACCGTGCTGGACCATGATGTGGTCAATGTCGAAGACAACTTCCTCCAGAAGCCGTTCACTCTGAAACAACTGGCCAGCAAAATCCGGACGGTTCTCGATCACTGCCACCCAGCGGTTCCCGGGATCGCGTCCGATGCGATTGAGCGGCCTTGCAGAGCTACGGCGGGATCCGGGTAAGCTTGCCGTCCTTTAGCTGAAAGCGGCCGCCTCGCCAGGTCACGGTGTGACCGCCCAGGCTAGCAATCCAGACGACGACCGCAAGCAAATCCCGGAGCGGAATCAGCCAGAAATCTTTCACCGTTCGGCGATCCCGCAGAACGCCCCGGCCGACAACTGCAGCAACCGCCAAGCGGAGCAACAACGACACGGCCAGCGCGCTCCAAGCCCAGAGCGCTCCTCGACTCGCCATCAGAGCCAGCAAGGCCCACAAGAAACCAAACGTGAAGACCAGACCCAGGTAGCCACCCGTGCGCGCGTCCCGGACGCCGCGAGCCCAGCGCAGTTGATGAGCGAAAAATTCCCGCAAGCGATAAGAGGGGAGATAGGTCTCAACCACAACGTCTGACAGCTTTACAATCAGCCCCAGATCGGCAATTCGCTTCCCCAATTCGTAATCGTCGGCAAGATAGTCCACGAATGAGGTGAATCCGCCGATCTTCTCCAACTCAGCGCGGCGGAACGCCAGCGTGGAACCCAGCGCAAAACGAATGCCGCCCTCCAGTTGACGCGCTGCCAATACGCTTGCGCAAAAATCCGTGCCAATGCCCAAGGCCTCCAAACGAGAGCCCAGCGTCGCACCAGCCACTCCCCGGTAAAGACAAGTGACCATTCCTACTCGCGAGTCGACCAACGGCGCAGTCACCCGGCGCAGGTAGTCAGGCTCCACGCGAATGTCGCTGTCGTTAACGATCAGATGGTCATAGCGAGCTTCCGCCAACATCTGGGCGAGGTTGCTGACCTTCACATTCGCGCCCATGATCTTCGGACTCACCACTAACTGAATTCTGCAATCGGGAAATTCCTGCTGCAATGCCTTCACGCTCCCAATAGCAGGATCGTCGAGGTCGCTCACGCCAAAGATGATTTCGTATTCCGGATAGTCCTGCAGGCAATGGCTGCGAAAGCTCTCATAGATTTCAGGGTCGGTCCCTTTGAGCGGCTTGAGAATTGATATGGGAGGCAAATCCCGCGTGGGGCGGGCACCCCATTCGGCAGGCTCAGGGCAGGCCTTGCCCGTCTCTCGCTCACGCAGGAACGCTGCCGCGCTCCAAAGACAGAGCAGGTAATAGATTGAGCTCGAAACGACGCCGAGGACCGCGATGATCTGAACTACTGTGAGGACGGAATGAATCATGCAGTGTCGAGCTGAGTAGCGCTGGCGTCTCGCCGGGCCCGATCGCACGAGGGCCGCCCGCTGTCAAGCCGCCGGAGCCTGCCCTGAGCGAAGTTGAAGGGACGGCGGCGCTGCTATTCGTACCGCAGCGCCTCAATCGGATCCAGGTTCGCTGCCTTCCACGCGGGATAGATGCCAAAGATGAGCCCAGTTCCCGCGGCGGAAGTGAAGCCGAAGATGGTCCAGAACATCGACATGTGAGCCGGCAGCGAGGGCCATAACGCGGGAATAAGCCAGACGATGATCGCCCCCAACAGAATCCCAATCACGCCGCCGATCGCGGTCAGAATGATCGCCTCCAACGTGAACTGCAACAGAATGTCCCGTTTGCGGGCACCGATGGCTTTGCGAACGCCAATCTCCCGGGTCCTTTCGGTGACGCTCACCAGCATAATATTCATCACACCCACGCCGCCGACAATCAAGCCTACGCTGGAAATGGCGAACATGCCTATGAAAAGCGCGCCGGTGAGCTGGTTCCAAACGTCGGAGATCGAGTCCGTGGTCATCACCACAAAATTATCCGGCTTGTCAGGCGGAACTCTTCGCCGCCGCCGAAGCAGTTCGCGAATCTCGTCAACGGCTTTGGGTACGTCGTCGTGAGACGTGGCCTTGGCGCTGAGCCAGTGGTCTTTTATTTCGGGGTGAAGTGTCTTAAAGGTGGTCAGCGGGAAAAAGATACGATTATCGTTGGGATCTTTTCCGCCGCCAAACACCGACTTGATCTTTGCTATAGTGCCGATTACCTCGAACAATCGCCCGTCGATATTGATTTCTTTGCCCAACGGGCTCTCGAGCGGAAACAGTTCTTCTGCAGTATCGTGGCCGAGCACGATGACCGTGGCACGCCGCTCGTCGTCGCCTTCGGTGAACCATCTACCGGAGCCCATTGGGAGATCGTAAACATCCTTCACGGAAGCCGTATCGCCTTCGAGGATCGTGTTCTTGACTTTGCGATCCTGATATTTCACGGCAAAGGTGCCGACGCCGAGTTCAGGACGGAAGAAGCGTAGTCCAGCACACACCGCCTTTACGTGCGGCAGTTGCTTCATCGCTTCCGAATCCTCGAAGGTTAGCTTCTTGCGGGTGCGCATTTCTTCGCTGAGGCGCCCAAAAACAAAAGGCTCCAAATGATAGGCAAAGATGACGTTGGAGCCAACGCTGGCAACGACGTCGCGGACGTTGTCGTCCAGGCCGCGCCCAATGGAAGAGACGCCGATGACCATGGCGACTCCAATCACGATTCCCAGCACGGTCAGCGACGAGCGCATCTTATTGCCACGGATGGTGTCGGTCGCCATCTGCACAATCTCGCCGAATTCGTCTTTGTGAATCATGCGGAATTGAGTAATTGTGTGATCGGGTGATTTGGCAATTGAACACCTCAAGCCTTGAGTCAGCAACTAGGCTTTCAATTGCACAGTCACCCGATTACCAAATTACAAGTTCTTTTCTATGTTTCGAACCGCAATGCCGCGATGGGGTCCAGTCTCGCGGCTTTGCGCGCGGGGTAGACTCCAAAGAACACTCCGACACTTGCCGAGACTATCAGTCCGGCGGCTACGGCCCAGAGCTTAATCGCCGACGGCATCCCGATCAGTGCAGTAACTGACAAGGCGATGATTACTCCCAACAAAACGCCGAGAGCGCCACCCGTCACCGCCAGCGTAACGGACTCGATCAGAAACTGCAGCAACACATCGTCGCGCCGCGCTCCGAGAGCCTTGCGAATGCCGATCTCGCGCGTGCGCTCCGTCACCGATACCAGCATAATATTCATGATCACAATGCCGCCGACCACCAGCGAGATGGCGGCGATGCCGATGGTCGCCATGAAAAACGTCTGGCTGAAGTTGGTCCAGATGCCCAGCAGGCTGGCATTGGTTTCAATATCAAAACTGTCGTCTCCGCCCAGCTGATCGTGGCGCTTGGCACGCAGGGCGGCGCGCGCTTCGTCGATAGCCTCGTCGAGCGGGGGCCCGGCGCTTGCGGCCTTGCCGGAAATGCGGATGCTGCTTTTGTGCACCCCATACTGCTTAAGAAACACAGTGATGGGAATCATCACGTAATTGTCGGCACTCTGCCCCAGAGTCTTGCCCTTCTTTGTGCCCACACCGATTACCTGATACGTCCAGCCATCGATGCGGATCTCCTTGCCCAGCGGATCCGTACCCGACATCAGATGCTCCACGATGTCGTTGCCCACGACGGCGACAGGAGACCGGTTGTTCAAGTCGGTCTCGTTGAGCATCCGGCCGGCGCTCAAGTCCAGGTCATAGATAGGAGCCATCGAGGGCGTGATGCCGCGGATGGACGTATCGCTGATCGATTGCTCCGCGTACTTCACCTTGCCGGTTTCGTTGCGAACGACCGCGCCGATGTACTTGCAATCCCTGCAGGCCTCCGCAACTGCCTCGTAATCTTCCATCGTGAGATCCTTTCGCTTCTCGCCTTCGAGAAAGTGATCCACGTTGGTGACGGCAGGAGAAACTTTGAAGATAAAGAAAACATCCGCTCCCAGATTGAAGATCTTCGAGGCTACGTAATCGTTGATGCCGGAGACGAAGGTGACCACGGCGATCACGGCAGCCACTCCGATCACGACACCGAGCAGCGTCAGGACGGAGCGCAGCTTATTCACCCACAATGACTGCAACGCGATTCGGATGGCTTCGGCGATGTTCATGGCGAAGCAGGTCTTAGGTCTTAGGTCCTAGGATTCAAGGTCTTGGCGGTACAAGTCTATCAGCCCCATCGACTCCTCGCTGAAAGCCCAGATCAGGATCTCGAGCCTAACAGCTAAGACCTTAAGACCTTGGACCCCGCAGCGCGAAGCCATCGCATATAATGAATCTGTTGGCAGCTGGACCGGACGGTCGCTTTCTGCGTCTTCGGACGCGGGGAGAGGAAAGTCCGAACTCCGCAGAGCAGTGTGCCGGATAACGTCCGGGAGGCCGGGTTCAAGCCCGTCCGACGGAAAGTGCCACAGAAAACATACCGCCCCGGTTCTTAAGGACTTGTCTTTCGGGATCGGGGTAAGGGTGAAAAGGTGCGGTAAGAGCGCACCGCCGCGGCAGCAATGCAGCGGGCAGGGCAAACCACACACGGAGCAAGACCAAATAGGAAGGGAGCCAGGACTTGATTTTCAAATCAGGTTCGGGCACGTGCCGGCTCGGTGCGTAAAACCTTCGGGTAGGTCGCTAGAGCCCCGCAGCGATGCGTGGCCCAGAGGAATGACCGTTGCGCTGGAGCAATCCGGCGGACAGAATTCGGCTTACAGGTCCGGCTGCCATAAGTTCATTTTCATAATTCACTCAGGAGCACACTCATGTCAGCACCCAGCCGCCGGCCGGAGATTCGCCGGCGCCGCGCCCGTCAGCACAAGATCACAACCCTGCGCAAGCGTCTCGCCTCCGCCAAAACCGATGGGGATCGCGACCGGATCACCGCTAAGTTGCACAAGCTCGCCATTGCCTCGCCGGGACAGCCTCTGCTGAAGTAGATTTTCTTTGTTTGACCTTGGTGGGCGCGGCTCACGGCACGCCCGCCGGATTACGCTACGCCCACCGAGGTCTTTCTGCCAGTGGCCGCCGGCCGGCTGGGAGGCTCCACCCTGCCTTTCGCACTCAGGACTTCCCGATACACTTCCATGATCCGTCGGACCGATTTCTCCCAGGAGAACTTGGCTGCCTGCCGGTAACTTCGTTCCTTCATTTTCTCGCGCAACGGCTGGTCCATAAGAACCCGGTGCAGCGCCCGCATGATCTCGAAAACATTCTCCGGGTGGACCAGCACGGCGGCATTGCCCACCACCTCGGGCAGCGACGACACGTTTGAGGTTACGACCGGAGTGCCATGTGCCATTGCCTCCAGCGGGGGCAGGCCGAATCCCTCGTACAACGACGGAAAGACGAAGATCTTCGCGGCATCGTAAAAAATGCGCAAAACTTCGATGGGTACGAACCCCAAAAAGCGCACATCGTTCTGCACCCCGCTGCGGATCACCGTCCGCCGCAGGTCGGGATTGCCGGAAACATCGTCTCCAATGATGATGAGCTTCAGATCAGGAAATGCCTGCTCTTTTTCCAACTCCGTTTTCAGTGCGGAAAAAGCCTCGATGATGCGCACCAGGTTCTTGTGCGGACTGATTCTTCCGGCATAGAGCAGGAAGGGATAAGTGACCTGATAGCGCTCGGCAATCAACTGGCGGTCGGCGGCGCTGGCGTGTCCGTGAAGGAATCGCTCGTCGATCGCGTTGTAAACCACCTCGATGCGCCCCGGCGGAATGCCAAACAGTTTCTCGATCTCGATCTTGGTGAAGTTTGAAACCGCAAAGATGCGAGCCGCGCCGCGCAGAACCCGCTTGGTCCAGTGAAAGTGCCAGGCCCCCCAAAACCCAGTCTGCTGGCGCGCGCGGGACAGATGCTCCAGCATATCGTGCACCGTCATGACGTAGGGGCACGGCAGCGCGCGCGGCACGGAGAACAGATTCGGAATGTGGACCAGGTCGCATTGCAGTCGCCTCACCACGGTGCGAAACTCCCAAAAGCTCTTGAAGGAGCGCTCTGGCTCGGCTAGAGGAACCGTATGAAAGTTAGGCGGCAAGTGGCCGATTTCCTTGACCTTGGCGGGAGCGCCGATGAGGAAGTACGTGGTTTGGTGGTCGAGCCGTCCCAGAGTTCGAACGACATTACGGATGTATGTGCCTACGCCGAACTCGGTCATCCGCCGAATGTCGATGGCGATCTTCACCGAAGGCATTTAAGCACAGAAGGCGAGCGACGTCACAGCAGAATTACCAGAAGCCCAACCAGCGGCTGAAGCCGCACCGATTTCGGCGGCCCTTGCGGCACGGCTTAAGCCGTGCCCTTCCCAAATCTCGCCCGTGAGGGACCTCTTTGCGGCCTGCTAGGCGCGCACCTCAGCTTGTGCCTTGGCCCTGCGCTCGGCATATAGCGGGAATGCCTCGCAGAGGCCAAGCACTTCTCTTCGGATCCTTGCAAGCACTACAGAATCGGTTCGGTGAAGCAGCGCTTCCGCAATCCAGCGCCCGACCTGCCGCATCTCCGCTTCTTTCATGCCGCGCGTGGTTAGGGCCGGCGTGCCAATGCGGATGCCGCTGGGCTTCAGCGGCGGGTTGGTATCGAACGGGATGGCATTCTTGTTAACGGTAATTCCGGCCTGTTCCAGTGCCTTCTCGGCTTCACTGCCCAGCATGCCCTTGGAGAAGACATCGACCAGCATCAGGTGCGTGTCCGTGCCGCCGGAAATGATGCGGAAGCCTTCGGCGGCCAGAGTTTCGGCCAGCACTTTCGCATTGGCCACAACTTGCTTGGCATAATCCCGGAACTCGGGCTGCATCGCCTCCTGAAAGCAGATCGCCTTGGCTGCGATGATGTGCACCAGCGGCCCGCCCTGCATCCCGGGAAAGACTACTTTATCGATCGCTGCGGCGAACTCCGCCTTGGAGAGAATCATGCCGGAGCGCGGTCCGCGCAAGGTCTTATGCGTAGTGGTGGTCACGATCTGCGCATGGGGCACTGGCGATGGATGAACTCCGCCAGCCACGAGCCCGGCAAAATGCGCCATGTTGACCAGATAGATAGCGCCCACCTTGTCCGCGATCTGACGCATGCGGGGGAAATCGATGATGCGCGGATAGGCGCTGCCGCCACCAATGATCAGCTTGGGGCGTTCCTGCTCCGCCAGCTTTTCCAGCGAGTCATAGTCGATCGTCTCGGTTTCCCTGGTTACGCCATAAGGGACGATTTTGTAAGTCTTCCCGGAGAAATTCAGGTGATGCCCGTGCGTGAGGTGGCCGCCATGGGCCAGGTTTAATCCAAGAATGGTGTCACCCGGCTGCAGCACTGCGGCGTAGGCTTCCATGTTCGCCTGCGAGCCGGCATGAGGCTGAACATTGGCGTGCTCGGCGCCGAATAACTGCTTGGCGCGGTCGCGCGCCAGATTCTCGACCACGTCGGTGAACTCGCAACCGCCGTAGTAACGCTTGCCGGGATATCCCTCGGCATACTTGTTGGTAAACACCGAGCCGGCGGCTTCGAGCACGGCTTCGCTAACGAAGTTCTCGGAGGCAATCAGTTCCAGGCCTTCGTGCTGGCGGCGGGTTTCGTTGTCGATGGCGGCGGCAATCTGCGGATCGGCTTCGTGCAACGGGCGGTACATCGGAGCAATTTTTGGAGACATGAAAGTTATTCGCTCCTACGAAGTTTCGTACATGTTCGGCCGGAAAATCTCCATGTAACGCTCCGGCCATTTAAGCGACGTAAATCCGAATTGCGCGTACAGGCTGTGAGCGTCGCGTGTAGTCAGGACCCAGCGCCGCAGCCCCTGCAATTGTGGGTGCCGCTTGATGCATTCCATCAGCAGCTTGCCCAGGCCCCGTCCTCGCTGCGAGTCCAGCACAAAGACATCGGCAACATAAGCAAATGTGGCAAAATCGCTGATCACCCGTGCGAAGCCAACCTGCGCTCCCGCCGAATCATAGACCCCAAAGGACAGCGAGTTTTCCACGGAACGTGCGAACGTCTCAAACGGGATTTGCTTGGCCCAATAAGAAGATCCGGCAAGAAACTCGTGGGCCGAATGCAAATCAAGCCGCGCCCGGTCAGTACTGACGACAAAACCATCGCGTTGGCACTCCACGGGTGCGTCCGCGGCGAGATTTTGAGTTCCCGGCATTTTTCTATTCTACTCTGAGATGAGCTGGGACCGGTTCGCGCTCAGTCAAACGCGGTCCGCAAGAACGAAGCCAGTTGCCAGCCATCCATGAATTTGTAGGGCGTCTCGCCCATCGTGTAATGACCGCAGGGCAGCACCACGACTTTGTGATCCAGGCCGTGGCGCTCGAATTCTTCCACTACGTCACGCGAGAGTTCAGGCAGGAAGGTCAGATCGTACTTCGCATAGATGATGAGTGACTTCCTTGGCCAGCGCGCGAACTGTTGAAAGTACGCCATTGGACTGACGGCGAGCCATGACTTCCGCAACGTCTCCAGTGTGATCTGCGACTCCATGCCCTGGCGGATGTGCCGCGTGGACTGCCCGTGCCACACCACATCGGCAACATAGGTGGAAGCGTGATTGAACGCCGCCACTCGAATGCGTGGATCGTGCGCCGCCGCGATGAAGGCATAACAGGAACCCAGACTGGTCCCCACGATACCAAGCTTGCTGTACCCCCGCTGCTCGAGCCAATCGAGACAGCAACGGACGTCCACCACGCCCTGGCGCACGGCATCGAGCGTGCGGCCGATGTTGGCGGAAACGGCGTAGTCCGCGCGGCTGATCTCGGCGGGCATTCGGATATCGTGATAAGGCATGCTCAGGCGCAACACCGCGATTCCGAGCATGTTCAGAACCTTGCAGAGGCTGACGTAAGCAATAGCGTCCGCGTTCCAGTGCGGCAGAAGCACGATGGCGCGCCGCCCGCGAGCCGGGAACCAGCGCGCATTCACCAGATTATTTTCCGGATACGGCGTCTTCACCGGCGCAGTGAAGCGCAAGAACTCGGCAAATGTTCCCTTTACCTTGGCTTCGAGCTTCTGGTCAGGCACTTCGCGCGTGGAGAAAACCTGCACTTCGCGCTTCTCCAGGCGGAAATCGGTGGGCCGCGTATAGGAATAAAACTCATCGCTGCCCGCGACGATGCGCCGGTTAAAGTCCACCAGGAATTTCTCGGGATCTTCCGCTGCCTGGCCCGGCTGCCAGCCATTCCGGCAGGGCCAGTCCTGCGCCCACTCCACGCCCCACTCCAGCGGACGCACCACACGGTTGTTGTCCACCGAAGTGAGCCGGTGTTCCCAGTCGTACATCCATTGTGCGTAGCGCGAGGGCATGGTCAATCTCCTAGTGTAACAAGCGGGAGTCCCCGGACTCATGCGAGAATCAGTGAACTGCGGTAGGCAGCATTTGGCATTTAGCATTTAGCAATTGAGCGGCGCGCAGATTGACTGGTTTATCGAGGCTTGAGCTTCATCGATCCGAAGTTTCTGCAGCAGCGGCACCGCGTGCCGGAGCACGTGATCGAGAATTTTGCAGTCGCGGGCGCGCAGGTGGCGAAGGCTGTGGAATAATGCTGCCGTCGTTATCTTTAGTCTTAATCTTTATCTTTGTCTTTGGTCATTGTCCTTTGTCATTATCCGTTCGCCATGCGGAGACCCTGTGGTTGAAAACTCCAACCGAGCCCGCGACCATTTAGCCAACGAGCGCACGTTTCTGGCATGGGTGCGGACCAGTGTTGCGGTTGTGGTGTTTGGGTTCGCGATTGGGCGGTTTGCGATCGCCCTGCGGCAATTGACGGAGTTTCAGGGCCACGTTCCCAAGACCACTGGGCTTTCGGTTTGGATGGGGATGGGTTCGATTCTGGCAGGCGTGGTGATGGTCGTCGCCGGGCTGGCGCGCTATCGAAAAACACGAGCGCAATTGGACGAGGGGAAGTTTGAGCCGGCGGGGTTCCTTGTGGATCTGGTAACGCTTCTGACGGCCATGTTTGGGCTGGCGCTGGCAGGGTACTTGATTTACGTGGAGAAGAGTTTGGGTTAGGCAGGCGGGCACGGGTAAGCAGGCTGCGGGATCAGTCGGGTTCAGAATCGCAGCGCTTGAAGGCGAATTCATGATGTGGCTCTCACGGTATGCCTGAAGGCCAGGCTCGGGCAGGCTCTGAAGGCATAACCTGATACGAATCAACCTATGGCGAACGATCAAGAAAAAGAAGCGGCGGCGCGGGCGAGCTTGCGGTTTGTCAAGGATGGTCAAATCGTCGGGCTGGGGACAGGGTCGACGGCGGCCTATTTCATCCAGTTGCTGGGCGAGCAGGTGAAGAACGGGCTGAGAATCCGCGGCATACCCAGCTCGGACCGTTCGCGGGAGCAAGCGGCCAGCCTGGGGATTCCGCTCACCACTCTGGATGAATGTCAGCAGATCGATGTGACCGTGGACGGGGCGGACGAGGTCGATCCGCAATTGCGGTTGATTAAAGGTGGTGGCGGGGCGCTGCTGCGGGAAAAGATCGTGGCCTCGGCGACCAGGCAGCTCGTGATTGTGGCCGATGCAACGAAGAGAGTTCCGGTGCTGGGAAGGTTTCCGCTGCCGGTGGAAGTGATCAAGTTCGCGCAGGCAGTGGTGATGAAAAAGATTACGGCACTGGGCGCGGAAGTTGAATTGCGGCGTGGCGCGGATGGTAAGGCGTTTTTGACCGACGAGAACAACTACATTCTTGATTGCCGGTTTGGGCAGATTCCAGATGCAGATGGCCTGGCGCGGCAGCTTAGCGATATGCCAGGACTAGTGGAACACGGCCTGTTCATCGGCATGGCGAGTGTGGTGCTGGTGGCAAATGGGGGCGAGATTGTAGAACTGCGACGCTGACGGAAAATACTTCCACCACAGAGGCACAGAGACACAGAGAAGAGCTTTATTGTTCTTCTCCATGTCTCGGCGAGTCTGCGGTGAATTAGCTTTTTCGCAATTCTTCACAAAGGGCATTGCAATGGCAGCAGGAACACAAGCACAGGGGCGGGAGCAAGCATCCCGGCGGCGTGGGCTGCGGCACCGGGTGCAGGCGCCGCTATCTGTGACTGTGCTGCGTTCGGGGATTCCGGATACCTTGCCGGGGCGGTCGATTAACTTAGGCGAGGGCGGAGTGGCCGCGGTGCTGGCGGGAGAATTGTTGCCGGGCGAGGCGGTGGGAGTTGAGCTCCAGCTGCCGCGAGTGGCGGATCCATTGCGCGCGCGGGCGCTGGTGCGGCATCACGACAAGCTGTGCTCGGGAATGGAGTTTGTCGGGCTTTCGGCCGAGCAGCGGGCGGCAATTCTCGATTGGGCCGGAGAATCAAAAGCGGAACCGGAGATGGAGGTGCGCCCAACGATTCCAATCGAAACCGCTGCGGGGAAAGGTTTCCAGCGTAGAGGATCGGGCGGGGCACCGCCGCCAATCAGCACGCGGGATACGCGGGGATGGATATTCTTGTTGCTGTCTGCCGCAATCCTACTGGCAGTTTTGTGGTGGCACTGGAATCAGGGATGGGAAGATCTGGAGTCCGGCCTGCGGAAAAACGACAAGACAAGGGAGCCTCAGGCCCATGTTCCAGCCGACGTGATGGAGAAGCTGGTGACTCACCATGTGGATCCCGACTATCCCGAGGCGGCTCGGCAGGCAAAACTACAAGGAGTGGTTGTGTTGGATGTAGTGGTGGGCCGAGATGGGTCAGTGGTGGACATGCACGCAGTGAACGGGCCGGAGGTGCTGACACAGGCGGCGATGGATGCCCTGCGCTGGTGGCGGTTCAAGCCTTACGGAGTTGACGGACAGCCGGCGGTGGTGGAGACGACGGTGGCGGTTGAGTTCAAGCCGTAGGTCCGGTTTCACCGGAATTTGCGCAGCGCGTTCAGGACGATAATGCCGCCGACCGCGAAGGACACGACGGCGGCGAGTGCGGCGATGAGCATGAACATTTCATTGAGGTGGAGGACGTCGGCGAATAAGGCTCCGACGGCGCAGACAACTCCAAGGGCGTTGAACCAAAGCGGACCTCGAGCCGAAGAAGCTCGAACCGAGGAAAGATCGGGACGCAGACGCAATTGCAAGAGCAATGCGGCCACGCCGATGGCGGCCACTACGACCAACGCCACCGGACTCAGGAACGCTCCCCGGCTGGTGTAAAGCACCACCAGTGCGAGCGCTGCGAGCAACAGCCCGGCGGCGACGACCGTAGCACCACGCGGCTGAGGATGGGGACTGGGGTTGGAGGGGTTGTCAGGCACCGAGTTTCCGTCTCCAGCTTTATACAGGCGCAGCGGGAGGTTTTCAAATTGGAGCACTGCGCCTGTTTCGAGTCTCTTTCAGGCGTCGGGTGCGGCGTGGCTTGCGCCAGCGAGCCATTCAGCGGGTAGGGGATTGCCATGGTTGACTGCATAGAGCACCAGTTCGACCCGGGATGAGATACCCAGCTTGTCGAAGATGCGGAACAGGTACTTCTTAATGGTGTGCTCGCTGAGGTTGAGTTCGCGGGCGGTATCGCGGTTGCTGAGGCCTTCGGCGACGAGGGCGACAACCTGCTCTTCGCGCGGGGTGAGAAGCTGGTGTCCATTGGAGTTGACTACGCGCAGCGAAGGCACTTCGGAGATCAGGTCGAGGAGGAAAGACATCTGTTCCGTGTTGGCCCATATCTGACCACCGGCGACTTTGTGGATGCACCGGCACAGAAGCCGGAAGTGTGTATCCGAAATGCAGAAAATGCCGCGGGCGCCAGAGCGAAAGGCGCTCACCACTAGTTCTCGGTCATAGGATTCGACCAAGAGAACCTTGGCGATCGCCGGGTGGGAAAGATGAACGCGGCGCATCGCGGCCATCTGACTGGCAATGTTAACGGAGTGATTCAGAGACAGCACGACCACGTTGGCAGGAGTGTAGGTGACCGCCTGAAGGATAGATGCGATGTCGACCCGGCAGGTGGAGATGCGAAACTCAGAACGGCGGCGGAGAGCGCTGGTCAGTAGCTGCGCTTGCATCCGGTTGGAGTCCGCAATGAGGACGGTGATTGCGGGCGAAACAGAGGCAGAGGACGGACTCATGAAGCGGGCTCCGAAGGAAACAAAATCAAGTAACGTCTGATGTTAGGGGTGTGCGGTGGAGTACTCAAGGAAACATGTCACATTATTCGGAACGAGGCTTTCAAATCGGGAAAACGGAAGGCGAGACTGTGGAAAGCCGACGAGTAGACATGGGGAATGTGAAAAAGTTTAAGCCAGTTCTGGAGGAAATCTCGCAGGAATGGGACTTTGCTCTACAAGTTCGAGGGCCGCTGATTTCAAGGGTGTGATGGAGTGAACATGCAAGTCTACTTTTGTGGGTAGACCACGAGAGGACGTTCTCGCGGCCCTGTCCGAACGGTTCCACGTGAAGAAACCCGCGACAGTAAGCGGTTCAGCACGATTCGCGCGCAATCGGGGATGACCACGTTGGTAGACAGCACTTTCCATGTCTTGCCGCGAAATCGGGATCGCGATACCTTGCACAAAGAGAACCGCGGAAGCTGAGCAGCTCTCGGAATCCAGGAAAACAGAGACCATCACGCAATGAAGCCCTTCGTTGGCTGGACAAGAGTTGCGGTGATGGGCGTGTTGCTATTGCAGCTTTGCGTGGCCGCATTCGCCCAGGAGGAGAAGAGAGAGCAAGACCTGGGAACAAGCCTACGATCTTCTCCAACCGGCCAAACCGGGGCCGGGACGGGAAGATCAGGAATGGCGGCTGCAAAACCCGGACAAGCGGACGGCACGGGAAACCCTCGGCTCGGGGAACGCCGTCCGCTTTACCGGCTCAACCACAGCGACGTGGTGGCAGTGAGTTTCACGCTGTCTCCGGAGTTCGACCAGACGCTCACCATACAGCCGGACGGTTATGTCGCACTGAAGGATGCGGGGCCGGTGCTCGCCCAAGGGCTCACGCTGGAGGAGTTCCGCTTGGCAGTAGGGCGGGCGTACACCGGATATCTGCACGATCCCCAGGTGGCAGTGGCGCTGAAGGAGTTTGAGCACCCGTATTTTGTGGCGGGCGGAGAGGTGGGAAAGCCCGGCAAGTACGAGTTGCGCGCGGAGACCTCCGTTATTGAGGCGGTACAGATCGCGGGCGGGTTTACGCACGAGGCAAAGCATTCTCAGGTGCTTCTATTCCGGCGCGTGAATGACGATTTGGTGGAGGCGCGGGTCTTCAACCTGAAGAGGATGTTGAAGGAAAGGAACCTGGGGGAAGCTTCCCAGTTGCGGCCGGGCGATCTGGTGTTTGTTCCCCAAAATTCGATTTCGAAGATCGAACGGTTTCTCAGCAAGCCTTCTTTGAGCATGTACGTGAATTCCACACAGTTTTAGTAAGGTACGCAGGTCAATCCGCATGCCAGACCAAGAGCCAGCGCGCAAAGAGAAAGAAGAAGAGCCGGTGCCGCCGACGCTGCGGGACCTGGCAATGATCCTGTTTCGGCAGCGGAAGCTTTTTGTCGGCGTCTCGGGTTTGGTCTTCGTTTTGGCAGCGGTCTATGCGTTTGCCGGGGCCACGTATCGCGCCCAGGTGCGTGTGCTGGTGCGTCGAGGACGTGCCGACCCACCTGTGACCGCTCAGCCGAATGCTCCTCCTGATTTTTCCCGCGTGGAGGTCACTGAGGAAGAACTGAATTCAGAAGTGGAACTGCTGAGGGACGACGACGTCTTGCGCCGCGTGGTAGAGGCCAATGACTTGGCTGCACATGACTGGTTGCGATGGCTCCGGCCCCGCGAAGAGCAAGCGGCGCGCGTGGAGCGAGCGGCGAAGAAACTAGCCCGGCGGCTGAACGTGGCACCGATTAAGAAGACCAATCTGATTGCGGTGAGCTATGACGCGGTCGATCCGCAAGTGGCGGCACATGTGCTGCAGTCGCTGGCGAGCATTTACCTGGAAAAGCATGTGGAGGTCCACCGGCCAGGCGGGCAACTGCATTTTTTTGATCGGCAGACCGGGGAGTCGCGACGGCAATTGGAAGAGGCCAAGAAGAACCTGGTGGACTTCACGAAGAGCCGTGGCGTGGTAATGGCGGCGCAGCAACGTGATCTGGCGCTGCAACGACTCGACGACCTCGAGGCGAGCTACCAAAGGACCAAGGTGGAGGTGTCAGAGAATGAGCATCGAGTTCAAGAACTTGCTGGGCAGTTAGCCAAGTTACCGGAGCGCACCACTACACAGGTTCGCACTGCGGACAATCCCGAGCTGTTGCGGGCGTTGAAGGCAAGCCTGCTGGATCTTGAGTTGAAGAAGACTCAATTGTTAACCAAGTTTGAGCCGAACCACCGCCTGGTGCAGGAAGTCGAGCGGCAGATCCTTCAAGCCAAAGTGGCGATCACGGCCGAGAGGCTCACTCCTCTGCACGATGAAACCACGGACTGGGATCCGAACTATGAATGGGCCAGGGCGGAGTTGCAGAAGGCTCAGGTTGAGATGAAGGGATTGGAAGCGCGAGAGGAAACGACGAGCGCCCACTTGACGGGATATCGCACCCTGGCGCGACAACTCGGCGAGGCTGCGATCGTCCAGGATGATTTGATCAGCAGCGAAAAGGCGGCGCAGGAGAATTACCTGCTCTATGTGAAGAAGCGGGAGGAAGCACGGATGGGCGATGCGCTGGACGAAGGCGGCATCGTCAATGTGGCCATCGCCGAGCAACCGGTCGCGCCAGCACTGCCGGTGTGGCCGGCCGGAGCGGTCGTGCTGGTGGGCCTTGTCGCCGCTCTGACTTCGGGCACAGGAACGGCGTTTGCGGCAGATTATCTGGACCCAGCGCTCCGTACGCCGGAGGATGCATTGGCATGTTTGCAAATCCCGGTCTTAGCTTCGCTTCCGGAAGGAATAGGCAGGCGCTTGTCCGCCTGAAGGAGATGAGATGGGCGCAAACGCGGACGTGCTGCGAAGATCCGAGCTGACGGGGTCCCCGGCGCAGGAAACATCCATACGACGGTTCGCGGTCTCTTGCCAGTCGAACGATTGGAATCCGGAGGACTTCGCTCGGGAACAGATTCGGGGCCTGGTGCGGCGGGTGTTCTTTACGAGCGGGGCGCAACCGGTGAAACAGGTCGTCTTCAGCGGGGTGGAGCCGAATACAGATGTGGCCGGCATTTGCGATCAGGTGGGACGGGCTCTGGCGCTGGAGACGCGTGCCGATATCGCCATTGTGGGCCGCGAACAGCGGACGGGCGAAATAATACGGGCTCATTCTAGGTATGTGGGGAGCGGTGTGATCAAGTCTTGGTCGGCTCAGATAGGAAGCAACCTCTGGCGTGTACCGGGGTTCGGATTGTGCGAATGCCGCGAGGATTCCGGGGCAGGGCCGTATTGGCTTTCCTGCCTCGCGGGGTTGCGAATCGAGTTTGACTATGCCGTAATTCACGGACCTGTAGCGGGGATGTCGAGCGAGGCCGCTGTGCTGGGGCAACTGACGGACGGAATCATTCTCGTACTGAGAGGTCACAGCACACGGAGAGCGACAGCTCGCAAGATCAAGGAGACTCTGGAAGCCGCGCAGGCTCGAATCCTGGGAACAGTGCTGAGCGAGAGAACCTTTCCCGTCCCGGAGCGGATTTATCGGCGGCTGTAAGCGACGAAGCTACGACTTGGCGTAAGTAATGTTGTGCGTCGAGAGCTGAAAGAGCTGTGCAGAAAGAAAACGAGAATGGCGATGGGACTCAATGAGCGGTAGCTATGGGCTCCCGGTGGCTGGCGTTGTCCGTTGGATGGGAACGCAGCCACAGCCGGTTGTAGTGGCCACACCGCCGCAGTGGTTTGCGGTGCAGACACGATACCGATTCGAAAAAAGGGTCGTGGCGCAGCTTAACCACAAAAGCTGCGAAGTCTACCTGCCGTTGCTGACCGAACACCACACTTGGAGCGACCGGCAGAAGGTGGTGACGACGCCGCTGTTTCCGGGATATGCGTTCGTGCATATCGATCAATCCCAGGATGCGCGGCAGACGGTGTTGCACACCGTAGGGCTGATCGGCTTCGTGAGCTTCGGGGGGATGGTGGTGGCTGTGCCGCCGAAGCAGATTGCAGATCTGCAGTTGCTGCTGCAAGAGAAAGGGCTTTTCTCCCTGCACGCGTTCGTACACACAGGACAGCGGGTGCGAATCCGGGGCGGTTGCCTGCACGGATTGGAGGGAGTGCTGGTGCAACACGAGAAGGGAAAGCTGGTGATCTCAATTGAATCGATCCAGCGCTCGCTGGCAATTGAGATCCAAGGGTACGAGTTGGAATTGATCTGAAGTGTCTTCTCCTTTTTTCCATTCAGAACAGGCGTTACCTCAGGGAACCGAGTGGGCAGCGCGGTTAATCCCGGGAGCAGCCTCGGCCTGCGGCCGGAAAAAACCGCAGCGGGAGATAGGTGTCCATACCGCATTCTCGCCTTCGAGTGCGGAAGGTCCCTTCCCGGACGCCGGCCCAAGAGGTGACACGGGAGTTTTTCCGCGCGCACCCGGACAACCTCAGGCTCGACATGGCAAGGGTTGGGTGCAGTCAGCGCTGGTTCGGATCGCCGGCATCTTGCACTCCGGCGCGTTGGTGGCATCGCGATGGGCCGAACGCGGGACGAACCCCTGTGCCACGCGCGGCCTGGGTGGCATGCGGAATGTCCTCATCGTGGGAGCAGGTGGACTGGGTCACCGACTAGCGAGCTACTTGGAAAAGCATCCAGAAATGGGCCGGGCGGTTTGCGGTTTTGTAGACGACTGGAAGCCGTTAGGAGACGGCGTAATCGGACGAATCAGCGAACTGGCGAGGCTGGCCCGAGCCGGATTCGTTGACGAATTGATTCTGGCGGAGCCGCATGATCGGGAGAAGACTTTGCGCGTGCTGCGAGCGGCTCAACAACTGCGGCTGGACGTAAAGATGGCGCCCGATTTGTTTGGTTGCGAGCCGACGCGGGAAACAGAACGGGTTGGGGGCATTCCTCTTATTTCCCTGCATGAAGAGCAATTGCCGGTCGCGGGATTGTTGCTAAAACGCACACTGGATGTGATGGGTGCGGGGGCGGCGCTGATCCTGATGGCGCCCGTCCTAGCGCTGCTTGCAATTCTCGTCAGACTGGATTCGCCGGGGCCTGTACTCTATGCGGCGCTAAGGGCGGGACGCAAGGGCAGACCTTTTCGCTGCTACAAGTTTCGCACCATGGTTCGGGAGGCGGACGCTTTGAAGGAGGGGCTTAGACAGCGAAATCAGAGGCAGGGTCCGTTCTTCAAAATCACAGATGATCCGCGAATCACGCGGATCGGACGACTACTGCGCCGCTACAGTCTGGACGAGCTTCCGCAGCTCTGGAACGTGATGACAGGCGAGATGAGCCTGGTGGGGCCGCGACCCCATCCGCTGGATGATTTTTCCGCCTATGCGATTGAACACCTGCCTCGGCTGGATGTGCTGCCGGGATTGACAGGACTTTGGCAGGTCACAGCACGACGGAATCCGTCTTTCCAAGCCGGAATGAACCTGGATATTGAGTACATCCACCGCTGGAGCCTGGGGATGGATCTGAAGATTCTGCTCAAGACGGCAGGGGTGGTGCTACGCGGGGGTGGGGAGTGATGGCATCGGCGTCTGTGAGGATGGCGTCGCCCGCTTCGTGGGCATGTGAAGCAGCCTGGCGAGGGATTCGGATGGGGTTGCGTCCTCTGCAGGCGATGATGATAGCACCGGCAGCTTTGTTTCTCGGGGCGCTGGCAGCCATGCTGCTGCGTCCGCCTGATGCCCTCTTCTACCAGATCGATCGCGTCGCATTTGCATTGCTGGTCCTTGGGGTGATGGGACGAGCGGCCGTAATGCGGCAACGGTTGTTTGTTGTGGAACGGGCGACGTGGCCCATGATCGGACTAACACTGTTGGCGGTCGCGAGCGTCGTGCGGCAGCCGTTCGACAATCAAACCTGGTCCTTGCTTGCGGCGAAGTTCTTCGTGCCATTCGCACTGTTTCACCTGGCCGGGCTGGTGTTTCGCGAGGAACGGCGGTTGCGGCAGTTCGAGATATTCGCCCTCGTGGTGCTGGCCTATCTGTGTTTTACCTCGATCGCTTTCCTGGTGGGCGCGAAGTCCTTGATCTTTCCACGCTTCATTCTGGATGAAAGCCTGGGCTACCACGCCGACCGGGCGCGCGGGCCGTTGCTGCAGGCAGTGGCGAATGGGGTTTCGTTGAATCTGCTCGGGGTGCTGGCGCTGCACGCCCTAATGCGCGGAAGAATACGCGGACTCAAAGCCGGCGCGCTAATCGCTTCGCTGCCGGTGGCGGTTCTGGCGACGATGACGCGCGCCGTCTGGGTCTCGTTCGCGGTCAGCGTCGGCGTTCTGATTTTTCGCTCGCACAACCGGAAGCTGCGGCGTATATGCGTCGCTGTGACGATCGTCGGAGCGCTGGGCTCACTCATCGCCTTGAGTTTTGACGATCAGCGCCGCGTGCTCACAGACCGGCTGCGGGAATCTGGCCCGCTCGATTACCGCCAGGCAGTCTATGCGGGCGGCTGGCAGATGTTCCTGGAAAAACCATTCACCGGATGGGGCGTGAACCAGATGCCTGCAGAGTTAGCGCGGCACGTCAGCGGCTATAAGGAGAAGGAGCTATATCCACACAATACTTACTTAGAAATACTGGTGGAACATGGCATCTTCGGTTTTGCGCTCTATGTTTGGTTGATGTGGGAGATTTGGCGGCTGGGACGCGGCCCAGTTCCTCGAGCCGAGCGCAATGCCCTGCTGAACCAACAGTTTCATGCCATGTGGCCGGTGTTGCTCGGCATTTATTGGGTGAACGCCGCTGTGGTGGTGATGAATTATCAGTTTGTGAACGGACTTCTGTTCACCATGGCGGGGATGCTGGCAGCGCAGCGGCGGCGCGCTGCGAACGAACTGGGGCACGTAGGTGCGCCTCTCGGGCCATTTCACGGCTCCGCCGCATAAGTCCCATCCAATTCCGCGACCCTCCGATTCCGTGCTAACCGTCGCCTATCTCGCCAATCAATTTCCTGCAGCCGTGGAACCCTACGTGGGGGAGGAAATCCAGGAACTGCGGCAGCGGGGTGTTGAGGTCATTCCGGGCACTGTGCGCAGACCGGATGCTTCCCAGCGGAGACCGGCCGGCGCAGATTCTAAACCGGAGATTCTCTGCCTGCAACCGCTTCGATTGCTGACTCTACTGCGAGCGGCCGGGTTCGCCGTGCGGCACTGGAAGCGGATTGCCGGCCTGGTGACGACGGTGCTTCTGCGAGGGAGGGAGTCGCCGAAGCGCCGACTGAAAGCCCTGTTTCACACTGGGCTGGGCGCCTATTACGCCGTGCTGCTGCAGGAACGTGGAGTGGATCACATCCATGTGCATCACGGCTATTTCGGGTCGTGGATCGCGATGGTAGCGGCCCGTTTGTTGGGAGTGAGTTTCAGCATGACGCTGCACGGTTCGGACCTGCTCCTCGACGGCGTCTACCTGGACACGAAACTGAAGGATTGCCGGTTTTGCGTAACCATTTCGGAGTACAACCGCCGTCAGATTCTGGAACGTTTTCGAGCAATTGACTCTGGCAGGATCGTTGTCTCGCGGCTGGGAGTTGATGCGCCGGAGCATGCGGAATCGCCCCGCAGGGCTCATGCTACATGCCACGCCTTCACTCTGCTGGCTGTAGGACGCCTGCATGCGGTGAAGGACCACGCATTTCTGGTTCGCGCCTGTGCGCGGCTGCGCGATCAGGGGCTCGGCTTTGAGTGCGCGATTGCGGGTGAAGGGCCGGAGCGGCACCGTCTGGAATTTCTTATCCGGGAAAACAGGCTGCAAGACTGTCTTACATTGCTCGGCCACGTACCCCGGGCGCAGATGGATTCACTCTACCGGCGAGCCGATGTAGTTGTGCTCACCAGCCGCAGTGAGGGAATTCCGCTGGTGCTGATGGAAGCGATGGTGCGGGGCAGAATCGTGCTAGCGCCCGCGATCACCGGGATCCCGGAAATAGTCGTTGCTGGAAAAACTGGGTTTCTCTACGCGCCCGGTGTGCTGGAGGATTTTGTAACGCGGATTCACTTCCTGCGGGAACTAATGCGCGGGGAGGAGCGCAGTGCAGTGAGCCGGCTGGACTGGATCCGGCACGCCGCACGGGTACAAGTCCTTCACAACTTCAATCGCAGGAAAAACCTGACTCGCTTTGGCGACCGGTTCCTGCAGTTGATCGCAACCCAGGAGTTCGCACCCCAAGATTGGAGCCCTCCACATGAGGATTTTGTATTGCAACAAATATAACTACGCCTTCAGCGGGACCGAGGTCTACCTGTTCGAAGCTATGGAACTCATGCGTTCCAAGGGACACGAAGTGGCGCTGTTTTCGATGGCGGATCCTCGGGGCCAGCCCACTCGTTACGATCGCCATTTCATGCCGCACACCGATTTCAAGCAGCAAAGCGGGTGGCTTCATAAGGCTCGGCTGGCGGTGCACGCGATCTATTCACGCGGGGCGCGCCGGCGGATTCGGGCGATGATTGCAGACTTCCGGCCGGATGTGGCCCACGTGCGAAACATTTATCACCATCTGTCGCCGTCAATTTTATGGGAGTTGAAGGCGCAGAACATTCCGGTCGTTTATCACTTGAACGATTTCAAGGTGCTGTGTGCGAGCTACAACCTGGTCTTGCACGGAGAAGCCTGTGAAGCCTGCAAAGGCGGCAATTTCTGGCACGCTCTGCAGGAAAAATGTTATCCGGGATGGAAAGAGCGGATGATGCTGGTGACGGAGGCTTACGTCCAGAAGTGGCTTGGGACGTACCGGAAATGCGTGGATTGCCTTCTTGCTCCAAGTCAATTTGTGCGTGACACGTTTGTCGAGCATGGCTGGGACCCGGCCAAGTTCGAGGTCCTTCCCCACTTCCAGAGAATCAAGCCTGTGATGGAGCGCAACGCGGAGAGCGCTCCACTGCTCTACTTTGGCCGGTTGTCACCGGAAAAAGGAGTGGACGACTTGCTGCATGCGATGCAGCGCCTGCCAAATCTCCGCCTGATCATTGCGGGGGACGGACCAGAGCGCGAGAGGCTGGAGGAGTTGGCCACCGAGTTGGGATTGGCCAACGCGGAGTTTGTCGGCCAGATGCGGGGTGCTCAACTAGAGCGCCTGATTGCCGACTCGCGCTTTACCGTATTGCCGTCGCATGCCTACGAAACCCTGGGCAAGACGATCCTGGAATCGTATGCGGAAGGGCGAGCCGTGGTGGCCACAGACCTGGGATCGCGCCGGGAACTAGTACAAGCAGGTAAGACGGGGTTTTTGTACAGAACAGGCGATGTGGACCAACTGGCATCGGTGATCAAGTTTCTCAGCTCTCAACCAGAATTGGCGGAAAAGATGGGCCGCGCGGGCTGGGAACGGGTGCGGCAGAGACACACCCCGGAGGCGCATTACGAGACGCTGGTCGGTTTATATGAGCGCCTGGCTGCCGGGAAGCGGCAATCATCATGCGCGGCAAAGCCTGCGGTGGCCCTACAGAAAGGGAAACTGCGAGTCGCATTCATCGGTGGGCGGGGCGTGGTATCGAAGTACAGCGGCATCGAGACTTACTACGAAGAAGTCGGGAAGAGATTAGCGGAGATGGGACACGAAGTCACGGCGTATTGCCGGACCTACTTCACTCCGCCGGGGAAACAACACAACGGCATACAAGTAGTGCGACTGCCAACCATCCGGTCCAAGCATCTGGAGACGTTGGTGCATACGCTTCTCAGCACACTTCATGTTCTGCTGCAGCCTTGTGATGTCGTGCACTACCACGCGCTGGGCCCGGCGCTGTTTTCATTTATTCCGCGTTTGGCAGGAAAGAAGACTGTGGTCACTGTGCAAGGGCTGGACTGGCAGCGAAAGAAATGGGGGCGCATCGCGTCGGCTGTTCTGCGGCTTGGGGAGCGGGCAGCTGTGAGCTTGCCGACGCGAACGATGGTGGTCTCCCAGGCGTTGCAAAGGCACTACAGGGAGGCTCACGGAGTGAAGACGTCTTACGTGCCGAACGGCGGTGTGCTGCGCGAGCGACGTTTGCCTGACAAAATCTTCGACTGGGGCTTGGAGCCGGGGAAATACATTCTTTTCCTGGGGAGATTCTCTCCGGAGAAGGGCTGCCATCTGCTGGTCGAGGCCTATGAGAGGTTGGAGACGGACGTCAAGCTCGTAATGGCGGGGGCATCGAGCTATTGCGATGATTACTCACGTCAGTTGCAGACTCACGCGACTGAACGAATTAAGATGCTGGGCTGGGTCTCGGGAGAGGTTTTGGACGAGTTGTTGACCAATGCCATGGTGTTCGTCCTGCCATCCGATCTTGAAGGCTTATCCCTGGCGCTGCTGGATGCGATGGGCGCCGGGCTGTGCGTGCTCAGCAGTGACGTTGCGGAAAACCGGGAAGCCATCGGCGAGGCAGGGTTCACTTTTCGGCGCGGTGATGTTACCGATTTGGCGGGCCGCCTGCGATTCCTGATTGCGAATCCGGCGGTGCGCCACGCCGCAGGACAGGCTGCGAAATGTCGCGTGCGCGAACATTATCAGTGGCCGCAGATTGCCAGGGAGATCGAGCAGGTGTATTTCGAAATGATGGGCTGGGAGTTGACAGAGACTTCGGTCAGAAAGCCGATTGGCCGCGCAGCTACTGCCATTCCAGCGGAGCAGCGAAAGGCAGGATAACGCAACCCGCGAGTTGAACGAAACATTTAGCGTCGCGCAAAAACCGAGTGCACCAACAAAGAGGACGGGGAATCCCGTCCTTTTTGTTTACAATTAACGGTTCGCTCCCGGAACGTACTTTGGCGCGCGGTCGCGTGCTCATGATCCAGAGCAACTTCCACAATATGGAAAATACAATCCTCGTCACTGGTGGGGCAGGTTTTATCGGATCCAATTTCATCCTGCAAAGGATGGAACGGGATTCAGCATCCATCGTGAATCTGGACAAACTTACCTACGCCGGAAATCTATGCAACCTGGAAACTCTCGCAAACGGGCGCCGGTACGAGTTCGTGCATGGAGACATTGCAGATCGCGGCTTAGTGCGCGGCCTGCTGGAACGTCGCAGGCCGCGTGCCGTCGTGCATTTTGCAGCCGAGAGCCACGTGGATCGCTCCATCCGGGGACCAGACGATTTCGTCCGCACGAATGTCGATGGAACTTTCGCGCTGCTGGAGGAAGTGCGGGCATATTGGGGAGGCCTGTCCGAACCGGAAAGAATCGACTTCCGTTTCTTGCACGTGTCCACTGACGAAGTGTATGGCTCGTTGGGGCCCGGGGATGCGGCTTTTTCCGAAACAACTCCTTATGCGCCCAATAGCCCCTACGCCGCGTCGAAAGCAGCTTCCGACCATTTTGTGCGCGCTTATCACCACACTTATGAGTTGCCAACGCTGACCACGAACTGCTCGAATAATTTTGGGCGATTTCAATTCCTAGAAAAATTGATACCCCTGATGATCCTGAACGCGCGCGACGGTAAACCGCTGCCTGTTTACGGCGACGGACAAAACGTTCGCGACTGGCTTTATGTGGAGGATCACTGCGAAGCGATCGCAACCGTGCTCACCCGGGGACGAGTGGGGCAGACGTATAACATCGGTGGCAGGAACGAGAAGCGAAACATCGACATCGTGGAAACGATCTGCGACATTGTGGATGAGATAGCAGGACGCCGAGGGGCGCCGCGCCGCACTCTCATTACATTTGTGAAGGACCGCCCCGGACACGACCGGCGATACGCCATGGACGCAGGTAAGATTGAGCGGGAGCTCGGCTGGCGCCCGCTGGAAACATTTGAGAGTGGGATTCGCAAGACAGTACGGTGGTATTTGGAGCATGAAGAGTGGGTCCGCGCTGTAACCAGCGGCAACTACCGGCAGTGGATTGAAACCCACTACTCTTCTTGAACTAAAGCTGTCGAATGCAGCCGGTGGATTTGCGGCCTCAGACTGGCAAAAGAATCGTCCTATGATGCAAGCCTCGAGCAACACGGGTTACAAAGGGATCGTTCTGGCGGGAGGGTCGGGAACTCGCTTGTATCCCGTTACCCATGCCATGGGGAAGAGCCTGCTGCCGGTTTACAACAAACCTATGATCTATTACCCGCTGTGCACCCTGATGCTGGCGGGAATTCGTGACATTCTTCTTATTACCACTCCGGAGGATGTGCTCAAGTTTCGAACGCTGTTGGGTGATGGAAGTCGTTTTGGTATCCAGCTGCAATACCAACTTCAGCCGAAACCTGAGGGAATCGCACAGGCTCTCTTGCTGGGTGAGGCGTTTCTTGGGGCCAGCCCTTGCGCCCTGGTCCTGGGCGACAATATTTTCTATGGGCACGACCTGGCTAAGGATTTGCGGGATGCAGCAACCAAGACTCGGGGCGCACGCATATTCGCCTATCCCGTGCACGATCCCGAACGGTATGGAGTGGTGGAATTCGACGGTGCGGGGCGGGCTCTTAGCATCGAGGAAAAGCCCAGCCGTCCGAAATCGCGCTATGCGGTGACCGGACTTTATTTTTACGATGACCAGGTGGTCAGGATCGCGAAGTCGCTGAAGCCCAGCGCGCGCGGCGAATTGGAGATCACAGACGTAAACAAGACATACCTGGAGCGTGGGCAATTGGAGGTTGTCGTCATGGGACGAGGTATGGCCTGGCTGGACACGGGCACGCATGAGTCTTTGATGGATGCGTCACTCTACATTCAAGCCATCGAGAAAAGGCAAGGGCTAATGGTGGCTTGCCCAGAAGAGATTGCGCTGCGCTCCGGTTACATTACGGCGGAGCAGGTGGAAAGAATAGGTAACTCGATGAAGAACAATGCCTACGGCGCATATCTGCTGCAACTCTTGCGCGAGAAGGTATTCTAATGAATGCAGTTCAGGCAGTTCGCCTTGCCATGGATGCGCTCAAGAAAATCCCGACGTCTCTACCTGGTGTGTTCATCCTCGAACCACGTGTGTTCGGTGACAAGCGGGGGTTTTTTTTCGAGAGCTACAACCAGCGGGCCATGGAGGATGTGGGAATTACTGATAGGTTTGTGCAGGATAACCATTCCTGCTCCTCCCGCAACGTTCTGCGGGGATTGCATTATCAGGTAAAGCATCCGCAGGGAAAGCTCGTGCGTGTTGGGGACGGAGAGATTCTGGATGTCGCCGTAGACATGCGCCGGAGTTCTCCGAGCTTCGGCCGCTGGGAAGCGGTGCGATTGTCGGGCGAGAACAAGCGCATGTTGTGGATCCCTGCGGGCTTTGCACACGGCTTCCGGGTGCTCTCGGAAAAAGCCCACGTGCTATACAAAGCCACTGATTTCTACGCACCGGAACACGAACGCACCCTCGCCTGGAACGATCCTGACCTGAAGATCAACTGGGAACTGGATGCCGAGTCCATCGTATCGGCAAAAGACCAGCAGGGCGTGGCCTTCCGCGACGCCGAGAGTTACGACTGAATCCCGATGCGAGTCACAATTCTTGGCGCTTCCGGTCTGCTGGGCAAAGCGCTCATGCATGAGTGGGGCGAAGATGCTGTGACCGGGCTTAGTTCGGGCGATGCGGACATCCGCGATGCGAAGCGCGTGCAGCAGGTGGTGCGGGAAACACGTCCGGAGTGGATTGTGTTGGCCGCCGCTTGCACCGATGTGGACGGATGCGAAGGCAATCCTGACCTGGCTTTTGCAGTCAACCGTGATGGGGCGGTAAATGTCGCGACGGCGGCAAAGCTGTTCGGGGCGCGGCTAGTGTTCCTCAGCTCCGATTACGTTTTCGACGGGAAGAAGGCCACTCCCTATGAGACTGGTGACGCGCGGAATCCCCAGAGCGTGTACGGACGGACCAAGGCGGACGCGGAGATCAAGTTGTTGGAGTTGATGCCGGATTGTTGCATCGTCAGAACGTCGTGGCTGTTCGGAGCTGGTGGAAAGTGCTTTCCAGATACGATCTTGAAGCTGGCTGCGAGCCGCCCCACGCTCGATGTGGTGAACGATCAACGCGGCTGTCCAACTTATGCGGTAGATTTGGCGCGCGCCATCACGCAATTGTGCCGGAAGAACGCAACCGGCATTGTGCACGTGACCAATGCGGGCGCTTGCACCTGGTTTGAGTTTGCGCGAGAGATTGTTCGGAGCGCGGGGCTTGCCGCAACCGTGCGGCCCGTGAGCAGCCAGCAGATGGCGCGGCCTGCGCCTCGACCTGCGTATTCGGTTTTGTCACCGACTCGTCTGCAGGCTCTCGGAATTGGAATGCCTTCCTGGGGTGATGCATTGCAGCGCTATCTGGAAGAGCGACAGAGCTGACCCACCGTCACGTAGATTGCCTCGCTCCGGCAGCCCTGCTACGATTGCCGAGGCCCGCCTGGGGATCTCGTGGAATTAATTCAGAATTATATCGATGGCCGCTTCGTGCCCGGAGAGCGCGAGTTCGCGGACGTGAATCCCGCAGACGGAACGGTGATTGCGCAGGTCACCGAAGCGGACGACGCACAAGTGGACGAGGCCGTTCATGCGGCTCGTCAAGCGTTGCGTGGAGAATGGGGGCGGCTCGGAATTCGCGAACGCGCGGCGCGACTACACAAAGTCGCTGATGCGGTTGAGAAGCGGTTCGATTGCTTTGTTCAAGCCGAAGTAACTGACACGGGCAAGCCGGTCTCCCTGGCGTCAAGACTCGATGTTCCTCGTGGGGCGGCAAATTTCCGCGTGTTTGCCGATCTCGTGAAAATGTCTGGGCTGGAATCGTTTCAGACGGAGACTCCGGACGGAACACATGCTCTCAACTACGCGGTGCGCAAACCGCTGGGCGTCGTCGGGGTGATCACGCCGTGGAACCTCCCGTTGCTTTTGCTCACATGGAAAGTCGCTCCCGCGCTGGCTTGTGGGAACACAGTGGTGGTCAAGCCTTCGGAGGAGACTCCGGCCACAGCTACGCTCCTGGCCGAGGCGATGCAGGATGCAGGGATTCCGAAAGGTGTATATAACGTGGTGCATGGCTTCGGGCCAGGATCTGCGGGAGAGTTTCTGACGCAGCACCCCGACGTCGATGCCGTGACATTCACCGGTGAATCAAGAACCGGTGCAGCCATTATGAAGGCTGTGGCGCCAACGGTGAAGCCGGTTTCGTTTGAACTGGGCGGAAAAAATTCGGCAATCGTGTTCGCGGATTGCAACTTTGAAGAGGCAGTGAGCGGATTGTCCGAGGCCGTATTTCTTAACACGGGGCAAGTCTGTTTGTGCGCGGAACGCGTTTACGTGGAACGCAAGATCTTCAGCGCATTTGTGGAGGCGCTGAAACAGAAGGCGGAGAGTCTGCATCCGGGCTGGCCGAACGACGAGAAGACTGACCTGGGTCCGCTGATTTCCCAGCAGCATCGCGAGAAGGTGCTCTCCTACTACCGGCTTGCCCAGGAAGAAGGGGCGGCGGTTGTAACCGGTGGGGGAGTCCTGAAGTTTGGCGATGATCGCGACCATGGTTTCTACGTGCAGCCAACCATCTATACTGGGCTTCCGGAGTCTGCGCGGTGTGTGAAAGAAGAAATCTTCGGGCCGGTGTGCCACGTCGCGCCGTTTGATTCGGAAGAGCAAGCTGTCGCCATGGCCAATGACACAAAGTACGGACTCGCCGCGTCGATTTGGACCAGCGACCTGAAGCGCGGTCATCGTGTAGCTCAGCAAATGAATGTGGGCATCACCTGGGTGAACTGCTGGTTCTTGCGTGATCTGCGAACGCCGTTTGGTGGCGCGGGACTTTCCGGCATTGGCCGCGAAGGCGGGATGCATTCCTTGAATTTCTATTCCGAACTGAACAATATCTGCATCCGGCTGTGATGGGAGAAAATGAGCGGGACAGACAGCAAAGTCGTCGAAGGAAAAGCGACGCCGCGCGGCAAATACCCGCACGTCAAGCGCGCCGGAGATTTTCTGCTTGTGTCCGGAACCAGTTCGCGCCGTAGCGATAACACCATCGCGGGCGCCGAGGTCGATCCACTTGGCACTACGCGGCTCGACATTCGTGTGCAAACACGCGCCGTGATCGAGAATATCCGCGACATCCTGCAGAGTGCGGGAGCGCAACTGCGGGATGTGGTCGAGATTTCTGCCTATCTGGTGAACATGAATGATTTTGGCGGTTATAACGAGGTGTATGGCGAATTCTTCGGATACGATGGTCCGGCGAGGACGACAGTGGCCGTGCATCAGTTGCCGCATCCGCACTTGCTGATTGAAATCAGGGCTATGGCTTACAAACCGCTGAAATAGGAGGCACGATGGCGTCGATCAAGAATTTGAAGGCTTTCAGCTTTCAGAGGTGGATCGAAGAAAATAAGGAGAAGCTCAAACCGCCCGTGGGAAACGCGCAAGTGTGGGAAGACGGCGAAATGATGGTGACCGTCGTGGGTGGGCCAAACCAGCGGCGCGACTATCACGACGATCCGACGGAGGAATTCTTCTACCAGTTGAAGGGCAACATTTCTCTCCGCATCATGGAGACGCCCGGGAAGCCGCCGCTGGAAATACCGATCAAAGAAGGCGAAATCTTTCTTCTGCCCAAGCACCTCCGCCACTCACCGCAGCGGCCGGCTGAGACCATCGGAGTGGTCGTCGAAGTGCCGCGCCCCGATGGCTCGTTGGATGCATTCGAATGGTACTGCCCAAACTGCCACCAGTTGATTTATCGCGCGGAAGTGAAGCTGAAAAGCATTGTCAAGGATTTGCCGCCGCTGTTTGAACAGTTCTATTCGAACGAAGGCCGGCGCAAGTGTAAGCATTGCGGCACGATTCATCCGGGCAAATGAAGCATGCAAGTCATCGATATTCACAATCACTTTTTCCCCAGTTCCTGGCCTGACTTGGCGGCTCGCTACGGCACGTCGAATTGGCCATGGATCAAACATACCGAGCCGGGGAAAGCGGAAGTTATGGTGGGGGACCGATTCTTCCGCCATATTTATTCAGCGTGTTGGGACCCGGAGGTTCGGCTCCGGGAGATGGATCGCGACGACATTGACACGCAGGTCATTTCGGCCACCCCGGTGCTGTTCGCGTATGAACGTCCGGTGGAGCACGCGCTGGATTGCGCGCGGCTGTTCAACGATGCGGCGCTCGAGCTTTGCAGCCGGGGAAAAGGCAGGTTGAAATCTTTTTGCCAGGTTCCGCTGCAAAATATTGACGCCGCCTGCAAAGAACTAACACGCTGCATGCAGTCAGGACATCTCGGTGTACAGATCGGCAACCACGTTGGAAGCAAGAACCTCGATGATGCCGGGATTGTTACTTTTCTGCAGCATTGCGCGGATGAGGGTGCTGCCGTGCTCGTCCACCCCTGGGAGATGTTTGGTCCGGAGCGCATGCCGAAATACATGATGCCGTGGACGGTGGGCATGCCGGCGGAGACGCAACTCTCAGTGGTGGCGCTGATTTTGAGTGGAGCGTTTGACCGGCTACCGAGCACACTCCGCATCTGTTTCGCCCACGGTGGCGGGAGTTTTGCGTATTTGCTCGGGCGGCTGGAAAATGCCTGGCATCATCATCCCGTCGCACGTGGCGAGTGCGAACATCCACCCAGTCACTATCTCAACCGCTTCTTTGTAGACTCCGCAGTGTTCGACCAACGCACGCTGCAATTCCTGGTGGGAACGATGGGAGTGGATCAGGTGATGCTCGGTTCTGACTATCCCTTCCCGCTGGGCGAAGAGCGCGTGGGATCACTCATTCGCCAAAGTAATTTACCGCAACCTGCGAAGACCAAGCTCCTGAGCGGGAATGCAATCCGGTTCCTGGGACTTAATGCCGAGCCGGGCGAAGCCGAGGACCAGAAGTCTGACGCGGCGGTTGCTGGATCCCCGCGTGCGTCTGAGCCCGGGCAGCTCACCTACGGCTCGTACTTGAAAATTCCGGAACTGTTGGAGTTGCAGCAGCCGCAGTCTTCGCCGCCGCACCATGATGAGATGCTCTTCATTCTTGTGCATCAGACCTACGAGCTGTGGTTCAAGGAATTGCTGCATGACCTCGATGCCGTGGTGGCGAACTTGCGGCGGGCCGGTGCGGCTCCGCAGTCGCGGGACGAAGTCTACGAGGCGGCACGGTTGCTGCGCCGTTGTACGGAGATCACGCGGGTATTGGTGGAGCAGTTTACGATTCTGGAAACGATGCTGCCCACGCATTTTCTCGCATTTCGCAGTTTGCTGGAGCCGGCCAGTGGATTTCAATCGGAGCAGTTTCGAGAGATTGAATTTCTATGCGGCTTGAAGGACGAAAAAATGCTTCGCTATCACAGGCCTACGCCGGAGGCTTATACAAGCCTGAAGCGCCGGTTGGAGGAGCCATCGCTGCACGACGCATTCTTCGACGCATTACAGTCCATGGGCAAACTAGCGCCGGCCGCCGAGGGAACGACCGACAAGGAGCGATTCGAAGCGCGGGCCCGCGCCGTCCATGCCCTCTACAAGGATGAACATCATCATCGCGACTGGATTGATGTGTGCGAGCGGCTGACCGAGTTTGACGAACTGGTGGTGAGCTGGCGATTGCGCCACATTCAACTGGTCGAGCGCATCATTGGCGTCCGTATGGGCACCGGCGGAAGTTCGGGAGCGTCCTACCTGAAGCTCACTCTCGACAAGAAGTTCTTTCCCGAATTATGGGAGGCAAGGACGTTGCTGACCGAGTGATACGTGTATCTCCGAAGGTCTTCGAATTTCTCAGATGAAGCCCGCACAGGGAAAAATCACACTGATCGGCGCAGGACTGAACGGTCCGCTTCTGGCTACTCTGCTATTGCAGATGGGATTCGCAGTGGAGATCTATGAGCGGCGCCCCGACATGCGGCGGGTGCGCCTAAGTGCGGGACGGTCCATCAATCTCGCGCTCTCGACGCGCGGCATTCATGCATTGCAACAAGCCGGCCTGTGGGAACGGATGCGGAGCATTATCATCCCAATGAAAGGGCGGATGATGCATTCGGTTGCTGGAGAACTCACCTTCCAGCCCTACGGGAAGAATGAGATGGAGGTCATCAACTCGATTTCCCGGGGCGAGTTGAACATCGCACTCTTAAACGCCGCAGAGGAACACGGTGCAACCATTCACTTCAGTCAGCGCTGCACGGGATACGACTTGAAGACCGGCGCAATACGATTGCGCGACGAGGAAACGGGAGTGGAGACGACCCGGGAGACTGCGGTTGTGATCGGCTGCGACGGTTCAGCGTCGTCGATTCGAACGGAGATGCTCAAGCTGAGCCGCTTCAACTTTTCGCAGCACTACCTCGACTACGGCTACAAGGAGTTGACCATTCCTGCCGGTCCGCAAGGTGAGCATCTGCTGGAGATTCATGCCCTGCACATCTGGCCGCGGGGCAACCACATGCTGATTGCATTGCCCAACATCGACGGCACGTTCGCCTGCATTCTGTTCCTGCCATTCGAAGGCGCAGACAGCTTTGCCGGCCTGACCACACCGGCGCAGGTAAACCAGTTTTTTGGGTCCCGCTTTCCAGATGCGGTTCCGCTGATGCTGCAACTGGCCGACAACTACTTCGCAAATCCGACAGGTGCGATGGTTACCATCGAGTGCTCGCCGTGGCATGTGGAAGGACGAGCGCTGCTTCTCGGCGATGCCGTCCATGCCATCGTCCCCTTCTTCGGCCAGGGAATAAACTGCGGGTTTGAGGACTGTACCTGTCTTATCGAGATGCTCTACAAGTACGGCGCGGACTGGCCTCGCGTATTCGCCGACTTCGAGAAAGAGCGCAAGATTAATACCGACGCTATCGCGGACATGGCCATCGAGAATTTTACTGAGATGAGAGATCGGGTTGCGGACTCGCGGTTCCTCTTCCGAAAGAAAGTCGAACTGGCGCTTGAAGCACGGTATCCGCAGCTTTTCGTGCCGAAATACGCCATGGTGACGTTTCATCGTCTCCCTTACTCCGTGGCCCTGGCACGCGGTGCGGTTCAAGACCGGATGCTGGCTGAACTCTGCGAGTCCATCAATCGGGTAGAGGATCTCGACTGGGACAAAGCGGATCGGCTGGTTCACCGCGATCTCGTTCCCCTGGAGCTCCGGCAGTGACCAACTTCGAGTTTCAACCAGAGTTCGAAGCAGGTGAGGATTTTGCGATTGCGATGGATGAGCGCGATTCGCTGAACGGCTATCGCACTCGCTTCTTGATCCCTAGAACATCTGGCGGTGATTGCGTTTATCTGTGCGGTCACTCGCTCGGCTTGCAGCCTAAGACGGCAGCAGCCCATGTTTATCAGGAACTGAAAGATTGGGCTGAACTTGGTGTGGAGGGCCACTTCCATGCTAAGAATCCGTGGATGCCCTACCACCGATTACTGACCGAACAGACGGCGGAACTGGTCGGAGCGAAGCCGCTCGAGGTTGTGGTGATGAATTCCCTCACAGTGAACCTTCACCTGATGATGGTCTCGTTTTATCGTCCGACGAAGGGGCGGCACAAAATTGTTGTGGAGCGTGGAGCTTTCCCCTCCGACCAATATGCGGTGAAGTCGCAGATTCGTTTCCACGGCTTCGATCCTGCGACTTCACTGATCGAACTGACTCCGCGGTTCGGCGAGTCGTGCCTTCGCGATGAAGATATTGAGTCACTGATCGAGAACGCGGGTGATGAGATTGCGCTGATAATGCTGGGAGGCGTTAATTACGCGACCGGCCAAGCGTTTGATATGGCACGAATCACGCGCCGGGGTCACGCGCGGGGCTGCACGGTGGGTTTCGATCTGGCCCACGCAGCCGGCAATTTGCCTTTGAAGCTTCATGAATGGGGCCCGGACTTTGCGGTGTGGTGCAGCTACAAATACTTGAATGGCGGTCCGGGATGTGTTGCCGGTTGTTTTGTTCATGAACGGCATGCGTGCGCCTGCGATCTGCCTCGCTTTGCGGGATGGTGGGGTCACGACGAAGAATCACGGTTCGAGATGGGACCGGAGTTTCGGGCGATGTCTGGCGCCGACGGCTGGCAGTTGAGCAATCCCGCGATCGTCAGCCTGGCGGTCCTGCGGGCATCGATGGATATTTTCCACGAGGCGGGCATGGAGAGGTTACGGGCCAAAAGCGTGACGTTGACCAGCTATTTGGAGTTTCTGCTCAATTGGAAAATATCTCCACGCTTCTCAATCATCACGCCGCATGAAAGAGAACGCCGCGGCGCACAGCTTTCAATCCGAATCCTGCAGAACGGGCGGGCATTGTGCGAAGGGCTGGCCCAGGAAGGCATCGTCGGCGACTGGCGGGAGCCGGATACTTTCCGCGTGGCACCCGTGCCCCTGTACAACTCTTATCACGATGTTTTCCGTTTTGTCCGGCGGTTCGCGGCCGCGCTTGGCTAGCAAGCTAGATATCGCGTTCAGGGCCCGTTGCGCGATTACTTCCGTTACCTCCGCATCATCCGACGTGAACATACACTTTTACTGTGGGCTTAATTTCTTCGAAGCACGCCGGTAAGTGGACGGGAATGGTGTGCGCGGTGGTGTGCGTTCACCTCTTTGTGTCTTTGCTTGTTCCACGCAGCATTGGGCTCACTGCCTTCGGCGATCTGACGCAGTCTGCTTTGCTTTTATGCGCAACCCTGTCCATTCTCTCAAACATCAGGACCAGCTACAAAAAGGCTCAGCTCTTCTGGGCTCTCATGGCAATCGGTTGCGGGATGTGGCTGTGCACACAGGTTCTGTGGACTTACTTCGAGGTTTTCTTGCGGCAGGAGGTGCCGAATCCGTTTGTCGGAGATGTGGTTCTGTTCCTGCACGTCGTTCCCATGATGGCGGCCCTGGTGGTACAGCCGCATATTCAACAGAATGACCATTCCCTGCGGCTCGTTTCACTCGACTTCTTTCTGTTGCTCACGTGGTGGCTCTACCTTTATCTGTTTATCGTGATCCCGTGGCAGTACGTTTCGCCGAGCGAAGCAGTGTACGGCCGCAGTTTCGACCTCGTTTACGCATGCGAACAGGTCGTCCTGATTGTGGGGATAGGCCTGGTTTGGAAGCGCAGCCACGGGTCCTGGCACACCATCTATGGGCAGCTCTTCAAAGCGGCAATATGTTACAGCGTGAGCTCCATTCTCGCGAGTGTGGCGATCGATTTTCATCAGTATTACACCGGCAGTTTTTACGATATTCCTCTAGTAGCCGCCATGGCCTGGTTCGCAGCAGTGGGTTTCATGGCGCGAGAATCTTCGCTAGACCAGCCTAGTGACCAGGTACCCCGACCCCACCACAACATGTGGACCGCGCGGCTGGCGATGATGGCTGTGTTCTCCACGCCACTCATGGTGGCATGGGCGGAGTTTGGCGGAGGAGCCCCTCCGCGAGTGCGCTCTTACAGGTTGATCTTGACTGTGGCGGCTACGGTCTTCATGGGCGCGCTCGTGCTCCTCAAGCAGCACTGGATGGATCGGGAGCTGCTCCACCTGCTGCACCTGTCGCGGCAAAATCTTGATGAGATGTGTAAATTGAAAGACGAGTTGGAGAGTAAGGAACAGTCTCTGCGATGGCACAGTCTGGAGCTGCAGCACAAGAATCTTGAACTTCAGGAAATCTCCTTCACCGACGCGTTGACCGGCGTGTGGAACCGGCGGTATCTCGAAGAGATTCTTGCGGCAGAAGCCGGACAGGTCTTGCGAAATTATGAGCGGGCACGGGGCGGGGACATTCGCAAACTGGATCACCGCGATCTGGTCTTCATCATGGTGGATGTCGACTTCTTCAAGCAAGTGAACGACATTCATGGTCATCCCGCAGGCGATCGCTTTCTGCAGCGGGTGGCCGGACGTCTGACCAAGGTCGTGCGCAAGTCCGATGTCCTGGTTCGCTGGGGAGGGGAAGAATTCCTGATCATGGTCCGTTCCGCGGACCCGGCTGGTACGCCTGCATTCTGTGAACGAATTTTGGACGTCATGGCCTCAGAACCCTTTGATCTCGGACACGGCGTTCGAGTGCGGAAAACTTGTTCTGTGGGCTGGGCTCCGTTCCCCTGGAGTCGCGGCGCCTACGAGGCCCTTTGCGCGGAAGAGACCATCGAACTCGCGGACACCGCGCTCTATCAGGCAAAGGCTGGCGGACGAAATCAGGGTATTGGAATTTTGCCGGGGGACGGCGCGGTTGCCACTCCTCAAGCTATCACACTGGAGGCTCTGCAAAACGACAACGGTATTCTGACCCGAACTGTGAAAGTAAAGAAGTCTGACAGTTTCACCCACGCTTTTGCCGAAAACGTATTGTCCAGCGAACAACAGGACGTTTGATTCTTATCCGAGACTTGCACCTGTCCGCTTGACCTCTGCCGCCGCGTTGAATACAGTGAGAAGCCGCCTTGCTGTGGCGCAAATTTGCCCGGGTGACGAGGCCGTACCAGGTCATGGAATTGAAATTTATTGAGGCACACGACGATGAATGCGAAAATTCCCTCCCGCAAGACGGGTCTGCGCCAGAAAGCGCAACTGATGTCAGCGTCCGAAATTGAGCGCACGCTGGTCCGTTTGGCGTATGAGATAGTTGAGAAAAACGGAGGCGTCGAAAGTCTGGGATTGGTCGGCATTCGGCGCCGCGGCGTACCCATCGCGGAGCGCCTGGGTAAGATCATCACTCGCATCGAGAATGCCAAAGTTCCAGTGGGCACGTTGGACATCACTTTCTATCGCGATGATCTTTCAACCCTTGGGCCCAAACCAGTCGTGCAGGATAAGGAGATCGGATTTTCGATCGAGGATAAGAGTATTGTTCTGGTCGATGACGTCCTTTTCACCGGACGCACGACGCGGGCCGCGCTGGATGCGCTGTTTTCACACGGCAGACCGCGACGAGTACAGTTGTGTGTACTGATTGACCGTGGACATCGTGAGCTGCCAGTTGAAGCCAGCTTTGTCGGCCGCAATGTTCAGACCACCATGAATGAAGTGATCGAGGTCAAGTTAACCGAGATTGACGATCTGGAGAAGGTTCTCCTCATGGAGAGGTAAGCCCAGGGAAAAAATACAGCCGAAAAATGAAAAGGACGGCGTTGAAACCGCCGTCCTTCTTATTGGAGCGATAGGCTAGGACAATCTGGTGCAGATCGCCTTGGTCTGGGTATAGAGGCTAAGGGCGTCATGCCCCATCTCGCGGCCCCATCCGGATTGCTTGTATCCCCCGAAGGGCAGCGCCGCATCGAAGATGTTGTAGCAGTTGATCCACACGGTGCCGGCGCGCAGATGCTCTGCCGTGCGGTGGGCCTTGCTGATGTCGCGCGTCCAGACGGCGGCAGCCAGGCCGTATTCACTGTCGTTGGAGCGCGACATAAGTTCCTCGGGATCGTCGAACGGCATTGCCGCGACCACCGGTCCGAAGATTTCCTCCCGCACCACCTTCATGTCCTCCCGGGCGTTCACCAGAACGGTGGGCTCAACGAAATAACCCTTGTCCCCTTTTCTGTGACCGCCAGAGAGAGCCGTGGCGCCTTCCGAAAAGCCCGCCTCGAGATAGCCGCAGACCCGGCTTAACTGTTCTTGGGAGACGAGCGGTCCCATGGTTGTTTCCGGATCGAGACCCGATCCTACGTTGATTTGCTTCGCATGCTCGGCAACACCTTCCACGACTCGGTCGAAGATCGGTTTCTCGATGTAAAGGCGCGATCCGGCGCAGCAACACTGGCCGTGATTGAAGAAGATCGCGCTCGCGGCCCCGGGGATTGCAGATTCGAGGTCAGCGTCCTTGAACACAACGTTCGGAGACTTACCGCCAAGCTCCAGCGAGACTTTCTTCAAGTTGCCTGCCGCCGCATGCACGATCAGCTTCCCAACTTCCGTAGAACCCGTGAAAGCCACTTTGTCCACGTCCGGATGAGAGGCCAAAGCGGCGCCCGCCGTCTCGCCGTAGCCCGGCACAATGTTGACCACGCCCTCGGGGAATCCGGCTTCCATGATCAGTTCGCCGAGACGCAGCGCCGACAGCGGCGTTTGTTCCGCCGGTTTCAACACCACGGTGCAGCCTGAGGCCAGCGCTGGACCCAACTTCCACGCCGCCATCAGCAGCGGAAAGTTCCAGGGAATGATCTGCCCGGCAACTCCTACTGGCTCTCGCAGCGTGTAGGCAAGGTACTTCGCTCCAGGAGTGTAGGGAACCGAGATCGGAATCGTATTGCCTTCGATCTTCGTCGTCCAGCCCGCCATATAGCGAAACAGGTCCACAGCCAGCGGCACATCGGCGGCCCTTGCGATGGTGAGAGGCTTGCCGTTGTCCAGGCTCTCCAGATAGGCGAATTCCTCGGTGTGTGACTCCAGTAAATCGGCGAGCTTCCAGATGAGGCGCCCGCGTTCAGACGCGGTCAACCGCCGCCAGGGGCCCTGGTCGAAGGCTCTGCGGGCGGCCTTCACAGCTTGTTCAATATCTTCACGATCGCCTTCCGCTACTTGTGCGAGAATTTCACCGGTGGCGGGATTGTAGGTGGGAAAAGTCTTGCCGGAAGTGGAGTTTACCCAACTGCCGTTGATCAACATTTTGCGCGGCTTTTCAATGAAATCCGCGACCTGCGGATGAATCTGCGGTGACACTGCGATGCCCATACATCCTCCTTAGATCGAGCACAAGATCAATTACGAAAGATCAAGCCAGAGCTTGCATGATGTGAAGCTAAGATGCCGGGCGGAGAAGAATACCGCAGTATGCTAGCGCTGAGTCAGAACAAAAGCAATTCCGATTCGACGGCGCCCGAGCCTGCATCCGCAAGCTCGCGCCCCGCGATTATTCGCCGTACGGAACCCAGATATTCTTCACCTGGGTGGCATGCTCGAGAAACCAGCGGCCTTCGGCCAGCTTCGGATTGAACCAGTCGATGGCGCGGCCCTCATTGGTCCAGACCTGTTTTAGATTGCCGACCGACATTGCTTTCGCAGCAGCGGCACTGGCTTCGTCGCCAAAGGACCAGATCGCATCCACATCGTCGTGCTCAGCGAGAACCTTAAGAAGTTGCGAAGCGTAGCCGGTCACAATGTTCACTGCGCCGCCCGGCAGATCGCTGGTGTCAAAGAGTTGATAAAGATCCGCGGCGATGAGCGGGTATGCCTCCGAGGGAACCGCGATCACGGTATTGCCCACGGCGAGGGCCGGCAACACGAGAGAGAGGAAGCCCAGCAGGGGCACTTCCGTTGGACAGATGATGCCCACAGTTCCTAGCGGCTCATTCATCGCAATCGCAATATTCCGGAACGGAGGATTGTGCACGGCGCCGTCAAACTTATCGGCCCAGGCAGCGCAGGAAAAAATGCGCTCGATGCCGAGATCCAGTTCGGCTGCGGCTTGCTTCGCCCCGACGACTGCCGTGAGCACTCGAACAATTTCGTCGCGACGTTGGGATAGATTCTCGGCGCAGTAGTAAAGAACCTGCGCCCGATTGTGTGCCGTGGCCTTTGCCCATGCCTCCGCCTTGTGGGCGGCCTCGACGGCGTTGCGAATGTCTTTGCGATTTCCCAGGGAAGCTTCGCCCAGCAGACGCCCGTCGGTTGAACGCACTTTTATGCTATAGCCAGAGTCCGGACGCACTTGCTTGCCACCAATGTAAAGCTTCACGGTGCGATCTATGGCCGGAATGCCAGCCTCTGGTTCTGCATCCGAGTGCGGAACCGCGGGCGTTTGCGCGGCGGGCAGCCTGGGGAGCATTCTTGAACCACGAGGGTTGCAAATATTCCAGCAGGCCTTCCCTGCCGCCCTCGCGGCCGAACCCGCTCT
>CAWIIH010000006.1:0-320000 GCA_963836115.1 uncultured Acidobacteriaceae bacterium | reverse complement strand
TCTCCCGCAGCTGATGTATCTTCTGCGCCTCCTCTTTCCGTCTTTTATTCGTGTTAGTGAAATCTCCGGCGGACTTGGCCTCGATCAGAATTGGGAAATGCGCCTTGTTTGGTTTGTGCGGCTGGATGACAACGTCAATCGGAATATTCACTTTTCCACGACTGACGGGAATATTGAAATGAGTAGCAAAGGTCCCCGGCAAGAGCTCTGTGGGCTTGCCTCGAACCGACGCTTTCTTGTAAGAGCGCTTGATAAGGAAATCCGAAATCATCTTAAGTTGCCTCTGTTCCTGTGCATTCCGAATTATCGGATCCGCGGCGGCCCCGCAGTCCCGATCCGCAACAATCAAAGCTGCACGAAGCCGCTCTTGTTTTGTCGGCTTCCTTTTTTCATCGAGCCAAGGGAACAAGTCTTTGTCGATCAGGCGGATTAAGACGTCGCAGATCTTCCCGATGTCTCGCGTCCTCACCTCACCGGTAATCCGAACCGGAATCGCTCCCTCCTCCATTCGCTTGACCACGGTGCGATTAACTCCCGCGAGGCCGATCAATCGGTCTCTCGCGATCGGCGGTGCTGTGGACATTCGCAGAGTGGATAGGGTGGCGGGATTCCGCTCCAAGGTCTCGACATTGATTGAGGTCAAATCATCAGTCTGGTTAAAGGCTTTGCGAACCTTTTCCGATGACTTTGCGCGACTTTCCCTGAATGCAGCCGGTGCCGCTGAGAGAAACCAGTTGTTGTAGAGGTCTACGGATGCCGCAACGTCAGCCTTCCAGATTTCAGGCTTGTTGGAATTGATTGGCATTCGAGTGAAACTGATTATGCCATGTGTTGGCACGTCGGAAAATGTTTTGGCGTTCACAATGTCACAGTCCGGGCATCAGCAAATGCCAGGCTTCTTTGTATTGGGCGTATTTGGAATTTTTGGAGTGGGGGGAGAGGAGGATGTCGGGTTGGTTGTGGGTGGCGGCCAGGGGGAGGATGTAGAAGACCTCGGCGGGGATTACGTAGGCGGCGAAGAAGTCGATTTGATCGGGGGTGTAGGGGATGCCGTTGTGGTCGAGGTGGCATTTGTAGGAGTTGCCGCGGTGGAAGACGGTGCATTTTACCTGGACTCGGAGGAAGTGGCCGTGGTGGTCGACTACGAGGTCGTAGGGGGCGGAGTCTCCGTAGGGCTTGGAGAGGATGAGGCCTAGTTCTATGGCGCGGAGGATGAAATGGAGTTCGGCCCACTCTCCGCGGAGTTTGGGGTGGCGGATGTAGGGGCCGCGATTTCGCATGGGTATGGTCCTTTGGAGAAAGCAGCGCCTGAAGGCGCGGTTTCCTTAGAGCCGGAGTCACGCGGCGCTGAAGCGCCGCTCTTCCACGTCACTGCACGCCCAGGTGGATGATTCCGGGCAATAAAAAACGCGACCCGGGAGGGGCCGCGTTCGTTTTTTCTACTCTAAGTTCAGTATATCATGCAGCAATGGGTGAACCCGCCAGGTTTAGCGGAAATATATCTGGCGTGGAATCATGGGCATAGAGGGAATCGTGTCGTTTTTGCCTATTGACAAGAAAATCCTTGAAAGGCACGGCTCGCTTCGCTCGCGGGCGGGATGAACATGTTCGTGCTCCTTATTGTGAAGTACTTTGTTACTTAAAGATGCAATCGGTTCCCAGGTTGCGCCGGAGTTTACCGGTAGTGTTCGAGGTAATACAGCGCTGCGAACGCGATCACCAAAGAGATGCTTGAGAATGCCAACGGCCGCGCGCTTCGCCAGGGCTGCTTCCAATCCGCGGTGGCGAGGAAGAGTAACAACGCCGGCACGAGCAAAACGATTGACAGCTGAAAGATATGGGCTGCCGTGCCTTCGTCCGGTTGCGGCGGCTGAGCGTAGCCGCTAAGTACCGCAAGCAAGGCCGTTAGGGACAGGGCGATCAGGACTATGCCGCTTGCGCGGTTGATTTTTTCGCCACGCGCAGGGCCGTTGCCTTGCAGACTAGTTGTCGGCGGCGCGATTTCAGATTCGTCGGCTTTCATAGCTTCTTCTTACCTCAGGCGCTAAAGCGCAAATGCGTGTGGCTTCTTACGCGGCGCTTAAGCGCCACTCTTTTTCCACGGTGCTGCATACGGTCGAAATCAACGTCAAAAGCAGCGGGCAAGAGTGCCCGCTCCACACGGCACGCTCCACACGGCTCGCTTCGCTGGACAGCCGAGGCGGCTGTCCCCACATGGTCCATCTCGCCGGCTTCACTCGTCGCGGGTCAGGCGGATCCATTCCTCCATTTGATTGAGATAGTGGGCCAGGGCACGGCGGCCGGTGGCGGTCAGGCGGTATTCGGTGCGGGGGACGCGGCCTTCGAAATATTTCAGACAGGAGATGTATTCAGCCTCTTCCAGCTTGCGGGCGTGGACGCTTAGGTTGCCGTCGGTGGTCTTGAGAATGCGTTTGAGGTCGTTGAAGCTGAGGCTGGCGTTGGTGGCCAGAGCACTTACGATGCCGAGGCGAATGCGCTCGTGAATCAGGCGATCGAGTTCGGGAAGATGCAGGACACGGGCGGGGATGTGCTGGCGAGCCGGAGTTGCGGCTGGGGCTCCGGTCTTTGTCATTGTCATTGGCTTGCGACGCTGGGCGAGTGCTCTAGCCACCGTGCCTCCTGGCGATGAGAAATCCAAAGATGATGTGGAGGCCGCCGAATCCGGCGGCGAGAAAATAGTTTACCCAAGCTGCAGGCGCTACAACCGCGAGTGCGCCCGTGGCCATGAAGCACAGGCCCATGACGGGGACGATGGAGACGGAATAGGCGCCTCCGGTGATGATGCCAGCGCCATAAAGAAGGAGCCAAGCGGGCGCGAGGGCGGATTGGAGGACGGCGCGATGGAGCGAGAAAGTCAACAGTGCGCCGGCGATGAGCGGCGGAAACAGACCTAGAGCGACTTTGCGTCCGGGTCCGGTGAAGAGTGGAAGACCGCGGCGGTCGGCTTTCCAGCGCATGGAGAGAAAAGCGATGAGGACGGCGAGGAATGCCTCGGCGAGCCAGACCTTGAGCCAGGCAGCGGAGTTCGGTTGGTGGGCGGCCAGCCAGGCGGCGGCCAGCGCGGTTGTGCCGAGGATGACTTGTCCCCAGCCGGGGACGGCGGTGAAGGAGGCGGAGCGCTCCATGGTGTCGCGGATGAAGCGGAGGTCGGCGGCGGGATCGGGGGTGAGATCCGGGGCCTGCATGGGCGCAGTGTGTGCTGGCCGTTGGGGGCGGCGGAGGCGGTGGTGGCGGGGTTCGGGCATAACGGGAACAGGATAGCGAAAGTGGACTTGATTGTCAAGTACTTTGTGATGCAAAGTATGTCGAAATATTCGTACCTGCGGGTATTGTCGGAGGCGTACGTGGTGACGGTATTACAATAGGTTGCTGGGTTCTGTGGGGTGGGTGATGGAACTGGGGAAGCTGTTGGTAATCTTCGGGGCGATGCTGGCGGTAGTCGGGGTCGCGGTGATGCTGCTGGGGCGGATGCACATTCCGCTGGGGCGGCTGCCGGGAGACTTTATGTATCGCGGGAAGCACACGACCGTATATTTACCGCTGGCCACTTCGCTGGTGGTGAGTGTGGTGCTTTCGATTTTGCTGTATGCGGTGAGCCGGTGGCTGGGTTAGGGGTCTGTTTCGGCCTCCGGGGCTGGTTCGAAGCGCATAAGCTCACCCACGGCTTGCGAGGCTGCGGAAAAAGTGGGTGCGCGAGCGAAGAGATTACCTCAGGCGCTGAAGCGCGGACCCATTTTCAGCGACTCAGCGGCACGAGTACTCGTGCCCTTCCCGAACCGCCTCGAACCGGAGTTTTTCCGCAACCTCTTACGGCCCTTCGGCAAGCTCAGCGCAGGCCGTGGGCTGCATTCTTTCGGCGCTTCGCGGCTGGGAACGTCCACCGGGGCTAAAGCCTGCGTCATCGGAGGCGGCCTGACGCGGCGCCCAAGCGCCGCTCTTCCACGGCGACACCGACATCCCACGGTGACACCGTTCGCGAGTAGCGGCTGAGCGTCCTTCCTTGGAGTACACTGCCCTCGATGTCTTCCATGAGCGATCAACTCGGGTTCAGGTTCACGGCGCCGGAGCGGCGGGTTTGGACTGTGCGCGGGCTGGTGGCGGCGGTGCGGGCGCATGTGGAGCGGGAGTATTCCGACGCTTGGGTTGAGGGGGAGATTTCGAATTTTCGGGCGCCGGATTCGGGGCATCTTTATTTCACGCTGAAGGATGGGAACGCGCAGATCCGGGTGGTGATGTTCCGGTCGGCGGCGCGGCTGCTGCGATTTCGTCCGGCGGACGGGATGCAGGTGGTGGTGCGGGGGCGGGTAACGGTTTATGAGGACCGCGGCGAGTTGCAGATTGCGGCGGAGTACCTCGAGCCGAAAGGTGCGGGAGGGTTGCAGGTTGCGTTTGAGCAACTGAAGGCGAAGCTGGAAGCGGAAGGATTGTTTGCGGCGGAACGGAAGAAAGCGATTCCGGCGCTGCCGGCGCGGATTGGGATTGTGACTTCGCCGCAGGCGGCGGCGCTGCGGGACATCCTGAACATTTTGCAGAGACGGCATCACACGGCGAATGCGGTGATTTATCCGGCGCAGGTGCAGGGCGACGCGGCGGCGTTGGAAGTGGCGAGCGGGGTGCGGTATTTCAACGAGGTCCGCGGCGATGAGAGCCGAAGCGTGGACGTGATTATTGTGGGGCGCGGCGGAGGGTCGGCGGAGGACCTGGCGGCGTTCAACGATGAAGGGCTGGCGCGGGCGGTGGCGGCGTCGGAGATTCCGGTGATTTCGGCGGTGGGGCACGAGACGGATTTCACGATTGTGGATTTTGTGGCGGACCTGCGGGCGCCCACGCCTTCGGCGGCGGCGGAGTTGGTGATCCGGTCGCGGCGTTGAAATCGAGAATCAGGCGGAGGCGGTGCAGGAGCGGCTGGTGCGGGCGATGGAGCGGCGGTTGCTGGAGGCGCGGAACGCGCTGATGGAACGGGCGCAGCATGGGGCGTTCGCGCGCATGATGGATTTGATCCGGCAGCGGCAGCAGAAGCTGGACGATCTTACTTACCGGCTGGAGCGCGGGGAGCGGCAATCGCTGGAACAGATGCGGCGGAAGTTGGGAGACGGTTGCGGCGGCGGTGCGGCATTACGATTTGCGGCGGGTGCTGGCGGGAATTCGCGGAGAATTGGAGGCGGGGACTGCGGCTTTGGCGGCGGCGATGCGAAATCAGCTTTTGCAGAATAAGGTTCGGATCGAGCGGATGGGGAGGGCGCTGGAGGCGCTGTCTCCGTTGGCGATTCTGGAGCGGGGATATGCTTTGGTGTTTGATGGTGCGGGGGAGTTGGTGAAGGATGCGGCGGAGGTGAAGGCGGGCGAGGAGATTCGGGCGCGGGTGGCGCGGGGGGAGATTCGGGCGGTGGTGAAGAGGAGCAGCCACAAAAAGGAGAAGTGATAGAAACGCCTTGCGGAGCCCAGGAATGAGAGCAGAGGAAAAGGGATCCTTCGACTTCGGTTGTGCTTCGCATTCGCGAAGCACAACCTTCGCTCAGGATGACAGGGTGGTTTAGTGTGTCGCTAAAGATTGTCTTAGAGATGCTGCATTAGAATGTAGGGTTCTGAACGTTCTGAGAGTTTCCGGAGAGACGCGGTGCAAATGATGGCGCCATGGTCGAGAGTGCCGTTCACGGTGCTCGACATTCTGCTGGTGGCGGTGATCATCTACGAAGTGCTGGTGATGATCCGGGGGACGCGGGCGGCGCCGATGCTGGCGGGACTGGCGGCGGTGGCGGCGGCGTTCTACCTGGCGCGAATCGGCGAGCTGGTTACGCTGAACTGGCTGGTCAGCCATCTGCTGCCTTACGTGGTGTTTGCGCTGATTGTGGTGTTTCAGTCGGAGATCCGGCATGTGCTGTCGGATGTGGGGCGGCGGGTGAGTTTTCTGCGCGGGTCGGCGGTGGAGGGGGACTCCTACGACGACATTGTGCTGGCGGCGAATTTGTTTTCGCAGCATCAGACCGGCGCATTGATGGTAATCGAGCGCGAGATTGGATTGCGGACTTACATCGAGAGCGGCGTCGCGATGGATGCGCGGCTCTCCTACGATCTGCTGGCCACGATCTTCCGGCCGAGCGCGCCGCTACACGATGGAGCGGTGATCATCCAGAAGGATCGGCTGGCGGCGGCGGCGTGCTTTCTGCCGCTGTCGATGAATCCGGTGCTGTCGACACAGCTGGGGACGCGGCACCGGGCGGGCATTGGGATCACGGAGGAGACGGACGCAATCGCAGTAATCGTTTCGGAAGAAACGGGCGCGATCAGCGTGGCCGTGGGGGGCAAGATCGAACGGGATCTGACGGTGGAACAATTGCGTGAGCGGCTGAGCGGCGAACTGCGGAGGTATATGTCGCCGGTGGCGTTGCCGACGGTTGGGCCGCCGAGCGAGGAATCGGACGGGCCGCAGGAATCGCCGCTGCGGGCGGGAGCGCAGGTGGGTGCCGATGGGGAGTCCGATTCGGACACGGAGCGTCCGCTATGATGAGTTTCTTGCGACGCTGGGTGCTGCACAACATCTGGCTGAAGATTTTGTCGCTGGTGCTGGCGACCGGGCTGTGGTGGTGGATTGCACCGGATCAGGAGCCCGCAGAAGTGGCGGTGCGAGTGCCGATTGAGCTTCAGCACGTGCCGCCGCAACTGGAGATCAGTTCGGTCACCATTCCCGAGGCGCAGATCCGGGTGCGCGGGCCGGAGCGAATGATCCGCGAACTGCGGTCGACGGACATCCACGCGGAACTCGAGCTGAGAGACGCCAAGCCGGGCGAGCGCACGTTTGATTTGGCCGCACAGCAGATTCGCCTCCAGCGCAGCTTGACGGTGGTGCAGGTGGTGCCGGGCCAGGTGCATCTCAGTTTCGATACACGGCTGACACGGGAGGTGGAGATTCATCCGCGGGTGACGGGAAGCTTTGCCGCGGGAGAGCGGATCGGCAAGGTACTGGTGGATCCAGAGAAAATCAAGATCACCGGACCGCAGCATCACGTGGAACTGGTGGAGGCGGCGACGACCGATCCGGTGGACGCTTCGGGAACCACGACCACGGCGACCTTTGTAACCAATGTGTACGTCGCGGATGCGCTGGTGCAGGTGGTGCAGCCGACGCCGGTACGAGTGACCGTGATCATGGAGAAGAGTTCGCCTGCGGGCAGCGGGCATTGATTTGCAAAACGGCGATCGAGTGAATGGGCGATAGGACAGGAGCGGGGACCTCAGGGGCTAAAGCCCGATCCAACAGGCTGTCTTGACGCAGGCCTGGAAGGCCTGCTGCACCCGCTTGAAACTATGAGCAATCTCAGACAATTGTTTGGCACGGACGGCATACGCGGCGTGGCCGGCGAATTTCCGCTGACCAACGAAAGCACGTATCTGATCGGGCGCGCGCTGGGACACGATCTGATGCGCGGGAAGCAGCGGGCGCAGGCGATGATGGGGCAGGACACGCGCGAATCGAGCGGGTGGATTGCAGATCGCGTGGCGGCGGGGCTGGCGGCGGTGGGCGTGGACGTGCACAGCGCGGGCGTGATCACGACGCCGGGAGTTGCTTATCTGGCGCGGGCGCGCGGGTTCGCGGCGGGAGTGGTGATCTCGGCATCGCACAATCCGTGGACGGATAACGGGATCAAAGTTTTTTCCGGGGATGGATTCAAGCTGACGGATGAGCGGGAGCTGGCGATCGAAAAGGAGATCTTTGCGCTGCTGGCGAGGCCGGGGGCCGCGGATGATACTGCGATGAAGATTGCGGGGCCATCCCTGCCCGGAGAACCGGCGCTGCGCAAGGCATACATCGAGTCGTTGGCGGGGAGCGTGTCGTCGGACTTGAGCAGGCTGCGGGTGCTGGTGGATTGCGCCAATGGAGCGGCGACGGCGGAGGCTCCGGAACTTTTTCGTAGCATGGGAATCCAGGCGACCTTCACTCATGTGACGCCGGACGGAAAAAACATTAATGAAGGGTGCGGAGCGTTGCATCCGGAAATTTTAGGCAAGACCGTGGCGGCGTCTGGCGGGCAGTTTGATTTGGGTGTGACGTTTGACGGCGACGCCGACCGGGCCCTGTTTTGCGATGGCGACGGCCGTGTGGTGAATGGGGATGGCGTACTGCTGCTGACGGCGCGCGATCTGCAGTCCCGAGGAAAGCTGACCGGGGCAACCGTGGTGGCGACGACGATGTCGAATATGGGAGTCGAGGTTGCGCTGAAGAAGGCGGGCATCCGGATGTTGCGGGCGAATGTGGGCGATAAATATGTTCTGGAAGAAATGCTGAAAACGGGGGCGACTCTGGGTGGGGAACAGTCGGGGCACATTATTTTTCGAGACGGTGATGCGACGACCGGGGATGGCTTGCTGACTGCATTGCGGGTGATGGATGTGATCGTGCGCAGCGGGCGATCGCTGGCAGAGTTGGTGAGCGACCTGAAAGTGTTTCCGCAGAAGATTCAGAACGTGCGGGTGCGGGAGAAGACTCCGTTTGCGCAGGTGCCGGAGGTGCAGCGGGCGATTGAGGCAGCCGAGCGCGAGCTGGATGGGAATGGGCGCGTGGTGGTGCGGTATTCGGGAACGGAAGCGCTGGCGCGGGTGATGGTGGAGGCGGAGTCGGAAGAGCGGATGCAGGCGCTGACGGCGGGGATTGCGGGGGAGATTCAGAAGGCGCTGGGGGCGTAGGAACTTGCAATGCCATCGAGACGCGAGGCCAGGATGCAAATTTCCACAGTGCTCCGCAGCAATGCTCCAACAGCAACGCTTTTGATCCGGTTGATGGTTGGAGGAGTGTTTCTGTCGGAAGGGATCCAAAAGTTTTTGTTTCCCGAGGCGCTGGGCGTGGGGCGCTTTGTTAAGATCGGGATTCCCGCGCCGCACTTTCTTGCGCCCTTCGTCGGATACGTGGAAATCATTTGCGGCGCACTCTTGATGCTGGGACTACTCACCCGGCTTGCCGCTATCCCTCTGCTGATCGACATTACCGTCGCTATTCTCACAACGAAAGTCCCCATGTTGACGAAATCCGGATTCTGGCCTGCACTGCATGAGGCTCGCACCGACTATTGCATGTGGCTGGGGTCGCTCTTCATCCTGCTCGTGGGGGCAGGCTCATTGTCTGTGGATGCGCGCCTGTGGCGGAGATAGTAGAAGCAGAAATCGGAAGAGAACATGAACTGATGGCTGGGGATTGCGGGGGAGATTCAGAAGCAGTTGGGCGCTTTACGCGCCTCGCTGCGCTCGGCTGGAAGCTCCCTTCGGCTCTCGCTCCAGGCAGGCGAGGCCGGCTGTCCCACATGTGCCTGGTAGTGTCGACAGTTGTCGGACAGAGCCTGCCCTGAGCGAAGCCGAAGGGAGTGTCCGACCCACACGGGTTGACTCGCTGTGACCGGCGAGCGTAGGCTTTGCGAGTTCTGGACAGGCACTCCCGTGCCCAACTTCGTCTTCGAGGAGGAACGATGGTTCCCATCACCGCCTTATGGCTTCCGATTCTGCCCTCCGCCGTGATCGTGTTTGTTGCCAGTTCGATCATGCACATGGTGCTGCCCTACCACAAAAGCGATTACCGCAAGCTGCCTGATGAGGACAAAGTTGTCGATGCGCTGCGGGCAGCGGGCGTGACTCCGGGGCCGGTTTACGCTCTCCCGCACTGCACGCACAAAGACATGAAATCACCCGAGGTGGTGGAGAAGTTCAAGCGCGGACCGGTTGGCCTGCTGACGGTGATGCCCAGCGGGGCGCCGGCGATGGGGAAGTATCTTGGGCTGTGGTTTGTCAACTGCATCGTGGTTGGTATCTTTGTCGCTTACTTGACGGGACGAACGCGTGTTTCCGGCACGCAGTATCTGGAAATTTTCCGCGTGGCCGGCGCGACAGCCTTCATGGGATACGGAGTTGGACAGCTTCAAGACTCGATCTGGAAAGGGCAGACGTGGGGCGTGACCGCGAAGCATGTGTTCGACGGACTGATCTATGCGCTGCTGACGGCGGGGACGTTTGGGTGGTTGTGGCCGCGGTAGGACTGAAGGGCGGGGATTTGGGCGCTCCCTGCGCCTCGCTGTGCTCGGCTGGACCCTTCGGCTCCGCTCAGGGCAGGCTCGCGAGGCGCCCGTCCCCACACGGGCCTTACTAATCCAGATCTCTCCAGTTCGGGCCCACTTCCATTTCTACCAGCAGCGGGACCGCGAGCGCGTGGACTTTTTCCATTTGCTCGCGGACCAGGGACTGCATCGTCTCCACTTCTTTTTCCGGAACTTCAAACACTAGTTCGTCGTGGACTTGCAGGGTCATGCGGGATTTCAGTCCACGTTCTTGCAGCGCGGCGTCGATGCGGATCATGGCTACTTTGATCAGGTCGGCGGCGGTGCCTTGCAGTGGGGTGTTTACGGCGGTGCGCTCGGCGAAGCCGCGCTGGGTGAAATTCTTGCTGTTGATGTCGGGGATGGGGCGGGTGCGTCCGAAGAGGGTTCTTACTTTCAGGTCGCGGCGGGCTTCTTCGAGAGTTTTGTCGATGAAGGCGCGGACGCCTTTGTATTTCTCGAAATAGTTGGCGATGAACAGTTTGGCTTCGGCGGGCTCGATGCCTAGTTGCTGCGAGAGGCCGAAGGCGGAGAGGCCGTAGACTATGCCGAAATTTACTACCTTGGCCTGGCGGCGATGGTCGGGCGTGACCATGAGCGGCGGGACTCCGAAGACTTGCGAGGCGGTCAGGGTGTGGATGTCGTCGCCGCGGCGGTAGGCCTCGACCAGCAGCGGATCGCGCGAGAAGTGGGCGAGGAGGCGGAGTTCGATCTGCGAATAGTCGGCGGTGAGCAGGACGTGGCCGGGCTCGGCGATGAAGGCGGCGCGAATGCCGCGTCCTAGTTCGGTGCGGATGGGAATGTTTTGCAGATTCGGATTGGCGGAGGAAAGGCGGCCGGTTGCCGTGCCTGCTTGATAGAAAGTGGTGTGCAGGCGTCCGGTGGCCGGGTTGATTAGCGCGGGTAACGTATCGACATAGGTGGATTTCAATTTGGTGAGCTGGCGGTAGTCGAGAACCATGCGGGCGATGGGATGTTCCTCGGCGAGAGTTTCGAGAACATCGACAGCGGTCGATATAGTGCGGCCTTTGCCGTATTTCACGGGCTTGGGGAGATTCAGCCTGTTGAAGAGAACGTCGCCGAGTTGCCTGGGAGAGCCGATGTTGAATTCGAGTTCCGGCGAGCTCGTGGATTTCTTTTGCTTTGACGGCAATTTCGCGCTCGAGTTCCGTCGACATCTTGGCGAGCGCGGCGGTGTCGATCTTTACTCCGGCCTGCTCCATGCGGGCCAGGACGGGGACGAGCGGCAGATCCATTTCTTCGTAGAGTTTGGTTAGTCCTGCCTGTTTTACGTCTTCGCGCAGAGCGGCCGTCAGCCTGCCGGTGACGTCGGCGGCTTCGGCTAGATCGCCGCTTAGTTTGAGATTGAAGCGGCGGAGGGCGACGTCCGCCAGGCGATGCGAGGAATAGGTGGGATCGAGCAGGTAGGAGTAAAGCATGGGATCGTGCTGCACGCCTTGCAGAGCGATGCCGAGGGAATCGAGCGCGTGAATCGCGGCTTTGTAATCGTGAATTGACTTGGGCGTGGCCGCGGTAGTCAGGATTGAGCGTAGTTTGGCGGCTGCGGCGGTCGAGTCCAGCTTCACGATGGCGGCGGAACCTGGGGCTGCGGAGATGGCGACGCGGCGGGCAGCCGGCTCGGGCGCGGGAGATGGCGCATCAGTCAGCGCCAGCATTCCTGATTGCGGTTCTTCTTCAACTACTTCTTCTTCGCTTTCGAGAATTGATTCTGCTTGTTCCACCGCGATGGCTAGCGCGCCTTCCTGCGCGACGGAGTTGAGGACACTCTCCACATCTGCGGCGGATTGGGCCTCGGTGTAGTGCGCTTCGGTGACCTGGGCTTCGGGCAGCAATTCCTTCAATAGTGAAGTGAATTCGAGTTCGGTGAAAAGCTGGCGGAGGAGATCGAGATCGGGCTCGCCGGCGCGCATGGCTTCGACATTCAGTTCGACGGGAACGTTGGTGTCGATGGTGGCCATGCTCTTGCTGAAGAGGATGGTGTCGCGATTGTTCTGGAGAGATTCGCGATAGGTTTTCTTTTCGACTTCGTTGGCGCGGTCGAGCGCCTGCTCGACGGTGCCGAAGCGCTTGATGATTTCGACCGAGCCTTTGTCGCCGATGCCGGGTGCGCCGGGGATATTGTCGATGGCGTCGCCGCGCAGGGCCATGATATCGACTACACGCTCGGGAGGGACTCCGAGAATTTCTTCCACCTTGGCGGCGTCGCAGATCAGATTGTCTTTGGGAGGATTCAGGATCTGAACATCGTCGTTGACGAGCTGCATCATGTCTTTGTCGCTGGAGACGACGTAGACGGGATGCTTCGCGGCCGCGGCTTTGCGGGCCAGGGTGCCGATGACGTCGTCGGCCTCGAAGCCGGCGAGTTCGAGGATGGGGATGCGATAGGCTTCGAGGGCGCGGCGGATGTAGGGAATCTGCTGGGCAAGATCCTCGGGCATGGCGGCGCGGTTGGCTTTGTAGCCTTTGTATTCGACTTCGGTGAAGGTTTGGGTCTTGATGTCGAACTTGCGGACGGTGGTGATGGCCTCGGCCTGCGTATCGCGAAAGGTTTTGGCGGCTACGTCGAAGACGGCGGCTAGATAGGCGGGGGAGAAATCTTCGCGCAGTTTGCGCAGCATGTTGACGAAGACGTAAATCGCGGCGGTGGGAAGTCCGGCTTTGGTGGACATGGAGCGTTGCCGCGCCATGGCGTGATAGGCGCGGAAGATGAACGACATGGTGTCGATCAGGAAGATGCGGTTGGGGTCGGAGGACGGCGCTGGCTTGGCTGCTGCTGGATTCAGGTGCCGGAGATTTTGTTCGCGGGGGCAAGGCAGTAGTTTAGCAGCCGACGCGGGCAGCAGAGATCTGTTCCGACTACTACCTCGGGGGCTAAAGCCCGGATACAAGGGGCCAGCCATCGCAGCGCTGGAAGCGCTGCGCCACCCAAAATCGGAGCGGAAGGCCTCGCTGCGCTCGGCTGGACCCTTCGGCTGCGCTCAGGGCAGGCTCCCGAGGCGACCGTCCCCACACTAACAACCGAAATAATCTAGCCGGAAATCTACCTGGCTGGCTTTCCGTACATGGTGGTGTAGTGCAGTTGGATTTCGCCGCAGGTGCCGTGCTCGGCGGAGTAAACGACGCAGGTGTCGAAAGGGCGCGAATAGACGTGCAGGCTCACGGCGCGCTGATTGAACTCGCGGGGATTGAAAACCCTGTGGACGGGCTCGAGCGGGTCAACGGCGCACGGACACGACACATTCATCTCGACGGTTTCCGTGGCCTTGATCGTAGACTTGCCGAGCGCGAGGTCCTGATGCACGACGTGAAAATTCTCCACCAGCAAACGGCCGATGGGGACGGCCATCCAGCAATTCTGGTCGCGGTGGTTGTGGACGGAACTGGCCTGGCCGATTTCCCAGCAGATAGCCACTAATTCGTAGAGAGGAGTTTTATCGATCAGGTTGCGAGTGTAGTGCTGGCGGTCCCAGGTGAGATAGGGAGACAGCGAATCGGGGTTGACCGGGGCGGCCTGCAGGAACCCGCGGAGTTGCTCGATGTGATCGAAGGCGGCCTCGGGAAACTTGCGGAGTTCGGCTACGAAATCGTGGATCGGAACCTGAGTCACCGCGGTGGCCATGGGCTGCTCCCGGAAGAGTATAACGCAGCGGATGTGTCCTACGAGGGCCGAGAACAAACCTTAACCACCCTTCGGCTTCCTCAGGGCAAGCTCCGGACACAGGGGAGCACAGGGTAGGTCAAAATCATTCGATAAACATGCAGTCTCCGTAGGAATAGAAGCGGTAGCGCTCGGCGACGGCGTGCTGGTAGGCGCGCAGGGCGTTCTCGCGTCCGGCGAAGGCGCAGACCAGCATGAGCAATGTGGATTGGGGCAAGTGGAAGTTGGTTAGCATCACTTTGACTACTTTGAATTCGAAACCTCGCTCGAGATCTGGATAGATGAAGAGGTCGGCGGCGGCTTGGCCTGCGATTATGGTTCCTGCTCCGAGCCGCACTGCGTGTTCGAGGGTGCGAACTGTGGTGGTGCCGACGGCGACGACGCGACGCGATGTGTGAAGAGCGTGGTTGATGGTGGAGGCCGCGCCGGCGGAGATTGAATATTGCTCGGAATGGATATGGTGATCTTCGACGCGCTCGACGCGGACGGGCTGGAAAGTTCCCAGGCCGACGTGCAGTGTGATCTCAACCGTCTCGACGCCGCGCTGGCGGATGCGGTCGAGGATTTCTGGGGTGAAATGAAGGCCAGCGGTAGGGGCGGCTACCGATCCACGCTGCTGGGCATAGACAGTTTGATAGCGTTCGCGATCGCGGGGAGAATCCGGGCGCGCGATATACGGTGGGAGCGGGACGTGGCCGAGGCGATCGAGGGCAACAAAGAAATCGTCGTCGCTCTGAAAGACGGGCTGAAAGCGGATGCGGCGCTCGCCGAATTCCGCGCGGGTGAGGACCTCGGCCTGTAGTTCGTCCCGCTCGCCGAAGAAGAGGCGTTCGCCGACGCCGATCTTGCGGCCGGGCCGAACCAGGCATTCCCAATCGTTGGGCTGGGTAGAGAGTTGGCGGGTAAGCAAGACTTCGATGCGGCCGTGGAGAAAATCACGGGCAGCCGGGTTGTGAGGGCTGACAGGTTGAGCACGGGCGCCTTCGCGGCGTCCATAGAGCCGCGCTGGAAAGACGCGGGTGTTGTTGAAAACCAGCAGATCGCCAGGCTGCAACAGGTCCGGGAAGTCATGGAACAGGCGGTCGGAATAGAGGCCGCCGGCCCTGTGCAGGTGGAGCATGCGGGAGCCGTCGCGGGCGGCGAGGGGTTCCTGGGCAATGAGGCCGTCGGGAAGATGGAAGTTGAAGTCGGAAACCAACACGGTGTCCGATTATAGGAGGAATCAGGGCAGGTTTTGCGTGGTCCAGGCCCACCTCTCAACCGGCGTGGACTATTTATTCGCCGGTTTTGATAAACTTGTTTGTCTGATCGCGCCAAGTGCGGTACTATGCGGGGGCTGTAACTTTAGCCGCTTTTCGTCACTCCCTCGAGAGAGTATTCCATGTCCGCTGAACGCAAACACAGGGAAGACATTGTCCGCTACGGACGCATGTTGCACGAGCGCGGATTCGTGGCGGCAATGGACGGGAACCTGTCGGTCCGTCTGGACCGGGAGCGGATCCTGGTGACGCCCACGTGTGTGAGCAAGGGGGCGATGCGAGCCGGAGACATGGTGATCGTAGACCTGGAAGGCAGGCGGGTTGCGGGACGGCGAAACGTAACCAGCGAGATCGGGATGCATCTGCTGATTTACCGTACGCGGCCCGACATTCAGGCGATCGTGCATGCACACCCGCCGACCGCAACCGGATTCGCCGCGGCCGGCATGGCGCTGACTGAGCCTCTGGTTTGTGAAGTGGTGATGGGGCTGGGATGCATTCCGCTGGCGCGCTACGGCACGCCGGGGACGTCGGAGCTGGCGCAGACGCTGGAACCCTACGTGCCCCACTATGATGCCATTCTGATGTCGAACCACGGCGTGGTGACCTACGGGGATACCATCGAGCACGCCTACATGAAAATGGAAACGGTGGAACATTTCGCGCAGATCGCGCTGGTCACGCACCTGCTGGGAAAGCAGCAGCCGCTGACCGGGGTTGACGTCGAGAAACTGCTGTTGGCGCGGACGAAATATTTCGGCGGGAAGGCGGCTGCGTCGATGCCGATGGCGATGGCCAGGGAGCCCGAGAAGGTTAGCTGAACCGGGCGCGGCCCGCGGCGCTCTACTCGATTCTAAAGCAAGATCTGGTTTTGCGGCAGTGTGCAGAATGAGCCTCGCTGGCGCTCGGCGGGACCCTTCGGCTTCGCTCAGGGCAGGCTCGCGAAGGCGCCCGTCCCCACACGAGATGGGACGGCCGAGGCGACGGCCCCGACGTGATCGTTCCTCCTGATTTATTCTCCTCCAATGCGGAAGCGGAAGCCGGCGCGGAAGTTAATGGGCAGGGCGGGATAGCCTACGACTTCGTTGTAGCGGCGGTCGAGGGCATTCTCGACATTCGCGTAGGCGGTGATACGGGAGTTGATGGCGTACCATCCGCCTAGGTCGGCGCGGACGTAGCCGGCGGCGTGGGTGATGCCGAAGCCTTCGAAGTCGGAGTCCGGGCGGCGGCCTACGAAACTCCCTCCCAGATTAGCGCCCCAGCGCTTACCGAGATAGCTCAGCAGAAGGGTGGCGGAGTGCTTGGGGCGGCGGATAAGCGGGGAGCCAGCGGCGAGCAGCGGATCGCAAAAATTCGCGGGCGTGCACAGAGGAGCTTCAAGAATCTGGGTCGAAGTGTAATTGTAAGATGAGTCCAACGCGAGGCGGTTCGTGAGCCGCCCTCTGAACTCCACTTCCGCTCCGTGCGCCATGCTGCGGTTCACATTCACAAACTCTCCCACGAACGATGGCGGGATGGATTCAAACTCGATCTGGTTGTGGAACTGATTGTTGAAATAGAGTGCGGAGAAAGAATACCGCTTGCCCAGGAATCCCTGCTCGAAGCCCGCTTCGAAAGCATGATTTTCCTCGGGTTTCAGACCGGGATTGGGATTCGTGGGAAAGGTGCCGGTGATGCCAAAGGTTTCTTCGAAGCTTGGCTCCTTGATGCCGCCAGCATAGGAGAATCGCAGGCGTGTACCGGAGAACCGCTCGCCTCCACGCAGAGCCAGGAACGTGGCCGCGACTCGGGGCACGGCACGGTCCCCAAAACTGGCGTTGTGAACGTAGCGCAGGCCGCCGACCACCGAGAGGCGCCCACGAGTGAACCGCTGCTGGATGAAGAGAGCATGGTTCAGGCGCAAGCCGTGGGTCTGAGAGATGCCGACGATCGGGTTGCCACTGACGTCAGTGGTCAAGAACTGAGAATCAAAGTATCCATTTTCGTCTTCGAATTCATATCCCAACGTGGTCTGCGCCCAACTGCGCGGCGTGTAGTCGCCCTGATAGTTGAACCCGGCGCGGTTGAGGTGTTCGAGGTCCAGGAAAAAGCAGTCGAAGAAGTTGAACTTGAACACGTCGCAGCCGCGATCGGGAACGGTATCCTCGTTCAGGGTCCGGTGGTTGTATTCGTGGCCAGTCAAGCGATGCTGCCAGTGGGAAGGCACCGTAATGGTTAGTTCGGCGCTGGCCAGAAGATTGTTCTGGCGCGCGCGCTGATCGCTATCCGGGGCGAGAAGCGGCTGGCCGTTAAAGTTCCATTCGCCGGGGATACCGGTGCGGTTGTTGGAGTGCCGCACGCGGAGCCGAAACAGGGCGACAGGACTCAAGCGGACGCCGGTATTTGCTCCTTGCAGGGAATTCGAGTAGTCGTCATTGATGCTGTTGCCCTGAGTATTGAACTGGTCGGAAAAGAAGTTGAAATCCCAGATACCCCGCGCTCCGGATAGTGCCGCGAAGCCGTGGGCGGTGTTGAAGTTTCCGCCATCTGCGCCGAATCGCAGTTCCGGTGCAGACGTGCTTCCGGTGCGGCTGAAAAGCTGCACCACGCTGGTCATGGCATCAGAGCCGTACAGCGTACTCTGCGCGCCACGCAAAAATTCGAGGCGATCGGCGCCGGCCAATGGAACAACTCCGAAGTCAAAGATACCTCCAGGTTCGGTGACCGGAACGCCATCGACGATCACCCGGTTGTAGTCTGAGTCACCGCCACGGACAAACAGCGAGGACAGGCCTCCGTACTGGCCGGCAGTGCTAATGATTGCGCCGGGAAGAAAGCGGACAGCGTCGTTGGCGGCGACGGGCTGCATGGTTTCGAGTTGTGCATTCTCCAGAGTTGAAATGCTGGCGCCGGTTTCTTCAGCGGGTAACGGAGTTCGGGTCGCAGTGACCACGACGGTTTCTGACGCCGCGGCCAGGTACAACTGGATCGTGAGCACATCGGGATGATTGGCGACGTCGAAGTCCGAAGTTTGTGAAGCGAAGCCCGGGGCCAGCACTTGAATCCGGTAACTGCCGGAGGGCAGCTCGCCGAAGGTGGCGATTCCATCGGCAGAAGTGGTGGCGACCTTCAGAGGCGTGTCGGTCCCTTTTGAAAACAGGGAAACTTGCGCGCCGGCGACGGCGGCGGATTGAGGGTCGATGACTTTGATCTTGAGGTCGGCGGCGGATGCTGCCGCGAGAGCGACGAAAAGCAAAAACGAGGCGCGAAGTACGCGCATAACCATCCTCCTTTTCACGCGAAAGGGGTTAAGGTGGACGGTTTACGCCGGTCTCCTGGCTTGGCGAGTGAGGATGCGTCGAGCAGCAATTGGCAATTAGCAGTTAGCAATTGGCTCGAGCGTCCGGATTCCTGCAGACGACCTTCCCGGGAATGCTCCCAGTGGACGGCTGCGATTTTCTCGCTTACAGTTGCGCGGCAGCGCGGGAATTGCACCCGCTTCCCTATCTTTGCCACGGGGCAAAGACGCGCAAACCGAAGGACATTTCAAAGAACGGGAAATACTGGTGTGAGGAATTTACTGGGGCAGGAGGGTGGAAGTCAACCGGTGGTCCGGTCTGGTCGTAAAGTCATTTTCCGGATGGCCGACAAACCGCCCGTTACGAAATGATTCTGCCATTTTGAGTGCTATGGCGATTTACCACTCACCGCGTAGGTCCTAGTGAGTCGTCTGGCAAAGATCACTTGCCCAACAGGGCGGTGAGACACCGAGAAGGTTCCAGAGACAATCCGCATTCCTCCTGCCCCGGATGCCAGCGCCATAGCCCTGCCGGCTCGCCCCTCCTGCGCAGAGTATCAATCAGCGCAGGTGTCAGGGATCAGAGATCAGGGAACAGAAATCAAGAATCGCAAAATTCACACTTGACATTGACCAGATTATCCACAACTATAGGGTTGTGGATAATCTGGGTACAACATTTGCGGCTTTGTCTGATCCAACCCGCCGGGCAATGATCGAACGACTCTCGCATGGGCCTGCCTCTGTGCATGGATTGACGGAACCGTTTGCACTCTCGCAGCAGATGATTTCAAAACACATTGCCTACCTGGTGCGGGCGCGGATTGTAATCAAGACGAAGCGTGGACGAGAGAGTGTGTGCACGCTTAGGCCAGAGGCGATTAAGACGGTCAGCGACTGGGCGATTAGCTATCGCCGATTCTGGGAAGAGAGTTTCGACAAGCTGGATGTAGTTGTAAATCAAATGAAGAAAGAGGAGGTCAGAGATGACAGGAAACACGGTTAGCGAAATTGAGCGGATGGTCGTTACAAGAGTTTTTGATGCCCCACGCGAATTGGTTTGGAAGGCGTGGACAGACCCGAAGTATGTGATGCAGTGGTGGGGGCCGAAGGGTTTTACTTCGCCTGTTTGCAAGATGGATTTTCGAGTGGGAGGAAAATTTCTCTGCTGCATGAGAACGCCCGATGGGCAGGAGTTCTGGAATGGTGGGGAATACCACGAGATTGTCCTGCACGAGAAGATCGTTTCCTCCATGTACTTTTCGGACTCGAAGGGAAACAAGATCGAGCCTGCGCAATTAGGAATAGAACATGAGGCTATAGACGGTGCGTACGACGTGACCATCTTTGAGGATCTCGGAAACGGCCAGACGAAACTTACCTTCATTGGAAATGAACCCATGGAGAGCGCGAAAAATAGCGGTCAAATGGAGGGCTGGAACCAGATACTCGATAAAGTTGCCGCGGTTATTGCGGGGCTAATGCAGGCGAAATAGGAAGTTGACGTTTTGACGATCGTCATGCGCGAGATACAGCTGAGGCTGGCGGCGAAGGCTTGGTTAGAACAGGCTTCTCGCCGCTCGGCCGAATAGTCGCCTTTCCGGATAAGTGACCCTTGGCTCAACTGTTGACTTCAGGCCATTGCACTCACGACCTTGAGCGGCTGGTTTCGGATTCCGGCTTGATCACGGCCAAACTGGAACTGGCGCCTCAGGTCTGCTTGTAATGTGGAAACTCCGCCGTAGCGACCCTGTCCACGTTCGCCTCGGCGAATTCTCGAACGCGGTCGAGCGAGTCCTGCAGCTCCTGTTGATAGCGCTCGAGTTCTTCGTCGCCGGCATCTGCGGGCACCGGGATGAGCTTGCCGAAGCGCATCAGGACACGGGAAAACGGCTTTGGGATGATCAGGCGGTCCCAGGTGTTGAGCACCCACGCCCGGTCGACGGCGATGTGAAACATGGTCAAGGGAACGCCGGAGGATCGCGCCAGCGCGACCGGTCCCGGCTTTACTTTTTGGCGCGGGCCTCGCGGGCCGTCAAGGGTGAAGGCGACTGCCCAGCCTTGTTGCAGGGAGCGGCGCAGGCCGAGCAGGGCGCGCACGGCATTGCGGCTGCTGGAGCCTTTAACGGCGACGAATCCGAACTTGTGGATGATGCGTCCCATGTATTCGCCGTCATAGCTGTTGCTGCTCATCACGCGGATCCCGATATTTCGGAACAGATACGTCGCCGGCATGATGCAGGCGTGCCAGAAAGATATGATCAGCGGCCGCTGGCCAACGGTTTGCTGCGCGCCCTCTTCGCGCGAGACGCACACGCGCAGGGTGGGACCGATGAGTCGGATGAAGCCGTATCCGGCAGCGATGATGAAGCGCAGGATGATTCTTTGGCGGAGGGTGAAGCGGCGGGGATCAGGCGCAACTTCTGCTGCAGGCGTTGCGTCCGTGCCGACCTCGGTCACCGGGTTATTGTAATGGCAGGTAGGTCGGGGGCTGAAGCCCGTGAATTCTGGGTGATTCTTGACGCAGGCCTGAAGGTCTGCTCCACCCTCGCCCCATCGCAGCGTTGAAGCGCCGCGCCACCCGAAGTCGCGTATGCGCCTCGCATTGCTCGGCTGGAGACTGCAGGAAGGACAAGCACGTGACAATCTTTTTACATTCCCGTGACCGCCGGAGGGCGGCCGTTCCTTACACTTGTCTCTGGGGATCAACCAGCAGGCGGGAGACGGGTGGAAATGCAATGAGACTTAAGAAACTGGCGTTGGGGATACTGGCACTCGGCGTGTGGCTTGGACCCATCGGCGCCTTAGGCCAGGGTAAAGCGATCGCTGGGGACAAATCCAGTTTGAAGATCCGAGTGTTCAAGTCCGGCGCGTTTGCAGCGTTCGCACACGATCACGAGATAGAGGCTCCCATTGCAGAGGGCAAGATCGACGCTTCCGCTCATGCCAGCGTGCAACTGCGCGTGGACTCGCGCAAGATGCGCGTGCTGGACCCGGAGATCGCGGCCGACAAACGGGCTGAAATCCAGCACACGATGCAAAGCGCCAAGGTTCTCGACGTCGAAAAATTTTCAGACATCTCTTACCAGTCCACGGCTGTGACCAGCCGCGGGGAGGCTCACTGGGAAGTGCGCGGGAACTTGACCCTGCACGGGAAGAAACAGCCCGTCGCGGTAGAGGTCTCATTAGAAAGCGGCCACTATCGCGGTTCCGCATCGATCAAGCAGAGCGACTTCGGTATAGAGCCCATACGCATCGGAGGCGGGACGGTCAAGGTGAAGGACGAACTCAAAATTGAATTCGATATCGTTGCGGCGCAGTGAGGAGGTTACAGCCCTTACCAGGATCAGGCGCGATCGCGGCGCTGGAAGCACTGCGCCACGCGAGATTCAAGGCACGCCTCGCTGCGGACCCTTCGGCCTCGCTCAGGGCAGGCTAGCCGAGGCGGCTGTCCCCACACGGTCTTTAATCTTAGGCTCAGGTCTGTTTCAACTTTCCAGGTAGCCGTCGATCCATTCTTTGACTCTTTGGCGGCGCTCGTCGGCGGGGTCGAAGTGGACTCCGAAAGACTTGCTTTTGCGCCAGGTTACAACGCCGCGGACGCAGACGCGCGGCAGAGTGAGCAGGGAGAATGAGACGTCGACATTGGTTCCAGCCGACATGTCCTCGGCGCTCTTCAACGACATGCCGCCGGAGCTGAGTTCGATGCTGGAAGCGATGAGGCGGCGGCCGTCGTTAGTGACTATGTTGACTTCGGTCATGATCGGGACGCGGGCGTAGCGGCGGAATTCGTGAAGCACGAGCATGTGCGTGGCGCGAACCAGCTTCAGCGCTGCGGGCCGCTCCAGGGGTTCCTGAAACATGGCGTTGATCCCGTATTTGGAATAGCGCATGGCCTCCTGCGCGCTGCCGCCGAGGCCGTAGAGCACCAGGCGGCTGTTGGAAGGAGAAGTGCGAGCGGCCTCCATGACCGCTTCGGCGCCGGGCGCCAGATTGAGTACGCAGGCTTCGAATTTCTCCTGGCGCAGGCGTTCGGCCGCACTGGAGGACACCAGCACTGTTTCGATGCCGAACTGGCGGAAACATTCGTTGAGCAGATATCTGGAAGACTCTTTGAGATCAACCAGGGCAGTGCGAGCAGCCACCTTCTTGGCGGGGGGAGTGGTCGTGCGTGCCGGGGCAGTGCCGAAAGCTCTTTCCATGTCCGTGGGCCCAATTTCGAGTACGAAAGTTATTGTGGCGTGCCACGGAGGAGATGGAAAGACCCTAAGGGGCAGGGAGGGGGGGTACAAAAGTGTCATTACCTGGGTTGGACTGGTGAGTGGAAGCGAGCAAAAGGGCTGGAGGGTCCGGCCATTAACCAAGAGCGGCCAACCGGGTGCCCACGCTGCTCAGAAGCTTTTCCGCCGCCTCGCCGGGATCCTGGGAGGCAAAGTTCTCGTCCAGAATGAGGACGGAGACGGCCGGATCGATTTCCTCCAACATCTTCTGTGTGGGTTTGCCGTGTACCGATTGAAAACGCGAAGAAAGCACCACCAGTTTCGCCTTGGTTGCCTTGAGCAGAATTCGGGCATCGTTGATGCTGAGAGTGGTCATGGCGTTATATCCGGCGTTGCACAGTACTTCCCGCAGGAACGTGCAGACATCGATCGACTCGAAAACGCAAAGCATGCGGGGCCGTGCATCCCCGGCTTTTCCCCGCGAATAGCGCGAACCCAGGTAGGCGGCGGTGATCGCCTCTTCGACCAGATCGTAGGTTTCAAATTGCGAGAGCAGGCTGGTCAGTTCCAGCATTTTGCGGATCCTGGGCTGCAGTCCGCTGAGTTTGAGGTCTCCGCCCTTCGATCGCGCAGCGCGCATCAGGCGGACCAGCGCTCCCAACCCGCTGCTGTCGACGAACTCCACCTGGTCGAGTTGCAGCACGACGTCGCCATACTTGTCGATGGAGTCTCCCACCAGAGAGTGCAACGTAAACACTTCGTTCCCCGCCACAATCCGTCCGTGGCACTGAACGATCAAGACTTCGCCGACCGGGCGGCTCTCCAGGCGTAGCTGCATTCCGCCTCCTTGGTGGCGAATCTTACGTGGGTGAACCCGGCAAGTCAATGCAAGCCTGCAGCTTCGTTAGTCGTTGGTCGTTAGCGAAACCTTCGGGTCATGGGTCTTGGCGAACGACCTACGACTAACGACCAACGACGGCCTGCCAGGCGCGGGACTAAAGCCTATGACCGAAGTTGCCGATGAAGACCTTGAGAAACCGTGGGCACCAAAGCTCAAGCAGCTCCCGTAGAGAAGCCCGCCCCCTGCATAGCCAGGCAGCCGATCCTGACTGCAGACGAAAGTGTGGTGGGTTATGAGCTGTTCTTTCGCGAAGATCGGGAACAACGCCGCTTCACTTCCGATGGCGACAGCGCAACGTCGGCGGCCATTGACACCTTAAATTTGGTCGGGCTCGGGGTTTTGTGCGACGGACGCATTGCGTTCATCAACTGCTCGCACCAGACGTTGTTGACGGATTACTTCGCACTTTTGCCCCCGGACGACGTAGTGATTGAGATCCAGGAGACCGTCCCTGCCGACGAAGACGTGATGCGGGCCTGCCAGCGGCTTAAGCAGGCAGGATATTCGCTAGCTCTGGACAATTTTGTGCCGGGCGATCCCAGGCAGGCCCTCGTTCAATATGCAGATTTCATCAAAGTCGACGTCACGAAGGTCCCCTCGATGCAGAGCGCGCCTCTGGCCGCCCGCTATGCCAGCGCGAGCTGCCGAATGCTGGCGCACAAGGTGGAAACCCGGCAACACTTCCTGACGGCCCAGAAGGCCAGATTTACGTGGTTTCAGGGATATTTCTTCCGTTATCCCGAGATCCTGCAAGTCCGGCAGATTCCTGCAAACCAGGCTACATTCTTGCGTCTTCTGAGTGCGGTCTCCAAACCCGGAGTTGATTTTGCCGAGATCGAAGCGCTCATCAAACACGAGCCCTCGCTGTGCTACCGGTTGCTGCGGTACTTGAACTCTCCACTCCTAGGGTTGTCATCGCCAGTCGCGTCGGTTCGAAATGCCTTGAACCTGCTGGGAGAGAAGGAATCCGTGAGGTGGATTCGAATGGCCACCACGCTGGTCATGGGACAGGAGAAATCGTCCGACCTGGTTCTGTCATCGCTGGTGCGCGCCCGATTCTGCGAGCTTATCGCTCCCAGGGTGGAACACGGCAAGTCCGATCTTTTCTTGATGGGCATGCTCTCGTTGATCGATGCGATTCTGGCGGTGCCGATCGGAGTGGTGATCGAGGAATTGTGCCTGGATCCCAACATCAAGGAGCAACTCCTTTGTGCCAGGACGGGCAAGAAAACACCCCTTTCGCCCATTTACGATCTGATGCTGGCACGAGAGGTGGGCGACTGGGGGCTGGTCACGCAACTGGGGAAACAGCTCAATTTGTCCCTGTCGTTCGTGGCCGAGACCTCTAACGCAGCCATGTGTTGGGCCCACGAAGTCACCAGCGCAGCGCGCCCGCCTCGGGGACACTGATCTAGCGCACGGCTGGCCAGCACATTCACATAATTACTAGTGTTTTACTGTTGGATAATCGGCTATATCAACTGTTAAACTGTTTGACGGGGGGCATTGTCATGGAGCTCGTCACCATAAAAACCAAATTCCAAGTCGTCATTCCCCAAAGCATCCGCAAACAGGTGCGTCTGGATATTGGGGACCTGTTGGAAGCAGCTTTCGAAAACGGCAAAATTACATTCACACCGAAAACAGTCATTGACCGGCATTTGGCCGAGGGGCTCGAGGACATCGCACGGGGCCGCACCCACGGTCCCTATGAATCCGCGACCGAAGCCATCTCTGCCCTGGAGCGCAGGGTGGGAAGGCGGAACAAGAACCAGGGGAAGCGGAAGTGAAAGTCAGCTTCACGGAGCGCGCTGACAAGGACTATGCGGCGCTCCGCCCTGAGGTGCGCAAAGCGTTCGCCAAGCAACTCGGATTCCTACTCAATCAGGTGGGGCACCCGTCTCTACGAGCGAAAAAATACGACGAGGCGAACGACATTTGGCACGCCAGAGTGAATCGCAGTTGGCGATTCTATTTTGTGATTCGTGGCGATGAGTACGTTATCTTGTCGATCATTCCGCACCCGAAATAGGTTTTGTACGGCACGGCTGAAGCTGTGCCCTTCACAAAACCATCTATGAGTTGGCTTCTACTCCGACCATCTCCTGAACAGCAGCGCGCCGTTAGTCCCGCCGAAGCCGAAGGAATTCGACATGGCGTATTCGAGCTTGGCTTTGCGGGCGTGATTGGGGACGAAGTCCATGCCGGCGGTTTCAGGATCCTGATTTTCGAGGTTGATGGTGGGAGGCAGGATTTGATCGCGGAGAGCGAGGACGGTGATGCCGGCTTCGAGGCCGCCGGCGCCGCCAAGGAGATGGCCGGTCATGGACTTGGTGGAGCTGACAGGGAGCTTGTGCTCGCCAAAGAAATTGCGGATGGCGTGCGCCTCCAGCGTGTCGCCGATGGGCGTGGAAGTACCGTGGGCATTGACGTAATCGACTTTGTCGGGGCTGATGCCGGCATCGCGCGCCGCGTTGCGCATCACGCGGAATCCACCTTCGTGCTCGGGGGCGGGCTGCGTCATGTGATAGGCATCGCCGCTCATGCCATAGCCGGCAATTTCGGCAAGGATGGGCGCGCCACGCTTTTTCGCATATTCGAGTTCTTCGAGCACCAGAATGCCCGCGCCCTCGCCCATGACAAAGCCGTCGCGATCTTTGTCCCAGGGACGGCTGGCTTTTTCCGGATCGTCATTGCGCGTGGAGAGAGCGCGCATGGCGGCAAATCCGCCGACGCCCATCTGCGTGATCGCCGCCTCGGACCCGCCCGCGATCATCACATCGGCGTCATTGTGCTGGATGATGCGGAAGGAATCTCCGATGGAGTGGGCGCTGGTAGTGCAGGCTGTAGCCGTGGCCTCATTCGGCCCCTTGGCGCCGAGGCGCATGGAGACGTGGCCAGCGGCAAGATTGATGATGGCCGCAGGAATAAAGAACGGAGAAATCTTGCGCGGCCCGCCTTCGAAAAGAGCGGTGTGTTCCCGTTCGATAATGTCGAAGCCACCGATGCCCGACCCGATGTGCACGCCCACGCGCTCGTCGTTTTCGGGCGTGATCTTCAGGCCCAGACATTTTGAACGCTTCATCCGCGGCGGCAATCGCCAGGTGGATGAAGCGTCCCATCTTCTTGATTTCCTTTTTTTCGATGAAGTTCAGCGGATCGAAGTTCTTGACCTCGGCGGCGATCTGGCAGGCAAAATTCGCGGAGTCGAACTGGGTGATGCGAGCCACGCCGCTCTTGCCGGCGAGCACGGCCTGCCACACCTCCGCGGTAGTGTTGCCCACTCCACAGATCAGGCCGATGCCGGTAACTACGACCCTGCGTCCCAAACTACTTGCCACCTTTCGAATGCTTCCCGATGTAATCGATGGCGTCCTGTACGGTACGGATCTTCTCCGCGTCCTCGTCGGGAATCTCGATGTCGAAGCCTTCTTCGAAAGCCATCACAAGTTCGACGGTATCCAGTGAATCCGCGCCCAGATCGTCCACAAACGACGCGCTGGAGGTGACCTCGCCCTCATCCACACCCAACTGCTCTACGATGATCTGTTTTACTTTCTCTTCAACGGCTGCCATGATTTTCCTCGCTTAACTCCGATTTGATTTGAAATTCGTTGCCCGGATGCAAGATCGCCGCATGCCAGATCGCCCAATAGAAGATCGTCTAATAAAAGATCGTCCAATAGAGGACCGCTGCATTCCTTCCCAACTGTCCACTGCAACGGAAAAAAGGCGAACGTGTAGTGTAACGTCCCGGTAAATGGCTGTAAAGGAAGCGCAGACCTTAGTAGGCCAGCGCTGTAGTATACCTTCAGCATCCTAAACTTCGTCGCTCGCAACGGTCAAACCACATGCGTGCTGTCGTGCAGCGGGTGAGCCGCGCCAAAGTTACGGTGAATGGCGAAATCACAGGCGAGATCGGCCTGGGACTGCTGGTTTTGCTGGGCATAGGCCGCGACGATACCGAGGCCGACGCAACCTACCTGGCGGATAAAATCTGTGGCTTGCGAGTTTTTGAAGATGCCCAAGGAAAGATGAATCTCAGCGTGCGGGACGTTGGCGGGAGCGTGCTGGCGGTTTCGCAGTTCACGCTGTACGGGGACGTGAGACGCGGCAAGCGTCCGTCGTTCGACTCCGCAGCACCGCCGGAGAGAGCACGCCAACTGTACGAGTTCTTCGTAGAGCAGATTCGCGCCGCCGGCTTGCAGTGTGAAACCGGACGCTTTCAAGAAATGATGAAGGTGGAACTGGTGAACGAAGGGCCGGTGACCATTCTGCTGGATTCGGCGAAGGGGTTCTAGGAGCGTACGGAGACCTCGAGCAGGGCTCGGGAAGGGCACGAATTCATTTCTTAACCTGCCCCGAGCAAGCGAAGCGCGCCGAAGGGTGCCGTTAAGTCGTGGAGAATGAGCCCGCGCCTCAGCGCCTGAGTGGGTGGTGATTTTGACCTCTCTCGCGTTCTCTTGCGAAATGGTGGGACCGCGGCGGTCCACCCGCGACGACCGGAGCATTTCTAAGGGAGAGCAATGAAAAAACGCAAACTCGGAAAAAGCAATCTGGAAGTATCGGCCATCGGACTCGGCTGCATGGGAATGAGTTTTGGCTACGGTCCGGCTGGTGACAGGCAGGAGATGATCTCGGTCATCCGAGCAGCCGTGGAAGGCGGCATCACATTCTTCGATACTGCGGAGGTCTACGGCCCGTTCACTAACGAAGAACTCGTGGGGGAAGCCCTCGCTCCATTCCGCGAACAAGTTGTGATCGCCACCAAGTTCGGGTTCAAACTTGATCCGAACACGGGCAAGCAGGCTGGGCTGGACAGCCGGCCAGAGCACATCAAGCAGGTTGCCGAGGCCTCGCTCAAGCGCCTCAGGACCGATGTCATCGACTTGTTCTATCAGCACCGCGTTGACCCCAGCGTGCCGATCGAAGACGTTGCGGGAGCGGTGAAAGAGCTGATTCAGCAAGGCAAGGTGAAGCATTTCGGACTTTCTGAAGCAGGGGTGCAGACGATCCGTCGCGCCCACAAAGTTCAACCCGTCACTGCGCTGCAGAGCGAATACTCGCTGTGGTGGAGAGAGCCGGAAGCGGAAGTAATACCAACGCTGGAGGAACTCGGCATCGGATTCGTTCCATTCAGCCCCCTGGGTAAAGGCTTCCTCACAGGCAAGATCAGCGAAGATACGAAATTTGATAAAACCGATTTCCGCAACATCGTCCCGCGCTTTACGCCGGAGAACCGGAAGGCGAATCAGGCGGTGGTGGATCTGATTGGCAGATTTGCGCAACAGAAGAAGGCCACACCTGCTCAGGTCGCACTCGCTTGGCTGCTCGCGCAGAAACCGTGGATCGTGCCAATCCCGGGTACGACCAAGCTGCATCGGCTTGAAGAAAACATCGGAGCCATTAACCTCGAGCTTTCGCCCGACGATCTCCGCGAACTCGACGCCGCAACCTCAAAGATTGCCGTACAAGGTGCCCGGTACCCCGAAGAGCTGCAAAAACTGGTGGGCCGCTGAGGGGGGTCAGCGAGCTTCAAGGATCGCATCAGCCACGCGGGCGGCTTCCACGGCCGCCTTCACGTCGTGCGTTCGCAGGATGTGCGCGCCCTTGAGAATCAGGGCGGTGTGAGCGGCGAGATTTCCGTAAAGCCGGTCCGCAACGGCAGCGTCTTTTCCATCTTTCGCCAGGGTGCGGCCAAGGAACGATTTTCTCGACGTGCCTGCTACAAGGGGGAACCCGAGCGATTGCAGCTCCTGGAAGTGAGCCAGCAGCGGATAATTCTGCTCGAAGTTTTTTCCGAAGCCGAAGCCGGGATCGAGCGCAATCCTTTCCCGGCGCACACCTGCCAACACAGCCGCTTCCGCCCACTCCCGGAGTTCGCGCTTAACCAGCAGAACGATATCGCCGGGCGGCGGCAAGGTGCGCCACTCTTCGGGCCGGCCGCGCATGTGCATGAGAACGGCTCCGCATTTTACCTCGGCAATCGTCCTGCGCATCAGAGGATCCCAGCGCAGTCCGCTGACGTCGTTGACGATCTCGGCTCCTTCCGCTACGGCAGCGCGAGCCATGCTGGCTTTGTACGTATCAATGGAAATCACCGCATCCGGCCGCAATTTCTTAAGCGCCGTGATCACGGGCAACACGCGCCCCACCTCTTCTTCCGCGCTCACGGCAATCTTGGCACCGGGCCGCGTAGATTCTCCACCAATATCAATAATGTCCGCACCTTCATCGAGCAACTGGGTCGCGTGCGTTGTAGCTTTTTCGGAGTCCAGGTAGAGGCCGCCGTCAGAAAAAGAGTCGGGAGTGACGTTGACGATGCCCATGATCAGCGTCCGCTTGCCCAGCTCCAGCGTGCGCGTACCCAGGCTCCACTGAAAGACAGCCCTCATCCGGCAGATTCTATAAGGAAGCGAGATCCTTCGCTACGCAAAGAACGCTTCGCTCAGGATGACAACACGCGTCACCGGGCGGGAACTCCGGCTACCGGCGCCGGACCGCCGCATCCCGCCTCCGCATCGTCCGAAGCGCGCCGGGGCCCGTGCCAGTCGGCGGTTTGCGCATACCCTCGAGCAGATCTTTCAGCACGACGGCGTTGTTGTGCGTCTCGTTCTTCGAGGCATACAAGAGCGTGAGACGTTTCCTGTTGTGGGCCAGGCTGTACAGCTTCTGCAAGTCTTTTTCGGCTTCTGGACGGGTCAATTCTTTCAGGTACCGCTTGCGAAAGAGCTCCCACCGCTCCGGCTGGGCGTGAAACCACTTTCGCAATTCGTTGGAAGGGGAAAGATCGCGAAGCCACTCGTGCAAGGCAATCTCAGTCTTTCGAAGACCCCGTGGCCACAAGCGGTCGACGAGAACGCGCGCTCCATCCGAGCGCGACACCGATTCGTAGACCCGCTTCACGGCAACTGGCATGGCTTTTGCTCTATCATTGTAAGTCCAGCGGCATTGCGGCGGCTGTGGGAAACTGGACACAAATAGGGGCGTTCGAATGATCGCGAAGATGCGAGTGACAAAGTTTATCGATTGGCGGCGTCGCCAGCAACGCCCTATAGACAATCGAGGTTGGATTAGCGCGGCTCTGGCCGCATGCCTTGCGCTCGCCGTACTCGCGGGTTGCGATGTGGAGCGCCGCCAATCGGACGCCGAGCTCGGCATCAATCCTCAGCAGGCCGCCGGACGCAAGATTTATGACAACTACTGCGACCGCTGTCACCGTCCTTATTCCACCAAGGGGAAGAAAGGTCCGGGATTGAAGGGCGTATTCCAACATCCATATCTTCCTCTGAGCGGGCTGCCGGCAAATGACGACCGCGTGGGCGAGATCATCCGCTATGGCCGCCACGAGATGCCAGGCTACAGCCAAACGCTGGATGCGCAAGGCTTGCAGGATCTACTGGCCTACCTGCACACGCTGTAGCTGGTGACGGTTGAATCGCTGTGCGTAGTCGTTCTCTTCGTGGGATAATCTCCCCGTGAAAAACGCCGCGCTATCGGAGCTATTTCGCAAGCTTCCTTCGGTGAATGACGTGATCGGTTCATCCGTGGTCAGTTCACTGGCGGCGAGCTATGGCCATGATTCAGCCGTGGACGCGGTACGCGTCGTGCTGGCCCGGTTGCGGCAAGAAATCACCTCGGGACTGCTGGACGAGAATGCGCTGGAACTTGCGCTCTCGGGTCTGGCGGGCGCGGTAGAGAACCAACTTCGCCACGCGCTGGGTTACTCGCTGCGTCCCGTGATCAACGCTACCGGAGTGATCCTGCATACCAACCTCGGCCGCGCCCCGCTGGGCGATGCGGCGATCGAACACATCCGCGAGACAGCCGTGAGTTATTCCAATCTGGAGTTCGAGCTACATGCGGGAGAGCGCGGCAAGCGGGATGTGCACGTGGATCGGCTGTTTCGCAAACTGCTGAGTAATGACTTGCCTGCAACGGGACCTCCGGCGAATGCCGCCGGGCTTCGCCCTGTCGGGACAGCCGAGGCGGCTGTCTCTCCACGAGCGGGAACGGCGACCATCGTCGTGAATAACAATGCCGCTGCGGTTTTGCTCGCGCTGAACACGCTGGCCGAAGGCGGAGAGGTTATCGTCTCGCGCGGTGAATTGGTGGAGATCGGCGGCTCGTTCCGCATTCCAGACGTGATGGCGAAGTCGGGCGCAATCCTGCGGGAAGTGGGTACAACGAACCGCACCCGCGCCGCCGACTACGAGCGAGCCATTACCGAACGAACACGGCTGCTGCTGCGAGTGCATCGCTCGAACTTCGAGATCACGGGGTTCACCGAGCAGGCATCCACGGCGGAACTGGTCGCGCTTTCGCGCAATCGGGGCATTCCGCTGATGGAAGACCTGGGCAGCGGCGCGCTTTTCGACCTGCGCTCGGTCGGAATCGGCGAGCCGGGCGTGCTGGACAGCCTGCGCTGCGGCGTCGACATCGTCACTTATAGCGGCGACAAATTGCTCGGCGGCCCGCAGGCGGGGTTGATCAGCGGCAGTTCGGAATTGATTGCGCGCATGCGATCGAATTCGCTGTTTCGCGCGTTGCGCGTGGATAAGCTGATCTACGCCGCGCTGGAAGCCACCCTTTTAGCGTATGTCCGGCGTGATCACGATGCGATTCCCACCCTGCGCATGATGCGCCTCACGAAAGAGGCGATCGGCGAGCGGGCGGAGGCGCTGGCCGCCCGAATTGCAGCAACGAAGTTGAAGGTCGAGGTCTTGGATGGAGAATCCATCCTCGGCGGTGGAGCTGCGCCGTCTTCTGTTCTGCCTACGCGGGTGCTGGCGGTGACTTGCGAAGGCCTCAGTGCTGATGAACTGGCTGCACGCCTGCGCAGCTCGGATCCTCCGATCATCGCCCGGGTCGAACGAAGGCCGCGTGCTGCTGGATTTGCGGACGGTGTTTCCGGAACAAGATGCCGCTGTGGCGGAAGCTCTTGGTCGCATCGTGGCATGACGCTTTCGCATCGAAACGGTGTTGGCTCTCCTCTACACTGTCGGACATTCGACCCGTTCGCTCGACGACTTGATCGAGACGCTCCACGCTCACCAGATTCAGACTCTAGCGGATATCCGCACCTTCCCCATGTCGCGGCGGCTGCCGCAGTTCAATCGGGAATCCCTGGAAACGAGTCTGCCTAACGCCGGAATCCGTTATGTCTGGATGAAGGCGCTCGGTGGCTATCGGAAGAAAAGTCGTGAAGACTCTCCGAATGTGGCGCTTCGCAATGAAAGCTTCCGCAACTATGCCGACTACATGCTCTCCCCGGAATTCGAAAACGCGATGGCCGAACTGATCTCATTGGCCGAGGCTTCACGCACGGCCTACATGTGCGCTGAGCGCGTATACTTCCGCTGCCACCGCATGTTGGTGTCGGACTGGCTGGCCGCACACGGACATGAGGTGATGCACATCGACGGGACGGGACCGCTCAAACCGCATCACCTTACCGCTGAAGCACGCATGATCGACGGCAAGCTGATTTACTGCGGCGACCGCCTGCTCTAGGGTATCGAGAATATGATCGTCGGCACAGGTATAGACATCGCCGAAGTCCCACGCATCCGGCAATCGATTGCACGCTTTGGCGATCGCTTTCTGCAGCGAATCTATACCGCGGGCGAGATTCGCTATTGCGACTCCAAGGCCAACCGCGTGGAGCGCTTCGCCGCGCGCTTCGCCGCCAAGGAGGCGGCGATGAAAGCCCTGGGCACGGGCTGGAGCCACGGCGTGCGCTGGCGGGATTGCGAAGTGGTACGCATGCCAGGCGGACGCCCGACCCTCGCTTTTCACGGGAAAGCCGGCGAGGTTGCCGCCAGGCTGGGCGTGAAGAATGCCGCGCTCTCGCTCTCGCACACCGCCGAGCAGGCCATCGCGCAAGTGATTCTGGAAGGGTGAAGAAGCAGGGGTCAGGGGCCAGGGATCGGGGAAGAGGGGACAGCTCTCTGCGCCGGCATATCCGGCATGTATAGCCGTTATTGGCAACACTGACCTTCTGATCCCTAGCCCCTAATCCCTAATCCCTGATCTCTGTCTCTCTGTCTCTGCTAGACTGGCGCATTCCAATTCATCATGTCCGCAATCATTGAGGCTGCCCCGGCGGTTCCTTCGTCCACGGAGATTCCCGAACGCACGCTTCTCGCAGGTTTGGGGCTCACCAGCTTTGCCGCATTGTTGCTGGAGCTGGCGCTCACTCGATTGTTCTCCGTAGTGCTCTTCTATCACTTCGCGTTTCTCGCGATTTCGATTGCGCTGCTGGGGCTGGGCGCCGGCGGAGTGTTCGCCTACCTGCTGAAGAAGCGCCTTGCCAGGACCGACACCCGCACTCTAGCGGCGCGCCTGTGCATTGACAACTCGGTGCTGGTGTTGTTCGTGTTGGAAATCGTCCTGCGCGTGCCGGTCGCCCTCGAGGTGTCAGGGAGGAATTTTCTGCACCTGAGCGCCCTCTATGTGGCCGCGGCGCTGCCGTTCTTCCTGACCGGATTGCTGTTCTCGGTTGTCTTCGCGCGCGAGACCTGGCGTGCTCCACGGCTTTATGGAGCAGATTTGAGTGGTGGAGCGCTCGCCTGCCTGGCGGTGGTTCCGCTCCTCAATTGGATCGGAGGACCGAACACGATTCTGGTTGCCGCCATCGCGATGGCTGGGGCCGCCATGATCTGGGCAGCATCGTCACGTGTGCGCAAGGTGGCAGGCGCCTTTGTAGGTCTGTTCGTTGTCCTGATTGCGGTGAACCATTCCAACCGGCTGATCGATGTGGTCTATGCCAAGGGTATGTTTCGCGACCCGGAGTGGGTGGAATTTGCCCGCTGGAATGCGCTGTCGCGCGTGGAAGTCGATCGCCAGGGTCAAGCCAAGGCCATTGTCATCGACGCCGACGCTTCCACTTACATCATGAATTGCGACGTGGCACACTGGCACGATACAGACTGGGAGCGCGATCTCATGTCAGCTCCGCCGGCGCTGGCCAACATTCTGCGTCCCCATGGGGAGTTCGCGATTATCGGCCCGGGCGGCGGCGTGGACGTGCTGCGCGCGGTGGCGAACGGCAGCCCCAGCGTCACCGGCATTGAAATCAATCCCATCATTGCCGATACGATCATGCGCGGCCGTTACGCCGACTACTCCCAGCATCTTTACGAACGTCCCGAAGTCCACATTCACGTGACCGATGGCCGCTCCTACCTGCGCTCCACGCCGCAGCGCTTCGATGTGGTTCAGATGACGCTGGTGGATACGTGGGCCTCGACCGCGGCGGGCGCCTTCGCGTTAAGTGAAAACAATCTCTATACGGTGGAAGCCTTCCGGGAATATTTCGAACATCTCAAGCCCGACGGCATGATTGCCATCACCCGCTGGGAGTTCCGCCGCCCGCGGGAGGCGCTGCGGGTGGTGGCGGTCGCGATGCAAGCGCTGCATGGCCTTGGCGTTGCCAATCCGGCGCACAACCTTATCGTGGCTTCGAAAGGGCCTCTCGATGAAGACGGAATTCCCGTTGTCGTGCTGGCCAAGAAGAGTGTTTTTACCGCGGAGGAAGAGTCCGCGGTGCAGGCTCATTTCAACCAATATGCCGAACTCACTCCGCTCTATCTGCCGTCGAGTCCGGCAAAGAATCCGTTTGCCGATCTGATCGCGGGCAACGATCCTTACCAGTTCGCGCACAGTTATGCCTACAACGTGGCTCCGGTCAACGATAACGCTCCGTTTTTCTTCTTCACGCTCAAACCTGGACAAATCCTCAGCGGGGAGGGGCTGCGACGGCAAGGGATCGACTGGAAGGTGAACCTGGGAGTGTTGGTGCTTGTTCTGGTGCTGGTCATTTCTCTGGCAGCAGTGCTGGTTTTCCTGATTCTGCCGCTTGCGCTCAGGGGAGGCCACCGTCAGTCGCCGCTTCCGCTGCTTTATTTTGTGGCGGTCGGTCTCGGTTACATCCTGGTGGAGATTACTTTCATTCAGCGCTTCGTACTTTTTCTGGGACACCCCACCTATGCGCTGACCGTAGTGATTTTTTTGCTGATGCTGTCGAGCGGCGCCGGAAGCCTGTTTTCACGGTTCTGGCTTCCCCGCACCGAACTGGCCTGGATGCCGATCACGCTGGTGATCACCGCTCTTCTGGTGGACGTATTCTTCCTGCCCAACTGGCTGGAGGCATGGGTGGGATTGGGACTTTACTCTCGAATCGCTGTGAGCGGCCTTCTGTTAGCTCCGCTCGGCTTCGTGATGGGAATGCCGTTCCCCACAGGCTTGCGCGCGCTGGCTGCGGGCCCCGTCCTCGACGTCCCCAGCGGAGCAACCAGCGAAGATAACGCCGTGGAATGGGCCTGGGCGATGAATGCCGCTGCCAGCGTGCTTGGCTCCGTGCTGGCGATGGTGATCGCGATTCAATTTGGCTTGACAGTGACCCTGGCCTGCGGAGTTGCGGCCTACCTGCTCGCCCTATTGCTGCTGCCGGCGCTTCGACCAGAACGCGCTTAAGCGTGGGCTCCGGTTTTGTTATGATGCAGCGCAGGGACAGCAGGGGCGTGGGACTGTTCCGTGCGCCGCCCGGAAGGGCGCAGATTGCAGTCTGAGGAAATCATTTGCCCAGTCAACAGCAGGTCAAGTGGTCGCAACTTCGCGTCGGCATCACGGTGATTGTCGCCAGCTTGATATTGGCGCTGCTATTGTTTCTCATGTCCGGCACCGGCGGCCTGTTCACCAGGCGAATCACCCTGGTTTCATATTTCGACAACGCGGAAGGGTTGCGGCCGGGCGCGCCCGTGCGGCTCAGCGGCGTGGATATCGGCAACGTATCAAAAATTGTCATCGTCCCCGACAAAGACAAGCAGGCGACCCCCGTCGAAGTCATCATGAAGGTCAGCACGAAGTACAGTTTCAATCTGCGCCGCGATACCCGCGCTTCTCTCGAGACCGCCGGTGTGCTGGGCGAGACCTTCATGGATATGGATAGCTCGCAGGCTGTTCTTGGGCCGGCGCAGGATGGCGACACGCTTCCCACCCGCAACCATCCCGACTTCAACGAGGTCGTGCGCTCCAGCCAGAGCACGCTGCAGAACATGGACGCGCTGCTCAAGCGCGCCGACCGTATCCTCGCCTTCGCGGAGAGTGGCAAGGGCTCTCTCGGCAAGCTGATTTACGATCCCACGCTGTATGACCGCCTCTCGCAGACGGTGGCGGAACTCAAAACAGTTGTCGACGAGATTGCGAAGGGACAAGGCAGCCTGGGCCAGTTGATCAATAAGAGTGACGCCTACGACAAGTTCGTAGCCACCCTCGACAAAATAAACGGCGTGATTGACGATCTGCAGCAGGGCAAAGGCACCGCCGGAAAATTCCTGAAGGATCCATCTCTATACAACAACGCCAACGACACCGTCGCCAACTTGAAAAAGGTGAGCGAGGACCTAAATGCAGGCAAAGGGACGGCGGGAAGGTTGCTCAAGGACGAAGAACTGGCAAAGAAGATCGACACGACCATGACCAAGCTGGCATCTCTGACCAGCGACCTCGATGCCGGCAAAGGCACGGCGGGAAAACTGCTCAAGGACGAGACTCTCTACAACAATGCCAACCACATGCTGGAGGAGACGCAGAGTTTGATCAAGGCGATCCGGGAGAATCCCAAGAAGTACCTCAGCATCAAACTGCACATTTTCTAGGGCGGTGTCTTAAAAGTCTTTGCCACGGATCTTCACGGATAACCACGGATAGATCAAAGATTCTCAGAGAATTTGATCCGTGGGAATCCGTGCCAATCCGTGGCTAATTCTTCGCTTTGGATTTGATTCAGTGCTCGCCGATGCCGAAAACTGCGCCCAGCAGGAGAATGGCGAGCACTCCAAATGAGATTGCCCCGTACTTCCAATCCTTTTCCCGCAGAAAGAGAACGCCCGCGACCAAGACGCGTACCACCGGTGTAGCCAGCATCAGCAGCACGCCGGCGCGTTCAATTTCTTGCGGGACGCGGCCTGGAACGACAAATCCAACCAGCAATCCTGCCAGCATGATGAAGAAACATCCGAACGCGCCCACGCGCAATACCCAGGCAACCACACGATCGAAGCCCGGTTCTCGGACCTGGCTCATGCGGCGCCTCCTGTAACCAGGTGCACGAACAAATGACCGGCGAGATAGAGCATAATCGCAACCAGCAAATAAACGACGTATTTCGTTTGAATGCGCGGCGCCATCCGCGCGCCCAGCAGCGAACCCAGGAACACACCAACCGCCAGCGGCGCAGCGATCTCGACCAGGATGTCTCCGCGGCGGTAATACACGATGGCGCTGGCCGCCGCCGTCACTCCGATCATGAAATTCGACGTGGCCGTGGCCACCATCAGCGGAACATTCATGAAGATGAACATCACCGGAACTTTGATGGGACCGCCGCCGATGCCGAGCAAGCCGGAGAGTCCGCCCGCGATCAGAGACGCGCCCAGCCCGAGAGGAAAACGCTGCGGCTCGTAGGGTGGAATCACGGTTTCACCGTTGCCGTTAGGGGCAGGCTCTTCCTGATCTTTCACCTTCCCGCGGCGTATCAAAATCATGACGGAGCTGTACAACAGGAACCCGGCAAACAGCCCCTCTAGAGCATTGCGATTGAAATATCCCACCAGGTAGGCGGTAACGGCTGCACCAAACGATGTTGCCAGTTCGAGCGTCATGCCGAGACGAATGTCGGTGGTGTGGCGCTGGAGATGGACGGAAGAACTGGCCGCCGATGTGGTAATCACGGCCACGAGACTCGTCCCAATAGCCTGCCGGATGGGAATTCCAAAATGCAGTGCAAGGATGGGCGAGAGCAAAACGCCTCCGCCGATGCCGGTCAACGCTCCGAGCAGTCCAGCGACGAAGCCCAGCAACACGAGGAGCGCGCTCAGCATGGCCGCGTCTATGACACTACCCGCGGCGCGAATGTGGACTCGGCTTGCTCGTGCGCATGATAACTGGACCGCACCATCGGTCCGGACTCGACGTGGCGGAAACCGAAGCGCAGCGCTTCCCTGCGCAGCTCGCGGAATTCCTCCGGCGTGTAGAAACGCGCGATCGGCAAGTGGTCGCGCGAGGGACGCAGATACTGGCCGACAGTAAGAATGTCGACGCCACGCCCGCCGAGATCGCGGAACACTTCGACCAGCTCTTCCGTGGATTCGCCCAGCCCCACCATCACGCCGCTCTTCGTCACCATGCCGGGAGAAAATTTCTTGGCGTTTTCCAGCAGCGTGAGGGTGCGCTCATAACGGGCGCCGGAGCGCACTGCGCGATAAAGACGGGGCACGGTTTCAGTATTGTGGTTGAGAACATCGGGCTGCGCGTTGAGCACGATCTTCAGCGGTTCTTCCAGACCTTGAAAATCCGGGATCAGCACCTCGATGCGGCAGTCGGGCGTAAGCTCGCGAATCTCGCGAATCGTCTCGGCGAAAACTCTGGCGCCGCCAACGTTGTCATCGTCGCGATTCACGCTGGTCACAACGGCATGTTTCAGGCCCAGCGTCGCTACAGCTTCAGCCACGCGGCGCGGTTCGTCCCAGTCGATGGGCTCCGGCCGGCCTTTAGGCACCGCGCAGAATCCGCAGCGCCGGGTGCAGATGTCGCCCAGCAGCATGAAGGTCGCGGTCTTGTGATTCCAGCACTCGCCAATGTTCGGACACTGTGCCGACTCGCAAACCGTGTGCAACCCCAATCCCCGCGCCAGCTTTTTGAGGTTATGAAAGTTATCCCCAACCGGTGCCTTGGCCCGCAGCCACTCCGGCTTGGGCACACGAAGCGGAGGCCCAAGCTCGATCTGAATCAGTTGAGACGTTCCTGCCATCCGTTCGATTCTATCAGTTTGACCTTTGGCCTTGAGTGAAGTCCCGCAACCGTCGTACAATGCGGCGCAACTTGGGGGCGCTCGATGAAAAGATTCTGGAGGTGGCTGGGCCTTGGCTTGGTAATTCTGGCAGTAGTGCTGGTGGCCGCCATCACCCTGACCATTGGCTGGAGACCGTTTCTGGGGCCGCAGGCGCGGCCGCTCACAGACCGCAAGTTCGAGTCCTCGCCGGAGCGGCTGGCGCGCGGCCGTTATCTCGCCAATGCAGTCTCGGGATGTATGCACTGCCATTCCGAACACGATTGGAAAGCCCCGGGCGGCCCAGCGGTTGAAAGCAAGCTGGGCGCGGGCCAGGTTTTTCCCGTCGCCGACATGCCAGGAACGGTGGTTGCTCCCAACCTTACGCCCGATTCCGCAACTGGGGCAGGCACATGGAGTGATGACCAGTTCGCCCGAGCCATCCGCGAAGGCATCGCACACGACGGCAGAACTTTGTTTCCCTTGATGCCATACGAACACTTTCGCCACATGTCGGACGAAGATCTCGCTTCCGTCGTAGTGTATCTGCGGTCCCTGCAGCCGGTGCAGAACCCGTTGCCCAGAACCGAGATCGTGTTTCCCGTGAAATATCTGATTCGAAGCGCTCCCCAACCCGTGACCTCCCCGGTTCCTGCCAACAATTTCACCGATCCGGTCAAGCGCGGCGAGTATCTGGTAGAGATCTCCGGCTGCACAGACTGTCACACTCCGCAACATCAGGGACAGCCCAACTCCGCCCTGGCCTTCGCCGGTGGATTCGAGCTGAAAGGTCCTTTCGGAACCGTAACCAGCGCCAACATCACCCCGGACCCCTCGGGGATTTCGTACTACGATGAAAACCTGTTTATTCAAACCATGCGGACCGGCAAGGTTGGCGCTCGCACCCTCAATCCCATCATGCCGTGGACTGTGTACCGTAACATGACGGACGAAGATCTCAAGGCCATGTTCGCTTACGTGCGCACGCAAAAGCCGCTCCGTCATCGTGTAGACAATTCGCTGCCTCCGACCGCGTGCAAGATTTGCCAGGGGAAGCATGGGGGTGGAGACCAAAACTGATCGCGTCCTAACCAACCTCGACCAGCCCGTAGGTGTGCTGCCAGCGCGTGCGCAGGGCAACCAGCGCCCGGCTGATTTCCACCTGCGTGACTTCGGAGTTGGGCCCGGCCACTACTGCCGCGGCTTCACGCTTGGCCAGTTCCAGCAATTGCCGGTCTCGAATCAGGTTGGCTACGCGGAAGCTCGGCATCCCGGCTTGCCGCGTGCCGAAAAACTCTCCTGGCCCGCGCAGTTCGAGATCGAGTTCCGCGATCTGGAAGCCGTCGTTAGTGCGCACCATGGCGTCGAGCCTGCGCTCGCCCTCTTCCGTAATTTTGCCGCCAGTCATCAAGACGCAGTAGGATTTCGCGGCTCCGCGCCCGATGCGCCCGCGCAACTGGTGAAGCTGCGCCAGGCCGAAGCGTTCGGCGTGCTCGATCACCATTACAGTTGCGTTCGGCACGTCCACGCCAACTTCAATCACCGTGGTCGCAACCAGAATCTGCAACTCGCCTTTCTGAAACATGCGCATGACCTGATCTTTAACCTCGGAATCGAGGCGGCCATGCAGAAGTCCGACCTTCAGATCGGCAAACACTTTCCCGCTCAGTTCACGGTACATTTTGATCGCCGCCTTCAGCTCGGTCTCTTCGTTTTCGGCGATGACCGGGTAAACCACATACACCTGATGCCCCTTCGCAACCTGCTTGCGCACAAACTCCCACACTTCGGACGAGCGGTCGTCCGTGATTCTTCGCGTGACGATGGGCGTGCGGCCCGGGGGAAGCTCATCGAGCACACTGAGATCGAGATCTCCATAAAGCGTGAGCGCCAGGGTTCGCGGAATCGGCGTGGCCGTCATGACCAGAACGTCGGGCTCGGCCGGATTTTTATCATCGCTGCCTTCGCCCGATTTCTTCATCAACTTCAGGCGCTGCAACACGCCGAAGCGGTGCTGCTCATCCACGATGACCAGCCCCGGCCTCGCGAACTCGACTTTCTCTTCCAGCAGGGCGTGAGTTCCAATTACAAGTTGCGCGTTCCCCTGCGCGATATGGCGGCGGATCTCGCGCTTGCGGTCCGCTTCTAAAGAGCCGGTCAGAAGAACGATGCGGTATCCGGCATTCTCCAGAATCCTGCGCGCTGAAAAATAATGCTGCTGCGCGAGGATCTCGGTGGGCGCCATCAACGCTACCTGACAACCGTTTTCGATGGCGATGATCGCCGCCTGAAAACCGATGATGGTCTTCCCCGAGCCCACGTCTCCCTGCAACAAACGCCGCATGGGATGCGGCTTCTGCATATCATCGGCAATCTCTTTCAACACTCGCTTCTGCGCGGCCGTGGGATGGAAGGGCAGGATCTTCTTGATCGCCTGGCGCACCCGGTCGTCGAGACGGAAAGCGATGCCGGTCTCCGCTTTCAGCTGGCGGCGCTTGAGTTCCAGTCCCAACTCGGTGAAGAATAATTCTTCAAAGATCAGCCGGATGTGCGCGGGTGTGCGGGACGACTGCAAGTCTTCGAGGCTCTCTCCAGCCTCGGGCCAGTGCACCTTCCACAACGCCTCACGCGGCGAAACCAGCGCCAGACGCTCACGCACGGCTGCGGGAATGGTCTCCGCCAGATCGGGAGTCAGATCGTCCAGAGCCGTGCGAATGACCCGGCGAAACCAGCGTGCCGTTACGCGCCCTTGCCCCGCCGACTCGTAAATCGGCACGATGCGTCCCACTTCGAGCGATGCCGCCGCCTTGTCCTCAGCGCCGTTTCCGCCGGCATCGCCCAACATCTCAAACTGCGGCTGCACGATCTGCAGTTCGCCACTGCGCGAGTCTTGCTCGACCTTGCCATAGAGAGCGATCAACTGGCCGGCCTTGAACTTATCCTGCAGGTAGGCGCCATGGAACCAAAGGCAGCGCAGCTTTGATCGTCCCTGGCCCACGGTGAGCTGGAAGATGGGCATCTTCCGCGTGCGAAATAACCCCGAATTGCGAACCTCCCCAATCACAGTGGCCATTTCGCCGGCACGCAACTCCGCAATCCCCCGCGGATTCAACCGGTCTTCGTAGCGAAACGGCAGATAATGGAGCAGATCGCCCACCGTGGCAATGCCCTTGGTGGCAAGAATCTCTGCCAGCCGCGGACCAATCCCTTTGACGTACTGCACCGGCGTGGTGAGTTCAAGCATGGCAGAGGCTCTAGGGAATGTTAGCAGCAACTCGTCCTATAGATGCCGTGACCGATTCGTGCTGGCGGGATAGGGACGTCGCGAGGATTCGAACCCCAGTGGCAAGGGAATATAATTCGCTGTTCGACCAAGAAGGCTAAAGCTATGGACTACGTCAAGGGCATCCTGAGCGGATTAGCCGCGATATTCCTCGCGGAGTCCATCCCGGGTCGTTGGTCAATCTTTAGAGGAATTAGCGAACAGAAGGCAACGGGAATGGGCGCCCTCGCGGGTGGACTGACAAACAGCGCCTTTTCGCCTTTTTTCTGGGCGCTCGCGCTTCTGTTCTTTTCATTGTTTTTTGTGGCTAGCCGACTCGGAAATAAGATCTTAAGAGTACTTTTGTTCTGGATTCCGACACTGACGGTTTCTGTGCTCGGCGTGGCGCTTGTGGCGCTGTTCACGTACGTGTTTATACATTTCAGAAATCAGTAAGGCCGACTAATTCCCAATAAATGGGATTCTCTCCAGCTGTAGCAAATGAGTTTTCCCAAGCAAAAGAACCCGCTCGGGTTGTCCGTCCCCCATTGAGCCGGTGTCTAAACCTTCGGTGCAGGTCAATCTTCTCCAAGCTCTGTGTGCCATTGTTCTCGGCAACGTGGCGTACTTCTTTCTCGCGCCTTCCCTTCCACTGCCGCGCCACCGCCCATTCCAGCTCGACGTAGGCCTGGTCGTGGACTTCTGGTTCTGCGTCGTTGCCTACGGGCTGATCCGCTCTGCCAGAAGGTGGAAGTAGGTCACTGTTCGACTCCCTTGCATCGCGGGTAATCCCTCGCGGCTGTCGGCGGGACGCCGGCGCTACGTTACTTTAGGAACCTCGGCCAACCGGCCTCGACACGTTACTCTATATTTCTTGACGTCTGTCCCTGAGCTATGAACAACATCGCTGTCCTGTACGATGCCGGCCAGGCCGTGCTCTCCACCTTCGATCTGGACGAGGTGCTGCAGCGCATCCTGGCCATCGCACGGGACTACTTTCATCTGCGGAATGTCGCCATTTTGCTGCTCGACCGGCAGTCGCAGCAGTTGTACGTCCGCTCGCAGATTGGCTGGGATGAAGGCCAGGATAAGATTCGGATGTCTCCCGGCCAGGGTATCACGGGAGCCGCAGCGCTTAAGAAACAGCCCGTTTATGCGCCCGACGTCAAACAGGATCCCCGCTACTTCTGCTCCGCCAAGTCCACGCATTCTGAACTCGCCATCCCCTTGATGGTTCGGGATGAAGTGGTTGGTGTGCTCGATTGTCAGAGCGACCGCGTGGACCATTTCGACCCGGAGACCATCGATCTGCTCACGCTTTTCTCTACCCAGGCATCGATCGCTTTGCAGAACGCGCGGCTCTACTCTCTGGAGCAGCAGCGCGCCCGGCAACTGCAGGCCATCAACGCCATCGCCCAGCAAACCACCGCCGTGCTTGACCTGGAAGATCTGCTGGCCAGAGTTTGCCAGTTGATTCAAGACGCGTTCCGGGTATCGCACGTCTCGCTCTTCTTACGGGAAGACCACGACCTGGTGCTGCGGGCCCATCACGGCACGCTCACGCCCCGCATTCCGCAAGGTGGCCGCTTCCCGGCCGAACCCTGGGCGGAGATCCTGGCCAGCAACAATACGGTGACTGAAGCCGATCTCAGCAGCTCACCCACCAGCATGAAGTTCTTCGCGGAATCGGCCTCGCGCATGTGCATTCCCCTGGTCTCGTTCGGACACACGCTGGGACTTCTCGCGCTCGACAGCGCTCTGCCCGATGCGTTCCGCGATGGCGATCTGCAGTCGCTGGAATCGGTCGCCGACATCTGCGCCACCGCCATCCAGAACGCCCACTATGTTGAGCGGGTAAAACAGCTCGCCTACCTCGACGGTCTAACCGGCATCTTCAACCGGCGCTTTTTCGAATTGCGCTTCATGGAAGAGATTGAGCGCGCCCGCCGCTACGGCACCGGTATGGCCGTGATCATGGCTGACATCGATCAGTTCAAGCGGCTCAATGACGAATTCGGGCACGTGCTGGGCGACGAGGTGCTGCGCCAGGTTTCCTCTCTGTTTCACCAGCAATTGCGGAAGATTGACGTGGTGTGCCGTTACGGAGGCGAAGAGTTCGGGATTCTGCTCACTCAAACCGATGCGCACCACGCACTGAGTGTGGCGGAAAAACTACGCAAGATGGTCGCAAGCTGGCAGTTCCCGGGAGTGCCCCGGACCGTCACGATCAGCGCTGGCGCCGCCGCCTTCCCCGACCACGGCACCTGCCGCGACGATTTGGTAAGGGCCGCAGATTCTGCCCTGTACGCCGCCAAGCAGGCGGGACGGAACCAAGTCTGCCTTGCCACCCTGGCGCGCGAAAAATCAGCGGCCAGTAGCCAGTGATCATTGGCCAGTAAAATCACTCCTGGACGCCGACTTACCGGTCACGGACCACTGACCACTGCTTTCTAGATGTCGAGCGAGTCGCTACGCATCTCGAGCCGAAGCTGCTCCATCTCTTGCTGCAGCCTCTCGCGAAGTTCTTCCTGAAACTTGGGCCCGAATTCCTGTTTCAGCTTCTCGGCTTGCTGTTTCATCGCTTTCTGCTGGGCGCGCACAGCCTTGCGCACTTCCTCCGCGGCTTTGCTGCTTTCTTCCTTTGCCAGTTCCATCTGGGGCCGGAGTTCGGCAATCTCGTCCCGCATTTCGCTTAAGTCGATCTGTGTGTCCGCATCCAGTTCGGGCGCTTCCACGCTCTCCTCAATCACCTCGCCGGACTCCTTGCGCTCCGGCAAGGTAAGGGTAAGAGTCTGCTCCTTCTTGTCGCGGATCAGTGCCACGCTTACCGATCCCCCGCCATGGGAATGCAAAGCATGGGTAAAGTCGCTGGTGTCATGGACTGCCTGATCGCCGACGCGAGTGATCACATCTCCGGCGCGCAGGCCGGCCTTTTCAGCGCGGCTTCCTTTTTCCACCGACCGCACTAAAACTCCATCTCCGTTCTTTGCGCCAAAAAACTCGCCCAGCTGCGGCGTGAGGTTCTCCACCATCACGCCACTTCTCATCGACGAGTGCACATAAACAACCCCAATGTTCGGAATATCGACGTCAATGTTAGGAATCGGCGGAATCTCGACATGGAATTCCTTGTCTTTGTATTTGTCTTTGTCTTTCGGCCACACCATCGCAAATTCGTTGCGCCGGTCAGCCAGTTGCACCTTGATGGTCATCGGCTGTCCATCGCGGCTCAATCCCAGCGTGACCACGCGTCCCGGCGGAGTTTCGTGAATCATCCTCTGCAACTGCGTCTTGCTTTCGATGGCCGTTCCGTTCATGGTCAGAATGACATCGTGTTCTTTGATTCCCGCTTTGCCCGCGGGAGCATCCTGATCGACCATCGTCACTTCCACGCCTTGTTCTTCCTTCAGCTTCAAAGCGCCCAGCCGCTCCGGGGTGATATTCACAATGTCCACGCCCAGATAGGAACTCGTGTCCGAATAATCTTCGCTGGGAATGCCGAAAGGCTGCGAAGAATCAACCGTCCATCTTTGCGCGGCGTGCCCCACATTGAGCAGCAAAGGCAGCAAGGCAATCGTTGTCAAAATGTGTTTCCGCATGGTCAACCTCCTGAAATGTTGATGATGGAATCTCTGTCATCCTGAGGCGGGCGCTTTTGCCCGCCGAAAGCCTGCCCTGAGCGAAGTCGAAGGGGATATGGGCGAGCCGCGCGTGGCTTGTCATTCCGAACCGGGCGCCAAGCCCGGTGAGGAACCTGCTTCTGAGACTGCGCCTTCGGCTCGCTTCCTTACTAATTCGCCCGCTTGAAAGTGATATTTCCGGTCGTCGTCCGAACCTTCAGCACGGGACCGCCTCCGTTCAATTTCCCCTCCGCGTTCAGCGTCCTCGGACCCCACTGGTCGCCTTCGCTGGGGATGTGAATGTCAGGGAAGTCGGAAGTAATGTGGTGCCCGTTGCCCAGGTCCACGCTGGCGCGCACGTTCAGCGCCACATCTGCCGCAATGTAAACCGCAATGTCGCCAGCGGAGGTCTCCAGCACCGAATCGCTGCGCTCTCCCGCGATGTTGACGAACTTCACCGTGATCCCACCCGCGCCGGTCTCGACGCGAGCCGAAGGAACACCATAGAGTTCGATGGACCCGGCACCGGAATTCGCGCCCACTCGCCCTTTTGCGGACGTAAGCCGAATGCTGCCACCGCCGGTATCAATTTCGGCCGGACCGCCGATGTCTCCCAGGCTGATACTTCCGCCGCCCGTCGATGCCTTGACCCTCCCAAGGCATTTCTTGATCTCCACGTTCCCGCCGCCCGCCTCCACCACCACACCCTGTTCGCCGGAGAGCACAACCACATTGCCTCCCCCAGTCTCGGCGTGGATCTTCCCTTTCACCGACCGGATCGAAATGTTGCCGCCTCCCGTCTCCAGCTTCAGATCTCCGCCTATCGTCCCGACGTCGATCGCGTCGCCACCCGTTTCCACATTGACCGATCCACCCACGTCGTCCACTCGCACCTTGCCGCCGCCGGTTTCAATCTCCACCCGTCCGGTGACGCCGGTGGTTTCCACTCCGCCTCCGCCCGTCTCGATCTTCACCAGATCGGTGTCGCGTGGAATGTTGATCACAAACTCACCCGAGAACTTGCACGCCGGACCCACCTCAACCTTCAGGTGCGCCGAACCCACGCGCATTCTGTGTACACCCTTCGCCTCTCCTACCACCCACGCCGTATCCCCTTTGACGAACGTGCTCACCTTGTAAGTTTGGAACTGACGCCGCGCCTCTTCCTCCGAGGACCCGTTAGAGCGCATGTGAAACGAGTAATCGATACCCGTCCGCTGCGCACCATGCACGACGACCGAGCCCGCATCGACGCTGACTCTCAGGTTCTTGACTCCGGACAGCGATCCCGTCATCACCTGGACCCATGCTCCGCCCTCGCGTGAAACCTGTGTTTCTTGCGCCACGGCCAGCGGCGCAAGCAGGCCTGCCATGCACAGCAGGCCGACGAATTGTGGCGAATGCTTCAAAATAACCACCTCTGTTTCTGTTCTGTCATTCCGAACCGGGCGACAAGCCCGGTGAGGAACCTGCTTTTTCTTACTCCATCCAACTCAATCAATCTCGGGCAACTGCGCCAGCATGGTGCGCGCCTGCGACTTGATGTACTGGCTTTGATCCTTGGCCGCCAGCGTCATCAAGACGCCGCGCACGCTGCCGTCCGCCTTGACCGGCTCAATCAACCGCAACGCTTCGGTGCGCACGCCCGGATTCGCATCGTTCACCAGAGCTTCCAGCACCACGTCGCGGACCCGCACGTCATCCTTCACAAAGCCGCCCAGGCCATCCAGAGCCTTCAGCCGCACTCCCGGATTCGTGTCGTAGCGCAGCGCATAGATCAGCGCATCGCGCACCTGCGAAACGTCAGGCTTTTGCGTCAGCAGATCCACCGAATCCATGCGCACGCCCGAGTTGTAGTTATTGCGCGCGGCGAACAGCAGCAGTTGCTGGATGCGCTGGTCGTTCATCGATCCCTGCGTCTCCTGCGTGGAAACCGTGTCGTACTTGATGTCGATCTTATTTGTACCCGGCTCCTGCGTAATCGAACGGATGCCCGTGATCGAAGCCTCGGCGGGAGTGGGAGTCGAGACCGTCGGACCTTGAGGCGCACGAGCGAATACCCTGTAGGCAGTTCCCATTCCTCCAGCAAACCCGAGAATCAAAATCGTCGATGCCAGCGCGGGCGAGAAGCGCACCTGCCGCAGCCAGTTCGCCGGATCGAAAGCCACCCGATGCCAGAAGCCGCCCTGCTCCGCCGTCTCCAGCGCTTCTTGCAGCCGCATGCGCGAAGCCGCCAGCAGGTTCGGTGTCGGCTCCGCCGCCCGGTCCTGCGACAGCAGAGCGTGAAACTCCTGCTCCGCCTTCAGTTCGGCGGCGCAGTCGGCGCAGCGAGCAACGTGCTGCTCCAGCTCATGACGGGCATCGTCAGCCAGCTCGCCATAAACCTGCAGCGAGATATTTTCTCGTACCCATTCGCACTTCATAGATCAACCCCCTCGGGGGAAAGTATCCAAGTTTCATGTGGGGACAGACGCCTCGGCTGTCCGCCGGGCGCAGCCCGCCCCTTGCCTTACCTCATATCCGCCAACTGCCCGCGCAATTTCTGTGTGGCCCGAAACAACGTGTTCTTCGCGGTCTCTTCCGTCGTATGCAAAATCTCTCCCACGGTCCGCAGCTTCAATCCGTGATAATGCCTCAACTCAAACACCATGCGCTCCCGCGGCGTCAACTTCTCCAGCGCTCCTGAAATCCGCGCGCCCAACTGCCGGCGCATCAAATCGCGCTCCGGATTCGCTCCCGCCCGCCCGTCGGCCACCTGATCCAGCAGATCGTACTCCCCGCCGGACGCGTCTTTCACCACCGGCGCATCTTCCTTGCGCACATTCCGCTTGCGCAGGTGATCCAGGCACAGATTGGTCACGATGCGGTAAATCCAGGTATAGAAAGAGCACTCGAACCTGAAGCTTCCGATGTTTTTGTAAGCCTTGAGGAAGGCGTCTTGATAAACGTCCTGGGCGTCGTGCTCGGCTCCGGTAAGATGCAGCGCCAGCCGCAAGACCGCCTGATCGTAGTGGCGCACCAGTTCCTCGAAGGCGGCGCGGTTCCCGCGTTGCGCCTCCCGGATGAGGATCGTGTCGTCAATGCGCCGTTCTTGACCAGCCATGCCGACCTGGGGATGCCGCTCTCCGCTCCGCCTTCCCGCCCGCTCGCCCCGCGCTCCCGAGCGCTCCTGTTGGCCAACCGCAATAGGTAACACCCAGGTTCCGGCCGGCATGTTCGCAAGTTCCTCTGCCCCCGCCGGGATTCTTTCCTGTCTAATCCCGTCTGGCATAGTAATAGACGCACCGCCAGCCCAACCGTGAGCAGAAATTATAGGCCCGATTCGATCGCTTCTGGTTAGAACTCAATAACTTGCATAGACAAAACAGCTTACATAAGCGACCTGCTACGCCTGCGGAAGGATTCCATCAAAGACGACCATCACTCAAACATCAGAACCACCGCCCACCCGTTCTCCCACGCCTTTTCCAACATCTCCCCCGCGTCGGCGAATGCATCGCGGATGGCCCCATCCTGCTCCACTGGGCTTTTAGCCGTCCAATCGGCGAGCGCCGACCGCTGCTCCGTGCCCATCCCGGTGAAACCTGCGGCCGTATCGGCCAAAGCATCGGCCCGCCGCCGAACCGTTTCTCGATCCATCCAGCCGCAATGCCACCCAGTCTGCGAAAACCATGGCACAAGAGCGCTGTTGCTGGATTTTATCGGCAACGAAGCCAGGCTTTCCCCCAGGATCAAGGCATCCACGTCTGCTTGGCTCCATCCCATGGTCGGAAGAATGCGTCTCAGCACGAAATAACTGTGCGCTTCCCGATGGCTCAAAGAAGGCAGCTGGCGCAGGTGCGGGACGAGCGCAATCTCCAGCCACTCGACCAAAGTCGGGTCATCCTCCAGGGAACGCAGCCATTCATCCTCCTCGAAGCGGAGATTCTTTAGGATCGCTTGCTGCTGGGCGTTCGCCCCACGCACTACGGTTTCGGCATAACTCCGGAGAGACTCAGGGGAAAACTTCCCTCCGGCTGTACCCGCCTTGAGCAGACCTGCGAGGTAAGTTTCTGGAACGAAACCATAGGCATAATGCCTTATCGCCATCCGTAAACTCTAAACATTTCAGTGGCAGTTTTGCTGCGTGCCGTTTACAACATTACCCGCGCGATTTGCCTGTGCGTAAGCTGACACCGTGGTTGCGGGTGCTGGATCCGCGGCGGGAGCGGTTACCGTCCAGTGCCCTGGCGGGTTGTCGTCGAAAGTCGCTGTGAAACCTGGGAGTCCGGTGACTGGCCCTGAATCGCCAACGTGGGGCGGATCGTTGGCTACCCCCGTAACCTGAAACCGATAATTGCAGGGCCTTGGCACCGGCGCCTGCGCGGGATTTCCGAAGGTGGACATGTTGGGAAAGCCAAATTGCGCGGGCCCTAGCTGAGCATTCCCGTTATTAGCGTTGGCATTGACTCCCCGAAAAATGTAGAAATCGTGAAGCCCCACCTTCGGCGCATCCGCAGGTGCCGCCGCCTTGCTATGCCGCGCGCAACCCGTCGGCGCCAGCAACATCAGCCAGAGCGCCACGAAACCGAATCCTGTTATCCACCACTGCCTCGTTGTTTTGCGATTCATTCCTAATTCTCTCCTCTCCAAGTGAATCGTTAGTCCGCGTGCCTAACCAGCACGAAAGTCACGATAGGCGATCCGCCTTACTTCCACTTCCAATAGACCTCCGGATTTGCCGCGGGACCTTCATCCTTTCCATCGAGCAACGGAATCGGTGGCGCCCCATTCACGTTCAGCCGCCGCGCTCCCATGTTCGTCTGGTAGTCGTTACTGTCCGCACACCAACCATCGGTTCCCACCACGTGTTTCGGAGCTCCTTCGTCCACCAGATCGAGCCAGGTCCATACTCCCGGCGGACTCATGGCAGGCACAAAATCGGAGCGCTGATTCTTCACACATTTCAAAGCGATATTTCTCCAGTAGATCCGGTTGCAGTTGGGAAAATCGTAGGTATAAAAAGATCCATCCTGAATCCGAACCACATCGTCGACAAGGGCTGCCGCTGGTGCAATTTGCGGGTCTCGCTCCGGACTGATTTCAAACCACGTGCTGCCGAATTTCTTGCCCCAGTAAAATCCCGATGGACAAACCCCCACCTTGCAGTCCACTTCTTTATAGTTGGTCAAGGTTCGCGCCAGCGCCTTCGATCCATCCAGCAGCAGGGAAAACTCGTATCCCAAGGCCGCCGGGGGATTTTGTTCGGTCGGTTCCGCGCCTTCTTCCAGCCATTTCTTGATTCCTTCCAGCGCGGCAAGTCCCCCCGCTTTGTCACCTCCAAACAGCTTCGATAGCGCATTTCCTCCCAGGGTTGCTGAGCCGCCGATGATGAATCCATTGGCACTCATCGATTCCATCGCCTTCTTTACCTCTAGGCTCATTTCTCCCTTAAGCTCGACCGCGCTCCTATAGGCGGCGTTGAGCGTGGTTTGAATGTCGAGCGAAGAATCCTGCGATTCGAACAGGACGTAAGCTTTACGCCCATAATCCATCGCGCTCAAGTACAGGGGCGGGTTGGTTCCCGTCATTTCCTTCAAAATCATATCCAGTTCGGTTCGGCTCATCTCCTTGGCGAACAATTCCGCGCCAAAGGGCGGCCGATCCAGGTACATGCGGAAAAATTTCTGGTCTACCGAGATCAGCGCATACTGACTCGAGGACTTCGAGTCCACCTTGAATTGCAACCCCACATCGAAGTTGTCCCCGGAAACATCCGCCTCCATCATGAATTTCAACTGATCCATGTTGTAGATTCGGGCTATATGAAAGGCGATGTTCGCGGGAACATGAATGCCTTTCTTCAATACTCGACGATAGGCTTCCAGGTATTGTGCCTGGCTGATGGGTTGCATTTCTTCGGTGCCAATCACGCCGCCACCGTTTTTATCGTCGATCCAGGGTGCGTCAATGACAATCTTCGCCGAATTCCGGTCGCCGCTGAACACTCCATAGGTCGCGGTCAGCAACGTGTTGCCTTTGATGATCGACCCCGGATAAACATTCGGCGGCACGGAACTGAACAACGGGAACGAGTCCACGTCGTCGGCCACGTCTACCTCCGTCTCCCGGCAGGCAAAGCCCGGTGCCGTATTCATGTAGGGATCGCTTCGATCCGTCCTGGGCGGCTCCGAGTTGCGGATGAACGACAGGTTGTACCACTGCTCCGACAAATCGTACATGCGCGCCTGAATCTCCTCCTGCACCTTCGAAAGACTCTTCGCATCTCGAATCGGGTTGCCCCGCGCATGGTGTTGCGGAGACTGTCCATGCACAAACAGACTGGTGGAGAGAAACACGAGAACCGTAAGCCCAAAGCGGAAACTTATTGTTGTGCGCGCCGCATCGCCGCACTCGGAGTTACCTTTCATGACCACGCTCCTGATTAGATTTTTGACAAAGCGGATGGCTGCGTTCACACACTGTATGAACGCATTTCGCGCGCAGCGCCCCTCGACAGATCTTGCTCGAGTTCTGACTCGGCGCCGAACTACAATGTCGCCACTAAATTTGTTCTTTTAAGTTCGCGGCTCGAAAATAGGCCGTGGAAGTCGCCGCAGAACCTGTTTTGAGATAGGAAAGCGGCGCCAATTGTCAGCGGAATTATGGGGGCCCGTCCGGTTGCCGCCCGCAAAGCTGTCTGCGGTCAGCGTTCAGGAATTTACCTGACTACTTTGCATCCGGGGCACGAATCACGCCGCGGCCATGCAGACGAATAGTCTTCCTTTTGCGCGGCAACTGTCAAGACTTATTTGAAATGTTCCTAGACCGGAGCAAGTCGGGGCTGGCCCAGTTTTGATTTTCTGTACCTTGGCACAACCTTCCGTATGGACTCTGTGGGATCGCTGAGATAACCGGGTCGGGCTTCCTTCCTCCGAGCCTTGGTCGCTTGAGCGCTAGCCAGCACTCAGAAAAACAATCAGGCCAAGCTCTTCAAGCCCAGCCTGTTGTGTTGGAGAACCCAGCGTGGACAAATCTCGCCAGCGTGAAATCCGTTGCTCCGATAATCCCGTTGTTACTTACTGGGGGGCTTCTTCCTTCTCAATGACCACTTTCAAATGCGCGGTCACGTCCTTGTGCAACTTCACCGGCACGGTGAACTCACCCAGAGTCTTCAGCGGCTCGTGGAGCTGGATCTGCTTCCGGTCCAGGTTGATGCCCTTTTTCACGATGGCGTCGGCAATGTCGCCCGAGGTGACCGAGCCGAACAACTGATCGTGCTCGCCCGCTCGTTTCTGGAAAGTGGCTGACAGCCCCTCAAACTGTTTAGCCAGTTCCTCGGCCTGCGACTTCTCCTTGGCCGAGCGCCGCACTGAGGCCGCTTTCATCTGTACGATGACAGCCTTGTTGCCGGCAGTGGCTTCAATGGCCAGCTTGCGCGGCAAAAGAAAATTGCGCCCATATCCTTCGGCAACCTTCACCACGTCGCCGCGCGATCCCAGCTTGCTTACATCCTCTTTGAGAATGACTTCCATGGTATGACTCCGATGTCAGAATTCTTTTGCCACGGATTCACACGGATTACCACGGATAAAGCAAAATATATAAAAGGCCTTATCCGTGAAGATCCGTGCAAATCCGTGGCCAATGGTCCTTACGATGCCCGCCCGGCAAACGGCAGCAATGCGATGTTGCGCGCCTGCTTGATGGCCGCGGCCAGCCGGTGTTGATGCGGCGAGCACACCCCGGTCAAACGCCGCGGTACGATCTTGCCGCTCTCGGCCACGAACTGCCCGAGCAGCCGGTAATCTTTGTAGTTGATGTCGGCGATCTTCTCCGTGCAGAACTTGCAAACTTTCTTGCGCCGGAAAAATTTCCGCCCACCTTCACGCGGCGGACCGCCCGGCCCCGATCGCCCACCACCGCCTCCGCCACCAAATCGCGGACGGTCTCCTCCGCCGGACCGCTCCCCGAAAGGCCGCGATGGCCGCTCGGTTGGCGCTGGCGCTGGTGCTTTGGTCTCTTCAGTCATAACGCTCCTTTAAAATCAGGGTTCAGGGGCCAGGGGCTAGGGCTCAGTCGTCTCGTGCCACTCGGGATGCAGCAAAGATGCCTGACCCCTAATCCCTGGCCCCTGCTTCTTAAGCACGTTGCCGGAGTTTCCGCTGACGGCGGCACAGGCGTTTCTTCCGCCACTGCCGCAGGCTGCGCGCTCACCTTCTTTTTCGCGTCGCGCAGCTTCTTGATCTTGTCCAGGCGCTTCTGCTCTTCGTCGATGCGCACGGTGAGGAACTTGATCACCGGCTCAGTAACGCGCAGGCGGCGCTCCAATTCGTGCACCACTGTGCCCGCGCCTTCGATCGTCAGCAGAATATAGACGCCCTCGCGGAACTTGCGCACGGTGTAGGCCAGACGGCGCTTGCCCATCCGGTCCACGCTCTTGATCGAACCCGCAGCCGCGGTCACCGTCGATTCCAGGTTCGCAATCAGCTTGTCAAGATCTTCATCCGCCATATCCGGCCGGACAATAAACATCAGTTCATAAGTACGATTCATTGCTATCTCCAAATCCTTGGCCACGGATCTTCACGGATTGCCACGGATAAATCAGGCAGTTCTCAAGGATTTGATCCGTGAGAATCCGCGCAAATCCGTGGCTAATCTTTCTCTTCCGGCTCTTTGCGGTTAAACCGGTTCATGGCCGCCGCGGCGCCTTCCGTCAAAATCACCTTCACTGCTTCTTCTGCGGTGTCGATCATCCCGTCCACCACCGCCAGGTCGGCCTTGCGAAACGGCGCCAGCAGATACCGCTCACCGTCTTCCACCTTGCGCTCCGGGGCCACGCCAATCCGGATGCGCAAGAAATCCTGCGTGCCCAGCGCTCCGATGATCGACTCGATCCCGTTATGCCCTGCCGAACTCCGCCGCGTGTGAATCCGCAACGTGCCCAGCGGAAAATCCAGTTCGTCCTGAATCACAATCAGGTCCGCTTCCGGCGTCGCTTCGTACTCCGCAACCAACTCCCGAACCGACAAGCCGCTCAGATTCATGTAGGTTTCGGGCTTGGCCAGCAGCACCGGTTCGTCCCCAACCAGGATTCGCGCCGTCAACGCCCGGCACTGCCGGTTCCTGATTTCCACCCCGCGCTCGCCGGCAATGCGATCCACCACCAGAAAACCCAAGTTATGCGGCGTGAACTGATACTCAATGCCTGGATTGCCAAGACCAACGATCAGTTTCACGCCGTTTCCGTCTCCTGCGCTCGTGGTGAACTCTCGTTGTCATCCTGAGCAAGCGTTCTTTGCGCAGCGAAGGATCTGAGCGAGCCGCGCGAATCCACGGAGCCTGCCCTGAGAGAGCGCAAGCGACCGAAGGGTGCGTTTGGCTCGCTTCCTTATTTCTTCTCCTTTTTCTCGGCCTTCTTCTCGGCCTTTTCCGGCTTCTCGGCCGCTGCCGCCTCGCCCTCTTCTTCCGTCTCCGCCTTGCCCTTCTTGATGACTTCAGGCTCGGCCGGAACGGCTCCCGCCTCCGCCGCCACCGCTTCCGGCGTGACCACAACTTCCTCCTTCACGCTGGTCACGTGAGCGACGGGCTGGTTCGCATCAGAAAGGAACTTCAGCTTCTCGTTGTGCGGCAAGTCCGATACGCGCAGCACCTTGCCGAAAGTAAGGTGGCTGACGTCAACATCGATGTGGCTGGGGATGTCGCCCGGCAGGCACTCGATCTCCACTTCGCGGAGCATCTGCTCGAGAATCCCGCCTTCCGTCTTCACGCCCGCCGCCACGCCCTGCAGCATGATGGGCACGCTGACCCGCAGCGCCCTGTCCATGGCGATGCGCTTCAAGTCGATGTGCAGCAGATGACCTTTGATCGGCTCATATTGCCAATCCACGATCATGGCCTTGGTGCGCTCACCGCCCAGCGCGAGATCGAAAATCGTGTTGTGGCCGCTCTCCGAACGCAGAATGCGCAGCACATGCCGCGGATCGATGCTCACCGCCAGCGCTTCCTTGCCCGCACCATAAACTACGCCGGGGATTTTGCCTTCGCGCCGCACCCGCCGGGCCTGGTTCTTGGTCCCAGCCTCCCGCGGTTGCGCTTCTAGAGTATTTTGTTCCAATGTGGTTGCCATAATTATTCCCATCCAAAAAACCTGTCATTCCGACCGGAGCCGGACCCTGAGCGGAGCCGAAGGGGACGGCGGAGTGGAGGAACCTGCTGTTTGCCGTAATCACCGCTGCACTCCGCTAAACAAATAACTTGCTCACCGACGTCTCTTCGTGATTGGCCTGAATCGCCCGGCCAATCAATCCCGCAATCGACAGCACCCGGATTTTCGGCTCTCCCCGGGCCTCTTCGGTCAGCGGGATCGTGTTGGTGACCACCACTTCGCGGATCACCGATTTCGCAATGTTTTCCACCGCCGGCGTGGACAGCACCGCGTGCGACGCACAGGCATACACCTCGGTCGCGCCATTCTCCATCAAGGCCGCCGCGGTTTTCACCAGCGTGCCCGCCGTATCGATCAAATCGTCGATGATCAGGCAGGTCCGCCCGTGCACGTCGCCGATCACGTGCATCACTTCGGCCACGTTCATTTCCACCCGCCGTTTGTCGACGATGGCCAGCGCCGCGTCCACTTTCTTCGCGAAAAACCGCGCCCGCTCCACGCCGCCCGCATCGGGTGAAACCACCGTCAAGTTCGGCAGGTTCAGCTTCCGGAAGTGGTCCACCAATACCGGCGAAGCGAACAGGTGATCCACCGGAATATTGAAGAAACCCTGCAACTGCGGCGTATGTAAATCCACAATCAACGCCCGGTGCGCTCCGGCGGTGGTCAGCAAATCCGCCACCAGCTTCGAGGAAATCGGGCTGCGCGGCTTGTCTTTGCGGTCCTGCCGCGCGTAGCCGAAATAAGGCATTACCGCCGTGATCCGCCGCGCCGACGCGCGTTTCAGCGCGTCAATCATCAGCAGCAGTTCCATCAGGTGCTCGTCCACGCTCGTGCTCTTGCCATTCGCGTTGACCGCGCGGCACGTTGGCTGCATCACGAATACATCGCAGCCCCGCACGTTCTCCTGAATCTGCACATAGGCCTCGCCGTCGGCAAAGCGGATCACCTGCGCCTGCCCGCGCTGCATCCCGAGAAACTGGCAAACCTCGTCAGCCAGCGGCTCGTTCGCCGTCCCGCTGAAGATCTTGAACTTCTCGTCCACCCGCGCGCGCTGCTTGCGATCTGCCTTTTCCTCGGGCGCAGGTGGGACGTTCTTTTCCGTCTTCTCTGCCTTCTCGGCCGGCGTCACCAAAGTAGCCATAAGAAGTTCTCAGTTCCCCGGTTCTCAGTCTTGGGCTTCAGTTCTTAACTGAGAACTGAGAACCGGGAACTGAGAACTGTTTTCTGGCTGGGCCGCTAGGATTCGAACCTAGACAAAGTGCTCCAAAGGCACTTGACCTACCATTAGTCGACGGCCCAGTAAGGACAATCGCTGATTGCCCAATTGTTGATTGTTGATTGAACCCCGCGTCAACCAACACTCTATTGTCAATCAACAATTAGAAATCAACAATCAAAAATTCGCCGCCAATACTGGCTTCGCGTCAGCGTAACCGTCGCCTGCGCCGCCCACCCTTGCCTCCGAAGCCGTGCCACCGCCGCACGCGCCGCTTCTTTCGAAGCGAACAGCCCGTACAACGTTGACCCGGAGCCCGACAGGGACGCATACTTCGCCCCCGCGCTCTCCAGCGCACTCTTACCTTCACTCAGCTCGGGATACTTAGGAAAAACGACTTCTTCAAAGTCGTTCTTGATCCCGGCCCGGACAAGCTCGAGAAGCGGATTCTCGGCCCGGCCCCTCCTGGGTTTCACAATACGTCGAATCTGACGAGGAGCACCGGAGTAATTCTCGCTCAGCCACGCCGAAAGCCCTCGGCCAAGCTCATTCATTCTATCGGATGGTGTAGAGAGCGTCAATTCTGTTTGTGTGGGGACAGCCGCCCCCTGCTGTCCGCCCGCGCGAAGCCCGGCTGTTCTCGCGGCGACAACAAGCGACGGGACAACCGTGGCAGAGCCGCCCTTCAGGGCCGCGTCAGCATTCCTAGTTAGAGCGGGCTTCAGCCCCCGCTCATTTTCCGCCATCCTTCGATCCCACTCCGCAAACGCCTTCGGCGTCGAAACTCCCACCTCCGGAGTCACCACCACGCACGCCGTAGCCGGCAAATCCTCCAGCGGATACACCTGCTCCCCGTGCCCCACCCCCAGCACCGTCCCCCCCACCAAGAACAATGGCACATCCGAGCCGACTTCCGCCGCGATCCGCAGCCGCTCCATCGCAGGCAAACGTTTCTTCAGCGCGCGTTCCAACCCCAATAGCGCTGCCACAGCATTTGCCGAAGCTCCGCCCAGCCCGCCCTGCACCGGCAGCCGCTTCTCAATATCGATGATGACCCGCCCCTCGGCAGGCAGCGCCTGCACCGCCTTCTCGACCATCCGATAGCAAGTGTTCGATTCATCCTTTGGCACCCTCGCGTCGGCGCACCGAATCTCAATCCCGCTCCCGCGCTCCACACGCACCTGGATCACGTCATGCAACGCAATCGTCTGATAGACAGTCAGCAGTTCGTGAAATCCGTCCTCGCGGGCAGCGCCAATGCGCAACCCAAGATTGATCTTCGCGAATGCTCTCGTGGTAATGGTCATGAAATTACTAGCGTAGGGTTTCGACCGCCGGTCTTAGATTCTTGACTCTGATTCTTGACTCTTGCCTTCAGCTCGACGATGCGGCTCCTCGCGATTCATCGTGTCCCTGTGCAAGATTCTGCATCTTGACAGTCCAGCGCAGGGCAAGGATACTCCCTCTATTCCGGATGCGCCTCCCCCCGAGTTCGAGCCAGCAATCCTTGCTTCGCCGAAAGGATGCTACACCATGCGACCTTCCTTCAAATCAATATCACTGTCGCGCTCGTTCAAAAGAATTCACCACCGATGCTACTTCGGCGCATTGGCGTTAGCGATCACGCTTGCGCTCACGACCCTTGCCCCCTCGGCGCAAGGGCAAACGCTGACCGTCCTTCATTCATTCAGCGGCTGGGAGGGGCAGTTCCCGACAATGGGCCTGGTGCGCGATGCAGCGGGGAACCTATACGGCACATCGCAGTACGGCGGCACCTACCAGAATTGCGACAACGAAATAGGCGGCGGGACAGTTTTCAAGGTCAACAGCACCGGAAGAACGACGCGCCTGCATGCCTTCAATAACGGCCCCGACAGACTGCTTCCCCTCAAGCGGCCTCATCCTCGACGACGAAGGCAATCTGTATGGCACCACCTGGGGCAACACCTTGTACAAGATCGACAATACAGGCAAGTTCAGCGTGCCCTACACGTTCCGGGCCTCGCAGGACGGATCGGAACCGATCGGCGGCCTGCTCCGCGATGCAGAAGGCAACATCTACGGCACCACAGCAGGCGGGGGCAAGTCCAGTTGTAATTTTGGGACTGGCTGCGGCACCGTGTTCAAGATCGACGCTGCCGGCACCGAAACCGTGCTTTATAGCTTTCTTGGCGGCGCAGATGGTGCCTATCCTCAGGCAAATGTGATCCGTGACAGTGCGGGCAACCTCTACGGCACTACCACCAACGGCGGCAACCCTGGCTGCCGATGGGGCTGCGGAACCGTGTTCAAACTGGATGCTTCCGGCGCCGAAACCGTGCTCCACACCTTCACCGGTGGAGCCGACGGCTCAAATCCCACTGCAGGCCTTACCCTCGACGCAGCCGGAAACCTCTACGGCGTCACGGCCTATGGCGGCTACCTGGCATGTCCCGCAGGTCTCGGCCATGGCTGCGGCACGGTATTCAAGATTGCTCCAAACGGCACAAAGACCGTCCTCTATGCTTTCACCGGCGGAAAGGACGGCGCGTATCCCGGCGGGAACCTCATCCTGGACGCAGCCGGCAACCTCTACGGCACCACCGGGAGCGGTGGCGATGCCAACAATGACGGAACGATATTCAAGATCGACAGCACCGGCGCGGAGACTATACTTCACCGCTTCAACAACTCTGGCGGGTCCGGTCCCAGTGCAGGGGTGATCCGGGACTCTGCGGGCAACCTCTACGGGACGACGGAATATGGTGGCAAAGTCGGCTCGGGCACGGTATTTAAGCTCGCTCCTTAAATCCGTAGATGTCCGAAAAGAAGTTCAATGGAGAACCACAACAATGACCGTCACGAAGCGCGCTCTCAATTTCCTTAGTCGGAGGCTGCGGGGCCCCGCACTCTCGCTGGCGTCCGCCCTATTCGCTCTTGCGCCCCTTTCTTCATCCGCATCTGCCCAGACCTTCACCGTCCTCTATTCATTCACTGGCGGCGCCAACGGGAATCTTCCAACTTCACCTCTGCTGCGCGACTCAGCGGGCAATCTCTACGGCGAGACGTTCCGTGGTGGTGATCTCAGTTGCGCTAACGGTGCGGGCTGCGGAGTCGTGTTCAAGCTGGACGTGAACGGCAACGAGACCGTGCTCCACGCTTTCACCGGCAGAGCCGACGGCGCCTATCCCACTGGGACCCTTGTGCGGGACTTGGCCGGCAACTTCTACGGCACCGCGTACAACGGCGGCAATCTGACTTGCGGCGCCCCGTATGGCTGCGGCACTGTGTTTAAATTGGATGCTGCAGGCACGTTGACCGTGCTCTATACCTTCACCGGCGGAAACGACGGATCGTTGCCTGACGGTGGCGTGATTCGGGATGGCGCGGGCAATCTCTACGGAACCACTTCCTTTGGTGGCGGAGCTTCCAACGGTGGAACCATCTTCAAACTCGACGCGGCCGGCAACGAGACTGTGCTCTTCAGGTTTGGTGCAAGGTCGCAGGGAAGAGAACCCATTGCGGGCCTATTCCGTGACGCAGTTGGCAATCTCTTCGGCACGACGTATGAAGGCGGCACCTCTTATTTCACCGGATTAGGAACCGTTTTCAAACTGGATAGCAAGGGCAAAGAGACCGTGCTGCACGCTTTTACTCCCAATGGCGACGGCGCATATCCCTACGCTGGCGTGGTTCCGTACGGAGAGGATCTTTACGGCATGACCACAGGCGGCGGCGCCTACGAGTGCGGAACCGTCTTCAAGTTGGATAAGTCAGGCAACGAGACGATCTTGTACAGCTTCGCTGGCGGAACCGACGGGGATTTCCCCAATTTGTCCGGTCTGATTCACGACGCCTCGGGCAACCTCTACGGCACCACGGAGAATGGCGGCGATTCCAATAACGATGGAACCGTATTCGAACTCGATCAGGCTGGCAACGAGACCGTGTTGCACCGCTTCAATTGGACGGACGGAAGTCGTCCCATGGTAGGTGTGATCCGGGATTCAGCTGGCAATCTCTACGGCGCGACATTCGAAGGCGGCGCTCTTGGCTACGGCACCGTCTTCAAGATCACACCTTGATCGGCTGCCCCACCCGACACACCACCTTGGTAATCTCGACCCCTGCTTAAAATAAGGGCACTCTAATTGTGATTCCAATCACATGAACCGGTGTCGGTCCTCCCTGTTGGAATCGAGAACGACCGCAAACACGAGCGCTACCCGCCTCCAGCGGGACTCTGTGAGCGCTGTCCCGCAAGTTGGGTGCAAGCCGTTGCGCGCGGAAAGCAAGGAGATTCATCCCAAACTTGGGCCGCATTGCAGCGCGACTCCGCAAGCCGCGAGCAACAGGGCTGTAGGCGAAAAGGAGCTTTATATGCGGACTGTGATTACTCGTTATTCTTTGCTCGTTTTGTTTCTTGCGGCCGCAACTTTGGCGGCGGCGCAAGGCGGTTATAAAGTCATTCCCGTCCCTGACGGTGGAACCATCTCCGGAACCGTCAAATGGTCGGGACCGGTTCCCCACGAAATGGATTTCCCCGTCACGAAAGATCCCCAGATCTGCGCCCCGGACGGGAACAAAACCGTCAGCCTCGATCGCCTCATCGTCGGACCCGAGGGCGGCGTAGCCAACACCATCGTCTACCTCAAGAATATCTCCTCCGGAAAAGCTATGGACCTGCCCGAGCAGCGGCGCCACCTGGACCAGCGCCGTTGCCGCTACATTCCTCATATTCTTCTCGTGCCCCAAGACGCGGAGTTGCAGATGCAAAGCTCCGACGCCACTCTCCACACCATCCACATGAATGGCGCCGCCAGCTACAACCTGCCATTCCCCTTTCCCAATCGGATCAACTCGCGCACCATGTCGACCCCCGGTCTGGTCAACCTTCGCTGCAATGGCGGCCACGTCTGGATGAACGCCGAGATGATGGTCGTCCCCCACCCCTATTACGCCGTCACCGACGAGAGCGGCCGCTTCGAATTCAATGGCGTGCCACCCGGCGCCTATCAGATTGTCGCCTGGCATGAAGGCTGGGGTCTGGCCGGCAAAGAACAGGCCTTCGACGTTCTCACCGAGCGCAGCGTCCAGCGCCCCCTCTTCACCGAACCGAAGACGTGGGAAAAATCGGTGACAGTCAACGCCAATCAGCCCAGCACGATAAATTTCGTGATTGGAAACAAGTAGGATCGTGTGGGTCGGACACTCTCGTCGGCTTCGCTCAGGGCAAGCCCTGTCCGACAACCGCCGCCAGCAGAAAAGATTCCGGGGATCACCACGTCCTCAGTTAAGGTGGGTCTTCAAGCAGGAAATTGATCCGTGGAAATCCGTGGCAAAAGAATTCTAGCCCCGCCGCTTGTACAACACCGCAAACTCAAATCCTGTATTCGCCGGAAACAGCTCCGCTACTTTCCGCAACCGCTCGGCCAGCGCCGAAGGCGCCAGCAGCGGATAATCCCGCTCCCGCAGATCGTAATAATCCACATCCAGATACAGCGAAAGCAGGTAAATCGAGATGGTGTCGGAAAACGTAGCCTCGAAGTATTCGTTCTTGAAGCGCTCCGCATCAGCGCCGCCCGCCGTGGCCAGCTTGCGCGCTTCCCAGGCGTCGAGCGAAGTTTCGCCGCGCGTTCCGGCCTCTACCTGTTTCCACGCCAGCTCGCTGAATTCGTGTGAGAGTCCGGCGCACTCCACCAGCGCATGTCCCACGTTGATGTAGAACTCAAAGGCCACGGAAAATTTGTCGTCGGTCAGCCGGGTGGAGATGAACACGCACTGCGAATCGCCCAGATTTAGATTGCGATGGCAAACCGCATTGTCGCTGAGCGCCACATCATAGCGATCCGCAATCAGGATCTCGTCCCCCTGGCTCACCGTCAGCGGGACAAAGTAATAAGCCTTCCGCCGAAGCGCCGAAGCAATCGAGGTAGGCACCGCGGCAATCATCCGCTCCAGGTCAAACGAGCCGATGGCGTTCTCCCCCGCCACGGCATAGCACACCCCATTCGCCGCCTGCGAAACCGGCGTCATCCGGACCACATCCGCGGGGCTCCGCGTAATAGCTGGCGCTGCCTGCGACATTCTTGCTCTTTTATACACTACCCGTGCCCGTCCGAGAGTCCCGAGCGATGCCGACCAGACGGGCCAGCCCCCACTCTAAATTCGGGAATTTTCCCAGGGTACCCTCCCCCGAATGGGCTGCTCACCCTCCTTCCACTGAAGCGATTGTGTTACAACTTCGGGAGACTCATAATTGGACCTTCTATTACACTGAGGCAGCAATGCACAATAATCCCTTGCCTAGACTTGACGAGACCCCCGAACTCAGATTGCGCCTCCTGGATCATTGCAGACTTAAGCCCGGCGGCGTGTGGATCGATCCTGTCGCAGGACATCGTGTGGCATGCATCGATTCCGCTGACCCCTCGGCGATAACTTTGCTGATGGGAGAAACAAAGGCTACGCTGGCTATTCACGATCCACCGTACAACCTCGTCGCGTTCGAAACGCGTGACATTGGCGACTACATCGCTTGGTGTCGCAGATGGGTGGCGACCTCGCTAGCGCACATGGAGCACGACTGTTCGCTGTACGTGTGGCTCGGGGCGGATCAACGAAACCACTATCAGCCTCTGCCCGATTTTATGTTGCTGATGCGTGAGTTTCCGATTCAGGCCCGGAGTTTTATTACTGTTCGGAACCAAAGAGGATATGGAACGCAGAAAAACTGGATGGCCGTACGGGCAGGAACTGCTGTATTACGTACGGGGGAATCCCATCTTCAACATCGCCGCGGAATACACGGACATCCCTAAGACTTTGAAGGGATACTACAAAGATGTAGGGGGTGAGAAAACGGAGAACCTTGAGCGTGGTAAGGCTGACACGATTCGTGCCGGTAACGTCTGGCTCGACATTCAGCAGGTCTTTTATCGGCTCCAGGAGAACGTTTCTGGTTGCTACGCACAGAAGCCGCTGAAGAGCATCGCGAGAATAATCGACGCCAGCTCACGTCGTGGTGATTGCGTCATCGATTTTTTTTCGCACTCGGGCACAACACTCCTGGCAGCCGAAATTGCTGGGCGAAAATGCTTCACTGCTGAGCTAGACCCGGTGTTCTGCGAGATTTCGATACGGCGTATTGAGCACCATCGCGCTACAGGCAAGACCGGGTGGCAAAACGGGCACGCCTTTGAGAGCTCGCTTCGCGGGACAGCGGTTACGGACAATCATGCCGCTGATGTGCTTCCCGCTCAGGACACCCTCTTCTGACCTGCGACGCTTTAATGGAGCAACTAAAATCACATCTTGATGCGTTAACTGCCAAGCTGGCAGATGCCGCCGCAGTCCGCGGCCGCCTAGCGGAGCTTTACTCCGTCTATCCGTTCAATGAGTTCGAGTTCATTATTTCCACGCTGCTAGGCCGAGGGGTTCTATCGCTTGATGGGTATTACGAAATGCGAGACAGCTACATGGAGAGGAACTCGTTCTTGTATATCTTCGAGATTAGCGGTCCCCGCACGTTTGGGGAGGCGTGGGCTCAAGGCAATCTTAAGGAGCTAGTACCTGAACTGTCCAAGCCATCGAAGAAGCGTGATCCGACGTACTCTGGAGAGTATGACTTCTACCTAGACGAGAAGATCAGAATCGAAGTGAAGGCGTCGCGCGCCGTGAACTCCGGAAGCGACGAGCCGTTGTGCGTAAAAGCGTTGGCATCCGACTCGACTAAGCCATTTTGGATGAATTTTCAGCAGGTCAAGCCCGCTTGTTGCGACGTATTCGTATGGATAGGGGTTTGGAGGGATAAGATCCGCTATTGGGTGTTGTCCTCACATGAACTGGAGCACCACAAAGCCTACTCCCCTGGGCAGCATCGTGGAAACACCGGAGAGGGCCAACTCCACGTTCGCCAAGACAACATAAATGACTTCAGACCTTTTGAGGTCCCCTTCGAACAATCTCGGCAACGCAATTCGAACCGCCTACGCACGAGAGGCCGCCGCCCGCAAGCGGTAAGCAGGTAACGAAACACCGCATCCTGCAGCCCCGCCTAGAGATTTAGCGAATTCCCTTGACTTCGATCCCAAAAAGAGCGATCCTATTCTCTACACGCATTAGCTCTTTGACATCAGAATAGCAATGAGATAACTCCCGCGAATTCAATATTTTGCGATCCGGCCACTGATTCCAAAGCACTTAGCCAAGGCAAGATCGCCTAAGTCCTTTGAATGGAATATTTTGCAAGTAAGTCCTTTACTTCCAATATTTTAGCCAGACTCAAGCCAGATCAAGACGGCGTAACTCATTGATTCCAGATATTTTAGCTAGGTCGATCTGTGATTTTTTTTGAGATCCAGATCTTGGTCGCCCAACGGCCGCCAGATTGGTGTAGCTTAGAGGCATGCCGCCGACCCCGCGCCCACCCCGCTGGTATGCGATCCCGGCCCGCGTCCTGCTGGTGACGTTCATCGGCACGCTCATCTCATTCGCCGTCAGCCTGCTCGTCGGCATCCTCGGGATCGTGGTCGTGTCAGCCCTGCGCCACGGGCATCCCAACATGACCATCGCCTATCGCCTCATCGCCTTGCCCACAGCAGTGGTGGCGGGCAGCATCATCTTCGTGCTGGCCCTGGCCATGGAAATCCGCCACTACCGCCAGTCAAAGACCCTGGCCGCAATCGAGAGGATGAGCTGAGCATGCCAGCCGCCCCGCATCGCCATCCCCATGCCGCATTCGATCGATCATGAATACGGCGAGCGCGCGATCTCGCAATACGAGCGAGCAGTCGAGCAAGCCGGAGGCGAACCCGTCCGCATCCCGCTCGACCAGCCGCCGGACGAAGTCATGAGAATCATCGAGCGCTGCGACGGCGTGCTCCTGCCCGGCAGTAACGCCGACATCGATCCCGCGAAGTTTGGCGCAACCCGCTCCCCGCACAGCGCCGCGGCCGACCCGCGCCGGGACGCCGTCGACGAACTCCTGCTGCAGGACGCCTACAACCTGCGCAAGCCGGTCCTCGGCATCTGCTACGGCCTGCAGAGTCTCAACGTCTACCGCGCCGGATCGCTGATCCAGCACATCCCGGATTTTCTGCCGGAAGAATTACGCACACGCGTCAATCACGAAGCCGGAAAGAAGGTTGCAGTAGCGCACGCAGTTGAGATTGACACAGATTCCAAGCTGGCAGAAATCGTGAACGGAAAAGGACAGGAAGGGCTCAATCTCGTCGTCCCCGTCAACTCTTCGCATCACCAATCCGCCGACACGGTTGGCAACGGCCTGCGCATCGTGGCCCGCTGCCCCGACGACGGCATCATCGAAGCCCTGGAAGGCACTGCCCCCGACCACTTCGTGCTCGCGGTGCAATGGCATCCCGAGCGCTCGGTCGATCAAGACGAACCCTCACGCGCCATCTTCCGCGCCCTGATCCAAGCAGCGGAGATCAAAGCGGCGGACGCGCGGTGCAAGTAGCTCAAGGCCTCTTGGTCTTCTTCCGCGCTCGTTTCGGACTCCGCTTCTCCAGCAGCACCACCACGTGCGCGATGGCCGCGTTCTCCAGATTGAGCCCTTCCGGAGTCTTCGCCTTCAATCCGACGCAATCGGCGCGCACTCCCAGCAATTGCGCTACGCGCACCCGAATCGCAGCCGCGTGAGGACCGATCTTAGGCGAGGCGAGAATCAGGCTGGCATCGACATTCGCCACGCCATAGCCCGCATCGCGCACGCGTTTCAGCGCCTCGCGCAGGAAGACGACGGAGTCCGCACCCTTCCACCTGGGATCCGAAGGAGGAAACAGCGCGCCAATGTCGGGAGCAGCCACGGCTCCCGAGCAGCGCGTCGGTGATGGCGTGCAGCAGCACGTCGCCATCGGAGTGCCCGCCCAGTCCCTTGTCGTGCGCCAGCGCGACGCCGCCAATCTTCAGCGGAATCCCGGGTTGGAATTCGTGCGAATCGAAGCCGTAACCAATTCTCATGCGGAAACCTTGGCCACGGATTCACACGGATTTTCACGGATTTTTTCTTCTTTCATTGTCAAACAGAAGGCGGCGGAATTGTGGGCGGAGACCGAAGTTGAGGAGCAAGCCAACTTCGATTTCAGTCGCCCGCAGATAGTGAAGCAGTTGGGCCTCGTGTGCAGAATCGAGGGTTCGCGCAGCCTTCAACTCGAGAAGAACCACTCCCTCAACAATCAAATCGGCATAATATTGCCCGACCTTTCTGCCACGAAACCAGACTGGCACTGGGACTTCCCGTGCAGTACTCAATCCTGACTCCTCCAGGGCCACGACCAGTGCCTGGGCGTAGGTCGATTCAAGAAATCCGTGCCCGAGTTCGTTGTACACGTCGTAGAAAACCCCAATTGTTTTCTCGGTCAACTCGGAGTGCTTCAGGGCAGATGGCGGAGTAGTCATCACCAGCGAGTTTACGCTGTAGTAGTGGCCTTGATCCGTGGAAATCCGTGCAAATCCGTGGCTCATTTCCCTAGGTAGAACTCCGCCAGTTCCATGTCCGCTGGCGTGGTGATCTTGATGTTTCGCGGCGAGCCCATTACCACCGCCACGTCGTGGCCCGACCGTTCCACCAGCGAGGCTTCGTCGGTGCCGAGGAATCCGTCCGCGGAAGCCTCATCGAACGCCTTCTTGATGACGCCGTAGCGAAAGCCTTGCGGGGTCTGCGCCATCACGATGCCGGCGCGCGGAATCGTCGCTTTGATCAGCGCACCCTCCGCCGTGCGCTCGACTTGCTTCACCGTATCGACGGCGGGCAGGCCGGCGATCGCCGCGCCGTATTTCTTTGCCGCCTCGATCACTTCCTGAATGATTTCGCCGGTCACAAGGGGCCGCACGGCATCGTGCACCAGAACGATGTCATCATCATGCGCCGTGGCTGCAACGGAGTTCAGCGCGCTCTCTACCGATTGCTGGCGGTGCTCGCCGCCGACGACAAGTTCGACTCTCTTCTTTAGAACGTCTTTCGCTTCGCGTTCAACCCGCGCGCGAAACCCTGCAATCTCGCCTTCCCGCAGAGCAATCCAAATCTCGCTCACGGCTTCGATGGCGGCAAACTTGCGCAGCGAATGGATGAGAATCGGTGTGCCGCCCAGCTCGGTGAACTGCTTGGAGGGCAGTGTCTTCTTTTCCTTGCCCTTGGCGCCGACGGGAACGGGAGCCATGCGCGTCCCAAACCCCGCAGCCGGAATAATCACGATCACCTTCATAGCGGGCTGTAAGTATACGAGTGCCGGGGTTGGAGTTCAAATCTGAGGAGATCCGATCCGAGGCCATCAACCGCCGATCACGGAGAGGCCACCGAGAACTCACTTCTCCTTAAGTCTTAGTCTTTGTCTTTGGACGGCTCCCAGAGTCTCGATGCGGTTTCCCTCTGGATCCGTGATCCAGGCAAAGCGGCCGTAGTCGTAATCTTCGCGGTGTGGATCGACCTGCACTCCCGCTTGTTTCAGTTCCTCCAGCAAGGCATCGAGATCATCGACGCGGTAATTGACCATGAAGCCGGCTTTGCCCCCGCCAAAATACTTCGTGTCGCGGGGAAAGACGACCACGCGGTCAGAGCCTTCGCGCCCGGCTCGTTGCCTGCACCATCGCGCAACTCGCGCCACTCGAACGAAGCGCCCTGCCCATGCGGCTCGCGCTGGATGCCCAGATGCTTCTCATACCGGCGGTAAAGTTCTTCGGGATTCTGCGACTTGAAGAAGATTCCACCGATCCCGGTTACACGTTTCATAGAAGGTTCTCGATCACGAAGTTTCGGAAGCGCGCCGTTGCCGCGCCCCGAAGTATAGCGCGCATTCCGTCTAGGGGAAACCCAGTAGATCGCTGAGCTGTTTGGTCCCCAGGGGAAGCGGCAGCGAACTTTTTGCACGGCTCAATTCGTCGGCCGGACCGCGATCACGCGGTCTGTGATCATCGCCAACCCTCGCTCGGTCACAGACTTAGACCGCCGCGCCCGGCAATGCCTTGGGCTGGCACGCTAGTTGCATCTCGAAGAGCGCCCGACTCAGGAATTGTGGCCCGGAATCGAGCAATCGGCCGGCCAAGGCGGTGCCCCCATGAAAGCGATGAAGATGCGTTTCTGGATTGAGATCTTGGCAATCATCAGCGCGATCGCTTGCGCCTTGGCGCTCCTGATTGCGAGCCTGGGAGCAGTTGGCGCTGCGGCCGCTGCAGAGACGGGATCACACAAGTCAGAGCAATCGCCCGCGCTCCGCCAGCAGACCTACGAGGGCGTGATCACGGACACGCAGTGCGGCGCGAAGCATTCTCCTGACGCGGGCAGGACGGCCAGTGACTGTACGCTGGTTTGCGTCCACGGCGGTGAGCGCTTCTCTCTGGTCGACGGCGACAAAATGTATGTTCTCGAGGGCGAGCCGGCCGCCCTGAAGCGGGTAGCGGGACAACGCGTCAGAATTACCGGCACGCTGAATGGGAAGACAATCTCGGTGGCCTTGGTCGCCTCAACGATATCCTAAGGCTGAGGCTTGGTCTCCACCAGCGTGTTCGGGACCACGACCGGTGGCACCACCGCACTGGGAATTGCCGGCACGGCCGGCTGTGCGGGCGCACTAGTCCTTGCAAAAGCGCGCTCATCCCATTTGCCGAAGATCATCTTTCCCGCTGTCGTCTGTAATACCGAAGTGACCGAGACGTCGATTGTCTTGCCGATCATTTTCCGGGCGTTGTCCACAACCACCATGGTGCCGTCATCCAGATAAGCAACGCCCTGGTTGTATTCCTTGCCTTCTTTCAGGATGAAGACCTTCATGATCTCGCCGGGAAGCACAATGGGCTTGAGCGAATTGGCCAGCTCGTTGATATTCAACACCTCGACGCCCTGCAACTGCGCCACTTTGTTCAGGTTGAAGTCGTTGGTGATGATCTTGCCTTCGTAGACCTTGGCCAGCTCGATCAGCTTTAGATCGACTTCGCGGACGGCGGGAAAATCGTCTTCCACAATCTGGATCTGCAGCGTGGCCATCTTCTGCAGGCGCTGCAGCACATCGAGGCCGCGGCGGCCACGGTTACGCTTCAGGGAGTCGGCTGAATCGGCGACGAGTTGCAGCTCGCGCAATACGAACTGCGGCGTAACGATGATTCCATCCAGGAAGCCGGTCTCGGCAATGTCGGCAATGCGGCCATCGATGATGACGCTGGTGTCGAGGATCTTGTAGCTCTTCTTGCCTTGCTTCTCGCCGCCAAAGATGCCGCCCAAAGCTGCTAAGTTCAGCAAGTCGCCCTTGCTCGCGCCCACGATCAGACCGACGTAGGCCATCAGCAGCATCACGAGGATTTGCAGGAAGCTCTGGGTGTTTCCGGCGGGCACACTGCTGCGAATCACCAAAGCAAACAGGTAGGCCCCGCAGATGCCGAGGATGCTCCCGATAGCCGCGCCGATCAGCCGCTTCAGGCTCACCCCGCGCAGCTTCCATTCGAACAGGACGATGGCCGCCCCAACCGCGGCACCGATCCCGGCATCCAGGTTGCGCGGCAGTCCGAACGGAGCAATAACGTAGCAGGTAACTGAGACTACGATGACAAAAAGAAGACGTACAAAAATTAAGTCCACGATATAACCTCCCCCGGACGCAGCGCCGCTGCGCATCTGGCGCGATGCACCGGTGCCATTTCCTCGCCGCCCCGGGCGGGAATCGGCAAATCAGCATGCGGGGCGCGCAAGAATAAAGGGGGATGAATGTACGCCCCGTCCCGGCCCGTGGAGGCGTGGCCGGGAGGACCTCAGTAACCTACGCCAAGAGTATATACCCGACGGCGAACAGGCGGCGAGGAAACTATGGTTTGCGCCTGCGAGTCTGCGGTCCGAGGGCCATCCGGCCTGCTAAACTCCCATCATGAAAGCCCTAGTGATCACCAGCCTGTCGGGCCCGGATGCACTCGCCGTCCAAGACACCGCTGAACCTGCTCTGAAGCCGGGCCAAACGCTGGCCCGCGTTGCCGCCGGAGGACTGAATTTTGCCGACGTCATGACCACCCAAGGCAGCTATCCCGGAACGCCGGCCCCGCCGCTGATCGCCGGACGGGAATTCTCGGGGGTGGAAGAGAGCAGCGGACGCCGCGTGATGGGCTACATTCAATGGGGAGCCTTCGCCGAAAGAGTTAGCGCCTACACGAACACGCTGTGGCCCGTTCCCGAGCACTGGACCGACGAGCAGGCAGCCGCCTTCCCCGTGAACTACTTCACCGCGTATCTCGCTTACTGGCAAGCCGGCATGACGCAACCACCGGCGGCGGGCCGCACCCATCGCGTGCTCATTCACGCCGTGGCCGGAGGCGTGGGTACTGCCGCAGTCCAGATCGGCCACATTCTCGGCGTTGAAATGTATGGGACTTCGTCGTCGGATGACAAGCTGGCGCGCGTGCGAGAACTCGGACTGCAGCACGGCATCAACTATAAGCGGGACGACTATGAAGAAACCGTGAAGAACCTCACACACGGCGAAGGTGTGGACGCCGTGTTTGAGATGCTGGGCGGTGAGCACACCGCGAAAAGCCTGCGCTGCCTGCGCGACTTCGGGCGCGTCATCCAATACGGCAGCGCTACCGGCAAGCCGCCACAACTCGACGTGCGGGCGCTGTACGCGAAATCGGCCAGCATCCAGGGCTTGTGGCTGACCTACCTCTCGCAGAAGCGCGAGATCATGGAACCCGCATGGCGCCAGATCTCCGAATGGATCGCGCAACGCAAGCTGACTCCAGTGATCGGCCAGGTCCTGCCGCTCGAGCGCGCCGTGGAAGCCTACAAGCTGCTGCAGGAAGGCAAGAACTACGGGAAGGTCGTGTTGAAGATTTGAGAATCGCTGCATCGCGCAGCCTGTGTCCTCGCCATTGGTGATGATCGAAGAACATAGAGTCACCAACCCGCTTGCTCGCCCGATTTGCTCGTGGCTGACTCACCCTCGTCAAATACCCACACCTCGCTCACCAGGAAGTTCGCCAGCGAGCACAGCGCGATGGCGATACCGTTCGCAACAAGGTAGTTTCCGTGGCCCACGCCTACCATCAGTTTCATCAGTGCCAGATTACCGGCAATAGAGACTCCGCCGGTGGTGAGGTTGAAACCCAACAGCCGCGGCAGGGACTTCCTCCACGACGGCTGCACCCGGTCCGCCCAGGTGTAGCGCTCGTGCCACAGGAAGTTGTGTATGACTGCCGCTTCTACTGCGAGCGCAGTTGCCGGCAGATAGCTGAGATGAAATCCACTCTTCAGAACGAGCAAAACGGCCAACTGCACTCCGATGCCGAGCGCGCCCACGGTGTTGAACTTCAACCAGCGCATTGTCAATCGGCGCCCGTTCCGGCCCCCAGTCAGTCCCGCTCTCATTTGGCGATCCTCTCTTCGCGATAAAGGCGCGCTGTGTTCTGTCCCGTGAAAAAGACCACCATCAACGACATGCCGGCAAGACCAATCGTTCCCCCTATATCGAACAGGCTGTAATCTCCGCCGAGAACGTGTACTCGTGGTTTCCACAACACCGCCAGGTTGCCGGCTGCCAGCAGAATGCGCAACTCGGTCGGCCCAAAGCGCCAGAAAGACAGCCGAAACTCTCCCAGCGCGTGCGCCGCCAGATAGGACTGAATCGACAGCAGGAGGAACGCCACCAGCAGTCCGATGGCGATCCCGGGATGCAGGATTCCCGACAAGGCCAGTCCACCCATCAGCGCCAGAGCGCCGAAGCTATCAACCATGTGGTCCACATAGAAGCCGTAGCGCGGACGTAATTGTTGCCGCACCCGCGCCAGCGTTCCATCGAGCGAATCCCCCAGCCAGTTCAGCGCCAGACAGGCGATCACGCCGAGCAAAGCATACCGGTTCCACGGCGTCAGCGCATAGCATGCGCCCGCCCCGATCTGCGCCATTAACCCCAGCCCGGTCAGATGATCGGGACCAATCCATGACGGCGTGCGCGCCGCCAGCCCCAGCAAGGCCCGCTTCTCGGCGTCCGCTACCCAGCTTTCCTGCACGCGCAGCATTTCCGGCAACGGCCTCGTCCGCCTCTTCTCCAGCAACAGGCGCGGGTTCACGTGCTCGCAAAACTCCTCCATCGTTTGAGAACCGGCGTTAACAGCGAAACGACTCGGCATACTTCCCTCCTTGGCTTCAAGGTCTTGGGTCTTGGGTCTTAGGTCTTGGGAAAGCCTAAGACCTGACACCTAAAACCTGAGACCTGAGACCTAACACCTGGGACCTAAGCTCTGAGACCCGCACCTCGGTCACTTTGCGCCGAAAGACTGGCATGGGACAATGCACTGCTGCTCAAGCGCACCTCAATTCGTAAGTGATTGCGGCAGTGGGGGGTTACAACCGAGGATCATCCGTCGGGAAAGCTTTTTGGGTTACTGCGGAGTAGCGTATTTTGGATTTGGAAGTCGCAATCATCGAATCTTAGCCAACCTCAAACTTAGCTAAGGAAAGAAAGCTTCGTGTTCTGGTATTTCATCTTCTTCTTCATCTCGGGGTTCTGCAGCGTTCTTTACGAACTGGTGTGGCTGCGGTTGTCCATGGCGCAATTCGGCGTTACCACCGCCATGGTGTCCATTGTGCTGTCGGTGTTCATGGCTGGACTGGGGTTGGGGTCGTGGGCCAGCGGGGCATGGATACGGCGGCGGGAAGAAAAGATCGGTTTATCACCCCTACTCCTTTACGCTGCGATCGAGTTGCTGATCGGCGTTTCAGGAATCCTCGTTCCCTATGAGCTTCGTCTGGGACGCAGCATTCTGGAGCGGCTGGGCTCAACTTCCTCTGCGGAATATTACGTCGTATCCGGCATCTGGGTCGCTCTCACATTGATTCCCTGGTGCACGTTGATGGGAGCCACGATTCCGGTCGGCATGCTCGCGATCAGGCGCGTGTTCCCCCGGGAATCTTCCCGGTCGTTCAGCTATTTGTACATGGCAAACGTGGCCGGAGCGGTCGTCGGAACTGGCCTTCCCTTACTGCTGATCGAGCTGCTGGGTTTTCACGGGACCCTTCGCGTGGGTGCGGCTTGCAACGTTCTGATCGCGGTTCTGGCCCTGATGGTATCGAAGCGTGTACCGCGGAAGGCAGTTGGAGAAGTGGCGGGAGAAGTGCCGCGACCCCCCAGCGAGTCCGCCCTGGTCGCAATCGGCGGAGGATCTCTTCTAGCGCTGCTGTTCGCGACCGGTCTGACGAGCATGGGCATGGAAGTCGTCTGGGTCCGCGAATTCACGCCTTATATCGGAACCGTGGTCTACGCCTTTGCGTCAATTCTGGCCGTCTACCTGACCGGGACCTTTGTTGGATCGCGCGTCTACCGCAGTTGGGGCTCCCGGCAGTTGAATGAAAGCACTTTGCTCTGGACGCTGTTGGCACTGTTCTCACTGTTCCCGTTAATGGCGGCCAGCCCAAACATCCATCTCTATGACTCAATGCGGCTGGTGCTGGGCATCGCGCCCTTCACCGGCCTGCTCGGGTATCTGACACCCATGCTGGTGGACCGTTGGGCGGGAGGCGATCCGGCGAAGGCAGGAAAAGCGTATGCGGTAAACGTGCTGGGTTGCATCCTTGGTCCGCTACTGGCAGGCTTTGTGTTTCTGCCCTGGATCAGCGAACGCTGGTCGCTGGTGCTGCTCTCGCTGCCCTGGCTGATCGTTGGCGTCCGCCTCATACGTCTGCCCGGATCGGCGGCTCCAGACTTCACATCGCGCGCCGCATCGTATCTATTGTTGCCGCTGGCCGTGGGGCTCTTTTGGGGAAGCAAGGGCTACGAAAAGGAGTACCGCGGCAACAGACAAGTGTTGCGCGACTCGACCGCTACCGTGATCGCAACCGGAACTGGCATGACCAAATTGTTGCTGGTTAACGGCTATGGCATGACCTCGCTGACGCCGATCACCAAAATGATGGCGCATCTGCCGTTGGCTTTCCTCGACCGTCCGCCGCAAAACGCCCTGGTGGTTTGCTTTGGCATTGGAACAACCTTTCGCTCGTTGCACTCCTGGGGAATTCCAGTCACGGCAGTGGAACTGGTTCCCAGCGTGCCGCGATTGTTCGGCTTTTTCCACAGCGATGGTCCCGAGATTCTGAGTTCTCCCTTGTCCCACGTGGTGATCGACGATGGCCGCCGCTATCTGGAACGCACAACACAGCAATACGACGTGATCACGATCGATCCTCCGCCGCCGGTGGAGGCCGCCGGGTCCAGCCTGCTCTACTCCGAAGATTTCTATTCTGTCATCCGGCAGCGTCTTCGTCCCGGAGGGATTCTGCAACAGTGGCTGCCGATTGGCGATCCGGAAGACGTGGCCGCCGTCGCACTCGCCCTGCGCCGATCCTTCCCTTATGTTCGCGTGCTCGCCTTCGGAAAGAATTGGGGATTCCATTTTCTCGCCAGTGATCGGCCCCTGCCGATTCGCACCGCGAGTGAACTAGCGCAGCGCCTCCCGGCCGCCGCGGCCGCCGATTTGGTCGAGTGGGACAAGCAACCCGACGCAGAAGGCCGATTCGAACACCTGCTGCACAACGAACTGCCCATCGATCAGCTCATCGCGGCATCTCCCACCACACCCGCTCTAAGCGATGACCGGCCCATCAACGAGTACTACCTGCTGCGTAAGGAATTGCGGCCTTAAAACCGGAGGCCGAAGGCCAGACCGATGCAGACACGGCAGTGTCAACAAAGGAACCAGCCAGGTCTGATTCGAACGATAAACTCAGTCGTGAATAGAAGGCTCTGGTAGGCTTTGAAGGAAATTCACGTCTCTCGCGCACCGAGAAGATAAGGAAGCGAGCCCAACGCGCGATTCTTGCGTCGCAAAAAACGCGACGCTTCGCGCGGCTCGCCCAGATTCCTCACGGCGCAAAGAACGCTTGTTCGGAATGACAATGCCGGCGTAAATCTGCGGCCCATGACCAGACTTCTGCGGTTCTTTCGTCCCTCGCACCAGCACACGGCCTTCTCGGCCACGTTGCTGTTGATGTCGGCGGTCATGCTCTCGCGCGTGATCGGTTACGTCCGCGAGGCATACATCGCCTTCGCCTTCGGGGCAGGCCCGCAAACGGACGCCTACGTCGCCGCCTTCACGCTGCCGGATTGGCTTAACTACATTGTGGCTGGGGGCGCGGCTTCGATCACATTCATCTCGATCTATACGCGATTTCTAGCGGAGAAGCGCGATGCCGACGCGCAGAAGACCTTTTCCGTCGTCATCACGGTCATGACTGCGGTCATGATCGTGGGCACCATCCTCACCGAAATCTTCACGCCGGAGTTCGTGCGCTGGATGTTTCACGGTTTCTCGCCCGCGCAGGTGGACCTGACTGTCCATCTGACCCGCATTCTGCTGCCGGCACAGATCTTCTTTTACGTCGGAGGCGTCGTCTCGGCAGTCCTGCTCTCGCACCGGCTGTTTCTTTTGCCGGCATTCGGGCCGCTGCTCTACAACCTGTTCATCATTGCTGGAGGAGTGATTGGCGGACGGCATTTCGGGATTGCGTCGCTGGCCTATGGCGCTCTGGCGGGAAGTATTGCGGGGCCGTTTCTGGCCAGCGTGATCGGCGCGGCCCGCATCGGCACCGGTTACCGTCCGTCGTTCGACGTGACGAATCCCGCGTTCCGAGAGTGGGTGAAGCTTTCCATCCCGCTGATGCTCGGGGTTTCGCTGGTCACCGCCGACGACTGGATCCTGCGCCACTACGCCTCGAGCGGCGTGGGCGACATCGCCCGCCTCAACTATGCCAAGCGATTGTTCGCGGTGCCCATTGCAGTGTTAGGACAAGCCACAGGGCAAGCCTCTCTCCCGTTTTTCGCACGCTTGTTCAACGAGAAACGCCTGAAAGAATTCGCCGCCACGGTAAACGATTCCGTCTACCGCGTCTCCGCCGCGTCGCTTCTCGCTACGGGATGGATGATGGCCGCCGCCTTCCCGCTGATCGATCTGGTCTATCGCCGCGGACGCTTCCTGGTTTCCGACACGCAAACCACGACGGTCTACTTCTTCTGGTTTTCGCTCTCCCTCGCTCTCTGGTCCGCCCAGGGACTTTACGCGCGCGCCTTCTACGCGTCCGGCGACACGCTGACTCCGATGGCTGCGGTCACAGTGATCACGGCCGCGTCGTTGCCGGTGTATTCGCTGCTCTTCCACAGATACGGAGTGGTCGGCTTGGCGTTTGCCTCCGACATTGGCATCGGAGCAAATCTGGTGGCGCTGGCGTTGCTGCTGCATTACCGCAAACTGGTTTCGCTGAGAACCCTGCGTTGGGATGAGCTAGGAAAGTCTGCGGTGATTGCGGTGGTCGCCGGAGTCGTAAGCCTGGAAGTCGCACGAAGTGTCACGCCGTTCGTTTCCGGCTACGGCAGCCGCGTTGCCGACGTGCTGCAGTTAGCATTGATTTCGGTCACGTGGGCGGCCGCGACCGCTGTGGGCTTGTGGCTATTGCGTTCGCAGCTCCCGAACGACTTGAGGCGCCGCAAAACTGCGTATCCTGCTGTCGCAGAAGGCGAGAGCAAGGAAATTATGGGAGCGGGCACGCAACCGTGAAGCCGATGAAAAACAAAACGGCGGACATTCGCATTCACTGCGAACTCCGCCGCTGATCTTTATCGCGACGCCCTCTTCACGAAACCCGACGAGACGTCTCTACTTCAAAACCTACGCGCGAGCGCCAACCGCCGCCGGCTCGGGTACTGGAGCGCTCTTGTCTTCGCCGTTGGGCTTCGTCTGTGTCTGCGCGGGCGTGCCGCCCTTGCGGATGTCGATGCCGCCTTTGAAGTAGGCGCCGTCTTCAATCGAGATGCGCGCTGCCACCACGTCGCCGGTGAGCGAGCCGTCGCTGCGGATATCGACGCGGTCGCTGGCGGTCAGGTTGCCGCGCACCTTGCCCAGCACCACGATCTCGCGGGCGTTGATGTTGGCCGCAACCACTCCATTGCGCCCGATGGTGACACGGTTGCCCGCCAGGCTGATGGAGCCTTCGACCCGGCCGTCAATATAGAGCGACTCCGATCCTGTCACTTCGCCCTTGATCACGAGCGATTTGCCGATGGTGGCCTGGTCCGCGCTGGTAGTCGTGGGTGTCGCCGGACGCGGCGCAACGGCGGGTTCATTCGCCATCATTGCAGGCGCGCTCGGCGTATTCATGGTTGGACGCTCCGGCTCGGCTGGCCGCCCGGGAGTCTGAGGCTGATTCGTCGGCTTCCACATGGATGAGAGTTTCCTTTCCTCGTTGGGATTAGGGATCACGCGCCGCACTTGCGTGACCAAATCGAATTGTACTCCGCAGTCTCAAAATGAGCGCTGTGGAAAACCCTTTATTTTCAACAGAGTTTCCTATCATGGTACCTCCCTCAGTGTGCTGGGGAGGATGGCGGCAGGACGAGCGGAATCTCCGTTTCGATCCTCTTACCGTGTAAGGTTTCCCGAAAAAAAGTCCGCCGGGCGACAAATCCACACGGTGCTCGGAGTATTCTCTTGGCTCGTACGTCTATTAACCTCGTACGTCTATTAAGAAGAAGCAATCCAGCCTTGCAGGGAGCAAAAACATGCCGGAATCCGCCGTTGTTACTCTTCCAGCTTTCAGCATCGCCCGGCCACAGCCCGGCGAATACGCACCTTATTACGACCGCTACATTTCTCTGATCGTTCCCCAATCCCAGCCTCAAGCCCAGGGCGAGGACATTCTCAACACGCTTGACCAACAGCGCCGCCAGATGATGCTGCTGCTCTCCGGCCGCGACGATGAGGATGGCGACTTCCGCTACGCGCCAGAGAACTGGAGCGCCAAGGAAGTTCTCGGCCACGTCTGCGATACCGAGCGCATCTTCGCCTACCGCGCCCTGCGCATCGCGCGCTCCGACGCCACGCCGCTCGAAGGCTTCGAGCAGGACGACTACGTGCGCAATGGTCCTTTCGCCCATCGTCCCTTGGCGGATCTGGTCGAAGATTTCATCGCCGTGCGCCGCGCCACGCTTTCGCTGTTGCGCAATCTCGACGAGGCTGCATGGTCGCGCCGCGGCATCGCCAATAAGAACGAAGTGACCGTTCGGGCGCTGGCCTACATCATCGCGGGACACGAGCTGCATCACCGGAGGATTCTGGAGGAGAAGTACTTTGCCGCGAGTTGCAGATAATTCTTCCGAAGCTACGGTTTTGGGTCCTAGGTCTCAGGTGTTAGGAACCCCAAGACCTAGGACCTAAGACCCAAACCTGACTGCCCGCATGCTCTCCGACTCGACCATCCTGAAACACATTGCCCGCCAGCCCAAGCGGTCTGCGGGGTTCAAACAGCTAGTGCGTGAGCTTGGCCTGCACGGCGACGCCCGCGGAGAACTTGACGCGCTGCTGCAGAAGCTGGTCGCCTCCGGCGAACTGATTCCGCTTAACTCCGATCGCTACGCTTTGCCGCAAGCCGCAGCCGACAAGAATCTTGTCGCCGGACGCCTCACGATGCATCGCGACGGCTTCGGTTTCGTCATCCCCGATGCGAGTTCTCTGAGTGCAGCTCTCAAGTCGCGTCTCGTGGGAGACATCTTTATCCCACCCCACGCCATCGGCAACGCGATGCACGGCGACCGCGTGCTGGTCGACATCGCTGCCATTCGTCCCGATGGACGCGCCGAGGGCCGCATCGTGCGGCCGGTGGTGCGCGCGCATCCCACCGTAGTCGGAATTTTTCACTACGGCAGCCGCCACAATTCAGTGAAGCCGATCGACAGCAAAATCACAATGGACATCGTGATCCCCGCGGGTGCGGATTATCCCGAAACCAAAACCGCAAAGGACGCGGAGGACGCTGAGAATCGAAAGCAGAAAGGCAACAAATCTGTCGACCGCGTGCTTGGCGACGAGGCCGCTCACCGCGCGGAGTGGGATGATCTCGAAGGCGTCGTGGTGGACGTTGAAATCACCGACTGGCCCACGCCCACGCAAAATCCGCGCGGCCGTGTCATTGAAATTCTCGGCCGCCCGGAAGACTTCGGCGTCGACGTTGAGATCACGATCCGAAAGTTTCACCTGCCGCACCATTTTCCCGCGGCCACGCTGGAAGAGGCGCAAAATATTCCCGCCATCATCCCGGCGCACGAACTTCGCCACCGCCGCGACTTTCGCGGACTGCCCATCGTTACCATTGACGGCGAAACCGCGCGCGACTTCGACGACGCTGTCACCGTGCGTAATCTTACCGACGGAAATTTCGAGCTGCAGGTCCACATCGCCGATGTCGCCCAATACGTCACGCCGGACTCCGCACTCGACCAGGAAGCGCGGCTACGCGGCACCAGCGTCTACTTCCCCGACCGCGCCGTGCCCATGCTGCCGCTTGAACTCTCAACCGACATCTGCAGCCTGCGCCCGCACCTCGACCGGCTGGTGCTGTCGTGCGTGATGCGAATCGATCCTCACGGCGAAATCGTCGACTACGAACTGTGCGAAGGCGTGATCCGTTCGGCCGAGCGCATGACCTACACCGCAGTCAACGCCGTAATCGAAGGCGATGCCGCCGCGCGCGAACGCTACGCAGCGCTCGTCCCTAGCTTCGAACTCATGCGCGACCTGGCGCTGATCCTCAACCGCAAACGCCAGCGCCGCGGTTCGATTGATTTCGACCTGCCCGAGCCGGTCATCGAATTCGACGAATTCGGACTGATGATGAGCATCACTCGCTCGGAGCGCAACATCGCACATCGCCTGATCGAAGAGTTTATGCTCTCGGCCAACGAATGCGTCGCGCAGTATCTGGAATCGAAACGTATCGCGTCTTTGTATCGAATTCACGAGAAGCCGGACGCCAAGCGCGTCTACGATTTCGAAGTGATCGCCGCGACGTTCGGATATTCGCTCGGCGTAGGCCCGCTGCCCATTCACCGCGTACAACTGAAGACCGACCGCCGCGCCGCCCGCGGCACGGGCAAGCAAGCCCGCACCATCGAAGTGCCCAAGGAAGTCCACATCACGCCGCGCATGTACCAGAAGCTGGCCGCCAAGATTGCGGGGAAGCCGGAAGAGCGCATCCTCAGCTACCTGATGCTGCGCTCGCTCAAGCAAGCGCGCTATTCAGAAGAGAATCTCGGCCACTTCGCGCTCGCGGCAACCAGTTACACGCACTTCACGTCGCCGATCAGGCGCTATCCCGACTTGATTGTGCATCGCATCTTGAAAGACGTACTGCGCGAATCGGCGGAAAAGCGGGACGGGGACGTGCCGATTGGAGTTTCCTCTGCGCTCGACAGTAGCGCTGGCGTCCCGTCGGCGAGTTCTGCGGCGCCGGAAACAGAAACCCAGAGGGCTTTCAGCTCTCCTTCGGGCCGGCGGGACCCTTCGACTTCGCTCAGGGCGGGCTCTGGCGCTACGCCCTGGTCCAAGCGCCGCGACCGCGAAGCGCTGGAACCGTTGGGCGGTCCAATCAAAATTGAGGAACTGCACGACATCGCCGAAGAGTCCAGCCAATCCGAACGCCGCGCCGACGACGCCGAGCGCGAACTCATGGAGTGGAAGAAGGTCAAGTTCATGCAGGAGCGCATCGGCGAAGACTTCGACGGCCTCATCACCAGCGTCACCAAGTTCGGCTTCTTCGTCGAACTCACCGATCTGTTTGTCGAAGGCCTGGTCCCGCTGAATACGCTCACCGATGACTACTACACCTACCACGAGAACACGCGCCAGATCATCGGCCAGCATTCGCGCAAGACATACGGCCTGGGACAAAGGATTCGCGTGCTGGTTGACCGCATCGATCCCGTGGAGAAAAAGATCCAGTTCGCCATTCTGGAAGAAGCACCGCGCCGGCCCGCGCCCAGACCCTCCTCCAAGAAGTCGAAGCGCAAGCGCAGGTGACAGACTTCCAACGTTAAAAGTCGCGCTGCAGGCGAAACTGCGCCGCTGGTGGTAAAATTCTCTGGTTAACCCCATCCGCTGCGGATCGAAGCAGCGGGTTCCTTCCTCGTCGGGACGTGGCTCAGCCTGGTAGAGCACTCGCTTGGGGTGCGAGGGGTCGGCAGTTCAAATCTGCCCGTCCCGACCATTCTTTCGAAATAGTATCCGCGGGGTCCTTCACTACGTTCAGGATTTCGCCAGCGGGCTCCCGCTTCGCTCACGCCCGCTAAACGGCTCAACTTGGGGTGCGAGGGGTCGGCAGTTCAAATCTGCCCGTCCCGACCATTCAAATCTCCGGACGCGGACGCCTCACACCCCCGAACCAAGAAAAGCACTATGACCGGAGCTATCTCTCCCGCACAATCGAAGTAATTACGCTGGCCGTCGCGCCGCTCTCGTAGAAGTTCTTTCCAAGCCGCAGTTGCAAGAGTTCACATTCGGGAGAATTCTTATGTCCGGGCAAGTCATTCTGGATTTCGAGGACCAAGCCGACGCGCTGCGTTTTGCGTTGGCCGCAGGCTCGGTGATGGCGGGCGATGACGCTCGCGCCACCGACAATCTGGTTCAGGAAACGTCACGCGTCAGCCGCATCCGCCTGGACGCCACGAATGCGGGAAAGATCATAAAGCCAACTCCGGAGCACGTGTCGTAACCCTTGGCTTCGGTTTTCAGCAGTGCCTACACGCCCGCAGGCAGGCTGCAGCCCGCCGCCCCAAGGTCAACCCTTAGAACGTCAGCCTCATTGCCAACTGCCCGATGCGCGGAGCCGCCGCCTTGAAGTTGCCCGTGGTCGTGATCTGCCCGAACGTTGGACTATTCAGGTTGGCGGTGCCGTTGCCCGAGGTCGGTTGCGCGAACTCAGGATGATTCAGCGCATTAAAATACTCCACCCGAAACTCCAGTTTGACTCGCTCGGTGATTGAGGTGGTTTTCGCCAATGCGATGTCGAGATTGGTCAGGCCGGGACCGCGAAGTACGTTGCGGGGCAGACCATAGGTGCGGTCGCCAGGATTGTTCACCGGATCGATTTGCGGAAAACAGGGATTCGTTCCTCCAAAGTAAGGGGTGTTTTGCAAAGGAATATTAGAAAAGCTGTTGGGATCAAAGATGAAATTGCCAGTCACGGGAGTCGTCGTAATCTGGCAGATCGTGCCAGTGGGGTCGGTGCCGTAGGAAATTTCATTGATCGTCCGCCGGTGCCTGGGATCGAACATCCTGATTGGCGCAACCACGGCGGAGCTGGAAAGAGCCGGGTCGCCTGCCCCCGAAGAACCGGGGTTCAGAGGGTCGCTACTAAAGGGCAACTTGGCGCCAATATCAAACGGGAATCCGGTTCGCCAGGTGAGAATGGGATAGAGACTCCAGCCCTGGGTGAGGCGTTTCGGCCCCTTTGCCCACATGCGATCGAAAGGCAAATCCCATCCTGCGCTGAAACTGATGCGATGGCGGACATCGCTGTCGCCAGAAGCGTAGAAGAAATCCGGGCTGTAGGCTGGCACGCTGAAGTTGCGTTGCGCGAAACCGGAAGCGTTGTCGAGGTTATGGGCATAGGTATAGGCGAAGGTGAAATATGCCGTGCCCAGCCGTGAAGATTTCGGCTGCCGCGTCAGGCTCGCCTCGAAGGCGTTGTAGTTGGCGTGCGATACGTTCTGGAATTCCGGGAGCGAATCGAAACAACCCGGACAACTGGTGTCCAACTGACGGTTGTAGCTTCCCAGGACCATCGGATTAATATCCTTCAGCGACGTCAGCCCGTGCCCTGAACTTCCCACGTAGTTGGCTTCCAGAACCGTATCGGCGAAAAGATTTCGTTGCAGGCTCAGGTTGTACTGATAGACGTAAGGCGTGCGCAGGTGCGGGTCGACCAGATAGAGGAAGCCCGTATTGTTGATCGGCAGAAACGGTGTGAAATCGACGTCGGAGGCCGGCGGCTGCGAAGGAAATGTGTTCGTAACCCCGGCTGACTGAAACGGCTGCGACAGGAAACTCAGTGGCCCGTTCTGCGGCGACTGCGTAACGCCGTTGAAAAAGAAACCGGCATTACTCACGAACGGGGGCTGGCCGTTGAAATTAAGGTTGTCTTCGCCTTTCAGAATGTCATAGAAAACGCCGAAACCACCGCGGATACTCGTTTTACCACTTCCGGTCGGGTCCCAGGCAAATCCGAAGCGGGGCGCGAAGTTGTTCTTGACGGGAAAGTTCGTACCCTTGGGAACCCCGGGATCGCCCGGAAAAACCAACCCCAATGGCGCATTTACAAACCGTTGCGACTGTTCTCCAGGAATTACAGCAAGCGTGCGCCCCTGAGTATCCGTCTTGGGCGTGTTGTATTCGTAGCGCAGTCCCAACGTCAATACTACGTTCTTGGTCACATGCCATTCGTCCTGGCCAAAAACATAAGTGCTCTTGCTGCGGAAGTTGGAAGGAGCCAGCGCGCCCTGGAAATAAGCATCGGGAACTCCGAGAAGAAAATCCGCATAAGGATTTCCCGTGCTGGCGCTCGATCCCCCATAGGTGTAGAAGTCAAATTCACCATTCGTGTAATAGTCGTAACTCAGATTCTCCTGATACGGAGAGAATCCCGCCCCGAACTTCCAGTTGTGTTTCCCGCGAGTCCACGAAACCGCGTCCGTCCAGGAGAATGTGTTTTCCACGTAACGCGTCGGGCCATTTTCGCTGGGCCCGAGTTGGAGTCCGTTGTCGAAGAAAAGATTGGTGGGGCCGGTCGCAACGTCGGGGGTTATTTGTATCCCAAGGGCCGGTCCCGTGGGCAGATGGTTTACGGTAGTGTCCGCCAGATAGTTGCTGCGGTGTGTGACGAAATGAAATTCATTCAGCAACGTTGGCGAGAAGATCCGGGTATATGCAATGTTTGTGAAGTAATAGTTGGCTGTCGTAGCGCTGGGAAAGCCGGGGACGGTGGCGTAAGGAAACGGGTTCAGAGTACCTGAATACAAGTTCCCGGCACGATTGAAACCGAAGGTCCCGGAAATCTTGTCTTTGGAGTTGAGGTTGAGGTCAAACTTGGTGGTCACCTCGTTGCGATTGTCCTGCGCGTCCTGCGAGGTTGAAAGCAGGCCTCCGGGAACGCTCGGAATCAATTTAGCGTTGATATATGCCTGGGCCACGGGATCGAATTTCGTAGGATCGATGATGGCATTGGCCGCATTGCCGTTGGGAGCTGCAAAATAAGGATTGGCGGTCAGAAAGGCAACCACGCCCGGATCGGGAGCGCCTGCGCTGGAAGTAGAAAAATCTCCCTGTAACTGCTGAGGTGTAAACACCGGCGCATCGATGTCCGGCTCAGCCAGAAGCTGCCGCTGACCCTGGTAGGCCACGAAGAAGAAAAACTTGTCCTTCACGATAGGCCCACCCAGCGTTGCTCCGAACTGGTTACGCTTGAGGTCAAGCCTCGGAACTCCATTCTGAATATTAAAGTAGTCGTTCGCGTCGAGCACCCTGTTCCGGAAGAACTCGAAAAGGCTGCCATGGATTTGGTTCGTGCCGGATTTGGTTACCACACTGATGATGCCGCCGCCGTTGCGTCCGTACTCTGCCGTGTAATTGCTGGTCAAAAGACGGAACTCGGCGACTGCATCGGGGTTGGGATCCAGCAGGTTGCTGTTGTCCAGCAGATCGTTGTTCAACCCGCCGTCGAGCAGGAAGGTGATCGAATCGGTGCGTCCACCGGCGATGCTGAAATTGCCGGCACCCCCATTGTCGTCGTTACTTTCCGTAACTCCGGGTTGAAGCAGAGCCAGATCCAGCATGTCGCGTCCGTTCAGCGGCATATTGGTAATGGTTCGTCCGGTTACGGATTGGCCCAGGACGGCATTCACCGTCTCCACCGGCGCTGCTTCTGCGCCAACTTCTACTCTCTCGCTGGCGCTTCCGACTTCCATCTTGATGTCGATGCGCAGGGCCTGATTGATGAACAGTTTCTGTTCCGGGCTGATCACCGTGCGAAACCCAGGGTGCTCGGCCCTCACCGTGTAGTTCCCGATGGGCAGCGCCAACAGCTGGAAGTGTCCCTCGTTGTCCGCGGTGGCCGTGCGGGCGACTTGCGTAGCCGTGTTGGACACGGTGATCTGCGCAGCCGCGATGACCGCTCCCTGCTGGTCGTAAACCGTTCCGAAGATTCTCCCGGTTGCGTCCTGAGCCGAAGACACCGTCGCTACTGCCATGGCGGCGAGCAAGAACAGAGCGAAGTAGCGCCGCCGTCCCCGGCGGCTGTCGTGCGGGCGCCCCGCCGGCACTGCTGACAGCCGACTGGATGCCGGCGCTACAAAGAACGTCTTTGAGCGACTCTTGAATAACTTCTCGACCATCCCGCGACCAACGTTCTGCTCTTTCCGCTCAATCGCCATTGGGGGCCCCGCTAAGAACGGCATTCTACACCCGGAAGCCTCCGGAGTATGAGTCGCAGATTGCATTTCCGACTTCGATTGCAGGGTGAGCGCGTGGCGATTGTCGGTGGTCGCTGGTCGGGTCAAGCGCAGGTTCTTGGCTGGATTACCCCTCCAGCCTTATCCCGTGCGCCTTGTGGAGAGCAAGCTCAAGATCTCGCGCAGACCCTGGCGGATGTGCTGGATTTCGGCCGCCGACTGCGCGGGGAATGGAATCGCGGCCTGTCCTTTTTCGGCTTTCACCTCGGAGCGCAGTTGCTGGCGCGCGCCTACGATGGTAAATCCCTGCTCGTAGAGCAGTTGCTTGATGTGTAGCACGCTTTCCACATCGCGTCTGCGGTACATCCGCTGGCCTGTGCTGCTTTTCACCGGCTTGAGTTGCGGAAACTCGCTTTCCCAGAAGCGCAACACATAGGCCGGCAGCCGGCACAACGTGGCCACTTCGCCGATGCGGAAATAGAGTTTGTCGGGGATGAAGATTTCATCCGTCTTGCTCTTGCCCGCGCTCTTCTTCCTGGCACTCATGTTCAAACTCACGGCGATAGTTTCACAATTGTGACACACCCCGGGGAGATCGACATGAAGAATTTTGAGGCTGAGGCATTAGCAATTGGCAGTTAGCGTTAGCATTCAGCCGCCGGAGGATTGAACTCGCCTGGGGGCAAAGGCTAAGTGCTAATGGCCAACTGCTAACTGCCAATTGCCCAAAAGGAAACGCCTCTCAAGAGGTGCTTCTCCTGAGAGGCTGGTTAAATTCTTGGCCCATGCGAAGTATCGTTTCGCAGACGGTTAGTGTTTCTTCTTTTTTGCCTTCTTCTTCGTTGCCATGAAGGTTCCTCCGTGAACGATTTTCCCTTGCAAAGGGGTTTCACAACCTTACGGGACCCGATCACAAATGCCACCCAAGTTGTAGTACGGGCAGCGTCCTTAACACAAGATATTGCGGCAGTATGAACACAGTGTCAACACAATAATGCAATGGATAGAAGAATTCTCTCTAAGAGTGTCGTTGGTCGTTAGTGGTTGGTCCACACTACCTGCACAGGAGAATCTCACTTTCTGTCTAACATGCAGCCAGATACCCGCCACGTTGCATGATTTAGCTAACGATCAACGACTAACGACCAACCACGAGTTTCCGGTACACTGCGCCTCATGCGGCGCGATCCCGTCGAACTGGAAATCTTCAAGAACCTCTTCCATTCCATTGCCGAGGAGATGGGCGCGGCTCTGCGGCGTACCGCGTTTTCCCCCAACATCAAAGAACGGCGAGATTATTCGTGCGCGGTGTTCGACGGCGCGGGCGAAGTCATCGCTATGGGCGACCACATGCCGGTGCATCTGGGCTCGATGCCAATGTCAGTGCGGTCCGCGATTGCAACGCGCGAAATGGCGCCCGGCGACGTGGTCATGCTGAATGATCCTTTCCGCGGCGGCACTCATCTGCCCGACATTACGCTGGTAGCGCCGGTGTATGTGCGGAGCGGGCGCTCTCGGCCGCGAAGAGTTCGAAATCGTCCCGACTTCTACGTAGCGTCCAGAGCCCATCATGCCGACGTCGGCGGAGCCTACGCCGGTTCCATGGGGCTCTGCCGCGAGATTTATCAGGAAGGACTGCGCATTCCCCCGGTCAGAATCATGCGGGCGGGCGTGATGGATCGCGATGTGCTGGCGCTGCTGCTGAACAACGTGCGCACGCCCGAGGAGCGCGAAGGCGATTTGGGAGCGCAGATCGCCGCCTGCCACACCGGAGCCGAGCGCCTAACGGAGGTGTGTGCGCGGTACGGCATCGATCGCACCCAAGGCGCGGCGCGGGAATTGCTCGCGTATTCTGAGGAACTGATGCGCGCATTCCTGCAGCGCGTGCCGCCGGGCACGTATCGCGCGGAGGATTTTCTGGACAGCGACGGCATCCGCGGCAAGCCAGTGAAGATCGCAGTGACAGTGAGTGTTGGGCCAGGCAAGGTGCGGGGCCGGGTCCCCAGACAGCCCGCGGTCACAGTCGATTTCACCGGAAGCGATCCGCAAGTCGAAGGCAGCGTGAACGCAGTCGAGGCCATCACTTACTCCGCGTGCTTCTACGTTTTCCGTTGTCTGCTGGCAGAAGATGTTCCGGCAACCGCAGGCCTGATGCGGCCCATCCAGGTGATCGCTCCGGAAGGGACCATTGTCAATGCGCGGCCACCGGCAGCGGTGGCGGGCGGCAACGTCGAAACTTCGCAGCGTATCGTCGACGTTCTGCTGCGGGCGCTGGCACAAGCCGTTCCGGACCGGATTCCGGCGGCAGCCTCGGGCACCATGAATAACCTCACGATCGGCGGAATCGATCCGCGCACGGGCGAACCCTTTGCTTACTATGAGACGATCGCCGGCGGCATGGGGGCACGGCCCACCAAGCCCGGCGTCTCCGGCGTGCATACCCACATGACGAATTCGCTCAACACTCCGGCCGAAGCGCTGGAGTATGCCTATCCCTTGCGGGTTCGACGCTACTCACTTCGGGCAAATAGCGGCGGTGCCGGAAAGCATCGCGGTGGCCACGGAATTGTCCGCGAGATTGAAGTGCTGGCCGAGTGCGAGGTCACGCTGCTGTCAGACCGGCACACCCGCGGGCCCTGGGGATTGGCGGGCGGCGAGACAGGCTCGCCGGGGAAAGCCTGCGTGATCCGCAGCAACGGCTCGGTCGAAGAGATGCCGGGAAAGTTCAGCACGCGCCTTGGAAAAGGCGAGCGCATCCGAATTGAATCGCCGGGCGGCGGCGGCTGGGGATGAGTTGATGCAAATAACTTTCGCTGTTGCTTAATCGCGCCCGCCGGAGTACAGGTTAATCGGGAAGGCGCATCTCCGTCTGCAACGTCGAACTAGAAAGAGGATCTATGCACATCATCAAATCGGTTGGAGTGCTCTCGGTTGCCAAGATCATGGGATTGATGTATGCGTGTATGGGATTGCTCTTTGCACCATTGTTCCTCCTCATTGGAGTGCTGGCATCGGCGGCGGGCCAGCACAACAGTCCCTTGGCCGGGATCTTTAGCGTTGGCTTCGCCGTTCTCATGCCCGTGTTCTATGGTGTGATCGGGTTTATCGCCGGCTTGATCGGCGCGTTGCTCTATAACCTGTTCGCTCGCTGGGTTGGCGGCTTTGAACTGGAGATGGAACTGCGCCCGCAGACTCTGACCGCGCCCTATCCCATCATCCCACCGGCCAGCCCTGCATCCAATCCGTAGACGCCGGAGTTTTTATGATCGATCTCGCTGCTCATTATCTCGACGAAGCCCACCGCCAGATGCGCGGATACAAGCGGCTGGCCGAGAGCGCGATGGCACAGCTCAAAGACGACGAGCTATTTATTACCCTCGACCCTGACGCGAATTCCATCGCCGTGATCGTGAAGCACATGGCGGGCAACATGCGCTCACGCTTCACCGACTTGCTCACGACGGACGGAGAGAAACCTGACCGTCACCGCGACCAGGAATTCGAGCTGAATCCTGCCGCGACCACGCGCGCCGATCTTACGAAGTGGTGGGAGGAAGGCTGGGCTCGCGTCTTTGCCGCCCTCGAAGCGCTTAAACCGGAAGATGTGATGCGCACGGTGACGGTTCGCGGGCAGCCGCATACCGTGCTGCAGGCCATCAACCGCCAGATCGCGCACTACGCGCAGCACACCGGGCAGATCGTTTTTATGGCCAAGCACATCCGCTTCGGCAAGTGGAAGACGCTGAGCATTCCACGCGGCAAATCGGAGGATTACAAAACGGCTGCGCCGAAGCCTTACAAACCCATGAGTTAGAGAGCAAGCCGCTCCCACGGTGCTAGAATCATACGTTTTCTGTTTGAGTCGGAAGTCATAAGGTAGCCTTTATGTCATCCACGATGCTTGCTGTCGTAAAGCCGGAAGCTGCGCCAGGCGCGGAAATTCGCGAGGTAAAGGTTCCCGCATTCGGGCGCACCGACGTTCTGGTCAAGGTGAAGGTCGCGTCCATCTGCGGCACCGACCTGCACATCTATAACTGGGACCGCTGGGCGCAGAACCGCATCCATCCTCCACTCATCCCGGGTCACGAGTTCTGCGGCGAGGTGGCGGCGTTTGGAGACGAAGTCACCAGCGTCAAGGAAGGCGATTTCGTGTCCGCCGAGATGCATGTGGCCTGCGGCAAGTGCCTGCAATGCCGCACCGGCGAAGCTCACATCTGCCAGAACGTAAAGATCATCGGCGTGGACGCCAATGGCGCCTTCGCCGAGTACGTCGTCATTCCCGAGTCCAACATCTGGAAGCTCGATCCGGCCATTCCGCAGGAATACGCCTCGATTCTCGATCCGCTGGGCAATGCGGTTCACACAGTGCTGGCGGGCGAAATCGCCGCGAGGACTGTAGCCATCACGGGATGCGGACCCATCGGACTGTTTGCGATTGCGGTGGCGCGGGCCGTGGGCGCGACCCGCGTGTTCGCCATCGAAGTGAACGAACACCGGCGCAAGATTGCACGTGAGATGAAGGCCGATTATGTGCTCGATCCGTCGAAAGAAAACGCCAGCGCGATCGTGATGGAGAAGACCGGCGGCCTGGGCGTGGACGTGGTGCTCGAGATGGCCGGCCAACCAGAGTCGATTCGAACCGCTTTCGATATCGTGCGGCGCGGCGGAAGAATCTCCCTCCTCGGCCTGACCTCCAAGCCCATCTCCCTGAACTTTTCCGAGGACATTATTTTCAAAGGCATCACCGTGCAGGGCATCAACGGACGCCGCATGTACCAGACCTGGTACCAGATGACCGCGCTCCTGAAAGCCGGCAAACTCGATCTGCACCCGGTGATCACCGACCGCATCCCGATGAAGGATTTTTCCCAGGCGATGGAGCGGCTGAAGACGGGCGAGGCGAGTAAAATCCTGGTGTATCCAAACGGAGTGAAATAACCGTGTGGCAAGGCTCGTGTGGCGTGGCTTGTGTGGCGCGGACCCTCTTGTCCGCGAACGCTTCAGCCATGGATATGCAGGATCACATTTGCCGCTGGAAGTGAACCATGGCCCTTGATGCTTTCGTACGCTGCACCTGCATTCGCGACGGCAAGGCCAAGCCACACCCGTTTCCCGACCGCCTAACCTTTGACGAATCCGGCGACCCCATGCTGACGGGCGATCCCACCGAAGAAGAATGGGAGGCGCACGACCGCTGGCAAGCCGAATCGTGCGAGCACGAAGGCTTCATCCTGTCGTTTTTCCTGGGCAACATCACCAAGGCGGGGAATCTGCGAAGCTTTCTGCGCGCCTTGCAGGGAAAACCCGGGCCACGCTTCCCCATCCTGCTGGAAAAAGTTCTCTACAACGGCACCCACACCGGCGACTTTATCCCCATCAAGCAATCGCCGGCGTTGCTGAAGGAAGTCAACACCGTACTCCATTCCAGCGACATCCTGGCCGACTCCGAGAAAGAATTCTTCAACAACATGAAACTTCTCTGCGAGGCCAGCATTGCAACCGGGAACCCGATTATGTTTTGAGGATTTGTTTGCCACGGATTCACGCGGATGAACACGGATTAAGAAAAAGAGAAGACATGAGAGCCGTTCCGACTCCGCGAGTTAGGCAGATTCGACCGAGGCCAGCCTTACAGTAGTTGACGGAACTCCAGATATTCCTTTGCCTTGGTCCCAGGCGATACACTAGTCAGGCCTTATCCGTGTTGATCCGTGTGAATCCGTGGCAAAGAACTTTCGAGGTTCTATGACCCCTGCAACCCGCACCAACCCGCTCTCGTATCTCACCGGCCAGCTCAACGAACTGAAAGCCAAGGGCACGCACTTCAAGCTGCGCGTGCTTGAGGACGAGCAGGCGCCGGTCTGCACGTTCGACGGCAAGAAGGTCATCAATATCGCGTCGAACAATTATCTGGGGCTGACCACGCATCCCAAGCTGCGCGAGGCGGCGCTCGAGGCCATCCGCAAATACGGAGTCGGCTCGGGCGCGGTGCGCACCGTTGCCGGGACCATGAAGATACACATGGAACTCGAAGAAAAGATCGCGCGCTTCAAGAACGTCGAGGCCTGCGTAGTCTTCCAGTCCGGATTCGCGGCCAACGCCGGTACAGTGTCGGCAGTGTTGGGCAAGGACGATTTCATCATTTCCGACGCGCTCAACCACGCCTCGATCATCGACGGCGCGCGCTTGTCGAAGGCGCAGATTCTGGTCTTCCGCCACAAAGACGTCTCCCACGCGGAAGAGCAACTGGCCAGCGTCAAGGACCAGCAAGGCAAGAAGCTGCTCATCACCGACGGCGTGTTCTCGATGGATGGCGACATCGGCCCGCTCCCCGGCCTGTGCGACGCCGCCGAAAAATACGGCGCGATTATGATGGTCGACGATGCGCACGCTTCTGGCGTTTTAGGTCACAACGGCCGCGGCACCGTCGATCACTTCAATGTACACGGCCGCGTCGATATCCAGGTCGGAACATTATCGAAGGCCATCGGCGCACTCGGCGGCTACGTCTGCGGCACGCGTGATCTGATCGATTTCCTCTATCACCGCGCGCGCCCGTTTTTGTTTTCGACGTCGCATCCGCCCTCAGTAGCGGCAACGTGCATCGCGGCCTTTGACGTCCTGGAAAACGAGCCCGAGCGCATGGAGAAGCTCTGGGAGAACACTCGCTTCTGGAAGAAAGAACTCGGCCTGCTCGGCTTCGACATCGGAGGCCGCGCCACACCCGCCAGCGAAACTCCCATCACTCCGATCATCATCGGCGACGGCAAACTCACCATGGACTTCTCCCGCGAACTCTTCAAAGAAGGCGTCCTCGGCACTGGCATTGCGTTTCCCACCGTCCCCGAAGGCAAAGCCCGCATCCGCACCATCATGACGGCCACGCACACGAAAGAAGAGCTGCAGCAGGCGCTGGAAGTGCTGGGAAGAGTGGGGAAGAAGATGGGGATTGTGAGTTGATCAATCCCCCCGATACACAATCTTCCCACCCACAATCGTCGCCACCACTTTCCCCGTAAACTGCCATCCATCAAACGGAGTGTTGCGCGACAGCGACCGGGACTTGGCGGCTTCAAACGTCCAGCGCTTCTTGGGATCGAAGATGGTTACATCGCCGAAGTTGCCGCGTTGCAGCGATCCGCGCCCGCGCAGGTCGAAGACGCGCGCCGGACCGGCGGTGAAGAGCTCGACAATGCGTGTCAGAGGAATCTTGTGCTCGCGGTGAAGCTTGGTGATGGCCAGCGCCAGCGCGGTTTCCAGTCCAGTGACACCGAAGGCAGCGTGCTCGAACTCAACCTGTTTCTCGTGCGCGGCGTGCGGGGCATGGTCGGTGGCGATAGCGTCCACGGTGCCGTCGGCGAGCGCGACCAGAATTGCTTCGCGGTCGGTCGCCGAGCGCAGCGGCGGGTTCATCTTGAAATTGGTGTCGTACTCGCCCACGTCCTGGTCGAGCAAAGTGAAGTGGTGCGGCGTGACTTCGCAAGTGACGCGGGCTCGGGCGCGCTTGCCGCGGCGCACCGCCTTGAGCGCATCGGAGGTGGAAAGATGCGCGACGTGCAGGCGCGACTCGCGAATCTGCTGCGCCAGGTTGACATCGCGGTCCACGATGCCGGCTTCGGCGGCAGCCGGCATCCCGCGCAGTCCGAGACGGAAACTTGTAGGGCCTTCGTGCATGGAGCAGTGCTCCGTGAGCCGCGTATCTTCGGCGTGCTGCACCACCGGCAGGTTCAATTCGGCGCCGAGGCGCAAGGCCGCGCGCATCACTTCGTCATCGAGGATGGGCTTGCCGTCGTCGGTGACCGCCACGGCTCCGGCCCGCTGCAGCGCGGCAAAATCGGTAAGCGACGCACCTCGTGAGCTGCGCGTTGCCGCGGCAATGGGAAAAACATTGACCACGGCGCCGCGTTCAGGATGCCGCAACCACGCAACCCACTCATCCGTATCGACCACAGGCACAGTGTTCGGCATGGTGCAGACCGACGTGAAACCTCCAGCGGCGGCCGCCGCAGTGCCGCTGGCGATCGTTTCTTTGTAACTTTGTCCAGGCTCGCGCAGATGGACATGCAGATCGATGAATCCGGGGGCAACGATCAGCCCGCGCGCATCAAATTTCTCGTCGGCGCTGCCACGCACTTTGTTCGGCAGGGCAACCTCGGCAACGCGTCCATCGCGCAGCAGAACGTCCATAGGCGCGTTGACCTTCGCCACGGGGTCGATGACGTGGCCGCCCTTGATTAGCAAGCTCACGCTCTCTCGCTTTGGATTCTTAGCATTCAGCATTCGGCACTCAGCATTCAGCCAAATCGGTGTTAATCCGTAAAAATCCGAGGCCCATTTGCGTTCCTAACGATTCGATTCGATGAAGCCGATCACCCGACGGCTGAACTCCTCTGGCTTTTCCAGGTACATCAAATGTCCGGCATCGCTAATGACCACGCGTTTCGATCCGGAAATGCCCGCCTCTATGGCTCCGGCGTGCGCGTGCACGTCAGGAATGTCCGCATCTCCGACAAGGATAAGCGCAGGAACGTGGATCTCATGCAGACGGCCGAGCGCCGGCATGGTCGGACGCGCGTAGTCATTGTGCGTCATGTCCTGCGGATTCGCGGTCAGAAGGGCAAGCAGACGCTTCTGCGCGGCCTCGTGTCCAGGTGCAAGCAGATATTTGTCCTTAGCCCAGTTCGCCAGACCGCCGGCCACATCGTTCTTTTCGAACGGCTGAGAATTAGCCATGCCGCGGTTCAGGAAGTGGTCGGAGTAGGGCATTCCGCTGACGACCGCTCCCACCAGCACCAGTTGTTCGACAACTTTGGGATATCGCAACGCGAAGTCGATCGAAAGCTCGCCGCCGTGCGAGCTGCCGACCAGAACTGCCCGGCTCACTTTCCGCCGGCGCAGAAGTGCGGCCAGATCTTCAGCCTCGGTGTACCAGGTAGCAGCAGCGGGAGTGCGCCCATAGCCGCGCCGGTCGTAGCGAATCGTATGGAACTTCTTGCAGAACTCGGGCCACACGTCGTCCCACACGGCGGAGTGGGCGATGCCATCGTGGATCAGAATCACCGCCTCAGAACCGGTTCCACACTCCTCAAAGTAGAGCTTCGATCCCTCGACCTCGACGAACGATCCGGGGCCAGGGCTTGGCGCGGCGACTGTGCCTTGCGCGAGCGCCTGACAACACATCGCGAGGAGGAGCACGAGCGTCCCCAGCAGCAGGGCAGCGGACAAATCCGTGTTGATCCGTGCAGATCCGTGGCTCATTTAGCTTTCCCCAGCGCCCGCGCCAGAATCGCCATGCGCGTGGGCACACCATTATGAATCTCGTCGATGATCACCGATTGCGGACCGTCCGCCACCTCAGCCGTCAGCTCCAGGCCGCGGATAATCGGTCCGGGATGCATGACGATGGCGTCACGCCGGGCCAGCTTCAGCCGCGCCGCCGTCATCTGGTAGCGCGTGATGTAGTCCTGCAGTTGAATCTTCTGGCCGGCGAGGCGTTCCTTTTGCAGGCGCAACAGCATGATCACATCCGTCCCGCGCAGGGCTTCTTCAATATGCCGGGTCACGCGCAGTCCGGGGACGAGCGTCGCAGCAACATCGGGCACAAACTCGGGCGGACCGCAGAGCGTAATCTTCACTCCAAACCTGCTCAACAAATGGCAATTCGAGCGAACAACGCGGCTGTGGTAGATGTCGCCGATGATCGCGACCTGCAGACCCTTGAACGATTTCTTGTGTTTGAGGATGGTGAAGGCATCGAGCAAGGCCTGCGAAGGATGCTCGTGCATGCCGTCCCCCGCGTTTATGACGGGAATGTCGAGGTGCTTCGCCATCAGGTGAGGCGCTCCAGCACAAGGATGCCGAATGACGATGGCGTCGGCGCCCACCGCGCGCAGGGTGTAGCCGGTATCGAGCAAAGATTCGCCCTTCTCGATGCTCGATCCCGAGGATTGCACCAGGGTGGTGATTGCGCCCAGCGACTTGGCGGCGATCTCGAAAGAAGAGCGCGTGCGCGTGGACGCTTCGTAAAACAGCAGCAAGATGCGCTTGTTGCGCAAGAGCGGACGCGCCTTGAGCGGATTCATCCGCCGGGCCAGCTTCAGCAGGCCCAGGATTTCCTTGTCCTCCAGGTGCTCGATACCGAGCAGTGAACCGCGCGCCGGCTTGTTCATCGCGTAAAGTTCATCGCGTAAGAATGTAAACGGTGCATCATACGCGGCCAGCGCGGCCCCCGGCAAGGCCGGTTCCTGGCTGCTGTTTTATGCGGGAGAATGCGCTACCGGTTGCCTCAGGCTGCCATACCAGAACACAATGACTCACGGCCGGTTCCGGCGGCTGAAGAATGCGCCAGTTAGGGCTCCGGCGATGCTGCCTGCGGCTAACGAGGTCAGGAAAACACCCGCCATGCCGAGGATCAACTTCGTGGCTAGACCCTCTGGCTTGCTTAGAAGATCAAGAACAGCCTGCGCTTGCGGGTCATGGGAGCGAGACGCGACCTGCTGCAGGGCTTCGATCAGCTCTTGACGAGCTTGCCCGCCGGATTGCAGCACCGCCAGGAAAATGGCTAAGAAGACGGCGAATACCGCCGAGGATAGAAGACCGGTGACAGCCCCGAGTTGCGCTCCGGAGCGGGCGTCAACCCTCCGCGCCGGGTTTCGGCGTTGGTAAAGAATTACGGCTATACATCCGGCGCCCAGCGTGGCCAACGGTGGAACCATCAGGCGCAGGAGCATCACTACGATGGAGATCAAGGCGGCAATCGCGCAGACGCGAAGCGCCCGCCGCCACTCGATCCCAGTGGAAAGCGCAGGAGCACTCAGGGGCGCTGGGATAGTGGGCGGCTCCAAGGGGAAAACGGGCGGGTCATGGAATGAGACATTGGACGAGACATTCCCCGCGACGGGTGCCGCCACAGGCTCCGGCATGGCCACGCGAATCTGGGGCGCGCCGCACTGCAGGCAGAAGGGCTTGCCATCTTCGACGCTCTGGCCGCACTTGTAGCAGGGATGGTCCATCGGAGCGAGAGAGCGGGACTAGCCTGAAGGTATCGCACGATGAGCGGCAGGCGCAAGGCAAGGGCGCGGCGAGAGCGTCGGGCAGCGGGTGTTGCTGCCGGACCAAACCTTCAATTGGCTTTAAGCTGGCCCCCAGCGTTCCTTATCTGTTAAGCAGCATTCCTGGGGAGTCTTTCTCGACCTGCGCCCGAGCAAATGACTCGGCCTCAGACTCGCTGTCACCCTCCCACAGGACTTCAAAATCCCCTTCCTGCGGGCCTCCGGGCTTGAGCACTCTTGCTATCTGGAATTTACCTTCTGGAGTCCTGTTCTTGACGAGGTTGGTCGGAACGCCTCCAGCAGAGAGGTTAACCGGATACAAGGGGACTGACCTCAATTTCGCCATAAAGCCGCATCATATCACGGCCCGCGGGTCTATACTTTTCGCGTGAACGATTTCTCATGGACGACTTTTGTTAGCTCGCTCGTTGGCGGCGGTGCCACAGCATGGCTCATGGTGAAAGGGCTTAGCAGCCATCTTGCTGATCGTTGGCTCACACGCTACAAAAGCGAACTTGATAAGGAGTTTGAAAAGTACCGCGACACGCTGGAGCAAGGACGTAAACGGGTCGAAGCCGACCTCGGACAACGGACCTATGTAAGCAAGGCGCAATTCGACACTGAATTCGATGCAATAAAGGACATCTTTGCCGCTCTAGGAAAGCTACGGCTTAGCTTTAACGGGCTTAGACCCTTTCTTGACTGGATACCAGACGACGAAGAATCAAGACTGCAGCTTGTTTCCGCTCGCTTGGGCCATTTCAAACCGCTACTCGACGCACTTATTACTACTGTTGAAAGCGCTTATCCGTTCGTGCCGGATGAGATTTACGAAAAGTTGGAAATATGCATGAGGACGGGAATGATTGAGATGAAACATATGGAAGAGTCCGGGGCTAAGGCGCTTTCGCCCAGCGGTTACCAAGATGGGGCCAAGCAGCACGAACGGTTCACCACAGCCTATTTTGCTGCCGGAAGGCTGGTGCGCGAACGGCTGAAGCAGCTGTCCGAAATTTGATCGTTAGTGTCGGACTCAAGAGAAATTACTCGCCCAGGGGCACGCTCAGGAAAGACGTTTAGGGTGGACCGAAGCGAAGCTCCTATAATTGACACAAAAGATCTTACGCAAATGGAACGGGAACAACATACCGTGGTTCTTGAAGGCGCAACACTAACGATGGGCGAAGAACTGTTTCAGCCGTCCGAAAGGACCAAGGCCATAGTTGGCTGTTGTCGGGATCTCTACGTGCAAAGCCTCGAAACGTTTGTATTTGCTCTCGTTTTTTCTGGCAAGGTCGGCGTGTACGACGGTAGGACGGGCATTCCTGGCGAGAAGCCGACGCCAGTTGCTCAGGGCCTAACCAAGGGTTTCGAAGGGAGGCTCAAGGAGTTTGGGAAACGTGACGACAAGGTGGTTACTGTCCGGGACATATTAACGGGCAAGCGGCAGGGGGTCGCCGCGCATATCGCGACGATCAACCGCATGGATCATTCCTTCCACACCGAGTGGCAGCAGCACTTGGTGCGCGAAGTATGGATGTACTCCTCAAAGGAGGCTAGGGAAAAAGGAATCGAGCAGAGCAAGACGACCCTGGAAAACTCTCTTGAAAGTGACGAGGACTTAGAGTTCTCGTTGGACGCTAAATACGTCGTGTCGATGCTCCGCGCGGTGCGAGCAAGTATCGGGAACCACATCCCCAGCGACGATGTGGTGTCCGGATTCATCCGCAAAAATACAGTGGCGCATATTGCGGCCCACTGCGCATACGATGAAGCAGTTTCGGTTCGGGATGATCTCGGAGCGAATCGATCACTGATGCCGCATCCGACGCGACAGACCCTGGTCAGCGATTCCGTAAAATCGCTGATTCGGTTCGTAGTTCCTTCACTCCTCTATAAGATCGTGGTTGTGGAAGGGGTTTGTGAACCCGATACTCTACGCGAGCACCTCGGTGACTACACCGCAGATAACAGCCTGATCGACATACAGAGAAAACTAGCGATGGCTCTCGCAGGCTCAGACGAAGACAGGAGACGACTTCTCCGCGAACTGGGCGACGCGACTACCGAGGCTTTGGTGGCAGGCTCCGTCCCGGGCGTAGATGCTGGAACGCGGAAGCTGGCGATGATGAGAAGTGTCTACCTTGGGGATAAGCATGCATACGTTGACGGACTCAACGCAATATTCCCTATGCTTAGAGAGCCGCCGCCAGCACCGCTTCCGATTACCAACCTCTAGTCTTCAGCATCCGTGCCTCATCCAAAGCGGAGACAAGTCAGCCCCGTGCGGGAGTGTCTCCGATGAAAATCGACGAACGTCTTTGGCTCGTTCACGCCAATACCTTCGCGGCGTCTTTGGCGTGGTAAGTCAGGATAATGCTAGCCCCGGCGCGGCGGATGCTTTGCAGGGATTCCAGCATGACGCGGTCGCGCTCGATCCAGCCGTTGCGGGCGGCGGCTTCGATCATGGCGTATTCGCCGGAGACTTGATACGCGGCCAGCGGCAGATCGAAACGCAGGCGGGCGGCGGCGATTACGTCGAGATAGGGCATGGCCGGCTTGACCATGATCATGTCGGCGCCTTCTTCGATGTCGAGTTCGATTTCTCGCATGGCTTCGCGCACGTTGGCCCCATCCATCTGATAGGAGCGGCGGTCGCCGAATTGCGGCGCAGAGTCGGCGGCCTCGCGGAACGGGCCGTAGAATCCGGACGCAAACTTGGCGGCGTAGGAAAGAATCGGCGTGTTGATGAAGCCGGCTTCGTCGAGCGCGCGGCGGATGGCGCCCACGCGGCCGTCCATCATATCGGAGGGGGCGATGATGTCGATTCCCGCGCGTGTCAGCGAGACCGAAGTGCGCGCCAGGAGTTCGAGGCTGGCGTCGTTGTCGATTTCGAATTTGGATTCAACCGCGCGCGCCACGATTGAGGCCAGCTCGTCGATGACTTTTTCTTTTTCCTCGCGGTCCCTCACCGCCGCGGCGCCCTGCGTTCCACGCAAAGCGTCTCTGGCGGCCGCGCCCAGGGATTGCGGCGTGGTTTTCACGATCCCGCAGTGTCCGTGTGACATGTATTCGCAGAGGCAGACGTCGCCAATCAGAATCAGGTCGGGGACCTCGCGCTTCATGGCTCGGGCAGCCTGCTGCACGATGCCGTCGTCGGCCCAGGCTCCGGTGGCGACGTCATCTTTCTTGTCGGGAAGACCGAAGAGAATCACCGCGGGCACGCCCAGGGAGTGAACTTCCTGCGCCTCTTTCACCGCTTCATCCACCGAAAGGTTGAACACGCCCGGCATCGAGCGAACTTCCTTGCGCACGCCTTCCCCGGGGCAAACGAACATGGGGTAGACGAAGGCCTCGGGAGTGAGGCGGGTTTCGCGCACCAGGTCCCGAAGCTGGGCGGTGCGGCGAAGACGACGAAGACGGGTGACAGGAAAGGCCATGGAAACCACCTGGCAAGAATTGAGTGCCTTTCAACCCTCGATTCTAGCAGGAGTGGCGTGGGTCTTGGGTCACAGGTCTTAGGTGTCAGGGCCCAATCAAACCTTAGCCTCTACCTACACTGCCGGTCACTCAAGTCCCAAGACCTGACACCTAAGACCATAAGACCCGATTTCCTCTTCCGCGCGGTAACGAAAGTAATCTGCCAGGTCGAAAGCAAGGCGAGAATCCCCGATCCTGTCCATAAAATGAGAGTCGGATGACTCTGTTCGGGCGGCATCGCTGGTTTGTGCACGCGGGCGGGACCACGCTGGCGTTCGCCGTGGTGTCGTTGACGGTTCCGCGTGGTCCGGCGCTGACCGCGATTTTTGATGTTAGCTATCTACTGCTGACCCTCGCCGTGGGCGGGGTCATGCTGGCGAATGCATGGTCGGCGCAGGGCGCCAATCGGCGCTTCTGGGCGCTCATGGGATCGGGATGCATTCTCTGGGCCTGCAATGAGGCGGCGTGGGTCTATTGCGAGGTCTTGCGCCACATCAACTTTCCCGATCCCTCGATCATGGATGTGTTCTTGTTTCTCCACCTGGTTCCGATGATCGCGGCGGTTGGATTGCGTCCGCATCGCAGCGACACCGGCCAGAAAGTCCGCGTGGGCACGCTGGACTTTCTCATGCTCGTGGTTTGGTGGGTCTTCCTGTATGCCTTCGTTGTCTTCCCCTCGCAATACGTGTCCTTGAATGTGGCGGTTTACGACAGGAACTTCGGCCCGCTCTACATGTTCGAGAGCGGCGTGCTGGTCTTGGTGCTGGGCATTGCCGCCCGCGGCGCGTCTGCCGGATGGAAGATGGTATACCTGAACCTGATGGCGGCAAGTGCGCTCTATGCGCTGGATTCGCAGGCGGTGAACTTCGGGCTCACGAGCGGCGCCTACTACACCGGAAGTCTCTATGACGTTCCCCTGATGGGCGCGGTGAGTTGGATGTTGGCGACCGCGCTGACCGCGCGCGCATCACAGCCCGAAGCCGCGCCTGCCAAGGGGAATGACAAGTGGGGTGCAACGGCGTTACGCCTGGCGATGCTGGCCATCCTTTCCCTGCCGGCCCTGGGACTGTGGGCCTACCGCTGGGACGACTCGCCGGCTCTCGCACGTACGTTTCGCCTGTTTACCATATTGGCCGCGATGCTCGTGCTGGGCATGTTCGTTTTTATGCGCCAGTATCTTCAGGACCAGGCGTTGATCCATCTGCTCGAGGATTCGCGGCGCAGCTTCGAGAATGAGCAACGCTTGCAGAGCCACCTGGTGCAGAGAGAGAAGCTGGCTTCTTTGGGCCACCTGGTTGCCGGCGCGGCGCATGAGATCGACCATCCGCTGACCGCGATCATGGAGTACTCCGAGAAACTATGGTCGAAGGAGCGCTTGACCAGCGAGCAGGACGCGCTGGTCCGCAAGATTGTGAACCAGTCCCAGCGCACCCGCGAGTTGGTAGCAAACCTGCTGAGTTTCGCGCAACAAAGTTCCGGGGAAAAGTCGATGGTTGATTTGGGCATGCTCTTGCAACGCAGCGTGCAAATGCGCGGACTGCAGCGGCCCGATCAGAAAATCCGCATCGAGACCTCGATCGAGCCGCACCTGCCCAAGGTTTGGGGCGACGGCCACCAATTGTTCCAGGCGTTCGCCCAGATCGTCGAAAATGCTCTGGACGCGCTCGAGGAAGCCGGCGGAGGCTTGCTCCTGGTCAGCGCCCACCATCAGGGAGAAGAAGTGGTGGTTCAGTTTTCCGATAGCGGGCCGGGAATCAAAGAGCCGCAGAAGGTTTTCGATCCTTTTTATACGACCAAGCCCATCGGCAAAGGCACCGGTCTCGGACTGAGCGCCACGTACGGCGTGGTGCAGGATCATCGCGGACAGATCACCTGCCAGAACAAGCCCGAGGGCGGAGCGATCTTCGAACTGCACCTGCCCGTAGCCACCCACGCCGAATCGCAGGCGCTGGCAGCTGCCCAGTCGTAGCTTCTCCCAATGCTCGGGAAGGGCACAGCTTCCCAGGTTGCGGGAAAAAGTCCTGGGTTGGGTGGGAGCAGCGCTTCCAGCGCTGCGTTAAGGCTTTGTTTTCGGGGCTGGCTTTAGCCGCTGAGGTACCTGCATCGACTCTTTCTGCAACCCCTCCCAGCCGCGCCGCCAAGCCGCTTGCATCTTATTTCATCCTGCCAATCCTGTAACATAACTCCGATGTCTCAACCGCTCATCCATAACTCCGCGCGCGTGCTCGAGTTCGACTCTTTGCGCGAACTGTTGCGCGGATACGCGTCTTCGCCGCTGGGTCAGGCGAGGATCACAGCCCTTGCACCCTCCACCGATTCTGCCTGGATCGCCGAGCAACACGAGTTGACCGCCGAAGTAAGAGAGTTCCGCCGCGTCGGCGGGCACTTCGATTTTTCTGGACTGCTCGATATCACAAAGTTGATCCAGCGGTCTCGCATCGCCGGAGCGGTGCTCGAAACCACCGAGATCCGCGACGTCTTGCTTGTGGTCGACCGCGCCGCGGAGTGGCGCGAGATCGCGTTTCATCCTCCGGCAAATATGAAGATAGAGTGGCGCCGAACCCGGGCGCTTTCGGAAAGCGTGCCCGATTTCACGGAATTCCTTCGGTATTTTCGCAACAAGATCGAGCCCGATGGAACTCTCGAAGACCGCGCTTCGCCGGAACTGGCGCGGATTCGCCGCGAGATCGAAAAGCAGAGACGCGCGATTCAAGAATCGCTGCGCGGCTACTTGCGGCGTCTGGCCGAGGGCGGCGCGGTACAGGACGAATTAATCACCATCCGCGGCGAGCGCTTTGTCATCCCTGTAAAGATCGAGCAAAAACGGCGCGTGCAAGGCGTCGTCCATGGGGCAAGCTCCAGCGGACAGACCGTGTTCGTCGAACCGCTGGAGACCATCGAGCAGAACAACGAACTGGTGCGGCTGCTCGACGAAGAGCAGGCCGAGATTCATCGCATTCTGCTCGAGATGACGCGTCGCATCGGCGAGCAAGCGGAGGCAATCCTGGCGTCGGCCGAGGTGCTGAGCGAGTTGGAGCTGCAGTTCGCCAAAGCCCGCTTCGCCGAAGACTACAACTGCGTGGCAGTGCAATTGAGCAAGCCGCCCGCAGGCCAGCAAGACCCATGTGGGGACAGCCTCGCTCCTGTCCTCGCGGCCGAAGCCCCGAGCGAAGCCGAGGGGGAAGCTCGCCTGCTACTGCACAATGCGAGGCATCCGCTCTTGGAGCGCAATCTAAAGCTCAAAGGCGCGCCCGTAGTCCCAGTCACCGTGGAGCTGGAAGGCACTCGCCGCCAGCTGGTAATCACCGGCCCCAACACCGGCGGGAAAACCGTGACGCTCAAGACGGTAGGTCTGCTGGCGCTAATGGCACAATCCGGAATCCCGGTTCCCGCCGACCGCGCCGACATGCCGGTGTTCGATGCCGTGCTGGCCGATATCGGTGACTATCAATCCATCGAGCAGAATCTTTCAACCTTTTCCGCACACGTCACCAACATAGATTTCATCTCGCGCACCGCGACCGCCGAGTCGCTGGTGTTGCTGGATGAACTCGGCTCGGCCACCGATCCAGAAGAAGGCGCTGCGCTGGCTGTCGCGATAGCCGGGCACTTTGGCCGCATCGGCTGCATGACGGTGATTTCCACGCATCACACGTCGTTGAAGGTTTACGGCGCCAATACTCCGGGCGTGATCAACGCCTCGGTAGGATTCAACGAGACCACGCTGCAACCCACTTACGAATTGAAGATGGGAGTGCCGGGCGCATCGGCGGGAATCAACATCGCGCAGCGCCTGGGGTTGAATCCGGCGATCATCGAGTCGGCACGGTCGCGGCTGGGCACGCAAGCCCGCGATGTCGGCGAATTCTTGGACAAACTTCATGCCGGATTGCGCGAAGCCGAAAGCGACCGCCTGCGTCTGAAGACTCGCGAGCACGAACTCGAGCAAGAGAAGGCGCGCCTGGCAACCGAGGGCAAGAAAGAACAGCAGGCAAAGATTCGCGAGATGGAAAAGAAGTTGGAGAGCGTGCTGCGCGACTTCGAATACCACGCGCGCGAGGCGGTGAACGCGGTCCAGGACAAAGCTGCGGCCCAGAAAGTCTCGAAAGAAGCGGAGCGGCGCATCGCCAAGTTGCGCCGCGAATTTCGCGAGCAGTTCGATTCCACGGTGGTGGCGCACGCCAGCGGTGCCGATGAGGGCGATCCGCATGCCCAGCCGCAGGTAGTGAAGCACGTCTCCGAAGGCGACACCGTCAAACTGAAATCAACCGGCCGCTCGGCGACAGTCCTGCGCAAGCTGGACGACTCTCACTTCGAAGTCTCCATGGGCGCAATGAAGATGAAGATCGCGCGCGACGATATCGCAGAAGTGTTCGCTAATGCGCGGGCGGCCGATTCTCCCGTGAAGGCGGCGCGGGCGCGGGGAATTTCCGTGTCGCTGAATAACGAGAACGAAGGCCAGAACGCGCCCTCGGAAATCAACGTCATCGGCTTTAACGTGGACGATGCGACGCGTGACGTGGAAAAGTTTGTCGACCACGCCTTCCTCGCCGGCCTACCGCGTGTGCGCGTAGTCCACGGCAGCGGCATGGGCATCCTGCGCAAAGCCCTGCGCCAAGCGCTGCAGCAGCATCCCCACGTGGAGTCAGTAGCCGAGCCTCCGCAAAACGAAGGCGGCGGCGGGGCAACGGTGGTGGAGTTGCGGATTTGATCCGCTGTCACCCTCTCTAACCATCTGAAAACATTAATATTGACCACTTAAAAATTGTGCGCCACTAGTACGATACTTTATGCGACAATATATCTGATAACCGGAGAATGCTTATATGGCGACGGTGCCAAGACCCGCCCGGCAGAAGATCTCGACCACGGTTTCTCCCGCCACGCTGTCTTACCTAGAGAAGCTAATCAGTGATGGCCAAGCCCGGAACCTGGCCGATGCGATCGATTTGGCCATCGAGCGTTTGTTGGTATATGAGAATCGCGAGCGGCTGGCCAACGACACTGCCGCCTACTTTGACAACTTGTCTCCCGAGGCTCAGGAAGAGGAAAACCAGCTTGGGGCAGCCTTATCCAGTAGTGCGACGGGGATCGACTTTGATCGCGAGCCCTAAGCCCCGCCGCGGAGAAATCTGGACGGCCTATCTGCACGACGCCCCAAAACGCCATTGGGTGGTGGTTGTGTCGCTGGACAATCGCAATCTTAGCAACAATGCATCCTCGATCCTGATCATCCCTTTCGGCAGTTACGGCGAAGAGGGCCCAACGGTTATTTCGCTGCCCCCCGGCGAAACCGGGCTGCCGGAAACCTCCTACCTCAAAGCCCACTTCATTCAAGTCCTGGAAAAGAAGAATCTTCTCGACCCCCAAAGGCGGATGCTATCTTCGACCCGGATGCGGCAAGTCGTGGACATGATCCGCCGCGCGATTGATCCGGACGCACAATGGCCGGGAAGATAGCGACCGCCCGAGGGACGAAACAATTCAATGCAAAAAGAACCAGAGCCTTGGGAACCTAACATAGTCCCGCAAGACATGCAGGATGCGCTTGCCAAGTTTAATGCGGAAGCGAAGAGGATTTTGGACTCATCTTTGGGATATCTAGAATCGGTCGAGCCCCCCACCATCATCTACCATTACACAAATGATGCAGGACTCAGGGGAATTCTCGAAAGTGGACGGCTGTGGCTCACAGATGTCTTTGATCTAAATGACCCTTCAGAGCTGAATCATGGCTTCTCTCAAGGCATAAAGGTCCTAAACAGCAAAGCATCTGTTGGTCCGCCTGAATCGCGAATATTTGCCGAAAGGTTTGAGGCCTTCGCTAAGGCGGGATATATCCAAAAGATTGCGCATTTTTTTGTGTGCTCATTCAGCGCCCACAAGGATGATCTAGGGCAGTGGCGGGCATATGCTGACAACGGTCGCGGTTATGCAATGGCATTCGATGTCAAAACACTCGAGCAGCCCTTTGTCGCCGAAAGCATAGTCCCGAAGTTCAGTAACGGTACATTCCCGGTCCTTTACGACGACAAACAGCTCACTCAAATTTATGGTCAGTTAATCAATGAAGTGTTTCCGCTAATATCGCTTCCTCGTGGAAGAAATCTGCAGGGCCCCGTAATTAATTCTTACATGTCGCAACTCGACTTCTGGCTTACGTATCACGCGTTGCAAGCGATGCTTTATTTCAAGCATGAAGCCTACAAGAACGAAGAAGAATACCGATTCTTACAGATTCATAGGGCTGATGAAGCCCCAGCAGTAAAGTTTAGGCAGCGGCCATATTCGTTAGTAAGATATCGGGAATTCGATTGGAAGAGCAAAGCGTCGGCAGCTCTAAGGCAAATTGTCGTAGGTCCATCTGCGGATCGCCAGAAAGCGCCACAATTTGCGAGAACATGTGTAGGCGAATTTCACGGCGGGGACATCGAGATCATTGAGTCGGAGATTCCATATCGGTCCGTCCCGTGAGTGCTCTCCTCGCCCGTTTTTCCGCGTCCTTCAACATTAACCATGCCTTTCCCACAGCTTCTCCACAACAATCCTGCTCCGGTATATTCCCATCAGCATCACTCTAGCTGACAATCCCAAAGGGAGAAGTGTAACGGCCTCGAAGCCCATCAATCCATCAATGCCCGCAGAAGATTTCAAAGAAACAGTCAAGCAGCAGGCAGACATAGTCCGCATCATCGGCGACTACATCAAGCTGAAAAAGGCCGGAGCACAAAACTATTCGGGGCTCTGTCCGTTTCATGGGGAGAAGACGCCGTCGTTCTCTGTCCATGCGACGCGCCAGTTCTATCACTGCTTCGGCTGCGGCGTCTCGGGGGACGTGTTCAGCTTCGTCCAGAAAATCGAGAACATCACTTTTCCGGAGGCCGTCCGTCTGGTGGCGCAGAAGCTCGGCATCCCGCTGCCCAAGACGACGTACTCAAGTCCAGCAGAAGCCAAAGAAGCGAAACTGCGCGCGCAGTTGCTCGATGCTCAGGAGCGTGCCGCCGCATTCTTTCAGGAATGCCTGAGGCGTCCCGAAGGAGCGCGGGCGCGCGAGTATCTGGCCGGGCGCGGCTTGGACGCAGAAACGATTGCGCGCTTCCGCATCGGCTATGCTCCCGATTCCGGCTTCCTGCTGCGCGACCGTCTGGCAGCCGAGTTCAGCGAAGAGGTCCTGCGCGAAAGCGGCTTGTTCTCCTGGAAGCAGGAAGAAGGGCTTCGGGCTTCAGCCCCCGGGCTTCGGCAGGACAGCACTCAGCAGTCAGCAACTAGCACGCAGCAACCCGCGAATTCGGAAGCCGAGGCCCAAAGCCCGAAGCCCGAAGCCCGCATGTATTCCAAATTCCGCAACCGGGTAATGTTCCCGATCGCCAACGACGCAGGACGAATCATCGCTTTCACCGGCCGAACCCTCGCCACCGACGAGAAAGCTGGCCCGAAGTATCTGAATTCGCCGGAGACCGGGATCTATTCCAAAGGCCGGGTTCTATTCAATCTAGACCACGCCAAAGAAGCGATCCGCAAACTCGATTACGCCATCCTGGTCGAAGGCCAGATGGATTGCATTTCCGTCTACGCCGCCGGATTTCACAACGTAATCGCCAGTTCGGGCACGGCATTCACCGAGATCCAGGCCAAGCTGTTAGGTCGCTTCAGCAAGAACGTGGTGGTCAACTTCGATCCCGACACCGCAGGAGCCAAGGCCACCGAGCGCACCCTGGGCCTGCTCGTCGAAGAAGAATTTCAGATCAAGGTGTTAACGCTGGAGCAGGGCTTCGATCCCGATCTCTTCATCCGCCGCAAGGGCAAGGACGCTTACAGCGAAGCCCTGCGCCATTCGCAGCGATACTTCGACTATCTGATCGACCGGGCGCGAAACAATTTTCCGGTGCGCAGCCCCGAGGGCAAGAAGAATGCCGTGAACTATCTGCTGCCGCACATCCAACGCGTCCCCAGCCGGATTGTCCGCGACGAGCTAGCCCAGGAAATCGCGCAGAAGCTGGGCATCGATTCAGCGGTCTTGCGCCAGGAACTGCGGCATGTTGCATCGGAGCGTTCCGCGGCAACGGTGAAGGCTACGTCGGAGGCGCAAGCCACCGACGCCGAGCGAATTCTCATCCGCGCCTTGGCTTCAGCGCGGCAGATGCAGCCGGGTGAGCACCCCTCCGCGCGTGATGGCGCCCGCGACATTGTCAAGGACGAGGAGTTCGACCCGGCGCGGCAAGCGCAGTACGCCTTCCAGAGCGAAGGCCTGCATCGCGGCCTCGCGACCGAATCGCTCGTCGAGGCCCTGCTCAACGCCGGGGCCGAAGTTGCCGATGTGATGCAGGTGCCGTGCTCCGAAAGTGAGCGCCGCATGCTCGCTTCCATCCTATTGAAGGAGGACGAAGAACTCAGCGCCGAGCGCCTGGAAGGCGCGGTGCGCGCCCTGCGCCGCATCCACTTGCGTCGCCGCTTAGAGCAAGTGCAGCGCGAACTCAACAAGCCAACTGTCACCGACGATAAGGTACTCAGGAACGAACTGCTGCTGGAAAAGGATCGCCTAAGCCGCGCACTGCGGGATCCCAGTCTGGCAGAAGACAGCCTGAGACTCCCCGGAAACAAGAAAAGTGCGTGAAACAAAACAGCGATTAAAATCATCTAAGTATTGAGCGGAGTTAGAGATAGCGGCGGGCGGCGGGAACATCCGCGGGGACAACTGATAGACGGAGCAGCACTTATGTGCTAACATCCATAGGTTTGTGCTAGGCGCACAACTCCGCGCTACCCCAGATTCCCACCTTTCAAACCGTACTACACGCTCCGCGCGGGCGAATTGAAGAATTTTGAGGACACCTTTGGCTCTCGAAGACAAATACGACGACATTAAAAAGCTGGTCGATGCCGGCAAGGAGAAAGGGATATCTCACCTACGACCAGGTAAACGAACTCATCCCTCACGATGTGGTTAGTCCCGAAGACCTGGACGACCTGCTGACGACGATTGGCACGCAAGGCATCGACGTGCTGGAAGGCCCCAAGCTGCCTTCCGCCGCGCTCGATAAGAAGTTCGAAGACATCGAAGAGGGCGAGGACGTTGAACTCGACCTCACGCCCGGCGCTCTGGAAAAAACCAACGATCCCGTCCGCATGTATCTGCGCGAGATGGGCACCGTTCCCCTGCTCACGCGCGAAGGCGAAGTGGAAATCGCCAAGCGCATCGAGCGCGGCCAGATCCGCGTACTCAAGGCGCTCTCCCGCTCCCCCATAGTAATCCATGAGCTGCTGGCCATGGGCGAAGACCTCAAGAAGGGCGTGCGCTCCATCAAGGAGGTTGTCACCTTCGACGAGGAAGAGATCACCGACGAGATTCTGCAGAACCGGTTGAATGAGTTCACCGGCAAGATCGACGCCATGGCGAAGCTTTACAAAAAGGTCGCCGTGGTGCAGGAAAAATACGCGGCCGTATCCCTGAAGAAGCGGCCCAAGGACCATCGCCGCGCCCGCCGCAACTTCGCGCGCGCCATCGTGAGGGTTTCCATCGCGGTGCGCAAGCTGGGATTCACCAACGCCGAGCGCAAGCGCCTGATTGACCGCGTCAACAAGACGGTCGACAGCATGCGTTCGCTCGACCGCCAGGCCGGCAACCTGGAGCGCAAGGCCGACGCCACGCGCAGCGAAGACCAGAAAAAAGAATACCGCCGCCAGGCCCGAGCCGTCCGCGGCGAAATCGAAAAGCTGGAAGCCGAAGCCGGACTGTTGTTCCAGGAGATCAAGCGCACGCAGCGCGAGATCATCCAGGGCGACATGGACGCCGAGCAGGCCAAGCGCGAGCTGATTGAGGCCAACCTCCGTCTGGTGGTTTCGATCGCGAAAAAGTACACCAACCGCGGCCTGCAGTTCCTCGACCTGATTCAGGAAGGCAACATCGGCCTGATGAAAGCCGTGGACAAGTTCGAATACCGCCGCGGCTACAAGTTTTCCACCTATGCCACGTGGTGGATTCGGCAGGCGATTACCCGCGCCATCGCCGATCAGGCGCGCACCATCCGCATCCCGGTGCACATGATCGAAACCATCAACAAGCTGATCCGCACCTCGCGCCAACTGGTGCAGGAGCTGGGACGCGAACCTACGAGCGAAGAAATCGCCAAGCGCATGGACATTCCCGTGGCGAAAGTGCGCAAGGTGCTGAAGATCGCGCAGGAGCCAATCTCCCTCGAAACGCCGATTGGCGAAGAAGAAGATTCGCATCTCGGCGACTTCATCGAGGACCGCGCCGTAGTCTCCCCGGCCGAAGCCGTGATCAACGTGAACCTCAAGGACCAGACCGGACAGGTCCTGCGCACGCTGACCCCGCGCGAAGAAAAGGTAATCAAGATGCGCTTCGGCCTCGAAGACGGCAGCGAGCACACTCTGGAAGAGGTAGGCCAGTCGTTCGCCGTAACCCGCGAACGCATCCGCCAGATCGAAGCCAAGGCGCTGCGCAAGCTGCGCCATCCGTCGCGCTCGCGCAAGCTGCGGGCGTTTATGGATGGAGTTAGGGACTAGCTTCACTTGGGACGCCGTGGCATGCCAAAGAAACCGTCAAAGACGCGCCTGCCCCTCACCCGCCCCGAGCCGAAAGTGCTCAGACTGATCAGAGAGGAGTCGCGGCTAAAGGGCACGAACACGCTAAGCTCGCGACGGATTGAACAGGCTATCAAAGCGACTCGCGCGCAGAAGAGCGCGCACGGACGCCGCTCGGACTGATACGATTGGAGTTGGCAGGCATCGTTCGGGACCATTAGGTGTCTGGCAGACGGTGTTCAGCGGAGGCCCCGAGTGAATCTCGGGGCTTTTGCTTTTTGCGGCCTACAACGCCGACTGACTGTTGAAATTCGCTTCCAATACGGCACTTTTGCGAAAGAGGCCCGGGGTTTCACTCTCGGATTAGGTTTACAATTCTCCCTGGTACGGCCAAGTCATGAAGAGTGCGACTCCAGACTACCTCGCCGATATTCCGCAGAGTACGGGGGGGATTCAGCAAGGTCTCCTAGACATAGAAAACAAGGAACGCAGCAATCTCCTTGCGTGGAACGGCCAATTCTCGCCCCAACTGGTGGAAGTGCTCCTCGAGACGTATGCTCCGAAGCACGCCACGGTTCTGGACGTATTTGCCGGAAGCGGCACGGTCCTATACGAGTGCGGTAGAGGGGAGCTGCAAGGCATCGGTGCCGAAATCAACCCGGCTGCCTTCTACTTGGCGCGAGTGTATACGCTTATCAACGTGTCTCCTGCCGAGCGTACTCGACATATCGAAAGCCTCGATAGAGGTCTTTCCCCGATGCTGATGGGTGGGCTCGAACTGTGGTCCCCGCGAGATGGCAACCCGAAAACAGGCCCGATCAAGCAAGCATTGGTCGATTTGCGCAATGCGTCGAGCGAGAGTTGGGAGCAGGTACTGGCGGATGCGTTGGTCGTCATCGCCGACTTTCAACGGCTTCAGACGACTGCGGACATCGCTAGGGCGTGGAACAAGCTGAAACTGATCGCAGCCGATTTGCCCTATTCGTCGGCCACATTGAGTGCAGTCAATTGCGACGCGCGACGCCTTCCGATTAGGCAAGATTCGGTCGATTTGGTAATTACGTCTCCTCCCTATATCAATGTGTTCAACTATCATCAGCAATATCGAGCCTCGGCAGAGGCGCTCGGGTGGGATCCGCTAGCGATTGCAAAGTCGGAGATAGGCTCGAACCGCAAGCACAGGGGGAACAGGTTTCTAACGGTCGTTCAATACTGCCTCGACATCACGCTGGCCTTGTCAGAGGTGAACCGCGTCTGTAAGCCCTCGGCACATGTCGTCTTTGTGGTTGGAAGGGAATCTACCGTTAGAGGTGTACGCTTCTTTAATGGGGAAATCGTCGGACGCCTTGCCTCTAAATGCACATCGCTGCGCGTGGACTCGAGACAAGAACGCTCATTCAGAAACAGGTTTGGAAACCTGATTGTTGAGGACATCCTCCACATCGGACTGCTGGGGTCTCGTAAACACTCGGATCTTTTCAACCTCGCGGACGCGAGGGCGGTGGCCGCTGACATACTTCGGCGAGGACTTTCCGGTGTTCTCGATCAATCCGTAGCTGCGGACATCAATGAAGCTCTAGGGAGAATCGAAGAGGTCCAGCCGTCGCCGATTTTCAGCCCCGAATCAGCGAGAAAGGAGCCTGAGAAGGGCTAACATGCCATTTCCGACCCCACATTTGGACAAGCTGACAAAGACTTTAGCGAACGAGAAGCTCCCGAAGTCCGACGCCACGCGCCTGGAAGGCGCCATAAAGTTTTACCAGGAATGGTCGAGGAAGCTCGATGCCGTCCACGGTACCCCAGACGAGATAATTAGCCAGTCCGTGGCGCTTCTAAATGAGTATCGGCTGTACATCGATGTCGATCTGATCTTCGACAGCGAAGACGACTTCCTCTACCGTCAGAAGGGACAGCTAAAGGTGGACAACAGCGTCGTCGAGGAATTTTTGCCTCGCCTCATTCAACCCGCCGTAATCCCTGACCTTAAGAAGATGCACGTGGAAGTTGGGCCCAGAAACTCATTCTCCTCGGCCTTCTTTGTATCGAGCCTCGATGTTCCTCAACTTGGCGGAGGGCTCAACATTCGGGAGAAGAATCAGGACTTCGCGATCAGCAAGCCGCTTTACGTCATGACCTCACATTCTCCAGGATTTGAAAAGGACAAATCGGAAACCGCGGTGACAAACATTACCTACGTTGCAGCAGAGTGCAAAACAAACTTGGATAAAACGATGTTCCAGGAGGCTTGTGCCACCGCACGAGATACGAAGTTCGCCGTCTCAGGGGCGCATTACTATCTGTTGTGCGAGTGGCTAGACATGTCTCCGCTCAGCACGGCCGCGACGGACATTGACGAGGTAATCCTGTTACGGAAAGCGAAGCGAATCAGCGCCGGCATCAGGGCTGCATTTTCGAATGCCAAGAAACGCAAGGAATGTCGACAGGAGTACATTAACTACCTGAAGGGTTACCCATTCCGCGCGGATATGTTCAAGAGATTCGTGGGGCATGTAGAGAAGCTCATCAAGAACGAGTCGCCAGTGGAGCGGGATGTGCTCGAACACGGCTATTTTTGACTTAACGAGGGGGTGGCATGCGCAAATGTGCGCACCGCCGGTTGCCGTCCCTGCCGCGCCCGCCACAGGTCGTACTGCGACTGCATATTCATCCACAGCTCCGGCGTGGTGCCCAATGCGGTTGCCAGGCGGATGGCCATGGCGGCGGAGATTCCGGCCTTGCCGTTGAGCACGCGCGAGAGCGTCACGCGCGTAATCCGCAGATGGGCCGCTGCCGTGGTCACGGCCAGGTCTCCCAGATATTCGCGGAGAACTAGGCCGGGCTGGGGTGGTTTGTGCATGCGCATTGGGACTCCTTTACGAGCCTGTAATCGGTTGACGCTCGTGTCGTCCCTCTGGGACTCGGTTCCATTTTTCCTCACTTTTCCCAGCGCTGGGAGCGCTGGGCTATTATCGGCCGACCCTCCGGGGCTTATGGTGCGAGTTGGGGGTCGAAAGAACGCATACCTCAGGCGCTCAAGCGCAACACCATTGTGACGGCATACGGCACGACTGAACGTCGTGCCCTTCCCGATCCGCTTTTCGAGTGCCCTTACCAATCCCTTTCCCATTTTGGGAATCGCGCCCACTTTTTTCTTGGAATTTTCTTGCCTTCGTTGCGAATGGCTATTCAATAAATAGATGAGGCGGCATTCGCGAGTTTTTCCCGAATGCCGCCTTTTTCGTTCTGAGGTTGGTTGCATGAAGAAGCGGAACAAGCGGAAGCTGAAGATCGCCGACAGGAAGCTGCGCGGCGAGTGGGCTGAGATGGTTTTCATGGCGCGCGCCACCGAGCTTGGAATACCGGTGAGCAAGCCGTGGGGAGAGTCGAGAGGTTATGACCTGGTGGTAGGAAGGCCGAGACGCTTTGTGGCGGTGCAGGTGAAATCCACTACCTCGACGTTGGAGCCGGGATGGATTTGCAATGTGCGCGCTGGGCACAAGCCATATCCGCCCGGCTCCTTCGACTTTCTCGCCGCCTACGTCGTGCTTGAGGATGCCTGGTACATCATTCCTGAAGAAGAGGTTCGAGGCATGGAGAATATCACTCTCCACACCGGGAGTAGCTGGGCGAAGTACGAAGAATATCGCGAGGCATGGTACCTGCTTGATCCCAACGCCGAAGCCGAGCCGGGGCACATCGACGACATCCAGGGATGCTCCGAAGACTTCTCAGCAGACTCGCTTGGGTGAAGCCCGGCGGGTCTGCGTCGAGCTACGCTCGACGGACAGGCGAGGGCGGCTGTCCCCACATGGATCTTTCTATATCAAGATCCACAATATCTTGTGCGCACGAAGTCTTCCTCTAGTTCGACAGCTTGAACACGTAGAGCCTGCCGATGGGCGAAACATTTTGGTTCGCCGAGCCGAAGTAGACAGTGCCGTTCACCACTGCGGGCGAGGACGACACGATTTGTTCGTTCTCGGTTAGCAGTTGGGTGAGCGGCGAGCAAATCGTGCTGCCGCACCCGGCGGCGTTGAAGACCATGACCATGCCATTGTTTTCGCTGGCGTAGACCAGCCCGTTGGCGATGGCCGGGGCAGAGACGATGGCGGCTTGCTCGCCGGTGGCGATGCCTTCCCAGAGGGGCGAGCATGTGGGAGTTCCGCAGCCTTTTGCCTTGAAGGCGTAAAGCAGATCGTCCGATCCGATGTAGACGACGCCGTTGGCGACCGACGGCGAACCTTCGATGATGCCCAGGGTGGGGCCTTTCCATAACGGCTGGCAGGTGGAGTGTCCGCATCCGGCAGCGTTGAAGACATAGAGGCTGCCGTCGAATGAGCCGATGTAGACTGAGCCGTAGGCTACGGCCGGGCCGGATTCGAAGATGGCGGTGCCGGCGTTGCCCTTCCACAGCGGCGTGCAGGTGCTGGCGCCGCAGCCGGTGGCGCTGAAAGCGTTGAGCTTGCCCTCTTGCGAGCCGACGTAAACCACGCCGTTGGCGATGGCGGGCGAGGAAGTGATTTGGCCTCCGGTCGTGCCCGTCCACAAGGGGTTGCAAGTGGAGCCGCCGCAGCCGGCGGCGGCGAAGGCATAGAGCTTGGTATCGAAGGAGCCGATATAAACCACGCCGTTGGAGACCAGCGGGGAACTTTCCAGGAATCCGCTGCCGCCGGTGCCGGTCCAGAGCGGGGCGCACGTGGATTTTCCGCAGCCGTTCGCCCGGAAAGCGTAGAGCTTGTGGTCGGCGGAGCCGATGTAGACCACGCCGTTGGCGACTGCGGGCGACGAGGTGATGTCATTGCCCGTGGCGCCGGTCCACAGCGGCTGGCAACTGGTCAGCGGAGCACAGCCGTTGGCGTCGAAGGCATAGAGCTTGCCATCGAAAGAGCCGATGTAGACCACCCCGTTTACGACTGCCGGCGAGGAGAAATCCACAAGATCTCCCATGATGCCTACCCACGCCTGGGAGAGGAACTTTGCATTGCTGACGTTGATCGTGTTCTCGGCAGGATTGACGCCGACACGCGTCGGCTGGTTCTTGAACGCGGGCCAATTGGCCTGGGCGTGCGCGAGATTCGGTCCAGCAGTGGCAGCAACCATCAGGACTAGCGTGAAGAGTGACGTGAAGGTGCGATTCATGATCCCCCCAATACCCGGATTCGGTCTACCTCCGGAGCGTAGCTGAGTGACGATTGGAAATTGTCTGGGAATTGTCAAAAAATCGGGCTGCCGGGATAAACTCACGCCCAGCCGGGACGAATGCAGGAATTGACTCCAGGAGCGGTTCTGCGGCTCGGGCCGGCAGCGGGAGATTTTTTACATCGTTACGTTGTTGAATCTGGGTTGAGCTCCACGCGGCGCGGGGAGTTTCGTTCTTGGTTTTCCTCAGCTTTCCACAGGGAAGAATCGTCGTCCACAGTTTCTGCACAAGCGGGAAATGTTTTTCGGTTGCGGCTCGAAACATTCCGTACCAGAGTGGGTTCACCGAATACGTGGCAAACCTCAACGCTTGCCAACTGATGATTGCGGTGACGCCGGTGGCAGACTGGCAATTCTCGAGGGTGAATTGCCAGGGGAAATTCGGAAACGCGCGTGAGTGCGTGCCGGTTGCCCGGGCATTGCGGCCTCCTCCACAGCCCGCTCTCGAGTGGGCTGGGCAGCTGGCTACCGCAGGGGTTGCAGGGAAGTGATTCACCGAATCACGCGTCTGCAGCCAGTACTGGTAAAAGTGGCACTCCGCGTGAGCGCTGTCGGACCAGTACCGTCGTCCCGCTGCTCCTAGCGGCGGGAAGGCAAGAAGAGAGATCCACGAACGATGCGGCTCGGATGGCTGGTCCGGGCCGCATTTGTTTTTGAGAGCATCTTCGCCACGGATTTTCACGGATTTGCGCGGATCAACCACACCTACTTCTACTCGCTCCGAGTACTTGTTTTCTGTTAGGGACCGGTTTTCGCGGGACTTCCACAAGATAACGGTTGGGTTCACAGCTTCTGCACAAATTCATTTGGTATTTCGCTGTTTGTTCGCTTATGCTAGGCGGGAGATTGGGGCAAAGTTCAGGTCGGACAAATGGCGACCACCGATTACAACATCAGCACTCTTCCTGCGAACGTAGAGGCGGAGCGCTCGATTCTGGGCGCGATCCTGCTGGATAACTTTGCCTATAACCAGGCTGCCGAACATCTTCGTATTGAAGATTTTTCGCTGGATTCGCACCGGCGGATTTATGGGCGCATGGTCGATCTGGCGGAGTCGTCGCGGCCGATCGACATGATTACGCTGATCGAGGAACTGGATCGGCACAAGGACCTGCAGGCGATCGGGGATGTGGGCTACGTGTCGAGCCTGCTGGATGGCGTTCCCGACCGGCCGAGCATCGAGCACTACGTCAAGATCGTACGCGACAAGGCGCTGCTGCGGGGGCTGATTCACGCGGCGAATACGGCGATAGCGCGGGCGGCCGATCAATCCGATACCGCCGAGGAAGTGCTCAGCGACGCCGAGGCTGCCATCTTTCAGCTCTCGGAGAAACGCATCGGGCGCGGCTTCATCGGCGTGCAGGAGATTGTCCGCGAATCGTTCGGCTCGATCGATGCCCTGTTGCAGCGAGGCCAACGCATTACCGGATTGGCCACGCATTACGACAATCTGGATGAGATGACCAGCGGATTGCAACGTTCGGACCTGGTGATCATTGCGGCGAGGCCTTCGATGGGCAAGACGGCATTTGCCATGAACATCGCGGAGAATGCCGCGATCAAAGACCAGCAAGTGGTGGGAGTGTTTTCTCTGGAAATGTCGCGCGAGGCGCTGCTGTTGCGCTTGCTATCGTCGACGGCGGAGGTTGACGCGCACAGGATGCGGACAGGAACATTCTTTCAAGATGACACGCGCAAGCTGTCCCGGGCATTGGAGCAATTGGCGCACGCTCCGATCTTCATCGACGACACGCCTGGCATTTCGTTGAGCGAGATGCGCGCCAAGGCGCGGCGCTTGAAGCAATCGCAGCAGGGCAGGCTGGACCTGATCATCGTGGATTATCTGCAGCTCATGTCGGGCGGAAGCAAACGTTACGAAAACCGCACGCAGGAAGTGTCGGCGATTTCGCGCGGGCTGAAGGCGCTGGCCAAGGAACTCAGTGTGCCGGTGGTTGCGCTTTCGCAGTTGAGCCGCGCTCCGGAGAGCCGGGGCGGCGACCATCGTCCGCAACTTTCCGATCTGCGCGAATCGGGATCGATCGAGCAGGACGCCGATCTGGTGATGTTCATCTTCCGCGAAGAAGTCTACAAACAGGGCGATCCTGACGTGCAGGGGAAAGCGGAGATCATCATCTCCAAGCAACGTAACGGGCCGACGGGCAAGCTGATGTTGGCCTTCCGCAAGACCTGCACGCGATTTGAGATGATGGCCGATGGCGGCGACATGGCTCCGGAGGAGTAATGTGAAAGGATTACAGGAGTCCCTGTAGTTTGGATTACAGGGATGCCTGTAGTTTAGCTGGGTAAGTGGTTTAGGCGATTCGAGTTGCACCTCCGGGGTCGTGCTGTGGAAAAGCTTGTGGAATGCTGGCCGAACTAGATTTTCCAAACGAAAGAAATGATCGGAGCGATCTGCTTTCCCAGGGCCTCTGCCCCTTAAAGCCCTGAATAGTAACCAGTTAGACAATTCACTTGGCATTAACATCGGCGGGACCCGCGGAAAGCCGTCCTATTCCCACTTTAGAGATTTGCACATTTGGGGGTTTCGGACCTTTCGAATTCCGTGTCTCTGAGCGGCGTAAAACCACCATTAAGCACTAACTGAAGCGTTTGGGCGTGAGTAGAGCCAAAATCCCAGAGGCCCGTGTCTGGATAGTTTCCGAGTTGCCGACGATACTTCCATAACTCTGGCCAAGCCCCGTTCAGGTCGTCTTGGCTTGCCAGTTCGTTCACCTGCGGCTAGGCGAGCACCAGCTCATTTCTGGGCCAATAGCGAGCGTGCGTCTTGAAGTTCCGGCCGGTCTCCATCGGCATGCTGGCAGATGGCCAGGAGCTTGGCATAGTATGTTTTCGCCTTCTCTTGATCGCCCGAAAGCTTGGCCGCACGCGCGGCGCCGGCCAGCGCGTTGAAACGATTTGGGGCGGTGCGTAGCGTGGCTTCGAACTCGGTCATCGCTTGCGCCGGCTGTTTCAATTCCAGCAACATCTCGCCAAGCAGTTCGCGAGCCGGCACGATGACCCCCGGAGTGACATTGTGCTTGTCCGTTCTGTCTTCGTGCTCGGCGGCAGAACGCATCTGCCGGAGGGCCTCTTCGCCCTTGCCCTCAGCCAGAGTAATCCAGGCAGTTGCGCTCTCGCGCTGGATGTCTAGTTGGTCGGCCCAGTATTTGTCGTTGCCCAGGGTAAGCGTGTCACGAAGCGATGTGAGCTGCTCTACGTCTTTGCGGGCTGCTTCCGTTTTGCCCGTACGTGACCCGCCGAGGGCCCGTGCGAAGTGCAGATTCGCTTCGGTCCAGGCCCACCGCCCGCCGGGAAAGGTGTTTGGCGGCACGGTTAACGCAGCGGCTTCGTCCCAGCGATGTCGTTCTACAGCATAGCGGGCGGGCGAAGTACCCATGGCGTAGAGCCAGTTCATATATTGCGGATCGTCAGGACGGCCCGGTGGTGGCGCATCCAGTGCTCTTTTCGCCTCGCGATCCTGGCCCCCTTGTAGGTACGCGTAGATCAGGTAATCCTTCGCGTGCAGCTCGTTGCCGGGAGCATTGTTTTTCTGGGCCGACGCTGCCGACACGAGGTTGGAGTCAATGGACTCCTGCCACAGGCCGAGCCGGGTGAAAATGTGTGATGGCATGTGCAGCGCGTGCGGCGAGTCGGGCGCGATCTTGGCATAACGTCTTGCCGCATCCAAAGCTCCCTGCGCGAGTGGCGGATAGTCGTATGCGTGAATGATGTAGTGGGCTATGCCGGGATGCTCTGGCTCTTCCACAAACAGAGGCTCTAGGATCGCGCCAGCCTTTTTCTGATTCACATAGGTCTTGTCCGTGGGAGGCGCAGTGGCGAGCAGTGCGAGCGCATGAAAAATGGCCGCTTCATGGTCGTCAGCGTAGCGCGCTTGCAACTGGTCCATGGCTTTTTCATAAGCCAGCGCGCGAGTGCGGTGGTCGAGCTTGTCGGCGTCGGTGTAAAACGTCTGGATGGCGGCAATGTAGTCCCGCTCCCGCTGCGTCTTGGCGCCGGCTAACTTTGCTTTTTCCGCAGCCGCCGCGCCCGCTTTCAGGTCAGCCGGTCCAGGCGCTTGCCAGATCGGATGGTAGTACGTCATGGCAATTCCCCAGTACGCCATGCCGCACGCGGGATCTTTTTGCGCTACAGCAGCGAAGGTATCGCTGGCTTTCTCGTACCAAAAGGAATGGAGCATCGCCACCGCGCTGCTGAATTGCGGCTGAACCGATGGTTCGCAGGAAACGGGGAAACTCACCTTGCCGAGTTTGCTCGGGTCGCCTGCGGGATGCTCATGTTGGGCAACCGCTGGTGGCACGAATGCGGCGCACACGCCCACAAGCAGCACCATGCAAAAGGTGAGTCGCTTCATGCTGGTCTCCTTGGTTGATAAATAGGCTCTCTGGAATGAATACGCCGAATAGTTAAAAATCCGTGCGGCCTATTTTGGGCCGCGACCCCGATGAAGTCAAGTAAGGCATCAAAACAGGTTGCGCACCTGGCGTTCGCAGCGTGCATCGGAGGGTGGTTCGCCTATCCGCAGAAGTGACCTAGTTCGCAACGGATCATAGCGTGTTCTCGGGATTTCCGCCCGAGTCACGGGCAAACCGGAAATTATTCCCTTCGTTAATTGCTGTCCTCGCCGACCTTTAAAACAGCCAGGAAAGCTTCCTGGGGTATATCGACGCGGCCGATGCGCTTCATTCGTTTTTTGCCTGCCTTCTGTTTCTCGAGCAGCTTGCGTTTGCGCGAAATGTCGCCGCCGTAGCACTTGGCGATGACGTTCTTGCGGATGGCGGAAACGGTTTCGCGGGCGATGATTTTCGCGCCAATGGAAGCCTGTATCGCCACCTCGAACATTTGCCGGGGAATGAGCTGCCGCATTTTGGAGACCAGCAGTTTGCCGCGGTCGTAGGCAAAATCGCGATGGACAATTATGGAGAGCGCATCCACCGGCTCGCCCGCGACAAGTATGTCGAGCTTGACCATGGGCGACTCCCAATAATCCGCAAGGTGATAGTCGAGCGAAGCGTAGCCGCGGGAGACGGACTTCAGGCGATCGTAAAAATCGAGCACGATCTCATTCAGCGGTAACTCATAATGCAACATCACGCGCGAGGAGCTGACGTACTCGAAGGTTTTCTGCTTGCCGCGCTTGTCCTCGACCAGCTTGAGGATTCCACCGACGTACTCTTCGTTGGTGAGGATGGTGGCGAGAATCACCGGCTCTTCGATTTTTGCGATCTCGCTGGGATCGGGCCAGCGCGAGGGGTTGTCGACCTCGATCATTACGCCGTCGGTTTTATAGATCTTGTAGCGCACGCCGGGCGCGGTGGTAATGAGTTCGAGGGCAAACTCGCGCTCCAGACGCTCCTGGATGATTTCCATGTGCAGGAGTCCGAGGAAGCCGCAACGGAAGCCGAAGCCCAGCGCCACGGAGCTTTCCGGTTCGAAGAAGAAGGACGAATCGTTCAAGCGCAGTTTTTCAAGAGCTTCGCGCAGGCGGGTGTGCTCGTGCGCGTCCACGGTATAGAGTCCGGCGAACACCATGGGCTTGATCTCTTCAAAGCCGGGAAGGGCTTCGAAGGCGGGGTTGGCGTCGTCGGTGATGGTGTCGCCGATCTTCGTGTCGGCGACATTCTTGATGTTCGCGATGAGAAATCCGACCTCGCCCGCTTTCAATTCGTCAATCTCCACCGGCTTGGGCGTGAGCACGCCGAGAGTTTCCGCGTCGAAGGTGGTTCCATTCGACCACAGGCGAATTCTCTGGCCCTTGCGCAGGGTTCCCTGGAAGACGCGGGTGAGTATCACTACGCCGCGGTAGGCGTCGAACCAGGAATCGAAGACCAGCGCTTGCAGCCGGCTGTCAGGATTTCCTTTCGGCGGCGGAATGCGCTTCACAATCGCTTCCAGCACGTCAGGCACGCCCTGCCCGGTCTTGGCGCTGATGAGCACGGCATCGGAAGCGTCAAGGCCGACGGCGCTTTCGATCATTTCTTTGGTGCGCGGGATGTCGGCGCTTTGCAGATCGATCTTGTTGATGACCGGAATGATTTCGAGGCCGTGATTGATCGCAAGGTAGGAGTTGGCGAGGGTTTGGGCTTCCACTCCCTGCGACGCGTCGACTATGAGCAGAGCGCCTTCACACGAGGCCAGCGAGCGCGAGACTTCGTAGGAGAAATCCACGTGGCCGGGGGTGTCGATCAGATTGAGCTGGTAGGTCTGGCCGTCGTGGGCGGTGTACATCATGCGGACGGCGTGGGCCTTGATGGTGATGCCGCGCTCGCGCTCCAGGTCCATGGAGTCGAGCACCTGGGCCTGCATCTCGCGCGCGGTGAGCGATCCGGTCAACTCCAGCAGGCGATCCGCCAGCGTGGATTTACCGTGGTCGATATGCGCGATGATCGCAAAGTTGCGGAGGAACGCGGCGTCCATAGAATCAGTTGCCAGTTGCCAGTTGCTGGTTGCCAGTCAGACCGAATCGAAACTGGCAACCGGGAGCCGGCCACTGCTCTTGAGAGGTTTCAGACTTAACCTTTAATCTTAACAGGCGGGGAGCGGTCCTCACTTCGGCTGAGTCTTAATTCAAAAGCCTTAAACGCGGAGGTCTGTGAGAAAAGCCGCGGAGCACGCGAAGAGTGCTAATTGAATGACCTGGAGCGTATTCCGATAGAATCAATTTCCGTGACGATTGTTCTTGCATCCGCCTCGCCGCGGCGCCAGGAGTTGTTGCGCAACGCCGGGATTCCGTTCACGGTGCAACGCGCTTCGATCGATGAAACGCCGCTTGCCGGGGAATCTCCGCGAGAGTGCGCGGAGCGGTTGGCGCGGGAAAAGGCGCTGGCGGTTTTTCAAAGCAATCCACAGCAATATGTGCTCGGCGCAGACACTATCGTTGTGGTCGATGACATCATTCTCGGGAAACCTCGCGACGCAGAGGATGCTGCACGTATGTTGAGATTGTTGTCTGGGCGGACGCATGCGGTGATCACCGGAGTGTGCGTTGTGGGACCAGTGGCTAGTCAGTGGTCAGTGGCCAGTCACACCCAGACCGCTTCCGAAACTACTTTGGTGACCATGGGCGAGATTTCCTCCGACGAGATTCGCGACTACATCGCTACCGGCGAACCTATGGACAAGGCAGGGGCTTACGCGATTCAGGGCGTGGCTTCGCGGTGGATTCCGCGCGTCGAAGGCGACTACAGCAATGTGGTGGGGCTGCCGGTGGCGCTGGTTTATCGGTTGCTGCGAGAGCGCGGGGCGTTGTGAATTGCGGAGTTAGTTGAGGCTCGGCTGTGTGCCGTCCCCTTCGGCTGCGCTCAGGGCAGGCTCTGACGGGACTTGGTTCTCTCCTACTTGCCTTCCCCGCACTTACGTGCGGGGCTACTGAATGCCATCGCTTCGCGACTCTGATGCATCTTGCTCAGCTTGCGGAGACGAGGTCCGAGTTGCAAACGCAGTTTCATGGAAGCTTAGGACTTCTTTTCTTCTTCTTTCTTGTCTTCTTTTTTCTCTTCGGGTTCTTTCATGGCAGCTTTGAAGTTGCGGATGCCTTCGCCCATACCCTTGCCGAGCGCGGAGAACTTACTGGTGCCGAAGATCAGAAGAATGATCGCTATGATCAGAATCAGGTGCAACGGCTGAAAAAGACCTTCACCCATACGTCCTCCACAGGGTCTTTCGCAGGCTCCAGATAGAGCGGAGCACGCTACCCGAAGTCCCTGCGAAAAGTCTAGGCCAAGCCATGTTGGGAGTCAAAGGACGGTTGCCGCAATCCGGCCGCGGCGTTGAATTTTTGCGGCGCTCACCATGGCGCACGGTCGCAGTCTATCCTCTATCCTCAGAAGCGCAGTTTCCCGGAGGTTTGTGGTGATTCTCAAACGTCGTGGTCTCGTGCTGGCGCTGCTGGTTTCGTGCCTGGCTCTATCGTTCGTTTACGCTCAAAGTTCCGCTCAGGTCCCGGCCGCCGCGACGGGCGAACATCGCAAGACCAGCGAACCGTACACCGGAGACCTTTCCATTTTCGATTCGCAGGGGCGGGATGAGCGTCTGCAAATCAATCGCGTCATGGACATTCTGGGTGTCGTGCCCGGAAAAACTGTGGCTGACATTGGAGCCGGATCAGGCTGGTTCACGGTGCGGGCGGCGCGGCGAGTGGGCGCGGCAGGAGTGGTTTACGCCGTTGACATCAATCCGGAATCGATCCGTTATGTCGACGGCCGCGCGAAGAAGGAGAAGTTGAACAATGTGAAGACTATTCTTGGTAAAGCCGACGACCCTCTTCTTCCCGCGGGTGCGGTGGATGCGGTTCTGCTGCTGAAGACGTACCACGAAGTTGCGGAGCCGGTTGCTCTGTTGCGGAACCTGCAGGCGGCGCTGCGTCCGGGGGCGAGGGTTGGGATCATCGACCGGAATGGAAACGGCGAGAATCACGGTGTGGGCCGCGACGTTGTGCTGCGTGAGGCTACGCAAGCGGGCTACCGGTTGCTGGAACAGTATGACTTCGTGAAGGGCGACAAGATGGATTACTTTCTGGTTCTGGCGCCCAAGGAGTAGTTCTTCAAACACTCTCGATCATTCCTGCGAGCAGCAGGGCGCGGCGCGGCAATTCGGAAATGACGATGAACTCGTGCACTGCGTGCGCGCCCTCGCCGACGCCGCCCATGCCGTCGAGAGTGGGGATGCCCATGCCGGCGGTAAAGTTTCCGTCGGAGCCGCCGCCCACGGACGCTTCGTCGAGTTTCCATCCAACCTGGCTGGCAATGTCGTGAGCTTTCTTGTAGAGCGCGGCCACTCCGGCCGTTCGCTCCATGGGGAGGCGGTTGATGCCGCCCGTCATTTCGAGTTTGCAGCGCTTGTCGAACGGTTTGAGGGAACGCAGCTTGCGGTCGATGCCGGAGGCTTGTTTCGCGCTCTTGATGCGCACGTCGATGTCGGCCGACGCCTCGGCCGCGATCACGTTCGTGCGTGTTCCTCCCTGAATTACGCCGGGGTTTACCGACAAGCCCTGGCGCAAATGGTTGAGCTTCGCTATTGCGGCGATCTGGCGCGACAGCTCTAGTATTGCGCTGTGTCCTTTGCCGGGATCGAGTCCCGCATGCGCGGCTACACCTTTGACGCGCAACTTATATTCGCCCACGCCTTTGCGGGCAGTTTTGACCGCGCCTCGCAGGCCCGCGGCAGGCTCCAGCACCAGTACTCCGGCGGACTCTTTCGCCAATGTTTCGGTGATCTTTCGCGAAGAATAACTGCCCACCTCTTCATCGGAAACCAGAAAGACCGTGACTGGCCGCGGCAGTGCACCATGCCACGCTCGCAGCGCCTCGATGGCATGGAGCATGAGCGCAATGCCTGACTTCATGTCGAGAACGCCCGGACCGAGCAGGCGGCCGTTCTCGATCTTGCACGGCATGTTTGCCAGCGTGCCTAACGGATAAACCGTGTCGTAGTGGCCGAGCAGCAGGACCGGCTTGCGATGGGTCTCGCCGTCGAAATCGATTTGCAAGCTGTCGCCGAAATCGTTGCTGCGATGGTGTTGAGTACATCCGCCGAGCGCTTCAAACTTGGGCGCGAGGAAGGCGGCCAGGCGGTCGACCGCTTGCTTGTTGTCGCTGGGGGATTCGATTTCGACGAGATCGCGAGTGGTCGCGACTATCCGGGCCTGATGCTGGGAGAAATAGCGCAGGCGATCGGCCCAGGCGGCTTGCGGGGCTACTGCCGATTCTCTTGTTTTCTTAACGGGCACGGTTCCTCTCGCTGGCTTTGGTTGGGTAGTATCTCAGTTTTGCCGGTCTTGACGGAGAAGCCGTCGAGCTTCGCTCGACGGACAGCCGAGGGCGGCTGTCCCCACACGAGCATCTCGCAAACTTAGACACGCCTAGGGTTGCCGCTCCGCCGTGAATGCAATGGGGTACAGTATAATCTTCAGGCTGATTGAGACGAACTTGATTCAGACGAGTCTCTATTCAACGAACACTGATTTACACGAGCTATGAGCGAGAGCACTCCTCCGGATGACCGCAGCGGCCGCGGGCTCGACATTCACGACATCCTGAAAATTCTGCCGCACCGCTATCCTTTTCTGCTGATTGACCGCGTGCTGGAGTTGAAACGCAAGGAAAGCATCGTGGCCATCAAGAACGTCACCATCAACGAACCCTTTTTCAACGGCCACTTCCCGGGATTGCCCATCATGCCGGGCGTGCTGATTGTGGAAGCGATTGCGCAGGCCGGCGGCGCGCTGCTGCTCACCGAGGTGGAAGATCGAACCGACAAGGTGATGGTGTTCACGGGGATTGAGCGGGCGAAGTTTCGGCGTCCCGTGAGCCCCGGCGACCAGCTGCGGATTGAGGTGGAAGTGAAGGGCTGGCGGGCCGTGGCACGGATGATCGCGGTGAGAATGCAGGGCGTCGCGTACGTGGATGGCAAACGAGTGGCGGAGGCGATCGTGTCCTGCCAGCTCATCGACAGCTCGCGCGGGCGTGGCCAGGGTTCTGATGGCGCTGGCGAGGGTGCAGCCGCGGAATGAACCGGGGCGCGGCCGGGCGCGATGAGTCGATCTCCCGATGATTCAATGACTCGATCATGAATGTACATCCCACAGCCATCATCGATGCGCGAGCCAAGGTGCCGGCATCGTGCCAGGTCGGGCCTTATTGCGTGATCGGTCCCGAGGTCGAACTTGGCGAGGGCTGTCATCTGGTGTCGCACGTCGCCATCGAGGGACCAACGAGAATCGGCGCGGATAACGGGTTCTTTCCGTTCTGCGCCATTGGCATGGCGCCGCAGGACACTACCTACAAGGGCGAGCCGACGCGGCTGGAGATCGGCGACCATAACGAGATTCGCGAGTGCGTCACCATCAGCCGCGGCACAGTGAAAGGCGGCGGCCTCACTAAAGTTGGCAGCCACACGCTGATCATGGCGTACGCACACATCGGGCACGACAGCGTGATCGGCGACCACTGCATGCTGGTGAACGGCGCGACGCTGGGCGGGCATGTGACGGTGGAAGAGTGGGCGGTGGTCGGCGCTCTTTGCCCGGTGCATCAGTTCGTGCGCATCGGCGCTCACTCCTACATCGGCGGCGGGACCACCATCACGCAGGATGTTTTGCCGTTTTCGATGACCTCCGCCGCGCGCGACACGCACGCGTATGGCATGAATAAAGTCGGCCTCGAGCGCCGCGGCTTTTCGAAGGAGCGCATCCGTAAGATTCATCATGCTTACAAGACTCTGCTGGCGTCGAAGATGAACACCTCGCAAGCGCTGGAGAAGCTGAAGTCCGAGACCGACCGCGGCGAAGATGTGGATATGCTGATCCGGTTCATCGAGGCGTCGGAGCGTGGGATCATTAAGTAAGGTCAACCGCCGATGCTTTCGTCGAGAGCGCCGGGATCCGGTCAGTCAGCGTTATGGCGATTTTTCGCTCGACAACTACCAGCGTCGCTATACTTACTTTCTGGAAGGTGTTGGCCACCCCGCCCGCGCGCTGTCTGAGGTGAATCATGGCCCACGACAATCCCGTATACCTGGCAGACGAAGTTGACTGGAAACTACGCCTTGGCATTTTTAGGTTGTTGGGTGAAGTATCGACCTTCATGGGGAGATCAGAGCAAGTTTCTATGCGCCGGAATATTTGCATTGGATTCTCCTAGAGTCAGCCAGTAATGAAGATGGCAGAGCATTCTTTGAGGTGAACAAACATCTGATCGAGCAGGAAGCCATGACACTGGGCAGTGACCCAGAGCTGTGTACAGCCCTTTCGATTCTCTACATGTTTACAGCGATTCGGCTGGGTCCGAATGACCCCGAAAGGTTAACAAGACTGGCCGATAGGGCATCTGAACTTCATATTTGTATTCCATCACAAGAAGAGGTCTGCCCCACTGATGACGTGATGGTGTTCTTGTCGGCTATTGACCAGTACGCATCTGAACTGCTCAGGCCAGCAAAACTCACGTCGCAAGATTAAACACCGTTCCCGATCAATTTGGAAGATCGTTGGCGTAAGCAGCGTTAGCGCTCAATGGCCAACGAGGGTGGGTACTCAATGAAGGCCGAGTGCTAGACTGACTCCGCGTCTTTCTGTTGGGGTTTCACCCCCGAGCTTGCTCCGTTCCGCTGTTGACTCGGCTTCCCGTGCCGCCTATCCTTGCGAGATAATGAACGTATGCCAAGAGCTGAGGCCGCTGTGACTGGGATTCAATTCCTTACGGACGACAAGGGGCACCGCGTGGCCGTGCAGATCGACCTCAAAAAGCACGGGGCCATCTGGGAAGACTTCTGGGATGGCCTTATTTCCGAATCGCGCCGCAAGGAAAAAAGCGTGCCTTACGAGCAATACCGCAGCAGTCGCTTGAAGCGCAGCCAATCGCGTGGCTAACTACTCCGTCGTCATCAAATCGTCCGCCCAGAAAGAACTGGACGCCCTCGACGATGCCGTTTTTAGCCGCATCGACCGCAGGATTCTGGCGCTGGCCGAAAATCCGCGCCCCGCAGGATGCAAGAAGCTCAAAGGCTATAAAGACCAGTGGCGCATACGAGTAGGGGACTGGCGCGTAGTCTTCTCCATCGACGATTCGGCCGCACGCGTGAGCATAACCCGCGTCGCGCACCGCCGCGAAGTCTACGACGGCTAGCCCACCGTAGGTAAATCGATGCGCGATCAGTTCATGCCTTCCCACAACAAAAAACTCGGGCTCATCGCTGGCAACGGCAAGTTTCCCTTCCTCGTGCTCGACGCCGCGCGCGCTCAGGGATACGACGTGGTCGTGGCCGCGATTAAGGAAGAAGCTTCTCCGGAGATCGAGGATCGCGGCGCGGTTTCGGTTCACTGGCTGTCGCTGGGGGAGCTTTCGAAGCTGATCGAAACTTTTCAGCGGGAAGGCGTGCGTCGGGCCATTATGGCCGGGCAGGTAAAGCACAAACAGATTTTTTCCGCGATACGGCCGGACTGGCGGATGGCCAAGCTCCTTTTGTCACTGGTCACGCGCAACACCGACAGCCTGCTCGGCGCAGTGGCTCAAGTACTCGCCGAGGAAGGCATCACGCTGGAGAATTCCACCGGGCTGCTCGAACCGTTGCTAGTAAAAGAAGGCGTGCTCACGCGCCGCGGGCTTACCGAGCAGGAACGCAAGAACATCGACTACGGCCGCGCCGTGGCCCGCCAGCTGGCGCAGCATGACATTGGCCAGACGGTCGTGATCGCTGAAACGGCTTGCGTGGCGGTCGAAGCCATGGAGGGCACCGACGCCGCGATCGAGCGCGCCGGGCGCATCATGGGCTCGCTGCAGGGCGACGCTTCCACGCTCACCCGCACCCTCACCGTGGTGAAGATCGCAAAACCCAATCAGGATATGCGGTTTGATGTCCCTGTGATCGGAGTGAAGACCATCGACGTCATGCAAGCGGCTGGCGCGAGTTGCCTCGCGCTGGATGCGGGAAAGTGTTTGCTGCTCGATGGAGATAGAATTCTCGACGCGGCGAACGCGGCGGGGATCGCGGTTGTGGCTGACAAGGCCTGACCAGCTTGATCGGGACCTGGGATTGAATAGTCCTTTCTTTGAGGTTGCAGTTTGCAACCTCAGGGGCTGAAGCCCGTGTCTTTATTGGCGCTGGGCGGCACCCTTCGGCTTCGCTCAGGGCAGGCTCCTGAAGCCGTGCCCTTCCCGAAACCACTGGTGTGAACTCTGATACGTTCCCAGGAAGGAAGTTAAAGAGATATGGTTTCTCCAAGCTCCGAACCCGCCCTCATTGCCGACCAGCTTCGCCGCGCTTTTGAAGGCGATGCCTGGCATGGTCCTGCTCTGCTTGAACTGTTACAAGATGTGGAAGCCGCCACGGCTGCGGCCAAGCCTTTGCCCGGCGTTCACAGCATATGGGAACTTGTGCTTCACATCGCGGTCTGGGAGGCGGCAGCTTGCCGCCGGTTGCGCGGGGAGAAATGGCAGCCCGAAGGCACAGCGAATTTCCCGCTTGTTCCACAGCGCGCAACTCAAACAGCGTGGCGCAAGGCGGTTGCTCAGGCAAAGCGCACTCACGATGTGCTGGTGAAGATGGTTGCGGCGCTGCCTGAGTCGCGCCTGCGCGATCGCGTGCCCGGGAAGAGATACGATTTCTATTTCATGCTGCACGGAGTCGCGCAGCACGAGCTTTATCACGCCGGGCAGATCGCCATCTTGAAGAAAGCCCAAAGACATTGAGTGATCTTGCAATCGGGTCATTGGGTAATTTGAAAACCCTTACCTGCAAGCGCATTTCAGTTGCACAATCGCCCGATTGCCCAATCAACAATTCGCTCACCATTGCTTGAAGATCACTGCCACCGCAGCCACGATCATGGCGAAGCCGACGGCGTGGCTCCAGCGGACCGGCTGCTTCAGGTAGAGGACAGAGAACACGGAGAAGACCACCAGCGTAATCACCTCTTGAATGGTCTTCAGTTGTGCCGCGCTGAATTCGTAGGAACCGATGCGGTTGGCCGGCACCTGGAAACAATACTCGAAAAAGGCAATCATCCAACTGATCACGATCACCTTGAATAGTGGCACCTCGCGATATTTCAGGTGGCCATACCAGGCGAAAGTCATGAAGATGTTGGAAACAGTAAGCAGCGCGATGGTTCGCATGTCGTGAGGCTCCTTCACAATTGGGCGATTGGGTGATCGGATCATTGGGCAATTGAAAGACTTTAACGCATAAGGCGTTCCAATCGAGCAATCGCCCGATTGCAAGATTACTCAATCTCTTCCAGATGCTCTTTCCCGGCTTTACGTTTACAATTTGTTGTTCCTGCTGGCAACCAGCCGGCCGAGAGTCCTTCCTGCACGCTGACAATCCGATTTCCGTGGCGGTGGTGGGGGTGGGCGTCTTTGGACGCAACCACGCGCGCGTCTACAAAGAGCTGGAACAGCAGGGCGAACCGGTTCGACTGGTGGGTGTGGTCGATCCCAACCTTGACCGCGCCGACGCGGTGGCGCGCGAATTCGGCTGCCGGGCTTTCGGTTCCGTCGAGCAGATGCTGACCACGCACAGCGAAATTCGTGCGGCGTCGGTGGCGGCTCCGACGGTGCATCATCTGGCAGCGGCCCGCGCGCTCATGGAAGCCGGGATCGATGTGCTGATCGAGAAGCCGCTGGCGGCGTCGCTGGCCGAGGCGAATGAACTGGTGGAGTTGGCCGCCGCTCACAAGCGCGTTGCGCAGGTGGGACATCTCGAGCGCTTCAACCCCGCGGTGCGCGCCACCATCCCGCTGCTGACACAGCCGATGTTCTTCGAAGTGCACCGGCTGAGCGTGTTTACTCCGCGCTCGCTCGATGTCGATGTGGTGCTGGACCTGATGATCCACGACCTCGACATCGTGCTCTCTTTTGCCGATTCTCCGGTGAAAGAAGTTCGCGCGGTCGGCTTGCCCATTCTTTCCGGCAAAGTTGACATCGCCAACGTGCGGCTGGAATTCGAATCGGGATGCGTGGCCAACTTCACCGCCAGCCGCGTCTCCACTGAGCGCGTGCGCAAGCTGCGATTCTTCCAGCCCCAGCAGTATGTCTCGGTCGACTATGGGCGCCAGGAAGTGCTCGTGTTCACCGTCGGGACCGATGCCGCGGCGGCGGGCGCACCCACCGTCAACCCGCAGATCAAAGTGGCCAAGCCTGTAGTGACTTCAGAAGAACCTTTGCACGCGGAATTGAGGTCGTTTCTGCACGCGGTGCGGCAGCGCTCCACACCGGTGGTGCCGCTTGAAGACGGCCAGCGCGCTCTCGCCCTTGCGCTCGATATTGTGGCTGCGATTCGCGAGCATGGGAAGAGAGTGGGACTTGCAGGAATAGCCAAGGGAAGGTCCTGAGCGCGGCTAAATCGCATCGATCAGACTCCCGATCGAGCGACATTTGCGCGTTTTACAAATGTTTACACACCTAAGTCCCGCGCTAATTGGAAGTGAGCAGAATCCCCGGAAAGATGCGAGAATGAAGGTAGCTTGGCCGCGCTGGTTTGCTGCGTCATCCACTGAAGGCGGGATGCAACGTAGCCTGGGGAATCTGTCTCTAACGGACAAGCCTGGCTCGGACGAGCCCAGCTCGGACAAATTTAGTTCATGCCCATCACGCAAATTCCATTCCAGGACCCGGTGGCTCCTCCCGAGAAGCCGCAGCCGGAACAGCTTGGGCTGTACGATGCTCAGGGATGGGAAACGGCCTACCGCGCGCTGGATGACGATGCCCGCGTGCCGCACCTGCTCATCCAGTTGCAGGACGATCTGGCGCGCTCGCGCCGCCGCGAAGCCATTTGGATTTCCATCATCGTCCACATGGTTCTGATTTTCCTGATGTTAAAGATTGAGTGGCTTGAAAAATACCTTCCCTGGCACCCGGTTGTTGTGGCAAAAAAATCCGACCAGCTTCAAAGACGCGACTTTCCTGGAACTGCCGCCGGACTTGCAAAAAGTGCCGCACAAGCCGAACACGAACATTGTTGGCGATAAAGACCGCATCGCAATGTCGCGACATCCTGAACTGGATGTCAAGGAGTTACGCAAGATCCTGGCGAGCCCGCCTCCGGGAGCGCCGGGATTGAATGCGCCGCAGATGGCGCAGCCAGCGCCCGCTCAGCCATCGGCCGGTGTGACGCAGAATCAACCCGCGCCACAGCAGGCGCCCGCTCCGCAGATCGCACAGTTGCAAACGCCGAAGCCGGACATCAGGAAAGAGTTCAGCAAGTATGGCCGCTCGATGTCGGCGGGCGATCAGATTCAGGAAGCGGCGCGGGCAGCGAAACCGGGAGTTGGAGGCCAGGGTAGCGGGGGCGACTTTGGATTAGGCACAGGAGCGCGTGGGCGCCAGGTGAGCGGCAACCTTGAGGTTCTCAGCGACATGCAAGGGGTGGATTTCGGCCCCTACCTCCAGCGTGTGCTTCATGATGTTAAGCAGAATTGGTACAGCGCGATTCCAGAATCCGCATCGATGAAACACGGAAACCTGATCATCGAATTCGCGATTACCAAGGATGGAAAAGTCGCGGGCATGAAGCTGGTAGCCACCTCCGGAGACACTCCGCTGGATCGCGCGGCCTGGGCTGGTATCACGGGCTCGGACCCATTTCCGGCGTTGCCCAGCAATTTTGGAGGACAATATCTCGCGCTTCGCTTCCGCTTCTATTACAACCCTACCAGAGAAGAAAGAGAAGGACTGGAATAGTTCCCTGGAATCACGCGGCAACCGTGACCATTGGCCACGTTTCTTCTACCACACGCGGCAACGGTTCTGGTTCACCATCGGCGATCCTGTTTTGCAGTGAAACCGCAGTGGCCGGCTAGCTCTTCCGCAGCCGGATCGAGCCATCGCCGGTGTGAATCATCAGCAAGTTTCCTCCGCCATTCAGCTTGCCGCGAACTTCGCCTTCGCGAATCTTGCCTTCGGTCGTAACCGGCATATCCAGATCGATGTGGCCATCCCCGGTGTGCAGATCCACGTCCGCCGCCAGGTTTGCCGGCACTTCCAGGGTGACCGTGCCGTCGCCGCTTTCCAGCCTCCAGCCCGTGGCCAGCGCCGATCCCGCGGTCGCCCGCGCGTCCACGCGCCCGTCTCCCGTTTTGAGGTCGAGTTCGTCAAAGCGGCCATTGGCGCGGATATGGCCGTCCCCGGTCTGCGCCCGCAGCTTGCCGTCTACGCCGTCAATCTCCTCCGAACCATCTCCGCTGTGCAACCGCATCTCTCCTTTGAAGTTGCCGAGTTCAATCTTGCCATCGCCGGTGCGCAGGTCCACCCGCCCCTCGCGCGGCATGTGGATGCTAACGTCGACGCGATGATCGGCCCAGCCGATCGAAAAACCGGAGTGCGGGAAGCGCACGTTGATCTCGACCAGATCGCCCGACTGATGCTCTTCAATCCGGATGCCGTTATTGCCGATCTTATAGCCCGACGTTGTCACCTTGGCTTCGATCATGTTCTGATTCCAGGTGGAGACATGAATGTTGGCGTCGGAAGTGTCCACGCGCAGATCGGGCTTACCGGTAAGGGTATAAGTTTTCGACCACTCATCAGCCCGCGCCGGCAGCGCTGCCCACGAGCAAACCAGGCCGCTGAGAATCAGAACCCCGAACAACCAGCGTTCAAGACCGATGCGTTTCATAAAGATCCTCCGCCGGGCAGGCACACCGCCGCTCAGCCTCTTAGACGAGATTACGCACAATTCGTGAGTTTAGTTCCATGGAAGATTACACCCACCATTAGACCTCTACTCCCGCACTCGCGGCCTCGCATAAGCCATACGAATCAGCGTCCGCTCGGAAAACGGCACGTAGAGCAACCCTGCGCTGGCCGCGAAAGCCGCGCCCAGCCCGATCTTCTGCATCAGCAAGAACGGAGCTACTGCCCACAACTGATCCAGCGCCAGAATGAAGGGAAACATCCGCTGGAATTTTTCGCCCACCCGCTGGTAGTCGAATCCCACCGCGGAAAGCAGATAACAGCGCAGCGGAATTCCGACGCCGGCGGTCACCATCACCGTCGTCACCAGCACGGTCGCGGCCCAGACCGGCAAAAAGGAATCCGCGATCGCCAGGACCGAATGGAGACGAAATAGCGCTGCCAGATAGAAGATCACATACATCACCTGCACCAGAGCAAACAATCCCCGTGTCAGACCGCGGCGCGGGATGGGGACTTCCAGTTCAGGATGCAGAGTGGTTGCTGGATCCTGCGGCGACTGCTGACGAGCTGCGCTCGGCGGACAGCCGAGGGTGGCTGTCCCCACATGAGCTGCCTCAGAGCCGCCCTTCTCCACAGCGCTCTGCACGGGTGCGATGAAACGGTATCCGCGCCGCGCCAGCGTCTCGATGTAGCGCGGACTGGACGCCGAATCGCCCAGCGTCTCCCGCAGCTTGTTCACCGCGGTGTTCAGGCTGTGGTCGAAATCCACGAACGTGTCGGCAGGCCAGAGTTTCTGGCGCAACTCTTCGCGCGTGACTATATCGCCGGCGCGCTCCAACAGCAAGGCCAACACCTGAAACGGCTGCTCTTGCAAGCGGAGCTTGGCGCCGTTCTTGCGCAACTCGCCAGCGGCGAGGTCGAGTTCAAAGACTCCAAACCGCGCAATTCTGCCGGAAGGATTACCTTGGAAAGCGGGCATGAGAAGACCGACGACGCGTAGTGTAGCACCAGCCGCGGCTGCGCCCGACCTCCGCGTAAGTAAACGGCGCCCGCCGGTTTCTGCGCGGCGTACAATAAAGTCGTGGTTAACGCTCAACGTCAGGACGATTCCCACAGGCATCACCGGCACGCCATTTATGCCACGGAAACTGCCGGCCTGTTGCTGATCGCCTTTCTGCTGCTCGCCCTCACTCTGATTCGCTACTGGCAGGTCATCCACTGGAGCGTGCGCTGACGGTGGCTCCGATGCAGCCTGAAGCGCTGCTAGTGGTCGTGCTTGGTCCCACGGCCAGCGGAAAGACTGCGCTTTCTCTCGCTCTGGCGGAGCGCTTCCACGGCGAGATCGTGAACTGCGATTCCGTCGCCATGTACCGCGAGTTTGACATCGGCACGGCCAAGCCCACTGCGACAGAACAAGCGCGCGCTCCGCATCATCTGCTCGATTGCGTCGCGCCCACCAGCCACGTCACGGCCGGCGAATACGCCCGCCAGGCGCGGCAAATGCTCGATGAGATCAAAGCGCGCGGCCATCTGCCGATCCTTGTGGGAGGCACCGGACTCTATCTGCGCGCCCTGCTCGAAGGACTCTTCCCCGGCCCGCAGCGGTCGGAAGAATTGCGCCAGCGATTGCGCGAACGAGCCGAGAGCCGCGGCTCGACTTATCTTCATCGTATTCTGCGCCGCCTCGATCGCGTGGCCGCGGAGAAGATCCATGCCAACGACACGCCCAAGCTCATCCGCGCCATTGAAGTTTGCCTCGCCTCGCGCCGGAAGATGACAGAACTCTGGCAGCAACACGGGCGCGATCCGTTGCGCGGCTTTCGCGTTGTGCGCCTCGGGCTCGATCCCGACCGTCAGGCCCTCTATGACCGAATCAACCGCCGCGCACAACAGATGTTTGAAGCCGGCCTGGTCGAAGAGACACAGCGTCTGCTTGAGAAGTACGGCAACGCCGTTGGACCGCTGTCTTCGCTCGGCTACAAGCAGGCAGTGCAATTCCTGCGTGGGGAACTCACGCGTGAACAGGCACTGCAAGCCGCTCAGCAGGCTCATCGCAACTATGCTAAGCGCCAGATGACGTGGTTTCGACGTGAGCCGGAGGTTCACTGGCTGCGCGGCTTCGGGGACGATGTGCAGGTTCAGGGCGAAGCCGTAGCAAAAATAGAAAACTCATTTGCCACGGATTTTCGCGGATGAACACGGATAAACCAACACAACGGCTGCACTGCGCAATTTCTGCTATCGTTTTCTGCATGCACCGCGCGCTCGCCCTCTTACTTTTCAGTCTCGTGCTCACCGCAGGAGCATCCGCCAAGGACAAGGACAAATATCAGCGTCCCGGCACCATTCATCTGACCTCGGCCGGCGAAAAGTGGGCTGTGAAGACGATGCAAAGGCTGACTCTCGAAGAGAAGGTCGGACAGGTGTTCATGATCTGGTGCCGCGCCAGCTTTCTCAACGTGGAGAATCCGGAATACCTGCAACTGCGCGAGGCCATGCAGAAGTATCACGTCGGCTCGTTTGCCATGACGGTGCATGTGGACGGTCCGTATCTACTGCGCAGCGAACCTTACGAAGCTGCCGAGTTGCTCAACCGGCTGCAAAGCGAGTCGAAGCTGCCGCTGCTGTTCGCGGCTGATTTTGAACGCGGCGCCGCGATGCGCCTGATGGGTACCACGGTATTCCCGCACGCCATGGCTTTCGGCGGAGATGGCAAGGCGGAAGACGTCGAAATTTTCGGCCGCATCACCGCTGAAGAAGCGCGCGCCATCGGCATTCACTGGAATTTTTTCCCCGATGCCGACGTGAACTCGAACCCGGACAATCCCATCATCAACACGCGCTCTTTCGGAGAAGATCCCAAGCAAGTCGGCGATCTTGCGGCAGCCTATATCAAGGGCGCGCATGCGGGCGGAATGTTGACCACCGTCAAGCACTTTCCCGGCCACGGGGACACGTCTACCGATTCGCACCTTGGCGTCGCCAGCGTCAACGTAGACCGCGCTCACCTCGACTCCATCGAACTGCCACCGTTTCGCCAGGCCATCGCGGCGGGAGTCGATTCCGTGATGGTGGCGCATGTGACTGTGCCTGCACTCGATCCCGACCCGAACCACGTGGCCACGATTTCGCCAGCGATCGTCTCTGACCTGCTGGAAAAACAGCTTGGCTTCAAAGGAATCATTGTCACCGACGCGCTCGATATGGCCGGCCTGACACATCTCTTCGCCAGCAATATCGGCCGCGCCGCGGTGGAGGCTTTCAAGGCCGGCAGCGACCTGTTGCTTATACCCGCCGATTTTCCGGCCTCGTACGATGCCATGCTCCAGGCGGTCCAGTCGGGCGAGATCTCCCGCGAGCGCCTTGACCACTCTGTGCTCAAGATCCTGAAGGCCAAAGCATCTCTTGGTCTGCAAGATGCCCGCATGGTGGATGTGAAGGCCATCGCCAACCTCGTGGGCAAGCCGCAGAACCTGGCTTTCGGCCAGCAGGTGGCCGATGCCGCAGTTACGCTGGTGCGCGACAATGGCAAAGTTCTGCCCCTCAAATCTTCGCTCAAGAATCGGGGAACCGCGAAGGCCGCGCTTCCGTATACCACTCCAGAGGAGACGCGCAATCAGATGGTTGCGGTGCTCTTCTCCGACGACGTAAGGACGGACTCCGGGCGAGCCTTCGCGCGCGAATTTCGCGCGCGAATTACGGACGCGCACGTGATTTACGTGGATCCGCGCATTGCGGCAGGGATGGCCGATGAAGTGCTGAAGGCCGTGGACGAAGCCAGGACCGTGGTGGCCGCTGTTTATGTGGTGCCGACCGCGGGCAAAGTCGGCAATACGGTTGCTATGGCGGATGCGACCGGCGCTCTGCTGCAGCAACTGCTGGATCGCGCGGCGGAGAAGACTGCTGTCGTCGCCATGGGCAACCCTTACCTTGCCGCGAGCTTCCCCAAGGTGGAGAATTATTTGTGTACCTTTTCCAATGCGACGGTATCGGAGCTAAGCGCGGTCAAGGCGCTGTTTGGGGAAATGGCCATCCGCGGGCATCTTCCCGTGAGCATTCCGAATGTGGCTGGGCGGGGCGCCGGCATCGAGCGTCCGGTCCGAGTCGCCAGTGGAGGGCCTTAACATGCGCAAGAATAAATTCTCTTCATCTGTGATTGCCGCAGCCGGCCTCGCGGCTCTATTACTCTTGCCGGCGTGCAGCGTGAACGTGAAGAAAGAAGCCAACGGTCAAGACAAGCAGGTCGACATCAACACGCTCGTCGGAGGCGTCCACGTCAGCAAACAGGCGGATGTTTCCGACGTCGGTCTGGCGGTTTATCCCGGTGCCCGCTTGAGAAAAGAGAACGATTCCGATCACAACGATAAGAGCGCCAACGTAAATATCTCCGGCTTCGGTTTTGGCCTCAAGGTAGTGGCGCTCGAGTACGAGTCCGATGACGCGCCCGCCAAGGTGCTTTCGTTCTACAGGGACCAGTTGAAGAAATACGGCAACGTGCTGGAGTGTCACACGTCCCATCTGAACCTGGACACGAAAAGAGGACACCGTTCTGGAAGCGATTCGCACGAATTGACCTGCGAGGGCGAGCACGGCAGCAACACCGAACTGAAGGCGGGCAGGGAAGACGATCAGCACATCGTAGAGGTCGAGCCGGAAGGTAAGGGATCGAGCTTCTCGCTGGTGTACGTCCGACTGCACGGCAGAGATGCGGATATTTAGGATGAGGATGTCTTGCGAGGGTGGAGCAGGCCTTTTGAGGCCTGCGTCAAAGGCTACCAATTCTGATCGGGCTTTAGCCCTTGAGGGACCTACTTAAGGAGAATTTATGACTCGATCGATCTTGTTTCGTTCCATCATGATGGCAGCATTCGCTATCGCAATGGCGATTCCCGGCACCGCCCAGGCCCAGAAATCAGACGGCAGTCAGGACGATCATTTTGACGTCCGCAGCACCGTCGGCGATTTACATCTCGGCAAAGATGCCGACGCCCAGAGGGCCGGACTCCCTTTGTATCCTGGAGCCCGCCCCAAACGTGAGAAGGAGAACGATCCTGTCAACTTTGGAATTTTCACCGAAGCCTTCGGATTCAAAATTGTGGTCGCGAAATACGAATCCGACGATGCACCCGGCAAAGTGATTGACTTCTACCGCGAGCGCCTGAAGAAGTACGGTAAAGTTCTCGAATGCCATACGAAGGAACACGGTGGCGATGCCCACGCCGACTTCGACGACGACAAAGACTCCAAGGGATCCAAAGAATTGAAGTGTGAAGGCGACAACACCGGCCCGGTCACCGAACTGAAGGTCGGCACGGAGGACAACCAGCACGTCATTGCCGTCGAACCGCGTGACGGCCACAGCGGCTCAACTTTCGCCCTGGTCTACGTGTACGCGCGCGGCAAACACGGCGACATCTAGCTAGAGAATTTTTCGATCAAGAATGAACACGAGCCGGCAGCGGGTTGCCCTCGCTTAGGCCCCCGCGCTTTGGCTCTTGAACTTTACCTCCACCAGCTTGCGGTCCTCGTCGGACACCTGGAACATGGCGCGCGGTTTCAGGTTCATGAAGCTGGCCACAAAAACCTCGGGGATCTGGCCGATGCGTGTGTTGTAGGTGTTGACGTCGTCGTTGAAGAACTCGCGCCGGTCGGCGATGCGCTCTTCCAGTTCGCTGATGCGCATTTGCAGCTTGAGAAAGTTCTCGTTGGCCTTGAGCTGCGGATAGTTCTCCGCCACGGCGAACAGGCCGTGCAGCGCGCCCGTCATCACCAGATCAGCCGTCGCCTTCTGCCCGATGCTGGCCGCGTTCATCGAGGCGGCCCGCGCCTGCGTCACCGCCACAAGCGTCTGCTGCTCGTGCTGCATGTATCCCTTCACCGTCTCCACAAGGTTGGGGATCTCGTCGTGACGCTGCTTGAGCATCACGTCAATGTTGGCCCACGCGCGGTCGTTGTCATTGCGCAGGCGCACCAGTTCGTTGTAGAGGATGACTACGTAGATCAGCACTCCCACCGCGAACAACAGGAACGCCGTTCCTTGGATCACGGTTCCGCCCATCTTGATTTAACCTCGTGCCTCGATCTCGCCCGCAGGAATGATTCCAGTGAAACAGCAGACTGGGGAGCACGCAAGTAACTTAGGAGGCAGCGTCCAAGGTTACCAAAACCAAATAGTTCAGGCGATCGCGAGAAAAGCAGCCCGTGGGGTTCCGGGGAGAACTCCCTGAGGCTGCAGTAGAAGGGCTGGGAGTACAGGGGTCCTTCGGCGCAAAAAGCGCGCCTCAGGATGACGGCGCGCTTTTGATGTGAGCGGGAATGGTATGCCCCACCTCAGCCGGACTTACGGTTTATGCGGGGTCAGATCGCACGCGTGCTTCACCTCGTCCAGGTTCAATCCTGCGGGGGAGAACTCGGCGATCTTGTAGCCGGTCCTGCTCCTGACCTCCACATTGAACACCTGCGCCCCCATCATTCCGCGGACGGTGCCCTTATCCATCGAGAGGGAGCGTCCTCGCACCCAATTCCAGCCTTTGTGGTCGTGGCTTCCATCGATGCGGACCATGACTTCCATTTTAGGCTGGCCCCAGAAACCGGGATAGTCGGGCCTTCCCAGGGTGAGGCCGAGATTGAAGTCCGCGTGCTCATACTTGCCATTGGAGCAGACGAGTTCGACTCGCGGCTTGTAGTCCGGGTCTTCCTTAAAATAGTTGTTCGCCAGCAACTCGAAGCGGACTTTCTTTGCCGCGGTCATCTTGTCTTCCGACTGAAACTCCATCCAGTTGCCGCCGGCGCTGACTCCGTCTTTTTCGTCCTGGTAAGGGCTCATGGCGCTCTTTTGAGCCCGAGCCGGCACCGCCGACGCGGCCACCAAGAGGAAGATCGCGAACACTGCGGCCGAGGCATAACGATTCTTATTGTGAAGCAAAGGCAATAATTTCAAGGTTTCCTCCCGTACAAGGGTATCCGCTTCCCTATTGAACCCTTGGAGCCGCCAAAAGTTGCATGGCAAGTGCCTCTTTTCGCCAGCCGCAGCCTTACCGGGCGTCGATCTTGAGATCGATATAGACCTGGGAACGGGCGTCGAACTGGCTGACGGACTTGGTTTCGCTCTTATGGCCGTTGTACTGAGCGTAGACTTCATAGTCCACGGTGGACAGGCCCGGGAAACGATAGGTGCCCTCCTGTCCTACGATGTAGGTCTTCACCGCATGGGTGCGGCTGTTGGTCAGGTAGACGACTGCGCCGACTACAGGATTGTCCTGCTGGTCGAGCACTTTGCCGTAGAGCAGGCGGCCTTGGGCCTTGTCTTTCTTGTCGGGGGCAGCATGGGCCGCCACGGAAACGACGAGAAGCAGCGCGGCGCCGGCGATGAGGGAGACATTCTTGAGAGCCAAGCTGCGAGTCATGCGAGTCTTAATTCTTCCCTTACTCAATCTGCTCCCCTCAATCGACTCTACTCGTTCTTCTTCATACTATCGGGTCAGGTGCAAACCAATATCCACACGCTCGTCATACTCTACGTGGACAGGGACCTGTTCCGCCAGATGCAAGTGTTGGCCGTCTTTAGTTTTCACACCTTTGAGATCAGCCCAGACTACATAGTCGGCCTTGCCGGCGGGAACCCGCTGGGCGAATTCACCGGAGTGATCGGAATAGATCTGCCATTTCGGTTTTTTATCGGGCACACGGCGAATCTTAACCGTTACGCCATAGACAGGGTGATTGTCGGGATCCCAGACGGTTCCGAAAATGAGGGCGTATGGATCCGTCGGTTTCAGCTTCTGGGACGCGGGAAAAGCATTGGCCGCCGGCAAGGCGTGCGGACCCAGAGCGGTGAAAAAGAAAACCAGCAGCAGGCAGAAAGAAGACAAGCGCGCAAGCAGAACGGCGTGCCGGGGTTTATGAGTCGTCACCGTCCTCGGTCTCCACTTCTTCGTCCTCTTCCACGTAGCCTTCCTCGACCGCCTTCAGCTCCAGCGGACTGGTAGTCACCACCTCGAAGTCCGTGCCACACTCGGGGCAAGAGACGATCTCGCCCTCGTCCACCTCTTCCTCTTCCACATCCAGATCGGTTTCGCATTCGGGACAAAGAACCATGATTCCTCCGCTCCCATTCGATGCCACCCATAATATTTAGATTCTTCCCCCTGCGCAGGTCAAGGGGCGAATGCTGTAGAGCAGTGCGGATCTCCATCGCCAAGCCTGTCACCCTGAGGCAGTCAGGGCAGCGGACTTCGCGGGGCGCCTGATCCTGCCCTTGATGCCCTTGCCGGAACGCCGAGTTTGGGTATCTACTGCTAAGAGGAGCGTGCTATCTTGCGCAGTCGCGGACGAGAAATGACATTGAGCTTTCCCCCGTTTACCCGGGCGGTGATCTGGCTGCTCGGAATCAACACAGCAGTGTTTCTGGTGCTGTCGGCCTTTGGCACGCGGGCCGTCATCCAGTGGGTGTATTTGAATCTCGGCCTCGTACCCAGCATGACGGTCTTCCATTTTGCGATCTGGCAGATTGTCACTTACAGCTTTATTCACGCCGGCTTCTGGCATTGGTTCGGAAACATGCTGGGGATTTGGATGTTCGGCTCGACGTTCGAAAGCTCGTGGGGTACACGGCGGTTCCTGGAGCTGTACTTCACGGGCGTGGTGGGAGCTGCTGTAACCACGATCATTCTTTCTTTCGCGCACATTCTCAGCACTCCTGACACCGTGACCGTGGGGGCTTCCGGCGGCGTCTTTGCCATTCTGATGGCTTTTGGCCTGGTGTTCGGGGAGAACGAAATCATGATGATTCCGTTCCCCTTCCTGATCAAGGCAAAATATTTTGTGCTCATCCTGATCGTGGTGACCGTGGCCTTTGCCATCAGCGGCGGCGGAAGCACAGCGTATCTGGCTCATCTGGGTGGTTTGCTCTTTGGATACCTATACGTGAAGTTTGTGCCCGCTCGTGGAATGTCGGGGAAGTTCTCGCTCTTGGAGTGGTGGTACGGATTGAACAATTCCTACTACCGCTGGCGGCGGCGGCGGGCGGCAAGGAAATTTGAAGTCTATATGCGCAAGCACGACCGCGACGTCCATTTCGACGAGCACGGCAACTACGTTCCGCCGGATGACGATCCGCGCAAGGGTAACGGCGGTTCGAAGTCGGGCTGGGTGAATTAGGATCCTTCGCCACGGATTGCGGATTTACACGGATCGAGCTTTTCAATCCGCGAAAAACGCCTGGAAATCTGCCAGCACTTTTGCCGATAACGATTCCCGCCCGGCCTTGCCTTTGAATCCTAAATCGTGACCGGCACCTTCGACAGGCAGGAGTTTGGTCTTCGCGGGGATTAGCTTCAAGGCTTGTTCGATTTCCGCGATCGAGGCGAAGGGATCGCGCGTGCCTTCAACGAAAAGGGTTGGGGTGCTGAGATGGAAGAAATGCTGCGTGCGAAGCTGGTCAGGTTTGCGAGGCGGATGCAACGGGTAAGAGAGCAAGAGCAATCCCGACGCCAGCTGCGGCTGGTCCGCTGGCGCCTCGGCGCAGAGCATGCTGGCCTGGCGTCCGCCGTAGGAGTGGCCGCCGAGAAAGGCCTGGCCAGCGGTGTGACGCTTAAGAGCCGCGAGCGCATTCTTCAGTCCCGCGCGATCACGCTTGGCATCACCCGGTCCCGGCGGGCCGTAGGGACGATCCTGACGATAGGGTAGATCGCAGCGCAGCACAGTGAAGCCCGCCTCGGCGAAAGTTTCCGCCAACGCAATCAGCAGCGGCGCCTGGCAGTTCGACCCGGCGCCGTGAGTGAGAATAAGTCCGTTGCCGCTGGGATTGGCGGGGCGATGCAAGAGGCCGCGCACAAACGGGTCCACTGTGACATCGGTGAAAACCTGCGGGCTGGATTCGAGGGACATGGATGGAGCTTCCTGTTCTTACTTCTCAAACTGTGCCGGCTGCCAAGGAAAATTCCGCTTGAGTACCTCAGGGGCCGAAGCCCAATCCTAGCCGCTGCCTTCAACGCAGGCTTGGAAGGCCTGCTCCACCCGGTCGCTTTCCTCGAAATCCAGCCAGAGCGCCTCGCTGTGCTCGGCTGGACGGGCAAGAGTGCCCGTCCCCACACGAACTGGGCAGCCGAGAGCCTGCTCTGAGCAAAGCCGAAGGCCGGGTTCCCAGATGGTCTTACACGCCTACTTCTTCCAGCTTCTCATAAACTTTCAGGATTTGAATCTCGTTTCCCAGTCTCGCCCAGCAGCGAAGCAATTCAGGATCCTCTTGCGCGGCGCTGCGGGCCTGCTCGGAGTTCCAGTAACGAAGCAGCACGTAGCGGGAATCCCCGCTGCGGTAAAGAAGATCGCGGCCGTATCCTTTTTTCGAAACGATGTCGTTGAGTTCGCGGATGGTCGCGAGCGCAGCGGCCTCCATGCCAGGTTGCGGCTCCCAGATCGCGACGGACAGGAATTCCTGTGACATACTCGGCGATTATAGCTTCTGGCGCGCGGCGGTGCGTTTGCGTCTTGGGCGGAGAGCCGCGGAGACCTCGGCGGACGTGACCACGTGCAAACGCATGAAGTTGGTGGAACCGGCAGCCTGGCGAGTGCCTGCAACCACTCCCAACACGTCTCCGGGCTTAAGCAGGCCGTGGCTCAATAGCTCTTGCTCGGCCACATGAACCATGTGTTCGGTGGAAAGCGCCTGGGCGCATTTCATGGGATGCGCGCCCCAGTACAAGTTGGTGCGCTGGGCCACAGTCGAGTTGTGAGTAAAGGCGTAGATGGCGGCCTGCGGCCGGTATTTGGAAATCATGCGGGCGGTGTTGCCGGTCTCGGTAAACACGGCGATGGCGCCCATGGGCAGGTCTTCGGCGGCGTGCGCGATCGATTCGCAAATGGTTTCGGCCACGGAGAGACCATGCCGATCGCGGCGGCGGCGGGGCAGCGTGAACTCGCCCATGTTGCTCTCGGCCTCGATCACGATGCGCGACATCATGGCGACGGCCTCGCGCGGATAGCGGCCGGTGGCGGTTTCCGCGGAGAGCATGACCGCATCGGTACCGTCGAAAATGGCATTCGCCACATCGCTGGCCTCGGCGCGCGTGGGACGCGGGTTTTCGATCATCGACTCGAGCATTTGCGTGGCCGTGATCACGGGCTTGCGCCACACCCCGGCACGCCGGATCACATGTTTCTGAATGACTGGGACCTTTTCTGGCGCCATCTCGACGCCCAGATCGCCGCGAGCGACCATCACTCCATCGGAAGCTTCGAGGATTTCTTCCAGGTGGTCGATGGCCTGCGGCTTCTCCAGTTTTGCGATCAGGGGAGTATCGTTGCCGTGGCCGATGATGATTTGCTTGACCATGTTCACGTCGGCGGCAGAACGCACGAAGGAAAGCGCTACCATATCCACACCGTGTTTGAGGCCGAACTCGAGATCCTTGCGATCTTTTTCGGTCATGGCGGGAATCGACAACGCGGTGCCGGGCAGATTGATGCCCTGATGCTCGCCTAAAGTTCCGCCGTTCAAAATGTCACAGACCACATCCTTGCCGCGCACGGTGCGCACGCGCAACTCGATGAGACCGTCCCGCAGAAGAATACGTGCGCCGGTAGTGACTTCGCTGGCCAGATCGGGGAACGTGGTGGAAATACGCGTTGCGGTTCCGGCGATGTCGCGGGGCGTAATGATTACACTTGAGCCGCTTTTCAGCTCGACGGGTTCGTGGCGGTCGAGGCGTCCGGTGCGGATCTTGGGGCCCTGCAGATCCTGCAGGATGCAGACGGTGCGGTTTTCTCTTTCCGCCGCACGGCGCAGACGTGCAATGTTGCGGGCGTGATCTTCGTGCGAGCCGTGAGAAAAGTTCACGCGGGCGACGTCCATGCCCAGGCGAAGCAGGTCACGCATCGCAGCTTCGGAGTGGCACGCTGGGCCGATGGTGCAGATGATTTTGGCGCGGCGGGAGGCAGTAGCTATGACGGATAAAGGGGAGGTCTGGGCGCTGAGGGAATTTTCTGCTGCGAGCTGTGGCGTGCTGGACTTCATCTCTTCCTCGCTCAGTCCCCTCGGGGCCAAAGCCCAATCCAAATTCAACGCAGGCCTGGAAGGCTTGCTCCACCCGCTTGCCGGAGGACGACGCTAATCTGCTGCCCTGGGGCCGCTAATCGCTGTCAGTTCTTTTCCCAGCATGGCGCGCGGGAACAGCATGGCGTTAAATTCCGCGCCCACAAGGATGACCAGCGAAACCATGTACATCCAGACCAGCAGCGCGATGGCGGCCCCGAGCGATCCGTAAATAATGCTGTAGTCGGCATAGTGCTTCAGATAGAAGCCGAACAGCAAGGTAGCCGAAAACCACATGGCCGTAGCGAGCGTGGCCCCCGGGATTACGCTGTGCCAGGGCTGGGTGCGTGGAACCGCATTGTGATAGATGAGAGCAATCACCGCGATGCTGGTCAGCGTGGCAATCAGCCAGCGGATGGAGGTCCACATCAGCAGAATGTACGGGCTGAATTCACGCGCGGTGTAGAACAGAATATTGGTTTCGATCTTGCTGCCGAAGGCCACCAGCAAAGTGGCGAAGGTCATGGGAACAAGGGCGAAAATAACCAGCAGGAATGAGATCAATCGCTCCTTGAGCAGTCCCCAGATTTTCGGCAACTCGTAACAGCGGCGGAAGCCTTCCATCCACGAGATCATCACGCCGGAGGCGGTCCACAGCGTCAGCAGGGAAGCGGTGATGAGCAGGCCCACCGGGCGTTGCGCCGCGCTCCGCAAGAAATTCATCGCTGCACCGCTTCCGGCGGGAAGGATGCGGGATAGCGCGTAAGAGATCTCCCGAAGGTAAGGCGCGCCCTTGCGCCAGGTCGCCAAAACCGAACCCACAATCAGCAGCGCCGGGAAAAAGGTGAGGATGGAAGAATAGGCGGAGGCTTTGGCGATGGAAAAAGCATCGTGCTGGAAGGCACGCCAGAAGGCCAGCCGCAAAAGGCGCAGGAAACGAAGCAGCGCTGCTCCCAGCTTGAAGCCGGAAGGCGCAGGCTGCAACGAAGGAAGCGGGCCAGGTTCCTCTATCTGCATGTGCTGTGGGGTAACGTTCATTCAGAAAAAAGACTACTTCACGCGGAAATAATTTTAACGCCGTCCGGCATCGCAACGAGGTCTTCATCGATCTCAACGCCGCGCTGGACGGCCCCCACGATTCTACCAGTCAAATAGTCTAAGGGGACCATTGCAGGGGGCTTGCGATAAGAGGGAGCATTTTGGTGAAATGGAACCGCAACCGCGCTCGGCGAAAACCGAGATAGCAAAAGCCCTTTTTCATGAGCTTCTCTCCTCCCCCACTTGCAGAGCTCGTTTAGTGCCGACTTCGCAGCTGCATAGTGACCGAGAAAGAGCGGGGGCAGACTCTTGCTGTCGAACCGTGTGACGGCCGAGCCCAAAACCACAATGTGTCCGCCTGCGGGAAGTTCTCTCGCGGCCTGCTGAAGGCAACTCAGAAATCCCGATGCGTAGATATTCATTGTGCGATGCCAATTGCTAAGCGGGTAGCTAAGCAGGGGAACGTCCACGTCAGGCTCCAAGGCGGGCGTATACACGACCGATCGCAGGCTGCCAAATATTCGCCGGGCCGCGTAGAAGATAGATGGAACGGCCGACTCCGCGGTCACATCGCCGGTAAGGTGAACATAACTTTCCGGGCTCGACAGCGAATCGTAGCTTGGCTCGTGGCGCGAAACCCCAACAACTCTCCACCCGGACTCAACAAACCCTGACGACAACGCCCTACCGATGGCACCTGTTGCTCCAATTACCAAGACAACATTTTCCGATTTCATCTGACCCCCGCCGCCAGCTCGCCGAGAAGCTGAAGGACATCTTCTCGCGACGAGCAGGCTGCATTTCGTCTAAATGCAATGAGATGCTTCTTGTCGATCTCTATTCTGCTCTTCTCCCAAGTCCAATCAATGTTTCTGCCGGGATCCCTCCGGAATTCAAATGCGGGATTCCCACGCTGGTCGTCGATCGTGACGATATTGTCATATGCGGACAACCATGTTATGTGCTCTTGCAGACCCTCTTCATTCCCTTCAGCGACAACCAGAGTGATTTTGTTTTCCTTGGGTCGGATTATTCCGGCCAACTCCATCAAACAGTCCCTTCTAGTCGCTGGCGGGATGCGACTGTAGTCGCCCTCGCCGTTCGCGATGGACTCCAAGTCCATGCGGAGCATTAGATGAACAAATTCCCAAGGCCGGTTTCCCAGTGAAGCAACAAGACGTTGTCTTTGCTGGCTTCCAATGTCGTTAAATACCTTAGTGCACCTTTGCGCCTCATCGTGCGACATGCTGCGAAACACGCCCTCGATGATGCTTTCGCATAAAGGCATCAGTCTCTAATGAACACGGCAAAAAGCTGGCCCAGCCTAGAAGTTCCCGTGCATTTTTTATCGCACCCCTAAATTCCCACCCGAATCGCATTGCCGACCGCGTATCCCAAGACGGATCACACCCGAAGCCACTGGGGCTGTCCCGCAGAACACATTCGCTAGGGATCCCATAGAGTTCTTCTGCTGCTTTGATCTCCCAGGGATAAACTTCTCTGGCGCTGGTGTCGGGGGCGCCGCGCTGCCCGGCCCCTAGGAGTTTGCTGATTCGGAAGTAGATGTCCCCAGATCACCTGAAATCGGAATAATGTTTTTCTGCCCATGAGGTAAAGCCGTCCGCAATCTCTCTGGTTTTCAACTTGCGTTCCTCAGCGACCCTTCGGAGCGCTACTCCAAATCTCAGCGGAACTTCGGACGTAAGGTTATACGCTATTCGCTTTCGCGTGTGCGTTCTGCTTGCTTGTTTCATACAACTCTCCATGCGCTCGATTCTCGACCTTTTATGAGCCCAACCTGTGCTCGCGTCAAGCAAAAGTTTGGGGACGCGGAAATGCTCGGACCGAGCGAATGATCAGAGGGAAACCGGTGCCAGTATTGTAGGAGGAGGAAGAAAAGATGTCACAGCAGCCAAAACCAAACATCGAAGAACTTCAAAGTGTCGCGAAATTAGTAACAACATTCGCCAGGGCTTTACCATGGACGGAGGAATGCTGCTACGTAAGGACTCGATGTGTCCAACTTGCATACGCATGCGACGCCCTGTCAAGCAAGCTTATCGAGCGACATTCGGCGTCAGCGGGAGAAGAAACGAGCAAAGTCGCGGACCCGAACCTTGAGTCCGCGACCCCGGTGTAGGTTGCTTACTCCGCCGCCAGTTCCTCGGTTTCGCCCTCGTGGCGCATCATCTCGAGAGCGCGCTCGGCTTCTTCGTAGGCGGCCGAGACTTCCGCCTGTACCTTGGCCGCGGCCTCCTCCATCTCTGGCGAGAGGCGCACGTTGCGGTAGTACTCCATGCCGGTTCCGGCAGGGATGAGGCGGCCGACGATCACGTTCTCCTTGAGGCCGCGCAGGTAATCGACCCGGCCGTTGATTGAGGCCTCGGTGAGCACGCGCGTGGTCTCCTGGAACGACGCGGCCGAAATGAACGAGTCGGTCGCGAGCGACGCCTTAGTGATGCCCAAAAGCAGCGGTCGTCCGGTAGCGGGTCTGCCGCCTTCTTTGATCACGCGCTCGTTCTCCTCGCGGAAGTGGAACTTGTCCAGCTTGTCTTCCAGAAGGAACGTCGTGTCGCCCACGTCCTCGACCTGCACCCAGCGCATCATCTGCCGGACAATCACTTCGATGTGCTTGTCCGAGATGTTGACCCCCTGCAGCCGGTAGACTTCCTGGATTTCGTTCACCAGGTAGGACTGCAGTTCTTTTTCGCCAAGCACAGCCAGAATGTCGTGCGGGTTGAGCGGGCCGTCCATCAGCGGTTCGCCCGCCTTGACACGCTCGCCTTCCTGCACGTTGATGTGAACCCCGCGCGGCACCGAGTATTCCTTCTCCGTGCCGTTGTCGGCCTGCACATAGAGTTTGCGCTGGCCTTTCGAGACCTCGCCGAACTTCACCGTGCCATCGATTTCGCTGATGACCGCGGTCTCGTGCGGCTTGCGCGCTTCGAACAGCTCGACCACACGCGGCAGACCACCGGTGATGTCCTTGGTTTTAGTAGTTTCACGCGGGATCTTGGCCAGCACATCGCCGGGAGAAACCGCGTCGCCGTCCTGCACCATGAGGTGAGAGCGGGAAGGCATGAGGTAGCGTTTGCTGGTTTTGCCTTTGACCACGATGGCCGGCTGCCGCTTCTCATCGGGCGAATCGCCGACGACGTGCCGCGACAATCCGGTGACCTCGTCCACTTCTTCGTGGAGCGTGACGCCTTCCTGCAAGTCTTTGAACTGCGCCGTGCCGCCGATTTCGGTGAGGATGGCGAAAGTGTAAGGATCCCATTCCACCATGATCTTGCCTTGCTGCACCGCGTCGCCGTCGTTGACCTTGAGCTTGGCGCCGTAGATCACCGAATAGCGCTCGCGCTCGCGGTTCTTCTCGTCCACCACCGCGATCGAGCCCTGGCGGTTCATCACCACCAGGTCCCCCGACTTGGCTTTCACCGTCTGCAGTCCGATGAAGCGCACCGTGCCGTTGTTCTTGGCATCGAGACGCGATTGCTCGGAGACTCGCGAGGCCGTACCGCCGATGTGGAAGGTACGCATGGTAAGCTGTGTTCCCGGCTCGCCGATGGACTGCGCCGCGATCACGCCGGTCGCTTCGCCGAGTTCGACCAAGCGGCCAGAGGCCAGGTTACGGCCGTAGCACATGACGCAGACGCCGCGCTTCGATTCGCAAGTGAGCACCGAGCGGATCTTCACCCGCTCGATTCCGGCGGACTGAATGGATCCGGCCAGTTCTTCCGTGATCTCGTGGTTGATGTCCACGATCACGTTGCCGTCGTAGTCTTTGATTTTTTCGAGCGAAACGCGGCCCACAATGCGGTCGCGCAAAGGCTCGATAATTTCACCGGCTTCGACGATACCCTGGACGTAAATGCCGTCCACCGTGCCGCAGTCGTACTCGCTGATGATGACGTCCTGAGCCACGTCGACCAGACGGCGAGTGAGGTAGCCGGAATCCGCCGTCTTGAGCGCCGTATCGGCCAGTCCCTTGCGGGCGCCGTGTGTCGAGACGAAGTATTCCAGCACCGTCAACCCTTCACGGAAGTTCGCCGTGATGGGAGACTCGATGATTTCGCCGGAAGGCTTGGCCATCAGTCCGCGCATGCCGGAGAGCTGGCGGATCTGCTGTTTCGATCCGCGGGCGCCCGAATCGGCCATGACGTAAATCGGATTGATGAAGCCTTCCTTGTCGCGCTTCTGCATCTGCCCGAACATCTCGTCGGCAACTTTTTCCGTGATGGCCGACCAGATCTCGATGACCTTGTTGTAGCGCTCGCCGTTGGTGATGGCGCCGTCGAGGTATTGCTGTTGCACGGCAACCACCTGCTTCTCGGCGTCCTTGACCAAGGTCTTCTTGCTGTCCGGAATGACCATGTCGTCGATGCCGATGGAAAGGCCGGCCCGGGTTGCATACTTGAAGCCGAAATCCTTCACTTCGTCGAGCATCTTGACCGTGGTCTCGAGTCCGAACCTCAGGTAGCCGTAGTTCACCAGAGCGCCAATGCCCTTTTTCTTGAGCAGGCCGTTGATGAACGGCATGCCCTCGGGCAAGTGGTCGTTCAGGATGGCGCGGCCGACCGTGGTGTTGACGAACGCACGCTCCACGTGAACCGGTTCCGTGTGAATGATGTCCTGATCGTCGTAGGCGGTGGTCAGGTCAATCAGTTCGCCGGTGTAGCGCAAGCGGATGGGTGATAGAGTTTCCACTTCGCCCATCTCCAGCGCCAGCAGAACCTCTTCAATATTGGCGAACACGCGGCCTTCGCCCTTCGCGCCCGGCTTGGACTTGGTAAGGTAATAGAGACCGAGCACCATGTCCTGCGTGGGCACAGTAATCGGCTGGCCCGACGCGGGCGAAAGAATGTTGTGCGAGGCGAGCATCAGCACGCTGGCTTCGACCTGCGCCTCCGGAGATAGCGGAATGTGCACCGCCATCTGATCGCCGTCGAAATCGGCGTTGAACGCCGTGCACACGAGCGGATGAATCCTGATCGCTTTGCCTTCCACCAGCACCGGCTCAAAAGCCTGAATACCCAGGCGATGCAGCGTGGGAGCGCGGTTCAACAGCACCGGGTGGTCCTTGATGACTTCTTCGAGGATGTCCCACACAATAGGTTCCTGCTGCTCCACCATTTCCTTGGCTTGCTTGATGGTGGTGACGTTGCCCGTCTGCTCCAGCCGGTGATAGATGAAGGGCTTGAACAGTTCGAGTGCCATCTTCTTCGGCAGTCCGCACTGGTGCAGCTTGAGTTCGGGTCCGACCACAATGACGGAACGTCCGGAATAATCCACGCGCTTGCCCAGCAGGTTCTGGCGGAAGCGGCCCTGCTTGCCCTTGAGCGTGTCGGAGAGCGACTTGAGCGGACGGTTGTTGGCGCCGCGCAGCACGCGGCCACGGCGTCCGTTATCGAACAGCGCGTCGACGGCTTCCTGCAGCATGCGCTTTTCGTTGCGTACGATCACTTCCGGCGCGTGCAGGTCCATCAGCTTCTTCAACCGGTTGTTGCGGTTGATGACGCGGCGGTAAAGATCGTTCAAATCGGAGGTCGCGAACCGGCCGCCATCCAGTGGAACCAGGGGGCGCAGCTCCGGCGGAATCACCGGGATGACGTCGAGAATCATCCAGCTGGGCTTGTTGCCGCTGCGGCGGAAGGCTTCGACCACTTTCAGGCGCTTCGTATATTTGAGCCGCTTCTGCAGCGAGCTCTCGTTCTTCATTTTCTCGCGCAGTTCGATCGCCAGGCCATCGGTGTCGATGCGCTTCAGCAGCTCCTTGATGGCCTCTGCGCCCATCATGGCCTTGAAGCCAGCCGGACGGTATTGCTGGTCGAGTTCGCGGAACTTGGTCTCGTCCTTGATGACCTCGCGCTCTTTCACCGGAGCGTCGCCGGGCTCGACCACCACGTAGGCCTCGAAGTAGAGCACGGACTCGAGGTCGCGCAGCGAAATATCGAGCAGGTGGCCGATGCGGCTGGGCAGGCCCTTAAAGAACCAGACGTGCGAGCAGGGCGAAGCCAGCTCGATGTGTCCCAGGCGTTCACGGCGGACTTTCGAGAGCGTGACTTCCACGCCGCATTTGTCGCAGATCACGCCGCGATGCTTCATGCGCTTGTACTTGCCGCACAAGCATTCCCAATCGGTTACCGGGCCGAAGATGCGGGCGCAGAACAGGCCGTCCCGCTCCGGCTTGAAGGTGCGGTAGTTGATGGTCTCCGGCTTGGTGACTTCGCCGTGAGACCAGCTCCGGATTTTTTCCGGAGACGCCAGGCTGATGCGGATGGCATCGAAATCCGCAATCGTGTTTTGCATTTCGAACGGGCTCGAACGAAACAAGGTGTTCCTCCGCTTCCTGCGGTTCTCACGCGTCCGCTGACGGAGCTCCAAAAAAATAAGTTCTCAGTTCTCGGTTCCCAGTTCTCAGTTAAAACCGAGTTGAACTCTCGCCTTCATGCGGCATTGAGCTCAAATGCCGCAGAGGCAGGTATTTTCAAAAATCTCGCTCCCAGCTCCCGGCTCAGTCTCAGCAGCAACTGAGAACTGAGAACTGGGAACTGAGAACTGCCTTCTTCAATCCGCTGCGGCGCTGGCCGTGGGCTTCTTCTCCCCGGCCTTGATCAGCTCCACGTCGAGGCAGAGCGATTGCAACTCGCGGATCAGCACGTTAAACGATTCCGGCACGCCCGGCTCCATGGCGGCTTCGCCCTTGACGATGGCCTCGTAAATCTTGGTGCGGCCGTAAACGTCGTCGGATTTCGCCGTCAGCAGCTCCTGCAAAATGAATGCTGCACCGTAGGCTTCGAGCGCCCAGACTTCCATTTCTCCGAAGCGCTGCCCGCCGAACTGCGCCTTGCCACCCAAAGGTTGTTGGGTGATGAGCGAATAAGGTCCGATGGAACGCGCGTGAATCTTGTCGTCCACCAGATGCGACAGCTTCAGCATGTAGATGTAGCCGACCGTGACTGGCTGTTCGAACTGGTCGCCGGTCATGCCGTCGTGCAAAGTGGTCTTGCCAGACGTCGGGAGGCCTGCATGCTCAAGCAGCGCTTTGATCTCGCCTTCTTTGGCGCCGTCGAATACCGGTGAGCCCATATACACGCCGCGCGCGAGCGTGGGTGCGAGTGCTTCCAGTTCGTCGTCGCTCATGTCGGCGATGATGTCGGCCAGCTTCGAATCCTTGAACAGGGCTTTCAGCTCGCGCCGAATCACTTCCGTGCGCGTGTTTTCCTTGAGCAAGTTGGTGATCTTCTCGCCCAGGGTAAAGCCCGCCCATCCCAGGTGAGTTTCGAGAATCTGGCCCACATTCATACGGCTGGGTACGCCGAGGGGATTCAGCACGATCTCCACCGGCGTGCCGTCTTCGAGGTACGGCATATCCTCTTCCGGCAGAATGCGTGCGATGACGCCCTTATTCCCGTGACGGCCGGCCATCTTGTCGCCCACACTCAGCTTGCGCTTCATAGCGATGTAGACCTTGACCAGCTTGATCACGCCCGGGGGCAGTTCGTCGCCCTTGGTGAGTTTTTCTTTCTTCTCGTTGACGATCTTCTTGAGCACATCGATCTGGCGCGAGGTCATTTCCTCGATCTCGTCGATCTGCTCATTCACCCGCGGATCCTTGTCGGCGTACTTGATGCGCTTCAGGTTACGGGTGGAGATGCGTTCGATCGCGTCCCGGTCGAGGATGTTGCCCTTGTTCAGCAGGCGCTTGTTGGTGCGCTCGTCGTGCAGATCGGCCTGCACTTCCTTGCCCCCGAGAATGTTTTCCAGGCGCTTGAGCCGCTCGTCGGTGAGAATCCGGATCTCGTCGGAGAGGTTTTTCTCCAGCTTGCCGATTTGCGCCGCCTCGATCGACTTGGCGCGTTCGTCCTTTTCCTGGCCCTTGCGGGAGAAAATCTTCACGTCGACGATGACGCCCTCGATTCCCGGCGGGCAGTACAGCGAAGCATCGCGCACGTCGCCGGCTTTCTCGCCAAAGATGGCGCGCAGCAGCTTCTCTTCCGGCGTAAGCTGGGTTTCGCCCTTGGGCGTTACCTTGCCCACCAGGATGTCGCCCTGCCGGATGCTGGCCCCGATGCGGATCACGCCCGCTTCGTCCAGATTGCGCAGCATGGACTCGCTGACGTTGGGAATGTCGCGCGTGACTTCCTCCGGACCAAGCTTGGTGTCGCGCGCCTCGATCTCGTACTCCTCGATGTGCAGCGAAGTGTAGTAGTCGTCCTTCACCATTTTTTCGGAGACGAGAATCGCGTCCTCAAAGTTGTAGCCGCGCCACGGCATGAAAGCCACCAGCACGTTGCGTCCCAGCGCCAGTTCGCCGTGATCCGTGCAAGGACCGTCGGCGATTACCTCGCCCTTGAGCACGCGCTGTCCCTTTTTCACCACCGGCTTCTGGTTGATGCAGGTGTTCTGGTTCGAGCGCTTGAACTTGGTGAGCTGGTAAATGTCGCTGCCCACCTCGCGCGAAAGCTGCGTGGGATGGTGTTCGCCTTCGACGCGCACGATGATGCGGTCGGAGTCCACCGAATCCACAATGCCGTTGCGCCGGGCCAGCACGACCGCGCCCGAGTCGCGCGCCGTCACGCCTTCCATCCCTGTACCGACGATCGGCGCCTGCGCGCGGAGCAGCGGCACGGACTGGCGCTGCATGTTCGCGCCCATCAATGCTCGGTTCGCGTCGTCGTGCTCGAGAAACGGCACGAGCGAGGCGGCGACCGAAACGAGTTGCTTGGGGCTGACGTCGACGTAGTCAACTTCGTCGCGACTCACCAGCACAAAGTTTCCGGCCTTGCGGGCATTGACCAGTTCGGCCACGATGCGGCCTTTGTCGTCAAGCTCCACGTTGGCCTGCGCGATAGTGTGCCGGTCTTCCTCCCATGCGGAAAGATAGAACGAGAAGGGATCGACCTGCGCCGGCTTCTTGCGCTTCTCCTTCAAGTCGCCGTTGATCTTCTCGATCTCATGCTTCTCCATGTGATCGCCGACCTTGTAGTCGCTGTCGCCCGTGTTCACCACGGTGACGTAGTCGATCACGCGCCCGCCCTTGATCTTGCGGTAGGGCGACTCGATGAAGCCGTAGTCGTTGATGCGGGCGTAGCAGCTCAACGACGAGATCAGTCCGATGTTCGGACCTTCCGGCGTCTCGATCGGGCAGATACGGCCGTAGTGCGTGGGGTGCACGTCGCGCACTTCGAATCCAGCACGTTCACGAGAAAGCCCGCCCGGCCCAAGCGCCGAGAGACGCCGCTTGTGCGTGATCTCGGAGAGCGGGTTGGTCTGATCCATGAACTGCGAAAGCTGCGACGATCCGAAGAATTCGCGGATCGCAGCCATCACCGGCTTGGCGTTGACCAGGTCGTGCGGCATGGCTGTGGACATTTCCTGGTACACGCTCATCTTTTCCTTGATGGCGCGCTCCATGCGGACCAGGCCGATGCGGAACTGGTTTTCCATTAACTCGCCCACCGCGCGCACGCGGCGGTTGCCCAGGTGATCGATGTCGTCCACCGACCCGATGTTCTTCCGCAACTTCAGCAGGTAAGCGATGGTCCCATAGAAATCGTCGGGATCAAGAGTGCGCTTGTCGAGGCTGGTAGCGTCCTGGTTCTCGAACAATTTGATGTTGAACTTCAGCCGGCCCACCTTCGAGAAGTCGTACTTGCGCGGGTCGAAGAACATGCCATGGAACAGCGCCGTGGCCGTGTCCAGCGTCGGCGGATCGCCGGGACGCAGCTTGCGGTAGATTTCGATCAGCGCTTCCTGCGGCGTCTTCACCGAATCGCGCTTCAGCGTCTGGCTGATCACCGTGCCCACGTCATCGCGCTCGGGGAAGAACAAGCTCATCTCCATCACGCCCGAGTCGAGAATCTTCGAGACCTTGTCGGCATTCAGTTCGCTATTGGCTTCGAGCAGCACTTCGCCCGTGGTTGTATCCACCACGTCGGCGGCAGCCCATGCTCCCTCAAGGTCGGTGACGTCCACTTCGATCTCCGAGATCTTCGCCTTCTGAATCTCCCTCAGGATCAGCGCGTTCAGCTTGCGCCCAGAGTGCGCAATTTCATCCCCCGACTTGTTCTTGACGCTGTGCGCCAGCTTCATGCCCAGCAGATTCGTAGGCTTCTCGCTGGCAGGGTCGAGCGTCCAGAACAGTTTCTTGTCTTTAATCGCAATGCGGTCGACCGTATAGAACGTGCGCAGAATGTCTTCGCCGGAACGCAATCCGAGCGCGCGCAAAAAGATGGTCCCGAGAAACTTGCGCTTGCGGTCAATGCGGACGTAGAGCACGTTCTTCTGGTCATACTCAAACTCCACCCAGGAACCGCGGTAGGGAATGATCTTGCCCAGGAAATAAGTGCGGTTGTTGGCGGTCTCGAAGAACACGCCCGGCGAGCGGTGCAACTGGCTGACGATCACGCGCTCGGTGCCGTTGATGATAAAAGTCCCGTTCTGCGTCATCAGCGGCACATCGCCGAAGAATACTTCCTGCTCCTTGATGTCGCGGATGGAGCGGTTGCCGGTCTCGGCATCCTTGTCAAAAATCGTGAGCCGCATCGTGACCTTGAGCGGCGCGGAGTAGGTCATACCGCGCTCTTCGCACTCAGCCACGTCGTACTTCAGCTGCAATCCGACCGGGTCGCCGCACTTGTTGCAGAAATCGGGCGTGTTGGCGTTGTAAGTGCCGCACTTCTGGCAAAGCACGTCGCCAGGATGGAACGGATCGGTGATGACGGTGTTGCCGCAGTTCTTACACGTAGTGCGCAGGTGATGCAGCCCTTTCAGGTGGCCGCACTTGCACTCCCAGTTACCGATGGCGTAATCCACGAACTCAAGTTGTGATACGTTGCGGAAGTCGGTGATCGGAAAGACGGACTGGAACACGGCCTGCAATCCGCCGTCTTCGCGTTCGCTGGGCAGCTTGTCCATCTGCAGAAAGCGGTCGTAGGAGCGCTTCTGCACCTCGATCAGATTCGGGATCTGAATGGTTGCTGGAATTTTGGAAAAATCAAAGCGTTTACGGAAGGCATTATTCTTCATCGTCAAGAAACTCCCAATGTCAGGCGCAGCCGTGCGCTGCGATAACCCGCGGAATGTGGGGCGCCCATCGCGCCACGCTGCTTAAGACGTTGTTTCGAACCTGTTTACACCAGAAAACACGACGGGGCGCCCGCAGGGACAAGCGTTCCCGCAGACGCCATGCAAGGCGTTTCGCCAATATGAATTTGTATCTTTCGCGCCAGTTTCCTTCGGCCGTTTCCGTTCCGCCTGCCCACGGAACAGTGCCCAAGCTTCCCTGCGGATCTCGCCCGCGATGAGTGAGGCCAAGGGAAGCGGTGTTATATAGATGCTAACACCACTGCCCCGGCTTCACAACTAGAACGTGAATTTCCCGAGACTTGCAGGTAGCGCCGGCCTCTGGCCGGCTGTCGCAAGGGCGTCTCGCCCTCGCTGATGGCGGCGAGACGCCGCCATGCCAGCCGCCGGGACGGCGGCGCTACATGCTACTTGACTTCAACAACAGCGCCAGCCTCGGTAAACTTCTTCTTGATAGTCTCGGCCTCGTCCTTGGAAACGCCTTCCTTGATGTTCTTTGGCGCTCCATCCACCAGTTCCTTGGCTTCTTTCAAGCCCAAACTGGTGACCTCGCGGACGGCCTTGATTACATTGATCTTATTGGCCCCGACTTCCTTGAGGACAACGGTAAACTCCGTCTTCTCCTCAGCCGGAGCCGCTGCCGCCGCCGCACCGCCGCCCGCCGCCATCACCGGGGCCGCGGCTGCCGCAGAGACGCCCAGTCGCGCTTCCAGTTTCTTTACCAGTTGCGCCGCGTCCAGCAGCGACAAGGCTACGATTGAATCTTCCAACTGTTGCAGGTCTGCCATGTTAGGTTCTCCACTCTTCGAGTTATGAATTTGTTGATTTCGTTATCCTTGGGCCGGGTTTCCAGTGCGTCAGGCTCATCTCCCGGCGCCAGACAACGCCCGGATCAGAACCGCACAACCCCTGACTTCTGATAACCAAATCTCTTCGGACAGCCTTCGCCATCCCGAAACGTAGCGCCGGCAGCCTGCCCTGAGCAAAGTCGAAGGGTCCCGCCGGCTCAGGCCTAAGCTCCAGATGGAGTCTCGGCCGCGAACTTGCCCTTCTCCACGCCCTGCCCGATCACCACCGCGACATCGCGTCCCACGGCACTCATCACCGTCACGAGGCGCTGCGCCGGCGCGTTAATCATGAACAACAGCTTGGCGTAGATCTCTTCCTTCGACGGCATGCTGGCCAGCGCTTCGATCTCCTTGATCGAAATCACGCGGCCCTCGACCACGCCCACCTTGAAGGTAAATTCCGGCGTGTCTTTGGCGTACTTGGTAAGCGCCTTAGCCATGGCCACGGGATCGCCCGTGGTATAGGCGATCGAGGTCACCCCGGCTAGGTTCTTCAACCCCTCCTCGATCTTTGTGCCTTTGGCGGCGCGCTCAGCCAGCGTGTTCTTCACGACCTGATACTTCGCGCCCGCGCCGCGCAGAGCCTTGCGCAGTTCGTAGTCCTTAGCCACCGTCAGCTTGCTGTAGGTGGCCACAACCGCGCTCGAAACATCCTTCAGGTCCGCACTAAGCTTCTCAACCTGTTCCTTCTTTCTCGCTTTAGTAACTGGCATTGTCCAATCCTTCTAATCTTGATCTTAATGTGGGGACAGCCGCCCTCGGCTGTCCGCCGGGCGCAGCCCGGCAGTTCGCTGCTACGCCTTCGCCGCAGTCTCAATCGGAGCCGTATCCAGCAAAATCCCCGGCCCCATGGTCGAGCTCAACGTACAGCCCTTGATGTACTTTCCCTTGGCCACTGACGGCTTGGCCTTGATCACGCTGGTGATCAACACGGTCGCGTTCTCAATCAGCTTGTCGGGCGAGAACGAAATCTTCCCCACCGGGCAGTGAACCAGCGCCGTCTTGTCGGTGCGGAATTCAACCTTGCCGGCCTTCACTTCCTGCACCGCCTTAGCCACGTCCATCGTGACCGTTCCCGTCTTCGGATTCGGCATCAGGCCCTTGGGACCAAGAATCTTGCCCAGCCGTCCCACGGATTTCATCACGTCGGGAGTAGCGATCAGCGCATCGAAGTCGGTCCAGTTCTCCTTGGTGATCTTCTCGACCATCTCCTCGCCGCCCGCATAATCGGCGCCCGCGGCCTCGGCTTCCTTGATCTTGTCACCCGAGGCAATCACCAGAACCTTTTTCGACTTGCCCAAACCGTGCGGCAGCACAACGGTACCGCGCACCATCTGGTCGGCGTGCTTGGGATCCACCCCCAGACGCAACGTGATCTCAACCGTCTCGTCAAATTTCGCGAACTTGACCTTCTGCAGCAGCGGAACCGCATCCTGCAGCACATAAGGACGCTTCTCCACCGCCGCATGCGCCTTGGCGATGTTCTTTCCTTCTTTTTTCATTTCACTTTCCTCGTCTCCCACCGCTCGACGTTGTTCCGAAGAGCCGTGGTGAATTTCGACCGCTTGTGGTGGCGCGGGCACTCTTGCCCGCGAAATCTAACCACAACGCAGGCTACCCAACCACTTCAATGCCCATTGACCGCGCCGTCCCGCGAATGCTCTTGATCGCGGTGTCGATAGACGCCGCGTTCAAGTCCGGCATCTTCTGCTTCGCGATGTCTTCCACCTGCTTCAACGTAACCTTGCCAACCTTGTCCTTGTTCGGCGTGCCCGATCCCTTCGCGATTCCAGCCGCGCGCTTCAGCAGAATCGAAGCAGGCGGAGTCTTGGTGATGAAGGTAAAAGACCGGTCGCTATAAACCGACACCACGACCGGGATGATCAATCCCTCCATCTCTTTCTGGCTCGTCCTGGCGTTGAACTGCTTGCAGAACTCCATGATGTTGATCTGCGCCTGGCCCAGTGCCGGACCCACCGGAGGCGCAGGCGTCGCCTTGCCCGCCGCAATCTGCAACTTTACGAAACCTGTAACTTTCTTTGCCATCTAAGATTTCCTTCGGGTTTCAATTACAAAATTACCCAATTACCAAATTCTTACGCCACCTTCTCCACCTGGTTGAACTCCAACTCCACCGGAGTCGATCGCCCGAAAATCGTTACCATCACCTTCAGCGTCTCGCGATCCTCATTCACTTCATCCACTATGCCCTGGAAGGTTGCAAACGGCCCTTCTGAAATGCGGACGGTTTCGTTCTTCTCGAACTTCACCTTCAGCTTGGGCTTCTCGCGGCTGTCAGCAACTTTGTAAACGATGTGCTGAACTTCTTCGTCAGAAAGCGGCGTGGGCTGCTGCCCCGTGCCCACGAACCCAGTCACGCGCGGTGTGGATTTCACCACGTGCCAGACGTGGTCGTCCATGTCCATCTCGACCAGCACATAGCCGGGATAGAACATGCGCTCCGACGTGTATTTCTTGCCGCCGCGCACTTCGGTGACCGACTCGGTCGGGATCAGCACTTTGCCGATCTTCTCCTGCAGCCCGAAAGCCTGCACGCGCGACTCCAGCGACTCTTTCACCTTGCGCTCGAACCCGGAATACGAGTGGATGATGTACCACTTCATGTTCGGGTTGCGGGCCGGCTCGCCGGTTGCGGCAACGCCCTCCGCGCCGGGTGGCTGCGGTGTTTGCTCTGCGCTTGCCGCCGCTTCGTTCTTTTCTTCGTCCTGCATGATCAAGTTAAACTCCGCTCTGCGCGTTTCTGCCTTTAGTGGCCCCCGAAATAGCTATACAAAAACGTGACGCCCCTCTGGATCACGTTGTCGATGACGAAAAAATAGACTCCGAAAATGAATACCGTGACCACGACCACCGCGGTCGTGCCGCGCACTTCCTTCCACGACGGCGCGGTGACCTTGCGCATCTCGGTGCGCACGTCGTTGTAAAACGACTTGATTCGCTCCGGCCAGGACTTCAGCCGCTCTCCGAAACTGTCGCCGGCGGTTGCGATCGAGTTTGCCATCTTCTTTGTCTCCACTCCCATACTTCTCCTGGCCCTTTCCCTGCGTCCTCCAAAAGTCTGGCAGGGGCGGAGGGATTCGAACCCCCAAGTCCGGTTTTGGAGACCGGCAGTTTAACCGTTGAGCTTACGCCCCTACGTGCTTGTCATCCTGAGCGAGACGCCTTTTGTCTCGCGAAGGATCTGGGCGCGCCGTGCGAATCGTCCGCGTTCTTTGCGGACGAACATCTCGCGCGTTTGGCGCGCTTCCCTACTTCACTTCCTTGTGCGGCGTATGCTTGCGGCAACGGCGGCAGAACTTCTTGAACTCCAGCCGCTCCGTCGTCGTCTTTCGGTTCTTCGTGGTCGAATAATTCCGCTCTTTGCAATCACCGCACTGCAACGTAACAATCTCTCGGGGCATAAATACAGCTCCTAGCTCAACCTTGCTTACTTCTGCCTTCTTACTTCTGACTTCTGACTTGCCCTACTGCACAATCTCCGCAATCGTTCCGGCGCCCACCGTATGCCCGCCTTCGCGAATGGCAAACCGCAAGCCCTTCTCCATCGCCACCGGCGTGATCAGCTCGATCACCAGGCTCACGTTGTCCCCGGGCATCACCATCTCCGTGCCTGCGGGAAGTTCAGCAACGCCCGTCACGTCCGTCGTCCGCAAATAAAACTGCGGACGGTATCCCTTGAAGAACGGCGTATGCCTCCCACCCTCTTCTTTCGTCAGGATGTAGACTTCCGCCTTGAACTTCGTGTGCGGCGTGATCGACCCCGGCTTCGCCAGCACCATGCCGCGCTCCACATCTTCTTTCGCGATGCCACGAAGCAACAGTCCCGCGTTGTCGCCCGCCAGCCCTTCGTCCAACTGCTTCTTGAACATCTCCACGCCGGTGACCACCGTCTTGCGCGTCTCGCGGAAGCCGACGATTTCCACTTCCTCGCCGACCTTCACCTTGCCGCGCTCGATACGCCCGGTCACCACCGTGCCCCGCCCTTGAATCGAAAAAATATCTTCAATCGGCATCAGGAACGGCTTGTCCAACTCGCGCGCCGGCTGCGGCACGCTCTTGTCCACCGCCTCCATCAAAGCGTCAATCTGCTTCTCCCACTTCTCTTCCCCGTTCAAAGCCCCTAACGCAGAGAGCCGGATCACCGGCACATCGTCGCCCGGAAACTTGTAGCTCTTCAGCAACTCGCGCACTTCCAGCTCCACCAGATCGAGCAGCTCAGGATCGTCCACCGCATCGCACTTGTTCAGCGCAACCACGATGTAAGGCACGCCCACCTGCCGCGCCAGCAGCACGTGCTCGCGCGTCTGCGGCATCGGACCATCCGTCGCCGCCACCACCAGAATCGCGCCATCCATCTGCGCCGCGCCCGTAATCATGTTCTTGATGTAGTCGGCGTGGCCCGGACAATCCACGTGCGCGTAGTGCCGGTTCGCCGTCTCGTACTCGACGTGCGCCGTCGCGATCGTGATCCCGCGCGCCTTCTCTTCCGGAGCGTTATCGATCGAATCGAACGACCGGAACACGATCTTCGGATTATGCTTCTGCAACACCTTCGTGATGGCCGCCGTCAACGTCGTCTTGCCATGGTCAATGTGACCAATCGTCCCCACGTTGCAGTGCGGCTTAGTGCGATCAAATTTCTCTTTCGCCATAAAATGCCGTGCCTCGCTTGTTAATTCAGTAATACTGGTACAACTTCTTGAACTTGTGCCGCAGTGCGATGTCGACTGTTTCCAGCTTCGACAGATAAAACTCGCGCATCTGCGCCTGATCGGATAGCGGCAGCGACTGGTATAACTGCCACGCGCTCAAGTCCGAACTAGCCGCCGATCCACCCGCGACATCCTCCAGCGTGCGTGCCGCCAGCACGGCGTCAAACTCCCGGACGCGAATCCCTTTGCGGTCCAACTGCTTCAGGAACCGCTCCACCTTCTCCGGCAAGAACGCCTGCTCCACCGCGGATTGCAACTTCGAGAACTCCTGCTGCTTCTCGATTTTGATCGCCGCCTGTTCGAAGCCCATTTCTCTCTCTGTCATCCTGAGGCGACATGGTTTTTCGTCGCCGAAGGACCTGTGCGCCGCGCGACCAATCTCGCGCTTTTGCGAGATTGCCAACCCGCGCGTCCGGCGCGCTTCCAAATCTCTGGAGCGGGAGACGGGAATCGAACCCGCGACCAACAGCTTGGAAGGCTGTGACTCTACCACTGAGTTACTCCCGCCCTTACTGCATTGGTTCCCTCGCAAAGAGCGCTCGGGATTTCGGCTGCGGGCTCCCGCTTCGCTCACGCCCGCAAAACGCCTCAACTCTGGAGCCGATGACCAGGATTGAACTGGTGACCTCTCCCTTACCAAGGGAGTGCTCTACCAACTGAGCTACATCGGCTCGAAACTGCCTGCCACCGTCGCATCTCGACTCATTCCGAATCGCTTTCGCTATCCGGATGGATTACATCCTTGCGGCGCACCCAGCTCTTGAACGCGAACATCGCCAGAATCAGCAACGTGAGCAACCGGATCCGCGGATCGCTCAGCGTGGCAAACGCCAGCGCACCCAAGACCACGTACGCGATCAACGCCATTGCCAAACGGCTCATAATTCCTGCCGCATACGAATCCAAGCAACAAATTCTGGTGCTACTAAACTCATGGTGCACAGGGAAGGATTCGAACCTTCGTACCTCGCTAGGAGGGACAGATTTACAGTCTGTTGGCTTTAACCACTCACCCACCTGTGCACAAACCGCCGGGTGATGCAGCCGTCGCGCTTCATCCAGCAGGCAACTCGCGAATCCGCAGACCGAGGCAGCACACTTCTACTCTGGTCCACCAAGCTACATTTTCGCAAACCAGTTTTTCGCAAATCAGGGAAACCAAGAATCGCGCCTACGAATTTAACGCGCGATACTGCACGCCGGAATCGTTCCGAATGAAGTGCGTTGGAAAAACCTGTTGCGCCACCTAGAGTTCCGCTGCCTGCCGGAAGTTCGCCTCTGAATTTCGTTTCCTGATCTTCGTATACTGGAGCTGGCGAAGGGATTCGAACCCCCGACCCTCGGTTTACAAAACCGATGCTCTACCGACTGAGCTACGCCAGCATTCGGGGACAAGTACCCTTCCGGGCACAAGTAGACCCTTAATCCCTTCCAGATGTCCGGGACAATTAATTAACTTATCACAAGGGGGAAATCTCGCGCAACCTGCCTATCGGGTTGGTAGTGGCTCAAGTTTGAATCTGTCCGCCTTCTTGAGGGGCGTCATCCCGAAACCCGGCGCAGTTCAGCCGGGTGAGGGATCTCTCATAGACACACGCATGCGCGCGGGAGATCCTTCGCTCCGCCTGAAAAGCGGCTTCGCTCAGGATGACACCACTGAAAGAAATTCAAACTGAGCCACTACCGTCGGGTTGGTGGCCAGCATAGGTCAACTTGAGCGCAATAGCGAGGTTTCGCCAACTGACTCAGGCTCAGTCCATTCCAGAACAGAGCAGCTGTTCCACAAAGAGTCGCTGTCGCAGCTCGGAACAGGTTTCGCAACTCCGGCTGCAAGAACTGGCTTTCCCAATGCTTTATCTATAACGGTGATGCCCGTCACTGCAAGCAGGGCCGAACTGGCCTAAGCTGGATGTTGAGGTACCGAGTCCTTCCTCACCAGCAAGCGGACCCAAATCAAGGCAACTCGGAAATTTCCCCCCGAGTCCTGCGCTCGTCATCGCCATCCGGACCGCTGGAAAACCCAAACCGCAACGAACCATAAAGCGCCACGCGACGTGGCGGGAGGCAACATGACAAAGAATCGATCCTGGACTGCCATAAGCAAAGCTCTGTCGGTCATGACAGTAACGCTAATCATGGCCCTAATCCTGGCGCCCGGCGCCCGGGCAGCCGGCAACTACAAGACTCTACATAAGTTCACCGGCGGCGCGGATGGAAACCAGCCCGCGGATACCCTCGTCTTCGACGCATCCGGCAATCTATATGGTACGGCAATAGAGGGTGGGAGTTCTGGAGCCGGCACCGTCTTCGAGCTGACACCGAACGCAGACGGCGACTGGACGCTGAGCGTACTTTACGGTTTCACTGGCGGCAGCGACGGACGCGCACCTTTGGCCGAAGTGATCTTCGACGCCAAGGGCAATCTGTACGGCACCTCGTTGGAAGGCGGGGACTACGGAGCTGGTACGGTGTTCGAGGTGACGCCAAATTCAGACGGAAGCTGGACAGAAAGCGTGCTTTATAGTTTCACCGGCGGCAGCGATGGAGCCTACGTCGTCAGCGGGCTGGTTTTCGACGCGGCCTGCAATCTCTATGGCACAGCAACCAAGGGAGGCGCTTATGAACATGGCGTCGTCTTCAAGCTGGCACCCAATTCAGACGGGAGCTGGACCGAGAGCGTGCTCCATGCCTTCATGGGTGGCAAGGACGGGGGCTATCCGGATCACGGTCACCTGATCTTCGACGCGGCTGGCAATTTGTATGGGACGACGGCGGGATGGTATGGGGGAGGTTACGGCACGGTTTTCGAGCTGACGCCGAACTCCAACGGAACCTGGACCGAGAGTGTGCTCCATAGCTTCTTCGGCGGCGAGGATGGAATGGAACCAGAAGGCACTCTCATATTCGACCTAACAGGCAGTCTCTACGGCACCACAGCCGGCGGCGGCGCATACGGACATGGCACCGCCTTCAGGCTGGCGCCGGGCTTAGACGGTAAATGGAAGAAGGATGTGCTCCATCAGTTCAGGGGCGGTAACGACGGATCCAGCCCATTTTCGGGCGTGGTCTTTGACACGGCGGGGAATCTCTATGGCACGACAGACGACGGCGGCGCTGGGTCATGCAGCGATCCCTATGGCACGGGTTGCGGCACCGTCTTCGAGCTGATCCCGAACTCGAAGGGGGGATGGACCGAGCAGGTGCTTCGTCGCTTCGCGGGCATCACGGCAGGCAATCCGTTTGGCGGGGTCGTGCTCGACACAGCCGGCAATTTGTATGGGACGACCTACAACAGCAGCTTCAACTCCCTCGGCGTGGTGTTTGAAATCACGCCGTAAACTCCGCCTCCGGTCGTTCGGCCCCTCGGCCCTGAGTATCCAGTGCCGAGTGGCCGGAGAATTGTCCGCCATAACTTCCGATAACAGGCCACTCCATTCGATTGAGTCCATTGTCTGAGTCCATTGTCGCCTTCCACCTTCTGACACACCCACCCCACAGTGTTATCATTTCAGCCCTGACCGCATTCCATGCGAATTAGGCGCACCTTCCCCATCGTCCTGGCGGTCGTAGTTATCGCCGCGGCGGTGACCCTCGCCGTCCAACTGCGAAAGCATGCTCCGCCCGAGCCCGCCCGCTTGTTGCCCGGGGGCGACGCTTTTTTCTATCTTGATCTCGATAAGGCACGCAGAGCGAATCTGGGTAAAGATCTGCCCCCTGTCAGCCATGCTCCCGAATACGAGCAGTTCATCCGCGAAACTGGTTTTCAGTTCGAACACGACCTCGACGAAGCCGCGATTGCCTTCCACTACCCGGCAAGCTGGCCCGGCGGCGGAACTGGCGGTTCCCATCCCGACGTGCGCTCCTCCGTTGTGTTGGTTGGGAAGTTTCACGGGGAGCGGGTTACCGCCTACCTACGGCAGATTGCCCAATCGGTCGAGAGCTATCGCTCGGTCGACATCTTCACCATTCGTGTGGAAGGCAGATCGTTGCGGGTCGCGGTGTTGAGCGCAGATTCGGTGGCCGCTTCCAATCATGACGACCCTGCCGTCATTCAAGGAATGATTGACCGGTCCAAGCGGCTGGCCTCTCCATTCGGAGGTCCATCGCTGTTACGGCAATACTACAAACACGTTCAATTGGCCAGCATGGTGTGGGTGGTGGCGCGCATCGATCCTTCCTCACCGGAAGCTGGCGGTTGGAACACGGTGTTCACCAAGCCGGCCACGCTCGTGCTCTCGGGAAGCTCTCTTAACCCGCTTCATCCGAGGGCCCAAACCGTCCACTTGCGTGCCGAAGCGTTCACCCACTCTTCCGACGAGGCCCGCGCCATCGCCGACAAGATCAATGTCTTCATCGCCCTGAGCCATGCCGCCGAGACTTCCGTGGGAACCCACGGCACCGATGCCGATGTAAAAGCGCTTTTCGAGAGCCTCCAGATGAAGCAGGAGGGCGATCACGTGGTGCTGACCGCTGCCATGCCCTTCGGGTTTCTGAGCAGGATGCTGTCGGGTTCTCCGCCCGAGTTAGGCGAGCCTTCTGACGCTCCGCCGGCTCAAACGCCACCGAAATCACGCTAGACCGGAACTCGGCGACTCCTATGCAACTAAATACCGTTCCAATCGTCTGATTGCTTACGGAGAACAACTCCGGCGGGTACAATAAAGAACGCATGTCGAGCCTCCCACTTCCCATTGCCGCGTTTTTTGCTGGCCTGATTTCGTTCCTCTCGCCCTGCGTGCTGCCGCTCGTGCCCGGGTATCTTTCTCTGATCTCTGGCGCCGGCCTGGAAGAACTCAAGGCGCCGCAGGCTCACCTCATGCGGCGGGTGATGGTGAACTCCATTGGCTTTATCCTCGGCTTCAGCTTAGTGTTTGTCGCACTGGGCGCGGCGGCGACCGAAATCGGCCAGGTGCTCGGGATGTACAAACACACGCTGGCCAGAGTGGCGGGCGTCGTCATTATTCTCTTCGGATTGCACTTGACCGGCATTTTCAAGATCAAGGCTCTCTATACGGACGCTCGACTGCACAGCGTGAAAGGCAGCAGCACTCCGGTTGGCGCATTCGTGATCGGTTTCGCATTTGCTTTCGGTTGGACTCCGTGTCTCGGCCCGATCCTCACAGCGATCCTCACCATTGCTGGAGAACAAGATACGCTGGTGAAGGGAGTCCTGCTGCTCGCGGTCTATTCGCTTGGCCTGGCCGTGCCGTTTCTGCTGACGTCGCTTTTGATGGAGCGCTTCCTGAAGTTTTATAGCCGCTTCCGCTCGCACATGCACGCGCTGGAAGTGGCCTCCGGCGCATTGCTGATCGCGTTAGGAGTGTTGCTGGTGATCGGCCGCTTTACTCTGATTTCGAATTGGTTGTCGTTCCTGAACCGCTTTGCTTTGTGAGGTTGATAGTGTCATCCTACGCAAGCGTTCTTTGCGCAGCGAAGAGCTCGTCCCGAGCTTGCCGAGGGAATCTGGGCGAGCCGCGCGAAGCGTCGCGCTTTTTGCGACGCAACAATCGCGCGTCTGGCTCGCTTCCTTATCCTGCATTGTCGCTCGTTCTAAGATCGTGAATGGAGAGTCCCGTGAAACGTAGTCCCCTTGCTCTCGTAGTCGTGGCATTCGTGGTTGCGCTGATGCTGTACGTTGGATATCACAAGGCGCGGCGCAGCGCAGCCTCGACGCCCCGCATCACCCAATCCACCATCGCTCCCGATTTCTCTCTTGAATCGCTCGATGGCAAGACCATGCGCCTCTCCGACCTTCGCGGCAAGGCCGTGCTGCTCAACTTCTGGGCGACCTGGTGCGGTCCATGCAAAATCGAGATGCCCTGGTTTGTCGACCTGCAGAATCAGTACGGCTCCCAGGGATTGCAGATCGTCGGCGTCGCCATGGATGACGGCAGCAAGGAAGACATCGCCAAGTTCGCCAAGGATATGGGCGTGAACTATCCAATCCTGATCGGAAAAGAATCGGTAGGCGATCAATATGGCGGTGTTCCCGCTTTGCCGGAAAGCTTTGTCATTGCACGCGACGGCAAAATTGTGGACAAGATCATTGGCCTGAGGGGCAAGAGCGAAATCGAAGACTCGATCAAGAAGGCGCTCAACACCCGGCCCGCTGCGAGCCGGGCATCGGCTTCAGAAAAGAGTTCAGTTCCACAATGACGATCGACCAAACGAAGCCGCGAAACCAAGAACCCAGCAGCACCGGGCAGCTGTGCGTCCTGCTCCCCCTCATTCTTCTAGCGACCGCCAGCCTGTCGTTCGCACAAACGCCCGGCAAAGCTCCTACACTCTCGATGGCTGCCGTGCCGCTGGTCACGGCTCAGCGCGCCAAGGCAACTATGGTGAACCTGGACTTTCGCATCCCTGCGGGCTACCACATCAACTCAAACACGCCCAAGTCGGAGTTCCTCATTCCGACCGCTTTGAAGATGGACCTGCCCACCGACATCATCCTGGGAAAGATCGAATATCCTGCCGGCGAGGATAGGAGTTTTCCCTTTTCGCCTGATGAAAAGCTGAGTGTTTATAGCGGAGACTTTACCATCGCCGTCGCCGTCCATCCGCTGCACTCAGTTGTCCCCGGAAAATACGAAATGCGCGGAGTTCTGCGCTACCAGGCCTGCGACAACTCCGCCTGCTTCCCGCCGAAAAGCTTGCCCGTGAATTTTGAAGTCAAGGTCGTGAAAGAACCGGCGCAACACCACGCCAACCCCGCACAGAGCCCGCACGTGCATAATTAGCGGCCGGTTCGCGTCAGCCTTCAGCTAACTCTTCTTTTGACTAAGTCCGAGGATATCCCTAAGATTCCCGCCATGAAACGCTATTTCGTGTGGATGCACTTGTTGTTGGGTTTAAGCGCGATCGGATGCGCTCAATCGCCACCATCGTCGGTAATTCTTCTTATCGAAGATGTCACCGTAATTGACGCGACCGGTGCGCCCGCCCGGCCTCATCGCACTGTGGCCGTGCGCGGCAATCGCATCGAAGGGGTTTACGACGGTTATCGTGCCGGGTTGAGCGACGTAGTCCGCATCGACGGCAAGGGCAAATTCCTCATTCCCGGCCTGTGGGATATGCACGTTCATATGGACTTCGGGACCTGGTTTCCGCGGGGGAAGGAAATCACTCTGCCGCTCTTCATCGCCAACGGAATCACGGGTGTGCGCGATATGGGTGGAGAGTTGGAAGTCCTTCAGCAGTGGCGCAAGGAAATTGCTGCCGGATCGCTGCTGGGCCCTCGCATCGTGATGTCTGGCCCAATGCTCGATGGCCCGGAGCCGCGATTCCCCAGCTCGATTGCGATCAAGACTCCCGAAGACGGCCGCCGCGCCGTGGATGACTTGAAGCAGCGCGGAGCAGATTTCATCAAGCTGCAATCGCTGATCCCGCGTGATGCGGTCTTCGCCATTGCAGATGAGGCGCGCATTCAGGGCATGCCTTTTGTGGGCCACGTGCCGGATTCCGTCCGCGCGTCCGAAGCATCAAATGCCGGGCAGAAAAGTTTCGAGCACTTGATCGGAATTTTTGAAGGCAGCTCGCCGCTCGAAGATGAATTCTTGAAGGGGCCGAAGGGACCGGGCAAATTTCTTGCGACCTATGATCCGGCGCGAGCCGCCGCGTTGTTCGCGCTTCTGGCCAAGAATCACACCTGGCAGTGCCCCACGCTGGTCTGGGAACGCGGCGGCAACCTGATCGACGAGGCCGACTTCGCCCACGATGCGCGTGCCAAGTACGTGCCCGCCTACTGGAAGGATGTGACCTGGAAACGATTCACGGACCAAGTCATGCACGAATTCAACACCGATGATCTGGCCACGCGAAAGCGCTTCGTCGAGAAAGAACTGGAAGTCGTGAGTGCTATGCACCACGCAGGCGTCCCGTTTCTTGCGGGAACCGATACGCCCCCGGGCGTCTTTGTCTTTCCCGGCTTCAGTTTGCATGAAGAACTGCAGCGATTCGTGGCCGCAGGCTTCACCCCGATGGAGGCGCTGCAGACCGCGACCCTCAATCCGGCAAAGTTTCTTGGAATGGACGATCGCCTGGGGACCTTGGAGAAAGGCAAACTGGCGGACTTTGTTCTGCTCGATGCGAATCCGCTCGACGACATCCGGAACACGCAGAAGATCGCGGCAGTGATCTTGAACGGGCGCTATTTATCACGAGCTGATTTAGACAAGATGCTGGAGGGAGTGGAGGCAGCGGCAAAGGCGAAGTGAAGAGGATTCCTATTTGGGAATCTGTGCAGAAAAATCTTCGTTGCAACCTTGTACGATCTGCCTGTAAAGCCGTAATTTGTCACTGGGGCCCGTGGTGTAACTGGCAGCACGTTAGCCCGTCAAGCTATAAGGTGCGGGTTCGAATCCCGCCGGGTCCACAGCATTCCCTTTCTTGGTAGGGGAATCTGACGAGGAGTTCGGGACGGGACGAACTCCTCAAAGTAATCTTGACTTCAAGTCTTTGGCTGCCGATACTATATTTATAGCTTGACGGGCTAACGCCCCGAGTTGAATTCGCGCTCGGGGTTTTGCTTTATGTCAAAAGTTCTTGCGGGCGCTTCCTCCAGTCCTTAGCTCTTTCCGCCTTGCTTCTTCTCCACCTTCGCCCAAGTATCCTTCAACGCCACCGTGCGATTGAACACCGGCTTGCCGGGCGTCGAGTCCGGATCGACGCAGAAATAGCCCAGGCGCTCAAACTGATACCGGCTGCCTGTAGCCGCGTTGGCCAGCGACGGTTCCAGCTTCGCGTGCGTGATCACTTCGAGCGATTGCGGATTGAGATTCGCAGTGAAGTCCTGACCCTCCTCGACCTCGCCGGGATTTTCTTTGCTGAACAGGTTCTCGTAAATTCGCACTTCGGCGTCGATCGCATTTGCAGCCGACACCCAGTGAATCGTCGACTTCACTTTGCGTCCGTCAGGGGCGTTGCCGCCGCGCGTCGCGGGATCGTAGCTGCAATGCACCTCAACTACTTCGCCATTGTCGTTCTTCAGTACACTCTTGCAGGTGATGAAGTAACCATAGCGCAGACGAACTTCGCGTCCCGGAGAGAGGCGGAAATATCCTTTCGGCGGATCTTCGCGAAAGTCATCCTGCTCGATATAGAGCACGCGAGAGAACGGCACTTTCCGCGTGCCGGCGCTCGCGTCCTCGGGATTATTCACCGCGTCCATCTCTTCAATCTGATTCTCCGGATAGTTGTCGATCACAACCTTCAGCGGACGCAGCACGGCCATCACCCGCGGCGCGCGCTTGTTCAGATCTTCGCGGACGAAGTGTTCCAGCATGGCCAGCTCGATCGATCCGGTTGTTTTCGACACGCCAATGGACGCCACAAAATTACGAATTGCCTCGGGCGTATAGCCGCGCCGGCGAATGCCGCCGAGCGTCGGCATGCGCGGATCGTCCCAGCCGCACACGCGGCCTTCCTGTACCAACTGCAGCAGCTTGCGCTTGCTCAACAGCGTGTAGGTGAGGTTCAGGCGGTCAAACTCGATCTGCCTTGACGGAAAGATGCCCAACTGCTGGATGAACCAGTTATAGAGCGGGCGATGGTCTTCGAACTCGAGCGTGCAGATCGAGTGCGTGACGCGCTCGATGGAATCCGACTGCCCGTGCGCGTAATCGTACATCGGATAGATGCACCACTTGTTGCCGGTGCGGTGATGCTCGGCATGCAGAATGCGGTACATCACCGGATCGCGCATGTTCAAGTTAGGCGAAGCCATGTCGATCTTCGCCCGCAGCGTGCGCGAGCCATCGGGAAATTCTCCGGCGCGCATGCGCTCGAATAAGTTCAGATTCTCTTCCACCGGACCGATTGCGGTAGGGACTATCTTTCCCCGGTTCAGTCAGCGTGCCGCGATGCTTGCGAATCTCCTCGGCCGTCAGATCATCGACATAGGCCTTGCCATCCTTGATCAGTTTGATCGCCCATTCGTAGAGTTGATCAAAGTAATCGGAAGCGTAGAACAGCCCGTCCCAATGGAATCCGAGCCAGTTCACATCGGCCTTGATCGAATCGACGTATTCGGTTTCCTCCTTCTCGGGATTAGTGTCGTCGAATCGAAGGTTGGTATGTCCGCCGAATTCGTCGGCCAGTCCGAAGTCGATGCAGATGGCCTTGGCGTGTCCAATGTGCAGATAGCCATTGGGCTCGGGAGGAAAGCGCGTCTGCACACGGCCGTTGTGCTTGTTGGTCTTGAGGTCTTCCAGAATGATGTCGCGGATGAAATTCGAGGGAGCGAGCGAGGGCGAGGCCACAGCGTTTTCTCCAGCTTCCGTAGGGGGATGAGATGACTTCATTACCCTTTGATCTTATCGCAAGCGGTTTATCGGAGATCGATCCCGGCCACTTGCTACCGATCAGGTGCGGTTTTGATGCCGCCGATGGCGATCAATTGATTTCGTTTGCCTAACAGAGATCAGACGTCCACTATGCGTAGCGCTTTCGGTCGGCCTAACTGGATACTGTTCTTCACCGGCAAGCCAAGCCCGAAACTTAGCAACATACTCAAGGCTGAGCGGATAATTGACTTCCGGACATGACCAGTCGGCGATAACATTGGCGAGGAGATCGTCGGCATCGCCATCCCAAACGAATTTGTCGGAAGCCATCAGCGTAAAACCAACCGTCCCGAGTGCATCAGGCGGAAGTGATCCGTTGAGAACCGCATCCACGAGAGAGCTGAGCATGGGACGCGTCACGCAGAACTCGGTCTCCATGTCTTCAATGTCCACACGGGAGGCAATCGAGTTGAGGCGTTTAGTTGAGCCAGCAACATCCTTTGCCAGATCCGAAGCTGTGGCCTCGCCTTGAAAGAATTGCTTGAGAATCTCTTCACGCACGTGGACCTCCTGAATCTGCAAGCGTCATTGTGCCGCAGCCGCGCTGTACTTTGAATCGAACCTTTTCCTTCCTCTGAAGGTAGTGAACGATTTCAAACAGATTGCGCGCCTGAGGATTGCCGGACGGGCCAAGCATTCGCATCAGGCTCTTGGATGAGTGATTGCGTGCTTCCCGCCAATTCATTAAAGCCCACCGTCGCGTGAATGTAATCGCGCAACACAGTCTTGCCCGTTTCCACGTCTCCGGTGATAAAGCTCTCAACCCCTTCGCGCAACAATTCCTTACGGAATGCGGGATCACGCCGCGCCCGCGCCTGAATTGTTTGCTTGAAATCTCGGGTCAGAGCCACTTATCTACTCTCCTAATTTCTTTTTTCGTTTGTAGTCTTGCCAGCGGCTGAGGGCGTCCGCGATGTCCTTCTGCTGGCGCTTCTTGGCTCCACCACCAAGCAGCAGGATGACCCGCTGGCCGTCCTTGCCAAAATACATCCGATAGCCGGGGCCGAAATCTATCCTGTATTCGAAAATACCGCCGCCCACGCCTTTTGCATTCGAAAAGTTTCCCTGCGACAAGCGCGTGAGCGCGATGGTGACTTTAGCGGCGGCCGGCGCGTTGAGACGATTGAACCATTCGGCATAAGGACTACGACTCCCTGGTCCGAGATCCTCAACAACCTCACATTCTTATGGTAACATAAATGTTACCTTTCCTCAGCCGCAGGCTCCGACCCGCCCTTATCCGCCCATCGTCAGCACCACCCGGAACCTGGCCCGCCCGCTGATCATCTGGTCGTAGGCCTCGGCAACTTTCTCCAGCGGATAGCGTTCGATCATGGGACGCACGCCGGAGAGAGAACTGAACCGCAGCGTGTCCTCGGAGTCTTTGGCCGTGCCCGAGGGCCAACCCTGGATGGTTTTGCGTCCACCAATTAGCTGCAGCGGAGTCACCGTGAGAGAATCCATTCCTGCTCCCACGATCAGCAGCTTTCCATTTCCAGCCAGTCCGTCGACCAGCGCCGAGATCGATTTCGAGTCGGGAGCAGTTGCCAGGATCACGCGCGCTCCGCCCAGCTTTTGCAACGCTTCGGCGGGTGAGCCGGCACTCGTATCCACGTATTCATGGGCGCCCAGCTTCTGGGCCAGCGGCTGTTTGTCTTTGCCGCGACCAATGGCGACGGTACGGAAACCCATCTGACGCGCGTATTGAATGCCGAGGTGGCCCAAGCCGCCGATCCCCTGTACCGCGACCAGGTCACCGCCGCGTGCTCCAGAATTGCGCAGGGAATTGTACACAGTGATTCCGGCACAGAGTAGCGGCGCGGCCTCGGCCGCGGGCAAATCGTCGGGCATCGCAGCCACCGCCTCCGCGGGGACCACGATGTATTCGGCGTAGCCTCCATCGAAGCTGATGGCGGTGATTTTTCCGAACTGGCAGAGGACGAAATCGCCACGCCGGCACGGGTCGCACTGAAAGCAGTGCCCGCCGTGCCATCCCACTCCCACCCGCTGGCCGGGCTTCCATAGCGTGACATCGGCGCCGATCGCATCGATGCGCCCCGCAATCTCGTGGCCCGGCACTCGCGGGTACTGAATTCCCGGCCAGAGCCCTTCCTTGACGAGCGCGTCACTGTGGCAGATGCCGCAGGCTTCCACCTTGATGCGCACCTGCCCGCGCCCTGGCTGCGGAGTTGGGCGCTCTACAATTTCAAAATTCCCTCCTGGCTTGCTAACTTGAACGGCTTTCATTTGAAGTTCCTTTCTATGCGATGGCGTGAAGATTCTTATGAGAACTTGCAGAGACTTTCCGGTCGGCGACTAAGCGGGCCTGCTTGCAGTAGATAAGAATCAGCGGCGCTGGGATGCAAGAAAATCAACAGTTGCAAAAGGACCTTGCGAGCTACGCGATCTTCTGCAGCGCCTGCTCAATTCGCTTGAGAGTAGTTTCTCGCCCAAGTACTTCCAGCGTCTCAAACAGAGGCGGCGCGTTCTTGCGGCCGCACACGGCCACGCGGATGGGCTGGAACATCTGTCCCGCCTTGACCCCCAGCTCCTGGGCGGCGGCGCGGAGAGCCTGATCCAGCGGGTCGTGTTTGAACTCGACGTTCGCCAGCACTTCGCGGGCTCGCGTGAGGACCCTCAACGCCATGGCCATGTCCCCCTTTTGCGGGATGAGTTCAGCCGGGTCGTAGGGAGGCAGTTGGTCCACGAAGAAAAAGTCGGCGGCGCTAAGCACGTCACGCAGCAGCTTGATGCGCTCGCGGATCAGCGGCGTGACTCGCAACATCTTTTCCGGTGTGACGTCGAATCCAGCGCCGTGCACGATCGGCAGCAGGCGGGCGCTTAAATCCTCTACCGCCAGGCCGCGAATGTGCTCAGCGTTAAGCCAGACCGCTTTCGGATCGAACGTTTCCTCCGGAGTTGTAGCCGGTTCCTTGAAGTTCACCACCGCGTTCGAGCGGTTGATGCCTTCCAGTGAGAAGGCATCGGTCAGTTCTTTCAAAGACATGTTCTCGCGGTCGTTCTTTGGTGACCAGCCCAGCAGGCAGAGAAAATTGATGAAAGCTTCGGACAGGAATCCGGCATCGCGGTACGTGGTGACGCTGACTACGGGACCGTGGCGGCGCTTCGAGAGCTTGGTGCCGTCAGGCGCGACCAGCAACGGCAGGTGAGCGAACTGCGGTGGCGTGAAGCCGGCGGCCTCGAAGATGAGCACGTGCTTGAAAGTATTCGTGAGATGGTCCTGGCCGCGAATGATGTGGCTGATGCGCAGGTCGGCGTCGTCGGCGCACGAAGCGAGGTGGTAGGTGGGCATGCCGTCGGAACGCAGCAGGGCAAAGTCTTCGATGTCGGCAGCCGACTTCAGCTGCTCGCCATAAACCGCGTCGGTAAACCGCACGACCTGGCCTTCGCGCGGCACGCGAAAACGCAACGCAAACGGCTTGCCCGCTGCGGCGCGGCGGTCACTCTCCTCCCGCGAAACTTCGCGCGCACCCGGATTGAACAGCCAGGTTCCCTGCGCGCCGGATTTTTCCGCATCCCCGGTATGCGCCGGGGTAAAGTCGCGGTAAGCAAGGCCTTTCTCAAAGATCGTCCAGGCGGTCTTGCGGTGCAGTTCGATGCGCTCGGACTGTTTATACTCCTCGTCCCAGCCCGGCTCGTCGAAACTTAAGCTCAGCCACTTCAATCCATCGAAAATGGAATCAACCGAGGCTTGGGTGTTACGTTCGACGTCGGTGTCGTCCAGCCGCAGGATCATGGTGCCGCCGTTGTGCCGGGCATAAAGCCAGTTGAAGATGAAAGTGCGCGCGCTGCCCACGTGGAGAAAGCCGGTAGGCGACGGCGCGAAGCGGACGCGCGGCTGGGCTGCAGAGGATTCGGATGAAAGCCGCTCAGGCATAGGTGGCGAAAGTTCGATGGTATGGGGCCGGGCAGGCATCGTCAACCGGCCAGGAAACTATTTCTTGCTTAAGTAACTGATTCCAAGTAACTAGGGTCAGGGGCAGTGTACTTAAATCCTGTTGTGCTCGCACCCCTCGCTGTGAAAACATTACTGATCGGCCTTCTCCCAAGTTGCTGACACAGATCTTCGCGGGAAGCCTTCGCCACAGGCTCATGAACAGTATCGCGACCAGTATCGTCATCATTCCAGGCGTTGTTGCCCTATTGCTGTGCCTGCTGTTCACCTACCTCTACGAGCAGAGCCGCCAGGCCTACTTCCGCGCCTGGCAGATTGCATGGGCCTGCTATTCCATTCACTACGCGCTCGATGCATACCGCTATTACTATCCGCCGGCCCACCCTGCGTTTTTTCTCAGCTCATTGTTTTCGGTGGCGATGGGGATAAGCATCTTTGTCTCGACGCGCCTTACCCGAGGGACTTTCCGCTTCCGCTGGTATGACTGGGTCCTGGCTTTGGCCGGAACGGCGGCGGCCAGCATCGATCTGCGTAATCACTTGTTGGGAAACGCATTTCACACCGGCGAGCGTCCGCTGAGCCTGGAAGTGATTTTCCTGAGCGCGGTGCTGCTGTATTGTTCGGCAGCTTTCTACCTGCACGCTCACCGCAAGGGCTCGGTCGCCTTCCAGCTGCTGGCTCTTTCGTTGGCATTGTGGGCGGTGCTGTTGGGTGCCATTCAATCCAGCAGCCCGTGGATGGAAATGTTTGGCAGCGTCGGTCACGTCCTCGGCCCAGTGCCGCAGATGCTGCTGGGCATCGCCATGGTGATGGTGCTGTTTGAGAACGAGCGCAACGCCGTGCAGGAGAATACCCTCGCTCTCTCCACCTTGGGAGTGGATCCGCGGCGCTTGCTCTCGGCTGACGATTTGCTGCCCAGCATGCAGTCGGCGCTGGACCGGCTGGCGGGCGCCTTGTCCGCGCGGCAGGCGGTCATTTACATCTCGGAACGCTGGCGCAGTCTGTTGCCCTCGGTCGAGCGCGGATTTTCCTGGCAATTTCTCGAAGAGCTGACCAGGACCGGCGCGGGCGAATACGTCTGCGAACTGGCCTACCGGCAGGGTGGGCTGTTTACGGTGCATGACCTGGCCCATATGACGGAGCCGGTGCCGATGGGCTCAACCGGGTCCTTCGCCGATTTCAAAAAGGTCCTCACGGAAGCCGGAATCCGCAATCTGACTGCCGTCAGCCTGCAGACCCGCGAACACGCCTTTGGGGTGATCTTATTTCCTCATGCTGAGCGTAAGGCCTTCGGTTCGTCAGGTCCGCGTCTGATGGTGGGACTGGCTCTGCAACTTGGGCTTACGCTCGACAACTACTTGATCGCGCACGACGCCCACCGGCGCACGCAAGAGTACGAGTTGCTCACCGAAATCGGGCAGGCCATCAGCTCGCGGCTCGATCAGGATGAAGTGCTGCGCACCATCCACACCGAGCTAGGGCAGATTTTCAATACCAGCGACTTCTACATCGCTTTTCAGGAAGGAGACGAGATCCGCTTCGAACTGGAAGTGGAGAACGGTCGCACTCTGCCCAAGCGTTCGCGCAAACTGGAGAATGCTTTCACGGAGTATGTGATCCGAACCGGGCAGCCGCTTCTCATACGCTCCGATCTGGAGAAGACGCGAGACCAGCTAGGCATCGCGTACCGCCCTGAGCATCCCGCCAAATGCCTGTGCGCGGCGCCGATTCTGCTGGGCAACAAGCCAGCGGGAGTCATGGTCGCCATGAGCACGGAACGGGAATTTGTGTTCGAACAGCGTGACCTCGACGTGCTCATGACCGCCGCGGGACAGGTATCGGTTGCGGTGGAGAATGCGCGCCTGTTCGCCGACGAACAACGCCGCTCGCGGCAACTGGCGTTCCTCAACAACATCTCGCGCACCGCCATTTCGAGCGACGACCCCGTGCACATGCTGGGGCAGATTGTCGGAGAGATCCAGAAGAACTTCAGCTTTGATCACATCGGCATCGGCCTGCTCGATTACGGAACCAAGGAGATCGAAATCAAAGCCGAGGCCGGAGCCACGGCGCATGCCATGGGCAAGCGCATTCCGCTGGGGATAGGAATTCTGGGCCGGGTGGCGCGCACCGGCGAACGTGCTCTGGTACATAACGGCATCGAAGGTCAGATGGGCGCGATTCTGCCGGAGTCGCGATCCGTGCTGTGCATTCCTATCACTTATGGCGAGACCCTGCTGGGTGCGTTGAACATCGAAAGCCGCAGTGAGAGCGCGTTCTCACCGCAGGACGTTCTCATCCTCAACACCCTGGCCGATTTGCTGGCGACGGCCCTGCACAATGCTTTCGTCTTCCAGAAGCTGCAACAGCAATCGATTACTGATGGTCTGACTGGAATCAAGACCCGGCGTTTCTTCTGGGAGTCGTTGTCGGCGGAGTGGAAGCGCGCTTCCCGCTCCGGACGCCCGTTCTCCGTGGTGCTGATTGACCTGGACAAATTCAAGGAAGTGAACGACACCATGGGTCACTTCGAAGGCGACCTGGTGCTCGCCCGAGTGGGACGACTGCTGGAGCAAAAGTCCCGTCAGTCGAACGTGGTGGCGCGCTATGGTGGTGACGAGTTCATCATCCTCATGCCCGAAACTGGCCCGGAGCAGGCCCAGGTGCTGGCCGAGCGCTTGCGGCAATGGATTGTTACCGACCCGATGCTGAGCGAGCACCACATCACCGGCAGCTTCGGCGTGGCCAGTTTCCCCACTCATGGCTTCTCCATCGAAGACATCATTCGCGTGGCCGACGCGGGCATGTATGTTTCAAAGCGTTCCGGCGGCAATCTGGTGTCGGCGGCCGAGGAGTTCGCCGCGGGAGAAGAGTTTGCCGCGCAGCGGCAGCAGATTTCCTCCTACATTGAGGGTTTTCTGCAGCGCGAGCATAACGGGCCGGAGCATCTCGAAGAACTGGCTTCGATGCTGGTGAAACTCTGTGGCGGCGAAGAGGATTGCAACGTGCCCCTGCTGAAGGAATCGATTGAAATCCTCAGCCGCGCCGCCGAATCCCGCGAACTGCGCACCCAAGGCCATGGCGACCTCGTGGCGCGCTATACCGAGATTCTGGCGCGGGCCCTTCGCCTGCCACCGGAGGAGACCGCCGATCTGGTCTATGCGGCGCGCATCCACGACGTCGGCAAGATCTTCGTCCCCGAGCGCATTCTGAACAAGCCGGGCCCCCTCACCGACGATGAGTTCTTCCTGGTCAGAATGCACGCGCGAGTCGGAGCCGAGATTGCCGGCATCCTGCCGCACAGCGCCATGATGCGCCAGGCCATCGAGCATCATCACCAGCGCTTCGATGGCACCGGCTATCCCGATGGCGCCAAAGGCGAACAGATTCCTCTGTGGTCGCGCATAATCGCCCTGGCCGACGCCTACGCCAACATGCTGACGGAACACTCCATCGCCGCTGCACGCACGCCCGAACAAGCACTCGATGAACTAGCCAAGATGAGCGGCACCGGCTTCGACGGCATGCTCGTGCGCCTGCTGTTGCGCGAGTTGAAATCGGAGAGGGCGTCGTCGGCCAAGGATGGTTTCTGAGGCTTTAAGAAATGGCCGTTTCGGGTAGCTCGCAAACGCCCTCCTTGCGACGATGCTGCAACAAGCTGTTGGGCAGGACTAATTTTAGTTGTTGCACCTGCTTGTTGCCGATATATCGTGACTACACAAAAATGACGCGCCCGGCGGCCCGCTCATCAGACGAGTTCTGATTTCGGTTTCTTGGCGATCTGGTAGTGGCTGAGTTTGAATTTCTCTTGGTGGCGTCATCCTGAGCGGAGCCGCTTTTCAGGCGGAGCGAAGGATCTCCGCACGGCACATGCCTTTGTCCCGGGGGAGATCCCTCACCCGGCTGAACTGCGCCGGGTTTCGGGATGACGCCCCTCGAAGAAGGAGCCGGATTCAAAGCGCCATTACACGCAATCTGCCCGACTTGCAACTCCCCACCAGAAACTAGAAACTAGAAACTATGCATCTCTCACTCTCCGGCAAAGTAGCCCTAATCACCGGCGGCTCCCGCGGCATCGGCGCAGCCACGGTCCGCATGTTCACCGCAGCGGGCGCAAAGGTCGTATTCAGTTATCAGAAGGCAAGGTCGCAAGCCGACGCCCTAGCGAAAGAATGCGGCGAGAATTGTCGTGCAGTCGCCAGCACTCTCGACAATCCAACTTCCGCCCGCGCCTTGGTTGCCGAGGCGGTCAAGCATTTCGGCAGGATCGACATTCTCGTCGCCAATCACGGCGTCTGGCTCGGGCAAGACGTAGCCATCGACAAGATACCCGATGAGCAATGGCGCTCCACTCTTTCCATCAATCTCGACGCAGTCTTCGGTCTGGTCAAATACACGGTTGCGCAAATGAAGGCACAACCGCGAACCGGAACTGCCGCCGGACACATCGTCCTCATTAGCTCCACCAGCGGCCAGCGCGGGGAAGCGTTTCATTGCGATTACTCCTCCACCAAAGGCGCCATCATCAGCATGACGAAGAGCCTTTCCTCGGAACTCGCGCCCGTTGGAATCTATGTGAACTGCGTCGCCCCCGGCTGGGTGGAAACGGATATGTCGAGAGCCACGCTGGAGGACCCGAAGACCGGCGACCCGGTTCGCCGCACCATTCCTCTGGGTCGCGTAGGCAAGCCGGAGGAGATTGCGGCTCCCGTGCTGTTCTTATGCACTGAACACGCCGGCTTCATCTCCGGCGAAATCTTCAACGTGAATGGCGGAGCCGTCCTGGTGGGATGATCGCCAAAAGTGAAATTCACCGGGACTTCGACGCCGCCGGGTTTTTCTGCATCCAACAATGTGCGGAACTTGACACGGAACCCCAGCGCGGAAGCCCGCACTGCAAGGGCGCAGTCCGCAATTCTGCCGCCAGCAGCTACAATTTCCTGTCGGGCATCACACTGATCTACGGAATGAAAGATCTGCTTCTCATCGTTGTGCTGGCGGTTACGCTGGCGATGTCTGGCCAGGCAGCGCCCGCAGGCTGCGGCCCAAGCCGGCTCCCAGCTTTCTTCCGGCGCGGCCACCGCATCGCCTGCGGCGATTCCAGCGGACCAGGCCAACGCCCGCCAGGCCCGCGCGCTCCTCGATCAGGCCATCCAGGCCTTGGGCGGCCAAGGTATCTGAACATTCACGACGTCCAGCAGGCGGGGCGCACCTACAGCTTTTATCATGGGCGCCCTACCGGCACCGGAGCGTTGTTCTGGCGCTTCGTCGAGTATCCCGACAAGGAGCGGCTCGAGCTCACGAAAGAGCGCGACGTGGCTTACGTCTACACCGGCGACAAGGGATACGAAGTAACTTACAAGGGCCCGCACGCGGTCGAGAAGAAGGACCTCGACGACTATCTGCGGCGCCGCAGATTGTCTCTGGAAACGATGCTGCGCGTCTGGATTAACGATCCGGGGGTTGCCCTGTTCTACGAAGGGAATGCTCTCGCCGGCAACCTGGCGGCACAGCGGGTCACCCTGATCAACACAAAAAACGAAGCCGTAAGCCTTTTCTTCGATATCGACACCCATCTCCCCATTAAGAAAAGCTACGTCTGGCGCGATCCGGTGGACAAAGAGCGCAACGAGGAGGAAGAGGTCTACGACAATTACAAGCCGGTTCAGGGCGTGATGGCGTATTACAGCTTCACGCGGTACTACAACGGAGATATGCAATCCCAGCGCTTCATAAATTCGGTTCAATTCAATCAGGGAGTGAACCCAGCCATGTTCGACCCCAATTCCGGCTACGACCCAAACAAGGCCGCCAAGAAACGCTAAAGTAACCGGCGGGTTGTCGCCCAGAAAGCCCGTCGATTTCCCAAGATAACTCACTGACACGCCTCTGTTTAGAGGCAAGCTGGGCCGTAACCAGGAAGGTTCCGCAGCGCCATTCCGCCACGCACTGTGGCTTTTTTACCACAGTCAGGGTTGGCGCGGTGGCTGTAATCTATTCATTCATCGGGACATAATCCAACACCTTTGACTCAAGAGCAGACAGTCCGCTCCGCTGTGGAATGCAATGGAGTAGGACTCCACAGCGGTGCCCCGGTCTCCATGCGAATTCTTCCCGCCCCTCCCGGAACGGGAATTGTATTCCGCCGCGTCGATCTCGACGGCTTCGAGATCGAGGCCATCAGCCGCAACGTAGCTCGCGTCAGCTACGCCACCAGCCTGATGAAGAAAGGCGTGCTGATCTCTACCACCGAGCACCTGCTTTCGGCATTTATCGGCTTGGGTGTGGACAACGCCATCGTGGAACTGGACAACCTCGAACTCCCCATCCTGGATGGCAGCTCGCTCCCCTTTGTCGAGCTGATCCAGAAAGCCGGCCTCCGCAAACAGCGCCGCCCCCGCAAGTACCTGAAAATTCTTCGCGAAGTAGAGATGCGCGAGGGCAACAAATATATCTCTGTCTACCCTGCTGACAGCTATTCCGTCTCTTATTCCATCAATTTCCCTCACCCTCTGATCGGGAAAGAGACCTTCCAGGTGGAGCTTTCCAACGGCAGCTACCTGCGCAAGATCGCGGGTGCGCGCACCTTCGGCTCCCGCGAAGACGAGAAAGCCATGCGCAACATGGGACTGATCCGCGGCGCCTCCCGCGAGAACTGCATCGTGCTCACTCGCGACGGAATCGAGAACGGCCCACTGCGCTTCCCCGATGAGTTCGTAAGGCACAAAGTCCTGGATCTGGTTGGCGACCTGGCGCTGCTGGGCAAGCCAATCCTAGGCAAGATCGTGGCCGACCGCGCCGGTCACGCCATGCACACCGCGCTAGTCTCCCGCATCCTCCGCGACAAAACACTTTGGGAAGAAGTGACGCTCGCGGAGGAAGAACACGACCGCCCTAGTTCCTACAGCTCTCAAGCCACCGCCGGATCTTCTCTTTAAAGTGGACTCATGTGGGGACAGCCGCCCTCGGCTGTCCGCCGGGCAAGCCCGGCCCGCCCACTCATCAACGCTTGTCATTCCGACCGGAGCGAGAGCGCCAGCGACGGCGGAGTGAGAGCCTGCCCTGAGCGAAGCCGAAGGGAACCTGCTTTTCTTCCCGCCAAAGAACGGCTTACGGCGTAACCTCGAATACCGCCCCGTTGCCGGAATTGTCCCCCGGCGTCGTACCGTAGAGATTGCCGGTAGCATCTACTATCACTCCGGCTCGTGGGGCGTTGTCAGAAGAAGTATTGCCCCAGCTATAAAGCACCGTCTCTGTCCAACTCCCGCTTGCGGTGGGCGACAGCTCAAACACCGTTCCGTAGCCATTCGGGCCGCCCGCGCTGGTCGTGCCGCAGAGATTGCCAGCGGTGTCGAAGACCAGGCTGGCCTCGGAGCTATACCCATCCTTGCCGTTGTTGACGAAGGTATGTAGCACCTTCAGCGACCAACTCCCACCTGTGTTGGGCGTCCATTCGAATACTGTTCCATAGGGTGTAGGGCAGCGCTGAACTCCGCAGCGCTGGGTCGCGCCGCCCACTGGAGTCGTCCCATAGAGATTGCCCTTAGCATCGAGGATCACCCCCGCGGCGGGGCCGTAACCCTCTTTACCTGTAACGCTGAAACTATGCAGCACCTTCTCCGTTCCTGTCGTGCGGGATATTTCGTATACCGCCCCGACCCCGTTAGCGCCTCCGACCGGAGTTGTGCCGTAAAGATTTCCCGCGGCATCCATCGTGACGCCGGTAAGCGGACCGCCTCCGTCTGTGCTGCTGCTGCCGAAGTGATGCAAAATCTTCTCGGTCCAGACTCCGCCTGCCGTGGGCGACAATTCGAACACTGTTCCACTGCTGTACCGGCCTCCCTCGACAGTGGTGCCGTAGAGATTGCCTGCGCTATCCAGCACCAGACCAGCCACGGGAGCGTATCCGTCGCCGGGGTTGTTAAAACTGTGCAGAATCGTCTCATTCCAGCCTCCGCCGGCCATGGGCGACAACTCGAACACCGTCCCGAAGTTGTGAACGCCGCCCCCGTACGTGGTGCCGTAAAGATTGCCGGCGGCATCAACCACCAGGTTCGACTCGGGTTCAACCCCGTCCGAGCCGTCCAGGTTGAAGCTGTGCAGGACCGTCTCAGTCCAGCCCCCACCTGCCGTGGGCGACAATTCGAAGACTGTTCCCCAGCCAATTATGCCCTCAAAGGAATAGCTGCCGCCGTACAAAGTCGTACCGTAGAGATTGCCCGCGGCATCGCGGGCCAATGCCGCTCGGGGTGCGCTCCCGTTAGTGTCGAGTTCGCCGCCAAAGGAGTACAGCACCGTCTCTGTCTGCGCCACTGCGCGGGTGCCGGCCAACAGCACGGTCGTGACCAACATCGCCAGCGCGATGGTCAGACTGAAGCTGAGTTTCTCGCTTCGCATGTGCAATTCCCCCAAACAGGTAGTGAATATCCCCCGAAGCGTGGCCAGCGTCAAGATGAAGGATTTTGCAGGCAGCCCTTACCCGTTGTCATTCCGACCGGAGCCGGACCCTGAGCGTAGTCGAAGGGGACGGCGGAGTGGAGGAACCTGCTTTTCTTGAAAGAGCTACTCCCGCTACGGCTTGACCTGAAACACCGTGCCGAAACCGCCCATGCCGCCATTCGCCGTGGTTCCGTAGAGGTATCCGTGCGAATCCATAACCAGGCCAGCTAATGGATTGGTTCCGTCGCCGCTGGCAGCCTGAAAATGATGCAGGATCTTTTCCGTCCACGTTCCTCCCGATGAGGGCGAGAGCTTATACACAGTACCGACATTTGCCTTGCCCCCCATAAAGGTCGTGCTGTAGAGATTGCCGGAACCATCGACAATCACGCCCGCATCAGGAGTGTTTCCATCTCCCTTGCCGAAGGTATGTAAAATCGTCTCCGTCCACGTTCCACCTGTTGACGGTGACAATTCGAACACGTCACCCATGAAGTGAGTCCCGCCAAATCCAGTGGTGCCGTAGAGGTTGCCGTTGGCGTCAAAAACCACGCCAGCCTGCGGTGAGTTTCCTGTTTGTGAGTTGCCGGCCACGTCGAACTGGAAAATAATGTTCTCGGTCCAGCCGCCCGTGCCGGGAGAGAGTTCGAACACAATTCCGCCGGCGCTGCTTCCGGTTCCGCTTTCCGTAGTCCCATACAGATTGCCGGCCTTATCAAAAACCGGGGTGCACTGGGGAAAGTTTCCGTCGCCTTCGGCGCCGAAGCTCCACAGCACCTGCTCGCTCCAGTTGCCGCCGCTTGAGGGCGAGAGTTCGAACACCACCCCGCCAAAGCCCGAGGTTCCTCCATAAGTTCCGCCGTAGAGGGCTGTGCCGTAGAGATTGCCCGAAGCATCCATAACCAGGCCGCCGTAAGGATGATATCCATTAGGACCTTCTTCGTTACTGCCGCCATCGAAGTTGTGCAGCACCTTTTCCGTCCAACTGCCATCGCCGTTGTGCACCAACTCAAAAACCGTGCCGCAGCCTATCGGGTTGAAAGAGTCGCACATGCTGGTGCCGCCATATCGCGTTGTCCCATAGAGGTTCCCGGAGGAGTCCATCAGCAAGCTGCCACCCCAGGGCGACTGCCCGTCGGTTCCGTTTCCAAAGTTATGAAGCACCTTCTGCGTCCAGCCTCCGCTACTATTGGGCGACAATTCGAACACGGTGCCCAGGCCGTTGGCGCCGCCCGCGCCTGTAGTGCCGTAGAGATTTCCGGCCGCGTCAAGCATCAAGCCCGTATAAGGGGACTCCCCCTGACCATTGTTTGAGTAGGCGTGCAATATTCTTTCGGTCTGAGCCGCTGCGCGCGTGCTTGCCAGCAGCACGGTCATGGCAAAGATCGCCAGGACCACATTCAGTGTGAGAGTGAGTTTCTTGCTTCGCATGGAAAATAACTCCTTCGCCAAAAGGCGTGAGGGGAGACGATCTGCCGGTTCACAAACGAGAGGAGCGAATATCCCATGGGAAGTAACCAGCGTCAAGATGAAGAATTCTGCAACCGGCTCCTGCGGATAAACTCTGGCTCACGTGCAACAGACAGCATCAGAGTCACGCAGCGACAGCATTCATTAGCCCCGGATGTAATCCGGGGTAGGCGTGAGGAAAGGGAACCGAGTCAATGAGGACGGCTGGCTAGGCACCCAAGAATTTCCTTGACTTCATTCACCAGCCGCGTTCTAATATTCGTTAAAGCATTAGCTCTTTGACATCAGAATATCAATGGGCTAACTACTCCCGAATCAAGATTTTGCGCGCAACTCCTTTGCGGTCAAGATTCTGGCTTGGACACTCGGAGGCCGCGACTGATTCTAAAGGACTTAACCAAGCATCCCGCCAGCTAAGTCTATTAGATTGAATATTTTACGGATAAGTTGTCTGGAATCAATATTTTAGCAAGATTTCGCCGCAGATGAACTCTGCAACTAACTGATTCCAAGGATTTTACGTCCCGAGATCTGAACATTTTTTCTTCACCCGGATCGGGCGCCCATCCGCAAGGAAGCCAACCCAGAAAACAAGCCGCGGCTCCCGACCCAAAACGCCCAAGACCTAAGACCCAAGACCTGAAGCCCTCAGTCCGCAGGTTCGCAGGGAACATCGCCCGCTTCGTAACCAGGCTGTTCCTCGAGCAGGCGATCCAGTTCAGCACGCGTCTGGTTGACAACGGCCGCGGCAAACTGCCGGGCGGACCGCTGCCTCTCAGCCGACAGATCCTTCACTCGCATGTTCAGCAACGGGATGTCTTCTTCAAACCAGCGCAGCGTCTTCTGTACGCGGTCGATGCGGTAAGCAGCAGGAAGCATGGCGATTGGATCTCCAGTATCCCATCAGATTGCCATGCCTAGGCATCGGCACAAAGTTGCAAACTGAATACCTGGAGAAGGAGAGCGGAAGGGTGCCTATTGGATGGCTTCCGGGCTTGAGCCCGCCAGCTTTTCCGTGCCAGCGGGATGCTGTTTTTCCATCCGCTCACCGAGCCATTTTTCGAGCAGTTCCTGGGAACTCTGGGGCACCTTGAGAAAGCGCAATCCGGCGTGTCCCTTTATGTCGGCCCAGGCCACTTCCGCTTCCATCTCCAGCGCCATTTTGGTTTCGGGCAGCGTGAACTGCAGGCGGGGACTGGCATTCTTGGGGATCGCCTGATGCAACATCAGCGCGATCCCACGCTCGCTAATGTTCGTGCTCGTGGCTCTTAGTTCTTTTTGGTCCAGGACCACCCTGACCAGCATCTTCACGGGATGGCGGAAATAGCGGCGCCGCTCCCGTTCCATGAAACTCAGCGCCGCATGAAAGCAGCGTGACGCATTCAAGGTGCTGATGGGCTTCTGCAGGACAAAATTCACGCCCATGCTGAAGGCTTCCTGCGTGGTCGTTTTCTTGCCGTTCAGCACGGCAAAGGTTACGGAATTCTTGTTGCTGGGAGTGGCGCGCAGGCACTGCAGCACCTCCAGCCCGCCCTGCAGGTCATCGCAATCCACAATCACTGCATCGAACTTTTCTGAGATGAGGATCTCGCTGGCTTTCTTCGCTTCCTGGCAGATTTCAACGTCAATCGAAAGCTTTTCCAGCGTCGGGCGCAGCACCCGGACCACTTCGGCATCCCGGCTCAGAAGAAGAGACTCCAACGTCATCCTCTCATTCTAGCGTTCGGCGGCACCCGTCAAAAGTGACCAAGGTGTCGGGATGAATGGGTAGGCATCAGGGCTAAAACGGGGCGAATCCTTGAGTGTTTGAGGTCGGGGAACACGCCGTTCCGCGATCGAAGCTAAAGCATCATGAGAAATTTCTAGTGGAAACAAGCGCAGTAAAGCCTGACACTAGCTCCCGTACCATGCCCAATCTCGTCTACCTTTCTCTCGGGTCGAATGTCGGCAACCGCGAAGCGCACCTGCGGGACGCCTTGGCCAGGCTAGGCGTGGCCGGCCGCGTGATAGCAGTGTCATCCTTCTACGAAACCGAGCCTGTGGAGTTCACCCGCCAGCCGTGGTTTCTGAATTGCGCGGCCGCGCTCGAAACCACCCAGACCCCGCGGCAACTCATGACCGCGATTCTCCGCATCGAAGAAGAGATGGGCAGGCGGCGCGTGCGGAAGAAGGGCCCGAGATCGATTGACGTCGATATTCTGATGTTCGTGAGCGGCGAAACGGAAGACACGGTCGTGGATTCGAAGGAACTTAGCATCCCTCATCCCGCGATGCACCAGCGTCGCTTCGTCCTGGAACCTCTGGCGGAAATTGCGCCGGACATCGTGCACCCGGTAATCAAGAAGACAATTCGCGAACTCCGCGATGCGCTGCCGGCAGGACAGACGGTGAGAAAGATGAAGACTTGAGGCTACGGATTTTCACGGATTAGCACGGATCCAAGCCATGTCTTGAAGGGTTGGACTACCTCCGGGTTATCCGTGGCATCCGTGAAAATCGTGGCAGCTTTGCGCCTACGGCACAATGATCCGGCTGCCCGCTTCCTGCGGCGTGACCACAGCCGACTGCTTTTCGGGAAATTGCGCGAGGAGAAAATCGATGAAAGCCCGCGATTTGGGCCGGCCCGAAGTGCGTCCGTGCCCGAGCCGAACCAGGAATGCCAGCGCCTTGAGCACGTCGGAGTCGCGCAGCGTGGAATATCCCAAGCTGTTTCTGCTCGGCCTCGCGATACTGCTTCAGCATCTCTTCCACTTGTGCCGCGGCAGTCGCTGCTGCGCTGCGCTGGTCAGCGGCTGCTCGTAATGCAGGCCGGAGTTCACCAGCCGCTCGTAACTTGTGCACATAGCCGAGAGCGCGGCAATCAGATCGCGATCATTCAGGCTGCGGTCGGCTTGAGCCGCCTTGACCACGGCGTAGCTCAGCCCCATGAGAAGATGCTCGCGCTCGTAGGTGAATTGCTCCGAAATCTCAACCTGCAGGAACAACGACGCGGGGTCGAACTGGTCCGCGGGACGCGGCTTCTCGTGCTTCCGCGCCTGCTGCAGGTAGGGACAGTCGCTGGGACAATCCAGCGTCACCTCGCGCTGCTCGCCGCAGCACTGCGGGCAGATGCGGCCGTGTACGGCGGGACAGAAGCGCTTTTCCTTGCGAATCTCGCAGATCGCGCAGCTCAAATCGGAGTTCTCCTGTTCAGCATTATGGCACGCCGGAAGGCGCGATTCGGGGAGTGCGCCGGATCGAGCGGGCGGTGGGATGGCGTCCTTGTTACCGGTGCTGTCAGTAACGGCTCTGGTGCGCGTGTTTGGGCCATTTTGGGATTCCCATCTGCGAATAAGTATGTAAAAATGCACGTTTTCGAGTGCTATCTGTGCGGAACCCGCGTAGAATAAGGGTGTTTTCCACAGGGCAGTGATGTAAGATCAACCGCACTGGAATTAAATTTCAACTCTTTCCCCAAGGAGGAAAAAATGGCTTCAGGTTTAACCAAGACTCAACTCGTCCGCCATCTGGCCGAGAAAACTGAACTTCCCAACAAGACCGTAGCGGCGTTTCTCGAGCAGTTGGCCGACGTCGCTGTAAAGGAAACCAAGAAGAATGGCGTGTTCGTTGTGCCCGGCCTGGGCCGGTTGGTGAAAGCGCACCGCAAAGCCCGCATTGGACGCAATCCGCAGACGGGCGAGCCGATTCAGATCAAGGCCAAGACTGTGGTCAAGTTCCGCGTGGCCAAGGCTGCCAAGGACGCGATCGCTCCCAAGAAGTAGTGTTTGATTGAGATTGATTGCGAAGGCCGGCTTAGGCCGGCCTTTCATTTTTCTGTACTCGGCAAGGGCAAAAAGCCGTGGCGTTGCCCTCGCCTCCCATCCAGGCCCCATACCCTCCCAGCATCCGCGGCGTAGAAGATGACGAATAGCAGCAACAGGGGCAGGTGATCGAGCTCCGCGCCGAAATAGCGCCAAACTGGCGCACCGTGGCCTGGTCCCCACCAGGTGGCAAGAGTGAGATTCAGCATGTACAGCCCGCCCAGAACAGAAGCCGGACGCACCCAGAGGCCGAGCAGCAGGCTTAATCCGACCAAGATTTCGACCACGCCGACCGCGTATCCCAAAACTACAGCGTGCGGCAACACCAGACCGGAGAGTACGGGGCGGTAAAAACTCACAGCTTCGTTGGTGATGAAATCGTGAAGGTATCCCTGGAATCCGCCGTGAGCAAAGTCCGGCCCAGCCAACTTGTATTCGCCAAACAGCAGAAAGAAAAGCGACGTGGCAATGCGCACACCAGCAATCGCCTTTGCCGCTGCGGATGGAGTGATCGCCATCAGTTAGAAGGCCGCAGGGAACTCGCCCTAGCCTCCGGGCCCATCATTGGAGACATACTGCTCGAGCGCGTCCAGTTCGTGGCTTAGGTCTTCGACCCGCCACTCCAGCAAGTTGCGGATGGAGAGAATCCCCAGCAGTTTGCCGTTATCGTCCGCCACCGGCAGATGACGGAAGTGACGCTCCAGCATGGTGGTGAGCGCTTCGCCCGGCCCGGTGCGCCGCGTTGCCATCTCCACAGGCGTGGTCATTAGTTCACGGACGGGTGTGGTTTGCGGGTCTTTGTGACTGAGCGCCATCTTGCGCAGAACGTCGCGTTCGGTGAAGATTCCGGCAACCCGGTATTCGGAGTCGACCACGGCTACAGCTCCCACGTGGTTGTCCAGCATCTTGTTTATGGCATCGGCTACGCTGGCTTCGAGCGGAACGGCTGCGATTTCCCGGTCACAAAGTTCCAACACGCTCATAAGTACCTCCTCCGGCTCTTCACGACCGCCTGAGCCGGTCCCCAGTCCGGATCATAAACGGGATTGATGAATTATGCTCACGGCGAAGCCGATGTCAAGTGAATTGAGGCGATTCTAGGAATCTTTATTACGGTTAGGCGGAAAACGGGAATCAGGACTGCAGCTTTTTGTTGGGGACTTCAGGTCACCCGTTACCCTAGATTTGCGGCAGTCGTCGCTGTCACCGATCCGGCTCACGGCTTCGGGCTGGTTCATTCCTGAAGACCTTGCCGTCCTTCATCACGAACCGCACATTCTCAAGCGCTTTGATGTCGTGCAAGGGATCGCCGCTAACCGCGATAATATCGGCAAGCGCCCCGGGTGCCACCAGGCCAATCTTCCCATCCATGTCGAGCATGACAGCGGGCCGCGAGGTTGCGCCCTGAATAGCATCCATCGGTTGCATGCCCAACTCCACCATGCGCGAGAACTCCTGCGCCATCGGTTCGGACCATGGAATTCCGCCCATGTCGGTGCCGAAAGCAATCTTGACCCCAGCCTTCAGAGCTTTGCGGAACGACGGTTCGTGCAACGAGACGCGCAGGCGGTCGCGCTGTCCGCCGGGCGTGTCGGCGGGAGCCCAATCGTGATAGTAAGCGCTGATCGTGGGCACGTACCATGTGCCTTGCTTCAGCATCTGGGAAATCGCGGCATCATCCAAATCAAGGCCGTGCTCGATCGAGTCACATCCTCCGTCCAGCGCGCGGTGCAATCCGATACCGCCATAAGCGTGACACGCGACTTTCTTGCCCCAGCCGTGAGCTTCATCCACGATCGCCCGCAACTCCTCGACGGTTAAGCGTGGGCTGCGAGACAAGTTCGCCGCTGTTGCCCACCCACGAACGATGCGTCATGTACACCTTGATCCAGTCGGCGCCATGGTCGAGCTGCTCTCGAGCCGCCTTGCGGGCCTCGACTGGGCCGTCGATAATCTGTGCGCCTTTGGGCATATCGAGCTCGGGAGCGTAGCCCTCCAGCATATAGCCGCCCGTGGTTGAGATCGCGCGGGTCGAAACGAACAGGCGCGGTCCCGGAATATAGCCTTGCTCGATGGCCTGCTTGATGCCCACATCGCCATAACCGGCACCTTCGGTCTCTACGTCACGCAGGGTTGTGAAGCCCTGTTCCAGTGCCCGCCGCGCCGCAACGGTGGCTCGCGCCGCGCGCAGGGCGAGCGGTGCGTTCAGGATCTTGGATGTCGTATCCACCCTGAGCGGGATCTTCGCCCTGTAAAAAAATGTGGGTGTGGGAATCGATGAGACCGGGCAGGACCGTGGCTTTCGACAGGTCGATAACAGACGCTCCAGCAGGAATCTTCGCGCTCGCAGCATCGCTAACGCTCTCGATGCGATTGCCGCGGATGATGATCACTTGGTCATGCCGTGGCTTTTCGGACTTGCCGTCGATGAGGGAACCTGCGCGAATGACGGTCCAGGATTCGGAGGCACGATTGTCCTTCTGTTGTGCGAGCCGCCGAAATCATGGCAGCAAGAAGCAGCAACCACCCATATTTCTTCACTGTTCGCTCCTCCCAGGCTGCTTCAAACGTTTTGGACTGGTGGAATTCTACTCTCACTTCGCTGGGAGTAAGCCTCCGCCTCGATCTCGACCAGCATTTCGGGCGAGATCAAAGCGCTTACCTGGACCATCGAAGTAGCAGGACGAATGTCGCCGAAAAACTCTCCATGCGCCTTGCCAATTCTCTGCCACTCCGCGATGTTCGTCACAAACATGCGAGTGCGGACGACGTCCTTCATGCTGGCGCCGGCTTTCTGCAAGGCACTCTCGATGTTCTTCAGGGTTTGAACGGCCTGAGCGTACGCGTCTCCCACGCCAACGATCTTGCCGTCCGGTCCCGTCGCGGTCGTGCCCGAGACGTGGATATGCGGCCCAACCTTCACCGCGCGCGAGTAACCCACCGTAGGTTCCCAAGGTGTACCGCTGGAGATGTTCACTCTTTCCATGGTTGCGCGACCCTCTCTTGCAGTCATTGCCTGAAGATCATTCTATTCGCTGCCAGCGCATTGTATTTAGCAGCCAAGGCGTGCGTGTGCCAACAAACATTCCCTGCAACCTTGCAAGTACTTGCACACTTCCAAATGATTGGGAAAAATGATGCGTCCGATAAACAAAAGTCACTTGCGTTTGTGGCGTAACTGGGATAACTAGTTACTCATCAAGTTTCGAAAGCCCTGCTGCAGCAGGGCTTTCGGGGGGATCAAGAGGCATGATTCCGGAATCTCATCCGTTGCGGCAGCTTTTTCAGGAATTGGTGGGACGCCGCTACGCCGAGGAAATCGGCATCCGCGATCCACAGGTGGTCGCCTACGTCTCGCACCTGCTGGCGGAGTTCTGCGAGACCGATCAGTTGTTCAAGATTCACGACGCGGTCGATCGCCCCCTCACCGACCTGGGCGAGATGCTGCTCGAGTCCGATCCCGTCTACGGTCCTGCTCCCTCATTCGACCGCGAACGCCAGGTGCGCAAGCACATCGGCGACTACGCGCTGTTCTTCACCGGAATGTTTCCCGAGAGCATCAATCACTTCCGCCTGCGCCGCCACCGCCTGGAGAATTTTGTGGAATGGATGAAGGCGGGCAAGGAAAGCTACTACATCGTGTCGAAGTTCGAGCACTTCGAATACGCCAAAGTGGCGCCGCTGTTTGCTCACCTTTCGCGCGAGTTCGAAGGCTGCGTTTACGGCCTCAACATGGTGAAGAACGATCTGCAGGAAATGCAACACCCGATTGCGCGCCGCGCCGGCGAACTGCTCATGTAAGTGCAAAGCCTCTCATTCCAGCGGATACCTTTCCGTTCTTCAGCCGTTCAAGTCTGGGGGCCCGCCGATGCGGTAGAAACTGAGAGCCGCGTTTCCCTGGGTCAGTTTGCGAATTCTCAGCAGAGACCCGAATTCATTTCCCGGATCGAACTTCTTCTCATGCTCCGCTATCACCAATGACATAGCCCACACTAACGACGATTCGGCCAGTGCCGTAAGCGTTTCTTCGTAGGCCTGCCGCATCCGGTAAGGCGGATCGAGAAACACTACATCGGCGGCGACATGCTCCCGCTGCAAGCGCCACAAAACTCCGGAAAGATCATCCCGCAGAATTCTGTATCCCTGCGCGATTCCCAGGCTCTGCAGGTTGTGCTCAATCAACTTCGCCGCCGCGGCCGATGTCTCCACGAAGTAGACTTGCTTGGCGCCGCGGCTGAGCGCTTCAATCCCCACCGCGCCGGTGCCGGCGAACAGATCCAGCCACACACTGCCCGCGAGCGCCTCAGGATTGCCGGCGGTGAGCACATTGAACAGCGTCTCGCGCAAGCGGTCGGAGGTGGGACGGATATCCATGCCGCGCAACGAGCGCAGGGGACGCCCCCGGTATTTGCCGGCAATCACGCGCATGGCTGGTACCTTCGAGTGCCGGAGCCAATATAGCCGACCATGTAAAATAACTGTAGTAGCCGAATCCGCAGTAGCCGAGCCGCAGGAACCGGGATATGAGAAGTTGGTCCATTCACGTCGGGCGTTTGTTCGGAGTCGAGGTTCGCCTTCACCTGACGTTCCTGATCCTGCCGTTGTTTGTTTTCTGGACGGAATATAACGCGAACCATCCAGCCAACGGCCCGCGGGATCTGGCGCTGGTTGGGGTCATCCTAGCCTGCGTCGCGGCGCACGAAATTGGGCACATGCTGATGGCCCGGAGCGCCGGACTGATTCCCAAGGCGGTCATTCTTCTGCCACTCAGCGGGGTAACCGTTTTCGATGAATCGCGCGCACCGAAGCTGGAATCCACTGAGGCGGCCTGGAAGCGTGAAGTCCGCATCGCTCTCACTGGGCCGCTGGTGAATCTTGTGTTCGCCCTGGTCGCGGCCGGTGCGATTGTTCTCTCGGGTGTGAGCGCGCATTTGCGGGAGTGGCCTTATTTGCAGTCAAGCAACCTGCCGCGCAGCCTGGTATGGGCCAATCTTTATATCGCCGGCTTGAATCTTCTACCGGCATATCCTCTCGATGGCGGCCGCATCCTGCGGGCCTTTCTCGCGCGCAGCATCGATTCCGCCGCCGCCACCCGGCGCGCCGTTTCCATCAGCCACGCCATCGCGATGGTTCTGATGGTTGCGGGTTTGTTCAGCAACACCTGGCTCACCATGGTGGGCCTCATTATCTTTTCGGCGGCGCAGCTTGAGGAACGGGCCGTCATCTTCCAGTCGGTACTGGATAACGTGCGCCTGGAAGAAGTCATGCTCACCGACTTCGCGACTCTCTCACCTGCCGACACGCTCGAGGATGCGCTGGATAAGGCGGTGCATTCTCTCCAGGATGATTTCCCGGTGGTCCGCGGCAGCGACATGGTAGGGGTGATTTCGCGGCAGCGCATTCTGGAGGCGCTGCGCATGGAAGGCAACGGCTACGTCCAGGCCGTAATGAACAAACTTTTCGAAGTCTCGGCACGGCAGGAGTCGCTGGCTTCCGCTTTCCGAAAACTCACTTCGCGCAATCTGAGCATCATTCCGGTGGTCGAGGATCAGCGACTGGTGGGCATTGTGACGCTGCAGAACCTGATGCACTCGATGGCTCTGCTGGCGGAGAGCCGCAAGCTGCGGCGGGATGAGTCGAACTCGTAGGTCCAAGCGGCCACCCACAGATCCTTGAATTCCTCTGCGTACTCGGCGTCCTCTGCGGTGAAAGTTTTTGTTTCTTGCTCTCGGCAATCGGAACTTGGCAATCAGGCAATCCTCAAAACAGCCGCACTGCTTTCGCCTGCCGCACGGCTGGAATCTTCGCCAGCTTCTTCAGCACCTCACCCGGCACCGGCCCGTCTACGTGGACTACGGCAATGGCCTCGCGCGGCTCCGAGGATGCTTCCGCGCTCCGCCGCCCCAGTGAGAAGTCCGCGATGTTGATCTCGCCTTCGCCCAGAATCGTGCCCACCTTGCCGATCACCCCCGGGACGTCGCGGTTGCGCAAGTAAATTAAGTCGCGTCCGAGCGGAGCTTCGACGTCGATGTCATCGATGTGCAGCAGCCGCGGCGCGGTGCCGTGCAGAACGGCGCCTTTCACCATGTGTTCTTCCGTGGAACTCTTCAGAAAAACGGAGAGCACGCTCCCGGCGCCGCCGGTTGAAGCTTTTGCCTTATGCGCCTCGTGGACGCGAAGTCCGCGAAGATCGGCCAGGGACGCCGCGTTCACCAAGTTGGCTTTTTCCTCCAGCGTTTGGTTGAGGATGCCCTTGATCGCCCCGTTGCGAATCAACTCCGTCTTCCACTCCGCAATATGGCCGCTATAGCGCAATGAGATTTCTTCGATCGAGCCTTCGGAAATCTGCGCGAGAAACGCTCCCATGCGCTCCGCTAAAACGATGTAGGGCTGCATCTCGGCATACTCTTCCGCCGAAACCGAAGGCACGTTCACCGCATTCTGAATGACGCCGTGCTTCAGGTACTCCCGGACCTGCTGCGCAATCTGCACCCCCACGGCTTCCTGCGCTTCGAAAGTCTGTCCGCCGATGTGAGGTGTAAGAATTACGTTCTCGATCGTCTGAAGTGGGGAGTTCTTCAAGGGTTCTTCGTGAAAAACGTCGAGCGCCGCGGCGGCCACGTGACCTTGTTTCAGCGCCTGCGCCAGATCGGCTTCGTTCACCAATTCCCCGCGCGCGCAATTCACCAGACGCACACCCTTCTTCATCTTCTTGATCGCGGCCTCGTTAATCATGCCCGTCGTCTGCGGCGTGAGGCCCACGTGCAGCGTGATGTAGTCCGCAGTGGCGTAGAGTTCGTCCAAGCTTGCCAGGCGGATCCCTTGCTCCTTGGCCACACCGACGGAAACAAACGGATCATGCCCGACGATCTCCATTCCAAAGGCGCGCGCCCGCCGCGCTACTTCCATGCCGATGCGGCCGAGGCCGGCGATGCCCAAGGTCTTGCCCCGCAGTTCTGTGCCTTGCAGCGACTTCTTTTCCCACCGGCCGGCATGCATGAGCGCGTCGGCGCGGCAGAGATGCCGAGCCATGGCCAGCATCATGCCCAGTGTGTGTTCCGCCACGGCCACGGCATTTGCCCCGGGCGTGTTCATCACCGCAATGCCCTGGCGGGTGGCAGCATCCAGATCGATGTTGTCTACGCCCACGCCGGCTCGGCCAATGACACGCAGTTTCTTGGCATGCGCCAGCAGCGCCGCGTCTGCCTGCACCGCCGAGCGCACGATCAACGCGTCGGCCGACTCCAGTTGCCCCGCCAGTTTGCCCTCAAGCTGGTCGGCGGTGAGCACAACCCAGTCCGGTTCTCTTAACTGCTCCACCGCCGAGGCAGAGATCTTTTCCGCTATGACGATTTTCACTGTTACGTCATCCCTCTAGATGGTTCCGCAATCTATTCCGTCCGACAAAATGTTGACAGTTATTTGACACGCTGCTGACACACCGGTTTTTCTTCATCCGTAGACTCCTTCCATGGGCCACTGCCCACGGAGAGATCCTATGAAAACCCTGCAAATAGTACTGCTTACCGGGCTGACTGCTTTCGCACTGGCATGCGGAGGCTACGGCTCGCACTCCACCACCCCCCCAGCAGCCGGAAACGTTCCTAGCGTTACCGCACTCGTTCCGAATAACGCAAATGCGGCCAGCACAGGCGTTGTACTTACGGTCAACGGCGCCAAGTTTAACAGCAATGCGACGATCAATTGGAACGGCACGGCACTGACCACCACGTACGTGAGCGCGGCCCAGCTCATGGCCACAATTCCAGACGCGGACGTTGCAAGCTCGGGTACGGCTGCGGTTACCGTGACGAATCCCGGAACTGGCGGTGGCATATACGGCGGCGGCACTTCAGCGGAAACGTCCAATAGCATGGCGTTCACCATCAACTAGCGGCCGGGAGCGCACTCCACTCCTCAGGCTCCCACTAGTTGCCGCTTGCCGGACAGGCCGCGTGCGTACACTTCCTGCGCCGCACGCACCGCCGAGCCATACTCGATGGCCTTTCCGGTTGCCCGGACGAGAACGTGCTCGAGCGCGCCCAGGATGCCGATCGTGTCCAGATAGTCGTAGTAGCCGATGTGCGCAATGCGAAAAAGATGGCCTTTCATTTCGCCTTGACCATTCGCTACTACGGCGTCGAACGACTCGCGGAATTCTTTTATGATCTTGCCGGAATCAATCCCTTCCGGCGAGCGGATCGCGGTGAGTGCCGCCGCAGGCGGCGTGGCGAAGAGCTTCAACCCCACGGCCTGGGCTCCTGCCCGCGTCATTGCTGCGCAGAGTTCGGCATTGTCGACCAGCGCTTCGCGTCCCGTGGCCACATCGCCATTGCCCATGCCGCGGATAAACTCCAACGCGGCTCCCAGCGCCGCAAACAGCGAAGTCGCTGGCGTGTAGGCAGATTCGCCCTTGGCCGCCGATTTTCGCTCTTTGCGCAGGTCGAAGTAATAACGCGGAGAAGTCGTCGTGTCCATCCGCCGCCACGCCCGCTCGCTCACCGCGCAATAGGCGAGGCCGGGAGGGATCATCAGCGCCTTCTGCGACCCGCCGATAATCACATCCACGCCCCAGCCATCCACGTCGAGATGGGATGTGCCCAGGCCGGTGATCGCATCCACCACCAGCAGCGCGTCGCCGTTGGCACGCACGATGTTCGCAATGCCTTCCACATCGTGGCGCACACCAGTTGAACTCTCCGTAGCCTGCACGAATACCGCGCGCACCTCGGGAGTGAGCTTGGCGCGAATGTCGTTCAACGAGAACGTTTCGCCGTAGGGTGCGGCCAACACCTCCACGGTGCATCCGAACGCCTTCGCAAGTCCCGTCCAGCGCTCGCCGAACTTGCCGGCGGTTAGAACTAAAACTCTGTCACCCGGCGAGGTCAGGTTTGATATCGAGGCCTCCATCACGCCTGTGCCCGAGCAAGCCAGCACCAGAACGTCATTCTGCGTGCCGATGAATTCCTTCATGTCCGCGAGCACACGCTGAAATAACGCCCGGAAGTCGGCGGTGCGGTGATGCGCCGTAAAGGAAGCCATGGCCGTTTGCGCCGCTGGCAGCAGCGGCGTGGGGCCGGGAGTAAAAAGACGGTTCTTGTGCAGCATAGGTAAAGTCCCTTAATGAGTGGGATGGTTTATAAGTCTACTGGAACCGCGGCTCCGTTGTTGTGATGCCGGTCACCATACCGTGTGGAATTCCGCGAGCGTCTATAATCCCCTCATGAGCCTTGTCGAACAGATCCAGAAAGACATCACCGCCGCCATGAAGGCGCGCGAGGAGCATCGCCTCTCCACCCTGCGCATGGTCAAGACAGCGCTGAAGAACCGCGAAATCGAAAAAATGGCTCCGCTCGACGACAAGGAATCCCAGGCTGTGCTGACCACGCTGATCAAGCAGCGCAAGGAATCCGTCGAGCAGTTCACCAAAGGTGGACGCCAGGAAATGGCCGACAAGGAAGCCGCCGAGATCGTGCTGATCGAGAGTTACCTGCCCAAGGCCGCGGGCGAAGCCGAAGTGGTCGCCGGAGTGAAGGCCATGATCGCCGAGATGGGCTCGCCCACCATGAAAGACATGGGCACGGTGATGAAGAATGCCATGGCACGCTTCAACGGCTGCAGGCATGCGCGTGGATGGGAAGATGGTCAGCGAGGCGGTGAAGCGGGAGTTGGCGGGGAAGTAGTGAGCTCAGGTTCGATTGTGTACGGGAGGATGCGCATGGGAAAGCTTTCGCAATAGCCGTCATCGACAGCGGCCGTCGGCTGCTCTTGGCGCAGCAGGATAAGGCTTCACCACGGAAGTTTGACGGAATGAATCTTCTGAAGGCCTGCCGATGGGCAGCCACAAGGCGGCGGAACGGCGGCGAAATGGGGCACTCCCATTCCGTCCGAAGGTAATACTCGACTACGCCTACTGCATGGGTGTCGTCCGCGCGAGTAAGCTTCTGGCTACTTCCAAAGGGCTGCTCGGACGACGTCACCATGGGCCAGAAGGTCTCGGTAGTCAGCAAGTACTTGAAGGAGCATCCTGAGGAGTTGACCATGCCGGATGCTCTGCTAGTCAGCACGGCTCTCAGTAAAGCTTTCGCGTGCCCAACTTCGCATATTAAGTAGCGCAACAGGACAGTGACGGCTGAATTTGAAGGATCGTAGCTTGACAAGTGGCTGTAGAATTGGCGCAGAAAGGAAATTACCAAGATGACACAGATCATCGCTTTGGTAGGACTGCTTCAGCATGAACACGGCTTCGATATCGGGGTCATAGAAAAAGCTTGGAGAGGTATCCTACGGGAGAATCCAGAGCCTCCTGCGTCGCCGGACGTGAGGGCTTACTACGAGCACAAAGACTTGTGCTGGAGTAGGCTAGCCCGACATTTCGGCCTTATCAAATAGAAAGCCCCTCCAGCGGGTCTTACTTCTTAGAACTTGATGGTCGCGTCGTTCTCAGCCGCGACTGAGGAAGAGTGTGCCACGGACTATTTCGGAATACCAAATCGTCTATAGGCCAATTCGAGCTGAAATAGCCTGAAGAGCAGCATCTGGAGCTATCGTGCGGCTTGTTTCTTAGCCTTCTTGGCGGGACGTCGCAGTTCAGCCAGGAACTCACTCGCATCTCGGGCTCTTCCCGCAAGGTAGTCCTGATGGCTGCTTTTGATTTGTTCCTTCAAAGATTCATCCTGCTGGTCCAGGTAATCGTCCAAATCGTCGACGTGCATGATTCCCACAACAGGGATGCCGTCTTTCTCCAGAATGAAGTATTCACGATTGACATGGGCCCGCCGGACAACCTGCCCAAGATTGATGCGGGCCTTCGTGAGAGGAATACGATGCACAACGCTTTTCATGATGTTGAAACTCTCGCGACAATCGATTAACGTTAATCAATGTTGATTATAGCACTGTCGCATTATCACTTGCTCCTCTGCAGCTCCCGGTACGCCTCGCTCTTCGAGATCCCCCGCTCCTTCGCTACTCTTCTTCAGCGCGGCTTTCTCGTCGAGCTTCTCTTCCGCCATGATCTGCTCAACCCTCTGCCGAATCGGAGGACGGGCGAGAGCGCCCGTCCCCACACGAGCCTCGCCTTCCTCAGCTTTTCCGATCAGCAGCGTGATCTCGCCCTTCACTCCGTCGCGCGATTTCAACGTCTCCAGAACCTCGCCCGCGCGCCCGCGCAGAAACTCTTCGTGCAGCTTGGTCACTTCGCGCGCGATCACCACATGCCGGTCCTTTCCGAGAACCTCAACCACATCCGAAAGAACCTCCACGATGCGGTGCGGGGCTTCGTAGAAAACTTGCGTGCGCGGCGAAGTCCTGATCGCTTCCAGCGCCGCCCGCCGCTCGCCACGCTTCGCGGGAAGGAATCCACTGAAGCGGAATGAATCGATCGCCAGCCCGCTGGCCACCAGCGCGGCGAGAAACGCCGACGCTCCGGGAATGGGCACCACCGGCACGTGATGCCGAATGGCCAGCGAAATCAGGCGAAACCCTGGATCGGATATCCCCGGCATGCCTGCATCCGTGACCAGCGCGACGCTCGCGCCCTCTTGCAGTTCCTTAACCAGCTCCGCCGCACGCGTCATCTCGTTGTGCTCGTGGTAGCTGATGGTGCGGGTCGTGATGCTGTAATGGTTGAGCAGCTTCTGCGTCTGCCGGGTGTCCTCACAGGCGATCTGATCCACTTCCTTGAGCACCCGCAGGGCACGCAGCGTGATGTCTTCCAGATTGCCGATGGGTGTGGCCACGAGATAAAGAGCTGGCCGGGCCATGCGCAATCTCCACGGTCTTCGGCGGAACGGTTTTAAGCTCGGCGGCCTTTGACTCCGCGTGTTTCCGCCCAGCATCCCTCATGGCCGGAGTCTACCACCGTCGCAGCATAACGTGGTGGCCTCGCAAGGAGTTATGCTAGCGTACACACATCTTTCCTGGTGGACACACACCTGACCGCTAACGATTTCCGCCGTCTGGCCCTCTCTCTCTCCTGAGACAGCAGAGAACGCTCACATGGACCATCCGGATTTTCGCGTGCGCGGAAAGATCTTCGCCACACTCGGCCATCCGGCTGCAGGCTGGGGGATGGTCAAGCTCACGCCGGAGGAGCAGCATTACTTTTCGAAAGACGATCCCGGCGTGTTCGTGCCGGCAAAGGGCGCCTGGGGACGAAAAGGCGCCACCAGTGTGCACCTCAAGGCCGTCAGTAAACAGACGCTGCAGAAAGCGATCTCGGCGGCTGGCGCAACACTGCCCCCAAGCGCCTCGCGGAATAATTCCCTAACCTGATCTGAAGCTTAATTGACGCCGTCGAACTCCCGCCCCTAGAATCAGTGTGAAGCTACTTTTCCTCACAACCGTCGCAAAACTCATGCCTCTTTACGAGTATCAGTGCGAGAAGTGCGGCCATCGCTTCGAGAAAATCCAGAAATTCTCCGACAGGATGGTGAAGAAGTGTCCGAAATGCGGAGGCCGGGTGGAGCAGATGATTTCCGCCCCCGCCGTACGGTTCAAGGGATCGGGCTGGTACGTCACCGACTATGCAAAGAAGTCTAGTGCGCCTGCTTCGGATGGCGGCGGCAAAGACTCGAAGAAGGAAGACAAGTCCAAGTCGGACAGTTCCGCCAAGGAAAGTTCGTCGACCGAGAGTTCCCCGAAAGAGAGTTCCGGCAAAGAAAGTTCTGCGAAAGAAAGCTCGACCAGAGAAAGCACGAACAGAGTGAGTTCGTCCCGGAAGCCCGACAAGCGCAAGTAGGTTCCTCTACTTCAGTTCCCGCTCAAAGTGATCTTCAATCATTTGGAACAGGTGCGTACGCGCATCCCTTCCGGCAATGCCGTGGGTTTTGTTTGGATAGATCATCAGCCGGAATTGTTTGTCCGCTTTGATCAGCTCGTCAACCATCTGAACGCTGTTCTGGAAGTGCACGTTATCATCGCCGGTACCGTGGACCAGCAACAGCGCGCCATGCAGATTGGCGGCAGCCTTCGTCATGTCGGACTCGGCATAACCGGTTGGATTCTCTTTGAGCAGGCCGAGGTAGCGCTCGGTATAGATGGAGTCGTAGTTGACCCAACTGGTCACCGGCGCGACTGCAACTCCAGCGCGGAACCGGTCGGAGTGGGTCATGGCATAGACCGTCATCGAGCCGCCGTTCGACCATCCCCAGATCGCCGTGCGGTCCTTATCGAGTTGTGGGTATTGCGCTAAGAGCTGATCGAGCGCGGTGAGCTGATCTTTCAACTCGATGGCTCCAAACTCGTGACGAATTGCCGTCTGGAACTTGCGGCCACGCCCCGGTGTCCCGCGATTGTCCACTGAAAAGATGGCGAAGCCTTTGCGTGCCAGAATCTCGTCGAACGAATCCGGCGGGTCTTTCATGACGGTCTGCCCCCCGGGTCCACCGTAAACATTGACGATCAGTGGAATCTTGCCGCTGGCGGGCGTATCAGGAGGCAGCAGCAAACGTCCGTAAAGCATGGTGCCGTCCTCCGCTTTGAACTCCAGAAACTTTGGAGACCGCAGTCCATACTCCGCAATTGCATTGCGCGCCTGCCAAACCGGAGAGCATGCGCCGCCCACCGCGCACACCGTCATCCGCGGCGATGTCGCGGGGCCAACGAACGTCTGCTCAAAGTGTTTGCCGTCGTCGGAGAATTTGCCAAAGGTAAGCCCTTCATCATGCGAAAGCTGCTGCAAACCTGTTCCATCCAGCTTCACCGAGAAAAGATGGCGTTGCCTGGGGTCTCCCTGGTTGGAAGAAAAAAACACCGTACCCGCGCTTTCATCCACTCCATCAATTCCCATCACCTCAAAGTCACCCTGCGTGAGTTGCCGCTCCAGTTTTGCGTCCGCGGCCATCGGATTCTGCTTATCGAAGCTGTAGAAGTAGAGATGCATGTTCCCGTCGCGCCAGCTCGGCCACAGGAATCCGCCGCCGGACTTCAGGAAGCGAACCTCGACATACTCGAAGTCGATCCATGCGCCGGGAGTGGCTTCGGTGAGGACGATGCGCGATTTCCCCGACTTCGCATCGACGAAATACAAATCCATCTTGTCCTGGGTGCGGTTGAGCACCTCCGCCCAGATCACTCCATCGCGAACCCAGCCAAAGCGCGGAATGTACGCCTCCTCATCATTGGTCAGGGAAATCCAGCGAATCTTGCCCTTGTCGGCCTCCACCACGCCCAGCTTGACCGCCGGATTTGGATCCCCCACTTTGGGATACTTCTCGTTGTCCACTGTCGGGTGCGTCGGGATTAAGTTGACCAGGGGGTAGGTTGGCACCTTGGTTTCGTCCATGTGCAGGAAGACGATCTGCTTGCTGTCGGGCGACCAGAAATAGTTGCTGCGCACGAACAACTCTTCGGGATAGACCCAATCGGTATCGCCGTTGAACAGGTTCTCGGCTGTGTCCCTGGTGAGCTGCTTGTCGCCCTTCCCACTCACGGGCCGGACGTAGAGGTTATGCTTGCGCACGTAGGAAACACGGCTGCCATCGGGGGAGAACTTGGGGTCGCCGCTAGGGTCGGGCGCTGAAGTGAACTGCACCGCCGTGCCTGTCGCGAGATCAAAAAGCCAGAGCTGTCCCTGGGAATCGAAAATCAGGTGCTTCGAGTCCGGCGCCCACAGGTACGCTGCTACGTGGTAGCGCGTCAGGCGCTCTTTTTCACGCTCATCCTTGACTTTGTTGTAGTCGGGCGCGAGCGAAGCCAGCTTGGCGGCGCTGACCAGGACCTTCTTCTCGCCCGTAGCTGCGTCCACATACCACAGTTCGCCGCTTTCTCCCTTGTCGTCGCGCTGCACGAACGAAAGCTTGGTCCCATCGGGACTCCACTCGGTGTTTTCCGGACCGCGACCCATCAGACCACCGGGCGCGAAGATCGCCTCGATCGTGAGCGGCTTCACCGGCGAGGAGGATTGCGCCCAAAGCGGCAGCAGACTAGCAATGACAAAAAGAGAAGCGGCAAAAGCCGAGAGCAAGATCTGTTTCTTCACGATGAAACCTCGGGATTAGGAGATAACGATTAAAGACGCACGGCGAACGAAAGAGTTTACACCCGCCAGGACCTCCCGTGCGGCTGCTTTTGCTCACCGGTCAAGCGGGAGCCGCGTTTCAGCGTGGTAGAATCAAACCTGAGCCGTCTCGGGATGCTTCCAGAAATAGAAAACCTGTTGCGCCTGCAAGAAGCGGACAAGGAAATCCGCCGCCTGCAGGATGAAATCGCCGAACTTCCCAAACGCGTCGCTGCCATCGAACACAAGCTGGCGGATACCAAAGCCCAACTGGAGAAAGCACAGGCTGCGGTCAAAGCCGACGAAGGCTCGCGCCGCAAGTACGAAACTGCGATTACCGACCTCCGCGGCAAGATTTCCAAGTACCGCGACCAGTCTCTCGACGTAAAAACCAACGAGCAGTACAAGGCGTTGTTGCACGAAATCCAGTTTGCCGAGAAAGAGATCGCCACCACCGAAGATAAGATCCTTGAGTTGATGGTGAACGCGGACGCGCGCGACAAGGAAGTGAAAGCCGCCCAGGCCGAGTTGAAAGCGGAAGCCGCCGAGATCGAAAAAGAGAAAGTGGAAGCCCGCCAGCGCACTGCCGAGGACGAAAAACAGCTAACCGAGTGGCGCGCCAAGCGCGATCAGATGCGGGCTGGCGTAAATGAGGATCTTCTGCGCCACTACGAGCGTGTGTCCAAGTTTCGCGGCAGCGGCATCTCTGAAGTGCGCGATCATAAATGCATGGCCTGCCAAGTAATGCTGCGGCCACAAACCTACAACGAGGTGCGCACCGGCCAGCAAACCGTGGTCTGCGATTCCTGCCAACGCGTCCTGTACTTCAATCCCGCCAACGAAATGCAGGCTCTCGAACCGGAACACAAGCGCTCCCGCCGCCATCATCCCAAAATCGATGCTCCCCAGGCCTGGTACTACCGCCAGGAGTTCGCCGAGGCGGGCGAAGTTTTTGTGTGCTTAAATAATGCCGCCGGCCAGGCCAGCCGGCGCGTTTTCGACATGCATACCGGCCGCTTGGTCGGCGACATCCTCATTCGCGAAGGCGATTTCCGTCACGCATTCCCGGAAGACATCACCGGCGCCATCCGCCTGAATGGAAGCTGGACGGAACAGGAAATGGAAAACTGGGGCACCGAAATGCCCATGACGGCGCTCGATTCCCTTCACATCGACCTGGAAGCCGCGCGCTACGAGATGAGTTCGCGCACCTCTGCCAAGTCTGAAAAGCCCGCAGCCGTTCCCACCGAGCAAGCCGCCAGCTAGCTCGCACCCGCGCCAACTCTGGCCATTCGGAACTCCCCAATCTAGTTTAAGATTTCGAAATTCCTCCGGGAGGGCACCAATGCCACCAGCCGTCGATAGCTACAGCATCACCGCCAAATATTACGATGGCGCGTACGCTGCAAAACAAGACCTGGTGGACCTGCCCTTCTACCTGGACCTCGCGGAACAAACCGTTGGTCCAATCCTCGAAGTGGCCTGCGGCACCGGGCGCGTCCTGCTGCCTATCGCCCGCAAGGGGATTGAAATCCACGGTGTGGACAACTCCCGGCCCATGCTCAAGATTCTGGAGGATAGGCTGGCCCGCGAACCCCGGGAAGTTCGCCAAAGAGTCAAGCTCCACGAGGGCGACATGCGCGACTTCGGCCTCGGCGCGCAATTCCCTCTGGTGATTATTCCCTTCCGCCCCATGCAGCACATGCAGACTGTTCAAGACCAGGTGAGCGCTCTGGCGACGGCCGCGTTGCACCTCAACGATACCGGCGTGCTAGCGTTTGATGTCTTCTATCCGAAGTTTGAAATGATCACTGCAAGAATGGGTGAAGAAGTGCCGGAGATGGAGTGGACCCCAAGTTCCCTTCCAACAACGGTCGTGCGCCGCTACTTCAGGAAAGAGTTTGTCGACAAGATCAATCAGGTGTTCAGCTTCACTTTCATCTACCGGACATTTCGCAACGGCCAGCTAATCCTTGAGGAAACCGAGGCTTTCAAGCTGGCCTACTACACTTACCCGCATTTGCGGGCGTTGTTCCTGCTGGCTGGCCTGGAGCCGGTGGCGGAATACGGTTCTTTCGCAAAAGCTCCCCTCGACAACACCGCCGAGCAGATGATTTTTCTGCTTCGAAAGGCTCCGGCAATCCGTTCTTAGGAACTTTGCAACAAGGTTGAATGTGCTCGCAGGCATTGTCGGTTAACATCGGAGCATGGTTCGCAAACCGACTGCTGACCCCGTTTTTACCGTCACCATTTCCCCCCGTGGCGTATCCCGCTTGAAGGACGGCCACGTCTGGGTCTATCGCTCCGATGTAGTTTCGGCCGATGGAGTACCGCCAGGAGCGCTGGTCAGTGTGGTGGATCACCGAGGCCAGGCCCTCGGAACCGCGCTTTACTCAAGCTCGTCGCAGATCGCCGTGCGCCTGATCTCGCGTGAGGCTGTCGCCGACTTTGCGGCGCTGCTTCGCCAGCGCATCCCCGATGCCATCGCCTACCGGGAGCCGATCATCCAGAACACCAATGCGTACCGCGTGATCTTCAGCGAGGCCGACTTCCTGCCCGGCCTCATCGTTGACCGTTATAACGATATTCTCTCGATGCAGGCCCTCACCCAGGCCATGGATGCTCAAGCTGTGCGCGACATTCTTACTTCCGAGATGACCGAGCGGCTTCACCCGGCCTCCATAGTCGAGCGGGTGGACCCGCGCATCCGCCAGCTTGAAGATCTGCCGCCGCGCCCATCCGGCCTGGTGAGCGGTGAGAGAGGTTCCACGATCTTCACCGTGAACGGGGTTCAATTCCACTTCGACGCGCTCGAAGGCCAGAAGACCGGAGCCTTTCTCGACCAGCGCGAGAACTATGCCGCCGCTGCCCAATACGCACACGGCGAAGCCCTCGACGTTTTCTGCTACCAGGGCGGCTTTGCCCTTCATCTGGCCGCGCGCTGCTCGCGTGTCACTGGCATCGACAGCTCCCGTCCCTCGCTCGAAGTCGCCGACCGGAATGCCGCGCTCAACCGCCGCGACCTGAGCCAACCTGAGATCGAATGGATCGAAGCCAACGCCTTCGACCTGCTTAAGGACTATTCGGCGTCCGGACAGCGCTATGACACCATCGTCCTCGATCCTCCCGCCTTCGCCAAGACCAGGCGTGACCTCGATGCCGCCCTCCGCGGCTATAAAGAACTCAACCTGCGCGCCCTGAAGATGCTTCGCCCCGGTGGAATCCTGGTCACCTGCTCTTGCTCCTACCATGTTAGCCAAGCCGACTTTCTCGGAGTGCTTGCCGAGGCAGCCCGTGACGCTCGCCGGACCCTGCGTCTGACCGAGGTGCGCGGACAGGCGAAAGACCACCCCGTCCTGTTAAATGTCCCAGAAACCTCCTATCTGAAGTGCGTCATCGCCATCGTAAGTCAATGAAAATAAGCTATATGTAAAACTTGACAATAATAGACTCATATTTTATGCTTCTTTTGTGCTGAATAGACATCTAACCTTGTGAACGGCACTGCCGTATTCCTAACGAAACCAGCACAAAAGGAGCTTCTTGCCATGACCGTACTTACCCGTTTTGAGCCTTTCCGTGAGTTTTCCACCCTACAGGACCGCATGAACCGCTTGTTCCGCGAGTCCTTCACCGAAGATGGCCGGGATGAATCCCTGACCACCTCGAGCTTTGCCCCCGCTGTTGACGTCTATGAGGACGAGCACAACGTCACCCTGAAGATCGAAGTTCCGGGCATCGACGAGAAAGATATCGACGTGCGCATCGAGAACAACACCCTCACCGTGCACGGCGAGCGCAAGATCGAGAAAGAAGAGAAAGAAGAGAACTACCGCCGTGTGGAGCGCCAGTATGGCAGCTTCACTCGCACCTTCACTCTGCCCACTACCGTAGATTCCGAGAAAGTCTCGGCGCACTATGACAAGGGCGTGTTGAAGATCACTCTGCCCAAGAAGGCTGAAGCCAAGCCCAAACAGATCAAGGTCAACGTGGGCACCGAGAAGACTCTCGAAGCCAAAGGGCCCAGCAAGGCCGCGTAAGGCTGAGATTGCTTATGTGGGGACAGCCGCCCTCGGCTGTCCAGCCGAGCGAAGCTCGACGGTCTACAATCAACGGGAGGCGGCAGAAATTGGCTGCCTCCCGTTTTGTGTAGCGCCGGCGTCCCGCCGGTTGTCGTGGTGGCGTCTCGCCGCCACACTTGCAACTGGAAAGCGAAACAAGAAATTAGCAAACAGGAGTTCCCCATGCCCATCCGTTGGGACAAATTCACCGTAAAAGCGCAAGAAGCAGTCCAGCGCGCGAACAACCTCGCCTCCGAGCACGGTAATCCCGAACTGCTGCCGGTGCACGTGCTCGCCGCTTTGCTCGAAGACAAAGAGGGCATCGTTTCGCCCGTGCTGGAAAAAATTGGCATCGGTCCGCAAGCGGTTCTCAGCGAACTCTATCGCGAGATCGAGAAACTCCCAAAGGTCTCCGGGGAAGCGGCGCAGGCCGCGCTCTCGAACGCCGCCAACAAACTGCTGGAGCAGGCCTTCAAAGAGGCTTCGAACTTCAAGGACGAATACGTTTCCACCGAGCACCTGCTCCTCGCCATCACGCACCTGAAACAGGATATGGCGCAGCAGATTCTCGCCCGTCACGGCGCCACCAGCGATGCAATCCTGAAGGCCCTGACGGCCGTTCGCGGTTCACAGAAAGTCACCGACCAGAATCCCGAAGCCAAATATCAGGCGCTCGAACGCTACGCCCGCGATCTGAACGAGCAGGCCCGCCGCGGCAAGCTCGATCCTGTTATCGGCCGCGACGAAGAAATCCGCCGCGTGGTCCAGGTTCTTTCCCGCCGCACGAAAAACAATCCCGTGCTCATTGGCGAACCCGGCGTAGGCAAGACCGCCATTGTCGAAGGTCTCGCGCAGCGCATTATTTCCGGCGACGTGCCCGAAGTGCTCAAGAACAAGCGCGTGGTCGCACTCGATCTCGGCGCCATGCTGGCGGGAGCGAAATATCGCGGTGAATTCGAAGACCGCCTCAAGGCCGTTTTGAAGGAAATCGAAGACTCGCAGGGTCAGGTGATCCTCTTCATCGACGAGCTTCATACTCTCGTCGGCGCCGGGGCCGCCGAAGGCGCAATCGATGCCTCCAACATGCTCAAGCCCGCGCTGGCTCGCGGAGAGCTGCGCGCCATCGGCGCCACCACGCTCAACGAGTACCGCAAATACATCGAAAAAGACGCCGCCCTCGAACGCCGCTTCCAGATTGTTTTCGTGGGCGAGCCCAATGTCGAAGACACCATCGCCATTCTTCGCGGCCTGAAAGAACGCTATGAGGTACATCATGGGGTTCGTATAAAGGACTCCGCGATCGTTGCCGCCGCGACGCTTTCGCATCGCTATATCTCAGACCGTTTTCTGCCCGACAAGGCCATCGACCTTATCGACGAAGCGGCCGCCTCGATTCGCATCCAGATCGATTCGCTTCCCACCGATATCGATCAACTGGAGCGCCGTGCCACGCAGCTCGAAATCGAAAAGCAGGCGCTGAAGAAGGAAGACGACCCCAACTCCAGGGAGCGACTGTCCGTCATCGAGAAGGAACTCGCCGGGATTCGCGAGAAATCCAACGCCCTCAAAGCCAACTGGAAAAAAGAAAAGGACCTGATCGCCCGCTCCCGCGAGCTGAAAGAACGAATCGAGAAGCTCAAGATCGAAGAGCAGGCCGAGGAGCGTAAAGGCAACCTGCAGCGCGTTGCCGAAATCCGTTACGGATTACTGCGGCAAGCCGAAGAAGAGTTGAGCCGGCTCACGGCAAAAATCGACGGCAAAGGCAGCGGCGGACCGCGCATGCTCAGAGAAGAAGTGGACGAAGAAGATATTGCCCGCATCGTTTCCAAGTGGACCGGCATCCCCGTCTCGAAAATGCTCGAAGGCGAAGTGAAAAAGCTGGTCACCATGGAAGACCGCCTGCGCCTGCGCGTCATCGGCCAGGATGCGGCTCTCGAGCGCGTGGCCAACGCCATTCGCCGTTCCCGCGCCGGACTCAGCGATCCCAAGCGCCCCATTGGCTCATTCATTTTTCTGGGCCCGACCGGGGTCGGCAAGACCGAACTCGCCCGGGCCCTCGCCGAGTTTCTTTTCGACGACGAGCGCGCATTGCTGCGCATCGATATGTCCGAATACATGGAGAAGCATTCGGTCGCCCGCTTAATCGGCGCGCCTCCGGGCTACGTTGGCTACGAAGAAGGTGGGCAACTGACCGAGCAGGTCCGTCGCCGTCCCTATGCGGTTGTGCTGTTCGACGAGATCGAGAAGGCGCATCCGGATGTTTTCAACGTTCTGTTGCAGATGATGGATGACGGCCGTCTCACCGACGGCAAAGGCCGCGTGGTCGACTTCAAGAATACGATCCTGATCATGACCTCGAACATCGGGTCAAGCTATCTGCAATCCGACCACGTGCAAACTCCGGAAGAGTTTGAGAAGGCCAGCGAACAGGTGCTGGGCGCGCTGCACGGCCACTTCCGGCCCGAGTTTCTGAACCGCGTCGACGACATCATCGTCTTCGCCCCACTCGGCAAGGAACAGTTGGTCAAGATCATCGAATTGCGCCTGGAGGATGTGCGCCGTCTGCTGGCCGACCGCAAGATCTCGATCGAACTCACCGACGCTGCCAAAGATTTGCTTTTCACTCAAGGCTATGACCCGAACTTCGGAGCACGCCCGCTAAAGCGCGCCATTCAAAAGCTGGTGCAGGATCCGCTCGCTCTGAAGATTCTGGATGGAGAGATCCTGCACGGCGATCACGTAATCGCCGATGCCGATAAGAAAGCCGGCAAGATGAAATTCGAAGTCAGCAAGCGCGTGGGAGAAAAAGAGCCGGTAAGAACGAAGCGGTAAAATCGGCTACGGATTAACACGAATTCTCGCGAATAAATCTAGGGGCATTGAAGCAAATCCGTGGAGATCCGTGGCCATGGTTTCGCGCCTGTGGCACACTAACTCCATGCCCAGCCTCACTCTCGGCGACTTCGAACTCAGCATCTTCTCCGATGGCACCTACCCGCTCGACGGCGGCGCGTTCTTCGGCGTCGTTCCCAAGGTCATGTGGTCACGCAAAGCTGCCGCCGACGAGAAGAACTATGTCCAGGCTGGGCTCAACTCGCTGCTCATCCGTACCGGCACACAAAACGTGCTGGTCGAAACCGGGATGGGCAACAAGCTATCCGAGCGCATGGTCAAGTTCTACGGCCAGCCCGCGCAACTGCTGGCGAATCTCGCCGCCGGCGGAGTCGCTCCCGAAGACATCGACATCGTCATCAACTCGCATCTTCACTTCGACCACTGCGGCTGGAACACCGTGCGCAATGACAAAGACGGCAAGATCCTCCCAACTTTCCCGCGCGCGAAATACTACGCGCCGGAAGGCGAATGGCAATATGCGCGGCGTCCCAGCGAACGCGACGCCATCAGCTACATCCCCGACAACTACGACCCGCTCGTGCAAAGCGGGCAAATGACGCTGCTCAAAGGTGGCGAAGAAATCGTTCCCGGCATCTCGGTGAAAACTTTCCCCGGCCACACCGCCCACATGCAAGCCGTGATCGTCGAAAGCGGAGGCCGCACGGCTTGCTACATTTCCGACCTCATTCCCACCACCGCGCACATCGACATCACCTGGGGCATGGCCTTCGACCTCTACCCGCTGCAGACCATCGAGAGCAAAAAGCAGTACTACGGGAAAGCGATTCCTGAGAAATGGCTAACGGTTTTCACGCATGACCCGAAGACACCGTGGGCTTATGTGGAGAAGGATGAGTTGGGAAAAATGGTGACGCAAAGCGTGTAGCTCACAGCAAGCAAGTTTCACTGCTGCTTGCTGGAATCCTTCGAATCAGCCGCCGCTGCCTTCTTCGGTTCCAGCGCTTCCCTGACGGTCGCGGGCAACGAATTCATCCGCTTGATGAATGCTGCAATGGTCCACAGCTTTTGGTCGGAATCCCATTTGCCGTTGGCGAACATTCCCGCTCGGCGGATGCCGTGTTTCGCAATCCAGAAGATCTGGGCTTCGCTGTACTCTGTTCCTGCTGTGGGCAATTGAGGGATGGGCGGGTATAGGCTGTCCCCCGATTCCTCCGGCTTCCCCGGGGTCCCGTGGCACCCGCCGCACTCGCCGAGATACATTTTGCCCCCGGCGATCAGATTCTGGTCGGTCGGCTCGACCGGATTCCGCATCTCCGGCGCCTCACGCCGCACCGAGGCATGCACTGCGGTCGCGAGCAGAGAGGTCTCCCATTGCGGCGGAGGGATGTCGGCACGAACCTCAGCCAAGCCGAGCCTCAAATACAGCAGTGTCCCGCCCGCGAGAACTGCAAGGGCGGTGATGATTCCGAGCAGGAAATACTTCATGGCCCCCTCCCTCATATCCAGGAAACAATGCCGTCAACAGACATACGCATAGACGGGGGCCGACCCGAGGAGGTTGCCCAGCCTTGGCTATTCGGCAAGGGAAACCGCGATTGGTCCGGATAGCCGGGCTTCGAAGAACTCCTCTACTCGACTCAGTATCTCCTCCGCGCTCTTCGACTCATAGATAGCCTTGCGCAGCGCCGCTCCGCCGGGGACACCGTGCGTGAACCAGGAGGCGAACTGCTTCATCTTGCCGATGGCGTCCGGGAGTTCTTCTTCGATCAGCATCTGGAAGTAGGTGCGGATCATCTGGTAGCGGTCGGCCTCGCTGGGCTCGTCGTAAGACTTGCCCAGCAACGATGACCTCGATAAGGACACGAAGGGGAAGGGCACGGCTTCAGCCGTGCCGTTAGGAGCCAAGGAAAGTCGGGCTTCAGCCCTTGAGGGAATATGTGCCTCCGAGCGGGAACTCACCTCAGTGGCTAAAGCCAAACCAATGTCCCCGGGGTTTTCGGCACGACTGAAGTCGTGCCCTTCCCGATCCATCGCTGCACAGTACTGCTGAATCTGCCGGAAGATCCACGGATTCGACGGCGCGGTGCGGCCGATCATTACCGCATTGCAACCCGTTTGCGTGACCATGGCGCAGGCGTCCTCGGGCGTACGGATGTCACCGTTGCCGATTACGGGAATCTTCACGGCCGCCTTCACCGCCGAAATCCACTCCCAGCGGGCCTGGCCGCTGTAACCTTGCTCGCGGGTGCGCGCGTGCAGCGCGACCGCCGCCAGCCCGCAGGATTCCGCCATGCGAGCCAGTTCCACGCACACGATCTCGTCGTCGTTCCATCCCGCGCGAAACTTGACCGTAAAAGGAATCTTCACCGCGGCTCGCACCGCCTCAAAGATGCGGCCGATTGCCGGCAGGTCGCGCAGCAGGCCAGAACCTCCGTTGCACTTCACGACTTTCTTTGCCGGGCAACCCAGGTTCAGATCCACGAGGTCGAAGCCGAGGCCCTCGACCATGCGGGCCGCCTCGGCCATCACTTGCGGATCGCTGCCGAAAAGCTGCGCCGAAATCGGATGCTCGTCTTCATAGAAATGAAGATAACGCTTGGCCTTCTGGTCCTTCTTACGAAGAACGCCGTCGGCCGAGGTGAACTCCGTCATGATCAGGCCGCAGCCGCCGAGGTTGCGGATGAAGCGGCGGAAGACAGTATCGGTAACGCCAGCCATTGGAGCCAGGACCGTCGCGGGAGCGATCTCGATTCCACCGATTGAGAGGCCAGCGGGAACTGGCCGCAGGGGCACTGTCTGGCGCACAAAGCCTGCCCCTTCGGCAGGCTCAGGGCAAGCTCTGAGCTTGTCGAAGGGAGTGCCCGCCCCACACGAGCCTGCTCCAACCGAATTGTCCCAGGACTTGCGCACGGGTTTATTCTACTTGGCCTTTCCAAGCGAAAGCCCCCGCCGAAGCGAGGGCCGATTTCAGGTGTATGATCCGTGCAAATCCGCGGCAAAGAGCGTTAGTTCTTCGATGGCTCGGCCTTCGCAGGCGCATTCTTCGCGTACTTGCGGCGGAAGCGCTCCACGCGCCCGGCGGTATCCATGAGCTTTTGCTTGCCGGTAAAGAAGGGATGGCAGGCGGAGCAGATTTCGACGCCGATGTCTCCCTTATGGGTAGACCGGGTAACAAACGCATTGCCGCACGCGCAATGCACGCGTACTTCGTTATAAGCGGGATGAATGGCTGCCTTCATATTGGTTCAGACCTCGATACGAATCCTTAGATTCTACCGGAATGCCTCAGGATTCAGCAATCCCAGCTCTCAGCCGTCAGCTATCAGCGTTCAGCCAAATGACGCCGCATTCGTGGATTCTAGCTGATAGCTGAGAGCTCCCCTAGAAGCGGAACTGGTACGACACCTTCACAAAGAATTGCCGGCTGTCGTTGATATAACCCTTCGCCGTGTTGGATAGACCCACTCCCGGCACAACGTTCAGGTTCTGCAAGTCGCTGTTATAACCCACATATATCGCCGTCCCAGGATGGACCAGATAGGTGAGCAGTAAATCGGTGTTGAACTCCTTCTGCGTGGGAAGATACGTATACGGGTAAACAGGATTGCCTGGCGTGTTCGCCAGCAGCGAGTTGTACTGCAGAATCAGGCGCAACGAAAGCTGCGGAGTGAACTGCCAGTTCCACTTGCTGCGGAAGATGTGGTCATTGAAAATACCTTTGCCGATGCCTGGGGTTTGCGAGAGCGCAAACAGATACTCGCTCTCCGTTGCGCGCAAGCGCTCAATCAGATAAGTATTCTCAATCTTCAGTGGTTTTACCGGACGGAAAGTCAACGTGGCGGAACCTGTATTTAACCGCGCCAGAAGAGACGGCGGCGGCGTACTCGCCACCGGCACGAAGTTCACGCCGTCGCCCCAGAAATAGCTCGCCCCCAAGGTAACCTTCCGAAAGTAGCCGGTTTGAAAGCTACCCCCGCTGCGGTGTTCGTGGTAATCCTGGTTTCCGGTCACACCACTCAGACCAAGAGCCGCGAAGTCTTGCGGTCGCAGGCGTTCTCGCGTTTCCTCGTAGGGGACGAACTGCGCAACGGTCTGACCGCGCGCCTGTATTGTCAAGTACGGTTCATAGTCGGTGTCCAGCCTCGTTCCCTGGTGATCAAATGTATAGCGGTTATAAAACGCGGGTCCCCAGGCCGTGATCCAGCCCCTCTTGGGGCGGAAGAGGTAGGCGGCAGTTTGCTCACCGTCGCGGATGTCGACGCGGTTTACGAATCCGGGCACGGTCGTGAACCCCGGACTGATGTCGTCGTAAATTCCTTCATAGGAGAAGTGCAGGCCGTCGCGTTTCAGGTCCAGTTTGTCGGCAGGGCCGGCGCTGTAAACGCCGCCGAAATTGCTGGAACTGACCACCGCCTGGCCATCCAGTGTCCAGTTGGCATTAAACTTGAGGCGCGTGTCGATCCCACCAATGCGATTGAAATCGTTCGTCGCGGGATATTCCCAGTCTGTGTAAATGGCTCCGACGCTCGACTGCTTGAAAATATCCCGGCTCATGCGGGCAATGGTGAAGTAGGAACGGGTGCCCGACAGCGGGTTGTTGTCCGGCACCAACAGCCCCGGACTGCGGTCATCGGTCGCCATCAATCCCACCGAATACGGCCCCCCCTTCCCGGTGATGCGGATTCCCGCCGAGGGGTCTGCAATGTTGCGGGTGAAAAACAAATCCAGCGGCGTGCGGAAAAAGTCTTCGTTTTCCAGAAAGAACGGACGTTTTTCAGGAAAATACACTGCGAACCGCTGATTTACCGTGATCTGCGGGTCCTCCGACTCCACCTGGCTGAAGTCCGGATTCGCCGTCATATCGACGACGAAGTGATCATGGATCACGAACTTTGCATCCATGCCGGGCTGCCCTTGGGCTGTGGCCTTCTGAAAAAAGGGATTGCTTGGGTCGCGCGTGTCCAATGCACGAAAGCCACGCATCACGCCGTAGGGAATGAGCTCGATGCTGCGGCCGGGCGAGATTCCTTCCAGCCCATACAGCGTCGCCGCCTGCCCCAGCCGGCCCGCCACTTTGTACGAAATCTGCGGCCAGAACGCATCCTCGCTCTTGCGATAGATACCGCGATACAGAATGATTCCCCACTCCTGCTGTTTGGCCGCCGGAAAGCGCAGGCTCTTGAACGGAATCGCCATCTCGACTACAAAACCGCGGCCGGTGACTTTGCCGCGTGAATCCCAAACTGTGTCGAACGAGGTATCGAAATTCCCATTCACCTCTTCCCGCGTTGCCTCGTTCCAGATCGCGTCCCACTGCACGCCCAGGGGCGTAGTCTGAAAGGCATAGGCGCGCCGCCGGTCGTGAAACGTATCCAGCATCACCTCGACCTGGTCATCGTCGTAAATGTCTTCGCGCCGCGACATCCGCGCCCGCACTTTCTTCGCATCGTCGGAGCACACGAACACGATGTACAGATTCTTCTGGTCATAGCCGAGGTAGGCCGCAGTCTCCTCCGTGACTTTTGCGCCATCGTGTGGGTTGCGCTGCACGAACTCCGTCACCTTCGCCATCTGCAGGGCAATCTCGCCCGCTGGCTTCATACCCAGGAAGTCGTCCAGCGCGGGAGCGCGAGTCAGACGCGGGATGGTCAGGGCAGGGGGCGCGAGCGCCGCCTTAGGCGGGGTCTGCACCTGAGCGTTCTTTGTGGTTTGCTCCTGCTGCGGCAGCGGGTTTTGCGAATTTATAGCAGCATCCCGCGTACCCGTATCTTGCTTCTCCGGAGAAGCGCCCTGCACCGTGACAGCCGATTGCGGTACAGGAAAGCCCCATCCACACTTCGCCGCTCCCGGCAGCGTCAACACGCCGACGAGCAAGAATCTCAGAGTCTTTTTGACTGGGAAACCCTGGGTTCGCCCCGAGCGCAAAGTGCCCTCACACCTCCCGCCTGGTTCTGGCGAGGAACTCAGAAAGATACACCATCGGCAGGCCTCACAAAACAGGAGAGTGCTGTTCCAAGGTTTCCCGAACAGCATTGAGTTGTTGGAATTGGCCGGCGAGCCGCGCGAGCAGGACCTCTCCCTAGCGTTGGAACAGGTAAGAAATCTTCACAAAAATTTGCCGCCCGTCATTGATCAAGTGGTCCGGGGTGCGGAGAAGGTTCCCATTCACATCGGCTCCCAACGGATTGGCCAGGTTTTGAAGATTACTGTTATAGCCCAAGTAAACCGCGGTCCCGGGATGCACGAAATAGGTAAACAGAACGTCCGCATTGAAGTTTTTCGCCGGCTGCAGTGAGCTGAGTAAGGGATTTGCGATCACTGTGTTGTACTGTCCGATTACACGCAGCGACAACGCCCGGGTGAACTGGTAATTCCACTTGGAGCGAATGATGTGGTTGTTAAACTGATTTAAGTTTGTCACCACGTCCCGCAACCGCGTCAACAGGTAGGTGTTCTCGACCGTCAGCCCCTGGACCGGCCGGATCGTCGCCGACATCTGCGCGAAGCCTGACTTGCCCAACACCGGCGGTCCCACCGCTGTGTCGTAGTTGGTGTCCTGGCCCCAGTTGACCTCCGCCGAAAGCAGCACGGGTTTGAAATGTCCGAAGTCGAACCAGAACCCGCGATGGTAGTGCGCGTAGTCCTGATTCGAGGTCAGCGTGGTGAAGTCAACCGGACGCAACCGTTCGTGCCCCGCGTTGTAGTAAACCCCAAAATCGCTCGATCCATTGAACTGGAACCGCCAGTTCACATTGGTGAGCCATTCCAGGCGCGTGCCGTGGTGGTCCCAGTTGTTAATGGTGAAAATCGATGGCCCATGCCACTGCAGCGTCTTGCCCTCGCGGCGAAAACGGTACTGCGCAAACTGGCTCAAGCGCCGGACATCCGGCCGCCGGAAGAATCCGGTATCGGTTTCAAATCCCGCCGCCGTGTCCTGGTAAAGCACGTTGTACTCCAGGTTGCGCGAACTGCGTTCCACAAACCAGTCGTACGCGGGCCCGCCTTTGTGAGTCCCATCATAAAACTTGGTATGGCTGTCGAGCGCCTGCACCGTGATCAGCCATTTGGCGCCTGGCCTGATCTTGGTATCGAAGCCGCCTACCCGGTTCGAGCCCACCAGGCACGGATTGTCGGTGCACTCCAACTCGCCCGGCACGGTGTGCAACTCGCGATCCGTGTAGATGAGCCCGATGCTCGATGCTTTCCCGATGTCATGGTTCACCCGCAGCGCGCCGAAGTATGCCTTGTGTCCAACCAGCAGATCGTAAGGAGCCACGCTCTCCCCAGGAGACTTGTCGTCGGCAAACAGCATGCCCAGCGACCACGGCCCGTTCTTCCCCGTGAGCCGCGTACCATATTCCGGGTCTGCAATCCGCCGCGTGAAGACCAGATTAATCGGCGTGTTGAAGTAGCTCGAATTTTCCAGAAAGAACGGCCTCTTCTCCGGGAAGTACACCTCGAAGCGCTGGTTCACCGTGATCTGGGGCTGGTCCGATTCCACCTGCGAAAAGTCCGGGTTGATGGTCGTGTCCAGCACGAACGAATTGTTCAGCACGATCTTTGAATCCAGCCCTGGCCGCACTTCAAGATACTTACCGGAGAAGTACGGATTGTAAGGGTCGCGATCATCCAACTGGCGGAATCCCCTGCCTACAACGTAAGGAATGAACTGCATATTGCGGCTGGGTGCGACTTTCTCTATGCCGTCCATTTCCGCCCCTTGCACCAGAAATCCCTGGGCATTGCTGGTGATGTGAGGATAGAAGGAATCTTCACTGTTCCGCTTGATGTCTCGCTCGAAGAACACACCCCAGTTCTGCACATCGGTCGGAGGAAAACGCAGTGACTTGAATGGAATCTCGAACCACGCCACGTATCCTTTCCCCGTAAGCTTGCCCTCGGAGTTCCACACCATGTCGTAGGAATAGTCCGGCCCTGAAACGTTCAGGCTGGCTTCATCCCAGATTCCGTCCTGCTGGACGCCCAGCGGGTTGATGTAGAAGAACAAGCCGTGGGCGCGGTCATGAAAGGTGTCGAGCACAAAGCCGAACTGGTCGTCGTCGTTGATAAGCTCGCGGCGAACCAGCCGGGCCCGAATCTTTCCTGGCTCCGAGTCAAAGCAAACGCACACCACGTACAGGTTCTTGTCGGTGTAGCCGAGATACACCTCGGTCTTTTGCGAGACCGGCGTTCCATCCTTGGGATCGCGCTGCAGGAATCCGTCCACCTTCAACATCTTGCCGGCGAACGCGGGGGATGGCTGCATGCTCAAGAAATCGGCGATTACGGGGCGCTGATCAAGGTGGGGGATGTGCAGCTTGGCAAACTTGCTCTTAGCAACGACTGGCGTCGTTGCGTTGTCTTTGGCCTGCGCTAACGCCAGCAGAGCCAGACATGCCAGCAGCCCGACGCCCATCCGCCTTGTGTTGGACCAGTAACCCATTTGCCCCAAGCCCGTGACATCGTACGGATCGAACGCCGCTGGAGTTTAGACGGGAACGAGGCGGCAACGTTAGAAGGCATCTTGAATTTCATGACCTTTATCGGAAAGGGAGTGTATGTGATAGCCTCGGTCAAATCTTCCTGGAGGGCGTGCAATGATGGGTTTGCGCGGGAACATGGGCTTAACTGGAATACCCTCGCACAAAAAGCAGTCGAGAGTGCAAATAGCCCTGGTTGCTGCCTTGTCCCTGACAGTCGTTTCGCTGGGTGGGCAATTATGCGGTCAATCGGCGGGGATGGGCAATTGCAAACCGGTGAGTGAGCGAACCAGTGAGGTGGGATGCTGGATTATCGCGCATCAACCCGTGGGGCAATTAACCGGGCAGACCTTCTGGTACCTGGATGCCTTCCCGACGCGCCCGGCGGCGGAAGAAGCCAAGGGGCCGCGGGGAACTGTTGTCGAGTCGTTAGGAAAGGTGTGGCTGCTGACGGTCGATAAGGCTGGATGGCAATCGTCTAAGGGCGAACGCATCGCCGAAATCGGCCCGCTGCCCGTGGTCGCCGGTGAAGAATACTCCGCCCAGTACATGGAAGCCATCTTGAATCCCGGCATGACATCAGCCATCCACACCCATGCAGGGCCGGAGGCTTGGTACACCTTGGCCGGAGAAACGTGCTTGGAGACTCCGGAAGGCAAGTACGTGGGACGCGCCGGGGGCCAGCCTGTGATCGTGCCCGGCGGTCCGCCCATGCTGCTCACCGCCACCGGCACCGAACAGCGGCGCGCTCTGGTGCTCATCCTTCACCAGGCATCCAAACCTCCCACGACCGTAGTGAAGGATTGGACGCCGAAGGGGTTGTGCAAGAACTGAGCGGGTCGGGCGCAGCCGCAGGTTGCGAATACTAGAACAAGGAACTCTGCCGTCGACTCGGCGTGATTCCGAAATGATCGTACGCCAACTGCGTCGCCACGCGCCCGCGGGGAGTGCGGTTCAAAAATCCAATTTGCATCAGGAACGGCTCGTAAATCTCTTCAATCGCGTCCGGCTCTTCAGCCAATACCGCCGCCAGGGTATTTACGCCCACGGGCCCGCCCTGATATTTTTCGATAATCGTCAGCAGCAGCCGCCGGTCCACTTCATCGAACCCGTATTTATCCACCTCCAGCATCTGCAGCGCCGCCTGCGCCGTGGCCAAATCGATCTTGCCCGCTCCGCGCACCTGCGCATAGTCGCGCACCCGCCGCAGCAGCCGATTCGCGATTCGCGGGGTCCCCCGCGAACGGCTGGCAATCTCAATCGCTCCCGCAGCGTCAACTGCAACTCCCAAAATCTCTGCCGACCGCTCCACGATCACGCGCAAATCCTCCGGAGTGTAAAACTCCAGCCGCAGCACGATGCCAAATCGCGACCGCAGCGGCGCCGAAATCAATCCCGCCCGCGTGGTCGCGCCCACAAACGTAAACGGCTTCACTTCCAGGGTGTGCGTGCGCGCCGAAGGCCCCTGCCCGATAATAATGTCCAGTTTGTAGTCTTCCAGCGCCGAGTAGAGCAGTTCTTCCAGCACCGGCTGCAGCCGGTGTATCTCATCGATGAACAGGACCTGCTTGTCCTGCATGGTGGTAATGATCGCCGTCAGGTCGCCTTTGATCTGCAGCAACGGCGCTGCCGTGGGCTGGAAGTGTACGCCCAGTTCGTTGGCGATGATGTTGGCCAGCGTAGTCTTGCCCAGTCCCGGAGGCCCATAGAGCAACACGTGATCCATGGCCTCGCCGCGCGATCGCGCCGCCTCAATCGCCACCGCCAGATTTTCCTTGACCTTGGCCTGTCCGATGAATTCGCCCAGCCGCTGCGGGCGCAGCTTCAGTTCAAACGAAGAATCGTCTTCCACCGGCGCCGCCGACACCAGACGGTCAGGGCTGTAACTCAGATTGGGATTGTTCTTGGCGGCCACTCGCCGGATGTTACCACGAACCCACTAGGGACACCTGCTCATTTGGGGACAGCCGCCTCGCCTGCCCAGCGAGCGCAGCGAGCCGCCTCTCCTAAATGCCGAGAAACACTCGCGAGAAAATGCTTGACATGAATGTAAAGCTTGCTTTACATTGTGAGATGTCAAGCATCCTTGACTCGGAGAACTCTTATGGACGCCAACGCCAAACGCTACCTGAAAGAATTCGGCAGCTCAATGGCCGCCTACACCCTGATGGTGCCGGTCTCAATCTGGCTGCTGAAAGGCCACGAGCATTCTCCGCTGCGCTACGTGTTTGCCGTACTGCCGGTGATTCCGTCAGCGTTCGCAATGTGGGCCGCCATCCGCTTCTTCCGCGGCCTCGACGAATTGCAGCGCCGCATCCATTTTGAAGGCATGGCCTTCGCTTTCCTGGCCACCTGTGTAATCACACTCACCTGGGGATTCCTGCAGAATGCGGGTTTGCCTCACGCCGACGTCATCTGGGTCACGCCCCTGCTGATCATGCTCTGGGGACTCGGCCTCGGCATGGCCTCGCGGAGGTATCAGTGAAAAACAGCGTGCGCGATTTGCGGGCCCACCTTGACTGGACCCAGGCCGACCTGGCCGACAAACTCGGCGTCTCGCGCCAGACTGTGAACGCCATCGAAACCGAAAAGTACGACCCCAGCCTGCCCCTCGCGTTTAAGATCGCCAAGCTATTTCGCCGGTCCGTGGAGGATATTTTCAAAGCGTAAGGAAGTAGTTCCACAACTTTGTATAGAATGGTATACTATCTTTTGTTATGGCAATTAGTATCAAGAGCTTGGAAACTGAAAGACTGGCTCGCGAGATCGCAGAGAAAACCGGAGAGAGCCTAACCGGCGCCATCCAGAAGGCTTTGGAAGAGCGCTTGGAGAGACTCAAGAGACAGCGTCGGAACCAAGCGCTGGCAACTCAAATTGATGACATTTTGCGTCGTGTGGACGCCATGCCTATTCTCGACTCCCGCACTGCGGACGAGATTCTCGACTACGACGAGCACGGCCTTCCACGCTGAGAACAAGCGGCCATGGTCATAGACACTTCCGCCTTCGTTGCCATCTTTTTCGCGGAACCAGAACGCCAGAGCTTTCGCAACGCGATCCTGGCGGCGGACACTCGCCTCGTTTCCGCAGTGAACACGTTTGAGACCGGCATCGTTCTTGAGTCCCGCATCGGAGAGGGGGCCGGTCGAGAGTTCGACCTGTTTGTCATGCGCTCAAATATTGAAGTCATTGCGGTGGATGCCGAGCAGGCCGAGTTAGCTCGTTCGGCATGGCGTCGATATGGGAAAGGGCGTCACCCGGCGGCGCTCAATTTTGGAGACTGTTTCGCGTACGCCCTATCGAAGTCATCCGGGGAACCGATCCTGGCCAAAGGCACAGATTTCGTGCGTACCGATATTGAACTGTGGTCGGCCCATTAGGCTTTGGGCAAGATGCCGACAGCCTTTACTCTTCCTCTTCCTTCACCTCACCCCGTTCCGCCTTAGCCTTCTCAATAATCTTCTCCTGTAGTTGTCCCGGCACGGTGTCGTAGTGGTGCATTTCCATGTTAAAGCTGCCGCGGCCTTGCGTCATTGAGGTCAGGTCCACGCCATAAGTCAGCATCTCGGCCATGGGCACCTCGGCTTTCACGACCGTGTTTCCGCCCTTGTTGTCCATGCCCTGGATTCGTCCCCGGCGGCTGTTCAAATCGCCCATGATCGAGCCCGCAAAGTCGTCCGGAATCGTGATCTCAACCGACATCACTGGCTCCAGGATCGTGGGCTTAGCCTGCTCCATCGCCTTCCTGAAGGCGATGCGCCCCGCCATCTGGAACGACATGTCGTTCGAATCCACGTCGTGATACGACCCGTCATACAGAATCACGCGGAAGTCCACCACCGGAAACCCCGCCAGATAGCCGCGCGCGGCCGCATCCTTGATTCCTTTTTCGATGGCGGGAATATAGTTCTTCGGAATCGCGCCGCCAAAGATATCGTTGACGAACTCAAACTGTCCACCGCGCGGCATGGGCTCCATCTTGATCTTGCAATCGCCGTACTGCCCGTGCCCGCCGGTCTGCTTCTTGTGCCGGCCCTGCACATCCGCTTTGCCGCGAATGGTCTCGCGATAAGGAACCTTGGGCGCTTTCAGAATTACTTCCGTGTGATACCGCTTCTTCAGCTTCGAAACCGTAACTTCGATATGCTGCTGCCCAGTCCCTGCGATCAGAAACTCCTGCGTCTGCGCATCCCGGAAGAACCGCAGCATCGCATCTTCTTCCATCAGCTTATGGATGCCGGGCCCGAGTTTGTCTTCGTCGGCGCGGCTCTTCGGTTCGATCGCAAACGTAATCGCCGGCTCCGGCAGCTTCACTCGCGGATACAAAATCGGCGCGGCCTTGTCTCCAAGCGTGTCGCCGGTGAGCGTGTCTTTCAGCTTTGCCACCGCGCCAATGTCTCCGGCGTGCAGCTCCGTTACCGGCACCGCCGTCTTCCCCTGCATGATGGAAATGTGCGACAGCTTCTCCGATGATCCACGCGAGAAATTCTGCGCTGTGGACTCGTTCTTCAGCACGCCGGAGAAAACCTTGAAGTACGAAATCCTGCCGGCAAACGCATCGGAAACCGTCTTGAACACATACAGCGACATTGGTTCCGCATCCGTCTCATGCCGTTTGGGCGCGTCTCCATTACCCGAGGCTGCCGGTTCGCCCTGCACCCACTCATGCTCGGAAGGCGCCGGTGTGTAGTCCACAATGAAGTCCATGATCCGGTCCGCGCCGATGTTGCCCAGCCCCGAAGCAAAGACCACGGGAAAGAGTTTGTCCTCGCGAATCGCGTTGTGCAGCGCCGGGATCAGATCTTCTTCCGCGAGCGTCCCTGTTTCGAAGAATTTCTCCATCAGCTTGTCATCGCCCTCGGCAACCAGTTCGACCAGTTGCTCGTGCGATTCCTGCACCTGCGCTCGCATGTTGGCCGGGATCTCGGTTTCCCTGCCTTTTCCATTCCCTCCCAGTTCATACGTGTAGGCCTTCATGCGGACCAGATCGACCACCCCGGTCAAGCTCTTCTCGCTGCCGATGGGCAACTCAATCGGAATCACGTTCCGGCCAAACGCCGTGATCAGTGACTCCAGCACGCGCTCCGCATTCGCCCGGTCGCGGTCCATGCGGTTCACCACAATCAGCCGCGGAGTCTTGTACTCCTCGCAATCGTTCCACACCCGCTGCGTCACTACCTCCACGCCGGCCACGCCGTCCACCACCACGATCGCCGCGTCCACCACCGGCAGCACCATCTTGGCCTCGTGGACAAACATGTTGAAGCCGGGGGTATCGATCACGTTGATCTTGGTCTTGCCCCACTCCACATAGGCCGCGGAAGCCGCAATCGACATCTTGCGCGCGATCTCTTCCTCGTCGTAATCGGTGGTTGCCGACCCGTCGTCCACGCGCCCCAGCCGCGGCGTGGCTCCCGCCGTATACAGCATGGCCGACACCAGCGTGGTCTTCCCCGCATGACCATGCCCCACCATCGTTACATTACGAATGTTTTCCCCGGAATAAACTTTCACAAATAGGCTCCTTCGCAGGCGTGGAAAGAGAGAGGCCCAGAAGAGGATCAGTGCAGTATACAGGCCAGCCCAACATCACCCGCCAAAACCTAGGATGCTACCACGCGGGATGCAAGCGCCTCAACCCGCGAAATGTGGGGACAACCGCCCTCGGCTGTCCGGTCGAGCGCAGCTCGCCCTGCCAGTCTCGTAATCGGCTACTTTAAGAATCCTAAGGCCGCGACGCCCGCCGCAACAGCCAGCGAGATGCTTACTGATACAATTTCCTGACCTGTAATCCAGGGGTAGTCGTCCTCCGGAGTCTTGATATAAATCGAGCGACCCGACTTTGAGAAAAGACGGTAGTGGGCCATCTCGCTGAAGGGATGAAAGGCTATGAGGGAATAGCCAACGCCCAGAACCGCCCTCGCCAGTCTTTCAGATGACCACCCCACCAGCGGCAAGACGCCCCAACTGAACACCACAGCAAGGAATGAAAGAATATTAAGATAATCAGGCAACGGGAACCATGTCCTACGGCCTTGATCTCCGAGTGGAATCTCACGATTGATGCGCCATCCAAAGGCGGCGAACTGAAGCGCAATCAGCACCGTTATGAGGAGCGGGGGCGGCGGGAGAATCATCTCTGTTTTGCTTACATACAGATAGACATTGTGGCCATCAGCGTCCTTACATTTCAGGTCGCTGAGTGGCAGCTCCGCGTCCCAGAGATCGCCGTCTTGTCCTGACGAGCATTCGTACTTTCTGAGCGGACGGAATCCACAAGTTGCCTGCGGGTCAAGAGCGTCCAGGGTAGTAGTGTCGCAGGCGGCGTAGATCTTGTGGCCTTTGTGCACCAAGATATAGTCTACTTCCGTGTGAGTGCCGGGCTTCTGGAAATTCGGTACGTCTTTCTGTGTCCGCTCAACGACCTCATATCGGTTCCTTTCGCAGCCAACCGAAAAGAACGTCACAGCGACGGTTATGGCAGCATACACGCGTTGACGGTATTTCATGGGCGCGAGGATATCACGGACAATCCTAAAATAATGTGTTCACCACAGATCCTGTTCACCCGAGTGATGCGTGACGAAGACAATGCCTCCGGTGTATCATTCCTTCCGCCATGCTAGGCAACCGCACCCACGAGCAGTGGATCTCTCAATACGCCTCCAGCCACCAGCATCCCGTGAACCGGGCATGCCACACCCTGGGCATCCCGACCATCGTGCTCTCGGTGCTGCTTTTTCTTGGCAGCGTATTCTTTCATCGCCTCTGGCCCTACGCGCTCGGTCTGTTTGTAATTGGATGGATCCTCCAATTCGTCGGCCATGCCTTCGAAGGCAAGCCTCCGGAATTCTTCTCCGACTGGCGTTTCTTGTTCGTCGGCGTCCGCTGGTGGTGGGCCAAAATCCAGGGCAAAACCTGAAGCCGCCCGACCTGCATTGAGAGGGTTGGCTCTCACGATTTGATGAAAGACTTAGGATTTGTGTCAGGGTACGACTTCAGTCGTACCGTAAGTCACAGAAAAGAAATTCCGGCTTTAGCCGCTGGGGGAACTCTGTTGCCTCCACCAACCTAACTCAAATCTGCATCATCCAAGAAAGGCCGCCATGTTCCCCCAACTAGCCCGCTTCACCGACCTCAGCTTGCTCCTCATGCGGCTCATGGTCGGCCTGGTCTTCGTCACCAGCGGGTACAGTCATCTCAAAGACCCCACAGCCCGCGCCAAGAGCATCGGGACGTCCAAGCCCTTCACCATCTTCCTCGGCATCGCCGAAGTCGCCGGAGGCTTGGGCGTGGCTTTCGGAGTCCTCACCCAACTCGCCGCCTTCGGTCTCATCCTCATCATGTTCGGCGCCATCCAGAAAAAGATGTTCGCCTGGCACACCGGCTTCTGGGGTGAGAAAGCATCAGGCTGGCACTACGACCTGATGTTTATCCTGATGAACCTGGTTATCGCCTTCACCAACGGCGGCGCCTACGTGCTGATGCAATGACCGTTTCTTGCTACAGGATGGCTTTTCTAGATAAAATCCTCCCGCAGTTTGGGCTTGGGGCCCATCCCTTGTCTCAGTGCGTTCAAAACTGCTGGTTCTAACCATGTCCAACGTGCAATCCGTTTTTCACGCGCGCGCGTACTTCCATGCGAGTGGCATTCTGCCAACTTCTATTCAGGAGATAAAAAATGAAAAGACTCACCCCGTTTCTGTACTGCACCCTGGCGGCTTTTGCCGCGGTCGCGCCCTTCTACGCCGCTCCGCCGCAAGCCTTGGCACAACAGCAGCCCAGCCTTTACCACCGGCTCGGCGGCTATGACGCCATTGCCGCCGTCACCGACGACCTTCTCGTCCGCCTGATCGCCAACCCTCAGCTCAAACGTTTCTTTCCTGGCCTCAGCGCGGATTCGCAGAAGCGTCTGCGACAGCACTTCGTCGACTTCCTCTGCAACGCCACCGGCGGCCCTTGTCTTTACACCGGCCGCGACATGAAAACCGCCCACACCGGCCTGAACATCACCGAAGATGATTGGAGCGCTGCCGTGAAAGATCTCGTGGCTACGCTCGACAAGTTTAAGGTCCCCGAAAAAGAAAAAAATGAAGTCCTGGGAGCGGTCTCAGGGTTAAAGGGCGACATAGTGGGCCACTAGCGCAAAAGAGTGGGGCGGGCGCCCTCGCCCGCCTCTCGCTTGCGCCCTTTCGCGATTCTGTTCTATGCTGGCCTCACCCTGGGGTTCCTATTCCGTAGGAAGCATGCATCGCCTGACCGCTAAATTGTTGCTGTTTTTCGCGCTCGTGGGAAGTCTTGTCCCGGTGGCGCTCGCGGCTTCGGCCGCTCCGACACATGCATGCTGCCTTCGCAAGGTTCATCACTGCCAGGATTCGCTGGCCTCGGAATATGGACAGCCCGTAATCCGCGACGCCAGTAGGCTGCAACCGTGAATGTTGCCGCGCTGTCTCCACCGCTCAGTGGGCCTACCCGCAACCGCGACTCGCGGTCTTCTTGCTGCAAACTATCGATGCGCACGTAGCCGGAGCCCAATCCAACTCTCCGGCCAGTGCCTCTGCTAGATCTCGATCCTCACGCGCTCCCCCTGCCTGCTGAATCTGCCTCCAAGCCCTGATTTTAGTTTCGCTGCTTTAACGCATGTGCGTTTGTCGCCGGACCTGATTGCGGCACCCTGCTGAAGTTAAGATACCGGGCCGCTGACGGCGAGCGCCCCATACCGATCCACAGAAAGACAAAATGATCCGCAGAACCAACCTCACCATCCTGGCGTTGCTGCTGACCAGCATTTATGCTTTCGCCAACGTCTACGGCGCCATCCGCGGAGTGGTGCACGACCCGCAGCATCGCCCCGTGCAGGGCGCCATGGTGATGCTGAAAGCGAAATCGTCAGACTGGTTCAAGACGATCACCACCGGAGCCAGCGGAGAATTTGAGATCAATGCGGTGCCTCTCGGCGACTATTCCATTTCCGTCGCCAGCCCGGGATTCGCCCAGACGGCACAGGATGTTACGGTCATCTCGGGAACGGTGCCTGTGGTTCACTTTCAACTGCAGGTGGCCACTTCAACGGCGCAGATCACCGTTTCGGCCGCACCCGAAGTTGCGCCCACGGACTCAGCCACGCCGATCACGCTGGTGGGCCAACTCGACATCGAGCGCACTCCCGGCGCCGACCGCACCAACAGCCTTGCCATGATCACCAACTACGTCCCCGGCGCCTACGTCACCCACGACATGCTTCACATGCGCGGCGGCCACCAGACCAGCTGGCTCCTGGACGGCATTCCCGTCATCAACACTGCGATCGCGCAGAACGTCGGGCCGCAGTTCGATCCGAAAGACTTGGAATATGTTGAAGTCAATCGCGGCAGCTACGGCGCGGAATTCGGCGATCGCACCTATGGAGTTTTCAACGTAGTTCCCCGCACCGGCTTCGAACGCAATAACCAGGCCGAACTCGTGCTCAGCGCCGGCAATTTCTACCAGACCAACGACGCTATCAGCTTTGGCAGCCACACCGAACGTTTCGCCTACTATGCCAGCGTAAACGGCAATCGCAGCAATCTCGGCCTGCAGCCGCCCGTTCCCCAGATTGCACACGACGCCGTCAATGGCGTCGGAGGGTTCGGCTCTTTCATTTTCAACGTCGATCCCTCCAACCAGCTTCGCCTCATGACTTCACTTCGCCGCGACTACTTCCAGATCCCGTACGATCCTTTCCCCAACGACATCGAAAACAGTTCCGGCAGCAATCAGTACTCCCCCAGCATTGGCCTGCGCGACGGCGAACACGAGGCCGATGCCGGCGTTTTATTTACCTGGGTCCACACTTTCAACTCGCATCTCATGACCACCGTTTCGCCCTTCTACCACCACAACCGCGGAGACTACGCCAGCAATCCGAACGACACTCCAATCGCCACCACGGAAAAACGCGGCTCCACCTATACCGGAGGTCAGGCCACCTTCGCCGCCAACTACAAGAAGAACGACCTCCAGGTTGGATTTCTCAGCTTCTACCAGAGCGATAACCAGCTCTTCGGCGCAATCTTCAACGACGGCAGCGGAAACCCGGCCATCGCCGATTCCGAGCACCCCACCGCCAATCTCGAAGCCTTCTTCATCGACGACAAATTCAGCCCCTTTTCATGGCTGACACTCTCCGCCGGCATGCGCCCCACGCGATTCTCCGCAGGCAACTTTGCGGTCACCTCGACCGCGCCGCCGGTCCACGAGTCTGGCATCAGCCCGCGCTTCGGCATCACCGCCTCGATTCCACATCTGCGTTGGACATTCCGCGCCTTCTACGGACACTACTACCAGGCGCCGCCGATCGAAACCGTCTCCGGTCCGGCTCTGATCAGCTTCACGGGGCAGCAGGGCCTGGGATACGCCACGCTCTACGGCGAGCGTGATGAAGAACATCAATTTGGCTTCACTATCCCTTACCGCGGATGGGTGCTCGATGCCGATAACTTCAAAACCAACGTCCAGAATTTTCTCGACCACAACAATATCGGTGCTTCCAGCATCTTCTTCCCGCTTACCGTCTCGCAAGCCGTGATTCGCGGCTGGGAACTCACGCTCCGTTCTCCGCGTTTCGCCCACCGCGGGCAGTTGCACCTCGCCTACTCCAACCAGATTGCCGAGGGCGCAGGCACCATCACCGGCGGCCTCACTGATTTTTCGTTCTCTCCGGGAATGAGTCCGCTCGACCATGACCAGCGCAACACGCTCAACGTCGGCGGTGATATTTCATTGCCCTGGCGCGTCTATGCCTCCACCAACGTTTACTACGGCTCCGGTTTCACCAACGCTTTCCCCGGCGCGCCCTACCCGGGCAATTATCTGCCGCAGCACACCACCTTCGATCTCTCGCTCGGCAAAGACTTCGGGGAACGTTTCACCGCCTCGCTCACGGCATTAAACGTAGCCAACCACCGCGTTGAGTATGACAACAGCCTCACTTTCGGCGGATATCACTGGAACCTTCCGCGCGAAATCTATATCGAACTCCGCTATCGCTTCCACTACTGAAGTGCTCATGTAGGGACAGCCGCCTCGGCTGTCCGCCTAGCGAAGCGAGGCGGCCTGTGATCGCACAAAGCGGGATCGGAGATAATAAAAGAAAGACCGATATGATTTCAGACACCACACAAAAACCCTGTCATCCCGACCGGAGCGGAGCGACAGCGAGCGGAGTGGAGAGCCTGCCCCGAGCAAGCGAAGCGCGCCGAGGGGGACCTGTTTTTTTGCGCAGCTCGTGGAGCAGCCCACTCCACTCATCCGCGCAGCGTCTTGCATTCTTCTGCCTCTTCTTCCTGCTGACGTTCTCCGCGGCCTGCAATCGCGGAACGTCACAGACCAGCTCCGCGAACCCTCAATCCGCCGCCACCCGTTATTCTTTAAGAGGAAAAGTCATCTCGGTCGACAAGCAAGCTGGAAAGGCCAACATCAACAACGAACCCATCCCCGGCTTTATGGACCCAATGGTCATGCCCTACACCATCAAGCCCCCTGCCGCGCTCGATCAACTCCAGCCCGGCGACTCCATCACCGCCGATGTCGTCATTGCGCCCGACAAGTACTGGCTGGAAAACGTCAGGGTCACCGCGCATTCGAAAACCTCAGCCGGCAAGCCCTCCGCGTCAGTTGACAGTGTGAGAAAGAAAGGAATTGTTGATTGCTGATTGTTGAGTGCTGATTGAGACCCAACCGAGGGTTTTAATCAACAATCAGAAATCAACAATCAACAATGCGAAGAGGAGAAGTTAATGAGGTATGTCCTGGTTCTCTTAGCGGTTCTGGGGATCGTGGTTTCCACTCTCGCCCTGCGCGAGCACTACCGCACCGAGGGCGACTCGCCCTGCAGCATCAACGAGCGTTGGGACTGCGGCATCGTCAATCACAGCCCCTACGCGATGCTGGCGGGCATACCCGTCGCCGCCCTCGGCATCGCCGGATATCTCCTCATGGGCGCACTAGCCTGGCGCCGCGCCTATCGCTTAGTGCTGGCTGCAGCCCTCACGGGATTGGCCTACTCTCTCTACCTGGCCCGCATCGAAGCGCACGTACTCGGAGTCTGGTGCATCTACTGCGTCATCTCTCTGGGCGACATCTCGCTAATCACGTTGCTGGCACTGGGAACCACGGTTGCCGCGCTACTTCGTAAATCGTCCGATCTGCTCTCATGAATTGTTCTTGGGAGTCGAGGAAACCCATGTGGGACCGCCGCCTGGAAGTGTGTGATCCGCTTGAGCTTAAGGTTCGGTGCTTCTTTTGCCGCTAATTGTCATGCGTCAGGTCATCAAATTGTGCCGCATCACCGCGACAGCACGCGAATGCAGCCGCGACCTATGTCCTTCTCCTGAACCACACTCTCCAAGCCGGATTTGATACTCGCCAATGAGTGGGCGACGTTGCCTTCGGCTCGTGGCTGCGCAGGATCAAGCGCCTTGGCAATGGTCTCCAGCGCCGCGACCAGCCGGCTCATCAATGTCAATTCTTCCGCGTTGAACATTTTCCCTCTCCCGTGCTCCACCTTGCGCTCCAAGGAACGCAATGACGCCCCCACTGTGCTTTCACACGACCTGCCAGACGCTGTCGAGCACAGTACCATCCACCCATTTGACGATGGCGACGGGACGGTCCCCGCGTTGGGACCGCTGGGGCTTGCCTCCGCAGATGCGCTCCACGTCGCCCTTGATCTCTTGCAGCGGCCGGATGGGAAGCTTCGAGCCTTTGACCGCATCCATTAGATCCTGGCGGCGCGGATTGATAGCGATGCCGCGCTCGGTCACAACCACATCGATCAATTCGCCGGGCCCGCACAGCGTGGTCACCTCGTCGACGATGATGGGAATGCGGTCGCGGAACGAAGGCACGGCCAGGATGGTGCAGCCGGCGGCCAGGCAGTTCTGCCAGCCGCCGATGCCGTGCAGCAGGCGTCCGTCGGAATGTGTGACGACATTGGCGTTGAAGTTTGCGTCCACCTCAGTCGCGCCCAGCACGACGGCGTCTACCAGGGACGCGAAATTTCCCTTCCCGTGGTAGTTGTACGAGGTAAAAGGAGAAGTGGCTACGTGGCGGGGATTGCTGGCCATCGACCGCACGCCATCGAGGTCAAACGTCTGCCCGTCGAGGATGTAATCAGTAAGGCCCTCTTCCAGGAGCTCGACCAGATATTTGGTTGACCCACCGCGGACGAATCGCGCCTTCACGCCCGCCTGTTTCATCATCTGCTTGAGGTAGCTGACAAAAGCCAGCGCGATCCCGCCTGCGCCAGCCTGAAAAGAGAAGCCGTTGCGCATGATGCCGGCGTCGCGCAGGAAAAGCGCCACGAACTCGGCGATGCGCAGACGGTCGGGTGAGCGCGTGATCTGCGTTGTGCCGGAAACAATCTTGGCGGGATCGCCGATGGAGCCAACTTCGACGACGTAGTCCACGTTGTTGCCTTGAATCTGCCAGGGAATGCACGGGAACGGAATCAGGTTGTCAGTGACGGCGATGACGTGATCGGCGTAGATGGAATCCGCCAACGCGAAACCCAGGGAGCCGCAGGCGGACTTGCCGTGCGAGCCGTCACAGTTGCCGAAGGGATCCGCGGTCGGCGCGGCGATTACGGCAATATCGATGTGTACTTCGCTATCCTGAATCGCCTGCCACCGCCCGCCATGCGAGCGCAGAACCCCCATGCCGCGCATTTTTCCTTGCGTGCAGTAGTCGCCCAGGGGTCCATTCATGCTGCCTTCGATATGGTTGATCACGCCCGAGGCCATCAGTTCGATGGCGCCCTGTCTGCGAGGGAAACGATGCGCTGGGAAACCACGTGAGATCTTTGACGCCGATTCTTGCCGCCGCCTCGAGCGCCATGAGCGCGACGAGGTCGCCATCCCGCAGGTGATGATGAGAGGAAATGACCATGCCATCGCGCAGACCGCACTTGCGGAAGGCAGTCTCCAGGTCCGCCACGCGCTTGTCACCGCTTTCGAGATAATCGGCGGCTGTCCGGATGGGCGGTGCAGCTTTGCTTCCGCGAGGCTGATACTTGCCGACGCCTAGATAGGGAACTTGGGGGCGACCGTTCGCGATCTCCGGGACCATGCGGCCGGCGGCGTTGAGGACTAGCTCCGTTTTTTCGAGAATAGCCATGAAAACTCTCACCTGGCAGCGATATGCTTCACGCCACCAGTCCCATCGCTTGTGCCCGCGCCATCAGCTTCAGGGCTCGCTGCACGACCGGAGGGTCGATCATCTTCGACCCCAGACTGACCACGCCCAAGCCTTTCTGCTGGGCCTCGTGATATGCGGCGACGATGTTCTGTGCTTTTTCGATTTCCGCCGGCGTCGGCGCGAAAGCCTGGTGAATCACCGCAATCTGCAGCGGATGCACGCATCCCATGCCTTCAAAGCCCATCGCGCGAGAATTCAGGGCCCACGTCCGCAAGCCATCCATATCGGCGACGTCGCCAAAGACCGAATCGATAGCCTGCACGCCGGCCGCATGGGCAGCGTTCACCATGCGTTGCCGTGCATACAGCGACTCGGCGCCGGTCGCTGTTTTCACCACGCCAAGGTCCGCCGTGTAGTCTTCCAATCCAATCGTCAGCGCCGCAATCTCTCCGCTCGCTGCTGCAATCTCGTAGGCATTCTCGATTCCCAGTGCCGACTCGAGGATCGGCATCAGCCACATGGGACGAGTGATGCCATAGTTCGCTTTGACCTCGGCGATCTTCCGGCTGGCATCGATTATCTGGCCAGGAGTCTCAACCTTGGGAATAAGGATCAGGTCGGGAGATTCGGGGACGATCTCCTCCAAATCTTCCAGTCCCAGGGGGAGCTGGTTGATGCGCACCATACGCTCGCATTGCAGAAAGTCGACGGCGCGCAGCGCATTGCGCACCAGCAACCGCGCCGCATCCTTTTCGCTGGGATGGACGGAATCTTCGAGGTCGAGAATGATGGCATCCGCTCCATGCAGCGCAGCGTTGATGAAGTACTTAGGCTCGCTGCCCGGAACATAAAGCCGCGACCGCCGCATGCGATCGCGTGGGGAAGGCTCGGGAAGAGGGAGTCTCGCCGGAAGCACGCGCGTGCCTTCGCCCAGTCCGGCGCGCCGGGCAGCGGCTTCGATGCGCGCCGCAATCACGAAAGGCAGCGCCCCTTCATCGTGGATGGCCACCTGCGCGTGCTGCACGCCCGAGAGCTTCGAGCACCTCTCCGGTCTGCCGGCGGATGGAATCGCCGTAGTAGGGTTTGACGCGCGATTCGAGTTCAATGTCGATGCCGCCACGTTCCCGCGGCTCAATGCGCACGTGCACATCCGAGCGAATCTCCGGGCCCCAGTGTCCCGCTTCGCCCGTATGCTTCGCTTGTGTTTCGATCCCGACACTCATAAGCATCCTCAGTCAGCGAACCTATCCCTTAGCCCCAACGTATTCCGGCGAAGCTTGCAGGATCGCCTGCTGTTCCAATTTGGCCAGAACGGCATCCGTCATCTGAGATGTGCTGGCTGCTCCCTGGCTGATTGCCTTCGCGCCGCCAGGGATGCGCATCATGTCATACGTGCGCACCTTGCCTTCCTTCACCACAGCGGCGATGGCGTTGCGAATGCGCCCCGCCTTCTCGGTTTCGCCCACGTGCTCGAGCAACATGACGGCCGAGAGGAACATGGCGATCGGATTGACGATGGGCGGATCCAGTTCCGCATACTTCGGCGCCGACCCGTGCGTGGGCTCGAACACCGCCACTTCGTCCCCGATGTTGCCCGATGCCGCGAAGCCCAGACCGCCGATTAACCCGGCGAAAGCGTCGGAGATTACATCGCCGAACAGGTTCGAGGCGACGACTACGCCGTAGTCTTCAGGATTCTTCGTCAACCACATGGTCTGCGCATCGATGTTGGTCGACCACAGCGCAATTCCCGGATACTCTTTCGCCACGGCCTTGGCTTCCTCTTCCATCATTCCGGAAGTTTCGCGCAGCACGTTCGGTTTCTCGCAGATCGTCACCGACTTGTAGCCCATATTTCTTGGCCCACTCGAAAGCAGCCTGGCAAATCTTGCGCGCCGCGGGACGAGTGATGATGCGCACTGAAATGGCCAGGTCCGGCCCTGGCGTTCCAATGAACGGTTTGAACTTCGTGTGCGTGGCCAGCGCCGCGCGCACGGGCTCGGGCGGATTGGTCCATTCGACTCCCGCATAAAGCCCTTCTGTGTTTTGCCGGAACACAACCACGTTCACTAACGGCTCCTCGAATCCGCCATTCGGTTTCTTGCGAATGAAATTCAGCGGATTGCCCGGAAACGAAATGCAAGGCCGGATGCAGGTGTCGAGATGGAAGCGCTGGCGCATGGTCACGATCGGGCTGAAGTAAGAGTAGCCCTTGCCCTTGAGTTCGGGTATGAGTTCAGCCTCCGCTTCCTTCTTGGGCTTCGAAGTGATCGCGCCGAACAGGCCGAGCTTGTACCGCGCCAGAAGGCTCGACTGTGCGCTCGGGCAGCGCGTTGCCTTCGTTGCGCCAGCATTCCCAGCCGATGTCGGCGTGTATGTACTCGGCATCGAAGCCGACTGCTTTCAGAAGCCGCAGAGCTTCCGGCAGAACTTGATTGCCGATTCCGTCTCCAGGCATGGTGACTACCGTGTATTTCGCCATAAATTCGTCCTCAGTTCTTCTATGTGAGTCCCAATTTCTTCGCGACCAGATTCTCCGCGCCGCCTGCAATCACCAGCGCCTGCGGCACACTGCCGAGTGGCGGGAAGATAAATTTCTCGCCGAGCCACGTGATCGTGCCGGAGGTGAAGTCAATATCTACCTCCTCACTCGGGATGATCGTTTTTTCCTTCGCGGCGATGCTCGCGGAGAACCGCAGCCGCAATCGCTTGACGAACTCGGGAACCTCCACGCACAGAAACCCGTTGTTGTACGCATTGCGAAGGTAGGTCTGCGAAAAACTAGCCGCGATCACCAGCGGAATACCTTTCGCCTTGAGGCATGTAACCGCTTGCTCGCGGCTCGATCCAGTGCCAAAGTTGAAGCCGCCAACAATCACATCCCCGGCGTGAGTGCGCGCGGCAAACTGCGGGTCGTAGTTCTCCATGACGACCTTGGCCATCATTTCTGGCGTCATGTCGTCGCGGTAGGTGTAGTCCTTGCCATAGATGGCGTCGGTGTTGAGGTTGTCCTGCGGCAGGAAAACCAGGCGGCCTTTCACACGCTCCGGGAAGCCGGGAAGAATCTCTACTTTTTCGGACGATTTTTTTCCGTTTCCTGTGAATTCCGTAAACTGGCGCGCCGGCGTGAACTCCGCAAACGAATACGGCCCCGCGATATGTCCTGCGATAGCAGATGCCGCAACCACTTCCGGGCTTGCAAGATAACACTGAGCATCGCGTGATCCCATTCGCCCTTTGAAGTTGCGGTTAGTGGCCGAGATTCCGACCTCACCTTTTTCCAGCAGTCCCACACCCAGGCCGATGCACGGCCCGCATCCCGGAGGTAGCGGGATCGCGCCCGCTTCGAGCAGGGTCTGCCAGATGCCACGTCTCTCGGCCTCCTGCTGCACCCACGCGCTGGCCGCTCCCAGATAGAACTTCACCCCGGGTGCAACTTTGTTCCCCTGAAACACCCGGGCCGCAGCTTCCAGGTCTTCGACTCTCGAATTCACGCAGGAAATCAGATAAGCCTTCTGAATCGCGACCTTCTTCTTTTCGATGGCAGCCAGGGATTGCATCACCTGCACAGTGTCGGGCCCAGACACATGCGGCGTTACCTCTCCCAGATCGAGGGTGATGCGCGCCGCGTAGGAAGCATCGGAGTCGGGGCGCGGCGGAGTTTCAGCCCAGACATCCAATTCATGCTTCGTGAAGCGCTCAATGCCGTGCTCTTTCAGACGCTGGTGCACTCCGCGAAGATATTCAATGGTGACCTCATCCACGGGAAACCATCCCACCAGCGGTCCCCACTCGGTGCTCATGTTCGAGATGGAAAAGCGCGCGTCGATCGACAAACTAGCCTACGCCCGGCCCGGTAAACTCGACCGCGGCGTTGAGCGCCTCGTCGTGGTTGTAAAGGCCGCACAGGCTGATGATTACGTCTTTGCCGCAAACGCCTTGAGGCAACTTGCCCTCCAGCACAACCTGAATGGACCGCGGAATCTGCCACCAGAACTCGCCCGTCGCCCACACCGCAGCCGCATCGGTGCGAACGATGGGCGTCCCAATAGCACCGAGCGCCCCATACATATTCGAATGCGAGTCCGAGGCGACGACGAATGATCCTGGAGCAACATAGCCGCGCTCCACCATGATCTGGTGTCCGATGCCCGAACCCGCGGGATAGAAGTCGACTCCTTGTTCTTGGGCAAAGGCCTCAATCGAGCGGTACTTCTTCAGATTGGCCTCATCCTGATTTTGGATGTCATGATCGAGGGCGAACACAAGCTGTTTGGGATCGCAGATCTTTTTCGCGCCAATCGCTTTGAACTTGCTCATTACCGCCGACGTGTTGTCATGTGTCATCACATGAAAAGGCCGGATGGAAACGAAATCGCCCGCACGTAAGGGCCGCTTCGGTCCTTCGGACAGATGGGCTTGCGCAATCTTCTCAACGATAGTCTGGGCCATAGTGAACTCCCAGGCCGCGATCCACAGCGACCGCTCCTCAATCAAGAGCGTCTATACGAATGCGGCCTTCCTCGGCTTTCCCGCGTTCACGCGCGATCTCGCTTTGCTCTTCTTGGCGTCCCTTTCTGGAGGTCCGCTTTCATCAGCGCCATCAGCTTGGTGACCGAATCGCTGTTCTCCAGGTTCCAGATCGCCTCTTTCAGTTTTTTCTGCGCTCGGGTCGAGAGCACGCCCTCGGCGAGTGCGGCAAACTTCTCTTCCACTTCCTGATCGGTCAGCGGGTTTCGTGGGTCGCCTTTAGGGAAGTCAAGCTGCTTGCTCAGCACACGTCCATCCGTCGTGGTGATATTCACGACCACCCTCTGCAATGCCGGAAAGACTTTCTCAATCTCCGGATCGGCGACCACCTCCACCTTCTTTAATTGCGCCCGGATCCTCGCGTCCATGATCTTTGCCATGGTGAACTGCACCGGAGTAACTTGCCGCTCCACCAACGCCGCGGCAACCACGTAGGGCAGCGAGTGGTCGGCCGTCTCTCGAGTGTGCGGATCGTACTTGCTGGGGTCGGACAGAATGTCGGCGGCCCGCGCCAGCGACCGAATCTGAATCTTCTCCACTTGCTCGGGATGCAGATCGTTCGTTTTGACCAGATCGAGCACGGCCGAGATCGGCGTGTGCGTCAGCGCTTCGGTAGGAAACGCCTTCATCCCGCATTGCGTGACGCGCCACGACTCGCCGAGACCATCGGTCAGAAGATTCAACTTCCAATCGGGACCGAAGACGTGAGTCAAACCTTCCTTGCCGTCCACGACGTGCTCGGGCCCGGAGTAGCCCTTCTCCGCTAGCAGCGCCGCAAACACGCCGCTCTGTGTCGCCATCGGGTCGACGGTATTCTTCATCATGGTCAGCTTGCCCGCCGTGACCGCGCCCAGCGTGCAGTGGCGGCTGGCCGAAATACCGATAGCGTGCTGAATCTGCTCCCACGAGAGATGCAGCGCGCGCCCCGCAACGATAGGCGAAACAAACGCAGTCAGCGTCGCATGATGCCATCCCCGCTCTCGAATGCCCGGAAACGCCGCCTCGCAGAAGCGCATCTCGAACTCATGGCCGAGGACCAGACCAACGATCAACTCCCTCCCGCCGCTCCCGGCGCGCTCGCAACACGCGAGAGCCGCTGGAAAAATGTCGGAAGGATGCGACGGGTCCTGCTTCCAATAGATGTCGTTGTAATCCATGCAGCGGATCATCAGCGCGTTGGCCAGCGCCGCTGAGACGGGATCGATCCGCTTGCCTGTACCGATCACCGTCGCCGGGCCACGTCCGGCTACCTCGCCGAGTACTTCGAGAGCAATCTTGACGTCGTGCTGCTGGTAGCCCCCAAGGGCGCAGCCGATTGAATCCAGCAAGAAACGTTTCGCCTGGTAGATCGCTTCCTGCGACACGTCCTGATACCGCAGACTGGCGGCCCAGCGGGACATTTTGGCAGTTACGGTTTCCTTCGGTGCGGCCATCGATTTCGGTGCGGACAAGAGATCTCTCCTTAGGATTTCACCTTGATATTCTTGGGATTCTTAAAAGGCAGGAACGCCATGAAGTCAGCGTGGTGCACGATGAAAGCCTCGGTGGTGCGCTTGACCAGATCGCCCTCGCCGGCGTGCGCCGCAATAATGTGGCAAACGGCGTCCGGAATCCCGCATTCCAGCGCCAGGGCCACTCCCGTGAACGGGTGCCGCAACGCCTCGCCGCGCTCGCTTTGCCGGCTTTTCCCATCGGGTCCGAGTTCGTATTCCAGCAACTTGCCCACGTCGGCCAGAATCGCCCCGGCGATTACTGTGTCCAAATCAATGGGCAAAGCGCGCCCCATGAACTCCTGCATGGCCTTGGTGCTGGCGCGCGCAATGTGCACCACGCAACGCTTATGCTCCATGAAGGTGATGGGGCAGTTTGACACGAGCAGCGTAAAGGGAATCTGGTTCAGGTCTTCCGGCTGTAGGGGGCTGCGAACGAGGGCCTTGATCCAGACCTGCGTAACTTGTTCCCGCAGTTGAGGATTCTCAATCCAGGCGATCTCCGGCCATAGCTGCTGGACGATCTCGCGCACTCTTCCGCCCCCATTCACAAACGCTTTACTTTATCGCGCGGCGGAAAGGCGAGCGACGATCAGCGTCACAGGGGTATGTGATCCAGCACACCGACAAACGTCTTCTTCGCTGCTCTCCTTGCGTCTGGGTGTACCTGCGCTTGCTGTTCAGCGGATGTGGGTGGTGAAGGACTGCATCCCCATCACGCTGGTGGGTGAGGGCGAAGATCAAGGCTCCGCAGCCTGGGGAGTCGCCTGCGCATCGTGTTATTGGCTCTGAGTTGCCGGTCCGGGCCGATGTCCGCAAGAAAGAGGTTCAGCCGTGACGGCGCAATGTTTCTACTGTACCCAGTGTCATAACGAAGTTTCCACCTTCCTGAAACTGTTCGATACCTTATACGAATTTTCCAAGGTCAATCCGAAGAACTGTCCGGCCTGCGGAGGGGAGCGAGAGTTACATGTGTCCCTCGACTTTCAACTGGGCGTGGGTGATGGCGACTTCAAGGTGGTGCATGCGTTCCTTCCCGAAAGGCTGGAGTCGTGGCTGGGCGAGGAGGAGGAGGAAGTCACCCTGTATCCTTTCCTCGTCGTGCTGGAAGGCGCCGGAGGCAAGCGGTTCAACTGGATGCCCTACTGGCACGTAGTAGGTAAGGACGCCCGCTTCGGGCAGCATGCGCTTTGCCTCGACCACACACAGTTCGAGAGCCTGGTGGCTCAGGCGCAGGAGCGGATGTTCGCGGCAGTATAAGGCGTTATACGAAACAGGCGGGACGCTCAGCTTGCTGCGAACTGCTTGACCCTTGTCAGCCATAGCACCCACCAGGTAGGGGCACCCCTTTCCCCATTACCTATCCCACGATTCGTGCGGCGGATTCGCGTTTGCAGCCTGACTCCAGACCGTAGACCGACTCTGGAAGCCGCTGCTGTTCCTCCTTTCATACCGTCGAAACAACGTTTTTCGAATTCCAAGGACGCAGTGTTGGAGGTCTTTGGCGAGTACCAGCCATGTTATCGGCTTAATCGATTTCTTGTTGTACGCTTGGCGAAAGAGTGGTTCGTCGTCGCGCGTCACCGGTTCGCAGACTCTGTGTGCTGCTTCAAATCTTTTCTTATGGCTGAACAGAACTGGAACACAAACGAGAAAAACGCTGGCGAGAGCCACCGCACCGCGAAGAAGCAATATCAAGAACCCGCATTCCGGCACGAGCGGGTTTTCGAGACCATGGCGCTGTCCTGCGGCAAGGTCAGTGCCACCCAATTTCAGTGCCATTTCCACCGGAATGCCTCCTAGCCTGCTGCTATCTATGCCATCCATGCTGGAAGCTCGCGAAGATTCCAAGCGTGGTCTTGCGGCCGAGATGCTTCGTTCCCACGGCACCGTATACATGAAGGCATGGGGAACAAGCATGCTTCCCTCGGTGTGGCCGGGCGATCTGCTCACAATTCAAAGTGTGGCGCACGACGAGATTGCTCCTGGAGACATCGTGCTGGTCGTGCGCGACAACCGTTTCTTTGTTCACCGGCTGATCGAAATGCGACGAGGTCCGGATAGCCTTTCATGGATCACGCGGGGAGATGCAATGCCTGACGACGATCCGCCTGCAGCCGCGTCCGAACTGCTGGGCCGAGTGGGCTGCATTCGCCGTGGCCATCGCAGTTTCGTTCCGGGTAGGCGCGTCTCGCGGCTTCATTCCGTTCTGGCGTGGATACTGTACCGCGGGAGCCAACTCCGCAGTCTCGCGTTGAATATTCATGCGATGCGCTCGCAGGCAGGCACTTCTCATCCATGACACCTACCCTCGCCGCGACCGAGAAAGAAACTGTATCCATCGAGATCGGTGGAATGGCGATTGCCCTGCGCACGGACGACCCGGCATTTCGCCGCCTGATCGAGAATCGCTACGAGGGTTTTGTCGGGACTTCACCCAGTTCGCACTTCGAGTTCGACATCGACTTATGCGAACTCTCAGAACCCACGGCAGCCGACAATGAGTTGGAGGTGAGGATCGAAGCCGGCGAATGGCTGCTGCAGCGCGGCGACTTCCGCGCCCGCTGGAATCCGGACACCAGGTCTGGTCACATCCGTCAATCGCGCAGCCCCTACGCCATCGATTGCGTCTTGCGCATCGTTCACACGCTCATCCTAGCGAGGCAGGGAGGTTTCCTGGTTCATGCCGCCAGCGCGATTCGCGGGGGGAAAGCTTTTCTATTCTCCGGGGTTTCCGGTGCGGGCAAGACAACAATCTCCCGCCTGTCGCCCCCCGATGCGACGCTGCTGACCGACGAAATTTCGTACGTGCGGCGCGAAGGCCATCGGTATATGGCCTGTGGGACACCTTTCGCCGGAGAGTTAGCGCGGGCCGGAGAGAATCAATCCGCGCCTCTCAGCGCAGTCTTCTTGCTGGAGAAAGGCCTGCAGAACAAGATCGAACCACTGGGCGCCACGGAAGCCGTCCAGCGCTTACTGAGGAACATCTTGTTTTTCGCCGATGATCACGAGTTGGTGAAACTCGTTTTTCAGTCGGCCTGCGAGTTTGCAAGTTTGGTTCCCATCCACCGCTTAGTATTCGTCCCCGACCAACGAGTGTGGGACATAATACGTTAATCGCCATGCGTTAGACGACGTACTTTAGCCCGGGAGAATCACGATGGCTGAAAAATACATTGCGCGAAGCTCGGCGATAGCCGCCCGCCTCGTGGGCGGAGAAATGATGGTGATGTCGGCAGCCGACTCCACTTTTTTCACGCTCAATGAAGTCGCTTCTGCGATTTGGCAGGCGGCGGACGGGCGCACGCCACTCTCGGAAATCGTCGCCGGCAAAGTCTGCCAGGAATTCGATGTCGATCGGGAGCAAGCGCTGCGCGGCGCCGACCGCTTCGTCGACGAACTCTCACAACACGGCATTTTGCTGGTATCGGATCAGCCACTGATCGATCCGTCCCTGTCCCCGGAGAGCCCGTGAGCCTTCTCGCCGAGATGAATCAAAAAGCGCTGAATCTGGGTCTGCCCATCAGCGTCCACCTCGATATTACCTACCGCTGCAACGAGCGCTGCGTGCATTGCTATCTGGATCACGACGATCATGGCGAGATGACGACGGCGGAAATCGCCGGCGTGCTTGAACAACTTGCCGATGCCGGCGTCTTTTTCCTCTCCCTCAGCGGCGGTGAAGTTCTCTTGCGCCGGGACTTTTTTGAAATCGTGGAGCGGGCGCGGCACCTGTTGTTCAACGTCAAGGTGAAGACCAACGGCGTGATGATCCACGAAAAGGAAGCCGCCAGACTTCGCCAGCTCGGGGTCGAGCAGGTACAGATCAGCGTCTACTCGCATCGGCCGGAAGTTCATGATGCCATCACAAAGCTGCCGGGGTCGTTGAAGCGGACCATCCGGGCGATTCGATTCTTGAAGTCGCAGGGGCTGAAGGTCAGCATCGCCAACGTTCTCATGGCTGGTAATTTCTCCGACCAGCCGGGCGTGATCGCGCTGGCCCGGGAACTGGGAGTCGCCTACACGCTTGACCCCACCATTACGCCAAGAATGGACGGAGACACATCCACGCTCGCCCTGCGAATTCCGGGGTCTGACCTCAAACAGGTCTTCCATAACCAGGAACTCGTGGGCAATGTAGAAGAATTCTGCGCGCCTCCGCCCGCACCGGGCGAAGACATTATGGATGGTTTCCCGTGTAGCGCGGGTCACACCGCCTGCTACATCTCTCCTTACGGCGATGTGTTTCCCTGCGTGCAGTTCCCTCTTCCCAGCGGCAATGTGCGGCGGCAGAAATTTCTCGACATCTGGCGCCATTCCCCGCAGTTGAAAGAGGTCCGCTCGATCCGTGCCCGGGATCTTCCGACTTGTTCGACTTGCGCCCACGTGGGAACGTGCACCCGCTGTCCCGGTTTGGCGTACATGGAGGGAAACATGCGTGGGCCGTCCACAGCAGATTGTGAAAAGTCGTATCAGAGAACGGGCATCCCCTCGGCGAACATGCTGAAACGGACGCGAGCAGATTCCGCGGGTCCGCTGATTCAAATCCAATCCCTGGCTAGCTCGGCGCAGGCCGGCCTGGGGGAAGATAGCCTCACCGCGTGAAAGATTGGGCTCGGATTTTGAGGAGAGAAACGATGCGACGGTACGCATGCCTTTGGCTCTGTGTGGCGGCTGGATCACTCCTGCTGGGCATTCCGCCTTCGGGGCAGGCAGGGATGGAAAGGACCTCACCAGGCGGGGAGAGCCACGGCCCGACCAACTTGGGGTATCCGCAGGACTGGAGTTCGCGGCACTTGTTAATGCCGGGCATGCGCGCGGAAGACGTCCTCGCGGCGGGCGATCACGACCCGCGCTATGTTTACAACATGGTGATGCGGCAAGTGGCGGTGGAACGCTTCCGCCACAGAGAGCACCGGTCTCGGGGCTCAGTGAAGATCGACTGGGCAGTCTCACTGGAGAACGGATACGTCCCGCAGAATCAGTTTCCGGCAAAGTACCGGTTTGACGTGGCCGGAGACGACTGCAATTCCGATTACATCGTATTTGGGCTGACCGTGACTTCAGGAACGCAGGCCAACCTGGTCGGGATCAACAACCTGTACACGGGAGCGACAACGCCGTGCAATAGCGGATCGCCCTGGGTGGCATTCGCCTACAACACGGTGACGCAGTTGGGAGGAGGTGGGGGGCAGATCAAGACCTCGCCGGCGCTTTCGACGGATGGAACGAAAGTTGCGTTCGTGGAAAGCACGAGCAACGGATCATACTTCCACGTTCTGGTGCTGCCGAATCCGATTCCCACGCCACCGGCGCAGAACGGGAACGTGTTGAGTCCGCTGACTCCCACTTCATGCACCACGCCGACGACGCCGGGCTGCATGACGACCCTCACCATCCAAACCAGCGCGAACGATTCGAATTCCTCGCCCTGGGTGGACTACAACACGGATACGGCATACGTAGGCGCCGACAATGGCTTGCTCTATAAGATCACACCGGTATTCGGCGGCGGCGCACCGGCGCTGGTCAACGACCCAAGCAACTGGCCGGTCGCGGTCTCGACCAACGCGTACAACACGGTGTTGACCGCTCCGGTTGTGGATGATCGTTCCGGCCTCGTTTTTATCGGAGACGGGGAGGGCTACCTGTATTCCGTCAAACTGACCAGCCCGGGAAAGACGTACGCAGCGCAGCAGACCATTGGGTGGGCCTACGACGGACACAATGATGGAAGCGGAAAACCAGGCACGGGGATCGTTGACCCGCCGATTGCAGTCACAGATCCCGCCAATCCCGCAACCGACCAGGTGTTCGCCTTTACCGGCTGCAGCTATGTGCTGGGTATCGGCGGGGCGGTCACCCAGCTTCCCGCAAACTTCACGACCGGTGTGCCCACAACCAGCAATACCGTGGACCTGGGATCGGCCAGCGGCAACGGGGACTGCACGGGGAAAAACGTACACTCGGGAACGTTTGATAACGCCTTCTGGTTGAATGGGTCGACCTCGGGGCACATGATCGCGTGCGGATTCGTGAATAACGGAGGCGCACCGGCGAAGCCACAGATGTATTTCTTCCCCTTTGCCAGCAACGTTATCACCAGCACCGGCAAGTCTACCTTTCTGATAAACAACACCAAAGGGGACGAGTGTTCGCCGCTGACCGAGTTTTACACCAGCACGACGGACCGACTGTTTTTCGGAGTGGGCAGCTCGGCGGACGGATTCCTTGAGAGTTCGACGATTACGACTTCGTTGACCACACCGGCCTGCACCGGCGCACCGACCTCCAGTTGCGTGGCGTCCCCGAGCATTCTCGGAGGAACCCCCGGGATCGTGATCGACAACCAATTGTCGAACGGCGGGACGAACATCTATTTCTCGACCATGGCGCCGGGGTCGGTGAACGGCCAGAAGTGCAATGTGTCAGGCGGAACTGCAAATCCATATTGTGCCGTGAAGTTGACCCAGTCCGGATTGCAGTAAGGGGTTCCGTGAATGTGTACTGTGCTGGAAGGCGAAAGCCGTTCGTTCCCTCGCGGCAACGGCTCCCACAACGCTTTTCACTGACTCGCCCTTTCTGGTACTGTTTTGAGTCCATTGGCCGTTGTTTCCGGTACCATGTGACGAGCGTCACAGTCGATTCTGCGATCCTTTCTGTAGTATTTGCAATTGGCTAAAGAGGACGAACGCAATCTTCCTGCACACTGAAGGGGCAGGCCCGCGAGCAATGATTCTTCCTGGGGAAAGGACAACCGCGTGATTGTCGGAGTTCCGAAAGAAAGCTATCCGGGAGAGCGCCGGGTTGCACTTGTGCCCGGCGTTATCCCCACCCTCGCCAAGGCCGGACTCGAAGTGGTTGTCGAGTCGAGAGCGGGCGAGTCGGCTGGCTATCCTGATTCGGTTTACGTAGAGAAGGGCGGAAAGATTGTTCCCGATCGCGCCGCCGTGTTCCATGCCGCCGATATTATTGTGCAGGTGCTTTGCTACGGGTCCAATGACGTGACCGGCAAGGCTGACCTCCCTCTACTGCGTCGCGATCAACTGCTGATAGGGTTTCTGCGTCCCTTCGGTTCTGCCGAAGTCGTCCAGCAGATTGCCTCGGCGGGCGTCACGTCTTTCTCGGTCGAACTAGTGCCGCGCACCACGCGCGCGCAGAGCATGGATGCGCTTTCCTCCATGGCGACCATCAGCGGCTACAAAGCGGTGCTGCTGGCTGCTGAAACATCCATCAGAATCTTTCCCATGATGACGACCGCCGCCGGCACCATCACGCCGGCGCGGGTGTTTGTCATCGGCGCCGGAGTGGCGGGATTGCAGGCCATCTCCACCGCGCGCAGGCTGGGTGCGGTGGCTTCGGCATACGACATGCGCGCCGCTTCCAAAGAACAAGTTCAGAGCCTGGGCGGCCGCTTCATCGAGTTGCCCATTGAAGCCAAGGATGCGCAGGATGCCCGCGGTTACGGCACTGCCCAGGACGAATCTTTCTACGCCCGGCAGCGCGAACTCCTAACCCGCGTCGTCGCGGAGAGCGATGTGGTCATCACTGCTGCGGTGATTCCAGGCAAGAAGTCGCCGGTGCTGATCACCACGGACATGGTCAAAGGGATGGCCCCCGGCTCCGTGATCGTTGACCTGGCCGCCGAGCGCGGCGGCGGCAACTGCGAACTTACCCGCGTTGGAGAAACGGTGAACGAGCATGGCGTCACGATCATTGGCGCAATCAACCTGGCCAGCAGCGTCCCCTACCATGCCAGCCAGATGTATGCCCGCAACTTAGCCACTTTTCTTGTGTACGTAGTGAAAGAAGGCAAGCTGCAGCTGAACCTGCAGGATGAAATTATTCGCGAGACGATGGTCACGCGCGGCGGCGAAATCGTGAACACAAGAGTGCGGGAGTTCTTCAAGCTGCCGGCGTTGGTCCCAGCTTCCGGATAAGCGTTGGGATACGCACAGCGAATTGCCGCGTGCCTGAGCGGTCTTACTGAGAACCGAGAACTGAGAACTGAGAACTGAACTGGAGAAATACATGGGCGACAATCTGATCGATTCGCTGTTCATCTTCATGCTGGCCTGCTTCCTTGGCTTCGAAGTCATCCGCCACGTTTCGCCCTTGCTGCACACACCGCTGATGTCGCTGACCAACGCACTCGACGCCATTGCCGTGGTAGGTGCGATTGTGCTGGTGGGCGAGCGCAAGAGCACGTTCGCGACCGTGCTGGGCACGGTCGCCATCGTCGCCGCCACCAGCAACGTGGTGGGTGGATTCTTTATTACCGACCGCATGCTCAAGATGTTCAAGAGCAGCCGTCCAAAAAAGTAAGTCGCTGGACGAAATCATGTTGAGCCGATCTTATTGAGTCAACCATGAACGAGTTCGCCGGAAGCCAGTACGTCATCGAAGCGATCTATCTGATTGCCAGCGCCCTGTTTATCCTGTCGCTGAAGTGGATGAGTTCGCCCACCACCGCCCGCCACGGGATCTTGGCGGGCGAAATCGGCATGGTGCTGGCCATCGCCGGCACTCTGCTGCACCATGGCATCGTCGACTATAAATGGATTGCCGTCGGGCTCGTGCTCGGAAGCGGCATCGGCATCCCGCTCGGCATGGTGCAGATGACCGCCGTCCCGCAGCGGACCGCGCTCAGCCACGCTTTCGGCGCACTCTGCGTCACTCTGGTGGGCACGGCGGAGTTTTATCTGGGAACCCAGAACAGTTCGAAGTTCGGAATGTCGGTGCTCTCCATGGAAGTGATTCTCGGAGGCCTGACTTTTACCGGCAGTTTGATGGCGGCGGGAAAGTTGCAGGAAATCCTGCCCCAGCGGCCTATCACTTATAAAGGACAAAATCTCGTCAACTTCCTGCTGTTCGGCGTCGCCGTCGGCAGTGCGGTTTACCTGGTGCTGCATCCGGAAGCTAAGCAATTCTTCCCGCTGATCGTCGGCGTGTCGCTGATGTTCGGAATTCTCCTGATCATCCCCATCGGCGGCGCCGACATGCCGACCGTCATCTCGCTGTTAAACGGCTATGCCGGATTGTCCGCAGCGGCCATGGGATTCGTGCTCCAGAACAAGCTGCTGATCATCGCCGGCGCGCTCGACGGTTCTTCGGGTCTCATTCTTTCGGTCATCATGTCGAAAGCCATGAACCGGTCGTTTACGAACGTCCTGTTCGGAGCGTTCGGCCAGGTGCAGGCCGCGGCCGCCGCCGGGGGAGAGGCTAGGCCGGTACACAGCGCCACAGCCGAGGAGTCGGCTGCGATCTTATCTGGGGCGAATAAGGTGGTCATTGTTCCCGGTTATGGCATGGCAGTGGCGCAGGCGCAGCACAAGGTGCGGGAACTCTATGACATCCTCACCAAAAAAGGAGTCGACGTTCGCTTCGCCATTCATCCGGTCGCGGGACGCATGCCGGGCCACATGAACGTGTTGCTGGCCGAAGCCGACATCCCTTACGACCGGCTCATCGAGATGGATGAGATCAACGGTGACTTCCCGCAAACCGACGTGGCCCTGGTGATCGGCGCCAACGACGTAACCAACCCAGCCGCTCGCAGCGACCAATCCAGCCCCATCTTCGGCATGCCCATTCTCGACGTCGACAAAGCCCACACCGTCATGGTGATCAAACGCAGCATGAATCCAGGCTTTGCGGGCATTGACAACCCGCTGTACTACCTCCCGAATACCCTGATGCTTTTCGGCGACGCCAAACAGTTCGTCGGAGCTATCATCCGGGACCTGAGCGGGGGACACTGATTGAAATGATGTCCGGCCCTCCAGTTTTGGTAAGTTGGACGTGATATCCTATTAACTCCAGCTGCGTACGGTTTTGGCGGAAATTCCCCGCAGTTCCTGAAGAGAGCTTCCTGAAGAAGCTTCCCAGTAGAAGCGCAGAAGAAGAGAAACCAGAAATCATGCTTTCAGTCAGTAATGTTTCCATGCGCTACGGCGCCAAAATACTGTTCGACGAAGTCTCGGTGGCGTTTACGCCGGGCAAGCGTTATGGCCTGACCGGGCCCAACGGCGCGGGCAAATCCACTTTTATGAAGCTGCTCAGCGGCGAACTGGAGCCCCAGAAGGGTACAGTCGTGCGTCCGCGGAAGCTCGGGGTTTTGAGCCAGGATCAGTTCGCCTTCGACGCCTACACCGTGATCGATACGGTCATCATGGGCAACCGGCGTTTGTGGGCCGCGATGCAGGAGCGCGACGCGATTTACGCCAAGCACGACATGACTGACGAAGACGGCATGAAGCTGGGCGAACTCGAAGGCATTGTCGGCGAAGAAGACGGCTACACGGCGGAGAGCGACGCGGCGATCTTATTACAAGGTCTGGATATTCCAGACGAGGTGCATGCGCGCAAGATGAGCGAACTGCAGGGCGGACAGAAAGTCCGAGTTCTGTTGGCGCAGGCACTGTTCGGGCATCCGCAGGCGTTGCTGCTGGATGAGCCTACGAACAACCTGGATTTGGATTCGATCCACTGGCTGCAGGGATTTCTGAATGCCTACGACGGTGTGGTGATCGCGATCTCGCACGACCGGCACTTCCTCAACAGCATTTGCACCCACATCGCCGACATCGACTACGAGACCATCATCACCTACACCGGGTCGTATGACGATATGGTGGTGGCGAAGACGCAGGTGCGGTCGCAGATTGAATCGCAGAACGCGCAGCGTGAAAAGAAGATTGCCCAATTGAATGAATTCATTGCGCGCTTCTCCGCCGGCACGCGATCCAGCCAGGTGCAGTCGCGGCGCAAGGAAGTGGAGCGCCTGCAGGTCACGGAACTGGCCAAGTCAAACATCCAGCGGCCTTACATCAAGTTTGAGCAGAAGCGGCCCTCGGGCAAGCACATTCTCGAAGTCGAGCATCTGAGCAAGGCTTACGGCGACAAGCATGTAATTCGCGACTTCACCGCCAGCATTACCCGCGGAGAGAGAATCGCGCTGATGGGGCGCAACGGAGCGGGAAAGACCACGCTGGTGAATGCGCTGCTGGCGAATTCGCCCACCACCCCGGAAGCTGAGTTGCGCAAGACCAGCGGCTACGACGGCCCGTTCGTCAACTCTGGCAAAGTGATCTGGGGGCACGAGGCGGCTGTTGGATATTTCGCTCAGGACCACCGCAGCCTGATCGAAGGCGGCACGACCGTGCTGGAGTGGCTGCATCAGTGGAATCCGGCGGCGGTCAGCGAAGAGATTCGCGGCTTGCTGGGGCAGATGCTGTTTGCCCGCGAGGAAGCGACGAAATCCACCAATGTTCTTTCCGGCGGCGAAGCGGCGCGGCTGCTCTTCTGCAAGCTGATGCTGCAGAAGCCGAACGTGCTGGTGCTCGATGAACCTACGAACCACCTGGATCTCGAAGCGATTAATGCCCTGAACATCTCGCTGCAGCGGTATCACGGGACGGTGTTCCTGGTAACCCACGACCACGACCTGATCGATGAGGTCGCGACCCGCATCTGGCATTTCGAGAGCGACCACAAGCTTACGGACTTCAAAGGCACGTACGAGGAGTATCAGGCGGCCGTGGCGGTGTAGGCGAAAAGCAGGTTCCTCGCTTCGCTCGGAATGACAAAGCATAAAGACACATGTGGGGACAGCCGCCCTCGGCTGTCCGTCGAGCGAAGCTCGACTGCACCATTTCTGTTGCATGTAGATCAACCAGGTTCTCCACAGACTTCCACAAGGCTTTACAGTTGCGTTTAAAGCCGCAAGTTACGGATAATAGCAGCTGGGGACGTACTCGCGCGGTCGAGCACGCGCGAGACTTGTCTACAGTCTTGTACAATCGAGCCGATTTACTTAGGATTCTTCATCTCACTCCGCGCCAGTTGGCGAACTGGGAGCGCGCGGGGCTGATTGTTTCCTCTCCGACCTATTCTTTTTCCGACCTTTTGAAGATCAAGAAAGTCCGCGACCTGTGCGCGATGAGGGTGCGGCCCGCGGTGATCCGGCAATCGCTCGAAGCCATGCAGAAGCAGGCCTCGGGCATGGGAAATCCTTTGCTCGATGCCGGAGCTTCATCCACCAACAATCATCGGGTAGCGTTTCGTCATGAGGGCAAGCTGCTGGAGCCGATTGCAGGACAGTTTGTAATGGACTTCTCGGCGCGAGAAAAAGTTGTGACCAGCACTCCCATTCCCACTCCTGAGCCGGGTCCGCAAGAGAATGAGGCTGCGGTCTGGTTTGCGCGAGGCATCGCGCTGGAAGAGGATCCCGCCACGCATACCGAGGCCCTGGCCGCCTACCAGAAAGTACTCGAGTTTCAGTCCGAACACGCGGCCGCGCACATTAATCTGGGCACGCTCTACTATAACCGGCAGGATTTCACGCTGGCCGAAAGGCACTACCGCGCAGCCTTGCAAGCCGATCCTCGTTATGCGCTAGCCTATTTCGACTTGGGCAACGTTTTGGACGAGACCGGCCGCGTGCAAGAGGCGATCCAGACCTACAAGATGGCGATCCAACTCGCTCCCACGTACGCCGATGCGCACTACAACCTCGCCCTCGCCTACGAGAAAACCCGCGAGCCGCGCAAGGCGCTGAAACACTGGCAGGCTTACATCAAACTCGATACCACCGGCCCCTGGTCGGTCCACGCCCGCAATCAGATCCAGCGCATTCTGCAGGCCGACGCGCTCAAGCTAGTGCATACACGCCGCAGCTGAAAATCAAAGATGTTTTACCCTGTGAACCCCTGTGTCCTCTGTGTTTAAGGTTTTCCGACACAATCATCGCGCTCCATTCTGCTAAAATTGCCAGTTTGCCATTCTTCAGCGGAAGGTATTCTCATGTCAGAAGTAACGCTGCAGACGCCCGTTCCGACGCCCCTAACCACCCTCACCGAAGACGAAATCCTTTTCCGCGACAACATTCGCCAGTTCGCCGACGATAAGATCCGTCCGCTGGTGAAGGAGATGGACGAGAAGGGCATCTTCGAAAAAGATCTCATCCACGAATTCTTCCAGCTCGGGCTGATGGGGATCGAGATCCCAGAGCAATACGGCGGAAGCGGCGCCAAGTTCTTTGAGGCAATCGTGGCCGTCGAGGAATTATCGCGCGTCGATGCATCGGCGGGCGTAGTAGTGGACGTGCAAAACACGCTGGTCAACAATGCCCTGTTGCGATGGGGCAACCCTGAACAAAAGAAACGCTATCTGCCGAAGATGGCGGCCGACACGTGCGGCGCCTACGCCTTAAGCGAGGCCGGTTCCGGGTCAGACGCCTTCGCTCTGCAGACGCGCGCCGAACTCAAGGGCACCGACTACGTGCTCAACGGCCGCAAGCTGTGGATCACCAACGGCAAGGAAGCCGGACTGTTCGTCCTGTTCGCCACGCTCGATCCCGCCGCGGGATACAAGGGCATTACGGCGTTTCTGGTGGAAAAAGACTTCCCGGGATTCAGCGTGGGGAAGAAGGAAGACAAGCTGGGCATTCGCGCCTCTTCCACTTGCGAACTGATTCTGGAAGACTGCCGCGTGTCCAAAGAGAACGTGCTGGGCGAGCCGGGCAAGGGCTACAAGATTGCGATCGAAACTTTGAACGAAGGCCGCATCGGCATTGGCGCGCAGATGATCGGTGTGGCGCGCGGGGCCTGGGAATTTGCCGCGAAATATGCCATGGAACGCAAGCAATTCGGCAAGGCCATTTCAGAGTTTCAGGGCATCCAGTTCCAGATTGCGCAGATGGCAACCGAGATTGAGGCGGCGCGCCTCATGGTCTACAATGCGGCCCGCATGAAGGACGCGGGCGTGAATTTCGTCAAAGAAGCGGCGATGACCAAGCTGTTCTCCTCGCAGGTAGCCGAGCGCGTGACCTCGCTGGCCATCGAGATCTACGGCGGCTACGGCTTCACCAAAGACTATCCCGTCGAGAAATACTGGCGCGACGCCAAGATCGGCAAGATCTACGAGGGCACGTCCAACATGCAGTTGGCAACCATCGCCAAACTCGTGCTGGGCGGGAAATAGGACCGGCGTGGGTTTGCAGGACGGGATTGTTCTTCCTCGGAGATCCCTGTCTGGCAGGCGTTTCCAGCGTCCCCGCGATGCAATCCGCAACGGTTCACTGCTCAATATGTGCATTGAATTGCACTTGCACCCTGGAATCTGAGCCGGGCCAATCACTCTAACTCAATTCAATTCAATGACTTCCGGCCACGCGCGCTATTGGCTGACAAGCTGCAATCTCTCCCCTGCCTGCGCTTTGTTAGGCGAGGCTGGGGTGCCACTTGACTATCTTGTCTGGTTCCACATCAGGGATGCCAACAGCAGTTCCCAAGAAGCAACCGAGCCTTCTCCCGTTGCTCACGGTTCTGTTCCTGCTCTCCTACGGACTGATGACCGTGCTCATCGTTGAGCAAGGCTCGGTGATCCAATCGCAACGCAATCTGATTAAGGTTTTAGGTCGTGACAGCACCGAGCTGTGGTCTGCGAGAGGCAAGGCCATAGGCGATCAGCAGTCGACCCGGGCGCAAGCCCAGAACCGCACGCAAGCTCCGTCGACCCAGGAGCAAGCTCAGACTCCGTCCAAGACTCCGTCGACCCAGGCCCCATCGTCCCAGAGTCCCTTGTTCAAGGCCCCGTCCACCCAGAGTCCGTCAACCAAGGCAGCACCGAAACACCGCTCCCCAAGTCCTGCAGACAAGATTTCCAAGCCGGTTCCCCAGGTTCCTCCCGTGCCTGCTTCGGATTTGTCCGACCGGCGTCGCTCGTTGAATACGATTTAGTGCTCAGGTAAGCAGTAAGCGTTTCACGGATGTGTTCGGAAATCTCGGCGACAATGAAGGTTCTGACCCTAGCCTTGTTGTTTAGTCTGACGGCTGCGAAGCCAGTGCAGCCCGTGCGCCGTCCATCCGGACATGTGGAGCAACACTCCAAAGGCGGACGCTGGTACTTTGCCGCCACCGGCCATGCGGTTTACTGCTACGGGCCGGTAATGACTTTGCCCCAGGCCAACGGGGATCTGCAGAAGGTCGCCACCTTCTGCCGCGACGGCCAGACTGTCGTACCGCTCAAGGACTAGCCCACCGCTGTATTCCAAAATCCCGCAGGACTGCCGCAGACCGCCCACGCCTAATGCCGTGCCCTTGTACACTGATGAGGCATGCCGGAACTCCCCGAAGTAGAAACCATCGCGCGCGGACTGGCACGGCGCGTCTCCGGCGATGTAATCGAATCCATCTGGCTCGGAGGGAAGCGCGAGCCGTTGAAGTCTTCGGCGCGTGAAATCGCCGCCACGCTGGAAAACAGCCGCATCGCCACGGTGCGGCGCATGGGCAAGCACATCGTCTTCGATCTCGAACAGAACACCAAACAAGCCACAGCGCAGTGGATCGTTCACCTGGGCATGACCGGACGCCTGCAGGTCTGCGAACCGCAGGCAGAAGTTCTCAAGCACACCCACGCGATTCTGAAGCTGGCCTCGGGCAAGGAACTCCGCTTTGTCGATCCCCGCCGCTTCGGACGGTTAAGTGTCACCCGAGCCGGCGACTTCGAGGCGGGCGGCATTGAGCCGCTCGAAGCCGGTCTCGATCGCTTCCTCGCCCTGTTTCGCGGCCGCAGAACTCCTATCAAGAGCGCGCTGCTCAACCAGAAGCTGCTGCGCGGCGTGGGAAACATTTATGCCGATGAATCTCTGTTCCGCGCCGGAATTCGCCCCCGCCGCCGCGCTTCCACCATTACCCGCGACCAACTAGGCAATCTGCTCGCGTCGGTAAAAGAGGTTCTCGCGGAAGCGATCGCTCTCGGCGGATCGTCCATTTCAGACTACGTTGACGCCGACGGCGAAGAAGGCTTCTTCCAACTGCAGCACCGCGTCTATGGCCGCGAAGGCGAGCCCTGCCTGGTCTGCAAGACCCCCATCAAGCGCATCGTCATCGCCGGACGCAGCAGCCACTACTGCCCGCGGTGTCAGAAGTGAGACTTTTCATCCTGAACAAGCGTTCTTTGCGCAGTGAAGAGCCTGTCCCGAGCTTGCCGAGGGAATCTGGGCGAGCCGCGCGAAGCGTCGCGCTCTTTGCGACGCAATAATCGCGCGTTTGGCTCACTTCCCTTGAGCACGCTCCACCGCAGTTCTGATAATCTCTTGCTCCATGCCAGATTTTTCGATCGGAGTCGACCTCGGCGGTACCAACCTGCGCATTGCCGCCGTTAGCCACGAGGGCCAACTTCTCGAGAAGGTTACTCTCGGGACCAAAGTCATTCTCGGCCGTGACCATGTCATCAACGAAATGTGCGATGCCATTCAGCGTCTGTCCAGCAAATACAAGCCGACAGGAAACTTGCTCGGTGCTGGCATCGGCGTTCCCGGCATCATCGACATGCAAACCGGGATGCTGCGCAAGTCGGCAAACCTGCCGGGCTGGGAAGACTACCCGGTGCGCGCCGAAATCGAGCGCCGCCTGGGGATCCCAAAAAACGCCGCACGCGTCGTCCTCGAAAACGACGCCAACGTTGCCGCGCTCGGCGAGCAGTGGCTGGGCGCTGCCCGCGGCGTCCCAAACATGGCGGTGGTTACGCTCGGCACCGGAATCGGCGGCGGCATCGTGCTCGCGGGAAAAATCTGGCACGGCATGAATGGCATGGCGGGCGAATTCGGGCACGTCACCATCGAACCGGAGGGCCGTCCCTGTGGCTGCGGCAACCGCGGATGCGCCGAGCAGTACGCTTCCGCCAGCGCGATTATGCGCATGGCCCGCGAAGCGATCGCCAGCGGCGAAGCGCCATCGCTGGCCAGGGCCGCGTCTTCCGACGCTGAATTCGGCGCGAAGTCCGTCTACAACCTGGCGGTCCAGGGCGACGAACACGCCCGCCGCATCCTTCGCAGCTTCGGACGCTACCTGGGAATCCTGCTCGCCGGCCTGATTAACGTTTTGAATCTCGACATGTTCGTCATCGGCGGAGGCGTTTCGAGCGCCTGGGATGCCTATGCGCCCAACATGTTCGAGGAGTTGCGCGAGCGGTCGCTGGTCTATGCGGCCACCGCTCCCCCCGATCCTTTGCGGAGCGATTCAGGAAAAGAAGAAGGCGCCGCAGCGCAGACCGAAAGCCGCACCGAACGAAAAACCATCATCACCCGTGCCCTGCTGGGAAGCGATGCGGGACTCTATGGAGCCGCGCGCGTGGCGGTGCTCGGCGGTTAGACCCTTATTGGAAGGAAGTTTTCCGATGGCGCAGCACAAGTTCAAGGTCAAGCTTCTCGGCCAGGCAGGGACAGAGGTAGCGGCGCTCCAGCCGCCCTTTGACGTGGCCGAAGTCTTCCAGCGCAAAGGCCGGGTGCCTGTCAAGGGCACCATCAACGGCTTCCCCTTTCGCAGTTCGCTGATGAACATGGGCGAAGGTCACATGATGGTGGTCAACGCGCAACTGCGCGCTGGCGCTCATTGCAAGGGCGGCGACACCGTCGATGTCGTCATGGAACTCGATGAGGACGAGCGGACAGTCGAGGTCCCTGCGTACCTGAAAAAGATCATTAACAGCGATGCTAAGGCCAGGGAGTTCTGGTCTAAGCTCTCCTTCACCCATCAAAAAGAATACGTGCGGGAAATCGATGGCGCAAAAAGGCCCGAGACGCGAGAAAAACGCATCGCCCCATGATGGAAGCACTCCGCAAGAACCAGCGCAAGAAGTAACTCCGCTGTGCCGCGTTCAAGAAAACACGTTCCACTCCTGTGCGGCGTTATTGACGAGCCTGATAGGCCCCATAAGAAATATGAATTGGACTCAGTGGAGGCCTGCCATTATCGTCTGCGTTACGCTTGAACCCGATTCTCAGCCCACCAACACTGATGGAGGAGTCCGCTCACGGTCCTCGGCGCTGTGTGGTCTGCAGCGCGGTCGTCTCGCAATGTGTTTGCGTTGTTAAAGCACAAGCACAGCCACCTGAGAATTGCCCACCCTTTATAAAACAGGAGCAACCAGACATGATAAGAACAAAGAACAGGCGCTCTCTGCGCTTGTCGTTATTATCAATGACATTATCGGCGACCGTGTCGGCCAGTGCCGCCATCGTTCTAGCCGCCGCATTGTTGGCAGGGTTATCGACCCGCTGCTTTGCCGACGACGCACCCAAGCCCGATCCCTCCGGCACAGCCACCGGGGACAAGACGACCGCAGTCGACGCGGCCGGCAATTCCTTTGTGGTCGCCGAGCCTACCGACAAGACGGCTCCAGACTACGCCGCGAACAAGAAAGCGTTCGATGACTATCAGGCTCAGTCTGCGAAAGAGCCGCTTGCGGTAAAGCTGGCGGACAGCGTCGGTCACGTTCGCGTGGCGACTAATTTTGCCTGGACATTGAATACCGGCTACCTCGTCCTGTTCATGCAGGCGGGCTTCGCCCTGCTCACCTGCGGGCTGGTGCGAAAGAAAAATGCCGCCCACCTGATGATGCTGAACTTTGCGGCCTACGTGTTCGCCTTCCTCGCTTACTACGCCGTCGGTTATGCATTCCAGTTTGGAGCCGTTGCCATCAACGCCGCACCCACCAACCTGGGCGGCACTCCAACGCTGAACCACTTTCTGGTAGGAAGCGGCCAATGGGGATTCGTGGGCGGCAAGGGCTTTTTTCTTGTCGGTCCGGCCTATGACAGTGCCAGCAATTGTTTAACGCTGTTCGAAGTCGTGTTCATGGAAACCGCCGGCTACATCATCGTCGGCGCCGTGTGCGAGCGCATCACCTTCTGGGCATTCCTGCTTTGTGAACTTTTTATCGGCGCGATCCTCTACCCCATCTCCGGTTGCTGGACCTGGGGCGGAGGTTGGCTATCGCAAGTCGGATCCACGCTGAACTTGGGTCACGGCTATGTCGATTTCGCGGGATCGACCGTAGTCCACGCTGTCGGCGGATTCTGCGCCATGGCGCTCGCGATTATTTTAGGTCCGCGTCTCGGTAAGTATGGTCCCGGAGGAAAGATCCGCGTCTTTCCCGCGCATAACATCGTGTACGTTGTCTCCGGCACTTTCATCCTGCTTTTTGGCTGGATGGGGTTCAACCCTGGTTCGACTCTCGGAGCAACCGACCTGCGCATTTCCGTAGTCGCAGTGAACACGAATCTGGCCGCCGTCGCTGGATCAGCGGCCGCAATGCTTCTGTGGTATTTCCTGTTCGGCAAGCCCGATGTGACCATGGCTTGTAACGGCATGCTGGCGGGATTGGTCGCGATCACGGCGCCGTGCGCCTTCGTCTCCCCGACTTCGTCGGTAGTCATCGGTTTGCTGGCGGGATGTCTGGTCTGCGCTGGCGTTCTTTTCAACGACCGCGTTCTCAAAATTGACGATCCCTGCGGCGCGATTTCAGTTCACGGCTATTGCGGATGGCTCGGCGCAGTCAGCGTTGGCATCTTTGCCGATGGCGTCTATGGTGCCGGATGGAACGGCGTTGGCGCCACGACGTATCTGGGCCACGCGGGTCAAGGCGTGACGGGCTTGCTCCACGGCGATACGCGGCAGTTCTTTTGCCAGTTCATGGGAGCAACTTTGTATGCCGCCTGGGCGTTCGGTGCAACCTACGCTGTTTTCTGGTGCGTCAACAAAGTGAAAAGCATGCGAGTGTCGCCAGAGGTGGAAGAGGAAGGTCTCGACGTTCCCGAGTTTGGGATGCCGGGTTATCCGGAGGATGCGGTGGTCACTCCGTACTAGTAACGACGGACTCCGGACGCTCATTCTGTGGCGCGGAAGGGCGACCCCAGCCGCCGCACCGCCTGCAAGAAAAACTGATTCTGCTCCGACGTGCCAATCGTCACGCGAATGCAATTCGGCGCACCCCAGCCCCCTAGCGGACGTACCGCCACGCCTTCATCCTGCAAGCGCTTGGCGACGGCCGCGGCGTCTTCTCCCAGATCGCAGAACAGAAAATTCGCCGAAGTTGGAACCACCCGATAGCCGAGTTCCGACAAGCCCTGGGCGAGTACTCGCGACTGCACAGCATTGTTCTCCAGCGCGCGCTGAATGTGCTCGGTGTCGTCGATAGCTGCCACCGCGGCCGCTTGCGCGACCGACGACACAGAAAATGTGTTGCGCATGCGCGCGCAGTAGCCCAGCAATTCCGCGGGTCCCAGTCCGTAGCCCACACGCAGGCCGGCGAGTCCGTGCGCCTTCGAAAATGTTCGCAGCATGACCACGCTTGCACCCTGACGGAGATAATCCAGCGAGTTCGAATACCTGATTTTCCGCAACGCCGCAAAGTGCTCGGCGAATTCGTAATAAGCCTCGTCCAGAACCAAAACCACATGGCCGGGAAGCTGCGCCAGAAAGCGCTCCACCGCGGCTGCTTCCAGCATCGTACCCGTAGGATTGTTCGGGTTCGCCAGGAACACGATGCGCGTGTTCGATTCGATGGCGGCGAGAATCGCGTCGAGATCGAAGCCATCATCGCGCATGGGCACTTCGACCAGATGTGCGCCCACCGCCCGCACCGCCATCGAATACACAATGAATGAACGCTCGCTGGTCACCGCATTCTGCCCCGGCGCGAGCACCGTCTGGCAGAGCAGGCTAAGCATCGCGGTTGAGCCGGCAGTGACCAGCACCTGCTCCGGCGGCAGCCCGTGATGTATGGCCAGCTTGTGGCGTAGCTGGCTGCAATCATCGTCAGGATAGAAGTTCGCCGCGCTCAGCACGTCCCTCATGGCATCGACGGCGCGCACCGAAGGCCCAAAGGGATTTTCATTGGAATCAAGCTTGATGAGATGCGGCCGGCGCTCCTGCGCAGCCAGCGTTGTGTTGGGAGCATTCATCGTGCCCAGGTCGCGTGCCGGCGCGGAGACTATGTCGACGAAGCGGCTCATGCTCGCCGCTCATCATGCCATGGAATGCTTTGTTCCCGCTATCGGTTTGTTGCAGGCGGTCCGCAGGCGATCGACTTCCTGCAAAGTCAGTGCGCGGAATCGCCCGGGCGGAACGTCGAGCGTGAGCGGGCCGTACCGCACGCGTTTGATCTTCTCCACATGGTGGCCGACCTTCTCAAACATGCGCCGGATCTCCCGATTGCGCCCTTCGATCAAAGTCACCTCGTACCAGGGATTCGTGGCTTCCTTCACCAAGAGGATTCCCGCCGGCGCAGTCCGCACCCGGCGGCCATCTTCGGTCGCGATGGAAACTCCGCCGCGCAGTTTCTCCAGCGCTTCGTTGCTCGGAGTCCCCGCAACTTTCACCACGTAGGTTTTGGGCACATGCGACGCAGCTTTCATCAGCTTGTTCGCCAGCGCGCCATCATTGGTCAAAAGCAGCAGGCCCTCGCTGGCATAGTCGAGCCGCCCCACAGGGTACACGCGCTTCTTCACACCGCGGATCAGTTGCATCACCGTGGGCCGGTTCTCGGGATCGCTGACGGTAGTGACATAGCCTTTGGGTTTGTTCAGCAGCAGGTAGACATGCAATTGCGCACCCTGCAGGAGCTTTCCATCCACGCGAATGTGATCGATGTCCGGGTCCGCCTTGGTCCCCAACTCCGTTACAACATTTCCATTCACCTTGACGTGGCCTGCACTGATCAGTTCTTCGGCTTTGCGGCGGGAAGCGATTCCAGCCGCGGCGATAATTTTCTGCAGGCGTTCAGTGGGCATGTGTGTGAATAAGTTTTGAAAGGGCGCGGCTTCAGCCGCGCCGCGAAGGCGCATACAAACCAAAGCGCCTTTAGGCGCTGGACTTCAAGTCAGAACTTTCCGTGATTTCCACCTGAGCAGAATCGTTCTGTTCCCCTTGTGCCGCGTCTTCCGCCGGAATCAATTCTCCTTGAAACGATTCCGCCACCAGCTTCTCGAACTCTTCCATGCTGGGCAACTCGTTGACGTCCTTCAAGCCAAAGCGCATCAGGAATTCTTTGGTCGTCTTGTAGAGAATCGGCCGCCCGATCACTTGCTTGCGGCCCGCTGTAGTGATCAACTTGCGGTCGAGCAGGGTGGCAATCACGCCGCCTGAATCCACGCCGCGAATCTCGTTAATTTCCGGCACCGTAGCGGGCTGCTTATAGGCGATGACAGCCAGCGTTTCCAGCGCCGGCAGCGAAAGCCGAACCGGCGGCTTCAGGCTCTTGGCAAAGCTGCGCACCATTTCGTGCTGCTCCGGCTTGGTGGACATGCGATAGCCGCCCGCCACCTGGCGAATCTCGATACCGTGGTCAGGACCGCCGTAGTCGGCAACCAGTTCTTCCAGTGCCGCCCGCACCCGCGATTTCACTTCGGTGTCATCCGGCGCGCCATCGGCAGTCACCGACTCCCTGACGAGCTGGACCATCTGCTCCAGCGCAATCGGCGTTTCCGCGGCATAAATAATGGCTTCGAGTTGAGCTTTTAACCCCATAGTGGCCAGTGGTCAGTGGCTAGTGGTCAGTGAAACCGGTGGTCTTGAAACTGACCACTGATCACTGACCCCTGACCACTGTCTTTTCATCTCCAATCATCGCGCACCGCGGCCTGTTCTCTCATGATCTCATCGAAATGCGTATGCTTTCGCACCGCGATCTCGCCGAACATCTCGTCCTGCCGGACCTGAATCGCCTGCAGCCGCACCATTTCGAGCAACGCCAGGACCATGCACACCAGCGCCTGCCGTGAGGGCACTCGCATCAGAAGCTGCTTCAAGCGGATCGGACGCGATTCGAGCGCCAGCCGCCGCCGCAGATAGTCAATCATCTGGCCCACGGTGACGCTTTCTTCATCCACATTGATCACCGGCCGCGTGCGCACGCGTTCCAGAATTTGCTGAAAAGTCTTGACCAGATCGATCACGTCCGCGGCGACCTCGGGCTCGGCGCCTTCGGCATCCATGAATTCCTTCAATGCCGGATTGGTCAGCACCGCATCTTCAATCTGCTGCTTCTGCAAAAGCATCTGCGCGGCCGACTTGAACTTTTCATGCTCCAGCAGCCGGTTCACCAGTTCCGTGCGCGGATCTTCCAATTCCTCCGCCTTCGCCGACGGATCACGAGGCAGCAACATCTTCGACTTGATGTGAATCAGCACTGCAGCCATATAGATGAAGTCAGCTGCGACATTCACATCCAGCTCGCGAATCTTTTCCACATAAGCCAGATACTGCTCCGTGATACGCGCGATCGGAATGTCGTAGATGTCGATGTCCTGCTTGCGAATCAGATCAAGCAGCAAATCCAGCGGACCTTCGTAGATGTCGGTAACAGAAACCGCAAAGGGAGAATCGCTTTCTTCTTGTTTCGCCGCCTGTTGATCAGCGGCTGCAGTTCGATTCGCAACCAGCACCGGCGCAACAGGCTCCGACGCGCCGTCCTCGGATCGAACGATTCTGTTGTGCATGCTACGTGGCATCCTTCACCGCCGGTGGCTCATACGCAAGTGACATTCCCATAGAATCGCGCACCACGTCCATGGTCTTAGCGGCAACTTTGCGGGCCCGCTCACTGCCCGCTTCCAGAATATCCCAAGCCAGCCGCGGATTCTCCTCGAATTTCTTGCGCCGCTCCTGCATCGGACTCAACAGTTGCACCAGCGCATCAGCCGCCCAGCTCTTGCACTCGATGCAGCCAATCCCCGCCGACCGGCAGCCGGCGTTCACTTTGTCCATGGTAGCGCGGTCGCTGAAAATCTTGTGCAGATCCCCGACCGGGCACACGTCCGGATTTCCTGCGTCGGAGCGCCGCACCCGCGCCGGATCGGTCACCATCGTCTTCAGCTTCTGCCGCACCACAGGCTCTGGATCGGTCAGCATGATCGTGTTGCCGTAAGACTTCGACATCTTGCGGCCATCGGTCCCCGGCAGCTTGGGAGCGGGTGTGAGCAACGATTGCGGCTCGGGGAAAATATCCCCGCGCTGTCCGTAAGAGCCGTTGAAGCGCCGCGCGATCTCGCGCGTCAGTTCCACATGCGCGACCTGATCCTCGCCTACCGGCACCACGTCCGCTTTGTAAATCAGAATATCCGCCGCTTGCAGCACCGGATAACCCAAGAAACCGTACGTTCCCAGATCTTTGTCCTTGATGTTCTCCCGCTGTTCCTTGTATGTCGGAACCCGCTCCAGCCAACCCAGCGGCGTGATCATGGAAAATAACAAATGCAGCTCGGCGTGCGCCGGGACATGCGACTGAATGAAGATCACGGACTTCTCCGGATCGAGCCCCGCCGCCAGCCAGTCCAGCGCCACTTCCAGAGAATTCTGTTTCACGCGCGAAGTATCGGCATAGTCCGTCGTCAGCGCATGCCAATCGGCCACTTCGAAAAAACATTGATACTCATCCTGCATGCGCACCCAGTTGTCGAGTGCGCCCACATAGTTGCCGAGGTGCAGTTTTCCGGTCGAGCGCATGCCGCTGAGCACGCGCTTACGCAAGTTGGTCGAAAGTGTCATCGCTTTTTCAACGAGTCGCAATAAGAAAGAGGCGCAATGGCGTCACAGCGGCCAAATTCAAAGGTTGCAGCATCATGCGAGGATATTGTCGATACTACCATGAAGTGTAGCGCCGCCGTCCCGGCGGCTGGGAACCTGCCCTGAGCGAAGCCGAAGGGGCGGGCGTCTTCGCCGCTGCCTCACGATCTCACCGAACGCAGACGCTTCCAAACCATTCCCGCGGCATGCATTATAATTCGCGCTCACCGGATCGAATTCGTCCCCATGTCCCATCTCGCCCGCAAACTCCGCCTCACCGACTACTTCACGCTGGCCTGGGGCACCATGGTCGGTGTCGGCTGGCTCGTAGTGATGGACGACTGGCTCCTCCGCGGCGGCGCCTTGGGCGCCCTTCTCGGCTTCGCCATCGGCGGCGCGCTGCTGTTCCCCATCGGCTGGGTTTATGGCAGGCTGGTGGCCGCCATGCCCGACGCCGCGGGCGAGATCGCCTACACCGCGTCCGCTTTCTCTCGCCCCGTCAGCTTCTCCACCGGCTGGATGATGATGCTCGCCTACTTCATCGTCTGCCCCTGGGAGGCCGTGGCCGTAGGCCGCATCGCCGGCTACATCGTCCCTTCGCTCGATTCCATCGAGATCTACCGCATCGCCGGACGCCCAGTCTATCTTCCCCACCTCATCATCGGCCTCGCCCTCACGGCGCTGCTCACCACGTTAAACTACCGCGGTATCCGCCTCAGCGCGACCTTCCAGAATTGGACCGCATTCGGCACGCTGGCCCTGTTCGTAGTTTTCGTCGCGCTCGGTGCAAGCAAGGGATCGCCGCGCAACTTCCCTCCGCTCTTCACCCACGCGCCACTGGTTTCGTTCCTGCTCGTGGTGCAGATCGTCCCGTATTTCATGACTGGATTCGAATCCGTAAGCAAGGCCGCCGAAGAATCCACTCCCGAGTTTCGCGGGCAGGGATTTCTCAAAGCCATATCGATGGCCGTCCTCATCGGCATTCTCTTCTACACTGTCGTCATCGCCGCCGTCGCTTTCGTCGCTCCCTGGCGCGAATTAACAGGCGAGAAGTTCATGACCGCGGTTGCGTTTCAGCGTGCAGTAGGGTCGCGCTGGATTGTTAACGTAATCTTGGCGGCGGCGCTGCTGTCGCTGTTCAAATGCTTTAATGGAAATTTCGTAGCCGCCAGCCGCTTGCTCTTCGCTCTGGGACGCCGCGGCCTGATCGAGCCCCGCACTGGCCGCATCCATCCCGAACATCAAACCCCGTCAGCCGCAGTTCTCTGCATCGGAGTGTCCACCGCCGCGTGTATGCTCCTGGGTGATGCGATTCTCGTGCCGATCACCGAAGTCGGCTCAGTCGCCTGCGCCATCGGCTGGGCCGCAACCTGCGCTGCTTACATCAGCATGGGCCGCTCGGGCACGCTGCCAGGCCAGTCGAGACTTTCGGCAGGAGAATGGTGTGTTGCAGGCTTTGGGTTGCTCGTGGCCATCGCAATGTTGCTGATGAAAGTAGTCCCGGCAGTACCCGGCCATTTCACGATATACGAATGGCTTGCCCTCGGTATCTGGATCGCTCTGGGCGCGCTCGCGCACCGTCGCACACCGATTGCCTTAAGCGTTGGTTTAGCGTGATCTTGGGTGGCGCAGCGCTTCAGCGCTGCGATAAGGATCGCTCCTTAATAGCCGGCTTTAGCCGCTGAGGTAACTATACACAGAGGAAATCGATGAAGCTTCACAAACTGAATTTCTTGCTCGCCATCGCACTGTTTTTCGCGGCAACCTTGTTACCCGCGCAAGCGCCGGCCGCCTTCGATCTCGTCATCACCAACGGCCACATTATCGACGGCACCGGCTCCCCCTGGTATTCCGGCGATGTAGGCATCCGCGACGGCAAAATCTCCGCCATCGGCAACCTAACCGCCGCGCCCCGCAAGCGCACCATCGACGCCGCCGGCAAGGTCATCGCACCCGGCTTCATCGACATGCTCGGGCAATCCGAACTCTCCATCCTCGTCGAACCGCGCCTGCCTTCTAAAATCTTCCAGGGCATCACAACGGAGATCACCGGCGAAGGCGGTTCCATCGCGCCGCTCAACGACGCCATTATTCAGGCCGATCGCCCGGGCTACGAACGTTACAAAATCACGATTGACTGGCGAACCTTCCGCCAGTATTTCGCGCGCCTTGAAAAGCAGGGCATGGGCATCAACCTGGCCAGCTATGTCGGCGCAACGCAGGTCCGCCGCGTGGTTCTCGGCGACGACAACAAGCAACCCACGCCTGAGCAGCTTGAACAGATGAAGACGCTGGTGCGCGAAGCTATGAAAGACGGCGCGGTCGGCGTTTCCACTTCGCTTGAATACGCCCCCGCACCCTACGCAAAAACAGAGGAACTGATTGCTCTCGCAGCCGAAGGCGGCAAGTTCGGTGGCATCTATTCCACCCACATGCGGGATGAAAGCAACTCCATCCTTGAAGCCATCGACGAAGCTCTGCGCATCGGACGCGAGGCGCACGTCCCTGTCGAAATCTGGCACATCAAGGTCGCCGGAAAAAATAACTGGGGACGCATGCCCGAAGTCGTTGCCAAAATCAACGCCGCGCGCGCCGCAGGCGCCGACGTCACCGCCGACACCTACGCCTACACGGCCTGGTTCAACGATTTCTCGGCCTTCGTTCCGGCATGGGCACACGATGGCGGAACTCCAAAGCTTGTCGAGCGCCTGAAAGACCCCGCCACCCGCGAGCGCATCCGCAAAGACATGCTCACACCCTCCAACGATTGGGATAACGAGTGGCAGGAAATTCCCGGGCCCGACGCTATCATGATCGGCGTTGTGCAGAATCCGAAGATGCTTCCTTTCCAGGGCAAACGCCTTTCCGAAATCGCCAGGCAGTGGAACAAAGACCCAATGGATGCGCTCTTCGACTTCCTCATCGAAGATCCGTATACGGGCGTCGCCGTCTTCGGCATGTCGCAACCCGATGTCACGCTCGCCTTGCAGCAGCCCTGGGTCGCCATCGACAATGACTCCTCCGGAACCTCGCCGGAGGGCATTCTGGGCCAGGAGCATCCTCATCCGCGCGCCTATGGAACCTTCCCGCGCATCCTGCGCAAATATGTTCGCGAAGAAAAAGTTTTGACGCTGGAAGATGCCATTCGCAAAATGTCTGCGCTGCCGGCCCAGCGCCTGCGCCTCACGGATCGCGGCGTTCTCAAGGCTGGCATGTGGGCCGATGTGGTCATCTTCGATCCCGCAACCGTCCGCGATCTCGCCACGTTTGACAATCCGAATCAGCTCTCTCAAGGGATGGAATACGTCCTGGTGAATGGCGTGCCCGTGATCGATAACGCAAAGATGACAGGGGCGCTGCCGGGGAAAGTGCTGCGCGGCGCAGCCTACGTACCCTAAAGGAAAAGGGGGGAACAGGCCTTCAGGGTGGAGCAGGCCTTCCAGGCCTGCGTTGAGCGCGGACATTTACATCGGGGCTTCAGCCCCTGAGGTACGCCCTACGGCTTCAGCCGCGCCTGCGTCTCCGGCGCTGGAGTCAGCGCCACCCGCGGTTGAGCCACCGTGCCCGTGATGCTGTAAGCAATCGAACGCGCATGCGCCGCTCTCACTTCCGTCCCTCGAGTTAGTTTGAAGTCCAACACCTGCCCCAACGACGCTGTGCCGCTGATCTCGTACACTCCCGTGGGAGAAACCATCTTCTCCTTCTCGATCTCAATCTTCCCGCCCAGCAGTCGCGCATGTCCCTGCCAGCGCGCGATTCGCAGAGGTCCCTCATCGCTGGCTAATGAAAGGTGAGACAAAACTCCGTCCCGCAAATCGAACTGCAGTCCGCCCTCGGCCGATTGCCAGAATGCCGCAGAGTCCGCGCCGGACGCCGTAAACCGATACGTTCCCCCGGCCGTTCCTGATATCCACGGATCGTGCATTGCATCGGCCACTTGCTGCAGCGAAATCCCGGTCAGCGTCCCAGTTCCCGTGTAGACCGGAGAGTCCGCGGCAAAATCCGCCTGCCAATCTCCGCGGTGCTTTCCCCCCAACAAATCCGCGCGCAGTTCTGAAATTTTCAGCTTACCGCGGTCCAGGTCAAGCGAAGCGGAAACCCGGTTCGCAACCAGGTTGTGTATTAGCAAGCGGCCGGCATTCACCTTGCCCGAGGCGCGCAAGCTCTCCAGAAACGATGGCGCCGTGGGCTCGGCAGACGTCAGCATCTGATACCACCGGCGCTGGCTGGGTTGCGAACCCACGAACTTACAGAGCTCGCTCAGACCCATCTCTTCGGTGTTCAGATTGAAGCGGATAAGGCACGCCCCCGGCGTTCCACAACCACGTGGCAGGGCCACAGAACCTGTCCAGTGGGCATCGGCGGCCTGCGCGCTCAACTTCTCCACGCGCGCTTCATCGGGCAAAAGCTGCAATTCCGCCGTCGAGATTTCAATCGGCCCATTCACTCCTCGCACCATGGCACGCACGTTGTGCAGTTGCACCTTTCCCGTCACTTCCGGCAAAGAAAAGCCCGAGGCGTTTCCGGATACATTTCCTGCCCATGATCCGGCGATCTGCAACTCCATCTCGGTCACGCCCTCAACGCTGGCCTTCACCGCCGGGAGGCCCAGCAGACCAGCCAATCGCAAGATGTGCGAGACTTCCCCTTCTCCGCGGACCACCATGCCATGACCCGACCGAGCCACCCAGCCTCGCGCCAGTGCTGGCGCTGGCCGCCCCAGCGCGACCGGAAAGGGTCCGTATTCGATATGCAGCTCATCCGGAGCCGGCAAAACCTCGGCCTCCAACTGGCGCGCAGCTTTGCCCTTTGATGGAGTATGAGCGCTGCCCCGCTCCGAACTCAGCACGAACGGCACGTTCCCCGGAGCCAATTCCACTTTGGTGCTCAACGACTGCAGACGAAGTTCAGTTATTTCGCCGCGGCCCTGAAACTTCGCTCCCCGCGGCGATGCTCCATCTTCCTTCACGGTGAAATTGCCTTGCACACTTCCCGAAGACACCAGGTCTGCAGGCAGGTTTTTCTTGGCGCGTCGAGCCAGTTGCGCCACGGCACTTACGGGGATATTCTCGACGTTCAAAGCCAGATTCACCATGTGTACTCCGGGCAGCCCGGCAGCGCCGCGCAGGGTGATCGTGCCTTCGCCCACGGGCGCGCTGCAGAAGATCTCGCTCATCACGCCTTCCGACGAGCTATACTTGCCATCGCAGTGCGCCGTCAGCCCCAACGCCTCGCTACTCGAGATGTCGTAGCGGTGGAAGTCCTGAATCGATGTGTCTACTGCCACCTGCATCGCCGCCGGGATGCCGCGCAGCGTCGCATCCAGGCGAACCGCTCCTCTCCAGCCCTTATCGGTCCCCGACACTAACTTGGTGAGTTGTCCCAGTTGCGCGCGGTCCCACTCCAGGCTGAACTGCAGCGGTGTTTCGCGCAGGCTCCCCGCCCTCTGCCATATCCCGTTCATCCGCAGCAGGCCGGTGTCGCTCAAATTCATGTCGGTGCGCAGAGGTTCTGCTTTCAGCCGCGCTCCCCATGTGTTTTCCGATTCCTGCCACAATGCAAAGTCCGCATTCAGCAGCGTGTACGCCTTCTTTTCCTGTCCCGCCTTGAAATTGATGCGCCCTGCACTGGCCTCGATGTAGGGAAAACCCGGGCGCGCTTCCGACTTTGGTTTCGCCGTGGGCGCCAGCGGCGTGCGCTCCGTTCGTTCCAGCAGAGCTTCCCAGTTCCAGCGGCCGTTTGCTCGGCGCACCAGGTTCAAACTAGGCTCGGTCAACTCCAGACGGGCAATATCCAGCCGTCCCCGCACCAGCGATGTCAGCCGCACCACGGCGGTAACCTCCGGAGCGCGCAGCATGGGCTCCGCGCCGAATTCCGGGTCCTCATAGATGACCAGATTTTTCAGGTCGAAGCCGGGTTGCGGCAGGAATCGAAGTTGGACCGAACCAATCTCCACCGGACGCGCCACCGCGCGGCTGATGGAGTTCGCAATACGAAACTTCAGCCGCGACACCCCCGGACGCACCAGGAACAGAGCCAGCAGAATCACTACTGCCACGGCCACAACACGCCGCTTGGAAGAAAAAACCTTCACTGCACGACTTTCAGCGTTCGCCGCCACCGCGTCTCGTCAAAGAAGTGGATCACCACATGCGCCAGGAATCCAAGGCGCTCCGCTATTCCGGTCTTCGTATACTGCCCGGCCGGCGTCTCGAACGACCAGTAGATGAACATGGGACGCCCGATCACATTCTCCTGGGGGATGAAGCCCCAGTACCGGCTGTCCAGGCTGACGTCGCGGTGATCGCCCATGGCGAAGTAATGCCCGGGAGGCACGACCAGATCGTCTCCCTGAACGTGCGCCGCCAGGTCTACGATCCAGTTCGGATAAACGCCATACTCAGAGGACGGAGGCACCGCGGGAAAATTGAGGCGGTAGGAATCGAAAAAAGCGTCCGGATCGTGCAATATGTAGGGCTCGTTCAAAGCCTCGCCGTTGCGATAAACCACTCCATTGCGCAGATGAATGCGGTCCCCGGGCAAGCCCATGATCCTCTTCACCACATAGGTTCCCGCGTCGTGCGGGTCCGGGTGCAAAAAAACCACGATGTCGCCGTGCCGCACCTCGCGATAGGGAAGCAGCGGTCCGACCCACGAACTCTTGGGTGCAAACTGGACGCGGTTCACAAACACGTGGTCGCCAATCAGCAGCGTGTTCTCCATCGAACTGGAGGGAATCTCAAATGCCTGCACCGCAAACGTGATGATGAACAATCCCGTCACCAGCACTGCCGCCAGCGAGGCCAGAAATTCCACCGTGGTCTCTCGCGGCTTCTCTTCAACGTCCTTCACGTCCTTCTCTTTGTTATCTGTCTTAGCCACTGTGATCAATCCATCCCGTCTTGATGTGATACGAGCGAGCGTTCTTTGCGCAGCGAGGAGCCTGTCCCGAGCTTGCCGAGGGAATCTGAGCGAGCCGCGCGAATCCATGCAGCCTGCCCTGAGTAGCGCAAGCGACCGAAGGGCGGTTTGGCTCGCTGCTTATCCCGCTATCCGCCGCAATGCTCAGTTCACCAGCCGCAGGGTCCGGTTCCAACGCGTGATCTGAAAGATATGCGTGATCGCATAGGCAAAGTGATACAGTTTATCACCCACGGAAGACGGTGCCGTAACATCGCCCTCCGCGTCTTTCACCGACCAGTAAATCAACAGCGGCCGCCCGATAATATTCGCCTGCGGCACAAATCCCCAGTACCGGCTGTCGTAACTGTCATCCCGATTGTCCCCCATCACAAAATAATGTCCCTCGGGCACAATCAGCTGACCGTCCTCGACCAGCTTTCGCAGTTGCAGCCACCACTCCGGAGTCTCGCCCGGCGCGACATCCAGGCGGGGAAAGCTATCGCGGAAGAAGTCGTTCGCCGGCCGGCTGAAGTGTGCATAATGCTCTTTCAACGGCACTCCATTCACGAACACCTGCTTGTTGATCAGCCGCACCCGGTCCCCGGGGATGCCAATCACGCGCTTCACGAAATGCTGCGCCGGATTCACCGGATAGTGAAACACCACGATGTCCCCGCGCCGCACCCGGCGGTAAGGCATGAAGTAGTCTCCCAGGCTCCCTCTCCCGTAGCAGAGCTTGTTCACCAGCAGGTAGTCACCCACCAGCAGCGTATTCTCCATCGACGGAGAAGGAATCTGGAACGCCTGCACGATGAATGTGATCACAAATACCGCGATCACCACAGTTCCCATCAGCGATTGCACCGAGCCGCTTAAGCCCGTTCCCACCGCCCACGGAGTTTTTCGATCGCCCGAAAAATGACCGCCTGCAGAACCTTCGTCTGGTAAATGTACTTCCGGAGAATTCATTCCATCCACTTCTTTGGTCACGCCTATCTACTTCTCCGCGGACCGCGATCCCCGCGCCAGCCTGGCTCCCGCCGATTGCGGCCGTGAAGCCAGATAAGCAAGCAACTGCCGCGCCGCATCCTGCTCCGCTGTTTTCTTGGTGGAACCCTGTGCCCTTCCTACGAACTCCGCCCGGCCTTCACCGTTCTTCGTATTCAGACGGACTTCCACCGTAAACGTCTTCCTGTGTTCCGGTCCCGCTTCCTGTACGAGCACATATGACGGCTGCGCCATTCCCAGTCCCTGCAAAGTTTCCTGCAGCGCCGATTTGAAATCGGTCATGGGCAGCGTACCGCCTTCCCGCTCCATTCGCTCCAACTCCGGCGCCAGGATCTCCCGCAAGATAAATTCACGCGCCGGTTCCATTCCGCCGTCAAGGTAGATCGCCGCAAGGATGGCTTCCAGCGCGTCCACCAGCAGCGCCGTCTTGCTTCGGCCACCGCTTTTCTCTTCTCCCCGGCCCAGGCGGAGATAGTGTCCCAGCTCCAGTTGTTGCGCCACCCGGATCAAGTGCCGCTCGCTCACCACATGGGCGCGCAACTTCGAAAGTTCCCCCTCCCGAAACTGCGGAAAGCGCTGAAACAATTCTTCGCTGGTCACCAGCGCCAGAATCGCATCCCCCAGAAACTCCAACTGCTCGTTGTCGTTGACCCTGTACTTGCTCTCCCCCGCCTGCTGCGCCTCCTGCTCCCGCGCCTGCGAACTGTGAGTAACGGCCTGCTCGATCACCGCCCGGCGGCGGAAGTGGTAGCCCAACGCCGTTTCCAGCGCGGTGATTTCCCGTTCTTTCATAATGAAACTACTTCGCGGGGGGTGCGCTGCCGGTCAACTGCGTCAGCCGATCCTTTTCTTTACGAGCTGCGTCTCCCGCATTCGTGCCTTCCTTCGTTAAATCCACTGCCTGGTTGGCGTACTTCAGCGCCTCAGGATATTTGTTCTGCATGTCCAACGCCACCGAGAGTCGGAAGACAGCAATCGGATCCACCTGCTGCGGATAAGCGTCAATCGACTTCTTCAAATTCATTTCCGCATCCGCCCACGCTTTGCTGTTGAAATCGAGCGTCCCCAGAATCACGTAAGCATCCGAACGCAGAAATCCCTTGTACGCGTTCAGTTGCTCCGGCGGGTAACCCGTGGGGACATCCGTGTCCACCGTGACCAGCGCGCGTTGCGCATCTTTTCTGGCTTCCGCCAGGCGCTGATCCTTATCCAGGTCAGTCTCCCGCGTGCGCTCCGCCAGCACTTGCGCCACGCCCACCAGCGCCTCCGGATCGTCCCCATCGTAGGTCAAGACTTTTTGCGCCATCTCCATCATCTTCTCGCCATTATTCGACTGCTGGTATCCGTGCATCACCGCCTTATAAAGCAAGGGCCGCAACTCGCTGTCCGGAAACTTCGCCGCGAAATCGTTCGCCGCTTTCTCCTGCGCCGCGGGATCGGTCAACGCGTTCGCCGTCTTGTATGCGGCGTATTCATCTTGCGTCTTGGCCTGCGGCGGACGCTTCCCCGCCGGCGCTGCCGCCTGTCCCGCTGCCCCGCTCTGCGCCGCCGGCTTGTCCTGCGCCCATCCCCAGACCGATATTCCCAGCACTGCGATAACAATCGCCGCTCGCTTCATGCTTTCTCCTTGAAGAGGTTCTCTTCGCCCTACCCTCTGTTCCCCTGTGCCCTCTGTATTAAAGCCTTCCCTGCGGTGAATCTACTGCGGTTTAGCCGGAGGCTCATAAGCCTGTACCAGCCCGCGCTCCGCCGCCGCCTTGATCTCCGGCAATTTTCCGCCCGTATCCAATGCCGCCCGGTACTCCAGCAACGCCGCCTCGCGCTCCTCTTTCATATCCAGAATCCGGCCCAGATACACATGCGACCATCCCACCACCGTCGGATCCTTCGAGGCTTCAATCGCCTTCCGGAAGCCATCCTGCGCCCCGTCCCGGTTCTTGTTGGCCACGGCCACTTCCGCCAGGATGAAAAGCGCCCGGCCCTGGTCTCCGATCTTCTTGTCCAACGCCTGCTGGGCCAGCTCTTGCGCTCCTTTGGCATCGCCCGCCGCCAGCCGTTTCTCCGCCGTCACCAGCATCCGCCGCTCCTCCGGACGCGACAAGCGCAGCAGTTCCGGCGCCGTCGAGTTGGCAAACTGCACCTCCGACGCCGCCTTCTCCTCCTTCTTCAAGTCCACATTGTAGATAAGATCGCCGTACGCCTCTCGAATCCCCACCGGATCCTTCTCAAATGCGGCCACCGCATTGTAAAAGTAGCGCGTCAGAATGTAGCCCTGCTTCACCGTGTCATCCACCGCCTGCGTCCGCATCGCCTCCTCCGCCGCCTGTTTTGTGCCCGTGTTGCGGATCTCGATGGCCCGGATCAGGCACTCTGTCACCAGCAGCGAGATGTCGGTCTTGAAGCTCTCTTCCAGCGGGGCGCGTTTCACCGATTGCAGCAGCGGTTCCAGCCGCTTGACCGCGCTGAAGTGCTTGTCCGCCAGCGGATCCAGTTGGTAGTGCAGAAACGTGTGCCGGATCTGGTCCATCTTCAGCGCCGACTTCGGCGCCTCTCCCGACGGCGCATTCGGAGCGGGAAAGACCACCACGTAGTAATCCATGCCGTAGTTCCGCGCGTCCGTCTCATTCGGCGATCCCATGAAGTCCAGATAGATCGTGAACCGCCGCCCCAGGTATTGCGACGAAGGCTGCTTCAGGTAGATCTGCGTGTCGAACACCATCTTGGCCAGCGGTTCGTGGTACCGCCTCATCGCGGCCGCGTAATCGTTGCGGTGCCGCTCCCAGATCGTGTGCAACTTCGCTTTCTCGTAAAAGTGTTCCAGCACCGTTCCAAAACCCGTAATCGCCGCCGCATCCGGAGGCAGGCCGTCCTCTTTCACCCGCGGCGCAAAGTGTGGCGGGCCCACCATGTACAGCGCCAGCGAGATGTATTGCGACAGGTTACGATTCGCATCCTTCGACGCCACATGGTTCTGGTAGAACTCGCACAGCGCGGCCCGGGCGGCCTCGGCTTCCTCCGAGTCCCGCAAATTTCTCTGCACCTCGGCCCGCACATTGCTCCGGGTCGCGTCCGAGGTGGTCAAGTCTTGATCGTAGCCACACGCATTCAGCGCCGTAAGCACGGAAAAAATCGTCTCGCTGCTGTCCAGCGTGATCTGAGACTGATTCTGCGGAGCCTGATTCTGCGGGGCCTGCTTCTCCGGAGTTTGGCTCTGGGGCGCCTTGTTCAGCGGAACCGGGTCGTTGGGCAACTGGGTCTGAGAAGGCTTATTCTCCGGAGCCTCATTTTGCGGAGCCTGATTCTGCGGAGCCTGATTCTGTGGCGGCTGGTCCTGCCCCACGCAGAACACCGCCAGCAGCCCCAACAGGGCCGCCAACCACGCACCTCGCAATCGTCGACTCAGGAAACCCTCCACAGGATTGGCAGTGCACGAGCGGAGAACACTCTCAAGTGTAAGGAATGCGGAGCAGAGGGTCAAACCCGGGTGGGAAAGTAGCGCCGGCGTCCCCGCCGGCAGGGATCTCTGTCATGCTGAGCGGAGGAATGAGGAGCGCGAAGCGGTCCTCATTCCGGAGTCGAAGCATCCCTACCCCTCGCCTCAGACCCGCCGGAGACGTAGAGGTCACAATGGCTGGGTGCCCCATTTCTCGCGTCTTTTGCGAGAAGTGGGCTTTTCAGGCGGCGCGCCCACGTGGGGACAGCCGCCTCAGCTTGCCCTGAGCGAAGCCGAAAGGGGCTGTCCAGCGAGCGAAGCGAGCCTCCAAAGCACCACCGCCGGAAGCTAGCGAAAGCTATCGCCCATACCCAGCCAGCTCACCCCGGCTCTTGGTGAGCATCCCCCAAGCCTCGCGGTAGCACTCGTAACAATAGCTCTTCTTCTTAGTTGGCGGCACGACCGGACTCAACATGACGCAGGTGATTCGCCGGACGCCTAGCACCAGCGATGCTGGGATCAGATACCACGCGTTGACCGGAATCACGTACGCGGCGAACAGGTCAATTTGTTCCAGGGAGTAGTCAAGCTTCTTCCCATGCTTGGGCAGCAAGTCACAGCGATAGCCACCAACACGCCGGCAGCTGGTCGACTTTACCTGCACCCGCAGAAAGTTCGCCCCACAATCGATTCCCACATCGTAAGCTCGACAGTCTCCCCAGGGCTTGCACACCGCAAACAGCCGCCCAGCAGCCTCCGCCATAAACCGCAACTCCACCCACTCCCCGCGTTCTTTGAAGCTCCCAAATTTCTCCCAAGGTCTCATCTTCTTCTCCCTCCAATACCCTGTCATTCCGACCGGAGCCGAAGCGAACCCGACCCAAAACTTTGTCATTCCGACCGGAGCTGGAGCGACAGCGACGGCGTAAGGAGGAATCCGCTGTTTCGGTCCCAACCTAACCGCCGTTCCGCCCAAAAGAAAAGGCGCGACCAATAGGCCGCGCCTTTTCTGAAAACTTTACCCTATATATTCAGAATAGCATATTGCAGGGGGTAAAACCGTCACCAAACCCAAGTTTATATTTGGATTGTTTCCTTCACGTTAGACCGATTCGTGTAACTTCTACATATTGACAAGATTTTCCCGAAACCACGTTTCCCGCCTCGCCTTACAGCTTCGCGTGAAAATCGCTCCGCGCCTTTTGAAGGAAGGGCTTCCGGATTTGTATTTTGGCGAAGGACTGGGATATGGTCTTGAGCGGAATCAAGACTGCTACCCCTGCATCGCGTACCATGCGCCCGTTTTCTGTGAAAATCAAAGCTCGATGATCAACGACTATCAGATTCGTATTTTATTGAGAAAACAACTGAATTCCCGGCACTTCGGTGACTCCGAAACCGTAATTGCCGAGGAACTAGGGGTTCTTCACGGGTCATCTCGGATTGACTTGGCTGTGGTCAATGGCGAGTTGCACGGATACGAACTCAAAAGCGATCGAGACACGTTGAGGCTTTTCCCTGAGCAAGTCGATTCGTACTGCGCCGTGTTCGACCTTGTGACACTTGTTGTCGGAGAGCGGCATTTGTTGCATGCGATTGATTTGATTCCACAGTGGTGGGGCGTCAAAGTGGCACGAGTAGCCTGTGGCGATTTAGTCTTCCGGGATCTGAAGCTGCCGACAATGAATCCTTCTCCCGACGCTCTATCGATCGCACGACTACTCTGGCGAGACGATGCGCTGCGCTTACTGCGCGGAGTCGGTAAGACCGAGTGCGGGGAGTCGAGGCCTCGTGACTGGATTTACGCGCAGCTTGTTTCCCTGCTGAGCCTCGACGTTCTCAGGCACGCCGTGAGGCAATCTCTTAAGGGCCGCCTAGCGCGCCAATCTGGCGGGCCACCAGGGTCATGTGGTGGTTAATTCCGGCACGAATCCAGGTCTCCGGGCTACCGTGGTTTTCGTCGCCGTTGTTCACACGATAGATATATCGATCCCCAGAACTGAATGTTGAGCCATAAAACTCCGGCCGCTCGCAGAGCAATGTCGCATTGGCAGGCCATTGCTCACGGCCCGGGCCTTTCTTGTTCATAATCCCCTCACCACGCATTACGAGCCATTGTTCGGGCAATGTGTAGCGTATGCTCGCACTAGGGTTGCAATTGTCGGGAGGTTCAACATAACGCCCGTATTGGATCGTATAGTCGGCGAAGCTAGGTTTCCGCGCAGAACGGCCTTGGTCAAGCAAACGGAGCCAAGTCAGCCAATCGTTTCGATCAATTCGCTGCATTCCAGGTTTGTATTCCTGCAGGTCCTTCGGAAAGGCCCCACTGGCTAGGGTCAAGGTTCGCCACTCCTCGATGTATGGAATACGACTCAGGAGATCTTGCGGCAGGGGTTTGTCGCGGTCGAAAACTTGATAGTCCAGTATGAGATCGACCTGAGATCTTTTCGAACCTAACTTTTTCAGAAGGTCTTGCAACTGCTTTCGGAAATCTTGCTGCAGAACGTCCTCCGGCGTGACGCGGACGCACACGCCGCGCCCATCGAGCTCAGCGACGTGAAACACAGCTTTTTGGTGTTCCGCACTTCTTCCCAGCGCCGTGACAGGTATTAGGGCAAGGCGCATACCGCGAGCTTCTGCTGCCATGTATTCCAGCGGACGCTTATTGGCTATAGACGATGGAATTCGCCCGTCGACGTGCCAGAAATCCACGAAGACCGCGGAATAGCCCCAATCTTTTAACAAGCCCTTGCTCGCCTGGAAAAGGACATCCGAAGGCTCCGGCTTGAGGCCCTGGCTCTTGCCCTTCGTGGGTGCCTCGAACATCTTCGGGGTCAGCTCGACTAAAGGCGTAATCACGCTTCGAGCATTGCCGGCGAGCTTCGCCAGCGCAAATCGCTCTCCGCGCTTCCACCGTAGAATCGGCACGTAATGGTTAGCTGCAAACATAAACTCACCTTTCTGCATACTCCATAGCCCCTGAAAATAGTGGGCGAACGCGGCCGTGGCCCACCAATCTGTTCAAGACTCGGAAAGACTTGTAGTGGTGCCTGATTCGTCCAGCAACAATCGCGGGATGAATCCGAAGCTTGTTCGCCAAGTGCTCAACTGCTTCAGGCGTCCGGAGATTTCTGGCGGGGCTCTTTCTCCATTGGTCCTCCGGTATGAGGGCCTCTCCGGCAATTTCGTCCGCCTCTTTCTCCTGAGAATTCGTATCCTCGACATCGAGGTCGTCATAGAAAGCCGACGTACCCGCGTTCAGGTGGCGTCCGACGTGCGCCAGTTCATGCATCAGAACAAACCAGAAATTATCTACGCGGTCGTGCCGGAGAGTAAGAGCGACTACCGGAAAGTGGTCCCTCATCAAAATTGCCGCTCCATCGAGGTACGTGTCTGGCAGGTGCGGCTCGACGATAAAGCAAACGCCCACCCTCTTGAGATATTCCGCGACATGCCTCGGCCCATCCTCGAGGGCACTCAAATGGGCCAATTCATGCATGAACTGGAGAGTAATATTTCGTGGTTCGAAGTTCACCGGCACTTTCGTTTCCAGAGCACGGATACAAACCCGAGCCTTCCAGGCAGCAATGGCATACGGATCCATTTGCCTCGCGGATCTCACGTAGTGCCCTTGCTTGTAGAGGGCCACAGGGGCCCAGTCGTCGCCAAGGGGCGCGAGAAACCGTTTTATGATTTCGCGCCGATGCTGTCCGTCGTGAACTTGGTGCTTTATCCACCCTCGCTCAATCATTTCGCGAACCGGAAAGCGCTCCCAATCGATTTCTTCCTCGCCCATTCCCGGAAGAAACTGTTCCTGCAACAGGGCTTTGGCCGGAATCCCTAACCCCTTGTGCAACGCCCGAATCATCGCCAGAGACAGCGGTCTCTTGCCTCCCAACACTTCGGATACCCGACTGCGGCTGCCAAACAATGGCACTAGGTCGCGCGGTGTGAGGTTCATCTGCTCCATACGAAACTTGATGGCCTCGATTGGGTCGGGCGTTCTGGACTCGATATGTTTCTGCTCGTAATCCTGCACGAGCAGGGTCAGCAGATTTAGGCGATCCCCTTCTGCAGTCCCGGCACGTGCAGGCAGATCGATCAACTTCTCAATCTCCGAGAGAGCAGCCTTGTAGTCGAGTTCGGAATTAATTGCGGTAATCATTTGCTCTCCTCAGAACTTCCTTTTCGAGTACTCGGCGTGGGTGCCAATCCACCCGATCAATACAACTTCTAACTCGTAACTAACCTTCACCTCTAACCGATAATTGTTGCCGCTAACGTTGAAAATGACGCGGTTATCACTTAGAAAACTTGCACTGGGAAAGCGGGCCTTGATGTCGGCCGGACCGCTCCATTCGGATTCTTCGACTTCCAGTATCCATGCATCGAGCGGCCGTCGGGCGTTGGCATGCCGACGACTGAAACCATCGAGTTGTTTCTTTCCGACGAGCCGCATGCACCGTGCCTAAGAAGCTCGCACAACATGGTCCCGTACTGGTAACACATTTATTGATCCCACAATGGGAACATTAAATTGAATCAGGCATGGGTGTCAAGAAAAATCGTAAATTGGAGCTGGAGGGGCCTACTACACAACCGTGCGAAGCAGTTGCGTCCCGGACCGGGCGTGGCCGGTAATTGACGGTCTTCAAGGAGAAGACAACGAAGGCGGAAGCAACGACGAGGCCGGAAACGCGGTTAAATATCCAGATTCTTCACATCCAGCGCATTCTCTTCAATAAACTTCCGCCGCGCCTCGACATCCTCGCCCATCAAAGTAGTGAAGATGGTTTCGCACTCGGCAATGTCTTCCAGCTTCACCGAGAGCAGAGTCCGCCGCTCCGGGTCCATGGTCGTCTCCCACAGCTGCGGAGCCGTCATCTCCCCCAGGCCTTTGTAGCGCTGCACATCATAGCCGCGGCTGCCTTCTTTCTTCACATATTCAAACAGCTCACGCGCCGTTGCCTTCTCCACCGGTTCGATGACGGCGCGCGTCTTCGCAACGGGCGCAGCCTTGGCGGTTTTCTTGCCGGACTTCCCATCCGACTCAGCCGCCTCGTTTTCCGCGCTCTCATCGTCCGCGGCCTCGTCGCCATTGCCGCTCGCCGCGCCAGCCTTGGTCACCGCTTCCACCACAAATGGCGGTTCCAGATAGGGCTCGATCTGCTTGAACTTCGAAATCAACTGCCGGCACTCCGCGCTCGACGCCAGCTCCCAGTTGATCGTGTGCTCCGAACCCTGAGAGTTCACGAAACGCACTTCCCACAAGTTGTGCTCTTCGTCGAAAACAGCTTCGACGCTCTTGAACTTCCGCTCTTTCTGCAGCTTCTTCAGTTCCCGCTCCAGGCGCTCGATCTTCTTCGGCGGAGTCTTCTTGTCGCCCTCAAAGTCCGCATGCTTCGAGAAATCCAGACGGGGCAGCAGTTCGGCGACGCTCTCATCGCGCAACCGCTTGTTCACCTTGTCAAAGAAGTTGAGATATTCCTTCAGCACGCTCATAAAGCGCGTCAAGTTCGCGCCCTCCAGCTTGGCCGCGCCCTCGCCGTAGCGCACGATCAAACCGTCCGCCGCCCGTTTCAGCATGATTTTGTCAAAGGCTTCATCGTCTTTCACATATTGGAGGGACTTGCCCTTCTTGATCGAATATAGCGGCGGCTGGGCAATAAAAACGTTCCCGCGCTTGATCAGCTCCTGCATGTGCCGGAAGAAGAACGTCAACAGCAGCGTGCGGATGTGCGACCCGTCCACGTCGGCGTCGGTCATCAGAATGATCTTCCCGTACCGCACCTTCGTGGGATCGAAATCATCCTTGGCGATGCCGGTGCCGAGCGCCGTGATCATGGCGCGGATTTCCTCGTGCGCCAGCATCTTGTCGTAGCGCGCTTTTTCGACGTTGAGAATCTTGCCCTTCAGCGGCAGAATCGCCTGGAACCGCCGGTCGCGCCCCTGCTTCGCCGTCCCGCCGGCCGATTCGCCCTCAACCAGGAACAATTCGCACCGGTTCGGATCGCGCTCCGAGCAATCCGCCAGCTTGCCAGGCAACCCACCGGAATCCAGCGCGCCTTTGCGCCGCGTCAAGTCGCGCGCCTTGCGCGCCGCCTCGCGGGCCCGCGCCGCGTCCACTGCTTTGTTGATAATCTTCCGCGCCACCGGAGCATTCTGTTCGAAGAACGCTCCCAGCCGCTCGTTGATGAACGCCTGCACGACCCCGGCAATATCGGAATTCAGCTTGCCCTTGGTCTGCCCTTCAAACTGCGGCTGTGACAGCTTTACGCTGATCACCGCCACCAGTCCTTCGCGCACATCGTCGCCGGTCAGGTTTTCTTTCACATCCTTGAACAGGCCCATTTGCTGCCCGGCATAGTTAATCGTGCGCGTCAGCGCCATGCGGAAGCCCGAAAGATGCGTGCCCCCATCCACTGTGTTGATGTTGTTGGCGAAGCTGAACACCGACTCCGAATATCCGTCGTTGTATTGCAGCCCAATTTCCATGGCCACGCCGCTGCGCTCCGCTTCCATGTAGATCGGCTTGTCGTGCAGCACCTGCTTGCCGCGGTTCAAATGCTTGATGAACTCCGCGATGCCGCCGTTGTACTTGAAGTCCGAATGTTTGGCTTCGCCCGTCTTCGCGTCGGTCGAGCGCTCGTCGGTCAACGTGATCAGCAGTCCCTTGTTCAGGAACGCCAGCTCGCGCAACCGCTGCGCCAGCGTGTCGTAGTTATATTCCACCGTCCCCGTAAAAATGCTTCGGTCCGGCAGGAAGTGAACTTTCGTCCCGCGCCGCTTGGCCGCGCCCACTTTCTTCATCTTGCTGGTGGGCTCGCCCTTCGAGTAGGTCTGCTCCCAGGTCGCGCCATCGCGCCAGATTTCCAGTTCCAGTTCTTCACTCAGCGCGTTCACGCAAGAAACACCCACGCCGTGCAGCCCACCAGAAACCTTGTACGTGGACGAATCGAATTTCCCCCCGGCGTGCAGCGTGGTCATCACCACCTGCGCCGCGGAAACTTTTTCGCCGTCGATGTCCATGTCGTCAACAGGAATGCCGCGCCCATCATCCACGACTGTGACGCTGTTGTCGATATGAATCGTGACTTCAATCTTGGTCGCGAACCCGGCCAGCGCCTCGTCTACTGAGTTGTCGACCACTTCATAAACGAGGTGGTGCAGCCCGAGATCGCCGGTCGATCCGATGTACATCGCCGGACGTTTGCGCACCGCTTCCATGCCGCCGAGCACTTTGATCGAGTCGGCAGTGTAGTCGCTGTTGCCGCCGCCATTTCCGGCGGTGATCGGCGTCACAACTCCGTTTTTTGTTTTGGTTTCGACGATGGGAGTATTGATCTCTTTGGTGGCCATTCCGCTCCGCGGGAGAATGCCCCGTCTTTCTCTCAGAACCGGGCCTGGTTACGTCTTGAAGACTGTCTCAGAAAACCCGCCCCAACCCGGCTCCGGACTGCGCCCACGAATTGACTTCAAGTTATTGAAATGTCTTATACTTAGGTTCGTTTGCCGACTCTTGAAATTATACCACGGAAGGGCTGTTTTTTCGACCCCGCGGGAGGGCCTGAATCGGGGCAGTAAACGCCCCGCTTTGGGGCGAGTGAATTTTCACAATCTCGGGGACATTTTCCACTCTTTCCTTTCGCTAGTTTGTGCGTGCTACAATTGTCCTATATCTGTGCTACGGAGTCCTATATGGCAAAGCTTGCTGTTCGTCCTGCAAACCGAGAGCGATCCGGCGTTCCTACTTCCGCCAAAACAAGTTTAAAGAGGTACTGGTCATGGCGGAGCGCGAGGGTTTGCTTGACGGCGGCCGCACGCAAGTTGTTCGCGGCCGGATGCCGGAGGCGCTTGTCTCTCAGGCCAAGAAGCGAACAGGCATTAAGTCGGATACGGACTTGATCGAGGTCGCGCTCGCCAATATCGCTGTGGGAGACGAATACGCCGAGTGGCTGCTTTCACAGCGGGTACGATCGATCCTGAGGTCGATCTTGAGTTCTGAGTTTTGGCGTAGCATTCGACGTTACAAGCCAGAGAAACACACTCAGCCTCTTCAGCGACGAGCCGACTCGGAGCTGGACTTTCTTGAAACAATCAGGCTGAAACCCGCCAAGTTGTTGTACGACACGACCGTTTACATCGATGTTCTCCGAGACCAGTTTCCCGGACGGGCCAGTTCATGTTGCGAGCGGTCGAAGCGTGGCATTCGCCGGTTACGGAAGCGGAATTGATTTCCGCCGTGGGTTGCTTGAACCGCATAATCCGAAGACGCGCTCGGTTATTGACAGAATTGCCGCTGTCATTGATCAACGACCCGACTCAACGGACAATTGTTCCTGATGCCATCGCCTGGCGCGAGGCTAGCATTCTCTCCGGCATTTTGGCGCGTCTGCAGGGCTTCGACAAAGATCAGCGGCGGCGGCTTATGAATGATGCCCTGTTATTCGTGACCGCGAGGCGGCACGGTTGCACCCTACTGACACGGAATCTCAGCGATTTCGACTTGATGCAGCAGTTGGAGCCGGCGGGGAGAGTGTTGTTCTATAAGTTGTGACGCAATCCGGGGCAACATGCGCTATTTCAATTGTAGCCCCAAAACTAGGCAATCATCGCTTCTTCAGGCAAAGACAGCGACTCACTTGGCGCAGCATCAATCCACCCGAGAACGTTGAGCCTCCGAATAGCCAAGGCAACATCGCCTTCGTCTACGGGTGGGCGGCGACGAATCTTCCACTGCATGACGTAGTCAAGGATCTCCGCTTCGGTGGGTTGATTCGTGTTGGCCTCGCGCAAGCGGCTCGCTGCGAAGTGAACGGTTGCCGCGACCTCGGCGTCGGTCGTGTTCATTCTTACGACGAGGTCCACGACCCGTGCAATCTGCGATTGCCACTGGACGAGAAAGGACTCGTAACCCCTCCTGGCGTCCGCAAATGTCGGGCCTACACCCGTCGCCAACATGCGGTCGAGCTTTCGTTCGACGATCAACCCATTGTTGATGAGGCTCGACAAAACCTGCTTCATCTCGGGGGCATAGGGTCCGTAGCTGCCACGGCGGTACGAGAGGCCGGTAGGGATACCAGCTTCTGTAGCGAAATAAGCTACCTTTTGAAACCCAACGCGACCAATGGGCCAGTGGTACCTCTCCTTGCTAACTTGCTCGACAATCGCAACCAGCGCGACCCATCCTGGCTCCACGTGGAAGGGAGCGGATCGGTGTTCTTGCAAGCTGCGGTCAACGGGTGTGCCCTCAACGTGCTTCAAGAACTCAGGGCGCAGCTCTTCATGAGGTGTCCCAAATGGAGCGTAGAGCTCAACCGGAATTCCGAGGGCGTCGAGGTGCCGATACAGCGTGGGGCCAACTACGCGCCACTCCAGACGGCCCTCGCCACAGCCCAGCGGGGGAACAGCCAGCGATGTAACCCCCCATTCGGAAATGTGGGCCGCCAGAAATCTAAGGCCGTTGATAATATCTTCGAGTTTCGAGACTGATCGCCAGTGATCCTTTGTCGGAAAGTTGATGATGTGCGGTGGCGTCGCGCGCCGATAAAAGTAGGGCTTGCCGAGTCGAACCTCGCGCTGTTCGCAGCGGCGAACGTAATCATCAAACATTTCTGGAAATCGGCTTCGGAACCCCAGGGCAATACCCTTGCCCATCACCCCCACAGTGTTAACCGTGTTGATGAGCGTCTGCGCTTTTGACTCGAAGATGTCGCCGATCAGAGTTCTGATCATCGGGCTGCCTCATTGGAAGAAGAGATCTTCGTCCATGGTTATCGCCAGGTTCGGTGCCACTTGCCGTAGCGCCCGTTCGCTGGAATCACAAGAAACGTAAGCTCCCACGATATATCTTGCAGGAACCACATCCGGCACCAAGACTTCCGCGCACTTCTGAGAAGAGTGACGCCACTGTTCAATCTGGTCTTGATGGGTCCACCACTCCGCGAAGGTGCGGTCCCGATCAACGATGGCGAGTCCGGCCCGGGGCGGGCCTGAAACTAACGTACTTGCTGGCCGCGTTGCCATCGGTGACAATCGCGTTTGGGATATCAAGAACATCCGGACTCACCCTTAGAACGCAAATCGTCTCATGCATGTCGCTTCTCTTCAGTAACATCGGATTGCGCGGGCAAATGTATAAATTCGCATAATCGTGAAGTGGTCGCCCTTTCGGTACTACCTTCGCTGCTCGCCTGTCTTGTACGCCCTCGAGCGCGATCGATTCGTGCTGCAGTCCGCGTGCACGTTTATGCGAAAGAATGCCCATTCGAAGTATCGATGGGACGGTCGCAATCGGAACGATGTATCCAAGTTCATCTAGTTCGGCGCGTCTCATGGGCGGCATCTCACTTCGCCATGCTCAATGTAACCCGCGCCTCTGTCCGAAGCATACACCGATTCCTTTCGAAATAGAACAAAAATTGTTCGATCTAGCATATTTTCTCGTTCCGGGTTAACCTAGTTGCTGTTCTTAAGAGGTCTCTTATCCGTGCCCTTTAGACCAGATCGCCTAAAAGCCCTTAGGGAGGTTAAGGGCCTTTCTCAGGAGCAGCTAGCGGAACTGGCAGGCATCAGCCATTCTGTGATTGCGAAGAGCGAAAACGGCAAGAACCTGCCCCGTTCAGACGCATTGGACAAGCTGGCCCAAGGCTTGGATTGCACCACGGACTACCTACTCGGGCGAGGGCCAGACTACAAAAGTGTTGCGGCCGCAGCCGCCCACATGTCCTTTGAAGTGTTCGCAGGTCAACATCCTAATGGAAATGCTGAGAGCGAACGGTGCCGCCGTGCGCTTCAACACGCGAAAGCCCCAAGGACGGCCGAGTCGTGGCACGCATTCGCCGAAATGTTGAACTTGACGGCGGGCCCAGCAACGCGGGCTGCGTCTCTGGCGCTGAGCGATGTCCATAATCCTAGGTCAAAGCCTATGGGAGTAGCCAGGTCCCAGGGCAAATAAAAACTGGTACGATAGAGACAGGAGCAGCCCGACCAATAATGCCAGTACCTGTTTCACAGATGTGGACTGTGACGTCCTACGTCCTGCGGCAGAAGCTCGCCGGGCGCAAGCAGTATCCGCTCGTGCTGATGCTCGAGCCGCTGTTCCGCTGCAACCTGGCCTGCGCCGGATGCGGCAAGATCCAGTACCCCGCCCACATCCTGAAGAAAGATCTCTCGCCTGAAGAATGTTTCCGCGCGGATCGACGAATGCGGCGCGCCCATGGTCTCGATCCCCGGCGGCGAGCCGCTGATGCATCCGCAGATCGGCGAGATCGTCGAGGGCCTGGTCGCGCGCAAGAAATATATCTATCTCTGCACCAACGCCCTGCTGCTGAAAGAAAAGATTCATCTCTTCAAGCCGAGCAAGTACCTGACCTTCAGCGTGCACCTCGACGGCCAGCGCGAAGAGCACGATCTCGCCGTCTGCCGCGAAGGCGGATACGACATCGCCGTCGATGCGATCAAAGAAGCGCTCAGCCGCGGCTTCCGCGTTACGACCAACACGACGCTGTTCGACGGCGCCGATCCGAAATCCGTGCGCGCCTTCTTCGACGACATGATGGAGCTGGGCCTCGAAGGCATGATGCTCTCGCCCGGCTACTCCTACGACAAGGCGCCCGACCAGAAACACTTCCTCGGCCGCGCCCGCACTCGCCGCATGTTCCGCGCGATCCTCTCGAACCGCAAGAAGAACTGGCGCTTCAATCTCTCGCCGCTCTTTCTGGAATTTCTGATGGGCAAGCGCACCTATCCCTGCACGCCGTGGGGCATGCCCACCTACAATGTTTTCGGATGGCAGAAGCCCTGCTACCTGCTCCAGGATGGCTACGCCGAAACCTTCGCCGAACTGCTCGTCGACCACGAATTGGAGCAACTACGGCACGGAGTCCGGCAATCCCGCGTGCGCCAACTGCATGGTGCACAGCGGCTACGAAGCCTCGGCGGTAAACGCCACGTTCAGCTCGCTCGGCGGATTCCTCGCCACGGTCAAGGCAACTCTGTTCACGAGTTATCGCGACGAAGAAGCGCTGCGCCTGCTGGATGAGCCTCAAGCTCCGGTGCATCCGCTGGTGCAGATCGCGCCGACCAGCGAGCCGCAGGAAACGCGCGCGTAAAAGGCGGCATTGATTTATCGCCGACGACTTCCGGGGCTAAAGCCCGCGTCCATCAGGGAGCCGCTGATCGCAGCGGTAAACCGCTGCGCCACCCAAAATCAGACCAAGGCAAGGAAACCATGACAGGCAAAGAATCCGGCCACATCGATCACGAAGCCGCGCAAGCCGTGCCACACGCCAATCCCGACGCCCTCGAAGTCGCTCCTGGCACTGCCCATGAACATCTCGAAGGCTGGATCCCGCAACTCGCGACCGAAGAAGAAATCCGCGTCGCCCTGGAGAAAGCCTTCGACTACCGCGGAGACGTAACCATCACGCGCAAAGACGGATCGAAAGTAGAAGGCTATCTCTTCGACCGCCGCACTGCCGCCACGCTGAAAGATTCCATCGTCCGCCTCTACCCGAAAAACTCGAACGAAAAGATCTCCATCTCCTACGCCGACATCGCCGCCCTGGCCTTCACCGGACGCGACACCGCCGCCGGAAAAAGCTGGGAAGCCTGGATGAAGAAATACGCCCAGAAAAAAGCCGCCGGCGAAACCAACATAGCCCTCCAGCCCGAACCCTTAGACTGACAGGTCGGGCGCGACACGTGAAAGCAGATTCCTCTCTTGCCGTCGCGTTCGCTCCGGACTGCGTCGGAATGACAAAGAGGCAGCAGCCGGCTGAATCCTTTTCTCAAAACCACCCCTCCTCTCTATGTAGGAGGAAATTTGAACCTCACCGTAACCATCTCGCAATTGCGGCTTAACGCCTCCCCAATCCAGCTCGTGGATGTGCGCTCCAGCACCGAATTCGCTTCCGGCCACATTCCCGGCGCCGTCAACATCCCGATGGATCAGATCGAAGCCCGCCTGGACGATCTCGCAGTCAATCTTCCCATCGTCCTCGTCTGCCAGACCGGCAAGCGCGCCCGCATGACCGCCGGCCTGCTCGAGCCCTGTCACCGGCAGATTGCGGTTCTCGAGGGCGGCACGAAAGCATGGGTCGACGCTGGCCTTCCTGTCGTATCGAGTGTGAAGACGCGGTGGTCGCTAGAGCGCCAGGTCCGCGTGGGCGCAGGCGTGCTGGTACTGACCGGCGTCGTCCTCGCACTTACTGTCAATCCGCTTTGGGTCTTTCTCTGCGGATTCGTCGGCTTGGGCCTGACCTTCGCCGGACTCACTGACATCTGCGCGATGGGCATCATGCTGGAGAAGATGCCGTGGAACCGCCGGAGTCATTGCCCGATCGGCGCTCCTCATTCGGAACAACCGCGAACTTGTCCGTGACGCAGGTCACGTATTTGGAGACGCAGCAATGCAACAATGGATTCGTGGACTTCGACGCACTAGCCCGGCAGCACAAGGATTCCGTTTATCGCCAGATGATCCGCGTGTGCGGCAACCGGGAGGATGCCGAAGACGTGCTGATCGAGGCTCTGCTCAAGGCCTACCGCCATCTCCATCAGTTGCGCGAGTCCGCGGCATTTCGGGCCTGGCTGGCGCAGATTGCGAAACGCGTTTGCTGGCAGTTGAAGGAACGCGAGTCGTTGCTTCCGCTCCTGCAGCTCTCGACGTTAGAGGACGAAGGCCGCGAGGTTGCTGGACAGGAGCCTCCTCCGGACGTGCAACTGGCACAGAAACAGATGAAGGAATTGCTGAGCGAAGCCATGGAAGCTTTGCCCGCACTGTACCGCCCGGTCTACGAACTATGCGACGTCGAAGATCTGCGGGGCGACGAAGCCGCGCGGAGGCTGGGGATCTCGCGAGCTGCCATGAAATCGCGGCTGCACCGCGCCCGCGCTCTGGTCAGGACTCATCTCGATGCCGCGCTTGCTCGTCAAGCTTTGAAGTAACTGTTCGTTGGAATTGATCTTATAAATGTTTCGATACTTGGAGGCCCTTATGGAAGTCACCGTAGAACATCTCGGAGCGTTACAGTTCGAAATCAAAGCACGTCAGCACGCCATCTTGAGTGACCAGCCGCCTGAGAATGGCGGTCATGACGAAGGCATGACACCGCCTGAACTCCTGCTCGCTTCGCTCGGCTCGTGTGCCGGTTTCTACGCGGCGCAATATCTGCGCAAGCACAAGTTGGCAACGGAAGGCACGCGCGTCCGGGTCACCGCCGACAAACTGAAAGATCCCGCGCGCATCGATAACTTTCGCATTGAAATCGAAGCGCCTGCGGAATTAACCGAGCAACAGCGGGCCGGAGTCGAGGACGCAGTGCATCACTGCCTGATTCACAACACGCTTCTGCATCCACCCAGCATGGCGATTGAAATCACGCAGCCGGTGCCGGCAGCACTGTAAGCAGCCAGAGGACCGTTGAAAGCCCGCGCAGAACCCAGCGCGAAGGGCTCCAAGGCTCGCTCACCGCGGCCGCAGGAGAACTCTGGTTGACGCTCATCGTCCTGCATTCTTGCTCACCCCAAAACTCAACCCCTGCACCAACTCTTCCACCTCCTCCTCGGTCCCGCCGATAAACGTAAACGAAACCGCATAGCCCCGCGCCAGCACCACCAGCGTCGACTGCCGCATCACCCGCGAGCCGACATCCTTCTGAAAATCTCCCCGCACTACTGTCCGCGTTCCCACCGCAAACTCATACGGCTCTTCCTTCACCTCGAACCCCTGCGCCTTTGCGACTTCCGTCAACGGGCCAAAATATTGCGCCGCATCCTTCAACCCTGGATATGCCGCCGCACTCTCCGCCGCAATCAGAATCGACCCATTCACATCCTCCCCGCGAGCCTCCGGAGGCCGCGAAAACGCCGCCAGCAGCACTCGCCCAGACGTGCTGGAATCAGCGGCTATCTTGTCCCCGTCTGCGCTCTTATCCTCGCGCGCGTTCATCTCCTCGGTCCGCAACACCCATCCCGCCGGAATCTTGCACGCGAATCCAAACGCTGGGTTCCTGTACATCCCAGCGCTCACCGACCCGGAATTCAGCTTCGAATCCGCGGCAGCCGCGGGCTTTTGCTTCGAGGGTGAAGCGGAGGATGATGAGGAAGACGGCGAGCCAGTTTGCGCCCGAACCGAAACCGTCGCGCAAGGCGTCATCCAGAGAATCGTGATCCCAAGAATACGACTCAACGCGCCGATCAACACCCTCACTCTCCCCATGCCACTCATGTTTCCATCTTACAAGGACATTCACCACCAGCGTCCCAGACATTCGCTTGCTCACGGATCTGGCATGGAAAGAAAAAGGGCGGCCGCAAGGCCACCCAGTTCGTAACTGACCACTAGCCACTGACCACTGCCTTTAAGCCGCTCTACCCATCACCGGCTGCGTGCAGTGCATGCACCGCCGCGCGTCAATCGGAATCTCGCTCAGGCACTCCGGACACTTCTTGGTCGTCGGATCGGCAGGCGCTTCTCCCTGATTCATCCGCGCCACCATCGCGTTCACCGGCGTCACCACAAAGAAGTAAACCGCCAACGCTACCAGCAGAAACGCAACGCAGGCATTGATGAAGTCGCCGATGGGAAACACTGTCCCGTTGATCGTGAAACTAATTGCCGAAAAATCCGGCTTGCCCACCAGGGCCGCGATCAGCGGCGTCAGCAGATCCTTGGTCAGCGCCGCAACCACGCCCCCAAACGCCGCGCCAATCACCACGCCCACCGCCATATCCACAACGTTGCCACGCAGAATGAACTTCTTGAATCCGCTAAACATAAGACACACCTCCAAATGAGATTGGTCGCAAATGTATGACAGGACGGCCCGCAGGTCAAGGGCGGTGAGAGATTTCGGCCGTTGGGGAAAATGCAATGGGGAGTCGGTCAGCCCGCTCAGATCCGCATCGGCATCACGATATACCGATACTTGTAATCATCGCCCTCAGCCGGACGCAACTGCCCTGCCGATTGCGAATCCTTCAACTCCAGCCGCACTTCGCCGGTGCCGGCGGCCTTCAGGAAGTCCACCAGGTACTGCGCGTTGAAGCCGATGGTCAGCGTCTCGCCGTCATACGGAGCTTCAATCGAATCCTCAGACTCGCCCGCTTCCGTCGACGACGCCGAAATCTTCACCTCGCCCTTTTCCAGCTTCAACCGCACCGCCCGCGAGCGCTCGTCGGCAAACTGCGCCACGCGCAGGATCGCCGAGTTCAAGTCGGCATTGTTCAGCGCGATGCTCTTGTTGTTGTCCTTGGGGAGCACGGCTTCGAAGTTCGGGAATTGCCCGGTCAGTTGCCGCGAGGTCAGCAGCCGCGATCCAATGCGAAAGAATAGAGTCGAGTCATCCTTGGCAAACTCGACTGTCTCCGCGTCGGCGGAATCCAGCAGCGACTTCAGTTCGTCCATCGCCTTCTTCGGCACCAGCGTCTTCATCTCGCCCGAGACGCCTTCAAACTTTTCCCCGCTGCGCTCGCAATGCGCCAGGCGATGCCCGTCGGTCGCCACCATCGTGATCGACTCCGGCTTCAGCAGCATCAGCGCGCCGTTCAGCGTGTAGCGCGACTCCTCACTCGAGATCGCAAACCCGGTCCGCGCGATCAACCCGCGCAACACCTGTCCCGGAATCTTCACCACTCCCGCCGTCGGAAACACCGGCAGGCTGGGGAAATTCGACTTCGCCATCCCCACCATCTTCGTATTCGACCGCCCGCAGCGAATGCTGACCCAATGATTCTCCAGCAGTTTGATCGTGATATCGGCGTCCGGCAGCAGCTTCACGTAGTCATGCAGTTTGCGCGCCGGAATCGTGCACGATCCTTCCTTCTTCACCTTGGCATTGCACGATGTCCGCAGGCTCAGATCCAGGTCGGTTGCCGTAAGCGACAGCTTGCCCTCGGCCGCTTCGAATAAATAATTGGAAAGAATAGGTATGGTGGTCTTGCGCTCGACCACTCCTTGCGTGGCCGTCAACTCCCGCAGCAATTCAACTTTGCTGACCGTGATCTCCATCGTCCCCACCGCCGTCCCCGCCGCAACCACCGCTTCCACCGGCATAGACTTTGCTCTCCCCTGCCGCTTGCTACTTTTATTACTTCCCTTATATCAAATGCAAAACCTATTAAACCAGCAGTAACAGTAGGCCCCGCGTAGAAGTGGAAAACTTTAGCAACCCGCCTGTTCTCACCACCTTGTACCCGATCCCTTTATGTGAGAAATCCGTCCCTAACTTGGCGCAGCCCAGGGAAGAAGATTTCCGTTTCTGCCATTTCTTCTGACCCTTGCACAGCTTCCACATCTCATTCACAGCCTGAGAAAAGGAAGACTGCGCAGCTCGGTGCAAAACGCCAAACACTCCGCGACTATCCGCCCAATTGCTCGGTCAGCTTATTGAGCAACCTGTTCAAATCTTTATCGTTCTTGCGAGCCTCTTCAATTTTCTCGACTGAGTGCAGCACGGTCGTGTGATGCTTTCCCCCAAATTGCCTTCCAATTTCCGGCAACGAAGCCTCGGTCATGTGCTTGCACAGATACATCGCGATCTGCCGCGGATACACGATCGCCCGCGAATTGTCCTTCGCCTTGATCTCCATCAACCGCAGTCCAAACTGCTCCGCTACCATCTTCTGGATTGACTCAATCGTGACCTTCCGCGCCTGCGAATCGATAAAATTCTTCAGCACCTGCTGTGCGTAAGGCAGCGTAATCTCGGCCCCAATCAGCGACGAGTGCGCCACCAGCCGGATCAGCGCTCCTTCCAACTCGCGCACGTTCGACCGGATATTCTGCGCCACATACAGCGCCACGTCCGTCGGCAGCGTCACTTTCTCCTGCTCCGCCTTCTTCTGCAGGATCGCCACCTTCGTCTCCAGATCCGGCGGCTGAATATCCGCGATCAGTCCCCACTCAAACCGGCTGCGCAACCGGTCTTCAATCTCCGCCAATTCTTTCGGAGACCGGTCGCTCGCGATCACGATCTGCCTCATCGTGTCGTGCAGCGCATTGAATGTATGGAAGAACTCTTCCTGCGTCCGTTCCTTGCCCGTCAGGAACTGGATGTCGTCGATCAGCAGTACGTCCACGCCACGGAACCGGTCGCGGAAGCTGGTCATCTTGTCGTAGCGCAGCGAGTTGATCATGTCGTTGGTGAACTTCTCGCTCGATACGTAGCAGATCGAAGCCTGTGGCTGCCGCCTCTTCACCTCGTGACCAATCGCCTGCATTAGGTGCGTCTTGCCCATGCCCACACCGCCATACAGGAAAAGCGGGTTGTAGGCCTTCGACGGACGCTCCGCCACCGCCTGGCACGCCGCATGCGCGAACTGGTTCCCGCTGCCGATCACGAAAGCGTCGAACGTGTAGCGCGGATTCAGTTGCGCCGCGCCATCCCAGTCAAACCGCGCCTGCGCGGGGCTTGCCGCCGCCGCCGGACCCGCCGACAGCCCGCCATTGTGGCGCACCGCCGTCGCCGCCGGATCGTCCTCCGGCGTCACGAACTTCACGTCGTTGAACTCCAGCCCAAGGTTGTCGATCGCTTCCTGGATCAGGTCCGCATACTTATCGCCCGCGTGCCGGAACTCCGCCGTCGGCACGCGCACAAATAAGATTCCGCCGCTGGAGTGGCTGTAGCGTGTCGGCTTTAACCACGTGTCATAGGAATGCCGGTTGATCTTTTTTTCCAGCGCATCCAGGATGCGCGTCCATGGATTGGGGGAAAGTGTTGTGCCTTGAACTGACATAAATTATGAAATACCCCGCCGCGGCGTCCCGGCGGCTGGCTTGAGGGCGCCTGTCTAAAACTGCTGTTTACCTGCTCGCTGATGGAACACTTAGTGTACTGCGGAATGCGCCTCTTGTTTGGTATGCGCTTGCCATGGTGAATGAGATTTGTTTTCGAAATCCAACAGTGCCGCATGGTAGCACAAATTGTTTTCGCCGGACGGAAATCTTCGCGCGCATTTTTTTCGCGATCTCGATTCAGAACCCGAAGCGGCGCGCCTGTCAAGTGTCAAAAATGTAACTGCAACCGACAAGGTGCAAAACAGCATTAAAGATTCTTATCGCGAAAACGCGGCAGGCAATTCTTGGTAATGGGCCAGTCGCCGTGTTGCCACTTGCGCCATAACGGTAATGGGGAGAGAATTGCGTCGGCCCCTTCGTCGAAGGGTGCAGGTGAGAACCTAGCGGCGCAAACGTTACTCTCACCTGCATCGCCAACTAGCCCAGCACGCAAATTCTTCGCTCTCAATTTGCAGAGATGCTTATGTAGGGACATCCGCCTCGGCTGTCTCGCCGAGCGAAGCGAGGCGGCTTCTTTCAGCGGCCGGCAAACTAAGACACTACCAACTGAATCACCCCTTTGCCCTCACCCCGCCCCGTCATTTATACTTACCGTTTGCCCTAACACTGTCGACGGAATCAGGAGCAGCTATTCTTCATGCCCAAGCGTACATTCCAACCCAACCGGCGCAAGCGAAGCAAGAAGCATGGTTTTCGCACGCGCATGAAAACCCAGGGCGGCAAAAAGGTGATTTCCCGCCGCCGCGCCAAGGGACGGAAGCGGGTTTCCGTGAAGCCCGGCTTCCGCGAGTAGCTTTTCCGGTGCCGCTCACTTCCACAGTCGAGACCCTCAGCCGCCTCCTGCCCGAGGGCATGATGGCTGATGCCGCGCTGGGGAGTTGCCGCATGAGAGCTCGGCCGCACTTCGCCATGCCGCTAAAGAAAGCAGCCCGATTCCCGCGCACGGCGCGCCTTCTGCGCCATGCCGATTTCGAGCGTGTCTACAAGCAGGGCCGCCGCCACTTTTCCGCGTCCTTCACCGTTTTCTACTGGCCGCGCCCGGAGGCGCAAGCCCACGTCGCCGGCGCCGCTCTCCGTTCACTGCCCACCCCCGGCTTGCGCGTCGGATTCACCGTGGGCCGGGCCCTCGGCGGCGCTGTCCAGCGCAATCGCATGAAACGCCGCTTGCGCGAGGCAGTTCGCATGTCCCTTCCGCAGCCCGGGGTTGCTGCGGACGTCGTCATCAACCCCAAGAAATCGTTGCTGACCACCGACTTCGCCGCAGTACTGAACGAAGTCACCCGCGCCTTCGCCGTAATCGAACAGAAGCTATCGCAAGCCCCGTCAGATAAGATGGCGCCAGCGGCATCAACGAAAAGAATTACCGGAAGCCGAAAACCGGAAGCCGAAAGCCAGTCGTGAGCACCTTCGCCAAACTCGTCACCCTGCAACTGCTGCGGGCCTACAAATGGGCCATCTCGCCGATGTTCCCCCCGGCCTGCCGCTACGTGCCGACTTGCTCTGAATATGCCCTGGAGGCCGTCGAGCGCTACGGCGCTCTGCGCGGCGGAGGGATGGCCTTCGCCCGCATCCTCCGCTGTCATCCCTTCGCCCGCTCCGGCTACGATCCGGTGGTAAAGCAGGCAACGGGCTGCGGAAAACTGTGATTCAAGGATGCGATATTTGGTGTGTTGGACCGATTTTGGGTGGCGCAGCGCTTCCAGCGCTGCGAGAAGCTCCTCTGCTGACTAACGGGCTTTAGCCCCCGAGGTACTTAAGGTAAAACTTTGGCCGAATTCAAAAATCCGCAACAGGAACCCGGCGCTGACCGTCGCCTCCTCCTTGTTTTTGTTCTGACCTTCGTCGTTCTCATTGTCTTCCAACCGCTGCTGAAAAAGTTCTTCCCGCAACCTCCCGCCGCACCCCAGCCGCAGACGCAAAACCAGCCTGTGCCGGTGCAACCCGCCGCCGCTTCTTCCGCCCAAGCCCCGTCCGCACCGCCCGCCGCCACCGTCAATACAGTCACCAAGCAGGCCTCCACCGAAGCCGAAACCGTCATCGAGAACGATCTCTACAAAATCACCTTTACCAACCGCGGCGCCCAGGTCAAATCCTGGATCCTCAAGAAGTTCGACAACGACGCCCAGAACGGCCTGCTCGACCTCGTCAATCCCGCCGCCGCTCAAAAATTCGGCTACCCGCTTTCTCTCTGGACCTACGACGAGGCCCTGCGCAATCGCCTCAACTCGGCGCTCTACATATCTTCAAGTACAGGCAATCTCTCGGCACCGGCTCAGATCACCTTCGAGTACGCCGACCAGGACCTCATTGTCCGTAAGTCTTTCCGCTTCGACCACACCTATGTTCTGAACGTCGCAACCTCCGTCATCTACAAAGGTGCTGAAGTCTTCGCCCCGCCCGCATGGCCCGCCGGATTCGGCGACGAGGCTACTCCCGCTTCCTACGCCGCCGCCCGCATCGACTACCACAGCGACGCCTCCACCGACCGCACCGCCCTGGTCTTTCCAAATTTCGTCTTGCGCTTGCCCGTCAAAAGCATCAGCGGCGGCAACACCATAAAAGGTCCGCTCGAGTGGGCCGGTACCGGCGACCAGTACTTCACCGCCATCTTTATCCCCGACGATCCCACTGCCGCCGCTATGGTCACGCTGCACAACTCCATGCAGGTTCCGGCTAAGGCCGGATCGAGTGAGACCGCCAACGCAGAACTGCTGGGCGCGGCCGTCGGCAGCCTACACGGCGCAACCACTCAGCGCATGTACGTCGGCCCCAAAGAACTCGCCGTTCTCGATGCCGTTTCCATTCCCACCATCAAGAACGACAATCCCGATCTGCGCGGCACCGTCGACTTCGGCTGGTGGGGCATCCTGTCGCGCCCGCTCTTCCTCTGGCTCAAGTGGACCTACAAACACATCGTTCCCAACTGGGGATGGGCCATAGTCATTCAAACCCTCATCATCACCGTCGCGCTGCTCCCCCTGCGGATCACGCAGATGAAGTCGATGCTCAAGATGCAGCGCATCCAGCCGCAGATCAAATCCATCCAGGAGAAATACAAGAAGTACAGCCTCCGCGACCCCCGCAAGGCGGCGATGAACGAAGAGATCAGCGCGCTCTATAAGAAGGAAGGCGTCAATCCCGCCGGCGGCTGTCTGCCTCTGCTCATTCAGTTCCCGTTCCTTATCGCCTACTACCGCATGTTGGGTGTCGCTCTCGATCTCCGCCATGCCCACTGGCTCTGGATTACCGATCTTTCCGCGCGCGACCCCATTTTCCTGCTGCCGATCCTCATGGTCATCAGCATGTTCGCCATGCAGCGCATGACCCCGCAAACCGGCATGGATCCCGCGCAACAGAAAATGATGATGTGGATGATGCCCCTCATGATGGGTTTCATCTTCTTCAATCTGCAGGCCGGATTGAATCTTTACTACGCGGAAACCAATTTGATTTCGATCGCGCAGCAGGCCATCATGAACCGCACCAGGCTGGGCCGCGAAATGCGCGAAATGATGGAAAAACGCGCCCGCAAGAAAGAGAAATAGCTGTCAGCTCTCAGCTTGGAGCGCGCCAGACCGCTGCGCTAAGATTTAGTCGAACCAAGGGTTACCCTGTGAACCCCTGTGCCCTCTGTGGTTAAGAGGTCTTACTCACGGAGGGAAAAGAAAACTGCCGTAACCAAGCCGATCAAGCTGAGAGCTGACGGCTGAGAGCTGAAAGCTGCCCTATGGACAAACTCGCCGCCGCCAACCGCATCAACGAATTCCTCCAATCCGTCGTCACCAACGGCGGACTTCACCTCCGCTACCGCATCGTCGTCGATCCTCCCGCGCCTACCGACTGGGAGAAGCCTGAGATTTTCGTCGACTTCTCCGGCCCGGATTCGACTCTGCTCCTCGACCGCGGCGCCGAACTTCTCCGTGCCCTCGAACTGCTGGCCCTCGAAATCCTGCACCTGCCCTCCGGCGAGCACGAAAAGATTTCCTTCGACTGCAAGAACCAGCGCTCCATCCGTCTCCAGGAACTCCGCATGGCCGCCAGCGTCGCCGCCGAAAAAGTTCGCCAGACCGGCACACCCTTCCACTTTGCACCGATGTCCTCGCGCGAGCGCCGCATCCTCCACCTCGCCCTCCGCGACCAAACCGACCTCCGCACCGAAAGCGACGGCGAAGGCTTCAACCGCTGCGTAGTCCTCTATCCCGCGGACTACAAACCTGCAACTGGTAAGCAACCCCGCCGCACCCTCCCATAGGCTAAGCAGAAGCAGCCGCGAAGCGGCGCAAGAATGCAGCCCACGGCGTAAGCCGTAGGTGGAAAGGTGGACAGTGAACAAGCCCCGAAGGGGCGAAAGAAAAATCCACTTGCGTCGAGCGTCGCGTGAAGCTGCAACTGCAGCCGTGGGCTGTACTTGCCCCCAGGCGGTCAGGCAACCCCTATCCGAACCTGTACATCCCCGTCCAATCTCAGGCAAAATAGATCGCTCCACCGATTCAGCCCCAGAGGCCCCCCATGCACCCACTTCGCCAAGCAATAATCCTGTTCGCGTTACTACTCCCCATGCTGACTCTATTTTCTGCCGCCCAAACCCCCACCTATCCTCAAGCCCGCCGCAGCGACCAGGTCGACGACTATCACGGCACCAAGGTCGCCGACCCCTACCGCTGGCTCGAAGACACCGACTCCGCCGAAACCCACGCCTGGGTCGAAGCCGAAAACAAACTAACCTTCGGCTATCTCGAGCAGATCCCGTACCGCCAGGCCATCCACGCCCGCCTCACCAAGCTCTGGAACTACGAGCGCTTCACCACTCCCAGCCAGCACGGCGGCCGTTACTTTCTCCAGCACAACACCGGACTGCAACAACAGAACGTTCTCCTCGTCGCCGAATCCCTCAACGCAGAACCGCGCGTCTTGCTCGATCCCAACACGCTCTCCGCCGATGGCACGGTCGCGTTGGCCGACACCGCCATATCCGATGATGGCAAGCTCATGGCCTACGGCATCGCCACTTCCGGCTCCGACTGGAACGAGTGGCACGTGCGCGACATCGATACCGGCAAGGATCTCTCCGACGATCTCAAGTGGGTAAAGTTCTCCGGCGCATCCTGGACGAAAGACAACAAAGGTTTCTACTACAGCCGTTACGATGAGCCCAAAGGCGCGGCTCTGCGCGAGGCCAACTACTTTCACAAGCTCTACTACCACCGCCTCGGCACTGCCCAATCCGAAGACAAACTGATCTACGAGCGCCCCGACAACAAAGAGTTGGGCTTTGCCGGCAATGTCACCGATGACGGCCGCTATTTAGTCATCACGGTTTGGCAGGGTACCGAGCCTAAGAACCGCCTCTACTACAAAGACTTGACTCATCCCGATTCGCCCGTCGTAAAACTGCTTGACGACTTCGACGCGCAATACGTGTTCGTCGACAATGACGGACCCGTCTTCTGGTTCCAAACCGATCTCGACGCTCCCCGCGGACGCCTGATCGCCATCGATACGCGCCATCCCGAGCGCCCCAACTGGAAGACGCTCGTCGCACAAGGCCCCGACAAGCTCGAGTTCGCCAATACCGTTAACAGTTCATTTTTCCTGGGATATCTGAAGGACGCCCGCACCGAAGTCCGAGTCCACGACCTCACCGGCGCCTTCCTGCGCAACGTCGACCTGCCCGGCATCGGCACCGCCGCAGGCTTCAACGGCAAGCGCACAGACAAAGAAACTTTCTACGCCTTCACCAGTTTCACATCCCCGGCCACCGTCTATCGCTACGATCCGCAGGCCGGCAAAAGCACTGTCTTCCGCCAGCCCAAAGTCGATTTCGATCCCACTCTTTACGAGACCAAGCAAGTTTTCTACAACAGCAAAGACGGCACCCGCGTCCCCATGTTCCTCACCTATAAGAAAGGATTGAAGCTCGACGGACAGAACCCCGTCCTGCTCTACGCTTACGGCGGATTCGATATCTCTCTAACCCCGTTCTTCTCTGTGCCGAATCTTGTCTGGCTCGAGATGGGAGGCGTCTACGCTCAGCCCAACCTGCGCGGCGGCGGAGAATACGGCGAGGAGTGGCACCAGGCGGGAATGAAACTGAAAAAGCAGAATGTCTTCGACGACTTCATCGCCGCCGCCGAATGGCTGATCGCCAACAAATACACGTCAACTCCCAAGCTCGCCATTCGCGGCGGTAGCAACGGAGGCCTGCTGATCGGCGCCTGCGTAACCCAGCGTCCCGACCTGTTCGGCGCGGCGCTGCCCGAAGTTGGAGTCATGGACATGCTGCGCTTCCACAAATTCACCATCGGCTGGGCCTGGACCTCCGACTACGGTTCCTCCGACAACCCCGAAGAATTCAAAGCTCTCTACGCCTACTCGCCGCTCCACAACCTCAAGCCAGCGACAAAATATCCGCCCACGTTAATCGCCACCTCCGACCACGACGACCGCGTAGTCCCCGGCCACAGCTTCAAATTCGCCGCGACCATGCAAGCCGACCAAGCCGGACCAGCCCCAGTCATGATTCGCATCGAGGTGAAAGCCGGCCACGGCGCCGGTAAGTCAACCACGAAACTGATAGACGAAACCGCCGACACCTGGTCCTTCGTAGCCCACAACCTGAATATGAAAGTGGATTTGAAATAGTAGCGCCGCCAGCAAAACTCATGTGGGGACAGCCGCCTCGCTGTCCAGCGAGCGAAGCGAGCCAGTTTCCACCTCCCCCCTGTCATCCTGAGCGGAGTGGTTGGTTCGCGAAGCGAACCAGCCACGCAGTCGAAGGATCCCTAGCCCACATATGCTCCGTTGCCTCCGCAAGGCGTTCGCCCCGGGACGCGTTGTTCTAGAGCTACTTCATACGCCTGGGCGGTGTAGGCAGGCTGCAATCAACAGTCGGGTGGAAGGCCAAAGGTGTTCATCCGCCGCTCACTTCCACCGCCTGCCACCTTGGTCAAACATATCTGTCGGCAGCTCAAAGCCAACAGCTTTGAGTCTTTCGGCGAACTTGGGCCGGATGCCCGTGGCATTGAAGGTTCCGAGCACGCGCCCCTCGGACGAGACTCCTTGCTTCTCGAAAACAAATAGATCCTGCATGCTGACCACGTCGGTTTCCATGCCGGTGATTTCGGTGATGTGTGTGAGACGGCGCGTTCCGTCGCTGAAGCGTGCCATCTGAAGGACTAAAGAAACCGCCGACGCGATCTGTTTTCGAATGGCCTTTTCGGGCAAGTTCAGGTTCGCCATCATGGCCATCGTCTCCATGCGGGCAAGAGCGTCCCGAGGGCTATTGGCGTGAACCGTGGTCAGCGAACCGTCGTGGCCGGTGTTCATCGCTTGCAGCATATCGAGAGCTTCCTCGCCGCGCACCTCTCCCACCACGATCCGGTTGGGACGCATCCTCAGGCTGTTGATCACCAGTTGCCGTGCTTGCACTGCGCCCTTGCCGTCCGCGTTCGCGGGCCGGCTTTCCAACCGGACGACGTGGCGTTGTTTCAGTTGCAGTTCCGCTGAATCTTCAATCGTGACGATACGTTCTTTGGACGAAATGTAGCCGGAGAGCACATTCAATAGCGTGGTCTTCCCGGCGCCCGTCCCGCCGGAGATCACAATGTTAAGACGTGCTGCCACCGCAGCCTTCAACAACCCCAGCATCGGAGCACTCAGGGTCTGATTTGCCAGGAGGTTGTCTTCCGTGATCGGAGTGTGGCCAAAGCGTCGGACCGAAAGATGCGGGCCGTCAAGCGCCAGCGGCGGAATGATCACATTGACACGGGATCCGTCGGCGAGTCGAGCGTCCACCATGGGCGACGATTCATCCACGTGGCGTCCGATCGCTGCAACAATCTTGTTGATGATGCGCATCAAGTGCGCGTCATCCTTGAAGACGATCTTGGTTTCTTCCAGAATGCCGCCACGCTCAACGTAAACTTCCTTGGCGCCATTCACCAGAATGTCATCGATAGTCGGGTCTTGCAGCAACGGCGCGAGCGGCCCCAGGCCAAACACTTCATCCAGAATCTCGAGCGACAAACGCTCCTTTTCCGGGCCACCGAGCGGCGTCTTGACTTGCGCCACCGCATCCTGGATCACAGCCAACACTTGCCCCCGCGTCCGCTCGTCCGGTACGGCAGCAACTCGGTCCAAGTCCACCTTATTTAGCAGGTAGCGATGGATCGCGTTCTTCAGGTCCAGATAGACGCGCAAGTCCAGCCCGCAATATTTTTTCGGGTCGCTTGAGCTAGGTTTGATCGGCATCGATGGAACTCGGTTAGAGCCAGCCGTATTTAACCCCCATCTTGAGGCGAGAATTATAGGGCTCGGTGTGACGGAACACAATCAGCTTCCACACCCGCCGTAGCACTCATGGCTGTGTCCGGGAACACTGCGCCATACTCAATCAGACGCTATAATTCGCCATATTCCATGGCTCTGACGAACGGTTTCAGACTCGGTCCCTACCAAATCATCGCTCCGCTGGGCGCGGGCGGCATGGGCGAAGTGTATCAGGCGCGGGATACGCGCCTCGAGCGCGTTGTTGCCATCAAGATTCTTCCGCCCGAGCTTTCCGGCGATGCCACCCGCCGCCAGCGTTTCGAACGGGAAGCCAAAGTTATTTCCAGCCTCAATCATCCTCACATTTGCACGCTCTACGACGTCGGCCAGCAGGAAGGCGTGGATTTCATTGTCATGGAATTCCTGGAAGGCGAGTCGCTGGCCGAGCGGCTGGACAATGGTCCGCTTCCCGTGGCGCAGGTGCTCGAATTCGGCAGGCAGATTGCCAGCGCCCTCGACAAAGCTCATCGCAACGGCGTGACTCATCGTGATCTCAAGCCCGGCAACATCATGCTGACAAAATCCGGAGCCAAGTTGCTCGATTTCGGCCTGGCAAAAGCCGATCCAGCGCTCGCCTCCGGAGCCACGCTCACCGACATGACGCCGCGCGCTACCCCCATGACGCTGCACGGCGCTGTGATCGGCACCGTTCCCTACATGTCGCCCGAGCAGGTCGAAGGCAACGAAGTGGATGCCCGCAGCGACATTTTTTCCTTGGGCGCAGTGCTGTATGAAATGGTGACCGGCACACGCGCCTTTCAAGGTAAGAGCGAATTCAGCGTCGCCTCGGACATACTGCACAAGCAGCCGGAGCCGATCAGCGCCCGGCAACCTCTCACGCCGCCCGCACCGCGCCTTCAGACGTTGCGGAAAAATTCTGGTTCGAGGCGGTTCGGGAAGGGCACGAGTTCCACTCGTGCCGCTAAGTCCTGAAAACGGGTCCGCGCTTCAGAGCCTGAGGTAAGCTCTTCGCTGGTCCGCCGAGTTTTTCCGCAACCCCTTCAGGCGCTGCCATGCGAAAACGGACTTTTTCCGCAGCCTCCTGGAGCGCTCATGGACTCGTTCACTTGCGGAATGCGGTTCTAGTCGTGGAGAACGATGTTGAGAAGTGAACTGTGAATCTGGAGATCATCACCGCCGTGATAGTCAATGAACCCCAATTTCCTAAACCGGTTCATGAAAAAGCTAACCCGCGAGCGCGTCGTGCCTATCATCTCTGCGAGGGTTTCCTGGCTGATATTGGGGATTGGAGTCTCATGCACGCCTTCCTTGCCGAAGTGGGCGAGCAACAGCAGAATCCGAGCTAGTCTCTTTTCGCTCGAATTGAAGAGCTGGTCAACCAAATCCTCTTCGTATCGGATGTTCCGGCTCAGCAAATATGCCACGAACATGTCGGAAAACGCATGTTCTCGGTGAAGCGCTTCCATCATCGACTTCTTATCGATTCGCATCACAGAGCAATCGGTGATTGCGGTTGCGGCGCACAGGCGGCGCGGCTGCCCAGTAAGGCAACCTTCTCCGAAGAAAGCGCCCTCGTTCAGAATGCCGATTGTGGCTTCCTTCCCGCTCTTGGACACAACGGTGAGTTTTACTTTTCCCGTCTGTAGATAAAAAACGGCATCGGACGAATCGCCCTGAACAAAGATCGTCTGTTTTTTGGCAAAGGCTACGATTTTCCTGCCGCCGTTGAGGGTCGAAAGGAATGTCTTGGTATCGAATTTGCTGACTTTCTTGGCCGCCGCACGGGGACCCATAGTTTGCCCCGTTACACTAATATCACATGCCAATTGTGATGGTCTGTTGGGCATCATACATACATGGAGACGTTTTGTTCGCGGGAACGTCTGATTTCGAGCCTGGTTTGCAGTGACGCGGAGTCGCTTTAACTGTTGCTCACGTTTTCTGCGTCGACCATCCTTGCGCGTCGCAGCGGTGAGGCCAATGTAAGATACCCTACCGAAGCGTTGCGTTTGCCCCTGTATACTCCACCGGGTAGCGCGAATCAGCAGAGTTCCTGTTTCCTGCACTACGACGGGCGTTTCATCCCTCTGTCCTGGAGGTTCTTCGGTTCTCGCTTGTGGCGCGCAAGGAACTCCAAATCGTGCAGTCTGGCGAGCGGACAAATGCCGCAGGAAAGCCAGTCAGCAACAAAATACTTCTATCCATCTCCGATAGCGAGTACAACTCCCTTCGTCCTCACCTCGAATACATCCGCTTGCCAAACCATCTCGTCCTTCATGAGACCGGTGAAAGGCTGGACTTTGCCTATTTCCCGAATCGAGGGTTGATTTCTCTTGTAGTCGTAATGAAGGATGGAAAGAGCGCCGAAGCTGGGGTAGTTGGCAATGAGGGCTTTACGGGAATACCGGCGGCGGTTGGCCTAAACAGGGGCCCTCTGCGGGCGGTGGTCCAAGTCACGGGCGACGGATTTCGGGTAAAAGTCCGGGCTTTGCAGGATACCCTGGAATCCACTCCACACCTGCAAATGATGTTGAACCGCTATGCCGCAATTCGGTGTATGCAGGTTGCACAAACCTCCGCGTGTAATCGGCTGCACGATATTAAGCAGCGCCTTGCGCGGTGGTTGCTAATGACTCAGGACAGAGTGGATTCAGGGGCGCTGCCCATTACCCATGATTTTCTCGCAACGATGCTAGGGACAGATCGGCCTAGCGTGAGTTTGGCCGCTGGTGTTTTGCAGAAGAAGGGGCTCATCGAGTACACCCGCGGCGCAGTGAAGATCGTGAACCGCAAGAAACTTGAAGCCTCCGCCTGCGAGTGCTACGGGGTGATCCGGCAGTATGATGGCGAACTCGGCTCGAAATGACATCGTTTCGTCATCGATGCGGAGTGGACGAACACGGCACAGATTCACGGAAGGTACCCGGATGCAGATGCTCTAGAAGAAAATTGCCAGATGGCATTTCTGGCCGACTCAAAAGACGACCCTCAGTTCCTTTGTCCAAGTCAGAAGTTCGAGAATTGTTCGACAAACTTCAAAGCAGTCGCCGGGAACCGTCGTAGCGACTGGCGACAATGGATGGTTGACGCAAAATCACGATTTCACTCATTGACAGGCTTCTGAGCGCTATCGCCTTCCACGAGAAGGCCGGTCGGAATCAAGTGGGTTCATTTGTTTTTTCGTTGGACAAGGTTTTTCTCCGAGGAGACTCATTTCTGCTCAAGAGTGGCGATCTCAAAGTCAACGTGCTTTAGCTTGTCGAGCACAGGCCCGGAGGGGTTGAATAGCTTGAATCGAATATCGTGGTCCTGAGCCCATCTCTGCAAGAGCAATAGCGTCCCCAAACCGCCACCGCCGATTGCCTGCATCTCCGTGAGGTCCAAAACTACAACACGAGCGTTGGTCTGTGACGTAACAGCATCCCGTAATTTGAAAGCAGCGTCATTGCGGACAAATCGGCCCGCACATTCAACGATTGCCATCTCACCTAAGGTGTCGATGTGTACGCTGGGCATTATCCCTCCAAGTTATTTTTGTCTAGATTGGCTTAATCTAGAGCACGAACCGGGCCGAACTGTATTTTGTGCAAGATGCAAGGGGTAACATAGCCGCGTTACCGGAACTTTTTGCATGGAGGGAGAACTTCTGTCCTACAGATATGCCTGCGCGACCCGTTCACTCAGGATAGGCACGATGAAAACGGTTCTGCCTTTATGGCGTGAGGGCTTGACGAGAGGACAGCGACCATGGCGCGGTCCAGCGACAGCGGACGTTTGTTGATTCTCAATTGTTGCAAAATCGCCATGTTACTGATTGACCCCGTTGTGGGTACTTGAATATTCCGCGAAAACACAGTCTGACAGTTACCGATGCGCCTTCGCACCAGCCAGTTTGAGGCGTCCATACTGGCGGACCGTGCGAGGTGTGTGGTGGTGTTTCACCTGCTCATCATAAGCTACTGTCGATAGCTGCTGTAACATCGCTTCACAACCCTGGCAGCTTGCGGAAAAACTCCGGTTCGAGGCGGTTCGGGAAGGGCACGAGTTCCACTCCTGCTGCTAAGTCGCTGAAACGGGTCCGCGCTTCAGCGCCTGAGGTAAGCTCTTCGCTGCTCCGCCGAGTTTTTCCGCAGCCTCTTCAGGCGCTGCCATGAAAACAGACTTTTTCCGCAGCCTGCTAGTTGATGCTAATGGCAAGAATCCAGTGGTGGCTCATAAACCCAAGGCTTTCACTTGCTCCTCGGTTTCATAGCCGAGCCAGTGTGCAACCTCATGCCAGACTACCCGTTTCACTTCGGTGCGCAAATCTCCTTTTGAACACCGCAGAATGGGGCCACGAAAAACAAATATCAGGTCAGGGGCATACTTCACCTGCGTGTGCGACCGTTTCGTCCTAAATGTGCCGCTGTACAATCCCAATAACTCAGTTCCACGGCGCCATTTCTTTCTGTTCGATAGGTCCTCCAATACGTCGGCAGGAGGCTCGTGAACCACTTGAATGCCGGGGAAATCTGCCAGGTCCCTAATCTTCTGTGGCAGGGTGCCGTATGCCCACTCTACAATCTCCTCAAAGCTTTCGGGATTTGTGTTGTCGGCCATGAGGCAAACTTTACCACCAGGAACAAGCCGCGAGACGTGCGCATCCGCCAGGTTTTGCTGGACAAGTGAGCGCTCTCCGGGCGATGACTATTGCAAAATCGCCTCATCGGACTTCGGCGGGTACGCGCCGCTACCCTCCTACACCCCTTCATCCGCCGAAGGCCCATACACCGACGGCACCGGCACTCCATTCAACCGCAAATAAACTCCTAACTGCGCCCGATGATGAATCACGTGATTCATCACCATCCTCCGCATCGCCCCCATGCGCGGCCCCTCGTAAAACGTTTTCTCGCCCATCGAGAGTTTCCACTTCTTAGCCCAATGCTCATCGCTGGCCCCCGCAATCCCAGCCCGAAGCGCAGAAACATTCTTGTCAAATAATTCCAGCACATGCTTCTGCGACTCCGCCACCGTGGGCTTACGTGCAAGCTCCCCCGCCGGACGGTTGGCGAAGTCTAGTCCATCATCTTTCATCACGCTTACTCCCATCCCTGGCAGCTCCGCGATATGTCCCGCCAGCCGCCCCAGCGTCATCGACTTCTCATGCGGCTTCCAAGCCAGCTTGTCCTCCGGAATCCGCTCCAATGTCCGCCGCGTTGACGCCATCTCCAAATCAAATTCCGGCAAAAACCCCGCACTACCCCCCATAGCCACCTCCTAAGAGATTTTGAAGAAGTTAAGAGACCATGTAGCGACAGCCGCCTCGCCTGCCCTGAGCCAAGCCGAAGGGGCTGTCAGCAAGCGAAGCAAGCTACTCCAGCAAACGGAATGCCCCCGCACATCGCTTTGGATGAACCAGCGCCCGATTAGCTTCTAGAAAGTTTCTCAGGAGTGCTCAGTCTCGCCCAGCGACGACATTCATTAGCCCCGCACGTGAGAGGCCGTTACGAAACTCGGTTGAGACTCTTGACGCGGCGACAAAGAGTGAGAAGATGCGAGCGGGGGCAGGACACAAGCGCATGGCTTATATTCAGGGCGGCAGAACGCAGGGGACGCTGTTTCCGGTGACGCTGGAGGAACTGATCCCGGAGGATCACGTGTGCCGGGTGATCGAGGCGTTTGTTTCGCGTGCGAGCGTCGGGGAAGAAGTAGCGAGTTTCTCTTCTTGTTCTCTAGTTTTGAGGGCGGCCTGGTGGCGCCTTTTTCGTTTTTCGAGTGCGGGGGGATCAGGGTGGTAAGAGTGGGATGGCAGTGGTTTCTGGGCCGTCCCTGCGGTGAGGTGTCGCATCGTTGGATTCAGACTTGGTTGGGTAAGTGGGATGAGTGCGGAAGTGTTAACTAGTTTGGTTCTAGTGAACTGGCTGAACACCTCGGGGGCTGAAGCCCAATCGAGGGTCTGCCTTCAAACGCAGGCCTGAAGGCCTGCTCCACCCCGTAACGGAGCCTCGCTCCGGGACAGCCCGGGGCGGCTGTCCCCCACATTCTTTCGCCGCTTCGCGGCTGGACGGGCGAATGCGCCCGTCTCCACACATGCACCTTGATCACCGACATTCAAGTTGGGCTAGGGATGCTTCGGCTGCGTAGGATCGTCCTTTGGACGATCCTACTTCGCTCAGCATGACAGAGCTTATTTCCAAGTGAAGAATTTTTATTTGGCGAAGAAGTAGTCGAAGGATTTTACGGCGGTGAATTCGTCGTCTTTGACGTCGAAGACGGTGTAGAGCTTGGTGACGTAGAGGACGTCCTCGACTTTCTTGGTGAGGGCGAGGAGTTTGAGTTCGCCGCCGGCGTTGCGGACGGTGGTGAAGCTGCTGACCAGTTCGCCGACGCCGGAAGAGTCGATGTAATCGACTTTGGCAAGGTTGAGGACGATTTTTTTCTTGCCCTGAGCGATTAGTTTGCGGACGGTGTCGCGGAGAAGTCCGGTTTCGTCGCCGAGCGTGATGCGTCCGTTGATGTCGACGATAGTGACGTGGCTGACTTCGCGGGTGGTGATGGTCATGGCCGATTGATTGTAACGCTTACCTGAAAAGAGAATCTACCACGGAGACACGGAGGCAGGGAGAAATTCTGCAGGTAGGGCGGTGGTCGTGCCTATCGAGGTTCGTGGCGGATTATAGGGATCCTTCGACTGCACAAGTGCTGCGCTTCGCTTAAGCACTTGTTTCGCTCTGGATGACAGAGTTCTTAGTAGCTTAGCGAGTTGACGGTGCGGGCGGCTGAGGTGGGTTGGGAGTCGCGGATTTCCTGGATGGGCGAGGTGACGATGGGAGTGGCGTATTCGGGGTGGCGAAATTCCAGATGCATGCCGCGGCCTACGTACTGGAGCTTGAGCATGGAGCCTCCCCAAGTGGAGCCGGCGATGGCTACTTGAACCGGGTCGGGACAGAATTCGGGATGGCCGGAGATGAGAGCGTCGCTGCCTCCGAGGAGAACGGCGGTGTAGCAGTGGTGCATGGTTTGAATGTGGAGGATGGTGGAGGGCGGAAGATCGTGGAGAAAGACTCCGCCTTCGATTTCCGATTGGATGATGGCGTGGTTGACGTCATCCGCGAGGTTGGGGTGCGGGGCGAACATTACCGGTGCCAGTGCATAGGGTAATGGGTTTCGGGCGGGCGGGCAAGCGTTGTTTGGAATATTTGGGGAACGTTGGGGGGTGGACTTTTGGGGGGAACAAAAGATCAAGAGCTTGAAACACAGGGGGCACAGAGGGTCACAGGGTAGGGCTTCACGCGGGTTAGGGGATTATGGCTATGGAGCCTTTGGGACCTACTAGCAGGGCTCCGCCTTCTGGGTAGGGGCTTGCGGCGTTGAATTGGATTGCGGATTTCTTGCTGGGGCTGATGCGGGTGGGATTTTTGGGTGGGCGAAAATCAAGAATGAACTTTGGGCTTACGAGGAATAGGCGGACGTGGGCCTGACTGTCGTCCAGAGCTTGTGCTTGGGAATTTCTGCGGCGGCGGTCGTAGGCTGCCGCGGAGAAATAGGCTTGGGGGTGGATTTTGGAGAGGGTCCAGGTCTTGCCGCCATCGTTAGTGAAGGCGAGGTTGGGGCCGTCCTGGTCGGGATGCTTGTAGTCGCCGCCGGCGATTACGCCGTGAGTTGGGTCGCGGAAAGCGATGGAGAAGATGCCGGCGGAGTCGGGGCCGTGGAGGATGGGAGTGTCGAAGACTTGCCAGGTCAGTCCGCGGTCGGGGGAGTGGAAGACGCGGGCTACGGTGCCTCCGCTGGCGAACCAGAGGTTGGGGTCGGGGGAAGCCCCTTCTTTTTCTCCCAGCTTACGCGGCGCTGAAGCGCCGCTCTTCCACGGTTGTGCTGGCGGAGTGGACAAGGCGTCCGTGGCGAGAAATCCCTGCGGAGTCGCAGGAGACGACAAGACGCAAGGGGTCCCCTTCGACAAGCTCAGGGCAGGCTTTCGACTCCGACACGCGGTCCGCTTCGCGGTCCGCGTGTCTCCGCTCAGGATGACAGAGTTGGAAAGGATGGCGAGGGAGGTATTGCTGGCAGCGAATGCTCCTTCACCTTCTATAGCGGGTGGGAGTTGAGAAGGCGGGATCGGGGTCCAGGTTTCGCCGTCGCTGGTGAGGAGGAGTTCGAATTTTAGTTTACCGGTTTCGTCGGGGATGGGGTCGCCGAGAACTACTCCGTGCTTGGAGTCCCAGAAAAGCATGGAGTCGAAGAAGCCTTTGGGATTTGTGTTGGTGAATTGGAGGCGCCAGTGCCGGCCAGCGTCGGCGGTGTGGTAGATGCGGGACTGGTCGCCGGGACCGGCGGACATGAGGAAAGCTTCGTCAGCGGAGAAGGCGACTACGGCGCGGAAATCGAGGGCGGCGGCGTCCGGGACCTGGGCAGGGAGCCAGGTGCGGCCGGCGTCGGTGGTGCGGAGATAGGCGCCGTGCGTGCCGGAGGCCCACGCGATGTTTTGCGAGACCGCACTTGCGCCGCGGAGACTTTCGGTGGTGTTGGAGGGATGAGTTTGCGGCTTGGGCTGGGCTACGGCGGTGGCGGCGAGGAGGAGTAGCAGGGTGCGCATTCGCATGCGGAAATTGTCTCAGAAAAACGAAGAGAGAATTGTGTCACACACCCCACGCACACAATACAGCAGTTCCCGCGGCAGGGATCCTTCGACTCCGACATGCGCTTCGCCTCGGGTAGCGCATGTCTCCGCTCAAGATGACGGTTCTTTGGGTACGGCAGCTACTTGGCGATGAATTCGGCGAAGGTGGCGGTTTTGCCGAAGTAAATGCGGAGGGTGCATCGGGAGCCGACGTGGGCGAAGGCGACCTCGAGGGCGGCGGAGGCTTCGGTGATGGGGTCGGTTTCGATGGCGGCGTGAGCGATGTCCTGTTTCTCGTCGTAGGCGGCGCCGGAGGTAACGTTCTTGTTGACAGCGAGGGACCACTTGTCTTTGCCGGGGAAGGGATAAACGGTATAGGCGCCGATGGGGATTGTGGAGCCGGCGAAGGTGAGGGGAGCTTCGGTGAAGAGAGTCATGGGAGATCCGCCGGGAGTCCAGGGCTTGCCGTTGGGAGGTTTGTCGGTCTTGGCGCTGACAGGATTGTAATTGATGCGGACCTGGCGGCCGTCCTCGAGATTGCAGGTGGCGGTGGACGGGGCTTGCTGCGCCGAGCAGACGGCAGTGGCGACGATGAGAACGGGAACTGCGGCGACCAGGCGAGCGGGGAACATGCGAGACCTCTCTGGGCCAAGAGTGTAGCGCCGAAAGTCGTGGAGGGGAAGAGGATTTGAGTTGTCATCCTGGGTGGGGAGGATGGGCGGGTCTGTGGTGCATTGCGGGGGGGCTTCTGAGGTGCGGCCGGGCTTCGCCCTAGCCGGACAGCCGAGGCGGCTGTCTCTACATGAGTGTTGCTGTCCCCGTTCGGTGCTGGTCTTCGGTGATGTACTCAGAGGCTGGGGTGGTTGCTACCGTGAGTGGCGAGTACCGGGAGGTGACGCCGGTACCGAGCGAGGACTTACACTCATGGCGACGGCAGCAAAACTAAGAATTCTTTATGGTGAAGGAGATGCGGAGGCACAGGCGGCCACGGCAGCGGCATTCGAGAAGGCCGGGCACACGGTGGAGAAGGCAGTGGGACGAAAGGCGGTGGAGGCGGCGATCGGCAAAGGCGGGTTCGACTTGGTGGTCCTGGGACCGACGCTTAGCCGGAATGATCGGCATCATCTGCCGTATGCGGCGAAGAAAGCGCACGCGGAGGTTAGTGTGCTGGTGATGCATGCGGATGGAAGCCGGCATCCTTATGTGGATGCTTGTACGGACACTGGGGCCAGCGTGGAGAATGTGCTGGCGCGGATTGAAGGGATGGCGATTGCTGGGATGATGCCGGCGGCAGCGGCTGCTGGGCGATAGTACCTAGTACCTAGTTGCGAGAAAGGGGCGGCTTTGCGGCCGCTCTTTTTCTTTGGGCGTCGAAAACCTCTTAACATAGGGGGCACAGGGGTTCACAGGGTAGTTCTGATTGGTACGAATCTGCGGAGTTAACGGGTGGGATTTGTCGGGGCTGGCGGGGCTGGTTTATCGGCTTGCTGCGCTTGGCGATTGATGGGAGTGGAATCTTGAACACTGGGGTTGGTTTGAGTGTTGGGGGAACCAGGGTGGTAATAGTGGAGCGGGCTTTGCGTTCCACTGACTGGTTGCGCTTGCTAGAGACTGGTTCGCTATTCGCAGACACTGTGCAGTGGATCGGGAGCAGCCTCGGTGCCGTCCCTGGGACAATCACGACGGGATTAAAGCAGATATCGAGTCGAAGTTCGCGCCATTCGGAAGGAACGAAGCGGATCCGACCTGAAAGCCTCTGCGCACTTGAGCTAGCGCGTCATTTCTTCTTCCCCCGCAACATCTCCACCACCCGCTCATAGTCATCCACGCTCGCATACTCAATCACAATCTTCCCCTTCCCATGCCGGTCCCGAATCCGCACCCGCATCCCCAGAGTCCGCTCCATATCCGTCTGCGCCGCCCGCACATTCGGATCCATCCACCGCGCTCCTCCGCTCTTCTTCTTCTCTCCCGGCAGGGTCTGCCCCGGCAGCAGCGGAAACGACCCGTTGATCCGCATCACCCGGTCTTCAATCTGATCCCACTTCAACTTATGCGTAACTACTTCTTCCGCGACCGCCTCGATGTAGTCGTCATTCTCCAGCCGCAAAATCTCCCGGGCGTCGCTGAAGCTAAGCCGCTCCGACAGCATATAGTCCATGACTTTCCGCGGCAGCCGCAACAGCCGCATGTAATTCGACACCGTCTCCCGCGACATTCCAATCCGGTCCGCAATCTGCTCCTGCGTCAGCTTGAACTCCAGGCTCAGCACGCGGAAAGCCTCCGCCTGCTCGATCGGATTCAAGTCCTCCCGCATCACATTCTCCAGCACGGTCATCTCCGCCGCCTGCTGCGGCGAAAGCCGCCGCACCAACGCCGGAATCGTCTCCTTCCCCGCCATCTTCGAAGCCCGCAACCGCCGCTCGCCCAGCACCAGGATGTAGCGCCCCTCTTCCTCCGCCGGGCGCACCACAACCGGCTGCACCACCCCGTGCTCCTTGATCGAATCCCGCAACTCCCCCAGCATCTCCTCGTCAAACACATACCGCGTCTGATAAGGATTCTTCTCGATCACATCGAGCGGAACGTGAACCACCCGGTTCCCAACAACGCGATCCTCAGCCACAGCCTGAATCGAAATCACCTCGTCAGCCGAGTACGGTTCAAATGTGGGAGACGACCCCTGCTCGTGTGGGTCGGACACTCCTGTCCGACTTGCTTCCATCTCCGGTGAAACCGGAGGCTCAAGAGCACCCACAACCCCATCACTCTTGTAGTTACCACCACTCTTGTCATCCGCATCATTCTTGTCATTCCGAGCGAAGCGAGGAATCTGCTGTTCGCCGACACCACCACCGACCTCAGCGCCAGCCGCACCAACGCCAGCCTCGGTACTAGCTACTCGGGACTCGGGACTAGGACGAACCACCCGCGGTCCCGGCAGCAAAGAAGCCAACCCCCGCCCCAAAGCCCGTCGCTTCTCCGCCTTCTCCTCTTTCTTCTCGGCAACCGCTTGCCCCGCCACCTTCTCCGCCGCACTAGTAGTCATCACCAATGTCCCCCGTGAACCTCTGCGTCCTCTGTGTTAAAGCTCTTGCCCTTGTCTTAAAATGGCGCGGCTCCCAGCCGCACCCGCGGAACACAGCCCTTTCGGTATATCGATGTTAATCAATATATACATCGATAAAAATAAATGTATCAAGCCGTCTTATCCATCTCCGCGCCCGGAAGCCCGAGGCCGGACGCCGGAAGCCGCCCTAAGATTTCCTTGGCCAGCCGGATGTAACTCTCCGCCCCCTTCGATCGCGGATCGTACACCAGCGCCGCCTGCCCATGGCTAGGCGCCTCCGCCAGCCGTATGTTCCGCGGTATGGTTGTCGCACACACCTTCGCCCCAAAAAACTTTCTCAGCTCAGCCGTCACCTGCTGCGCCAGGTTGGTCCGCTCATCCAGCATGGTCAGCACCACACCTTCAATCTCAAGCCCCGGGTTCAACTCCACGCGAATCCTCTCCACTGTGTCCATCAGCTCACTGATTCCTTCAAGTGCAAAGTACTCCGCCTGCATAGGAATCAGCACCGAGTCGGCCGCCACCAGCGCGTTCAGCGTCAGCAGATCGAGCGCCGGAGGACAGTCCAGCACGATGTACTGAAAGCGATCACGCAGTGGCGCGATCGCGTCCCGCAAGCGGTATTCGCGCCGCTCTGCCTCCACCAGCTCAATGTTTGCCCCGATCAAGTTCTTGTGCGAGGGGATCAGCCAGAGCTGTTCCAGTTCAGTCGTCGCCAGCGCTTCCTCGCTGGAGGCTGCACCTAGAAGCAAGTGGTAAGTAGAAACACGTTCCGGATCTTTCACCAAGCCAAGGCCGCTGGTGGCATTCGATTGCGGATCGCAATCGATGAGCAGTGTGTTCACTTCAGCCGCCGCGAAGGAGGCGGCGAGGTTGATGGCAGTCGTAGTCTTCCCCACGCCGCCCTTCTGATTGGCAACAGCGATGACACGTCCCATAAATTGTCGAGGAGCCAGAGCTGTTGGCAGAATAGTGCGATTAGCATTTCGAATGCAAGGTCGAATTACCATGCGAGAGTTGAATTTGTGTGCAAAACGTGTCCAATGTTCCGGCCGGAACACTCAGGCGTTTCTTGGAGCTTCCTGATCGTCGTCTCGCTAAAAGAGATTGAATGTTCCGGCGGGAACATTGGAGCGATCCCTGTCCGAGGACGAGGAGAGCGGGGCGGTTATGCTTCTAGTGTTCCGGTTGGAACATAACGTCGTAATGTTCCGATCGGAACACATCGTAACAATGTTCCAGTTGGAACATAACGTCATAATGTTCCGGTTGGAACATTGGATAGCTTTCGGAAGGGGATGACTGACACAATCACTCACAAACCAGATGCTTTTTACCACTTTACCCATCTATGGTTATCAAAGCTGTCGCAGCTATACCGCTATTGTGGCCTAGGATGGCTATCTGACTCCACTTGTTGACTCTATTGGTTCCTGAGACCGATTAGGAGTAGGCGGGATTGGGACTGGGGGATGGGGATCGGATGGTCCCAAGCGAGGCTTGGTAGGGTGGAACGGATGGCATCTAGCTGGGAGGAGGCGATCAGCAGGGCTAGGCGTCCTTGGGGGGCCAGGAGGTTGGCGGCTACTGGGAGGATGTTGGCTAGGCGCTCGACGGCGCGGAGGGTTACTACGTCGAAGGTGGATGGGGGGAGGGTTTCGGCGCGGGCGTTTTGTATATTGATGTCCGTCAATGTAAGGGCGCGGGCTACTTCGCGGAGGAAGGTTGCTTTCTTTTGGTTGGACTCGATTAGGGTGAGGGCGATGTTGGGGGCCCAGAGTTTGATGGGGATGCCGGGGAAGCCGGCGCCGGAGCCTACGTCGGCTACGTCAAAAGCTTTCACCGCAGAGGACACTGAGTACGCAGAGGATTTTATTTCTGTCTTGACTTTGACGGGCAGCAGCGGGGAAGAGGTGGCGGGCGGCGAATAGGGATTCGCCGAAGTGGCGGGTGACTATTTCTTCCGGGTCGCGGATGGCGGTCAGGTTGATGCGGGCGTTCCAGCGGAGGAGTATATCGATGTACGTCGATATATGTTGGTAGAGGGCGTTGTTGGCCGTTAGTCGTTGGTCGTTC
>CAWIIH010000005.1:0-199114 GCA_963836115.1 uncultured Acidobacteriaceae bacterium | reverse complement strand
CCGGCGACGGTTATCTCTGGACACCTGGGTACTGGGCTTACGCCGACGACGATTACTACTGGGTGCCGGGCACGTGGGTAATGGCTCCCGAACCCGGTCTGCTCTGGACTCCAGCCTATTGGGGCTGGGGCGGCAACGGATACGTCTTCTATGATGGCTACTGGGGTCAGCAAGTAGGCTTCTACGGAGGAATCAGTTACGGCTACGGATACTTCGGTGAAGGCTATCAGGGCGGACGGTGGCAGAGCGGACAGTTCTACTACAACCGCTCGGTGAACAACGTGAACATCACCAACATTCATAATGTTTACAACACCACCGTGATCAACAACACCTCGGTGAACCGCGTCAGCTACAACGGTGGCACTGGTGGGATCAGCGCGCGTCCAACGCCTCAAGAAGAGACTGCGGCACATGAGCGGCATGTCCCGCCTGTGGCTGTTCAAACGCAACACGCGCAGGCAGCCCGCGCGAAACCAGAACTGCGGGCTTCAGTGAACCATGGCACCCCGGCAGTCGCCGCGACTCCCAAGCCTGGAGCGTTCAGCGACCGCGCCGTCGTGCCGGCCAAACAGGCCGGGACGCCTTACAACCGTGCCGCAGTTCAGCCAACGGCCAGTGCGCCGGCTGCCCATCCGGAGAACAGCGCCGCGCGCCCCGAACAGCCGGCGCCGAACAGTCGGCCGGAAGCGAACCGAGCTGAGCCCAATCGTCCGGCCCAGCCCAGCCAAACAATCGACCGGAGGCCAACCCTCCGCCGACGGCTCAACCGAAGAGCCAGCCGGAACCGAACCGGGCTGAGCCCAATCGTCCGGCCGCAGCCCAGCCGAACAATCGGCCGGAGGCCAACCGTCCGCCGACGGCCCAACCGAAGAGCCAGCCAGAGCCGAACCGGAACGAGCCTGCTCAGCGGCCGCAAACTCCTCCGTCGGTCGAGCGTTCGCAGCCCCAACACACTCCTGCTCCTGCGGAAACGCGACCCGCACCGCAGCAGCAAAAGAGCCCGCCCGCTGCCAAGCCGGAAGAGAAGAAGCAGCAGAAGGAACAGCCCAAGGAACAGCCGAAGCAGGAAGAGAAACGCCCGCAGTAACAGTGGAGTTTCAACTAAGATTGAACACTCCGGGCATCCTGAATTTTCAAAGGGTGCCCTTTTTTCTCGCTTAGTGGATGTGAAGATATGCAATTTGGCTTAATCCGCGGGCCGCTGCTGGTTCTTGTGCTAGGTACAGCCATGAGTTCGGCAGCACAAAACCCAGCGGGCACAAGCGATGGCGGATGCCGGCAGATCGCAGGCCAGCTGCCGCAGACCACATCCACATTCGGTCATGGCCTTGCGGCGGCGCCTCGTAATGCTATCCGGCCGCGCAATCTCAAATGGGAATTGCCAATCGCGGCAGCCACCGGGCTATTAATCGCATCGAGTGACGATCACATCAACAGCCACATTCGATCGCCCTCATTCGCGCAGGCCGCGTCGCGGGGATCAAACGTTGGTCTAGGCTTCGAGCTAGGCACAGCAGGGCTGATGTACTTGGTGGGTTGCTCCGGGCATCGCTCATCCTATGCGGCAAACACTGGCTTCACTGCTCTCGAAGCTATGGGCGCCGCGTCCTTGATGACTTTAGGGATCAAAGCGGCGACCAACCGCCAATATGCCTATGATCGAAACACTCACGCCGAGTTCTGGGAGGGCGGCAGATCGTTTCCTTCAGGACATGCCGCGACCAGCTTCGCATTCGCGAGCGTTATCGCCCATCGTTACCCGAATAAGCGTTGGCTCCAGTGGAGTGTTTACGGGCTAGCGACGGGCGTCAGCCTCGCGCGAGTCGGGGGGAAGAAGCATTTCGCCTCGGACGTCCTGGTAGGCGGTACTCTCGGATATGTAACTGGGACTTACCTGGCAACGCACTAAGGCCGGGCGGCGAGAGGTTCACTGTGGGAATCGATACGACTAGGGATGCGATGCCGAGCACAACCAGGAGCAAGTCTGCGAATGCAAGATTTTCATAAGCGGCTCCTCTCTCGCCGTCATGCGGAATACAAACGCGGGGCGAGGCATCCGCATCCGTACAATTGGTTGATCGCGGGCAATAGATGGCTGGCCAAACGATCTTTGGCCACAAAAGCATCCACCCACTTCAACGCCTGCTCAGGAACGTCCACCGCTCCCGATAGCATGATGATTGGAGCTTGCGGCCTGAGGCGTCGCATTTCGACGGCAACCTCCTGCCCGTTCATCTCGGGCATAAAGTAGTCAACGATTACAACGTCAACGGCGTGTGTAGAGGCCAGTTCCAGTGCCTTGCCACCACTTGCAGCGGTCAGAACGGTATACCCGAAGCTCTCCAGGAACGATTTCTCGCATTCCAGCACGTCCTCGTTATCATCGATGCAAAGAAGTACGGCTCCTTTGAGTTCCGGATAAGCCGATGGGGGCATCGTTCACCTTCAACACCCATATCTTCAATACTTGGGGGTCAAGAAACTGTTCAAAATTGCTCAAAACAATACTCCTTTGCAACACCGTGTGCCGATTCGGTCCATGCCGGCACGCACTGCTACTGGCCGTGGAACGCGCGCGCAACCTCACTCCGAGCCGTTGCCTTCTGGTTTCTCCGTGTTGGGCCGGAAAGGAACAGCTTAGTCGTGCAGAACGACATTGAGCAGCGAGCTATGGACTTGTAGCCCGCCGTTGTAGTGAATGAAGCCCAATTCTCTGAAGCGGTTCATGAAGAAACTGACGCGCGAGCGGGTAGTGCCGATCATTTCCGCCAGCATCTCCTGACTGATCTTGGGCACTACCGTCTCGGGTTTGCCTTCCTTGCCAAAATGAGCGAGCAGCAAAAGAATCCGGGCCAGCCTCTTTTCGCTCGAATTGAAGAGCTGGTCAACCAGATCCTCCTCGTAACGGATATTCCGCGCCAACAAATAAGCCACGAACATGTCGGAAACTTCGTGTTCGCGATGAAGCGCTTCCGTCATGGCTATCTTGTCGATCCGCAAAATAGCGCAATCCGTCATTGCGGTTGCGGAGCCCATGCGGAGCGTCTGGCCGGCAAGTGAACCTTCGCCGAAGAAGTCTCCGTCACCTAATATGGCGATTGTCGCTTCCTTGCCAGTCTTCGAGACCACGGTGAGTTTTACCTTGCCGGTCTGGATATAAAACACCGCATCAGCGGCATCCCCCTGGGCAAAGATTGCTTGCTTCCTTGAGAAAACGAGAGATTTCCTGCCCTCGCCGATGGTTGCGAGGAATGCATGGGGATCGAAATCGAGCGTCTTTTTGGCCGTTACAGTTGGGGCCAGCGCATTACGAGCTTTGGTAGTAACGGGTCGCTTCGAGATTGGTGGACGTTTTCTTGTGCCAGGGAAACCGTTAGGTTGGCGAGCAGAAGACATAGCCACCTCCTTCTGCCTGAACAACGACGTTTCTACGTTCATTTTAATTTTTTCCTTGGACAACGTAAATGCGAAAAACTACATGCCGCTGTGCGTTTTTGTGGATGGTTCCAGGTCTTACAAAGCAGGGATTGAGGCGGGACTCTGTTTAAGGGCTCCCGACATGAGCCATTTTGCACAGTATTACTAGATCGAGTGAGCGAACCTATTGGCGGTGTTCAAATCGGGGAGAAGGAATGTTCTTAGCTGGTAAAGCCGCATGCGCTGGAATCGCCTTCTTATTGCTGACGATAGGGATCTCGGGACCACACCCGACGCCGCTCCCTTCGGGATCGAGCCTCAGCAAAGGAATGCCAGGGCGGGCGAATCCAAACGATGTAATCAAGATGCAGCAGAGTCTGCAGGATCAAGGACACTATCGCGGCAAGGTCGATGGCGTGTTCGGTCTACGGACCCGAGCCAGTATTCGCGCGTACCAGAAGGCTGAGAATCTTCCGGTTACAGGCCAGCTTGATACCCAGACCGCCGGTAAACTCGGAATCACAGCAGAGGTTCGCGACGAGTCTGGCTCCGAGACTACACAAGGTAAGCCTTCGGCAGCCATAAAATGGGCTGAAGGTTCGGGGCGAACACGTAAGACACCCTGGAAGGCTGCCAAGAGAGTTGCCGCTCCTGAAAGCGGCCGGGGAGACCGCGAGAAAATACTTCAAGCTGAAAACGACAGCCAACAACAATAAGTCATCTGTTTTTTCTAGCGACTATCCGCTACAACTACGTGGCTTTTGAGCACGTCCGCGGCCCCAGTAAGCGTCAAATCATCGGATACCTGATGGAAGTCCCGATGGGTTTCGCTTTTTCGCACACCGATGGTCGCGAACAAGAGAGCTTTTCCTGTGATCTCCACATTTATGGTAGTCATGTCCCAATGGCCGGGGACAACTTCTTCCTGCCTAACCTCAAAGTGGCCTCCCTTGTCCAAGTGTCCCAGCAGGCCGAAACCGAACTTCACGGTCTGTGTGAGATGACCATCAAACCCAGCCAGCCGCTCCTGTTTGCAGTCGACCCACATCTCGCCTTCCATGTCGTGGAAGACGCGGGCCTCCATGGATGGCGGGTGAAAATTCGGGTTTGGCCTAAAGCTCAGCTTCACCAGGTTTCCCTCAGCACCCGCGTAGTTGAACACAAATGCATCAGGCAGCATCTTGAACAGCCGTCTACCCTGCAGGGTCTCCGCCTCTAGAGCACGCCGCAACTTTTGTTGTGCACTACGACTGGTCATTAGCTCCCGCACACGCTGGTCCTCTTCCAACTGTTGTTTCGCGGTAAGGGGGCGGTCGTTAATAGATAAGAGTCGACTGAGAGAACCTACTTTTGTCTCAATAATTTCCTCGACCTGTTTCTTCCCGGACTGTTCTTTTTCTAGCCGGTACATCCAGTTGGTGAGGTCGGCTTGGAAGTCTAGTTCGTGAGCAACCACTCGCCGTGCCAGGTCGTTGGCCGACACTTGGCTGCTGGGAACGGACTGAGTACGTGCGAATACGTTCAGCAGGATGATCGCCAATGCGAGGGGCACGGTGCCGTGTATCGATCTCACAACCGATGGAGATGCCCGTGCGTAACACGTTTTGATCCAGTTATTCATGCCGCATTTTTTCGGTGAGACGAACCGTATGAACGGCTCGTAGATCCGCCTCGCTATTGCAGCCGGTTGGTTCCTCGCAATTTCGATCATGGAACGAAGGGCTTCAAAAAACTGGTCAAAATTGCGCACTCTTCCCAACCAGATCCGAGCGCTGGCAAACTCGCTCACACCGTGACGGACTGGTTGCATTGAGTCTGCGGCCGATATTACCCGTAACGGACACGATGTTTGCGGGATTGAGCACTCTTGCTCAGACGAATGCCGCGTGGAGTGCTAACGTCGAGGTGTGCTTATAGCCGAATCGCTGAGGAACCGGAAAATCGCTTGCCGGTTTGCAGGAGCGAGCCATGGTGAAGAGAACTGCGCCAGTCACGGTCGTTTCTCTTATTCTATTGGCTGCTTGTGCGGCCTTGGGCCAGAAACGTCCTTTGGGCGACTTGGTTGAGGAATCACAGTTTGGCGGCTCAGACTCACCCCAAGTGCAGCGCCAGGAGATGCGTACGTGGAGTTCACTTCCGGATGCTCCGTCGTCGGTACAGCCTCCAGGACGAGCAGAGAGATTTCACACATTCGTCGACGAAGCGGGCTCCCCTTTCACACTTGACGCGGTTGGCGTCAGCGCGGGCGCAATGCGCGGAACAGAACTGGGAGACGCCACTCCGGGGCCGCAGCCCAGCTTAACCGCTCACTATCAAGTAGCGTTTACTCAAAAACAGCCCGGCGCGTTTCCTCGTAAGTACCTGTATCCGCCGTTGCTTGAGCAGGACCCACCTTATTACGCTTCGACCAGTGGCAGCTTTATGGGCCGGGCCTCTTGCGCCGCTTCGCGCATTCTTGTCACGCGTGACCCCTCCGGGAAGGGGAGGCTGAACACCTCGTATTTCCTCAGGGTGCTCACTTCGGTCGCTAGCGCTACTGCTCACCGTCCATATTGGGCGCGATCCACTTCGACGACATTCAACAATTTTGGTTCGAAGATTGGCAGCGACGCGGGGATCAACGTCTTCCACGCGTTTAGACCTGGCATCCGGCAAATTGTTAAGGCACACGCGCCGAGGTTCGCGTCCAGGCTCGCAGAGCGTATCACCCATGACCAGATCCCGAGGGGCACCCTCCCCATCCCGGCAAGGTAATTCCCTTCGTGGTCGATTGGCGCGTTGTTATCGCTCGATTCTGGTGCTGGACTGCTCGCGTTTCGTGTCATCCAGCGACCTGAAGCCGGGCATCACCGCAGACAACCAACGGCATGGTCGAGCAGGCGGTGAGTTCAAGAGCATGCGGCAGGTACTATCCAGCTTTCTTCAGGTCTGCCAGCTGCCCTTTCAAGTTGGCGACGCTTTCTTTAGCGTCGCCTATCCGCTGTTGAACTTTGCCGGCCTTCTTTTCGGCTTTCCCTTCGGCTTTCAAACTGCGGTCGCTCGTAGCCTTTCCGATCTCCTCCTTGATTGTCCCCTTCACTTCGTGGAAGCTGCCTTTGAGCTTGTCTTTCGTGCTGGTTTTCATATTTCTCCTTCGCCCTCGTAAAGCGCGGATTGTGGCTCTTCCGAGATTCTTTTGAGGGCTGTCATTTTCTTACTCTCGTGCTTTTCCAAGGTCTGAGCAAAATTGAACACCTCTGGAATGGGCTCAGCTTCATCCCGGAAAAGCGGCAACAATACGCGCGGAGATGTCGTGAAATGTGACGGCCATCACGATTCACACTGGGAACCCCAGAGCAGGCTAGACTACATCGTTTCCCCGATAAGTTCTCGGCCCCACTGTGGCAAATGAGCATTATTGCTCAGATTTCTTGAATCCTGATTTGGTAACGTCGGAATCGACCTGGTACGCCGGCATTTCTAAAGCACGAATTTGCCCGACTGTGTACGCGGCACGAAGCCGATGCGGCGCACAGGTCACAGAAAAGAGGCTGTCCATGAGAAAAGCAATATTCGCACTTGCGATGTTGGGTCTCGGCACGTTGTGCTGGGCAGGGTCGGCGAAGGAAGACGCCACCGACCGGCTAAACAATGCCACCAGTGTGATGCACGAAATTATGGGGATGCCTGACAAGGGAATCCCGGAAGAAGTATTGGAGCATGCAAAGTGTGTGGCCGTTATACCGCACATGGTCAAAGGTGGGTTTGTCTTCGGAGCTAAAGGAGGCAAAGGTGTAGCCACTTGCCGCACCGCCAATGGCTGGAGCGCGCCGGCGTTCATCACGATTTCGGGTGGAAGCTGGGGGTTGCAGATCGGGGTGGAAGCTGTGGACGTGGTAATGATCTTTCAGAACGACAAAGCAATGCAAAGGCTGCTGGAGAGTAATTTCCAAGTTGGAGGGGATGCTTCCGCGGCAGCGGGTCCAGTTGGACGGCATGCCGAGGCGGGTACGGATTGGAAGATGGATACAGAGATCCTGACCTACTCCCGCGCCAAGGGTGCGTTCGCCGGGCTCACGTTGGAAGGTGCATCGCTCCGCCAGGACAATGATTCACGGCGTGCGATGTACCGAGGCAACGTCACAACTCGGGAATTGCTGTTGGGCAAAGTGCCAGCTCCAGCCGCAGCTCAACCGTTCCTTGCGGAAATTCGCGGGGCAAAAGCTCGGGCCAGAGTCGAAGAGAAAGCTGAGCCGAAAGACAAGGACCAGAAGTAGCGCTTACAGAACTGGGCTGCCGCTGTTTGTCATTCCAGCCGACTGCGTATTTCAAGCGGCGGCCCAATCCCATCCTTTGCCCACTTGTTCTGTCCGCGCGAAGCAGTTCTCCTGCGGACGTTTGGATTAAGTCGCAAGACGCACATTCGGGTGCTCACCAATGAGCACAGGAGGTTTCATATGCTTTGGACGATTTTCGTGGTTCTCTTGGTTTTATGGCTTCTGGGTTTCAGTCTGCATATCGGTGGAGGCCTGATCCACTTGCTCCTGGTTGTAGGGTTGGTGGTTCTAGTCATTAACCTGCTGAGCGGACGACGAACCGCGGTTTGAAGAGAGGCAGTACGAGTCCCAGTGCCAGGAGGCTCCAGTGTAGCCTCCTGGCGCACTCGCCCAGTCTCCGGTCCCTTCCAACCCGACCCCACCGTTAAGGAGCCTGCAATGTCCGCGCCTGACCGCTCCGCGAGTTTGAAACCGAACACCCTGAGGCGCCGCACAGCGCGTCCTCTCGCGTTCGAAAAGAAATCAGCGTCGTCCGTGCAAGTGACACCCAACCGGTCGCTTCCAATGCGGATAGCGGTTATCGGGAACCACCTCCCTCGACAGTGTGGAATTGCGACCTTCACGACAGATTTGTGCGATGCGATTGCTGTTGAGTACGGCGCCGCTGGAGTTTTTGTAGTAGCCGTCAATGACCCGCAATCGCGCTACAGCTACCCTGCGCGCGTGCGATTCGAGATAACCGAGAGCGACCTTTCATCCTATCAAGCAGCCGCCGACTTTCTTAATTCCAGCAATGTCGATCTGGTGTGTTTGCAGCACGAGTATGGGATCTTTGGAGGGAAGGCCGGCAGCCATGTTTTGCGGCTGCTGCAGCGCCTCAAAATGCCGGTGGTGACAACTCTGCATACGGTTCTTCGTGAACCAGACCTCGACCAACTAATCGTCATGCAAGAAATCGCCGCGCGCTCCGATCGTCTTATTGTTATGAGCGAGCACTCTTCTCAGTTTTTGCAAGATGTATTTAGAGTTCCCGGCGAAAAGATTGACCTGATTCCTCACGGCATCCCCGACCTGCCCTTTGCGGAAGCCGGCTCTTTGCCAGGATTCGCTTTCACCCGAAGGAAAGACCGTATTGCTCACGTTCGGCTTGTTGTCTCCAAACAAGGGATTCGAAAGCGTGATTCAAGCCCTGCCGCGCATCTTGTCTCGGCACAGCAATGTTGTCTACATCATCGCAGGCGCCACTCACCCGCATGTCAGACGCCGCGAGGGTGATCGATACCGGCTACAGTTGCAGGCCTTGGCCAAGGAGCTGGGAGTTGAGGAGAACGTCGTCTTCCACAACCGGTTCTGTCAGCCCTCAAGAAATGGCTTCGCTGGTCAGTTCGGCCGACATTTACGTCACTCCGTATCGTTACGAGGCACAGGCCGTATCCGGAACGCTCGCGTATGCCTTGGGCGCCGGGAAGGCGATCATCTCGACTCCGTACTGGCACGCCGCCGAACTCCTGGGCGATGGGCGCGGGGCGCTGGTTCCTTTCGAGGATCCAGCCGCTATCGCAGATACGGCGATTGAACTTTTGGACAACGATGCGGTCCGCCAGGCAATGCGCGAGCGTGCTTACGCTCTACGCACGCCACATGGTCTGGAACCAGGTAGCGCAGTCTTATATGCGGACCTTCGTATGGGCTTGCGCGAATCGCATGCAACCTGCCCGCGTGGCGCTTCCCCTCCCGGCTGTCGAGAAGAACGCTTTAAGCCAACTCATAAATGCCTGAGCGCTTTTCCAGAGCCGGGTTGGCTTGAGACTCTCCCTCCTTATCCCGATGACATCGGCAATGGCCACTCCATAGGGCATTCTGACGAAAAGTGGTCAATTTTGAACAGACAGGCGCGTTTTGAGCTACTTGACTTTGGGATGAAGGACCTCCTTCGGCTTGTATCCATATCGAGAGGAGGATGAGGCAATGGACGCCCGAACTGTGTTGTGGTTGGTGGATGAATACGTGATGAAGAGCGAACTGCCGGAACGGCTGGTGCCGATCCTCGAACGAGCGTACAGGCTCGCACCACGGTCGGACGACCGGCGCCAGCGTAGCGGAGCAGCAGCGTGAGCCGATGCGCCGGTCGCGGCGTCGGCCAACACAAGCTGCGCTGGTTTGACAACGGTTGCGCAGAAGCTTAGCCTTGCAATTGAGCAAGCTACCTTTCCTTACTCTTTCAGGTCCTCTGAACTAAGTCAGCCCATCTGAAGTTTTCTCCCCCTTAGATTACCTCCAAGGAGGAACTATATTATGACCCTATTGACCCGTTGGGAGCCTTTCCGTGAGTTGTCCACCGTGCAAGACCGCATGAATCGCATGAACCGTCTTTTCCGCGAGTTCTATAACCCCGAAGGCACGGAAGAGGCGTTGACGACCACCGCCTTCGCACCGCCGGTGGACATCTACGAAGACGAACACAACATCACTCTGAAGCTTGAAGTTCCGGGTATCGATGAAAAAGACATTGATGTCCGCATCGAGAACACCACCCTCACCGTCCATGGTGAGCGCAAGATCGAGAAGGAAGAGAAAGAGGAGAACTTCCGTCGCGTCGAGCGGCAGTACGGAAGCTTCACCCGTTCGTTCACGCTGCCCAGTTCCGTCGACTCCGGGCAAGTGAGCGCCCACTATGACAAGGGCGTGCTGAAGATCAAGCTCGCCAAAAAGGCGGAAGCCAAGCCCAAGCAGATCAAGGTGAATGTTGGCAGCGAGAAGACCCTCGAAGCCAAGGTTCAGGGCAAGGCCGCATAAGACCGGTAGTCAGTGAGAGAAATGGGAGGCAGCTTATCTCGCCTCCCGTTTGTTTCTCATCCCGGGCCGAACAGAGGCTCACACTTTGCCTGTGCAGTTTTAACGGACTCACATTCACTGGAGGATTTCATGGAATACTTTTGCCTTGACCATCCACCGGATCAACTGATTCTTTGTAATCGCTCAAACTGCCAAGGGATCGCCGACTATCTGGAAGTCAGCGAACATGGACGTGAGGCCTTTGTCTGCGCTTCCCATACGAGCAGCGTAAGACATGCTTCGGTTCTGCCGAAGGGCGTACCCTGTGCTGGAAGTCACCGGAGCCGAGCCGCAGCTTAGCCCTGCTGAGCATCGTTATAGGCTTAACTCTGCGTTTATGGCGAACCCGTGCCCACTCGCCGTAAGTGGCCACAGCCACCATCGCCAAAGCAACCAGGGGAGCGAGTGTTATTCCCAGCACGCTGCTGGGGAAGAGAGTAGTCTGAAACAGTCTCCTCTCGCATACTTCCGATGCGCCCCGTAAGGGGTGATGGTTCCTTGCGAAATCAGACAGCCTTTGCGCTGTGCAAGGAGCGTTATGAGCAAAGTGATGTACTTCCCCGTAAGCCAATGTCAACAGAAGTGCGTGTGGTGCGTCAACGATGCCACGCAGGAAGCTGTCCAGAGACAAGGCAACCTGACCGCCATCAGCCGCTGCTGCGACGAGCCGAGGTGCGTGGGGCTATCGGCGGAGATGTGCAAGCGCACGGTCGGAGCGGGATGAGCAACGATAGACCTGGCGTAACTGCAATGAAGCCGGCACTCTCGGAGCTCAGAAAGAAAGACATAGTCGAACTAAAGGGTTCTACCTTGATTATCCACGACAAACCTGCGCTGGAGCAGCTTGTGGGGGCCTAGCGCATCTCAGAGAGACCCATGGAAACAGCACAAGAACGCCGGTGCCCCAGGTATTGGGACACCGCCTCGCGCCTCGAACCCATCAAGTCGCTACGATACGAATGATTCCGGCTCCGGTCAATGAGCGTAATCGCGATGTTACAACAGCAAATCAAACAGACGGTCTTGAGACCACCCTATTGGGTCTCTAACGAAACTGCCTCGACAGAAAAGCCGCCTGCGAAAGGTGGCTTCAGATCTTCATTCCGAACGGCTCAGAGTGTCACGGCGCCACCCGGAATGGAACGTTGCTGCGGAGCGTACCACTGAGAGTCACCACTTCGACCACGCCGGTGGTTGCGCCGGTTGGTACCCCTGCGTTGATTTCGGTATCCGAGACAACCGTGAACCTTGCCGCGGTACCGTTAAAGCTAACACTGGTCGTGCCCGTCAGATTGTTTCCCAGGATAGTGACCTTCGCTCCGGCTTTGGCGGTGGCGGGAAGCGTTTCCACGAACGGCCCAAGCCCTACCGACAAGCTGAAGATCGTGCCAACCGCATTGGCCCCGCCTGCCGAGGTTGTCCCGTAGAAGTCCCCGTCGGTGGCTTGCAGCAGCCCGTTCGGGCCTGCGCCGTCGTTGAAGTCGAAGGTGTGCAGTCTGCTCAGCCTTCGCTCTGCGATGATTTCGAAGACCGTGCCTTCGCTGTTAGACCCGGCTGACCCGGATGTCCCGTAGAGGTTTCCGTCGGTGGCTTGCACCAGCGCACTGGGCGAAGCGCCGTCAATGCCGTGGAAAGTGTACAGCGTGGTCAGCTTCCCCGCCGGTGTGATTTTGAAGATCGTGCCGCAGCCGTAGATCTGACACTCGACGTTGCTGTAAAACCCGCCCGTTGAGGTCGTGCCGTAGAAGTTCCCGTTGGCAGCTTGCACCAGCGTGATCGGGGTGGTGCCATCTGCGCAGTTCTTTAGGGAGCAAAAGCTGTAGAGCGTGGTGAGTACGCCCGCCGGAGTGATTTTGAAGATCGTGCCAAAGCTGTTGGCACCGCCCCCGTTCGTTGTCCCGTAGAAGTTCCCGTTGGTGGCTAGCACCAACCCCTGTGGAAATCGGCCGTCAGTGCCGCACGACGGATATTGAGGGCAGAAGCTGTAAAGCGTGGTCAGCTTGCCCGCCGGGGTGATCTTGAAGACCGTGCCGCCGACACCGGCCCCATCCCCGCCCGTCGCGGTGGTTCCGTAGAAGTCCCCATTGGCAGCCTGCACCGGCGCCGCGTTCGATCCCAGTCCGTCACCGCAGAGTCCTTGGCTGCTAATTACGGAGCAAAAGCTGTAGACCGTGCTCAGCGTACCCGCCGGCGTGATTTCGAAGATCACACCAGCGGCGTTGGCTCCGCCTGTCGAGGTTGTTCCGTAGAAGTTACCGTTGGTGGCTAGCACCAGTCCGGCGGTCGGGTTTGCGCCGTCGCTATAGTTGAAGCTGCCCAGCGTGGTCAATGTTCCAGATGGGGTGATTTCGAAGACCGTGCCGAAGCCGTTGCCCGAGTCGCTTTTATCGGTTGTTCCATAGAAATTTCCGTCGATACCCTGGACGAGACCTGGGTTTGGATCATAGCCGCCGGTGGAGTTGAAACTCGCCAGAGAGGTGAAGGCTTGCGCTGGTGAGAAAATTGCGCTTGTCGCGCAAAATGCAAACACGATGCAAGTCATCTTCGCTAAACTGAGCTTTTCCACAGTGTCTCCTTTTCCGGCTTCGCGCCAGCCCGAAAGTAAACCGCCCTCGTCGCTGGGAATTCTTCAGTGTGCAAGTTTGCCATGGAGCAACTTGCGCGCCGTGCGACCGGCTCCGGCCTACCTGACCGGAAGGTGGAGGGACCATGAGGCCACGACAGCAGCCGGGATTATCGCTCGGCCCAGACTAGCCGTCAAGATGCAACATCCTGCACACCGCAACGTCGAGGGGCCCTGCACCGGAGCGGCGGTTTTGACGAGGTTGCCCACCCCTTGCGCTTTTTGCAAAGCGTGGGGCGCGATGCAACCTGTCGGCGAGAAGATTTTGACTTGGATGAAGCGCGAGGGGGATCATTACAAATTGTGAACCGCCTGGGATTTTGACCTGGATTTTCCAGTGGAGCAGCTAAGGCTAAATACATGGCAAAGGGCCGGTGCAGCGGCGTGTCGTCTCGGCATAACAGTTGCTAACAGGCGTGGCTGTTGAAAAAGGAACCGAAGCAGTAATTTCAGCAAATTTTAGCGCCCGCGGCGAACGAAGATTCAACAACTTACAAAGGAAATTCTGAGCTTGAAACACCTCGGAAGGAGTTTTTCAAGCGGCTCAGGTGAATTTGGCAGAACGCAGATGCTGCCGCTCTTGCTGTTCCCTTCGATTGAGGTTGCTTGTGCGCCAGCATTACGAGGAAAAGACAAACCGCCGAACAATAGCGAAACAGAGAAGACGAGTTTCAGCGCTTTCATATTGGCAATCTACGCGCAGAGCCAGCAGATTGGAAGAGAACTGTCGTTAACAGCGATAGCACTTATCGAGAATTGGCCGTTCCCGGCCAGTGGGGGTGTAACGACGATGTTAGGTCAATTATCCCTGGGAGGTCCTGCCATCCCCGAGGCTTTGATTGACTTTGCCCTTCGGGTTACGCCTCGCGCCTCGAACCCATCAAGTCGCTAAGATACGAATGACTTGGAAGTAGCCGTTTTCGGTGCGGAGACGTTTGCTGCGCGGTTGATACTTAGAAGCTGCTCGATGGCGTCGGCAGCGGCGGGCTTGGAGTAGAGGTAGCCTTGGGCCAGTTCGCAGCCAATCTCCTTGAGCAGGTCCACCTGCGCCTGGGTCTCGACACCTTCCGCAACCACCTTCAGGCGGAGTCCGTGGGCGAGCATGACAATGATGCGGACGATTTGGTGGGTTGCGGGGTCGGTGTCCATGCGCGAGATGAAAGCGCGGTCGATCTTTAGCGTGTCCACAGGGAAGCGCTGCAGGCGGTTGAGGGAGGAGTAGCCGGTGCCGAAGTCGTCGATGTCGAGATGAACGCCGAGCGCTTTTAGCTCGGAGAGCACCACGGCAGACCGCTCGGCATCGGCCATGGCGATCGTCTCCGTGATCTCCAGGTTGACGCAGCGGGGATCGAGTCCAGTCTCCTGCAAAGTCTTGCCAATCTGCGAGGCCAGATCCGGTTGCGCGAACTGTTTTGGGGTGATGTTTACATTGATCGTGAGGGGTGGATCGGACGGAAAAAGCGCCTGCCATGTGCGGATTTGCCGGCAAGCGTCGTAAAGCAGTTGACGGTTGATGGGCAGGATGATTCCGGTCTCGTCCGCAACCGCGATGAATTCCCCCGGCATGACCAGACCCTCCGGACGCTGCCAGCGACTGAGCGCCTCGAACCCTACGATCTGGCCGTTGTGCAAGGAGACGATGGGCTGGTAGTAAACGCGGAACTGGTTCAACTCGAGGGCTTTGCGCAGGTCGGTTTCGAGTTGCAAACGTTTGATGGCGCCCGCATGCATGGCGTGGTCGAACACTTCACAACGCGCTTTGCCGGTGCTCTTGGCGCGATACATGGCAATCTCGGCGTCGCGGAGGACGTCCTGTGCTTCCGCCCCGGCATTGCCGCTGAAAGCAATCCCGATGCTTACCGTCAACACGATCTCTTGACCATTCAAATCGAAGGGAATGGCTAGTCTCTGCTGAATGCGCTCGGCGACGCGAATGGTGTCGCTGGGGTCATGAAGTTCCTCCAGAAGCACCGTGAACTCGTCGCCTCCGGGCCGGGCCAGCGTACTCTCGTTGGCGAGGGGCTCGGCGGTGTTACCCAGGCGGGGACGTGAAACAACGTCAGCGCCGCGCAGGCTGGCGGTTAAACGCTCCGCGATCTGAATGAGCAGGGCGTCACCGGCAGCATGGCCCAGACTGTCGTTGAAGACCTTGAACTCGTCAATGTCGATGAACAGCACCGCGAATCTGAAGTCGGTGTGCCGCCGCGAAAGAGTAATCGCACGTTGCAACCGGTCGAGAAAAAGCGCGCGGTTCGGAAGATTGGTCAAGCCATCGTGGAAGGACTGGTGGGCCAGCTTTTCCTCGGCCCGCTTCCGCTGGGTAATGTCGCGGTTCACGATGACGAGGCCTTCCGTCTCGCCTTTGGGGCCACGAATGGCGTTCGCGGTGGACTCAACAAAACGCCAGGAACCGTCTTTGTGGCGGATGCGATATTCGAGCCGTTCCCCCCGGCCGGTGTTGCGAGCTTTCTCCGCGGCCTCGAGCACGCGCGCGCAATCGTCAGGATGGATCTGATCCATCGAGGATGTTGCCGCCAATTCCTCGGGCCCATACCCCAGAATCTTTTGATATGCGGGACTGTTGTAGAGACGCTTTCCGTCGCGGTCAATCACGGCAATCATGTCCGCCGCGTTTTCCGTAATCAATTGAAAAAGGTGTTCGCGCTCGGCCAGCCGGCGGCGCATGCGCTGCAACTCCCGCTGCTGGTAGAGGGTGTAGATATCGAATAACAATACGAGAGCTGCCAACCCGCGAACCCACTCTTTGAGGTTCAGTGAATAGGCGTTATCGGTAGGTAGGTGAAAACCATCAAAGGTTAAAGAAAGGATACCGAAGGTCAGAACCAGAGTGACCGCTACCGCGGAACCCCAAAGCCACCACTCCCGACCCTCGACTCGGCGCAGGCGGAGCGCAGAGGGCTTCGTGTCCGCGGATAGAGATTGTTTACTCACAGCGGTGGCTGCCTGTTCACTTTCTTGGAGAACTTAAACTCGGGGAGTAAATAGCATTCTAGACCAGGAAAAATCGGCAGAAAGTTACCAAAGTTAGAACTCCGACCTTCCCGGCAACCCGCTTATTTTTCAACCATCCACGCTAACCATCGCCGTTGTCGCCAGTCGAATTGCATAGCGGGCTTGGGGTTGATCGGCGTGCTAAGCTCTCCCCTGAACTGAACTTGAGGTAGCCGATGCGCATGCTCCTAGACATCTTCGGCCAGACTTTGCGTACCCTGTGGGCGCACAAGCTGCGTTCGTTCCTCACCATGTTTGGCATCGCCTGGGGTGTGGGATCGCTGCTGCTGCTCGCCGGAGTCGGCGAAGGCTTCCGCAACGGCAACCGCCGGCAACTCGAGACCTTCGGCAAGAACATCATCTTCTTCTGGGGCGGGCGTGCGCCGGCCGTCGAGGGCAGCTTCACTTCCATGAAGTGGTTCAACCTTACCTATGACGACTACCGCGACATCCAGAACGAGTCGAAGCTGGCTCTGCACGTTTCGCCGGTAATCGCGCGCGACGACATCCGTGCCGTCAGCGACTACACCAGCACCAACGGCCAGGTTTCCGGCGTTCCCCCGGTCTACAGCCAGGTGCGGACCATCCCCTTGGAGGTCGGACGCTGGATCAATGACGAGGATAATGACCAGCGCCGCCGGGTCTGTCTTCTGGGCCGGGAGATGACGCGCAATCTGTTCCCCGGGCGGCCCGCGGTGGGCAACTCCATCCTGCTCAACGGCGTCCGCTTTGAAGTGATCGGCATGCTCTCCATGATTGGCAATGAGGAACAGAACTCCACCAACATTCGCATCTTCGTCCCGTTCAACACCATGCGTGAACTCTTCCCGCTGAAAGGGGACAACTCGAAAGAAGGCAATGCGATTTCGTTCCTCAATTACCAGCCGCGCAGCTTTGATGAAAATGAAGCGGCCAAGGACGAACTCCACCGGATCGTGGCTCGCAACCATGGCGGCTTCGACTCTAAAGACAAGGACAACTGGGAGGAGTGGGATACGGTGAAGAACCAGAAAACCATGGGCAAGATCTTCACTGCGATGGATTGGTTTTTGGGCGGAGTTGGCCTGGTCACACTGGCGCTCGGTGCAATCGGCATCATCAACATCATGCTGGTCGCAGTGACCGAACGCACGCGCGAGATCGGACTGCGCAAAGCCTTGGGCGCGACCAACCGCAACATCCTGTTTCAGTTCTTCCTGGAAGGCGCGTTCCTGACGCTGCTGAGCGGCGCGGCCGGAGTGGGCTCGGCCATGCTCATCATCCACCTGCTCTCGGGAGTGAAACTGCCGCAGGGTTTCGATACGCCGCGTATCGTTCCAGTCTCTGCCATCGGCGCGGTGCTTTCTTTGGCATTAGCCGGCATCACCGCCGGACTTTACCCAGCCCGCAAGGCCGCGATGCTTGAACCGGTCGAGGCTTTGCGCCAGGAGTAACTTATGACCCGCGATCTGCTGAAGGAAGCATTCGGCGCCATGCAGTACAACCGCCGCCGCACCGCGCTGACCATGCTCGGCATGGCCTGGGGTATTGCCACGGTCGTTATCCTGCTGGCCTTTGGCTCCGGCTTCGAGCGCGCGATTGGCATCATCTTCAGCTCCTGGGGCACCGACGTGATCGGCGCCTTCCCAGGCCGCACCTCCCTGCAAGCGGGAGGCGCCAAGGCGGGCAGTGAAATCCGCCTCCAGAACGCCGATGTCGACTACATCCGCAACGAAGTGCCCATGATCAAGGGGGTCACGCCCATCTTCGATAAGCGAAATGCCACCATTTCGCATGACACGCGTACCTTCACCAATCTGTTCCTCACGGGAGTGTATCCCGTCTACGAGCGTATCCGCGGTTTTGCGGTGGCCACGGGGCGCGGCCTCAGCGAAGAGGATCAGTTCCAAAAGGCCCGCGTGGTGGTGATCGGCGACGAGGCCCGGCGCAGGCTTTTCTCCGGCGAGCCGCCGCTCGGGCAGACGATCCGCATCAATGGGCTGAGCTTTGAGGTGGTCGGTGTCTATCAGCGTAAGGTTCAGGGTGGCGACGACAACGATAACACCCTCGTCGCCATTCCCTTCAGCACCATGGGCGACCTCTACGACACCAAATACATCTCCGGCATCTTCATGGACTATGAGGGCGAGAACCACCAGCAATTAGCTCGCGTCGTGCGCTCCGTGCTCGCCGGACACCACAACTTCCGCCCGGACGACCGCCGTGCAGTGTTTATCGCCGACTTCAAGCAGGATTTCGACGAGTTTACGGTTGTGACCACGGGGCTTAAGATCCTGCTTGCTTTCATCGGAGCTCTGACTCTGGGCATCGGCGGCATCGGCCTGATGAACATCATGCTGGTCTCAGTGCAGCAGCGCACTCGAGAAATAGGCATCGAAAAGGCCTTGGGGGCGCACAAGGGCCACATCCTCTTCCAATTTCTCGCCGAGGCCCTGGCCATCACCTTTGCCGGGGGCCTGGGCGGAGTCGGAATCGCGTACATCATTTCCTGGGTTGTAGGCGCGCTGCCGCTGATGAGCGCCTTCGGCGACAACCTTCAGGCCGGAGACATTCATCTCCACATCAACCTGAGCAGCCTGGTTTTGGCGACGATCATTCTGAGTCTGGTGGGCATCGTCAGCGGGATGGTGCCCGCAATCCGCGCCGCCGGCCTGGATCCCATCGAGAGCCTTCGCTATGAATAAGCGCTTGGAAGCGAGTCTCGGAGTGTGGTGCGGGCGCCCTCGCCCGCGCGCGTCCAGCGGCAGGCCTCAGTTCCTCCTAAACGTGAACCATTGCACCGGGTTGTCTGGCCCGCATGAGAGCCAGCCTAAGCAGTTCGATTTCAAACTCCCGCCCCAATTTCACAAGTCTGTTACCGGATAACTTCCGCGTTGCGGAACAACTCCGCCCGGGTCAATGCGTGATATGGCGATTTTTCAAGTTGCGGCGGGACTGCCGATCACCGCACGTTACGATGTGACCAAAATCACCGACATGACGCGATCATTCGTCTCTCATTAGTAAGGCTCGCCTTTCCGAAGAGCGGTTCCACCCACTGAGAACGCAGCACCCCCTGAGGCGAATGACGAGATGTAGCGCAAACCTAATTTCTGCCGGGCCAAGTTGATCTTCTGGAGGTTCGTCATGAAACAAATCCGGTTCTTGGCTTTGATTTTGTCTTCGGATTGTTCTTTCTTTCGTCGCGTGCCGGTACGTTGCCGTAACCACAGAAGCCACGGGGTGGCAGGCCGGTTCCTGGCGGTGGCTGCGGCAATGATCGTCGTGCTTCTTATGCTTGCGCAGGGAACCAGAGCGGCTTCCCCATCTCCCAAGTCCGCCGTAGCATACACCTTCGCAGGGGGACCGGATGGGAACTATCCTCTGGCCGGCTTGGTCTTCGACACGGCCGGCAATCTCTATGGCACGACATCGTACGGCGGCGACCCGAGCTGCTGGTCCGGGGCAGGATGTGGCACGGTCTTTAAGCTCACTAAGGGGGCCGGTGGAACTTGGAGCAAGAGCGTACTCCACAGTTTCAACTATGGTGACGGGGCCTATCCCTATCTTGGTGACCTGGTACTGGATCCCGACGGCAATTTGTACGGCACCACTGGATACGGTGGCACGTACACTTACGGGGTCGTCTTTCAGCTCGCACCTCTTCCCGATGGCAGCTGGAGCTTCCGCGTGCTCTATGAGTTTACGGGGGGCTCAGATGGAGGCCAGGGCCTCTCGGTGATTCGAGACGATTCCGGCAATCTCTATGGGTTGACCTACACCGGTGGTTCAGGCAATGGTGTGGTTTTCAAGCTGTCACCGAATCCTGACGGGAGTTGGACCGAGAACGTTCTGCACACTTTCAATGGCGACGATGGCTCCGGCCCGCATGGTGCGCTGACCCTGGATGTCGCAGGCAACCTGTACGGATCGACACTGTACGGAGGTACGGAGGCGTGTGGATGCGGCACCGTCTATGAGCTCCAACCGCTGCCCGACGGAAGCTGGAAACAGACGGTCTTACACTCCTTCACGGGTGGCAACGACGGGTCCACCCCTCCTACCGGCGTCATCGTCGGCAATGATGGCAATCTCTATGGTGGAACGCAGTCCGGCGGAGCCTACGGATCTGGCGTCGTTTACAAGCTCGTCCGCGGTCCTCAAGGAGTATGGAAGGAGACCGTGCTCCATATCTTCATGGGCGGCAATGATGGGCAATCTGCGGGCAACTTCCTCTCCGCAAGCGCGGGGTTTATCTACGGCACGACCGACTACGGTGGTGTCTATGGCGCCGGGACTCTCTACACCCTGACTCCCCAGGCGAACGGCACCTGGAAGAAGACAATTCTTCATCACTTCACCGGCGGCACGGACGGATACCGGCCTGTCGGGAAGCTGGCATTTGATGCAGCAGGTACGATCTTTGCGCCCGCCCAGTACGGCGGCCATGGGTATGGAGTCGTTTGGGCCCTCAGACCCTAGCTGAATCATGGTGGCTCTGAGCTATCTCCCTGCCTTGGCCCTCGGTCCCGTAGTGGAACGATTGCTCCTCGGGAGATAAAGAAAATTCTAACGTTCGGCTGCCTGTCAACCTCCTACTCGACCAGCAGCGGTGCCCTGCGGCGGCCCTAAAGTTTGTTGCTGCTATGCCGATATGGCCCTTGGATGGCAAGAACCCAAACCAGGTTCCTTGTCAGAATCACCGATATCTGAGGAGACACTCATGTTGATAGCAGCCGTTTCCAATAGCTCGTTGAGCCAGCAAATCCAGCAGTACTTTCACACCCGGCAGACCGATCTGCATCAGCTGGGCAAGGCCTTAGGGACAGGCGACTTGGCAGGTGCCAAAGCTGCCTTCCAGGAAATTGCCAAGCTGGGCAAGCACGGGCCGTTTGCCAGCGGAGACCCGTTCTCGAACTCCCAGCGCGAGCAGGATTTCACTGCCATTGGGAAGGCTCTGCAATCCGGAGACCTGGCTGGCGCCCAACAAGCTTTCAGCGATCTCAAGGCCACATTCGAAAAACACCCGGCGCTAACCCCACCCACGCCTGCCACCGCACCCTCCACCACCCCTCCCACTCCCGTCGGCCCCGAACTTGTCCTCAACCTCAGCAACAGCAGCGGCAGTGCCCTGCCCGAGCAGATCACCATCAACCTCAACCCAACCACGGGGGGAGGGGAACAAATCGCGATAAGCGTTGGCGAGCAAGGCTCCAAAGCGCAGGAGCTAACGCTCAATCTGGCTCCCAACAGCAACGAACAGATTGTCCTCAATCTGTTGGGCGGTTCCTCGTCCACCAGCAGCGCGTCGAGCAGTTCCTCCGCGAACGGTTCTTCCGCGAACGGGGGTCTCAGCGTTTCGGCTTGAACCACGAACGCCAGTGCAGTTGGCGGGAACCGCGCCCTCCGCCCGCTTACTGCACCGGTGCTTTCAGCCCCAGTGGTAATTGGTATCTAGGAAAACCAATGAAAACCGCAGAGGACGCGGAGGACTCCGAGAGATAAAGGAGCTTCGGATCTTTAGCCCGGTCCGGAGATGACCCTGCCACCTTCCAGTGACTCTTTAATCCAATTCCTCCGTGTCCTCTGCGGTTTTCCTTTGTCTTCCGATTCGCTCTGCAAGACTCCATTTGTGCCACAAATCGCGGAGTACAGCAAACACTGTAGGCCCTCGTAGGCTTTCCCATGCTAGGTTTTCTCCGGGGTCAAAGCCGCAAGTAAACTGACCCGTGCCTGGGAAATTCTCGAGCAGGGAGAGACCGCCATGAAATGCAAGTTGCTGGTTGTCGTCGTAACTCTGTTATCGCTCGCAAAACTGGGCTCTGCGCAGGATCATGACCAGCCCTCGGCCAAGGCGCAAGAACGTATCACCAGGGAAGTTCGCCACGAGATTCTCATGCTCCCTTACTACGGCGTGTTCGATGACATCAAGTTTAAAGTGGATGGCTACACCGTTACGCTGCTCGGGCAGGTCTCAAAGCCTGTGCTCAAGTCCGATACGGAGAACGTGGTGAAGCACATCGAAGGCATCGAGAAAGTGAACAACCAGATCGAGGTGCTGCCCGCCTCGATCTCGGATGATCGTCTGCGCCTGGTGTTATACCGTGCGATCTACGGATACCCCGCGCTGGAGAAGTACGCCCTTGGAGTGCAGAAGCCGATTCGCATCATCGTGAAGAATGGCCACGTCACCCTGGAAGGATTCGTCGCCAACGAAGGCGACAAGAACTTTGCCGGAATGCGCGCCAATGGCGTCCCCGGAATCTTTTCGGTGACCAACAATTTGCAAGTGGAAAAGTAGATGAGAAGTGAGAGTTAAGAAATCAGGCCGAAACTAGAGCTCTCCCGAGTTCGGGCATGGTTCTGCTCCCTGTGCTTTTGATGTTGGCACGGTGCGAATCCTCACGCCTTCCCGAACGGATCTTCCAGGGACGGGCTTTGGGGAGTGAACAGTTCCGCGCCATTTTCGGTGATGTGCATGTCGTCTTCGAGGCGGATTCCGAATTCTCCGCGAATGTAGATGCCAGGCTCGTTGCTGGTGGTCACATTGGGTTGAAGTTTGGTCGTGTTGCCGCGAACCAGATACGGCCACTCGTGCCCGTCCATGCCTATGCCGTGTCCCAGGCGGTGGGTAAAGTATTTGTAGTCAGGTCCGTAACCCGCGTCGGTAATCACTTTTCGTGCCGCGGCATCGACCGCGCCGCATTCCACTCCGCGCCGCGCCCCTGCTAACGCCGCCGCCTGCGCGCGGTGCACGATGTCGAAAACTTTGTTCATTTTGTCACTGACTTTTTCTGAAGCCTTGCCCAGCACGAACGTCCGCGTGATGTCCGATTGATATCCTTCCACGGTGCAGCCATCGTCAATCATGACGATGGAACCCTCGCGAATTACCTGCGGCGTGGCCGAGCCATGAGGAAGCGCGGTGTATTCGCCGACCTGGACGCTGGCCTCGCCGGGAAAGCCGAGCTGTCGGTAAGCCGCTGCGATCAAATCTCCCACATCATGCTGCGTCATGCCTTCGCGCAGCGCTTGATAGACCGCTCCGTAGGCAGCCAGCGTCACTTGGCAGGCCAGGCGCATCAGCGCAATCTCGTGCGCGCTCTTGATCATGCGGCAACCAGCGGTGACGGGGGTTGCGCTCGTGAGCGTGATTTGCGGCGCGGCTTTGGCAATGCCGTCGAAGAACACGAAGCGCACGGTTTCTTCAATCCCAATCTTGCCCGTGGCCATGCCGCGTTCTTTAAGAGCCTGGACCATGCGCTGATACGGGCTTTCGTCTTCCTGCCACGTGCGCACATCGGATTGTTCGCCGTTGGTCGCGTTGGCGATCTGCTCGCGTGCCCGGCCTTCCTCAAATGCGGGACACACATAAAACGCCGGGCCTTTAGCCGGCAGCACCAGCGCGAACATGCGCTCACCGCCCCACCAGCGCATGCCGGTGAAGTATCTGAGCGACGTGCCTTCCATCAACACGATAGCGTCGAGTGCATTCTCGCTCATCAACTTGCGCGCGCGTTCCTGACGTTCGTGCCGTTCCTCGCGCGTGATCGGAGTCGCTTCACTCCTGCGCGACTTCAAACGCGCCAGGGACGGCGGCAGGGAAGACTCGCCGGGCTTTTCGTCTCCTGGTGCGCCAGATGCCAGCAGCGAATGAGACACGGCAGCGAGTCCGGCCGCCACACTGCCTGCTTCCAGAAACCGCCGCCGCGAGATCATGAAGTCTCCAGGTCGAGAAATGGGATTGGCCATCATAGGGCAGTCGAAATTGTGCGCTGGGCAATCATCGCATGCGGTTGTGGCTCAATTTGAATTTTTCGGCTTATAGTTCAGGGTCATCCTGAGTGCAGCCGTTTTCAGGCGGAACGAAGGATCTTCCACTGGCCGTATCTATGGGAGATCCCTCACGCGGCTGAAGTACGCCGCGTTTCGGGATGACGGCCTTCTAGAAGAATAAATTCAAACTGAGCCACTGCATCGCATGCGCAGGTTTCCGGAGGCCGGTCTAAGTCATTGAAACTTGGTGTAAGTCATTGAGTTTCGGTGCAAGTTGTTGAGTTTGGGTAGAAGTCGTTGAAAACTATGAGCTATTGCTTCGGCGCGCGTTTGGGAGACCAGCTGAGAGATGAAACCTCCATCCCGATTCGCGCGTAAAACAATCGCCAGGGCCATTTGCAGCCCCGTATAGCGATGTTTACAGGGCTGGTGATGTTTTCCTCTGTCCGGAAGATCGGCAAGCGTTAAATCGACTCCTGGAAGAAAAATGCTATCTCACTAGGCTATAACCGTTTGGTTAATTCCTCGCGCACGGTGGAAAACTCTTCCGAGCGGCGGTAAGAGATAATTGCCTGATGGAGACCGGCTTCCAATGTGCGGGCTGTGGCGAGTGGAACTCCACCACCGTGGATGAATCCGCGGGGCGCCAGCAAAGTTACGTCGAAGACTGCCAGGTTTGCTGCAAGCCCAATGTGCTGCGCGTGGAGTACGATACGTCGTTACAGGAATTCATCATCACGGCCGCGCTGGAGTGAGGTGCGGAAATTTACACTTGCCAATTTCCGAATGCCGATTGGAACAGCCTACGACTGCACGCTCCGACGCCAATCAAAGTCCTACAATCGGCAATGGGCAATCGACAATTGGCAATTCATTCCCTGGGCACATTCGCGCTATAGTTAGCTGCTCGGCAGTTTAGGCGCGGGGAAGGTTCAGAAAGGAATGACGGCGATGGCAACCAGCTATACCGGCGGCGGGCGGATGGTGGCGCACAACATGGTCACGACTCAGTTCGAACTGGACGGTTTCCGGGTGACGCGCACGCTGGGAGTGGTGCGCGGCATCGTGGTGCGCTCGCGCTCGATCTTTGGCACCATCGGCGCGGGATTGCAGACGCTGGTGGGCGGCAACATCACTCTGCTCACCAACCTGTGTGAGAAGACACGCAGCGAGGCCTTCGACCTGATGCTGCAGCATGCCGCCGAACTGGGCGGCAACGCTGTGGTCGGCGCCCGCTACGACGCAACCGAAGTGATGCAGGGCGTCACCGAAGTGCTGGCTTACGGGACAGCTGTGGTCGTCGAACCGGCGAAGTAAGAATAGAAAAATGAAAACCGCAGAGGACGCTGAGGATACACGAGAACTCAGATCACCAGCTCATTCGGGAGATGACTGCGCCCGGTCCCCTTGGCTATTTCCTCTCTTCCGCCTCCGCGTCCTTAGCGTCCTCCGCGGTTTTCATTCTGATTCAGTCTTTGTAAACCCAGCCTGCGACCAGCGCGGCCAGGATGGCGCCCAGCCACATCTCGATCATCCAGCCAAAAGGCAGGGCGCGGTCACCGGCGAACCAGGTGGCCTGCGCGAAATTTTCCGGGAAGCCGGCGAAGAAGCCAGCCAGAAAGCCGACTTTGAGCGCAGCTGCCGGGGCCGGGCCCCAGGGTCTGACGGCCCAGGCGTACAGATGCGCGACCGCGATCGCCAGAATAAACAGGAGCACGATCCACTGGAGCCACGAACATGGGATAGCGCGGCGTTTTCAGAAAATACCCAGCGTTCTGAGCCGCCACGTAGCGCGCATCGGTGATGACAAACTTTCCTGATAAGAAAACTCCATAGTGCCCAGACCACGCCTCCTGCCAAACCGCCCAACCAAATCCTGCCTCGGTTCAGATGCATATGCGCCTCCGTAAGTGGTTGCTGAAGGAACGGAGAAGTGTACACCGAGGGGGAAGACAAATGAAAACCGCGGAAGACGCAGAGGGCGCTGAGGGAGCCGCCGGGACGGCGGCGCTACAAAAGCTGGCGGTGATCCTCGTGCGTCCATCCTTTCTCTTCTCTGGGGTATAGTCGTTGAATCATGAAATTCGCGCCCGCCTTGCTTGTCAGCCTCTTGTTTTGTGCCGCGGTGAGCTGCGCGGCTGACTACAAATACATTCGCCGGGGCAATGCGCAAGACGTGCAAACTCATGCCGAGGCTGGAGTCGCGATGATGGGCGGCGGCAGCGATCTGGACGAAGCCTTTCGCTGGCTGTGTGGCAAGGCAAATGGCGGCGACTTTCTGATTTTGCGCGCGCACGGCAGCGCCGACTACAACCCTTACGTCAACGGTTTGTGCAAGGCGAACTCTGTAGCGACGCTGATCATTCCCAGCCGGAAAGCGGCGCAGGCGCCACGCGTGGCCGAAATCATCGGACAGGCCGAGGCCATTTTCATCGCGGGCGGCGACCAATCGCGCTACGTCAACTTCTGGAAGGGAACTCCGGTGGAAGATGCCATCAACGTGCACGTTGCCGCAGGCAAGCCGATCGGTGGCACCAGCGCCGGTCTGGCGGTGTCTGGGACAGTTCGTCTATGGCTGCCTGGAAGACAAGCCGGACGATCCCGATCTTACGTCGCGCGAGGTTCTGGCCGATCCTTACATCAAGCGCGTGACCGTGGTGCGCGATTTTCTAAACGTTCCCGGGCTCGAGAATATTCTCACCGACAGTCACTTCGCGAAACGCGACCGCATGGGCCGCAGCCTGGGATTTCTGGCGCGGATCGTTGCCGATGGCTGGTCGAAGACGCCGCGCGAAATCGCCATCGATGAGAAATCGGCGTTGCTGGTGGAAGCGAACGGCAGAGCCAGGGTGGTGGGCACGGGATTGGGCGTTTACTTTCTACAAGTGACGGACGCCCCACAAGTATGCAAGCCCGGCCAGCCTTTGAGCTGCGTAACGTTGCAGCCTACCGGGCGCCGTCCGGAGCGAAGTTTGACGTGCGCGGCTGGAGCGGCGACGGCGGCGAGGCTATGAGATTTCGGTGGAGGCGAGTAGGGTAAGGAGTAGCAAGGCAGGTAACGCAGTTTATTGACCTTCTGTGCAAGCCGCGATTTGAAGCCGTGAACGAGATAGGCAGCGAAAGACCCCATTCCCCGCGCAATTAGGTACGCCAGAAATGGGGTATCCGACTATAGTCTCTCCCTCATCAGGGCTTGTCCTGACGCCTGGACAGGCGCGCAGACGCAGCACATACCGAAGGTTTCCTGTCCCGAGACCGAGTTGAAGGTGCTTACTGCCGAACAGCTTCCCGTATTCGCTGTAATTTGACAGGAGCCGCCGCCCCTGATTGGCATTTGTTGAATCACAGAGCTGCAGCCGCAGGCCGGCGGACTTCCTGCCGAACTGGTGCATGCCGCGACCGTGCCAACGGGTGGTCCTGGGGGGCCTGGGGGACCCGGTGGTCCTTGGATGCCGCCTGTGGTTATTACAGTCCCATCGGGAAGAATGACGCCATTTCCAGCTCCCTCAATCTTGATCTTGCCAACGACATCGAGCGCAGCAGTGGGAGACTGCGTCCCAATGCCGACCATGCCGCCGCTGGCGGCAGCCAACGTAACGTTGCCGTTGGGCGCCACGTAAAAGGGGGCTCCCATGCTGGAACCGTTCGGGGCGTACTGCTGTATTTGGAACGACTGGTCGGCAACGTTCTGGCCCAGTTGAAATGCATCGTAGCTTGGATTGTAGATCTGCCCCGTTCGACACGTTTCTGTTGACTCCGACCCAAGAGCCTATTCCGCTAAGATCAAGCCCGCCAGCGATTCTGGCTTTTCCATTGACGTCCAAAGTCACACCCGGAGTCGTCGTTCCGATGCCGATGCTGTTCCCCAATTGGAACAACGTCGAATTTCCGAGAATAGTAGAGTCTGTCCACAAGGGGACAAAGTTAGCCGTTCCACCATTCGTTGTCACCGGCGGATCGCCCCTACGGTGGTGGCCGAAGTGGAAATAGTAAACCGGTTCGACGTCTGCGATTGGCGGTTCCGCTGAGGCCTCGGTGTTGATAGACTGCACGGACGCGGTCGGAGAGGGGTTGCCGGACATGCTGGCATCTGCAGCCTTTAGGGCGTATGGAACTGCGATCAGCTGAACACGAGGCTGCTCCTGCTCCCCCTGAGCTTGTACTCCAAGCCAGCCTGCTTGGCTGCGCTCAAAGAGGTTGACGGGAAAGCCAGAAGCTGTGCTGCTTCCAAGAAGCACTGTATAGCGACCGTCTATGTCGAGCTGGACGTTCTGTGTCTCTGACCACAGGGGAGAACCACCTTGCTGCTGCTGGTAGAGGCGGAAGGTCAACGCAGTCGCACCATGCAGTGGCTTGGCGTTGACATCGCTAGCCGAACTACTGAAGCGAACGATGCTGGGAACGATTGAATTTGCAGTCTGGGCGGCGGCGTATGTGCAGCGGCACAGAGCAAGGAGGGACAAGCAAGCGACGCGGAACTTCATTACACACCTCCCTGGGACAAGTGTTAGTGTTCAATATAATGAACACTAATTCGTAATGCTGGACGAGCCTAGGCTCGGCGTGTCAATCAGTCAAGAATTATGTTCAGCATATAGAACCGAACGTTCGCTTTAGCAGCAACGGCACGCATCTGCCAATAAATTGCGGGTTACTCCCACGCGGGTCGGTCGGAACACCTGGGCGGGCCGCTAAAGCCCGTAGTTGAAGAAATAAGGGGCGTTGGTCGCAGCGTCGGCAGCGCTGCGCCACCTAAAAAGGCTCAGTGGGGGTAAGCCCGCGCGGTTCAATGTTACGGCGACATCACGCGTTGTCCCTACATGATCCCAGTTTTTCTACTACGGTTCTCACCTGATTTTCCACAAGAAAATGCAGACGGGGCGCGGGAGTCAAGAAAAATGTTAGCGAATGAATAGCGAAGGAATCTGGAGCGTAAACGCAGTATCTTGTGGTCGTATTTCTGGTAAACCACAAGGCCTCGTAGTTTGCTGAGTCCGTCCTACAGTGGGAACTGTACCTTCAAGTTTGTTCTTGACAATCAATGACTTACGGGTAAGATGTGGAACAAAGTGGTACAGAGTGGTCATCACGGTTGCGGTCGTGGGAACGGGAAGCTGATAACGAGGAGCCGGTGGGAAACCGACCCAAGAGTACGACAAATCGCCCGAACCAACCGAGTTTGACCGAACTTTGCGTCGCTTTTACCTCCTTCGTGGCAGCAGCAGTGGTCGAGAGATCCTTCGGCGCCAAAGAACGGCGCCTCAGGATGACAAGTCATGTTTCGCGGCAATCATCCAACTCGCGTCGACGAAAAGGGACGGTTAAAAGTCCCGGCCGAGTTCAAGCGGGTGATCGACGAGAAGTACGGCCAGCAATTTTACATCACAAGTCTGGATGGGGATGTTGCTCAACTATATCCCTTCGAGGAATGGGAGCGGATCGAGCAGAAGTTGGCCGGGCTCTCCACTTTCAATCCGGCCAAGAAAAAGTTCTTAAGCAAGGTGAATTACTGGGGGCAGGTGGTCGAGATGGACGGGCAGGGACGGCTGCTCATTCCGCAGTTGTTGCGCGAGGCGGCGCGCCTCAAAGGCGAGGTTGCCGTAAGCGGATATCAGACTTACCTAGAAGTGCGCAACATGGAAGCGTATCAGCAGAAAGTTCGGGAAGAAAAGTTCACGCCTGAAGATGAGAAGACGCTCGACGAACTGGGCATCTAGTGGGCGAGGGTTCAACAGACACCCCTCAGGGGGTTGGGCATGGTGGTGGAAGGGAAGCGAGCCATCTTTCACCAAATCATGTTCCGGTTCTTTTAAAAGAAGCGATCGACTTTTTAAACGTGCGGCGTGGCGGGACTTATATCGACGCCACGGTGGGCTTGGGCGGACACAGTTACGAAATCGCAAAACGCCTCGGCGCACCGGGACATTTGATTGGGCTCGATAAAGATCCGGCGGCGCTGGAGGTTGCGGGCTCCGGGCTTCGGCCTTCGGGCTTTGGCGAAGCGGATTGGCCGAGCGTCGAGTTGCGGCAAGCGTCATTTGCAAGCTTGGCCGAAGCCCGAAGCCCGATAACAGACGGCCTGCTCGCCGATCTGGGCGTCAGCAGCTTGCAGCTTTGCGATGCGGCGCGCGGATTCAGTTTCCAGGCGGAAGGACCGCTCGACATGCGGATGGACCCGCGGTCGGAGCGTACCGCCGAACAAGTGGTAAACCACCTCGACGAGCGTGAGCTTGCCGATGTGATTTACGAATTCGGAGAGGAAAGGAGGTCGCGGAGAATCGCCAGAGCCATTGTCCGGTCGCGGCCGATACGATCTACCGCACATCTTGCGGATGTCATATCAGCCGCGGCCCGGCCAATGAATTCTGAACAGAGGCGAATTCATCCGGCGACCCGAACTTTTCAAGCGCTCCGAATCTTCGTAAACCGCGAACTGGACGATCTGAAGGCGCTGCTGCAAGCGGCGCCCCGGATTCTGAAGCCAGGTGGACGCGTGGTGGTGATCAGTTTTCACTCGCTGGAAGATCGCATCGTGAAGGATGCGTTTCGCGAAGCGGCGAAGCAGGGTTCCATGAGAGTGCTTACGAAAAAGCCGCTCACGGCGACAGAAGAAGAGAGTGATCGCAATCCGCGGGCGCGCAGCGCGAAATTGCGGGCGGCCGAAAAAGTCTAGGAATTGCCCTCGGGGGCTGAAGCCCAGAATCGTTGGGCGGGGTGATCGCAGCGCTGAAGCGCTGCGCCACCCAAAAGCAAAGTTTAGATTCCGGAAAACCTGCCGGAGTCCCCGGCATAGCTGTAGCGGCCGTGCCGGGCGTTCAGGTTCTGAAGAAAAGCGGACAGGAACAAAGATCCGCAAGTAGCGCCCTCGCAGGTGGCGGCGAGGACGCCGCCAACGACAGCCGCCGGGACGGCGGCGCTACGAAGAAGCGCAGGGGTTCCGTGGTAGGAATCCAAATTGAGGCTGGAACATGTACACGGGCACGTTGATTAAGGATCTGGTGGCGACGGTGGAGCGGGCCGAACGCAGTGCGCAACAAAAATGCATCGCAGATGAAATGGAACTGCGGCGGATGTTCGATCTGCAGGTTCCGCGGATGTGCAGTGAAACGGTTTACGCAGGAGCGGCATAATGGCGGCGGCAGCGGCGGCAATTCGGAGCGCAATCCCGGCGGCTCGGCGCAATACGTTCTTCACTGGAACGCCGGAAATCTACTTTGCCAAAGCGATCGACAACTCGCGGCTGGTGAAGATGGAAGACCCTGGGCGCAATCGCGAGATGAAGCAGTTTGGCACGGCGCTGGCTTGCCTTTTCCTGCTGGTGTTTACCTATGCATGGCAGCATTTTCGCGCGATTGAATATGGCTACCAGATCGAGTCGTCGAAGCGTCAACTCAACAACCTGACGGAGAGGAACCGGGCGCTGCGTTTGGAAGATGCGTCATTGCGCGATCCGGAGCGCATTGATGTAATGGCGCGGCGAATGGGGCTGGTACCGCCGGAACCGGGGCAGGTGATCCGCATGGATAGCGCGTCCGCGGATTCGAACGCGCCGGTCATGGCAAGCGCGGAGCCGTTGCTGGTGCTGGCAGGGCAGTAGGCGCGGAAGAAAGCGAGCCGAGCTTTCGCTCGGCGGATAGCCGAGGGCGGCTGTCCCCACATGAACTTATTGGCGGTCCGCCTGGGCGGTGGACCGCCATGCTTGTCTAAGGTGAAATTGAATCTCAAGAGTTGTCATTCCGAAGGAGCGAATGCGACGAGGAACCCGCTGTTTGCCAGCGCCGGCAGAAAGCAGGTTCCTCCTCTGCGCTTCGCGCATCGTCGGAATGACAAACTGTTGAAATAGCCATGGCTACTAACTCCAACCTCGGCAAGAATTCCCGGCTTTACCTGCTGGGTGCGATGCTTCTGTTCTGGTGCTTGGCGATTTGCGGGCGGCTGGTTTATCTGCAGATCTTCCGCTACGGCAGCTTTGTGAAGCAGGCCGAGCACCAGCAGCAACGCGAGATTCCCCTTTCCGCCAAGCGCGGTGTGATCTATGACCGCGCTGGGCGCGAACTGGCGATGTCCGTGCTGGTGGATTCGGCCTTCGCTGTGCCTTCCGAAGTAAAAGACTTACCCACGGCGATCTCCCTGATTACTCGCATCACCGGCGAAGATCGCAACGTAGTGCTCGACGATTGCCGCAACCACAAAACTTTCTGCTGGGTGGCGCGCAAGGCCGACGACGAAACCATCGAGCGCATCCAGTCGCTGCATCTGCAGGGCATCCATTTTCAAAAAGAGCCGAAGCGCTTTTATCCCGCGCGCGATCTGGCGGCGCAAGTGGTGGGAACTGTCGGCATGGAGGACTCCGGGCAGAGCGGCATCGAGCATGCGTTCGACGGGGAGTTGCGCGGGCGTGCCGGGAAGATGTTCATCTCAGTGGATGCGCGCCGGCAGTGGTTTTCCGACGTCGAAAAGCAGCCGGAGCCGGGCGAGAGCCTGGTCCTGACCATCGACAAGAATATTCAGTACATCGCCGAGAAGGAACTGGATCAGGCGATTCATGACACACAAGCGATTGCGGGCACGGTGATCGTGGAGAATCCGCATACCGGAGAAATCCTGGCGCTGGCCAACCGGCCGACGTTCAATCCCAACCTGCGTAAGCAGATCACACCCGCCGCGTTGACCAACCGCGCCGTGAGCTATGTGTACGAGCCGGGGTCGACGTTCAAGCTGGTGACGATTTCGGCGGCGCTCGAAGAGAAGCTGACGAATCCGGATGAAGTGTTCGACTGCCAGATGGGATCGATCGTCTATAACGGCATGCGCATTCGCGACTCGAAACCGCACGGCCTTCTGCCGGTGTGGGGCGTGCTGGCGGAGTCGAGCGACGTGGGCGCGATCAAGATTGCGCTGCGGCTGGGCGAAGACCGGTTTTACAAATACATTCGCGCCTATGGATTCGGACAACAAACCGGCATCGAGTTGCCGGGCGAGACGCGCGGGCTAACCAAGCCGGTGAGCCGCTGGTCAAAGGTTTCCATCGCGGCGATTTCCATGGGCCAGGAGATTGGGATTTCTCCCCTTCAGTTGGCGGGACTGGTCTCCACATTTGCCAATGATGGAGTGTGGGTGGCGCCGCGCGTCGTCACGGGAACCGTGCAACCGCAGAGCACGCCGCAGACGGTTGCCTTTCATCCGGGAGCATCGCGGCGGGTGATTTCAAGTTTTACTGCGGCCGAGATGCGCTCGATGATGCAGAAAGTTGTGCTCGAGGGCACGGGACGCAAGGCGATTCTGGAAGGTTACACGGCGGCGGGAAAAACCGGGACGGCGCAGAAGGTGGATCCGGCGACCGGAGCGTATTCGAAGACGAAATACATCGGATCGTTTGCGGGATTCGCGCCGGTGAACAATCCGCAGATTGTGGTTGCCGTGATTCTGGATTCGGCGGTGGGTCTGCATCAGGGCGGGCAAGTATCAGCGCCGGTGTTTCGCCGCGTGACGCAGCAGGTGCTCGAGTACCTGCACACGCCGCACGATCTTCCGCTCGCGCCGCAACATCAATTGTTGCTGGCTCAAGCGAAGATGAAGGATAAAGATCTGGAAGAGGGAACGCCGGATCATCCCGGGGAACCGCTGGAGACAGCGGAGGTGAATGGGGCTTCGTCAACGTTGGTGACTGGAAGAGCAGGCGTACCGCGGGCGCCCCTTCGGCAAGCTCAGGGCAGGCTCTCGCCCGCGACTGCCGCAGATGGACACTTGGTCCAGGCGGCGATTCTGGAGAGCGAGCCGGTATCGAGCAACACAGTAGCCGCATCGCCGAACCATGAATCACAGCCAAAGTCCCCAACTGAGGGGAACACAATGCAAGCGAGCGTACCGGCGACTGGAACTGTAGTCCTGGATGTCGAGCAGGGTGGAATCGAAGTGCCGTCGTTTGTAGGCAAGACCGTGCGCGGTGCGGTGGAAGCTGCCCAGGACGCCGGCCTGGAGCTGGAAGCTGTGGGCAGCGGTGTGGCCCGGCAACAATCTCCGGCAGCAGGAACCCACGTGGCCGCGGGAGCGCACGTTACCGTGCAGTTCGGACGATAGGGACCGGTCTCAACGCAGAGGACGCAGAGTACGCAGAGAATTTCAGGCGTGCCTAAATTCCCACAACCTCTTCCCCTGTCCAATTCCAGTTCTCTCTGCGGCCACCGCGTCCTCTGCGTTGAGACATCTTTCGGTTTGACCCACTGAAAAACCCCGTGATACGGTAGTCAGTCACACCATCCTGGCAGATCAGCTACTAGTGGCTGATTGAGGTTTGGACTTGTCTTCCGTGGAAGCGACGCCCGCAGCAGTACCCCCGCCGTGCGCAAGACTGCACTGAACGCGGTCCATCGCCAGATGGGCGCGAAGATGGTCGAATTCAACGGCTGGGACATGCCGGTGGAATATCCCGCGTCGATCGGCTGCGGAATCATCAACGAGCACATGGCGGTGCGCACGGGAGTGGGAATTTTCGACGTCAGCCACATGGGGGACATTCGACTGGCCGGACCGCAGGCTCTGGCTGCGGTGCAGCACATTTCCATGAATGATGCTTCGCGGCTGTCGCTTGGACAGGCGCAGTATTCGGCTCTGCTCTATCCGCAAGGGTCGTTCGTGGACGATGTGATTGTCCACCGTCTGGGCGAGAACGAGTACTTGCTGGTCATCAACGCGGGCACGCGCGAGAAGGATTTCAGCTGGGTGCGCGACAACACGCGGCAGTTTGACTGCGCGGTGGAGAATCTATCCGACGACTTCACGCAGATTGCGATCCAGGGGCCGAAAGGCGTGGACACACTGCAGAAACTGACCGATGCAGATTTGAGCGCGGTGAAGTTTTACTGGCTCACGCGCGGGTCAGTCTGCGGGCTGAAGAATATTCTGATTGCGCGCACTGGGTACACGGCCGAAGACGGCTTCGAGATTTACATTCCGACCGATGAGGCCACCAGCGCGCGGGTCTGGAATGAGATTTTGAGTGCCGGCAAAGAATTCGGCCTTGTGCCGTGCGGTTTGGGTGCGCGCAACACTTTGCGCCTTGAAGGAAAACTGCCGCTCTATGGGCACGAGATTTCCGATACGATTAATGTCTGGGAAGCCGGCCTCGACCGCTTCTGCAAGATGGAGAAGCCGGAGTTCATCGGCCGCGCCGCGCTGGAGAAAGCAAAAACCGCGGGCTGCACGCGCACGCTGGTGGGTGTGGAAATGACCGGGCGCGGCATCGCGCGCGATGGATATAAGGTGCTGGGACGGCGGCGGACGTGAGATCGGATACGTCACCAGCGGGTCGCCCGCGCCGTTCCTGAAGAAGAATATTGCGCTAGCCTATGTGCCCCTGGAGTTCGCGGCTCCGGGCACGGCAGTGAAAGTTGAGATTCGCGGACAGGGCGTGGGAGCGCAGGTGGTACCCACGCCTTTTTATAAGAGGCCGAAGAAATGAAAACCGCAGAGGACGCGAAGGACGCGGAGGAATTCGCTAGCAGTAGCTAGGAGCTAGAAGCAATCATGGCCTATCCAACGGATCACAAGTACACCAAAGAGCACGAGTGGATTCACGCCAGTGGGACTTCCGCCACCGTCGGCATCACCGATCATGCGCAGGAATCGCTGGGCGACATTGTGTTCGTCGAACTGCCCAAGGTGGGCGCGGAACTGGCGGTGGGCAAGGCTTTTGGCACGGTCGAGTCGGTGAAGGCGGTGTCGGATCTGTATGCGCCGGCCTCGGGGACCGTGACGGAGATCAACGGCGATCTCGCGACTTCACCGGAGAAAGTGAATAAAGATCCGCATGGTTCGTGGATGGTGAAGATCACGCTGAAGAATGCGGGCGAACTGGATGCGCTGCTTTCCGCCGCCGACTATGAGAAATTCGTGGCGGAAGAAGCGGGCCACTGAACATTGCCAACTTCCGAATTCCAATTGCCGAATGAATAAGGTGCTGGTCTCAATCGACAATCGGAAATGCGGCAATCGTGTGATTCTGGACACAGCCTGAGCCAGGGCAGACTGTGATAATCGAACCGGCCTCAAGATCAACTAACCTCCTATGCGCTACTTACCGAAATCTCCTGCCGACCGCGAAGCCATGCTGAAGGCCATTGGCTTGCGCTCGGTCGACGAATTGTTTGCGCCGATTCCGGCGGAATACCGGCTGAGCCGCGACCTGAAAGTCCCGCGGCAGATGGCGGAATCGGAAATCGTAGATTACTTCCGCCAGCGTTCCCGGGAAAACGGCGAAGGCTACACCAGTTTTCTGGGCGCGGGCGCTTACGCTCATTACCGGCCTGTCATTATTGATTCGCTGATTTCGCGCGGCGAATTCCTCACGGCGTATACGCCATACCAGGCGGAAATTTCCCAGGGCACGCTGCAATCGATTTTTGAATTTCAGACGATGATCTGCGAGCTGACCGGCATGGAAGTGGCCAACGCTTCCATGTATGACGGCTCAACCGCCGGCGGCCGAGGCGGTGATGATGGCGGTGCGGCTCACGGGACGGCGGTCGGTGGTGGTGGCGCGCAGTTTGCATCCGGAGTATCGCGAAGTGCTGGCGACTTACGCGACGCATCAGGGAATGCCGCTGTCGGTCGCGGGTTTCGGCGAGGATGGGCGGGTGAACCTCAAAGAACTGGAAAAATCGATTACGCCGGAAACCGCCTGTGTGCTGATTCAGTCGCCGAATTTCTTTGGCACGATTGAAGATGTGGCGGCGATTGCCGAGATCGCGCACAAGCACGGCGCGATGCTGGTGGTTTCGATTGCCGAAGCGGTGTCGCTGGGAATTGTGGAGCCGCCGCGCGAAGCCGACGTGATCGCCATGGAGGCGCAATCGTTTGGCGTGCCCCTGGGATTCGGCGGACCCTACTGCGGCGTGATTGCCACGCGGGAAAAATTTGTGCGGCAGATGCCGGGACGGCTGGTGGGCCAGACCGTCGACAGGCAGGGCAAGCGCGGATTCGTGCTTACGCTGGCCACGCGCGAGCAGCACATCCGGCGCGAGAAGGCGACGTCGAACATCTGCACCAACCAGGCGCTGGTCGCGTTGATGGTCAACATCTTCATGACGGTGTACGGCAAAGTTGGATTGAAGGAATTGGCCAAGCAAAATCTGGCGAAGACGGCATACGCGGCGGCGCAATTTGCCAAGCACGGCAAGGTTCTGTTTGCCGGCGCGCCGCGCTTCAACGAGTTCGTCGTCGCAGACCAGCGAAGATCCCTATGCCATCAACAGCCGGCTGCTGGGACACAAAATGATTGGCGGATTGCCGCTGAAGAAGTTTTATCCGGAACTGGGGAATGCGGCGCTGTGGTGCTGCACGGAACTGACTACGCGGAGCGCGATCGACACGGCGGTGGGACTGGTTGCCGAGAGCGAGCGCTCGGTGCGATCTGGCAAAGAAGAAGCCGTGGAGGAGGTGGCGCGATGAAGCACATGACACCGCAAGGCCACGCGCCACGTCAACCAGAACGAAGGCTTGATCTTCGAGAAGTCTTCGGCGGGGAAAGCCGCGTGGAAGCTGCCGCCGCTTGATGTGCCGGAAGTGGATACCTCTGCGCTGCTCGGCGCGGCGGAAAGAAAAGATCTCGGCAACATGCCCGAGGTGAGCGAGATCGAGATCATCCGCCACTTCACCCGGCTTTCGACCTGGAATTACGCGATCGATCTCGGAATGTATCCGCTGGGTTCGTGCACGATGAAGTACAACCCGCGCGTGAATGAAGCGGTGGCGCGCGTGGAGGGCATCGCGAACGGGCATCCCTACCAGCCGGAGAAGATTTCGCAGGGCGCGCTGCACATTCTCAAAACGCTGAGCGAGTGCCTGATCGAAATTACCGGCATGGACGCGATCACGCTGCAGCCGGCCGCCGGCGCGCATGGCGAGATGACCGGACTGCTCATGGTGCGGGCTTATCACCAGTGCGCAGGGCAAGCCGCGCGAAGAAGATTCTGATTCCAGACTCGGCGCATGGAACGAATCCGGCGACGGCGGCGATGGTGAACTACGCCGTCGAAAACCTGAAATCGGATGCGCGCGGCATGGTGGACATGGCGGCGCTGGAAGCGCAGATGAATGAAGATGTTGCCGCGCTGATGCTCACCAATCCCAACACGCTGGGAGTTTTCGAGCAGGACATCGCACAAGATCGCCGACATCCTGCACGCCAAGGGCGGGCTGCTCTACATGGACGGCGCCAACATGAACGCGCTGGTGGGCAAAGTGCGGCCGGGCGATTTTGGCGTCGATGTGATGCACCTGAACCTGCACAAAACTTTTTCCACGCCGCATGGCGGCGGCGGGCCGGGATCGGGGCCGGTGGCGGTCAAGAAGAATCTTGAGCCGTTCCTGCCGACGCCGGTGGTGGTCACCAAGCCCGATGGCACGCTGGGTTTTGATTACAACCGTCCGCAATCGGTGGGGCGGGTGCGCGCGTTCTACGGAAACTTCGGGATGTTTGTCCGCGCGCTGGCCTACATTCAGGCGAATGGCCCGGACGGTTTGCGGCAGACCACCGAAGACGCGGTGCTGAACGCCAACTACATTCGCAAAGGACTGGAGGGCACTTACGATCTGCCGTATTCCACGCCGACGCATGCACGAAGTTGTTTTCAGCGACAAGACTGCAGGCGAAAAAAGGCGTGCGCACGATGGACATTGCCAAGCGGCTGATCGACTACGGATTCCATCCTTATACGACGGCATTTCCGCTGATCGTGCCGGGAGCGCTGATGATCGAGCCCACCGAGAGCGAGTCGAAAGAAGAGATGGATTTGTTCATCGAGGCGATGAAGTCGATTGCGGAAGAAGTGGAAGAAGATCCGCAGACCGTGCTCGATGCCCCGCATTCCACGCGGGTTTCGCGGCTCGATGAAACCGCGGCGGCGCGGAAGCCTGTGCTGCGGTGGAAGCCGGCGGTCATAATTGTTGATTGTTGATTTCTGATTGCTGATTGAAACCGATCCGGATGTGGACCTTCAATCAGCAATCAACAATCATAAATCAGCAATTCCCGTGCTTGCGCATTACTTCGCTGAGATGTTCACTGCCGCGCGCGTCGTTTCCCAATCGATCGTCAGCACGCAACCGCCCCGCGACTTGTCATAGGCGATGGTGAGGTTCTCCACGGGCGAGTCCAGCTTGGAAACGTTCATATCCACGCGCGCCAGTTCATCGCTCTCGTACTTGTAAGGGATACCCCACTCGCCAGTCTTTTTGTTGATGATCAGAGTCCACTTATCGGCGGCGGGCACGGTAAAGATCGTGTAGCTGCCCGCGGGGACGGTCTTGCCGCCGACTTCCACATCGGCGCTGGTGACGAAGGTTGTCGCCTCATTGGCGCCGGTACGCCAGACTTCGCCGAAGGGCACAAGTCCACCATAGATCTTGCGGCCTTTCATGCGTGGGCTGGAATAATCGGTCTTGATGGTCTTGCCGCCGCCGAGATCGCACGTGGCTGAGGCAGGTGGACTGGCTTTGCCTCCGCCCATTTGTGCGAACGCAGCGGTGGTGAACAGGATGGCGAGAAGCGTGGGAAGAACAATTCGTTTTTGCATGGATTCTCCAGGAAGAAGCATTTAGCAGTGGCAAGTGGCATATAGCCATGCGGCGGTCCTAGTGGCCGCCTCGGCTAACTGCCAAGTGCTAATTTCTTTGACGCACGAACTAGCCGCTCGGAAGCAATTATGCTCTCCTGGGCGCGCACGTTACAATCTCCAGATGCCGGTATTCGATGAAAAGCAGGAAGAACTGGAACACTACGAGACCATGATGGGGGTGCCGCGCGGGCGCCTCGCCGTGACCATGGACGCCATCACCGATGCCATGGCCCTGGTCGGCCAGCACGGCGTCTATTGCCAAAGCCAGCGCTGGCCGGGCAAGCCGGTGATGGACATCCAGATCATCATGAAAAGCTTGACCGACGCCAAGGAATTGATCCAGAGCGTGATGGAAGAGTTGAAGAAGAAAAGCTAACCACAGAGGTCACAGAGGACCACAGGGTTTTCTGAATTACCCTGTGTGCCTCTGTGACCCCTGTGGTTAAAGATCTTAAGCCAGCGTGTACTTGCCCCGCTCAATCGCCCTCTGCGCGATCTGCTGGCGCAATTCGATGGTGTTGAACGGTTCGTGCTTGCCCAGCCGGCGCAAAATGGCGACCTGGGTGCGCAGCATATCGCCATCGGCGACCGCCGCGATTACTTTTCTGGCTGCGGACTCGACCTTCTCCATCCCCTGCGTGAGATAGACGCGGGTCATGGCAATTGGAAGAGCCGCGGCCGCTTCGCCTTTCGTCTCAGCAATCTTCTGCGCGCGCAGGACGGCCGATTCCATGGCGTAAGTTTCCATGGTCATGTCGGCGATGGCACCCATGATCTCCTGCTGGTCCTGAATCGCCTGCATATATTTCTGCGTGGCGGCTCCGGCGGCGAACAGGCCAAGCTTCTTGGCTTGTCCCACCAGTTTGCGTTCTTCGGCGAGCGGGCCCTCAAGTTCTTCGCTCGTCGAAGGTCCGGAAAGCACTTCCTCCATCAGCTTCTTGATGGCGGGCATAAGCGGCAACTGCCCGCTCATGGCGCGCTTCAGCAGGAATCCCGTGATAATGAGGCGGTTGATTTCATTGGTGCCTTCGAAGATGCGGTTGATGCGGGCGTCGCGGTAGGCGCGCTCGGCAGGATACTCCTCGACAAAGCCGTAGCCGCCGAAGATCTGCATGGTCTCATCGACAACGTAGTCGATCATCTCCGAACCCCAGACCTTGATGATGGAGCACTCGACCGCGTATTCCTCGATGGCCTTGCGAGTTTCCTTCATCGCGTCCGGGCTGGTTTTGTCGACTTCGCCGAGGGCGTTGTCCATCATGCCGACCGTGCGATAGACGAGCGATTCGCCAACGTAAAGCAGCGTGGCCATGTTGGCGATCTTTTCGCGCACCAGACCAAAGTCAGCAATCACTTTGTTGAACGCCTTGCGCTGCTTGGCGTAAGCAATGGCATGTTCGAGAGAAACCCGGCCTCCGCCCACGCACATCGCGCCCAGCTTGAAGCGGCCGATGTTCAGAATGTTGAAGGCGATGGTGTGCCCTTTGCCGATTTCGCCGAGCAAGTTCCCCACCGGGACCTTGCAATCATTCAGGATGATGGGACAGGTGGAGGAGCCGCGAATGCCCAACTTGTGCTCTTCAGCGCCGATGGAGAACCCGGGGAAATCTCGTTCCACAAGGAATGCGGTGAACTTTTCTCCGTCGATCTTGGCAAAAACGGTGAACAGGTCGGCGAAGCCGGCGTTGGTAATCCACATCTTTTCGCCGTTAAGAATATAGTGCCGGCCGTCGGGCGAGAGCTGCGCGCGAGCGCGGCAGTTCAAAGCATCGGAGCCGGAAGACGCCTCCGACAAGGCGTACGCGCCAACAATTTCGCCGGCCGCCAGGCGCGGAAGATATTTCTTCTTCTGCTCCTCGGTGCCGAAGTAAACCATCGGCAACAGGCCAATGCCGCTGTGCGCGCCCCAAGTGGTGGCGAACCCGGCATATTTGGCGATGTTGTCGGCGATGACAGCGGCGGTCACTTTGTCCATTTCGAGGCCGCCGTAAGCTTCGGGGACTTCAACCCCGCTCAGGCCCAGATCGCCTGCCTTTTTCACCAGGTCGCGCGAAAGGGAGAAGTCTTTGTGCTCCATCTTCTCGATGTTAGGCAGGATTTCGTTGACGGTGAACTCTTCCGCCGTCTGCCCGATCAGTTGCTGCTGTTCGGTAAAGTCCTCAGGCGTGAACACTTCGTCAGGGCGGCGGGATTCCAGCAGGAAGCTGCCGCCAGAGATTCTGGTCTTCGGAACTGCAGTAGTAGTGGCCATGTCTTACTCCTCTAATAAATGAAAACCGCAGAATGTGCAAATGTGCAGAGGATGCTGGGGAGGTACCGACTATTCTAATTCGGCCGGGCTTGAAATGATAGAGGCTCAGACCGTTGCGCTATTGTGCGTGATGGCTCAACCGCCGCAGCGCCTCTGACAGATAATTCTACTCCTCGATGCGTTACTGAGCGAGCGGGTTCACTCTAGACGTGAAATCGAACCTAACCGAGCAACAAAGGTAACAATTCAGTGAGGAAAAGTTACGCAAGGTTTTCAAATATCCCGGCCGCGCCCATGCCTCCGCCGACGCACATGGTTACCATGCCATAGCGTCCTTTGCGGCGTTTGAGTTCGCGGATGATCGTGGCCGTGAGCTTGGCTCCAGTGCAGCCCAGCGGATGTCCGAGAGCGATTGCCCCACCGTTAGGATTGACCTTCTCCGGGTCGAGTCCCGCTTCTTTCATCACAGCCAGCGATTGCGCGGCGAAGGCTTCGTTTAATTCGATCACGTCGATGTCGGAGAGTTTCAGCCCCGCCATCTTCAAAGCTTTCGGAATTGCGAACACCGGGCCCAGTCCCATTTCTTCGGGCTTGTATCCCGCGGTGGCGAATGAAACATAACGCGCCAGCGGTTTGATGCCAAGCGCTTTTGCCCGCTCGGCGGACATCACCACCGCCGCAGCCGCGCCGTCCGACATTTGCGAAGAATTTCCGGCGGTCACCGTTCCCTTCACATGGAATGCGGGCTTCAGCGCGAGCAGGGCTTCGAGAGAAGTGTCGGCGCGCGGGCCTTCGTCCATTTTGAAAACAATTTCCTGCCGCTTGGGTTTCGCGCCATTGGGAGTGGTGAAGCTGACCGGCACAGGCACAATTTCCTCGTCGAACTTGCCAGCCTGAATGGCGGCCAGCGCCTTCTGGTGGCTGCGGAAAGAGAATTCGTCCGCCGCCTCGCGCGTGATGCCGAAACGCTGGCCAACGCGTTCGGCGGTGAGGCCCATGTTGAGGTAAGCGTCCGGGTAGTGGTCGACGAGCCAGGGGTTGGGCGAAACTTTGTGGCCGCCCATCGGAATCATCGTCATGGACTCGGTGCCGCCGGCGACAATCGCCTCCGCGCCGCCGCTCATGATGCGTTCGGCCGCCATGGCAATCGCCTGCAAGCCGGACGAGCAGAAGCGGTTGATGGTGAGCGCCGAAATTTCGACGGGCAGCCCGGCGCGCAGCGAGGCGATGCGGGCCACGTTCATCCCTTGCTCGGCCTCGGGCATGGCGCAGCCCAGGATGACATCTTCGATCTCTTTGGGATCGAGTTGCGGCACGCGCTCCAGCGCGCCTTTGATGGCGACGGCGGCCAGTTCATCGGGACGGGTGGCGCGGAGCGTGCCCTTGTAGGCGCGTCCCACGGGCGTGCGGACGGAAGAGGCTAGGATGATTTCTCGCATAATAGTTCTCACTTCTTGGTTCTAGTAACTATTCTATTGGATGTTTGGCGCGGTGCGCGAGCTTCACTTGGCCGGGGCGTAGAAGTAATAGTCCGCACTGTAACTGCTCTTGTTTTCGGCATCCTTGTGAGCCGCATCACAGCCCTCGGCCGGTGCTTGGCCGCCATGCGTGCGGACTCGCTGAATCGTAATCACGCCGGTCAGCAGACCGTTTCCCGCATGACTCACGACGTTCACCAGCAACCAGGGAATTGAACCCGGATCAAGCGCGTCCACTTTGGCCGCCGCTTTGCCGGTGACCTCGCTGCCGTCTTTCAGTTTCCACGACGGTCCGGCGGAATGCTGTCCGATCACTTTATCTTTCCGATCATGAAGCTCCGCCTCGGGCGCCTTGAGCGTCCAACTGAACTTGCCGTCCGCCGCGGCCTGGCAGACATAGATCTGCGATCCGGTTGCATGCGCGTACAAAACAACTTCTTCGCCCGCAGGCACCTGGATCGAGTCGGGCACGTCCGGCGGAACTTCTTTCTGCGGGATATCTTTGGCTTGAGCACCTGCCAGTGAGGTTCCAAGACTGATCACGACCATCCCGATGACTGCGGCGATAGCTAGCTGTAGCCTTTGCATGAAGGCGATTGTAGCAGGCAAGAATCCAACCAGCTTACGGCTTCTCCCAATGAGTTGAGTTGAATTGCTTGGGATCAAAGGTGCCGGGATCGAGCTTGACATTGCTCTGGATGTCGGAATACTCCTCGCTGAAAACCTTCTTGTCGTCCACGTAAACTTCGACCCGCGCAGCCACCCAGCCGCCCGCCATCTCGCGGTAGTCTTCAAAGCGGATGTCCTGAAACTTCTTCGGATCACCCTGCGTCGGCTCAAACAGTCGCACAAACAATGCAGATTCTTCTTATCTACCCAGAACTGCTTCGACTTCAGATCGCCCTTCTCCGCACCCACTACGTAGACCGGCTGCCCCTCCCAGGTTTCCTCGTGAAGCTTTGTAAGGTCGTAGCCTTCTGCTTTCGCGATCTTGACGGTGGCCTCCGGGGCTCTGGCGATACACGTCAAATCCCAACACCAGAAGCATGTTCACCAGGGGACGAGTTCCCGCCTCCTTGCCTTCCCGGAATATCGTGAGTGTTCCATCCACCAGGAGGAATCCATTGCCATCGCTCGGAGTTCCAATATCGATGCGCAGTTTTCCCGGCGCTGAAAGCGCTTCATGCCAGGTCTCGGCTTTGCTGGTGCCGTCGGGGTTGTAGGTGGTGCTCTTCTGAGTGAAGGTCAAGGTCTCATACCATGTCTTCGCGTAGCGATCATGCATGACCCGCAACACGTCCTCGCCGCTTGCGGACGTCTTGGCGTGAGCCAGGGTCAAGCTCAAGAGAATCAGTAAGGGCAAGCGCAATCTTTACAAGGTTCATCGGCTCCTTTCGCGAAGAGGGCTTGAACCGCTACGCTCACTCGACATAGACGAACGAAAACCACAAAGGTCTGCCCGGAGCGATTTCAAGGCTTCGCCCAGTCTTGCCACGAAATCCCTTCACGCGGGAAAACTCGGAGCGTTCGCGGTCACCAGCGTGAGCTGACGCGCCAGGGCCTGGCCGGCGATCAATAGATCGTAGGCGCCCGATGATCTGCCTGAGACCTCAAGATTAGCCCGGATCGCGCCTGCCGCGCGCGCATCACCATCATCGAAGGGAAGAACGATTAACCCGGCCAGACAGGAACGCTTCGAGCCGGTCCGTATTGAATGCAATTCGCATGCTCTTCGCGACTCCGTACCACAGTTCGAAGGTAACAATAGACGGAAATGCACGATCCGTCGCCGCTCGCGAAACCTTCTGAAAACGGCCGCGAACTAACGAGTCTGAGTTCTTGATGAGAGCGATACACACGTTGGTATCGAGGACGTAATCCACGATCTACTCGAATATGCGCCGCTTTGGAGTGTTCGGCTGTTTGCGGCCTTCGGGCATAAATGGTTCGGAATTCAACTCATCGAGCTTCCGAAACCATTCTTTCGTATCTTGAATGATTGGTTCGAGTAGCACTCCCTGGCCCACGCGCCGGATGCGCACCCGGTCGCCCTCAAAACGAAACTCCCGCGGCAGCCGCACCGCCTGGCTGCGACCGTTCTGGAAGAGCTTGGCAATGTCGGTCTTGGGCATTCTTGGCAAAACCTCGGATGCTTCAATAAGTATATATCAAAGATATATACCAAGCAACCCTTTGGGAGCGCCCAAATCAGATCGCTTTCTTCGGCCTTCCGCCCAGCTTGCCTTTGGCTCTGGCGGCGGCGCGCTTGGCTGTGCTGCGTAGACTATGCCCCCTGTTTGGCCGAGTCGTGAACGCCATCCATCGCTTCGAGCCGAGGTAAGCATTCCAGCAGACTGGGGAAGAAAGAGGTCGGCGTCCAGTTTAGGCTGAAGCTGGTATGCCGAAGCCCTATGACCGGACTCACCTCTATGGGCAGTTAACGGCGTGGCTGCCCAGGCCCAGCGCATCGTGCGCTGAAAAGCTCACCTCCAGCCTTGAGCTAAGGACGAATCACAATGCGGCCATTGGAACGGTCATAGTGGGCCGCAATTGCTTTGGGGACGGACGTCTGCAGGCCTTTCCCCTACTTCTTCGCGAGTCTGAACGGGTCGGACATTACCATGGATGCATCCCCCATCGCAGAGGCAAAGTGCTGCCGGCAGATCCGTCGGACCCGTTCGATCCGCGCGATCTCGCGCCGGGATGAATCGCATAGTTCTCGCGAAATTCCACAGTGCCCCGCCGGACAGATCACTCAATTACGTCCCGAACACCGCTTCACAGCACTCTTCGGCTATCACATGCTACATGCGTCGGCTCTGCGATGCGTTCGGGTAGACGCCTACTCTCAATCCTTTCTCTTCTTGTATCAGTGGAACCGTCGGCATTCAGGTATTATCTCCTACAGCGCTTCGGTTCGCTGAACATACATCTGCAGTCTGCCGAAAGCAATCGACGCAGTCCTAATTCCGCAGCGTCTTCCCCGTCTTCAGCGTGTACTGAATCCTCTCCTGCGTCTTCTTCTCGCCGCACAGCGACTTGAATCCCTCGCGCTCCAGATCGAGGATGTACTGCTCGCTCACCAGCGTTCCCGGCGTGACGTTGCCGCCGCAGAGCACTTCGGCGATCTTGGCGCCCAGCTTCACTTCGTAGTCCGTGACGTAGTCGCCCTGGCGCATCATGTGGACGCCCATCTTGAGCGTAGCCAGAAGGTTCTCACCCGGGGCAGGGATGTCGGTGCGAGGCACCGGGGGCTCGTATCCGGCGCGGACCAGTTCCAGCGCGCGAGCCTTTGCATCGGAGAGCACGCGCTCGCGGTTCATGGTGATGCGGTCGCCGTCGTTGAGGAAGCCAAGGGCTCGGGCTTCGTGCGCGGAGGTGGCAACCTTGGCGGTCGCAATGGTTTCAAAGGCGCGCTTCATGGCCTCCAGCATCTCGATGGATCCGGCGAACGCGTCGCCGGAAATTTTTCCGCCGCGCGCGGCAGCGGCGCCATCGACGGCGCGCAGCAACATCTCTTTACAGCCTCCGCCGCCGGGCAGCAAGCCGACTCCGACTTCAACCAGTCCCGTGTATAGCTCGGCGTGAGGCTGGCGCGCCGCGGCGTGCAGCGAGATTTCTGTGCCGCCGCCCAGGCACAATCCGAAGGCCGAGACCACGACAGGCTTAGGCGAGAACTTGATGGCCTGCGTCATGCCCTGAAACTGCCGGATGGCGAGGTCCACGTCATCCCACTCCTCTTCCTGCACGCTCATGAGCAGCAGCATGAGGTTGGCGCCGACGGAGAAATTCGTCGCGTCGTTGGTGATCACGAAAGCGTCGAAGTTGTCGCCGGGGCCGCCGGGCTTGAGAGTTTGCAGAATCAAGCTGATGATGTCGGCGCCGAGCGAGTTCATCTTGCTGTGGAACTCGATGCATCCCACGCCGTCGCCCAGATCAACCAGCGATGCGCCCGAGTTTTTCTTGACCACGCCATTGGATTTCTTTGCCACCGTCACCGACCACACGCCCGCGGGAACATGAACCGGCTCCCAATCCTCGGTTCCCATTTCCCAGTACTTGCGTCCGGAAGGTGACTTCGGATCATCGCTGTACCAGGTCTTCCGCCCGGCAGCCAGCAGCCTTTCAACATTCGCAGCCACCGGCTTGCCTTCTTTCTTCATGCGGGCCACCGTGGCCTCGACGCCAGCCGCGTCCCAAAGCTCGAAGGGTCCAAGTTCCCAGTTGAACCCGAGGCGCATGGCGCGATCGATTTCAACAATCGAGTTGGAGATTTCAGGCACGCGGTTGGCGGAGTACGTCCACAAATCGGAGAGCGCCGACCACAGAAATGCTCCCGCCTTGTCTGCCTTCTGCGGACCGCCGCCCTCCAAGCCGAGCAATGTGCGCAGCCGCGTGCCGGTGTCTTCGATGTTCTTTGCCATGTCGAGCGCGGCGAACTTCGGCTTCTGCCGGGGATGGTATTCGAGCGTCTTCCAGTTGAGCGCCAGCCGCTCGTCTTCTTTACCCCCGTGACCTTTGGCTTTCCTGTAGAAGCCGCCCTTGGTTTTGTCGCCCAGCCATTTGTGCTGCAGCATCTGCGTGAAGAAGCCGGGCAGGCGAAGGTCGCTGCGTTCGTCGTGAACGTTCGTGGTCATATTGCCAACCACATGTCCGAGGATGTCCAGTCCAACTAAGTCAATCGTGCGGAACGTTGCTGACTTCGGCCACCCGACGGCCTGTCCCGTCAGCGCGTCAACCTCTTCGATAGTGAGATCCATCTCCTGCATCAGGCGAATCACATTCAACACTGAAAACGTGCCAATGCGGTTGCCGATGAAGTTGGGTGTGTCCTTGGCGATGACGACACCTTTGCCCAGGCGCACATCGCAGAAGTGGGCGATGGCATCGATCGCTGCCTGATCGGCGTCCGGCGTCGGAATAATCTCCAGCAGCCGCATGTAGCGCGGCGGGTTAAAGAAGTGTGTGCCGAACCATGCCCAGCGGAAGTCGTCGGAAAAGCCCTCCGAGATTTTTCCCACGGGCAGGCCGCTGGTGTTGGTGGTGACAATGGTGCCGGGCTTGCGGATGGCCTCGACCTTGCGAAGCAACGCCCGCTTGATGTCCAGATTTTCCACGACGGCTTCGATGATCCAGTCGACCTCAGCCAGCTTCTTCAAGTCGTCGTCAAAGTTTCCCACAGTGACGAAGCGTGCAAGCGAGGGATCCATGAAGGCGGCGGTTTGGATTTTTTCGCGGCGTCGAGCCCGGCGGCCGCGATTTTGTTGCGCGCCGGAGCATCGGCGTCGGGTGGAACGATATCGAGCAAGTAGCTAGGGACGCCGGCGTTGGCAAAATGCGCGGCGATGCGGGCGCCCATGGTTCCGGCGCCAAGGATGGCGACTTTATTAATGCGTTTCATGATCTAGCCTCGATAAAAACTCTTAACGACAAGGAGCACAGCGGGGCACGGACGATTGCCAATTGCCAATTTCGAGTGCCAATTTGAAAATCGCAGATTCCAGTCTCAATCGGCAATTGGAAATCGACATTCGGCAATCCAAATGTCTCCTATGGAAGTTTATCTACCGCCCAGTCATTCTTGCCAGTGTCCACAATCACAATGCTGGAAAATTTTCGGCGCACGTGGTTCTTCAAATTGCTGACAAGGACGACGGGAAACTCATAACGCCCGCGCTTCAACCGCTTGCCCCGTCCGATTTCATACGCGGAGTGACCAGGGTTGGAGAAAAATCTCTCGACCACATCCGTGGTGGCTTTTTCTTTGGCATGGCTGGTCAGCAGCACCATCCCGTTTTCAACGTCGCCCGACTGCCAGGCTTGAAGAAAGTGATCGGCGGCGGCAAGCGCAGAGACGTAGCCGGCGTCCAGAGCGGCAGCAGGCGGAGTTTTGGCTGCCAAAGGCGATAGCGGCAGTGCCAGGCACAGAAGCAGCGACAGCGCTGCGGGATGCAGAACTTCGCGAAGACGCATGAATTCATTATGCGGGAAAAGGCACTGTAGAAGGAATTCAGGAGGCTTCTCCCAGCCCCGCAGGGCGGCATGTGAAAGCCCGGCACGGAAGTGCCGCGTAGAAGTGGGAATGTGGAGCGAGTCCCGTAGAGCCTGCCCCGAGCAAGCGAAGCGCGCCGAAGGGGACGGCCCCAGTCCGCACGCTCAATCTGACGCCCCGAGGTACCCAACCGCAGATTTCATCCCCGCCTAGAGTTCGGCGTGCGCCCTCACATACTCCAGTGCGCGCCGCGCCATTTGTTTCTCACCGGTGTAGGCGAGCAGCCTCGGAGCATCTTCCAGCCGGACCCAGCGCGCGCGCGCGACTTCAATTCGCATTTCGGGCGCGATATCGTTGATCCGCCCCGAGCGGTAGCGCATCAGATAGAAACTGACAATCTTGAAGACCCGCAGGCCATCGCCCCAAGTGCGCGTATACACGTACTTGCTGTCGGCGAGTTTCGTGACCAAATCGGCCGTCACCCCGGTCTCCTCATAGACTTCCCGAAGCGCGCTTTCCAGCGGTTTCTCGCCCGGATCCACCAGCCCCTTGGGCAGCGCCAGCACTCGTCTTCGCCATCCACTTGAATGTCTGGAGCGATCTGCCCGGGTTCGACCAGATTCAGCTCGACCAGCTCCAGTTCGACCAGCTTCAGATCGATTCAACCTGGTTCGCCCGGCGCGGTCGGCTTCGGTAGGCGGTTCAATGACGGCCATCCACCACGTTCCCTCCCGCTTCCGGACCACTACGCCACCGGCAGATATCTCCCGGACCATATATTCGGCAAGTTAGCAGGATTACGGGAGTTAGTCATCTTTAACGGGGGATTCCACCTCAGTAACAACAGGCTTGGTGCTCTCCGTAACCCAGATGGCACTAAAGTGGGCTAGCTCTTTGCGATAGATATGGCATCCTAACAAGAGTTTAGGTGGGTTCCCGGCAAGCCGGGGACGTGGGGTTCCGGTGAAGAGTCTTGGCAAGATCATTCAGTCAGTGCAAGCCTTTGGACGGGAACTCTCCCGCAAGGGCGGCTCAGTTGAGCCACGTCTACCCGCAATCGGGGTAGCGCTCGGCGGCGGTTTCGCCCGGGGCATGGCGCACATCGGAGTCCTGAAGGTTCTCGAAGAGGAGGGAATTCCAGTCCGCGTCGTGACGGGAACCAGCGTGGGCGCGCTGATCGGCGCTTCCTACTGCAGCGGACTTTCGCTTGAAGAACTCGAAAAAGTAGCGTACTCCTGCCGCTTCACGACCTTTGCCCGCTGGACGGTCTCGCGGTTTGGCTTCGCTTCCAACGACCGCATGGTGTCGTTCCTCACTCGCACGCTGAAAGTGAAGACCTTCGAAGAGCTGCGCATTCCTCTAGGCGTCACGGCCACCGATTTCAACAGCGGCGAAGGCGTGGTGTTTCATTCTGGTTCGATCATCGATCCGGTGCGCGCCAGTTGCGCCTATCCCGGAATGTTTCTGCCGGTCGAGATTCGCGGGCGCTATCTGGTGGATGGCATGCTCTCGCATCCCGTGCCCACGAGGCCGTTGCGCGAGATGGGCGCGGATCGCGTGCTGGCCGTGCATCTAAAAGGCACGTGGGCGAAAGGTGGAGCCCCCCGCCATCTCTTTGATGTGATCGGACAATCGTTCGCCATCGCTCAGGACGCGATGTCCAGCCTGTGGCGAGGCGCCGCGGATGTGGTCATCGAGCCCGACGTGGCCGGCTTCGCCTACGATGATTTCAAGCGTGCCGGCGACCTGATCCGCGCCGGAGAAGTAGCCATGCGGCAAGCTTTGCCCGAAGTGCGCAAGTGGCTGGAAGTGCCGGCGGAAGCAGTAGTCCCGGCGAGAGCCCCGAGGAAAGCACGTCCCGCAGTGGCGCGTCCAGCGCCCATGCCCGCGGACTAAGATGCTTATGTGGGGACAGCCGCCCCTTCGACAAGCTCAGGGCAGGCTCGGCTGTCCGTCGAGCGAAACTCGACTGCTTTTTTCGTCAATACGCTCACAACGAGACACTGCCCATCCTTGGTTTCGTTGACTCGCTAATTTCACCCACGTAAGATTCAGCGCAGTGATCGGCCAAACTATCTCGCACTACCGCATTGTCGAGAAACTCGGCGGCGGCGGCATGGGCGTGGTTTATAAGGCCGAGGTCCATTGCCCTTTTTGCCTGACCTAGTTGCACAAAGGTCCCCGAGCATGACCTGAGCTGGTAGTTGCCCCGTCAAGGCCAGGCGGTATCCTGCGCGGATTCATCCAACAGTCCGGCATAGCGCAGAACGTAAGCCAAAGCGAAATGCGCCATCGCGCTGTCCGGGCGGCGCTTTAGCAATGCCGACGCTTGGGCGTAGGCGTGAGCCGTGTCGCCTCGGTCCGTCTGCCGGGCAATCAACCATGCAGTGGCAGAATCAGGTTCGGATCGAGCGCCAGCGCTCGCTCCGTGACCGAGTGGAACGCTTGAGCATCGGTTCCCCGCCGTCACCATATGCGCCGCTGTAGTAATAACGCAGCCCCAAGGCGTCCCAAACGGGAGCATAGCTGGGGTCGATGCCCACCGCACGCTCCAGCATCGCAATCGCTTCCTTGTTCGGAGCGACATCGTGGGGAAGAGCGATGCTGCGCAAATAGAGGTCGTAGGCCTCCTCGCTTTTGGGTCGAGTTCCGGCCTCGCTCGGAGCCAACAATCCTCCGAGCAATGCCGCCATGCAAACGGGCGCTATTCTTCTGGGCCAGGGCAAACTGGCCGAGGCACGCCAAGCCATCCAGGGAGCGTCGCAGTCTCCGTTGATGGGGCGTGATTTGATTCAAGCCTGCATCGACCCTCCGCGCTCATCGCAATGCGACAAAGCCGCGCAGCAGATCGAGGCGGCCGCACTTGCCGGAGCCGATATCGAGCCTTTGTATTCCGTCGGTGCCTTGCTCGCCTACTGCGAACAAAAGGACGCGGCCCTGCGCTTGCTGAAAAAGGCCGTCGATCAAAACTATTGCGCCCACACCGCGTTGCAAACCGACCAGCTGCTGGTAAAGATCCGCGGAGCCCCCGAGTTCACCGCACTGCTGTCATCCGCGAAACAGTGTGAGTCCAAGTTCCTCGCCGCGAGATCTGCTGCACACTAAATTTTCACGCTGTGCGGTTTCGGTAAGCCGAGATGCTCATGTGGGGACAGCCGGCCTCGGCTGTCCCGCCAAGCGAAGCGAGGCGGCCCCTTCGCCAAGGCCGGCGAACGAAACACCAGCGGCATTGCTTTCGTTGACTTGCCCTTTCACCAACGTGAGATTCCGCAGTGATCGGCCAGACCATCTCGCACTACCGCATTGTCGACAAGCTTGGTGGTCGAGGCATGGGCTGTCTACAAAGCCGCACGTTCAAGCTGCGCCCCTTCGTAGCGTAGCCTCAACTTCCAGCCCGATTTTCCTTGACGTACCCCCGGTTAGGCCTCATCCTGTTGTGTAGCGATAGCTCTTTGACAATCCAATAAGAAACCAAGTAACTCGTTGAGAATCAAGATTCTTCCCGTAACTTCTTTGCGTTCAATATTTTACGGAGGATTGTGGCACGTGCCGCCTTGATTCTAAAGGACTTGCGCCACTGTAGTCTGACTAACTCCTTTAGATGGAATATTTTAGCTGTAAGTCCTTTAGATCTATGATTTTAGCGACAGCCCAGAATTCTAAGTCGTTGATTCTAGAAAATTTAGCCTCGAATCGCGATCCGATTTTTTTCGATCTGATTTTCTTGGATATAGATCAGGCCACTCCGAGCCACCTCCGGTCGCGGTCTCCCAAATCGCAAACTTGACAGGCTCCTTCAGTGGATCGATACTATGTCTAGTCAGACTAGTCATAATCTGGCATCTCGAGCCCCTATGCCCAAGTCCCTGAAAAAGTCCAATCGCTCAGTCTCACCCACGCCGACGGTCGCTGCCGATTCCTGGCAGATCCAGAGCGCCAAGGCCCGCTTCAGTGAGGTCTTCCGCAAGGCACGAACCGAAGGTCCGCAGCGCATCACACGTCAAGGCAAGGAGGGCGTGGTGATGGTTGCCGAGGAGCAATACGCCCGGCTGGTGTGTAAGTCGCGTCAGCCCAAGAGCCTCGTTAACTTTTTGCGAAACTCCCCTCTGAGAGGTGTAAACCTAGAGCGCGACCCTGACCCGGGGCGGGACATAGAACTGTGAGCTACTTGTTAGACACGAATTGCATTTCCGAGCCCACTCGAGACCGGCCCGAACCTCGCGTACTCTCCTGGCTGGATGCGGTGGATGAGAGCCAGCTTTACTTGAGCGTCTTAACTCTGGGAGAGATCCGGAAAGGCGCAAGCGCATTGCCCGACAGCCGCCGCCGATCGCATTTGGAAATATGGTTGGAAAGGCAGGTTAAAGTTCGATTCGCCGGCCGCATTCTGCCCATCAGTGACGATATTGCAGAGCGCTGGGGATGGCTCGCGGCCGAAGCTAAAATCAGGGGAAGGTCCCTTCCCGTGATCGATGGATTACTTGCAGCGACAGCCCTTCACCACAACCTCGTATTGGTGTCGCGCAACGTCACGGATTTCCTTACGACAAGCGTACCTATTCTGAATCCATGGCAGGAATGAAGCCTCGGTTCACGAATTCTGGATCCCTGCCGCCTCCTCGCGAATCCTTAACCAGGCGCGCTCCACGTGCCGTGCCTCCGTGTTAGTCTGGCCCACGCAAAGGCGCAGGGTAAACTTCCCTTTCAGCTTGGTGTGCGTCAGGAAGAGATCGCCGCTGCGGTTGAGCCGGTCCATGATGGTTTGATTAGCCGCATCTCCACCTTTGTGGCGGAAGCAGACCAGGTTCAAAGGCGCGGGAGCGGCAAGCTCAAAGCGCGCATCGTCGCGCACCCAGTCTGCGAACATCTGCGCCAGTTGCACGTGGCGGCGAATGTGATGCTGCAAGCCTTCCACGCCGTAGTGGCGGATTACGAACCACAACTTGAGCGAGCGGAAACGACGCCCGAGCTGGATATGCCAGTCGCGGTAGTCAATCACGGCGCCCGACTCCGTCGCTTGGTTGCGTAAGTATTCGGGCAGAATGCTCAGCGTCTGGATCAGCGCTTTGCGGTCCGCGACCCAAAAGCAGTTGCAGTCGAAGTTGGTGAACATCCACTTGTGCGGATTGAAATTGTAACTGTCGGCCAGTTCAACTCCTTTTTGCAAGTGCCGGAATTCGGGGCAGAGCGCCGCGGTGCCCGACATAGCCGCATCGACATGCAGCCAGAGATTGTGCTGGCGGCAGACGCGCGCGATCTCGGCGATCGGGTCCATCGCATTCGAAGAGGTCGTGCCCACGGTTGCGCACACAAAGCAGGGAACCTGCCCAGCGCGCTTATCGGCTTCAATCTGGCGGGCGAGAGCCTCGGGACGCATCGCGAAGTTTTCGTCTACTTCGATCACACGAAGATTGGAAGCGCCGACGCCCGCGATCATCGCGGCCTTTTGTATCGCCGAATGCGTCTGTGAAGATGCATAAGCCACGACGCGCCCGTCGCATCCTTTCTGGTTGCTGGTGTAGTTCGTAGCGCGTTCCCGCGCGGCCAACAGCGCGCACAGCACGGCGCTCGAGGCGGTATCCTGGATAACGCCGCCGCCGGTGCTCGATGAGAGAAATCTCTCCGGCAACCCAAGCATGGGCACGAGCCAGTCGAGCACATGCGTTTCCAGTTCCGTGCAAGCTGGGCTGGTCGACCAGAGCATGCCCTGCACTCCCAGTCCAGAAGAGAGAAGATCGCCGAGAATGCCAGGGCCAGAAGCGTTGCAGGGAAAATAGGCGAAGAAGTTTGGCGATTGCCAATGCGTGACTCCCGGCAGGATCAGCTTCTCCACGTCTTTCAGCAATGCCTCGAACGGCTCGCCCTGCGCGGGGGGATTGGCCGGCAGCGATGCACGAATCTGCCCCGGCTTCGCCTGCGAGAGTACCGGGAACGACTCGATGCGGGAGTGGTAGTCGGCGATCCAGTCCACCACGGCGTGGCCGTGGCGGCGGAACTCCTCGGGAGTCATGTGGAAGGATTTCTCGTCAGGCATTGTCCTCCAGGAGAATTAGCGGATGTGAACCCCACAATGCTATTCGTGCCCCAGCCGTCCGAAATACATTCGCGTCTTGTACTCGAACGTGGCGCGTCCTTCGACGGCACAAGCGTCGAAAATGCGTCGCAACTCGCGCAGCATGGGCGCATGCTGAGGATGCTCCGGCCCGGGCGCATACGACGAAGACAGCAGGCGGCCTTCCACCCCAGCGTAATCGAACTCCTGCCTCATCTCGAACACGCGCTCTTGAAACGGAGCGGGATCGAAGAATTCATTCACCGCGTCGGTCGTGCGCTCGTGGCGAACCTCTGCATAGTCCGTGCCGTAGGTCAGCAACATCTGTTCGTAGTCGCGAAGAAACTTGGTCGAATCCGTGAGCCGCTCGTTCCACATGAGAACCAGCCATCCGCCGGGTTTCAGGATGCGAACGAACTCGCGCCTGGCCTGCTCACGGTTGAACCAATGCGCAGCCTGCGCCGCAGTGACAAAGTCCACGCCTTGATCCGCCAGCGTAGTCGCCTCGGCTGTTCCGGGAACGCTGGTGAATTTGGGGAAGGCTGCCAGCAACCGCTCGCCCGCCTCACGCATCTCGGCATTGGGCTCGACACCGAAGACCCGGTTGCCGTTCTCCAGCAACATTCGGGTCCAAATCCCGGTGCCGGAGGCTAGGTCAGCAACCAAATGGCTGGGGGCCAGGCCGCAATGGGTCTTTAGGGCGCGTACAACCTCAAGCTGATATCCCGGGCGGTAGCGCACGTAGTTTTCTACGCGATCGGAAAAGCGGCGGGTGGCGTTGGAGGCAGGCATGGGGCTTCAAAAGCGGCAAGTTTTTTCCTCTTGCCAGAAATCCATTTTAATTGCAGGATAGGGATATTGTCCTTCCCCGCCGAGCTCCCCTGTGCCGCAAGCCCGAGCGACTTCGGCAACGAATTAAGAGAACGGAGAGAACAAGAAGGGAAATCCTCCTCCGGCAATCAAGTGCGATACCATTTCAACTAAGCTGTGAGAGTTATCGAGCCGGGTTATCGAGCTGGGTTATCGATTTATGAGAATCGCAGCGAAATCATGAGAGTCGTCATCAAGGTCGGCACCAGCCTTATCGCTCCCGGCGGTCAGATCGACGCGAACCTGCTGCGCAGCATGGTGGATCAGTTCGATCTCAACAAGAATGAGTATCTGATCGTGACCTCCGGCGCGATTGCTGCGGGCATGTCCGGACTGGCGCTGCGCAAGCGGCCGAGCGGCGTTCCCGGCATGCAGGCCTGTGCGGCCGTGGGACAAAGCAAGCTGATGCACACCTACGAACGCCTGTTCTTCGGCAAGAAGGTGGTGGCGCAACTTCTGCTTTCCAGTGACGACTTTACCTCGCCGGTCCGCTACCGCAACTTGCAGAATGCGCTGGCCGAGCTGCTTTCGCTGGGTGTCGTCCCGATCGTGAATGAAAACGACAGCGTATCGGTGCGCGAGTTGGTGGGTGCCTTTGGAGACAACGACGAACTGAGTTCGCTGCTCGCGACCGCCGTGAAAGCCGACTGGCTCTTATTACTGACCGATGTCGACGGTTTCTACATGCCCGATGGACCCCAGAAATCACGCAAGAAGCCGCGCCTGGTGCGCGTGGTGCGCAAGCTCACTCCCGCGCTGGAAGCGCAGTGCAACGGCAAGAGCACGCTGGGACGCGGCGGCATGATTTCCAAATTGCGAGCCGCGAAGCTCGCCAGCGAAGGCGGGGTGCACGTGGCCATCGTGAATGGACGCCATCCCCAGGGAATCAAGCTGGGCATGGAACGCAAGATTGGCACTTATTTTCCTCCGCACCACACATAGAACTGATGGCGACGACGATTGCCAACTCGGCTTCCACGCAGGAGAAGCTGCTGCGCGCGCGCGATGCAGCCGCGAAACTGGCGCTGTTTTCCACGGACGAAAAGAACGCGTTGCTGCTGGCGATCGCCGATGCGATTGAGGCCCAGATCGAGACGATTCTTGCGGCGAACCGCGAGGACGTGGAAAGCTCCGGCCTCGAAGGCGCAATGCGCGACCGCTTGCTGCTGACCCCAGCGCGAATCAAAGAGATGGCGCAGGGTGTGCGCGAAGTGGCGGCGCTCGGCGATCCGATAGGAGAGACTCTAACGGAGTGGACGCGCCCAAACGGCTTGCGCATCCGGAAAGTGCGGGTGCCGCTGGGTGTTGTGGGAATCATTTACGAATCGCGGCCGAACGTTACCGTCGATACGGCCGTGCTCGCGCTGAAAACCGGCAACGCTATTGTGTTGCGCGGCGGCAAAGAAGCGGCCCGAAGCAATCAGCGGCTGGTGGAGATTCTTGCTGGGGTGCCGGGAGTGCCCGAAGGTGCAATCGAACTGCTCGATTCGAGCACGCGGCAGTCGGTGCAGGAACTCATTAAGGCCCGCGGGCTGGTGGATGTGATCATTCCGCGCGGTGGAGCGGGGCTGATCGCATTCGTCACCGAGAATTCCGCGGTGCCGGTGATCGAAACCGGAGCGGGGAACTGCCATGTCTTCGTCGATGAATCCGCCGAGTTCGACATGGCGGACCGGATTGTGATCAATGCCAAGACGCAGCGTCCGTCGGTGTGCAACGCCGCCGAGAAGTTGCTGGTGCATGAACGCGTTGCGATGGATTATGTGCCACGAATCGTGAAGAAGCTGATCGAGGCCGGGGTCGAAGTGCGCGGAGATGGCAAGTCCCGCAGCCTGGCAGCTGGGCTAAACGTGGAGCCGGCAGCGGAGCAAGACTGGTACGAAGAATATCTGCGGCTTTGCATGGCGCTTCGCGTGGTCGCGAACGTGGATGAGGCGATTGCCCACATCAATCGCTATTCGACAAAACACTCCGATTCCATTGTGACGCGCGATGAAGCAAACGCCCGCAAGTTCCTGCGCGGCGTGGATTCGGCCGCTGTGTATTGGAATGCCTCAACTCGTTTCACCGATGGCTCGGAGTTCGGCTTCGGTGCCGAAATGGGCATTAGCACCCAGAAACTCCATTGCCGCGGGCCTTTCGCGCTGGCGGAACTTACTTCTTCGAAGTATGAGATTGTGGGGACGGGACAGGTAAGATAGTCCTTCAGTCAACCGCTACTCATCCTCGCCAGACCGGAACGCGCATCACATCGAAGTGATAATCGTAGGTCCAAGCCTCAACTTTCAGGCGCGTCGCCAATGTCGCGACCGTCGCATCAACTAGGCTGATGTCCTGATCCGATAATGCGCGCACAATGGCGCAAGCAACGGAATAGTCCTCTGGCGTCGGATTTAACAGGGAGGCTTCGACGGCATTGCCCAGCCAGCGCAAGGCGCCTTGGGGGCCGAAGCGCTTCAAGACCAAGCTATACGCCTCCAGCAGAATCGGATAAGGAATTAATACAATCCGATCGTCGCGGTCCAACTCATCGATCTGTCGGAGGGCCCTTTCATGGTCTGCGTCGTCTTCGTCCGCGGCGGCGAACAACGGGCCGGTATCCGCCAACACAGCGCGCATCATTTCTTAGTACCAGCAAGGTATGCGTCGTGTTCTCGACTTATGTCGCTGCGGCCGCTCCTGCCCACAGGTGTAATTCTGAATGGGCGGCGGCTTGCGAGAAACCCTCTCTGACTGAGGTATTCGCGCAACGCGGTCTGCACTACGGTTGTAAGAGATGGGGGCGCTTCCTGGGCCTGCTGATAGTTGTCAACGGCCTCGGCTAAATCATCCGGAAGGGTCATCGTGGCTCGTTTCATAAGGAGAGTATAGCACCAATTGGTGAAGTTGGTGTAATAAACAAGGGGCACCGGTTTCGGGCGTCCAGGCAAGACGACGTGAGCACCCGCTGTGCTAACGTACATACTTTCACCGCGCTTTACCGATGGCGCGAAGTTCGGTTTCGGCGCCGAGATGGGCATCAGCACACAGAAGCTGCCCTGCCGCGGCCTTTCGCGCTGGCGGAGTTGACTTCTTCGAAGTATGAGATTGTTGGGACTGGGCAGGTACGGTAGGCGGAGTCCCGCAATGGCCGGCGAGAAGCTGCGCAGGTTTCATGAGCACGCGAAGGCCACCGAGTAAATCCGCAGAGAAGGACGTAATGGTGCTTTCCCGGCGCCGCTGCTGCCTCTGTGTCTTCTTGGAGGGACGCGACAGCGTGCGCCCGGGACAAATTGCCCATCTCAATCGTGATTCGAGCGATTCTCGGTTCGAGAATCTAGTTTTCCTCTGCTTGGAACATCACGATGACTATGATGGTCGCCCCAGTCAGTCAAAGGCTTTCCTACCTGACGAGGTGCGAGAGTATCGCGACCGGCTTTACAACAGATACCGAGGGCCGGGTGGGACGCCTTCGGACGATGTGGACTCTGGAAACGTTACTGCACTCGCGCCGATGCCGGATACCTCCGAATACGACATCGTACGAAGCCGGTTCTCCGAAAAACTGGATTTCACCCTGCAGCCGTGGAGATACCCGCTCTGGCAGGTCGCCAACCAGCCGGAATTCTTCGCGTACAAGGCTGGTAACCGATCAGACGGAGTGTGCTTGATTGAGCGCATCGACCTGCCGGATGGTCGAATTGTGATCGTCTGTATCGAAACGGCAGGAAATCCTGGAGTGAGTATTACCAATAGCGTTGAGGAATTGTGTTTCCAGGTGTGTGAGAGATTCGAGATTCCAGCCGAACGCCTTGTTTGGCTTGAGCACTACGACTACGACGAACTCTTCGGCCAGAAGCCGCCGGACGGCACGTTTCGCGATCCCGAATGGACCGAGGTGACCTCTGAAATTTGGCGGGGGCTACGCTTAAGACCGAAGAAGAAGATGGAGAAGCGACTGGGTCAATTCGAATCAAAGCTGACGAAACTCTTTAATTGGCCGACGGAGGCGATCTGAATGAGTGTCCCGACGGGCCGAGGTGCCAGACCCCGATAGTCTGTGCGGCAAGAACTCGACATGGCCGCTGTGCTAACGTACATACTTTCAGTGCTGGAGCATCATGAGACTGGCCTCATCCGTTCTTCTTTCTTCGCTCTTCCTGTTTGCGTTTCTGTCGACCAGCGTCAGCGGCCATCCTCCGGAGCCTTCCGGCACGGCTCAATCCATCTTCGGCTTCCGCGACGCCGCTGCGGAAGCCGCAATCGAATCCCGCTTTCTAGCCGTGCCTGATCCCAAGCTGGCCGAAGAACACCTGCGCACACTGACCCAAGCGCCGCACATGGCAGGAACGTCCGGAAGACAAAGCTACGGCAGACTACGTGGCGCAGAAGTTTCGCGCCGCCGGACTCGACACCGAGATCGTCGAATACAAAGTGTGGATGAACTATCCCGTGGAGATCAGCGTCGACATCACTGCGCCCGCCGGAGTCGAAATGCACGGACCCACGCGCGAGCACGTGGAGGGCGATCCTTATGACGGCGACCCGCGCGTGGTGATGCCGTTCAGCGGCATGTCTCCCTCGGGAGATGCCGAGGCGGAAGTGGTTTACGCCAACTACGGCACACCGGAAGATTTCGAGAAGCTGGAGAAGCTGAAGATCGATGTGCGCGGCAAGATCGTGCTGGTCCGCTACGGCCAGAATTTTCGCGGGGTGAAGGTATTCGTCGCGCAGGAGCATGGCGCCGCTGGAGTCATCCTCTATTCGGATCCATTCGACGATGGCTGGCGGCGCGGCGATAAGTATCCTGCCGGGCCGTGGCGCCCCGACACCGGCGTGCAGCGCGGATCGGTGGGATACATGTTCGAGTTTCCCGGCGATCCTACAACGCCCGGAGTCGCGTCGCTTCCTTCACTGCCCGAGAGCAAGCGCATTTCTCCCGAGAAATCCGCGCAGATGCCGAAGATTCCGGTGACGCCACTCTCCTACCACGACGCCTCGCCGATTCTTCAGCATCTGGACGGACCCGTCTCGCCGCGCGAGTGGCAGGGCGCGCTGCCTTTCACCTACCACGTAGGGCCGGGGCCGGTGCGGGTGAAGATGCATCTCAAGCAGGACTATCAGTTCCGCACTCTCTGGGATGTGATCGGCCGCGTGCGCGGCAGCGAGTTTCCGGACGAGTGGGTCGTGGCCGGAAATCACCGCGACGCGTGGGTCTACGGCGCTGTCGATCCCAACAGTGGCACGGCAGCGATGCTCGAAGCCGTACATGGGATTGGGGAGTTGCTGAAGTCGGGCTGGAAACCAAAGCGCACCGTGGTGTTTGGCAGTTGGGATGGCGAAGAAGAAGGCCTGATGGGTTCCACCGAATGGGCCGAGCAACACGAATCCGAACTGGGGAGCGCCGCAGCCTACTTCAACATGGACGTGGCTGATTCCGGGCCGAGGTTTGGCGCCTCGGCCGTGCCCAGCTTGAAACAGTTTTTGCGCGACGTGACCAAGGCGGTGCCCAGTCCCAAGGGCGGGACTGTCTATGAGGCGTGGCAGAAGGCCGATCAGCCGGGCGCTTCATCGATGCAATCTTCCGCGGAAGCCATTGAGGGCGGCCGGCGCATGCCAGCGGCGCCGGCCACGGGAGTTGTGCCGGTCGGCGACCTGGGCAGCGGCTCCGATTACAGCGCCTTCCAGCAGCACCTCGGCGTGCCCTCGACCGATATCAGTTCCACCGGGCCGTACGGCGTGTATCACTCCGTGTTCGACAATTTTGCCTGGTTCAAGAAGTTCGGCGATCCCGATTTCGTTTATGAGCAACAGATGGCGAGAATTTTTGGCCTGGAAGTGTTGCGTATGGCCGATGCCGACGTGCTGCCTTACGACTATGAGGCGTATGGAAAGGAGGTCGCTGTCTACATCGAGGCAGCAAGGAAGAGGGTGGACAATAAGTTCGGCGACCGCGCGCTCGATCTGAATGCGGCGAGCGCCGCCGCGAAGCATTTTCAGGAGGCGGGAGCAAAGATGCTGTCGAGGCAGAAGAATCCGCCGCGCGATGCGACGCGACTGAACCAGGCGCTGCTGGCCGCCGAGCGGGCTCTGCTGGTGCCGGAGGGATTGCCGCACCGTCCCTGGTTTCGCCACGCGATTTATGCTCCGGGCGAATACACGGGATATGCCGCGGTGGTGATTCCGGGAGTGAATGAAGCTCTCGACAAAGGAGACGCGGAACGCGTGCGCAAGCAACTGGCAGTTCTGACCGCTGCGCTGGAGCGGGCGGCGAAAGTGCTGGAGGGATACCACTGACCATGAATGCCACGCACGCTCTCGGCCATCGGCGATGACGGTCAGTCTGGGACGTTTCAACGGGAGGGCGAGGAAGACTGGGATTGCTGCTTCCGCTGGCGCTGAGCAAGGATTTCCTGCAAGCGCTTTCTTTCAATAGCGACGCCAGCGCGCGCAGCCTGGGCCATCTTCTGCGCGAGTTCGATCCAGTTCACACTCACAGGATACGCCATCATGGTCTCGGTTGTCGGTGTTTTTGAAAAAGCAGGCGATCCTGCTTCTCGGAAAGGCGGCTAGAAGCAGGCACCCGGCATGACTGCCTACTCACGAAGTTCAGAGCCCGGCGGTTTTCTTGCGCCGTGGCGAAGATGAACAATCTCGATCATGCGCTTAACGTCATCTAGTCGGTAATAAATCAGGAATGGACTGTGCACCAGTTTTCTAACTTGCGGTCGCCTTCGGACGATGCCGCCCATGCGTGGAAAGCGGGCGAGTAGATCAACATGATCCAACAAAGAACTGCCGAAGCGAGAGGCCGCATCCGCGTCGTCTTCGGCGATATGGCCGAAGATTTCGGCGAGATCGTTCAGCGCCCTTTGCGTGAAGAGGATGCGGTAATCCACTTGGGCAACCGCTTGCGGACTTCTTCGGCGGGGACGGTGCGGCCAGCTTTCGCGTCCCGAATGCCCTCATCAATGGCGGCGAGCGTTTCCCCGTCTTCCTCGTCGACGATAGGAGTTGGACTCTCGATTTCGAACTTCTTCGCCTTCGCCATAGGCTTATCGTAGGCCGGAATCGATGGGCGGCGCAATGGAATTCGGTGCCGGGTCTACCCGGCGCCCAGCGACAAGAGTAAGTCTGAGTTGGGTCACTGCGAGGGCGAAGAGGACTGCGCCGAGGCTTGTTTCCGCTGACGCTCAGAAGGATTTCCTGCAAGCGCTTTCTTTCAATAGCCACGCCAGCGCGGGCAGTCTGGGCCATCTTTTGTGCGAGTTCGATCCAGTTCACAGCCATACTCATAGGATACGTCCCATCATGGTCTCGGTTGTAGGTGTTTTTGAAAAGGACGTAGTTGGGGCAACCCCGCAGGGGTGTAAGATACTGATCTATAGGAGGGAACATGCAGCGAAGGCGACTAACATTCAGAAACCTGTCCCTGTTGCTCTGTTTCGGTGCGCCTACGGTCATCATTTTCTCTGGCGCCACAGGCAGCGCGCCCATGCAAATTGAGCGTCAGCAATCTCAAAACAGCGGGGAGGACAAGAAGTGCGGTCAGCCCGCCTGCTATGCGGGGGATGACGGAAAGAAGTCCTGTTATATCTGCGAATATGGCAAGCCGACACAACACACGGTTTGTGTGCCAAAAGGCTCAAAGCAAGATGATGACTACGCGATCATTCAGGACCAGAACAAAAACAAGGATCAATGCCCCAAGCCAGACCAGTACCGATTCAAGGATAATCGCCCCCAGTACTAGTGTTTGGGAGTGGAAGACCCGGAGCTATCCTCGTCGATCGACTCGATGTTCACCAGGAGTTCTTTTCGCATCTCGTCCTCGACGCGCTTTATCGCGTTATTCAGGTCATCGATCTGTCGTGTGCCGGCCCCTACCATTTGCGGGAGATCGGTGGCTATCGACCACACGTTTGCGAGGCCTTGCGAGACTTCCGGTGTCATATAGAACCCGTTGGTTCTTGAGGCAAAGCCTAGCTGGACTACCGAGTTTGCGGCCTCCTTTTTCATATCGGCATCATTCGGGTTCCGGTCAAGATTGTTAACCGCAGATAGGAGTTGCACCATCCGACGATCGGCATCTTTATAGATCGTGAACCGCTGCTCATAGAACTGCTGGGACAGAGCCAGTCGCGTGGATAACTGCTTGCTCGCCCGGTCGATGGCGGCGTTCGTCTTGATTTGTAGATGGAAAACTAACAATCCCAGAAGCGCTGTGGCTAGCGTAGGCACCAAGGCCATAGCGAACAGCCAAATTCTTGGTTCTTTAGATTCAATCTTTTTAACGACCTCCTTGAGTCCATCGTCAATTTGGCCGGCTAGTGCTCCCTGAGCAGAACGAATCGCGCTTTGCTGCTCCTGGAGAATCCTGTCCACCCCATTACTGATACTCGCCTGCAAAGTCTTTTCGGCTCTGTCAACTACTTGCTCTAGGATGGGAGGGGTTGTGCTCATATAGTCTCCAGTTTATTGGCGCTGGGACTGATAATAGACTGAGGCCGACGATTTGTTTATTGCGGCCACGTAGGATCGCCTTTTCTCGCCGCTCGCGTCCTATGATGGTTACTTAATCGAAACCAGCCTCTCCACCAACTCCGAATAATCCTTCTTCTCGATCCCATGCACCTGCTTGTTGTACTCGTCCACCTTCGACGAATAGTTCATCGAGCAGAATTTCGGGCCGCACATGGAGCAGAAGGCTGCCTCTTTGTAGAAATCATCGGGCAGGGTTTCGTCGTGCATCGAGCGCGCTGTCTCAGGGTCCAAAGACAAAGCGAATTGTTTTTCCCAGTCGAACTTATACCGCGCATAACTCAACGCGTCGTCGCGGTCGCGGGCGCCGGGACGTCCGCGGGCGATGTCGGCGGCGTGCGCGGAAATCTTGTAGGCGATGATGCCGTCTTTCACGTCCTTTTCGTTCGGCAGACCTAAATGCTCCTTTGGCGTGACGTAGCAGAGCATCGCCGCGCCGTACCATCCGATCATGGCCGCGCCGATGGCCGATGTGATGTGGTCGTAGCCGGGAGCGATGTCGGTAACCAGCGGCCCTAAAGTATAGAAAGGCGCTTCGTAGCAGAGTTCGACTTCTTTCTCGACCTGCTCCTTGATCTTGTCCATCGAGACGTGGCCGGGGCCTTCGATCATCACCTGCACGTCGTGCTGCCAGGCAATCTTCGTCAGCTCGCCCAGGGTTTTCAGTTCTGCGAACTGGGCTTCGTCGCTGGCATCGGCCACGCAGCCGGGGCGCAGGCCGTCCCCCAGCGAAAAGCTGACGTCATATTTCTTGAGAATCTTGCAGATGTCTTCGAAGCGCTCGTAGAAGAAATTCTGCTTGTGGTTGTAAGCCATCCACTGCGCGAGAATGGCACCGCCGCGGCTCACGATCCCGGTAATCCGCTTCGAGATCAGCGGCAAATACTGGATCAGCACGCCGGCATGAATCGTCATGTAATCCACGCCCTGCGCGGCTTGCTCTTCAATCACTTCGAGCATCACTTCGGCGTTCAAATCTTCCACGCGCTTCACGCGCGCGATGGCTTCGTAAATCGGCACCGTGCCGATGGGCACCGGCGAATTCCGCAGAATGGCTTCGCGAATTTCGTGAATGTTGCCGCCGGTGGAAAGATCCATCACGGTGTCAGCGCCGTAGTGCACGGCGGTGTGCAGCTTCTTCAACTCTTCGTTCACTTCCGAAGTGACCGCCGAGTTGCCGATGTTGGCGTTGATCTTGCACAGCGACGCCACGCCGATCGCCATCGGCTCCAGCTCCGGATGGTTGATGTTGGCGGGAATAATCATGCGGCCGCGGGCCACTTCGTCGCGCACAAGTTCCGGCGCGAGCTTTTCGCGGTGGGCAATGTAGCCCATCTCCTCGGTGATCACACCCTGGCGCGCGTAGTGCATCTGCGAGAAGTTGCCGTCGGTGTTCTCTTGCCTGCGCCGGGCAAGCCACTCTGCGCGCGGCTTGGGGACGCTGTAGCCGTTGCTGCCGTTGCCACTCGAACCGTTGGTTGGGGTCATGACAGAGTCCGCCTCGCTGGATTTCATCATGAGCAGATTATACCCGTGTCCGCGCATGCCGGGCGAAAGCTAAGGCATTTGCATGGCGCATGCCATCGAAGTGCAACCTCCAGGGCCTTGGGTGTGGATGTTGCCCATCCCGTTCTTGATATGGATCGCCACCATTGCCGCGGGATATGCCCACCAGAGTTTCCGGATGACCCTGTCGCCGGGAAGCCAGGAGTGAGGCTTCTTCAGTTCGTAAGCCACAAGCAATTCGGCCGCATAAAGCCCTGCATACTTGGCCACCAGGTGCTGGTTCGCGGGGACTCTGGTGACCCAGGGAGCGCCGGCCGCGAACTCATTGTCGAGCACGAGCTTGCGCGAGGTGAAACGCACGGTCTCAGCGCCGCCCAGCGCACCCATGACGGCGATGAACTTCTTGTCGATGACTCGGTGCCGGGTGGGCGCGTCCGGAAGGGAAGCTGGCGTGGTAGTCGTGGAGCTGAACCCGCTTGGCAGGTTGATTTCATTGTGTACTTCGAGGGGCATCTCCTTGGTCATTGGATTTTGAGCGACAGCATAGGTGGCGATCAGGAGCAGGAGAACGAGCAATCGTGCAGTTGGCAAAGAAAAACCTCCGCGGACTTGTCATCGCGAAGGCCGGTTGGGGCGCGGACTGCCAGAGACGGCAGATCGCTCGGTGGCTGGGCGATTCGTGATGTACACGACGGTATGGTGCAACCCCCGCGCCAAATGGGGAGATCTTGGTTTTCAGAGAGATAGGAGCTGGTTTGGCGAATCGGGATTATTTAATGAGGATTCTGAGCAAACGGTTTGCCCAGACTGGACTCTTATTTTTCCAACGCGAAGACTGCTAACGTCCGGTGCCCGCGGGTCACGGCTGATTCCAGCCCCGCAGACGCGGCCACCAGCGCCTTACGTTGTGCCGATACTCTTCGTACTCCGCCCCGAACTTCCCCCGCAGCGTCGGTTCTTCGTAAAACACGACGAACAGATGTACACCGAGCGCAACGGCTGCCACCACGGCGATCAATCGCGGGTCGGGATGCCCGAAAATCACCCACAGCCCAATCCATCCCGCTGCGAAGCCCAGGTACATGGGGTTGCGCACGTAGCGGTAGAAGCCCACCACCACCAATCGCTGCGGCGGAGCGACTGGGGCCGGAGTTCCGCGCCCTGTCCACCCGAAGTCCCAGACGCAGCGCAGGGCTACCGCGAATCCCAGCACGGACGGAACCGCTGCCAGCCATCGCCAGCGCGCCGTGCCCGCCATCTCTACACTGAAACCGAGCCATCGCGGCAGCAGCCAGAACCACAGGGCGAAGAACGCCGCGCCCACTGCGAGCGACACGGCCGCCGTCAGCCAGCGATAGCCGTCCCCGGTCGATGGACCTCGCTTCGACTGTGCATCTGTCATAAGGCCTCCACGCTTGAAGCCTGCTCGGTTGAATCTTACGCCGGTTCGTTCCTCCGAGCGATGTCTTGGCCAGGTTTCCCGCCAAGGCCCAACATCTCCACTGTGATGGCAAATCTTTGACAAACCGATGACGACAAAATGACAAGCGATTTACCGCGCGATGACAATCCCTGTTTGCCCGTCGCGTACGCTCGACCTATCTCGAGCGAATAACCCCCTGCGAACTGAATCATTGAACCGGCCGCTGTTTCCGCGGTCAGGCCGAGGCACTGCCCTGCCCAGGCGTTGGCTGATTACTGAAAAACGAGGAGAAAAACATGACGAAATTCTTTGCTTACGCGGCGATTGTCATTGGTCTGAGCGCGACAGCTACGCTCGCCATCAGCCCCCGCACCGTGAACCCGGGCACAACCGCGGAAGTGCTCTTTGCCAGTGACGGAGCCTTCCGCGACGGGCTGTAGCTGGGCAAGCTCGCAGCCGAACACGGCCAGTTGCTTCGTCCCGCCATAGGCCGCTGGTCCACCGGTCGCGACCGCACGATGTTCCTGGCCGGATACCGCCTTGGATCCCAAAAGCAGTGCTCAGTGGCCGGTGGTTAGTGAATGCAAGAAGGGGCCAGGGGGCAGGGGCTATGGCCAGGGGCTAGTGAAGCACCAGACCAGCCTCATCGAGGCACTAATCCCTAATCCTTAATCCCCTAATCCCTAACCCCTAAACCCAGAATTTCTAGAATTGAGGTGACGTTGTCATGCAAGCGAAGTTGATCTCCATATTCACTCTTACCGTGGCGCTCTGCGTTTCCACCCCTTACGCGGTGAAGGCCGGAGGCCCTCCCCCAACTACCGGCGCAGCCAGCGTGAAGGGCGTAGTCAGGTTCGAAGGCACGGTACCGAAGCCCAAGTTGATCAGCATGTCTGCCGACCCGAGCTGCGCCCGGCAGCATCCCTCCCCGGTATTTGCTCAGGAAGTCATGACCGATTCGAAAGGCGATCTGCAGGACGTGATCGTGTTCGTCTCGGAAGGCCTGGGCGACCGCAGCTTCGATCCTCCCACCCAGCCGATTGTCGTCGAACAGAAAGGCTGCATGTACCAGCCGCATGTGCTTGCGGTGCGGGCAAACCAGCCGTTGCACGTAGTGAACGACGACCCCACGTCGCACAACATCCATCCCACGCCCGCGAACAATCGCGAATGGAACAAGGCGGAGCCGCCTGGAACCAGCCTCGATGAATCGTTTGCCCGGGAGGAGATTGCAATTCCCGTGAAGTGCAACGTCCATCCTTGGATGCACGGTTACGTCGCGGTATTCAAGCACCCGTATTTCGCCGTGACCGGCAAGGACGGCAGCTTCGATCTGAGCAGCCTGCCGCCCGGCACCTACACCATCAAAGCGTGGCACGAGAAGCTGGGCACGTCCACGCAGACAATTACGATCGGCGCAAATGAAACCAAAGAGATCAGTTTCGTGTTCAAGGGAATGTAAAGCAGGTGACGAATGCCCACACTTCAACCCATACGGTTGCCGATCCCGGTATACGAGGCCCAGGCACTCATCGCGATCTGTGATGACGACCTTGCACAAGCGCGCATCGAGGCCGCGCACAACTACCGGCACGCCGAAACCGACAACGAAGCGGCTTTCTGGTTCGGCGTGCTGGAAGCGCTTACGCCAAGCGCGCGGCCGCAAGCGTGAGTGCAGTTCTCAGTTCTCAGTTCTCAGTTCTCAGTTCTCAGTTCTCAGTTCTCAGTTCTCAGTTCTCAGTTCTCAGTAGACCCTCGTTGCGTTCTTGGCCGTTCCGGTTCTGATTGTGGATTTCTCCACCAAAATAAAAGTTCGCTGGGCACCTTGCGATGAGAGCGGTTGGCCTCTTTGGCGGACCTCGGGTGAATATTGTTTATTTCGAGACCGCCGAAAGCCTTGTCTGGCGCGGGTTTCGGAAAACGGATTTCGCAAAATCTTGTTGTCAAAGAACTTAGATACCAAAATCTAGAGAACAAACGACTTAGGCTGGCATGACTCGATCTCTCTGGACCGTCACTGCCTCGACCATGATGGCGCAACGTCGATAGCGGGCGCAAGGTCAGATGTCACATCGTGGCTGTGGAAATCCTTGAATGCGACTCGCGATCCACCCTTTCCGAAGAATGCGAAAGGACGGGCCCCCGCGGTACTAGGACTAAGGTCTGGATTGTCATTGCCTGTGCCGGAGAGCCGGCGGATGTACCAAGTAAATCGCGGGCCTGTGTTGAGCTGGTTGGGTTGCAGATTCGTGCGACCAGTGCGTTCCTGACTGTGCTCGCGCTGGCCCTTCCGCTGGTTTCGGCGGGATTGCGAGGCTGCTCAAATCAATGAAGGAGACAGCATTGGCAGAAATCACGGCCAGCGTATTCTGCCCATTTGCCACGACAAGCGTGTCGTAAACGTTGGCCGGGGCGACGGGGATCTGGATGCGATACAGAAGCCGACCTGTAGCTGTTGATATCAAATCGATTCCGTCTGTTAGCGGTTGAAAAAGGATGCTTCCATCCGCGTTCAGCTTCTGCCCGTTCGCGGCTAGCGGGAACCACGTCTCCCAATCGACATATACAACCTGGACTCGAGGATCGAGAGACGAATCGGTCAATTGCCCACCAACGTCAACCGTACTCCCGTCTGCAGATATTGCCACATCTGAAAAACCTCCGGGGAGATAATTCGAGCCTAGAATATGAATTTGATCGTTGGAGGTATCGACCCAGAAACCGTTGTTTACCTGACCAAACCCACCGGAGTAGATTTTCGTGCCGTCGGGACTGAGAAGCACACGATCAAATTTGTCAATGATACCCCCTGCTTGTAGTTCGCCAAGATCAGTAATCGACTGGGTAGCCGTATTCAGCTTATGAAACAACGGTGTCCCGGTACCATTGATGTCTGCAGTGTCAAAATAGATCATGCCGTTGTTGGTGATAGCGAGCCCGCTAGGCGCAAGATCGGCTGAAAAAGCAGGGTTGCCTAGTGACATAGGGTAGCTAATCGCGGATGCTGGATTATCCGGATTCAGCACATAAATGGTCTGGTCCCCGTAGTCTGAAACGGCAAGCTTCGTCCCGTCGGGAGACTCCGAGATTGCTAGTAATTGAGTCTTGCTGCTTACGCCGGGCAGACTGATCGGCGTAAGCCATTGCCCTGCGGTTCTGGACAGAACCTGAATCTGAGCCTGGTCGGCAAAATAATAGAGATCTCTGCCAGCATCATAGATTCCGGATTGCAGATTGCCTGTGACCGGAAACGACTGCGCTGCAGATGTGTAATGGAAGGCGCCGCTTGCCGTAGTCGAGCCAGAGGAGGTAGTTATGACAACATCGGCAGCTGTGCCCTGCGTTCCCGATGGAATGGTGAATTGCACTGCACTAACTGGAAAGGGATAGGGGTCAACAGGAGCTGCGTACGGATAGAGTGCTGTAACCGCAGCGGGCTGCCCAGCGACGGACACTTGAATCTTCGAAGCCGAGCTTCCAAAGCCATAGCCGATGATGGTGCCCGTTTGTCCGCCGTCTGCCGTCGCCCCGTTCGGGACCACTTCGACGATAGCCGGGCCGTAGCTGAAGCCTTCGGGCAACATACCCAACCCCCCATCGCTTAAGGTCAGGGCTAGGTCCACGGCACCTGCGTAGTTGCTGAGGGGGGACACTACGAAGCCATGTCCCCGGCTGTCGTTGAAGCTGGCGGAGGAGCCGGGCAGGTTGCCGACATAAATGTTGCTCAAGACGGGGGAACTTAGCAGGGTGCCCGTTGTAATCGAGATGGCAGTGTTACCTGCTAATGGCCCGGTGGCGGGAGTGGTGTAGCCAGACCCAACTACTGATGGCTGGGCAGCCGTCATCTGCGAAGCGTCAATAAATGCGACTCCGTGCCCAGTTGGGCCCACAATTAGCCCGCTTTCGTCAACAGCTGAAATTACGATTCCAATCTGGAGGTCCGAGACGGTGAAGCTGGGTACCCAACCTTTTTGGGTAAGGGAAGTCGTATCCCAGGCCCCGACAGCTCCCAAGGATTGAGCGACGAGGTAGAGGGTCGCTCCATCGAGGCTTATGGCTGCTCCAGAAGCGCAGTTTGGAAGGTCGCACGGATTCGAAGAGTTAGAGTTCGTAATTTGTCCGAGCAGTTGGAGGGTCTTAGCGTCAAACACTGCAACGCCACCGCCTGCGGTTTCAAAGAAACGGGCTCCATCCGGAGTTAGAATCATCTGCCTTTCGCCTCCTATCGCATAAGTCGAGTAGGTCGCTACCTTAGCAACAGGGTCATAGGAGCAAACCGCAGCGACGCCACTAGCCGCACCCACCAAGACCCGTGTTCTGTCTCCGCTGACCGCGAAGGCTCCCTCTCTCAAGAGGAGGTCACAAACGCTGCCGTTTGCTCCCGTGTCGAGGGAATTGGTAAGCGGATCCCAAACGGCAGAAATACCGTAGCCATCAACGCCAAGCACCACTCCTTCGCCCACTCCCTCCCTGCAATGCTAGACGCCCGTCAGATAAAACTAACGCTGTCTGAGCTGTGAAGCCGGTTTCGGGCCGATCACTGAGGATTAACTCCCATTGCCAATCCGCTCAAGGACACGTTTATAGTCCCGGTGAAACCGTTAAGAGCCGTTGCGGCGACGGTAATAACCTGGCTGGCGCCAACTCCAAGGGTGACGCTGGCCGGAGAGGCAGAAATGTAGAAGTCCGGACTCAACAGGGACATCGATCCCGACCCGGCTCCGCCAAACGTGGGTACAGCCAGAACAGCAGAAGACTCGAAGCGGAGCTTCGCCACTTGGTATTCCAGCGCATTTTGTGAACCGTGGACATGAACCTGGGAATCGAAATCCGATCTAATCAGGCAGATTGTAGACCGAATGCAGGCAGGAGCGAACATTTTCTTGCGCTACGTCCGTGGTATCCGTTGTCGGAGTTAGCACGCTTGTGGCCGGCCTGGCCTCTCCGCCTTAACTGAATTCGGGGGCTGCGTCGTCCTTGTTGTGTTCTTTGCGACAGGCCGGCGAACCGCAGGTTCCCTTCGGCTTCGCTCAGGGCAGGCTCTCCTGCCTCGCTTCGCTCGCGCGTCGGAATGACAGGGCAACCCGCGCAAGTCCTTTCGGAATCTTGATTCTGGCGGCAGTGTCGCGTAAAGTCATCGTAGTGCGGCAGATTGTCCGCTGGGGTGGTTCTGATGTCCAGTCAAGGCAAAACTTATCTAAGGTTCGGCGCGGCTACAGTCGTGATCCTGCTGCTGCTCGGGTACCTCGCTTACACCGGCGTGCAAGACAGCAAAAGCTACTACGTCACCATCAGCGAACTGCACAAGATGGGCAACGGAGCTTATTCCAAGCGCCTGCGGGTCGCGGGGAATGTGCAACCGGGCTCGATCAAGCGCACTGGAACGCACGTGCAGTTTGTGCTGATGGAGCAGGATCAGTTGCTCTCCGTGGACTACACCGGAACCGAAGCGCCTCCCGACACTTTCAAGGACGACTCGCAGGCGCTGGCCGATGGCAGCTTTGGCCGCGACGGCGTTTTTCATGCCAAGGCGCTGCAGGCCAAATGCGCCTCGAAGTATGCGCCGCAGCAACCCGGCAACCAGATGCAGGCCGAGCCTGCCAAGAGCGTGACCCAGGCGCGACCCGGTACTCAGCCTTCCGCGGCTGCGAATTAAGTTGTTTTCGGAGATGCCTGGAACCAAGACACGCATGTCATCCCGAGCGAAGCGAGGGATCTTGGTTCTTCCCGGCTCCCCGCGTGTCGCTGCTATAAGCCAACATTTAAGATCCCTCGCTTCGCGAGGGATGACAACCCTTGTTTGGTCCACGACAATTTGTGTTTGGTCCAGGCGATGTCTAAATCCTTTCCGTCCTCGACTTCGCCGCACGCTTTCGCTATCTTCTACCTTTCAACTGAATCACCATGACTGTGAGCGCTCCAGAAATCCCGGCCGCTGGAATCATCACTGTCGATAACCTGGTCAAGCAGTTCGGCCGCTTCGCCGCCTTGCGTGGCGTGACTGCGGAGTTTGATGCCGGCAAGTTCCACGTCATTCTGGGCGACAACGGGGCAGGGAAGACGACTCTGCTGCGCGCGCTGGCAGGATTGGCTCATCCCACGCGCGGCACGGTTTCCATCCTGGGCAAGACGCCGCACGAGGCCTGCCGCGACCTCGGCTATATGGCCCACCCGTCGCTGCTTTACGACGAGATGAGCGGCATGGAGAACCTGCGGTACTTCGCCCGCCTCTACGACATTGCCGGCGACGGCCGCTGTGAGCAGGTGATTCGCTCCGTGGGGCTCGACCCCGAGCTGTCGCGGCCCGTGGGAAAGTATTCCCAAGGCATGCGGCAGCGCATGTCGCTGGCGCGGGCCATCCTGCACGATCCCAGAATCTTGTTGCTGGATGAGCCGTTCTCCAACGTGGATGTGCACTCGGCGCGGGAGATGGTCGGCTTGCTCAAGGGCATGCGCGACGCGGGCAAGACTATCTTCGTGGTCACGCACCAGGCTCCGCTGCTGGAAGGCGTGGCCGACGAATTTGTCTGGATGCAAGCCGGGCAGATCGTTGACCGCGCCGCGGGATTCTCGCGAGCGGGGGCACAATGAGTTCACTCCGCTCCATCACCTTCGCGACGCTAACGAAAGACATCCGCCTGGAGTGGCGCTCGAAAGATGCGCTCAACGCCATGCTGTTCTTTTCGCTGCTGGTGGTGGTGATCTTCAGCTTCTCCTTCGATCCGAACGCTGAAGAGTCGCGGCAAATTGCAGGCGGGCTGATATGGGTTGCCTTCCTGTTCGCCGCGGTTGTCGCCTTGAACCAGACTTGGGCGAGAGAACTGCGCAACCAGGTGCTCGACGCCTACCGCGTTTCTCCCGCGCCACCCAACGCATTGTTCCTGGCGAAGGCGCTGGGCAACTTTATCCTGGTCAGCCTGTTGGAAGGGTTGATGGGGCCGCTGTTCGTAATTTTCTACAACTTGCGCGCCCTCGGTCCCGCATGGCAATTGATTCCGGTAGCGCTGCTGGGAACCTGGGCGCTGGTGGTGAACGGGACGTTTTTCGCGGCCATGTCGTTGCGCACGCGCAGCCGCGAAATCATGCTGCCGCTGCTGCTGTTCCCCATCTCGATCCCAGCCGTGCAGTCGATGGTGGAAGCCACTCGCATCATTCTGGCCGGCGATGGCTCCGCCCGTTTCTGGATCGTGTTGCTTCTCACCTACGACGTAGTGTTTACTACTGCTTGTCTGGCTTTATTCGAAACCGTGTTGCAGGCAGAATGAAACGGGCCTTCCCCATCCTCGCGGTTATAACGGCCCTGCTGCTGGCCTACGCCTTCTATGAAGCGATCTGGGTTGCTCCCATGGAGCGGACGATGGGAGAGGTGCAGCGGATTTTCTACTACCACGTGCCTTCTGCCTGGACGGCGTTCCTGCTGTTTTCCGTGAACCTGGTAGCTTCGGTGATCTACCTGATAACGCGAAACGCCAAGGCCGATGCTGTGGCTGTCATCTCTGCCGAAGTGGGCGTGGTGTTCTGCACGGTCGTGCTGGTGACCGGTCCCATCTGGGCGCGGCCCGTGTGGGGTATCTGGTGGACGTGGGACGTTCGCCTCACCACCACTCTGGTTCTGTGGCTGATTTACGTAAGCTACCTGGTCTTGCGGCGCTTCTCGGACAGTTCGCAGACGCCGAAGCTGGCTGCGGTGCTGGCCATCTTTGGCGCGCTCGATGTGCCCCTGGTTTATTTCTCGATCTGGTTTTTCCGTACCCAGCATCCCCAGCCGGTGATTGGCGGGGGCGGTTCCATCGATCCCCGCATGTTGCATGTGCTGTTGATCAACTGGCTTGCGTTCTCCTGCTTTGCCTTCCTGGTGGGCTGGTCGCGTTATCGCCTGGAGTGGCTGCAACGGAAGGTCGAGGAAGCTCAGGCGCTTGAGTCCTTACATGGAGACGGTTCGCCGGCCCCGGCCGCACGAGCCAGTAATCCGTTGAACAAGATGTCATCCAAACCAGCAGGGCCCCAATGAACTCCGTCAAGTATCTTTACGCCGCCTACATTGCCACCTGGTTGATCCACTCTCTCTATCTCGGAAGCCTTGTGCGACGCTACAGCCGCCTGCGCCAGCAGATGAAGGATTTGGACAAGAGAGCAGATCGTTGAGGCTGGGCGGTGGAGCGATCTCCCCCGCGCCGGAAACTGGTTCGCCTGCACAAATCTATTCGGATTCAAACGCGCCGACTTAAATTCAAGTCAGCCGCGGTTCGGATTTCGTAACAAAAAGAGGATTTACGTTCAGGATGGGCTAGTCCGAGTTACTCTTCCCGGAACGCCTCACGTCACTCCCAGTTCTCAGGCCACGCAGTTGCTCCTTGTTGAGGTGAACGGCTATGAGCGGATGGGCCAAACGTCTCGAGATTGCGACTAACATTGCCATACTGTGCGCCATTTTGTTGGTTGCCGCCCTGGCCGTCAAGAGATTGCGCGAACCATCACAGCCGGCGCTGCACCAGCCGGCCGTCGGAGAAAGAGTTTCTCTGCAGGGCGTTGACTGGTCGAAGTCCGGAAAGAATCTGATCCTGGCCCTGAGCACTCAGTGCCGCTTCTGCAGCGAAAGCGCCGGCTTTTACCAGAGACTGGTGCCTTCCGCTCTGAGTAGCGGTGTTCAAGTGATCGCGGTCCTGCCTCAGCCGGTTTCGGACAGCAGCTCTTATCTCCAAAAACTTGGTGTGAAGGTGCCGGAGATTCTGCAGAGCCCCCTGGACTCCGTGGAAGTCTCCGGCACGCCAACTCTTCTGGTGGTAGACCGCCACGGGCGGATCCAGAAAGCCTGGGTGGGCAAACTGGGACAGGACCTGGAAGACCAGGTCGTGGCGAGCCTCCGCTAGCTGCTGTTTAACCAAATTTCATCGGGACTTACGTCCGGGAAACTCTACACAGAAAGGGGAAATTCGAATGACGAAGACACCAACCATCAGAATTGTGAAAAAGCTGGCACTGCTTGCGGTCTTGGGGGCGTCGCTTGCTTACCTGCGCCAGCCCGGGCCTGCATTCGCAACCGACACCTGTCAGGAGGAATGTCAGGATGAGCAGTACACATGCTCGTCAGAGTGCGATGGAAACAAATTTTGTATTGACGGCTGTGTGCGTGCATACATTGCTTGCGTGAACCGTTGCCCTTAGGCCTGAGAGCGAACTAGGCGGGGGAGGATTGCTCCTCCGCCTTATTCTTGAAGAGGATCTACGCAGAAGTCCTTTGCCTATTCTTCTCCCCCAACGCACACTGCACGTGAAGTTTCTATTCGCCGCCCACATGGCCACGTGCGTGATTCATGCTGCCTGCTTAGCAGCTTGGTCCGCCGGTTCAGTCGGCTCCGACAGCAAGCTGCTTCTCAGTTCTCCGCTTCCTGCTGCAGCGCGCTGAAGAAATCCGTATTCCCGTTGGAGCGGACGAATTCGTAATCCTCGATCATGGCGGCGGTCCCGATCCGCAAAGAGGGCAGGGGAGATTCCACGCGGATCACGCGCGCCGTGAAGCGCACCCGGACCGCGTCGGTCAGCGTGATATGAGGTGGGAAGGTGAGAGTGACTTCACAGACGGTTCCGGCCGGGAGCGCCCGGTCGAGGTAAAAAAAAACTCCGCGGGCGCTTACGTTCTGGGTTTCGGTGCGGAATTCGTTGTCCTGATTCAGACGAACCACGGCCGGAAGGCGCATATCAAACCGCCGCATCATCCGCCGTTCCTGAGACTCCGGTTGCATCCCGAGTTTATGTTCCGAAAGCATTCTTCTTAAACGAAGACTTGATCCAGGGCAGTACAGAATCTTTCAGGCTGGGGGTGCAGGGTCCTGCCGCCCACAGCAGGCCCCGATACCTTTCCACTGTATAGAATTGCCTGTGCTTTGCAAGAGCAAAAAGACTCCGTGAACTTATTTCGTAAATAGCTCCGCGATGTAGCCCGCAATTCCCTTCATCCCACTTTCGGGCCATCCTTCCGGCATCTTTCCCGGTGTGCGAACGCATCTCACAACTCCGGGAGCGCGTTACTGCGGAGCCTCGCTTGACTTGGCTATCCGTCAGATGTTTAAGTAGTTAATTGTTTTCCGCCAGTTCCTAGTGACACGTCAGCAGCGGGCGGTTTCGCCGGCGCAGGGTAAGTACCGACTCGCGCGCCGTTTCTACTCTCTCCAAAAGACCGGCATGAATCGGAGGAACAGTGTGATGGGGAATGGCCCTTGGTTGGGAACAAGATCGGCAGCAAGCCTGGGAAAAAGCTCGAGCAAGGGCTCAGGAACCGGCGTGATGTGGCCGCGTGCCCTGGGGGCGATGTTGGGGCTGTCGTTGGCGGGTTGCGCGCTGCTGGGGTCGGGCTTCCGCCATTCCACCCATTCGGCAATGTCTCAGCTTCCAGCCTCGCCGCTCCCAACCTCCTCCGGATCTTCACCGCATTCAGAGCTGCTGCATTCAACACTGCTGCATACGAAGCCGCTGAGTTCGAATCCCGAAGCGCGCGCCATTCTCGGGCAGTTGCCGTTGATCTTCGAGCCCAACCAGGGTCAAGTCGATCCCCAGGTGAAATTCCTCGCGCGGGGCGCGGGATATACGCTCTTCCTGGATGCAACCGGCGCCGTGCTCGCCGTGCAGACAGCGCACCCGTCATCGGAGCGCAACGAACAATTCGTACGCATGAAGCTGGTTGGCGCCAACGCGGCGGCGGCCACCGCTGGAACCGATCCGCTGCCCGGCAAGAGCAACTACATCATGGGCAACGACCCGCGGCAATGGCATACCGGCGTTCCGCAGTTTTCCGGAGTTCGCTATCAGCGTGTCTATCCTGGAATCGATCTGGTCTTTTATGGAAACCAGGGCCGTCTGGAGTACGACTTCCGCGTCGCACCCGGCGCCGACCCATCGCAAGCCGAACTGCAGTTTGACGGCGCAACCAAACTGGAGTTGAGTGGCGGCGACCTGATTCTCACAGGGAAGGACGAAGGCGGCTTGCGCTTGCAAGCGCCTCACATTTACCAGCGCGAGGGCGACGGGCAAAAGCCGGTAGCGGGCCGGTTTGTTCGGCGCGCCGCTAACCGCGTCGGTTTTGAAATCGGCCCTTACGACCGCAACCGCGAGCTGATCATCGACCCCGTACTCGATTTTTCCACGTACTTCGGCGGCAGCGGTGCGGAAACCTCGCCTTCGATCGCGGTCAACGGCAACGGCAAAATTTATCTCGTCGGCACAACCACTTCGCCCCAGAGCTCGTTTACAAATGCTTCCAGCACGACCCAGACGTCGATTCCGTCGACCCTGCAGATCACCCCGGCTGGTCCCAGCCACATTTTCGTTGCCGAGATCAATCCTTCGCAGCCGCCGACCGTGGTTTATGAAACCTTCATCGGTGGCACTGGAACCGACGCCAGCGTTGGCATCAGCGTGGATAGCGGCGGCAATGCTTACCTCGTAGGCAATACAAGTTCCACCGACTTCCCTACGTTCGGCCTTGCCTACCAGACTGCGCCGCGGGCGAAGACGCAATGCACTGGCTCCCCCACCTGCACGTCCGTGTTCGTTAGTGTGCTCAATGCGCTGGGCTCCTCCCTCACGTATTCTTCCTATCTCTCCGGCAACGGCAACGACCAGGCCAGCGGAATGGCGATCGATCTCAGTGGCGATGTCTTCATCACCGGCACCACGACCTCCAACGACACGCCGAGTTCCACCGACGTTTTTCCCGCGACTGTCTTGTCGTATCAAAGCGCAGCAAAGGCGAGCCCCCAGTTCTTCGTGACTGAGGTCAATACGAACATCCCGAGTGTGGGCGGCATCTCATATTCGACATACTTCGGAGGGAGCACAGTTGCAACCTGTGCGGCGCCACCGTGCAACGTCGGCGGCGGCATCGCGGTCGACAACACCGGCAACATTTATTTCGACGGTACGACAAATTTCTTCAACAGCGGCTCAGGCGCGTTCGGCGACAGCGGTCAGACCGAAGACTTTCCAATCCTCAACGCGTATCAGCCGTGCCTGGATACGCCTCCGCCGACCGTCCTTACCAATCCAAACCCTTGTACGGCGCCGGGTACAACGTCCTACCCAACCGATGCCTTCATGGCCAAGTTAAATCCCAACGCCGCGCAGACGGGTGGCGCCCAGTTGCTTTTCTCGACCTACCTTGGGGGCGCCGGTGATGATACGGCCACTGCGATTGCGATCGATTCTGGCGCCGCCAACATTTACCTCACCGGCTCGACCAGTTCCACAGATTTCGTCCTTCCCACAGGAACTGCGGCCTTCGACACTTGCTTGAACAACTCGAATCCTGCAGGGTCAACGACCGCCTGTGTGACCGCCAACACATCGAGCACCGATGCCTATGTGGCACGAATGAGCAACCCTACGCTGAGCACCACGGGAACTCCCAATGACGTGGCTCTCTCTTATTTTTCGTATCTGGGCGGAGCGGGGAACGATAGCGGCCTGGCCATCGCGGTGCTGGATGCGGCGAACACGACCCTCGGCGATGCAGTCGTGACCGGAACCACCAGCTCAACAAACTTTCCCGTCACAAGTTTCCCGATCCAGAGCACGTTGAACGGCACGCAGAACGCTTTTTTTGCCCAAATCGATACCACGACGACGCTGGGCCAGACCGGGGTTGGCTCTTACGTCACTTATTTCGGGGGCAATGGCGCGGATCGCGGTACCAGCATAGCGGTCGATCCCAACCTGAACACCTATTTTGCAGGGGATACTACGTCCACCACAAAGTTCGCGACCTTCAATCCTCTGCAGAGCACACTCACACCCGGCGCCACGCGCAACGCGTTCGCTGTCAAATTGGGCACCGCGACGGACTTGTGCATCACCTGCGTGGCGCCAGTCATATCCCCGCTCGGAACGGTGAGCGCCGGCAATCAGGTCACCACAACCTTTACCGTTGCCAACGAGGGGCCCGACCCAGCGACCTTTGTCACCGTGACCGGCACGGTCACCAGCGGAGCGACGTTCATCAGTGGAACCGCGGGTTCGGGTACGTGCAGTACGGCTACTAATAATGCGGTGGTTTGCCAGATCCAAACGCTGCAATCCGGTTCCACCGCGCCGGTCGTTTTCGTGGTGACGCCCAACGCCAGTGGCAATTATTCGGTAACGGCCACGGTGACCAGCAACAACAATACGAGCACCAACAATACGGCTACCGCCTCGTTCACGGCGTCCGGTTATTCCGTGACTATCCTGCCCGCCGCTCAGACCGTGGTTGCAGGTCAGATCGCCCAATATAGCGTGCACGTGAATCCTACGAATGGAGTTTTTGGAGGCAATGTCTCGCTCAGTTGCAGCACTCCCCCCACCGGGGCGGCTTGCAACTTTAGCAACAGCACCATCATATTGAACGGCAGCAGCTCTCAGTCCGCCACGCTGAACCTGGCCACGACGGCGCAACCCATATCCACGGGCGCCTCAGCGGGATGGCGCCGCTCGCTTTACGCCCTCTGGCTGATGGTTCCAGGGATGGCCCTGTTGGGGTTGGGTGTGAGCCGCGGCAACGGAAAGAAGAGGCGACTGCTGGGCCTTCTCATGCTCTCGCTGTTCTTTGCGCTGGTTCTGCTGCAGCCCTCCTGCAGCAAATACAACAAGACGCCGCCACCGGTGAGTGGAACGCCCTCGGGCATTTACCCTCTCACCATCACGGCAACCTCAGGATCGTTTAGCAGAAGCGTGCCGTTCCAGTTGACCGTGACGCCGTGAGATCTGGCTTCGGGCTTCCGGCTTCGGGTTTCCAGTACTCCGGAAGCCGGACACAGAAGCCGCCTTACCGTCTAGGCCCCGGCGGAAAGTTTGTGGTGGCTCTTGGCCTCGGCGATTCCATATTGCCGGATCTTGTAAAGCAGGGCTTTGTAGCTGATTTGCAGAAGGGCCGCCGCCCGCTTGCGGTTCCAGTTGGTCTGTTCCAGCGCTTGCCGGATCGCTTCGCCTTCGGCTTCGTCCTTGGCGTTGCGGGCCAGTGATTTCAATCCCCCGCCGGCTTCTCCGCTTTTCGTCCCGAAATCTCCCCGAGCGCCGCCGTCACCATCCTGGCGAGGCCGCAATTCGGCCGCCGCTAGATTCTCATCCCCCAGGATCAAGTAGCGCTTCAGAAAATTGTTCAACTCCCGCAAATTGCCCGGCCAGGAATGCGCCTGGCAAGCCTCGAGCAGCGGAGGGGAAAGCGGAAGTGGAGGCCGCGCGTAGCGTTCCGCCATGCGCGTCATGAAATGCTTCAGCAGAATGGGAATTTCTTCCTTCCGTTCCCGCAGCGGCGGCAGTTGCAAGGTGAAGGCGTTGAGGCGGTAGTAAAGATCTTCGCGCAGGCGCTTCGCAGCCAACGCTTGGGGAATGTCGATGTTCGTGGCCGCCAGAATGCGAACGTCCACTTTGACGACGCTGCGGCTCCCCAGCCGAGAGAATTGCTGGTCCTGCAGCACGTGCAGCAGCTTGGCCTGCAGCGCCGGCGGCATTTCGCCGATTTCGTCGAGCAGGATCGTGCCCTTGTTGCACAGTTCGAACTTGCCCGGCTTGGCATGCGTCGCCCCGGTAAATGCCCCCGGCTCGTAGCCGAACAGCTCGCTTTCGAGCAGATCGGCGGGGACGGCCGCGCAATTTACCTTCAAGAACGTTCGGTGCGCCCGCGTCGAGAGCTTGTGGATCAGGCGCGCCAGCACTTCCTTGCCGGTGCCGCTCTCGCCCAGCAGCAATACCGGAATGTCCACACGGGCGACCAGCGCAGCCTGCGAACGGATCTTCCGCATGGCCGGACTCGCCGCAATAAAGAACACGTCGTCGCCGACGTCCTCGGCCTCTCCTGCGCCGACCATCTCTTTGCCCTGACCCAGGCACTGGTCGATCACCGCATCCAGTTCCGCTTTCTGAAAGGGTTTGGTCAGATAGTCATGCGCGCCCAGACGCATCGCCTGCACTACCTTCTTCGTGTCGTTGACGCAGGAAAGCATCACGACCTTTACCCCCGGCCGCTTCTGCCGGAGCTGCTCCAACGTTTCCAATCCGTCGATTCCCGGCATCAGCACATCCAGCAGCACCAGGTCCGGCTCCATGCCTTTGTCAACCCGTTGCAAAGCCTCTTCCCCGGTCGACGCGGTCTCCACCTTATAGTCGTCGACCTCCAACAGCGTCCGGATATACCGGAGCATCGCCGGTTCGTCATCCACCAGAAGAATCTTGGCGGTTTCCTTCATCGATTCTTTCCTTTGCCAGCAGGGTTGGGGGAAGGTTTGAAGGGGATAAGAAATGAGAATTTGCAGCCCGCGCCGGGATCGCTTTCCACCCAGATTTTTCCGCCCATGCCCTGCACCAGCCGGCGCACAATCGCCAGCCCCAGCCCCATGCCTTCCTGGTTTTCCGTGCCCGGCAGGCGGAAGAAATCATCGAACACTTCCTGATGAAACTCCGCCGGGATTCCCGGTCCTGTATCCGACACACTCACCTTCACGGAATTGGGCTGCGAAGTATCTTGCCGTCGCCGCTCGCCCGCCGATGCCGGCTGGGACGCGGCACGCCGCTCCCACATGTAAGGTTCTGCGTGCAACCAAACCGTCCCGCCCTGCGGAATAAACTTGAACGAGTTCTCCAGCAGGTTCGAGATCACCCGCTCCAGCTTGGGAGAATCGAAAGGAAACACCGGCAGTTTGTCATTCGCCAGGAAGTAAAGGGCTAATCCCTTTTCCTGAAAGCGCGTCGACCACAGGCGGCACACATCCGACAGGCACTGGTTGAGGTTGCCCGCCTCGAACTGCATCTTCAGACCGCCGGTCTCCAGAGCGCTGTAGGTCAGGAAATCCTGGATGAACTGCTGCAACCGTTTGCCGCTCGATTGCATATCGCCCAGCACTTCCCGCTGGCGCGCATTCAGCGCTCCCAGTTTCTCGCTCTGCAGCAACTCCACGTACCCGTTCAGAATTGACAACGGCGTCTTCAGGTCGTGCGCCGCCGAACTGAGAGCGTTCGTCGTGCGCTGGAATCGCTGCTGTAAATCGGAGTAGGCCTGTTGCAAATTAGCCGGACTGGGTGTTCCGTCCTCCGCAACCCGGGACATGGGTGCCCCCATCTTTCCTTCTCCTGGCTCGGAAACACACACGTTCTTTTGCACAGTGGCCATAAAGGGGCGCGGCAGACTAACACAGAGGGAGGGTGCACTCGACTGGCTAATAGCAGAATGCTGTACTAAAATCGTATGCTAGACCAATTTCCCTGTCAACGAAAAATGCAAGCTGATTACCCAAGTGTGGCAAAACCTTGCACTTTACGGCCGGTCAAGATTGCCTCAGTCAGCACCTCATGCTGCAGTCCCCGCTCAATCCGAAGCGATGAAAAGTCCCCACTTTAGCGGCTTTAAGCCTCCGGAAACCCGCGGCACACTGGTTCTGTTCGTGCTTCTTCCCTATTCCTTCCTGGATTGCTCCCATAACTCAGGCTTTGGCCCCTAAGATGCTTGAAATGTTCGGTTATAGAACGTAAGGAAGGGGTGTGCGTGAACGCTAAGACTCCACCGGCAGAACGTCGGCGTTGGCCGCGACTGCCTTTGGCTATCCCTGTCTTTGTCCGAAGTCGGGCTGAATCTGACAAGGAATTCCTGGAGTTTGCCACCGCCCTCAACGTCTCTGCCGGAGGCATGCTGGTCGCGGTTCGCCGCTCCATCCCGTCCGCGGCTCAGGTTTCGCTCGAGATCCCCAGCGCTCCGTTAGCCGCGTTGACCGACCTGCCAAACGTTACCCGGAACCTGCGCGCCAAGGTATTGCGTATGCAACATGGCGAAGGCTACAATCTGGTCGGTCTGAAGTTCTCGCGGCCGCTGCTCAACCACAACTCCGCCACGCCTCGACGGAAACTCACTTCTTCTTTGTGAAAATCTTTTCCCTCGCTGTTCCTCGCTACGCTACTGTCTTCCCAGCCGTGCGATTACCAGTTCTCATCCCTGCCAATCTTTAGTAAGTTGCTTTTCATCAATCAGATAGCCTAAGCTGATAGAGTACGTCTCGCTCCCCCCTGTGTTTGGTTCTCCAGATGCACAACAGACCATAAGCCTGTGCCGCGGCAAGGCCAGGAAGACTTATGAGCACTTCAAATCCAGTCAGCGCGCTGATCCAGCCCCTCGGCGAGATGCCTCCCGATTCAGTCGTATTCGGGGGCACCGAGGCCATGCGTGCTCTGCGTGAAAGGCTGGCCAAAATAGCTGGTGCCAACGTCCCTGTGCTCATCCAGGGTGAGAGTGGTACCGGCAAGGACATTATCGCTCGCATGATTCATGCGGCTTCGCCGTGGAAGACGGGACCATGGGTCAAGGTGAATTGCCCGGCGATTCCCGGCACGCTGCTCGAAAGCGAACTCTTCGGCTACGAAAAGGGAGCCTTCACCGGCGCCTATGGCACCAAACCCGGACGCGTCGAGATGGCCCATCGCGGCACCCTGTTTCTGGATGAAATCTCCGAACTCGACATGGCCCTGCAGTCGAAGCTCCTGCAACTGCTACAGGACGGCCAGTTCTGCCGCATCGGCGCCCAGGAAGACAAGAAAGTGGAAGTCCGGGTGGTCTGCGCCACCAATCGAAAACTGGAGGAGGAAATCGCCGCCGGGAACTTCCGCGCCGACCTCTTCTACCGCATCAATGTCGTGAATCTCCACATGCCGCCGCTGCGCGAGCGCGCTTCCGACATTCCGCAACTCGTCAGCTACTTCCTCGAGTACTACAACCGGAAATTCAACGCGCGCGCCAACCCGCCCTCGCCCGATTTGATGAACGCGCTTAAGAAATACCACTGGCCGGGTAACGTCCGCGAGTTGGAAAATCTGATGAAGCGCTATGTGATTCTCGGCACCGAAGAATCCATCTCCTGCGATCTGCACCCCCACGAACCGGACTTCTTCAATGCCGATATTTCCGTCGACGGACCGATCTCGCTGAAAAAAATCACTCGCCAGGCCATCCGTGAACTGGAACGCAAGATCATCCTCAAAGTTCTTCAGCATCATCACTGGAACCGCAAACAGGCCGCCCGCGCTTTGAGCATCAGCTATCGAGCCTTGCTCTACAAGATCCGCGACGCCGGCCTGCCCTCCAACCGCGCGCCCCGCCGCGCCCAGTCCGAAGACCCTGCGAATCACACCGCCGCCGCCGACTGAGTCTCATTCCCAACTGTAGTTTGTCATCCGGGAATGGTCTCGCCGAAAAGCGATGCTCCGAAAAAAAGCAGCCGGTGCAGTCTGCGGGAACGTATCGTCCTTCCCGCCGACCGCGCCGGCTTATTTTGAAGCTTACGACGCTTGTTTGGACTGCGCACGCACCTTCGCCCAGCGCGCTCTTTGCGCCGCCGCGATGCGCTCTCGGGCTGCCGCCGACAGTTGGCGTTTCATGCGTTTGCCGGAACTATATGAGGCCGGTAAACTTCTCGCCGTCACTTTGCTCAGTTCCGCAATCACCTTCTCCAGTTGTCTAAGCTCGCCCACCGCACGTTCACGTTCTTGCTTCAACTGTTCTAGAACCGCATCTAGATCAGCCATGCACTCTCCCTCTAGGGGAACCGCCTGCACCTGAGGATACCTCATTCGGAGGTATTACGGTCAACGGCCAAAGTGCTCATAGCACAAGAGTAAACAACACCCCGGCGCTCCCCCCAATCCCCAGCCCCCTGGATTCCGCCCCAAACCGCAATCTCTCCCCGATGCCTCAAATCGCCGCGGCAAACGCAATTTCAACTTATCAATTTACTAAGTACTTAACTTACTAACTACAGTAAATTACTTAGTAACTTATGTTATTCCCCGGCGTCAATTTAATTGACACTAAGCGCACTCGCGATCAGTCTGACCATTAGTGGCGGCAAGCTGGGTTGGACGCGGCCACCTCTGGGAGCACTGACCGTGAACTTTCTGTTGGTTTTGGGAGTTGCCTTGTTTAGCTCCGCGAGTGGAGCGATGCTGGTAGCGTTACTTCACATGGCACGGAGCGAGGCCTCCCGAACTCGGTCCCGTCCCGAGACAAATCTGTCCCCTGCACCAGGGAGTCGCAAATGACCGATAACCTTCCGAACACGGCAGCCGCCGGGACGGCATTGGTAGTGTGCAGGGATGCACCAACTCGCCAGGTAATCATTGAATCCCTGCAGCCGCTTGCCATACGACCGGAGATTTGCGAGGAAGCGGTTGTCGCGGCCGGCCTTCTGGATAAGCGGAAGTTCGAGGCTGTCATCGTGGACCTTCAGCTGGGGGACGAGGCCGTGCTGGTCCTGCGGCAACTCCGGCTGTCGCGCGCCAACCGGACCGCCGTCACCTTTGCCATCACCACAGGGAATGGGGCGCAAACTTCAGGCAGACCGGACTCGACCTTTGTCCTGCAAAGGCCCCTGTCGTCCGCCGCGATCAACCTAACCCTGCGGGCCGCATTCGGCCTGATTGTGCGTGAGCGGCGGCGCTACTTCCGCTGCCCCGTGGTGGTTCCCGCCTTCCTTAGATCGCGGCAGCCCGAAGATCTCCTGTGCCAAACCGTAAATATCAGCGAGGGCGGGATCGCTATCCAGGTCCCCGCCGATCTGCCGTCCAATTCTCCCGCATTCGTGCGCTTCAGCCTCCCCGAATGCACCAGCCAGTTATTCGCCGAAACCAGAGTGGTCTGGCGGGGGCACGGCGGTCTTGTCGGACTGGAATTTCAATCCTTGGCTGCACCGCAAAAGTCGGAGCTGCAGGAATGGCTGGCCCGCAGGCTCGATGAAACCCTCCCGGAAAACGTGGCTGCCCTGTTTCGCAGCGTAGGCCAGTCCTAGAATAAGTCTGTCATCCAGGCTGGAGCATTGCGACAGGTTTTTCAATCGCAATGCGGAGTGGAGAGCCTCTTCTCGCATCCGCGGTGAAGGGGCTGGCTGCCTTAGCATCTTTTGCGAAAGATGCGTGCGGAATTTCCTCTGTGAAACCCTGTAACCTCTGTGTTTGAGCTTTTGACTTTGGGCTCCGTCCAGCAGTTTGCCAGGCCGCGCCTTTGCGCAGGAAGTCCCCAGCATCTAAGATGGCCCGTATAGCTTGACCATGTCCACCACTGCCATCTCGTTCCGCCGCGCCGCCCGCCACAACCCGCTGGCGGCCACCGGCGTGGTGTTGGTGATTGTCTTCGTGATCTTCGCTCTGTTCGCTCCCTGGATCGCGCCGCAAGATCCCGCTGCCATCAACCTTCCCGCGCGCCTCGACACTCCATCTCACGCCCACTGGTTCGGCACCGACGAACTCGGCCGCGACATTCTCTCGCGCATCGTCTACGGCGCGCGCATCTCAATGCTCGTGGGAAGCTGCGTCGTGGCCACGTCGCTCGCGCTGGGACTCATCATCGGCTCCATCGCCGGCTACTACGGCGGAGGCATCGACCGCTTCGTCAACGTCATCCTGATGAACGCATTCCTCTCTTTCCCTGGCATACTTTTGGCCATTGCCTTCGTCGCCTTCCGGGGCCCTGGCATCTTTAATCTTGTGCTCGCGCTCTCGCTCGGAGGATGGGTTGGCTACGCGCGCCTGGTCCGCGGACAAGTGCTCGCCGCACGCGAGCGCGAATTCGTCGAAGCCGCGCGCGCCCTCGGGGCGAGCGACCTGCGCATCATCGTGCGCCACATTCTGCCCAACATTATTCAGCCCGTGATTGTGCAGGCCGCGATCGGCATGGCTGGAGCCATTCTCGCCGAAGCTACCATGAGCTTCTTAGGACTCGGCGTGCCGCCGCCGACGGCCAGTTGGGGCACCATGCTCAACGATGGCCGTGCCCACCTGTTCGACGCGCCGCACCTCGTGCTCTTTCCCGCGCTTGCAGTCATGCTGGCGGTGCTGTCGTTCAACTTCATCGGCGACGCGCTGCGCGACTATCTCGATCCGCGTTCCCGCATCGAAGCGGGACTCTAACCCTGGCTGCAAGCCCTTCAAAACACACTGAATTCAACTCTTGACATACATCGCATATTGCAATATACATATTGCGATACATAATATGAAACTGGGAGAGAAAATCCGTTACCTGCGCGAGGTGGAAGGCTCGCTGCGCGGCCTGGGCCGTCCAATGACCCAGCAGGAGATCGTGAGAGCGGTTCGGCAGGAACTGCGCAAAAGCATCAGTCAGTCGTATTTGTCGCAGATCGAAAACGGGGCGCGTCCGCATATGACCCAGTCGTCGCGCGCGCTGCTGGCGAAGTTTTTCAAAGTGCATCCCGGCTTTCTGGTGGATGACCCCGAGGGCTACCACACGGAGTTGACCTCGGACTTGCGCACGACCGAAGGCCAGCTTGACGTCTGGCTGCTGCAGGGTTCGGAGCGCTTTGTGAGCGATCCGGAAGTGAGCGAGGTGTTGATCAAGGCCGCGCGCGAGAAAGACACACGGCGCTGCCTGCTGCTGTTGGGCGCGATTCTCGACACTCCGGGACTGGCCGAGCGGTTGCTGGAGGCGTTGCGGCCGGAGTTGATGGCGGGCGGAAATCACCATAGGGAGAGTCTTCACCGCGACCGTCGTGCCGCGGGGGAAGAAGCGAGGAGAATCCGATGACCTATTCCATGACATGGGCGGACTTCTACTTGATCTGTTTCGCGGTCGGCTTCTGCTTCAGTTTCTTTTCTTTTGTGCTGGGCAGCCCGCGTGGACACTTCCACTTCCCAGACCTTCATGGCCCCGCAGGCGGAACGCATTTGCCGGGGGGTCATGTTTCTGCGGGCCACGGGGCTGGCTCTGCGGGCGCAAAAGGTGGGCACATGGGGGGTGGCGGACACGTTTCGCCTCTCAATCCTCCCACCGTGGCCGCGTTCCTGGCGTGGTTTGGCGGCACGGGCTACCTGCTGACCCGTTATTCCACGCTGCGTGTGGGACTGGGCCTGCTGGCATCTGTGGGCAGCGGACTGATCGGCGGGGGAATCATTTTTCTGTTTCTGACCAAGGTGCTGATGTCGGACGGAGAGAATATGGATCCTGCCGACTACGAAATGGTCGGCGTGCTGGGAAAAGTCTCCAGTCCGATCCGAGAGGGCGGAACCGGAGAGATCGTCTACTCACAGATGGGCACGCGCAGGGTGTGCGGCGCGCGCAGCGAAGATAACAGGGCGATCGCGAAGGGAACCGAAGTCGTAGTGGCACGCTACGAAAAAGGAATTGCTTACGTGCAGTTGTGGAGCGAGATGTCGGGAGACGGATAGCAGAGCGTCTCGGGCATCCTGAGTTAGGCCTAGGTGGCTAAAGCCAGCAATGAAACACAAGCGGGTTATCGCAGCGGTGAACCGCTGCGCCACCCAAAAGCGAAAGCTGAGACGAGTTAGTCCGCAGCGTGCATTCGTAGAAGGAGGCGTTATGCCAGAGGTGTCACGGATGGTGGAGATGTGGATCATTGTCGGGCTGGGATTGATGGCCGTCCTGTTCCTGACCAGCATGTTGGCCAGACTTTATCGCAAAGCCGGGCCGCACGAGGCGCTCATCGTGTATGGCTTCGGCGGCACGCGTGTGGTGCAGGGACACGGCACGCTGGTATTTCCCATGGTGCAGGTCTGCAAAGATCTGTCGCTGGAACTGATGTCGTTCGATGTGGCGCCGCAGCAGGATCTATACACGAAGCAAGGCGTCGCGGTGACGGTGGAGGCGGTGGCGCAGATCAAAGTGAAGTCCGACCGCGAATCGGTGCTCACGGCGGCCGAGCAATTCCTCACGAAGTCCGATCAGGAGCGCGAAGGGCTGATCCGGCTGGTGATGGAAGGCCATTTGCGCGGCATCATCGGCCAGCTCACGGTGGAAGAAATCGTGAAGCAACCGGAGATGGTTTCCGACCGCATGCGCGGCACCTGTGCCGAAGACATGAACAAGATGGGCCTCGAGGTGATCTCGTTCACCATCAAGGAAGTACGCGACAAGAACGAATACATCACCAACATGGGCAAGCCAGACGTGGCGCGCATCAAGCGCGATGCCGACGTGGCTACGGCCGAAGCCGAGCGCGATACGGCGATCAAGCGCGCTCTGGCTACGCGGGAATCGGCTGTGGCCAAGGCCCAGGCCGACCAGGAGCGCGTGCTGGCGGAAACATTGTCTCTGGCCAAACAGGCGGAGTCGCAGCGCGACCTGGAAGTGAAGAAGGCGCAATTTCTGGAAGTCACGAAGCGCCAGCAGGCGCAGGCCGACAAGGCTTATGACATCCAGACCAACATCATGCAGCAGCAGGTAATCGCAGAGCAGGTGAAGGTGCAGCAGGTTGAGAAAGAGCAGCAGGTCAAGGTGCAGGAGGCGGAAATCAACCGGCGCGAGAAAGAGCTGATTGCAACCGTGCTGAAGGGAGCCGAGATCGAGCGGCAGCGGATCGAGACGTTGGCGGCGGCCGAAAAGCAGCGCCTGATTGCGGAAGCGGAAGGGCGTGCGTCGTCGATCCGGGCGCAGGGCGAGGCCGAAGCCGAAATCATTTTCAAGAAAGGCGAGTCGGAAGCCAAGGCCATGAACGTGAAAGCCGAGGCCTATCAGGAATACAACCAGGCTGCGGTAATCGACCGGCTGTTCACTGCGATGCCGGAGGTGGTGAGGGCGCTGGCCAGTCCGCTGGCGAACGTAGACAAGATCACCATCGTCTCGACTGGAAACGGCGATGCGTCGGGGATGAACAAAATCACCGGCGACATCACCAAAATGGCGGCGCAGGTGCCGGCGTTGTTTGAGACGCTTTCGGGCATGCCGCTGGCGGAGTTGCTGGGCAAGGTGCGGCAGATCGGGGACAAGACGGCGAAGCCGCCAGTAGTGGATGGCAAATGACCAGAAAGTTCGTGTGGGGACGGGCGCATTCGCCCGTCCCGCCGAGCGCAGCGAAGCGAGGCGTTGGAGTGGGTTATGACGAGCAAATCGAAACATACGGGATTAGGCATTGCGCTAGGAGCGGCGCTGGGAGCGGTTGCGGGAGTTATGGCCGGGCACGTTGCTATTTGGCTGGGAATTGGAATTGCGATCGGCATGGCGCTTGGCGCGTCGTTCCGGCGCTCAGAAAAAGAGTGTCCCGAGTGCGCCGCACTCCATCGGGCGCACCAGGAAAACAGAGGCCAGTTATGACAAAACAAAAAAGTCTCGGAGTAGCGATTGTGTTGATTGTGGCGGGCGGAGCAGCCCTGGGCTTGGTCACGGGCCATCTCAGCATCGTTGTAGCGATTGGAATCGCAGTCAGTGGAATTCTGATCGGTACCGGAGTGGCGCGCGGCAAGTTTTCCGACCCTTCCGGTCCGGGAAAGAACTGAGCGCCGGTCGAGAGCAAGTTCTTCGAGCTAGAAGCTAGAAGCTAGAAGCTGAAAAAGGAGTCCATCATGGCATTACTAGAGCGTGTTTCCACATTAGTCCGGGCCAACCTCAACGACCTGATCGACAAGGCCGAGGAGCCGGAAAAGATGATCAAGCAGGTGATTCTCGACATGCAGAACCAGCTTCTGCAGGTGAAGACGCAGGTGGCGATCGCCATTGCCGATCAGCATCTACTGGAGAAGAAACAGAAAGAAAATGAAGATAAAGTGGCGGAGTGGATGCGCAAGGCCGAACTGTCGGTCGACAAGAAGCAGGATGACCTGGCGCGGGCGTCGCTGCAGCGGGTGGAAAGCTATCGCGAGATGAGCGAGAGCTTCACGCAGCAGTTGGCCGACCAGAAAGCGCAGGTGGAGAATTTGAAGTCGGCGCTGCGGCAACTCGAACAGAAGCTGGCCGAGGCACAGGCCAAGGCCGACCTGCTGATTGCGCAACATCGCCGCGCCCGCGCCGTGGGCAAGGCCAGCGACGCGCGTTTAGCCATGGGCGACGGCTCGAAGGCCGCGGCTTTCGACCGCATGAAGCGCAAGGTGGCGCACTCCGAGGCGGTGGGCCAGGCGAAGTCGGAAATCGCCGGCGACAACATGGAAGACCGGCTGGCGGCGCTGGAGAAAGAGGATCGCATTGAGCAGTTGCTGGCGGAGTTGAAGGGGAAGCGGGGAGCGTGATGGCGTAAGGCTCCCCCGCTATCGGCCCTTGCGGGCAATGCCAGCCGCTGCCAGCGCAACAGAAGGAAGGCCAACCGTCAACGTCGCTATCGCTGGGGAACTAATCGGTATCCCGAAATGGCGGTGCGCCGCCGCGACGGACGGGAGAGCAATCAATATGAACAGGGCTAGCCATGAGAAGAATGCCACTAGAAGATTGTCATGAGAGAAGCTCTTTGTGGCCGCATGGTATAGGACTGCGGAGAAGGAATGCGACGGTTCGGAAGTAGCGGCTTATAGGGGGGAGGGCAAGTATCCGCTCGGATGCGAGAACTAGTTCGTCATACCCCTGCATCGCCACAGCATGGTCGCCTGAGTGGCTAAGGATTGTTGAATATAGAAAGAAATTGAGGTGCGACAAGGCCTCCGTCACTTTGTCAACGTCTCTACCATCCCTTAGTCTGAAGGAGATCGCGTTATGTAGTTCGTTCAATGCATAGCACAACGCGGGCGATCCCCGGTTGCGCCTCAAGCCAGTTAAGGGCCACCGCAGCGTTCCAGAGGATCGGTGCTACGGGAGAGTCACGCAACGTAGGAGCTCGATTTGGGGAGAAGGTGTCGAAGTCGAACCTTGAGTTTAATACCCAAGTTAGATAGGTGCAGAAAGATTGCCCACGACTTGGACGCTTCTGCCAAATGCTCGTCCAGCCCATCTCGCAGATAGTGCCTGAGTTCTGCGACGATTCTGTAATTCAGACCGAAGAGTACTTGATGGCTTTGCAGACCCTCCCGTATCCTCCGAAACTGAGCCATGCGTGCGTAATCTTTGAAGACCGCGATAGAGTAAAGTACGAGGAATCCGGCCGATATCCAAACCGCCATCGCGATGTGTGCAACTATCCTGGCAGCCCAGGTGGCGAAAGATCAGTCTTGCGACCGATTCCCAGGCAAAGGGAACGGTAGCAACTCCTATGAGAGCGCTCGAGTAGTGCGAGTTTTCTGAATAGCGAGTCGTAGTCGCTCCGAATCCTGTGCAGCGTCGCGTTTAGAGGTGACTGTATCTGAGTTATAGTAGGCCGCCAAGTCCGCGTCTGTTACCAAGTGCGCACCCCGATTCGTCGAGCGCCGCCAAGTCTGCGTCTTAGGCCCGGAGCGTGTCACCACAGTGGAGACGAGGGAGCGTCGTCGGGACACAAGGCGCCTGTTTCGGGTGCAGATTATAGCCCTGATGCGGAAATAGCGGTTAAACCGAGGACGCCTTTTGCACGGAGCTGGAAGCGACTCCGGAAATCGAAAGTGGATGGCCGTTTTCGCAGACTACGACAGGGTCGGCGCGCAGGACGAACTCCAGCAATTCGGTTTCCGACAACTGGCTGTTATCGAGCACGTGCCAGCGGGTGCGAGATCCGCAGTTGGGCTCGGCGCATTCCAGTTCGATGCATTGAAAATCAAGACCGCTATAGTCCTGCAGAGGAGAAGAATAGGGCGCCCACTGAACATCGTTTTTCTCATAAACATACCAATGGTCGCACTCCCGGCAGATGAGACGTAATTGCCATCCCTCCGGCGGCCAGTCTGGCGGGTTCGCTCCCGTGGCTGGCGGGTTGGGATAAGGCAGGCGAATGCGAGCAGCAGAGGGTATGGGACAGTCTGAATTCTTGCATCGAACGACGGGCTGCAAATACATAGAGTGTGTGTCTCCGGGCGACTTCAAGCCTATCATGGGAATCGTCAACCGCTTACATCCATTGACCGGCCAGCCTGCATCTCTGTAATCTTGCAAGAGAAATCTCGGGTTAAGATTTTATAGTTGAATCCTAGCTGAAGGGAAATTCATGAAGGAAGTTGCAATTCTGCTGCTGTTTGCGCTCCTGCTCAGCGGTTGTGGAAACACCTCGACAGCGACCCAGACAGCGGCTGGCGGGCTTTGGTCCGCCACGATGCTCGGCGGAGTGGGCACAGCGTCCGGATTCAGCTTTACCACGCAGTTCACGGTGAGCGGCGGTGGGGGGGCGTTGAGCGTATCGAGCTTTGAATTCCTTACCGGCAACATGGGCGGCTGTTTCCCGGTCACTGGAGGAACCGTGTCCGGGTCAATGATGCTGACCGAGAATACGACCAACTTCCAGGTGACGGGCCCGTTTACGTTCACTGTGCAGTCGGGGAGCAACAGCCTTACCCTGAACGGAACGGTGACCGGAACGGAGAATGGGTTGAATGGGACTACGCTTTCCGGCGGGGTGATCACCGGCACCTGGACGCTGACCGGTACCGCCCCATGCGACGGTGTGGCGGGCAGTTTCACCATGAACCAGAAGTCCTGAAGCAGGGGGATCTCAGAACCAATCGCTGCGGTAGGCGACCCACCAGGAGATGCAAAGGATGGGAACGGTCGAGGCCAGGCCCCACCAAATCGGCAGCAGAAAATCCGCCAGCAGGCCGAGCACCGTGAAAGTCATCCAGAAGATTTTCCTTTCCATAAAGTAATTGTAGGGGCGCGGGTGCAAGAGAGCAGCAGGGCTTTCGGACCAGCACTTTCGTCATGTCCGTGCTCTGCTATAGAGTGGGAGCGATGAAGCGTTCCCTGCACCAGATTGCTGAGGCCGTTGAAGCCCGTATCGAAGGGGATGGAAGTGTCGAAATCGGCGGCGTGGCGAGCATTGGATTGGCTTCGCAGCACGACCTGGTGTTTGTGGAAGAAGAGAAATATCTGCCGCGGGCGCTGCAGTCTGGCGCGGGTGCATTGATCGCGGGAGAGTTCGCCGCGGGGAAGTTTGTTCCGGGATCGGCAGGCAAACCGATGCTCATCAGCCGTCATCCCAAGCTGGCCTTTGCGCGGGCGGCGCGCTTTTTGCTGGAGAGAAATCACACGGGACGTGAAGCTGGCGTGCGCGGTAGTGCCGTTGTGCATTCCTCCGTTCGCTTGGGCGCGGGCGTGGTGGTGGAGGACGGGGCGGTGATCGCCGAGGATGCGGAAATCGGCGATGGCACGCGGATCGGCGCTGGTTGCGCGATTGCAAAGGGAGTGAGGATTGGGCGGGAGTGTGAAATTTACCCCCACGTCTCGATCTATTCGGGGACCACGTTAGGCGATCGGGTGATCGTGCACGCGGGCGCGGTGTTGGGGAGCGATGGCTTCGGATATGTGCGCGACTCCAAGAGCGGCCGCTACGAGAAATTTCCCCAGGTGGGCAGGCTTGTGATCGAAGACGAGGTTGAGATTGGCGCCAACACAACCATTGACCGTGGCGCGCTCGACGAAACACGCATTGGGCGAGGCACGAAGATTGACAACCTCGTCCACATCGGTCACAACTGCCGGCTCGGGCAGAATGTGGTGATCGCGGCACAGACCGGGCTTTCCGGCAGCATTGTGATCGAGAACGACGTCGTGCTGGGAGGACAGGTCGGCATCGGTGAACATGCGCGCATCGAAGAAGGAGTGATGTTGGGAGGGCAGGGCGGCGTGCTGCCGAATAAAATTCTGCGCGGCAAGGGCGTAGCATTTTGGGGAACTCCGGCGCAGCCCGTGCGGCAGTATTTGAAACAGTTGGCGGCGCTGGCGCGGTTGGGGAAGAAAGAGAAGAAGTAGCAGCGGCTTCAGGCTTCCGGGAGCTGGTATTTATGGCGATCGTGGTGATTGGCGGGCATTCGCGAAGCGTAGGGAAGACCAGCGTGGTTGCGGGACTGATTTCCGCGTTACGCGAATACGATTGGACTGCCGTGAAAATTACGCAATATGGGCACGGAGTTTGCTCGGCCAATGGAGCGCCGTGCGACTGCGCAACCGCCGATCACACCTGGGCGATTACGGAGGAGAACGATCGCACGGGAGAGTCGGACACTTCGCGCTTTCTGGTGGCGGGTGCCGCGCGAGCGCTGTGGGTGCGCACCGAGCAAGGCAGACTGGCGGAAGCGATGCCGGCATTGCGGCAGCGGCTTGAGCGATCGCGCCATGTAATGGTGGAATCGAATAGTGTCCTGAAGTTCTTGCGGCCGGACTTGTATCTCACGGTACTCGATCCGGGGACGGAAGATTTCAAGACTTCGGCGCGGGAATTTCTGGACCGAGCCGCCGCCGTGATTCTTCACGATGGTTCGAAAGCTGGAGGATCGGCATGGCAAGGCGTTTCCTTGAAGCCTGTAGCACAGCGGCCTGTGTTTCGCATCTCGCCCCCACAGTATGTGACGGCGGAGATTGTGGAGTTCGTGCGGAGTTCGCTGGCGGCTGCAAGGACAGCAGATTCCTCACCGGGCCTTCGGCCCCGTTCGGAATGACAAGGCTGTTTTGTTATCCTTCCAAGTGCGGCAAATTCATTCCAGCGCCTGGTTGTTAGTAGGTCTCTCATCGCTCCTGCAGGTTCTGATTTTCCCGCTTCCCGGCTTTTACGTTTTGTCGTGGGTAGCCTTCGCTCCGCTGATCGTGGCGCTGCTGCGCGCGCGTCCGGCGGGCGTGCTGGAGATGGATGGCTCCGTCAATCTTCAGGCTGCGAAGCCGGGACAGGCGTTTCTGCTGGCATACATTTCCGGAATCCTCTGGTATGCGGGCACGTGTTACTGGATTTACAACACCATGCACGAATACGGCGGACTGAGCACGCCGCTGGCTCTGCTGGCTCTCTTTCTCTTTTGTCTTTATCTGGGGCTTTATCACGGCCTGTTCGGTTTGCTGGTGAGCTTGTCGGTTGGCCGCACCCGTGACAATCGCCTCGCGCTGGCGGCCGCACCATTTCTTTGGGTCGCGGTGGAGTTGGCACGGACGCGCGTCACCGGGTTTCCATGGAACCTGCTGGGCACCGCGCAAGTGGACAACATCTCGCTCAGCCGCATCACCACCTGGACGGGCGTTTACGGAGTCTCGTTCGAGATCATGCTGGTGAATGTCGCGGTGGCGGCGGCATTCCTGGTGCCTAAGAAAAAGCGCAGCACGCTGATGCTGGCTTCGCTGAGCGCGGCTGCGGTGCTGCAAGCTGGCAGGCTGGTGGATGCGCCCACGCTGCCGGCGGATCACCTGGCGCTGCTGGTGCAGGAGAACATTCCGGTGGAGGCGACCTGGACCCGCGACGCGTTCGAGCGCACGTTGCGTGAACTGACTGGGCTCAGCGTGAAGACCGTGGCCACGGCTACGTCCAGTGCGCCCGGCTCGACGCGCAGGGTCGATTTGATCGTCTGGCCCGAGTCTCCAGCGCCCTTTTTCACCAGCGATCCGCTTTTTCGCGATCCCGTGAGCGAGATGGCCCGGGCAACACGCATTTGGGTGGTGACGGGCGCCATCGGGAGCATCCCTGTGATGCAAGGCGGCAAGTCCGCTTCGCAAGTGTTCAACTCGGCGGCGCTGGTGAGTCCGTCGGGTGATTGGACTGCGCGTTATGACAAAGTGCATCTGGTGCCATTCGGAGAATACCTGCCGTTCCCCCGGCTGTTTGCGTTCGCCGGAGGCCTGACCAAGGAAGTGGGAGAGTTTCAGGCGGGAGCGTCGAGAGCGCCGCTGGACGCAGGAAGCACACCGCTGGGAGTTTTTATCTGCTACGAGTCTGTGTTTCCCGGTGAAATACGACAGTTTGCAAACCAGGGCGCGCGGGTGCTGGTGAATCTATCGAACGACGGTTGGTATGGCGACAGTGGCGCCTACGCGCAGCACTTGAATCAAACGCGCATGCGCGCCATTGAGAACGACCGCTGGCTGTTGAGCGCGACGAACACGGGAGTGACGGCCTCGATCGATCCTTACGGCCGGACCGTGGCACAGCTTCCTCGCAAAGAACGAGGCGCGCTGATGGCTCCTTATGCCCTCACCTCCGTAACCACGTTCTACACGCGCCACGGCGACTGGTTCGCCTGGCTGTGTGCGATAATTTCAGCAGGAGCGCTCGTCACGCGCTTCGGGCTTCATAGGAAAGCGGGCAAGAAAGCAGAAGCATCCTCATGAATCAAGAGTTGGAACAGGAATACGGATCACTGAGCAAGAAGGTACGCGAACTCCGGGAGTATCTTTGACGCGGCGAAGCTCCGTCCGCAACTAGCCGAAATCGAAAAACAGGCTGCCGAGCCGAATCTGTGGTCCAATCCGCAGCGCTCGCAACAGGTGATGCGCGAGAAGAAGCGGCTGGAGCACCTGCTGGCCACTGACGCCGATCTGGCGCGCCGCGGCGACGACATTGCCGCGTATTTCGAACTGGCGAAAGAAGGCGAGAGCGTCGACGGCGAATTGCGCCGCGACATCGACTCCCTGCGCGAGTTGGTTGACAAGCTTGAGACCGAGACGCTGCTCTCCGGGCCAAACGACGCTCTCAATGCGATCGTGACTATTCATCCCGGAGCGGGCGGGACGGAATCGCAAGACTGGGCCGACATGCTGCTGCGCATGTACCTGCGGTGGGCGGAGCGGCAGCGATTCGAGACTGTGCTCTACGATTACCAGCCCGGCGAAGAAGCGGGGCTGAAATCGGCGACCTTCGCGGTGAATGGCGAGTATGCCTTCGGGTTGTTGAGCAGCGAAATCGGAGTGCATCGCCTGGTGCGGATTTCGCCTTTCGATCAGGCCAAGCGGCGGCATACGTCGTTTGCCAGCGTTTTTGTTTCTCCGGAAATCGACGACAGCATTGAAGTGGTCATCAAGCCGGAAGACATTCGCACTGACACCTACCGTTCCAGCGGGAAGGGCGGACAGCACGTCAACACGACCGATTCGGCGGTGCGCATCACGCACATCGCCACCGGTCTGGTGGCGAGTTGCCAGAATGAACGCTCGCAACACAAGAATCGCGAACGGGCCATGAGCATGTTGCGCTCCAAGCTCTACGAATTCGAGATGGAGAAAAAGCGCGCCGCCACGAAGAAGATTGAGGACTCAAAGCTCGACAACGACTTCGGCTCGCAGATTCGCTCCTATGTGCTGCAGCCCTACCGCATGATCAAAGATCACCGCACCAAGACCGAGGTTGGGGACGTGGATCGGGTGCTCGATGGAGACTTGCAGCCATTCATCCGGGCGTACTTGGCGGCGCGGCGCGGGGAGAAGCAATAGTGAGTGCGAAACAGGCAAGGGCATCAGCGGTGAAACGGAAGCCGGTGAAACTAGGTCCGCGATTTCTGCGCGCCTTCGATTTTGCCGCGGAGAAGCATGCCGGGCAGGCGCGCAAAGCTTCGACGATTCCTTATATCGCGCACTTGATGGGGGTTGCTTCGCTGGTGCTGGAGTTCGGCGGAGATGAGGATCTGGCCATCGCGGCACTGTTGCACGACGTGGTGGAAGACTGCGGAGGCGCACCCATGCTGAAAGAAGTCCGGCGGCGGTTCGGGAGCCGTGTGGCGAAGATTGTCGATGGCTGCACCGACTCCCATACGTATCCCAAGCCGCCGTGGCGGGAACGCAAAGAAACCTATATCCGTCATTTGAAGGATGCCGATGCGGAAACCAGGCTGGTTTCTGCCGCAGACAAACTCAACAATGTGCGCTCCATTCTTTCCGATTATCGACAGGTGGGAGAATCGATCTGGGCACGCTTCAATGGCGGGCGTGAGGGAACTCTTTGGTACTATCGGGCATTGTTGAAGGAATTTCGTCGGCACAAACCAAACCGGCTGACACGAGAATTGGAAATAGCGATTCGGGAGCTTGAAGCCGCAACGAGCGCGGCAAGTCTTCGCCGTTCCGTTCCTCGCAACGCCTTTCCCCGCAAGTCCAGGAGGTGAACTCATGCCGCGGACGATCGATCTAATTCGCGCCTCCAAGCTGGCATCGAACATGATGCAGTTTGCCGCCAGAGGTGCGTTGCAAGTTCCGCCCGACGAGAACATTGAGATCCTGGTTTACCTCGCCAGGCACAATAAGATTTTTGGCGATACCGCCCGCATCACTTTGGCGGGCTGGGACGAGAAGGCCTCGCTGGCTGCGGCTACCGATCCCAAGACTTCGCGCGAAGTGCTCGATTACTTGATTGCGCCCGAGAATCTTCGCCCCAAGCTGCTGCCTGCGCTGCTGGAGAATCCGTCTGTTCCCGATGGTGAATTAGCCAAGTTCGCCATCTCCGCGTCACAAGAATCGATCGATGCTATGCTGCACAGCCCGCGGATACGAACTGCGGTGGGAGTTCTGAATGTTCTCCGGTCGAACCCATACTTGAAGCCTGATCAGTCCGCCGCGATTGCCAGCCTGCTGAACGCGAGCCAGCCAACTTCTCATTCCTGCTGCAGACAACGGGCCGCAAGTTGTCGAAGCAGTCGCTGCCGCAGCAGCCGAACCCACCCACGAGTCCGCTCATGCGGTGGCCGACGAAGCCGGAGAAGTTCCTGATGAAGCTATTTCTTCTTATCTCGCCGAGCACGCGACCGAGATTGCCGCGGAGCAGCATAAGCCGTTCCAGCCGGTCGGCGGGATTGTGGAGTTGCTGGGCGCTGACTATTTCCCCGTGTCGGAAAACAAAGACATGGCGGAGATGGGCGCCAGTGCGGAGAAGGCTGTTGCTCCCGCTAGTGTCGCTAGCGCCGCGGCGGCGCGTCCTAAACCTGTCGTTGCGAAGCCTCTCCCCGGCCAGCGCGACAATACCCTGCAGAAGATCAACCGCCTGGATGTGAAAGGCCGCATCCAGCTGGCGATGAAGGGCAATAAGGAAGAGCGGTCCATTTTGATTCGTGACGGCACCAAGGTGGTCGCTCTGGCGGTGCTTGATGCGCCGAAACTTTCCGACGGGGAAGTCGAAAAGTTTGCCCTCCAGAAGAATGTGTTGGAAGCGGTGCTGCGGCAGATTCCGCTGAAGCGCCGCTTCATGAAGAATTACATCGTGGTGCGGAATCTGGTGTCGAACCCGCGCACGCCGCTCGATCTTGGATTAGGGTTGATGAAGCACCTGCAAACGCAGGACCTGAAGAACCTCTCCGCCAACAAGGAAGTTTCTGAGACGGTGCGCAAGCTGGCTCTGAAAATGTTCAAGCAGAAGATAGAATCGGCGAACAAGAAGTAGGGAAGCGAGCCAAACGCGCCCTTCGGTCGCTTGCGCTCTCTCAGGGCAGGCTCCGAGGATTAGCGCGGGCTTGCCCAGATCCCCTCGGCAAGCTCGGGACAGGCTCTTCGCTGCAAAGAACGCTTGCTCAGGGTGACAATTAACATGGCTTTTTCCCCGCAGACCGATCCGGTCGCAGATCTTCTAAAACGTGCGAAGACCATCGCCGTGGTCGGACTCTCCGACGATCCGCTGCGTCCCAGCCATGGTGTCGCGGCTTACATGCAAGACCAGGGATACAAAATCATTCCGGTAAATCCGCAGATCGAGTCCTGTCTAGGGGAGAAGGCTTACGCTTCGCTACTCGAGGTTCCGGAGAAGATCGACATCGTCAACATCTTCCGGCGTCCGGAGTTCGTGGAAGAAGTTGTCGATCAGGCGATTCGGTTGAGGGCTCCGGCGATCTGGATGCAAGAGGAAGTGATCCACGAGAAGGCTGCGGAGAAGGCACGCGAGGCTGGAATCTTCGTGGTGATGGACCGCTGCATTCTGAAGGAGCACCGGGCGCGATTCAGATGAGACGTGTCTCTAGGGCCTAACCCCGACGAAGACCACGGTGGCATCGTCGCGCACGCCAGAACCATTCGCGAAAACTCGGACATCGTCAACGATGCTGACGGCAGACGCTTCAGTGTTACCCGCGTGTTCTGCGAGGCGTTCAAGGCCGTACTCCTGTTCATCTTCGTTTACCGCTTCGGTGATGCCATCGCTGTAGAAAACAAGCCGCGAACCCTGGGACAGACTTACGCGAGTTTCGGAATAGTCTCCGCAGCCAATGCCGAGAGGCAGTCCACGCTCGGTTTCCAGGAACTGCGCACCGTTGTCATCGATGAAGAGGGGATGCAAATGTCCCGCATTGGCGAAGATCACGGTGCGAGTTGCCGGGTCGAGCACTGCGTAGACCAAGGTGACGAACTTGCCCGCCGGAAAGTCGTCCACCAACAAGCTGTTGAGCTTGGTCAAAACCTCGCCCGGAGTGCAGCAAGCTTCCGCCAGAGACCGCAGCATTCCCCGCGTAGCCGACATCAGGAGCGCGGCCGCGGTGCCTTTTCCGGAGACATCCGCCAGCACCAATCCCCAGCGGCCATCGGGGAAGGGAATGAAGTCGTACCAGTCGCCGCCGACGGCGCTGGCAGGGACACTGAGACCGGAAATCACGAAACCTGGTATGTACGGCGAACTCTTGGGCAGTAGCGCCTGCTGCATGATGCGGGCTTCCTGAGCCTCACGGCTCATCGTCTCCCGCTCGGCGCGTTCCCATTGGAAGCGGCGGGCGTTGTGCACGGCCACGGCCACGTGGTCGCACAGCGCCTGAAGAATTCTCAGTTGCTGACGGGGAAACGCGTCCACGTCGGGATGCGATGCGGTGAAAACACCTACGAGACGCTCCCCTACGTGAAGCGGGATCGCCACTTCGGAGAGCGTGGAGTGCTCGCAGGCAATGTAGTAGTCGTCCTTGCGCACGTCGGGCGCATAGCGCATCTGTCCGGTCGAAGCGACATAGCCGACCATGCCTTCCTTGCCAATCTTCAAACGATGGCCTTTGTGGTTGACGCTGCATCCATGTACCCCGGCGAGCACCATCTCGCCGCGTTCCTCGTCGTGCAGGTAGATACTGGCTTCTAAGCAGCCAAAGGAACGAGCCACTTCATTCACGATGTTGTCGATCAATGGATCCAGATCGAGGATCGAGGTAATCTTCTGCGCCGCCTTCTGCAGCTTTTGCAGGTCCTCTACCTGGTCGGCGCGCAAGGGACGAACCGGAACAGCATCGGCGGCGACGGTTCTGGGCGACGTGGCCATAGGACTCAACCCTTCTTAGCTTGCAGGGGGCGCAAACCAGATACTGCGATGCCCTATAAGATGCCGTGCTGTATCCCTAGGATTCTTTCTTGGGGCGTGAAGGTTTGATTCCGGTAGCGGGTGCGCGCAGCTTCTTGATCTCTTCCAGTCGCTCGCGGATGCGCTTCTCGATGCCCTCGTTTGTGGGGCGGTAGTAGACTCGCTCCCGCAGATTTTCCGGCAGGCATTGCATGTTGGCGACTTTGCCTTCGACATCATGCGCGTATTGATAATTTTTCCCGTATCCCAAGCCCTTCATCAGTCCGGTGGGCGCATTGCGCAAGTGCAGCGGGACGGGTTCGGCGGCGGTTCGTTCAATATCCTGCTGGACGTCGCCGTAAGCGGTGTACAGCGCATTGGACTTGGGCGCGACCGAGAGATAAACGACGGCTTGCGCGAGAGCGAGATTGCCCTCGGGCATTCCGATGAAATCCACGGCATCGCGCGCCGCCATGCAGAGTGAAAGCGCATTAGGGTCGGCGAGGCCGATATCTTCCACCGCCATGCGCACGACCCGGCGGGCAATGTAGAGCGGATCTTCGCCGGCTTCGATCATGCGGCCGAGCCAGTAGAGCGCGGCGTCAGGATCGCTGTTGCGCACGGATTTGTGCAGGGCCGAAATCAGGTTGTAATGTTCTTCGCCGGCTTTGTCGTAGAGCAGCGTGCGCCGCTGCAGAGCGTCGCGCACGATGTCGTCGGTGATCTCCGCGGGCTGCTTTCCGGCCTGCTGCGCCAGTCCGGCGGCGACTTCCAGCACGTTATAGGCGCTGCGTGCGTCGCCGCTGGTGTAGCTGGCGATTCTCTTGAGGACATCGTCGGAGGCGCTGAGCTTCATCGTGCCGAGGCCGCGCTCTTCGTCCGTCAGCGCACGTTTGAGCAGTTGCACGATCTGGTCTTCGGTGAGTGGCTGCAACACGTAAACGCGGCAGCGCGAAAGCAACGCTCCATTAATCTCGAATGACGGATTTTCGGTGGTGGCGCCGATCAGGCGGATGTTGCCTTTTTCCACATGGGGCAAAAAGGCATCCTGCTGCGCTTTGTTGAAACGGTGAATCTCGTCGATGAAGACGATGGTGCGCGTGCCGTATTGACGCGCGCGCTCGGCGTCGGCCATGACCTGCTTGATTTCTTTGATCCCGGCGAGGACGGCGGAGAACTCGATGAACTCTGCCTTGGTCATGCGCGCGATGATCTTCGCCAGCGTAGTCTTGCCCGTGCCCGGCGGCCCCCAAAAGATGAGCGAACCGGTGTCGTCGCGGTCAATCTGCGTGCGCAAGGGCTTGCCGGGACCAATCAATTGTTCCTGCCCGGCAAATTCTTCGAGTGAGCGCGGACGCATGCGGTCCGCCAGGGGCCGCGTGCGGTCGGTGGCGCTGTCGGCGCTCGGAGTGGGCTGAAACAGTCCCATGGAAAATCGTTTCACCACAGAGGCACAGAGACACAGAGAAAACCCTTATTGTTCTTGTTGTTCTCCGTGACTCCGTGCCTCCGTGGTAGATCTTTCATTTTCTTTGCCTTGCCGCTTCGTACAATACGATGCTCGCGGCCACGCCGGCGTTGAGAGATTCCACCTGCGACGTGTGCGGAATGGAGATGAATTCATCCATCTTAGCCATTACTTCGCGAGGCAGGCCTGTGCCCTCGTTGCCGAAAAAGATCGCCGTCGCGCCCTTCAAATCTGCTTGGTCCAATGGAGTTCCCTTGTGCGAAGAGGTCGCGATCAGGCGTACGCCTTGTGCCCGCAGCTTTTCTGAAACGTCCTCCAACTTTCCTGTCGCTGGCTTTTCCTGCGCATGAGTGTGTCCGTGAATCACAGGCAGGCGAAACACCGATCCGGCCGAGGCTCGCACAACTTTCGAGTTGAACGGACTGACCGTGCCTTCACCCAGCACCACGCCCGCGCTTCCAAAGGCCTCGGCCGAGCGCAGAATCGTACCCAGATTGCCGGGGTCCTGCAGTCCCGCGAGTGCAACGATCGGGCCCACCTGCAGCCGCTCTTTCTCCATGACATCGTCCAGCGAAAACTCCTTGAGGCGCACCAGCGCAGCCACCCCTTGCGGAGATTCGCTAGGCACGAGGCTGTCGAATAGTTTGTCAGGCAGCAGCAAGGTTTCGACCTGGGCGCCAATCTGCGGTAGCAGGCGCTCGGCCCGGTCCTGCGTCGACTCGCGAAAGAATACCGCGCGGAACCGCAGACCGCTGCGGATGGCTTCTTCCAGGATGCGCATGCCCTCAATGGCGCAGTCTCCGCCTTCGGTAAGCTCCGCGCGCGAAAATGCCTGGCGCAGTTGCTTGACCAGGGAGTTGTGGCGTCCCTCGATGCGGCGCAGCCTGTGCTGCGCGCTGAGAGCGGTTTCTGACGATCTTTTCATTCGGATGCTGACTGCATGATACGCTGCCCACAAAGTTCAAATTTCATTTTACGAAAGCGCGACCGTAACGTGGGCGAAAGAGGCAACCACCATGGCCATCGACATCAAGGTCCTGCACCGCGACGATGACAGCATTCTTATGAACGTCGCAGCGGAGGTGTTCGATAAACCTATCGACCCGGACCTCACCAGGGAATTTCTTGAAGACCCTCGGCATCACATAGCGGTTGCTATCGACGAGAGGTTAGTCGTCGGTTTCGCGTCGGGGGTCCACTATGTCCATCCCGACAAACCGCCAGAACTGTGGATCAACGAGGTGGCTGTTGCGCCTACTCATCGTCGCCGTGGGTTGGGCAAAGCTGTGCTGAGGGCATTGTTCGAAGTGGGACGGGCGCATCACTGCTCTGTCGCGTGGGTTTTGACTGATCGACACAATGCTGCCGCCATGGCCCTTTATTCATCGGTCGGTGGGTCAGAAGGAGCTGACGACACCGGGATCAGCAATGCTTTGCTGGGATACTCGTTCGCCCTCAAGAACGCGCGTAAAAAATAGAGGTCAAATTAAGACACACCCCTCCGCTCAACGCCTTGCAGCCGTTTGCCGTATTATGGTAGGTTCCACGGACAAAATATTCCAAGCGGTAGCAGCAGAAAGGGAGCGCCGTGCGCGCCGAAATCCTAAAGATCAGTAGTGAGACCCCTGAGATTTCCCTGGTAAAGTACGCCGCTGACCAGATTCGTGCGGGCGAAGTGCTGGGCATGCCGACGGACACCTTCTACGGCTTGGCGGCCGATCCGTTCAACTTGCGCGCCGTCGACCGCGTGTATGACATCAAAACCCGCTCACGTCATAAACCCCTGTCGCTGCTCATCGAGAGCATGGATCAGGCCGAAGAACTCGCCAAAGCGCTGACCGAAGAGTTTTACGCGCTGGCGCGAAAGTACTGGCCGGGACCGCTCACCATCATCGTGAAAGCCGGATCGCGTCTGCCTTTGAAGGTGACTGCCAACACCGGCAATGTGGCCCTGCGCGTGCCGAACGCAAAGATACCGCTGGCGGTGGTGGCGGCTGCGGCCATTCCCATCACGGCCACATCGGCCAATCTGAGCGGAGCGTCAGAGTGCACCAGCGCCGAGCAGGTGCGCGACCAGCTCCAGGGACGCATCAGCATCATCGTGGACGGTGGAACTTCCCCCCGCGATGTTGCTTCTACCATTGTTGACCTGACGGACGAAGGTGCGCGCTGGCGTGTTATCCGCGAAGGCGCGATCCCCGCGGAAGAGATCTCCACCTTCTTTGCCAAAGGATGAGCGCCGATTCTGTTCTTCAATCGCGACGCCGCTGGCTGCTGCGGTGCGGTGTGCTGGCGTTGCCCGCGTTGGCGGCATTTCTCGCACTGACCGCGGTTCACATCGTGCGGGAGGGTTCGCTGCAGGAGTTGCACACGGCCGACGCCATCATCGTCTTTGGGGCAGCGGAGTATGCCGGCCATCCCTCGCCCGTGTTCCATGCGCGGCTCGATCACGCCGCCGATCTCTTTAGCCGGGGTCTCGCTCCCATCGTCATCACCACGGGTGGAGCCGCGTCCGATCCCAGCTTCAGCGAAGGCGGCGTGGGCCGCGACTATCTGATGCGCCACCGCGGAATTCCAGAGCGCAACCTGATTGCCGAGACCCAGGGCTCTGACACGGCACAATCGGCGGTGCGTGTAGCAGTGATCATGCGGGCCAATGGGCTGCACAGTTGCGTCGCGGTCAGCGACGCGTATCACGTATTCCGCATCAAGAAATTGCTGGAGCACGAGGGTGTCGGTCCCGTGTATGTCGCGCCCCGGCTTGACTCGCGTCCGCACAGCGGCGTGCAGCGCGCCTATGCGGTGTTGCGGGAAGCGAGCAGCTATTTGCTGTGGAAGCTGGGAATGACGTAGATAAGTTTCCGTTTCTAGTTTCCAGCGCTTGGGCTCTCAAGGATGAGCACACAACAAGTCACTGGAAGCCAGACACTGGAAACCGGAAACGAACTACGGAGTTATCTTGAACACCGTGCCGTTGCCGACGCCGCCTATGTTAGCGGTGCCGTAGAGATTGCCCTTTGTGTCCAGCACCAAGGGTGCAAACAGCCATCCCCCGTCAGTCCCTCCCGTAAAGCTGTGCAGCACGATGAACTTTCCGGTGTGGCTGAACTCGAACGCGATCCCGCAGCCACCATCGAATGTTTGGCACGCGGTACCGCCTCCGCCGCCTTGATAGGTCGTGCCATAGAGGTTGCCGGCCGAGTCACGGATCAAGCCCGCAAAGGGATCTGCCCCGCCGGCTCCGCCCGTGAAGGTGTGCAACACGGTGAACTTCCCGGCCGTATCAAGTTTGAAAATCGTCCCATAGCCAACAGGCATAGGCTGAGGTTGGCTGGTGCCGTAAAGATTGCCAGCGTCATCCTGCACCAAATTTCCTGAAGGTGTATTCCCATCCCTGTAGCCCGTAAACTTATACAGCACGGTTTCCGCGCCCGCGGTGCTGATTTGGAATACAGTTCCGCAGCCTATTTCCAAACCAGGGAGGCAGTGGGAATTAACAATGCCGCCGCCCTGAGTGGTGCCGAACAACATCCCAGCCGAATCCAGGATCAAGCCTCCGTAAGCATCTCCAGCGTCGCCGGTGGCGCCGTCGAAGCTGTGCAGCACGGTTTCCGTTCCCGACGTATCCACCATGAAGACAGTTCCCCAGTCGTAAACGCCACCCAGGTGCGTAGTTCCGTAGAGGTTGCCCTCACTGTCCCGCACGACGCCGGCTTCGGGGGTGGCTCCGTCCACTCCGCCTGTAAAGCTGTAGAGCACGGTCTCATGTCCAATTTTATTCACCATGAACACGGTTCCGCAGCCGTAACCGTTGCAGGCTGTGCCCGACGTTCCGCCTCCGTAGGTTGTACCGTAGAGGTTGCCCGAAGCGTCCCGGACCAATCCTCCTTGAGGATATTTTCCGTCTCCGTTCGTTCCGGTAAAGCTGTAGAGAATGGTCATCGTACCAGATGGATTCAGCTCGAACACCGTTCCGCAGCCGCCATCGCAGGGTCCGGTGCCGCCTTCGGAAGTGGTGCCGTATAGATCTCCTCTGGGGTCCAAAATCAAACCTCCGTTAGGAAATGCCCCATCGGACGGGTCCGAGAAAGTGTGAAGCACGGTGAAAGTTTGTGCCTGCGCCAGGGGCGCTACCGGGACGAATGCCAGAATGACCAGCGATATGAAAAGAGAGATCGAGTGACTGGAGGAGAATGATAGTCGCTGGCTGAGCAAGGGTCGCACTCCTCGAAAGGATCTTGCTTCAATCGAATTGCGAAAACTAGGAACCCCGAAGGATGGTGAGCAGGCCTTGGGGAAAGGCGAGATAGATGCTAGGCCAAAGAAACGTCGGACGCAAGATGCAGGATTTTGCAGTATCGGCTGCTGACCGGGAGTATCTTGACGCTCAAAAAGTATCGATGCCGTTGGTCGTGCGAATCTTGAACCAGTCGTAATGGAGGTTGTAGCGTGAGATGCCGCCGCGGACCTTCATGAATACGTGCTGAATCCGTACCTCCAGAGCCATATTGCGCCTGATGGTGTACTGATCATGCCGCACGCCAATATACTCGGCCCGGCGACGCTTCTCGCAGGCCTGGTAGTCGCCGGCTTCGCGGCAAAGTTCGTTCCCGTTGCTGGAGTTTTCTTCCCGCAGGCTGTTTACGACCTGATTCTGCTGAATAGCCGCGGCTAAGTCCTGGTCGTACCTCTCGAACCACGCCTGCACTGCCGCTTCCGTCTCCTCCGGGGTGTGACTCGCTTTGTACTGGCCGATCGCCGCGATGATTTCGTCGGCATTTTCCGCGCCTTCCGTGCGAATCCGGGGAAGCGCGTTCGCAATGGCGTCCATGTCGTCTTCCGTGATCACTTTCTTGGACTTCACGGGGGTTTGCTTCTTGGAGTTCCGGGCTACATTCCCAAGAGGCTCCTCTTTTCCCGTGTAGGTCGGTTCCGGCGCTGCAGGCGCCACCGGCGTCGGCTGCTGGGCAACCGAGGCCGAGACAAGAAGCGCGAAGACAGACGCACCAAGCAGGCTGCTCCGCAACCCGACATATGCTGAGGAAAAGATGGTCACACTAAAATCGTATCCGCCGACCTAAACGTGAAAAAGATGACCAAAGTTCTGTGCACTGATGACGTGAGGAAGTTTCGAGCTTCCGGTTTCTATCCTCCAGCTTTGGGGATACGCACCAACGACGGGAACCCAGAACTGGAAACTAGAAACTAGAAACTAGAAACTGAGCTTTACCAGCCGTTTCGTTCCCGCAAAGATGTAATGTGAGCCACGTGGTGGCGCCCATGCCAGGCGTAAAGCGCCAGATTCTTTTCCAAACTCACCAAGCCCAGTTCAGGATGGCGGAACGTGCGCTTCCAGTCTTCCGGCCGGAGTGAACGCAGCAGCCGCACCCAGCGATCATGCAATGAATCCAGCAACGCAAGAGAAACTTCCACGGGAGTGGCTTGTGTATCGGCGAGTCGCGCCCAGCGGTCCTCATCGTAAGGCTTGATCGTTGGCTCGTCCTCGGTGAGCGCCAGCTTGAAGCGGACATACGAGTTGAAATGGCTGTCGGGAACGTGGTGCACGACCTGGCGCACGGTCCAGCCCTCGGGGCGGTAGGGCGTGTCCAGTTGCTGGTCTGAGAGCCCCTTCACGGCTGAACGCAGGTTGGCGGGAGCGCGGGCGATATCGTCCAGAGATTTCTGCTTCTGGTCTTCGGTGAGGGAGCCTTCGTATGCGAACTTGCCGATGGGGTAGCGCAGGTCGGTCATTGTGTCCTCCGCGTCGAGAGCGTTGTCTCACAGATGGTCTGTCAAGCGCAGAAGGTTCAAGAAAGCGAAGTTGGCGTTTGACTCCCGTGTATTTTCAATGTACTATTTGAATGCGTACATGGAGGAATCGCTCCCGTGCCGAGAGTGGCCGTAGAAGACAACAGCCGGATGTCCTTGCGGATTCGAGCCGAGGAAAAAGCGCTGCTCTTGCGTGCGGTGGCGCTGAAGCATACCGACTTGACGGATTTTGTCCTCCACCACGCGCTGCGTGCCGCAAAGGCTGTCATCGAACAAGCGGATCATGTGCAACTCTCCGAGAGGGATAGTTTGCGGGTTCTCGATCTGCTGGAGAATCCACCTGCGCCGAACGCAAGACTGCTGGCGGCCGCCCGGGCATTGCCCAAGCGGCGATAACCGTGACGGCGTGGCACGAAGTGCCGATCAGCAAGAAATATGACCGCCAAGCCTTCGACTGCGGCGATGAAGCGCTGAACGAGTTCCTGCGCCGTTACGCCCGCAAGAGCCACGAGCGCGGCGGCGCGAAAACTTTCCTTGCGATTGACGACGCCGACAAAACTATTCTCGGCTTCTATAGTCTGAGCCCCGCATCAGTTGACTATGCGCGGACTCCTGAGATCGTACGCCGCGGGCTGGCACGCCATGACGTGCCGGGCTTCCGCCTGGCGCGCCTCGCGGTGGATCGCAGGTGGCAGGGTCAGGGCATTGGCGGACAACTTCTGCTCGCGGCGGGCCGACGCTGCCTGTTGGCCTCGGCGGAAGTTGGCGGCGTCGTGCTCGTCATCGACGCCAAGAATGAAAGGGTGGCAGCGTGGTATGCCAGCTACGGCGCGGTGCCACTGCTGGATGCGCCGTTAACTCTGCTGCTCCCGCTCGCGACTATCGAGGCCGCGATCAGGAAGGCGGGACCTATTTCTTGAAAGTCTGCCGTCTCCCTCCGCTGGGCTTCTGTCGTGATGGTCCAAGGCAGGTCTGCCCCCAAGCATTTGGCGGACAGTCGCACCCCGCCTGGAAAACGATTAGCGATAGGCCTACAATAGCTCCCTCTGCCATGTGGCATCGAGGATTTATGGAACAACCACCGCGCATACCTCCAGGTCAGATTAAGGAACCAGCAAAGGCCGTCGTCCCTAGTCCTGATTCTGTCTCCGAGGACATCGAGGAGCTTGATTCGGCTGCGGTAAGCACCAACCTTCTGCGTGAAATCTCGACGTGGAAGCGCGAAGCGAAGGCCGAGGATAACGACAGGTATTTCTGGCATGTGCGCGAAGTAGATCAAATTGCGCGGGGTGATAAGTATTTTGTCATAGGGCGGAAAGGAACGGGGAAAACGGCGATCTCCGAATACTTCAATCGCAGGCAGAGCTTCGATACCTTCGCCGAAAAACTGAGCTTCAAGAACTTTCCTTTCAATGAGCTTTACTCGCATACGAACGACAAATACACACCACCGAACCAGTTCATATCGATTTGGAAATATCTGATATACAGCACGGTCTGCAGACTAATGCTGAAAAACGAGGGGGTAGACTCGGCCATCAGGGTCGAGCTGGCCAAACTGTACGACGAAAAAACCCCACTGAGTCGAACGAATCGGTCGATGGGTCAACAAGGAATGGGGCGTTTCGTTGTTTGGTCTGTCGGTCAAGGTCACAAGGGAGAGGCCGGACCTCGCAAATAGCTGGGTTGAGTACGGCAATTATCTTGAAGACCTAGTACGACAGTACGCCGGAACCGCGACCTACTTCGTGCTCTTCGATGAATTGGACGAGGATTACCGGGACATAATGGAGCAAAATAAGGACGAGCAATACAGGGCCCTAGTTACGAGCCTCTTCAAAGCGGTGCAGGATATCCGGGCGACTCTCGCGGGTTCCGGCGGCCCACGCGTCTTCCCAGTAATTTTTTGCGTGATGACATTTACGATCTTATCCAGGACGCCGACAAGAACAAATGGGGGGACTTTCGGCTGGATCTGAATTGGGACCTGGAGAAGATCCAGAAAGTCGTTGCTCTCAGGATCAGCCGCGCTCTTGATCCCACCCGTGCTCAGCCTCTGCCCTTCCATACGGCGTGGCAAAAGGTTTTCGGGATTCGGAATATCCGATTTGGGAACCGGTCGAGGAACACAACCGACACCTTTTCGTTTATAGCTAGAAGCACCCTTCTCAGGCCGCGTGACTTTGTGGCCTATCTCCAGAACTGTGCTCAACAAGCGCTAGACGACGGGACCAAGATCTCCCCGGCAGTGGTGAGGCGCGTTGACAAGGCTTTCTCGAACTACCTACGCGAAGAATTGACAGACGAGCTCTTTGCCGTCCTGCCAGATATTTCGAACATATTCGACGTCGTGTCGCAATTGCGGAAGCAGATTTTCTCGATTCCCGAGCTGGAGAGGGCCTATAACGCCCAGATCGAGCGCGGATTCATTAAAGAAAAGAACGTTGCCTTCGTGCTGCAAATTTTGTTCCTGTTCAGCGTCATCGGAAACTCACCAAGCCCAGGACGCGAGGTTTTCCGGTATAAGAACAGGGAAGCGCGCCTTAATTTCAACGAGAACGTGATAGTGCACCGTGGCCTATTCAAGGCCCTGCAGATCCAGTGAGGCTAGTCTCTTCGTCCTCAGGCTCCAACTCGTCTGCTGCTTAGTGGGGATCCATTACGGGTGCGGACCCGATGAATCCGGAACCCTCTCAGTTAACTACAACCCCTAGCGCTCAATCCCAGCCGACCCCATCCCCTCCGGCTTCGCACTTCGGTTCCCCATGCCCTAAGATTTGTGCATCCAAACATCGGTTTGTAGGCTAAACTCCCAATTCTGGGCAGTTTAGGAGGGTTGGGGTCCAATGGCCGGGGCGTGGTAGCATCCCGGTGAACGAGGGGAAACTATGGCAGCTTCGGTCTGGTCTGGACACTTAACTTTCGGACTCATCTCGATGCCGGTGCGCTTGTTTTCGGGCGCGCGCAGTAGTGGCATCTCTTTCAACATGCTGCATCGCACGGACAAATCCCGGCTCAAGCAACAGTACGTTTGTCAGGCGGAGGGCATCGTCGTCGATCGCTCTGACATGGTCAAAGGCTACGAGTTCCGCAAGGACGAATACATCATCATCGAGCCGGAAGAGATCAAGAAGATCGAGCCGCAGACTGCCAAGACCATGGAGATTCTGGAATTCGTCAAGGCAGGCGACGTCGATCCCGTCTATTTCGAGTCGTCGTATTACATGCTGCCGGAAGAGGCTGGGCGGCGTCCGTACGCGCTGCTGACCAAGGCTCTGGAAGAGAGCGAGTACGTTGCCATCGCGAAGATCACCATGCACAACCGCGAGTACACCGTGTTCCTGCGGCCGCACGAAGGCGGCATGATGCTGCATACCATGTATTACGCGGAAGAGGTGAAGAAGGTGGAAGGCTTCGGAGCGCCCGACGTGGAATTGAAAGAAGCCGAAGTAAAAGTGGCGCACCAGCTCATCGAAGCGCTGGCGGATGAATGGGACCCGGAAAAGTACAAAGACAGCTTCCAGGAAAATCTGAAGAAGCTGATCGAGACCAAGCTCGAAGGCGGGGAAGTCGCGGCGGTCGAGAAGCCAAAGAAGCTTGCTCCCGTCGTAGATCTCATGGCCGCTCTCAAACAGAGCCTGGCGCAGATGGAAGGCAAGAAGAAGCCTGCCGGCGCCGCCAAGTCAGACGAGCCAACGGCCGCCGTGGGCGGCAAGTCGCGCCGCGGCAGGTAGGTCGGATCAGGGTCTCAGGTCTTGGGTGTTAGGTCTTCGGCAAAACCCGAAGACCTGACACCTAGTACCTAGGACCTGCCTTGTTCATCCTTCCAACTCGTGTCCGAGGACACGCATCCCACATCCTAGCTCTGCCAAACCGTAACCTTGAAAACTGGAAACTGGGAATTCAGCCCGGCTCACTGGCGCGGATTGTGGCCAGCCGTTAGAATGTTGAATTCCTCGCAGCGAGAGCCAGAATCTTTCCTTTGGAGTGGCAATGAGTTTTCGACGTGTGGGTGGGTTGGCCGCCATGGTGCTTCCAATTCTGCTGTGGATGGCCTGCGGGCAGGTCTACCGTCCGGTCGTTATTCCTTGCTCGTCGGGGGGGGGAGTTCCTGGATGCCCCTCGGAACCGGCTCCGACTCCGGCCAGTTTCCACGCTGTCTTTGGCATTAGCGCTAACGTCCCCAGCTATCCGGGCGGAGCCATGCAGATCGACGTCTCAGGAGACTCCATCATCGCGGAGACTCCCAACTCCGACCTCAGGTTCGGCCTTAATCCCACCCACCTGGCCACTCTCCCCAACAATTCAAGACTATTTGTGACCAGTGCGGGCACAGTGCAGGGTGGCGTCGATGTAGTGTCATCCTTTACTCCGGCATTCCAGTCCACCGGCACGCCCGGATTCGGCCCCGTGACTGCGACCACCTTGCCTGGCCAGACCTCCAGCATTACCGCGATCAGCGAGACCGGCAATCTCGTTACGGTCACACTCAGTGCGCCCTTGAGCAACGTCGCGGCTGGTTACGCGATCAGCATCGCCGGCACCAACCCAACGACGGCTGGATACAATGGCACTTTCCCGATCTCCTCGATCAGCGGCGCCACCGTTCAGTACATCGCTGCCACGACTGGCCTGGTCGCGTGCGGCCCGGCGACGATCGGTGGCGCCTGTCCTTCCAGTGCAGTTGCGTCGATTCCTCCCCAGCCTGTCTTCCTCAGTACTAGGCAGAACGACGTGATGTATGTGGCGAACTACAATTCCAATTCAGTTTTTGCCATCAACACGGCATCAAACGTCGTCAGCAACACCGCGCCTGTAGGAGTGCACCCAGTTAGTCTGGCGGAGACGCCAAATGCCCTCAAGCTCTACGTCGCCAACCAGGGGGACGACACGGTCAGCAGTTTGAACGTGCAGACTCTGACGCCGAATACAGTAACTGGTTTCACCGGGAAGACGCCTGTCTGGGTGGTGGCTCGTGGCGATAGCCAAAAAGTCTACGTGCTCACCCAAGGGGACGGGCAACTGGTGACGATCGATGTCGCCACCGATACGGTCACCGGCAGCCTTCCCGTGGGCGCCGGAGCCAACTTCATTTTCTTTGATCCGCACCTGAACCGGCTCTATGTGACGAATCCAGTAAACAGCACGGTCTATGTGTTCTCTGATACCGGCGGAGCCAACGACACGCCCATCCAGCTGGCGGCTATCTCCTTCGCCTTGGGGTCCGCGCCCTGTCCGATCGGTACGTCCAATTGCTCGCCCACTTCGGTGACGGCTCTGCCCGATGGCAGCCGGTTTTACGTGGCCAGCTACCAGACAGCAGCGTCTTGTCCTGACCCGTTTGTCAGTTCGTCTTCTGCCTGCGTGATCCCCGGCCTCAGCGTGTTTGACGCCACTAGTCTCACGCCCAAGATAACTCCAGCCCTGACGCTGCTGACTGACCCGCCATTCGCGGCGAATGTTCCTGCCAACCAATACCAATATGCCGTGCCGCCGATTGCCACGTGCGCTTCGCCTGTCCTGCCCGCTGTCTACACGCCCGGCGCCACGCGCTTCCGCGTCTTTACCACTGCCTCCGCGGACAGCAGCCACGTCTATGTGAGCATGTGTGACGCTGGCGCCATCGCCGACATTAACACCACCGACAGCAATACCAACAACACCGGCGGCACCGGCATTCCCGCCGATACGCTGGTCACTGACCTGCCCGCGCAATACGGAGTTTGCACCCAGCCAAGCTGCGATAGCGTCACGACGATCTCGGCATTCTCGATTACTTCAAACGTGGTTACGTTCCAGGCGGCGAACCAATTTGTTCCGGGACAAAGAGTTTCAATCTCGGGATTGACGACGGGGACCTACCTGAACGGATTCACGTTGACGGTAATCGCGACGGGCCTTTCGGCCTCACAATTCGAGTGCAATTTCACGTACACGGATGTAGGCGCGACCAGCGATTCCGGGAACGCGGTCCCACTGCCGCCGTCGCAAACGCCGGTTTTCCTGTTGACGGGGCAGTAGGGAACCCACGCCCACGGACACAAGATACAGCATGGACTAAAGCACGCTTGTCATCCCTCGCGAAGGGAGGGATCTGGGTGGTTGCCCGCGGCGGCGACACGGTTGGGGCAGGCGAGAACCCAAACCTCTCGCGTCGCTGGGGATGACAGTTCGTATGGGGTAGGCGACTGTGAATCCGCCCTAATTTCGGGCAGCGACTTCTTCCTTTTGGGCCTCTCGGGCCGCGTAGTGTGAGTCGACGTACTCATCGAGAATCTCGATGAACTCCGCCACAATGCGATCGCCCTTCAGCGTGGTGAACAGGCGTCCATCCACGTAGACCGGAGCCTTCGGTTCCTCGAAGGTTCCCGGCAGGGAGATTCCGATGTTGGCGTGCTTCGACTCGCCGGGGCCGTTGACCACACAGCCCATGACGGCAAGCTTCATTTCTTCCACGCCCACATAGCGGCCTTTCCAGGCCGGCATCTGCTCGCGCAGGTAAGTCTGAATCTGCTCGGCCATTTCCTGGAAAAAGGTGCTGGTGGTGCGTCCGCAGCCGGGGCAGGCTGTGACTTGCGGGGTGAAGCTGCGAAGCCCCATGGATTGCAGAATCTGCTGCGCCACACGGACTTCTTCCGTGCGGTCGCCCCCTGGCGCCGGCGTTAGCGAGACGCGGATGGTGTCACCGATGCCCTCTTGCAACAGCACGCCCATGGCGGCGCTTGAAGCGACCACGCCCTTCGCTCCCATGCCTGCTTCAGTCAGGCCGAGGTGGAGCGGGTAGTTGCATCGCGCGGCGAGCGCGCGGTATACGTCGATCAGATCCTGCACGCCGCTGACTTTCGCGCTCAGGATGATCTGGTCAGCGCGCAGGCCGAACTTTTGCGCCAGGTCGGCGGAGTTCAGCGCGCTCACCACCATCGCTTCCATCGTCACTTCGCGGGCGTCTTTGGGGTCGTCGAGGCGAGAGTTCTCGTCCATCATGCGGGTGAGCAGCGCCTGGTCGAGCGAGCCCCAGTTCACGCCGATGCGCACCGGCTTCTGATACTTCACCGCCACTTCGATCATGGTGCGGAAATTCGAATCGCCGGTGCGTCCAATGCTGGCGTTTCCAGGATTGATGCGGTACTTCGCGAGATCGCGGGCGCACTCGGGATACTTCGTGAGCAGCACGTGCCCGTTGTAGTGGAAATCGCCAATGATGGGCACGCGCAGGCCTTGCTTGTCGAGTTCCTCCACAATGCGGGGAACGGCGGCAGCTGCCTCTTCGTTGTTGACAGTGACCCGCACCAGTTCCGACCCGGCGCGAGCCAGGGCGGCACACTGCTGGACGGTCGAGGGAACGTCCGCGGTGTCAGTGTTGGTCATGGACTGCACCACAATCGGTGCATCCGAGCCAACCCGGACGCCACCGACGACGGCGGTCACGGTCTTTCTGCGGGGAATCGTGGACATGAGAGATTCTATTTTAACATGCGGGAACAGGCTGCTTTGGATAGCCTCGAGTGAGCGGAACAGTACGTCATCCTCAGCCGAAGAGTTCGCTGTGCGAACCCGTGCGAACAAGTTGCAGAACCTCTGTATCCGGTTTGCGATAAATCAGCAGCAGGTCGGGCTTGAGGTGGCATTCGCGACAATCGCGCCACTCACCGGACAGCCCGTGGTCGCGGTTTTTCTCTGATAGGGGCTTGTCATCAGCTAAGAGTGAGAAGACATCGGAAACGAGGGAATCAATATCGCGCCGGTACTGTCCGCGCTTCCCGCGCTTGAAGTCACGGCGAAATGCGCCGGTGCGCTCAATCCTCCGCATTCAAGTCGCTCATCAACTCGGAGACGTTCTTGAACGAGGGTAGGCCCCCCTTGCGCGCTTCCTGCATCGCTTTAGCGGTTGTAGCGTTGGGCATCTTCACTTCGAAGGGTAGCGCCTTCTCCACCGCCACCCGAGTCAGCAGGACGCGCACCGCGTCTGATACTGACAATCCCATGGCGGCCAAAGTTTTGGCGGCCTGAGTCTTGATGCGCTTTTCCACCCGAACATGAACCATCTCAGTCGCCGCCATGATCCCCCCGCTTGAGATACATTGTATCTCAAGCAAAGAAGGCCGTCAACACTCCTACGGCCCCGGTTGAGCCCGGGCAACGTCGGACGCCTGGTCTGTGGATTTCTCACGAAACTAAATCTTCGCGGCGAATGTTCGAACGGAACGGCTTTGCACATCAACCCAGGAATTACAGATCAATTTTCTTGCGCGATCCGCTGGAAAGCCGTGCCCAGCACGGGTTTCGCCAAAGTGGACTTTGTAAAATCTGGTTTTCAAAGAACTTAGATACCAAAATCTTGATAACAGACGACTTAGGGGGGCCACTCTGGGCCTCTCCCAACCGTCACTGCCTCGACAATGATCGCGCAGTTCTGAATTGCGGCACAAGGGCAGATGTCACAATGGGGTTGTGGAAAGCGGAGGAATCTAGAAGAAGCCAGGACTGCGGCCCGATAACCCCGGGCCGCCGGACAGCCGAGGGCGGCTGTCCCCACATGAGTTGTAATCGCTTACGGCATCCGTCCCATAAGCCCGGGCAGAGTTTTCATCAGGTCGTTGTAGATGACCATCACCGCGAACAGCACCAGGAAAACGAACGCGGCCTGGTAGACGCGTTCTTTGATGCGCAGGCTGACGTCGCGCCGCATGAGCCCTTCGATCAGCAGAAACAGGATGACGCCGCCGTCAAGTATGGGGATGGGCAGCAGGTTAATGATGCCAAGGTTCAAGCTGATCCCTGCCGTTAGCTCCAGCAACGGCGTCCACCCTTTTTGCTGCGCTGCATAGCCGGCATCCTGAGCGATACCGATCGGACCGGAAACGGCGCGCAGCGACACCTTCCGCTGCACGATCTTCTTGGCCAACTCCAGAATCAGCAGCGAGTATTTCTTGTTCTGTTCCAGCGAGAGGCTCAGCGCTTGGGCGAACGGTAACGTCGTTACCTTGGTCTCGCTCTTGTTGAGGAATCCCAGCCGGTATCTCTGCTCCTTCGGATCTTCGGTCTTCGCGAGTACGGGGGTTAGGTGAAACGGCGGCAGAGTCTGATTGCCACGAATCACCGTGAGATCGACGGGAGCGTCCTTGGTTTGCTGGAGGCGCTCAATCATCGCTTCGATCGAAACCAGCGGCTTGCCATCCAGGGCAACAATTCTGTCGTCTTCCTTCAGTCCGGCCTTGGCGGCGGGAGTGCCAGGCTCGGTCTGGCCGACGATCACGGGATCCTCCGGAAACCATCCTGCCGAACCCACCTCAGACGTAGTCACGGCCTGGGGCACGATGGTCTTCTGGAAGGTCTGATCTCCGCGCTTGATGGTGATAGTGAGCGGCTGGTTGGGACTGAGCCACACGCGCGGCTGCAGTTGTTCCCAGGTCGGATTCTCAATGCCATCGACCTTCACGATCCGGTCGCCGGGCTGCAAGCCAGCTTTGTCCGCGGGAGAGTCGTGCTTCACTCCCTCGATCACCGCCGGCTTGTCGAGAAAAACCGCGTACTCATAGTGCACCATGTAAACCGCAGTCAGCAAAAAGATGGCCAGCAGAATATTCATCGCCGGCCCGGCAATCGCGATCAGGAAGCGGTGCCAGCGGGAGTGCGACATGAACTCGGCCGGATCGCCGGTGCGTTCGTCCATGGGATTCTCGCCGCTCATCTTCACGTAGCCGCCCAGGGGAATCGCGCTGATGCGGTAGTCGGTGTCTCCCTTGCGGAAGCCGAGCAGGCGCTTGCCGAAGCCAATCGAGAACACTTCTACCCGGACCCCCAGCAGCTTGGCCACGGCATAGTGGCCGAACTCGTGAATCAGAATCATGAAACCCAGGACAACGGCGACGGCAGCGATGGCAATAAAGAAATCAGACATAATCGAAGTACGTAAACCACTCCCCCGTTAGATTACGCTACTACACCACAGAAGTTGCCCGCGGTTGCGCGGTCTTCTTACTTATACTCAAAACCCGCTCTCGAGCATATCGGCGGGCCTCAGTGTCGGCTTCAAGCACCTTGGCGATGGACTCCAGCTTCCCAGAGTTAGATGCTGAAAGCGCGTCTTCGATGATCCTGGGAATCTCGTCGAATCCGACGCTGCCTTCCAGAAACGCGGCTACTGCGATTTCATCGGCGGCGTTCAGCGCCACCGTCTTCGCCCCGCCCGCTTCCACCGCTTCGTAAGCCAGCCGTAGACAGGGAAATTTATTCATATCTGGAGGGCAGAAGTCCAGATGACGCAAGTTACTCACCGGAAAGCGCATCTCCGAACGAATCCGCTCGGGGTATGTCAGAGCATACAAAATCGGCAGCCGCATGTCGGTCACCGAAAACTGAGCAAGTATGCTGCCATCCACAAACTCCACCATGGAGTGAATCGTCGACTGGGGATGCACCAAAACTTCCACTTTCGAGGGCGAAATGTGAAACAATCTGCACGCTTCAATGACTTCGAACCCCTTGTTCATTAACGTCGCCGAGTCGATGGTGATGCGCTTGCCCATCTTCCAGGTGGGATGATTGAGCGCCTGCTCCACCGTGATGGAGCTGAACTCCGACCGCGGCGTATTCAGAAACGGCCCGCCGGAGGCCGTCAGCCAGATGCGTTCCACTTCCTCCAGGCGCCCGCCCCGCAGGCATTGGTGCACCGCATTGTGCTCGCTGTCGATGGGCAGCAGCGGTTTGCCCTGCCGGCGCGCCTCGGCCGTAATCAATTCGCCCGCCGCAACCAGACACTCTTTGTTAGCCACGCCGACGGTTTTTCCTGCCTTGACCGCCTCGTAGGTGGCCTCAAGCCCGGCCACGCCCACGATGGCGCTCACCACAAAGTCGGCCTCGGAATGGGTCGCGACCTTCACCGTGCCCGCCGCCCCATGCACGACCTCGATATCGCCCAGCCCGGCTTGCTTCAGACGTGCCCGCAAAACATCGGCGTCGGGCTCCGCCGCGATCGAAATCATGCGTGGCCGCCAGCGCCGGGCCTGCTCGAACGCCGCCTCCAGATTGCTGCCCGCGGCCAGTGCGACGATCTGAAAGCGGTCGGGATAGCTCTCAGCCACGCTCAGCGTGCTGCGGCCGATCGACCCCGTGGATCCCAGGATGGCAATGCGCTTCATGGAGACAGATTCACTATTTTACGCGCTACCAGGGCCGTGCGGGTGGGAAGACTGCTGCGGCGTAGTACCACAGTACCGGCGCGGCAAATAGCAGGGCGTCGATGCGATCCAGCATGCCGCCGTGTCCGGGAAGTATGGTTCCCGAATCCTTCACGCCGGCTCCCCGCTTGATCAACGATTCCACCAGATCGCCAAGCTGCGCCGCGATGTTCAGCGCGACCGTCAGCAAGAGGATCGGCCACAGTTCAGGCTTCTCCAGTCCAAACAGGCCGTCGCGGCGCTCGATGAGTCTCAGGCGCAACAGAAACGAGCTGATCTGCAAGGCGTAGGTGAACAGCAGGCTTCCTACCAGCAGGCTTGCGGCCAGCGACGCCGCGGCGCCCTCCCAAGTTTTTTTCGGACTGATGCGCGGCGCCAACAAGTGCCGCCCCACGGAGCGGCCTACGAAGTAAGCGAGAATATCTCCCGCCCACACAACGAGAAGGAGATAGAGCAGCCAGAACGCTCCCGCCCACTGCTGGCGCAACTGCACCAGCATGGCCATAGGCAGAGCAATGTAGGCGAACGCGAACGCCGAGGCGGCCGCCGCCGGATACGCGCCGCTCATCTGCGCCCGCCGCATGGCGATGGTCAGAAAGACGAATGGAGCGATCGCACAGGCGAATGCCAGCCCAAGGACGAATTTCAACGAGGAGAGCTGCGGGGTCTCGCCAGCTGCGCTCACAGCCAGCCACAGAAATAAAACTCCCACGAAGATATATGTGGGCAGGCGCAGCGGCTGCACGCCATAGGATTCGGTCAGCTTTAAGAACTCCTGGACCGTGACGAGCGCCACAGCTGCCGCGAAGACGGCCAGCACCGGCACTGGTGCGCGCAGCACCAGCAGCATCACAATCGGAATCAGGACCACCGCGGTCGCGATGCGCTTCAGCAAGAATGTCCTTTGTCATTCCGAATCGGGCGAAAGCCCGGTGAGGAATCTGTTGTTGCATTCCCCACGGAAGCCGCAAGTCTACTTGTGAACCTTGACTGCTTCAGCGTGCGCATGCGCATCCCCGTGGTTCAGCCCGCCATAGCGCCGCTCCCGCTTCTGATACTCGGCAATGGCTTCCAGCAGATGCACGCCGCGAAAATCGGGCCACAAGGTTGGCGTCACGTAGATCTCGGCGTAAGCCAATTGCCAAAGCAAGAAGTTGCTCAGCCGCATCTCGCCCGACGTGCGCACCACCAGATCCGGGTCGGGCAGGTGGCGCGTGTAAAGATGTTCGCCGACCGTATCCTCATCAATGTGCAGATGTTCGATGCCGCCGTTCTGCGCAGCCGCGTCTACCATGGACCGGAACGCGTCCACCAGTTCGCTGCGTGCGCTGTAGTTCAGCGCCAGCGTGAGTACCGTTCCGGTATTATGAGCCGTGCTCTGGCGCGCCCATTCCATGCGCTCCTGCACGTCTTTCGGCAGTTCGTGCTGCCTCCCAATATATTCCAGGCGGATATTATTCTCGTTCAGCGTGGGCACTTCCGCCTTCAGATAGCGGCTGAGCAGGCCCATCAGGAAGTCGACTTCGCTCTTCGGCCGCTTCTTCCAGTTTTCTTCCGAAAAGGCATACAGCGTCAGCGCATGAATGCTAATGCGCGCCGCCGTCTCCACCGTCGAGCGTACCGCCGCCACTCCGGCGCGGTGTCCGGCCACGCGCGGCATATGGCGCCGCTTGGCCCAGCGCCCGTTGCCGTCCATGATAATGGCGATGTGTCTTGGGAGCCGCTCAGGATCCAATTGCCGGTAAATTTCGGCTTCCTTGCGATCCATCCCGGCGGGAACTTTGTGCTGCAAAGTGATCCCCTTCGGATAGAGGCTAACACGGGCACGAAGGGGCTTGCAATGACGCAAAGGGCACGATTGGAAGAGCGCGACGCCAAGAGTGCGAGATCGGGAAGGGCACGGCTTCAGCCGTGCCGCGCAAAGCCGACAACGATTCGGGCTTCAGCCCCTGAGGGATGCGATAGGGCGTCAACGTTCGCGGGCAGGAGTGCCCGCGCCACACGACCCTACTTCGCTTCCTCCGGCGCGATCTTCAGCTCCAGCTTCTCCGTATGCCGCAGCACCGTGAGCGAGCAACTCGCGCCCGCGCGAATGTCCGCCAGAATGCGATGCAGATCGTCCACGCCAGCGATCGGATGGCCCTCAAGGGCAACGATGACGTCGCCATCCCGCAGGCCCGCCCGCTTCGCCGGACTATTCTCCTCGACCGACAGAACAAGCGCGCCCGACTCTTTCGCCAGATCGTAGAAGCGCACCACGCGCCGATGCACCGGCACGGTCTGCGCCGAGACGCCGATGTAGCTTCGTCGGATGCGTCCATCGCGCAGCAGGCGGATGGCCACGAACTTCGCCGTATTGATCCCGATGGCAAAACATATTCCCTGCGCCGGCAAAATGGTCGCCGTATTGACTCCCACCACACGCCCCGAGGAGTCCACCAGCGGCCCGCCAGAGTTGCCCGGATTGAGCGCAGCGTCCGTCTGGATCACGTCATCGATCAGCCGCCCGGAATAAGACCGGAGCGAACGCCCCAGCGCGCTCACCACGCCCGCGGTCACAGTGGACTGGAATCCATACGGGTTGCCGATCGCCACGACCAGTTGCCCCACACGAAGCTGCTGCGAATCGCCGAGCGCAGCGGCGGTCAGACTAGGCTCATCCACTCGCAGGACTGCAAGGTCGCTCGCCGGATCATCCCCGATGGCGCTTGCGGGCATGCGGCGGCCGTCCGCCAACGTGACCTCGATGCGGCGCGCATCGTGCACGACGTGGCTGTTGGTGAGAATCAGGCCATCCGGTGTGAATACGAACCCCGAGCCTCCGCCACGCCGCTCGCGCGGTTCACCCGAGCGTGTGCGCCCAGCCTGATGCACCTCAATGTTGACCACCGAAGGGCTGACGCGCCCAACCGCGCCCGTAACCGCGCGCGAATACGCATCAAGCAGCAAATCGTCGGCAGCAGCGGAACCCTCGGCGGGCGCAGCTTCCCGCGCCGACTCCTCTGCCCATCCGTTCGCTTCCGGTTGATTCACAGAGGCAGGATGTGCCGACAACGCAGAAAAAACATTCCCAACTTCCTTCAGGTTCATGCTGAATAGATGTCGGTCGATCTACTGGAGATTCGTTCGGACTTGTGCCTCAGCGTCTTTCTTGGTAGGTTACATGTAACCAGAGGCGGGAACATGCCAGCACGAACTCACACCAAGCCTTCGAGGGATAAAGTCAGAAAGCACCGCAGCCGGCTGCGCAAGCAAGGTCTACGGCCTATCCAAATCTGGGTCCCGGACATGCGCTCGCCTGCTTTTGTTACGGAGGCGCACCGGCAGTCCCTCGCTGTTGCCAAGAGCCCTCACGCCGGGGAAGACCAAGACTTTATCGATGCGGCCTCTGATTGGGGCAGGGCGTGAAGCGTGGCGAAATTTGGACCGTCGCCGGCGGCAAGGACTACGCTGGAAAACCCCGTCCGGTTGTGATTCTTCAAGACGACCGTTTCGACAGGACAGATTCGATCACCGTTTGCGCATTCACCACTGACCCAACCGACGCTCCCCTGTTTCGCCTCGTGGTTGAGCCCAGCGACCGCAATGGCCTGCGGGCTCTTTGCCGGCTGATGGTCGATAAGATCACGACCGTTCCGAAATCGAGGATCGGCGCGCGTAGTGGCCGCCTTGGCGACGAAGACATGGTACGACTGAATCGCGCCGCTCTGGTGTTTCTAGGCATCGCTGCGCCGAGAGATCAGGGTTAGGAGTACAAAAAAGCCGGGACCAAGAACGGTCCCGGCATTGAGTTGGCTGGTCGCCCGGATAAAATTGAGGCGCTTACGCGGCGTGAGCGAAGCGGGAGCCGCGTGCCGAAATCCTGAGCCGTGCTTTTGCGGCGAAGGATCTCCGATTTGCGCATGACTACGCGGTCCTTCGCGGCCGCACCGTCAAGTCCCGCACCTGCGTCAGGATGCTCGACATCTGCATCCCGTTCAGTTGCGAAACAAACGGCAGGATCTCCGCGATAAACTGGTCTTTCATCAGTTCGCTGATTTCGTCCTGACGGTTCTTCTCTCCGCCACTGAGCAGTTCCGGCACGGTCACCTCCAGGGCGCGCGCCAGCCGTTCCAGGGACGACAGCGTAGGCGTGGCTTTTTCGTTCTCGATCTTGGAAACGTAAGTTCGCGGCACGGACATACGTCCTGCCAGTTGCCGCTGGCTCAGCCCGCTCCGCAAGCGCAGCGAGCGGATCGACGTTGCCAGGTTCAGATGTCCACGTCCGGTGCCGTGCATGGGCATCATCACCGGCGGCGGCAGCACCACCGGTTCGGGCTCGGGTTCCTCGTCCAGGGACGAGTGGCAGCGCCGGCAATTGTTATTGACCGTACGGAATTGAACCAGCAGGCAGTGATCGCAGCGGACGACTTCCCTAGAGTTTACCGGGGCAAGGGTCGTGGCCATCGAGTTGTGGGAGTGCCAGAGCCGGCTACTCCTTACTGCTGATAACGGAACCTAACGTTCGAGGAAGAAGTTCCGGCAACGCAGGTGCTAATCTGCGGTTCGAAAGCCTGTGGATGTCAAGGGTAAAATGTAGGAAGCCGCGCGTTTCTTGCGGCGAAAACTCAAAGCAAGCGGCAAAACCCGCAGAAACAGGGCAAGAGCATGATTGATCGCGAAGCAGCGTGGTGTTTACTAACTGTATTCGGGACGATATTGCAAACAGGTTGCAGAATGCAAAAGGCAAAGAAATGAGGGAAAGAAAGGAACCAAAGGGTTGGTAGCACGAATTAGCACAAAATTCCCCTGGGGCTATAGAATCCGTGCTGGAAAATCCCCACGAAAATGATGACGGTTGACAAGGCTCTAGAACGGCTCAATAACAAACTCAGCTTGCTCGCAGCAGCGGTAGGAATTGCCGCCGCTGTGACTCCGGAAAAAGTCCTTCCATTTATCTATGCCCATTGGATTTTTGTCTGCATTTACCTGGTCGTAGGTGTGGCTCCACTCCAGGAACTTCTTCACCCGATGAAGACATGGGAACAAATGAGGACTGACCCCCGATTGGGCGTCGTGTGGCTTGCGAAGTTTGCAGCGCTATGGTGGATTGTTCTTGTTGGTGGCTGCCTGCTGATTGGCCATGAGCGTGAAAATACTTCTGACACAGCGCGAGCGGGGCCTGATAATCAAGAGCGTACGCGCGAGAACGGCGCTATTGACCCCGCGCGCAAGAACTATAGTTCAGTTATTGAGATACGAGGTGGTGAGACCCTGAAATACATCCAACCCGCGAGTCTGCCCAGTTTATCTCAAAAACCGGGCGACGTTCCGCTCAATGCCGGGTTAGTTCCAATTTTGTATTTGGGACACAATCAAAAGTTTGTTCTTTTTTGCGGTGTTTTCGGCGAGCAAGGCGCGCCTCCTATAGTCAAGGACTCAACTGCCACTTGTCCGTGAACAACTGACGGGTTAACTTGGCAACCTCCGCCACGGTGTAAGGTGTGTTTTCGTTCATAAAAATTAGCACAATTAAAAGGGGTAATTTGCAACGATGCCCAGAATTATAACGATAGATGACGCTCGGGAACTGCTAACTGAGTTCACCCAGTCGGAAAGTTTGCGCAAGCACGCGCTGGCGGTTGAGGCCTGCATGCGTTCCTGTGCTCGAAATTTCGGTAACCGGAGACTCGGAGGCGTCGGCGCTTGGGCTAACTGAGGAGGACCTGTGGGGCATTGTCGGACTCATCCACGACTTCGACTACGAGAAATATCCCACCGCCGAAGACCATCCCTACCGGGGCAACGAGATTCTGAAGCAGCGCGGATGGCCTGACGTGATCACCCGCGCCATCATGTCGCACGCTGAGTACACCGGCGTAACGCGCGATACGCCCATGGAAAAAGCTCTTTTTGCCTGCGACGAGCTTGCCGGATTCATCACCGCCGTGGCCCTGATCAAGCCAGGAAAATCGCTGGCCGAGGTGGACGCGAAGTCGGTGCGAAAGCGGATGAAAGACAAGGCCTTCGCCCGCAAGGTGAACCGCGACGACATCGTCAACGGTGCCGCCGCCCTGGGCGTGGATTTGGATGAGCACATCGCCTTCTGCATCGGAGCGCTGCAAGGGATCGCCGATAAACTGGGTCTGGATGGGAGTGCGGCGAAGGTTATCGGATCACCTGTGTGACTCCGCGGTTGCCGCTGGGATCGATCTCGTTCCTAATCGAATTAATTCATAGCGTTCGGGCGGGACTTGCCCGACGGCAAAAGGTAAAGGGCCGAGATCGGAGGAGTAGAAACCCGTGCCCAGCTCGGTTTGGATGGTTGTGATTCCGAGACGCATGGGAATTTGAATTACGTCGCGCGAAGCCACGAACTCCGGGCGCACTTCGAACAGCAACCGGCCTCCCGCTGTAGCGAGGAAATCTCCCGGGCGCTGCGGCGGGTCATCCACCACGACGGGACGCGCTCCGAGTGACTCCATGTAATATTGGAATCCCCAATGCCCCAGGAACCAGACCGTACCGGGCTGATTGCGCGTCTTCTGCTCGATTTGCGCTGCTGCAGTTCGCGCTGAATTTGCCAACTCTGTGTCGGCACACGTGAGCCAGAGTGAAACTGCTCCCGCCACGGCTAACGGTATGGCCAACATCGCGGGACGCCACCGAGTTGAGGTGGCCCGCAACACATCCACGCGCCGTGCGAGCAGGATCCCGGTGGCCGGAATCAGCGGCAGCACGGAACGGGCGTTGATGGCCCAGTTCAAGAAGCCGGTAAAGACAAATGTTCCGAAAACCCAAAGCATCAGCAACAGGGAGTCGGCGTCTTTGCGTTTCCACGCGTCTGTGGCCGCCAGCGCCATCACGGAGAATCCAGCGGCAATGAAAAACGTCAACTGAATGCCAACCAGAAACCAATGCGGGTAAAAGTCGAACGGCCAAAGCATTTCGCCGAGAGCGATTCGGCCAACGCCAATGAGAAACCCCGCAATGCCGCTCGCCACGCAGACGGCGAAAATTTTCCTGCGAGTCCAGAGAAGGGGAGCAAGCGTCAACGCGGGCAGTGTGCATCCACCAACAAAGCTCAGGTCTACCAGCGCTTTGGCCAGCGCGGAACTTTGTCTCGCTTGCCGCACGCCAGCAGACATATGAGCTGCTTCCGAAATCATGCGCAGCCCGTAGACCACCTTCGTCCAGTGCTGGTATCCAGTTAGGGCCAGCACTGGAAACAGCAGGTACCAGGCCCAGCTTCCGAGGCGCCGCAGCCGCGCCAACGAATACGCTGCCAGCAACAGAATCAAAGCGATCCCAAAGTACTTGGTCAAAGCGCACAGAGTGATCATGAGCGCGGAGGCGGCCAGATAGCGCGGCTTCTGCGGCTCAAGCCCCTCAATCCAGAAGATGATGGCCCAAATCCAAAGCGCCAGCATCATCGTGTCGCACATCACGCTGCTGGCAGAGACGAGAAACGCCGGCGCCAGCAACGTGGCCGCGGCCGCCAGCAGCGGCGAATCTGTAAAGCGCTGCGCCAGACGATACGTACCCAAGACTGCTGCCAGCGCCGGCAGAAGGAAGGCAAGATGCAATGCCCGTTCCGACCATCCGATGAAGCTGGCCGCTGCAGCGATGTAGTAGGCGGCAAGGGGAGGGTTCTTGGTTTCGTACGCCATGGGCACAGCGTCGAGGAACCAGTTGACCTTGAATCCGTAGGGATCGAGAGGGTGCTTCGCAATCTGCCGCGCGACATAAATGAACAAAGTGTCGTCAACATTGAAAGCCTTGCCGGAAAATGGCACGAGGCAGGCGAGCACGGCCACGGCAAGAAGTATGTAATGAACGTGACGCTTGTTCTGGAACCTGTCGGTAGGAGGCGCCATCAGGAGTGCAGCAAGATTAGATGCGCACAAATCTTGTGTCAAACCGATTTCTTGAGTAGGGATTCGATTCAGCCCCCGTGCATGAAGGCGCTGCGGGGAATCGCCGCCAAGTTGGGATTGGATTGCAGCGTGGCGAAGACCTTAGATTAACACCCGCAGATTCGGTGGGCGAGGGGGGCCATTGCAGACAGAGTTCAGCGCTCGTTTGCCGCCTCGCAATCGCCAGCTTTGACCCATCCCGAGAAATTTGTAAGCACGCTGCCCCAAGTGGCCCTAACGGCCTGATCTTCCTCCGTCGGCGCATAAACCCAGATGAAAAAGGTCATGCCGCGCTCATCGCTCTTTTCGGGCCTGTTGTAGCCCGTACTCTGTGCTGCCTCACGTACGGTTTTTGATGCGAGTTCTCCCAGGTTGCTCATAAAAACGCGCGTAGCGTCGGGTCGGCCCAAGCACCCAGAGTAGCGCACCTTTTGAGGATCCATGAGGGCAAACCGAACCAGCACCGGCAGGGAGTCGTTGGGCTGAAGGTGCTGCTTTAACCAACCCCAGTTGGCTTTGAAATCGGGATGATTCGAGGGATCGAAGGTCTGCAAAATCTCCAACAACTTTCGCTCCATGATAGGTTTCTGGTCTTGAACTTTGCTATGTTCCAGCTTCCACACCCACACGTGGTTCGAATCGTCGCGAAGATTAGGAACAAAATACTCAGGTACACGAGCCACGGCTGGGTCGTTTTGGCCGGAAGGCAAGGAGAATCCTGAACCCAGGAACTTGTCTCCAACGCTCAAGCGATCTCCGAGGACCGCCCGCGCGTTATCGTCGGCCAACATCAATTGGCCGGACACCTGGTCGCTGGCCGGGCGCGGTTCTTTGTAAAGCACTGGATCCAATGCATTCGCCATGCACAGAGCCAGTGCTCTTTCAGCGTCTACCTTTTGGGCATGATTCTTGGCTTTCTCCGCCAGATCCTCTTTTTCCTTCGCCTTCGTGCATTCGCCGGAGGCACTCTCCAGATTCTTTTGCCAGGTCAGCCATGAGTTTGCCAACAGGTCCTTTTGCTGTGTGGCGCGGTCGGGAATGATCTTAAAGACCAATAGGATCGCCAGCCCTGCTGTAATAAACCAGGGAAAGGCCGTCCAAAATGCGTGCCCGGAGCGAGGCTTCAACATCAACCGCAGCTTCGGAAGGAAACGCAGAGTGAGCGCGACGATCACCGCGACGATCGCGCCGAGTCCAATGATCCGCGTATCGGGGGTGAAGGCCTCCAGAATCAGTGAGACCAGCACGGGCAAACCCGCGAGCGCCCGGCAGGTTTCCAGGAGCTCGAGATACCACTGGTGCTTAACACCGAGGAAACGCTTAACCGGGGGCGAGTCCGGAGGCTGGCCAGCAGGTTCGACTGGAGTTGGCAATGCACCCATAAATCATGAAGGGAGGGCCCAAGGTTTCCGAGAAGCGCAACATAATACCACACAAATACACCGCGTCAAGCCGCAACCCGTAGTCCGTTTATCGTAAATTTGGGGTGACGGGACGTACTAGGGTCCTCAAATGATGTGATTACCGCCAGTCTTACCGCAACGCTTCTGCTATCTTCCCACTCCCAATCAACTCCGCGATCCGCGCGAAGTCTTTGTACATGACGCGGTCTTTCTCCATCGTGGTACACACCGACCGGATCGCCGCGTGCGCCGCCTGACCGCGCTTCGAGGTCTTCAGCGGAGCCAGGAAGTCGATTGCCTGGGCTACAGCCATGGCTTCGATCGCCAGCACGTAGCGCGTGTTTTCCACAATGCGCTTGAGCTTGATCGCCGCCGTCATGCCCATAGAGACGTAGTCTTCTTTGTTGCCCGAGGTGGTAATCGAATCCACCGATGCGGGATGCGCCAGCACTTTGTTTTCGCTGACCAGGGCCGCAGCCGTGACCTGCGGCAGCATGAAACCTGAATTCAGTCCCGCGCCGTGTGCCAGGAACGGCGGCAAACCCTCGCTGAGCGCGGGGTTCACCAACCGCTCGATCCGTCGCTCGCTGATGCCGGCCAGCGCGCACAGGGCGATACCCAGAAAATCCAAAGCAAACGCGAGCGGCTCGCCGTGAAAATTTCCTCCGGAGATCACGTCACCTTTGAAATTCTTAGCGTCGGTGATAAATACAAGAGGGTTGTCCACGGCGGAGTTCGCCTCGGTCTCAAACACCTCGCGGCAGTGCGACAGCGTATCGCGCACCGCGCCGTGCACTTGCGGGATGCAGCGCAGGGAATAGGCGTCCTGCACGCGGCCGCAGGTACGATGCGATTCGCGAATCTGGCTGCCTTCGAGCATCTTGCGCAAATTCGCCGCCGTCTTCATCTGTCCGCTATGCGGACGCGCTTTGTGGATGCGTTCATCGAAGGCCACGTCCGTGCCCTTGAGCGCGTCACAACAAAGCCCGCCCAACACGTCGGCGGAATCCACCAATATCTCTGCAGCCAGCAGCGCAAGCGTGCCCACGGCCAGCATGCCTTGCGTTCCGTTGATGAGCGAAATGGATTCCTTCGCTTCCAGCACCAGCGGCTTGACTTGCGCCCGCTTCAGCGCATCGCCGCTGGGAATGCGCGCGCCGGTTGTGTCGACGCATTCGCCCTCGCCGATCAAAGCCAGCGCCAGATGCGCCAGCGGAGCCAGATCGCCGCTCGCGCCCACACTGCCTTGCGACGGCACGAAGGGTGTGACGCCTCGGTTCAGCATTTCGCATAGTGTGTCGATGACGGCCGCACGTACGCCCGAATATCCTTTGGCAAGAGAATTGGCCCGCAAAAGCATCATGGCGCGCGCTTCCGCCACGGAGAGTGGTTCGCCGACGCCGGCGGCGTGCGAGCGCACCAGGTTGACTTGCAGTTCGCGGATCTGATCGCCGGCGATGCGCACCTCACTGAGCTGGCCCACGCCCGTGGTGATCGCATAGGCCACTTTATCGCCAGCTACGATCTCGTCGACCACGGCGCGCGCCCGATCTACGGCCTCGCGCGCATCGGCCGACAGGAGCACCGGTCGACGCTCGGCAGCTACTTCGAGCACCGCTTCCAGCGTAAGGTCGTTACCGTTAATGTGAAGGGCGTTCAAATCGGTTTCCTGTTTCTCGTTTCTCGTTTCTCGCGGCCATTAGAGCTTCCCGACCGCTGCGCGAAATACTTTCATATACTTTTCCGGCAGTGCGACAATCTTCATCTCAGCATCGGTGACGATGTGCGTGGTCTCGCCTTCCGCCAGCAGCGCGCTGTCTTCCGTGCGCCGCAACTCGTAACCAAAGTGGATCACCGATTCGCGCACGTTCAAAAGTCGTGTGCACACCAGCACTTCGTCGTCGTAGCGCACCGGGGCGCGATAACGGCATTTGGCCTCGGCCACAGCGATATAACAGTTGTCCTGGCTCTCCATGTCGCGATAGGAAAAGCCGAGTTGCCTTAACAATTCGACACGGCCCACTTCGAACCAGATGAAATGGTTGGAGTGGTAAACCACGCCCATTTGATCGGTCTCCGCGTAACGCACGCGCAGGCGAGTCTCATTGACCGCTGAATTCACGCTGACTCCTTACTGTTTGTCGCGCCACCGGTTCTCCGCGTACGACCGGTTTTCCATCGGCGACATATTCTACGAAAAACGCGGGCATGCCATCTCCCTTGAAGGGAATCGGAGTGTTTTGCAAATGATAATGAAGATGAGGCTCGGAGGAGTTGCCGCTGTTTCCGCACTGCGCCAGCAGTTGCCCGCAACGCACACGTTCACCGTCGCGGACAGCGACCGTGCCGCAGCGAAAGTGCGCGAAAAATGAGAATTCTCCGCACCCATGGTCGAGGATTATGCAGTTTCCGAGCGCCGCCTTCGGATTCATCTCTCCAGGTGCGTTGTCGGGCAATCGGTTTTCCGCTTTCACGACACTGCCATCGGCTGGGGCATAAACCGGCTGCCCGAAACAATAATAGTCTGTGTTGCTTTCGCCGGAGCCGCGATACGACTGCCCGGCGTGTCCGCGGGCGAGAATCAGAAAGTCATAGGCGAAGCACTGGTCTCGGGCCAGCACATGCTTGTTCCACGCCATCGATCGCCCGCCCCAGTACACGTACCATTCGCCGCTGAAAGGCAGATGGAGCGCGGTTTGCGTCTGGTAGTCGCTAAACTCTGTTGGCGTCGGCCGCTTGGTCAGCCCCACCAGATGCCGCGCCAGAAGGTTGCGCCAGCCGGTCTTGGGAAATTTGCGAATCCTTTCGGCCCGCGTCATTTGCCCGTCCACACCGGCTTGCGCTTTTCGAGAAATGACGTTATGCCTTCCCGGAAGTCGGCCGTGGTGCGCACGGCGGCATTCTCCCGCACCGCGGCTTCAATCTGCGTATCCAGTTCGGCGCGAGCATGATCGTTCAGCAGTTTCTTGGTCGCCCGCAAAGAAGCTGGACTGTTCTCCATCAGCAGCGCCGCTAGTTCGCGGGCGCGCGCCATGAGGTTCTCAGCGGGAACGATTTCGTTGACCAATCCCATGCGCACCGCTTCCTCCGCACCGATGATTCTGCCGGTGAGCAACAAATCGCGAGCGTGCTTCTCTCCGGTCTGGCGCAGCAGAAATGTGGAAACAATGGCAGGCACAAAGCCGATGCGCACCTCGGTGTAGCCGAACTTGGCTTCCGGCGCCGCCAGCGTGAAGTCGCACAGCAACGCCAGTCCGGTGCCGCCGGCGATGGCCGGACCATTCACCGCCGCAATCGTAACCTTGGGAAATTCGTAAAGCGAACGGAACATGCGGACCATCGTCTGCGAATCTTGCAGGTTCTGCTCAGGCGACCGGCCAATCAGCACTTTGAGATTGTCCAGGTCCATGCCCGCGGAGAAAGCCTTGCCCGCACCGGTCACGATGAGCACAATAGCGTCGGATTTCTCTACTTCCTTCAGCGCATGAACAAGATCGTCAATCAGTTCGAAGCTGATGGCGTTGCGCTTGTCGGGACGGTTCAGAGTGATGGTCGCCACGCCGGAATCGTATGCGAGTTGGATCGTTTTGTAGTTCATATCTGGAAACGGCTAATCATCGTCGACGGAATTCGTGTACCTCGCCCCCATCTCGATAGTTGCGCTCAGCAGAGCATCCAGCGGCTTCAGAGACGGCAACTCCGCACCGTGCTGCTTCAACGCCTGAATCACTTTCTCAGTCGCGATGTTGCCGACCAACGCGTCCTGCGCGAACGGGCAGCCGCCGAGGCCGCCCAACGCCGAATCAAAACGGCGGCAGCCCGCGTCGTAGGCCGCAAGAATCTTTTCCGCGGCGTGTTGCGTCCGGCTGTGCAAGTGCGCGCCGATTTCCAAATAGCCGTATTTTTCGTTGACCGCACCGAGCAGATTGCTGATCTCCTGCGGTGTGGCCATGCCGACCGTGTCGGCCAGGGAAATCATGCGCAGGCTGTCAACCTCCAGCAGCGAGATCGCTTCAATCACTTCCTCCACGTTCCACAGATCGCCGTATGGATTGCCAAATGCCATCGAGATGTAGACCACCACATCGAGCGCGGCATCGTCGGCTCTTTTTTGGATCTTCTCCAGTTCGTCGAGCGCGTCTTCAGCGGACTGATTCTGATTCTTTCGCAGGAAAGTCTCCGAGATCGAGTACGGAAATCCCAAAGTGTTTACCGCATGCGTCTCGATGGCCCGCTGCGCGCCTCTCTCGTTGACCACGATGCCGATGATCTCGACGTCGTCGGGCGGATCGAGTTCTTTCAACACTTCTTCTGAATCCACCATCTGCGGCACGGCTTTCGGCGAGACGAACGAGACCGCATCAATGTGTTTGAATCCAGCGCTGATCAATGCCTGCAGGTAAGCCCGCTTGATGTCGGGCGGAATCTGCCCCTTCAGCCCCTGCCAGGCATCGCGCGGACATTCGATAAGCTTTACGGAATCGGACATGTCAGAACCGGCCACGGATCACACGGATTCTCACGGATCAGAACTTTTAGCGAAGAAACCCAGATCGTTTGCCCGTTGTTTTCTTTATCCGTGAAGATCCCTGTAAATCCGTGGCCAAGACTATGTTTGCAGTACCCCCACCTTAAACTCGGGCACGTCCGGATTCAGCGCCGCGGCTTCCAGAGCCTGAGTAATGGCGTCGCGCGTCTCAACGGGATCGATGATCTTGTCGATCCACAACCGGGCTGCGCCATAACGCGGATCGGTCTGCTCGTCATAAGTACGCTTCACCGACTCGTACAGCTCTTTCTTATCCTCGTCGCTGAGTTTCGTGCCACCGCGTTCCAACTGCTTTACCTTGACCTCAACCAAAGTTCCTGCCGCTGAATCGCCGCTCATCACCGCGTAACGCGCCGTGGGCCACGCGAACACGAACCGCGGATCGAACGCCTTGCCGCACATCGCATAGTGTCCCGCACCGAACGATCCTCCCACAATCACGGTGATCTTCGGCACCACTGAATTCGACACCGCGTTCACCATCTTCGCACCCGCTTTGATGATGCCGCTCCACTCGGCGTCGCGTCCCACCATGAAGCCGTTGACGTCGTGGAAAAAAATCAGCGGGATCAGATTCTGATTGCAGTCCATGATGAAGCGCGCGGCTTTCTCCGCCGATTCCGTGTAGATCACGCCGCCGAACTCGATTCGCTTGTGGCCCTCGTGGTCGGTTTGGTGAACGTGCAATTTCTGGTTGGCGACAATTCCCACGGCGAAGCCCCCGATGCGTCCGTAACCGCAGATCAGTGTCTTGCCGTATTCCGCCTTGTACTCGTCGAAGCTGCTGCCATCGAGCACGCGCGCCAGAATCTCTTTGATGTCGTAGGGGCGCGCGGGCGAAGAATCGTAAATGCCGTAAATCTCCTCGCCAGCCAGCGCTGGCTCGACCGGCTTCTTGCGGTCCCAGGGAGACTGGCGACGGTATCCCCACTTTTCAATGATCGAGCGAATGCGCGCGAGGCAGGCCGGATCATCCGGCTCGCGGAAATCCACCGTGCCGCTGATGCCCGCATGCATGGCCGCCCCGCCCAGATCTTCCGCCGAAACTTTTTGCCCGATCGCCGCCTGCACCAGTGCCGGACCGGCCAGGAACAAGCCGCTGCCGTCGGTCATCAGCACGTGGTCGCACATCACCGGCAGGTACCCGCCGCCGGCCACGCACATGCCCATGATGGCTGCGATCTGCGGAATGCCCAGCGCTGACATGACGGCGTTGTTGCGGAACACGCGGCCGAAGTCGTCGGTATCAGGAAAGACATCTTCCTGCAGGGGCAGAAACACGCCCGCCGAATCCACCAGATAGATTGTGGGAATGCGGTTTTCGATGGCAATGTTCTGCGCGCGAATCACTTTCTTCGACGTCATCGGGAAAAATGCTCCGGCCTTCACCGTCGCATCATTCGCGATGATCATCACCAGCCGGGTTTGCACTCGCGCCATCCCGGTAATCACCCCCGCGGCCGGCGCGCCACCCCACTCTTCGTACATCCCATGCGCAGCGTAAATTCCCAGCTCGAAGAAGCTTCCAGGATCCGCCAACAACTCAATGCGTTCCCGCGCGGTGAGCCGTCCCTTGCCGTGCTGGTTTTCGATTCCCTTGGCGCCGCCGCCCTCGCAGATCTTCTCGCTTTCGTTTCGCACCTGAGACATAAGATCGGCGAGAAAGCGCATGTTGGCTTCGTATCGCGCCGAGGTGGGATCGACCTTCGTCGTCAGGACGTTGGACGCCTGAGACGAAGGCACGGCAGGAGCTTCGCTGCGATCAGACATGGGTATGAATGAAGAGATCGGACTGTTTACGGTATACCAACGCCGCAGGGGCGCGCAACGGACGACGGACGAATGGATGATACGAGAAGAATGCCACACCGATAGTCGCGACGTCACCCGCATGCTGGACACTATCCGGCGCTCCGGGCCTGCTAACCCCTGCAGGGCCTGCACGCAAATCATGTTGGCAAATCGTGTTGGCAAATCATGGAATAGCGCAAATTCCTTCATCTTGACTTTGCCGGTCCTGCACGCAATAATCCTTCGCCCAAAGTATTGAGCTCATTCCGGTCATGCTCATGGCGTGGAAAACGGCGTCGGACGGGCGAATTGCCGGATCGAGTTTTGGCTTTGGAATCGGGCCACGGAGGTGACATTTCCAAGTGTGTCTTTCGAGTGATGCTGGTCCTGCTGTGAAGGCCTAATTGGTCCGGGTTTCCCCCCACCCAGCCGTGGCCCCCGAACCATAGGAGCGAAAATTGCAGCGATGAAGAACCATCGTCTGTGTACAACCCTGTTGCTGTTGGCCGTGACATTGTTCCCCATGCTGAGCAAAGCTGGGGAAACCCTTACTTATTGGGTTGATCCGGCCACAGGCTCCGACTCCAATCCCGGCACCGAGGCAGCCCCCTTCCAAACCATCGCCTACGCCTGGTCGGTGGCGCAAGCCAACAATCTGACCAATCAGGCCACCACCGTCAATCTCAACGCCGGCACCTATCGCGAGTCTGTCACCATGAACTCAGAGACCGGAGCCACCTCTGCGCTGATTACCTTTCAGCCGTCTGCGGGTGCCTCCGGCCAGGTGATCTGGAGCGGCGGCAAGCTCTATACGGGTTGGACCGTGTACTCCGGCAACAGCAACATCTACACTCATTCCTGGACCAAAAACTACCCGCTCTGCGCACAGATCCCAGGCTGCTCAAGTTATCTGCAAGAGGACATCATGCTGCACCGGGAGATGGTGACCGTGAACGGCAGCGTGCTGACGCAGGTGCTGTCATTGGCCCAGATGTTGTATCCGGGAACGTTCTATGCCGACAATACCTCTTCAACCATCTACGTCTGGCCGCCTTCCGGCACCAACATGGGAACCGCCACGGTGGATATTCCCAACCATTCGTCCGTGCTGACCATCAACGGCGTCTCCAACCTCGTCTTCACCGGCATCATATTTCAATATGCTAACTCCTGCCGCTCCAATTCCGCAGTCCAGGTCAACGGCGCCAGCAGCTATATCACATTCGACTCCGATACCTTCCAGTGGAACAATGGCCAAGGCCTGGCCATTTTCCATCCGGCCACCAATATCACGGTAGAAAACAGCGTGTCGAATTACAACGGGGACAGCGGGTTTCAGAGTTCTCAAACCCTCGATCTGCAGTGGATCAATAACGTTGCCGAGGGCAACAACTGGCGCGGTGCGCAGGCCGGTTACTACGGGTGTAATGTGGCCGGCCAGCATGTCTGGCTGGCACACGGCGACACCTTGACCAACGACACGATTGCATGGAATCAGACCTACGGGATTCACTGGGATACGGACAACCGGAATATCTCCGTCACCGGTCTCATCGCCGCCGACAACCTGCTGAGCGGAGTGGTGATCGAGACCAATGAGGGACCGCTCAGCCTCTCGGGCAGCTACATTTGCAACCAAACCTCCAGCCTCTCGGGAGGCGGGTTGGTCCTGCGCAACTCCGGCTATGACAGCAAATTCAACGCCGCCACCCCGGGAGTCTCTTTAACCAACAGCTATCTCTACAACAACTATTCAGGCGAGATAGTTGTGACAGGGCAGGCCGGAGGTATCGAGATTTCCGACTGGCAGACCGGCAAAACCTACAACCTGATCACGGGCAATTACACGAATACCGGGAACACCATCGAGGGCGTGGGCAGCGGCCAAGAGGTGTTCGGCGATTTCTCCTTGAACGGCTCCGACTGGACCGACTTCACGACTACGCTGATCTCCAATAACAACGACTGGTGGAATGCGGACAACACGACCTCGGCTTACGACGTTCCGTTCCCCGCCATCGGCACCTCAATCGACTTCGCGACCTGGCAGGCGGATACTCTGCAAGATCTGACCGGCTCCACTTTCAGCGCTCCTTCCGGAGACCCGTTTGCCACTTGTAACTCGGTGACCGCGCCCGCCACCGACTATTGGCTTACCGTCGACAACAACTCCCTCACCGTCGATCCCACAGCCACCGCTGTCTACAACCTTACCGTCACTTCGCTCGCCGGCTTTTCTGGAACCGTGAACCTCTCCATCGACGGCATCACCGAAGTCAAGGGACTTTCCGCCACCTTCAGTCAGAATCCCATCACTGGTGGTTCCGGAACTTCGGTTCTTACCATCACCTCCACCGATGGGACCACCCCTGCGGGAACCTACAGCATCACCGTGATCGCTAACAACGGCAACCTCACCCGCACCGTTACTGTGCAGTTGGTCGTGTCCGGCTCGTCGCTGCTTTACTCGACGGCCAACCTGAACTTTCCCGACCAGCAAGTCGGCACTACCAGTTCAGCCCTCACCGTGACCATCACCAACAAGGGAACCAAGTCGGTGACCTTCACCAGCTACACCATTGACGCGACCCAGTTCGTGATTTCCGCGAACACCTGCCCAGCCTCCGGCCATTCGCTGGGAGTGGGCAAGAACTGCACCATTTCCGTCACCTTCACGCCCAGTGGGGCGACGGGCTTCACCGCCACTCTCACCAGTGTGGATGGTGACGCTAACAGCCCTCAGGCCGTCCACCTGTCAGGAATCGGCACCGCAACCACTGGGGTGATGCTCTCCGCCACCAATCTGCTTTTCGGGGGCGTTGCGGAAAACACTTCCAGCACTATGCAGTCTGACGCTCACCAATGTCGGGACTGGCAACGTGACCATTAGCAGCGTCACCATCACCGGCGCCGATAGCAGCATGTTTACTCAGACCAACAACTGCCCGTCACCGGTGCTTCCCAACGGCACCTGTACCTTCAGCGTTACCTTCACTCCGACCAACACCACGCTCGACAGCGCCACATTGACTATCTTCGACAACGCCGACCCAGGGTTTCAGACGGTTGCGCTGAGCGGAACCGGAGGCATTCCCAGGCTCAGCTTCACCCCAAATGTCCTGGCGTTCGGCAGCGTGGCGATAGACTCCGGCAGCATTATGACCGACACCGTCACGAACACCGGCCTGGTCCCGCTGACCATCACCAAGATTGCTTTTACGGGCAGCAACACCAAGTACTACACGAAGACGGACAATTGCCCGCGCAGCCCCAACACCCTGGCCGCGGGAGCCACCTGCGTTGCCACAGTGACCTTTACTCCTACCACCACCGGCAAGCTGGATTCGACGCTTACCATCACCGACAACGTGTCCACCGGCTCCAGCGCCTTGAACCTCACCGGCACCGGCAAGTACCCCGCGCTCAGTTTCACCCCCACCAAATTGGCCTTTGGCGACGTGGCCGTGGGCTCCAGCAGCGTCATGACCGATACCGTCACGAACACCGGCCTGGTCCCGCTGACCATCACTAAAATCGCGTTTACTGGCAGCAACACCACGTACTACAAGGAATCGGACAACTGCCCGCGCAGCCCCAGCACCCTGGCCGCGGGATCCACGTGCGTTGTCACCGTCACCTTTACCCCCACCGTCAACGGCGGGCTGAATTCCACGCTGACCATCACCGACAACACCTCTGCCGGCTCCAACGCCCTGAGCCTTACCGGCACCGGCAGGTATCCCACGTTCAGCTTCACCCCGCCTAGCCTGGCGTTCGGCAGCGTGGCGCTTAACACCAGCGTCTCCCTCCCCGATACGATCACGAACACGGGCGTCGTCCCGTTGACCATTGCCCATATCCAGCTCACGGGCAGCAACACCAAGTACTACACGAAGACGGACACATGCCCGCGCAGCCCCAGCACCTTGGCCGTGGGAGCCACCTGTGTGGTCACCGTCACCTTTACCCCCACCGTTACGGGCGCGCTGAATTCCACGTTGACCCTCACCGACAATACGTCTGCCGGCACCAACAACCTCAGCCTCACCGGCAAAGGCAAGTAATGCCTTTTGGCATAACCAAAGTCTTGTCATTTTGAACAGGGCGAAAGCCCGGTGAGAGCCTGCCCTGAGCGAAGCCGAAGGGAACCTGCTGTCCGCGGCTCGGCCCATTGATCGCCCTACTCACAGCTTGATCCTCCGTAAAGCCTCGTTCACCGGATCCTCCACCACCGCGTCCACCAGCCCAATTGCCAATGCCCGGTGCGCGCTGATCTTCTCCGCCGCAACAAATATTTCCAGGGCAATACCTTTGCCGACGATCCGCGGCAACCGTTGCGTCCCTCCCCATCCCGTGATCAATCCCAAAGCCGCGCCGCGATGTCCAAAGACCGCATGGGGAGAGGCGATCCGCCGGTGGCAAGCCAGCGCCAGATCCAGCCCGCCGCCCATGCAGTATCCCGAGACAGCGGCATACACCGGCGCAGGGAACTGTTCCACGGCCAGCATCAGCGCCTGCCCCATCTTGGAAAACTCGTAAGCTGACGGACCGCCCAGCGCCGCAATCTCCTCCAGTTCCGCCCCAGCGGAGAAAAACTTTGCGTTCCCCGTGATGACTAGGGGCCGCGCGTCTGTACGAATTTTCTGCACGACCGATTGCAGAGCCAACACGCACTCCCGCGAAAGCCGGTTCGTCCCATCCTCCGACCGCAGCCGCAATACCCACGCGCCGTCATGCTCGTCGAGATGAAAGAATGATCCAGACATCGGTGCTGTGACGGGATTTAAGCCTTGTCATTCCGAACCGGGCTGAAAGCCCGGTGAGAGCCTGCCCTGAGCGAAGCCGAAGGGAACCTGCTGTCCTCCGGCACGCCGCTCCCGCCCGGGGATGAGAGTTGGGCCAGCCTAAATTTCGGGCAAAGACGCGGAGGCAACCGTCAGACCCCAGCCCCTTCAAGGGGCGGCATATGATAGCCCCAGCCTGCCCTGAGCGAAGCCGAAGGGTAAGTCCGGGGTAAGTCGAATAAAAAGAAACCAAGTCCCGAAGGGGATGGCACCAGCACTACGGAATTCCATCCTCTGCAAAGACGCAACAGATGGGCCACCCGCCGCTATACTGACAATGTGAACAATCAGGTTCAAATATCCAATGACCCTCGGACGCAGAGGGCACTTGCAGACTGGCTAGCCTCTCGCTTCAAGAAGGTCGATTGGCTTGTTCCTCCTTACTTGAAGACTCCGTTCCTGAGTGAGCTTGCGCACGCTATTGAAGTGGCCGCGCCCGCGGAGCGACTGCAAATCATGCAAGTGAACCTCGCCAACGCTTACGGCCCGGATTATCTGGCAGGCATGTTTCTGGAGCGCTACAGCAAGATAGTCTACGTCCGCGACTTCAAGCAGCATATCGGCGAATCAATAAAGGCGTATTTCTCCGGCTATAAGCTGGTCTCCATCATCGCACTGGTCACTGTCGTCGAAGGCACTGTCAGAAAGATTGCAAGCAGTCACGGGAGACGCATCGGCCAGCGAACGCGAATGCTAAACCACGAGTTTGAGCGCTTCGTCGAAGCGGAAATCAAGTCTCCGCACTGTTTCGGCGAGCGCGTCGTAATGCTGGAAGTGCTCCGCGACTTCGTTCGTGACAGATTACTGGAAAGCACAGAAAGCTACAGCGGCCTGAATGAACTGAATCGCCACGGGATACTTCACGGTATCTATGGCAACTTTGGAGAGGACATGAACTTTTTCAGGCTTATAACGCTGCTAGACCTTCTTTGTTTTGCGATCGGCGGCGCTTCCGGTTTTGGTCCTGCACCCAGTCCCGAATCGTCGAAACTGGCTGAGCATTACAAGCGGCTCAAGGCCTTGAGCACAACGTAGGAAGGCAGAGCGGTTGAATTCAGAATGCCCAAGGCCCGAAATCCCAAACCATGAAACTATGATGCCGGGACCGGTGCTCGCTTATAGGTGCTTTGGACGAATTGCTGCCCATCCCATCCGTAGGTGACCACGTCCAGACTCTTTGCGCAACAGTGAGGGCTCTCTTCGTTGCTTCTCCCCTTGATTGTCAACGTGAGCTGGGCGTCATCAAAGGTCGCGCCCGTCCCCTGGGCATCAGAGTCGAAATCGATTTGCTGTACCAACACCGGACGGCCACCGCGCAGTTCGAACACCTGTACAATTCCCGAGCTAGTGCAGCTCGGCGCCGCAACCCATCCAGTCTGTTGTGAGCAGAGCGTGTTCCGAAACACCATGGCCGAAGCAGAATACATGCTTCACTGTTACAAATTCGCTTTGGAGATCCTCGTGCCGTTCGTACTTCCCATCCATCAACGGCACGGTCCTCTGGCCATCGGACACGGGCGTATTCAGATAGTCCACCCCACAAACACCATAATTTGCGTTTACTTCGAGGGCGCGGTTCGGCCTTGAGACGGTGACGGCTGGAACGCCGACATTCGCGACATCGGCGCCTTGTGCGGAGGCCTGCCGGAGATCATCCGAATCGAGCGTCCTCACGAGCGCTTGCGCGAGTTCAGGTATCTCTTCAATGCGCCAACTCCGGGAGTTAGGAATCCGCGCCATCCTCAGATGAACTTCTGTAATTTGAGCCGGATTTGGCTGGGGTATTCCACCAATAACCACTTCCGCAGTCTTGCCCGACACGGCGCACTCCTCGATTCGCAGTTGGGAGAAGCGCTTGGTGTCCCATCGCTGAGCACCTGCCGCATTTGTAAGCGTGTCATCCCCGCTGAGCGCTTGCCTGATTGAGTCCTTAATGCGATCTTTAGCCGTTTCCCTTAACCGGGGAGCCATCATTTGCAGAGCCGCGATCCCGAACCCCGACAGCGGATTGTCATCTGCTTTCATTTCTTTCGTGGCACGGTCCATTGCAGCATCGAGAAATGATTTGCTGCCTGTATCTGCTATACGTTCGTCGTCTACGAAGTAGCGTGCCGTCTCATAGTCTTTCGCCCTGACAGCATCAGCCAACTGAGCCAATGAGTACTGCGGAGTTCCGGTATACTCGTACCACCAACCCACCGCTACAACAACGGCGGCAACGAACAGAAGAGCCCTAACGGCGAGCAAAACGGCTTTGAGCGCGTTCATAATGCCACCCAGTCGCTAAACTTCATTCAACGGTTCACAAGCATTGTAAGCTGCATTTGGCGGGCTTTCGCGTTCCCTGCGAAAGGGCTGGACTGCGGCTGCCGAAATTTCCACAGGCCCATTGTGACATCTGACCTTGCGCACAGCCCATGACTTGCGCAATCATGATCGAGGCCGTGACAGTTGGCAGAAGCCAAATCGCCGCGCCGGGAAGTCCTTTGTCGTCTATATTTTAGTACCTAAGTTCTTTGAAATCCCGATCTTGCGAGGAATTTCCCGCTAACATGGTGATCCCAAAGATTATGCGAAAAGGGGGGGAAGGGGGGTAACCCCCGAAAAAGGCGACAAAAAGGCGAATATAACGTAAAGCGACCCGCGAACCAACCAGCCCGCATAAATTTATTTTCGCTGAGGAATTCACAGGTAAGCCGAAAGCCGAAAGCCGGAAACCCGAAACCCGAAACCCGAAGCCCGAAGCCCGAAGCCTAAGACCTGATCCACTCCCCCAGCCGGCAGCCATCTTCCTCCAGCAGAAAGCTTCCCACGCCAAAGCATTCCCCGAAGATGCGATGCGATTCCTCATCGCGCGCGGCGCGTGAAATCCATTGCTTGCCCACCTGATACTGCGACGCGGTGAACCATCTCTGCGGCAGCACCTCCACCAGACCTGCCTGCAGATAGAGAACGAAGAGCGCGAATGCCGGATCGTCATTCGACCTCGCCTTGTAGCTGGTGGGCACGATCAACTCATCCACCGTGGCCAGTTCCGTCGGCACCTCGATCTTGTGCATGCCCGGGCTCAGCGTGAGTGGCACCTCAAACTCCGCGACCGGCGCGGTCTTGGCATAGATGCGGTCGGAAGATTGCTTGAACCATCCCGCAATCTCAGCCAGGTCGAACACCGTGAGCTGATCCGGATCGAAACACGCAAGACGAATGCTGCGTCCCTCCGGGCACCAGATCCCTAGATACTGCGGCGACACAAGAAACGGCCGGCAGTACGTGTTCAATGCCAGCCGCGGCTTCTCCGGTTCCTGTTCCAGCGCCAGCGAGACCACATAGGCAACCGCCCCCTGATCGCCGTGATGAGTCCAAACGAAGCGCTGCTGAGCTAGAGACCGGAATGACGGGAACGTCTTCCAATACCAAGGGGCAGGGCCAACGGTGCGCTCAAGCTGTTGCCGGATGCTGGTTAAGTTCGGAGCGGGCATTCGAAGAATTGAGTAAGTGTGTGATCGGGTCATCGAGCAATTGAAAATCTCGGGTTGTGCAATCGCACAACGACCCGATTGCCCAATCGCTCAATCAGCTGGGGACGCCCGCGCCCTTCACATTCGCGCGGATGAACTTCACGATGTCATCCATGGCAGTGCCCGGCTGGAAGATCGCAGCCACGCCGAGCTTCTTGAGAGCATCGATGTCCTGGTCGGGAATGATCCCGCCCACCAGCACCAGCACGTCATCCATCTTGTTTTGCTTGAGCAGGTCCATGATGCGCGGCACGATGGCGTTGTGCGCGCCCGAAAGAATCGACAGGCCAATCACCTGCACATCTTCCTGCAATGCCGCGCTGACAATCATCTCCGGAGTCTGCCGCAAGCCTGTGTAAATCACTTCCATGCCCGCGTCACGCAACGCGCGCGCAATGACCTTGGCGCCGCGGTCATGCCCATCGAGTCCGGGCTTGGCTACCAGCACGCGAATCTTAAGATCAGCCATTGCCTCTCATTTAACCACAGAGGCCATACAAGCGCACAGAGGCCTGTGTTTCCCGCCTCGTAGGGTTAGAGAGTTTTTGTGTCCAGGCTCTGCCACAAATACCAGCACGCCACGCTGCGATAAGGTTCCCAGCGTTTTGCGATCTTCTCCATCTGCTCTGGAGTCGGCAGCTTGATCTTCCGCTTGCGCTGTTTCTTTGCAGCGGCAGATTTTCTTTCTGCCTTCGCGCGCTGCATATCGAGATAGTGCTTGTACATCGCCATGCGCACACCGAAATCGCCTGTCGGCAGTACGTTCTCGCGCTTCAGCGTGAACATCAGAAACATCTGCGCGGTCCACACACCGATGCCCTTGACCTGGGTGAGATGCTCAACCACTTCTGCATCCGGCAACTCGGGGAGCCGCGTGAAGTCGAGCAGTCCGCTCGAGGTCTTGGCCGCCAGGTCTTTCAGGTACGCCGATTTCTGTTTCGACAACCCCGCACCGCGCATCTGTTCATCGCTCAACTTGAGGATGCCCTCGGGCATGAGCGGCTCGCCAGTGAGCGCGGCAAAGCGTTTGAAAATAGTTTCTGCTGCCTTGCCGTTCAGTTGCTGGTAGACGATCGCCTCCGCCAGGCTGTGAAACTCCGGCGGTGAAAACTGCATGCGGCAAGGCCCAATGCGCTCGATGATCGCCCGCATGACGGGATCGGACTTCTTAAGATGAATGACAGCTCTTCGCATAGATTCATATCTTTACCACAAGACTGACTACTAGGCGAACAAAAACCGAATCTATTTCGTTATGGCCACCACGAGTCCCGCCAGCCCTCCGCCCAGCACCACCCATGCCGGATTGATCTTCCACCGCCACAGCACGGCCAGCGCCCCTACAGCGATGACCCACATCGGCCATCCCCGCAGGGCATCGCCCCCCAGCCTGATTGTCACGCCCGCCATCAGCGCTACGGCGCACACGTTCACGGAGTCAAGGAATGCCGCCATCCACGCGGACCGGCGAAGCCTGGGCAAGATCGGCCCCAGTGCAGCTACGTAGACAAACGACGGCAGAAAAATCGCCACGGTCGCAACCACAGCACCCCACGCACCGCCGAGAAGATATCCGATGAAGGTCGCGGTCGAAAGCACAGGGCCCGGCGTGAACTGGCCAATCGCAATCGCATCCAGTACCTGTTGCTGAGTTAGCCAATGATGGTCGCGGACCAACCCCTGCTCGACGAACGCGAACAGGACATACCCGCCGCCATAGAGCACTGCGCCCACCTTGAAGAAGAACCATCCGAGACGCGCCAGCGGCACTCGCTTTATCGCTGGCATGCCAGCGACCGCCGCCATCACACCGGGTAGGAGACCCGGCAGCAGGAACGATTTCTTGAGAAGAATCAGTGCAGAAAGCTTGGTTCCATCGGACGTCCTGCGTTGCAGGTTGCGCACCCGCAGTACGGCCATCCCGATCAAGCCGCCGCCCGCCAGGATCAGCAGCGGACTCAGCTTTGCCAGAAACGCCGCCAACGCCAGCGCTCCCAGCACGCCTAACCACACATCGTGAACCGCGATTTTTCCGAGCCGCCATACGGCGATCACAATCACAGCGATCACCGCCGGCTTCACTCCCGCCAGCAGCGACTCCGCCAGCGGCAATGTGCCGAAACGAACATAGACCCATGCCACTGCCGCAGTGATCAGCGCCGCTGGAGTGATAAAGCTCGCGCCCGCGACCGTCAGCCCCGCCCATCCAGCGCGCGCGAAACCAACGTTGATGGCCATCTCAGTGGAGTTCGGTCCAGGGATGAGGTTGGTCAGGCCCAGCATGTCGAGAAACTGCTGGTGCGTTACCCATTGCCGCTTGCGTACGATTTCATCTTCCATCAGCGCGATATGCGCCGCCGGACCACCAAAGCTGATCGCTCCCAGTTTGAGGAACAGCATAGCCAGGCCGCGCAGGCTCTCGCGGAGCGGGCTTTGGATGCCGATGGAGGCAGGAGCTTGGCTCGGCTGGGTCAAGCAAGGATTGTAGCGTGGTTTTTCCTGGCGCGTCTTAGCTTAGGCGCTGAAGCTTCGCGGCTAGGTTCTGGCGCTTGACGCTTCCCGGTGGAAGCTCGAATCCGATCGGCGGCCTGCGTTTTTTCTTGGGCATCATCAATCCCTTGATGACCGTGAATAGATCCACAATTGCGGAATCGTGGGTGTCCAAACGACTTTCCAGTTCGTCGATCTTTCCGGCGAGACGCCGGTTCGTGGCCAGCATTTCGCGCAAGCGAACAAAGGCGCGCACTACGAAAACGCTCATCTGGACGGCGCGCTGCGAATTGAGCACGGTGGCGGCCATGATTGCGCCGTGCTCGGTGAATGCATACGGCGTATATCGGCGTCCACCATGGGTATCTTTTGAGATCACAAATTGTGATCTCAAGATTTCATGCTCTTTGGCAGTGAGCTGAAAGACAAAGTCTGAAGGAAATCGGTCTCGATTGCGCTTGATCTGCTGGTTGAGAACTCTCACCGGCACGCCATAAAGCTCGGCGAGGTCGACGTCGAGGATGATGCGCTGATGGCGAAGAAACAAGATGCGCGATTCCACCGCAAAAGCGGGTGCTCCACGGCGTTTCGGCATCCTGAGTAGAGTTGCATTCTTAAGTGTTTTCATTTGAGGTCACAACCTGTGACCTCAAGCATAGCCCGAGGAAGGAGCAATATTCTTCGATCACTGCGCAAAATCCAGTCCGTTTCCCATTTTGGTCTGACTGGTCTTCACCAATTCTCCCCGCTTTAAGTGATGCTTACTTCCGTATAAGTCCCATACACTTCGCGCAGCGCCTCGCAAATCTCGCCTACTGTTGCATAGGCCCGTACCGCGTCCACAATATAGGGCATCGTGTTTGCCGAGGAGACACTTCCATTCGTGCCCGCCTTCGGCACCTGCCCCGCAGCCTTCTTCAGCGCATCGAGTGCGCGCCGCACTTGGTCGTTCGACCGCCGCGCGCGCAATATTTTCAGCTTGGCTGTCTGCTGCCGAGCGACGCTTTCGTCAATGTAAAGAATGTGGGGCGAATCTTCCTCGATTACGAATTCGTTCACGCCCACGACGATCTTCTCTTTAGCCTCGGCGGCGCGCTGGTACTGGTAGGAGGCTTCGGCAATTTCTTTCTGCGGATAGCCGCGCTCGATGGCCTTTACCATGCCTCCCATTGCGTCCAGCTTGCTGAAGTAGTCGATTGCGCCGTTTTCCATTTCGAGCGTCAAAGCTTCCAGGAAATAGGATCCACCCAACGGATCGACCGTTTGTGTCACTCCTGATTCATAAGCGATGATCTGCTGTGTGCGCAGCGCAATGCGGGCGGCTTCTTCCGTGGGCAAGGCCAGCGCCTCGTCATAAGAATCGCAGTGCAACGACTGAGTGCCACCGAGCACCGCGGCCAGCGCCTGCAGGGCAACGCGTGCGATGTTGTTCATAGGCTGCTGCGCCGGCAGCGACACTCCCGCCGTCTGCGTGTGAAAACGCATCAGCCAGGTGCGCTGGTTCTTGGCCCCGAAGCGCTCTTGCATCACTTGGCCCCAAATCTTGCGGGCGGCGCGGTATTTGGCAATCTCCTCGAAGAAATCATTGTGTGCGTTAAAGAAGAAGCTGAGCCGCGGACCGAAATCGTCCACGTCGAGTCCTCGCCGCCGCGCCCACTCTACATACTCGATGCCGTCGTACAAAGTGAAAGCCAATTCCTGCAAGGCTGTCGATCCGGCCTCGCGAATGTGATATCCGCTGATGGAGATAGTGTTGAAGCGCGGCGTGAACTTCGATCCGAACTCGAAGGTGTCGATCACCAGCCGCATCGACGGCGCCGGCGGATAGATGTATTCCTTCTGCGCGATGTATTCCTTGAGAATATCGTTTTGAATCGTTCCAGAAATCTTTTTCCAGTCCGCGCCCTGTTTCTCGGCCACGACCAAATACATGGCCCACAGTACCGAGGCGGGCGAGTTGATGGTCATCGAGACTGTGGTCTTTTCGAGGTCGATGCCGCCGAAGAGAATTTCCATGTCTTCGAGCGAATCAATGGCCACGCCGCACTTGCCCACTTCGCCTTCGCTGGCCGCGTGATCGGAGTCGTAGCCCATCAGCGTGGGCAAGTCGAAAGCGACGGAAAGCCCGCCGCCGCCGTGCTCCAGCAGATATTTGTAGCGCTGGTTGGTTTCTTCGGGCGACGCAAAACCGGAGAATTGCCGCATGGTGTAGAGTTTGCCGCGATATCCCGTCGCGTGAATGCCGCGGGTGAACGGAGGAGCGCCGGGATATCCGAGATATTTTTCCTCGCTCCAGTCCGCGGGAAGATCGGCTTGCGTGTAGAGGCGGCGAATGGGAACGCCGGAAATCGTGGTGAAGCGGGCGCGCCCGTGCTCGTCGAGGTTCACACCAGTGGCCGCGCCAATCGGCCGCTCGGGAGATTTCTCGAGCGCGGGCGCGAGCGTCTTCTCTGCCCAGTCCTTCTCTCCAGCGGAGGGATGGCGGTTCTCAAAAACATCGGCGATGGGACTTTCGACAACTTGCGGCTTGGACGGCTTCTTCTCCGGCATCATGACCCCAGTGTTCTCTTGTGATCATAGGGAAGCGTGCGCCAGCGGGCAAGGCGGTTGTGTCTGAAATAGAACGACCGCTCGGTCCGTTCACCATATGTAGAGACGCTGCGCACCTCTTAGACGCAATGCAAAGGGTTAGCTATGGCTTCGCTTCCGCCAGCCTCACGCCGATCTTCTGCATGAGTTCAGGCGACCACAACGCCAGCCTCTCCTTACCGCTGGCATTCATCACCTGCGCCGCCCGGTTGTAGCTCACCAGCAACTCCCGCGGATCGAGCATGCACTCAATCAAGCGCTTTCGACCGAAACGCTTCTCCGCGATGACCGACATTTTATATCCCACGGTGTACCAGGGGCCTTGCGCTCCGAAGAAAGTGAAGGCCTTCTCGTCGATCTTGTCCTTGCCCACCAGCCTTTGGTCAATGACGTCGAGAAAAAACTCCTGAAGCGAGCCCACGTCCTGATTGAAGTTGGCCATATCGTGCTCCCAGCGAGCATGCTCTTTGGGAGAACTCGCGGCGTGGGGATCGATGTCCGGCCCGCCTGCCGCGGCCAGCATGGCAAATCCTTCGCCGAAGGCTCCCATCCAGTCGACCGCTGGCTTTACGTTAGGTGGAAGGCCTTTCTGCTTTCCTCGGCAAGCGCCTCGATGCTGGAATAACCAATGTGATGCAATTCGTGCGCGACTGTGTTCTCGAACTTTGCCGCCGATTCTTCCGGATCGAGGTAAAGGAAAATCGTTGGATCAGTCGTGGATTCAAAGACGAAGCTGTTGGTTACGGGTTTGATGACGGGGAACACTTTCGCGCGGATATGGGCCTGGTCGGGGAGATAGGCAAGCACTCGCCGCGCCGAAGCGACAAGATCGGCACGCTGCCAGGCATCGAGCGTGTGCCGCAACACGGTGGCCTTCGCCGCCAATTCCGGCGAAAGGACAAACTTCTGGAAGACGTCGTCGGTGAAGTCGCGATGCATGCTGGCCTTACGCTTTTTCAGCCGGATGTAGGGCTCGGTTGAGAACAGTTGCCGCCAGTCTGAATCAGAGACAGCAGTCCCGGCAGCGCGCTTGTCGAGAATTGTAAGTACCGCATCGGCCTCGTCGGTATCGAGCTTGAGTTGGATGCGACCGGGAGTGGCGTCGGACTGGGCGGCCTGACCGTGAGTCCAGACCGTGCTGAAAGCGAGGCATAAGGCGATCAGAGCAGAAAGACGTGACTTGTACATGGAAGCCTCCTCCACTTGGACTCTGGCCGTGACAAGAACGTGAGCAGCCACCTTCATTGCGGCTGCTTGCACGAGAGTTCCCACGCCTTGGCGTATTTCCACGAGACGTAGCCGGCGTGGTAGAGGTGCAGCAGCAGGCCTTCGCGGCCGTCGAGAAATCCGAGGCGAATAAAGTAGTTGTAGATGAACGTCGCTAGCGGCCGTAGGACGATGTTGATGAAGCTGAAGCTCCGATGCCCCCTGGCAACTGCTAGTTGAGCACCCAGCGACGAATAGCGATTCATGTGGCCGAGGTAAAGGGTCAGGCTGGGATAGGTGTAGTGCACCAGGGCGTTCTGCAACTGGCGTGTCGTTTGCGCGACGTCTGGCTTCAGTTCACAGCGGTCGTGGGGATCGTGGCCGGTTACGAATCCCTGCCCGCGGCGGAACAGGCGCAGCTTGGGATCTGGGTAAAAACCGCCGTGGCGCATCCAGCGGCCCAGAAACAGATTCTTGCGCGAGAGCCAATAGCCGCTCACAGCGGTGGCGTCGGCGATCGCGGCGAGAATCTCTTCAGCGAGTCCTGGACTGACCTCTTCGTCGGCGTCAAGCAGCAGCACCCAATCTTTCGTGCAAAGATCGATGGCGTACTGCTTCTGAGCCACGTAACCGCGCCACGGTTCGACGACAACTCGTGCCCCCTGCGCACGCGCGATCTCACAGGTGCGATCTTTCGAGCCGGAGTCAACGAGCACGATTTCATCCGCCCAGCGGACGCTGGCCAGAGTGCGGCCGATGTTCGCTTCTTCGTCCATCGCCACGATGGCCACGGAAATGGTCATAGGAAATCGATGATTGTTGATTGCTGATTTATGATTGAAAACCAAAACTCGAAACAGCGTCTCAATCAATAATCATCAATCAACAATCAGCAATCAGCAATTAACTTCTGAGCCACCAGCTCTCTGCGGCTCCGAACTTCCGAAAGCAAGAACACGGCGAGGATAAACAACTCAGGTTCGATGGGATGGCGGTAGCGGGCATGCGGATACACGAAGTAATAGACCGTGGGATAGGTCAAGACGAGTCCGGCGAAAAGCCACGCACATGGCCGCTTCTGCCGTAGCGCACGGCCCAATCCCCAGACCGCCAGTACCGATGATGCCAGGAAAAGCGAGCTGCGAAAGTCCCAGGGAGATGTGCTGTCGGTGGGTCTGGGCACGCCGTTCCAGTAATAAAAAAACCGCTTCATGCTGATGACCGCGAATCGCTCTGGGTGGGCCCGGATCCAATCGAACGCCAGCCGCTTGCAGTCTGCCTCATAGGCAATTTCACCCAGGCGCTGGAACTTTTCAAGCTCTGGTTCATTAAGGTTGGGCTGTAGGGTGGCGATCAGCATGCCGTCGGCCAGTTTGTTGTTGCCGAGGCGGAACTGCAGTCCGAAATCGTCGCGAATAAAAACGAAACGGCCGAACGCCTCATAGTTGCGCACCAGCCAGGGGGAAAGAACCAGAAAGAACACCAACGAGGAAAGCACCACGCCGGCCAGCGATGGCAGACCTCGCCGGTATCTCTGCCGCCACATCCACAGCCCGCAGAATGGCAGAAAGGAGAGCATCGTAGGATTGGCGAGCGCTCCCACGCCCCACAGAATGCCGAACAGTATCCATCCCCGCCAACCCGGCCAGTGCTCCAACTCCAGCGCGACCAGAAAGATCAACGCCAGCATGAGCGGAGTGAAGGTGGTGTCCCATACCCAATGAACGGACCAATACCAGACATAAGGATTCAGCGCCCAGGCGCGCGCCGACCAGAGTGCGACTTGCGGGCCGAAAGTTCTGTGCGCAATCAGGTTAACCGGAATCGTGGTAAGCGAGGCGAAGAGGCTGTTGATCGATAGCAGAACCCACGCTGAAGCATAAGTGTAGATGCCGAAAATCTTGAAGACTCCGCCAATCAAGTAGGGATAAGGCGGAGGTTCCCACGCGCTGGGACCCGTATTTCCTCCGTAGGGGTTGCTGAAGCCCTGCCCCAGAGCGATCGAGCGGCCGACGCGGCCCATCTCAAAGCCAAAGCCGAAGTTATCTTCGCCGGGGCGAGTGTGATACTGGCGGAGAATCCCAATTGCCGCCACCTGCACAAGAAACGACAGCAGCACCATCCACAATACAGATCGCGGGATGGCAGGCAGGATCGGTCGTTCCATCACGGGCGAGTTTATCAGGTCTTTGCCGGGGTTGAGGGATGCGACCAGACTCGCGTCAATTACTGCTGCCTAAATTCATTTCGGTTTTTCAGAAGGTACTATAGGCTTTGCGGCAGGCGCTATCTGAACCTGAACGGCGTGAGTGTTATCGGATTTCGACGTGTCCACGGAGACTACTTCGAAATCGCCGTTCGCGTCGCGCAATTGAATGGTTTGCGTGGCCCGGGCTCCAGACGAGCCGGGGCGCACCGTGTCGTTGGCCACTATGCTGACTCGCAGACCGGAATCCGGATTGCCGGGGTCGGCCCGCTCCACCTGACGCGCGGTGGTTTGCTGCCCGGTCGAACTGGTGCTTTGGGCGGTCGTTGCCCGCTCCACCAGGTGCAGGCTGCCGTCCCGAGGCGATCCCGGAACGTCGACGGAATAAGTTTCCACCGTGTTGCGCTTTTCACCCGGAGCGTTTTCGGAATCCTTGCTCACGGTACGAGAGATTTCGCCCAGCTTGCCCTCGGCGTCCGGGCGGGAGACCCGCTCCTCCGTGGTGCGCTCTTTGCCATCTTGCCGGGTCGTAGTTTGCCGTATTTCGCCGACTTGCCATTTTCCCGTGCCATCGGCAAGCAGCGTGGTTTTTTGCGATATCACGGTGTCATTCGCGCCTCGTTCGCGACGCTCCTGCGTCTTCATCGCGGGAGCAAGATCACCGTTGATGCCAGGAAGCATCACAGTCGTTTTCGTCTCCTCCACATCTTTGCCGATCTTTTTCGTCTCCTCGATTTGGCGCTGAAACAACTGAAGTCTGCCATCGGCATCGGGATTCGATGTGGTACGCACTACAGTCGAGTTCCCTCCGGGCAGCGTATGCCCTTCTTCTTCTGTCACCTGCACCAGTGTTTTCGCCCCATCGGCATTTCGACCGAAGGTGCGCGTCGTGGTTCGCACCGTCGTAGCGTTGACCTGCACAGTTGTCTTTTCGATGTCCTGGTAAGGTTCGAAATCTCCGTTAGCCCCGCGGCGCTGGACCGAATGGTTGTCCACCGTGCGATTGCCGCTTTGAGTGTGGCTTTGGAGGGTACGGGTGGGATTCACGTTGTCGCGTTGCGACTCGGTTGTAATTGTCCATGAATTGTTCGCGCCGTCAGCTTGGGAGCTGGACGTTTGTGCCCAAAGGGCGAGACCAGAACACAAGCATGCTCCGATAGTTAGAACGAACTTGCGCAGACGCGCGGCGGGTGACAATGGAAAACGGCCGTCGCGGTGACGTCCAGAACCCTGAGGCCTGCCACGTCTATGGCGTTCGCAAATCGGCGCGGTTTGCATATCTGTAATTGTCTCGCTGTGGACATCCCCTGTCCAGCGGCAGTGCAAGCAGGGCGGGGGGATCTCAGGCAAGGGAAGTCCTGGCACCGGGTTGCAGGCCGATTTCGCAAGCGCTAGGGTTGGCCTGACGTCGGCGGCGATTGCGCAGACTGCCCTCCCGGGACGGCGTCCTGCCGCGGAACGACGTAGGGAACTCTGGGCTGGTGCGTGACCTGGCCGCGCGTGGCGTCGGCGACGTCGATGCCGGAGTGATCGAGCAGCAGTCCCGTGGCACGGTCGAGTTCGATGCGCGACTTCTCGTAGGCGGCTTTGGCGGAAACCAGATTCGATTCGGAAGCGGTTAAGACAGACGCATCCTGCAGGATCGCGGTGGTAGTGGTGAGTCCGACTTTCAGTTTCTGCTGATCGGCATCGAATGTCTGGCGGGCAAAGTCAACCGCATACTGGGCTGCCTGCACGGCGGCGCGGTTCTGCTTCACGTCAAACTGCGCGTTGCGCACTTCGATGCGCACCTGATTCTCAAGTTGGTGCAGCCGCACCTGGGCCTGGCGGTATTCCAGCTCAGAGCGCACCTGATTGGCCTGCGCTTCGCGATTGCGCAGTGGAATGCTGAGCGTCAAGCCAATGCCTTTGTCGGGAGCCGTGGAGTTGACCAGTTGGTTCAGCGTTCCGCCGTAGCCGACCGAGGTTGCGTTTTGGAACGGTGGCGGAGTGGTCCTGTAGCATCCCGTGACTAGGGTGCTGGTGCAAGGTGGAAGGGCCAAGTCTCCGCCAACGCCGGATCCGCCGTAATAGGCGAAGGCATCGAGCGTGGGCAGCATGGCGTTGCGGACGGCTTTGCTGCTGAGATCGCGGGAATTGAGATCGATGCGTGACTCGGCGAGCTCCGCACGATGACTAAGTGCTTGAGCGATCAGATCCTGCATGGGGACGACGGGCTCCTGCTCGGGGACCTGCATGGCGGAGGTGGGAACCACGTCGGCTTCGGCCAGCACCGGATCCTCGATGCTGCGGCTGAGCGCGTTCTTCATGAGCAGTTCCTGCAGTTGCAGGTTGTTCTGCGCCACGATCAGGTTCTGCCGATCGGTGGCGACCGTGCTCTGCGCGCTTACCACCTGAATGGGCGGTACTGTCCCGACCTCGGCCTGCCGCTTGGAGTCATCCATAGCTTTCTGAGCGTAAGCGAGCGACTCCTCCTGCACGCGGACGTTTTCATAGGCATAGACCAGATCCCAATAGATGTTTTCGATCTGGTCAACGGTGGTGATGATTTGCAGGCGGAAGGCGACGTCGGAAATTTCCCGATTGTTCTTGGCGATGTGGATAAAGCGCAGGTTGGGAAGCAGGCCGAAGCCCTGCAGCAGGTTCTGCGTGATCTTGAACTGGAAATTGGAGTTGATCTCCGGCGTTATCAGGCTGGTGGGATTGTTGGTGGTGACGTGGGTATTGTTGAATCCGGCGGTGAGGGTAGTGCCCCACTGGAATCCCTGGGTGTAGCCGAAGTTGGCGGTATAAGTGTTCTGAGCAAGAACAGGTACGGGGCTGAGGCTGCTGACGGATTCGGTGTCGTTCTTGTCGAGTTGCAGTGTGCTGGTCAGAACCGGATCGAAGCTGGTGATGGTCGAGCCGATGCCGAGGGTTGAGCTGACCAATCCGGCGGTGCCGGTGCCAGCGCCGCCGGCGGCGACCGTGGTGCCGCCGGTACCGGACCCTACCGTGCCGCCTAGGCCGCCCACGCCGCCTCCGGGCGTGTTCTGCACGATGCCGGTGTTGATACCGAGAATGTTGGCGCCCGACTTGGCGCGCAGGTAATCGGTGTCGGCGATGTTCAGGTTGTAGCGGGCGATGTCGATGTCAAGATTGTTCTCCAGTGCGAGCGCGACGGCGTCGTCCATCGAAAGATAGATCTTGCCGTCGCGCAGGAGGGAGTCGATGCGCGGCGAATTGCCCAGGTTCGGCTGCGCTACCTGTTGCGGCCGGTAGGGCCGCAGGAAATGAGGAAAGGCGGGGCGAGGCCTGGAATAATCTTCCAAATGAACCGCCTGCGGTTGCGCGGGAACCGGCGTGGTTTGCGGCATGGGGGCGGCGGGGACATCCTGAGCGCGCACAAGCGAGGGCCACTGCATGCAGGCAAGGATGGCAAAAGCCGTCATCCTTAAAAGCAGGGTGAGGCGTCGGTGAGCCGCGGTCATTCGGGTCGAAGAGAAAGACATGGTTCGTCTCCTTGAGTAGGAACGGTGGTGCACCTTGCTGTAACACAAGATCGATTTCGAAAGTTGGATGCGAAAAACATGGAATCGTCGCTCCATCTTAGCGGGACGGAGCGGAGGGAGGGGGGCAGTTTGTAAAGAATTGTTGGAAGGGGCAACACGAACGTGGGATTGCGTTGTGGCGCCGCCATCCCGAAGGCTGACGGCGCTACGCACGCGCGACGGTGGTTTCTTACTGCTGCGGCGGCGTCGGCGGAGTCGCGGCTGGCAGTTCTTTGCGCGGCGCGACATAAGGGACGTTGGGCGCCTGCGTGACCTGACCCTTGGCCGCGTCGTCGATGCTGATGCCGTTGTGGTCAAGGAGTAGTCCGGTCGCGCGGTCCAGTTCGACGCGCGATTTTTCGTAGGCGACCATGGCATTGACCAAAGCGGACTCAGACGTTGCCAGCCCGCTCCGGTACTGCAGGACGAGAGTTGTGGTTGAAGTGCCGAACTGGTATTTCTTCTGTTCGGCGTCCAGCGACTGTTGTGCCAATGCGACCGCTGCTTTGGCTGAATCCACGCTGGCGCGGTTCTGCTGCACGGTGTATTGTGCGTTACGGATTTCGATGCCCACCTGGTTTTCGATCTGCTGGAGCCGCATCTGGGCCTGGCGGTATTCCAGTTCAGAGCGGATCTGCACGGCCTGAGCGGCGCGATTGCGCAGCGGAATGTTCAGTTGCAGGCCAACGCCTTTGTCAGGGGCGGTGGAATTGATCAGCTGATTCAGAGTGTCGGTATAGCCTCTGTTAGGAGCGAGTGGAAACTGACCTAGATTGGCGTCGGGGGTGGCTGAAGCGCAAAACTGTTGGCTACTGGTTTGGCATACGTTAGCTGGATTCTGCGCGCCGCCCAATCCGGATCCGCCGTAGTAGGCAAACAGATCGAGCGTTGGCAACAGGGAGCTGCGCACAGCCTTGTTGCTGAGTTCGCGGCTATTCAAGTCAATACGCGATTCAACCAGCTCGGCGCGATGACGCAGTGCTTCGTTGATCAGATCTTCAGTTGGCACAACCGGCTCCTGAGCCGGAACGTCCATGGTAGAGGTGGGGATCACTTCGGCGGTGGCCAGCACGGGATCCTTCAGGGTGCGAGTCAGTGCATTTTTCATCAGCAACTGCTGCAGTTGGAGATTGGTTTGCGCGGCAGTCACCGCCTGTTGGTTCGTGGCAACGGTGCTTTGAGCGCGGACCACCTCGATCGGAGCCAGACTGCCGATTTCGACCTGCTTCTTCGTGTCAGAAAGCGTCTTCTGGGCAAAAGCCAGCGATTCGTTCTGCACCCGGGCGTTCTCGTAGGCATAGACCAGGTCCCAGTAGATGTTTTCGATCTGATCGATGCTGTCGATAATCTGCAGCCGAAAGGCCACGTCAGAGAGTTCGCGGTTGTTTTTCGCGATGTGGATGAATCGGGTGTTCGCCGCAAACCCAAACCCCTGCAGTAGATGCTGCGTCAGTTGCAACTTAAAACTGGAACTAAGGGACGGGCTCAAAGTAGTGAATGGTTGGTTACCGGATGCTATCCGGCTATTGTTGAAACCTATGGACAGGTTAGTGCCCCACTGAAATCCCTGCTGGTAAGAGAAATTTCCCGTGGTCGTGTTCTGAGGAGAAGCCGGACTGAAAGGGCTACTGGGAAGGATGTTGAAACGGTCTTCCTGCAGGGTGCCAACCAGGACTGGGTCAAAGCTGGTAATGTTCGGCCCGAAGCCCAGGGTGGAACTAACCAAGCCGTTGGTACCAGCGCCGATACCGCCTGCGCCCAGGCTGGTGCCACCGGTCGATGCACCTGAGTTTGCGCCGATGCCACCGACTCCGCCCCCCGGCGTGTTGAGGACCAAACCAACGGGGGTTCCGAGAATGCTTGCGCCGGCCTTGGCGCGCAGCACGTCGGTATCGGCAATGTTCAAGTTATAACGAGCGATGGCGATGTCGAGATTGTTTTCGAGCGCGAGGGCGATGGCGTCGTTAAGCGAGAGATAAAGTTTGCCGTCGCGCATGAATTGGTCCATGCGTCCGGTATTGGCCAGGTTGGGCGCTGCCAGGTGCCGCGCGGTGTAGGGGCCAATGGGGTTGGGGAAATGCGACACCGGCTGGGAATAATTCAGGACAGGGAGCGGCCGCGTTTCCGGTGTGTTTTGTGGAACGGGCGCGGCGGGTGTGTCCTGGGCCCAGCCTGCGATGGTCAGCATTCCTAATAAGACTGCGGCGATGATCAGCCGGATGGTCGAGCTTAAGCGTGCGAATGGCATCTACTTATCTCCGTTGGTTAAACCAGTTCGTAAAGAGTTCGTTACGGCCTTGCAACTAAAAGACTTGGTTGCAGCGTGAGACAGCCGGATTTACCCAAAATGACAGCTCCACATTTACCCAAAATGACAGCTCCACTCAGTTCTTAGTACGCAACCGGCGGCGTCGGGGTTCCTGAAAAGCTCCCGAAAAACCACAGTGAGACGAAAGTTTGGTGAAACGCACCAGTATATCTGACGTGGCAGCTTCCCTTTGGGCACTCCGGTTCGAGCGCCCCGGGAGTTGAAACTGATAAAGTGCTGGCGATGGCCAAGGGTCTCCCGGACACTTGCGCACGCAGGAACCTGACGCATGAAACGATTTGGATGAAGCGGCGCCGGTGTGGGACTCGCGGCTGCAAGAATTAAAAGATCGCATGCGTAATCTCAAACTGATTCTCTCCTATGACGGATCGGAATTCGCCGGTTGGCAAGTGCAGCCCGATGCAGCTACGGTGCAGGGCGCACTCGCCTCGGCCATTGGACGAATCACCGGCGAAAAAGTATTGCCTCAAGGTTCGGGCAGGACAGACGCAGGAGTGCACGCGCTGGCGCAGATAGTGACATTTGTCACGGAGTCGTCGGTGCCAGCGGCAAATTTCGGGAAGGCGCTGAACGATATCCTGCCTCCATCGGTGCGGGTTTTGGAAGTAAAAGAGGCTGCGCCGGATTTTCACGCGCGCAAGTCGGCGCGGGGAAAGACGTACCGGTACAGGATTTATCGCGCCGCCATCTGTCCGCCGTTTCTGGCCAGGTATGTGTGGCATTATCCGTATCCATTGGACGAACCGGCGATGGTGCGGGCGGCGGGGTTGGTGGAGGGTGAGCACGATTTCACTTCGTTTGCCGCGGTGGATCCGGAACGCAGTGCCGGCGCAGCGGCGGAGCCGGAACGTAGCGCCGGCGTCCCGCCGGCTTTCGCTTCGAGCGAGAATGCCCGGGGACGCGAAGGCGCGCCAGTCTTGAACGTCCGGCGAATCTTCTCTTCCACCTGGGATCGGCAGGCAGACGAGTTCGTGTACACGGTAAAAGGATCAGGCTTTCTGCACCATATGGTTCGGAACCTGGTAGGAACGTTTATTCTTGTAGGCAAAGGAACGCTGAGGGCCGAGGATGTCACGCGGATTCTGGAGGCTCGTAACCGCTCGGCCGCAGGAGCGACGGCGCCAGCCAGCGGATTGTATTTGGTGAATGTGGAATACTAAACCTCCCGCATGGCTAGGAAATGTCTCGATTTTCTGAGATGCTCATGTGGGGACAACCGCCCTCGGTTGTCCGGTCGAGCGAAGCTCGACGGCATATTGAATCATGGCCACTGACCTACAAATCGCGGCGCGCAAGGTTTCGTCGGTGAATCCGGCGACGGGCGAAGTTCTGCGCGAGTTGGAATGCGCGGGCGAGAGTGAAGTTCAGGCGGCGGTGGCGCGGGCACGCGCGGCGCAGGCGGCGTGGGCTGAGATCGGCGTGCGCAAGCGGGTTGCCGTGTTGCGCGAGTTTCAACGCCGGCTGCTCGAGAGGAAGTCGGAAATCGCTGAGGCCATCACGCGCGAGGCAGGCAAGCCTGTGGCCGAAGCTCTGACCACCGAAGTGCTGGTAGTGCTCGATGCAGCGCGGTTTCTGATCGAGAACGCCTATCGCCTGCTGCGGGACGAGCCGCTTCCGCATGGAGGTCTCGCCACCAAGCTCAAGAGCGGGCGGCTGGTGCGCGAGCCTTATGGGGTGGTGGCGATCATTTCGCCGTGGAACTATCCCTTCTCGATTCCCGCGACCGAAACACTCGCGGCGCTAGTGGCAGGGAATGCGGTGGTGCTCAAGCCCTCGGAGTTTACTTCTCTCGTGGCGCTGGAACTGCAGTCGCTGCTGCACGCAGCAGGCGTGCCGCGGGATATTTTCCAGGTGGTGGTGGGCGATGGCGCAACCGGCGCGGCTCTGATTCATTCTCAAATTGACAAGCTGGTGTTCACCGGCAGCGCGGTTACCGGCAAGCGCATCGCACTTATTGCGGCGGAACGCCCGCTGCCCGTGGTGCTCGAACTGGGGGGGAAAGATCCAATGCTGGTGCTCGACGATGTCGATGTGGACGTGGCCTCGAGCGCGGCCGTATGGGGCGCGTTCGTGAATGCGGGTCAGACCTGCCTGTCAGTAGAGCGTTGCTACGTGCATCGCAGTCTGTATGAATCGTTTCTTCGCGCCTGCGTTGAGAAGACAAACAAGCTGCGCGTGGGGCATGGACTCGACCGCGAGACCGATGTCGGACCGATGATCCACCAGCGCCAGTTGCAGATTGTGGAGGCGCACGTGGAAGATGCCGTGGCGCGCGGGGCGCGGGTTCTGGCCGGCGGCTCCCGGCTCACGGAGTTGGGTAAGAATTTCTATAAGCCGACGGTGCTGGCCGATGTAACGCACGAGATGCGCATCATGCGCGAGGAAACATTCGGTCCGGTGCTTGCCGTGGCGGCATTCGATAGCGACGAGGAAGCGGTGCGCCTGGCCAATGACTCGGATTTTGGTTTGGCGGCGAGTGTGTGGACCCGCAGTTGGGAGCGCGGAGAGCGCTTGGCGCGACGCATTCAGGCCGGCACCGTTATGGTGAACGATGTGGTGTCAGGTTTCGGCATCAGCGAAGCGCCGCACGGCGGCCTGAAGTCGAGCGGCGTGGGCCGCACCCATGGGCGCTTCGGTCTGGAAGAGATGGTGTGGCTGAAGCATCTGGATGTGGACCTCGTGCCCAGAATCAAGAAAGTCTGGTGGTACGGCTACGGAGCGACGTTTGCGCGGCAGATGGAGGGGTTTCTGGATTTCGAGTTTGCCCGAGGCTGGGGAGCGCGTCTGCGCGGAGCACTGCGCTCCGTGGGCGTGGTGGTGCGCAAAAAGTTGTGAGTACCGAGTCGCGAGCAAGACCGAGATTCCTCCGCCCCTCGCTTTCGTTCGGGGGTCGGAATGACAAGGATCTTGCTGGGAACCGAGAACCGAAACTGAAAGGAAACCCATGAGCGATTCTCCAGCTTCAGATCCAAAACGCGAACTGCTGCGTCACTCCCTGGCCACGCTGGCTTATCGCGGAGGCAAGGCAGTCCGCAATGCCTCCGAGGGATTTGCCGAGTTTCAAGCCAGCGGGGGAGTGCGCGCGCCGGGACAGATTCTCGCGCACATTGGCGACCTGATGGATTGGGGGCTCTCGATGGCCAATGGGAAACGCGAATGGCATGACTCCAAGCCGCTGCCTTGGAAAGAGGAGGTCGAGCGCTTCTTCACGGCGCTGAAAAAGTTCGACGATTTCCTGGCTTCGAGTGAGCCGCTGCAGGCTCCGCCGGAAAAGCTCTTTCAGGGACCGATTGCCGACGCGCTTACTCATATGGGCCAGATCGCCATTCTGCGGCGCCTGGCGGGCGATCCAGTGAAGGGCGAGAACTACTACAAGGCTGAGATAGTGATAGGACGCGTGGGCGCCGATCAGGCCAAGCCAAAGTTTGAGTTCTGAAGGTCATCCCCAAACCTCGTCAGCATCATCGAGTCCGGTTCCGGTAGAGCGTCGCGTCGACTTGGCGGGTCATAGCTTCCACGTTCAATTCGGTCTCCAAAAATTGGGTAAGTCTCTTTCCGATGTCTTCGGGATCACGCAGTACATCGTGGTAAGAAACGCGGAGAGTCTTCACGTAGGTCTTGCTTTCGAGCCACGCGTTCACTGCGCGCAAATTTTTCTCGAATGCCGCGGTGACAACGGAATTGTCGGCGCCTGGTTTAGCGGTTCCCCGATGATGCAGCATCACTTCCTGTGAGGCGAGCACTTCCGCGAGGGGCCTCTGCATAAAGACGACACGGTATTCGTGGCCCTCGGGCAGCGAAAGCAGAAGCAGCGAGATCACCTTTACGGCTTTGCCCTCGGCTTCAGCAATGCAGGATGGATCTTTAGGGAGTTGCTTGATGCGCTCCCACTCGAGATAGCCCCGCGGATTGTCCACGTCTGCCTGGCGTTCGCCGTCGGAGAGGATGGGCATCCCGCCCGCGGCGAGCATCTGCATCATCAGCGAAGTGCCCGAACGTGGCAAGCCCGAAACAATTGTGATCATGATTTTCTAGCTCTGATTCTTCAGTGGCACTTCTGCACGATAAATGGCCTGCCAGCGGCCGGCTTTGAAAATGTAAATCGAACTGCCGTTCATGTGGACCGGCGCTTTTTCTCCGTTGCAGGTAGCGTACTGCGCGGCTTTGTAAGTAAGCAGGTATGCGCCGGTGGCCAGCGGGAGCGCTCCGAAGTCGGAGAGGCCGTAACCTTCCACGGTGCAGGTTTTCGCGGAAGCTTGCTGTGCCGCGAGTTGCTGGTCGCGGGAGAGCGTGCCGTTATCGCTCCAGAAAATTCCGTTCTCCGGCATGTGCTCGCGGAAATACGCTTGATCGCTCGTTTTCCAGGCTTCGAAAAAACCGGTCTCGGTGCGCACCAGTTCCAGTTGCACGTTGGTGGGAGCGCTGCTTCGAGCATCGTTCTTGTGTTGTGTCTGGGCGCTGGTTGGGCCGAGCAGAAGCGCGAGCGCGACAAGAACTGCCGCGGTTAGAAAGGTCTTTTTCGCGGGAAACAGATCGCGCTTCTTGGGATCAAGATTCAAGGGATAACGTTTCATAAGGACGTTCACTCCGGCGTTGCCGCAGCGGTTGCTACTACAGGCCTAGGATACGATATCGCGTTGTGCGTCAGACGGCTTTGGCCTCGTCTTTCGCTTCGAGTACAATGACGCTCGTAGGGCCGAATCCGGCGGCGCCGAGCGCCGCTCGAACGAGGTAAGTCCTTTGGCGACTGGCGAAATTACAGCTTCGGGCACGCAAACTCCTGCGCAGCTTCCCCATCACAAGGTCAAGATCAAGAAGGCCGGGCAGCGCGCCTGTAACGAGAAAAATGAAAAAGGCAAGTTCTGCGGCGGCCATTTGAAGCGCTGGTTCTACAAGAAGGACGTTGTCGAGCAAGCCTGCGGCGATATCGAAAAGGCATGGGGACCGGACGCCGAAGTTTACCGCTGCGAACACTGCCAGACCTTGTATCTGCCGAATCCTGCGGAAGCGAAGGTGAACGTTGCCGGGCAGGGAATGATTTCGGTATTTGGGTTGACGTTGCCGCCGAAAGAAAAATAGTTGCCAGTACCTAGTACCGAGCGCGGGTTGACGCGCTACTAGATACTCGGTACTGGCAATTCTTATGAACACCTCCGAACTCATCTACGACTGGAACAAGAATCATCCGCCGGGATTGAAGCCGCCGGGACCGGTGTTGCTGAATGACGAGAGCCTGCGCGATGGCTTGCAGTCGCCTTCGGTGCGCGATCCTTCGATCGCGGAAAAGATTGAAATTCTTCATCTGATGGAGGCGCTTGGGATCGATTCGCTCGATCTGGGATTGCCGGGCGCGGGACCGCGCGCGGTGGAGCATGTGACGGCGCTGGCGCGGGAAATCGTGGCCCACAAGATGAAGATTCGCGCCAACTGCGCGGCGCGCACGCATGAAAACGATATTCGTCCGATTGCCGAGATCGTGCAGAAAACGGGCCTGCGCATCGAGGCCGCGACGTTCATTGGATCGAGCCCCATCCGCCGTTTTACCGAGGGCTGGTCGGACGACTTTCTTTTGCATACCACCGAGAAGGCGGTGAAGTATGCGGTTTCGCTGGGCCTCGATGTGATGTACGTGACCGAAGATACGTCGCGCTGCGATCCGGAGACGGTGAAGCGGCTCTATTCGACGGCGATTCACTGCGGCGCGCGGGCCATTGTGGTCTGCGATACCGCCGGTCATGCCACGCCCATGGGTGCGCTGGCGCTGGTGCGGTTTGTGATCGAGGAAGTGGTGAAACCTTCGGGCGAGAAGATTCGCGTGGACTGGCACGGGCACAGCGATCGCGGGCTGGCCATTGCCAACTCGATGGCGGCGGTGATCGCGGGGGCGAATTGCGTGCACGGCTGCGCCATTGGGCTGGGCGAGCGCGTGGGCAATACGCAGATCGATCAGATGCTGGTGAACCTGAAGTTGATGGGTATCGCGCCGTGGGACGAACAGGACCTCACCAAGCTGAAGCATTATTGCCAGGCGGTTTCGCGGGCGACGGGCGTGCCCATTCCGGCGAACTATCCGGTGGTCGGCGACGATGCGTTTCGCACGGCCACAGGGGTGCACGCGGCGGCGATCATCAAGGCTTATCACAAGAACGACGTGGTGCTCGCGAACACGGTTTACTCCGGTGTGCCTTCGCATGTTTTTGGGCTGGAGCAGATCATCGACATCGGTCCGATGAGCGGAAAGTCGAATGTGCTGTTCTGGCTGGAGCGGCGGGGCATTCCGGCGAACGAAGAGTTGGTCGAACGGATCTACCAGCGCGCCAAAGCCAGCGACCACACGCTGAGCGATGCCGAGGTGGTGGAGTGTTTGCCGGCGACCGTAACAAGACAGAGTTGAAGCCCGATGCCCGATACAATTTCCAAGCCCATGCGGCATGCGATCTTAGGGGCCGGCGGCGTTGGCGGCCTAGTGGGCGCTTGTGTGGCGCACGCTGGAGCTTCCATCACATTGGTGGTGCGGCGGGAGACGCTGGAGCAGTACCCCAGACAGCTTCGGCTGGAGAGTCCTTTCGGCAATTTCCAGGTGGATGTTGCCGTCGCAGCTGAGGTGCCTCCGGTTGACGTGCTATGGATTACGGTGAAGGCCACGCAGTTGGAGGCAGCACTGAATGCTCTCAAGAAGCCTGATTCGGTGCGAGCCATCGTTCCCCTGCTGAATGGCATTGACCATGTGGCTTTGCTCCGCGCCAGGTACGGCTCTGGCTGCGTGATTCCGGCAACCATCGCGGGGGAAACTGAGCGCGTGAGTGCAGGACACATCGTTCATCGATCTCCATTTGCCCGTCTGAACGTGTTATCCGCCGGACGGGCGCTGCTGGCGGGCACTCTCGATCAGCTTCAGCAAATGGGCTTTACGTGCGGCTTCATCGACGATGAGCCAACCCTGATGTGGAGCAAGCTGGTTTTTCTGGCGCCGTTTGCGCTGACCACAACGGCTGCCGATAAAACTGTCGGCGAGATTTTTGCCGATTTGCAGTGGCGGAGTTTGGGAGAAGCTTGTGTGCGCGAAGCTTGCGCGGTTGCCGTGGCCGAGGGTGCGAAAGTGGATGCTGAAAAAGTGCTGTCCGGGGTCGTGGGCTTCCCGGCAAACATGCGCAGCTCTATGCAGAAGGACGTCGAGCAGCACCGGACTCCTGAGTTGGACGCTATTGCTGGGCCGATCCTTCGTGGCGCTCGCCGACATGGGATCGAGGTTCCAGCTACCAAGAAGCTGGTTGCAGCGGTGGAGCAGAGGGCTGGTTTCAAGAATCCGCTGGTGTAGAAGCATATCTATGTTTACGTCGCGGCCGATTGGATTTGTGAGGAGTCCCTACAAGGACACAAGCGAGATTCCCAAGGGGCTTGGCGCTAAACACGAGGCGGATGGTGTGCTGGCGATCCTGCCGGAGTTTGAAGCGGGGCTTACTGATATTGAGGGATTCTCGCATCTGGTTGTTCTCTGGGAATTTGATCGCTCGCAGGGGTTTGATCTGCTTGGCACGCCGCCTTCTGACAACCGGGCGCATGGGGTGTTTGCGACGCGATCGCCGCGGCGTCCGAATCCGATTGGGCTGACTATTATTGAACTGCTTCGGCGCGAGGGCATCGAGCTGCATGTTCGGGGCGTCGATATGCTGGATGGGACGCCTATTCTTGATATCAAACCCTTGCTGTCCAGTGTTCCTCCTGAGAAGCTGCGACGTGGATGGCTGGCGGAGGCTGAGGCACGGCACGGGGGATGATGTTGAAGTAGTGCAGGGAGTTTTTGTCCGGTTCAGGTTGCGATCGCGCAGTAAGGGCGGAAAGAGAACTCCCTTCTGTGCCGCGGCTGATGCTGGCTGGCAAGGGGTCCTTCGACTACGCCGCTGCTTCGCGTTCGTTAAGCAGCGGCTCCGCTCAGGATGACAGAAGTAGCGAACGTTACGAACGTCCAGCACTCGTCAATCATCGAGATCAGTTCCTTCCGGTAGACGACGGGATGCAGTCCCCGCCCAAGGTAATCCCCATTCCTTCCCGCCCGTTGTAAGATGACCGAATACTTCCCATGAGCCCTACTCCCCCACGTGCGGATATGCCGGGCGTTTCGCCTGCGGTGCAGCAGGATGTGGCGCGGCTGGCGGCTTCGCCGGAGGTGCGGTCGGCGTTCAACTGGCTGCGCACGCAGGAGCCGCAACTGGCGCAGTGGCAGATGGAGATGGCGCGGATTGCGGCGCCTCCGTTTGGCGAGACGGCGCGCGGGGCTTGGCTGGCGGAGCGCTTTCGCGAAGTCGGGCTGGACGATGTCCGCATCGACGATGTGGGCAACGTGTTCGGCGTGCATTCCGGGTTTATGGGAACTGGACTCGGCCAGCGGCACGTGGCATTGAGCGCGCACATCGATACCGTGTTTCCGGCGAGCACGCCGCTGAACGTCCGGCAGCAGGGCAGCCGGCTGTATGGGCCGGGAGTTTCCGACAATGGCGCCGGTGTGACGGCGATGCTGGGGATTGCTGCGCTGCTGCGCTCGGTGCGGGTGCGGCACGGGCTTCCGTTTGTGTTTATTGGCAATGTGGGCGAAGAGGGCGAGGGCGACCTGCGGGGCATGCGCCACATTTTTTCCACGCCGCGGTGGAAGGATTCGATTGCCTACAGTGTGGTGCTCGACGGCGCTGGCTCGGACACGATTGTGGCCGAGGCTCTGGGCAGCCGGCGCTTTGAGGTGATCGTGCGCGGTCCAGGGGGGCATTCATGGAGCGATTTTGGCGCGCCCAATCCGATTGTGATTCTGGCGAAGGCGATTGAAACGTTTATCGCCACGCCGGTGCCTGCCACGCCGAAGACGACTTTCAACATTGGTGTGATTCGCGGGGGCACTTCGGTGAATTCGATTCCCGAGTCGGCGAGCATGAAGGTGGATATCCGCTCGACTTCGATGGCGGAGATGGAGCGGCTGGAGCAGACGCTGCGGCTGGCGCTGAATCGCGCGGTCGAGGATGAAACCCTGGCGGCGGAAATGCGGTCTACGCTGCAGAGGCGGCCTTCGGGGGTGAATTGCGAAGTGGTGGCGATCGGAAACCGTCCGGCGGGAGAGTTGGCGGCGGGGGCGCGAATTTTGCAAGTGATGCGGGCGGTGGATGCGCAGTTGAACAACGCAGCGCAGGTGCAGCGCGCGTCCACCGACGCGAACATACCGATGTCGCTGGGGCTGGAGGCCATTGCCATCGGCGGCGGAGGTTCGGGCGGTGGCGCACACACGTTGCAGGAATGGTTCGATTCCAACGGGAGGGAGTTGGGGTTGAAGAGGATTTTATTGACGATGCTGGCGCTGGCGGGAGTGGGGGAATAATGGGGAGATGCGGAGTTGAGAAGTCGGCGGGGTTGAGGGGATGGTTGGGCAAGCCGTGCCGTCCCTACGGGACTCATTCTTTGTTCGCCCCTCTACCCGGCACTGCCGTGCCGGGCTTTCAGATGCCGTCACCTCGTGACTTGGTCCTGGTTATTACAACTTGTATGGCCGTCTTCTCAGTCGCCTCGGCACAGGATGGGTCTTCCGCGATGAAAGAGTCCAAGCCGAAGGCGGACGTCATCTTCATCCACGCCAATGTTTATACGGGTGGTCCTGCTACCTCACAGTTCGGTTCGACCATGCGGGAGGAGGCTATTGCGGTGCATGGGGACCGTATTCAGGCGGTGGGGAAGAATGCAGAGATTGAGAAACTCAAGGGCCCGCAGACGTTGGTCGTTGATTTGGGCGGGCACTTTGTGATGCCGGGATTTAACGACGCGCACATGCATCTGGCCGATGCTGGGCTGCAGAAGTTGAGCGTGAATTTGATCGGAGTGAAGACGCTGGATGAATTCCGCCAGCGCGTGCTCGCTAAGGTGGAGACGGCCAAGCCTGGAGAGTGGATTCTGGGTGGAGGATGGGACGAGACCATGTGGCCGGTGAAGACTCTGCCCAGCCGCTGGGATCTGGATGAGGTTTCGGGCGGACATCCGGTGTTTCTGGATCGCGTGGATGGGCATCTGGCGGTGGCGAATACGCGGGCGCTGCAGTTGGCGAGCGTCACGATTGCCAGTAAGGATCCCCAAGGCGGGAAGATTGACCGCGATGCGAACGCTCAGCCGACGGGGATTTTGCGCGATACCGCGCAGCAGGCGGTGCGGGCGGTGATTCCGCCGCCGACCCATGACATGCGGCGGCGGGGAATTGAAGTGGCGCTCGAGGATATTGGCGGCGCACGGTGTGACCTCGGCTCAGGATTATTCGCCGGAATGGGAGAATTTCCAGATTTACGAGGAACTGGAAAAAGAAGGCAAGCTGACAGCGCGCATTTCCGAATGGCTCGACTTTAACGACTCTGTCGAAGATTTGAAGAAGAAGCGCGACTCGCATCCGCAGTCGGATCTGATGCTGCACACGGGGATGCTGAAGGGCTTCATGGATGGTTCGGTGGGCGGGCACACGGCAGCGCTGCTCGATCCCTATGCGGATGATCCCAAGAATTCCGGTCTGCTGCGCTACGATGCGGCGAAGCTGAACAAAATGGCCAAGGAACGTGTGCTGGCGGGCTTCCAGCTTGGGTTTCACGCCATCGGTGACAAAGGCGTGCAGGTGGCGCTCGATGCCTTCGCCGAAGCCGAGAAAGTGGGGCGCGAGCAGAAAGTGAAAGCCGCTAACGGCGGCGACGATTTTCGCCTGCGGGTGGAGCACGCGCAGGTCACCACGCCAGCGCAGATTACGCGCTTCAAGGAATTGAAGGTGGCCGCCTCGATGCAGCCCAGCCATCTGCTTACGGACATGCGCTGGGTGAACGAGCGGTTGGGGCCGAAGCGGGCGGCGGACTGCTACATGTGGGCCGCCTTCCTGAACAAGGGAGTGACGCTGGCCTTTGGCACGGATTATCCAGTGGAGTCTGTGTCACCGTTCCGCGGGCTGTATGCCGCGATCACGCGGAAGAGCGAGAACGGCAAGCAGGAATTTTTCCCCGAGCAGAAGCTGACCATGGATCAAGCCATTGCGGCCTATACCACGGGCTCCGCCTTTGCCGAATTCGAGGAAAGAGAAAAGGGCAAGCTGGCGCCGGGCATGCTGGCGGATCTTGTGGTGCTGGACCGCGATGTGACGGCGGCGTCGCCGGAAAAAGTGCTGGCGACCAAGGTCCTGCGGACTGTTGTGGGCGGAAAGACGGTATATGAAGGGAAGTAAGGTTCTGGTCGATTGGGTAGTGTCTCGTTTGCTCGGCCTGGACAAAGAAGAGGGTCGAGCTTCGCTCGACCGGACAGCCGAGGGCGGCTGTTCCCACAGGAGTGGTTCAGCGGCTAATTGTTTTGTATTATCAATACTTTGCCAGTAGTTATTTCCTCTTTCCCGGTAAAACGAAATGGCCGGTTCGTGCGTCTAAGTTATCATGATCGCGTAGCGTGATCACATGCCCGAGGGAGCCTCGGCGGTGGGGCCGTGGTTTGGCAAACGGGTATAATTAGGGGTTCGTCTAGATCTTGGAGGAAAGCAGAAATATGGATTCGCGGGCAGTTTGGGTGCGTTTTAAGACCCGTCGGTGGGTCTATTCGTTCAGCATTGTGGCTACACTGGTGGTGGGCATTTTGATTGGCACCATCGTTTCTTATGGAGTGAAGGGCAAGGAAGGGCAGAAGGGTTCCGATGCGACACCGCTGTCGGTTCCTGCGCCGCAGCAGCTTTCCAATGCGTTCTCGCAGATTGCCAAGCAGTTGGGGCCGAGCGTGGTCAACATCAATACGGAATCGACCATCAAGAATCCACACCGGCGCCGTGGCTCGCAGGTTCCCGATGACCGGGATGACGGCGGCAATGGCATGGATGACTTTTTTAACCGCTTCTTTGGCGGACCAGGCGGTGGCGACGGCGCGATTCGGGAACGTTCGCTGGGTTCGGGCGTGGTCGTGGATGCGAAGGGTTATATCGTTACCAACCGGCACGTGGTGGAGAAAGCGGACCGCATCCGGGTGCGGCTGCAGGACGATCCGCCGGGCGTGCAGCATGACGCCAAGGTGATTGGGGAGGACTCGGAAACCGATCTGGCAGTCATCAAGATCGACCTGAACCGGACCGTGCCTGCGGCGAAGATGGGCAACTCCGACGGCATGGAGGTGGGCGACTGGGTGCTGGCGATCGGCAGTCCATTTGGACAGTACGGGACGGTAACGGCCGGTATTGTTTCGGCCAAGGGCCGCGACATTGTTCCGGGCAAGCAGTTCCAGACGTTTATTCAGACCGACGCCGCGATTAACCCGGGGAACTCGGGCGGGCCTCTGGTCAACATGAACGGCGAAGTGATCGGCATCAACACTGCGATTTTGAGCGAGACCAACGCCTACGCAGGCGTAGGCTTCTCGCTCCCTTCCAATACCGTGGTGCAGGTTTACAACCAGTTGATTGGACCGGAACACCGCGTGGCGCGCGGATCGATCGGCATCATGTTTGATTCGGTGGAGAATCCGGCGATCGCGCGAGTGTATGGCGCGGGCACGGGAGTGACCGTGTCGAGCGTAGTGGCCGGCAGTCCGGCCGATCAGGCGGGACTTAAAGTCGGCGACACCATCACCACGGTCGATGGTCATAAGGTGACAAAAGGAGCGGAGTTGGTGGCGGAGATCGCCTCGCGCAAACCGGGAGCGAAGGTGGCGATCAGCTTCCTGCGCAACGGCAAGACGCAGGAGACGAGTGTAACCATTGCCGACCGCGCCAAGCTTTTTGCTGCCCGCCTCGGCGAGGACCGGGAAAGCGGCGATGAGAGCACGCCCAAGCAAAGCAAGTTTGGGATCACGGTTCGCAAGCTGACGCCGGAGATGGCCGAGCGGCTGGATATGCCGGCGGGTAAGGGCGTGATCGTGCAAGAGGTGAAGCCAGGGTCGTTTGCCGAGGACATCAATCTGGGCCGCGGTGACGTGATCCTGGAGGTCAACAAGCAGCCGGTCAACAACGAAGATGATTTCGCCAAGGTGGAATCGAGCCTGAAGAGCGGACAGGACGTGGTATTCCTGGTACGGCCGCGGGGTTCAACCGCCTCGGATGGAACCATCTTCATGGCCGGGACACTTCCGTAACCTGGGACTAGCCCAACGGGAACTGGCATTGCCTGCTGCGATGGGGAATGATTACAATGCCAGCTTCTGTTGGGTTTTGCTTTTGGCGCGAAAGAAAGTGGTCAGTGACCAGTGGTCAGTGAAAGCCGACAGAATCACGCAAAGGGTTTTACTGGTCACTGAACACTGGCCGCTGATCTTCTGAGGGTTGCCTTTGGAACCGGAGCATCGCGCGAAAATACGAAGATGGCTGGGCGCGGGCTGCGCCGTGGCCCTGATTTGTGCCTGCGCCTCGCCGCGGGCTGCACTGGGGCAGCCGTCTGCTACGAACTCGAAAGCAAGCAGCAGCACGAAGACCACGGCGAAGCCCAAGACGGTAAACCCTAAGAAACACGCGGCTGCCGCGAAGGGATCGAGAGCGAGCTCGTCCTCTCCGGCCAAGCGTCACCCCGCGTCGCATCCTGCGGCAGGCAAGCACCCAAAGGCGAGTACGGTTGCTGCAACTCACAACAGCAAATCGAAGTACGCGACTGCGCGCAAGAGCAAGAGGAAGACAGCGCGGGGTCAGCAGAAGATTGACCCGGAGCGGGCGCAAGCCATCCAGGAAGCGTTGATACGGGAGCACTACCTGAGCGGCGAAGCGGCTGGCAGGTGGGATCAATCCAGTGAAGAGGCCATGCGGCGCTATCAGGCCGATCACGGCTGGCAATCGAAGACCGTCCCTGACTCGCGCGCTCTGATCAGCCTGGGGCTGGGGCCAACCCATGACCATCTGCTGAATCCGGAGAGCGCGATGACCTCGGAGCCGCCCGCGCCGCACGCGGAATCCTCGGCCCCTGCGTCGCACAGCGCCGATCCGGGCGCGCGCATGAATAGGGCTGCGCCGGTTGCAGCGCCCGCGGCGACTCCCGAGCATGACGCGTCGGGGCCGCAGTGAAGCTACCCAGCATTTAGCATTCAGCATTCAGCCAATCCGGCTCCTTGTGGAATTCTGCGAAAGTCCTCCCATCAAAACCGTCCACGCATGGCTGAGTTGCTGATTGCCGAGTGCTGACTGCTCCTAGGTGCCGGGCGTCTTGCGGGAGGTTCCCAGCACAGGCCGCGGGAAGTAGGGAAGAGGCTGGGATTGGATGACGGCTCGGGGATTGCCTTCGACGAGGGCTTCCGCAACTTCTTCGCCACAGATTTCCGCAGCCGCGGCGCGTGCGGCGGAGAGAACGGGAATCCGCTTCTCGGTGTCGTGAGCATCGGTGGCCAGCACGTGGACGGCGTCGTGCTCCAGCAGCCAGTGGGCGGCGCGGCGCACGCGTTCTCCCCAGAATCCCGTGAGCGCGGAGGCGGTCACCTGGATCACGCAACCCTGCTCGGCCCACTCCACCACGCGCTGCAGGCTTTCGCGCAGAATCGGGTTGCGTTCGGGATGAGTAATGATCGAGGTAATGCCACGGTCGCCCAGCTTGAGAAAACAGTCTGTGATTTGCTGCGGGACGCTGTAATTGCTCAACTCGACCAGCATGTAGTGCGAACCTTCGATCGAGTAGCGCGCGGGATTGGCCAGGACATCCTGCAGATTGTCGTAGGAGAGATGGAAGTCGCAGCCCAGGCTGAGGGTGATCGCATCGCCGACCAGTTCCTGCAAGTGGGTCACGAGTCCCTGAAGATAAGCGCGGTCGTAGGGGTAACGGTCGTTGGCATGAGGAGTGGCAACCTGGTGCGTGATGCCGTCGGCGGCGGCCATGCGGCACATGGCGACGGAGACGTCCCAGGACTTGGAGCCGTCGTCTACTTCCGGAAGAATATGCGAATGAATGTCGACCACGATTGTAGAAACCCGAGCGCGCGTCGCAGGGTGCGTCTGATTTGATTTAAGCAGATTCGGGGGGAAAGAGAAAGTCAGTCAGAGGGTGCGGTTGGGCTTGGGCCTCTACCAGATCGTGTGAACTAAACCAGAATCTTGGATGCCGCGGTCAGCTGTGACCAGCGGCATATTTTGGACCAAAGCAGTCGCTCCGATGATCCGATCTGCCGGATCCTTTGGATAAGTCCTTGGAAGCCCAAATGCTCGCAGGGAGATTCGACTGTCTATGGGCAGTACGACGAATCGCAGTTCCACCTCCGCGAGAGCGGATTCAACACTGATGCCGAGATGGGTACGTTCGCGGCTGAGTGCTCTAGCCAGTTCGAAGAGAGAAATATCGGAAATGGCCAGCCCTTCGCCATTCAGGCGCGCCTCCGCAATCGCGGCGGTCGCCTTTTTCGACAGCCGAGCTTCCTCAAAGGCCAGCCAGACGACGATATGCGTATCGACAAGGATCAATAGAGATCGCCCCATTCTTCGGGAGTAAGAATAGGAGAAACGATGTCCCCGGTAATTTTGCCCTTGCCTTTGAGGAAGCCGAAGATATCGTCCTTTTCTTTCTCGACTGGGACAAGCTTGGCCACTGGTTTGCCGCGCTTGGTGATCAGCACGGCTTGGCGTTTCGACTGAACTTCATCCATGATCGCCAGGCAATGGACTTTGAATGATCCTGCCGCTATTGTTTTCATCGGAGAATCCTTTCGATCATGGTCATTATACCATAGTCATAAGAGTCGGAATTGGCTGCAATGGCGCAGGGAATGCGAGAATTGCCAAATCGCTTGCTTTCCCTCTAGATTAAGTTCGCCGCCCGAGACCCGGGTGTGAGATTCATGGATGGAACTGCCCCAATTGCGTTGTTCACCCTTGCCGGGGTGGTGCTGTGCTGGATGGTTTTCGCTGCGGTTTTTCTGCTTCGCAAGCGGCCACCAAAAGAGCCGGAAGCCAAACGGGACCGGCTTTCTCTGCTGGGGATTTTTCTGCAAATGTGCGCCTACTTCCTAGTCTGGTTCCAGCGGCCGGGCAGCCCATTCCTTCCGCGGATCGCCGTGCTCTCAGGGAGCATCGGGATCGCACTGTCCGCATGCACCATAGCCCTCGCAGTCGCATCCGTGTGGCTGATCGCTTCGGCGGTGCGCACACTGGGCAAACAGTGGGCGTTTTCGGCGCGGCTGGTGGAAGGCCACAAGCTGATCACGGAGGGACCGTACGGCTTTGTGCGCAATCCCATCTACACGGGGATGCTCGGGATGCTGGTGGCGACGGGCCTGGCGATGGAGCACTGGACGGCTCTGGATGTGGCGGTCGTTCTGTTTGCGGTGGGTCTGGTCATCCGGGTGCGCAGCGAGGAGAAGCTGCTGCGGGCCGCGTTTGGGAAGGAATTTGAGGAGTACGCCAAACGGGTGCCGGCGGTATTGCCGGGAGTTTACTAACGAAGCCCAGAATCAAGACCTCGTCCCGTATCTCTCCTGAATGAACTCCGCGATTCCCGCGTAGGCGCTGGTCAGCGTTTTTTCATCCGGCAGAAACACGATGCGGAAGTGTTGGGTGCCGGGCTTCTGGCCGAAGCCGGAGCCGTGGACGACCATGACGTGCTTCTGGCGGATGAGTTCTTTGACGAAGACTTCGTCGCTCTCAGGAATGTCGATGCGCGGGAAGGCATAGAAGGCGCCGCGTGGGGCGACGCAGCTTACGCGCGGCGTGGACTCGCACCATTTCTGCGTGAGATCGCGGCGGGAGCGGAGCTTGCGCTGCACTTCGATGAGGTGATCCTGCGGGCCTTCGAGCGCGGGCTTGATGGCATATTGCTCGGGGTGGTTGGCGCAGAGGCGCGCGCGCAGCAGACGGTGAATGCCTTCGGTGTAGGGCTTGATGGCTGCGGCGTCGCCGGAGACGATGCCCCAGCCGATGCGCCATCCGGGGACGAGGTAGTTCTTCGACATGCCGCCGAAGGTGATGCAGGGCACGTCGGGCGCTGCTTCAGCAAAAGCGATGTGCGGCGTGTCTTCGAGGATCAGTTTGTCGTAGATTTCGTCGGAGAAGACAACCAGATTGTGGCGGCGAGCCAGTTCTGCGATTTGCTCCAGCATTTGCCGCGAGCACAGCGAGCCGGTGGGATTGTTAGGATTGATCAGCACGATGCCGCGAGTGCGTGGCGTGAGCTTGCGTTCGATGTCTGGGAGTTCGGGCTGCCAGGCGTCGTCTTCATTCAGATCGTAGGCGTTGAGCGCGATGCCCAGCTTGCACAGGACGGCTGAGTAGAGCGGGTAGTCGGGCTTGGGCGTGAGAATGTCTTCGCCGGGATTCACCAGCGCGCTGATGCAGAGATCGACAGTCTCGCTTACGCCAGAGGTGACGAAGACGTCGCGCACGGTGGTGATGCCTTTGCGCGCAGCTTCTCCGCGAATTGCCTCGAGCGCTTCAGGAATGCCGGGAGACGGCGCGTAGCCGTTCTTGCCATCGCGCATGGCTTTGTAAGCGGCTTCGATGATGTGCGGCGGAGTCTGGAAATCGAAGTTGAGCGGGTCCCCCACGTTGAGCGGGAGAACTTTGTGTCCCTGCTGGATGACTTCGTCGGCGACGCATGCCAGGTCGCGGATGGCGTAGCGGACGTTATCGAGACGCTTGGCAGCGGTTACTTCGCGGGCTTGGGTAGTGGGCATGGATTAAAGAACCTTAAACACAGAGGTCACAGGGGATCACAGGGTAATTCTAACCGCATTGCCTTACCCTGTGTTCCTCTGTGCCCCCTGTGGTTAAGGGTTCTAGTCCGCCCGATCGATTTGCGCTTTTTGCAGCTTGTCCGAATAGTCGACGTAGACGGACTTCCACTCGGTGTAGAAATCAATGGCCCCGATGCCGCCTTCCCGGTGGCCGTTTCCGGTGGCCTTGGTGCCGCCGAAGGGCAGGTGAACCTCGGCGCCGATCGTCGGTGCGTTGATGTAGGTGATGCCGGCGTAGAGGTCGCGAATGGCGGCGAAGGCTTTGTTCACGTCTTTGGTGTAGAGCGCGGAGGAGAGTCCGTACTCGATGCCGTTGGCGATCTCGATGGCGTCTTCCATGCCATCGCAAGGAATGATCGAAACGACGGGGCCGAAGATTTCTTCCTGCGCGATGCGCATCTTGGGATCGACGTCGGTGAATACGGTTGGCTCCATGAACCAGCCGTATTGGTAATCGCCTTTGTCGAGGCGATTGCCGCCGCACATTAATTTCGCGCCTTCGTTCTTGCCGATCTCGACGTAGCTGAGGTCGGTCTGAAGTTGCTTCTCGTTGATGGCTGGACCCATCTCTACCGTTTCATCGAGTCCGTTGCCGACTTTCAGTTTTTTCGCGCGCGCGACATAGCGTGCGATGAACTCGCGGTAAACGCCCTTCTGCACGATGATGCGGCTGGTTGCGGTGCAGCGCTGGCCGGTGGTGCCGAACCCTCCCCAGAGGCCTCCTTCGATGGCGAGGTCTAGGTTGGCGTCGTCGAGGACGATCATGGGATTCTTTCCGCCTAGCTCTAAAGAACAGTGTTTGAAACTCTTGGCGGCGATGCCGCCGATGATGCGGCCGACGGCGGACGATCCGGTCAGCGAGACGGCGCGCACGTCGGCATGCTCGGCAATTGGAGTGCCAACGTCAGCGCCGAAGCCGGCGACGATGTTGATGACGCCTTTGGGCAGGCCGGCGTCGGTGAGCGCGCGGACCAGGTTGAAGGTGGAGAGCGGAGTGTCCTGCGCGGGCTTGATGACGCAGGTGTTGCCGCAGACGACGGCGGGCAGCAGTTTCCAGGAAGAGATCGCCATGGGGAAGTTCCAGGGCGTGATCATGCCGCAGACGCCGATGGGCTGGCGCACGGCCATGGCGAACTTGTTGGGCATCTCGGACGGTACGGTGGGGCCGAAGAGGCGGCGTCCTTCGCCGGCGTTGTAGTAGGCGGCGTCGATGGCCTCCTGCACGTCACCGCGAGTCTCGGCGAGCACCTTGCCCATCTCGCGAGTCATCTCGCGGGCGTACTCTTCTTTGCGCGCGATGAGAATTTCGGCAGCGCGGAAGACGATCTCGGCGCGGCGCGGGGCGGGGACTAGACGCCATTTGGCGAAGGCTCGCTTGGCGGCGTCCACGGCGGCGTCTACGTCGGCCTTGGCGGACTTCTGGAAGATGCCAACTACGTCGCGGGCGTCGGCGGGATTGCGGTCTTCAAAGGTTTCTCCGGTCGAGGATTCGACCCACTCGCCGTCAATGAAGTTCTTGAGGACTTTGGTGGGGGCGTGGCTGAGAGTGGCGGGGGAAGCTAGCGTGTCGGTGGCCATGATTGCTCCTTAGATTCTTATGAATGCCCGAATATTGATGCTACAGGGGGTGGGGAAGGTGCGGCAAGGGAGGGCGAGTTAGCTTGTCATCCGCAATCGCAGGTTGCTTTGGTAGCATCCATAGTCTCGATGAGAATGCCATGCGACGAAGCGGTCATGCGATCGGCGGGCACGGCGGTACCCTGCCCGGCAGAATCGAGAACGTGGATACTCGCCGGGACCATCCTCGGTTCGAGCATGGCTTTCATTGACGGCACTGTGGTCAACGTCGCTCTGCCGGCGCTGCAAGCCGGCTTTAATGCCTCTGTCGTAGGTGTGCAATGGGTTGTCGAAAGTTACGGATTATTTCTGGCTGCGCTGATTTTGGTCGGAGGCTCGCTTGGCGATCTGTTCGGACGCCGGCGGATATTCCTAATCGGAGTATCAATTTTTGCCGCGGCTTCGGCAGCCTGCGGCCTTGCCACGAATATTCATCAATTGATCTTTGCGAGAAGCATTCAAGGCATTGGCGCTGCGCTGCTGGTGCCTGGCAGCCTGGCGATTATCAGCACATCGTTCGATGAGAAAAGTCGCGGACAGGCGATCGGAACGTGGTCGGGATTTACGGCCATTACCACCGCCATTGGACCCGTGCTGGGCGGATGGTTGGTGGAGCATGCTTCCTGGCGCTGGGTGTTTCTGCTTAATCTTCCACTAGCGGCAGCAGTGATTGTGATTTCGCTTTGGCGGATTCCAGAAAGCCGCAATATCGGTAGGCAAAGCATCGACTGGCTAGGGGCGTTGCTGGCCACAGTCGGACTTGGTGGGATTGTCGGCGGCTTCCTCGAAGCGGTGAACCTGGGCTGGAAAAGCCCTATCGTCCTCGGGAGCTTGACCGGTGGGTCGGTATGTCTTGTCCTGTTCGTGTTTATCGAAAGCAAGACCCCGTCGCCAATGCTACCGCTGAGCTTGTTTGAATCCCGCAGCTTCAGTGGCGCGAACCTGCTTACCCTGTGCCTCTATGCGGCGGTAGGAATTCTCTTTTTCGTGTTCCCCTTAAACCTGATCCAGGTGCAGGGATATTCCACAACCGCTACTGGCGCTGCCGTTCTTCCATTTATTCTTCTGATGTTTTTCCTTTCCCGCTGGTCTGGCGGGTTGGTTGCTCGCTATGGCGCGCGAGGTCCACTGATCATTGGCCCGCTTATCACCGCGCTGGGTTTTGTGTTATTCGCAATACCTTCGGTGGGAGAGAGCTACTGGAAGGCCTTTTTCCCGGCGGTAGTGATCGTCGGATTCGGGATGGCGGTGACTGTTGCCCCGCTCACCACAGTGGTCATGAGTTCGGTCAAGCAAGACCGAGCGGGGACTGCCTCGGGAATCAACAATGCGGTGGCGCGGGCAGCAGGCGTGCTGGCGATCGCTGTCCTGGGGATCATCATGGTCACCGCGTTTGGTTCGCGGCTGCGCCACAGCCTGGCTCACACCCCGGTGCCGCCGGAGATTGTTCAGCATCTTCAGGCAAATAGCAGCAAGCTTGGAGGTTTACAGGCGCCTGCCGGTGTCGATGATCAAACGAAAGCGGCTGTCAGCGAATCGATCCGAGGAGCGTTTGTCTTCGGATTCAGAATTGTGATGCTCATGTGTGCGGGCCTATCGTTCGCAAGTGCCGTGATAGCCTGGCTTCACATTGCAGCGAGACAACACGCCTGATGCCCCTCTTCCGCTGTTGAATTGTCCGTCCCACACGAGCCAAATTACTGGCCTACTGACTTTTGGCTTCCCCCGCCTCCGTCGAATTCTTCGGACATCCAGTGCTGGAAGGCCGTCATGTTTTGCGGGCGGCCGAGGAAATTCTTGACGAGATCATTCGCCGACATCGAGCCGCCCGGTTCCAGCACGACGCGGCGATACTTCATGGGGGCGTCGCCGGCTAGAAGGTTCTTGTGGTCGAATTGCAGGAAGAAATCTTCGGCGATGACTTTGTCCCAGAGGTAGGTGTAGTAGGCGCTGGAGTAGCCGCCCAGGTGTCCGAAGGAGGCCCACTGGTGGGTTTCGGGGAGCGGAGTGAAAAGGGTGAGACTGCGGTTGGCGTCGAGAGTGACTTTGTCGAGGTTGACCGACTCGGGCTTGGTTTTGTAAATGTTGTAGGAGATGGCGGTTAGGGCGTTCTGGCGGCTGGCCCAGGCGCCGCGTCCGAAGGCAGAGGCGCGGTTCGCGCGGGCTACGAGTTCGGCGGGGATGGGCTCGCCGGTTTTGTAATGGCGGGCGAATTTGGCTAGGACTTGGGGGCTGCGAATCCATTCTTCGAGCATCTGGGAGGGAGCTTCTACGAAATCGGATTCCATGCTGATGCCGCTGATGCCGGCCCAGGGTTGCTGGCCTCCGAGGATGTGATGCATGAGGTGGCCGAATTCGTGGAAGAAGGTTTCGACGTCGCCGTAGTCCATTAAGCCGGCGTCGGTGGCAGTGGGCACGGGGAAGTTGCAGACGAGGATGGCCTCGGGCAGTTGCTTGCCGCGGATGCCTTCGAGTACCGGCACCATTTCGGCGTGGCTGAACTTGCCGGGGCGGGGGTGCATGTCGAGATAGAAGCGGCCGATGGGCTGGTTGTGATCGAGGACGATCCACGTTTCGACCGCGGGATCCCACGCCGGGACGTTCGGTTCCTGCTCGAAGCTGAGTTGGAAGAGCTCGGCGGCCGCGTCGAGGATTCCCTGCTTCACTTGCATGAAAGGGAAATAGGGGCGCACGGATTGAGAGTCGAAGTCGTAGCGGGAGCGGCGAACTAATTCGGAGAGATAAGAGCGTTCGTAGTCCCAGATTCCTTTGGCGCTGGGATCGGTCTTTTGCTTTTCGGCCAGGAGCATTTCGAATTCGCGCTCGGCCAGGGGACGGGAGGCTTCGTTGACCTGCTGGATGAAGTCGGCGATGTTGTTGCCCCTGGCAATCATCTTGTCGGCGGCGTTGTAGTCGGCCCAGTTGGAATATCCGAGCAGCGTGGCGATTTCGTAGCGCGTCTTCAGCAGGCTGGTGAGGACTTCCTGATTCTTGGGGTAGGCGCGAGTGGCGAAGGCCAGGGCGACGCGGCGGCGCAGGGAATCGCTTTTGGCGAAGCTGAAGACGGGCAGGGCGTCAGGATAGTCGGTGGTGATGCGGATCTTTCCGTCGGCTCCGGGCTTGTGGCGGTCGATGTAATCCTGGGGAAGGCCGTCGAGTTCGGAAGGATCGGCCTCGACCACTTTTTGGCCGTCGGAAATGTTGCGGTCGAACATGGACTGCTGTTCGGTGGCCTGGTCGTTCAACTTCTTGAGGCGGGCGCGGGTGGCGTCGTCTTTGTCGACGCCGGCGAGACGGAACTGAAGAAGCTGGCGCTGGACGTAGTAACGAGTGGTGGAGTCGGCCTGGGAAAGATCGAGCGCGGCCAGGGCGGCATAGACGTCGCGATTGAGGGCGATGGCGATCTGGGCGGCGCCGGCTTTGGTGAGCATGGCCGTGGCGTGATCGCGGAAGCCGGCATCGGGATGGACCTGCTCCATCAGTTGAGCGAAGTAGGCGGCGGAGTTGTTTTGGCGGACGGCCTCGTCGAAGGGGATGAGAGTGTTTTCAACGGTGCGCGGACCTTTGGCGGCGAGCAGAGTGTCGATGGCGCGCTGGCCAGCAGCGAGGCGGTCGGTCTCGATTTTTTCGAAAGCAGCTACGTCTGGCTTGGAGGCCCAGATTGTGGGCTGGGAGACAGTGATCCGCTTGGCGGAAAGGACTGCAGCTAGAAGGAACGGGAGACAGAGAAGAATAGCCAGGCGTGCGGCGAGCAGCATGAAAAACCTCGTGGAGAACCTTGGGTGGAGCGATTTGGAACCTAATCTGTTAGACGCTGAGAAATTGTTGAGGAGAGCGTGTTGCGATGTCAAGCGCGGTGGGGGAATTCGCGGCGGTTGCCGGGCTTCCCCGGCGGACACATCCTTCGGCTCCGCTCAGGGCAGGCGGGGGAAACATGAAGAATAGACGCATGCCAAGAGCTTTTGACCGCAAAGGTCGCTAAGAACCGCCGCGAAGGACGCGAAGAGGAGCAGAAAAAGTGGCGGAGTGAGAGGAATTTCCTGGTACCGAGAGGAAAGTGCGGGATGTGCCTGGGTCCAGCTTAAACGAAGGTAACGTTCCCTATTGATTACCTATTCTTGCTGCGAACGCGCTTGTGGTAACGTTGGAATTACAGCATATTCAATAGGTTTGAATAAGGTTTTTAGTCCACGTGTCTTCGCCGACTCGCAAACCGGGAATCCACATCGCGTGGAAGACGGTCACATACCGCAGTGTGGCCCTGATGATCGTTGCATGCTTTGCGGTGGTATTGGTTGGGATACGGCTGACCTTCCCGGAATTCACCGAGAGCAGCATCAAGGCGGCCGGAAGCGTAGCCGACAGGGCGTTGGAGCGTGTGGCCGGGATGGCGCCTGCGGCGGGCCATGGCGTGTCGACGGCACAGCAGGCCCACTTTACGGCGCTCGACGGCACCGTGCGGGTGAAGAAGGGTAACGGCAATAGCTGGGTCGGGGCGGACTACAACATTCCCCTGGAAAAGGGCGACGTGGTGCAGACCGGATCGGAAGGCATGGCCAAGGTGGTGTTCAACGACGGCACCAGCTATACCGTGAAACAGGATTCGCTGATCGTGATTGAGGAGAACTCGGCCAACGATCAGCAGCAGACGAATGTGGCCGTGGCGGTGAGCACGGGAACGGTGGATCTTTCGACTGCAACGTATTCGCAGGGATCGAAATCGAAGGTGATCGTGGCGGGAGCGACGGCATCCCTGGCGCCGGAGTCGGCGGCGCAGGTACACAACGATCCCAAGGCGGATCAGCACGAGATCCTGATGAAGAAAGGCGCCGGCGAGGTTACGCGCAATGGAGAAACGGTGCAGTTGGCCAACTGGGAAAGAGTGAGCTTCCAGGCGACAGAGCCGCACATGGAGAAGGACAAAGGAACGGGGCCGCCGACGCCGATTTCTCCCGCGAACATGGCGCCGATCTTTACTTCCGGAGAGACGACCAAGGATGTGGAGTTTTCCTGGACGCCGATGGCGAACGCAACCGGTTACCGGCTGCGGATCTCCCGGAACCCCTACTTTTCCTCCACCCTGGTTGACAAGAAGGTCAATACAGCGGATGTTACGGTTACAAGCCTGGGTGAGGGAGCGTACTACTGGGCGGTGCAGTCGTATGACGCGTCGGGCAAGGAGTCGGTGGAGAGCGAGAAGAACCGTTTCACCATCATTCCCAAGGGAAAGCAATCGGAAGCCATTGCCCTGGACCTGGATCCCTTCATTCAGCATGGACACATCATTGAAGTGACGGGGAAGACTCAGGTAGGAGCCCGGGTGATGGTGAATGGGCGGGAGGTACCGATGCTGTCAGGCGACGGGACGTTCCATTACTTTACACCGCCGCTTACGCCGGGTGAAGCGGTGATTACGGTAACGGCGCAGACGGCGCAGGGCGGAGTGAATACGCAGCAGAAGAAGATCATCATTCAGTAGTTGAGCGATTCAGTGAGGCTTCAGACGACAGGAGTGGGGTTCCGGCCAAGAGGACGAGGAACCTTCGGTCCCGGCAGGGTTGCGGAGGCTCTCATAGACTAAAGGGAGGAAGCAGCCGCGCCGGATGGCGCAAATCGGGTTCGCCCGGAAACAGAGCGATCAACGCAAATCGCAAGACAAGAAGAGTTCGTCCATGTCAAATAACGGATTTCATTCATCTCGTTCTCACAACCTCAGGTCGTTATTCAGCCTGTTCTCCAGCGACCTGGCCATCGATCTGGGCACGGCCAACACTCTGGTCTACGCACGGGGCAAGGGCATCGTGGTCAACGAGCCCTCGATTGTCGCCATCAACAAGAACACGGGCGAGGTCGAGGCCGTAGGCAAAGAGGCGAAAGAGATGCTGGGGCGGACACCGGGCAACATCGTGGCCATCAAGCCCATGAAGGACGGTGTGATTGCCGACTTCAAGGTTACGGAGAAGATGCTGAATTATTTCATCCAGAAGGCGCACAACCGGAAGATGCTGGTGCATCCGCGGATCGTGATCGGGGTGCCGTCGGAGATCACGCAGGTGGAAAAGCGCGCCGTTATGGACTCGGCATATCGCGCCAAGGCCAGCGAGGTGCATCTGGTGGAACAGGCCATGGTCGCTGCGATTGGGGCGGGGCTGCCGATTACGGAACCGAGTGGCAACATGGTGGTCGACATTGGCGGCGGCACGACCGACATCGCGGTGATTTCCCTGAGCGGCATCGTCTACTCGCGTTCGGTGCGGATGGCCGGGAATCAGATGGACGAAGCCATCATGAATTATCTGAAGCGGAAATATAACCTGCTGATCGGCGAGCGCACCGCCGAGCAGATTAAAATGGAGATTGGCTCGGCGCACCAGCTCGACAAGCCGATGACCATGGAGATTAAAGGCCGCAACCTGATCGAAGGAGTGCCGAAGACGATCACGGTGGACGATGGCGAGATCCGCGAGGCGCTGAGCGAGTGCGTTTCCACGATCATGAATGCGATTCGCGTGGCCCTGGAGCGCACGCCGCCGGAGCTTTCGGCCGACATCAGCGACCGCGGCATTGTGCTGACCGGAGGCGGGGCGCTGCTGAAGAATCTGGACAAGCGCATCCGGGAAGAAACCGGGCTGCCGGTCTCCATTGCCGACGATCCGCTGTGCAGCGTGGTGCTGGGCACGGGCAAGATGCTCTCGGACTTCAAGCTGCTGCGGAAGATCTCGATTGAGTAGAAAGGCAGGGGTCAGGGGCCAGAGGTCAGGGGCCAGAAATTCTTGATCCCTAACCCCTAATCCCTGACCCCCGACAGTTATGGAATCGGTTCTTGGCCGTTACCGCAACCTGACCATCTTAGTGGGAGTGTTGTTTCTGCAGGTGTTGGGGCTGGCGGTGCAGGTGAAGCGCGGCGCGGACGCTGAGAACACGCGCCTGATCCGCATCTGGGCGGTGGACCTAGTTACTCCTTTCGAACGCGGACTGGTCTGGGTACAAAACAGCAGCAGCAATCTCTGGCACAACTACTTCTTCCTGCGGGGAGTGCGGGCCGAGAACCGCCAGCTCAAGGGACAGATCGAACAGATGCGTCTGGAGCAGGTGCGGCTCAGCGAAGACGCCACTCAGGCCCACCGGTTGCAGTCCCTGCTTGCATTCAAGGAGCAGTTCATCGCAAGAACTGTGCCGGCCCAGGTGATTGGATCGAGTGGAAGCGATCTGTCACGGTCCATCTATATAGACAAGGGATCGAACGCTGGCATCGCGCAGGACATGGCGGTGATCACCTCGGGCGGCATCGTGGGCAAGGTGCTGCGCGTGTATCCCTCGACGTCCCTGGTGCTGATGATCAACGATCAGAGCAGCGGCGTGGGAGCCATGCTGGACAAGTCGCGGTTACAAGGCGTGGTGCGCGGAACACCGAATGGCGAGTTGAATCTGGAGCGGGTGATGAGCGACGAACAGGTCGCTGCGGGAGAAACTGTGCTGAGCAGCGGAGGCGACCAGATTTTTCCCAAAGGCTTGCCGGTGGGCGTGGTGACAAAAGTAAATCCGGGAAGAGAAATGTTTCTGAGCATCAAGGTGAAGCCGGCAGCGGATCTGAGCCGGCTGGAAGAAGTGCTGGTGGTAACGGAAAAACAAGAACGGGAGCCGGTGGCAGAAAGCGGTGGCAGGGTGCGCGCGGCCGATGTCCTGGCGCAACGGCTGCCTTCGGTGCCGGAGAAACCTCCCGCGGTTGCGGGAACGGCTCCTGGGGGAAGTGCTGCAACCGGCGCGACTGCACAGGGATCGGGTGCCGGCTCGAAACCGCAACCTGACGGTGTGGTCAAACCTCTGACCGGAGCTGTGACAACCGGCGATGTTTTGAAGAAAGTAGTGCAGAAGCCCGATGGAGGGAACTCCGTTACGAATGGCGGCTCCGGGAGTGGGTCGGGCGCGATTTTGAGTTCTACCCCGAACCCCGGTTCGAACGCTAGTCCGAAATCTGCGAATTCTGCGTCGAAGCCTGCGACGGCGCAGCCCAAACCTGCGAGCACGCCGTCCGGTCCTCAACCACATGCAACTGAAGATAATCCCCACTAGCGTGCCCATCACTTACACATCGGGCGAGCAGATTGAAGTTTACCGGTTCAGCATTCCGGTGACCGTGGGCGTGCCTTTGCTGGCGCTGTTTCTGCAGGCATTCCTGCCGAGACGATTGTTCTCTATCTTCGACTTGCCGTTGCTGGTAACGATTTTCTTTGCCATGGCGCGGCGCAACCCGATTTCCGGGCTGTTCACGGGCGCGGCAATCGGGCTGGTGCAGGATATGCTGGGGCCTTATCCGATCGGAATTTATGGCATCGCCAAGACGGTGGTGGGCTACGGGGCGTCGTCGCTGGGAGCGAAGCTCGACGTGGAGAACGTAGGAGCTCGGTTCCTGGTCACGATGGCGTTTTACCTGGTTCACGCCGCGGTCTATTTCACCGTAGCGCGAGGCATGGTGAATCTGACACTGGATTGGAGCTGGAGCCGGGGCATCCTGGCCGGGCTGGCGAATGCCGTGGTGGGCGTGGCGTTGTACTTCTTGCTGGACAAGTTCAAGCAAAGGACTTGAAGCCAGTTCTCAGTTCGCAGTTCTCGGTTGTCAGTAAAAACCACTAGTGACCTACGTACCTGTTCGGCTACGCGCATCGGTGCCTCTAAGAGCTAGAATTAACAGTACATTCCTCACAAAGATTCGAGGCTGCGATCCGCGTAGCGGATCGCTCAACAACTGAGAACCGAGAACTGATGTTCGGACGCGACGACAAAGTATCGGCAATCCGCCTGACGGCGGCGCAGTATGTGATCCTGGGCATCTTCCTGGTGCTGGCTTACGGACTGTGGAAGCTGCAGGTCATGGAGAGCGGTTACTATGCCTCGGCGGCCGAGAAGAACCGGATTCGCAATGTGCCGATTCTCGCGCCTCGCGGCAAGATCCTGGACCGCGAAGGGCGCGTCATCGTAGATAACTATCCCTCGTTCTCGGCGCTGCTGTTGCGCGATTCCTCCCGGGACCTCAGTGCGGATGCCGATCTGATTGCGCAAGGCCTGCACCTGGACGCGAACGAAGTGCGTACGCGCATCCGCCACTTCGCTGCCATGCCGCAGTACCAGCCGATCTTTCTGAAAGAGGACATCACTCCGGACGAACTGGCCTTCATCGATGCGCATCGCAACGAACTGCCGGAGCTGGATACGATCGTGGCGCACCGGCGCCTGTATCCGCGCAACGGGTTCATGGCGCACCTGATCGGCTATGTGGGTGAAGTGACCGAAGACATGCTGAACCAGCCGCAGTTCGAACTCTATAACCCGGGCGATGTGGTGGGAATTTCCGGAGTGGAGCGGCAGTACAACAATGCGTTGATGGGCAAGAATGGAGCGCGGCGGGCGCTGGTAAACAGTCACGGCCGCGAAGTGGGACTGCTGGGGGAAACGGACGCGATCCCAGGAAAACAGTTGAAGCTGACGGTCGACATCGATTTGCAGATCGCGGCCGAGGAAGCGCTGGAAGGGAAGAATGGCGCCATTGTCGCGATGGATCCGCGGACGGGGGAAATCCTGGCAATGGTGAGCCGGCCGACCTTCGATCCCCAGAGTTTTTCGGTGCGGGTCTCGCGCGATCAATGGAGCAAGCTGGTGAATGACGAAGACCATCCCTTGATGAACAAGGCGATTCAAGCGCAACTGGCGCCGGGTTCCACCTTCAAAATCATCATGGCGACGGCGGGCTTGCAGGAAGGGATCGCACAGGATCTGCACGTGAACTGCACCGGCGGCGGGACTTTCTATGGCCGTTACTTCAAATGCTGGATCTCAGCGCGGCATCAGACGCACGGGGCGGTGGAGATCGTGAAGGGCATTTACCAGTCCTGCGACGTGTTCTTTTACACGCTGGGGGAAAAGCTGGGGATTGACCGCATCGCCAAATACGCGACTGCGCTGGGCATGGGGCAGAAAACCGGAATTGATTTGCCGCAGGAAGTGAGCGGGGTGATGCCCTCGGAGCAGTGGAAGATCCGGAACTTCAAGCAGAAGTGGTTTGCGGGAGAGACGATCTCGGTGAGCATCGGGCAGGGCGCGGTGGCGGCCACGCCGATTCAGATGGCGCGGGCGTTTGGCGCGATTGCCAGTGGAGGCCGGCTGGTGCGGCCGCATGTAACGAATCCGACGGATTTGCCGCCGGGCATTATTCCGGCGCAGAGCAGCCAGGAGGAAGTGACGATTCCGATCGACCCAAAGAATTGGGAAATCATTACCGATGCGATGGCGCAGGTGGTCAGTCCAGTGGGAACGGCCGGGGCATCGGCGATCAAGGGCGTGGATATGGCCGGGAAAACCGGCAGCGCCCAGACCGTAAGCAACGCCCTGAAGGCAAAGATGAGCGCCAGCGATAAATCCAAGTACAAGGACAACGGGTGGTTTGTGGGAGTGGAGCCGCGGCGCAATCCGGAGATTGTGGTGTGCGTGCTGGAGGAAGAGGGCGAACACGGATCGCTAGCGGCCCACGCCGCAGCGAGCGTGATCCAGGCCTACGTGGAGAAGCAGCGCCGGCATCCTACGAAAATGGCGAAGAACGCGGGGAACGCGGAAATCGGGGCGGTGTGGACCGCGCCCGATGCGGATGGCGACGAGCAGAAGTTGCAGGGGGGGCACTTCTTCTTGGACGTGGCGAAGCGGCCGCTGGTAGTTGCGACGGCTGCGCCGGGAATGCAGTGAGCGTCACTGAGAACTGAGAGCTGAGAACCGAGAACTTATGTCACGCTATGTCTCATTTCGTGATTTTGACTGGCTGCTGCTGGTCTTTGTGCTCATGATCTGCGGGCTGGGGGTGATGGAGATCCACAGCGCCACCATGCACACCAAGTTTGCCGGGTCGCACCTCAAGCAGATCTACTGGGTTCTCGGTGGAGTAGGGGCGATGTTTGTGATCAGCGCGGTGAACTACCAGTTGCTGCTGGACAGGATCCATTGGTTTTACATCGCGGGTGTCGCATCATTGATGGCCGTGCTCGTGTTTGGACAGAAGTATCTGGGGGCACGGCGTTGGATCAAGATGCCCGGCGGAAACCATTTCCAGCCGTCCGAATGGGTGAAGCTGATCTTGATCCTGGCCGTTGCGAAGTATTTTGCCGATCTGCGGCATCGCGACCTTTCGTGGCCGGACTTTATTAAGGCTGGAGCCATCGTCGGCATTCCCATGCTGATGGTATTGGCGCAGCCTGATCTGGGTACGGCCCTGACCTATGTCCCCATTGCCATCATGGGGGTCTTTCTCGGCGGAATGCAGTGGAAACAGGGACTGGTGGTGGTGCTGCTGGCAGCGATTGGCGTGGGAGCGGTGTTCTTCGTGCCGCGGGTGCACGTCTTGAAGTCGTACCAGAAGCAGCGGCTCACCAGCTTTATGGATCCGGAAAACGATCCCCAGGGGACGGGGTACCAAGTTGAGCAATCCAAGATCGCAGTAGGTTCGGGAGGCCTGTGGGGCGGGAAAGGCTCGCAAACACACGGGGCTTTCCTGCCAGTCCCACAAACGGACTTTATTTTTGCGGCGTTCGCCGAGGAGCATGGATTCGTGGGCGCGCTGGGGGTTCTGCTGTTATACTTCATAGTGTTGATGCGTTTGACCCAGAACGCGCAAACAGCGCCCGACCGCGCTGGCACGTTCGTGGTGATGGGTGTGGTGGCTGTGCTTAGCTTCCATATCCTGGTCAACGTCGGCATGGTGGTCGGTTTCATGCCGGTCACTGGAATACCTTTGCCGTTGATGAGTTACGGTGGGTCTTCGGTGTTGTTCATGTTCCTGGCGCTGGGGATGGTAATGAACGTTCGAATGCGCCGCTTTGTGAATTAGCTGGGTGAGCCAGCTGAGGGAACAGACTTAATAGCCAGGTTCGTGATTCTTGAAGTGGGAATACGGTAGGGAGCAGTTGCTGCGCCAGCGGGCGCAGCCCCAAAAATATCGATCGCCCTCGCGTAAAGGGGGCATTTCACCGGCTGTCGAGTAGTCGAAGGCCGGGCAGGATTGAAGCTGGAGCGCTGCTGGCAGGGAAACGGCCCCCCGACCGGAAAACGGTCTGAGAGTGCGGTCACAAATCCGGCAGACGCAAAGCGAAACAGTGCAAAAGATACCCAAGCTTGTGCAGCGGATTCGGTTAGGGAGAAAACTCCCCAGCCCCAGCCGTCCCCGATCCGGGGCCAGCCTCGCGACGCCCGATCCTCCCATTCCTTCCTCGCTCCGCCCCGGTGAAACCCGCCCGACTCTCTTAAACTAGCCGGCGGGACCGGAGTGTCCATGAATAAGGAGTTATTTGTTTCTTCCACGCCACACGAAACCAAGGTGGGGCTGGTGGAAGACGATCTGCTCGCGGAAGTCTACCTCGAGCGCGAAAATGAATACACCCTGGCGGGGTCCATCTACAAGGGACGCGTGACCCGGGTGCTGCCCGGCATGCAATCTGCCTTCGTTGACATCGGCCTGGAGCGCGATGCCTTCCTCTACGTTTCCGACTTTATGGAGTTGGAGGAGCACGACGAGGACTTGACCGATAGTGTGCCGACGAGTCGCGGGGTGCAGGATTTGCGTGTCCAGCCGGCGCAGACTGCGATGCCTCCAGATTTATTGGATAGCGGCGAAATTCGCGCAGCAGCGACCGCCGGAGAGGGTGAACCGGCATTCGAGCAGGTTTCCGAGCCTGGGGAAAGCGACACCGCAGAGGAGAATCCTGCGCCGCCGAGTATGGCGCAAGAGTCCGGCGGAGAGGCTTCTCAAGACCGTGAGCGGGGATCTTACCGAGGACGCCGCCGCCGTCGTGGCGGGCGTCGCGATGGGCGAGGCGAGGTTCGTGGTGACGGACGTGAGCGGGGACCAGAGCCGCGTTTTGCGCGGCCTGCCGTTGAAAATGTTCCTGCTCCTGTGGTTCCCCGGCCGCCGGAATCTGGCAGAACCCAGCAGTTTGGACCGCCGGCGGGATACCAGCCGATACTGCTTCCCGGAGAATCGATTTCCAAATACCGGGGCTTGGCGCCCACACCGATGGTGCCGGGGCCGCGTTCCCAAGATGCGGCGACTGAAACGAGTTCTACTGCTGCCTCCATCTCATCGCCTGTGGCGCCATTGGCTGCGCCTTTCCCAGATGATGAACCCATCTTCGCCAGTGCGGCTCCACTTGTCGAATCGCCGCAGGAGCAGCGCGATGATTCACGACACGCGCGAGAGCATCACGCCGAGGCGGCGGCGACTGCGGCGGCCGCAACTTCGGTGGACTGGAACCGCGAATTTCGGCGGCAGGAATTGGCCAGCGCGAATACCCCGACTACTGACCAACGATTTGTGGAAGAAGAAGAGGAGATGGTGGCGCCTCAACCTGAAAGTTCGGATCGGACGGAGCGCCAGCCGGAGGCCCCGGTTTTTGCTGCGCCAGGGACGCTGGAAGAAGAGACCATCGACGAGGAAGAAGCGGATACGGTCCGCTATGAACAATCGTCCGATGAGGGCTATGAAGAGTTCGAAGAAGAGACCAGAGCGGCAGGTCAGATTGCCGAAGTCCGGGCAACCGTAGAGGAGATCCACATGGCGTCTTTAGCCGAGGCCGGTGTGGTGCCGTCTGCGGAGGAGGGCGCGGCCGAGAGCGAGGAAGACTCCGAGGAATTGGAATTAGAAGAGGCCCAGGCCCAAGCCGAGGCTCTGTTGGCCGCCGAAGCTGGCGGAACCGGCGCTGTCGATGCCCGGGCGGAGGTTCGAGCTCAGGCCGGGACAGCTGGCTATACGCAGCGGGCGCCTCGCCCGCGTCCGGGTTTCGACCGGCAGCGCGGTGGACGCCGGGGAGGTGGACGGCGCTTCCCGCGTCGCGAGTCGCAGGAAGTTCCAAAAATCAGCGACCTGCTCAAGGAAGGCCAGGAGATCCTGGTGCAGATTGCCAAGGAGCCCATCGGCAAGAAAGGCGCGCGCATCACCAGCCACATCGCGCTGCCAGGACGGTTTCTGGTCTACATGCCGACTGTGAACCACACCGGAGTTTCGCGCAAGATCGCCTCGGATGAAGAGCGGCAGCGGCTGAAGCGCATCGTGATGAGCGAACGCGACAACGGCCACGGCGGCTTCATCGTGCGCACCGCCGCGCAGAACGCGGGCGAAGACGAATTGCGGGCCGACATCCGCTTCCTCAAAGGCCTGTGGAACGACATCAAGACGTCGCGCCGAGGCTTCCAAGCCGCCGGCGCTGATCTATCACGATCTCAACGTGGTGGAGCGCGTGCTGCGCGATCAGGTCACCAGCGACTTCTCCGTAATCTGGGTCAACACCGAACCGGAGTACGAACGCATTCTCCGCTTCTTCAACCGCTTCCAGCCGGGGCTGGTCAAGCGCGTCAAGCTTTATACAAAAGAGACGCCACTGTTCGAGCAATTCGGCCTGAAGGAAGAGATGGACAAGGCGCTCAAGTCGAAAGTGTGGCTGAAGAGCGGCGGCTACATTGTGATCAACCAGACCGAGGCGCTGGTCGCCATCGACATCAACACCGGCAAGTACGTGGGCAAGACTTCGCGACTGGAAGACACGATCGTCAAAACCAACGTGGACGCGATCAAGGAGATCGTGCGGCAGGTTCGCCTGCGCGATCTGGGCGGGATCATCATCATCGACTTCATCGATATGGACGAACGCCGCAACCGCCAGCGCGTGATGCAGGCCCTCGAAGAAGAACTCCGCCACGACCGCGCGCCGTCGAAAGTTCTGCAGTTCAACGATTTCGGCCTGGTCGCGATTACCCGCAAACGCGTGAAGCAATCGCTCGAACGCACCATCGGCGCGCCTTGCCCCTATTGCCAGTCCACCGGCTACGTGAAATCGGTGACCACGGTCTGCAACGAAATCTACGTGGAGATGCGCAAGATCGCCAAGCACCTGGAGCACGAAGACGTAATGCTGCGCGTGCATCCGGATGTGGCCAAAGAGCTGAAGTCCAACAACGGCCGCCTGCTGAACGAGATGGAAGAACTGACCAAGCGCACCATCATCGTGAAAAGCGATCCCGCGCTGCATCAGGAGCAGTTCGACATTAACTAGAGCTGTCAGCCGTCGAGTAAAGCCCGCTGTGTGCTGATCAACAAATGTGGGGCCGCCGCCCCCGACTGTCCCGATGGCAACCCGCACTCCGCGATTAACTTTGCTGCATGGTGGACGGCTCACGTTTGCCAGTGCCTTGTCGCCAACGTTCTTTGTGGCAGAATAATCAGTAACCTACAAGAAGAAGAATCCGCATAAAGAAGGCCGAGGCGGATGCCCAGTACCGCTGAGCAAAAAGCGCTGGTTGCATGTCTAGCACGCAGAAGCGAAAAACTCGCGCGTATTTACGATGGTGGCCTTCGGGTCTTCTACGATAATGAAAATCCTAGCCGTTTCCCACTGGCAGCCCATTCCATGCGGGAGTTAATAGAGAAGATTTCACTGCTCACCGAGGGCGAGCAATTGCCAGCTGGCGACGGCATGAAGAATCGCATCGAACCCGTCAGGCAAGCCTTTCTCGCGGTGCGGGTACAAGGATTTGGAGAAACATCTCCGCTCAACGCGGTAGATGGCGCAGTCCGGGCTGTGTTGGGCGAGCTTGGTAGGTTCTTCGAATGGCTGGAGGATAACCGTCCGCAGGCGGAAAAAAGAACTGCGGAGACCCTCACCAGGCCTGTCAGGGCCGGGTCAGGCGCTACCCGTGGACATCTCGGAGAACGAGGTTGCCGGGTGGATGGAGGCGGATAGCTACTTCAAGATGGTCGCGCACAACCGACAAGACGATGTTAACCGAGACGAATTCGTACACCACATGATTTTCATCGAAGGCGTTCTTCTTCGCCGGTTGCAGCCGACGGCGGTCGAAGACCTTGACGCCCTGGATGCGTTGGTAAGGGAGGGCGAGCATGGTCACTGACGAGTTAGTTGATAAAGCGCTGGAAGTCATTAAGAAAGGCGGCGAAAACTACCAGTATTTCTTCGCTCAGCTCAACAGTCCGGAGTGGATCGCGCCGCTTCAGAAAAGGGGTCGGTTCTCGCATCCCCCGGCAGCGATAATCGAAAAAACTTCAATCAGATTTCCGCGATGGCCGGAAGGCGAGTATCTAATACGGATGGCGCCGATTGCTCCTGAAGCTGTATTCGCCGCAATCGATGCAAAATCTTACGAGAGCGACAATCACTATGTTCATCAGGCATTACTGCAGATTGCCGCCGAGCTGCCAGTTGATTTTGCGGCTGAGGTCGCGCTAGCTGAGGCAAAATGGTCCTCGAAGCAACAGCGGTTTTATCACCTGTATGAGCACAAGATCGTTCCCGTGATCGTTAACCTGGCTGCAAGCGGGCGGAGCGATGCGGCGCTGGCGCTCCTGAATCCGGTGCTGCAAGTTGAAGCCGCTCCAAAACGAGCAGAAGGGGCAGCAGAACGCCTGATCGATGGTCGTCCGCTACGTGGGAGCGGGACTCCTGTAGGGCCCGTCGATTCATGGAGTATTCAAAGATTGTTACAACAAGTGTCGAAACCGCTGACCGAAGCCACACCGGGGAGATTCCTGGCCCTGCTTTCAGAGAAGTTGAATGTGGCCGTTGGCATTTACGTGAATGAGCGCGGGGATGGGGATGATTTCTCGCTCATCTGGAGACCGCGCGTTGACTCGGGACGCTTCGGCGACCTCATGGATACCCTAGTTTCGGGCGTGCGGGACGCGGCCGTGCAAGTGGTCCAAGTCGCCAGCTATGAAACGGTTCTCCAGGTTTTCGGGAAATATCCCTGGCCGATTTTCCGGCGGTTGGAATACTACGCCCTGTCCCATGCTAACGACTTGCCTGCGGATTTTGTGAATGGCTTGGCATCACAGGAGACACTTTACAAAGATCAACGGGGGAACCCGGAGTTTAATGACTTCCTCTCCAAGGTTGCGGCAAGCCTCTCAGAGGACGTGCGAAACAAGTTGTTGTCGATGGTTGATGCAGGCCCCGATCTGAGCAAGTACTCCGATTTCCTGAAGGCTCAAGGCGACAAGCGCGAGGCGGCTGAGCGCTGGATAGCAGACGAGTGGCGGCTAGGATGGCTGACGGCGCTGAAAAGTATTGCGGGAGACGAGCGGACGAGGCAACTCGATGAACTCCTTGCGAAGTACGGGCCGCCGCGTCCTGCATTTTCCGTTGGCAGCGCGCGCGCGATGAGTCACATAAGCGCTATCAGCCTGGAGGACCTGAAGAAATTTTCGATTTCGGACTTGGTCGCGTACCTGAAAAAATGGGTTCCTCCGCCGCAGAAACCATCCGGAAATGCCGAGCCGCGGGGCATAGGAGGGGAATTGCAGGCATGGGTTTCGGAAGATCCTGCGCTCTTCAGTGACAATCTAGCCTCGTTCCAACTCCTAGAGCTACACCCGACCTACCTCCGGTCGATGCTCGACGCATTCACTGGCGCTCTCAAAAGCGAGCGGCAGTTCGACGCGTACAAGGTCGCGGCGACCATCGCATGGCTCTTGACCAATACCAGGAAAATGGGCCCTGAGCATTTCGAGTGGGACGAAGATCCCGGTTGGAGCTGGGCTCACATGTCCTCGGCTCGCTTTCTTACGGAGCTTTTCCTGCATACCGACAGGCTCGACACGTCACGCCATACCGAATTCTGGCCGGCGCTGGAGCTCATCGCTGAGAATCCTTCGCCAAGCGACGAAGATGAAGCAGAATACCGCAAGAAAACGGATTTCGGCATGCTGGCACTCAACAGCACAAGGCCGGTCGGCCTGGAGGCCGTCATGCGCTATGCACGCTGGCTCAAGCTCTCGGCAAAGGGCCTGAAGGTTGATGCTCAAGGACTGCCAGAAGTCTTTAACCTGCTCGCCGCGCATCTCGATCCCAAGGTGGACAACTCCGTTGCGGTTCGAGAGATGTACGGCATGCAATTCGGCCTGCTGACGCTGGCTTGATCAGGGATGGTGGGAGCGACAGCTCCCTGCACTATTCCCCGGAAGGGGGCAACCTGCGACACCTCGACCGCTTCGCATGGAACGCATACCTTGCGTTTTAGCCGCCCTTTCGCTAGCGATGCTGCCCGCGATGCGTTCCGGTACGAGCGGGCCATCAATGCGCTGCAGGCGAACGCCACCGAGGTAAGCGAAGTGACCTGCGATCCTTGGGCAACCACTTTATGCAGTATTACGCAGCGAGAGCAATTCAACTCGACGATCCGTTGCTGACGTTATTCTTCGCGAAAGCCAGCCCCGCGCTAAAAGCACAGACCCTTGGCGATATAGGATGGCATCTCGGTCAGGAAGAAGCCGGGGAGCTAGATCGCGGCGTGCAGAAGCGCCTTATGGATCTCTGGGAATACCGCGTGGCGCAGGGTATGGAGCACGTGAATGCGTCGCGGGAGGAATTGGGCGGCTTCGGCTGGTGGTTCGCAAGTAAGAAATTTCCCGATGACTGGGCAATTCGCCAGCTCGTTACGGTTATAGAAACGTTCCGCACATATCATCGCCGATTTCGCGGTGGTGAAGCGCTTGGCGGAACTCGCGCCTGAGTATCCATACGAAGCTGTGCGCGGCCTGGGCATCATTTTCGAGGAGGATCACGACGGATGGGCAATACACGGCTGGGCTGAAAGTCCGCAAAGCATCATCAGCGAAGCCGTGAAAGCCGATGAGCGCAGCAGGGCAGAAGCCGATCGAGTGGTGAACCTGCTAGTAGCGCGGGGACACCGAGGATTCAGGGACCTTCTAAAACGGTAATCTTGACGTCAAGCAATTGGATCTTGCTGGTGTGTCTGGGTATTGGCGGTCACGTTGGTGGACGGGCAAACGGGAAACTGACCACTACCTACTTTTGTAGACTTGACGCAAGCCGCGTGCTAGCCAATGCTATAGGTTTCACCCACGCTCTTTGACACCCCACTCCACCAGCCTAACTCCTTACGGCTCAAGATTTTGCCCGCAAGTTGTTGAGCCCCATAGATTAAATTCGATTTTGGCGCTAAGCGGCATGAATATACTTGACGAATCACTGTCGATTCTGTGAGTATGGGTTTATGCCGGGAAGCGAGAAAGCTGAGTGCAGGTATGTGAAGTGTTTGAAACACCCCATGACCGTCCCCGAAGTGGGTGCTCATGCTGACCGCCTATCTTGATGAGACTGGGCACGAAGGAAAAGACCTCGTAGTGCTCGCTGGTTTTCTTGGAGGCGAAGATCAATGGCAACAGTGCGAGTCAGAGTGGCGAGTGGGGTTAGGTAAAAGGAAACATCTACACATGAATGGCTTGCGATGGGCAAGGCCGGACCGGATCAAGCCGCTACTGGAAAGGCTTGGGCCGATTCCCCATGCCGCTGGTTTGCAGGCCATATGCTCTCTGGTGCGCGTAGCGGACTATGAAGATTTGATTGACGGCACAGAGATGCAAAAACTGATGAAGGGTTACTTCATCACACTGTTGGGCATCATCGACATCGTGATGAAGCATACCAGCAGAAGAAACATTTGACTGGTGCTAGAAATTCAAAAGGAATACGCGAACGGATCGCTCGAGATTTACCTTGGCGCGGATCGCCGCACGTCAGAAGGAAAACGGAAACTGGTTTCTGTGGAGTACGTTGAAAAAGACGAATCGCCATTGGCGGAACCGGGAGATTTTCTAGCGTTTGCTCTATTGC
>CAWIIH010000004.1:0-716908 GCA_963836115.1 uncultured Acidobacteriaceae bacterium | reverse complement strand
TGTAACGGGCGATTTCCTTGACGGGACCGCCGGCATAAAGAGCACGCGATCCACTCCCAGCGACCAGCGCCTTCCGCTTAGGCCCGGAATTCGTCGCTTCTGAGGGCTGAGGCCAGCGACACGCCGGTGAAGGCGAAATCGTCGAACAAGTTGCCCAACCAAATCGGCTGCCCTTCCGGCAACGGATTCTCGTGAAAGTGAGCCCCGGCGAGGCGTAACGCGCCGCAGGGGCCGGCAGGGATCGAGCCGCAGCGGCCCGCGCGCTTCGAAACGCCTGCGATCCAGCGGAATCGGAGACGCGGCGTCGCCATTGGCCGAGACGCGAACCGCCTGGCCCGCGACCACTTGCTGTTTGCGAGCAGCGGGTGCCGTCCTGGTCGTGGCCGAAGACGCGGTCGACTTCAATTCAACCCGGCCACGAATCACGTGCAGGTCCGTGTCCCCCTGGCTGTCGACTTCGACTCCAAAATCGGTCCCCAGGTCGATCACTTCCGCCGACGGCGTCAGGATCGTAAAGCCGTGCGTGCAGCGGAACGTGGGCCAACAGCCGGCCTTGTTTGAGCAGGCCTCGCTCGGACGATTGCGGGATGAACTCGGCCGGGTTCGAGGACGACGCTCGCGCCGCCGGCGAACTGGATTTCGATCAAGCCGCTGGTCAACTGCAAAGGCCGGGTCTCCAGCGGGTCGCCGGCGGCCGGAGCGGCAGCGGGAATCTTCCACCGGCAATCATCGGCAGACGTCAGCCGGGCGACCTGTTGACCGCCGCCGGCGACCGCCGTTTGCGAAGTCGACTCCGCCTGGTGCGCCCGCTGCCAGATCACGCCGACGAGCAGAAAACCAAAGTATGCCCCAATCCGGTCAGCACCAGCGCCGCCAACAAGCGCGGCGAGGCATTGCCCGGAAACCAGGGCCAACCCTCGATCGGCGCGGCGGGCGCCGTCCGGCTGCGGCGGAGCGGGGAGCGAACCCGGCTGGGACGGTCCGGTCGCCAGCGGCAGTTCGGACGATTGCGGCGTGGCACCGGGCGACGACAGCGGCCGGTCCACGCCCGTCGTCGTCGGCTCGACGGAGTAGTGGAAGGCCATGCCGGCGTGCAGGCTGAAATAGTCCAGATAGGCCTGTTGGGCTTCCGTGCTGGAGGCAGCAGACGTGTTCAACTGGCCGCGATCGGTGCCCGCCAGTTTGCCACCTGCCAATAGTCCAGCAGAGCGTTCAACTGGCCGCATCGTGATAGGAGAGATTCACTAGGCTCCTGCGCTCGGCCGAGGCGAGAAATCGGCGCACGCACTCGATGAGCGTGCGACGAGCCGCCCCAGGGAACGGTAAATTGATTTTTCGGGCCGGCAGTTCGAGGGCCAGTTCCCGGCCCTTGAGTTGATCCGCGTAACAACGCTCGATCAGTTGGCGATCCCCGAACGTGAGCTTGCCAAGGCATTGCTCCAGGGCGGCAGAGCGAACTTCCAAGATCGATTCGTCCCGAGTCGAAAGCTGGGCAAACAGCTCCAGCACGTCTTCGTCGAGCGGGGCCCGCGCCCCTTGCGGCGGCGATACTCCAAGACCAACGGATGCGGCCGGATCTTGCAGGCCCAAGTAGTAGAAGTTCCGTCCGCAGCGACCTGGAACTCGCCGAATTCCGCGCAAACACCATCGCCGTCTCCTGCAACAAGTCGTCGGCGTCCTGTTGCGAGGAAAGCAGCATGACGATGTAGCGATGAAGCCGGCGCTGGTCGGCCAGGAACAGCGACACGAACTCGGTACTGGGAGACGAATCGTGCTCGTGGCTGACGGGCGGCGGCGGCCTGCTGGGGAGAGTCGGGATTGCCAGCCTCGGTCATCGAAAGAATCCATCCGCAGTTTCTCAGACATGCTAGTTCGGGATACTGTTAAACGACTTTATTTGCGAAAACCCCTCACGGAAAACAAGAAAATACATCTCTTTTGCCAAAAATAGTGACATGGGCCGTGAGACTGCTATTCATTCTTGGCGGCGGCGGCCGCTGCAAGTCCCCGCGGCGGCGAACGGAAATAAAGCCATCCCACCCGGCGGTGGGGGAAAGGCGCCTCTGACGAAAGCGGCGCGACAAGCGGCCGGGGGATTCGGCAGGACCTTGCCGAGTTACACAACTCTCCGCCGAACCGGCCGCGGGAAAGTTAGGTTTTTGCATTGCGCGACGATACTTAGTGCCTGGGGACAAAACGCCCACGGAGACGGGGACAGTCCCATTTTTCTCCCAAGGCACCGAAAAATAGGGACAGTCCCCGGCGTTTTGTCCCCAAGATCTTAGTGCCGATCCGAGAATTGCCCCTTCTCCCGACTGGCTGTCCCCTGGTAACGCCAATGCCACTGACACCACAAGATGCGTTCGCCGAATGCTTTGTGCGCTTTCAGCACCGGGTTTTCGGCTACATCGTCTCGCTCTTGGCGAACCATGACGATGCTGAGGAAGTATTTCAGCAAACCAGCCTGATCCTTTGGCGGAAATGGGACCAGTACGACGGCCACGCGATTTCGTGGCCTGGGCTTGCGGAATCGCCCGGCTCGAGGTCCTCAGTTTTTCGCGGCGCTCCGACCGCAGCGGCGTCTCGTTGTCGAACGAGACGCTGGAAATGCTCGCAGACTCTCAGTCGAGCGCGGTGGACATTGACGGCGCACGCGATCAGGCACTGCGAAAATGCCTGGCGGAAGCTGCACCGAAAACGGCGCAACTGATCGAACAGTGCTACGGCCAGGATGCCAAGCACCGAGCAGTCGCCGAGCGGCTGGGCATCAATGCCGCCAGTCTCTACATGCGGCTGCACCGCGTTCGGCGAATGCTGATGCAATGTATCGAGCGGCGACTGGCGACGGAGAGCACGCCATGAATCGACGGTCTCGTCAGGCAGACGACGATTGGAGCGACTTGCTGCACCTGGCCCATCGCATGTGTGACGGCCTCGCAACGACCTCCGACCGAGATCGTTTGGACCAACTGCTGCAAGCCAGCGAGGGGGCCCGCAAGGCATACCTGGCTTATCTGAGCCTGCATGCGAAGTTGCTCTGGCGACACCGCGGCCAGGCGCTGGTCGATTCTCCGACCGCGCCCTTCGAATCCTCGTCGGAATCACGGATAACGGATGCCGCCCGCCCGACTTCGAGCGGACCGCCCGTCGAACTCGGCGCCGACGCACAGGCCGGCGCAATCGCCGCTGCTCGGATTCCTGGGAGCTGCGATTCGAGTCCTGCCGGGGGGTGAATTTACAGTCGGCTGTTTGTTGCTGACCGTGGTGGTTAGCGCATTCGCGGGGCTGGCGACCGCTGTGCGGGTGTTTCAGGACCGGCGAGACGCCATCGTTGAGCAGCCAGCGGCGCGGCTGACGGGAGCCCGTGGACCCCGCTGGCGGAAAATTGCGCCGCAAATTGGAATGCCCGTCGAGAACGCCCCCCTCGAACTGATCGCGGGCTTCGCGGAGTTTACGCTCGCCGGTGGCGCCCGGGTGGTGGTCGAAGCTCCGGCCAGCTTGAAGGTCGTGTCTCGCGGTCGGATCGAACTCGACCGCGGCAAGTTGATCGCGACCGTGCCGCCCAAGGCGATCGGATTCACGGTCGTCACGCCGACCGCGGAAGTCGTCGACCTGGGGACCGAATTCGGCGTCGAGGTGGCAGCAGACGGCAAGACGGATGTGCAGGTGTCGCAGGGCGCGGTGGAAGTGAAACGTCCGGCCGCGAGCGATGCCAGGTCATCCGCGGCGACCGTACGGGTGGGCGTCGGCCAGGCTGTGCTCGCGTGGCGCCAGGCCAGCCCACGACCAAAATTCGGTTCGAGGCAGATCGGTTTACCGCAGCGGCGCGGTCGGTCGCGGGTGCCAAATCACAGGCGGCCGATCGGCCGCGCGATGAGGCCGAAGGGGTCACGAAGGTTTGGCTGGGCAACCTGTTCGACGATCGGCCGCACACGCCTTTGGCCAAAGCCATGCTCACCGAACGTTCGGCGCCGAGGGCGGATTTCAATGACCTCGGCGTCTCCCGCGTCATTTACGGCGGTCCGCCGCTCGTGGAAATTGCACCGGACATCCAATTCGATTTCACCTCGGTCGGTTGGGATGGCGGCGCGGCCTATCGAGTGGCGAACGACGGCCTCGTGGCTCAACGATCCAGGGACTGCGCCTCACCGGCGATGGCGATGACGTGAGATTTGCAAAAATCGAAGAGGGTATCGGCATGCACGCCAACTCCGTCTTGACGTTCAGCCTGCCCGAGATCCGCGACGGCCTGGAAACGGCAGGGGCAGTCGCTGCGTTTCATCTGCGATGCGGCTGGCGTCAACGACGACGCTATCAAGCATGTCTCGGGCAGCGGCAGCGTTCACTTGATCGTGCTCGTCTCCTCGCGGACCAAACCGCTGGCGGCAATCGTCGACGGCTCCCCGGCGAAATTGGGCCTGCGGACGGACACCCCTTCGTGCGGTCGGCGGTTGGCACGCCGCTGACCGGGGGCGGACGAACCTTTCGAGTCAACCAAGCCCTCGGGCCGGATGCCGAATATCTGACGTTGGTTTGCACAAGTGCCGGCGACGGAATCCATGCGGACCACGGCGCGTGGATTGGCGCCAGGCTGGAGGCGGCTCCGTAGGAAGGCGGAAGGATGAAGGATGAAGGATGAAGGATGAAAACGGAAAACGGAAAACGGAAGTCGGAGGGATGGGCCGCAAGTCTGCGGCGACTTGGACCCGCAATCGATTTTTGACCATTGTTTTTCAGTTGTAAGCGTTACCCCCTTTTCCAGGAGAACATCATGAAGCGCTCAGTTCTGTTTGTCAGCCTCGTTGCGATGGGATTTTCGACCCGGCGGCCTTGGCTATCGTCATCGTCCAGGATTCGTATACCGCGGCGGACAACACATCCCTGTCCGGCCATACACCCAACATCAACTTGCCCGGCGGCAGCTACGTCAATCAGAACAGCCCGTTCCGGATCGGCGGCGGCACGAATGGCGGAACTGCCAATCCCGTAAGTAACGTCGCGGTGGTCGGCCAAGACGGCGTGGGGCATCAGCCTGGCTTCGGCTGGCAGCTACGTCAAACCCGTCGACTTTGTCGTTTCGGCCGATCTGAATTTGAACGGCATGACGTCGTCCCTCAGCGGCGATCCGCTCACTGTCGGAGCGTCCGGCATTACTCGCGGAATCACGTTAGGATTTTTCAACAGCACATTTGCCACCGACTCTGCTCAACGCCGGGAGCCAGATGGCATTACTTACAGCCCCAGCGGCAAGCTGCTATTGGTTGAGTCGTTTGGCGGCAGCGTGAAAGTCGACGCGGCGACCGATGCCATTTTTCCGACCTCGGGCGGCCATAATCTCCAATACGAAGTGAACACGATCACCGGGAACATTTCCAACGTGCTGTTCGACGGTTCGCCAGTCACCTTCACCAGCGGTTCGCTGGCGAACGGCGTATTCACCGACGCCAACACCTTCAACGTGGGCAATTACGCGGCTGGTGGCGGTAATAACGTCTATGGCACGTTGGACAATTTGTTGATCCAGAGCGTGCCCGAGCCGGGATCGCTGTTGCTATTCGGCCTGGGGGCCTTCGGCCTGTTCTTGGCTGCCCGCAGGCGGCGGGCCTGAACGCAAAAATCTGCGATTGACGTCGGGCTGCGATTGCCAGGAAGTGCTGATCGCCGCACGGCGTCCGGATGAGACTTCTTGAGTCGTCGCAGAGGAATTGACTAAACCGTGGAGTGCCCCAGGAAATCATCGGAAGGTGCTCCGTGAGCCGCAGACCGGCTCGCGCCCTGCCGGGCGCAAAGCGCATTCACCCTCGTCGAGCTTTTGACGGTCATCGCGATCATCGGCATCCTTGTCGCGCTGCTCCTGCCGGCCGTGCAAGCGGTGCGCGAGGCTGCGCGGCGAATGCAATGCCAAAACAACTTGAAGCAAATGGGTCTTGCGTTTGCTACACCATGTGGCGGCCGTCCAGAAGTATCCCTCCAATGGCTGGGGTTATTACTGGGAAGGCGATCCCGATCTCGGCTCGCTGGTGCACCAGCCCGGCGGTTGGACCTACAACATCTTGCCATACATGGAGGAGCAATCGCTGCATGACTTACCTTCCGCTGGTCTGAGCCAACGGGCCAAAGCCGCGTCGATTATCCAGCGCGTAATACACCCGTCGTGCAGGCTGCGCTGCCCCAGCCGACGCCCGGCTGCCGCTGAACTGGCCGCCGACCGAACCAGTTGGCCATTCGCCAACACAACCGTCAGCGGCAGCGGCACTTGGGCGCTCTGGACTACGCAGTCAATGTCGGCGACACCGTCCCCTGGGTTTCCATCGACAGGTCCTTGCGAATGTCCCAACGGTTTCTTTCCGGGGAACTGGTCGCAAGGTACGGCCCCGGCGAAACTCTGACCTGCGATATCCAGGCAAATGGCCAATCCGTACTGACCGGCGTCGCGCTGCCGCGCAATCCACCGCTGCGCCAAATCACAGACGGCCTGAGCATTACCTATCTGGCAGGCGAAAAATATCTCAACCCCGACAATTACGAGAACGGCCTGGATGGGGGTGACGACGAAGGATTGTTCACCGGCTTTGCCAACAATCTGGCGCGGTTTACCGCCCTGCCGCCGCTGACCGATACGCATGGCCTGACAAATTATTGTTCGTTCGGCAGCGCCCATTCGGGCATATTCAACATGGTCATGTGCGACGGCTCGGTGCATGCCATAAGCGTCGAGATCCATCCGGCCACGCACCAATACCTTGGCAATCGCCGCGACGGGCTGGTGGTTCGGCGGCTCGTATTGAGTGCAGCCGGAGGCCTGAATCGGCTCTTTGACTGCGCTTCCTTCGAGTTGTCCGACAGGCCGTTGAAGCGTCCGTTCTTGACGCGGAAGGATCGCGGCGTGGCGCCCACGTGCCGATCGAAGACGGCGATGAAATACTTCGATTCGGAAAAGCCGGTGAGCGCGGCGATTTCGGCGACCGGCAAATCGGTGTCGACCAGCAGTTGCCTGGCGTTTTCGATTTGCACGCGCACGATCTCGGCCTTCGGAGTTCGACCGACCACTTGTTTGAACCGGCGATTGAGCAACGATCGCGACAAGGCCACCTGACGCTCGACGTCTTTCACCGTAATCCGCTGGCAAGCATACTGCCGAATGAAGCGGATGGCGGCGGTCACGTCGCGGTCGTGAGCCATCAGCACGTCGGTCGATTGCCGGGCGACTACGCCGACCGGTGGAAAGTAGCGTGACCCGGTGAAACGTGCCCGCTGGTCAACCATGCGATCCAACAGAATCGCGGCTTCGTACCCGATCCGCTCGCTGTTCGGATCGACGCTCGACAGAGAGGGGATCGCCAGGTTGCAGAGGAATTCGTCGTTGTCGATGCCCAGGACCGCCACTTCGTCGGGCACGGCGATGTCGAGCGTCCGACAGGCCTCGAGAATTTGCATGCCTCGGTCGTCGTGCACCGCCAAGATGCCGATCGGTTTCGGTAATTCGCCGATCCAACGGCGATCGCCGTTGTTCGCCTTGCCAGCTTGATGGCCTCGCGCCCGCGGCGTCGGTGCCGAAAGACGTGGCATGGGACCCCCGACTTCTCGACGATCCTGAAAACTCGTACGCTCCGTTCGTCGTCGTAGATATGAAAGCCGACGGGCTCGCCGACAAAGGCAAATTGCCGCAGTCCCTGCTGCTATAAGATGCTCGAACGCCAAACGGCAGATCTCGCGTTTTCGCAGCCGAACCCCGGCAAACCCAACGGCCGGCTCGCGCCGCGCAGGTCGATGAAGGGCAAACCGGTGGCCGATACTTCGGAGGCCATCGTCGGGAGTGCCGACCCGGGCCAGGATTCCGTCTCCGCTGCCAGGTCTTCAGCCACCGCTGCAGGCTTGTGCCACGGTCTTGCGGCTTGAAGGAGATCGACCAGGTTTTGTGCTCTTGATGAAACCGCGTCACGCCGCGCAGCAGCCCCGCCCGTAGGCGCGGGAGGTTTCGATCAACACGGCGATGTGTTTTGTCGGCTTCATAAAAACAGTAAATCCACGTCGATCGTTCGGCGGGCACCAGGGCAGGCGAGCTCGACCGAATCGCCCTCCCAGCGAGTATAACGAGACGACCAATTTTCGGAAGTTTAACCCTGAAAAATAAATGGTGACGCGGCGGCGACAAGGTGCCGATCATCAGCGACGTCGGGGAGGATGACGCGGCCGCGAATGATCGGATCGTCGACAATCCACGCGACCGCCAGCAGGATCGTCATCGATCCGAGCAAGGGCCGATCTTTCTTTCGCTGCCTGCCGCAGCAGCTTCGACTCTTCTAAAAGCATAAGGGATGGTTTATGCTTTAGGAACCTGGTCGGCGCCCACGGCGTCGTCCCCATCGTGGGGCAATCAGATTACGCGACGCAAAGCGTCGTCCCGCCTATCGTTCATAAAGTAGCACCGTTCACCCGCGAGCCGCATTTATGAAAGCCAGCAGATTGCTCGGCGTGCTGCTCGCATGGCTCCTGGCGGCCGGCGGCCTGAACGCGGCCGAGCGACCGGCGATCATCGGAGCACTCTCGATCGATCCGCCGGTCGTGACGCTCCAGGGCCGGGCTCCCATTGGACGCTGCTGGTGCAAGGGCAGCGGCCAGACGGCCGCGTGGTCGACCTGACCTCGCAAGCCAGCTACACGTCCAGTCGCCTCAGATCTGCCGGGTCAGCGCCGCCGGACTCGGTGTCGGCCGTCGCCGACGGAGCTGGGCACGCTCGATGTTGCGGTCGGCGGCCAAACGCTGCACGTCTCGGTGATCGTCTCGGGCACGGCCGAGCCGCGCGCGGTCGATTTCGAGAACGACATCGAGCCGCTGCTGAGCCGCTTCGGCTGCAACGCGTCGGGCTGCCACGGCAAGGCGAGGGTCAGAACGGCTTCAAGCTGTCGGTCTTCGGCTTCGACCCGGCGCCGATTTCGCCGCCCTGACCAAGGAAGGCCGCGGCCGGCGCGTCTGCCCGCGCGTGCCGCCGGAACAGAGCCTGCTGCTGGCAAGCCGTCCGGCGGCATGCGCGCACGGCGGCGGCATTCGGATTCGCGCGCGGACTCAGCCGAATATGAAACCCTTCGCGGCTGGATCGCCGCCGGGACTCCGTTCGGCGATGCTGACGACCCGAACGGTCGTCGGCCATCCGCGTCGAGCCGCGCGAGCGGCTGCTGGCGACTGAAAACCGAGCCAGCAACTGCGCGTCGATCGCCCGGTTATAGCGACGGCCGCGAGTCGACGTGACGGCCCACGCCCGCTTCCAGTCCAACAACGACGCCCTGGCCTCGGTCGACGCGACGGGACTGGTCACGGCCGGCGAGACGCCCGGCGCAGGTCGCCGTCATGGCCAGCTACATGAACGCTGTCGATGTGTTCCGGGCCCTGATTCCGCGGGCCGAGCGGATCGACCGCTATCCGGCGCTGCCGGCCGAACAACTTCATCGATCCGCTGGTGTTCGGCAAGCTGCGCAAGCTGAACATCGCTGCCGTCCGGGCCGGCCGAGCGATGCCGAGTTCCTCCGCCGCGTCTACCTCGACGTGATCGGCACGCTTGCCGACCGCCGACGAAGCACGCGCGTTTCTCTGGCCGACACAGCGCCGACCGACGCAGCACGGCTGGTCGATGAGCTTGCTCGACCGGCCGGAGTTCGCCGACTTCTGGGCGCTGAAATGGGCCGACCTGCTGCGCGTGGATCGGCAGGCGCCTGGGGCACAAGGCGGGCCTACGCCTATTACCGCTGGATTCGCGACAGCCTGGCCGCCAACAAGCCGCTCGATCAGTTCGCCCGCGAGCTGCTGACCGCCGAAGGGCCGCTCGACGAAACGCCCGCGGCCAACTTCTACAAGGTCGTCGACCAAGCCCGGCGAGACGGCCAGCACGCTGTCGCAGGTGTTCCTGGGCGTGCGCATCGCCTGTGCCGAGTGCCATCATCATCCGTTCGACCGCTGGAGCCAGACCGATTATTACGGCATGCAGGCCTTTTTCACCCCGGTCGCCGTGACGAAATCGCCCGCGCGGCGAACCATCTCTGGCCGCGGGCGCAGGCCGACCCAAGCATCCGCGGACCGGCGAGAAGATCGTCGCCCACGCGCTGGCGCCGCCAGGTCGATGCGCCGACGTCGCTCCGGCCGCGGCGACCGCCGGCCGGCTGCTGGCCGACTGGCTGACCTCGCCGGACAACCCCTGGTTCGCCCGCAACCTGGCCAATCGCGTCTGGGCCCACTTCCTGGGCCGCGGCCTGGTCGAGCCGGTCGACGACGTGCGGGCCACCAATCCGCCGAGCAATCCCGAACTGCTCGACGCCCTGGCCCGGCATCTGGTCGAGCAGCGAGTTCGACCTGCGGCAGCTGATCCGCACCATCACCGCGTCGCGGGTCTATCAGCTCTCGGCACAGCCGAACGCGACCAACGAGCACGACGAGCAGAACTATTCGCGGCGCTGTTCAAACGCCTGCGACGCCGAGGTGCTGCTCGACATGGTCTGCCAGACGACGGGCGTGGCGGAGAAGTTCAGCGGGCGTGCCGCGCGGGCTACCGGGCGATCCAGCTCTGGGACAGCAAGGTGCCGCATTATTTCCTGAAGCTGTTCGGCCGGCCGGTGCGCAGACTCGGCCTGCGAGTGCGAGCGCAACGACGAGCCGAGCGTGGCGCAGGTGCTGCACCTGCTGAACTCGCCGGAGATCCAGGCCAAGCTGAGGCACGCGACCGGACGCGTCGCCCGGCTGGTCGCGAGCATCTCGGCCGACGAACCGCTGGTCGAGGAGTTGTATCTGACGTTTTACAGCCGCTTGCCCACCGGCGAAGAGCGCGCCGTCGCGGTCGAGCATTTGCTGGCGATCCGCCGATCGGCGCCAGGCCGCCGAGGACCTGGCCTGGAGCTTGATGAATTCGCTGGAGTTCGTGTTCAACCATTAGCATTCGGCTGACTTGCCCACCATGGAAACCGACCGCCATGACCGCAACAGCAGCGTATTCTGCGACGCACTGCCCCGCCGGCGACTTCCTGCGCCTGGGCACGGCCGGGCTGTTGGGCAGTCAATTCGCTTTGCCCGCAGTTGCTGCGGGCCGAAAGCGCCGGCGACCGCGCCGGCGTCGGCGCAACGTCTCGCTGATCTTCTTGTTCCTGCACGGCGGGCTGAGCACCATCGACACCTGGGACCTGAAGCCCGACGCGCCGGCCGAATTCCGCGGCGAGTTCCAGCCGATCGCCACCAACGTGCCCGGCATCCAGATCGGCGAGCACCTGCCGCAGCTCGGCCCGGCAAATGGACAAGTTCTCGCTGATCCGCTCGTTCCGCCATCACAATTCCGACCACGGGCCGGCCGACCACTACATGCTGACCGGCTATTTCCCGCCGGCCGGCTTCAACCCGGCGCTCAGCCCGAACAACCAGCGGCCGGCGCACGGCTCGATCATCGCCCGCAAGCTCGGGCCGCGCGGCGGCGTGCCGCCGTACGTCTGCCTGCCGAAGATGCACCCCAGCGCCGGGCTCGGCCTACCTCGGCTCCGCCGCGGCGCCCGTTCGTCATCGAGGCCGATCCCAACGCGCCGGATTTCTCCGTGCCCGACATCGTGCCGCCGCCGGCCCTGGCACGCCAGCCGCCTGGACGCGCGCCGCGAGCTGCTGCGCCAGGTCGACCGCTATCAGCAAGCCGGCCGAGGCGCGGCGCCAACCGCCACGCCCAGCGCGGTCGAGCGTCTTCCAGCGACAAGGCGTTCGACCTGATGACCTCGCCGGCGGCCAAGCGGCGCCTTCGACATCCACGCCGAGCCCGACACGCTGCGCGACGAGTACGGCCGCAACTCGCTGGGCCAGTCGTGCCTGATGGCCCGGCGCCTGGTCGAGGCGGGCGTGCGCTGCGTCACCATCGACCACAGCAACTGGGACACGCACGACAACAACTTCACCACGCTGAAGACACGACTTGCTGCCGCGTGCTCGACGCGGCGCTGTCGACGCTGTTCCGCGACCTGGCCGACCGCGGCCTGCTCGAGTCGACGCTGGTGGTCGTCACCGGCGAATTCGGCCGCACGCCGCGGATCAACAAGAACGCCGGCCGCGACCACTGGGGGCCCGGCGTTCACCGTGGCCTTGGGCGGCGGCGGCATCCAGGGCGGCCGCGTCATCGGCAGCTCGGACGCCCGGGCCGAGAAGCCGGCCGACGACCCGCTACGGCCCGGAAGACCTGGCGGCCACGATCTATCACCTGCTGGGCATCGACCCCGACGACGAGTTCCACACGCCCGAAGGCCGGCCCGTGAAAATCGCAAGCGGCGGCCGCCTGATTCGGGAGTTGGTCTAGCCATGCCGCGCGCTGCCGAATCGTTCCGTTCGAGCGTCGGGCCACGGCGGTTACGCCAAGCGCGGTCGGGCCTGCGCGTGCGGCGCTGTTGTCTTGCTTTCCGCTTGCGGCGTTGTTTTCCTTGCCTCTCGGTGGGGCGCCGCTTCGGGCCGACGAACCCGGTGCCTCGTACATCTTTCCCTCTGGCGGACAACAGGGGACTTCGGTCGCGGTGCGCGTGGGCGGTTTGTGTCTGCACCAAAAGTGTCCCTGGCAAATGCTTGGGCCGGGAGTCGCCGCCAGCAGCGAGATCCAGCGGACCGAGACCATCTGGTTCGAGGGGCCGATGCTCACCGCGGAGGCCGCGCAGCCGCCGAAACCTATCCCCAGGACTACGCCGGCAGCGTCTCGCATCGCCGCCGATGCGCCGCTCGGCACGCGGTGGTGGCGGCTCTCGACGTCGCAAGGGGCAACGCCGGCCATGCGATTCATCGTGGGTGACTTGCCCGAGGTCGTCGAACAGGAACAGGACGGCACCGGCGCTGCCGGTCGAGGTGACGCTGCCGGTGACGATCAACGGCCGTATCTTTCCGCGCGAAGATGTCGATCTGTGGACTTTCTCCGCCGCCGCCGGGCAAGTGGTGCGCGTCGAAGTATGCGCGGCCCGGCTCGGCTCGCCGCTCCAGCCGCAACTGGAACTCCTTGATCGAGCGCGGCAATCGAGTATTCGGCCGCCGTCGAAATGACAGGCGGCGATCCGGCGATTGTCTTCACCGCCCAGACCGCCGGCAAATATCAGGTGCGGATCCACGACGTCGGCTACGGCGGCTTGCAGAACCACGACCGCTTCGCCGCATCACTTGGAGGCCGGCGCGACAGCCGCGGTGCCGCGTGCTCGGGTACGGGCAGGCTGCATCTTTCAAGGCGCGATCCAGCGAGGCCCGTACCTCATTGATGGACACTGCCCCGTCGATTTTTTCCCCATTGACGAACATTTCGGGCGTCGCCTCGACCCCGACGGCGTCCCCTTCTTTCTCCGACGCCTTCACCGCAGTCTCATCTTGCGCTTTGATGCAGGACTGCAACTTCACGACGTCAAGATTGTGTTTCTGGCCCTGCAGCATGGTGAGGCGGTCGAGGGCTTCAAGTCGCGCGCCGGGCGTCTTTTCGTTGTTGACTTCGTGCTGGTTGGCATGAATGTAATCCGCAAAATCCCAATAGGCGTCGCCATTTTGTGCGGCCAGGCAATTGGCATCCACGGCGGCATGCGTTGCCCAAGGGTGAATTTCCGTCATCGGGTAATCCTTGTAAATGAACGTGACCCGGTCTCCGTACTCTTTGAGAATTTCAGGAAACAGTATCTGGTGCATGCGGGAGCAGAACGGGCATTCGAAATCGTCGAAATTGACCACTATGACCTTGGATGCCTTGGCTCCCCGGGTAGGACGCCCGGCTACATTGATTTTGCTCATCGTCTCCACGAGCGGATCCTTGGTCAAGTCAAACTTGATCAGCCGCACCATGGAAGAACCGTCTTTGGACACCAGAAAAGTGAGATCCTGCGGCTTCTTTCCCTCGCTGTCCACCGTGACGGTCAACGACTCGTAGTTGGGAAATTCCGAACTCGGCGAAGGCACGCCCACCAGCATGTGAATTTCGGCAGGAATCTTGTAGTAGGCACGGACCTGGCGCTCGATCTTCCTGGTTAAATCGGGCGAAGCAGACTGGGCAACACATCCCAAACAGACCACCAGCAGCAGAAGAAAAGAGCGTCGGATTAGATCACCAAAAACCGCCTCAACATCGCAAGTGTGAATGTTGATTATCTCATAGCGCAGGGCGAGGCGTCGGGGTGTCATCGCCAAACACGGAGAATGGGAGGATTGCGCCGAGTCCCGGCCTTCTTCAATCCGTCCGGCCGAACAACTTCTCCGCGGGCAGCAATGCGTTCATCGAGCCGGAACGGAAGCCTTCCAGATCGAGGGTCACAAACTTGAAGCCTAGCGTTTTGAAAATGCTGGTGAACTCCACGGCCATAGCGGGATCAAGCGCCCGCGGCAACTCCTCGCGAGAGATTTCAATGCGGACGATCTCCCCGTGGTGCCGCACCCGAAATTGCCGGAAGCCCAGCGCGCGCAGGGCTTCTTCACCCTTTTCCACCACCTCGAGCGCCTCTCGCGTGACCGGACGGCCATATTCGATGCGGGACGACAGGCACGCGGACGCGGGCTTGTCCCAGATGCGCAGGCCGGCAGCCCGCGCCAGGGCGCGAATTTCCTCTTTCGTGAGCCCCGCATCGAGCAGCGGCGCGACAATATGGTATGCGTTCGCTGCCTTCTGGCCGGGACGGAAATCGCCCTGGTCGTCAACGTTGACGCCGTACGCGATGGCATCGACGCCGCGCTCATGACGCAATTCTTCCATCAGGGTAAAGAGTTCATCTTTGCAGAAAAAGCAGCGCTGAGAATCGTTGCGGACGTACTCTGGGCGATCCAGTTCCGAGGTCGCGATCACCTCCAGGGGAATCGCTTGCTCCCGGGCAAAAGCAATGGCGTCGGCGAGCTGGGTACGCGCCAAGCTGGGAGAGTCGGCAATGATGGCCAGCATATCCCCTCCCAATGCTTGATGGGCAGCCCACGCCAGGTAGGCCGAATCCACCCCGCCGGAATAGGCGATGAGAAGGCGTCCCAACTGGCGCAGGTGGGCCTGGAGAGATGCGCCTTTCGCGTCGAGATCCGCACCCAAGTCTGGCATGCACATCATGTTAGCAGGCAAGCCCCATCTGAAAGTGGTCAGTGATCAGGTGGCCAGTGGTCAGAAAGGCTACTCGTTCTTGCTGGCCACTGACCACCAGCCACTGGCCCCTGCTCTTAGTACAGCCGCTCCTGCGGCCGCATACTGCCGAAACCGCCGATGTTGGCCAGAGTAAAGGTGAAACGGAACAGGTTTTCGGTGCGCACGTTGGCAACCCTGTAGCTGCGGTATTCCATGGTCACGCCACAGCAATCCCAGTTGTATGTGGTCTGTGCGCTGACAAACTGCAACGACCCGTTCTCTGCGTCAAAGCCAACACTGCTGGCGCCGCTAAAGCCGCGCTTGACGGGGCGGCCATATCCCAAGGCCGCACGAAATTGGTTAAACCGGGCAGGCTCGGCCGAACCTGAGGATAACGTTGCAGACTGCACGGGGATCTGCAAGATGGCATCGCCACCACCAAGGGTCACCTGACCAAAGTGGTAGTTTGCCAGCAGGCTGCTGGCGTTGACGCCATTGTTTTGGAAGTCGTAATCCAGATCCCATTCCGCGTCGGTGCGTGAGCTGGTTTCCACGCGCAACCGCGAAACAATTGGCGAAAGATGGCGGGGCTGGGTGAGAAACGCGATCCCTGTAAGGTCGGAAGTGGTGGTGAATACGTTGCGTTGGCCGGAAACCAGCGCCCCGCCAAAAGTGGGATCGAGAAAATATTTCTGCGCCAGTTCCCAGGTTACGACCTCTCGCACTTGCGGCCCGGGCTGGCATGGGGCATTCGCTGGCACTCGTGTGGAGGGATGCTGCCATGGAATGATCGATTCCGGCGCTGGGCCGCCTACCATGAGTGCCTTCATGATGACATCGCAATCTTCCGCCTTCTGCGAAGTGCGCTTGGCGTAGAGGCGCGTCACCAAGCCATACTCGACCTCATGGGTGTCGGTGAGGATGTCGCGCTCGTCGAACTTCAGAATGCTGGCGAAGTTGTTCACTCCGGTCACAAAGCGATACGTGGCGCGCGGCTCGATAACGTGCTTCCACTTTCGCCCCAGGAATTCTTTGTCGAAGACGCGCTCCAGCGTGGGTGGCCGCAGTTCCACCGCCGTCTCCAGAGCCTGGTGGTTGATGGGATCGCTTACTGCCCGTGCAGGATTGTTCCCGCTTTCTCCCAGCAGCCGTTCTGTGTAGTAAGTTTCATGCAACGTCAGCGCCGGACGCAAAGACCATCCCCGCAACAGCAACGGCAAGGAAATCTCCGGGTTCAGGTCGAATCGCCCGAGCAGATTCCCGGTCCGAAAAGGCGGTGTGCAAGACGGAATCAAGATTGAGGTCGAGCACTGCTGAGGCTCGCTGCGCGACAGGCCGGCCGCCGATGCGTCGAACGACCAGTAAAGTGGTGTGCGCCCCAGATGCCGGTCCACGCTGGAGGAATCAAAGCTCGGGGCATGCGTAATCGTGACCACCTGTCCCGGGGTCGTGCTCAGGAAGTTCTGGTAGCGCTCCACAAATCCATTAAGACTGAAGCCGTCTGCGGACTTCGATAGAAAAGCCTGCGATTTCACTTCCGAATACACCGCCTGGCTGAAAACCTCGTTGAAGCCCAGCCGGAAGAGAAACGAACTCAAGTAGTCGATGTTGGCCACGGCGCGGAAACCACCGATGGTTCCAGGCGAGTTCAAACGCACATTCTCCCCGCCTTCTTTGAGCGGAGGCGTACCGATGCCCCGGTCAATCACCCCGAAATAGTTCAGGACCACGTAGGAATGTTCCGTGGGCATAGCCCGAAAGTCTCCACGCTGCGACCAGCCCCGCAAGGAGAAGTACTCGGCGCCCAGGGTGGCGTCCATCATGCGGTTGATGGCCCAGTAGTAGGCATCGCCCAGAACGTTGCCCTTGACGGAAGACCGCGCCACCGACGGCATCAGAAACCCGGACTGCCGCGACTGCTTCTCCACGGGGTGGGTCGCGAACGGAAAATAGAGAATCGGAACCCCATGCAACAGAAAATTGCTGCGGTAGATCTTGGCGTTGCCGCCCACGTCCACAACCACCTTGCGCGCGTCGAATTCCCACTTGGGATGCGGCAACTCGCAGGTGGTGATGGTGCCGTCGTAGACCAGGTAGTGATCGGGGCTGGTCTTTTCAACAATTCTGCCGGTAAAGGCGAAGGGAGCGGTGGAAGTCAAGATCACCCGGTTGCCGTGAAAGCGCAGCCCAGTCGTCCCGGTCACATCGTAAAAGCGTCCCGTTTCCAGATCCAGATTGTAGGTGCCGTGCGACGCGCGAATGTGGTCGTCATTGGGACCGCCGTCGAGCGCGAAATGTCCGGTTGCGGTTACCTCCTTCGTGTCCGAGTTGTAGGTTGCTTCGTCGGCCCGCAGCACGTAATTGTCGTAGTAGATTTCAACCGCCCCGTGCAGCTTGTAGACGGAACCTTCTTCTTCCTGCTGAATGGCGCATATTGTGTGGACGTCCCCGCTTTCCTTCTGCGCCGCAGCCGCCAGGGCGCAAGGTGTTGCCTGAGCGGTTACTGGTTTTTCCGGTGGCGCTTCGGCGTGCGGCGTCGCAGCTGCGTTCACAGGCGGCAACTGGCTGGTTACTATTGGCGGGACGAGAAGAAGATGACAAAGCACCGCCGCCGTGATAAGGAATCTGTTGCGAAGAGTCATCGGAACAAGATTGCCGGAGCCAAGATCGCCGGAAGAAAGATCGCCGGAACAACGATTCGTCGGAACAAGATCATCCGAGCGCGTGCAAAGAGCGCTCGGACGCTTCTACCGGCAGCAGTCGTGTGAACTTAGCACGGCTGAGCCTTGGGAGGCAAAGCCTCCGAGGTCTTGGATTCCGATGGCATCTTCCTGGTTATCCGGCCGGCTCCGACTGGCATTTTCGTAAGACTGTGATTCATGCCTTGTCCGCTTTGTGGTGACATCTGCCGCTGCTCTTCCGAAGCGCATTCCGCCGCTTCGCCACGCTGGCTAACCGACGCCGGCGCACGCCCCGTCGCGGCCCCGCCCCCTGACGAACTGGAGGCACCTCGAGCGCAGGCGCCGGTCCGGCATGCGGCGGCGGAAAGCCCTGAGCCTGATACTGGCGATAGCGACAAGTCGGCACTTGAAGATTCTCCCCGATGGCGGCAAGAAGTCGCGGCTCGGCTGAATCGTTATCACGCCCGGCGCAAGCCACGCCCACCTCGCTATCCGTCACTACGGCTGCGTTTCGACGAAGAGGATCCCGCTCGCAGCACAAGTGGCATTCCCGCCGGGGCCCTGACCTCTCAGCAGAGATTCCCCACCGCTTCGCATCAAGCGCTGGCCCTGGATGGGTTCGCCGACTGCGCCGCTCAGGCTGTTGAGATTCCAGCGCCGATGCCGACGGCCTCGCCTGAACCTCGAGCCCCGGAAGAGGCCGCAACCTCACCCCACACCGCCTCGGCCCCGGCCCAGAACCCAACCGCAGCCCCGATCACAGCCCCGATCACAGGAAAGATCATCGAGTTTCCGCGCTCCTGGACTCCTCCCGCGGCTCCGCTCGACGAATTGGCCGAGCCGGTCCTGGATCGTGATCGTCCTCGCATCCTGGAAGCGCCGGAAATTGTTCCCCCGCCTCCAGCCTTGGGCGGAATCACGATTGAGCCTGCCCAGCAGCCGGAGATGGAGAAACGTCCGGGCATCGATATCCCGCTGCAGAGTGCGCCCCTGGCACGGCGCATTTTTTCCGCCGCCATCGACGGCGTCATCATCGTGGCCGCCTGCGCGCTGTTCGGATTCATTTTCTGGAAGATGACAGCAATCCGTCCGCCGCGAATCCAGATCCTCGGGCTCGCTGCCGGACTTTCCTGCCTGTTCTGGGCCGCCTACCAATACCTGCTCGTGGTTTACTCAGGCACGACGCCCGGATTGCTGCTGGCGCGGCTCGAATTAGCCCGCTTCGATGGACGTCGCGCTGGCCGCCGCCTGCGGCGCTGGCGCGTCCTCGCCTCATTCCTCTCGGCCGCTTCTCTCGGCATGGGCTACGCCTGGGTCTTCCTCGACGAAGACTCGCTCTGCTGGCACGACCGCATCACCCACACCTACCTCGCGCCCCGAGGCCCCGCACCCCGAATCAAAGAGGCATGAGCCAGCAGGCCTGAAGAGCCCGTCCAGCTAACCCCCACACCCTGCCTTCCCCTATGCTATCTTCAATAGGTTTACCTGATAAGCAGTCCAAGCAATCCTTCTGAAGCATGGCTATATCGGTCGAAGGTTCCAAACCGGCCATAAAGGTCTTCGTCGCCACCACGGTGATGTTGACCTTCATCTCCTTCTGGCGGGCTTCCGCCATCGTTCTCTCCGACCTTGCATCCTCCGCTTACTACGCCGGCGGCGACGCCGAGAAAGTCATCGGCAAGAGCGCTCCCTGGTTCATTCTCGCGGTCATGCTGTTCAGTTATGCCGTGCGGGCGCTTTACATCGAATCCAGCAGCATGTTCGTCCGCGGCGGCGTCTACCGCGTGGTCAAGGAGGCCATGGGCGGAGGCCTGGCCAAGTTCTCCGTCTCGGCCCTGCTCTTCGACTACGTTCTGACTGGCCCCATCAGCGCCGTCTCCGCGGGCCAATACCTCGCCGGCTTCATCAAGGACATGGGCGTATACATGCACCGCCCTCTCCACTTTTCCGACGACCACTTCGCCGCAGGATTGGGCGTAATCGTGGTGCTTTACTTCTGGTGGAAGAACACCCAGGGCATGCACGAGTCCAGCCAGAAGGCGCTGCAGATCATGGCGATCACCACCGTGATGGTGGTGATTCTGCTCATCTGGTGCACGATCACGGTCTTGCGTGCTCCCATTCAGTTGCCGCCCAACCCGCTGCACCCGGGCGTCATTCCGCTGAACAAAGAATCGCTGGGCTGGCTCAACGGAACCTGGTTCGCCCATATCACCTGGATCATCCTTTTCGTTGGCTTCGGACACTCGGTGCTGGCCATGAGTGGCGAGGAGACTCTGGCGCAGGTCAATCGCGAAATCGAGCACCCCAAACTGAAGAACCTGGAAAAAACCGGGCTGGTGATTTTCATCTACAGCCTGCTGTTTACCTCGCTGGTCTCCTTCTTCGCCGTGATGATCATCCCCGACAAGGTTCGGCCGGATTTCTTCGCCAACCTCATCGGCGGCATCGCCATGTATTTAGTCGGGCCTACCAGCCTGAAACTGCTCTTTCACGGCTTCGTGGTGCTGGTGGGCGTGCTCATCCTGGCAGGCGCGCAGAATACGTCCATTGTAGGGGCGAACGGCGTTCTGAATCGCGTTGCCGAAGACGGCGTGCTCACCAGTTGGTTCCAGAAGCCGCACCACCGCTTCGGCACCAGCTATCGCATCATCAACCTGATCGTGGGCCTGCAGGTCCTCACCATCATTCTCAGCCGCGGCAACGTCTACGTACTGGCTGCGCTCTACGCGTTCGGCGTGATCTGGAGCTTCGCCATGAAGTCCCTCGCCGTGCTCGTCCTGCGCTTTACCGAGCCGGAGAATCGGGCATGGAAAGTACCCGGCAACCTGCACATCGGCAAGACCGAGGTTCCAGTGGGATTGATTCTCATTTCCGCTGTGCTGTTGATTACCGCGGTAGTGAACCTCTTTACCAAGTATGAAGCTACGATCGCTGGAGTGATTTTCAGCGCCGTGTTCTTCACCATCTTCACGCTCTCCGAGCGCCACGTCACCAAAGAGCGCCATGGCAAGCCGGAACAGCTCGATCAATTCCGCGTCTATGGCAACCAGGAACTGGGCAGCGGCGCCATGGGCGTGCGGCAGGGAAACATTCTGGTTGCGGTGCGCGATCCCCGCAATCTCTACTACCTGCGCCAGGTGCTTGCGCACATAAACACGGCCAAGCAGGATGTGGTCGTGATGAGCGCCCGCCTTTACCATCGCGAACACAGCTTCAGCGGCAGCTCGGTCATGGACGCTACCCAGGTCTTCGACCACTACGAGCAGGAACTCTTCACCGCTGCCGTGGCCGTCGCCGAAAAAGAGGGTAAGCCGATCTCCCTGCTCGTAGTTCCGGCAACCGACGTGTTCGAAGCCATCATGGTGACGGCGCAGCGGCTCGATTCCTCCCGCGTCGTCTGCGGCCTCTCCAACAAACTCACCGCCGACGAGCAGGCCAAGCTCACCGGCGACGCTTGGGAGCGCATGCCCGAACCCCGCCCCCGCCTGTGCCTGGAAGTTTGCGCTCCCGACGGTACGGTCCGCGAGTACATGATTGGCCCGCACACCCCGCGTCTGCGCCCGCAAGATGTGGAACTCATGCACAAGCTCTGGCTCGACATCACCACCGATCCCAAATACGCTGGCGCACACCACTACCACATCGTCGCTCTCGCCCTCGACGAATTGCGGCGTGAGCTAAGCACCGAGCAGCGCGCCCAGCTTTTGCAAAAACTTCAGGAAGAGATGAACCGCTCGGGCGACGCAACAGGCCCACCCAACTAACAGGCTCGCGTAGCGATAGCGGCCTCGGCTGTCCGGCCTGAGCCTGCCCTGTGCCGAAGCCCCGAGCGAAGCCGAGGGGCGAAGCCCCGGTCGCTCGAGCAGGGTACTACATGATTGAATCCGCGCTAACCCGTCAGCGGCCCTTCTAGGTGCGCAAGAAAGCCCCAGCCTTAACGACTGGGGCTTTCCTTGAAGCAACGCTATTTGCCTCCTGCGGAAGCATGCGACGCGCAGTGCTCGCCGCACTGTTTGTCACCACCGCAATTCATGGACGTCTTATCGTCTTTCTTCTGCGAGGCGCAGCAGCCTTTCTCGTTGTCCTTTGCGCAGCAATCGCCGCAAGATGCGGCCTTGTCTTTGTCACCCTTCATGCACGACTTTGCGTCTTTTCCGCCGCAGCAGGCAGCAGCCTTCTCTCCCGCGCAGCACGACATGGCCTTGTCGTCCATCCCAGCCATCTCGTGGCGGCAACAGGATTTCCCCTCCTTGGCGCTGGCCATTTTCTCGCAGTGTGCCTTGGCCTGCGGGGCGGCGTTTTCCTGCGGGGCCGGTGCGGGCGGGTTCTGGGTTGCGGTTTGAGCCCAGGACGCAACCGTCAGGGCCAGGATGAATGCGGTCAATTTGAATTTCATGATGATCTCCTATATGTGTATGACGTATGAATGATTTCGTGCGGGCTTAGCCCGCGTGAAGGCGGCCGCACAAGCCTGCAGACACGCCCATTGCAAGAGATGCGCGAAAACGCGAAGGAATGAACTTAGTTGCGCAGAATGGTAGAAAGTTCGGAGTAAGCCCGGGGCGGAGCAGCACTGCGCACGCGCGCCAATGCAAAGCCAAGCTCGGCGCCCGTCGCGATCCCGTCGAAAGCAGCGATCCTCGAATCCGGACGCTCAACTCTGGAGGTAGCCGTCAAGCTCACAGGATGGTTCGAGTCCCGGCCAAAGCAACAGGAATGGCGGTCTCCACAAGGCAAGCTCGCCGGGAGCGCTGGAACCACCATGGGATGAAAGTAAGAACCGTGCAGAGTGGGGCAGCAAGAGTGCGAGTGCATTAGCCTTCGCCGGCGTAACTGGCCGCGCGCCGTGCATGCCGGACAGATCAAACGCCTGCGCCCACCCGGAAAAGGCAGAACACCAATAGCGCAGTAATCGCTTTCTTTCGCATTCCTGCAACCCTCAACTTTAACTAGGCTGACAGGCATTGCGCACAAAGTCTGTGATCACCATCACAGGCCCTCGGGCACGTCTAGCTCTCCAGAAGCTTCTGCAACGATTCCCTCAGCTCCCGATAGCGAAACGGATACCCACTCGAGATCAGCTTGCCGGGTTCTACCTTCTGGCTGCCGAGCAGCAGTTCTTTGCCCATCTCGCCGAAGACGGCCTTCACGGCCAGGGCCGGCATGGGGAAAATCGCCGGACGCGACAGCACGCCGGCCAGCGTCCTGGCGAACTCCGCGTTCCTCACCGGCTTGGGCGCGACCATGTTCACCGCTCCCTGCAGCAGTTCGTTTTTCAGAATATGTTGGATCGCGCCCACCATGTCCTGCACATCAATCCAGCTCATCCACTGCCGCCCGTCTCCGCTTCGCCCGCCCAGGCCCAGCTTGAATGGCAGCAGCATCGCGCCCAGCGCTCCGCCCTTAGGGCTGAGCACGATCCCTGTCCGCAAGTGTGCCGTGCGAATGCCGGCTTGCACGGCGGGCATGGTCGCTTCCTCCCATTGCCTGCAAACCTCCGCCAGAAATCCCGTGCCCGGCGCGCTTCCCTCCCGCAACACTTCATCGCCGCGGTTGCCGTAGTACCCGATCGCGGATCCGCAAACGAAAACCTTCGGTTTCTTCTGCGCCTGCGCCAGAGCCCGCGCCAGATTCCATGTCCCAGCCACGCGGCTGTCTCGAATCTTCGCTTTCTTCTCCTCGGTCCATCGTCCGAAGATGGTTTCACCCGCAAGATGAATCACGGCGTCAAATCCCGACACCGCCTCGGGTGCAATCGCTACCGCCGGATCCCACGCAACCTGCCCCGCACCCCCAGCCGTACCCCGCACCAGCCGCACCGCGGACCATCCACTCGTTCTGAGAGAAGGAAGAAGCGCTGCCCCAATCGGCCCCGACACCCCGCTAACCAGAACTCTAGAGTTCATGATGTGCCGGTTGTCACAATATCAGTTGATCGAGCCCAGGAACAAACCGCAGACGGATTTGAAATCTTTGAAGCGCATGAAATGCCAGTTTACAGGCGATCCTTAAGGATTCGCTCCGCGTCCCGACGACCGTGGAGTAGAGACGATCTGCAAGGGTTTCGTGTCGGGTCGATAAACGATCAGGTAGGAGTAGACCGGGAAGAATTTAACTGTCTCATCCGTCAAGTCTTTGCGCCAGTGTCCGGCGCCGGGGCTTCCCGCCAGGAAAACAATTTTATCCCGAATGACCGACTCAACGCGGTCCGCAGTTTCGACGCTGCTTCGATCCTTAATGTAGCGCCAGATCCTGACAAGATCGAGCGCGGCTTCAGGCGCAAGGACGTAGCGCCTTGTCATTTGGCTTGGCTTTCAGTTTCGCCAGATAAGCGTCGAGTCGATCCTCGGGAACTCCCTCGCCCCGGTCGAGTTGATCGATGCCGCGCCGAATCTTCGTGTTGATCGCTTCCCAGTTCTCCAGGAGCCAGCGATCCTGCTCCTCCTGGGTCTCAAGCAGCCGGAGCAACACTTCCTCGACGCTGGCAGAGCCGGTCGCTTCGAGCTGCTTCTGGATTCTAGCCGCCAGGGCCGCATCGCGGATTTCGATATTCATCGTCTCTTCCTTTGCTTCAAGGGTACTTGATTCAACAGACGCTTTCCAGGACATCGATGGAAATCACAACTGCCAAAGGGTAGGACCACGAAATCCCACGCGTCGCAAAGTAAGCGAAGGCATGGGGCAGGCCGCGTCCATTCGTGCCATCGACGAAGCCAGAGTCTGTTGTTATGATACGAGACGTTCCCGACCCACAAATGAAAACGCTAACGACTCTGGAGCTGTGCGCCGGCGGTGGCGGTCAAGCCCTGGGTCTAGAGCAAGCCGGGATCGAGCACGTCGCTCTGATTGAGTTTGATCGTCACGCTTGTGAAACCCTTCGGCAAAACCGTCCTGAGTGGAATGTAATTCAAGCCGACATCCGCAAGTTTGATGCTTCTGCCTTCCGGGGAGTTGATATCGTGTCCGGAGGTCTCCCTTGTCCTCCGTTTTCAATCGCAGGGAAGCAACTAGGCACTAAGGATGACAGAAATCTGTTCCCGGCAGCTATTCGAATTATTGCCGAGACGCGCCCGAAGGCAGTGATGATCGAGAACGTTCGTGGGATACTTGACGCCGTTTTCGACGATTATAGGAATCATCTTTCCATACAGCTAGCCAGACTCGGCTACACCTGCGAGTGGAAGCTGTTCATGGCCTCCGACTTCGGCGTACCCCAATTGCGGCCGCGGGTCGTGTTTGTTGCTTTGCTCAAAGGACTGTCTAAACATTTCGCTTGGCCGGCCCCTAGCTTCAAGCTGCCTCCCACGGTCGGGGACGTGTTGTTCGACTTGATGTCCGCCAAAGGGTGGAAGGGTGCCAAGCTCTGGCGCGAAAAAGCCAACGAGATTGCGCCCACCATTGTGGGCGGAAGCCTTAAACATGGCGGACCGGACCTCGGCCCAACGCGGGCTAAGAAGGCCTGGGCAACTCTGGGCGTTGACGGCCACGGCGTTGCGACGGAACTGCCCGACAGAAGTTTTGTCGGCATGCCGCGTCTCACGGTTCGGATGGTTGCGCGTTTGCAGGGCTTCCCTGATGATTGGGAATTTGCCGGGGGCAAGACCGCTGCCTACCGCCAGGTGGGGAACGCCTTTCCTCCCCCTGTTGCGAAGGCAGTTGGTTCGGAGATAGTAAGTTCACTCCGCAAGCCTTCCGTGATCTCGTTCCCTGCCGCGGGATAACGAACCCCGGTCATTGACACGGGACTGCTTCAATCCGTACATTTGGGCGCATGCTAGGCGGCCCGAGCGCATCCGAGCGTGTTCCGTTCGGCGAGAACGACCCGGAACTCGAGCGAGTGTACACATCCATTCGGAGGATGGATGCGCTTGCGTCTAGGGCTGCGGATGCCATTCGTGGTGCCATTGACGACGTTCTGAGAGGGGAACGAACAGGGCGTTACTCGATTGAACAACTTTCAAGGCAAGAGAAGGCGCACATTGGAACTCAGGTGGAGATCGCGCTCGTACAAGAATTCTTTCGAGCTGAGGGCGAGAAACTCGACACGCTGGTGGATGGTATCGAGGTTGATATCAAGAATACAATCGGCGATAACTGGATGATCCCACATGAGGCCGTTGGCGAGTTGTGTTTGCTAACACTCATCAACGAGCCTGCCCGAACGTATTCCCTCGGTTTGGTTCGGGCACACGACGATCTCCTGAACAAACCAAATCAGGATGGGAAAAGATCATTCTCCACGAAGGGCAAGGTGACTATCCGTTGGATAGCCGACAGAGCGCACTTGCCGGTTAGCATTTTCCTTCAAATTCCCGACGCAACGCGGGAGATTGTTTGGCGGCGCAAGTCCGGTCAGGCGCGCATCAATGAGCTTTTTAGACAGGTGCAGAGGGTCCCTATTCTGAGAACGGATCTTGTCGCTCTGGCCAAGCAGCTAGACCCGACTAAGCGAGCGCGTGATGCAAAGAAGTGGCTCGCGAAAGAAGGCCTGCTGGTTCTTTGTGGAAGGTACGAAGAGGAAGCCGAAAAGGCCAAAGCACGAGGAATCGAGTTGAGGCCCCATGAGTGGGTGAGTGTAGCACAATAGGGATGCTCTCCAGGAAATGGATACTTTATCAACTGCTCGCCGCACCGAAAACATGCGGAGCATCCGGAGTCGGGACACCAAACCTGAATTGGTAGTACGTTCCTTGGTACACCGTCTGGGCTACCGTTTCCGCCTGCACCGAAGGAGCCTTCCCGGTTGCCCGGACATTGTGTTCCCTTCTTCGAAGAAGGTCATCTTCGTCCACGGCTGCTTCTGGCATCAGCACAGCCACTGCATCGACGGTCACTTACCGAAGTCTAGAAAGACTTATTGGGCTCCAAAGCTGGAACGTAACAAGCAGCATGACAAGCAAAACCGGGCAAAACTGAGGAGGCTTGGCTGGAGGAGCTTAATTGTTTGGGAGTGTGAGACGACGGCTCACGAGCACTTAAGCCGACGATTGAAGGAGTTCTTGGAGAGCTAGGGCCTGAGCGCCACATCCCAAGATTGGCCCCGAAAAGCACGGTCCTCAAGCAGCACTCGGCGGGGACGAGTGCAAATTTCAGCGTCCCGCCCTTCGACCGACACTCCGGCGCAGCCTGCCTTTCGCTGCCACTTAACCCCCATAGCCTCTGTCACTTGAGCCCGGATGTACATATATTGTAATACACACACGATTGCCTGTACAAAATGTTCCAGTTGGAACATAACAGCGATGTGTTCCGGTTGGAACACTCAGCATGTTTGCGCGCCAGCACTCCCCCGAAAGGTATAATCAAAGCAGCGTCCCGCCTGCCCTCCCTCCGAGTTGGCTCTCTCCGCGGGATATAATCCTACATGGCGAGCTTGCGCCAACAGATCGCGACCACCGCTCTTACGCTCACCAAGTTCCGCGAGCTGATGAAGCGGATCCAGGAAAACCGTCCGCAGGACGACCTCTCCATCGTCAAGAAAGCCTACGACTACTCCCTGAAGCATCACGAAGGCCAGACCCGCGCCTCGGGCGAGCCTTATCTGGTTCATCCGCTCGAAGTGGCGCTGGTGCTCGCCGAGATGAAGATGGACCCGGCCGCCATCGCCGCCGGCCTGCTGCACGACTCGGTTGAAGATACCTCGGTCACCATCGTCGACATCCGCAAGGAGTTTGGCGAACAGGTCGCACACATCGTTGAAGGCGTCACCAAGATCAGCAAGATCGATTTCGCCACGCGCGAAGAAGCGCAGGCGGAAAACCTGCGCAAGATGATGCTCGCCATGGTCGATGACATCCGCGTGGTGCTCATCAAACTCGCCGACCGCCTGCACAACATGCGCACGCTCGAACACCTCCAGCCCGATCGCCAGCACAAGATCGCGCAGGAGACGCTCGAGATCTACGCGCCCATCGCGCACCGCCTGGGCATGGGGAAGATTCGCGGCGAACTCGAGGACCTCGGCTTCCGCTTTCTCGATCCCGCTGGCTTCGAGCAGGTGGAAAAAGCGGTCAACGCGCGCCGCAAACAAGGCGAAGCTTTTCTCGCGAAGATGCAGGCGATCATCGACGACAAGCTGAAAGAGGCCGGCATCCAGGCCAAGGTAGACAGCCGCATCAAGCGCCTGTTCAGCATCCACAAGAAGCTGCAGCGCCAGCGCATTTCTGTCGATCAGGTCTACGACCTGTTTGCCATGCGCATCATCACGCGCTCATTGCAAGATTGCTACGCAGTGCTCGGCATCATTCACAACATCTGGCGGCCGGTGCCGGGACGCATCAAGGATTTCATTGCCATGCCGCGGCCCAACTTCTACCAGTCGCTGCACACCTCAGTCATCACGGAAGATGGAACGCCATTCGAAATCCAGATTCGCACCGAAGAGATGCACAAGATGGCGGAGGAAGGGATCGCGGCTCACTGGAAATACAAAGACGGCCCGGTCTCGGCGCAGGACGAGCAGCGACTGGCGTGGCTGCGGCAGGTAGTCGAATGGCAGCGCGACGTCAGCGATCCCAATGAATTTCTTACGGCGCTGAAAGTCGATCTCTATCCCGAAGAGGTTTACACCTTCACCCCCAAGGGCAAAGTGGTCGTGCTGCCGCGCGAGGCTACGCCGATCGACTTCGCCTACACCATTCACACTGAAGTCGGGCACACCTGCGTCGGCGCCAAGGTGAACGGGCGCATGGTGCCGCTGCGTCACAAGCTGCATTCGGGAGACATTGTCGAGATCATTACCCAGGCCGGACACAAGCCCAGCCGCGACTGGCTTGGGCTGGTCAAGTCCTCGCGCTCGCGCAACAAGATCAAGCACTGGCTCAACGTGCACCAGCGCGAGCGGGCCATTGAAATCGGCCGCAAGGTGATCGAGAAAGAAGCGCGCAAGTATCGCATCGCTCTGAAGGAAATTAAGGACGACGACCTGCTGAAAGTGGCCAACGGTTATGGACTGGGCAAGGTTGACGACCTTATGTCCGGCATTGGCTACGGAAAATATTCCGCGCGGCAGGTGCTGGCGCGCCTGTTGCCGGCGGGCGCGACGCCTTCGATGGCTGGCGATATTGAAGCCGAGGGACTGAGTTCGCAGCCGGGTGCGATCGCCAGCGTGGTGCGGCGCGTGTTTGGCGATCACAACGCCATCATGGTCAAAGGCCAGGGCGACATGCTGGTCTATCGGGCGCGCTGTTGCAATCCGATCCGCGGAGAAAGCATTGTGGGCTATATCACGCGCGGCAAGGGAGTGGCGGTGCACGCGATCAACTGCCCGAACGTCACCAACCTGATGTACGAACCGGAACGACGCATCGATGTGGAATGGGCGCGCGACGAGAGCACGCCTACGGCTTATCCGGTCAAGCTGACGGTTTATTGCGACGACCGCTTTGGTATGCTTAAAAGCATTACTAGTGTAATCGGAGATGCCAAGAGTAATATACGAAACATTGGGGCGCATACCTCGAATAGCCAGGCCAGCGTGGAGATCGTCCTCGACATCGCCGACCTCAAACACCTCGAACTGATCATGGCCGGACTACGGAAGATTCCCGGCGTGCATGAAGTGCAGAGACTGCAGAAGATTTAGAGGCAGTGGTCAGTGATCAGTGGCCAGCAAGCGCCGTGGTAGATTTGACCTTGCCGCGTACATCTGGGTTAACCAGCGGCGGAGAATTCCTATGCGCGAAATTGTTTCCACCCAAGACGCTCCTCAGGCTATCGGGCCGTATTCGCAGGCCATCAAGGTCAATGGATTCGTATTCACATCAGGGCAGATCGCTATCGATCCTTCTACGCAGCAAGTCGTTGCTGGCGACGTGGCTGCGCAGACCGATCGCGTGCTGCGCAATTTGTCGGAGATTCTGGAGGCTGCGGGCAGCGGGCTGGGGAAGGTTGTCCGCTCTACCGTCTTCCTCAAGAATATGAACGACTTCGCCGCCATGAACCAAGTCTATGGAAAGTATTTCAGTTCAGCGCCGCCGGCTCGTTCCACCGTTGAGGTCGCGCGCCTGCCCAAGGACGTGCTGGTGGAGATTGATGTGATCGCGGTGGTGTAGGAGGAGAATCTCCACCACAGAGGGCACTGGGGATCACAGGGTAAGGCATTTCGAGTCGTTTACGCCTTGACTACCTTGCCGCTACGCAGGCAGGAGGTGCAGACGCGCATGCGCTTGGTGGTCGCGCCCACGCGGGCGTGCACCGGACGCAGATTCACATTCCAGCGCCGCTTGGTGACGTTATGGGCGTGGCTGATGCGGTTTCCTGATTGCGGCTTTTTGCCGCAGATATCACACTGTTGTGCCATGACTGCTATAGATCCTTTCAGAGGCCTCGATCGAAACTACTATTCTACCGGATTCTGGCGGTTGGCGACAATTCGCCGCGGCTTACGGTAGTGCCTCGTTTGCCGACCTTGCAGAACAGGCTGTCTCGCTTTGCTCGACTGACCCTTCGGCTTCGCTCAGGGCAGGCAGCCGAGGCGGCTGTCCCCACATGAGCATGTGGCAAATCGACAATCTGCAAGTCAACCATCTACAATTCGCTGCATGGGCGGGCTCATCCAGCCAACTCGGGCGGGCGAAGAACCTGATTCCAGCCGGCGGACTATCGCCATCGCGGTGGTAGTGGTGATGGTAATCGGCGTCATGCTGGCGCTGCTTCTTCGCAGCCATCCCAAGAGCGCGTCCGGACCGCCTGCCTACGCCGCGAACCTGAAGCTCTCCGGCTTCAAAATGAGCGCCGCGGAGAATTTTGTTGGAGCTACCGTCAGCTATGTGGACGGCACCGTTACCAACTCGGGCGGCAAGACCGTTACTCACGTCGTGGTCGAAGTGAATTTCAAAGACGATATGGGGCAACTTGCGCAGCGGGAGGACATCCCGCTGCAGGTGTTGAAAACTACGGGCCCGTATCCAGAGGCGGTGGACTTCAGCGTCTCGCCGCTTGGACCGGGTCAGAGCACGACTTTTCGGCTGACGTTCGAAAGCATCTCCGCGCAGTGGAACCATCAGTATCCCGACATTCAGGTCGCGGATGTTACGGTGAAGTAGCGCATCCTTTTTCACCACGGAGACACAGAGACACGGAGAAATCGTTGGCCTTGGTTTGGTAGGCCCTTGCTTCCTCTGTGACTCCGTGTCCCCGTGGTGGAGAACTTCTGCGAACCGTGCAACTCGGTACAATGACTTCATGACCGATGGCAAGCCATTCCGTCTGACGGAGTCGGTGAAAGCTGCGGGTTGAGCATCCAAGCTGAGTCCGGCGGCGCTGGACACGGTGCTTGGGAAATTAGCCCGGCAACACGACCCGAATGTTCTAGTCGGCTTCGACCATGCCGACGACGCCGGAGTGTATCGAATCGCGCCCGACCAGGCGCTGGTGCAGACTGTCGACTTCTTTACGCCGGTGGTGGACGATCCATTCGTGTTTGGCCAGATCGCCGCGACCAATGCGTTGAGCGACGTTTACGCGATGGGCGGAAAGCCGCTCACCGCGCTGGCTTTGGTGTGTTTTCCCGAGAAGGCTGATCTCGGGATTCTGGAACGCATCCTGGCGGGCGGTCTGTCCAAGATGATCGAGGCGGGATGCACAGTGATCGGCGGCCACAGCATTCGCGATGACGAAACCAAATTCGGATACTCGGTCACGGGACTCATCGATCCAAAAAAGGTTCTTACCAATGCCGGCGCCAGATCGGGCGATGCTCTGGTTTTTACCAAGGCGCTGGGCACGGGCGTGATTTCTACCGCGATCAAGAAAGGCAAAGCCAACGCGGCATGGATTGACGCTGCGGTTCAGTCGATGACGACGCTGAACAAGAAGGCAGCGGAATTGATCGGAAACAAAGGCTACGCGGTGCACAGCATGACCGACGTTACGGGCTTTGGACTGATCGGGCACGCTCGCGAAATGGCGCTGGCAAGCAATGTCGGGTTGCGATTCTTTTCGAAAGATATCCCAGTCTTGCCGGGAGCTTTGGACTGTATTTGCGCGGGCTATGTGCCCGGCGGGCTGGTGGCGAACCGCGAGTTCGCCGAGTGCATGGTTGGCTATGAAGCAGAAATCGGCTCCGAACTCAAGACTCTGCTCTTCGATCCACAGACTGCGGGCGGGCTCCTGATCTCGATCGCTGAGGATGATTGCCAGAAGCTTGTCTGCGAATTGCAAAACGCTGGAGTTCCGGCGCACCGCATCGGCAATGTCACTGAATCCCAGAAGCCGCTGATCCGCATCTGCTAAGTAGCAGCTATCCCTCAGGGACTAAACAAAATTGTACATTATCGGTTCGCATTTTGCGAACTTATTTTATTGCCGAAGTATGACTTCTTGCGCTTGACCCAAGTTCGCAAATCGCGAATACTATAACGACGGTCACAATTGTGAAAGCATCCGGCATACGCAGGGTTTGGACTTTTGAGAGTACTAGGAACGGAAGTTATCGAGGAAGCGAAGAAAACACATCGCGATCTGACATCTTCAGTCGCGACGTGGCTGATGATTGCGCGAGAAGCCAGATGGAAGAACCTGAATGAAGTACGTTTGACGTGGCGCAACACCGACTGCGTGAAGGGGATGACCATTTTCAACATTAAAGGGAACAGGTATCGCTTGATTGCGATTGTCAACTACGCGAGTCAGACCATTATCGTAAGGATGCTTATCACACATGCCATGTACAGCCGAGGGGAGTGGAATAAATGAGCCCAGTAATGGAATACAAGCAACTTATCGCCGAAGTGCCCCCGAAGATCATCCATACCGAGAAGGAGAATCGCTATTACCTTGCCAAGCTCGAAGAACTCAACAACCGCTGGGCTGAGCTGACCCAAGCGGAGCGGGATCTGTACGACACACTGGGTGTGCTCATCGAAGATTTCGAAAGGAAGACCTACAAGACTCGCGCGGCGACTCCGATTAAAGTGATCAAAGAGCTTATGGCCGCGAATACCCTTAAGCAGAAGGATCTGATCGGTGTGTTCGAAACCGCCAGCGTCGCGTCGGAGGTTCTCAAAGGCAAGCGAGCTCTGACAACCGACCATATTCGCCGCCTCGGCAGGCGGTTCAACATCTCTCCGGCAGTTTTTCTGTAGTGTTACTGGAAGCAAACCGAAGGGCGGCCAGTAGGCCGCCCTTGATTGCATCTAGAACTGCGGCCCAACTCCTAGGCTCGCGCCGGGCTTTCTCCGCCCTTGACGATGCCTCGTCCCGGTTCCGGCTTCAACACCTGCTGCACGCCGTCTTCGGGCTTGGCGGGAGACTTCATCGGAGGCAGTTCCTTGCCGTCCACCAGCAACAGCACTTCGGAGGCATCGAGCACTTCCCGCTCCAGCAAAGCCGCCGCAATCTTCTGCAGCGTGTCGGGGTTACTTTGCAGGATGTTTTTAGCCGTTTCGTACCCGAAATTCACCAGCTTGCGGACCTCATTGTCAATCTTGATGGCGGTGTCTTCGCTGTAGTCGCGGTGCTGGCTGATCTCGCGGCCCAGGAATATCTGCTCTTCCTTCTTGCCGAAGGTAAGCGGACCGAGATCGCTCATACCCCACTCACAGACCATCTTGCGCGCCATTTCCGTGGCCCGCTCGATGTCGTTTCCCGCGCCCGTGCTCATCTGGTTAAGGAACAATTCTTCGGCTAAACGCCCGCCCATCAGAATCGCGAGGTCGGTCTTCAAATATTCTCTCGTGTAGTTGTGCCGGTCATCGATGGGCAACTGCATGGTCACACCCAGTGCCATTCCGCGAGGAATGATCGTGACTTTGTGCACCGGATCGGAACCCGGCAGCTTCGCTGCGACCAACGCGTGGCCTGCTTCGTGGTACGCGGTCACTTTCTTTTCCTCGTCGGAAAGAATCAGCGACTTGCGTTCCACGCCCATCAGGACTTTGTCTTTGGCGACTTCGAAGTCGAACATCAGCACAGCCTTGCGGTTCTGCCGCGCCGCGGCCAGTGCCGCTTCGTTGACCATGTTCGCCAGGTCGGCGCCGGAGAATCCCGGTGTACCGCGAGCCAGGACCGAGAGATCGACATCCTCAGCAAGAGGAATCTTGCGGGTATGCACGCGCAGGATTTCTTCGCGCCCACGCACATCCGGACGACTCACTACCACGCGCCGGTCAAATCGTCCCGGCCGCAGCAGCGCCGGATCCAGCACATCGGGCCGGTTCGTGGCCGCCATGAGGATCACGCCTTCATTCGACTCGAAACCGTCCATCTCGACCAGCAACTGATTGAGGGTTTGTTCGCGCTCGTCGTGACCGCCGCCCAGGCCGGCACCACGATGCCGTCCGACGGCATCAATCTCGTCGATGAAAATGATGCAGGGCGCGTTCTTCTTGCCCTGCTCGAACAAGTCACGCACGCGGCTGGCGCCAACGCCTACAAACATCTCCACAAAATCCGAGCCGGAGATCGAAAAGAATGGAACGTTGGCTTCGCCTGCAACGGCTCGAGCCAAAAGCGTCTTGCCAGTTCCAGGAGGTCCAACCAGCAGCACTCCTTTGGGAATCCTGCCGCCAAGTTTCTGGAACTTCTGCGCCTCGCGCAGGAATTCGATAATTTCGCGCAACTCTTCCTTGGCCTCTTCCACGCCGGCCACGTCTTTGAACGTGACTTTCTTCTGCTGCATCGAAAGCAGCCGCGCCCGGCTCTTGCCGAACGACAAAGCCTTGTTGCCGCCGGTCTGCATCTGGCGGATCATGAAGAACCACAGCGCGCCCAGCAGAATCAGCGGCGCCCACGTCCCAAGCAATTGCAAGGGCCAGCTTCCGCTATTGGCGTCCCGGAAGGTCATCAAGACTCCCTTACTTTGGAGCGCCTTGATCATGTCGGGATAATTCGCCGGAACCGTGGTATGGAAGGCGGAATTGTCGCTGAATTTTCCGCGCAATTGCATGCCGTCCACGGTGACCTCATGCACCTTGCCCTGATCCACGTCAGTCATGAACTGGGAAAAGTTGATTTCCGCATCCTTCTGCCCATTGCGGCCCTGCTGAATCACGGTCCACAACACAAGGGCAGACACACCAATTCCCACCCAGAAAAGCACAGTCTTAAGTGTTGAATTCACCAAATGCTCCTGAAGAAACCGGGCTTCGACAACCGGGTGCGAAACCCGAGGCTCCTGCTACTAATTTAGATGCGGTTCGGCCAATTTCGATAGGGAAAATCCCTAGACCACTATTCTACCTTTTCCGGAGAAAAAAGGCGCGCCATCCGCCGCATAACTTAAGTCATCTGCGGGTCTGGGCTTGCAGCCAGGTAGGAAATATTGCGATTGGTTTGCTCCACCGCGCCTAACCCATAGCCGACGAGGAAGGTCTCATCCACGAGAAAGCCGAAATAGTCCGGCTGCAGGGCGACGCGGCGGGCCGACTGGCGGTCGAGCAGGGTTACCAGTTTCACCGAAGCTGCCCCCCGCGCACGTAAGTCGTTCATAAGAAACTCGCTGGTCACGCCGGAATGCACCAAGCCCTCGACCAGCAGGACGTGTTGGCCGCGAATATCCGGTTCATGGCTGAAGAAGATCTCCACAATCTCCCCCGTCTGGCTGCCCTGCTGCTTGCTGGACTGCTTGCTGTATTTGGGCTTGATGAACTGGCACACTACCGGGACCTCCAACGCCCGTACCAGGTCAGCCATGAAAATGAACGCGTTTTCGAGGACCGCAAGCGCCTGAATGGTCTGTCCCCGGTAGTCATCGGAGATGTGGCGTGCGAGTTCCTTCACCCGCTTCTGGATCTGCTCGGCGGCAATGACTTGGCGAAGTGGCTCGGCTTTCGGCTGGTTCATGAAATGGCGCGTCCTCCTAAATCGTGTGCTCCTCGACTGCCCACGGCATCTCCCGGATCAGAACCGCTTTCTGCCCTGCTTTGGCCCGCAATCTCGCAGGAACCGGAAAGCCGCGCATCCAGACGATCTCGTTTCCGCTCACCGCGACCGGCCAAAGCCTGCGCGCGGGCTGAGCCACATGCCGCTCCTGCAGCAACTCCTTGATCTTCTTCGGCGACTTGGTGTGGGCCGGCCAAAACCGGTCTCCCGGACGCCAGTTTCGCACGATCAGTAGTGCTGGCAACAGTTCTGCGCGAAGAAGTTGCTGCGGATTATACTCCGCGACCTGCGACTCCGCATTGATATCCGGAGTGATCTCTGGAGTGACGACCAGCGCTTCGATTACTGCCCCCACCTCCGGAACCGTGACACGTCCCGGCACCGGCAGCACGTATTCGTAGTCCGGAATCCGTTCTTGACGGCGCAGGTCAGGCGTGACGAAAACCATAGCCTCAGGCTCGCGGACCAGCTTCCATCCCAAGGGAAGCGACAGCTCTTTGCCTGACGGACCCTCCTCTGCGGCGAAGCGCAGGATTTCCTCGATGTGCTTGAACTCCAGTGGAATCCCGGCTTGCTCGCCGATTGCTTTCAACACTCTTCTCTGCACCGCCCGGGGCTCAGTCAGCAACCACGGCCGGCTCACGGAAGCATTCATCACCGCCGGGCCGGATTCGTTGAGTCGCACCAATAATTCAGGATCGGCAGGCCTCGGATGAGAGGGCTGGATTTGCACTAGTGACTGCGCGCCGTCGAAACCCGGCAGCCCAAGGGTCCATTCCGGTTGCGACCACTGCACTACCGTCCCCAGCCAACCCGAGATTTCGTTGTCCCAGTAATCCTCTTCATCGCGGGCGATCTCCGCGAGTTCTGCAAGACTCTCAGCCACGACGGGATTGAACTCCCGCTCCAGCAGTGGAAGCACAAGACTGCGCAGCCGATTGCGGGTGAACTTGGAATCGGCGTTGGTTAAGTCTTCCCGCCAGGGCTGTTTCAAGCCTGTCAGATACTGCTCCAGTTCGCGCCGCCGGATTCCCAGCAGCGGACGCACGATCTCGCCGTGGGCCTCCCCATCCTCGTGCTCGACCACGATGCGAGGATAGATTCCCCCGAGCCCTCTGAGACCAGTACCGCGAATTAGCCGCATGAGCACGGTCTCGGCCTGGTCGTCAAGGGTGTGCCCGGTAGCAATTTTGTTCAGGAGAATTGCAGGAACTGAGCCAGCGGACGATGCTTGCGAAGCCGGGGGGACAATCGGGATCGGGAAGGGCACGGCTTCAGCCGTGCCGTTAGGCTCGCTTGGATGTTCGGGCTTTAGCCCCTGAGGAGTGCTTTGGGGTGGCGCAGCGCTTCCAGCGCTGCGATTAACGGCTGCGGAGTTCTGGGCTTGAGCCCCTGAGGTACCTTCAACCTCAGGATCTTCACCCGATCCCAGAAGCCGGCGAAAGAACCCATACCGGAGTTCCCGCGCAGCAGCTTCCACCCCGGAGCCCTCATCGGCAGCCTGCTGTGCCACATCGCCGTTAGCAGCATAAGACTCCAACCCGTGCTCACGAGCCAGACCTGCGGCAAACTCCTGATCCGCCTCGGACTCCGCCCCGCGCAGCTTGTGGTTGAAATGAATGACGGAGAGAACGATGCCAAGTTCGTGGCGCAGTTCGATCAGCAGTCGCAGGAGGGCAACCGAATCAATCCCGCCCGAAACCGCAACTCCAACCCGATCCCCGGCCCGAAGCAGTTCTTCCCGCCGGATGTGGGCCAAAACGAGCTCCGCTACTGGATGCACGAAAACATGTTACAGCAGCGGGGTCATGGGAAACGGAGGCGAGCTGGCGCTCGCCGGACAGCCGAGAGCCTGCCCTGAGCGAAGGCGAAGGGGCGGCTGTCCGCACATGGGACCTTACAGCCCCGGGCTCTTCTCCACAATCAGCTTCCGAATCTTCTCCACGAACTCCCCAGCACCCATGTCTTCAGTCTTCTCTTTCCCGCGAGTGCGAACGTTCACCTTGCCGGCCTCAGCCTCTTTATCTCCCACTACCAGCAGGAATGGCACTTTCTGCATGGCATGCTCGCGGATTTTCGCGTTCATCTTTTCGTTGCGCGCGTCTACTTCCACGCGCACGCCTATGGCCTTAAGCTGGTCCGCAATTCTGTTCGCATACTCCGCATGGCGCTCGCTGATGGGGATCATCGCCACCTGCACCGGCGACAGCCACACCGGGAACGCGCCCGCGTAGTGCTCGATCAGCACACCAAAGAATCGCTCGATCGATCCGAAAAGCGCGCGATGCACCATTACCGGCTGTTTGCGCGAACCATCTTCGGCGACATACTCGAGGCCGAAGCGCTGCGGCAGGTTGAAGTCGACCTGAACCGTCGAGAGCTGCCACAGTCGTCCGATCGCATCCACCAGCTTGATGTCGATCTTCGGTCCGTAAAATGCCGCCTCGCCAGGAATGGTTTTGTATTCGATCTTCCGGCGTTCCAGCACTTTCTTAAGCGATTCGGTGGCATTGATCCATTGCTCTTCGCTGCCCACAAAATTCTTCCGGTCATTCGGGTCCCAGGTCGAAAGCTCGGTCTGGAACTGGTCGAAGCCAAAATCCTTCAGCACGTCCAGGGCAAAGTCGAGACAGCCGGTAATTTCGCCTTCGACCTGCTCCGGGGTGCAGAAGATGTGCGAGTCATCTTGCGTGAAGCCGCGCACGCGCAGCAGGCCGTGCATCACGCCTGAACGCTCGTAGCGGTAGACCGTCCCCAGTTCGCCAAGGCGCACCGGCAGGTCGCGATACGACTTCAGCGAGTCTTTATAAATCAGAATATGCCCGGGACAATTCATCGGCTTCAGGCGGTATTCGGCGTCGTCCAGCTCCATGGCGTCGAACATATTTTGGGAGTAATAGCCCTCATGTCCGGAGGTAAAGAACAACTGCCGCCGCGACACATGCGGCGTGTAGACGAGCGAGTAGCCGCGCTTGACGTACTCCTCGCGCATCCAATCTTCCATCTGTTTGCGGATGATCCCGCCCTTGGGATGCCAGAAGATCAGTCCCGGCCCAGCCAGTTCCTGAATCGAAAACAGATCGAGCTGCTGGCCCAGCACGCGATGGTCGCGCTTCTTCGCCTCTTCCACCTGTTGCAGGTGAGCATCGAGATCTTTCTTCGAGAAAAAAGAGGTCCCGTAGATGCGCTGCAGTTGTGGATTCTTCTCATCGCCCAGCCAGTACGCGCCCGCGATATTGAGCAGCTTGAAGGCCTTGATCTTGCCGGTCGATGGAATGTGCGGGCCGCGGCAAAAATCGGTGAACTTGCCGGTGCGGTAGATCGAAATCTTTTCATCGGGCTTGGTGAATTGCTCGATGAAATGACACTTCATGAAGTCGCCTTCTTTTTTGAACTCCGCCAGACCCTGGTCGCGAGGCAGAAACTCGCGGGCATAAGGAATGTTCTGCTGCACCAATTCCTGCATCTTCTTCTCGATTTTCCCGAGGTCCTCCGGAGTGAAGGCGGTGGGCCGGTAGAAGTCGTAGAAGAATCCGCTCTCGGTCGCCGGACCGTGGCCCAGCTTGGTCTCAGGGAACAGCTCCAGCACGGCCGCCGCCAGCAGATGCGCGGACGAGTGCCGGTAAACTTCCAAGGCCTCGGGATCTTTGTCGGTCAAAAGACGCAGGTCCGTGTCTTTCTCAAGAGGCCGGGTGAGATCGATGAGGTCGCCGTTGGTTTTAGCGGCCAAAGCCGCATCCGCCAGCCGCGGGCTGATGGATTTCGCAATATCGAGCGCGGTCGTCCCCTTCGGCACATCCTTCACGCTTCCGTCCGGAAGCTTCACATGAATGCTGTCTGCCATAAGTTGAAACCTGCAGGTGCCTGAATCTCTCAGTTTATTGGAGGGACTGGGGAGGGTCAAACTTAGATCGGTCTTGGTAGTGGGTCACTTTGAAGAACACGTCCCGCAACGGCTAAAGCCTGAATTGATTCTGAGCATTTACGGCGCGGCTGAAGCCGCGCCCTTTCAACGAACTTACTTGAACCACTACCCGGATCTTACTGCGTCACTGTGGCCTGGTAGCTGACGGCTTGCCAGTGTCCGTTACGGCGAACCCAGACGCGCGTGTAGCGATAGGGTCCGCTAAAATCTTCGCCGAGTTGGTGGCCTTTGACGTCGGCACGGGCAGTGACAACGGCGGTATCGCCGTAGAGCCGCACTACCATGTCGGTGATGTTCATCGACTCGTAGCGGAGCTGGCCGCTGCGGCGGGCAGAAATGGATTCTTCTTTTGTAGTGACCTGGCCGAGTGGGGTAATAGCGACATAGTCATCCGCGAGGGTGCGCAGGGAGAATTCAGCGTCGCGATGGAGGCTGGCCTCTTTAGCCTGGCGCTCCATGTCGACTATCTGGCGGATGGCCTCCTGGTCGCCAGAATCGAAACCTCGTCTGGGATGAAGGGCAACGTGCTGACCGGCAAATGCGGGTAAGACTGCGAGCCCGCAAAACAACAATACGGCACGATGGTTGATCACGACGAGACCTCCCCGATCTGCCAGAGGACAGAGATCTACTTGTAACCGATACGCATGCTTTGATGCACAAGTTCCGTGGAAAGAGCAAAGAAAGTGGTCAGTGGCCAGTGGTCAGCAAAACTCCACCGAGAATGTTCCAGGGGTGTTCGACTGGCCACTGACCACTGATCACTGACCACTGTTTTTAGCAGTTTCTGGTCCCTGATCACTGACCACTGACTACCACTGACCACTAACCACTGTTCTTTCTAGTAGAATCAAGCGTCCTGCAACCATGACTGACGTACGCCGCGGTCTCATCATCGTGAACACCGGGCCGGGAAAAGGAAAAACGACCGCCGCTATGGGGACGGCCATGCGTGCGGTGGGCCAGGGCATGCGAGTGCTGATGCTGCAGTTCCTGAAAGGCTCATGGCACTACGGCGAACTGGATGCGGTGAAGGCCTTCGGGGACAAGTTTGTGATGAAGCAGATGGGACGGGGATTTGTGAAGGTTGGAGCGGAGAAACCGGACCCGGAAGATGTAAAGATGGTGGAAGAGGCCTGGGCAGAGGGGCAGAAGGCGATCCAGTCGGGTGAGTGGGATCTGGTGATCCTGGACGAGATTAACTATGCGATCAGTTATGGCATGCTCGACCCGGTGAAAGTGGTGGAGAGCCTGAAAAGGAAACCCGAGATGGTGCATGTGATCTTGACGGGAAGGAACGCACACCCCACAATTGTCGAGGCCGCCGACACGGTGACGGAGATGCGGCAGGTGAAGCACGCCTATGAGAAGGGCGTGATGGCGCAGAGGGGAATTGAGTACTGACCTAGTACCGAGTACCGAGAAAGACGCGGTTTAACTAGGTACTCGGTACTGGCAACTGACCTATGGCTTGGTTCAAGCGTGAATCCGGGGAGCTCGACACTTCGGGCAAGAAGACCGTTCGCACCGAAGGCTTGTGGGTGAAGTGTGAGAACTGCCGGCAGATCATCTGGAAGAAAGATCTGGGAGAGAACTTGAACGTGTGTCCGAAATGCGAGAAGCACTTTCGCATCGATGCCCGGACGAGACTGGGGCTGCTGTTGGACGGGAATCAATACGAGACTTTCGACGGGAATCTGTCGTCGACGGACCCACTCAAGTTTGTAGATTTGAAGCCGTACTCGTCTCGTCTACGGCAAGCGGAGCATGACACGGGGCTGAAAGATGCGGTGATCAACGCCCACGGCAAGCTGCTGGGGCGTCCCGTGATCGCCAGCGTGATGGAGTATACGTTCATTGGCGGCAGTATGGGAGCAGTGGTGGGCGAGATGATTACGCGGGCGGTGGAGCGCGCGGCGGGTTCGCACACGCCCCTGATTATTGTGTCGGCTTCGGGCGGGGCGCGGATGATGGAGGGTGTGGCCAGCCTGATGCAACTGGCCAAGATTTCGGCGGCACTGGCTCGGCTGGACAAGGTGAAGGTTCCGTATATTTCCGTGCTGACCGACCCGACGACGGGCGGCGTGACGGCATCGTTTGCCATGCTGGGGGACTTGAATATTGCCGAACCCGGGGCGCTAATTGGCTTCGCCGGGCCACGGGTGATCGAGCAGACGATCCGGCAGAAACTGCCGACAGGTTTTCAGCGCAGCGAATTCCTGCTGGAGCATGGCATGCTCGATGCGGTAGTGCACCGCAAAGAACTCAAGCCATATATCGCGCGAGCGCTGGATTTTATGGCGGCGTAAGAAGCTGTCAGCTGTCAGCTTTCAGCCTCTAGCGCTCCCTAACCGCCATTCCGAATCTCATCCCGAGCGAAGCGAGGGATGTGGGTGTTTGCCTGCGGTAGCAACAGCGTAAGCGCAAGCAAAGACCGGATCCCTCGCTTCGCTCGGGATGACAACGGGTTTTATCGCGACGGCTGAAAACCTTGACCACCTCCTACGAAACCGCGGTCGCCCGCATGTTTGCGCTGGGGCACGAACTGGCGCACATGCCTTCGCACAAATTCGATCTGGCTCACATGCGGGTGTTGTTGCAAGCGATGGATCATCCGGAGCGCCGCTTTCCGAGCGTGCTGATCGCGGGCACGAATGGCAAGGGGTCGACGGCGGCTACGCTGGCCTCGATCCTGCGGGCATCGGGATTGAAAACGGGTCTGTATACCTCGCCGCATCTGGTGCGGATCAACGAGCGGATCCGGGTGAACGGCAAACAGATCAGTGACGACCACTTTGCGTATTTGCACGGTGAAGTGGACCGGGTTGCGGACAGGTTGGTGGAGCGAGCGGAGTTGCCGTGGCATCCCAGTTTTTTCGAGATGATGACGGCGATTGCATTCGAATATTTTGCCCGGGAAAAGGTGGACCTGGCGGTGCTCGAAGTGGGCATGGGCGGCCGTCTGGATGCAACAAATGTGGTTGATCCGAGAGTGAGCGTGATTTCCGACATTTCGCTCGATCACCAGAAGTTTCTCGGGAACACGGTGGGCGAGATTGCGCGCGAGAAGGTGGGGATTATACGTCCGGGTAGCGTAGTCGTGACGTTGCCGCAGCAGCCCGAGGCCAATGACGTGATCGGGAATACGATCCTCGAACTGAAAGCGCGGGCGGTGAACGCAGTTCCCTATGTGCCGCCAGTCTCGCCGGGGAGTTTCGAGTACCTGGTGCCGAGTGCCGCGGACGGAGATCGCGCTGGCGGCGAGGAAAAGATTTTAACCGCAAAGGACGCGAAGGAAGACGCGAAGGTCGCGAAGAAATACATCTATCGGTACCCTATGCACGTTTTGGGCGAGGAGATTCTGGTGGAGACGCCGCTGGTAGGGCGGCACCAGTTGCGAAACGTGGCTTTGGCCATCGCGGCTGCGGTCGAGTTGAACCAGCAAGGATTCAGCGGCATCACGGCGCAGAGCGTCGAGAGCGGTATCCGCGAGACGCGCTGGGCGGGGCGGTTTCAGGTCATCGCGGCGCGGCCGGGGTGGCCGGAGATGGTCGTGGATGTAGCGCATAATCCCGCGGGCGCATGGGCGCTGCGTTCGGCCCTTTCGGAGCGGTACCCTGACCGTCCGCTGGTTTTTGTTTTCGCTGCGATGCGGGATAAGGCAATCTCGGAGATGACGGAAATTTTGTTTCCGCTGGCGGAGCGGGTGATCGCGACCCGGCCGGAGAATCCGCGGGCGGCGTCGCCGGAGGAGATTCAGCAAGCGGCGGCCCGCACCGGCGTTGAAGTTGAGGCGGTCGAGGAGGTAGAACGCGCCGTGGAGCGAGCCCGATCAGTCGCGAAGCCGGGGACGGTGGTCGTGATTACCGGCTCGATTTATCTGGTGGGCGAAGTGATGCGCAGCCTCGGGGCAGAGGTCTGAAGCAGCGCTCGCGGGCGGTTTCCCCTAGAATGGAAGTGTGCAGGAAGTGAATTCGTCAGTGGACGTTGAAAGCGGCGCGGAGGCAGCGCCGGTGGCTGCGCCGCGGCGCCAGTCCGCACGCCATCCCCGGCGGGAAATACGGCTGGTTGAGCCGGCTGCGGTCGTATTTGATTCTTGATCCGCTGATCTGGCTCTACACCCTGGTTCTGGGACTGCTGGCGCTCCCCGGCGGACTGTTCGATCGGAACGGGCGCCGTCTGCACTGGTTTTCGCGAGCCTGGTCGTGGCTCATCATGAAAACGATCTTCTCGCCGGTGAAGGTCACCGGCCTCGATAAGATCGATACTTTGAAACCCCATGTCTACGCCGTAAATCACGCTTCGGCCATGGACATTCCGGTTCTCTACGTTTATCTTCCGTTTCAATTCCGCATTGTCTTCAAGAAGGAATTGTTGTCCTACCCGATTGTGGGCTGGCAACTGAAGCGTTCGGGGCAGGTCTGCATCGACCAGCAGAAGCCGACCAATTCGATTGCGGCGATCCGGTCGGCGGTGAAGAGTCTGAAAGGCGGCATGCCGCTGGTGATTTATCCGGAGGGCGGGCGCACGCCGGACGGCGAGATCAAACCGTTTCTGCCGGGTGCTTTTTTTCTCGCAATCAAGGCGCAGGTGGATATTGTGCCGGTGGCGCTAGTGGGGACTTACGAACTGCTGCCTATGAACACCTACCACATCAAATGTCGGCCGCTGGAGATGCGCGTGGGCGAGCCGATTTCGACGACCGGGCTGAAGATGAAGGATTTGGAAGCCGTCTCGGCCAAGGTGCACAAGGCTATCGAGGATTTGTACTACACAGAGGGCCCGATCCGGGCGTAGGCTCGATTTTCTGCCGTAACTTTTCTTATTCCTCGCCCGTTATCCCTGTGTAACACTACTCCGCGCGGAGAATCCGTTGAAGGCTCTGAGGAAAGAAGCGGACGAGCGGCTTCTGATCGAGGCGGCGCAGAAGGATCCTGCGCGCTTTGCGGAGCTTTACGAGAACAATTTCGAGCGGGTCTATGCGTATGTGGTGCGGCGCGTGGGAGATCGCGCGGAAACCGAGGATCTGACCTCCGAAGTATTTCATCATGCGCTGGCCAACTTGCGGCGATTTGAGTGGAGAGGGATTCCGTTTGCGGCGTGGCTCTACCGGATTGCCGCGAATCTGATTTCGGACCGCCGGCAGCGCCGGAACCGCGAGCAGGTGGCGAACGAGCCGGAACGAATCGAATCCGAGCCAGCCAGTAACGTGGAATTCGAAGAAGTCGAGCGCCGGGCAACGTTATTTCGTCTGGTAGATACCTTGCCGGCGGAGCAGCGGCGAGTGGTTGTGCTGCGGTTCGTGGAGCAGAAGAGCATCAAGGAAGTGGCGCGAGAGATTCGCAAGACCGAAGGCGCAGTGAAACAACTGCAGTTCCGCGCACTCAGCAGCCTGCGGGCGCGCCTGGAGGGTGCCGATGCCTAAGCGCTCTCTGAATCCGCGAAATAACGACGCGAAGAAGATCGAGCAGTTGAACCGCGCCGTGGACGCCTTGCTGGCAAAGGCTGACGGCAAGCCCGCGAAGGTGGAGGCAAACGTCGAGCCGCTGGTGCGCGTGGCGGCAGACTTGCGCGATCTGCCGCGTGAAGAATTCAAGATACGACTTGAATCCGATTTACTGGAAGGGAAAAAGACGATGAACACCGTTGCCGAACCTATTGCCGCAGTTCACACAGTTGCGACCCCAAGATTGACTTTCAAGAGTGTGGCGAAGGCCATCGAGTTTTACGAGAAGGCACTCGGGGCGCGGGAAACGTTCCGGTTCGAGATCGAAGGAATGGGGATCCCGCACGCCGAGATCATGATCGGCGACTCGATGATTATGCTGGCGGACGAATGGCCGGATGGCGGCCGGTTCAGCGCCGAAACCTTGGGGCACTCGCCGATAAATTTGAGCGTGCGAGTGGACGATGTCGATTCTTTTGTGGCTGGGGCGGTGGCCGGCGGGATGAAGGTTGCCCGGCCGATTCGCGATGAGTTCTATGGCTATCGCGAAGGGGATCTGGTCGATCCTTTCGGCTATTCCTGGCACATTTTCACCGTGATGGAGGAGATGACGGTCGAGGAGATGCACCGCAGGCTCAAGGCCACGATGGGGGAACAGAGGAAGCCCGACGTCGACCCAGTGCCGCGAGGCTTCCATATGGTGACCCCGTATCTGGTGGCAGAGAACGGGCCCGCTTTGCTGGAGTTCACCAAACAGGCGTTCGGAGGCGAGGAGACGTTCCGCACAGTGGGATCGGCGGGCGGGCTGCACGGCGAGGTGCGGATTGGCGACTCGATGCTGATGGTGGGTGGCGGCATTCCGGGGCGCGAGTTCCGTTCGACTCCAAAGACCCACGCGCTGCACATCTACGTGGAAGACGCGGATGCCGTCTGCAAGAAAGCGCTGGCGGCAGGAGCGACCTTGATTGACGAGCCGCGCGACCAGGAGTACGGCGAGCGCTCTGGTAGCGTAAAAGATCCTGCCGGAAACTTCTGGTACATCGCTACGCATAAGGGCGAGAGCTATGTTCCGAAGGGGCTGAACAACGTGAATGCATATCTGCTCCCGCTGCGGGCCGAACCCGTGATTACCTTCCTCAAGCGCGCGTTTGGAGCGCAGGAACTGGGGAAATATGCGTCCCCTGACGGTGTGGTACACCATGCCGAAATTCGCGTCGGCGACTCGGTCGTTGAGATGGGCGAGTCGCAGGGGAAATATACGCCGATGCCGACGATGTTCTATGTGTATGTGCCGGACTGCGACGCAGTTTATCAGCGGGCGTTGGTGGCGGGAGCGAAGTCGATCCAGGAACCGGCGGACCACCCTTACGGTGACCGCTCTTCAGGAGTAACGGATCCGTTCGGGAATACCTGGTATATCGCTACGCACATTAAGGACATGGCGACCTAGGCAGGCTTGAGATTCAATCGTCGTTCGTATTCGGGCGGCAGCGAATCAATGCCCCGAATGATAAGGATGACCCTTCAGAATCGTGAATGCCCGGTAGACTTGCTCCAGCAAAACCACGCGAGCCAGTTCATGCGCCAGCGTCATCCTGCCCAGCGAGATCGTATGCTGCGCCGCGTCGCGGGCCGCTTCGCTGAATCCATCGGCCGGCCCCACCGCGAAGACCAGCGGCAGCGGATTGCGATCTCGATAGTCTCCCAGAAAACGCGCCAACTCTTCGGACGAAAACTGCTTCCCCTGCGAATCCATCACGACCAGCGTTGATTTTCCAGCACCCGCTGTCTTGCTCCCCTTGGCCGGTAATGCCCGGCCGCACATTTGCAGAAGCGCAGCCTCATCCCGCAGTGCCAGCCCTTCGACCTGCACATAACGCGAAATCCGCTTCAGATACTCATCCGTCAGCGATTGAATCGCCGGCTCTTTCGTCTTTCCAATCCATGCGATTTTGATTTTCACGGCAGGTGATAAACGTCACTTACTTCCGGAAGCCAGCACCACCGACGCCCCGAATGCGACGTTCTCCCCCTCGACGTATTCGCCGATCGCGGTGCGCACCTCTTCGTGAATCTGCGGCCACATGGCCGCGGGAACGCGCTCCAGCATGGGACGGAACGGGACCGATACGGCCCGCATCTGCTCCCACACTTCGTCCGGCGTGCCCGGCCAGCTCCAAGGTAAAGTCTTGGTTTCCTGTTCGACTACGCGAAAGCCAGCGCTCTCCAGCGCGGCAGAGAGACTCCCGGTTTGCGCAAAGCGGAACGGATTCGTGCCATCAGGCTGCAACAGGGGCCCACCGACATGCCGGTGCACCACACCCATGGTGGTTTGCCAATACGGCTGTTCGAACGGTCCCCACGCTAGAAAGCAGGTGCGTGCACCCGCGCGCAGAACGCGATGCAATTCACGCAAAGCCAGGCCGACGTCGCGGAAGAACATCACTCCAAAGCGGCAGGTCGCAAGATCAAAACTGTTGTCAGCGAAAGGGAGGGAGTGTGCGTCGGCCTGCTGGGTAACAAAATTTTCAAGGCCGCGCTCCTGTGCTCTTCCTTTTGCGATCTCCAGCAGGTCAGCGCTCAAATCAAGAGCGGTAACTTGCCCTTGCTCTCCCACGCGCATCGCCAGGCTGATGGCGGGTTCACCCGTGCCGCTGGCCAGGTCCAACACGCGCATGCCGGGCTTCGGCTGCGCATATTCCACCAGCGCCTCCGTGACCGCCTTGCCCATCGCCGCCGACTTCGCCTTCCACTTCTCGGAGGCGATCAGCCGATAGGAATTTCCCCAGCCAGAGTCCGCGTTCAGAGTTTCCGCGTTGGAAGGATCGGTCATAAAGCGCAAAGAAACGAGGCTCGCTCCAGGAACAACCAGCCTATCCTTTCTTGCGACGAGTGGCGGGCACCAGAGCGCGTTTGCGCGGCGGTGTCGTTGTTTTCGGAACCGCTTTCATGCGCGACCGTGGCTTCAATTCCGAGGGTTCAAGCCGCTTGGCCGTCTTCCACAGGCGCTCCAGATCGTAGAACTTGCGCGCTTTCTCGGAAAAAACATGAACCACAAAGTCCACATAGTCGACCAGTATCCACTCGCCCTGCTTGTAGCCCTCGACGTGCGCCGGCCGCACCCCCGCTGTCTTCAAGCGTAGTTCCACTTCGTCTGCGATAGCCTGGACCTGCCGCGGGTTCGTGCCGCTGCACAGCACGAAGTAGTCGGTGAATGCTCCCGACCCTTTCTCCATTTCCAGGATGGAAAGTTCTTCTGCTTTTTTGTCGAGGCAGGCCTGAATGGCTGCCGTTACCTGTCGCTTCAAATCGCTTTTTTTCATGCAGAAGGTCGTCGTTGGTCGTTAGTCCCTTCGCTAGCTAAGGGCAGGCTAAAAACGGTCGTTAGCCCAGCACAGTGTGAGACTCAATTGTAAATGACAGACCGCTTCGCTGCGTTCTCCGTCGTCGATGATAAACCGCTCGCCAAGACAATTGGCGAACGCCTATCGACTCTTATACAGTCCCGTTTTCTTGATGTACTCCGCAACGGCAGGCTCGACGAAGCGGCCCAGCGGCTTGCCGGCAGCCGCAGCCTCGCGAATTGTCGTCGAGGAAATTGGCTGATAAACCTCGTCCAGCAGGTGGATCGTGACTCCGCTGAGAACCAAATCTCCGGTAGCCGCTTGTTTGTGAAATGGCCTAGTCACCTCTTGCCGCGGGCGCAGGCTCTCGGGCAACGCGTTAGCCACGTCGGCCAGCGAATACCCTGGCCTGCTGGCTACTACAAACTCACACTCGCGAAACAGATCCACAGCCTGATGCCACTTGGCGATGTCGTCAAAGGCATCGATGCCGATCAGCAGGAAGAGCCGGTCCGCTTTCTTGAACGACTGCTTGAGACGCTTGACGGTATCGATGGTGTAGTTCGGTTTCGCCACGCGCGTCTTGCCTTTGCCCGATCCGTGTGTTTCAAAATCTTCCGGCGCTTCCAGCAACGAGGGTACGAAGCCTTTATCTTGCGCCGTGGCCAGAGCAATCATGGCGTAGCGATGCGCGAAGTCTGACAGGGGTTGGCGCTGCTTGTGCGGCGGAACGTCGGCCGGCACAAAGAGGATCCGTGAGAGCTTGCAGCGCTCCCGGGCGGCGCGCGCCAGCGCCAGGTGCCCGCGGTGGATGGGGTCAAAAGTACCGCCGAAGAGTCCAATATTCATGCGCCGCTAGTGTCTTCGTTTGCAGGCCCGGTTGGCAAGCTCAACCTTCCAGCCAGGCGCCGTTTTACGTGGGTTCAGATGCCTGTCTGTGACGAACAGGCTCCAGGGCATTGGCCGGTGGTGCATGGCTGCATCGTCTGTTCGGCACATCGTCAGACATTGAGAATAACCCCTCCCCGAGAATCTGGAATGAACTCCAGTAATCTCGCGCTTTTCAAAACACAGTCATAACATGGATTCTATGCGGGTAACCCTCCCCCTACTTCGCATCCCACCCGCCCGCGCGCCCATTCTGCGCTATGGAGTGGCCGTCCTCAGCACCACGCTGGCGCTGATCCCGGCGCTGCTGCTGCCCAACATCTCGGAAAGCCGGCTGGCGGTATTCGCCGTCGCGGTTATGGTAAGCGCGTGGTACGGCGGCTGGAAACCCGGACTGGTCGCCACCTCGTTCGCGCTCACCGTGAGCGCATACTTTTCATTTACCGGAGAACATACCCCCGCGCAATACCGGTCGACGATGATGCGGCTCGCGCTGTTTGTTGCGCTGGCACTTCTTATCTGCTGGCTCAATGCTGCGCTGCGCTCTACCCAGGAGGGCTTGCGCCGATCCGAAAAGAATTTTCGGTCGCTCGTGACCAACGCTCCCTATGGTATTTGCCGCTGCGATTCCGCGGGCCAACTGCTGGATGCGAATCCGGCACTGCTCGCCATGCTGGGATATTCCTCAGCCAAGGAACTGGTGGGGAAACACCTGGCAGGACTCTACCCGGATACGCAGCAGTGGTTCGAACTCGCAGACCATTTGCGCTCCGCGGCGCCCTTCAACGGCCTGATCGCAGAGTGGCTGCGGAAAGACGGTACCGCCACCGTGGTTCGCGTTTCCGGCCGCACAGTTTCCGACGGCGGCAAAGGAAAAACCTTCGAGCTGTTCGCTGAAGATGTGACCGAGCGGCGCGTCCTGGAGCAACAGCTCCGGCAGTCGCAAAAGATGGAAGCCATAGGCAGACTCGCCGGCGGCATTGCCCATGATTTCAACAACCTGCTGATGGTGATTTCAGGATATTCGGAATTTCTACTCGATCGGCTCGGCCCGGAAGCGGCCTTGCGCGGCCCGGCGCAGGAAATTGCCGGCGCAGCCGTGCGCGCCACGTCGCTCACGCGGCAACTCCTCGCCTTCAGCCGCAAACAAATGCTTGCGCCGAGAATTCTCGACCTAAACGGCGTGGTCACGGAAAACCTGAAGATGCTCACTCGCGTGATCGGCGAAGACATCGACTTGGTGATGGTTCCAGCCGCCGGACTGGGCGCCGTTCGCGCCGATGCGGGGCAGATTGAGCAGGTCATCATGAATCTGGCCGTGAATGCGCGGGACGCGATGCCATCCGGAGGTAAGCTGACCATCGAGACCTCTAACGTCTCGCTCGACGACGACTACGCGCGCTTTCATGCGCCCATCAACCCGGGTAACTACGTGATGCTGGCCATCAGCGATACCGGCGCCGGCATGGATTCGGAGATCCAATCCCACATCTTTGAGCCTTTTTTCACCACAAAAGGGCCGAAAGGCACTGGGTTGGGGCTCTCCACGGTTTATGGAATCGTGAAGCAGAGTGGCGGTTACATCTGGGTCTACAGCGAGGCAGGCAAGGGCACGACTTTCAAGATTTATTTTCCCCGCGTCACGGAAATCGCCGAGAGCACCGCTCAAGTTGCCGCTCCAGCGGAATCCGTGAGGGCCGAGCCGGGGACGGAAACCATTCTGCTGGTTGAGGATGAGGCCAACCTGCGCTATCTGGCACGCCAATTCCTCGAGAAGCAGGGTTACCGGGTTATTGAAGCCGCCGACGGTGTGGCCGCCATGCAGATCGCAGTGGCGCATGAAGAAGTGATTCACCTCCTGCTGACCGACGTGATCATGCCCGGCATGAACGGCCGCGAACTGTCGCAGCGCATTTCGGAAATTCGCCCCAACGTGAAGGTGCTCTATATGTCCGGTTACACCGAAAATGTGATCGGGCGCAATGGCATGCTGGATGCGGGTGTACGCCTGCTCCAGAAGCCCTTTACCCTGCGCGACCTGAAAGGCAAGGTTCGCGAGGTGCTGGATTCCACTCCATTTCCCCGGGAGGATGCCATGTCAGCTCGAACGGCACATGCTGCGGCAACACTGCAACAATTACCTTCATCGCGCGCACAACGTTTTCAACTTCATCTGCCCTTGAAATATCGCCGTCTCGACGAACAGAATTGGCACGACGGTGAAACCAGAAACATCAGCCGCTCCGGTCTGCTGTTTCAGGCAGAAGATGTTTTGCAGCCGAATGTGATTCTGGAAATTAATCTGGTGCTGCCGGCGGAGATTGCCGGACTTTCGCCCACCGAAGTGGTTTGCCGCGGAGAGGTTGTGCGCACGGTGCAGTCTGCCGGAGAAGTAATGCCTCCTGCCCTGGCCGCAAAGATTCTCCAGTATCGCTTCCAGCACGGATCGCAATTGCCGCGAGCATAGGTTAGAGACCAGATCGGTCGCTGTCGCTTCCCATTCGGCCGCAGCGCCGTCCTGCCTGCGTCCTGTCTCGTTAACATCGCCTGTCATAACCCGGATTTTTCTAATACAATCGCAATCGTCGTCCGGAATACGAAAAATGTAATCGTCAACCCAATCGTGTGGTTCTTTACGCCATGCGAAGCTTGTTGAATGCAACTCCATGCCAAAACCGGCCTCATCAAACACGAACCTTTTCAAGGACAACCCCATGAAACAGCTCGTTTTCGTTCCGCTATTGAGCGTTATTTTCTTAGCTGCGATGTTCGCGCAGGATAATTCCGCAGCGTCGCCTCAGCCTTCTGCCGCTGGCCAGAACGCCGCGCCGCAGCAGACGAACCCGCCTGCGGAACAGGCCGATCAGATGCCGATTTTCCGCGTGCAGGTCTACGCGCGCACCACCAAAGCCGTCAATTACCGCCACCGCGGCGGTTCCACCACCGTAGATTTTCGGGGCACAGATCTAATGCCCGAGGTGGCAGGGCATGCGAAGGTCGACGGCAAAGCCGGGCGTCTCGCCGTCAGCGTAGAACTCACGCACATACGGCCAGCCAGCAATTTCGGCGGCCAGTATCTCACTTACGTCTTGTGGGCAATCACGCCTGAGGGCCGCGCCGTGAACCTGGGCGAAGTTCTCCCCGGCGAGAATGGCAAAGACAAGATTGATGTCACCACCGATCTGCAGGCATTCGGTCTGATCGTGACTGCGGAGCCTTATTATTCCGTTACCCACCCCAGCAACAAGGTGGTTGCGGAAAACATTCTCCGCCAGGAAACCAAAGGATTCGAAGAACCTATCAACGCCAAGTTCGATGTTCTGGAAGGTGCGCAGTACACCATTGACGTACCCGCCGACCAGCTTCCCGCCACCCGAGCCGATTCGAAGGTCCCGTTGGATCTGCTGGAAGCTCGCAACGCAGTAGCCATTGCCAAGGCGGCTGGCGCACAGCATTACGCTCCCGACAGTCTGGCGAAGGCTGAGGACATGCTGCAACGGGCCGATGACTACCTGCAGCGGAAACAGGGCCGCACCCCGATCGGCACCGCTGCCCGCGGCGCCACGCAGATGGCGGAGGACGCGCGCGTTCTGACCCTGCGCCGCAAAGAGCAGGAACGCATTGACGCTGAAAGACGCGCCCACGAAGAAGCGCAGGCGAAAGCGGAAGCCGACGCGCGCTTAGCGCAGGAACAAGCGGCGCAAGCTAAGGCCCAGGCGGATGAAGACGCACGCCGCCGTGCCCAAGCCGAGCAGGCACAAGCGGAAGCTCAACGCCAGCAAGCCGCCGCGCTAGAACAGCAGCAGCAGGCGGAAGCTGCCAGGTCGGCCGCGCAGTTGGCTGCCGCGGAGGCGGATCGCCAACGGCAGGAAGCTGAGCGCCAGCGGCAGGAGGCCATCCGCCAAAAAGAAGAAATGCGCGCCCGCCTGTTGGCTCAACTGAATCAGGTTCTACAAACCCGTGACACCGCCCGGGGACTCATCGTCAGCATGCCCGATGTGCTGTTTGATTTTAATAAGTACACTCTGAAGCCGGAAGCTCGCGAGCGCCTGGCTCGGGTCTCCGGAATTGTGCTGGCGTATCCCGACCTTAAACTTCAAATCGAGGGCTACACCGACTCCATCGGCAGCGACGAATATAACCAGACTCTTTCCGAGAAGCGGGCCGAGACGGTACGCGCTTATCTCGTAAGTTCAGGCGTTTCCATGGACAACGTGGCAGCGCGGGGAATGGGCAAGGCTGATCCCATAGGCGACAACAGAACCGCAGCCGGGCGCAAATTGAATCGCCGCGTCGAGATGATCGTTTCAGGGGACGTCATCGGCAGCCACCTGACTCCTGGAACTCAGGTCACTCCGGCCAGTCCGCAATAGGGCGGAAAATTAGAAGCCGAACCAGTGCGATTCGAGAGTGCGATTCCAGGGCACCGCTCTCCACGACGCTATTCAGTTGCCGCGACCGGAATCTTCATTCAGGCGCGAGGCTGTCCGTGGTTTCGGCCTGCTGTGCCTGCTCTCGCAAAGCGTCGACTTCCCTGGCCATGGCATACTTCAGCTCGTCAATTCCCTTGCCGGTCACGGCCGAAATTTCGTAGAGCTTCAGCCTGCGTTTCTTGCAGTAACGTTTGAGCGCCGCGACTTTGTCTTGGTTGGCCACATCGATCTTCGACGCGACCATAGTCATGGGCTTCTCTTCCAGGTGAGCCCCGAAGCTGGCCAGCTCGCCGAGAATCACTTCCACGTCCTTCACAATGTCAGCGCGGCCGCTCGCGTCCGACACGTCGGCCAGATGCACCAGCAACCGCGTACGCTCAATGTGCCGCAAGAACTGCGTGCCCAGCCCGGAGCCGGTGTGCGCGCCCTCGATCAAGCCTGGAATGTCGGCAACCACAAAGCTGATTTCGTTGTTTGGATCGCCGACCGCAACCACGCCAAGATTAGGTTCCAAGGTGGTGAAAGGATAGTCCGCGATTTTCGGCCGGGCCGCCGAGATGCGGGAGATCAACGTGGATTTTCCTACGTTCGGATACCCAACCAGTCCGACGTCCGCCAACAACTTCAGTTCGAGCCGGTAGTTGTGCTCTTCGCCGGGGCGTCCGGGCTCGTGTTCGCGCGGAGCCTGGTGTACGGATGTGGCAAAACGCGCGTTGCCTCGTCCACCGCGGCCGCCGCGGGCGATCACCATGCGTTGATCGGCCGCCGAAAAATCGAACACCTTCTCGCCCGACTCCTCGTCATACACAATCGTTCCCACCGGAACCTTCAGAACTACATCACTGCCTTCACGTCCCGTTTTGTTGGAGCCCTCGCCGTGGCGTCCGCGCTCGGCCTTGTATTCGGGATTAAAACGAAAGTGGACCAGCGTGTTGTGCCTTTCGCTGGATTCCATAATCACGTCTCCGCCCTTGCCTCCGTCGCCGCCCGACGGCCCGCCGCGCGGAACATATTTTTCGCGGCGAAACGCCATGCAGCCATTCCCGCCGTCGCCGGCCTTAACCCGAATTTTCGCCTCATCAATGAACATGGTTCGGTGCAGCAACGTCAGGCGAAACCATCCGCTCCGTGGAATCTTGAGTATACCGGGTCACGTCCGGCCCCACGGCACGCCCGGGGCCCGGCTGGACAATCGTTTTAACAATCCCTCATTTGCACAATCTTAAGAAAGCCGGCTCATGTCTGCACCGCAATTAGCCGATAGTGTTCACTGAGCCGGTCTCTCGATCAGTGATGGGCGCAACACCAAAAACGCATCCCGCGCGCGTCGTTTCTCCGCGAAACGCGTGGCCGGCCATTCTCCGCGATAGCGTCGTGGAGGTCTTCTTTATGATGGTCGGAGCCATGGTTCTCACGCCGGAAACGGGCACCCACCTGATTCTGGCTGAGGTAACGGGCATGGTCGGAATTGCCGGTCCTGTCAGCGCCACTCTCAGCCTCCGCTGCAGCATGGATTCGGCTTCGCGGATCGCTGCTCAGATGCTCGGAATCTCCCCAGATAAGGCGGCAGCCCAGAAATGCGACGCCATCGGCGAAGTCTGCAACATGGTGGCAGGCTCATTCAAAGAAAAGATTGGTCTGGGCAGCCAGTGCATGCTATCCCTTCCGACGGTGCTCACGGGCAAGGACTATCAGATCCGTTCCCGGAGCGTGTATGTGCGGGTTGAGTTGCCCGTACTGTACGAGCGCGAACCAATCTGGATTGCGCTCGATATCCGCCAGTAGGTGGGCGCGGACGCCAGGCGCGATTTAGCTTACCGAAGCGGACCCGAACTACTCAGCAACTTCCATGGGCTCGACCATCACGAACTTGCCCATCGAGCCCTTGTTCAGGAACTTGATGCGTCCGGTGATCTTGGCAAAGAGAGTATCGTCCTTGCCACGGCCCACGTTGAGCCCCGGTTTCACGCGCGTGCCCCGCTGCCGTACGATGATGGTCCCGCCGGGCACGATCTGCCCGCCGAATGCCTTGAATCCCAGCCGCTGCGCGTTGGAATCGCGCCCGTTTCGTGAAGTACCTTGTCCCTTTTTATGTGCCATAAATCAGCTCTCAATCTTGAATAGTATCCCTGGAAAAGTAGCGCCGGCGCCCCGCCGGCTGTCGCGAGGGCGTCCCGCCCTCGCAGCCTATTTCTTCTTCGCTGCAGTCTTCTTGGCCGCGCTCTTCTTGGGTGCGGTTTTTTTCTTGGCATGCTTCGCGGTAGCTTCGCCTTCAGACTCATGCTCTTCTGCCGCCGCAACCTTCTTCGGCTTGGGCTGCTTCTTCGCTAACTCCGGAGCCTTGAAGCTCTGCCCGTCAAACGCGATCTCGGTGATGCGCACCGCGGTGAAGGACTGCCGGTGTCCGCGCAGCTTCTTGTACTGCTTCTTGCGCTTGTAGTGGAAGACAAGAATCTTTGCGCCGCGCCCTTCTTCGACCAGTTGACCGACCACCCGCGCTCCCGATTGTGGCTTCCCGATCTGACCTTCTCCCCCCGACACAGCCAGGATCTCGGGGAACTCCACCTGGCCATCGGTGCCAGTGGCCAGTTTCTCCACTCGAATCACATCTCCGGGCGCCACCCGGTATTGTTTCCCACCGGCGCGGATAACCGCGTACATACGTCTGCCTCCGTCAAAACATCGTGAAAGTCAGCACCGGCACAACGCTGCGCACACGGGCGCAACCCTGCTGCCAACTGATCTTCCTGTGCTTGCTGTGTTTTCCGCCCCAGCGCTTCAGCAGCCAAGGCAGGCGTCCCCAGAACGGGTCGGCCAGTACAGGCAAACTCAGCTATTCTAGCGTGCGCTCTGGATATCGGTCAATGCACCTTTTTGCAGATTGTGGGTCCTTGTGCGAGAATTCCGCCGAATCCTCGGATCGACTCAGGGAGGAATCCAATCATGAAGCGCCTTTCCACCGTTCTGTTGTGCCTCGCTCTCACGCTGTCCGCCATCGCGCAACCGCCCAAGCCGGCCACGAAGAAGTCCGCCGCCCCGCCCGCTCCCGACAAGGCGTACCTGCAGAAGATATGGGATGGCTGGGCCACCCTCGATCCCGCCAACGTGGCCAAATATTATGCCAGCGGCCCGCATACGTTCTTCGACATCGCACCTTTGAAGTACGGCAGTTGGGAGGAATACGACAAGGGCGTGAAAGTCGTGCTCTCCGGTTACAAGAGCGCGAAGTGCGCGGTAAACGATGACGCCGTGATCCATCCCCACGGAGATTTGGTCTGGGCCACCGCGACAATAAGCGAAGAGATGACGACAAAGGCCGGCAAGGTGGAGATGGGTAATTTTCGCTGGACGGTAATCTTTGAGAACCAGGACGGCAAGTGGATGATCGTCCACGAACACGTCTCCGAGCCTTTGCAGTAGGAAGCACTCGGCCATCCACCCGGGGCGATTACCTATGTAATCTCCGGTAACCCCATTCTCTTGCAGAAACAACTCTCCTGCGACAGTGTTAATACCAACTGAACATGGGGAGACTCACCATGCGCGACCGAATCGTCGTTCTGATTTCACTGATCCTGTTAGCCAGCGTGACCTGGGGCCAGCAACAGCCCAGCGGGAGCAGCACCCCGCCCAGTGCCCCACAAGACATGCCGGGTCATGACATGTCGAGCATGCATATGCATACGAAACACATGCCCACGGGCGCAGATAAAGAAGCGGACAAAGACAGCGACGCCAGCGCCCACGCCATGCATTCGATGGAAGGCCACATGGACATGGGTCCACACATGAAGATGACCGCGCTGCGCCCGCCGAAGCCGGGTGATGCCGCGCGCGCCGGGCAGGTGGTGGAAGCCGCGCGCAAAGCTTCGGAAAAATATCTCGACTATCGTGTTGCCCTGGCCGACGGCTACCAGATCTTCCATCCTGAAGTGCCGCAGAAGATGTATCACTTCACTAACTACGGATACGCGATGGAAGCCCGTTATCGTTTCGCTCCCGAGCACCCCACGTCGCTGCTCTATGAAAAACACGGCGACGACTACCAACTGATCGGCGTAATGTACACCGCGCCCAAGCGCCTCGGCGAAGATCAACTCGACGAGCGCATTCCGCTCAGCATCGCGCAGTGGCACGAGCACGTGAACTTCTGCGCCGCACCTCCGGAGCGCCGCAAGGAAATGCTGGCGCCGCATCCGCAGTTTGGTCTGAGGGGATCAATCACCACGCAAGAAGCCTGCGACGCCGCGGGCGGAACTTTTCATCCTGTAATCTTCAACTGGATGGTGCACGTCTACCCGTTCGAGAAAGATCAGGCGAGCATCTGGTCGGTCAACCGCCAGCATGGCGACGGAGACTAACGATGCCGTGGCTATTCGATCTGCCCAAGACACACTGAGACTACTGACACCGAAGATTACGAAGAGAGCTTGAAGATAGTTCCCTGTTCCCGACAGACAAAACACACCGCCAGTGTTTCCCCATATTCTTGACAATGAATTTACATCTGCTTGTGCTACCAGAACTGCACAAGCTTCGTCCATACACCATGTGATCGGAAATTGCCAGGAACTCGAGTGGGGACTACGGAACTTTCGGTGAAGCGACTCCGTAGTACAGCGGGTGGAGTAGTGTGAGTAGCCAGCCAGCGCAGCATGAGGACTGGCTGGCCTCTTCCAAAGCAGGAGTAAGTGCGGGGTTTAGGGGATTCTCTCACTCTCGGTTTGGCGGCCCAGGTGAGAAAATCCCCATGCGCAGCGCAACAGGCCGGGCGGCTTGTCCGCTGAACCCCAGCGGATGCATTGTAGGCGATTCGCGGCAAAACACAAGGGTTTTCTCGCGGAAGTCGTGAACCGGGCCGCCCCAACCGTTTCCCGACGTAATTTCGGGAAAGAATAAGGAGCAGTCATGAAGTTCGCGACAGTGTCCGTATCGAAGATGTCTGGTGTTAGGACTGGCGTTGCTGTTGGCCTCCACCGCCTTTGCGGGAACCAAAGCCAGCTTGCAACTCAGCCACCCCGTAACAGTCAACGGAACGACCCTGAAGGCCGGAGAGTACAAAATCCAATGGGAGGGCAACGGTCCCGAAGTCGAACTGAGCATCCTGCAGGGCAAGAACGTCGTAGCGAAAGCGCCAGCGCATATGGTGGAACTGCAGACGCCAGCCTCCGACGACGCCGCCGTAACCCGGACGAACGACAGCGGATCCAGTTCCTTGGCCGCTATCCGCTTCCACGGGCAAAAGCTTTCTTTTGAGTTTGCGGAAGCCGGCGACGGAATGCGGGCAGGTTCCAGCAAGTAAGGGAAGTACAGCACGCAAATCAACAGGGAGCACACATCGTGCTCCCTGTTTTTTCTCGGTTCTGCTGGACGAAACGGGCTTATGTAGGAACAGCCGCCTGGGCTGTCCAGCGAAGCGGGGCGCAGGTGCAATGGGGAGCCAAGCGAAAAAAGGGAGCGCGAAAGTGCTCCCCCAACACTGGCCACTGATCACTGGCCACTGCCTCTCAGTACTTCGGAACCTTCGGATCCACGCGCTCCGCCCATGCAGTAATCCCGCCGGCGAGATTGTGCACTTTGGTAAACCCCGATTGCTGCAGGAACGCGACTGCCTTCGCGCTGCGCCCACCCATCTTGCAGTGGACAACGATTTCGCGGCTCGAATCCAGTTCATGCACGCGCTTGGGCAGATCGTTCAGCGGAATCAGATGTCCGCCGATGTTGCAGATCTGGTATTCATGCGGCTCGCGCACATCGAGGACGAAAACGTCCTCCTTCGCATCCAGCCGCCGCTTCAGTTCTTCCACTTGAATTTCCGGAACGCCTGCGCCCACAGGTTTCTCCTCCCCGCGAATGCCGCAAAACTCGTTGTAGTCTATCAGCTTCGTGACGGTCGGATGCTTGCCGCAAACCGGGCAATCCGGATTCTTGCGCAGCTTCAGTTCGCGAAACTTCATGCCCAGCGCGTCAATCAGAAGCAGCCGTCCGATCAGCGGTTCGCCCGCTCCCAGGACTAACTTGATGACCTCGGTGGCCTGCATCACGCCCACCAGGCCCGGCAGAATGCCCAGCACTCCTCCCTCGGCGCAGGATGGAACCAGCCCCGGCGGTGGTGGCTCGGGATAAAGGCAGCGATAGCACGGCCCATCTTTGGTGGCGAACACGCTGGCCTGCCCTTCAAACCGGAAAATAGATCCGTAAACGTTAGGCTTCCCGGTGAGCACGCAGGCGTCGTTCACCAGATAACGCGTGGGAAAGTTATCGGTGCCATCGGCAACAATATCGAACTCGCGGAAGAGCTCCAGCGCGTTCGCGCTGCTCAACCGCATATCGAACTTCCGAATATTCAGGAACGGATTGATCGCGGTCAGCTTCTCCGCGGCGGAATCCAGTTTCTTCCGCCCCACATCCGCGGTCGAATGAATGATCTGCCGCTGCAGGTTGCTGTAATCCACCACATCGAAATCCACCAGGCCCAGCGTGCCCACCCCCGCGGCCGCAAGATACAACGCCAGCGGCGAGCCCAGCCCTCCCGTGCCAATGCACAGCACGCGCGCCGCCTTCAGCTTCTGCTGCCCCTCCATCCCAACCTCAGGCATGATCAGGTGGCGCGAGTAGCGCAGGATTTCATCCTTGCTGAGAGTTACTGGAATTTCGCTGATGGTAGCCATAAAGTCCTCGGTTAAACTTCGGAAATTGCGCTCCAGACACTAGCGGCAGGCAGGATACATACAACAGCGATTTGTGGCGGAAGGTTTCAACGCTGTATCCCTGGCAAACCAGCAGTCAGACCAAGCCTCCGGCGATGGAAGGCACGATGGAAATGTTATCACTTTCCTTCACCGCGGTCCCTTCATTCTGCAGGTAGCGGATGTCTTCGTCGTTCACATAAAGGTTGACGAAGGCGCGCAACTTGCCGGCTTCGGTGTACAGATGCCGGCGCACCTCGGGATGCTGCGCCACCAGCGCCGCCATGGCTTCGCCCACAGTCGCGCCCTTCACTTCTACCGTGGAGTGCTTGCCCACATACTGCCGCAGCGGCGTTGGGATGTGAATCTTGCTCATAACTAATCATAAAAGATGCGGCAGCCGGCTGGGAAGATTCAGGACTACATTTCAGCGCAGCCGGAATACGCCCCTGATCCGCCTGCCGTAGAATGAAAAAGAATACAAGGGAGACACTACGATGACGATCTTTGATCCAGCTCGAGGCAGAATTATTGACGGTGGTGGCGGCGCCGGTGGTTTCGGACTTCTGCGCCTCATCGGACTTGGCATCGCCGCATTCCTACTTGTAATTTTGCTTTTCAGCTCCGTGACCAAGGTAGGCACCGGCCGCGTCGGTGTGCTCACGCTCTTCGGCAAAGTGCAAACCGGTGGCACCCTGGGCGAGGGCATTCACCTCATCAATCCTCTGAAGACCAATAACGAGCTCTCCATCCAGACGCAGACTCTGAAAGAATCTGCCAGTGTACCTTCCAGCGAAGGCCTCATGATGAGTCTGGACACGTCGCTCATCTACCATCTCAATCCCGACCGCGCCGCCGAGGTCTTCCAGAGGATTGGCGCCGATTACGAAAACGTGGTGGTCGAGCCCACCCTCCGTTCTGCCATTCGCGAAGCAACCGCCTCGCACACCGCCAACGCTCTCTATACCGGCGAACGCGAAATGGTAGCCAAGCAGATTTACGATCAGGTCAGCCAGCAACTCAACCAGCGCGGTCTGACTGTCGAGAACGTTCTCTTACGCGACATCCAACTCCCCGCCACGCTGAAGGCCGCCATCGAAGCCAAACAGCAGGCCGAGCAGGAATCGCTGGCCATGAACTTCCGCCTGCAAAAAGAAACCCAGGAGGCCCAGCGCAAGCGCATCGAAGCGGCCGGGGTCCGCGACTTCCAGCAGATCGTGGCGCAAGGCATCAGTGCCCAACTCCTGGAATGGAAGGGTATCGAAGCCACCGAGAACCTGGCCAAAAGCCCCAACACAAAAGTCGTGGTGATCGGCAACAACAAGAACGGCCTGCCTCTGATTCTGGGCCAATAGGCGTTTTTCGCGGGAGAATAAATGCCTGTGACATAAATGCTCATGTGGGGACAGATGCCTCGGCTGTCTCGTCGCCGCAGGCGACGGTTTTGCGACGCTGCTACCATGACACCGTGCCTCCGCTGCTCGAAGTCCGCCACCTGAACATCGACTTCCCCGCCAAGACGCGTGTGGAGACGGGCGCCTCGCCCGTCTACTCCGAGCCCCGAAGCGTTCTCCCCGCCGTCCGCGACCTCAGCTTCACGATCGCTCCCGGCGAAGTCCTCGGTCTAGTCGGCGAATCCGGCTCCGGCAAATCCATCACTTCCCTCGCCATCATGCGCCTGCTTCCACCTCGGGCAAAAGTTTCCGGTGAGATTTTCTTTTCGGAGAACGGCACAACGCGCAATCTCCCTGCCTTGCCCGACGACTCCATGCGCCAATTGCGCGGCTCGCGCATCGCCATGATCTTCCAGGAACCGATGACCGCTCTCAATCCCGTGATGCGGGTCGGCGATCAGATCGCGGAGGCCGTGCTGGCACACGGCATGCGTTCAAAAAGCGAGGCGCAGAGATTAGCCATTCAGGCGATGACGGACGTCGCCATCCCAGATCCCGGCCGCCGCGCCCGCGACTATCCTCATCAGCTTTCCGGCGGCATGCGCCAGCGCGTAATGATCGCCATGGCCATCGTCAACCGCCCGCAGTTGCTCATCGCCGACGAGCCCACCACCGCGCTCGACGTCACCATCCAGGCCCAGATCCTTGACCTGCTCGCAGAACTGCGTGCCAAGTTCGGCTTGGCCATGCTCTTCATCTCGCACGATCTTGCCGTGGTTTCCCAGGTTGCCGGCCGTGTGGCCGTGATGTATGCCGGAAGCGTGGTCGAGCTCGGCGCCATGCAAGACATCTTTCGCTCCCCGGCACATCCTTACACGCGCGGACTTCTGCACGCCGTGCCCGACCTGAAGACGAGGCGCGGAGTTCCTCTGGAAACCATCGAAGGCACGGTCCCGCCGCTGCACGCCATGCCTCCCGGATGTGCCTTCGAGCCGCGCTGCGGATTCCGCGTCCCCGAATGCGCCCGCGCCCTCCCGCCGCTGGTAGAGGTTGCCGCAGGACATTGGGCCCGCTGCCCGGTAGTCAATGCAAACCGCTAGTCGGATTTACCCTGTGTACCGGAGCCTGCCCTGAGCGCAGCCGAAGGGTGTCCCCTGTGGTTAAGGGCTTGAAGTCGCAACCCAGAAACTCAGCGCGCCCTAAATCTCCCCGCTGGTCTATAATCCCCACTTTGCCCGGTGTCGATTGCGAATCCTGCTGCTTAGCGACATTCACGCCAACCTCGAAGCGCTGGAGGCCTGCCTCGCCGTGGCTCCGCCGTTCGATCTCATTGCCAACCTCGGCGACGTGGTCGGCTACGGAGCCAGTCCCAACGAGGTCATCGAGCGCTCACGCACCTTGGGAAAGATTTTCGTCCGCGGTAATCACGACAAGGCTGCGACCGGCCTGATCGATCTGGAAGATTTCAACCCCATGGCCGCCAGTTCCGCCGTCTGGACCCGCGACCAGTTGCCTCCCGAGAATCTGGAATGGCTGCGCTCGTTGCCGCAAGGCCCCCTATCTCTGGAAGGCTTTCCTCAAGCGAATCTGGTTCATGGCTCGCCCGGCGACGAAGATGCCTACATCGTTTCCATCGGCGATGCGCTAGTCCCGCTCCTCGCGCTCACCACACCTCTCACCTTCTTCGGCCACACGCACTTGCAGGGCGGATTCTTCGCCAACGGTTCCAGCGCTGATGGCTTCCGTCCCGAATACCGCACGGTCGGGCAAGCCGAGTCGGTCTCGTTGCAACTGAGGCCAAACACGCGTTACATGATCAATCCCGGATCGGTCGGCCAGCCGCGCGACGGAGATTGGCGCGCCGCCTTCGCCCTGTTCGATACCGAAGCCCAGATCGTCCACTTCCACCGCGCACCCTACAACCTGAAAGCCGCGCAGGAGCGCATCCTATCCGCCAACCTGCCCGCGCGCCTGGCCACCCGCCTCGCCGCGGGTCGTTAGTCAGCTCTGTCATCCTGAGCGGAGCAAGACGGTTCGCGAAGCGAATCGTCTTGCGCAGTCGAAGGGCCCCTACCTGCCCTGCGCCGCCAGCCTTCTCGCAAGGTGTTTCTGCCGCTGCTTAAGCGACTTGGATCTCTTGCTTTCCCCAGAGTGACGGTTCCGCCGTTGTAAACTCAGTTGCATGGCCTACCGCACCTCCGGAACCAAGCCTCTCTTCCCTCATCGCGCGGACTCCCGCGAAAATCCTCCCGAGCACTACCTGATCGCCCACAGCGACGGCGGCGCCCGTGGGAATCCCGGCCCCGCCGGCTACGGCGTGGTTATCGAGGATCAGTCCGGGCATAAGGTCGCCCATCTCAGCGAATACCTCGGCCACCAGACCAACAATTTTGCCGAGTATCAGGGCCTGATCGCGGCCCTCGAATACGCGCTCCAGCACGGTCCCAAAGCCCTCAAGCTGATCAGTGATTCAGAACTGCTGGTCCGCCAGATCAAAGGCATCTACAAAGTGAAGAACGCGACGCTGAAGGATCTCCACGGCCGCGCCAAAGAACTAATCGCCCAACTGGAATGGTTCTCCATAGGCCACGCCCTCCGCGAAAACAACCAGGAAGCCGACCGCCTCGCCAACCAAGCCATGGACAGAGGCACTGGTCGCGCAGGCACAGACCGTGGGTAGTGGGTCAGTATGACTTCCGAAGGGTCAGATCGCTGGCTTAGGCGTTGCCTTTCTGGCAGGAATGGCTGCTAAGTCGAAGTCTCGGAGTGCTTCAGCTTAGTGTGTGTGCGAAACGCCTCATAGAGCATTTCGTTGGTTTGTCCCTGAGTACTCGGCCCATCGGTCACAGCCTTTTCGACGCAGATGATCTCATGGCAGCTAGAGCACTTGCCGAAGCGATGACTGGCACGATCCATTTCGTCCCTTGGTCCAAGCCAACCTTCGCCGGTCAGTTCTGGTGTTTTCATGCCTCTAGTGTCCCATAGGCGGATGGGCTTGGCTACCCCTGCGGAAATCTTGCTGACCCACTACCGAATGCCGTGCAGGCTAGGAGCTAATGGGCTCGACACGCAATATCTATAAGCTACGATTCATTCCGCCGCCGAAGTATGGTCGTGCACAATCTTCCATCCCTCAGGAAACTTGCGGAACACCAGCGTAAACAATCCATGCGGCGTCTTTCCATCGGACATGGTCAACTTCCACGAACCGCGCACAAAAGCCGAGTCCTGGCCCAGCACCACGACGCGCAAGCCCGAGAATTCCAGCTTCCCCATCTCGTGCCCCGGACTCGAATACGTCGCGAGATAACGGTCAATCGTGGCCTGCCATCCGTTATGCTCCTTCGCGCCCGAGAAAAACGTAAGCTCCGGAGAATTCCAGTAGCCCGCCATGAAGCCTTCCAGATCGTGCCGGTTCCACGCCTCCTGCTGCGTGCGCAACACGCGCTCGATAGCTTTCGCGTCGTTGCCATAGCCGCTCGACACGTCCTGAGCGAGCACGTGATTACTTGCTGCGAGGAACATAATCGACAAACAACAAGAGTAGAAAAAGAGGTAGAGAACAAACCGGCTGCGCATGCAAACCTCCGGATCAAGCGAAACTGAGCGCACCAGTTTCGCACGGCAGGAGGCAATTACGGGAGGGTTTCGATGCGAAGCCGCGGCAGATTCTTAAACTTACGCCCGGCCCTTCTTGACGGCGACCGCTTTGCCGGCAACTTCCCAGGGCCGCTTCGGCCGATCCACCGGCGCTTTATCGTCATCCTTAAGCCGGTCGTAGTGGTAGGAGTCGCTCACCGTTCCCAGCGATTCGTTGTACAGGCTGGGCAGTCCAAGCGCCACTTTCAGCTCTTCCGCAAATGATTGCAGCGCTTTGAGGTGCTCGGCAGTAGCCGGAACTTCCGTTTTCGAGTTCTTCAGAAACTGCTGGTAGCCGCGGTTGACCAGCTTCGAAATCTCGCTTCCAATCAGGTATCCGGGATAGGCAAAAATCTTCACCCCATCCTCGGGCGTCTTCTGAATCGCAGCCGAGACGTTGTATTTTCTGAGGAACACGCGCCCGTTCGTGCCCGGAGCTTCCGTCACATCAAAACCGTGCTCGCGCAACCAGGCCAGCGCTTCCTCGTAAGTTCGTGCTTCTATTGCTTTCGGCATTTTCCTCGCTTCCAATCTCTTTCTTAGATGCAGGCTCCGCACAGAATGTGCGCTCCTTGTTCAGCCCTGCATCAAACTTGCAACCTGTATCATCTAAAGACACCATACTACATAGCGTGTTTCAATCTTCTTTGCATATTACGTTAGTCACCAGGAAGTAGTTCGGATATGGGTCAGACTTCAGCCCGGCTTGTGACAACTCCCTCGGCACATCCTGCGTCAGAAGTCGGCGGCGCACGGCCGGGGCTGAGTCTGCGGGAGCGCATCGGCAATACGCCGCTGCTGCGCTTTGATCGGCTCACGGCACATCTCCCCAGCGTGACGCTTCTGGGCAAAGCCGAATGGCACAACCCGGGAGGCTCGGTGAAAGACCGCGCTGCCGCCAACATCGTCGCTGAAGGCCGCCGCAGCGGCCAGTTCGGTCCAGGCAAAATCTTGCTCGACGCCACCAGCGGCAACACCGGCATTGCCTACGCCATGCTGGGAGCGGCCGAAGGATTCCCGGTCACACTGTGCGTGCCACAAAATGTTTCTGCCGAGCGCAAGAAGATTTTGAGTGCCTATGGCGCAAACATTCTCCTTACCGACCCCGGCGAAGGCTCCGACGGCGCCATCCGCATGGCTCGCGAACTTGCCGCCAAGCATCCGGATTTGTATTTCTACGCCGATCAATACTCCAACGATGCCAACTGGCTCGCCCACTATCACGGCACCGCCAACGAAATCTGGCAACAAACCGAAGGGCAGATCACTCACTTTGTTGCCATGCTCGGCACCAGCGGCACGTTCATGGGCGCTACGCGCCGTCTGAAAGAACTCAATCCCGCAATCCGCTGCATCTCGCTTCAACCCGATTCCTCTTTTCATGGCATCGAAGGCGCCAAGCACATGCCCAGCGCCATCGTCCCCAAAATTTATGACCCGACGCTGGCCGATGAAAATCTTGAGATCACGACCGAGGACGCCTACGCCATGGCCCGCCGCATGGCGCGTGAATGCGGACTGCTTTTGGGAATCTCAGCCGCAGCCAGCATCGCCGGCTGCCTCAAAGTCTGCGAGCGTTTCGAGCCGGGAAAAGAGCAGGCTGTGATTGTCACCATCCTCAGCGATTCCGGCGACAAGTACCTGAGCGAGAGATTCTGGACGGAATAAGAACACCCACCACGGAGGCACAGAGACACGGAGAAAAACGAGGGGAATGATCTCTCGCTGCGAATCTCTGTTCTTAGATCCTAGGAATTGCCGTTCTCCGTGCCTCAGTGCCTCCGTGGTGGATTGTGATTTTCCATGCTGAAGCTATCCCAAGCAGACTACGCCGCCCTTCGCCGTCACGGCGAAGAAACCTACCCGCACGAGTGCTGCGGCATACTGCTGGGTCACACGGACGATGCCGGCACACGCATCGTGACCTCGACTGCGCGCTGCAGCAACACCCGCACCGATTCGCCCCAGAATCGTTACAACATCGATCCCCGCGAGCTCGTGCGCATCCAGCGCGAAGGCCGCGAGCGCGGTGAGGACATTGTCGGGTTCTATCACTCCCACCCCGACCATCCCGCCCGCTGGTCACCGACCGATCTCGACGAAGCCCACTGGATTGGCTCTTCCTACGTCATCACCAGTGTGGAAAAGGGCAAAGCGGTGATCACGAATTCGTTTGAGCTAACAGGCTCCGGCGAAGAGGACAAACAGTTCCTCAACGAGACCATCGAAATCGGTTGATGTCCACTCCTGTATCGGCTCCCGGAGATCCTTGTCCAGCATGGCTTCTGCGTGATTTTCACATGCTGCAAGGCGATCGTCGAAAAAGACCACGGCCCACCCTGTCCAACCCGCAACCGCGAAAGCCCGTATCTGCCGCGGCTTTTGCACGAACTCGTTCAAGCCTCTGCACCAATTCCGGTCACCCGCCTGTGGACGCGCTGCACTCGCCTGAAAATACGCAAGTTACAAACGCAAACTTTTCATTGACTCCAAAAATAGAAGGAGTAGAACCATAATCGTTCTTTGACAGCTTCTGAAGTTTTTCCGGTTGGTGCCGCGTCCGGGACTCGAGCGCAGTCACCCTCTTCATGAAAATGACAAGGGAGGGCAAGCAAGGGTCTATAGCAAAGCGCTGGTCGAGGAGAACAAGAAGAAATGTCGAAGGCAAGATAGAGTTCCGAGGCGTTGGGTAGGTTTTTCCGGTTGGCGGTAAGCCCGGAGCCCGAGCGAAGATCGCGCGTGGCACCCCGCAAGGGAAGCTGCGATAGCAGGTCAAGCAAGGGTCTAAACGCGAGCTACTGGCCGAGACGAATGGACCCAACATCACCTCGGAACTCTTAATTTTTGCCCACCTCTGCCCAAGCCCTTCGCTAGCTCAAACCTCTACAGCGGTATATTCCCATGCTTCTTAGGCGGGTTCTTGTCCCTCTTGGTCTCCAGCATCCTCAGAGCCTGAATCAGCTTCTTCCGCGTCTCGCGCGGCTGGATGATGGCATCGACGAAGCCGCGGTCGGCGGCGACGTAGGGGCTGGCGAAGCGGTCGCGGAATTCTTCGATCTTGCTCTGGCGCAATTCCTGCCGCTCTTGCGGATTTCGACGCGCCATCCAGTTCGCGCTTGTAGACAATATCCACCGCGCCTTCCGGGCCCATGACCGCGATCTCGGCCGTCGGCCACGCGTAGTTCACATCGGTGCGGATGTGCTTTGACGCCATCACGCAATACGCCCCGCCGTAGGCTTTGCGCGTGATCACGGTGACCTTCGGCACAGTGGCCTCGGCGAAGGCGTAGAGCAGCTTCGCGCCGTGCTTGATGATGCCGCCGTATTCCTGCGCGGTGCCGGGCAAGAAATCCCGGGACATCCTCAAACGTGACCAGCGGAATGTTGAAGCAGTCGCAGAAGCGCACAAAGCGCGCGCCTTTGATCGACGCGTTGATGTCGAGCGTCCCCGCCAGCATCGCCGGCTGGTTGGCGACGATTCCTACCGAGCGCCCGTCCAGCCGCGCGAATCCCACGACGATATTCTTCGCATAGTGCTCCTGCACTTCAAAGAAGTATCCGTCGTCGACCACCGCGTGGATCACATCCTTCATGTCATAGGGCAGATTCGATTGCGCGGGCACGATCTTGTCGAGCGCGGCATCGGCACGGTCGATCGGATCGGTGCAAGGTTTGCGCGGCGGGTCTTCCAGATTATTCGAGGGCACGAAGCTCAGCAGCTCGCGCACCATCGACAGGCACTCGGCATCGTCGTGCGCCAGAAAGTGCGCCACGCCTGAAGTTTCGTTGTGGGTCATGGCGCCGCCGAGCTGCTCTTTGGTGACTTCTTCCATGGTCACCGTCTTGATGACGTCAGGCCCGGTGATAAACATGTAGGAAGTCTTGTCGACCATGAGGACGAAGTCGGTAATCGCGGGAGAATATACCGCTCCACCCGCGCACGGGCCCATGATCGCCGAAATCTGCGGCACCACTCCGCTATAGATCGTGTTCCGCAGAAAAATGTCGGCATATCCCGCCAGCGACGCCACTCCTTCCTGAATGCGCGCGCCCCCGGAATCATTCAATCCAATCACCGGAGCGCCCATTTTCGCGGCCAGATCCATGATCTTCACGATCTTCCCTGCGTTGGTCTCCGACAGCGATCCGCCAAACACAGTGAAATCCTGCGCGAAGACAGTACACCAACCGCCCTTCGATGCGGCCGTAACCCGTTACAAAGCCGTCGCCGTAAGGCTTCTGCTCGAGCATGCCAAAGTCGCTGCAGCGATGCGTGACCAGCTTGTCGGTCTCTTCGAAGGTGCCCTCGTCGAGCAGGAACTCGATGCGCTCCCGCGCCGACATCTTGCCTTCTTTGTGTTGCCGTTCGCGCCGTTTCTCGCCTCCACCCTCTTCGGCAAGCCGGTTGCGCTTTTTCAGTTCTGCGATTTTTTCTTCAAGATTCATGGCGGAAGGATTATAGCGGGTGGATGGGCAGCCAGATGTGCGCTAGATCACAAGGCATGAAAGGCCCGCCAACAGGCCACTGCCTGGCGTAATCGGCAGAGCTACAGCGCTCGCCTCAACACGTAAATCACCCAGGGAGCGATCTTGGTTTCGCTCACCCACGAGTATGGCTCGCCGCCTTTGGCCAAGGGCTTGAAAACGTGGATGGTTTGCAGACTCGCTTCTTTGTACAGTGCCCGATACGATTCGTCGGTCCACAGGATATCTTCGACCGGCCTCCGATCCTGATGGTCGGTAACGACGATGCGCACTACATCGCCGCTGCTGGCGGCGGCGTTCTCCGGGAAATCCTTGGTCGTAAAGGAAGCCCATTCGTGAGTGTAAATCTCGGGCGACGAAACTATGCTGACGATGGTTCCCTTCGGCGTCACCAACTTTCCCAAGTCGCGAAAGATGATGGCCTTCGCCTCCCCTGGAATGTTGTCGAAAGTGAAGGCGGAGAGCACAAGGTCGAAGGTTCCAGCCTCAAGTTCGTCGAAATTATCGTCTGGCACGAGACGGTAATCGCCGCCAGGGTCCTTGCTACGAGCGATCCGCAGCATATCCTCCGAGACATCGACTCCGGTCACATTGAACCCGAGTCTCCGCAGAAACCGCGTCGACCGGCCAGTGCCACAACCGAAATCTAGCGCCCTCCCACCAGTCACATTTTCTGAGATGATCGCCGGAAGATCGCGGTAGGCGAGGTAATACGTGTTTGAGAACTCCAGCGTGGCGTACGCTTCGGAGCGGCGGGCGTCCTCGTAGCAGTTAATGAAGTCCATACTGGTTTCGTTCGCCCACGAGTATATAACTCGTGACTTTTTGCTGGCAGTTTGCAAACTCTGAAGAGCACTCCCACGCGGCACATCAGGAGGAAAGCGGCGCCTACTCCAAGTCCGATCCCAGTATCTGATAGCGGTACTTCTTCCCGTCCCAGAAGATGACCGAAGAAGTCGCTTCGCCCTCGCCCTTTTCTTCCATGTAGATTCCGAGCACAGTCTTTTTCTTCAACGCCAGCCTTTTCACGGTGAGCGTCTGGAAGGGAAGGTTAATCAGCAGGAATTTGGGCTTCTCTTTGCCGGAACGCCAGGCTTCGGGACCCACGCCGTGCACAATCAGCAGCGAAACCCCTTTGCGTTCCGGCGCATCCGAGGCGAAGGTCGATGTGAGTTTGACATCGCCGAAACCCAGAAAGCTGTTATAGGGATCGGCCACGCGAAAACCGTATTCCGCCTGGTCAGCCATCGGATTCTTGCAGCGCGCGGCGATTACAAGATCATCCACGCCGTCGCCATCGAGATCGCCGACAAACTGCGGAGGCCCCGCCAGCAACGAACAGTTGTCGCCAAATTCCTTGTGCACGTACTCATCGGTAACGGTGGGCGAAGGCGCTTTGGCGTGCGCCGGCGGCGGAGGCGGCTGCTTTTTCGACTGTGCGGCGAGGGTCGCAGACGCGGCAGAGATCGCCAGCAAGCCAAGCAAAATGCGGCAGGCACTTCGGCAGGACGACATGCCCCTACTTTAGTCCCGTTCTTAGCGTGAGGGTATAGACACAGATGGTCACCGGTAACCGAGGTACTCATTACCTGCGGAAGTGTTCCCACCCCAGCGGCTGAAGTTCGTACCCGACGCCGCCCCGGTTCATCAGGAAGATCCTCCGCTGGCGCGTGATGTGCCCGATCTGAGTAATGGGCACTCCCGCAATGCGCGACGGAATCTGCCTGCCCCGGGGCGCAGTAAACAAAAGCTCGTAGTCTTCTCCCCCGTGCAGCGCAAACTGCAGATCGACTTCCCGCGCCGGCTTGCCAACGCTGGCCCGGGGGATGACTTCTGCCTGCAGCTCCGCACCCACGCCGCTTTCTTCGCAGAGGTGGGCAAGATCAGTCGAAAGTCCGTCGCTGGTATCGATCATCGCGGAGGCGAGACCTTTCTCCCGCAAAACCCGCCCCAGTTCGATTCGCGGCTCCGGGAAGAAATGCTTCGGATATTCCCGCGGATTCAGCTTCCGCCTGGGTTTCTTCCGCATCTGCCAGACGGCCGATGCCGAACCGCCCAGCACCCCGCTTACATAAATGCGGTCGCCGGGCCGCGCCCCGGACCGCAACACCGCCCTCCCCTTCGGCAGAGTCCCCACCACAACAATATCCGCCAGTACTCCATTGGGCGACTCCGCCGTGTCGCCACCCGCCAGGGTCACGCCGTATCTCTCCGCCAAGCTGATCAAGCTGCGCGCGAAGCGGCCCACCCAGCTCTGCGGCAAGTCCCGCGGCAGCGCCAGCGAAAGAAACGCCGCCGCCGGCTCCCCGCCCATGGCCGCGATGTCGCTCAGCCCTCGCGCCAGACAACGATGTCCAACCGATTCCGCCGGATGCCAATCCCGCCGGAAGTGGATTCCCTCCAGCGTGAAGTCGGTCGTGACAAGCGTGTCCTTTGCTTTCTCCTTGCCTCGGCCCGGCAGAAGTCGCAGCACGGCGCAGTCATCTCCAATTCCAGCCACCACCGCAGGATTCTTCGCAGCCGTCGCGAGGCGACGAACCTGGGCAATCTGCGCTTTTTCGGCAAGCGGCACGACGCCACCACTATAGCGGACGCGCTTCATCCGATGCTCCGGATTCCCGGGGAGGATGCAAAACCTGTTGCGGCAGCCCGGAAGGATGGTATAGTCCGGCCCGATGAGACCTCGACTCTTCTACGCCTTGGCGTTGCTGCTCTCATCCATCGCGGTTGGCCAGTCGTCACCAACCAGCGGTCCTGAGACCGTTGTGGTCCCAAGTGGCAATCTGCGGCTCAAGGGTTTTCTCTGGAGGCCTGCAGGCGCTGCTCCTTCGCCCGCCGTCCTGTTCGTCCACGGCTCTGGCAGCACCGACGGCGCCCATACTGGCGAGTTCGCGATTACCGACGCGGCCGCTAAACTCGCGCCAGTCTTCCTCAAACACGGCTACGCATTCCTCTATCTCTTCCGCCGCGGGCAGGGCCTCTCCGCGGACCAGGGATCCTTCATGCAGGATGTCTTGCAGCGCGAGAAGGCGGCTAAAGGAGATGAGGCTCGAAAGCACCTGCAGTTTGTCTTGCTGAAGACGGACCATCTCGACGATGTCATGGCAGGGTTGTCGTTCTTGAAGACTCTGCCCGGAATCGACGCTCACCGCATCGCGGTTGTGGGGCACTCGTTCGGGGGGCAGCTCACCCTCCTGGCGGCAGAGCGCGACCGCAGCCTGCGGGCCGCAGTTACTTTTGGCGCGGCGGCTGCTTCCTGGGAGGGTTCGCCTGAAATCCGCGAACTTTTGCTGACGGCAGTGCGAAAAACAGATGTACCCGTCATGCTCGTTCACGCCGCGAATGACTACTCCACCGCACCCGGTAAAGCGTTGGACAGCGAACTGGCGAGGCTCAACAAGCCGCACGTTTTGAAGATCTATCCCCCCGTGGGCAAAACCTCCGACGAGGGGCACATGTTTGTGTATACGGACATCGCGGAATGGGAGGCCGGCGTCTTCGGATTCCTCGAAAAATATTGCAAGCCTTGACACTCTCCCGCCACTCAAGTCAGGGGGACTGGCTCTCAACCTGATCGTAACCCGTACCTGGTGACTGCCGATTACCCCGCCTTAAGTAACTCCTAATGGCCGACCGGGGCGTTGACAGGGGAGAACCTAGTTTGTTACCTTTTACTAGTCATTCACAGCACCTTTGGTCGATGAGGTCGGACCAGCGTAAGTTCTGCATTCCGTACCAATTGCAGACAACAGGTTTCGGCTTGGTCCTCGGTTCCGGTAGGAAAAGGGCACGTTAAGAAGTCTCCATTCCCAAGATGGGAAGCGTGGCCCGAAAGAGTCAGGTGGTCCGAACAGGCTGTCTGCAACCTCAGATCTTTGCCTGGAGTTCCGGCCCTGACCATTCAACAGTGGAAGAAGGAGTCTTTTGCGTAAGCGCTTCTACATCCTTTTTGTGGCTCGCGGCGACGACGGCCAGCTACGAAAGATCTCAATCCCTGTCCATTACCTCTATGTTTTTGTAGTCGGCGCGGCCATCGGATTCCTCAGCCTCACCGGTATCGCCAGCTCTTATACCCGCATGCTGCTCAAGGTCTCGCACTACAACCAGTTGCGCACCGAAAAAGAGCAGCTAAAAGATCGTTATTCCCGCCTCGAAGAGGTCGCCAAAGAGCGCGATGTGCAGGTCGCTTCTTTGGGTTCGATCGCCAGCGAAGTTTCGGCTCTTTATGGATTGAAATCGCAGCCCGCGCTGGTCACCGCGTCAGAGCAGAAAATCCAGGACGCGGAAGTCAGTTCTTCCCTGGACCAGCTTGGCGCTCTGCGCACTTCCGCCCTTACCGGCGCAGCCACGGTTGGCATCAGTCTCGGCATGACTCGCAACGCCACCACCGCCGATTGGGCCCGCGCCAATTCCGCCCCGAACCTCTGGCCGGTTGAAGGCCAGGTCACCGGCAGCTTCGGGGAGCGCATCGACCCATTTAATGGAGAAGGCGCGTTTCACAGCGGCGTGGATATTGGCAGCACCTATGGCCATGCGATCATCGCGCCCGCCGATGGCGTGGTCACCTTCGCCGACTTCCTTGGAGGCTATGGCAAGGCCATCATGATCGATCATGGCCACGGCATCTCCACCCGCTTCGGCCACCTCTCCGGCTTTGCCGTTACCCCCGGACAGCAAATCCATCGCGGCGACACCATCGGCTACGTAGGCATGAGCGGACGCTCCACCGGCCCCCACCTCCACTACGAAGTCCGCATCAACGACACTCCAGTCAATCCCCACAAGTATCTCCGCCTGACCGTGGCCCACAGCGGCGGCTTCCAGACCGGCAGCTAGGGCAAATCAGTTCTCAGTTCTCGACCTTCGGGCTGTATTAAGCAAGGGCTTTTCTTCGCGTCCTTCGCGAACCCTTAGCGGTCTTCGCGGTTAAAGGCTTTTCTCCGCCCCCGTGCCCTGCCCTTGCACTCTTGCCCTCCCTAAGCTACGTTCATGAGGAAGAAGAAAGAAGTTCTCAGTTCCAGCGTTCTCAGCAACGTCGCGCAAGCGCCGGAGGTTTTACTGAGAACTGAGAACTGAGAACTGAACTGAGAACTGCCCCATGACCAGCTTCTTCCGCTCAGTACGCGAAGACATCGCCGCCGTCTTCGAGTCCGACCCCGCCGCCCGCTCCTACTTCGAGGTCGTAATCTGCTATCCCGGCCTGCACGCCGTCTGGGCGCATCACCTGAGCCACTGGCTGTGGCGCCACAACCTGCGCTTCCTGGCAAGATTCAATTCGCAAGTGGCGCGCCTGCTCACCGGCATTGAGATTCATCCTGGCGCAGAGATAGGACGCCGCCTCTTCATCGACCACGGCCTGGGCGTGGTGATCGGCGAGACCGCCATCGTCGGCGACGACGTAACGCTCTATCAGGGAGTAACGCTGGGTGGCACCGGCAAAGAGAAAGGCAAGCGCCATCCCACTGTCGGTAACAACGTCTCGATCGGCTCCGGCGCCAAGCTGCTGGGCAACATCACCATCGGCGACAACTGCCGCGTAGGTGCGGGCTCGGTGGTGCTGCGCAGCGTCCCGGCCAATTCTACGATCGTAGGCGTCCCCGGACACATCGTCCTCCGCGACGGCAAACGCGTAATCATCACCGATCCCAAGGACATCCGCGACCCCCTCTCCGACGTAATCATCAAGCTAGCCGCGGAAGTGCACGAACTGCGAGAAAAGTTTCAGGAACACTCCCACGAAGCCCTCGGCGCCGAACCGAACCTCACGATCGACGAAGGAGGTTCAACCCCAAACATCTCTCCCCAGGATCTGTTCCAGGATGACTTCCAGATATGAAAGCCAGGGGGCAGGGACTAGGGGTCAGTAACCAAAGCACTTGACGGACTTGTTTTTTGCTGACCCCTGACCCCTAGCCCCTGAGCCCTGCCCTACTGCCTTAACCCCATCCAGCTCTCCGAGACCACCAGCGAGTTGCCCGGATTATGCGGATCGTACTTCACCGATGTGTGCAGCCCCAGCCGGCAGGAATGCAGATTAATCCACTGACGCAGGTAGGTGACGTCCTGCGAGCACTCGTATGACACGCCCGCAACGTCGTATTTATAAATGAGCAGCACCGCGGCGTGATGGCCGTGGCTGACCGGCAATTCCTGAACATCAATGACGGTGCCGTCAGTGATGCGTCCCACCCCTTCAAGCCAGGTGCGGCGTTCGCGTTCCAGTTCCGCTGGCCCCTTAGGCTTGCGCCGCAATAGTGCGTAAGTGCCAACCACCACCGCGCCACCTCCGGCAACAATCAACGAATAGAGAGGTAATGAATCCATACGGAAGAAAGAAGACGTGGAACGCCGCCGCATACGGCCAGCGTTTCGTTATCAGCATATGACGGAATTCGCGTCTGCGGAAGTGGGTGAAGAGTTACCGAGGTGGTAAGGCTGTGGAAAACTTAAATTCAGGGATCAGGGGCTAGGGGTCAGGGTTTACAACGACAAAGTGAGGAGTGATCGAGTTTCACTAAACCCTAACCCCTGACCCCTCGTCCCTGCTTTTTCACTTCTGCTTACAAACAAACTCCCGGGCCATCGCGCCGAAGTCCCCCTCCGCCATCTGCCCGAACTGGTCGTCGCGCCGCGTCTTCTTGCTGACCACCAGCTTCCCGCCGCGGTCGCGTGAGTAGAACCATTCCGCATTCGCCACCTCGCTGCCGCTCGCGCAGTTGAAGCGAACCCGCGCCCGCAGTTCCACAAACGGACCACCTTGGGGCAGCTTAATAGGTTCTTTGTATTCCACGCGCACCCAAGCCGTCCGCAGCCCATTCTTCTGGGACGTAACCGAGCTGACCAAAACCTGATCGCCCTCCGCGGTAGCGCCCACGGTCCGCCAATCCCCCGCAGCCAGCGCCACCAGTCCAACCAGCAAGACCGGGGCCAGCACCACGGCAACCAGGATGAGTAGGCCCTTCTTCATAGGGGATGGAGGTAAGCCCATAAGCACGCCGCCACACACTCTGGGCCAAAAACTCATTTCTGTCAAATCCGCCGACCCGCGGGATGATCACTCTACTTCGCCTTGTATTCGCCTTGCTGCCGGTGATAGGCTAAATCTCATTCCTGAGGACCAACGCCCATGGAAATCCTTCGCTGCACAAACATGCACTCGGCAATCGGACCGCTTTTCCTGGCAGCGTCCGCCATAGGATTAGTCGCCCTGGAATTCGACGCCAGGTTGCCAGGACAGCAATCGATTCGCCCCAACCCGCGCCATCTTCGGAAAGAGAAAGAACAAAAGGGCCTCCAGTTCGAAGATTCTCCACGCCCGATGCAGACTTACGTAAGTGACTTGGAAGAGTATTTCGCCGGCAAGCGCCGCGAGTTCACCTTCCCGCTCGACCTTCGCGGCACAGATTTCCAGCTGGCCTGCTGGCGCGCGCTGCTGGCGATTCCCTACGGTGAGACGCGCACCTACGCTGACATAGCCCGCGCAGTTGGCAAGCCAAACGCATTCCGCGCCGTAGGCATGGCCAACAATCGCAACCCGATCGCGATTGTCGTCCCCTGCCATCGCGTGATCGCCTCCAATGGCACACTCTGCGGTTACGGCGGAGGCCTCGAGGTGAAACGCAAGCTGCTCGAACTGGAGGGCGCTCTGAGCGGGACTCTCGCGGCGTGAGAATTGCTGATTGTTGATTGATGATTGAAAACCCTTTGTCCTCGTGTTTTTCAATCAACAATCAGAAATCAGCAATCAACAATTCTTTCTTTGACGACTCAAACCAAAACCTCCGCTCTTAAGAAGGCCAGCCTCTTCTATCTGGTCTTCGTAATGTTTTCCTACACGACGGGTGGACCCTTCGGGCTCGAAGACATGGTCACGACTTCCGGCCCTGGAATGACGCTGATCTACCTGCTGGTGCTGCCGTTTTTCTGGTGCATCCCGGTCTCGCTGGTGTCGGCCGAACTCACCACCGCCATGCCCGTCGAGGGCGGCTTCTACCGCTGGACCCGCGCCGCTTTCGGCGACTTCTGGGGATTTCTCGCGGGGTGGTGGAACTGGTCGGCATCGTTCTTGCTGGGCGGAGCGTATGCGGTTCTCTTCACCGATTACCTTGTGTACTACTTTCCGGCAATCGCAGGATGGAAGCATTACCTGGTCTCGGTGACTCTGATTGCGGCGATTACGTGGGTCAACGTGCGCGGCATCCAGATGGTGGGGAAAGTCGCGACCGCGCTCGAAGATCTTCATCTTTGTGCCGGTGATGACGATGATCGTGATCGCGCTCCGGCACTGGCATCACAATCCGTTTGCCCCCCTGATTCCGCCGCATCAGCCCACGTTCAGAATCTTCGGCGTCGGACTGGCTCTCGGCCTGTGGTTGTATTCGGGGTACGAACAACTCTCGACCGTGGCAGAGGAGGTGGAGAACCCGCAACGCGCCTATCCGCGGGCGCTGGCTCTGGTAGTGCCGCTTTCGATGGCGGCGTACTTTCTGCCTACGCTTGCCGGGCTGGCCTCGGCGGGGAACTGGGAACAATGGCATACAGGATTTTTCTCGGATGCAGCGAGAATGATCGGCGGGCCGTGGCTGGGCACTTGGATGACGCTGGCCGCGATGGTCGGCAATGTGGCGCTACTGAACAGCACCGTCCTCACCACGACGCGCATGCCTTTTGCTATGGCCGAAGACGGATACCTGCCTGCAGCGCTCACGCGCAAGCATCCGCGATTTGGCACGCCGTGGCTGGCGATTGTGATGTCGGCGATTATCTATGCGCTGCTGGCGTGGCAGAGTCTGGGCCAGTTGATCTCCGTCTACATCTGGCTGCGCTCGGCGACCACAGTGCTCACGGTGCTGTCGGCGTGGAAGCTTCGCAGCATGCGCCCTGAGATGCCGCGCGCGTTCCTGATTCCCGGCGGAAGAATGGGCCTCGTCTACGTCGTAGCCGCACCTGTAGTGATGGCATTGGTGGCGTTGTTGGGGAGCGATCGCTTTGCTTTAGTTGGCGGCGCAATTGCCATGGTGTTGGGGCCGGTGGTGTACGCAGTGATCCGGCGGAAAAATAAATTCGCAGGGGCGCGGTGACCGCCGACAGGAATGCCTCGTGCGGCAATTCTGAGGGGCCGTCCGCAGCCAAGGAGTGTCCGGGTGGATTGGTGTGAGTTGATGACTTCGAGTCCGCTGGCGGGCGAGATCAATCGATTTAGGTAATTATCCCTTGACAGTAGGTATGTTTTCAAGCAGACTCGCAGATTACAGGATGGGCAACGCGCCAAGGTATTATCTGTGCGCTGCTCCATCGGAGATCGACATGCGTGTGCCTGAGACAGTCCGAAAGTGCGTTCTCTTCATCGGTGTGCGTGATGTGGACGGATCCATCACTTATGGGGGTACTGCGTTTGTGGTACTGGTGCCCGGTACTGGTAATAAGAGTTTTGGATATTTGGTCACAGCGAAGCACACGCTAGACTTCTTGGGTGACAGGCCATTTGTTATGAGACTCAACCTAAGGGATGGGACTTCTGTCATTCTTGACGCGACCGTGGATCACTGGAGTTTCCATGATGATGCGACCGTGGATGCTGCCGTCGCGCCTCTCGCGTTTACAGAGCCACTTGATGCAGACATTGTCGGTATCCCTGTGAGTAACTTTCTTGATGATGAAATCGTTGTGGAACACAGGATCGGGAGCGGCGACGAAGTATTTATCACGGGTCTTTTTACGCGCACCGCTGGCACGTCCAGAAATATGCCAATCGTCAGAATGGGCACGGTTGCGCTAATCCCGCCGGAGAAAATTCCACACGCGGGCGCTCTCATTGATGCTTACCTAATTGAGCACCATTCCATCGGCGGCTTAAGTGGCTCTCCGGTGTTTGTCAGCGAGACGGCGATCATTCCGTCTGAGTACAGCAAACCCAAAAAAAGAACGCCGGAAAAGCTAGTTTTCTTTGCCCCTGGACAAACGTTTTTCATGGGCCTAATCAGAGGTAGCTGGGAAGTTCCCCCTAATCCTGCCTTCGGCCAATGGGAAGGAATGAATGTCGGAATTTCAGTAGTTGTGCCAGCACAGAAGATTCGGGATATTCTATACAGCGAGGAGCAAATCACCTTGCGAAAACGTTTTGAGGATGCAGAACTCAAGAACGAGCCATCAGGCAAGTTAGATCATGCGCTGCCTGCCAAGAACTTCACACGCGACGATTTTGAGACGGCGCTAAAGAAAGCCAGCCGTAAGACCACGCCAGATAAGAAGAGTACGTAATCACCGATGAGCAACTGGTTCCAGTTTTCGTTTTCAGCGGAATCGAATCGTCGAGCGCGAAGTAAATCCCACGGGCCAAGTCGATCAGCCCTGGTACAGGTTATAACCTCTGGGTTCTACACAACGGCTCTAACCATAACAGGGTCGCGGCGCACGACAACATCGCGTTTTTCGATTTGGTGCAAAAAACTAGTAAACATGGGCTGCACGTCGAAGCGCCGATTGTACCGGAAGCTGTACTCGTTCAAATAGGTTTGCAGGTAGTGACGGCCAACATTGTGATAGACGCCACCGATGCCACGCTTTATCAGGCTCCAAAAGCCTTCCAGTGTGTTGGTGTGAGCATCGCCAGCGACGTAGACCCTCTCGGTGTGCCGAACTCGATGATGATGGTAACCGCGAACGCCCAGCCCGTTGTAAACGTTGTATTCATCGGTGAACACAACATTGCGCGGCATGATGTGCTCTTTGATCAGGGGATAAACAGTCTCGATTTTCGTGTCTTGCGCGACGAAAGCGCGGACGTTGCCTTTGCGCTCGGCCATTCCGATAATCGGAGTTTTGGTAGCGACAGAGCGCCCCGGCTTGCCGCCTTTGCCTCCGAAATAAGTTTCGTCAACTTCGACTCCCGAGGGGTTTTATATTTAGAGGGAGTAGAAGGTGGGTGTTGGTTTCGGGGGGTGGTGGGTTGTTGTGTGTTTGGTTACTATCTCAGGTGATAGGTATTGTCGGGATAATTCCCTCGATTTAACTTGCGGGATTAAGTGCTGTGTTTTGAGTGAGATACGGGCCTAGTTTTGCACAGGCTATACCCCTGCAAGGGCAGGCAAACAATGAGGTTGGGGCAATTGGCACCAATGCTTATGCATTCGGGCGCGCCGACCTTGCCGCGAGCTTGCCAAGGATATACAATTATAATGTATATCTACGGAGGAGCGACTATGCAGGTTTCGAGGTGGGGAAACAGCCTGGCCATTCGCCTACCCGCCGCAGTCGTCGCGGCGCTTGAGTTGAAAGAAGGCGACGACATCGAGATTCGAGTTGCCGGCGAACGCGCGTTCGAAGTGAGTCGCGATGAAAGCCGCCGGCGCGCTGTGGAGAACCTGCGCAAGCTCCGGCGGCCTTTCCCTCCCGGATTCGTCTTCGACCGCGACGACATCTATGAGCGGTAGCGCGTTCTTCGATACCAACGTCTTTGTGTACGCCGTAGTTCAAGATGATCCGCGCTCCCGGAAGGCGGAGGATTTGATTGCCGAAGGCGGAACGGTTAGCGTGCAGGTCTTAAACGAGTTCGCGGATGTGGTGCGGCGGAAGGCAAAAATGCCTTGGGACGAAGTACGGTTCGCAATAGAGAATATCAAGGCCCTCTGTCCCGACCCGCTCCCCATCACGCTTGATACTCACAGAGAGGCGTCAACAATCGCAGAAAAATACGGCTATAGAATTTATGACGCTCTCATCGTCGCCTCTGCCCTGGAAGCGAGATGCACGATCCTGTACTCGGAAGATATGCAGGACGGGCAGATCATTGGGAAGCGGCTGACGGTTCGAAACCCGTTCAGGTGATTTTGGTCGCACCTCTGCAATTAGCTCACGCTCCAGTTCTCTAGCTTCACCTTTCCAACAGTCTTCAGCTTCTTAAAGCCTCTCTGCTCGTTCAGTCGGTTAGCTTTTGTGTCTTTTCTATAAATGTGCCGGAAAAGGCCCTCCAGTTCGGCGACTTCCGCTTCGGTGATGTTGTCCCACACCTCAAACACTGAGAAATGCGTCCACTCTCCCTCCTTCAGTCTGCGATGTGAGTTAAGCCGTCGGTGCACCCCAGTCTTCACCCCTCGCGCCATGCCGATATATACAATGTCGTATTTATCTTTCCATTTCTTTGTGCGCGCATTGAACTTCTTCCTTCGCTTGAAAAGTACGTATATCCCCCGCGTCTTTGGGGGTATGTCCTTCATCTGGCCCATCTCACAAAATTCTGCGCACCGCTTGATCAGCTTTAGTTCACTCACGGACATAGCATTCGACCTCCAACGCCAGACAAGCCGCACGACAACGCTCCATAACCCTGTCGTGATCTCAGCTCACCCAATCCAGAAACTTGTACCACACCCCCGCGAACGGCAGGAACCACGGCTTGCCGCTGTACAGGCCGAGGGGCGCGCCGGGGAACGGGATACCCACGAATGGGTTCTCTGGTTTGTCTCCTGCAATCAACTCCCCCATCTTCTGCCCCTGATACGTGGCCATGGCTACGCCGTGGCCGGCGTAGCCGACGGCGTAATACATGCCGTCGAGCTGGCCGGCGTGGGGCATGATGTCGAAGGCGAAGTCGAGCGTGCCTCCCCAGACATAGTCGATTTTGGCGTCGCGCAGTTGGGGATAGACGTCGATCATGCCGCGGCGCAGGATTTCGGCGCTGCGGCGGATGGTCTGGTCGTTCTCGGGAAAGAACGCGGCGCGACCGCCGAATAGCATGCGCCGGTCCGGCGTGAGACGGTAGTAGTAAAGATAATTCTTGGAATCGTAGATCATGCGGTTGCGCGGGCTGAGTTCGTGTGCCAGCTCTTCCGGCAGGACTTCGGTGGTGATGATGAACGAGCCGATGGGGATGAGTTTTTTCTGTAGCGCGGGAGTTGCATTACCGGTGTAGCCGCTGGTACCGACGAAGACTTCGCGCGCCCAGAGTGCGCCGCGTGAGGTTGTGACCTTCCATCCTGATTCGCCCTGGCTGGAGTCGCGCTGCAAGGCCTCGACACGCGTTTGCTCGCAGACTTCGGCGCCCGCTCTCATCGCAGCGCGGCCCAATCCGTTGACATAGCGGGCGGGATTCAGCCCCGCGCTGACTTCATCCACCATGCCGCCGTAGTAAATATTCGATCCGATTTCAGCACTCAATTCCTGCTTTTGCACGACTCGCAGCTGGTGATTGAACTCACGCGCAATCACTTCCGCCTGGCGCGCGTAATCGTCGAAATGCTTCTGCTTGCAAGCCACTTCAAGATGGCCGCAACGCGAGAAGCCGCAATCAATGGCTTCCTGGCGGACAATCTGCTCGACGCAATCGATGGACTCGAGCGACGCGGCGTACATGCGTTGGGTGCGCTCCCGCCCGTACATGGAGATGAGTTGGGTTACGCCCAGTTTCATGCCGGTCAGCACCATGCCGCCGTTGCGGGAACTGGCTCCCCAGCCGATGGTTTCGGATTCGAGGACGACGACTTTGGCGCCGCGTTTGGCGAGAGTGCGCGCCGCCGAGAGCCCGGTAAAACCGGCACCGATGACGGCGATGTCTACACGGCCGGGGAGGGGACGGGGTTCTGTTTTCGGGAAATCCGTGGTGGTGAGCCAGTAGTTGTGTTCTTGCATTGTTGTGACAAACCTACATTTCGTAGAGACCAGCTTGCTGCGTCTCTGCTGGCGCTGACTCGAGTGTCTAGGTACATCAACGCTGCCGGCATACACGTAGCAAGCTAGGTCTCTACAGCACGGCCGTCTCGTGGATCAGCCGGCCTTCGGCGAAGCGTGCCAGATTCAGCAAGGATGCATCGATCAGGTCCGTTTTCCCGGTGAGGATGAGGTCACTGAGAACCTTTCCCGTTGCCGGAGCGTGCATCACACCGTGTCCGCTAAAACCGTTGGCGAGGAAAAATCCAGCCACCTCTGGCGCTTCGCCCAGAATTGGATGGTGGTCGGGCGTCATCTCGTACAGTCCGGCCCAAGCCCGCTTGGGATTCACCGGGAGATTCGCGAAGCAGGGCACGCGGTCCGCGGCGCGGGTGAGGATCTTCTCGACAAAGGCCGCATCGAACTCCGTTTTGAACCCAGGCGTTTCTTCGGGATCGTTCCAGGCCAGCAGAAAGCCGCGAGCCTCGGGACGAAAGTGAAACCCGTTTGACATGTCGATGATCATGGGCGCGGTGTGAGGGAATTCGTCGAACGGCTCACTGGGAACCAACATGCGACGCAATGGTTCAACCGGCAAATCCACGCCGGCAAGCTTGGCCACGTCGGCAGCCCAAGGTCCGGCGCAGTTTACAACCTTGCGAGTCAAGACCGAGCCGCGCGTCGTCTCCACGGATGCAATACCGATTGTGTCGTGCGTGAAGCCAGTGACGGCGGTGTTCTTCCACAATTTTGCTCCATGATCAGCCGCCCACGTCATGAACCCAGTCATAGCGCTGTATGGATCCACGAAGCCATCGCTGGAGCAGAAACTTCCACCGACAATGTCGTCGGCGCGCAATTGAGGGAACATGCTGCGGATCTCATCCCCCGCGATCAGTCGCACGTTCTTCAAACCCATCTTCACCTGCTGCGCGTAGTTGGTGCGCAGATAGGCCATCTGTTTCTCGTTGGTGGCGCAGAACAGATAGCCTTGCGACCGGTAATCACAGGGATAGCCGAGGCGCTCCTCGAAGCCGGCATAAAAAGGAATTGAGTAGAGCGACATCTGGATGCTGACCGGAGTGGAAAACTGCGCTCGCACCCCGCCCATGCTCTTTCCGGTCGATCCCTTGCCCTGCGCCGATTCGCGCTCGATGACCAGAACGTTGCGGCATCCGTTCGCCGTAAGGTGATAAGCGATGCTGGAGCCGACGATTCCTCCACCGACGATGACGACATCCGCAGTCTGCATATGGCACACCTACGAGCAACGACCCAGCATTCTAGCGCAGGAGCAGTGGCCAGTGGTCAGTGGTCAGCAAAACAAAATCCACACATTGGTGTGACTGGCCACTGGCCACTTACCACTGGGCACTGCATTGCCCCAACGGACATGTACCGCCGATGCGCCCTCCTCCTAGAGGCGCAAACTCCCTTCCACCTCGGTAACTTGCCGAGGTTACTCCATCTGCTTAGGCTGGAATAGTATGCCCTTGCGCTGCCTCTTATTCTCGTCGAATGAGGAGATGGTCCAGCCGATCTGGCAAGTGCTGGCCGATCTCGAGATCGAGGGAGAATACTGCCGTAGCGCGGTGGATGCGGTGGAGAGGGTTACAACCCAACTGTTTCAGATCGTAATCACCGATTGGGAGGATCAACCGGAGGCCGCGTTTCTGCTGAAGACGGCGCGGGATTTGAAGGCGGCGCATCGTCCGCTGATTTTGGCGATCGTCGGCGACGATGCCAGGCTGCCGGAGGCGTTGCAGGCAGGAGCAAATTCGGTTCTGGTAAAGCCGATTCGCGCCGAGCAGGTGCGCGACACGATGAGCACGGCGTGCGAGCTGCTGCGGGCGAAGTTGCGGCCGGCTGCCCCGCAACCTGTATCGCAGCAACCCACAGCTCCGGCTCCAAACGCGACGGCCGAAACAGCCACGCTATCGGCCGCGGCGGCAGCTGCTGGCGCGGGTTCGATACCGGCTTCTGTGACTCAGTCGCCAGAAAAAACCTTCCGTGCGGGGGAGTTCCTGACATCGGCAAGTTCCGCACCCGGAGCACAATTCGACACGGAAACGGAATGTGACGTTCAGAAGTCGCTGGACCAAGCAGCAGCCGCGGAGATTGATGCGCTCACGGAACTGGAGCCGACGGCCGCTGCGGTCGAGGATGCAGCAGCACAGCCAGCGGAACCCCAGAATGCCCTCGCGGGATGGGCATCCCTGCAAGCCCGGCTGACGAATCCGATGCGACACCCGGCGAACGATGCTCCGCCGAAGAACGAGGGGAGCGAATTGCTGTCGTACGAGGAAACGCCCTCCTACGCGGCGCCGACAGCGGAGCTGCGGGCAAACGACAAAGATCCGGCGAAGCCCGAGCCACTGGATGAATCGGGACCGGAAGCCGCTCTTTTCGCCTACATGTCGGGGGACACGGAAGAGAGCGCACAGCCAGAGGAGCGGCCGGGTTCGCAACGCAACAAAGTTATTCTAGTGAGTGCATTAGCGGTTACCTGCATCGTTCTTGCGGCGGTGCCCCGAACCCGGCACACCTTGCAGATGTTCTATCGCAGCGCTGTGCATGCGGCGGGGAACTGGCTGAACCCACCACCAGCCTCTTTGCCTCAGGCTGTGGCGCAGCATGACAGCTTTGGACAGTCGGGTGACGAGTACAAATTTCCCGCGGCAGGGAACATTCCGGATGCGACGACCGATCCCTCTCAGATTCACGTGCTTCCAGTGATTGATCCAACGGCAAAAGTGGACAAGAGTACGGAGGCGAACAGCGGTCAGGCACAGGCAACCACAGGCGAGAGCAACGTTGCCGATCAAAACCCGACCGCTCAAAGCCAACCAGGGCAAGACCAGCGCCGGCAAACACAGGCTGGGCAGGATCCGAGCAAGGATTCGACTCCGACTAACGTCAGCGCTGCGCCGGGAAGTGCGTTGGGAGCATCGCCTGGTGAGGCTCCGCCTGCAGTGCTGGCACCGCCGAATGCGCCGGTGGTCCAGACAGTCGCGCCACAGCCACGTCTGGTCACGTCGGTGCCAAGCGTGACGCCGCCCCCGCGTGCAGTTTCGGCGGGGAGCAGCAGGGGCATTCCGTCGAGCCTGAAATCGCAGATGGCTTCCACGACTCCAGACGCCAGTGGGAACAAGCCGGTCGAGGCAGCGATGTCGTCGATTGAGCCGGTGAATGTGCCGGAGTCAGCGGCGCGCGAACTACTGACTCAATCGGTTGATCCGGCATATCCAGCCGCGGCAAGGGCCAGCGGGCAGCGGGGCAGCGTGGTTCTGCAGGTAGTCATTGGGCGCGATGGTGCGGTTCAGGACGTAAAGTTTCTGCAGGGATCGCTGATGTTTGCGCGGCCCGCCATCGACGCCGTAAGGCAGTGGCGCTTCAAGCCTTATTCCATGAATGGCCGCGCCGTATCGGTGCAGAGCGTGATCACGCTGAACTTCAAGCCGCCAGCGTAGCGGCTTGGTGACGAAACCAGGGCTGGATCGTCTGAAATCTCACAGGGAAGCCCGAATCCCTGAAAGTTACCGCCATGGGCGAACAAGAGCAGCCAAGAGGTAAAAAACGGCATCTACACGATATAATGATGAAAGTTCCTCGGGGGAAGTGACTCCTTTCCAAAAGAAGAATTCGATGTCCATGAAAATTAAAGCTGCGGTGCTGGTTTCGTCCTTTGCCGTGTTGTTGTTTGTGGTGGCCGGTTCGCTTGGTCTTGGGGGCGTGCATGCGTCCTCGAACGACGGCTCCTACCGGCAGATGCAGGTGTATAGCGAAGTATTATCACGCGTGCAAAGTGAGTACGTGGAAGATCCGAACATTCCCAAGGTGACGGACGGAGCATTGCACGGGCTGGTGGAGTCGCTCGATGCCAACTCCAGCTACCTGACGGCGGAGGCCTACAAGGCCTACAAAGCTCACAAGTCGGAGGCCAAGGGCGAGATTGGGGCGACCGTCTCCAAACGCTTTGGATATGCCGACGTGGTTTCGGTGCTGCCGGGATCGCCGGCGGAAAAGGCCGGGATTGAGGCGACGGACATCTTCGAATCGATCGAGGGCAAGAGCACGCGGGACATGTCGCTGCCGGAGATTCGCAGCGCGCTGGTGGGCGCTCCCGGCTCGACCGTGAATGTTTCGGTGGTGCGGGCGCGGAGGGCGGAGCCGCAGAAGATGACGATCACGCGGGACGTGGTGAGCATTCCGCCGGTCTCTGACAAGATGCTGGAAGACGGCATCGGTTACGTGAAAGTGGACGCCCTGACCAAGGGCAAGGCGCAGGAAATTGCTGCGAAGATCAAGTCGCTGGAAAAATCTGGAGCGAAGAAGCTGGTCCTGGATCTGCGGAACGCGTCGGATGGAGAAGAAAGCGAAGGCGTGGCCACGGCCAATCTTTTCCTGAACCACGGCACGATCACTTATCTGCAAGGGCAGAAATTTCCGCGGGAGGCGTTCAATGCGGATCCGGCGAAGGCGGTGACTTCCCTTCCGGTCGCTGTGCTGGTGAACAAGGGGACGGCGGGGGCGGCTGAGATTGTGGCCGCGGCGATCCTGGAAAATGCCCGAGGCGACCTGGTGGGGGAGAAGACCTTCGGCGAAGGATCGGTGCCGAAAACATTCGACCTGCCTGACGGCGGAGCGCTGATTCTCTCCGTGGCGAAATACTATTCGCCCAGCGGGAAGGCGATTCAGGAAACTGCCGTCACGCCCAACGTGCTGGTGGCCGGGGAAACAGATAACGTGATCTCCGAGGACGAGGACCAGGAGCCTGCCGCTCCGGAACCAGAGGCCAAGCCCAAGAACATGCAGGATGATCAGTTGCACAAGGCGATCGAGGTGCTGAAGAGCCGGAGCAGTTAGTCGCTGTTGTAGTACGTAACGTTCGTCGCGTCGCCGCTGTGAGTGCCGCGCAAAGCGGAATCCGGGGTCATTTTAGATCTCCACGGTGGTACACTTTCCGCCGAATTGGAGAGAAGAATGAAATTCACACTCGCGGTGCTCACAATTATCCTGCTCACGGCAGCAGCGGTGTCTCAAGAAAATCCAACCGTAGAACAGTGCCGTGCAGACCGTAATGCTTGGAAGTCTATGACCGACTCCGACAGGGATTCTCTTAGTGCCCGAGAACTACAACGTCGGTTCGGCGAAATGACTTCCTGCTCTGATGTTGAGAGGTCCGATTGGCAAACAAGAGCAGGGTATCTTATTGTCGGTCAGATTTATGGTGATATGACCAGCGCACGCTACTTGAAGTTCCTTATTCGCCACAAGCTTGTGCAACAGTTCTTAGACGAGGATGCTGCGGGTCAGCGGTAGTCGTGATAAGATCGACGAGTAATACCTTCCATATACCGCCCTTGGATAAACACCCAAGCGGCGCGACCACAAGCAGTGCGTATTCACCAACCTAAAACATCAATCAGGAGAAAGTATGTCAACTCAAAAGGTAGTTTTGTTCGACGCCTATGTCTGTTCGATTAGATGTACGCACTGCCAGCAGCAGCAGGAGGTTCATATCCATGCGTTTCGTGGCGGGTCTTTCGCTGCACCGGACCAAATGTTCGGCTGCGTTAAGTGTGGAAAAATATTTGGCGATCCGAACGTTCCTCCGATCTATGCTGGTCCATTTCTGCCGGGAACAGGGCCTGCGCCGGGAATTGCGAGAGTGTGACTGCCCTTGTGTACTAGGTTAAGGACGTTCAACGAAAAACTTCCCCGCTGGCTGGACGCCCAGCGGGGTTTTACTTTTGGGAGTGGGGAAAGGCGTATCATGATCGTGGCTTTTCAGGAGAGGCTACCATGGTACCCAAGGTTCTCTCGGCCGTGGTTGTGTTCACTTTGCTGTTGTCACTAAGTAGCCATGTATATGCCGGGTCCTGTGGGCCTACCCCACCAAGGCCGCCTACGCCTCCCGGTTGCACGGACATCACCCCTCAATGTGTTTGCGACAGCACTGGGCAAAATTGCCACTGGGAATGGGTTTGCGTGAAATAAGTAACAAACGAGAAGGCCGACTCGGCTGCGAAAGAAATACCCCCAAGTTTAGTTGCCTGCGCGAGCTGCGCGATTTCTTTTGTGCCCTGCTATCCTGAACCTATCTCGCCATGAAGTCGATCTATGAAGATCTTCCGCCGGTGGAGATTGCCGGGCGGAAGTTAGTGGGCCGGGTGTTGTTTGGCCTGCTGGTGCTGGTTTCCGCGCTGGTGGGGGCGACCGCTGGACTTCTGCTGGTCTACACCACGGATTTGCCGCAGGTCGAAGCTCTCGAAGCGTACCGCCCCAGTTCGATTACCGAATTATATGACGACCACGAGCGCGTGATTGGATCGTTCGCTCTGCAGCGGCGAGTGGTTGCTGGTTACGACGATTTTGCTCCGGTGCTGCGGGATGCGCTGGTCTCGATTGAAGACAAGGACTTCTACCGGCACTCGGGAATCAACTTCTGGCGCATTGTGGGAGCGGCGTACCGCGACATTGAGTCAGGCGGCAAAGTTCAGGGCGCATCGACGCTGACCATGCAGTTGGCGAGAAACCTGTTTCTTTCTCCCGATCGCTCGTTCCATCGCAAGGTGCAGGAGGCGATGCTCGCGATCCAGATCGAGCGGCGCTTCACCAAGCCGCAAATCTTCACGCTGTATGCCAATCAGATTTTTCTGGGGCATGGAGTGTACGGGTTCGAGGCTGCGTCGGAGTTCTACTTCGGCAAGCCGGCGAAGAAACTCACGCTGGCAGAAGCCGCGCTGCTGGCGGGTTTGCCCAAGGGTCCGGGAATCTATTCGCCGATCAACCATCCCGACAAGGCCATGAAGCGCCGCAACCTTGTGATCAACGCCATGCTGGAAGACGGAAAGATTACAGCGCCGCAGGCGGCGGACGCGCGGTCGGCGCCCGTGGTTTTGCATCTGCAGCACGATCCCAACTCGCTGGCGCCTTACTTCGTGGAGGAGATACGGCGGTATCTGGAGAACAAGTATGGCGCCGACCAGGTGCATGAAGGCGGGTTGAAAGTCTATACCTCGCTTGACGTCGATCTGCAAAAGGCCGCGAACCAGGCGGTGCTGGATGGTCTGGCGGCGTACGAACGGCGACATGGATGGAAGGGAAATCTGGAGAACGTGCTGGCGGATGGAGGCGACGATCGACAAATACGCGCATCCCGATTGGGATGACGAACCGGAAGTGAATGGATACATTCATGCGCTGGTGACTTCATCGGGGGTTGGGATCGCGACGCTGAAGTTCGGGCGCTACGCGGCGGCTTTGGGACAGTCGGATGTGGCATGGACGCAGCGCAAGATTCCGGATCTGCTGCAGACGGGAGACATCTGCTACGTAAAGATTTTAGGCTTGAGCCCCAACGGCGCGGCGCGCGTGAGCCTGGAACAGGACTCCGGCGCACAGGGAGCGCTGGTGGCGATTGACAATGCAACCGGCGGCATCAAGGCGATGGTGGGCGGACGGGATTTCAACGAATCGAAATTCGATCGCGCGACGCAGGCGTTGCGGCAGGTGGGTCGTCGTTCAAACCCTATGTTTACACAACAGTGATTGACCGGGGTGCGAGCCCGGACGACACGATCCTGGATGAGCCGGTGACGTTTGAGAGCGGCTCCGGGCCGTATTCGCCGCATAACTATGACGAAAAATTTGAGGGGATCATCACGCTGCGGCGCGCTCTGGCGCAGTCGCGGAATATTCCGGCGCTGAAGCTGGCCAGCAAGGTTGGGATTAAGACCGTGATTGAGTACGCGGAGCGCTTTGGAATTACCGCCAAGCTGCCGCCCTACCTGCCAGTGGCGCTGGGTTCGGCAGAAATCACGTTGATAGAGCAGACCTCGGCATATAGCGTGTTTCCGAACGACGGCGTGCGGGTTGCACCTCACTCCATCACCAAGGTGACCGATTACGAAGGGCGAGTGCTGGAAGAGGATTATCCCGAGGTGAAGGATGTGATCAGCGCGCGCACGGCACGCATCATGACCGGGATGCTGCGTGAGGTGGTGCTGCACGGCACCGGAGTAGCGGCGGCGAAGATGCCTTTCCCGGTGGCCGGGAAAACGGGCACGACCAACGATTTCACGGATGCATGGTTTGTGGGATTCTCGCCGGCGATGACTTGCGGCGTATGGGTGGGATTCGACGAGAAGAAAACTCTGGGAGCCAAAGAAACGGGAGCGCATGCGGCGCTGCCCATCTGGATGAACTTCATGAATATAGCGATGGCGGGGAAAGATCCGGGGCAGTTCCAGGAAGCGCCGGAAGTCCCCGTGACTGCGCTGCAGAAAGTGGATACGCCAGATACGTCGCCGGGGGCGGATGAGACACATTAAAGCGATTAACCGCAGCTCCACTTGCAGAATTTTGCTGATGATTGGTCAAACTGTAACCACTTACGTCTTATGAAACCCTTGTTCCGCTTTGCGATGATGGCGCTGGTGCTGGTGGTTGTGGCATTGGTGTCGGCATTGACGGCTATGCGATTTGCCATTCACGGGCAGGAAGTCGAGGTGCCCGCGATCGTGGGTAAGACACCCGCGGAGGCGGAACGCGCGGTTGCGGGGCTGGGGTTGCAGATCGAACTGGAGCGGCAGTACTACAGTCCGCAGATTCCTGAGGGACGGATCATGACGCAATTGCCGCTGCCGGGGACGAAGGTGCGGCGGGGATGGCAGGTGCGCGTAGCGCAGAGTCTAGGACCGCAACGTGTGGTAATTCCCGATGTAACCAAGCAAAGCGAGCGCGCGGCGGAATGGAACATCCAGCGGCGCGGACTGGAAGTGGCTTCAACCGCGGAGATGCAGTTGCCGGGAACGCCTGCCGACCAAGTGCTGGCACAGAGTCCTCCGGCGAATGCGAGCCAGGTGGCGGCCCCGAGAACCAGCCTGCTGGTAACCGTAGTGGCAGGTCCGCCCGCGTTTGTGATGCCGAGTTTTGTGGGGCAGCCTTTGGGCACTGCCAGCCGCACGTTGCAGGAGGCGGGCTTCAAACTGGGGAACGTGAGTATGGCGCCGCCGGCCGCGAGCACCGCGCCGGCTAATGCTCCGCCCATTTCTAGTGCGCCGCCTCAACCGTCGCCCGCCAGCATAATCGTCGCGCAGACACCGGCAGCAGGGCAGAAAGTTTTGGCGGGGGCGGTGGTGAACTTCGAAGTGCGCTGAGGTTCGCTGATCGTCTTGACCAAACACGCTTTGTCATCCCTCGCGAAGCGAGGGATCTGGGGTCTTGCCTGCACCGCCCATACTGCCGCCGCGGGCAAACCCCAGATCCCTCGCTTCGCTCGGGATGACATGCATAGTGGGATGACATTCAGTGGTGGGATACAGCGACTGTAAGACCGATCTAGATTTTTTCCAAAACCGCGGCGAAGAAGCCATCGCACGGGTGGATGCCGGGCAACGTGCGCAGGTAGGGTCCATGTGTGAGCGAAGAGATATCCGGCCAGATCAGTTCGCCTTCCCGTTGAAGCCGATCTAGCTCGGTGCGGCAGTCCACTACGCGGAGGGATGAGCCTTCCAGAGCGCGCTCGATCACGTCTTCGTTCTCTTCTTTTTCTAAAGAGCATGTGGAATAGATCAAGCGGCCTCCGGAAGCGACTTGCGCAATCGCTGATCGGAGGATCGCCAGCTGGCGCACTTGCAGATCGGCCAGGTCTTCGGGCTTGAGCCGCCATTTGATTTCCGGGTTACGAGAGAGAGTGCCGGTGCCCGAGCAGGGCACGTCAGCCAGAACGCGGTCGAACTCGGTGGCGAAGGGCAGATTCCGCGCATCGGCAGCGAGCACTGAGATATTGCGGCCTCCGGCTTCGGAGATTGGATCATGTGCGCGCAGCAGTTTTCGCAGCAGACGTGCGCGGTGAGGATGAAGCTCGACGGCAGCAATGCCCGCGTTGGGATTGTGATCGGCGATGGCGGCAGTTTTTCCTCCGGGAGCCGCACAACAGTCGAGAATCTGCGTGCCATGGCCGACCAGAGCCGCGACGAGCTGTGAGGCTTCATCCTGAACGACGCAAAGGCCTGCGCGAAAAGCGGCAGTCCTGGTGATGTCCCCGCGCTGCACACGCCGCGCTGAAGCAAGCAAAGCACCGGGGGCGAGTTCGATTCCTTCGGCGCGGAGCTGATCTTCTGCCTCATGGCGGCGAAGGCGGATTGCGGTCACGGGAACCGATTGGTTGTGGTGGCAAATTCGTAGAGCTGAATGAATGCCGTAAGCCTGTGTCCAGCGTTCGACAAGCCACAGCGGATGGGCACTGCTGGAGGCAAGCGTCTCGGCTGAAGCATCGCTGATCGCGTGTTGCGTGCGGTTATCATCTTGTCCAACAGCGAGCTTGCGCAGAACCGCGTTCACGAAGGGAGCGGCAGAACGTTTGCGCGCGCGCTTGACGAGTTCAACGCTCTCATTGATGGCGGCGCGGCCGGGAATGCGGCTGAGCCAGCGGAGTTGGTAAACCGCGAGGCGCAGGGCGGTGAGAATCTCGAGATCGAGTTTGGAAAGTGGTTGCGCAGAACTCGTGGCAATTTCGGAGTCCAGCAGCGACCGCCAGCGTAGAACACCCATCACCAATTCTGTTGTCAGGGAGTGATCGACCGCCGTGAGCCGCTCGTACGTCCGGGAGTGAAGGAGTTCGGATGCATAAGAGGACTCGCGTTCGACGCGAAGCAGGATATCGAACGCGGCAGCGCGGGCTGGAGAAACCGTTGGTTGCGAGGTTTGAACTTTATATTTCACTCCCGCCAGTATGACGGAAGCGGCCGGGAGGGAGAAGAGATTCGTGGTGCCTTACGCCCCCAGCGTCTCGCCGGGGCGCGGAAGATAGCCGTGAATAAAGTCTGCGGCGGAGGTTCGCTTCTTGCCTTCCAGTTGCACTTCGAGAAGTTCGATCGCGGTACTTTCGCCACAGCCGACAAGGAGACAATCGCCGTCCACCTTCAGCTCGGACGATGGCAATGCTCGATCGAGCGCCGCCGCCTTCCACACGTGCAGGTTCTTGCCGCGAAACTTCGTGTAGGCACCCGGCCAAGGTTGAAAGCCACGCAGGCGGTTCGTGATCTCGGTCGCCGGGCGGAAAAAATCAATGAGGCCGTCTTCCTTTTTGAGGATAGGCGCGAGGGTGGCCTGGGCGTGATCTTGCGGACGCGGATGAATCGTGCCGGCCTTCAACTCGTGCAGGGTTTCGACGGTAAGGTCCGCTCCGACGGCGGCCAGCCTCGGCGCCAGAGTCTCTGCCGTGTCGTTAGGAGCAATGGGGATCTCCCGCTGAAGAAGAATATCGCCGGTATCGAGGCCGGCATCAATCTTCATCGTGGTGACCCCAGTGACAGTTTCGCCGCGCGCAATCGCCCACTGAATGGGCGCAGCGCCGCGATATTTCGGCAGGAGCGAGGCGTGCAGGTTGATGTTGCCGCCAGGGGGAAGATCGAGCATCCACTGCGGAATGATGCGGCCGTAACCGACCACGATGATGGCATCGGGATTGATTCCGGTAAGTTGGGCGCGGAAGGCGTCGTTGTTCTTGATGCTCTCAGGCTGGGTAGTCGGCAGCCGCAATTGCAAAGCTCGCTGTTTGATTGGGGAAGAGACCAGTTCGAGGCCGCGCCCTTTGGGACGGTCCGGCTGCGTGACTACGAGTTGAACATGAAATCCAGACTCGACCAGGCAGTCAAGCGTGGGCACCGCAAAGCCAGGCGTGCCGCAGAAGACAAGATTGAGGGATTGAATCATTGACACATTGAATCATTGATTCATTGACTCAATCTCTCAATGACTCATTCTTCTACCATTCTCCCGCTTTAACCATCTTGCGAATCTTGCGCTTGATCAGGTCTCGTTTTAGGGCGCTGATGTGGCTGATATAGAGCTTGCCGTTGAGGTGATCGGTTTCATGTTGAAAGGCGCGCGCCAGCAAGTCGTCGCCGGTCTTCTCGAAGACCCGCCCGGTCAAATCCTGGGCGCGGATGGTGGCCACTTTGGCGCGATTCACGTTTTCGCGGAAGTCGGGAATGCTGAGACAGCCTTCGCTTTGCGTGTGGCGGCCTTCCTTATGAATAATCTCGGGATTGATGAGGACTATTTTGGCGTTGGGGTCCTCCTTGAAAGTGACGTCAATGACGGCGATACGGAGCGGAATGCCGATCTGGGGCGCTGCCAGGCCCACTCCGCGCGCGGCGTACATCGACTCGAACATGTCATCGACCAGCGTTTTCAATTCTCCGTCGAAGACCTCGACCTTCTCGGCCAGCTTCTCGAGGACAGGATTTCCGAATTTCACAATGGGATAGATCATTTCAGTTCAATCAGTAGTTCTTCAGTTGCAGGCAGTAGCCGTGGAAATTGCGCAAGGTTTCTCCCATGGAGTCGCCGCCGAATTTGTCGAGCGCGCAGCGGGCCAGGGTAAGCGCGACCATGGCCTCGGCTGCGACTCCAGCGGCCGGAACTACACAAACATCGGAGCGCTCATAGGCGGCGCTAACCGGTTCGCGTGTAGAAAAATCGACTGATTTTAACGGACGGCGCAACGTGGAGATCGGCTTCAAGTAGCCGCGCACGCGGATCTCCTCGCCATTGGAAACGCCTCCTTCAATTCCTCCCGCATTGTTGCGCGTGCGAGTGAACCCAGTAAAGCTCTCAGACCGGCCATAGCCGATTTCATCATGCACGGCCGATCCTGGAGAAGCAGCGGCGGTAATGCCCGAGCCAATCTCAACCGCCTTCACCGCCTGCAACGACATGACAGCGGCGGCCAGCAAAGCATCCAGGCGCTCGTCCCACTGGGCGTACGTGCCCAGACCCGGCGGAACACCGTGAGCAACCACTTCGAAGACTCCACCCAGCGAGTCACCGCTTTTTAGGACTTTGTCGACCTCGTCTTTCATGGGCTGCTCAGTTTGTTTGTCGGCACAATTCAGCAGGATTTCTTCCTGGTTGTAAAGAGTCTGGATCTGTTCCCAGGGGACTTCCCGTCGCATGGCCACGTTGCCAACGGCGACGACGTGGCTGAGAACGTTGACGCCGAGTTCGCGCACGAAAGTCTTTGCCAGCGCGCCGATGGCGACTCGCGCCGCCGATTCGCGGGCGGAGGCACGCTCCAGGACATAGCGAGCTTCCGGGAAATTGTATTTGAGTGCGCCCGCCAGGTCGGCGTGCCCGGGCCGCGGAGAAGCCACACGCTTGTGGCGGGCCGGGTCGCCTTCGCCGACGGGCAGAGCCTCCTGCCAGTTTTTCCAATCCCGGTTTTCGAGTTGGACAGAGATGGGCGATCCAATCGTTATGCCATGACGGACACCGGAGAGGATGTGGGCGGTGTCACGTTCAATCTTCATGCGGCCGCCGCGGCCATAGCCCTGCTGCCGGCGCCAGAGTTCGCGGTCGAGAAAGGCCTGGTCCACTCGCAGCCCAGCGGGCAGGCCCGAAAGGAATGCGACCAGAGCTTCGCCGTGAGATTCTCCGGCGGTGAAGTAGCGCAGCATAAGTGCTCGATTTTACCTGAAGCGGCGTCCCTCCGCAGTTTCCGGATGGAGAAAGAAGTTGCGCTTGCGGATTATTCAGGATGGCAATCAACCTGGGCTACTACCCAGGAGTGCGAATGATTGCTACAATAGCTCAACAGCCGTATTCTGCCGTAGTTTTGGGGTCCGCCCCACCCGTCGGCGTCGTTCGTTAAAACTCTGGCCAAAGAAGGAGGACCTGTGTGCCCCCACGCACAGATCTCAAGGAAGTAATTTTCTCCCGCAGAAAGATCCGCTGTTTGCTGGTGCACGACCATGTCCTGTTGCGGCAAGGTCTGCGGCGTTTGTTGCAGGACGAGCCTGACATCGACGTGGTCGGCGAAGCCGGCAATGCGGCGGAATGCCTCCGCAAGATCTATGAGTTCCGGCCGGATGTGGTGGTCGCGGAGGCCGCAACGTTCCAAATGCCTGCGTCCGAAGCGGAGCTGCTGGTGGCGCGGGAATCTGCGCACACCAAACTTGTATTCCTAAGCGGGCAGGAACAGGACATTTCTCCGTTTGGTGGCTTGCAGGCGGCAACGGAAAGTCGCGCGGGGCGGCAGACTTCCGCGGAAGAAGTTGTGGAGATGGTCCGCAAGTCGTGCGGCGACTTGGCAACGAACTATTCTCCGACCAACGAGCTACCCGCGAATCATATTCCAACCAAACATCCGCAAGGGGCCTTGCGACGTCAGGTGCAACGCGCCAACGAAACGCCGTTTCCACAAGAACGCGTTCTCACCGCGCGCGAGCGAGAAGTACTAAAGCTGCTGGCAGAGGGGAAAACCGTGCGCGGGGCAGCAACGATTCTTGGGTTGAGCAGCAAGACTGTGGACGCGCATAAGTTCAATCTGATGCGGAAGCTGGGCATTCACAACAAGGCCCAACTGGTGATGTGGGCGATTCAGAAAAAAGTTGTGAAGATTCCCGTTAACTTCTAGGATCGCTGCCGGAATCGGAGCAATTGCTGATTTATGATTGCTGATTGCTGATTGAAAGCGGCACTCCATCGTCATGGTTTCAATCAACAATCAGCAATCAACCATTGATTTTCAGGGCAAGCTCCGCGAGGCTGGAAACCTGCAAGTCCGGATGCGCAACCGCTGCCTTGACTGCACCCACGCCGGTGCGCGCCGATGGACGGTTGACCCAAACCGTGGCCAGTCCGAGCGACTGCGCGGGAAGCACGTCGTGGTAAAGGCTCTGGCCCACGTGCAGGACACGGTGGGCGGGGACACCGATGCGGCTCAACGCAAGCTCGAACGTCTTCAAAGATGGCTTGTAGGCTTGCGCCTGTTGGGCCGTAATGACCTGGTCAAATTCCACTCCGAGCTGAGGCTGGGTTGCGGAGAAAAGGTCGTCGTCCACGTTGGAAACGATGGCCAATCGAAAGCGGCCTTGCAGTTCGCAGAGCGCGCTTATGGTGTCGGGCCATGGCTTCCAGTGCGGCAGGGACTCAGGCAGCGAGCGGACTTCCTGGTCTGAGGGCGCGAATCCGAGTTGTTCTCCGAACTGCCGCACGACCGACTGAAGCACTTCGCGATAGCGGCGATATTCTCCCTGCTCGGCACGTGCTTCGAAATCGCCGTACAGCCGCAGGATGGTGGCATCGTCCGTGTCCTTGCCGTGCGCCGCAAGGACGCGGTGCAGGCAGCGCAGGATGCCTTCCTCCCAATTGATAAGCGTGCCGTAACAATCGAAGGTGAAAATTTCGAAGCGGCTGAAGTCGAGCATGGCTGAAGCGTATCTCTCAATCACGAAAGCTAAGATTTCAAGCCGGGCAGTATCGGGGTTTCCTCGCTGGATTCACTGACGGGTTCCGCCTCGCTTTCGGCCTCGGCGGCCGAGGAAGAATCCCCGGGAACAGAGGTGGCCTTGGGCGCGAGAAACTTTGCGCTGTTCAGCAGCGGACGTCCAAGGGAGGCGTTGTAGCTGGTCCAGGGGCTCTCCAGGTCGGCCTCGCGCTCGAAGTGGGCGCGCATAGCCTCCATCTTAGAATCCAGGTCGTCCATATAGTGGAGCAGGAGCGCTTCTGGAAACATGGGCAACTTGGGTGAGCCGAATTCGTACTCGCCATGGTGGCTGATGATGAGATGCTCGATAAGGATCTTGAGTTCGGGCGGAAAGTCCGGGAACAGCGCAAGTTTTGCCTGCAACATCTCAAGCTCAATGATCATATGCCCGAGAAGCTGGCCGCGCGTGGTGTAGGAAAACGAGCGATTGTAAGTCAGCTCGTGGATCTTGCCGATGTCGTGAAGAAATACGCCGGTCAGCAGCAGATCCCGATTGACCTGAGGATAGTTTTGACAAACCAGATAACAAGAACTGCAAAGCGAGACGACGTGGTCCAGCAAGCCACCAATATAGGCGTGATGCAAGGTCTTGGCGGCGGGAGCATTGCGGTAGGCAGCGGCAATCTGCGGGTCAGCCATGAAGGCCTGCACCAAGGATCTGAGATGAGGATTCTGAAATTGTGCAACGAGGTCCGTCAGGTCCTGCCAAAGTTTGTCAATATTCCTGGTGGTCTTGGGAAGATAGTCGGAGAAGTCAATTTCCGTTTCGCCCAGCTTGCGCAACTTGTGGACGGTAAGCTGAAAACGGTTCTTGTACTTGTTGACCAGGCCTTTGATCTTGAGGAAGTCGTCCTGCTCGAAGACGTTGAGCACTTCTTCCACGTTGTCCCACATCTTGGCTTCGAGCTGTCCGCTGCGATCGCCGAGAGTGAGAGCGAGATACGGCTCACCGGTTTTCTTGGGCTTGATCTGCTTGCTGACCACGACAAAGCTGGAAGTGATGATCTTGTTTTCGTGGCGGGTGCAGTCGCCGATGTAGAACTCTTTCATGCGCTCCATCAGTGTAAATCAGAAAGCACAAGGTTGGCGCGAGGTGAAGCAGGTTCAAGTCGCCGGGTGGCCAAGCCGCCTCGCTGCGCTCGGCGGGACAGTCCCTTCGGCTTCCCTCAGGGCAGGCGAGGCGGCTGTCCCTACATTGAGAGTTCTTCTAGAGAATGCCCAGCTTCTTTTTCTTCTTTAGCTTTTTTGTGTCGGAGGGCTTGGCGGAGGCGGTTTCAATCGGCTTCGTCTGATTCGGGCTCTGGCCGGAATCGATGTAGCCCTCCTTGTAGTCGATGTAAGCCTCTTCGCGCAGCTTGGTCAGATAGGCGCGGAGCGCGGGCTGCAGCTTCTGGTAGTACAGAGCGTTCTGGATGCGATCCTCGACTTCCTTCAGCGGCGGAATGCCTGCCTTCTGGTGGCTAATGACTCTTAAGATGATGTAGCCTTCCTTAGTGCGGATTACGTCGGTGACTTCGCCGGACTTCATGGCGAAGGTCTTGTCTTCAAGCTCCTTAGCCAGTTTGCCGCGGACGAACGGAGTTCCAAGATCGCCGCCCTGAGCGGCCGAGGGACCGTCGGAATACTTCTTCGCAATATCTTCAAAGCTGGCTCCAGCGCGAATTTGTTTGAGCAGATCATTGGCCTTGGCTTCGGCCGCCGCCAGGGCTGCCGCCTCGTCCGCCTGTTTGGCGGTTTCGGAGGCGGAGGAATCGGCAGCGCCGCTCTGGGCCGGGGCAGCGGGGGCAGATTTGTCGGTTGCCGGCTTCTTCAGTGCAACCAGTATTTCACTTAGCTTTATCGACTCGGGTTGCTCCAATTCATTCTGGTGCTCGTTGTAGAACCGCTGCTGTTCCTCTTTGGTGATGCCGAGGTGCTGGCCGACTTCTTCGCCGATCACCTTTTGGGTGATGATCCGGTTTCGCATGTTCTGCTTGAAGTCTTCGTAAGGAATACCCTGGGCGGTGGCGGCCTTTTCCAGCTCTTCCATCGAATCCAGCTTCATGTCCTTGCGCATCTGGTCGAGTTGCTTGATGAGGTCGGTATCGCCGGTAATGTCAAGGTCTTTGCCCCTTTGCAGGAGGAGTTGCTGGTCGATGAGATCGCGCAGAACATCCTTTTCACGCTCAGCGTAAAGCTTGTCGGCATTCGCCGGATCCTGCTGCTTGACGTCATCCCTAAGCTGGTCCTTGCTGCGTTGGAACTCCGAAAGCGTAATGATCTGGCCGTTTACGCGCGTAACAATTTCCTCGACCACCTGACCCGCGGCGAACACGGGCAGACATATAAAAGCAATCAGTATCAGAACCAGTTTCTTCATAGGATTTCAGTGGGCCGCCACGCTGCCTGGACTTGCGGGCGAAAGCCTTTCGGGTATTTTACTACTTCCGGTCCAGGGGCTTACCTGGATTAGTTGGATGCCCCGGCGCTTTGGCCGGGTTGCTGAGGCGCCTGCTACGCAGTCCGCACCAGGGCGAGGGCGGTCATGTCGTCTGGAACGAGGGGTTCGCAGGTGAACTCCCCGACGGCATTCAGGACTGCCCCGCAAACCGCCTGAGCGTTCCGCGACGAATCGGCCTGCAGGCGATCTTTCACGCGCTCCAGGCCGAACTCCAGGTCTTCGTCCTTGTCATCTTTGCACTTCCCCTCAACCACTCCACGCGAAACCAACAGGAGAACCGCACCCTTCTCCAGACCTACGGTGGGAGCATCGCAGGTGGCGTGCGAAAACAAGCCAAGTGGCAGACCCGTCGATGCGAGTTCGGCAATGCCGGTGCTGTCGCGGAGGAGCCCGGGCGTGTGCCCGGCGTTGGTGTAGCACAGGGTGCCAAATCTCTCGTGGTAGCAGCCGATGAATGCGGGGCAGGAGTGAACCCCAGCCGCAGCTTCCATCAGGCCGCGGTTGAGGTGAATACAGAGCGTGACCATGGCGTCGGATTCGTTGATGTCAGGCGCCGCAAAGAGTTCAGCCCCGAGAGTGCGAAATACCTTGGTCGCAGCCGCGAGGACGGGCTGATTGTTCTCGCGACGTCCGGCAACATCGAGCAGGCCGAACAATATCCGTTCAGGGCTGACTCGCAACGAGTCATAAAAATCTCCAGCGACCCGTTTTCCATAGGTGGTGGCGGCAATCTCTGCGCCCTGGATCTTCGGGAAGTCAGCCGGGACCGGCTCCACGGCTGGCGCGACCTCGGGTATGCGGGACTGGAATAGAGGGCGCATTCTGACCAAAGCCGAAACTAGCACAAGCGCTGGCGGCGGGCAATGGGGCGAACTCTCCGTGCAGAATGCTTGTGGCTAGTTCCCGTACTTGTCGCCGAGATACTTGGCAAGGTCGGACTCGAGTTGGCCGTAGTCAGAGTGGACAGTCGCGCGCAGAGCCGCCTCCGTGGAACTGCCCTGGTTGAGGAGTTGCAGAATCCGCTGGATGTCGCCCATCCCGTAAGAATCGTTGATGTAGGAAACGGCAGCCAGCGATTCCGCGTAAGCCACGTAAGCTTCTCCGCCCGAAAAGCGCATGAAACTGCCTTCCAGCACATTCAGCGGGATGTTGTGTTGCGACTTGAACAACTGCGCTAACAGGCGGCCCTCGCCGCCCAGGGACTTCGGTTCCAGAAGCTGGGCGATTCCCTCGTGCAGCCAGATCGGACAACGGCCGGCCGAAAGCTGATTGATGAAGGAGTGGGCCAGTTCATGTTTCAAGACGCGGGCCAACTCAGGGGTCAGGGAATTCAGTCCGCTGATGGGGATGCGGAGCTTGCCATCGTTGAGGGCTCCTGACCAGGACGGAGCGCGCGTAACGTCAAAGAAAGCTTGCTCAGTGTAGAGCGTTACCAGAATGTTGTCGCGGGGCGGCGTGCCCAGGTTGCGGACCAGGTCGTCGTAGTCTGACTCCAGCGCAGCCAGGATTTGCCCGCGGAATGCTTCGGAAGTCTGCTTGCCCTCGTAGTGCAGAACGAAGTGGCTGCTTTCGCGCTGGGCGAAATCGGTCTCGACGTTTTGTTCGCGCTGCGCTTTGTCCAGGTATTGCTGGACGGTGGGATCGGGACGCAGTTCAAGGGAATGCTTCCATGAGGCGACAGCATCTTTGGTGCGGTCGGAAGCCTGCTGCGCATAGCCCAGTACGGTGTAGGCATCGGGCGACCGGGGAGCCGCGCTCACGGCACGCTGAGCGTAGGTCACTGCCTGCGAAGCGTTCCCCGTACGCACCAGCAGGGCAGCGTAATAGATAAGGACCGTTGAATTCTCCGGCTGGAAGCGTAGGGCGTTGTCGAAATAACGGCGGGCTTGATCGATGTTGCCATGCTCGAATTCAAATTTGCCGGCGATGAAGTCAGCCGTAGCGCTCAGCTCCGGGTTTCCTTTGCTCTCAAGCTTTGCAAGAGCGTCGGTGTCAACCTTGCCGTCCTTAACAATTATCTTGGGAAGATCACCCTCGTTCGCGAGACTGTCGACCGGTGTGAAAGCGGGAAGATCGCCGGTCTTGCCGGCGCCGGAGGACGCAGCGTGCGCGGGCATACCGCCGGCCTCGACGTGGTCTACAGAACTCTTGGGAATCGCATAACTGTCGTCGCCGATTTCGTATTCATAGCGGTTGCCGTTTTCGCGGACGTGGTCAACCAGGATCGTGCGGCCATTCTTCAAATGGATGGTGTCCGCCGATGCCGCCGCGAAGGCGAACACGAGCATCATAGCTAGCAGGATAGTGACACGAAGCCGCATTGAAGCGCATTCTAGCAACGGTGGGGCCTCATACCTACGTGACGAAAGTACCGTCAATGCGATGCAGAGCAGCCATGATGCTTGCCGCGTGCATGGCCGTTTTGCCCATCCCGCCAGGCTGGGGTCAGCAGGCAATTCCGGCGCAGGGAACTCCAGCGCAGGCGCACCGGCCCGGGCCGGCAGAATCGCTCTATCTGCAGTTGAGTGGTGTGGGGCTGGATCCCACGCGAGTGTTTCGGGTGCGGGGGGCGGCTCTGGACCGAGCCGCGATCCACATCACTCTGGAAGATGGAACCATCGCCTTTACCAAGGATGTGTTGGGCAGGATTACCGGGGCATTCTTTGAGGGTGATGGAGAGGTACTGCTGGCCCCGCCCAACGATGTCGAACGCAGATCGATGAGCCTGTTTACAGGGATGGCAATTTTGGAAGAGCGCTTCTCCACCGCCTACTTCCGCTTCAACGACAGCACCGCCACCGAGTTGCAGCCGGGTCTCAGGGCGCCCGAACAGGCCGAGCAGTTTATTGCCCGGTGGGACCAGACGACCCGCAACCTGGCGCCGTCGGACGCCATGACGTTGCTGGCGAGTTTCAGCGCGATGCTGCCGATCGCAGGGGGAACTATCTCAGAAGACTCAGCAGGGCCGCGTGCCGCAGATCCCGACGATCGCATATTGCATGCCAGATTGCAGGGAAACAAACTCGGCGTCTTCGATCTCTTTTTCGCCTCGACAGCCCGTGAACAAGTCGAAGCCGGGCAAACCAGGACCGGAGAAGACGGAACCGTCTATTACGACATCTGGACCTCATTTTCGGTCAAGAGCGCTGGAGGTCGCCAACCGACTCCGAGACAAACGGTGCCAACGCTTCCGGCCGAAACGGAATCGCAGGAAGATCCAATTTTCGTGCGCAGCTATGTGATCGATGCGCACGTGAAACCTCCCAAACAGCTCGATGCCGAGGTGGAATTGCAACTGGATACGGTGCGCGGCGGATCGCGCTTCCTCGGTTTTGAACTATCGCGCTTTCTGCAAATCCAGACCGTCGAGGCCGACGGGAGACCGGTGGAATTCATCCAGAACCCGGCATTGGAGGGCACGCGGCTGGCACGCAGCGGCAACGACCTGGTGGCCGTGATTCTCCCCGAACCAGCACGGAAGGGACAAAAGATTCGCTTGCGCTTCGTCTATGGCGGAGAAGTGCTAGCTGAGGCTGGTAAGGGTCTGCTCTACGTGGGTGCGCGCGGCACATGGTATCCCAATCGCGGAATGGCCATGGCTGATTTCGAACTGACCTTTCACTACCCGCCGGGTTGGACTCTTCTGGCAACGGGCAAACCCGAGCCGCGCTCCCGCCCATCGCCACACCCGCCGCAAACTGCGCCGAGCGCGGACGACGAACAAGTATCACATTGGGTGTCGGAGCGGCCCATCCCGGTGGCCGGGTTCAACCTGGGCAAGTATGTTCGAGGAGTGGCGCAAGCCGGCAATGTCACCGTGGAGACCTACGCGACGAGCGGAGTGGAACGGGATTTCCCCAAGCCTCCGCCTCTGACAGTCCCATCCGCAGCACCGCCGCAGCGGCCTGAGGGCATTACTCCGGCACCCGTTGTTCCCCGCGCACCCATCGTTCCGCTCGCGCCTTCGCCGGCGCGAAGCGCGACGGCCGTGGCGGAAGGTACCGCACGGGCCATTCGTTACTATGCCGACCGCTTCGGTCCATTTCCCTACAGGCAATTGGCTTTGACTCAGTTGCCGGGGCAGGATAGCCAAGGCTGGCCGGGGCTGATCTTCCTGTCTTCCTACGCCTTCCTGACGCCGGAAGAACGCGAAGAACTCCACATCAATCCTGCTGGCACTTTGCTGCAACAACTGATACCCGCACACGAAGCCGCGCACCAGTGGTGGGGAGACCTCATCTTATGGGCGACGTACCGTGACCAGTGGTTTTCGGAAGGCCTGGCAAATTACTGTTCGCTGATGATGCTGCAGGAAAAGAATCCGGCAGGGTTTCGGTTGGTCATGGAGAAATATCGGCAGGACCTGGCTGACAAGAATAAAGACGGCAGCTTTCTCAAGGACGCCGGACCTGTAACCTTGGGAAGCCGCCTGCTCTCGTCGCACTTTCCCGAAGGTTACCAAGCCATAAGCTATGGACGGGGGACGTGGCTGTTCCACATGTTGCGATCGATGTTAGAGGACGCGGCCGAGGCAGGTCCGAGGAAAGACTCAACCCACAAGGATGTAAAGGATCCCTTTGTGCGTTCCCTGCGCAAAGTACGCGAGCGCTACGCAGGAAAAGCCATCAGCACGCGCGAACTACTGGACGTTTTTGCGGAGGATCTACCGCCCTGGTTGCGGTATGAAGGCAAGGCTTCGCTCGACTGGTTTCTCGATGGCTGGGTGAATGGCACTTCTCTGCCCCGGCTGGAGTTGCAGGGTGTGAAGTTTACGGCGAAGGCGAACGCCACCGTCGTGACCGGGGTGATACGGCAGAAGGATGCGCCGGAGGACTTGGTAACGTCCGTTCCGATCTATGCAGTGGTCTCGGGCAAGTCTCCGGTGCTGGCAGGACGCGTATTCGCCGACGGGCCGCAGACTTCGTTTCGCTTATCCGCACCGATCGGCACGCACAAGCTTCTGCTGGATCCGAACGGAACCATCCTCACAAGTCCGAAGTAAGGAATCGAGCAAGACTTTGCGAGAAGCAATTGCTCTTCCCGAAAAGGGAATCCGCCCGCGGATGCGTGTCCCGAAACGGCCGGTCAGGTTGAAAGGGAGCCGCTCCTCTAATTATTCATTCTGCCGGCTAAGTGACTGAACGTCTTTCACTTGCACAGCACTACTCCAACAAGGTAAGGATGGCAGCCAAGCTGCTGTAAGCATGTCAGGAGCAGCTAATTTGAATTCATATCGTGGAATCGAGAGCGCAGTCGAAGAGCGCGAAGCGGAAAGTCTGCCAGGCATGGGGGCTCTGGTCGCTGCCGAGACAATGGCCGGCGCCGTATTCGTGGAGGCCGAGCCGCGGGGTGGGCCGGAGACCATTCTGCTGGTGGAAGACGAAGGGTTCGTCCGCAAGGTGGCTGCCGAGGTGCTTGAGTCGGCGGGATACAAACTTGTGATCGCCCGAAGCAGCGCAGAAGCATTAGAGGCTTACCGCCGATTGTCCGCGCCCGTTGATCTGCTTCTTGCCGATGTCGTCCTGCCGGGAATGAGCGGCCGCGACCTGGCGGCTGCGTTCGAACGCCTCTGTCCGAGTACGCGGATCTTATTGATGAGCGGCTATGCCGGACAACTCGCCTGGCATCATTTGTCTCCTTACGGCAAGACGTACCTGGCAAAACCCTTCTCTGTGCGCATGCTCTTGAAAAAGGTGCGCGAGGTGTTGGATGCGAATCCGTTTGATGGTGGAGCGCAAGCTTAGCTCACGCTGGTTCTGCGGTAGCGCGTAGCTCGCAGAATCTCGTGGGGAATTTCGGACAGCGGCACCACCAGGTCGAGGATCCCCATTTCCGCGCAAACCCGAGGCATGCCGTAGACTGCGCAACTCGACTCATCCTGGCCCACTGTGAAGCCGCCCTCCCGGTGAAGGGCTCTCATCCCTTGCGCTCCGTCCGATCCCATACCGGTCATAATGACTCCCATCGCCTGGGAATGAAATGTGGAGGCGACCGAGAGCATTGCGATATCGACCGAAGGCATGTGTGACAGATTTTCTGGTTTGGACGAGAGGCAGATCAACGTTCGCGAGTTGGTCAGACGGTCCACTGTCATGTGACATCCCGCAGGAGCAAGGTAAACCACTCCTGACTGGACGACCTCTCCGTGCGATGCCTCGCATACGGAAACCTCGCAAAGCTTGTTCAGCCTCTCGGCAAAAGGCGCCGTGAAGCCGGCCGGCATGTGCTGCACCACCAGAATTGGAACCGGGAGGTCGACTGGAAGGGCCGGGAGAATTTCCTCCAAGGCCTTTGGGCCTCCGGTCGAAATACCCAATGCAACAATCACGGTTGCGGAGGACGAAGACTCGCTCATGGGCAGATTCACCGCGCGGGGAGGCTTTCGCTGCGGGATGAGATGATCCCCCGCATGCCGCGATTCCGCTGCCGCCTTGATCTTGGCGATTAAATCACCACGGATATCAAGAATGTCCAGCGAATCGGGGGAAAGTTGCTTGGGCACATAATCGAAGGCGCCGGCAGCCAGCGCGCTAAATGTGGAGTCCGCGTCTTTCAGCGTTCCCGAGCTTACCATGATGACCGGTCGCGGGAAGCGGGCCATGATTTGGCGGAGGGTCTCCAACCCATCGAGACCCGGCATTTGCACATCGAGAGTAATGACATCGGGGTCGAGGGGCACAACTTTTTGCAGAGCTTCGTTTCCACTGGCCGCAGTGCCAACGACCCAGAGGTTGGGATCGGAAGCGACCATGCGGGAAAGCGCCCTGCGCATAAAGGCGCTGTCGTCCACAACCAGAACACGGATTTGCGGCTTGGTGAGTTCCATATTCATGCCCGGTAAATGGCCCGGACCAGGCTGTGAACTTCGTCCATGTAGGAATCCAGTTCGAAGGTGAGGCGGGCCCAGTCAAAGTTCTTCAGCGAAGCGAAGTTCTGGGCGAGCAGGGCAAAACCGGCGTCCTCGAACAGGTTCACCTGCCGCTGTTCAACATAGCCGTAATTCAGGCCGCTCATGCGGCAGAGCAAGTCCGCAACGTGCACGAGAGCCACGAACCCCGAATCCTGCGCCGACTGCTCCGGCGAATGATGATAAGTCACGACCTCGATCAGGTCGGGAGAGAGTCCCCAGCTTTCGGCAAGCAGACGGCCGCTATCGCAGTGCGTAAAGCCCAGGGATCTTTGTTCCGCTTCGTGCAGCGGAATCCCTTCGGCTTTAGCGGTCTCGAAAGCCGTACGGAATTCCTGGGGCAATACCCAAAGGTTCACGATGATTCCGAGGTCATGAAGAAGACCGGCGAGGTAAGCCTTTCCGGGATCGCCCAGGTCGATCTTGCGCGCCAAGTGCCGGCAGACCAGGGCGCATCCCAGCGAGTGCTCCCAAAATACGGCCGGATCGAGACTGGTTTTATCTCCCGGAAGCAGGTTCAACACCCCGCACGACATCGCGATATCGCTGACATGATGAAATCCCAGGCTGACTACCGCTCCGCGCAGCGATTCCACTCTTTGCCAGCGGCCGAAGATGTAAACGTCCACCACGTTCGTTGTCGTATCAAAGGTAAGATTCCACACGTGTTCGATGATCATGGCCCGCGAGACTTGCCGTCCCGCATTCCGCATCAGATATTCCAGCAGCGAAAATTCTTTCGACGTAAGCTCGATCCGCCGTCCCGCCCGCTCGGCGCGGTGTTCCACCCGGTCCAGCTTGAGATCTTCCACCACCAGCACCGACTCCGACGGCAAATGGCTGCGCCGCAGCAACGCCCGGATGCGCGCCGAAAGTTCGCTGAAGGAAAACGGCTTCGGCAGGTAATCATCCGCCCCCGTATCCAGGCACTGCACCCGGTCTTCCACCCGGCTGCGCTGCGTCAGCACCAGCACCGGCAGGCTCGGACGCTTCAGCCGCAGATGCCGCAACACGCTCACCCCGTCCAGTTTGGGCAGATTCAAATCGAGGATCACCAGGTCATAGTCGAACTCGCTTCCCATGGCCCGCGCCTGCTCCCCGTCTTCGACCACGTCCACCGCGTAGTGCTCCCCTTGCAAACCCTGGCGCACAAAACCCGCTAATGCCGCATCATCTTCCGCAATCAGAATCCTCATAAGTGGGCCTTAATCACAGCCTGATTCTAGTTAGAGAAAGCTCAGTTGAAACGGAAACTCATTCGCACGAAGGTGTGTGTTTGCAGAAACGGGGCGGCATCCTAAAACAGGAAAACATCAGAGCAAAAAAGCGCGGGGATTAAGGAAAAGTATGTTCATCGATCACAGACGCGTACTCAGGATCATCACGGGCGCGAGCAACGTCAGTGAACGCTCTCCTGACGAGGTAAACTTTCTATGATGGCCTTGTCGCAAACCGGGCAGAACGGCAACGATACCTTCCAGTGCATTTCCGTACCGCTAACCAGAAAATGAACATCGACCGCCTGCATCGGCGATCCGCAACAGCGGCATTGCCGCGATTTCGCGGGAGAAAACCCATCCTCCAGGAAGTCCTTGATGGACTGCAGAATCTGCGCCCGGGATGGCGGTGTCGTTCCCACCGGGATATCGTGCCCGAAGACCGGAAGACAGTCGGCACGTCGAGGAACTTATGAATGTGCGCCCGGCGACGGAAATCCTACACGCTTCGCAGCAGCTTCCAAGCTTCCCGGTAACCCTCGTACTTATAGCAGTCCCTACGCATCGGCTGCACCGGACATAGCATCAGGTCTGAGCTTTTCGTTTTCAGGACGACGGTCGCGGGGATGATGTACCACACACCTTCCGGGACGATGTAGGCCGCGAAAAAATCGACCTTGCGCCGCGCATAACGCTTCCTCCTCTGGTTGGGCCTGAATCCGCAGAGATACCCGTTGGCGAGTCTGTAACTGGTCGACTTCACCTGAATTCTGAGAAGACGGCCTTTGTATTCGATGCCCACGTCGTAGGCGCCCGAATCTCCCCAGGGCTTCGACACCCTGAGTCCCTTTTGCAGCGCCCATGCCATGAAGAGCAGCTCCACCCACTCACCGCGCTCTTTGAAGTTCCTGAATCCCTTGCACTTAGCCATATGCCGCGCCCCATTTCGTCCAAAAGAAAAGGCGCAGCCCGTAGGCCGCGCCTCTTTTTTCTAGAGTTTTTACTCTATACTTTCAGTATATCATTTTGAATAGGGGCAACCCGTCACATTTCCCAGAATTATATCTCCATTGTTGTGACCAAGTTAGGCTCGATCATGTAGTTTTTGCCTATTGACAAGTTTTCTGGTGCACAGGGGGGAGGGAGGGCATCGGTGCACCAAAGGTGTGGTGGCGCCGTTCCTTCGGGGCGACGCTGCCGGGATGCCCATGCGAGACCGGGGCAACCCACGTCGAGGCACTTATGAGTGTGCGCTTCGACGACAGAAACTGCTACGCGTTCTGGCTCTCCCAGTCTTTGACTTGCCGTTGCAGCAGCCCATAGCAATCGCACGCCACCTCTTCCAGCCTGCGCCGGTCGTGGATCATTACGTTCCCCCGCGTGTAGGCAATCAATCCGGCCTTCTGCAGTGTGCCCGCCGAAACCGTTACGCTGGAGCGCCTTGTTCCCAACATCTGCGCCAGGAATTCCTGCGTCAGGGGAAGAGACTCCGAACCGACGCGGTCCTGCGTCATCAACAGCCACCGGGCCAATCTTTCATTCACTTCGTGGAGCCGGTTGCAGGCGGCGATTTGGGTCACCTGCACCGCCAGCAACTGCGCATACCGATTCAGTTGCCGCTGCAGTGTGGGACAATTTGGGAACGCCGCCCGCAAGGCGTCGGCATCCATTCGGAATGCCGTGGCGTCGGCTTGCACCACGGTTCGAGTGTGGCTGGTGCGAAAACCTGCCACTAATGGGGTGGCCGAACAGCCCTCTTTGCCGATAAGACCGACTTCGACGCTCTTGCCGTCCGGCATAACATTCAGCACGGAAAACATGCCGGAGTTGCAGAAATACGCCGATTTCAGCGTCTCGCCAGCTTCGTGAAGTACATGATGCAGCTTCAATCTCACGAATTCCAGCTTGGGTAATACCGCTTCAAACTCCGTGCGCGGAAGTGCGAGCAGGATTTCGTTCTGAATGTCATTCCCGTCGTCATCGGTCCTTGGTGACGCGGATGTACGCTTATCGCCATCGCGCCTTGAGAAGGCGCTGGTGCGGGTAGACGGAGAGGAAGAAGGCTTGGCCATAACGGCTCCTTGCGCAGCGATCACGCTGTCAGATTTTCGCAAGGAACCGTCACCCTACTGGGCGCGGCGGAAAGATGCTAGAAGAGACACCTATAGAATACTCCCTTTTGATGCGTGTGATTGGAAGTTAGGATATTTTGAAGCCTGTAATTAAGGAGGAGTGTGTGAGAGCCAGACTCGCCGTAATCCTGCTGTGCATCGCGTCAGTGCTGAGCATCGCCGCACAAACGCCGGCGCAGACGGCAGCGCAAACAACAACCACAACAACGAAGAGTGGCTTTTTCAAAACCTCCGATGCCGTCAGCATCCACTACCTTGAGGCGGGCAGCGGCCGGCCCATCGTCTTCATTCCCGGCTGGACCATGCCGGCATGGATCTGGCAAAAACAAATCGATGAGTTCTCGAAGCACTACCACGTCATTGCCGTTGACCCGCGTTCGCAGGGCGAGAGCGACAAACCCTCATTCGGCCATCTGCCCGAAACCCGCGCCCGCGACTATAAGGAACTCGTCGATCAACTCGCCTTGAAGCAACCGGTCCTGGTCGGCTGGTCGATGGGATGCGGCGAGCTGGTCAAGTATGCCGAGCAATTCGGCACCAGCAACATCGGCGGTTTAGTCTTGGTGGACGGGTTTCTGTCCGACAAGCCCAGCGATCTGTTCGTCCCCATCTCGGGATGGATGAACCTACTCCAACAGGATCGCCAGAAACATGCCGACGGTTTTGTCCGCAGCATGTTCAAAAAGCCCCAGCCCGAGGACTACCTCAAGCGCATCATCGACGCCTCCACCCAGGTTCCGGCCGATACCGCGGTCGTACTCATCTACAACATGCTTGCCATAAAGGATTTCTCACCCGGCTTGGCCAGCCTCGCTGCAATGAAGGCGAATCGCCCGATGCTCTTCATGTATCAGCCCGAGTCGCAAACCAGCGCCGACTTCCTGAAATTGAAGCTCGGCGAAAAGCTCCGCCTGGAACGATTCGATGGCGACGGCCACGCCCTGTTCATCGATGACCCGGAGAAATTCAACCACGTGCTGGAAGACTTCCTGAAAACCCTGCCTAAATGATTCACGGGCGGGCACCGCTGACCACCGAGAATTGAGCCAACCAATCCCTCGCGCGATCAGAAACCCCGCGTCCCAAAGTGCGCCTTGTTCGTCTTTTATTCTCCTGTAATTTCGACTATTCTCAGGGTGAAAGCTGCTCCGAGAGCTGAGCAAAAACTGTGGAAGAATCGGGAGGCGCACTCTGTTAGGATTCAGCCCAATGCAAACCACCTTATTTGGAGCCCCAGCCGCAACCAACGGGTTCAGGGATTCGTCTTTCTCCAAGAACAAGAACCTGCCGCTCCACCGGTGGGTACCGTGGGTCGCGGGCTTCTCCGCCGAGTTCGTGGAAGATTCCATCAGGACCTATCTTCCAAAAAGAGACTCGGACTGCTGGGTTCTAGATCCATTCGCCGGGGTCGGCACGACCCTCGTCGAATCATACCTCAGCGGATTGAACGTCGTGGGATTTGAAATCAACCCGTACGCCGCACTCGCCACAAAGATCAAGCTCAACGCAATGAAAATCTCGGTCCACGATCTGACGCGGCGGATCTCGACGTTCGAACGATTCATGGAAAAGGCGGAGACGGGAGCACTAAAACGCGAACCCCGCTCGGAGGCTCCCACAGGATTCTCGGGCCGCACACAGCTATTCAGCCCCAAAGTACAGAAGAAGGTGCTCTACGCTTTGGAGTTCATCAACTCAATCGAAGATTCCACCCTGAGAGACATTTTCCGGCTTGGACTCGGCTCCGTTATGGTCAGCTTTTCCAACTATTCCTACGAACCGAGCCTCACGAGGCGATCTGCAGTGGATAAGCCAGACATTAAGGATGCGAATGTGGGGCGTAGCCTCTCCGCGAAATTGCACCTCATGCTGGAAGACATCGGCTGGTTACAGGGGCACATGAGAGCGGTTGGCTATCGGCCAAGGTCGAAAGTATTAGCAAAGAGTATCTTTTCTGCGCTCGAATGTTTGGAGCAGAGGAACTTCATTGACCTGCTTGTGACGTCACCGCCGTACCTCAACAACTACCATTATCCCCGGAACACTAGACCGCAGTTGCATTGGCTAGGCTTCACGTCCGGCACTGGCTACAACGGAGCACGCGAAGCCGAGAGTTTTGGAAAGTTCTGGCAGACGGTCCGCGATTGCGATCCCGTCGCGCTGTCCTTCGAGATGCCAGAGCTCCAGGCCATCATTGAAGCCATTCGCAATCGAAACACTGAGAAAGGCTGCTACGGAGGTCCAGGGTGGGCGAACTATGTTGCTACCTACTTTAACGACACACACCGATTCTGCAAAGTGCTTGTCCAGCTTCTGAAGCCTGAAGCCGTTTCCATAATCGTGCTTGGGAACAGCATAATTCAGGGGGTCGAAGTGAAAACGGATCATTTCTTCGGGAAAATCGGAGAACTCGTCGGCCTCGAGTTCGAAGATAATCACCTGCTAAGGAAAAAGCGCACCGGCAGCAGTATTATCCAGTCTTCGGTTAGAGTGGAAGAAGCGAAGGAGAAAACCGTTTTGTACGAATCGGGAGTAGTCCTTCGCAAGGCATCCTAATGAACCTGTCGTTTCTGCCCGGCGACCTGCACCTCTCGAAGAACGTCTACGGCATCTTCGTTGTAAAAATGGCCGGCCAAGAGATCCTCGCTACGAAGTCCCAACGATCGGCGATTGCCAAATTCAACTCACTGAGGTCTGAACTCGAAAAGAAGTTCCCGACGCGAGAGCCGACTACCGACGAGAAGGCCGAACTCCTCCACCGGGAAATCAACGACTCGCTGCTAGGCCACAATAGCCTTGGCGGTCGGAAGAAGAAGACCACGGCAGGCGGAACGCGGACGTTCGGCGGCTAACAAGTTTGGTTCAACCCCTATAACCGAAAAGCAAGATGCAGTACGCTTGTGACATTCGCAAGTGGCTGACATTCCGTTCAATCCGCTCGACAAGCGCAACCTTGGCGAGAGCGTTGCCCGCGCCCTGCTGAAGCAAGCGGTAGGACAGCTTCCGCCGCCGGAAAAGTTTCTTGGCGCCGGGATATACGCTATCTACTACACAGGAACCCTCAAAGCATACCGCGCCGTAGCGGAACAAAATCGTGACAACAAGTTTGAGCGGCCTATCTATGTCGGCAAGGCAGTGCCGCCCGGAGCCCGCAAAGGCGGCTTTGGTTTGAGCACCGCCCCCGGGCCCGCACTTTTCAAGCGTCTCAACGAACACAAGGCTTCGATATCGGCGGCAGAAAACCTCAGTATTGGAGACTTCTCATGTCGCTACCTTGTGTCCGACGACATCTGGATACCGTTGGGCGAGTCTTTGCTAATTGAATCGTTCCAACCCCTGTGGAACGTTCTTATAGACGGCTTTGGAAATCACGCAACCGGGAAACGAAGAGCAACACAATACAGATCGCGATGGGATACCCTGCACCCCGGAAGGGCGTGGGCAGCGAAATTACCGGCAAACCCCGAGAAGCCCGCAGCACTGCAAAAAACGATTGCGGACTTCCTCGCAGGGAAAGCGGTCCCTACCATCTCACCTGAAGCGGCGGTCACGGAGGAGGAAGACGAAGCGGAGTAACGACAATTTGAACCAGACAATCTGCCAAGATTCTGCGCCGCGGAGGCACGCAGCCCTGACCACCGGAGCCCAACTTCGATGAAGTCCCTGCTGACGCCCGGCATTTTTCTCGCGGCCATTGCGGCGCTGCTGCACACCGGCGTGCTCGCGCCCAACGTCGCGCTGGTCACCTACGCCTTCTGCACCGCGACCATCGCGGGCCTGCTGCTCGCCTGGCGATTTCACTCCAGCCGCATCTTTTTCGCCGTACTGTCTCTATTCCTGGCTCAACAGGCAATCGAATACTTCTCCCAAGGACACGTCGCGGTCAGCGGGCCCGGAAGCACCGCGTTAGCCGCAGTCGGCCTGCTCTTGCCTCTCAACTTCGTTCTGCTCTCGTTCCAGCAAGAGAAGGGATTCACTTTCTCCAGCATCGCTCCTCCAGCGCTGTTGCTATTCGTTCAGTCCGTGATCGTGGCAGTACTCTGTCGCCCCGAACCAACCGCGGCTGCGCAACGCGCCCTGCATCACGCGCTCGCGCCAGCGCCGTTGCCCTTCGCCACGCTGCTGGCATTCGCCGCAGCCGCAGTGGTGTTGCTCATACGCTCCCTGCTGTTCCACAAGCCCGTTGAAGGCGGACTTCTCTGGGCGCTCGCAGCGTCACTCCTCTCGCTCCATTTTGGCGGAGTAGGACGAATCCCCACCGCCTATTTCGCCGCCGCCGCATTCATCCTCGCAGGCGCAATCGTCGAGACTTCCTACCTGCTCGCTTATCACGACGAACTCACGACACTGCCTTCCCGCCGCGCCTTCCACGATGCGCTGCTTCGCCTCGAGCCGCCGTATTCCATCGCGATGGTCGACATCGATCACTTCAAGCGCTGCAACGATACTTACGGTCACGACACTGGAGATCAGGTACTGCGCATGGTCGCGTCACGCCTGGCGCGAGTCACCGGCGGAGGACAAGCTTACCGTTGCGGTGGAGAGGAATTTGCCATTGTGTTCCCCGGCAAGACAACCGCCGATGTCCTGGATCATCTGGAAAAGCTCCGCGCCGGCATCGAAGCCAGCAAACTTCACCTGCGTGGCCCGGATCGCCGCCAGCAGACACGCGGCCCCGACCGCCGCAACCAGCGCGCGCGCACTCGCCAAACCGGCCACGCCATCAGGCAGCTTTCTCGCGCGACAGCGCCCGCATCATCGGAACTCTCGGTCACTGCCAGCATCGGGGTCGCAACGTCGCGGCGGGAAAATCCATGTGCAGATGAAGTCATCCAGGCAGCCGATAAAGCCCTCTACCGGGCGAAAGCGGCAGGCCGCAACCGGATCGAAACCGCCTCTGCGGCCCGGCGCCGAACCCGCAGCAAAGCCGCCGGCATTGCCTGAAGCCGAAACGTGTTTTCCAGGGAAAGTAAACGGGCAAAGTCTTCCAGACCTTTATGGAAGAGTAAGACGTCGCGCCCGGGAACGTCACTTCACGGCGGGAGCGTGACGCCCCGGGCTCGTACGTTTTCGCAAGCACCACAGGCCGTGCGGTCAGCCCGCGGTCGATGGGGGAAGCGAATCTTTCCGTCCACTGCCGGCGCAGGCCGGACACTTCAAGCGGATAAATGCAATGCCCTCAGACTTACCGCTGATGTCCACAGGCCGCGCAATGTATCCGGTACCGCCGCAGCGCGGGCAGTCCTTCGGATCCACTGATCCCCCTCAGTTGCCAAAGAGTTTTGCACTAATTTGCGTTCGCGGCGCCAAAAAGTGAATCCTGTTACGAAACACGAACACGTCTCGGTCTGCAACTGCAATTGCCGAAGCACCTTGATCCTTCTGGCAAGTCCCGGCTCCTTTAGCGTGACCTCTATCGCTTTCAAGACGGACGTGAGTTCGGCCGCCACCCTCGCAGGCTTTGAAATCTCGATCGCGCCCGTTTCCACCGGCGGCTGCGCCGAAGGAACATCCGCGCCGCCCTCGCGCCGCGAGGCCGGTGCCGAAGTGTGCTCCGAGCTCGTGGGGTTGTTGCGCCCAGGTTTCACGGCTGTCCAAGGTCTTTTCACGGAGTTTAAGTTTACGAAAAACCCAGCGCCGGACCCATGACGGTCTGCCGGGAACTGTGTGAATTCAGACTAATCTCGGCTCAATACGCATATCCAAGAAGGGAAACAGGGTCGCACTAGAAGACGTGAGTAGCCGGAGGCCTTCGATAGTGGGCGAGCCTGATCTGGAAGCCCAAAAGCTGTGTTAAGCTAGTGAAAACCCGCACGCCGGAGAGGTGGCAGAGTGGCCGAATGCGGCGGTTTGCTAAACCGTTGTACGGGCTAACACCTGTACCGAGGGTTCGAATCCCTCCCTCTCCGCCACGCAGTCTTGACTGCAGAGAAAGTCCGCCTCCATTTCCCCCGAAATACGCGAAACATGCCCGTATTTCGCGATTCTTCCTCGACAAACCGGACTTGAGAGAACGGACTACTCTGCAGTGAAGAGCGTCACTGTCCCGGCTTTTCTCCGGATGGCACAGATGCAGTCCGGTTTTGAGGAGAGCGTGAGGCGAATGCAATGCGATCAAAAGCCTGGGATTCGTACATAGCGAGTTGACTTCTGTCGGCATCATGGGAACTGGTTTCGGCACTTCCCATAAGCCCTTTTCTGGCCAACCGGTAAACAGTAGGGATTCGCTGGAGACAAGCGCGTTTGCCATTCCTAATCGTGCCATATCTCCCACAAGCCGACTATGTGGCTCAGTTGGCGGTCCGTTGGTCAACGTCCGGGTTGGCCCCGTGAGCCGACCGAAACTTTACGGAGATGAACTTCTTTTAGCACTTTTGGTGGTGCGACGGAAGTCTGCCAAGAATTCTTCTCATCCCGGAGAGCCTTGTCACAACCAGCCAAGGCCGCCTTCGGCCCGCTGCGGAGACACGACGCTTCCATGGCACTGGTCCGGACGCATCAATCGCTCGACGCGACAACGATGTTGTAGATCTGTGTTTCCAAAATTGGCGCTTGCTCATTGATGGTAGCCCGTATCATCTGACATGCTCCTGGGTCAAATCGCTCATAATACGGCCAAAGTTGACGGGCCATCTGGCGAGCCGGGGTGCCCGTCGTGTTGTACATAGTGGGGTTTCCCCGGGCTGCATCAGGAAGTACTCTGCTGAGCCACAGGAATTCCTGGCCCATGGCGACGCTATCTGCACCATAGCTGTTCAGAGCGCTGTCAACCGCCCAAGAGGACACAAGCGATGGGTTCGATCTCGGCGGATGGAGCATGAAATTTTCCGACGCTAAGGCAGGTGCCGCAATCATGGGTGTAGTGGGCACCCTTGACAAACCCTACGACCTGCTGCTGGGCCGCAAGACCTACGACATTTTTGCAAGCTATTGGCCCTATGTTCCGGCAGACAACCCAATTGGTCCGGTCTTTACAAAAGCGAACAAATACGTACTGACCCGGGGCTCGGCAAAACTCGACTGGACCAACAGCCACAAGATGCGCAACATTGATGACTTGCGGAAGGTCAAGGCGGGCGATGGTCCGGACATTGTGCTGTGGGGCAGTTCAACCCTCTATCCGCAGCTGTTGGAAGCGAATCTCATTGACCGGTTTCTACTGCTCACCTGTCCGATAGTTCTTGGAAAAGGCAAAAAACTCTTCGGCAGCACCTCGCACCCCGTGAACATGAAGCTGGTTAGGAATGACATATCTTCGACAGGCGTCATCATTGCGACCTACGAGTACAAAAGGTAACCCGCAGTCTGGATGAAACCTAAAGGCCATCCAGCAAGGCTTACGTTTCAAAGAACAGGCCGCCCGCGTTCGGGCGCTGGCAGAATACAAAGATTTCCTCACCCTCTGGAAACACGCCGATCCTGATATCCCCATCCTGAAGCAAGCCAAGGCCGAGTACGCGAAGCAGCAGTAGTCAAACTGTCGAGACCAGATGGGATGAGAAGGCCGGTCTCCGGACGGGATGCGGTACGCTCCCAAGTTATCGACGTGCTCAAGGCACAGATAAAAAGGAGACCGGCAATGAAGAAGGTTAGCACCAGAGCAGCAGCGCAGAGCAGGAATATTTCGCAGCAGAAACTGACCATTGGATTGGATCTGGGAGATCGTAACAGTTGGTACTGCGTGGTGGATGAAGCCGGCCAGATACAACTGGAGCAGCGAGTCCGTACGAGTGCGAAAGCGTTGCAGGAAGTCTTCGCCGCCATGCCGCGCAGTCGGATCGCACTGGAAATCGGGACGCATTCACCCTGGATCAGTCGCTTGCTCAGCAAGTTGGGGCATGAAGTGATCGTGGCGAATGCGCGCAAGGTACGGCTGATCGGGGAGAGCCGCAAGAAAGACGATCGGCTGGATGCGCAGGCGCTGGCGCGGCTGGCCCGGATCGATCCCGAGTTGCTGTATCCGGTGAAGCATCGCAGTGCGCAGGCGCAAGCGGATCTCATGCTGATTCGGGCGCGCGCAGGGCTGGTGCGAGCACGAACCGGGCTGGTCAACACGGCTCGCGGGCTGGCGAAGTCTTACGGCGAAAGATTGCGCAGCTGCAACGTGCGCAACATGGATCCGGAGAAAGCCGAAAGCTTAAGTCCGGAGCTGCAAGCCGCACTGGAGTCCCTATTGAACGCAATTGAGTCGCTGAGCGAGCGCATCGTGGAATACAACGAGCGCATCGAGCAGTTGGCGCAGCAGAGTTATCCGCAAACCGCGCTGTTGAAACAGGTGAAGGGTGTGGGCACACTGATCGCGCTGACGTACATGCTGACCCTGGAAGATCCGCATCGTTTTCAAAAGAGTCGCGACGTGGGTGGCTATCTGGGATTGCAGCCGGGACGCAGAAACTCGGGCCAGAGGGAACCGCAGTTGCACATCAGCAAGGAAGGCGATCCTTATCTGCGGACGTTGTTGGTGCAAGGAGCGCAACACATCTTGGGACCATTCGGCATCGACTGTGATCTGCGACGCTGGGGTCTGAAACTGGCCGAGCGCGGTGGGCAGAAAGGGAAGAAACGAGCGATCGTCGCCACCGCAAGAAAGCTGGCGGTGCTGCTGCATCATCTGTGGGTGAGCGGAGAAGCATACGAACCGTTGCACAACAGCAGCCCAACCACAGTAGCCGCAGCCGCGTAAAAACAAAAACCGTTCCAGGAAGAGAAAAGACAAAAACCCAAAGCCGAGTTTCGGTGACTGCGTTAATGGCCTGGCCCAGGTTCGACTCGGAAACAGCCGAACCACAGGGCGCCAAACAGATGGCAGCACCGGCTGAACTGAGAACGCCCAACATGCACCGAGCGAAACGAATCGCTCCTCGAGAGTGCGGATGGAAGCATGGCGACAGTGGCAGACTCGGCCGGAGAAAAAAACTTCTTTCCAATGAAGAACAGAAAAATCACTTGACTCCGACCGGCCTTCTCATGGAAGGCCATTTCACGTTTTGACCACTGGTCATTGAGTGCTATGGCGATTTAACGTCAACAATCCTCCTGAGCAACCGCCAACTCCACGGGTTTCATTAACTTGCCAGTTTCCCAGTACGTATGATTCCGCTCCAGTGATCGGCCAGATTTACCTCGCATTTCCCCATCGTCGAGAGCGGTAGATAAGTTCTAATTCGTTAAGCCCGCGGAACAGCTTTCGGCCATCAATCGCGTCCGCGCCGCCTTGGCTTCCCGGCTGGCTTCCAACGTCAGGTCGCGTGCGCCAAAGCCGATGCCGATCTTTTTCAAGAAATCGTTGGGCGGAGTGCCGCCGGCAAAAATCCAGACAAAATCGTTAGGGATCTCGTGCAGGCCACCATTGACCTCTAGCACGGCTGATTCTGGCTTGAACTCCACCGGGTTCGACTTGAACAGTACCTTTACTCTTCCCGTCCGCACGCACTCTTCGATGCGCTTCTCGTTCCGCTCCTTGATGCGGCTGAAGCGCTCGCTGCGGTAGGAGAGCGTCACCTGGTTACCGGTTTGATTGGCCAGCCCCATGGCTGCTTCGACGGCGCTGTCGCCTCCTCCTATCACCAGGATTTTCTTATTGAGGTAGTGATCCGCTTCGATCAGGCGATACATTACTTTGGGCAGTTCCTCGCCTTTTACGCTGAGTTTGCGGGGTTCGCCAGCCCGGCCCAGCGCCAGCACAACGGAGCGCGCGCGGTATTGATTAGTGGCAGTAAGAACCGTGAAGATGCCGCCTGTATCTTTCTTGATGTCCTCCACTTTCTCGCCAGTCGAGACATTGAAATCCGAACGGTTCAGAATCATGTCCCAAAAAGCTAGCAAGTGCTCTTTGGAGAGTTGCATCTTCTTGAACTTGCCGTACATGGGGAACTCGACGGGGCTGGTCATCACCAGCTTTTGCCGCGGATATTTGGCCACGGTGCCGCCAATCTCATCACGCTCCACCGTCAAGTAGTTGAGCTTGTGTTCGATGGCGCGCAGCGATGCGCTGATCCCCGCTGGACCCGCACCTACGATCAGGACATCGTAAACGCCGGGCAGTGCAGGAGCTGGCTTGGACCTCCGGCGGCTCACAATGGCATCGACACAATCACGCCCTTGGTTAACGGCATTCTTGATCAAAGCGAGTCCGCCCAGTTCCCCGACAATAAAGAGATTAGGAATGGTGGTTTCGTGTTCCGGTGTCAGAGTGGGCATGTCCGCTCCCATGCTAGGGCTGGCCATCACCATCGTGATCGCACCCACCGGGCAGGCGTCGGCACAGAGGCCATGACCGATGCACTTGTGTCCGTTCACGATGACCGCTTTGCCTGCGATCATGGCCAGCACATCGCCTTCCGGACAAACACTGGTGCAGGTCCCGCACCCGATGCAGTGACTGGTGTCAATGTGAGGATGCTGGGCCTTCGGGCCTTCGGAAAACAGCTTTCCTTTTTCTGCTGCCTCACGCGCGCGGGCATCTCTTTTCTTGAGGCTCTTGAGGTAGCCGGCGACAAAGAAGAAGCAAATGAGAGCGGCGATCGAGAATGTGATGATTGAGTCCATAGCGCCGAATCAGAAGTACCCCATCGCGAATTGCAAACCGATGTGCAGCAGCGCAAGAACCGCAAAAGCGTAGCTGAACGGCTTATGCACGACGTGCCAGAGGTGAAAGACCTTTTGCGAGCGGGAGAGAAACAGAACTCTCTTGGACAACGCTGCTTCTTCCGAGGCAGCCTGAATTGCTTTCTCCAGTTCGCGATGCTGGGTTTTGAGGAAACCACCGAGGGTGCGGATGTAATCACTTCCATGCAGGGCGTGGCGACGGAGCCGGGCAACACGGAATACGCGGACCAGGTCGAGTATCACCATGTAAGCCAGCGCTACGACGATCGGAAGCCGGCCCACCCGGTTCGCGTCGGGCAGGCGCAGGAGCGCCCGCAGATCAGCTTCTGGCAGCAAATTCTGTGCTGCCAATTGCCGCGTCAACTGGGTTTGCAGATCACGCAATTCCTGCATTGAGAGTTCGGCGGTGGTCATCTTGCGCGGGATTTGCGCATAAAGGTAGCGGCCCACCACGCCACTGGCCGACACCGCAAACATAATCCAGAAAGCCATGCCGGCGATTCCTCTGAACTTCAGCGTGGAATGGAATGCCACAATGAACGGAGCCGTCAGGCCCATGAGCACGTGGATGTCGAGCCAGTGCCGGGTGCTCCCGATCGTAGCCAGCCAGGGCCAATGTTTGCGGAGCGGATATAGAAAGATGCCTAGAAATAGAGTGACACCGAAGAATCCAAGGTACAAACCGATGGGACCGCTGGGCCTTAGAAGATGGTGCTTGGGAGAAAAAGGCCGGTCGAGCGCCGACAGCTTATAGTAGTCGAATCCGTAAAAGAAAATCGCCAGATTCACTGCGATCGCCACGGCGTAAAGAAAATAGAGGCGCACACGATGGCGCCGTTCCGCGTCCGGGACGGCCCGCGAAGAGGCAGTGGCAAGAGGGCTGGTTACCGTGGCGTTTGCGCTCATTTCTTAACGACCTGTTGGTCGGTGGTTACTGAGAATTTCTGGTATTGGGTGAAACGGTGCAAGTTACGCCAGTGCTGCTTGGGTGTTTCTACTTCGATACTGGCCTGGGTGGGAAACCAGTAGACCGGCTTGGAATCGGCGAAGGGAACGGGCGCGAACTCAATCTCCGAGCGCAGCGATTTCAAACCGACGTCCTGCAGCGTGTCCTGAATGCCGGCCTCTATCTTTGCGATGCTGCCGCTTTCCGGATCAATCCATGCCACGCCACTAAGCTCCAGTGGATACTCCCTGCCGCGCAAGGCCAGGGCAGCGACGGATTTCGTCCCGGGCACGTGCTGGAAGCTGACTTTATTCATCACGCGCCCATTGATCGAGTCTTCACCCGCGAAGGCAAACTTGAAGCTCCCCGAATACAGAGGATGAAATACTAGAAACAACGTGGCGAATCCGTTGCTCAGCAACATCGACCTGTTTTTCTTGTCGGGCTTGGCCGCGTGGATGGGCAGTCGCGACTCCGAGAGGCTGAGATCTCCTCCGGTGTTGGTGAAGATCACGAGATAGTCAAAGGTGGATTCTTCCTTTAATTCGGTCTTGTCATCCTTGCCCAGTTTTTCCTGCCGCACCAGTTCGGTGCATCTCACGTCGGAGAACTGATCGACGAACGCCGACATCTGATCCCCGGTGCGGGTAAGCAGGTCATCCAGCCTGCGCGCTTCCGGAGTGGCGCCAGTGCCGCCGAAGCAGAGACCGGCTAAAGCGAAGACCATCTGCACCGTAAGTTGCAGCTTCACGATTTTTGTCAGGCATTTCATTCGCGATGTTTGTCCCTCGAATCGAATCTGTAGCCAAACGAGAACATGTACTGGTCATAACTCAGCTGGCCGCTGTTGTGGGTGAAATTTCCCTGGATGTAGTAGCGCGGTCCCAGCGATTTCTCCACCGTACCGGTGACGAAGCGGGACCGATTGTTGGTGGTGAGCGTGGAATTGAAATTCTGCTGCCCGGCGAGGATCTCCAGCCGCAGATTGTCGCTCATCTGCCGCGATATGGAAACGGACTCATAGGATCCCGTTCCGAACGAACCGTTGAAGCGCGCGTAGTGGGCGTCTGCGCGCAGCTTCAGCCAGGGAAGCCGCCCGAAGGTGAGGCCGTACATTTCGTTGAGCGAGGCCTTGGCATCGCCGCTGCCGCTGCTGCGTCCGAGATTTGTGGAGACGAAGACCTGCTTCATCACCTCGACCCGCCCGCCGGCGCTGAAGCCCTGAAACAGAAACTTGTCCAGCAATCCGGTGCCGACCAGTGCGGTGTCAAAAGTCGGAATATCGCGGAAGTAGTTGTAGTTAACATCCAGTTCCACTCGCGGGTGCGGATTCACGCGGAAGGTAAAGAAGTTACGGCCCAGGCCCGGACCGGGCGCTGGCGTGACGGTGTTTCCCCGCGGACTGTCCAACTGGGCGGACTCGTAGATCCCGATGTAGCGCTTGAAAGAAATCGAGTCTTCAAAAAAAACAAACGGCCGGTCGATCGCCCAACTCACCATGCTGACTCCTACTCCGAACGTGCTGCTGTAGTGTAGGGCGTTGTACTCGCCTCCTTCAAAATTGAGGAATGCGCCTCCCATGGCGCGGTTCGGACTGTAGTCCCAGGAGGAGGGATCGGGCGTAGATCCGCCGAAGATTCCCAGTGTCTTGCCTTTGGAGAGCCTGGTTCCAAAGTAGCCGCCGTCGATGGTGTCGAGGCTGGGCGCCCAGGGAAGATAAAGGCGTCCGAACCCGGCGACCAGACTGGAGTTTGGATTGTCGTAAGTCATGTTGAGATGGTAGGTGCGGTTGATCAGATCCTGCAGGGTTTGCGTGCCGGTGGCCGAACTCTTGGTCAGCCGTCCCCGCCAGTACCCGCTCAAGTTCCAGTACGTTCCGCCGATGCGCGTAATGTCCCCGCGAAAGACCATCCCTACATCGGAGCTGTTCACGCTGGTGAGGCCGTGGCTGATGGTGTCGATGTAATCGAACCCGATGCGGCCGCGAGCACGATTTACGGAAGGCAGTGGCGGGCGCGGAATTTCCTGGCGTACCTCTTCGTCCAGGGTGTCGCCTTCGGTGAAAGAGATCACTGCAGGATAGGCCCGGGTCGCGCTCAAAGCGCGCTGCTGCACCAGCGTCTCGGCATCGCTCGAGGAAAGGTAAGCGAGATCGCCGACCTTTACCGGCCGCTTCGGCGTATGAATGTCGGCTACCGAAGAAGTGTCAGCCACCCCGCCAATCTGTAACTCGGCCACAACGCGAGGATCGGCGGCGCTCGCGCTCTCCCCTTGCCGCGCCGGGAGAGCATCGTCCCTGACTTCCAGCTTCATCCCTTCTTTCAAGCCGGCGGCGCTACCACCATCCAGGTAGGCAACGTCCCCGGCCACGTATTTCACCCTGAACACGGTTTGCAGATTGGGGTCAGCGCCGCTAACGATCAACCTTGAATTTGCATCGGTTTCAGCGGCGTGTGCGGCCGAGGAAGAAGCTGCTGCGGTCCCCACGGGTTCGCCCGCCGTGTTCTCGTCTTTGCTGGCGCTCTTGGTGTCGGGGGACGACGCGGCAACGGTGCCCGAGGGGAATCCCACTGCGGCCTCAACATCATTACCCGAATTCCTGGGTGGCCGCGATGCGGCTTGCGCCTCGGGGAAGGAAGACTGTCCCGCAGAGCCTCGTGGAGAAGGCGTCACCGCCGGGCTCTGCGGGACAGTGGCGGCTGGTTCAGGAGGAAGCGCCGCCACAGAAGAACTTGACGCCGCGCCGGAAACTGGAGTGGTCGGCGGCGGAGGTTTTGGCAAGTCAACAGGGACCGAGTTATCGCTGGTGCTTGAAACAGGTGCTTGCTGTTTGCGCCGGAAAATTCCAATGATGGGACCGGAGACCGCTGGCGCCATAGCTCCGCGAGACGTGCTGCGTGGGCTAACCGTAAGAATGATGCGGTTCCCTTCCGACTGCAGCGTATACGGATGCTCCTGATCCAGATCCAGCACGATGCGCGCAATGGGAGGGCTGATACTGTGCTGGGCCGCGCGCACGCGACGTACACCGTTGCTGTTGACTTCGATGTGCTCCACCGTTTCCATCGTTCTATCGCAGGTGGCGCCGGGGAGATCCACTAGAATTCGATCGGGATGAACCGCCGTATCCGCGTAGGCCTTCACCGCAGAACTGAGGGTTATCTCCACGCGCAAATCATCGTCGGCGCGCGCCACCGTCACCTTCTGCACGGTCGCCGGACCACCTGTGTTCTGAGCGGCGGCACAGGACAATAACAGCATCAGGGTTGCAACGTGTTTCTGAACTTTCATCTCTCTCGATCACCGGCGCTCCAAGGACCGCCTGAATTCTGCTTTCTAAACCGCTTCCGGGTGGGCCGTTCTGCAAATCTCGGCTTATCCCCCGCCCTGGCCGTTCTGATGGCATTGGTAACAATTGATGCTGTTGTAGACATATCCGCTGACGTTATCGTGATGGAAATTGTTCGCGTTGTTGCCACCGTGGCAGCCCGTGCATTGGAACACCGAATAGTCGTTCGAATTTGTATGGCACGTCGAGCACACGTTGTTGGCCCCGCCGTGACTGGTTGGGAACGGAGAGTATTGGGCGTGATTGAAACTTGCGTTCAGCCAGTTCGTCGTGCTGTGACAGTTCTGGCAAGTGGTCGGGAAGAACTGCGGCTGTGCCGCGTGGCCCGGATTGGTGGTGTTGTTGTAATCCGTCTGGTGGCAGCCGATACAAGTTGTGGGCAGCGTGGTGTAGTTGTTGTTGACGTGGCAGTCGGTGCACTGGCGCGGCGGAACCGTGTGCGATCCGGTCAGCGGAAACGCTGTGTTGTTGTGGTTGAAGGTGGAATCCGTCCACGTCGTGGTGTCGTGGCACAACTCGCACTGCTGCGGGAAACCAGCCGCAGCGTGCGCCGGACTTGTGGTGCCGGTGTAGTCCTTAAGATGGCAGGTAACGCAGGCGCTGCTGGTGATGTTGTAGTTGCCAAATTGCGCGTTGTGGCAGTCGGTGCATTGCCGCGGAGGCACTGTGTGCAAGCCGGTTAGCGCAAAGCCTGTGGTCGTGTGGTTGAACGTGCCGTCGGTCCATTGCACGGTGTCGTGGCAGGTGTCGCAGGTGGTGGGGAAGCCGGTGTGCGGCACCGGAGTAGTCGCGTGGTTGTAGTCGTTCTGGTGACAACCCACGCAGGGGGTGCTGGTCAGGCTGTAATTATTGTTGACGTGGCAGTCGGTGCATTGCCGTGGAGGGACCGTGTGCGATCCGGTCAGCGAAAATCCTGTGCTGTTGTGATTGAACGTGGCATTGAGCCAGGACGTGGTGTTATGACACTGGTCGCAAGTCTGGGGGAAGTTTGATGTGACGTGGTTGGGACTGGTCGTGCCTTGGAAATCCGACAAGTGGCAGGTCACGCACGCCGTGCTGGTGATGTTGTAGTTGCCAAATTTCGAGTTGTGACAATCCGTGCATTGCCGCGGAGGAACCGTGTGCATGCCCGTCAGCGTGAACCCTGTGGTGTTGTGATTGAACGAGGCATTGAGCCACGAGATCGTGTTATGGCATTGCTCGCAAGTCTGGGGGAAGTTTGCCGTGACGTGATTGGGATTCGTCGTGCCCTGAAAATCTTTCAAGTGGCAGGACACGCAGGCCGTGCTGCTCAGGTTGTAATTATTATTAATGTGGCAGTCCGTGCACTGGCGCGGCGGAACGCCGTGGGAGTTGGTTAGAGGAAACCCCACCGACGAGTGATCGAACTTCGCATTCAGCCAGTTGTCTGTGCCGTGGCACTGATTACAGGTCGTTCCGAACTGCGCGGTAAGGTGATTCGGGTTGGTAGTGCTCTTAAAGTCGGCGGCATGGCAGGAATAGCAATCGGTCGACATCGTTTGGAACGTGCTCGTGGCCGCACCTTTGTGGCAGGAATCGCAGTCCACCGCCGCGTGCGCCCCCGTGAGCGGGAAGCGGTTGTTATGTTGCTGCACCTGCTGGATCGAGACCGTCCATCCCCGCACGGTGTGGCACTGCTCGCAATTTGCGCCGAGTTGCCGCTTGTGAATATCGGCGTGGCAATCCTGGCAACGCTGCCCCACATTCGTGAACACGGGCTTGGCGTGGCACTGCGTACAGGTCACGGACTGGTGCATGCCTCGCAAAGGGTAGCGCGTCTGGTTGTGATCGAACTCCGGAATCGCCCGAATGGGCTTCCAGCCCTGTGTCGTGTGGCAGTTCTGACAGGGGATGTTGAGATTTCCGTGAGGACTGTGGGTACTTTCGTAACCCTGCGTGGGCGGCTGCGTTCCCGGAACTGTAGAGAACGCCAGCACGAATGCCACAACCAGGTTAAGCACGGCCCCAGACGCCAACATAATTCGTTCGTCCCAAGTCCCTTTTAATAAATTGTGAACAACTTAAGGAAGAGAATTAATGACGAGTGGTGCAATTCGATGCCCAGTTAGAGTATCGAGTTGTATGTTCCGCACAAAGTTACGCAAGTCGGTACTCGGAACATCGATGGCGCACTGTTCGGGCATTGTTCGGATTCCCGATGGGGTCAGTATTGCTGGGAGCAAATGGTAAGTTCTGCGCAACGTTTGGCATTTTTTTCGCAATGGTCCTGACTTTCAGCAGTCTTGAGGTGTTGCAAACTTCAACAATTCCTGAGAGGCAAACGACTCTGGTGACTCTTAGATATGCGCGCGAGAAGTTGTTGTGAAAATCAACACGGAGGTTTTACAACTTGACGAACGTAGGAGGGTATCGCACTCACGAGAGTTTTCTAGCTGCCCGGTTTCGAGCCACGGACAGGGTTTGCCGGCCCGTGGCACGCAGCGCATTCTTTAAGCGTCGGCTTGTAGAAGAGCACGGTCTTGCCCTCGATAATTTTCGTTGACTTGTGACACTCCGCGCACCGCACATTCTGATGAGCCCCGCGCAGAGAGAACTGCGTCCCCTTCTCGTGATCGAAAAGTGACGGCTTCCATTTCATGCTGGTGTGACATTCAACACAGCGCGTGATTCCCGCCCTGGCGAACTGCTTTCCGTGGACGTCCTCGTGGCAGTCCTCGCAAAGGGTTGGCGCCGCTTTGAAATCCACGTTGATCAACTTGGTCTCGAGGTTGGGCGGTTTGTGGCAATCGATGCAAGCAGTCGCGCGGTGGGCTCCCACCAGGGGATACGACGTTTTCGCATGGTCGAAGCGCGATAACTCTTTCCACGACTTGGTTGAGTGGCAGGCTTCGCAACCGCTGGCAGTGCCGTCAGCCCGCGACTGCAGCATCCGCTCTTTGAACTGGCCCTTGTGCGGGTCAGCATGGCAACTCGTGCAACTCAGGCCCTGCCAGTGGTAGATCACCGTCGGTTTTGGCTGGAACAACGCCGATTCCTTGTGGCAATCAACGCAGGGCACCGCGACGTGCCCTCCGGTAAGAATGAAATGCGTTTCTTTGTGCCGCGCCAAGGTGAACGTCGAAGGCTTGTAACCCTCCAGATTGTGACAGCGGTCGCAAGCGTTGAAATACGGCGCTGCCGCAAATTGTGCCGCGTGTTTGTCCGCGTGGCAATCGGTGCAACGCTCGAACTTTACTTTGAATAGCGTCTCCTTGCCCTTGGTAAGATGACACTGATCGCACTGCACCCGCGCGTGCCCACCCTGCAGGGGATATGCACTGGAAGCATGTTCCTTCACCGTGAAAGTTGAGGGCTTCCATCCGTTCACCGTGTGGCACGAAGCACATTCGCCACCCCCCGGCCGCTTGGCAAATTGCCCCTTGTGCGGATCGGGTTTGTGACAGTCCATGCACCGCTGGAATGGGAGAGGCTTCTTGAAATCTCCCCCGGCATGACACTGGGCGCAATCGACCGCCGTGTGTTTCCCTTCCAGCGGGTATTTTGTTTTCGAATGATCGAAGCGCTCATTGACCGTCGAAAGTGAGATCTTCTTCCAGCCTCCGGTACCGTGGCAGGCCTGGCATCCCTGGGCAAAGCTGCCATGGTGTGGATCGCTGTGGCAGTCACTGCATTGGTTGAATGGGATACCGGTGTACCGCGGCTTGCCATCCTGGCCGGGAGTATGGCACTTGGCGCAGGCGACCGGGGCGTGCAATCCAGTCAGAGGATACCGCGTCTTGCCGTGATCGAACTGACCGACATTGACGGTTTTCCAGTCTTCCACATTGTGGCACTGCTGGCAGGTCGGACCCAGTCGCCCATTATGTGGGTCCTGGTGACACGTTGCACAAGCGGGAGAGAGACCAAGGTAGGTGCGGCTCAGGTCTTTGATCTTGATGGTTGCGCGCTCCGCAGCTCCAATGCGCGCAGGCGTGTGGCAACGGTTGCAATCCAGCGCGGCATGTTTTCCTACCAGCGGGTATCCCGCTTGCTTGTGATCGAACGCTTTGGTGTCCCACTTGATAAGTGGAAAATCTTCGCCGTTATGATCGGAGTGACAACGCGCGCACTCTTTGCTGGAGCCGGGCTGAATGTTGTAGGTAGCGTGCAAGCCTCGGCGTGCCACTACTCTCCCGGCAATCTCCGTATGGCAGTCCATGCAGCGAAAGGTGGGCGTTCCGCCCAACTTGTGGCAGGTGGTGCAGTTGGTCGCTCCGTTGAGAAACTGGTGGGGACGGGCCAACGGCCCAGGCGAAATCTGCGCCCCTGCGCCGAGGCAAAGCAACAGAGGAAGAAAGATGGCAAGGCGGAGACCCGAGAGTCTACCCCGGCCAAAAGGAGACATAAAGGACCGAGGACAAAACCGACTCGGCTCGTGGTAATTTATTCTTCCTATCGCTGAGTAACCTCGCACCGACGCCCCTCGGCCAGCAACCTGCAGGATTCCGCAAGTTTCCTTGCGCAAATGTCAGCAAGTCTAGAACCGATCCGGCTTCACAGCTAGTAATCAGTGGGACACATCGGACGGATGCTTCAGAACGTCCGCCAGTGCGTGCATCCGCATTGAGTCGGCCGGCGTCTTCGCGGTTGCTGCGCTCTTTTCCAATGAAGGCACCACACCCTTCAATTTCGCCATGCTGCTCATGCTCATGCGCGACCTCTCTGCGCTTTTGATCACCTTCCGCAGCGCTGCGATTCGGCTTGCAGGCAGACCCTCCGATCTCGACAACTGGTCCACGTAGGCTTTCGCTACCACCAACTTTGCAGGCCACTCAATCTTTTGTTGGTTCTGTACATTGAGGGAAGACAGCAGAACCGTCCTGGCCGCGTCGATTTCGTTCTGGGTCAGGAACTTGGTCGGCGTCAGTTGAAACACATCCAAGCCACGCGCAATCTCCGAACCGTAAATGTAGCCGTTGTACCAATACGCGGACCAATCGCCTCCGAGCACCAACATTTTCGGATCAATTGGACCGCGATCGAAGTAGGCAATCTCGAAGGGGTTCGCTGGATCGGTGAAGTCCATCACGGAAATCCCGCCCTGGTACCACGCCTGCACTTCAACATCCCGGCCGGGAACCGGAATCAGAGAACCATTGTGTGCCACGCAGTTCTCGGTATCTCCCTGCGCGGCCGGCAGCTTGTAATAGTTCGCGAAACTCAGCTTATCGTCCTTCAGACGGAAGATGGCGTCCGCACCCCACTTGTTCGGATCGTTCGGACGGCAGCGCGCCCCCAGGCCACCGCCCCATTCGTCGGTGAACACGACTTTGCTGCCATCGTTCGAGAACGAAGCCGAATGCCAGTAAGAGTAGTTCGGATCATTCACGGCATCCACGCGCTTTGGATGAACCGGGTCCTTGATGTCAAGCAGAATTCCGTTCCCGGAGCACGCTCCCGCTGCCAACCCGATCGCCGAGTACACGGTGATGTCGTGGCACTGGTCGGTGTCTGCCGGTTTCTCCGCGTCCTTCTTGCCATGGGTACCACCGTTATTCAGGCCGTTGATCGCGCCCGTGCGCGGATCGATAAATACCCGCGGACTCGAAACGACCTTCGCGTCCTGCGGTGCAGCCACTGGAACTTTGATCACATCGATGCGAAACAGCGCCGTATTCGGATCTTTGTCCGGTTTTTCCCCGGAGCACTCAGCCAGTTCTTCCGGTTGACGCACAAACGAGGTCCCCGACACGTAGATGTAGACATTTTCCTTGTCGTTCGGATCGATCACCAGGGTATGTGTGTGGGATCCGCGGCACGTCTGCACGGCTGCGACCTGCCTTGGATTCTTGATGTCGGAAATGTCGAATATTCTTACACCGCGGAAACGGTCCTTTTGCGCCACCGGGATGTGGCGCTTTTTTTCTTTTTCTTTGTCTTTGTTTTTATCGTCTTCATTGTCTTTGTCTTTATCTTGATCTTTGTCTTGATTTTGATCTTTATCATCTTTAGCTTTGTCTTTAGCTTTTTCCTCGTCGGCGGGTGGAGGAGGTTCCGGCGGGAATCCCTCAACGCCGCAATCCAGACGTCCATTCGGCATCTCTACGGACATGAACAGCAGATTTTTGTAGACAGACACATCACCCTGTCCACCCGGGCACACTAATGACGTCAGCAATTTCGTGTTGGCTGGATTGGCGATGTCGAAGATACTCACGCCATAAAAATTTCCCTGGAACAAGTGGTTGCCTTGGAACGCAAGGTCCGAGTTGGCAAAAGCAAGTTGCGCGATCAGCAGGTGCACTGACTTTGGAATTTTCTTGTTGTTCCCCATACCGAGCTGCCCAACGATCTTCTCAACCTTGGGATCATCCGGATCCGTAGCCCCGAGTTGAAACGCATCCGGCTTCTTGAGCAGCAGGAGGTGCTCGATGCCCATCGAAGTTTCGCCCGCGTCATAAAGTCCCGGTGCAAGGCTGGCGCGCGGATCATTCGCATCCGACCCCGTCATCCCCGGCGGCAGCGTTGGGGCAGGCTCTGGAGCGAATGGATCCTGCTCTTTTTCATCAGCGTCCTTCTCGGACGGCGGGCTCGCGGGCTTCTGCGCCTGCTCCTGCTGCGGAGCCGCGGACGGCGCCGCTTGCGCCTGCGTTCGGTTTACAGCAAAACAAGAAATAAGCGCAGCCCACAGCACACACCAGGCAAGACTGGGCAATCGATTCATCGTTTCTCCTCTAGCGTCTCTTTCTTCAACATGGTCTCCATGATCCGTATCTCGGCTCGTTGGCTATTGTCGGCATCGGTCGCGAAGTTGAACAGCTCGGCGTCCTGTCCGGCGCCTGCGGTGTCGAATAGATTTTTTACCATGGTCAACGCGCCGTTGTGATGTTGAATCATCCCCACCAAGAATAAGCGGTCAAACTCGACGCCCTTCGCCTTCTGCAGAGCTTCCATCTGCTGCGGCGTAAGCATTCCGGGCATCTGTGCCATGGTCTGGTGCGATGTATCGTGCGACATAACCATGCCCGGCATGTTCGGCATCGCCTGCGGAACTGATTCGCCCCTGGCCGCCAGCCAGCGCTTCATGAACTTGATTTCGTCCGATTGCGAGCTACTGATACGTGCACCCAATGAACGCAGTTCTTTGTTCTGCGTATGCGACGGAATCATCGCCGTCATCTCCACCGCTTGTGCATGATGCAAGATCATGCCCTGCATGAACTCTACGTCCGCTGGCGACCGTGGCGGCAGGATTGCTCGCGTCGACGACGGCAGCGTTTTGCTCGGCGCTCCCGGCACTCCGGGTTGCACTACCACAGGCTTCGCCGGATCAGTTTGCTGTGCGCGCACAGCCGGGGAAAAGGAGACCGCGAAAACGCTCACGGCGAGCAATGCCCGCATTACAACTCCTCGCGCAAAGCCGGGCTTGGGCTTGCGCTCGCGAGGAAAACGAACCTGCCTCCAGTTGGGTGTGAGAGGGAAGATCTTCATCGGGACGAGGACTAAATCTTTTCACGAAACAAGGAATTTGCATAGAGGGAAAAAAGCGAGAGAGCCTGGGTGAGGCAGTGCTGGGTGATAAACCTAAGAAGCGCCCCACTATAATCATCATCGCTCGGCTCCTTTCTTCCGAGCCTTGGTCGCTTGAGCGCTTCCAAGTCTGCTCGCTCGTTAGGAGCCGACACGGTTATCTCATCAGCCACCTGTTAAGGTTCGCGCGCGCCGTTCGCGGACCATGCCGTCGCGATCAGGGGTTTCTTCGACCTACAATGGTTTCGTATGCGGAGGGAGATGCAATGAATTCGGCGATAGAGCGAAAGACATGCGCCGCCGCAGATGGCGCCACGATCGTATATTCCACAGTCGGGGTGGGAGAACCGGCCCTCGTATTCATTCATGGTGGCCTGGCAAACAGGGGTTTCTGGGATGGCGAGCTCAACGCTTTCGCGACGTGCCATCAAGTCATTGCTCCCGATTTGCCGGGGCATGGCGAGTCGGGGGCAAACCGCAAAAAGTGGGGAATACCGGAATTCGGCGCTGACATTTGTTCAGTCATCAAAACGGAAGGTGCGAAGAGAGTGGTTCTATTCGGTAATTCACTGGGCGGGCCGGTCGCGATCGAGGCCGCGTTGCTTCTTCCAGACAGAGTGCTCGGCGTTGTCGGTGTGGATACTTTCCAAAGCCTCACCTATACGATGACAGCCGATGACGCGCATAAACGGGCTGATGCCTTCCGTACCGATTACGGAACAAGCCTCAGGCAAATGGTGAAACAGCTCTTCCACAACGACGCCGCCCCCGCGTTCCTCGCAGACGCCGAGCGGCGGATGGCGTGCACCGCGCCGGAAGTGGCTTACAGCATGTTCCTATCGCTGGCTGGTTACGACCCGAGCCAATCAGCGCGACGTTTGAGCGTTCCTCTGCGCGCTATTAACGGTGACCTTTATCCCACCGACGTGGAGGGGGTACGAAAAGTTAAGCCAGATTTCGACGTTGTGATCATGAAGCACATGGGTCACTATCCAATGCTCGAACGACCGGAGGAATTCGACCGGCATGTGGCAGAAGTCGTCCATGCGCTCCTCCACTAAATAGAGCATCCAATAAGGAGAGCCAAGCCCGCTAGACCCTGCACCCGGTGTTCTCCAGATACATGATCGAGGACAATGCTCACCAAGACTTGAAACAAACGTCTACTAATGAGTAGAGTACTGTTTCTCGTTGTCCGGTTTTTTTACAGTCCCTCAACAACAGGAGTCCGCTCGATGCGTCAGGCGTTGACTGTGCTGATTGCTGTCTGCTGCTTCGGTATCTTTTCCTACGCCCAAACCGCCGACGAACTGATTGCCAAGAACATCCAGGCCCGGGGCGGGATGGAGAAGATCAAGGCCATCAAGACCCTCCGCATGACGGGCAGGTTTGAGGGTGGGGGAGGCTTCACCGCGTCCGTGGGCCAGGAGAACCAGCGGCCCAACCTGATCCGGGAGACCTTCACTCTGCAGGGGATGACGGTGGTACAGGCCTATGATGGCGCGGCCGGCTGGCAGATCCAGCCCTTTGGCGGGAGAAAAGATCCGGAGTTGATGGGCGAGGACGACGTGCGCGACCTGCTGCTGGACGCCGACTTCGAGGGGCCGCTGGTGGATTACCAGGCGAAAGGCAGCACGGTGGAGTACCTGGGGCACGACGTGGTGGATGGCGACGACGCGCTGCGGCTGAAAGTCACGCTGAAAAACGGCGACATCATTTATGACTACCTCGATCCAGATACGTTTATCGAGATTCGCCGGGAGATTCAGCAGTTTATCCGGGGCTCGGTGCGGGACCGCGTGGTAGGGCTGGGTTCCTACAAACCAGTGGCGGGGGTGATGTTTCCCTTCTCGATCTCGCAGGGACCAAAGAACCATCCCGACGACCAGACCAACACGGTGCAGAAAATGGAAGTGAACGTGACCATCGATCCCGCGGACTTTATGCTTCCGGCTTCATTGCGGACTGAGGAAAAGAAGTCCGGCTTGGTTGGCATTCACTAGTTTGCTGGGATGAAGACCACACCAAAAATCAGGAGTTCGCCCATGCGTCGCGCGGTATTTGTTCTGGCGGCAGTCTCGTGCCTCAGCGCGGTTACTTACTCCCAAACCGCGGAGGAACTGGTCAACAAGAACATCGAGGCCAAAGGCGGGATCGAAAAAATCAAGTCGGCCAAGACCCGGCGTATAACGGGCAGGGTTAGGAATGCCAGAGGCCGCGTCGCTGTCTTCGGACAGACGAACAAGCGCCCCGATTTAGTTCGTCAAACCTTCACCCTGCAGGGCATGACGGCAATTCAGGCCTACGACGGTTCGACCGGCTGGCAGACCCAGCCCTTCCGCGGGCGCAAAGATCCCGAACTGATGGGCGAGGATGCGCTGCGGGACTTGCTTCTGGACTCCGATTTCGATGGTCCGCTCGTCGACTACGCGGAAAAAGGTAACAAGATCGAATATCTCGGGCATGACCTTGTGGATGGCGATGACGCGCTGCGGCTCAGGGTCACGCTGAAAAACGGCGACATCATTTACTACTATCTCGACCCAGATACTTATCTCGAAATCCGGAAGGAGATTCGGCAGTTTGTCCGGGGCTCGGTGCGAGAACGTGTAGTGGACGTGGGCTGCTACAAGCCAGTGAATGGAGTCATGTATCCCTTCTCGATTTCCGAGGGGCCGAGAAATAATCCTGGGGCACAGATGACCACGATTGCAAAGATTGAAGTGAACGTGGCTGTTCCAGATTCAGACTTCTCGCTGCCAGCGTCGCTGAAAACTGAGGAAAAGAAGTCTGGGTTGGTCGGGGTTCACTGATTTGGTTCGGATAGTGGTGGACTCGCGCCGGCAGTGGCGGCGCGACGCCGCCACGACAGCCGCCGGGACTTGCCCTGAGCTTGCCGAAGGGACGGCGGCGCTACGAAAATCATTTACTGGAAAAGGACTGGTACACATGAAAGCATCCGCTCGCAATTCCTGGGGAGTGATGGTGTTAATCGCCGGAGCTGCGCTGTGCGCACCCTGGCAGGCCGCGGCCCAAGCTGCATACCGCTTTGACTCGGCGACGGTTTCGGGCCTGCCGGCGCGCAACATCGGCTCGGCCACCATGAGCGGGCGCATTGCCGCAGTGGATGCGGTGGAGGAAGACGGCCGCATCACGGTGTTCGTGGGCGCGGCCAGCGGCGGAGTGTGGAAGTCGGTGAACGGCGGCACCACATTCAAGCCGGTGTTCGACCGGGAAGATGTGCAGTCGATTGGCGCGGTTGCGATTGATCCGTCGAATGCGAAGACGGTTTGGGTGGGCACGGGCGAGGCTTGGACGCGCAACAGCGTGTCGGTAGGCGACGGCGTGTACAAGTCGACCGACGGCGGCGAGAACTGGACCAACGTCGGCCTCAAGGACAGCGAGCACATCGCCAAGATCCTGGTCAATCCAACCGATGGCAACGACGTGCTGGTCTGCGCCACCGGGCATCTGTGGAACGACAACGACGAACGCGGAGTCTTCCAGACCGGCGACGGCGGCAAGACCTGGACGAAAGTTCTGGCGGGGGCCAATGCTTCAAGCGGCTGCGCCATGATTGCGCGCAGCAAGCAGGAACCGAAGACCATTTATGCCGCGATGTGGGATTTCCGGCGGCAGGGCTGGACGTTCCGTTCGGGAGGGCCGGGCAGCGGGCTGTTCAAGTCCACTGACGGCGGCGCCCACTGGAGCGAAGTCAACGACAGCAACGCCAAGGGACTGCCGGCGAAACCGTGGGGCCGCGTCGCGGTGCAAATCGCGCCCTCGAAACCGCAGGTAGTGTATGCCAACATCGAAGCGGAAAAAGGCAGAGGACTGTACCGCTCCGACGACGCCGGCGCGACGTGGACCAAGCTGGATGCCAGCAACTTCATGGTGTGGCGTCCTTTTTATTTCGGCAACCTGATCGTCGATCCGAAAGATGAAAACAAGATTTTCAAGCCCGATCTCATTCTGCTGCTGAGCAACGACGGCGGAAAGACCTTCAATGTGGTTTCTGGAGGAGCGCACGGCGACTTCCACGACGTGTGGATCGATCCGAAGAATCCGAACATCGTGATTGCCGGCGACGATGGCGGGTTGTGGCGCAGCGAAGACGGCGGCAATCGCTGGAAGCACCAGATGAACCTGCCGGTTTCGCAGTTCTATCACGTGAGCACGGACAACGCGGACCCCTACCGCGTGTACGGCGGCTTGCAGGACAACAGTTCGTGGGTGGGGGATTCTTCGTATCCGGGCGGCGTCAGCAACTCCCGCTGGGAAAACATGTTTGGCGGCGACGGCTTCTGGACGTTCGAAGACACTTCCGATCCCGACTACGTTTATGCCGAGGCGCAGGGGGGCGAGATTGGACGGGTGAACCGCTACACGCACGAGACTCGCGACATCCATCCCTGGCCGAATTACGGCGAGAAGAAGCTGCGCTTCAACTGGAATACGCCGATTCACATGAGTCCCAACGAGAAGGGGACGATCTACATCGGAGCGCAGTTCTTATTCCGCTCGCGCGATCACGGGCAGTCCTGGGACCGGATTTCTCCGGACCTGACGACCAACGATCCGGAGAAGCAGAAGCAGGAAGAATCCGGCGGCGTTACGATCGACAACTCCTCGGCCGAGATGCACACCACCATCTATTCGATTTCGGAGTCGCCGAAGAACGGTCAGATCATCTGGGCCGGCACCGATGACGGGAATGTGCAGATCACCCGCGATGGGGCGAAGACCTGGACGAACGTGGTGGGCAACATCGGCGGTCTGGGAAAGAATTCGTGGGTCTCGGCCATCGAGGCCAGCCGCTTCGACGAAGGCACCGCGTATGCCACGTTCGACCGTCACACGTTCGGAGATATGAAGCCCTACGTTTACAAGACCACGGACTATGGTCAAGCGTGGACCGCGCTTCCGGCGACGGAGAGCGGGGTGCGCGGCTATGCGCATGTGGTCAAGGAAGACACAGTAAGCCGCAATGTGCTTTTCCTGGGCACGGAATTCGGGCTCTGGATTTCAGCGGATGGCGGGCAACGCTGGGCGCAATACAAGGGAACGGACTTCCCGGCGGTGGCAGTGGATGACATCGCAGTGCAGCCCCGGGAATCGGATCTTGTGCTGGCGACGCACGGCCGCGGTATCTGGGTCGTGGACGATATCTCGCCGCTGCGCGCGCTTACGCCGGAAGTCGTGACCAAAGAGGCAACGCTGCTTCCGGGACGGGCTGCGATCCAATATTTTGACGTGGGCGGCGGCTGGGCCGAAGGCGACGAGACTTTCCGTGGACGCAATCGTCCGGCGGACGCACAGATCACGTACTACCAGAAAGGACGGCACATCTTCGGCGATTTGAAGATCGAGATTTTCGACCAGGAGGGCAAACTGGTGGACACGGTAGCCGGCAGCAAGCATCGAGGGCTGAACCGCGCGGGCTGGGGAATGCGGGTCAAGCCACCGGCGGTTGCTCCGGCAGCCTCGGCGCTGTTTGAAGCGGCGCAGGGACCGCGCGTGCTGCCGGGCACGTACGCGGTGAAGCTAACCAAAGGAGATCAAACTTATACCGAGCAGTTGAATGTTGCGATCGACCCGCGGGCCAAGTATTCGCTAGAGGAACGCAAGGCGCAGTTCGATCTCTCGATGAAAGTTTACAAAGAGCTTGAGCACATGACGTTTGGAGTAGAAGCGATCGAAGGAGTGCGCGACGGAGCCGGGGCGCGGGCGGCCAAGCTCAAGGAGAAAGATCCGCTGCGCCAGCAATTGCAGAAACTTGCCGCGGATTGCGAGGCGCTCCGCTCGAAGATCGTGGCCACTAAAGAAGGCGGCATGATTACCGGCGAAGAGCGCATTCGCGAACTGCTGGGGCAGCTCTACGGCGCGGTGACGGGATATGACGGCAAGCCCACGGATTACCAGGTGGCACGGACGGAGTCGCTGGGCCATGAACTGCAAGATGTGATCGATGACTTCCAGAAGCTGGCGCAGAAAGAACTGCCGGGTATCAACGCCGGCTTGAAGAAGAAGAAACTGGATGCGATCACGGTGCTAGCCGAGGCGGACTGGCAAAAGAAGAAGGCGGAGTCTGCGGCGGCTTCGGGTGCGGGAATGCGTGCGGATGAGGGCCGGGTGCGGGAAATGGACTAGGATGCCTCACGACTTGCGAGGCCGCGGCAGTGGGTGCGCTGGCGGAGATGGGGGCTGCCTGCGGACGGTCAGCGATCGCCATCGCGATTTTGCGTCATATAGAGGCGGGCGGTTCAACTAGGTTTCCCTGCTTTCAGCAGTGTTGAAGCTACTGCTGTCACGTCCAGCGCGACGAAGACGCTGGCCTGCTTATCGCCAAAGTTGATTTCGGTTGTTCCGCTTCCGTAATCGCTAACGTGGTTGATGCGATCGGGGTTGACGAAAGTTTCCCTGCCGTTGATATCCTCAAATCTAACCAGCCTCATGTGAGCCTCCTCAGTTGTACGTGTGCGTGATATCCAGCGGCGCGCTCAACGTTCGCGAGCGTTGCTAACAGAGTCCAGGAACCGGCGCGCGAGTTCGGCAAGCCGATCGGCCTGCCGCCGCCGGATGGCCTCTCTCGGGATCAACTCTCCGCCAACGCCCAGCGCGACTGCCCCGGCGGCAATGAAGTTGAATGCCGTCCGCTGATTCACACCTCCGGCTGCGACCATAGGAACGTTGGGAAACATAGACTTAAGAGCTTTGATGTAACTGTCGCCACCGATGTGCCCGCAGGGCACAATTTTGACGAAATCAGGACCCAGTTTCCAGGCGGTGAGGACGTCGGTCGGAGTAAGCGTCCCGGGTATCACCACGACGTTCTCCTGCACGGCGAACTTCACCGTCTCGCGATCAAAGCCATCGCTGGAAAGGAACTTAGCCCCCGCTTCCAGGCAGCGGCGCGCGGTCTCGACATCGTGAACGCTCCCGGCGCCGACAATCACGTCGGGGGCGTGTTGCGCCAAGTGAGAAATTACTTTGATCGCTTCGGGCACAGTCAGTGTGACTTCGAGGATCGGTATTCCGCCGCGGGCGATCGCCTCTGCCGCGAAAAGGGCGTCCTCCGTCGTCGACACGCGAATCGAGGGAATAATCCCGAGTTCTTCGATCCGGCTCCGTACTTCTTGCTTGTTCAAAGATCCGGCTCCTTCGCAAATATGTTCAAGTAAAGCAGGCCCACGAAAACCTCGGCCCCCAACTCAGGGCAGCGCCCTCGTTCCCACCGCCTGCCTTAGCTGCTCCAAAGCGAGCAAGTATGAAGCCAGGGCCTGGCGATAGGCAAGCTGAGTCGCGCGAAAGCTGCGCTCAGCATCCAGAAAGTCAAGCAGGCTCACTGCGCCGCGCTGGTAGGCGTACTCGGCGATGTCCCGGTCTTTTTGGGCCACGTCGAGATAGCCCGATCGGTAGAGCTGGATGATCCGGTCGCTTACCTGCAGTCCTTCGTAGGCATCGCGGACATCCGTCATAGCTTGGCCGCTGGTAGCTTTCTCCTGCTCTTGCGTTTGGGTAATCGCAATTCGCGCATGTTCGATCTGGCCCTGGTTGCGATTGAAGATGGGCAGGGGAATGCTTCCGTAGAAGGTAGCAGCGTTGATCGCATTGACGTGCGAATAGTTGCCCTGCACGGTGACGTCCGGCTTGCCAATCGCCCTCTGCAGTTCGTACTGGCTCCTGGCCGCGATTACTCCTTGCTGAGCGGCGCGGAGATCAGGCCGGGTCTGCAGTGCCTTCAATTGAAAGTCTTCCAGATTTCCCTTCAGGGCCTGGTAGTCAAACGGCCCCGCCACGTCGTAATCGGGGGGAACGGATTCGTAGCCGAGCAACTGCCGCAGGTCCGAAAGTGCCTGGACCCTGGCTAGTAGGGCCTGCTGATAGTCGGTCTCAAACTGCAGCAATTGCAGTTTGATCTTCAGGTAGTCGTCCTCACTGATGGCGCCTTTGTTGTAGCGTAACTCGCCGAGATCCACCGTCTTCTGAAAGCTCTTCAGATCTTTGTCGGCCAGTTCGAGCGTCGATTCGGCGAGCTGCACGTTCACAAACAACGAGGCCACACTGAATGTGAGGGAGCGCTCGTTGTCGGTCACCAGCGATCGGGTCTGCGCCGTAATGTCTTTGGCCGCCTGTAGGCGGTGCTGCCGTTTCTTGCCGCGCTCGATCAGATAGCTGAGTCCGAGGTCGCCTTCGGTATTGTTGTGCAGGTAGTCGCCGGTGGATTGGCCGCCATAAACGCTCGGATTCTGGCGAGCTGGCGAGCCGAGCGGCAGGTATTCCCAATCTGCAAACAATGCCGGATTCGGCCGCAGGTTGGCAGTCTTCTCGTCCGCTTCGCTTTGCTGAATGGTGGTTCGCGCGGCCAGCAGGTTGTGATTGTGCTGGAGCGCCATTTGGATGGCTTCGTCGAGCGTGACGGTTTTTGGTCCGGCGGTTTGACTCAATGCCGAAGGGATCAGGGCGCACACCAGCATTGTGGTGACGATCACATTGGCGCCGATCTTCTTCAGGCTGATCTTCTTTAGGCCGATCTTCTGCAGCAGTGCAAGACTATTCAAGGGCCACCTCCGGTTCCGGAAGCTGATCGCCGTCTCTCGCGATCCAGACATAGAACGTGGGTAACAAGATGATGCTCAGGAGCATGGCGGAAATCAGTCCGCCGACGATCACGATTGCGAAGGGCCTCTGCGAATCCGATCCGATGTCATGCGACAGGGCTGCGGGCAAGAGTCCGAGCGTTGCCACCAGCATGGTCATCATGATGGGACGAAGCCTCAAGACCGCGCCCTCGACCGCAGCGTCTACAATCGAGTAGCCCCGCGCACGGAGCTGGTTAATGTATTCGAGCATGATGACGCCGGTTTGCACCGATACGCCGAAGAGTGCCAACATGCCCACACCCGAGGACACACTGAGGTAAGTTCCAGTTACCAGCAGAGCCAGGAAGCCTCCAACAGGCGCCAGCACGAGGTTTAGGAGAATGAGCAACGACCATTTGAAAGAGCGAAACATGGTGTAGAGAATGATGAAGATGACGAGAATCGTCAGCGGCACGATGAGAGCCAACCGCGCTTGCGCCCGCTTCTCACTTTCGTATTCACCCGACCAACCGATGCGATAGCCCGGCGGCAGCTTGACCTTTTCATTGATTCGCTGGATCGCCTCCTCAACCGTTGTCCCCAGATCGCGGCCTCTCACGCTGAACGTTACCGCCACGTAGCGGATGTTGCCCTCGCGGAAGATGTCGTAGGCACCGTCCTTGACCTCTACGCTGGTTAATTGCGCCAACGACACACGTTCGCCGGTGGGGGAGAGCAGACGAACCTTCTCGATGGCCTGTTGAGTATTACGGTAGGGAGCCTGGTATCGAACCACCACGTCGTAGCGTTGCTCACCGATCAGGAGCTGGCTCACCGCATTGCCGCCCACGGCTGTCTGGATGGCGTCTTGGATGTCTGCGACGTTGATTCCAAATCGCGCCGCCTGGCGGCGGTCAATCGTTAAGTCGAGATTCGGCTGGCCGAAATCGCGCAGGAGCTTGATGTCATGCATACCCGGGATGGCTGACATGACGGCAACGACTTCTTCGCCCTTCTGTTCGAGGAGCTTTAGGTCATCGCCGAAAATCTTAAGGGCAAGGGCACCTTTGGTACCAGTCATCGACTCTCCGACGTTGTCCTCGATCGGTTGGGAGAAGTTCCAGATTGCCCCCGGGTATTTCTCAACGGCACGATTCATGGCCGTGACCAGTTCCTCCTTGTTGCGGCGGAAAACCGGCCTCCACTGGTCTTTCGGCTTGAGATCGACGAAATATTCCGTGTTGCCGAACCCGCCGGTGTCGGTGCCGTCGTCCGGGCGGCCCACCTCCGAGACCACCGTCTTCACTTCCGGAAAAGAAGCGAACACATAGCGCTCGTTGGTGGCGAACTTTTCTGCCTCCGAAAGGCTTGTGCTGTTGGCAAGAGTTCCACGTGCCCAGATCGCGCCTTCATCGAGGTGAGGCAGGAACTCTGCGCCGATGACGCCGCTGAAGCCCAAATAGATGGTTCCGGCCACGGCCGCGATGCCCACACAAGCGACAATCCAGCGATGCTGAACCGCCCAACGCAACCGCTCGCGGTAATGATCGGTCAGAAAATCCATCACGGGATTGCGCCGCTCCTTGACGCCCTTGCGGAAGAACGTGCCCGCGAGCACGGGTGCAATGAGAACCGAGAACGTCATCGCGCCGAGCAGCGCGAGTGCCACCGTCCAGGCCATGGGCCGGAAGAGCCGGCCCTCCACCCGTTGCAGCGTGAAGATTGGCATATACGCCGTGATGATGATGGCGATCGCGTAAAAGACCGGCCGCTGCACCTCATGGGCTGCCTCGCGAATCTCTTCCGCGACCGATTTGTAACTCCCCGATCCCGAACCGTTGTTCAGTCGGCTCATATGCCGAACGATGTTTTCCACCATGACCACCGCGCCATCCACCACCATCCCGAAATCGAGAGCGCCCAGGGAGAGAAGGTTCGCGGGGATGTGGCTGAGATCCAGCCAGATCGAGGCAAAGAGCAGAGAAAAAGGAATGGTCAGCGCGACGATGAGAGCGGCACGAACATTGAGAAGAAACAGGAACAGGACCACGCTGACCAGAATCATGCCTTCGGCCAGGTTGTGCATCACCGTGTGCAAGGTGAAATGAAGCAGATCGCTGCGATCCAGCATGGGAACGACTGTCACGCCGGGGGGCAGGAGGCCGTGGTTGAGTTCGTCCACTTTCTTGTGAATGGCATCGAGCGTGGGCTGTTCCTCCGCGCCTTTGCGCATCAGCACGGCACCCTGAATGACATCGGGCTCGTCGATGATGCGCCCGTCCTCCATGTGATTCGCTCTCGCCATGTGGCCCAAACGGATTTTCGGACCCTGGCTTACTTCGGCGATGTCCTTCACCCGCAGAGCCGTTCCGGTCTGGGTTTTTAAGACGGTCTCCTCGATGTCGCGCACGCTGCTGAAGAGCCCGAGCGCGCGCACGTTCATCTGCTGCATTCCGACTTCGACGAAGCTGCCGCCGGCATTGATGTTGTTGTTGGCGAGTTGCTGTTCCACCTGGCCGATGTTCAATCCGTACGAGACCAGCTTGCTTGGATCAACGCGCACTTGGTACTCGCGCACCGTGCCCCCGAAGTCGGAAACGTCGACCACATTGGGAACGGATTTGAACTGCTTGAGCAGAACCCAATCTTCTATCGACCGTAGCTCCATCAAGTCATAGCGGGGATTAGCGCTTCGCAGCGTGTACCAGTAGATCTGGCCGGTGGTGCTCCAGTCCGTGCCGATTTGTGGTTGCAGGTTTTGTCCCGGAGGCAGATTCACCTGCGTCAGCCTTTCCAGCACCTTCTGGCGATTCCAGTCGTTGACCGAGCTGTCGTCGAAAATCATGATCACGAACGACAAACCGAAAATGGACTCGGACCGCAGAAAGGTCATGTGCGGCATTCCGGACATTTGAATCTCGATGGGGATCGTGACCTGCTGTTCCACCTCCTCCGCGGAGCGCCCCGGCCATTGCGTAATGACCGTCACGTAGTTGTCGGCGATGTCGGGATACGCTTCCACCGGCAGGTTGTGGAACGAAATCGCGCCCCAGCCGGCCAGCAAGACGGCAATGGCCAGCACTACAAACTTGTTGTTGAGCGCAAAGTCTACGAGAGCCCGAATCATTTCCTGTCCTGTCTTGCTTGCTGATGCGCCGGCTCAACCGCTCCTGACGGCCACTGATCTGAAATGTTGCTCATAAGCCGAACTCGCGAGGCCGGAGCGCATTCTTCCGCCCCTCGTTATTGAGCGAGCACGTGGTCCAACACCAGCGCGTTCGTAACTACCTCTTGCCCTGGTTTGAGCCCCGATTTGATCTCCTGCAGATTCGCGTTGTCGGTAAGCACGTCTCCACTGACGACTTCTACGCGGCGAAATTTTTTGTCGGGCGCAGGAACGAAGACAAAATCACGGTCGTGCATGCGCAGTACCGCCGATGCCGGAACAACGGTGTGCATCTCTGTGGTTTGACCGCGGAATGTTGCCTTCGCGAACATGCCGAGCCGCAGCATTCCTGGGTTCTGAACTTCTATCCGAACCTTTGCCGTGCGAATGCTGGCATCGAGGATGGCGCCAATGTTGCTGACCTTCCCCTTGAACGGCCGGCTGGGATACGCGTTCAGGGTGATCTCCGCTGTGTCTCCGACCCGGACGGTAGACAGGTCATTCTCGTACACATCGCAGATAATCCAGACCGACGAGATATCCGAGATCGTAAACGGGCTGGGCGATGAGTAGGCCTGCACAGTCGCTGCGTTCGTCACTTGCTGATCGGTGATCACGCCCGTGGTGGGGGCAACGATGTCCACGATGCCCATGGGCTTGTCGGGATCGTTGCCCAGGAGCCGAAGATGCTCGGTCGCGGTCTCGAGGGTAACCTTGGCGTCTTCCGCCGCGTCTTGCGCGACTTCGAGGTCTTGCTGCGCGATGGCGCCGTGGGCATACAGGTCCACCGCTCGATTCAACTGCTTTCGCGCGAGAAGCTCGTCGGCGACGGCCTTGCGATAGGCGCCGAACCCGCCGGCCACATCGTCGCTTCGAATGGTTAGCAACAACTGGCCTTTTTTCACCGTGTCGCCGAGCCGTGCGTGAATAGCCACGACGCGCCCAGAAGCGAGCGAGACCACGGGGACGTTGCGCGCGACATCGGGCGTGACTGCGCCTGTGACCACCAACTCGGAGGTCGTTGGACGCGCAAGGGCCGCTGTGAGTGGGAATTGCTCCGGGTGGTCAACCGTGAACAGGGTGGGATCCGCAGCGGGAACGACGTTAGCGGGAGGCGGAGCCTCCGCCGCCGCATCGCCACGCTCGTTGCATCCGCTAAGCATCAGGAGCAAGAACAGGGAAACGAAAAGAAGACCGATTTTCAGGTTTCTACTTTTCATGAGGACTCCTTATCCGCCACAACCAACCAGCGACACTTCTCCGAAACTTGAAGGGCGCATCCCTTCGTCTTGCTGGAGGCGACCTGTGCGTAACCGCACACTCTTTGTGAATCGACGTTCTTCTGCTGGGGCGCCTGAGGGACCTGTTGGAAAGGCGTCCCAAAGGACTGAAGGCCGCGCCGTCGTTGAGCAACCCGAGGGGAGGGTCTGCGGAGCAGCGCCCGGACTGGAATCAGATCCGAAACGCTGCCCCTCTTTGTGTCGTGCGCATCGTTGTCTCCGCACCAGGAACCCAGAACCTCAAGTCAACTAAAACTTGACCATGATGGCCATTCTGAGGCTCGGTTCATCCTTCCGCAGATCGGGGCAGAAACCCGTGGCTCCAGCCACACACGTAAAGCCAGGCGTGGAGGAAAGGAATGGACCCGGCACGAATGTCGTGCTTCCCACGACAGACCCGGCACCTGGATTTGGAATCGTGCTGGGAGTGACATTGTCCCCGGGTGTGATTCCCCCGCGCCCCGACCAGTAGGGTACATTTGCGTGGCGATAACCATACTCGGCACGGAAAGTGACGTATTGCCTGGGCATCCAGTCAAAGGTGAGCGAGGCATCCCAAGCCTTGAACGGATCGCCGGGGTTCTGTGTGAAATACGGCGAACCGGTGATGGCATCGGCTCCATTGATAGGCGGAAGCAGCGTGAGATAGCGCCCCGGATTGGACATGGCACCGCCGCCAAAGGTGATGGCATACAGGTCTTTCTTGAACCACCACCGGTTGTATGCCATCCAGCCGGCGAAGCTCTGCTTACGGCTGGTGGCGGTATTGTGATGGCAATTTACTGTGTTGATGACTGTCTGTCCCTGTGCGCCGACGCTCGGCGTTGGGCTGCCGCCATATTCGCATCCCAAGTCCCCGGTAACGGAGAACGCCATCTTGTCCAGGAACTTCTGAGGCCTATCGTAGTACTTGACCTCGATGCTGTCGTCGGTGTGAATGCGTGAGCGGCCAAATTGGCCATTCCCACTGCCCAGCGTGTCTTCACCCATTCCATAATTATTGAAGACCAGCGAGAGCCAGGGCTTCGGGCGATACAGGATTTGTCCACCCAGACCGGGCTTGCTGCCAATTCTGCCGTACGACTGCCATCCATTGATGATCCAAGGTTCAATCTTTAGCTTGTCCGTTGGGAACCACTGAATGCGGATACCGTTGAAGAACCAGGGCGTGTTCGACGAAACATAGGACGGTTGGTAGGCCCAGTTATCGAAATTGTAGTAGCTGAATAGACCAATGTAGGAAACAAAGATTCCTGCATCCAGGTTGAGCCCGTGGTTTACGTTCCAGTGGTACCCGCCGTAGGCTTCGGATACATACTTGTACGCTCCACGAAGATCCCACTGTCCGCGCCCCGGACTGGCGTCGTTGCGTGGCGTGGTGACGCCGAACATTCCATTCATGGTCAATACTCGACCGCGAACATCCTGCCAATGAAAGTCGCCGCCAAAGCTAATCTGCTCTACCTGGACCTCGTTGGACCGGAAGATTTCGCTCGATCCACCCATCGAGTCATCCCTCGGGTGGTTGAAACTTTCTACAAAGTGCGTGTCGAACCTGATTTCCGGCGTAAAAAACTTTGAATCCCACACCACATCTTTGTTGCGCGGATTGCCGTTCAGCCAGGTCCAGTCGGCATAGGCAAACGGTGCGGTGGGCTCTGGCTTTTCGGGTAAACCCGTTCGTGCCTCTTGAGCTGGCGGCGCACCGGCTATTGACGGTGTGGCTTCTGTTGTTTTGGCCGCTGATGCTGGAGCCGATGTCGATCCGGATGCTCCGGGAGATGGCGATGTGAGTTCCGTCGCGCTACGGCCTTTCAATTCGGCTTTGAGCAGTTCGATTTCTGCCTTCATGGCCGCAAGTTCTTTCGCGACCGCCGGCGATATTTCCGGATCTGGCGTGGCTGCTGGCGCGCCGGGTGCGGAATTGCTGGAAGCACCCCCGTCGCGGACTACCCCACCGGTCGAGGGTTCGCGCAGGGCCGCCACCTTCGTCTGAGTGTCTGGTTGTGCCTGAGTTTGCGCGTAACAGCGCGGAGCCTGGCCAACAGCTAGACTCAACACAAGCATGGGAAGGCATGGTGAAACCGCTACAGTCTTACGCAATGGAGTTCTCATGATTTTCAAGTTAGAGTCCTTTCCGGTCTGGAATCCGGTTCCTTTCAATGAAGACAGTTGCCTAATCTGGCTAAGGGCCAAAAGCGTTGGCCTCGCTTTTTCTTGGAATTTAATCCACCATTACATTCGAAAACTCATAAATAGCGGGTAAAGACTTCATAAGGAGCACATAAAGCCTTTCTCGAGATGGAACGGCCGGCAAACGTAGGGCGCTAAGCAGTTGATCTTGATGTGCCTAAGGGGAAAAGAAGTAGCAGTCCAATCGTTAATCCTTATACCGACGATCACGACTTGGTGGACAAGCGCAAGGAATGTCTGCAAGAAACTCAACTCCGCTCGCTGCCACGATAGGGAACCGGGCATAAAGAATCCGTAAAGAAAACCATGAATGATTTGTTTGGGTTGCATGAATTTCTTGATTGGCTCTGCCGAGCGTTTGCGGATGGGCCGCTCTGCAGCTCAGCAAACCTGTGCGCTCTTTCGCCATCGCGGTGGAGGAAGATGTCAACCGAAGTGGCGGCCGTTCGCCTTGTGTTCCCAAGAGAGCCTTCGGGAAGCGAGAGCTAACCGAAAATCAAGTCAGGATTCGCAGTGAAGGAGCGTGTGGGGATCAAATCCCGGCTTCTCGATTGAGCCAGTGCGGCGGCATGAATCACCGCTTGGTGACTGCTTCGGCAGCTGCTTCACGCGGAACGGATTTCAGCCGGCTGAGGGCGGCAACCGGCCGCGCAAAAGGCATGGGGCTGTCTTTGCTGTGGGCGCGCAACAAGTGATAGGTGATGAGAAGTTGGGTGAGGGCAAGCGGATCGCTGTGCCGCACTTCGCTGCCGTCGTTGTAATCGCCGAACTGATCGGCGCCCAGGGGCCGCAGATCGGGAAGATGTTTCCAGATCGCCTGTTCCAATTGGGCAGCGTGTTCGCGGCTTACGTTGCCATCCACTTCAAGAAACTCCACCGGCCGTCCGCAGTCACGCCCCAGTTCAAGGCGAATGCCGGCAGGCTGGCCGTGCTTATGATTGACCAGGTAAGTGAGGTCGGGGTGGGGAATGCTTGGGCGCAGGACGAGATGAACATTCAAATGCCCGTCCGACTGATCGGATCCCGTGCCGCTCTCGGGATGGAAGCGCACGACGATGTCGGCGAATTCCCTCTGCGGGCGGATGAAGTCCCGCGAATCCGGCTCGCGCCTCTCCATCTCCTCAAGCACTTGCTCCGGCGTATAACCGCGCTTGGCCGTGTCCCGCTTGATCTTCCAGAGGCGCCTCATGTCCTCGGGAGGATCGAGAAAGACTTTGACGTCATAGAATTGGCGCATTGCAGGAGTATGAAATCCCAGCAGTCCCTCCACAATGACGAACTCGCGGGGCTCCACGTACTCGGGGCGCACCAGCGAGCCGGTGCTGTGGTCATATACCGGCTTGAGCATGGCTTGGCCGTAGTGCACGCGCTCCAGGTGCAACTCCAGAATGTCGAGAAAGTTGCAGTCGGGATGGAGCGCAGTGATGTTGAGACGGGCTCGCTCGGCGCGATCGTATCTGTGATAGTCGTCGGCGCAGATGTGGGTGACGCGCTCTGGGCCGAGCAGCCGCGTCAATCCGCGGGCGATGGTGGTTTTGCCGGCGGCGCTATCCCCGACGATGCCTAGCAGGATCGGTCTTCCTTTCATCTTTCCTCCTTGCCCCGCACCGGTTGCGTGGCGCTTACGCCGCCCGCCTCGGGTTCTGCTTCCAGCCCGCCTTGAAAGACGCGGCTTTGACGCACATCAACGGCGGCGATACGAACGAGTTGCTCTTTGTCAACGCATCCGCCCTGGTCAACCAGCCGGCTGGCTTGACGCAGCCTTATTCGGTCGATGGCGTTGCGCACGCTGCGGGCATTGGCAAATTGCGGCTGCCGGGTCCGCAGCTCGAGGTATTCGACAAACGCCCGGCGCGACTCGTCGTCAAAACTGTAATTCTGCTGGCGCAGCATCAATTCGGCGATCGTCGCCAGCTCCTCCAGGGTGTAGTTGGGAAAGCTGATGTGGTGCGCCACGCGGGAGCGAAACCCCGGATTGTACTGAAAGAAAGTTGCCATCCGGTCTTGATAACCGGCCAGAATCACAACCAAATCTTCGCGCTGATTTTCCATGGCCTGCAGCAGCATCTCAACCGCTTCCTGACCGTAGTCGCGTTCGTTTTCCGGCCGATAGAGGTAATAGGCCTCGTCGATAAACAGCACGCCTCCCATGGCCTTCTTGAGAATCTCTTTCGTCTTGGGCGCGGTGTGGCCAACGTATTGACCCACGAGGTCGTCGCGGGTCGCAACTACCAGGTGACCGCGGCGCAGGTAGCCAAGGTGGTGCAGTATCTTCGCCATGCGCAGGGCGACGGTGGTCTTTCCGGTGCCAGGATGTCCGGTAAAAGACATGTGCAAAGTAGGGCGCTCGGTGGACAGCCCAACCTTCTCGCGCAATCGAGTTACCAGCAGCAGCGATGCCACGCGCCTTATGTAGGCCTTCACCGGGTTGAGGCCAACCAGCTCACGATCGAGTTCGTCCAAGATTTCGTCGAGATTGGAATCGCGATGCGCCGCACCGATATCTATGAGGCTCTGCTCGGGGTCACGGACAGGCCCGGCATCCACGACGGAATCTGTATTCAACATGTGCATTGCATTTCTCGCGCTCTAGTTCGCTGATTTGGACCTGGAGCGAATGGTGTACTGAATGCGGCGATCCTGGGCCTCAGTTCGCTCCAAAACGAATCCAGGCTCATGCTCGGGACGTTGCACAATGAAGCTCAACATGGTCGATTGCCGGCCTTTGGTGCGGTCGTAGCCGTTGAGCTTGATGTAGTGGTCTGGGAAGGCCTTGCGGCATTCGTCGATTTGCTCTAAAGCTTCGTTCAGGTCTTGCATGTCAAACATCGGAAGCCCCCACATTTCCCAATACGAGTTCCGGGGGTGAGGATCATCGGTGTGCTCGATGGAGAACGCCCAGCCGTTATCGAAGCAATAACGCACTTGCGCTTTGATCTGGTCGTCCGTGAAATCGGGCAAATAAGAGAACGTTCCTTGTGTGATGCGCATCATTCTTTTCTCCGTTCCAAAATGCCGCCAACGCTCTCAAGGAGCGTGGCGCAGCTCATGCAACCGTGACCGTGCCGACCGCGTCGGGCACGTCGGTCGACTCAAAGTCGTAGCTGACGTCCTTCCAGATATCCAACGCTTTGCGCAGTTCGGGCGACCAGCGGGCTGCCTTGTTGAGGATCTCCGGGCCCTCGTTGAGAATGTCGCGGCCTTCGTTTCGGGCCTGGATCATCACTTCCGTGGCGACACGATTAGCCGTCGCGCCTTGGGCGATCCCATCGGGATGGCCGATCGTTCCGCCGCCAAACTGCAGCACCACATCTTCGCCGAGGAGGTGCAGCAACTGATGCATCTGGCCGGCGTGGATGCCGCCGGAAGCGACCGGCATCGTTGCCGGTAACGACGCCCAATCCTGCTCGAAATAAAGTCCTTGCGATGGATCGGCATCGATCTTGTTCGCACGCAGCGTAGTGTAGTAGCCACGAATCGCGTTGGGATCGCCCTCCAGCTTGCCGACTACGGTTCCCGCATGAATGTGGTCCACTCCCGCGAGGCGCATCCACTTGGCGATCACGCGGAAGTTCACGCCGTGCGTCTTCTGCCGTGTGTAAGTTCCGTGCCCGGCGCGATGCAGGTGCAGAATCACTCCATTGCGGCGCGCCCACTTCGCCATCGACTGAATTGCGGTATAGCCGATGGTGAGATCGATCATCACAATCACAGTGCCCAGGTCCTTGGCAAAATCGGCGCGTTCGTACATTTCCTCCATGGTTCCGGCGGTGACGTTTAAATAATGTCCCTTGATCTCGCCGGTCGCGGCCGTGGCGCGGTTCACCGCTTCCATGCAAAACAGAAAACGATCCCGCCATCGCATGAAGGGCTGACTGTTGATATTCTCGTCGTCTTTTGTAAAGTCGAGTCCCCCGCGCAGGGCTTCGTAGACCACGCGCCCGTAGTTGCGGGCAGAAAGCCCGAGCTTCGGTTTCACGGTGGCGCCCAGCAGAGGGCGTCCGAATTTATTCAGGTACTCGCGCTCCATCACGATGCCGTGAGCCGGCCCCTGAAACGTCTTCGCATAGTGCGGGGGGATCCGCATATCTTCGAGACGCAGAGACTTGAGCGCCTTGAAGCCGAACACATTGCCGATGATGGAAGAAGTGAGATTGGCAATCGAGCCTTCTTCGAAAAGATCGATATCGTAGGCGATGTAGGCGATGTACTGATCGGTGCCGGGGACCGGATCGACGCGGTAACACTTCGCCTGATAGTGCTCGTAGGGCGTGAGACGATCGGTCCAGACCACCGTCCAGGTTGCCGTCGACGACTCGCCGGCCACCGCTGCCGCCGCTTCGATGGGATCTACGCCCGATTGCGGCACCAGACGGAAGGCGCACAGAATGTCCGTTGCCTTCGGCTCGTAATCGGCGTCGTAGTAGCCCATTTCCGCGTAAGGCGTGATCCCTGCGGCCCAACGGCTCTTCTTCTTACCCGAACTGTTGTTACCACTCATTGCTGTCTCCTTCAAACTTACGAATCTTTGCGGTGATCGCGTCAGGCCGACTCTGGACTCAAGCGGTCTCCGCTTCCGCCTGCATCAGCGGCGAGTGAATTTCCGGCCGAGCTTTCGGAACGCCGGCAATACTGCTGTATTGCACTCGCACCTTCTGGCCGGGCCGGACGTATTCCACGGCGCTTCTGACCGCGATGGCGGCTTCGGCAAATCCGGTCGCGATGAGCTTAATCTTTCCCGGATACGTAACCATGTCGCCCGCGGCGAAAACGCCTGGCAAGTTAGTCTCCATTCGCGAGTTCACGACGATCTTCTTCTCTTCGAATTCAAATCCCCATTTCTCCATCGGGCCGAGATTGATATGGAATCCGATCATCGGAAGCAAAGCCTGAGCTTCCAAGGTGCGCTCCGATCCGCGCGAGTCTCGCAGCGTTACTGCTTCCAGGTATCCGTTGCCGTGGGCCCCGGTCAACAGAGTTGACGTATGCATGCCGACGCGGCCGTGATCCGCCAGTTGCTGCACCTGGCGCAGCGTGGAGGCGTGTCCAGCGAACTCCTCCGATCGATGCACCACGGTGACTCGCGCGGCGATTGGCATAAGGTTGAGGACCCAATCCAGCGCCGAATCGCCGCCGCCCACAATGACAACCTGCTTGCCGCGAAAGAGTTCAGGATCGCGCACGCCGTAGTAGACCCCATGCCCTTCCAGCCGGCCACAACCCTCCGCTTCATGTTTGCGCGGCGTGATCAGGCCGAGCCCTCCCGCCAGCAGCACGGTTCGCGACTGATACACGTGCTGGTCGGTGACTACTTCGATGATTTTCTGCTCGTCTTGAAAAGCCAGCGTCTTCACGACCTCGCCGAGATGAACCTCAGTTCCGAATTGAAGCGCCTGCTTCATCAAGTTGCGTACCAGATCTTTGCCTAAAATTTCGGGGAGCCCAAACACGTCATAGACATTCTTTTCCGGATAAAGCGCCGTCACCTGTCCGCCGAGATAGGATGCGGTCTCGATGATCCGCGCTGAGACCTCGTGCATCCCCGCGCGGAATGCCGCTGCCAGACCGGTTGGGCCGCCACCGATAATGGTGAGGTCTCTAATCTCCATGCTCGCCTCGTCCGCTTGCCGGACATTGTTGTTATCCCTCGAAGTCTTGCGTCGTCTCGAATACCTGAAATTCCTCCTTCACGTAGGCGCGAAGAACGTCCGTGCGCGTCACGATGCCGACCAGCTTGCCCGCGGAAACTACAGGGATGCGAATAATGTGGTGCCGGGTCATCAACTCGATCGCCTCTTCCACCGTCTGGTGCGCCTCCAGGCAGATCGGTTCCTTCGTCATGACGTCCTTGGCCACCGCCGACAGGCCGTTCTCGCCATTGCGCAGCACTTTCAGGATGTCGAACTCCGTGACGACTCCGATAACGTGCCCCTGGTCGTCGATGACCGGCAATCCGCTGACGAATCCGGACAGCATTTTTTGCGCGAGGCTGGTGCAGCTCGCGTTGGTCTTGGCTGCCACCACCCTGGTCGTCATGATCTCGCTGACTTTCATTCGTTTCTTCTCGGTTGCCACTACTCTCCAAACCTTCAAGGGCCACGATTCTCAACTCAGCGGCTGCCTACTCGAATCGAACTAGTGAGAAACAGCCGGGCTGGTTGGCCCGGCCGCATCTTCGCTTCCTTCCGCTCGCGACGGTGGTTCTGAAGTCGTTTCCGGCTCATTCGACGGCGGTCACCGATGCATGCTTGTCTTAAAGCAATTCCCGTTCCAATATCTCTTCGATCTTTGTCCGCAGACGACGAATCCATAACTAGCTGTTGTTTCTTCTGATTGAGCCCGAAGGTGACAATCCGATAGGAGGCGCAGATTTTGTTGCGCGTCGCGTGTGGTGACACAAGTGTCACACCTGCGCTCGATTCCCAATGATTGAACTATTTTGTATTTAATCAGTTAGGAGGAAATTCTTGCTCTGGACACAGATGTCTCAGTAGTGAGTTAATTATGTCTCATGCAGCATCCGAGCGGAATGGGGCGAGATCTTGTGCTTCGCCAGCAAGCGATGAAACGTGCGCCGCGGTATTTTCGCCAACGTAGCAGCCTTGGAAATGTTGCCTTCAGCCCGGAGCAGATAGCTGGACAAGGCCTCTCGCTCAAACTGCTCGATGGCCTGCGCCTTGCTCAACATGAACCCCATCTGGGGCTGGAGTGACAACACGCCCTGGACATGAAGAGGAAGGTGCTCGACCTCCACCACGGAAGATGACGCCAAAACCACTGCCCGCTCAATGATGTTTTCCAGTTCGCGAAGATTGCCCGGCCAGGAATAGTTTTTCAGCAGGGCTAGCGATTCGGGAGAAATGCTCTCTACTTTCTTGTTCACCTTGGCCCGGGCACGCAGCAAAAAATACTCCGCAAGAAACGGAATATCCTCAATCCGCTCGCGCAGGGGCGGCAGGGTAATCGAGAAGGTGTTGATCCGATAAAACAAATCTTCTCGAAATGTACCTTCGCGAATGGCGGTCTCCAGATTCCGGTTCGTGGCAGCCACAATTCTCACCGAAACCTTCCGGGTCCGCATATCGCCGACGGCGCGAATCTCTCCCGTTTGCAGCGTGCGCAAGAATTTGGCCTGGATCTCCAGAGACATGTCGCCAATCTCATCGAGGAACATGGTGCCGCCATCGGCTTTTTCGAACAAACCCTTACTGTCGTTGTAAGCGCCAGTAAAAGCGCCGCGCCTGTAGCCGAAGAGTTCGCTCTCCAGCAGGGCTGGAGACAAGGCGGTGCAGTTCAGCGTGACCAAAGGGTGATTGCTGCGCGCGCTGTTGCGGTGGATGGCTCGCGCCACAAGCTCTTTGCCGGTGCCGCTTTCGCCGCGGATCAAGACGGTCGTGGGCGTCGGCGCAACCTTGGAGATCAATCCCGAGATTTCCTTCATCTTCAGGTTGTTGCCGATAATAAACTCGCCTTCCGCGCGCGCTTCAAGTTCGCGCAAGGCCAGTTGATATTGGTCCTGGAGAGAGTTTGCTTGATTCCGGTTCGCGGCAAACTCCGAAATGAAACGAGCCGTCCTGCCACCAACCACTTCCGTGCCCTGGGGCCGCAGGCGATAAACGTCCCGGCCAACGTCGGGATCGCCGGTCACATCGATGATGAGGTCGGCCGCTTCCGCTTTCAGAAACTTTCTGTAGTTCGAAGCAACGGGCAAGCCTAGCTCGCGGGCAAGGACGATGCCGGGCGCTCCTTCATCCTTGTCAGCGACGCCGACAATTTCGACGCTCGGATCGTGGTGGAATAGTTCCACCAGGGCTCTTCCGCCGCGGCCAGCTCCGATGAGAATGATTCGCGTCATGGATTGTTCTGGTTAAGAATTTCAGACCTGTGCCGAGCGATATCGCCGCGCCAGGCGCGTATTTTACCGCATCTTTACCGCCACCTGTTCGCCGGCTCTAAGGCGGAGCGTCCAGTGCCCCACCCTCCGTGGCCCCAGCCAGATCAGATTCCAGCGGCAAATTAAACTTCAAAAGAGAGGCCTGCCCATTTTGCAGGCAGATCTCGCTCAGCGCCCCGTTCGCGGTCGTAGGAAACGCGCTGCGGTACTTCGAAAGCGGCACGCCGAGCAACTGACAAAGAGCGACGCGAATCAGGGTGTTGTGCGTAACGACGAGAACACGGCTGCGGGGATGCGCCGTCTCGATCTCCCTGAAACACTCGAGGGCCCGCGCTGCGACATCCCGCGGATCTTCGCCGCCGGGCAGGTGATGGGCAACAGGATCGGACTGAAATGCAGCGAAAGCTTGCGGAAAAGATTGCTGGATCCCCGCATTCGTCAAACCTTCAGCTTGACCGAAGGAAATCTCCCTAAGCCTGGGGTCGATGCGAGCTGTGATGCCAGACGCGTGTTCCGATGGCGTCACTGTCTCCCGAGCGCGCCGCAAGGGGGATACCCAGATCGCGGCGAGGCCGGCAGATGACGCCCAACTGGCAAGTTGCTCCGCCTGCTCCAGGCCGCGCGGACTGAGAGGGATATCGGTGCTGCCGGCGTAACGGTTCTCCGCGTTCCAGACGGTTTCGCCGTGGCGAACGAGCGCGAGCCGGGTCACGTTAGGGGGCCCTCGTTTCTGTATGTTCGCGAAGAGCCGGTGGCATCCAGCCACGCCGCGCCAGTTCTTCCACAAGCCGCAAATACGGTTCGTGAAAACAAGCGACACGGGTCGCGGGCTTCGTTATTCAGCGCTGGCTGATGAGTTGGATACGCTCGACACCCGGTCGTTTAAGAACTCTAACCGAATGAGTCTACAGCCTTTTGCTGGTCTTCAAAGATCTCGAACACATCCAGCAGGGCGATCATTTTCAGGGTCTGGACAGTAAATTTCGAAGGGTTCAGCAGCTTCATCGATCCACCCCGCTGCTTGGCGGAAGTCAGGATCTTGACCAGCAAACCGATTCCGCTGGAGTCGATCCAGGGAACGTCGCTCAAGTCCAACAAAATGCGGGTATCGCCGCTTCCCATCAGATCGTCCACAGTTTCTCGAAAGCGATCTACCGCTTCACCCAGATTCAGCCGGCCGCGCAACTTGACCAGCTTTACCGGGCCCAGACTGCGAAGTTCAATGTCCACTGTGGCCTCACCTCGAGAAACCAGCGCAGCGGTGGGGATCCGTTGACAGCCCCCCCTCCGTCTGCTAAAGTGCACGCTCAACTTAGAGGAAGCTCAGCGAATTTGCAAGTTGGGACTGGCGACTCCCCCGGTTTCATAAGAATATCGTAGCATTCCGCGGCGAGCTTCATGGCAACTCAAAGCCCCAATATAGTTCTAGACATCACTGCGATTGCAGTTCGTCTTCTGGAGGCACGGGAGACCGCCCCTCGGGCGCGTATCATTGCGCGATCGCTCGCCGACCTACTGCCCGGTTCTGCCGTCAACGTCTATATGGTCGCCGATACCGCCGAGGGACAAGTGTGGACCGTGCAGGGCACGGTTGGCGACGCCGCGCCGGATGAAACGGTTCCCCTCGATGCCGGCATGCTGGGCATCCTTGCCGCCAGCTCCGAACCTCTTTTGCTCGCCGGCGAGACCCTCGTCCGCGAGCAGTACGCCCATCTCAACGTCCGCAAGACTCTGCAGTCTCTTGTATACCTTCCCCTCGTGGTCAAAGATGCCTTGATCGGCGCCATCGAGATTCTCAGCTTCGAAGAGCCACTGGCTGAAACCCATCTCAATGTCTTGCAAGGTATGGCCGAGCTTGCCGGTTCTGCCCTGCATGCCGCGCAGCAGTATGAAATCGAGCGCCACAACTCTCTGACCTCGATCAGCCGCCTCACCCACTTCTACGACATCGAGAAAGTTTTCAGCTCCACTCTCGAGATGGATCAACTTCTCCCCATCATCGCATCGAAGATCTGCGAGACGCTGGAGTGCCAGGCAGTCAACATATGGATGGTTCAAGGCGATGGAAGCCTTTCCCTGATGCAACAAGCGGGCTGGGATCCGACGACCCGGCAAGGAGCGACGCAAAAAGCAGGCGAAGGGATCGCCGGTGACGTTTCCGACAACGGGGAAACTGTGCTGATTTCAGATCCCGGGGACGAACGGCTGGTTCGCCGTAACCTGAACACGCAGGAGGGGCGGGTCGAGTCCATCGTGGCCGCGCCGATCCTCGACAAGGAATTTCTGGTCGGCATTGTGGAAGCGGTTAACCGCCTTGACGGAACGCCTTTTGATGACGACCACCTCTTTGTGCTCGGCAGCCTGAACGAAACGGCAAGCATCGCCCTCCATAATGCCGGTCTCCTGATGGCGGAGCGCAAAGTGGAAATCCTGGAAATGCTGGTGACCATCAGCAAAGAGATCACTTCCACGTTAAATCTGGAACGCGTTCTGCAGACCATTGTCAACGCGCCGCAGGCAGTGATCCCCTACGAGCGTGCTGCCGTCGCCCTGGTACAAGGGGGAAAGTACAAACTCAGCGCCCTCACCGGTGTCACGCAAGTTGACGCCAACGCCCCGAACGTCTCCGTGCTCAACGATATCCTTCGCTGGGCAATGCTTTCCGAAGAGGTGGTGCACGTTCGGCAGCATGGTACCGAAATTGACGCCGCACGCGAAGAGACGCGCGCGAAGTTCCGAAGCTATTTCGAAGCTTCGGGGATGCGGGCGTTCTATGCGATCCCGCTCTCTGACGATACCGGGCGAGTGGGCATACTGGGCCTCGAGAGCGCGGATCCGGATTTTCTCACCCCCGCCCACGTGGAAATTCTGCAGGTGCTCGCCGGACAGGCGACGGTTTCGCTGCGCAATGCCCAGATGTACAAGGAAGTGCCGTTTATTTCCGTGCTCGAGCCCATACTCGACAGGAAACGGAAGTTTATGGCCATGGAAAAACGCCGTCGTACCCTCATGGTGGTGGCGGCAGCCGCGGTCTTGATCTTCCTTGTGGGATTCCCCTGGCCCTTGCGAGTGGACGGAGACGCGGTCGCAGCTCCGGTGCACTCGGCACAAGTACAGCCCGAAGTTGAAGGGGTGGTCAGTAAGGTGTACGTTCGCGAGGGCGAGCACGTCGCTCGCGACCAGGTTGTGGCCGAACTCGCGGATTGGGAAGCTCGGGCAGCCCTGGCTCAGGCTGAAGCCAAGTACCGAACCGTGCTGCTGCAGATGAACCGTGCGCTGGCAGCCAGCGACGGCACCGAGGCTGGCATGCAGCGGATTCAGGCCGACTTCTGGAAGTCCGAGGTCACGAGGGATCAGGAGTTGCTGGACAAAATGCGATTGCGTTCGCCGATCGAGGGCACGGTGGCGACCCCGCACGTGGAAAACATGGTGGGAAGGCGGTTGCAGCACGGGGACACGTTTGCTGAAGTCGTCGATACATCCCGAGCCATCGTGGATGTCGCGATCGACGATGCCGATGCCGCTTTGGTTCGCGCTGGGTCACAGGCCTCTGTCAAGCTCAACAGTTTCCCCACCCAGGTTTTCCGCGGCGACGTGATGATCGTCAGCCCTAAGGGAACGCTGGTAGGAGATTCACGCGTATTCTTCGCTCGCGTCGCCGTAGCAAACCCCGGCGGAGCGATTCGGGCGGGCATGGAAGGACGCGGAAAGCTGCGCATAGGGTGGTATCCGGCAGGCTACGTCCTGTTCCGTGGACCTCTGCTATGGCTTTACTCAAGAGTCTGGTCGTGGTTTGGAGTGTAAGAAAAATGCAATCCCTGGAACCGAATCGTCTAAATTTGAAACTGCTGCTGCTGACTTTGCTGGCGCTGGCGGCCTGTTCCAATAAGAGCCCCGAGAGCGTTGCTGCAGCTTCGTCCCCCTCCGCTTCCACAAATCCAGCGCCTAGTGCCCCGGCCGGCGATGCAAAGAGCGAGAATGTCTTCACAGTCTCCGGTCCCTTGATTGTGGAACACCAGTTGGACGTCCTGGCGCAGCGCGACGGAATCATCGCCAGCCTTCAGGCCGAGGTAGGAGCTCGCGTAAGCGCCGGGGATCTGCTGGCCCGCCTCGATGACCGGCAACTGACCGCCAACCTGGAAGCGGCACGGGCCAAGACCCGCAGCACCGAAGCTGACTTGAAGAACTGGGAGGCCGAATCCAAGGTCATGCAGGCGGACTACGAACGCGCCCAGAAAATGTGGGATGCCCGTATCATCAGCAATGAGCAACTCGAGCACGCCAAGTTCAAGGCGGAATCGGAAACCTGGGATGTCCGGCGGGTTCGCGAGTTGCTCACCGACGACAGCCAGTTGCAGCGTTCCCTTGAGCTGGAACTGGACAAGACCCAGATCCGCGCTCCTTTTGCCGGAGTGGTGGCCCGCCGCTACGTGCGCCTGGGACAACAGGTTGCCAAGGGAGACCGGCTGTTCTGGGTCACGGCCGAGGGCCCATTGGGCATGCGGTTCACCTTGCCTGAAAAGTTCATTGGGCGAATCCAAAAGGGCAAGGAACTGCCGATGACGACTCCGGATCTGCCTGGCCAAAGATATAAGGTCAGAGTGCTGGAAGTAAGCCCGGTCGTCGATCCTGCCAGCAGCACGATCGAAGTTACCGTAGAACTCGAAGGAAAACCGGGTCCGCTGCGGCCCGGCATGGACGCGAGCGTGAGCCTCGACAACCTGCGATGAACATCACTCAGGCGCTTAACGTTGCGCTCCCCGAGCTGCCCGCAAAGCTCATGAGCCAGCGCCCTCCCCGGATGCATCCAGACGTCGTATTCAAAGCACACATCGAGGAGGGGAAGCCGGTAATCCGAGCTTATGTGCCGGGAGTGGATGCGATGTTTACCTTCCCTCCTGAAAGCTGGGGACTGATCCAGCTTTTCGACGGCCAGCGATCCTACTCCGAAGTGGCCGAACTCTACTCCCAAGAGACCGGCGTTGCCTATTCGGAGGAAGCGGTTCGGGAGTTCGCTGCGGACGTCGACGCGATGAACTTCTGGTATCTCACACCGCAGGAGAAAAACATCAAGCTCATGCAAAAGACCGCCGATGAAAGGCGGCGATTGCAGAAGAAGAAGGGCTGGGGGGACTTCTCTCAAATCAAATTCTCCGCCGTTAATCCAGATCGGTTTCTGACTTGGCTATACCGTCAAATCAGCTTCATGTATACCCCCTGGTTCATTGTGCTGACGCTGTTGGCGTTTGCTTTCACCGCCGGGATCTTCATCACTCATTGGAGCGAAGTGGGGCGGGACACGCTGGAGTTCTATAACTTCGCTGACAAAAGCTGGTTTGATGTTGCTGCCTTCTGGATCATCGCCTCGGTGTTGCTGTGCATCCACGAGATCGGGCATGGGCTTACCTGCAAGCACTACGGGGCACCGGTTCCGGCCATGGGGTTCCTGCTCATCTATCTCACCCCAGCTTTCTACACCGATACGACCGCGGGCGAGGTCAAGTCCAACCGTTTCGAGCGGTTGATGATTGCGGTTTCGGGGGTCTGGGCCGAGCTCGTGATCTGCGCCCTGGTCACTCCGATCTGGTGGGGTACGCCGCCCAATACGGCGATCCACGATTTTGCTTATACCATCATCTTATTTACGGGGATCGCCGTGGTTCTGATCAACTGGAATCCCCTCATGAAGCTCGATGGCTACTACATCGTCTGCGACCTGTTGGGGATTCCGGACCTGAAAGAAGCATCCACGCTGTACCTCTCGACGTGGGTAAAACGGAATGTTTGGCGCCTTCCCGTCGAAGTACCCTACGTGCCGGCGCGCCGGCGCCCAGGATATGTGGTTTACGCAATTCTTTCAGGGCTATACAGCTATTCAGTCTTGTACGTTTTCGCTGGCTTCATCGGCCATATCGCGCGCAACTTCAGCGCCGACTGGGGTTTCCTTTTCGAACTGGGTACGGCTTACCTGATCTTCCGGGGTCGACTTCGCACACTGTGGAACTTTATGAAATTCGTCTATCTGGACAAGAAAGATCGAGTGAAGGCATGGTTCACACCGGCGCGCAAGGTGGTTCTCTCCGCCGCAGGCGTTGTCTTCTTGCTGCTGCCGGTTTGGCATGAGTCGGCGGTAGGAAGATTCGTTCTTGAGCCGGCGAACTTATCGGTGGTGCGGGCCCTTGTGCCGGGGACGGTCACCCGCGTCTATGCCGATGAAGGTCAGCAGGTCGAGGCTGGGGCACCCATCGTGCAGCTCCGCAACGTGCCTCTGGACTCCAAGCTGGCGCGCAGCCGATCAGAGTTGGAATCGGCAGCGCACAAGGCGGATTCCACCCTGCTTCGCTACGCCGACTATGGTTCCGCCGAAAAGGAGCGGGATCGCCTGGGCCAGCAGACACGCGATTTCACCTCCGAAGCCGCGAATCTGGAGGTAAAGACTCCGATCGCGGGCCAGGTCACGACTCCGCGGGTCGGCGACAAAGTGGGAAGCTATGTTGTGGAAGGCACCGAACTGGCCGAGGTCGCCGACCTCAGCAGCCTGAGAGCCCGTATTTATATGTCCGAGTTTGATATGTACAAGTTCAGTCCTGACTCGGCGGCACGCCTGCAGGTGGACGGAATGTGGGGCAGGCGCGATGCCCGAACTGTCGCCATAGAATCGATGTCTTCCGACATCGCTCCAGCGCTGATTGACCTGAGTAAATTCAAGGGGCAACGTCCGCCCAGGTTTTACGTGTTTGAGTTGTTCGTGGATAACTCAACCAGTTCAATTCGGCCCGGAATGACGGGAACGGCCCGCTTGTACGGCCGGCGACGGAGTCTGGCCGGCCTGGCAACTCAGTCGGTCAAGGATTTCTTTGGACGTAAACTCTGGTAGAAACAGAGAAGGCCACCCGTAGGTGGCCTTCTCTAAGCTCTGGCATGTACCTGTCAGCCAGACGGTTTGTCGTTCAGTAGTTTCCGACCGAGGCCAGCGCCGTCTTACCTTACTGCGCCGGGCTTCATTGCACCGGGCTTCATTGCGCCGGGCTTCATCGCACCGGGCCTCATTGCGCCGGGCCTCATTGCGCCGGGCCTCATTGCGCCGGGTTTCATTGCGCCGGGTTTCATTGCGCCGGGTTTCATTGCGCCGGGTTTCATTGCGCCGGGCTTCACCGTTCCGGTGGTTGCTGAACCTGCTGCCGGCGAGCTAGCCACAATGGCTTTCGTGGTGGTGCTCAGGGAATTGATTAGTGATTTCTTCTGGATGGTCACGATGCGCTCCTCGTTGTCTGAAGTTGTCCCACTGAACATTCTTGCTTTAGCACGGGTCATGCCAAACCGTGTGGCAAAGCGCCGGGAAACGCCAAGTGTAACAATCCAAAACGCTTAACAGTCGCTCCCCAGAACTTTGGGATCGTTTCCGGACGGTGGAAAATTCTACACGGTTAATAATTAACCACCGCTTGGTTAATTTTTAACCTTGTTATCGCCGGCACGACTAAAGCTTCAGCTTCCGGCAGAGGTACTTCATACGCTGGGGGTCGATATTCAGCAGGGCGGCAGCGGCGGATTTCTTGCCCTCAGTCCGGCGGAGGGCGGCATTGAGATAGGCGATCTGAATCTTTTCCATTTCAGCGTCAAAGTCCACCCCTTCTTCGGGGATCAGGATGGCCTCGTGGCTGGCCGCGCTGGAACGGAGCAACTGGTGCGGAAGGTGTTGGGGTGTGATCACCGGGACATCGTTGATCACGACCATGCGCTGGACCACGTTCTCCAGTTCCCGAACATTGCCCGGCCAGGGATAGTCCTCCAGGATATGCATTACATCGGGCTCCATTTGCTTGATGGGCTTTTTGTTGGCCGTACAGTAGATGCGCAGGAAATGTTCCACCAGCAACGGCACATCTCCATCGCGCTCGCGCAGCGGCGGGACTGGAATCGGCACTACGTTGATACGATAGTAAAGATCCTCGCGGAAACGGCCCTCCCGCATCATCTCTTCCAGGTCATCATTGGTCGCCGTGATCAGTCGGAAGTCGATTTTGCGTGACGACCGGCCCCCCAGGCGCTGCACGGAGCGGTCTTGCAGGATCCGCAACAGCTTGCTCTGCAGCGGGTGGTTCAGGGTCGAAATCTCGTCCAGAAACAACGTGCCGCCGTGAGCCATCTCGATCAGTCCAGGTTTGGCGCCGTCCGCTCCAGTGAAAGCCCCCCGTTCGTATCCGAACAGCTCCGACTCGATCAGGCTCTCGGGCAAAGCCGAGCAGTTCAGGCACACGAACGGCTTGTCCTGACGGTTTCCCGACTGCACAATGGCTTGGGCGACCAACTCCTTGCCCACGCCACTCTCCCCACGCAGCAGCACACTCACGTTGCTGTCAGCCACGGCCTGGATTGATCCGTACACTTTCTGCATCGGTTCGCTGCCGCCAATCAGCCCGCAAAAGGCTGATTTACTTTCCACCTGGTCGAGCAGCCAACGCCCTTCGAACTGCAGCGCGCGCTTCTCGATCGCTCCCAGCAGCACGCCGGGCAACTGGCTGATGTCCATCGAGAGGAGAAAAAACTCGTCCGCGCCCGCCTGGCTGGCCTTCAGCGGTATCTCGCTGTTGGTCGACTCCGTGAGCGCCACCAGCACCATGTCTTCGCGCAGCTTGCGGATTTCCTGCAGGACTTCAATGCCATCGGCCGCTCCGTCACCAATGCAGTCGAGATTGAACACCATACCGTGCACGCCGAAGTCATGCACTGCGGCTTGGATTTGGTCCTCGGTGCTTGCCAGTATGGTCCTGAAGGTGGGCGCAAGGTAGCGCCCGATCTCAGGGAAGGACGTTCCTCTCTCGGTGACGATCGCTATCGAATACCGCTTGGCTCTGAGTTGGCCCGCCTGCTGACGAAGAGGTGCACTCATAGTTAGCGCTCAGGTAGCGGATTATAGGTGAATTTTTCACCTGTGGGAACGCCAAAGAGCCATCTGACGACACGAGCACGGCTGTGAGCCGAGGAGAGCAAATGGACGGACCTCAGCTCCCTCGAAGTCGTGCTTGCGCTGGTTAGATCAGCTTGGTTTTCGACAGTGGCATCTCACGAATGCGTTTGCCGGTTGCGGCGTGGATGGCGTTATAAAGAGCCGGAGCAAACGGTGGCACTCCGGGCTCTCCCACACCGGCAGGAGGAGCATCGCTCTCGACGATGTAAACGCTGGTGTGTTTCGGAGCGCTATCCATGCGGACCAATTCGTAGTCGCTGAAGTTGCTCTGGTTCACCACCCCATTGCTGACGGTGATCTCGCTGAGCAGAGCGAGACTTGCGCCGAAGTTGGCAGCTCCTTCGAACTGGTTGCGGACGTTGTCGGGAGCAACAATAGTTCCGGCGTCAACCGCCGTCCAGACGTTGGGGATCTGCACTTGTCCCTTTCCGTCTACAACGACTTCCACCACCGTAGCAACGTAGGTCAGAAAGCTGCGGTGTGCGGCGATACCAAAGCCGTGCCCTTTACCGCTGGGATGCTTTCCCCATCCCGACTTTTCCGCCACCATTTCCACTACGCGACGCAGCCGAGCGGTATCGAGCGGATAGCGCTTCGCCTCATCCTGCTCGTCGGGCTTGTATTCCAGCGGAACGATGCGCGGCGGGCCAATCAACTCAAGCAGGTACTGGACGGAGTCCTTGTTGGCGGCGTTGGCGAGTTCGTCTGCGAAAGAGTGAATGGCAAACGCGTGATAGACGTTGGCCACGCTGCGAAACCATCCGATGCGCACGTAGGCGTCGGCAGGCCCATTCTCGGCGCGGTGGTTGGGGATGTCGAATGGAAGATTGTTCCAGCCCAGGCCCATTTCATCCTCGGCATACTTAGCGTTCACGTCAAAGGTGGAGCCGATCGGCGGATACACGGTACGCTGTAACCAGGCCGTTGGCTTGCCGTTCGGCCCAATCGCTGCCTTCATATACATCGCCGCGACGGAGTGGAAGAAGTCGAATTGAATGTCATCCTCGCGCGACCAGACAACCTTCACCGGCTTGCCCAGCTGTTTCGAAAGAACGGCGGCTTCCGCGACCTGGTCGGGTTTGGATTTCCGGCCGAAGCCGCCGCCGAGGAGGGTGACGTGACAGGTGACGTCCTCTTTCTTAATGCCCAGTACCCCGGCAATCGTTTCCTGTACCGCTTGCGGGTTCTGGGTAGGCGCCCAGGCGAGAACTTTTCCATCGCGGTATTCCGCGACCGCGACGGGCGGCTCCATCGAGGCATGCGCGAGATGCGGAGTGTAGTACTCAGCCTCGATGATCTTGCCGCCCTTGGCAAATTCCGCGTCGACATCGCCGACATTGCGGACAACTTTGCCGGGCTGCCGAGCAGTGGATTCGAGGGTCTTGCGAAATTGACCGGAGTTGTAGACCGAGTTAGGACTCGCGTCCCAGTCGATCTGCAGAGCCTTGCGCCCCTGGAAGGCGGCCCAAGTGTTGTCGGCGATGACGGCTACTCCGCCGAGCGGCTGAAACTGGTGTGGTGGTTTGAACGCGTTGATGGTGAGCGTCTGCTTCACGCCGGGTACCTTGAGGGCTTCTTTGTCGTCGTAGGATTTGATCTTCTGTCCCAGGACAGGCGGATGCTGGATGGAAGCGTACACCATGCCAGGCATCTGGGCATCCATGCCGAAAGTGGCCTTGCCGGTGACGATGTCCTGAAGATCGAAGAGGGCGTTGTCTTTACCGATGTAGCGCCACTCAGACCGGTTCTTGAGCAGGACGTCCTCCTTCTTGGGAACCGGGAGTTTGGCAGCGGCAGCGGCGAGTCCACCGTAACTGAGTTTGCGGGCGCTCGCCTTGTGCACGACGAAGCCCGGTTCAGTGATGCACTCTTTCTCCGAGACACCCCACTGTCTGGCGGCAGCGCGTGATCAGCATGACGCGAGCGGTGGCGCCGATCTGGCGCATCTGGTCGAAGAAACTGCGGACAGAGTGCGAGCCGTCGGTATCCTGCTCGCCGTATTTGGGATCGCCGATGGCCTGATCAATCTTCACCTTCGACCAATCTGCATCGAGTTCGTCGGCGACGACCAGAGGCAGCGCGGTGCGGCTGCCACAACCCATCTCGGAGCGATGAGCAACAATGGTGACAGTGCCGTCACTGGCAATTCCGAGGAAGATATCCGGTTGGAAAACGGCTGGAGCAGCACTGGACGCGGCGGCCCAAAGCGGTTCGCGGACGATGCACGCGCCGAGGACAAAAATCCCAGCAGTGAGAGTGCCCTTTAGAAATCCGCGCCGACTGAATTTTGGATGTTGTTCATGCCAACTCCTTCGCAGCCTGGTGAATCGCCGCCCGAATGCGCTGGTAGGTTCCGCAGCGGCAGAGATTACCGGACATTGCCGCGTCGATCTCCTGGTCGCTGGGATTGTGGTTTTGGTTCAGAAAAGCGATGGCCTGCATGATCTGTCCGGTCTGGCAATACCCGCATTGCGGGACCTTAATCTCCATCCAGGCCTTTTGCACGGGGTGTAGTCCTTTGGCGGAAACGCCTTCGATGGTGGTGATGGTCTTGCCGTTCACCTCTTTCATCGAGACCGCGCAGGAACGCACTGCATCACCATTCTGGTGAACCGTGCAGGCTCCGCAGAGAGACATGCCGCAGCCAAACTTGGTGCCGGTGAAACCCGCGATATCACGCAAATACCAGAGCAGGGGCATTTCGGGGTCGCCGTCGTAGGTCCTTTCCGTGCCGTTTATTTTGAAGCGGATCATTTCTCCTCCGGGTTCACAAACAGATGAAGCCTTCTGATTGTCGTATCGTAGTCAACCCCCGCGTACCGTTCAACAGCCTACCAGACTCAGGCGTGATAAGTCGGACTGCAGCAAAACAGCAAGGGACGAGGCGGAACTTTTTCCTGAGCCGTGGAGTTGAGAGCACCTCGGGGTGGTTGGTGAAGCATCGCCAGTTCACTCACTGACCAGCTGTCAGCGCTTTGCCTGTTAGCGGGAGCACATTCCGGGTGCAGTGGATGACAAACGTCGATTCGGAAAAACGGTCTCAAGCGCGGAGAATGAAATGGTAGGCACGAGGAGACTCGAACTCCTGACCTCTACCGTGTCAAGGTAGCGCTCTAACCAACTGAGCTACGCGCCTACATTTGTTTTCGAGCACTTGCGGCAACAAACGTACCGTCATGCGCCATTTGGGACCAATAAGAATTTTACCATGCGGCCCTGGGCCCGGCGTTTGTCGGCGTCAACCTCAACTTGTTTACATCCAGCCATTCTGGGCAAGTTGTGCAGCGGAAAATCATCCTGCGTTATGGCATTCCTTTTCTTACCGCCACCAGTTCCGTTTCAACGGGAACGCCGCGAGCAATCTTCACACGCAGCAAGGCCTCGAACGGTTTCAAGTCGCCGGCCTTGGTCACGGAAAGCCGGGACAGCAAATCTCCCACGGAGTTTTGCCGGGAAACGAATTCAACGGCACCCTGGGTCCCGAAGGTCGTGGTTCCGGCGAGGATCATTACAGAGCGAACCGGATTCAAGCCTCGGGTCAACGCGATGATCGCATAGTCCTCAGTAAGCGGCGAAGCGGAAGGACTGGCTACGACGACCGCCGGTTCGCCGGATTGCGGATGCACATTGACGATGGACAGGTCGCCACGACGAGGCCCCGCAGTGACCCGCTGAAAAACGAATTCCTTGGTCCCAGGAATGTCCAGCAGGGTGAGATTTTCCGACGGGGAGCCCACGAAAATCAGGTCATTGTTTTGAGCATCGTCGAGCGAGAACAAGCTGCCGCGCTTCACCCGAATTCGCCTTCGAAGCAGTCCAAAGACCTGGTCCAGATTGTGCACCGCCAGTACTTCGCCCACGCCGGTGTAGTGGTCCCAGATCAGCCCCCGCGGATCCTGCGCGGCGTTGTAGTAGCGCATTCCGGTCTCAGGCCGGCCAATGAAGGCGGCATTGCTGAAAATTACCCAGGGTTCTTCCGGACCGGTAACAAAAGGATGCCAGAAGATTGGAAAGGCGGCGGGAGCGGGCTCGACTTCACCGGCGAGAGCGGACTCGGGTGATTTGCGAGCGAACACCAACACCGCAACCGCTGCCAGCGAGATGGCCAGCAAGATCGACGCGACGACGAACGCTGCCAGCCAGTTCCTGGACGGGCGCGGGGCGACGGCTTCGACTTCGTGGCGGGCGAAAGCGCCGGAGTGCGCCCTGGCGTCTGGCGCACGATGATGAAAGGAAATAACGTAGGTGCCCTTCGGCAGTTCCACCAGGATGGGATCTTCGGCGCCCTCGGTGGAATAGTATTCAGCCAGCTTCGCGCGCAGGCGCCCCGCCTGCACGCGGATGGTCGAATCCAATTGCGGGTCAAAGTCAGAGGGGCGTCCAAACACCTCGGTGGCAATCTGATATTCCTTCAGGGGCGCGCCCGGGTGATCGAGCGCATGATGGGCCAGGTATCGCAGCAGCTTGCACAAAGACTCTGAGCCATGAAGCCCGTGGCTGCTCACAATCTTGTCGATCTGCTTAAGAAAGCGGTCCTTCTCCGACATCACGCGCCTCTGTGACAGATGTTACAACAGAGTAACATCTGCTCCAAACCACTGCGATAGCAGTACTTATTTTTGTAACCGTATCAGACCGATTGAAACTTCCGCCATGAGCGATCAGAGCTCAGACTGGCGCGTTTCCATTCACCAGTGCAGTTTAGCTGATTCATATCCCATTTTGGGCGAGAAAGCGCAATCGTAAATCTCCAGAATGAATAAAAAGGAGTCCCCCATGCGGTCCTTCCAAAGGTTATTCTTGTCGCTGCTCTTGGTCGCCGGTAGCTCGGTTTCGCTATTCGGACAGACCGACACAGCCCGACTCATCGGAACCATCACCGATCCTAGTGGCGCGGTGATACCGAATGCCGCCGTCATTGTAACCAATACTGGGACGGGGCGGGCCGTGACGATCCAGACCAGCGGTTCGGGCGAATACACGGTGACCGCGTTGAGCGCGGGAAAATACCACATCGAGGTGAAGGCGTCAGGCTTCAAAACTTCGACCGCCGATTTTACCTTGGAGGTTTCTCAGGTTCAGGAAATCAGCCTGAAGCTGGAAACAGGCGCCACCGCTACGACGGTTGACGTGACGAGCGATGTGCCGCTGGTCGACACTGCCACGTCGAGCGTGGGCGAAGTGATTCAGGGTCGAACAGATCACGGAGCTTCCCCTGAACGGCCGCAACTTCACCCAACTTGCGCTACTGACTCCGGGCGTCACGCGCGGCGCGTATGGCGACATCTCCTCCGGCGGCGGCTCGGGAACCAACGCCGAAACCTACCGCAACTCCGAAACTGGAGGTGCCGCTCTTTCGGCAAACGGTTTGAGGCCGCAAGCTGACAACTTCCTCCTCGATGGAGTCGATAACAACGAGGGCATGGTCAACTCGATCGTATTCTTTCCGCCTGCTGAGGCCATTCAGGAATTTCGCGTGAACACCAGCGTCGCCCCGGCTGAGTTCGGACGCGGCGGCGGCGCCATTGTGCAGACAAGCATCAAGTCGGGGACAAACCAACTCCACGGGTCAGCCTTTTTGTTCCGACGCAGCGGATTTGCCGACGCTCACGTTTACGACCCAACCGGCAAGAACGGGAGCACGCCGATTATTTTCCGGCAAGCGCAGTTTGGCGGAACCCTCGGTGGCGCGATCTGGAAGAATAAGCTGTTTGCCTTCGGCGATTATCAAGGCCGACGGCAGGACCAGCCGCTTGGCATTTCGCTCCTTGCCGTCCCCACCGACAAAATGCGCACGGGGGACTTCAGCGAACTCCTACAGCCGGGGAACACGAATCTGGCTACCCTTCCAGCCTGCGCGGATCCCTCGCTCGCGGGTTTGGGGTATATCTTCGACCCTACAACCTGCCAACCTTTCGGCTGGAATGGCACGACGGGAACCAACATCATTGCTAATCCGAACCCCGTGGGATTGAAATATCTGAACACCTTTCCAGAACCCACCGATACGACCACGATCCTGAACAACTATGCATCCGACCGGCAAAGTATCCGGAACTTCGATGATTTCGACATCCGCGTCGACTTCAATGCCACGCAAAAGGATCAGCTCTTCTTCCGTTATAGCTACGGAAAAGACGATTTCACCGTCACCAACGCCTTGGGACCCTGCTGTCCCTCGGGATTCGGCAGCGGCGATAACATCAACCATCCGCGCGGCGCGGCGGCGGGCTACACGCGCATCTTTGGCCCGAATATCGTGAACGAATTCCGCTTCGGCTACATCAGCACAACCTATGGCTACAATCCTCCGCTCATCGGCCAGAGACTGGGAGCTGCGATCGGAATTCCGGGAGCGAACCCGACCCCGCTGCTGGGCGGTCAGGTTCTCATCGGCGGCAACGGTGGGGGCGGTGAAAAGATTGAATACCAGGGCGACGGAGGTCCTTACAACGTTCCGCAAAAACTCTACCAGTTCGCGGACTCGGTGTCTTTAGTTCATGGCCACCACGTTTTCAAGTATGGAGCTAACATCGGCGACCGGCAGGTGAATTTCGTACAGGGCAACAATGCCAAAGGGTACTTCATCCTTGGGGGCGACCAGTATCCCGGCACGGGACGGTTCACCGGCAATGAAGTCTCCGAGATACTGGCAGGCTTCCCAGACTACAAGATTGGACAATTCAACGGCCTGTACCAGACCCGCAGTTGGGAAACCGGCTACTTCGCTCAGGACGACTGGCGGGTGAACAATCGTCTGACGCTGAACCTGGGCTTGCGCTATGACTTTTATACGTGGCCGTACGAAACGCGCAACCAGCAATCGAACTGGAATCCGGCCGGTACCGGGTCGCTCTTCAGAGTTGGGAGCGCTGATGCTGCCGGATTACCGAGAAGCCTGATCAGCAATGATAAGAACAACTGGGCGCCGCGCATTGGATTTGCGTACGATCTGTACGGCACCGGCAAAACTGTGCTCCGGGGTGGTTACGGCATCTTTTACTTCCTCGATCGCGGCGGTGTCGGCAACCAACTAAGCAACAATCCGGAGTTCAACGGAGTCTCAAGCTATGAGTCCTGTCCGACAGCGAACAAAACCTGCTCCACTGAACTTACAAGCGGCTATCGCATCACGTTGAGCGGCCAGATTCCAGGAGGCCCTCCTTATGGTGCTATCAACAACGACTGGACCCAAGCTACTGGCCCACTGCCTCCTCCCATTAACACGGTAGTTGAAAGTGCTCCTACGAACGTCAACGTGATCTACTATCCGCGCAACAGCAAGAACTCAAGCATCCAGCAATGGAACTTTCAGGTCGAACAACAACTGGGGAAAAATACGGCCGCCGACATCGCTTACGTGGGCACGAAGATGAGCAATCTGGCCACGGCCTTCAACGCCAACGCGGTGCAACTTGGGGAATTTCAAGTGGGCGGCGTGACTCAGCGCTATCCCGGTCTGGGCGGGAGCGTCAACGAGTACGCTTACCTGGGAAGCGGTACCTATAACGGGTTGCAAACCAGTCTGACCCGTCGCTTGACTAAGGGACTGCAGTTCACGGCCGCTTATACCTGGTCCCATACTATCGACAATTCGAACGGGGCCTTCAGCGCAACCGGCGGGGGCGGACGAATCTTTGTGGATGGGAATGGGAACCCACTGCTGAACCTCAACAAAGGAAGTGCGGATCAGGACATACGACACAACTTCGTGTTCTCGTCGCTGTATGAGCTTCCATTCGGGAAAGGGAAGCAGTTCGCCGCGAATGTTCCGACGGCCCTCGACTACGTGATCGGGGGATGGCAATGGAACAACATCGTTACGTTGCAAACCGGTACGCCTTTTGACCTCTTCTATCAAAACGATTCGCCCAACAACCGTCCCGACCTTTCCGGGCCGATTTCGGTGAAAATCAACCACGCCACCGGACTGGCCACGGTCAGCGGGAACTTCACCGACCCCGGGAATACGCGGCCGGGAACTCTAGGGCGGAATTCCGTGTTCGGTCCCGGTTACCATACTTGGGATACAGGCATGATGAAGGACATCAAGTTGTGGGAACGCCTGAAGATGGAGTTCCGCGCGGACGTGTTTAACCTGCTGAATCGTCCGCAGTTCCAAAATGGCAGCTTCCAGCAGGCCCTCAACAATGGAACGGTTGTGGGCGGCATTACTACGACCACCAACCCCGCGGCGACGCGCTACTCATCCGAGCGCCAATTGCAGCTGGCCGTGCGCTTCACGTTCTAGGGCGTTCATTCTTGCCAGAGGGAGCAGGCTCTGCCTGTTCCCTCTCTTCCTTGTTTCGTGTACCCCATGCCGGCATCCCTGCCAAATCGACTCTGCATTCTCTGCCTTTTCCTGTTGGCGATTTTGCAAGGAAGTCTGGTTGCGGAGGCAAGCAATGGAGCTTCGGTCTCGGCTTCAGCGGCTCCCAGCGTCGAGAAGATTGAGCCTCCGAACTGGTGGATTGGCCTGCCCGATCCCATGCTGATGCTCAGGGGCGAGAACCTGGCTGACGCACATGTGTCCACCCGCACGTCCGGAGTTCGAGTGGTCCGGACGGCGGATGGTCTGAGCGGCCGATATCTTTTCGTCTGGCTGGCGATCGCGGATACCGCGTCCCCCGGGACTATCCAGCTGGACGTGTCAATTTCCGGCGTCCATCAGAAAATTGCGCTTCCCCTTGCGCGACGGAATCCTGCCGGGAGACATCCCTCCGCCGATTCCGGCTTCAACGGATTTTCTCCTGACGACGTTATCTACCTGATCATGCCGGACCGGTTCGACGATGGCGACCCGGCCAACAATTTCCCTGACTCCGGCACCTATGACCGCACTTCGCCACGCGCCTATCACGGAGGCGACTTGCGCGGTATTCAGCAGCGCTTGCCGTACTTGAAAGATCTGGGCGTCACGACGATTTGGATCACGCCGATCTATCAGAACGATGATCGGACCGGCAGGGATTATCACGGATATGGAGCGATCGATCTGTACGCCGTCGAAAAACACCTGGGGACGCTCGCCGACTATCGTGCGCTGGTGAAAGCGGCCCATGAGCAAGGCATGAAAGTTTTGCTGGATGTTGTTCCCAATCATGTTGGGCCAACGAATCCATGGGTGGACAACCCGCCGACCGATCACTGGTTTCACGGCATGCGCGAAAAACATCTGGACAGCCGCTCACCCTTTGCCATCGAGACCGACCCGCACGCGCCGCCGCTAGAATGGCGCGACGCGGTCGAAGGATGGTTCGCCGACACTCTCCCCGATATGGGAACTGACGATCCCATCACTGCGCAATACCTGAGGCAGAATGCACTCTGGTGGGCGGAGACGGGCGCACTCGACGGTTTTCGCATCGATACCTTCCCGTATGTCGACCGCCCGTTCTGGCGCGACTTTCACGCCGACTTGCACCGGACCTACCCACGCTTCCGCACCGTGGGCGAGGTTTTCAACCCCGATCCAACCGTGATCGCATTTTTTGTGGGCGGAAAAACTACGGAAGGCGTCGACACCGGTCTCGACACGGTCTTCGATTTTCCGATCTACTCGACGATCCGTAATGTCGTTCTGAAGGATGCATCCGCCAAACAACTGGAGGACGTTCTGCGCCACGACTGGATGTTCCCTCATCCCGAAAACCTGGTCACATTCTTCGGCAATCACGACACCAAGCGGTTCATGGGAGAGGCTGGCGCCACTGCGCAGAAGTTGAAGCTGGCCTTCTCTCTTTTGCTGACCTTGAGAGGGATTCCTGAAATTTATTACGGCGACGAGATCGGCATGCCTGGCGGCGACGATCCCGACAACCGCCGTGACTTCCCCGGCGGCTTTCCCGGCGACAAGCGCAACGCCTTCACTTCCGCAGGACGCATTTCCGAGGAACAGAACGTGTTTACGCATGTCCGGGATCTACTGGACCTGCGGCGTGAACATCCCGCCCTGCGTGGAGGGAAGTTGATTCACATTTTTGGCGACGATCAGATTCTCGCCTACGTTCGTGAACACATGGGAAACCCGGCCGGCCCCGCCGAGCAATTGCTGGTAGTGATGAACAACGCCGACATGCCGAGAACGGTAGAACTCAACATCGGAGATACGCCGATCGCCAAGACTCGATCCGTTACGACGTTATTGGGCACGGGCGAGGCCGTAGTCACGAATGCACCGGGAATTAGAGTTGCCGTTGCTTCGCGTTCGTTGGGTATCTATCAGTTGAATTGAGTTCGTTCCGCGTAGGAGGAGCGACCGTGGTTTTGGAACGAGTGGAAGGTTCTCTATGGAAATGAAAGGGCTCTGCTTCCGTCTCTTGATTTGCATCGCGAGTGTTCCGGCGCTGCTTCAGGGCCAGCTAGCCCCAGGCGCTCCCGGAGCGATTCCCACTTGGACTCCTGGCAGCAAAGAAGCAGTCGGGACTGCCACCTCCACCGATTCTCGCGTCTGGTTCACGCTTCAGGGAGGGATCCTGACCGAGGTCTACTATCCGCGCCTGGATACCGCCGATGTGCATTCGCTGGAGTTCGCGGTCAGCGATGGGAAAACTGTGTGGATCGAGTCCAAGGACATGCTGCACTCACTTTCGTCGATCGATGAAAATGCATTGGTCTATCATCAAACCAGCAGTGATTCCGGCGGCCATTTCCAAATCAGCAAGACCTACGCCACCGATCCGCATCACGATAGCTTGTTAATGGATGTGAGCTTTTCCGGGTCCCCGGCCTACTCTCTGTATGTACTTTACGATCCTTCGCTGAAAAATTCCGGCTATGGCGATACCGGCTACAGCCAGGGGGATGCGCTGGTTGCCGAAAAGGCGGACATCGCTTCGGCTTTAGTAAGCAGCAACGGCTTCACAGAAATGACCAGCGGATTCGCCGGTACGAATGACGGCTATACCGATCTGCTGCTGCATCACCGACTCGAGTTCTCGTATGCGCGGGCCGAGAATGGCAACGTCATTCAGGCAGCGAAGCTCCAAGGCTCTCATTTCACTCTGGCGCTCGGATTCGGCGCTACTTCCGCCTCTGCCGTCGAGAGCGCCCGCGCCAGCCTGAAGAGCGGGTTCTCATCAATCAGCGCGGATTATGCGAATGGATGGCACGAATACGCCCGCAGTTTGCGGCAGGTAGACAAGCGATACGCCCGTCAATTCCGTCTTGCCGCCATGACCCTCAAAGCCCACGAGGACAAAACCTTTCGCGGCGCCATGATTGCTTCCATGAGCATTCCCTGGGGGTTTGCAGTCAACGCGGACGCTCCCGGCGTCGGCGGGTATCACTTGATCTGGGCTCGAGACCTCTATGAGGTCGCCACAGCAATGTTAGTGGCCGGTGACCGCGCCGCGGCCGAGCGCGCCCTCGATTATCTCTTCAACGTTCAGCAGAAACCCGACGGCAGTTTCCCCCAAAACAGCTGGCTCGACGGCAAGCCCTACTGGACTGCGCTTCAGATGGACGAGGTCTCGTACCCGATGATCCTAGCCTGGCAGTTGGGCAAGACCGATGGCGATACCTGGCAGCGCCACGTCCGCCCCGCGGCCGAATTTGTCGTCGCTCATGGTCCAGTAACCGAAGAGGAACGCTGGGAGGAAGTGCCGGGATACTCGCCCTCTACAATTGCCGCCGAGATCGCGGGACTGGTTTGCGCTGCGGAGATAGCGCGCAAGAATGGCGCTAACGAAGACGCCGACCGTTATCTTAAGACTGCCGATAATTGGGCCGGCAACCTGGAAAACTGGATGGTTACGAAGACCGGCCACCTGGGGGGAACTCTGGCGTCGCAGGGTTACTACATCCGCATCGACAACAATACCGACCCCAATGACGGCTATCAACTCGACGTTCGCAATGGCGGAGGAACGTGGGACGAACGAGATGTGGTGGATGCCGGCTTCCTCGAATTGGTGAGGCTCGGGATTCGTTCTGCCGATGATCCCGCCATCGAGCGTTCGCTGAAGGTTATCGACTCGACCATCCGTGTGCAGACCCCAAGTGGTCCCAGTTTCCGGCGTTACAACCATGATGGCTACGGAGAAACTTTGTTTGGAGGTCCCTGGCTCGGCCAAGGTATCGGGAGAATCTGGCCTATCTTCACCGGAGAGCGCGGAGAGTATGAGGTTGCCCGGGGCCGCGATGCCACAAGCTACCTCGATGCCATGGCAAACTTTGCCAACTCAGGTGGAATGATTCCGGAGCAGATTTGGGATCAAGCCAACCCGACAGAATCCCGCTTTGTCTTTGGCTCGGGCACTGGGAGCGCAACTCCGCTGGCTTGGAGCATGGCCGAATTCATCCGGCTCGCGGTTTGCATCGAGGAAAAGCGCATCGTCGAGCAGCCCGCCGTAGTCGCCGACCACTTCTTAAAGCAGAGTTCGCAAAATCGGCAAAAGTAAAGCGATGGGGATATCAGGATCCCCGTCTTTCCAGAGCGTGAGGAAATCTTTGTAGGCAATGAGCGCCCGGACGCGGGCAGCGTCGGCGTCGGTTGCAAGGATCGCCTGGTAGGTCTTCAACCCTGATAACACTATGAGGCTCTACTCTCCGTCACTTCCAGGCAAACAAACGATAGGGCTTTAAGCCGGTCTGGCTAACTGTTGCCTGAGGGTTTCGCTTTCCAATTCTCCCTCCCAACGCGCCAGGACGAGCGTTGCTACTCCATTCCCAATCATGTTGACCAAGGCTCTGAACATACTCAGGAAGCGATCAATTCCGAGAATCAACGCCATGCCTGCAACGGGAATGCTCGGGATCACAGAGAGCGTGGCCACGAGCGCGATGAACGATGCGCCTTGTACGCCGCTCGCCCCCTTGGAGGTGAGAACCGCTACCGCGAGAATGGTGAGTTGTTGCGTCAGGGTCAGATGGGTATTGGTCGCCTGGGCCACAAACAGGGCAGCCATCGTCATGTACAGGCTTGTTCCATCGGTGTTGAAGGTAAAGCCGGTTGGAACCACCAGTCCAACGAGAGACTTGGAGCACCCGAGCCTCTCAAGCTTGTCCATCAAGTTGGGGATTGCGATCTCGGAGGAACTTACCGCCAACACCAACAGGATCTCGTCCTTGATGTATGCCAGAAAGCGAAAGATGTTAAAGCCGGCGGCCCAGGCGATGGCTCCCAGTACGACTACGACGAAGAAAATCGAGGTAAGCCAGAAGGTTGCGATCAGCCTGGCGAGTGGACCGAGCGAAGCCAGGCCGAACTTGCCGACCGTATAGGCCATGGCGCCGAAAGCTCCAATGGGCGCGAATTTCATCAGAATCTTAGTCACGCCGAACACGGCATGAGTGAGGGAGTCGACGAGTTCGACCAGGGGTTTGGCGCGCGCTCCGGCGGCCGACAGCGCAAAGCCGAACAGCAAGGAAACGAAAACCACTTCGAGAATATCTCCTTTTGCGAAGGCGTCGAACACCGTCGTCGGGATGATGTGGATCAGAAATTCAGCGACGCTTTGCGCTTTTGCCTGACCGGCGTAGTCGGCGACTGCTTTGGCGTCCAGGGTGGCTACGTTTGCGTTAAAGCCGCTGCCCGGGCGCACGACGTTGCCCACCAGGAGTCCGATCAGGAGGGCGATGGTGGAAACGACTTCGAAGTAGACAAGCGCCACGCCACCGACACGGCCAACTTTCTTCAGGTTTTCCATGCCGGCGATGCCGGTGACCACGGTACAGAAGATGATCAGGGTGATGATCATCGTGATCACGCGGATGAACGCATCACCCAGCGGCTTCATGGCAATCGCGCGGGCCGGGCTCACGTAGCCGAGAACGATTGCCAGAGCAATGGCCACCATCACCTGCACCCAGAGTTCCCGGTACAAGGGCAGTTTGCCGGATGCCGGTGCGGGTTTTACGAGACCGGCTTGCGCTGGTGTAAGGGGATCCATCGTTGGTCGTCTGTCTAGCAACTCTATCTCGCAGGCTCAGGTTGAAGCGTCCGCACCAGCCACGGAATGATCACCTCTTTGAAGATGCGGGGATCGGGCCACACTCCAACTTGCCGCCCGAGATGCCCGCCGTGAGGATTAATCCAGGCTTCCTTGGGCACGTCGCCTTTGCTCAGCAGGAGATATTCGTCGTCGATGGGAACCTGCGTGTCGTTGACTCCCGCGAGAATGAGCATGGGCGCCATCGGCTTGCCCAGCAGTCCCTGCTGCACCAGCGACATCTTGGGCAGATACTCGCCCATTTCATCCAGCGTGTGTACGCCTTCCAGAATGTTCATGAGTGCGGGCACCTGATCGAACAAATATTCGCGATTCCCCAGCAGCGAGTTCATCAGAAAATCCTTCGTGAACGATCTATCGACCATAGGCGACTGCGCGCTTGCGCCACGCAGGCGCGCGTGCTCGACGATTGCCATCTTCGTGGCCCAGTACCCTCCCCAGCTCACGCCGTGGAACGCAAGGCGGCTCTGGTCAATCTCGGGACGGGATTGCACGTAATCAATCACGCGCGAGAACAAGCGCTCGGAAGTCTCACTGGCTTTGATGGGCGCTTGCCCGGTCCCAGGGCCATCGACCGCGAGATAACCGACGCCAAAGGGAAGAATCGCGCCGAAACTTTCGGCAAGATCTTCCTTGCGGCTATCCAGACCGTTCACCGCGATTACCAGCGGCACCGGACCTTTTGCATTCTTCGGCAAGCGCAGGTAGCCGATGATTTCTTTTCCTTCGAAAGGAATATGTACGACTTCGAGCGGCGGATCGAAGAAACGCGCATGCGCCAGAAACGCTTCGATGGCTTTTTCATAAGAGCGCTGCTTGCCCGGGGACGCCGGAATGGGCCAGCGTCCGAAGGAATAAAGGCGCCACGCGCGGATGTAGTCGGCGTTCGCTTTCGTCGGGTCGGTTTTCTCCAGCGACTTGGCTTCATTCATGTAGCGATCGGCCACTCCTATGAAAGCCGCAGCCCACTCGTCTTTATCGCGGGTATGGATGGAGTTGAAGGCTTCCTTGATGTCGCCGGGATCGAGTGCGATGAGCGGGTATTGTCCCACCTCGGCGCGGTGGATAGCCTCGGTCTTGATCTCGTCGATGGTGCGCTCGCGACGCTCTTCTTTTTGAGCGGAAGCATCGTTAGAAATGAAAGCGAAGAATATCAACAAAGACGTGAACGAAAACAGCTTCGCTATTTTCATACCTAGCCCATTCCTTCTGGCTCGCCCACACGAGCAATCTACGAAAAAAGGCTGGACGGAATTGCGTCCAGCCCTCTTTCACCCCCTCAAGCCTGACGTACGGCTAGAACGTCAACTTCAACCCCAACTGTATGGAGCGCGGCCCACCTGAACCCACGGCAGGATTGGCGGCCGCCACGTCGGGAGTTGTACATCCGCAGCCGAACCCTGGCGCCCCGGGGTCGTTCTGCCCATACCCGTTTTGTCCGCCATAGGGGTTGGCAAAATTGGGGTGGTTCAGAATGTTGAAGAACTCCGCCCGGAACTGCGCGCGCAGCCGTTCTCCGAAATGAAAGTTCTTGGCCAGCGAGAAATCCAGATTCCGGAAACCCGAGTCGGGGAAGAGATTACGCCTCATCGTGCCAAACGTCCCAGCGGCCGGCGGAATCATGATGGAGCTGCCCTTGGCATAGCATCCCCAAGTTCCGAGTGAGGCCAGCAAGTCAGGAGTCGTGGCCAGCGCCACGCAGGCCGGATTGCTGGTGCCGGGGAAAAACGGCAGCGGCGTTGACCCTGACTTGAAGTCGGAGGGCTTGCCAAAAAAGTCCCAGCGCTGGGGCGTAGCCTGCGGTGGGCTGACCGGCAACCCCCCGAGGCCCGTGAGATCAGTCGTCAAATCAATCGGTCCCCAAGGCTGCGAACTTTGAATGGTAGCGATGGTGTTGATCTCCCAGCCTTCCAGCATCTGACCGTGGCCTTTCTTCCCGGGGATGGCGTAGCTGAGAGAAAGCGTGAGGCGATGGCGAATGTCGAAATCGCTGTTGCCATATTCCTGCGCGACGTGGGTGGAATCCTGTGGCAGGCCGTATCCCGCGCCAAAATCCCAGTTGGCTCCCACATCGTCCAAGGCATGAGCGTAGGTGTAACCCGCGACCATGCTCAGGCCATGGTAGTTGCGCGCGTTCAACGTCGCCTGCAGCCCGTTGTAATTCGAGCGGTAGAAGTTTCCCATCTGGAAAATGTTGCTCAGGAAGGGAAACTTACCGTTTGCAGTGTATGGCCGGGTGGTCGGATCGTCGGGATCGGTGGCGCTCGGCGTCTCCTGGTTGATATCACGAATGCCGGTCAAATTCGTACCGCGATTGCCGACATAGGCAACCTCCAGCGATAGATTCGGTGTAAACGCGTGCTGGACGTTCAGGCTCCAGTTCCAGATGTAGGGAGTCTTCAGGTTGCGGACCACGCTCATGATGGGGCAGGGACCCGAGCCAAGGCCGCCGAGCGGGCGCGTAAAGGGGTCGCAGTTGATCGTGGTTCCGCTGACGTCGCCATAGAGCGGGCTGGTGCTGCTGTCCCACGAAGGAATGACGGCGGGAGAGATTGCGAGATTGCCCGCCGTGATCGTGCCTCCGGCGGTCGCATTAGTAGTTCCCGTACCGGAGATGATCGCCCCGGTGGGAACGTTGGACAGGCCGAAGCTGTTGTTGAAGGCGAGGAACGATTCCCAATTCACTGACTCATACATCAAACCGACGCCGCCTCTCAGCACTGTGTTGCCTTTGCCGGTGACGTCCCAGGCAAAGCCGAAGCGCGGGCCGAAGTTGTTGCGATCAGGGTTGTAGGGACCGCTGACGCCGTTCATGCCGACTTGAATCAATCCGGTGGTCGAATTGGGATCGAAATTGCCCAGCTGGTTGTGCGCTTCCTTGATCACCGAACTGAACTCGTAACGCACCCCGAAGTTGACCGTCAGGTTCTTGGTAGCGCGGAAGTCGTCTTGGGCGAACAACGCATAAGACCAGTTGTGGATTTGCCGTCGGGGATCGCCGGTTTGTACAGATGCCTTGAAAGGAAGACCGGCGAAAAAATCTTCGAGCGCCGTCGATCCGGCTCCCGCCGTTATGGCGTTGCCGCCCAGAAAGGTAATGCTACCCCGGGCGTTGCCGAAAGCGCCGCCACTGACGCCATCACGATGCAGATCACCACCGAATTTGAGGGCATGCTTGCCCGCGGTATAGGAAACATGGTCGATGAATTGGAATCTCGTATCCGGTCCCTGGAATTTCGGCCACTTGAAGGCCCCCAACCCCGGGATGAAGGCTCCGGCAAAGCCGATGCGGGGCAAGCCACCGGTGAAAGGGCCGCTCACGCCAGTGTTGAGGCCATAAGTGGATGCCGGCACATTCAAATCGCCGGGCAGCGTGGGCTGGTAGAGCCGGTTATAGCCGACCCTGGCTTCATTCGCCCAGCGTGCATTGGGGGTCCAAATCCAGTTCCCTCCCACCACCTGGGCGCGAGTGTGAATCTTGGACCGCCACCGCGTTTGCATTTCCGGAAAATCTTCGACCGTCCCGGAATTGTTCCCATAAAAATACATGCCGCTCACGGAGTTGCGTTGGTTGAGGGTGTAATCCACCTTGCCGAGCGCGTTGTCGACACCCACCTGGTTGGGGAATCCGTTCACGATATTGATGGTCGGGTTGTTATTCGTGGGGAAGCCCGTGCCGTCGCACGTTACCACACCAGCTGCAGAAACCGTGCAGCCCGAGATTAGCTGGGCGGCGTGGCTGATGGTCGCAGGCGTGTAGCCGTTGGCCAACAGATCGGCAATCGCATCCGGAATACTACCGCCGCAGTCGCCCGGCACAGAGGTGCACGTGGGTGTCGATGGGGTGGGCAGCGACACCATCGACGGGCTGCTGACGCCCCCAAACGAGTTTCCGATGTCGTAGCGTTGGCCCTCGTAGGCGCCGAAGAAGAACGCTTTATCTTTGATAATGGCGCCGCCCAGGCTGCCGCCAAACTGTTCCAGGCTCCGGGCCACTTTCGGAGCGGGACTCTGTCCGAAGGCGCATGGATTACCGGAGCAGTTGAAATAGTTGCGCGCATCCATCGCCCCGTCGCGGCCGAAAGCAAAGGCCGTGCCGTGCAGCAAATTCGTACCCGATTTCAAACCGACGTTCACAATCGCGCCCGGTTTCCATCCGTACTCAGCGGGAGGATTTTCCTGGATGTTGAATTCCTGAATGGCGTCAATAGGCAGGATAGTTGCCGAATCTCCGACTACGCCAGATCCGTTGACGATGTCCTGGCCGGAGAAGGGCTCGCTGTTGTAAAGACCTTCGACCAGGTAGGCATTGTCTTCTGCGCGCAAGCCATTCGTGCTGGTCGTTGAGAATCCGCCGCCGGGATACCGCATCACGCCGGGACGAAGCTGCAACAGGTTTTCATAGTTGCGGCCGTTTAACGGCAGGTCATTGATCTCCTGGTTGCTCAGCGTTCCGCCCAGAGTGGCGGAGGTGGTATTGACCAGGGGAACCTCTTCCACCACCGTCACCACTTCGGAAACGTTGCCCGGTTGCAGAGTGAAGTCGGCGCGCACGTCAGTTGCGACCTCGATCGTCACCGCGGTCCGCTCCACCGACTTGAAGCCCTTGGCTTGGACGCGGATCTTGTAGGTTCCCGGGATCAGATCGGGAGCAGCGAAGCCCCCGGAGGCGTCGGTGGCAAGGGTTCGCGAAGTGCCGCGCTGAACATCGGTGATGACCACCGTGGCTCCGGCCACAACTGCGCCGGACTGATCACTAATAATCCCGAGAATGCGGCCCATGGTGGTTTGGGGAAGCACCGGAAGAGAGATGGCAAGTACCACACAGATGATCCCTAGAACACGAATGCCACTCAACGGAGAATGCATTGCAGCCTCCAAATCGGGACGAACTTTTTCCTTGGTTCCGACACTCATACAACCGAAATTGGCTTTTTGTTTGCGAACCAAGTTGCGATTGGAAGATATACCCTTGACGTGGGCCACCAGTCAAGTAGTATTCTGGTCCGACCACAAGACAGTCTGCCCTCCCCCAAGAGAGCAGGCTGGCTTGGCCTGCACAACTTGGGCCGCCGCTACCCGGCTCAAGGAAAGAATCCAGCATGGCTATAGCGACCACGAACCCTGCGACCGGCAAAGTCCTAAAGACTTTCGAGCCTTTGACCGCGGCACAAATTGAGCAGAAGCTGCAGCTGGCGGCATCGGCCTTCCGAGACCATCGGCGGACTTCGTTCGCGGAGCGAGCCACCAAGATAATGCGTGTGGCCGAGATTCTGGAAAAAGAAAAGGACGAATGCGCCCGTTTGATGACGCTCGAAATGGGCAAGCCTTTGAAGGCCGCAGCGGCCGAGACGCTGAAGTCCGCTACCGGTTGCCGCTACTATGCGGAGAACGCCGAGAGATTTCTGGCCGACGAAGTTGTGGAGACTGGAGCCAAACGCAGTTTCATCCGATATCTGCCGATTGGCCCCATCCTGGCCATCATGCCGTGGAACTTTCCTTTCTGGCAGGTGTTTCGATTCGTGGCGCCGGCGCTGATGGCGGGTAATGTCGGGCTCCTGAAGCATGCTTCGAATGTCCCGCAATGCGCGCTGAAGATTGAAGACATCGTTCGGCGTGCCGGTTTTGCCGAAGGCGTGTTCCAGACGCTGCTGATCGGCTCTGGTCCGGTCGATGGCATCCTGAACGATTCCCGGGTCGTCGCCGCTACCTTAACCGGCAGTGAGCAGGCTGGAATTCAAGTTGGAGTTTCCGCAGCCCGGCGAATCAAGAAAGTTGTGCTCGAACTGGGCGGCAGTGATCCTTTCATCGTGATGCCCAGTGCCGATCTGGACGCAGCAGTTGCGACCGCAGTCGACGCGAGAGTTCAGAATAATGGTCAGTCGTGCATTGCGGCCAAGCGCTTTATCGTGGCGGAAAAAATTGCCCCCGAGTTTGAGCGTAAGTTCGTCCAACGCATGCAGGACTTGCGCGTGGGTGATCCGTTTGAGGAGAGCACGCAACTCGGTCCGCTGGCCAGCGCCGACGCTGTTTCTTCCCTTGACGACGGCGTGAAAAAAACTGTGGCTGCCGGCGCGCGTGTGTTGACCGGCGGCCATCCTCTGGACCGTCCCGGCAACTTCTATGCGCCGACGGTGCTAACCGACATTCCGAAAGATTCGCCGGCTTACCAGGAAGAATTTTTCGGCCCGGTGGCGTCCATTTTTCGTGCCAAGGATATCGATCAGGCCATCCGCATTGCGAACGACAGCCGCTTCGGGCTGGGAGCCAGCGCCTGGACCAACGATCCTGCGGAAACTGAAAGGTTCATCAACGAACTCGATGCCGGCATGGTCTTCCTGAACAAGATGGTGGCTTCCGATCCGCGCCTGCCTTTCGGCGGCGTGAAATATTCAGGCCACGGGCGCGAACTGGCGGTGCAAGGGATACGCGAGTTTATGAACATCAAGACGGTTTCGATGCAATAGGCAGGCGTTTGCTGTGCGGGATTGGTTGGACCGCTATGCCGCTTTGCGAATCGATAGGACCTGATGGAGTTGAGGGGCTTAATGACAAATGAAGCGCTGGATTCTCTAGCTGCCAAGCCAATGTACCGGGCGGTTAAGACGTCTCGCCTGTACGAACAGATTGTGCAGCAGGTGGAAGACTCCATTCTGAAGGGCCAGCTCAAGCCTGGAGACCAACTACCGGCGGAGCGCGACCTGGCGCAGGCCTTTGGCGTCAGCCGCACTGCGGTGCGCGAAGCAGTGAAGACATTGCGTGAAAAGGGCTTGGTCGAGGCCTATTCCGGGCGCGGCACGTTCGTGACGAGTGGGACTTCCAATGCGATTCGGCAATCGCTGGATCTGATGATCCGCATCAACCCGCAGGAGGGGTCGGCGAACCTGGCGGAGTTGCGGCTGGTGCTGGAGCCGGAAATCGCGGGCCTGGCTGCTGTCCGAATTGAGGAACAATTGCTGAGCACCATGCGGGACGCCGTCGCCGTGATGGATCGCAGCCTGCATGATCCTGATGCCTACGTGGAAGCGGATCTCGACTTCCATTTAGCGCTGGCAGAAGCGGCGGGAAACCCGCTGATTCTCTCGCTACTGGATTCGATTGTCGGTCTTTTGCGCGAGCAGCGCAGCCGAATTTTCCTGGTGGACGGAGGACCGGAGCGTGGACAGTTTCATCACAAGCGAATCCTGGCGGCCATCCTGCAGGGCGATCCGGAGGCGGCCCGCGAAGCTATGCGCGCCCATCTCCAGCAGGTGCTGGAGGATTGTTCTTCATTGGGGAAAAAATAGGTCGCAATAAGTAGTGTGCGCTTCAGGTTGGACTCGCAAGCGAAAGGGAAATTGTTGCATGGCCAAACTTGGATTCATCGGTCTCGGTGTGATGGGCGGCAACATGGTGGCGCGCCTGCTCGAAAAAGGGCACACCGTGACCGGATACAATCGGACGCGCTCCAAGGCGCAGCGGCTGATCGACAAAGGCATGGAGTTTGCCGATTCTCCAAAGGCCGTGGCGATGGCTTCCGATGTGACTTTCACAATGGTGACGAACGCCGCAGCGCTCGCGGCGGTGACCGACGGGCCGGATGGATTGCTCGCTGGCATGACTGCCGGCAAGTTCCACATTGATATGAGCACCGTGAGCCCGGAAGTGAGCCGCGCGCTGGCGGCGAAGGTTCGCGACAAGGGCGCCGACATGGTGGACGCTCCGGTTTCCGGAAGCGTGATCACTCTGCAGCAAGGCAAGCTCTCGGTGATGGTCGGTGGCCGCAAAGAAACTTTCGAGCGCTTGAAGCCGTTGCTGCTGGATATTGGGCCCAAGGTAACGCACGTCGGCGACAACGGCCTGGCGCTGGCCATGAAGATTGCCGTGAACCTGAGCCTGGCGGTGCAAATGCTGGCTTTTTCCGAAGGCGTGCTGCTGGCGGAGAAGAGCGGGATTGCGCGCGAAGTTGCGGTCGACGTCCTGGTTCACAGCGCTGTCGCCTCACCCATGATCCAGTACCGCGGCCCTTTTGTTTTGCAGCAACCCGAGGAAGCCTGGTTCGACGTCAACATGATGCAGAAGGATATGCTCCTGGCAATGGAGTTAGGCCGCAAGCTGAATGTTCCCGTTCCCACCACCGCTGTCAGCAACGAGTTCCTGACTGCAGCCCGCGGTATGGGCTGGGAGAAACTGGACTTTGCCGTCGTGTTCGACGTTTTGGCGCGGATGTCGGGATTACAAGAATGAGCTCAAAAATGACGACTGCCGCTCAGCCAAGAGAGATTTCAGAAAAGGTCGATCGACTGCTCCGCATGTATCGGCAGATGGCCGCTATTCGCCAATTCGAAGGCCAAGTCAACGAACTCTACACGCGCGCATTGATGCCGGGCTTGGCGCATCTCTACATTGGTGAAGAAGCGGTCGCAGTGGGCGTATGCGAAGCGCTCGAGCAAACCGACTACATCACCAGCACCCATCGCGGTCACGGACATTGTTTGGCGAAAGGCGCCTCCCCCGATCGAATGTTTGCCGAACTGCTGGGCAAGAAAGCCGGGTACTGCAAGGGCAAAGGCGGTTCCATGCACATTGCCGATCCGGCCACCGGCAATCTAGGGGCGAATGCCATCGTCTGCGGCAGCGCCGGCATTGCTACGGGAGCCGCGTTTTCCGCGCGCTCTCTGGGTAACGGCCGCGTTGTGGTTTGTTTTTTCGGAGAAGGCGCGCTCGGCCAGGGCGTGCTCTATGAAGAGATGAACCTCGCCCAGTTGTTCAAGCTTCCCGTGATTTATGTCTGCGAGAACAACCTCTATAACGAATACACGCATTACACGGAAACCACGGCCGGCGATATCCTCGCGCGGGCGACTGCCTTCGGCTTGGAAGCCGCCAGCGTGGATGGTCAGGACGTGCGCGCTGTCTATGGCGTCGCGCAGCGGTTGGCGGATCGCGCCCGCCGCGGGGATGGTCCTGCGTTCCTGCTCTGCAATACTTATCGCTACCACGGACATCACGTCGGGGACATCAACCGCGAATATTACCGCTCCAGGCAAGAAGAACAAATGTGGAAAACGGAGCGCGATCCGATCGCGAATTTCGGGAAGTGGCTGGTCGAGCAGAAGCTCGCCGATGCGGCAGCGCTTGAACGCGTGCAGGCTGACCTTGAGGCTGAGATGAAGAAGGCAGTCGACTTCGCCGTGACAGCACCGTATCCCGCCGTCGATGAAGTGAACGAGGACGTGTATGCTTGAGGCCCTTCCTCATGCGCAAAACGATCGTGAATTGACGTTCGCGCAGGCGATTCGCGAGGCGTTGGCGGAAGAAATGCGCCGCGATCCGACGGTCTTTATTCTTGGCGAAGACGTCGCCGAGGCAGGAACTCCTTTTAAGGTTCTCTCCGGCCTGCTGGAGGAATTCGGCAAAGCGCGCGTGCTCGATACTCCCATTTCCGAAGCGGGCTTCACTGGGCTTGCTGTCGGCGCGGCCATGACTGGAATGCGTCCGGTGGTCGACATCATGTTTGGCGACTTCATCACGTTGACCATGGACCAGATGGTCAACCAAGCCGCTAAAGTCCATTACATGTCGGGCGGAAAGTGGAGAGTGCCGATGGTGATGCGGACCACGATGGGAGCGACTCGCCGTTCTGCCGCGCAACACTCGCAATCGCTGCATGCCTGGTTCTGCCACATTCCCGGTTTGAAGGTGGTTCTCCCGTCGACGCCATACGACGCCAAGGGACTGCTGAAGGCGGCGATTCGTGACGAAAATCCGGTTGTGTTCTTCGAAGACAAGATGATGTACAAGCTCAAAGGCCCGGTGCCTGCGGAGGATTACACGGTCCCGCTGGGCGTGGCCGATGTGAAACGCGTGGGCGAGGACATCACACTGATCGCCACCAGCAGCATGGTGCAAGTGGCGTTGGGCGCAGCTAAGTTGCTGGAGGAGATCGGAGTCAGCGCCGAAGTGGTCGATCCGCGCACCATGTGGCCGCTCGACGAAAAAACTCTGATTGGGTCGGCGAAGAAAACGTCACGTGTGATCGTGCTCGACGAGGGCTACGAACGCTATGGCGTCACCGCCGAACTTGCGTCGGTGATCGCCACCGGCGCATTCTACGATCTGGACGCTCCGGTCAAACGCATGGGCGCGATGCATGTTCCAATTCCGTTTTCGCCGCCTTTGGAGGACGCAACCGTGCCCACCGAGCAGACCGTGTTTGAAGCCGCCCGCGCACTGTGCGGCCGGTAGCGCCGGCGGCCTGCCCTGAGCAAAGCCGAAGGGTCTCGCCGGCTTCACGTAAAGTAAGGAGATATTTATGGCTCTGCCCACATATGGAACGATGGCCGTCGATTGGGAAAACCGGGTTGACTTCGATCGCCTGCGCAGCGAGCGCCTGGCGAAAGCCAAGGATCTTCTCAAGAAGTCTGAGATGGGTGCGCTGTTGTGCTTCGACATGAACAATGTCCGCTACCTGACCGCGACCCATATCGGCACGTGGGCGCAGGACAAGGCGAATCGGTTCACGCTCCTTCCGCAAAACGACGAACCGATCTTGTGGGATTTCGGATCGGCGGCGAAACACCATCAGCTGCATTGTCCCTGGCTCGGAGAGCGGTCGCGTGCCGGAATCTCCGTGTTGCGTGGCGCCATGACGCCAGAGATGGGGCGGGCAGAAGATGTAGCCAGGAAAATTCGCATCGAGTTGGAAATGCGCGGCCTGCATAAAGAACCGGTGGGCATCGACATCATCGAACTGCCGGTTCTCTTTGCTTTGCAGAAAGAAGGAATCAAGGTTGTCGATGGCCAGGCTCTCATGTCGGAAGCGCGCCTGATCAAGACGCGTGACGAGATCACGTTGCTGAACACTTCCGCCATGATGGTCGATGCCGCGTATGACGAACTCTATCGCGCCATGAAGCCGGGCATGAGCGAAAACCAGGCGGTGGGACTGGTGAGCAAGGTGCTCTACGATCTCGGCTCCGAATATGTGGAAGCTGTGAATGCGATTTCCGGAGAGCGCTGCAATCCTCATCCGCATGTTTTCTCCGATCGCGTGCTCCGTCCGGGAGATCCCGTGTACTACGACATTCTTCACTCTTACATGGGATACCGTACCTGCTATTACCGCTGTTTCACCATTGGATACGCCTCGCATGCCATGAACGACGCCTATAAGCGGTGCCGCGATTATCTTGACGCCGCGATTGAACTCGTGCGCCCGGGCCGTACCACGGCCGAGATTGCCGCCGTGTGGCCGAAGGCGCAGGAGTTTGGCTTCCCCAATGAAGAAGCCTGCTTTGCCCTGCAATACGGTCACGGCATCGGCCTGGCGATCTGGGAAAAGCCCGTGATCAGCCGTCTCGTCTCGCTCGATCACCCCTGCGAAATCAAGCCGGGGATGGTGTTCGCGCTCGAAACTTTCTGGCCCTCGACGGATGGATGGAGCGCGGCTCGCATCGAAGAAGAAATCGTGGTCACCGAAACCGGCCACGAGATCATCACGCGCTTCCCCGCCGAAGAGCTTCTGGTAGCCGGGAGACACTATTTCACGGTGGATGGTCCGCTTCCCGCAATCCGTGAAACGGAATCGAAGCCGAACACGCGCGTGCGCGAGCTGATCGAAGCCAGTTCCAGGCAGGAGCGGGTTGGCGTGGGTGACTGACTGAGAGAGCGCGAACAACTATGGCGATCAGTGTCGTGATGCCGGCGCTCGAGATGGCGCAGGAAACGGGCAAGCTTATTTCGTGGCGGAAAAAAGAGGGCGAGGCCGTCGTCAAAGGCGAACCGCTGCTTGAGATTGAAACCGACAAAGCTGTGATGGAGATCGAATCCCCCGGCGACGGCGTCCTTGCCGGCATCAAGGTGCAGGCTGGGACCGAAGTGCCGGTAGGCCAAACCATCGCATGGATCGTGCGTCCCGGAGAAACGCCTCCGGCGGATGAAGTCGCTATCGGATCGGGAAGAAAGACTACTGCCGCGACCACGGGTTCTGCGATCTCAACTGCAGCGTCAGCAAATCAACCTCTGGATTCAACGACATCCACGACCCAAGCCGTAAATGCCGTTAAGATTTCTCCCAAAGCGCGTCGCCTCGCCGGCGAACGCGGCGTCAATCTCTCCGATGTGCGCGGATCAGGCGCGAGCGGCGAAATCCTAGCTTCCGACATTCTCGCCGCCGCGGAATCGAAACCCCCAGCGGTCGACAGCGGCAGCCCCATCTCCAGGCGCATGGCGGAGCGCACCACGCAGAGTTGGACGACGGTCCCGCATTTCTTCATCGTCCGCGAAGTGGACGCAGTCGCCCTCAACGAGGCGCGGCAGAAGCTCGGGCCCAAGATTGAACAATCGCGCGGAGTGAAACTCTCCTACACCGATCTACTGGTGGCGCTGGTTGCGCGAGTTCTCCAGAAGCACCCGCGCATGAACGCAAGCTGGACCGGCGAAGGTGTTCGCGCCAATGCCGAAATCAACATTGGACTGGCGATGGCGGTTGATGATGGCGTTGTCGCGCCGGTAATTCGCAATGCCGACAGAGTCGAACTCGGCGAGATCGCGGTGCAGCGGCGAGACCTGGCAGAACGCGCACGGAGCGGCAAGCTGCGTCCGGCCGATCTTGCAAGCGGCACTTTCACGATCAGCAATCTCGGCATGTACGGAGTCGATGCCTTCACCGCGATCATCATCCCGCCCCAAGCCGCGATTCTAGCGGTCGGAGGGATCGCGGACCGAGTCGTGCCGGTTGACGGCCATCCTGGCGTCCGTCCCATGATGACCTTGACGCTTTCGAGCGATCATCGTGTGGTGGATGGGGCGCGGGCAGCGGAGTTCCTGCGTGACTTGGCCGCAGCAATCGGCAATCCGCATCAGTCTTTCAGCGACGCCGGCGTCAGCAGTTAGTGCGTATGGCAGCGGACCGCTTTCGCAATGCTGAACGGGGCGAAGAGTTGGCCGCGGGATGAACCGCGATTGCCAGTTGCAAAGTCTTGCCTGCGGCGGCGACAATCGTAACATCCTTCCATGCCGAAAGACTCTGAGCGAGATAACGACAGTTCCGCCGCTGACGCGCATGCCCGCGGTCCTTTCTTGCCCGGAGCCATGGTGGTGGTCACGCTGGGGAATCCGCGGGACAAATTCTGGGGAATGATTCTGGCACTGGCTCCGCAAGGACTTAGCATGAGCGGGATCGAGCTGGCGTCTTTTGAAGATCTGGTGGTGATGGTGAAAGACGGCGAACCGTTCAGTCCCGCGGTTGTCTTCTTCCCGATGCACCGGATTGAACGCATTGAACTGGACCTTCCCGACGGCAGTCTGCCTTCGCTCTCGCAGCGCTTCGCGGCCAAGACCGGGCTTGATCCCGTCGCGCTGCTGGGTTCTGCAGGAGTAAACGGAGGAGTCGATCACATCGCCAGATCCGGCTCTTCGCTTCATTCCCCCGAGGGTCAGACCGGAGATCCGGCATGAAACTGTCGCAAATATTCACTGCGCCTAACCAACTCACGCTGCTGCGGATGATTTTTGTTCCGTTCATCGTGATTGAATTGGTGGAAGGCCGCTATTTCTGGGCGCTGGTGCTTTTTGTGATTGCCGGACTCAGCGACGGCCTGGATGGACTGTTGGCTCGCAAGCTGCACCAGCAGACTCTGCTCGGGCAATATCTCGATCCCATTGCGGACAAGCTCTTGTTGAGCACGATGTTTCTGGTGCTCTCCATTCTGCACAAGATTCCGTGGAAGTTTACGGTGCTGGTCTTCAGCCGCGATATTTCAATCCTGGCCGCCAGTGCCGTGCTGTTTGCCATCGCGGGACTGCGCGACTTCCGGCCCAGCATCTTCGGAAAAGCTAATACTTTCTCGCAAATTGCCGCTGTGTTCTTCGTGATGCTGTCTTCCATACGGCCGGTGCGCTGGATCTGGATTACACGTACTGTCTTCTTGCGCGCTACATTCGCGTTCACGATAATCTCCGCGCTGCATTATGTTTTTCTTGTACAACACCGGCTGCGGGCGCACTCTCACGCCTTGCCTCAGCACAGTTCCGCCGCCGGCCGCGCCAGTTGACCCTTTTTCTCGCATCCCCCTAGAATTGATGGTTCATCTCTGCACCCCATAATCACTATGACCTTACGCCTTTACAACACTATGTCCTCGCAGGTCGAGGAGTTCCGCACCCTCGGCGACAAGGAAGTCCGCATGTATGCCTGCGGCCCCACCGTCTACGACTACGGACATATCGGCAACTTCCGAACCTTTCTTGCGGTCGACATGCTGCAGCGATTCTTGCGGCAATCTGGCTACAAGGTGCGCTACGTCATGAACATTACGGACGTGGACGACAGGATCATCCACAACGCGGCACGCGATGGAGTGAGCGTTCAGCAATACACGGCGAAATATGAAAAAGTATTTCTGGAAGACTCTGCCCTGATTGGAATCGAGCAGCCGACGCTGGTGCGCGCCACCGAACAAATTGCGCAGATGGCGGATTTCGTGGCCAAGCTGGTCGAGAAGGGGATCGCTTACCGCACCGATGAGGGATCATATTATTTCCGTATCGCAAGCTTCCCGCAGTACGGAAAACTCTCGAAGAAAGATTTCGGCGGAATGCTCGACGGTGCCCGTGTGGACGTTGACGAATACGATAAAGATAGCGCGCGCGATTTCGCGCTGTGGAAGGCGCCCAAGCCGGGCGAGGCTTTCTGGGATACCTCGATTGGGCCGGGACGCCCCGGCTGGCACCTGGAGTGCTCGGTCATGTCGATGCAGGAACTGGGCGAGAGCTTCGATCTGCACGCTGGCGGTGAAGACCTTGTCTTCCCGCATCATGAAAACGAGATCGCACAATCAGAATCACTCACGGGGAAGACATTTGCGCGCTTTTGGTTCCACGTGCGTTTCCTGTTGGTTGAGGGCGAGAAGATGTCGAAGAGACTGGGGAACTTCTACACACTGCGCGATCTGGTGCTGAAGGGGCATAAGCCGTCGTCCATTCGGTACCTGCTCACGTCGGTTCCCTACAGAAACCAGCTCAACTTCACTTTCGATGGGCTAAAGCAAGCCGCGGTCTCGGTGGAACGTCTGCGCAATTTCCGCCAGCGCTTGAGAGCGGGGAATTTTCCGCCTGGCTCTAACCCGGAGATGCAAAGGCTTGCCAGCGAGACCATCGACCGCATGCGGGCATCGCTCGACGATGATCTCAACACTGCGCAGGCGCAGGCCGCAATATTCGAGATGGTGCGCAGTGCGAATTCAGCTCTCGATGCCGGCCAGGTCAAGAAGGACGACGCTGCGCCGATGCTCGCTGCGCTGGAGAAATTCGATGAGATTTTCGCTGTGCTTAAAGATGACGATGGCTTCAAGATGAAACAGGTTTTCGATTGGGCCCCGACCGAGGGACGCGGTCAGGACATCAGCGCGGAACTGCGGGAGGCGGTGCAATCCGGCCAGTGGTCTGATGCTCAGATCGAGAAGCGGATCGACGAGATGAAGGCGGCCCGCAATGCGCGCGACTTTAAGACCTCTGATGCAATCCGCGCAGAAACCCAAACCGCTGCGGGGATCATAATCGAGCAAACCAAGGACGGCGTGCGCTGGCGCAGGAAGTAGGCTTGCGCGATGTTAAGCTAACGGCTGAGAGCTGACGGCTCTAATGAAATCCCTTGACGAATATCTTTGCGACGCCGAGCAGGCCCACGGACATCTCTGCGCGGGGCAAGTCCTCGGCGTGCGGCTAGCGATGCTGGGCCTGGCCAAACTCGAGATTAACGATCCGCGCGGCAAAGACCGCAAGCGGCTCGTTACCTTTGTCGAGATCGACCGCTGCGCTACCGACGCTGTTGCCGTGGTCACTGGTTGCCGTCTTGGCAAGCGCGCCCTGAAGTTTCGCGACTGGGGAAAAGTTGCCGCAACGTTTGTGGACGTCAGCACCGGCAAGGCGATCCGCATCGCAGCAAGAGAATCTTCCAAGGCGCTTGCCCGGCAGATGCATCCCGAGATCGCGGACAAGAACCAGCAGCAGATGCTTGCCTATCGCGAAATTCCAGATGGCGATCTCTTTACCACGCAGTGGGTAAAGGTGGATTTACCTCCCGAAGAGTTTCCCGGATACAAAGGGGAGCGCGTGGTTTGTGAAGCGTGCGGGGAGGGGATCAACTTCCGAAGAGAAGTGCGGACCGACGAGAAAGTGCTTTGCCGCGCCTGCGCCGGTGAGTGTTACTACAAACCAATCTAAGCGGCCTGCTCATACGCATGCGCCACGCGCAGAATCGTCGCTTCGTCAAAATGCTTCCCAAGAATCTGCAATCCAATCGGCAGCTTCTCTTTCGTCTCGCCACATGGAATTGAAATGCCGGGAATCCCTGCTAAATCTGCCGTTACCGTGTAGATGTCAGCCAGATACATGGCCAGCGGATCATTCGATTTCTCGCCGAGTCGGAACGCTGCCGTCGGACTCGTCGGCGTCACGATCGCATCCACTTTGTGGAAGGCTTCTTCGAAATCGCGGGTCAGCAAAGTCCGCACTTTCTGCGCCTTCAGGTAATAAGCGTCGTAATAACCTGCGCTTAGCGCGTAAGTGCCGAGCATGATTCGGCGCTTCACTTCGGCGCCGAAACCTTCGTCACGGCTGCGGCGATACATCTCGGAGAGCGACTTCACTCCCGGCGCGCGATAGCTGTAGCGCACGCCATCATAGCGGGCAAGATTCGAAGACGCTTCGGCGGTTGCGATCAAATAATAAGTCGGAATCGCATAGGGCGTGTGCGGCAGCGAAACCGGCACCACCTCGCAGCCCAAACTTTTCAGCTTGTCGATCGCCGACTCAACCGCTTGGCGGACTTCATCGTCGAGTCCGTAGCCGAAATATTCTTTCGCAACGCCTAGCTTCAGGCCGCGTACGGGCTTTTCCAATTCGCCCACGCAGTCTGGCACTGGCACATCTGCAGATGTCGAATCCATCGGATCGCGCCCGGCAATCGTGCGCAGCACGATGGCTGCGTCTTTTACTGTCTTCGCCAGTGGTCCAATATGATCGAGCGAAGACGCAAACGCGATCAGCCCGTAACGCGATACGCGACCGTAGGTTGGCATCAGTCCCACCACGCCGCAGAACGATGCTGGCTGCCGGATCGACCCTCCTGTGTCCGAACCGAGGGCGACCACAGCCATGTCCGCGGCAACGGCCGCTGCCGAACCGCCGGAAGATCCCCCCGGTACGCGGTTCAAATCGCGAGGATTGCGCACGGGATAAAACGCCGAGTTCTCGTTCGACGAGCCCATGGCGAACTCGTCGCAATTCGTCTTGCCGAGTACCACAGCTCCCGCAGCCTCCATGCGCGCGACCGCCGTGCAGTCGTAAGGCGGGACGTACTTGCCGAGAATCTTCGATCCTGCCGTGGTGCGCACTCCCCGAGTTGACATCGCATCCTTGATTCCCACAGGCACACCGGCCAAAGGTGGCAATGGCTTGCCCTCGGCGGCCATGCGGTCAATGTGGTCGGCTTGCTCTAGTGCGCGCTCTTTGCAGAGAGTAAGGAACGCACCGATTTTTCCATCTTCTTTCTGAATGCGCGCGTAGTGCGCCTCGGCGAGAGCGAGCGCGGTCGTCTTGCGATCTTGTATGGCGGAGCGGGCCGAGTCAATGGTGAATTGGGTCAGTTCCATGGACATTAAGAGCGGTTAGTGATCACTATCTTTCGATCACCTTAGGAACTCGGAAGAACGTCCCGTCCGCATCCGGCGCGTTCTCCAGCGCGATTTCCTGTGGCAAAGACTTGCGCAGGCCTTCGGGTACATCCTCGCGATTAGCATACGCAAATCTTTCGCTGCCCTGCTTGGATTCGTCGACGCCGTAGCGGTCCGACACTTGCGCCATCGGCTCGACGTTCGACGTGTCGAGCTGGTTGAGCCTGTCGATGTAATCGAGAATTGAATTGAGATCTCGCACCATGCCGGCGCGTTCTTCCCTGGAAAGCTCCAGGTTGGCCAGATCGGCCACGTAGGCAACGTCTTTTTCTGTGACTTTCATGCTCTGTGTTTTGGCTTTGGTGGAAAACCGTGTTTGAAAAACGATTGCCGGGTTCAGCCCTGCCGAATCACAAATTCAATCCTCTCCACTTTTTGGCCGGCGTAACGATTGAGCTGCGCGAGGTAGCGTGGTGCCAGGCCCTGCATCTCACGCTTCCAGCCGGCATCGGGAACCTCGACGCGCAGCACCGCGCCGGCGAACTCCAGAGCGCGCGTGCGCTCGGCCACCTTCGAACCGCAAACCAAGGGCCAGGCAAGCTTAGGGGCTTCGCCCGGTGGCACACGCCGCAACGAGCCGAGCACAATCTTTTCCAATCCTGCGCTTGCCGGTTCCACTGAGGCTCCTTCGTCAGAACTTACCACTGCCATCAACGTCCAACGGAGATTTCGATTCTAGCACTCCGATCGAGTATGCAGTGTTCGTCAACCCTGTGTGTTCAGATCGGAAACTCACATTTCACGAACTGGAGCGCTGCGTCGCGCGAAAGCAATCGTCCTTCGAGCTGAGCGTCTTCGACGGCCTCAAGAATCTCACGAAACTTTGGCCCAGGCGCGTATCCGGCAGCGATCAGGTCGTCGCCGGTGACCAACGCCGGCGGGCGAATTTTCTCCGGAGGAATCTCGGCGAGCCTCTTCTGAACAAACTCATACGTGCTCAGGTTGCGATGGCTGGCCAGGCTGTCGGCGCGATGCAGCGCGAGATGTTCGTCGAAGCCGGGCATGCGGAGAAATTTCTTCAGAGTCGACTGATTCATCCGCGTGGCGTGACTGAAGCGCATGTGATTGTCGACCAGAGCAAGCACCTGCGTCGTATCGGAGTTCGAGAACCTCAGGCGTCCGCAGATGTTCTCGGCGATCTTGACGCCCACATCCACATGATTATCGAAACGGATGCGGTCAGGCGCCACGCGAAAAGTTGCGGGCTTGCCTACGTCGTGCAGCAGAGCGCCCCAAGCCAGCGTTGGTGAGCAAGGATGCGGCAAGTTTTCCAGCAGCAGCAGCGTGTGAACAAAAACGTCACCCTCGGGATGGAACTCCGGAGGCTGCTGGATGCCCTTCATCGACGTAATCTCTGGCAGGACTTCATGCAGTAAGCCGCACTCATCCAGCAGGAGAAATGCGCGCCGGGCATGGCCCTCGATCAGCATCCTGGTGAGTTCGTCGCGAACGCGCTCACGCGAGACAATTTGGATTTCGTGGGCATGGTGCTGGATCGCGGCCAGCGTCTCGGCCTCGATTACGTACTGGAATCGCGCGGCAAACCGTACGGCGCGGAGCATGCGCAGCTTGTCTTCCGCGAAACGCTGGGCTGGATCGCCGATGGCGCGGATGATCCTAGCTTCGAGGTCTTTCCGTCCGCCGACAAAGTCGAGCACTTCGCCGCTCACCGGATCGAGCATCATGCCGTTGATGGTGAAGTCGCGGCGGGCAACGTCTTCGCGCGGATCCTGGCTGAAGCGCACTTCATCGGGACGGCGTCCATCGGAGTAGCCGTGATCACTGCGGAAGGTTGCCACCTCGATGGCATGGGTTTTCGGCGATACATTCTCGCTGGTGTTCGTGCGCGGCTCGTCGCTCTGGGAAGCGGCACCAGGACCACGCCAAACTGCGCCCCTACGGCGTAGGTGTCAGGAAAGATCTCCATCACTTGCGTGGGCGTTGCGCTGGTCGCTATGTCGTAGTCCGCAGGCTCTCGTCTCAGCAAAAGATCGCGCACGCATCCGCCCACCAGATTGGCTTGAAAACCTTGCTGGCGCAGAGTCTGGATGATCGACGTGGCAAAATCCTTCAGCATCGAGCCATTGGCCTCGGCAATCGAACTCGCAACACGTTTTGAATTAAGCTAGGGAAGACAAGCTCGTAACTCGCACTGATTATGCCAGACGCCTACATCCTCGGCATCGAAAGTTCGTGCGACGAAACTGCCGCCGCCGTGGTGCGCTCGGGAGAGCAGGTTATTTCTAACGTGGTGGCTTCGCAGATCGCGACGCATCAGCCTTACGGCGGCGTTGTACCCGAGCTGGCATCGCGCGAACACCTGCGCGCGATTGTTCCGGTCGTCCGGCAAGCGCTGGCTGAGGCGAATCAGACCTACAAGTCCGTCGACGCGATCGCGGTCACACAGGGGCCCGGCCTCGCCGGAGCGCTGCTGGTCGGAATCAGCTATGCCAAAGCTCTGGCGTTCGCGCTCGACAAGCCTCTGATTGCGGTCAATCATCTCGAAGGCCACATCCACGCGGTTCTGCTGGAAGAGCGTCAGAAGGGCAACCACGAGTTGCAATTTCCCGTGCTTGCCCTGGTTGTGTCGGGAGGACACACGCACCTGTATCTGGCAGCGCAAAAGAATCAAGGGTGGACGTACGAACCCATCGGCCACACTCGCGACGACGCCGCCGGCGAAGCATTTGACAAAGTCGCAAAGCTGCTTGGCTTCGGTTATCCCGGAGGTCCGATCGTGGACCGAATCGCTCCTCATGGCGACCCGACTGCCGTGAAGTTTCCGCCAGCACAGATTAAGCACCGCGATCGCCGGGACCATCGCAGAGAAGACCGCCGCGGACAGAAAGAAGAGGCAGAGACTGATCGCCCGCACTTCGATTTCTCTTACAGCGGCATCAAGACGGCTGTACTGCGCTACGTCGAAATTCACGACATGCATGGTTCCATCGAGAACCGCCGCAAGGCTTTGGCGAATACCTCCAAGCCGGCGCTCGAAGATTACCTGGCAAACTGCGACAAGGGAACTCTCGACCTGGTGGCTTCGTTTCAGCGTGCGATCGTCGAAGATCTGGTTGGCAAGACTTTGGCCGCAGCCCGTGCCTACGATGTAGCCACGCTATTCGTCACCGGCGGAGTAGCGGCAAACAGTGAATTGCGAAGCACATTCGAGCGAAACGGCGCTCAAGAGGGCCTGCCCGTATACTTTCCATCGCGGCCGCTTTCCACCGACAACGCTGCCATGATTGCAGCCGCGGCTTATCCCAAATTCCTGGCGAAGGACTTTGCGCCCATGGATTTTTCCGCCGAAGCGAGTCTTCTCTTGCGCTAGCCCGCTTTCACTTTCCAAGCTAAAAGCCAAAGAGAAAGCCGCCGCTACTTCCCCGCCGCTTGGCCGTAGCCTTTCCCCATCACCGCATCCAGCGCCTTTTCGAGCTGGCCCTGGATGTCGATATCTTTGTAAATGGCGAAGTTGGCCCGTTTTTCTTTTTCGTCGAAGCCGCTGGCGCGGCCCGCAACAATAATGATGGGAAGGTTGGCAGTCTTCGGGTTCTTCTTCACGGCGGTAATCAGTTCGCTGCCCGACATCTTTGGCATTTGCATGTCGGTAACGATCAGGTCAGGATGGACGCGCTCAAGAATCTGCAAGGCCTCCACGCCGTTCGTGGCTGACTCCACCGCAAAGCCGCGCTCCTCCAGAAAGCGGCAAACGGTGTAGCGGATCAGCATGGAATCGTCGACCACCAGCGCTATTGCAGGCATGAGTATGCAACGTGCGGAATGCACGCCCCCGGCCCGCAGACTAGCAGGGGCTTTCCATAGGAACAAGCTGGAATCGAACAAGAGTGGTTACTATGGTGATGTCTGGCTGGAGCTGCGCGCTTACGATTCCTGGGCTTCGCCTTCGGAGCTTTCCTCGATGCTCATGTCCTTAAGTTCGCTGGACTCGAAGATTTCCCGGCACTCAAGGCATTCCACGAATTCGGCATCTTCATCGCGGCTCACGATTTGCACCCGCGGATGCTTGCAAGGTTGCTTGCCGGCGTTTTGAGGGTGCGAGAACGGCTTTGAGGTCATAAATCCGGAAGCGTCGCCCTCATCAATTTCGCGGAGGGACCGATTCGCGCGAATTTCACGGTATTTTAGCCCGGCTTCGCAACTTGTCAAGCCCCTCGAATTAATAACGGGGTGAATTTCTGGCCAGCCTCTGCCCAAGCACCGATATGTGCTCTCTAGCCGTTTGAAATTCCGACTAAAACCGTCGCCATGAGCTAAACCATTCAATCACTGATAGTTACCATTCAATGCCACCTCACACTCCTGGCTGTGGGGACTTGCGCACTATTGGGTTATGGACGTAGAATGAATTGCGATGGAAAAGGTCGGGATTATCTCCGACCCGGCGAGTCGGAGTTCGGTTTCTCCAACGCGTGCAGCCAGTTGAATCACCATGCTCAAGTTAACCAAGAAAGCGGACTACGCGCTGATGGCCATGAAGCACCTGGCCGACCACGCGGATGAAGGAACTCGCAGCGCCAGCGCGAAGGACGTTGCGGATTCCTTCGGCATCCCGCCCGAGGCTCTGGCCAAGATTCTGCAGCGGCTGGCCAAAGCTGGCTTATTGCATTCGCAGCACGGTACGAACGGCGGCTACAGGCTGGCGCGCGCAGCGCACACGATTTCAGCTTTCGAAGTGATTCAGGCTATCGACGGCCCCTTGTTCATCACATCGTGCGTCACCGTTCGCGGGGAGTGCGGCCAGAGCAACCGTTGCAACATTCGCGAACCCTTGCGCAAGGTGAATGAGAGCATCGAAGCTGTGCTCAAGCGCATCAAGATTTCGCACATGCGGGAAGAGCCGGAAGAAGCCGGGAGCGCCGCGGCCAAGCCGGCCGAACTGGTAACGATCGTTTAGTAAGGTTTGGGAAGAAGAAATTAAGCACTTAACCAGGCAGGAGAAGCAATTATGAGCACGGATGTAAAGGTCCCCCAGCAATTCCCGGTCACCCAGCATGCCGCTCCGCAGGGAGTGAAGCTGCCCATTTATATGGACAATCACGCCACCACGCCCATGGACCCGCGGGTGTTGGAGGAGATGCTGCCTTATTTCATGGAAAAGTTTGGCAACGCCGCCAGCCGCAATCACTCCTTTGGCTGGGCTGCCGAAGAGGGCGTGGAAACAGCTCGTGAGCGCATCGCCAGGCTGATCGGCGCCACCACCAAAGAAATCATTTTCACTTCGGGCGCCACCGAGAGCGATAACCTCGCCATCAAGGGCGTGGCCGAGATGTACCGCGAGAAGGGCAACCACATCATCACGGCTGTTACTGAACACAAGGCGGTGCTCGACACCTGTAAGCGCCTGGAGAAATACGGTTATCGCGTCACTTATATGCCCGTGCAGAAAGATGGCCTGATCGATCTCGAAGACCTGAAGCGTGCCATGGATGACAAGACCATTCTCGTCACCATCATGGCCGCGAACAACGAAATCGGCGTGCTGCAGCCCTTTGCCGAGATAGGCAAGCTCTGCCGCGAGCGCGGCATCATCTTCCACACCGACGCCACGCAGGCGATCGGCAAGATTCCCGTGGATGTGAACAAACAGAACATCGACCTGATGTCGATCTCTGGACATAAGATGTACGGTCCCAAGGGTGTCGGCGCGTTGTACGTCCGCCGCAAGAACCCTCGGGTACAGATTTCCGCCATCATTGACGGCGGCGGCCACGAACGCGGCATGCGCTCCGGCACGCTCAATGTCCCCGGCATTGTGGGGCTGGGCAAGGCTTGCGCCATCGCATCCGAAGAAATGTCTCGCGAAGCCGTTCAGCTGGCCGGCTTGCGCGATCGCCTGCGCGACCGCATCATGAGCCGTCTGGATGAGGTTTACATCAACGGCTCCATGGAGCATCGCCTGCCCGGCAACTTGAACATCAGTTTTGCCTACGTGGAAGGCGAGTCGCTGCTGATGGGCATCAACGACATCGCGGTTTCCAGCGGTTCGGCCTGCACCTCCGCGACCCTTGAGCCATCTTATGTATTGAAGGCGCTCGGCACGGGCGACGACCTGGCGCACAGTTCGATCCGATTCGGCATCGGCCGCTTCAACACCGCTGCCGAGGTCGATTACGTAGCCGACCGCGTCATCGAAACCGTCGAACGCCTGCGCGAACTCTCTCCGCTGTACGAAATGGCGAAAGAAGGCATCAATCTGAAAGATGTGAAGTGGGCCGGAGAATAGTTGCATCCTGTCCACGGAATGGAGTTTTTTTATGGCAACACTGGCATCAATGACTGGCCTCATTCGTAAAGCGCCTCTCTTTGATATGTATTGGGAGGATCTGCGGGCGCTCGGAATTAACGTGGAAGTTACCTACGGAGGAACTTTTGGATCGCCTTCCTTCGCAGGAGTGCTTCGGGAGGTTTCCCTTAAGACGGGCAACCAGAGTGCGACCTTTGGCCCGAAACAGATCGAATTTTTGCGATCGAAGATCGGCCTATCGAACGGGGAGATCTGCTCCCTGTGAGGAAACAACATCTACGGGTCTATTGAGGAGAGAAACAAATCATGTCATACAGCGATAAGGTAATCGATCATTACAACAATCCGCGCAACGTCGGCTCGATGGACAAGAGCAGTGCCGACGTAGGCACCGGCCTGGTCGGCGCGCCGGAGTGCGGCGACGTCATGAAACTGCAGATCAAGGTCAACCGCGAGACTAACGTCATTGAAGAAGCCAAATTCAAGACCTTCGGCTGCGGCTCCGCGATCGCCTCGTCTTCGTTGGCCACCGAGTGGGTCAAGGGCAAGACGGTGGATGAAGCTCTCACCATCAAGAACATGGATATCGTGAAGGAGCTGTCGCTTCCTCCGGTCAAGATCCATTGTTCTGTGCTGGCCGAGGACGCTATCCGTGCCGCAATTGGCGACTGGAAGAAGAAGCAGGACAGCGCGAAGCCGGTTACGTCCGCGGTAACGCAGTAAGCTCTCGCGTGCGGCTGAGACTTGAGAGGGCGCGGCTTCAGCCGAGCCGTCAAACGCCGCACAGCGTGGACGCCTTTAGCTCGCTGAGGAGCTGCGTCAGGAATTCGCATAACCAGGGATTCGCATAACAATGACAACGACAGCCGAACAACCCGCGCAAACGTCGCAAACCGCGCCGGCCAAAGGCATCCAGGTCACCGAGAAGGCTTTGGCAAAGGTGCGCACTGCGATGGCCAAGGAAGGCATCTCGCCCGAGCAGGGCGGGCTGCGCCTGGGCGTGCAGGGCGGCGGCTGTTCCGGTCTAAGCTACAACATCCGCTTCGACACCCAGCCGCGCGAACGTGACCGCATCTTCCAGTATGGCGACGTGCGCGTCTTCGTCGATCCGAAGTCGTTTATCTATCTGCACGGCATGACCCTCGATTACCAGGAAACGCTGATGCAACAGGGATTCGTCTTCGTGAATCCTCAGGCCACAAAGTCGTGCGGCTGCGGCACTTCGTTCTCGGCCTGAGTGTGTGGCCAGGTTTTGCTTGTGTGGCCAGGTTTGTGTGGCGCGGGCACTCCTGCCCGCGAAATCTCACCACGAAGCGACCGCATAAAGCACTCCGGCCCACAGGCCGTCAGGTTTCGTTTGCCGGAAAGTGCAGGCAAGTATGACCAACTCGTCCCTAACCACGATTACCGCGAAGCCCGCACCTGAGGATACTCAATCCTGCTGGTCGTGCGGCACTATGCGCGCCGTCCACTTCTGCGAGGCCTGCGGCAAGGTTCAGCCTCCGGCGCCGGTGGACTATTTCACGTTCTTCGGTCTGCCACGAAAGCTGAATCTCGACGTCGCCGCCCTGGACAAAGACTTTTACGAACTCAGCCGCAAGCTGCATCCCGATCTCAACGCCCGGGCCGGCAGCCAGGAGCAGGAGTGGAGCCTGCAACAGAGTTCCCTGCTCAACGATGCCCACCGCACGTTGAAGGACCCGATCAAGCGCACTCAATATCTGTTGAAGCTGGAAGGCGTGCAACTGGAAGAGCAGTCGAAAACGGCGACCGAGGAGGCACGCTCTACCGGAGAGGTCAAAAAACAGATCGTTCCTCCGGATTTGCTGGAGGAGGTTTTCGAGTTGAACATGCAGCTCGAAGAATTGCGCATGCAGAAGAAGATGGGCGAAGACGACCCCGCCCTGATCGAAGAAATCGGCCGGGAGAAACTCGAACTGGAGGAAAAGCAGGAATCGCTTCTGCGCGAGTTGGAGTTTCGCTGGAAGATGTGGGATGGCATGATCCAGCGTGAATCGAACGGTCAGCCCGTCTCGGAAGAAGAGCGCAAGCAGGAGCGCGACAAAATGGTCGATTTGCTGAACCGCCGCAACTACATCCGCAATCTGGTGCGGGATGTGGGCGAGGCTTTAGAGAATTGAGCAATCGGGGAATTTGGTAATTGAGTAATTTGAACCCCAAGGTTTTTTCGATTACCCAATTACTAAATTACTAAATGACCACTGATCGCATCGTCGGCATCGACCTGGGCACCACGAATTCTCTCGTGGCCTTTATGCAAGGGGAGAGCCCTGTCGTGATCCCCGGCGACGATGGATCGAATCTCGTTCCATCGGTGGTCGCACTGGACCAGAACAACCAGCCCGTTATCGGCAATGCCGCACGCAAACACCTGACCGAAACCCCGGAGCGCGCCGTCTATTCGATCAAGCGCCTCATGGGACGCGGAGTTGAGGACGTCCAGGCGGAATTGAAGTTCTTTCCATTCCGCCTCGCTGAAGACCTGCAGCCGGGGGAAGTGCTGCGCATCAAGCTCGGCGAGAAAACTTTCACGCCGCCGGAAATCTCTGCGCTCATCCTTCGTCAGCTCAAGCGCAACGCCGAGCGCTTCTTCGCGGCCCCGGTCAGCAAGGCCGTCATCACCGTGCCGGCGTATTTCAACGACGCGCAGCGCCAGGCTACTAAAGACGCCGGCCGCATCGCGGGCCTCGAAGTCCTGCGCTTAGTCAACGAGCCCACGGCCGCGTCGCTGGCGTACGGCCTCGATAAGAAGCAGAACGGCATCGTTGCGGTCTACGACCTCGGCGGCGGCACTTTCGACATTTCCATCCTCAAGCTGCATGATGGGATTTTCGAGGTCATCGCCACCAACGGCGACACGCATCTTGGCGGCGACGACATCGACAATCTGCTGATCACCATTGCCCTCGACGACACTCTCGGCGATCTCGGCCTCGACCTCCGCCGCAACGCCGAGGCCGTGCAAGCCATTCGCAATGCCGTGATCGAAGCCAAGATCGCACTCTCCTCGCAGCCTTCGGTGAAGCTCGATATTGAGCTTCCCGGCGGCAAGCGCTACCTCCGCGAGATCGGGCGTGAGCAGTTCGAACAACTCATTCAGCCCATCATCGACCGCACTGTCGGCCCGTGCAAGCAGGCTCTGAAGGACGCTGGCCTCAAGCCCGAACAGATTGACGAAGTCGTTCTAGTCGGCGGATCCACGCGCATTCCGAAAGTCCGCGCTCTGGTCAAGGAACTCTTTCACCGCGAACCGCAATCCGATCTCAACCCCGATGAAGTCGTTGCGCTGGGCGCGGCCGTGCAAGCCAACATTCTCGGCGGCGGCTCCGTAGCCACCGAGAACATGCTGCTGCTCGATGTCACGCCGCTGTCGCTCGGCATCGAAGTCGCAGGCGGCGTCACTGACAAGATCATTCTGCGCAACTCGACTATTCCGGCGTCGGCCACGCAGTTCTACACCACGCAGATCGACGGCCAGGCCAATGTCGCGATTCACGTGCTGCAAGGGGAACGCGAACTCGCAAAGGATTGCCGCTCGCTGGCGCGCTTCGATCTCAAGGGCATTCCTCCCATGGCGGCTGGAATGGCGCGCATCGAGGTCAAATTCCTCATCGATGCCAACGGCATCCTGCACGTTTCGGCACGCGAGCAGCGCAGCGGCAAAGAAGCGGAGATTCAAGTCCAACCCAGCTACGGTCTCACCGACGAGCAAGTCGAAGGCATGATCCTCGATTCATTTGACAGCGCAGAAGAAGATTTCCGGCAACGTCAAGTCATCGAAGCGCGCAACGAGGCTGACGACCATTCTGGCCGCGCTCGATAAGGGCAAGAAGAGCCCGGCGTGGGCGCACCTCACCACCGACGAAAAGAAAAAGATTGCCAAGATGGAGAAGGCTCTGATCGCGGTAAAGGCCGAAGACGATTACCAGGCTATTCGTAAGGCCATCGACGCGCTCAACCAGGGCACAACGCGCTTGGCGGAGCTAATGATGGACAGCGCCGTCTCCGTCGCACTAAAAGGAAAAACCATGGACGAAGCCGATATGGGCGAAGGCCCCACCGCGCCGCATCCCATGGCCAAGGCGGAGTTCGAATAGAATCCTCGTGCCGTTTGCAGCGCGAGCGCCACTGGAAGCAAGCGGGAGGAAACATGGCTGTCAAACTGAGCTATGTGATCGAATTTGTCGCCGACATGGACCGCGCAGTCAAGTTTTATCGCGACACGCTGGGATTGCCCTTGAAATTTCAATCGCCGGGATGGAGCGAGTTTGCCACTGGAGAAACCACGCTCGGCTTGCATCCCGCTTCCGACAAGAATGAGGCGGGCAAGATCGAAATGGGTTTCAATGTGCCCGATCTTGGGAAGGTTCTATGACGAGATGAGGGCCGGCGGAGTGAAGTTCTCCATGCCGCCAAAGAAACAGGATTTCGGCGGCATGCTTGCGCAATTCGAAGATTCCGAGGGCGCCCACGTCAGCGTCAGCGGCGACAATTAGAATCAGGAGTATTCATGCCAGAAGAAAAACGACAAGGCGGAGGAGCCGCCACCGAAGAAGCTCCCGGCGAAAACACGGTGCAGCTCACGTTCCTGCCCGAGGGCAAGACGGTGCAGTTCGAGCACGGCAAGCTGCCCTACGAAGACCATGGCAAGGAAGAGTCGATTCTCGACGTCGCGCTCAACTTCGGAGTCCCGCTCGATCACGCCTGCGGCGGCAATTGCGCCTGCACCACCTGCCACGTGTGGATCAAGGAAGGCGCCGAAAATCTTTCTCCCATGGACGACGACGAAGCCGACCGGCTGGACATGGCCGCCGACTTACAGTTAAACTCGCGTCTCGGCTGCCAGGTGCAGATCACGAAGCCGGGTAAGGTGGTCGTCGAGATCCCAGCCTGGAACCGGAATTACATATCGGAAGAACACCACTAGAGAGCAGGTTGCTGGGTTTCAAGGTTTCGAGAATCAAAGCATTTCTGGAGGCCGCGAAGGTTTGGTTTTGAAACCTTGAAACTTTGAAACCTTGAAACTTTGAGGATCACCCCATGCCCAAATCTCTCACCTGGGACGACGCCGAAGACATCGGCATCCTGCTCTCTGAAACTCATCCCGAGCTCGATCCGCTCGCCGTCCGCTTCACCGATCTGCACCGCTACGTAACCGAACTCCCCGACTTCAAAGGCGATCCCGGAGCATCGAACGAAGGCAAGCTCGAAGCCATCCAAATGGCATGGCACGAAGAGTTCCAGGACCGCACGGTGGGATAGCGCCGGCAACGACTACGAGACGGTCAAGTTAAAAGGAGTCGCCATGAACATCTCTTCTTCGCGCCGCGCCCGCTTCCTGTTCCTGACCTCCGTCACCATCTTCGCATCGATTCTTCTACCCAACGCCACCGCAGGCGCCCAGGCCTCGACTCTCGAAACGCTCACCAAAATGCGTGAAGCCTGGGTCCAGGATCTTCGCACCAAACAACTCGAACCCATCCTGAAGTTCTACGCCCCAGAGGCCGTCTTCCTCCAACCCACGGGCGAACGCCTCACCGGTCCCGCTGCCCTCCGCACCCTCTTCCAAACTATAATGGCTACTTTCAACAGCGACCTCGCCCTCCACAGCCAGAACCTGGAGACATCCGGCGATCTCGCCTACGACAGCGGCGACTTCCAGGAAACCCTGACCGCCATCGCCACCGGCGCTAAGATCACCTCCAAAGGCAGCTACGTCATCATCTTCAAACGCCAGCCAAACGGCAGTTGGCAGATCGTGCAGCAGGTCTGGACCGGCACTCCGCCTCCCGGCACATAGCCAGCAGGAGAATCGCGGTTGCACCGGACTTGGCTGCACGGGCGGCAGCGCCTTCCCCCAGCCCCAATCTTTTACATTTTTATGACAACTGAACGCACGCCCGACCCTACCCTAAGCTTGATACCGTTGTGGTGAGGACTCCCAGAAGACATCCTCGACCTCAACCTCTCTCCGTCCAACTGCAAAGGGCACGGCTCCCAAGCCCGTGCCCTCTTTTCTTCTCCAAATTCGCCTTCGCGATGAAACTCCCTACCCGGCCGTCGCCGCAACCGGGCCTCCTCTATGCTGGCCTCGCGCAGAAACTTCGCCGCTTCCTCCGGCGGTGTGGGATTGATGTAGAAGCCCGTGCCCCACTCGAATCCCGCCGTCTTGGTCAGCTTGGGCATGAACTCGATGTGCCAGTGATAGTGGTCGTTGGTCGGATCCTGCGCCGGCGAAGTATGCACCACCAGATTGTATGGCGGATTGTCCAGCACCCGGTCGGCCTTGATCAGCAAAGTCTTCAGCGCCTTGGCCAGGTTCTCAAACATGTGCGATGACGAGTTCTCGAACGCCGACTCGTGCTGCTTGGGCAGAATCCACGTCTCGAAAGGAAAGCGCGGCGCGTAAGGTGCGATGGTCAGGAAGTTCTCGTTCTCCGCCACCACGCGGCTTCCGTTCTCAATTTCCTGCGCGATGATGTCGCAGAACACGCAGCGCTCTTTATACAGGAAGTACTGCTTCGCGCCTTCCAGTTCCTGCACCACGTTGATGGGCAGAATCGGCAGCGCGATCAGCTGCGAATGCGCATGTTCCAGCGACGCTCCCGCCGCCTCGCCATGATTCTTGAACAGCAGGATGTACTTGAACCGCCGGTCTTTCTTCAAATCGAGAATGCGGTCGCGAAACGTCCACAGCACGTCTTCAATCCGCTTCGGAGGCAGCGTCGCCAGGCTGGCATTGTGGTCCGGCGTCTCGATAATCACTTCGTGCGCCCCAATGCCGTTCATGCGGTCGAACATGCCTTCGGCCTGCCGGTTCAGCGTGCCTTCAATCCCCAGCGCCGGAAACTTGTTCGGCACCACGCGCACCGTCCACCCCGGCGTGTCCCGCTGCGAGGCCGGTCCGCCATTCGACCCCGGACGGTAAGCTTGAATCTCCGGCGGCGTTTTGCCTTCGTTTCCGTAGCAGAAGGGACAGAACCCGCCCTTCAGCTTCGTGTTTTCCCGCGCGAAATCCGTGGGACGCTTCGCGCGGTCTGTGGAAATAATCACCCAGCGGCCAACAATAGGATCTTTTCTTAGCTCAGGCACTCACCTTACCTCTTAAATTAGGATAGACGAATCTTTCATTTTAAGCCGTCAGGGAGGAATTCCGAAACACTTCAATCTGCGGCTGGCTGGCTTTGGACTCCGAATAGTATACGCTCACCACGTCGAAGCGCCACTGGCACGAAAGTGGAAATCTCCGCAGGTACTCCCGTGCCACGGCCGCGATCTGTCGCCGCTTGTGACGGTCCACTGCCGCCTCTCCGGGCTTCACATCGCGCGTGGTTCGCGTCTTAACCTCCACAAAGCAAAGAACATCGTCTTCCCACCCAATCAGGTCGATTTCTCCCCGGCAGCGCGGCGACCGAAAGTTTCGCGCCACCATCGTGTAACCCAGCCGACGAAGATGAAAGTAAGCCGCCTCCTCCCCCCGCCGCCCAGTCCGATAATGCGCGGCAAGCTTCGAAGCCGGCAAAATAAGCTCCGCCAGCCAGTCCAGCAAATAAAGCGCCACCCGCGTAGCTTGCCCGGAAAAGACACGTCGCGAAAGCACATGTCCAGAAGGCATAAAGAGATCCTCAAACTAACTGTACCCGGCTAGGCCCCACGCAGGATGTGATCTCGAGAAGAATTGTGAGGACGGACACGACGGCCCGTCCCAAACCGGGAAGCCGATGGCCCGGTAGCCTTATCTTCCTCTTGTGCCCATTTTGGGCACATGCTACGATAGAACCCGTAACGGATGGCTTTCGCCGGTGCGGATCATCGCTCGTAAGACGTTAAGGGACTTCGTCGAGTCACTTCGTGGGAGCAAGGACCAGAAAGCCGTCAAGTCGGCGCTGGATTCCTGGTTCCATGAAGTTCAAGGCTCGGAGTGGCACACGCCCGCCGACGTAACCGCGAGCTACGCCAACGCCAGCATTGTGGGCAGCGACCGTGTCGTATTCAATATCAAGGGCAATGCCTACAGGCTGGTCGTCGCGGTCGATTATCAAAGGCAGATCGTCTTCATCAAATGGCTCGGCACGCACGCGCAATACGACAAGATTGATGTAAGGAAGGTGAAGTATGGAGATTAGCCCGATCAAGACCGAATCCGACTACGCGGCCGCCATGCGCCGCATCGAAGCTGCCTGGGGAGCCGCCCCGGGAACTCCCGAAGGCGACGAACTGGAGGTCCTGGTCACGCTGGCCGAAGCCTACGAGCGCCAGCACTATCCCATCGACCTCCCGGACCCGGTCGAAGCCATCAAGTTCCGGCTGGAACAGGAAGGCAAGGACTACCGCGCCCTGATCGGAGTAATCGGCCAACGCACCCGCGTCTACGAAGTGATGCGCCGCGCCCGTCCCCTGTCCCTCAACATGATTCGCAAACTGCACAGCCAACTCGAAATCCCCGCCGAGGTACTGATCCAGCCAACCCGAAAACCCGCCCGCCGGACGGCGCCCGCGTCACGGTCGGCGAGCACACGCCCACGCCGCGCAGCCCGTCGTACTGCCTGAGCCCGCCATACCCGCGAGGCCTCCGGAATCTTGTCAATAGGCAAAAATTACACGATCGGCCCTAACTCGCTCACAGCAATGGAAATATAATTCTCGGAAACGTGACGGTTTACCCCTATTCAAATTGATATACTATAAGTATAGAGTAGGAAAAAACGAGGCGCGGCCCCTGGGCCGCGCCTTTTCTTTTGGGCTCGGCTTTCGCAGGAAGGCCCGCCCTTCGGACAGGAGCGAGATGGACGAATTCAAGTTTTTCAAAACTTTCAAGGAGCGGGGAGAGTGGATCGAACTGCGTTTTATGGTCGAGGCGATGCGCCATGGCTACAAGGTGCTGATGCCGTGGGGAGATTCGCAGCCGTTCGATGTCGCCATCTGTTCCGGCAGCCGCATCGTGCGAGTCCAGGTGAAGTCGACCACCCTTCGAGTGGGGACGGGATACCGATGCGATTTTAAGCGCAACCGTCGCAGCTCGCCCTACACGCTGAAGCAAGTTGATTTCTTCGCGGCGTGCATCATCCCCGAGAACGTGTGGTACCTGATTCCGGCGCGGGCGCTGGTGAATGGAGATCACTTGAAGAAAGGGCCGATGCTATGCCCGGTGCAGCCCCTGGAGAAAAATCGGTATCTGTACGAGGGCTACCGGGAAGCGTGGCGCTTGTTGCGGCTGAGGCCGGAGAGAAAGAGGCCCCGCTAACAGAGGGACTTGGCACGCCCCCACTCAAGCCAAAGGCAGGCTTGAGTGGGCCACCCGCCTCTCTGGCGAACGAAGCAGTGCGAAGGCACTGACGGGATATTTTTGTCCCTGACACCGCCTTCGCTCTTATCGAGGGCCACCTGCGCTTGTTCGGCTTTTGTAAATAACTTCTGAAATTGTCACAGCAGACGAGTCAATCTGGTAACTTCAAATCACTACTACGACGACACTTACAAGTCAGTTATCGACCTCTTGTCGGGTTTTCGTAACAGATTTCGATTTCGCTTGACACCTAGCCCATGATCAACTAATTTGCTGTCGCTTCAGCCAATCGGTTCAGATCAAAACGGGACAATTTAAAAGGTGGAAACTGGCGCCGTGAAACGGCACTGTGGGGAAGGTTCTCCCTCTGGGTCACCGCCAATCATTGATTTTGGCAGGCTGGCTACCCAGCATTGCGGTAAATTTCGCGGACAGACAAAGCTTAAAAAGGAGGAGTTATGGGAAAGTCAAAAGACATTGAGGCTCTTGATGGATCAAACGATAAATTTCAGGCTTACCTGAAGAAGATCACGATTGAGTTACAGCAGAAGGCTGAGAGTCACATTAAAGATATGAACAAAGAAATCGACGACTATTACGCGCAAAACGGATGGAAATCCGAGAAGTTCATCGCGGGAAAAAACGCCGATTTCATGCATACCTCGGTGTGGTCTCTGGATCGAGTGACGGAGATCGTGAATGCCATTTCAGGTGCAGTCTTTGGCGGTACGCCGCCGCCGAAGGGCACCGAAGTCACGCCAACGCCCGACATCGGAGCTGCACTCGCGACAATGGCGAATTTACAGTTGTACTTCGCGTCGCGGGTGGTCGTCGCGCTCACGGGTATCCTAGAGGCATTCGGAAGTTCGACGTCGATCTCCTTCCGGACGCAATACAAATCCGAAGTCCTTGGGAATGGATTCCACTTGTTCACGGTCATGGCTTGCGACTCCTATGACTCCGAAGGTTTCTTCGAGAAAGAGAGGATTATCGAGTACCTGTACGCATATGACCTTCGCTTCTCATCCGGAGAGGCGAAAAGCCATGCCAAGATCGCTCTGGTCGATGCGCTTACAGACGCAATCAATGCGCTCGGTAAGAAGATCAAAGAGGCCACAAAAAAGTGGATGAGCGATCTGCTTTCGGATGCGCAGTACAAGTCTGTCCTGGGTACCTACAAGGAAATACAAGACGAGCTAATGGACCAACTGCGGGACCTCTCCGCTGAGAATAAGAAAGCACTGCGCTCAATGGTCGCCGTGCCGTCGATGATGATCGAAGATTCGGTGACCGAACGCAAGGCAGCTTAACAGCTGTCGAGTGTCGGAGGAGGCTGTTTGCTGACAGTCTTACGACAGCCTCCTTCTTTTGTGGCAAACCCTCAGGGATTTGGGATCGGCGACGAGAGTCAGACCACGTGCTTTCGTTTTGCATTGTGAAAGAAACTGTTGTTACCCAGGGCCTTATATTCGACATGAGGAACGTGCCAGAAGCAAACACTAAGACTTCTAGTAAACCAGAATCGTCTACTGGCTGTAGGCTTCATAGCTCAGTCGATAACCAGATCGGACGGGCGAAGTTAGTCTCAAAGCCGTCTTTTCGGTTTTTAAGACCTAGACAATTAATCCTCAGCCGGTTAATAGCGACGCTGGTCTTGGCGATCCTGTGTGTACCGCTGCCGATCGTCCCTGCCGTGGCCGAGGATCTCACTGCTTACGCACAGACCTGCAAGACTGCTGTCGGGGCGGATGTCCAAGCGTTTAACTGCCTGGATGGCACACCTATTCCGATGAACGGGACGCCTGGAGGCGACTGTAAGATGCCGCCTTATCTGCCAAGTGCCAGTTGCCGCGAGGGTAGCCGGTTGGGCGTTCAACCAACCGGCAATCCGGACATCGCGATCGTTTGGTTGTGCCGCAAGAAAAAAGTCGCAGATAAGTCCAGCAACAAATTCGACGATATAGCCGTCATCCAGACGAACTACGCGAATGGCGCGACGTGCTTCTATCAGCGTCTTGAGGACGCCGACGGCAGCCGCGTTCCCGCTCCGAGCCAACCCGGTGCGGACCAGTTTTGGATGTCGCCCGCCAAGGCGGCCGGCGAGGAGTGTGCGTCGTGTCATGACACCGGCTTGTTGCGCACTCCTTATCTCACCCAAGTTAACGTTCTGCCGAAGAGACTTCACAAAGAGAAATACTGGTTCCCTGGAAATGATTTCAAAGACTGGAATGGCAAGGTGTACAGGATCAATGACGCCGCCACTCCCAAGACCTGCACGTTATGCCATGCAATGGGTGCCAACACGATAGATCCAGAGTTTGGAACGTCCACATGGCTAGGGCTTATGGCCACTGGCGATAAGCGAACTCCACATTTGACACCGCCCGACCATGCCTTCTGGATGAAACCTGGTCGCGGCGAACCGAACCCGGAGGATATCGCCAACGCCAAGCGTATGAGCAATTGTGCGCTTGACAAGGAGCCCAATTGCAAGCCGGTGCTATGGGGCGGTCAGATGGATGCAGTCATCAAGGCGCAAAAGGGGCGAAAGCTCCCAGAACTCAAACAACCCTCCGGAGAAGAGTTCAATCCGTACGGCAACCGGTAGGCGGGCGACTAAGACGGTCACAGACGAGCACTTGGACTAGCTCACCCATTCGAACTCGATGAGGGCCGATTAATGGAGCACTCTTTTGTCGTTCGCCGAAGGCCCTCAGGTGGCCCTCGATAAGAGCGAAGGCGGCGGGTGGCTGTGATCCCTCAAGAGGTTGTACCGTTCGTGGGAGAGCGGCTGATTGGTGGAGCGTATCCGAGGCTACCATGCGGGCGGGCAAAGTTGTGGGGAAAAACTGGGAAAAACTGGGGACAGACGGAACGTTCACCAATTTCCATTCGTCGAACAATTGGGGAACGTTCCGTCTGTCCCGGTTTCCCGTCCCGGTTTCCGTCGTCCCCGGTTTCCGTCCCCGGTTTCCCCGAGCGCAATCGTCGCAGCTCGCCCTACACGCTGAAGCAGGTCGATTTCTTCGCGGCGTGCATCATCCCCGAGAACGCGTGGTACCTAATTCCGGCGCGGGCGCTGGTGAATGGAGATCATTTGAAGAAGGGGCCGATGCTATGCCCAGTGGAGCCCGTGGAGAAAAATCGGTATCTGTACGAGGGCTACCGGGAAGCGTGGGGCTTGCTGCGCGTGAAGCCGGAGAAGAGGAAGCCCCGCTAACAGCGGATTGGCACGCCCCCTCTCAAGCCAAAGGCAGGCTTGAGTGAGCCACCCGTCCATGATGCTGATCATTCTTTCCCTGGTGGCCGCCCTCATCGTGAGGTATCCTTTCGCCGTCGCTGCTCACTTGCCTTCATCATTTCGTTCAAATCCGCAAGCGGCCGTATCTCAATCGGTCCAAGTCCATACTTAAAGCCTGGTTGCTGTGAGACAAGCTGAACGGCATGATTGAGGTCTCGCGCCTCAAGGATTTGAATGCCGCCAAGCTGTTCCTTGGTTTCCGCATAGGGGCCGTCGGTCGTCGCGACTTTGCCGTTTTTCCAGTACAGGGTCACGGCGGTCTCCGGAGGCTGAAGAGGAACTTCGGCAACAAGATGCCCGTTGGCGCGCAGATGGTCATTGTGCTCAAAGCATTGGTCGAGCACTGCGTGTCGCTCGTCCTCGGTCATCCCTTCGAATTTTCCTGGCTCGAGGTATCCCAGACAGATGTATTTCATTGTTCTTCGCCTCTTCCTTCCGGGTGGGAGCCAGCGGCGTAGCTTCGCGCTGGCTCGTTCATCCCATGGTCAAGACGGTGCATGTTCCGAAGTCGCGGCGGCCCGGGCTGTTTACTTGCTTCCGCCGGGTTCTTGTTCCGGAGCCGGGAAGAATAGAAGTTCGCGCACCTCGCCCACCGCATCGCAGGAGATGGAACCCTTGCGCGCCCACGCGAGTGCCTCGTTGATATCAGCGCATTCCAGTATCCAAAAACCGCCCATGTGCTCCTTGGTCTCGGTGTACGGCCCGTCGGTGACGAGCACCTTGCCGTTGGACTGCTTCCGCACCGTCTTGGCGTTGGCGGCCGGGGAAATGCCGCAGGCGAACTTCCTCACGCCGGCAGCAATCATTTCGCGGTTGAGCGCGTGGATCTCTTCCATCATCGCTTCGGTTACAGTGGACGGGTCGAAGTCGTCGGGGAGGTAGTTACAAACCAGATATTGGGGCATGATTCTTTTTCTCCTGTAACGGTCTTTATTTCGTGGTCTTTGGGCGGGGCCGGTTGCCCTGCCTTCACCATATAGTCGAACGGCCGGCCGGAATTCGACAAGTCGTCCAAGAAATTTTTCTTCTTCCGCGCTGGCATTTCCGACTCCCGCCGCGTATCGGGCCGCTACTTTTCTGAATTTCTATTCTTGGCCCGGCGGGACTTAACGTGCCGCTGAGTCTTTACATGCTCGGTGCCGGTGTTCCATCGGACCATTTGTCCGCTCCTATTAGGAAGACGGACAGTGGTGGGAAGGATTTGAGTTGTGGGTAGGATTCCGCGGAGATGTACCAGTAATTTACGGCCATGACTGGGGAGTTTGCGAGATTTGCGCCCCAGGCTGCACCGTCTTTAGCTGCTTCGTAGAACATCAGGTGCGGGCCGTTGTGGCCGCCGTTGTCGGTTAGATACGAGCCCTTCGACATCATGTAAGAGAAAGTTCCCGGCTCGAGGGGTGGTAGTTCTTTTTTGTCGATCGCTGCTTTGATTGCGGCGATGACTTCGGGTTTGGAATGGCCAGCCAGGAGTAGTTCGGTGCGTTTGTAGGCGTATGGAAGGACGGAGCGGGCGGCCGGTGGGTTGAGGCAATCTGCGGCGCGGACTTTTGGATTCCAAAATTCTGGGTTATCGAACATGGCCAGCCAGCCGCGTCCGACCCAGCAGACCCAGCCGTTTTTTCCTTCGACTGCGGTTTCGTAGCCGTGCCGGGTTAGGACGATGACCGAGGCGTCGTGGGAGATGGCATCTGGAGCGGCGCTGCGGGCTAAGGCGATTTCGGCGTCGCGATCCATCAGATATTGTTCTACCGGGGCCATCGTTGGATATGGTTGGTCGGGGCCTTGTGCAGCTGCGGGCAAGGACGCCGCCGCGATCAGCGCGGAGACCAGTACGAATGCGCTCAGGAAAATGCTGTGTATTTGATTTCGGGTCATCGTTTTCCTCCATTTCTGGCGGGCCGGTTGCCCGGCCTTCACCACATAGTCGAACGGCCCCACCGGAATTCGACAACTCGTCCAAGAAATTTTTGTGCTTCCACGGGCTGAGCCAGCCCGATTGTCAACAGAATTGGGTAACTCACCGTGGAACGGAAGCAGGGGCAGGTGGAACAGGGAAGGTGACCTTGAGCAAGGGGGTTGGCCGCTCTTGAAAATGTTCGATCAGATGAAGCGTGCTTTCTACCGCCAAGGGCACTGTCGCGAAATAGAGAAGGGCCGCACCGATAATCAGCGGCTTCGTCAGCCGCTCCAACGCCAGTGACCGATAGCGAAGGTGATAAAGCGACAGGTCGATCTTCATGCCGAGACGTGTGAGCGTGTTCGCTTCGTCTCCGAGGATTTTTATCTCGGTCGTGCAGAGGGACAGTATCTTGGCTAAGTCTTGATTCTTGGCTGCTTCCTGAAATTGATCCGACCAGAACCTCGCCTGTTTCTGCTTTTCGCCGTCGGCGGCTTTCCACGAACCCTCCACCTTACTGTGGTCTTCGACTTCCTTGTCCCAACGCCAGAGGTAGATGCAGCCAGCCACGAATAGCGTCAGGTAGAAAGCAGCAACAATGATGACTTCCATTAAATTCCCTCCGTGCTCACGTAGTATAATCCCGGAAAAATGGGGAACGTCCCGTCTGTCCCCGGATTGTCAAAGTATGATAATGTCGGTAGGGCATGAATTAACTTCTGCCCGTTCCGTTTAGGTTAAGGGCCCCCACTTACTCGACCGCGTCATTAAGCTATACCTAAAGAGGTAGCTCATGACTAACCCAGTAAAAGACTTCGGAGAAGTGGCGAAGGGGCTTTCACATAACCCCCTCGGTATAATTGCCCTCTTTATCGTGCTTGTCTACGGATTCGCATGCCTGGTCACGGCCTTCTCGAAGTCTTTAGCTCAGGGAGAACGTGCGCCGCTCATCTACTTCCTTGTAGTATTTCCTGTCTTAGTATTGGGAGTTTTTACCTGGCTTGTAAGCCAACACAGCGGGAAGCTATTTGCCCCCGCAGACTTCAAGGATGAGGCTAACTACGTAAAGATGCAATTGTCCGCAGTTGCGTCTCTTTCTGTTGCATCTGCAAAGAGCTCTTTGGGCTCCGGGGAGCCAGACGTGGAACGAACCGTCCTTGCGGTTCAGCAATTGACCCGTCAGTCACGATCCGGTCAGCGGATTAATCAGATATTGTGGGCCGACGATCGACCCGAAAATAATGTCTACGAACGACAGGCATTTGAGGCCGTGGGGCTTCGGTTCACCCTGTCTTTGAACACAACGGATGCGCTAGATCAGTTGTCGCGACAGACATTCGATGCGGTTATCTCTGATATGGGTCGGAAAGAAGGCCCTCGGGAAGGGTATGTTTTATTGGATTCCATGCGCGCGCGGGGAGACCAAACGCCGCTCTTTTTTATGCCAGTTCGCGTGCGCCGGAGCACATACGTGAGACTCGGGAGCACCGAGGCCAAGGATGCACAAACGACGCAAGCGAACTGTTCCGGATGGTCACTAACGCGGTTTTTGGTTGAAAGGCTATAGGTGAGGCAGTAGACGATGTTCTTCCAGCGAGTACTAAAAGGAATAGCCGGGCTTTCTCGTCAGGAAGCAGACGCTGCTTTTCTTCACGGGATCCACTGTAACTGGTGGCGACGAGTTGGTACGATTACGCCGGCCCAGATTTCCGAAAAGTTGACCGCGGAAAACCTCGACTGGCACTTGAATCACTACTCCGATCCAGACCCGAACATGAACAACGCCCCGTTTTACCAGAACACGCCGTTTATTTCTGCAACCGCCGGCTCTCGTTGAGCGCGACGAGTTTGCACAGCGCAATATTGTGTTTGACCCTTTCATAACCGCCCTGCGATTTGCAACACGTGATTTTACGACTACGGGCTACGTGTTTCACGCATACGTCTTTACGCTTGGCCGCCAATCAATTAGCCTCAGCCAATTCGCGGAAGAGGTGCGGGAGTTAAACATTTACAAGACATTCATGCCGTTTCACCCTGAAGGTGAAATTGCGGCGAAGATCGAGATTCGTGGTCCCCAAATTAAAAAGTGGGACGAATACGACGGTCCGACGGCGTTGGCGTCGCTGCTGGCAGGGAGTCTGCCCGGCCCCTCCTTTACGCACACAAACCTAAGCTATGCTTCGCCAGAGGAATACTGCAACATACGGGGACTGGTGACTGATTAATGCCCGAGCTGCAACATGACCGACGGATGGTCAAAAGCCTTGCCCTGATAACCGAGGCTAACGCCGCGCTGCATTTTAAGAGCGCGGCAGAGCAAATTCGGTCTCGCGAATCGATCCAAAGACCTGCCTGGTCCCAGCACGAAATGCTCGCAGCCAGTGGATTCGCTGTAGCCGCTAGCTATTGGTCCCTCCTCGACGCAGAAAGAGGGGTAACTCTATATCGAAGGGCAGCCGAGACATACAGGCAGCTGAATCACGGGTACGCGATGGCGCTCGCGCTAGCCTCGGCGACGAGCGATGAAATCTCTATAACGCTTGCGTTGACGGACGAAGCCTACCCACCGAACCCACAGACGCTAGCCTTTGCCCTGGTGGCAAACGAACTTTCCGATTCCGAAACCCAAGGGGACCGATTAGAGCGTCTAGGGCTGCAGTGGCGCCATTTTGGCAATGTCCCTATTGGCCGCCTTGGCATTCCGCTCGACCATTACGGCCGCTGCGCGTTGGCGATGCGAGCTGCCCGCCAGGGTGGCAGTGTAGAAGGGTTCCTAGCCCAAGCTTCAGATTATGTCCGCCGCGCCGCCGAGGTTCTGAAAACGGCGAGTCACGACCAATTTAATTGGCTTGCCTTGCAGTCGTCCATCTTGCCTGCAGAACCGGAGGCGGTAGCCATGACTGCGGCGATGTCGATGATGTCGCACTCGTTGTTCGGAATGTCGCTCAGCGAAATGCCGAACCTTGACGAGCATGGGCGCCTCCTAGCCGAGGTAGGCGACGACCTGCGCAAGGCCGGAGGGTCATCCAAAGATAAACCGCCGGAGGAGAACCCGCCGAAGAACAATCCGCCCAGGAATAATCCACCTAGGAATCGGCCTAGGAATAATCCACCAATGATATCTGCATAGGGTCAGGGGCTGGTGTCCGCGCTCTGAAATGCTGACAGACAGGTCTGCCACCATTTTCAGTTTCCGTGTGCAATCGTGCACGCGAGACGTGTAAGCGGGTTTTCCACAGGCTCCTTGTGACATCTGACCTTGCGCTCGTTTCCGATTTCTCCCATAATTGTTCAAGCAGTAGCAGCGCGATCTAGATGGAGAAACTCGGAGGAGTACGGCGAGAGATCGCCCGTAACTCCTTTGGGGGGGGAGGGGGGTACCCTGTAACCAAGTAGTACACTCAGGCACCCAACCCGAAACTCCTGCCGCAAGTTTATTTTCGAGGCGAATGCGGAACAGACGGGCGCTTTTCCCTAGCGACGCGCGAGCGGACATTTTCTATTTCAACTGCCGAATCCGCTCTTGCAGGAATTGCCGCTCTGGTTCCTGTTGGGTCAGCGCCAGCGCCTTCTCATAAGAAGCACGAGCCTCGGCTGTCCTGCCGAGCCTGCGGTACATATCGGCACGGGCGGAATGCGCCAGGTAATAATTGGCCAATTCGCCATGTTTAACCCCAACACCGCGTCGATATGCGCCAGACCGGCCTCTGGACCATCGCGCATGGCAATGGCCACGGCACGATTGAGCTGTACAACTGGCGAAGGCTGAATTCGTAGCAATTGGTCGTAAAGCGCAACAATCTGCCGCCAGTCGGTCGCAGCGACCGATTCCGCCTCCGCATGAACGGCCGCAATCGCAGCCTGCAGTGTGTAAGAGCCGAAGCGGCGGGACTTCTGCTGGGACTTCTCCTTGTAACCCAGGGCTTTCTCCAGCAATGCCACTCCCTCCGCGATCTGCTCCCGGTTCCAGAGCGCGCGGTCTTGATTCTCCAGCAAAATCAGCTCTCCGGTCGGAGAGGTTCTCGCGGCGCGACGGGATTCCTGTAGCAACATCAGGGCAAGCAGCCCCATTATTTCCGAGCCCAGGATTTCCGGAAAAACGCCTTTCGGCTCTGGCCGTTGCTCGGCCAAATGAAGCTCGGTCAAATGAAGCTCTGCCAGCAACCGGCCCAGTCGAATCGCCTCGCCGGTTAGATCGGCCCGCGTTACCTCCGCTCCCGCCGCAGCCGAATAACCCTCGTTAAAGACGAGATAGATGACCTGAAGCACCGCGCCCAGCCGCTCCGGCAATTCCTGCGGCGTCGGCACCTCGTAGGGAATCGGTGTCTCTCGAATCTTTGCCTTGGCGCGCACGATGCGCTGCGCCAGCGTACGCGGAGTGGTGAGGAAGGCCTTTGCTATCTCCTCGGTGGTCAGCCCGCACACCTCACGCAAGGTGAGCGCAACGCGCGCTTCCGGCGCCAGAGATGGATGACAGCAGGTAAAAATCAGGCGCAGCCGGTCATCCTCAAGGGAGTCATCCTCAAGGCTGTCCTCTTGATTGGACCTTTCCGCCGAACTCGATTGCGTTTCGAGATATCGCACCAGCTCGTCTTGAGACGCATCGAATCTTGCCCGTCGACGCAGAGTATCAATGGCTTTGAACCGGGCCGTTGAAATCAACCATGGTCGCGGGTTGCCGGGTACTCCACTGCTCGGCCACAGGCTCAGCGCAGCCGCAAAGGCTTCGTGCATCGCCTCCTCGGCAAGATCGAAATCACCGAGCAAGCGGATCAGAGTTGCCAGGATCCGTCCCGAATCCACGCGATAAAGGGAGTCGAGCAATTCGCGTATCTGGTCATGTATCGGCTCGGGGGAACGCTCGGACATGAGGACGACCTTAGCAAACCAGCTACCCCGAATCAATTTGGCAAACGGCGGATCGATGCAAAGTGGGGGCTGGCCCAGCCTTCCTTTTTTTAATCGTCGAGAGTGCCCGGCTCTTGTCGCGTCTTTTGCGACAGGGCGGGGATTTTGATCTCCGTCGTTGAGGATGGAGGCCGGCCGTCTTTAATGTTTCTTGCCCGCACCCCCGCGAAAGAGGCTGCGCCAGCTTTGCCGGTTTTGCAACGCTGGGGCAGCCTCAGATAGGGCCTTGTTCTACTTTCCTACTACCTGGATGCACTCTTCCAGCACGTCGAGGGCGACGTCAGCTTCTTCTTTGGTCACCACCAGCGGCGGGCACATCCGGATCGTGCTCGGCCCGCAGCCCAGAAACAGGATGCCGTGTTCGAAGGCGCGCTCGATGATCAGGTCGCGCTCGGCGCTGCCGTACTCCTTGGTGGCTTTGTCCTTCACGATGTCGCAGCCGATCATCAAGCCGCGGCCGCGGACGTCGCCCACCAGCTTCAGCTTCGCCGGCCACGTGGACATGCGTTTCAGCATGTGCGCGCCCACTTCCGCCGCGTGCTTCACGAGATGTTCTTTCTCGATCACGTCGAGTGTAGCCATCGCCGCCGCGATGCACACGGGATTGCCGCCAAAGGTTGAGGCGTGCGAACCGGGCACCCAGTCCATGATTTCGGAGCGCGTCAGCGTGATGCCGAGCGGCATGCCCGACGCGATGCCCTTCGCGATGCAGATCATGTCAGGCTCGACGCCGGTGTGCTCGACGGCCCACCACTTGCCCGTGCGGCCCACACCGCTCTGCACCTCGTCCAGCACCAGCATGATGCCATGACGATCGCAGATGCGGCGCAGCTCCTGCATGAAGATGGTGGGCGCGACCACGTAGCCTCCCTCACCCTGCACTGGCTCCACAAAGATCGCGGCCACTTCCTCGGGAGGCAGCGTGGTCTTGAACAGCTTCTCTTCGATGAAGCGTGCGCAACTGAGCGCGAACGCGTCAGGATCTTGCGTCGCATCTTTGCGTCCGCGATAGAGGTCGGGATAGGGCACGTGCGTCACGCCCGGCACGAGCGGCGCAAAGCGGCGCCGCTGCTGCGGCTTCGACGCGGTCAGAGACATGGCGCCCATGGTGCGTCCGTGAAACGCGCCGAAGAACGCGATGATGTTCTGTCTCTTGGTGTGATAGCGGGCCAGCTTGAGCGCGCACTCGATGGCCTCCGCGCCAGAGTTGCCGTAGTAGACCTTGTGCGGGCCAGGCATGGGAGCGATCTTCGACAGGCGCTCCGCGAGCTGGACCAGATGCTCGTAATAGAAATCCGTTCCCGACATGTGGATCAGTTCGCCAGCCTGCTTCCGAATGGCGGCGACCACTTCGGGATGGCAGTGGCCGGTCGAGGTGACGGCGATGCCGGCAGAGAAGTCATAGAATTCGTTGCCGTCGACATCGGTGACGACGATGCCGCGGCCGCTCTTGGCGACCATCGGGTAGGAGCGGGTGTAGGACGGCGAAATATATTGCTGGTCGCCCGCGAGCACGCGCAGGGCGTTGGGTCCGGGCAGGGCGGTCTTGATCTTTGGACCGTTAACAGCGGGACCGAGTGTTGCGGTCATGGTTTTCGTGGTCATTGGAATCCTCCGTAAGGCAGTGGCCAGTGGTTAGTGGCCAGTGGTCAGTAAGTGCAACCTCGAATCACGCGGCTTGGTTCAGGCGCACGTAGGCCGAGGCGAATCAGGCGGAGGATTTGCTAGTCGCTACCGAAGAGGTTGGGACGCAGGCGCGAAGGCAGAACAGCCCGATAGCGCCGCGGACACACCAGGCAGTGCAGCCAGCACTCGGGCAGATGCGAATTGGATTTGTTGCGCAGCATCGCTAGCCGTACACATCACTAAGCCATTATAGCTCGCGGCAGCGCGTGGCGTAACCCCCTTTGGTAACCGCCTCGCTCCGCCCGGCTGGCCTGCGGGACGCCGACGCTACAATCGAGCTGCGCTCGACGGGCAGCCCCTTCGGCTTCGCTCAGGGCAGGCGAGGACGGCTGTCCCCACATGGTTCTCATGGGGTGCCGACGTGGATCTCAGATTTTGACTTCCGGCGGGCTGGGCTTTAGCATGGCTGCACCCCAGGCGGGGCCCACCTTGCTCGATCAGACCTTCTCGCATTACCGGATCATTGAAAGGCTCGGCGGCGGCGGCATGGGCGTGGTTTACAAAGCCGAGGACACGCGCCTCGACCGCTTTGTCGCGCTGAAGTTTCTTCCCGAAGAGCTGGCGCAGGATCGCATGGCGCTGGAACGATTCCGGCGGGAGGCGAAGGCTGCTTCCGCGCTGAACCATCCCAACATCTGCACGATTTATGACATCGGCGAGGAAGATGGGCGCGCGTATCTGGTCATGGAGTTTCTTGACGGGGTCACGCTCAAGCACATGATCGGTGCGCGTCCGATGGAGTTGGAAACGATCCTGGAGTTGGGAACCGAGATCGCCGATGCGCTCGACGCGGCGCATACCGAAGGCATTGTCCATCGCGACATCAAGCCGGCGAATATTTTTGTGACCAAGCGCGGGCACGCCAAGATTCTGGACTTCGGCCTGGCCAAGGTGACCATCACTCCGGGCAGGGCAACGGACGTTCCCGAGGTCACGGCGGCGACGAGTGCGGTGGTCGAAGAGCACTTGACCAGTCCCGGTTCGACTCTGGGCACGGTCGCATATATGTCCCCGGAGCAGGCCAAGGGGAAAGAACTCGATTCCCGCACGGATCTTTTTTCTTTCGGCGTGGTGCTGTATGAGATGTCCACGGGGACGCTGCCATTCCGCGGAGAGACTTCTGCGCTTATTTTTCAAGCCATCCTTGATCGCGCGCCGGTTTCGCCAGTGCGATTGAATCCGGACTTGCCCGTTAAGCTTGAAGACATCATCAACAAAGCCATCGAGAAGGATCGCAACCTGCGTTACCAGCATGCGGCGGACATACGTGCCGACTTGCAGCGGTTGAAGCGCGACACCGGAAGCGGGCACGCGGCGGCAGCCAGTTCCGGTTCAGTCGCGGCGGCGCAGGACACAGGTCCGCATGCAGTCACGGCGGCCGGGCCGGGGCCGGCATCGAGTTCGGCGAGAGTGGCTCCAGCGGCCGCGTCTTCAGGCGCTGTAAGTGCCGTTAGCGTTGCTCCAGCCGAGGCCGTCCCGGCAAAGAAGCCCTGGAAGATTCTGGCGCCCGTGGCGCTGGTGGTGTTGGCTTTGGTTATAGCTGGGGGATTATATATAAACTCGCGTCCTTCCGCAAAGCTAACGGAGAAAGACAGCGTGCTACTCGCCGACTTCGTTAACACCACCGGCGATGCGGTGTTTGATGGAACGCTGAAGCAGGCGCTGGCGGTGCAGTTGGAGCAGTCTCCTTATCTGAATATTCTTCCCGAGTCGCGGATTCGCCAGGCGCTGAAGTTCATGGGACGCTCGGGGGACGAGCGCGTGACCCGTGATGTGGCGCGTGAAATCTGCCTGCGGGAAGGCGTGAAGGCGATGATGCTGGGATCCATTTCGAGCCTGGGCAGCCATTATGTGGTTACGCTGGAGGCGGTGAACGCGCAGAATGGCGACTCGCTGGCGCGCGAGCAGGTGGAAGCCGACAGCAAGGAGCAGGTGCTGAAGTCGCTGGACCGCGCTGCGTCCAGCTTGCGGGGGAAGCTGGGAGAATCCATTGGTTCGGTGCAGAAGTACGATACTCCGCTGGAGGCGGCGACGACATCGTCCCTGGAAGCTTTGAAGGAGTTCAGCCTGGGTGAGGCGGAACATTCGAAGTTCAACGATGAGGCAGCGACGCCGCACCTGAAACGCGCCACCGAGCTGGATCCGAATTTCGCTATGGCTCTCGCCGTGCTGGGGGTCGCCTATAACAACATGAGCAAGACCCAGGAAGCCTCCGAGTATCTGCAAAAGGCGTTCGATGCGAAAGAGAGAGCGAGCGAGCGGGAGAAGTTCTACATTTCTTCTCACTACTACGGAACGTACAGGAAGCAGGCGGATAAAGATATCGAGACTCTGGAACAATGGATTCAGGCCTATCCGCGCGACACGGTTCCTCGAGATAATCTGGCCCTGGCGGAGCAGGGGGTTGGGCAGGCGGAGAAATCGCTGGCCAACGCAAGCGAAGCGCTCAGGCTTAATCCCAAGGATCCTTACGCGTATCAGAATGTGGCGGCGGCTTACATGCAGTTGAATCGCTTCGACGAAGCGAAAGCAGTGGCCGAGCAGTCCATCGCACAGAAGGCAGAACCGTGGTCGATCCATATCACGCTGTACCAGGTTGCGTTCATTCGGGGCGACGACGGCGGCATGCGGAGGGAGTTGGAACATGCAGCCGGCAAAGTGGAGGAGCCTGTCATAGTTTTGCAGCACGCTGCCGGGGAATGCGCGCTGGGGAAGATAAAAGATGCGAGGGCCAGCTTCGCCCGCGGTGTGAGCGTGGCGCAGGCTCAGGGGCGCAAGGAGTTCGCGGCAATGATTCTTGGAGCCGAGGCATTTTGCGATGCCGGGGTGGGCTTCCCGCAAGAGGCTCGCCAGTCGATGAATGCGGCGCTCGCTCTTTCCGAGAACATAAACTCGCGAGCGGCTGCGGCAATTTTGTTTGTCCGCATTGGCGACGCGGCCCCATCCGAGAAGCTGGCAGAAGGACTGAGCAAGGAATTTCCATATGCTACTGTGCTCAATCAGGTGCAGCTCCCGGCGGCGCGAGCACTGGTCAGCCTGCAGCGCAACCAGCCCGAGCAGGCGGTTGCGGCGCTGGAGTCCGCCAAGCCTTACGAATTGGGAACGGGCAACCTCATGACCATCTCCATCCGCGGAGAAGCCTTTCTGCGTATGCACGACGGAGCCAAGGCGGCGGCAGAGTATCAAAAAATGCTCGACCATCGCGGGATTGATCCGGTCGGGTGGGGTTATTCCCTGGCTCATTTGGGATTGGGCCGCGCTTACGCGTTGCAGGGTGATACGGGAAAAGCTAAAGCGGCTTATCAGGATTTTTTTGCTGTGTGGAAAGATGCGGACGCTGATGTTCCGGTTTTGAAGACGGCGAAGGCGGAGTATGAGAAGTTGAAGTAGGGGTAGCGGCACCCGTCCCTCACACAAGATTCGATCCGCGCGGGAGATCCCTCGCCCCGCTGGTGAAAGCGCGGGGCTTCGGGATGACGCCTCGAAAGAGAGCGGAGTTGGGGTAGGGATCGGTCGACTCCGAGACCGCGCGGGCACATGCTCCGCTCGGGATGACAGAATCCAAATGAGGTTCAGACTCGTCTGATATCTTTTAAGTTCCCCTGTTTTCTCACTGACAATGTCCAGCGCTCGGCCAAGCCGGTTTGCGGTGATTCTTGCCTTTGGGCTGGTGTATCTGTTTTGGGGCTCGACTTATCTGGCGATTGATATTGCGGTGCAGACGATTCCTCCGGCGCTGATGTGCGGGGTGCGGTTTTCGATTGCCGGGGTGGTGATGCTGGCGGTGTGCGCGGCTACGGGCCGGAGGATCTGGTATTCGGCGCGCCAGATTGCGCTGGCGGCGGTGGTCGGGATTTTGTTGCTGATGGGCGGCAACCTGACTTTGTCTTGGGCGGAGCTTTCGGTGCCGTCGGGGTTGGCGGCTTTGATTATTGCCATCACGCCGTTGTGGTTTCTGGTGCTCGACTCGTTGCTGCTGGGCGACCATCACATTTCGTGGCGAGGCAAGGCGGGGCTGGCACTGGGGATCGTAGGACTGGCGGTTTTGTTTTGGCCGGAGTTGCACTCGACCTCGACGCTGGGGCGGCGCGAGTTGTGGGCTTCGCTGGCGCTGATTGGCGGGTCGTTTAGCTGGGCGCTGGGATCGGTGCTGTCGAAGCGCTGGCAGTCAGGCATGGACGTGTTCAGCGCGACGGGATGGCAGATGATGGCGGCAGGCGTGGCGAACCTTTTATTTGCCGCTGCGGCGGGTGAGTTCTCGCGGGTTACGTGGACGGCGCGCGGATTGGGCGCGGTGGTTTATCTGGTGGTGTGCGGATCGTGGATCGGATACTCGGCCTATATCTGGCTGCTGGAGCACGTGCCCACGTCGAAAGTGTCGACGTACGCGTATGTGAATCCGGTGGTCGCGGTGTTTCTGGGCTGGCTGATTCTGCACGAGCGCGTGGACCGCTTTATTTTGATGGGGAGTGTGATTGTGGTGGTGTCGGTGATCCTGGTGACCAGCGCGAAGGTGAAGGAGAAGACTGTGGCGGAGGAATTGCCAGCGGTGGAGGCGATGTAGCAGGGGTCAGGGGTCAGGGGTCAGGGGGTCGGTGTAGGAGTTCGATCCCGCATCCAACGAGTACGCATCATAATCGTCTTTCGCCCCCTTCGGGGCTGGTTGCAGCTTTCCGTTTTCTTACCCACGGCTTGCGCCGTGGGCTGCATTCTGCCGCCGCTTCGCGGCTCAGGCGTTTGCGAATCCTGACATTCATTATTTCGAAGCTTCTTCGGCTTCTGGTTCTTCACTTTCAATCACCATATCTACGGCGTGGCCGCGGATGGCGAAGGTTTGTTTCCCGGCATCGGCTGTTTCGAAGGTTACGCGAGTCGGGGACCGTTGCCAGGCGGGCGCGGGGCAGGCGGAATCGGCAGCGGCATTTTCAGGAATGCTCTGACCATCCAACGGCTTCTTCAGAACCGGCTTGCGGCGGCTGATTTGGGCGACTATTGCATAGACTTTCTTGCCATCCTCGGAGACGCCGCAATAGGCGGCGTAATCGCGGTACCAACTGGTGGCGGAGTAGAGAGCGTCGAACTGGGGAAGGTTGATGGAGGAAATGTGGCCGGTGACGCGGTTGACGAGAAGCCATGCGCCGCGCTCCCATTGCCAGTGGGGCGGCGAGGCGGATTCCTGGGGAAGGCTGACGTTGACGCGGAAGGCGCGCCGGACTACGAAGAGCCGGTCGGTGACGTCGTGAGCCGGGCCAAGGGTGAATTCCTTGACGTGAGCATCGACCAGGAGAGGTCGAATCTTCAGAGTGAGCGGCTTGTCGTCGGCTGCGCCGGCGCTGGGGAACCATTGGACTGTGGTCCATTTACCGAGAGTGATGATGTGGGGTTTGGTGGCGGCGATAGCGCTCGCCTGAGTGAGAATTACGAAGAGCGGCAGAGCTATCCGGAGGTGAGCTTGCAAGCGGCCGACCATGGCCGAGGTTAAGCAGGAAACAGCGTGGAGGACAAGGTTAGAGATCACAAATCGCGTGCACGGATTCCAAAGTGGGAACGCGGAGGTATCTAAAACGTGGACGACAGAGGACATCGGACGTTCATCCCACACGGAAAGGCCGGAGATAGGCACATCCTAGAGCTTTTGACCGCGAAGTTCGCGAAGAACGGCCGCGAAGAACGCAAAAAAGAAGAGCGGAGAAGTTGTGACTTTCGGGCAGAGAAGATGGGCACGGCGGGCTTGAGATTGCTGTAGAATTATGGGGTAACCGCTGCGCGATGAGTGTCCCTCACGATTCCCGTCCGGCTGTGAGCGGTGAAGGCCGGACAACTTCCCAGCGAGAAACGGGTTCCGATAAGGATATGCACGTGTTGCCCACACGGCGGCAAGCGCCACGGATTCTGGTGGTGGACGACCATCCCACCATTGCCGGGCTGATGAGCCAGTTGTTGACCCAGCGCGGCTATGACGTGGTGACGGCGGCGGATGCGGAACAGGCCGAGGCCGAGGTGCGGCGGCAGGCGCCTGACCTGATTCTTTCGGACGTACGAATGCCGGGGAAGTCAGGCTATGAATTGTGCCGCGAACTCAAAGCTGACCCGGGAACGAGGTTGATCCCTTTTGTGCTGATCACGGGTTTGAGCGACAGCGCGGACAAGGTGCGGGGGATTGAAGCGGGAGCGGACGACTTCCTGAACAAGCCGGTTCTGGCGGAGGAACTGACGGCGCGAGTGAAGTCTCTGCTGCGGGTGAAGGAGTTCACTGACGAGTTGGAGACGGCGGATTCGGTGCTGTGCACGCTGGGGCTGATCGTGGAGGGGCGCGATCCTTACACGGAGGGGCACTGCGAGCGGCTGGCGTTGTACGGGGCGGATTTGGGACGGCATCTGGGACTGGATGAAGATTCGATCGTGGCGTTGCGGCGCGGGGGATATCTGCACGACCTGGGGAAGATCGCGGTGCCGGACGCGATCCTGAAGAAGGGGACGGACCTGACGCTGCCGGAGTGGGAGATTATGAGGCGGCACCCGGTGACGGGGGAGAGTATCTGCAAGCCGCTGAAGTCGTTGCGGCCGGTGCTGCCGATCATCCGGCATCATCATGAGCACGCGGATGGGTCGGGCTATCCGGACGGGTTGCGGGCGGGCGAGATCCCGCTGCTGCCGCGGGTTTTGCAGGTGGTGGATGTGTACGATGCGCTGCGCACGGCGCGGCCTTACAAGCCGGCGCTGGGGCATGACGAGGCCGCCCAAACCATGCGCGAGGAAGCCCGCCAGGGCTTATGGGACGCCGAACTGGTGAATGAGTTTTTCAGCATGCTGGTGGAAAAACGCAGCGTGGCGTGAGGCAGGCAGTTCTCAGGATTCTTCCCGTTTCGTCAACCGACAGTTAAAGACGAAGGCGCTGTGTCTGCTGCATGCGGATACTCTCTTCCCTGCGACCAGAGCCCTCACTTTAGACAATCTTCTTCTTCTGCTCCAATGAAACAGGCGGACTTGCAACAGCTTCGGGGGGCTTGGAATCGAAGATCCGCACTACCTCTTCAGGGTTCCCGTTGGTAAGAGGATGCGGCTGCGTCCGCGTATTCAATTCTTCCAGCCGCTTTCGGATTTCAGGTCCCCACGTTTCTCCAGGATGGCAACGCTCACAGTCAGGGCGATGGATTCTTAGGAAGGACTCAAGGTAGCATCTTAACTTCACGACCCACCTCGCAGGGAATTCAGGTCATTCGCCCCAGCGGATGCGGCGTCTCGATCTGGCGCGAACCACCCTTGTGAGACGGTATTATGCCACACGATGCGGTGTCCTTCAATCAAATGCCTCGCGGGCAGTGTTTTACGCTGGACAGCAGCGCCTCCGTGGGGCTTTTGGCCTTCGCTTTGTCAAGTCATCGTGCCGCCATCGAAATGCCACTTTCGTGCCATATGGGGTCCACCACTGTGCGATACACGTAGGTGCAAGAAGTTGCTAGTATTTGGTTTATTCGAGGGATTTCTGCCCCAAAATGCAGCTGTTCGCGTATTTTGCAGCCGAGTTCCCGGAGTAGGAAATTCGACATGATTCTTGCTTCTGAACCACAAGCGCCAAGCCTTGTATCTGTTCTCGTAGTGGACCAGAACCTTATGGGCAGCCGGTTGTTGGGTGGTTCGCTGGCCGGCAAGGGTGGGTTCAAGATTGTAGGCACCGCGGTGGACGTGGAACAAGCTCTGCAGATGTTCGGCAGCGCGCGTGCGGATGTTGTGCTGATTGCCGCGAATCTGAAGGATGGTCCTCTGAGCGGTTTTTCCCTTCTGCGAAAGCTGCGAGCCGCCTATCCGGGGACGCGGACCGTTGTCCTGGTGGATTCCATTGAGGATCATCTGGTGTTGAATGCATTCCGCAGCGGGGCGCGAGGACTTTTCTGCCGATCCGGATCGGTCAAGATGTTGCGCAAATGCCTCCTCGCCGTTCATCAAGGGCAGGTCTGGGCCGATACTGACCAGATGCAGCTGATTCTCGAGACTGTGGAATCGCCGGCGCCGCGGCCTGCAGCGAACCCCAAAAGCAACAATCAACTCCGCAAACGCGAAAAGGAAGTTCTGGCCTGCGTTGCCGCTGGACTTAATAATCGCCAGATTGCCGAGCAGCTCTGTCTCAGCGAACACACGGTCAAGAATTACTTGTTCCGCCTCTGCGACAAAGTGGGGCGCTCAGGACGTGTTGAGTTGATGCTATACGCTCTCAGCCACCGCGAATTGGCCGACACCCAAGTTGGTCAAAGTTGTTGGGATGCGATCCCTGCCTAAGCCTGACGTGCAGGGAGTCCGCGGTGGCTCTCTGGCCCAGGCTCCTCACCCACTCAATCACACGAGCGGTGTTTACGCGAGAGCTTGTGGCTTCGAGTCAATACGATTTGGCCAGCGGTCTTATGCTGATTTCGGTGACCTCAGCGCTGCGGGGCAGGATCAAAGCGTTTAGTACAACCGAAGCGATATCTTCGGGCTGAACCAGGAGCTCAGGCCTGTAATTGGATCCTTGTTTCGTATAGAGTTTCTCTTGCCGGGGGGTAGCCACGCGGCCCGGATACACGCTCAATACTCGGATGCCATCAGGATTGATCTCAGCACGCAGCGCATCGGTAAGCGCCCGCAGAGCGTGCTGGGTGGCGGAGAACTGAGCGACGTTGGGGCGGGCTGAGAGTCCGACACTGGAATTAATGAATACGATTTGCCCGGGCCGCTTCCTCAGCATGGGAAGCAAGTCCTGAACCATGCGATAGTTTGCACGCACGTTCGCGCGATAGAGTTTGTCGAAGTCTGCGACGGGAGCGGTTTCTACCGGGCCATGCGCAATCTCTCCGGCGCACAACACCAGCACATCCACCTGTTCGAAACGCCGCTCCACTTCTGCCTTTAGCGCATCCAGTTGTTCGTCCACGCTCAGGTCAGTTGGCAGCACCACCGGGCGTGGACCATTGCTACCAAAGCTAGCAGCGGTTGCATCCAATTTTGTTTTGGTCCGCCCCACCAGGCCAACGGTCGCACCGTGTGCGCCGAGCGCCTGTGCGATCGCCTTCCCAATCCCACTGCCCGCACCTGTAACGACTGCAAACTGGTTGGATAAAGGTTCCATGCAAGCCCCGCCTCCTGGTTTTATGCCCGCGCCGCTTCAGTGCGCTGTTGTCAAAGGGGAGCGCGAGCCCTTGGTGGTTCGTAACAGCTTGAGCACTGATTCCACGATGGACTGCGGATCCAGTCCGTGTTGCTTCAGCATGTATTCCTGTGTCCCGATGTGCGGCGAGAAAACTGGCGGCAGCCCAATGCGCCGAAATAAGCGGTGAGAATCCTCGTGTTCAGCGAGCACCTCGGCCACTGCACTGCCCAGCCCACCGATAATACTGTGCTCTTCGAGGGTAAACAAGGCTCCCGTTTCCCGTGCAGCGGTCAGAACCGACTCGGTGTCCAGAGGCTTCAGCGTATGCATGCTGAGCACGCGTGCTTCGATTCCCTGACGGGCAAGCGCCTCAGCGACTTTTGCTGCAGTCTGCAAGAAACTACCGGTGGAAATCAGAGTAAGGTCGCCGCCATCACGGAAGCAAACCGCTTTACCGATCTTGAAATCGATCTTTCCCTTATGAACCTCGGGCTCTCCCGCCTTACCCAGGCGAAGATAGCACGGCCCTACATGCTCGATCACAGCGCGAGTGGCGCAGCGCGCTTCCATGGGATCACCAGGGGCGATCACTGTCATACCCGGGAGCATACGCATGACCCCGAGGTCCTCCGTAGCGTGATGTGTGGCCCCCAGAGAACCGTAGGCGAAACCGCCTCCCACGGAGACGATCTTCACGTTGGCTTCGTGATAACACAAATCGTTGCGGATTTGCTCCAGACAGCGCAACGTAGGGAAGTTGGCGATGGAGTAGGTGAATACGATCTTGCCGCTCATCGCCATGCCTGCCGCCATTCCTGTCATGTTTTGCTCGGCGACGCCGGCGTTAACAAACTGCTTCGGCAGTTCTTCCATGAACTTCTCCACCACGGAGAAGCCCAAATCGCCAGTAATGAAAACGATGCGCGGGTCCTGCTTCGCCAGTTCGTACAACTCGTTGAGGAATGCAGTTCTCATCGGGTCCGCTCCAGTTCCGCCATGGCCAGGTCGAAATCTTGCCCGCGCGGCGCGCGGTAGTGCCAAAGCAGTTTATCTTCCATGTAGTTGACCCCCTTGCCCTTCACGGTGTGGGCCACGATGCAACTTGGGCGTCCCGGCACGAATGGCGCCTCTGTAAGCGCGTTCTCGATGGCCGCCCGATCGTGCCCGTTGATCTCACGCGTGCCCCATCCGAACGCATGCCACTTTTCAGCCAGCGGATCCAGGTTGATGACATCTTCAACCCGCCCCAGGCTCTGGATCTTGTTGTAGTCCACCAGAACCACCAGGTTGTCGAGTTTGTGATGGGGTGCAAAGAGGGCGGCTTCCCACACCGAACCTTCATCACACTCGCCATCGCTTAACATGCAGTACACATGGTGAGCGTGCCCGTCCCGCTTGGCGGCCAGCGCTATACCGGTTGCGACCGGCAAACCGTGGCCGAGTGAACCGGAGGAGAGTTCAACGCCAGGAATGTTGTGCATGGTGTGTCCAGCGTAGGGTGAGCCGTTCTGGCAAAAGGTCTCAAGGTCTGTCATGGGAAAGAACCCGCATTCGGCCAGCACGGCGTAGAGTGCGGCGCAGCCGTGGCCCTTGCTCAGCAGGAAGCGATCACGCTGCGACCAGTGAGGCTGCTCGGGATCGAATCGCAGCACTTTTGCATATAGCACAGCCAGCATATCGGCCATCGAAAGCGAGGAGCCGATGTGTGATGCATTGGCGCGGCTGGTCATCTCGATGCAGTGCCGGCGAATGCGGTAAGCGAGTTCGCCAACGGGAAGATTCGGTCTCTGTTCCATGTCAAGTTCCTTCCTTGGGTTCTTACCCCAAGCCCACTAAATATTCCGGATCGGTCATGCGCCGGGCGACCGCTGCAAGCAGTTGCGCAGCGGGTACGCCGTCCGCCACGCGGTGGTCAAACGTCAGACTCAACACGCAAGTTGAAGCTGCGGCAACGTGGCCATCACGGGCAATCGGCCGCTCCGCGATCCTGCCCACGCCGAGCACCACTGACTCGGGAGGGTTCAGGATGGGTGTAAACGCGTCAACCCCGTACGCACCGAGGTTCGAAATTGTGGCGGTTCCTCCGCGGAGGTCCTCAATGCGAAGTTGTCCGGCGAGCACGCGCCCGCGCAATTGCTTCGCCTTCTGGACAATTTCCGGCAGCGACATTGACGCCGCGTTGTGCACTACCGGCACGAGCAGCCCGCCGGGTACCGCGACGACAAACCCAACGTTTATTTCCTCAAGCACGAGGATGGAGTCCTGCTCCACCACTGCATTCAGTTCCGGATGTTCCTGCAGGGAGTCCGCAAATAACTTCACGAACAGCGCGTCGTAGGTAAGATCCGGGCCCAAAGCAAGCTGGATGCGTGTGCGCGCGGCGACCAGTATTCCGGCCTCCACCTCTCGAGTGATGGTGAGGGAAGCCGCCGTGGCAAGACTCTGCCGCATGCGCTGGGCAATGGTTCCACGCATCCCTGTCAGAGGCAGTTGCTTGCGGATGTTTCGCGCCTGCCCCGGAACTGCGGCGCGGTTTGCGCTCAGCCGTGCTTTTGCGGACATCACATCGGCTTCCACGATGCGTCCGCCCGGACCGCTGCCCGCAACGCTGGCCAAATCGACACCGTGCTCGCGCGCGAGTCGCTTAGCGATGGGACTGGCGCGAAGTTCCCGCCCGGTCCCCACTTCCTGTCCATCCAATTTCGGTGCCGCTGTTTTCGACGCGAGAGGGGATACGATCCCGCCGCCGCCTTCGGGTGGCGCCTCACCCTCCTCGAGCAGGAAGCCGATGACCGCCTCCAGAGGCAAGTCCGCGCCGGGGTTCGCCACCGGGTGAAGGATACCGCCCACGGCGGCCTCGACTTGGTACGTCGCCTTCTCGGTCTCGATTTCGGCGACGGCCTCCCCGGCCTTGACTCTGGCTCCGGCGGGCTTCAACCAGCTGATAAGTTTGCCCTCTGCCGCGTAACTTCCGAGGCTTGACATGACGATCGGCTGTGCCATGATTTCCCTACGTTAGCAGCTCCCGCGCCGCGCATATCACCTGCTCGGGGGTGGGCACGTAGAATTTTTCCAGGACGGCGGCAAAGGGGACGGGAGTTTCCGGTGCGGTCACAATCTTCACGGGAGCGTCCAGCCAGTCGAAACCCTTCTCGGCAACTCGGGCAGCGATGTCACGAGCCATCGAAGCCGTGGGTGTATCCTCGTCCACTACTACCAGACGATGAGTACGCTTGACCGACTCCAGAATGGTGGCCTCATCGAGTGGGGCCAACGTTAATACATCGATTACCTCGGCGTGAATGCCGTCAGCGGCCAGTTCTTCGGCGGCATCGAGGCAGAGGTGAGTCATCCGGCCGATGCCACACAGTGTGAGGTCGTGGCCGGTACGAATGATTTCAGCCCGCCCGATCGGAATTGTGTACGAATCCTCAGGAACATTCCCCTTGGCTGCCGAGCCAAGAAACTTGTGTTCCATTACCACCACCGGACCCCCATCGCGAACCGCGGCGATCATCAATCCCTTAGCGTTATACGCGGTGCTGGGCACCACCACTTTGAGGCCGGGAATGTGCGCCAGCAGAGAGTAGAGCGTTTGTGAGTGCTGTGCGCCGGCGCCGCCCCCGTAATTCTGCAGATTGGAGCCGCGCGTGCCGTAAGGGAGGCGCACCACCATGGGCACCGCCACTTGTCCTCCCGTCATGTAGTGCATTTTCGCAGCTTGATTCAGCAGTTGGTCGAAGCAGCAGCCAATGAGATCCACGAACATGATCTCGACAATCGGTCGCAAACCCGTCATCGCCGCGCCCACCGCTGCCCCCATAAAGCCCATCTCGGAGATGGGAGTGTCCAACACACGCTCGGCCCCGAATTCGGTAATGAGTCCGCGGGTCGCCCGCAGCGTTCCGCCCCAAGCGTCCACCATGCCCAGATGGGCCCGGCCCGCCGCTCCAGCGATATCCTCTCCCATCACGATCACTCTTGGATCACGACGCATCTCCAGCCGGATCGCCTCATTGATCGCCTGGCTAAAGGTCAACTCTCGAACTGCGCTCACGACTTGCTGAGTCATGAATGGGCCGTCACATAAACATCGGTATAGAGTTCGGAAGGGTCAGGCACTGGGCTTTCGCTGGCGAATTTCACGGCCTCATCCAACCGTTGGCGGCAAAGCAACTCAATCGCGTCCAGTTCTTCCCCGCGGAGAATCTGCTCTGAGATCACTTGCTCGCGGAAGCACTTGATGCAATCACGATCCCTTGCCAACGCCTGCTCTTCAGCGGTGCGATAACGAAGCGGATCGTCGCTCTGATGATGACCGTAGTAGCGGTAAGTCTTGCACTCGATAAGACTCGGCCCTTTCCCCGCACGGCCGCAATCGACCGCGGCTTGGGTTGCAAGGTAGACTGCGGTTACATCCTGGCCATCTACGATCGTGCCGGGCATGTTATAGGCCGCAGCCCGGTCGGCAATGTTCTTGGCGGCCACTGCGTACTCCACCGGAGTCGCATCGGCATATCCGTTGTTCTCGCAGACAAAAAGAACCGGCAAGCACCAGATCGCCGCCAGGTTCATGGCTTCATGGATGGCTCCCTGGCTGGACGCGCCATCGCCAAAAAATGCTGCGGCCACTTGAACGCTGCCCCGCACTTTTGCGGAGAGGGCCGCGCCGACGGCGTGGGTTACTCCCATCCCCACGATAGGATTTACGCCCAACATCCCAACGCTGGTATCGGTGATGTGCATCGAGCCACCCTTGCCCCGGTTGGTGCCGGTGCTCTTGCCATAGAGTTCCGCCATCATCCGCCGCACGTCGGCGCCTTTGGCAATGGCGTGCCCGTGGCCGCGATGCGTGGAGGCGATCCAGTCTGTGGCATCGAGTGCCGCACAAACACCAACGGCGACCGCTTCCTGCCCGACATAGTAGTGGACTGGACCGGTTGGGACGCCACGACTCACCAGTTGCCGCAGGGTCTCTTCAAACTCGCGGATCAGGGTCATCCGCTCATACATCCAAAGGAGGCGCCCCCGCGGGATCGTCCTGTAGTTGGTGTTGTCTGCCATTTGTCGCTTTTTTGGTTGCGGTTTCGCCAGTGTCTGCAGTTCCGAACGCTCGACACTGGGTACTGGGGAGGGCTCGACCAAAGTGAGGCTACGCTCTTATGACTCAGGAGTCTGTGATTCAGATCACAGCATCACAGATTTATGACGAGTTTGGCGTATGTAGCACAAACGGTTGGAGTTATCATCCGCTCAATGGTCCGCGGCGGAGCTATTGAACTGTCACTGGAAGGGTAGCCGTCTGGGTCAGCCCTCCCGACGCGCCAGTAACTGTGACGGTGTAGCTTCCTGCGGTCGTACGGCCGCCCCCTCCACCCCCTCCACCATTACCACCAGAGGATGACGTGCCGCTGCAGGCCGCGAGCCAGACTAGCCCCGACAGCATGAGGCAGACCAGCAACCCGCCCAGCGGTTTCCTGCTCCGCGCCCGGGACCTTGCTCCGAGCAGCGTCAGCCCAACCATGGGCAACAGCATGGCGTAGTACATGTTCCCAACTCGATTCGGCCGCACAGAGGCCGTCGCTGCTACGGTGCTCACCGTCAGCGTCGGCGTCCCGCTTCCACCACTCACCGTCGCGGAACTGAAGCTGCACTTCGGAGGCACGGCCGTGGCTGGCGTAATGGCGCAGGTGAGATTCACGGTGGAGTTGAAACCAGCCGAGGGCGCGATGGTTACCGTGGACGTGGCAGTCCCACCCGCCGCAATGGTCGGCGGCGCCAGCGCCGTAGCCGTCAGCGTGAACGATGAAGTCGCCGCCGTCACTGTGAGGCTGGCAGTCGTGGTTTGAACCACGCTCCCGGAGGATCCAGTGATCGTGAAGCTAAAACTCCCAGCGGCGGTGGACGTCGTCGTGGCTACGGTAAGCGGCGTACTCACCTGGCCGCTGCCCGATGGCACTGAGATTGAGGCTGGAGAACAAGAAGCTCCCGCAGGGAGTCCCGAGCAGGTCAAAACTACCGTTCCACTGAATCCGGGTTGCGGGTTGGCGTAGACAATATACGAAATAGAACTGCCCGCCACTACAGACTGGCTCGACGGGCCGGCTGTGATGGAGAAATCCAGCGCCGAGAGGAGACCATAAACCAACAATTGTCCAGAGAACGTGGCAAGGTAGACTTTTCCGTTGGCGACGGTAGCGGGAACGAACTTGGCGTAGTTGCCTACGCTGTCACGGGCGCTGTCTTGCTGGCTATCCCAAAGTTCGTTGGTCAGATTGTCGGCGTCAAAGGCCCACAACCGGCCCGGCACAGTGCCCTCATTGGCGTTTCCACTCAGAGATGTCGCCGCCCAGACTATGCCGGTTCCTGCCGTGCTCCCATCGGACGATATCGATAAGGGAGCCATGTTTGAATACCCGGCCGTGTTTAGAATCGTGCCTTGGGAAACCGGAGATACCTGAAACGTCTGACCAGTGAAACTCCATGCTCTTAGGGGCTCTCCGTCGCCCCACAGGTAAATGACGGGACCCAAGGTCGGGCCGCTCCAATACACTGGCGCACCCATGATCCTTCCGGAAATGGCTTGCCACTGCTGCACATTAGCGTTGAAATTGGAATTGAATCCTCCCATCTTGGCGCTGTCAACGAGGCGAAGGATTCCGTCCTTGCCGCCGCCCAACAGCAATGTGGTGCCGGGAATGAGCAAAGGTCCGCCCGCGCCCAAGTCAACGTCCCAAACCGAGTTACCCAAGTAGGACTGATTGTAGGGCGTGAAGTGGTCCAAAACCGACAAATTGGATCCGCCCAGTTTCAAGAAGCTCGTACCGTAATCGCTTCCCCCAGTATTTGCATTGAAGTTACCGTTGGCTGTCATGACGTAAACGCTACCCGCATTATCGGCTACCGGGCCCTGGCCTCCGCCCCAGATGCTTCCGCCGGAAATCAATGACGGGGAGGTGTTCCGGACCGCCACTTGCGCCAACGTGCTGGCGTCATACGCCATCACCCAGCCATACCACGGAACGGTATCTCCCACAGAACCGAAAGCTACATAGACATTTCCACCCGCCAGCAAAAGCCCCGGGCGATTCATCTCAAACAATGGCGCAAAGTTGGCAGCAGAGATTTCTACCGGCCCGCCCAACATTTCCGCACCTGAACTGACATTCAATGCGTGCAGGCGGTAGTGGTAAGAGCCGTCCGAGTCCTTGTTCTTGGCCGCTGCGTAGAGAACGCCGGCCTGCGGGTCAATCACCGGAGTGCCCGTGATGCCGATCTCTGGCGTCAGATCCGTGTAGCAACCCGAAGATCCACAAATGTCGTCGCTAGGCACTGATGAACCGAGGTTGGCGTGCCACAGCGTAGTTCCGTTTGCGTCGTCTGCATCGAAGGCGTACACGCTATTGTGTTCGGTCGCCACGTAGACCACATTATGCAAGCTGCCGCCGATCGTCACGTTCGGCAAGTACAAAGGCTGCGCATATATTAAGCCGTCCACCGTCAGGCTAAACAATTTTCCGAAATTGCTCACGTTTACGTTCGACGTGGTCAGGATCGTTTCACTGGTGTTCTGGCCAGTGCGGTTGTTGTCGTTGTGCTGCGTAACGACCGAAACCTGGCCCAGGGTGACACAGCACAGACTGACGGCGAGCAAGCCAAGGAGACAGCATTTGCCGAGAAATGAAATGATGCGGGTCATTATGAAAGATCCTCCCCTATTCCCCATTGGCAAGCCGGGCTCTCCGCACCATCGCGTCGCGAGATCTCTCGTCGCGCTGCGCTGAGCAATAGTTCCCCCTGTCGCTGTAAACCACTGAAGAAATCAAGACAGAGGCCGAGTGCTCCTGAGAAGGCTAACGGACAAGACAAAAGCGGCGACACTATTGTCGCACGATTCTTGATGATGTCAAGGGTGCAGAGACTTGCATTTGGTATGCAATAACGTGCGCCCAGAGGGACTCTCTGATGGCGAATGCGCTCTTGGGGTTGGCGCTTATCCAGCGTTATCGCCGGGTTAATTTTTTTGGTGGCCTGGCACAAAAATACTGGAGTTTGCAAGAGGCTATTTTTGCCTCGGCTCCGCATAGCAGCATGCTCCGACTTCTGAGTCGCCTGTTTTAATGCCCAACTTCAGCTTTCTTGAATGTACTTCTGGGTTTGACGCGTGAGGCGCGCACCATGCACTATGTGGTCACGCCATTCAGTAAGCGCTTCATCGTCGATGTCGCCGGTCGTTACCTGCTGCTATTGCCGCTTCGTCACGCAGTTCAGTAATTCCAAAACTTTCCACTCTTAGGAGAATTTTCTTTATGGCTCTTCGCAATCTGCTGCTGGCAGTCGTGTTTTTTTCGGCCATTTCCCTGGTTTCTCAACAGGCATTGAAGGCGACGACTACCACAAACCAATACTGGATTTCGCCATCCGGCAGTGATTCTAACGATGGTTCTCAAGCGCATCCGTGGGCCACTCTGCTAAAAGCGTCATCGTCTCTGGCACTGGGATCGGGCGGCACGATCGTCCATGTGGAATCAGGGACCTACACGATTGCCAAGGGTTTCACAACCGCCGCGCATGGCACAGCGACCCAGCGAATCACATACATCTCCGACACCGCGTGGGGAGCGAAAATCTCCTGCACCATGCAGGGCTCGAACTGTTGGGTACAGGTGGGGGACTATGTGGACGTAATCGGATTTGACCTCACGGGTACGGGGGCCAGTATTGGCCTCGTCATCGGGGCCTTCCCGTCATCCACTCTGGGATATGCGCAGTTTAATCATGTGACGGGCAATCGCTTTCATGATATTGGATTGACCTGTGCCGTCAATGGTACTGCCGCGCTGGAAGAGGCTTACGCAACTCACGATCTGCTATTTCAAGGCAACGTAATTAACAATACGGGACAAAAGGGAGGATGTCCGAACGGTGGCACCAGCGCACACGGGCTATACCTTGCGGGCTACCACAATTCAGTCTTCGACAATCTCATTTCGAACGCGGCTGGAGCGGGCATCTAGATGTACCACGACCCCTGCCAAAGCGCGATCGCAAACAACACTGTATTCCACAACTACACCCAAGGTATCCAAGTGGCAGGCGACCCCGATAACAAGTGGAGTGGGTGTGCCAGTGACGATTACAACTCGGTCAACAACAATTTAGTGGTGCGGAACGGATACGGGTGCAACGTCTTCCCCTACAATTCGCATGGAGCCGTACGGAATCCAATTCTACAATGCCAATGGAACGCACAATACGGCGAACAACAACTACATGGCCAGCAACTTTGACAACTTCTGCAATGACACGAACAATTCAATCGTGGTAAGCGGGACTCCTCCCAGCGAATCCCGGAACATCGGAACGACGACGTACACAAATTTGTTCGTTAACTACCAGGATGACGGAAGCGGAGATTATCATCTGGCTGCCGGTTCCCCCGCAATTGGCACTGGCACCAATGCATCCTGCGCGTCGAGTCCTGGGGTCTCTCCCTGCGAACCGGCTGCAGATTTTGAAGGTAAGTCTTGGTGCCACCCTATGATGTGGGGGTTTATCTTTCTAATTAAAGGTGTCAAATACTGGGACTCAACGCATAACAGGGAGCAAGCTGCGGTGAACGCAATCAATTAAGACCGGTGGCTCCTTCTCAATTGTAGGACTAATCGTACCTTGGTAGCGCTTGGAATCATCACGCAGCGGCTACTGCACGACGCAGCGAACGGTCCTTTGGCGTCTGCGCCGGACATAACGAGATACACCCGTCAATCGGCACCGGAAGCCGTGCGCTGCGTTGAAGTCCTGCGCGCGAAAAAGCTCGGAGCCAAGAGAAACTGCATGACTTCTATTCATAGGCACCTATCGAAGTTGAACTCAGCCGCACCGCTCCATCAAGGTCATGGGTTGGGATGCAGGGCGAAACCGCCCCCGGCGTGCCCGCGCACCTGCTTCCACCGATGCCGCGAAATGGACTGCTTGGCGAAAGGTGCCAGTCGTAACTGCCACCGCGCGCGTTCGGCACTACGTTACAGGCGGTGCTGTTCCAAGTAGAGGATGGACAGGGATTCACGAAAGCGCCCGCTGGCAGCGTGGTAGCGGTCGGTGTTAACGCCGGATCACCGATAAACCGTGGAGCCGCGAAACCCGAATAAACAAACAGGTTGTTTGTGCCGGAGGACGCCGTGCAACCGGCATTCCTCGTGCCAACAAAGTTCGAGATCAGATAGTTGTTATAACCAACATTGTTGACCGCTGATGCGCCTGTCGAAGATACGATCATTCCACCTTGGACCCCGGCATTTCCGCTGGAAGCAATGACCCCGCAACCCCAAGAGTTCAAGTACAGGATGTTGTTATCGACCGTGTAATAGTTGCCGCCATTGCTGCCGCAGCCGTAGCTCGTATTTGGGCCAGCACTGACCAAGATGCCGCCAGCGTAGTTATGCACGATCGTGTTGTTGGAAATGTTCGATTCGCACGCATTGTGGTAAGAGTGGACGCCGTAGCCTGCTGCGTTCGATACCAGATTGTTCGTGACCTGATAGTGGTATCCCGCGATGTAGATTCCATGAATACCAGTCCCAGCCAGACCAGGGCAACCGCCCTTCGCTCCAACATTGTCAATCACGTTGGAATCAACGAGACCACCCGTAGAGCTATAGCTGGTGATGAAGAATCCACCGTTGCCTGAATTCACCGTTGCACAAGTCGTAAAGGCATCGTGGAGATAGCTCTTTTGCAAGCTGTTATAGTTACCCAACGTATTGGTGCCAGGATTGTCGCCAAACTCGATGGTGGCTCCCGTGATTTCGAGTTGGATAAAGTCGTTGTAATTGCTGTTGACGTAGAGGTTCGAAGTGTTCGCCCCGTTTAGGATGGTCGAGTTTATCGATCTGCGTGGATCATTTTGTCCAATCCACACGACTCGCTGCGTGGGCGTGCCGTTGAGGGTGCCCAAGATCGGCGAGTTGCTCCCGTGATTCACGCACGCTCCTTGCAGGTATAGAGTGAACGCCCCCGGCAACAAGTTAATGACCGTGCCGTTGGTACCGAGGGTGGCCGTGGCGTCTGCTTTGCATAGCGTTGCCCATGCGGTCGCCGCCAACAGTCCGTTGCCCCTAGAATCGCTACCATTTACCGGATCGACGTAGTATGTCTTGATCGAGCCACCGGCGATGGTCTGAGTAGCGGGCACCGACTTGGCATTTTTAATCTTCCATAAGCGGAACTCACCAGACTCCGACACTAGCTCAGCCACCGACAGCAGTTTGATACGGACCGTGTCGGGCAGTGCGTATGACCACACGAAATCGTAGCCCCGCGCCAACTCTATCCACCTCAGATCGTTGCTCGACGCCGATCCTCGATACTGGGGGTCGTTTCTGGCAATCAAAGGCTGTTGCCCTTTATGCGCATGGAGTGAAGGTACAAAGATTTGTGAGTTAACCATTGCATATTCCAACACGTGTAGAAACGGTATATCTCGTTTCTTGCATTCATCGCCCGCCACATTGCGTAATAGGCTTTCTACCCAAACCGCCCGTATCCATCTCGTCAAGGTCCCCTGCCAACCGGGCACACAATCACTCGGGTACCATATTGGGTACACCCTGGCTTCAGCCGGAATGGTGTCGGCTAGTACTACCGCATCATTAATTCTGCTGTCGAATCGAACCCACGCGCCCCAGACGAGAATCACACGAAATACAAGAACGGTAAGCAAGATCGACAAAACCGCCACTCCCTTGAACCTCGGAACCTCACCTCTAATTGACAGCACCAATAGCAACATAGCGGGTGGCACGAATCGCGCATCTGCGCCGTTGGACGTGAACAGAATCAGCGGGCAAGCCGCATACAGGCTCACAAAAACGACCCCTGTGATAGTCAAAGGCCACACGGGTTGCAACCGCGTGGAGCCTACAAAAAGAATTACCGCACTCGTCATTATTGCTGCTAGGCAAAGCACATCTGCCACTACATTGTACGACCGGACGAGAGCGAATAGATTACTTAGCTTGCCTGTCAGATTGTTCCATTCTACATACCCGACAGTTCCACTCCCTGTCATAAATGTGATAAATAACACCACCGGCGGCAGCAAAAGACCTAAGTTTTTAACTGAGTGCCTTATTGTAGTGCGATGTGATGTCAAGTCAACCACGCACACCGTAACAAACTCCGTTACAAGTAAAATGTATGCTGAAAGGTGAGTAAGGTATGAGGTCAGAACCAAACACATCACCACTAGATATCGAGGTACAGTCCAATAGTTCTTCCAGCGTAGCCAAAAGGAGCTTGCTACCATAAACAAACCTAGACCAAGGACGTAGTTAATGAAGCCCCACATTAGAAACGTGCTATAAACTGAAAATATACATGGAATAGCAATCCATACGCTCCGTCCGTGTATCTGTGCGGCGAGTAAGTGACACCCGATAGCGTAAATAATAACCACAAAGATGATAACCGCGCGTGCAGCAGTAAGTAGACTCATTACACGAAGAAGAAGCATGATCAAAAGATCGCTCGCAATGTTCGGGATCGGCTCGTACACAATCCTGTATGTATCTTGAAATGCGCGCACATCATGATAATGAAAAAGAATGAAGGCTCGAACTACGTGACTAGGATAGTCACTGAAGGGAACGTACTTTAGTTGAACAAATGGAGCAATTAGAAGAGCAACGACAAGCGCGAAGGATATAAAATAAAGCCTATCACTGCGCTGATCCATTTTCTTTATCCTTTCAGCGTCACTTCCTCTCAAGGTGTTGAGACGGGAAAATTGCAGTCGAAAATGTTCCCCGTACGTGAGACGGGTGCCGTGCTATCTAGGCACGAGTTTCCCGTAAACAATCCGTGGAATCCAAATGGTCGCGGCGTCGGAAGGCCTATGACGATTTTCTCATCCATGTGCAGAAGTGAGGATCTCAGCGTTTCGGCGAACTCGTTGGGCGTTCGATAGCCCAGACTGCTGTGGGTCGCTCGCTGTTGTATTCCTCCCGCCAACACGAGATCTTCTCCCTGGCATCAGCCAGGTTCCGAAACCAGCCCAGAGGGGGAAATCATCAAGAAGATGACGAGCCAATTAGGACGACCCACAACCAGGAAGCGCTTTGGCAGCCACACGCGAGAAGGCATTTGGTTTTAGGTGCAAACCGGCTTGCGGGCGTCCACATGCTGGCGATGCCACAGTTCGAGAATAAGTAGAACGTAGAGGACCTCTCCGTAATAGCGGCTGAAAGGCGTGTTGTCCCGATCAAGATACTCAATCAGCTTCTGGACAAATTGCTTACGGAAATAGCCTCGCTGATAGGTCTTGGGATCCAGAAGAACATCCTGAGACATAGATCTTAGGGCCGGGTCGGTTTTGAGCCAGACTCCGATGGGGATACCAAAGCCGTGCTTCCTCTTGCCGAGGATGGCGGCAGGCAAAAGATCTTTCGTTGCCAACTTGAAGATATATCTCTGCTTCATGCGATATACTTTTAGCTTAGATGGAATGCGGCCTGAAAGCTCCGCCAGCACGTGGTCCAGATAAGGGAATCTCACGTTGATGCCGGCCAACTCGGCCGTCCGCACGACTTTCGGAATATCGTCATCGCCCATCGTCATCTTGATGTCGATGAACAGCAACCGGTTGAGCTCCGATGAGGCCGGGGCAGCGGCATAATGCCGTCGTACGGTTGCCAGACGATCGCCGTTATGGGGTAATTCTGGACCGGCGATCTCCTCGAGCGGAAACTCCTGTACGAAGCGGTCAATCGCGTAGCGATCCGGATTCGGCAAGTGCGCCCGCTCGATGTGGCGCTGCACCTTGGCCATGATTTTGATACTTTGAAGGCCGGCCGCGACAGGCTCTATGGCCAGGCGTCGAACAACTGCGGGCAGCTTGAGGTAGGCGGCATACATTTCGCTGGTGCGGTACCTTTCGTTGCCGCCAAACAATTCGTCGCCACCATCGCCTCCAAGAAGCACACTCATGCCTTGCTCGCGGGCGAACCTGGCACAACAGTACGAGGGAATAGCCGAAGAGTTGCCAAAGGGTTCATCGTAGATCGCCGCGATCTTCGGAATTGCCTCCAGGGCGTCAGCGGGCCGCACAGTGAGTTCATGATGACTGGACCTGAACTGCTGCGCCGCAATACGAGCGAAGGCAAGTTCGTTGAAGTGATCTTCGGTGAATCCTATTGAAAAAGTATTGGTGGGCCCACCGTTAATTTTGGTGAGGAGACCCACGATCGAACTGCTGTCAGTCCCGCCGCTGAGGTAACAACCAGTCGTGCTGGGGTCAAGATCCCGCGAAGTAATTCGCACCGAGTCTTCCAACTGCTGAAACAGTTCTATCGCCAGTTTTTTAGTCGACTCGAGTGCGTTCTCGGGATAAGTCATTTCCCAATAGCGAACGGTTCGTGCGTTCCCATCCTTCCAGATTAGATATTCACCAGGGTTAATCTGTGCAATGTGCTGGAAAGCTGTTCTCGGCGAGGGGATGACGTAGCAATTGATGTATTCAAACATCGCCTCGACGTCTGCCTGCATGCTGATACGGCCGCTGGCCAGGATTCCCCGAGGATAGGACGCAAACACGATTTCAGAGGATCCTAATGCGTAACACAGAGGGCAAATGCCAAAACGGTCTCGTGCCAGAAGCAGCGTGCTCGTATTCTTGTCCCAAATTGCCAGCGAGAACGCACCTCGCAGAAGCCCCAGAAAAGAATGGCCATGCCGCAAATAGAGCGCGCTGATGAGCTCCGTTGTTGCCCTCGGCACCTCCTCTCCCCCTAAGGTCTTCCAAAGTTCCCGCTGGTTATACAAATCTCCGTCAAAAGCCAACAGCAGGGTATCATCGGCTACAGCGGACTTGCGTTGCGTCGCAGATGTCGCCGCGAAACCCGCCTCCCGACCCGTGCAAATATTGTGTTCCCGCCTGTCACCGATTTGCAGGGACGAAGCCATGGCCTCGAGGTCCCTCGGTGCTACCGGCTTTCCACCACTCTCTACTGCGATACCGCAAATTGACATTCAGTCTCCCCTTATCGAATTGCAACCGTGGCGTCGTCTCGTGAGAACCTTGCTATAATCTTCACAAGCCGTCTCGAAGTGGATCAGCGCATGCAACAGAATCTTCAAATTGTCCTGCGGCGTTTCCCCTCTGCCCCGTTTCTTCTTGTTCTAACCGTCGTCGCACTTTTTGCGGGGGTGGCGATAGCAGAGGAACGGTGGCCGTACCTTCTGATGCTCGCTCTCATCCCCTTTCTTTGGTATTTTCCCATTCAGACAACTTTGGGATTGTTTGCGTCGTCGATTCCTTTTGAAGGAGTATCACAGCTTTCCGGCGGCACCACCGTAATCTGGCTCCTGGGGTTACTCGCAGGAGGTACTCTGGTGGCGGTCGGCTTGTTGGATGGGCGGATCGTCAAGCCTCCTCGAAGCGCTATTTACTGGGCGGTGTTCTTGTTCTGGGCTAGCATATCAGTTCTATGGGCGGTAGAGCCAAAGGGTGCTCTGCGCCAATTGGCAACCTCCGCAGCGCTCATTGCCTTTTACTTGGTGGGGATCTCGTTTCGCATCACGGAAAACGAGTTTAAGTGGGTGGTACGGTTGGCCATTCTCGGTGGCTGTCTCGCTGCCATGTTTGCGGTGTACGAATATTCGGCCGGCATCAGTTGGGCTACGGGATCGGGCTCAATGCTTGTTGAAAGAGGGTCGCTGATCCTAGGCGAAACCGAGGTCAACCCGGATTTTTTTGGCCTGAAACTGATAATCCCAATCTCGCTGGCAGTGGCGACCTTTCTCGCTGCCCGCAGTTGGTTGGGCAGGCTTGTCAGTTTCTGTGCGTTGACGATAACTGTGCTGGCCCTGCTGTTAACCATGTCACGCTCGGCTTTGCTTGCTCTGTTGGTCGTCATTATTGTTTTTCTTCTGCGATTACGCCTTTATCGCCGCCTCATGCCGGTGATTTTGCTGGGATCAGCCCTTCTGGCGGCGATGCCTGCATTGTTCTTCCGCCGCATCCAGGAGGTTGGAGAAACAGGAGGGGCCGGCAGACTGGACATTTGGAAAGCTGGTCTTGAGATGTTCAAGCATTATCCGTGGGTCGGGACGGGGTTAGGCAACTTCTTAATTGTCTACCAGCAGTACGCAGGATACTCCCCAAAGTTCCACGGCTTCATGAGAACCCCTCATAATATCTATCTTGACGTCTTGGTAGAACTGGGAATTTTGGGGTTCATCCTGTTCCTGATCGCACTTGTGATGCAGGTCAGGGATGTATCGCAATCCAGACAAGACAGCCAGGGTTCTAAAGTGTGGGTAGTTGCAGGTGAAGCTGCTTTTTACAGCCTCCTCGTCTATGGTTTCTTCGTGGACTTAATTTGGGATAAGTCATTTTGGCTTGCAGGGATGTTCCTGGCATTCGCGATGGTGGTTCAAAAGCGCACAACCAACCAACCTCTTCAGGCTTCGACCGTCAGTTCAACAGCCTAAGGAATTCTCAGCGGCGCAATCCTGCACAATCCATTCATATTCAGCGCGGCACATAACCCATGCATCTGCTCAGCGCAGAGTTTGGGAGTTGTGCGGGAAAGCGCACCGGATGCATCAGCCGAAACAGCTTCCGAACTTCCTACATCTTCGAGAACGGCGTAAGAGTACGTCGGATTATCGTGTGTGACGGGGCGAGCGGCAGATGGATAAGGCGGACGGACCCGGCTGGTCTGAGGCCCGCCTTCTGAATCCCGCGTTGCGACGCGAAGTTCGTTTCGTGGGTCTTCATGTATATGCGCCGGATTCCTTGGTTGCGGGCTAGACTCGCGAGACACTGAATGGCGTATGCATACAGGCCCTTGCCACGGAACGCTGGGGCGGTTTCGCAGCCGGTGATCTCCGCCTCCCCCTCCTGCAATTCGAGGACAACCGGGATTTCAGACGCGACGGCGGACGGTGGCAGCATCCAGGAAATGTGTGCGATCGTGTCTCCGACACGCACTACGAAGGCGTAACTCTTTCCGAATCGCCGCAGACGTTCCAATTGCCGGCTTCGGAAATCAGGGTCGTCAACGGGACACGGCAGCGCGGCCAGTTGTTCCTCGTTCAACGGTTCCAGCCGTGCCTCCGGAACCGGTGCGACTGGTGCGGAGGCCGCGGCCTCCGTCTCTAGCAGGAATACCAGCAGTCGCGATGAACTCCCTGTCAAGATGCGTACTAATCGTTCGCGGTCGGAGCGCACGAGGCGGATAGCGCTTCGCAGCTTTCTCTTCCAAATGGGGCCGCCCCACTGATCGCTAGTGATTAGGCTGAGTCGCATTAGAACCACCCTGTGTTTATTTGCACGTCATATACCGTCGGGAGAATTGGTGAGCCCCGATATCTATTATGCGGCCAGACGATCCTGGCTCTCCAATGCTGGAAGCCGGATGCACTCCTTGATCGCTTTCGAATCGAGCGTCCGTCCGGTTGGGCCCGGAGCGGCTACCGTCCCCGGGAATGCCATCTTTGGGTCGGACCCGAGGAGCAATGTGGAGTCATGGCTCAAGTGGGCGATCACGGACTTGCTGCGGTTTCCTGCCCTTCGGAAGACCTATCCATGACAGGGCTTTGCTCCGCGGTCCCGCAGGGTATTTCACTTGAAGGTCTCGAACCACGTTCGTCCCTTATCCGGAAGAAGTTCCCCGAACCACGCCATCGCACGTCTCATAGTATCAGCCGTCGCAAAAGTTGCCGCAGCTGACAAGTTCTTGCGCAGCCAGCCACCCAGGTACAGCTCCGCCGACTCCAACGGTACGACACGCGCCCCAAAACGCGCCTTATAAAAAGCCAGTCCAGATTCGAGATCACGAGTTCCGCCAAGGTTGTACTGTTCGATCCCTTCCGCCCGGACGGCTTGAGTTGCTTGAAAAACCAGGAAGTGCGACGCGCCTAGCCGCATGCCCTCGGGGTCGGTTCCTGCCGAGTACTGGTATGCGCCCTTGGCGGCTTTCACCACCACCATGCTCGAAACAACCCGGCCCTTTAGGACCGCCTGGAAAACTTCGGCAACGCCTGCATTCAATAGCGCCCGAGGCAAGTCAGTTCCCGCCTCTTGCACACCCTCCCCCCGCTTTCTGCGCCGGTCCGCCGATGCGCTACAAACACGCTGGTGCTCTCGCAAGGAGTCGCTTTCTTTTGTGCGCTGAAACTCAATGCCATGACCTGGAGCACGCCGTATCAAACGCCGGTAATCCGCTCCCATTCCTGCCATTAGATCTGCCTGGTTCAGGTCGAGCACAAATTCCCACCGTTTATCACGGCGCGTTTGACCAATCAGCGCCGGAATCTCCGCCGAAGCTGAGCCATAGCTCTCGATGGAAACGCGGTGAAACCGTCCCTCTCGGCAGAATGCGAGGAGTCCATCCCAGAATTCGCTGCCAGCTGGAACCCTGGGCAACGACTGGATCTGCAGCGAACGGTGCAACTTCCCAGTTCGAATAAAGGCCGGGCAGCCACAGATCAGATTACCTGCCTCATTTGTGCCGATCACGATTGGTTTTGCGCCGGTCTTCGCCACCGCGCTCACATAGCCCCACGTGTATCCCGTATTTGTTGGCTCCATGGCCGCGATGGCAGAGCACATGTCTTCTGTTTGTTCGGTTTCCGCGAAGAACGTCATATTCAAGGTTTCAACTTACTGTCGAGGTTATTCTGATCCATTACCGCGTCTGCGTAAAACTTAGCCGCCCAGTTCAAATTCGTGTATGAACCGTATGCGCCCCCGAATGGGTACGAGCCGTGAATCCCTCCCGCTAAGCCTGGATTCGGCCAGTGTAGTTTCTGAGTGCTCGCCACGAAGCTCAGCAACTTGGCACCCAACTCACGGAAACCTTCTTCCGGATAATAAGAATGGATGCGAAAGCAGACGCAGGCAATCTGGCAGGATCCTGTAAGACAGCACCAATCTGCAGCCGGACGCCAGTCCGCGGTCCATCGGCCGGCCAGGAATCCATCGGGCCTCAGCAGATTTCTTATCGACAAAAGCGTCCGGCGCACGGCTTCCAAGTACGTTTTTTCGCCTAGCAAGACGCCAATCTCGAACAATCCTTCGAGGGTGTAACCAATCGTGTGGGTGAGAGGCTGGTCGTGATGGTCGAGGTCGTTCTGCCCGAACCAGCCATTTTCTGCCTGACAGCTCAACGCAAACTCCGCAGTGCATCTGCCCCCAGCAACTGCCTTCGGGTCCCCTAGAACCGTCCCGCAGAGAGTCATCGCCCAGCCCGTGCGTACCTCGTAGGCCTTTGGGCCAGGAGCGCAAAAATGGGAATAGCCTCTCGCGAACCCACCGTTCTCGCCCAGGCACGAGAGCAGGAATGCCGCACCACGCCGGGAGGCTTTTGCGTACTCATCCCTGTCAAAGTGCTGACACGCTCGAACAAGCCCGAAGAGCACCTGTCCAGTCACAAACGTGCTGCTGGCGAGAGGTTTGCCTCCGATCACTCCGCCCTGCGTGCCCCCGTCTGGTAACTGGATGCTTACTTCCCAATCGACTATGCGCCGAGCCCTCGCTATCGCATCGTCATCGCCACAAAGCTGACCATACCGCAGCAAAGTCTCGACAATGTAGCCGCTCGTCTCCGGGTACGCAGGCTGCCATCCAAATGATAGTCCGGCACCGACTTTCGGCCGTGCGCAATAACCTCGGGATACACCGCCACTGCCCGTCGCATCCTGTGCCCTCTTGAGCCACTCGACGGTCGCTGCAAGGCTGGCGAGGTCGCCGCGAATCGGATCTTCCCGACGGGCGTACGCAAGCCGCGTAGCCTCCCAATGTCGCGGACGGACCGCCGAGACGGTTTCAAGGAAACTTCTCGCAGCCCTTCCGGCAATTCTCTTCCACGACCAGGAGTGGCTTTCCTGCGAAATATTGCCCCCAATCAAAACCAAAAATTGCGTACTGCGCTGCTTTTTGTAGAGTTAAACGGCCACAGTTCGCGAAGGCAGACATAGGCTATGCCTATTGTGCGGACTCGCTTTTCTTCACACCAGTAGCTCCCGGTGTTCCAACCCGACAATTCTGGAAACGTTCCACTGGTTGCTGCTCGCCTTCACGCTATAGGACATTCTACTATCTCGACGCGAGCTTTGCGTTGCGCTCAACGCCCGGCCCCGACTATCCGCGCCTACGTGCGGACTGCGTAAGCAGAAGGTAAAGCAGCAGTTTTGGCAACTCCAACAACACCGCAAGCCTAGTCCGGCCAAACGACCACCACTTGTTTCGATCCCAATAGCCGTAGGCGGGGATGGCAAACAGCCGGACGGTGATGCTGCCGGGCAGGATTGCACGACAACACATCCGCACACGCCTGAGGTGTGGCGCCGTGCTGATCATCAACACCGAGCTGATCCCGCCATGTTTGCGCAACCATCGGCCGAGTTGACCAACCTCGCTCAACGTGCCAAAGGTCCCAAGTGGTACACGATCCACGGTAACCTTGCCCGCTTCCAGCCAGACAAAAACGTGTTGCTTAACCGCAGGCTTCGACAACGCCGCTTCCACCGTTTCGAAAGGCACGGGCCATTTCAACGCAGCAAAGTTATGCGCCTCCCCAGGAGTCATGCTCAACAACAAGCTTCGGACCTTTCCTTGCGAGTACAGCCCTAATGCGACCACCTTTCGCTGCTTAGCTCCGGCATGAACGAAGACCAGATCGGAATAGCAGAACTCATCGCCGCAGTCCAGCCAATCATAGAGCGCTGCGAGAAAGCGCCGCACAACCGCCTTGAGTCGGAGTGTCAACTGCGTGAGTTTCGTTTCATCACTTCCCATCGGCGTTGAAACAGCGACATAAGTGCACTCCAATCCGTCCTACTGGACACCGGTGTGCACCCACACTCCGCATGTCTACAACAACCGTTCGTAAACCGCCCCTGACGTGTCGGGGAACCGAATGCCACCAAAGGTCATGGCCGGTTGTCCACACGAGTGCTAAGACGGGCGTTATCTATCAGTTCTTAGCTCATTCTCAGAAACTTGTCTTCGACGGCTTGACCCACGATCCCAAAAGCTTTCGGAGGCCAGAAATGAAATCCTCTCCCGAGAACAGGTTAGCGAGAAAACGGTCCTGGCGCTTGGTTTTCCTACCCCTCTTACTGATTTTCTCTCTATCGCTGCTCTTTACGGCATGCAGTGGAGTCAACGCCGGTACGCCATCGTCACAGGCGGGCGCCACAACAGTTCAGGGGAAAACCGCCCTGTCCCCAGCGCCCGCGATGATCAATTTCGGAACTGTCCAATTGAATTCCAAGGCGGTCACGAGCGTCCTTAACCTGACCAATGTGGGACCATCCGCCGAAACTATCGAGTCAGCGACTATTGCTCCCACTCCGATCTTCTCCCTCCAGGGTTGGACTGGACCAGTCACCCTCAAGCCCGGCCAGACAATCCAACTACGAACGACCTTTGCTCCTAAAAGCGCTGGGAACTATTCAGGGCGAACTTACTTTGGTAACGGTGCATGCAACAGAGGTTGAGTCCGCCACCTCTTTCATACTTGGCAGACAACCTTCGCCGCCGCAGCCTCTGGGCCAAGTCAGCATCCCGCTAATCGGTGCAGCAAGCGCGCAAAGCAGCAACCCGCCACCGATCGTAGGAGTCTCGGTGTCGCCAAGTTCCGTAGCGCTGCAATCTGGCCAATCGAAGCAGTTCACGTCCACCGTGACAGGAACGTCCAACACCACCGTGACGTGGACTGCGGCACTCGGGTCCATTAGCTCATCCGGTTTCTATACAGCGCCCACCCTCGCTGGTCAGATCCTGGATACGGTCTCCGCCGTCAGTGACGTTGACCCTACGAAATATGCTTCTGCCTCTGTGACAGTCTCGGTCAATGCCGGTTCGGTCAATACCTTCTATGTGGACCCAGTCAACGGAAACGACTCGAACAACGGAACCTCGCAGGCGACGGCCTGGCAGACTTTGTGCAAAGCAAACGACTCAGCTACGCTTGGCACCGATGGTACTCAGATTATCCTACTTCCAGGTACCTTCACTCTGGCTAATCAAGGTTCCTGCTACAGCTCCGGTGGCGGACTGCTGCTGACGTCTCAACGGCACGTCCACACAGCGCGTCGTATGGCAAGGGCAAAACGACCCGCGCAACAGTTCGAACTCTACGGTTCTAACGGACAGAATGGGTCAAACATTTACATCAATTCCAATTACAGCGACTTCATTCAGCTCGAAATCACCGGTGCCGCCATCGAGTTTGGTTCGAACGACAACAATCCGGCCCACGGCAACAACGATTCCCTGCAAAAGAGCTACCTGCACGATGCGTTTAACACCTGCTCGGTTCTCAATGCGAGTATCGGCGGCTTCCTTTTGACCAGCAGAACCTCGAACAACGGTCTCATCGATTCTAACGTGGTCAACAATATTGGGGTGATGGGCGGTTGTTCTGGCGTTGCGGGCACCGGCCCGCACGGAATCTACATCGCCGGGTATCACTATCAGGTCACGAACAATCTAGTATCGAACTCGGAAGGCTACGGCATTCACTCCTACCACGATGCCTGCGAGTCGAACATTTCCAACAACACAGTCGTGCACAACTACGCTGGTGGAATCATCGTCAGCGCGGGCCCGGAAACAAGCCTCGGTTGCGGCAGCCATGGCGGAGACTGGTACACGGTCGACAACAACCTGTCGGTGTATAACTCCTGGGGCTGCGGGGTCATCCCGTCGGGTGGGAATGCCGGAATCCAAGGCGGAATCATCGTGTACGACACCGGGTCGGGCGCCGTCAACAATGTCGGCGACAACAATTACCTAATCTCGAATTGGACCGGCACCGGAAGCCACGGCTGCACCAACTCGGCGGGAACGAATAATAGCTTTGTTTACGTATGTGACTCCGGCGCGGCGTCCTGTCCCAATGGCCAGTTTGCCGGCGATCCAGCGACGACCCTCAGCGCCACAACCGTTCCCAGCAACGGATTTGTAAACCCGTGCTCATCCTCGACGCTGGGCACCACGGCCTGCAGTGTCGTCCCCATCGCGCGCGGCGGATCCTGGGACTGGCACATCGTCAAAGGCGGCCCCTTCGACGCAGCGGGTGGAAGCGGCTGCTCGGGATCGCCAGGCTACACTTCGCCCTGCGTCCCGGCGTCTGACGCGGCTGGTGTCACGCAGAAATTTCCGAGCTCAATCGGGGCCTACGCGTCGCAATAGGTGCACCGGGGTCCGCAGTGAAGCGGAGTCGTCGCCCTCAGCCGCACTCATTGCCGCAGCAAGTTTCGGCGCCGAATTGAGAATGGTCGAGAGCTCTCCTGATTCCTTCGCCCAGGCTGATTTTGGGCCTAAACCCGCAAGACTCAGCGGCGGCAGGATTGGCCACACGACGACGACTGCTCTCGGCCTTCTCCGACAAGGCCTTGATCTCTGGGCTATAACCGACCGCATCCGCCATCATCCTGGCCAAGGTGATGAAGTCGGTTCCGATTCCTGTTCCGATGTCAATGGGAGTATGTGCCGGAAAATGATCGATCGCCCACATGAAAGCATCCGTCAGGTCGTCGATATGGACGAAGTCACGAACTTGCGTTCCACTGCCCCAAACCGTGAGCGGATTTTCGCGGTTCTTGGCTCTATTCAAAATGGCTGGAAACGGGTAGGAACGCGCCTGGTCGCCCCCATAGCCCGAGAACGGCCTGAGCACCTTCAATGGGATTTCTTTGAGCGAGCCGAAAACCCGCTCCCCGGTGAGCTTTACCCATGCATAGGGATCATCAGGGTAGTCGACTGCACACGAAGTCGGCCAAACGAATGCTTCCCGCGGTGGATGATGGGAAACGTAATCTGCCATCGCGTAGTCAAGGGGAATGTCTGAGTAGGCAACGTGCCCGGAGTGAATCCGCTCGTGAACGTCAGGAATATTGGCCGCCAGATGAACGATCACATCGAATCGCCCGTCGGGATGATCCCGCAGATACTTGTCGATAGTCGCGGAAATTCTCCCGCGCTTCACATCCGCTTTCTGCCTTGGATCTACACCCACAACTTCGTAGCCTGCGGCCTCTAGTTTGGGGACCAGGTGCCTTCCCACAAAACCTGCGCTGCCGGATACCAGAGCGTGTCTCACTACCTACCTCCGTTCTCCTTCGATTTTGGTGATTCTACCCTGTACAATCTGCTAAAAGTCATCCCAATAAGAGGCATCGTGTCCACGAAGAAAGCGGAGGAGTGCCGGACCGCGGTCTGACGCGCGGGGGAAGATGCTTGTTTGAATTGCTATCGTTCCTTGTGTGAATCTACCTCAGTAAACAGCTCGGTATGTGGCAACACCGGTAGCAATATTCACAATCGATTGCAAAGTGCGAGTCCCCACATTTTTCGCTGCACTGCTGGGAATGAAAACGACGTCCTCAGCCTGCAGCGTCATGTCCGGAGCCTTTGCCTGCATGATTTTCTTAATGTCTACCGGAACTTCGGTGGGGCCATTTTCGCCCCTGCGAACGACCTTGGCGTTACGCAGGGCGGCGGTTGGATTCGGTCCTTCTGCGGTAGCCAACGCCTGCAATACGGTAATGTGCCCGCCATTCTCCATGACCACTCCCATGGGACGTCTCACATCGCCCACTACGTAAACGACGCCTGCCTTCGAGACGACCACAGTGTCCCCGGGAACGATATCGACATTGGCCTCCATGTTCTTTTGTGGATTACTCGAGAGGTTGACAGTACGCAGAGGCCTGAGCTTGTCGCGACTCGATACGGTAACCACTTGGCCAGCTTTAGGGGTCGTTCCCCCCGCCAATGACAGCACATCAAACAAACGACGTGGGCCGGTAACGGGGTAAACTCCTGGCTTTTGCACTTCACCCAGGACCGACACGCCTTGCGTGGCGAACTCCTTTTCGAAGACCGCTACCTGAGGATCGGCGAAGTATCCGCCGTCTACGAGTCGCTTGCGTATGAGCGCCTGAGCCTGTTCGGTGGTTTGCCCAGCGACATGAACTATACCCACGAGTCCTATTACGATATCGCCGTTTCCTGCGACCCGCACCTCCTGGTCGTAATCTTGAGCCCCCAGAACGCTGATTTTCAGCAGATCGCCAATTCCGATCGTGAGATCGCGAACCGGCGCATTGTTGTCACTAGAATCTGAGGGTGCGGTGCCGGCAGTGGCGGGGCTGACACTGGTTTCAGTGGGCTTCGGGGGCAAGTTCGTGCTGGGCGCGGGCGCTTCTTGCCCTAGCGCAATAGTGGCAAATAATATCACCAGGAAGGCAGTTGAAGCCTTCCTAAATAGCTGTCCAAGATGCATTGGGACTCCTCACATCAATACAAACACGTTTAGCAATTATAGTTGCTTCGCGGATTTCCCGATAGCGCCATCTATCGGCCTGAGGCTGCCTAGCCGCCGAAAACCGCAATCTGACTCAACAACGACGGCAATGGAATAGGGGGACCGGCGTGGAATTCTGGCTTCTGACCGGTGGGCGAGATCCGATCAAGAGAAGGAAGCTTGCTCCTCGGTTTCCATAGATACACGAAGTCTCGCGAATCCGAGCACGCGGCTTCAGCACCCAGGGTATTCCTGGTAAAAAGTTCGCGGATGCCCCCTGGGGGGCATCCGCGTCAGGATTATTGGACGGTCACCGTGAAGGTGGCCGTCTCGGCTCCGAGCGATCCAGACGTTCCCGTAACCGTTACGGTGTAGGTTCCAGCTGGCGTTCCGCCACTCGGGACATGGCCGCCGCCTGAACCGCTCTGCTGCTGCAGGATGTCATGAAGACGAAGCCCGCAATCAGCATGCAAATCAGCAGGATTCCCATGACTTGCTTCCGGCGCGAGCTGAAGCCCGCTCCCAGCAAAGTCACTCCGCCGATCGGGAGCAACAACAGGGCCAAGATTCCCGTCGGGTTGGCCGCCGAGTTCGCTGTTGTGTTGACGGTTAGAGTGGAAGTAGCACTGCCTGAGATCGGACTCGCACTCAGCGAACACGTCGGTGCAGGGCTCCCGCCTCCGGTCACAGCGCATGCAAGGGCTACGGCACCACTGAAGCCGCCGGTAGCGGTGGCACTTATCACGGAGCTGGCAGATCCGCCCGGTGTCCCAATAGTTGCGGAGGTCGGACTTGCGGTGAGTGTGAAATTGGGTACCGCGTTGACCGTCAAAGTGACTTGAGCGGTCTGACTCGGCGTCGGTGTACCCGAGATCGTTACGGTTGAGGTTCCACCTGGAGTGGCCCCGGTTGTGGAGAGCGTGAGAGTGTCCGGCGTCGACGACCCTGGTGTCACCGGGTTGGGACTAAACGAGCAGGCTGGCGCCGGCCGGCAGACCGGAGCAAGTGAGATTCACGGAGGTGCTAAAGCCGCTCGTCCCGGCCAGCGTGAGAGCATACGAGGCCGAATCTCCAGCGGTCACCGTCGCACTGGTTGGCGGGTCGGCAGTAATGCTGTAAGTTGGCGGCCCTGCTACTCCAGCCTTGAAGGCAACCGTCTGTATCACCCAGTTTCCAACAGCCAGCACACTCGTTGCTTCACAACTGCCAATTGCCGACGTAATCTGATGCTCGACATTATCGCCGTTGAAAGTGTAATCAACCGTCGTGAAGCCGGAGCCGGCGGCCGTAACACCAGTGGTGACTGTGGCGCCAGCCACAATCAATTCGCTAGCCGAGGTAGTGGAGCAAGGACCGGTATCCGCCAGAGTGCCGTTGCCGGCGTTGCTGACACCTGTGTCGAGCGGGTTGTTTGGATCTAGGCCGCTGTACTCTAAGAACCTTACATCCGGACTTCCTGCGGCCCGGTTAAAGCTAACGGTCATCGTGTTTGGAGTGCCACCGCCATCACCTTTGATGTTCTTCGCGTAATAAATCACCTGGCTCAATGAGGTACCGTTGATGACGGGTAAGGCCTGTTGGTAGGTGTTGCCCTCAGTATCGGTAACCGAGGACACCAGGGAAACGGTGTCGCCCCAACCGATGACGACCACGTTCGTATTGCCACTTCCCTGAGGGTTGGTCATCGGCACAGGAATATTTTGGGAACTGCTGCCGGTCGCGGCATCAGCGCGCTGGATGTAGTTGATAGGGCCGGTGCCAAGAGTGTAGGTCAGAGCGCCTGAATCGGTAGTAGTACCGCCATCGGGGTTTCTTACCTCGACATCTGCCACGCCCGTAGCCAATGCGGGAGTCGTAAACGTGATGGTGTTGGAAGAGATCACCTTGACATTGTCGCCAAACTCCCCGTTACCTGATGGCGGCAATACGCCACCAACATTGACTTGGGCTCCTGATTGGAAGCTCGCCCCCGTGATGGTTATGGTGGTGTTACCGTTGGTCGTGCCGGTTGCGGGGCTTATTCCGCTAATGGCTGGCGGGTTGATGGTGTAGGTGAAACCTCCTATCAGCGAGCCGTTCTGCCCGTCCACGTTCACGACTGTCACGTCCTTGGGGCCTTGGTTATCGGCAGGCGTGTTGCATGTCATTGAGGTTGCACCGGTCACCACGCAATTCACCAGCGAAAGGCCTCCAGGTGCTGTGCCAAACAGCGCTATAGCACCAGCAGAAAAATGGGTTCCCGTAATGGTCACCGAGTCGCCGCCCCCGGTACCACCGGTGGTCGGGGCGATGCTGGTGACCGTGGGCTGCGTAGTAGAAATGCCGGAAATACTGAACCCTACCGCCTGCATCACCCAGGCGCCGACCACGTTAGAACCGGCTTGATAGCTGCCTGCCGCCACGGCGCCATTCGAGTCCATAGCGACATCACCAAACGAATTTATAGTGCGACTAGTCAGGCCTGACGGTATGCCGCCTGATGTAAACGCTTGGCTGGCGGTGCCCGCACCAACGATGAGGCTGGAAGTCGAAGTCGTTACCGTATTGCTGGTGGCGGGAGAGTTGCCACCGGAATTCCCGATCCAATTGTCCACGGTCACTGCGGCGCTGGAGAAACCGGTATATTCGAGGACGCGCACATCCGCCGATCCCAGTGCTTGAACAAAGTTCACCGTGACCGTAGGAGTGGTGGTGGTTGAAACTGAAATGTTCCTGGCATAATAGATCGCCTCAGAATCCCCTTGGCCTCCCGAGGTGCCAGCCAATATGTACGTATTGGAGTTGTCGTCAGTAACGGACAGCACCGAGGAAGTCTGGTCAGGCCATCCCACTACGACGACGTTGAAGTCGCCAGCAGTCTCCGGGCCTGTAAAGGTAGCAGATGTGCCGCTGTTTGGGAGATTCTGCGCTTGTTGCACGAAGGTCTGTCCCAACGCCAACCCGGGCGCTAGCAGCAGAGCGAATACAACTGTCAAGCTAGTCTGAAGTGAAGCCTTCCGAAAACGATTTCCCGTAGCTAGATTTCTCACTGAATTGACCTCATTTGTTAGATAAAATCGCGCCCTGCCCCGAGCCAAAACCTGCGTCACTGCCTGATTCTCGCGGAGAGAACGTCTCTTTAGAGTTCAAGAAAACTGCGCGCCAATGTAATCCTCAACGCCGCGAGAACTCAAGCAGTTCAGCTTCCATCTGGCGCAATCTACAAAGCATGGTATATCAATCACTTAATACGCGGTCTTGACGATCTTGGTGCGCCCACCGCAAAACTCTGCACATACGAAGAGGTTTCTTTTCCTGTGCAGCTCGCCAGGCAATCAACCCACTGGTCTCGCAGGCGGCGCGATTCCCATCCCCTACGTTCTTTGCGTCATTAACCAAGCTCAATGCGGTACTAAAACTATGCCGCGTCAGCAGAACTTAATGTGCCAAGTATTGGTGGGCCGTGTTGTAGACTGCGGAGCAAGGGGAGGCCGCGTAATGGCAGCAGAGCTCACTCGTCATCTCCTCAAGGCAACTGGCCTGATCGCGATATTCGTCGCGATTCTGGCGACGGCGGCAATCGTCCTCAGTTACTTGAGCCGTTGGTTCCTTCGGTTCCAAGAAATTCCCGTCCCCTCGAAAGCGTCCTGGTTTGAGATTGTCTCTCGGAGTTTTACCGAGCTCGCACGACGAAAGACCCTGGCAGTGTGGGTCGTGGGCTTTACATGCCTGGCGGTCCGCGGAGCCCTGCTCCCTCTGATTACGGTTCCCGCCCCAACCGCCCATGATGAATTCAGTTACCTGCTCGCAGCGGATACCTTCGCTCATGGACGGCTCACGAATCCCACCCCTCCGATGTGGATGCATTTCGAAAGCCTGCACATCGATATGAAACCGACCTATATGTCCATGTATCCACCCGGTCAAGGCCTAGTGCTGGCTGTGGGGCAACAGCTTGGTCATCCGTGGATCGGGATCTGGCTGATGGGCGCCTTTGGATGTGCGGCGATTTGTTGGGCATTGCAAGCCTGGCTGCCTCCCAGATGGGCACTGCTGGGGGGCGTGCTGGCGATCCTGCAATTTGGAGTCTTCTGCTACTGGACCAGCACCTATTACAGCACTTGGTTGCCAGCATCCGGTGGGGCGTTAGTGCTCGGCGCATTACCGCGGCTCCGGAAGCGTCCCCGAGTGTCGCACGCCCTCATATTCGCTCTCGGGGTAAGCGTGCTGGCAATGACGCGTCCTTATGAAGGCCTGCTCTTCTGCCTCCCCGTCGCAGGCTTGCTCCTGGTCTGGATGTTGCGACCAAACAAAGCAACGTTCCGGCTAATGATCTCGCGGGTGGTGGTTCCCATCGCCTCAGTCCTGGTTCTAACAGCGGCATTCCTGGCGTATTACAACTTTAGAGTTTCCGGAAACGCGCTTTTGATGCCCTATGTTCTGAACGAGCAGACCTACGTTGTAGTGCCTCCCTTCTCCTGGCAACATTTGAGGCCCCAACCGGTATACCGGAATCAGGAAATGCGCAATTTCTACCTCGGTTGGGAGGTCTCGGAGTATCACAACACAATCGCCGTCGGCTTTGCGAAAATGACCTGGATCAAATTCAAGAAATATTGGGCATTCTACTTTGGGCCGTTACTCAGCATCCCGCTGGTGGCCCTTCCCAGAGTGCTGGTGGACAGGCGCATTCGTTTTCTTTTGATCGTGATTGCCATCATGACGGTTGGTGTGGAGTTCGAAAATTGGATCCATCCTCACTACATTGCACCCCTGACCTGCGTATTGCTGGCCGTTGTATTGCAGTGCATGCGTCACCTGCAGTTCTGGCGTTGGCGTAGCTGGCAGATTGGCCGAACGCTGGTCTGGTCGGTTGCTGTAGCCTGTTTTGCCCTCGATGCTGCCTGGGTAAGCGCAGCGGCCGTGCATGTCAACGATGCGCGGCTGTACATGGCGGGCAACCAGGAGCGTACCATGATCGAGCGCCGGCTTGAGCAAACACCGGGCAATCATCTGGTGATAGTCCATTACACGCCGTCCCATCCAGTCTATCGAGAGTGGGTTTACAACCGCGCCGACATTGAGCATGCACAGGTTGTATGGGCGCGGGATCTGGGCCAGGAATGTAATGACAAACTGATCGGCGCATACCGAGGCCGCAGGGTCTGGTTGATCGAACCGGACACGAATCCAACCGAACTGAAACCCTATTCGGCTCCAGCATCGACCGCTTCCGGGGACGATCGCTGTCTCGATGATTCCGGCCGCTGATCGGCTTGAACCATCCTGCACTCCGACGTGCTTGTCAAATCTGGACCGACTCAACCGGCCTGGTTCTTGAAGGAACATCCATTGACGCCGGGCCGGCGAAGGCGCTTGGCGCTGTTTTCTTGATAATGAACATGGGAAACTTTCCGATTTTTGCGGCCAGACGGGGAAACGCCGATTCCCCCAAGTAGATCAGCCGGAGGAAGGTCTTGCCAAAAAAGTGCGGGCGAATGTAGTAGACCAAGAAACTCTGATCGACGGTTCTCCAGCATACCAAATCGAAATGGCAGTACTTCCCGAGCTCAGCTTCAAACCACTTGTAGTTATGCGCATGGAAATACAAGTTGCGAGCGGGACGAGGCGGAAGCGTCGGTGGGGAGGGTTCGCTCCTCTTCTTTCTCAGGCCAACCAAGCTTTGCAGGAAGTGGAACACAGCCAGACAGTTCTTGTTCAAAGGAATACGAGACATTCGCATCAGCGGCGAATTGTCGCCCCAGTTGTAAATGACCAGAGCAGTACCTCCCGGCTTAAGCACACGGTAAAGTTCGCGAAGGGCGGAGCTCTGTTCGTCCGCCGGAACATGATAAATGGTATGCAGGCTCATCACCGCGTCACAGATATCGTCGCGCAGCGGCAAGTTGGTGATGTCCCCAAGTATATAGATACCTCTATTTCCAAGCTTCTTCCTAGCCTGCTGCAGAGCAACGAATGAGAGATCGATGCAAATGCGCTTTTCGAACGCCTCGGAATAGAGGAGATATTCAGGCTGGGGAATCGCGCCTGAAGCGACGTCCAGAATGTACTTGCCGCCCTGCTGGAGATACTGCAAGGGGCGAAGCTGGGTCTTGTGACCATACTCTTGGGAAACCGGCCTGAGGTCGCCAAAAGCCAGGGCGTCGAGACAGAGTCCGCCCTCGCCGGTCTGCCAGCCAAATTGGTCATACCAATCCTTTACCACTTGCTTTTCTTCCCGCAGCTGGTACTGACCAGGTTGGTCTTCGCTCCCCGGACTCAGGACGATGGCGAAAGCCGCAAGCAGCATGGTGATGCCATCTTCGATGATGTAAGCGAATCGTCCATCCTCGGACTCGAGTGCCTGGGTGAGAGGCCTCTGAACGCTGGTTCCGTCCAGGTGCCGCAGTTCGTGACTCAAAATGCGGCGGTTCAGGTGGTTCAGTTGCTCATCCGTCATCGCCTTCAGACCCAGTTTCGTGACGGGGCAGCGCAATATGTCTAGCATGTTCTTCCTTTCTAGCAGAACTCTTCTCGGCCGCAGGCGAGATCAGACGCGGCCATCACCTAGCCGATTGTGATAGTGCGGCCGGGAGAGGTGCCGCGTTTCTCAAGTCGTAAAGATAAGTCTCCGCGCCGGCAACAGCGAGGGAATCGATCCTCGGGCCCAGCATGTCCAGATAAAACTCCACGTGCTTCGACTCTTCCGCGCCCACACCACGAATGTGAGAGAGCACGACCCAGACGCGGCGGCCGCGCAGACGGTCCAAGTCAGATTCGTAAATCTGCGGATCGCTGCCCGAGGCAGTGCCAACCTCCACGTTACCAAGCGGGAAGTTCTCGCGCTCCGCGTAATAATCGAAAGCCGGTTCTGCTCCATAGAAAACATACACCAGGTCGCCCGGCTTCTCGTGGTTACGTACGTAAGCCATTACAGGCCTGATTTCCTCCGGCAGCATGGCCCCGGGTTGGAGGATCTCGGTATGCGGCTTGGCGAAATGATGCAGAATGTAAGTACCCGGGTCAAGCAACAGCAGCGTAATCAGCACCCATCCGACGGCGGGGAAGCTGGCGCTTGCCGAGGAGCGAATGGCCTCAGTTCCCTCAGCCATCAGCAGCAGAACTGGTGGCACCAGGAACAAGGCGAGGCGGCCTCCAAATGGGTATTTGTGCAGCCCTGAAGCGAGCAATGTGACTATCGCCGGACTCAGCAACAAAAGCAGGCGTTCCGGCGATTTCCGAAACGTGGAAATGCTGCCCACGACAAAAACCAGGGCAGCCAAGCCGGCGAATTTCAATCCGGCCGAGGAGCTGAAGAACCCGAAAAAGCTGTCCACAAACCACTTGAGGTCGGTCACGGATCGTGGCGGGAGCGGCATAAAATTCGCATTCCAGTAGCTGAGCAGCTCGCCATCGCTGGACAGTTTCCGCAGAGCTACGACGTAACACACGGCCAAACTTGCCATCCAACACAGGCCAACGAAAGCCACTCGCACCAGCCGGACCCAATCCTTGCGAAGAACCAGGGTGATGGAAATAGTGGCGCCGATACCGACCAGAACAAATACCGAGGAATGCGACATCCAGATGGCAATCGCTCCCACCAGCGCGACCAAGGCAGTTCGCCCGGCTTTCCACTCCGCTTTACTGCCCTCGATGGTCAGGCAATAGAGCAGAAGGGCGATAGCGGCATCGCTGGAATACTGCTTAACCTCCGCGGAGTAATAGATTAGCGCCGGTGAGATGGCGAATAATCCGGTTGCGATGGGTACCGCCTTTGCAGGCAGAACATTGCTCGCCAGCCTGTAAAACAATATGACCGAAGCAATGCCCGCAAGCAGCGGAAGCAATCTCAAGGCATATTCGCTGCCGCCCCACAAGCGCACCGCGGATTTCTCCAGCAGCAGGAAACCGATGGGAGCGCCTTGATGATAGTCCAGAGCACGGCACAATCCTGCGTACGAGCGGTGGAGAATGTTCAACGAGAGGTAGGACTCGTCCATCCACAACGATCGGTCCAGCAGATATTGCACGATGCGCAACAAGCATCCCAGCGCGACCGCCGCCACGGAAAGCCGGCGCAGGAGGGTGCCATCGACAGAGGCGCGTTGCCTCACGGCCGGATGGGCGGTAGAGATTACCGGCGCAGGTTCGATTTTGGATAAAGTAGTCAAAGAAGTTTGTAAGGTGTCAATACCCCACTACGCCGCTATTGCTTCAAGGCCACCATCTGCATGATCCATTTCTGTGACCCGTAGGCTCCAAGGCTGGCAGTTGCGCTGTAACTTCCCTTCGCGGACACAACCTCATCCTCGGCAATGTCACCGTCCGCTGTGATCACCTCCGACTTGAAGGACGTGCCTGCTTTGCTGAAGCCCCCGTTCGTGATCCCCGCCCCAAAAATCAGTTCGTTCGCGGAGGTCGTGGTTGCTGAGCCGCTGCTCACCGTCGAGTTACTCCCACTCGTCCCGCTTGCTCCTGCTGTTACATCCAACGGCGCCGTCGTGCTGAGCCCTTTGTATTCCAGAATTCGAACGTCCGGAAAGACCGCCGCCTTGCTGAACGTCACGGTCACAGTGTTGCTCCCCGCCAAAATGTTCTTGGCGTAGTAGATCGATTGGGTAAGTGCGGTCCCTTTGACGGGCCCGGACGCCAGAACGTAGCTGTTTCCCAGACTGTCCGTCACCGATTGCACCGTCGCACTGGTATCATTCCAACCCACGGCCACCAGGTTTAGATCGCCGCCCGTTTGCGTTTGCGGATAGGTCACCTTGACGGTGATCTGCGACGACTGCGGCGTAGCACTTGCCACTTGCACGAAAGCAATACCCACGGGCGTGGTGTAGGTAAATCCGTTGGTCAAGGTGCCGCTGCCGTTGCTGTCGGCTACCACCACATTCACCGCGCCTGCGGCGTGGGCCGGAGTTGTCGCCGTGATCGACGTGCTGCTGACCACGCTCACATTGCTGGCCGCCGTGCCCCCAAAGGTCACGGTCGCGCCCGAAATAAAGTTGGTTCCGGTGATCGTGACGGCGGTGCCACCATTGGTTGACCCTGAATTAGGAGAAATCGTGGTTATCGTGGGTGGCGAGCTGACATAGGTGAATCCGTTCGTTAAGGTGGCGCTGCCGCTGCTCTCGCTCACCACCACATTCACCGCACCTGCGGCATGAGCTGGGGTCGTGGCCGTAATCGATGTGCCGCTGACCACCGTGACATTTGTGGCCGCCGTGCCTCCAAATGTCACCGTTGCACCCGAAACAAAGTTGGTTCCGGTAATTGTGACTGCGGTGCCGCCACTGGTCGACCCTGAACCGGGCGAAGTCGTGGTTATCGTGGGTGGCGCCCCCCCGGCACCGCTCGCCTTCAAAGCCACCATCTGCATGACCCACGGCCCGCTCGAAGAGAGGGTAGCGGTTGCGCTGTAGGTCCCCGCGGTGGTGACCGCACGATCTTCCGCCAGGTCAGAATCGGGGGAAGTCAAAATCCTGAGAGTGAAATTAGTCCCAGCCGTCAGATTTCCCGTCGCCACCGTATCGGCTCCAAAGATCAACTCGTTTGCAGCCGTGGTGGTAGCGGAGCCGCTATTGGCGGATGCGCTGTTTCCGCTGGCGCTTGCGACCACGTCCAAGGGGTTGGCAGAGTCGGCACCGCTGTACTCCAAAACCCGCACATCAGGAAAGCTGGCCGTCTTGCTAAAGGTCACAATCACCGAATTGCTTCCGCCCAGAATATTTTTGGCGTAGTAGATCGATTGGGTCAGCCCCGTTCCTTTCACCGGCCCAGCCGCCAGAGCATATTGGTTTCCGAGATTGTCCGTCACCGACTGGATAGTCGCGGTCGTGTCATTCCATCCCACTACCACAACATTAAGATTGCCTGCGGCCTGCGCCACCTTGAATGAAACGGTAACCGACGACGTTGCTGATTGCGGTGTAGCAGCATTGACCTGCACGAAGCTGACTTGGCTGGAAACCGGCGGGTTTAGACCATACACCATCAACTGTCCCGAGAACGTGGCCAGGTAGACTTTGCCGTTAACGACGGTGGGGGGAACGAACTTGGCGTAGTTGCCTAAGGCGTCACGGGCGCTATTTTGCTGGCTGTCCCAGAGTTCGGTGGCAAGATTGGTTGCGTCGAAAGCATAGAGTACGCCGGAAGTCGGGCCTGGGTTGGAACTTCCAGAAATCGGCCGGGACGCCCAGACTATCCCGGTGCCGCTCGTGCTCGCATTTGCGGACAGGGATAGCGCGGCTGCGTCCGACGGAGCTCCTGAAATGACGCCCTGGGTTACCGGGATGGTGTTGAGTTGTGAAGTTTGGGCATTAAACGCCCATGCCTTCGGCAAGTCTGCCTGCCCCCAGAGATAAATCACCGGCCCGAAGTTTGGGCTGTTCCAGTAAACCGGAGAGCTCAGCACAGGTGGATTGGTAGCGGTAAAGTTTTGAACGTTGTTGTTCTGGGTGGAATTGTACTTCCCCATGTTGCCCGTATCCACGACCCGCATAACCGCATCCTTGCCCGTTCCCACCAGCAAGCTCGTGTTCGGTATCAGCAGCGGCCCCCCGCTGCCCAAATCCACGTTGTACTGTTCCGGATTCAGAAATTGCTGGTTGTAGGGTACGAAGTAATCCAGCACCGACAGCGTGCTGCTCAACTTCAGATAGGCGCTGCCGTAGTCTTGCCCACCGGTGTTGAGGTCAAAGTTCCCATTGCTGGCGATGGCATAGATATCCCCGGCGGCGTCTGTGACCAGCCCGTTCCCCGACTGCCAGATCCCGGCACCCCCTACGTTGTTGCTCTGCGGCGTGGAGTTGTACACCGCCACCTGCTGTAACGTGGACGCGTTGTAGCCCATCACGAACCCGTGCCAGGTCGGAAAGTCTCCCACCGAGCCGAAGGCCATGTAAACCGTCCCGTTTGCCAGCAGTAAACCCGGACGGCAAAGCTCGGTAAAGGCGTTGAACCCGCTGGCGGTAATTTCCGTCGGCCCAGCGAACTTCTCCGCTCCTGTGGTCAGGCCCAGAGCGTGAAGTTTGAAATGATACTTCCCGCTTGTGTCCTTGGTGTTGGCCACCACATAGATCGTCCCGCTCACCGGATCGATCACTGGGGTGGCTATGATCCCAATCACGGGAATCACGTCGGTATACGGACATGCCAAGGGGTCGGTCGAGCAGATGTCCTGGCTGGGCACCGGCGTGCCCAGATTCACCGTCCACAGCGGTGTCGTATTGCCAGTATCCGCATCAAAGGCATATACGCTGTTCTGTGCCGTTGCCACGTAAACGACATTGTGCGTCGCTCCACCAATCGTGAGCGCAGGAACGTATAGCGGTTGGGCAAAAATGTTGCCGTCCACGGGAAGCGAGAATAGCCTTCCAAAGTTGGCGACATTCACTATGGAAGTAGTGAGGAGGGTTTCCTGCAGATTTTGGCCGGTACGGCTGGTGTCGTTGTGCTGCATCAGAACCGATACCTGACCAAAACCCTTGGGAGCCAGCAGACCAGCTAATGCCAGCAGAATTACAGATTTCAAAGCTTGACTCATACACCACCTTCGGGGGGATTCTGCGAGGACCGCTGCGGCCATCAGTCTGTCGACATGCTCTTGAAAAAACGTCTCCTGCGGCCCAGACGCGGACCTGTGCCGCACAGGCTATTGTACTGTCACGGGAAGGGTTTGAGTCTGGATCAGGGCTCCCGACGTGGCCGTGACTGTGACGGTGTAGCTTCCTGCGGTTGTACCGCCACTCCCTCCGCCACTACCAGATGACCCGCCACCGCACGCTGCTAACCAGACCAGCATGAGGCAGACCAGCATCCCGCCCAGCAGTTTCCTGCTCCGCGACCGGAACCCTGCTCCCAGCAGCGTCAGCCCACACAAAGGCAACAGCGTGGCGTAGTACATACCCCCCGCTCGGTTCGGCAGCACAGACGCCCGCGTGGGCGCCACCGTGCTCAACGTCAGCGTTGGCGTCCCGCTTCCACCACTCAAGGTTGCGGAACTGAAGCTGCACTTTGGAGGCACGGCCGTGGCTGGAGTAATTGCGCAACTCAGATTCACGGTCGAATTGAAACCACCCGCAGGCGTGACTGTCACTGTGGATGTCGCAGAACCACCCGCCATGATGGTCGCCGGCGACAGCGCCGTGGCCGTTAGCGCGAACGCCACCACTGTCAGGCCGGCAGTCGAGGTGTTGACCAGGGTTCCGGAGGTTCCAGTGATCGTAAAGTTAAAGCTGCCACCCGCGGTGGACGTTGTCGTGTTTACGGTAAGCGGCGCACTCACCTGTCCGCTGCCTAAGGGCACAGTGATTGAGGCTGGAGAACAAGAAGCTCCCGCAGGTAGTCCCGAGCAAGTCACAGTAGCGGTCCCGTAAAATCCCGCCTGCGGGTTCAGGTAGGCAATGTAAGAAGCAGAACTGCCCGCCGTTACAGATTGGCTCGACGGGGCAGCCGTAATCGAGAAACTCGGCGAGGCGAGGAGACCGTAAACCAACAACTGATTGGAGAACGTGGCGAGGTAGACTTTGCCGTTGACGACGGTGGGGGGAACGAACTTGGCGTAATTGCCCACGGCATCACGGGCGCTATCTTGCTGGCTGTCCCAGAGTTCAGTGGCAAGATTGGTTGCGTCGAAAGCGTAGAGCACGCCGGAAGTCGGGCCCGGATCGGCACTTCCAGAAATAGGCCGGGAACCCCAGAGTATCCCGGTGCCGCTTGTGTTCGCATTTGCAGACAAGGATAATGCGGCTGTGTCCGACGGAGCTCCTGAAATGACGCCCTGGGTTACCGGGGTGGTGTTGAGTTGTGAAGTCTGGGCATTAAACGCCCATGCCTTCGGCAAGTCTGCCTGCCCCCAGAGATAAATCACCGGCCCGAAGTCAGGGCTGTTCCAGTAGACCGGAGAACCCAACACGGGGGGATTGGTAGCGTTGATGTTCTGGACGTTGTTGTTCTGGTTGGGATTGTACTTCCCCATGTTGGCCGTATCCACGACCCGCAGAACCGCATCCTTTCCCGCCCCCACCAGCAAGCTCGTGTTCGGTATCAGCAGCGGCCCCCCGCTGCCCAAATCCACGTTGTACTGTTCCGGATTCAGAAATGCCTGGTTGTAGGGTACGAAGTAATCCAGCACCGACAGGTTGCTGCCACTCAACTTCAGATAGGCGCTGCCGTAGTCTTTCCCACCAGTGTTGACATCAAAGTTCCCATTGCTGGTGACCGCATAGATGTTCCCGCTGGCGTCCGCAACCAGTCCGTTCCCCGAATGCCAGATCCCAGCCCCCCCTTCCGCGTTATTCTGGGGGGTGGAGTTGTACACCGCCACTTGCTGTAACGTGGCCGCATTGTAGCCCATCACGAACCCGTGCCAAGTCGGAAAGTCTCCCACCGAGCCGAAGGCCATGTAAACCGTCCCGTTCACCAACAACAACCCGGGACGGCAAAGCTGGGTCAACTGCGTGAGCCCACTGGCGCTAATTTCCGTCGGCCCAGAAAACTTCTCCGCTCCCGTTATCAGGTCCAGGGCATGCAGTCGAAAATGGTAGCTTGAGTCCTTGGTATTGGCCACTACATAGATCGTCCCGCTCACCGGATCAATCACCGGCGTGGCTAAGATACCAATCACGGGAACCACATCGGTAAAAGGACATGCCCCGGGATCGGTCGAGCAGATGTCCTGGCTGGGCACCGGCGTGCCCAGATTCACCGTCCACAGCGGCGTCGTATTGCCACTGTCCGCATCGAAGGCATACACGTTGTTCTCTGCCGTCGCCACATACACCACGTTGCGCGTCTCTCCACCAATCGTGAGCGCAGGAACGTATAGCGGCTGGGCAAAAATATTGCCCTGCACGGGAAGCGAGAATAGCTTCCCAAAGTTCGTGACGTTTACGGAGGAAATATTAAGCAGGGTTTCCTGCAGATTTTGGCCGGTACGGCTGGTGTCGTTGTGCTGCGTCAGAAGCGATACCTGGGCGACCAGCGCTGGCACAGAGATGTAAAACAGCAAAAAATAGCACACAGAGTAATGAATCATCCGATGTAGTCTCATAACTGCTTTTTCCCTTCATCTTCCCAAATCTATTCTTTTCCAAAAAATCCGCGACAGAATCGTCTGGATCGATATGTCCTTATCTATGCCCCACGGCCAGGGTGCGCCTTAGCCCGTGCGCTAGCCGAAGCACTGACGTTACTAAGATCTTGACTGCAACATTCCACCGAGTGCGGAAAGGCTAAACCCAAACGGTGGGCCAACGTACGCGCCAGTTTTTCCACAAGGAGATCCCAGTCGTAAGGAGCCGCTACCTGTTGTCGCGCGGTGCGACGTTCATTGGTATTTTCCTGCGCTGAGAGTGCCCGGGTAAGCATGCCGGACCACTCGTAAGAACCATCCGCCAACAGAACCACTTCCTTGAAGGCTTGCAAAGAAGGAATCGGGGAGCCTACCACCGGATTGCCGGTGGCCAGATACTCGTGCAGTTTGAGCGGGTAGATGTATTTGGTGTAGTCGTTCACCTTGTAGGGCATGATGCAGACATCGAAATGCTGCACATAGCTCGGGATCAAGTCACTCGGCCGCGGCCCCACCATGTATATGTTCGGGCGTCGGAAAAGTTCCTCGCGGACTTCCAGAACTTCCAACTGCGGCAGCATGCGTCCGACAAAAACGAAAGACCATTCCGGATGCATTCTGCTCAGCGCCAGCAAGAGCCGCCAGTCGAGCACACCCTTCAGATTTCCGGTATACCCGATCCGCGGACGAGGAATGCTATGTAGTTCCGCAGCCTCCGGCGTGGGTGTGCTGTACTTCTGGTAATCGACTCCGTTGGGAACGAATTGAGTGGCAGCGTTCAGCGCTCCTTTTCTGTTCATCATCGCTGGCGAGTGGATGAAAACTTGGTCAACCGCGCGGATGAGTTGGACCTCCGCCGCATCCAGTTCCCGCTCCACCGGGGAAAACGAGTATTCGTCGTCGATGTGATAGCAACTCACATCGTGATTCAGCAACTTCAGACTGTCTGCAAACTCGGGCCGCCAGAGATAGAGCACGATCTTTGAACAGCCACGCTCCTGCAACAGCCGCTGGGCTTGTTGCAGCCGCTCTCGCGAGAGCCAGCGGCGCAGCCAGGCGGGCCGTCCCAGATTCGGAGACCATGCGCCCGTGCGATAAACCTGAAAGCTTGCGGGCGCTTCGGCGGGGTGCAGGACGAGAGAGCGCCGACTGAACCCATGAACCGACTCCCGCCAAGTGGGTGGGCAGTCCACCCACACGACTTGGAAATAGCGCGCCAAACGCGTGGCGATCTGGTGTCGGGCCTGCCAGCGCAGCCCCCAACGATCTGGAACCAATGCGATAATACCCACTTCAGCGAACAGAGGTGGGTGAGGATTGGTATTCATCACTACCAATTAGCTTGAATCGGGCCAACTTGGGAAAGCGCTTTAGTAAGATCACGCCCAGCTCAGATCGATACACTAATGCCAAGGCCAGGGGGAAAAGAGGCAGCAAGATCGCGATCTGCAGAAAGAAGACAACCAAACTCTGTACCGGCCAATATCGCTCGACGAAGAAGCAGGCTACAGCGTACGGAACCGCCGCCAGAACAGTGCGGCCCCAAGTCTGCCAGAGATAAGAGCTTACTCGCATGCCTACCAAGTGACAGATGTAAGGCGGCCAATAGACCATTTCGATGACCAGACTCGGGATGGTTGTGCCCCATGCGACCCCGTATATGCCGATGCGACGGACCAGGAAAATGCTCAGGCCAAGGTTGGCGGCCGCTTCAAGGACGGCCCATTTGGCAAGGCGCTTGTGCTTTTCCATGCCATACACGATGCCGCCGGAGGCCGCGCTCCCGTGCAGACGATCAGCGAAAGCAATAGAATGCGCAGCACGGTACCGGACGGATGCGCATACTGCGGGCCCATCCAGAGAGAAATGAAAGTCTCGCCCCGTAGAAACAGCGCCAGCTCAATGGGAAGCGATACCAACAAGGCAGCGCGCGTGCCATGAATGAGCAGGCGTCGCAGATCCTGCTGGCTGCCCTGAGCTTCAAAGGTACTAGCCAGCGGCCCGAACGTCGTGGTCATAGCCCCGACGATTTGGCGCGCATACATAATCAAACTGCCACCGATAGCATAGAGGGTCACCGCGGCGGTTGAGGTGAACGCCCCAACCACCAAGTTGTCGGTGTAGTTCACGACCTGTATGGCGAGATTGATGAGCAACACATAGAAGCTGTAAGTCCAGAGCTTACGGAAGACCTCTTTGGTGGGACGCCGCAATGTGAGTCGAAGCTGCGGATAACACCGCAGCGCCAGGACGACCAGCGTCGGCGTTCGACACGAGAGATGTGCACAATTCCCAAAGAACCAGGGCCAGGAAGCTGTGACCGTGTTGCAGCAACCAGACGACTCCGGCCGCCCGGCAGGTGCTCTGGAATATGGTGATAAGACTCAACTGATCGTAGCGGTGCAGGGCGGTTAGCACCCCGGCAAATACGCCGCACCATAGGTTCATGGCCACGGTTATAGCGGTCAGCAGGATGGCCATGCGCGCGGCATGTCCATGGCCGCCGGCACGGCGAACAGTCGCGGGAAAATCTGCGCAAACACCGCCGCCGAGCCAGAAAGACCGCGAGGCTGATCCAGACCCGGATCCACAGCGCGGCTGAGACTGCGTCTTGCGCCTCCGCATGGTTGCCCTGAGCATTTCCTTTGGAGACGAAGCGCATGACCGCGCCCCGCAGCCCGAAGTCGAGCAGCCCCATGTAGGCGCTGAGCGAGGCCACCAGCACCCAGACGCCGTAGGCCACATTGCCCAGGCGATGGACGATAAAAGGCGCAAGGAAAAAGCCGATCGCGGTGGAGACCGCCAACGCCATCCAATTCGAAAGAATGTTTTGCGCTATTCGTTTACCGCGCATAGAAAAATGCCAGATGATTTCCGTCTCGCGCTCGCCGATGTTTCTCAAGCACGCGAGCCGCCGTTCGCAACTGCCGGCTTTTCTGTCTGTTGCGCTTGCTGTGCGGCAAGATGGTCGTTGCTCCAGCGCAGTTCAGGGGTGAGAAGATGTTGCTCCATCAACTTCGAAATGTGTTTGATGCGCAGGAACTTGCCACCCACGAAATCCTCGCGGGTAAGACCGGATGTTTGGAAGGCGGCGTAGAGCTGCTCCATGCCGCGGCGTACGGTCCACGCGGGTTTGAACTCCGGCAGCACGGTGGCGATCTTGCTGCAATCCACCTTATAGCAGCGTGGATCGGGGCCACCGCCCTCGGCGTACTTCACATGACTGCCAGGAACGATTTGCTGCACCATGTCGGCAAGATCGCGAATCTGGTAGTTCTCCACACTCAAGCCGACATTGAACGCTTGATTGTGAATCAACTCTCGCGGAGCATTCAGCACAGCGAGAAACGCGCGCGAGATGTCCTCGATGTGAACCAGGGGGCGCCAGGGAGTGCCGTCGCTCTGAATCAGCACTTCGCGCGTGGTATAGGCGACGCCGACCAGGTTGTTCACGACCACATCAGCGCGCAATCGCGGTGAAACACCGTAAGCAGTGGCATTGCGCAGAAAAGTCGGGCTGAAGTTCTTGTCCGCCAGCGGAGCGATGTCTCTCTCACTTCGTACCTTGGATTCTCCGTAAGGCGTGAGGGGATTGAACGCTGCGTCTTCCTTTAGCATGGCGTCTCCACCGGATACGCCATAGAGACTGCACGAGGAAGCATAGAGGTACCGAGGAACACCGGCTTGCTTCGACATCCGGGCCAGGCGAACCGAAGCGCGGTGATTTATGTCATAAGTGCAATCGGCATTGAGATTCCCTAGGGGATCGTTCGACAATGCGGCAAGATGAATGACGGCGTCGAATCCAGCCAGGTCTTCGGCCTCAACATCCCGAATATCCTTGCGAATGGCGGGAATTGCGGCGTAATCCTCCCCGAAGGTGCAGTCCTCGAAAAGGTAATTGTCCATACCGCACACTTCATGTCCTGCCGCTTGAAGCATGGGAACCATTACCGAACCGATATAGCCGTTGTGACCCGTGACCAGTACTTTCATGAAAACCTCAGGTAATAAGTGATTAGTTTCTTGTTAGACCGGAACCGCGCTAGCTGCCGAGAACGAGCTTTCGGGAGTAAAACGCTTCCGCGTGCTTGGTGGCTGCCCGGCATTCCATACCTCGCAACCGGAGCACTGCCAGAAGTGTCTGCTCCGCGAACCAATGTTTTTGCTGTTGTGAACCAAAATGTTCAACGATGTAGCGTGTTTTGCGCTGGCATAGGGACTCGTCCAGCTCCACGAAGAAGTTTGGTGTGCCGAAGTCGCCGTCGTACTTGGGCACCTCGTACTCCAGAATCAGATGGTCACGCCATGTGTTCCAGGTCAGTTCGCAGATCAGACGATGATCCTGGTGAAGGTCGTGCCGGTAATGAGTAAAGATGAGATCCGGTGAAACCTGCGCTTTCAGTTCCTCAAAGAATGCTTTTACCTCGCGCCCGCTGTAGGGCAGGAATCCATCTTCGAATTCCTTGATCAGAATCTCCTTGTTTCCGGCTTGTTCGAGAAACGCCATCGCGCTGCGCCGGGCTTCCTCTCGCCCGGGCAGGGGTCGAAGTGAAGACCACCCAGTGGACTGCGACGTTCGGGTGCTCTTGCAGGAGGCGCAGGATAGTGCCGCCGCAACCGATCTCAATATCGTCGCAGTGCGAACCAAGACACAGAATCCTGTAGACCGAGCCCGCCGGCTTCGCGAGTTGCGCCCTAAGCATGCAGGCTCTCTGGCTTGTAATCCGGGGCTGATTTCCACACCTCCCAGGGAGCTTCGCCTCTCGTGTACAGATCTTCTAACTGCTGTTTCTCCTTGAAAGTGTCCATACAGGCCCAGAAGCCCTCGTATTTGTAGCCCATCAGCTGGTTGCAGGCGATCAGGCGCTGGAACGGCTCGACCACCAGTTCTTCCCCTTCGCGCAGGTACTGGAAGATCTGCTTGCGAAAGATGAAATATCCGCCGTTAATCCAGAGCCCTGCCGTGGTGACATGCTGAATGTCGCTGACCAGGTCGCCGCCGTCCAGGGAAACCACATGAAAGCTCTGCGTCGGCTTCACGCAGACAAAGCTGGCAATCTTGTCGCGCTGAAGAAAATGATCGATGTAGGAGAGCAGAGGCAAGTCAGTCAATCCATCGACGTAATTGGCAAGAAAGATATCCTCCCCGTCGAGGTGCTCCTCCACCGCTTTGAGCCGCTGCCCAATGTTCGAGGTAGTGCCCGTATCCACGAACGTGATGCGCCAATCGTGAATGTCGCTCTTCAGCAGGGTTACCTTCTTGCCGCCGTCCGCCAGAATGAAGTCGTTGGTAAGACACTCGTTGTAATTCAGGAAGTAGTTCTTGATGGCGTCGGCCTTGTATCCCAGGCAGAGAACGAAGTCCTTGTGGCCATGATGGGCGTAGTACTTCATGACATGCCACAGGATCGGCCTGTAGCCGATGTTGACCAAGGGCTTGGGAGTTGTCTCCGAATAATCCTTGAGCCGCGTTCCGAAGCCACCACAAAACAGTACCACTTTCATGACGAAACCTCCTTCACCCGAACTAAAAGGGGGAAAACTCGAAAGGCCAGCTAGGCATTTGACGGCTGAGTGTCATATTGCAGGCAAATATCCTCGCTGATGTGCACCAGATCCGTGCCCCGCAGGTAATCCCGCATCGTGGTTCCGGTGCATTCCGAATCGATATTGGGAGCGCCTCGATGTCCTAATACATCGTCCAGATGCACGGTTCGGAAGTCGATGCTGAAGCGGGTGCGTCCCGAGGTATTCGGCACCGTGGAGTGCATCTGGGCTCCGGAGAAAAGAAGAATGCTTCCCGCGGGCGCCACGAAGCGAATTTGCGGATCGGGATCCATGGGTTCTTCCGCCTTAGGCTGCTTGCGAGTGTCAGTCTTGACGTGCTTCACCGCATCCTTGCGGCTCTCGCGGTTCCACAGATCGTAGTTGTATTCGCGGGAACCATTGCGCACCGGCTGGCTCCAGTAGCGAGGATGAAACGCCATGGTGTTCTCCCGCTCGATGTCGTAAACCGGGATCCACCAATTGATCTGGCTAAAGGGAGCGGAATACCAGGTGTCGCGGTGCATGTGGAAGGCGTAGGCGATGCCTGCAGTGAGATAGTTGTCACTGGTGGCGGTCCTCAGCCGGGGCACATCGAAGTAGGTCTTGTTCAAATCGCATTTCAGTTCCTGCAGGATGCCGCGAATGCATTCCTTGGACTTGGGATGATGGATGAACCTGGGCTTCAGTTCGCCCAACAGCGCCGCATACTCCTCCACCGGCATGGAAAACTGCGCGGTTTCCGGATCCAACGATCCGAAAGCCTCGCGATTCATCTGTCTGGCGAACTCGCAAAATGCGAGAGAGTTCGCCGTGGGGGAATAGACGAACAGCTCTCCGTCATAAAGGCGTTTGCGCCGCACCTCATCGCTAACTCCTGCGTTAAAGAACATTGAATCCATTCCGGCCTCCCTTGGAAAACGACGGCTTGTTCTTCTGATTCTGATTCCCAAATTCCGATGGGATCATCCCTCAAGCCTGGCATTCGGCGAGCAGATGATGACGCAATAACAATTGTGCAGCTTCTGCGATCACGGCAAACTCGAGTCCCGATTTCTGCGCAATGTCGAGCAGCGTGGCGCTGCCGTCCGACGCGTTGAGCACCCACAACATGGCAAACTCGAGTTGTTTAGGATGAGCGCCGCCCATCGCTCCGTAAAGGCCGCGTTTGCCGAGCTGCGGTTCGCACTTCGCATTCAGGTTCAAATAGGTGCGGTTATTCTCGAGTATGTTGAAAATTGCAAGACATCTCGAAAACGTATCGGCGAGCGCCGCAGGATCGACAAAGCTCAGGTTGTCGCCAGATGTGTGATACTCAGGAAAACGCCCGTGGGGCGTGCGCATGAGGCAGCCCACCGCGAGATTGAAACCGGGCGAGCAGTATTGGCGCTCATCGTAACCGTAGGGCGAGAATTCCTGAAGCTCGTGCGGCTGGCCGGAGTGTGCAAGCACATGAGAGGCGGCGCGATCAATCTCGGCATCGCCTCGACGGCTTTTCTTATAGGCCAAGCCTCCGCGATCTCCCACACAAGTGAGCACCAGCCCGTGCTTGATAGAGCGGGCGCGTTCCTCATTCAGGCTGAGCCAGGTTATCGACCCGATCGTACCGGGAATGAAAAGAAAACGGTACGAATATCGAGGCGAAGCGCTGCTCAGATGCTTGGCGAGAAAAGTAGCTACCGCCACGCCCGAGAGATTGTCGTTGCACAACGAGGGATGGCAGGAGTGGCAAGAGATCAGGATCTCTTCGGTGACCTGGCCGGGGACGTAATATTCGCCAAACGTCAAATGGCCATCCTGCAAAGTCGAGTCGATGCAAACCTCGTACTCGCCTTCCTCCATGCGCAGCAAGTCGTGGTGGGGCAAACAGAATCCCCAGTTTTCCGTGTAGTAGGAGGTGCGATAAGGAATCCATTCCGGCTGGTTGGGAAGAGAATGGAGATGCTGCTTCAACTCCTCCAACCCCATCTTGCGGTGCACCGGTACGCTGTAGTTCACCACGTGCAAATTGTGTTTGCGAAAATCAATGACACGCTCGCCGCGCGCATTCTTCACCCAGGCGTCACGAATATTCCACTCCTTGGGGACGGTCCAATCGAACACCGCCGTGCCGGTTGGAACTTCATGGATGGCTAACGGGATCTCCTGGCGCAGGCGATTCATGGTCTGCCGAAAGCCTTCGCCGGTAATGCTGCGGCAGATGGGATAGAGCTCTTCGACGAGGACGTACATATCCCGTCCCACTTTCGCTGGATCGATACGGCTATGAAGCTCCGAGATGTTGATCGCCTGTGTCGGCATCATGCGAGAGGTTGAGCTACTCCAGCTTGGTCAGTGAGCCGGGACAAGGTCACTAACGGTCAACACGTAGTAATCGGATCTGCCCACTTTGTACCAGCCGGTGCTGCGCGCGCTGGCGGGGGCCTTGTAGGCCACAATCGCTTGCACACCGGCGCCGCGGAAGGCGGCTATTACTTTGGCCTGAGTCGCCGGATCAGCCTCCCAGAATGCGGGAACATCCTGAAACGACATGTCGGCCACAATGGTCATTTTGGCCAGCCGTGCCCAGTATTTGTTGGTTCCATCCTCGGGCGCCTGCAGATATCCGAGACTGTCTCCCGGATGCAGTCCGGCTTTCTGCAGGTAGTCGGCCACGTCCGCGTCGTAATGGTCGAAGAAAGTGCGCGCGTGAAGGTTTCGAGCGGTTTGTCGGAGGTTGTAAGACAGATCGACGGCCAGCGGCAAAGATAGTACGATGGCCATCGCCAGCGACAACGGCGCCAGCAGGCGAGAATTTTCTTTCAGGTGCAGCAGGTAAAGCTCGGCAAAGAGACCGGCCCACAGCAGGGGCAGGAAAGGGGCAGTGTACCGGTTCTGCACCAGGCCATGAGAGATGGCATACATCGCGAGGGCGGTAACAGCCGGCAAAATCAGATACCAGGCGTTCAGCACTCGCTTACCACGACGTCCGGCGGCCAGCATGAGGAACAGTGCGCCCACTAGCAATGCGCTTTGCAGTTCAACTATGTGGGGATACCCGGTCAGAGCATTGACGATCGTGCGCAGTTGCTGCCTCAGGTGGATCGGCACCTTCGCGCCTTCATACCAGTACGAAGGGTCGTCCCATAGCGGATAGCTGCCCCGAAAAGGCGCTCGAAATTCGAAGACGTGAGGGGAAGCCAAGAGGTCCCGCATGGGGTGCACCGGGGTTCCTTCGCCAGGGGCCGGATTCCACGGGAACGGGTAGCCATAGTCATTGAATCCTTCACTGGCGAACCACAGATAATTCAGCCTTCCCACATCGCTGTAGGTGAGCCGCCCTTTGGCACGGGAAAGCATCAGAATCCAGGGACTGCCGATTAGAATGAATACCGCCAGCGTCAATGCCAGCCGCGGCAAAATCCGCCTTTTGTTGCCCGCGGTCAAGAACCCCACACCGAGGAACACAAATGTCAGGGGGAACATGATCGCTTTGATCAGGTAACCAATCGCGCACACAGCGCCAAGCCATGCGAACAGGCCCCAGCTCAAACTCCCCTCTTTGATCCGGACCATGATTCCGCCCACCAGCAAGACGCACGCAAATAGAGCGAGGTCCGGCGATACCAGATTCACGCCGATGAATTCGACGGCAAAAAACAAGAACAATGCGAAGCCCAACAGGAACCACGAACGCCGTGGCAGCGAATTTTCTGTGCCTATCGTGGCTGCGCGGCGCTCCACCGACCGAGCCAGTTCTCTCCAGAAGAACGCAAACGAGAACATCGCGCCGATATACAGCAAGAAATTCAATCCGCGAATGACCACCGGCTCCCAAAATGCGGATGGGTGAGAAATACCTAGCGTAGCGGCAAGTAGAACCGGATAGGCAGGACTCCAGCAACCATTGGCAGCCGTGAGCCAATCATGATTCCGCCAGGCATCGGACAGGTCCAGGTAAGAAACCCCGTCATCGCCGACGGACAAAACGCCACCATGCCAGGCAGACAGCATGCCTATGGCAAGAGCAACCAGCAGCATTCCCGCCAGGAACGGTCGAAGCGAACCCGACATGGGTCTTGCGGACGTTCTCATCTGCATGACCCGGTGAACTGATTCTTGCTGCGTGTTGATAGATCCTGCCATTTCAGCCTGTGTGATTCTCGACATGAGTTGAATTGGAGCGCCGCCACTGGCGGTACCTGAGCCGGAAGGGCAGCAGCATTTGCGCGACAAAGTAGCGCAGGTCCCGCCCCAAACGTGGCGCGTTGTTACGAAGCCACCGAAGCATCTGGAAGTAGCACCGAAGACGATCTTTCCAGCCCAGGGGACTTCGTTGGATAGCCAGGATGTATTCCCGGAACTGGCGAAAGTGCGGAAAGACTATCAGGAAACGGCGGTCTGGGTTCAGTTGCGCCATTCTTGCCTGCCGGCTGGGAAACTGTTTGGTCATCTGCTGCGCGTGCTTGCGATGATAGAAAAGACGATCGGGAATCTCATGGAACTTCCCGTAGAGCGCGACTTCAGCAAGCATGCAGCGGTCTGAATCGGGGAAGTCCCCATGCACCGAAGTCCGCTTGAGGACAACCGCCCGCATGACGCCAAACATGGTTTCGCAGTTATGGTCCATCCGGATCAATTCCCGGAAGCGCTGGTGAGGATAAGGTGCGTCCGCAGCCATGACTCTGCTCCTTGCGCTCCAGAGGTTGCCCATGCTCGTCGATTTCAGTGGATTTCGAGTAACACAGAACGACATCCCGATTCTGATCGAGAACCGCAACGCAGCGCTCCACGTACTCGGGAGCGAACATGTCATCGTGCGTCGCCCACAGAAAATACTCTCCCGAAGACAAGGCCACGACTTGCCTGAAATTGAAGGTTGCGCCCTGATTTCGCAGGTTGCGATGATAACGTATCCGTGGGTCCATTGCGGCGTAACGGCGGCAGATGGCTTCGGTCGCGTCGTCCGACGCATTATCCGAGATGATGAGTTCGAAGTTCCTGTGCGTTTGCGCCAGGATCGATCCGAGGCTCTGCTCAAGATATTGCCCAGCATTGAAAACTGGCAGGCCGATACTGACGCTGGGCTGAACGCTGTCCGAAGCGCTCGGCCCGGAGTTGTTTCGGACGTCGACGAAATCAGTTTCTTGCGGAGTCATCTGCGGTAAAGTCCGGATAGTTCCGGTCCCGATCGGCCATGATAGGCTCCCGGATCGGCCACTCAATTCCGAATGTGGGATCGTTCCAGCGTACGCCGCGGGCATGCTGCGGAGAATAGAACTCAGACATCTGGTAGAAAATTTCGCTGTTGTCCTCCAGGGTCAGGAAACCGTGAGCAAAGCCTTCGGGCACATACAGCATCTTATGGTTCCGGGCAGTGAGAGTCTCGGCGACAGCTTGTTTGAAAGTCGGCGAATCCGGACGCAGATCGATGATCACGTCGTAAATCGCGCCCTGGGTGCAGCGCACGAGTTTTGCTTCGGCGGATGGCGCGACCTGATAGTGCATGCCCGCGCAGGGTACCTTTTCTCGTGTTGAACGAGATGTTGCACTGCACCGTGCGCGGATTCAAGTTGTGATCCGCAAATTCCTTTTCACACCAGGAGCGGGCAAAAAAACCGCGGTCATCGGCCCGTTTCTCCAGTTCAATGATGTAGGCGCCCTTGAGCCGGGTCTCCGTAAAGATCAAGCCAGAACCTCTACGGCGGGGATGGGAACCACCAGCCTTCCTCCCCACTCCCGCACGTACGATAACTGCTGGCGAATCTCCTCTTTCAGGTTCCATGGCAGGATCAGGACGTAGTCCGGCTTGGTCTCCCGAATCTTGTCCGGATGGAAAATCGGGATATGGGTTCCGGGAAGGAACTTGCCCTGCTTGTAGGGGCTGCGATCGACGGTGTAATCCAGGAAGTCGCAGCGGATGCCGCAATAGTTCAGCAAAGTGTTGCCTTTCCCGGGGGCGCCGTATCCGGCGATGGACTTGCCTTCGCGCTTGGCGTTGATCAGGAACTCCAGCAACTTGCGCTTGGTTTCCTTGACTTGCTCGTCAAAGGTCGAATAGCGCGCCATCTGCGTAAAGCCCGCGGCAATTTCGCGGCTGCGCAATTCCGCCACGCGAGCTCCGACCGGCTTGGAATCGTCTTCTGCGTGGCGCGCATAGATGCGCAAAGAACCGCCGTGCGTGGCCAACTCCTCGACGTCAAAGAGCGTCAGCCCGTGAGCGGCAAAGATTTTCTCCGCCGTCAGGAACGAGAAGTAGGAGAAGTGTTCGTGATAGATCGTGTCGAACTGGTTTTCCTCCATCAGGCGCATCAGGTGGGGAAATTCCACCGTGACCACGCCCTTCGGCTTGAGGAAGATCTTCATGCCTTCGACGAAGTCGTTCACATCGGGTACCTGCGCGAGCGCATTGTTGGCGACAATCAGGTCCGCCTGTTGGCCTTCCGAAACCAGCTCCTGGGCCGTCTTCACACCGAAGAACTTGACCAGCGTAGCCACGCCCTTCTTGACCGCAACTTCGGCGACGTTGGCGGCGGGCTCGATGCCGAGAACGGGGATACCTTTGGCGACGAAATACTGCAGGAGATAACCGTCATTGCTGGCGAGCTCAGCGACGTAGCTGTTGCGGTCGAACCGAAACCGCTCCACCATCTGGTCCACATAGTTACTGCAATGGCGCAACCAGCTGTCCGAGTAGGAGGAGAAGTAGGCATACTCGCCGAAAATCGCTTCCGGAGAAACGTACTCCTGGAGTTGCACCAGGTAGCATTTCTCGCAGACGAAGACATGCAGCGGGTAGAACGCCTCCATCTGGTTGAGCTGTGCGGAGCTCACATAGCTTTCGCACAGGGGTGACATTCCCAGATCGACGACAGTGTACTGCAGCGAGCTGCCGCAGAAACGACAGGTTCCCTGATCGGTCGTCTTGACCTTCACTGGATTCGTGATGAGCTGTTCGGTAAACGATTTGCTTGACATGATGGGATTGGGATCTTAAAGGGCCTGAATCTATGAGCTTCTAGAATCTACAACCTCGCACTGCTCTTCCAGTTTGCCAACGTTCTCCCGGCGAACTGCCGTCACTCCACGTAAGCCGTCCAACAGCGCTCCGAACTTGCGGGTCATGTCGCGATGAGTGTATTGCTCGACTTCCGAGGCTACGCCGGCATAGGGGACACTTCCATGATCGCGGTATTGCTGGTAGGCAGTCAGCAAGAAGTTTCGTATTTCTTCGGTCGAGAAGAGCTGCATTCCGGCCCCAGTCTTGGTGAGCAGTTCGCTGGTAGCGCCCTTTAGACCGCCGATTGCCATGATGGGACGCCGCGCGGCCAGATACTCAAAGAGCTTTCCCGGGTAACAGCCCTCATCGGTGGCTACATTCATGGCCAGAAGCAGCAAAATCTGCGATTCCTTTTGCCGTTGCAACACTTCATTGCGCGGAATAATCCCGTTCACTTCGACCACTGCTTGCAGCCCATAGCGCTCAATCAGTGCGTGTAACCAGGAGTCTTTAGAACCATAAAAGCGCACTCTGACGAACTCTGGCGACATAAGACCCTGTTGAAATAACTCTTGCAAAGCCTGAAGCAGGGGAGTTGGATCGCGGCGTCCGCCGTACAAATTGCCGGCGTATGTGATGGAGAAATGCCGGGTCAGCTGGCAAGCAGGGCCGTCCTGATCCTCCGCATCGAAGCCGGTGACGATGCACGACACCGGTTTGGACTTGTAGCGCGCGCGAAGAAAATCGGCCCATTGATCCGAAACGGTCACAAGCGCGTCCGCTTGTCCGAGAGTCTTGAGCTCCAGTCGCTTTTGCAGGAATGCATTGCGCGTGAGCGGACTAGGTGGACCCGCCCACAGGTCCCTGAGATCCGCAATCCACGGACACTTGAAAACCTTCTTTGCGTATGCACCCAACAGGTTGGTGGTTATTGGGGGTGAACTGGTAATGATCAGATCGATCTTTTCGGTCCGTGCTAGCTCGTCGAGGGCGGACTTGCCAAAGGGAATCCATCCCTTGGTGTCATCCGGAAACGTAATCATGGACGCGATCCAATCGATCATCCGGGTATGCCAACGAGGCGACCCTGGAACGGTTGAAAAACTCAGTCCCAGCTGATCGTGAAGTCCGCGACTCCGGCTCATGCCCAGCCTCGCCTTCACGTCCGTCAGGACATCCCGATAATCGGTCTCAATCAGTCGCACCGCTGGACGGGTGCCCGCGGGCAACTGCGGAGCGAGAACGACGGGATCCCATCCGAACTGGGGCAGGTATTTGACCAATCCGCCAGTACGCAAGGAGCCAATCGAGGGACGCGGCGGAAAATGGTAGGTAATGACGAGCACGCGAGGCATGGTAGACATTGACTTCAGGAAATTCTCTTGGGCGAAGCTTCTTGCGTTGCGGTCTGATACACGTCGGCGTAGATCTGCATCAAAGCGCGGGCACGATATTCTGGGAGAGTAGCTCTTCTCGACTGTTGCCCGCGCCTGCCGCGCCAGATTCGCCGCGAGGTTAGCATTCGAGAGGAGAAGATCGATGGCCGATGCCATGAGTTCGGTCTTGCCCGGCGGCACTAAAAGGGCCGTCTCTCCGTGTGTCACCATCTCCGGAATGCCGCCCACGGCTGTGGCCACGACGGGTACGCCCCAGGCCATCGCTTCCAACAACACATTGGGGATCCCTCACTGTAGGACGGAATAGCAACTACATCAGCGGCCTGGTAATACGGGTAGCACGTTGTGCTGATGTCCTACTAAGGTTATCCAGTTCGCCACGCCTAAAGACTCCGCAGCTTTCAAGTATCTTCCGGCGGTCGGGGCCCTCGCCTACGAGCACGACGCGCACGGCCATATCCGGTCTGATCGCGCCGGAGATAATGGAGGGCAGGCACCAGATCGGTTTGCCCCTTCTCTTGGAAAGCCGGCCGACCGCCACCACAACTTTTTCCTTCGGCGATATCCCAAGTCGCCTGCTTTTCTCGGCACAACGCCTCGGGGTCGAGGGGGATATCTCCACCGGGCGTTTGCACGGCATTGTATAAAACCGTGATCCGCTCCTCTGGCATGCCCCGGTGGACCAGCTGACTTTTGAAATCATTACTGACGGTCACAATCCTCGCCGCCGCGGGGAAGGAATAGCGGTCCATCTGATTTTGTAGATCGGCGAATGCCAAACGTTCCGGTGTATCCATGATGAAAGGCGATCCACGGCACCGGTCTTGTACAGAGCCCGGACAGCCGCATGAGGAAATGAGATTTCTGGGCGTGGGTCTGAATCAGGTCAGGCTTGAGCCTCTCGGTCAGCCGACGCATGTGCCCGAGGATCCGTGCGTCGAAACGGAACTCTTCCGGTATGCGATGTACTTGAACGCCAGATTGCCGAGCTGCTTCCACGAAATGCTCCATGCTATTGACGAACCGGGAACGCGCGCGCGGCCGCTCGAAGGTCGCGATCATCAGATCGATGAGCGGACAGTTCTCAAGGGTCCTCAGCTACCCGGCAGAACCGAAGAGTTCTTTGATACGCCCGATACTACGGTCGTTCCTTCCATCACAGCGAGGATGCGGATCCTGCCTCGGGAGGCTGAAGTCGGGCTTTGGCTCCGTCATCACGCGGTATATTCTGCCGAGCAATCCCCTGATTTATCAGACATGCCCTTCATTTCACGACTCCCCGATGGCTGACGTGCTTGTTAATCCCTGAGCGGCCAGGGGCCGCGCAACAATTGTTTCTCGGGCAAATGCTCGGGAGAGGAATGAGCCCATGTCCGCGACGAAATCGCCAGACTCAACAGGACGCCTAACACCCTCCAGGACTGAGATTCGCCATTCTGGAAGCGCTGCCAGACCTGTTCCACACCCTCACGGTTAAGAGACTTGCTGTCTCTGGAGTTTCAAAGATCGTGGCGTGGACCCAGCCCCGCAAAGCGCCTCGCATCCATGGACGGAGGGGAATACTGAAGCCGCGCTTGTTGAGTTTCAGATGGGCGGCGGGGAGATGTCGCTGCATGGTCTTGCGCAGCAGGTATTTGGTCGTCGCCCGCGCAGCTTGTAACGCAACGGAAGCGAGTAAGCAAACTCTACGAGTTTATGGTCGAGCAGAGGGACGCGCACTTCCAGGGAGTTCGCCATGCTTGCGCGGTCTACCTTGGTGAGAATGTCGTCAACCAGGTAGGTCTTGATGTCGAGGTAGAACATATTCGACATCGGATCGTTGCCCGGAGCCTGATCGTAAACTCTGCGGTAGACATCGAGCGGATCGTAGCCGGCAAGCTGCTCCTGCAATTCCGGAGAGAAGATCAGCCGCCGCATGTCATAGTCCGCCACCGTCAGAGATTGCAAGTAGGCTTCACGCGAGCTCACTGCCAGTTCCCGGAAAAGCCGGGCGAGCCGAGAGCTCAGGCCATCGCGGGTCAGAGATTGGAGTGTGTTTGCCGAGGCTGCCGAAAAGAGCCTGCGCAAGGGGCTTGGGGGACGCGACCTGCGAATCGGCTCGAGCATCCTCTGCCGCGATATCTGTTCATAACCGGCGAAGTTTTCATCTCCTCCGTCGCCGGACAGGACCACCTTACGCGTTCCCGGGCAAGCTTGGAAACGTAGTACGTGGGTATGCAGGAGTGGTCGGGAAACGGCTGACCGTAGTGTTCGGTCAGCTGCTCCAGGACTTTTGCAGGTTCCGGAGTCACTACCTCTTCGTGATGGTCTGTGGAAAACAAGCGGGCGACGGCGCGCGCGCGAGGAATTCGTTGTACGGCTCCTCGTCAAACCCGATGGAGCAGGTGTAACGGCACCCTCCATCAGCTGGCTCATCATGGCCACGACCGCGCTGGAATCAACTCCGCCGCTGAGGAATGCTCCAACAGGAACGTCGCTTACCAAGATGAGCAGCGCACAGAATCCTTCAGAAGATGTCGTAGAGAAGGTCCTTCGTAATCCTTTTCGGTTCCGAGTTCGACCGGCTCGCCGCCCAGGTCCCAATACTTGTCGCTTACGGATGCCGCCGCGATCCACCACTAGGTAATGCGCCGGCTTCAAGCGAGTAAACGTCCCGGTAGATCGTTTTCGGACTGGGAATATGATAGTACGTGAAAACGTCCGCAATGGCCGTATAGTCGATGGCAAGATGCCGTCTTGGGCTTCCCGCCCGGATTGCAGTTCAGTTCCGATGCGAAAACAATTCCTTCATCGAATCCGATAGTGAAGGGGCTTGATGCCAATTCGGTCGCGAGCCAGAATGAGTTGCTGCTTGCGTGAGTCCCAAAGTGCCAAAGCAAACATGCCGCGAAGCTTCTCAAAGCACTTGGGGCCAAGCTCCTCGTAAAGATGGACAATGACTTCGGTGTCGCAGTGCGTCCTGAATACGTGGCCTTGCTCAAGTAACGGTCCGCTCAACTCCTGGAAGTTGTAGATTTCTCCGTTGAACGTAATCCAGACCGTCCCGTCCTCGTTGCACATCGGCTGACGGCCGCCCTCGAGGTCGATGATGCTGAGCCGGCGATGGCCGAGTCCCAGAGACGAGTTGCAATAAAAGCCGTCGCCGTCCGGCCCGCGATGAGAGAGCAGCGTGGTCATCTGCTGTAAACGATCGCGGTCGACCGGCCGTCCGCTCTTATAATTCCAAATGCCTGTGATTCCGCACATTGAAAATGCTCCCGGGCGCTGCGTCCACCGAACTTCCCATCCGTTTTAGATCAACTTTGGATCAGCGAGAACCGTTCACCACGTGCTCATATACTTCAATTGTTTTCTGGGCGCTGGTCGTCCAGGAAAAATCTGCGCTTGCCAGGCCCTCGACTGCCCGCTCCATGGAGCGGAGTCGCTCGGGATTGGTTAACAGTTCCTGGAGCGCGTTCGCCATCGATTCCGGACTCTCCGGATCCACCAATCGGCCGTGCACGCCGTCCTGGATGATGTCCGGATTCCCGCCGCTACGATTGGCCACCACAACCTTGCCGAGCGCGAGAGCGGTCATCAAGACGCCGCTCACGTCGATGTAGCGGTACGGAATCGCAACCAGGGTCGCGGAGCGAAATATTTGCGGGACCTCGGTCTCACTAATGGACCCGAGTTGCCAGACCACCCGGTGATCGATCCCCAGGCTTTTCGACAGAGCCTGCAAGGAAGCAGTGTTCGGAGTGGAACGGCCGGCGACCACCAGTTTTGTGTCATTCAGAACTTCAGGCGGCAACAACGCGAAAGCCCGAAGTAGAACATCCAGCCCCTTGTAAGGCTCGGGAGCGCCGAAGAACAGCACCGACCGGCCATGCGCCGGAGGAGCGACGGTGGAACCTTCCAGCGACCGGTAGTAGTCGAACACGCCGTGCGGCACCACGTGAATCTTTTCGGCCGGGGCCCATTTGTTTTCCAGAATGCGCCGCTTGCTGTAGGCAGAGTGCGCAACGATCGCCTGAATGTGGGGAAAAAGAGAGTTCCATCCCATTTTCTGATACAGGCTCTGGAAACGGGTCCCGCGCGGCTGATTCGTATTGTGGACAGTGAACACCAGCGGAGCGATTCGGCTCAGTTCTTCCAGGTATAAGCGGTCGAGGATCGGTACCGGCAGCCACTGAAAATGTATAACGTCGGGGCGGAGCTCGCGCATCCGGCCGACGAATTCCCGCATGTTGAACAAATGCTCTGCGGCTTTCACCGCCTTCAGCGTCGCCTTAAGCCTCCCCTTGAGTTGGACCCGTTGAGTGAAACGATAGAAGTGGTTCGAAACCTCAAAAGACGAAGCGGGCCGTACCCACTCGAAGGCTCGAAATTCACTCCGCTCCAGGATGACGCGACACCCCTGCTCCCCCAACGCGTCACAAAGAGAGTAGTCGTACGGCAGCGTGAAACAGGAGGCGTCCACCATCACCGACGTCAATGGCTTGGTCCGCCGGCTGGAGAGCGCAAGCGGAGAAGACGAGTGCACGACCGGAGCTTCTAGAGTTACCTTATTCATGGCTTAAGACGGATGGCACTTCGGTTTGGAGCGTCGAATTCGAACTGCGCAGATCATTCTCAAGGAACTCAATAAAATTGCGGGCGATCACAGCCCGGTCGTAACGATTGAGAACCGCCCGCCGTCCGTTTTCACCCAAGCGGCGGCAAAGATCAGGCCGGGAGCGAAGCAGCGCCAGGGCCGCGGCCAGTCCTTGAATATCCCCGGGTTCGACCACGATGCCTGCGTCGGACTCGCGCACAATGTCAGCGGCTTCGCCTCCACCCACAAGAACCAATGGTTTCGCCATCGCCATGGCCTCGTAAAGCTTCGAGGGTACCGCGCCCGGAATATCACTTTTGAGCGTAACCAGCAGAACGTCAACGTCGGTCAACAGCGATGGGATGTTCCCGGCAGGCTGTGCGTCGAGAAACTCCACATTTTGCAGCCCTTGCTGCGCCGCTTTCGCCTGAAGATCGCGCTTGCACGGACCTTCTCCGACGAAGACAAGCCGAATCCCGGCAGTGGCTGGCATCTCCGCCGCCGCGAGTATCTGTTCCAGTCCCTGCGCAAGTCCGTGCAACCCCACGTAGGCCGCGACGAATTCGCCTTCTTTCTTTCTCAACAAGGGACTGCCCTGCGATCTGCTTTCCGGTTGGAAGAGGCTGGTGTCTGCGCCGTTCGAGAGATGGAAAGACCGCACCTTCGGGAATCTTCCGGTTATGTCTCGCAGGATGGATTTGCTTTGACCCGTGACCAGCCATGCCTTGCGGTAGCAGAACCGCTCCAGAGCTTCGCTAACTCGAAACCCAAGACTGGAGCGCCGTATCACGCCGAGCTGCACCGCGGATTCGGGCCACAGATCGGAGACATTGAAGATCAGCCTGGTCGATTTCACACGACTCAACCAGTATCCTGACATTCCCAGGAAAAGGGGCGGACTCTCCACCAAAAGATAATCGGCTGTGCCCAGGGCAAAGGAGCCAAAAAGTGCTGAAGACAGAACAAAAGAAAAGTAATTTGACAGCCGGGAAACCATCTGCGGACTGTTGCTCGGGTAAATGAAGCTCCGAATAACTCTCGACTCCCTCTTGTTTGCTCTTGTGGTACAGGCCTCCATATCCCGGGAATATGCGCCCCTGAGGATAGTTCGGCATCGCTGTCAGGACGGTTACCGAGTGACCGCTCTCCACAAAGTGCCGCGCCAGATTCGACAGCCGCCTCTGCGGCGCGCCGGTCTCGGGCGGATAGTATTGGGTTAAGATTGCAAGACGCATAACCGCAGTCTTTCAAAAGTTCAAAGCTGACAATGGCGAACCGGAGAAGCGCTTAGCGCTTGACTCCAGAAGTTCTTGCTCCGAGTGGAAGAATCGCAGCCAAGGTTCGCGCCAAAATCCCGATGTCACCCAGGAGGGTGGCTTGACGGGCATAGGACATATCCAGATCGACTTTCTTCGGCAATAGCTCACTGACATAGAAGTTAAGCATTGCCTCAGGCGCTACCCCGGCCAGAACTGATTCCTCATCCCGAAAGTGCAGCGTGGCCCAGCCCGTCATCCCGGGTTTCACGCAGAGAATTTCGCGACGCACAGGGCTCAACGTGGCGTAGAACTCCGGCAGATCGGGGCGCGGCCCAATCAGGCTCATCTCTCCATACAGCACGTTCAGAAACTGTGGTAATTCATCCAGCTTCCACTTCCGCAGCCATCTCCCAACCGGCGTGACTCGATTGTCCCCTTTTCGAGTCAGGCCGGGGCCGCCATCGGCAGGGCCTTGATACATCGTCCGGAACTTGAGAATTTCGAATTCAGCGCCCCCTCTGCCGACCCGTTTTTGATGAAAAAAAACCGTGCCCGGAGAGCTCACCTTCACCGCTACCGCAATCGCTACCATGAGGGGTGCGGCGAGTACGAGCACGATGCCGGAGCCAGTGATATCCAGCAACCGTTTTCCCAGCGACTGATTCCATCTGCTGACCGCACTGTCCGCTTCCGGCATATAAGATCTGCAGACCGTTGGCAGGGAACGGATCATAAGGCAACGCTGCTCTTCTTGCGGTTCTTGCAAACGATCTGCTGAATCGCGTCAACGACGCTATCCACCTGGGACTCTTTCAAGCCGGGGAAAATGGGCAGGGACACGCAACGGGAAAACGCATCTTCTGCGTGAGGGAATCCGCCGGGCCCGTAACCGTAACGCTTCTGATAGAACGGATGCCGGTGCAGCGGAATGAAGTGAACCGATGTGCCGACCCCCGCTTCCTTCAATTGCTCGATGAAAGCATTGCGGTCGATATCCAGACTGTCGGGCTTCAATCGAATCATAAACAGATGCCAGGCGTGTTCGGAGTTGGCCGTTCCCGCAGGCGGCAATTCCACTTCTTCCATTTCCGCCAGCTTGCTTCGATAGAGCTCCGAGATGAAACGGCGTTGTTGAAACAAGGTTTCGCACTTGCGCAGTTGAGCCAGCCCGATCGCTGCCAGGACGTCCGGCAGGTTGAACTTATATCCCGCTTCTACGACCTGATATTCCCAGGATCCGGCGCGCGAATACCGTTTCCAGGCATCGTCATTGCCGATACCGTGTAAACGCATCATGGCAACGCGTTTTGCGTACGCCTCGTCGTTGGTGGTGAGCATTCCACCTTCACCTGTGGTGATTGTCTTCGTGGCGTAGAAGCTGAAGGCTGTGAATTCGGAAATGGTTCCCACGCGCCGCCCCTCAAAACTTGTCGGCAGCGCATGGGCCGCATCTTCAATCACAGGAAGATGATGGCGGGCGGCCAGGGCGCCGATCGAGGCCATGTCGCATGCTTCGCCGCCGATGTGCACCGGAATGATCGCTTTGGTCTTCGCGGTAACTTTTTTCTCCGCATCGGCAGGGTCGATGTTGAATCCTCCCGGGAGGCTGTCGCACAACACGGGTGTTGCGCCAAAATAGGTAACCACCTCCGCGGTGGCGGTGAAGGTGTTGGTGGGGACCAGCACTTCGTCGCCTGGCTTCAAGCCGGTGGCCTCGAGAGCCAACTGCAGGGCGGAGGTTCCGGAATTAACGGCGAGAGCGTGCTTGCAGCCCACGTAGCTGGCGAATTCCCTTTCGAATTCCTGTGCCACAGGACCGGTGGTCAACCAGCCGGAACGCAGTACCTTTTCGACTGCCGCAATCTCTTCCTCGCCGATCGAGGGGAGGTGAAATGGTATGTAGGCCTTCGACATCGTTACGCTCCTGAATTAGGGGTGCATCAAGGAAAAAGGGTGAACACTGCCCGGAAGCTGTGCGGGGAGCCGGGCACAATTGTGTTCGACCGAGTGGCGGAACCGCGGCCGGTGCCAGCGGGGGGCGCTGACGTGACGATTGGCCTGTTCCTACTTGCTTACGGGTTCGTAATACTCGTACCCGTACTGGTAATAGCGATATTGAGGCGACTTGATATCCGCAGCGTTCACCACGAACTGCAGAACGGGAGCGGCGTGAACCTGCTCCAGCAGTTCGAGGCTCCGTTGCACAAGTTCCCGCGTTGTGATTCCCGAGCGACCCACGAAGATTAAACCATCGGTGAGATTAGAAAGCGCTCGGCAATCGGCGAAAGGCAGGATTGGAGCAGAGTCGATCACGATAAACTGAAAATCCTTTCGCAATGCGTCCAGGACCTTGCGCATCTCGTCCGAACACACCAGTTGTCCAGCCCTCTCGCTGCCGGCATGCGCGGGCAGAACCGTCAGATTTGCCATACTCGGAATGTGCACCAGAACGCGCTCCAACGTGCTGGTACCGTTCAAAACATCGGTCAAGCCGAGCTTATTGGAAACTCCCAGGGAAGAAGCCACTCTGCCTCTCCGCAGGTCGGCGTCGACCAGGCAAGTTGTTCCATGCTGGGCCATGGCCATGGCCAGGTTCACCGCGACTGTGGTTTTTCCTTCCCCCGGCAAGGACGACACCACCAGCAACACTTGTGGTGGATTTCCCGGACGGGAGAGCATCACCGAGGTATGAAGGGAACGCAAAGCCTCGGCCTCAGGAGAATGCGGGCGATCGAGCAGGAAGCAAACACCAGGCGGGAGCCTCCCGCTGCTTGAGGCACCGTCCGAAGCGGCTGCGACTTCGCCGGGGATCTGAAGCTGCTTGCCATCGAAGGGCATGAAGAGAGGCACCACTGCGATGTTGTGCGTGCCCACCCACTCGCGCATGTCCTCGGGGGCGAAAATTCTTGTATCGAATTGTTCGCGCAAGAATGCCAGGCTCACGCCCCCTAGCAGTGCCGCAAAGAATCCGACGAGAATGGCTTGCGTTCGGTCGGGGCGTGTGGGGCTGTCCAGAACATGCGCTTCGTCAACGACTCGAAGAGTGCTGGACTTTGAGGCAGCCGCAATGCCGGCTTCTTTCACTCGGGCATACAGGTTGTTGTACAGTTCAGAATTGGCTTGTGCTTCCCGTTTGAGATCGTTATAGCGCGCCATTTCGCTCAACTCACTGCTGGCGCCCTTGATCTGCGAATCCATCAAGGTCTCGCGGGCGCGCGCTGCCGTGTACCCGCTTCGGATTGAACCCAGCGCCGCAGCTTTTTGAGCCTCGAGTTGCGACTGCAGTTCATCCGCCTGGCTCTGGAGTTTTTTGACGTTCGGGTGGTTCGGTCCGTATATGACCTTGGCTTGCGACAATTCCCCACGGAGCTCAGCTAATTTAGTGCTCAATTGCTGCACCACCGGATTATTGCGAACTTCGGGCAGCACATCCGGGCTGCCAGCTTGAACGCTCTTGAGCAACGCCTCCAGTTGAATACGATCGGCCTGCGCCTGGGTTAACTGCCGATTGAGTTCGGTCATCCGTTCCGTGAACGTGCTCTTGTTGGCATCAACGTCCGCGACCCCAATCGACTTCTGAAAGTCGGCCAAGGAGCGGTTGGACTGCTCCATGCGGGTACGAATGTCGTCCAATTGGCGAGCCAGCCATTCCGAGGATTTCACGATCGCGGCGTGCTGGTCCCGGTAGGTGTCGTCGATGAACGTGGCCACCACCGTGTTGGTCACCAAAGCAGCTATTTTCGGGTCGTGACTCGAAAAGCTCACGGAGATCAGTCGGCTGGCCGTATCGCGCTTTACCTTTAGATTAGCGCGGAACGAGTGCAGCGCGGAGTACTCCCCCTCAGTCAGTTGATAAGCGGGCGGATCCGCAGCTTTAGACTCGGTATTGCTGGGGGCGACCATCCCGGGACTTTGGTCCAAGTGGAGCCGGTGGATAACGTCCATCGCCAACGTGTCGCTTTTGAGATTCTGGGCTTGCGTTTCCAGGTACTCGGAATCGCTTCCTGCGGATCCGCCTTCCAATGAAAATTGTTCTCCAGGAGGATCCACTTCAATTCGCGCCACAGGCTCATAGGTCGGATTCATGCTGAACACCACGACAATCACTGTGACCATGAGCATAGCGGCAAACAAAGCCGAGATTCGCCAATGTTTGCGGACGATTGAGACGAGGCGCAACCACTCAGCCCCTCTCTTCTCTTCAGATTGTGCGGACCTGGCTCTTAGCAAGACCGCAGGCGGAGATGTGTCTTGGCGAGCCGGAGGAGTTTCCAGGTGGACCGGAGCCAGGGTTTCCCCTGTTCCCAAGCCCTTCCGCCGGTCCCCGCCGCCACTGGCGCCCTTCCTTGTGACTTCGTAAAATCTGCTCACCTAGTTCCCCGTTCTGCGATGGACAGCCCCCATGCGCCTAGCATCATTAGACTCTTACACTCGGCACATGGTTTGAAAATGAAATTCCCCATCTCTATGCACAGCTCCGCCCTCTCAGTTATAAGCCTATGTTACCCTAACTCACTAGAACGCAAAGGCTTAACTTGATCCAGCTTGCCCAGTTGGTACCTATTCCAGCAACGACACCGCCAGCGCAATTCGCGATCCTCGGCAGGTCATGTTGGATATAAGTTTAGTTGTGCAAAAACCACCCATGTATTTGCCGCAAAGGCACTTGGGAGCTTTAGTGCGCCGATGGACAGGGGGCACACCCCTCAGCTTCCGCGAGCCTTAGTAGCGATTCTACCGACTGCGGTTCCTTTCTCCTATGGCACCTTAGTGCTAAGGTGAGAGTACGTATTAGCAGGCCCAAAACTGTCTGGAACGGAGCGGTGGTGTAGGGAGGGTATTGCACCAGCAAATCATGGCTTCAGTTCTCTGAAGCGGCCGTCCGGCAGCGTTCTCGGGGTCGAGCAGCACGTCAGACTTGACCCTTACGACTCGGCATCTTCCAGGGGAAAAGGATTATTGGCCATCTTCTGCGCAGGATCCCGCACGACCAGAACCGCCCTTGGGGCGGTTGAGCGCCGCAAAAGAAAAACCTGAGGAGAAGCCGCGTGAAAAGTCCGCCGACTACGCGACTTCCCTGGCCAGGCTTGCACTCGCACGCTTGTATACCGAAGCTTGATCGTGGCGGTCCACCTGGCAAAGGGCAGTGACCTGTTCGCTCGGCCCGTACTCGGGAACGATCGACGCCAGTTTGGAGATCAGACCGTGGGCGTTTCTTGATTCCACCAGCATGGAAAGCTCTTCCAGCCAGCTGCGCACCTGCTCGAAACTAGGCTCCCCTCCATCGAGAACCCAGATCTGTTCATGGGGAGTGGGCTTGATTCCCTCACCTTCAAGGCGGATCTCCTCGAAAAGCTTCTCGCCCGGGCGCAAACCTGTGAATGAGATCTGCACGTCCCCGTCGGGTTCGAGCCCCGAGAGGCGTATCATCCGCCGGGCTAAGTCAACGATCTTGACCGGCTCGCCCATGTTCAGGACGAAGATTTCTCCGCCCTTACCCATGGTTGAAGCCTGCAACACCAAACCAACCGCCTCCGCAATGGTCATGAAGTACCGCATTGCTTCGGGATGGGTGACCGTAACCGGACCACCGTTGGCAATCTGAGCCTCGAAGATCGGCGACACGCTTCCGTTACTGCCGAGAACGTTCCCGAAACGAACCGCGATAAACCGCGTCTTATTGAACTGCAGCGCCAGCGTGATCAGTTCGGCAGCCCGTTTTGTCACTCCCATCACGTTCGTGGGGTTCACGGCTTTGTCGGAAGAGATCAATACGAAATTCTCGGCATGGAATTGCTTGGCTACCAGCGCGACGTTGTAGGTTCCAAAAATATTGTTGGTAACTGCCTGGAAGCAGTTCTTCTCCATCATCGGAACATGCTTATACGCAGCCGCGTGAAAGACCGACGTTGGCCGGTGAAGCGAAAAGACTTCCCGTAGTGTAGTCACGTCGAGGATGTCGCCGACAACAGGTACATAATCCAGCTTCGGGAATTTGACGGAAAGTTCCATGCCGATGCGGAACAAATCACTCTCTGACCGTTCGAATAGCACCAAGCGGCGTGGCTCAAAGGCCGCAATCTGCCGGGCTAGTTCAGATCCGATGGATCCTCCCGCGCCAGTAATCAGCAATACCTTGTCCTGGACCTGGTCTCGGATTCTGGCCGCATCGAGTTGCACCGGATTCCGACTCAGCAAGTCCTCCACCCGCACCTTTCTGAATTGCTTAATCGAAGCGGTGCGATTGAGCTGCTCGCTCATCGGGGGAAGGATCTTAAAGCTCACCTTCGACTGCCGGCACCGGTCGATGATGCGCTCGATCTCGTATCCCCTGGCGGAAGGGATGGCGATCAACACGCACTCTGCTCCGTATTTCTTGATCAAATGACCCAGCGCGTCGGTATTGCCGAGCACCTTAACTCCATTAATCCGAATCCCCAACTTGCCGGGATTGTCGTCCACAAATCCGAGAGGATAGTAGCCCAGCGCCGGATCGAGTTTAAGTTCACGCGCGATTGCGCTGCCCGCACGGCCCGCTCCGATGATCAGAGTTTTCTTCTGGCTTCCATCTTCCTTGGCTCGTTCCGTGTAGGCACGTACACCAAACCGTGCGCCGCCCACCAGCATAATGCTCAACAACATATCGATAGGAACCACGGAGCGAGGATAGCCCTTCACTGCCACCATGAAAACTATGATAGTGAACAACAGCGTGGAGGAGAGAAATGTCGCTGAAGTGATATTCAGCACGTCGCTCATACCGACATAGCGCCACCAGCCACGCAACAGGCCAAAATGGTAAAAGATCACCAGCTTCAAGATGATGACCAAGGGAAGCGTTTGCCAGAAAAGAGAATGCGCTGCGGCGTCAAAGTTGCTATCCAGTCGAAGCACAAAGCTGGAATAGTAGCTGATACAGATAAGGATTATCTGTGACAGCACAATAAGCGGCATTCGGTACCGCAAGAGGGCGTCCTGGGAGTGCTCTTTCACCATTTGTTTCGTTAGGTTGGCACTCGTCATCGTCGACATAGTGTTTTCTGCCTATTCGCTCGCGGCCTGATCTGCTCCCAGGGATCAAACCTTCCCCATCACAGATAGGCTCAGCACGTTCGTAAACGTCCAAGAAACGGACAAAGCAGCTAAGGGGGGAAGGGTGGCTGCGCACATAACTTAGAGTAAAAACAAATTCCGGCGCCGAACATCCGGAATCCTTACAGCAAGAAACGCCAATAATAACACGTAACCTGAGCGGTAGTTGCGGTGCGGAACCGAAACGAAGTGAAATTCGTTGATCTCTCCGCCCCACAGCCCCAACTGCCTGCTCGATGTCAAAACCATCTTAGTATTAGGAAGGACCACGCTACAAGGGGGGGAAATTCTCTCCAAAGTGGCCCTGTAGCATGGTAGGACCAGCGACCTATACGTGTAGGCCAATCGACTCTATCGCCAGCAAGTTCCATTGACAAGGTCAGAAACTGGCGATATAGTCCCCCAGTTGCGTCGCAGGTATGCCTAAGCTGTAGGTTTTTCAACAACTTTTGCGGGGGTGGTATGGCCAGGAAGGCCGGTCCACAACGTCGAAACGGCGATATCCGCCTCATTGTAGCCGACCAAAATCTCATGAACTGCCAGCTCCTGGTTGGAGCTTTGCGACGTTGCCGGCGTATCGAAGTCGTGGCTCGAGCCACCAGTTCGGAGCAGGTTCTTGCGGAGGCAAAAACCCGTCAGCTCAGCGTGGCGTTGATCGCTGCCAACCTTCAGGACGGGTCTCTGACTGGCTTTGAGGTCGTGCGCCGGTTGCGCAACTTGCATCCCGAGATTCGTGCCGTTCTTCTTCTGGACTCGGCGGACCGGGCGTCCGTCATCGATGCTTTTCGTGCCGGAGCCAAAGGAATCTTCTCCCGAGATGACTCGCTAGGGGTGCTCTGCCGGTGCATTCAAAGTGTGCATGCTGGCGAGACCTGGGCCAGCAGCGAGCAGATTGAAGCCGTTCTCGAGATGTTCGCGCGCATAGCGCCGCTGCTGCTGCCTGACAAAGCCAAAATCCCTCTTTCGCGGCGCGAGCGCGAGGTAGCGGAACTGGTCGCGGAAGGTTTGTCCAATCGGGAGATTTCAGCGCAACTCAAATTGAGTCAACACACGATTAAGAATTACCTGTTCCAGATCTACGGAAAATTGGGCATGTCTTCTCGCGTGGACCTCGTGTTGCACGTCCGTTCGGTGGACCGGCCCTCCCCCGATAAACCGGAAAGCCGGGGAAAGCCCACTTAATTCCGGTCGCTACATTCAAGTGTGGTGATGACCCCAGAACCGAAAATTGCACGCATGGAAAAATAAGGAGTGTCCAGGTGCGTTACTTGGTTGGCTCGACTTCGCTTGCGTCTACATCGATGGAGATCGAGCGCATGATCAAATCCACCGACACCACCAACCGCAACCTTCCTTTCTTGCGCAGCAAGATCCCTTGCAGACCTTCCAATGGACCGCTGATGATGCGCACTCGCGAACCTACCTTCAAGTAAGGATGAGGGTGCGCTTGCAGGCCCTTGGTCAGCGCATCGCGGATGGTTTCAATCTCGGCTTGAGGCAACGCCAGCGGCACGCCGCTGGAGCCCACCAGTTGCACTACGCCCGGCACCTGGAGCACTCGCAGCCGCTCCCGAAGCGGGATGTGCACGAACAGGTATCCGGGAAAAAGTGGCAGGCGCACCTTAAAATTGCCATTCTTCCACTTTCGAATGGTTTCGTAGAGCGGCAGGAAGTGATCCACTGATTTGTGAACCAGTTGCTCAGCCACGGTTTTTTCGTGGCGCGAGCGGGTGTAAACCGCGTACCAGTGAGGTTGAAGATCACCTGGCTCCAACGTTTCGGTCATTCGGCTTGGCACGGAGTTGGGAATATTTGTTAGCGGTTGCCATATTATATGCCTGCATGCTGATCCCCCAAGTGACCAACTAGGAGTCCGATGCTTACGGGGGGCGGCACATGCAGCGTGAGCGGCACATGAAACAGGCATCCTCACCAGCAATCAAACGGTGAACCGCCACCTCTAACTCTCCTGGCCCGTCAATCACGTCATCTTTGTCCTGGCAAGGGAATCGATCTTTCGATCATTAGTATTGGCGAGCTGGGCCAATAGTGGGCCGATAACGGCCTTCCACGCATTCTGGCCCAATCGCCAAACGGGTCCCATTTCACCCGAAGAGCGTCCACGGTGCTATTCCCTTCGCCCCGGAAAGTGTTATTGTTTTATCGACAGCTGCAGACGTCAGGGGTATTGCCGTTTCTCTTAGTTCTCGTTCCGTTCCCCCTAAATTTGACGATGTAACGTACCATCTGAGGGCTAATGCATTTCTTACACGTGGTGGGCGCAAGGCCCAACTTCATGAAGGTGGCCCCGCTGATGCGCGCGCTGGCGGCGCATGAGGGAGTTCGGCAGACGCTGGTACACACCGGTCAACACTATGACCAGAACATGTCCGATGTTTTCTTCCGCGAACTGGAAATTCCCGAACCGGACGTCAATCTCGCAGTCGGCTCGGGAACTCATGCCGAGCAGACCGGCCAGATCATGCTGCACTTTGAACCGGTCGTGGTCGAGAAGAAACCCGATTGGGTACTGGTTTACGGGGATGTTAATTCGACAATCGCCGCTGCCCTGGTGTGCGCCAAGCTGCAAATTCCGGTTGCCCATGTGGAAGCCGGCCTGCGCTCTTTCGACCGTACCATGCCGGAGGAGATCAACCGGCTGTTGACAGATCAACTCGCCGACTTGCTGTTTACGCCCTTCGTACGGATGGAGATCAAAACCTGCTTCATGAAGGAGTGCCGCTGGAGCGCATTCACTTCGTCGGGAACATCATGATCGACACTCTGGTGCGCCTGCTGCCTAAGGCTGCCGCCACACTACCCGCGGAATTGCCACAGCATTATGCCCTGGTGACTTTGCACCGCCCCTCGAATGTGGATGATCTGTCCGGCCTCAAGAAGCTGCTCGATGCCTTGACCGGCATTGGTGCAACCCTGCCCATCATTTTTCCTGTGCACCCCAGGACGCGGCAAAAAATCGCTGAACTAGGGTTTGGTCATTCCGAGAGCCTGCGGCTCTGGGAACCACAGTCTTACCTCCGGTTTCTGGCGTTGCAGCAGAAAGCAACGGTGGTCATCACTGACTCTGGCGGAATTCAGGAGGAAACTACCTTCCTGGGTGTGCCATGCTTGACCCTTCGCGACACTACGGAACGCCCGGTTACGGTGACGGTAGGGACGAATGTCATCATCGGCCGCGACATGAATCTCCTCTGCCACGCAGTGAAAGCCGTGCTTAATGGAGAAAGGAAGGATTGCACTATCCCGCCTCTTTGGGATGGCCGGGCGGCGGAGAGGATTGCCCAGATCCTCGAAGCCACAGGATAGAATGCTGGAGTTCCAATCAGCTCGGGATGCCCGTTGAGTGCCAAAGTCCGGGGCGGGGAAATACTGCTATGCTAAGATCAAATCGCTTCGCCCGCGGATCTATTCCAATGTATTACCTTGCCGTAACCATTGTATTGTTCACCTCCCTGGCTCTGGCCCAGACCAGCCCTACACAGCGGTCGGATGTGCCGTCAGACCTGCCCGAGCATCAACGTCATGAAGATGACGACGAGCCGGCACCCGCCTCGGCGGCAAGCGTTCTGCCCGACAGTCCGGTCATCACGATCGAAGGTATGTGCGATCACCCGTCAAGTGTTGCTACCTCGCCCAAAGGGCAGGAAAGTTCGGCAACCAATCTGTCCGAAAAGGAATCCGATGGCTCGTCTGCAGATTCAACAACTTCTGCATGTAAGACCATCGTGACGAAAGCCCAGTTTGAAGACCTTGTGGAAGCGCTCAACCCGCAGATGCCAGCGACCGCCAGGCGCCAGCTAGCGGAGTCCTATCCCCGCTTGCTGCTGTTTGCCAATCAAGCACGCGAACTGGGTCTCGACCAGGATCCACGCTTTGCCGAAGCGATGCGGTTCGCCTCAATGCAACTCTTAACGCAAAGATTGAATCGCCATTTCGAGGAGCAGGCCAGTCGTATCTCCGACTCGGATGTCGAAAAGTATTACAAAGGAAATGCAATCAAGTTCGAGCGGGCGGAACTACTACGAATCTTTGTTCCCAAACAGACGCGGCCAGCGCAGGGGACAGTTCCTGCAGAGCATTCCGGCACGGCGATCGATTCTCCGATGCTGATCGTAGCGGGAAAGATCCAGGCCCGGGCGGCTGCCGGAGAAAATTTCCAGCAGCTCCAGAAGGAGGCTTTCGAAGCGGCAAATATCTCTTCCGGGGCTCCCCATGTGAGCACCGGCAAAATCGCCGCCGCCGGACTGCCAATCAACCACCAAAAAGTTTTTGAAATGGAGACTGGACAGGTGTCGGATGTTATCGCTGATCCCAGTGGCTATTACATCTACAAAGTCGTGTCCAAACAGATGGTACCTTTGGCCCAAGCCCGCAAGGACATTCGCAACTGGATGGCGTCCGAGCGAGTGCAGAATGCGACCGCCTCGCTCACCCAATCCATCCAGACTAGGTTGGACCAGATGTACTTCGGCGCAACACCCGGGACCGGCCGCCCTTCCACTCGCAGGGTATCCAAGCCAGGAGACGAACCGTCGGCGAAGTAGTCGATGGGATGGGTGCAGTGCGTCGCAGGCACCCGGGGAGGGGGACTAGAAGAAAGATGGCAGACGATTCCGAGAAGGAGACAGAAGTCCAGCCAGTAACATGTACAAGAAATTTTTCGGATTACGAGCAAATCCGTTCAGCGTAAGTCCGGACCCGCACTATTTATTCTTGACGCGGCATACGCAAGAGGCGCTGGATTGCCTGACCTATGGGATTCAGAGCCGCAAGGGATTCGTCCTCCTGACCGGCGAGGTAGGAACGGGCAAAACCACGCTCATCAACATGTTGCTGGAATTGTTGCGCGACCAGCAGGTGGCTACCGCGTTCATCTTCAATTCGCGTTTGGACAAGCAACAATTCCTCGATTACATGATGGCTGACTTCGGTATTCCCCACGATTCGAAATCCAAGAGCCAGGGGTTGATCCGGTTTTACAACTGGCTTCTGGACCGCTTTCGTGCCGGCGAAGCCGCAGTCTTGATCGTAGATGAGGCCCAAAACCTCTCGGAAGAACTGCTGGAAGAAATCCGCATGATGACGAATGTGGAAACCTCCACGGAGAAACTCCTGCAGATTCTGCTGGTCGGACAACCGGAATTGGAACAGAAACTTAAGCAACCGCAGCTGCGGCAGCTGCGGCAGCGCATCGCGTTGCGGGCCCGGACCTATCCTCTGTCTCTGGAGGAGACGAAAGCTTATGTCAACCAGCGGTTGCGAATCGCCGGATCGAGTGGGAGACAAATTTTCGATCCTGCCTCGCTCGAGGCGATCTATCGTTATGCGAATGGAATTCCGCGAGTGGTGAATCTGATTTGCGAGCACTGTCTGGTAAGCGCATTTGCCGACCAGCAGAAAGTCGTGCATGTAAACGCGGTCGAGGCGGTCGTCCGTGACTTCGATTTGGGGGATGCAAATGCTTTGGCGGATATCGCTCCCCCGGCTCCTCCGGTTCCCCCAAAGTCCCCGGCTTCCGCTGCTTCGGGCAGCAAATCCGACTTGAGAGAGGCTCTGAAAAGTCTGACCGATCTCGCAGACCGGTTGCGCGAGTCTGAACCAGATCCTCGGAAAAAAAGAAAATTATGAGCCGAGATGAAGCCTTGGAAGAGCGCGGAATAAGAGCGCTGCGAACCATGGAGTTTGGTGCCGCCTCACCTGCAACTGCGTGCTAGAATCGAAAACGAAATTCACTGTCAACAGAAAGACACGCGCTGTCCCCACGATGACCAATCAGCCGGCCGCAAATCGTTCCCCTGATCAACGAGATAACGAGCAACTCAAGAACAAGATCCAGCAGCGCCAGGCGCGGGTCGGCATCATCGGCCTGGGCTACGTGGGACTGCCCCTGGCCCTGCTGTTCAGCGAACAGAAGTTTAAGGTCACCGGCTTCGACATCGATCAGCGCAAAGTTGACACCCTCACCCAGGGCGGATCCTACATCTACCGCATCGCCTCTGAGGCCATCCGGACTGCCCAGGCGCAGGGCTTTTCCGCCACCTCCGACTACTCCCGCATCAAGGAGATGGACGCCATCATCATCTGCGTGCCCACGCCTCTCAACCAATATCACGAACCCGACCTCAGCTTCATCACCGATACCACGCACGCCCTCGCGCCCCATCTCCAGGCCGGCCAGTTAGTGGTTCTCGAGAGCACAACGTACCCCGGCACCACCGAAGAAGTCATGCTGCCGATTCTCGAGAAAGAAAACCAGAACGGGCTGAAGGCCGCCCGCGGCGCTTCCTCCAGCACTGCCGGCGCGGAGAAGGAATTCTTTGTGGCCTTCTCTCCGGAGCGGGAAGATCCCGGCAACACCACGGTCGAGCGTTGCGACATCCCGAAAGTCGTCGGCGGAGTCAACCCGCAGGCGGCGGAGTTGGCGGGCGCTCTTTACGGATCCATCTTCCATCGCACGGTTCCCGTGTCCTCGCCCGCCGCGGCCGAGATGACGAAGTTGCTGGAGAATATCTACCGCTGCGTCAACATCGCTTTGGTCAATGAGCTGAAGCTGCTCTGCCTGCGCATGGGAATCGACATCTGGGAAGTCATCGCAGCCGCTTCCACCAAACCTTTCGGCTTTCATCCTTTCTATCCCGGACCCGGCCTGGGCGGACATTGCATTCCCGTCGATCCCTTCTACCTTTCGTGGAAGGCCAAGGAATTCGACTTTCGCACGCGCTTCATCGAGCTGGCGGGAGAAGTCAACACCAACATGCCCTATCACGTGCTCGCCTCCATCGGCGGAGCGCTGAACCGGCAGAAGAAATCGGTGAACGGAGCGCGCGTCCTCATCCTGGGCGTGGCCTACAAGAAAGATATCGACGATCTGCGCGAATCTCCGGCGCTCACCATCATCGAACTCTTGCAACATGAAGGCGCGCAGGTCAGCTACCACGATCCCTACTTCCCGTTCATCGGCAAAGGACGCAAGTACGACCTGCAGATGAAGCGCACGGAACTGGACAAACTGGGCCAGTACGATTGCATCGTGATCGTGACCGACCACTCCGATTACGACTACAAGAAGATCGTCAGCGAAGCCCATCTGGTCGTCGACACCCGCAACGCAACCAAGGACATCGACAGTCCCAAGGTAGTGCGGTGTTAACCAGAAGTACGGAGAGAAACCACGTTGGCCGAGTAAACGCCAACTTTCGAAGTCGAACAAGAAAACGACTCCCGGATGCAGAGGCCAATTCCGAAGCAGTAGAGCGCGCGAACATGGGTTTCGTGCCTGGGAAATAATATCGTTCTACGATATGTAGTGCGATAAAGAAAGAACGAGAGAAACCGATTGTTGTTCTCCTGTAGATCAAGCTGGTGTGCCGCTATCGAACTCTCTCTCGCTCTCGGGCGGGGGTGAGCTTCCCCCCAAATGCTCTGCTATAGTACCGGCAGGAGTAGCGTCGTCTGTGACCGAGTCCTCCAGCATTCAGGCGGCAAGCCCCCCTTTCTCCGTCGCCCAGTTCAAGGCCCTTATTTTCGATCTTGATGGAACCCTGTACCGCCAGGAGCCGGTGCGGCGGGCGATGGCCTGGCGGATTCTGCGCGCACACCTGTGGCATCCCCTACAGGGGATCTCGACAGTCCGAGTCCTTCAGGCTTATCGCCGCGCGCAGGAAACTCTTCGTTGGACTGGCGTCAGCGGCGACCCGGTGGCGCAACAGATTCGCGTTGCCGCCCAAAACTGTAAGCTGGAGGAGTCAGAGGTGCAATCGCGCGTGGCGCGCTGGAGTGGTCAAGCTATGGATCTCCTTTCTCCGGCGCTCCGCCCCGGGCTTGTGGAATTGCTGCAGCTCGCGCGCGAAAAAGGAATGCTTTTGGGCGTGCTGTCCGACTATCCCGCTGAAGCCAAACTCTCTGCCATGGGCCTGCGGAACTACTTTGATATCGTGGTGTCAGCCAGCGACCCGGAAGTACAATGCTTCAAACCCAGCCCGCGTGGCCTGGAAATCACTCTCCGGCGGCTGGGACTCGAGAAACACGAAGTCCTCTACATAGGGGATCGACCCCAAGTTGACGGCGCCGCGGCCGCAGCCGTCGGCGTCCCGTGTGCCATACTGTCCTCGAGCCACAACCAACAAGGCTCCTGGTGGGAAATCTCCGGCTTTGACGAACTCCGCAATGCAATCCGCGCGCGCTGAAACCCAAGTGCAGATCGACCGCTGCTGGGTTTGCGGTTCCTCTCATACCGTGCCCTGGAAGGCGCGGACGATTGCTCGCGCACTTACCCCCGAAGACCTCCGCATCACCGACTCCAACTACGGCGCCACCCTTGCCCTGCGCCGTTGCCACGACTGCGACTTCATCTTCGCCGCAGACGAGGAGGCGCGCTCCCTCACTCGCCTCTACGAGCAAGTGACCGACCCGGATTACGAAAAGAGCCAGGACACCCGCGCACTACAAATGCGCTGGTTGATCTCCGCGGCGCGCGACCTCCGCCCAGAGGCGCGGTCGCTACTCGACATTGGCGCCGGCAGCGGCCTGCTGGTCGCAGAAGCGCGCCGCCAGGGACTCGACGCCATCGGCGTGGAACCCAGTCGCGCCTTGGTCGAGTTGGCCCGCTCGCAACATGCGGTGGAAGTTCTTCGCGGCACCTTCCCTCACCCGCAACTTGCGGAACGCCGTTTCGACTTGATTTTCCTGGTGGATATCATCGAGCATGTCAGCAATCCGCTGGGGCTTCTGCGGGACTGTGCCCAGGCGCTTAACCCGCGGGGCGTGGCTGTGGTAATCACTCCCGACATCGGCAGCATAACCGCCCGCGTCGTGGGTAAACGCTGGTGGCATTTCCGCCTGGCCCATGTCGGATATTTCAGCCGCAGGTCGCTCACTGCCATCACCGGGGCCGCCGGGCTCATGGTCCTGAAGCGCTTTCGCGCGAAGTGGTTCTTTCGCGTGTACTACCTGGCGGAACGTCTGGAGCAGTATCTGCCCCTGGCCGGCTTGAACCGCTTGGCCCCGCGCTTTGGGCCTCTCGGCTGGCTGTATCAGCGGGTTCTGCCGGTCAACTTGCACGACTCGACCGTGCTAATCTTGGGCAAGGAGGGCTCCTCGCCCAGTGAACAGCGCTGATACCCAAGTCGGGCAGAACAGCCTGGCTCGCCCCACGCTTTTGGGTCACCTGCAGATTGCCCGTGTCGACCACTGGTTCAAAAACGTCTTCGTGCTCCCGGGCATCGTGGTAGCCCTCAGCCTCGACCCAGCGTCCGTAGCCCCGCACTTGTGGCTGAGGATCGGGCTAGGGCTGCTGGCGGTCTGCCTCGTGGCCTCCAGTAACTATGTCATTAACGAGCTGATGGACGCTCGCTTCGATCGCTTCCATCCCATTAAGTGCAACCGGCCGGTACCCTCCGGCCGCGTCAGCATTCCCCTGGCCTACGTCGAATGGCTGGCCTTGGCGGCCTTTGGCTTCGGAATCGCCCTCCGTATCTCGCTCCAATTCACCGCCACCCTCGCCATTCTGTGGGTGATGGGCTGCATATACAACATCCCTCCTGTTCGCAGTAAGGACTTGCCCTACGTAGATGTGCTCTCTGAGGCGATCAATAATCCCCTGCGCCTGCTGGCCGGATGGTTTATTGCCACGTCCGCCAGCATTGCCCCAGGGTCGCTGCTGCTCAGCTACTGGATGATCGGCTGCTACTTCATGGCCATCAAACGCTTCGCCGAATGCCGTGGCCTGGGCGACAACGCCCGCATCGCTGCTTACCGTAAGTCGCTGGCATTTTTCAACGAGCAGCAGTTGCTGGTGGCGATCGTGTTCTACGGCTCGACGGCCATGCTGTTCTTCGGTGCTTTCGTTATGCGTTACCGCCTGGAGTTCATTCTCGCCTTCCCGCTGATCGCGGCCGTTATGGCCAGCTATCTCTCCATCGCCTTCAAGGAAGACAGCCCGGCCCAGCACCCGGAAAAGCTCTACCGCGAACCACGCTTGATGACCGCGGTTCTTGCTTGTACGCTGGTCATGGTTCTATGCCTCTTCGTAGACATGCCCGTGCTTTATAAGATTTTCCGTCCCACGGCGCCCGTGGAAAACCAACTGCAAATCAAATAAAATCCTGATCATCTGCGTCGCCCGGTTGCAGAAATCACTTCTTGGGCGATGGTCGCTTCTGGGCGGGCTCGGATGCGGAATACTTCAGCAGACACCACAATGCCCGAAACGCGTCCTTCAATCCAATTTTCTTACCTTCCTCATAGGTTCGCCCGGTATAGCTGATGCCCACTTCGTAGACTCGCAGTTTCCGCTTGGCGACCTTCACCGTGATCTCAGGTTCGAATCCAAAGCGAGTCTCCTCCAGCGGGATCGCTTGCAGGGCCTCCCGTCGGAATGCCTTATAACAGGTTTCCATGTCGGTAAGATTTAGATCCGTAAGGCAGTTCGAGAACAGCGTCAGCAGCTTGTTGCCCACCGAGTGCCAGAAGTAGAGCACCCGGTGTGGAGCCCCTCCCATAAAGCGCGACCCGAAAACCACATCCGCCTTGCCCTGGACAAGCGGCCCCAGCAACGTCGCGTATTCCGCTGGATCATATTCCAGATCTGCGTCCTGAATAATCACGTAGTCCCCCGTCGCCTCGCGGATGGCCCGGTGCAAGGCCGCTCCTTTGCCCATGTTCCGGGGTTGAAGCAACACGCGCATCCCCGGGTAGGTGGACTGTAATTGGGCCAGAATCTCTCTGGAACGATCGGTCGAACCATCGTCCACACACAACAGTTCGATCTCGAACGGAGCTGCGAAGACTGCCTCAACGATGGCGGGCAGTGTCGCTTGCTCGTTGTAAACGGGCATCGCCACCGATACTTTCATGCGCTTGTTTGGCCTCTTGCTGAAAACTGTCGAGGTAACTCATCAGACAATTTCGTTCTTGGATTCGACGACAGTCTGCATTTTACACTCACGCGTTTTCTGCACCTAGCAATCGCAGCGATTATCCTTCATGGCATTGCCCGTCCACTTTCCACCACCAGCATCACCGGAAACGAAACTTTGTGAAGACTTCGCCCGTCAACGACATGCAGCCTGACGCAATCCAACGGATCCCATGCCGAGATCTTGCAAGGACACATGTCTGGGAAATATCCCAGCTGCTGGCTGTAGCGCGACACCCGCTCGTCAATGTTGCGTGAAAAGATAGGAATTCTACGGTGACGCCTGCTGTCACGAGGCCCGACGCCACTAAAGTGCCATTGACGAAACAATACTCTCGTTCTAGCGTTTGTGTGCGCCGCTTTTCCGAAAATAAATCCCTCCGTTTTGCAGGGGACTACCCACCTCTGCTCCTCGACGCGGCGTGTTAAAGACTCGCGGGTCCGGCCCAGTCAGCGTCAGACCGATCTTGAAAAATTGGTCTTTGAGTATTCAATTCGAGAGGAGCACGACATGAAAAAACGAACTGCCCCACTCTCGCAGCAGCGCCGCTCTATAAGACGTGAATAGTAAGGACTATCCCTCGGCTCCCAGTAGTTCAACCTTACGCCACTGAGGTGTTCCATGGGCCGGTTCTCTTCACGTCTAACTTATGCTCTCGTCTCATGGCTGGTGCTTGCCATGTTAGTACCCCAAGCGATAGCTCAGGTCAACGTAACGGGGCAGTGGAGCACCCTGCCGTATGTCACACCGATCAACCCCATCCATGTGGCGCTCCTGAGCAATGGCAAAGTCTTGGTGGTGGCCGGCTCGGGAAACTGCCCACCGTCGCAGCCCGGATGTCCTTCGGGTCCGCCCTATGGCCCATCGAATAACTCCGGGGCATTGCTATGGGATCCGGTGGCAGGATCATTCACACAGTTTTCAATTTCCTGGGACATGTTCTGCAATGGAATGGTAGTCCTGCAGGATGGAACCGCGCTGATCGTAGGCGGCACCATCCAATACAATCCTTTCTACGGACAGCCACAGGCTGCAATCTTCAATCCTGCTACAAACATCTTTACCAATGCTCCAAACATGGCAGACGGGCGCTGGTACCCAAACGTGACCACTCTGGGAGATGGCCGCATCATGGCGTTTTCCGGGGTGAATGAGGCCGGCGACACCAACACCTCCGTCGAGTTTTATACGGTCGGCTCGGGCTGGAGTCAGCAATACCTGGCGGGGTGGACTCCGCCGCTATATCCCGCGGATGCACCTTCTGCCGAATGGCAACGTGTTCTACTCGGGGCCGGGCATCAGTTCAGCGTTCTTTGATCCTTCCACGACCTCCTGGACCCAGAATGTGGCCACCACCAACTACGGCGGCAACAGGACTTATGGGACATCGGTGCTGCTACCGTTGACACCGGCGAACAACTACGATCCCATGATCACGATCATGGGCGGGAACAACCCAGCCACCAATACTACGGAAATCATCGACATGGGCGCGGCAACGCCGAAATGGGTGAATGGGCTAAAAATGTCGGAGCAGCGGATCGAGTTGAATGCGGTGATTTTGCCCAATGGCAAGATTCTGGCGGTTGGTGGTTCGGTTAACGACGAGGACACGGGCAGCCTGAGTTTGAATGCGGACTTGTTCGATCTAAGCACTGTCAATCTCAATTCTAGCCCTCCAAATTTGGGAACTGTCTCCTCTGCCGGGGCGAATGCGACGCAGCGCCTGTACCACTCGGTGGCGTTGCTGCTGCCCAACGCGACAGTGTGGCTGGCGGGAGGCAACCCCGAGCGAGGAACGTACAACAACACGATGGAGATTTATCAGCCGCCGTACTTGTTCACCTCATCGGGAGCACTGGCGACACAGCCTTCCATCACCAGCGCGCCGACTCCCATAACATATGGGAACACGTTCACGGTGCAATCCCCGGATGCGTCCACTATTTCTTCGGTGGTTCTGGTGCGCAACGGGACGGTGACGCACGCCTTCGGCATGGACCAACGCCTGGTGGGTATGTCCTTCACGGCGGGATCTGGATCGCTGACCGTTACCGCTCCTCCCAATGGCAACATCGCGCCGCCGGGATATTACATGTTGTTCATTCTGAACAGCTCGGGTGTGCCCTCGGTTGCGCAGATGGTTCAGGTTTTACCCACGGTGAGCACTGTGTCGGTAAGCAGTGTGTCACCGAACAACGGGTCCACGGCAGGCGGGACGGCGGTGACGATCACGGGGACGAGCTTTGCGGCGGGAGCGACAGTTACATTCGGAGGTGCGGCGGCGACGAACGTGGTGGTCGTGAACAGCACGACGATCACGGCGACAACGCCGGCGGGAACTGCGGGAGCAGTGACGGTGACAGTGACGGTGGACGGGCAAAGCGGAAGCCTGATCAGTGGTTTCACCTACAACGGAATAGGGACGATCAGTTTCATCCAGGTGGCATCGGCTACGCCGCGATCGACGACGACGGTGAGCGCAACCTATCCGGCAGCACAAACGGCCGGAGATCTGAACATTGTAGTGGTGGGCTGGAACGACACCACCTCGGCGGTGCAGTCAGTGAAGGACGGCGCAGGCAACACCTACAGCCTGGCGATCGGGCCGACGAAAGGGACGGGCCTGCAACAATCGATCTACTACGCCGCCAACATCGTGGGTGGGACAAACACGGTGACGGTGACGTTCAACCAGTCGGCAACCGATCCAGACGTACGGATTCTGGAGTACCGGGGGGTGGCGACGCTGGATGCGAAGGCCGGAGCGAGCGGCAGCAGTACGGCGGCGAACAGTGGCTCGGCGACCACCACCAGTGCGAACGAGTTGATCTTTGGAGCGGACATGGTGGCCACGAGCACGGGGGCCGCCGGCAGCGGTTTCACGTCTCGAGTCATCACGCCGGACGGGGACATTGCGGAAGACAAGGTGGTGACCACGGCGGGCAGCAACAGTGCGACGGCCACGCTGAGCGGCTCCGGACCCTGGGTCATGCAGATGGCGACGTTCTCGGTGGTTTCCGGTGCGGTGCCGACGGTGACGAGTGTGTCACCGAACAGCGGGTCCACGGCGGGCGGGACGGCGGTGACGATCACAGGGACGAACTTTGCCACAGGATCGACAGTTACGTTCGGAGGCACGGCGGCAACGAACGTGGTGGTCGTGAGCGGCACGATGATCACGGCCACAACCCCGGCACATGCGGCAGGAGCGGTAACGGTGACGGTAACGGTGAACGGGCAAAGCGGAAGCTTGATCAGTGCATTTACCTACGTTGCACCGCCGACGGTGACGAGTGTGTCCCCGAACAATGGGTCCACGGCGGGCGGGACGGCGGTGACGATCACAGGGACGAACTTTGCCTCAGGAGCGACAGTTACGTTCGGAGGCACGGCGGCAACGAACGTGGTGGTCGTGAGCGGCACCATGATCACGGCCACAACCCCGGCACATGCGGCAGGAGCGGTAACGGTGACTGTAACGGTGAACGGGCAAAGCGGAAGCCTAGCCAGTGGGTTCACCTACAACGGAACAGGGACGATCAGTTTCATCCAGGTGGCATCGGCAACGCCGCAAACGAAGACGACGACGGTGAGCGCAACCTATCCGGCAGCACAAACGGCCGGAGATCTGAACATTGTAGTGGTGGGCTGGAACGACACCACCTCGACGGTGCAGTCAGTGAAGGACGGCGCAGGCAACACCTACAGCCTGGCGATCGGGCCGACGAAAGGGACGGGCCTGCAACAATCGATCTACTACGCCGCCAACATCGTGGGTGGGACAAACACGGTGACGGTGACGTTCAACCAGTCGGCAAACGGCCCCGACATACGGATTCTGGAGTACCGGGGGGTGGCGACGCTGGATGCGAAGGCCGGAGCGAGCGGCAGCAGTACGGCGGCGAACAGTGGCTCGGCGACCACCACCAGTGCGAACGAGTTGATCTTTGGAGCGGACATGGTGGCCACGAGCACGGGGGCGGCCGGCACCGGGTTCACCTCGCGGATCATCACCTCGCCGGATGGGGACATTGCGGAAGACAAGGTGGTGACCACGGCGGGCAGCAACAGTGCGACGGCCACGCTGAGCGGCTCCGGACCCTGGGTCATGCAGATGGCGACGTTCTCGGCGGTTTCCGGTGCGGTGCCGACGGTGACGAGTGTGTCCCCGAACAATGGGTCCACGGCGGGCGGGACGGCGGTGACGATCACAGGGACGAACTTTGCCTCAGGAGCGACAGTGACGTTCGGAGGCACGGCGGCAACGAACGTGGTGGTCGTGAGCGGCACCATGATCACGGCCACGACCCCGGCACATGCGGCAGGAGCGGTAACGGTGACTGTAACGGTGAACGGGCAAAGCGGAAGCCTAGCCAGTGGGTTCACCTACAACGGAACAGGGACGATCAGTTTCATCCAGGTGGCATCGGCAACGCCGCAAACGAAGACGACGACGGTGAGCGCAACCTATCCGGCAGCACAAACGGCCGGAGATCTGAACATTGTAGTGGTGGGCTGGAACGACACCACCTCGACGGTGCAGTCAGTGAAGGACGGCGCAGGCAACACCTACAGCCTGGCGATCGGGCCGACGAAAGGGACGGGCCTGCAACAATCGATCTACTACGCCGCCAACATCGTGGGTGGGACAAACACGGTGACAGTGACGTTCAACCAGTCGGCAAACGGCCCCGACATAAGGATATTAGAGTACCGGGGGGTGGCGACGCTGGATGCGAAGGCAGGAGCGAGCGGCAGCAGTACGGCGGCGAACAGTGGCTCGGCGACCACCACCAGTGCGAACGAGTTGATCTTTGGAGCGGACATGGTGGCCACGAGCACGGGGGCGGCCGGCACCGGGTTCACCTCGCGGATCATCACCTCGCCGGATGGGGATATTGCGGAAGACAAGGTGGTGACCACGGCGGGCAGCAACAGTGCGACGGCCACGCTGAGCGGCTCCGGACCCTGGGTCATGCAGATGGTCACTTTCAAGTGAGCGCCGCCTGTTGCGGTGTTGGGTTGCTACTATCCTTGAGCATCACTGCAACCGGCGGAGGTACAACACATTCTGCAAACGTGTGTTAAGTAATTCACTACTGTTTATTGTTCGTTCCGACGGAGAATCACGATGACCAGCAAAACCTTCCTATGCCATGTTCTGGTTCTCTCATCGTTGCTGCTGTTGGCAGTGATGGGAGCGGCCTATTTTTGCGCGCCCGGCCCGGCCGACGCGCAGAGCAAGCAGGCTACACCCGCCGCCGGCTCGACGCAGCAACCTGCGGCCGAGGTCAAAGGAACATGGTCAGGCACGTTCTTTTCTAAGCAATCCAATGTTGCGCCCTTCACGATGACAGTGGTAATTGGTCCAGACTCGCGAGGACAACTGACCGGCAGTTCCACCCTCAACTCGGATTGCCTGAAAAGCGTACAACTTGAAGTCACGGTCACGGGCTCGAAGGTTGTGCTCGCAGGCAGCGACGAAGACGGGGATAACATTACGGTGCGAGGCACCGTCGATAAGACGGGCACACTGCTGAAGGCTTCCTACATTCTGAACGGCAGCGCTACGGGGAAGTGCGAAACGGACGGCGGGACGGGTAGTCTGGCGAGGCAGTAGTGGCTTCCCTCTAAGTATTAGCTTATAGATATTAGTTTGAGCCATTCGCTTTAGTCTCCGGACGGTTCCAGTTTCATAGGAGACCTCATGATTACATCTCGCAGGAGCTTTGTCCGCTTCGGTGCCGGTGCTGCAACCGCCGCGGCCATGCCATGGCCGCTGACGGGAGTTTCGAGGGGTGGCACATTCGAGCCATTCCGATTAAAGCAGGATGACGGCTTTATCCGGTTGAACAGCAATGAAAATGCGTATGGCCCCTCCGTGAACGTGGTCAATGCCATGAAGTCTGCCATCGGGAGTGCAAACCGTTACCCACGCATGGAATATGACGCCCTGGCAGAACGTATCGCTAACCCGAATAATGTGAAGCCGGAGCAGGTTCTCTTCGGCTGCGGATCTACAGAAATCCTCCGCATGGCCGCCTTCGCGTTTCTCGACAGTGGCAAGCAGCTGATCCAGGGTTCACCGACTTTCGGTGCCATCGAACACTACGCCCGCGCAGCAGGTTCTGAAGTCACCTCAGTGCGCTTGACCCCGGCATTCGCCCATGATCTCGAGGGCATGTTGGCGGGTGCGGGTGCTTCGACCTCGCTGGTGTACATCTGCAATCCCAATAACCCCACTGCCTCCCTGACTCCTCGCAAGGAGTTGGAGAACTTTATCGCGAGGCTTCCGGCGTCCACGTTTGTTGTGATCGATGAGGCCTATCACCACTACGCTGGAAGGTCCGGAATGTACGCGTCGTTCATCGATCGCCCGCTCGAGGATGAGAGAGTGATCGTAGTCCGCACTTTTTCCAAAGTGTATGGTCTCGCCGGCTTGAGACTAGGTTACGCGGTCGGTTCGCCAAAAATAATTCAGCGGATGCGGAGATTTGCTACTGAAGACAACATTAACGCGATCGTTACTCAAGCCGCTGCGGCCGCGCTGGACGACGCCGACGGTGTCCGTGATTTCGTTCGCCGCAATGCCGACGATCGTCAGGAATTTTTCAATCAGGCCATGGCTCGTGCCCTTAAACCTATCGATTCCCACGCCAATTTCGTAATGATGAATGCTTTTCATCCCGCAGAGGAGGTTATCCAGCATTTCCGGAAGAATAATATTTTGATCGGACGCCGTTTTCCGCCAATGGATACTCACATCCGTATCTCTCTGGGTCGCCCGGAAGATATGCACGCATTCTGGCAGACCTGGGACATGCTTCCCTACGCGAAAAACTTGATGCACCACTGACTGAAAGTATTAATCGTCCGTTTCCGCCGTCGCGAGGGTAAAGCCTTCTTCCCGGCACGGAGGTTTCGGCGGGCTTTTATCCGAGCGGTAGTCTTCCGAATCCAGGTCGCAGATTTCGCTCGAAGCGGCCTCTCGCAATCACGATGGACGTGCTCTCGCTGCTTTCCTCACTCGATCTGGATCCACTTCGCCCCCGACCCCCGCTACCTCGACATCACTGGATCCTTCCAGCGAAGTTACGGGATCGTCGGAATGCCCCCAAAATCATGCTCCAACCCGGAAAAACACGTTGCTCACCAGCGTGCCGTTGAGTGTTTCCACCTTGACCTTGCCTGTGGTTGCGCCGGGCGGAACTCTGGTCGTGATTTCCGATCCTGATACCACCGTGAATTCCGCTGCCTTGCCGTTAAAGGTGACTGTGGTCGCCCCCTCCAGATCGTTTCCCAGAATCCTCACGGTCGCTCCCGCCTTGCCAGAAGTGGGCAGCGTTGCCACGAACGGGGGAAGCCCCTCGGAAATGCTGGAGACCGTGCCTTCGTTGTTGGTCCCTTGGCCTGACGTTGTCCCGTAAAAGTCCCCGTTGGTGGCTTGCAGTAGCCCTCCCATGGGCGTGCTGCCGTCCGTGCCGTCGAAGCTGTGCAACGTCGTCAGCGTTCCCCAGGGATTGATTTTGAAGATCGTGCCGAGGCCGTTGGCTCCGCCGAATTGCGTTGTCCCGTAGAAGTCCCCGTTGGTAGCTTGCACCAGGCCGGCAGTAGGCCCGGAGCCGTCCGTGCCGTCGAAGCTGTGCAACGTCGTCAGCCGTCCGCTCGGGGTAATTTCGAAGACCGTGCCAAGGCCGTTGGCACCGCCGCCTGACGTTGTCCCATAGAAGTTTCCGCGGGTAGCTTGCACTAGCCCGGCGAAAGGCGTGCCCCCGTCAGGGCCGCCGAAGCTGTGCAGCACCGTTAGCGTACCCCCGGGGGTGATTTTGAAGACCGTGCCACAGCTATTTTCGCCACAGTAGGGCCCACCGTTGCCTCCCGTAGAAGTCGCCGTCGGTGGCTTGCAGTAGCCCTACCGAAGGCAAGCTGCCGTCAGTGCCGTCGAACCAGTGCAATGTCGTCAGCCTTCCCCTGGGGGTGATTTTGAAGACCGTGCCGAAGTTGTCAACCCCGCCTGCCGTTGTCCCATAAAAGTCCCCGTTGGTAGCCTGCACCAGCGGCCGCGGAAGCGTATTCGCCGTCATCTCCGCTAAAGCTGTGCAGCATCGTCATCGTCCCATCCGGGCGTCATTTTGAAGATCGTGCCACAGCCTGTCTTACAGGGACTGTACGAGCCACTGTGGGTTGTGCCGTAGAAGTTTCCGTCGATGCCTTGCACTAGCCCAGCGTAAGGTAAAGCGCCATTACTGCCGCCAAAGTATTGCAGCGTCGTCAACGTGCCCTGGGCGGTGATCTTGAAGACGTTGCCAGAAGTAACCCCGCCTTCTGTTGTCCCGTAGAAGTCCCCGTCGAACCCTTGAACTAGAGTGACATAGAAAGGGCCACCGCCGTTGGTTCCGTCGAAACTCGCTAGAGTGTTGAAGGCCTGTGCGTGCGACGCAGTCGCCGCCGCGGCACAAAATACAAAAACGAGGCAAACCACTTTCGAGAAGCTTAGTTTGTTCACATTGTCCCCTTTCCCGCTCCGCAGCCTGGATCCGCGTTGGGGAAAATCATTCAGGTCGAGCTTTGTGGCCACGGACCGAACTTGCCTGCTGGCATGGCGCCCTCTGGGGAAGGTTCAGTTTCAAGAACTGAAAAGCAATACTCTGAGGCGCTAATCTAACACTATGCTTTCGATCTTCCTGACGTCTGTGATAGGGATCACGCAGACCCAGCCGATAGTTAGTCTGCGTCGTCCCCTTTTGCAACTGGCTCAGACACTTTGAGGTTGAGGTCTGGGCGAAGTGTTCGTAGATCGGGAGGATTGGGAGCCGCCTCATGCTTTGCTGAAGCGCCTTTTGTCCGCGTACCGCCGGTCAGGCCGAAGGCGTACACCTTGCCGTCGTCCGAGCCAACGTAAACCACGCCATTCGCGATTGCGGGTCTGGTCTCCACAGTGCCACCGGTGGTGTAGCTCCACAATAAAGCACCGGTGCTGGCGTTCAGGGCGTAGAGGTTGTTATCGCCCGAGCCGCCGAAGTAGACCACTCCTCCCGCGACCGCAGGCGAGCCGAAGAGACTGTAGTTCCACAGCAAAGCTCCGGTACTGGCGTTGAGGGCGTTCAACCCACTGACCGAGGGAGCATAGACCACTCCATCCGTCACCGCAGTAGGTCCTCCGCTCGGGTAGTTCCACATCAGCGCGCCGGTACTGGCGTTCAGAGCATACAAGTTGCCGTCGTCGCTTGCAGCATAAACCACTCCATTGGCCACGGAAGGGGAGGAATTAAAAGCATAATCTCGTGATCCTCCTGATTCAAAAGTCCAAAGCGCAGCGCCTGTGCTGGCGTCGATTGCGTGGAACACTGCGTTTACCAGGCTGCCTGTGTAAAACACGCCATTCGCCACGGCGGGCGAGGCATTTATCTGGAAGCCGATGCCGAAGTCCCACAATAGAGCACCGGTGCTGGCGTCCAGCGCAAACGTGCCGCCGCCGCCCGATGCCACATACACCACCCCATTCACTAATGCAGGCGCGGAATATATTGGGTTGCCATCGGAATAACTCCAAAGCAGAGCGCCTGTGCCAGCGTCTAGCGCCAACACACTGTTGTCGCTGGCGTTCACGTTGCTTTCCCCGATATAAACAACCCCGTTTGCCACTGCGGGCGAGGAAGGATTTATTCCGTCACCACTCCTGGGGTAACTCCACAACAAAGCGCCGGTGTTGGCGTTCAGGGCGTAGAGGTTGTTATCGTTCGAACCGACGTAGACTACCCCATCCACGACGCTGGGCGAGGACTGTAGAGCGCCACCCGTGGTATAGGTCCACAGTAAATTAAGGCCCCCAACTGTGTTGGGAGTGAGCACATTTTCATAGTGGTTGACGCGCTGACCGTCTGACCTGAAGCCGAACTGGCCCCAATTCGTGTTGACCAGGAACGGCGTTTGTACACTAACTTCCCCAGAACGCTGCACTGCGCTGACAAAATGTTTGCCCGGCAACGCTGAGCGAGGCACCTGAATGGAGATGTTGGAAAATGATCCTGAGCCGTCGGCAGTTACCGTTGCCTCGTCCTTGATGTCGAAATAAATGTCAATCTCGGCGCTGGGCGTGAAGCCGCTGCCAGAGACGAGCAGATTGCCCGTGGGTGGCCCGCTTTTGATTGAGAGTGAGACCGCAGGTTGGCCAAAGCAGACTCCTGCGGTCAGCAGCGCTACGATGGACAAAAGACACACTTGCTTGGAGGTCGCGATTGCAACCATCTTTGTTCTGCTCATATTGAGCTCCTCTTCTTCTTGCGTCGGATGGCGCAGAGAGAATCTTGCTGATCTCTGCACGCTGACTGGGCCGGCACCCTGGGTCTCTGACGCGTCGCGGCGAGGAGCAGAGGCGCGGCCAGTCGCCTTTGCTGAACGGGGGATTCATTTTTCTTGGAAAGCGGCGCGATTCGCAAGCTAGTACGAGATTGCTGTTTCGTCAATGGCACGTTAGTGGTATCAAGCCTCGAAACCCCTGGAGTTACGGCAGAACCCCTTCCATTTTTCACGCGACGTTGACGAGCAATCGTCTCGCTACAACATCGCAAGGACGCGCTTCCGACATCCCCACCCTGAAGGAAGCCCACGCGGAATCAAATTGGGGGACACAACGTTTTCAGGTGGGGCTATACGCAGGAACTTAGTGTGGGATGTAGCCCGTGTTCGGGTGCAGGGGCCTTCATCCCTCTCGTCACGCCGCTGGAAGTTATTTGTCCAGCCAAAGCAGCGGAAACCTGCACCTTCGCATTTCACGTTGACGCCGCTGCGCAATCCGAGCTGGGGTCGGAGGCGGCCTTTCGGTATCTAGGGGATGCCCAGACTGCGGTTCCACAGGGAACGATCCCGCAGATGCCGCCGCACACGAGCTATTACATGTGGACACGAGACGGAATCAATGGGCAGGTTGTTTCGGAGTCCTACACGTTCGTGGAGCTGGTCAAGAACAACAAGGACTCTTAGAAACACCACGTGGAAATCGATTTTGGGTGCTTTGGCTCCGAAGGACAACTTGCAACGCCCACGCCCAACAACTGCCACCATACTTCCCAGTACCTGCTGGACTTCGATCAGGACTGTCCCGCGGCTTGCTGCTTCGCCTTGACCCACTTAGCCGCGACGTGCGCGACCTCTTCCGGCGTGAGCCCCTTGTCGGTCTTCCAGACCATATAGCGCATGTAGGCGTCTTCCATTTCGTGGACCACTTCGCCGGCCGTTATCGGCTTGATCCCACTCACTTTCCTCTGCGCCAGGTGTTGCTGGTAGAGGTGATCCGTCGGCGTGCCTTTGTCGGCACGGCTGCTTCGCACAAACGGCGGAGGAGCGATGCCCTGATCCGGCAGGGTCGTCAAATAATCACTGCCACCATCCGTGTAACGGGTCGCAAATTCGGTCCAGCCTCCCGTCCGGGGATGCTCACAAATCTGTGCGGATACACGCGTCTGCGGATGAAATAGGATACGGATCAACGCGCCGGGCATCTTGTCCACGCTGTACGTGCCCAGATCGCTAAACCCCGCCCCCAGCAATGGAGTCGCTCGCCCTTGCATGCCGGCCTCATCCTTCCATTGCGGCGCGGCGGCACGCGTGAACTGGATCTGTTCCGGCACTTTGGTGAGCGCGCTTTCCCCGACTCTCTTGAGCGCGAAGCGTCCCACTTGCCGAACGATTAGCAGCGGCAGCATCCGCTTAATGACCACCCAGGACAGGATAAGAATCCCTATGACGACCAAAGTGGAAATACTCATGGTGGCGCTCCCCCAAAAGTAAGAATGTTTCGGGTATTTCAGCAGACACGAACGAGCGGCGGAAGCTTACGGAGGTAACCCTGTGCCACGCAAACAGGATTTGCAGAGCGTTCCATCCCGGTCTAGTTGCGGCCTAATCGGGTCAGCCGGGGAATCAGGATCAAGATCAGACCGTAGAACAAAAGGGATGCCACCAGCGACGCGGCGTTGCCAAAACGAAGGTCCTCGAAAAGAAGCTTGAGTGTGCCCAACCCTATGGCCACATACGCAACCCACACCAGTTCCGCACGCTTCCAACGCGCGCCGCTGAAGCCGAGCAGGAGTGCGATCAGGCAAATCACCACGGTCCGGACGACCGAGAGACGCGACGCATTCAGGATCCCGCTCGCCGAACCCAGCCTCACACTCACCGTCACCACCAGCGCCGCTCCCACGCCAGCCACCAGCAGGCAGGGGACGATCCAGAGCAGCCGCGGTCTCAATTGCTCAGCCTGTCGATCGGCCGACGCGCGCAATCCGATTGCATAGCAAAGACCCGACGCGATTGCGACCACCCATCCCCCTGCGCCCAAAGCGGACGGCACGGTTCCCGCCAAAGCGTTCCCGGCAAAATTCAGCAAGCCGGAGAGGATCGCCGCCGCCGCCAGATATAAGGATACGTGCATGCCAAGGGTGAGCTTGCCCGTACGGACATACAAGAAAGCGGATGTCACAGCAGCCAGGCACAAGAATGGCGCCTGAAAGGTAGTCGGGAAGAGCAGCAAGGTTCCTGCCAACAGAAGCGCAACCGCGTAGGTCGCACACACCCGGCGATTGCGATGGTGTGCGTCTCCCACGAACCGCGACAGCGTGCCCCAGTAGCAGGCCAGTGCCACCAGCAGAAAGAATCCGCCGAGCGCCGGCGCGGAGCGCGGGCTTGCGCGCAGCGTTCCAAACGTCGCCAGCACAAACGCTATAACTCCCTGCGCAATTTCAAAGATCGTGAGCCGTTGGCGCAACCCAAAGTTGCGCAGGCCAATGCTTCCGCCATAGATCGCCAGCAGCGCCAGGCACAGCACGGTGATCGTGCTTGCGCCGACCGGCCGATAGTCTGCCGGAATGCCCTCGGGAGAAGCCATCAGATAGACCAGCAACCACACCGCGAAATCCACCGCAATTGCCGCGACCACTCGCACACTCAGCCGCTGTCCCAGGCAAACAACTATTTCGATCGCCAGGGCAATCGCCAGCAATCCAACCGTAAACGGCGCCAGGTCGCGGGTCGCGACGATGAGTGCGAGAGCCGTGGCTGCCGCCGCCACAGTCGCTACCCATGGAATCACCTGCAGGTTTTGCCGCCATGACAGTGCCAGGGCAAGCACCACGAACCCAACCAGCACTGCCGCCGTGAACGCCGGCCACAGGAATTGAAAACGCACCGTGGATTCCCACAAGAGAGGCGAGAGAATCAAAGCCGCCGTGATTGCGTAGGTAACGCTGGCAAACAAATTGGCGGCATGAGTCCTGACTGCCCACACCAGCCACATCCCGGCGTATACGATGGCAACCACCAGCACGGGCAGCTTCGGGAGTATCCCCGTCTCAGCGACCGCGCGCAGCAGGTACGCCCCTGCAATTGCCAGAACCGCTTTGCCGATTACGGGCAGCGCCCGGGCAGGCACATTCGCCGCCGCCAAGCCCTGCCCCGCCTCGTGAGTCCCCACTTTGAGCGGCGCAACGCTCCTCGATTCCGCAGGGGCAGGAGCACTCGCCGGTTTACTTTCTAACGCAGAAACTCGGCGCTCCAGCTCCCGGATCTGTTCGCTGAGGTGCTCCACATCCGATGCGATTCCGTCGATAGCTTGTGCCATTCGCTTCTCCGCATCTGCCCCAACGAAATGAAGCGGGGCCTAGCTTGTTCCGTGTGCCGCAGCGGCCGCGGAGCCGGCCAATGAATCTGACTCATGCCAAGGTGGCAGGAGTTTCACCAGAAACCACAGAATAAAAAAAGGAAGAATCATGAGCGCGATCGCGGTCAATAAACCTTCCCGCGTGGCGAAGGCCATCTTATAAGTGGTGTAACCAAGAAAACTTTTCGAGAAAAGCTGCCCGCCGATCACCACATTCCAGCGCATCGCAAAAATGCCGACCACGGTCAAGCATCCCGCCAAAGCGTAGACCCGTTTGCGCGCGGCGTCGCTTACTTTGAGAATCTGCATCAAGGCCAGCAGCACGATCGGCGTGACCGTTCCCAGCAGAATTTGGATGATCACCTGCGACACCCACAGGCGCGTGTGCACCATGAAGTCCAGGCTGCGGAACGACTCATCGGCTTCGTAGATTCGCTGCAGCAGATCCAGCATCTCCAGGCTGAAGTCGATGATGAAGGTGTACATCAGATATTGCCCGATCTTGTCCAGGCAGCGCATGTCGATCGGCTGCCCGCGCAGCCGCGCCGTCAGCATGTAAAGCAACATCACCGCCGCAATCCCCGATACCATTGCCGAAAACACGAACACAATGGGCATCAGCGGCGATGACCACCAGGGGTTCGCCTTGATCGATCCAAATATGAAGCCCACATATCCGTGCAGAAGAAACGCGGAGGGAATTCCAATCAGCGTGATGAAATACCCCAGCCGCTCATCGATGCGCAGCGAGCGTGCACTCACGTTGTTCGAGCCCAGAGTGAGCACACGATACGCCACCCGCTTCCAACCACTCGTAGTCTGCGACGCCACCACAATTTCATGCCGGTAGTCGAGCCAGATCTCCAGCAGCAGCACTCCCATCAGGTACCAGAGATAAACAAAGCCGAACATCGCCATGGCGGAGGAACGGTGCGGCGTCAGATACATCTCCAGCGAGCGCTCGGGATGTCCCAAATGCAATTGCAACGGCAGCGGCGCCACCAGCAGGAACGCCAGTGCCGTCAGCAGCGCCAGCCGGTATGTCGGCTTCACCGCCTCCACCCGGAACACCCGTTCCAGCGACGCCAGAATAAAAGCACCGGCCACCAGCCCCGTGATGAAGGGATAAAGAACGATCAGGATGCTCCACTGGAGTTCCACTTCGTTCGGATACATGAAGCCTTCAACAGGTATCTGCACGACTCTCCTTACCGCACTGAACTTACCGCACCGACCCATCCATGCCGTTGTAAAAAACTTTCGCTCCGGTCGCCATGTGGGGTTTCAGAACCTGCACCGTATGCGTCCTCAAGAACTCATGAATCGGATCTTTCGGATTCTTCAAGTCCGCCAATTGCCGCGCTCCGGTAGGGCAAACCTCGCAGCACGCCGTAGTCAGCCCCTTGGTGATCCGGTGATAGCACAGCGAGCACTTCTCCGCCGTGTTCGTCTTGGGATTCAGGAACCGGCACCCGTAAGGGCACGCCTGCACGCAGTAGCGGCAGCCCAGGCAGTAGCTCTTGTCCACCAGCACAACTCCATCCGGCGTCACAAAAGTCGCCCCCACCGGACACACCTGCGTGCAAGGCGAATCCACACAATGGTTGCAAAGCTTGGGGACGAAGAAATTCTTGCCGCCGTCCTCGGCATGCGGCGGAAAGCCCTGTATACCTCCGTTGGGCGATTCCACTTCCGGCCGTTCGATCTTCCAGTCCGCCACGTGGTAGCGTTCAATCCACGTCCGGTAATAGCTTTCCGGAACGTCATTCTCCTCGGCGCACGCCCGCACACAACTGCCACACCCAATGCACTTGGGGATGTCGATCAACATGCCCCACCAGTGCTCGGTCAGCTTGTAATTCGGCGAAGCCTCCGGAGTTCCCGCCCGCACGAACTCCCACGCCACCGCAGCCGCGGGCAACAGCACCAGCATTCGACGGCGGGTGATTTCCATTACTTCTTCCTCTCCGTCGCAGTCTTTGCGGCCGCAGTCTTCCCCGCCTCAGCTTTCTCTTCCTCAATCTTTGGACGATGAGGCTGATGACAGCTGTCACAGGCGATCCCGCCGGAGTGATCTGCCGTAACCACCTGCGGAAAGCCCTTCGGCTTGGCAGCGTTGGCTTCGTGACACCGGGCGCACACCACGGCCGTGTCCAGCTTTGCCGGCTTCACCGAACTGGGATCCTCCGCATGCTTGGCCTGCGCTCCATGGCAAGCTTCGCAAGCCACAACCACATGCTTGCCCAGTTTCTTCTGATCCAGAACCTCGGCATGGCAGGCCTCGCAGGTTTCGTGCCCCGCAAACGCAATCGGCCGCGCCGCGGTCTCGCCGATCGCTGCCCCGCGATAGTGCCCGTACTCCCCAAAACTGCGAGGCACCACGGCCTCCCGCAGGATCACGAACGCCACCAGCGCGATCACGATCACCGCCGCCAGCCGAATGAGATGTTCGATATCCTTAAACAAGTTCGAAGTCCCCGCGCACGCGAACCGGCAAAGTCTGCGCCACTTTTGCGCAATGTTCTTTGATAGCCAAGATTCCTCCTCAGAGCCATGATTGGAGTCACAACCAGACGTGATGAGAGTCACCCTCCCGTGTGCGCCCGCGTGGGACGGACACTCTTGTCGGCTACTTTGACATTGCATTGGAACGACGGAACTCCACCGCCGCCAGCACCACCATGGAAGAGCGCCGCTTCAGCCGCGTGGACTGACGCGGAAGAGCGCCGCTTCAGCGCCGCGTAAAGCCACCACAACACTTTTGTCATTCCAAACGGGGCCGAAGGCCCGGTGAGGAACCTGCTGTTGACTTTTTGCCGCCGGCACCACCGTGGAAGAGCGGCGCTTCAGCGCCGCGTAAAGCGTTACAAATCGATGCGGGCTTCAGCCCTGCCGGTCGCATGTCGTGAACACAACGAGTTTTCCCGCAGCGCACCGCTCCTGCGTCATCCCGAAGTCCCGCGTTTTCACCAGCGGGACGAGGGATCTCCCGTGCCCACACAGCCGCCCCTTTCACTGAGCCAATACCCGCCTCTTCTCCGCGTTGGGTAGTGGCTCAGTTCGAATCTGTCCGCCTTCTTGAGGCGTCATCCCGAAACCCGGCGCATAGACAGGCGCATGCGCGCGGGAGATCCTTCGCTCCGTCTGAAAAGCGGCTCCGCTCAGGATGACGCCACTGAAAGAAATTCAAACTGAGCCACTACCCCGCGTTGACTTGCCCCCGCACCCAACCTAAGATGTGCACACAGAAATGCCGGATTCCTCCTCACTCGTCGGGCAAACCATCTCGCATTACCGCGTGATCGAGATGCTCGGCGGCGGCGGCATGGGAGTCGTCTACAAGGCTCAGGACACGCGCCTCGACCGCTTCGTCGCTCTGAAATTTCTTCCCGAGGACCTCGCCAAAGATCCCCAATCCCTCAGCCGTTTTCGCCGCGAAGCCAAAGCCGCCTCCGCTCTCAACCATCCCAACATCTGCACCATTCACGACATCGGCGAGGAAAACGGCAAGACCTTCATCGCCATGGAATGTCTCGAGGGCCAGACTCTGAATCACCTCATCGCTGGCCGTCCCATGGAGCTTGACCGCCTCCTCGACCTCGCAATCGAAATCTCCGACGCGCTCGATGCTGCCCATGCCGAAGGCATCGTTCACCGCGACATCAAGCCCGCCAACCTCTTCGTCACCAAACGCGGCCACGCCAAAATCCTCGATTTCGGCCTCGCCAAGGTCACGCACCCTCGCCCGCAAGCCGGGCCTTCCGCCGCTACTGTCGCCACCCTCGGCGTCGATTCCGGCCATCTCACCAGCCCTGGCGCGGCTCTCGGCACCATGGCTTACATGTCTCCCGAACAGGTGCGCGGCAAGGAACTCGACGCCCGCTCCGATCTCTTCTCCTTCGGCGCCGTTCTCTACGAAATGGCTACCGGATCGATGCCCTTCCGCGGTGACACCTCCGGCCTCGTCTTCGATGCCATTCTCAATCGCGCTCCACTTCCGCCCGCGCGCCTGCATCCCGAAATTCCAGCCGAACTCGAACGCATCATCGGCAAGGCTCTGGAAAAAGATCGCGACCTCCGTTACCAGAACGCAACCGAACTCCGCGCCGACCTCAAACGCCTGCGCCGCGACACCGGCTCTGGACGCGTCTCCTCTGGTTCTGTCCCAACCGCGTTCTCCTCACCCACTCAATCGGGATTTTCCATCCCTTCGGAAACCTCTCCTGCAGCACCAGCAACTCCGCAATCTGGAGCCGCCGCCGCTCATCCTTCTGACAGTTCCGTGATCGCCGCTGCCGCCTCCCGCAACAAAGGCAAAGCTCTTTCCCTCGGCGCGCTGCTTCTTCTCCTCATTCTCGCCGCCGGTTATGGCGTCTATCATCTATTGCATCGCCGTACATCCGAAGGCCCCGCCGGGATCGCAAAAATCAGCCACTGGAACCGGTCGATGGACTATCCCGCCATCTCCCCCGACGGCCACACCATCGCCTTCACTTCTCCCGTCGAAGGCTACGACCAGGTCTTCGTCATGCTGACCTCGGGTGGCGACCCGCTCCAACTCACGAAAGATGAAGGCAACAAGACTGTCATCAATTTTTCCTCCGATGGCACCGAAATTTATTTCGCCCAAACTTTGGGCAACCCCGAGATTTGGACTCTCCCCACCCTCGGGGGCTCTCCGAAACGCCTTGCCTCCGGCAACGCCGTCGCCCCGTCCGCCGATGGTCAATCTTTATTTATTCAAAAGGCCGAAGGACGCATCGTTCGCTCCACCAGGTCCGGTTCTGGCGAAGAATCGCTCTTCAATATCCCTGCCAGCACTTTATACCGGCCCGACCTCAAGACTTACCCCGACGGAAAGAGCCTGCTCCTGACTTCCTCCGCCGGTTCAGAAAAAACTTCCTTCGAGCGGCTTGATCTTTCGACCCATCAGATCGAAAACCTGGCCGTCCTCCCCGATACCTCCGAGTTCACCTCTTGGGCTGCGCCCGGCAAGAGCCTCTACGTCAGCCGCAAGATCAATGGCATCACCAATCTTTGGGAATTCTCCCTCGAAGATCATTCCCTCAAGCAGATCACCTTCGGCCCCGGCCCCGATCGATTTCCCATGTCCGATCCCAACGGCAAAGGCATTTATTTCATCAATGGCAGAAGTGCCGGAGCCCTCACCCTCTATCGCCCCGCTTCCAAACAATTCTCCGATGTCGTCACAGAAAATGTCACCCAGCCGGTGCTTTCCAATGATGCCCGCCGTCTTGCCTATATCACGGTTCCCGAGGAAGGTCGGTCTGGTGAGGCCGATCTCTGGATTTCTGACGTCACTGGCAATAATCGTTTAAGGCTCTCCACCGGCCACGCCTCTCTCGAAACCTTGTCCTTCTCCAATGATGGAACCAAATTCCTTTTTGCCGATAAATCTGGCCAGAACGTGCGGCTCTTTGTCATTAACACCGACGGCACTCACCTTCGCCAGCTCCCCTGGCCGGGAAATTGGGTCGGCTTTGGCATCTGGGAACCTGGCGATCAATCCATCGTGCTGGGCGGCGAGGATAAGAATGTTCGTACTTCTAGAAATTGGAGAGTCTTCTTGAACGATTCCCCCCCTGTCCACCTGTTCGACGGCTGCGGCACCGCCGTCGATCTTTCTCCCGACCGCAGATTCATCATTGGCACTTCACTCTGGGGCGAAAATCCCGGCATTTATCAATATTCCCTCGCCGACAAAAAGTGCACCACCCTCAAATCCGGCATCACCACCTATATCGCCTATTTCGCGGAGGACGGAAAATCCTTCTTCTACTCTCTCGCCTCTAACGGCCAAACCACCATCTACCGCCAGCCTTGGCGCAATGGGACCCCCATTGGCTCCCCCGTCCCTGCCCTGAAACTCCCCTTCGCCCTGCGCGAAGACTACGTGGGCAATGCCTTCATCGTCTCCAACGACCTCTCCGCCATTGTCTACGCCCGCCCCAGCGGCCACGACGACCTCTACCTCCTCTCGCAAAAATAACCCGCACCAGACAACAGCGCCCTTCTTTGCGCACTTCGCGATCCCTTAGCGGTTAAAAGCTCTTCCGTTCTACCCTGTGAACCCCTGTGCCCCCTGTGGTTAAGTCTTTGATCTTGCGCGTGCATCGCATTGCCCCCTACGCAATCCCTCCCAAAACGGCTAAACTTATGGGTTCCGCTTTTAGCTCCAGCCCGCCAAGCGGCGCCACCCGCTCGCGGCATCTTTCATCAGGAAGGCCATCATGTCGCTGAACAGCTTCAACTCCCGCTCCACCCTCAAAGTCGGCCACAAAGAATACGAAATCTACCGCCTCGACGCCCTCGACAAGCAAGGCATCTCGACCAAACATCTCCCGTTTTGCCTGCGCATCCTCCTCGAAAATCTCCTCCGCACCGAAGACGGCCGCAACGTGAAAAAAGAAGACGTGCGCTCGATGGCAGACTGGAATAAAAACTCCAAGCCCGACAAAGAAATCGCCTTCACTCCCAGTCGCGTCCTCCTCCAGGATTTCACCGGCGTCCCCTGCGTAGTCGACCTCGCCGCCATGCGCGACGCCATGCAGCAACTAGGCGGCGACCCCGCCCTAATCAACCCTCTCCAGCCCGTAGAACTAGTAATCGACCACTCCGTCCAGGTCGACGAATTCGGCAGCCCCACCGCCTTCGACGTAAACGCCCTGCTCGAATTCCAGCGCAACAAAGAGCGTTACTCCTTCCTCCGCTGGGGCCAAACCGGATTCCGCAACCTCGCCATCGTCCCTCCCGACACCGGCATAGTCCACCAGGTCAATCTCGAATACCTGGCCCGCGTAGTCTTCGTCCAGGAAGCCAACGGCCATCGCGTGGCCTACCCCGACACCCTAGTAGGCACCGACAGTCACACCACGATGATCAATGGCCTCGGCGTTCTGGGATGGGGCGTGGGCGGCATCGAGGCCGAAGCTGCGATGCTGGGGCAGCCGGTTTCCATGCTGATTCCGCTTGTCGTCGGCGTGAAGCTTACGGGACGCCTGCGCGAAGGCGCGACTGCCACCGATCTTGTTCTGACCATTACCGAGATGTTGCGCAAGCATGGAGTCGTGGGAAAATTTGTCGAGTACTTCGGCCCCGGCCTGCGCGATCTGGCGCTTGCCGACCGCGCCACCATGGCCAACATGTCGCCCGAGTACGGGGCAACTTGCGGCATTTTTCCTGTCGACAAAGAGAGTCTGAAATATCTGAAACTCAGCGGGCGCAGCGCGGAGCAGATTGCGCTGGTTGAAGCCTATTGCCGCGAGCAGGGACTCTTCCACGACGACAAAACGCCCGAAGCGGAATATTCCGAACTGCTCTCGCTCGACCTGGGAACGGTTGAGCCCAGCCTTGCTGGCCCGAAGCGTCCACAAGATCGCGTAGTTCTCTCGCAAGCTGCCGACTCGTTCAACAAAGCTCTGCCCTCGCTCATCAAGCCGAAGTCTAGTGCGGCGACTGCATCTGCGACCGCAACTCAGACGGCGAAGGCCGGGACTTCTGCAACCTGGGATCAGGAAGGCGGCAACCCCGCGGCCGTCGGTGTCGAGGACCCCAGCGTGCAAGAGCACGTCTCTTTCAGCGTGAAGAACTCGCTGAAGCACGGCAGCGTCGTGATCGCGGCCATTACTTCCTGCACCAACACCTCGAACCCCTCAGTAATGATCGGCGCCGGCCTGCTCGCGAAGAAGGCCGTCGAAAAGGGTCTACAGGTTCCGCCCTGGGTGAAGACGTCGCTCGCACCGGGATCCAAGGTCGTTCGCGACTATCTGGAGAATGCCGGCCTGACTCCATATCTCGAGAAACTGAAATTCCACATCGTCGGCTACGGCTGCACGACCTGTATTGGAAACTCCGGCCCGCTGCCGGAAGAAGTCTCGAAGACCATCGACGAAAAAGAGCTGGTCGTCGCCTCCGTGCTCTCCGGCAATCGCAACTTTGAGGGCCGCATCAACTCCGAAGTTCGCGCCAACTATCTAATGTCGCCGCCGCTGGTCGTCGCCTTCGCGTTAGCCGGACGCATCGACACCGATCTCCGCAAAGACGCCATCGGCAAGGGCAAAGACGGCAAGCCGGTTTACCTCGCCGACATTTGGCCCACGCAGCGCGAAGTCGAAGAGGCCGTCGAGCACTCCGTCACCGCCGCGATGTTCTCGAAAAGCTATGCGGATGTTTTCCAGGGAGACGAGCGCTGGCGCGGCCTCAACATTCCCAAAGGCCAGACCTACGCCTGGGAAAAGGATTCCACCTACATCCGCCGCGCGCCGTACTTCGAAGGCATGAATCTGCAACCGTCGCCCGTCGAAGAGATCAAGAACGCGCGCGTGCTGGCCGTGCTCGGCGACAGCGTTACCACCGACCACATCTCTCCCGCCGGCTCTATCAAGAAAGATGGCCCCGCCGGAAAATATCTGCAAGAGCACGGCGTCAAGCCTGCCGACTTCAACTCCTACGGATCGCGCCGCGGCAACCACGAAGTCATGGTCCGCGGAACTTTCGCCAACGTCCGCCTGCGCAACAAGCTGGTGAACGTGGAAGGCGGCTTCACCCGCCACCTGCCCACCAACCAGGAGATGTCGATCTTCGACGCCTCCCAGAAATATATCGGGGAACGCACGCCGCTCATCATTCTTGCAGGAAAGGAGTACGGCTCCGGTTCATCCCGCGACTGGGCCGCCAAAGGTCCGCGCCTGCTGGGCGTTTCCGCCGTGATCGCCGAAAGCTACGAGCGCATTCACCGCTCTAACCTGGTCGGCATGGGAGTCCTTCCCCTGCAGTTCCCCGCAGGTCAGAACGCGGAATCGCTCAAATTAACGGGCGAGGAAGTGTTTGAGATCACTGGAATCTGCGACGTGTGCGAACATTTCGCCGCCGGACGCACGGTGAAGGTCCGCGCTGTGGGAAAGGGAAACGCTGTCGAGTTCAACGCGCTGGTGCGAATCGACACTCCGCAGGAGGCGCTCTACTACGCGAACGGCGGGATTCTGCAGTACGTGCTACGGCAGTTGCTGGCAGCGAAACCGAGCGCGCAGACTGTGGGCGTTTAATGCCACTCATCTACAGCTATCTTTTCCCCACCATGTGGATTAGTTACTTCACCTATTGGTGGGCGATGTCGCGGAATGTCAAGGCCACCGAGCGCAGCGAATCCGGCCCGTCGCGCGTTATGCGCATGGTTGCGATTCTTGGAGCGATCGCGCTTCTCTGGCTCCCCAGCGTTCCCCTTCCATTGCTGAACCAGCGATTCCTTCCGCCCGGCGCCTGGTGCTTCTGGATCGGCGCCGCCATCACCGCAGGCGGTCTGCTCTTTTCTGTTTGGGCGCGTCGTCACCTCGGAGCCAACTGGAGCCAGGCCGTCACCCTGAAGCAAGGTCACGAACTCATTACCAGTGGCCCCTACGCCCTGGTTCGCCACCCCATCTATACCGGTCTACTGCTGGGATTTCTTGGTTCGGCAGTGGCCCGTGGCGAATGGCGCGGGCTGCTTGCCGTGGCCCTGGTTTTCGCCGTCCTCTGGCACAAACTAAGGCTTGAAGAGAAATGGATGCGCTCCCAGTTCGGCGAGCCTTATGAAGCCTACTCTCGACAGGTGTCGGCGTTGGTGCCCTATATCATCTGAGCGTTATCCGGGGACGCATCGACACGCCGCAGGAGGCGCTCTACTACGCTAACGGTGGGATTCTGCAGTATGTGTTGAGGCAGTTGTTGGCGGCGAAACCGAGTGTGGAGACAGTGGGAGTCTAGAAGGCGCTGTCGAATCCGCGCTCTGTGTTCAAGCTCCGGGCGAGAGCCCCGCAAGCACTAGTGTCCGGTCGGGGATGAAGCTGCGGTGCGCCGCTTCGAGGCTCGTGGAGTGGAAGTCACCTCAGGCATGTTGTGAGAATACATATACAGCAGCTGCCTCGCTATGGCGGCCGTTGTCTCGTCTTTGAGATCGCTATTTGTGTCTTCAAGCGAGTCGAGAATTTGTACGCTCATTCCAACCGCATTGATTCGTTCCAAGATGGTTACATACTCTTTGGCCTGCGCCATCGTCGATTTATAAAGAAGCAGAAACGTTCCTCCGATAAAACTAACGACGACTCCAGAGACGCTGCTTAGAATCGATGCTCTAAAGTGGTCCGGGTCTACAAATCGTTTGTAGGCGCCCGCAAGAATCAATGCGAAGCCGACCACCATGACGAGCAGAGTGAGAAAAAAATAGATCTCACTTGCGATAGGTTGCGGTTCAGATAGCTTTCCAGCTTGACTCGCGCGAGTTCCCATGCAGCTTGCGGTTCTTTCGGGTTTTCTTGAACTCGCTTTTCAACAGCCTCAATCTTCTTTTCTCTTTTGACCTCTTCCTTTGTTTTCTGGATAGCGAAAATTGCTATTCCGATGGCTGTGCCAAGCCCGACGAGAAACCGGCCGAGATCGCGACATCCCATGCTTGCGTTAAGAATCTCGGTTAGAAGGGCACCCCATACGAGAAGCACGGCGGATAATCCGATGGCTAATCGTATCCTCCAGTTGCCTTCTCGCCAAGCCGTGACAAATTCCTTTAGCAGTTCGATAAAAAAACCCATTACGATGCCCTCTGGGGTAGATTCGGACTACTCGCCCTCGTAAGGAACGCGAATATCGGCTACCGACGATCAAGCTCCTTTATTCGGTTTCGAGCCCTTCTTGCCGGCAGTAGGTGACTTCTTCTTTCCGCTGCCAATGGCGGTTCGGACTTGTTTTAAAAAGGCATCGTTAAAAATGTCCTGTGGTCCCCAGAGCGGGTCGGTGATTTCGTGGATGCCGAAATAGGGCGCACGATGATGAACGTCGCATAGCACCCAGAGATTGTCTTCGCTATGGTCCACCCAGTCTTTCACTTGCTGCGTGGAGAGCGGGGTGGTGTAGCGATCAGGATGCCGAGCTTTGAGGTGAGGGAAGACCTGCTCATTAAACTTGTCCGGATCGATAGCATTCGCTAAGGCCCACTCGATGACATGATGGTGGGTTTCAAGTTGTCTGGCGGCATAGGGGTTCTTGGTTAAATCCTGACGCGTCTTCTCATCCTTCAGAACGTCGTAGGTAACGCCGCAAATTAGGCAGCCGTGCTCTTTGACCAATTGCTCATGTACCTTCGCATAGGCGGGAGACTCCTTTCGGGCGTCGTGTGGCGGGTAAAAGGCACGCTCGTCGAGGAGGCGGCGGACCTCGTGAAAACCACTAGCAGCGCTCTTGCCGGCACGTCGAGGCGCAGCACCCTTTTTCCTGTCTTCCTTTGCAAGTTGCGCGGCGCCAAAGGCAGCAAAACGACCCGAGACAAGATCTCCAGTCGCAGGGACCGATGCAGCCTGGACTTGGCGAATTTGATGCAGCTTATCCTGCACATCGAGAAAGTTCCTGAGTAGTGGAATGCTCGACGGAGAGATGCCTAGTTTACGAAGGGTCGGTTTTGGCATGTTTGTCCTCCTGAGCCGGTGTTGGTTCGCCGGAACACACAAATAGCTGTCGTTGCGCTCCGCCAAGCTAGGAGGGGAAGAATATGGAGCTTCAGCGGATCAGGTCGAGAGAAGTATACGGTTAACGCGAGGAATGTCAAGAACCTCAACTCAAAAGCACTGATCTAGATCGGTGGGGGCTGGCCTACCTGTTCGTTCCGTCCCTTGGAGCCAATTCCACCGAGGCAGCTGCCCCACCCTTGTGGTTTTCGAAGGGTGGGAGCCACGGACGCGACGGACGAACCCTCGCTGCATACAGTTGGAGTACCCACCCTTGCAAAAGACGCGAGGGTGGGGCAGCCTCGGTCGTGGTGATCCCGGCGATTAGAGATCAACGTCAAAGGCAGCGGACAGAGCCTGCCCTGAGCTGGCCGAAGGGAGTGTCCGCTCTACACGGTCCATCTCGACGAACACGAAACAGCAGATTCCTCCGCTGCGCCGTTGCTGGCGCTCCGGCTTTGGTCGGAATGACAAGCGGTGGAGGTGAGCCTAGCCGGAGAATCCCCACTTCTCGCAAAGAACGCGAGAAATGGGGCACCCGTCAACGGTGGTCATCTAACAACACGAGAAGTGGACAGCCTGACTACTTTTGTTCCGCTTTGCCCTTTTCTGGCATGGGGCAGTGCATCTTCAATTTCGTCCAATTACCCACGTGAACAATCTTCCCTTGCTGACAAGTATCGACCTCGCCGGAATGAAAGATGCCATCAAAGGTGATTGCATCGCCGACGACAGGTTTGGTTTGGTCGAATTTCAGATCGTAGAGCATTTTCGTCTTGGTATCCTTGAGGACGAGACAACCCGCCTCCACCCCCGCTTCGACGCAACCAGTAATTGTGAGTGGTTTGTCCTGGGCCTTCTCGTCGGACGATTTTTGTGAATAGGCCGGCAGAATGCAGCTTGCGGCAAAAGCAATGATCAGTAGGCTTTTTTTCACGTTGTTACCTCCTGGCAAGAATGGGCGTGCTAGGGTTCGTATCGAGTCCTACTCTATATCACATCTCGGGTACGCGGAGTCTAAGGAATCGTTCGTTCGGAATCCAGCGCCCTTCCACCATACTCCTGACAGCGGATTGCACTGCGCCGTCGCTGGCGCTCCGGCTCCGGTCGGAATGACAAACGGTTGCGTGTTTATCGGGGGTAGCGGCGCGGCTGAGGCCGCGCCCTTTCAAGGCCGGAGATCAAGACTCGATTCATTATGGTATAACTGTTATACTTAATGAGATTCCGGTTTGATGAACGGAAGAGCAGGCGGTTACGAGCCAACCCGAAGCGCGGCATCGGATTCGAGGAGTTGCAGGAAGTCTTCTCGCATCCCTACTACCTTGACCAGCGCTCGGACTTGCCGGAACAGTACCGGGCGATCGGCTGGGTGTCGGCAGAGTTGTACGCAGTGATTCTCGAGGTGCGGGAGGATAAAGACGGAGAGTTCTGCCATCTTGTCACACTTTGGAAGGCGACCCCGCAGGAGCGGCGACTTTATGAACAAAACTCGTAGAACCCGCAAACCGGTGGCGGCCGAAAGCGTTGCCCGGCTTGCGGACCAGGGGAAGGATGTTTCGCGGTTCTTCACCAATGCGGGACGGATGATGGGACCAATCCAGAGGGTCAACGTTGACTTGGCCGCGGGAATGCTTGAAGAACTGGACCGGGCAGCGAAGGAGTTGAATATCAGCCGGCAGGCGGTGATCAAGACCCTGATCCGGCAGGCGCTCGATCAGCAGTATCGAGCGCGGGAGAACCGCCCAACCGCCAGGCGCGGCTAGGGAACAGCAGGTTCCTCCACTCCGCCGTCCCCTTCGGCTTCGCTCAGGGTCCGGCCCCGGTCGGAATGACATTTTGCTTGAAAACATGATATTGCATGCAATATCATTAACCAATGGCGGTTTCTTACGTGCTCGACACGGACGTGATGGTTGCGGCCTTGCGTAGTGATCGAGGCGCTTCCCGCCAGCTTTTGCTGGCTGCTTTGGATCGGCAGTTTGAGTTGTTGCTCTCGGTTTCACTCATGCTTGAATATGAAGCGGTGTTGACCAGGGCGCAGCATTTAGCCGCTTGTGGATTGAGCAGTGCCGAAATCGGGCGCGTGCTTGACGACTTGGCGGCGGTCGCGAGGCCGGTTCGGCTGGCATTCCGATGGCGTCCAAGGCTGCCCGATCCGGACGACGACATGGTTTTGGAAACCGCAATCAACGGGAGTGCCAGCGCAATCGTGACCTTCAATCAACGCGACTTTGCGAAGGCTGGCAAAGACTTTAACTGCGCCATCATTCTGCCGGCGACGGCGCTTCGGCAGATTAGGAGCTTGACCCCATGAGACGGAGTAATTTTGCTTTAAGGCTGCAGCCTTCCTTGCTGGAGGAATTGAGAAAGGCTGCGGAACTGGAAGGAGTAGCTCTGAACCAGCTCATCAATGTGGCCGTGGCGGAAAAGGTTTCTGCCTTGCGCACGGAGGAGTATTTCCGGGAAAGAGGTCGCCGTGCCGATCGCGCGGAGACCCTGCGGATTCTTGAGCGCGCTGGGAAGGGGAATGCTCCTGTCGCGGGCGATGAACTTCCAGCGGAGTGGCGGAATAAACCGGGACGCAGGGCCGTGAACGGGAAAGACTCGGTCAGTAAGCTGGGGCAAAGGAGACGGGCTGCCGGTAAGTAGGAAGAACAGCAGGTTCCTCCACTGCGCCGTCCCCTTCGGCTTCGCTCAGGGTCCGGCCCCGGTCGGAATGACAGGTGGTTGTGGCTTGCGGGGCGTAGCGGCGCGGTTGAAGCCGCGCCCTTTCAAAGCGGAAGGAACTACAACCTCGACATCGCGGCGCCACGATGTTCGTGGTCGGAAGAATCTGGCCCAGGGAACGGAAGCGACTCCTGCGCGTCATTTTCGGGCTTGGCTGCGGAGGAGTGTTCTCGCTTGTCGCGGATGAAACCGTAGATGACCAAGCCGGCCAGGGTGGCCGCGATCAAGAGGAATTGCAATAGTCGGGTTATCATCTTCGTCTTCTCTCCACTTCGATGCCGGTCAGCAATGCCGCGACACCAATCAGCAATTCGAGGCTAACTATCTGCCACTGCGGCGGATGCGGCTCAAACAGCTCGTACAGTGGCGTAAACACGATGATCAGCGTTCCCGCCTCGCGCAGCGTCTCTCCTACCATTTCAAGCGTGTACTTCTTCTCTGCCAAGATTACCTCAGTCACGGAGGAAAAGCGTTTATATCATGGTTCTTCGCGGCATCTGTGAGCCTGTTGATCCACCGCTATTGGAGCCGTCCCGAAACGGGAATCAGTCTCGGCGACAGAGAACAGCAGGTTCCTCCACTCCGCCGTCTCCTTCGGCTTCGCTCAGGGTCCGGCTCCGGTCGGAATGACAGAGTGAACGTAAACCTGTTGGCCGCGAAATCCCCACTTCTCGCAAAGAACGCGAGAAATGGGGCACCCCTCTCTCCTATTCCACACGGGCTATTTCTTGCCGCGGGGGCGGAGTAGGGGCCAGGCTTCGCGGTAGTGCTCGTAGCTGTAGCGATTTTTCTTTAGGGGCTGCATGGGGTAGAGCATCAGGCCTTGCTTTAGTGCTGGTCCGCCTAGGAGGACTTTGGCTGGGATTAGATACCAGGTGTCTTGCATGATTACGTAGGCGGCGAAGAAGTCGAGTTGGTCGAGGGTGTAGGGGTCGCTGAAATAGTTGGGCTTGAATTGGCAGAAGTATCCGGTGCCGACGCGGCAGGAGGTGGACTTTACCTGGACTCTTACGATGCGGTTGCCGAATTGGATGGCTACGTCGAAGGGCGAGGAGTCTCCCCAGGGCCTTAGGATTTTGAAGCCGCGGCGCAGGGCTTCGGCCATGAAGCGGAGTTCGACCCACTCGCCGCGCTCCTTGAAATTCTTGAAGAACTTGAATTCGTCCATGTGGCTCCTGCCGGGGAATCGATGGTTGGCCCAAAAGAAAAGGCGCGGCCACAGGCCGCGCCTCGTTTTCTTGATCTCTTACTCTATACTTTCAGTATAGCATTTTGAGATAGGTGAACCCGCCACGTTTGCCGGAATTATATTGTCATTGCTGTGAGCAACTTAGGCGCGATCGTGTAGTTTTTGCCTATTGACAAGGTTTGGAGAGGGAACCAGGTTCCTCCGCTGCTCCGTCCCCTTCGGCTTCGCTCAGGGTCCGGCTCCGGTCGGAATGACAAAGTACTAAGTTATTCCACGCTGTACTGAACGTGGATGCCGCGTTTGGACATCTCGTCCAGAAACAAGGCGGCGGGGACGTCTCGTTCCTGCAGCACGCCCCCGCGCTTGGTGATGGCGCCGGAAGCGAGCATTTGTATGACGATCGAGGCGGGGAATGCGGTGGTGCGCATCATGGCGCTCATGTCGGTCTTGGCGTCGTAATGATCGACCAGGGTGAAGGCGGCGACGCGGCCCTTGAGGCGTCCGCCGAGCAGGCCGCGCACGCCTGGTGTGCGCACCGATTCGTGGGCTTCCAGGCGCATGATGCAGACGTCCGGACCCTTGCCGGCAAATTTTCCTTCGAAGATTTTCGACATCACGGCGCGGGGTGTGATGTCGGTTCCGTTGATCCGCATCTTGTCACTGGAGAAAAGGCCGAGCGCCTTTAATTCGCAGAGCAGATCGTAATGCCCCGGGTAGCGCAGCGTTTTCTCGAAACACTCGCCCACCCTGCCTGCGAAAGTTTCGGGCAAGGTTGACGTGCCGCCGGAAGTCTGGAAGGCGATGAGAGGAGCGAAGCCCGGCATGTGGAATTCCTCGGGCTCGGTGAGCGGTTCAACCGTGACCAGCTTGCCTTTGCGGAGAATACGGGCCGGCTCCACGTATTCGTTGATCAAGCCCTCCACCGAAAAGACCAGCTGATAGTGGAAGGGCGGCATAGGTTTTTCGGGGAGGCCTCCGACATAGAGTTTGAGAGCGTCGGCGCGGCCGTCGAGGCGGCGGACAAGTTCTCCGCCAAGAATGGAGGCCATGCCGGGAGAGAGGCCGCAGTCGGGCGCGAGGGCGACATCGCGCTTCTCAGCCTTGTCGGCGAGCGCGAGTTCCTGGCGAACAACGGTGTTGTTTCCGCCAAGGTCGGCAAAGTGGCAGCGCGCTTCGATGGCGGCTTTCGCCAAGCCGAGATTCAGACGGTAGGGGACGGCGGAGAGCGCTGCGTCGTGGCCGCGCATGAGTTTGGCGGCGGCCCTTTCACTGCTGGCGTCGAGCGCGACCGCGCGGATTTTCTTATCGCCGGTGATCTTGTTTACGCGGGCGGCTACTTCGCGGGCCCGTTTGAGGTCGCTGTCGGCGAGCGAAACTGCCTCAACCTGCGATTGCCGCGCCATATCGAACGCGGCGGCCGAACCCATCATGCCGGAACCAATCACCAGAAGCTTCACGTGTCCACCTCGTGCAGATTCAAACAGTTCACTCTACGCCTCCTGCGGAACCCCCGCCAGCGCCGCACTCGTTGCGAACGCGTTGTGGCTCATCGCATACTGGCATCATGGGAACAGAAAGCTCCGTGCTGTCAGGAAGGCACATTCGTCTTGAACCGCTTGAGCATCGCCACGTCGAGGGCTTGGCAGCAGCCGCGGCAGCAGACCGCTCCCTTTACCAGTGGAGTCCTGTGCCGCAGGGCACGGTCGAAGCCACCAAATATGTCGACACCGCCCGGGCCTGGCGCGACGCCGGGACAGCTGTAGCGTTCGCAATCGTTAGCAGGAATGACAGCGTCGTCATCGGGTCGACACGTTTCTGGAACCTGGAGCGATGGGCGTGGCCCGAGGGCCATGCGCGATTCAATCGACAATCCCCACTTCTCGCAAAAGACGCGAGAAATGGGGTACCCTATCCCCTTCCCGACGCTTGCGAGATCGGTTACACGTGGTTGGCGCGGTCGGCTATCCGCAGCGCCGCTAACACCGAGGCCAAGCTGCTCATGTTGACACATGCCTTCGAGAGCTGGCAGGTGCTCCGCGTCTGCCTTCATGCGGACGCACGCAACCAGCGTTCGCGCGCCGCGATTGAACGTATCGGCGGGAAGTTTGAAGGGATCCTCCGGGCTCACCGCATGGCTGCCGATTCCATCGCTCGCGACTCGGCGCGGTATTCGATTGTGGCTGCGGAGTGGCCGGCGGTGAAGGAGCAACTAAGACGACTTCTTGATCGCCATGGCTGAGGCGAGAGCTTTCGCGCTGCTATAATCGAGAATTGCGCCCATGTCTACGAAGCGACTGATCCGGTCCACGACAGTTTTGTCCATCCGCCGCAATGGCAGCGTGGTGCTGGCCGGCGACGGGCAGGTGACGCTCGGCGAGTCCGTCATTAAACATACGGCGAAGAAGATCCGGCGGCTTTACAACGACAAGATCCTCGCCGGGTTTGCAGGTTCCACCGCCGACGCCTTCACGCTCTTCAGCCGCTTCGAATCGAAGCTGGAGCAATACCACGGCAACCTGGGACGCGGCGCCGTCGAACTGGCCAAGGATTGGCGCACCGACAAATACCTGCGCCATCTGGAAGCGTTGCTGCTGGTCTGCGACAAGGAGCAGACCTTCTTGCTGAGCGGACAAGGCGACGTGATCGAGCCCGACGGCGGAGTGGCAGCCATCGGCAGCGGCGGCCCCTACGCGCACGCCGCAGCGCAGGCGCTGGCAGAACACACGCAACTCACCGCCCGCCAGATCGCCCAAGAAGCCATGAAGATCGCGGGCAAGATGTGCATCTATACCAATGACGTGGTAACGATCGAAGAACTTTGAAGCCAGTTCTCAGTTCTCGGTTCTCAGTTCTCAGCAAAACCCTTGCTGCGCGACTGAGAACGGAGAACTGAGAACTGAGAACTTTTATGGCTATCTATCTTCCCAGCAGCGCCGAAGAAGAACAACTCGCACTCGACGAACTCACTCCCCGCGAGATTGTCGTCGAGCTCGACAAACACGTGATCGGCCAGAAGGACGCCAAGCGCGCCGTGGCCATCGCACTGCGCAACCGCATGCGCCGCCAGAAGCTGACCCCGGAGTTGGCCGAAGAAATCATCCCCAAGAACATAATCATGATTGGGCCGACGGGTGTGGGGAAGACGGAGATTGCGCGGCGGCTGGCGAAGCTGGCGAATTCTCCGTTTCTGAAGGTGGAGGCTTCGAAGTTTACCGAGGTTGGGTATGTGGGGCGGGATGTGGAGTCGATGGTGCGGGATCTGGTGGAGATTGCGATCGACAATGTGCGCGAAGAGAAGCTGGAGGATGTGGCCGATAAGGCAGAACTGAATGCTGAAGAGCGGCTGCTTGATATTTTGTTGCCGCCATCTCCGCCGGCGCGGCCTGCGGAGCCTACTACTGCGGGCGGAGTGGTGATCGATGGCAATACTGCTTTGGCTGAATCTTCTTCGCGGACACGCGAGAAGCTGCGGCAGCAATTGCGCGAGGGCAAGCTGGACGAGCGGCAGGTTGAGATTGATGTGCGGGAGCGCAATTTTCCATCTTTTGAAATCATGACGAACCAGGGTGTTGAGGAGATGGACATCAACATCAAGGACATGCTGCCGAACATCTTTGGAGCGCGGACGAAGAAGCGGAAGATGAAGGTGAACGAGGCTTTTGAATATCTGATCCAGGAAGAAGAGCATCGGCTGATCGACATGGACCAGGTTACGCGCATGGCGATCGATCGGGTGGAGAACGCGGGCATTGTGTTTCTGGATGAGATCGACAAGATTGCGGGGCGCGAGGGCGGGCATGGGCCGGATGTTTCGCGCGAGGGCGTGCAGCGTGACATTCTGCCGATTGTGGAAGGTACGACGGTGAACACGCGCTATGGGATGGTGCGGACGGATCACATTCTTGTTTATTGCTGCCGGTGCTTTTCACGTTTCTAAGCCTAGCGATCTGATTCCTGAGTTGCAGGGGCGGTTTCCGATTCGGGTGGAGTTGCAGTCGCTTACCATGGAAGATTTTGTCCGCATTCTTACCGAGCCGAAATCTTCTTTGGTGAAGCAGTACACGGCTTTACTTGAGACTGAAGGCGTGAAACTGGAGTTCACGCCGGAGGCTCTGCGGGAAGTGGCGCACTTTGCGTTTCGGGTAAATGAGAGTACCGAGAATATTGGAGCGCGGCGGCTGCATACCATCATGGAGCGGGTGCTGGATGAGCTTAGCTTTGACGCTCCGGAGAAAAAAGGGGATCACGTGGTCATCGACGCGGATTATGTGCGGAAGATGCTTACCGACATTGTTAAGGATCAGGATTTGTCGCGGTACATTCTGTAGGCTGCCTCATTTGTTGCGATATGTGACTTTTAGGACACCGGAACTAAGGCCCTGTGTCGGGTCCAGTCCGTCCGGGCCTTTTTGTCCTTGCCTGGATCGAAGTTCGCTGTGCCCCTGCATTCGGAACCAATAGCAAACATTTTGGTCCGTGCGGCTGATCTGCTGGCATTCCGCCCATGCCCCGCACGTTCGGTCGCCAGAAAGTTTGAACTCCACGCCGAATATCTTGTAGCCCTGAGGCCGGGGACTTGAACAGAGTACATACCAGGGACTAAAGGAATCGGAGACGCCGCTCGGTTTTGCCCCTGAGGTCGTGATCTGCTGAATTTCCTCGGCCGGAGCTGACACTTCGATTACGCTTGCCGGCGACGTGGAATTGTCGTACACCGTCGCGGTGAGACCTGTGGGAGGTGCTGGTCGGTTGTCAGTTGGCGAGTTGGCAGAGGCGTTCAGGTTCCTCACGTTGGCGGACGGCGAGGGGTCGAGATAGTAGTCTTTCGTGGATGTTCCCTTGGGTTATGCGTACTTCAAAACTCTTGCCCGAGTAGGCACCTTTCGAGACTCTCAACTCGGCCATCTCGCCGGCCGAGTCTGCTGGCACGGCAAAGGTGTGCTGGCCGGTCGAATCGGTTTTGGCGGGCTGGTTTTCTCCGTTCGGCAGCCGCAGAATCATGTCTGCTTGTTCGATTCCGGCATTGGATACGGAGTCATATACTCTGACGATCATATTCGTCTGGCTCTGCAACTCCCGTTTCACGGAATCCTTGCCATGCTCATTGGAAACGTAAGCCACCAGGACAGCCGAGATCAGCGCCACGATTGCGAGCGCCAGTTGTTGCCAGAACTTGAGTCCCGTTTCTTTTTTTTGGGTGTTGTCGGTTTTGTTCTCGTCAATCATGAACGCCCACGCGGGCACCGCGTTCTTAGTAAAGACTATCAGGCAGTTGGTTATTTCTAAATCACAAAACTATGGATGGCGGTGGCCCGGTCGCGCATGAGAGCTTCTGTCGTCCCTTCGGGATTCTGTTCCCATTTTCTGAGCTTACCCCGGACTTAGGTCCGGGGCTAACATATGCCGCCCCTATCGGGGCTGCGGTCTGATGATCCCTGCTGTATCTTCACCCAATAAGCCGGTTTAACCAGACTACTCGGGTGGTGGTGCGGCTGGAAGCCGCGCTCTTTTAAAGCCCATTTATGAAGCATCCGCGCGCCAACTAGCGCGGGCAATGATGTAGTCTGTTGTTTCTGCGCATGAAGCTACTGGGACAGTTGTTGCTGGCGGTGGCGGCATTGATTGGGTTGAGTGGGTGCGCTTCGATTGGGCCGCCGTTGCCGCCTTCGCTGGAGTTGCCGAAGACGCCTTCGGATCTGCGGGCGGCGCGCAAGGGCGACAAAGTTACTCTTGCGTGGACGATCCCGGCGCGGACTACGGACCGGCAGAGCGTGCGCTATCTGGGAAAGACCCGGATTTGCCGGAGCCTGGATGCGACTATCGAGGAATGTGGCACGCCGGTGGGAGAGGCCGCGCCGCCGGCGGATTTCGCAGCGCGGAATCAGACGTCTACGAAAAAACTGGCTGCGACCTTCACTGACACTCTGCCTTCCGCAATTGAGCAGGCAAACCCCGCAGGCTTTGCCACTTATGCGGTCGAGGTGCTGAACTCCGCAGGCCGAGGCGCGGGCATCTCGAACCTGGTGCGTGTGCCGCTGGTACCTACGTTGCCGCCTTTCAGTGCTTTTACCGCTCAGCCTACCGGTCACGGAGTGTTGATCTCATGGCAGTGTCCGTCGACGCCAGGGAGAAGGAGCGGCGTGAAATATTTGTTCCGCATCTACCGGCGCGCGGAATCCAGCGCAAGCGACACTCGAATCGCTGAACTTGATGCTACGGAGTGCGTTACTTCGTTCCTTGACCAGAGCTTCGAGTGGGAGAACACATATTTCTATCGCGGCGCGGTGGTGAGCGTGGTCGGGGCTGCGGGAACGCCCGCGGTGGAAGTGGAAGGCGACGATACGCCCGAGGTGAGAGTGTTCGCGCACGATGTGTTCCCGCCCGCGGCGCCTTCGGGAGTGCAGGCGGTGTTTTCCGGGCCGGGGCAACAGCCATTCATCGATCTGATTTGGGCTCCGGTGACGGACGCGGACCTCGATGGGTACAACATTTACCGTCAGGCGGAGGGTGGTGCGGCGGTTAAGCTGAACTTACAACCGGTGAAGGCGCCGGCGTTTCGGGATGCGCAGGTGGTTTCAGGGAAGACGTATTTTTATTCGGTGTCGGCGGTGGATTTGCGGGGGAATGAGAGTGCGCGGTCGGGGGAGGCGAGCGAGAGCGTGCCGTAGGGATTTGTAATTTTGGAATTGGGTAATTGGGTAAGCCCGCTCCGAATTTTTGCAGCTCCGCGGCCGATTCGACTTCCCCCTCGGCTTCGCTTGGGGCTTCGGCAAAACAGGGCAGGCCGCTTAAGCGCCGCTCTTCCACGGTGGTGCAGGCATCCGAATCGAGGTCAGCTCCGTTATCGCGGGGACTTAACGGAATCGGCCATTCAGCGTACCTTACAAAACCGAGCATGGACGTGGTAGAAACGCCTCGGAGAGCCATCGGTGGTGCTGGAGGAAAGGGATCCTTCGACTGCGGTTGTGCTTCGCGTTCGCGAGGCACAACCTCCGCTCAGGATGACAGAGGTTGGGGTTGCCTCGCTGGGATGACCGAGTTTGGGGGCTGGCCGGCGCTCTGGATGACAGTCTTGCGTGTCTCGTGGTTAGATAGGTTTGATGAAATATTGCCGGTTTCAACTGAATGGTGAGGCTCACTACGGGCTGGTGGAGTCCGTGGCGGGGCGCGACGCTATCTTGCGAATTCTGCTAACGGTTCCGGAGGAGTCCGATGGGGACGTGGAGGGATTGCGGACGCGCCGGATCGAACCGATTGCCTTGGAGGAGGCGGCGCTGCTGCCTCCGGTGCGGCCGTCGAAGATTGTGTGCGTGGGGCGCAACTACCGGGAACATGCGGCGGAACTTGGCCATGAGGTTCCCCAGGAACCGCTGCTGTTCCTCAAGCCGAGTTCGGCGCTGCTGGCGCCGGGCGGCGTGGTGCGGCGGCCGAAGATTTCGGAACGGGTCGATTACGAAGGCGAGCTGTGCGTGGTGATCGGCAAGACTTGCTACCAGCCGGGGGCCGACGAGGACGTGCGGCAGTACATCCTGGGCTACACTTGCTTGAACGACGTGACGGCGCGCGATCTGCAGAACAAAGACGGGCAGTGGACACGCTCCAAGAGCTTTGACACGTTCTGTCCGGTGGGGCCGGTGGTGGCGGATGGGGTTGGTCTTGATCCGTGGGCCGGGGTTGGGGTGGAGACGCGCGTCAATGGCGCGGTGCGGCAGTCGGGCAATACGCGGGAGTTCATCTTTACGCTGGACGTGGTCATCCGGCACATCGCGCAGGCCATGACTTTGTTTCCGGGCGATCTGATTGCTACGGGGACACCGGCGGGGGTGGGGCCGGTTGTGGCTGGGGACGTGATGGAGGTCAGCGTGGAGGGAGTGGGGACGCTGCGGAATTCTGTGGTGGATGAATAGTCAGATTCTTAACCACAGGGGACACGGGGTTACACAAGGTAGATCGCTCAGGAATTTTCCTTCCCCCAAGAACAAATGGCAGAGGGCGTATCTAAAGAGCTTTAATTGCTATGTTCGCGAAGAACTGCCGCTAAGGATGCGAAGAAGAGCCGGAGTGCGCGGGCGAGCCTGCCTGCGCCGCACGAGTTGCCCTGGCTACATCCGATTGTTTTATTGCAGGCGGAAGCGTTCTCGCATCAGGCGCTGGAGGCGGGGTTTGTAGAGGAGATCGTAGGCCAGTTCTTTGTCGGGAAACATGGCGAGGGCGGCGCGCTTGGCGCCGGCGGCGAGTTCCGAGGCTTCTTCGACGGTGAGGCCGGGATCCTGGCTGATTACGGAAGTGACCATGCTCATCATGACCTGGAGGCGGCGGAGTCTGCGGGCCTCGTCTGCATTTTGATCGCGATCCGGATCCTGATTCTGATTGTTCGGTTGGTTCGCGGGTTCCCCAATGTTCATGCTGACCCCTTTGTCGCCACTCTTTCGCGCACAGTTTTGATGTTGCTGCGCAGTTCGCCGGTGCGCCCGGTTTGTAGGATTCTCCTCTAATGGGGAGAGAAAGCAAACGGCCCGAAAGTGCTGGGTTGGGGTGAGACCACCGGGGTGAAGAGGTGCGTCGCAACTGGGTTCCGTCCCTGACGGGACTCGCTCTGCCTTCCTGCTTCGACCCGGCACTTCCGTGCCGGGCTTTCACGTGTCGCCCCCTTCGACTTCCCCCTCGGCTTCGCTCGGGGCTTCGGCAAGACAGGGCAGGCTCTTCGGGGCTGACAGCCGAGGGCCGCTGTCCCCGCATGAACATCTCCGCGTTCAAGTCGGCCAGAAGAGTTAGAATCACGGGGTGCGGGGTTCGGGCCATCTTGGTTGCGGATTCCGGGAAGGGGAGATGCTATGGCAGCGCAGCCTAATCCGACGACAAAAGAAGGACGCCGGCCTGATCCTAATGAAAAACTGGTTAAGGTCTTCGACAGTGAAGAGGAGTCGGAGGCGATGGTGGTGAAGGGGTTGCTCGATTCCGCGAATATTGAGAGCGATCTGGCGTCCGCCAGCCTTTTGCAGGATGCGTTCCCCGGCCTAGGGGGAATGATCATCCTGGTGCGGGAAGAGGATGCGGAGAAGGCGCGCAAGTTGATCGAGGAATACCGGCGGCCGCCTTCGAGCGATGATGGTGGGGATGAAGTGGATGATGATGAGACCGTGGGTTAGGCGAGTTCGATGAAGTTGACCCTCAGAGGCTAAAGCCCTCAGTCAAGTTGGTATTTATCGCGGCGCTGAAGCGCCGCTCTTCCACGGTATTACAAGCGTCCGCGGCGCTCCCCACGCGTCTGGGATGCTCTTACGCATTTTGAGTTTTGCGTGTAGCCGCAGCCTTTCAACCGTTGCGGCATGTCGGACTCTGCAAGCCGTGAAGTCAAAATCAAGAGCAAAGGCAGCGGACAGGAGTGTCCGCTCTACATTTGCATTCTAGTGAAAAGCTGGAAGCCAGGGAGTTACGGAGTGGCCGTCCAGGTAGAAGGTTACGGCGCCGTTGACGTCGGTGCGGTAGACGTGGACTCCGGAGCTTTGCAAGCGCTGCAGGACGTCGGGTTTGGGAAAACCGAACGAGGTTCGGAAGCCGAGCGAGATCACGGCGAAGGTTGGCTTCACAGCCGCCAGGATTTCTGGAGTGGTGGAGGTGGCACTGCCGTGATGTCCCACCTTTAAGAGGTCGGCGTGGGGATGGTGCAGGCTGGCTATGCGGCGCTCGACCGCCTTCTCGGCGTCGCCCTCTAACAATACGGAAGTCTCGCCATAACTGACGTGCAGGACCATGGAGTCGTTGTTCTTGGGCTCGAGCCCGACGGGCCAGTCTCGGGGTGGAAAGAGCACATCAACTTTCGCTCCGCCTAGTTCAAGTTCGTCTCCCTCCCAATGCCGCACCACTTTGATTCCAAGCGCGTGCGCCTCCGCGATCAGGTTGTCTAGCGCTCGACTGGGCGGCAGCAGGCCTATCCATAATTCTTGTGGGCGAAAATCTTTGAGGACTGCGGCCATGCCACCGATGTGGTCGGAGTGGCCGTGGGAGATCGCGACGGCATCGAGGCGGGAGATACGGCGTGTCCACAGGTAAGGAGCGACCACATCTTCACCAAAGTCGAGTTGTGAACTGCCGCCCCAGATGGGGCCTCCGGCATCGATGAGCAAGGTGCGGCCTTGCGGCATCACTAACAGGATGGCGTCGCCCTCGCCTACGTCGATGGAAGTTACTTCGAGCAATCCCGCGTGGGTTTCTGGCTTGGGTTGCAGGAAGGCTAGCGCCAGGGATGCCAGCAGCAATGCAACCACGCCGGTGACCGCGAGGAGCGTGCGCTTGCGCGCGAGGGTCATTGCGAGTACCAGCGCTGCGGAGGCTGCGATCATCATCACGAGCGAGGGTGTTGCTACACGAAGGTCGGCGAGGCGCAGGCCTCCTAAGCCGTGGACTGTGCTGGTAATCGCTTGCAACGCCAAGGTGGTGAGCAGAGCTGGAAGTTTCGCGAGCACGGGGTGAAGGTATCCCAACGCGATCGTCAGGATCGCTGCAGGCATGAGGAGTTGGGTGAGGGGAACGACAGCTACGTTGGCGGGGAGTCCGATGGTGGTGGCGCGATGAAAGTAGTACGCCATGGGGAGGGCTAATCCCATCTGCATCACGGCAGAGACGAGGAGCAATTCGAAGGTGCTCAGGCAGACAGTTGCCGTGCCGCGCACCAACCACAGAGACCACGAGCGCCCGAGAAAACGGGCCAGGCGTTCTGCAATCAGGCGGAGGTCTATGCGGAACTGCGCGACCGGCGGAGGCAGCGATGGACCGTAATCGTCGGCGTCCCAGTGAGCCAGGGCCTGGCGGTGCAATTGCGAAGTGCGCTCCAGGAGCGGGAGGCCGATTGCGGCCACAATGAGCACGCAGACAAACGTCATCTGGAAACTGGCGGTGAAGAGCTGGCGCGGATCGAATACGAGCAATCCGAGGGCGGCCGCGCCCAGCGCGTTGATCATGGCGCGGTCGCGGTACAGCAGGCGTGTGCCCAGGTAGATGGCGCACATCAGCGTGGCTCGCCAGACCGGCGCGCCCACCTCGGTGAGGAAGGCGTAGGCGACGCAGAACAGGATCGTCAGCAGGGTCGCGGGTAGGTCGGCGAGGCGCAGGCGGCGCAGTGTCCAGAAAACCACGAAGGCAAGGATGGTTACGTTCATCCCTGAGACCACGAGGATGTGATAGGTGCCGGAGCGCTGGAAATCGACTCGGGTATCGCGATCGATGAAGGCTTCTTCGCCGATGACCATGGCGTCAATCAACGCGGCCTGCGGCGGAGGCCAGAGCGCATGGACTTTGGTAATGATGCTGGAGTGAATGCGGGTGCGCCAGAGTTCGATGCGGCTGCCCGCGAAGCCGGAGAGGAGTTGTACGTCTTCGGTTTTCGTGGAACCCAGGGCCGAGATGCCGTTGGCGGCGAGGTATCCCTGATAGTCGAAGGCACCGGGATTGCGGAAGTTGCGGGGCAGTTTCAGTTTGAGGGGAAGGCGGATGCGCTCGCCATAATGGAAGAGGCGCATGGTGGGCGCCGCATGGTCTTTGTAGATCCCGAGGCGCACGCCGGAATGCACGGGAATTCGCGTGCCGTTTTCTGTGACGATCTGTTCGGTTTCGACGTCGAGGGTCTGTCTGATTTCGTTTGCAGATGCTTCGCGCAGCCTACCTTCGCGGGTTACGTGTGCGGTCATTTCGACTGGCTGGTCGTCCGCGAAGGGTAGCAGGCTGGTGTCGAGGACGGCAGGACCTTTTAATTGGATATGAAGCGCGCCCGCCAGGAAGAACGCACCCAGAGCCAGGCCCACTCCGAGCCATTTGCGCCGGCGCAGGAAGTAGAGGCCCGCGGCTAGAAATGCCGCGCCAGCCGCTATCCACCACGATGCGGGACGCCAGGCGTAAACGCCTGCAACAATTCCCGAGGAGTAAGACAGTGCGGCCCAGAGCATCGGTTGCCTTGTTGGCTTGAGTTGGAATTGGTTGGGAGGGGGTGGGGGTTGCGTGATTGGGTGCGGGGGCGGCATTTATTGGCCTGGTGGATGAGCGGTTGATGTGGACCGGCCGTGGGAGTGAGCTTGGCAGAAAACTTCCGCCGACGTACCTCAGGGGCTGAAGCCCATCAGTCATGGGGGCATTTATCGCAGCGCTAGAAGCGCTGCGCCACCCAAAATCTGCGCCCGGAGTCAAGAGCTCACCCCAGCAACTGAAGCCGCAGTTGTTTCTGGCGCATCTGACGGCACGACTTGAAGTCGTGCCCTTCCCGATCCGTACAGTTTTTCAGCCGCCCCTGGCGGTATCACCGCACCAACTGCACGACGCTCTCCAGGTGGTAGGTCTGGGGAAATAAATCGACCATATGCACCTCCGCGACGCGATAGCCTGCCGCCTGTAGTGGGACCAGATCACGGGCCAGGGTCGCGGGATCGCACGACACATAGGTCAGGCTTGGCGCGCCGACGTTCGCCAGTTCGCGCGAGACTTGATCTCCCAGACCGCTCCGGGGCGGGTCCACCACAATCAGGTCGGGATTGGACGCGGGCGAGTCGCCCGCGTCCACACCGTCTGTGCCCACATGGTGCGTTAGATACTGCTCGACCGCTGCCCGTACCGCCTTTCCATTAACGGGCAGATTGTATTCAAGATCGCTGGCGGCTGTCTGTGACGATTCGACGGAAACGATGTGACGGAAGCTACAGGCTAGAGCTGTGGAAAACAGGCCTACACCGGCGTAGAGATCGAGCGCCAGTTCCCCGGAGCGGCCCGCGGTAACAATGTTGATGAGTGCGTCGGTGAGAAAACGGTTGGTCTGGAAGAATGCTCCGGCACTGACGCAGTAGGCGGACGTCCTGGTCTGATACGTCAATTCGTGAGCGCCAACCTCTACCAGTGGTTCCTGCACTCCTTTCTGCGGTTCGCGAAACGCCGCTACGCCTACGATCGCCGGCATGGCGGCGCACAAATCTTCGGCCCACGCCCGCACCGCGGCGCGCCGAGCCTCGGGAGCGCATAAGAATTCGATGAGCATTTTTGTGTCATCGGCATTGGAGAAGAACTCAACCTCGTGCACACCTTCTACGACCTTGCGGGCTCGTCCGGCTTGCCACAGGGCGGTGATGCCGCGATTGATCAGAGGCGAGCTAATGGGACAGTCTTCGACTGGAAGCAGTTCGTGGGATGCGAACTTGAAGTATCCCGCGGAGAACTCGGGCCGAGTCTGCACCTGCAGTCGCGAACGATTGCGATAGTTCCAGGGCGGCGAAGAATGGACTTGAATTTCGCATTGCAGTTCAAGCTTGGCGATGCGCCGCAGGTTCTCGCGCAGGATTTCTTTCTTGATCTCGATCTGATGCTCGTAGCTGGCGTGCTGATAATGGCATCCGCCGCAGCGGGTGAAATGCGGACACGGCGGGTCAACGCGGCGCGGCGAGGACTCCACGATGGTTTCGGCTTTCGCGCGGGCGAAGCCGGGTTTTTCTTCCGTGATAACGGCTTCGATTTTTTCTCCGGCGAGGACAAAGGGGATGAACACGGCTTTGCCGCGTCCGCGGTCTTTATTGCCGGGCGATCCGGCAGGAAGGCGAGCGAGTCCGTCGCCGCCGTAGATCAGCTTTTCAATGTTCAGGAGCAAGAGTTGATTCTACGGCATGGGAAGGGACAGGAATGAAACGGGTTCGATGCGCTTTTGAGGCGGGCAGCGCGGGCGGCGGCGCTCACAACTAATTGTTGCATTTCGGGTTCTTATTTACTTAGAGGCTCTGGCTGTGACTGGGACAGGGCCTTGTCTAAATTGAGGCGTGCCACGGGCTGCAACGACCCTCATTGTTCTTGTAGGCTTGTTCGGCATTTTCGCAGCCAAGTTTGCCGGGGGCAAGTGAAAATGATTCATCTCTGGAAATCTTGCGTAACTTGGGGAAAAAGCATGCACCGGGAAGCCGCTCTTGATTCCGTCCGCAATGTGCTGGCAGTAGTTGGCGGCGCAACAATTCTGGCCGACTTCACCACCATTAAGATTTGGCTGATTCTGCCGATGATGGGCATCGCCTTTCTGATTTGGTTTCTGGATTACGAGCGCCACTTTCGCGGGCAGACCGTAGAGGAAGCAAAGATCCCGCAGTGATGTTTCGCTGGACGCGAGCACTCGACTTTCGTGGCCTCAGGGGCTAAAGCCCGGTTCAAAAGATTGCCTTCGACGCAGGCCTGGAAGGCCTGCTCCACCTGGCCTGGACCTGCTCCACCCGGCCTGGAACGCCTGCTCCAGCCGCTTGCGTTCCCCTTCACTACAAGAAGAACGCTCGTTCTGGATGACAATCGACCTCCACCTCTACCAAATGATTAGCGATGGTTGGCCACGCACTGCGAGAGCATCTCGGACACGGTGGTGTTGAACGCGTTGGGGTCCTGCCAGACCGCTTCCCCAGTGCAGACGCCCGAGTAGCAATTCACGTCCGGCGGACTGTTTTTGGGCCGAACCTTTGCGATCAAAAATTTTCCCTGGCCGGTGCTGTTGTTCACCGGAGGGGTGGCGCAGAAGTACCAACTCATGGCGGTTTTGGGATAAGAGAAAGTAGCGCGCGCGGTGACGATGGAGTCGGTCGCCCACTTGTTGATGTCCGATTGCGGGGGCGACTTGGTGTTGCACGTGTTCGTGTTCTCCCAGAGGTTCACCTTGGCTCCAGAAAAATACGTGAAGGGAGCGCTGGTGATGAGAGGGCATACGTCGAGAGCTGGACCGGTGTAGAGAGACTTGTCGCAGCCGTAATCCATGCGAGCGACGCCGGGGCCGGCGCCAATCACAACGTAATCGAAATAATTTGACAGGCCGTATTGTGCGAGAGCGTAAGTGATGGCTGCGCCTCCACCGCTTGTGCCCTGGGCGCAGAAACCAGTGCTGCGGTCGCCGCCCTGCACGTTATCGAAAACATACTTGAACACGGTGGCGCCCCGGCAGGCAGCACTCTTCAGGCCGACGCCGCCGGTATCTTCCCACTCGGTGGTCCACGCGAGTTGAACCACACGGAAACCATCGGCGAGGTACGTGTTGGCAAAGCCGCTGTTGAAGAAGGTGGTGCCATCGCCGCCGCTGACGAGGATGATGGTGCCCGTGGCGGTTCCTGTGGGAAAAGCTTCGCTCAACGTTGCAGTCAGGTCAGGCACGCCAGGGCAAGAAACGTTGATCGAGGTACACGCAGCTCCTTTGGTCGCCCCCGAGAGGCACGTCGCCGAGCCAAGCACGGTGACAGTGCCCAAACTGAGGGCATTCGGGTCGGTTTCCGGGGTCGATTGGCCGCTGAGGGTGGGAGCGGTTGAAAGTCCAATGAGCAATAGCGCCATCATGGAAAAGCGATGGGACAGAAACAGGAACGTGGACTTCATCGGGGACTCCTTACTCTTTATGGCTCAGGTCGGAGGCCGCAGGTCCACGGAGTTGGACAAGGACCCCAGCAGGGGTGAAAGCATAGTGATGGTACCTGCGATAGCCTGTCAAGATGAAGGAATTTGCATGCCGGGCCGCGGTAATCCAGACTGCTAGCGGATTACAGGGCTCGTCCGGCCGCCGCTCCCGAAGCCCAGGCCCACTGAAAATTGAAACCGCCGAGATGGCCGGTCACGTCCACGACCTCGCCGATGAAGAACAGGCCTGGAATCTTGCGACTCTCCATTGTCCTGGCCGAAAGTTCGTCGGTATCGACGCCGCCAGCCGTGACTTCGGCTTTCTCGAAGCCTTCTGTGCCCGCTGGCAAGACCTCCCAGGCGTGGGTCTGCTCTTCCAAGTCAGCCAGGGAATGATTCGTCCAAGACGTGGGCGCGTGTGCGTCGAGCCAACGGTCGGCGAAGCGATGAGGGAGAGACTTATGCAACTCCGAGCGAAGTGCGCTTAGGTTCCTCGGCGTAGTTGGATCGCGAAATGTGGAGGTGATTTCGTGCCCGGGAGCGAGGTCTATCAGGATGGGCTGCGGCTTTTTCTGGCGCTTATTCCAATAAGACGAAATCTGCAGAATTGCCGGACCGCTCAGGCCACGATGGGTGATGAGCATCTTCTCTTGAAACTGCTGGCCGGCGAATGAGGCAATCACTTCCGTCGAGACGCCGGCAAGATTGGAGTAGCGGGAAGAATCCTCCGCGCTCAACAGCAGTGGCACGAGGCCGGGCCAGGGCTCGCGGATGGCAAGGCCGAACTGGCGCGCGAGGTCGTAGCCCAACGAGGTCGCGCCAAGCTTCGGAATGGAAAGCCCGCCGGTGGCAACCACCAAAGCCGGCGCTCTGAACTCCGCATTCGCGGCGTGCACGACGAACTCTCTGGTGCGCTCGACATCGTGAATCTTGGTGTTCAGAGAAACGCTCACCCCGGCATCCTGGCATTCGGCTTCCAGCATGCCGAGGATGTCGCGCGCCGAGCGGTCGCAGAAAAGCTGGCCCAGAGTTTTTTCGTGATACGGGATGCGGTGCTTCTCGACTAGCGCAATGAAATCCGCCGGCGTGTAGCGGGCCAATGCCGACTTGGCAAAGTGTGGATTCGACGAAAGAAAGTTCTCGGGCGTGCCATGAAGGTTGGTGAAGTTACAGCGTCCGCCGCCGGAGATCAGGATTTTCTTTCCCAGCCGGTCGGCACGTTCGAGCACCGCGACGCGCCGGCCGCGCTTGCCGGCTTCGATGGCGCACATGAGTCCTGCGGCGCCGCCACCGAGAATGAGAGCATCGAAGGATTGGGTCATCACATGTAAAACAGGCTGAGACGCGGTAGTCCGTATTTCTCCAGAAGCCGCTTGTGGACGTACTGCTTTTGCAGTTGCTCGATTTGTGCCACCGCCATTTTGCGCCGGTAGGGCGCCAGTTCGCGGTCGGCCTGGGCGCGCACGGCCACGATTTCTTCATCGGGGGTGGCGGCCAGCAAGGCGGAAAAAAGCTTTTCTTCGAGGACGGTGACATGGCGTTCCAAATCTTCCAGCCTTGGTGCCGTCTTTTTGTTCCCGGTTTCCTGAGCCAACTTGCGCAGCGTGGAGGCGGATTCCGCCGCGACCGCATGAACCGAAACTCCCGCACTTTGCGGCAGCTTCGCCGCCTCCAGAAGATCGGCGTTGCGCCGCAGGAATGCGGCGATTGCGTCCGGCTCAAAGCCTTGCTCCGCAGTGGATTTGGGCGCTTCCGACGCCCCGGGGTTCGCCGCGCCCACGGCTGCTTCCTTCATATCTTCGGCGGCAGTCAACACGGCCTGCGCGCACCACAAAAGGCTGTTTATCTTTTGGTGCCTTTTCGATTTGCGCTGTTCATACTTGTCGAAGGCAGAATCGATGCCGCGCAGCACCGCCTCGAGGGGAACCCCGGCATTCTTCCAGATTTCTATCTGATCCCAGTCGAGGGGCGAGCCAATCAGCGGTGATCCCCGTCGTCTCTGAAAGTGCTCTTCGACTTCGGTGAAGTAGTTGAAGTAATTTTCCACGGCGCTTAGCGGGTGGATCGCGGAGTAGAAGGAGTGTGCTCGCTGCCGGCAGCCTTGACTTTAGACGCGGCCTTGGGCGCGAGGCCCGGCCGCGCCGCCATATTTCGCTCCCAGATGATGCGCAGGCCTTCGAGGGTTAGAAGATCATCCACAGTCTTGATGTATTTCGATCCCGTGCCAATCATCGGCCCCAGGCCGCCGGTGGCGATCACTTTCGTTTCTTTGCCCAATTCCTCCAGTAAGAGTTCGAGAATGCCATCGACCAAGCCGAGATAACCGTAATAGAGACCTGACTGCAGGCTGCCCACGGTGTTGGTACCGATCACGCGCGCGGGCTTGCGAATCTCCACTCGAGGCAGGCGCGCCGTGCGCTGAAAAAGCGCGTCGGCCGAAATGCCGATGCCGGGGCAAATCACTCCGCCAAGATACTCACCCTTTGTAGAAACGCAGTCAAACGTGGTTGCGGTGCCGAAGTCGACGATCACGCAGGGCCCGCCGTACTTTTCAAACGCCGCAACGGCATTCACAATGCGGTCCGCGCCCACTTCCGCGGGATTGTCATAATGCACCGGCATGCCGGTTTTCACGCCGGGTTCGATCAAGAGCGGCTTGGAATTGAAGTAGCGCTCGCAGACCTGCCGCAACACAGGATCGAGCGGCGGCACCACCGATGAAATCACAATGCCGTGAATCCCCGACGCCTCCAGACTGGCCATAGAAAATAAATTGCGGAACAAGACCCCGTACTCGTCCACGGTGCTGCCTTGTCTGGTTGCGACCCGCCAGTGGGCCAGCAGACGCTCGTAGTGCGGAGCGTCATCGAGACTGGCGTCTCCACCGGGATGCACCTTTGCGACCCGGGCGAAGACTCCGAGCACCGTGTTCGTGTTGCCGACATCGAGAACAAAAAGCATGGCCGGTCCCGTCTCTGAGGCAATTAGCAGTTAGCGGTTGGCAATTGGTCTTTTCGGAACTGGGATGGCTAACTGCCAATTGCTAATTGCTGCTTTCACTTCGCTCTCACCGTTCCACTCAAAACTCTCTGCAGTCCCTGCGCGGTCCGCACCTGCAGGAAGCCGCGCTCATCGAGGCCTTCGGTTGCTCCTTCGATTCTCGGTACACTTTCCTCGATATAGACTTGTTTGCCTCGTGCCCACGACGACTGCTCGGCAAAGCGGCGCAGAATCGAGGGTTGCGCGTCCGGTTCTTCGACCAGCAGACGATATTCGCGGTCGAGGGATTTTAGCAAAGCGGCGGCGACCTCCACGCGAGAGCATTCGCTGCCGGTCTCCATGCGCAGCGACGTCGCCTCGCTCTCCAGTTCTTTCGGAAAGCTCTTCTGGTTCACGTTGATTCCGATTCCCACCACGATATGGCGGACCCTCGTGACTTCGGCATTCATTTCGGTGAGAATGCCGCACACCTTTCTTCCTTTGATCAGGACATCGTTGGGCCACTTCAGGTCGACGCTGACCCGCGCTTCCACTTGCTCAATCGCCGCACGTACCGCCAGTCCAGCCGCGAGCGTGAGCACGAGAACGTCCGACGGCGGCAAAGCGGGGCGCAACACGACCGAGCAATAAATGCCCGACGAGCGCTCGGACTCCCAGGAGTTGGCGCCGCGCCCGCGGCCGGCAGTCTGCTCCTCGGCAAGAAACACGCTGCCTTCAGCGATACCCGCGGCCGCGGCTGCCATGGCCGCCGTGTTGGTTGAGCCAATCTTGTAGAAATGATGGAGCTGATTGTCGAAGATGGTGCCGCGAACGAGCGGTCCCAGAATTTCCGGCAGCAGCAGATCCGGAACCGACTTAAGCTGATACCCCGTCGCCGGATGCCCCGCCACATCCACGCCCAGCCCGCGCAATTGCTGGATCAGACGCCAGACTTCGGTGCGGTTCGAGGAAATTTCCTGCGCGATCTTGGTGCCGCTCACCACGACCGTCGCGTGTTCCATCAACAAGCGCACGATGCGGCCGAGACGCATGTCCGTCGGCTGTTCGTGCAGCGCGGGTGCTTTTGCGCGTGAAGCCCGGGTGCTCCGAGTTGTGGTCTTGTTCTTGATGCGGTGATTATGCGGGAGGGAAGGGAAAATCACAAATCGTCTGCCCGAGGCGATTTACGTCGGCACCACCCGGAGGCTCATATCCACCGCTTGCGGCGAGTGAGTGAGCAGGCCGATCGAAATAAAGTCCACGCCCGTCTCGGCAAAGGCACGAACATTTTCCAGCCGGATGCCGCCGGAGCATTCCAGCGGGATGGGGCGTCCCGCTAGAGCACAGCGCTCAACCGCGCGGCGCACTTCCTCGGGCGACATGTTGTCCATCAGAATCGCTTCGGCGCCATAGGCCAGCGCGTCCTCCAGTTCGCTCATGGTGCGCACTTCCACCTCGATGGGCTGGGAGCCGCGCCGGTTGCGCACGGCGCGCTCCAGCACCGGACCGATTCCCCCGGCGAGCGCGATGTGATTGTTCTTGATCAGCACTCCGTCAGAAAGATCGAGCCGGTGATTCTGTCCGCCGCCGCAGCGCACGGCGTACTTGTCGAGCAATCGCAGTCCGGGGGCGGTCTTGCGGGTATCGAGAATGCGCGCCTTGGTGCCGGAGACCGCGTCCACGAACTTGCGGGTCAGGGTTGCGATTCCGCTCATGCGCTGCAGAAAGTTCAGGATCACGCGCTCGCATGAAAGAACGACCCGGGCATTGTGCCGGATCACCGCGACCGACTGGCCTTTGTGCAGGCGCACACCGTCGAAGATTTCGGGGTGCGTGGTCACCTCGTAGTGCGAAGTCACGGCGCCGTCGAGCACGGCGTAGACATCGAGGATGCGGCCCACGCAGCCGATACCCGCCAGAATGCAATCTTGTTTGGCTAGAATGGTGGCCGACGCACGCTGGTTGGGATCGATGCAGGCATAGCTGGTCGCATCGCGCGTCGCCCGGTCTTCGAGCAGCGCGTTCTCCAGAATCGCGGTGATGCGTCGGCCGCTAAAGTCCATAAAGCAGTGGCCAGTGGCCAGTGGTCAGTGGCCAGTTCTTAGGCGTTCGTTCCAGTGCCATTCAACTCATCCAGCTGTCGCTTTATTTTTTCTCGCAGGCCTACCAGTTCCTGGGCTCGCCTGCGCAATCCTTCGACGACCTTCTCTGGAGCTTTTGCAAGAAATTGCTCATTGCTCAACTGCCGCTGCCCGTTGGCAATTTCTTTTTCGATCTTCTCCAGTTCTTTTGTCAACCTATCCCGCTCGGCGGCAACATCGATCTTTCTCTCGTAGATCACGTGAACATCGAACCGTGCGGTGCTGCGCGCGCCGGCCTGTTTGGAGAGCGAGGCGTCTACGAAGGTGATCTTCTCCACGTTTGCCAGCCGCTCTACGGCGCCGCGATTCTGCTCAATCATCGCGCGAATTCCGGGCTCATGCGCAAATACCTCGATGGGGACTTTTACCTTGGGTTCGACCTTCAATTCTGCCCGCACATTTCTCACATTTACGATCAAGTCCTGCAGGATTGCCATTTCCGTCTCGGCGGCAAGATCAAACTGCTTCTCATTCGCTTGCGGATACGGCGCCAGAGCGATCGAGGCCAACGGCGGCTTGCCCTCGTAAATCGCCTGCCAGATTTCTTCCGTAATGAACGGCATCACGGGATGCAGCAAACGCAACGATGCATCGAACAAGTTGACCAGATTCCCGCACGCAACGCGCGCTTGCGCCTTGTCCGATCCCTCTTCAACGTTGAGTCGTGGTTTGATCAGCTCCAGGTACCAGTCGCAGAACTCGCCCCAGAAAAAATCGTAGATGCGATTCGCCGCTTCGTGGAAGCGGTAGGTCTCGAGAGCCTCGTTCACCTCAGCGGTGACACGATTGAAGCGGGAAAGAATCCAGCGGTCTTCGAGAGTGTCGCGTTTGAATCCTGGAATCCCTTGAGATTGCGCGGGCGAGCCTGCCCTGAGCGAAGCCGAAGGGTCGCCCGCGCCCGCACGAGCAGGACGAAGTCCCGGTTCGACTCTATCCACATTCATGAACATGAATCTGGCGGCGTTCCAGATCTTATTGGCGAAGGCACGATAACCGTCCGTGCGGCTCTCGCTGAAGGCAATGTCGGTTCCCGGCGCAGCCATCGCGGCCAAAGTGAAGCGGGTCGCATCCGTGCCGAAGCGCTCAATCACCTCCAGCGGATCAACCACGTTGCCCTTGGTCTTCGACATCTTCTGCCGCTCGGCGTCGCGCACCAGCGCATGGATGTAAACCTGCCGGAAGGGCACGCTATCGTTTTTCTTTTCACCCCAGCCGCTGGCGTTCTTGATCGCTGGATCCTGCTCGTGTCCCTCCATGAAGTGGCAGCCGAACATGATCATGCGCGCCACCCAGAAGAAAAGAATCTCGTACGCCGTGATCAGCAGCGTGGTCGGATAGAACACCGCCTGGTCGCGCGTCTTCTGCGGCCAACCCAGCGTCGTGAACGGCAACAATCCTGACGAAAACCAGGTGTCGAGCACGTCGGAAACCTGCTCCAGCTTCGCGCCGCCGCATTTTGTGCACTTCGACGGGGCTTCGCGCGCGACGATGATCTCTTTGCAACCATCACAGGTCCACGCCGGAATGCGATGCCCCCACCACAACTGCCGCGATACGCACCAGTCGTGGATGTTGTTCATCCAGTTCAGATAGATCTGTTTGTAATTCTCCGGGACAATCGTGATCTCGCCGCTTTCGACGGCTTCGATCGCCTTGTGCGCCAGCGGCTGAATCTTGATGAACCACTGTTCGGAGAGCCGCGGCTCGACCACGGTCCCGCAGCGGTCGCACTTGCCGAGGGAAAGCGCGTAGTCTTTCTCCGCCACCAGGAATCCCTGCTCCTGCAGATCCGCAAGCACGCGCTTGCGCGCTTCATAGCGGTCGAGTCCCGCATACGCGCCCGCGTTCTGGTTCATGTGCGCGTGTTCGTCCATCACGTCGATCTGCGGCAGATTGTGCCGCTTGCCCGCTTCGAAATCGTTGGGATCGTGCGCCGGCGTCACCTTCACCGCTCCGGTGCCGAACTCGGGCTGCGCCAGTTCGTCGGTGATGATGGGAATCTCGCGCTTCATCAGCGGCAACAGAACTTTCTTGCCATGCAGATGCGTGTAGCGCTCGTCTTTCGCATTTACCGCAATCGCCGTATCGCCCAGCATCGTCTCTGGACGCGTGGTCGCCACGGTGATGAATTCGTTCGTCCCGACGACCGGATAGCGAATCTCCCACAACTTTCCGGCAACGTCTTCGTGCTTCACCTCGAGATCGGAGATCGCCGTCTCGCAGCGCGGACACCAGTTGACGATGTACTTCCCGCGATAAATCAGCCCTTCTTCATACAGGCGGACGAACACCTCGCGCACCGCGTGCGAAAGATTTTCGTCCATGGTGAAGTATTCGCGGTCCCAGTCGACCGAGGCGCCCAGCCGCTTCATCTGGTCGAGAATCGCGCCGCCGTAATGCTTCTTCCACTCCCACACGCGCTCGATGAATTTCTCGCGTCCCAGGTCGCGGCGCTTCTTGCCTTCTTTGGCGAGTTGCCGCTCCACCATCATCTGCGTGGCGATGCCGGCATGGTCGGTCCCCGGCAGCCATAGCGTGATGAAGCCGCGCATGCGATGCCAGCGCACGATGATGTCCATCTGCGTCTGGTTGAGCATGTGGCCCATGTGCAGTCGGCCGGTAACATTCGGCGGAGGCAGCAGCAGCGTGAATACCGGGCGCGTCTTTTCTTCGGCTAACGGGCCCTCGGGCGGCGTGGGAACGGAGAAGAGTTTTTCTTTGATCCAGTACTCGGCCCAGCGCGTTTCAATCGCGCCCGGCTCGTAGGCTTTGGGCAGTTCGTGCGGCATGGGGAAGTCAGCAGTTAGCAATTAGCATTTGGCAGTTGGCCATGAACCGTCCACGGTGTAACGAGCGGCGGGCCGCTTCCTAGACTGAATGCCAACTGCTCAGTGCTGAATGCTGATCTTACAGGCGCGAGAAAAGAAGGGTCAAACGGATACAAGCTGACTCACTCATACGCCAGCGCGTCGATCGGGTCCTTCTGGGCTGCTTTGTAGGCGGGATACAGCGCCCCGGCCAGGGCTCCGATGAGGGCGAGCGCGGTTGCGCGCAGGACCCACGCATTACTCCAGAAAAGCCGCAGCACGGGCCGCTCAAACAGAATGACGTGGCGGGTAATGATGCTGGCGAGGGTTCCCAACACGATGCCGACAATCGCCAGGAGTGCACTTTCTCTGAGCACAGCGTTGACGATGTAGAGTTTCGACGCGCCCAGAGCCTTCAGGATGCCGATTTCGCGGGTTCGCTCCATCACCGCCGTGTACATGGATTGAAAGATAACCAGGAAACCGACGATCATCGCGATGGCCACCACGATATGGATCGAGGTCTCGAAGCCGGGCAGATTCTCCGGCGTCATCATTGACAGGTACTCCTGCATGGAGCGCACGGCGTAATTCTCCATGCCCGGAACCTGTTTGATCTCATTCACGACGGCGTCGGTGTTGCCGGGATCGTCGAGTTTGACGTAGAAGACGGAAGCATGGCCTTCGGCGCCGATTAACTGCTGCATGGTGGAGAGCGGCACAAACTTGCGGGCCCCTTTTCCGTGCTCCACAATCCCGCAGACGCGGAACTGGTGGGCCAGAATCTCGATCGAATCTCCTACTTTCGCCTTCTGGATGCTGGCGAAATAGTCGTCGACAATGACGTCGTATGGCCCTTGAAAAGGGCCGCCGGAAAGAAAGCGCAATGCCGGCGGAATGCTGTTGTAGCTGTCGAGGTTGATGCCGTAGATAATTTCCAGACTGGGCTTCGTGGTGAGCTCCCAGATCACCGGCGCCGCGGCCACTACGTGCGGTAATTTCCGCAGAATATCGCCCACTTTCACCGGCATGGGCGCTCCTGTAACCCCTACCAGCGCCGACGACCCGGGCGGCTGCACCATGACATCGGCGCCGACTCCTACCTGGCTCGCCTTCGATCCATTCAATTGCCCGTAAAAAAAAGACACGATCAGCAGAATCAGGATGACTTCCAGAGCGACCGCGCTGATGCTGATCAGCGACCGGATCGGCCGGTGCACCAGGTTGGCGACAATCATTTTGTTCATCATGGTGGGAAGAGCAGAACTAACAGCTTGTCATCCCGAGTGAGGGACCCTGGTTTCTGCCTGCGCCATGCTTGTTGCCGCCTCAGGCAAACACCGAGATCCCTCGCCTCGTTCGGGATGACAAAGCCAGACTGCGTACAGCGATCTGGAACGTAATTGCCGCTAACGCCTGTTGCTGGTGCTTGACGACGGCGGCGCGGCACTCGATTGCGGATGATCCAGATGCACCACTTCCGCCCCCGGCGGCTGCTCCAGCGCGAACTGATCATCGCGCAGCGGCTTGTTCATTTCCAGCTTCAACACATTCAGGGTGATGTCGTACTCCTCCTGCGGCCGGAAAATCTCGATGCGCGAGGGATAGCTGACGCCGTCGTATTCCTTGTAGGTTGCGTAGCGGGCATCGGTCACCAGCTTGCCCTGATCGTCATAAATATACTGGCGATGCGGCCGCAGGTCAGTGCGGCTGAACACGATCTTGCGTGACAGCACGCCCTCGTTCTCGCCCTGCTTGCGGATGACGATCAGTTCGTAGTCTTCCTGCAGAACGCGGTGCCCCTTGACATCATGCAGAATCTCTTCGCCATTCTCCAGCACGGCAATCTCGTGTTCCGGATCGATGGGCCGGATCAGTAGCGCGTCGTAGATCTCTTGCGGCCGGATGTTCTCCATGGGCTGGTCCGCGTTGTGCGTCTGCATGCCGTTTCGCCCCATCACAAAGCGGTTCTTCGGCGGAATCCACAGCTTGAACTCCTGACCGTTGCTCACCATGTCAAAGGCCGTGGTCCGCACGATCGGAAGCAGCCCGATCATGTGCAGCATGGCTGGCTTCCGCGCCAGCACGTAGCCGCGAATCTCCTTGTAATCGGTGACATGGCCCTTCTTCGCGCCGCCCACGGAAGTATCGATATCCACCGTCGCCTGCAGGGACTTGATCGTCTTCGCCTGCCGTTCGATGCTGTCAATCAATCCCGATTGGGTCGATTCCCGAAGAGGGGCCTTGGAGTACGTTTCCTCCACGGGCCGCGTACGAAACAGACAGCCTGTAGTAGGCAGCACCGCGAGGAGCAAAGTCAGAGCCCAAAAGGGCGAGCTACGTCTCATGAAGTATTGGATGACTCCCAGAACATTTGAGTAGTGCTGCAGTTTGATAAGGAAACGAGCCAAACGCGCGATTATTGCGTCGCAACGGACGCGCCGCATCGCGTGGCTCGCCCAGATCCTTCACTGCGCAAAGAACGCTTGTTCAGGATGACAATCAAACTGCACCACTACCAACATTTGAGTATACAGCGCCGCAAAGGGTGCAGGAACCGTGAGAACCTTGATTTACGGGCGACCGGTGGTGCTCGGGATGGTTCCCTCCTCTTTAACGCCCGTCTAGCAACTGGAACCCAGCATCTTACTAAAGTCAGCTACGCGCAGTTTCCCTGATCATCTAAACTGTCGCCATCGTGCGCAAGATCTTCTGGCTCATCCTTATTGTGGGGCTCGCCTGTGGGGGCTGGTTCGCCTGGGCTTTGCTGACTCCCACCGAACCTCCGGGGAAAACCTTCGTGATGCTGCGCCCGGGATACTCCACGCGCCGTATCGCGTCCGAACTCAAATCGGCCGGGGTCATTCACAGCGAGGAAGCGTTTATCCTCTGGCACTACATCCACCGCCGCCGTTCGCTCAAAGCCGGAGAGTATCTCTTCGACAAGCCCGCCAACATCATCGACCTCCAGAAGCGTCTGAGGCGCGGCGACGTTTATTTCCATACCGTAATCGTGCCTGAGGGCTTCACGATGTTCGACATCGCGCGCGCTGTCGAAGCTGCCGGACTCGGCCCTGCGGACGATTTCCTGAAAGTAGTGCAATCCAACGCTCTGGTCGCAGACCTGGACCCGTACGCGCCCTCGCTCGAGGGCTATCTTTTTCCCAACACCTATAAGTTCAGCCGCATGCAGAGCATCGAAGAAATCGCGGCTGCCATGATCAATCAGTTTCGCCAGGTGGCGGCGCAGGCCGGCCTGATATCGAATTCAATCAGCACGATACCGGACGCTGACCGCGGACTTCACGAAGTTGTGATCATGGCGTCAATCATCGAAAAGGAAACCGCCGTCCCTGAAGAACGCCCGCTGGTAGCCAGCGTCTACTACAACCGCCTGTCGAAGAACATCGCGCTCGACGCCGACCCCAGCATCATTTATGCAGAACTCCTGGCCGGAACCTACACCGGCGCGCTGCATCACGATGACATGCGATTCGATTCCCCTTACAACACGTACAGGCACACAGGGCTTCCGCCCGGTCCCATCGGTAATCCCGGGAAAAGCGCACTGGAAGCGGCCATGCATCCGGCACAGACCGACTACTACTACTTCGTCGCCGACGCCGCCGGCCACCACCGCTTCGCCCACACCATGGAAGAACACAACAAGAATGTGGACGCCTATCGCCGCGCCGTGCGGGGAAAGTAGCGACATCGTCATCGTTGGACTCAAACTGCGCGGGCATTGGCGACCCAAGCTTCGAACCGGCTGCAATCGGCCGCGACCGCGCGCTCGAATCTGTTGTCCCGGAACTTACTGACGATCTCTTCGGTGCGGCCCCCACTACTGACGACAATCTCGGCGCTCTTGTTCGTTGAATTCAAAAGAAGATCGCAGGCGCGCTCGTCAACCGGAAGCATACCGTAACCGCAGATCACGACACGGGTGGCTCGCCGCAATATAGCAGCAGCTTGCCGCCAAAGACTGCACCAGAACCAATCCCACTCAGGCCCAAGGCCGGCATCAAAATAGAACTCCTTCACCCCGGCTGCATATTATCGCTACCTCTGCTCCAGTGAGCCTTGAAGATTGATCAATGCCAGCGTACCCTAGGAACTTCAATTCATCGCCACCAATTGCAGGCCGAGTACCGGCAAACACCCGCGATACGCTCTTGGACGATCCCCCTCAGGAAGCCCGGACGCTAACGCGAGCCAGCCGGCGCTGCCATGCATCTTCTGCACCTTCGCGAGGGAACCCCTTGGAAACCCGTCCATATCGAAACCATAGCCGTCTCCAATCTCCCACTTGCAAACGTGCTTGAGCTCACGCTCAAGCGACGCGTCGTAGTTGAAGGTAACGATGCAGTCGCCCGGTTCGATTACATAGTTCGCGAAACGAGCGTAGGAGTTTGCGACATGAGCCTTTCTTATCTCTTCGAACCACAAAGGAATTGATTGTTTCAATCTGCCTCGCCAGTATTCGGCATTTGTGCCTTTCGCACGCTGGTCCCACGTACCACCTTCGCGCTCCCGAGTACACTCCCCCAAGCGGGTCAGGAGAAATTCCAGGTCGTCAATTTGACCAAACATGGTTTCCATCGACTCGGCGATGGCGGGATAGTTGGGGTCCGGACGCGTCTGGCGTTTCATCCATTTGAATAGCTCCGTGCCCGCCTCGCGCGCCAGCGGGTATCCGGCATGCTTTGAGGCACCGGCACCAAGAACGTAGACAGTCACGTCACGACCTCCTGTACGTGAGACCACCGATACTCGGCGAAGGGACCAACCACCAGCGACTAACGACCGGCTCCCCGTCCCTCCATCCAACCCTGCAAAATCAAAACTGCCGCCATACGGTCAACCGCCTTGGCGCGCTTCTCAATCGATAGCTCGGTTTCCCGCAGCAGCCGGTTCGCTTCCGCCGAGGTCAGCCGCTCATCCCACAAGTGCACCGGCAGCCGGAAGGGCTTCCGCAACTTCTCCGCGAACACCTGCATCTTTTCCGATTGCGTCCCTTCCGCGCCACTCATGCGCAACGGCAGCCCGACCACGATCTCGCGCACCGCGTAGTCGCGAATCAGCCGTTCCAGCGCGCCAGATCCGGCCGCTTGTTGCGCCTCTGAAGGTTTCAAGCCTTGGGCGGTAATCCCCAGTGGATCCGAATGGCGGTCCAGTCCTTCTCGACCCTCGTCCAGCCCGGCACTCGCCCGGCAGGCCGGTCTGCTTTCCAGCCGAACGTCAGCCCACTGGTTATATCAACCTCTTCAACCAGCCCGCCCGCTGCCTTCCAGAGCTGTAACCCATCTAGCCACAGTGACTTACAGCCTGCGCCCAGACCCGGCAAATCCCGCACCAATCCTTGCTTTTAGTCCCATTTCGGAATAGTATATTTGTAGTAAAGGTAACGTTTTTTCCCCCACTTGACCCTCGCCTGCCCAGGTGCTTTTTATGAATGGTGTCGATCTGAATTTCCACATAGGCGACAAGGTCGTCTATCCCAACCACGGTGTGGGCGTGATCGAACAAATCAGCAGCCGCTCCATCGGCGCCACGGTGGAAAAGTTCTATCTCCTCAACATCAAGGCCAGCAGTCTCAAGGTCATGGTGCCCTGTAACAACGTGGGCAGCGTCGGCATTCGCCGCGTGGTTCGCAACGGCGAAGTGCAGAAGATTCTGGACTTCCTCTCCATCGCGGAAGACCTCAGCACCGCCGACTGGAAAGACCGCTTCAAGGAAAACTCCGACCGCATGCGCACCGGTTCCCTGTTCGAGGTCGCCGGAGTCCTCAAGAGCCTGATCGCCCTCCACCAGGCCAAGCCTCTTTCCTTCCGCGAAAAGAAGATGCTCGAACGCGCCCGCTACCTCCTGGTCAGCGAACTCGCCATGTCCCGCAACTGCGAAGAAACCAAGGTCGAGGAGCTCCTGGCCCTGGCTCTTGCCAAGTGCAAGCTCCGCTTCCCGGAAGCCTCCGAATTCCAGGCCTGATTCCGCTTCATCCCAGCGAAGAGCTTCACGCCCGCCGCGCTCGCCCTCGCGCCATGCCCATGCGGACGCTCCATCGGGCGGCGCTAACCGCCAGATTGTTCGCACGAGCGAGCCGATGGCGAATGGCCACGCGCACCTTCCGAGGGAAGTGCCCAGCAAGCCATTTCCGCAGGCTTCCCCCCAACCTCTGCGCACTCTCTAGCCGTCGGGGATGGCCGCACGCCTTCGCCGACCAGCACAACATCAAGGTCCTGGAAAGTTCGCAATGCGTAAGCGGCGGCTGCAGCACAGCGTCGCTGACTTTGTCCCAGTAGAGATCGAGCCGGTCGGCGTATTCGATAACCCGCGGCTCGGTCCAGCGGCCCCGACTCAGAAGGCGGGAGAGCGCCTCCTTCTTCTCAATGTTTACAATCCCCTCGAACTCATCCAGCAATTCAAACTTGCGGTCTGAATACACCGGCACCCTGGCTCCGGGCACGCCGTAGCTTAGGGCCGTGATACAAGCGTGCAGGCTGGACCCAAAGACAAACTCCGATCGGCCGATAATCTCGCTGATCAATTTGGGTGAAAGCCACTCGCGGCTTGGAAATACTCGGCCTTGCATCTTCGGGAATTCTTCGGCGCGATCGCCGTGGCACCAGCAAACCGGAAGAATGACCGCATTGATCCCTCCCATCGACTTGACCAACCCTTCAATCCGCGAGAGCTGACTTCCCACTGCCGCATTCGCCTGAATAACCACATACTTACCCTCCAGGCTTAGCGACCTTCGCCAGTTTGTGAACTCCATGGTCTCCTGTTCAAGAGGCCACAATCGCGACAAACCGAAGGTGGTATCGGGTAGAAGCTCGATACCCGCGCCGGGAGCAAGCTTGGCCAGATGGTCCCGCGACGCAACGTCTCGGACCCCGATGAAATAGCTGGCCGCGAAGACGTGCCGCAGCAGTTCATCGTGCCACGGAGCGCGCGGTGAACCTGTCCAGGCGCCCACTGCGTTCCATATCACCGGCTTGCCCACAAGCGCGGCCAAAACCGCCGGCACCAGCCAGTACGCAATCGGCATATCGGCATTGGCCGGCACAGGAACGGGATAAAACTGGTCAAATCGAACAATTTGACCGCCTCCAATCAGCATGGCAGAAAGAGTGGATAGCGACGCGGCCAGCTCTTCCATGGGCCGCACTTGAAACGGCCAGGAGACTTCCGACTTGCCATTTACCGAAAATGGCACAACTCGAATTCGAGGGTCACGCCGCTTGAGGGCCGCGTCCGCGATTAAAGGGAAGAGAAGATCGCCGTAATTTTCGACATCGAAGGTCCCAGCCATGCCAACAGCGAGGTCACGCGGTGCACCGCTGGCATCAACGACGCCGCCACGGTGTAGCCCAATCCCCTCGGATGCAAGGATGCCCGTTTCCTCCCGCCCACCAGAGCCTGCTCCGCCAGTCAGCACAAGGATTACCCAAGCTAACTCTACCCAAGTCAACCGGGCTGCAGGCGTAATCTCTACAAACGGAAGGTCGATCCAGAGCTACTTCCTTCCTACTTCGGGAAGCGTCCGCTTCGCGGGGTGATAGCGAGCGGAGTGGAGGACCGCTTTCCGCCCTGCAGCCCTCAGCTCCGAAACTACGCCGCGCGATCTCGAAACGACCACTTTGTGGAAAACTTACAATTGACTCGCATCCCCAACCCTGCTAATTTTCCTTTTCCCTATCGCCTGAACCGTTGGCCTTCTGAGGGGGCGGCCAGCAGAAACCTAACTACGCGTGGTGAAGTTCTATGAAGCCCCTGTCTGCCTGTGTCCTTCTCGTCCTCTTCGGTTGCTTCACGCAAGCCGCGCACGCATGCGACTCCGTCACCCTGAACAGCTTTACAGTCTCGCCCAGCGTAATCTCGGGCGACCAATCCCAGTTCACGGTGGGCACGGTATCGGCATGCCTCCCGTCAGGCATAACTACCTTGGGCTTGTATTTTGCACCGTCCCTCTTCACTTCCACGAAGGCGATCTGCAATGGCGCGTACTACTACCAGTACACCTGCAACTTCTACGGCGTAGGCCCGGGAAACGTCACCGTATCGTTCGAGATGAACGGTTACAACTACGGCACAACCGAAAACGATGGCTACATTACGGTCAGTCTCGGCAGCCCGGGCACGCAGGGAACAGCGAACGTCACGGTGACTCCCGTCGGCAGCCCCTACGAGCCGCCATCACAGGACCCAGACGGCCCGTGCCCCACCGGCAACTGCAGCGGGGCTGGCCAGCCAATCAACGTGACCAACGGCAACACCTACATTCCGCAGCAAGACTACTTCATGCCTGGGATTGGCGGCGGGTTCACGCTGACCCGGACTTGGAACAGCCTGTGGCCCAACATGAATCCTCCCGAGGAAGTTGGTATCTTCGGAGACAGTTGGCGCAGCAACTTCGAAGAACGCATCCAGGTTTTGGGCGGGAACTCCTACAAGTACTGGAAGGGGAATGGTAGCTCGCTGTTCTACGGCTCCAATGGCACGGGCACCTACTTCCTGACTGCGCCGCTCGACGATCAGACTACTCTCGCTTTCAATTCAACGACAAACCAATGGATCATCACCGAGAAAAACGGCACGCAGAGATTTTTTAACAATGCTGGTTATCTCACCTCAATTGTGGACCTAAACGGCAATACGACGACGATCAACGTGGACGCCAATAACCAGAACCGCATCGCCAGCATCACTGACGCTTCGGGTAACGTCGTAACTTTCAACTACGCCGATGCCAACAACCCCCGCTTGTGCACCAGCATTACGGATGCCGTGGGCACATTCACTCAGTACCAATACGACGACACTACCAAACGGCTCTTGCAAGTCGCTTATCCCGACGGCTCCCAGGACAACTTCCAGTACAACGATTCCAACAGCAACACGTTGATCACACTGGTTACGGATTCCATGAGCAAGACCATTGAATCGCACACCTACGATTCCATGCGTCGCGGCCTGTCGTCGCAGCAGGCGAACGATTCCAGCGGCAGTCCCGTGAACAAGGTCACGGTCCAGTACGGCATGCCAAATGCATGGCAGAATACCGTTTGCGATTCCACCGGCAACGATTGCACCACGGTTCAGGTTTCAAACCGAAACCAGCGGCACTATATCTCCTTGACGACTGCCCCGGCTAACAACGCCTGCAACACCTGCGGTTTCCTCGGCGATTCCTCCTATACCCTCACCGATTCCGGCTATGCCAATTCCTCGACCGACGGTAACGGAAAGACCACCCTCTACACATATGACGGTCAGGGCAACCTAACGAGCAAGGCGCTGCCGGATTATTACACCGGCCTCTATGACACCTGGAACTACACCTCTAATTCGTTCGGCGAGGTACTGACCGTTACCGACCCTTTGGGACTGGCGGGCGACCCCAACCACACCACCGTCTACGGCTATAACGCGCAAGGCAACCTAACTTCGATCACTACACCTTCGCCAGATGGAGGAATCACTGCGGGCAGCGTCACCAGCTTCACGCCCAACGCGCAGGGCCAAGTCACCAAGATCACCGACCCGCTAAACCACGCAACCAATATCACGTATTGCACCCAAAACCAAACGAGCTGCCCGTACGGATTGATTTATTACATTAAGGACGCGCAGAACCACCAGACCACCTACGCCTACGACGGCCGCGGCAACCGCCTCTCCGTCACCGATGCCCTCACGCACGTAACCAGCTTCCAGTACGACGCCATGAACCGCGTAACGCTGATCACCTATCCCACGTCGCCCGCCACTACAGTGCAATTCCACTACGACTGGCGCGGACGCCGCGATTACGTGATCGACCAGGACGGCAACAAGACCACCTACGGCTACGATGACGCCGACCGGCTCCTCACCGTCACCGACGCGCAGAGTCCAACCCCAGGCGTTACCACCTACGCCTACGACACCGAAAACAATCTGACCGATATCTATGACGCCAAGAACAACCACACCCAGTTTCAATATTATCCGGGCAAGATTCTCAACAAGACCATCTTCCCCTCGACGCTGTACGAGACTTACCTGTTCGACAGCAACAACAACCTGGTCTACAAAACCGACCGCGACAACAACAGCATCAACTACTATTACGACTGGCAGAACAACCTCAGTGAGAAGCTCTACCCGGATGCCAGCACGATAACCTACAAACGCGATGTCGCAGCTCGTCTGTATGAAGTCGACGATACCCTCACCGGTACTTACACTTTCGGCTATGACAACATGAACCGGCTCACCTCCGCGACAGTGGACTATTCCTTCGACAGCGCGGGCGCGCTGACCGTGCAGTACGGCTACGACAAGGCCTCCAACCGCACCTCGATGACCGATCCGCAGACCGTGGCCACCACCTACGGCTACGACACGCTGAATCGCCTGCACACCCTGACCTACAACAACCAGACTCCGAACTTTGTCTTCGGCTACGACGCGCTCAGCCGCCGCAACTCGCTCACCCGGCCCAATAGCGTCGACACCACCTATGGCTACGACCCTGTGTCGCGGCTGACGAGCGTGTTGCACAAGCTGGGCACGACCGTGCTCGATGGCGCGACCTATACCTATGACAACGCGGGCAATCGAAAGACCCGCACCGACAAGCGTACCAATGTCACACTCACCTACGGCTACGACAACATCTACCAGTTGAAAACGGCCAAGCAGGGCACTACGACTAAAGAGAGCTACACCTACGACCTGGTGGGCAATAGGCTGAGTTCTCTAGGCGTGAACCCCTACAACTACAACTCGTCGAACGAGCTGACCTCGACCCCGAGCGGCAGCTACACCTACGACAACAACGGCAACCGCAAGTCGGACCCCGCTGGCGCGCAGTACAGTTGGGACTTCGAGAACCGGCTGACGCAGGTGATCCTGCCGGGCACCGGCGGCACGGTGAATTTTAAATACGATCCGTTCGGGAGGAGGGTGCAGAAGGCGTTCACGCATAACGGGACGACAACCACCGCGGATTATTTGTACGATGGCGCGAACATTCTGGAGACAACGGATCAAAGCGGAAACGTTCTGACCCACTACGTGAGCTCGCTAAACATCGACGAGCCCCTGTCAGAACTAATTTCTGGAACGACGAGCTATTACGAGCAAGACGGAATCGGTTCGGTTAGCTCGTTGAGCAACTCCGCAGGAGCGCTGGCCAACACCTACACATACGATTCTTACGGAAAACTAAGCGCTTCCACGGGAACTACCGCCAATCCCTTCCAATACACGGGCCGCGAGTTCGATTCCGAGACCGGCATCTACGAATATAGGGCGCGCTATTACGATCAGGGCGTTGGCAGATTCCTCGGTGAGGACCCGATGAGGTTCGCAATCGCGCCCAACTTCTATCCCTACGTGCAGAACGATCCGGTTGGCCATATCGATCCGTCTGGTTTGTGTCCATGTGGATATCACAGCGTCCAACTGTACTTGAGCGGCTCGGACTATCACTGGTACCGTCAAGATTCGAATGGCGGATGGTCCTCAAAGCACGGATGGCTTCCGGTAGGCACCCAGGTTGGATCAAATGGAGGGTCGGTTCTTGGCCCCCAACCGGACACGGATGCAATGTCCTGGGGTTACAGCAAATACTGCGGAACATTGTGTGCGCCGAATAATGGGGGTCTGCCGACCTACAACCCCGTCCCGTGGAATGATCCAAATCACATACATACGAACAATTGCTACAGCTATGCATGTGATCGGATGCATCCGCCCGGACCGCCGGGCAAACCGCAACCGGGGGACTCAATGGGATACTCTCCCGGCCTTAGCTGCATAGACCTCATAATCGGGGCAAGGATTGAAGGGGCGATACCCGACCCCCTTAACCCCGTTCCAACGTTCTGAATGAGAGCGTGCGTGAAATTACGAGCGAACGGCGAAGGTGCGACTAGCGCTATGAGACAAGTTCTTTGGTGCACCGGTCTAATGTGTACGACTCTTTCGCTCTGCTTCTCGCAGCAGGCGGGTGCTCCGCCTCACAAAGCCCCGATGGGCTATGAACTCTACAGCTGGCCAGCGGCGAGTGGTGACTGGAACTTCTGCGTTCGGCCCAATACCAACAGCGAGGCAACTGTAGCAGAGGTTTTCAACAAGAGGACAGCCATTCGAGGTGTCGATCACTTGGAACGCAAAATCTCCGAATTACCTGCCGATGCGAAGGTCTTCTGGGTTGATCGAATCCCCTCAGGGAAAGGCCCAAGAGCGAAGGGCAGTGAAAGCCTTAGATATCCTCCCGCCGAGATTAGAGAGCAAATCCGGGGGTACGCTGCGAAACACCACGTCGCGGTTGAGGTTCTTAATCCGCTCTTCAACCCATGATAATTGGGGATAATGCGGGGACAGGAAGCTGTGAAAAAATCGAGTCTCCACTTTTCGTGGGGGATCGAAAATGTATCGCTGACTGCCGGATAATGCGGGGATAATGCGGGGGGGATAATGCGGGACAGACGGGTGAACTGCACCCCTGACCTGAGACAAAGAAACTGGGGACAGTTTTCTTGCGAAAAACATTGTAAACCGGGGAGTGGGGTCTGGGGCGAGGGGGCGGTTAGCTCCCTCGCCCCAGTCAGCTCTGTAGAAGTCTCGCCGTTGGCAACGCTCCGCAGCTGTTGTTCGAAAGCGGCTGGCGTTTGATAGTTCAACCCGGTCAGCGACCAAATCGATGCATTGCAACTTCTCTTCCCAGGCTCCCAGAGAGATGGCAACAATAGTTTGAACATACCCATGTCTTGTGACGATGTGAGCAAATCATTGGACAACTACGGCTACTACACTGGCGGGCCCTTTTCCGCCGGCAACTGGGCAACCCAAAATCCGTTCCTTTTCTGGGACCCCATCTTTCATTGGGGAGGCTTGGAATGGCGGGGGGCTGGATGGCTTCCATTTCCGCAGGAAGTACACGTTTTGTAACAAGAGTTGCACACTCGATGAGTTCCACATTGACTCATCCAATCCAATATTCGATCCAGGGACCCATTTTCTTCACGACTTTATGGGATTGAAAGCGCTATGACTCAGTACAGAGCAACAGCGTTCTTAGCTGCGGCGTCCTTGCTGCTTGCATTGAGCGGCTGCCGTGAGACTCCAACCTCTGTGAATGTCGGGACTGGCCCTTCGTTCTCCCTGGGAGGAAGCGGGCGATTAGCGACCTTCACTGTCTACGCGCCACAGAGCAAGCAGAGGATTGCTTTCCCGGACCGCGATCTAGCCTCTGTCGTTTGGCAGGTTACGGCATCCAAGGGTTACTTCAAAGGTTCTCACGTCAAGGGGCTTCAGTTGACCTACGGGAAGGTTCCCTCTGGCTACGAACAGCTTGTGCCCAGTCAGTCGCAAGCTGCTCCTCCGCTCTCCCCCGGTACAGTTTATGCGTTCCTTGCGGAAACAACCGATGCCCCGATCGCAAGCGGTTATTTCTACATGGGCGAAGCTGGCCCCACACAAACGGCGATACCCGACCTCTGCCTCATGTTCGTAAAGGGTCGCAAGGCCAGGGTGAAGTGCAAACTAAACACGGCCGAGCCCTACCAGGAGCCTGTGGACCTCGAAAAATATGTGCGAGAGCACCAGATCACACAATGAGGGGGGCCCGGTGCCACGCCCTTAGGCGGCGCCGGCATGGTCGTCCCGATGGGGGCTGGCCCAGCGTTTCGCGACAAATTATTCGACGGGAAGCCAAGAATCCCGGGACACAGACCGGACAGGAGAGTCTATGTAATTGGCACTCACGCCCCTCTGACCGTGCAGTACGGCTACGACAAAGCCTCGAACCGCACCTCGATGACCGATCCGCAGACTGTGCCGACCACCTACGGCTACGACACCCTGAACCGGCTGCACACGCTGACCTACAACAATCAGACTCCGAACTTTGTCTTCGGCTACGACGCGCTCAGCCGCCGCAACTCGCTCACCCGGCCCAATAGCGTGGACACCACCTATGGCTACGATCCTGTGTCGCGGCTGACCAGCGTGTTGCACAAGCTGGGCACGACCGTGCTCGATGGCGCTTCCTATACCTATGACAACGCGGGCAATCGAAAGACCCGCACCGACAAGCGTACCAGTGTCACACTCACCTACGGCTACGACAACATCTACCAGTTGAAAACGGCCAAGCAGGGCACTACGACTAAAGAGAGCTACACCTACGACCTGGTTGGCAATAGGCTGAGTTCTCTAGGCGTGAACCCCTACAACTACAACTCGTCGAACGAGCTGACCTCGATCCCCAGCGGCAGCTATACCTACGACAACAACGGCAACCGCAAGTCCGACCCCGCTGGCGCGCAGTACAGTTGGGACTACGAGAACCGGCTGACGCAGGTAATTCTGCCCGGCACCGGCGGCACGGTGAACTTCAAGTACGATCCGTTCGGGAGGAGAATTCAGAAGGCGTTTACGCAGAACGGGACGACGACGACCACGGATTATTTGTACGACGGCGTGAACATTCTGGAGACAACGGATCAAAGCGGAAACGTTCTGACCCGCTACGTGGACTCGCTGAACGTAGACGAACCCCTTTCTGAGGTAAATTCCGGGACGACCAGCTACTACGAGCAGGATGGACTCGGTTCTGTCGGCTCGCTAAGCAATGCTTCAGGTGCTCTGGCTAACACATACACCTACGATTCCTATGGCAAGTTAACCGCTTCCACCGGGACGCTCGCCAACCCATTCAGGCACACTGCCCGCGAGTCCGACACAGAAACAGGCTACTACTACTACAGGCACCGCTACTACGATCCGAACATCGGGCGGTTTCTCTCCGAGGATCCATTGGGCTTTGAGTCCGGCTCAAATTTCTACGTATACGTATCAAACGATCCAGCAACATTTTTCGATCCCTCGGGCCTTCAGCAGCAAGGGGCTCCCGTTTATAACCCTGGCACTTGGAATGACGCTGGCCACGTTGGTACGAACAACTGCTACAGCTATGCCTGCAACGTTCTACATCCACCTGGGCCGGTTCATTATCCGCAACCCGGTGAGGACCATGGCTACAACCTGCCATTCAATTTCAACTGCATCGACGTAAAGGTCGGCGCGCGGAAAGACGGACTCAAAAATGCCGAGGACGGTGAATGCCCATGTGGATACATCAAGGTCAGATTATACCTAGGCACTGACGTTCATCCACCTGGCTCTCCGGTGGACCTGGGGCGCGACTACCACTGGTATCGGCAAGACTCCAACGGCCTGTGGTCCTCAAAACACGGTGGAATGCCGGTCGGTGCTCAGGTGAACAGTCCCGATGCCGATGCTCATTCTTGGGGGTACAATGTTTTCTGCGGAACGATGTGTGCACCGAGTCATTGATGCCGGAGGCGTTCTTGCCTTCGCCTTGGGGATGATGTGTTGTGGGGGGCTTCTGATCGCCGCTCATTCGCAATCCGGTAAACCAACAGCCTCTCTAACCTACCAACTCTACAGTTGGCAGGATGCCAGCAGCGGCTGGCGCTTCTGTGTGTTGCATGATACAAATCGTCAGAAGGCCATCTCGGAGGTGTTTGACCCAAACGCAACTTTGAAGGGGTTGGACCAGCTAAGGCGCACCCTCTCACGTATGCCCGAAGGGTCGCGCCTTGTGTGGTTTGATCGCCTCACCGTTGGCGGAATCAAGGTTAAGGGGAGTGAGAGCCTGAAGTATCCGCCGAGAGAAGTTATCTCCGAGGTAAGGAAGTGCGCTCAACGGCGAAATATTGAGATAGTTGGGCCCGGCGCGGAGTGAGATTTACGGCACCGATGACCGATCCGCAGACCATCGCCACCACCTACGGCTACGACACCCTGAACCGGCTGCACACGCTGACCTACAACAATCAGACTCCGAACTTTGTCTTCGGCTATGACGCGCTCAGCCGCCGCAACTCGCTCACCCGGCCCAATAGCGTGGACACGACGTATGCCTACGACCCGGTCTCGCGCCTGACCAGCGTGCTGCACAAACTGGGCACGACGGTTGTGGATGGCGCGACCTACACCTACGACAATGCCGGTAATCGCCTTACCCGGACGGACAAGCGCCTTGGTACAACCCTGACCTATGGTTACGACAACATCTACCAGTTGAAAACGGCCAAGCAGGGCACTACGACTAAAGAGAGCTACACCTACGACCTGGTTGGCAATAGGCTGGGTTCTCTAGGCGTGAGCCCCTACAACTACAACTCGTCGAACGAGCTGACCTCGATCCCCAGCGGCAGCTTCACCTACGACAACAACGGCAACCGTAAGACGGACCCCGCCGGCGCGCAGTACAGTTGGGACTACGAGAACCGGCTGACGCAGGTGGTGCTGCCCGGCACCGGCGGCACGGTGAACTTCAAGTACGATCCGTTCGGGAGGAGGGTGCAGAAGGCGTTCACGCAGAACGGGACGACGACCACTACGGATTATTTGTACGATGGCGCGAACATGTTAGAAACAACAAACCAGAGCGGAAGCGTGCTGGCTCGCTATACCGATTCGCTGGGAGTTGACGAGCCGCTGGCGGAGCTGGTTTCTGGAGCAACGAGCTATTACGAGCAGGACGGCCTCGGTTCAGTTAGTTCCTTGAGCAACACGGCAGGAGCGCTGGCCGACACCTACACTTACGACTCGTACGGCAAGCTGCTTGGCTCTACGGGCACGCTCGCAAATCCATCCCAATACACTGGGCGCGAGTTCGACGCCGAATCTGGTCTCTATTACTACCGTGCACGCTACTACGACCAGAACGTAGGACGTTTTGTCGGAGAAGACCCCGAGCGCTTCGATGCCGGCATCAATTTCTACTCGTACGTTCACAACAATCCCACAAACATGATCGATCCGTTCGGGTTAGCCCAGTGCGTGTACTCGATTTCCATGCACACGATTGTGTGCCAACCAAATGCAGACAGCTTCCCGCCAGCAGTCGTCGGCCCCAACGGCCCCGGAGCTGTACAGGTGGGCCCAGATGACGTTTTCTCCGGAAGAGGATCCTGCAAGGACAATCCTAAATGCGAGTTCACAAGGAACGAGGGTCCCATCCCCCCTGGTCGATACAAGATGAATTACTACTGGGAGAAACAGGGTGAAGGCCATGATCGCTTCCGGTTGGAGCCCTGGCCAAACGACACCTTAAGCAGGCTCGGAAGAGATCTATCGCATTGGCGCTACTACGGCCTTGGTGCGCAGCTACATCGCGGCCATTACAGTGAGGGTTGCATCAATGCTGTTCAGGATGATCCCGGCACTATGCAGCAGTACGATCAAATGTTCAACCTGCTGATGAGTGAGAGCGGCGCGAATTTTATGACGGTGATTGAGTAAGACGAACGGAAGGGAGTCGGTTCCAACGTGAAAACCTTAGGGCGAGGCGTACTGGCGATTCTCATATACGTACTGCTGTACATTGGTGCGGATCGAGGTTTATGGCCATTGATCGCCCATTTTCGCCATCCTGACTGGCAACTGCCAAACTGGATGGATATAGGTGTGAGTTCGCTCTTGATTCCCTTGAGCGTTGCCTTTCTTCTTGCTGCGGCTTTGCGCGATGAATTACAAGAATCCTTTCCCTGGCCTCTGCTGCTGGCGCCGTTCATGCTACTGAGCCTAACCAAGTACGCCGGCGATGCATTCTATCCGCCTTATTCGACCGAGGTCTTGACCCTCCTCGTGGCAGGTGCGGCTCAGGCAGCGAGCGTTTGGGTTGGTTGGTTCCTATGGCGTCTGTTGAGCGGGCGTGGGATCATGGCGCCTTCGACGAGTGAGGCTTCCAAGATCGGCTGACTTCGGCGACGGTGGATTATTCCTTTGACCTGGCCGGGTGGCTCAGGCTCTTGATCTTGCTGGCATTGGTAACATGGTGGGTGGGGGCTGGCCAGCCTTAGTTTCGCTCGTCGCCCGAATGGTTACGACAACATCTACCAGTTGAAAACGGCCAAGCAGGGCACTACGACTAAAGAGAGCTACACCTACGACCTGGTTGGCAATAGGCTGGGTTCTCTAGGCGTGAGTCCCTACAACTACAACTCGTCGAACGAGCTGACCTCGATCCCCAGCGGCAGCTTCACCTACGACAACAACGGCAACCGTAAGACGGACCCCGCCGGCGCGCAGTACAGTTGGGACTACGAGAACCGGCTGACGCAGGTGGTGCTGCCCGGCACCGGCGGCACGGTGAACTTCAAGTACGATCCGTTCGGGAGGAGAGTGCAGAAGGCATTCACGCAGAACGGGACGACGACCACTACGGATTATTTGTACGATGGCGCTAACATCTTCGAGACCTTGAACCTGAGCGGTACTGTGTTGGCTCGTTACACGGACTCGCTGAGCATTGACGAGCCCCTGGCTGAGCTGATTTCGGGAACGACTAGCTACTACGAGCAGGACGGACTCGGCTCCGTTAGCTCGTTGAGCAACTCCGCTGGAGCGCTGGCCAACACGTACACATATGATTCGTACGGGAAGCTGCTGGCATCGACAGGTACGCTCGCTAATCCGTTTCAATACACTGGCCGCGAGCTTGATCCAGAAACCGGAGCCTATTACTACCGAGCACGCTACTACGATCAAACCGTCGGTAGATTCATGAGCGAAGATCCGGACGGATTCGACGCGTCGATCAACTTCTATGGTTATGTCGATAATGATCCGGCGGATTGGACAGACCCAACAGGACTCGATAAGGTCCAAGTATGCTGTCGCCCCCTGCGAAAGGCAAAACCATTTCTGATGATCTGGCACCACTGCTACATAAAGATCACGGATTCCAGCGGATCACACACCTGGGGCATTCTGCCAGACAGCCAGGGCAACCAGATACCCGTTAAGGACGACAAAAGAAACTCGGGCGGGAAATGTAAGGACGCGCCCGGGGGCTCGCAATGCGGAGACGCGGAGAAGCTTAGGAGGGGTCTCGACGACGACGCAAGCTCGCAGAGTTGCCCTTCCTGTGGAGCGAACTATCGAAACATGTGGTGGCGGTTCGCCGGATATAACAGCAACACATTTGTTTATAACATGCTGTCCGGAGCGGGATTCGTGCCGCCGCCCGAGCCGCGTTCGCCCGGATATAACCCCGCGCCGGGCGGCTGGTATCCCTAAATGAAAGGTCCTAGAGTGTCGAGATATACACGGTACCTCTTGTTGCCGATAATGCTCCTTTGCCCGAGTCGAGCCCTTTTCGGATGTCGGGCATCGGTGCTCGCGATCACTGCCGGCGGAAGCTATTGCTTCTCCCCGATGGAGAGCGGCGCGATTGTGCAACCGAAATTCACGACGGACGCCGGCGATGAGTCCGCTCCGACAAGCTTTCCGCTAAATCAACCCGGTGAGCACGTGTTTCGTTTCCGAGAAGCCCGGAATGGAGAGATGACGCTGGTCCTCAGGGTCGAGGGACGTTCAGGGGACACAGCCCGGCCGCTTCTAACCCACCTCAAAACCGTCATTGAAGCCACTCTGCGAAATCGCGCAGGGCGCACAATCTGCCGAGCAGCGGGCTCTCCCACCGCCAGCGTCAACGGGGATGGATGGGTCCTGGCAACGACCGGCAGTCAAGCCTATTTCTGGCACCGGCATTGCGGCGAAATAAAACTAAAGCATTCTGAGTTGTATGCACTAACTATACTCGTGAGGGATGTTGATCCAAAGACACCCAGTATAAAGGTCTCACCCGGCTTTGATCGCAGCGACGATTATGTGCCGTAGGCCCTCTCGGAATGCGGGGAAAAACCGGGAGACAAAAACCGGGGACAGACGGGACGTTCCCCATTTTTTCAGAACTTAGAAATTGGGGTCAGTCCCGTCTGTCCCCAGTTTCACCAATTGGCCTGAATGCCGGGCTAAACATGTACGAGTACGCAGACAACTCGGTGCCGAACGCTGTCGACCCGCTGGGATTTGCCACCTGCGTATATTCGATCACCGGCGGGACACTGAAATGCACCCCGGACGATCCCAGTCATCAGCCCGTCAATATTCCGGTCGCCTCAGGCAACAACGGCGACCCTCAACATCACTGCAAAAACAATCCGCAATGTACAAAAATGGCTGATACCGGACCGATCCCCTTAGGCTCGTGGACATGGACCAACCAAAGCACAAGCAAACCAAACGGCAGAGTTCTCACACCCATGCCAGGAACCGACACGTTCGATCGAGATCTGTTCCGGACGCATAGCTGTGCTAATCCTTTCGGTCCCTCTTTGCAGGCTCCCTTCTGTTCCGGCGGGTGCATAACAGGCTATCCAGCAGACATCAAGAAACTTAACAAGCTAATCGACGCCGAACCCGGCAGCACCGTGGAGGTGGTCCAGTGAAAGCCAGCCTACGGATACCCTCCAAAGCGCACCGGAGCCTCCTGACTCTTGTGTTTATCGGATCTCTTGCGCTCGGCGCAGACAAGCCGGCTGCGCCCACTCGCGAGGAACGTGAGCTCAAGATGGCCGATGATTCCATCCGGGCTTCGCTGGCCGTCTCTCGAAGTCCGAAGGGCCGTTATTTGTGCGCCGAGAACCACCTCGCCTGCCTCGGGGGAGACAAGGCGGAGCTTGGGCTCGCGCTAATCGGCGCCCGCTCAAGTGGGTCGTCAGCTGCCGCTCTGGCTAATCTTGTGCGATATCGCATGGACGCGTCGCTGGCGGAGGATTACCAGTGCTACGTGCTGCAGAAGGGCAAGCTCGTGGAGGGCTATCTCCTGAGCGCCAAACCGCCCGTGCTGGAGGAGATCTGTAACTCTGACTTGCAAAAGTTGTTGGGCGCCGAGAAACAGTGACTAGAAGGACTCAAGCCGAGCGCCGTCTGCGCCGACGAACAATTTATCAAGACAAAGGTCAAGGAACTACTGGACGCGATCCACCAGGGCCGGAAATGCGATTCCGAGGATTTCTGATCTCCGGATGACAATGTGCGAGAACCTGGGGAGAACCTGGTGGAGTGCACCCCAAGACTGAGACATGGAAAATGGTGACAGTTCTCGGGAGGAGAACGGATGTCACGGATGCCAGCACGATAACTTACAAGCGCGATGCCGCAGCCCGTCTGTATGAGGTGGACGATACCCTCACCGGTACTTACACTTTCGGCTACGACAACATGAACCGGCTCACCTCCGCGACAGTGGACTATTCCTTCGACCGCGCGGGCGCGCTGACCGTGCAGTACGGCTACGACAAAGTCTCCAACCGCACCTCGATGACCGATCCGCAGACTGTGCCGACCACCTACGGCTACGACACCCTGAACCGGCTGCACACGCTGACCTACAACAATCAGACTCCGAACTTTGTCTTCGGCTACGACGCGCTCAGCCGCCGCAACTCGCTCACCCGGCCCAATAGCGTGGACACCACCTATGGCTACGATCCTGTGCCGCGGCTGACCAGCGTGTTGCACAAGCTGGGCACGACCGTGCTCGATGGCGCTTCCTATACCTATGACAACGCGGGCAATCGAAAGACCCGCACCGACAAGCGTACCAGTGTCACACTCACCTACGGCTACGACAACATCTACCAGTTGAAAACGGCCAAGCAGGGCACTACGACTAAAGAGAGCTACACCTACGACCTGGTTGGCAATAGGCTGAGTTCTCTAGGCGTGAACCCCTACAACTACGACTCGTCGAACGAGCTGACCTCGATCCCCAGCGGCAGCTACACGTATGACAACAACGGCAACCGCAAGTCCGACCCCAGCGGCGCGCAGTACAGTTGGGACTTCGAGAACCGGCTGACGCAGGTGATCCTGCCGGGCACCGGCGGCACGGTGAATTTTAAATACGATCCGTTCGGGAGGAGGGTGCAGAAGGCGTTCACGCAGAACGGGACGACAACCACCACGGACTATCTCTATGACATAAGCAACGTTCTCGAAGAACTGGACAATAGCGGAAACGCGCTGGCCAAGTACACGCAAGGGAATCGCGTGGACGAGCCCCTCTCAGAACTCCGGTCAGGGGCAACGAGCTACTACGAGCAAGACGGCATCGGTTCCGTGACTTCGTTGAGCAATTCAGCAGGAGCTCTAGCCAACACCTACGTCTACGACTCTTAGTGCATTTAGCCTGGTGAAGTGCAATGCAGTTGTTTAGGCCGTTAATAAAGTTCGGGATGTCTCCAACAACTGCCCTAAGTTCCAACCAGTGCAGCAGCCAGAGCAGGAACCCGCGCCCATCCGCATTCCGCCACCGCCTCCGCCAGCGGTGACATTCGGCATCGGAGGGACGATCATTTTGATCTTAGCGATCATTTTCGCTCCTGTTGGCGTGTAGTGGTTGAGAATGTTAAACCCAACTTCGGCACAGTCATGAGATCTGAATTCGAAAAAATCCGCGAGATTGAGAGTGCTGCACGCTCCAAGCAGAAAATCCCAGCGGCTAACCTAAAAGGATGGCTCGATCATGCGTCTTTGGAGGTTCTTGGCGCCGTTAACGTCTATGTCATGCAGAACACGCGTCTTGTCGAACCACCACTCTCTATGGAGGAAATCTGCAGCACGGTGCAGGAATACTACAAGCAATGTCTGATTCAGAATCTACAGACGAGCCAGTACGCTCCAAACAGATCAATCGCGGGGCTCGAGCTGGTTGGATGGTTCCAATCCCTTTGGCGCGACTCCGCTGTCCCTCGTGAATATCTGGGGCGGCTCAAGGCAATGCTTCGAGACCTTTGTCTCGAAGGCAAGGTTCCCCAAGATCAGATCGCCGGATCTGTCCTCGAACATCTTTTCGAGACGCCTCAGATCGCCGAGTTTTTTGCTGATTGGCGCTCCGATTCACGACTAAAAGAGGCCTTCGAGCTCGCCATGGGCTGGGCGCAAGACCATCGTCCGCCGAACCTGCCCCAGGCTTGATGCGAAATGCGGCGGACAAGCGCACCAACGTAACCCTCACCTATGGTTACGACAACATCTACCAGTTGAAATCGGCCAAGCAGGGAGCTACGACTAAAGAGACCTACACGTACGACCTGGTGGGCAATAGGCTGAGTTCGCTAGGCGTGAGCCCCTATAACTACAACTCGTCGAACGAGCTGACCTCGATCCCCAGCGGCAGCTACACGTATGACAACAACGGCAACCGCAAGACCGACCCCAGCGGCGCGCAGTACAGTTGGGACTTCGAGAACCGGCTGACGCAGGTGATTCTGCCGGGCACCGGCGGCACGGTGGATTTTAAGTACGACCCATTTGGAAGAAGGATTCAGAAGGCGTTCACCCAGAACGGAACGACTACCACCACGGATTACCTCTACGACGAAGACGACCTCATCGAAACTCTGAGCAGCTCGGGAAGCCTGCTTGCTCGGTTCACCCATGGTTACGGCTTTGACCAACCATTACAGGTTTTGCAAAGCGGCACAACCAGCTACTACCAGTCCGACGCATTAGGCTCCATCAGTTCGCTGAGCAACTCGGCGGGATCCCTGGCGAATACCTACACCTATGATTCCTATGGCAAGCTGACGGCCTCCTCGGGGACCATCAGCAATCCATTCCAGTACACTGGGCGCGAATTCGACTCAGAAACTGGAATCTACGAGTACCGGGCGCGCTACTACGACCAGAACGTCGGACGCTTTGTCAGCGAAGACCCGATCAACTTCGAGGGCGGAATCGACTTCTACGCCTACACGTTGAACAATCCCAGCAATTGGATAGACCCGTTTGGACTGGAGGTGCAGGAGTGTCGCCGCCCCCTCAGCGCTCCGGGCACGGGCGACACGCCACATACGTTTGTTTATTCCACACAGAGTGGCAGGGGTTACGGGCTGGGGCCAAAGAACCTCTGGTGGTCGTTCTCGGCGGCGGAATCAGGGCAAGTAGTTCCTGGGAAGATTGAGTTTGACTACCCATATGACGCCTCAGGGAAGTTGAAGCCCCAGTACTCTTGCAGCAAGATTTCAGACGACAAATGCTTTGAAAGCTGCGTGAACCGCAAGGCCACTGACGCCTCAAGGCATCCGCCCGGCTACCAGTTGGGCGTATACCAATGCGACACGTGGGCTAACGACATCGAAAGGCAGTGCAGACAAGAGTGTAAGGGAAAGTGAGAATACGGTGAAAAGGCTGGCGACTTCGTTGATTCTTGCCTGGGCAAACCTCGTGCTCATTGGTTTAGCCCGGCTCGCCCAGTGGAGACACACTTGGTGCTGCTCACTTGGCAGCCCGGCGAGCGTCATCGGGATTGTCATCGTCCCCTTCCTTGTTGTGGCCACAGTAGGATTTGCCATAAGGGACCTCTTGCGCAGAGGCACCCGCTGGCAAGCCGCTCTCGCTCTGGTCCTATCCGTTCCCATCGGCGTGGTGTACGCTTTGATCGGATTTTGAGGGTGCAGAGGAATGCTACAACCATCAGAGACGATCCCATATCGCGGTTGATGCGGGGAAAAGCGGGGACAGACGTTCCCCTATTTCCCGCAAGTCTATGTAATCGGCACTCACGCCCGCCAACTGCCAGCATCGCGGCTAATCTCCGACGCTTTTCCTTCGCCCTGTGGCTCTTCTACCACGTTTCCCGGCGCTTTTCCTAAACCCATCCCTTCCAGCCACTTGCCGCCCACAAACTATAGCTTTAAGGTGGTTTTCCGAGTTTTCCGAGATATCCACAGTGTTCCGGTAAAACATGAGTTATGTTCCAACTGGAACATTCGCGCCAATGTTCCAGTCGGAACATAACTCCGGAAGCCGGGCACCCGGAGCCTGCCTCTGCGCTGTCCGCCCCGCAACAGGTTTATAATTCCAAGAGCGTACCGCACGCATACCTGATTCGAAATGCCCGGTTGGAAATGACAGATCAACTCAGAAAGAAACTGCAGGAAGAAGTCGACGCGCTGGAGCGCGAACTGGTTCACGATCTGCCCAAGGAGATCAAGCGGGCCGCTGCTCTCGGCGACCTCAGCGAGAACGCCGAGTATCACATGGCCAAGCAGCGCCAGGAGTTTGTGAAGGCGCGCTTCCGCCAGCTCGGCAAGCGACTCGCCGACTTGTCGCTGACCAACATGAACAACATCCCCAAGGACAAAGTGGGGCTGGGTTCCACCGTGAAGGTCTACGACAGCTTCAAGAATGAAGAGATCGAATACAAGCTGGTCACGAGCGAAGAGTCTGACGTGAGCGCGGGAAGAATTTCGACCACGTCTCCCATCGGCCGCGCGCTGCTGAACAAAAAAGTTGGCGACGAGGCCACCGTGATCACTCCCAACGGCAAGCGCGAACTGGAAATCCTAAGCCTGAGCACCATCCACGACGAGGCTGAGCCCGAGAAGGCGGACGCATAGTGTCGCATAGCTGGGCTTCCCTAAGTTGGACCAGCGCTTTCGGCCGCGCCTGCGGCGTGCTGCTCGATACCATCGTGCGCTGGCTGGCGCTGTCGCGCATCAATCCCAACGTGCTGACCTTCATGGGGCTGGTGGTGAACACCTGGGCCGCGATTCTTTTCGGCTCTGCAACAGCTCTGACGCAGCGGCGCATGTTTTTCTACGCTGGCCTGGTGATCATCGGCTCAGGATTTTTTGATCTGGTGGATGGGCAGGTCGCGCGCGCCACCAACCGGGTCACGCGCTTCGGGGCTTTTTTCGACTCGGTAGTCGACCGCTACAGTGACGCGTCGCAGTTTCTTGGCCTGCTGGTCTTCTATGCGCGCGGCGACCGCTTCTTCTACGTGGTGCTCACTGCGTTCGTGATGATCAGCGCCATCATGGTGAGCTACACGCGGGCGCGCGCCGAGTCGCTGATAGGATCGTGCCGCGTGGGATTCATGGAACGTCCGGAGCGGCTGGTGCTGGTGATCATTGGCGCGCTCTTCAACCGCATGGCGCCGGTGCTGTGGGTGATCGCAGTGCTGTCGACGCTGACCGTGATCCACCGCATGCGTTACACGTGGACGCGGACGCAGGACGCGCCGGCGGCCGCGGCCAAGGCGGGGCAAGCAGCATAGCTAATTAGCCATTTATTTCATTAGCGTAAAGATAATAAATTTCCCCACCCAATCCGTGCGGACTGAGTTCTTAGCGGATTCCCGCTTCGGGACTTGATATCAATTTTGTTCGGCAATCTTGTTCTGTGCCATTCAGGTGGGCATAGACTAATCTCGCGCAGGCAGTGCTTGGGGGGTGTTGCCAGTGGGTACTGGCCACTACCTGCGAAGTAGTCGAGTGGCTACCAGCCACTAGGGTTCGAGTCCCTCGCCCTCCGCCGTCACTCGACTCAACTAAATGTGCTTGACATTGCCGATGGCTGCGGTATTCTGGAGATGCTTCGCAGGCAGTGGCCAGTACCAGAATCGAGCCCCGGATGACTACCGGGGCTTTCGTGTTTCTGCGCCAGGGCTTACGTTGCGAGGCAGGGTTATCAGGGTCGGACGAAAACGTAGGACCGCTTGATCTGCTGATTGATGAATGCTCCCTTGGAGGAAGCATTCATTAGCTGATCAAACGTATCCTGTGGCACACCCTGATACTGATAAATCCCTCCGTTATGGTATTCAATCTCGAGAACTTGAATCTCAGAGTCGTATCCGATTGACACAACGCTGGACGATGACACGGGGGTTCGGTCCACGTTTTACTCCTTTCCGCCCTCCGCAGCTTTCTGAGCGGCCTCCTCTTGTATCCTCCAACCCGACACCGCTTCCGCATAGGCTGGGTGTTCTACTAGTTTTTCTTTCCATCGCTTGCCAACTTCCGGGTCGTCGCTTCGTGGGCGAGGATCGACCAGAGGCACCCTTATTCGTGACGGTATCGCAACCGCCTCGCCCATCACAACGGCTTCGCCGGTTCTGAGAGCTGGCAGCACATCGAGCAGGCCGGACGGTGCATCGGGAACAATGGCTTTCACTCTAGCCTGATCCTCAGGAGTGGACAATCTCAAGGCGAAGAACGTACCGCACTGCGAGAGGACTGTCTCGTCCAATTCAGACGGTCTCTGTGTAACGACTATTCCTCCAACGCCATATTTTCTTCCTTCCTTGAATAGCTTTTGGACCGCGCGTCTTGAGAAACCTTGCAGGAAACGTCCGGCGTCTCCTTTTGGAAGATAAAGGTGCGCCTCCTCAAAGACCACTAGCACTGGCCCGAGCTTTCCGATTCCCGGGAGGTTGCGACCCCAGAAGCAAACTTCGAAGAGAATGCGCGAGATTAGGGCTACTACCAAGTCTGTAATTTCAGAGGGAACCCCTCCAAGGTCAAAAACCGTCAGGGGATGATCGTGCCCGAGCCACTGTTCAACTAAGTCGCCCAGGTCCAGTTTTTCGCCGTCGAAATCGCCCGGCCGGCAAAGAACATCAAATCTTTTGTCCTTCAGTCTAGCGAGAAGCCTAGCCATCTGCGAGGCGATACCAATGGCCGCTTTGTTGCGGTAAGTGGCGGTATTAGTCGGAGAATGCGGAGGAAATTGGGCAGGAGTTAGTGTAGCCGGGTTCCCCTCACTGATCAACGCTTCTTGTGTACATTGGCCGTCGTGGAAGGTCGCTCTTTCCAACCTGTCAAAGTAATACCAAAGATCACGGATGCTAAACGGGATCGGCGAGTCGACCGTAATTTCGGAGTCTGGGACTGGGCCACCCTTTAGCTTTGCGCATGCGGTTTTCCTCAACTCGAAAATCTTGGCCCTAAAGGCAGCCTCTTGAAGTGATTCAGAGGCGCCTGTGCGGTTTATAAAGAACCGACCGAGTTCATCAAATGACATGGTCCAGTATGGGACCAGTAGGCGGTGCGAGCTTGAGCCGATTCGGAACACCCTGCTTATTCCCTCAAATGCTGCACCATATTCCCCATGCGGATCGATTACTACGACGCGGGCACCGGGAAAGCCACCCGCACTGAGGGCCTTCAGTAGGGCTGCCACAGTGTTCGATTTTCCGCTGCCCGTGGATCCTAGGATTGCAGCGTGGCGCGTCACAAGCTTTTCCACATCTATCGTTGCCGGCAGGGTTTCAGAGCTGGATTGGACACCTATGTCGAGGGGAGCCGCCGCGTTCGAGGCGTAGACAATTTCAAGATCGGGCTCCGTAAGCACATGTACTTCATCGTCCAGCGTTGGAAATACGCTCACTCCGCGTTCGAACGGACCAGCAGCGTAAGCTTCACCAACAAGTTGTACTTCCATCCAACGCTGCCCCGATGGCAGGTTAGTGGGATAGTCAGCGTTTGGCTGAATCACAAACTCGGACGCTCCCACCATGGAAACGACGCCGAACACGTTTAAGAATCCAAGGGGAATCCTTACAAACGACCCAATCTGTCCGAGTCTGTACAATCGGCCGTTGACACTTGGGTTCTCCGAGAGAATCTCTGGGGACAGTTCCACCAAGAGCTTTGCCCCAATGACCCGGCGTATGACTCCCAGGTATGTAGGCTCCGATCTCATGGCGTGACTGCTCCGGTGCCGCTCGGGGCCGGTGGAGCCGCTGTTTTTGTGGCCTCGTATCCGGTCATGAGGTTCAGGAAATCTGAGAACCTGCTGAAGTTGCCCAAAACAAATCTGTTTGCTATTTCGTCCCAGAATGGCCATTCCTCACCGGGTAACTTCTTTCGAGGTGGCGACCAGCTGCCGTGTATTCTTCCGACGCATGCCTGATCGGGCGAAAGAACTGAGAAGTTCTTGTGCAGTTGGGCAAGCGACAACACATACGTCGTTGGCTTGTCGTGCAGAGGGTCGTGATGGTGAGTCGCGGATTCGAGCGCAAACCCTGCGACAATGCTTCGTTGATGTGCTCGTCTCGAAACGAATAGCCGATTACGAGCAGTAAGCACTCACCGTATTGAAGCATCCTTCTCAGTCTGTCCATGTACGCCACGAACGGTAGGCGCCGAGATGGAAGGGCGCCGGAAGGGTTCCATCGACGATCTTCGAAAGCTCGTCGAGGCCGGGCATGTTAGCCGACATGGAAGTCCCCGCTCCAAGAAAAAGGGCGGTTTTCCGTCTTGCCGACGCTAACTGATCGCGCAAGTCATATGCTAGACGAATTGGGTCGTGCTTCGGCTGAAGGGCAGACGTGGGCGCTGTCGAAGTGGCCATCTCGGGCTCCGGTTTTCAGTCATGCGAAAGAGGCTTCCGCAAGCGAATGGCGATGCACCTTGGGTCGGGGAACACCAAGACTAACAGATTCCGGCAGTCCCGAGCATCAAAGACGGTATTCTCGCCCTCGCCTCGGAGGTTAAAGGTGGCGAGCAGGAGTGCCCGCCCCACACTTAGTGCGCACATCAATGCCTCACACTTAGTCCACAGCTGCATGGGCTTGGTGTGGGCTTGGGAATATGCAAAAACCTTCATTCTTCACCTCGCCGGGGAAACCGGGGTATAATCCAGCGCGTTTTGCATAAAAAATAATTCGTTCGCCGGTCCACGGTGGCTGTTGTTGGCCTATTGGGGGAGACTACACGTTATGTCTGATCGAGGGTTTGCTCGCGTTGCTCTTTCTGTTCTTGTCCTTGCATGGACTATTGCTGGTTTGGGACAGGTGAACGTCACCACTTATCACAACGACAATGGCCGTACGGGGCAGAATACACACGAGACGATTCTTACCCCCAGCAACGTCAACGCGACCGATTTCGGCAAGCTTTTTTCGCAATCGATCGATGGGTACGCCTATGCTCAGCCGCTTTATGTTTCCAATCTAATACTCCCCAATAAGGGGACGCACAATGTGGTTTATGTTGCGACCATGAATGACAGCGTTTACGCCTTCGATGCCGACAGCAACACGGGAAGCAACGTGGACCCGCTGTGGATGGTGAATTTCACGGATCCGGCGAATGGCATCACGACCGTGCCGACCAGTAACCTCAACTGTACGGACACGATCGTTCCGGTTGGGATTTTGTCGACTCCGGTCATCGACGGTACCAGCAAGACGATCTATGTGTTGGCGCGCACGCTGGAGAATGGCACGTATTACCACCGGCTGCACGCTCTCGACATTACGACCGGGGCGGAAAAGTTTGGCGGGCCGGTGGCGATCGCGGCGACGGTTGCCGGCAGCGGATCAGGATCGGTCGGGGGAATGATCAGCTTCAATCCGCAGCTTGAAAACCAGCGGGCCGCTTTGTTGCTGCAAAACGGGATGGTTTACATCGGATGGAGTTCGCTGTGCGATTACGGCAAGTACCACGGCTGGCTTATGGCCTACAACGCTTTGACGCTGCAGCAAAGCGGGGTTTGGCTGACCACGCCCAATGGCAGCAAGGGTGGCATCTGGGCGACCGGGGCCGGGCCGGCGGGAGATGCCTTTTCCCAAACCTTTGTTCCGATCGGCAATGGAACGTTCGACGCCAACACAGGCGGCAGCGACTATGGGCAGAGCGTCGTGAAACTCGGGCCTCCCGTGGGCGGCGTCTTCCCGATCAACGACTATTTCACTCCTTACAACTACAGCAGCTATAACACCTCGGATCTCGACATCGGATCCGCCGGGTTGGTGCTGTTGCCGGATCAGACCGTGGGCCCGCACCGTCACCTGCTGGTTCAGGGCGACAAGGCGGGCAATCTGTTTTTGATCAATCGGGACAACATGGGGCGCTTCAACGCCAAGAACAACAGTCAGATCGTGCAGTACATCCCTGCGGCGAGCCTCGGCATGTGGAGTTCGCCGGCGTGGTGGAACTATCACGTTTACATCAACGGCAGCGGCACCGGCGGCGGCGATTCGCTAAAAGCCTTTTCGTTCAGCCCAACCACCGGGATTCTCTCGACAACGGCCAGTTCCAAGACTAGCGAGACATTTACTTACCCGGGGATGACAGTGTCTATTTCATCCAACGGGACCAGCAATGGGATTGTCTGGGCGTTGAACAACGCTACGTATGCGAGCACGAGCGGCCAAGCATCGCTGCACGCTTATAACGCGACCGATCTCAGCAATCAACTCTACAGCAGCAAGACTAATGCGACCCGCGACGATCCGGGTCCGCCCGTCAAGTTCGCGGTGCCGACGGTAGTGAACGGTAAGGTCTACATAACGACACAGGCAAATCTAGTGGTGTACGGGTTGCTTGAGTGACGGGGCATCCCATGATTGACTAGCTAGAAGGGCTGGACCCTGTCCTCAAAAGAATTGAGACGTCAGTAGTTGTCTGGATCGGCTGTATCGTTGTCGTTGATAAAGTAGTTTGCGTCCAGCGGAGCGGGAATGGTCTGGAAGACGCGGGGCACCTGCTTAAGATTGAAAAATTCAGTGAGATCGGTGCTCGATCGAGCATCCGCAAAGTTGAGCGAACCCTCCGCTATGTTGAAGTTATGCTTGAGAAACCGCAAGATGGTGCCGAAGTCCATGCGAGTGTTGTCGACATAAGCGACCGGCGTATAGGCCGACACTACGAGTAGCGGGACGCGGAAGCCGTACTGGTAGTCGCCCTGAGCGCCGGCAAGGATCGTCGGAGGCTCGTGATCGAACCAGCCTCCCCAATCATCCCAGGTAATGATGATCGCAGTGTTGTCCCAATAAACCTCATTGTCCTTGCACTTGGGGTTAGTGCCGATGGCGTTAACGATGGAAGCTACCCAGGCCGGGCCTCCGCCCGTGTTGCTATTTGGGTGATCAGACTTCTTGCCCCCGGGGATCACCCAGGTCACCTGGGCCAGATTGCAGTTTCCAATGTCGGTCAACACCTGCGACGGGCTAATGATTACGTCATTGGTCCACTCGGAACCCGTACACACTCCGCCGGTAGATTTGCTGGGCAGGCAGATATGCTGAATTGCGTTGGGCGCAGTCCAGATGGAGTTGGTACTGGGGGTGTAATATTTCCAGCTTACCTTGATGTTATCGAAGAGGTCGGTCATGGTTTCGTGATCCAGGCAGGGATAGAGAGACTGGTCTTCGCCCTTGGTGGTGATCAACTTGACGGTCGTGCCTGCGGCAGCGATGCACCCGGCAATTGTAGCCGTAGAGGGAGACATATTCTCGGCGGCAAAGGTAGCAATCGCGTCGTCGGCGGCACTGGGCGCGGAAGTTCCTCCGAAAAGATATTGGTGGGCGGGAAAACTTGGCCCCTGGTTTGTCTGGAACATATAGTTTGCCCAACCGTATGAGGTGGCAAGCGTGAGGTAAGGATTCAAGATCGAGGTCGAATTGGTTACATAGTGGTACGGGGGCCGTTTAGGGCAAGAGCCGGTGCAGTCGTTATTTGCACCGCCGTCCATCCGACAGACTCCGGTCTTAGTGTTCAGGTCGCACATGTTAGTGAACGCAAGGTGAGTGTGGTCGGGATCGTAATAATTGTTGAGGGGGACGGTGCCGGGGTTGGTCGTGCCGGTAGATGAAGTCTTATCCAGCCAGTTTTTGGTTTGAATGTCGTACTGGGAGCCGGTTGGGCTGGTGCTGCAGGATTTGCTGCTCCCGAAGGGCGAAGTGCACAAACCCTGGAAAAGATTGTCCGGCGAACGGTTTTCCTGGACGATCACGATGACGTGCTGAAAACTGGAAATCTGGGCGTGGGCAAGCATTGCTCCACAGAAACTGAGCAGAAATAGAACCTTGGTAGCCGGCTTCATCGTTTTTCTCCGCGGCCTCATTAATTTACTCAAACGTGCTGGTCGTCCTGGCCGTAGGTGGCGAACAAACCAGAACATCACAAGGAAACAATCAATATCCAGGGCGTTAGGGGCGAGGATGCCAAACCGCAGAAACTCAATTGTTTCTGATCCTGTCGGCATTATAGTGTGGAAGCGGCGGGCGCGGGCAAGGAATTCGTTGCCGACTCACTTGTTCATGCCCGTTCCAGAGTCCGTATCCCGACGTTCATAACTTACGGAATGGTACGATAGGATTCGCCCGCTAGGAACGTCATTTCCGACCGCCATGGCTGCCCAGCAACCTGCGTTGCTTCCCGATTTTCTTTACGGCACCGCCTGGAAGGAAGAGCGGACGCCGGCACTGGTCGAGATTGCGGTCCGCATGGGATTTCGGGGCATCGATACGGCCAACCAGCGGCGGCACTACTTCGAGGCGGGAGTGGGCGAGGGTTTGGCAGCTGCTTACCGCGCGGGAGTGGTTACGCGCGCCGATCTTTTTCTGCAGACGAAATTCACTTACCGGCCCGGTCAGGATCAGCGATTGCCCTACGATCCTGAAGCCAGCCTTTCGGTGCAAGTGGCGCAATCGCTGGCCAGTTCTCTGGAACATCTTGGGACTGATTACGTTGACAGCTACGTGCTGCACGGGCCTGCGTCCGGCTACGGCTGGACGGATGCGGACGCCGAGGTCTGGGAAGCGATGCGGAGGGAGCGAGATGCCGGGCGCACGCGGATGATTGGAGTTAGCAACGTTTCGCTGCAGCACCTGAAGCAGATGGCGGACGGCGGCGGTGAAGCTCCGAGGTTCGTGCAAAACCGCTGCTACGCCCGCTTTGGCTGGGACCGCGATGTGCGCAGGTTCTGCAGCGAGCGCAAGATCGTCTATCAGGGATTCTCGCTGCTCACGGCGAATGTGGAGGCGCTGCGGCATCCTGTGGTTACGGGCGTCGCGGCGCGCTTGGGGGCTACTACGGCGCAGATTGTGTTTGCTTTCGCGCACGCGATTGGAATGCTGCCGCTGACCGGTACTTCCAACACCGAGCACATGAAGTTGGATTTGGCCAGCAGATCGATGGCGCTTTCGCCGGATTCGGTGCGGGCGGTTGAAACTCTGGCCGGGTGACTTGGCAATTGCGCCAGAATTCAGGGGCAAGTACGCCTCGCTATGGCGCCGGGGTACGTTTGGTGAGCAGAACAGTTACGGAGTTGGAAACGTTGTTCGCTACCGCCAGATCGGGGATGCCGTCGCCGTCGAAATCTCCCACTGCAGCGTAATTCGGGGTTGCTCCTGTTGCCGGGCTCATGGCCGCGGCGAAGGTTCCATCTCCATTGCCCAGGAGCACAGTTACTGTATCGCTGCCGGCGTTTGCGATGGCCAGATCCGCCTTACCGTCTCCGTTGAAGTCGGCGACCGCGACGGACTCGGGATTAGAACCCGTCATCGGACTCACTGCCGTGGGCGTAAAGGTTCCATCGCCCTTGCCGAGTAAGACCGTTACCGAGCCCAAGCCAGGAGCGCCGCCGTTCTGGTTCGTTACAGCCAGATCAAGGATACCGTCTCCGTTGAAATCGCCGATCGCCACCGATAGAGGCTGAATCCCTGTCTCGGCGCTCGATGCGGCTTCGGTAAAGGTTCCATCTCCATTGCCCAACAGAACGGACACGGTATTGCTGGAATAGTTCACAACGGCCAAGTCCGCCTTGCCATCGCGGTTGAAGTCTCCCACGGCTACGGATTGTGGTCCACCCGTAAACGGAATCGTTGCCTTTTCCGTGAATGTCCCATCTCCTATGCCCAACAGGATCGTCACTGTGTCGGGGCCAGGGTTCACCACTACCAGGTCCGCTTTACCGTCTCCGTTAAAGTCGCCGGTCGCAACGACGAAAACACCAGTGGCCGATACGGCCGGCATCGGGGTGAAGGTGCCGTCGCCGATGCCCAGCAGCACTTGGACTTCGTTGGCGTCGGGCAGAGAGAGCGCGAGATCCGGCTTGCCGTCGCCGTTGAAATCCGCTACCACCGCGTTATTGACATTCTGCCCCGTCAGCAGGAACGTGGGCGCGGCTGTGAAGGTGCCGTCGCCGTTGCCGAGCAGGATGTTCATGTCGCTCAACGAAGTAAATATGCTATAGACCGGAACAGCCAGGTCCAGCTTTCCGTCTCCGTCGAAATCCGCCACCGCAACAAATTGTGGCCAGGGGTTGGTTGCCGGGTTGCTGGAATTTACAAAGCTTATCCCCGGCGTGCCCGGCGGCGCGGCGACATTAGTGCCGCCGCAGCCGATTGCGCACAGTAATGCGGCCATAGGTCCCACGAAGAGCGCAAAGTTTGCCGGCCGACGGTTTATCATGGCTCCAGCATCCCACTTTCGCGGAGAGAGTACAAGATTACGCTGGCCTTGATGCTCTATTTCGCAACATCGAGCAGCGCCAGCGCCTGATCGGTGGTGATGAATTTTGCTCCGACTGCCTGCAGTTCGGCCATAGCGCGTTCTCCATCTTCGGCCTTCAAAGTTTCAATCGCATCCTTGACCACTGAGACGCGGTGGCCGCGCTCGAGCAATCCCTTGGCTGCTAAACGAACGCAGTATTCCGTTACCACGCCGAAGACCACGAATTCGGTATCGTCTCCCAATCGCTTGACGAGTTCGCTGGCGTGCCGGCTTTCGAAGATGTCGAGCGTCTGTTTTTCGAGATGAATCTGCTGGTATGGAGAAAGATCGCGCGGCAGCGTTGCTGTCGGATCGTTAGGCACGGTGACAACTTTCTCCGCCAGCGCTTCGGGAACATAGGCGGAGCCCGGAGTGCCTTTGATGCAGTGGGGCGGAAACGTTTTGAACTCGGGGTCGTCTTTCGTGTGGTAGCAGCCATGCGAGACCAGAAAGACGCGGCCCTGGCGGGCGGCATCTGTGAGGCGGCGAATGTTCGGGAGCAAACGTTCGGCGCCGGGCACGTAGAGCTTGCCGCCGGGCAGCATGAAGTCCGCCTGGGTATCGACTTCCCAGAAAACTCGATTGTGAGAGGACATCGCCGTTGCGCCCGATCCCGCGTAAGAACCAGCTTATAACATCTTTTGCGGACCGCCGGGATTGGGACAAACTCTCTGCTCCAAGAAGTCTGTGGCTGGACCATTCGTGGTGACTTAGGAAGTGGGCGCCAGCAGGCGCTGAACGAACTGCAGCAGACTCGTCTCCAAAGCATTCTTGCGGGCCTCGGGCAGATCGACGAAGCGGAAGGGCTGGAGCCAGCCCTGAGTGGCCCACATGGGAAACATGACCTCTGCCTTTTCGTGGATCGTGGTTTCGCCCAGGTGGAAGATCAACTCGACTTGGAGTTTTTCGTCGAGCGGTTTTTCCACGTGCATCAGGCCGCCGGTGGTGGAAAGCTGATGGAGTGTACCCCGCACCTCACGCCGGTTGGGCAATCGCATGAGCGTGAGGACAGAGCCGCGGAACTTGACTCGAAACGGGCGCCCGGGCTCCTGGCGGGTGCCGGGCGAGGATGGATCCGGCGGTAGCGATTCTGGCGTCTGCGACATCGTTGCTAAAGTATGAAGCGACGCCGTCCTCGGCACGAGGTTACGAAAGAACGAGATGCAGTGGCCAGTGGTCAGTGGGCAGTCGGCCGGTGGTCAGTGGGCAGTCGGCCGGTGTGATCTGTTCAGTCTATGACGGTGGATTGGTTTACTGGCCACTGATCACTGACCACTGACCACTATTTTCGGCCGGGATGAGCTTCGCCGTGGGAGGAGAACAGGTTGTAGGGCCAGGCATTCCCGCTCTTGCTCGCGGGTTTGCCTGCGCCGTCCGCGGAGGCAGCGCGAGGATCGGGGGCGCAATTCCAATCCTGCGGCGGATTGGCAATTCCCCACACATTCCCGTGGTTGTAGAGCGCCACTCCGATGAGAAAGAATTTCCCGTCATTGCCCAGCGACAGGCAAGTCGCGACGCGGGCAGAAACGCTTCCGCCGCCCGGCAGATCACTGAGCAGCACCGGAGTTTCGAGCGGCAAGGGCTGCGACGAGCGGAAGCCGCATCCCTGTGGGCTCACCACCAGAGCGACACACTTCGCGGAGAAGGCATGCTTCCGGTCCAGGCTGGTGACGGTCAGGGGAATCTCCACGCGCAATCGCGTGCTGCGCCGCGCCGCTCTGGATGTGAGTATTTCCATTTGCGCTAATTCACCCGCTTTGGACTGCCGTGACTCACTAGTGTGACAGAAGCGAGGGTGGATGCAGTCCGAAGAAAGCATAGATTAGGGTGACGGAGGTAACCTCTGCGTGCCGGGGGGCGGGCCGCGAGGCAGACCGTCTTGTCGTTCCAAGGCCACTGTGTTGCCCTGTTAAGATGGCTCGACCTCCGTGAATCAGATTAGTGAATCCGCGATATCGGTGGACCGTCCAGCGCAAGCCAGGCCAGTTGCGCCCGAGTGGGAACTGGTGCGGGCCGCAAGCTGTGCCGATCCGCGGGAGAGCGATCTCGACCGCATCCGAGGGTTACTCGACCCGTCGATGCAGGAAAGACCAGTCGAGTGGGAGGCTATAGTTCGACTGGCGGATCATCACGGCACATCTTCGCTGCTTTATCAGAATCTCTCACGTTTGGGTGAGGCGGCGCCTGGGGCGGTGCTGGCAGCGCTTCGGCAGAGCTATGAGAGGAACGTTCACAAGTCCCTTTTTCTGGCGCGCGAGCTGATCCGCATTCTGGATTGCCTGGATGCAATCGGCATCGAAGTGGTCCCTTACAAGGGCATCGTGCTGTCAGAGGTTTACTACGGCGACATGGCGCTGCGCCAGTCCGGGGATATGGACTTGTTTGTCCGCGGGCGCGACGTGGCGCGCATCAAGCACGCAGTTCGCGAGTTGGGCTACACACTGCGCGTGCCTATTCCTGAAGATGCCGAGGAGAATTACATCGCTTCGGGATACGAGTACACCTTCGACAGTTTCGCGGGAAAGAATTTGCTGGAGTTGCAGTGGGCGCTGCAACCGCGCTTCTACGCGGTCGACTTCGATATGGATGGGCTATTTGAGCGCGCGGTGAGCGTCACGGTCGCGGGCCGTCGCTTAAAGACGCCTGCTCCCGAAGATCTGCTGCTGGTGCTCTCGGTGCATGCAGCGAAACATGTCTGGGGACGGCTGATCTGGCTCTGCGACATCGTGCAGATACTAGAGCTGGGAAATTTGAATTGGGATTGGGTGCAGGCCCGTGCACGGAGATTTGGCATCGAGCGGATTCTGCACGTTACGCTGCTCCTGGCGAACACGCTTCTGGCAAAGGCACTTCGAGCGCCGATCGAAGAGTCAGTTCTTGCGGATCGCGCTGCGCGGGCCTTCGCGGACGAAATCGCTGTAGACGTGGCTCGCGGAGTTACGTACGAGGAACAGCAGATATCGTACTTCCGCCTTATGATGCGGCTTCGCGAGAGCTGGGGGGATCGTTTGCGATTCCTGGCGCGCCTGACTTTCACTCCCGGACCTGGCGAGTGGGAAGCGGTTCGTCTGCCCAAACCTTTGTTCCCTCTCTATCGGCTGGTGCGGCTGGCGCGGCTGGCGTCCAGATTCGTGCGTGGATGACGGATACGAACGCTGGCGATTCGCTTGGAGTGTGAAGGCGGGGGCGAGGTGGGCCGGGCGAGCGTCCAATTGGCTAGGTACCTCAGGGGCTAAAGCCCGCGATTCTCTTATGTATTCTTACGGCACGGCGGAAGCCGTGCCCTGATACTAACCACAAGGGTTGCCCCTGTCGCTTATTGCAGCGCTGGAAGCGCTGCGCCACCCAAAATCACTTACCTTCGCGCTGGAACGCACCCCAAGAGCGCCTCGCTGCGCTCGGCTGGACGGGCGAGGCGGCTGTCCCGCCACGATCTCAGATGCTAGCCGCGGTCGCGCGGGGGATTGACCAGCCACCGCAGCAGCATGTTGACAAGGCTGAGCACGATCGCGCCGATGAAGGCCGCCGTGAAGGTGCGCACCTGGAAACCCGGCGCCAGCAGCGCCGACGCGAGTTCGAGCATCAGCGCGTTGATCACAAACCAGAAGAGTCCCAGCGTGAGCAGAGTCAGAGGAAAGGTGAGAATTTTCAGCAGCGCTCCAACCGTTGCGTTGATGAAACCGATCACTAACGCTGCGATCAGTGCTGCCACGGGACCGCTGACAAAGATTCCCGGCACTATTTTGGCCACAATCCACACGGCCAACGCACTCAGGACCCAATTTACTAGCAGCCGCATTTTTCGCTCCTTGCGCCATTGGAGGACGCGAATCAGCCTGCAAAGAAACTATACCAATAAGCCATCTCATCCGTCTTCGGCGGTGGAAGCCGGGGAGGGAGACAGGTCCGAGTTCCGGGAGGGGGGTATCGGTGGTTCCCCCGGTAACTCGTTCGTACACTCCCTTTTGGTAACCCTTGGTAACCATGCACTTCGCCCTTCCAGCCGTACAATTGCCCTAGTCCGACCGGCCACTTCCAAAACAGGAGTTTGGCCAGGTGGGGTTCCGCCGAGTAGCGGTTTTCCGGAGCCGCCATCGGGTTCTCGTCGCAGAAGTTTCGGTTTAGGTTTTCTTGGGTTTAGCTTCGCGGTTTAGAAAGTTTCTCGGGTTTAGACCAGGGGCTGGAGTTCGTACTCATATGGCGTTCGGTTTCGGGTTCAACAAACAGAAGGTTCTCAGCGCTGCGGAGAAGTATGTCCAGCAGGGCAAGATGCAAAACGCGATCGCTGAGTACGAAAAGATCCTAAAGGCCGATCCCAAGGATCTGACGGTCACCAACACTGTCGGCGATCTTTACTCGCGCCTGGGTGAAGCCGACAGAGCCACGGAATGCTTCAAGAGTGTAGGCGATGCCTATGCCAACCAGGGTTTCACGGTCAAGGCGATCGCCATGTACAAGAAGATCAGCAAGCTCAAGCCTTCGCTGGAGAGCGTGCTGAAACTGGCCGAGCTCTATACCCAGCAGGGACTCTTCAACGACGCGCGCGCCCAGTATCTGCAGGTAGCCGAAGAATTCCTGAAATCGGGCGCCCTGGAAGACGCGGTCCGAATCTTCCAGAAGATTTTGGAAATGGATCCGGAAAATACGAACATGCGGGTCCGCCTGGCGGAAGTCTACGTCCGGCTGAACAAGAAGAATGAAGCCTGGCAGATATTTTCGGCCGCCGCCGAGACCTTGCGTGCCAAGGGCTCGCTGAGCGGAGCGGAAGAAGTGCTGCAGCGCATGCTGACTCTCGATCCCGGCAACAGCTACGCGCTGCTGATGCAGGGACGCAATCTACTGGAGGCGGGCGACGCCGCAGCCGCCATCGAACCGCTGCAGAAAGTTTCCGATCTCGATTCCAATCCCGAGGGCTTGCGCGACCTGCTCAAGGCTTATCTGAAGACGGGCCGGCTCTCGGATGCCGGTGCTCTGGCCAGCAAGCTGCAGGCTGTTCACAACGACCTGGGCGCCATTTCTGCCTTCATCGATGCCCTGATGCAGGCCGGGCAATACGAGAACGCGCTGCAGGTGTATGACCAGCATGCCGAGCGGCTGCTGGCCGAGGATTCCGACAAGGTTCTGAAAAACCTGCATTCCATCATCGGGCATGTGCGCGACAATCCCGCTTCGCTGGAGAAACTGCTGGCCCTTTTCCAGAAAGCCGGAGAAAGCACTCACATCACCGAGGTCATCGAGTTGCTGGCGCACGCCTCAGTCCAGTCTGGGGACCTGCCCCGGGCCCGCGATCTCTATCAGAAGCTGGCCACCATGGAGCCCAGCAATCCCCTGCACATGGACAATTACCAGCAGGTGGTGAGCCAGATCGGCGGCGATTCCAGAGCCAAGCTGATTTCGGCGGAAGAGGCGGCCGTCATCGTTGACGAGTTGGAAGCTACCGCACCCTCCATCCACCAGCACTATTCCGATGCGGTGGCCCTGGCGGTTCGTTCCGCACTCACCGACGCGGAACTATTCATTTCCTACAACATGCCCGCCAAGGCTTTGGGGCCACTGATGGCAGCCCTACCCCAGGCGCCGAACGATCTGCGTCTGAACCAGCGTCTGGCCGCTCTGCACACGCGCGCCGCGCGTTTCGCCGAAGCCAGCGTCTGCTGCCGCACCTTGCAGAACGTCTACTCCGAAGGGGGCTATCCCGAAGAAGCTACGCGTTACGGTGAACTCGCAGGCCGCTACGAAGAGCGCTCGGCAGCACCGGCTGTCGCCGCTTCCATCATGGAACCAACGGCGTCCCCAGCAGTTCCGGAAGAGATTTCCGACGCGGCTGCAGCCTCGGCTCCCTGGCCGATGGATTCGCCGGAGGCTACGGAAGAAACCGAATTCGCCATCGTCAACGACCCCCACGACGGTCAAGCCCACGACCGGCATGGTCACGAGGTCTCCGGCGCCGAATCACGCACCGCTTCCGCAGAGATTGATCTGTCCACTGAGTGGGACGACGCCATCACGATCGAGACCGACGCACCGCCCGCAGAAGCTGCGGAGATCGGGGTCACCGGTGCCGTGGGCGGCCAAGAGGCGCCCACCGGCAAGACCGACCATGGCAGGCGCGGCGAAGCCATGCTCGACCGGGAGAAGACCAACGAAGCCGCCGAAGAGATCCGCTTCTACCTGGAGCATGGCATGCCTGAGCAGGCTTCGGCCGCCTTCGAAAAGCTTCAGGCTCTCAGCAACGACGAAGAAACCTTGAAGGCCCTTCGCGCTGAGATCCAGGCCGCTTCCCAGCACATCTCGCCCGCCGAGGAAGCCACCACAATCGAAGCCGTCTCCGAATTCGCCACCGACGGGCCTCAGGCCGAATTTACCATCGACGAGATTTCAGCCGCTGTCCCGGAATCCGCGGCGGTCATCGAACAAACTTCTCCCGAACCAGAAGCCCCGGTGGCGGAGATACCTGTTGCGGCCGCGCACCACGATCAGGGTGCTGGGACCGAACATCCGGTGAGCGAGCCTTCCATCCCGCCGGCGCCGGGAGTCCTTCAGGAGTTCGTTTCCGATCTTGAATCGTCCCTGGGCGAGAGCTTTCTTCCGGGGACGATCTCGCATGAAATCGAGCCCGCTGTCGAGCACTCTTCAGCGCCGGCCTCAGCACAGGACGGTGTCCAATCGGACGAGGTTAAGCATGAACTGGAGCCTATCGGGCAAACCACACCCACCCATTTCGGGGTTCCCCAAACGGAGCCCATGGGCGAGTTTGTAGCCGATCTTGAGGCTTCGCTGGGTGGAGACTTCCTCAAGGGGGCGCCAGTTGCAGAAGCTGAGCCCGCGCCCGAGGCACAGCCAGTAGCTCAGATTGAAATCCCTGTCGCCCCGGTTCCCACACCGCATTGGCCCGAGCCAACTCCCGCGACCGCTCCACCGGTTAGCGCACCGCTCGCCGCTAGCGCGGCCGCGGCATCTTTCGGCAGTCCTGCAGTTTCATTGCAAGGTGCGGCCCCGCTCGCGCACTCACCGGCGCCCGCCGCGCCCATGCCACAAACTTCGCCAGTCATTCCCAGCGCACCCGCCGGGGCGACGTCTTCGCCCTTCGGCGAGGACGCTGGTGTGGATCTTGCGGAAATGTTCGGTGAGCTCAAACACGATCTCGAAGCGGGCTCCTCAGTCACCGAAGAGGATCCTGAAACCCATTACAACCTCGGCATCGCCTTCCGTGAAATGGGCCTGCTCGATGAAGCCATTGGTGAGTTGCAAAAGACCTGTCAGGCCGTCGATCGCGGACATCCTTTCCCTCAGGTTATGCAAACATACACCTGGCTGGCCCAGTGCTTCCTCGACAAGGGCTTGCCTGAGGCTGCGATCCGCTGGTATGACAAAGCTCTTCACGCCCCCGGCATTGACGAAGAGACGCGCACCGCTCTCCATTACGAACTTGCCGCCGCCTATGAAACCGCGGGCGACAAGCCCTCCGCCCTCAAGCACTTCATGGAGGTTTACGGCCGCAACATCGATTATCGCGACGTATCCGAGCGCATCAAGCCCCTGAAGTCGTAAAATAGCCCGATGGGTTTTGTCCCTCAATCGCTTTTCCCAAACCACGGTGGATGGTCTCTCCGCCCGCGGCAGCGGAGCGCCCATTGACCTCCGACCCCAAACTGCCCGTCGAAAACGACCCCACCGCGCCAATTCAGCCGGTACCAGCGCAGACCGAAAACAGAACATGGCACCTCGACCCGCCGGCTCCTGCGCCTCAGACTCACAACGCAGTCCAACTCTGGCTGCACCGCACCTCCGTTTTCCTCTTCGTCTTGATTAGCGCCGTCGCCGGGGTCCTGCTCGTGGTCCTGCCCTGGACCCCCGAGTGGACGGACAATTATCTTCTGCTCTCCTTCCCCTGGCTTCGCACCTTTGTTACAACTGGCTTCTTTCGCGGCCTGTGCAGCGGCCTGGGATTACTCGACATCTGGATCGGCTTCTGGGAAGCTCTCCATTACCACGAACACCCTTAGCGCCGAAGCAGTGCGGGCAGACCGCGCCCATGCGCTTTGGGTTTCAATACATTGGATTTCGTAGCACCGGATTTCAGAACGTGAGTTTCAAACATGACCAACAAACTCCAACCCGCGCCGCTGGCCTATAAGAACGAACCTTTCCTCAGCAGTCCTGACGGACGCATTCTCCGCATCCTGGCTGAGTATCAGGAACCGCTGTCGCGCTTTCGCCGCGAACAAATTCAGGACACGGTCGTCTTTTTCGGCTCGGCCCGTTTCCAAGGAAGCGCCGCGGCCCGCAAGAATCTAACTGCTGCGGAGAAGAACGACGCCAAAGCGCCAGCGCCCCAGCAGGAAAAAAATCTGAAGCAAGCCCTGGCCGCCGTCGATATGGCCCGTTACTACGAAGACGCCCGCCGCCTGGCCTTTCTTTTGACCGAGTGGTCCATTGAGATTCCCGCGCGCCGCCGCCGATTCGTCGTCACCACCGGCGGTGGTCCCGGCATCATGGAAGCCGCCAACCTCGGCGCCCAGGAAGCCGGAGGCAAAACCATCGGCCTTAACATCAATCTGCCTTTCGAGCAGAGTCCGAATCCCTACATCACACCTGCGCTCAATTTCGAGTTTCACTACTTTTTTATGCGCAAGTTCTGGTTCGCCTACCTCGCCAAAGCGTTGGTAATATTTCCCGGGGGCTTTGGGACCATCGACGAACTTTTCGAAATTCTTACCCTCGCCCAGACCGACAAACTCGCAAAGAAAATTCTCGTGGTCATCTACGGCAGCGAGTACTGGCACCGGATCATGAACTTCCAGGCCTTCGTCGACGCCGGCACTATCGCTCCGGAAGACCTCAATCTGTTCAAGTTCGTCGATTCTCCCGAAGACGCCTTCGCATTTCTTCGCGAAGGATTGACCGAACACCACCTGGGCGGACAGCCCAAGAAAGAAAAAGAACAGGAAGTCTTGCCCGAAATCGCCAAGACCAGACCGTGAACGGCTCGTGGGCCTCAAGCTTTTTTGCTCTACACTGATAGCTGAAAGCTGATGGCTAAGAGCCCTCTCCTCTACTACATCACCAACCGGGCCGCGTTCCCCGGCGACGAGCGCACCCGCCGCCTTCGCCTCCTCGACAAAATCACCGAAGCCGCAAGCCACGGCATCGACTATATCCAACTCCGCGAAAAAGACCTCAGCACCCGCGAACTGGAGGCGCTAGCCCGCGAAGCCATGCGGATCATCTACCAGCTGACAAATGAAAACCGGGCACTGAATACTTTCCTGCTCATCAACTCGCGTACGGACGTAGCATTAGCAACTGCTGCCGCGGGCGTTCATCTTCCAGCCGGCGATATTTCTCCAGAAGATGTTAAAGCGGCATGGAAGTGTGCCGCAGGCGTGCCTTCGAGAAGTTCAGGGCAGGGTGTCGCGCGAGGAAACTCGCAACGAGACCCGGTAATCGCAGTCTCGTGTCACACCCTACAGGAAACAACTCGAGCGGCAGGAGACTGCGCCACCTTGGTAGTATTCGCTCCCGTCTTCGAGAAAAAAGACGCGCCCGGAACCAGTCCCACCGGCCTCGACGCTCTTCGCCAAGCCTGCAGCGCGAAGATCCCGGTGCTCGCGCTGGGAGGAGTGACTCTGCAGAATGCCAAGTCCTGCCTGCGCGCCGGCGCGGCCGGCATTGCCGGCATCCGCCTCTTCCAGGAAAGCGACGTGGCCAGGATCGTGCGCGAGTTGCGTGGGTAATCGCCATCGCAGCAAAACAAAAGGCCACGCCGCAAGATCAGCGTGGCCCTCTTCCTGAACAAGCTATTGTGCGGGAGTTTCCGGAGCGCTGGGAGTAGCTGGCGCGCTGGCCGTCACTTCAGACGGAGGCGCCGGGCTAATCTTCGCTGTGGCCAAAATCTTCTCCAGCCGCTGGAAGACGTCGTCACGATTTATGTGTTTGCCGCCTTCGGTTTCGACTCCAGTGGTCGCAACCCTGAGCGCAAACTCATAGCAAGCCCCGTTTTCGAAGACATGATAGTACTTCGACGTTTCCTCCCGAGTCCCTTGGCTGGCAAGGGTTTCCGTAGACTGCAGTTCCATATCGCCAATCATCAGCTTGGAAAGTTGCGCCGTGGCCTGCACTGCGGGATCGGCCGGCGTCGCAGAGTTGGCCTGCGGAACGGAGAATTCGCCGCACTGCTCCGCCGTGAGCGCCTTGTTCACGCTCACGCTGAAGGAGGCCGAGGCCAGATCGCTGTTGGGATAAGTTGACTCGGGAACTGCGACCGCCGCGAGCGCTACTCCACCAGGCTGCACGAAGTCCATGGGAACAGGATCGGACGAGACAAGCTCTTGCGCGGCAGGGCCGGTCTCGAGCGAGTACTTGCGCGGATATTGGAATGAGACGCCGGAAGTTTTGTCGGCATATGTCACCGTCGCAGGTACTTTGCGGACGACTTTCTTGTGTACCGGCTTCGGGGCAGGCTGCAACGCCGGCGCGGGCGCAGGACTGGTCGCAATCGGCGGCATTGGCTGAGTCATCGCCGACTGGCTGATGGAGCTTTCGGGTTTGGGTTTCTCACTGGAGCATCCGACGGCCACGGAACAAACAATCAGGAGCGCGGCGAATATCAGCGTGCTGGTGTTCTTGTCGAAGTTAGTCTTGCCCCACGCAACGGAATCGAGGGTTGCCGGGGTGCTGCGAAATGTCTCGGTGCGAAACAGATTGATACGGGTCATGGTTGGTCACCTCCTGCTGCTAAGCAGCGCAGGTGAGGGTGCACGGAGGAGGCCAACGGGCTGGACGTTGATTTTACGCGGGTTAGAGCAGTGCAGAATATTCCCCGTCGTGGCGAAGCGGACACGATGTGGGGCCCGGGACACGGCGCAAAAGCTCAGCGACTACTTAAAGGCTCATGCGAGACAACCTCATCCCATGATGCACGGGGTCCGTGATCATTCGAACTGCTTCCGAAATGCCGCGAGCTGCTGTTGCATCTCCGCGACTTGCCGTCGCAGCTCCTCGACCTCGCTTTCCAAGTGAGCAATGCGATCGTCACCTGCCGAAGGATTGACTAACATTCGACCAGGCGTAGTTTCTGCAGGAGCCGTGTTGCCGGAAAGCAGATGCATGTATCGCGACTCTTTCGTGCCCGGCTGACGCGGCAGCACCGCCACTAGCGGAGGCTCGCGCTGGCTGAGCCGGTCCAGCGCCGCATGCACATCCTCCAGTTCCTCGAATCGATACATGCGCTCCGATCGCCCCCGCAATTCCCCCGGAGTTTGCGCGCCGCGCAACAGCAGCACGCAAAGGACCGCGATCTCCCGCCGGTCGAAGTTGAAGACTTCCTGCAGACGGTGCTCGTACTTTGTGACCCGGCTGTCAGCTCCGCTAGCCGGTCCCGCCAGCCGCTGCAGTTGCAGCGAATCAAGCGCCGCACGTACCGCATCCTCGTCAAGCGTCATCACCGGATCGCGGTTGTTCTTCTGGTTGCAAGCATTCACCAGAGCGTTGAGCGACAAGGGATAGTAATCGGGAGTGGTGATATCCTTTTCGATCAACGCTCCCAGTACTCGAACTTCTACGTCGCTCAAGAGATCCACGCGCACCACCATTGAGAAAAGTTATTGTGGGAATTTTACTGTAGTCCTGCAGAGCGGGCGAACAAGGTATGCTTGTGGGCTTAGTTTCTCCCCTGCGAAATTGCAGGGACCATGGACAAAGGAAAAACATATTTATGACCTGGATTCGAACCATACCGATGTCGGAGGCCGATGAGAAACTGCGCCGGGCGATCGAGGGGCAGAAGGGGCTCTATCCCAAGGAGTATGGCGATCCGGTACACCCGGATGTGTCGGGAGGGTCGTCGATTGTGGGGTCGCACACGCTGATTCCGGAGGCGCTGTATCACTCGTTTGCCACGTTTGGGGCGCTGATGTCGCCGGAGTTGCCGCTGAGCCGGCGGCAGCATGAAATGATTGCGACCATGGTCTCGGTGACCAACCGGTGCGTGTATTGAATCGAGTCGCACGCAGAGTTTCTGCGTAGGGTGACTTTGGATCAAGGGTTGGTGGAGGCGCTGGAAAAGGACTACACGACCGCTCCCATCACGCCGCAGGAGCGGGTGATGGTGAATTATGTGGTCAAGCTGACCAAGGACGCTACGCGCGTCTGGAAGGACGATATTGAGGGGCTGCGGGCTGTGGGGTTTGATGATCGCGGAATTTTGCAGATCACGCTGATTGCTTCCTGGTTTAACTACATTAATCGGGTGGCGGATGCGCTGGGGGTCGGGAGGGAGTAAAGGTCCTGACAATCTGCCCGGCCGATGTGCGATTGTTCCCTTCTGCTACTAAACTTGCCTAGAGGCAGGGCTGCCAGTTTATTTCTCTGCCACCTCCTATTTCTTCACTCCATGGCCGAATCGTTAGCAGAGTTTTTTCTGGCGAACTTTCGGGCGCACCGTGATTGAGCGCGCTTACGGGCAGCGGCGTGGATACCGCATGGAGTGGTTCACTTATGGGCAGGTTTTGGAGATGGCGTTTTGGTTTTGCCGGGACCTGGAGACGCGAGGAATCGGCAAGGGCGATCGGGTGATGCTGTGGGGCGAGAATTGCGCGGAGTGGGTGGCGGCGTTCTTTGGATGCGCTTTGCGCGGCGTGGTTGTCGTTCCGATGGATGATGGCGCGTCGGCGGAGTTTGCGGTGCGGGTTTCGGGGCAGGTTGAGGCTCGGCTTTGGGTTTGTTCGCGGAAACACGCGGCGGAGAATATTGCTGGATCGGTTCCTGTCATAACTCTTAAGGAGGTCAAAAGCCCCGCCCAAGCGGAGCTTGGACGGGGCACCCTCGGCCAGTCGAATGTCGTAATCGGGTGTGATGACATCTTGCAAATTGTGTTTACTTCGGGGACTACGGCCGAGCCCAAGGGCGTGGTGATCACGCATGGGAATGTGCTGGCCAACATCGTTCCGTTGGAGCGGGAGATGCAGCGGTATTTGAAGTATGAGCGGTGGGTGCATCCGGTGCGGTTCTTGAACTTGCTGCCGTTGAGCCATGTCTTTGGGCAATTCCTGGGGATGTTTCTGCCTCCGCTGCTGGGTGGGACTGTGATTTTTCAGGAAGAGTTAAAGCCGTCGGAGATTGTGAGCACGATCCGGCGGGAGCGTGTGTCGGTGCTGGTGAGTGTGCCGAGAGTTTTGCAATCCCTGAAGCAAAAGATCGAACGCGATCTCGAAGATCGGGAGTGAAGATCGACGATTTTCGGCGGCGGTTCCGGGAATCGGAAGGAAAACACTTCCTGCGCCGGTGGTGGATTTTTCGCACGATTCGCGGGCAGTTCGGCTGGAAGTTCTGGGCATTCATTTGCGGAGGCGCGGCGCTGGATGCGGAGACCGAAGAATTCTGGGCGCGGCTGGGCTACGCCGCGATCCAGGGATATGGGCTGACGGAGACCACGTCGCTGATCAGCGTGAATCATCCCTTCAAGTTGGGGAAGGGGTCGATCGGGAAGGTGCTGCCGGGGCGGGAGGTGAAGCTGGCGGAAGATGGCGAGATTCTGATCCGCGGTGGGGGAGTGGCGGCGGGATATTGGAATGAAGGTCGCCGGCAAGGAGTTGTGGATGGGGTTGCAGATAAAGATGGTTGGTACCGCACCGGAGATGTCGGTGCCTTGGACGAAGCTGGGAATCTTTATTTCAAAGGGCGCAAGAAAGAAGTGATCGTTACACCAGGAGGATTGAATATTTATCCGGAAGATCTGGAGGCCGCGCTTCGGCGCCAGCCGGAAGTGAAAGATTGTGTGGTGGTGGGGATTGAGCGCGGAGGAAATGCAGAGCCCTGCGCGGTGGTGATTTTACGCGACGACGCGCTCTACGACGCCAGGCTTGGAGCCGTGGTGGAACGCGCAAACCAGGCGCTGGCGGAGTTCCAGCGTATGCGGATGTGGGTGCAGTGGCCAGAGGCAGACTTTCCGCGCACGAACACGCAGAAGCCGCGGCGGCATTTGATTGCTGAATTCGCAGCGAGGCAAATTCTGCAAATCGGCGGGAAGGTCGTTGCAAGCGACAGCCCGGTGATGGAGTTGATCGGCCGCATTACGGGACGAAGAGTAACTGGGTTGGATCCCGAAGCGTCACTCGATTCTGATCTTTCCTCTGATCTGGGGCTCAGTTCGCTGGACCGGGTGGAACTGATCAGCGCGCTGGAAGATCGATATCAAGTGGATCTTAGCGAGACTCGCTTGAGCGCGGCGCGCACGGTGGGCGACGTGGAGCGGATGTTGAGCGGTGAGGCGCGGCCGCGGGCGGAGTATCACTATCCGCGATGGGTATTGCGGTGGCCGGTGACGTGGTTGCGATGGCTGGCGCAATATTCGTTGATGAGGCCGGCCATGGTTCTGCTGGGCTGGCCGCGGATTGAAGGGCGGGAGAATTTGCGAGGTTGGAAGGGGCCGCTGCTGGTGGTTTGCAATCACATTTCTGACGTGGATGTGGGATTTGTGCAGGCCGCTTTGCCGGCACGCCTGCGAAATCGCATCGCTACCGCTACCAGGGGAGAGGACCTGGAGGCTTTGCTCACGCCGGGGCCGGGTAGAGCCTTTCTTGCGAAAATCTATGACCGCACGCGATGGCTGCTGGGCGTTTCGCTGCTGAATTTATTTCCGCTGCCGCGGGAGGCTGGCTTCCGGCAGAGTTTCGCTTACGCGGGCGAGGCCGTGGATCGTGGATACAGTGTGCTGGTGTTTCCAGAAGGGCGACATACTGTGGACGGCAAGATGAACCCGTTCCGTGCAGGGATTGGGCTGCTGGCGAATAATCTCGGCGTTCCGGTTTTGCCCATGCGGATTGTGGGACTATTCGAAGTGAAGCAGGCAGGCAGGAAGTTTGCCCGTCCCGGAGAGATTCGTGTGCGCATCGGCCGGCCGATGAACTTTGCGGCAGGCAGCGATCCCGGTCAAATCGCGCAGGACCTGCAGCGCGCAGTGGAGGCCCTGTAGGCGTGGAAATAGAAAGGCCCGGATCAGATGATCCGGGCCTTTCCTTGTTTAAGCTCACCGCAGTGTCTACGTGATGGTGAGAGTGAATGTGGTCGTTGCGGTCGTGCTTCCGCTCGTACCCTTTATCGTGATTGTGTAAGTTCCCGCCGCGGCGGTGCTGGACACGCTGACTTGCATGGCTGCGGTTCCAGAGCCACCCGTGATGGAGGTAGGTTTGAAGACTACCTTCACGCCGCTTGGCTGTCCCGAAGCAGACAGCGCAATCGTCCCGGTGAAGCCACCAGAAGCAGTCGCCGTGATTTTGACGTTGCCGTGACCGCCCGGAGCAATGCTAGCCTTCTTTGGCGTTGCGGCTAGGGTGAAGCTGCCCGTCGACGAACCTACCGTGACGCTGGCGGCAGCCGAAGGAATGCCGTTTGCAATCACAAACAAGGAACTCGCCCCCGTTTCAATTCCCGCGGGCACATCGAAGTTCGTGGACACGATTGTGCTGCCCGTAGCGACACCCATTGTGCTGTGACCGTGGGTCTTGGCGTAGAAAACGTGTCCCGTGCCTGTGTTTACGATCTGGACCAGCGGATAGTTGGTGGCATCCTGGTAATCGTCGCCATAGGCATTTGCCGCTGACAAGCCGTTGAACTGTGTTCCCGAGATCGAGTACGTCGACCCGGGCGTGAGCGTGCTGGGGACGGACGTAATGGTCGGCTGCCATGCTGAACTGAAAGTTCCCGCGGAAGTGAGGAACTCAACATCTGTGGTGAAATCGGTGTACATAATCTGCCCGTTGGGCAGAACCAGCAGGTGCCCCACAAAGGAGGGTGTACTGGAGGCGTTGGGTGGGTTAGCTATACCGGTGAGGGTGGTACCGTCCCACTCGTAAAAATTGGCGGGCGCACTGAAAGTGCCGCTAAAGGCGCTGGCTTCTACGACGACGTCGCCGGTAATTTCAAGCGCGGCAGGCGCATCATTCGCCGCATCTTTGTTGGGGAAGTCCGGTCCTGCGGTCCACACTCCGGTGGTTGAATTGTAGACCGCCGTGTGACCGGCCTCGCAGTCGCTTGCTCCGGTGTAGAACACCGTACCGTCCGGGCGCAAGATCGCCGGCCCCAGCTCGAAGCTGCCGCCACCCTTATCGCAGTTCGAATCCCAGAGTTGTTTGATGGTGCTGCCCGCAGTGGACCACTGCATTGGTTGCGGAGTTGTAGGTTTCTGAATTCGTGCCCGTGAGAATGGTATTGCTGGTGTAGGCGTCAACCGTCAGGATCTCGCCGTTTGGCAGTAGAGTCCAGCCTTCTTCGTCGAAGTCATCGTTCTTGCCATCGGTGGAGCTGGCCAGATCGGTGAAGGCCAGCGTGCTTTCGTTGAAGCTGTAATAAACCGGGAAAGTGCGTCCGACCGAATGCGATCGCGCAGCACTCCGCCAGCATCCAGGTTCCGTTCGGCAAAACTACAGATTGGGCGTCGCCGATGTTGCTATTGGCCGGCGCTGTCGTGGCCGTCCAGGTGTTGAGGACGGGATCGTACAACGCACCCAAAGATTGCCAGATCCCGGAGCAGCTGGGTTTGCAATTGTATTCGCCGCCTGTGATCACAACTTTGCCGTCCGGCAGCACTGCGGAGCCGAAGAACAGCGGGGCGTAGCTACCGGGCAAGCTGGCCACCTGTGTCCATGTGCCGTTTATATAGCTGCCGGTATTGTCGGGAGTCAGAGTGTACCAACTCTGGTAGTTCCCTGTGCAACCAGAGCAGTTTGGCTCGGAATGCACCAGGACTCGGCCGTCGGTGAGCAGGAGCATGGAGCCGACGGAGACCGACGGAAGCGTTTTGATTTTCGTCCAGAATGCGGACGAAGCCGAAACTACCGGCTGGACCTCAGAACTCGCCGCCATGATGCGAGGTTGTGGAGTTCCAGGCTTGTGTGGGGCATAGAGAGGCTGGGACATTTGGCCCACGGCCATGACTGCCGACGCGAGCACTAAAACACTTACCAGAGAACCTGCGGAGAGTAAGCGCAACTTCATGCTGTTTCCTCGATTTTGAATTTTCTTTCTGAGCCAAGCCAGAGGTCTGACAGGATCGGACGGCAGACATACCCCTTGGGAATGCAGGTCCGTGGAGGGAAGTTGCCGAGAATGCGTTTCTGTCCTGAATCTCAAAGCCGCAGGATTATATCGCGCCTTCGGCGATTCGGGTCTATCTGTCGTTAAGATTTGACAATTAATTCTTGCGCGCGATGGGGAATACACAAAATGTTTGCAATATCTTGCATGTTGACGGCGGTGTGAGCGGCAAAACACAAACTTTCGCCCCTAGAGAACTACTAGGGCACTGTAGTTGAGGCCGTGCATTTCCTATTCTTCGTCCATGCCAGCATCTTCCTTGTGCGGGTCTGATTCAATGTGTACTTCCGGCAAGTTCGCGGCGCGGAGTTCGCCATTGAGCGCGGGGAGATCGGAGTTCTTAAGCGCATCCCAGCGCTTCATTGCGTCCAAGGCATCGTGCTCGGTGGACGCGATCGCTTCAGCCTGCGGTGCGGTTGGTTCGGCATCGACCTGCCACACCTGGCCGTACAAGCCGGCGACTTGCCCATTCACTCGCGCGAGAGTGACCTCGTCGGCGGGCGGTGCGGCGAACCCGGCTGGCGCCCCAAGAAGTGCAGCCAGTTTGGTCTGGAAAGCCAGAACGGAATCGCGGGCCGTGCCGGTGGCCTGCTGGCTCAGCTTTTGCAACGGCTCGCGAATCGATCCAGCTTGCATCACCGCCTTGGAACTTGAGTTCAAGAGCGACGCCAAGCGCATTTCAAGCTTGAATTTTTTCTCGAGGCTGGCTGACGAGACGTGGATGCGAGGGTCCATCTTGACTGTGAAGGGCGCGGTATAACTTCTTTCGTTAGCGGTGAGCCGCGCGGTATAGGAGCCGGGCAAAGCGGTGGGGCCGAGCGGGGTACGGGGCGTGTCTCCGGGAATTGCGGCGATGGGATAGTCGTGGCGGGGGGAAGCGGGCGCGGGATAGTGCAGATCCCAAACCCAGCGGTGCATGCCGCTATCAAGTGGCAGAGAGCGGAAAGGACGCACCCAGTAAAGGGGGATCAGCTGTTTCTTAAGATCAGCTTCCGCGACGTCTGGCTTGTCGTCGCTGGAAAATTTGCGAACGAGTTGACCGCGGGCATCGAGGATTTCGAGGGTGATAGGCGCGGATGCATCGCGCGCCAGGTAGTAATCAATGATTGCACCATCGGGCGGATTGGCGGCTGCAGGCTCGTCGGGCGGAGGGGGCGTGTCCGTGTAGGTATCGCGCTGCACGCGGTAAGCGGGCGCTGGAGTGAAGAGATGCGCATCTGCGCCGGCGAACGAATCGGCTGCTTCGCGCAGCGGGGTGATGTCATCGAGAATCCAGAACGAACGGCCGTGCGTGGCAACGATAAGGTCGTTGTCGTGAATCCAGAGATCGCGCATGGAGGTGTGCGGCAGATTCAGTTGCAGGGATTGCCAGTGATCGCCATCGTCGAACGAGACCCAGACTGAATTCTCCGTGCCGGCAAAGAGCAAGCCTCTGCGCACGGGATCTTCGCGCACCGTGTCCACGGGGCCGATATCCGGAAGGCCGGTGGTGATCAGCTTCCAGGTTTTGCCGCCATCGTGCGTGCGGTAGATGTAGGGCTGCAGATCGTTGATACGGAAACGGCTCACGGAGGCATAGGCGGAGTCGTCATCGAAATGCGAGGCGCTAATCTGCGTGACCTTGCTCCAGGGCGTGAGCTCTTTTGGAGTGATCTCGTTCCATTTCTTGCCGCCGTCGCGGGTTCGCCACATCAGGCCGTCGTCGGTGCCGGCCCAGAGTGTGTTGATGTTCTTGAACGAAGGCGCAAGCGCGTAGATCACTCCGCGCTGTTTTTCGGCACCTTTAGGAATGAGGTTGCCCACGCTGGCGGGAACTCCGGGATTCTGACGAGTGAGATCATCGCTGATGGTCTGCCATGAGTTGCCGCCGTCGGTGGTTTTGAAGAGCACGTTGCTGGCGAAATAAAGGGTGTGCGGGTCGAGAGGCGAGAACATCGTGGGCTCGCTGCGGTCGGTGCGGTATTTTGCATTGCGAAGCGGGATCGGCGTGATATTTTGCACCTGGCCGGTGGACCAGTGAAACTTCGAGACCTCGCTTCGGCCGCCGCCATAGACAACGTCAGGATCGAGCGGGTCGGGTGCGACGTAGCCATACTCGATCACGCCGACGGGATGCCACTCGCGGAAGGTGATGGCGCCGTCGTTGCCGCGGCTGGAGATGCAGACCGAACCGCTCTCCTGCTGGCCTCCACAAACGCGATAGGGGAAAGTGTTGGCTACCGCGACGTGATAGATCTGCGCGGTGGGCTGGTTGTACCAGGAACTCCAAGTAGCCCCGCCGTTGACCGTGACGAGCGCGCCCTGGTCGCTGACGAGAAGAATAATGTTCGGGTCGTTGGGATTGATCCAGAGGTTCTGATAGTCGTCGCCGCCAGGTGCGCCACGGAATCCAGACCACGTCTTGCCGCCATCGGTGGACTTCATGGTTACGGTGCTGGCGCTATAAACGACGTCAGCATTCCTGGAATCGACGCGGGGAATGGGAAGGTCTCCGCCACCGATTCGGCCGGAGGGGCGCGGATCATCCGTTACTTTGGACCAGCCTTCTCCGGAATCGTCGGAACGGTAAACGCCGAGTCCACCCGAAGCCGTTCCTAGTGTGGCGTAGATGCGCCGGGGATCACTGGGAGCGATGGCGACGTAGATCTGCGAGAGATCCTTCGGCAGGCCGTTGGTCAAAGGATGCCAAGTGTTTCCACTGTCAGTGGACTTGAACAACCCGCCGCCGGTTCCGTTGACTTCGTTGTTGTCCTCCCAAGGGCCCTCGCGCGCCTCCCACATCGAGGCGTAAACGACATCGGGATTGGAGGGATCAATCTCTACGTCGGAGGCGCCCGTGTTCTCGTCCTTGTAGATGACCCTTTGCCAGGTCTGGCCGCCATCGAGCGAACGAAAAAGGCCACGCTCCTCATTCGGTCCGTAAGGATGGCCGAGCACGGCTGCGAAAACTCGATTGGGATCGCGTGGATCAACTGTGAGTGCGGGAATTTGCAGGCCATCGCGAAGGCCGAGATGAGTCCAGGTTTTTCCAGCGTCAGTCGATTTGTAGATTCCATTGCCGACCGAGAGATCGGGACGGTGCAAGCCCTCGCCACTGGCTACATAAATGATGTTGGGATTCGAAGGTGCAACAGCGATGGCGCCAATCGACTGCGTGGACTCGTGGTCGAAGATGGGTGTCCATGTGCGGCCGTAATCGTCCGACTTCCATACTCCACCGTTGACCTGCCCCATGTAGAAAACATTCGGCTGGCTCGGAACCCCAGTGGCGGCGCGGGTGCGGCCGCCGCGAAACGGGCCGATCATGCGCCAATGCAGGTCCTGATAGGTGTTCTCGGGAACTTGCTGCGCGGTGCTCGACGCGATGGGCAGGAAAAGCGAAACACCGATGAACAGACGAAGGACTAGATTGGATCTGGTCAATGGGCCCCCTAAGCTCTGAACGCAAACTACACAGCATAAACCAAAACCGCAGCGATGGAGCGCGGTCAACAAGAGTTTCCTTTCATGAAGTTCATTTCGAACTAAAATGCCCGAGGGAGATTTTGGGAGACTGACCTCCTTCCCGAGACCCATGCTCACTCGCTTTGCGAAAATGTTTCGTCGACCTCTGCGGTTGGGCCTGTGCTGGCTGGTGCTTTTTGTGGCCGCGTGTGTCGTACCGACTCCCGCGACCGGACAAACGACTGCGCACGACGGGCAAGGACTCAAGCCGATCCTCGATTACATTTCGACCGCCTGGGATACGCTTACGCGGTCCATGACGGATTGCCAGAGCCTCGTCGACCCTAAGTTAAAAGTTGCTCCAGTGCTGTACTTGCCGGCGGGGATGGCAGACCCGACGGCAGTTCAGAAACTCTCGAAGAGACTGCAATGTGCGGATTGAGCACATGCCGGTGGAGATCCACCGTCTGGGCGAGATCGATATGAGCAAGATCCAACCTGGCCTTCTGTATTTGGAGAACAAATATGTAGTGCCGGGAGGCCGCTTCAACGAGATGTATGGATGGGACAGCTATTTTATTGTGCGTGGGCTGCTGCGATCGGGGCGAGTGGAGTTGGCACGGGGCATGGTGGACAACTTCTTCTTTGAGATCGAGCACTACGGCGCAGTGCTCAACGCGAACCGGACTTACTACCTGACTCGATCGCAGCCGCCATTTCTGAGTTCGATGTTTGTGGAGGTTTACGACACACTACGGAAGTCAGGGCGCGCGGATCCCGCGTGGTTGGCAAAAGCCGACGCCGATCTCAAAAAAGATTATGAAATGTGGAATCGGGATCCGCACCGCGCTGGCGACACAGGTTTATCTCGCTACTACGATTTTGGAAAAGGGCCACCCCCTGAGGCGGCGCAGGACGAGGCTGGGTTTTACCGGAAGGTCGCCACGTATTTCTTCTTTCATCCTGCTCAAGCGGATACCTACATTGTCGCAAATCTACCGGGGATGGCGCAGGCAGGTGAGGGCGCTGTTTATACGCAGCAGGTTTGCGAAGCTTCGTTGTCCGCAGCGAATGCGGAGTGCGAAAAGCCGCGTGAATTCAGGTTGAGTTCCGAGTATTACTTGGGCGATCGCTCCATGCGGGAATCGGGGTTCGACGTAAGTTTTCGCTTTGGGCCGTTCGGCGCGGCTACGCATCACTATGCGCCGGTGTGCCTGAACAGTTTGCTCTATAAGACAGAGAAAGATCTGGAGCAGATCAGCCGCTGGCTGGGGCATGCGGACGACGCCGAGAAGTGGAACCGGCGCGCCGAAGAGCGGAAGAAGTTGATCACGCGCTATCTCTGGGATGAGAAGTCGGGATTCTTTTTCGATTTCAACTTACAAACGGGGCAGCGGTCGCCGTACCGCTACGCTACGATTTTCTATCCGCTGTGGGCTGGGTTGGCCACGCCAGAACAGGCAGCGGCGGTGGTAAAGAATTTGCCAGCCTTCGAGAAGCCGGGCGGTTTGGCGATGAGTACGGAAGACACGGGCGCGCAGTGGGACCTGCCGTATGGCTGGGGGAATATCGAAATGCTGGCCGTCGAAGGACTGCGCCGCTATGGGTTCACTGCTGACGCGAGTCGAATTTCGTATGAGTTTCTTTCGATGGTAGCGGAGAACTTCCGGCACGATGGGAACATCCGGGAAAAATACAACGTGGTCACGCGATCTTCCGAGGCCCATGTGGAACTTGGTTATCGGATGAACGTTGTAGGGTTCGGTTGGACCAATGCGGCGTTTCTGGAATTGCTGCAGAGTTTGCCAAAGGAGATGGTCGAACATCTGGAAAGAGAGCAGAGCCAAACGTTACCCGCAGGTGCGAAGCCTTGAGATTTGTTTTGGGGCGCGCTAGCCGATCTGAGCCAGGGTTTCGGCCAAGCCACCTGCTTTTGGAGCTGGCGTTGCCCCGGGCTGACTGGCTACCCACGCGCCGACGCGGTTCGCGGCATCATTGATTTGCGAGAGCGGAGTTCCCCGAAGATATCCGTGTACCAGGGCCGCTGTGAAGGCGTCGCCAGCCCCGACGGTATCGGCGACCTTCACCCTGAAGCCGGGATGTTCACTGCATTCGCCAGCGGATATCAGGAGGCTGCCGCCATTGCCGCGAGTGACGCAAACCAGTTTGAGATCGTGCAAAGACAGCAAGCGTCGCGCCGAGTCCTCTTCGCAGTGATGTTCCAATTCGAACAATCGCATGATCCTTGGCAGTTCGTCATGGTTTAGTTTGACGATGGTTGCGTGCCTCATCGACTCCGCGAGGACTTGCGCTGTGTAGAAGTTCTGGCGGAGGTTGACGTCGAAGACCCGCACGGCGTTTCGCTGCGTAGTCAGCACGAACTTGCGAATAGTGGCACGACTGCCCTCCGAGCGTTGCGCCAGCGAGCCAAAGCACACGGCATCGGCCTGTTGTGCCAGCGTTTGCCATTGCGGAGTCCAATCGAGAAAGTCCCACGCGACTGACTCGGAAATATCAAAGCGCGGCTGACCGGCGCCGTCCACTTCGACCTGCACGGTTCCGGTGGGATGGGTGGGGTCTTGCTGAATGAAGTCCGCGCTGAGTCCGAGTTGTGCCAAACGATGAAGGGCTTCGGCACCGAGAGAGTCATGCCCAACGCGGCTGGCGGGAATTCCTTTATCGCCGAGCAGGTTCGTGATGTAGGCAAAGTTGGCGGGAGCTCCGCCGAGTTGCTTGCCGGAGGGCAGCAGATCCCAGAGCAGTTCGCCCAAGCCCACGATGGTGTATTTTCCATCGGTCATTTCTTTCTTTCACGACCTTCGTTTCAGGGACCTCGCAGACTCTGCCAACAGCCGGGCGCTACATGTTCATTCTCCCCGGACTTGCTCCCAGGACTTGGCGCGTGAGATTGCTTCATTCCAGTGCTGTCGCATGGCATCCGCTTGGGAGCGCAGCAGGCGCGGTTCAAAGCGCCGTTCCTGCCGCGGCAGGTCAGAAATGGCCTGCACTTCCTTCCAGAAGCCGGCGCCCAGGCCAGCCAGAAATGCTGCGCCCAGCGCGGTTGTTTCCGTCACCGAGGGGCGCACGACGGGCACACCGAGAATGTCCGCCTGAAATTGCATGAGGCTGTCATTGGAGGATGCGCCGCCATCCACACGCAACTCCTGGAGGGGAGTGTTAGTGTCGGTTTCGACAGCCTCCATAAGATCGGCGACCTGGTACGCGATACTTTCCAGGGCAGCGCGCGCAATGTGCCCCCCCGTGCTGCCCCGCGTGAGGCCGAAGATTGCGCCGCGCGCATAGGAATCCCAGTGGGGAGCGCCGAGGCCCACGAAGGCAGGGACGAAGTACACTCCGCCGTTGTCAGCGACAGAGTTCGCCAGCGCTTCCACCTCCGATGAGCTGCGAATGATTCCCAACCCGTCACGCAACCATTGGACCACGGCTCCGCCTACGAACACGCTGCCTTCGAGTGCGTAATTCGTCTCGTTGCCGATTCTCCAGGCCACGGTTGTAAGCAGGCGATGAGTAGATGCGACGGCGCGAGTGCCCGTGCTCTGCAACATGAAGCACCCCGTACCGTACGTATTCTTGGTGAGGCCGGGGCGAGTGCATCTCTGCCCAAAGAGTGCGGCCTGCTGATCGCCAGCAATGCCTGCGATGGGAATCCCGTTGAGGCCTGGGACCGAGCTTACCTCTCCATAAACTTCGCTGGAGGGCCGGACTGCGGGCAACATCGATGCCGGAATTCGAAAGAGGCCAAGCAGGTCGCTATCCCAGCGTCCGGAATGAAGATTGAAGAGCATGGTGCGGGAGGCGTTGCTGGCGTCGGTGATGTGCACGCGCCCCCCAGTCAACTTCCAGACCAGCCATGTATCCACAGTGCCGAATGCAAGGCGGCCCGCTTCGGCGAGTTGGCGGGCGTTCGGGACGTGTTCGAGAATCCAGGAAATTTTGCTGCCAGAAAAGTAGGCGTCGATCAGCAAGCCCGTGCGCTGCTGTATCAGATTCTCGTGGCCTTGGGCCTTGAGTTGCTGGCAAAAAGCGGCGGTGCGGCGATCCTGCCAGACGATTGCATTGCAGATGGGTTTTCCGCTTACGCGGTCCCAGACGATGGTAGTTTCGCGCTGGTTGGTGATGCCGATGGCGGTAACGTCGCCAGGCTGTGCCTTGGCTTGGGCCAAGGCTTCCAGGGCAACAGCAATCTGCGAAGCTGCGATCTCCTCAGGATCGTGCTCGACCCATCCGGGCTCGGGAAAGATCTGCGTGAACTCGCGCTGCGCCACAGATCGGACGGCGCCGTGATCGTCAAATAAAAGGGCTCGGGAACTGGTTGTGCCTTGATCGAGAGCGAGAATGTAACGCAAGAAGCCTCCTGTTTTCTGCGGACATTTCCAAGGCGCTAGCTTAGGCGGAGGGCTGGGATGTGCGCAGGAATCGTCGAATGCCGAAATCGTAGACAGCAGCGCCAACCAGCCGCGCCGTGAACAGTCGCGGCAGGAGCATTTGAACCCTCGCCACCACCCCCGAGCCAAAGAGAATCAAGAAGAAGGTTCCGAGGGATTCGGCAATCACCTCGGCAACCAGGGTGGGCCTGTTGTTCATGCGTGCTCCCTTGATTTGGCGCTTTTGACCGCGAGTAGTCTAGCAAGGATTTGAGGCCGCGCTCCGGTTTTCGGCTTTCGCGAGCCGCCCGCGCGAGGGTACGGGACGATCTCGGGCGAGAGTTACCAAAAATGGGAGTGGCGCCGCATTTTCCCTTGACAGGGTGGGCGCGGTCTGTAAGATAGGGAATATTTATTCACAGTTATGAATAAATATTCACAATGAATAAAGCCCTGCGCCATAGAGCTGTTTTGGAAGCGTTGCGGCAGGGTCCCGTGGCCAACCAGGAAGAGTTGCAGCGGGCCTTGCGCAAGCGGGGGTTCAAAGTGGGGCAGGCAACGCTGTCGCGGGATATTCGCGATCTGAATCTGAGCAAGACGGCGGCCGGCTACACGCTGCCTCAAGGCGAAGGCGCAGTGGGGTTGGCCCTGCCTCCGGTGCAGCGGCTGGTTCGCGAGTTCGTGCTGGATGTGCGGCCCGCTCAGAACCTGCTGGTGGTGAAGACCATTACAGGCAGCGCCCAGCCCGTGGCGGCGGCGCTCGATGAACAGGAATGGGACGAAGTGGTGGGAACGATTGCGGGTGACGATGCGATCCTGATCGTTTGTCCGGATAAGGACGCGGCGAAGAAGGTCGCGGTACGAATCGAGGAGATGCTCGGCTGATGCATGCGAAGCTCAAAAGCGCTGTGTTGGGAGCAAGCGGCTATTCCGGGTTGGAGTTGACGCGCCTCCTCGAACGCCACCCACGGTTGGAGAAGCCCGTACTGATGCGGCGTGCGGGCGGCAGTGATGGCGCTACCGATTTGGCGGACGTGTTTCCGGAGTTGTCCGGCAACGGAGGTTATCCGCTGCGGCCGCTCTCGTGGCCGGAGCTGAAACGGCAGGGGGTGCAGTTGCTTTTTCTGGCTACGCCGCATGAAGCGTCGCGTTCTCTTGTGCCGGAGGCCATCGCGCAGGGGTTGCGCGTGATCGATCTGAGTGGCGCGTGGAGGCTCAAGCAGGCGCAGCATCGTGCCATCTACTCGTTCCAGGATGCGGACGCGGTCACGGCCGCCGAATTGGCGGCGAAAGCCGTGTATGGCCTGCCGGAGTTGAATGGCGACCGCATTGCGGCGGCTCAACTGGTGGCGAATCCGGGCTGCTATGCGACCTCGGTGATCCTGGCTTTGGCGCCGCTGTTGCAGGCAGGGCTGGTCGACCGGGAGCGTGGGATCATTTCGGACTCGAAGTCGGGAGTTTCCGGAGCGGGCAAGGCGCCTACGTCGCGCACTCATTTCGTTTCGGTGGCCGATAATCTCACCGCCTACTCCGTGTTCAATCACCGGCATCTGGGAGAGATGGTCGAGCAATTGGGGTTGGAAGACGCGGAACTGACTTTCACACCTCATTTGCTGCCGATTCCGCGAGGCATTCTGTCGACCATCTACGTCCATCTGAACCGGGCGATGAAGCCGGCGGAAGTGGAATCCTGCCTGCGGGATTTTTATTCGGGCAGACATTGGGTGCGCGTATTTGCAACGCCGAAGCTGCCGCAGCTGCAGTTTTCGCTGCATACGAACTACTGCGATCTGGGGTTTTGTCTGGCGGAGGACGACCGACGCTTGGTGCTGGTTTCTTGCGTGGACAATCTGCTGAAAGGCGCGGCAGGACAGGCAGTGCAGAACATGAATCTGATGTATCAGTGGGAAGAGCGGGAGGGATTGCAGTGACCATCGTGGTGAAGATTGGCGGAGCAGCGATTGAAGATGCGGGGACGCTGCGCAAATGTGCGCGGTCCATCGCGGAGTTGGCGCAGGATGGCCACCGCGTGGCCGTGGTTCATGGCGGCGGCAGTGCGCTGACCCACATGCTGAATCGATTGGGGAAGAAGAGCGAATTTGTGGAGGGCCTGCGCGTCACCGACGCTGAGACCCGGGATGTGGCGCTGATGGTGTTGGCCGGAGTTATCAACAAGAAACTGGTGGCGGCCATTCAGTCAACGGGCATGCCGGCCGTTGGATTCTGCGGCGGCGACGGCATGGCGTTTCGCGCACGGAAGAAGTATGTTCCCGGCCGCGACCTGGGATTTGTTGGGGAGATTTGTTTCACGGACCCGTGCTGGATCGAAGCTTCGTGGCAGCAGGGAGGAATCCCGGTTCTGGCTCCTCTGGCACTGGGCGCCGATGGCGAATACTACAACGTGAATGCCGATGAAATGGCCGCATCTTGCGCCGCAGCCTGCCGCGCCAACACGCTGATTTTTCTCACCGACGTACCCGGGGTGAGAGATGCGGCAGGCAGCGTGATGCCGTGGCTGAGCACCAAGCAGGCCGCCGAACTGGTGGCTGGCTCGGTCATCAGCGGCGGCATGTTGCCCAAGCTGCAGGCTTGCGGGCGGGCGCTGAAACAAGGCGTGGGACGAGTGAGAATTTTGCCCGCGACCAAGGCGGAGGTCTTGCCGCAGTTCTATTTGATCAAGCTGTCGTGCGGTACGGAGGTTACCTGTTCATGAGTGAATCAGTCGCTGCGCATTCCAAGTACAAATCGCAACCCGCGGATACGCAGGGCCAGCGCAAGGAGTCAAAGTTGAATAGTCATGTGCAAGGCAGAATGGCGGCCGCTTCCTCGCGTGTGCCGCAAGTGTTTTGGTGCCCCGATTTGGTTTCGACTCGCGATCTCGGCCCCGCCGGCGTCGATGCAGTCTTGCATCTGGCTGGAATCATGAAGTCACGTCCAGCGGATTTTCGGAGGGCGCTCACGGGCAGACAGATCGTCATGTTCTTTGAAAAGCCTTCTCTGCGAACCCGGTTGACGTTCGAGGCGGGGATGGTGGGCTTGGGCGGTACGGCCATGTTCGTCGATCAAACTCACGGGCGGATCGATGCCCGCGAAAAGTTGAGCGATGTGGCCCGCAATCTGGAGCGCTGGGTGGACCTGATTGTTCTCCGCACCTTCTCTCATCTCACGATCGAGGGCATGGCACAGCACGCCTCGATTCCGGTGATTAACGCGCTCAGCGACCTGGAGCATCCATGCCAAGCCTTGGCTGACTATCTCACGCTGCTGGAGCGGTTCGGAGAGGTGAAGAACCGCTGCCTGGCGTATGTCGGCGACGGCAACAATGTGGCGCACTCATTGCTGCTGACGTGCGCTTGCCTCGGATCGTCGATCCGGGTTGCGACTCCGGCAGGCTACGCGCCCGATCCCCAGATTGTCGCCGATGCACGCGAGATTGCCGAAGAGACCGGCGCTGGGATTCATTTACTCACCGATCCACATGAGGCGGTTGCCGGAGCCGACGCGGTTTACACCGATGCTTGGACGAGCATGGGGCAGGAGAAGGAAGAGCGTGAGCGAGCGAAGACTTTTCCACCTTACCAAGTTAACCCGGACCTCATGGCGGAAGCCGCGTCCCATGCGGTATTCATGCACTGTCTGCCGGCGCATCGCGGGCTGGAAGTGACGGACGCAGTGATAGACTCGCAGCAGTCGGTGGTCTTCGAGCAGGCGGAGAACCGCATGCACGTACAAAAAGCTATTCTTTATTTGCTGCTGGGCGGCGGTGATCGCCTGCCCGCGAGGAGTGCTCATGCCTGAAAAGGTTGTACTCGCCTACTCCGGAGGACTCGATACCTCCATTATTATTCCGTGGCTCAAAGAGAATTATTCTTACAACGTCATCGCGATGGTCGCCGATGTGGGCCAGGGAGATGACATTGATGCCGTCGTCGAGAAGGCATATGCCACCGGCGCAAGCAAGGTGATCGTGGAGGATCTCCGCGAGGAGTTTCTGACCGGATACGTTTTTCCGGCGCTGCAAGCGGGTGCGGTCTATGAACATAAGTATCTGCTGGGGACATCGCTGGCGCGTCCAGTGATCGCAAAACATCAAGTCGAAGCCGCTTTGCGCGAAGGGGCGATAGCCGTGGCGCATGGCTGCACGGGGAAGGGGAACGACCAAGTTCGCTTTGAGTTAACTTATCAGGCGCTTGCGCCAGAGCTGAAGGTGATTGCGCCGTGGCGGGAGTGGTCTCTGAAATCCCGCGAAGAATGCCTGGATTACGCCGAGCAGCACGGCATCCCGGTGGCGGCGAGCCGCGAGAAGATCCACAGCCGCGACCGTAATTTGTGGCACCTCAGCCACGAAGGCGGAGAACTGGAAGATGCCGGAAACGCCCCGCTGTCTACAACCTGGCAGATGACACGCTCGCCGCAAGAGGCGCCCGACAAGAACGAGCAGGTGACGATCGGCTTCGAAAAGGGGATTCCGGTCGCGGTCGATGGCATGAAGCTTGATCCGGTGTCGTTGGTGGAGTTGCTGAACGAAGTTGGTGCGCGCAACGCCATTGGCAGGGTGGATCTGGTGGAGAACCGCTTTGTCGGAATCAAGTCGCGCGGATGTTATGAAACGCCCGGCGGAACCCTGCTGGTTACGGCGCATCGCGAGCTGGAATCGCTCTGCCTGGAGCGCGAGGTCGCCCACTTCAAACAGCACGTCGGGCTGAAGTACGCGGAGCTCGTCTACTTTGGTTTGTGGTTCACGCCGCTGCGTGAGGCGCTCGATGCCTTCGTCGCCAGCACACAGACACAGATGACCGGCAGTGTGACGCTGTCTCTGTATAAAGGAAACGTTTCCGTCGTGAGCCGTCAGTCCGAGCAATCGCTCTATCGCAACGATCTTTCGTCGTTCACCATGAGCGACGGTTACGACCAAAAAGATGCGGAGGGTTTCATTCGAATCCTCGGGCTGCCTTCGCGTACGCGCGCGCGCACTCGCTTGGAGGTTACGCGATGAAGATGTGGTCGGGGCGGTTCCGGCAGCCGCTGGACCCGCAATTCGAACGCTGGCAGCGGTCGTTTGACTTCGACCGGCGGCTGCTGCGTTACGAACTGGCTGCGAGCGGAGCCCATGCCCGCGCCCTGAAGAACGCTGGGGTGCTATCTCCCGACGAACTCATCAGTATTCTTGAAGGGCTGCAGAAAATTGGTGAAAGCGCCGCTGCGTCCCAAGCCTTTGTGCGAGACGATGAAGCCGAAGACGTGCATCACTTCGTTGAGAAGCAACTCGTGGCGCGCATCGGCGAGGTGGGATATAAGCTGCACAGCGGGCGCAGCCGTAACGAGCAGATCGCCACCGACCTGCGGCTTTATGTGCGCGCAGCGATCGATGAGTTGCGAAGCCAAGTAGCCGACGTGTGCGGCGCTTTCACCGACCGAGCCGAACAGGCCGGAAGCACTGCGATGCCGGCCTACACTCATTTGCAACGGGCTGAGCCTGTGCTGGTTGCACACTGGCTGCTGGCTTATGTCGAAATGTTTTTGCGGGATGCCGGCCGGCTTTCCGATTGCCGCAATCGTTTGAACGTGTGTCCACTGGGATCGGGCGCCGTGGCTGGTGCGACTCTGCCCCTTGATCGCGCGTCCATGGCGGATGAACTCGGCTTCGATGTTCCGACGGCGAACAGTATTGACGCCACCAGCGACCGCGATTTCGTTCTTGAGTTCGTCAACACGCTTTCGCTTCTGGGGTTGCACTTGAGCCGGTGGGCGGAAGAGATGATTATCTTTTCCTCTCAGGAATTTGGCTTTGTCCAGTTGCCTGAGGCTTACTCCACAGGCAGCAGCGCCATGCCCCAGAAGAAAAATCCAGATCTGCTGGAACTGGTGCGGGGCAAGGCCGGCCGCGTGATCGGAAGCGCAACCGCCCTGATGGTTGCGCTGAAAGGCCTGCCTCTGGCTTACAACAAAGACTTGCAGGAAACGCAGGAGCCGCTATTCGATGCCACGGACACGGCGCTTGGATTGCTCCCGCTGGTCGCCGGGTGGATGAAAGCAGTCGAGTTTGACCACCCGCGCATGAACGAGGCGACGCAGGCGGGATTCATGAACGCATGGGCGGCTGCCACTTACCTGGTCAACCGCGGTGTGCCTTCGCGTCTCGCGCATGAGCAGATCGGCAACGCCGTGAAGCTGTGCGTGGAAAAGCATTGTGAGCTTGAAGACCTGACGCGGGATGAGCTGCGTGCACTGAATCCTGTATTCGATGAGGGCTTTCGTGACTGCTTGAAGCCGGCTTCGGTGTTGGCAATCCACGATGTTGTGGGCGGCACAGCGCCGGCCCGGGTGCGGCAGGGGATTGTTGCGGCTAGGAAGAAAATCGAGTTTCTACGCGAGGAGGTCAATTCCCATGCGCACGCGTAAAGCCATTTTGCCGGATGCGAAGCACATCCATGAACTGATCTCGGCTTATTCGGTCGACGGCACCTTGCTGCCCCGCACGCTGGCGGAGATTTGCGAGAACGTAAGAGACTTTGTGGTTCTGGAAAATGAAGGCCGCATCATTGGGTGCGGTGCGCTGCATCTTTACGGCACACATCTGGCCGAAATTCGCTCGATCACAGTCGGACCTCGGGCGCAAGGTCAAGGGGGCGGCAGCCGACTCATGAAGGCTTTGCTGGGCGAGGCGAAACGGCACCGGGTGGATTGCATCTGCCTGTTCACGCGCGCTCCCGAATTCTTTGCGCGCCAGGGTTTCGCGATGGCACGGCGGGAGGATCTTCCCGACAAAATTTACAAGGATTGCCACGTCTGTCCCAGGTTTCACCGTTGTGACGAAGTTGCCATGGTGCGGGGCAAGCTCCCTACATTCGCCATCCTCCCCGAACCGGCGAACTGGCTGGTGAAGATCGAGGCCATGGCGCCTTAACCATGGTGTACGGCCTTCTTGAGCAGGCGAAGCCGAAACCCGTTTTTCATCCTTACCCATCCTAAGAAGCTTTTGCGACGCCCCCGTTTGCCGGTCCGCGATGCTATCATGCAAAAACGGTAAAGCTGGCTGGGGTTAAGGCAAAAGGATAATTCACCATGGCAATCGTTCCGCCGCGGACTTCCACCGCCGCTACCGCGCCTGAGACTTCTTCCTCGTACGGGGCGCCGCTGGCGGTGGTGACTACGCTGTTTTTCATGTGGGGTGCAATAACGTCACTGAACGACGTGTTGATTCCTCACTTCCAGCAGGTTTTCAACTTGAAGTTGGCGGTGAGCATGCTGGTGCAGACGGCTTTTTTCTCGGCTTATTTTGTCTTCTCCATTCCTTCTGCCAAGATCATTGACTGGCTAGGCTATCAGCGAGCCATGGTTGTGGGTCTTCTCACCATGGGCATTGGCGCGTTTCTGTTCGTGCCGGCGGCGAAGGTGCCTTCCTTCGGGCTCTTTCTGGCGGCTTTAATTATCCTTGCCGCCGGCATCACGCTGCTCCAGGTCGCGGCGAATCCCTATGTCACGGTGCTGGGACCAGCGCGCACGGCTTCCAGCCGTTTGAATCTGACGCAGGCCTTCAACTCTCTGGGCACAACGGTTGCACCGTGGATTGGCGGACTCTTTATTCTGAGTGCAGCCGCCGTTGCTGCAGTCGACCCCGTTCAACAGGCTGCCTCGGTTATCAAGCCCTACGTCTTTCTTGGAGCAACTCTCGCTTTGCTCGCCGTCTTGATCGGAAGCTTTAAGCTTCCGAAGATTGAATCCGCGCAACATCACATCGGAGAAAAAGTTGCCGACTCGATCTGGCACCATCCGAATCTCATCTTCGGGGCAATTGCGATCTTTGTGTATGTGGGGGGAGAAGTCGCCATCGGCAGTTCAATTGCGAACTATCTTGCCTTGGATAACATTGGTCACTTAGCGTCAGCGTCCGCTTTTCCGGACGCAGCACATCGCTATCAGGAAGCGTTACGCGTAGCGGCCAAGTACATCTCGCTCTATTGGGGAGGTGCAATGGTGGGGCGGTTCATCGGATCGGCTGTCCTGCAGAAGGTCAAGACTGGACCGGTACTTGCGGTCTGTGCGGTAATGGCAGGACTGTTGGTGACGATTTCAGTTCTGAGCAATGGTCCGGTAGCAATGTGGTCAATCTTGCTGGTCGGTTTCTTCAATTCCATCATGTTCCCGAGCATCTTTACTCTGGGCGTGGCCGAGCTCGGTCCGCTCACGGGTGACGGTTCTGGTGTTTTGATCATGGCTATCGTAGGTGGCGCGGCGATCCCGTGGTTGGTGGGAAAGACCGCCGATCTCATCAACGCCAAGTCGTATGGCGGAACGATATGGGGGCAGGGCCTTCACTTTGCTCTCATCGTGCCGGTGATCTGCTATCTCTACATCCTGTTCTTCGCCTTGAGTGGCTCAAAGCCCAATAGCGTACGCCACACCCAGACGTAAGCAGCGACAGGCGCGAGCGCGCCCATGCCGCGGACTTGGATGCGAATAGTAAATCTGGAAAGAACTGCTTCGGTTTACTCAGCAGCTAGACATCAGAACGGACAGAGTTAGCACGCGTCAGACCTGCACTGAGATTAACTCCGGGCTGCAGCGGGAATTTTGTATGGATTTGATGGCGTCTTCGGCCGTGAATCTCCCCATAGCCAGCGCCAGCTTTCGGTTGGTTGTGGTCTGAATGGGACTCCGGTCCACTCGCAAAACGTATTCAGCAGCTCGAGCGCCGCCACGGTTCACTTTCACAAGAAACTTGGTGTTTTTCATGGGTTTTCCTCTCCGGATTTTAGGACAATCAACGCAAGTGGATCCGACACAGGCTTGGCAGTGTCGTAAACGCAATCTTCAGTGGCGCTAACGGGAAAAGCTTCAGATGGGATCGATCTACTCCCGAAGCCAAAAGAGTAAGAAGAGATATTTCCCCCAGCTATAATAGTAGGCTTGTTTGCTGCTGTTGTCAACACGCGACGTTCCGTCGCGCTTTGGAGTGAAAAGCAATGCAGCTAACCACGAAACTCGAACGGGGTAACGCTCATGGCTGCAAAATCTGGCCAGCTTGCGGATGAACCTGCTCGTCTTTGATTTGGCTGGCGTCCCAGCCGCCGCCGAGGGCTTTCACCAGATAGACGGAACTGACCATCTGCTGCCCGAGCAACTGCGTCTCCAGCCGCTCACTGGTGAGCAACGTAGTCTGCGCAGTGATGACATCGAGGTAACTGGTCACGCCGCCGATGTAACGATTGTTGGCGATGGCCAGGGCGCGACGCGCGTCTTCGACCGCCGCTCCCTGCGTGGCGAGAGCCTGCGAGAGCGTGCTTAGATTGCTGATGCCGTTCTCGACTTCCTGAAACGCCGTGAGCACCGACTGGCGGTAGTTGGCCACGGCTTGATCATAGGCGGAGCGTGCGGCGGCCAGATTGGCGCGGTTTCGTCCGCCCTCGAAGATGGGCTGCAAGGCGTCTGCACCGAGAGACCAGAAGAGGCTGGGTGCGTTGAGCAGCGGCCCGAGGTCCCGGCTCTGCCATCCGCCGGAACCGCTTAGAGTGATGTGCGGATAAAAGGCCGAGTGCGCGATCCCGACCTGAGCATTCTGGTAAGCCATCTGGCGTTCGGCCGTGGAAATGTCGGGACGGCGCTCCAGCACGTCGGAGGGGACTCCAAGCGGGACTGGCGGGGGTGTAGCCTGCAACGGTGCGACGGGCACGCTGAGGCTGGAAGCCGCCTGGCCTACCAGAACCGCGATGGCGTGTTCATACTGCGCGCGCGACTGCTGCACCAGCGCCAGCTGCGATAACGTGGAATCGAGCAGCGCGGACTGCTGCGCGACTTCCAGTCCGCTGGCAATGCCACCGTTGTGGCGGTTATTCACCAGATCCAGCCCCTTGCGCTGGTAGCCCACAGATTCCTGCACCACCTGCCACTCGGCATCCAACTCACGCAGCGAGAAATAGTCGGCCGCGAGTTCGGCGGTAAGAACTAACTGCACGTTTTGCAGATCGGCGGCCGTGGACTGAAGGGAGGCGTTGGCGGCTTCCACGTTCCGCCGCACGCGTCCGAACAGATCGGCCTCATAGCTGAGCGAGAATGGAACTGCGAAAACGTTCTGCGTATACGGCTGGGTGGACTGCACCACGCCGTTTAGAGGACGATTCCCGGAGCCGCGCTCCCGCACCGCGCTGGGGTCCGCCGAAAGCTGCGGAAACATCTCCGCAGTCGCGGCCCGCGCCAACGACCGCGCTTGCGCGAGGCGATCGCGCGCGGCCTCCAGAGACTGATTAGCCTGGAGCAATTGTTGCTCATAGGCGTTGAGGGCGGGATCGTGGAAAATCTGCCACCACGCGCCTTTGGGAATAGCGTCCTTCGGCGCAGCCTGCTCCCATGGCGGCTGCGTCTTCCACGCATCCGGCGCCGGCACGGGAGCCGCGGGCCGGCTGTAACGCGGACCGACGGTACATCCAGCAGCGAGCGTGAGCGATGCCAGAGCGGCTAGGATTGCGGCTCGCTTCACGACGTGCCGCCTTTTTGCTGGCCCTGCGCCGCCGGGCCTTGCTGCTGGTTCGGCGGCGGTTGCACGACGTTCACCTGCTGTCCGTCCTCAAGCGAGTCCGCAGGGTTAATGACTACCTGGTCGGTTGGAGAGACGCCGCCAAGAACCTCCAACGTAGCGCCGTAATCGCGTCCAATGTTGATGGGACGAAGCTGTACCTTGCCGCCGGGACCGACCACCGCGACGCGCGGGCCTTCCGCACGAAACAGCATCGCGTTCACCGGAATCGTGACCTTGTTCACGCCCGAGCTGACGGTGAAGTGCACCTCCCCGAGCGAACCGGGCAACAAACGCCCGTCCTTATTGGGCACGTCGACTTCTGTCAGCAGAGTTCGCGTTGCCGGATCAATGGCTTCCGCCGTGCGCGCCACCGTGCCGAAAAACTTCTTGCCAGGAAATTCCTGCAAAGTGATGGCAGTCTTGGCGCCAACCTTTATGAACGGCGCGTAGGCCTGCGGAACGCTGGTGTAAACCCGAAGGGGATCGACTCGCGCAAGGTCAAACAGTTCGCGGCCAGCGGCGCCAGCGCCAGCGTTGATCAGCGCGCCCGGATCGACGTTGCGGCGTGTGAGCACGCCGGAGAACGGAGCATAGACATCCTTGAAGCCCTCAAGCTGCTCGAGGCGCCGCACGTTGGCGTCAGCGGCGGCCAGGTTGGCCTGGCTCTGCTTGTATCCGCTCTCGTACTGGTCCGCTTCTTGCGCCGAGACCGAGTCGGTCTTGCGCAGGTTCTCCCAGCGGTCTGCGCTGATCTTGGCCAACTCCATTTGCGCGACAATCTGCTGACGCGCGGCTCGGGCCTGGTTCAGTTCCTGATCCACCTCGGGAGCATCAATCTTTGCCAGCAACTCGCCTTTGCTCACTCGGCTTCCAATGTCTTTGTACCAACGCACAAGATATCCGCTGGTCCGGGCGTAAATTGGAGACTCCTCATAGGCCAGTAGCGAACCGGGCAGCACCAGGTCTTCGTCAGGCTTTTCAGCCTGCGGGTAAACCACGGCGACCGTCGGCACCGTTTCGCGCTCCGTCTCTTTGGCCAAGGCGCGTTCGTGGCTCGCATGTTCCCAGAGTGTGAGCCCGCCCGCAAGCAGCAGCACCAGCAGCGCCACGGCCACCATCATCACAGCCTTGCGTCCAGGTGCGGGAGGCAGTTCGGGCGGCTTTTGAATCCCAGGATGCTGATGCCGGGAGTGCTGTTGGATCGCTTCGATTTCCTCGTCACGCTGGGCCTGAGCACCGTGCGCATAGTGCTCTTTGTCTTGGGCCGGTTGCGGCCGCTGAGCGTCGCGGCCCGGTTCGGACGGCTGCGCATCCCCCGGCATTGGTTTGGATTGGTTTTCTGCACTCATGCTAAACTCCAATTCCCGCGAAAACTGTTCACACCCTTATTTACAGTTGCCCCTGGCGCGCACGCTTGGCCTCCCGATGGCCATGGAACATGGCAAACACGCTCGGCACAAAAAACAAGGTAGCGACCGTGGCGAACAGCAGTCCGCCGATAACGGCGCGGCCCAGCGGTGCATTCTGCTCGCCCCCTTCTCCAAAGCCCAGCGCCATGGGCACCATGCCGATGATCATAGCCAGCGCCGTCATCAGCACCGGACGCATACGTGTGTACCCGGCGGCAACGGCGGCCTGTACCGCGGGAATGCCCTCATCTATCTGTTCGCGCGCGAAGCTCACCATCAGAATGGAGTTGGCCGTGGCCACGCCCATGCACATCACCGCGCCGGTAAGCGACGGCACGCTCAACGTAGTACGGGTCAGCAGCAGAAACCAGCAAATCCCGGCTAGGGCTCCCGGCAAGGCGGCGATGATGATGAACGGATCAAGCCACGACTGGAAGTTTATGACAATCAGCAAATAGACGAGCAGAATGGCTCCGGCCAATCCCGCGCCCAGCCCAAAGAATGACGAGCGCATGGTGGCTACCTGTCCACGCACCACGATGTGGGTACCGCGAGGCAAGTGGCCGTCGAACGTCTTGAGCACTTTATCGGTGTCCGCAGCGACCGCTCCCAAGTCGCGATCCTGGGTGCTGGCATAAACGTCGATGACCGGCTGCACGTCGTAATGGTTTACCGTCGCGGGCCGCGCCACGGGATACAACTGCACCAGATTACTCAGCAGCTGCGGACCCTGCGGCGAGATCACAGGTATGGCCATCAGGTCCTGCATGCTGGTCATGCGATATTGCGGCGACTGCACAGCCACCTGGTAAGTAATTTCGTTGCGCGGATTGAGCCAGAAGTTGGGCGCCGTCTGGAAGCTGCCGCTCAGAGAAACCAGCACGCTCTGCGCTACGTCGCGCGCCGCCAGCCCCACCTGCGTGACCCGCGTGCGATCGATGTCCATATGCAGCGTGGGCAGAGAAAGCAACTGCTGCACATGGACGTCGGCGGCGCCGGGAATGTGCCGCATTTTGTTGGCGATCTGTTGCGCAATACGATAACTGCTGCCCATGTCCGTGCCCACGATCTGCACATCGATGGGCGCGGGCAAGCCGAAGTTCAGAATCTGCGTAACGATGTCGGCCGGCTGGAAGAAAAACTCCACCCCGGGAAAGCGCCGCGGCAACACCTCACGTAGATGCCGGATATACCCGGCGGTGGGACGGTGATGCTCCGGATCGAGCGCGATCAGGATCTCGACATCGCTCGATGCCGATGGTTCCATTCGAGCTGTAAGACTGGTTGATGCCGGAGTTGGGCAGACCGATGTTGTCGAGAACCGTCTGCAATTCATCCTTCGGAATCTCCTGCCGCAGGACGCCCTCGACTTGGTCGGAGAGCCGCGCCGTTTCTTCCACGCGCAAGCCAGGCCGGGCACGCACATGCAGCCGCAGAAGGCCGGCATCCACTTGCGGGAAGAAGTCTTCCCCCAGGAACATGAACAGACCAAGCGAGAGCAGGCAAAACGCCAGAAAGCACAGCACGAACACGCCGCGATGCTCCAGCGTGGTTTCCAGCAGCTGCTCGTAGCCCCGGCGGAAATCTTCGAACTTGCGCTCAAAGCCGCGCTGAAAGCGGCCGAAGGGCGACTTCGGCGCATCCGCACGGTGCTCGTGTCCGCGCATGATGTACATCACCAGCGTGGGGATGAGGGTTCGCGAGAGCAGGTAGCTGGCCAGCATGGCGAAGCTTACCGCCTCCGCCAGGGGAACGAACAGGAATTTTGCCACGCCCGTCAGAAAAAACATGGGCACGAACACGATGCAGATGCTCAGCGTGGAGACGAATGCGGGCACGGCGATCTGTTGCGCGCCATCCAGGATCGCCTGCTTCATCTCTTTGCCCATGGCGAGGTTGCGCTCAATGTTTTCAATTTCTACCGTGGCGTCATCCACCAGGATGCCGACCGCAAGCGCCAATCCCCCCAGGGTCATGATGTTAATGGTCTCGCCGATGGCGCCCAGCGCGATGATCGAAACAAAAATGGAAAGCGGGATCGAGATGGAAATAACGATCGTGGGGCGCCAGTCGCCGAGGAAGATTAGGATCATGACGGCAGTAAGAAGTGCGGCGATCGCCGCCTCGCGCACCACACCCCAGATCGAGGCGCGCACAAACAACGACTGGTCAAACAGAGAGGTTACCTTCAACTCCGGTGGCAGAGATTGTGCCGCGAGCGCCACAATGTTCTTGATCGCAGCGACAATTTGCAGCGTTGAGGCCTTGCCATTCTTGTAGATCGACATCAGCGCGCCGCGGTTACCATCCTGACGCACAATGTTGGTCTGCGGCGCGAAGCCGTCGCGGATGTGGGCGACATCGCGCATATAGAGCGTGGAGCCGTTGACTGTCTTCACCGGCAGATCGTTTAATTCCGCGATGGTCTGCGGCGTTCCGTTCATCTCAACGTTGTATTCCGTCGGGCCCAGCTTGATGGTGCCGGTCGGAAGGATTATGTTCTGCGCGTTGACGGCATTGACAATGTCAGGGGGTGAAAGCCCGTAAGCCTGCAGCTTCGGCAAATCCAGGTCGACCTGAATCTGGCGTATTTTGCCGCCATAAGGATAGGGCGTAGCCGCTCCGGGCACTGTGGCCAAAAAGCTACGCAGGAAATTCTGGCCCAGATCGAAGAGTTGCTGCTCGGGCAGGGTCTTGCTGCTCAGTCCAAGCTGAATGATTGGCGTAGTGGAGGCGCTATAGGAGATGATCAGCGGCGGCGTGGTGCCGGGCGGCATGCCGCGCACGGCGGTCTGGCAGATAGCCGTGATTTGAGCAATGGATCCCTGTACGTTCGTGCCCGGGCGGAAAAAGACCTTGATGACGCCCAATCCGTATACCGACTGAGACTCCATGTGTTCGATATTGTTCACGGTCGTGGTAATGCCGCGCTCGGAGTTGCCCACGATACGGTCGGCCATGTCTTGGGGCGACATCCCGGTATAGAACCAGATCACTGAAACCACCGGGATGTCGATATCCGGGAAGATGTCGGTGGGCGTCCGCAGAATTGTGATCGGCGTCAGAATAAGAATGACGATCGCCATCACAACGAAGGTGTAGGGACGCCTGAGCGCTAATGCGACAATCCACATTGGTTAGGAGCCGCTCCACAGTTCGAATGGGGGTTGCACCGCACGATGCGAAGAGAACCCCGCGGACTTGATATTCGATTATACTTAGATTCGATACTAAGCGTATCGGATTCTAACCCGGCTTTGATTACAGGGCGGGATGAGGTCATGCGCCAAAAGGCTCTGGCTCGTGGAAATCGCAGTGGAGGGAGTCGCGCGCGCGCTCCCGGGCGCCCGCGTAGCGAACAGGCCCGCTTGGCCATCCTGCGCAGTACGTTGAAACTCTTGGGAGAGAATGGCTTTTCCGATCTCACCATTGAAGCCGTGTCGGCGCACGCAGGCGTGGGCAAGGCAACGGTTTACCGCTGGTGGCCCAACAAGGCCGCGCTGATCGCGGACGCGTTCGCCAGCAGCACGAGCCGCAAGCTCCACTTCCCCGATACCGGTTCCGTTTACACGGACTTGAGCCAGCAGATGCGTCAGGTCGTCAAGATCTTTCGCAGCCGGCGCGGACGCATTGTTTCCGCCATGCTTGGCGGAGGGCAAAGCGACAGCGACTTGATCGCCGCTTTCCGCGAACGCTTCCTCTGGCCCCGCCGCCGGGAGGCCTACGCCACGCTTCGCCAGGGGATTCAACGCGGCGAACTGCGCAAGGATGTGGACATGGACCTGCTTCTCGATTCACTCTACGGGCCCATCTACATGCGATTCCTCATCCGGCATGACAAGTTGACGCCCGACTTTGTCGACCGCCTTTGCCAACTTGTGTTGGCCGGAGCCAGTCCCTGAGGAGTCGTCCTACCGCGGTGTCCATTGCGCATGGGTGGTGAAGAGGCCATTCACAAAGCAGATCTGGTAGGCGACAAAGAGACCGAAGCCAAGACTGAGCAGGCCCGAAGCCAACGCCAGCCGCCGCGAAAACTTCTGACGGCCCCTTCCCATCATCGTGAACGCCGAGGCAATGCTCATGGTGATCAGCATCATGCCCGCAATCGTGCCCACGCCGAAAACCAACAGGTAGGCAACCGCCCAATGCACGTTTCGGATCGTAGTCAGGACCAGCAAAGCCACCGCCGCGGAACCGGCGAGTCCATGCACGATGCCCACCACCAGCGGCCGAAGATATTGGTACAAGCTGACCTTCCCAAATGCGCGGTCCATCCAATCCAGGGGCGCATGCTCGGAGTCGGGATGGTTCTCGTGCTGGTGAGCGTGCGCATGGTTATGGACGTAATCTCCGTGGCTGTGGGGATGAGAGTGAATAACTTTCTCTGCCTCATGATCGGGCATGGATGCGGCAGGGACCGTTCGCAGAAACCCGGCCACATTCCACAGGCCGAGGATAATCAGCATCACTGCGACCGATAGCTCCATGCTGAGCCCGACCCGCACCGGAATGACAAGATTGAAGAGAATAATTCCAGCCCCGACCAAGAAGATCGTGAGCGTGTGGCCAACGCCCCAAAATGCTCCGATCAGGGCCGCCCGCATCCTGTTGCGCTGATTGCTGACGATGGTGGTAACGGCGATAACGTGATCGGGATCCGTGGCGTGGCGCATCCCCAGAAAGAAACCCACTGCGAGGATGGAGAAAAAGCCGATCATGCATCCACCTTGGCTGCTGAGGCCGTTTACCGCTGCCTCGGACAACTCTATCAGGCGCGCCGCAAGAAATGCCAGCTATTGGGAAGTGGCTGAATGTTCCAACCGGAAGATTTGTGAGATATGTTCCAACTGGAACATTTTGTGCATGCAGTAATAAAGCGGGCGACTTCTTAGCCCGCTTGCCTCGGCCTTGCCGCCGAGCGGCCCATTTCCGGGTAGTCCTTGCTCAATTCGGCTTGCCCGTTAATTGCGCGAAGGTGAGGCGCTTGCCGACGATCTGGGAGACAACAAGATCGAATCGGTCGGCATCGTTTATTGGATTGTCCTTGGTCGCACGGTTATTGAAACGGAACATTTGCTCATCGAGGTAGCGGAACAAGTGAAACGGCTCTACAGCAACGTAAGTCCCAGAAATCCCGCGCTTCAGGAGCGACCAGAAATTCTCAAGACTATTCGTGTGCACGCGACCATCGACATATTTCTCCGCGTGATTGATGACTTGATGTTCGTACTCAGTATGCAAGCCCTGATAGCCGCCGAGTTCATCAGTGGAGAGTGCCGCTCCCATTTGCACATGCTTCTTCACCATCGGCTGCACGGTATCTCTGTGGCGGTTCTCCACGATAGCGGTGCGAACCTTGCCGCCGCGCTCCAGGAATCCCATGACGGTAGTTTTGTCATCGGTGAGAACTCCGGTAATGCGGCGTTGAGTATCTTTCTATACGTACAAGCCGGTATAAATAATAGGAGTTGCAGGAGTTAGGGAAGTCGAAAGCCCAGATCGATTCGTCGAGCGAACTTGGCGTCGAGGAGCACTCATCCCGCCGGATGCTGATCAGGGGGATCTTAGCGGGACGAACTCCGATTCCCTTCGCCAGGAGCGCTAAGATATGAGTGTCCAGCTCCAGACGAGTGACAGAGGTCTTAGGGTTGGTTTTCTAGGGGACCTTCGATAAAGATCAACACCAAGAGCAAGGTCAAAGGCGTCGGACAGGAGTGTCCGACCCGAACTAGCCCTGATCGCGCGAGATGAGTCTGTGAAAACACTGAACGAACTTTATTCACCACTTTCTGCCGGGCACCGCTACGAGGTCTGGTTCATTCGCCTGGGACTGGCGGACGGCAGCGGGGCTTGGTGGTTCCGGTATTTGCTGATGAATCCTGGCCGGGGAGGTTGCCGGGACGACCCTCGCGGAATGCCGGTGCAAGTGTGGGCCACATGGTTTCCGCGGGATGGAAGACCGCAAAGCTTCATTCAAGGATTTCCGTTGGAGGGGCTGGAACTCAGCGCCAGAAGGCAAAATCCTTTTCACTTCGCGAATCGGCAACAATGAAATCTGCGAAGACTCCTGCCGAGGTGCACTGCAAGTTGAGGGGCACACGATTTCATGGGATCTGCGCTATCGCTCCACGTTTCGGGTCACGCTCAGCAACAAGGGCTGGATTGGATTTTCGCGTACGCCACACTCCGACGCCCTTTTTTCCGGGCAGATCACGATGGATGGCCAGAATGTTGAGGGGAACCCCTTGGGTTTCGGGGTTCAAGGACACAACTGTGGATACCGGCATCGCAACTTCTGGACTTGGACCCACGCGTACTTTCCCCGATCCGACGCGCGTCCGAGCACATTGGAAGCCTTGGTCTACGAAATGCCATTCGGATTGGTCTTTCGCAAAGCTGTGCTCTGGCATGAGGGCAAAGAACACGAAATCCGGAATCTGCAAGAGATCAGAAGAGATCCGGATTCATTGGGATGGAGTTTTGGTGGCTCGACGAAGGACGGAATACGGCTGGAAGCGGCGATTGATGGCTCCGGGTCGAGCATCCATCGCCTTCCCTACCTTGAAGACCAATTGTGCGGGTAGCTTTGAAGTGGCAAACAACAGTCTGGCGAGAGCGATGCTGCGCTTGGAGCGGCGGGGCGGACTGATCGAAGACCTGGAAACGAAAACTGGGGCTGTGCTGGAGATGGTCGGCCGCTAATTCATGCGGCAGACTGGGCCAGTGCCAGGCGCTCGGCGACGATGGTGTAGGCCGAAGGATTAAACGCCATTCCGATATGAGTACCCGGGACTTCATAGTCGGATGCAGGATTCCTGGTCATGCAATAGCGCCAATCCACGATGCCATCGTCGCGGGTGTAGATGGCGGTCTGGAGCATGGAATCCGGGACGTCGCGCCGGAGCGAGTCCACGAAATTGCAGGTGCAGCGCCCGGTGTAGCAGTGGGGCAACACGCTGCTGCCATGCTCCTGCAAGATGCGGAGGCGAATGGCATCGGCGGCATTGATGACGGCACGATTCGCCACGGTGCCGCGAATCGGCGAAGCCAAAGTAATGACCGACGCGATGTCTTTGGGCCGCGCGCCGGCAACGGAACGCGCGATCACGCCTCCCAGGCTGTGGCCGATTAAGTGAATCTTCCGTCCAGTCTCGTCCAGCGCTCTCTCGATGGTCTCGCTCAGATGGCGCTGGACCAAGAGGTTCGGGCAGTCGGCGTTGATGCCGATCCCGGAAAAATAGGGTTGGTAGCCGATGCGCCCTAACCAGGAGTGGAGTTCCGTTAAATAAAGGTCAGTCCCAAGAAAACCAGGAATGAGAACTACGCCAGAGTCGTCGCCGCGCGGCGCACCAAAGCCGTAGTAGACAGGGGTCGCGTGCAGCAGCAGAACCTCAGCTCCAAACAGAGCTTCGGTCCACAGGGACGCGTCGGCTTTCGTGTGAGTTTGGGGTGATTGCTTGCGAATGAACTGCGAAGGACGGCTTGCCTTTTTCGGTGTCCGCAATTTCGTCCTGGCTCTGTCCGGCATTCCCGCACCTCCACCCTGCGTACTCGTGGGGGGCGTATGCTTACCACTGTGCATTATAGCTCTCCGCTCCCAGCGGCTCCATAGCACGTTCGGGGGATATGGGCAGTGAGAATGCGATCCCCCGGCCAGATGTCCTCTCCGACTTGTCCGCGAATACGACACATACGCTAGCGTTTTGCGGCCTTCCGTCGTTTCCCTCGCGCGCCCTTCTCCAGGCGCGTTTCAAGTTCTGCTACCCGTTTGCGCAGAGCATCGAGTTCCGGTTCGGACTGGGCTCGCGGCTGGGGCGACGCCGCCGGGGTCAGAAACTTCTGCATCATGTCTACCGGCGACAGAATGGTGGATTGTACCTCACCGAGCCGGCTCTGCACCGCATCCTGCACCTTCTGGTAGGTGTCAAAGGCGGACTTCAAATACCACATCACGAACTCCTGCCGCGCCTCGTCGGAGGCGACGATCAGTTGGCGCAGAAGTTCCAGGGGCAGTCCCGTCGGGCTTTCTTTTGCGTCCTCGGTGATGATCTGCGTGAGGGTGACGCGGGTTATGTCCTGACCCGTCTTGGCATCGACGACCTGAACCTCTTTCCCTTCCCGGATGAGACCCGCAATGTCGTCGAGGTTCACGTACTTGCTATTGGAAGAATCGTACAACCTGCGATTTCCATACTTCTTGATGATGACGGGAGATGCCTTCATTTTGGTGCACCCATGCTGCTACGCACACAAGACAGATATATCTTGACACAAAACCCAGCAAGACGTATAGTTTTCTTGATGCTGCAATGCAGCAATTCTTGGAGGTGTTAAATGCCAACCACAGTAAAGTCTGAATCCTCCCGAACTCATTCCCGGGAGTCATCCTTTGTATCTCTTCTGTCGGGCTGGGCGCAGCAGGGGGTCCAGGGCTTCTTCGCCACGCAACGGATCCTGCTCGACCTTGCGATGCGACAAAACGCAAACTTGATGCACTCGGTACGGCAACAATTGTCCGATCCCGATCATTCTCCGGCCGCCATTCTGAGCGAAGTAGCTGCCGAGGGCGTGACGAACTTCATTGAAGGGCAAAAGGTCCTTCTTGAACTGGGGCAAAAGCAGAACGAAATCCTGATGTCGGGCGTGAAGGAACGTGTTGGAGATGGTCCTGCGGCGCAGGCTGTGGTTGACCTGCTGGGCCGCAGCGTGGAAACTTTCATCCACCTGCAGCAGGAGTACCTGAAGATCGCCGGCAAGCAAACTCACACCTGGGTGGAGGCCGCCAAGGCCGGGAAACCGTACCAGACCGAACACCTGGTAGATCTGGCCCGCGAGTCGATGGAGAGCTTTGTGAAAGCCCAGAAGCACTTCATGGACGTCATTGCCGAGGAGACCGCGAAGGCTACGGGATCCAAGCACACCAACGGGGTCAAGAAGGCCAAGAAGACCGAGGTGTCGCAACTGGCACGTCAAGCCACCGAGGCGTTGATCGATGCTCAGAAGAAGCTGGTGGATGTGGCTGGGCGCCAGATGAATGCCAGCGTGAAAACCGCAGGCAAAACTCTGGAACTCGTACGGCCGTTTCCCTTCCTGCCGCTGGCTGAACTGACACGCGAAGGCGTGAAAAGCTACGTCGACGCGCAGAAGGAATTGATGGGCGTGATCGTAAAGCCGGCCGCTGAGCACAAGCCGCACAAGGTCGAGCATCGCGCGAAGCGGACAACCAAGAAGGCGCATGCTGCGGCCGCCTGACACGCGCTGAAAGAATGCCGTAGACGTGGCGTGGCGGATTTCTGTCGCCTTCCGCCACGGACCTACGGTAAACGATGAAGTAGTGCGCCAACGTGCCCTGGCGAACCTGCAAGGCACGTTGGCGCGTTTGTGTCTGCACCCACTAAGAAATGATTAGTTCCTGCCTTGAAGACGCCTTTCTCCGTGCCCCGAGCAGCGTGAGGGTTGCAGGTCACACAGCTTCCCACCCTGCAAAATAGCGCATCCTCCCAGTTTTAGAGCCGAAGAATCAAAGGACAGTTCGCGCATTGAGCTGTGCCAAGGTGCGCCAGCGAACATACTCCCGTGATGGCCCTCACAACGCAGGGTGACCCAAGCTACCGACGCAGCGTCGGCGCTGTGGTGTAGTGAACTCAACGTTCCAGATTGGGAACCGCGACAGCGAGGAATCGCAATGGATTTACGAGAGTGGTCGAAGGCGAATGCTGATTATAGCCGAAAGCTTTTCGTTTCCGGAGTTGAGGGAGCGCGTTCTGGTCGAGCAACGTTTCTTCACGGAGAAGCTCTCACTCCGTATCTGGGCGAGTCGGTTCGAAGAGCCCTGAAGCCTGCCGCTCTGGGGGCATACCTAGGCGTGTTGGGAAGTTATCCAGGGTCCCGTCAGAAGTCGGTAGGCAGAGCATTGGTGTTCGGTTTGCTGGGAGGCGCTATTGGCCTCGGCGCAGGGTTCGCCTGGGAAAGCCGCCGCTTAACCGCGAGCGCCGCTGGTGGTGCTTTGAGGAATATTGGCAAGGTGCGGGATGAGCACTGGTGGGCCAAGCATCCCATTGACTACGCATAGGCACTAAACCGTTTTTTATCAGCGACCAGACGATTGTCCTCATGGTCGCAAGCGCTGCGAACATCCGAGCAAGCATGCTCCTTATTAGGCATGGAACTCCGACAGATGGTTACAGGGGGCAGCAATGGCTACGAGTGAAGTAATGAAGGAGCGGGTTCAGATCTCGCTGGCTGCAGAAAGCCTCAGTGAAGAACGGATTGCCTACCTGGAGAGACTAGTCAGTCAAGCCAGAACTGCCGCCGCTGTCTTTACCCAATATACCCAAGAAGATGTGGATCGCATCGTCAAAGCGATGGTGCTGGCCGGACTGGGACAAGCTCAATATCTCGCCCGCCTGGCGGTTGAGGAAACCAAGCTCGGAGTCATGGAAGACAAGGTCCTCAAGAACATGTGCGCCACGGAGTTTGCCTACAACTACATCAAGGACAAACGTACGGTTGGCGTCATCCGCGAGTTTCCGGAGCGGAATCTGGTGGAGATCGCCGAACCGATCGGCGTCATCTTCTCGTTGACACCGATTACGAACCCCACTTCCACGGTGCTGTTCAAATGCATCATGGCCATCAAGACGCGCAACGCGGTCATTTTCAGTCCGCATCCGAACGCCTGGCATTGTTGCTCCGAGGCGGTGAAGATCATGTATGAAAGTGCGCTGAAGCATGGCGCGCCCGAAGGAGTTTTCAGCTGCCTGGAGTCGCACACGCTACAGGATAATGCCTACCTGATGCGGCACAAAGACGTGGCGTTGATCGATGCGACCGGGGGGCCGGGGGCAGTCAAAGCCGCCTATAGCTCTGGCAAGCCAGCGCTGGGTGTAGGGCCGGGTAACACGCCGGTCTATTTGGAAAAAACGGCGGACCTGAATACCGCCGTGGTGGACATCATCCTCTCCAAGACCTTCGATAACGGAACCATCTGTGCCTCCGAGCAAACGGTGGTGATCGACGATGAGGTTTATGACCTCGTGCTGAAGAAATTTGAGGAACTGGGCACGCACATCTGCAATGAGAAAGAGGCGGAACTGCTGGCGCGCACGGTGATCGACCCGAACACTGGGTTCATGCAGGCCGCAGCAGTGGGGCAGAAGGCTATTGATGTCGCCCGCTTTGCCGGTCTGGCAGTGAAGCCGGAGACCAAACTTCTGATCGCGCCGATTCAAGGCGTGGGCCGCGAATATCCCCTGTCGGTGGAAAAACTGTTTCCACTGCTCGCGGTCTACCGGGCGAAATCCGCCGATGAGGCGCTCAAGGTGTGCATCGACGTGAACCATGCCGGCGGGCTTGGACATACGGCGGTTATTTTCTCGCGCAACGATGAGATCATCCGCAAGTTCGGTGAGGTGATGAACGCGGGGCGAATCATTGTGAACTCGCCGGGCTCAGTCGGAGCGCTGGGGGCGGTTTACAACGATCTGGTGCCCACGTTCTCCTTCGGATGCGGCACCGGTGGCGGCAACAGCACCACGGACAACGTAAATATCTATCACTACCTCAACATCAAGCGCGTGGCTCGGAGGACACAAGCCCATATGTGGTTCCGGGTTCCCAATCAGATTTATTTCAACCTGAACGCGGTGGAGAATGTGCGCCAGTTTCCGTCGCGCTCGACCATCATTGTTACGAATCCCTCCATGGAGCAAATCGGCCACGTAGACATTGTCCGGCGCTACCTGCCCGAGGGAACTCGCATTCACGTCTCGGTGATTCCCGACGCAGAGCCCGAGGTCAAGGTGATCCTGCAAGGAGTGGAAGAACTCAATTTCTACAAAGCAGACCAAATCATTGCATTGGGCGGCGGGTCGGTGATCGATGCGGCCAAGATCATGAAACTCAAGTACGAGTCGCCGGAGGCTAACCTGGAAGAGCTGGCCGCGCCTTTTCTGGATCTACGCAAGCGCGTCGTCCAGTATCCGACCGAGAAAACGAACCGGGCCCGGCTGATTGCCATCTCCACCACCAGCGGAACGGGGAGCGAAGTCACTCCCTTTGCGGTGCTCACCGACAAAGCGCACGGGCGCAAGGTGACTTTGGCCGACTACTCGCTGACTCCGGATGTGGCCATCGTCGATCCGCAATTTGTCATGTCCATGCCGAAGGGTTTAACCGCCGATACCGGCATCGACTGTCTGACTCATGCGCTGGAAGCTGCCGTCTCCAGTTACGGTTCGGCCTATACCGACTGCAACGCCATGCAGGCGATCCGGATCGTGTTCAAGTACCTGCCGATCGCTTACGAGCATCCCCGCGATGAAGAGGCGCGCAGCGAGATGCACAATGCCGCTTGCATTGCGGCGATGGCGTTTTCCAATGCGTCGGTGGGCGTGAATCACGCGCTGGCGCACGCCTTCGGGGCGCGCTTCGGTGTGGCGCACGGACGGGCCAATGCGCTCATCTTGCCGCACGTGATTGCATATAACGCGTCCGTGCCCACCAAGTTCGTGCCCTCGCCGTACCAGAAGGGATATCTCGCTCACAAGAAATACGCCACGATCGCGGATTTGCTGGGGCTGGGCGGCCACACGATCGAGGAAAAGGTGAAGAACCTGGTGGCGGCGACCGAACAGTTACTGGACCAATTGGGGGTCCCACGTTCGATCGCGGACCTGGGAATTTCTCGGGAAGAATTCGAGCGGGCCATGCCTGAACTGACCAAGCTTGCCTTCGACGATCCGTCCTGGCGCTCGAACCCCCGTATGCCGCTGATGAGCGAACTGGAAGAACTGTTTTGGAAGGCTTATGAGGGGCGAGGCCTGGCGAAGGTGGCCAGTACCTCTCAAAAACAAAATGCGTAGCAGTGGGAGTGCGTATGGCAATGATCGCGGTTTGGCTCAAGATCGATGAAGAGAGCGTGGTCCGGGCGCTGCAAGAGGCGGGAGAAAAACTGGACAGCCTCGAAGGCGAAGTGGCTTTGGACTTTTCTTCCGTGCGCCGCATCGATCCGAGCGCCGTCAGAGCGATGGCGGATCTCGCGGGTCTGGCTGACAAGAAAGGCGTCAAGGTCGTGCTGCGCAACGTTAACGTCGGGGTTTACAAAGTGCTCAAGCTGGTGAAGCTAACCTCGCGGTTTTCTTTCGTGAGCTGAGAGGCGCGATGGCCAGCAAGTGAAATTGGCAACTGAAGTCGGCAACTGCAAGGAGAGCTGCAATGCAGAACAATCAACAGGGCGACCGTCTTTCGTGGGGTGACACGGTTTTCCTCCACCTTGAGCGCGAGGGCATGCCCCTCAACGTGGCCTGTGTCTGCGTGTTTGAGGGGCAGGTTCCTTTCGAAGATTGCGTTCAGTTTGTCGAATCGAAGTTGCCGCTGATTCCCCGCTACCTGAAGCGTGTGGTGCCCGCGCCGCTTAATATTGGCCTTCCCAGTTGGGAATACGATCCCACCTTCGACATCCGCAGGCACGTACAGGAAGTGACGCTAAAGCACGGCTCCGACGCGGAGTTGAAAACGCTTGCAGGGAAGATTCTGAGCAAGGTGATGGACCGGCAGCACCCGCTGTGGGATCTGACCTGGGTGCGGGGGCTGAAAGGGAATCGTAGCGGGCTCATCTTCCGCCTGCACCACTGCCTGGCCGATGGCATCGCCGGGGTTGGCATCATGAACGTGCTGATGGATACGAGCCCCGTGGCGCCTCGCCTGCCCAAGCGAAAACTTCGGCTCCGAGTACCCCCGCCGCGCAACGTCCTAACCTCGTTAACGAACGGCGTCGTCGACTCCTATGCCGAGTTCACCAAACGAATTTTGGGAGCGGCGCAGGATTTGTCGAGTATGGCGGAACGCTTCGCCGCGAATGGTGGAGGCCTGGCGACGGACGAATTCGCGCGTCTCCTTCCGGAACTCAGCGCCAGCACCGAGCGGCTGCGGTTCAACGTTCTCTACCGTGGACCGCAAAAATTCGCCTGGGCCGAAATCCCACTGGCAGAAGTCAAAGCCATCAAACAAACCTGTGAGACCAGCGTGAATGACGTCATTCTCGCGCTGGTGACGGCCACTATCCGGCGCTACGTCGAAGGGCATGGCGACCGGGTTAGGGGGCGGCTGCTGCGCATGATGGTTCCCGTGAACCTGCGCGGCAACGACAGTCTGGGCGAATTGGGGAACCGAATCTCCCTGGTCCCGGTCACCATTCCGTTGGATATCCGTAACCCTCTCAAGCTGCTGGCTGCTGTTCATCGCCGAACGGAGTTTCTCAAACGCTCGCACGCCGCCGAACTAGTGAGTTTGGCAGGCGGTCTGATCGGCATGCTCCCAACGCCGGCGCAGGCGCTGGGCGGCCAGATTTTAGGCCAGGTTCCGTTCACGCCTTTCAACATGGTGTGCACCAATGTGCCGGGACCGCAGTATCCGCTGTACCTGCTCGGCCACAAGATGGTGGGCTGCTATCCCTATGTGCCGGTCGGAGGCGAAATGACGCTCAACTGCGCCATCTTGACCTATGACGGCACGGCCTATTTCGGATTCAGCGGATGTGCGCACGCAGCGCCGGATCTGCGGCGTTTGGAAGGGTTGCTGAAGATGAGTTTCATGGAACTGCGGGAGGCCGCGGAGGTCAGACCCTCCGAAAAGAAAGAAGAAAAGAAAAAGAAGAAGAGAGTGCGCGCGAAGGCAAAGGTTGCATCGACAGCGGCGGCAGAATCAGCGTCAGCGCCGGTCCTTGCATCCATTCCCCCGCGGCCTCCCGCTTCGGTCGAATCAACAATCACAACACGTCCCCCGGTTAAGGAGGGAAAAGTCTTGACGCAGTTGATCGCTTAGCGATCGTCAGTAGGAGAGTGGCAAGGTGGTAGTTCCTCAGGCAGCTTCGCAGTTGGAGTCCGCGTTGGTCCAGGGCCGCGTCCTGTTCTTAGTTATTCATCTTCTGGGTGTCGGCGGTTTTTCCTACATCGTAGCGAAGCGCCTGGCGCCACTCGTTCGAGGTGAGCGCGACTTCCGTTTTGACCATCCATTGCAGCGGCTGGGGAAGGTTCTGAAATTTTGGCTGGGACAGTGGAAGCAACCACGCTACCGGGTCGCAGGGACTATTCATCTTTTCATCTTTGCGGGCTTCATCGTCCTGGCAATGCGCGCTTTCACTACGCTGATTGTCGGCGTTTCCCAAGATTTCGTCATGCCCGGCCTTTCCGGTAGAGCCGGCCCTGTCTACAACATCATCACGGATTACGCCGCCACCATAGTTTTCCTCTGCATGGTGATCGCCGTGATTCGCCGCCTGGTTTTCAAGCCTGCACGCTACGCCGTACCTGCGAGGTACGGCAAAGCCCACACGGCCGATGCCATCTTTCTTCTAGGGCTGATCGCAATCCTGATGGTGGCCGACAGCCTGTTTGCAGCCGCCAAGGCCGCCGGCGGGGTACAGCAGGGCCAAGCCATTGAAGCGCTGGCAACATATTCACTCCCGTGGATGTTGCAGAAGGCTCTGGTCTCCGTCTCCTTGCCCACTCTGGGTGGTTTCTATTTCGGCGCTTATCTTCTCCATGAACTGACCTTTTACTTCCTGCTCTGCTATCGGCCTTTTGGAATCCAGTTCCACGTGGAGACTTCCCTCTTCAATATTTACTTCGCAAAGCTGGATCGCGAGATTCTGAAGCCGGTGCGATGGGGCGTGAGCGATGAGCAACTGGATCAGGTGAAATCGTTCGGAGTAAAGACGTTCGAAGATTTCACGTGGAAGCAAATGCTCGATTTCTATTCCTGCGCCGACTGCGGGCGGTGTTCCGATAACTGCCCGTCAAATGCTGTGGGAAGACCTCTGTCGCCGCGGTTCATCACCATCAAGGCGAGAGACTACGCCTTCCAGCATTATCCGGTTCTCGGGCGCGCGACCAATGGCGCGGCACTGATTGGCGACAAAGAGTCTGGCGGTATTTATTCCGACGATGAAATCTGGTCCTGCACGACCTGCGGGGCTTGCGAAGAAGAATGCCCGCTGCTGGTGGAATACATCGACAAGATCGTCGACTTGCGGCGGGGCATGGTCGAGGAAGGGAACGTGCCCCAGTCCCTGCAAAAGCCATTGAAGGCGCTGGAGAGCCGCGGCAATCCCTACGGCAAGATGGAGAAGAAGAAAGCCGACTGGACGAAGGCCAAAGACTTCCCGCAGACCTGCGACGTCAAAGTGCTGAACGGCAAAACTAGCGCCGACACTTTGTACTTTGTCGACAGCATCACCTCCTACGATGACCGGATGCAGGCGATCGGACGGGCAACGGCAAAGATCCTCGACCACGTTGGCGAGAATTTCGGAATCCTGGGCGCGGCCGAAAAAGACAGCGGCCATGAAGTCAGACGGTTTGGCGAAGAGACGCTTTTCATAGCCTTACGCGACCACAATGTGGACGCCATCAAAGCGTCTGGAGTGCGGCGAATCGTCACTTCCGACCCACACGCCTATAACGCACTGAAACACGACTACAAAGATAAAGATGTGCCGCCGGTCGAACACATCAGCCAGGTGATCGCCCGCGAAGTGAAGGCCGGCAAGATCAAGTTCAATCCCGTAGAGAACAAAGACAGCGTGTATGCCTACCATGACCCGTGCTATCTGGGGCGGCACAACCAGATTTACGACGACCCTCGCGAAGTGCTGGATGCGATCCCTGGTTTGAAGCGAGTCGAAATGAGCCGCACTCGCGACCGCTCGTTCTGCTGCGGTGGTGGCGGGCTGATGCTGTTCTACGAGCCAAAAGAAGATCAGCGAATGGGAGTGAAAAGAGTGCAGATGGCAGCGGAAGCCGGGGCCAACGTGATTGTGACGGCCTGTCCGTTCTGCATGACGAATATAGAAGATGCGATCAAGGTTGCAGGCCTCGAAGGAAAGATGACCGCCATCGATCTGGCGGAACTGGTGGATCAACAAATCTCTAGGACGGAGGCTTAATACCGTGAAGAACGAAGTCAAACTTGACGTGGAAGTGTCCTTTTCCTCAAACGCATCAGACGAGCTCAAATCACTGAAGCCCATCTTCGAGGAACTGGGTACGGTTCACGAAAGGTACGTCAAATATGAGCCTGAAGATGATTTCTCCTTCTGGCACCTGGAGAGGCCTCAAGCTGGCCTGCTGGCGGCAGCGGCTTGGCTAAGTGGAAACACTGCCTTGGAAGAATACGGATGCGACAGACCAAAACGTCGGGGCAAACCAGACCATCGAGGCCGACGTGACCTCTACATCAGAACTAGCAAGACAGCCTTTGAATGCGAAGCGAAGTACCTTGCCGTGGACCTTGCAGGGAAGAAGAATATCGAGGAGTCAGTGAGGACGGTTTATGAGCGGCTGAATGATGCGTCCAAGGACGCTGAAGGGTTGGGAGATGTGGAGCAGCGCCTCGGACTTTGTTTTGCTGCTCCTTGGATCAGCGAGTCAGGACGTGGTGAGCTCGACAAACGCTCGCGTCAACTCATTCGCGCATTGAAGAGACCCGCAAATGGTCGCCCTAAGTACGATGCACTCGTGTGGCTTCATAGTCCAGAGCCGTTTACTGGGGACAAAAGGATCCATGCGGGCTTGCTTCTGATTGTCAAGGAAACGAAAGGACCAGTGGCAGCATAGAGGTGAATTATGGAGATTCTAGTTTGTGTGCGCCGAGTGCCCGACACTTCGGAAAACGAGATTGAACTCAACAGCGCCGGAAATGACATCGAGCGTGATGAGTTGGTCTATTCCATTAACGAGCCGGACAACTATGCGGTCGAAGAGGCCCTGCAGATCGTCGCCCGAGTCGGCGGAAGCGTCACGGTCGCCACAGTTGGCGGCGAGGATGACGAAGAGGTTCTGCGCCGGGAGATGGCCATGGGCGCGAACCATGGAATTCTGATTACTGACGATGCCTTCTCCGGATCGGACGGCCGCGGCATTGCCACCATCCTCAAGGCCTTCGTGCAGAAGGGGAGCTATGACCTGATCCTGACCGGGGTACAGGCCGAGGATGGAGGCGCTCAAGTTGGTGGAATGCTGGCGGCGCTACTCGATTACCCGTTCGCCTCTCTGGTCAATTCCATTGAAGTGCTGGAGGGCAAGAAGCTGAAAGTCAGCCGGGAGATTGAAGGCGGCAACAAGGAAATGAATGAGATTGATCTGCCTTGCGTGCTCTCGATTCAGACCGGCATCAACGAACCACGTTATGTCGGCATGCGAGGTATCCGGCAAGTGGCGTCTGTGCCGATCCCAACTTTCGACAGCTCCAAGCTCGGAATTGACCCAAGTGCCGTGGGGGAAAGCGGAGCCAAAGTGAAAAGGGTGGACTACTTCGTCCCCACGCTGGGCAAGGGAGCCGAGATTTTGAGCGGCACCCGGGAAGAAAACATCGACAAAGTTCTGGAATTAGTGGCAGCCAAAGGAGGGTTGAAATAATGGCTCGCATCTTCGCTTACATCGTGCACAAGAATGGCGCGGCCGACGATTCCGCGCTTGAGTTGGCGGCTGCTGCGCGCAAGATCGATCCCGCTGCTTCACCAACGGCCATTCTCACCGGTTGGGGTTCGGACCTCGATGCTGCGTGCAATGGCCTTGGTTCTTCCTATGCTGAGATTTGGAAGATCGCAAATGAGGCTCTTGCTTACCCCAATGCCGAGTTGGTACGGAAAGCCCTGCTGAAGGTGCTGCCGAGCGACAGTATCGTGTTGGCCGCCCATGAGCACTTCGGAATCGATTTGGCGCCGGGTCTTTCTATCAAATTGAATTCCGCCTTCGTTTCAGACGCGGTGGATATCGCCGGGGTTGAAGGCGCCAGCCTCAAAGTAGTCCGTCAGGAATTCGGCGGGCAGGTGAGCGCTCACGTTCGTTGCGACATTTCCTCGGGCGCAGTGGTTACCATACGTCCGGGCGCATTCAAACCGCGGGAAGGTGCTTCCGCCAGCGGCGTCGTAGTCGATAAGTCGGCGGATGTCGGCCCGCTCACGGCAGGGCGGCGCTATCTGGAGACACTCGTCGCCGAAGCGGGTGACGTCGATATCACCAAGCACAGCATTCTCGTTTCCATCGGCCGTGGCATCCAGGAAAAAGATAATGTGGCCATTGCGCAGGAACTGGCTGACGTCCTCGGTGCGGCGGTGAGCTGCTCCAGACCCGTGGTCGACGCTAAGTGGCTGGAGAAGTCACGTCAGGTGGGCTCGTCCGGAAAAACCGTCAAGCCCAAGGTCTACCTGGCATGCGGCATCAGCGGCTCTTTCCAGCATCTGGCGGGCATTAAAGGAAGTCCGTTCCTGATCGCCATTAACAAGAATCCCAAAGCCCCGATCTTTCAAGTTGCGGATGTCGGAGTTATCGATGACATCCTGGAGTTTTTGCCGGAGTTGACCAACAAAGTCCGCGAAATGCGAACCGTCGCAGCAAAGTGAGGAACTGACCAATGATTACCGCCAAAACGCTGAAGTTGAGTTTGAAGTCGCTCAAGGACTTCGCCAAGAAACGTCTGCCGGACGAGGTGCTCCGGGAGCTTGATGAGCGCGATGAGTGTCCGCTCGAAATCGTCCGCCACATGTGCAGCCCGGACAAGCTGGGCATTCAACTGCTGTTCATTCCTGAAGAGTTCGGGGGCATGGGCGGTGGAACCGTCGATGTGTACTGCGTCTGTGAAGAGATGGCGCGCATCGATCTGGGCGTCGCGACGGCCGTCCTGGCCACATTCCTGGGCAGCGACCCAATTACGGTCGGCGCCACTCCGGAGCAGAAGAAGATCTGGCTGACGCGCATCGCAGAAGAGGGATTGTTATTCGCCTACGGCGCCACAGAGCCGGAAGCCGGCAGCGACTTGGGAGCGCTTCGCACTACGGCGGACCCGGTTAGCGAAAACGGTGTGGTCGTTGGCTACAAGATCAATGGCGCGAAACAATGGATCAGCAACGGCGGAATCGCGGATGCCTATACGGTTTTGGCCAACACGCCCGGCGGTCCGAGCTGGTTCATCGTGGAGAAAGACACCAAAGGTTTCACGCACGACAAACCGGAAGATAAGCATGGTATCCGGCTCAGCAACACGGCCGCGCTGGCGCTCGACAACGTTTATGTCGGCGTCGACCGGCTCGTCGGCGGCGTCGAAGGCCAGGGTCTCAATCAGGCGCAGGCCGTGTTCGGTTATACGCGCCTGATGGTGGCGGCGTTCGGCCTTGGAGGCGGATGGGCCGCGCTCGACCGGGCAATTCCCTACTCCACCAAACGCATTCAAGCGGGAGCGCCCCTCTCGGAAAAACAGGGATACACCCACAAGCTGATCGTGCCCAACGTGGTGCGGCTGGAAGCAGCCCGCGCTTACATCGAAGAAACTGCGGAGCGCATCGATGCCGGCACTGAAGGAAGCTTGAACACCGAGGGCGCCATCGCCAAGTACATGGCGACCGAAGCCGGCAATGCCGCCGCCGAGGCCAGCATCCAGGCACTCGGTGGCTACGGCTACACGCATGAATACATGGTGGAGAAAATCAGCCGCGACGTTCGCATCACCACGATTTACGAAGGCACCTCCGAGATCATGGAGATGACCATCAGCCGCGACCGCTGGCAGTCTCATCTGAAAACGCGCGGGCAGCACTATCACGAACGAGCGCGAGAATTCGAAGCGCTGCATGCCCGCCAGCCAAACGTGGGCGCCGATACAGCGGCACTGGCCTTGCACGCCTTGGCCGAGGTTATGGAGAAAGCACGAGTCGGCCGCCTGACCCGCTATCAACACATTCTCCTGCGCCTGGGCGAGTTGATCGCTTATGCCGAGTGCGCGGGAAGTTTGTCCCGTCGCGCCGCACTCCTGGCCGAGAACAAGCTGAACGAGAAGGCAAACCGGCGCTTCGACGCGACGGCGCTGGCGGCGATCAGCCGGGTTTTTGCCCGTGATGCCGCGCTCAAGGTGGCCGAAGACGGATTGCGCTGGGTGATTGGAGCCGGGGGCGTAAGCGAGGGAGAGATCGCCGGGTTTGAAACGAGCCTAGGATTGCCCGCAATTCATCGCGCCCAGTCGGGCCTCATTTCTGACCTGGATTACATAGCAGACGTTCTCTACGGACGCGCGGCCAAGCACACACAGCTGGCCGCATAGCACCTAGGGATGGACATTAGTAGGAGTCACATCATGGAAGACACATCTTATCGAGCCATAGCAATTGTGGGAGTTGGAGCCGTTTTGCCGGATGCTCCGAATGTAGCTGCTTTCTGGAAAAACGTGCAGGAGGGCCGCTACAGCGTCAGCGAAATTACGCCCGACCGCTGGGACCCGGCGCTTTACTACGATCCCGATCACAGTGCCCCAGACAAGACTTACTCAAAGATCGGCGGCTGGGTGCGGGAGCATGTATGGGATCCGCTCAAGTGGCGTCTGCCGATCCCGCCGCGGGTTGCCGATGCCATGGATGTGTCGCAGAAATGGGCCATCGCCTGCACCCGCGAAGCGCTGGAGGACTACGGCTATCCCAAGCGGCTGCTGGACAACGATCGCACGGCCGTGATCCTGGGCAATGCCATCGGGGGCGAAAAACAGTATTTCACCGTGGCGCGCGTGCTCTTTCCGGAATTCGCACGCGAACTGTCCGAATCTGCCGGTTTCGCCGCGTTGCCGGAAGCGGTGCGCCGCGACATTACCAACCAATTCCACGACCGGATCGGAAAGCTTCTTCCTGAAATTACGGAAGACAGCATGCCGGGCGAATTGTCCAACTGCATTGCCGGCCGCATCGCGAACGTTTTCAACTTCCGCGGCCCTAACTACGTGTGTGACGCCGCCTGTGCATCGGCAATGGCGGCGATCAGTTCCGCGACGGAAGGGCTGGTACAACGCCAGTACGACGCGGTAATCACCGGCGGCCTTGACCGCAACATGGGTATCTCGAGTTTCGTCAAGTTCTGCAAGATCGGCGCGCTCTCGGCAACCGGTACCCGCCCTTACGCCGAAGGAGCCGATGGCTTCGTCATGGGCGAAGGCGCCGCGATCTTTGTGATGAAGCGGCTGGCCGATGCCGAGCACGACGGGGACAAAATCTACGCCGTGCTGCGTGGCATGGGCGGATCGAGCGACGGCAGGGGAAAGGGCATCACCGCGCCCAACCCGATTGGCCAAAAGTTTGCCATCGAGCGCGCCTGGCAGAACGCCGGCTTATCGCCCGCCACCGTGACGTTGATCGAGGGCCATGGCACTTCCACCGCCGTGGGCGATGTTGTCGAAGTGCAAAGCATGATTGATGCGCTCAGCAGCTCTCAACTTCCGGTGCACTCCGTTGCGCTGGGTTCAGTCAAATCGAACTTCGGGCACCTCAAAGGAGCAGCCGGCGCTGCCGGGCTGTTGAAAACCGTTCTGGCGCTTCGCGACAAGGTTCTGCCTCCCAGCGTGCATTGCGAGCATCTCAATCCCAACATCGATTTTGCCCACTCTCCGCTTTACGTCAACACCGAACTGAAACCTTGGACGATGCCAGCCGATGGTGTGCGGCGCGCCGGTCTGAGCGCGTTTGGTTTTGGCGGCACCAATTTCCACGCTGTGCTTGAAGAGTATATTCCCCACCGGCTGAATGGAAATGGCAAACGCTCGGTGGCAGTCAGTGAGATTCCTCTGGAAGTGAAAGAGTCAATTATGAATGCGCAAGATGTTGCCCGCACTTCTACTTCTACTACATCTTCTTCTAAGGCTCCGTTACGGGGAGCGCTGGTAATCGGCGCGGCGTCTGAAACCGCCCTCGTTGAGCGTTTACGCGCGGTGGAGAAAGACGCTAAAGCCGGCCGGACGCCAGTGCCAACTGCACCGGCTGAATCCGATCTGCGTGCTCCCGAGCGCCTGGCCATTGACTATGCCAACGCCACCGAACTGGCGGACAAAGCCGGCAATGCGCTCAAGGCGCTGGCGGCCAACCAGCCTGCAGTGTGGAAAGCCCTGCGTGCGCAAGGCATCTTTCGTGGTCGCGGTCCGGCTCCGAAGGTGGCGTTCCTCTACACCGGCCAAGGCTCGCAGTACGTGAACATGCTCGCGACACTTCGGGCGGCGGAACCGATTGTGGCTGAAACTTTTGCCGAAGCCGATCGCGTGATGACGCCTTTGCTGGGCAAGCCGCTTAGCAAATTCATCTTCGTTGACCAGGCAGATGCCGAGGCCGTGGCCAAGGCAGAAGACGATCTCCGCCAAACCGAGATTACTCAGCCCACCGTGCTGGCGATCGATCTCGCGCTCACCCGGCTCCTGGCCGCCTACGGCATCGAGCCCGACTTTACGATGGGACACAGCCTGGGCGAATACGGCGCGCTGGTTGCCGCCGGCGCCCTGCCCTTTGAGGACTCACTGGAAGCCGTTAGCGCGCGCGGCCGCGGTATGACCCAGGTGGCGACGAAAGATAACGGCCGCATGGCCGCGGTGTTTGCTCCGCTGGAAGAAATCGAGCGAATTCTGAAAACCATCGACGGCTACGTCGTGATCGCCAACGTGAACAGCAGCCGCCAGGGAGTGATTGGCGGCGCAAGCGAGGCGGTTGAGCAAGCGATGGAAGCCTTCCAAAAAGCCGGCTTTGACGTAGCTCCGCTACCGGTGAGCCACGCCTTCCACACCTCGATTGTGGCTGGAGCCAGCGAGCCGTTGCGGCGAGTGCTGGAACGCCTGCATCTCGAATCGCCACGTTTGCCAATCGTCGCCAACACGAACGGCGAGTTTTATCCCACGGGACCTGACGTTGTGCCGCAGATGCTCGACATCCTCACGCAGCAGGTCGCTTCCCCGGTTCAGTTTGTGAAAGGCTTGCGCACTTTGTACGATGCCGGCGCTCGCATGTTTGTGGAAGTTGGGCCGAAGAAAGCGTTGCAGGGATTTGCCGAGGATGTGCTCGGCGGCAATAACGATGTGGTTTCGCTGTTCACCAATCATCCAAAAGTCGGCGATCTGGTTGCATTCAACCAGGCGCTGTGCGGCCTTTATGCGGCGGGCCTGGGCCGCGGGACCGCGGAAGCCTTGCGCGAGCTTACGGTGACGGCTCTGCCCTCACCGGTGGAAGCCTCGAAGCCAATCGCTGTGGCAGCGAAAGCCACGACCGCCCCAACTGCGACGGCCTCCTCTATACCAGCCGCGCCGTCCAACGGCGATCGATATAAAGAACTCGGCCGTTTGTTCGCCGATGTTCTTGATCGCGGCTATGAGATTTACCGCGGCAAGAACGGGCGTTCCTCGGAGCCCGTTGTCATTACCGGAGCGGCGTTAGGACTGCCCGGAACCGAGCACATTTTCGACGATGCCAACATCGGCCGCATTCTGCGTGGCGATCAGTTTATCGATTCGATCCCCACGCGTTTCCGGCGCGCCATGCTCGACAAACGCATCACGCGCCTGGTGAAGAGCGAGAACGGCGAACCCAGGTTTGAAACCCTCACTGATGTCGCGGACGTCATCAAGCTGGCGGGCCGCGGAGGCGCGTTTGACCTGGAAAACGAATTTGGGATTTCCGCCGAACGCGTAGGCGCTCTCGACCGTGTCACCCAACTGGCGATCGCCGCTGGCATCGACGCCTTGCGTGACGCCGGCATCCCGCTGGTGATGCGCTACAAAACTACGACCAAGGGCACGCAGCTACCGGAGCGCTGGGGATTGCCAGACTCCCTGCGTGACGATACCGGCGTGGTTTTTGCCTCCGCTTTCCCTGGGTACGATTCCTTCGCCGATGAGATGGCGCGTTATTACGCGGACCACGAACGCCGCGAGCAACTGGCCGGGCTCGAAAGTCTGCTCAGCCGCGCGGTAGAGGGGAACGGTCATTCCACTCTGGTGCAGGAGCTGAGGCGGCGAATCGACGAGTTGCGCGCTGCCATCGACAAAGAGCCTTACGTATTCAACCGGCGCTTCCTGCTGCGAGTCCTGTCGATGGGACATTCGCAGTTTGCCGAATTCATCGGCGCACGCGGTCCCAACACGCAAGTGAACGCTGCCTGCGCAAGCACTTCACAGGCGGTATCGCTGGCGCAGGATTGGATCCACGCCGGGCGCTGCACCCGCGTGATCGTGGTCTCAGCCGACGACGTCACCTCCGACCATCTGATCGATTGGATGGGCGCTGGTTTCCTGGCCACCGGCGCGGCAGCCACCGACGAAACGGTCACGGATGCCGCCATTCCTTTCGATCGCCGGCGGCACGGCATGATTATCGGTATGGGCGCCGCAGCCCTGGTGGTGGAGAGTGCCGACGCCGCGCGGGAACGCGGAATACAGCCGATCTGCGAAGTGTTGTCTACTGTGACCGGCAACAGCGCTTTCCACGGTACGCGTCTCGATGTCCAGCACATCGGCCAGGTAATGGAGACCCTGGTGGCCCAAGCCGAAGCGGGTAGCGGCATTTCGCGTCGCGAGATAGCGCCGCACACAGTTTTCGTCTCTCATGAAACCTACACGCCGGCACGCGGCGGCAGCGCCTCTGCCGAGATTCACGCCCTTCGCCGCATCTTTGGCGACGTCGCGGATCGCGTCGTGATCGCCAACACCAAGGGCTTCACCGGCCATGCCATGGGCACTGGCATTGAAGATGTGGTTGCGGTCAAGGCTCTGGAAACAGGTTGCGTGCCTCCGGTCGCCAACTTCAAGGAAGTTGATCCGGAGCTCGGACCGCTGAACCTGTCCAAGGGCGGCGCCTATCCCGTCGAGTACGCCATACACCTCGGAGCAGGTTTCGGCTCACAGATCAGCATGATGCTGCTGCGCTGGGTGAAGACGAAAGACGGGATGCGTCGCAGCCCGAACGCTCTGGGCTACGCCTACCGCATCGCCGATACGACTGCCTGGAATGCATGGCTAGGCAGGATTGCGGACCGTCCGGTCACCGATCTGGAAGTAGTCCAGCGCACACTGCGCGTGCGGGATCAAGGATTGGCAGCACGGACCGCGGAAGTCGCTGGTGGATCCCGAACAGTTGCGGTGCCGGCCCCTGCGGTCCAGCAACCGCTGCGGTCGACGGTCCCGGATGCGAAACCGGTGCCACCACCGGTAAGCACGCCCGCTAAACAGGAACCCAAAGTTCAAGTGGCGGCAGCGAAAGTGGAAGTTCCTGTCGCCGCTGCCGCGCCTTCACCGTCCAAACCGGCGGCGAAGGGCGATCCCGTGAAAGAGAGAGTGCTGGCTCTGGTAGCCGAGAAAACCGGCTATCCGGTTGACATGCTCGATCTGGATCTCGATCTGGAAGCCGACCTGGGCGTCGACACAGTGAAGCAGGCGGAGGTCTTTGCCAGCATTCGCGAGGCTTACAACATTCCGCGCGAAGAAAACCTGAAGCTGCGCGATTACCCAACCTTGGCGCAAGTGATCCGTTTCGTGTATGAAAAGCGTCCGGACTTGAATAGCACGGCTGTAGCCACGGCTCCATCTCCTTCGGCGCCCGTGGCAAAAGAAGAAACCAAACCTGCGATCACGCCTGCATCCGCGGCAGTTCCTGCTGCGGGTCCTGCGAAAGGCAGTGCTGGCGAGTCCGTGAAGGATCGCATCCTCGCTTTGGCAGTTGAGAAGACGGGCTATCCCATCGAAATGCTCGACTTGGATCTTGATCTCGAAGCCGACCTCGGCGTCGACACCGTGAAACAAGCAGAAATGTTCGCGGCAATCCGAACCGCTTACAACATTCCGCGTGACGAAAACCGGAAGCTGCGCGATTACCCAACTTTGGCGCACGTCATCCGCTTCGTGTTTGAGAAGCGTCCCGACTTGGCCGCAGGCCAATCGCCAGCGAAAGAAGAAGTGAAAGTCACAACACCGGCAACCACTGTGGTCGCTGAGAAACCGGCGCCCGCTGTGCCCGCCGCGCAAAGCGATGCTGGCGAGTCCGTGAAAGATCGCATTCTCGCTTTGGCAGTGGAGAAGACGGGCTATCCCATCGAAATGTTGGACCTGGACCTTGATCTCGAGGCCGACCTCGGCGTCGACACTGTGAAACAAGCGGAAATGTTTACCGCGATCCGAGCCGCCTACAACATTCCGCGCGATGAGAACCGCAAGCTGCGCGACTATCCAACTTTGGCGCACGTCATCCGTTTTGTGTTCGAAAAACGTCCTGACCTGGCCGCAGGCCAATCGCCAGCGAAAGAAGAAGTGAAGGTCACAACACCGGCAACCGCCGTGGTCACTGGGAAACCCGCGCCCGCTGTGCCAGCCGCGCAAAACGCCGCGGGCGAGTCAGTGAAAGATCGCATTCTCGCTTTGGCAGTGGAGAAGACGGGCTATCCCATCGAAATGTTGGACCTGGACCTTGATCTCGAGGCCGACCTCGGCGTCGACACTGTGAAACAAGCGGAAATGTTTACCGCCATCCGAGCCGCCTACAACATTCCGCGCGATGAGAACCGCAAGCTGCGCGATTACCCAACTTTGGCGCATGTCATCCGGTTTGTGTTTGAAAAACGTCCCGACCTGGCCGGAATACCTGCAGCTCCGTCCGCTCCAACCATCAGCGAGCCCACCGTGACCGCGCCGCCGCCGGCCCCAGCCCAAGCGGCATCGGACGATGCGATCAAAGAGAAAGTACTGGAGATCGTCGCCGAGAAGTCGGGTTATCCAAGAGACATGTTGGACCTGGATCTCGACCTGGAAGCGGACCTCGGCATCGACACCGTGAAACAGGCGGAGATGTTCGCGGCCGTGCGCGCGGCGTACGACATTCCGCGCGATGAGAATCTCAAGCTGCGCGAATTTCCGACCTTGGCGCACGTGATCAAGTTTGCTCACGACCGGCAGCCCGGCTTGGCTAAAGCGCCCGCTGCAAGTTCTTCCGCCGCACAAGAAAAACAAGAGCCAACGCAGAAGAAACCGGTAGTATCTGCATCTGCGAGTTCGAAGCCGGTTACTGCACGTCCGATTCCTTCCAGTTTCGACGCCGCCAATCGTATTCCACGCCGCATACCTGTTCCGAACTTGCGCCCGCCCCTTGCCCTTTGCAAGCCTACCAGCGTGACGCTGGGGCCCGGCCGCCGCGTGGTCATCATGCCGGACAAATCTGGTGTAGGAGACGCGCTGGCACAACGGCTGCAGGCTTTGGGAGTAGAAGTTCTCCGCATTAAAGACGCACCGGACGCGGACACACTCGCCACGCTTCTGAAGAACTGGCTGGCCACGGGCCCGGTGGACGGAGTCTACTGGCTGCCTGCGCTCGACAACGAGGGAGACCTCAGTGGCATGGACCTCGCCCGATGGCGTGAAGCCCTGCGCGTGCGGGTCAAATCTCTTTATGCCACGATGCGCATTCTGTACGAGCAGGTTGCGGCGCCGAAAACGTTCCTTGTGGCGGCAACCCGACTGGGTGGACAGCATGGCTACGATGAGGCCGGCGCGACATCGCCGTTAGGTGGCGCGGTTGTGGGCTTCACCAAAACGTATAAGCGAGAGCGAATGGACGCTCTGGTCAAGGCGGTCGACTTCGAAGCGGAACGAAAGCCGTCAGAGGCCGCCGATATCCTGATTGAGGAAACCCTGCGCGATCCCGGCGCAGTCGAAATCGGCTACAGAGACGGTTTGCGCTGGACGGTAGGGCTGCAAGAACAACTCGCCGCCGATGGCAAGCCCGGTCTAACCTTTGACAGCAACACCGTCTTCCTCGTCACCGGCGCGGCTGGAAGCATCGTATCGGCCATCACTGCCGATTTGGCGACGGCCTCTGGAGGCACCTTCTACCTGCTCGATCTCGTGCCCGAGCCTGATCCCGAGAATCCCGATCTCAAGCGCTTCGTGACCGACAAGGATGGCCTCAAGCGTGATCTGTTTGCACGCATCCAGGCACGTGGCGAGCGCGCCACGCCGGCACTTGTAGAGAAAGAGCTGGCAGCGCTGGAGCGCGCGCAAGCGGCGAACAACGCCATCCAGGCCGTGCGAGCCGCCGGCGGTACGGCGTTTTACTTCAGCGTCAACCTCACGGATGCGGAAGCCGTCGCACGAGCCGTCAAACAAGTTCGCGAGCGCAGCGGACGGATCGACGTGCTGCTGCATGCGGCCGGGACGGAGCGCAGCCACTTTCTGCCCGACAAAGATGCGCGTGAATTCGATCTGGTCTTCGACGTCAAGAGCGACGGCTGGTTCAGTCTTCTGCATGCTATCGGCGACATGCCCCTCGGGGCGACGGTCGCATTCAGTTCGATCGCCGGGCGGTTCGGCAACGCCGGACAAACCGATTACAGCGCGGCCAACGATCTGCTGTGCAAGATCACTTCGAGCTTTCGCACGACACGGCCAGCCACACGCGGCATCGTCATCGACTGGACGGCGTGGGGCGGCATCGGCATGGCGACCCGCGGCTCCATCCCCAAGATGATGGAACTCGCGGGCATCGATATGCTGCCACCGGAGGCGGGGATTCCTCTGATTCGCCGAGAATTGACTGCTGGAGGGACACGCGGCGAAATCGTCATCGGGCAGCGTCTCGGTGTTCTGCTAAACGAGTGGGATGCCACTGGCGGACTGGATCCAACAGCAGCAGCGAACTCGAAGAGTTCACTCCTGCAAGGCCCAATGATCGGCAAGCTGGCAGGCGCGGGTCTGCAGAGTGGCCTCAAGATCGAGACGACGCTGGACCCGGCGCTTCAGCCATTTCTGCACGATCATCAAATTGACGGCACAGCCGTGCTACCGGGCGTGATGGGCATCGAGGCATTCGCCGAAGCTGCGCTATGCCTGCTGCCTGGCTGGCATACCGAGGCCATCGAAGACGTGAACTTCCTGGCGCCGTTCAAGTTCTATCGGAACGAACCGCGTGCGGTGACGGTCGAAGCAGCAATCCACCCCGAGCGCAACACTTTGCTGGCAGACTGCCGCTTGACCGGTCACCGAACGCTGCCTAACCAGTCCGAGCCGCAAGTGACCACGCACTTTACCGCCCGGGTGCGGCTCACCAGACAGACGCCCAAAGCGGTGACCGTGCCGGCACTGGGCTCGCCCGATGGACACATCATCGAAGCTGCGGACATCTATCGCCTCTACTTCCACGGACCCGCATACCAGGTTCTGGAGCGGGCGTGGTGGGATGAACACCGGATGGTCGGCCTGCTGGCGAAAGGCTTGCCAGCAAACCACTTGCCGTCCGAACTGCCGGATCTGATTGCGCCGCGTCTGATTGAGCTTTGCTTCCAGACCGCAGGGCTTTGGGAGATGGGCGCGCAAGGCCGCATGGGTCTGCCACAGCACATCGACCGCGTTTCCTCATTATTACAACCGGTGCTGGAGCCAGGCGGCGTCCGCTTGTACGCCGTGGTCACTGCGGGCAAGGATGGCGGCAGTTTCGATGCAGAGATTGTGGATACAAAAGGAAACCGGTACCTGCAGCTTAGCGGGTACCGCACGGTTGCGCTTCCGAGCTCTGTAGATGCGGAGCGGTTGAAGCCGCTACAGGCTGCGATGTCGCTGGAAGGCGTCGTCGCCGCATGAACGTGAAGAAGAAGAGGAATTGATTGTCCTGACAGCTCACTGTCCTGACGATGCTGATCGGAGGACGTATGGAGCACCAATTTCAACGCGTAGCCATCGTGAATCGCGGCGAAGCTGCTATGCGTTTCATTCACGCGGCCCGCGATTTCAATCAAGAACACGGCACATCGTTGCGCACGATCGCGCTTTTCACCGAGCCTGACCGCCATAGCATGTTTGTGCGTGAGGCGGACGAGGCTGTGTGCCTCGGTCCCGCCCAAGTTATCGATCCAAACACCCAGCAGTCCAAAAGCAGTTATGTCGACTACGGCCTGCTCGAACGCGCGCTGGCGGAGGCGCGCGCCGACGCGGTCTGGGTGGGATGGGGCTTTGTGGCCGAGCACGCCGATTTTGCCGACCTTTGCCGCGAGCTAGGCATCGTGTTCATCGGTCCGGACGGCGATGTCATGCGGCGCGTCGGCGACAAGATTGCCTCGAAGCGATTAGCCGAGGAGGCGCAGGTACCGGTAACGCCCTGGAGCCATGGCCCGGTGGAAACGATCGATGACGCGCAGGGCCACGCCGAGCGCCTGGGCTACCCACTCCTTATTAAGGCCACCGCCGGCGGTGGCGGTCACGGGATTCGCCTGGTGCGTTCCGCGGATCAACTCCCGCAAGCCTTTGCCAGCGCCCGGGCCGAGGCATTCAAGTCCTTCGGGGATCCGACCGTTTTCATGGAGCAACTGGTGCAACGGGCGCGCCACGTCGAGGTCCAGATTATTGCCGACCACTACGGGACGACATGGGCAGCGGGCGTACGCGACTGTACCGTCCAGCGGCGCCACCAGAAAATCCTCGAAGAAGCCCCCTCGCCGGCTCTTTCTCCGGAACAAGATCGGGCCTTGCGCGAGGCGGCCGTGCGCCTGAGTCAAGCAACCGGCTACCACAACGCCGGCACGGTCGAGTTCCTCTACGAACCGGTGCGCAATCTCTTCTCGTTCATGGAGATGAACACCCGGTTGCAGGTCGAACATCCAGTCACCGAATGCACGACCGGGGTCGATCTCGTGAAGCTTCAGATTCATGTTGCCCGTGGCGGCCGTCTGGAAGGCGAACCACCCTGCACCACCGGTCATGCCATTGAAGTGAGGCTGAACGCGGAAGACCCGGAGAACGGCTTCGCGCCGGCGCCGGGGTTGATTGAGCGTTTCAGGATTCTGACCGGGCCGGGGGTGCGCATCGACACCGGAGTGGCGGAAGGCGATTCCATCCCATCGGAGTTCGACTCGATGATCGCGAAGATCATCGCCTATGGCCAGACCCGGAAAGAAGCGCTTTCCCGTTTGCAGCGGGCGCTGCAGGAGAGCGTGGTCGTCATCAAGGGCGGAACCAGTAACAAAGCGTTTCTGCTGGAATTGCTGAAGCGCCCCGAAGTGCAGTGTGGAGATTTTCATAACGGGTGGCTCGACCACCTGGCATCCACCGGTGAGCATCTCTCCCGGCATTACGCCGACGTGGCGCTGGTTCAGGCAGCCATCGAGTCCTACGACGCCCAGTTGGCGGTGGAGCAGGCACAGTTCTATGCGTCGGCCGTGCGCGGGCGGCCGCACGTGCGCAGCGAGGCAGGCCGTATCGCGGAACTACGCTATCGAGGCCATTGCTACTCGCCGAAAACATACCGCCTCGGTCCCCAGCAATACCGCGTGGAGGTAAATGGGGAGCGCATCGATGCCCAAATCGATCGCTTGGGCCCGTTCGAATGCCGGCTCGAAGTCTTCGGGCAGCACTTTCGCATCGTCTCCGTAGTCCAGGGACTGAGTTACCGGATCGAGGTCGACGGTGTGTCGCACCAGATCGATCGAGACGACGGGGGCATCGTGCACGCACCGGCGCCCGCGGTAGTTGTTTCCATCGCCGTCAAGCCGGGCGACACGGTTGCGGTCGGGGACCGCCTCGCTGTTCTCGAGGCCATGAAAATGGAGATGCAGATCGTGGCTCCTTTCTCCGGAAGAGTCCGGCAGGTGATGACCATACCCAACGTTCAAGTAGACACCGGAGCACCACTCCTGCAGATCGACCCTGTCGCCGATGGCGGCACGGTTGCAGACTCGGAGCGAGTGGTCTTTGGCTCGTCCCTCGTCCCGGACAGCAGCGGAAAAGCCATGCAATCCAACTGCCGTCAGAGCCTGGATGAACTGCGCCAACTCATGTTGGGCTTCGACGCAGATCCGAAGCACGCGGCGCGGCTGTTCGCCGAATGGAGCCAGAATTGCCCCGTCGACAGCGACGAAATATGTCAGCGCGAAGATGAAATCCTCAACATCTTTGTTGACATATGGTCTCTGTTCCAGCGCGAGCCGGAGGTAAATCACCGGGCCAGTGGCGAAGAGCCCAGCGCCGAGGCTTATCTGTTCTCTTACTTGCGCATGCTGGAGACGCGCGGTGAAGGGCTTCCACCGGCTTTTGTCAGCGCGCTCCGGCGTGCCCTGGCTCACTATGGTGTGAAAACCCTGGATCGCTCGCCGGCGCTGGAAGAAAGCTTGCTCTGGATCTACAAATCGCATCAACGCATAGACCAGCAAATCGCGCCGGTGCTGAGCATCCTCGAGCGGCGTCTGCGGCACGTCCAGACACTGTCACCGCACGCTGAGGAATCTCTGCGCATCCTCCTCGACCGAATGGCCTCTATGACCAACGGGCTCTTTCCCGCGGTCGGCGACCTGGCCCGGGAAGTGCGCTATCGCTACTTCGACCAACCTCGGTTTGAGCGGGCGCGCCAACAGGTGTACGACGAAATGGAGCAACATCTCGCCTACCTGGCTGCCAATCCCGATGCCGCGGACCGGCACCATAGAGTACGCACGTTGATCGAATGTCCGCAGCCGCTGTTCAGCCTGATCTCCAGCCGCTTTGCGGCCGCCAGTCAAGCCCTGCGCAAGCTTATGTTGGAAGCCCTGACCTGGCGCTACTACCGGATTCGAAAGCTCACGAACTTTCGCTCTGTAGAGCTGGACGGACAGTCCTGCGCATTGGCTGAGTACGATCACGAGGGCAAGCGCATTCACGTGTTCACCACTCATGCCGAGTACTCCCGGCTCGCCGAGGCGGCGCGGGCGCTGTTTCCCATGATTGCGGAAGTTCCGGCAGACCATGACATCGTCATCGATTTTTACATCTTCCATTCCGGCCATCTGAGCGATCCCGACACTACGCAACAGGAATTGCAATCGGTGCTCAACCAGGCTGGCTTCCCACGCCCCATCCGGCGCATCGTCACGACAGCCGCCGGCGCCGGTCATGGTCGGGGGATAAACGCCATGCATTTCACTTATCGCCCCAGCGGGAATGTCTATGAAGAGGAGAAGTTCTACCGCGGCATTCACCCCATGCTGGGCAAGCGGCTGCATCTCTGGCGGCTGGGCAATTTCAAGATTGACCGGCTGCCGTCCGTCGAAGATGTTTACCTGATCCACGCCATCGCCCGCGATAACCCTAAGGACGAGCGTTTGTTTGCGTGTGCGGAAGTGCGCGACGTTACGCCAGTCCGGGATGAGACAGGCCGTATCGTGCAACTGCCGTATCTGGAACGCATGCTGACGGAGGCAATGGCCAGCATCCGGGTGTTTCAGTCGCGGCGGCCGAACTATCAACGCCTCCATTGGAATCGCATCCTGCTCAACGTCTGGCCGCCGCTCAATCTTAAGCGTGACGAATTGCGCGATCTGGTGCGCAGACTTGCGCCCGCCACCGAAGGTTTGGGGCTGGAACAAGTGATCATACGCGCCCGCATCCCCAATCCGGCCACCGGCGAGTTGCGCGAAATGGTGGTGCGCATCTCGAGCCCGGGTGGCAGCGGTATGCTCATCACCTTCCGGCCCGCTGACCAACTGCAACCTATCAGAGTTCTGACCGAATACGACCAGAAGGTCGTCCGCATGCGCCAGCGCGGATTTATCTACCCCTACGAAATCATCAAAATGCTCACGCCCCCTGCGAAACACACGCGGGCGGAGTTTCCCGCCGGCGATTTTGTCGAGCACGATCTTGACTCTGCAGGCCGCCTGGCCGCCGTCGACCGCCCCTATGGCCAGAACAAGGCGAACATCATCGTGGGCGTTATCCGCAACTTTACCACCCAGTATCCCGAGGGCATGACGCGCGTTCTCATGCTGGGAGATCCCAGCAAGGATCTCGGCGCCATAGCTGAGCCGGAGTGCCGGCTCATCCTCGCCGCACTGGATCTGGCTCATGCCAAGGGTGTTCCTCTGGAATGGTTCCCCATTTCGGCCGGCGCCAAGATATCAATGGAGAGCGGAGTGGAAAACATGGATTGGATTGCCCGCGTTCTGCGAAGCTTGGTGGAGTTCACGCAAGCGGGCGGTGAAGTGAATCTGGTGGTCAACGGAATCAACGTCGGCGCCCAGCCCTACTGGAACGCCGAGGCCACCATGCTCATGCACACCCGGGGCATTCTGATCATGACGCCGAAAGCGGCGATGGTGCTCACCGGCAAGCGCGCGCTGGATTACTCCGGCAGCGTTTCGGCGGAGGACAATCAAGGGATCGGTGGTTACGATCGCATCATGGGTATCAACGGCCAGGCGCAGTACTGGGCACACGACATTGACGAAGCCTGCCACATCCTGTTGCGCCACTACGAGCATACCTATGTGGCCCTGGGCGAGCGTTTCCCCCGGCAAGTTGCGACCATCGATCCTGTTGATCGAGATGTGTGCGTCTATCCGCACGGCAGGAGCGGCAATGGCAATAGCGAAGACTGCTTCGAAACGGTCGGCGAGGTCCTCTCGGATGAGACCAACCCTGGGCGCAAGAAGTCTTTCGATATCCGCAAAGTAATGATGGCAGCCGCGGACCAGGACCACCCGCCGCTGGAGCGCTGGGCCGGCATGCGCGCGGCGGAAACCGCGGTCGTGTGGGACGCCCATCTCGGTGGCTATCCCGTTTGTCTTATCGGCTTCGAATCCCAGCCCGTGCCCCGTTTGGGATTTGTCCCAGCCGACGGCCCCGACGCAGTGGACTTCCGGCACACTTTTCCCGCAATCCTCCAAGAAAGTGGCGCGCGCCATCAATGCCGCCAGCAATAACCGGCCGGTCGTGGTCCTGGCCAACCTGTCGGGGTTTGATGGCTCACCGGAATCGATGCGCAGGCTGCAACTTGAGTACGGCGCAGAGATCGGGAGGGCCGTCGTGAACTTCAAAGGCCCTATCGTCTTCTGCGTGATCTCTCGCTATCACGGAGGGGCTTACGTAGTTTTCTCGCGGGGGCTGAATGAAGGTCTTGAAGTCGCCGCCTTGGAAGGAACCTACGCCTCCGTCATCGGCGGCGCTCCCGCCGCAGCCGTGGTTTTTGCCAGTGAGGTCGATGCCAAAGCTAAGAAAGATCCACGCCTTCTGCCCCTGAGCCAGGCGATAGCCCAGGCGGAAGGCGCGGAAAAAGGCCGGTTGCGCGCCCAGTGGGACGAACTCTTCAAGGTCGTACACTCCGAGAAACTGGGCGAGATGGCCGCCGAGTTTGACCGCGTGCACAGCGTGCAGCGCGCTCTCGCCGTGGGCGCCTTGAATTACATCATTCCGCCCGCAAGACTGCGCCCTTATCTTATCGATGCGGTCGAGCGTGGGATTCGAAGAGAGGAAGAACCTGAACCCGCAGAATCGAAAGCTGGGATATTGGAAATTAAGATCACCGAAGAAGCGGCATAACAGCCCACCGCCGAAAGTGAGGTTCGTATCAGAGTTGAGCAAGGTTCGTATCAGAGTTGAGTATGGTTCGTATCAGAGTTGAGCAAGGTTCGTATCAGAGTTGAGCAAGGTTCGTATCAGAGTTGAGCAAGGTTCGTATCAGAGTTGAGTATAGTTCGTATCAGAGTTGAGTATGGTTCGTATTAGGGCATGCCTTCAGGCATGCCGTAAGGGTTGCCTCATGAACGCGCCTTTAGGCGCTGGGAAGCGAATTCGATGAATGTTTATTGGTTGGAACAATCCGAAGCAGATGTACCGGCGGAGAATGATTGGCTGAGCGCAAACGAGACAGTTTGCCTGAAACGTATGCGCGTTGCCAAGCGCCGCGCGGACTGGCGGCTGGGACGCTGGACGGCGAAACAAGCCCTGTCCATCTGCCTGGATGTACCCGCTCATCCTCAGGTCTTCAGGAAAATGGAAATACGTCCGGCGCCGGACGGTGCGCCCGAGGCTTTCTTCGACAAGCAGCCCGCGACAGTCACTATCTCACTCAGCCACCGCGACGGTATTGCGGCTTGTGCTGTTGTGAGGTCGCACGTGGAGATGGGTTGTGATCTGGAAATGGTCGAGCCCCACAGCGATGCTTTTGTCGCCGATTATTTCACCCTTGAAGAACAAGCGCTGGTTGCGCGCACATCTGCGGCAGACCGCGATCGGTTACTGGCCCTGCTTTGGAGCGCCAAAGAAAGCGCGCTCAAAGCGCTGCGTGCGGGCCTCCGGCTCGACACCCGCTGCGTGGTCGTCAGTCCATTCGAAGTGTCGTGCGACCTCAATGGCTGGAGCCGGCTGCTGGTTCGTTATATCGGCGAGCGTTCTGCGGAAAGCCATACCTTCCACGGCTGGTGGCAACACGAGGACCACATCTTACGAACCGTGGTCGCCGCTCCGCCGCCGGATTCGCCGATTCCCTTAACCATCCCCGCGCATTTCTTCGACAGTGCTTCCTGTTGCGCGTAGTGGATGTGCGGTTTGCAAGTCGGGATTTGTATGGCGCACCGCGACAACCAGTTCGATTTCGACTTTATCGTCATCGGTTCCGGCTTTGGCGGCAGTGTCTCGGCCCTTCGGCTGGCGGAAAAGGGATATAAAGTTGCCGTCATGGAAATGGGACGGCGCTGGACGCCGGATACTCTGCCGCGCACCAGTTGGTCCATCCATCGCTGGTTGTGGCGTCCCGGCCTTGGCCTGCGCGGCTTCTTCAACATGCGGTTCTTCAAGCACGCAACCATCTTTCATGGCTGCGCCGTGGGTGGCGGATCGATCACCTACGCCTGCACCTTGCTTTCGCCGCCTGAAAAAGTATGGGAAGCAGGGTCTTGGACGGGATTGGCCAATTGGAAAGCGGAAATGCCCCAGCATTACGAAACTGCTTCGCGCATGCTGGGTGTGACAGAAAACAGAATCCTGGGACCCGCCGACCATCTCTTGAGGAAAGCTGCGGAAGCCGCCGGCTCTGGTCATACTTTCTACCGCACCCGAGTGGGCATCTTCGAGCCTGCGGAGGGAGAGTCGGGCAATCGGACCTTCCCCGATCCCTATTTCGGTGGCGAAGGTCCGGCGCGAACCACCTGCGTCGGCTGCGGTGGCTGCATGATGGGCTGCCGTTATGGGGCAAAGAATACGCTGGACATTACCTACCTGTACCTCGCCGAGAAGCACGGGGCGCAAATCTTTCCGGAAACGCGGGTCGTGAATGTCCAGTCGCTGAATGGGACCGGCGATGGCAGCACCGGCTACGCAGTATCCACGGTTAAATCCACCGCGTGGATTCGCCGCCAATCCGGGCGCTTCACCTGTCGCGGCGTGGTCTTCTCCGCTTCTTCGCTGGGCACGATGGAACTTCTCTTTCAGCTCAAGGAAAGAGGCTCATTGCCGGCCATCAGCGGCCAACTCGGCCAACATGTCCGCACCAACTCCGAATCGCTCATCGGGGCGCGCACACCGGGCTATTCCGAGGATGTGTCACAAGGTATTGCGATCGGTTCCGGCATTTACATCGACGAGCACACTCACATTGAAGCTGTCCGCTATCCCAGCGGTTCCGATGCGATGGGGTTTCTGACCACCATCCTCACCAACGGCCGCCCTGGCCCGCAACGGATTGCACTGTGGTTCAAGAACGTGCTGGCTTCTATGCTCCGCCATCCATTCAAGACTGTGCGGGTGTTGCAACCGTTGGGCTGGGCGCGTGAGTTCGTGATTCTGCTTTGCATGCAGGCGCTGGATGGAGAGATCGAGATGCGCTGGCAACGTCCCTGGTTCTGGCCTTTCCGGAAGTTTCTGGTCAGCCGGGGAGAAAAGGTGCCGACCTACATTCCGAAGGCCAACGAGTTTGCGGAGAAACTAGCGCAGGTCACGGGCGGTTTTCCGATGAGCATGCTTCCGGAGATCCTCTTCGACGTTCCCGGCACTGCGCACTGTATCGGAGGTTGTGTCATCGCCGATAACTCCGCGCACGGCGTAGTCGATGCGCAGCACCGCGTCTTCAACTACAAGAATATGTACATCTGCGACGGCTCTGTGGTGTCGGCCAACCTGGGCGTCAATCCCAGCCTGACTATCACAGCGCTGGCCGAACGCGCGATGAGCTTCATCCCTCCGGCAGGAGATACAGATTGGAACGATACCGCTGAAAGCACCACCCAAAGCTGCGCGGTCGAGCCTTAGCGCATTCCGGCAAGTTCGCCCTTGTAGGCTCCGTTGTGTCGCTTGATCCCGCGTCCGATCCCACTCGCGTGAGCGATTCTTAGATCGTAGTCATTTTGAAGGTTGAGCCAGAACTGCGCTGGCAGACCAAAATACTTTCCCAATCGAATAGCCGTGTCGGCGCTAATCGACCGGTCTCCGCGCACCACTTCATAGATCCCGGGAAAGTCGAGGGCTTTCGCCAGTTGGTAGGCGCTCATACCCATGGGCTCCATGAATTCGATCTTAAGAATCTCTCCGGGATGAATTGCAAAAACCTTCCTGGATCCGGCCATCGGGCTACTCCGCGCTCCTAATGATAATCGACGATCTCGACCTCAAAAGCATCTCCACCACGCCACACAAAGCACACTCGGTATTGATCGTTGATGCGAATGCTGTGCTCCCCCTCGCGATCTCCATGAAGCGCTTCCAGTCGGTTCCCCGGCGGTACCCTGAGGTTCTGGAGCGTTACTGCCGCGTTCAAAATGGCGAGTTTAATAAATGCTCTTCGCTGCAAATCAGCAGGAAGATTTCGACTCCTGCCCGATTGCCACAGCCTCTCCGTCTCCTTATCGCGGAAACTCGCAATCATGCTTCCACATACTAACGTAGTACGATACTAACGTGTTACAATACTATTGTCAAGCATCACTATTGTGGATCTCAGGCTGACGGAGAAGGTGTTACTCCTTGTTTCATTGTTGCAACCGGGGCCGTCGCCGCGCCGGGCAGCAAACGATCCAGGATGGCCTGTTCACTCTGCAGCCACAAACGGCTGGTATACAGCAAGGCGCTGCACTGCAGGGTGATCCAGTCCTTGGTCATCAGAGGCGACCGGAATTCTTTTCGATTCTTTATCCAATGCTGGGCAACGTGGCGCGCGATCGCGAAGCCCATGCCGCTGCCTGATCCTCCGACGTCTTCCAGGATTCCATCCAGCGTAAACATCACCTTCGACAACATAATCAGTGGTCCGGGGAACTTGGTGCCCCTCATTGCAATGCGTTCCAGAAGCCTCATCGCGTCGGCTCCGCTCGGCAGACGCCACCCCGGCAGTTCATCGAGAAAATGCGTGACCATCTCCGCAACCATCCGCCCCTTCGGAGAAGCGCTTCGGATGTGCTGCTGCGTGAGGGCCAGAACTTCGTTGCATGTGCCCACCGGATCGCGCAAGGTCACCATCAAGAACAGAAGCGCGAGATGCCGGCGCTGATCGCGGCTTAGGCGTTCCCTCAGGGCCCAGTCGATGATTGTCAGCTCACCGGTGCGGTTGTCATAGAGCAGATTGCCGGCATGAGGATCGCCGTGAAAAATGCTGTCCTCTTGCGAAGTTAAGAGCGGTACCGCAATCAGCGCTTCGATCAGTTGCTCGGCAACTTTGCTGCGCCGCGAGGCCGGCAGGCGCGCCGCTGCGTTCGTCACCTTGATCCCACGCGCCTCAGTCATCGCGGTAATTCTGGATGTACACAACGGCTGAATCAGCCGCGGCACGCGAACTCCCTTCATGGACCGATAGAGACTCCACGCTTCGATCAGGGTCCTCTGCTCACGGGGAAAGTTGACTTCGTGCTGCAGCAGGCGGCGCACCTTTTTGAAGGTATCGGGAAGCAGGTTCGCTGGAAATCCGTAATTGTGGTGCCGGTCCGCGAAGTACTGAGCCAGTCCCGCCAGGTAATCCATGTCCTCCGCAAAGTATTCGGGGATGTGAGGTTTCAGGACTTTGAAAACCCCGCGTTCGCGCCGCCCGCTCTCCGGGTCGCGCCAGGTGAAGCGCACGACCGCACTGACACTGGCCTCCGAGAGTATGGACGGTGCGATTTCAACGGCGTATTTCTCGATCCGCGGTCCCAGTTCTTGTCGAATGATCGCGACCACATCCTCGGGCTTGACATCACGAATGCTATTTTCCAGCCGCGCCAGCGCATTCCGCAGAGCAGGACGGAGACTCCGGTTGCGGGCTATGACCTGTCCCAGCTTCTGCAGGCCGGGCACTTTGGCGATTAGCCGCAGCAAGCGCACTTCAGCCGAAGTGTTTGGCGGAAGCTCCAGTTGCTCGAGAAGCTTGGGAGCGAGGCGCGCGGGCGAGAGACGCGCCACCACGAACGTCATCGCGTCCCGAACCGGTGGACGCCACTCCACATAAGCCTTTGGAACTAACCTCTCGACCGGAACGATCCCGTCGACGATCCATTTCGCCATCGTGTCCCGCATGGCTTGGCCGACAGGGCTTCGCAACCCCGCTTCAATGGCCTTCACTTGCTCGGCGGCAGTGGCATCCTTGGGCAGGAAGGTGGCAAGGGCAGCGCGCAACTGCTCCGGACCCGGTTGGGACAGAGCCTCTCCGATAGCCGGCGAAGACAGCATAGAAGGGTCACCGCTCTTACGATAAACCCGCCGGATGCGGCTTCGCCGTGATTGCCGTCACCAGACGATGGAGGCTGGATAGATCTTCCAAAGTTCAAGCTGTGGATTTGTTGCTGCAAAAAAATCTGTTTGCGGCTGTTCCAAGTTTGGAAAAGGCGGTTTGAAATGGGGGTATCCCCCCTCCCCCTACCCTCTGAAAGCCTTGCTGGGCGCGGTGTTCGCAAAAAGTGTCTGCAAAATCTTGATGTCAAAGAGCTTAGAGGTCAAAATCTTGAGAACAAAGGAGTTAGGGGTGGGCCGATGAGGCTCTCTGCGCCCCACCCGCCTCGTGTCATGATCGCGCAAGTTTGGGGGTGGGGGCAAGGTTAGATGTCACAATGGGGCTGTGGAAAATTCTTTCGCCCCTTGCAGCCTCCAGCTTTCGCTCTCTGCCGTCTCCGCTCTCGCTCAGCCTGCAGCCAGTCGTGAAAGGGCACAGAACTAGGGCGCGACTCCGTTCGCGCCGAGCGACCGGCAGAGCAGGGATTAGAGCGAATTTCTGGTAGTGGGTTAGTTCGAAAGCGCATCCCTCAGCGGCTAAAACTCGTGCCCTTCCCGAACCGCCTCGAACCGGAGTTTTTCCGCAGCCTCTAAAGCCGCGACAGATTCTCCGGCACTTACGGCACAGCTGAAGCCGCGCCCTTTCAAAAGGAGTTCAAACCGACCCACTACCGAATTTATTGCAGGGCTACTGCTTGAGTGTGGCGGTCCAGTTGAGGATGACTTCCTGAGGGTGCGCCTGTCCTCCACTCAGAGCCTTCAGAGCAGGAAAGCGCTCGCCCGGCGCCGCCCGTCCGAGAGCCGCGAATTCGTTCACGTGGATCGGTAGCGCGTTCGGGGCTCCGAATTCGAAGGTTTCGACGTTCTGAATTGCCACCACCATGAGCTTATCGCCGATGGTGTAGTAGAGTTGCTTGCCATCCGCGCTCCACGAAGGGGAACCGCCGCCACCATTGGAGACCTGCCATTTCCCTCCAGGACCGGGGAATGCGGTCACATAGACTTCAAGCCTTCCCGATTCATCGGAACTGTAGGCGAGCCACTTGCCGTTGGGCGAGAGAACGGCGCCGGTTTCATTGGCCGGCGATTGGATGAAAGGCGTCAATTTCTTGTCGCCGTCGAGATCGATGTAGTAGACATCGGCCCGCGTGGCATTGTTTTGCACCATGAAGAAAAGATAGCGGCCATTAGGGGACCAACTGATCACGTTGCCGAAGGTCTTGGGCGTATCCAACTTCTCCTGGGTACCGGAACCGCTGGTGGGCTGGATCCACATTCCGCCGGTGGCCGTGCCGGCAATGGTACCGACCGCGATCCTCTTGGCGTCGGGAGAAAATGCGTAGCTGATGCTCGCCGCATCCGCGAATGTACTACGCGACATGGTGTTGCGGCTGGTGTCGACGACCCAAACGTCTCCCTTGCCGGTGTCAGGATCGGGACGCACCAGCCCGACCAGAGAGCCGTCGGCGGAGGGCCGCGGCGACATATAAAGGCCGGGCTCGCCAAAGCGTCCCACTTCTTTTCCGGTGCGATCGACCCACATGGGCTGAGTCTTCTGCAGCGATCCATGACGATAGACGAGCGTGCCGTGCGCGGCGGTGAAGGCGGCGAGGTCGCGGGCGTTCCAGTAGTCGAGCTTCTCGGCCACGGGTACGGGGTCGCCACTGAACTTAAGAGATTTTGGATCGAAGCGCTGCGCCACCAGCACGGTTTCGCGCAGGTACAACAGATATCCGTCGGAATACTGCACGTTGGAGGCGTTCTCCAGGAGTTGGCGTGGTTGCTCGCCGGAGAGCGAAGCGCCGTACAACGCACCTACACCACCGCCTGCCGCCCCGACGGCCTCGCGATAGATAAAGAGGAAGTGATCGCCATCGGGGAGGAAATATGGGTTGCGATGGGTCCAACCCGGCTTCGCGTCGGTGATTTTTTCGGGCGAGCCTCCGCCCTCGGGCACCTTGAACAAGGGCTCACGAATGTTGGGAGTGAAGATGATCACGCCGCGCGGACTCCACGATGCGCCGCGCCCTTCGGGTACATCGCAGAGCACCTGCACCGGCCCACCGGCCAGCGCTACTTTCTTCAACTTGCCCGCGGAAAAGAAGCCGATGTACTTGCCATCGGGCGACCAGAAGGGAAAGGTTGGCCGCTCGACTTCCAGTTGATGGACCGCGCCGGTGGTTACGTCGCGCACCCACAACTTGGTTTCGGAAGGATCACCAGTCAGGAAGGCGAGTTTCGAACCATCAGGAGAAAGTGCCGGGGCACCGGCCGACACGGAGGTAAATTCCGTATCGACGGGCGGAAGCCATGATGCGGCCATGGGGCGCCGCGCATCTTCAAGCTGGGCGCGGCTTAGCAGGAAAATGGTGAGAGCTGCGACCGCAAGAATCCAGCCCACTGCAGCCGCAATCATCAAAGTGCGCTTTTGCACCACGCGGCGAGCGCGAATCTGGGCAGGCGCAGCCAGTTGGCTGGCAGACGCTTCCGCGATCCATTTCAATTGCAGCTTCAGGTCGTGCACGGTCTGGAAGCGCTCGTCCGGATCCTTGGCCAGACAGGACTTAATTACCTGCTCCAGGGCCGGTGGCGACATGGGCTGCACCATTGAAATCGGCGGTGGTTCTGAGGCTAGAATGGCTGCCACAAGGCTTGCCTGGCTCTTTCCCGTGAATGCCCGCTTGCCCGTCGCCATCTCGTACAGAACAGCGCCCAATGCAAAAATGTCGGAACGTGCATCCGCTTCTTTGCCTTCGGTTTGCTCCGGCGACATGTACTGGAAGGTGCCCACGATGGTGCCGTGCGCGGTAAGCGGTTGGTCGGCCGAGGGACCGGAAGCCGTCAGGGTCAAACCGGAGGCCGGCGACGCGCCCGCCAGAGTGGCTTTGGCCAGGCCGAAGTCCATCAACTTCGCGCCGGTCTTGGTGAGCATCACGTTTGCCGGTTTCAGGTCGCGATGCACAACTCCGCTTTTATGCGCTCGCTCCAGCCCCTCGCAAATCTCAATGCCATATTTCAGCACCTGCTCAGTGGTTAGCGGACCCTTGCGCAAGCGGTCGGCCAGAGTCTCGCCCTCGAGAAACTCCATGACCAGGAAATCGATGCCGTCCTGATGGCCGACGTCATGCAGAGTGCAGATGTTGGGATGGTTCAGAGAAGATATGGCCCGCGCTTCGCGGTCGAAGCGCTGCTTGGCTTCGAGATTGTCGGAAAGATGACCGGGCAAGATTTTGACCGCGACCGTGCGGTCGAGGCGAGTGTCCTTCGCTCGATACACTTCTCCCATGCCACCGGCGCCTAGTGGAGATTGAATTTCATAAGGACCGAGTTTCGTTCCGGGAGTGAGTGACATGGGCGCGCACAATTATAGCCTGATCGGCCGGGAAGCGCGCGCTGCGGCAGCGCTGAGCAAATGAGTTTATCGGAGAGGAACCTTACTGGACGCCCGCCTCTGCGCTCTGCAGCTCGAGACTCACGCGCTCGCCGTTGATGAGGATGGAGCCGCGATCGATAAGCTGCTGTCCGGTACAGTCGTAGGTTTCATAGCAGCGGAGAGCGGCCATGGGAAAGAAGAACTCGATGGCTTCGTTGCCCTGATTCGTAGAAACGCTGCTTGAAGGAGCCTTGCCCTGCAGGTGAAGGGTTGTGCTGAAGGCGATGCCGTCGAAATCGAGATCGCCTTTTAAGTAGGACATCACAGGGCGAACCAGATGGGAGATGTGTTCGTCGAAGGCCAAAGCCGCCATTTTGTACCGGCTGCCGGCGGCGCTTGCCGGCAACGTCGTACTCAAGGAAGAACTCGAGATAGGCCTCCTTGCGGAAAGCAATCATGGCGGGCGCCGTGTAGGTGACGAAGTGAGCCTGAGAATCGAGATCTTTCACCAACTGATCGATGATCTTCTGATAGGAGGACTGGATCTTGGTCAGGGACTCTGGCGAAGTATCGCGCGGCGGCGCAGGAGGCTCGGGGGGCTTCACCGGCTTCAGCGTGGGCACGTGAACCGGGCTGGGCAACTGGTTCGTGTCTTGTTCGGTTCCGCTGTGCGCTACCTCCCCGTTTGACGGGGCTGCGCCTGGTGCGGCAGACGACGGATCTTCCGGCAGCTTTTGCTCGGCCAGTTGTGGAGCTTCGCCGCTGAGCCAGATCGTCGCAGGCTTGGCATTGATCAAGACTTCTCCCTGCAAAAGAGCAGACTGCCGCGTGCTGTCGTCTTTGGCCGTGGCCAAGCGGATCGCGGCTTTTTGTGGCAGAACGATCACCATGTTCTCGGGACGTTCGAGCGCGACTCCTCCGACTTTACCGAGAACGTGATGTGAAATCTCCAGAGCGTAAGCCTGGACACTGGCGTTGGTCTGGAAGTGAGCGACGGCGGCTTTCAGGATAGGCTCGGCAATGCTAAGAAAGGTTTCCCGCGCGCGCTGATCGGAATTCATCTTCTCCGCGGAATAGGCGGCGAAGTAGTTGCCGGTGATCTGCAAAACTATTTTCCCCTGGTAGCGATCGAACTGAATCGAGCGCTGGTCCGCCCACTTCTCTTTGGCTTCGTCGAGATCGAGCTTGCGGCTGAGGTAGAAAGGATAGTCGGTGTGAATCGCGAGAATATCTGCGCCGAGCTTCTTCAGATCGTCCATGTTGTGCTCTTGTAACGCACGCAACTCAGGGTCTTTGATTTCATTCGCAGGAAGCACCTGGGCTGGAACAAGCAAGCACAAACTCAACCACAGACACAAAACACTAATTCCGCGCATAGACTGGGCCGGCATTGCGGTTGGGGGGATCAGAGATGGCACGGATATAGGATATCAGCGCCTGAATGTCCGATTTGCTGAGAGTGTTGCCCCAGGCCGGCATGAGTGCAGATTTGTTGAGTGCGGGGCCGCCGTGGCTGATGATAGCGGTGAGATCGGCATCGCTGATCTTGTTGAGCGTATCGCCCTCGGTGAAGGGATGCGGCTTGATTTCGAGATTGTCGAAGTTCGACACGCGCTCCACCGTCGACTCGGGATTGTGGCAGCGCTCGCAGTATTGATCGTTAAGCTGGCGCCCGAGGGTCTGCTGATAACCGAGAGCGATCTCATCGATTGTGAGTGCGACTTTCTTCCGTGCTTTGTCGATGGTGGACGCGGTGAGTTGGTAGCGGCCCGCCATGCCGCCGAGCGCGACGTTGGTCGTAACCTGGCCGCTGGAATCGGTAAGCCCGTATGCCGGATCGAAAGCCACTCCTGGGGCGGCGCTAAATTCGACGAGCGCGCCGACGACGGCGGTTCCCTGCTCATCATTCACCTGCACGACCAGGGGCTGGGGCAGCGCCGTACCTGTTTGCGCGATCTGCTTCCCCCCGCTCGATTCGACAATTGCCGCACCGAATGCGGCCGGCTTGGGCAGCGGCGCGGATGCAGTCTTGTGCGAACAAGACATGGCCAGCGCGGCGGCAAATAACGTGACGATGGTCAGAGAGTGGCGGGTCATTTCTTTGCCTTTGCGACCTCCGATTTGCCACCTTTCTGCGAGATTAGGAACGCGGTCAGGGCGCGGGCATCTTCATCACTCATGGTGCGGTTGGGTTCTGCAGTTCCGGGGCGCAGGGCTTGCGGATTCTTCATCCATGCGAAGATCCACGCAGCGGTGAGGCGCGAGCCGACTTGCGTCAGGGTCGGTCCGATATAGCCCTTGTCAGCTTTCGTATCCACGATGTGGCAGCCCTGGCAGGCGTACTTGCCGTAGAAGAGCTGCTTGCCCAGCTCAACCTGGCCTTGCGGATAACCGCTCAGCGGCATGGAATCGCGGTCGACCGCCGGACTCTGGTACACGGTCATCATGTAATCCGTGAGTTCGCTGACCTCGCTATCGGTGAGGTTGAACTTTGGCATGCGGCGAATCAGCGCCGGCCGCAGCGTGTTCGGGTTCTTCAGGAACTCCACGAGCCACTGGCGCTGCACCGAACTGCCTTCCCAGGTGAGATCGGGAGCCATGTCGCCGCCGTGGCCATTGATGCGGTGGCAGCTGAAGCAGGCCAGGTCGGTCATCAGCTTTCCGGCTTTGCCCGCGGGCTGGTAGTCAGACTCGGGCGTGGCCGCTACGGTCAATGACGGAGGCAACGTGGCCGAGCGGTCATTGAGCGTGAGCAAAGCAGTGGCGAGCGAATCAATCTGCGCTGACGTGAAGGTGTACTGCGGCATCTTCAAAGCTTGTCCGAACGAACGCGGCTGCTTGATCTTGCCCGCGATGTAATCGGGAAGCGTGTGCTGCATCCCCGGGAGGAACACTAGCTGTGTGACCGGCTTGCTGCCGATGCGGCTGAGTTCGGGGGCAAAGTTCTCCGGCTTCTTGATGCCGGCAATTTCATGACACGACGCGCAGCCGTAGTCGGACACCAGGCGTTTGCCGTGCGCGATCTGCTCTGGGGTTGCGGCTTCGAGATGAACATTGGCGATCAGATCGGAATCGGCCTTCGCCAGCAAAAATCCGGTGAGGGTCGCGACCTGAGGATCGTTGAAGCGATAGTGCGGCATCGCGGTCCCCGCGTCGTAAGTGCGCGGATTACGCAGCCATGCCTGGAGCCACTCAGGCTTCACTTTGCTGCCAACGCGAGTCAACTCGGGGCCAACGTCGCCGCCAACCAGATTGCCGGCGGCATTTTGTACGGCGTGGCACGAGGCACAGAAAGATTCTCCGTACAAGCTGGCGCCGGCCGCGGGATCGGACGATGGCTTCGCCGAGAGTGTGGCAGTATCCCCCGGCTGCGGAGTGCTATTCGCAATTAAGAACGCGGAAACGTCACGCGCATCCGCATCGCTCAACTTGAAATTCGGCATGGTCGCCGTGGCCGCGTAGGCTTGCGGATCTTTCAGCCAGGCATAAATCCACTCGCGGGTGGTCTTGTCGGCGATGTGCGCAAGGGACGGCGGGTCGTCGGTGGGCTTCATGGTGCGACCGTCGGGCAGCTTCACGGTATGGCAATGCACACAACCGTAGCGGGAAAGCAGGTGGCGGCCTTGATTCAGTTGGGGCGCGCCCGGAAGCGGCCCGCGATGGCACTCGCCGCACGATGACTCGATGTATTTTGCGGGCAGAATCGGCTGCTCCCACGCCAGCGTGCTGTTGTGCGCTTCAGCTACGGTCGTCGCGGCGCCCTGCCCGCGGTGGCAAACCGTGCAACCGAATTGGTCGAGCTTATGTGGAATCACGGGATGCCGCCGGAAGGGCTGGACGTTTACGTCTGCCAGACTGGCTTCTTTCAAACCAACATGGCAACTGGTGCAGCGGTCGACCACACCGAGGTCGGGCAGCCAGATCTGCTGAATTCCGCCCTCGAAATGCCGTTGCAGCGTGACTGCATCGCTGCGGTTACGAATCATCTTCAGATAGCCGTGTTGATAATGACGCCACTCGCTGAAGTGGTTTTTCGCGGGAGCGACCACGAGCGAAGCCAGAAACACCAGGCTGACCACGCCGAATGCGCGAATGCTGTCACCGAATAATGCCTGCCAGAGCGACTTGAGCTTTTCTTTCATGAGCGCATTAGGATCCTTGCCACGGCCAGACCCAGGACCATCCCGGACCGCGGAAAAATGTGCCGATGGCAGTCAGCACCACGAGTTCAAATAAGAACCAGGTCATCACCCAATAGGAAAGTGGTCTACCCGCCAGATAGCGCCTGAAACCCGAGGATGATTGCGGAGAACTCTGTGCCGCCAGAAGCATTACGGCGGCCATGATCAACGTGGGGACAAGGGCCGCGTACACTTTGAAAAACAAAAGAAACAACGACAGAGCGATAACGACGACATAGAAGATTCGAAGCCGCCGCGGGCGGTCTTTCAAGAAGAGTCCTTCCGCTTCAATATTGACCTTAAAGTATGGAATCACGATCAGCGCCATCACCACCAAGCCGGGTACCAGCACACCGGCGACCACCGGCGGAAAGTAGTGCAGCATCTCTTGCAGTCCAAGAAAGTACCAGGGGGCCTTCGCCGGATTGGGAGTGTGGGAAGGATCAGCCAGGCCTTCGAGCGGAGCGTTGAACACGAGAGAGATCCATACCAGAGCAATCGCAAGCACTTGAATGGCAACTGCGGCACGAAACAGAACCTCGGGAAAAGTCTGGATCTGATCCTCGGTGTCGGCCTTCACCTGGGCCGAAGTGCGGCGGGTGATGAAAACGATGCGGCGTGGAGATTTCTTCGCATTGGAATCGACGCCCGCGGTGAAGTCTTTGGAGTCGGCCATGATTATTGCGCCTCCTTCGCAACGGTGGCGCTGCTGGCAGCTTTCGTCCGTAACGTCGCCGGTTCACTGCCGTGTGAGTAAAGGCCCCCGTCTTTGCGGATGCGCCAGAAGTGGATAGCCACGAAGAACATTGCCGTCAAGGGCAGAATCATGCAATGCAGCACATAGAAGCGCAGCAGCGCGTTGGCATTCACCGCATTCCCGCCGAGCAGCAGGAAATGGATCTTGTTGCCCATGAGCGGCACGGCAGAGGCGATGTTCGAGCCCACGGTAATTGCCCAGTAGGCCAGTTGGTCCCAGGGAAGCAGGTAGCCAGTGTAACTGAGCAACAGCGTCATCAGCAGAAGGATCACACCGATCACCCAGTTGAACTCGCGCGGAGTGCGGTAAGCGCCGCGATAAAAAACTTTGAACATGTGCGCAAAAACCAGGAAGACCATGGCGTGCGCCGACCAGCGATGCAGGTTGCGAAGAAACAATCCAGACGAGACGACGAACTGCAGGTCCTTTGTGTCGGCATAGGCCTGCGGGGCCGAGGGATGGTAGTAGAGCATCAGAGGGATTCCGGTTGCGACCAGAATCAGAAACGTCCCCAACGTCAGCGTGCCCAAATACCACGTCGCACTAAAACCCAGCATGCGCGTGCGCACCTTGGTGGAGAACAGGTGCAGAAACACGTTCTGCTGGATGGCCAGCGCGCGCTTCAGGGTGCTCGAGCCGGTGCCGCTGCGGAAGATCGAGCGCCACACCCGAGTGCCGCGCAAGTCGTCGAAATATTGGTCTACCGTCTTCGCCATTGCTTAGACCCTCACGAAAGAATCCCGCTGCAGCGGAGCAACGTCGGTGGAGCGGTCCACCAGCAAATCTCCGTCATCGTTGACCCAAATGCGCTTCCAGGGCAGAGGTTTGGGCGCAGGCCCCTCGATCTTTTCTCCGCTTTGCTTGAACTTACTGCCATGGCAGGGGCAGGCAATGATGCCCAACTCAGGCTTCCACGCCGTCAGGCAGCCGAGATGCGTGCATACTGCGCTAAGGGAGAAATAGCCTTCCTGCGAATGAATAATGTAGATGCCCGAGTTCACGTCGAGCGTGACAGAATCGAGCGGATAGCGGTCGGGCTTGCCGGCGTTGACCACGGGCGAGGGTTCGTACAGTACATTCGGCTCGAGGAACTGATAGGCGAAGGCGGCAGTGCCGGCGGCGGCGATGCCGAGCGAGCCCAAGCCGAGTTTCGCGAAGAATTGGCGGCGGCTTACGGTGTCGTCTGCGCTTGCGGTTTTGGTTTCGTCTGGCATGTGTCGCGATTCACCTACTTCGATTGCAATCCTGCTCCAATGGCCGTCACCGAGATCAGGCCGGCCGGTTCGGCGGGGATGAGGTTGTACGACTCCATAGTGATCGTCCCAACGGGACAGCGCATGGCGCAGAGGCCGCAGCGGATGCAGCGGGTCTCGTCTTTCAACATGGCGGAGCCGGTGACGATGCCCAGTTCGTCGGCCGCCACTTCGTCGAGCTCCACGCCGAAACATTCCTGGTTATCGCGGATGTGCTGCACGGTCTCGGGTTCGAACTCGATGCGATCAAGCGACACCAACTCCAGACATTTTTCGGGGCAAACGTCGACGCAACCGCCGCACAGGATGCACATGCTGCCGTCTTCCGGCGTGCCCTCGAAAATCGTGTTGACCCAGCAGTGCAAGCACCGCTGCGCTTCCGCAATCGCTTCGGGCGCGTCGTAGCCGACCTCGACTTCCGTTACACCGGTGCGGCGCTCGAGAGGAAGCATGGGCACCGGCTGGCGGTTGATGTCGAGATAGTCCAGCGGCATGCTGTGCCGCTTAAGCACTTCGACTTCGATGATGGGCTCAGAGTACCTGGGGCCAACCAGCCACTCATCAATACCGGATGCGGCGTGCCTGCCGTGAGCCACACTATGAATGGCCGCACCCTCGCCGGCAGCGTCATCGCCGCGAGCTCCCGCGGCGGCTTCGCGCGCCCGGTGAGCGTAGAAGTATTGATCAATGCCGACTGCGGCGCGCTTGCCATCGCCAACGCTGTCGATGATCAGACGCGGGCCGAAGACGCAGTCGCCGCCAGCAAAGATTCCCCTGGCCGAGGTCATCAGCGTTTGCGGATTCACCGCGATCAGCCCGCGCGGAGACAGTTCAACCCCGTCCTCCGGCGTAAGGAAGTCGAGGCGCGGGGCCTGGCCGATGGCCATGATGACGGTGTCGCACTCGATCTGGCTCTCGCTGCCCTCGAAGAAGGCCGGATTGAAACGTTTGTTCTGATCGAAGACCCATTTCGTTTTGAGCGTCTCGAGCGCAACCACCTTGCCATCCTTGCCCAGCATTCGCTTGGGGCCGAGACCGGGATGCATGCGGATGCCTTCCTGTTCGGCCTCCTCAATTTCCTCGAGAGCGGCGGGCATTTGGTCGCGGGGCTCCAGGCAGACCAGATTCACTTCCCTGCGCGCCCATGCGCAAAGCGGAGAGAGAAATGTCGACCATTTCCCGGGTGGCGACTGCGGTCATATTCTCGGCAGAAGGCTCGGCATCCTCGACGCCGCCCGCATGCTGGCGCACGACCTCACGGGCCGCCGAGCGGGCCACGTCCATGGCCACGTTGCCGCCACCGATCACGATCACTTTCTTGCCGATGGTGAATTTGTAGCCCAGGTTCACGTTGAGCAGAAAATCGATGCCTTTGTGCACGCCATCGAGGTCAACCCCGGGAATGCTGAGATCGCGGCTGCGATGCGCGCCCACAGCGATGAGCACGGCGTCAAACCCCTGACGGCGCAGATCGGAAATCTTGAAGTCGCGGCCAGCCGCATGATTCAGCTTGAGCGTGATGTCGCCGGTCTCGAGAATCTCGCGTACCTGCGCTTCGACCACATCGCGCGGCAAACGGTATTCGGGAATCCCAAGATAGAGCATTCCCCCGGCCACGGGCGCGGCTTCGAAAATCGTGACGGAGTATCCCATAAGAGCGAGGTCATGTGCGGCCGAAAGTCCCACCGGGCCGCCGCCTACGACCGCTACCTTGAAGGGAAGCTTCTGTTGCCCTCGTCCTTCATTGACGTTGATGGGATGTTTCGACTCGGGCCCAAATTGCTCGGTAAGAAAACGCTTGAGAGCGCGAATGGAAATGGGCCGGTCAATCTCACCGCGGCGGCAGGCGGTTTCGCAAGGATGCGCACATACTCGTCCGCAAATGCTGGCCAGCGGATTGGGGTCGCGCGCGATGCGGTAGGCTTCTTCGAAGCGGCCCTCGGCAATCAGGCCGACGTAGCGTCCGGCGTTGGTGTGCGCCGGGCACGCCATCATGCAGGGGAAATTCGTGTTCAGCCAGTCCCCGTCGACCTTCTTGTTCTTGTATCGCTTCAGCATGAAGGCACTTTGTAGTCCTTGCATCGGCGAACGTCAACCACTTTTTTGCAGATGCAAGCCGAGTCAAGAGATTGACGAAAAAAAGGGCGGGAGCGAAGTGAATCGCTCGCTTCCAATCGCTCCCCTCTTTCTCTCGATGCTTTACTTGCTCAGGGTGAAATCCGCCTTGCCCTCGCCGGCCACCGTCACCGGCTTGGACTGGTTCTTGGCTCCTTCGTGCCACGCCGTGACGGTGTAGCTGCCATCGGGAACATTCTCGATCTTGTACGCGCCCGACTTATCGGTCGTAGCGAAGTATGGGGTGGGCGACACCACGACGTAAGCGCTCATTTCGGGGTGAACGTTGCAAAACAGCGGAACCGCGCCCGGATTGTCGAACTTGAACGGGCGTTTCTCGCCCTGCGGCCAGGTGCCTAGGTTATGGCTGAGCTTCTTGTTGCCGCCCACGGAAGTCCAGAACACGTTGTGGGCGACTTTGTCGCTGTTGAGGAACTCGACCGTCGTACCCTGCTCCACCACAAGCAAATGCGGCATGAAACACCAGACCTTTCTGGTCAATCGACCGGCTTCGCCGCCGGTACCGGGAAGGTCTTTCCGGCAATGGCTTCGACGTAGACCACCGATTCGCCGTTCACGCCGGAGACTTTGCCGCTGATTGTACCCGCGCTGGCAGCCAGGCTGATCATCGCTGCTATTGCCATCACAATTAAAGTACGTTTCATTTTTCTCTCCTGAATTTCTTTGAAATCTCGTTCTTTGAAACCACTCGTTTTGAGAAATCTCGATCCTAATACACGAATTCGAGGGCGCCGGTGGCCGTGTTCGTACGGAACGGATTCACCGCTTGCCCGTTGGCGTTATAAGTGAGCGCTTGCTGCGGGCGAATTGCGTACTCAAATGACGCCTTGATGTTGGCGTGAATCAGGAACTGCACGCCCGGTGTAACACGATTACGAGTGCTCCCAACCGGCGAAAAATAGTTCGCCGAGCCCGCCTGGTTGAGGAAATCCGCCGAAGACTGCACGCGATCGTAACGCAGGATCCCCATCACCCAGGGCAGCATGAGATAGTCAGCTTCGAGGAAGCCACCGTTAAACTTGGCGGCGGTGCCCGAGACAAAGCCTGTAGTGTCGGGGTTCAGGAGCAGGTTATTGTCATGTCCGTACATGAACAGGCCGAACAAATTGAAGGTGCGGTAGTTGAAGCTGAAGTCTCCGCCAACGCGGTAGAAAGGCTCGCGCGCGGTGAGCACAGTGGGGGTCACCAAGTCGGACTCAACGCCGTTGAAGCGCTGAACCGAGCGGCCTTTGAAAAAAAACGTGCCCAGGCTCAGGGAAGTATGGTCCCGTGGACCCGTGGCGCCCGCCGCCTGCACTTCGTGGCGGCTGGCAGAATCCTTCTCCAGATTGAAGCGGTACGAGAACCGTCCGTAGATGTCTTTGTAGTTGGAGTCAGAGAAGAAGCCCCCGGGCGAGGAGACGTTCGGAGGTGCAGCCGCGGCCCCGCCATTGGTGTTCTGGTTCACGATCGCCAGCGAGTAGTGGTAGCCCTGGTACTGGTGACCTCCGCTGAATTCAATTCCCTGGGCGGCGTCCTGGATGGCAAATTGGTTGTTCACGTTCTGCAGACCGCCCACGCCGATGTTCGCCTCGGCGTAAATATCGTAGCCGCTGATGTTGATCGACCGGGCCTGGGTAAACGGCAAATCCAGTTCGAATTGACCCACTCTAACGGTGAACGCGTCGGTTGGCAGTTTGAGGAAGCGTCCCACGTTCACGAAGCGCAGGTAGCCGTCGCCGAGGGCACCATTCGCATTGGCGCCGGAGACACTCAGGTCGTCATCCACCCAGAAGGCGATATCGCTGCCAAAATTTCCTGCCATGAAGATGCTGAAGAAACCCGCTTCAAAATCGGTGCGCGGAACGCTTGGCGTGGTGTTGCGGCGTGTAGTTATTGGCATTGGCGCTGGTGTATTGGAAGAACTGGTTGTAGCGCAGGCCGATCGGCGGCAGCCCCGGGATCGTGCCCGGAAACACCGTGTGCGGCCACAGGTCTTTCTGGGCCGGCGCCCCCAGCATGACGGGAGGAACTTTCAGGAACGTCTCGTCATCCTTGGGAAATTTGAACCCGGCATCCTTGAAGGCCTTGCCGAAGTCGTTCAGCTTGGGGAAGTCTATGTGGCAGGTGGTGCAGGACGTGCCGTACTGGCGGGAGAAGGCCGGAATCGCGTAGCTGCTGCCGGTCAGCACGACTATTACCAGGATAAGAGCAAAAAACAGAGAGATCCGATTCCGTGTTTCCATCTGATCGCCTCCTTGGCGGTCCAAAGTTGTGTTCACCTCAAATTGTGGTGCCGGAAATGAGGGCTATTATCGAGGCAGGCTTTCGGGGAGTGCAGCGGCGGGTATCACAGGCATGTGTGATCCCAATCACACTCTGGAAACATGCGCACTGGAGGAAAAGCAGGAAACAAGTTAATGTGTACAATGGCAAAGCAATTCTTGCGGCAAGTGGTTGGAGGCTCGAGACATAAGCGGCCCCAACGCCGACTGTGGGAGGCTGGGACGCCACCCCGCGGGAATCCGCATTGAAGAACATCGCTTACAGCATCGTTATTCCGGCTTACAACGAAGGCGCGCGCCTGGGGGCAACGCTGGAGAAGGTGCTGGGATATGTGCGGGAGCAGGGATGGAATGCCGAAGTGATCGTGGTAAACGACGGGTCGCGCGACAACACGGCGGACTTGGTGCGCGGGTTTGCGGCAAAGGACCCGGTGTTGAGGCTAGTGGAGAATCCGGGCAATCGGGGCAAAGGTTATGCCGTGCGGAATGGCATTCTGAATTCGCGGGGCGAGGTTGTGATGTTCAGCGACGCGGATCTGTCATCGCCCATCGAGGAGATGCCGAAGTTGCTGGTGGCGCTGGCGGCGGGCGCGGACATCGCAATTGGCTCGCGCTGGCTGCGCGCGGAATTGCAGACACGGCGGCAGTCGCCGATCCGGCAGCTATTTGGGAGGATCTTCAACGCGTTGAACCGGATTATCCTGGGTCTGCGGTTCAAAGACACGCAGTGCGGTTTCAAGGCTTTCACGCGGCGGGCCGCACTCACGATTCTGCCGTTGCAGCGCATCGAACGCTGGGGCTTCGATCCGGAGATTCTTTTCCTGGCGCGCAAGTTCGGCTTCCGCGTGGAGGAAGTTCCGGTGCTTTGGGGGCACAGCGGAGACACACGGATAAATCCGCTGCTGGACGGGGCGCGCATGTTCCAGGAGATGCTGCGCATCCGCTGGTATGACTTAACGGGCAAGTATGATGGCGGCGCCGCGGTGGAACGCGCAGCCGGTTAAGGCCCCGGCGGACCTGCGCCGAGAGTCTGAGAATCACGCCGGTTTTGAGGTCAAGCTGACCTCCGCTTCGCACCCGCAGCCAATTCCTTCACCGCTTCGGCCACTTGATGCCCCATCTCGATGGTGGACGCCGGTGTTTCCCCGGCTCTGGCTAGGTCAGCGGTGCGAGAGCCTCGATTCAGCACAGCGCTGACGGCGTTTTCGATGCAGGCTGCTTCTTGTTCCATTGCAAGAGAATGGCGGAGCAGCAGGGCTGCGGAAAGAATGGCGCCGAGGGGATTTGCGATTCCCTTGCCGGCGATATCGGGGGCGGAGCCGTGCACCGGCTCGTACACACCAACCGGGCCGCCGATGCTGGCTGAGGCTAGCAGCCCGAGTGAGCCCACTACTCCACCGGCCTGGTCGGAGAGAATGTCGCCAAACATATTTTCAGTGAGCAGCACATCGAAATCCTTGGGACGCTGCACGAGCGACATGGCGGCGGAATCCACATACATGTGAGAGAGTTGCACGCCGGGATAATCCTTCGCGCAGCGGGTGACGACTTCGCGCCACAGGCGGGAACACTCCAGAACATTGGCCTTGTCTACAGAGAGAACTTTCTGGCGGCGCTTTATCGCCAGTTGGAAGGCGACACGGGCGATGCGCTCAATGGCCGGCTCGCCGTAAGTCATGGTGTTGGTGGCGACGCGGGTACCGGGCTCGCCTGCAATGGAGCGCGGTTCGCCGAAGTAAAGCCCTCCGAGCAGCTCGCGGACGATCATTATGTCGGCGCCGCGAACCATATCGGCGCGCAGCGGAGAACAATCTTCCAGCGCGGGAAAACAGATGGCGGGACGCAAGTTGGCATAGGCGCCTAGTTCGCGGCGCAGGCGCAGGAGTCCGGCTTCGGGGCGAAGATGGTTTGGATTGTGATCGAAGGCGGGACCGCCCACTGCGCCGAGCAGGACAGCGGAGGATGCAAGGCACGCTTGAATTGTGTCGGCGGGCAGCGGATCGTTGGCGGCTGTCAATGCTGCGCCGCCGATGTGCTTTCGTTGGAGCTGAAGCTGATGGCCGAAGGTGTCGGCGACGGCCTGAAGAACGCGAACTGCCTGCTCGGTGACTTCCGGGCCGATGCCGTCACCGGGGAGAATGGTTAGGTTCAGGAGCATGCGGGGATTAGTTTAATGCAAAGAGCTTTTGCGGTGGCGGGATTCCGACGAGTGATCTCATAGATCGCAGGTTGCAGAAGAACTCCGCCTCAGCGACTCTACTTCGGATTCCCCCCTTTGTTTATCCACGGCTTTGCGCCGTGGGCTGCATTCTGTCGCCGCTTCGCGGGTAAATAGTTCGCAGAAGCCGGGCTTTGCCCGGCGGACAGCCGAAGGGGCGGCTGTCCCCACATAAATCCTCCCGAGGCATCCGCAGAAATCGCTACACGCCCCAGAGATAGTCTTCCTGCTGCTGATCGTGGTGGTGATCGGAGTGGATAGGCAGGGGCACGCCGAAGGCATTGGTCTGCGGCGCCATCGGAAATGGCCGAGGTGGTTCTGGGCCTGAGGCGCTGGCCGCGGCCGCGATCGCCATGGGAAGAGGTTCGAACAGCGGCGTGGCCGATGCCGCGGGCTTGTGGGTCTCGCGGATCAATTCGAGCAGGTGGTGATCCTCGACGTGCTTGATCTTGTCTGCCAGACGGACGAAGCGGCGATAAATATCGTCGAGCGCGCGGCGGTCGAACTTGTAGCCAAGCTGTTCGCAGCGAATGGCGAGAGCGTGACGGCCGGAGTGCTTGCCCAGAACGAGCGTGGAGTCGGGCACGCCGACCGACTGTGGCGTCATGATTTCGTAGGTCAAGGGGTTCTTGAGAACGCCATCCTGGTGGATGCCGGCTTCGTGAGCGAAGGCGTTGCGTCCTGTGATGGCCTTGTTGGGCTGCACGGGAACGCCGGTGATTTCGCTCAACAGTTGGCTGGCGGGGAACAGTTGCTCGGCGGCGATGGCCGTTTCATAGGGATAGCGATCGTGACGAACCCGCATCGCCATGACGATCTCTTCGAGCGAGGCGTTGCCGGCGCGTTCGCCAATGCCGTTGACGGTGCATTCGACCTGGCGGGCTCCGGCAGCGATGGCGGCCATGGTGTTCGCTACGGCCATGCCGAGATCGTTGTGGCAATGGGCGGAGATAGTAACGTTCTGGATTCCCTTGACGCGGCGGCGAATGGTTGCGATCAGCTCGCCGAACTCAGCGGGTACGGTGTAGCCGACGGTGTCGGGAATATTGAGCGTGGTGGCGCCAGCCTCGACGACCGCCTCGAGCACCCGGCAGAGGAATTCAGGGTCGGTGCGAGTGGCATCTTCGGGTGAAAATTCGACGTCCGGACAGAGAGACTTGGCGAAGGCGACGGCTGCGCGGGCCTGCGCCAGACACTCCTCGCGGGTGATGCGCAGCTTGTACTTCAGATGAATGTCGGAGGTGGCGAGGAAGACGTGAAGGCGGGGGCGGGCAGCATCATGCAAGGCTTCCCAGGCGCGCTCGATATCAGGGCGGCAGGCGCGCGCGAGTCCAGCGACGATGGGGCGGCGAATGACCGCGGCGATAGCCTTCACGGCTTCAAAGTCGCCATCGGAGGCGATGGGGAATCCGGCTTCGATCACGTCGGCGCCCAGACGGTCGAGTTGGTGCGCCACGCGCAACTTCTCCTGGTGGTTCATGCTGCAACCGGGCGACTGTTCTCCATCGCGCAGCGTAGTGTCAAAAACGGTTATACGGATCTGCTCTGTGGCCATGGCCCTTCCTTCCAAGAAATGCCTTGATTGTTCTATGCTACGGGGCGGGAGGGTTGAAGCAAAACTTATAATTCTTTATAGATCATTAAATTCTCTTCTATAATAAGCGCTTCTAATGTATATTGAAGTTTCTATAAAGAGGATAACGAAATGGAACTTTCGCAACTGGAGGTGTTTTTGGCGGTCGCTCACGAGCACCGTTTCTCGCGGGCCGCCGAGAAACTTCACCGCACCCAGTCGGCGGTGAGCCAGACCATCCGCAAACTGGAGGATGAACTGGGCGAGGCGCTGTTCGATCGTTCATCGCGGGAAGGAGTGCTTACCGATGCCGGGCACGTGCTCTACGAATACGCCGAGAAGTTGCTGAACCTGCGCCAGGACGCTCATGAATCGCTGATGGAACTGCGGGAACTACAGAAGGGCAAGCTGGTGATTGCAGCGAATGAGTTCACGGCGCTTTATCTGCTGCCGGTGCTGGCGGAGTTCCGGCGGCTGCATCCTATGATCAAGATTACGGTGCAGCGTGCGCTGGGCAGCCGGATTCCGGACGACGTGCTGCAGCACAGCGCCGAAGTGGGCGTGCTGTCTTACAAACCGGAGGAGCCGCGGCTGCACTCGGTGGTGACTTATCTGGACGAGCTGGTGCTGGTGGTGCCGCCGAAGCATCCACTGGCGGCGGCGCGGGAGGTAAGCATCCGGCAACTGGGGGCAGAATCATTTGTGGCGCACATTGTTTCGTCGCCCTACCGGGAGAAGGTTCTTCAAACCTTCGAGCGGCACAAGACGCCGCTGCATATGGACCTTGAACTGCCGACGTTGCAGGCCATCAAGCAGTTCGTCGCCATGGGAAACGGCGTGGCCTTCATGCCGGAGATGAGCGTGGAGGCGGAACTGGCTCGGGGAGAACTTATCAGCATTCCGGTGCGGGAACTGCGGGTACAGCGGAAGCTGCGTTTGATTTACCGCAAAGAGGCGGGACTCTCGCATGCGGCGCGGGCGTTTCTGAAAGTGGCAGAGGCGGTGGCGCTAGAGCGGGCGGGGCGGTATCGATTTCAGCGGGAGAGTTAGGGAAGCGAGCCAGGCGCAGAATCATTCCTGGCAATAAGCAATTGGCAGTTAGCACCTAGCGCAATCTGCTAGGTGCTAGATGCTAACTGCTGGCGACTCAGCAGTCGGCGCAAGTTTCTGTTGGCTGGAAGGCCGCCAGGGCTTCGCCAACGCTGGGATGAATCTCGAAAACAGAATCGAGATTAGTGAGATCCAGCAGATCGCGCACGATCGGGCTGGGACTGGCGTATTTCAGATCCGCATTTTGCGATAGAGCCAAGCTGTGCAGAGAAGCCAGTTCGCCGATGCCGGCACTGTCGACAGAGCTGACGCCGCTCAGATCGAGGACCACCTTGCCACCGTCCTGGAGGACAGCGCCGACCATGCGCGAGAGGGCTGCGGCCTCGTCACGATAGACGATGCGACCCTGGCAGTAAACGATCATCACGTCGCCGCGATTTCGAGTTTCCAAACTGAGTTTCAACTTCGACTCCTTATATGGTGCTGCGAGAGCAGCCAGGTGTTGCGGCTGCGAAGATGATTGCCGATTCGTGTTTGGGGATTCCATGTTAATAGATAGACGCTCGTCGAGGGGTTTTGGAATCATGAAAAGGATGTAATTTTCTTGTCACGGTGTCCCAGTCCTGCACGCCCACAAATTTGGCGGACGGGGCATCCTGGGGGTCCGTTACACTGCATCTAACGAATCTCGCGCATTCAGGTAGAATTTGCTGCTGGCACAATTGCCGGGGGAGGACTCATTTTCGTGTTAAAAACCGCAGCCGTGGTTCTGGCGTTCCTAAGCTTGATGCTGTTTCCCACCACATCGAAGGCCCAACTGCTGCCGAGCGGAAACGTTTATGCCGGAGTCGGATATGCGGATAACGTCGATGTGGTGAACCGGCTTACGTTCCGCGGGTGGGAGGGGTCGGCGGAGGCATTCCCATTTAAAAAGTACCGGTACCTGGGAATCGTGCTGGATGGCAGCGGCTTTTACCGGGCGGGGGTTCGGCAATACAACGCGGTGCTTGGTCCACGGGTTTCGAGGAACTACGGCAAGTGGCGCGTTTTCGCCCATGCCATGGGCGGCTATCAGGAAACCACCTCGGGCGGCGAGAATTTCCATACCATAATCGAAGACTTCGGCGGCGGAGCGGACCGCAAACTTCCATTTAAGAACTTCTCCTGGCGGCTGCAGTTCGATTACGTCCATAGCCATGAACTAAGCGCCAACCAGAACGACTTCCGGGGCACAACCGGAGTGGTGTGGCGCTTCTGACGGCAACCAGCCTTGATCACCAAACATCTAAACTTCTCTCCCGAAACTTATGCTATTGGCAGGGGTTGGAGAAGGTTGTCAAGGTTTGAACTCGAGTGCTGGAGGAAGAGTCATGCGGTTTCCCTCGCGGAAAATTGTACGCCTTGTTCAAATAACTGCTGTCGCCGCCTCTGGCTTCATTTTCTCCGCTGGCGCCAACGCGCAAGTTCCCACCAGCGGAAACGTCTTTTTCGGATATTCCTACTACAACACCGACCTCTCTTCGATCGACCGGGCCAACACGAATGGTTGGGAGTCATCTATAGAAGGCAAGATCGTTCCCTTTCTTGGGTTCGTGGCCGACTTTGACAGCCATTACGGCTCGCAAAACTTTGGGGTCTGTCCGGGTCCGGTTATTCCGGGGGGGCCTCCCTGTTCAATCTTTAACGCCAGCGTCACGGAGCGCAATTTTCTGTTTGGGCCGCGAGTGTCTTTCTCCGCCGGCAGGTTTCGTCCCTTCGCGGAAGCTCTGTTCGGAGGAGCCCATGTCAACGCGAACAACGGTGTGGGGTCGAACACATCGTTCGCGACTGCGATCGGTGGCGGCATCGACTACAAGATCATCCGTCCAGTGGCATGGCGATTTCAGGGAGACTACGTGCAGACACGTTTCTTTGGGGCGACGCAGAACAATGTTCGGTTGTCGACAGGAATTGTGCTACGGTTCTGAGCAGGCGTGCTTGGACGGCGGACGACGTTCAAACGGCAGCGTTCAAGATTCTGGTTTAGGATAGTGAAGGATGCGTCATTTCCTGGGTGTGATTCTGTTCGCAGTGTGCAACCTGGCAGTCCTTGCGCAGGATGCGCCGAAAGCGGAGATATTTGCCGGGTTTTCTTATGCAAATTACGAGTTGCTCCCAGCTTCCTCGGGCTTTTCGAGTTCGAACGAAATGATCTCTGGCAGTCCCGGCGGACGACTGGGCCTGATGGGGTGGAATGCGTCGGTCGCGGTCAACATGAACCGCTGGTTCAGCTTTGCGACTGACGTCAGCGGCTACTATAGCGGTTCGTCGACCTCGAGGACTACGACAGAGACCTTCACCAACACCTGCCAACCGGTGGCCTGCCCTCCGGAGACGATTACGATCGCGAACGTGGCTTCGAGTCCCAAGATCCATAACTTTCTGTTCGGACCGCAGTTTTCCTACCCTGCCGGAAAGATCAGGCCATTTGTCCACTTTCTTGTGGGAGGAGAACATTCGGATGTGACGCGATCGGCGAACATAACAGGTTCGAGCAGCGGCATCATCAGCACACTGCCAGCTGCCTTTGAGTCTGGCTCGACCGAGTTTGCCATGGCAATTGGCGGTGGAGCGGACTACTCCATCAAGCGCAATCTGGCCTGGCGGCTTGAGTCGGACTACCTGACGAACCAGGGTACGGGTCAAAACCATGTGCGCGTTTCCACTGGGCTGGTTTGGCGACTGGGGGATTGACCCGTTCTGCATCGCTTCTGTTCACGCAAAAACAGGATCCGGCTGGTTGGCTGGATCCTGTCTTTTGTGGCCACCAAGAAAACATCTATAGAAAGACTTGGTCTGCGAGTCCGCAGCTTAGGTCTGCCAGTATTTGTGGTCGCGCAAGAAGTAGTTTTCGTTCCAATAGTTCATCGCGGTTTTCAGGAACAGCCAGCCCACACGCAGATGTCCCATCTTCTGGAAGCGGCGATTGGTGGTGTAGACGCCGCCGCGGACGATGCCAAAGCGATTGCGGTCAACTTGCTGGCTCAGCAGGTAATCCTCGGCAAAGAGAACCTGTTCATGAAATCCGCGCAGTTCGCGGAATTTTTTCAGGTCGAACAGCATGAACATTCCCGTGGCGAAGGGATGATGGAGGCGCGAGAGGTACTGAAAGAAATCGTTGCCTGCATAAAACAGTTTGTCGATCCAACTGCCTCCCTGGCAAAGGATGTTGGTCGTGACGCAATGAAGCTGCTTGCGCTGGGCCAGTTCAACGGCGCGGCGCACCACGGATGGATGCGCCAGTTCGATGTCGGCATCGAGAAAGAGTACGTAAGTGCTTTCAGCGTGGGCTGCGCCCAGGTTGCGGCCGACCGAGGGCATTCCGCCGCGGATCACGCTGACGTCCAAGCGGTCGCGGAAGCTGAGAACAATCTCGGGAGTTCCGTCGGTGGAGTTGGCGTCAGCGACCAACACTTTCGTACTCGGCATCTTCGAGTAGTCCTGTTTCGTCAGCGAAGTCAGCAACCGAGGAATCAACTTCGCCTCGTTCTTGGCGGGAATCACGATCGTCAGCTCGCTCGTGGCATTCATGCTCGTTGAAGTCATGGATTTGAACCCCCTGTTCGTCAATGGTGAGGTAAGTCAGACGGGAGTCGACCCAACCGCCTGAGTTGTAATAGTGAATTCCATCCTGTTCGACGTGGACGGCCTGGTGAGTATGGCCGCAGAAGATGCGATCCGCATCGCGTTGGCGCGCATAGTGCAGGGCTCCCGCGGAGACTTTCGAGGACATGCGGAGCCAGCACGTGTTGAGGCGGTCAATCAGCCGCGCAATCGGCTTGCTTTTGAAGTCGAGCCGTTGCAACTGGAGATAGAGTGAAGTGCCCAGCCGGCTGAAGCGCAGACTATTTACCTGGAAACCATCGAACTGGTGGCCGTGAATCGCGATGTGCCGCAGTCCGTCATACTGCCAGGCGTAGCGCTGGTAGACGCGCACGCCCACCAGATGCGACATGATGTTGGTGAGCCCGTGATCGTGATTGCCTTCCACCCACACGACTTCAACGTTGCGCTTGGGGTTGGAGAGCTTGCGAATGTAGCCGAGGAACTTCCAGTGTTCTTTGGTGAGGCGGGCGAAGTTGAGGTCGGCAAAGATATCGCCCAGCAGGATCAGCCGCTGAAAACGGTTTTCCTTCAGCACGCGCGTGGCTTCGCGGGCATGACTAGTCTCTGCACCGAGGTGCAGGTCGGAAAGGATCAGCGTGTTGTAGCCAGGCAGATCCATAATCCAGTTGTACCAAGGCAATGTTACGAGGTGATGAAATGTGCCTCGAAATCGGTGCAGCAGTAACTACGGAAGTAACCCGGATAACCCGTGAGTAAACAAAGGGTTTAGCGTTGCACGAGCGCGGAATGTTTCAGCAGTGTGAATCGGGAGAGGCTTCACGTAGACTGAATTTCCTGTGGTGGGGCCGATAGGGAAGCGAGCCAAACGCGCGGTCATCGCGCGGCTCGCCCAGATTCCTCACCGCGCAAAGAACGCTTGTTCGGAATGACAGCTCTTTTTTGAAAACCATTGGACACATTCTGGCGAGGTATACGGCGTGGGTATTGCACGTGCTGGCTCCGCTCGGGATTTGGGGGGTGTTCGCGATTGCGTTCGCTGATTCGGCTCTGCTGGGCATGCCCGTCGACGCGATTGTCGCGTTCTACGTGTACCAGGATCACAGGCGGCTGGTCTTCTATGTGGTGATGGCTTCGCTCGGCTCGACGCTGGGCAGCATTCCGCTCTACATCATCGGGTATCTGGGCGGCGAAAAGGTGCTGCGCAAGCGGATTTCAGAAGAGCGCTTTCAACGGATTCACCGCTCGTTTGAGCAGCACGAATTCTGGGCTCTCATGTTTCCCGGAATGCTGCCGCCGCCCATGCCATTCAAGATCTTCGTGCTGGGGGCGGCGGTGTTTGAGATGCGGTTTCGTGACTTTCTGGCGGCCATCTTCGCGGGGAGGTTCGTGCGTTTCCTCGTGCTTTCTCTTCTGACGCTGTGGTTTGGGCCACAGATTGTAGGACTGATGGGGACGCTCGTCCGGCAACACTTTTCCTGGCTGTTGGGAGCGGTTGCGGGCGGAGTGCTGGTGTGGTTGTTAATGCGGAGGAGCAAAAAGCGCGGACGCTGACCCGCGACCACTTCTCGCTGCGCTCGGCTGGACGGGCGAGGCGCCCGTCCCCACACGAGATGGACAGCCGAGGGCGGCTGTCCCCACATGATTCTCTATGCGGCGGCGATGTGGTCGCCGGATGACTTGTGCATCCAGCCAGCAAGCGCGTGCAAGAACACTGGGGTTCCAAACATCGCGATGGAGAAGAATAGATCGCTCTCGACCGTGCCGCGAAAGAATGGGAGTCCAGCGGCGTAGGACATCATCAAGCCGCTGAAAGTTCGGGGATACATCTGCCATGCGGCCCATACCGCAAAATTGCTGATCAGGAAGAACGAGACTGAAGTGGCGAGGGCTGCGCCTACCACGCGCACTGGTCCGGATTTTTCCCGCAGGTTCGTCCCCAACCAAAGAATGGCTGCGTACCACGCCCAGGTCACCAGATGGTCCCAGGAGAAAATGTAGGAGTAGATGAACTTGGTAAGGACGACGTCGGCCGCCGCGAGCAGCACCAGAGGCACCCACATCTGACGCCGTGAGCCACGCGCCCCGAAAAACAACAGCGACGCCGCTACCGGGGTAAAGTGCCAGGCGTGCGGCAGGATGTTAAACGGGCCCGCGAAGGGCAGGAAACGGACGGCAACGGCAAACAGTACGAATAGGTAGGGCAGCATGAGCACCTCGGGACTGAAACATTATTCTGGGCGCGGGGAGGGGAATACGTCAAGGGCGGCCGACGGGCAGCGCCATCGCGCAAAGCGTCTCGCTGCCCTCGCTGGACAGCCGAGGCGTCGGCTGTCCCCACATGACCCCACTGGGTTTCACATCTAATCCGGTTCGGGGAAGGCAGTTTGCTTCTTGCCGGAACCGAAGATGTCGGCAACAACGTGCAGGTTCTTGTCGAGTTGAACGCCCGCGCTCAATGCTTTGCTTGGTTCTCCCCGGCGGCTCAGCAGGCCGGGCAACTGCACAAAGCGCAGATCCTGGAAGGTCACGATGTATCCGGCTTCCGGAGGCTGGAGTGTTTCGGTCTCGGTGATCGGGTATTGCGCCCAGTCCAGGTACACACGTCCGAGGTACGACTTCTTCGCAGCGAACGTAACCGGAGTTTCCTCCGGCTTGTAGCGGATGGCGAGATGGTCCTCGGGATCAACTTCCGGTCCCAAAGAATCCACGGGAGCCAGAACAAAGAACCCTGGCGTCTCCACCACGCCGTACCAGTGGAATGGATCAGTCATGGTGGGATAGGCGGAAACGCGCAGCGGGTCCACGCCCTGGTAGGTACGGGCCGCAAGCGCGCTGACCGCGTGGCGATGCTCGAAGTCGCGCAAGGTCCACAACAGCACGACGCCTGTTAGCGAGAGAGAGGCGGCAATCCGGCCTCGCGGTCCGCGGGTGCGCGCGCCGATTTCCGTGTCGATGAGCGAGAAAAACGATGGAACGATCAATCCGAGAAGCAGCATGCCGAACAAGACAGGCTCGAAGATGAAGACAATGTCCCAGGAATACCATTTTTCGGAAAACGGCCAGAAGGGACGGACACCGTAATTGTTGGTGAAGTCGAGCAGGATGTGACTGAGGCCCGCGATGCAGGCATAGAAGAAGAGCAGTCCCCAGCGCGGCGGCAGGTTTGGATCTTTCACCTTGCGTCCGCGCAGTCGCCAGATCAGATAGACGAAGCCAACGACCACGGCGGCGTCGAGCGGAACTCCGAGGAAGGAGTGGGTGAAGCCGCGATGATGGGCGAAGCCGAAGGCCGGGCCTCCGAAGCGGCTGAAGACGTCCAGATCGGGGGCTTCTGCGGCGAGAGTCAGCACCGCTGTGGCCAGCGCGGTCTTGCGGTTGAGTCCGGCGCGGCCCAGGCACGCACCGGTCAGGAAATGGGTGATCGGTTCCAAGTGGTTTAAGGATTCTATGTGGCTGTGCGGGCAATTGCTACTGCGTGAGAATTGCTTTCAACAAAGTTAGTTGGACGCGCACCCTTAACGCAAAGTTGCAAAAGTTGCCTCGCTTCGCTTGGCTAACAGCCGAGAGCCTGCCCTGAGCGAAGTCGAAGGGCGGCTGTCTAGACTTGAGCATTCTTGCACTTCAGCGGGAAGGCGCCAGCAACGTGAGCGCGTCAGGCACAATGGTGATTTCGGCGGGCAACGTGCCGACCAGTTCGCCATCCGCCTCGACATAGACCTTTGGCTGTGTGCGCGCGCCTTGGGGGGAAGCAGACACGGGCAGCTCCTGGCACGAAACTCGCCCGCTGTACGCCAGATCAATGCCGGGAATCTTCCAATTGCGCCGCAGCAATCCGCGGGTCACGTAGAGAAGATAGGCGAGGCGGCTGGCGGTACTGCAGAAGACTAGCCGCAGGTCGTTGCGTTCCAGAGAGGCTCCCGGGGCCAGCTCTTGCAGCACTCCACCAAAATTGCGGATGCGCACGGCCATTAACTCCGTAACTTCGGCTCGCGCAGGGGCGTCTGACCCCTCCGCGAACTCAACCTGGAAACGGGTCATGGGATGCGTAAACCAAAGATGCCACGCTTTCGCATAGTAAGCGGCCATGCCCATGCGCTGCTTGGTCCCGGTGCGGAGCTTGTAGAAGAGGTGGGCATCCACTCCGGCGCCAGCCGCGACGATGAAGAAGCGCGCGCGAGGTTGGCTTTCAAGATCGAGACACTGTATGCGGCCCAGCGCTACCCGGCGGGGCACGGCATGCAAAGCAGCGCGCACCGCTGCGGCGATATTCATGGGCAGGCCGAGATCGTGCGCCAGCGCGTTAGCCGTACCCATGGGCAAGATTGCGAGGGAGGCGCTGGTGTTCGCCAGCACTTGAATGATGTTGTGGATGGTGCCATCGCCGCCGCAGGCAAAGATGGTGTCGAAACCCGCCAGGACGGCTTGCCTAGCCTTCTCCTTGGCGTGGGCACGAGAGTCGGAAAGGACGAGTTGAGCCTCGACGTCTGCGCTGCGAAGCAACGCCAGCGCGGATTCCAACTCCGCCTGCCGCCGCGCGCGGCTGCCGCCTGAGTCAGGGTTATAGAGTAAAGCCGCCTTTCGCATGGCCAGATCGAAGCTGGATTGTACCTGAGCGCCTCACTTCGTTCGGCGGACAGCCGAGAGCCTGCCCTGAGCTTGTCGAAGGGCGCCTGTCCCTAACGTGGTCCGATTTAGCGCGAGCCCCACTCCCACATGCCAAAGGTTACCTTCTGGGGTAAGGGATGGCCCAACTGGCGCGCCAGCATCGCAATCTGACCGCGGTGATGGCCGTCGTGCGCGATCAGGTAGCCGAGAAAGCCAGCCACATCGGGACGAAATCCTTTAATACGTCCATCGGCCTGCAAAGCGCGGCCCATCAACTCGGCTAAAGCCTGGCGGCTCTGTTCCAAGGCACGCACAGCCTGCGCTGGAGTTACGGTGGCCCGATCGAGCTGTGGGGGCGCGTCGCTGCCTTTGGTGGAAACCTTCAACCACATCACGCGCACGTTGTGCATGTGAGCGACGATGGCGGAAATCGTGCGGCCTTTGCCGTCCGGTGGTTTCGCCTTCCACGCGGCTGGGGCTATGCTGTCGATCAAGTACTGGTTGATGCGATTATTCGTGTTGAAGGCGTTGAGCAGGGCGGCAGGCAGTTGGCTGCCAAATGCCGGCCCGGCGCCTGGCGCGACTGTTGGGTCTGGAGCTTTCCGCATGATTCGCTTCTGACTTGGCAAGGTTCTCAATTTGGCATAGGCTATGGTCACTTGCAAGTGGCGTTTTACGACAAGCTCTTTTCTGGAGCTTTGTTGGTGGGTTCGTTCCCAAGACCAATTCAGGAGGATTGACCAGATGAAAACTCTGGCGCACGTTCTTTGTGGAGTGCTTTTGTGCCTGGGAGCTGCGGCCCAGGACCATGCCTCGCATGCTCAGTCGCATCCGGTCGTGCTGGTGACTGGGTTGGGGGATCTTCGTCACCCTGTTTCCACGAAGAACCAGCAAGCGCAGCAGTTCTTCGATCAGGGTTTGCGGTTCATTTACGCTTTCAATCACGACGAGGCGGCACGCTCGTTTCAGCATGCCGCGGAGCTTGATCCCAAGTTGGCCATGGCATACTGGGGCGTCGCCGAAGCAGTGGGACCGAACTATAACGATCCTGCCGATCCTGACCGTTACAAGCACGCCCACGATGCCGTGCAGAAGGCCGTCGATCTGTCAGCGGACGCTTCTCCCAGTGATCAGGCGTACATCCAGGCGCTGGCCAAACGCTTTCCGGCCGATCCAAATTCTGACTTGAAGAAGGCGGCCGAAGACTATCGCGATGCGATGCGGCAGGTGGTCAGCGAATTCCCCGACGACCTCGACGCTGCCACGCTTTTCGCGGAGGCAGGCATGAATTTGCATCCCTGGGGACTCTGGCATGTCGACGGCACGCCCGAAGCGGGTACGGAGGAAATCGTGTCGACGCTGGAGTCGGTGATGAAGCGCGATCCCAATCATCTGGGCGCGATTCACTATTACATTCATGCCGTGGAGGCTTCGGCTTCTCCCGAGCGCGCGCTGGCCGGAGCGAACAAACTGGCGGCGCTGGCGCCTGGCGCAGGACACATCGTTCACATGCCCGCGCATGTTTACATTCGGACCGGCGATTATGAAGCTGCTGTGAAGACCAATGAGAAAGCGGCGGAAGTCGATCGCGCCTACATCAAGGCTACGGGAGTGCAGGGCATCTATCCGATGATGTATTACAGCCACAACCTGCATTTCATCGCGATGTGCGCGGCGATGAACGGGAACTATACGGAGTCGAGGAAGAACGCGGACCTGCTGGTCGCGAATGTCGGCCCGCACGTGAAAGACATGCCACCGCTCGAAGGCTTCATGACGATTCCGGTGGCGGTGGAGATTCGCTTCCATCATTGGAATGAAATCCTGAAGATGCCTCAGCCCGATGCAGCGATGAAGACGGCAACGGTGTTCTGGCACTTCGGACGCGGGATGGCCCTGGCGGGCACGGGCAAGGTGACTGAAGCCGAGGCCGAGTACAAGATTGTTTCCGACGCTGAAGAAGCCACGCCTCCCGATGTGATTTTCCAGATGCCGATCAACAACAAGGCCAAAGACATCATGAAGATCGCGAAGGATGTTCTGGGCGCAAAGATCGCGGTGGCGAAGAAAGACAATGCCGGAGCTGTCGCTATGCTGCGGGATGCCGTTGCCATCCAAGACACTCTCAAGTATGGCGAGCCGTCCGACTGGTTTTTCCCGGTGCGCGAATCATTGGGGGGTGCTCTGCTGATGAACGGCGATGCGGCCGGCGCGGAGAAAGTGTTTCGGGAAGACCTGGAGCGGAATCTGCGGAATCCGCGGTCGCTGTGGGGGTTGCATCAGGCCTTGCTGCAGCAGAAGCGCGGCTATGACGCGGGATTCGTAGAGAAACAGTTTGAAGCGTCGTGGAAGGGTGGAGCTCACGCGCTGAAACTGGATGATCTGGTGTAGATAGGATTTGGATCTTGGGGGCTGGCGCTGTTCAGCCCTATTTTCCACCTGCCTGCTCACGACGAATCGCATAGACCAGGTGCGGCAGGCCGTGCCACATCACTTCCTTCCACACCGTCATACCGTTCTTCTCAGCCACCCGCCGCGATGGGAGGTTTGCCGGACGAATGAGGGAGACAATTCGCTCGACGGGCAGGCGAGCAAATCCGAGATCGCGGCAGAAACGAGCGGCCTCTGGGGCCAGCCCTTGTCCCCAGTAATCGCGCCGCACGTGGTAGCCAATTTCGACTTCGCTCGTGCCGTCAATGTTCTGAAAAGTGAGGCCGCAGTCGCCGATCACTTCGGGGTTTGACTTGAGAACCATCGCCCACAATCCATACCCATTCTCCGCGTAGCGGCGGATCTGGCGGGCGATCCACTGTTCGACTCCAGCCCGATCAAACGGCGCGGGATAGAAGCGCATGGTTTCACGGTCGGAGAGGACGCGGCCCAGGGCGTCCGCATCTTGCGGGGAGAACTCGCGCAGAATCAGTCGTGGTGTCTCAAGGATTTGTAGTGTATTCGCCACCGTTCCTTCGTGAACCGGGCTTCTAGGGATTTCCTCCCCCTGGCCCAACCTCCGACTATAATCTGCCCGATGGTTTCCCCGGCCAAAGACTTCGGAAAAAAGATCGAATCGCTGCGCGAGAAGATCCGGCACCACGAATACCTTTATTACGCCCTCGACCATCCTGAGATCAGCGACTCCGAGTTCGACAAGCTGATGCAGCAGTTGAAGAATCTGGAGGCGGAGCATCCGGAGCTGATCACGACGGATTCTCCCACGCAGCGGGTTGGAGGCAAGCCGCGTGAGGGATTCGTCAAGGAGCCCCACTCATCGCCGATGTTGTCGCTCGACAACACTTACAACGAAGAGGAGTTGCGGGCTTGGGAACGCCGCGTGCACGAACTGAGTGGGCGGACCGACGTCGACTACGTCTGCGAGTTGAAGCTCGACGGCATGTCGCTGGCTCTGATCTATGCAGACGGCAAGCTGGTGCGCGGCTTGACCCGCGGCGATGGATCGGTCGGCGAAGATGTCACGCTCAACGTGCGCACGGTGCGCTCGATTCCACTATCGATTCCGAAAGAGCGCCTCAAGAAGGCGGGCATTCCGGCGGGCTTCGAAGTGCGGGGCGAACTGCTCATGCCCACCGCGTCGTTCAAAAAGATCAACGAAGAACGTGAACGCCAGGGGCTGCCAACCTTTGCCAATCCTCGCAATTTCACCGCCGGCACGGTCCGGCAGCTTGATTCCAACATCACCGCGGGGCGCCGTCTCGACTTTTTCCCCTACATTCTGTTGCAAGACGGGCGCACCTATTTTGATCGGCATTCGAAAACACTGGCGGCTCTGGACGCCGCCGGATTCAAAGTGAATCCAAACCACAAACTCGTTCACTCGATGGACGAAGTCTGGTCCTTCATCCAGCAGTGGGAAGAAAAGCGCGACTCGCTCCCCTACGAAATCGACGGCATCGTCGTGAAAGTCGACCGCACTTCGTTGCAGGACGAGCTCGGGTTTACGGGCAAAGCTCCGCGGTGGGCGATTGCTTACAAGTATGCTGCGCGGGCTGGGATAACGAAATTGGAAGACATTCGCGTGCAAGTCGGGCGTACCGGGAAGCTCACGCCGGTCGCGATGTTGGCGCCGGTTCTAATTGGCGGCACGACGGTGCGAAATGCCACGCTTGCACAACATGGATGAGATCGAGCGGTTAGGGGTGAAGATCGGCGACTGGGTGCAGGTGGAACGCGGCGGTGACGTGATTCCGAAGGTTGCCAAAGTCATCGACGACAAGGATCATCCGCGCGGACACAAGAGTTTCCACATGCCGGAGACTTGCCCCGTATGCGGTACGAAGGTGGTGCGGACCGAGGGTGAGGTCGACTACCGCTGCGTCAACGCGAATTGTCCGGCGAAGTTGCGCGAGACAATTCTTCATTTTGCTTCGCGCGGGGTGATGAATATTGATGGCATGGGCGATGCGCTGGTGAACCAACTCACGGAGCGGGGGCTGGTGAAGAATGTCGCCGACATCTACAAGCTGACGAAGGACAATCTGCTCAGCCTGGAGCGCATGGGCGATAAATCGGCACAGAACATTCTCGATGAGATTGAGAATTCGAAAAATCTGCCGCTGGAGCGGGTGATCTACGGGCTGGGCATTCGAATGGTTGGCGAGCGTACGGCGCAGTTTCTGGCCGAGCATTTTGGATCGATGGAGGCGCTGGAGAACGCCAGCGTCGAAGAGTTGCAGGATGTGAACGAAGTTGGCCCGCGCATCGCCGAGAGCATTGTCGAGTTCTTCAGCAACGCCGCGAATCGTAAGCTGGTCGAGCGACTGCGCAAGGCCGAACTCAAGATGCCCGGCCAGAAGAAGCAGCGCGGAACGAAGCTTGCCGGAAAAACGTTTGTGCTGACTGGGACGTTAGCGCATTTCACTCGCGATGAAGCCAGGAAGATGATCGAAGAGGCTGGAGGGAAAGTCACCGGCTCAGTCAGCAAAAAGACGGATTACGTGGTGGCGGGGACGGATGCGGGGTCGAAGCTGGATAAGGCGAAGGAGCTGGGCGTAAATGTGATTGACGAGAAGGAGATGGAAGGACTGGCTCGCCATGTATAATCGCGGGCTGTCCCCAGACATGTTAGGGTGAGACAAATGATCAAGGCCCTGAAACTTACCAACTTCCGAAGTCATGCGCAGTCAACCCTCCAGATGGAGCCCATCACATTGATGGTCGGGCCAGCAGGCGCGGGGAAGTCCAATGTTTTCAAGGCCATGGTCCTTCTGCAGAACTCCATACACAGAACGCTGGTGGAGATGTTCCCCCCGGCTTAGGAGAATTTCATTGGGTGCGTAGCCGCTGGGCCGATGAAACTGACCCGATCGGATTTGAAGTGCTAGTCAACATGGCGCCCGAGTATCCCGATTACACAGCGGACTATATCCTCAAAATCGCGGATTCGCCTGCTGGTTTGTATGTGTTGGAGGAAACGCTTGCACGTAGGCAGGGCCAAGGGCGTGACGAATGGGTTTTCCAGCGCCGCCGGAACCGCACGCAGATGGGAGAATTCGGGGTTGTGGAATGGGACATGCCCTCTATCTTGCACCGTGTTTGGCATGGCGACGGTGTTAGAAATGAAGCCCCAAATGTGAGGTTTGCCAAGGCTGTGGCGAAGGCTCTCTCGAGCTTTGGCTATTACCATTTGGAGGTTGGAGAGCTCAAAGAGCTGGGGACGGGCCAAGACGTCAACCGCATCCGCTACCGCGGCGAGGGTTTGCCGGATTTCATCGCCTGGACCAAGTCAGATCCTGAGGCGGCATCCGTTTACGAAGGGATTCTGATCGAGATGCGCCAGCTTATTCCCTCGCTCGAATCAATCATTGTCACGCAGGCGAGGGCTGATCGCCAAGGGTTGGCATTCACCTTCAGGGATCACCATGGCTATATAGCGGCACCTGATATCAGTGACGGTACCATGCTGACACTTGGAATGCTCTGCATCCTAGGCGCTCCGCAAAAGCCTCGGGTAGTCTGCATCGAGGAACCAGAAACGGGATTGCACCCTCGTCGACTCCGCTGGCTATTCGAGAAGTTCGTGGCTCTAGCGTATCCGCCGCCGGGGCAGGTAGCGACTCAGGTTGTGCTGACCACGCACTCCCCCTCTTTCGTTGATCTCCTTAAGGATATGATCCCATCGATCCAAGTGGTAGAACAGCAGGAAGGACGGACGAAGATCAAGCCACTTCCGGACATCCTTCAGTCTCTCCACCTCAGCGAAGAAAGGGACGGGATAGGATATCAGTGGGCCACTGGCTTATTCGAGGGGCTATGACATGCCGATCTTGGCGGGTTTTCATGTCGAGGGCAGCGATCATCTCATTCTCCACGCTTTTGTGGCTAAAGTTCTGTCATTGCCCGAGGACGAGATTGTGGCGGACTTTATCGACTCACCGGGCCGCGGCTGGGAATTTGTCTTAGAGTTCATTCCGAGTGCTCTTCACCGCTTCTATCAACAGTGTGCCCAGTTTGCTGTCGTCGGAGTAGACAATGACGGCAATGTCGATTTAGATAAGGTTGTTGGCAACGAGGACCCTAGCCATCCTCGCCACAGTAACCATCCTGAGGCAACCATTGCGGCGTGCCGGCGGTGCATGGTCGCGGAAGTTGTCGCGAGAGTTCGTCCCCATTTAAACTGGATTCAGAAAAAACCCGGTGCAACATGGCCAATTCTTATCGCAGTTCCCGTAGAGATGATCGAAACATGGCTTCTCATCTTGCGAGGAGAGCCGAATATCCAGCGAAGGCCACGGAGCATTCAGAAGCAGCGCCTGTACGGCAAGCCAGCAGCGACACGAGATGATGTAATGAGCATCGCCCTGCCGTTGGTGCGCGCTATGACGGTTGAAGGCATTGCCTCCCTCGTTCAGACCTCGCCGAGCTTTCGCGATTTTCACGATCAGCTTTTCGCTGCGCGACTGATTATCTGCGGAATTGCAGAGTGTTGGTAATATGGAAACCAGAGTCAGTTTGCGCTGCTCATCGGAAAACATCGCACAATCTAATTAATATTATTTCCTACTTGCCGAGAGCTTTCGTCATCCTCTTCCACGTCTCCTCCAGCATCTCCGGCAGAACCCGCGTCTCGCAGACCACCGACACAAAGTTCGCATCCGCCACCCAGCGGGGCAGGACGTGCATGTGGATGTGTCCGGCGATGCCCGCGCCGGCGGCTTTGCCGATGTTCATGCCCAGATTAATGCCGTCGGGGTGGTAGAGTTCGCGCAGCACGGACTCCATGCGCTGCGAGAGTGCCATCATTTCATTCGCGGCTTCTGACGGGAGTTTTTGCAGGTCGTCCAGGTGGGCATAGGGCACGATCATCACGTGGCCGGGCGTGTAGGGAAATGTATTCAAGATGACGAAGCAATGCTGGCCGCGATAGACGATGCGGGCTTTGGCGTCGTCGCCCGCTTTCGCGGCGTCGCAGAAGACGCAGGTGGACGCTTTCTCGGCGGTTGAAACATAGGCGTAGCGCCACGGGGTCCAGAGGTAGTCCATCAGAGGCAGGGTAGCAGATGAGGGGCAGGTGCGGGTATGTACGCCAGCGCTTGCCGATCTGCTATTGGACTTCCATCTTCATCGGCTTCCACCGCCACTGGTGGCGCTTACACTGCGACTCGAACTCCGGATTGCAGCGGGCATGAAAGGTCCTCTCGGCGATGGCGAGCCCTAGCCCCGTGCCAATGAACATATCAGAGGACCAGTGATCCCGAGCCATGAAGCGAGTGAAAGTCACGGTGAACGCCGCGCCATAACTCAGCGCGCGCGCCCAAGGCTTGGGGTATTCATCCGCCAGCACCGAAGCCATAGCCCAGGTAAACATGGCGTGGCCGCCGGGGAATGAAGTGTTAATGGCGTGATGCTTGAAAAAGTCTCCGTGATTGTTGCCCTCATCGGGCCGCTGGCGGCCGGCAATCAGCTGCATCGGGGTGTAGATCAAGAACGTATTGATAAGGGTCTCGAGTTCGAGTTCGCCCGTCTCTCTGGCGTGGCGATGCTCGGTCTTGGCTCCGTAAAGGTATATCGCTGCCAGCGAGCCGGCCAATCCTCCCAAGGAGGTATCGGAAATGGCTTGATACACCGTGAAATGTGAATGCGGAATATTGTTTTCAATGTGGCGGTCGGCTGCGAGGAATGCGCCAGTGCCTATCAGAATTACAGCGTCCCACTTGAGGTTATGAGCTTCGAACGGCCCCTTGAAGATAAGCTTTTGATCTTGTCCAATCCGGGTGATACTTCGCTTCACAAGCCCCGGCTGCTGCTCGGGGTCGGGTGAAGCATCGGGCGCGCCATCGGGCGACGGCTTGTCTGCGTTACCCGTCTCCAACCGAAAGTCGCCTATCCGGAAGTTGGGTACCGGAGCTACCGGCTGAGTCGGCGACGCAGCAGGCAGAAGCGGCGTTATTAAAGACGATTCCTGAGAGTTGGCAGTGACCGCGAGAGTGGCTACCAGCAAGAACACGCGCGTCGGTTGAAGAACTGATTTGTTCAAAGTGGTCTCGTGAGCGCCTCAACTTTCGAGAAAAACGCCATATGTTGGATGCAAATTCGGGAAGAGAGTAGGCACGGTTCTTAACAAATATGAATAGGATGTTACTCCTGGCGGAAACCGCAGGCAAACCCTTGCCGTGGACAAAGCCGACAGATAATTGCGTTTGACACTGTTTGTGAGGCGTTGCTATAGTCGAAGAGTTCCACTGGACGCGGGTTTCTGTAAAACGTCCGGCAGCTGGGATTGTCCAAGCTCACTCGCCAGGGTGAGCCCACCACAACCTAACGACTCACTCCAGCAGTCCGCCAAGCAGGCCCGTATCCTCCCCGCACCGAGTGCGAGGCACAGACGAGAGGCATAACCTTGTTTGACGACACCACCACCCACAACTCCGATTCCGCCACCGCCGTCGCAACCGAAACAGAAACGACGGCTGCCGAACCCACCTCAACCGAACCGAGCTTGACTGAGCAAAGCTTGACTCAACCGGATCAGGCTGAGGTTGCAACCGCCGCTCCGACAGCCGCGCCGACGGCTGCTGAGGAAGCGCCACGTCCCGCGCCTGCGGTGGACGACAAGCATGCCAGCGAAGACTTCGCTTCCGCGCTCGAGAGCTTCACCACCGAGACGGAAGAGGCCGTGGGAGAAGACCGCGTCATCAAAGGCACGGTGCTGAAGCTCACGGCGACCCACGTGGTGGTCGACATCGGCACCAAATCGGAAGGCATGTTGCCGCTTTCGGAGGTGCTCGATCACGAAGGCAAGCCGAAGGTGACGCCGGGTGACGAAATTGAGGTAATGCGGGAGAAGGGACAAACCGAGGAAGGCTACGTCAACCTCTCGCACCAAAAGGCGGCGCGCATTCACGCCTGGGACGAGATCGAAAAAGCCCACCACGAAAAGAGGCCGATTAAGGCTGTCGTGATTGAGCGCACCAAGGGCGGCTTGACCGTCGATATCCTGGGCGCACGGGCCTTTCTGCCCGGCTCGCAAGTGGATCTGCGGCCCATCCGGAATCTGGATGGCATGAAGGGCCAGACCCTCGAAGTCACGGTCATCAAAGTCAACAAGAAGCGCGGCAACATCGTGGTCTCGCGCAAGGAATTGCTCGAAGGCGAGCAAAACGAGAAGCGCAGCAAGACTCTCGAACATCTGGAAGAAGGCTCCATCCTCACGGGTGTGGTGAAGAACCTGACCGAGTACGGCGCGTTCGTCGATCTCGGCGGGCTGGATGGGCTGCTGCACATCACCGATATGTCGTGGGGAAGGCTCACGCATCCGCGGGATCTGGTCAACGTCGGCGACCAGATTCAGGTGAAGGTGCTCAAGTACGATAAAGAAAAGCAGCGGGTTTCGCTGGGCTTCAAGCAGTTGACACCCGATCCGTGGCTTGATGCCGAACACCGCTATCCCGTGGGCGCTCACGTTTCGGGCCGCGTGATCAGCGTGACCGATTACGGCGCGTTCGTCGAACTGGAGCAGGGCATCGAAGGCCTGGTCCACGTCAGCGAAATGACGTGGTCGAAGCGCATGAAGCATCCTTCCAAGCTGGTCAACGTGGGCGATCAGGTGGAGTGCGTGGTTCTGAATGTGAATCCCGGCGAGCGCCGCATCTCGCTCGGCATGCGGCAGCTGGCGGAGAATCCCTGGGACGCCCTGCACGATAAGTATCCGGTAGGCATGACGGTAGAAGGCCGGGTGCGCAACCTGACCGATTTCGGCGCGTTCATCGAGATCGAGGACGGCATCGACGGACTGGTGCACGTCAGCAACCTGAGCTGGACCAAGCGAGTGAAGCATCCTTCCGAGGTGCTGAAGAAGGGCGATCGCGTAAAAGCCGTGGTGCTTGCCATTGAACCCGACAAGCGGCGCCTGTCGCTGGGAGTGAAGCAGCTTCAGCCCGATGTCTGGGAAACCTTCTTCGCGGCGCATCACGTCGGTGATGTGATTCACGGCAAAGTGCTGCGTGTGGCCGCGTTTGGAGCTTTTGTCGAAATCTCCGAAGGGGTGGAAGGTCTGTGCCACAAGTCGGAAGCGGTGGATGGAAATGGCCAGCCTCTGCATCTTGAGCCGGGTGTGGAGCACGACTTCAAGATCATCAAAATGAGCGCGGAAGAAAAGAAGGTCGGACTCAGCATCCGCGCCGTCGGCGAAGAGGCTTCACGCTCCGAAGTCGAAGCTTACAAGCAGCCGGTATCGAGCACCAGTTCGACCATCGGCGAGCTGATCTCGTGGAAGCGCGCCAGCAACGAGAACAACTGAAGTCTTGAGATCGCTTAGCCTGGGCCGCCGCAAGGTGGCCCTTTTCTCTTTGCCGAACGACTGGCCTGCCTATTTTGGCGCTTCCATGACGCTCGTCTAGAATCATTTGTTTGCTCTCGGACATCTCTTCTTAGTGAAGGAGCGCTTCATTGCCTGAAACCATTTACGACGTCGCCATCATCGGCAGCGGACCGGCGGGTTACACCGCCGCCATTCGCGCGGGCCAGTGGGGCCTGAAGACCGCGCTCATCGAAAAAGACGGATTCCTCGGCGGCACCTGCCTGCACGTGGGCTGCATTCCGACTAAAGCATTGTTGTTCAACGCCGAACTCTGGGACCATCTCAAAGACGCCAAGGAATTTGGTATCGAGGGCGTGGATACGCGCAAGCTGAACTGGGCGGCGGTCCAGGAACGCAAGTCGAAGATCGTGGCCAAGCACGCCAAAGGCCTCGAGTTCCTGATGAAGAAGCATAAAGTTGAGACGGTGAAGGGGTACGGGAAGCTGACGGGCCCGGCGCAAAACGGTTTATTGACCGTGGAAGTCGTAACCGACGACAAGGCCAGCCATCTCAAAGCGAAAAACGTCATCCTTGCCACCGGGTCCGAAGCACGAATGATTCCAGGCCTCGAAGCTGGCGACCAAATTCTCACCAACATCGAAATCCTCAGCCTCAAAGAGATTCCGAAGTCGCTTGTCATTGTGGGCGCAGGGGCGGTCGGCGTGGAGTTCGCGTCGATCTATCGCTCGTTCGATTGCGAAGTGACTATTGTCGAAATGCTGCCGCGGCTGGTTCCCATTGAAGATGAAGAAGTTTCCAAGGAACTCGCACGCGTCTTTCGCAAGCGTGGCATCAACTTCCACACCAGCGCAACGGTAGACAAGGTTGAGAAAACGAAGGCTGGAATTGCCGTCTCCATCACGGTCGAAGGCAAGCAGCAGAAGATCGACGCGGAAAAAATCCTGATCGCTGTCGGCCGCAAGCCGCGCACGGAAAATGTGGGCCTGGAACGCACCAATATCAAGCCCGACCGCGGCTTCATCAAGACCGATTCCTGGATGCAGACCTCCGAACCCGGCGTTTACGCTGTCGGTGACATCGTGCTGGGCACGCCGCAATTAGCCCACGTCGGCGCCATGGAGGCGATTGTCGCTGTCGCCAAGATCGCGGGCAAACCGGGCAAGCCGATCAATCCCGAACACATCCCCGGCGCAACGTATTGCCATCCTGAAATCGGCAGTGTTGGCCTTACCGAAGCCAAAGCGCGCGAGGCCGGATACAATGTGAAGGTCGGCAAGTTTCCCTTCACCGCCAATTCGCGCGCGTCGATTGTCGGTCAGCATGAAGGCTTTATCAAAATTGTCTCGGACGCCGACTATGGCGAGATCCTTGGCGTGCACATCATCGGCCCGCAGGCCACCGAATTGATCGCCGAAGCCGTGGCCGCCATGGAACTTGAAGCCACCGTCGAAGATTTGATGTGGACCATCCACGCCCACCCAACCTTGGCCGAAGCCATGCTGGACGCGGCAAACAGCGTCTACGGGATTGCGATCAATGCATGAACTCACGGTCTAACTTGATCTCTCTAGTCCAACTCGGCACCGTCGACTACGCCACTGGCCTGCGCCTGCAGCAGCAACTGGTCGATTTGCGGAAAGAAGAAAAGATCGGCGATGTTCTGCTCCTGCTGGAACATTCGCCCGTCATCACGCTAGGTCGCAATGCAAAGGCCGCAAACGTTATCGCCTCACCCGATCTCCTTGTCCAGCGTGGCATCGAGATCTTCGAATGCGACCGCGGGGGCGACGTTACCTTCCACGGGCCCGGCCAGATCGTCGGCTACCCCATCTTCGACCTGCGCGGATTCGCCACGCCCGACGGCAAACGTAAAACGCTCGGAGCCGTCGAATTTGTTCGCCGCCTGGAAGAAGTCTTAATCCGCACCTGCGCCGACTTCGCGATTCCGACAAAGCGAGTGCCGGGACTAACGGGCGTCTGGACGGATGCCGGAAGCCACGATGGTCATGTTGCTGGAAGCCACGATGCTCATATGGGGACAGCCGCCCTTCGGCATGCTCAGGGCAGGCTCTCGGCTGTCCAGCGAGGCGAAGCGAGCCAGCCCGAAAACGACCGGGAAGGGCACGACTTCGTTCGTGCCGAAGAAAAGCCGGATAAGGAATCGGCTTCAGCCGCTGAGGTGCGCTCCTCCGAAGCCAAAATTGCGGCCATCGGCGTCCACATCTCCCGCTTCGTAACCTCGCACGGCTTCGCCCTCAACGTAAACACCGATCTCAGCTACTTCAACCTGATCGTCCCCTGCGGCATCGCAGCAAAGCCAGTTACTTCCTTGCAGCAGCAACGGGGAGGCCCACAAGACCTAAACGCAGTCGCCGAATCCATCTCCCGCAACTTCGGCACTGTTTTCTCCAGCCAAATGCTTTGGGTCGAAACCCTCGACGCGCTGCTTGGTCATACCGTCGGCGTGCCTATGCGGCGCCCCGCCGAACTCCGCCAGCTCCATAAAGAAGATGGCACGACTTGGGCATAGCGCCGGCGTCCCGCCGGCTGTCGCGAGGCCTGCCCTGAGCTTGCCGAAGGGGCATCCTGCCCTTGCTGATGGAGGAGACAATCCTGCCTCCGTGGTCTCCTAGCCCAATTGGCCACTCTGCGATAGCATTAGCGTTGCCGCCCTAAGGGCGGTCGTTCCTCATGGCAATCAAGAAAAAGAAGTCCGTCTCCAAGCCCAATTCCAACGGCAACCGCCGCAACGGGGCTCCTCCGTCCAAGCCCAGCAGCACGGCGTCCCAGAGTGGTGACATCCGCTCCTATTCCATCCCCGACATGCGTCTGGAGCATCCCGACCTCACGGTCCGCCAGACGATAGAGAAAGACAAAGACGGCGCCGAGCATGTCCGCTACGAAGTCACTGGCAATCTCAACGCCCTCGTCCCGCCCATGCGCGACTCCAAGTATCTCGACAAAAAGCAGTGCATCGAGATCTACCGCTATATGCTGCTCAACCGCAAGATGGAGGTCGCTCTCGAAAACCTCTACAAGCAGGGCAAGGTCGTCGGCGGAGTCTACTTCGGACTCGGCCAGGAAGCCTGCTCCTGCGCTTCCGCTTACGCGCTCGATAAAGACGACTGGTTCGCACCCATGATCCGCAACCAGGGATCGCTGCTGGTACGCGGTTTCCCCGCCTCCGACGTCATGATGCAGTACATGGCCAAAGCCGACTCGCCAACCAAGGGCCGCGACGGCACTTCGCACTTCGGCGACATCGAAAAACGCAACATGGTCTCGCCCATCTCCATGCTCGGCGACCTTATTCCGGTGATGGCTGGCGTCGCGCTCGGCGCGCGTTTTCAGGGATGCAACCTCGCCGTCATGACCTACATTGGCGACGGCGGCCAGTCCACCGGCGTCACCTACGAAGGCATCAACTTCGCCGCCGTGCAGAATCTTGGTCTCGTGCTCTTCGTTGAAAGTAATCTTTGGGCCTATTCGACGCCCTCCGAAATTCAATATCGTTGCCAAGACCTCGCCGAACGCGCCATCGGATACGGCATCCCGGCCGTAATTATCGACGGCACCGACGCCTGCCAGGTCTACGACGCCGCCCGCGAAGCCGTCAACCGCGCTCACCGCGGCGAAGGCCCTACTCTGATCGAAGCCAAGATGATGCGCATGAAAGGCCACGCCATCCACGACGCAGCGGCGTACGTGCCCAAGCCGATGTTCGACTTCTGGAAAAAGCGCGACCCGATCGCGAGGTTCGAAAATTATCTGGTGAAGAAAAAGAAGTGGCTGACGCCGAAAGAGAATCAGGACTTGATCGCGGAGGTCGAGCGGGTGATCGAAGCCGAGCGCGAGATCGCGGTAAACTCCCCAATGCCGACGCCTGAATCCGCCGAAGGTGGGGTGTTCTGCGAAGATGGGTGCCACGAGATCAAGCCGAAGTATGGGATGCCGAAAGTAAAGAAGGGGAGCGGCGGATTCAAGCAGACTGAAGCGGCGGTCCATTTGAAGTGAGGATGATAGAAGCGCTGCGTTGGAAACGCGAGTACGAGATAGGCGACCGGAAGGTTTACGCCGAGGTCATTGATGCTCAGCCTGTTCCGACTGGAGCGATTGAAGCGACAGTCGATACGTCCTGCGAAGCTCCGGACGGTAAAGTGCATCATCAAACGAACCCCATAACACTCACCGATCCATCTGGCGGACAGCAGCTAGAACTCTTCATGCGAGGTTGCGCAGAGTGGTTGAAGAAGCTTTTATGGGAGAAGCCTCAAATCATATTCTTCGTGGCGCAGATGGAAAAGGCCGACGGCACATGGGTCAATCTCACTTGCTCGTTCAACATTCAGCAGCCCATCACCTTTGTTAACCGACTCTGGGTCGAGGGTGCAGGGTTGCCTCAAGTCGGAAGTTTCATCCCTCCAGAAAACCCCGATATCGCCTTGCCGGTGCACCGAGCTCGTTTGCGCTTCGGAAAACGAACATTCGAGACAGAAGTTGTCGCCGTCACTGTGGGTTCGTCATGCGTGATTGGGTCGAACCTTGTGCTGCAAGCGGTCGGGGAAAGCAGCAGATTTTTGTATGACCTTTTCATGACGGACATTGTTCGGGCTATTGTCGGGGCTGCCAGATCGAAGGAACGAACGGTTCTGATCCTTGGTTCCTATGAGCGGGGAGAAGAGCGGCTCACAAGGATTCGACGCAGCCTTGAAGAAGTCGGCTTCGAAGGAGTGATGCTGAAAGACTTTGTAGACATACCCCAGCAATCGCTATTCGAGAAGATGCTTATGTTTGGGTCGCTGGCCAGGTTCATAATCTGCGACGAGTCAGCGGCATCGGGTCATCTGATTGAGCTGAAAGCGTGCTCCGATATTGGATTTGTGACGGCGATTTTGAGAAATCAGGGCAAGCCAGTCACATTCATGAATTCCGATATCGCGTCCGAGCGAACGTATCTGAGGATATTCGCATATGAAAATGACTCTGACCTGCCGGTCGTAGTAAAAGAATCCGTCCAGTGGGCTGACGCAAAAGTAGGCGAGCGTTCGAATTATTATAATGAGCAGTACCCGTGGCGAAACAAGAACGCGAGGCTAACGTGAAGACTTACGCTTCTCTAAGACTCGAAGGTCCGGAATCGGAATGACGGCCACGAAAGGCTTGCCGTACCGAGTAATCACAATCCGTTCACCACGCTCGACGCGATCGAGCAGTTTGCCGAAGTTGCGACGCGCGTCGGTGACGGACATGGTTGATCGCATAGTTTGATCTTCGGCAGATCAGGAAATAGCTTTATCCGTGATGATCCGCGTAAATCCGTGGCAAAAGAATTTGGACTAACTCCTATGCAACTCACCTACCTCGAAGCCATCCGCCAGGGAATCTGGGAAGAAATGGACCGCGACCCCTCTGTCTTCTGCCTCGGCGAAGACATCGGCATTTACGGCGGGGCTTTTAAAGTCACTGATGGTTTCATCGACCGCTTCGGCCCCGAGCGCGTCATCGACACTCCCATCGCCGAGTCCGCCATTGTGGGCGCGGCCTTCGGAGCGTCGCTCACCGGCATGCGTCCCGTCGCCGAATTTCAGTTCATGGACTTCATCGGCTGCGCCTTCAACCAGATCAGCAACATGGTCGCGAAAACGCATTACCTCTGGGGCGCGCCCGCTCCACTCGTGCTGCGTGGCCCCAGCGGCGGATACGTTCACGGCGGCCCCTTCCACTCGCAGAATCCCGAGATGTGGTTCGTGCACAATCCCGGCCTCAAAGTCATCTGCCCCGCCACGCCCTACGACGCCAAGGGCTTGATCAAAGCCGCCATCCGCGACAACAACCCCTGCATTTTCTTCGAGCACAAATATCTTTACCGCCGCATCAAAGGCGAAGTCCCAAGCGAAGATTACGTCGTCCCCATCGGCAAAGCGAACACCGTCCGCGAAGGCCGCGACTTAAGCATCATTACTTATGCCGCGATGGTGCACACAGCCCTAGAAGCAGCCGAGGTTCTGAAAAACGAAGGAATCGATCTCGAAATCCTCGACCTGCGCACCGTCTCGCCCCTCGACCGCGAAGCCATCGTGCAAACCGTCAAGAAGACAAACAAAGTCATCATCCTGCATGAACACTCGCGCACTGGAGGCCTCGCCGGCGAAATCGCTGCCATCATCAACGAAGAAGCGTTCGACGATCTCGACGGCCCCATCGTCCGCATCGCAGGCCTGGATTCGGCCGTCCCGTTCTCCCCGCCACAGGAAGAGCACTACCTGCCCAAGGTGAACGACGTGGTCCGTGAAGCACGGCGGCTGAAGGCGTATTGAATCGTGGGAAAGAAAAAAACGGAACATTCGGGGTTGTGTGGGAACGGGCGCCTTCGCTTAGCCCGCCCTGAGCGAAGCCGAAGGGCTCAGACGAGCACAGCGAGGCGTCGAGGATCTGCACGGACCTGGTTTGCGTTCACGCTGACCCAAAAACTAGCGCCTCACCCTCTCCATCTGCCACAATGGTTCCTTCCGGAGGCGATCCATGGGCAAGTTCATTCTCGGCGTCATCGTGACTCTTCTCGTCCTAATACTCGGCGGACTCGGTTTCGCCATGCTCGGCTTCTTCCCCACCAACGCGAACGTAGCCCCACCTCACCTCGAGAAACGCATCGCCAGCGGAGCCGTCAACGCTTCCATGGAACGCCACGCTCCTCGCGTCACCAACCCTTTGCCCCCCAACGACCAGAACTTTGAAGATGGCATAAAGCTTTACACCATGCACTGCGCGGTCTGCCACGGCGGACTCGACCGCAAGCCCGCCTCTCTCTCTAACGCCTTCTACCCGCCCGCTCCCAATCTAATCTCCGATCCGCCCGACGACCCCGAGTGGCACGTCTTCTACACCATTCGCACCGGCATCCGTTACACCGGCATGCCCTCGTGGGAAAAAACTCTCAGCGAACAGGACATATGGAAGGTCACCAGCTTCCTCTCGCACATGGAAAAACTTCCACCCGCCGTTCAGGAGTACTGGAAGACGAGCTTCGGCGTGGCGCCGCCGAGCGGGGAGGAGGAGAAAGAGGAACACAAACACTAGGATTGGCTGCCTTTTGGTTCGGGATAGCAAAGATAACGATAACGAGCCGAGGTCATCCAATGGGAGAGCAGCCGCGACCGTCTCATCCCGCGCTGACTCCCCAGCCTTCCCACCCTCGCTCCCGCCACCCGCTATAATGTTCGTTTGCATCCGGCCCTCTGTCCCGAACCGTGGGCTGCGTGGAAGGAAATCATGCCGACTGACATCATCATGCCCCAGATGGGCGAATCCATTGTCGAGGGCACCATTACCAAGTGGCTGAAGAAGCCCGGCGATAAGATCCAGCGCGACGAACCTCTTTTCGAAATCTCCACCGACAAGGTTGACGCAGAAATTCCCGCGCCCGCCTCCGGCGTTCTGCAGGAAATCAAAGTCGCCGAAGGCACCACCGTCGGCATCAACACCGTCGTCGGCACCATCGCCGTGGATGGCGAAGCCGCCGCGTCAGCAAAACCGGCCCCGGCTGCTTCGGCACCGGAAAAGGCAGCGTCGGAAAAACCAGCTCCGGGAAAGAAGCCAGAAGCTAAGGAAGAGAAGAAGCCCGCCGCGGCGGCAACGCCCGCGCCAACTCCCAGCGCTCCGCCTCCACAGACGCCAGCCGAGGAAGGTAACGAGGAAGCCCGTTCGTCCCCGCTCGTCCGCAAGATCGCCCGTGAGCACGGTGTCAGTCTCTCGCAGATTACCGGCACCGGACTCGGCGGCCGCATCACCAAGCAGGACATCATGGCCTTCATCGAGCGCGCCCCGTCGGCCCCTGCCGCTCCCGCAGCCCCAGCCCAGCAGGCTGCAGCAACCGCAGTCCGCCCGGCCACTCCCGCTGCCTATCCCGGCGATCTCGTCCCCATCACCAACATGCGCAAGATTATCGCCCAGCGCATGATTGAGTCGCGCCGCACCAGCGCTCACGTCCATTGCATGTACGAAGTGGATTTCACCCGCATCGTCACCCTGCGCGCCAAACACAAGAACGCGTTCGAACAGCGCCACGGCGTCCGCTTGACCTTCATGCCTTTCTTCGTGCGCGCCGCGATCATCGCCGTGCAGCAGTGGCCAATCATCAACGCCTCACTGGAAGGCGACAACATCCGCTACCACCGCCACATCAATGTCGGCATCGCCGTCGCCCTCGATTGGGGACTCATCGTTCCCGTCCTCAAGAATGCCGGGGACCTTAACTTCCTCGGCCTGCAACGCGGCATCACCGACCTCGGCGAACGCGCCCGCACCAAGAAACTCAAGCCCGAAGATGTCGAAGGCTCCACTATCACTGTCACCAACCCTGGCCAGTTCGGCGCCGTCTTCGGCCTGCCCATCATCAATCAGCCGAATGCCGCCATCATGGGAGTCGGCGGCATCACCAAGCAACCGTTGGTGGTCACCGACAAGGAAGGCAACGATTCCATCGCCATCCGCTCGGTCGTTCACCTCACGCTTGGCTACGACCACCGCCTCATCGACGGCGCGGTCGCCGACCAGTTCATGGCCTTGGTGAAGAAGACGCTGGAGAATTGGAGCGAAGAAGTCGGCTAGCTCGATCAAGCGGTAGGCTGGCTGCTAACGGACGGAGCTTGCTTCGTCCAGGTCGAAGCATTGAGGCACTGGACTGTTCCGTCGATCACCTTGCTAATGCCCTCCCTGAAACCAACCGGATCGATGATCTCCCGCGCCGCCACGGCATCCGTCATGGCCAGCGCATTCTGCAGGAACGACATCGCCGCATCCTTCTTCTCAGACCCCGGCTTATCGCCAAAGAGCCCCTCGATTCCATTCACCAGCGCGGGAACGAACGCAATCCCGCGCAGCAATTGAGACAAAAAATCCATACCTTCCTCCTTGAATCTTTCGTGATACACCTGAGATCTGCTGTCGCCCTCAGCTGAGACTCGCCAAAATATTGTTGAGCATCGTCAGGTTCGGATCTGCGCTGTCCGTTGATCTCGCCACCAGCGTCAGGCACGACTTAAGCTCACCAGCCTTGCTCAACGCCAGGGCAAGCATGCCGGGCATGTCAATCCCCCCTGCGCCTGCGCTCTTCAACGTGTTCGTGGTGGACGCGCTCGCATTCTTCAGATTAGTGATGATCGTGGTACTCGGTGTCGTGCTCATGGTTTTCCTCTTTTCTTGAATAAAATGTTTACTTCAGCCAGTACTTATGCATCACGACGGCCAGGCTGATCGTGGCGCTGATCGCTCCATTCACCAGCCGGTTGTAGACGCTGTTGCGCAGGTCGTTTCGTTCCAGCGCTGCCACCTTGTCTTCCGCCATCTTCATGCGCCCCGGCTGCCCGTTCCCCACCAGAGCATCCATCTTGGTCTCCAGCCGGACCAGCTTGTCTAACACCTCCCGCTGGAACTCAATGTCGATTGCTTTTAGCACCAATTCCCTGTCGCTGATTCCCATACGGTGTATCCCTTCCCTGCCAGAAGATCCTTACAGCGGATAATCAACATGCAACGCTGCGGAAAAACGCGAATATCTTGGCGGCGAAGAACCGTCATACAACCGCAAGAAATAATTCTGTGTCTTCGCCAGCCTTGCCAGGCTGAACGTCTGCGTGCTGAACCGGCCCAACAGATTTCTGTCGTTGGCCTGCCCCCAGCCATAGTCGTTTCCCCGAACCTCCACGCCGCCTCCACTCGGCGGCGCCATCCCTGCATCTACCTGCACCGTCGTCGACGTGACCGCCGTTATCTGCGCATCCGTCAAGTTGACTTGGTAGTAGGCGCCCACTTGCGTCGTCTCCAGCAAGGGAGGCACATCCTGCAACGCAATCGCGGTCGCGCTCGCCCCATACTCAATCGCCAACGGCGCCGCCAAATCGTTCGCGAATCCGATCGTGTAGAACCCGCGATCCTCTGCCGGATCCGCAAATTGAATTTCTACCTCTCGCACGATTGCCGTGAACCATGCTGCCCGCGACGGAACATTCACTGTTATCCCATCGCCCGGGAAGATATCCTGCGCAGCGCCCGGCAAGAAGTCGCTCCAAGTCTCATAATTTCCCGACCATGCGGCGCCCGTGGCATCATCCAAAATTGCCAGAGCTGCGTTTTCGCAATCGACGTACGTGCGCGCGCGCGGAGTTTTCGCCACCCGCACAGCGCCTCGCGTCCCATCGTCTGCTCCGTTCCGCAATGAGGCCACACTTGCCGCGTTCTTTACCTGCGCCACCGCTCGGCCCGTCCCCCGATAGCTCGCCACGATCAGCTCATTCAACGCCGGCACGTACGCAGGATAAAAATCCAGCGAAGGAGCGCTCGTGATCTCACATCCCGCGCCATCCGAAAGCGCTCCCACCAGTTGCGTCACATAACTCTGAGCCGGGCAATGCCCGTCTCACCTCCGCCAGCGAAATGTGAGCCACGTACGTGTAGGCGATGCTGCACTGCACGTTTGCCGCATTCACCAAAGCGTAAGTGCAGAATCCCGGCGCGCTCTCGATGACGTCGTCGTACAACACGGTCGCCGGCGCTACTCGCGTCGCCGGGTTGTTCGGATCGATGTCTTGCAATTCCAATACGAACCGGACGTCCGCCGCCACTGCCCCGCCGCCCCTTCCGCTTCCCGCAGGGTGTGCCGATGAGTGATAAACCTCCCTGCTGCGGCATACCTCCATCGAATACATGTAGGTCGTGAAAAAATACTGGTGCCCTGGCGTGGTTGCGATTACAGGCCCTGTAAGTAATCCATTGATCAAAGCTTGAATGGTCGAACCCGCACCCGACGGCGCGATCTGAAATCCCGCCAGACATCCAGCCATCGAGATCGCTCCTGCATACAGTCCGCCCAGCACGCCTTGCGACGCAGCCGTAAAACTCACATCCCCGTGCTGCAACTCCAGCGCACCGCCCAGCTCGATCTGCTCAATAAAGCTCACTGTGGTCTGCCCATCCACGCCGGTTCCGCCCGCAATCTGCAACGTCTGCGCCACCACCGAAACCGCCGCCGCAGGATCGTTCACTACCCAGGTCGTCGGGTCCAGTTCCGCTCCCAAATACTCCTCGTCAATCAGCGCAGGTCTAGCCTGCGCAAACGGCTTGTGTGAAAGATAGAATTTCAAGCTCAGCCCGTTGCCCACAAAATAGTCGCGCACGTACGCTTGCGGCTCGTCCTGTCCAATGACGGTCAACTCATTCACCAGCAGGTTTGGACTGCTCAACCACAGTCCCTCTGGCGAGAAGTTCGCATCACTCTCATTCAGCGCGTACGTAGCCGCACCTACCGGCGTCAGCATCAGCGCTCCATTCATCGTGCGGAAGCTCCCCCGCACAGCCAGCGCAATTTCTGCCGCGTGGAACGAAAGGCTCATCTGCGGATTCACCGCATAAGTAGCTAGCGTGTCCACATCCTGCAGCGCGCTCGTATCGAACCACCCCGGCAACAGGTCTTGCGCCAGTTGCCGGAGCGCGTCACCCGCGCTCCGGTCCACGAAAGGGGATCGGTTTGGCAGCGCCTTCTGGTCGAGCACCACCTCGTCGCTCTGCGCCACCACGTTGTAGCGATACACCGGACCTTGCTCCCCCCAGCCCAGATACTCGTACTGCGGAGCTGCCGTCACATACCCTGTGAACACATCTGTCCCATTCGTTTTTCCCAGCATCACCCGCGCTCCGGTCACAGGGATCGCAAAGCCCGGCGAATTCGCAACCAAACTGAACTGCAGTTCCGCCGGCTGATTGAGCTTCCGCTCGACCTTGGGTAGCTTCGTCCCGTCCAGCATTTCCGTGTAGTCTTGCGGCCCTTGCCCCTGAAGATTGTCAATGGTTAGTTTCATCTCAGTTGTGGGATGCTACCTTTCCCGCGCAATACGATCTCGTCGTCTGCAACGATTCGCTGCAGCTCGGTGTTTCTTACAACTGTGTCTGGAAAGACAGTGCGCCTAGATTGACATCCTTCTCAAGCTAGCCAGGTGTGAAAACCTGGCACGTCACAGTTTGCGAACTTGGAAAGGCCTCTCCACTGGCCTTCTTCCCCGTCTGATGGCGAAGGTGTGCCCGTTCTCAATACACCGCTGCCATCGCCGCGGGAAAATAGCTTCGATAGCACATCACTGTTTGCCCATCGTTGGTGTCCGTGAACGGCAGCGCAACGAACGCTGCATGCAACCCCAGCGACGTCAGTGGCCCTGCAATCTCCCCGAAATCTTCCCGATGAAACTTCTGCGACGAATTCCTTGCGCTGTTGCCTTGCGGGTTTGTCGTCGCATTCGTCTTCGTTCCGCCTCCGCTTTTCGGCGGCTTCCATCCCGCGCCAGACTTCAAACTCGCTCCTCCCGGTCCGGCCCCAGGATTCGGGCTCAACCGCGGATAGTAAAAGCACACCCGCCCGCCCGATTCCTGGCTCCGCCACAAACAGCGCCGACCATTCCTGAAAGAACGACCCCCCCTCCCGATCCACGAATGCCACCACTACCTGCGCCGACGCTCCCGCCGCCGGCGCTCCCGCCAGCAGGGGCTGTGCCAGCATCACCGAGGTCGCCGTCACCTCCGCCACTCGACCCACATTGAACGTCACCCGCCGCACATAGTTCGGATCCTGCTTCACCGCCGCCGGATTGCTCACGTACGCCGCCGCGATTCCTGATCCCACGTATCCCGATCTGCTGCTGGTAATCCACGTCCACCGCGATCAGATTTCCCGGCGCAAACCCACTCACCGCGCCCGCGCCAAGAACCAGTTCGGCTCGCCGTCGATCCCGCCAGCACCGCCGACTCCCGGCATGCCGGCGTTCCGCCCGAGGGCGCCGGCGATGCGCGCCCGCCGCCGGTCGCCAGCACGTTCATGTGCTCCGACCCGCCCGCCAGCGCCATCTGCAACTTGCCCCACTGCCGAAAGTCGAATTCCACTCGGGCGTCCATCGGACCCCGAAACTGCGACGCCGGCAGCGCCTTCGCTCCCGACCGCACCACATCGGTCGGCGTGTCGTACCAGCGCTCGAAGTTTTCTATCCATCCCAAATCCAGCCACGGCGCCGGCGGCGAATCCAGCGGGAACACTCCACTTGCGCCTGGATCGAAAATCGTCGGCGTCTCCGTCGTCCGATTCACCGGCGCGAAGTATGCCCGCATCTGCCGTGTCACCGGAACCATCGCCGCGCGTAACGGAGAAGTGCTCATGAACTGCGTCACCTCCGAAAAGAAGAAAATCGTCAGCCTCGCCTTGCGCTCGACGCGCCCATCCTGATAAGCTTGCTTCATACATCGCGCCGCACTTCGTACGTCCCGGAAACGCCAGCGTTCGTCCTCCACGCCGCTCGTTTCGCCTCCTGCAACGCGGGTTGCTCCAGAACACTCTCGTGCCCAAGTCTGCGCTCGGCGATTGCGTGTAGTCCAGCTTCTCCGTGTTCGGTGGCTGGCAGATCCCGAGCAGTTCGTCATCCAGTTGCCCCAGCACTCGCCCGCGGTCCACCATGCTTGGCACCGACCCCAGTGTGTAATAGGAAATCACGCATTCCAGGCTCATCAGCGCACCGTTGCCCGCGTGTCCGTCCACCACGTCCGCCGCTCCCCACTCGATGTAGAACGTATTCGGCTGCGGCTCCGCCGACGACGGCGGCAGATTCTCCACCACCACCACCGCCGGCACCGTCGCCCCATTGAGCGTCACCGTCCGCGCCGGATTCAATCCCGCCAGCCTCTGCTGCAGCGCAAGAAAAAAACTGTCTTTGGCAAATTGCATGAACACCAGCTTCAAGCTGTTAGCTCCTGCTTCTAGCTTGGAACTCCAGCTTGAAAGTTTTTGTTCTTCGGAATTCTGATCGTTCCTTACATGGGCTTGGGAAGGGCGACGGGTTACCTCCAGGTAAGCGAGGAGTCCGGCTTTAGCCCCTGGGGCCCTCGTCCCTGCCTAACTCAAAGGGGTTCTGACATCCGCACTGATGGCGATCCAGTCCCCTCGGGCCGATGCTGAAAGCTACTTGTAAGCTAAGAGCTAGAGGCTAGACGCTGCCCTTCACTCCACCGCCGTCACCACATAGAAGTACGCCGTCCCCGCAAAATTCTCGGTCACCACCGTCTCGATGTGAAACAGATCGCCGTCATACATCAGCCCCAGCGCCGCATTGAACAATTCCTCCGCCGAGCCCATCCCGAGCTCGGGCAATTGCAGCCGCAATCGCCGAAGCCGGCAGCGTGAACTCGATTCTCCGCCGCGGCCCCAATTTCCCGGTCGGCAAGTTCCTGCGCCACCACCGGCGAAATGATTACTTCCTGCACTCCCGGATCGACCAGCCCCAACTGTCCCGCCGCATCGCTCGCCGTCGCCGTCGCCGGCAACAACAGACTCACCTGTTCTCCCCCCAACGCCGTCAACATTGCGTCCGCCGCCCGTAACAGCGCCGCTCCACAAATCCCGCTTCCCATAATTCCTCCTCGTGTCGGCCTCTAGCCCAACGACTAACGGCGAATCTGCGAGCCGCTTCTTCTCACGCACCCTTCCGCGCCACATACGGCGCCAGCAAACTCCGCACCATGTCATCCACCAGTGTGGGCCCGAAATATTCCAGCCGCAGCCGGTCGATCTGCCTCGACTTCACATTCAATGCCGGTGTCACCTGCGCATTCTTTACGATCTGTGCGCACGCCACCTTCACCCCGCCGGAATCGTGCTCCATCCCGCGTTGTAAACCACATCCACTTCGTTGAAGAACAGCCCCAGCGCATTCACCGGAAATGTCAGCTCTCCACTCTCCGCCCAAATATCAATCGTCGTCGGATCAATCGTCGTCCACGATCCCGGCAGCGCGAACACCAGCGCAAACTCCAGGCTCATTTCCGGAAATGGCCATTCCCCCCGCCGCGGAATCCCATACCGCCCCTGCAGCGTCACAATCGGCGTCGTCGCCGGCGCCACCGTCACCAGCGGCAGATAGCTCAGCCGCACCGTGTTCAGTTCCGGCGGCATCTTCAGCCGCTCTTCGTACTGATTCACTCCCAGCGTCGCCCGCCGGCAATGCGCGTCGATGATCGCCGACGCCGCCGTTACCCACGACGGATCCGTCGCCGCATCCAGCCCGTAAGTCAAATACTCCGTCGTGTCCAGATAATTCATAAGGAGTTCTCAGTTCTCAGTCCTCAGTTCTCAGTCGTCGAGCGCCCCAAGCGGCCAACTGAGAACTGACGAACTGAGAACTGAGAACTGTTTTCCTACCGCTGCACCTTCACCTCGTAGTGCGCGAAGTTCGCGCCCTTCACCACCGGCGCCCCGAACTTCACCACCACCTGCTGCTGGGTCAACGCACCGGGCAGTCCCAGCTTGAACACCCGCGGATTCGGATCGGTCAGCCAGTGATACTCGATCAGGTCCTCGGTCACGATGTACGCTGGCAACACCGCTGCCGATCCCGGTCGTCCGCCGTGTAGCCAACGCCCACTCCGGAATCAGCGGCAACTCTCCCGCCTGTGTGCTCAACGCCTTCACCCTGAGCCCGCCGGTGATTTCCATGGTGTTGAGCACCACGTTGAACTCCGCTTTCATCTCCCGGTCGATCAGGTCCAGCAGCACCGGATTGGCATAGATCGCCGTCGGCCGCACTTCATACGACGAACTCGCCACCATCGCCGCGATCGTGCTCTTGATTCCGTCCACGATGCTCGCCGTGGTGCGATCGTCGTGGTGTTCCCGCCCGCCTCGATCTGCCCGATCACGCCGAAATACTGCGATGTTGTCGGCGTGCTCAGCGAAGTGTCGCTGCCGTTCCACAGCGCCACGTCGTGCGTGCGCAGCAGCCCGTCCACCGCATCCGCCAGATCCTTCGCCTGCAAGTAGGCGAACTGGCTCTGCTGCGCCCCCACTTCCAGATCGAACAGGTTGTAGTTGATCTGCGAGACCAGCGCCTTCAGCGGCACGCCGCTCGACCGGGTCGGCGCCCCGCACGGTCGGCACAATGTTTCGCGGATCGACGAATGCCTGCGCCGCCGTCGGCGCGTTAATCGCAGTCTCTTCGAAGAATCGCGAAGGATGCCCGGTTGCCGGCACCTGCCTGATCCGCTGCCCGAACACGCCGCGCCGCCGCACGATGTCGAAAATCTCCGTCTGGTAACGGTCGATCTCGATCGCGCCCGGCCCCAGAAAATCCGCCGCCGCCGTTCAAATCGATAAATTGTGCGTTCATGTTTTCTCCTTGTTGATTTTTCCTGCGATTGCAATTCGATTCCGCTAAATCCGTTCCCTCTTTACTCTGTCATCCTGAGCGTAGGAGGTGCTTCACGAAGTGAAGCACCTCCGAAGTCGAAGGATCCCTATTTCTCCTCGAACCTCTGCTGTGGTTGAGCCTGCATCCCAGATCGCTCGGGAATCCATTCGGCTGAGTGACAAACAAAAAGGCGCGACCAAAGTCGTGCCCTTTCACCGCTGCGCCTAAGACCCAAGACCTGACACCCAGGCCTGCTACTCGATCATTCCCGCCCGCGCCAACTCCGCCTTCACCGCGATCCGCTGCTCCACGCTGAGGCTCTGCAGCGTCTTGTCCAGCACCCCCTTGTCCAGCTTCTCCCGCCAGTCATCGCCGCTCTTCGCCAGAATCGCCGACACCATCGGAGGCAGCGTCTTCCGCGCCATCCGCGCCGCCTGCGCCTTCAAGTCCGCGTTCGACTTTTCCAGTTCCGCCACTCGTTCCTGCAATTGCCGCGCCGCCTCCCCGCGCCGCTTTCGTTCGACGCCTGCTCGTCCACCGCCGCCACGATCCGGTCCACCTTCGCGTTCAGCGCCTCTTGCTGCGCATCCAGCCGCCCCAGCACGCGATCCAACGATTCGGCCGCATTCGCCAGCCGTTCCGCCGTCGCCATCAACTGCTGCATCATCTCTTCGTTCATGCTTTTCTCCTCCTCGCTCGAATCTCATACCAATACGCTTCTGTTAGCTAGGTACTGGGTACTCGGTACTCGGTACTCAGCTCAATCCATGTTCCCGATACGCCGCTTTGTCCCTGCGCAAAATCGCCGCGCCCGTGAACGTCACTCTCTCAGCGTCCAGACCCGCGCCCGCGTGTCCGCCGATCTTCACATCCGCCACTTCGTACGACATTCCAAGCCCAGCTGGCCCCGCTGCCATGCAATTCTCGGCGCGTTCGTGGGTGAAGAGTTCCGGCCTCTTTCTGTTTCGTTCCCGAATTCCCGCTGCCGCCTTGTCAAGCTGCGAATCCGCTCCACCGCAGTTCGCAGCGAAGCCCTCAACCGGATCCTTCGTCCAGCTTCCGAACTCCGCGGCTCACTGCCGCATGAATCACCCCGGCGTTCGCGCGCCGTGCTCGATAGGAATCCCTGCGCTTGTGATCGCCGCCAGACCGCTTTCGCAATCTCCTTCACAATCTCCGGGAAATCCTTGGCATACAAATACCCGCCCACCTCCAGATTCCGTCCGACAATTTCCGCGCTCGTGATCACTCCCACCTTCCGCCGCAGATCATGCCGGTCAAGCGAGGGCGCATAATCCAACGCCATCCCCAGCAGCGAAGGCAAAGCCGCCTCCGCCGCCGCTCGCGTCAGCACCACCCGGTGTCCCTTCGCGCCCGAGGGCGGCCGCTGCGAAGGCACATCCACCACCGTCAATACTCCTCGAAACGCCGCCCGGTTCGGATGCCCCTCCACCTCCGGCATCGCCATCGCCATCTCTTCAATTCAATCGTCATGATGTTCCCTTAATCCCTGTTATCCTGAGCGAAGTTGTTCTTCGCGAATGCGCAGCACAACCGCATTCGAAGAGCCTGCCCCGAGCGAAGTCGAAGGGATCCCTGCCGTTTCCCGACCCCTGCAGCTTCGGGGAGTGCTTTCCCTACTAACTTGCCTTAGGGCCAGTTACCGTCGCTGTCTCTCAATCTCCGGCAACCCTCGCATCCGCCTCACCTCATTCACCGTCAGCACTCCGGTCTGCATCAGAATCTGCTGAATCTGCGCCTCCTCCAGCGGATCCGTGCGAATCCACATCCGCGAACACAAACTCCAGATCGTTCCATCCCAGCTTCTTCCGATCGCATCCCGCGTCAGATACTCCGCCAGCAATCGCGCCGTCGGCACAATCGCCTGCCGAAACGCCAGGTCGTTCATCTTCCGCCGCGGTCGAGCGGTTCACGTCCCGCTCCACCCCCAGGTAAAACGGAGGCAGATCGAACGCATCAGCAATCACGCGCAGCAGAAATTCCTGCCACTGCAACCGCAAGTCCGCATCGGTGCCGCCGCCGAACCGCAACACCTCCGGCTTGCTTTCGACCGAAAGGATCGGCACCCGCCCCGTGCCCTCAATCTCGTCCTGCCACCAGCGAATCAGCCGCTCGTGATGTTCCGGCGTCAGATCCTGCAGCCACAGCGCATACTCCACCACCGAATTCGACGCCAGCCGCGACGCATACCGATGCGCACCCAGAAACGCGTTCATCGCTTCAAACGCCACTTCCAGCCGCCCCAGCCCAAACGGCGTGTGCGTCCGCGGATTCAGCCGGATGTAAATCAACTCATCATCATCCAGCTTGATCTGACTCCTGGCCCCGATGATCCGTCACCTGCACATAGCGCTGCGCCTCGGCGATCCGTCCCAATCCAGCTTCATCCGGATCGTCGCTCCATCCACCGGCCACAGCACCAGCGGACGTTGCGCATCGCCTGTGGTCTGCACTTCAATCGCCCCAAACCCGCCGACGATCATGTCTTCCAACACCTGCTCCGCCAACGATCGGAACGAATCGTCCGGATTCGGCGCGTCAAAGTTCTCCGTGAGGATCTGCGCCCGCTCGGCCCCATCCGGAATCGCTTCCAGCGCGTCCCTGCCGCGGCTGGATCCGCCAGCGCATCCCCGCGATCCGGTCCTTGATGCATTGATCGCCCTCCGCGCCACCGGCGTCTCGGAAAATCGCCGCAAGTTGTTTGGCGTCGGCTTCGGCATCTGTCGCCCGGCGGCCCGTAAGTATTAAGATCGAAGGCAACGCCACAGTCCGCCGCTTCTTCTCAACATTCCCCTGCGACGCAGCCGAAGACACTCCCGCGATCCGGCGCATTGCGCCGCGCAACGTCTCTGTAATTTTCATGATGTTTTTGTCTACCTGAATCATGTGGGCGCCCCATGCTAGCCGCGCCCTTTGCGGCAGGGTGGGGATGTTGACTCCTCCGTTCCACCTATCAATGGAGCTTCGTAATCCCAACAAAAAAGCCCCGCCGCAGCGGGGCATAATGTTCAATGTATGCGCATCTAAGGCGCCGTACTAACGAGCCAAAAAAGAGTCGTCCCCAAGCATGCAACTACAATCGGCAAAATGAGGCGGGGCCTCCCTGCAACTCCAACGCTTGATCCAGTGCCAATCCGAAGAAACACTCTCTGCCACGCTCGATCCATAACTGACATCATTTCTGGGAATAAGCGCGGCCAAAACCGGCCACAGTAATATTGCTCGTGAAACTATAGCGAGCGCCAGCAACGTGATCCGCTTGCGCCATGCGAGTTGCCTCTTTCATCTCCTATCGTGCAGAACCACCAGCTGTAAGCTAGGCTCACCGGTATCACGCAGAATATGAACGTTGCTGATGTATTCCCGACTAATATCACACCCTCAATTCCTTTCTCGCCACTTCCGCAATCGTCGGCATCTCAGCCGCGACTGCGACCCGAATCCTCTCCTCCTCCATCATGCTCAGCGCGAATTGAACTTCTTCCTCCTCGATCGAGATCGTCATCGACGACCGCTGTCAACATGCCGTCGCCCCCGTTACTTTCGCCATCACAGGTGCGATTTTCGGATAACGTGCCGCCAGCGTGACCGCCGCATCCACGCCCGCTCGCAACGACACTGCATGGAACAGCTTCATTTCGTTTCCGTGTGTATCCGAAATCAAATTTGAACGGATCGCCAGCCTTCGTGTAAGGAGCCACCGGAACCGGAAGCAAGAACTTCGCCACTCCCGCCCGCTCAAACGCATCCCGCATCCGCCCCAGGATCCTCTGCCGTCCGCTGATCTCGCGAGTTCCCCCAACCCGGCCGCTTCCAGATACATCGAAGCCATCGACTCGATCTCGCGCGCCGGATCCTCGGCCAGACACCCTTTAGCCGGCGAAAACTGAATCACGTTCGAGAACGAATCCTCCAGTCTCCGCAACAACTTCGCGATCTCCCAGTCAACTGTCCACGAATCTCCTGCTCCAGCGCCTCCAGCATCTCCACATCCGCCTGCGGATCCAAACACCGCACTCGCCGCCAATCCCGTGTAAACCGCACATCCGCGAACCCTCCCCCCCGTTCGCTCCAGGTTCCACCATCACCAGCCCGATATTGACGAACTCATCCTTCACCGCGTCCGGCACATACCGCAGCAGGAAAAACTCGAGCTGTCTTCGCTCAGCCATCAGCTGTTTAGCCACCGGATATCAGCCGCTTCCTCCGTGACTCCGTGTCCTCCGTGGTGGACTTCCTTCTCTGCTCCGTCGGCTGGCTCAGTGCTCCCTCCACCCCGGAAACGGCCGCCGCGGCGACATCCGAAACGCCTCAATCAACTCCCGCACCCTCCCCCGCCGCACAATCAACGTCCGCACCAGCTTCTCCAACTCCTCCCACTCCCCGCCATACCACTCCGGAGGAATCTCCCCCGCCACGCTCCACACCACTCCTCCTCCATCTTCTCAACCCGCGACAGCCACGGCTCAAACGACTCCCACCCCCGCACGCTCTCATACACTTCATTCCGCGCATACACCCCGCGCAGCGGATAATCCGGAAACGTCCACTCCCCCGCATTAAAACAATATCCCTGGTCGATAAACGACGCCGTATATTTCCTCTCCCGCAACTTCCTCCAGAACGCCGCCTGCCGCCCGTTCGCGTTGCCCGTCCATTTATCCAGCACCAGCATCCCGGCAAACGTCTCCAGGTTCCGCACCAGCCCCAGCATCTCCACCGGAAGGTAATCAAACACCTGCCCTTCCAGCGGACTCACCACATACCGCGATCCAAATTGCAGTCCCGCCTGGCACCGGATCGTTTCTGCGCCAGCTGAATGCTCAGCTCCGGCGTGTGCTCCACCAGCCACTCGCCACCTCCACCACCTCCGTCACCGGCACCGGCAACCCCGCCCGCTCCGCCAGCCGCGTCGCCAGCATCTCATTCGCCAGCACCCGCAAGTGCTGCGGATTGTTCCGGAACTTCACCACATAAAAATTCCCGTCCGAGCAGCGCATCAAATGCCCCTGCGCCCCGCCCCGCATCCTGCCGCACGTGTTGGACCGCTTCCACCAAGCAACGTGTGGCGCGGGACTCCTGCCGCGCGAACGCCCCGAAGCGCTCGAGCGACTCGATGTCCTGCAACCACAGAGTCCTGACATCTTACCTCAACTGCATTCCAACGTCCGATGTGACGGATGAACATTACCCTCGGCTCGCCGACGGGCAGCTCCCTCACTGCACCACCAGGCTCGCCATCTCCATCATTCTTCTGCTTCGCGCACTCGCCCCGCATCCTCCCGCCGCACCGCCAGCGCAATCGCCATCGCCATCACGCAATCATCATGCGCGCCCTCCGCCGCCGCTGCATGCCCATCCGCATGCCGCACAAACGTCCTCACTCCTCCAGCAGCCGCGGACTGTGGAACAACCCCGGCTGCGCCATCAGCACCGCCGCCAGGTTCTCGATCATCGCCGGACGGCTCACCACCGACGTCAGCCATCCCTCCTGCCCGCCCTGCTAAACAGATTCTCGTACTCCAGTCCTTCAAGTGCGCCAGCACTCCATATCCATGATTATTCCGCTCCACCGCCACCAGCGCATTGTCGTACATCCGCCCCAGTGCCACCACCCGCCGCGCCAGCTCCTACGGAGGAAAATGCCCATGCAGTTCCGCGCACTGCAGCCCCATCGCCCGCTCAATCACCTGCGCGCACGCATAATCCCCTTCCGACCCTCCACCCGCCGCATCCACTCCAATGATGTACTGCCTGCCCTCCGCTGCGGCGGAAACCAGATCATCAGCCGCCCATTTTCTTGCGACTCCGTCGCCGGCCCCGCCTGCGCCGCCGCCTGCTCGATCGCTCCATATCAAACACGCACTCGCCCGACGCCAGAAAGCACGACACCGGATCTTCCGCATACTCCTGCGCCGCCAGCCCGCGCAGCAGCCTTCCATCGCTTCCGCCGCCACGCGATCTGCGCCTCGCTCAGCCCATGCCGCTTCACCAAATCCTTCTCCTCCGTCCGTCAGCGGACGCACCGTCCCCTTCTTCACGTCCTCGCTGTAGGACGCTCGTCATACCACCAGGGAAAAAAGTGCTGCGTATATCCCGTCTCCTCCGCCTTCTGCCACTCCTCATAAAAAACTCCCGCCGCCCCGTTCGCCGTCGACTCCAGCACGATCTCCCCATCCGGCACCACCGCCGCCCGCAGCGACGCCAGCGTTTCCCGCCCGCCGCGGGGCCAGCGGGAGACCTCCGAGCAATGCAAGTTATGGATGGTCATCCCGCGCCCCGCGTTGTCGTCCGCCGTCTCCACTCGGTACTCGCTGTCGAGCCGCGGAAACACGATCTGGCGGACGTTCGCGCGCGACTTCACCAGCGCTCCCTTCTGCATCCGCCGTTGGGCAGGTTCTCCCAGAAGCGATGCACGATCTTGAAAATCGCCTCCGCCGATTCCTCGCTGTGCGCCACCTGCACCGTCAACGTTCCCGGCCGCGTTATCGTCTGAATAAAAAATCGCGCCGCAATATACGTCGTGATCCCCACCTGCCGCGCCTTCAGCACGATGTTCCGCTTGCTGCATCTCCTGCGAATATTCCTGCTGCGCCCGGTTCAAGCTGCAGATATTCTCACCCGCCCTTCTTCGGCCGGTTCTTCAGCAACCCGCTGATCAACCGGTCACGCACCGTCGCTTCCCCACGCTTCTGATCAAGAAAGGGCCCGAATTGTTCCACCAGCCGAAGATCAGTCCACACTGTTCGCCCCCCTCTTTTCTTTTTTCGCCTCTAACTCTCAACCCCGCGGCCCCATTTCTTGCGTCTTCGCGTCGTTCTTTCGCGAAAATGCGTGGATTCTATAATTGGCATTCTGACTATCCTTCCTCCTTAGCCTTCACCTCTATTCACCAGGCCCGCCCTTGCCCCCCGCGCAACCTTTCCACGCAGATGAATCCTCAAATCCCGCTGTGGCCGATCGAGATCCGCGTTCCCGGCTCTTCGCCCTCAACGTCGCGTTGTCTACCATTTTACAAACTCGCTCGCCGATAGTGGAGGTCGCTTCTTCGCTTGCACCGCAGCCGTAGCCATCATCTTCGTCGATGCATTCGAAGTCACCAACGGTACGATCGCCGCGAGCGATTCCACCTCCGAAATCACAATCCCCACGACCGCCGTAATTTCGCCTGTGTCGCCCGCGTCCTTAATGTGAAGCGCCGGCAAGAGTCCCTCGCATCGCCTGCGTCGCGTCGATCGCACTCTGAATCTGGTTCAGGATCCCTGGCTTCGCCGCGTCATCCGCCTTCTGATACTGCCGCAATCAGCGACTGGATAAGCTGCAGATCCGCTCCGGCTTGTGCTCCCGGCATTCTGGATCGTCTGCATGTCCGCAGCCGATACGCTCTTGCCCTCAAGCGCCGCCACCAGCGCCACAATATTCGACGCCGCCGGAATCAGCGCGGTCACAATCTCCTCAGCCTGCCCGATCCAGTCCGTGGAGCACGCTGACCACATCAGCGTCCCGCACAACAACACCACCAACAATGTCTTTTTCATTCCCGCCTTCTTCATGACTCGTCTCCTCTTCTAGTCCGATTTTTCGATTCCAAGCGAAAAGGCACGGCTTTCACCGTGCCCCTGATGGCCAAACCCCTTATCTTGCCTTTACTGATCTTCTTGCCCGCCGCCTCGTTCCTTTGCTAATGAAGCACAACGGCCTTGATCCCTACCGGAACGGTATGTCCCGAGATCGCGATGGGAGTGCTCGCACTCGTCATGTCCTGATACTGCGTCCATCGCGACGCCACCGCCTGGTTCCCCGTGGTGCACGAACCGCCCGAGCAGCTTTGCGAGGTGTCCCACATAATCAGATACTGCGTCCCCCCGCTCAAAATTGTGCAAGACCACACCGTGCCGCTGGCCGCACATGGAGTAAACAGAGACGCGTTCACCAGCCAGTTGTAAGTCTGCTGGTAGGACGTCTCTGCCTGTACGGGCTCGGCCTGGGAACTGGCGTAGTACCACGCTATGCCATTGAGACCCTGCGACCAGTTGAGCAGATAAAAGCGCGGCATGAACGACGCCGCCATGTCCGGGTCAGCGTAGGCGTTGATGAAGCCGGTGCTTGAGTATTGCGCCTCGCCATTCCACAGCGGCTTCGCCAGTTCCGCTGGTTGCAGCATGCCGCGAATGTTTGAGACGTACATCTGCATCGCCGCTTCCGGTGTGCAGGGAATCGGCGCCGGACAATTGTTCCCGCTTTCGTTTCCCGGCTTCATGTGGAAGTTGATAATATCCACCGCCGTCGCAATCGCGTTCGCCGGATTTGGGCACGGCAGTTGATAGGTTTGCGGGGAATCGTTGCAGTACAGTTCGTTCTGTCCGTACACGAGAGCTGCGCCCTTGGCATGCGCCGAAGCCATTACGATCTGCGCGGTCGTATCAATCGCGGTTGCCGTGCAGGGCGTTGCCGTCCCATTTCCACTCTGGTGGATCACGCCGCGGCCGGTGATTATGCAGTTTGCATCTTCCGTAAGGCGCGCGAGTTGGGCAATGCTGCCATTCCAAAACGGTTTCGAGTCGGGCTCGTTCCAGATTTCCCAGTATTTAATGTGAGCGTGGGTCGCCGTATACCCCGGGCTGTTGGCGTGGGTCGCAATGGCGGTAATCCACGCCTTCCAGATAGCGTTGGTTCCGCTGCCATCGCTGTTCAGGTCGCTCGGCGGATCGCATTCTCCATCGCCTCCTCCCATGCCCGTGGTGTAATTGCAGGACGTATCCGTCGGATTGGAAGTCGCCCAGGGCGGCGTGCGAGAGAGCGTGTACATGCCTTCCATGGTGCCTTCGGAGTATGCCAGGGCCAGATCAGAGTCCAGCTTCGTAAAAACAAACACTCCGGAAGCCGTGTTGATATCGGGCCACTGCGTCGCAGGCGAATCCCAGAAGCGCTGCATTCCATAGCTCACCGTGGGCCAGGTGCCGCTGTTTGTGTCGTTCCAGGAGAACCCAAAGAAACTCGCCGCGATGGGTGTCGCCGAGTTGTCGGGGTAAGGTCCCGGCGAACCGCAGACCGTCGCACAAACATAGGCATTCTGGGTTTGGGCTGCGTTAATCGCCGCGCTGTTCATTCCCTGATCGCTTCCGTCCGCGGCCTGATAAATTCCTCCGCCTGCGTACAAGCTGGCCTTATTGTTACAGGCCGAGTCTCCTGTATGGCACAGGCGGTACTGATTCCAGTCGCTCAAAGCCAGCGGGTACGTCGTCGTGCTCATCGCGCCCGCAATTCCCCAGGCAGTTGGGCACGGCGCCCGTAATCAGCGTCGGATCGTTTCCGGAGCAAGGCACTGCGCTCGGGAAAGTGTCCGTGACTGGCGGTTGGTCCCCGGTGTAGGTGCCGCTGTACTCGGTAAACTGTGTGAAGAAATACGCGACTCCCGTCACTGTCCCGGGATTCGAGCCCGATGGAAGGGTGAAACCCGTCGCACTGGTAGTGCTGACTGGTCCGTAAGAGGTTCCGTTAATCAGCACATACTTACCTATCATGGCGGCGCCTTGAGCGTTCGGTGCGTCACCACTGACCAGTGTGCAGTTCGTGCCAGAGCAGTTCACGAATCCATTCAGCGCGGCGCCGCTGACAGCGTTATGCGTAAGCTTAAGCTGTTGATGTCCCAGGCCGTCGATTCAGTTGCCGTGCCTAAGCCTTTACCACCGTTGATCCCGTTGGTTGCCGAGGTATCGGTGCTGTAAGCCGCACACAGATTATTTTGGACTGTTCCATTCCGCATGAAGTCAAACGGAACGGGACTAGGCAACCCTTGACTATTAGTCTGATAGTCAACATAAAAACAATCGGCCGATACGGGCCCCGGCAGTTGCTGGGCAATGACTGTAATGTGAGATACCGTTGCGGAGTAAGGCTTTGGGTACCGCCCACGAACGTGCAACTTACTCCACTTTCATTCTGCGTTGCTCCCGCAAGGTTATAGCTGAGCGCCAAGCTATTCGGTGTCGTCCCGTAGGTCATGGCCCAATAGCCGTGGGTGGGGTGTTGAACGTGGGGTCACTACAATTCGCCGTCACAACCGGATCACCGTTCGTCATGGCGAGAACCGGGCCTCCCGTTTCCGACGTGCAGGTCAGGGTAATTGGTGTAGGCGATCCGGACCCCGAAACCGCCGTGCACGACCACGCTACTTCACCCCCGCCCGGTCTCACGCCATAAATGTTTGTGAACCCGGCACAACCCGGATTGCTAGAGCCGATGTTGTAGAACAGGCTGTTCCCAAGCAAAACGTTATAAACGCCTATCGTCTGCCCTCCGCCGTCACCCGAGGTCGTCGAGCCACTGTCACCGAAGCTGGTGCCCAGACAAGTCCCTCGCGCAATCAGGTTCGTCATGGTAACGTTCGTGGTTGATAGAAAATAGTTTGTCCCGCTCCCATTCCATACCTTGGACGCGAAGGCGTCGCCTTCGCCCCCGGATCCGGATGTCCCTTCGTAGATATTGCCGTCCCGAAGATAACGCAACCCAGCCTCGAGTTCGCCGCGGTTCTTGTTCACAAAACCGTTTGCGGAGCTGTTGTTAGGCTTGTAACCGTTGCTCTCAGCCACCAGCCACGAATAAGGATAGGTATAGCGATTCCCGCGATCTTCGATGTCGGTACAAGGCATGGCTCCAGACCATAAGGCCGTTCCGTAGCCGCCACAGAATGCTCCGATGCTCGCTCCCTCAAACCAGTTATGCGCCCACTTGGCAGTGAGTGTGTATTCGCCTTGGATTTGGTGAGATTCGCTTCCAGGATCCAGTATCCGGTCGGTATAGCTGTACAGGATGGAGCAATAGGTGCACGTCTTGAGGTTGAAGGCGTTCGCAATCTGGTTGCTGCCCACGGGATAACCCGGTTGGTTGGGCGGGGCGTTTCCGACATCAAACGCCCCTATGCTAGGCAAGCTGGGTCGGACGTTGCCCAGTACGTCGGTCGTAGGAGTACATGGACTGACACCCCCGCTCACACATGCGGTGGTCCCGCCTCCGATCGCGAGCGAGCCCGGCTTCAGCGCGTAGTTGCCGCTTCCGTTTGACTGGTAGTTGGCAAAGGTGGTGGCGGATGCTTCGCCGGTGAGGCCGCCAGTGACCTGAATGCAACTTCCCAAGCCTTGGATATTGTTGCTGTTCCCGTTGCCGTTGAACAGATTGTTCTCCAGCAGATCGAGTTCGCGGGACAAGAGATGCCGCTGCCTGCGCCGATATAGAAGGGACTGTCCAGATTGTTGTCGCTGATGTTGTTTGCGATCGTGATGGTGCCATTGGCACTGCAGCCATCTTGACTGCCGGAGGCCACCTGAATGCCTGCCATGCCGTTATGCAGCAGCGTGTTGTTCGAGATGCTCGCGTTGCAGGGCGAGTGGTAGTAATCGATCCGAACGATGCCATGTTCATGATCAGATTGTTCTCAACTATCGCCGGGGCGCTCGGTGAGCCTCCATTGCCGACGTAAATTCCGTGAGCATTGATACAGCCATTTCCCACGATCCCAAAATTATTCAGAAAATTCCCGATAGCTTCAAAGTCGCTGCTCAGGTACGTGCCTGGGATCATGCCAACCAGTCCACCGTTGATGCAGCCCGTGATTCCTCCAAAGACGACGTTCTGGCCGACATCGTGAATGTAGTTGCCGAGCAGGTGAATGCTCACACCCTGGGAGGAGTTGGTGGAGTCTACCGTGAATGCGGCGGGATTGTTGGGCATGTTGCTGAAGTCGAAGCTGGCGCCGATGGCCCCGAGATCGAAATAATTGATGAGGTAGGTATAGATATCCATGTGCAGAATGCAGCCTTGCGTGCTGCCATACACCCAGTTCTGACTGCAAACAAATGCCACCCGTGCCGACGATGAAGTACCGCCAACGTTGAAACAGAACGCTGTATTGGAAAAACAGTTGGTTTCCGAGTAAGTGCCGGGCGCGACCGTAACAACGGTCCCTGCCGTACCCACAGTCAGCGAACTCTGGGCGTGATTCAACGTGGCCCAGGGACCGTGGCCGCCCCCGGTCGAGGCGGCCAATCCATCGTTTGAATCCGAGCCGGTAACATTGTTCACGTAGTAGTTCTTTTGCTGCCCTGCGACAGAAACAGAGTCCGTCCAATCGTCGGAGATGTAGTCGCCCTGGAAGTGAATGTGGCTGTTAATTTGCGACAGGCTGGTGATGCTGCCCACGCCGCCCGCGGAGTCGATAAGAACAGCCGAGGTTCGAGTCGTGTTGCCGCCGGTGCAGGTCGGCGGTGGTCCGGCGCTGTAAGTGCAGGGCGTCGGGAAGATGTGAGCATTCACGACTGCGTAGTGATGCGCCGGTGAACCATCGCTGCCCTGCCCCGCCGAAATACCCTGGTTCCCGCCTGTATACTCAATCCCCCACATGGAAGCTACATCGTTGTAATCGGAAGTGTTCGCGGACGTTCCATTCGCCAACGTAAACGGTCCAACCGGAATCGTAGTCACCGTCGATGTGCCGTTCTGATAGCTGAGATTCAGTCCATTACAACCGGGGTTTCGCAGACCGATGAAGGTTGACTCCGGCAGGTTGTCTTGGATTCCGTGCGAGCAAACTGTCACGCCACTCGGAAGCGGAGCGCTGCTGGTCAAAACAATAAAGTTGGTAGAGACGTCTCCGGCGGTCTGTTTTAAGACAATCCCTGCTGACCCTGAATATTGCGATCCCGCCGGGAACACAATCGTCGCCCCCGCCATGGTTGCCGTGCGGCAAGATTCCGCATCGCTAACTGCTTGCTGCGCGCTGGACTGGCTGCCCGCGGTGTAAGGCCCATAGCTCGTGGATCCGCATACCCAACTCCCGCCCGTGCCAGTACCTGGGAAATTGATCGTGTATGTGGTTGTTCCCTGCCATTCCTCATTGTTCACCCAATTCAGCGGAAGCTGGGCCGCTGTGCACGAAGAAAGCGGCGACCCGCAGCTCGCTCCCACTCCAACCGTAAAATACGACCCTGTCTCTCCGCCATACGCCGAGTACCCCACGTACACATGGGCGCCAATCTCCCAACCGCTTCCATAACTGTTCTGGTTTACTCCATTGATGTCGATCTCATACGCCGCGCCCAGATTCTCCCCCGCATCCACCACTGGAGAATTCTCCGTCGGACGGAAATCCAGAGCCATGCTCGTCGCCGGAAACTTGTAATAATAATTGCCATCCGTCCCCGCCTCCTGCGTCCCGCTGCGCAGCCAGTTCACCAACCCCGTATTCGACTGGATCGTCGCCCCGCTCGCCTTGAAATCCTGAATTAGATTCGTAATCTCGGTACCACCCACTGGATCGTTACCGGTCAGCTCATTCAAGTGCCAAAAAATTCCCCATGGCACTCCCCACACCGATTCTTTCCACACCAGAGCCTGAATCTTTTGATTCAAGGCCGGCGGCTCCAGCCCCATCCACGAAGGATTCACTCCGAAGCTGGTAATGTTCTGCACGTCGAATCCGTTGCCATAAGTGTCCTTCACGCCAAGGTCTTCCTTCAGCGCCCCACGCGCCCCCGTGTAAGGCACGCCCGCTGTGGTTCCCTGCATCGTCGTGGTCTCATATCCTCCCGGATACACATACACCGGCGTCGCCGGCAGGCCCGTTAAGTTTGTAGTCATCCACTGCCGCGACAACGTGATCTCGTCCGTCGTCAACCGCGTCACGTCCAACTGCATGTGGTAGACCGCTGCTCTTCACATCCTGCCCGTTCACGTCAGCCAGGTCTTGCGCCAGTAGCGCCGATTCCGTGTATGCCGAACACCCCGTTCCGTATGGCCCCTGGCAGGTTTGGTTCTCCGCAGCCGTGAACTTTCCGGTCGCCAGCAACGCCTGTCGTAAACCTTTAATCGTCCCCTGCGTTTGCCCCTGCGCCAGGTTGTAACTCACACTGTCGCTCGCTCCCGTCACCGTAATCGTCAGCGTCTTATTGCTGATGCTCAATGTCGCCGCTGTCCCGCTCCCCGTGTACTGAATTTCCAACGCATCCGTGTTCGTGTAATACGTGTGCGACATCGAATGCGAGGCCACATCCCGCCCCGCGTTGACCCACCCCTGAAACTCCGAAACCAATCGTCTGCGCCAGCGGATACCCCACCGTAATCGCCGCTCCCACCGGCACTCCCTCCGCGTCCGCAATCGGCAGCACCGTATTCGCGTAATAAGTGTCCGCTCCCGCCGTCATTCCCGCGTCGTCCACCGTCAACGTCACCACCGCCGGATACCTCTGACACACCTGCACCGCCGGCGCCGTATCCGCCGCAATGTTGCCCACTCCCGCCCTCGGCCCGTTCCCGCTCGTCCACTCCACATCCGTCGATCCCGCCACCGCCAGGCTCGATGCATAAAAATGACAGTACGAATAATTCACCGCTCCCGTGTTATCGACCAGCGCTCCATTCCGATTTCCGTATCGCCTTGTCGTTCACCATCGTGATCGCGGTCGCCGCCCCATCAAACCGGAACCCGTCGTAATTGAGGTGAGCCTCCTAGTTATAAATCTTGATGTCGCCCGGCCCTGGCGCACTTTCGTTTACGTAGAACCCCAGCGGCTGTGTGCCCTGCGGAATCATCGAGTCCGCTTCCATGTTGGCAAATACCAAATGATCGCTCGCCCCCTGCACATACACCCCATACTGGTCGAACCAGTTCACCAGAAAATGCTGGAACGTCAGCCACGACTTTCCATTGATGTTGATCACCGGCACATTGCTCAGCGCCATCGGCACAATCGCCGCGTTGTAGTAGGTCGCCGGATCTCCCTGCGAGTACACATACAAATACCCATTCGCCAGATAGAAATCCCACTGCGCCGTCAAGTTTGAAGTCGACGCGCCACCTTCTGTCCCCACACCGATCCGAACAAACAGAAATTGATCTCGTGTAAGTCGCCGGCACGGCAGCCTTCCACGCATTCCCAGTTACATGCACCCAAGCCGTCGATGGAACCGCGTAGTATCCCGTCAAGTTCGGCGCCGCCCCCGTTCCATAAGCGTCAAACGTAATCGGATTTCCCGAGCTGCCCGAAGAAGCCGGCACCAGACTCTCATTCCACACATCCCCCCGCTTGAACAGAATCGAATCCCCCGGCTGAAACGATCTGCCCATTCACCTTCGCAATCGTCTGCCAAGCCGCCCCCGAGGAAGTCCCATTATTCGCATCACTCCCCGTGCTGGAGCTCACGTAGTAAGTCGTAGCCGAAGCCACGCCGCTCCACAGCAGGAGCGCGATAACAGATGTCATCCTGAACGGAGCAAGGCGACTCGCGAAGCGAATCGCCTTGCGGAATCGAAGAGCCTGCCCCGAGCTTGCCGAGGGGACCCCTTGTCCGTTTGCGCTTTCACCGGCTTTGATAGAAACTTTCACGCCATCTCTCTCCCGCAACACTCGCTCTCTCAAATAGAAAGAGCCACCAGCTCACGCCGATGGCCCTCGAGGCCCCGCTCCAAACCCTAGCGAATCTCCCACGCACGGGTGCCCCATCTTTGCGCGCCTTTTGCGCAAAGATGGGATTCCAGCAACGCCGATCCCTTGGGATTTTGCTGTCCCGCCCCACCACGAGGCTAGGTTCAGTTCTGCATCTGATAAGTGATCGTCGCCACAATCCCGCCCGCATTGGTCGTGCAACCGGCTGCGGCCGTGGTGATCTTGAATCGCAGTTGGTGTCCCGAAGTGACCGTGGTGCTTCCCGTGACCTGCGTGTAGAAGTTTGTCCCCGTCGCAAAAGTCGTGGAGTAGCTCCCCAGCTCCGCACCGGCGGTTCCATCCCATACCTGCAACACGGGATAAGTCGTGCATCCAGCAGCAGCCGTGCTCGCGGCCAAATCAAACCCCGTCACGGTCAACCCGGCGGGCAGGTCCAGTTGCAATACTGGGTCACTGCGGTTGTGCCCCCCACCGCGCACGACCATGCCAGGTAAATCTCCGACCTCACATAAGCCGTGGTCGCAATCTTCGTCGAGTTGTCTCCAGCCGCTGCTGTCGGTGCTGTCGGCGTTCCCGTCAGCGCCGGCGATGCCGTCGCTGCGATCGACGAATCCACGTACGCTGCAGTAATCGTCGTGCACGTAGGCCCGCCCGTCAGCACCGCCGTCACCGCCTGGTTCGTGCAACTCCCAGCTCCCAACCCACTGCTGCTCACGTTCGAGCCCGGCATGTCGAGGAACATCTGCACCGTCGCACTCCCCGCACTCGCCTGCAGAACTCGTCCTAAGATTTGCGTCCCCGTTGGCCGCGTCGCTCCCGCGTCATGGCACAAAGGATAAAATCCGCCACTCACCGTGACGGAAGGCACCACGTAATCCCCCACCACCGTCGCGCTCCCATCGAAGCTGCAATATGCCGACCCCGCCCGTGCCAGCGTAACCACCCCGGAAGTACCGGAATTATTGATCACCACTCCGATTGCCCCGCTGGCCAGCGCGCTCGAAGGCTTCGCCGCACATCCCGCCGTAGTAAGCACCGCTAATCCGTTCACGATCGTGCCCGTCGTCGTGTCATTGCACAGTTCGTAGCTCTCGCTGGCAAACTTGCCCAGCTCGAACCCGCTGCCGCTCGTGGAATTTCCCGCCACATAAACCGTTCCCGGACGCAGTCCGCTCCCACTCCCCGCACTGTTGAACGAGCCTACGTTATACGTTTGGTCGGCCCACGGCTTGAAATTACTGCTCGCGTCCACCACCCACTTCAGCCCGCTGTTGATCCAAAATCCCAATCCCGGCGCCCCTCCCGCAGTCGAACTCTCGCTGCGCACCACCGCATAGTTGTCCGCCCCGTCATACCCCAGCGAAGTCCGCTGCCACGTCGAGCTGTTCGTATAACTCGAATACACATGCAGGTTCTGCGCCGTCAGCCCGTTGTACTCGCCCAAATCGTTCGCATCTTCCTGGAAGAGATTCGAGAAATAGGAACTGCTCGCCGTCGTCGCCACTTTTTGCGGAGCCCCCGCGTTGGCGGAAATATAAAAGTTCCCATCGTTCGAAATCCCCAGCGCCGAAGTCCCCGCGCCCGCCGCCGCCATCGCCGTCCCCGGAATCGGCGAACTCACCACCCACGGGCCCGCCACCAGCAACTGCCCGTTCACCGTCACGTTTCCACTGAATGTACCCGCCGCTGCCGAAATTCCGTTGCTTCCCGAGTAGTTCAGTGTTGACCCGCTGTCCGTAAGTCCGCTGTCGCCGCTCACCGCCGTTCCATTCGCCGCATACATCGCCACTTGCGTCGCCGTCCCGCTGTTTACCGTTCCCGCTCCGCCGCTGCCGCAACCCGTACACGTTCCCGTCACAGTCAGATTTCCGTTGATCTTCACCGGCACGTTGAACGTCTTCAGCGAAGCCGTCAGCCTCTCCAGAAAGCTCACGTTGTCCCCTGTGTTCCCGATATACGAAGAAATTGCCACCGGGGCCCCGAATGCAAGCTGTGCCAGACTTCGCGAGACGCCGCCTGACGCTGGATCCAACCCGATGTAGGTATCGGCGGCATCGTTCAGGGGCCGGTTTAGACTCGTCGCCAGCGTCTTCGCAGGATTCGAATCCACCAGTGTAATAATGTGGGATTGGTTGACCCCATCCGCCGGAGACATGGTGAAGTTCAATCTCCCCTTAAGCCCCGCCGGCGGCTCGCCCGTATTCGGGCCGCTGTTCAGCAGCAGCGCGCCCACCCCTGGAAAACCGTTTCCATGGCTGTCCGATTCCAGACATTGCACCCACGCTCCTCCATAGGGGACTTGAGCCCCTCCAGAGCACTGCCGCGCATAGATCGTCGGCCGCAAGAATCCCGCCGTCGAAATCCATGCCGAACTGTTCGCGCTTAATTGGTCGGTATCCACAAAGGCGGTCGGAAGGCTGCCCGCGCTTTGCAACCCGCTTCCGTTCAGCACTAATCCGCCCGGCCAGAAAGTCAGCGCGGGAAAATACCCCGGCGTGGCGATGCTGTAGTTCGCGGTGCTGGCCGAAGCGCTGTCCGTATACGAGCAAACCAGCCCGCTGCATTGTGCCAAGTTCGTAGCTACGCTGCCGCAAGCCGTTGGGCTTCCGCCGCCGCATGCCCCTTGCACCGGGAACAATGCACTGTTGGCCCCAAGCGTGCCCGGCGTCATCCGCACCAGGTCATAGGTCACCGTTCCCACCGGCGCAACGTGCGGCCACTGCACCGGTATGCTCCCGCTGCCGTTGCTCGACGCGTATCCCGCGTATAGCGGATACGACGTACCCCTCGTCGAGTCGTGCACCACCACGTAATAGTTGTATTGGGTTGAACCTGTATTCGCGAACTGTGGCATCCAACCGTTCGGCTGTTCTCCGCCCCGCACCACCAGAGGAGATCCCCCAGAGCCATAAATGATCCCAGCCGACCCAAACGTGCTCCCCAGGTACGGATTCGCGCACGGTCCAGAACCCTCTTCGTTATAAACGTTATCCACCTGGGTCCCGCCAAAGCTGCCCAGGATCGTGGACGTATAGATCCCCCACATCCCGAATCCCTGAATCACGCTATCCGCGATGTGCGTGGTGTTGTTCGCATAGACAGTCACTCCGTTGCCGCCGCACTGCGGGCTGATATTGGCGTGGCTGATCCACAGCACCGGCGTGCCTGCGGTATTTCCCGCGCTGTAAAAATAAGATCCGCAGTGATTGGCCGTGCACAACAGGCCGCCGTTCTCGTTGAAGGTATCGACGGTTGCAGCCTGATCGTTGTCGAACACAAAGCCTTCATTGAACCAGGTACTGCCGGTCTGATAAATCTTCGTGTCTCGCATCGTCCCTGGAAGCGCGTTATCTTCGAGCGCCGCGTTTTCGATCGCGATCACTCCCGGAGTCGCCTGCGAGGCCAGATTCGCCCCCGTCTGAGCGTAAGTTATCGAAGTCCCCGCAACCGTCACCGGTCCGTGAACTCCCCAGTACGCCGTGGTATCGGTGTAATCGATCACCACCGTGTCCCCGGTCTGGATCGTACTGCAGCCGCTGGCTACAGTAATCGTGACCACGTTCGATTGCCGTTGCGTATTCGTGACGTGACACCCGTCCTGATTGATTGCGCTTTGAAACGCGATTCCCTGGATGGTGATCGCTCCATAGGCGTTCGAGTTCGTCAAGTTGCCCAGAACCATGCAACGGTCGCGCGTCGAGCACGAAAGCGCCGCCCCATTCCCTTCAATCAGCGCCCGGCTGCAGTGCGCAAAAATCGATCCGTACACCGGAAGCGCATTCGAGGCCGCACCCGTCGCCGGAAGAACTACATGCGCGTTTGGATTTGCCCCGCTGCTCGCACCCGGAAGCCCGCAGGCGTCATTGATCGCCTCCTGAATCCCGCTTGACGCGCTGCTCAGCAAGTAATTCGAGGCGTGCGTGTTCTTCGGAGTAAACACGATCGTCCCCGACGCCGCCCCGCTCGTGCACGTCCCGCCCATCACCATCGCCGCTTCCGGCGTCCCTTGTCCGCTGATGTAGACGAAGTACATCGAGTTCCCGCTCGCATCCACTCCCACTGGACAAGGCGCCAGCGTCACGGTTGCCTGCGTTCCGCCTATCAAACTTCCGCCTGGGCTCAGACTCCAGTTGTCGGTCGGCGTCACATAACGAATGCCGCTCAGATTGTTCACGCTGAGCTGAGTGCCCACCGGCTGCACGATGCTCTGGCTGGCCACGGGCCCGGTCACGACTCCGCCCGCCCCCCCGCTCGGCGTCGACGGAGCATATTGTCCCGAGGTCGAGGAATACGTCAGCACCTGTCCATCCAAAGGCACAGTCGATCCCACCGGCACGCTCTGAATCTCCGTCGCGTTCGCGCTCGATCCGCACGACCCCCACGTCCCATTCCCCAGCAAACAGTTCAACCCCGAAGCCGCTCCGCTTCCCAACTCGCTGGTCGGCACCAACCCGCTCACCAGGTCAGCCTTCACCGCGATGTTGGAATCCACATACTGCTTGTCGGCGGCTTGCAGTGGTGCGGTCGGAGTTCCGCTCAACGTCAGCGCCCCGGTCATCGCCCCGCCCGCCGTCGACAAGTAATTCCCCGCGCCTACGTTTGCGATTGAATTATCCACGTAGGATTTATTCGCCACGTCCCCCGTATTCACCGGCGCAGGCACATTCGGTGGCACCGCGAAACTCTTGCTCCCGGTAACGGTCTCCGCTCCGGACAGATGCAACACGGTATTGTCGTTCGCCTTCCCCGCCAGCGCCGTGTTCACGTATTGCATGGACACCGGTTGCGCCGCCGTTCCCGATCCCGGCGCAGTCCGCACCTCCGCCAGCGTCGCCGGAGAGCTGGTCGGCACCACCCAGTACTCCGTTCGTACTTCGTTCGGTTGTAACTGGTACACCACGGTGTAATACGTGTTCGCTGGAGTCGCTCCCGCGTTCGGCGTCAACGCCACATTCAATGCGCCGTTCGTTCCCAGCGTCACGTCCAGTGACCCCGGCGCCACCGCCGCCCCATTCGCCGCCACAAACGCCGGCCAGGTAATCACCAGGACACCCTGTGCAGGATTTCCATTCGCCATGTAGACGGTGTCAATCACGCTCGTCAGCGCGGGCCCACTTTGGGGGGCCGCTGAGGAGCGTGCTGCCTTTCCTGGTTTTCCCGCGGATGTTTCTTCACGCGCCGAAGCTCGGACGCTCGCTGCCGTCACCACCACCGCCAGCACCCAATAAAAAAGCCGCCCCGTCGGGCGGCACGCCTGAAACATACTTCCTCCTCAAACTCTACGTTGTCATCCTGAGCTGTCGAAGAACCTGCCCCGAGTGAAGCCGAGGTGGCCCCTACCGTCTGCGCGACCCTCGGCCCTATAAGGCGTTTCGATCGCTTGCCTTCCCAGCTTCTCTTCGCGTCCTTTGCGGCTGTTCTTTGCGAACTTCGCGGTGAAAGGCTTTTCTGCCTTCTCGCGCCCGAATCTACACCCGCCCGTTCAAAAACCTTTCCACGCTCCGTACATAAACATCGGCGAAATCCGCTGCTGGCCGTTTTTTCTCGATCAAATCCATGGCATCCTCCACCGTCCGCCCCAGCACTCCCAACAGCGCCAGCGCCATCATCGGCGCCCGGTGGACTCCTGCCGCGCAGTGCACAAACAACTTAGCCCCGTCCTCTTCCAGCCCCGCCAGCGCAAATTCCACGCCCCGCTTGAATACCTCAGGCGGCTTCGGCTCAAAATCATCGTCCACCGGATTCCAGCACACGGCAATTCCGTGTGGCTCCGCCAGCGGCGTGTCGTCGAACTCGATCTGCATGTCGATGATGTGCGTGATCCCCGCGCGCGATACCGCCGCCATGTTGTCCGCGTTCCAGATTCCGCCCCCGACCGCGATCCGGTCGGTCACCCACGTTATATCCATCCCCACCCTGCGTTCTGTGACGCGGAGAGACTCGCACCCGGGTACTCCAATTGCCCGAAATACATCCAACACCTTCCTCGCGCGCGATCCCATCCGCGGCGAAACCGACAGCCCGGAGGTCCGGCCCACGTCTCCCGCATTCCAGCTCCCGCATTTCATTCTACGGTATCCTCTCGGCCCCCTCGCGCCTTCGCCCCAGTTCTCGGTAGTAGGTCAGTTTGAATCCGTTTTGAAAGGGCGCGGCTTAGCCGCTGAGGGGACGCGCTTTTCGAACTGACCCACTACCCATTTCTCGCGGCCTTTGCGAGAAAGCTTGACCTGAGCGAAGCCGAAGGGTGGTGATTTTGAAAACTACTCGTCACCCTCAGGCGGAACCACCTCATGCTTTACTTCGCCAGTTCCTTCTACACCTTCCTTCACAAGCTTCGGCGCGCAACTCGCAGTCGTTACGGCTTTCACATCGCTCGTCGCCACCGCCCCAGCCTCATCTTCCTCACAAATCACCGGTTCGGTCGGCAGTCCCATTCGCCTCAACAGCGTGTGTGCCAGCGAACCGATTACCGGCGGGGGCGCCGTCTGCTCCGTCGCCGGATACAGCCCAACCGCCTCGAACAAATACTTCGCCGAAGCCAGTTGACCGGTTCTCGTCGCCACTTCAATCACCGAGTTCGCAATATCTTCCGCGGAGTCTTTGACCAGTTCGTTGATGTTCTCCCGTACCTGGACGATATCCTTGCCTTTTTTCTTCTTTGCCGCACTCTTCTTGGCCGCAGACTGCTTTGCCGCCGCCTTGCCTTTTTCCTTTGCTTTTGCTTTTGCTTTTGCTTTCTTCACGCTCACGGCTCGCCTCCAATACAACTTGGGTGGAGCAGGCCTTGAGACCTGCGCACAGGCGCGCCATTTCAAAAACGGGCTTCAGCCCATGAGGTACCTGTTCAAACGTCCCACGCCAGAAACACGAAAGGCGCGCTTTCCAGCGCGCCTCACAGAGTATTTCTTTTTTTCTTTACTCTATATATTCAGAATAGCATTTTGCAGGGGGTAAACCCGCCACATTTTGCAAATTTATATTTGCCATGTCATCAACAACTTAGGCAGATTTTGTCCAAAATGCCCTCTTGACAAGATTTTTGTCATTGCGAGAACCGTCCCTTCGAAGGTTCCTCGGCCAGCAATCCCACTCGAAGGAAGTCTTCGCTCAACAGGTCGAGCACTTGAGGCAATCTACGCTCAATGGTCCTCAAGCCCCAGTGCAGACTGCGCGCAGCTTGTTCCTGACTGTGTTCTTGAAAAATGATGCGCGCGATCAACTGTTGATCCCAATACTCCAATCGTTCCAAGGACTTCTCCACATCACGAACGAAAATAACCCGGTCCTCGAACGTGGTCGCTGTGTAGCACGTCACCTTCGTGCGGAAAAACTCCCGCCCAACGAACGAAGGCAAACGTCCCGTCTCCAGCGAGAAGCGCAGGTAACGCCGCAGCAGTCCCACGGTACGTTTTCGGTACATCCACAAATCCGGATTCCGATCCAGCGGATCATCTTCCAGTTGAGCCTCGCTCGGAACATTCAACTGTGCTGGAAAGTTATGTACTGACATCTCCTGCCAAGGTGCGCGCCCAGGCGAAGGGGATTGCTCATCCGCTTGCGCGAGCGGCTCGTGCGAGTTGAGTGCATCCCCCGGGTCTGGCTCATCCGCCTGTGCTCCAATCCATTCCACAAAGCCGCTCATGCCACACCTCCTGCCGCATCCAGGTCCAATCCCTCATACTCCTCATAGCTTTCAGCGTCGCTGTCATCCATACCCCAGCACGGCCCCAGCGGTATCCTCGCCGTTTCCGCTGTTTGCGAAGCTGGCGGCAGTTCAGCCATCGCCCTCCCGCAAGCCACGCAATAGACTTGCCCTCCGCCCACTGGACGCAGCCACAAACCGCCACAGCGTTCGCAATACTTCAGCTCGAATTGCAACTCGTTTGCAGAACTGCTCTCTCTTGCCTTGGTTTTCATTACTCCTCCTGAGGCTCCGGGCTTCGCATTGCGAAGCTGGCCGGTTGCGGTTGTAGTGCTTTAACTGAAGCCGAAGGCTGCAGCCGAAAAAAAAGCCCTGCGCCGGTCGCCGCACCTGTTGCGGAAACCGGACGCAGGGCTCGTTTCTCTTACGATGGCCTGCTTGAGCTATTTATTTGTCGAACTTACCTTGTCTACCGACTTCTTGCCTCACCTGTCCTTCCTGGCTGACCTGGACGCTTCCCCGGGCCAGGGCTTAAACCAATTGCCCTCAGTTATTTATGGTTCGATCGCCACGCCGCGTTCCAGCATTGGGCCGGAGTCGCGCTGGCGAAAAAATCCCTCCTCGTATCCTGACTTAAGAACCCGGCCATTCTGCACCACCACGCTGATCCGCCCGCTGAAGTTCACCGACCTCAACAGCCGCTCCATGGCCGCGGAAAGCACTTCGGCCGCCCGTACCTTCCGGCGGAATTCCACGAAGTCCTTTTCTTCGTTGCAGTTATCCTCACTACTCATGGCTGGTGATCCCCGAAAAGCAAAATTGGGTTATACACTGTGGCGATGGTATAGCTGCTAAATATCGGAGTCAAGGTGATGACTATGCAGTTGACACAGAGGAGGCAAAATGAAAGAGTCTAATCACCGTGACAGGGCCAGTTCAATTGTTGTCATCTGCGCCGTAGTTAGCGCACTTATCTTTATTGGCAGTTTCACCATCGGTAAAGAAGTCAGTGCAGAATTTCGACCAGTGCTCAACGCCGAACCCATCGAAGTATTTGATTATTCCATACATCAGCAAGTACGAGTCTTTGTAAGCAAGAGCATTCGCTTCTGGAACGGACAGGACTTTAGGGCGGAGTGCTCCATTCACTACTTCCGATCTCGTTGCCATCCGACTAGCATGGCTACCAGCGAAGACCCTCCCGGCTCTGATAGAGTAGGCTGCTTTCCAGACAATCTTGTGCTTTCCGCGAACAGTTTCTCCTACTTCAACTATGTGCTGCGGGAGTTCAGGGTCCTGATCTTTGGGAATAACGTCGATATAGACAACCACACGAATGCGCTTAGCTGGTGTTTTCCCTGTATTTGTAAATCGGATGGGCACATTCAGCGGTCCTCCAACCACAAGACTCCAAGATACCTTCTCCGAACTGTTGGGTTCCCCGAGATCGGTTTTTATCCATGGGCGCTGATCTTGCCGCATTTGTCGCTGGATGGCCCTAACGCTGTCTTGGGCAGCTTTGGCTTGTTTATCAGAAATAGCGAGCTGTCGCTCGACTCTTTTTGCAGATTCGACGGAATCAGATGCAGCTTGCTGGGCTTGGGTATTCAGGATGTTGGTTTGTTTCTGCATCTCCCCGAACTGGCGATAGAACACCACGAGCGTCACGGCACCCACGACAAAGAGGAAGGCAGTGAGGATCACCATCCACCAGTCGGGATTGCGAAACCAATTCACGGGTTTCTTTGGATTCTGGCCGGAGCCGTTATGGACATCTTCTCCATGTGGCTCATTCGGATCAGGAGCAGGAACAGCAACAGCGGGCGCGAGTGGGGCGGCTGCATTGCTCTGGCCTTGTTGATCCTTTGCGCGAGTCTCTTCCCTATCGTCCACGGAACAGACCTCATTCTTGGAGTCTAGGGGAAGGCCAACGTTATAGCACGATTTCGTGTTCGGATTTCGTAACAAGAAAACGCAGCCTATTTCTTGGATACGAGATCGGCCAGCAGTTTCCGAGCTACTGCCGCTCTTGCAAATGTTTTTGGAGCGGCGGTCGGATTACTAGCTTTCCATCTGCGCTTGATGGCAAAAAGCATTTTCAGTTTCACCGATTGGGCGCAGGGTTTGCACAGGGCATTGGAGCCGTACCGAACTCCTTTCTTGCCACACTTGAGGCAACCGTAGTCCTCGAAGTAGAAGCGCATCTTGTGACGGTGTTCGGGAGGAAGTAGATCACGGATTTTGCGGGAGATTCGTAGTGGCAGGAACCACGGCTGTAGGAAGATGTCGGTCAGGATGCTCTGCTGATTTTCCATTAGGCTGCTCTCGGATGAAACTTCTTGAAGGTGGAGGCTATCGCGTTATTGCTGATTCGGGTGTAGACCTGTGTCGAAGTCAAGTAGGAGTGGCCGAGCAATTCCTGGATGGCGCGAATATCAGCACCCCGCTCAAGCATGTGCGTGGCAAAGCTGTGACGCAGCATGTGGGGACTCACCATGCCCAGCTTGGCGCGTCGTCCAATTTCCTGCACGATATGACCAATCGTGCTGCGAGTCAACGGGCGATCCGGCTTTGGCCGCGTCAAGTCGATTCCTTCAAGGAGTTTTTTCAATCTCCGCTGTGCCGTAGCGAAGGAGATTTTCGCCGGATGGCCAAGCCATTTGCTGTGCTTGGAGGAGCGGCCTTTGCCCGACCGATAATCGCGCCAGTTGCCGATGAATTGGAATCTGGAACAGCAAATGTAGCCTTTCTGCTGCGGGATGATGTCTTGAAACAGATAGCCGCTCTTGCGCCGCCCCAGGTATTCGCGCAGGGCTCTCGCCGCAGCAGCGCCAAAGTAGACCATGCGTTCTTGACGTTTCGCCGCTACTGGAAAACAGCGCCTTCTAAAGTCAATGTGCTCCACGCGAATAACACTGACCTCCCCGACGCGGCAACCTGTCGAATAAAACACTTCGATCAGTGCACGATCTCGCGGATTGTTGGCTGTGGCAATCAACTTCTTCATCTGAGACTGAGTAAGCGTCTTGGGCAGCTTACGCACCGGAGTGCGTGCCTTCAAGAATCTGGGTGCAACACTGTCCACAACTCCACCCAAGTAGAGGAAATCGAAAAAGTCCCGCAACGCTCCAAGCTGGTGAAGTATGTGGCCGTCAGTCCATGTAGGCGGGAGTGTTTTGGTAAGGAAGTCTCCAATGTCCATCGGGGTAACGTTTTGCAGCGGTCTGTTCCCGATGAATCGGCAGAGTCTCAGGGCAACGCGAGCATAGGAGTTCTGCGTGCTGAGTGCATAGTGCTGCACGTTCAGCCAGCGGCGGAAGCGATATACGCACTCTCGATTAAGGCGAATGACGGTTTGATTGCCCACACGGGCCGGAGCGGGCACGCCCCCTCTCGGGTCCTCAACTTTCGATGCGGTTACAGACCTCGGAGTCCCACTCTCGGTGCGCGAATCTTCACATGTTTGGCTGTGGATATGACGCGAGACGTTCAACTTGTTACGAAACGCGAAACTAACAATTTCCCTCGCGGGACGCAGAAACCGCTTGTGCCATCGGATGTGTTTGGTGGTATAACGGACTGCGAGGGTGGCGGAGGCTGGGTGAGTCGAACACCGTTCCTCGCGGGGAACTGCGGATTATAAGTCCGCTCCTGGTAAACCGACCAGTCAGCCTCCCGCCACCTGAAATGCTAGTCGGTTAAATATTTCTCGCAAGGTGGGATCGCCTGTTTTCTGTGGAGAAGTTGTGAATTTAACGGAATAATTGTTGATATGAAAGCAAAACGAAGCCCGAAACGATTGCCCAAGAAAAAGGTCGTAGTACGAAAGTCCGCATTTGATGCGGTATTAGAGAAGCTGATCCAGTCGAAACCTGTAAAAAGAGGCTGAATATCATTGCTTTTGGGTATGATACGGGCTATTATGCCGCGTCGTGAACCCACCAATAGTGATACCTCAAATTCAGCTTCCCCTCGCGCAGCAGGTACGTCCGCCAGCATTCGTATCCTTTACTGCTGAGATCGTTCCTCAGACTACTGAAGCTCTGATTGGCGCGATGGCGAATTTAGTGAATCAGGGATTCAAGCAGATCCATCTGCTTCTTACGACCCCCGGTGGTTCTGTTATGCACGGGATCACGATCTACAACGTCCTTCGTGGATTACCAATTACTTTGATCACTCACAACGTGGGAAATGTTGATTCCATTGGAGCGGTTGTATTCTTGGCAGGGGAAAAACGATATACATGCCCGCAGGCAACATTCATGTTGCATGGAGTGGCGTTCGCTACGAATACGCCCGCACAGTTCTTTGAGCGCAATCTGAAAGAGAGACTAGCGGCGGTTCAAGCCGATCAGGAGAGAATTAAGGCTATCTACAACGATAGGGCCGGGATTGATCCAGAAACCGCAGAAAAGTTTTTCTTGGGGGAAAGCAACATAAGTTCCGCCGACGCTATCAAGAGCGGTCTCGCTCATGAATTGAGAGCCGTTGAAATCCCCGCAGGCAGTCCCGTACTTCAGTTGGTATTCAATCGGCAAGGAGGAAAGCTCTAGTGACATAAATTCCCAGTTCCCCGAACGGCGCGCGGATTTTAACTCCAAAATCATTATAAATCAATGCCTATTCTTAAGCCATGACCTAAGTAATGGCAAACATGGCACTTACCGATAATCCTTGCGGGAAAGCCTAGAAAGGCTCGGAAGTCCTCGGCACGGGCCGCACGAAAAGCGTGATCTACTTCCGCATCAAGTCCGTCATTGACATCCCCGCTAGTCGGTGACAAACTGCCTTCGTCCCACTCCTTCCCCTAGAAGGAAGTTGCGAATGTGCCGGAGCCAAAGGACGTAATCGTAGCGGTTCTAGCTTCTGCTGTCGGACTTGCGGGTTTGTTGCTTGTATTCTCAGGCTTCGTCTTGAGCCAAGCCGCTGGCTTTCCCAACACGGTCGATAACGCGATTACCAGCAGGTTTGAACGGGCTGCGAAGTTCGGTGTGTTGCCGTTTCTTCTGGCTTTGGTGGTTTCCTTCCTTGCCTTCTACTGGCTCCTCCATCCTGGCCCCACACTGTATTGTTCCGCTGTGTACGGATTCATCGTGCTCCTGATCGGCACAGGGCTTTATGGAGCAATTCTGTTCTGGAAATACTTATAAAAGGGGATGGTGAATGAGCCTAGACACTGAGAAAATACATAGGTTGAAAGGCAAGGACTTTCACAAGCTATATGATAACAAGGCTGCTAAATGGCAGGAGATGGTGAAAAAGGCTCGCGACTACGCGCGTTCGATTGTTCCGCCTGCGGAACAGGTGCGCGTTGGCGATGTTGTGGAGATCGTGCAAAACGCGATAAAGATTGACCCTGAATTTGAACAGCATTTCAATAAACAGAAGCTAACGCAGAAGTTTTGGGTTCCGTGGTACGCTGAATACATCGTTGATAAGACCTTTCCTCAACCGAATCTCGCGGAGGCACACCATGACCACCACTGAAGTAAAAAAACTCGCGCAGACATTTTTGGAAGATCAGGCAGCAATCATCAGGAAACATGGGCACGCGCCGAAACTGTCGGGACCAAAATTCAAACGCGCATTGAGCGATACCAGAAAAACATTTGAGACTCTACGCACGGCATCAACCAGAATCACATCTTAGGCTCAAGCCGCACGAACGGCGTAAACGCATTCTGCTCGATCAGCTTGGCGTATGGCATCGGCTTGACTCCGGCCATCCGCATCACAGTGTCTCTCGAATATGCTCCGCATCTTCCCGCCGATTGAACCTGTAGGAAAACTCGTTCAGTAGCGTTGCAGGTGCTTTATCGAAAGCTGGTGATACGTCCCTATCACGGCTCTTTTCAGCAGCGAGAAGCCATTTTCGACCGTGTTCGTGTGGACTTCGCCCCGCACATATTCGCCTCGGCTGTGGCGGATCGTGGAGTGCTTGGCATTGCGGAACTTCGTGATCCGGAAATTGTAAGCTCCCGCGTCATCCGTCATAATCGCTTTCGTCCCCGCCGGGTCAACGTGCCTTGCGATGGCTTCGTAGAGCGTGCCTGCTTGTTGTCTTTGACTTGGATGAGCCGAAGAGGACCGCCGCGCTGCCGCATTCCAAGCACTACGTCTTTGTTCTTGAGTTTGCGCCTGTGGCCCTTCTGCTTGCCGCCAATGTACGTTTCGTCAATTTCCACTGTGCCCGTCAGCTTTAGGCCGTCAGGATCGTTCATCGCTTCGCGGATGCGGTGACACAGATACCATGCTGTGCGGTAGTTCACTTTCAGATGACGCTGAAGCTGTAAAGCGCTACATGCCCTTTTTCGCGTCCACCATGAGCGCAACTGCCATGTACCATTTGTCGAGCGAGAGATGGGAGCCGTTGAAGATCGTCCCGGTCGTGGCGGAGAACTGAGCCTTGCAGGTTGGCTCCAAGCACTGATAAAGCTGGACGCGCTTGTTCTCCGTTTTCTTCGTCACCTTGCGGGTGATGCGGGAGATTTCCTTGGAGCCGCACGTCAGGCAGCGCACGCCGTTGGGCCAGCGTTTCGCTTCTAGGTAGGCTAGGCACTGCTCCTCAGTGGCAAAGGCTTTGTGACCTCTATCAGTTTCATAATTAGTTCCTCGAAGCTATTGCCTTGATCTTGGCTTCAAGCTCCAATGCTCGGAGGGCGCGAATCGCAACCGCATCTTTCTCAATATCTGTTACCATCTTGCCACAGGGCCAGTTCTGGATGGCTTTCAGTTCGTCTCTAAGTCTTTCGAGCATATGAAAATCATACACGAAATGGCCTTCTGTGTCAACTGCATAATCATCGTCAAGGTTGTTATACCAAAGGGGCTGTGGAAATCTTTTTTCGTTAGCGTATTGCTATAACACACGTGCTATACTCCGAGCTATGAAATTCCGAGTGCTGCAAGACAACCTCCGCGAAACTCTTTGGGAGCGCATCGATGAAGGCGATTTGACCGGCCTCCGTCTGGCCCAACAGACGGGATTCAAGCAGGCCCACATCTCCAACTTCTTGAATCGCAAGCGCGGCTTGAGCCTCGAAGGCATGGACCGGGTCCTCGCCGTCCAGCATCTTTCGGTGCTGGACCTGCTCGACCCGGCCGAGGTCAACAAACGCGCTTCGATCCTGCCTCCCAGCAACGACGAGTTCCAGAACGTCCTCTTGACCGACGGAACCGTCGCTGCCACCCATCCACTCATCACCAGCATGCACGTCAAGGAAATCCTGAAATTCAAGAAAAGCTTTCTTAAGAAACTGAAGGCCGAGACCGAAGGCGATCGCGAGCAGTGGGAGCGCTTCGTGCTCATCAAAGTGGACGCCCGCGAAGGCATGAGCATGTATCCGCGTCTGCTGCCCGGAGCCACACTCCTCATCGACCGCCACTACAACTCGCTCAAACCCTATCGCAAAGGTGAATTCAACATGTACGCCGTGCTCAAGAACGAAAATTGCACGGTGAAATACGTCGAAATTGCCGGCAATCACCTGATTCTGCGGCCCCACAACCAGGCGTATCCCATTGAAGTCATGACCATGGAAGAGGGCAAGTCCGCCTCCGATTACCTGGTCGGCCGCGTCTGCCACGTAGGAATCGAAACGTAAAGACTGGATCTTAGGTATCAGGTCATAGGTCACAGGCCTAAGACCTGACACCTATGCCCTAAGGCCTCTCTACTCCGCAAGACTGTCGAACATCTTCCAGAGTTTGTCGCCTGTCGCGCGATAGATTACATACCCTCTGCCCGCATCCGTGGTTTCGCGAAACAATAGCTCTCCCCGGCCGTCTCCGTCGGCGTCCACTGCGTCAATCAGTTCCAGCCGCGGGGTTACGTCGAGGTGGAATTTGTCGGTCACCCCCGAATACAGCTTGCGCAGATTGCCATAGATGTCAGTTCGAGCCACCAGCGTAATCGAGTACTGTTCCGGCGCTGCCTCCGCTCCCGGCGCGGGAGGAAAGTGCGCTTCGGCGCTCAAGATCATGACCGGCTGGTTGTTCACCCACACATCGAAGACGCGAAACTGAATGCCCTCCAACACCGGCTGCGCGGGTCTTGCCGGGGCTTTGTGGCCAGCAGCGGGAACCTTTGCGGCAGGGGGCTTGGCCGGAATGCGGTTCTTCGCCAGCGCATTCGCGTAAGCCCGGACCTCATCGGCCGCGAGGGCGAGCATTTGATTGCGGCGCTCCTCCTCTTCGCCCGTCTTCCAGTAAAACTTGTAGGGCCGCGGATCTGGTCCACCCGCATCGGAAATTGCCGGCACAAGTTGCACCCGTTCGGCGCTGGCGGCGGCTGCTCCCTTAGACTCAGGCTTGCCAGCCTTTGCGGCAGGTTCATCCTCTTGCGGCGCGGACTGCGTCGGCTTGCCTCGGCGCAGCGTCGGGCGGTAGTAGTTTTCCGGCCCTTGACTTTGCGACGCTTGACCTTGTGACGCTTGACCCTGCGGCGCTTGAGCCTGAGATTCCTGGCCTTGAGAGGTTTGACTTGGTGACGCCTGGCCCGGCGATGTCTGTCCCGCCGCCGGCGCTTGTTGCTTAGCGCCTTGATCCCCTGGCTTGTCGGAAGCCGGCGTAGCTGCGGGCTTGGATGCCTCCTGGCTGGAGGTGCCTCCCCCGGCGGGAGTGCTGGAACCTGTTGCGGAACTCGGGCTGGAAGGCGCCGCTGGCTTCGATGTGTTTCCCCGGGTCAGCCGCGGCGGTTCATCGCTGCCGCTGCTGCTGCCGATCCCGACAGGCACGTCTTCTGCTTTGCGCGTGGTCTTCGGAGCCTCCGTTCCATGCGGCAAGTAAGCACCCGCGCCCACCCACGGATGCGGGCTGCCCTTAGCGTTGCTGTGCAGCGCTCCACCGATCGTAAACAATCCCAGCGAATCGCCCGCCTGTTCGACCTCATAGACGGTGCCGGTGTACAGCGCCATCGGCACCGGATCCGCCTTATAAGCGCTGGCATCATAGAATTTGCCGTCGATCAGAATTGCAATCGGAATTAACGTCCCCTTGCCGCTGGCCGTGAGCTGCAAGAGACCCACGGCTCGCGGCCCTTTAACATTTTTTTTCGGCTTCTTCCCTTCGGGAAGTTTTTCCTCAGGAATATCCAGCGGACGTTTCAGCTGCGGCTTGTCCTGTGGCGCCGCGCTCGGCGGAGCCATCACGGCGAGAAGCCACAGAATGATGACGGCCCACCCTGATCTGCGGTATAAGAAGCTTCTAGACATAAATTGTTCCGGTCTCGGCCTTGCCAACGCTGAGAATGCGGACGCCGTCTTCAACCCTGACTCCCTGAAAATGAGGCGCTCATGAGTATCCATGTCAATGATAAGGCTCCCGAGTTTACTTTGCAGGACGAAAACGGAAACGAAATCTCGCTGAAAAGTTTGCGGGGCAAAGTGGTGGTGCTGTATTTCTATCCTCGCGCGGATACTCCGGGATGCACCATCGAGGCCTGCGAGTTTCGCGATACCTACAAACAGATGCAGAAAACCGGCGCCGTGTTACTTGGCATCTCGCCCGACACGCCCAAGGCGCAGAAGAAATTTCAGGAGAAGTTCAAGCTGCCCTTCTCCCTGCTGGCCGACGCGGACAAGAAAATCGCCGACGCATTTGGCGTGCTGCAGGAGAAGAACATGTATGGCAAGAAGGTCATGGGCATCGTCCGGACCACGTTCATCATTGGGCCGGACGGAAAGATCCAGCACATCTTTCCCAAGGTGAAGGCGGAAGGCCATGCGGGAGAAGTGCTGGCTTACCTGAAAGAATCCGGGAAGGGCGCAGCGTAGGAGCGGCGAAAGGGATAGGCAACTTGAGATTCCTTGCGTTTGTCCGGCTTCGCCTAAGGAAGCCCAATCAGAAGGCCGCCACTTATGCCAAGCGAGTGTTCATGCCCTGGCCCAAATTTGTACTCGTAGCTTGGTTCGAGATACCAGCCGAATCGATGCTTTCTGGATGACCAAAACATAAAGTCTGGAGCGGCTTCAACAGCAGCCGAGTCCGTTTTTACGCCATACGCGTTCGTATGGATCCACTCCGGCCCAATCCCGAGCATGAACTCTCTCTTGTCCGACAGAGTCCAGGGCTTCTTGAATAGAAGATCGATACTCCATTCCGTCGAGTGACGCCTAAACAGCGGCGTGACACCGGCCTCGATTTCCAGCCAGTTTATCGGCGTAACTTCAGCCGCCACTGTGGGACCGAAGCTCGATTGACCGTCTGTGAGACTCCGGCCAGCGGCGGCTCCCAGCTCAACGACTGCTGCTGGTTCCGCTTCGACTGACTGCGCAGACTGGAGCCCCGAGCAGACGAACGCAAATGCCACGAGGAACACCGGCGTGTAGCTTCGCATTGCGCTCTCGTCTCCGTCTTCGCGGCATTCCCCGCACATCGAAATCATGGCACGCGCAGAGTCGAGGTTTATTCTTTCACATGCCGGTTCTTCGCACGAAACATTCGCTGAGAGATTGCGCGGAAAATCCTGCGTGTGTTGCTGACTGCTTTTCTGTCCGTTGCACGCTTTGACTTTGGAGTTGCTACTTCTGCATTCTGAAGTGTGCCCTCGCCCCCCGCCGCTCGCTCAGTCTGGCCCCTCGATCGCGCGTTCTTCGCCCGCGGTCCGCGGCGCGTGGCCCGCGAACTGCTCGGCAAGGTGCTGGTGCGTGACGGCGGAAAGCTGCGCCTGGCGGCCCGCATCGTCGAGGTCGAGGCTTACCTCGGAGAGAGCGATCCCGCGGCCCACGCCTTCGCCGGCAATACCGCCCGCACCTCAGTCCTGTTCGGACCCGCCGGCTACGCCTACGTTTACTTCATCTACGGCAATCACTATTGCCTTAACGTCTCGTGCGAGCGCGAGGGGAAGGCAGGGTCAGTGCTTTTCCGCGCGCTCGAACCCCTTTGGGGCATCGAGGAGATGGCGCGGGCCCGAGGAGTCGAAGTGCAAGGGCCCCGCGACCTTCTTCGACTCACCAGCGGCCCGGGCCGCTTGGCGGAAGCTTTCGGCATCACACGCACGCGCGACAACGGATGTGATCTCACCTCTCCCAGTTCCGGGTTGTGGATTGGAGACGACGGCTTTCGCGCGAGAAATATCCAAGTCACTCCGCGCATTGGTATCAGCAAGGCAGCCGACCAAGAGCTGCGGTACATCTTTGCGGGAAACGGGTTCGTTTCCGGAAGAAAAACGCCAGCCAGAGACAAAAGTGCGTCCGGGACTTGACAAACGGGTGTACACTGTCCCTCGGGTCAAATGCGCGAAAAGCCGCTCCAGTAAAGGCATTTGGCCGAACGGTCGGGCATACTCCGAAGGATCGGCGAGGGAACGCCCGGCAAAACAGTCGCCCCGTTTTTCAGCATCCCCCAACGGAACGAATCATCTGATTCAGCAGGAGCCCGCGTGCGCTGGTTTGCTCCATTTCGCGCTTCGCTCGTCACTTTGACGATTCTGGGTGCGGCTATGCCGGGGCTCTCACGGGCGGTGCATGGCCCAACGGCCGAGACGACGGTGGTTCCTTCCAACATCGTGATCGGTTTCGTGGGTGGCTTTGTCACCCATGACAACCCGCATCACGGCCCGGTTCAACTCGCAGAGCAAATCCGGCGCACTGTCCCCAAAGACACCTATGTTCAGGTTTTTGAAAACCGGCGCAGAAAACGAGCCTATGACGCCATCCTTCGCCTGCTGGATGTGAATCACGACGGCGTACTTTCCGGCGAAGAAAAAGCCCGGGCGCGCATTATTCTCTTTGGCCACAGTTGGGGCGCATCGGCGGCGGTATTGCTGGCACGCGATTTGCGGCGGGAGGGCGTACCTGTCCTGCTGACGGTGCAAGTCGATAGCGTTGCCAAAGTATGGCAGAACGATTCCGTCATTCCCGACAACGTCGCCGAGGCTGTGAACTTTTATCAGCCCCACGGTTTCGTCCACGGCCGGGCCCGGATCACAGCCGCCAATCCGGCAAAGACTGAGATCATCGGAAATTACCGCACAGATTACAAGAAGAATCCCGTTGCGTGCCAGGAATATACCTGGTGGGACCGCGTCTTTACCGCCGGCCACATGCAGAGCGAGTGCGATCCGCATGTCTGGTCGCAGATCGAGGATCTGGTGCGGCAGCACCTGTCGCCCCAAACCACCGCAGCAGCGGTCCATCCGCAACCCTAGCCCGCAAATTTCATCCTGGCGCGCCGGGAAGCAGCATGTTATCGATAAGCCGGGTCGTGCCAACGAATGCGGCGACCGCGACCAGCGCGCCGCCGGCGAGGCTTTCGACCGGATCCAAGCTGTGGGGATCTACGATTTCGAAGTAATCGAGGCGGACTGACTTTTCTCCCGCGAATTCTTCCCGGGCCGCATCCACGAGTCTTGCCGCATCGCGTTCGCCGGCGTCCCAGGAGTTCTTCACGCGCAGCAGAGACCGATGCAACACCAGCGCCTGTTTTCTCTGTTGCGGATCAAGATAGGCGTTGCGTGAACTCATGGCCAGGCCGTCGGGCTCGCGAACAATCGGGCAGGCGACGATTTCCACGGGAAAGTTCAGGTCGCGCACCATGCGGCGAACGATCGCCACCTGCGCTGCGTCCTTCTGCCCGAAGAAGGCCGCGTCCGGCTCGATGATGTGGAACAGTTTGGCAACCACGGTGGTGACGCCGCGAAAGTGCCCGGGCCGCGAACGCCCGTCCAGCTTGCTGCTCAGCCCCTCCACCGTAACCCAGGTCACGGCGCCCGCCGGATACATTTCCTCGACCGATGGTGCAAAGAGTAACTCCACGCCTTCTTTTGCCAGCAGTTCCCGGTCCTGTCCGAAGCTGCGCGGATATTTCGCCAGATCTTCGGCAGGCCCGAACTGCGTGGGATTCACAAAGATCGAAGCTGCAATGGCATCGCACGAAGCTCTTGCGGCTCGCACCAGGGACAAGTGGCCCTCATGCAGCGCACCCATGGTGGGCACGAATCCCAATCGCTTGCCGCCGCGCCGCGCCGCGCGGCACGCGGCTAGCATGTCTTCGATGGTGTTGCAGAGTCTCATCGCATTGAGGAGGTCGAACTCAGGATGTAGGGATCCAACGAATCGCGACGTGTGCGGCTTCCAAGTCACCCGCAACGATACCGCGGCTCCGTCGAAGCGCGATCTTGTCCGGTTCTGAAGCCGTGGGCTTCTCTTCCATGAGGATCGCGACCGCGCGGCCGTAGGGCCAGGCAGATGCGGGCAAGCGGGCTAGTGCGTTCAACACAGCCTCCGGCTTCAGAATCTGTTCTTCGTTGGCAGCGACGCCGGTGAGCAGTCCAACGGTGTCAGGACGGATCACGAGATATGGATTGCTCCAGTGCCTGGATTCTTGCGGGGACGGATACTTCGCCGCATCGGCTGCGGGGATGGCCTGCAGCAGAGTGCCCGGATCGGGAGGCGGGGGGGCATTCTGCCGGGAGCAGGCCGCAAGAGAGAAGCTCATCGTACAGATAAATACGAGAACGGATGCGAGGCCGGCTTGCGGGTGACCTCGCGCGGCGCACGAACTCACCGCACCACCATCGGAACGTCGGCCTTCACTGCCCAAACCAATGCGACTACCCATCCGATCATCGTCCATCCCAAAAAGAAGTTGAGCAGCACAATCGCGGTGATGTCTCGCTTGCTGCGCGCCAGAGCAATGATCGAGGGCAGAAAATACATGACAAAGCCGAAGCCGAAGATGGGGAGAAACAACGCGGGCAACAGGTGCGTCATAACAACCTCCTCAACAACCATAGCCTAGCACTGTCGCCGGTCGGATTTGAAGCCTTGGTCAAGCCCGGGCCTATCCGTTTGATCCGTGCAGATCCGTGGCTAAGCATTTCTTACCGCTGCATCGCCCGCTTCCGCGCCAGCACAGTTTCCAGCCCGGCCTTGGTCTCTTTCGGCAAATGGTAAGACTCCTCATCCGCCGGATACTGGAGCGACCTCACATCGGCGCGAAACGCCTGCACCGCTTGCGTAATCAGCGCGGCCGCGTCGCCGTAGCGGCGCACAAACTTGGCCGGCGGTCCAAACGTCAGGTTGAGAATATCGTGGAACACCAGCACCTGGCCATCGCACTCCGGGCCAGCGCCAATGCCGATGGTCGGCGTTTCCACCTCGGCCGTAATCATCGCCGCCACTTCGCGGGGAATGCCTTCCAGATACAGGCAGGCCACGCCCGCGCGATCCAGCGCCACCGCATCGCGCATCAGTTGCTCGATGCCGCTGAGATTTTTCCCCTGCACTTTGTAGCCGCCCATCACGTTGACCGACTGCGGCGTCAGCCCGATGTGGCCGGCCACGGGAATTTCGGCGTCGATGATGCGGCGAATCAGGTCGGCACGCTTCTCGCCGCCCTCGATCTTCACCACTTCCGCGCCGCCTTCTTTCACAAAGCGCGTGGCGTTGCGCAGTGCGTCGTTGGGGTCAACCTGATAAGACCCGTAAGGCATGTCGGCCACGAGCAGCGCATGCTTCACGCCGCGGCGAACCGCCTTCACATGGTGCAGCATCTCGTCCATGGTGACCGAGAGCGTGTTTTCATAGCCGAGCATGGCCTGGGCAAGCGAATCGCCCACCAGGATTATCTCGATGCCGGCCTCATCCACCAGGCGCGCAGCGGCGTAGTCGTAGGCAGTAAGGCAAGTGATGGATTCGTGACGGAGTTTTTGTTCCCGCAGAGAAGCGGTGGTGATCTTGTGGCGGAGTTCGTGCTGCGAACGCCCGCTGATCGGGGTGAGACTCATTGTGTCCTCCAGTGCCCCTCCGGCGCGGCCGGATAGAGCCTGTTCCGCATCCTCGTGGATGCTGGAGGTATTCTAGCCTTAATAGCCAGCAATGGCCAGTCGTTATTAAGCGGCCGCCGCAGACACTTAAGCGTAATCAATTAAAGGATTTAGGGACCGCATAAGGACAGCCGAGGGCGGCTGTCCCCGAATGGACCGTTTATGCTCCCACCGCCTCCTGCCCTCCCAGCGGCAGGAAATATTGCGTGCCCTTGATCGGCTCCGTCACTTTCCTCAGCAACTCCTGCAAGTCTTCATTGCGGTCGACGAAATACGACCAGCGACTACTCGCTGTCGCCTTACCTCGCAGCCTTCTCCGCTACCAGCTTCTGCCGTGCCGTCTTCAGCTCGAGCCGCTCGTCACCGACGGCAACCTCTGTCAACTTCCGGAAATAGCCACTGGCTGTCGTCGTATCTCCGGAAGCTTCAGCTGCCTTGGCCGCTCCGTACAGGGCGTTAAAACGGTTCGGGGCGATCTTTAGTACGATCCGATACTCGGCCAGCGATTCCGTGGGTTGATGCCCGATCATGAGCAGATCTGCCAGCATCTCCCGCGCCGGCGTGACAGCTCCGGGCGTGACCGCCGCCTTGTCCATGCTCTCTTCCAGTTCTGCCGCCGAACGGGCCAGCTTCAGGGCATCCTCTGGTTTGCCGCTCTGTTGCGCGATCCATGCGGCCACTTCGCGACGCTCCACTTCTACTTGATTCGACCAGTAAGAGTTATTCTGCTTGGCAATCGCGTCGCGCAGGTCGGCAAGTTTCTGTTCGGCTTGAGACGCCCGTTCCAGATTCTTCGAGCGCGCGCTTCCTACTCCGATTGCCGTCCACGTAATTGCTTGCGCCCAGGGTACGCTGCCCTCCACCACACGAAGCTGGGCAGCCTGCTCCCAATTTCCCAGTTCAATTGCGTACCGCGCGGGAATTGCGGATGCTCCATAATTGCCGGTCAGCGTGAGCCCGGAAACCGGCGGCAACGCATTCATCTCATCCAGTACAGCCTTGGCCTTGCTGACGCGGCCGCTCTGCAGATCGGCATATTCCAGGTAGTCCATGGCGTGCAGCCGCTGATCGCGCGCCTCGCCGTTCTTCGAATTGACCTCCGCGGCAGCCGCGAGTTCCGCTGACTTCAGGTTCGAACTGATCGATTCGTCCCACGAGCCCACCCGCGTGAACAGATGCGAAGGCATATGGTTCGCATGCGCCGAAGCGGGAGCAATCCTGGCGTACATGCGCGCCGCTCCCAGACCTTGCTCGGCCAGCGCCGGGTTGTCGTAGCAATGGATGATGTAATGCGCGATGCCGGGATGATGCGGTTGCCGGGCGAAGATCGGCTCCAGAATCTCGCCGCACTTGCGCTGGTTGCTAAAGGTCTTGTCAGTCTTGGGCGCCGTGATTGCCAAAGACAGCGCGTGAAAGATCGCCGCCTCATCATCCTGCGGATAAGCCGCCTGCAACGCGCCCATCTTCTGTTCAAAGGCCTGGCTGTGCGTATATGCGTCCTTATCGTCTTCGCGGTAAATTTCAGCCAGAGCGTCGATGTAATCATTCTCGCGACGAGTAGTCTTCGGGTTGCCGCTGGCGATCTGCTTCGCCTGACTGAGAGCCAGACGGCCGGCCGCCGTGTCTCCGTTGTCCCACATCCCGTGGTAATGAGACATGGCCACGCCCCATTTCGCCATGGCGCATTGTGCGGCCCGGTCAGAGATCTCCGTAAAAGCCTGGCGCGCCTGTTCATACTGGAACGAATGCAGCAGCGCCACCGCGCGGTTGAAGGGTTCGGTGAGATCTGAGCTGCACGAAGTCAGGAAGTGGACCGAACCGATTTCCTCTTCAGTTATCGCGTGATGGTGGTCTTCTTGACTTAATGCGAGAGGAGTGAAACACAGGACCGAAGCGAGCACTGCGGACAAGGGGCGCATCGGGCACCTCCGTTTAGCGCGTAATTGTACCACCAGAACGAAATGGAAAAGCGTTCAACCGGGCTAGGCTGAGGACCGGCCTAAACTCCGGTCTCTACGCCCCCACCGCCTCCTGCCCTCCCAGCGGCAAGAAGTATTGCGTGCCCTTGATGGGCTCGGTCACTTTGCGCAGCAGTTCCTGCAAGTCTTCGTTGCGGTCGACGAAATCAATGTCGGACGTATTGACGATCAGCAGGTCGGACGATGTGTAGTGAAAAAAGAAGTGCTCGTACGCCTTGACCACTTCCTCCAGATACTCGTCACTGACGGCGCGCTCGCCGGGAGCATTCTTCTTCTTCAGGCGCTTCTTCAGCACCTCGGGAGTGGCCTGCAGGTAGATGACAAGGTCGGGCGTGGGCAACTGCCCGCGGAAGTGGTTGTAGTAGCGGTTGTAGGTGTCGAGTTCCTGGTCGGTGAGGTTGAGGCAGGCGAAAAGCTTGTCCTTTTCGATGATGTAGTCGGCGACCACCGTCTTCTGCGAGCGTGAGCCGAGATCGAGTGCCTGCAATTGCTCGAAGCGCCGCACCAGGAACGCGAACTGCGCCTGAAACGCCGCGCCCCGCTCGCCTTCGTAAAAAGCGCCAAGGAACGGATTGGATTCGGGCTCCATCACGCGCTGCGCATTGAGCCGCTCGGCCAGAATACGGGCCAGGGTGCTCTTGCCCACTCGTATGGGACCCTCCACCGCAATGTAACGGGGCAGCTCGAAGAGATTAGCCATGGGCTTGCAATGTTTCGGAATTTGCAGGATAGCTCGGATGGAGCCGAGTGGCAATTGAGGGAAGAGTTAACAGGAGAAATTGTTGATTTCTGATTGTTGATTGCTGATTGAAAAGCTTAACCGTCAAACTGCTCCTGGCCCAAATCAGCAATCAACAATCAGCAATCGGCAATTTACAATCCTTGCATGCTCGCCCTCACCCTGACTGCCGTCTCCGCAGCCGCAGCCGCAGCCGTCGCCGCGGGCTACCAGTCCATGGCGCCGACGGGGCAGTGGTACGGGCGAACCTTCACGGGACTGCCACGCGGATCAAGGCAGATCGCGCTGACCTACGACGACGGCCCCAACGATCCGCACACGCTGCGCTTGCTGGAGGTTCTCGCCAAGCACGGCGTACACGCGACTTTTTTTCTGATTGGACGCTACGTGCGGCAACGCCCGGAAATCGCCCGCGAAATCATCCAGGCCGGCCACGTAGTCGGCAACCACACCTTCTCGCATCCGCTGCTGACTCTCAAAAGTGAGACAGAAATCAGGCGGCAACTCTGTGAATGCCGCGCCGCCTTGCAAGAGGCGATTGGCGAACCCTCGAGTCTCTTCCGCCCTCCCTTCGGCGGACGCCGCCCAGCGGTACTCCGCGCAGCCCGTGAACTTGGCCTCGAGCCCGTCATGTGGAACGTAACCGGCTACGACTGGAACGCGCCGCCTGCGGCGGTAATCGAGCGCAAGGTCGCCAGGCAAATTCGTGGCGGCGACGTGATCCTGCTGCACGATGGAGGACACAAGCAAATGGGCGCGGACCGCTCCCAGACGGTGATCGCCACCGATCACCTGCTCGCTCGTCACAAGGCTGAAGGCTATGAATTCGTCACGATTCCGCAGATGGCAGAGTCAGCTATCAGCCGTCAGCCATCAGCCATCAGCTAGATCAATCTCACTTGTGACTTTCTCTGTGCCTCTGTGACGGAGCCTGCCCTGAGCGAAGCCGAAGGGTGGTGAATTATCCCTTCATCGCCGCAAAAGCCTGTTTCGCCGCCGCAATCGTCTGCTGCACATCCTGCTCCGTGTGGGTCGAGCCCAGGAATGCCGCCTCGTACTGTGATGGGGGCAGATACACTCCGCTGTCGAGCATGGCGCGGAAGAATTTGCCGAACGCTTCGGTGTTCGACTTCGACGCGGAATCCCAATCCGTCACCGGCCCCGGCGTGAAGAACCACGTAAACATCGATCCGACGCGGTTGTAGCACAGCGGCACGCCGGAATCCTTGGCGGCTGCGGCAACGCCTTCGACCAGTTCTCTGCTCAACTTATCGATTCGCGAATAGACTTCCTGCTTGTGATCGCGCAGATGCTTCAACATCGCGCATCCCGCCGCCATCGCCAGCGGATTGCCTGACAGCGTGCCTGCCTGGTACATCGGACCCAGCGGCGCCACCAGATTCATAATCTCGCTGGGCCCGCCATAGGCGCCAACCGGCAAGCCTCCGCCGATAATCTTGCCCAGGGTCGTCAGGTCAGGACGAATACTGTAGAGTTCCTGCGCTCCGCCGAAAGCCACGCGAAATCCGGTCATCACTTCGTCAAAAATCAGCACCGCCTTCTCTCGTTCTGTAATCAAGCGCAAGGCCACCAGATAGTCGTCCGACGCGGGAACGCATCCCATGTTTCCCACCACCGGCTCTACGATCACGCAGGCAATCTGATGCTTGAATTTCTGGAAAGCGTATTCCACCGACGTGATGTTGTTGAAGGGCAGGGCCAGCGTGAATTGGGTGAACTCCTCGGGAACGCCCGCCGATCCTGGAATGCCCAGCGTCGCCACGCCCGAACCTGCCTTCACGAGGAGGGCATCGGAGTGCCCGTGGTAGCAGCCTTCGAACTTCACAATGTATTTGCGCTTGGTGTAAGCCCGCGCCAGGCGGATGGCCGACATCGTGGCTTCGGTTCCGGAACTCACGAAGCGAACTTTCTGCATGGAGGGAAACGCCGCCAGCACCAACTCCGCGAGATCGGCCTCAGCCGGCGTGGAAGCGCCGAAGCTGGTTCCGTTGCAGGCCGCGCCTACGATGGCATCGAGCACGTCCGGCGCAGCATGGCCGAGAATCAGCGGTCCCCACGATCCCACGTAGTCGATGAATTCGTTCTCGTCCGCATCCCAGATGTGCGAGCCTTTCCCGCGCACAATAAACGGAGGATCGCCACCCACCGAACCGAACGCGCGCACCGGCGAGTTCACTCCGCCAGGAATCATGCTTTCGGCGCGTTGCTGCAGACGGCGCGACTGCTCGACTTTTCGAGACGTTGTGGACGGCATCGAGGCTCCCACAAGAAAGATGTCAACTGACAAGACCGCGCGATTTACTATAGCAGCGCCCCCGCCAACGAATTCATCAGATATTCACGATTTCGCCATCATTTTGCAACATCGCATTGGTAACGTAGGGTTATCAACTTGCCCTTCTAACCGGGAGGGTTCAAGGACGGCTTCGGGGGCTCCGGGCTGTCCTTATTTTATTTCTCACCGAAGCCGCTGACGCGAAGAACAACTAGGCTTTGACTTCCCCTCTCGCCCACCCTAACATGGCATTCCAATGTTTTCCCGCCAATCATGATCGGCCAAACCATCACGCACTATCGCATTCTGCAAATGCTGGGTGGCGGGGGGATGGGTGTGGTCTACGAGGCCGAAGATCTCAAGCTCGGCCGGAACGTCGCGCTTAAGTTTCTGCCCCAGGAACTGGCGAAGGATCCGCAGGCTCTGGAGCGCTTTCGGCGCGAAGCGCGAGCGGCTTCGGCGCTCAATCATCCGAATATCTGCACCATCTATGACATCGACCAGGCTGACGGAGTCTGGTTTATCGCCATGGAGCGGCTTGAGGGCGAGACTCTCAAGCACAAGATCGCAGGCAAGCCTCTCGAAATTGACGCAGTTGCCGATTGGGGGATGCAGATCGCAGATGCGCTGGACGCGGCACACTCGAAAGGGATTGTGCACCGCGACATCAAACCGGCAAACATTTTCGTCACCGCTCGCGGACAGGCCAAGATTCTCGACTTCGGCCTGGCCAAGCAAACTCCCGCACAGGCCGCCGGTGGCTCTGCGGCGCTTCTGGCGGCAACTGCGGAACAGCAATTAACCAGTCCGGGCACTGCGCTCGGAACGGTGGCCTATATGTCGCCCGAGCAGGTCCGGGGCAAAGAACTCGATGCCCGCACCGATCTGTTTTCTTTTGGGGTCGTGCTCTACGAAATGGTGACCGGCACATTGCCTTTTCGGGGAGAGACCTCCGGCGTGCTTTCCGAGTCGATTCTCAATCGTGCGCCTACACCTCCAATCCGTCTGAATCCCGAACTTCCAGCGAAACTGGAAGCGATTATTGACAAGTCGCTGGAAAAAGATCCCGAGGTGCGCTATCAATCGGCTGCCGAGCTGCGCGCCGATCTCAGGCGCCTGCGGCGGGACACGGAGTCTGGGAAAACTCCGGTGACGACCGCAGCCTCCCCGGTCAGGCAACTGCCGCTGCGGAACGCAACTCTAGCTGTGCTGGGATTACTGTTGGTCCTGGGAATTGCCGGCATATGGTGGTTGCGCAAGGCCCCGCAAAAATCGGCCTCGGCCACGCCCGGAACCAAGACCTCACTGGCTGTTCTTCCCCTGCAGAATCTGAGTGGCGATCCCGCGAACGAATACTTCAGCGATGGCATGACGGAAGAGATCGGTACCAAGCTGTCCAAAATTGAAGGCATCAGGATAGCCTCGCCAGGAGCCGCCGCCCGCTTCAAAGGCGCGCAGAAAGATCCCAAGGATATGGGACAGGAGCTGGGGGTCCAGTATCTGCTGCAAGGCAGCGTGCGGAAGGCTGGCGACCGGGTGCGCATCAGTGTGCAACTGATCGACACTTCAACGGGATTTCAAACCTGGGCCGACGATTTTGTAGGCGATCTGAAAGACGTCTTCTCCCTGCAGGACCAGACCGCGCTCAAGATTGCGCAAGCGCTCAACCTGAAGCTTACGCCCCAGGAGAAAAACGCGGTCCAACGGCACTACACACAAAACCCGCAAGCCTACGAGGCGTACCTGCGAGGCCGCGCGCTGGTGGATTTCATCGATCAGCCCAAAGCCCTTGAAGCCGCGCGCGCCAATTTCGAGAAGGCCCTGCAACTGGATTCCAACTACGCTCCGGCTCTCGCCGGACTTTCCATGGTCGAGAGCTTTTATTACCGCAACCTTGATCCCAGCGAAGCCCACCTGCGGCAGGCGCGGCAGCTGGCAGAGCGATCCCTGGCCATCGATCCGCAACTGGCCGAGGCCGACGTGGCTATGGCCAACGTTTATGGGAACATGTTCGATTATGTCCACGCGGCCGAGAAATCGCGGGAAGCAACCAGCGTCGAACCGGACAACGCTCACGCCTGGGACCAGCTCTCCTGGGCGCTGGGCTATCAACAACCACCTGACTCGGCGGGCGCTGAGAAGGCCGCGCGGGAGGCGATCCGGTTGCAACCGGGCATGTTCCAGGCTCACTACCACCTTGGCCGGGCCCTGATGCAACAGAAACGATTCCCCGAAGCGATCGCCGCTTTCGAACAAGCCAAGAGCATCAGCCCCTCTTCTGGCACAGCAGACTTCGGCTTGGCCCAGGTTTATATTGCTCAGGGCGACTATGACCGGGCCATTACCACACTGCTGAGCCTGCCCAAAGGCGATCAGAGTACGCCCATCGCCCACGTTCAGCTCAGCTTCGCGTACGCCGGTCGCGGAGACAAAGAAAAAGCTCTGCTTGAACTGCAGAAGGCGGTCGACCTGGGTTACCGCGATTCTGCCGCCATCAAGTCCAATGAGCATTTTGATTCCTTGCGTTCAGACTCGCGCTTCCAAAAGCTGCTGAATCAGGCGAGCCAGCCCCGATAACCGGTGGAGCACAAGGTTCGGCCTGTAAAGGTTCAGCCTGTAACAGTCCTTTAACCAATCCTGCGTAGGCTCTGAGGGTCGGAAGCGGTTCAGCAATGCCATAGTGCTTAGCCCGCCGGCCATCGGGCCGCCGTGGTAGAGTTAACTATAGTTAACTCCTTGGGTAGGATTGCAGGCACGGGGGAATTCGAGAGTTTGCCTAGTGGCGAATATCACAACCGTGGGTGACATCAAGCCTTGAGGCGAATTGTCCGCTGGCCTATCTTGTAATTGTGAAAATGAAATTCATTTTCAATATCGACGGGGCCGCCCTCTGGTTGCTGATCGCGGCCGCTTGCGCTCTTCCGGCGCTGGCCCAGCAGCCGGACAGACCCTCCACAGCGAATTCCGCCGCCGAGCCGCAGAACGTCGCGGCGGCCGCGAACCTGGCTGATCCTCCGCCCGAAGAAGGAACAGAAGCGATGTTCCCCCACTTTAAGGACACGCGCTTCTGGCTCTCCGGGCAGACGAATTTTATTTTCCAGACTCATCCTCCATTTCACGCCGCCTACAGCGGCCAGCACAGCCTCAGCCCCAACTACGAGAAAGCAACGTCGCGCGTGATGACGCTTTACACGGGCGTGCGGCTGAACAACTCCACCGAGCTTCTGGTCGATATCGAAGAAGCCGGGGGAGCCGCGCTCACCCAAGGCTTCGGGCTTGCGGGCAACACCGATCTCGATATCGTGCGCAATCCCAGCTTAAGTAAAGCGCCTTATTTGGGCCGGGGCATGATTCACAAAGTGTTCGCGCTGAGCAGGGACAAGATCGAGAACCAGCGCAATGCTTTCTCGCTCTTTGAGGAACTGCCGCGCCGCCGCCTGGAAATCCGCGTTCGGCAAGTTCAGCATGCCGGATTTCTTCGACGTGAATTCGGTGGGCTCCGATACCCATTTCCAGTTCATCAACTGGACCACCGACAACAATGGCGCATACGACTACGCCGCCGACACCCGCGGCTACACCGTCGGCGTCACCGCCGACTACGAAGACCGCAACTGGGGATTCCGCTTCGCCGAAGCGCTCATGCCCAAGGTCGCCAATGGAATTGATCTGGTGTGGAAGCCCTGGCAGGCGCACGCGGAAAACTTTGAATACGAGCTGCGTCGCGGCCTGATCCCGAAAAAATCAGGAGTGATCCGTCTCCTGGCCTTCACCAACTACGCCAACATGGGCATCTATCGCGATCAGATCGCGCAGGCCGGGCAAAACCACGTCACGCCCGACATCACCGGCCATCCCTGGCACATCACCCGCAAATACGGATTCGGGATCAACCTCGAGCAGAGTCTCACGCGCAACCTGACCGCATTCGCCCGCTTCGGCTGGGACAATGGCAAGACCGAATCCTTCGCCTACACGGAAGTCGATCAAACCTTCGCCGAAGGACTTGGAGCGAATGGCGCATGGTGGCATCGCAAGCAGGACCGCGCCGGCGTTGCGTTTGTTACCAACGCAATTTGCAAAGATCATCAGATCTACCTTGCCGATGGCGGCCTCGGCTTTCTCCTCGGCGATGGGAAGCTAAGCTACGGCCGCGAAAATATCGTGGAGACTTACTACACGGTCCACGTGTGGCGCGGCATCTATGTCGGGCCCGGCCTGCAACACATCGTGAACCCCGGCTACAACCGCGACCGCGGTCCCGTGCTCGTGCCCTCGTTCCGTGCCCACGTCGAGTTCTAGAAAGTAGCAAAACAACTCTGATGTTGGACGGTTTTGTTTGGGTGGCGCAGCGCTTCCAGCGCTGCGATCAGGGTCCCCCGACAAAAAACCGGCTTTAGAGTTGAGGTAGCCTGCCAGAGCCGCGTCGCTTACTGCTCCCCTTTCACGCCCTTCCAGAACGCCACGTAGCCTTTGATCTGCTTAGCCGCCGCCTTTGGCTCGGGATAGTACCAAGCCGTGCCGGTGTTCCGTTTACCGTTGACTTCAACGTCGTAGGGCTCGCCGTGACCTTCCACGGACAGACCGTGTGCTGGTCGCTCGGCTTGAAATATTCTTTGTGGATCGCATCCGGCGGAAACTACTGGTTGCCATCCACTTCCACTGTCTTGTCGCTCTCGGCGAGCACTGCGCACTCCCAGGTTGCTTTTGCCATAATGGCCATATAGATTTCCTATCGAGCGCGGTAGTTTCAGAACGTCGTGAGATAGAAATGCCAGAGGCCTCAACGAGCACGCGTTTCAACGGACACTCCATGTCTGGCGCGCTGGGGCGCGTGATGGTGTGCTCTCCGCGCACAGCAGGCTGGAACCAGCCGGAGCGCGCTGCGCGCTGGCAAGAGCTGGGCTTCCGACATGCGCCGGACTTCGCAAGAGCCCAGGCACAGCATGAAGCTCTCTGCCGCGAGCTGGAAACCGCGGGGGCCGAAGTTCTAGAGATACCTCCTGCGCCGGGCCTCTCTCTCGACGCCGTCTACGCCCACGACGCGTCTTTGCCGACAGATTACGGATTAATCGTCATGCGCCCGGGCAAGGCGAATCGCGTGGCCGAGGGCCAACACCATCGGTCGTTCTGCGAAACTCTCGATATCCTCACGCTGGGCCAGATCGCCCCTCCCGGGACCACCGAGGCAGGAGACATGGTGTGGCTCGATCCCAACACGCTGCTGATCGGCCACGGCCACCGCACCAATGCCGCCGGCATTCAGCAGATGCGCGTTCTGCTCGCACCCAAGGGCGAACAGGTTCTCTCAGCGCCGCTTCCTTTCGGCGCCGGCCCATCCGCATGCCTGCATCTGATGTCGCTGATCAGCCTCCTCGACGAGCACACCGCGCTGGTCGATCTTCCCTGGCTAGCGGTGGAAACTGTCGAACTGCTCAAATCGCGCGGATTTCAGTTCATCGAAATCGACCACTCCGAGCGCGACACTCTCGCCTGCAACGTTCTGGCGCTCGGTAACAAGCGCTTGCTGGCCATCGAAGAGAATCGCAACACGAATGCCCGCCTCCGCCACGCCGGATTCGACGTCCGCACCTTCCCCGGCAGCGAACTCTGCATCAACGGCAGCGGCGGGCCCACATGCTTAACGCGCCCTCTGCTGCGAGGATGACCACGGCCCATGTGGAGACCGCCGCCTCGGCTGTCCCGGCAGAGCGAAGCTCGCCGGTATAGATGTCGGCCGCCAGTATGGGCTTATACACACTCTCGCTCTTCCGCAGTCCCCCTCCTCTCCTGCTAAAATAATCCTGCATGCTTCTTCCCTTCGTCCGCGAACTCTTCGTGGACGTAGAAAAGCTTCCCGCTTTCGCGCGTGTAGCCTCCCACCTCAAGGAGGGCACGGGGCGCATTCGTGTCTCCGGTCTCACTCCCACCGCAAAAGCCTTGCTGCTCGTGCTGTTTCAGCGCGCTGCCGGACGCCCCCTGATCTTTGTAGTCAACGACAACCGCGCCGTCGAAGATTTCATCCCTGTCCTTCGCGGCTCTTGTGAGCTGACCGCCGCCTGCGATCCGGAGTCGGTCATTTCTCTCCCGGCTCGCGACGTTCTTCCCTTCCAGAATCTCTCGCCGCACCCAGAACTTCAGGAAGAACGCGCCACAGCTTTGTGGAAGATTGCAACCGGCGCTGCGTCGATTGTCGTCTCGCCGGTCGCGGCCACGGCCATCCGCCTGCGCTCCAGCGACTATTACGCCGATCTCGCCCGCACCATCCGCCGCGGCGAATCGTTCGATCTCGAGACCCTGCTAGCCCACCTCAATACCGTCGGTTACACGTCCACGGACGTGGTCGAAATGCCCGGTCAATATGCTGTCCGCGGCGGAATCCTCGACGTTTACTCGCCTGAGGCCGACCGGCCCTTACGCATCGAGTTCTTCGGCGACGAAGCCGACTCCATCCGCAAGTTCGATCCCGCCTCCCAACGCTCCTCCACTCCCGTGGACGAGGCCCTGCTGCTTCCCCTCACCGAAACCCCGGTCAGCGAGCATCTGCTTGGCGCAATTCACACGCGGCTCAGTGGCAAGCGCATTGTCGGCAACGAAGAAATCGTCGAAGCCAGCGTCCGTGCAGGTGGAGTCAATGTTTTCCCCGGCTGGGAGTTTTACTCTCCCGTCGCGGGCGCTGACAGCACCATCTTCGATCTCATTCCCAGCGCTTCGGTTCTTCTGGACGAAACTGACCAACTCAAGCAGGAGTTTGACCGCTTCTGGACCCGGGTTGGCGAAGCGCATGAGCGCAGCGGAGTCGGCAATCTCGTCCGCCCCGAAGATCTCTACTTGCCGCCAGACGATTGGTGGCAAAAAACAGCGGCGCTTTCCGGCGCCGATGTCGAACACTTGGGAATTACCCGTGACCTGAACGAAGACTCGATAACATTCCTCACTCAGCCCTCACCCCGCTTCCATGGCGCGGTTCCCGCGATGCTGGAAACGGTACAAAAGCTCAACGCTGATGGTAAGCGCGTACTGTTCGCCGTGCCCAACACAGGCGAGGTCGAGCGTCTCGCCGATGTTTTCACGGAATACAACGTCTCGTTTCGCCTGGGAAGCCGCACCCGCGGCGGCGAAAGCTACGCCGATGAAACCAGCTATTTCGCCGGCGAGGTTCTTACCACCACGCTGGCGACGGCCTACATTCCAGATGGCGTGCTGTTCCCCGAAGCCAATCTCGCTGTCTTTGGCGCACGAGATCTCTTCGACGAATCCGATGCAGTTGCCTCGCGTCCGCAGCGCTCGAAATCCAAAGTCTCTGCCTTTCTCTCCGACTTCCGCGATCTTCAAGTCGGCGATTACGTGGTCCACGTCGAGCACGGCATCGGCCAGTACCAGGGCTTGAAGGAAATCAACCACGGCGATGGCCCCGCCGAGTTCATGCTGCTCGAATTCGCCGAAGCCGCTCGCCTCTACGTCCCGCTGACGCGCCTCGATCTGGTGCAGAAGTACCGCTCTTCAGAAGGCGCCAAGCCGGCCTTGAGTCATCTCGGCACCGCCGCGTGGTCAAAGACCAAGGCTCGCGTGCGCAAGGCCATGAAAGACATGGCCGATGAGCTGCTCAAGCTTTACGCCGAGCGAAAATTGGCGGAGGGCCACGCCTTTCCGCCGGGCAACGAATGGTTTCGCGAATTCGAGGATGCCTTCGAGTTCAGCGAGACCGAAGACCAGGCTCAGGCCATCAAAGACGTCATTCGCGACATGGAATCTTCCCAGCCCATGGACCGCCTGCTCTGCGGCGATGTCGGCTACGGCAAAACCGAAGTCGCGATGCGTGCCGCTTTCAAGGCCATCAGCGACAACAAACAAGTTGCCGTACTTGCTCCGACCACCGTGCTCGCCTTCCAGCACTTCGAAACTTTCAAGCAGCGCTTCGCTCCCTTCCCGGTCACCGTCGAAATGATCAGCCGCTTCCGCACCACCAGGCAGCAAAAAGAAATCCTGCAAAAAACCGAAGCCGGCAAGGTCGATATCCTCATCGGGACTCACCGCATACTTTCGAAAGACATCAAGTTTTCCGATCTCGGCCTGCTCATCGTCGACGAAGAACAGCGCTTCGGCGTCCGCCACAAAGAACGCATCAAGCAAATGCGCAAGCAAGTCGATGTGCTCACCATGTCGGCCACGCCCATCCCGCGTACTCTGCACATGTCGCTGGTCGGCCTGCGCGACATGAGCGTGATCGAAACTCCGCCCAAGGATCGCATGGCGATCCAGACCGTGGTCGCCAGTTGGGACGAAAAACTGATCCAGTCCGCCATCGAACAGGAACTCGAGCGTGGCGGCCAGGTCTACTTCGTCCACAACCGCGTCGATACGATCTGGGAGATCGCCGCCAAGATTCAAGCGCTCGTCCCCCCGGCGCGAATCATCGTCGGGCACGGACAGATGTCGGAAGGCGAATTAGAACAAGTGATGCTGAAGTTCATGCATCACGAAGCCGACATTCTGGTCTCAACCACGATCATCGAAAACGGTCTCGACATTCCGCTGTGCAACACGATCCTGATCAACCGCGCCGACCGCCTCGGCCTTTCTGAGCTCTATCAGTTGCGTGGACGAGTCGGCCGATCCAGCCGCCGCGCCTACGCCTATCTCATGCTTCCGCCGGAGATCGAACTCACGCCCATCGCACGCCGCCGCCTCGCCGCTCTCAAAGAATTTTCCGACCTCGGAGCAGGATTCAAGATCGCCGCCCTCGATCTCGAACTCCGCGGCGCCGGTAACATGCTGGGCGGCGAGCAGAGCGGTCACATCGAAGCCATCGGGTTCGAGCTTTACACACAAATGCTGGAGCGCGCCGTGCGCGAGATGAAAGGCGAAGCTGCACCCGAAGAGGCCGAAACCCAGCTCAACCTCGGCCTTAACATTCGCATCCCAACAGACTACGTCCCCGAAGAGAACCAGCGCCTGCAGATGTACAAGCGCGTCGCCCGCGTAGAAACCGAATCGCAACTAACCGACGTAGCGGCCGAGTTGCAAGACCGCTACGGCCCGCCCCCACCCGCGGTCCGCAACTTGCTTGACTATGCCTCGCTCAAACTGTTGTGCATGAAAGTTGGCGTGGTGGCGATCGAACGTAAGCGCGACACCGTAACCCTGAAGTTCCGCCAGGACGCTATGGTGGACCCAGAGCAGCTAGCCCGCTTCGTCTCCGCCCAGCGCGGCGCTCAGTTCACACCGGACGGTATGCTGAAATTTGTTTTGAAAGCGACGGCCGCGGAAGAAGTGCTCCGTGCATTGCGCGCGGTATTAGAACAACTCGCCAGCACGGAGACAGCATCAGAAGTGCGCTCCGGAACGACTTAGTTTTGAAAGGGCGCGGCTTCAGCCGCGCCGTCTGCCCACCCCAAATCCAACAGCGGCTTCAGCCGCCGAGAGTCGTCAGCGCCGTACCCAGCAGGTACAATTGTCCCGGCAACCGAAATCGAACAACGAACGACCAACGACGCCTTATGCCCATGAAAGTCCGCAAAGCCGTTTTCCCTGCAGCCGGTCTCGGCACCCGCTTCCTGCCCGTAACCAAGGCCCAGCCCAAAGAGATGCTCCCGCTGGTGGATAAGCCCATCATCCAGTACGGAGTGGAAGAAGCCGTGGCCTCGGGCTGCGACCAGATCCTCATCATTACCGGTCGCGGTAAGCAGGCCATTGAAGACCACTTCGACGTCAGCTATGAACTCGAAAGAATGCTCGAGGATCGCAAGAAACTCGATCTGCTCAAGATCGTGCGCTCCATCTCCGATATGATGCACGTCGCCTACGTGCGCCAGAAAGAAGCTCTCGGCCTCGGCCACGCCGTGCTGATGGCGCGCGAACTCGTGGGCAACGAACCCTTCGCAGTTCTCCTGGCCGATGACGTGATCGACGCCAAAGTTCCCTGCCTCAAGCAGATGGTAGAGGTCTTCGATCAGACTCAGTGCTCGGTGCTGGCCACTCAGATCATCGAAGGGAAGATGATTTCTTCCTACGGCGTGCTCGACGTGAAGCCTGTCGAAGATAGCCGCTTCGGCGAACGTCTCTACGAAATCAAGAACATGGTGGAGAAACCCAAGCCTGAGGACGCCCCATCAAACCTGGCCATCATCGGGCGCTACATTCTTACGCCCGCGATCTTCGATTGCCTCGCCAACACGCCGACCGGCGCGGGCGGCGAACTGCAATTAACCGACGGCATGCGCCTGCTGCTGCAGAAAGAAAAAATGTACGCCTACGTCTACGAAGGCCGTCGCCACGACACCGGCGACAAGCTCGGATTCTTGAAGGCGACGGTGGAGTTTGCCCTGAAGCGAGAAGACTTGGGACAGCCGTTCCGCGAATTCTTAAAGGGATTGAACCTCTAAGCTCCAGCCCCGAAAGGGGCGGGATGTGAAAGCTCGGCACGGCAGTGCCGGGTAGATGTGGAAGCGCGGAACAAGTTCCGCAGGGACGGCACGACTTCACTTCAGGAACTCCTCAGCTTCTTCGACTTCTCCTCCACTCCGCGCGCCAGCTTCTCCTTGTGAGCTTCGAGTTTCTTGGCGATGGAAGCATCACTCAGCCCAATCATCTGTGCCGCAAGAATCCCGGCATTGACCGCGCCCGGCTTGCCGATCGCCACCGTCGCCACGGGAATCCCCGCGGGCATCTGCACAGTAGCCAACAAAGAATCCATCCCTTGCAGAGCCGTCGAAGGAATCGGAACTCCGATCACAGGAAGTGTCGTGTGAGCCGCAATCACGCCGGCCAAATGCGCCGCACCTCCCGCCCCGGCGATGATCACGCAAATGCCGCGTCCCGCAGCCTTGCGTGCGAAATCGGCCGTACGGTCCGGCGAACGGTGCGCCGAGGTGACGTCAATCTCGTAAGCGATTCCAAATTCCTCCAGCGCTTTCCCGGCCTCGCGCATAATCTCAAGGTCGGAATCACTGCCCATCACAATCGACACCAGTGGCTTGCTCATCAGTCTCCTCAGAATTATTTCTTCATCGCCCGCGCCGCGATGTCCTTACGATAGTGCGCGCCGTCGAAACGAATCTTCTCGCAGGCTTGATATGCCCGCGCGACCGCAGTCTCCAACTCCGGTGCACGCGCCGAGACGCCAAGCACCCGCCCACCAGAGGTATGAAACGCCCCATCTCTTTTCGACGTTCCCGCGTGAAATACCTTGACTCCATCGACTGCCTCAGCCTCGTCGAGTCCCGTTATCTCCTTTCCAACCTCAAAGGTGCCCGGATATCCTCCCGAAGCCATCACCACGCACACCGATGCATCGCGCGACCATTTGAAATCGCCTTCGCTGACCCGGCCCGCAATCGAGGCTTCTAGGGCATCCACCAGATCACTCTCCAGCCGCATCAGAATGGGCTGCGTCTCCGGATCGCCGAAGCGGCAATTGAACTCGAGCACCATGGGACCGCGGGCCGTCATCATCAACCCGCAGTAGAGCACGCCCTTGAACTCCGCGCCCTCAGCCTTCATGCCTTCGACCACGGGACGCGCAATGTGATGCACCAGCCAATCGCGCATCTTGTCGTCAATAATGCTCTGCGTGGAGTAAGCGCCCATTCCGCCAGTGTTGGGCCCGGTGTCGCCATCGCCCACGCGCTTGTGATCCTGAGCCGCAACCAGCGGGGCCACGCGTTCCCCATCACTGAGTACTAGAAACGAAAGTTCGTCGCCCTTCAAACACTCTTCCAGCACCACGCGCGCGCCCGCCCCACCCACCATCTTGCCGCTGAACATTTCAGCCGCCACGCGCGCAGCCTCCTCTTTGCTCGCTGCGATGACCACGCCCTTGCCCGCTGCCAAACCGTCGGCCTTCACCACCACGGGCAGGTGGAAGTGCGTCAAGGCTGTGCGCACCTCCCCCACTGAGTCGCAGATTGCATAAGGAGCGGTGGGAATCCGATGCCGCTGCAGAAACTCTTTCGCGAAGCTCTTGCTCGCTTCCAGCTGCGCCGCGGCCTTGGTAGGACCGAACGCTGGCCATCCGCGCCGCGTGAATTCGTCCACTACGCCCAAGGTCAGCGGCAGCTCAGGCCCTACGACCGTAAGGCCCGGCCGCACCTGCTCTCCTAGAGCGACGATTGAGTTGAGACTCTTAAGGTCCACCGCTAGGCATTCCGCCTCGTCCGCGATGCCGCCGTTGCCGGGCGCGCAATAAAGCTTCGACACGCGCGGGGACTGCCGCAGCTTCCACACCAGCGCGTGCTCACGTCCGCCGTTGCCGAGAACCAGAACTTTCATAGCCAGAGAAGAATCAAGGTTAGGGGCAGAGGAGGAACGCTGTCAAACGGGGAGGGGCAATTGTTGATTGATGATTGCTGATTGTTGATTGACAGACTTTCGGGCTTTTCGTGTCGCGTGCTGCGAAAGCTACGGCTTTGCAATCAACAATCATCAATCAACAATTAACTATGCTTAATCCGCCATCGTATAATCTTCCCAGATGATCACGGTTTCCAAAGAGGACTATCTCAAAGCCATCCTCGAGGCCGAGAGTGAAGGGGAGACTGTCATCTCGGCGCGGCTCGCGGACTGGCTGAAGGTCTCGGCGCCCGCTGTCACGATGGCGGTGCGCCGGCTGAGGAAGGATGGCCTGGTTCGCGTCCAGGCCGACGGACACGTGCGCCTCACCGGGGCCGGCCGCCGGATTGCCCGCAAACTCACCCTTCGCCACCATCTCATCGAACGCATGTTAGCGGAACTTTTCGGTATGGAGTGGTGGAAGGTACACGACGAAGCGGAACGATTGGAGCACGCCGTCTCTCCTGACTTCGAAGCCAAACTCCTTGCGAAGTTAGGCAAAGGAGAGGCCTGTCCTCATGGCAACCTGAGCGAGATGGAAAGCCCGGCCAGCCGCCGCCATCGCGGCCTGCTGCTGCTGGCCGACGCCGAGCCGGGAGCCGTGTACGCCGTCAGCGGCATTTATGAACGCGACCGCCGCTTGCTCGAATTTCTCGAGGCCCGCGGCATTCGTCCGGGCGCCAGGTTGCGCCTTCTCGAACGCAATTATGACCAGACCCTCACTCTATCCACCAGGGCCGGCAACATCTCCCTGGGCCGGGCTGCAGCCGAGCGCGTGTGGGTTTCCGCCGACCTGCACCCCTCCGGTTAGCGGAGTCGAAGGATCCCTACCCGCCGGAGCCACAGTTTCCCCTTAAGGCGTTTCTATCCGCCTTGTTCCAATTTGGTCCTTAAGTTAACCATAGTTTATTTCATAGTGTATACTTGCGCTAATCTCCGTTGATCGAATCGGCGGGGATTAGCTCGACATCGCAAAGCACCCTAACCTTCAACTGATGAAGCCTGTTGTAGCTCAACCCGAAGACGAAGTCGTAGTCATTACTCACGAAGACATTGATCGTGCTCACGATCGCGTCCGCGTGTCGACCGCCCGAGCCAAGCGCGGCTTTTCCTCCAGGGCCCGCCTGCTGTGGTTGCTGATCGGTCCCGGTGTTCTGGTCATGCTGGGAGAGAATGACGGCCCCAGCATGCTCTCCTACGCGGCGACCGGCGCCAAGTTTGGCATCGGCTTCTTCATCCCATTCGTCGCCCTCACGTTTTGCATGGCGATAGTCGTGCAGGAGATGACAGTGCGCCTGGGCGCCGCCACCCATCGCGGACACGCCGAGTTGATCTTTGAGCGCTTCGGTCCCTTCTGGGGATGGTTTTCGATGATCGACCTCGGCATCGGAAACTTCCTGACCCTCATCACCGAGTTCATCGCCATCCGCGCTGGCCTCGGTTTTTTTGGAGTCCCTCCCTGGATTGCAATCCTGATTGCTCTCGTCATTCTGTACGCGGCGCTCATGAGTCACCGCTATTGGACTTGGGAACGCATCACCCTCGCCGCAGCCGCATTTAACCTGGTGTTCATTCCAGTCGCGCTCATGACCCACCCGAGTTGGCATTCGGTCGGCCATGCATTCATCACCTGGCAACCGGTTCCCGGCTTCAACAAAGACACTTTACTGATCGTGCTGGCCGACATCGGAGCCACCGTTACACCCTGGATGCTTTTCTTTCAGCAGAGCGCAACCGTCGACAAAGGAATGACCACCAAAGACATCCGCTTCGGCCGCATCGACACCGTGCTGGGAGCCGCATTAGCAACGGCCGCCGCCATCGCCACAATTCTGGCGACCGCCCCGTTGTTCGCCCATCAGATGACGGCCGATAATTTCCAGGCCGCCGAGTTTGCCCAGGCCCTGCAGCCGATCATCGGCCGCTTCGGCGCATCGCTTTTTGCGCTCGGCATGGTCGAGGCCGGTATCGTCGCCGCCATCACTATTTCAACTTCTTCGGCCTACGCCTTCGGAGAAGTCACGCACAAACCGCATAGCCTGAACCTGCCGATGGGAGAAGGCAAGTCGTTTTACGCGGTCCTGAGTCTATGCGCCGTGGCTGCCGCAGCCATCGTTCTAATCCCAGGTCTGCCGTTGGTCTACGTCGTTCTACTCGTAAATGTGGTCGCAGTTCTGGCCATGCCACCGGCGTTGGTGTTCCTGTTCATGCTGGTGAATGACAAAGAAATCATGGGCGACCTGGTCAGTCCGCTGTGGGCAAACATACTGTCCACAGGAGTGGTACTTCTCCTCGCCGCAGCGGGCGTGCTCTTCGGAATCAGCATAATCGCCCCCAACATCTTCACCGCCCTGGGCGGGACGTAGGAGTTTGAAAGAAGGTTCCCGAAGGGTGGAGCAGGCCTTCAGGCCTGCGTTACAAAGCAGATTTGAATTGGGCTTTAAGCCCCTGAGGTACATCATAGCGATGAAAAACGACGACACGCACGAGGCAGCCTCCGATCAAAGCTGGGTCTTATCGTCGCTCGAACACGATCAACTCGCGCGGGCCAAGAAGCACTTCATCCCCAAGCGTCGTCTCAAAGGCCTCGAACTCCTAGTCCTCTGGGCGCTTCGACTTTATCTTCTGTTCATGATGGCAGTAGTCGCGTACCAGGTGTGGATTGCCCACGCGTACCGGTAACCTTTGTCGATGAGAAGGAAGGTGTAGCCGGAATTCCCCGCTCCAGAAGGAGAATGGTTCGCGCTGAAACGAAAAAGCCGCTCTCCCGAGCGGCTTCCGCATTTTCAAACTGGCAAGTCGCCTCAGTGGGTGAATGAGAAGTTCAGTCCAGTAGTCAGGACAACGTCATTCTGCTTCGTGCCCTTGGGCGGATTGGAGACGTAGACATCGCCGAACTGGTTCTGCCAGCCCAGCCATTTGCTGATCTTCGTTACCAGCCCCAGGTCAAACGTTCCGCGGTATTCGCCCGTCTGGGTCAGGTTGGGATAGAAATAAAGCTTCTGGGTTAACACGGTGCTCTTCCCCAACTTATGGGTCAGCTCCTCACCCAGGGTCAAGGCACCGAAATTGTGCACCAGCTTGGACGTAGAGGTCGTTGGCGGCGTCACAGTCGTATTCGTAATCGTCTGCGTGTAATTCTCATCCGTGAAGTTGCCGCCCGCCAACAAGTCCAGTGTTGTCCTGTCGTTCTTGATGGCGTGGTATCCAAGACCCACGCTGCCGACCGAGCGCAGATTCAGGTCCTGCAGAGCGTTGCTGGTGAAATCGGCTCCGACGAACCCAAACATGCGGGGATTGATATTGCGGTCGTAACGAATCCCACCCGCTTCAGTGTTGGCTGTGGTGCTGGGAGTCGCCAGCTGGTTGGTCCCATAAACCACATTCGTATACAGGCTGAGCTTGTCAGTCTTGGTGGCGCGCGCGGCGGTGAATGCCAGCGCCAGGTTCTCCGTCTGGCTGTTGCCGCGGGTCAACGAAAAGCCTACGTTCGCCCCGCCGTTCCAGCCCTGCAGCAAGCTGGGATGCAGCGCCTTCTCATAGGCCAGCTGGTCGGCATCGTTGCGGATCGCTACCACGTTTTCCGCCGGCGTCTCCACCGGAGCGCCGCTCTTGCTGGCCACCTCCAGCTTCCCGTCGCTGGTCGTGATCGGCCCTTCCACAGTTTGGCCATTCTTCAAGGCCACGTGCAGCGGCTTATCGGTGGTAATCTGCGTGATCGCCGCAAACTGCACCGTAACGTCTCCCGCGAACTCCGTGTGCAGCACCAGAGTCTTGCCGTCGGACTTCACGACCGTACCGCTGAGGTGGTCGCCATTCTTCAAAGTGATCTGATCGGCAAACGCTCCCGACGTCAGTCCTAGAAACACTAAGAGTGCAATAGACTCGAATTTACGCAACGCTGCCTACCTCCAGATTCTAGAGTCAGTTTCACAGCTCAAAAGCTACTGATGAGGCCCGGAACTATTTGGAACAGAACAGGGAACGGCGACAAAGCGGCGGTGGAATCAAAGAAGATTGCTGCCCGCGAAGAACAGTCAGCTCTTGGTTTCCTTGGATTCGGGGTTCTTGCTCTGCTCAGTCGAAGCCGGAGGATTGTCCTTCATGCCTTCTTTCAAGGCACGAATCCCCTCACCCAGCCCCTTGCCGAGTTCAGGCAATTTCCTGGGACCGAAAATCAGCAGGGCAATCGCGAAAATGATGATCAGGTGCGTTGGTTGGAACAGACCTTCAAACATCGGAACCTCCAAGGGCCACACTATCAGCTGTTTATACGGTACCGGACGGGTATGGGGAAGTCAAACCTCGCCTTCCTGACCTACTCTGGTCAAACCCCCATTCCTGCTCACTTCCAGTGAAGTGGTGATCCCGTCCCTACTCTCGAAGTCTGTCACCCGGGGAGAATGAATGCTGTGATGAAAATCACGCCGCGTTGTGACCCGGACCGCCTGTTTCTGGCGCAGTCCCGACGCTGCCATCCCTGTCCCATTACTTCCGTGACCTTACCTCCGGCTCCGTCAGCGGGCTAATGTTGGATTGGCGATTCCGAACCACTGCGGATCACGCCACAACTCAGAGCAAACAAGCAACGCAACCCAGCAAGCTAAACCGTTGCCGGAGAGTCGAGTGAAGCGCAAGGGCCTGTCAGTACTTCTATTTCTTCTTGGAGCGGCTCTGGCTGCCCGCTCCAGCGACAGCCAGCCAGTAAACTCCACCGAATTGATGGCTTGGCTCATGGCCGGTATACCCAGCAGCCGGCTCGTCCGTATCGTGCAGGAGCGCGGCATCGCCAGCGTTCCCGGCAAAGAACAGATTCGCCAACTTGAAGCCGCTGGCGCCGACCCAACTCTGGTCCATACTCTGACCAAGACCAATCTGAAGCCGCCCGCCACTGCCAGTTCCTCGCTTTCCCCGACTACAGCCTCCGGGATTACGAGTTCCATGACCACGCCCTCCGAGATTCCCGCGGCCCTGGTGCTGGCCACCGCCGATGCCCGGGATGGGCGGTTCCACCAAGCCGAACTCGCCTTGCGCCAGGCCTTGAGCTCCGATCCTCAAAATGCCGCGCTGCACTTCGCCCTGGGCACGATGCTCCGCCAACAGGGGCGCTTCGACGATGCTTTTGAGGAGATCACGCAATCCGCGCAGCTCATGCCCGACTTCCCCGAGAACCATAGCAATCTGGCCTATATTTTCTATCTTCTCGATGACGGTCCCAACGCAATTGCCGAAGCGCGCACCGCGCTGAGTATGGATCCGCAGAACGCCGAGGCCTACCAGTTCCTCGGTCTCGCTCTGTACTCTAACGGGCAATACCGCGCCGCGGTTCATGCGTTCGCCGAGGCGCTCGTCCGCGATGCCGATAACGTAGATACTTACTACGACTTGGGCATCACCTTCCACGCGGATGGGAACCTGCCCGCCGCCATCAAGGCGTATCGCCAGGCCATTCATCTGCACCCCGATTTCTGGCAAGCCCATTCCAACCTGGCTCTGATTCTGCACGAACAAAGCCAGCTCGATGAAGCCATCGCAGAATATCGGGAAGCCAAGCGTCTCGCGCCTGAGGAAGCCTCCGTTCGCAACAACCTGGGCAACACCTATTGTGACAAGGGCGACTTCAACGCCGCCATGCTCGAACTGCGCGAGCTTTACCGCCAGCATCCCGAGTGGGAGCAGGGGCACAGTTGCCTGGCTCGCGCCTACTTGTCGAAGAAAGATTACGGCAGCGCAATCAATGAATTGCAACTGGCGGTTCGCCAAAATCCCGCTGGCTCCGCCGAACATCGCGCCCTTGGCGAAGCCCTGTTGCTGGATGACAGGCTGGAAGAAGGCGTGCGAGAACTGCGCCTCGCCGTCAGCCTCAATCCCGATTCCGACGCGGCCCACCACGCTCTCGGCGCGGCGCTGTTCCGCCAGCAACAACTGCCGGCAGCCGAAAAGGAATTCCGCGAGGCGCTTCGGCTCAATGCTTCCCCGGACAACCATTACTCTCTGGCAGCCTGCCTGATGACCATGGACCGCTATGAGGAAGCTTTATCGGAACTGGAGACCGCCGCGCGGCTCGATCCCGCGCGCAAGCTCTACCGCGCCCGCCGTGACGAACTCCAGAAGCTGATGCAGACGCAGTTGGAAATGCAAAGCAAATGAAGGCACGAACTCGCGGTAGCGCCGCGCCGTCGGGACAGTACCAGGCAGTGTACTCCCGATATTTTCGAGCGGGCCGCGGGACTGCTTAACTAGACGCAGGGCATTTTTGGGAGAGATTGATTATGGACTTGACGCGATCCACAACAGCCGCCGCCGCCAAGCCGGCAAAATCCATCCTGCCGGAAAACGATGTCCGGAACAATGTTCGGAACGATCTGCGGAACGCTGTGCGCAACGACGCCGAGGCTCCGCACAAATCCTCGGGCTACGGCTTGCCTTGCGCCAAATGCCGTCTCTATTATCCCGCCAATGTCGATACCTGTCCGGCTTGCAACAGCCGAGAGCGGGTTTCTCCTAATGTTGTCCCGCCCATGCCGAAAGCGCAGGCCGCTGCCGAGCCCTTGCCTGACGCCGCCGTCCTCGAACAGGAGAGAGAAGCTTTCCTGAAAGAGTTCAAGTCCCAGCTTTTCGCGGCGCACGCGGAAGTCGCAAGTGCGCCCGTGGTGTGCACGCTGGGAGAACACCACACGCAGGGCGCCGAGCCGGCCACGATCTGCAAGCCGTGTTACGACCGCCTGCAGGAGCGTGCCGATGTCTGCGAAGCCGCCCTGCACATCGACCTGAAAGAAGCGGCGCAGATTATCTACGACGCCGTCTGGGCCGATCCTTCCGACCCCAGCAAGACCTACACCAACGCGGCCAGCGCGCTGCTGACTGAACTGCGCAAGCGCTCTGGAGTCTCCAGCCTGCTGGGTCCGTTTCAGCCGCTGGGTAACTGAGGCTTAGTACCGGACACCTTAGTCCCGATTACGAGAAGTCACCTCTGATTTGCTTTGCCCGCAAGATTCGGATAGTCCACTCGTGCGTCCACACCGTACGCTGTCGCTATCATGACTCCCACAAATACGACTTTCCCCAGCATGACTGCCGATGCCATACTCGTTGAGGACACATCCCGCCCAATGCCTGCGGCGCGCTCCAACTCGATGAAGCCGGCCAGCCCGCAGCCCAGCAACGACCGGCTGGATGGCGACCCGCGCTGGAATGCGGTCATCGCGCGTGACTCCGGCCACGACGGAGAGTTCGTCTTCGCCGTCGCCACGACCGGCGTCTATTGCCGGCCTTCGTGTCCGGCGCGGCGTCCGCGGCGCGAGAACGTGACATTTTATTCGCGTCCCGAGCAGGCCGAGAAAGCCGGCTTTCGCGCCTGCCTGCGTTGCCGGCCGAGGTCGGTCAGCGGCAACCCGCAATCGGACTTGGCAAAAGAGGTCTGCCGCTACATCGAGCAGCACCTCGATGAGCCGATCACTCTCGAGCGGCTGGGCAAAGCGTTTCGGCAGAGCCCTTTCCACTTGCAGCGCCGCTTCAAAGCCGCACTTGGAATCACGCCGCGAGAGTACGCCGAATCCTGCCGCCTGCGCCTGCTCAAGCGCAACCTGCAGGCGGGAGACAATGTGACCCGCGCCATGTATGACGCGGGCTATGGCTCCAGCAGCCGTCTTTACGAGAAGACCGCGTCGCAGCTGGGCATGACGCCCGACAAGTATCGCCGCGGCGCCATCGCCGCTTCGATTCGCTATGCCTGCGCCGATTCGCCGCTGGGACGCATGTTGATCGCGGCCACTGACCGGGGCGTGTGCGCCATCCAGTTTGCGCGTTCCGATGGCGAGTTGATCGAAGGCCTGAAGCGCGAGTTCCCCTTTGCCGTGCGCAAGCCCGATGAAAGCGGATTGCAGGCCTGGGTCGCGGCTTTGCTATCGAAGATGACGGGCAGGGAATTGAACGCCGCACTGCCTTTGGATATCCGTGCTACTGCCTTCCAGCGCCGTGTGTGGAGTTATTTGCAGTCGATCCCCTTTGGCGCGACTCGCTCTTATGGCCAAGTGGCGAAGGCGATCGGCCAACCTAGCGCCAGCCGGGCCGTGGCGCGTGCCTGCGCCACGAACCCGGTCGCGGTTGCGATTCCGTGTCATCGCGTGGTCCGTGAAGATGGCAGCATCAGCGGCTATCGCTGGGGCGTGGAGCGCAAGAAGACGCTGCTGGAGATCGAGCAGCGGGGACTTGAGCCTAACGCGCTATAAGGGAAACAGTTTTTTCGAGGTAGTCGAGTGCGTTCGACTCTGCCGTGAATTCTAAGTATTCCGGTTCAGTCACGATAGAATCCTACGCCATTGTGCCTAATGCGTTAACCGCCCACCGCTGTCATTTCCTGTTTCCTAGGGCGGCCGCCTTTCAAACCGTTGGCACGGGCTGCCCTTTTCTTGGCAGCACTTTTCGCGGAACCTCCGTTGCGGCCTATCTCTGCCATCCAGCGTTTGGTGCCGTAGACTCGCCGCAATAAGCTGGGAACATAAAGATCGAGGTTGAGAGCGGGCCAATGCAGGCCGGTTCCGTGGCCGAGAATTTCTATCCGCGCAACCTGCTCCTTGGTGGCGGATTGCAGGCCTTGCAGGTCTTCACGTGGAATCATGTGCCGACGGCCATCACTTAGCTTAAGAATGAGAAGGTCCAGCCCTGGTCCCGGCTTGTATTCCACTTCGGTGACACGCGGTTCGTTTTGCAGATTCCGGGCTCGCGCGATGGCGCGGTCGATCTCAGCGTCGGTTGTGTCGATCTTATGTCGCTCGACCTTATGCCTAGCCATGTACATCCTCCCACAGTTCCGCGAGTTCCGCAAAGTGCAGAGCCGCGACGTTCAAAATCTTCTTCACGTCGGATCGCTTGGCATTCGACGGCCCGACGGCGTCTTTCCGATTCGATAAGGCTACCGTCCCATACAACCGAAGGTTGACAATCGCCTCTGTCTCGCTGTAGAAGCCGTGAACATGGCGCGGCGCGTGATCGTTGGAATAGGCGACGAACAGAACGCCGTCGAACTTAAGCGATCCCACACGAGCATTATAACCCAAGCGGCGCTTAGGTTAGTAGGTTCTTTTTCACCAACGGGCCACCACGGCCCAGTTCACGAATGCCAGCGCAATCGTTGCGACCAGGATTAAGGATTGGCCGAAATCCACGCGCGTTACGAGCATCACGCATAGGATCACGCCCAGTACTGCGAATAGATCTCCCGCAGGCAGGTGAAACATTGCGCTTGCACCTTCCGGTTCCTTGCGGCGCAGGACCGGCAAGGCTGCGCAGCCCACGCCGTAGTAGAGAAGGCGGGCCACGGCGGAGAGCGTTACGTTCCACTTGAAGTCGCCGATCAGCGCTAGTCCCCAGATCATGGCCGCGAACACGAGGATCGAGACATACGGAGTGTGAAAGCGGCGATGTACGGCGGCGAAGGCTTTGGGAAAGTCTCCTTGTTCGGCGAGGGCGAAGGGGACGCGGGGCATGGCGAGAATTTTTGCGCTTAGGTATCCGTAGAAGGAGATCAGTGCACCGACGGCAACCAGAGCTGCGCCTACGGGACCGACCGCTAGCCGCGCCACGTCAGCTAGAGGACGCTGGCTGTGCATGGCGTCGGGCAGGACTCCGACGACCACCCACTGGATGAGCGCGTAGATCACGGTGCAGACCAGAAGAGCCGCGAAGAGCGCGAAGGGAGCGTCGCGGCGCGGATTTTTCGCTTCACTCATGGGCGCGAGAGCGGTCTCGAATCCGCCGTAGGCGAAGACCAGAAGCAGCATCGCTTTCAGCCACTGACTGGTGCTGGCCGAAGCGATGGGTGCATTCGCGATGGTCCAGTGGTTGTGCTGAAGCACGCCCAGACCCAGGACGATTACCGCAAGAAGAGGCACAAGCTTAGCCGCCGTGAACAGATTGCTCACCTGCGCTCCGGCGCGCACGCCGCGAATGTTAATGAACGCCAGAAAGCCGATCAGCACAGTGAGAATCACGGCTCGTGGCAGGGGATCCTTGGCGTGCGGAAAGAACTCGCCCAGGTAAATTACAAACAGGTTGGCGTTGGCGGCAGGCGCAGCTACTTGTCCGAGCCAGAGCATCCAGGCGGTTTGAATGCCCATCAGCCGCCCGAAAGCGACGCGGGCGTAGAGATAAGGACCGCCGGCCTGCTGAAAGCGCGACGCAACCTCGGCGAAGCAGCCCATAATCACGCTCATTCCAGCGCCCGCCGCGAGGACCGCGTAAGGACTGTGGTTGCCGATGAGAGCGGCGACGGTGGAAGGAAGGCCGAAGACTCCGCTGCCGATGATGGAGTTCACCACCAGCGCGACCAGGCTCCAGCGGCCGATGGCTCGGATCAGGTCGTGGCTCGGCGTGGTTGGGGGAGGAGATTCCATCGCGTGTTTGTATCACAAACGAACGACAAACAGACGATAACGCGACAACAGTCTTGCGCGTGGCGCCGCGCTTTCGCGCTGGCTTGGACAGCCGAGGCGGCTGTCTCTACATGGTCTGTTCTCGCATACAATCCGAGGCGCGCGTTTTTTTCGTAATCTTTGGGGAGAGATTCGATGAGCGGACAACGGAGTAGCGTATTCATCACTGGGGGAACGGGGTACATGGGACTGAGGTTGATTCCGCGGCTGCTGGAGCGTGGGCACGAAGTGCGGGCTCTGGTCCGTGCAGGTTCGGAAAAGAAGTTACCTGCGGGCTGTGTGCCGGTTCCGGGAAACGCGCTGGAGGGGAACACCTACGCCGGCAAAATCTCTCCCGCGGACACGTTCGTGCAACTGGTGGGAGTGGCACACCCGAGTCCCGCAAAGGCGGCGGAATTCCGCAAAGTGGACCTGGTTTCTGGTTTGGGAGCGGTGGCAGCGGCAAAGGCTGCGGGCATTCGCCACTTCGTATACCTGAGCGTGGCTCATCCCGCGCCCACGATGAAGACTTACATCGCGGTGCGAGCCGAATGCGAAGCTGCCATCGCGGCCGCAGGCCTGAATGCAACCATCCTGCGGCCCTGGTACGTGCTTGGTCCCGGACATTGGTGGCCGTACCTTCTGGTCCCGATGTACAAGATGGCCGAACTGCTGCCTTCAACCCGTGAGGGTGCGTTGCGGCTGGGGCTGGTGACCTTGGAGCAAATGGTAACTGCACTGTTGGCTGCGGTGGAGAATCCAGCGCATGGGATCAGGGTTGTGAGCGTGCCGGAGATTCGTTCGGCGAGGGCGTGAAAAGCCTTGCCAGTGGCCGAGTTCAGCGGCATCGGTCCCGGGGCATGAGTCGTCCGACCAAAGTAATCGCTTGAATTACCAAAGCGCATGATCGTGGGACATCTATCACCATTGCGCTGCCGATGAGATGTTCAAAATACGCGATTCGTTATTCCCATGGGGAACGACACTGAGATGGACGACCTTCACACGCGGATGGTGCGAGTTACCGAAGACTTGCGCGCGATTCAGCGGGAGCTGAACTGCGCCGCCATGCAGGCGCCCAGCGATCCAGAATTGATGGAGGCGATGAGTGCACTGCCGGAGACCGAAGCCATCCAGGTGCTGTGCAAGTCGCTCGATCAGATGCGCCACTTCCTGTGGTTCTACAGCCAGGTGATGAGCAACGAACCCGAACTGGGCGACAAGCTGCGCCAGTCGAATGCTTCGCAGACCGTCGAAGACGGCAAGGTGGATACTTCTTTTCTCGATAAGCTCACGCGGGCTGATGAGGCTGTTCTGATGCGTTATCTGGCGGACGCGAAAGACCGCAAGCCGAACTAGATCAACTTCGCCACGGATTCCCACGGATAAACCAAAATATTCTAAAAGCCTAATTCGTGTTGATCCGTGGAAATCCGCGGCTAAGAAGCCGCACGCCCGCGAACGAACGTCCGGCGGACTTCTCCGCCGGGACTGAGCACTACCAGATTGGCTTCCGTCCCGGGACTGAGGATTCCGCAGCGTTGCGCCAAACCCACGGCCCGCGCCGGATTCAGCGTCGCGGCGCGCACGGCGTTCTGCAGGCTCCAGCCGGCGAAGCGGGTCACGTTGCGAACGGCGCGGTCCATGGTCAGGACGCTGCCGGCCAGTTTTCCATCCGTCGTGCACGTGCCGTCTTTGACCTCAACCTGGATGGGGCCGAGTTGGTAGCTGCCGTCGGGCATACCTGCGGCGGCGGTGGCGTCCGTGATCAGAACGGCGCGCTCGACGCCCTTGGCTAGCAGGAAAAGCTGCACCACCTCAGGGGCGACATGAATTCCATCCGCAATGATGTCGGCGGTGAGTTGGCTATCGGTAAGCACTTCGGCGAGGATGCCGGGGTCGCGATGATCCAGCGGACGCATGGCGTTGAAGGTGTGAGTAGCGTGCCGGGCGCCGGCGCGGACCGCGGCACGGGCGGCCTCCAGCACGGCGTCGGAGTGTCCGATGCTCACGCAAACCTTGCGCCGTGCCGCTTCCGCGATCACCTCGAACGCTCCCGGAAGTTCCGGCGCGATGGTCATCATCCGCACCTGTCCGCGCGCGGCCTGCCAGAGACGTTCAAAGACTTTCAGCGTAGGCTCGACAAGATATTCCGGGGGATGCACGCCGCGGCGCTTGTGACTCAGAAATGGACCTTCCAGATGGATGCCGAGCGGCCGGGCCTGCACGGCATTTCCCTGGCTTGAGGCCGGAGGTGCTTCGATGGCGCCGGCAAGCCTTTCCAGGGCTGAGCAGGTCTGATCGAGCGGCGCGGCGACGGTGGTCGGAAAGTAACCGGTGACGCCATGCGTGATCAGGAATTTGTTCAGATGCGGCAGTTCGGCGAGCGAGGCCTGCATGACATCGAGACCTGCGCCACCGTGCATATGAATGTCGACGAAACCGGGCGCGAGGATGGCATCGGCAAGGTCTTTTGTAAGGTCGACGACCGTTGCGTTGCCCGGGATTTCCTTTTGAGCGCGCGAGGAAACTTCGGAGATGAGACCGTCCTCAATGAACAGGAGCGGATCCTGTATCTCTTCCTGCGGCGTATAAAGACGATGAGCGCAGAGGGCAATCATGGTCGGTCTATCGCGGCTAGTCAGATCATGGTTCGTCAGATCATGGTTCGTCAGATCATGGTTGATCGGATCATGTTTGGCAAGGGCTATGGGAGCGTTCGATCGGGTGCGACATCAGTGTAACGCGAAAAGTGGTTCCAGCAAGCGGGAGGGAACAGCCCGCGTGGCGATGTTATAATCTTACTGCCTATCGAAAGGTAAAGTGTTGCGGGTGGATGGTCTTCCTTGTTGCCGCCCGCCTTGTCGGGGAGTGGCTCAGCCTGGTAGAGCACCTGGTTCGGGACCAGGGGGTCGGAGGTTCAAATCCTCTCTCCCCGACCAATCTTTTCAAGCACTTAAACTGCACTTCTGGTTTTCCGTCTACATCGATGGTGTCGAAATTGTAGACGGTGCCTGCATCGCTGAATTGTCCATTGGAGAGAGTCCCCTGAGACGCATGCTTATCGTTGGCGTGATGACGGGAATGTTGCACTTCGCGCCAGATGCGTATCCGCAAGAAGCGCGATCACCCTCGGAAACCCGCCGTGTTCATACGGTAAGTCTGATCAGACTTATCGCCAACCGTGGCGAGTTTGATGGCGAACAGATAAGAGTAGTTGGGTATCTCGCCGGAGCCGGCCCTGATGATGCCCCTGGCTTATTTGTGTCCGAAAGCGATGGGCGTAATGGCATTCTCTCGAATGCGGTTGACCTCACCGTGAGCGATAGCAAAATTCGAGGCATGTTCGGGAAGTATGTGATCGTCTCAGGCCTGTACCACGCGCCACCCCCAAAAGGAGATTTTAACGGCTACATCGATCACATTCTTGAGGTGAAACTCCTGAACGCGGGTAATACCTCGAAGTAGGCGGCAGGAGCGTAAAGCCCAATCTCGATCTTCTGTTGATCAGCGGCGCGGAGAGGCGGTGTTTTCGGTCCGTTACTGTCCTTCAAGTCGGCCTGGTAAAGCTGAACCTAATGGAATAGACCTGATCTGCTTCTCGTTTTCCGCACACGGGAGAATGCGACAAAACCTTTCGGCTCGTCTCCGATTGAATCGGGATGGAAAGATGAGATCGACCGCGAGCGTTTTGGAGACTGTAGACGATTTTGCAGCGGTCAAAGCATCGAAGCGATGCCGATTGACAGGGTCACGATCACCGAAGATAATTCTCGGCGCGGTTTGAGCAACCTCCGTCCCTTCCCCTGCTGCCCGAGACCTCATTGCCTTACCGGCTTTTATTTGAAAGTAGTCGGGCCCCTCTGAAAGCAAAATTCAATCCCTCCAAAGGAGATGTGTTGCATGAAACTCCCCGCGGCTTGGGTGCCCATTGGATTTTTGTCGCTGGTGCGACTAACAGTTTCACAGGCAACCACTGAAAGCTCCTGCCGACAAGAGTGCGGTCGCTGCAACCATAGCACCCTGTGGTACGATGGGCTGCATCCCGCTTTGGACAAGCAACTCGAACCTGGAAGCAGTCAAGGAGGAATCACTATGAGGTTCGCGGCGACCCTGCTCCTGGTTCTTTCCCCTCTTGCTTTCTCACAATCAACCCATAGTCCAGCTACGACGGGCAAGTGGCAGATCCTCACAAATAAGCTGTCACTCAACCCTGTCCATGGAGTTGTGATGATGAATGGGGAGGTCTTGTTGTTGGATGGCACCAACGCCATCAATCCCATCGGTGCAGTGTGGAACCCCGCAACGCAGAAAGCAACAAACTTCTCGCTGACCTATTCAATGTTCTGCGGCGCAGAGGTAGTGCTTGCCGACGGTCGGCCGTTGGCCGTTGGGGGTACGATTCAAACAAAGAGCGGCGGCGGCGGATCGTTGTATAACGGCCAACCCAAGGCTTCGGCGTACGACCCAACCACGGGCATATTTACGGATCAGGTTGACATGGCTTATGGCCGCTGGTATCCCACGGTTACCGAGCTGAGCGATGGTACTGTCATGGCTTTTTCCGGATCTGAAACTCAAGGCGTGACCAACAACACGGTCGAAATCTTCACACCGAATTCAAGTACAGGCTCGTGGAGTACTCCAGTAACAGCCAACTGGGTACCTCCTCTGTACCCGAGGCTGCACTTGTTGCCGGATGGAAGCATCTTTTATTCCGGTTACACTGCCAATTCTATGTTTTACGATTTGACAACTCAAACTTGGACGAACTGCTGCACCACCAACTATGGCGCGAACCGGGTCTATGGCAGCTCGGTGCTGCTGCCCTTGACGCCGGCCAACAACTGGTCGCCCAAGGTGATGATTCTTGGCGGGGGCGAGTTTGATGACACCACAACCGCGACCAATACCACGGAGATCATCGACCTTTCCGTTACCAACCCGCAATGGACATGGGGTCCGAACATGACGCAACCAAGGATTTCCATGAACGCGACGATTCTACCCACGGGCACTGTTCTGGCGACGGGCGGCTCCCAAATCAGTGAGAACAGTTCCACCGCCAGCTTTAATGCGGATCTCTATCACCCGGACCCCAGCGATCCCAACTACAACACCTTCACCTCTGCCGGCGCAAATTCGGTCGCCCGGTTGTACCACTCCAACGCGATCCTGTTGCCCGATGCCACGGTGATACTGACCGGCAGCAATCCCCCGAGCACCCCCTACGAAACCCGTGTCGAGCGTTATCAGCCGGCTTACTTGTTTAATTCCGATGGCAGCATGGCAACGCGTCCGCAAATCATGGGCTCGCCTTCGACCTCGATTGGCTACAACAGCACGTTCAAGGTCATGACCTCGAAAGGAACCACCATCAACTCTGTGGTGTTGATTCGTCCGACTGCAGTGACCCACTCCTTTAACATGGAGCAAAGGCTGGTCGGGCTTTCCTTTACGGCCAATACCAGTACGGGAACGCTGACAGTTACTTCGCCTTCAAGCGCCACCATAGCGCCTCCGGGATACTACCTGCTGTTCATCTTGAATTCTGCAGGCGTGCCATCTCTTGGAAAGTTCATTCAGATCTGTCCAACTACCGGTTGCATTTAGATGGCGTAAGGATGAGGCGCAGAAGAGAGGCCATCCCGTCGTGCCGTAGTAGCTGCGCTAAGACCCACGGATCGAATCCGTTCTTTCCAAAAACCACATGCATATCTCGCGCAGAAAAGTTCTTCATGAAATTGGCGCAGGAGCCGTCGCGGCGGCTGCCTGGCCAACCATGGCGGCAAGCTGCCTGACCTATGGGGTGCGAGCGGCAAGCCCCGATGGGAAAGCCGGCCCGATTCGTTTAGACAGAAACGAAAATCCCTACGGTGCGCCGGAATCCGCGATGGCGGCGATGCGCGAAAGCCTGGGTAGCGCGAATCGATATCCTGATGCGGGCGACGCCTTGCGGCAAAAGATCGCCGACCATCATCGAATCAAGCCGGAGCAGATCGTTCTCGGATGTGGGTCGACCGAGATCCTCCGAATGGCAGCGGACGCCTTCCTGCTGCCCGGCAAGAAGCTTATCCAGGCGACTCCGACGTGTCCCTTGCTTGCATCTTTTGCCCGGCAAAGAGGAGCGGAAGTCGTGGAGGTGCCGCTCACCAACAACCACGCTCACGATTTACAGTCGATGCTTGACCGCAGCGACGGCTCAACCGGCCTGGTTTACGTTTGCAATCCAAACAATCCCACAGGGACTCTTACCGCAAGGCATGATCTGGAAGAGTTCCTTCGCAAGCTCCCCGCGACCGTTCAGGTCGTGATCGACGAAGCCTACCACCACTACGTCGCACCGACATCGTCTTATGCGTCGTTCCTTGACCGCCCGGTGAAAGATGACCGCACGATTGTGACCAGGACGTTTTCGACGATTTACGGCCTGGCTGGCTTGCGGAGCGGATACGCAGCTGCCTCACCGGTATTGGCAAAGCGGCTTTCCCCGTTGGGCTTGCCGTTCGGTGAGAACGTGGTTGGGATCCGCGCGGCCATGGCTGCCTTGGACGACGCTGAGCACGTACGCCGCAGCGCCCAACGTAACCGCGACGATCGGCAGACCTTCGTTAACTATGCGAATGTTCGATACGCACAGGTCCGCAATTCTCAAACCAATTTTATCCTGATAAGACTGGACCATCCTATCGAAGAAGTGATCGCACACTTTCGCCAGCACAATGTTCTGGTCGGGCCGCGCTTTCCGGCGATCGATACCTATCTACGAGTTTCCATTGGACGTCCTGAAGAGCAGACCGCCTTCTGGCAAGTTTGGGACATGTTGCCACATGAGGGCATGAAACATTGAGGCGCGCTGGCTCATGTGCTCGCGCATGCTCGTGAAGAAGAGCTGAGCGACGCTGACGTACAGAAATTCTGGCAAGTCCACGAAGAGATTCTGCGGCGTCGTGCGGCATCAGGAAACGCCGCGTAGCGGTACGAATTGTTAACTGATGTTATCGCATTATAAAAGGGCGCTCCTCTTGGAGTAGGTTGTGATTGTCACACCACCACCTGCGAAAAGGAGCACCCTTGTGAACAGTGAAAAGTATATTGGGCTGGACGTTCATCAAGCAACGATCTGCCTAGCAGTGATGGATCCTAAGGGCAAGGTAGTCATGGAATCCATCCTGGAAACGAAGGCGTCGACTATTCTCGAGTTCTTGGCGGGACTGCGTGGAACTTTGTCGGTGACCTTCGAAGAAGGAGTCTTTACATTTCTTTACAATGCAGCAGCCCATTGTGCGCGACAATGGCTGCCAGGTTTCCGATCCACCCCCCATCCCCCAGAACCGCCCGCAAGAGGGAATCGCCAATCCCGAGGAATAACTGAATGGACAATCTGCGCCGCCTTATGGCCCGCTCCCTATCGCTAGCGATTCTTCTCATCTCCATCAGCCTGCTGGCAACGGCACTCGAGCCTGAGCCGGCCACCATGCAGCCGGCTGCGGGCTTCGGCAGCCTGCCGCTCAGTTTTGAAGCCAACACCGGGCAGACGGATGGGCGGGTGAAGTTTCTGGCCCGCGGGGCGGGGTATACCCTGTTCCTGACGCAGAATGAGGCGGTTTTGTCGCTCTCAGCCCCGGCCGACAAGACCCTGGGAAGCCCGAAAAACCTGAGCAGCCGGTGGGTCCCGTCGGCTCCCCCTCCGGTTTCTAAGACTGCAGCGGTGCTGAGCATGCGGCTGTTGGGAGCCAGTGGCGACGCGGAAGTCAGCGGCAGGGATGAACTGCCCGGCGAGAGCAACTATTTTCGCGGCAATGATCCCAAGGCCTGGCGCACCAACATCAGTCATTACGCACAGGTGCGTTATCGCGGCGTTTATCCCGGCGTGGACCTGGTCTATTACGGCAAGCAGGGTCTGCTGGAATACGATTTTGTGGTGGCGCCGCAGGCTGACTTCAAAGCCATTGGGATGAAATTTGCGGGCGCGGAGGGAGTTAGCGTCGATCCGAACAGTGGCGACCTGGTAGTGAAGGCCGGCGAACAGGAGGTCCGCTTTCATCAGCCAGTGGCGTACCAGGCTGCTTTAGCGAGCGAGCCCCATGGGAGCACGAATTCCGTGGCGGCCCGGTATGTTCTGGATGCCTCCAACCGGGTGAGCTTTGAGCTGGGGCCCTACGACCACAGCCGGGAGTTGGTGATTGATCCCGCCCTCAGCTACTCCACTTATCTGGGCGGCACCAGCGACGACTACGGCAACGCGCTCGCGGTGGACAGTTCGGGCAACGTGTATTTGACTGGCTATACCAGGTCGGTAGATTTCCCGGTGGTGGGAGCCTATCAGGGCCAGTGCGGCGGAGGCTGCGCCGGAGGTACCACCGATGCATTCGTTACCAAGATCAATTCCTCCGGTACCGCACTGATCTACTCCACCTATCTGGGCGGCAGCGGAGATGACTATGGCAACGGCATCGCGCTGGATTCGTCCGGCAATGCGTATATCGTAGGACAGACGTACTCCGAGGATTTTCCGTCCACCGGCGGGATCTGCGGTCCAGGTTGCCTGACGGGTTATGTGTTCGTGACCAAGCTTAATTCCACCGGATCAGCGTTGACCTATTCGAACCTCTATGGCGGACAGGCGGTGAGCCAGGGGAATGCTATCGTCCTCGACAGCAGCTTGAACGCCTATATCACCGGCTATACCGCCGCGAGTGACTTCCCCACGACGGCAGGAGTGTTCCAGCCGGTATGTGCTTCCTGCTCGACTCTGCTCCCGGATATTTTCATCACGAAGATTAATTCGGGGGGCACGGCGCTGGTGTATTCCTCATTCCTGGGCGGCAACAACGCGGACCTCGGCTATGCGCTGGCGCTGGATTCGTCGTTGAACGCCTATGTCACCGGGTACACCATCTCCACCAACTTTCCGACCACGCCGGGTGCTTACCAGACCACCATTGGGGCGCAAACCGCGGCTTTCGTGACCAAGATCAATTCCACGGCTACCACCAAAGTTTACTCCACCTACCTGGGCGGTTCCGGCACCAGTTCTGACGCCTGCGCCGCGTGCGGCTCAGGCATTGCGGTGACCAGCGGCGGCAATGCCGTGGTGGCGGGGCTCACGTGGGAAACGAATTTTCCCACCACCGCCGGCGCCTACCGGACGACGTATGCCGGCGGCTTTCACGATGCCTTTGTCACCGAGATGAACGCGACGGGAACCGGACTGGTGTACTCCACTTACCTGGGCGGCTCCAACGACGACGGATCGGCCTCGGTGGCGATGGACAAGACCGGCAACGTCTACGTGCGGGGCAATACTTTCTCGACCAACTTTCCGGTGACTCCGGGAAGTTTTCAGACCAAGAAGGGGGGCACCGGGAACACCACTTCCAACGCCTTCCTGTCGGTGCTGAATTCAAAACTGGCGAAGCTGCTGTATTCCACTTATCTAGGTGGATCGGGCAGCGAATACGGTCTGGCGACCCAGAGCATTGCGCTGGGCACCGGAAGCACGCCCAACATTTATTTGACGGGTAATACCAGCTCGACTGACTTCCCGGTGACGACGGGGGCATATCAGGTCAAGAATGCGGGCAAGAACGACGCGTTCGTGTCGAAGTTTGTCGCCAGTCCGAATGTGGGGTTGTCGTCGCCGCTCAATTTCGGCAACCAGAACGTGGGCACCACCAGCGCACCACAGAATGTGACCGTCACCAACACCGGCAACAAGAACCTGACCATCAGCGCGGTAAGCTTCACCGGGACCAACGCCGCGGAGTTCAGCCAGACTAATACTTGTTCAGCGCCGGTAGTGGCGGGTAAGACCTGCACCGTGAGCGTGTCATTCGCTCCGGCGGCGAGCGGGACGCGGACGGCCAGCCTCAGCTTGACTGACAACGCGCCTGACAGCCCGGAATTGCTGGCGGTCTCAGGGGTGGGCGTGAGCAGCGGCTCTCCCTCGGTGACGCTGTCAGCCACCAGCTTGACCTTTCCCACTACGTTGGTGAAAAACAACAGCGCGCCGCTGTCGGTGACCCTGACCAACAGCGGCACCGGCACTCTGGACATCACCAGCGTGGCTATCAGCGGTCAATTCACGCAGACCAACACCTGTCCACCTACGGTTTCGGCGGGCGGCACGTGCACCATCACGGTGACGTTCCAGCCCACGCAAAACGGGAGCTTGACCGGCACGGTCACGATCACCGACAACGCGCCTGACACTCCGCAGACGGTGTCTCTGACCGGCACAGGGACGTATGTCGAACTGGTGCCGACGAGTCTGACCTTCGGCAATCAGAAAGTGGGGACATCGAGCCCGCCGCAGACGGTCACGCTCACCAATACCGACACCATCGCTCTCGCCATCAAGAGCGTTTCCATCGTCGGCACTAATAGCACCGATTTCTCGCAAACCAGCAACTGCGGGTCAAACGTGGTCAGGGGCGCGAGCTGCACCTTCACCGTGATTTTCACGCCGACGGCGACGGGGGTGCGCGGCGCCAGCCTGAGTATCACCGACTATCAAGGCGGGACCGCGACCCAGACCGTGCCGCTCACGGGGACGGGGACAAATTAGAGTCTTGCCAAACCTCGGGCCGTCCCTACGGAGTCTTTGTCGTAGCCCTTCTTTCGCCCCTTCGGGGCTTGATCGCTTCCCAGTTTGTCCCCGGCTTACGCCCGGGGCTTCATTCTTACGCCGCTTCGCGTCGTTGCTGCCACACTAGAACTCGCACGGCTAATGAAGGAAAGCCATCTGCGGAAGACAGTGCGCTTTGTGTTCTTCGTCAATGAGGAGCCACCGTACCTTCAGAGCGAGAACATGTGCAGCCGGGTATATGCACGTCACCTTCGGCGTAAGAGCGTTCCAGTTTCAGCCATGATTTCTCTTGAGACCATTGGGTTTTATTCGGATGCGGCAGGCAGCCAGAACAATCCCCCAGTCTTGGGCCTCTTCTATCCCAATCGCGCGAACTTCATAGGATCGGTGGGGAATCCTGAATCCAGAGACTTAGTACGGCGGTCGGTTCGCAGATCCGTCAATCCACACGCTTCCCATCCGAAGGTGACCGTGATGGTCGCGCTCACCGTTGATGATGAAGTCCCATCCGCGCTTCAGGCTCGGCCGCCCTCTGAGAAATACCTCTCGCGCCGGGGTATCGGCCGCGATGAGCGGCGCGATCGTGCGGAGCTTCGCAGGAACCTCCGCGACTGACGGCTGTGCGGCTCCGATGCGCACGACGCCGTAGGCGAAGGGCTGCCGGGACATAGATCCGGAAAGTACCCTGGCCAGAAGCCTTCTTCTGGGAAGTTCGCGGCCAGCCAGGGATTCTGCCCTACCCACAGCGCGGCGTGCGCCGAGCGTCGACTAGCGGCTAGAATAATGGTCGATATACTGAGCACTATCCTCAACATCGGGAGGGCTTGAGCCACGAGGTCGTTGGTTCTCCCATTTGAAGCAGGTGGGCCAGGCGTGGCCACGCTGCAATTGTAAGATGGCTCGCGCTTTGATTACGCCGCGCTGCCCAAAGCGAGTGCAGGCACGAATGTTAACAAAATCGGAGCGGGTACATTTCGATTTAAACGGCTTCGTCCTTCTGAAAAAGGTTCTCAGCGAAGAGGAATGCCAGTGGATCGCGCACGTAGCGGCAGCGATGAAGCAAACCAGCATCTATCCACGTTACGATTCGCCTCATCAGACAGTTCTCTTCGGTCCCACTTGGTACGATCGGCGTATCCTTTCTCTCGCCATGGAAACTCGGCTGCGCGCCAAGGCAGAGGACATCGTGGGCGGCGCGTCCCGTCTTGAGGAAAGCTCGTTCCTCATTCGCTCCCCCCAAAACGGCCACGGGCCTGCCACGGAGAGCAGACGCTGGCACCGCGGGTTGAGGCCAGATTTTGGCAGCTTCGACTCCGCGGGGCATTACCATTGCTTATTCTCGAAGATGATCTTGTATCTCTCTCCCAGAGGGCACATGACGGGTACGTGGGTGATTCCCGGCAGCCATAAGCTACAGATCAGCGTTGCGGAATTCACACAGGTATTCCACGAAGACATGGCCCGCTATGTAGACGCTGAACTGGGGGATGTGCTGTTGTTTGGCGAGACGCTCATTCACAGCTCTCCGCCACCGTTACAAGCGAAAGAGCGTCTATTGTTGGTCATCGCATACAGCGCACCGTTTATGCAGACCTGGAGCCCGGAGACGGATCCGCCCGCTGCGCTAAGCGACAGCCTGACCGACGACGAGCGCCGGTTCGTGTTTGGTGAGGCGCGATACGAGTTCCGCGGCCAGTCTGAAGGTTGAAGCCGCACGCTTCCGGTGTCGTTTGGGCAAGCCCCTCACAGCCGAGCGGGACACAGGGTACTGTCGCAATCTCGTCCTTCCAAACATCCTCGTCAAGCACGATGTCCGCATCGGGAACAAAATTTTGCGTCGTGCTGTAATGCGGTACCGCAACTCGCGCACCGTATCGTATTTGTCATCGGGGTCGCGGACAACGTAGCGGAAGATTCGGACGTATACTTCCCGGCCAAAATATCCTCGTAATGATCCGATTTACCCCAATCCAAGATGCGTTTGATACGCAGTACGGGAGATGGATGAGTGTTGCTTTCATCGATGGAGTCGAAAATCACTTTTTCGAGTTTAACCAGCGACTGCCAGGCGTTCTGGTCGTACTTGTCGTAGTCATCGAGCTGAGTATAGAGGCTCTCGAAGTTAAAATCAGGCACGACGCCTGCATAAAATCCGGCAATCTTTGCAATCAGGCCCGCGACCACTTGGGGATCCTGGACGACGAGTATGGCGGCACGGTCGCAGGAAAATTCCGCCATGCGGGACCAGTGACCAAGCGCCGCCCGGAATCCAAAAACCGCCGTGGCACCAATCACGGGAACAATGTTGGAAATGCCGGAAACTCCGGCTTGGGCGAACAACGAGGCCAACGATTGATTGAACCCGTGATGGCATTTGATATGACCGAGCTCATGACCGATGACAGCGAGCAGTTCAGCTTCCGAGAGATGGGCAACGCATCCGTAACTGAGGCTGACAATGGGTTGATTCACACCCGATGAGTAGGCATTAATCATCGGGTGAGTATTCAGATAAAATTCGGGCAGTTGCGGCAGATCCAGGATTCGGCAGGCCTGCACGCACTTTGAATATAGTGCCGCTCCCTGGGTGGGCCCGAGGCGCAATTCGTAGGTGAGATGCCCCATCCGGTTCTTCTGATCCAGGTAGTTGCTATTGAGCATCGAGAACAGCTGCGGAAACAGAGGAACACCCTGCAAAGCACTGCTGGCGCTGCTATCGTCGGAATGCTGAAAAGAGCTTCCACTGATACCCGGGAAGATTCGCAAGTTCTTTTGAACTCCGTCCAGTTGGACCGGTAACGTTTCGAGTGGGAGGATGGGATCGGAGGTATTCATAGTGTTCTCGGTAGGATGAAGTGATTATGCATTGACCACCGTGGTACCCGCTAGCCTGTCCCCAACGCGTGTTCCGGTGGCGAGCAGGAAAATAACCTCAATACTATAGAAAATCAGCAAGACTGTGCCATCGATCAAGAATCCTACCCCAGGAATTCCCAGTGCAGTGATGAATAACGCTAACGATGGAACAACGAAAATCATGTTGCGGAGAATGCATTGCATGCTAGTCGCAGGGCCGCCGTGACGGTTCACGACCTTGAGCCTCAAAATGCGTTTCCCGACACTTGCGCCGTTATAATCGCGCAGCAATTGATACAGGGTAACCACAATAGCGGGGATGACTCCAAGAAAAGGAAGCATAGCGCTCAGTGCAGAGAGAAAAATGATTATGACCAAGTCGATCAGGAAGGCCCCCATTCGTCTCACCCGCACGGCCGAGGCTAGATGTTCAATCCCGCCTTGGGAACTGGCAGGAGCCAGAACTAGATCCCGGCTGCCGCAATTTGGACAATAGTTTTCTGTGTCCCGGATTTGGGAGTGCTGACACTTCGTGCAGATTTTCATTTACTTCGAGTTCCCTTCCCGTGAGATGCGTGTATGTGCCCGAGGTTCTCATGCCGGCCGAAATGATGCAACAATAGAGAACCTCCGCCCCGCGGTCAACGTTGTGACAGCATGAAACGATTGCCCGGTCAGGCGAAATGCGATCGCCGTGTTGTGCCTGTGCGGAATGATCGTCTTGGCGGACATTGGACTGTCGCGTTCGAGCAATACAAAGTGTCCGCCCTGAGGGCGGCTCCAACCATCGGCGAGCAGAACTACAAGCCGGTGCGTTTCTTCGCCCGGCTCCGGAGCGTCCGAGTGAATCCCGATCCCTTGCGGCGTGGTCATCCGGTGAGCAACCACCGGCCCGTGCAATTGTAGATGTTCTCCGAAGAGTCGGCTGGCCGCTTTCTCCAGGCCGGTACGGCCTTCGGCCCTGAACAATGGAGCACAGAGCGCCGGGGGGTCGAGCTTTTCGACGCTCATGACATCCGCGTTGTAGAACCCGCCATCGTGACGCTTCCAATAATCATTCCCGTCTAACCAGTTGAGCACATCATCGGCATTCTGCAGGATATTCACGCCGACCGCAAACTCAAATGGACGATGGAACCACGCCATCCTCGAGGTTCCACCCCAACCTGCAGACGGTGGAAGTGTCGGAGCTTCCCGTTCGCCAAGCAGTCGAAGCGACATCGCGCGCAGGTCGAAAGGCGTCGAGTTCCGGCGAGGAATGGTAAGACCAGCGCCAAAATCTGGATCCAGGTGCGCTGCCAGCGTCGCGTCTTCTTCAATCTCCAGGATGGGTGCTCCATCGACGATCGGCTTCGCCACGCTAGAATGCCTGCCTTCCCGCGAGCACCGCGTTGTACATCTGATGATCGCTGGTCGCACGCTGGTCATAGATGCGCACGAACTCCTTGTCTTTCGCGCTCAGGGTCGTCCGAGAAGATCGATTCGTTTGTTCCAGAGTCCGCGGTGGACGGCCGAGCCGGGCGAGCAAGTGGTTGATCTCCGTCTGCGCGTATTCGGTGAGACCAACGTACCAATAGCCAGCGAGAACTTCGCCTGGATCATCAGGCAAAGCGCCCAATGTCCGGCCGAAGACCCCGGTCTCGGCTCCATGGGCACGGACAGCTTGGCGAGTGGCATTGGCACCGAAATAATGCAAGTGCGACGCGCACCACGAATGCGGCCGGCGCAGGAAAGTAATCAGCCGGAACCTGCTGGCGTCGCTAGTCTGGGGATAACGCTCATGCAGCCTCGCGCCGGTAGCCGTATAGTGTCCCGCGACAAGCGAGCCCGGAGCCACTTGGTCCAACCTGACCGGCGTGGCGAGCCATCGAGCAAACCGGGACCGTTCTCTTGGCAGATAGTCGTAGACGACTTCGAACTCGGCAGCGAACGCCGAAAGCACGGCTCCGCCTGCCGTGCGCGGTATGTGATTGAAGATGTAAATGGGCGTCGTCATGGTTCCGCGGAGCATTTTTTCTTCAACCAGATCAAGCGTGGGCCGGCGATCGCTTGGCGCAGATTCGCTCCTCGATGCGGTCCATCATGAAGTCACCAACCACAAGGATCCGGTTCCGGCAATTGATGGTCCCGGTGGATCGGAAAGACCCGTTCTCGGAGATCTTGTTGGAGGGGTTGCCGCCGCCACAGACTTCGAAGTACGCACATTCGGATCGGCAAGCATCCACTCCCGCCTGAATATCAGAGTAGAGGCGCTTAAACCCCGCGGTCTCAAGAGCCGCTCGCAAGCTGCCGCGATGAACATTCCCGAGCATGAAGGTTGGATACTCCGGGAAAGACACGCCCAGCAACTCCGGGCAGAACGTGGACCAGTCTCCATTCCAAGCTACATTCAGATTTACCAACGGATCCGTCTGACTATTTCGTCTCTGGTGGCGGTCTAGAATTCGCGCCTCCATGTCGTCGAACTCACGCACCTGCAAAACTCCTCCATCGGCCTCGACGCGAGTCCAAAGTCGCTCCAGGAACGCGCGGAAACGATCATGGTAACCGCGGTTGGAGATTGACGACGTCTGGTTCACGCCTTCGATCTCTTCGATATTGAAGGCGACCGCGCGGACTTTGGAATCCCTGAAATACTCGTAGATGGCATCCGGATGCTGCAGCGAAAAATCCGTCAGCACGCAGATCGCATTGAAAGTAATTCCATGCGCTCGAAGTTTGCGCATTCCCGCTTCGGTTCGGGCATGAGTGGGGCGGCTCGAGCGCGTCAGGCGTTCGCGGTCGTGAACGAACGCCGGGCCATCGACGCTGACGCCGACTGCGATGTTGAACTCTTGAAAGAGTTCGCAAAATGCGTCGTTGATTAGAATGCCGTTGGTCTGAAGCGACTGCTCCACGGCAATGCCATCTTTGGCTAATGACGTGAATGCCGGGATCCTCGAGCGGTAAAACTGGGGCGGCAGCGCAAGCGGTTCTCCGGCGTGCCAGTTGACCAGAAGAGGCCCTTTCAACAGCCGGTCCTCGCGTAGTCTGGAGATGACAGCCTCGACGGTCTGCACGCTCATCTGCGAAGTATTCGACCTGTTGGGGAGGTAACAGTACCTGCAGTTGATATTGCAGAAAGGCGTGCCCTGCAGTACCAGCAGCTTAACCGGCCCAATTTCTCCGTGGACGATACCCCCGATTTGAACTGTCATTTCGCGTGCTCATCCTCAAAGGAACGTCGTAGATCGTCATCCGGATACACTTCTGCAAGGGAGCGTGGAGACGGCGCCCTTCAGTTCGGGCGGGACGGTCGTCTGGCGCATCGTCCGACGCCTCTGCCGAACCGAACCGCGCTTAGGACCTGGCAATACTGGCGAACTTGAAGTAGCGGTCGTAATTGTTCCATGCCGACAACTCTTCATCTGCCGATGAAATCTGTCCGTTCAAGGCGGCTTTGGGACTCTGGATATTCAGTACCTCGTCAGCTTCACGGGCAGCCGCAAGGCGAGTGGAGAAAGACTGCGGTCCTGTTTGGTTGTTCATTCCTGATTTCTCCGTGGCGCAAAAGTGTAGCACCGCCGAATTCTTCGATGCAATACCCGTTTCCCCTCGGACCGAGTGCCGCTGCTCAGAACTGGTTGCCCCACTCGCCGAGGCTGGCCAGAATCCAGATCGGCGTCCCTTGGAACTGACGCGCCGTGAGCCTGGCGCGAATCTCATCAACGTCAACAACTTGAGCTAGTGATGAGGAGAACAGCTCAAGCCCGGCTTTGGCGCGTGCGACAAGAAGTTCACCGAAGGCGCCGGCCATCCACTGTCCCTCGGGGGCAGGAAACCCGAGTTTGTCTTTGCGGTCGCGCACAACTGGGGGCAGCTCATCGTGCATGGCTAGGCGCAGTGCGCCCTTCAATCGCGCACCGTCGGCCTTCATATCGGCGGGGAGAGCCAGCGCCGTTGCCACGAGGTCTGGGTCGAGGAGAACCGGGCGCGATTCTACGCTCGATGCCATGCCAGCACGATCGTCGTAGTGCAGAAGCATCGGGAGGTTCCCAGCCTCCATTAGACGGCGACTGAACCTTGCCGACCGGCTCTCGAGTTTCGAAACGCTTCGCTTCAGACGGCCTCTGCGAACACGGCAGCGCGCGACATCCATTTCGAAAGAGCGCGTCAATACTTGTTCGAACATGGAAGGCTGGCGCATTGCGTGCAGCAGAACATGTTCGACGAATCCCACCGGCGCCAGCTCCGTCCACAGTGCCCGCACCGAAACCGAGTTCGCCTGAGCCGCCTGCACAAAAGATGACCATCCCGCTCTCGACAGGATGTCGAGGAGCAGAGAGGGCCAAGCGAAGGGATAGCCACAGAACATTTCATCCCCGCCCTGACCGCTCAATACAACCTTGATTCCGTTTTCCTTGAAGACTCGATAAAGCTTCATCTGCACGAGCATGCTTGCCCGAACGAGCGGCTCATCGAAGCTCCACACCGTGGCCCGAAACAGTTCTTCAAGCTCGTCGCATGTAATCGTTCCCATCACGAGGTCGAGATTCGCGCTTTCGGCGACCGCACGCGCGTACCGAGATTCGTCTATATCAGGCTGATCGAAAAACATGCCTACCGCCCTCGGGCGCTTGGACCCCGCAGGCCGAATCCTAGCGGCAATGGTGGCGACCACCGAGCTATCGATTCCCCCGCTTAACGCAACGCCAAGCGGAACGTCCGAAGTCAGTCCCAGCGAGACGGCCGCCGTCAGAGAGGTACGCAGCGAGTTAGGATCGCTCTCAACAACGTTGCCGCGCTCGGTTGCCCACGTGCTCAGCTCGATCTTCAGGTCCTGGATAGTGTCCAAAGAGACACTTATGGCCTGCCCGGGCTCGACCTGACTAACCCCTTCGAAGAACGTGAAAGAGCTATGATCGAATAACCCAAAAGCTAAATAGTCGATCAAGGCCTCGTCATTGAGGCGTCGATTGAAATTCGGAAGAGCGCGGAACTGTTTTATTTCAGAGGCGAATGCCAGCCTCTCTGGGCCAACCGTGTAGTAAAGGGGCTTGATCCCGTAGCGGTCGCGAGCGGCCAACAAGCGTCGCTCCTGTTGATCGAACAGAACGAAGGCAAAGAATCCGCGCAGTTTCTCCAGAACGTTCAGACCCCACCAGGCCACTGCTTCCAGAAGCACCTCGGTGTCTGATGTCGTCTTGAGGACAACACCCTCGGCCTCAAGGCGCCGTCGAATCTCGCGATAGTTGAAAATCTCCCCGTTAAACGTAATTACGTAGCGGCCGTCGCCGCTCGTCATGGGCTGATTCGCGCGAGTATCGAGGTCAATGATGGCCAAACGCCGATGGCCGATGACTACCGGTGGGTTATCCGACGAAGTCCAGATTCCCACTCCGTCCGGTCCCCGATGCCGCACCAGATCGAGGGCGTTGCTTGCGACCGTCCGTCCGTCGTTGGTAAGCTTGCCTGCGCTGACCCAGATGCCGCACATCGGTAATCGCCGTCCTGACGCTGCCGCGGATGCAGCAGACCTTCGAGTCCTTTTTCTCGCGTACAACGACTATCCCGTGGGTATGCCCACACGATACAAGTACCTTAGCGCGGAGCTGTCAGGCACGGTTATCGCGCCGAACGATCTCCCGAGCACCCGCGATCGCTCCCTGGAGTTCGGCAGATTCCGTTACGTCGAGTTTCGTTCTCTCCGGCGCTCGACTGCTTTTGGCGCTCTGCGAGACATCCGGGAATACATCCGAATCTCCAGAACGCTTGTCGACTCGGGTGAACACTACAATCTAATAGTCGCTTCCGGATTGTTCAAGACGGCGGTTGCAGGCATCATTCTGAAGCGGCTGCTTTCCCGGCCGCTGATCATCGAGTTACCCATTGTCCCGCGGAAGATCGTCGAGTTCCGCAGCCCACGCTGGCGGGCGCTCAAGCGCATTCTTGCGTTTCTGTACGAGCGTGGCGCGGCCGCTGTTCTAGGGGGAGCCGACCACATCAAGCAGATCTTCCCCGGACAGATCGCGCAGGTTTCCCGCCGCCTCTCGTGCAACGATTGCAGTGCGTTCCCGGACTTCACCCCGATCCACGCTGTTGAGCCGTCGCAGAAAGAGGACTATCTGCTCCTCATCGGCACACCTCTCCATTTGAAGGGCGCCGACGTCGCCATTCGGGCATTCAAGAGGCTCTTGCCGGAGTTCGCCGCTGAACGCCTGCTCATCATTGGGAGCGCGGCGGGCTTCAAGGATCTGGCCCTCCTCATCAGTCCGGGCGATCCTATCGAACTCGTAGACTATCTTCCGCACAGAGAGGCGATCGAGCACATTCGGTCGGCAAAGATGGTGCTGATTCCTTCGCGGACGGACGCCATGCCGCGAGTCGCTGTGGAGGCGATGGCTGCGGGAAAACCAATTGTGGCGTCCCGGGTGGACGGAATGGCGGTGTATCTGGAGCACGGCAAGACGGCGCTGCTCTGTGCCCCAGAGAATCACGAAGACCTGGCTGACCGAATTCGCGAGCTGCTGCTGAGCCCAGAATTGCGGATGCGTCTAGGAAGCAATGCCCGCGAGATGGCCTGTCGAGAGTTCAGCGAGCGACCGTATGTCAGTCATTACCTGGAGATGGTTCGCCGATGCGCAAACCGGAATCGGCGAACAGGTTGACATGAGCGTCGATTCGAGCGACGTACTTTATCCCTCCGGAGACGGCTTCGGCAGCGTGGAGTATGCCATGCTCGAAAAGCACCGCTCGACCCACCGATGGCCTCACAGCAGTCCCTCTGTTGGTGAAAATCGTCCGACCTCCCTGGAAATCGTCAGACAGGTATATCAATAATGCGGAGTTGCTCTGGCACTGGTGACGAATCGTGCGGCCTCTGTCGGCGTGCGCGGTGATGTGCTGGCCTTCGAGATATCGGTAGATTTCTAAAAGGTCATCCAACTCGACGTGAAGACCGCAAGACAAAAGCTCTGCTTCCAGGAGCGTAGCGAGGCCGGTGTTTTCCACGAACGCCTCGGCGTTGTGACGACCCGCTAAATGCTGATGGGCATCTGCGAATCCAGCCAGGGAGGCACATCGAACCAGCGCTCGACATTCCTGGGGAGCCAGGAGAGCGTCGATGACCCAAATACCGGCGCTCGTCGCCCGAACCTTAGCTGGCCCCATAGGTATCCTTTCCGATTACAGCGGCGACCCGGCCGCCTTGCTCTCGAAGATACGCTTCTGAGCGCCCTGCATGGCCGACGACGCAGAACTACTTCCCCATTAGAAGGCACTAGGGAACTCGTGGCGTGTTGCTAATTCAGCAACAGCTGGGCGCGTATCATGCCGGTTTATAGGTGCTCCAGAAACGGGTCCTTGATCACTGCCTGGCGTTCTTCCGCGCTTGCCTGATTCCGGCACGCAACCCGTGCGCGACAATCCTTGGATATCCAGCGTCGTCCAGTGACGCCATCACCGCGGCCGCAGTGCCGCCGGGCGTAGCCGCCTCCTGTAACAGATCCTTCAAGGTCAAATTGCCTTCGCGCCATGCCGCAACACCGTCCACCAGAGCGTGAGTGGCAGCCACGCGCGCGCTCTTGCGGTCGAGTCCAATGGCTTCGGCCGCGTCGATCAGCGTTGCCAGCGCGTGATAACCGTGACTGCTTGAGAAAGCAACAGTGAAGGCGTCAAACCGGTTCTCCGGGATTTCCAGCACGGCACCGACCAGGGCAAACAAATCCCGGACTTCCTCGCGCGCCGCGATGGATAGGCCCCGGCCAAAGGTCAGCGCCGTAAGCCCTCGGCCGCTGCGGCTCACAGGGCTGGGCATGGCCCGCGCCCAGCGCACCGGCGGCCCCAGCCCGGCCCGCAGTTTGGAGAGAGGAAAACCGGCTGCCAGACTCACTGCCGTCAGTCGTCGGCTGATTGTTCCGATTTCTTTCAGCAACCCGCGCACGGAGTCTGGCCGCACCGCGATAATCAGCAGGTGAGCCGATTCCACGGCCCGATGCAGATCCGGTTCGACGGCGGTGCCGAACTGCCGCTTGAGTTGTTGCAGTTTTTCGGAATGCCGGTCATGCACGACGATGGGCTGGCTGTACCCCGCCAGCCGCAATCCCGCCAGCAGCGCGCTGGTGATACGACCACCACCGAGAAAGACGGTGGCTTTCACGAGAGTCCTGAACACGCCTGGACGGCGGCCTCCACAAGCGCATGCACATCGGCATCCGTGTGCGCCGTCGAGATAATCCAGTGCAGGCCGTTGGAGGGCGTCATATAGATGCCGCGATCGAGCAGCCGGTGTACAAAGCGCGAATAGAGCTTCGCATCCACATACTTGCAGTAGTCGCGGTAGTCGTGGATGGCATCGCGTTCAGTGAAGTAGATTTGGAACATCGGTCCGAAGCCTTGCACGATCGCTTTGACCTGGCGCCGGCGAAATACTTCCCGGAGGCCGGCAATGGCGTCGTTGCCAACCGCGTGAAGCTTGCGATACGTGTGTTCGGCGGAGAGCATGTCCAGATTGGCAGCAACCACTTTCATGGTCAGGCGGTGCCCATTGAAGGTGCCATAGTGCAGGACCATGTTTTCGCTCCAGCGCATGCGCTCCAGGATCGAACGGGGTCCCGCCACTGCCCCCACGGGAAAGCCCGCGCCCAGAGCCTTGCCGAAGGTGCTGATATCAGGCTGGACGCCGTAATATTCCTGGCACCCGCCGGGCGCGTAGCGGAAGCCGGTGACCACTTCGTCCATAATCAGCATTGCGCCACAATCGCGCGTGAGTTCGCGCAGGCGCTGAAGGTATTCATCGCGCGGAAGGATACAACCCATGTTAGCCATGATCGGTTCGGTGATCACCGCGGCCAGCTCGCGCCCATGCTTCCCCAGCACATGTTCGAGCACGGCCACATCGTTCCACGGGGCCAACACTACGTCGTCGAAGGTCGAGGGCGGGATACCGTCGGAATCCGGGATGCGCGCCGGGTTCTCCACTGGGCCCAGCTGCTCTGGCGGATGGCTGTGCGCGTTCAGGAGATAAGGATCGTACCATCCGTGATAGTGTCCTTCGAACTTCAGGAATTTACGCCGGCCGGTATGCGCGCGGGCCAGGCGCAAAGCGAGCATAGTCGCTTCGCTTCCCGTGTTGGTGAAGCGGACGACCTCGGCCGACGGCACCATGCGGCGAAAACACTCTGCGGCCTCCACTTCCGCGGAAGTCGCGGCGGCGAAGTGGGAGCCTTCCGCCATGGCCTCAGAAACCGTCTTAACCAGGGTTGGATGAGCGTGCCCGTGGATGAGGGCGCCGAACGACATCATGAAGTCGACATATTCATTGCCATCCGCGTCGCATACATGCGACCCTTGGCCGCGTTCCAGTACGATCGGGCCGGGGGTATACACAGTCGTGCCACGCGAGGGCGAGTTCACGCCTTCGACCAACGATTGCTGAGCGCGTTCAAACCACTGTTGGGAGCGGGTACGATTATGCGTATGGCGTGTTCCCATCGTGTGCATTGAATTCATATCGGACATTCGATCCGTGCCGCGCATCATCAGTCCGCCGTGCCACCGCCGTCAACCACCAGCGAGGCGCCCGTCATGAAGGACGAATCATCCGAGGCCAGAAACAATGCCGCCTTCGCGATCTCGTCCGTTGTGCCGATTCGCCCCAGGGGACGGTTGGCGCATCCCGCCAGATAATCCTCCCATTTCAAGCCGCGCAGGCGCGCATCTTCGGGAAGCATGGGCGTGTCGACGTCGCCGGGGCAGATGCAGTTCACACGGATTCCTTGCCGCCCGTGGTCGATAGCCATAGCCTTAGTCAACAGCACAACGCCACCTTTGGAGGCGCAATAGGCAACCGCGGCGTCGCCGCCCGCAATCCCCCATCCGGAACTGTTGTTGATGATCACTCCGCGGTGCTGCTCGATCATGCGGGGCAAAGCCGCCTTTGACATCAGAAAAGTTCCCTTCAGATTGACATCCATCTGCAGGTCCCACTCTTCCTCCGTGCAGTCAAGAGCGGTGTGCGGGTAGAAAACACCAGCGTTGTTGAAGAGAATGTCGAGACGGTCGAAGGCACGCAGCGTCTCATCGACGGCATGGCGGCATTCCTCGGCCCTGCGCACGTCGGCGCGAATGAAAATCGCCTCGCCGCCGCCGTTCATGATTTTTTCGGCAACGGCATGGCCGCGCTTTTCGTTGCGGCCTGTGATCGTGACTTTGGCGCCTTCTTTGGCGAAGAGGACCGCCGTGGCTTCGCCAATGCCGGATGTGCCACCGGTGATCAGAGCGACTTTATGTTCCAATCGCATGCTCTTATGCGGATCCCGCCAGACCTCCTCCGTCAACCACCAGCGCCGCCCCGGTCACAAAGGATGCGGCATCACTGGCAAGATACAGTGCGGTTTGCGCGATCTCTCCCGGCCTGCCAACCCGGCCCAGAGGGCGATTGGCCGAGTCGGCGAGAAATCGATCTTCTGCCTCGCCCAATTGCCGCGCTTCGCTTCGCAGCATCGCGGTATCAGTGTCGCCTGGGCAGATGCAGTTTACGCGAATCTTCTGCCGGCCGTGGTCAATGGCCATGGCCTTGGTCAGCTGTACGACTGCGCCTTTTGATGCGCAATAGGCGGCGGCACGCAGACCTCCCACCACGCCCCACCCGGAAGCGGTGTTGATGATCGAACCGCCTTCTGCCCTTGCCATGATGGCGACTACTTCGCGGGACATAAGGAACATGGATTTTACATTGACTGCCATCACCGAGTCCCAATCTTCCTCGCTGATCTCAACGACCGAGGCTCGGCGGATGATGCCCGCATTGTTGAAGAGGATGTGAATGCCACCGAATTCATGGACCGTGCGCTCGACCACGCGCTGGCAGTCGCCAGGGCGGGTCACGTCAGCACGTTCAAATATCGCGCGGCCGCCAGCGATGGAGATTTCGCGTGCGACCTCCTGTCCTTGTTCCTGGTTCAAGTCAACAATGCCCACTGCCGCGCCCTCGCTGGCAAAAAGCAGTGCCGTGGCGCGGCCAATACCGCCAGCGCCCCCTGTAATGAGAGCCGTCTTGCCGTAGAGTCGTTTCCCAACCATGATTCCTAACCCAGTTCAATGGCAGCGCGGCGATCCTCAAAACGGTTCCGATTCGAAGGACTCCGCATTCTGGTCTGCCAGGTCGATAGCGGCAAACGCAGCAGCAATTCTACCCTCTCACTCTTGGCTGATGGAGACCCGGCTACGCAACAAGCGAATCTGGCAAGATCGTTCACCATGGCCCGGCGTCCCCGTTTCGCGGAAATCAGAGGTGTTTACCCGGAAGTCGACTTCTGGTTCTCGGCACCTCGGGCGGAGCGGACAAAGAAACGCCCCGGCTGGCGCCGGGGGCGTCTTCCTTTCTTCCAAGTCGTCCGCTTTTACCGGCGGCCGCCATGGTGCATGGCTTGATGGATCTGAAGGGACTGACGGTTCAGCTGGTTGTTAATCTGCGCCTTTTCCTGGTCGGTCAGCTTGCCACCGTTAGCCGCACGGTCCTTGCGCATTTCATTGTTGATCTTCGCTTGGTTATTCTCCAGGTGAGCGGCTTGCGTGGCGCTTATCGCGCCGCTCTTTACGCCTTGCGCGATGCGGTCCTGCTGATTCTCCTCGCGCTGCCCAATCACGCCGACCGGATTCGAGGGCTGCTTGGCCGCGTTGTGTTCGTCCTGCTTGATCTGCTGAGTGATTCGGTTCTGCTGCTGCGTGATCTTCGTTTTCTCAGCGGCAGTCAGATGACCATCGTCCACTTTCTTCATGGCGCTCTCTTCCTGATTGAGTTTCGCTTCCTTGCTCTCCAGGCTAGCCGCCTCGGCGGGGGTGAGTTCGCCACTCTTCACGCCCTGAGCGATGCGGTCCTGCTGGTTCTCTTGACGCTGCTGAAGGGTTTGGCCGGTAACTGGCGTGGACGCCGTAGCCGAACCCTGGGCGGACGCGTTTGTGCTCTGCCCCACAACTGGCAGCGCGAAGGTCGCGAGCACTGCGCCCAACCATGCGAACCTGAATGCGGTCTTCATAGTGACTCTCCTATGTTCTTCAGTTTCGACGTTATGGCGCTCAGGAAAAGAAAACCCAGAATGTCGAGACATGTCGCGCCCGGAATGACGAAAGCGCAAATTGTTCCGTGGATCAAGAGCTTTGGCGCGTGAAATTTGTACATCTACGGTACAGACGATAAAGGAATACAGGGACACTCATGGTTAACTTGGAGTAGTTACTGTATCTGCGTCTAGCGAAGACGCCCGGAACGGAACATATTTTCCAATCATCTGCACTACGAGTTCAGCGCGCGGAGGAGTAAATTCCCCCCGCGCACGGAACTCAAGGCGCCTGCAGAAACGTTGGAACTTACGAAAGTGGTTCGATGCCATCTACTTGGATGGTGTTGCTATTCATGTCGAGCTTGCCGGTCACTTTCACCTGCTTGCCCACATATTGTTTGGCCTTTGCCGGGTCGTCGAGTTTGTAACTGACCTTCGTGACTGGGTCCTTCAAGACGAGTTCCCCGTTTTCTTTCGCAATACGGCCGGTGAAGGCCTTGGCATCGTGCGTCGTGGTATCGCCAGAGGCGGGCATCTGGGCCTCGTTCTGTTGTTGCGGCTGGGCGGCGGCCCGCTGCTGCGGCGTTGCTGAAGCGGGGTCTTGATCGGACTGTTGCGCATACATTGACGGTGCGATGGCTAAAGTCAAAAGAGTGACAGCTGTGGCCAAAGAGAAATGCAGCAGAAACTTCTTCATGGTGAAACCTCCGGGAATCGCGTTTGCGTTCTAAGATCGTGCTGCAACAAGCTTGCCAATCGTCACGGGGCAGGTTGCCGCTAACAAAACAAGAACCTAGCCAACGAGCATCCAGGCGAACTGTGAACTTTAGACCAAGGACCAAGAAATTCTTGCCAAGGGACCGGTCGCACGGTAGAAAACTCCCCACGCTTCTGCTTTTGTCGCATTAGATGGATCAGCGCGCAGTGTGCCAATTTCCACAAAACTATCTTGGGGATCTACATGATTTACCCGAGTGCTATGGCTCGCTGGAGCGCGTAATTTTGCGAGTGATTCAGCCGTGATGGAGCGGGGCGGTCCAGTTCTGTGCCCTATCAGCCGTAAATCGAGCGCCCAGCAAGTTTTGGCGCTTCCCCATCATTAAGTCTCGAAGTCTCGCAGGATGGATATGAACTCCAGCAGGACGAGCATCACCGATTTGGAGCACTTGCTATGGCCGTGAACGCAGCAGCCGCATACGGAATTTACTCCCAAGACGTCGCCTTATCTGACATCGTGCGTAATCTAAACCAAGCCGGCTTCGAAAACGAAGATATTTGCATGATGCTGTCACCCGCTCATCCCATTGCGTCGATGGTTCGGGACGCAAGGCTGTTTAATTCCGACATGGAAACCAGCGCGGTGACGGCCGGGCTGATTGGCTGGCTCTCGGAATTCGGTGCGGTGCTGATTCCGACCGTAGGTTTCTTCATCCGGTCGCAGGCGTTCTTTCATGCTCTTATGGTGGCGCGGGAGGCCCCGGCTCTCTGTGGGAATGCCAGAACGCTGGTAGGGCTCGGTTTTACGGAGGAAGACGCGGAACGGTTCGAGGATCAGCTTGTTGATCCTGGCGTCCTGGTGTACGTCTCCTGCGCGGAGGGTGCGAAAACAATGTGGGCACGAGAAGTACTGCGGCACACCGGAGCCCACGAGGCAGCCACGCTGGAAGGAAGATTGAGTGTCGCAGCCACGGCCTGATGGTGCTGATTTGCCTATCGGATAGGCGCGCTGGCGAATGATCCGGTTTCGACAGCCGGGAGGCTGCGCAGCGATCTGGAACGGCGTGCGGAGTTACTCGGCGAAGCTTGGTGACCATTCTCCGGAACGAATCACCCTAGTGTCGGAAGAAACAAGCAAAGATAGTTGCGACCGGGGCGCTATACAGTAAAGACCCTAGAGCCAGCCTGCAATTCTTCGTGTTCCAATTGAGTTTCGTCGGTGAATTCCTGTAGGTTCACATTCAAAACAAGACCAAGCTATGAACGGCTTGTCGAAGCGCCCACATACTCCCCCGGTCCTGGAGAAGACCATGAAGAAAAATAATCAGGCCCCGGCGATTGCCGTGGCCAATGGTGCATCCGATGAAAGTCGGGAGAGCAAGCATAACGGGAATTCTGTCCTTCTTGCTCAGCCTGCTTCGGGCGATCTTAGTGTGATTCTGGCCAGCCTGCAGACTATGCGGGATGGCAACTTTTCCGTGCGCCTTCCGGGCTCCTGGACCGGACTGGCGGGAAAAATTGCCGATACATTCAATTCCATTGTTTCCGCCAACCAGCAGATGGCCGAAGAGCTGAAGCGCGTCGGGCAGGTGGTGGGCAAGGAAGGCAGGACTCGCGAGCGCACCCGCTTTCACGAATCCAGAGGAGCGTGGGGCGCGATGGAAGTCTCGATCAATACGCTGGTTGAGGACTTGCTGCGGCCAACTGAGGGCGTGACCCGCGCCATCGCGGCCGTCGCCCAGGGGAACCTGACCCAGACGGTGCGCCTGGATGTGGACGGACGGCCGCTGGAAGGAGAGTTCCTGCGCTCCGCCAACATCGTCAACACCATGATTCAACAGCTCAGCGTCTTCACCGCCGAGGTAACGCGCGTGGCGCGCGAGGTGGGCACGGACGGCAAGCTGGGTGGACAGGCACAAGTGCCGGGCGTGGCCGGAACGTGGAAGGATCTCACGGACTCGGTGAACTCGATGGCCAGCAATCTCACCGGCCAGGTTCGCAATATCGCTGAGGTGGCAACTGCTGTTGCCAGCGGCGATCTCTCCCGCAAAATCACGGTCGATGTGCGCGGCGAAATTCTCCAGCTCAAAGAAGCCATCAACACCATGGTGGATCAACTGCGATCGTTTGCCTCTGAAGTAACGCGCGTTGCTCGCGAAGTGGGTACGGACGGCAAGCTGGGCGGTCAAGCCGTCGTGGTGGGCGTGGCTGGTACGTGGAAGGATCTTACGGACTCGGTCAACGCCATGGCCGGCAACTTAACGGCTCAGGTGCGGAACATCGCCGAAGTAACCACGGCTGTCGCGCGTGGCGATTTGTCGCGCAAGATTACGGTCGATGTAAAGGGCGAGATTCTCGAGCTCAAGGACACCATCAACACGATGGTGGATCAGCTCAACGCGTTCGCCGGCGAAGTTACCCGCGTGGCGCGTGAAGTGGGTACGGAAGGCAAGCTGGGCGGACAGGCCCAGGTGCCCGGAGTTGGCGGCACTTGGAAAGATCTGACGGACAACGTGAACTTCATGGCCAGCAACCTCACCGGCCAGGTACGAAACATCGCCGAGGTGGCAACGGCGATTGCAACCGGCGATCTCTCGCGCAAAATTACAGTCGATGTCCGCGGAGAAATTTTGCAGCTTAAAGAAACGCTGAACACGATGGTAGATCAGCTGAACCGCTTCGCCGGTGAAGTGACACGCGTGGCGCGCGAAGTCGGTACTGAAGGCCGTTTGGGCGGACAGGCGAACGTGCCCGGCGTGGCGGGAACTTGGAAGGATCTCACGGACTCGGTCAATTCGATGGCCGGAAACCTCACAGGCCAGGTGCGCAACATTGCAGAAGTGACAACCGCCGTGGCCCGCGGAGATTTGTCGCGCAAGATCACGGTCGATGTGAAAGGCGAAATTCTTGAACTGAAGAACACCATCAACACCATGGTGGACCAACTCAACGCGTTCGCCGGCGAAGTGACGCGTGTGGCCCGCGAAGTCGGCACGGAAGGCAAACTGGGCGGGCAGGCGCAGGTGCCTGGCGTGGCCGGCACATGGAAGGATCTCACGGACAACGTCAACTTCATGGCCAGCAACCTCACCGGCCAGGTACGGAATATCGCCGAAGTCGCAACGGCCGTAGCCCGCGGCGACTTGTCCCGCAAAATCACGGTCGACGTCAGAGGCGAAATTCTTCGAGCTCAAGGACACCATCAACACGATGGTTGACCAGTTGCGTTCGTTTGCGTCGGAAGTGACGCGCGTCGCGCGTGAGGTGGGGACCGACGGCAAACTGGGTGGCCAGGCACAGGTACCCGGCGTGGGCGGCACATGGAAGGACCTCACCGACTCCGTCAACTCGATGGCCAGCAACTTGACGGGCCAGGTGCGCAACATCGCTGAAGTATCGACGGCGATTGCCAGCGGCGATCTCTCGAAGAAAATCACCGTGAACGTTAGCGGCGAGATTCTGCTGCTCAAAGAGACCATCAACACAACTGTGGACCAACTCAACGCATTCGCCGGCGAAGTAACGCGCGTGGCCCGCGAAGTCGGCACCGAAGGGCGTTTGGGAGGGCAGGCGAACGTGCCTGGCGTTGCCGGCACATGGAAGGATCTAACGGACTCCGTCAACTCGATGGCCGGAAACCTCACGGGCCAGGTTCGTAACATCGCCGAGGTGACCACTGCCGTGGCTCGCGGTGATTTGTCGCGCAAAATTACGGTCGATGTGAAAGGGGAGATTCTCGAACTCAAGAACACCATCAACACGATGGTCGACCAGCTCAACGCATTCGCCGGCGAAGTGACTCGCGTGGCCCGCGAAGTCGGCACCGACGGAAAACTGGGCGGTCAGGCACAGGTCCCAGGTGTCGCCGGAACGTGGAAGGATCTTACGGACAACGTGAACTTCATGGCCAGCAACCTCACCGGCCAGGTGCGTAACATCGCTGAAGTCGCGACGGCTATTGCGAACGGCGATCTCTCGAAGAAAATCACGGTGGACGTACGCGGCGAAATCTTGCAGTTGAAAGAAACGCTGAACACGATGGTCGAACAATTGCGATCATTCGCCGCTGAAGTAACGCGCGTGGCGCGCGAGGTGGGCAGCGAAGGCCGGCTCGGAGGACAGGCCAATGTGTCCGGTGTGGCGGGAACGTGGAAGGATCTCACCGACTCCGTGAACGCGATGGCCGGAAACCTCACCGGCCAGGTGCGCAACATCGCCGAAGTCACCACTGCTGTGGCCCGCGGTGACTTATCGCGCAAAATTACGGTAGACGTGAAAGGAGAAATTCTCGAACTCAAGAACACCATCAACACGATGGTGGATCAGCTCAACGCCTTCGCTGCCGAAGTGACTCGCGTAGCTCGCGAAGTGGGTACGGAAGGCAAGCTGGGCGGACAGGCGCAGGTGCCGGGCGTTGCGGGAACGTGGAAGGATCTCACCGACAACGTGAACGTGATGGCCGCTAACCTGACGGAGCAAGTGCGCGGCATCGTCAAAGTGGTGACCGCCGTCGCTAATGGCGAACTCACTCAGAAGCTGACCGTAAACGCAAAGGGCGAGGTTGCCGCGCTAGCAGAAACTATCAACAACATGACGGGCACGCTGGCCACTTTCGCTGACCAGGTTACTACCGTTGCGCGCGAAGTCGGCGTGGAAGGCCGGCTCGGTGGCCAGGCCAATGTGCCCGGCGCTGCGGGTACGTGGAAGGATCTCACGGGTAACGTGAACCTGCTGGCCGATAACCTGACTAATCAGGTGCGGGCCATCGCTGAAGTGGCGACTGCTGTCACCAAGGGCGACCTCACGCGGTCCATTCAAGTGGAAGCGAGCGGTGAAGTGGCCGAGTTGAAAGACAACATCAACACCATGATCGACAATCTTCGGCTCACCACCGACCGCAACACGGAGCAGGATTGGCTCAAGACGAACCTGGCTCGCTTCACCGGCATGTTGCAAGGACAACGCGATCTGACAACGGTGGGACGCATGCTCCTGTCGGAACTGACACCTCTGGTCAATGCCCAACAAGGCGTGATCTATCAAATGGGAAGCGAGGAATCGGCAGAGATGGTGCTGCTCTCGGCATTTGCCGGCGACGGCGAAGACGGGCATCTCCGGAGGTTGAAGCTCGGCGAGGGACTGGTGGGACAATGCGCCGCGGAAAAACGGCGGATGCTGATCTCCGAATTGCCGCCAAACACCATCTCGATTCGGTCGGGTCTGTTCGAGGCTGTTCCGCGCAACGTGATCGTGCTCCCTGTGCTATTTGAAGACAGGGTCAAAGCGGTTATCGAACTGGCCTCGTTGAGCAGTTTCACAACCTCCCATCTGGCATTTCTTGAACAGCTGACGGCGAGCATCGGCATTGTGCTGAACAGTATCGAGGCCACCATGCAAACCGAGGGATTGTTGAAGCAGTCCCAGCAATTGGCCACCGAACTGCAGATGCAGCAAAAAGAGTTGCAGCAGACGAACGAGCAACTGGCGCAAAAAGCGCAGCAGCTTGCCGAACAGAACGTTGAGGTCGAACGCAAGAACCAGGAAATCGAGCAAGCCCGGCGAGCCTTGGAGGAAAAGGCCAAAGAACTGGCCTTGACTTCGAAATACAAGTCCGAATTCCTCGCCAACATGTCTCATGAGTTGCGGACCCCACTCAACAGCATCCTGGTGCTCGGCCAGCAACTCAGCGATAACCCGGACGGCAACCTGACGCCGAAACAGGTTGAGTTCTCCCGCACGATTCATGGGGCCGGGACAGACTTGCTGAACCTGATCACGGACATTCTTGATCTGTCGAAAATCGAATCCGGAACTGTCTCGGTGGAGGCAGAGGAAGTCTACTTCGCCAGCCTGCTGGACTCGGTGGAACGTCCGTTCCGGCATGAAGCGGAAAACCGGCATCTCGACTTCGAGGTGCAGACCGATCCGCACCTTGCCCGGAGCGTAGTTACCGACTCGAAGCGGTTGCAGCAAGTATTGAAAAACCTGCTGTCCAACGCCTTCAAGTTCACTGAAGTGGGAGGCGTGCGCCTGTCGGTCTCTTTAGCCCGGGGCGGTTGGACCGAGGGTCACCCGATTCTGGGAAAGGCGGCATCCGTCGTAGCTTTTGAAGTTGCCGATACCGGTATCGGCATTCCGCAGGAAAAGCAGCGGATCATCTTTGAGGCGTTCCAGCAGGCAGATGCCGGCACCAGCCGCAAGTACGGCGGCACGGGCCTGGGGCTGGCGATCAGCCGCGAGCTGGCCAGTCTGCTGGGCGGAGAAATCCAGTTGCGCAGTACTCCGGGCAAGGGCAGCACGTTCACTCTGTATTTGCCTCAGACGTATGTAGGGCCATCCACAGCCAGCGCTGCGGCGCTCGAACGAAAATCTCCGTCGTCGGTTTCCCCGGCACCGTTATCTGTCGTGGAACATCCGGTCGAAAAAATTCCCGATGACCGGGAAAATCTGCAGCCGGACGATGCCGTCTTGCTGATTGTGGAAGACGATCCCCACTATGCGCGTGTGTTGTGCGATCTGTCTCGGGACAAGGGATTCAAAGTTCTTGTGGCGACCCGGGGTGCGGAAGCTCTCGCGCTGGCCCAGGAGTACCATCCGACCGCAGTATCGCTGGACGTTTTCCTTCCCGATATGCTGGGCTGGACAGTCCTGAACCACTTGAAGCAGGATCCGGCAACCCGGCACATTCCGGTTCAGATGCTGACGCTGGACGAAGACCGGCATCATGGCCTGGCTCGCGGTGCGTTTGCATTTGTTACAAAACCAACCACGCCGGAGGGTCTGGAAGCGGCGTTGGCCCGCATCAAGGAATATTCCGCTCCCCGGCGGAAGCGATTGCTGGTAGTGGAAGACAATCCCGCCGAGCAGCTCAGCATCAAGGAACTGCTGGGTTATGACGACATTGACGTGACGGTCGTTGCCACGGGCTCGGATGCAATCCAGACCGTTAACGAACAGGCCTTCGACTGCGTCGTTCTTGACCTGCGACTGCCCGACATATCAGGTTTCGAGGTGCTGGAACGTTTCCGCGACACTCCGTCACTGAGCGACTTGCCGGTGGTAGTCTTTACCGGCAAAGAACTTTCTCCGGAGGAGGATGCCCGTCTGCATTCGCTGGCGCGCAGCGTTGTGGTAAAGGGAGTGGAATCGCCGGAACGCCTGCTGGATGAGACTGCATTATTCCTGCATCGTGTGGTCGCCGATCTTCCGGTGGAAAAACAGAAACTGCTCGACCGGTTGCACCACTCGGACGATGCTCTTGTGGGAAAGAAAGTGCTGGTAGTAGACGATGACGTGCGCAACATTTTCGCCCTCAGCAGTGTTATTGAACGTAGAGGCATGACCGTGATCACTGCCGGAACTGGCCGGGAAGCGATCGCCAAGCTAGAATCGACGCCGGATATTGCGATTGTATTGATGGATATTATGATGCCGGAGATGGACGGCTACGAGACCATGCAGGTGATCCGGCAGAACCCTTCGTTCCGGCGCTTGCCGATCATTGCGCTGACGGCGAAAGCAATGAAGGGCGACCGGGAGAAATGTCTTGAGGCCGGAGCGTCCGAGTACCTGGCCAAGCCCGTCAATACGGAGCAACTGCTCTCGTCGCTGCGTATGTGGCTTCACAGATAGCAGTTGGCCGCGGCAGCACTTTTGCCCCGACACTGGAACGGAGAGAAGCTAGGACTCATGGGCACAAACGAGAAGGTCAATATCCTCATGGTGGATGATCAGCCGGCCAAGCTGCTCAGCTATGAGGTCATGCTCGGTGGACTGGGCGAGAACCTGATCAAAGCCACTTCGGCGAAGGAGGCCCTTGAAGTTCTGCTGAAGACTGACGTTGCCGTAGTGCTGATGGACGTAAGCATGCCGGAACTCGATGGTTTTCAATTGGCTGCGATGATTCGCCAGCATCCACGTTTTCAGCGGACCGCAATCATTTTTGTTTCGGCCGTGCATCTGACCGACCTGGACCAGCTCAAAGGATACGAGCACGGAGCCGTCGACTACATTTCAGTTCCGGTCGTTCCCGAGCTTTTGCGCGCGAAAGTCAGAGTATTCGCCGAGTTGCACCGCAAGACGCGGCAGCTCGAAGCCCTGAATCGAGAACTGGAGCAGCGCGTGCTTGGAGCGCACAGAAGAGCTGGCCCGCAAAGCGGAATTGCTGCTGCGACTCAACATGGAGTTGGTGGGAAAGAATCAGGAACTGGACGCCATTATCCACACCGCGCCAGACATAATCTTCAGTCGCAAGGCCGACGGCTCCAGGGAATACATGAGCGACCGGTTTTATGAATTTACCGGCGCGTCGCCAGGTTCGGCGAATGGTTTCGGGTGGCTGGACTACGTGCACCCCGAGGATAAGGAAAAAGCCATGGCGGACTGGATGCGCTGTGTTGAATCGGGGGCGAACTACGAGGCCGAGTATCGCCTCCGGTCCCGGGACGCGGATTACCGCTGGTTCCGGACTCGCGCGGTTCCGATTCGAGATCTGGAGGGGAAGATCATCAAGTGGTACGGAACCTGTTCTGACATTCAGGACAGCAAACTGCTGGAACAGTCGATTCGCGACAACGCCGCCGAACTGGAGAAAATGGTCGATCGAAGGACGGACGAATTGCGGCGGCTTTCCATCCGCCTGATGACGATGCAAGATCAGGAACGCCGCCGGCTGGCGCGCGATCTGCACGACGGGTTAGGGCAGGAACTTGCCGTGGCCAAGATGGTGCTGGACAGAATGATCCTGCAGAATGCCAAATCCGCTGAACCGCCCGCAGATGCGTGGACTCAGGCCAGCAGCATTATTGATCAGTGCGATTCAGCAAGTCCGCACCATGTCCCATCTTCTGCATCCGCCCTTGCTCGATGAAGTCGGCTTACTGTCCGCGCTGGCCTGGTACGTTGAGGGGCTCACCAAGCGGAGCGGTATCGAAACGTCTCTCGACGTACAGCCCGGCGATTTTCCGAGGCTGGGGGCGGAGGTAGAGACCGCGGTCTTCCGAATCGTTCAAGAGGCCCTTACCAATGTCTTCCGGCATTCCGAAGCAAGCAAGGTGTGGATTACGTTGACTCAAAGAGAAGGGACGATCGTGGTTGCCGTGCGTGACGATGGCAAGGGAATCGGCAGGAAAATTGCGGAACTGCAACCGGACAGCGTTGGAGTTGGGATCGGCGGCATGAAACAGCGGGCCAGAGAATTTGGCGGAGAGTTGCGGCTAAGTAATGTACATCCGGGAACTCTTGTCGAACTGATCATTCCCTGTAATTCAGTGTTGCGAGAGCCCAGCGCCGTTCTGGATGGGTGTGCCTGAAACCGTCGGCGAATACGACGTCCAGAATTTTCAGGGGGCCTTCCGGCCGCGGAAGGCCCCGAACCTTGTTCAATGAAAGTGTTCAACGACAATTTGGATTGTCCACTCTCAGTACTGCGATGACTGTACCCCTCGAAGTTATCGGCAGTAGCACTCTCTAAGGTGCTGGAACTATTTCTCGCCTTTCCGGGGTGCACTTGTTTCACTCTACAGCTTGAACCGGATGGAACCACAACCACGGAAAAGTTAGGGTTGGCTTCGCAGGGAAATTCAAAACAGCTGCTCACTTCGAGCACGGAAGAGGTCCACTTATGACAAGAATGAGCGCTACCTTGACGAAGCGTCTCCTGGTGCTTGGTGCTGGCTTTTTGTTCCTCACCAGCATGGCCTGGTCTGCGGACGAAAAAGACCAATCGGATATCGAGAAACGCCTCGATGCGTCCACCAAAGTTCTAAACGAAATCATGGCCGCTCCGGACAAAGCCATCCCTGACAAAGTGATGAGCGATGCGAAGTGCATAGCCGTCATCCCCTCGATGGTGAAAGTTGCTCTGGTTTTCGGGGCCAATCATGGCAAGGGTGTGGCTACATGCCGAACAGAAAGCGGTCAGTGGAGCGCCCCCGCGCCGATCACCATTACGGGTGGAAGCTGGGGATTGCAGCTCGGCGGTCAGGCTGTCGACCTGGTGCTGGTTGTGACGAATGACGATGGAATGCAGCATCTGTTGTCGGCCAAATTCAAGCTGGGCGCGGATGCTTCGGCGGCCGCAGGTCCAGTCGGACGTGACACTGGCGCCGATACCGACTGGAAAATGAGGGCAGAGGTGCTGACTTACTCCCGAGCCCGTGGCATTTTTGCGGGAATTGATTTGACCGGTGCCGCCATCACGCAAGACAAAGACGAGACCCGAATTCTCTACGGGGCGTTCGTGCCCTTCACGGAGATCCTGAGCGGAAAAGTCCGCCCTAAAGAGGCTAGTGAACCGTTTCTAGCCGCGGTGAGGAGATATTCAGGCCAAGCCAGGGAACACGGCGAGATGAAGACGCCGGGAAGGGCAGACACCGCCAGTCGTTGAGGTGTGGGTGGTCCGACGGCTTTAGGTAGGAAGAGTCTGGGGCCCCGGCAAGTTTCGAGCGGGCGCCCTCGCAATCTCGAAGACGGTGGGAACATCCAGTTCCAAACACTCTAGTTTGAAAGAAGGAGACTACAGTGGCGACTTGCGCGATTTCCGCGACCGCAGCCAGTGCGATTCCGGACAAAGAAGCAACCAATCGAGGCGAATCCGAACGCGGCCTGGTGCAGCGCGCGCAGCGCGGCGACGAACAGGCCTTTGCCACGCTCTTCCAGTTGCACAAGAAGCACGTGTATTCCGTGTGTTTAATGATGACGAAGGACATAGCTGAAGCGGAAGACCTGACCCAAGAAGCGTTCCTGCAGGTGTTTCGCAGCGTCGGCTCGTTTCGTTGCGACTCTGCCTTTTCCACCTGGCTGCACCGGGTCGCCGTCAACACCGTGCTGATGAAGCTGCGCCGCCGCAAATCCCCGCCGGTATCTCTTGACGAGCCTGTGTCGCCAGAGTCGGCGTCTTTACGGCACGACATCGGCAGAGCTGACCCGCGGCTCAGAGGCGTGATCGACCGCATTGCGTTGTGTCGCGCCATGCAAGAGCTACCCGAGGGATGCCGAAAGATTTTCGCCCTGCACGAGGTTGAAGGATACCAGCATCATGAGATTGCTGAGATGCTGGACTGTTCAGTCGGCAATTCAAAATCGCAACTGCACAAAGCGAAGATGAAGATGCGCGACTTGTTATTTCCCAAGCGGAGAGTCCTGCGCCGGCTGCAGCTAGTCCGGTGACCGAACGTCTCCCACGAGGCACCAGCTATGCACTGTCAGGTGCTCAGGAGTTTACGGTATTGCGACCGGGCGACTGGAACTCCTATGGTAGGAGGAACAGAGTAATGATGTAAGAGGAGCAGATGCCAGGGAAAAGACATCTTCGCGGTGTCAGCGCAAAAGAGCAGAGGGAGTACGAACATATCAAAGAAAGTGCGCAACGGTCGGGACGCTACGGTGACCGGGCCAAGGAAGTCGCTGCGCGGACAGTGCTGAAGAAGCATAAGGCGGAAGGTCACAGCAAAGGACATTGAAGCCTGTCCGTGTCGAGCGCGTAGGAAGGTGCCGCTTGGTTCGAATTCTTGTTGTAGACGACAACCCGGCGGTCCGGCACTATCTTCGGGCTCTGCTCGAGCAGCAGAGCACCTGGCAAGTTTGCGACGAGGCTCGAACTGGAGGAGAAGCACTGCAAAGGGTCAAGAGTAACCCGCCCGATATGATTTTGCTGGATTTCCAGATGCCCGATCTCAACGGACTCGAGGTTGCCCGGCAAATCACGGGACTTTTCCCTGAAATCCCCATCTTGATGGTCACCATTCATCTATCCAGACAACTGGCTGAGGAGGCCCGCAGGGTGGGGATCCGTGGAGCCTGCGCAAAATCAGATGTTGGTTCCATCGTCCAGGCAGTGGACGTACTATTGCATGCCGGAACCTATTTCCCAACAGTGAATTCTGTCCACTAAGACCCAAGAAAAACCCGGCCCAGCGAGAATTGGCAGGGGCTTCGCAGGGGCTTCATGGTTCTTCGCCCACTCTCCGAAAATGGTAGTGGGCTGTTTTTTCGCGGGTTATGCCATAAGTTGTCAAGCAAATGTCCTAGAGCGGGTGCGTGCGCTACCGGACAGAACTTTTACCCGTTCCAGTGCTAAAATTTCGCCCGCTGTAAAGTCGTCGAGGAGGCGGGCCGTGACAAGTCCCCAAGTTCTGGAAGTAACGCCGTGTGCGATCTGTGGCGAACCCTGCCCACTCGAAGATTGTGTAACGGATTCCAAAGGCCACGCCGTTCATAAAGAGTGCTACCGCGAAGCTCTTATTGCAGGGCGGGAACCGTAAAATTCAAAACAGCCCACTACCCCGAAAATACAGGATTCCCTGTATTCGGACCGGAGGGTTTACCGTGTTAGTTTTGAACGATTCACTTTCCACCTGGTGCAAGCAAAGCCTGCGGCAGGAACGGGTAAACGTGAACCCAGAGCCAGCCAGAGACCCGTATCGACTGATGTGTATGCGGCTGCCTCATGAAGCCGAGAAAAATCTTATGGCAGTCCGCATACTGCTGGTGGATGATCATCCTATCGTGAGGCAAGGGCTGCGGACTCTGTTGGAAGGGCGGCCGGGCTGGGAAGTAGTCGGTGAAGCGTCGGATGGGATCGAAGCCCTGGTCAAGGTCGAGAGCCTGCAACCCGATGTTGTGGTGCTCGATGTCACCATGCCGCAAATGAACGGTTTGGAAGCTTGCCGTTTAATTCAGCAGAAGCGGAAAAACTCCAGTCTTGAGGTTCTGTTCGTAACCCAACATGACTCTCCGCAAATGATGCGCGAGGCGCTGGATGCGGGGGCCAGAGGGTACGTTGTGAAGTCGAATGCCGCACGCGATCTGCTGGAGGCAGTAGAGGCGGTGAGCCAGCATCGGATTTTTACCGCGCTTGCAACAAGTTCGCTCACGGCTCCCGGCGGAAACCGCAGCCAGTCCAAATCTATGTTGGGAGCCGTGTCTGGTAGGGAGGATTTGCCATGAAACTGCGTATCTTGCTGGCCGACGATCACGAAATCGTGCGTCGTGGACTGTGTGCGCTCCTGCAGAGTCATGAGGGCTGGGAAGTCTGCGGGGAGGCCTCCGATGGCCGCGCAGCGATTGAAATGGCGAAGGAGTTGAAGCCGGATGTTGTGATTGTGGACATTGGCATGCCACACCTGAACGGTTTGGACGCGACACGCCAACTGTTGCAGCATGATCCCCACTTCAAAGTCATAGTCCTGACGATCACCGACTCCGATCAGGTCATCCGCGAGTCGCTTGATGCCGGGGCACGCGGTTTTGTGCTCAAGTCCGATGCCGCGCGCGATCTGGTGTCGGCGGTTGAAGCTTTGCAGAGCAAGCGCATGTTCTTCACGCCCCGAGTAAACGATCTGGTGCTGGCGGGCTTCCTGGACAAGGGGCACGCGATATCCCGGAACGAGCCGCCGAACTTGCCGACGCTAACCGCCAGGGAGCGTGAGATCACTCAGCTTTTGGCTGAGGGAAAGAGTTCCAAAGAAGTGGCCTCGCTCCTGAACTTGAGCACCAAGACTGTGGAAACGCATCGCAGCAACATCATGCGGAAACTCAGCCTGCACTCGATCCGCGATCTGGTGGTGTATGCCATCAAGAACAACATTATCCAAGTCCAAATGCCGCCGCATATCCAGCGCACGCCGGAAAGTACAATGGCCTGAGCATCCCTTTCCGCCTACAGTAAACACCTGAGTGCATCCCTCCAAGCTGCGGGTAGATAGGAAAAACTTACATCAGATTATTTGCAGGACTTCGACTAAGACATTGATCCTCAAAGAATTGCAGATTTGGCAATTTCCGTGCTGATAAGAGAGTGTTGTTCGTCTCGCATCATTCAGAGCGCGCGGTCGTGGGCCGCATCGCTCTGGTTTCGTTGCAACGTGTAGTTGCTTCCGATGAAAATTTGCACCGGAGATCCTCGTTATCCTTTCAGGGAGGTGGAGCGTGAGTGTGCTTCGAATCCTTATCGCGGATGACCACGAGGTAGCAAGAAAAGGGGTTCGCGCCGTGCTGGAAAGCCATGCGGGATGGGAGGTTTGTGGCGAGGCCAGAGACGGCCGCGAAGCGGTCGAGTGTGCCAGCAGGTTGAAACCAGACGTGCTCTTGCTGGACATCGGGATGCCGAACTTGAACGGCCTGGATGCGGCGCGGCAGATCCTCGCAACCACTCCTGAGGCGCGGATTCTCATCTTGACCATACACGATTCCGAACAGGTGGTGCGGGAAGTGTTGGCCGCTGGAGCGCGCGGCTTCCTGCTGAAATCCGACGCCGGCCGGGACCTGGTGGCGGCGGTTGAAGCGGTGCAACATCGCCGAACGTTCTTCACTCCAAAAGTGGCCCAGATGTTGCTTGACGGCTATTTGCGTCCGCAGGAGAGCGACACTTTGGGCAAGTGCGTTCTCACGCCACGGGAGAGAGAAGTGATTCAGCTCGTAGCCGAGGGCAAGAGCACCAAGGAAGTTGCCTCAGCTCTCAGCCTCAGTGTCAAAACGGCAGAAACTCACCGCACAAATCTTATGCGCAAGCTCGACCTGCATTCGGTCGCGGATCTTACGCTCTATGCAGTGCGGAACGGGATCGTCCAGGTCTACTGAGGAGAATGCCCCTTGCCGTCCGGAACCGCCGCATATAAAGCGACAGCGCACATTAATTACGGCCTCTACCGGATACCCGCCACCACAGCGCCCGCGTAGACTCCAGTGCAGTTGCTGGTGGAAGAGACAATTCCAAGACAAGAAAGGAGCCTCGATGCTCTGGACTATAGCCGTTTTGCTTTTGATCCTTTGGCTGTTGGGTATGGTCAGTTCGTACACACTGGGTGGATTTATTCATATCTTGCTCGTCCTGGCGGTGGTTGCGGTTCTGATCCGCCTGATTCAGGGCCGAAGCCCGGTACTCTGAATCAAGAGCCCGGCGGCGTGCAATTTCGCCTTTGAAGAATTCCGAGCACAAACTAATTCCGGAGGAATAGTCATGAACGAAGATCAAGTAAAAGGCAAGGTCAAGGACGTTGCTGGCCGCATCGAGCGTCAAGCGGGAGAATGGACCGGAGACCCAGGGAAGCAGGTCCAGGGAGCATTGAAACAGGTCGAGGGGAAGCTGCAAAACGCCTGGGGCAACGCGAAAGATGACGCAAAGAAGACGGCCGACAAGGGAACGAACAAAATAAATGAGCCGGCCGATAACTCCGATGAAACAGCAGACGAGATAGATGTTCCGTCGTCCGTAAAGTGATCGTTTCAGTTTCGGGGACACCGCTTAATCACTGGTGATCCCCGTAACCTCTTCTCAGGTTTTCCAGAGTGCGCGTCAGGCGTACGATCTACGTTTACCCTACAAAATGAAGTCCCAGCCACAGGGCCGGGACTTCAAAAGCATCAGTGATCATTGCGACGAAGAGCCTACGATGCACGCCGCTGACGGTCGCGGTTCTGCTCGTCTTCCTCGTCTTCGTTTTGCCCTTGGCCACCCTTCTTTGGCTGGTATTGGCCGGACTGGCCACTCTGCTGACCCGGTGCGTGCCCGGACTGACCGCCCTGCTGGCCTTGTCCGCTTTGGCTACCTGGCTGCCCCTTCTTCTCCATGTCGTCTCCCATAAAAGCTCCTCCTAAGAAAGCGCGGGCTTTCCCACGCCTTCGGAATTTATCGCCTTGCATAGCTTAGTTGCCGCAAGAGATTGCAAAGGTTGGGAGGGATTCTGGCGGCAGTAATCGCAATCATTTTGTGGTCGGGTCCCGTGACGGAGCTTCTTGAGAAGGGAGCAGGTGCCTGTCTCCAGTGAACAGGCACCTGCCCGATGGGGGCGTCTGGCAGTAGAGACATAAGCTACGGGAATAGAACATTCGTGCCCATACTGTGCATCTTGTATCCGGTGAAAAGACTTCCTTGACCGCTGGCTCAAGCCCGCAACATTCCGTTACTCCGTGAAGATGACATAAAACACCATAAATTATTACAGGCATCTATGTATGGACGACCAATTCCATGTTATGTAAAAAGGCACCAGGGATGACGCAAGATTTTCACCTGCGATCCATCGCAGCGTAACGCAAGTTAGGCAATCAATGGTCTGCGGTGGCACGCCAGTTGCATGTGTCCTATTGGCCGCCTCGTCTTTCGGAGGTCCATCATGAAACGAGAGACTCGCCTCGCAGCCAGGTTGGTTTTCATATTCGGGACTGTCTCGTTGATGTGCGCGCAAGATCTGCGGAGCCAACCGAGCCCTGCGCTTCCATCTGGCATTCTCGGGCCTCAATTGATCGCATGGTCGGAGCTGCAGAAACCAGAACCCGTGCCGCAACCGTTGCCGCCACCCGATCGGCCAATACAGCAGCCCGATCAACAGCCCGACCGGCAAGCGGCACAACCGGAGAACCCGCAGGCGCAGCCGCAGCAACCAGCAGTGCAGACCTTCATAGGCACGATCATAAAGGATGGCAGCACGTACATATTGAAGGTCTCGAGCGATAACGTCTATCAGCTTGACGACCGGGAGAAGGCGAAGCAGTACGAGGGCAAGCAGGTAAAGATCGAAGGCACTCTGGGTGCGAACGGCAGGAGCCTCCACATCACAAGCATCGAACTCCTCTCCTAGATGCTCCCTCAGGACCATGGGAGGCTTACACGCTTTGCAGGCCGTCGGTTGGGGTCCCTTGATGCTGTTGGGTCAGTTGAGGTGCCAGAGGGAGATAGACATCCGCGGTTGCTTCGTGACGATCGTCGAAGCGCGCGCCGACCTCGGGCGGTCCCACCTATCGTGGCCGGCGATTCAATCGCCGGCGGCGCTGAAGGCCGCCGGTTCCAGCGCAACTTCTCTCGGTCTTTCACGCTGTGCTGCTTTGCGCTTCATCTCCTCCGGGCAGAGCACTTCCAGCACGGGTGACGTCATGAAGGTTGTAATCAACGCCATCATGACCATCATGGAGAAAAGCGCCGGGGAGATGACCTTGATATCGAGACCGATGTTCAGGATCACCAGTTCCATCAGTCCCCGAGTGTTCATGAGTGTTCCCAATCCGGCAGCCTCTCGCGCGGGCATACCTGTGAGCCAGGATGCGAGCATGGAGCCGCCCAGCTTGCCCACGGTGGCGACCAGCACGATCAAAGCGCAATACATCCACATCTCCGGTCCTTTCACCAGGGCGATGTTGGTTCGCAGACCCGTGAACGCAAAGAAGAACGGCAGAAGCAAGGTGACGGTTACCGTCTCGAACCGGTCGAGTAGGTAGCGCACAAACTTCGGCTCCTTGGGCATAATCGCGCCCATCAGGAACGAACCGAACAGCAAGTGAATGCCAAGCGACTCTGTGCACAATGCGGACCCCAGGACGAGCACGAGCACAAAAGCAACCATGTTTTCGCTGAGTTCGCCCCGTCGCTCAAAACTGGTGGCGAAGCGTTGCAGCAGGCGTTGCACGCCATAGATCATGAGCAGGGCAAACCCGACAACTCCCCCGAGAGTTACCCAGATCGGGGTTCCGGAATGCGAGGAACGAATCAGCACTACGATGTATGCCAGAATGCACCAGCCGGTGACGTCATCGACGGCTGCGCAGGGTCCGATCCGCAGAAACGAAATAATAGTCGAGCAACAGAGTTGCGAAGATGACGGCGAAGATTCCAGGGCCAATGCCGCCGAACCATGTGCTGACCACGATGGCAGCAAAAAACAGAGGGGTCGGAAAAACCGTGGGCTGGAGCGACTGCGTGATCAGAAGCGCCAGAGTTACAGAAATGGCGGCGATTCCATATTTCAAGACGACCAGGACAACACGATTGCGCACGATGTCTGCAGTCTCCATCCTCGCTTGGTTGCGAGCGAGCAAGTGGCTGCTTCAGATTACACCAAATGTTCGACGTCCCAACTCGAGAGATGCTTCCCGATGGCTCTTTCATGTCTTGCTCTCGGCGCTCAGTGTATCCTTTCACTGTCTTAGCGCAACTTTGGCACTGGGGACGAGGCGTCGATGAACTATCGCATTCTTTCTCTAGATGGCGGCGGCACCTGGGCTCTTATCCAGGTCAAAGCGTTAATCGCTCTCTATGGTGAAAGCGCTTCCGGCCAGACCGTCTTAGAAGATTTCGACCTCGTAGCTGCGAATTCTGGCGGGAGCATCGTGCTCGGAGGACTAGTCGAAGATCTCAACCTTGGGGAGATCCTCGCCTTCTTCCAAGACCAAACCAAGCGAGAGTCGGTATTTTCCCCGACGCACTCTTTCGGGGACAGAATGCTTCACGATTTAACGGGGCTTGGGCCAAAATACAGCGCCGAGAACAAACTTTCCGCGTTACAAAACGTACTGCCCACGAAAGGCACAAATCCTCTTGATCGTGCCGCCGCGGGGCTGCGGCGTCCCGGCTCGAATGCGGATGTGCACCTGCTCATTGTTGCATTTGACTATGACCGCGACCGCGCGAAATTCTTCCGTTCGTCCCAAGCCAGCGGACCAGCATGGGGAACCGGCGAGACGGCGGATGTCACCCTTGCCGAAGCGATTCACGCCTCCACCAATGCTCCGGTGAACTATTTCGATGCACCTGCTGCTTTCCCGGACCGCCCGGGCCGCTACTGGGACGGCGCAATCTCTGGCTGCAACAATCCCGTTCTGGCGGCCGTCACGGAGGCGATTGTGATAGGTGAAAACCCCACGAACATCGCGGTGCTGAGCATTGGCACAGCCTCGGTTGCGCTCCCGTGGCCCCAGCCGGGGCAGGAATCTTCCCCGTATATCCAGCAAATTGTCGATTCAGGATTCGTCGCCGATTTGCGGAAGCTGGCAACAGCGATTCTCGACGACCCGCCGGATGTCGCGACGTTCCTGGCCCATGTAATGACGGGGAGCGGAGTAGGGCTCGCTAGACCACCCGCCGACAGTCGGATAGTACGCATGAATCCGCTGATCAGCCCAGTAAAGAATGCCGGCACTTGGTCTGCGCCTGGCTCCATGAGCGCGGCCCAGTTTACATACTTGGCAAATCTCGACATGGATGCGGTCGCGCAAACGCAAGTAGACGCAATCTCCAGATACGCTGATCTCTGGGTGCAAGGTGTGGCCCCAAACCAGCCGATACGGATGAATGGAGACACGCTCGATCCCGAATTAGGGCAGACTACGTTCCCTGCTGCGTTAGCTGCATGGAATGCGATCAAATAGGGCTCAACTCCTTAAAAGAGCCGCTAGCCCAAGAATCTACCGCAGACGATACGTCACTCCGACTTGACAGGAAATACCCGGATTCGGAAATCCCAGATATTCGTGAAATCGACGGTCAAAAAGGTTGTCGAGTCTGGCGAACAAGCCAATGCGCCGAAATCCGTCGTATCCCAGCACAAGATTTGTCGTCGAGTAGCCTCCCACCGAGTCGATTGTTGGTGCCGGCAATTGGAAATCGTATCTTCTGCCCACCCATACGGTTGTGCTGGATGCTCGAATCAGTTTGGGCAGCTTGGTGTCGATGCTAAAACCAGCTTGCCAGTCTGGCTGATCCCGCAGCGGTTCGTTCGACGACTCGATCTTCCAGTTCAAGGTGGATCCCCAAGCCCTTACCTGTATCCCGTGACCAACTGAAAGTGAAGCATCCGTCTCCACGCCTTGGGTACGAACGCGGGTTCGATTCACCAGCCGGAATGCCGTCGCGCTGAAGTCGATCAGATTGGAGAACAGATTGTAGTAATAGGTTCCTGACAAGGTGAGATGTTCGCCGAAGCGATGCTGCACGCCCGCATCCAATCCCGTCACTTTTTCTGGCCGAAGACTTGGGTTGCCGACGTTGGGATTCTCAAGAGCATATAAGGAAGGCACCTTATAGGCCTGCCCCCAGCTTGCTTTGACGATCGTATGCTTCGCCACCGGCAGAGCGGCGCCAACCCGCGGAGCAATCTGCGCGTGGAAACCCGAGGTCTTGTTAAGACCGAGGGCAATCATTGCGGTCATACGCTGGGTGAAATAGACCAGATCGCCACTTCCATTGACGACGCCGCGATTGGTGCTGAACTGCGAGCCGTAGAGATTATCGATCAGTGTGTTGTTGCCGCCAATTTCGTCTGTCCCCTGCGCGTTGAAATGGCCCTGCCATTTGGGAGCAAAGTTGAACACGTTCTGCAGAGTCAGCCGCGGCCGAGTGAAACGGGTGCTTACCAGAGTGCTGGGTTGGGAGTTCGGCGATGGATTAATGCTGTCGAGAATCGGCGGTGTGTAGGAATGCTCCCCGCGAGTGAACACGTCAATATCTATGCCCGCTCCCCAAACTTTGCTGAACTGATGTTGAAAGATGAAGCCTGCGAGGAAGTTGCCCGAGTTGCTGGTCTTCGGAATCCGGAGAATCGAGAGTTCCGGGCCGCCTCCGTTCTCCGGAAAGCTGGAACCGTCGAACTGGATCCAGCGCGCCGTCCAACTCATGGTCGAGTCCGGACTGCGGACATAGTCGGAAGCCACCGAAAACGTGCTGGTAGAAAATGAGTCCGATTCCACTTGTTCTCCGACGCGCAGAAACACTCCGCTCAATTTGTAGCCGAATTGCCCCTGGGAACCTTCCGCACCGAGGTCCATACCGGCTGTGCCAAACGAACCAGTCTCAACGCCGGCCGTTACATCGGATTCGTAGTGTGCTGGCTTGGTGATCACGTTGATCACGCCGCTCATCGCTTCCGATCCATAACCTGAAGAAAGAGGCCCGCGGACAACTTCAATTCGTTCCACGTCGTGAAGGGGCAGGATCGAGAAATCGAAGGCTCCGCCAAGCAGGTTACTTAGATCGTTGACGGGGATGCCGTCGATCAGCATCAGAACGAGGTTAGGCTTGCCTCCGCGGATGGTGAGGGTGCTCAGAGACCCGGCACTTCCGTTTTGTTCCAGATTGACGAAAGGCACCGTCCGCATGATGTCGGAGGAAGTGAGCGCGTGAGCGTTCCTCAATTGTTCGTCATCAACGACACTGACCGAAGCTGGAGCCAGCGAGACGCTCAGAGATTGACCAGTCACCGTGATGACAGTCAGTAACGTGGGTTTAGGGGGGATCGCATTGTTCGGAGTCGCTTTGCCAGAGGCTACATCGTCGTTGTTTTGAGTAGAGCCGCCTTCGGTCGGGGTCTGGGCCTGGCACAGCGAAACAATAGACAGCCAATAGAGGACGACGATCACCAGTCGACGACGGAAGAAGATCGTCACGTCAGATCTCCCAAGCGTAGCGGACGGAAAGGCAAGCCTCTTTGGCGCGATTCGGATGGAATCAATGTCTGGTCGCCTGGCGTGTCACAAGCTTTACTAAGCTGGCAGCTTATCGACTGCCGGTGCTAAACTTAGCCGGCTTCGAGGATATCCTTACTCTTCGTCTGCGCCAAATGGAAACTGGCAACCGCTCACTTATCGCCCGGCGCTACCGCATCCAGGACCGTCTGGGAAAGGGCGGCATGGGTGAGGTGTGGAGCGCCCTTGACCTGCTGACCAAGAAGAAGCTGGCGCTGAAGCAGCTTGCCCTTTCGGGCTTTAAATCCCCGGTGCCGGGCACTGGCCCAGCGTCTGGGCTCGCTCTGGAAACGGTCCCCGGACCAGACGCCGCGACAGCGTTGGAGACGGAAACCCTGGATGCTACCGCGTCTTTCGTCGAGGGTACACCAAGCCCGCGCATCACCGATTCCAGCCAGTCCCTGCGCCTGGCTCTAACCCAGGAATTTCGCGTGCTGGCCTCGTTGCGGCATCCTGGCATCATCAGCGTTCTCGACTACGGTTTCGACGAGCAGAAGCAGCCCTACTTCACGATGGAGTTGCTGGAAGAACCGCTCGACCTGCTAGCTGCGACTCGCAACTTGACTGCTGCCCAGCAGGTATCCTTGCTGATTCAGATTCTTCAGGCGCTCGTCTATCTGCACCGCCGCGAGATTTTGCACCGCGATCTGAAGCCTCCCAATGTGTTGGTGCAAGGTGGGATCGTCAAGGTGCTGGATTTCGGTCTGGCCAGGAATCAGGACGCAGAAGCGGAACTTGCGGGAACGCTGCGTTATATGGCGCCTGAGATTTTCCTGGGACGTCCCGCCACTGTCGCATCCGATCTGTTTGCATTCGGCGTGATGGCCTATGAAGCGCTCACTGGCGAACATCCTTTCCCCGTTTTTAAGACGGTTCAGGATCTGATCCATGCTCCTGCTCCTGATTTCGGCAACGTCCGAAAAATACAACAGGAACTGAAGCCTGACGCCACACCGGGACTGGACGTGGTTCTTGGGCGGTTGCTGGCGCGGGTTCCCGAAGACCGCTATCCCAGCGCCGTAGCGGTGATCGCAGACCTGAGCGCCGCCATTGGTGAGCCACCTCCCGGTGAGACTACAGCTATTCGGGAAAGCTTTCTGCAGGCTGCAGAATTTGTGGGCCGGGAACGCGAAATCGGTGAGTTCCGTAAACTCTTGCATGGGCTCGAGGCTGGCCGTGGTGGCGCGGTCTTGATCGGCGGCGAGAGTGGCGTAGGCAAATCGCGTCTGATCGAGGAAATCCGTACGGAAGCTCTGGTGCGCGGCGTGCTTGTGGTGCGGGGACAGGCGGTTGCCGAGGCCGGGCTTCCTTATCAAGAGTGGCGGGACCCGTTGCGCCGGCTCTGCCTGAGCAGCGAACTCCGGGACGAAGACTTAACGTACCTGCAAATCTTCGTGCCCGATGTCGGCGACCTTCTGGACCGCAAGGTTCCTCCCTTGGAGCGGCCCGAGCCCGGACGACTGCAAAGAATTCTGCAAGCGACTGCGACCGCGTTGTTCCAGCAACAAACCACTCCAGTGTTGCTGATTCTCGAAGACTTGCATTGGACCAGCGACGAAAGTTTGTCCCTTTTGCGCGACTTGAACGAGCTTACCGCGAGCCATCCTCTGCTGATTGTCGGCACGTTCCGCAATGACGAAAAGCCGGAGCTCCCTTCTCTGCTGCCAAAAGCGCGGTACATGAAGCTTTCGCGACTGCCTGATGAGGCCATCGCCAAGCTGAGCAAATCGATGCTCGGGGCCAGCGGCACCCGGCCGGCCGTGATCGAGTACCTGAAGAAACAGACTGAGGGGAACGTTTTCTTTCTAGTGGAGGTAGTCCGATCGCTGGCGGAGAGCGTGGGCGGACTGGACTTCATCGCCTCGGACCATGCTCCCGAGCGCATGACGACACGCGGCATCTCCGAGATCGTGCTCCGGCGCCTGAACCGGATTCCAGCAGTGTGGTGGCCGGTGATGGAGTTGGCCGCCATTCAAGGCCGACAACTGGATATGAACGTCCTCGAAGCGGCGCTCCCGGGAATCGATCTCGCCGAATGGTTGAGCGTTGCCGCGGATGGCATGGTTCTCGACCTCGACGACGGGCGCTGGCGTTTTGCCCACGACAAACTTCGCGAAGCGCTCTTGGCTAGCTTGGATCGGAATAAAGGCGTGCAACTGCACCAACGAGTGGCGCTGGCGATCGAACAAGTCTATCCAGAATCCGCACGACCGGCTCCCCGCCTCGCTTACCACTGGGCTCATGCCGGCAATGACGAACGGGAGCAGCATTATGCGGCATTGGCCGGCTCGGAAATGCTCAAGAGCGCCGCCTACGCGAGTGCGATTGAGTATCTGGAGCGCGCACTCAAGCTGCTTCCAGCCGTTGCGGCGGGACAAGACCCGCAAGAACTCGGACTCCAACTGAGTCTCGGAACCGCTTATCTGATCACGAAGGGTTTCACGTCAGCCGCGATGAAGCGCGCCTTCGACCGCGCTGGCGAACTTTGCATCAAGCTCGGCGACCCAACGCAGCTGTTTCGCGTGCTCTTTGGCCAGGCGACATTCTATCTCTTCAGCGGTGAACTTGAGGCGTGCCGCGAACTGGCGGAGCGTTGCCGGAATCACGCCGAGCAGAGCGGCGATCCGGATATGCTCCTCGAAGCTCACTTCTCGCTGGGCAACGTTCTCTACTGGCAAGGCGAGTTCGCGCCGGCCGTCGCAGAAATGCAGCAGGTCATCGCTCAATTCCGGCCGCATCAACATGAAGTTCACACCACGCATTTTGGTCACAATCCGCGTATCACTTGTCTCACTTATGGCGCCTGGGGCACGTGGGCGCTGGGCTATCCTCAGCGTGCCCTGAGCCTGGCCCAGGAAGCGATGTCGCTGGCGGAAGAGCGCAACCACGGATTCAGCCGTGTCATTGCCGTGCAGACTCTGGCCTTTCTGCACCACCAGCGCCGCGATGTCCAGGAAACCAAACGCTACGCGGAAACGCTGATCGAACAGGCCGGCCAATACCCTCCTTATTGGATTGCCGGGCGTTTTCTGCTAGGCTGGTCGCTCACTCGCCTGGACCGGGTCCAGGAGGGGACGGAAATCATCCGCGACGCCTGGAAACATTGGGGTCAGGCAGGCGCTGGGCTGGCGCATTCTCTTTATGCCACCTTCTTGCTGGAAGCAGCCCTTCAGTCCGGTGATCTACAAAGAGGGATCGACCTGGCGACGGCTGCTTTGGCTGAGACGCGCAGACTCGCGGAGCGGTCGCACGAAGCTGAGCTTTGCCGTTTGCGCGGAGAGTTGGTCTGGAAACTCTCCGGCGATCTGAAGAAGGCGGAGGCGAACTTTATGGAGGCTGTGAGCATCGCGCGCCGTCAGCAGGGGCGCTCTTATGAGTTGCGCGCGCTGAACAGCCTCTGCCGGCACCGCTTGGATGCCGAAACCCGCGCCCAGCTTGCGGCTGCATACTCCTGGTTTTCCGAGGGTTTTGAGACCGACGATCTGAAAACAACACGACAACTTCTGGAGGCGACGATATGAGTGATCAAGCAATTCTGGCTGGACAACCTCTCACCATTCAGCAACTGAACTACATCCTCAACGGCGCTTGCATTATGGGAAGCGGTGGTGGCGGACCTTACCCAGTAGGTCAACAGGTCCTCAAATACATTGGCAACCGGACGGTGAATCTTGTGCCCGCGGTTAGCGTGCCGGACAATCTTTTCATGGCGGTCAGTGCTTTCGTCGGTTCACCCGACGCCGCCGCCAATCAGGTGCTGGACTTCAGCGTGGCCGCAACCGCCTTCAACGCGCTCTCCAAGACTGTTAACACTCCATTCAATTACGTGTTGCCGGGCGAAGTCGGCGCCGGAAACAGCCTGATCCCCATGGCCGTGGCCGTTGATAACAACATCCACGTCGTCGATGCCGCGGGCGCGCCCCGCGCGATTCCCGGTTTTCTCATGGTCTCCTACGCGGCGGCGGGCATCCCGGCCTCGCCCATGGTCCTGGCCGACAAGAACAATCAAGTGACTATCAACTGCAAGAATGCCATCGCCGATCCTGTCACGCGTGGCGTGATCAGCGGCAATGTATTCCCCGAGGATGCGGGCATCGCGTTCTGGACCATGAACGGGAAAACTCTGAACGTTCCCGGAAACGCCGTGAAGGGCACCACTAGCCAGGCTATGGCGATCGGCGAGGCGCTGGCCAATGCCATTAGCCGCGGACAGGACCCTGTCCTGGCTGTGATGCAGAATATGGAAAAGCCGAACTTTGTGCTCTGCACCGGAACCATCAAGCACCACACGGAAGCGACCAGCGGCGGATTTGATTTCGGCACGGTGGTGATCAGCGCGGACGATGGCTCCGAGGTGACCATCTACAATCAAAACGAGAACCTGATCGCTTTCAGCAACAAGTCTTACGTCCCGCTGGCGATGGGTCCCGATCTCATTTGCTATCTCACCACCAAGGGCCAGGTGTTTTCCAACGCCGATCTCGATTCCCTCCCCAAGGACGCGAAGATCGCCGTGATCGGAGTCCCTGCCCGCGTAATGCGCAGTCCGTTCATCCTGAACCAGTTCGCCATCGCGCTGGCCGGAATCGGATACGCGGGCTCCTATGTGCCGATCGAGAAGTTGAATGAAGAGCGAATTGCGGCCTGACGCGTCCGCGATTGCCTCCGGGCATTACGTGCCCGGAGGCATGTCGCACCAGCGCTGCAGCAAGGTGCGTTTGCCGTCGGACATTTCCCGCGTGTGCGGCATGTACAGCGTGGAGTTCCACAGGCTCTTGCTGGTGCGCGCCTTGATGATGGCCCGCCCGTTCGCGCTCCCCACCACATTCGGATCATTGAGCACCATGTACTTGTCCATCCCGGGATAGAGACGGTAGTAGTACTGAAGCACATTGGTGTAGATGAAGTTCCAGTTGATCTGCGAATCTGGAACCGTCGCCAGATCGCTGTCCGCCGGCAACACTCTCACGTTCACGAAGAAAACCCAGGCCATCTGGTTCATCCATGCAACCATGGATGGACCAATCACCGGCACCGGATTATCCGAAGCCGGCCCCGCGATGAACCGCAGGAAACCGCAGCCGGGACAAAGCGCCTTAATCGTTACCGAGGCCATGCCGCTGCTTCCCACACTTACACTGTCGGGCGTTACCTGAAGATAGGCAGCAAGCGGTGGCTGCGCGTTGGGCACGGGATACATCCACTTCAACGGAACATCCTTGACCGGGTCCGCCTGATTGGTTTCGAGACAACGATACTGATTGAAGGTCACAATCGCCGGCTGCGTGGGAGCGCTTCCCCGTACCGCCACTCGAAACGTGAGAGTCGTGGATTCACCCTCCGTCAGGTAGATACAGTGCTCATCGCAATCGGCCACATTGATCTTTTCCGTAAGCACAGGATTGACTGTAGCCATCGAACAAGTGATCTGAAGGCTACCGTTAGCGATGGCCGGCGCCTGCTGCGTGGTGAAAGGAACCTCGACCACTCCCGCGGTTGCCAGATAGGTGGGCGTGTCGTACAGAAACGAACCAATGCTAGTGCTGCTGCCGTCGGGATTCAGCACCTGAAGCGTAGCCGTGCCGAGATTAATTTTCGTCAGCGACGCAGGCGGCGGTGGAGGCAGTGGTCCGTTCGGCTGCGGCGGCACGTTGATCTCCGGGAAAGCGTTTGCCAGATCCATGGTTATCACCTGCCGCGTGATGTCCACCACCGCAGATGTCGGTCCCAGATTGAACGGAACCGGTTTCTGTTGGCCCGGCGGCGTGTAGGAAAGCGGCGTCGTGTTGGGCAGAAGCATTCTGCCCGGGGCATAACCCGAGGGCTCGTTCGGATTCCACACGCCGATCGTTCCCAGCAGAATCCCGACGCTCTCGTTCATGGCGAAGTTGCCTTGCTGGAAAAGCGCGTAGAGTTGCGGATCGGTGTATTTCCGCTGGAAGTAATAGTTGGTTAGGCGGACGACCAGCCCCGCGCCTGCATTCGCCAGTTGCTGAAGAGCAGTGAGCGTAGTCGATTTATTGCCCGACGTATCGAACTGCAAATTGCCTTTCGGCAAAGGCTGCATCCAGATGGTGCCGAAGCGGGCGTCCGGGAAGGCCAGAAGGTTACGCGACAGATCGATCCATCGGGTGAAGGCACGCGGCAATGCCGCTGTGTCGGTGCTCGCGGCGGTGCAGCCGCATCCTGTGGCGCCGAACGAAAATTTGCCGCTGAATAATTGCGTGGAAAAATTACTGGTAGGGTCGCTGTCTACCATCAGAGTGGGCATGGTTACGTCGCCCGCCTGGTTTCCGGCCATTTGAATCGGCGTCCCGATCAGCCCATCCTGGGCGGGCGAAGTAATTCGGTTGGGACCGGTGTTACCTGCCTTTTCGATCGCATAAATCGCCGCGTTTTGCACGTAGTACGCATTATCCCCAAAATAATTCCAGTTGCCATTGAGCACCTGTTGCGTAACGGGCATAAACGGCATGAAGCTCTTCTCGACCAGCGTGCACATGTTTTTCCGGAAAGCCGCGTCGTTCATGCTGGCCGGATCGTAGGGCGGAAAAAAGTCCACCGCCTCCGGATCGAGCACCCGGTTGTAGTTATTGTTGTTCGTCGTGGGGGGCGTGCATGAACTGATGCCCATGAAGTGAACGCGCGGAAGAGATAGATAGCTCATACCTGGTTTTCCTTGAAAGGTTTTATTGCGCTTCGCGCATCGACCAGACAAAGTCCAGCGGAACATACGATTTCATAGGCGGCGGACTGCCCATATGGCCTTGCTGATTTCCTCCGCGAAAGGTCCACAAGCTATACCGCTTGCCGTCCGGCCCAATCGAAGCCGTCGAATGGCACGTCAGGCAGGAAGAACTGCCCTGGAAATAGGTTTCGATTTGCGAGTTGGCTAGGCAACTGTCCTTGGAATTCACGATGCAGTTCGCCGCATTCGGATCGTTGGCATCAAGGGTCTGCACTCCGTCGAGCCGGTAGTAGGCCCATTTCATGCCGGCCATCGCCTTTTGCATTTCCTTATTGAGCAGCTGCACATCGGCAGCGATGGGCAGAGCCAGCTTGGCGGGAGTGGTGATCGGATTATCAATCTGCTCGAACGTGCACCAGAACCATTGCGGCAGAATCTTGCTGGTGATGTGCAGCCCATTCAACCCCACCACGCGCTCGATGCCTTGGTATTGCACCGTCGACGTAAGGTAGTGGGATGGATCGTCGCCCTTGCCCAGAAGACGCCAGGAGGCCTTGATCTCCATCGCAGTATATGGAAACGATACGGGCAAGCCGCCTTGCAGCAGCTTGAGCTGGCCGGCTTGCGTGTACAGGTTGCGCTGGATGATGTAGTTGAGCGTGTCCTCGTTCTCGCGCACTTCATACATCACCGGATTGCCGTTGTAATCGGTGAGCACTTTGCCATCGATCATGCCCGATTGGAGCGCTGGCGGCTGGTAGATCGGTCCCTGGTTCCAGGGCAGCGGCGTCTGTCCCGGCGCCACATAAAGGTTCTGGCTGGTTTTCCAGGTCTGCCAGACTACGGGTCCCGGCCCGCCGAACGGTTTGTTGGGATCGGGCATCCCGCGGACATCAAGCCGGGCCGGCCAGTTGAAGTTGATGAACAGCGACCACGCGAAAAGGAGTGGATCCGTCATCGCTTTCGCTTTTGCGCTTTCGGGAGACTGCAGCGTGGCTTCGATTTGCCGAATGTCCAAGACTGGAACAGTGGACGCCGCGGGCGCCGCAGGCGTCGTCACGTGAGCTTTCGGTTTTTGACAGCTGGAAATCAGGGCGCCGGTGGCGATAAGCGCGGCCATCGCCGCAAGAATAGTTCGTCTTCGGACTGCGCTGCTCACAAACGCCTCCCCTGGTGCCTGCTGAAATCCGTGCCGTGATAAATCACTACCGGCAGCTAGAAGAAAATCTTAAGCCCGAACTGGATTTGCCGCGACGGATTCACCGTGCTGAAAATCTGTCCTGCGTTTGGCGCCAAAACTTCATCGCCATTGCCGCCGGTTCCGTTCGGCCCTTCCGTGTTCGTGGGCACGGCAAAGTTGGGCCGGTTCGCAATATTAAATATCTCGGCCCGGAATTGCACCATGCGATCTTCGCCGAAAGGAATGTTCTTGAGGATCGCGAAATCGAAATCGGCAAAGTCTGGCCCCGCCAGGCTGTTGCGGCCCGCGTTACCGAATGAGCCGAACGCAGGCAGCGCATACACCGTGGGATTGAACCAGCAAGTCACCGTTCCCACGTGTGCGCCATTTGGGCATGTGCCTTGATAGGGGTTGCCTACAAGGTTCGGGCGGTCCGAATTAACCGCCGATCGCGTGCCGGCGTTGTCGAAACCAAGCACGGGCGTGAAGGGCACGTTGCTATGGAAACTGCCGATGCCGGAGACCGACCATCCTTCAATCATCTTCTCCGTCCAGCCTGTAGCATCGTGGCCGAACTTCTTCCCCGGCCCGAACGGCAGCTCATCAATAAAGTTCAACACAAGATTGTTGCGGATGTCGAAGCTCGATCGCCCGCGATCGCCTTTGCGATCGAACAAGTTCTGAGACTTGCCGGCTTCGTTGACTGCGTCGCTCGGAAAAGCGCCGGAAGCGTCATCCGCCGAGTGCGCCCAGGTGTAGTGGGCCGCCAGAGTCAGGCCGCGGCTGGTGCGGTGCTCAAAGCTCGCCTGCATGGAGTTGTAAAACGACTGCGCATCCGTCACGATCCGGATGATCGACCCGAAGGCGGGATTAAGATATTGTCCCAGGAAGGGGTTATACGGGTTGGCTTCTCCCATGCGCACCAGGTGGTTGCCTCGTGCGCCCACATACATCAATTTGAAAACCGAGTCCCGCATGACCTCGTGCTCCAGGTTCAAGTTGTACTGGATGGTCGAAGGGAACTTCGGATAATAAGTCATGGTCGCGTTCGCGGTCGTAGCCGCCGGAATCGGCCCACTCAGTGGGTTGAGAAACGGTGGCAGCAGAGCGAAATAGGCTTGAAAGAAAGGTGGCAGCGTACGCGCGTTGCCGTAGAGGTTGGCCCAAATCTGATCGCGGAAAATGCCTGCGCCCACGCGCAGAACGGTCTTCTGGTCCGGCGTCAATTGCCACGCAAAGCCGAATCGCGGCGAAAATAGATCCCTTGGCGTGTCCGCTAAAAACTTTCCCACCGTGGGAGCCGTATCCGTGGCCACACTCCGGATATTCACTTCCTTATGCGACGCCTCAGTTGGGTTCGAATAGAACTCGTAACGGAGTCCAAAATTCAGGGTGAGCCGTGGATTCGCGCGCCAGTCGTCTTCCACGTAAGATGACAGCCAGTTCTGCCGGAATCCGCGATCGGAGTTCGAGAGCTGCGGATTGGTCCCAATGTAAGAATACGCCGATCCTTGCAGAAAAGACTGCAGGGCATGGTTGTTGCTGTCGGGAAAGTAGGGAATTCCGAAGATGGTTGTCAGGTCCTGGAAGTTGTACTCCCCGTTTACGAACAAATCGAACGGGCCATTCATCTCCAGCCGCCGGTATTCTCCTCCGAACTTGATCGAATGATGGCCGCCCTGCCAGGCGACGTTGTCCTGAATCTGAAACGTATTGGAAAAACTTCCGAAAGGATAAATAAAGTTGTTGCCGAGCGAAGTCAAACCGGTAATTGCCAGCACTCCCACCGGCCGGTTGGGCGCAAGCGCGATCGTTAGCCCAGGATGCGTGTCGTGTACGCCCGCCAGATACGTAGTGCGGTTGAATCCGAATGCCAGCAGATTCATCCAGTCAGTGTGAACGACCCTCTGGTCCTGCAACGTGAAAAACTGATCGCGGCTGGAAGACTCTCCGGGAAAGCCGGGCACCAGCGTGCTGAGATAAGGATTCTGTGAGTCGCTGTCGTCCATGATATACCGGCCGAACACCGAGTGCGTGGGTGAGAACGCGTGGTCGATGCGCACCAGTCCATAGTCCTCGCGCGTGGCCCGCTTGGCACTGCTGGTGAACAAGCCCACTCCTCCTCCTAAATCAGGCCCATTCGGCGGCGGCGCGAGCGCAAGGAAGGCCGCGACCGCGGGATTGACGCCCACATTCGCGCAGCCGCCGGGATTCTGTACGGTGCACGCTGCAGGATCCGCGGAGGACGGCAAGAGCCCTTGATGTGCCAGCGAGTCCGGCACAGTCGCTACAGCGGTGATGCCCAGCCGTTCCCGGAATCCTTCATAGCTAGTAAAGAAAAAAGTCTGATCGTGCTTGATGGCCCCACCCAGACTGCCTCCGAACTGATTGCGCTGGAAGGGAGGGATGGCCTGATCCGCGAGATCGAAATAATTCTTCGCGTCCAACGCCGAGTTGCGGAGGAACTCGAACAACGAGCCATGTAGCCGATTCGTCCCCGACTTGGTGACCGTCTGAATGATCGATCCCGCGTTGCGTCCGTACTCCGCGGCATAGGTGTTGGTGAAAACGCGGAACTCTTCCAGCGCATCCACTCCCAACAGCACGCCCGATGCTCCTCCCGGCGACACATTAAAGGCGGGATCGTTGGCGTCCATGCCATCGATGGTTAAATTGTTCGCCGTAGGCCGCTGTCCGTTCACAGACAATTTCGCCAATCCGCCCTTTTGCCAGGGGCTGGGGCCGGCGCTGGGTGTAGGCTCAACCCCCGGCTGCAACAGCACCAACTGGAAAATGTCGCGCCCATTGAGCGGGAGTTCCCGCATTTGCGTGGGATCCACCAGCCCGCTCACGGCGGAATCCGTGCTCTCCACCAGCGGAGCCTGCCCACTGACTTCAATCTTCTCCGCTACCTGGCCGACCTTGAGCGTAAAATTGATCACCGCTTCCTGCGAGACCGTAAGAACCACTCTTCGCCGGACTTCGACGGCAAACGAAGCGCGCTCGGCTTGAAGATCGTACACGCCGGGAAACAATCCCGGAATTCGATAGAAACCGCCGGCGTCGGTAACAACGCCCACACTGATCCCGGTGTCCGCATTCGTAGCGGTTATCTTTACATCCGGGAGCAAAGCGCCTTGCTGGTCGGTGGCTGTTCCCAGGAAAACGCCGGTGCCAGTTTGCCCGAACACCACGGCTGAAACCAGAAGAAGCGAATAAAAGACAGCGAAGCGATACCACCTTGGCCGCCAACTCTTATGGGCGTTCACGGAAATTGGGGTTGCCGAGCAGCGAATAGAAACCCGCGACACCCCGCCGTTGGCGGCGAGATCGTTCCAGGAAACGTCTTCAGGCAGACCGAAGACTCGTGGCGCGTTCGCGATTGTGCAACTCCTTCGGGTTGGGGGAAGTTAGCATTCGCAATTAGGGGGTGTCAAGGAGATATCTCAAAGGGGTCATTGGCACATAACATGTCCGCCAGGGGTCGGATGTTCAAATCCTCTCTCCCCGACGATTCATGCCGACCTTCCTCTTAAGTACTTTCTAGAGGACCTCGGTAAGAAGAGAACAAAGAAGGCAAAGCGTTAAGCCTTAGCGGTTGTTTTCGGACTGATTTTTCGGGCGTGCCGCAAAAATATGCCGCCACTGGATTCGATTAGGTATCCAGTGGCGGCAGTTCTCTGAGTCCGCTGACGGTCGCGCCGCGAATCTAAGTTAGACCGCCGTGGTCAACACCGACGCGCGTTCTTCCGCCGGTACAAACTGGCGTACTTCGTGTCCCGTATAGACCTGCCGCGGACGGGCAATCTTCTGCTCGGGATCGATGAGCATCTCCTGCCATTGGGCCAACCAGCCTGCGGTGCGCGGGATGGCAAACAGCACGGTAAACATCTCCGGCCGGAAGCCCATGGCCTGATAGATGATTCCCGAGTAAAAGTCCACGTTAGGATACAGTTTGCGGGTGACGAAATATTCGTCCTCGAGAGCGATTCGCTCCAGTTCCAAAGCGATTTCAAGTTTGGGATTTCCGCCGGTGACTGCGAATACCTTCTCGGCCGTCCACTTGATGATCTTGGCGCGCGGATCATAGTTCTTATAGACCCGGTGGCCAAAGCCCATCAGTTTGCCCTTCCCCTCCTTGATTTTCTTGATGTAGGCGGGGACGTTCGCCTTGGAGCCGATTTCGTCGAGCATCACCAGCACGGCTTCGTTGGCGCCACCGTGCAAAGGTCCGGCGAGCGCGGCAGCCGCGGCGGCGGTGGCCAGGTACGGATCGGTTTGCGAGCTGCCCACAGCACGCATGGCGCTGGTGCTGCAGTTCTGCTCGTGGTCGGCATGCAGAATGAACAGAATGTCCAACGCTCGGGCCAGCACGGGATTGGCAGCGTATTTCGGCTCGACCATCCTCCACAACATGTTCATGAAATTTTCCGCATAGCTGAGATCGTTGTCCGGGTAAACGTAAGGCAGGCCGAGACTGTGCCTGTACGACATGGCCGCAATGGACGGCATCTTGCCGATCAGCCGTTTGATCTGCAGCAGCCGGTTGGCGGGATCTTGAATCTGTTTGGCCTCGGGATAGACCGCGGACAAAGCTGCCACCGTGCTCACCAGCATGGCCATGGGATGGGCATCGTAGTGAAAACCCTCCATGAATTTCTTCGTGGTTTCATGCAGCATGGTGTGATGAGTGATCTGGTTGGTCCAGGTTTTCAGATCCTCTGGAGAGGGCAGATCGCCAAACAATAGCAGGTAGGCAACCTCAAGGAAGGTGCAGTGTTCGGCGAGCACTTCGATGGGGTAGCCGCGGTAGCGAAGGATGCCGCGGTCGCCGTCAATAAAGGTGACGCTGCTGCGGCAAGCCGCGGTATTCATGAACGCGGGATCGTAAGTCATGAGCCCGAAGTCGTCGGCGCCGGTCTTGATCTTCCGCAAGTCCGTGGCCCGGATCGTGCCATTCTCGATCGGCACGTTGTAGTTGGTATTGGTGCGATTGTCGGTGATAGTGAGAGTGTTGTTCGATGCCATTTGAATAGTCCTTTTCTTGAGCCCCAGGGGGCCAATTATTTTTCTAAAATAGTTCTCTTACGAATGGTACGGGCTGACGCCAAGCTTCTGCACTTGCTCGGTGAACTCCCGCACTACCTGCGCAAACCTCGGCCCTTCGGCCGCCGAAACCCATTCCAGGCGAAAGCGCTCTTCCTCGATACCGAAATCCGCGAGCATCAGCTTGATGGCTTCCGCGCGTTTTTCGGTTTTGTAATTGCCCTCCTGATAATGACAATCCCCAGGATGACAACCGCATATGAGGACGCCGTCGGCGCCTTTGGTGAATGCATCAATCACGAGGTTGGGATGCACCATTCCCGAGCACATGACGCGGACGATACGAATGCTGGGCGGGTATTGGCTCCGGGAAACGCCGGCCAGGTCTGCGCCGGCATAGGAGCACCAGTTGCAACACAGGGCGATGATTAAAGGTTGAAAGTTGTCTTCCATCACTCTACTCCCAAAGCAGCATGGATCTGGGCTTCGATCTGATCCAGAGTAAATCCACGGATGAATATGCCCTTCTTTGGACACGTGGCCTGGCAGCAGCCACAGCCCTTGCAAACGGAGTCGTTGGTTTCGACGACTTTCTTGACCGACCCCTGCCACTTGTATTCGAGAATAGTGATCGCTTTGTAAGGGCAGGTGTCCACGCAATAGGCGCAACCGTCGCAGCTTGCGTCTACCACGTGCGAGATATTCGCTCCCAGTTCAAGACGGTCCTGGACGAGGACGGACGCGGCACGGGCCGAGGCCGCCTGCGCCTGCAGGATGGATTCGTCGATGCCCTTGGGAGAGTGGGCCAGCCCACACAAGAAAACTCCGTCCGTCATGAAGTCTACGGGGCGCAGTTTCATGTGAGCCTCAAGGAAGAATCCTTCACTGTTGAGCGGAACCTTGAGGAACTGCGCGATCTTCTTGTTGTCTTCATGGGGATGAATGGCCGCGGAGAGCACCACCAGGCTGGCGGAGATCCTCAACGGCATACCCAGGGTCTGGTCGTAGACAGTAACCGCCAGCCCTTCGCCATTCCGTGACACCTCGGGTTTGCAGTCCTCGTCGTAGCGCACAAAAACGACGCCTTGCTGGCGCGCCTTGGTGTAGTAGCTCTCCTTGAAACCGTAGGTGCGGATGTCGCGGTAGAGAACGTACACCGGGGTCTCAGGCGAGAGCGACTTGATCTTCAGTGCATTCTTGATGGCGTCGGCACAGCATACGCGAGAACAGTAGGGATGGTCTGCATCTCGTGAGCCCACGCACTGGATCATTACGACGGTCTTTGCATGCCCGTTGCCTTCATGCTCCAGGCAGCGACCACCGGAAGCGAGGCGTGCTTCGAGCTCGCGCTGCGTGATGACGCCGTCGTCCTGTCCGTACAAATATTCTTTTGGTTTGTACTGTTCGGCACCCGTGGCCACGATCGCCACCCCGTGCGTAACTTCGGTAGTTTCGCCGCGGGCGGTGATCGTGGTCTTGAAGTTGCCGATGCTGCCGTCGATCTTTTCGATGGCCGCTTCGGTAAACAGATGGATCTTGCGGTTCTGCTTGACTGCGCCGCGCAGGCGCGCTAATTCATCCTGCGGCTTGTCGCCGTTGAGCAAGTAATGAACCTGGCGCAGATGTCCGCCCAGCTCATTCTCCCTTTCCACCAGATAGACGTCAAAGCCCTGGCGTGCCAGCGACAGCGCGGCGGTCATACCTGAGACTCCTCCCCCGATGACCAGGGCAGCTTTTTCTATCTTGACCGTCTGCCGGGTGAGCGGCTCCAGCAGCCGCGACTTGGCCAGCGCCATCCGGACCAGGTCTTTGGATTTCTGCGTGGCTTTCTCGGGCTCGTGCATGTGCACCCAGGAGCACTGGTCGCGGATGTTGGCCATCTCAAACAGGTAGGGATTGAGGCCAGCCTCGGCCAGCGTGTTGCGGAACAGAGGCTCATGGGTTCGCGGAGTGCAGGAGGCCACCACTACGCGATTCAGATTGTGTTCGGCGATCTTCTCCTTGATCCGGTCCTGCGTATCGTTGGAGCAGGTGTAGAGATTGTTCTCCGCATACACGACGTTGGGCAGGGTCTTGGCATATTCCAAGACCTCCGGGACATTGACCACGCCGGCGATATTGGTCCCGCAGTGGCAAACAAAGACTCCGATGCGCGGCTCTTCTCCCTTTACGTCTCTTTCGGGAGGGTAGGACTTGGGAGTGATCAACGTGCCGCGCGCTTCGCGCAAGAGTTCGAGCACCTGGGCGGCGGCCGCCGACGACTGCATCACAGTTTCGGGAATGTCCTTGGGCTCAGCAAATGGCCCGGCGACAAAGATTCCTTCCCGCGAGGATTCTGCCGGCCGGAACACCGGGGTTTGGCAGAAGTTGAAGTTGTTGAGCGCAATGCCGAATCGTTCAGCCAATGCTTTGACTTCTTTCGGTGGCTGCATGCCTACCGACAGGACGACTATGTCGTATTCCTCGGCAAGCTTTCTGTCGTTCTCGCCGAGGTAGTTGACGATCAGGTTCCGAGTGCCAGGGACTTCCTCGATCTTCGGCACGCGAGAACGGATATAGCGCACGCCGAGTTCTTGCGCCCGGTGGTAATACTGTTCGAAGCCTTTGCTGAAGGCGCGCAGGTCCATGAAGAAGACGTCGCATTGCAGACCTTCGCCGAGATGCTCCTTGGCGATGATGGCTTCTTTGGTGGCGTACATGCAGCAGACCGAGGAACAGTAGTCGCGTTCGGAATCCCGCGAACCAACGCATTGCAGGAAAGCAATACGCTTTGGCTCCTTCTCGTCGAAGGGCCGGCGTACATGGCCGGAGTAAGGCCCGGAGGCGGAGAGAATCCGCTCGAACTCCAGGGACGTGAGCACATTCGGGAAACGGCCATAACCCAAGTCCTTGGTTATCCGCGCGTCGAAGATCTCGTATCCGGGCGTGAGGACAACGGCACCGACGTTTAATTCCTGCTTCCTCGGTTTCTGCGTGTAGTCGATGGCGTGGGCCTGGCAGGCGGTCTCGCAGAGATGGCAATCGCAGCAGATCCCGCAAGCCAGACAGCGCTTGGCCTCTGCAATCGCCTCTTCTCGTGTGTAGCCGACGTGGACTTCAGCAAACGTTCTTCCGCGGGTCGCGGGGTCGAGGGCTTGCATGTATACCTGGCGCTGCATGAGCACGCCAGCGGTGTCCACAACATAGTTGGTGTGATACGGCCCCTCGTATTCGCGATCCGCACGGAGATCCTGGTGATTGAGCCAGCGGTCGATGGAGTTGGCAGCCTTCTTGCCCGCGAGCATCGCGGTAACCACCACATCGGGACCGGTTACACAGTCTCCGCCTGCGAACACACCGGGCAACTCGGTCTCGAGCGTCTGCACATCGGCGCGGAGTGTTCCCGATTTATTGGTCACGAGACCCAGCCGTTCACCCAGGCCTTTCACATCGGGAACCTGGCCAATCGTAGCCACGACAGCGTCGCAGGGAATGACGAACTCGGAGCCCGGCACCGGCTCTGGGGTTGGGCGGCCGCTGGCATCGGGCTGGCCGAGTTTCATCTTCACGCACTCAAGGCCAGCAACGCGGCCGCCCGGCCCCGGCTGGAATGACTTAGGCGCGGCGAGGAACATCAATTTGATGCCTTCGCGTTCCGCGTCCTCAACCTCACGATGGTCGGCGGGCATTTCCGCCCGGGTGCGCCGGTAGACGATCGTCACCTCGGCGGCTCCGCAACGGAGGGCGGCGCGTGCCGCGTCCAGCGCGGAATTGCCCCCTCCCACCACCAGCACACGATGTCCCGGAGCAACTGCATCCCCAAGATTTACTCGCCGCAAGAACTCCACGCCACCCGCTACGCCCGGCAGATCTTCGCCGGGGATTCCAAGCTTCCGTTCCACGTGAGCCCCGATGGCGACGAAAACTGCGGCGTAGCTCTTGCGCAATTCTTCGAAGCTGATGCTTTTGCCCACGGGCGTGTCGAGCAGGATGTCGATCCCGATCGCGCGCAGCCTGTCCAACTCGGCGTTCAACAAGGGCCGTGGTAAGCGGAAGGCAGGAATGCCAGCCGCCAGCATTCCACCTGCTACGGGAAGAGCTTCGAAGATCGTCGTGCCATAGCCTTTCTGTCGAAGCTCATAGGCACAGAGAAGGCCGGCTGGGCCCGATCCCACGACGGCAATCTTCTCCGCGCGTTCTGGCACGGTAGGTTGCGGCAACTTGTAACCGGGGAAACGATCGGTAATGAAGCGCTTCAGCGCCGGCACATTTACCGCATCGTCCACATCATTGCGGGTGCAAGCGGAGGTGCAGGGATGGGTACAGATGCGCCCGCAGATCGACGGGATCGGATTGTCTCGCAGGATGACTTTGAGCGCCTCTTCGAAACGACCCTGGGCGATCAGCGTCACATAGCCCTGCGCGCTCTGATGAATGGGACATCCGGCCTCACAAGGAGAGTTTCCGCGGCGTGAAATGGAGAAGATGTTGGGAACAGCTTGCGGGAACGGCCGGAAGATCGCCTTTCGCTCTCCCAGTCCCTGATCGAACTCGGAGGGCAACGTTACTGGACACTCCTCCGTGCATGCGCCGCAACCCGTGCATTTCGCCGCATCAATAAAGCGCGGCTGCTGCTTGAGGGTGACCGTGAAATTTCCCGGCTGGCCCGCGACGCTCTCCACCTCAGTCAAGGTGAGAATGTCGATGTCCTTGTGCCTGCCGATCTCAACCAGGCGCGGTGCCATGGTGCACATCGCGCAATCGTTGGTGGGAAAGGTTTTGTCGAGCTGCGCCATGACCCCGCCGATGGCAGGGCTGCGTTCGGCCAAATACACCTTGATGCCGCCGTTGGCGAGATCGAGGGCTGCTTGCATACCGCCGATACCGCCTCCTACGACAAGGGCAGCGCCCACTGGTACGGTTTGGGACTCCTCAGAGCGCATGGGGAACCACCTCCACCGCGGGCGCCTGCCGCGCGGCTTTCTCCCTGACAGCCTGGAAATACAGGGCTAGCGGCCGGTAAACCATGTGCGACCACTTTCCAAACGACATCTCCACGAGCAGCATGGGGGTCGCGATGATGATGTGCAGGGCGTATGTGAAATGACAGGTAAGCGCAAAACCGGCATAGCGGAATATGTGTGCTGCCAGGCCGCTTAGCACGGTCAATACGAGCAAGATGGGAAAGATGAGATCCTGAAAGGTGGACTCTTTATAGATCTCTTTTTTTGCTTGCCACCGGCCTACCAAGATGTCTCCGATGCCATAGGCAATGAATGCGGTCGCGATGTATGCGAGCGTGCGCTGGGGATGGTAGATGGGGTAGATGTTGTCAGTCTGAAACCACCGCAGAGCGAAGACCTTGATGGCCAGCATGATGGTTACGCCCGTGGCCAGCATCCAATGCCCCAGCCACCGGCCTTTTTCCGGACACTTTCTCATCAGCGAGTCGGTCACCGACTGGTAGACGTAGACCCAGGCCTCACGCAGGTAGAAAGAAAGTGGAAGTCGGGCATGCCGTTCTCCACCCATAGTGAGCCGCCAGATGCGGAAGACGCGCGAGAATAGGAGCAACACGGGAAGCAGGATCACCGTCAGGGTGTAGTAGGTCATGAGCGGGAACATATGATCCAGTCCCAGCGCGGTGGTGGCGAAGTCCCTGGCCGCCATCCCCACGTACCAAATGTGGTAGGCAACAATCAGGAACAGGACGAGAGCCGCCGCGGAGAATAAGGAACCGAGGTACCACGCTTTGGACTGAAGCAGCTTGGCGGCGATGCCCGTCCAGTCATACTGCACGCAGAGAAAGCGCCGCAGCGTCTGCATGGAGATCCTGGGCTCCGATTGCCGCGGGCAGAAAACAGAACAGTCGCCGCAGTCATGGCAAACCCACGGGTCCAGGTTTTCCACGAGCGGCTGTCTCAGTCCCAGCAAGGCGTAACGGATGCTTCTGCGGGGAAAGGTCACAGAACCTTCAACCAGATCACAGGAAAGGGTGCAGCTTCCGCATTGATAACAGCCTGTAGGATCGAACTTCCCATACCGCCGAATTTCGGCGAGTAGTGTAGGGTCGCTTTGAACCGGCAATGTGCCTGCTGCCATTTGCCACCTCTATCGAATGGGTGTCTGCTACTGCGTGGCGACTGCCCATTCCTTCATGGTCCTCCTGGTGTACACCAGGAATTTTCCGCCTTCTTCCACCAGTTGAATCTCAAAGTTTTCGTTCTGGTAGGACTCCGCTGCGCTTGCTGCTTCTTCTCTGCTGTCGTAGGACTGCCCATCCCACATGAACTTCTTTCCATCGCCGATCATCTCGAGATTCGGGCTCATACGAAACCTCCAACGTCCCCACACGGCACGGCGAAAATGCCCCTCATCCTTGAAGCTCCGACGCGTGGAAAATATTCTCGAACGACCCGGTCCGCCGCTCGCGGCACGGCGCTGCTGACTGCTCTCGACAAGCCCTGAGAGATCTCTTCCGGCAGCGGCCCGGTTTGGCAGGCCAGCACCCGCACTTCCACCCCGCAGGTTGCTTGCAATTCGCGCAACAGGTTGGACGTGGGCAACTGGTGCATCGAGAAATCGTCCAGTTTGACCGGGGGAATCTCGGCGGGATCGATCTCGAAGATCTCCCCGATACTGCGCCCGGCATCGATCGCATCCAGGATGAGCAAGCGTTGCGGACGCGCGGGGCTCAGGCAAAGAGTGAACAAGAGCTTGCGCACGCTGGTGCCGGCGTCCAGCAAGCAGATGGCTTCGGGCACTTGGTAATGTGACTCGAGATAGTCAACTACCGCGCACCCGAAGCCGTCATCTCCGAACAAAATATTCCCAACGCCTAGCACCAAGGTCGGCTTTCGACAGAAGTCGGGAAGATCGGATTGTTCGATCCCGGATTGACCAATCTCCCGCATGCTTCCATCCTTCTCGCTGCCGTTCAATTGGCAAGCGAACCGACCAGGTTGCCTTCCACGTCGAAAATATCCAGCTTCACCGAGAGCTTCCCGTCCAGCCGGTGGGTCGCGCAGGAGAAGCATGGATCGTAGGCGCGGATCGACATTTCTACCGTGTTCAGCACTCCCTGGTCGTACTTGCCGTCATGGATCAAACTCTTGGCGGCCTGCGTGACCGACATATTGATGGGAGCGTTGTTGTGCGTGGTGCCGACTATCAGGTTGACGTTGGTGACCAGTCCGTCGGCATCCGTGGTGTAGTCGTGGATGAGCGTGCCGCGCGGCGCTTCGGTTACGCCTACGCCTCGCGCTGCCCGCGGCGTGCACTTGACACGGGTTTCGGTGCTGGTGATGTCTGCATCGTCCAGCAACCGGATGGTATTTTCGGCGTTGTACAGCAGTTCGATCAGCCGCGCCCAGTGATAGAGCAGGGTAAGCTGTGCGGGCCGCCCGAACTTCGCGCGAAACTCCTCGAGTTCAGCCTGCGCCAGCGGGGTGTCAATAAAGTCGCAGACGTTGATGCGCGCCAGTGTGTTGGCGCGATACACGCCCTTGGGATTATCGACATCCATGGAGAAACCTTCGCCCCACTGTTTGGCGTAGGGGAACTTCAAGTAGCTCCACGATTCAATGTGCTCGGAGATGAATTCCGTATAGCGATCGTACGGAAAATCCTGGTACGAGCCATTGGGAGCCATCAAGCGAAGCTTTCCGTCGTAGAGGTTGAGCGCACCGTTGTCCTTGACGGTGCCGATGAAGCCGGTATTGATCACTCCCAGCGTCTTCACCACCTCGAGGTACTTGGGGAACACGTTCTCCTTGGCAAAAGCTATGGAGAACTTGGCGAGGTCCAGCGTCTCATCGGCCTGCTTGCGCAACTCATCGCGCTCGGCTTGAGACAATGGCTTGCTGAATCCGCCGGGAACGGCTGCCTGGGGATGGATCGACTTGCCAGCGATGGTTTCCAGCATTCTGGCGCAGAGGTGGCGGACCTTCACCACTTTTCTGGCGATGTCCGGCGCGGCCTGCAACACGCCGATCACATTGCGGATGGAATAGTCAGCATCGGGACCGAGCAGGAAATCGGCCCCCGCCAGGAAGTAGAAGTGCAGAATGTGCTCTTCCATATAGGCGATGCTGTTGCACAGCTCGCGCAGCTTCTTGCCTGCGGGAGGCGGCTCGACTCCAAAAACCGCGTCGCAAGCCTTGGCCGAAGCCAGGTGATGCGACCACGGGCACACACCGCAAATGCGCGGCGTGATGCGGGGAAGGTCTTCGACCGGGCGTCCGAGGCAGAACTTCTCGAAGCCACGCAGCTCAATGACGTTGACCCGGGCGGTGTCCACGTTGCCGGCATCGTTGAGCTGAATGGTCACCTTGGCGTGGCCCTCGATGCGGGTGACGGGTTGAATGACGAGTGTCTTTGCCATGGATCACCTCCGGGGTGCGGGCCGCAGACGGCCAGCGCCAGAAAAACGGTTGAAGGTAGCGGCCCGATCCGGAATCTGCTTGGGATCGAGACCGATCGAGGACAGCGCGCCCATCATGTCCACCATGGGATTGGCTTTCTCCGACAGCGGGCCAAAGCAACCCTCACATGGCATGTAGGCGCGGATGCAGCGCGGGTTGCCGTCACTGCCGCCGCAGCCGGCACGCGTCGCTGGTCCAAGGCACAGGATGCCCTGCTCCATCAGGCAGCGCATTTCGCTCAAGGGCGCTCCCGGCGTGAATTCCGGCTTGTCCAGGCGGCGTTTCACCGTGGAGACGGCCTTCTTTTCACGCTTGGTGGGGCACTCGTCGCAAACGCTCTTCGACGGCAGTACGGGCAGGGGCTTGCCCTCAAGAAGGGCCACAAGCGCTCCCGCCACCATCTCTGGCGTGGTTGGACATCCGGGTAAATACGCATCCACCTTCACGACTTCATGGAGTGCGTAGACTCGGTCGGTCAGGGCGGGAACCTCCTCGCGGGGTAAGCCGTTTTTCTCGGTCGTAACGCTGTCGCGGTAGACCTTCTCCAACAGCTCGTCTGTGCTGCACGTGTTGGCCAGCGCCGGTATCCCGCCAAAGCAGGCGCAAGAACCTAGAGAGATCAGGATCTTGCATTTCTTGCGCATCTCCTGCGCCAGTTTCTTGTGTTCTTCGTTACGGATTCCTCCCGAGATCAGCCCGACATCCGCCGCGGGGATTTCCATCTCTGTACCTTCGCCAGTTTGACCGTAAAGCTTGTGGTCCATTAGTACTGGCATGTGCACGATTTCCACTTGTTTGAGTACGTCTAGGAGTGGTTCCCCAATGTCAAGGATGGTTACTTCGCACCCTCCACATATGGCAAACCATTCTTCGGCAAGTCGAGCTGCCATGCTGCACCTCCCTACCGGGCTTGAATTAGTGCTGCTTCGTTCTTGTCTCCTGCGATCTACTACTGTGTTCGATACGGGCTTGGATCGGCTTCCTTACCCTGCTTGGGCATCTCTGCGACTACTTGGACAAAATCCTGGGCCTGCGGTGAGGCGAACTTCCAGAATCACCTCTCGGCATCTTTCGAACGTTCGTTTGAATCGTGCTGCCTCTGTCTTAGGGCCGAGTAGCACTCGCGAACGTAGCAGTAGTTATGGTCTAACCAGCAATTTACGTCAGTGATTCGCGTCACCCATCAACGTGACTGAGCTCGCTTTTCAAGTACGTCGGCGCTTTGCAGCGTGTTGGCCGCTTCTCTCAAGGTCCCTGCTGGGTACGAACTTAGAAAGGATTCAACCAGGCACTGTGATTGTTCCCAGGGGGGTGTTCGTTACGGTTCAAAGAACAGACAGGGGAGAGTTCAGGAAGGAAAGGGCAACAGGATTGCAAGAACCGGACTGACTTAAGCACTCCGGACCGACTTACCTCACTCCATTCCTTATTCTTGACGGCAAACCCCGGATTTTCCATGAGACATTTGCAGATCAGCGGAGCGAGCAAGACTGCGCCCAGTGATCACTGAGATGAGTGATAATCGTCACTGACTTTATGAAGCTTTCGTAGCATAAGTCTGGGATACATAACCGGTTTGCGAGGCCTGTTGGCTTCCTTTTTTTCCTAGCGTGTCTTTTCATATCGCGCCGGAGTTGTTGTCAGGGCCCCGGCTTCATATCCGGTAGAGCTACAGAAACTCCCGGGGTGCAGCCATGGAAGACCACCCAATCATCCAAGCACAAACCAGGTCAGTGGCCAGGCTTGGCTGCATCCTCTTTGTAGCCACCTATTTCGCTTAAGTATTCGCTCGCAGTGTGAATCAGTAGCTTCAATCGGCAAGAAAGCGAGACGTGGCGATTTTGGGTGCAGCTTCTCTCCTTAAGAGAAGACGCTTCGCCAGACGAGGATGATTATGAATCAGAATTTCTCTCCTTCATCGCAGTGGCGAGCCGCGGAGAAACATCGGACAATGCATAGGCCATTGCTGATCAGCGTGTGGGTAGCACCGATCATTGTTTGCGTGGCGGCTATTCTATTTAGCCTGGTAGTTGCAGGATTCTTGCTCGGCAACAGGTAGGTTCTTCGGGATTGATCGCCTCCGCAAAAGTGGAGAGCAGTATGGTTTTCGTCATTACTGGAACCGCAGAATCAGACAGAAACATCGTGGGCAGGCTGCTCGCAGACGACTTAGGATGGGAGTTTGTCGATGCGAGGAATCTTCCTCCTTCCGCTAATTTTGAGGCGCGGAACCGCAACCCTTCGCCGGCTAACGCTGACCCATCTTTGCGAATAGAAACATTATTGGCCGCCATTAGCTTCTGGATCTACGAATGGCGGGATGTAGTGCTCTCGTGTCCGACTCTGACGGAGAAAGATCGAAGACAACTCTCTGCGATGTCTTCACTGGTCAAGATCCTCTGTGTGGAAGCATCCCATGCGACCGGTCGCACGTCAGACAAGGAAGCGCTCAGAACAGACTCATCCGGGCAAGTTGAAACGCTTATTGCAGAAATCGTCTCTGCACTGGTTCTTAGACCACGTTCGCTAATCCGAGAAACTGGGGATTTCCAAAAGACTTAAGTCGCAGGCCTCTCCAGCGCGAGGAAACTTCCATGGCGCCCGAGGTGTGCACTTCATGCCGATTTCGATAATATCTATGTCGCTCGTCACTGGGAAGGCGACCCTTCGAGGAAGCCAGGAACCGGTGCGAGAGTTGCATCTAGAGGAGAGGGGAACATGCTTCCAAACAAAGCTAACCGCTGGTTGGCTGTTTTCGCAGCTCTGATGATGCTCACGGCCACCGTGGCGGCAAAGACTCGCGTCGCCAAGGAAGCCTTTGGGCATGCGCCGGACGGGACCGCTGTCGATTTGTATTCGTTGGCGGATGGCAAGGTCGAAGTCCGCATTATGACCTACGGAGGGATCATCGTTTCCCTGCGCACGCCGGATCGAAACGGAAAGCTCGACGATGTGGTGCTGGGTTGCGATGCGGTCGAGAAATACGTGGCGCAGACCGCACATTTCGGAGGCATTGTCGGCCGCTACGCGAATCGCATCGCCCATGGCACCTTCCAGCTCGACGGTCAGACCTATTCCACTCCGAAGAATGATGGCGACAACACGCTTCACGGGGGAATTCGCGGCTTCGATAAGGTGGTCTGGGCGGCGAAACAGATCCAGGATGGGATCGAACTCACCTATGTGAGTAAAGATGGAGATCAGGGATTTCCCGGCACGCTCACAACGACGGTGCGCTACACGTTGAACCGCGGATCATTACGAATGGAGTATTCGGCGACCACCGCTAAAGATACGGTGCTGAATCTGACAAATCATTCTTATTTCAACCTGGCAGGCCAAGGGAACGGCGACGTTCTGAAGCATGCGCTGAAGATCAATGCATCCCGCATGACTCCTGTCGATGCAACCCTGATTCCTACCGGAGAGCTGAAGTCAGTGGAGGGCACGCCGTTCGACTTTCGAACCCCGCATGCCATCGGAGAGCGGATTGATGCGGACGATCCCCAGCTTCGTCTCGGCCATGGCTACGACCACAACTTTGTGCTGGATCATGCGTCCGGCCAGATGGCCGAGGCAGCCGAAGTCTATGAGCCGACCACCGGCCGAATTCTGAGGGTGCTGACGACCGAACCTGGAGTTCAACTGTACACGGGAAACTTCCTCGACGGATCGATCACGGGAAAAGAAGGCCGTGTCTACAACCGGCGATTTGCCTTGTGTCTGGAGACGCAGCATTTTCCTGATTCGCCGAACCATCCCAGTTTTCCCTCGACTGAGCTGAAGCCGGCGCAAAAGTTTCACAGCGTGACGGTGTTCGAGTTCAGCACCGGGACGCGCTGATGCGCCGGGCGAGGCTCACCATCCGCGAGTCCGTGGAGCAGCAAACCGGCGACGAGAATAGTATCTTCGGTAACCTTGCCGGCCCCTCGTGAGCGCGTCAGAGTGGTTAATTCGCGCGGAGAGACACACCATGCGCACCAAATTCGCTCTGGTTTCCTTCGTCTTGCTAGCCGCTGCAGTCCGCCTCAGCGCAAACCTTGACGCAGTACCATTATCCCAGCGATGGGTTTAAGGCTAGTTTCCCGAGTGAACCCAAGTTGACCAAACGTAAAGTAACCACTGACGCGGGGTCCTTCGAATTACGGACCTACGTCTTAGAACCGGGCCAAAACGCACTCTACATTGCTGTCTGTGACTACGGCCCGGCGGTTGCTGGAAAAGACCCGGCTAAGGTGTTGCAAGGCGCCAAGAACGGAGCCTTGACGAACTCCAAGAGCCACCTTGTCGAGGGCAGCGAAAAGTCGTTTACCTTTCAAGGTTACCCCGCAGTGGCATTTGAGGCGGACAGCGACGCGGCTCATTTTCGCATGCGCATTTATTTGGTCGCGACGACACTGTATCAAACGCTGGTCGCTTCACCTCTCGGAACCCCATACCCCAAAACCCAGGAGTCTCGATTCTTTCACGCTGATGGCTCGAGTTAAGTGAGTCGTGGCAGACAGAATGTGGTTGGCGTGCTCGGGGGCCCGCACACTTCCATTAGTACTTGATTAGTACGAGCCTTGGTACTCGCTGACCTGCGTCCGTTGCTTCGCCAATTGTTCCCTGCAGTACCACCCGCTTCCCGAGGTCGGATCCCGTACCTAGATCCCTTTTGAACCTTGCGCTTACAAGCTGCGCCACCTATGCTCGGCTTTGGGGATGGCTTCGTGAAACGAGTCCGTGTACTGGTGGCAAATCATCCGCGTCTGATGCGGGAACTGGTGATGGCTACGATTGCCGACCAGCCCGACATTGAGGTTGTGGGCGAGGTGCAGAACGAGAGTAACCTGGCGGACATCGTCGAACAAGTGCAGCCCGATGTTCTCATCATCGCCATAGACCAGCCTGAGAAACGGCCGGGCCAGTGCGGATTTCTTCTGGGGCGGCATCCCGGGATGAAGATTCTTGCGTTGGCACCGGAGCAGAACCGGGGCGTCTTTTATTGGGCAGTGGTCGACATTCGAACCAGAGCTCTGGAAAGCTCCGAAGCGGGCATTTTGAACGCGGTGCGTGAGCGCCCGGTTTTGGTGGGCGCCGCGCAGAACTGATTGGAGTCGGCGGCTCCACGCAACCGCCCGGCCGCACAATTTGCGGTCTGAGTTTGGAAACGAAAAGGGCTTAGGTCATCAAGCTCCTGTAGCTGAGGGGGCGAAGCTGCAACCAATGGCGTCATCTAAGGTTTTCCTAATGAATGCGCAAGAACTGCCGACGACGAACGCAACTGGGTGCTTGCCGGAAGGGGCGGGGCTGAACTGGTACGCGCTCTACACCTGCCCGCGTCACGAGAAGTGCGTGGCGCAACAGATTGAGCAGCGCTCGATTGCCTGTTTTCTGCCCTTGTACCGTTCCGTGCGCCGCTGGAAAGACCGCCGCAAGGAATTGGAACTCGCCCTGTTTCCCGGCTACGTCTTCGTGCGCTTCGCGCTGGAGGACAGGCTTCGAGTTCTGCAATTACCCAGCGCCGTGCGCCTGGTAAGTTTCAACGGCCAGCCTGCCGTGCTTCCGGAGGCCGAAATCGACGCGTTGCGGCAGCGGCTGGCTCACGGCGGCAACCTGGAACCGTATCCTTACCTGCGCGTGGGCCGCCGGGTGCGGGTATGCGGCGGGCCGATGCAGGGCCTCGAAGGCATTATCGTGCGAAAAAAAGACCGCTGCCGCGTGGTCTTTTCCCTGGACCTCATCATGCGCTCGGTGGCGGTAGAAGTGGATGAAAGCGACGTGGAACCGATCGCCGAAAACCAGTGGCGGAACTGAGTCTTGCGAGCGGAGTCATTCTTGCGTAAACGCCCGGCCAGACTGGATCAATTCCTCATGCCAGAACTGAAATACGTTCCCTTATGCTGGTGGAAATCAGCCGCCATCTATGTCCTCGGCCTTTTGCTGCTTGCGGGTGTGGGACCGCAAAGCGCTTTGGCTCAGGAGCCGATGGTTTCGCTCTCCGCGGGTACCATCATCGAAATTCTGCGCCGCGGACCGGGGTTGTTGCTCGAGGTGAAAAGGCTGCTGGTGTTCAAGGCCTACGAGCAGGGACGGCTGCTGGATCCGGCCGATCTTACCGACGACGCGTTATTCCAGTTGCTGCGGGAAGACAACAACGTCCGCGTGCTGGCGACCCAGGAGATCGAAAGGCGCGAATACGTGCGCCCCAAGCCCACACGGGGAGAAATAGAAAGCGACAGAATCGCACGCGTGCCGGTTGCGGAATCGGCGAAGGCTGCCGGAAGCGGGGCAATCCCGGTCGTGCCGGGCGAAGAAGAAAAATATTGGGCGCAACACGAACCGCGCGGCGCGCCGGACAGGCCGATGACAGCGCCGGATTCCCGGGTAAATGATGGCTTCACAAAAGATGGATTTGAAACCGAACCGTCCACGCCGGCCAACAAATCCCCGGCGCAACCGGCCATTCCGCTTTCTCCCGACTCCAGCCGCCGCCAGAGCCTGGCTGGCCTGCAGCCCCAGAATCGCGATGCCTACGCGGGAGCGCCCGCAGAGGCCGGCTCGCTGCCGCACATTAGCCCGGAAGCTATGCCGGGACTGCTGAGTGCCAGCATGGACGAATCGGGCATGGCCGCGCAGAAACCGGGTTCGGAGGATGCGCTGTCTGTTCCGGCGTATTCCTCCTCTTCTTCTTCCGCTTCCGCTGTCCGGGCGAACTCGGCGGTGCAGCCCGCGGCTACCGATGCCGGACTGGGCACGTCGGCGGCCCGACCCGCCACCCGCGTGCCGCGGCCACCGTCCTCTCCGGTAGAAGAAGACCATCCTGTGATCCACCGGGTGAATCCCTATGCCGAAGTGCCTTCGCTCTACGACCTTTATGCGCAAATCTCCCGCCGTTCCCCGGTGCTGGCCCGCTTTGGGGAAGATGTCTTCCGCAACGGCACGGGCAATTTCGACGAGCTTCCCATGGACTTGCCGGTGGGACCCGACTATGTGCTGGGCCCGGGCGACGGCCTGAGTATCGAACTGTGGGGGGGCAGTCTCCCAGCACCTGCAGCGCGTGGTCGATCGCGAAGGCCGCGTAGCCCTGCCGGAAGCGGGCGCGGTGCAGGTGACCGGACGCAGTCTGGGCGAGGTCCAGCAACTGGTGCAGAGCGTGTTGCGCGGCGAATTTCGCGATGTGCATGCCGATGTTTCTCTGGCCCGCCTGCGCACGGTGCGGGTCTATGTGGTGGGAGACGTGCTGCGTCCGGGCGCCTACGATGTCAGTTCGCTTTCCACCCCGCTCAACGCGCTGTACCAGGCGGGCGGCCCGACTTCCCGCGGATCGCTGCGGATTTTGCGGCTATACCGCGGGCCGCAGCTGGTGGGCGAGATCGACCTCTACGACCTGCTGCTGCACGGCGTCCGCTCCAGCCTGCACGCCTGCAGTCCGGGGACACGATCATGGTGCCTCCCGTGGGCGCGGAGTTGACGGTCGAGGGCATGGTGCGGCGTCCCGCAATCTATGAGCTGAATCACGAAACGCGATCTCGCGGAAGCTTTGCGCTGCCGGGCGGCGTGCTCAACACCGGCACGCTCCGCCACATCGAAGTGGAGCGCGTGGTCGCCCACGCAGAGCCGCTCCATGCTGCGCCTCGATCTGCCGGAAAACAATTCAAAATAATAACCAGGAGGCGGTGACCAGCGCGCTCGAGGCCTTCAAGATTCAGGATGGCGACAAGATTCGCATCTCGCCCATCCTGCCCTCGAGCGAGCAAACGGTGTATCTCGACGGGCATGTTGTCCAGTCCCGGCAAGCGCGCCTACCGGGAAGGCATGCGGATCACCGACCTCATCGCATTCCTATACCGATCTTCTGCCCGAGCCGGCGGCGCACCATGCCGAAATCATCCGGCTGGCTCCGCCCGATTACGCGCCCGCAAATGATTGCCTTCAATCTGGCCGACGCGCTGGCGGGCAACGGGAAATGGAGAGGCGACGAATGCCGATCGCATGAAGCGAACGGCCAGAATGTCACGCTGAAAGCCCTTCGATACCGTGCGCATCTTCGGCCGCTACGACTTCGAAGATCCTCCCATCGATTATGGTCACCGGCGAAGTGCGCCATCCCGGCCAACTTGTGACCAACGGAGAAGACCCGGCTGCGCGATGCCGTCTACCAGGCGGGCGGCGTCACCCGCGATGCGCAGCTGACGATGCGCAAGTTTTTCGCCGCACCGCCGACGGAAAGCTGAAAGTGTTGAGTGTGAATCTGGAGCGCGCGCTGGCAGGAGACGCCGCGGACAACGTTTCCTTGCAGCCCAAGGACCGGATATTCATTCACCGCAATCTGGCGAAAGTCGATCCCGCGAGCGTGAAAATTGAAGGCGAAGTGGCCCGCCCGGGAAAGTATCCGTCTAGGCGAAGATATGTCCGCCGCGCAACTGGTCCGCCTATCCGGCGGACTGAAGCGCGGAGCCTTCACCGAGTCCGCCGACCTTACGCGCTATACCGTAGACAATGGCGGCAGATGGTGGGAGAACATGTTGCGGTGCCGACTGCCGCGTGCCCTGGCCGGAGAAGCCGATAACGATGTCCGCCTGCATGATGGCGATGTGCTGACCATCCGGCAGCTGGCGGGCTGGATCGACGTTGGGTCGCTGGTCACGGTCAAGGGCGAAGTCCTGCATCCCGGTGACTACGGCATTCAAGAAGGCGAACGCCTCAGTTCGGTCATCGAGCGGGCGGGCGGATTGCGGGCAGACGCCTATCCTTATGGCGCGATTCTCGAACGCCGGCAAGTCCGCGAGCTGGAAGAAAAAAACCGCGCCGACCTGATCCGGCAGGTGCAGGGGCAGGAGTCCACATTCAAGCTGATCCCTGACATCGGCGATGCCGAGGAGAAGCTGGCCAAGGACGCTACCTTGCAGCAGTGGCGCGCGACGCTCGAGCAGTTGGAGAACCTGCCGCCGGACGGCCGGCTGGTGATCCACATCTCAAGAAACATTCGCCGGTGGGCGAACACGCCAGCCGACCTGGAAATCCGTGCTGGCGACACCCTGTTTATCCCCAAGACGCCGAACTATGTGATGGTCAACGGCCAGGTGTATAACCCGACCGCCATTGCTTACCGCCCGGGCAAGAGTGCGGGCTGGTACCTGCGCCAGGCCGGCGGGCCAACCAACATGGCTGGCCGGAAGGCGTGTTCGTGGTGCGGGCCGATGGTTCTGTGGCGGGCGGGAAGAGCAGCGGAGAGTGGTTTACCGGCAACGTGTTGAGCGCCGAACTCAGGCCCGGGGACATGGTGTTTGTCCCGGAGAAAGCCCTGGGCGGTCCGCCCGTCTGGAAGAATACGCTGCAGGCGGCGCAACTGCTCTCCTCGGTCGCGGTTGCGGTCAGCGTCGGCCACGGATTCTGACCTCCTTCACGCACCCAGCTTTGCAAGACCCAGCTCATACGGTGTGGAGTTACGCACAAATTGCAGCCGTTTCCTGGTTTCTGATTCTCTTGGGGATGACTCTGCCGCTTAACTGCGGCGCCCAGACGGCGGCGCCAGACGGGAACGCTCCCAGCACTGCATCGCGGGGAGTTGCTTTGCTGAAACGATTTGCGGATGACCAGAACGCGATTTGGACCAGCCCGCTGCACCGAACGCGCGGCGATGCGGCCTGGGCGCTTCCGGCGCTGGCGGGCACGGCAGCATTCGTGGCGGGCGATTCGTGGTTCTCGAAGCAGGTTCCGGGGGGCGAGATCGCGCCGAGCCGCAGCCTTTCGAACTACGGCGCAGTTTCCATGGCGGGTGGCGCGGGCGCAATGTTGCTTTTCGGAAGAATCACACACCACGACCACGCTGCCGAAACCGGATTCCTGGCGAGCGAAGCAGCAGTGAACGCGGCGGCAGTGGACTTCGCCCTCAAATCGATGTTTCAGCGGCAACGTCCTTACGACGGAGGCGGAGCGGGCCGCTTCTTCGCCGGAGGCTCGTCGTTTCCCTCCGAGCACGCCGCAGTTTCATGGGCCATCGCGGGCGTGGTGGCGCACGAATATCCCGGCACTCTCAGCAAGGTGATTTCCTATGGACTGGCGTCCGCAGTGACAGTGACGCGGGTTACTGGCCGGGAGCATTTTCCGTCGGACGCGGTGGTCGGTGGTGTGCTGGGATATCTCATCGCCCAGCAGGTTTATCGCCGCCGCCGCGATCCCGAAGTCAGCGAAGGCGCCTGGGGAAATCTGATCGATTTCAATCCGCAGAACGAAGGCGGGGACAAAGTGCGGAGCCCGCGGAACATGGGCTCGTCCCCGGTCCCGCCAGATAGCTGGGTCTATCCTCTGTTTGAGCGCCTTGCAGCCATGGGTTACATTCACACCGCCTATCTGGGCATCCGGCCGTGGACGCGGATGCAGTGCGCGCGTTTTCTGGAAGAGGCCGGGGAGAGCCTGCGCGATGAGATCGCAAATAGCGCAGAGGACTCGGCCGCTGCCCGTCGTGATCGGGGGTCGGGCAGCCAGGCGGAGAAGCTCTTCAGCACGCTCAACCGCGAGTTCGCCGCCGAGACGCGGCGCCTGGACGGCGCCACGAATGTTGGCCTGAACCTGGATTCCGTGTATGAAAGAATCACCGCCATTGCCGGCCAGCCGCTCACCGACGGCTATCACTTTGCCGAGACTCTGATCAACGACTACGGGCGTCCCTACGGGCAGGGATTCAATGCCATCGCCGGTGCATCCGGGCATGCCGATGCGGGCATGCTTTCTTTTTCTTTCCAGGGAGAATATCAGCGTGCGCCTGCGGTGCCTGCGGATTCCACGGCGGTGCAACAGGCGATCTCCGAGGCCGACGAAGTTCCGCCGTTCGCGAGTGGAAGCGCGACGGTCAATCGCTGGCGGGTGGTCAGCAGTTCGGTTGGCTTGACCTACCATGATCTGCAATTCTCCTTTGGCAAGCAGGCCGAATGGCTGGGGCCGGGCGAATCGGGACCATTTCTGGCCAGCACGAACGCCCCGTCCATACTGATGTTTCAGGCGGCGAATGTGGTTCCGTATCGCTTGCCCTTGTTGTCCGGCTTGCTGGGGCCGGTCGAATCCGTATTCTTCGTCGGACAACTCACCGGCCAGGATTTTGTCTACAATCCGCCGAATATCCTGGGGCCGGGATTTCATCCCCAGCCGTTCATTCACGGCAACAAGACGAGCTTCAAGCCTACGGCGAATCTGGAATTCGGCATGGGCGTCACCGCCATCTTCGGCGGTCCCGGCCTGCCCTTCACCTGGGGCGAGTTTTTCCGCAGCTACTACTCGCACAAGTCCAGCACCTCCGAGAACCCGGCCAAACGCTTTTCCAGCTTCGACATCACCTACCGGGTGCCGGGCCTGAGGCAGTGGCTTACCATTTACTGCGATTCGATGGTGGGCGACGAAATCTCCCCCCTGGGATCCACGCGTCCCCTGCTGAGTCCCGGCGTTTATCTGCCCCAGGTGCCGAAGATTCCGAACCTGGAGCTGCGTTTCGAGGGGGTGAAGGATCCATCCGCCAGCGAATTTCTGCCGGGCTTCGTCTACTATGACCGCCGCTACCGTTCGGGTTATACCAACGGCGGCAATCTCATCGGGAGCTGGGTGGGCCGCGACGGCTTTGGCGCCCAGGCCCAGGCCACCTATTGGTTCTCGCCCCTAACCAAACTGCAGTGCGGCTATCGTTATCAGAAAGCGGATCGCAGCTTCCTAGTGGGCGGGCGTCTCGCCGATTACTCGCTGCGGGCCGAGACCAGGTTGAAATCCGGGTTCGCCGTCTCCGGCCTGCTGCAGTATGAGCGGTGGATGTTCCCCTTGCTTTCGGCGTCGCGCCAGACGAACGTAACTTCTTCGGTGCAGTTTAGTTTTTATCCGCCCGGGCGGGGGCCGCGGTGAGCGCTTTCTCCCGAGTATCGAATGTGTCCATGGTGCGCTCGTTGGGAGCCTTAAATTATTGGCTGAGCTCCCGCTCCCGGCAGTTGAAGTTCGATCTCTTCTGTTCCCTGATGAAGCCCTGGCCGGGATGTTCGATCCTGAATCTGGGGGCGTCGCCTCCGCATCTGGGGGGAACGCTCATGCATGCCGCAAGCCACCGCATCGAGCAGCCTGAGCAGGACGCGCGCTGGCAGAGCTTCCGCGTCGTCGGCTGCAACCTCAACCGCGAAGACATGCACGGTTATCGGCGGGCGTATCGTGCGCGCGGTTTCGAGGCAGTCATCGCCGACGGCTGCCGCCTGCCTTTTTCCGACCAGAGTTTCGATGTGGTGTTCTCCAATGCCGTCATCGAGCACCTGACGCCCGCGGGACAACAACGGATGGCCCGCGAGATTTTGCGCGTCGGCCGGAGCTGGTTCGTGACCACGCCCAACTTCTGGTATCCCATCGAGATGCATCATAAGCTGCCCCTGTTCCAGTTCCTGCCCGGCTCATGGCAGGAGCGTATCCGGAGCAAGTACCACACCTGGCCCGACGGAGAACCGATTCACCTGCTGACCGGCCGGGAATTTGCCCGTTTGCTTCCCGGCAGCCAAGTCAGGAAAACCCGGGTCACTTTCTTTCCCGAGACTTTGATTGCATTTTGTCCACTCGCAGACCGCCAGCGGTATCGGGTCCGGGCTGAAGCGGTGAGATCGCCGGCGTGACCTCCACTCCCACCCCGGCCGCGGTCGAAACCTTTCCCCAAGTGGAGTCTCCATGTCCCGCGAATGGCAATCGGCATCTCCGCAGGGAAGCGCCTGCGCCCGGCGCTTCTTCCCAGATCAGGGACGGCGAGATCGAGAACGTCGGGACACCGACTGGCGAAGTCTGGGCCTGGGGATGGTTGCTGTGGGAGCGCCGCCGCTTTCTGGTGCGGGCGCTGGTTTGGGGTCTGGCAGTGTCTGCCGTGGTGGCGTTCCTCATTCCGAAGCGGTACGAGTCGACCACGCGGCTCATGCCCCCGGATGGACAGTCCAGCTCGGGCCTGGCGATGCTGGCGGCGATGGCGGGAAAAAACGGCCTCGGTATGGGGTCGATGGCGGGCAATCTGCTGGGCATGCGGAGCTCCGGCGCACTCTTCGTGGAAATTCTGCGCAGCCGCACGGTGGAGGACGGGATCGTGAGCCGCTTCGATTTGCGCAAGGCGTACGGCGACCGGTATTGGGTCGATGCCCGCAAACGTCTCGACGCTTACACCGAGATCGCGGAAGACCGCAAAAGCGAAGTGATCACCATCCGCGTTACCGACCGTGATCCGCGGCGTGCGGCCCAGATGGCGCAGGCTTATGTCAACGAGTTGGACCATCTCGTGGCCGAGGTGTCTACGTCCTCGGCGCGGCGCGAGCGCGTCTTTATTGAGGATCGCCTGACCAGCGTCAAGCGGGAACTCGATCGCGCCTCCCAGGAGTTCAGCCAGTTCGCCAGCCAAAATGCGGCCATCGACCTCACCACGCAGGGCAAGGCCATGGTCGAAGCTGCGGCCCGTCTGCAGGGGCAGTTCATCGCGGCGCAGTCGGAACTCGAAGGCCTGGAGCAGGTTTACACCGCCAATAACGTCCGCGTGCGCAGCCTGCGGGCCCGCGTCGATGAACTCAGCAGGCAGTTGGACAAACTTGGCGGCGCTTCCAGCGGCGCCACCGCAGCCCTTAGCGGCTCGGGCCGGAGCCGGGCTGATGGCAAGGGTTCCACGCCACCGTTTCCTTCCCTCCGGCAGCTTCCCCTTCTGGGCGTGCGGTGGGCGGACCTTTACCGGCAGACCAAGATCGAGGAAACGGTTTACGAGCTGCTCACCCAGCAGTACGAGCTGGCGAAGATTGAAGAAGCCAAAGAAATTCCCACGGTCAAGATTCTCGACGCCGCCGACGTGCCGGAAAAGAAATCTACGCCGCACCGGCTGACCATCGTGATTCTCGGGATGTTCCTGGCGCTGAGCGCAGGTTCGGTATGGGTGCTCAGCGCCGCAACCTGGGAACGGCTGGATCCGCAAGACCCGCGGAAACAACTGGGCCAGGAAGTGGTGCGTCGGGTCAAGGTCTTCTGCCGTTATTGGAATGACAAGCGGCGCCGGCTGACAGGAACAGAGAGCATCGCGTGAAAGGAGTGGGAGTGATTGGAGTGAGACGGAGCGGAGCCATCTCCAAAATTCAGCTTCTTACTACCCACGGTCCATATTATTGGCGATGGCTGAAATCGCTGCCCTACGGCGCAACCCGGCGGATCACTCGCGACACCTGCCGCGGCTATTCGAGGATGGAGCCTCTCTTCAAAGACAGGTACGGATTGGAGATGGGCGGGCCGAGCGCGATCTTCTGCGCCAACAAGTTGATTCCCGTCTACGGCCGCTGCCGGCAGATCGATAACTGCAATTTTTCGAGCCAGACCATCTGGCATCGGCCGGGGCGCGGCCCGGAGAGCGGCTTCGGCTTCGCCAGACAGTACCTGGCTGAAGCGAGCGACCTCTCCCAGATTCGCGATGGAACCTATGACTTCGTGCTGGCTTCTCACGTCCTCGAGCATGTGGCGAATCCCTTGCAAGCGCTCGCGGAGTGGAGACGCGTGCTGCGCCCGGGGGGAACGATGCTGGCGATTGTCCCCGACCAGCGCGGGACGTTCGACCATCGGCGGATCCCTGCCAGTTTCGAACACCTTGAAGCGGATTTTCGGAATAGCACAACGGACGGGGACCTTACCCATTTGGATGAGATCCTCGCTCTGCACGATTTGACGCTGGACCCGGGAGCTGGTTCGGCTCAGCAGTTCCGGGAACGCTGTCTCCGCAATCTCACGGTTCGGGCGATGCACCACCATGTGCTCATTCCGGAAGTGTTGGTTCGCATGTTCTCCCGGGTTCAGATGCGGGTTTTGAGCGTTGGCATCGAACGCCCGTTTCATATCATCGGACTTGCCCAGCGGGTAGACGCAGTGGAACGGGAAGAGGCGGAACTGCAAAACCTCGCCTTCCTCGGGAAAGATGCGGAGTGGAGGAAACACGATCCGCTCCAGAGGGCGGCCCCCACCGGGGAAAGATGACAAAGCTGTCAGATGCTGTCTCAGGATCGGGCATCCTGCGGGCCCTGCAGAAAAACACCTTGCGCCCACCCATGTGGATCGCACTGAGTTGCACCCTCAGCGGTGTACTCGCCATGGCCGCCGGCATAGCTGGAGCTTCATCGAACTCCAGCCTGTTGATCCTGGCCGCGTTCCCGGCAGTGGGGCTGCTGGCTTATGCGTTGGGTAAGGCGATCGGCCTCGCAGGCCGTCTGGATGTCTTTTCACCGCTGGTGGCTTTTCCGGTTCTGTATGTTGCGTGGTTTGCCTTGGGATCGATTGACGTGATTGAGGTTCCACCCACTGTCACCTTTGGCCTCTTCGAACCAATACCAGGATACGTTCTCGGATATGCGGCACTGGGCTTGACCGGATATCTGGCAGGTGTGGCGCTCGCGCATGCGAAGCCCATTGGCAAACGCGAAGACCGAGCGCCGGAATTTACCTGGCGAGAGGATCGATTTGCGGTGGTCTGTGCCGGGTTAGGCTTCCTAACGTTTGCTTCCTATTTCTACCTCATCGCAAGCATGGGGGCGATCCCCGCACTGTCCGCCGATGCCGGTGAGATCCGGCTGCGGATCGTGCAGTCTGGCCCGGCTGAGGCCGTCATGCTCACCTGTACCTGGACCCTGATTCCGATGCTCATGATGTACATTTGGTGTCGGCGGCCCAGACGAAGCGTTCGACTTCTCTGCTATGCCGGTGTGGCTGTCAGTTCTGTGCTGCTGCTTTCCCTCGGAGGGCGCAGCTATCTGTTTGTGCCCTTGCTCACGACCCTGGTGGCCCGGCATTACGGGAAGCGGCGGTTTGCGGCCCGGAGCCTGGCTCTGGTCGGCATGACCCTATTCTGCGGTTTGAGTTTGTTCGGTTACATACGGGACACGTCGCTTTACGGCCACACCTTCGGCGAAGACCGGCTGGGCATTCCAGGTGCGGTCGTACCTTTCGTCTACTCCTATCTCTATATCCGGTATCCCGTCGCCACCTTTCGCGATGTCACGACAATTATTCCCGATAGGATCCCCTATCAGTACGGGGCGTTGAGCTTTGGGCCTCTGGCCACGGTCTTGCCCGGGCATCATGAACAGTCGGACATGTTCTTCAAAAACATTCTGGGCAATGATTTTATTGGAGCCGGCCAGCCAGCAACGCTGCTGGGGCCGCTCTACGCGGACGCCGGTCTGTCCGGCATCCTAGCGGGCCTGTTTCTGTCTGGGATGTTGGTCTCGAGGACCCATGCCTGGATGTTGGCGGAGCCGACCGTGATTCGTGTCCTACTCTATGCCTGGCTGATGCATACGCTTTTGTTCAGCGTTTTTGCGAATTTGTTTCCCTACATTACGACGATCTGGATTCCCGCGTTCTGGATGGTTCTGCACTGGTTTCTGCGGAAGCCACGACTTACTGCGAGTTCTTCTGCATGGAGGGATGGTTATGTCTCGATTTGAACGATGTTTACAATGCGCCCTTCTTCTTTTGTTGGCTTGCTCGATTGCGTCGGCCCAATCAAGCGCTACCTTTACCAACACAGGCACCTACACCAACACCCAGATGAACGAGTACATCCAATCTCTGCTGAACGGATGCGCCACATCAGAATTCACTACTGTCCAGGGTGCAGGCCACTACGCGACGGATGCGCTTTCGGGTTGCAATGACGTTCCGTCTACTTCAACGCAATATGGGGCGAATGCAGTTGCAGGTTTCGCAGTCGCGAACTCCGCGAGCACGAACACCGTGGCGGGGTATTTCCAAACCCGCTGCATCGTCAGTGGAGGATATTGCTGGGGCATCAATCCCGTCGTCATCGACTATCCCTTCCCCACGGGAGCTACCAATCTCTCCTTGCTCGGTGCCGAGGTGGACGTGCAGCCCCAAGGGGCGGTTAGCGCTTACACGACTGTCATCGGCGTGATGGCGGACCTATTCGCTCCCACTGCTGGGAACTACGGCGAGGCGTTCTTGGCAACTTCGGCCCAGTCCGGATTGTGGAATGTAGGACTTGCGACAAGCGACGGCAAGGCCAGCATTTTCGCGCTCGCAGGGTCAGCGACGACCTCGGCCGGTTCCGCCTCGCAGTCGCTCGGTTCAACTCGCGGGACGGGGGCAACGTGGTTCGGCTCTCTGCCTTGTCGGTGAATTCCTCAGGAAACTTCGCCTTCAACCCATACGGAGGGACGGTGGCCGGCCCGCAGTGGCAGTCAACGGCCTCAACGGGAACCGCGCCACTTGTCGTGGCCAGCACCACGCCCGTCGCTAATCTAAATGCTTCCCCCGTCATCTACAACGCCGCTGGCACACAACAGGCCAACGGACACATCGTCGAAGATAGTTGCACGCTCGGGACAAATTGTGCCGTCACCTTCAGTGGCTCGGCAAGGTATGCCAGTTCAACGTCGTATTCGTGCCAGTGCACAGACAAAACCGCCGCCAACCCCTGCAGGGCCAACCAAACTAGCGGTTCGGCGGTGACTTTCACGGGGACCGGAACCGATGTTTTGCGGTTTGTGTGCGCGGGAAACTGAATCGATTGAGGGGGGCTTCTGAGCGTCTTCGTTGAGACGCACGGGTTGTGTCGAGAAGAAGAGATGGAAATCTCAGTCGCCAGCGTAACCACGTCCTACAACGCCGCCCAGGTCTTGCCCCGGCAGATGGAGGCTTTGTTGCGGCAAACCCGGCCGCTGCAGGAAATCATTGTCGTGGACAATGGCTCGACCGACGGCACTCGCGAGTTGCTGGCCGAGCGCTATCCGCAGGTAACAGTGCTGGAAATGCCCGCGAATCTGGGCGCTGCCGGAGCCTGGTCTGCCGGCCTCGAGTACGCGGCCCTCCAAGAAGGGCACGACTGGGTGTGGGCCTTTGATGATGACAGCGTGCCCGATCACGGCGCCCTGCAAGGCCTGTTGGAGGCGGCTGAGTCGCCGGCAACCGCTAATTCCGGAGTCGGAGATGCTAAGACCGGAATGGTAGCCATGTTGCCAGTGCATCGGGAAACCGGAGCCTGCTATCCGCCGCTGCTCTGGCGGGAAGGTCTTCACAAGCCCCCGGAGGAGGCGCTACGCCAGCCAGTGTGGTTCGCTGATCTAGCGATCGCTTCTGGGCTCTTGGTTCGTCGAGAACTGGTCGAGAAAATTGGATTGCCGCGCGCCGATTTCTTCATGGACTTCTTCGATTTCGAATACTGCCTGCGCGCCCGCTCGCAAGGATACAAAATCGCGGTGGTGAACGGCGTCAAGCTGTCCCACGAAATCGGGGACGCCCGCGAAGTTCGCTTGCCGGGATACTCCGCCTTGTGGCCAAACCACGCTCCCTGGCGGGAGTACTACATGAGCCGGAACCTGGCGTACGTTGTGTGGCGGCTCTATCCCAGCCGTACGACCAAGCGGTCGGCAGTTCGCCATATGCTGCGCCATGCCTGCGGGTCCATACTCTTCGGCTCGAAAAAATTCGCCTGCGTAATGAAAATGGCCCAAGGATTTTCCGACGGCCGCCGGGCCCGGCTGGGCATACGCTTCCGCCCGGATGGAAACCCGTCCATGACTGCGAAGGCTGGTTCGCAAACCTGCCAACCCGAATGACCCACCTTCGATCCGCCGGACAATCAGGGGTAAGCGCCACGGAAGAGATCGGCCGTGCCGCCACCCTGCCCGTTGATCGGCAAGTGGCATTCGCGCCGCGGGGGGTGCCAGCGATGGGCCCAAGATTGGGCGCATCCTCGTTCGCGCGGCACGTCCTGATCTTCAGTTCCGCCAACCTGGTTGCGCTCGTATGCAATGGCTTCCTGACCTTCCTGCTACCGCGTTGGCTGTCGATGGAAAGCTATGGCTACTACCGGCTCTTCGTTCTCTATGGAGGGTTTGCCGGCGTGTTGCATTTGGGCTTGTTGGATGGCGTACTGATGCGGTGGGCCCGCTCTAGGCGGCGAATGCACGCCGAAATGCGCCCTGGACTGGCCTTTCTACTGCTCGAGCACTTGACGATTCTACCTCCAGCGATGGCCATCTTGATTCTTTGGTTCCGCCATCAACCATGGTTCTTTCTGGCTTGGGCCACAGTGCTCTTTGCTCTGGTGTGGAATGCCGCGGTGTTGGGGCAATTCGCGCTGCAGGCGGACAAGTCCTTTGCGTTGCTTTCCGCAGTGACGATTCTCCATCCAGCGCTCTTGCTCGGGATCGTGACCCTGCTGAATCATTGGAAGCATCTCAGGCTGGAAGCGCTCCTCGGGGCTTACTTGGGAGTCTGGCTGGCGGCAGGCATCGCGGTCTGGGTCGTTCTGCTGACGAAATACCCCAGCAAGACGAGAAGCGCGGGACACGTCTGGCAGACGGGTGCCTACAACATTCGCGTGGGTTGGAGCGTCTTGCTGGCCGGTCTTCTCACCAACCTGGCTTTGTCGCTTGACCGGGTTGTAGTCAGCTTAAGCTTCAGCATTCGGGACTTCGCGATCTACAGCCTCGCCGCGACAGCGCTGGCAGTAGTGAACACCGTCATTTTGTCGGTCTCGCGAGTGGTCTTTCCTTACTTGTCGGATGGGCTGAACCCGGAAAAAAGGCGCCGCGCCTACGACTGGGGAGAGAGCTGCCTGATCACTTTGTGGGCCATGAGCCTGGCGGGATATTTCCCGTTGCGAGCGCTGATTGTGGATTTGCTGCCGGGGTATGTCCTCAGTCTCCCGATCCTGCGTCTGCTGATGCTGGCCACCGGATTGACCGCCGTGATCTACATCCTGCATGCCAATTATTTTCGCAGTGGCCTGCGCCAGGGACGCCTGCTGGCCGGCGCCAGCGCCGGATTACTGGCAGCCGCTTTGTTTCTTGCCCTGGCGCGATCCAGCGGGAAACTGGTGAACATGTCGTGGGCCATGCTGGCCGCCGTCGCATGGTGGTGGGCCGTGGATGAATTGCTGCTCCGTGAACTGACACGCAGGCCGCTCGCCGCAACCGGCCGGACGCTGGCTTTCACGCTGGCGTGTGGCGGCGCGTTCCTGATATGCACGTCGATGTCGGGAAACTGGCTGGGACTTCTTATTTACGGCTGTGCCGCTGCGCTCCTTACTGCGTTTGCCTATGGCCGGACCTTGCATTCTCTACCGCGGCTAGGCCTTTCTTCTCTATTTGCCCCTGGCTCCAGGTGGCGCGAAGCGCAAGAGCCGGGTGCGCTGCTTTAACTCAGTGCTCGGCGATGACCTGCCGAATTCAAATTCTCAAGAAAGGTCAGGGATGAAGATTTCGCAACCTTTTGTACAAGAACCGGAGGCGCCGGAACCAGAAGCGTTCCAGGAGTTTCCGGCGAGGATGCCCGCCGCCGCGAATGGAGTCGAAATGCCTGTGCCGCTGCCACCAAACCGGCGGAGCGAACCCGCGATGAGTATCGCGATCTTCGGCTCCCGTGGCATTCCTCACACCTACGGCGGGGCCGAGGCGTTCCTCGAAGAACTCGCGCCACGTCTTGCCGCCCGCGGCCACAGAGTAACCGTGTACTGCCGCAGCAGCCTGTTTCCGGCGCGGCCGCGGCAGTATCGCGGCGTCGATCTGGTCTACCTGCCCAGCATTGAAACCAAAGTTTTGGGCACGCCTACGCATACGCTGGCCTCGATGCTGGATGTGCTGGTCCGACCCGTCAACGTCTTTCTGGTGCTAAACATCGTGAATGGTTTCCACTGCCTTCTTCCCCGGTTGCTGGGCAAGACTTTCGCCATCAATGTGGACGGTCTCGACTGGAAACGGGGGAAGTGGGGCAGGCTGGCGCGCCGCTACTTCTACCTCAACGCCAAATGGATCGGTAAGATTTGTCCCGGGGGCGTGATTACCGACGCCGCCGAAATGCAGCGCATCTACCTCGAGGAGTTCGGCACCCACTCGACCTGCATCGCCTACGGAGCGAATATCGAGGGCCCGGAGAATCCGGACGCCGTCCGCCAGTATGGCCTCGAACCCTTCCAGTACTACCTCATCGCCAGCCGCATGGTGTCGGAGAACAATCCCGACCTGATTGTGCAGGCCTTCGAAGGCTTGAAGACCAACCGCATGCTGGCGGTAGCCGGAGGCGTGAACTATCGCAGCGAGTTTGTCCGGAAACTCCAGCAGACCCGCGATCCCCGCATCAAGTTTCTCGGACACGTCGCGAACGCGGCTCACGTCAAGGAACTGCACTGCAATGCCTACGCCTATGTCCACGGGCACAGCCTGGGTGGAACCAATCCCTCGCTGGTAAAGGCCCTCGGCTATGGTAACTGCATCGTCGCCTTGAACACTCCGTTCAACCGCGAAGTGCTCGCGGGTTACGGGATCATGTTCGAGCGCAGCGTGGACGATCTGCGCCGCCAGTTGCAGACCGTGGAAGACGACCCGGGAATGGCGGCGGAATACCGCCAGCACGCGCCGGAAAGGATCCGGGAAGCCTACACCTGGGACCACATCACCGATCAGTACGAAGATTTCTTTCGCCGGCTGGTCCACAGACGCCGCAAGCAAAACGCACTGGCCTAGCGGACGGTTCCAAGTTTGTTTTCCATCCAATTCCATCCGAGCGAGGTGTGATACGCAATGCGCATTCAAGTGGAATCGCGTCCTCTTGAAGATATGGCCGTGATCGTTCCCGAGGTCTACCAGGATAGCCGCGGCTTCTTCATGGAAACCTACCGCGCCGATCAATTCCGCGATCTGGGTTTGCCCGTCAACTTTGTTCAGGACAACCACTCCCGCTCGGTGCGGGGCGTGGTCCGCGGCCTGCACTTTCAGTGGGAGCCGCCCATGGGGAAACTGATGCGCGTGCCCCTCGGGAAAGCGTTTCTGGTGGCCGTCGATATCCGCAAGGGCTCGCCCACGCTGGGGCGCTGGGCGGGGATAGAATGCTCGGCGGAAAACCGGCGTCAGGTCTGGGCCCCCGCCGGCTTCGCGCGCGGATTCTGCGTGCTGTCCGAAATAGCGGAGATCCAGTACAAGTGTACCGGGCAGTACAACCGCCACGCCGAATCCGGAATCCTTTGGAACGATCCCGCCATTGGGATCGAGTGGCCGGGCGCGGATCCGATTCTTTCCGAAAAGGATACCCGGGCGCGAACGCTGGCGGACTGGCTCGCCTCCCCGGAATCGAATCACTTCCGCTACAGCCCTACCCCGGAATCCGCATTGGCTCTCGGCTAGATGCGTTCTCCGCATTTCGCCGCCGTTTCTCCATCTCGCATTCGTTGTGCTTGGAACCGATCAAACTTCAAGGAGCAACTCAATGAAACTGCTGATTGCCGGCGGCGCCGGCTACGTGGGATCGGTGCTGATCCCCCGGCTGCTCGAGCGTGGTTACAAAGTCGATGTGGTCGACCTGTTCTGGTTCGGCAATCACTTGCCGCGACCGGTAGGAACGCTTAACAAAGATATTTTCCAGCTCACGGTGGAGGATCTCGAACCCTACGACCAGGTGATGTTCCTGGCCGGACTTTCGAACGATCCCATGGCGGAGTTCTCGCCCAGCAAGAACTTCATCTTCAACGCCGCCGCACCCGCCTATCTCGCCTACATCGCGAAAAAGGCGGGGGTCAAGCGCTACATCTACGCCTGTTCCTGTTCGGTGTACGGATACACGGAGAACGAGCTTTACGATGAGTTGCGTCCGGTCGCTTCGAGCTATCCCTACGGCGTCTCGAAGCTGCAGGGCGAGCAGGCCGTAACCCAGTTGCGCGACGACGATTTCTCGGTCATCTCGCTGCGCAAGGGCACCATCTCGGGATACAGCCCGCGCATGCGCCTCGATCTGGTCATCAACTCCATGTTCCGCAACGCTGTGCGGGACCGGGAAATTACCATCAACAATCCCACCATCTGGCGGCCCATTCTCAGCATCGAGGACGCGGCCACCGCCTACATCCGCGCCATCGAAGCGAATCCCAAGATCTCCGGCGTCTTCAACATCGCCTCGGGAAACTACACCGTGGGCGAGATCGGAGATCTGGTCAAGGCCGCGGTCGAGGAAAAGCTGGGGGGAAGCGTTGCCCTGCTCATTAAGCATATTCAGGACTTCCGCAATTACAAGGTGAGTGTGGAGAAGTCGGCCAACGTTCTCAGCTTTCATCCCACCGGCGACGTCAAGTCCATCGTCTACAACCTGATCGCGAACATGGAAAAGTTCCGGGACTGGGATAACCCGCTGTACTCAAACATCCACACCTTCAAGAAACTGGAGAACGGCATTGAAGTCCATGCCATGCGGGGCGTCGCCGCAGGGGCATGAAGGCGTGGATCACAAGGGGGCGCGGAGGATCAACCTGAAAGGATCAGCATGAATAGAAAAATAGCGGTGATCGGCGGCAACGGACAATTGGGAAGCGACGTGGTGGAGGCGTTCGCTGGCAGCGGGGAAGTCTGCGCCCTCACCCACCAGGATTTGGAGCTCACGTCGGTCGATTCCGTCGCCGCCTGTCTCCGCGCGATCCATCCCGAGGTTGTGGTCAATACCGCAGCGATGCACCATGTGGAAAACTGTGAGCGCGATCCGGAGCTCGCTTATGCCGTCAACGCAGTGGGCGCGCGCAACCTCGCTGCGGTCACCGCAGATCTGGGTTCGGTTCTCATCCATGTCAGCACCGACTACGTGTTCGACGGCCGAAAGGGCAGCCCCTACACGGAGTCGGATCTCCCCCTGCCGCTCAACGTCTATGGCAACAGCAAGCTGGCGGGCGAATACTTTGTCCGCACCGGCAACGAAAAGCATATTGTCCTGCGCACCTCGGCTCTCTACGGCCGGAAACCCTGCCGCGCCAAGGGCGGGAGCAATTTCGTCGATCTGATGCTGCGGCTGGGGCGGGAGCGCGGCGAAGTGCGCGTGGTGGCCTGCGAGACCGTCAGTCCCACATCCACCCGCGATCTGGCGCGGCAGATCGTGGCGCTCAGCGACGCGGGTGCTTGCGGACTTTTCCATGCCACGGCGGAAGGCAGTTGTTCCTGGCATGAATTTGCCGGCGAAATCTTCGCCGCCGCCGGCCTTGCCGTGCGCTGCCTGGTGGCCGATCCCAATGAATTTCCGGCCAAAGTGCCGCGGCCCGCGTACTCGGTTCTTGAAAACGCGAAGCTCAACGACGCTGGCCTGAGCCGCTTCCGGCACTGGCGGGAGGGATTGCATGCCTACCTTGAACAAGCTTGCACTACGCTTGCTTAACCCCGGATTGGTCAAAACTGGGGTGACCAAAGCTGGGGTGACCAGAGATAGTTTGGCCGCCAGCGTCGGGCCGGCCGCGGAGATCTTGCCCGCGCGGTCGCCCTGCTGGTCAAGTCCGCTGCGTCTGGCAGTAAAGCGTCTGTTGGACATCACGGTGTCGGCATTCTTGCTCACCGCGCTGTCTCCGCTATTGCTGGCGCTTGCTGTGCTGGTGAAGCTTACCTCGCGGGGTCCAGCGGTCTATCGTTGGCACGTGGTTGGCCGGTTCGGGCTCCGCTTTGTGAGCTACAAGTTCCGCTCCATGATCGCGCATGCGGATGCTCTGAAGCCGCAACTGCTCCGGCAAAACGAAATGACAGGGCCCGCTTTTAAACTCACCGGCGATCCCCGCATCACTCCTCTGGGCGCCTGGATGCGGCGCTACAGCCTCGACGAGTTGCCTCAACTCTACAGCGTGCTGGTGGGAGATATGAGCCTGGTCGGTCCCCGGCCTCCGCTGGAAACGGAATTTGTCCAATTCACCGGTTTCCAAAGGCAAAAGCTCGCCATTAAGCCCGGGATCACCTGCCTGTGGCAGGTGAGAGGCCGCAATCGTGTCCATGACTTCGACGATTGGGTTCGCCTCGATTTGGAGTACATCCGCACCTGGTCCCTGGCCCTTGACCTCCGCATCTTGCTGTGTACAGTGGTTGAACTTTTTCGTGGTTCGGGAAAGTGAGTCGATCTCATGCCCAAGGGAGTTCACTGAATGAGAGTTCTGGTAACCGGCGGCGCTGGATTCATCGGCTCTCACCTGGTTGACCGCTTCCTTCGCGATGGCTTTCAGGTGCGGATCCTCGACAGCCTCGAGGCCAGGGTTCATCCCCATGGATTGCCTCGCTACGTGCCGGCTGCGGCGGAGTTTATCCACGGCGACGTCACCGACCGCAATGTGCTGCTCTCGGCCTTGCAGGGTGTCGACGTGATTTCTCATCAGGCCGCTTATCAGGACTACATGCCGGATTTTTCCCGCTTCCTCGAGGTCAACGCCGTGAGCACGGCGCTCCTGTTCGAACTCGTCATTGGGCAGCGCTTGCCGGTAAAGAAAATCATCGTAGCCTCGTCGCAAGCGGTGTACGGCGAAGGTCAGTACCGCTGCATGGATCACGGCGACTTTCAGCCCATGCCGCGTCCTCCCCGGCAATTGCAGCGCGGCGACTGGGAAGTCGTATGCCCGGCCTGCGGAGCGCCGGTGGAAGCGCTGGCCCTTGAGGAACGATGGAACAATCCTTATAACCAGTACGCCGTCTCGAAACTCGCGCAGGAGAAAACCGCTCTCGGACTCGGCTGGCTGCACGGTATCCCCACGGTGGCGCTGCGTTACTCGATTACCCAGGGCAAACGGCAGTCGCTTTACAACCACTACTCGGGGGTGTGCCGCATTTTCTGTTCCCGCGCGTTGCAGCATCTGCCGCTCCTGCTTTACGAAGATGGCCGCCAGACCCGCGACTTCGTGCATGTGGACGATGTGGTCGAGGCCAACATGCTGGTACTCCAGAGCGACGAGGCCAGCGGCCAGGCCTACAACGTGGGCAGCGGCCGCTCCACCACGATCCTCGAATACGCCCGCTCGGTGCTTGGCCGCATTCCAAACCCCGCCGGTCTCGATGTCTCCGGCGAGTACCGCCGCGGCGACAACCGGCATAGTGTCTCCAGCGTGGACAAGCTGTCGGGCCTCGGGTGGAAACCCAAACGCGGCCTGGATGCGATTCTCGACGATTTTCTGGAATGGATCGAAAGTTGCGGCGGCATCCCTGCAGTTCTGCCCGATGCCATCGCCGACATGCGGGCTGCCGGAGTTCTGCTCAGCGCGACCCACTAGCGCCAGCCGCCATCACATTCTCCACAAACCCGGACTACAAGACGGCGGAAAAAACGCATCATGACCGCATTTGACGTTCCCTCATATCTTGAGGAGTTGTCCAAGACGATCCAGGAACTTCCTCTTCCATCCATCCATGATCTCGTGCGCGTTTTTCTACAGGCCTACCACAGCGGCCGGACCCTCTATCTTTTTGGCAACGGAGGAAGCGCCGCTCTGGCCTCCCACATGAGCTGCGACTTGGGAAAGGGCACGGCGCCAGCCGCCGGCAAGCGTCTGCGCGCGGTCGCGCTCACCGACAATGTGGCATTGATTACGGCGTGGGCCAACGATACCCGATACGAAAGCATCTTCGCCGAGCAACTCGAAAATCTGCTGCAGCCCGGCGACGTCGCCTTCGCCATCAGCGCCAGCGGAAACTCTCCCAGCATACTGGCCGCTCTGAGTTTTGCGCGTCAGGCCGGGGCGACCACGGCTGGCATCGCGGGTTTCCAGGGAGGGAAAATGAAGCCCCTTTGCGATGTCTGTGTGGTGGTTCCCTCCGACAACATGCAGATCATCGAAGACCTCCATCTTTCGATCGCGCACTCCGTATTCCGCGTACTGCGGCACGAAATTCAGGAAACAGAGCATACCGCCATGGCTTTCACCAGCTCCATTCTCCAATCGCCGCCCAGTCTTCCCGGGTAAAGCAGGAATTGAACCCGCACTGCCAGCACCAACAAAGAATCCTCAGAGAAGGAAAAGAAGAGACCAGAGAAACAATGAAACCAGAGCAGCTTCGTAACCGGATTCTGGCGGCCGACTTGGCTTGGATTCCCGTGGCGCTGGCCGCCGAGCAAACCCTGTGCTCAGGACTGCACTGCAGCCATCTTCCTCTGGGACCGTTCAACTTCGTGGTCTACTTAGTCTGCACGGTTTTCGCCTGGGTGTTGCTTTCTGAGCACATGCATTTGGACGGTTTCCGCGGGGGCTGGCGGCTGTCGGCCATGATTTCCCATCTCTTGCTCGCCGCGGCGCTGCTGATAGTGCTCCTGCTCGCAGTCGAAGATGTGTCGGAGAGATACGTAGGGAGACTCACGCTTAGCGTCTTTTCCCTGTTTTTGCTCATCGGCTTCCTCGGCATTCGCTGGTTTGCCCTGCGGGGGATCATGCGGCGATACCGGAACGGGAATGTCCATCGCGTCGTCATCGTTGGCTCCGACCGTTTGGCCACCGAATTAGCTGCGAAATTCGAACATCATCCCGAACTCTTTTGTCAGGTGATCGGCTTTCTCGCCCCGGGGGGGGAGATTCCAGCAACGCGGCCCAGCCGAGAGGCCACGGCATATCCTTCCACGGTCTCCACCATGGAAGTAGTCGGATTGTTACGCCGGCACAAGGTCGACGAGTTGGTGATGACGCACACCCCGGCTTCCAGGGAGATTCTAAATCTGGTTGCGGTTTGCCGTCAGCAAGCCATTCGGGTCAGCCTGGTTCCGCAACCCTACGAACTCTACCTTTCGCGCCCCATCTTGTTGGACCTCGGCGGCCTGCCTTTGCTCCAGCTCGGAGAGATGACGCCGCGGGCTTCGGCGCGAATCGGCAAACGCCTTTTGGATCTGGGATTGGGTTTTGCTCTGGCCGTTGCCGCTCTGCCCATTGTTCTGGTTTGCGGAGTGGCTCTTCGTTTCTCCACCGGAAGCGCCTTCCGCTGGGAAAGACGAATCGGCTGGCGGGGCGTTCAATTTTCGATGCTGCGGCTCAACGCGGACCACAATCCGCAAAACGGTTCCCGTCTCGAGCGCATGCTATGGCAGTTCAGCATCTCCGAACTGCCGCAATTCTGGAATGTTCTTCGGGGAGACATGAGCCTGGTGGGGCCGCGTCCGGAATGCCCGGAACGGGCTACCCGCTATTCTGCCTGGCAGCAACAACGGCTCTCGGTGAAGCCGGGGATGACTGGACTGGCTCAAGTGCACGGGCTTCGCGAGCAGCACACCTCGGAAGACAAAACCCGCCACGACCTGCAATACATGATGTATCCATCCTTGCTGAAGGATCTCTCCCTTCTGATTGAGACGATCTGGACTCTGGCCATGCGTTTGATCAATGTCCCCACACGCACTCCGGCTGGCAGATCCGCAGAAAACGAAGGGGGCGCACGTCCATCGGTTCTCTATTCCCCCAAAACTCAGCCTTTCCCGGAGATATTACAGCATGCTCATCGGACGCAGCCCGGTTCGGATTAGTTTTGGCGGAGGCGGAACCGACCTGCCCTCGTACTACGAGCAGTTCGGGGGCGCCGTCCTCAGCACCGCCATCAATAAGTACTTCTACACCATTCTGGGCAACCGCAGCGATGGCCGCATCCAGGTTATTTCTTCCGACCTCCGGCTATTCGGCAACTGGAGCGACCTCACCGCTCTGCCTGCCCACAACAGCGGCCTGGAGATTCCGCTTGCGGTTCTCAAGGATCTGGGTGCGAACCTCGCCGCCGATCTATTCTTGGCTTCCGAAATCCCTCCGGGCACCGGTTTGGGCTCCTCTGCGAGTGTTTGCGTGAATCTCCTGAAAGTGCTCACCACCTACCTGCGTTGCCCCATGTCAAAGTACGATCTTGCGGAGCGAGCCTTCCGCGTCACGCGCCTCGGCCTGAAACGGCACGTGGGCAAGCAGGACGAATACGCCGCTGCTTTTGGCGGCCTCAACTACATCCGCTTCAACCCGGACGGAGCCACCCAGGTCGAGCCTTTGCAGGTTGACCCGGGCGTCCTTTCCGCGTTGCAGTCGAACCTCATGTTGTTCTTCACCGGAGCGGCTCATCATTCATGGGACATTCTCGCCGAGCAGGAAGAGTCTACGCGGCTGCCGGATGGACCTGCGGTGGAGGCGCTGCATCAGGTGAAGGAGGCTGCAGCTCTGATGAAAGAGGCTCTGTTGTGTGGTGACCTGGAACACTTCGGCCACTTGCTCGACGATGCCTGGCAAGCCAAGAAGCGCATCTCCCATCGCATTTCCAACCCGCGCATTGACGGCCTCTACCAGGCTGCGCGCGCGCACGGCGCACTGGGCGGCAAGATTACCGGCGCCGGCGGCGGAGGATTTCTCCTGCTTTACTCCGAGCCCAGTTGCCACGACGCGGTACGTTCCGCAATGCAGCGCGAGGGTGTGCAAGAGATGGCGTTTGCCTTCGACGGTCAGGGCGCCCAGGTCATCGTGAACGATCCTTTTATCGATCATGACGAGCACGCCGGCACCCGGTGGACCTTCCTGCCGCTTGCAGCGGAAGCGACGGTCTGAGATTCACCGGTATTTCGAATCGCGAGAGTCCACATTGAAAGCCTTCTTGCTGGCCGGGGGACACGGCACGCGCCTGCGCCCGCTCACCAACTCCGTTCCCAAGTGTCTGGTGCCGATCCGGGGCAGGCCTCTGCTCGACATCTGGCTCGATCTCTGCGCTCGCTCCGGCATTACCGAGGTTCTCATCAACCTGCACGCTCACTCGCAATCCATTGAGCGGCATCTCCAGCGGAGTGCCCCGCCAGTCAACGTTCGCTTAATCCATGAAAACCGATTGCTGGGCTCAGCCGGGACGATCGCGGCAAACCGAGCCTGGGTTGGTCCCGATCCTGCCTTCTGGATCCTCTATTCCGACGTTCTCACCAACACGGACTTGAGGCGCATGACTGAATTCCATTCCCGCCGCGCGGACATAGCCACTCTCGGTCTCTACCAGGTTCCCGACCCTTCAGGCTGTGGTGTGGCCATTACAGACAAGACGGGAATCATCATCGACTTCGAGGAGAAACCTCAAAGACCGCGGAGCAATTGGGTCTTCTCCGGGCTCATGGTGGCAGGGGCACGTCTTTTCGAACTAATCCCTCCCTCCATTCCGGCAGATATCGCTTTTCACGTCTTGCCGCGTCTGCTCGGCAAGATGTCGGCCTATCCCATCACAGACTATTTGCTCGACATCGGCACTCTACCGAACTACCAAAGGGCGCAAATCACGTGGCCCGGCATTGGCTGGGGCGCAGCCGAGCCGAGCCAAAGTGAGGGGCAAACGTCGTGCACCCCTGGATCAACCAGCTATGGACACGACGCGCCGAGCACCTCATCCGGAGAGGCCTCATGAGGGCCGGACCACTGCGCGGCGTCATCTTTGACATGGATGGCGTCCTGGTGGACAGTCATGCGGTGCATCGCAAGGCTTGGCGCTTGTTTTTCCGGACACTTGGACGCGAGGTGCCTGAGTCCGAACTGGACTTCATTTTGGATGGCCGCAAGCGCGGTGACATCCTGCGGCATTTTCTCGGGGATTGTCCGGATCCCGAACTCGAAGAATTCGGCAGGCGTAAGAATTGCATCTTCCGGCAAATGCAACTCGAGGTGACCCCGATTCCAGGCGTTCTCGGCATGGTGCGCGAGCTGCATGGGAGTGGTGCCGCATTGGCTGTGGCTACCTCGGCCAGTCGCAGCCGCGCGCACTCCACGCTGGTTGAGTTGGGATTGCTGAATTGCTTCCAAGCGGTCGTGACCGGAGAAGAAGTTCCGCTGGGCAAACCGGATGCCTCTATTTACAGGCTGGCCTGCAATCGCATCGGGATCGAGCCTGACTGCATATTGGCGGTCGAAGACGCCACCTCAGGAATTCGGGCGGCGACGGGCGCCGGCTTGCGCTGCGTCGGGGTTGCGTCGCATGAGACGCCAGAAAACCTTACCTCCGCAGGCGCAATTCACGTGGTGCAGGACTTCGAATTCGTTACCGTGAACGACCTGGAACGCATATTGTTGGGTTGCAATGCTCCACTTCACCAAGACGCAGCGGCTGGCCGCGGCTAGACGTTAAGACCCTCGTTCCGGCACACCTCTACGATCGCAAGCCGGTCCGGCGCTCCCACCTTGCGCAGCATACGGTGCACGTGGTTCTTCACGGTTTGTTCGGAGAGGTTCAGACGGCTGGCCATTTCTTTGTTGGTAAGGCCTTGCTGTATCAGACCCACCAGTTGCTGCTCTCTGCGGCTGAGGCCAAGCCTGTTCTTAAGGTGCAAGCTCGGAATGGCGGGCTTATGCCGTGCGACCCACTGAAATAACACGCCGGAGAGGGCGGCCGGACACACCGCTTCGCCTGCGGCAACCGCCCGAATGGTCCGTGCAACCTCCACAGCCGAAGCGTCTTTGAGGATGTAACCGACAGCGCCTGCTTGCACCACGCGAAGAAAAACGGCTTCGTCGGCCTCCATGCCCACCATCACCACCCTTATGGCAGGGTTCAATTGATGCAGTTCGCGCACCACACCGTGTTCCGCCAGAACCGCAGCGACGGAATCGAGCACCACAACGTTGGCATGAGTCGAAACAATTTGCTCAAACATGTCAGGGCCGTACGATCCCGCTCCGACCACTTGGATGTCGTCCTTCTTCGACAAAATGCGCATTAAGGCTTCGCGCAGCAACCGATTCTCTGCCAGCAGGAATACTGCGGCAACCGGACCCGAAAATTCTGAAACCATAGTTCCCATCTGCGAACCAGCCTCGCCCCGTCCCCTACGCCCGCCTGAAACTTCCCTACTCTAGTTGCTGCACTCCGTTTTACAACTCACTTTCAAACGCTAGCTGCCCCCCAAACCTGAGGTCAAGGGGAAAGCTCGCTCAAGCAAGCCATGGTTCCCCGCGCGGGAAGGTCTCTTCTGGATTCCCGAAAATGGTTCCAATGAAGCCAAATGAGGACTGAAACGCATCCCCGGAACGAGAAGGGCTGCGTTTCCGAATCAAGAAGTATTAGGATCTTCACATCATGACGCTTAGTACGACGGGTTCTTGCTCAAACGATCCGCTTCCCGCAGTTCGGCGGTTGCTTCTCTTGGATGATCCGTAAGGGTGTAGACTTCCGCCATGCTGCGGTGAGGTTCGGGCTCTTGCGGCCGCAGTCTTGTCGCTTCTTCGAGATAGCGAAGCGAATTGGAATACTGACCGTTATTCTGGCTTTTCCGCGCCAGTGTGAGGGTGATTTTATAGAGCAGATCGGTTGTGCCGGGATCCTGCGAATTCAGTTGCTCGGCGTGGTGCAATGCCTGATACGCCGCAACATCCTCGCCAAGCTTAGCCAAAACGGCTCCGTAGAGAGCGCTCAACTGAAACAAATCGGGCCATTGCTCGATGACCTTCGCAAGCGACGCGCGCGCCTGCTCAAACTGATTTAACTGGAAATAAGTCAGCGCGAGATTGTATTGCATCTGGGGCGATTTCGGCGCCAGTTCCGCAGCTCTGCGGAAGGGCTTGAGGGCGGCTTCCAGGTCTCGGTGTTGTGCGTAGATCGTGCCTAGCGCGGTCAGTTTTTCTGCGTCGTCGGGAGCATACAGTTGTTCGCAGAAGTTGCGCGCCTCGTCCTGAGGGCCCTGATCCAGCTTCTTTCCGCACTCCGCCTTCAGCAAGGGCTCACTGTCTTCACGCCGGCGCAATTCCGCCGAGGCTGCCAAGGCTTTCTTTGCTTCCACCTCGCGCCCCTCCTTGCGATACACGAATCCAAGCTGATACAGCACGCGAGAGTCGCGGGGATTGAGCCGGGTTGCTTCCTTCAGCCACTTCTCAGCGGCCGCGAAATCGCCATGTTTGAAGTAGGCGAACCCGAGATAGTACGCCGTATCGGGGAAAGGGGGCTTGGCGGCCGCCTTGTTCAGGTTCCGGATCGCGCCTTCGAAGTTGCGATCCTCCAGGTCCAGCCTTCCCAGGTAATACACAACGTTGGGATGGTCTCCAACTTCGCGGCGTACGGCTTCCAGCTCCCGGCGAGCTTCCTCAGATTTGTGCGATTCGAAAAGCGCGACCGCCAAAGGAAAGCGCGCCCTAAGAAAAAGACTGGGATCGAGCCGCAGAGCAGCTCGAAATTCGCCGGCGGCATCCTCGTACATCTCCTGTTTCAAAGCGTCGTAGCCCTTGCCCAGATGCGCCTCCGGCGTATCGACCGCAGCGGGGGCCGCAGCCGGAGATTCCTGACTCACAGCACTTCCTCCGAATAGCATGACCAATACCAGCGCGGCCATCCATCCCACGATCCTTCGCCGAAGGTTGGGAGTTCTCATCACCATGCTCACGGGATTGCCAGGTCAGAATTCGATCATTATATCTTTAAGCCCTCGGGGGTTTGCCGGCGCGGATCTCCTGCGAGAAAGCCTCTGGCAGCCGCTTTGCCAACCTTGACGGGCTTTGGTGTGGCTGTTAGATTTCGGTCCTACACGTGAATATCCGGGGGGCACCGCTCTGAGTCGGGCAGGGAAGACGCGTCATCCGGCCGATCTTCATCCACTAAACCCCAGCCGCCGCGACTTTCTCGTCCGCTGCTGCCAGGGAGCCTCAGCGGCAATGGTTCCGGCTAGCCTTCGTGGTTTCGCCTTCCCGTCCGTCTATCCTTTCGGTCCTCCCACCGCGATCCCATCCGAGGGTGAGTTCCATCTGCATCCTCACTATCGAGCCCAGCGGCCGCTGGATGCCGTGCTCCCCAAGACGCAAGCCGGCCTGGACGATTTCATCGCTGAAAAATACCATGACCAGATCGCAGCCATTCTTGCAGAGTGGAGTTCGAGCCTGCTTCAATCTCCGCAGGATGTGCACGCTGTTGAAAGAGTTCTTACTCCTGATTTCTCGGGGTCATCGCTGCGCCCCGCGGACTCGCGGCTCGTGCGGCCCGGCCCGGTGCTTGCAGTCCACCAGAACGCATTCGCCCCTCAACCGAATTTCGGGCAAACTGCTTTTCTTCAGGAATTGCGGTCGGCCATGAGCGTTTTTTCCAAGGTTGTGACCGCGGAATTCCAGGTGACGAACATTGAAATGAGTTCAGCGTCTGCTTCTCAACCGCCCGAGCGGCTGCAGACTCGCGTGCGTTACGAGTTGGTGGGCACCGGCAGTGATTTCTACCGTGAGCAGCGCGTCGGGTACTGGGACCTGAAATGGATTTCATCTGCTTCCATACCCGGCGGGTTCCGTCTACAGAACTGGCGAGCACTTGGCGAGACTAAAAGCCGCTGCGCCTCCCCGGTCTTCCTTGACGTCACGATGGCGGTTCTTGGCGGCAATGCTTCTTACTCTGCTCAGATGCTTCGGGGCGTTGACTACTGGAGGACGGTTCTCGATGGTGCCTGCGGCATCGACATCTACGGGCACAATGGAGTCTCGGTCGCCGACATCGACAACGACGGCTTCGACGATCTCTACGTTTGCCAGCCCGCCGGATTGCCCAACCGGCTTTATCGAAACCGTGGGGACGGAACGCTGGAAGACATCACGGAAGCATCCGGCTTGGGGATACTCGACAACACAGCGTGCGCACTCTTTGCTGACTTCGACAACGATGGACGCCAGGATATAGTCGTGGTGCGCGCGAACGGTCCGCTTTTGTTCTTGAACGAAGGCGGCGGCAAGTTTCGACAGAAGCACGACGCGTTTCAATTCGCCAACCCCCCGCAAGGCACCTTTACCGGCGCGGCCGTTGCCGACTATGACCGCGACGGATGGCTGGATATTTATTTTTGTCTCTATGTCTATTACCAGGGAGCCGATCAATACAAATATCCCGTTCCTTATCACGACGCCGGGAATGGTCCTCCTAACTTCATGATGCGGAATCATCGCAATGGAACATTCCGCGACGTGACTGCGGAATCAGGCCTCAATCAGAACAACACACGCTACAGTTTCTGCTGCGGGTGGAGTGATTTCAACGGAGATGGCTGGCCCGACCTTTATGTGGTGAACGATTTCGGCCGGAAGAACCTCTACCGCAATAACGGCGATGGAACCTTTACCGACATTGCTCCGCAGGCAGGAGTTGAAGACGTTGGCGCTGGCATGAGCGTTTGCTGGCTCGATTACGACCATGACGGCGCCGAGGATCTTTACGTCGCTGACATGTGGACTGCTGCTGGGGAACGCGTTTCTGGACAAGAAATCTTCAAGAAAGACTCGTCCAAAGAAATTCGGGCTCTCTATCGCAAACATGCCATGGGCAATTCGTTGTTTCGAAACGTGGGGGTTCGCAACAGCGGGTCTGGCAATGGCGGAAGCGATTTTCAGGATAGGACGGAATTCGCCGGAGTCGGAATGGGGCGCTGGTCGTGGTCGAGCGACGCATTTGATTTCGACCATGACGGCTTTCCCGATCTTTACATCGCGAACGGAATGGTATCCGGCGTTTCGCGGCAGGATTTGAACAGCTTCTTTTGGCGGCAAGTGGTTGCCAATTCGCCGGACCAGGCAAAGCCTTCGCATGACTACGAACAAGGATGGAGCGCCGTCAACGAACTCATTCGGGCCGATGGCACCTGGAGCGGCTACGAGCGCAACGTTTTCTATGCCAACAATCGGGATGGAACTTTTTCCGACGTTTCGGGCGCCGTGGGGATGGACTTCCTCGAGGACGGCAGAGCGTTTGCTCTCGCCGATTTCGATCATGACGGCCGGCAGGAAGTGTTCCTGAAAAACCGCAACGGCCCGCAGTTGCGCATTGTGAAGAACGTGATGGAGAACCTGCCGCCGTCAATTGCTTTCCGCCTCCGCGGCACGAAGAGTAATCGTGACGCCATCGGCACGGCGGTTACGGTGGAAACTAAATCGGGCCGCCAGACTCGCATACTTCAAGCCGGATCCGGATTTCTTTCCCAACACAGCAAGGAAGTATTCTTTGGGCTGGGAGAAACCAAAGATCCCGTGCGGGCATCGATCCGCTGGCCGACCGGTCTGGCGCAGGATCTTCACGACCTCCCGCTGAACCACAGGGTCTGGCTGGAAGAGGGAACCGAAACTTTTCGAATCGAGGCGTTCAGAACGCCATCGTCATTTCACAGTCCATCGTCTGGCGCCCCGCCGCAAGAAACCGAAACGCTCCCCACTGCCGTTGGAACCTGGCTGCTCGCTCCTGTAGCCGCGCCGGATTTTTCTCTTCCCGACTTGACCGGCCAGATGCAGACCCTCGCCGCGCATCGCGGAAGACCGGTACTGCTCAATTTCTGGATCACGCAATCGGAGAATTGTCTGGAAGACCTGAAACGATTCAACCGCGCTCGTGCACGGTGGACGGCTCAGGGTCTTCAACTGCTCACCGTGAACGTTGACGCTCCGGTCGACCCCGAAAACTTGAGAACGTTGGCGCGCCAGCAGCGCCTCTTAATTCCCATTGTTTGCGGATCGGATGACGTGGCTGGCATTTACAACATTCTCTATCGGTATATGTTTGACCGGCATCGTGACCTTGGCCTGCCAACATCGTTCTTGCTTGATGAGAAAGGGCAAATCGTCAAGGTCTATCAGGGGAGTGTAAACCCCGGGCAAATCGAACAAGACGTTCGGCAAATTCCCCAAAACGATGCCGAGCGACTGGCGCGGGCGCTGCCCTTTCCCGGCATCAGTGCGACGTTTGAGTTTGGCCGCAACTATCTCTCTTACGGCTCGGTGTTTTTTCAGCGGGGATATTTCGATCAAGCCGCGTCCTCGTTTCAGCTTGCCCTGCGCGACGATCCATCCAGCGCCGAGGCCTGCTACGGCCTGGGAAGCGCCTATCTGAATCAGCAGAAAACGGCCGAAGCGCGGGAGAGCTTTGAACGTGCGACGACACTTCGCGCCACTTATCCCGACACTCTGGCAAACGCGTGGAACAACCTCGGGCTTCTCGCCACGCGAGAAGACCGTACGGACGAAGCGATACGGTGCTTTCAGCAGGCCGTGCGCTTGAATGCCGGGAACCTCATCGCCCTCAACAATCTAGGCAACGCATATCGACTGCAAAAAAGCTGGGATGCGGCTCGCAAAGCCTTTGAGCGTGCTTTCGAAATCAGTCCCATCGATCCCGAGGCGAACTATGGCTTGGGAATGGTGTTTGCGCAAGCTGACGACACCGCGCATGCCTATGAATATCTGCAGAGAGCCTTGAAGTCTCGCCCCGCGTACCCGGAAGCCTTGAACAACCTCGGAATACTATATTTGCGAACCCAGCGGCGAGATGAAGCAGTCGCGAGTTTCGAAGAGTGCATCCGCATCGCGCCTGCATTCGATCAGTCTTATCTGAACCTCGCCCGGGTCTATAGCGTGGAGGGTACGCCGGACAAGGCTCGGGCTGTCCTGCTCGATCTGCTCAGACAGCATCCAGATCACGCTCAGGCACAGAGCATGCTGGCCCAACTTCCCCCATAGGACGCAGAACCACCCGGCTTCCTGATTCTTGTTTGGCGCTGCTGCGCTCAGCACATCCGCAAGCATCTACTGCGGAATTGCGGATCGCTATCCGAACGACTAGAATAACGGACCAACGCGCGAGGCTGATTTCGATTTGTTCTCCGGCTTGCGCTTGACTTATGGGCCGCCTCCCCGTCACCGCAAACGACCCTCGCCGCGTAACCTGCGTCCTGGCGTTGACCGTGATACTTGGCGCGGTGACGTTTCACGGGCAATCGGTTGAGCCCCGGTCGGCACCCTCGGGGACCGCAACGTTACAGGGCTTTGTGCGAGATTCGAGCGGACGTCCGGTTCTCGGCGCCACCGTATCCCTGCAGGTCAAGGACGCGCAAACTCTCACCGCGCCTACCGATCCGGCAGGAGCTTATCGCTTTTCCACGCTTCGGCAAGGCGTCTATAGCCTGCGCGCGGAGATGCCGGGCTATGGCGCCGCAACTTCCAGCCCCATTGTTCTCGGAGAGAAAGAATCCGTAACGATTGACCTTACTCTCGAGTCGGTAAAATCTAGCGAGCGGCAAGATTCCCCAGGATGGCCTGAGTTCTTCGACGAACCGCACTTCACCGTAGCGGGTGTTACCGATACGACGAATTTCGGCAGCCATGGTTCCGATACGATTGCGCGCAACAGAGAAGCCCTGGTCAAGGCGACCGTTTCTCTGAGCGGGCCATCGCCCAGCAGTTCCCCACTCGCTTCGGAAAACGCCAAGATGGAACGGTCCCTGCGCGAGGCAGTTGGACGCGAACCGGAAAGCTTTGACGCCAACCACCAACTCGGGAGATTGCTGGCCGCTGAAGGAAAGGCGCAGGAAGCACTCCCCTATCTGGAACAGGCTTTCCAATTGAATCCCAGCAACAACAAGAATACATACGAACTCGCGCTGGCACGTGCCGGCAGCGGCGATTACGAGCGCGCACGAGCCGATGTTCGAGCCCTGCTCGTGTCGCAGACTGAATCCAGTCAGGAAAGAGCTGAACAGCATCACTTGCTCGGCGAGGTTGACGAGAAACTGGGCAATCCTCTGGAAGCAGTTCAAGAGTATCAGCGAGCCGCGGAACTGAACCCGAGCGAGTCCAATCTCTTCGATTGGGGAGCTGAGCTGCTGATGCACCGCACGCTTGAGCCGTCCCTCGAAGTCTTCACAAAAGGCAATCGTCTTTTCCCGCGTTCCGTCCGGATGCTGGCCGGCCTGGGTGCATCTTGGTACGCTCGTGGTTCCTACGACCAGGCGGCGCTACGTCTGTGCGGGGCGTCGGACCTGGATCCCAACGATCCGATCCCCTACCTTTTGATGGGAAAGATGCAATCGGCCGAGACTACTCAATCGGAAGCGATTGTGGAGAGACTTGGACGATTTGTCAGGCTTCAACCTGAGAATGCCATGGCCAACTATTATTACGCGGTCAGTCTTCGGAAGCGGCGGAACTCCTCGGAGGACGTGGCGGATTCGGCGCAGGTGAAGTTCCTGTTGGAGAAGGCTGTTCGTCTCGACCCGCAACTCGGTCCCGGCTATCTGCAACTCGGAGTTCTCTATTCAGAACGAAAGGACTTCTCCAAAGCAATTTTCGCCTATCGGCAAGCGATCGCGGTCACTCCCCGGCTGGAAGAGGCTCACTATCGGCTGGCGCAGGCTTACAAACAGGCCGGAGAAACTGTAAAGGCGCAAGCCGAGCTGCAAGTGTTCACACAAATATCAAAGGAAAAGGCAGAAGATACCGAGCGGCAGCGGCACGAACTTCAGCAGTTTGTATATCAGTTGCGGGACGGAGCCCCAACTCCGCAGCCGCAATAGAAGCCTTGCTCTCGATTGCAGATTTAAGGGCAGACCGGAGTCAAACCCGGCCTGCCCGAAGCTGAAAGCGTCGACTCCGTCCGCCCTAGAACGTGAGCTTCAGAGCAAACTGCACCAGGCGCTGGTTGTTCGCGGTCGCAATAATCTTCCCAAAGGTTGAAGGCGAATTGATGTCCTGCATTTGAGTTAACGGGCTGCCCGGCAAGAAGAACTGCGGATGGTTGAAAAGGTTGAAGAACTCAGACCGGAAGTTCAGCCCGACTCGTTCGGTCAGGTGGAATTGCTTGATCAAAGAGAAATCCGTGTTCACAAAGTCCGGGCCAGTGACGGGCGCGCGATTCGCGTCGCCGAGTTCTCCGGCGGCAGGCTGCGCGAAAGCACAGGGATTGAACCAATTCTGAATGGTGTGAACCCTGGCCGGACAGTCCGTTCTGCCGCCTTCCGGCCCTCCCCTATTCGGATCTCCCACTTGATCGGGCCGGTTCATGCTGACGCCGTTCCACTGAAAAAGGACATCGGAGCCAGCGAAAGCGCCATTGGCGCTGTTAACCACAAACAGCGGAAATCCGGAAGTGATCTTCTCGATCACTGTGACTTGCCAGTTTCCGAAGATGGCGTTCGCCGGCCCGCTCCAGCCGCCACCGAACGCCTTACCCTTCCCGAAAGGCAAATCATAAATAACGCTGGCGGTGAACTGGTTGTCGAGATTGATCTGGGAGTGGGCCCAATCCAATTTCGCCGCGCCGGGCAAAGGCCAGTACATGGCTCCGGGCGTGGTGCCCAAATTGTCGGCCATACCCGAGTCGTAAGTGTGGGAATACGTATAGCCCACGAGCGCGTAGAGTCCGTGCCGGGCGCTCTTGGTTTCGGCTTTGAGTTGGAAGGAGTTATAGGTAGCGCTACCCGAGTCAGTGAAATTATCCACAAAGATGAACGGGTTATTGCCGACCGGGGCAGGGAAAGACGCTCCCCCGGGGCCGCAGCCGCGAGTGTATCCCGCCACCACTCCTCCGCAAGCACCAGGAGAATTCAGATTCATGTCCAAACCGCTGCTCAAAATGTGATGGCTGCGTGATCCCGCGTAGCCCGCCGTGAGCACAATCTGGCCGGGCAGCTGTTGCTCAACGTTGAGGTTGAACTGCTGCACCATTCCCTGCTTGAAATTGCGGTCTTGGTAGAGACGTGTTCCCTGGAAGGTGTCGGGGTTGAGAGGCGGCGGGAGGAATGGCAAGAAAGCTACTGCCATTCCGCAGCCATAAAACCCGGGATTACCATTTGTGCAGGTCACAGTTCCAAGACTTTGCAGCGGAGCGGGACCGAAGGGAAAATTATCCGATTCCGCAAGGTACGGCGGGTTCAACCAAAGCCCCTGATCGCCCTGGCTCCAGGCAGAATCGTGGTAGATGGCATAACCCGCCCGCAGCGCGGTCTTCTGGCTTCCAAGCACCTTCCAGGCCAGTCCGATTCTTGGCTCAATCGCGGTCTTGTCGAACTGAACGCCGGCTGCCCCGTTCGAGTGAATACATGAAGTGCAGCCCGCCACCGGCGGCCCGGCAACGTAGTACTTCTGGGTAGGCAAGTCGAAGTTTGCCATGCGATTCTCGGCTTCGGTGACAGGCGTCACCAGCGCCCACGCGAGTCCAAGGTTCAAGGTCAGGTTTGGCGTTACCCGCCAGTCGTCCTGCACGTAAGGACGGAACATCTTAAAGCGCCGGCCGCTGGTGGCGCCCTGATAGGTCTGATCGTGGATGGCCCCGCCAAATTGGGTCAGCAGGAGGTCCGCTTCGGCATCCCCGGTAAACGTACCAGTAGGTGTGCCGGCGTTACCCATGATGAAGAAGCCATCCTGGAATGCGTTCGACCGCACATTGAGCTGGTTCGCACGAAATCCAATCCCGACCCGGATGTCGTGCTTGCCCCGCAGCATATCGAACGAATCAGAAATGGTGAAAATGTTGGTCCCGCCCTGGGACGGAGCAAACCCGCGGTCCCCGAGTGACCAGTAACCGGTTAAGAACTGAGTCGAACTCAGCCCGCAGCTCATACAGTCCTTGGTCGACTGATTCACGATGCCGGCTGGCTGAGCCCCGCATGCGCTGTTCAGATCGGCCCCTTGGATGGGTGTAACACCGAACGGCCCTCCCGCACCTAACGTCTGCGATGCGCAGCTCTTATCGCCGAAGGACAAAATAATGTTGAAAATGCGATTAAAGCCAAACATGATCTGGTTGATGTTGTGGCTGGAGAAAATGTGGGTTTCCGAAATCGCTGCGTTGCGTCCGTGGTTAGTTATATCCTGCGTGCTGGCAAAAGCACCCGCCTCGGCGAATCCCGGCGAACCGCCGGGGACAAACGACGTCGCCTGATCGTAGCTGAAGCGTGCGAACACAGAGTCTTTGCTGGAAAAATTGTGGTCCAGGCGGATATCGAACTCGCCTTCATTGAGTTTCCTCACAGGGACATTGGTGTAGTTGACGCCCAGGGCAGCATTGCTCGTATTGCTCTGAGGATAGAGATGAATCATGTTCTCACCGAGCGGTTGGATGAGAGGGAATGCGCCATTACCCGGAATCTTGTTGCAGGGTGCACCACCTGTCTGTGTGCCGGTCGCATCTGCGGGAATGGGGGTTCCAGAGATATCGCATGCAAATGGTTGGTTCGAATAGGGGTTCACGAGGTCGACGAAACCGTCCGCGTTGGACGTGCCATTGAACAGGCCGGGACGGGGCACGCCAAACGGGTCGTTGGTGAAGTCCCCGTTCATCATCGCCGGGGTTGGGATCAGACCCTCGAACGGAACCCCGCGCCTTTGCCTCTTGGCCTGGTAGTCGGCGAAGAAGAAGGTCTTGTCCTTCTGGATCGGTCCACCCAAGGCGAAGCCAAACTGGTTCAGATTGAATTTGTCCTTGGTGGAGGCAAAATAGTTCGTCGCGTCGAGATCGGTATTGCGGAAGAACTCGAACAGTGAGCCGTGAAACTGGTTCGACCCTGATTTCGTTGTCACTAACACGGTCGGACCCGCGCGCGTGCCGTACTCCGCAGAGTAGTTGTAGGTCAGGACTTTGAATTCCTGGATAGCGTCGATCGAAGGAAGGATCGCTATGCCGCCGGCCGACAGCTCGTTATTGTCGTTGCCATCGAATAACCAATCTGTACTCTGGGCCCGAGATCCCCCGACGGACAGTGAAAAAGTACCGCGAGAAGACACTTCGCTGGAGGGCCCGCCATTGAAGAAGCTGTTCGGATTCGTCTCCTGAGTTACGCCGGGTGTGAGAGTCGCCAGTTGTACGAAGTCACGTCCGTTGAGCGGGAGGTCGGCAACCTGTTCGGAAGTGATGACCTGCCCCAGGGTTGGATTCGACGTTTCCACCGCCACTTCGGTGGCGCTGACCTCAACGGTTGAGGCGACGGATGCGGGCGCGATGGTGAAATCCAGCTCGCGGTGTTCGTCAACTTGCAGCCGAACATCCTTCTGCTCGGCAGGCCCGAACCCCTGGGCCTCCACTCGAATCGTGAAGAAGGCGACTGGCAACAGGGGGATCAGGTAGTATCCCGATTCGTTGGTCTTCGCCTCGCGGGAAATGCCCGTACCCTGCGAGGTGACATTCACCGTCGCGCCTGCTACTACGGCGCCGGCTTTGTCGGTGACCGTGCCTGAAAAACTGCCTGTCGCCTGGCCGTACAAAAGTGGACAGGCCGAGAATGCAAGCGAAAAGACAACGACAGCCAGCAGCGCCCTCTTATGCAGCATTGCAACCCCTTTTTCGGCGGCCCCAAGACCGAATGAAGCACGCACTCTCACTTCGTGTTGATTTGGGAGGCTTTATACCGTAGGACGGCCTTATAAATCCCCGCTCCTTCCGAAGTCAAGACTTTTCGGTAGTAGATAAGTATTAGCCGCGGTTCCTGTTCTTTTTTGTACAGGCGAGGACTCCCCGTTCCTCTCCAGAGGTCGATTTCCTTGGAATTCACGGCGGGAGTCGAGCTAGTTTCGGCCTTGAACGGCCCACTCTGTATCAAAACGCGCGCGATCATAGAAAGATTTTTGCGTTCCGACGCCTGTGGTCGAAAGTCCAGCATACAGATTGGCACGACGCACTGCCTCTCGTTCCGATAGTCCTTCGGCCAGGAATACGGCGAAACTCCCGATGAAGGCGTCGCCGGCGCCCGTGCTGTCGATACTCTTTACGGCATAGGGAGGCAGGTGCTCGCTTACGCCGCGGCTGGCCAGGAGGGACCCGTTTGCTCCCAGGGTAATAATTACGCGGCGAATGCCGCCCCCAACGAGTTTCTCCGCGCATTTCTTCGCCTCTTCGACATTCCTTACCGCGATCCCGGTGATGGTTTCGGCCTCACTCTCGTTCGGAACGAAGTAATCGAGGTCGGCCAGAGCACCCATGTCGACGGGCTGACCGGGCGCCGGGTTCAGGATGCAGCGAATCCCATGCTTTCGCGCAAAGGCGACCGTGTAATAGACGGTTTCGAGAGGGATCTCGAACTGCAGAACGATACAATCGGCAGCTTTCAATGTTTCAGCCGCAGCATCAACGTCCGCCGGTTTCAGCGCGTCGTTGGCCCCCTTCACTACCAGAATGCGGTTTTGCCCGTTGGGCTCGACGAAAATCGGTGCGACGCCGCTGGATAATCCCTCAACCTGCTTGACGTGGGTTGCGTCGATGCCAAGTTTCTTAAAGTTCTCGATGGTGGCTGGACCGAACAGATCGCATCCAACTCGCGCCACCATGAACACATCCGCGCCACAAAGACGGGCCGCGACCGCCTGATTCGCGCCCTTACCCCCGAATCCGAGGACGAATTTCTGGCCGAAGATGGTTTCCCCCGCCTTCGGGAACCGATTGGCGAAGGTCGTCAGATCGACGTTGGCACTTCCGACCACCGCAATGCGCGGGCGCCTGGCCATAGCTTTCTTCAGCGAACCTTGGAGAACGCCGAGTCTATTTGCCGCACCCGATTGTGTCAACGGAGTTGATGTTGTGTATGCTCTTGGATTCGCGTCATTGCGGCAAATCGATGAACACTAAAAGACAGACTTCCGCCCTCATGACGCGTTAAGGAGAACTGATGTTTACGCCATCGAGTCTAAGCATTGCGCTGTTGATGATGATCACGAGCGCCGTTTGCTGGGGTTCGTGGGCAAACACCTATAAGGGCGTTAAGGGATACAGGTTTGAGCTCTTCTACTGGGACTATGCCGCTGGCATTTTCTTTGTCTCACTCGTGCTTGCCTTCACGATGGGGAGCACAGGGAACGATTCCTCCAGTTTTCTAAACAACGTCCATGCGGCCGACACTTCAAATATTGTTAACGCCCTGATCGGAGGAGCACTGTTCAATCTTGCGAATCTCTTGCTCGTCGCAGCGATTGACATGGCCGGACTGGCCGTCGCGTTTCCTATCTCAATTGGAATCGCGCTGGTGGTCGGCGTGGTGCTGAGTTACGCACTTCAACCGAAGGGAAATGCCCTCTTCCTGGCGCTTGGCGTTGTTTGCGCATTCGTCGCCGTGCTTTTGGACGGCAAGGCCTACGGGAGCCTCGCGGCGGCAGGGCGCACTGTTTCAAAGAAGAGCCTGATCACATGCGTGGTGTCCGGAGTCCTGATGGGCTTGTGGGCTCCATTCATGACGCACGCTATGACGCGCGGCAACACGTTGGGACCCTATAGCGCCGCCGTATTCCTGACGCTGGGAGCATTGCTCTCCTGCTTTATCTGGAATATTTATTTCATGAAACATCCGCTCGTGGGGGAGCCAGCAAGCTTCGCTGGATTTTTCAGCGGACCCGCATCAGGGCATCTGCTGGGCCTTTTCGGTGGATGCATTTGGGGCATCGGCACCGTATTCAATCTGGTGGCCGCGAGTTTTACCGGCGTCGCCATCTCTTACGCGATCGGCCAATCCGCTCCGATGGTGGCGGCGCTTTGGGGAATTCTCGCGTGGAAAGAATTTGACAACTCGGGGCCTCGCGCCAAAGCATACCTTGGCCTGATGTTTGTCTTCTATGGATTAGCCATCTTCCTGGTCTCGCACGCGAATGGTTGAGCCACTTACTTCCCTCTGATCCGGCTCACGAACAACTGCAGGAAACGATCGGCATCGGAAGCAAGGCAAACCCGTGCATTCGGCTTGAGTTCGATGACGCCCTCGATTTCGTAGTGGTCTCCGTGCAGGACGTTGTTCTCGTTCGACCCCATGCGGTTCGCCACGGTCTCTCCGCGGGTAAATTCACCCTTCGTCTCCACATCCACGTGCATTTCTTTGAGAGTGCCTAGCGTCGGATCCAGAGCAATGCCCACTGCCAGCGGGTCATACATCGCCGCCCCGGCGTATCCGCTCTTCTCGCTGCGGTTCAAATAGAAGTCGGCAATCTTGGCAATGAAGTCGCTCTGCGGTCCGTGGGACGACTGGAGTTCCGCGAGATACTTTCGCGTGATCAGAGTTCGCTCACCCACATCGGAGCCCACCATGGTGACCATCCAGCCGGCATTGAACACGATCTGCGCCGCCTCCGGATCGTTATAGACGTTAGCTTCCGCCGCACCATTGACGTTTCCGCCGGTGATCGACCCGCCCATGATGACGATATCCTTGACCAGAGACACTATCGATGGATCTTTCGAAACTGCCAGCGCAATGTTGGTCAGCGGTCCTACCGGGATCAGCGTGATCTCATGCGGGTATTTGTGGACCATCTCAATGATGAGATCCGGACCGAACCGCGGATCCGCCTTGCACTTGGAAGGCGGCAACTCGACATTCGCCAGGCCATTTTTTCCATGCCAGAATTGCGCCGTGATCAATTTCTGATTCAGCGGATGTGTCGCGCCTCCTGCCACCACAACGTCACAGCGTCCCGCCAGCGAAACGATCTTCAGTGCGTTCTCCAATCCCAGCCACTCCTCCACGTTGCCCGCCGGAACCGTGAGCGCTTCCACCTTAAACTCTGGAGAATTCAGAGCGAGGAGGATAGCCATCGCATCATCGGTGCCCGGATCGGTGTCAATGATCACGCGCCTCGGCGTGACTTGTGCGAATGCAGTCGTTTGAAGAGTAAGAATAATGATGAACAACATAAAAATGGATGTGGCCCGAAGTTGCTTCATGGGAAAGTCCTTTCTCGAAAGCCGGCGAGGCCCTACAGCAGCATGCCCGCGATTGACGCTGACATCAGGTTTGCCATGGTTCCCGCCAGCATCGCACGAACTCCGAGCCGCGCCAGCTCGCCTTTCTTGTTGGGTGCGAGCGCCCCGATGCCGCCGATCTGAATTCCGATGGAGCTGAGGTTTGCGAAGCCGCAAAGCGCAAATGTGGCAATGGTGAAGGAGCGCGGATCGAGCGCTGCTTTCATCGGTCCGAGCATGGAAAATGCCACCAGCTCATTCAGCACCATGCGGGTACCGAGCAAAGTCCCAATCACGCCGCAGTCGCGCCAAGGAACGCCAATCACCCAAGCAACGGGGGCGAAGACGGCTCCGAAGATCTTCTCCAGACTTTCTGGAAACCAAGCCAGCCAATGGTGAATTCCACTCATAATGCCGTCCGCTAACGCAATGAGCGCCAGAAACGCGATCAGCATGGCGGCGATGTTCAAAGCCATATGCAGACCGTCGGTCGTTCCTCTAGCGACCGCGCCGAGCAGATTCTCCTCTTTCTCGGTTTGCTCTTCGGTTTCGGGCATGACAACTCGTCCGGCTGTTCTTGGCTGCTCGGTTTCGGGCACGAGCATCTTCGCCATGAGCAGCGTGCCGGGCGCCGTCATGATGACTGCGCTCAACAGGTGTTTGGGTTCTATTCCGAACGCGATGTAAGCCGCCATGATTCCGCCTGAGACGTGGGCCATGCCGCTGGTCATCACCGTCATGAGCTCCGAGCGCGTCAGATCCGGCAGAAACGGCCGAATCGTCACCGGCGCTTCCGTTTGCCCCATGAAAATGCTGGCCGCGATGTTGAGCGATTCCGCGCCACTGGCGCCCATAACCCGGGTCATGACCCAGGCGGCAATCTTAATGACGAACTGCATGACGCCGAAGTGGTAGAGCACAGCAAAAAACGCGCAGATGAAAATGATCGTCGGCAGAACCTGGAAGGCGAAATAAAACCCTAAATGAGAACCCTGCTTTCCGAGATCCCCGAAAACAAACTGCGAGCCGACATACGAGTAGCTAAGCAAGCGACTGACGACGTCGCCAGCCTTCTGAAAAACCCGCCGTCCGGCATCGATTCTCAACACTGACACAGCAAAGGCGAACTGAAGGCCTAAGCCCCAGGCCACGGTTTTCAGCCGGATTGCACGCCGATTGGTCGAGAAGACATAGGCCAGTGCCAGCATGGTCAAGAGGCCCGAGAATTCCAGTAAAACGTCCCATTCAGTTTTTCTCTCCGGAGTTTCCGATCACACCATGGATCAACGGCCGCTTGTCGTGCGCGGGTGAATCGGCAATCTTATAGCTCTCTTCGAGCAATTGTCGGGCCCGGGCCGCGCGCGCTTCTGCGTTGTAGTGAATCGTAGCGAGCGGCTCGCCGGCGGAAACGGCATCTCCGACCTTCTTGTGAAGCACGATCCCCACCGCGGGGTCGACCGAATCTTCCTTCCGTTCGCGGCCACCGCCGAGAATGACGCATGCGGTACCAATCTGTTCGCACTGCAGAGATGCGAGATATCCGTTCTTCGGACTGGAAAGAGTCATGGTATGTTGCGCCTGAGGCAGCTTCTTCGGATCGTCGATCGTCCGCGGATCCCCGCCCTGCAGTTCCACCATTTGGAGAAACTTGTCCAGAGCCTTGCCCGACGCGATCAGTTTCTCGCTCAGCTGTTTTCCCTTCCGCGACCGTATCAGAGACTCCGCCCAGATGCAGCATCCAACCCGCAAGTTCGAGGCAGAGCTGGCGCAAATCTTCTGGTCCTTCGCCGCGTAGGACTTCCACAACTTCGACCACCTCAAGCGCGTTGCCGATCATGTTTCCCAGTGGCTGATCCATGTCCGTGATGAGCGCCACTACCTGCTTGCCCATCCGCTCGCCGGTTTCAACCATGAGTTCGGCGAGAAAGGCGGCATCTTTTTCACTTTTCATGAACGCCCCGGAACCTGTCTTTACATCGAGGACGAGTGCGTCGATGCCTTCCGCAAGTTTCTTGCTCATGATGGACGCGCAGATCAGATACGGGCTTTCCACTGTTCCGGTCACATCGCGCAGGGCATAGAGCTTGCGATCGGCAGGAGCGATTTCCGCGGTCTGACCAATCATGCAGCAACCACAGGTCCCGAGCACGCGGCGAAATTGAGCGACCGGAAGATTCACATTGAAGCCAGGGATGGACTCCAGCTTGTCCAGAGTGCCTCCGGTATGCCCCAAACCGCGGCCGCTGATCATGGGTACGACGACACCGGCGGCGGCGGCAAGCGGCGCTAGCACAAGTGATGTTTTGTCGCCCACGCCACCGGTCGAATGCTTGTCGACCTTTCTCGCGGGAAGCGAAGAAAGGTCGACTACTTCGCCCGAGCGCAGCATAGCGTCAGTGAGCGCAGCGGTCTCGGCACGCGTCATGCCGCGCAATACCACCGCCATCAGCCAAGCCGAGACCTGATAGTCGGGAATATCACCGCGGGTGTATGCGTTTACCAGAGATTCGATTTCGTTTCGTGACAACTCGACTCCATCCCGCTTCTTGCGGATCACATCGATGGCGCGGAACGTTTGCGTCGAAGCCGGTGTTGGATTCACTGGAGACGGAATCCTTCTGGAAGGAGTTCGGTGATGTGAGCCTGTTTTGGACCGTTAGAGCCTTGGAAAACAAATCGTTGCGTCGGGGCCGAATTCATAAATGACCTGACGGCACGCCCCACAGGGCGAACAGGGCACGCCCTGATCGTTGACCACAGAGACCGCGCGGATCTCAATCTTTGGGCCAAGGTGTGCCACAGCAGAAAAAATAGCCGTACGCTCGGCGCAATTGGTCATTCCGTAGGACGCGTTCTCCACATTGCAACCCGAGAAGATTTTGCCGTTTGAAAGGAGGATAGCTGCCCCGACCCGGAACTTCGAGTAAGGCGCGTGCGCGTTCTTCATGACTTTCTTCGCCGACCGCAGCAGTCGTGCCGATACTTCACGAGGAAGTGTCTTCTTGCTCATAACGGAAATGTCTCGCAGCGGACTGGCGAAATCGAGGGCCATTGTAAACCCTGGCTGTACAATTGATTGGTTTTTCTTGGGCCCGCAGTTGGATGAAGCGAGGGATAGCGATTGCATTCGCACCTCGCGCTGTGAGATTTCCTGCCGTACAATTACAGCGCAAGGAGGCTGGTCAAGGGGTGGTCCCCGTGGCCGCCAGTGTGGCGAAACTAAAGTGCCAATAGATCACAACCGTCCCGGAGCAACTCGTGAAATGACAAGTAAGGCTGGTGGCTTCCAGCCTCGTGCCGGAAATTCTATCGCGACTCTTGGCGGGCGCCCGCTCCAGCAAAACTGTGGAATCCCTCTCGACCTGAATTGGGTGCAGGAAGTTCGCGTGAACACCAGCGCAGTGGAACGCCGTGCCCAGACACAGGTAGCGCGGAGAACCGTGAAGAAGGAATGGCAGGCGGCATGGCTGCTACGGGCGATCTCGTGCATGGATCTGACCACGCTCTCCGGCGATGACACGGAAGAACGTGTGCGCCGTTTGTGCGCCAAGGCGCGGCAGCCGGTGCAACAAGATCTCGTGCAAAAGCTGGGAATTGAAGAGCTCGAAGTGCAGGTCGCAGCCGTTTGCGTGTATCACCTGTTTATCGAGGCAGCGCTGCACGCCCTGGAAGGTAGTGGCGTCCACGTCGCAGCCGTGTCCACGGGATTCCCCGCTGGTCTATCGCCGCTGGCCGAGCGTGTTGCAGAAATTCGCCGCTCCGTGGAAGCGGGCGCGCACGAGATTGACGTTGTAATCACGCGAGCCCATGTGTTCGGCGGACACTGGCAGGCGCTCTATGACGAAGTTGCCGCCTTCAAACAAGCCTGCGGCGCGGCTCACATGAAGGTCATCCTGGCAACGGGCGACTTGCTAACTTTGCGCAACGTGGCGCGCGCTAGCGTTGTAGCCATGATGGCGGGAGCCGACTTCATCAAGACGTCCACCGGCAAAGAAGCTACCAATGCCACGTTGCCAGTGGGTTTGGTAATGGTGCGCGCCATCAGTGAATATGCCGAGCGAACCGGGATGGCGGTGGGTTTCAAGGCAGCCGGCGGCATTCGCACCGCCAAACAGTCGACCGACTGGCTGGCCATGATGAAGGAAGAGTTGGGGCAGTCATGGATGCATGCTGAGCTGTTTCGCTTCGGCGCGAGTGGGCTGTTGGGCGATATCGAGCGGCAACTGGAGCACCACGCGACCGGGCGTTATTCGGCGGAGTATCGTCATCCCATTGCGTAGTTGCCAGACGTGGGCAACGAAAGAATCGAGCCGACCTACATGAGCATCACCGAGAAATTTGTGGCGATGGAGTACGGTCCCGCTCCGGAGGATCCGAAAGAAGCACAAACCTGGCTGGAGCGCCACGGCCATCGCTTCGGGCACTTCATCAACGCTGCTTGGCAAGCACCGGCCGACGGCAAATATTTTGAGACCCTCGATCCTTCCAATGCAGAGAAACTGGCCTCCGTTGCCCAAGGCTCATCCGCAGACATTGAAGCCGCTGTGCGGGCAGCCCGTGCAGCGTTTCCGAAATGGCGAGCCCTTACTCCCCACGTTCGGGCCCGGTATCTGTATGCCCTCGCGCGGCTGGTGCAGAAACATTCCCGTCTTCTCGCTGTTCTGGAGACGATGGACAACGGCAAGCCTATTCGCGAGAGCCGTGACATCGATATTCCGCTGGTCGCGCGGCACTTCTACTACCATGCGGGCTGGGCGCAACTTCTCGAGCAGGAGTTTCCAGAGTACGAGCCGTGCGGCGTCGTCGGGCAGATTATCCCATGGAATTTTCCGTTGCTCATGGCGGCATGGAAGATTGCTCCGGCTCTGGCTACAGGAAACACCGTCGTGTTGAAGCCCGCGGAATTTACTCCTCTGACAGCGCTTGCTTTCGCCGAGCTTTGCCAGGAGGCCGGATTGCCCCCCGGAGTCGTCAACATCGTGACTGGAGACGGCTCGACCGGCGAGGCCTTGGTGAAGCATCCTGACGTGGACAAAATCGCATTCACGGGTTCCACTGAAGTCGGACGCGCGATTCGCAGCGCCACGGCCGCAACCCACAAACGTCTATCGCTTGAGTTAGGAGGAAAGTCGCCGTTCATCATTTTCGACGATGCTGATCTGGATAGCGCGGTCGAAGGACTGGTCGATGGAATCTGGTTCAATCAGGGGCAGGTATGCTGTGCGGGTTCGCGCCTGTTGATGCAGGAAAGTATTGCAGAAGCCTTGATCGGCAAGATCCGGGAGCGCATGAGCAGCCTGCGCGTCGGTCTTCCTTTGGACAAGGCAATTGACATCGGTGCGATCGTTGCGCGCGTTCAACTTGATCGTATCGAGCGCATGGTTGGTCAAGGCATCGCGGAGGGCGCAACCTGCTGGCAGCCGCAAGTCGCTTTGCCCGCGCGCGGCTTTTACTATCCCCCCACGCTGTTGAGCAATGTGCATCCCACCTCCATCGTTGCGCAGCAGGAGATCTTTGGTCCTGTGCTGGCTGCCATGACGTTTCGCACTCCGCGAGAAGCGGTTGAACTGGCCAACAACACGGTTTATGGCCTGGCGGCATGCGTTTGGAGCGAGAACATCAACGTGGCATTGCATGTTGCCGCGCAGCTGAAAGCCGGCGTCGTCTGGGTGAACTGCACCAACCTGTTCGACGCTTCCTGCGGCTTCGGCGGCTACCGTGA
>CAWIIH010000003.1:0-262623 GCA_963836115.1 uncultured Acidobacteriaceae bacterium | reverse complement strand
ACCGTGCCGTGAGTAGTGTTGTTCGAGAAACAAAACGGCACACCAACCGGCCAGGCTGGTGGACGATGCCAGATCTGCTGTTCCAATAGACTGTCGCCCGCGTTACGGGCGATGGGCCAGTGGAGGGAGGCTGGCCCATCACCCAGTTGTGCATCAGGAGCAAGCGCTTGTAGCTATTGTCCGCCCACCGCCGAGCCGTGCTCTCCCAGCCACGACGCCAGTTGCGGTTCCTGTTGCGACTTCAGGTCGACGCAGTTGTTGATGCGCTCGATCGACTGCCGGTAGGTCCGCTCTGCCGCTGCGATCTTGTGTGCGGCGTAAAACTCCACGACCTGGTCGCGCATGTGGGCATCGCAGAAAGAACTGGTAGCGCCCACAACCTGGGCGGTGGCAAAAGGTCCGCCAACTTTCTGCACCGCATCCCAGTGCGCCAGAACAAAGTCCCATGCCAGCTTCTCACCTTCAGGATTTTGCATCACGCTGGTGAGCACGCCCAGAGCGTCCTGCGAGCGCACGTCCGGCGAGATGGCATAGTCCAGCGTACGCTGCAAAAGTTTCGGGTCGTTAAACTGGGGCAACGTATACAAGTCCATGTAGTACTCTTCCGGGGACTTGGGGTTTTTCAGCGCGGTCATCAAACGGTTATAAAAATCTTCTCCGCCGTTCAAAGCTGCCAGCCCCATAGCCCCACTCGCGATCTGCCGATCCACAGAAGACGGATCGTCCAGAGCCTTGTCTGCGACCTTGCGCGCCTGCGCCAGAACTTCGGGATCGCGCGCATCGTACCCCAATGCGTTCAACAGACGAGACCGCAGCGTTCTCTGTTCGTCGCTTTCCCCCGGCTTGCTTTCCCAGCCCACATCTTTCAGCATGGGCGTCAGATATCCACGCAGCCAGGTCCGGAAGGATTCACGATCGTTCTCCGTCACCAGGTAGCGGCCAATGAAGTCGAGCCGTCCCAGAACATCATCCATGACCGCGCGGTCGCGGTCGTTTGCCAGGCCCTGGGCAAATGCGAGATAGTCGCCCACCGGCTCGTGCCCCACGCGTATCGAGGCCCAGATGTCCGCCTGCAAAGCGATTCGCTCCGCCGGCGAAAGCTTGCTCTCGGAATCGTTCGCGAGGACTCGCACTGCATCCTGCTGGTAGCCTGCGCGGTAGTAACCGGTTGCGCCAGCGTTGGCCAGAACCCAGGTCGAGCAGCCCGGCAGCGTGAACGTCTCTTCCTTCTTGGTGAGCAACTCACACTTCTGCGCCCCGGTCGACGACTTCAGGCACAAGGGAACCTGCCAGAGTTCGTCGCTCGGCGCCCGGAACTTCTCCCGGTTGTAATAATAGCGGCGCTGGTCCAGAGTTACGGTGGTCGAGTCGCCGGAACATTGCGTCTTCACATTGATGATCGGAACCCCCGCCTGCTTCACATAAGTGGGCATGATCTGGTCGACAGGTTTTTTGGAGGTCTTCGCTTGCGCATCCCAGAAGTCGTGGGCGATCGCGTTGGCGTACTGATGCTTCTGGAGATAGGCGTTGACGCCCGCGCGGAAGGTCTGCTCACCCAAATAGGATTCAAGCATCCGCAGCACTGACGCTGTCTTGCCATAGGCGATTCCATCGAACAGTTCCTGAATCTGCGCCGGAGTGTCGGCCGCCTGGTGGATCGGACGGGTGTTCGCCAGCGAATCGGTGTTCAGCGTTCCACCCGTGTTGCTCACGTCGTCCAGCTTGAAATTCCATTCCGGCTTCCAGGCCTCGATCGGCTTGCTCGACATCCACGTGGCGAAACCTTCGTTTAGCCAAATGTCATCCCACCATTTCATGGTGACCAGATCGCCGAACCACTGGTGCGCCATCTCGTGCGCAATCACCGAAGCGATGGTCTTCTTCAAGTCGACGGAACCTTGCTTCTCGTCGATCAGCAGAATGACTTCGCGGAACGTAATGCAGCCCGTATTCTCCATCGCGCCCGCGGAAAAGTCCGGGATGCCAATCAGATCGAGCTTTCCGTAGGGGTATTTGATATTGAAATATTTATCGTAGTAGCTGAGGACGTGCTCGGCCGTGTCCAGGGCAAACTTCCCCATCTCTTTCTTGCCGGGAGTGCTATAGACGCGGATAGGAATGCCGTCGGCTTCGCCCTCGATGTATTCAAAGTTGCCCACCACCAGCGCCGCCAGGTACGAGGACATCTTGGGTGTGGTGGCAAAGCGAACCGTGTGCCGGTCGCCGGGTCCGGGCGTATCGGAAGAAACTTTGGAGTTCGAAATTGCGACTTGTCCCTTGTCGGCGACCGTTGTGATGTCGAACGTGGCTTTATAGCCAGGCTCGTCAAACGACGGAAAAGCGCGGCGCGCATCCGTAGACTCAAACTGGGTGGCGGCATATTTCCGCCCCTGGTCGTCCTTGCCCAGGTAGAAGCCGCGCATCTCGTCGTTGAGGATGCCGCTGTAAGTAATGTGCACGGTTACGGCTCCGACAGGAAGCTGCTTCGCAACCGTCAGCACGACCATCTCTTTGTCTTTTTCCGGAGTGACCTTGGCATGCTGCGTGCCGCCTTCGCCGGTGATCGTAACTTCGTGGAAGTGTATATTGACGGCGTTCAGCGTGATTTCCGTAGTCGGTTTTAACACCCGGATGGAAATGGTTTCGTCGCCCTCGAATGTGGCCTTTTCAAGATCGGGCGTGAAGGAGAGCTTGTAGTTCTCTGGAACGGCCACCTCGGGCAACCGTTGGGCTGCCGCCAGGGATAACGTCGTCAACGCAAACGCGAGTACCACAAGAATTCGCTTCATAGTTTCCTCGAAAACGCTTGAATCCATTTCGTAACAGAACCAGTTTCACGGCCGTTACCATGGGAAGAAAAGCGTCGGCCGCCCCACACACCAGACGCAACTAGCGCTCTCAACCTATACGGACGTTCCGCCGCAAGAGTTCACTGCGGATGCGCCACCGTCCCGTTCATCACCGTTACCGAGCACCGGTTAGCCCCAAACCAGTAAGGAATCTCGCGGTAATCTTCGACCGCGAACACGGCCAAATCGGCATCTTTCCCCGGTTCGATGGTGCCCTTCCGGTCGGCCACGCGCAGCGCCCACGCGCCGTTAATCGTGGCCGCGGCAATCGCCTCCGCTGGCGACATTTTCATGTGCGTGCAGGCCAGCGACATCGCCATCGGCATGCTCAGGGTCGGCGACGTTCCGGGATTGTAGTCCGTCGCCAGCGCCACCGGCACGCCTGCATCAATCAGCTTGCGCGCCTGCGGATATTCCTTCAACCCCAGAAAATAATTCGCTCCCGGCACCAGCGTGGCGATCGTGTCATGCTCGGCGAGCTGCGCGACATCGTCGTCGCTGACGTGGTCCATATGATCAAAAGACGCCGGGTTGAACCGCAAAAAAGGCCGCAACACCGTCTCCGAGAGCTGGCACATATGCGCCCGCACGCTGAGGCCATGCTGTTCGGCGGCTTCAAAGATCTGCGCTGTTTCTGCTGCCGTAAACGCCCCGTGGTCGCAGAAAACATCGACGAACTGCGCGAGCTTCCGCTTGCGCCGCCTGCGGAATCATCTCCTTACAGACGAGCTCAACGTATTTTTGTGAGCAACCCTGAAATTCTTTTGGGACGACATGCGCACCCAGCAGGGTGGAGACAACCGTCCCCGGCCAGCGGCGAGGCAGCGTCGCGGATCGCTTCCAGCGACTTCAGTTCCGACTCGACCGTCAGCCCGTAGCCCGACTTGGCCTCAACCGTGGTGGTGCCGTGCGCTGCCATGTCGCGCAGCACGGCCAGAACTTTCTCCGCCAGAACCCGCTTCCCTGCCTTGCGGACGCCCTCCAGGCTCGACCGGATGCCGCCCCCTGCCGCCGCGATCTCTTCGTAGGAAGCACCCTCGATGCGCTTCTCGAAATCCACCAGCCGCGGGCTGACAAAAACAGGATGGGTGTGGGAATCGACGAAGCCGGGAAGGACGACCTTGCCTGCGCAGTCGATCTCGAGGACTTTCTTCCGATTCTTCTTCAGCCAGGGATCGCGCAGCGCGTCTTTGGTGGTGCCGACGGAGACGATCTTCCCGCCGAGGCAGAGCACGGCGCCGTTTTCGATGATGCCGAGTTCTTTGAGGTCGGGGCCGCGGCGCGGGCGGGGTTTGCCGGAATCAGATCGCAGCGTGAGCAGTTGGCCAATATTGGCAAGGAGCAACGGGGGCTGCATTCGCTTATCTAGTTTTCGGGGTGAGGCCACCTAAGAGAGTTTAGCAGCCGTCGAGGTGCAATGGATCGCTAGAAGCCGGGTTCTTCAATGCCATCTCCTCCATCGGCACCCTCACGCCCGACTTCTTCGCAAACTCCTTAGCCTCGTCGTATCCCGCATCTGCATGCCGAATCATGCCCATCCCCGGATCCGTCGTCAGCACGCGCTCGATGCGCTTGGCCATCAGCATCCGTTCCGTCAGCGACCGTGACCTGCCCGGCGTGCAGCGAGTAGCCGATGCCCACGCCGCCGCCGTTGTGAATCGACACCCACGACGCCCCGCGGCAGTGTTCAGCAAAGCATTCAGCAGCGGCCAGTCAGCGACCGCGTCCGAGCCGTCTTTCATGCTCTCAGTCTCGCGAAACGGCGACGCCACCGAGCCGCAATCAAGATGATCGCGGCCAATCACGATCGGCGCCTTGATCTTCCCTTTCTTCACCAGATCGTTCATCGCAAGACCGAATTGCGCGCGCTCGCCGTATCCCAGCCAGCAGATGCGCGCCGGCAGTCCCTGAAACTTGATGCGCTTGCGCGCCAGATCAATCCAGCGCCGCAGAATGCGATTCTCGGGAAACATCTCCAAGACCAGATCGTCCGTCACGTGAATGTCCGACGCCTCGCCCGACAGCGCCACCCAGCGGAACGGCCCGCGTCCCTCGCAAAACAGCGGACGAATATAAGCCGGCACGAACCCGGGAAAATCGTAAGCATTCTTCACGCCGCGCTGAAACGCAAACGTGCGGATGTTGTTTCCGTAATCGAACGTCACCGAGCCCATCTTCTGCAGCCGCAACATGCCTTCCACATGCGCGCGCCATGGCGTCGAGCGATTTTTCCTGATACGCCTTGGGATCGTTTTTCCGTAACTCGACCGCCTCTGCAAGCGTCATGCCGTTCGGCACATATCCATTCAACGGATCGTGCGCCGAAGTCTGATCGGTCAGAATGTCCGGCACCACGCCGCGCTCGGCCAACTCCGGAATCACGTCCGCACAATTCCCCACCAGTCCGACCGAAACATTTTCTTTCTTGCGCACCGCATTCTTCAAAATGCGCAGCGCTTCATCGAGCGTTGTGACCATGAAGTCGCAATAGCCGGTCTTCAGCCGCTTCTTGATGCGCTCCGGATCGACGTCAATCCCCAGAAACGCCGCGCCGGTCATGGTCGCGGCCAGAGGCTGGGCTCCACCCATGCCGCCCATGCCGCCGGAGACGATCAGCTTGCCCGCAAGATCGCCGCCGAAATGTTTTTCGCCCGCCGCCGAAAATGTTTCAAACGTCCCCTGCACAATTCCCTGCGAGCCGATGTAGATCCACGAGCCCGCCGTCATCTGGCCGTACATCATCAGCCCGGCGCGCTCCAGTTCGTTGAACTTCTCCCAGTTCGACCAGTGGCCGACCAGATTCGAATTCGCGATCAGCACGCGCGGCGCATGATCGTGCGTCTTGAACACGCCAACGGGCTTGCCCGACTGCACCAGCAGAGTCTCGTCGTTCTCCAGCTTCTTCAGCGTCGCGACGATGGCGTGGTATGCCTCCCAACTCCGCGCCGCCCGCCCCGTTCCGCCGTAGACGACAAGGTCCTGCGGACGCTCGGCGACCTCCTCATCGAGATTGTTCATCAGCATGCGCATGGCAGCTTCCTGCTGCCAGCCTTTGCAGGTGATCGGAGTTGCCGCGGGGCGCGCGAATCGAGGTAGTGGAGCCTGAATTTCGGTTTCGACGGGCATAAGTAGATGTTACTTGCTAGGCGTGGATGTGTTCAATGCTGGACGGTAGGCGAGCAATGCACTCACCACGTCGAATACGCGGTGCCATCGCTGGAGATCGCATTTGACGCCGAATGCACATCGTCGATGCCGGACTCCTGCTGGTCCACGGTCATCAGCACCTCTTCCTGCTTCGGTTCCCAGTTCGCTTCGTGCGTCATCGGATCCTTCGGGAATCTCTTTGAGGTAGCCCGCCGACTACCAGGTCATCCAGCGACTGCGGCGCTTTTTGCTTGTCGAGCGTGTACTGGGAGATCAGTTTGCGCAGCTCGAACAAATCATTGCGCAGAACGGCCTCGCGCGCTCGCACCACCGACTGGGTATAAATGGGGAGCGCAATCGACAGCAGGATCCCCATAATGATCATCACGATCATCATTTCGAGCAACGTGAAACCCCGCCGTAGGGTGAAGCCCCGCCCCGTCTTTGGCCTTCTTCCCATTTACCAGTCCTTATACTTCGTGCCGTCCAGCCCCGTACCCTGCGACTTGGTGAAGACGTCGAACACGCTCTGCCCGCCCCAGGAATCGGAATCCGGATCATCCTGCATCGAACGCAGGCCCCATTCCGTGGTGCCGGTCATCGGATCAACAGGAATCCTGCGCAGGAAACGTACCTTCTTGCCCTGCACATCTTCGCCTTTTACCAGTGTTTCCAGATCAGGAGGATAGTTCTGGCTGTCCACTTTGGTCCGGAACAGGTTCCGGTCGGCCGCGTCTTTATAGCGGTCGATGGCATCGCGCATCTCCCACAGGTCGAACCGCAGTTGGCGTTCCTTCTCCCGCTGAATGGTCAGCCGCGCCAGGGGCACCGCCATGGTCGAAAGAACGACCAGGATGGTTGTGGCGATCATCAACTCAAGGAGCGTAAAGCCCCGGTCGGGCCTCGCACTTCGCCCGCGCCTGAATCCTTCTAGTTTCATTTCAAAATCCCGATATTAGAAAGCCGGATTGAGCGGATCGCGCCGGCCCTATTGCACGGTCACCGACGCCTGTGCTCCGTTCACTGTGATGGCCTGCATACCGGGATCGAGCGTGCTACCGCGGGTGATGGTCAGCGGAGTCTGTCCGCTTTCTTTCGCCTGAAATGTCAGCGTGACCACCGTGCCCTGCCCGGAAACTCCACTCGACCCTGGCGGCCGTGAGGCCGTGATCTGCAAGGTTCCGGTAGTTTCATCTTCACGGTGCACCAGGGCTACCGCCTGCCCATCCTGGGAGAGGAATCCGCCGTTTGAAACGTTCACCAACTGCAGCTTGGTCATGTCGTAGTTCATCTGCACCGGCACGGAATACACATTCTGCGCCCCGGAAATCAGCAGGTTCACCGCAAATGTGTTGCCCTTCACCGCCGTGATCTGCCCCGGATCAAACAGGAAGCCGGGCGCCGGACTCGCAGCCTGGTTCGGAGTTTGAGTCGCCGGAGCCGGAGTGGCGGGAGGCCGCGCGGCCGGAGTTGCCGGGGCCTGAACCGCAGGAGCCGGCGCTGCCGCCCGGCTGACGTGACGCAGTTCAATGGCGTTCGCGGTCCCGATGTCGATCGGCCGCTGGTTCAACTCGCTGACCATGGCTCCCCGGATAATGTGCGGAGTGATGGCAAAGACCGTCTCGTCCTGTGCGTGATCCTGCGTCTTTTGCCCAAAGAAATATCCCAGGATAGGAATCTGCGCCAGCCCCGGAATACCGCTTAGCGACTTGGTTTGAGAATCGTCAAAGATTCCACCAATCAGGCTCGACTCCCCATCCGCCAGACGGATTTCATGCTCGATCTTCTTCTGTCCGATGATGGGCTGGCTAATGCCGCCGATGCTCGACTGACCCACCACCGAAGAGATTTCCATGGTGATCTTCAGGGTCACTTGGCGGTCCGCATGCACGTGCGGCGTAACATCGATGTTCACACCTACATCCAGGTATTGAAACTGAGTGTTCACCAGCGGGTTGATGCCCACGCCGCCGATTCCGGGCTGGAACGATCCCGTAGCAACCGGCACGCGTTCGCCAATCTTGAGTGTCGCCTTCTGGTTGTCGAGCGCGCGAACCTGCGGATTCTGCAGCATCTTGGTGTCGCTTTCGCCCATCACCGCCGAGAGGTTGGCGGAAGGAATCGTCACTTGAAAATCGGTTGCGTTCAGATTGCCCAGAGTATTCAGATTCAGCCCAGTGCCCGAGCTGGGCGTGGTCGTACCCGTGGTGGTCGTAGTGGTCGTGGTGTTGATGTTGCTCTGCAGGGTAACTGTGGCGCTGGTCGGCGGGCTCAGTCCCAGGGTTCGGGACTTGTCTTTGCTCACCTGCAAGACCGCGATGTCGACGATCACCTCCGGACGCGCCTTATCCAGGTCGTCCACCAGCTTTTCCGCCAGCGCGATCTGGTCCGGCGTGCCCCGCACCACCAGCGCATTCTGCGAGAGCAATTGCTGCACCCGCTGCACGTCGAGCACGGCGCGGATCGCATTCACTACATCCTGCAATTCGGTGGGCGCGGACAGATTCGAAAGATAAAAAGTCTTGAGAACGCTCTGTTCCAGTTCCTTGCGCTTCGCCGGATTGTCCTGCGCCACAAAGATGGTGTTAGCCGTCACCGGCCGCCAAAAGGTCTTCGATTCCAGGGCCGTAATCTGCAGCGCTTCCTCCAGCGTCACTCCATTCAGTTCGACCTTAATGCGCCGTGAAGTGTAGTCGTAATCGAACAGAACGTTGATCCCGGCCAACTGCCCAATGGTCTGATAAATCACTTTGGAATCTTCGGTGAGCTTAACGGTGATGGGGACGGTCGAGATGGGGGCGAGTTCTACAGGACCTGACGCCTCTTTGATCCTCCGCTCCAGGTTGCTGGGAGGACCTGCCGCCGGTGTCGGAGGATTGATAGCGTTGTCAATCATCTGCTGCGTGCGCTTCAACTCCTGTTGCGCGCTGAAAAGTGAGGGATCGATCTGCGCCGCTCTTTGAAATTCGGCCAGCGCCTCCTGCAGTTTGCCCTGTTCGCGCAGCAATATTCCGTGGTGGACCACCGTCGCGGCCGCCTTAAAGCGCATGCGATCGAACGAGGTGCGGTAGCGCAAATCCTTGGGCTTCAGATCGTAGGCCTGCTTGTAGAACTCGTAGGCGGCCTCGTAATTCTGGCGCGCCTCGGCGTCCTGGCCCTTTTCATAGATGGTCTTGGCCTTATCGGCAATGGCAGGCAGAATGGCAACCACGACCAGCAGCACTACTGCCGCGGGCATCAGACGTCTCATTCGGTCAGTCCTCGTCTACAAAGTCTTCGCCGGACACGTGGTCTCTAACCCTAAGGCCAGCGAACCTGGGATCACGTGAGCTATATTCAAAAAAAGAAGGCTTTTGCTGCGATTATAGCATCGCGTTTCCCGCCTCCCCATGTGATTGCATGCATGGGAGTTACACTCTTTGGTCGTAGTCCCACCGGCTTCGGCTGTCAGGCCCGGGGCTTCGGCCAGTGGAGTTTGGTTGTCATCCTGAGGCGGGCGCTTTTTGCCCGCCGAAGGACCTAGGCGAGCCGCGCGACGCGTCGCGCTTTTTGCGACGCAATAATCGCGCGTTTGGCTCGCTTCCCTATCGCATGCCGCAGACCGCTCCTCGCTGCTAAGATTGAACCCGAAGCCATTGGATCAATGACTCAATAATTCAATGACTCGATGACTCAATTCCATGCCCCGCCAATCCAGCCACGAAACCAAGCCCAAACCGGAGAAATCCCCGCGCCGCGAGCCCACCGCCAGCGGCCAGCGAGACGCCGCCGTTAATAGGATCGCTTCTCATAACTACTTCTTGCTGGAAAAATTTGAGTGCGGCGTTGTTCTTACCGGAACCGAGGCCAAGTCCGTCCGCGGCGGCCTAGCCAACCTCAAAGATTCCTACGGCCTAGTCAAGGACGGCGAACTCTGGCTCCTCAACGCCCACATCGGCCCCTACGAGCACGGCAACATCCACAACCACGCCCCCCTGCGCACCCGCAAGCTGTTGATGCACAAAGAAGAAATCAAGAAGCTGATCGGCAAAACGCAGCAGAAGGGACTGACCCTAATCCCCGTCCGCATGTACTTCAAGAACGGCAAAGTAAAGGTTGAACTAGCCCTGGCCAAAGGCAAGCAGCTCTGGGACAAACGCGAAACCGAACGCCGCCGCACCGCCGACAAAGAAGCCCGAGAAGCCATAAGAGGCCGGAAGAAATAAGCGGCAAGATACATGTGGGGACAACCGGCGGGACGCCTGGCGCTACCAATCCCAACTCGATTTGCACCGACACCCGGCGGGACGCCAGGCCTAGACGATCCCGCCAGCCGACCGTCCGGCTCTTTCCCGATTCGGAACACTTTTTCGTTTTTCAGAACTTCGAAAGAAATCTGTAACACAACCCGCAACCTCCGTTAGAATGCCAACTATTTTGACTAGTAGTCTCGTCGCATCGCGCCACCGGGAAGCGCGCCACTGCGGGAAGAAGCGCGCCCAAAGGCAAGAAAAATACATTTAACCATTTCGAAATATCCAGGAGAGAATCCATGCTTACCCGAAGCCGTACGACCGGCCAGAGCTTTGCGCTGGCGGTGATTCTGTTGCTCGCGTTCGCAGTCCCCCTGCTGGTTCCATCCGCCCTGGCGCAAACCGGCTCATCCGGACCTACTACCATCCGCCGCGATGTTCATCACGACACTTCCCAACCGCTCAGCGAAATGATCAAGAACGCTCCTCCGCCATCCCTGGAGCTCCGCGAAGTCGAACCCCTGAAGCGCATCCCGCTTCCTCCCGGTCTCACGCCGCTCGAAGAAGATCCGGTGCGGCAAACCTCCACGGCAGGCTTGACGACGCCCACCCCTACGCTGAACTTTGAAGGCCTGGGCAATGGCCAGTATGGATTCACCATCACCGGCGCTCCGCCCGATACCGAAGGCACGGTCGGCGCTACTCAATATGTTCAGTGGGTGAATACATCGTTTGCCATCTTCAACAAATCAACCGGCGCGCTGGTTGCCGGACCCACCGCCGGCAACACGCTCTGGTCCGGATTCGGCGGGGGCTGCCAGAGCAACAATGATGGCGACCCCATCGTCCTTTATGACAAGCTGGCACAGCGCTGGGTCTTCAGCCAGTTCTCGGTGTCGACCACTCCCTATCTGCAGTGCATTGCCGTCTCGACCACGAACGACGCCACCGGCACCTACAACCGCTACTCGTTCCAGTACACCGACTTCGACGATTATCCGAAGATGTCCGTCTGGCCTGATGCTTACTACGAAACTTTCAACATGTTTGCCGGGGGCACCACCTTCGCCGGCGCCGACGCCTGCGCCTACAACCGCGCCGCGATGATGGCCGGAACCACGGCGACACAAGTCTGCTTCCAGCAATCCACCGCGGTCGGAGGCCTGCTGCCTGCCGATCTCGATGGCACCACCGCTCCGCCCACGGGATCGCCGAATTACATGGTGTACTACGGCACCAACAACCTGAACCTGTACAAATTCCACGTGGACTTCGTAACTCCCTCGAACTCCACTTTCACCGGACCCACGGTGATCAGCGTCGCGGCTTTCAATCCTGTCTGCGGCGGCGGCACGTGCATTCCGCAGCCCAGCACCAGCAATACACTGGACTCGCTGGCTGATCGGTTAATGTACCGCTTGGCCTACCGCAATTTCGGAAGCCATGAGTCCCTGGTGGTGAACCACTCCGTCGTGGCGGGCTCCAGCGGAGGCGTCCGCTGGTACGAAATTCAAAACCCGGGCGGCACTCCGGTGGTGGCGCAGCAAAGTACCTTCGCTCCGGATTCCAGCTACCGCTGGATGGGCTCCATCGCCATGGACCAGGCCGGCGACATGGCTCTCGGCTACAGCGTATCGAGCAGTTCCGTCTCTCCGTCGGTGCGCTTCACGGGACGAGTGCCAACGGATCCCGCCAGCACCATGGAAACCGAGGTCAGTCTCGTCGCTGGCTCCGGATCGGAATCTACGGGCCTCACGCGCTGGGGCGACTACAGCGCCATGCAGGTCGATCCCGTAGACGATTGCACGTTCTGGTACACCCAGGAATACATGAAGACCACCGGAACGTTTAACTGGAACACGCGCATCTCCAGCTTCAAATTCCCCGGCTGCGGCAGCACAGGCTCGCCCGATTTCACAATCGGCGCCTCGCCCAACTCGCTCACCATCACGCAAGGCTCAAACGGGACCAGTACCATCACCATCACCAGCCTGAACGGATTCAACTCAGCCACTACACTCAGTGCTACCGGCTTGCCCAGCGGCGTGACCGCAGCGTTCTCGACAAATCCGGTCACCCCACCGGCGAATGGAGCCGCAAGCTCGACCCTCACGCTGACGGCTTCATCGTCGGCAACAACCGGGACGGCGACAGTGACGGTCACCGGTGTGTCGGGATCGACCACGCACAGCACCACCATCACCCTCACCGTAAACGCGGCCGCGAGCCCCAATTTCACCATCGGAGCATCGCCCTCTTCCCTGACCGTGACGCAAGGCGGCAATGCCACCAGCACGATCACGATTACCAGCCAGAACAGTTTCAACTCAGCGACCACACTCAGCGCTAGCGGACTGCCCAGCGGCGTGACCGCTGCCTTCTCCCCCAACCCGGTGACGCCGCCGGCCAACAGCAGCGCGACGTCAACTCTCACTCTGACAGCTTCGTCCACTGCGACCACCGGCACTGCGACGGTCACCGTGACCGGCACCTCCGGTTCACTCGTACACAGCACAACCATCACGTTGACGGTGAACTCGTCCACGGGAACCCAGACCGCGGTTTACGATTCCACGCTCAAAGCGCCCAAGTGCGTTAACGTGGCTTCGGGCTGCGACTCCGGTCCATCGCTGCTTCTGGGGCGCGATACACTTTCCGGCGGCGCCGAACCCAATCAACCCAACACCATCAACAGCTCCTGCGCCGACGGCACTTCGGGCACCTTCCACTCCGACGAGTCGAACGATCGCATCCTCGTCGCCACCACCGACGGCAGCGCCTTCGCTGCGGGCAAGACAGTCAAGGTCAGCGCAACGGTCTGGGCTTACAGCTCGTTCACGTCCGACCATCTCGACCTGTACTACACCGCCAACGCCAACAGTCCGTCGTGGGTGCTGATCGCAACCATCACTCCCACGGTGGCTGGAGCACAAACCTTGTCGGCCAACTACACCTTGCCCAGCGGCAGCCTGCAGGCGGTTCGCGCGCAGTTCCGCTACCAGGGCAGCGCGTCCTCGTGCACCACGGGTTCCTACAACGACCACGACGACTTGATCTTCGCCGTGGGCGCGGGAGCTCCCGGCTTCACCGTGTCAGCCTCGCCGAGCAGCGTCAACGTTCAGCAAGGTTCGAACGCCACCAGCACCATTACCGTCACCAGCCAGAACAGTTTCAACTCAGCCACCACTCTGAGCGCCACCGGCTTGCCCAGCGGCGTGACGGCAGCCTTCTCTCCCAACCCCGTCACTCCTCCGGCGAATGGCAGCGTGAATTCAACTTTAACTTTCACCGCGTCGGCATCGGCTCCCACGGGCACGAGCACGGTCACGGTGACGGGTACCTCGGGCTCGCTCACGCAGAGCACGACCATCAGTCTGACTGTGGGCACGGTCGGGCCACAAACCGCCGTCTACGACTCCACGCTCAAAGCTCCAAAGTGCGCAACTGTCGGAACGTCGTGCGACTCGGGTCCATCCCTGTTGCTGGGGAAGGACAACATGTCGGGCGGCGCGGAACCCAATCAACCCAACAACATCAAAAGCGCCTGTGCGGACGGTACATCCGGCACGTTCCACTCGGACGAGTCCAACGACCGCATCTCAGTCTCATCCACAAATGGCGGCGCGTTGACCCATGGCAACACCGTGACCGTCACCGCGACCGTATGGGCTTGGAACACCGGCTCGTCCGATGCTCTGGACCTCTACTACGCTGCCAACGCCAACAGTCCGTCGTGGGTTCTGATCGGAACGATCGTGCCTCCGGCTGGTGGAGCGCAAGCGCTTTCGGCAACCTACACTCTCCCCACCGGAAGCCTGCAGGCAGTCCGCGCGAACTTCCGCTATCTGGGAAGCGCCTCGTCGTGCAGCACCGGCTCCTATGACGATCACGATGACCTGATCTTCGCGGTGAACTAACTGCGAATCAGGCCTTCAACAACTCGAGCCGGTCCCGTACGGGACCGGCTTTTCTTTTTTGCGAGCCACAGCCCATGTGGGGACAGCCGCCTCGGCTGTCCGGCGAGCGAAGCGAGCCTCCCGTCACGACCTAGGGCGTAGAATGCGAAGTCTCTGAGCATGTAAGAAGCCGAGGCCACCTATTAAGATCGTAAACCTCAAATCCGACATGCCACTGGTCCACGAAGCTCTGCAGCGCCTGGAGCGCGAACTGGCACTCGCACGCCAGGGCAAAGCGTCGCTGCTGAAGCTAATCCACGGCTACGGCTCAACCGGTGCGGGCGGCGACATTCGCATCGCCGTGCAAAAGCGTTTGCTGGAAATGGTTCAGAGCGGCCAGATTCGTGGCTGCATCTTCGGCGAGGACTGGTCGAAGTCCGCCGACGCAGCCTGGGAACTTCTGCAATCGCATCCCGAACTCAAGAACGACTCCGACCTAGGCCGCCGCAATCGGGGAATCACGATCGTCTTACTTTAGGAGCTCTTCGGTATGCTAAGGTCACTTCTTGTCTGCACAGCACTGTTGGTTCCCTGCATGACTCAGCTACCCCGAGTACCGGACATTGAATCGCAACGCGCGGCGATGAGGAAGCTGGATTTTCTAATTGGAAATTGGTCCGGGGAAGCTCGCATTCTGCGCGGGCCTGGTGAGCCACTGGAATTAGTCCAGACCGAAGAAGCCCATTACAAGCTGGACGGGCTGATCCTCATCATCGAGGGCCTCGGGCGGGCAAAATCCGATGGCAAGGTCGCTCTCCAGGCGTTCGGGATCGTTTCCTACGATGATGAGGCGGGGGCATACCGCATGCGTGCATACAACGATGGCCGCTATTTGGAAACCGAACTGAAGCTGCGCGAAAACGGCAAAGGAATCACCTGGGGCTTCGCGTTAGGGGACATCAAGGCCAGCTCTGTGTTGCAGATCAATGAAAAGGGCGAGTGGACCGAACTCCACGAAATTACCATTGGTTCCCAGCCCGCCCGGAAGTTTATGGAACTGACCGTCAGTCGCAAGAAATAGCTTGGAAATGTCTCCCTGCGACTCTATGACGCCTGCGTCTCCGGCGGCGTAACTGGAGCCACCGGCGCCGCCACGGCCACGTCAGGGACGGACTCCACCACCGCGATCGGAGCCACCATATTCCGCAAGTAGTAGGTCACGGCGACGCCGCGCTGCCAGAAACGCGGAATCAACAACAACAACAGCGTCACCTGGCTGACGACAAACGCCCCGGCCACGCTCGCAGGAGGCACAAACCTCATCCACACCCAGATCCCCGCCACCAGCACAATCGCCGCCACAATCGTGGTCGCCACGTAACTTGCCAGTAGCCGTCCCCAACCACGCCAGGTGTGCCGGAAGCCCACGGCGATAGACTTGCGCACTGCTCTCTGATCGCTCAGAACCACATCCGCCTGGGCCAAATCGAACCAGATTCGAAGCAGGCTCATCACCAGGAAAATCACGGCCAGACTCGTCATCGAAAGGTAGAACGGCAGCAATTCGTTCGTGCTCTGCCCCGCTGCCTTCACCAGCGCGCCGCGAATGCCGAACAGCACTCCGGCCACAATTCCCATCACGATGCCCGCCACAATCATCAGCCTGATAAACCGCCAGAGGTTCCGCCCGCAGGCGCGGAAGAAATCCTCCCGCGGCAGCCGGTAGGTCGAGGCATAGCCTTGCAGCACTCCCGGCAAGAACAGCGCCGTCGCCACGAAGAAGAGGACGGCAAAGTAGAGAGCCGGCATGGTGGAAGCCATGGTCGGCCCAAACTCCGGCCGCGCAAACATCTCGGTGAGCACGCCTAGGGAAAACCCATGCACCAGCCTGTCCGACAGCAAGCTGTGATCCAAAATCTCGTGCGCCTGATTACGGAACGCGGAGGTGCCATACTCCGCCAGCACCAGGTTCAGCAAATAGAACCAGGCTATGTAGCGCTTGTTGCGCCCCACCATGCTCCAGCCGCTGCTCAGTAAACCTTGATTCTCTGCCATGCGTCAGTCCCTCGATCCGTGTCGCTTACGCCGAAGCCCGTCAGCCGAAGCCCCCTTCGACTTCGCTCAGGGGCAGGCTCCGCCCGTCTTAAACCGCCCACCACGCCAGCGCCTGGCCGAACCACTGGCTGATGAATCGCCAGTAATTCGTCACTTTGTGCGCGGCCTTGCGATTAGCCTCAGCCGTGTAGCTATTATTGAAGTCGTTGCGGTCGATGTGCACCTTGTGGTCGGGATCAATCTCCGCCGACGCGATCTTCGTTTTCTTGTCGTACGGTCCCAGCCTCGTCCAGCGGCTCACTCCGTCCCAGTGCTCGCGAATTTTTTCCCTGTTGTCGAACTTGATCTCCACGTCCACCGGCATCACGAAATCGTCCCTGCGCTGCAACCAGACGTAAGAACGATAAACGGTGTCCTTGTCATCCTTGCCAGCCTTTTTCTTCTCTTCGTACCAGTTCACTGGAAGAGATTCGATCCTCAGCACCTTGTAGTCCATCACCGGGGTTCCGTACACGGCCTGGTTGAAGTACCAGCGCAGGTCCCTGCCCGACACTTCCTCAACCGTCTTCAGGAAGTCTTCCTTGGTGGGATGAGTAAAGCGATACTTCATGAAGTACACATGCATCGCCTTGGCCATGGTGTCTTCGCCGATGATGCTTTCCAGCGTCAGCAGCACGCTCGCCGTCTTGCCGTAGGTAATGCCCGCGTAGGAGTTGGAGTTGTAATAGTCGTAAGCGTTCTTCGCCATAGGATCGAGATCGGCCACGCCGATGTAGCTCAGCCGCTGCACTTCCTGTTCGCCCAAGGTGGCGCCCGCCATATTCATAATGGAAGTGTCCTTACCGAGAATCGAATCCAGCACTTTCACTTCGGTATAGCTGTTGATGCCCTCGTCCATCCAGGCATCTTCGAATTCGTTGGTCGCCACCATGCCGTACCAGTACTGGTGCCCGAACTCGTGCTCGATCACCAACTCCGGAAAGCGGAATCCCTCCGGCGTGTACCAGTTGGTGCCCCCTGTAATAAACGTCGGATACTCCATGCCAAACGCCGCCGAATCCGGCTCGGGATCGACCAGCGTGATCGTCTTGTAGGGATAAGGCCCATACCAGCGCTCAAAGTGATCCAGAGTCTCCCTCAGGATTTTTTCATGCCGTTCTACCTGGTTCCAGTGCGCCGGCTGCATCAGGATGCGCATCTGCACCGGCCCCATCCGCCCGTTGAACATGCCGTCTTCTTTCACCCGGTAGCGCGGGCTCGCCGTCCAGGCGAAGTCGTGGATGTCATCTCCGTGATAGGTCACGGTCTTCGTGCTGTCAGCATTGTTCACCTCGCTGACCTTCACTCCGCTCGCGCCTACAACCTCAAACTGAGGCACCGTCAGCTTTACGTCGTACACGCCGAAGTCGGCAAAGAACTCGGTTGTGTTGTGATACTGATGGCAGTTCCAGGCTCCGTGCCACCACACGCCGACTTTTGGGAACCATTGTCCGCCTAGCACGAAATCGCGCTTATATCCCGAGCGCGCCTGCGTCTCGGGGAACTTTGTCTGAAACACGATCTTGAACTGCACATACTCGCCCGGAGCAATCGGCTTGGGCACGTGCAACTCGATCACAGTTTTATCGTCCTTGTTGCCATCGTCGGGCGCAATGTAATGCAGCTGCGCCGTCAGATCGCCCTGGCCCACCACTTCCAGGTTCTTGATCTCTTCCGACCCATAGTCCTTGTCTTCCCACTTCGCGTAGCCGGTGTCGCGGCTGCCCATGAGCTTGGCCTCGTTCACCCACGTGGCCTTCTGCTGAAACGCGTTCTGATAAAGATGAAACGGAAAATGGTCGAGGGCCTGCCCGGTCACATTGTGATAAGTAAGCACTTCGGTGGCGTCGACAATATGCTTCACCGCGTCATACTTCGCGTCGATCTCGTAGTGGACCACGCGCTCCGACATGGGCTTGTCCGAGTTGATGGCCAGAACAGTATCGGGGATCGCCACCGCCCCGGCGTTGTTGGCGGCCATTGCGGTCGCAGCATTGACTACCGTAGCCGGCGCCTGTGGCGAAGCCGCATTCGCCGCATGTTGCATCACCGCCAGGGAAAGCCCGATTACTGAAACCACCGGGAAAACCAAAATCATCCACCGGATCTTCATGGAAAAAACCTCGATCGATTCTTACCGTGGGATGGAATCATACCCCAGGCGGTCGAATGCCGTCATCCTACAGAGTTCGACGAAGAAGTATACGGAGCCGGCCCATCAGAAGTTCACGCGGATCGTCTTGCAAGTCCCCGTGCGCGGAATATACTAGGTTTGGCCCCGCCCGGACAGACCACGGGCCACTAGCCAGGGACACTGACCACTACCAGCCCGTCAGCTCACCAAGCGCCGTCCGCTCCGTCGAAACAAACACCAGGAGGCCCGACCATGTATCGCGCCATTCTCCTTCTCGTGCTCGCTAGTTCCTTCTCTTTCAGCCAGGACCATCAGGCCGCGGTCAACCAGCACGGCGACAAGGTCATGGGCTTCTCGCACGAGAAGGCGACTCACCACTTCGTTCTCACTGCCGATGGCGGGCTGATCGAAGTCCGCGCCAACGACATTAAGGACGCCGCCAGCCTCGAGCAGATCCGCAACCACTTCCAGCACATCGTGCGCATGTTCGCCGATGGCAACTTCAACGCCCCCATGCTGGTCCACAGTCAAGGTGTCCCCGGCACTCAGGCCATGACGCTCCTGAAGAGCAACCTTCACTGGGACCTGCAGGAGATTCCGCGTGGCGCTCGCATCACCATCACCGCCGACAACAAAGAAGCCCTCGACGCCGTCCACGACTTCCTGCGCTTCCAGATCTCCGATCACCAAACCGGTGACTGCACCGCCGTCCGCTAGCATGGGTCTACGCGGATCTTCCAACCCACCTCTGTTCCCGCCGTGGGATGGATCATACTCGGGGAGTCGGAAAACGTCGCACCCACGGCGTGAAGCACGCCTTCCTTTCAAGCCGTCTGGCGGGGCTCTGCGTTGATTTCCCGAGCTGCCTTAATCCCTGACACGATCGCGCCCTGCATCCATCCCGGGAACGGAGAGGCGTGTTCGCCCGCGAACCACACTCTGCCCTCACGTTGGCAGATCTTTGGATACCACTCTTGCTGGCCGGGGAGATACACGGTATACGCTCCTCTTTGCCAGGGATCATTGGCCCACGACTTTACGACCACCGTCTCCAGATACTGCCGCAGGCCGGGATGCACTTCGTCCATGTCGCCGATCGTGCGTTCAACTCTGTCGCCCTCGCTCAGTTGATCCAGCCGATGGGCGTAATCCTCATAAACATAGGCCTGCAGCAATCCCCGCCGACCCGGCTTGCCGTACGTCGGATGCCATACTTCAAAGTTCTTGTCCGAGCTTCCGAACCCATTCAGGCCCTCGTCTTCCCAGTAACGGCGGCTGACCTGGTAGGTGGCGCGCACCACCGGCCCGTAGTACAGGCCGTCGATCACTTTGCGCTTCTCTGGCGTCCACTCCGGCGTGACTGAGATGTGCCGCAGCACGCTGTAGGGAATCGTACAGACGACGGCCTCGGCTTCCACGTGGTCTAACATGCCCGCTCTCCGGTAGGCCACGCGAACCCGGCGTTCGCCACGCTCGATGTGCTCCACGGCGCACCCATAGCGGATCAGGTCGCTCAGCTTCGCCGCGAACGCGCGCGGGAGTTGGTCGTTGCCTCCCTTGATCTTTGACAGCGACTCGGTGTGGTGGTTGAAGGAATCGCGCATAGAGTCGAGTGCGGCGTCATCCTCAAAGCCGAATGTCAGGTAGTGAATCGCATCTGGCGACGCTCCCTGCTGACGCAAGAAATCCCTCATGCTGATATCGGCCAGCCGCGCCATTTCCGGGGGCCACTCCTCGCGGATCGCGCCGCCGATTTTCCTCATGGTTTCGCCGTAATAGTGTTCATCGAGGTTTGAGATCCCGATTCTTCGCTCCTCCGGCGTAAGGTCGAGCGGAACCTGCGACATGTCCACCGGCTTCCCCATGGGTGTCTTGACCCGCTTGCCCTTCAGCAACTCGACCTGAGACAACTCTTTGGGGAAAAACGGCTCCAGTTCAAGGCCGAAGTGCTGCACCCACTCCAGAGTGACGTTATGAGTGTTGGGAATACGCCCTGCACCGGCTTCGGCATACATATCCTCGGAGAGGCCTTCGCGGATGGTGTGGACGCGCCCGCCGGGATGAAGCTGAGCTTCGAGAATGATAACGTCGTGCCCCGCACCCTTCAGTTCCCATGCCGCCGCCAGCCCGGCCAGTCCACCGCCCAGGATCGTAACGCGGCGGGTGCACCCTTGCCGCGGCCCCAAATTCTGCGGAAGCGCCCAGCTCAATTCAGACGACAGGCACAGCCCACCAGCCGCAAGTCCCACGAGCCTCAGAAATTCCCGACGATGAATTGGCATGACAGGGTGGAATACTACTCGGGCGAGTGCTTCCTGCCAACTGGGTAGGGACCTTGGCTTTTCTTCGCGGCCTTTGCGGATCCTCTTTGCGTTCTTTGCGGTTAAAAGCTTTTCTCTGGACGCATAAAAAGCCTTTCACCGCTGAAGATCGCAGAGAAAAGCCGCGAAGGACGCGAAGACAACGCAGAGCTTGAACTATTGAGTGCCAAAACCATTGACCCTTGCCGGGAGCAGGAGCACAATCCCTTCCACGCTGGCTTCTCCACGCTAGCTTTGAGGAGTTACTCCACCATGAGTAACTCCACGAAGGAGCGCATCATGAAAGCCTTCTTGCTCGCGGGTGGGTCTTAAGGAGATTGCTGGGAGCGTCCACGCGCGCCGCGCTGGGTACAAATTTCTCAAGGCGCCCCGCTTGCCTAATTCCCTTCCCGCCGACGATACTGGAGTGTCACCGACAACTTCTGAACGACATTATGAAAACAACCATCTCTCTCTCTACGCCCGCTCAACTCGAAACCGAATCTCTCGTTGCCGTCGTGCTGGATCACATTGAAAAAGATCACTCCGAAAAGGATCAGAACGACTCGGCAAAGAAAGCAAAACCGCAGCTCAAGCTCGCGACCAGCGACTCCGCCGTACAGTCCGTCCCGGCCGACTTGCTGGCCAGCGGCGAAATGACCGGCAAGCCGTTTGAAATCAATTTGCTGCACAAGCCTGCCGGACTGAAGGCCAAGCGCTTGCTGCTGATCGGCGGCGGCGCGGCGAAAAAGTTCACCAGTTACGATCTGCGCCGCATCGCCGGTGCCGCCGTGCGCACGCTCAAGTCGCGCGGAATCCGCAGCTTCGCCTTCATCCCACCGCCCAGTATTCCGGCCGCAGAAGCGGTGCGGGCAATTGTCGAGGGCGCGCTGGTCGGCAACTTCGATCCCGATTACTACCGCAGCGACCGCAAAGATCAGAAGATTGATGCGCTTACCATCCTCGCCAGCGGCAACAGCGATCATGCCGCGCTCGAAAAGGCCGCCCACGAAGCGCAAGTCATCGGCGAATCGCAGAATTTCACGCGCGACCTGGTGAATGAACCTTCCAACCGCATGACCCCGACCATTCTGGCCGAGCGCGCGAAGAAGATGTGCCAGGAAGTCGGTTTGAAATGTGAAGTTTACGGCGCTGACAAGATCAAAGAATTGAAGATGGGCGCCTTCTGGAGCGTGGCCCAAGGTTCCGACGAGCCGCCCGCGTTGATCGTGATGAAATATGAGCCCGCTGGCGCGCCAGAGAAACCGGTCTTAGGCCTAGTGGGCAAAGGAATTACCTTCGACACCGGCGGCATCTCGATCAAGCCTGCCGACGGCATGGAGAAGATGAAATACGACATGGCAGGCGGCGCAACCATGATCGGCGCCATGCGCGCCATCGCGCTGTTGAAGCCGAAAGTCAAAGTCATCGGCATTGTCTGCGCCACCGAGAACATGCCCTCCGGCAAAGCGCAGAAGCCAGGAGACGTGCAGATCGCGATGTCAGGCAAATCGATTGAAATCATCAACACCGATGCCGAAGGACGTCTGGTTCTGGCTGATGGTCTCTTCTACGCCCGCCAGCTAGGCTGCACTCATCTGGTGGACGCGGCAACACTGACTGGCGCAGTCGTGGTCGCGCTCGGCTACGCCAACGCGGGAATCTTCGCCAACGATGACGCGATGTATGAGCGATTTCACAAAGCGAATGATGAAGCCGGCGAAAAAATGTGGCGGCTGCCGCTCGATGATGAATACAAAGAAAACATCAAGTCCACCATCGCCGACATCGTCAACTCCGGCGGACGCTGGGGCGGTGCAATTAACGCGGCCATGTTCCTGAAAGAGTTCGCAGAAGACACTCCCTGGATTCATCTCGACATCGCCGGCACGGCCTGGATGGAAGATCAGAAGCCCTGGATCGCCAAAGGCCCGTCGGGGATTGCTTTGCGGAGTCTCGTGGAGTTCGTGAAGGGCTTCGCGAGTTAGAAACTGGCCACGGATTTTCACGGGCCGCCACGGATCAAGAATCGAAGCTCGAAGAAATTTCGCTGGAGGAACCTATGAAGGCTTTGATGCTGGTGGGAGTAGTGGTGCTGGTGCTGGGAATCGTTTCGTTCTTCGTTCCCTTTCCGCATTCCGAACATCACGGCGTAAACATCGGCGACGCGCATGTGGGCATCACGACGCACGACGACGAGAAGGTCTCGCCGGCCGTGAGCATCGTTTTGATCGTCGTGGGAGCCGGACTGATGATCGCCGGCAGAAAGAGCTAGCGCGGGAAAAAGGACTTAGCCACGGATTTTCACCGATCTCAACGGATCAAGGATCAAAGCTCAAAGAAATATCCGCGAGAATCCGTGCAGATCTGTGGCCAGGTCTTGTACTTACTTTGCAGTGGGCGTTGCCCTCCTGCGAGCGCAATTCGCCTAAGTCATTGAATTTATTGTAACTGTAAGATATTGGCGGAACAGGGCCCCGGAGAACCTGAACCGGCGATCTCAACCCTCGCTAGGAATGCCATTTCCTGAGCCGGAAACGGCCCTAGGAACGCAAGTAAGGACCTCGGTGGACCCAGAGAAAGGTCATCCCGCAAAGAAGCGCAACCCCCCTGGGCCATTCTGGCAAGGCGACATTTGTATCTATAGCGCAAAGATAATGCTTCAACAATTTACAACCCGTTTCAACAACTTACACGAAGCGTCAACAACTTACGGTTAGTCAGAGCTTTCCAACGGCGTCGGTGAGGGTTTGAACAAGCGCGCTTCCCCAGGCATTTTCAGTAACACCGGGGATCACGGCAATCGCGTATCCGGAGGCAGAGCTCCCTATGAACCCTGCAATGCCCTGGTGGACGGTAAGATGGATCAATCCGTTGAAGAGGGCGAAACCAATCACCCCTGGAGAGAACCAGCCGCGCCCGCTGTGGCCGAATGCCCGGTTGAGTTTCTTCGCAAAAAAGACTCCGAAAAAGCCTTCAAAGAAGCCCCAAGCGGCAACCGTCACGGCGAGTCCCACCAAGGACAGTGGGAAACCAGCCTCCCATGACATGCGCACTGCGGGTTGTCGGCGCAGCGGAAGCCAGAGCAGCGCATGAGCATGCCATGACATGGCGAGATCGTAAATTGCCGCCAGCACCAATGCTAGAGCAACGGATTTGCCGACGTTGCGCGCAGTGAATCCATAGTCGGTAAAGCGCTCATGCCGAATCCGCATGATGAGAAGCAGGGCCAGGCCTTCAAACGTGAACTGGTAGGCAGCCAAGGCAAGAACCCCAGCCAAGCCATGGCCGTGCCGCAGAAGCGGGTCCAAGGCTGGCTCACTGACATAGCAAACAGCAAAGACTGCAATCGCGATGGCAAGGTCGATTACAGCCGAGCGGCGACTTGCCGGCACCACAGTATCGTGGGATCGCAACTCAGACAAGCGGACCACACACATTCTTCCTCTCTGCGGCAGAGTCAGGCGCCGAATCTCTCCGCGGCGCGAGCTTTCGCCTTCGCGGCCTCTTCTTCTCGATTCTTCGGCGGCGCGTTGGTTTCGAGCGAGTGGAGCAGACGAGCCGAGATGGCGGCGATTTCATCAACCGCAGACAGGAAAGAAGCTTCATTGGCCTTTGACGGTTTGTTGAAACCGCTGATCTTCCTCACGAACTGCAGAGAGGCTGCTCGAATCTCTTCCGCATTGACCGGCGGATCGAAGTTGAACAGGATTTTGATGTTTCTGCACATGGAGCGTGACCTCAACTGAACAGACATCCCAGGCGGCGCGAAAGCACTAGTCTGACATAATCTCCGACTTACGGAAAACAAGTTCAAAACACGCGTCCAATGGAGAAGTTAACCCGGCTCACTCCCGTGGGGCTGACGCTCGTCGCAAGAGCGATGGGCCCGACGATGGTTTCGGCGATCACGCCGAGATTGAACGTGCCGCGAACCAGGTTCGATCGTTGATTGCTCATTGCTACGTCAGGGTCTTCAATCAACGATCAGCCAAAAAAACGGCAATTGCAGCTTCTACATGACCGGCGGCACGGTAATGCCCATGACGGCGAGAGTGCGAATCAGTTCGCGGCGAACAACCGCTACGGTGGCGAGCAGGAATTGTTTTCGCTTCTCATCCGGCTCGCTCAGGATGGGATGACGATGGTAGAAAGTGTTGAAGAGTTGCGCCAGTTGGAAAGCGTGTTTGGCGAGGTAGGCCGGTTCTGTGGTGGCTATGCATTGGTCGACAATGTAAGACGTTTTCGCCGACGCCAGCCATAGTTCCCAGAATTCATCTGCATTATCACCCGCGAGAAATTTGGCCAGGTCCGCCGCGGAGGCGTTGGCAAGGTCCCCACAGAAAGTGTCGGGATCAATTGCCGCCTTCTTGAAGATGCTGGTGGCGCGGACTACCGCGTATTGCGCGTAGGGACCGGTTTCGCCTTCGAAGCTGAGGGCTTCTTTGAAATCGAAGGCGATCACGGATTGCTTGGTGAACTTCAACATGAAGTAGCGCAGCGCGCCGGTGGCGATTTGGGTGGCGATGGAGAGGCGCTCGGCGTCGGTGAGTTGAGGATGGCGGGAGTCGACTTCGTTCTTGGCGGAGGCGATGAGCTGGTCGAGCAAGTCGTCGGCCTTGACGCCGAAACCCTTGCGACCTGAAACCTCTATGTAGGAGCGCGCTTTGTCTTCTTCGCTCAACGTGTAGCCGAGTTCGGCGGCGCAGCGCGGGGTGAGCGCGACCATTTCGTAGGAAAAGTGCGTGTAGTGGTCGGCGGCTTCGTTGTGGCCGAGTCCGCGCAGAGCTTCGATTACTGTGTTTTGCGCTTCGGACTGGCGGGCGTCGATCACGTTATAGATTTCGGCGACGTCGCCGAAGTGAGGATGGTCTTGCTCGCCTTGCGTGGCGGAAATCCAGCAGTCGTGCTGATTGGGATAGCGGTAGAACTTGCGATAGGCGAAATCGCGCCCGAGCAAACCGAACTTCCACATGTGGTAGGCGATGTCTTTGCCGACATAGCCTACGGTGCCGTTGGAGCGGACGATTACTTTCTGATCTTCTTCGGAAATTCCTGATGGGCGAATGTTGACGCCGGGCTTCAGCGGAATCGCTTCTAGGACGTCATCGAGGTCATTGTCGCCATTTGCGTCTGATCCGTTCGTTCTCTTCTTCTTGGCGCTGGCTTGCGCGGGCGAGTCGCCCGCGGCCACACGGTCCGTGCCCGTCCCGGCGCGGCGCATCACCCAGCAACCCTTGTTCTTGCCTTCGGTTTCGTGAACAAGCACGCCTGCTTCTTTCAGCTTGGTGAAGGCCGCGTCCCAGAAATGCAGGTGCAGGATTTCGCTCTCGCGCGGGAGGAAATCGTATTCGATGTCGAGGCGATCCATGGTTTCGAGATGGCGGCGCAGGACAGCGGTCGAGATCAGTTCGGCGATGGCTGCGACTTCGCTTGATGCGTCTTCGATAGCATGCAGAGTCTGAAACCGGGCCTGTTTATTTTGAGCATCCTGCTCATACCACTGCGAGACGCGGGCGTAGAGATCCCAGCAGTAGTAGTCAAAGCGTGGTTGCTTAGTCAGAGCTTCGATTTCCTCGCGCGATTTTTTCTCGAGATGCGTGAACCCCACGACTACGTCGGCAACCTGCACACCGGTGTTGTCGATGTAATTCTGAATGTCGACTTCGCGGCCCGCGTAACGCAGCAGTCGGACGAACGTGTCGCCGAGAATGGCGTTGCGCAGGTGGCCGATGTGGGCGGCTTTGTTGGGATTGATGCTGGTGTGTTCGACCAGAATCTTTCCTGCAGGAATTTCGGCGGGAGGCTTCTGGCCGGCGGCGAGCGCGGCGGCCAGCAAGGCGCGATCAATTTTGACATTCAGGTATCCCGGAGGCGCGATCTGCATTGCGGCGATGCCCTCGATGGGGCCGATCTCGGCGCGGATGGCTTCGGCAATCTTAAGCGGAGCGGTGCGCAGTGGCTTGGCGAAAGGAAAAAGAGGGATCGCAAAGTCGCCGAGTTCGACTTTTGGAGGCTGTTCGATGACCGCGCTAGGCAGAGTTGCGTCGGGATAGCGGCTGCGAAGAAACTCCACAATGCGCTGGGCTAGACGATGTTCGAGATGACGATACAAGGCTTCCCTCTAAGCTGTTGAAGGAGACAGTGATTCTAGCAGAGAGCGCGGCGGACGCTGGTTTGACGCAAGATGCAACGCTTCCCTATGATGAAAACTCAGTACCGAACTTACCACGGAGGCACGGAGACACGGAGAAAAATTAGTTACGTTCTCCGTGTCTCCGTGACTCCGTGGTGAATTGATTCTTATGCGCATTGCCTACCTTGAGTGTTTCTCCGGCATGAGCGGCGACATGTTTCTGGGCGCTCTGGTGGATGCCGGAGTGCCGCCCCGGGTGCTGGAGGAGACCGTGGCGGCGCTCGGACTTGAGGCTCGGCTGGAGATTTCGCGCGTAGTGCGCAGCGGGATTTCGGCGACCAAAGTGGATGTTTGGGTCGATGGGGAGAAGGACTTGCCGCGGGAGGAGTACTGGAAACGTGGAGCATGAACAGTCATCATGAACATTCCGCATCGCAGATCGCACCAACATTCCATGAGCATCAGGGGCATTCGACATTCTCTTCCTGGTAAGAGTTCGCGGGCTGGAGGCGCCCGCGCCACACGAGCATGCTCGCGGGCTGACCGAGATTCGGGAGATCATTTCTGCGGCTGCGATTTCGGAGGGCGCGAAGAAAACTGCCATTGCGATCTTTGAGGCGCTGGGACGCGGCGGAGGCGAAGATTCACGATACTTCCCTCGAGAGCGTGCACTTTCACGAAGTTGGCGCGGTGGATGCGATGGTGGATATTGTCTGCGCGGCCGTGGGAGCGGAGGCGCTGGGAGTCGAGGAGATTGTCTGTTCGCCCTTGAACGTTGGGCGGTGGGACGGTGAAGTGCGCGCATGGGACGTTTCCGGTGCCGGCTCCGGCGACGGTGGAATTGCTGAAAGACGCGCCGGTGTATTCGTCCGGCGTGCAGGCGGAGTTGGTCACGCCGACGGGCGCGGCGATTGTGAAGACTCTGGCTTCGCGATTCGCGGCGTTTCCGGAGATGAAGATTGAGAAGTCGGGATATGGCGCGGGATCGCGGGATTTTCCGGGGCATCCCAATGTGGTGCGGCTGACGATCGGAGAGAGTACGCGTCGAATGCGCTGGCTGCGAAGACGGCGTCAGAGACCATTACGGTGCTGGAAGCGAATCTCGATGATTTGAATCCGCAGGTGTTTGGGTATGTGATGGAGCGGTTGTTCGAAGAGGGCGCGCTGGATGCTTTTGTGCATGCCGGTGCAGATGAAGAAGAATCGTCCGGGAACGCTGCTGACGGTTTTGTGCAAGCCCGAAGCATGCAAGCAGGTTGACGCAACTGATCTTCTACCGAAACGACCACGCTGGGCGTGCGGCGGCGCGATGAAATGCGCCAGACTCTGGCGCGGCGATGGGAGAATGTGCGCACGCCGTGGGGCGAGGTGCGAATCAAAATCGCCAGCATGAATGGGACGGTCACGAATTACGCTCCGGAATATGAGGATTGCCGGCGGATTGCGGCGGAGCATCATGTGCCGCTGAAGACCGTGATGCAGGAAGCTGCGCGGGCGTACCTCGGGACCGGCAGGAAAGTCTTAACCACAGAGGACACAGAGGTGCACAGGGTAGATGCATCGAGACATTATGAGCAGGAAGTTCTACATCACGACGCCGATTTATTACGTGAATGCGCGGCCGCACATCGGGCACGCCTACACGACCATTGCCTGCGACACGATTGCGCGGCGGCAGCGCACTGCTGGGCGCGGACACTTTCTTTCTCACGGGCACGGACGAGCACGGGCAGAAGATCGAGCGGGCGGCGCAGGCCGCGGGAAAGACTCCGCAGCAGTATGCCGACGAGATTTCGGCGGAGTTCCGCCAGTTGTGGAAGCGGATGGGAATCTCGAACGACGACTTCATCCGCACCACGGAAGAGCGGCACAAGAAGCGGGTGCAGGAACTGTTCCGGCGCATTCGCGACAACGGCTACATCTACAAGGGCACCTACACGGGGCAGTATTGCGTTTCGGATGAGCTTTATGTGGACGGCGCGCAGCCGGGCGATCCCTGCCCCACTTGCGGGCGCATCACCGAGACCGTGAAGGAAGAGAACTACTTCTTCAAGCTCTCGGCGTTTCAGGACAAGCTGCTGGCGCTGTATGCGAATCCGGAGTTCATTCGTCCGGAGACGCGGCGCAACGAAGTGATTTCGTTTGTGCGCTCGGGGCTGCGCGATCTGTCGATCAGCCGCTCGACGTTTACCTGGGGCATTCCGGTGCCGGACGATCCCAAGCACGTGATTTATGTGTGGCTGGATGCGCTGGCCAACTACATCACCGCGATTGGCTATGGATCTTCGCACGCGGGCGCGCAGGAGGCGTTCAAGAAATTCTGGCCGGCGGACGTGCAGATGATCGGGAAGGAAATTGTCCGCTTCCATTGCGTGTACTGGCCGGCGTTTCTGATGGCGGCAGGGCTGCCGGTGCCCAAGGCGATTGTGGCGCATGGCTGGCTGCTGTTTGAAGAGAGCAAGATGTCGAAGTCGCGCGGCAACATCGTGCGCACGGAAACGATTCTCGATGTGCTGGGCGCGGATGCGCTGCGCTATTTTCTGCTGCGCGAAGTCGTGTTCGGGCAGGATGGATCGTTTTCTTTCGATGCGCTGGTGCAGCGGTATAACTCCGACTTGGCGAACGGGCTGGGAAATCTGGCCAGCCGCACGCTGACCATGATCAACCGTTATTTCAAGGGCGAGGTGCCGTATCCGTCGCATGGAGCCTCGAAAACGCGCTGCGGATGCTGCCATTGCCGAGTTGGCGCGGAAGACGATCCGCGAATTTGGGACGCTGTTCGATCAGTTTCAGTTTTCGCGCGCTCTCGAAGCGGCGTGGGCGCTGGTGGCTGCGGTGGATAAGTACATCGTCGAAAACGAGCCGTGGGCGCTGGGCGAGAAGCAGGATGAAGACAGCCGCTCGCGTCTGGCCACTGTGCTCTACACAGCGGCGGAAGCGCTGCGGATCGCGACGGCGCTGGCCCATCCGGTGATGCCGGAGGCGACGGCGAAGATCTGGACGCAGATGGGGTTGGGAGATATCAAGAAGCTGGCTTTGAGCGAACTGGCTTGGGGACAACTGCCTTTGGGCACGAAGCTGGGCGAGGTGCAGCCCGTGTTTCCGCGCGCGGACAAGAGCGCGATTGAAAGGATGCAGAAGATGGAAGAGGAGCAGAGAGGAACGCCGGTGGCAGAGGCTGCAGCTGCAGACCAGCGGCTGTGCCGGCACATGCGAATGCGCCGCAGGCGGCTGCCCAGCTGCCGCGGCGGTCCCGGCGGCGAACGAAAAGATTTCGATCGACGATTTTGCCAAGATCGAACTGCGCGTGGGGCTGGTGAAAGTCGCCGAGAGAGTGCCCAAGGCGGACAAACTTTTGCGGCTGGAGATTGATATTGGAACCGAAGTGCGGCAGGTGCTGGCCGGGATCGCGGAGGCGTATGCGCCGGAGACTTTGGTTGGGCGGAAAGTGGTGATCGTGGCCAATCTTGCGCCGCGAAAGCTGCGCGGGATGGAGTCGAATGGGATGATCGTGGCGGCATCGCTGGAAGGCGGGAAACCGGTGCTGGCGGGCTTTTTGGAGGATGTGCCGGTGGGGGCGAGGCTGAAGTAGAGCGACCAAGGCTGCAGCTTGTCAGGGAGCAGGAAGTCAAGACCGAGCCGAGCTTTGCTCGGCATGGACGGGCAAGAGTGCCGCGTCCCCAGCCCGACCATACCAATGTTTGTTGATTCTCATGCACATCTTGACGGCGAGCAGTTCGACTCCGACCGCGAGCAGGTGATTGCCCGGGCTCGCGAGGCTGGGGTGCAGACTATCGTCGCCATCGGCAATGGCGATGGGCCGGCGCAGGTGGATTGCGGAATCCGTTTGGCCGAGAAGTACGATTTCATTTACGCGACCCTGGGCATTCATCCGCACGAAGCCAGGCTTGCAGATGAAGCCGCCTACCAGAACATGGAGCGGCTGGCGAAGCATCCCAAGGTGATCGCTTGGGGCGAGATTGGGTTGGATTACTTCTACGACCACTCGCCGCGCGACGTGCAGAAGGAAGTCTTCATCCGGCAGATGGAGCTGGCGGCGGCTGCAAAACTGCCCATCGTCATTCATTGCCGTCCGTCGGATGGCAGCGACAACGCATGGGATGATTGCCTTGGCGTTGATGCAAGAGCACTGGGCAGCCAAGGGGCTGGGTGGCATTCTGCACTGCTTCACGGGAAACTGGCCGCAGGCGAAGAGTCGCGCTCAACATGGGGTTCATGATTTCGTTTGCCGGCAATGTGACCTTTCCCAAGGCGCAGCAAATTCGCGATGCGGCGCTGGAAGTTCCGCTGGATCGGATGCTGATTGAGACGGACTCGCCTTATCTGGCGCCGGTGCCGCATCGCGGCAAGCGCAACGAGCCGGCCTTTGTAAAGGAAACGGCGCGGAAGCTGGGCGAGTTGCGTGGGTTGGCTCCAGAAGAAGTCGGGCAGCAGACGACGCGCAATTTCTACAATTTTTTCAAATTGGCTGAAACCGCTGAAAACAAAGTTTCGGCGCGTTAACCCTCCCTCACCAGAGGTTCTTCTGGTAACCTCAAGTGTCAGATTCCATCATTTCAGAAAGAATTGAAATCCGATGCCCGATAACACTTTCGACATCGTGAGCAAGATTGATCTGCAGGAAGTATCGAACGCCATCCAGCAGGCGCTGAAGGAAATCCACACGCGCTTCGACCTGAAGGATTCAAAGTCGAACATCGAACTGGAGAAAGACGCGATCGTGCTGCACTCGGCCGACGAGTACAAGCTGAAGGCGGTCAACGATATTCTGCAGCAGAAAGCTGGTGAAGCGCGGAGTCTCGTTGAAAGGGTTGACCTATGGCGCGGTGGAACCGGCGGCCGGCGGCACGGCGAAGCGCAAAGTCACGATGCAGCAAGGCATTGCCATCGAAAAAGCACGCGAGATCGTGAAGCTGGTTAAAGATTCGAAGAAGAAAGCGCAGGCTTCGATCCAGGGCGATCTGGTGCGGATCAGCAGCAAGGACCGCGACACGCTGCAGGAAGTCATCGCCATGCTGCGCCAGCATGATTTCGGAATTGACTTGCAGTTTACGAATTACCGGACGAATTAAGGACAGAATCCACCACGGAGCCACGGAGACACAGAGAACTCAAGAAATCTGAGACTCGGCGGTTCGAGATGCTCGCTGCATTTGAAAAAGCGTGTTTGAGTTTTCTCCGTGACTCCGTGTCTCCGTGGTGAAAACAAGTACTCGGAATCCACATTGAGCGCACCGCCTCTCATTAACGGGAAAGAAATCTTCGACCTGCTGCACGACGACCTCGCGGCGCTGGAGAGCGAGTTCGGACAGGACACCGTCTCAGGCGTGCAAGCCATCACCGAGATTGGTGAGTATCTGCGCGCGGGAGGCGGCAAGCGCATCCGTCCCGCTCTGCTTTTTCTTTCCGCCAAATTGTTCGATTACAGAGGACGCGGCGCCGTACGACTGGGCGCCGTGGTCGAGATTATTCATACCGCCACGCTGGTGCACGACGACATCATCGACGAAGCCAAAACACGGCGCGGCCGGCCCGCCGCCAATACCCAGTGGGGCAACTCGAAATGCGTGCTGGCGGGCGACTGGCTCTACATGCAGGCTTTCAAAGTGGCGGTGCAGGAGCGGAACTTTCGCATTCTCGACACCCTGATTGAACTGACGCAGCAGATGGTTGAGGGCGAGCTGCTGCAGATGGAAAAACTCGGCAAAGCGATCGCGCTCGACGAGTATTTCGATCTGATCTATCGGAAGACGGCTTGCCTGTTTTCGGTGTGCATGAGGCTGGGCGCGATTCTCGGGGGTGCGACCGCCGCGCAGGAAGAGGCTCTGGGCCGGTACGGGCACGACCTCGGCATGGCCTTTCAAATTGTCGACGATGTGCTCGACCTGACCGCGTCCGAAGATGTTCTGGGCAAGCCGGTGGCCAGCGACCTGCGTGAGGGCAAGGCCACGATGGCGGTAATCCATTCGCTGGAGCGGTGCACGCCGCAAGAACGCGCCAAGATTGAAACCATTCTGCGCGACCAGGCCTTCAACGGCGTGACCCACGCGCAGATTATGGAAATCCTGCAGCGCTATGGATCGCTGGAAGCGGCTACCGCCCGCGCCGCGCGGTATGCGGAGGCCGCGCGGAAGGCGATCTGCACCTTCCCCGATTCCGAGATCAAGCGGGCGCTGCTGTGGGCGCCGGAGTTTGTCGTGGCCCGGGAGAAATAAGGAAACCAGCCCTTGGCCTTTAGCGCCTGGCACTAAAGGTTTCCCCGATCTCGGGCAACCTCTTCTTCCAAAAAGGCACCAATAACTAGCAATCCGTTCGCGCTTCAGGCACGTATTGAAGGCAGAGGTAAGAATCTGACCAAACTTCACAAGGAACAAAGAGGAAATCTATGAAAAAAGTATTGGTTTGTCTGTTGGCTCTGGTTTTCGCGATGAGCTTGACTGCTTTTGCGCAACAAGAAGCAAGCGCCTCGCAAGATAACAACATGTCGCAAAACCATGCGGATCAGACGAGTGCAAAAGCTCCGCTGATGACGTTGAAGGGAACGGTCAAGGCCGACGGCGACAAGTACACGTTCGTCAACGACAAGGACGGCAAGAGCTGGGATGTGATGAACCCCGAGGAACTTAAGGGTCACGAGGGACATCACGTACAGCTGAGCGCCCATGTATATGCCGACAAGAATGCGATTCACGTGATGAGCGTCAAGATGGTCAAAGGTGGATCTAAGAGCGGTGGGTCAATGAGTCAGTACTGAGTGCGACCGAGTGACCACGAGGTCCGTCTCTCAGTCTCAAGCCGGCCGTACGTCGTCAGACAAAGGCCGGCGTTTTCTTTCCAATTGATCCCCGAATCCAAAGGGAGTCTCCGGGCCGACCCTTGATTGCGGTCACGCAATACTGTGATTGGAGCCACAGACTTTTTCGCACTCATCGAGACATAATCCCACCAGTTGGTGGGGGTGCCCGCTAAAACGGAAGGCTAACGAGACGCATGGAATGCGATGGATCGCCAGAAGAGCGATCCACCTGATCTCTCCCCGGCACTTGGGAACCTTCAAGCCGCCGAGGTACCTGATCCGCCGCGGACGCGCCGCCAACACAAAGGACAGCGGCTTCAGTCGAAGCTTTAGCAAAAAGCGCCATGGATTTAAGGACGCGCCGACCCGTAAAGGGCCGAGAGACTCCGAGTGAAAGCCGCTGTCCTCCTGCTAGCCCTGCACGGGGAGAGTCCTCCTGAGAAAAGCACTCCCCGTAACAAGAGCTGGACGTTGTCCATCGGACAGATGTCCGGCTTTTGTTTATGATGAAACCTTTCCTGATTTTTCTTATCCAACACTGCTTATGGATCTGTTATCGCTGATGGCGCGTCATGGATACGCCTTGACCTTCGGTTTGTTGCTGGCGGAGGCGCTGGGGCTTCCGTTCCCCGCGGCCATTGCCCTGGTGGCGGCAGGAGCGGCTGTAGCGGCGCACGCGTTGTGGGGTCCGTATGTCTTGCTGGCGGCGATCACGGCCTTGCTGCTGGGCGATACGGTGATGTTCTGGCTGGGACGATATATGGGGTGGGCGCTGCTGGGATTCCTGTGCCGCGTGTCGATCAATCCGGAAACCTGCATTCTGCGGTCGGCGGAATCGTTCTACAAGCGCGGCAAAGATCACGCTGGTGATTGCGAAGTTCATCCCTGGGGTCAACACCATGGCGGCGCCGCTGGCCGGCAGCATGAAGATGCGCTTCTGGCAGTTTCTGCGTCTGGATCTCGCAGGTGCCCTGGGGTATGCGCTCACCTATCTGCTGGTGGGGTATCTTTCGCGCGACTTTCTGGCTGCGATCTTGCGCGGGTTTCAGGCGGCTGGGCGGGCCATGGAAGCAGTCGTGGTGACCGCGCTGGTGGTGTACGCGGTCTACCGCATAGTGCAGTACCGCAAGCACAAAGTGTATCGCGTGGTGCCGCGGGTTCAGGTTCAGGAACTGGCCGCGCGTTTGGCTCTCTGAAAATGCCGGGCGCGTGCTGATCGTCGACGTCCGCAGCCACGGCTATTACGATTCAGGAGGTGCGCGCATCAAGGGTTCGATCCGCATCGAGCCCAACAATCTTGAGGAAGAGATCAAGAATCTCCCCAAGGACAAGGACATTTATCTGTACTGTACTTGAGCGCGCGAAGCGACCAGCGCCCGGGTGGCGCACCTGCTGCGGGAAAAAGGATTCAACACGTTCGTGATCGTCGGCGGATTGACTGCCTGGCGCAAAGCCGGCGAACCGGTGGAGTCGGTTCCCGAGAACGATCTGGTGAAATTGCCGACGTTTAGTTAGAGGCGGTCGTTGGTCGTTCGTCGTTCGTTGTTGGTCGTTCGTCGTTAGGCGTTGTCGCCAGCTCTTCGCGACCACTGAACTGCGTCAGACCCCGAATTGACGCAGATGGTGGTCGAGGTGTTTGTACATTCCCGTAGCCCACTCCTGGGGCGTAAGCGATCCGAAAAAAGAATGCGGATGCTTCGTGCATTGCGCCTCCCCGCCCTCTGAAACTGCCGGACGCGCGTTTTGAGTTGTTCCTGTTCGCGGGCAAAATCTCTTTTGTCGGCGATCACAAAGCTTTTGTCCGTCGGACCGTTTTTGGAAAATGGCTTTTCGTTGGTAAATTGGGACCGGACAAATGGCCCGAGTATCCGGCCAATGAACATCCGGGGCAAAACGACGCGTCCGGAAGCCACGTCGAGTGTCGCGGAGCAATGCGCCATCATCTGCGCGACATCCATTTTCCCCCACTGATGTTGGGTAGCCGGTTGCAGCCTGTCGATGCGCGAGATCACCTCACTGACCGCATCCGGTTGAAACAGATTCTTCATACGACGCTCCAAGCCTGGAACATCTGCAAAGGTCAGAATGATAGCATCAGATCGGCGGGCCTTGCAGATGGCTTCCAACAGAGAAACCGAGATCAAGTTTCGCGTCGCCGACGTTCGGGCGCTCACGCGCAAACTGCGTAAGGCGGGATTTCGCATCGTCACGCCCCGGACGCACGAGATGAACACGCTGTACGACCTGCCGGGGGAAGTTCTGCGTGGACGCAAGGAACTGTTGCGCATCCGGAAGTATGGCTCGGAGTGGACCGTGGCGCACAAGTCCAAGGGGAAGATTGGCCGGCATAACTCCCGGACTGAGTTGGAGACTGGCGTGAGCGATGGACGAACGATGGATGCGATCTTGCGCGCGCTGGGATACGCGCCGTCATTTCGCTACGAGAAGTTTCGCTCCGAATGGGCGGATGGAAAAGGCCACGTGGTCGTGGACGAGACGCCCGTCGGAAATTTCTGCGAGATCGAAGGCACGCCACGCTGGATTGATGGGACGGCGAAGAGGCTGGACGTGACGGCGGCGGAATACATCACGCGGAATTATGCAGGATTATTTCTGGACTGGAAGGCTCAGACGAAAAGTCAAGCCGAAGAAATGACGTTCAAGGCTGTGGCCCCTGGGGACAGGTCAGCCCGGCGTTCGTGGTAGAGATGCGCCTCGCTGTGCTCGGCTGGACCCTTCGGCTTCGCTCAGGGCAGGCTCACGACGGCGGCCGTCCCCACACGGTTCGATGCGGCTTACGCCCCATGGCACTTCTTGAACTTCTTGCCGGAGCCGCAGGGGCAAGGATCGTTGCGGCCCACTTTTTCCTGCCCGCGAACGACCTGTTGAACTGGCTGCACGTCTCCGGCACCAGCCATGCGCGCCTGTTCCAGTTCGCGGCGCTTGCGGCGCATGAAGGCTTCTTCCAGATCGTCGGCAGAGGTCGCGACCAGGCGCGGACGATGTCCATTCCCACCTCCGCCTTGTTGTGCCGGCACACCGGGCTCCGGACCATGGCCTGCTGGTTCGCCTCCCTGCGGACCGCCTGCGCCTGCGTCCGGCGGACGCTCGATAATCTGCATCAGGTAGAGATAGCGGGCCGTGTCTTCCTGGAAGCGCTGCAACATCGCCTCGAACATCTCGAAGGATTCTTTCTTGTACTCGACCAGCGGATCGTGCTGGCCGTAGCCGCGCAGGCCGATGCCCTCCTTGAGGTGATCCATGCTGAGCAGGTGATCCTTCCACTGCGAGTCGAGCACGCTGAGCATGATCATGCGCTCGTGATGGCGCATGGCCTCGGGGCCGATCAGTTTTTCCTTCGCGTCGTAACGCTCTTTCAGCTTCTCGAAAATAGCATCGCCGAGTTCCTGCCGGTTCAGCGCTTCGGGCTTTACGCCTTCCGCGATGAAATCGACGCCGAAGCGGGTGAAGACCGCGTCTTTCAGCCCCTTGATATTCCAGTCGTCGGCATGGCCCTTGGGCGGGCAATATTCTTCCATCAAGTCGCCGAGAATGGCTGAAACGTAATCTTCGAGGATCAGATCTTTCTGGTCCATGCCCTCGAGCAAGCGGCGGCGCAGGCCGTATACGGCCTCGCGCTGCTTGTTCATCACGTCGTCGTATTCGAGCAGATGTTTACGGGATTCGAAGTGCTGGCCTTCGACCGCCTTCTGCGCCGTCTCAATGCGCCTGCTGATGAGCTTCGATTCGATTGGAATGCCCTCTTCCATGCCCAGTCGCTCAAGCAGTTTCGAGACCCACTCCTTGGCGAAGATGCGCATCAGGTCATCTTCAAGAGCGAGGTAGAAACGCGAAGAGCCGGGATCGCCCTGGCGGCCGGCGCGTCCGCGAAGCTGATTGTCGATGCGGCGCGACTCGTGCCGTTCCGTGCCTAGAATGTGCAGGCCGCCAACAGCGGTAACTTCGTCGTGTTCTTTGTCAGTCTGTGCCTTGTAGCGGTTGAAGGCCTCGCTCCACTTGTCGGTCGGGACGGTGTATTCGTTGCCGTTGTAGTAGAAGACAGAAATCGTGCCATCTTCCTGCGGCCCTTCGATCTTGCCCTGGGCCACGCGCAGTTGCTGCGCGATTCCCTTCTTCACCATCTCCTGCTTGGCCATGAACTCGGGGTTGCCACCGAGCAGAATGTCGGTGCCGCGGCCGGCCATGTTGGTGGCGATGGTGACCATGCCCTTGCGACCGGCCTGGGCCACATATTCGGCTTCGCGCTCGTGGAACTTAGCGTTCAAAACCACGTGCTGCTTGAGGCCCTTCTTCTTCAGCAACTCCGAGAGGCGCTCGGACTTTTCGACCGAAGTGGTGCCTACCAGCACCGGCTGACCGGTCTCCGTCAACCTTTGGATCTCGTCCGCAACCGCGAAGTATTTCTCTTTCTCGGTGCGGAAGACCACGTCGGGATTCTCCAACCGCAGCATCTGCTTGTTGGTCGGGACGACCATCACTTCCAGCTTGTAAATCTTGTCGAACTCGGCCGCTTCCGTTTCCGCCGTGCCAGTCATGCCAGAGAGCTTCTTGAACATGCGGAAATAATTCTGGAAGGTGATCGTGGCGAGCGTTTGATTCTCGCGCTCGATCTTGACGCCTTCTTTGGCCTCGATTGCCTGATGCAGGCCATCTGACCAGCGGCGACCGGGCATCATACGTCCGGTAAATTCGTCGACGATGATGACCTCGCCGTCTTTAATCACATATTCAACGTCACGACGATACAGTGCGTGCGCTTTGATCGCCGTCTCCACGTGATGCTTCAGCCCCCAGTTCTCCGGATCGGCGATGTTCCCGATACCGAGCAGTTGCTCGACTTTCACCCAGCCTTCGTCGGTGACGGTGATGTTACGGTGTTTTTCGTCGACCACAAAGTCGCCAGTGAGCTGCGCGGGTTCGCCGGGAGGCCCCTCGATTTCTTCGCCCTTCTCCAGCTTGGGAATAATGCGGTTCACGCGGTAATACTTGTCGGTCGATTCCTCGCTGGCACCGGAAATGATGAGCGGTGTGCGGGCTTCGTCGATCAGGATGGAGTCAACTTCATCGACGATGGCGAAGTTGTGTCCGCGCTGCACGCACTCGTTGAGATCGAACTTCATGTTGTCGCGCAGGTAGTCGAAGCCGAACTCGTTATTCGTGCCGTAAGTGACGTCGGCAGCGTAGGCGGCGCGCCGCTCCTCATCGTCAAGATCGTGAACGATCACGCCCACCGTGAGGCCAAGGAAACGATAGAGCTTGCCCATCCATTCGGAGTCGCGCTTGGCCAGATAATCGTTGACTGTGACCACGTGTACACCGCGTCCGCTGAGAGCGTTGAGATAGACCGGAAGCGTGGCCACCAGCGTTTTGCCTTCGCCGGTCTTCATTTCCGAAATCATGCCCTTGTGCTGCACCATGCCGCCGATCAACTGCACATCGAAATGGCGCATGTTGAGCACGCGGCGTCCGGCCTCGCGCACCACGGCGAAGGCTTCTACGAGAATTTCGTTGAGAACTTCCTGCAGAGCTTCGTATTGCTCTTTCTCGACCCGCTTCAGGCGGTCAGGATCGGCTTCGGCTTCGGATTCCGCCTCGGAATCCGATGCCGCACTGCCGGCACCACTCAACCGCTCCTGGCTTAGACGATCTTGGATTCGCTTCCGGAACTCGTCCGTTTTGGCGCGCAGTTCGGCGTCGGTAAGCTTCTGCATCTGCGGCTCCAGAGCATTGATGGCCTCCACTTGGGGCATCAAGCTCTTGATGACGCGCTCGTTCTTGGTCCCAAAGACCTTGCCAATCAGAGTGTTGATCAAACTGTGAAATCCTTCGGAGGGCGGGAACTGCCCAACATATCCCTTTTAGCCTAGCATATTTAGATGCAGGGAATCGGTCTGGGTCGGGACAGTTTCCGAATCGTACAATGAGGTAGGTTTTGGTCCGAAAACATGGCGCAACCAGCTCGAAACAAGACGGGGAAGATGGCCACCAAGCGAACGTCAAGGCGAGGCGCTGTCGTTGCCGCATCGAAGGAACCTGTCGCCAGTTAAGTTGGCGTCGTTGATCGAGGAACACATGAGCGACCTCGGCTTTTCAGAAGAAGAGAAGAGCCTCCGCGTGGCCAGATTCGGCAAGCGCGTGGATGTCGCTATCGAGAGCCACGCCAAATCTTGAGCATTTCCATGTACTTTGGGTGATCGGGCTCCGAAGTCTTCTTCCAGCCCCGTTCTGAATGTTTCTTCGTCATCGACTTCTAGCAACTTCTCCAACTTCTGCTTCAGTCCCCGTTCCCGAAGACGGGCTTGTGCCCGGCCGCTTCTCGGACGGAAAGAGTCATACGTTTTCATTGGAACGCATCTACTATATGCGGTTTCCTCATGTTTTCGTGTATATTCCACACGACTCATGCCCACTTTCTACGATCGCTTTGTCGACTGTGCGGAGCGTTGGCCGAACCACGTCGCTCTGGAACTCCAGCGCCATGATCACATCGAGAGTCGCACCTACGACGAGCTTCGCCGGATGGCCGAATCCGTCGGACGATGGATCACGGAACAAGGATTCGCGCGCGGATCGCGGCTGGCCATCGTGGCGGATAACCATCCGCGATGGGTGGCAACGTATCTCGGGATTATCGCCGTGGGATGTACGGTAGTCCCGCTCGATACGGCGCTGCACGCCGACCAACTTGCCAAGCTATTGAAGGATAGCGGCAGCTCTGCCTTGTTCTGCGACGCGAAGCATGTGCAAACATCGCGGGAGGCGGTTGCGGACCTGAACATCGGGCTCGTACTCATGGACCCGGACCGCATGGACCAGCAGACGGTCCATGACATCTGGCTGGGAAATCTGCCTGCGATTTTCTCCGCCGGGCCGGGGAAATTCCAGCCCGCGCCTCCCGCCGCGGACGACCTCGCTTCCCTGCTCTACACCTCGGGAACCACCGCCGACCCCAAGGGCGTGATGCTGACCCACGCCAATCTGCTGGGCGAAGTAGAGGCAGTATTCAACTGGGTGGACATCGGGCCGGGTGACGCGCTTCTGGGCGTCCTGCCTATGTTCCATGTGCTGGCGCAGATGGCGAACCTGATGATTCCGCTGGTGAAGGGCTCGCGCGTGGTGTACTTGGAAACTCTAAACACGACTGAGCTTTTGCGGGCTTTGCGCGAACGCAATATCACCGCCTTCGCTGTGGTGCCGCAATTTTTCTATCTGATTCACGAGCGCATCTTCCAGGAGGTCAAGAAACGAGGAGCGCTCACGCAGAAAATGTTTAAGAGTCTCATGGGATTCAATCGGACGCTGCGCAAGGTGGGAATCGACGCCGGTCCGATCCTGTTCAGCAAGGTCCACGAAACCCTGGGCAAGAAGATGCGATATCTGGTCACGGGAGGTTCGCGCTTCAACCCGGAGATTGCGAAGGACTTTTACGATCTCGGCATTGACGTGCTGCAAGCCTATGGCCTGACGGAAACGACCGCGGCGGTATTTGTGAATTCGCCGGGCCACAACGTGATCGGCTCCGTAGGCAAAGCCATGAAGGGCGTAGAGGCCAAAATCGTTGACCCGACAAACGACCCGCAACCGCGGGAAGATGGCGGGCCCGCGACGGGCGAAATCGCATTACGCGGACCGCTCGTGATGAAGGGCTACTGGAACCGTCCGGACGCAACCGCGGCCGTGCTGCGCGATGGATGGTTCTACACGGGCGATCTCGGCTACTTCGACGCCGACGGTAATTTGTTCCTTACTGGCCGCAAGAAAGAATTGATCGTCCTCAGCAACGGGAAAAATATCTACCCCGAAGAGGTTGAGGCACACTACCTGAAATCGCCGTACATCAAAGAACTGGCAGTGATGGGACTGGAAGGCAAGCCCGGGGAAGGCGGCGACCGGCTGCACGCCGTGATCGTGCCCAACTTCGATGTGCTGCGCCAGAAGAAGATCGTGAACGCCAAGGAAGTTATCCGCTACGACATCGAAGGTCTATCGCAACAGATTGCATCCACCAAACGCATTGGCAGCTACGAAATCTGGCAGGAAGATTTGCCGCGCACAACCACGCGCAAGATCAAGCGCTTCGAAGTGGAGAAGCGCGTAAGAGCGAAGCAGGTGCGAAAGGTTGCGGATGATTCTGACTTGCCCACCGAACGGCCATTGACCGCCGACGAGATGGCATGGCTCGATCAGCCTGGAGTGCAGCGGGCGCTGAAAATTGTGCGCGAGGCGGCGCGCGAGGCGCCGGCAACCTTGCGGCCTACTCATAATCTGGAACTCGACCTGGGGCTCGACTCCATGCAGCGCGTCGAACTGCTCAGCCACATCGAAGAGCGGATGGGAGGCAACGTCGAAGAGTCGCAGCTTGCCGAGATCTATACCGTGCGCGATCTGGTCGATGCCGTTCTGAAAAGCGCGGCCAGTGGAGCAGGAGGCCCGGGGACGCGCACTACTTTTGCCGGTTGGAAAGCGATCCTGGGCGAGAAACCGGACGCAACCGAGGTCCTTCCCCTGGTCCGGCCCCAGCCAATCAGCGCTGCATTCTGGTACATGGTTTCGCGGCTGATACAAGTAATCGCCCTCGACCGCTTTGATCTGCATGTGAGCGGTATTGAGAAGCTGCCCAGTAGCGGTCCGTTTATTATTTCGTCGAATCATCAAAGCTATCTCGATCCGCTCATCCTGGCGAGCGTTCTGCCGCGTGAAGTGTTTGACAAGGTTTTTGCCGTGGGAACCAGCGACATCTTCGGCAAAGGCTTGATGCTGCGCCTGGCGCGTTCGCTGCGCGTTGTGGTCGTCGATCCGGACGCGAATCTCATTCCCGCGATGCGCGCCGGCGCGTTCGGGCTGCGGCAAGGTCGCCCGCTTATTCTTTATCCCGAGGGCGAGCGCTCGATTGACGGGACCCCGAGAATTTTTAAGAAGGGTGCGGCCATCTTGTCCATTCACATGCAGGTGCCGATTGTTCCCGTGGCGATTGAGGGATTCTACGATGCGTGGCCGAGGAGCAAACCATTTCAGAGATTCGCTCCGCTGAAGATGGTGTTTGGCGATCCGATTGTTCCGCCGCCGGAGAATGAGGCGTCAGAAGCGGCTTACGAGAAGCTGACTGCGGAACTGAAGACACGCGTAGTCGAAATGTGGGAGCAGTTGAGATCCGGGCAGGAGGAAAACGTTGCCCATACAAGTGGTGCTGCAAAACATACGTAACGCAAAACACGCACAAGCGGCACTGCCTGGCGCCCTTCTGAATCGAATTTTGCCTATTGGAGACGAGGCCTATCCGCTGCTTCAGTTCATTGATGAGTACGGTAATACCATCTTTAACGGAAGACAGATGCCTCAGTTCTTGAAGGAATGGGACCTAGTAATGGATCGGGCGGAGTCGCAAGCCGAAAGAGAATCACTCCTAGAGGTCCGGCGGCTCGCAGAGGAATGTCAACAACATCCCCATCTGTTCTTGCGCTTCATTGGAGATTAGTCTTCCCGCAAGGAATCCGCCCTTACTTCGCCCGCGGATGCGTCTGATCGTAAACCTGCAGCACGTGTTTCATCGACAGCTGCGTGTAGCGCTGCGTCGTCGCCAAGCGCTCGTGCCCGAGTAACTCTTGAATGGCCCGCAGATCGGCGCCTTCCTCCAGCATGTGCGTTCCGAAGGCATGACGTAGGGTATGCGGATGCACATCGGGCGAAAGGCCCTTGGCAACGGCGATTTTCTTGATGATGCGGCCAACGCTGCGCGTAGTGAGCCCGCCGCCACGCAGGTTGATCAGCAACGCGGTCGAGCGTTTGCCGGTTGCGCCGATAACTTTCTGCCTCTCGGGGAGATACGCCGCCAGCGCCGTTTTCACCGAATCGCCAAACGGAACGTAGCGTTCTTTTTTCCCCTTGCCACGAATCAAAATAGCCTCGGCACTCAGCCGGATGTCGTCGAGATTGATGCCGGTAAGCTCCGAATTGCGGATGCCGCATCCGTAAAGCAGTTCCAGCATGAGACGGTCGCGTTCAGGGAAGGCTGCCGCTTCGGGCATTTCGCCGTCGATCACGAAGTTCATCTCTTCAATCGTGGGCACGCGCGGAAGTTTCTTGGGAAGCTTCGGCGTGGCGACCAGCTTTGCCGGATTCTGCGCCACCACGCCCTCCCGCGCCAGCCAGCGATAGAGCGAGCGCACCGCGGCCAGAGCGCGCGCTACCGAAGGTTTGCTCAAGCCCTTGTCGTAAAGTTGCGAGAGAAAACCCCGCACGGCGATATGGTCAATCTGCTTCCAGCCGCGCGAACCGGCGTAGGCGGCGAAGAGTGCAAGATCGCGGCTGTAAGCCTTGATGGTGTGCGGCGAGGCATTGCGTTCGCGCAGATGGCGGACGAAGTTGGCGACAGCCTTAGCGACGATGCTCTGGGCATTATTCGTAGTCATGAAACTTCAGAACCTACCACGGAGGCACCCTTCGGCTTCGCTCAGGGCAGGCTCCGACACGGAGTAATTCATTAAAGGTTTTCTCCGTGTCTCCGTGCCTCCGTGGTGGATTTTCGCTCTAAGTCTCATCTGGCCTTCGCTCTTGGATGATGCTTCTGGTACACGGTCCGCAAGCGGTCGAGCGCCAGGTGTGTGTAGACCTGCGTCGTGGAAATATCGGCATGGCCCAGGATGGTCTGCACGGTGCGGAGATCGGCGCCGTTCTCCACCATATGCGTGGCACAGGAATGGCGCAGCATGTGCGGCGAAGCCGCGCGTCCGGAAGCGGCCGAGGCCGCCCGCACCATCTGCCAAATACGTTGGCGCGTCAGCTTGCGTCCTCCGCGCGCAATGAACAGCAGAGGCGATCCCGAGTTCCTGGTCGAGGCGGCGCCGGCCGCCACTGCTTTGTTTGGCTTCCCTGCCGCCAACACCGGACGGGACTGTGACAGATACTCCGTGAGCGCGTCCTGAGCCGATTTTCCCAGCGGCACCACACGTTCCTTGTCGCCCTTGCCGCGCACCAGCATGTATCCGGCATCGAGCTTCAAGTCTTCCAATTTAGCGCTGATGATTTCCGAAACTCGCAGCGCGCCCGCGTAGAAAACCTCCAGCATGGCGCGATCGCGCGCAGCCAGCGCGGCCGACTCCTTCGTGTTGCGAACTCGAACCCTTGCGCCCGAGCGGAGCGGCCAGCGTCGCTTCCATTTCGTCCCGCGCCAGTGCCTTGGGAAGAACCTTCCATTGCCGTGGCGACTCGATATTCAGCGTGGGATCGTGCTCGATTTTCTTATCCAGCAGCAGATACCGATAGAGATGACGCAGCGCCGAGAGCTTTCGTCCCACGCTGCGGCCATCGACTTGATTGGAGAAAAGCTGTTGCAGGAAATCGCGCACCTCAGTGCGGCGAGCTGTGAGCAGCACGCGCTTGCGTTTTTCCAGGAACTCTGAGAACTGGCCGATGTCGGTGGTATAGGCGCTGATGGAAAGCGGCGCCAATCCTTTCTCGATTCTCAAGTAGTCGAGAAAACTGGAGAGCACGTGCGAGTTGGCTTCCGAAGCCATAGGGAAGGAGTGAACGAAGTATGCGCGTTATCGGACGCTGATAACAGTGATCAGATGGATGCTCGAGACCATATCCGCCGCGTCGTAGAGACGTAGCTTGCTACGTCTGGCCAGCGCCACGCAGCAGTTCCACCGCAAACAGCGCCCCCTCCGGCGTTTCTTCGTGCTTGAAGTAAGCGAAGACGTCGCGGCCTGCGGCCAGATGTTCTCCGATGCGCGTGACCATGCCGCGGCGTTCATCGTCCGTGTAAGTCGGCTTGCGGAATCTGTAGTAAACAAAGGCGCCGGTCACCACATCCGGCGTAGTGCGCTCTTCGGTCTCGGCCACGCACAGCGCCGCTCCATGCGCCTTCAGAAGTTCCCACGTCGAGTCAGCGAACCAGGAGTCGTGACGGAACTCAAACGCTGTCGGCAACGCGCGCGGCAGAAGCACGAGAAAATCCCTGAGTAGTGCGCTATCCGCCTTCAGATTCGGCGGCAGTTGGAACAGCACCGGACCAAGCTTGCCCGCGGCAGCCAGCGGTTCGATCGTCGCCAGGAAGCGCGGAACAAAATCTTCCGTCCCCTTCAACCGCTTGATGTGCGTGATCACCTGGTGCGCCTTGATCCCCAGGCGGAAGTGCGCCGGGGTTTCCTGAATCCAGTTCTGGATCGTGGTCTCCTTCACCAGTTGCCGGAAAGTGAAGTTCACCTCGACCGTGTTGAGCTGCGTGGCGTAGTGGCTGAGAAACTTTTTCTGCGCAAGCTTGGCCGGATAGAAGTCGGGCTTCCAACTCGGGTAGGCCCATCCTGAAGTCCCGGCAAACAGTTGAGGCATGGCAAGTTCTCGAAGAAAAAAGTCTCGAAGAAAAACTCGCAGCGGACCGGATTATACCTTGCCTCTCACTTTGCGCGCCCGCGGCGCTTCCCAGTTTTTTTTGCGGAGCGGCGGCGAGTGTTTTCCGGCTCGTCTTCCGCTTGCGCCGCAATCGAGATGGTCGGCTCCACTTCTGCAACCGTGGAGGCCGCAGTTCTCTTGAGATCCGGCAACCGTTGCTTCAATTCGAGCACCGGGGCAAACAAGTCGCCGAGCTTCTCGACCCGCGCTACCACTTGCCGTGCTTCGAATGCCAGCAGGTTCGCGTCTTTCTTCTTGAGGGCGCGCTCGACTTCCTCCCACGTCACCGGCGTCGAAGCCGTAGGATGCTCACGCGCGCGCAGCGAATACACCGCCACCGTAGTCTTGTGTTCATCGTTCTGGCTCCAGTCAACAAAAACCTTCCCAGTTCGAATCGTCTTCTTCATATCTGACACAACCATGTCTGGATGCTCGTGTTCGAGCAATTGCGCCAGGGCGTGGGAAAACGTCTTGGTCGATTCGTAGTTGGTTGGAGTATTGAGCGGAACGTAGATCTGCAGCCCCTTGGATCCCGAAGTTTTCGGAAAACTCTGCAGCCTGAGGTGCTCGAAGATTTCGCGCAGCCACAGCCCGACCTGGCAGCATTGCACAATATTTGCGGGCGGTCCGGGATCAAGGTCGAAGACCAGCATCGTGGGGCAGGTGATGTCTTCCGCGAGCGCGAGCGACGGGTGCAATTCGATCGCGGCCAGATTCGCAAGCCAAACCAGTGTGGCCAGATCGTCGGCGAGAATGTAATGGATCGTGCGGCGGTTTCTCCCGCTCCAGATGGGCGCAGTCTTCACCCAGTCGGGCCGGTGCTGGGGCGCGTTCTTCTCGTAGAAAAATTCCTCGTCCACACCGTTGGGATAGCGCTTCCGGGTGAGCGGACGTCCGGCCAAATGCGGCACCATCGCCGGCGCAATACGCACGTAGTAGTCGATAACCTGCTGTTTGGTGAATCCCGTGGCAGGATACAGTACCTTCTCCAGATTCGACAGCTTGAGTTGCTTCCCCTGAACTTCAATGGTCGAATCCATTGCGTGCGCTCCCGCAGGCATTGTGCCTCAAACGGCGTCCAACACAAAATACACTCCCTTCCTGAAGCCGTCTCTCGCAACCAGCCACGTTTGACAACTTCCCTGCCCGCCACGTAATTTCAAACTTCTGCCCTGCATGTCCGTCCAAGTCATAGCTGGCCAACCCGGAGGTCTTATGAAACACCGCGCACTCAAAACTGCCATTTGCCTTCTTATCCTCTCGGTTCTTGCCGTCGCCCAGGATGTCGCGTCCTTTGAGAAGCGCATCACTGTCAAGAAACTGGCGAACGGCCTGACCATCCTGATCTGCGAGCGGCCCGAGGCGCCGGTTTTCTCCTTCTTCACCATGGTCGATGCCGGCTCCGCGCAGGACCCCCTAAGCAAGACCGGCTTGGCCCACATGTTCGAGCACATGGCCTTCAAAGGAACGGACACAATCGGCACCACGAACTATGCCGCGGAGAAGCCCGCGTTGGAAAAGGTTGAGAAAGCCTACGCCTCCTACATCGCCGAGCGCGACAAAAGCGTAGGCCGCGACGAAGCCAGGCTGAAACAACTCGAAAAGGCATGGAAAGACGCCATTGCCGAGGCCGACAAGTACGTCGTCCCCAACCAGTTTGGCAAGATCGTGGAGCAGAACGGCGGCCAGGACATGAACGCGTTCACCGATTACGACGAGACCGCTTATCACTACTCCTTGCCAGCGAACCGCCTGGAGCTGTGGGCCTATCTCGAATCCGAACGTTTTCTTCATCCCGTGATGCGGGAGTTTTATAAAGAGCGCAATGTCGTAATCGAAGAACGGCGCCTGCGCACCGACAGCAACCCGTCGGGCCGGCTGGAGGAGCAGTTTAACGCCGCGGCCTTCGAAGCCCATTCCTATCACCGGCCCACCATAGGCTGGATGTCCGACCTGAATTCCTTCTCAGCCACCGATGCGAAAAGGTTTTTTGACGAGTATTACGTGCCCGCAAACATGGTGGTCGCAGTGGCGGGAGACGTGAAGGCCGCACAGATCCTCCCGCTTCTCGAAAAATACTTCGGACGCCTGCCCGCAAGCTCCAAGCCCGATGAAACCACTACCACCGAGCCTCCTCAGAATTCCGAGCGCAAGGTAGTGTTGAAAGATAAATCTCAACCGCTCTATCTTGAGGGCTACCACCGGCCCGATTACATGACGAAAGACGATGCCGTGTACGACGCGATCACCGACCTCATGTCGGAAGGCCGCACGTCGCGGCTTTACCGGGCGCTGGTGCGCGACAAGAAAATCGCGGCGTTCTCCGCCGGATTCAGCGGCCTGCCCGGCACCAAGTACCCGCACCTGTTCGCGTTCTATGCTGTCCCGCTGCCCGGACATACCACGCAGGAAGTGGCGGACGCGATTCATGCCGAGATCGAGCGGCTGAAAAAAGAAGACATCAGCGACGACGAGCTGAAGATGATCAAAACCCGCACCAAGGCCAACCTGATCCGTGGCCTGGGAGACAACGAGGGATTGGCAACCCAGTTGGCGATTGCCCAGACTCGTTATGGCGACTGGCGTGAGTTGTTCCGCTCGGTGGACCGCATCGACAAGGTGACGAAGGCGGACATCCGGCGCGTGGCCAACCAAACCTTCCAGGATACGAACCGCACCGTGGGCGTGATCGAAACCGCCGCGGGGACGGGACAAGGCGGCGATCAGGGATCGGATCAAGCTCCCTCAGATCAAGCCCCATCAGAACAAGGTGCGCCGGATCAGGGAGGTGCGCAATGAAAACGACGCGAATCTCTCTTTTGATGATTCTCGCAGCCGCCGTCATATTCGTGCCGCTTCCCCAAGCCGCATCACAAGCCACGAACTGGCAACAGATTCCGATCGCGCCTCTGCCCGCTTTCCATCCCCAACAGCCGAAGCGCATTGAGCTTTCCAACGGCATGGTCATCTTCCTGCAAGAGGATCATGAACTGCCGCTGATTGACGCAAGCGCCCGCATCCGCGGCGGCTCGCACCACGAGCCGGCCGGCAAAGTCGGACTGGCGGGGATCTTCGGCCAAGTCTGGCGCACCGGAGGCACGAAGACACAAACCGGCGATCAGCTTGACGATTTTCTTGAAGTGCGAGCCGCCAAAGTCGAGACCGGCGGCGGTCCCGATTCAACCTCCATCAGCTTGAGTTGCCTGAAAGGCGATTTCGACGATGTGTTCCAGGTCTTCGCCGACCTGCTGCAGAATCCCGAATTCCGCGCCGACAAACTCGACCTGGCGCAGAAGCGGGCGCGGAGCGGCATCGCCCGGCGCAACGATGACGTCGGCGGAATTGCGGCACGCGAAACTGCCAAGCTCGCTTACGGAGCGGACAATCCCTATGCCCGCGAGCCTGAGTATGCGACCATCGCCGCCATCACCCGTCAGGATTTGCTCGACTGGCACAAGAAATACGTCCATCCCGATCACATCATCCTGGGCATCGGCGGCGATTTCGATGCCGGAGTCATGGAAGCCAAGTTGCGCACCGCGTTTGACGCATGGCCCAGGGGCGGCGCACTGCCGAAAGATGTGATTGACTACCACCCCGCCAAGCCAGGCTACTATCTCATCCCGAAAGAAGACGTAAACCAGAGCACCATCGAGATGGTGACCCTGGGCACCTTGCGGAGCAATCCCGACTACTACGCCATCAGTGTGTTCAACGAGGCTTTCGGCGGCGGCTTCTCCTCGCGATTGTTCAACGACATTCGCACCAAGCGCGGCTTAGCCTACGAAGTGGGCGGCGGCATCGGCGCCAACTTCGGGCATCCCGGCATTCAGCAATTTGTCATTGGCACCAAGAGCCAGAGCACAATTGAATCGATCCAGGCATTGCATGAAGACATCGACAATCTGGCCAGGCAACCGATCACCGACCAGGAAATCAAGGCGGCTAAAGACGCCATCCTGAACGCGTTTATCTTTCACCTTGACTCGCCCGACAAAGTTCTGGCCGAGCGCGTCACTTATGAATTCTACGGATACCCCGCAGATTGGCTCGATAAATACGCCGTGGAAATCCAGAAGGTGACGGCCGCGGACGTGAACCGCGTGGCGGCCAAGTATGTGCACCGCGACCAACTCGCGGTGCTGGTGGTCGGCAACACGAAAGAGTTCGACAAGCCTCTCTCATCACTCGGCCCCGTGAAGGAGATCGATATCACCATTCCACCTCCGCCCGGCGCCAAGAAGGACGAGAGCGCCAAACCTGCAGCGTCAAATGAAGAAGGCAAGGCGCTGGCGGCCAAAGTGGTAGCCGCAATGGGCGGCGAAGCTAAGCTGGCAACGATCAAGGCCTTAAAAGCCAAGCTGACTATCACTCAGAAAACTCCGCAGGGCGACTTCCCCATGCAGATGGAAACGGTCATCGTTTTCCCTGACCATCTCCACGCCGAAATGCAAACTCCGGCAGGCGCCATGAACATTGTGGTCACGCCGGATGCGGCGTTCATGGCCGTTCCCGGCCAGGGCATGCGTGACTTCCCCGCATCCCAGAAGGCGGAAACGCTCGAGCAGATCAAGCGCGACCCCATCTTCATCGCTTCCCACTGGAAGGATCCCAACGTTTTTTTCAATGCCGGGGGGACCGAGAAGGTCGGCGACATTAACGCCCGGATTGTGGACGTGAATGCCGCCGGTGCCGCCATCCGCTGGTTTGTCGATCCGCAGAGCGGCCACATTTTGAAAGAGACCTACAAAACACTCAACCAGGATGGGCCCGTGCAAGGCGAGACCGACATGGACGACTGGGAGCCGATCAACGGCCTGAACATTCCCATGGTGCGCCACAACAAGCAAAACGGACAGGATTCGAGCACGGCCGAGTACACGGCATTGGAGATCAATCCGGCGGTCGATCCCAAGTTGTTCGAGAAGCCGGCAGAAAAACCAGCCGCGCAGCCGTGATTGGCCAGAAGCAGGTTGAATCCGAGCGAAATATTGATCGCCAACTTCGTCGCCGAGGGTTGCACGCTCGACGACACCAGAAGAAACGGTCACTGGGCGGACTGGGATTCGATCCTCACGGATCCTTACTCGATCACGAAACCGTGGTTCACGCCTTTCGAATCCACATAGTAGCCGGTGATCTGTCCTTTCGAGTTGCTCTCATTGGCGATGGTGCCCTGCCCGCTGCTTGTGCCCGCGCCTGGGATGCTCAATTCGCTAAAGGTGCCGCTGGGAGATCGCACGTAGCCATGAGACACACCGTTCGTATCGTAATAGGCACCCGAGACCGCCCCCTGCGCATTAATGTTATTAGCAAAAGTGGCGGTGGAGTTCGGTGCATCAAAGCTGGTAGTCCTACCGTTAAGGCTCGTGAAACCGTGAACCAAACCGCTCGAATCGACCCACTGACCTGCGACCGTCTCGTTGGAACTAAGGCCCGCAACCTGAGTGTAAACGCTGCCCGTGGGGTCGACCGTGGTGAAAATGCCAGTGGGCGTGCGCAAGAAAACATGAGACACACCGCTTGTATCCTTGTAGCCTCCGGCGATCGCTCCCGTATCGGTAAGGCCGCACACAGCAGCGGGAGACGTTCCCTGGCCGGAACCCGTGCCCGCGTCAGGATCATCGAAGGTAGTGAATGTACCGCTCGGAGATCGCAGGTAGCCGTGATTCACACCGTTTGAGTCTCCGTATTGTCCCACGATCTCCCCTTTTGTATTAATGTCCGAGGCGGGCGAACCTTTGCTCGCCAGGGGATCATCGATCGTCGTGAATGTACCGTCCGCCGTGCGCATGAAACCGCGAAGCACACCGCTTGTGTCCCAATAGACCCCGACGATTGTCAGCGCCGAGTTTATGCCCGAGGGGTACGTGCCCTGACCGGAAGCTGTGCCCGCTTCGGGATCATCCAAGGTGGTGATTACGGCAGCAGGCGAGCGCAGGAAGCCGTGATACACGTTGCTCGAGTCGATGTACACTCCCAGGATCGTGCCGTCGGCCAAGATGCCAAAGGGTTGAGTACCCTGGCCGGAGCTTGTGCCGGCGCCTGGAGCATTGAACCTAACAATCGTGCGCGCTGCAGGTACCTGCGCCTGCCTGCCGTCGGCTTGCTGACCGTGCGCCGGAAACGAAGCAGCAACAATCACAAACGAGAGAGTCGCAAACAAAGAAAGCGCCAGAGTACGTGAGCGCGTCATGGGCAAGTCCCTTCTGAGGCAAGAGCTGGATGCCTTTGCCATCTTCAACATCGGGCGAGAGTATATCTCGCCGCAGCAGCCCGCTCGAAAAATATTTTTCTGAGCAAAGGAGTGTGCAAGGTTTTGCAAGGTTGCCCGGATCGTTGATGTAACCAGGCTCACAAACTGTACGCACGCAGAAGGGCGCTCCCGATTTGCAATCCTCAAATCTTGACACGCCCCGTCGGGCAGTTTATCGTAGGCGAACAAACGGCGAACCATGAACGCGCCCACCTTGCCCTTATTCGCAATCCCGCAGAAATCCGAGCTGGTCGGCATCGCAAGACTGGCCTCGGAGGGCGAATCCCTGCGCGAGGGTCATGAAGTCGAATACTTCACGCTTACGTCGAAATCCCTGCTGAACCGCTGCGTCAGCCGGCGCGCGCTGCCCTTCACCTGGACCATCAATCCTTACCGCGGTTGCGAATTCGGCTGCCAGTACTGCTATGCGCGCTACACCCACGAGTTCATGGAAATGCGCGACGGTGCGGAGTTCGAGCAGAAGATCTACGTCAAGCAGCACGCGGCGGACCTGCTACGGCGCGAACTGCGGCGGGTCAAGCCGGGTGAAGCCATTGCGCTCGGCACCGCGACCGATCCCTATCAACCGGCCGAGCGACGCTACGAAGTCACGCGCGGCATCTTGGAAGAGTTCGCGCGCCACCGCGGCTTCGAGCTGGGCATTGTCACCAAATCAAATCTCATCGTCCGCGATCTCGATCTTCTGCGCGAGGTCGCACAGAAGAACGCGTTGTCGATCCACATTACGGTGACCACCTTAAACGTCGAACTGGCGCGGATTCTCGAACCACGCGCTCCTCGCCCCGACCTGCGGATCGAGGCGCTCCGACTGCTCAGCGCAGCGGGCTTAACCGTCGGCGTAAGTTGCTCCCCCGTTCTGCCCGGAATTACCGATTCACCCGCGAATCTGGAGGCCGTAGTGTGCGCCGCCGCAACTGCCGGAGCCCGCCACATCTTCGCCGGGCCTCTGTTCCTGAAGCCTTGTTCGGCAGCAGTCTTTCTTCCTTTCCTTGAGCAGCACTTCCCCCACTTGGTGGAGAACTATCGCCAGCGCTATCAAGACCGCTCGTTCCTACCACCTTCCTACGGCAAGCGTGTAGCAGAACTCATCGCGCGCTTCCGCCAAAAGTACGGAATCAGCAGCGACCCACGTGGAAGGATGGCCAACAAATGGCCGGTGCAGGCTCTGGACGAGCAGTTGCCGCTGTTCTGAAGACAGTGGCCAGTGATCAGTGGCTATCAGTGGCCAGTGACCAGAGTTCGGTATTCAGGTTCTTACTGTCCACTGACCACTGGCTATCACTGACCACTGACCACTTAATTCGCAACTCAGTTGCCCACGCTGACCAGGAACTGCTCGAGCTTGCCGTCTGGCATTTCGAAAGTTGAAATCGACAGAACTTTCTCCGCGAACTTGGCCCGATAGGCGTGGTAGGTCATCCCTCCCCGGCCTTGTTCCGCAGTCTGCTGGAAGTCTTGCGAGGTCCCTAACGGGCCGAGGCTGGCGGCGAAATCCTGCAAAGCTTGCTGGTCGAAATAACTGTTGGCATTGTCGGTGAACAAGGAACGGTCAATTTTTCCTTGCTGAAGTTGTTCCAGAATCTTGCGGGCCCGCTCAACTTTTTCGGGGACTACGGTCGTGTTTCCGGTAAAGAGCAGGGGAGCGATTTTCCGCGCAATTTGACCACCGGCATTTACCGCATCCTGGTTGGTCAGCACGATGACCGCAGCGCGATCCTCGGGAAAGACAACATTCTCTGCCGTAAAGCCGGACACTTCTCCGTTATGCTCGAGCATGCGGCGGCCGGCCTGGTTGCGAACGGTGATGCCCAGCCCGTAGTTTGTTGCCGTGCCATTCTTCAGCAGGACGTCCTTCTGCATTTCCTGATACGAAGAGGGCTTCAAGAGGCTCTGGTTCATCATCGCGATATCCCACTTAGCCAGACCTGTCACCGGCATGGCTAGTTCACCGGCGGCGAACAGCCAGCCCTTGCCCTCCCGCGGTGCAGGTCGCAGAGGGCCTAACGCGTAGCGCATGTAGCCTGTGGGGTCAGTATCGGCCAAGTGATCCTGGTCAATGTTCACCACACTCTGCATTCCCAGCGGCTCGAAAATGCGGGAACTCAGGAATCGCAGCAACGGCATCCCGCTGGCTTTTTCCACGATCACGCCAGCGATCACGTAATTGGTATTGCTGTATTGCCATTTGGTGCCGGGATCGAAGTCCAGCGGCTTGCGGGCCCAGCGGGTAAGAATCTCGTCGGCCGTAATTTGCGTCAGCATAAACGGCGGCACATAGTCCTGCGGCCAGTAGTCCTGGTAGCCGGAGGTGTGCGAAAGCAGTTGCCGGATGGTGACCTCTTTGGCGCGCGTGAGATCGGGCACAAAACGGGAGACAGGATCGTCCAGTGACAGCTTGCCCTGTTCCGCCAGCATCAGAATCGCGGTGGCAGTGAACTGCTTGCTGATGGATCCGATCTTGTAGCGCATATCAGCCGTGGCGGGAGCGGGTGGATCGAGGCGCGCATTGCCGTAGGCATGGGTGTAAGCGAGCGTGCCATCCCTCACCACTGCCACCGAGGCGCTGGGCACACCTGTGCTTTCGAGCACCTGCCGGGCAATCTGATCAATTTGGCCGCGCATTTCGCCGGAAAGCTGTCCTGGGCCTTGCGCCAGCGCTGGTCCGAGAAGTGAAAGTGCGAGGCTTGTACAAGCCGCCGCCCGAAAGATAATGCGCAAGAGAGGAGTCTCGCGCGAGTGCCTGCTCAACCTGTGCATGACTAACCCCCGTGCAAAACCCGCAGTGTAGCACAGGCGCCGGCACGGCCTCCCTTACGGCGTAACGAGAGGTGGGTAGTGTCTAGCCTGCGGGCCTCTGCCAAGAAGGCGCGTCGCTTCGCTCCGCGGACAGCCGAGGCGGCTGTCTCCCCATGAGTATGTCTGCAATCCGTTTCATATTTCTGGCGGGTTATGTTACGCTGCTGCGCGCATCAAGCCGGGCGGCAGTACACAATTGAGGAAATCCATGACTCTCAGCAAACGCGCTATCGCGGAATTCTTTGGGACTTTCTGGCTGGTATTCGGGGGATGCGGCGCGGCCGTCCTGGCCGCCGGCTATCCTACGCTCGGCATCAAGTTCGCTGGAGTTGCCCTGGCCTTCGGCCTCACCGTCCTCACCATGGCCTACGCCATCGGACACATTTCCGGCTGCCATTTGAACCCTGCTGTCAGTTTGGGACTGGTCGCGGGCAAACGCTTCCCCGTCTCCGATCTGATTCCGTACTGGATTGCCCAGGTCGCGGGCGCAACCGCCGCGGCGGGCGTACTGTTCGTGATCGCCAGCGGAAAAGACGGCTTTAACGTCCACGCCGGCTTCGCTTCCAACGGATACGGGCTGCATTCTCCCGACCACTATTCCCTGCGGGCGGGCTTCGTCGCCGAAGTTGTGCTGACCGCGTTTTTCCTGATCGTCATCATGGGTTCTACAGACAAACGTGCACCCGCGGGATTCGCCCCCATCGCCATCGGACTCTGCCTCACGCTGATTCACCTGGTGTGCATTCCCGTGACCAACACCTCAGTGAATCCCGCCCGCAGCACCGGTCCCGCGATCTTCGCCGGCGGCTGGGCCTTGCAGCAGTTGTGGATGTTCTGGGTCGCCCCGCTCATCGGTGGCGCGCTCGGCGGAGGCATCTACCGCACGTTGTTCGGCGATTAGGAACTGCGCGTATCGGCTCAGCGATCGCTTCGCAAAATGCGAAGGCCGCGCTTCAATGGGGCGCGGCCCTTCGCTACAAACACAACAGGTTGCCCGCAGTTCAAGCTCTGGTTACTTCGCTTTCTTCTTCGACTTCGGTTTCAATCCGAATATCTTCAACTGCCTGAAGCTGGCGACATAGACCATGCCGTTGGCAATCATGGGAACCTGATTCGAATTGCCTCCCTGATTGGGCCAGTTCCCGGCCACGGCCCTGAAGAGTGGTGCCATGGCTTTGCCGGACTCGGGATTGAAGGCATAGAGCAGCATACTGGGGGGCTGCTGAGAGGTCGGCCGCGACAGCGCCCAGATGATCGGGTTCGCGTTGACGTTCGACGACACGCTGGTAAAGAACCCGGGGTCCTGACCCGTGCTGATCGCTCCGTGAGCGACGTTGGTCAGCTTCGCGGTGGGCGAGGTTTGCAGCTTCCAAACATCCACCACATTGCCTCCACTGCTCACCACGCGCGCTAGGCCATCACTCGGATCCACAAAGTACGACTGTCCACACCAGCAACCACCGATTCGGTACGTGCCCAGGACATTATTCCCCGTGGTCGAATATCCCCCCAGGTCGTCTTCATTCATGAAGTACATGTTGCCGTCTTTGCCGGCGGCCACCGCGAGGTGCGGGATCGATCCAGGCTGATCGGGCAGGACCATCGCGCCACCGGAGCCGAAATCCTCGTCGACCTCGTCCAAAAAGCCCTGATCCGAAGGCGTGAACACGTCCACCACCGTGGTCAGGTCCGGCGACACTTTAATTACGCTTTCCTGAATATTGGTGACCCCGTCGTAAGTGGTTCCCGAGTAGTCGGAATTTCCCGTGACGAACACGACGTTGCCGGAATCGTCCGCCGCCAGTCCATATCCTGACATCCAGATCGACGACAGGAAGAAGCTATCCGTAGAAGTGGCCTGCGTATCAAAAAGCTTGTTGGCCGCGAGCGGCGCCAGGGTTGCCGCATTCCAGCCCAGAAGCCAGCCGCGCGACACGTTGGCGGAGTAATCGCAGAAGCTGCCGAATCCGGCGTAGATGTTGCCGTTCGCCTCCAGCAGGCTGGGACGCTGCCGCTGGTAGGTCGCATTGAAACCGAAACTGGTTCCATCGGTGAGCGTATGCGATGCGCTCACGACGGCCGGAGTAATTTTGTCAGTGAGGCTGCCCAAATCGAGCGCGTGAAGCGTATAGGCTGGTCCGTTCCCGTTGCTGCCCTTGGTGTAGGCGATCAGGTAAAGCGTGTTGCTGCTGGCGTCGATCACCGGCGTAGATGTGATGCCGACATGCGGTCCGTTGTTAGTGCAGCCGAGCGGGTTGGTCACGGGGGTTCCCAGATGGTTGCTCAGCAGGATCGTGCCCGCATTTGCGTCGATGGCATAGACAGTATTGTTGCCGGTCACGACGTACACGACGTTATGTAGCCCCTGGTGATTCCCCGCCGTTATGTTCACGTTCGGGACCAGGAGCGGTTGCGCGTCCACCTGATCGTCCATGGCCACCGTCGCCAGCAATCCGAACTGGGAGGGGTTCACGTTTGAGGGTGTCAGGGTCGTTTCAGTATTGTTCCAGCCCGTGCGGTAGTTGTCGTTGTGATAAGTAGTTACGGATGTCTGCCCGGCAGCCGTGAGTGCAGTCGCAGGAAGAAGCGTGATGACCAGGCTGGCAATTCCGGCCAGGATGTGAGCATTGCGATCAAGTGTTGTCATTCATCCTCCAAAACGCGGCGCTTGATTCTAGGGGACGTGGAAAGCGGAGTCAATCTGCAAAGAATCCTGGAGACCAAAGACTCTCAGCAGGAACGGATCCAGGAGCGAATGCATTGTGTGGTCTGCCAAGCGGTCGTTGGCAAGTAGCAACTGTTCCCTAGTACTCCGCCAGTTCCTTCATGGCGCGGAACAGATCATTGGCCTGCGGCAGGATGGCATCTTCGAGAATCGGCTGGTAGGCGACGAAGGTATCGGCGGCGGCGACGCGGCGAACGGGCGCGTCCAGGTTATCGAAGAGTTGATCGGCGATGCGCGCCGCGATTTCCGCGCCGTAGCCCCAGCTCAAGGTATCTTCATAGGCTACGAGGGCGCGATTGGTCTTGCTGACCGACGCCGCGATCGTCTCCCAGTCGAACGGATTGAGGCAGCGCAAATCGATCAACTCCACCCTCACGCCGTGCTCGCGCTCGAGTTTTTGCGCCGCCTGCAAGGCGCGCGGCACGACCGCACCGTAGGTGATCACGGTCAAGTCCGTTCCTGGATGAACGATCTTCGCCTTGCCGAACGGAATCATGTAGTCGGGTCCGGGATAGGGCGCGCGCCCGTAGGTTTCGCGGTACAAACGCTTGTGTTCCAAAAACAGCACCGGGTCGTCGCAGCGAATCGAGGTGCGCAGCAGTCCTGCGGCATCCAGCGCGTTCGAGGGAAAAACGACACGCAGTCCCGGAATATGTGTGAACATGCTCTCTCCGCACTGTGAGTGGTAAATGGCGCCGCCGGTAAGATATCCGCCGATGGCTACTCGAATTACGAGCGGGCAGGAGAAAGCATTGTTCGAGCGCCAGCGGATCACCGACAGCTCATCGCGAATCTGCATCATGGCCGGCCAGATGTAGTCGAAGAACTGAATCTCGACCACCGGTTTCAATCCGCGCGTGGCCATGCCCGTGGCGCGGCCCACGATGGCGGCCTCGGCCAGCGGTGAATTGAACACGCGGTCGGGGCCAAACTCGTTCTGCAGGCCGAAGGTGAGTTTGAAGACTCCACCTTTGCCTTTGACCAGCTTGCGCTTCAAATACTCTTCGCGGCTGCAATCGGCCACGTCTTCGCCGAAGATCACGATGCGCTCGTCTCGCTTCATTTCGTCGCGCAGCGTTACGTTGATCAAATCGGCCATGGTCTTGGCCGCCGGCTTCTTGCCATCGGTGGAATCGGGTCCAGCCACCGCTTGCGTGTCGAATGCGGCAGACGAGGGATCGAGATCGGGCGAATACACAAACTGCAGTATGCTTTCGGGCGCTGCCGGCAAGGCTTCGAGAGCCTGGTCCACCGCAACCTGCAACTCTTCCTCGACCTTCTTTTCCAGTTCGTTGATGCCCTTCTCGTCGAGGATTCCCTCGCGCAGCAGAAACATCTGGGTGCGTGAAACTGGATCGCGGGCGGCGTCTCGCTCTCGCTCTGAGTCCGGGCGGTATAAGCGTTCATCGTCGGAGAGCGAATGCGAATACGGACGAATCACGTGCGCATGCACAAACGCCGGTCCATGGCCCTCGCGGCAATATTGCGCGGCACGCTGAAACGCAGCTGAACTCACCACCGGATCGGTGCCGTCGATTTCTTCGAAATGGAAATTCGGGAAGCCTGAAACCAGGCGCGAAATGCTGCCTCCGGCGGTCTGTATTTCCACCGGCACGGAGATCGCGTAGCCGTTGTCCTGCACGCAGAAAATCACCGGCAGCTTGTTGAGAGCAGCGGCGTTCATCGCCTCCCAGAATTCGCCCTCGCTGCTGGTGCCGTCGCCGAGAGAAACGTAGGCGATCTCGTCGCCGTGGAAGGTCACCTCTTTGAACTGGCGATAGTCGGGCCGGTTATTGGTCGATGGGATTTCCGCTGCCTTTGGACGCCGCGAAAAATAGCGTCCGGCCTCGGCGCATCCCACGGCCTGCAGAATCTGCGACCCCGTCGGAGACGATTGGGTCACGACGTTCAGCCGCTTGTATCCCCAGTGCGAAGGCATCTGGCGTCCGCCGGAACTGGGATCGTCGGCCGCGCCCACGGCCTGCAGAAACATCTCCAGCGGCTTGGCGCCCAGCGCCAGGCACAGCGCGCGGTCGCGATAATAAGGATAGAACCAGTCGTAGCCCGGCTTCAGCGTCATCCCGGCGGCCACCCCGATGGCCTCATGCCCGGCTCCCGACATCTGGAAAAAGATTTTCTGTTGCCGCTTGAGCAGGATTTCCCGGTCGTCGATGCGCCGGGAGGTATACATGATGCGGTAGGCTTCGATCAGTTGCTCGCGCGTAAGTCCCTCGTAGGTTTGGGACTTCTTGGCGCTATGGCTCGCAATGGACAGCTTGGGATCGGTTTTTGTCGTTGCCATCCGGTTCCCTGAAGAATGCGTTATGAAATATGCGGTCTACGAATGTGGTGCCCCTGCTACGACGCAGGTTGCATTGTAAATCGGAATCGGGGATTGGAAAACATGCAAGTTCTTGCCTAGGGGAGTCGTGGGTACTTTGGTCACTGACCCGCTTTGGAGGTCCCGGCTGACGGCTGACCGCTCCCATCGTTTATCCTGAAGGTGCATGATCCGCACCCGCCGCGCCTTTGACCCGCACTCGATCAAGCTGGTGATCTTCGATCTTGACGGCACGCTGATCGATTCACGACTCGATCTGGTGCACTCCGTGAACGCCGCGCTGCGCCATATTGGACGGGCTACACTGCCTGATGACGTGATTGCCAGCTACGTGGGCGATGGCGCTCCTATTCTGATTCAACGGGCGCTCGGCGGCGAGGCGGTTGACGATGCGCTGGTGCGCCAGGGCCTGCAATTTTTCCTCTCTTACTATCGCGAACACAAACTTGACCACACCACGGTCTACGAGGGTGTGAAGGAAGCGCTCGTGGCGGTTCAAAGTGCGCGCAACGGCGATCCGCGCAAGATGGCAGTCCTCACGAACAAGCCCGTCAATCCGTCGCGTGCCATCGTCGAAGCGTTGGGACTGGGCCCCTTCTTCACCCAGGTCTATGGCGGCAACAGTTTTGCGACCAAGAAACCGGATCCCGAAGGCGCACGCAAGTTGCTCGAAGAAAGCGGCGTTCGCCCGGAAGAAGCCGCGATCGTTGGCGACTCTCACGTTGACGTTGAAACCGGACAGAACGCCGGCTTGTGGACGGTGAGTGTGAGCTACGGTTTCGCCCCGCACACGTTGAAAGAGAATCCGCCAGACGTGCTTGTGGACACGCCTGGGGAATTGGGCGAGGTCTTCGCTGGAAGCCGCTAGGCCCGCTCCTTTGATGCCGAGCCGCTACTTCTGAGCGGTTGGCGTGAGCAGGAACCCGTGGAAAAACCCGTTGAGGATTCCGTTGCCCGCAATCTCTCCGGACGCGTTGATGGCGGTGGCAAAGTTCAATACCCAGCCGCTATTCGAAGGAATAAGGCTGTTCAGATCCTGGATGCCCCTGGAATTGGTCCACACAAACGCATGCTGGGTGTACTGGTCGGCCAGGTAAGACCAACCCACCACCGCTCCTGAGTCATTGATTGCAGTCGCAAAGCTGGCATATCCGCCCAATGTCCGGAGGTCGTGCATACCTCTGGACTTAGTCCAGTAGAAGGCATGGGATGCCTGTCCTGCTAAGTCAGCAAACCCCGCCACCTGGCCTGAGGCATTGATGGCCAGGGCCGAGCTTGTATTACCGCCAAAAGTTCCCAAATCCTGAATGCCACTGGTGCGGCTCCACAGGAAAGCGTGGTCGAAGGTCTTGCCCGCAATCATGGATTGCCCGACAACCTGGCCAGCGTCGTTAAGGCCGAGAGCCTGACTGTAGTTTCCACCCAAGGTTGGTAATAGACTAGCGTTCGTGCCATTCGTCCACAAAGTCGAGCGCCAGTTTACTGTCCCTCGTAGCTGCCTTGGCCCCGACCATTTGCCCGGACGCATTGATTGCATTGACTAAACTGGAGTACGCCGAGCCATTCACGTCTTGCATGCCTCCAGACTGCGTCCAGAGGAAGCCATGCACCGCACCACTCACATCATCGCTGTAGCCAACGATCTGCCCGGAATCGTTGATGCCATTTGCGATGCTGTCTGAGACGCCGAGCACGCCCAAGTCCTGAATCTGACCGCCACTCCAGACCGACGCATGGTAATAAAGACTCGCCGACAGTTCGGCCCATCCCACGACTTGGCCAGAGGAGTTGAGGCTCGACGCCGAGCTCGTAGGACCTCCCAGCGTGCCCAGATCAGTGATCGTGTAAGTCTGCGCGCTTGAGAGAGCGGCCATCGACAGCAACAACCCTAATCCGATTGCCCAACTCCTAATCGTATTCATACAGACCTCGCGGCGGAGATGTCGGAGTATGGTGATGGTGTTCTGCCTCCCAGTCAAGATGAAGAATTCTGCATAGTGGCCCCAGGCACTAGAGATACCTATGCAGGCACCCATTTCCCCCGAACCTGCCCACCTACGCTACACTGCCCTTTACAAAACGCAACGGCCCCCACTGACGATGAAATCTGACCAACTCGGATTGAACCATCTCGGCTCCGACCACGGTTTCACCGCTTCGGAGCTGCGCAAGCTGCGCAGTATGAAAGATCCGCACGGCATCCAGAAATTTCTCGATGATGCTCCGTATCATCTCGCGGATACGGCATGGTCGCCGCGGCGCGTGCTGGCCGAGCAGACGGCGCACTGTCTCGAAGGCGCCATTTTTGCCGCGGCGGCGCTGCGCGCTAACGGATATCCTCCGCTGCTGCTGGATTTTGAGGCGGAGCACGACACCGATCACGTGATCGCTATCTTTCGCCAGAACGGATGCTGGGGCGCTGTCGCTAAATCCAATTACACGGGATGCCGCTGGCGCGAACCAGTCCATCGTACGCTGCGCGAACTCGCGATCAGTTATTTCAACGGGTATTTCAACCTGCGGCGCGAGCGCACGTTGCGGCGCTTCTCGGTTCCGGTCAATTTGAAGCGCTTCGATCGCCAGAACTGGATGACCACGGACAGGCCGGTATGGTTCATCGTGTACCACCTGTTCGATATCAAGCACTACCCGCTGATCACTCCGGCCATGGCCAAGCGACTGCATCGCGTTGACGAACGCCTGTTCCAGGCGGAATGCTTGGGGAAGGCGTACAAGAACGGTCGTTAGTCGTTAGTAGTTGGTCGTTAGCCTCAGCCGTCAGCCATGCATCCCCGAGGGAACTCCCTGCCCTCTAAGATCGTAATGTCGATCATGAGAAGACCGGGTCTCGCTCCGATCGCTCTGCTCACTATTCTGCTTGGTGGTCTGCCCGTTTTCGCGCAGCAGGATCAATCCACCCCGGCAACTCGACGACGATGCGAGATCCCTTGTGAACGCGCGCCAGGAACCATCCCAGGGAAACCGTGTCAATGCACACGACATCCAGCTTCGCCAACTGCGCGTCATCCTTGTCGATCCATACCCGGCCGTGGAACTTGGGCAGGAACTTCGCTTCTTTCATGTGCGGCTCGTATCCCGGCCGTGGCTCCGCGTCGATCACCCAGGCCTCGCGGCCGCCCAACGATTCCGTCCCCACCAGTTTGAAGTTGTAGGCATCGGCTACCTCGAGCACGAACTTGCGCCCCTCCTCGCGATCGTTCTCTTCTTTCTGCTCGCGCTTCTTGCGCGCGTCCTGGGATTCGTTTTCGCGCTTGTCGATGATCTTCTGGATCTTTTTTTCTTCCTTGGCCGAGTCCTCGGCGTCGAGGGCGCAGACGCGGGTGAACGATGAAGTCTGGTTGCCCAAACACCTGGAGGTGAAGGTGGATGTGCGTCTGGCCCTGCTCAAGAACTTCAACTTCGACCTGGAGCAGACTTTCCGCGATTACAAGAAGTTCCGCGCCACCGCGAAGGTTGTGAGCGTTGGGGACGTGCAGGAAAAGTAATATGAACCGCGCCAGCGGAGCCTGCCCTGAGCGAGTCGAAGGAGACGGCATCCTCGCGACGCCGGCCTGCCCCGTTTGAAACCGAACCGCCACCGGCGTCATCTACTACTTTCAGCTTGGTTCAATTGTTTCTTGCCGGGAGAAACCATGTCGTCCACACCTTTGATCGCTGATGTCCGTGGTGAGACCTTTCCCGTACTGACTGCAGAACAGATCGACCGCATCCGTCCGTTGAGTAAGGTGCGAAAAGTGGAGGCCGGCGAAATCCTGTTTGAGCCGGGCGACAGCAATGTTCCATTTTTCGTGTTGCTCTCCGGGAGACTGGAAATCGTGCAGCCCGATCCGCATGGCGAGCGCCGCCTCGTCGAACACCAGGCCGGAATGTTCACCGGAGAGATGAGCACGATCACCGGCCGGCTCTGCCTGATGCGCGGCCGGGTGACGGCGCCCGGCGAATTCCTGGAAATGAGCAATCACGACTTGCGGGCTCTGGCCGCGCGGGACGCGGAGCTGAGCGAGATCTTGATGCGCGCCTTCATTCTGCGCCGGGTGGCACTGATCCATCGCGGAGCCGGTAACGTGATTCTCCTGGGCTCGCGGCACTCAGCCCAGACGCTGCGCTTGCGCGAGTTTCTCACCCGCAACGGGCATCCCCACACCTACGTGGATCTCGACACCGATACCAGCTACCAGGACATGCTCGACCACTTCCACGTCACGCTCGAAGAAGTGCCCGTCGTCATCTGCAACAACCGCACAGTTCTGCGCAGCCCGTCAATTCAGGAATTGGCGCGGTGCCTGGGGCTCAACGCCCACATCACGGCCTCGGAAGTGCGGGACCTGGCGATCGTGGGCGCCGGACCGTCCGGCCTGGCGGCAGCCGTTTATGCCGCGTCGGAAGGTCTGGACGTTTTGGTGATTGAAGCCGATTCTCCCGGCGGGCAAGCGGGATCGAGTTCCAAGATCGAAAACTATCTGGGCTTTCCCATGGGAATTTCCGGGCAAGAACTGGCGGGTCGCGCCGCCGCGCAAGCGCAAAAGTTTGGCGCCAAAGTGCTGATCGCCAACAGCGTCACCAAGTTAAACTGCGACCGGCGTCCCTACGAGTTGAGCGTGGATTGCGGCCAAACCATTCGGGCGCGCACGGTCGTAATCGCGAGCGGTGCGCAATACAACAAACCGGACATTGACAACCTGAAGAAGTTCGAAGGCCAGGGCATTTATTACGGAGCCACCTACATTGAAGCGCAGTTGTGCGGCAAAGAAGACGTGATTGTAGTAGGCGGCGGCAACTCCGCCGGCCAGGCGGCCGTCTACCTGTCGCAGACTGCAAGCAAGGTTCATATCCTGGTACGGGCGAGCCGGTTGTCGGACACGATGTCGCGCTATCTCATCCAGCGCATCGAAGAAAACCCCGCGATCGAGATGCATTACCGCACGGAAATTGTGGCTCTCGATGGCGACACACAGCTCGAACGCGTGACCTGGCAGGACAAGAACGCGGGTAAGATCTCAACTCATGACATCCGGCACGTCTTCATTATGGCAGGAGCTTCTCCGCGCACGGAGTGGCTCAACGGATGTTTGGCCCTCGACGACAAGGGCTTCATTCTCACTGGGCGCGATCTGGATCCGGTCCTCCCGAACTATCACTGGCCCCTGCAGCGTGTGCCGCAAATGCTGGAGACGAGCCTGCCCGGAGTGTTCGCCGTCGGCGATGTGCGCGCCGGAAATGTGAAGCGCGTGGCCTCCGCCGTGGGCGAAGGATCGATCTCTATTTATCTGGTGCATCGGGTACTGGCGGAGCTGTAATGGGACGGAATGTCGCCGTGGGCGCTCTTTCTCCAGCGCTATAATAGAAAGATTCTCACTGAGCGAAATTGGCGTCTGTGTAGATGGCCGCGAGGACCGCGGGTTCCTCGCTTTGCTCGGAATGACAATTGCCGGTTTGACTAAGAGCTTCTTCCATGGACTTCAAACTCGTTTCCGATTACAAGCCGCAAGGAGATCAGGGCCGCGCGATCGAGTCGCTTCTGCGCGGTGTCTACGACCGCGAGCAGCATCAGGTTTTGCTGGGCGTCACCGGGTCGGGCAAGACATACACTATGGCCAAGGTGATCGAGGCAGTGAACCGTCCGACGCTGGTGATGGCGCATAACAAGACGCTGGCGGCGCAACTTTACCACGAGTTCAAGAATTTCTTTCCGCACAATGCAGTCGAGTACTTCGTTTCTTATTACGATTACTACCAGCCCGAAGCTTACGTTCCGGCCGCCGACCTCTTCATCGAAAAAGAGGCAACCATTAACGATGAACTCGACAAGCTGCGGCTTTCCGCGACCAAGTCTCTGTTTGAGCGGCGCGACGCGCTGATTGTCGCTTCAGTGAGCTGCATCTATGGCCTCGGGTCGCCCGAGGCGTACTACGGCATGATGCTGTTTCTGGAGAAAGGACAAAAGATCACGCGCGAGGACATCACGCGCAAGCTGGTCGACATTCTTTACGAGCGTACCAACGGCGAGTTCAAGCGTGGCACGTTTCGCGTGCGCGGCGACGTGATCGAGGTCTTCCCTACTTACGACGACATGGCTTATCGCATCGAGCTGTGGGGAGATCAGGTGGAATCGCTGGCGCAGATCGATCCGCTATTCAGCACAGTGAAGCAGAAGTACATGCGGTTGCCGATTTATCCCAAGACGCATTACGTGATGAAAGATGAGACCCGCGCGTCGGCGGTGGAGTCGATCAAGAAAGAACTCGAGTGGTGGGAAGTGGAACTGGAAAAGCAGGGGCGGGTGGTCGAGTCGCAGCGCATTCACCAGCGGGTGAAGTTCGATCTGGAAATGATCAAGGTGATGGGCTACTGCCACGGCATCGAGAATTATTCGCGGCATTTTACGGGACGGATGCCTGGGGAGCCTCCGCCGACGCTGCTGGATTATTTTCCGCGCGACTTCCTGATGTTCATTGATGAGTCGCACCAGACCGTGCCGCAATTGCGCGGCATGTATGCCGGAGACCGCTCGCGCAAGGAAACGCTGGTTGAATACGGCTTCCGCATGCCTTCGGCGCTCGATAACCGTCCGCTGACGTTCGAAGAATTTGAGCATCGCACCAACCAACTGGTTTACGTTTCGGCGACTCCGGGTCCATATGAGCTGACCAAATCGGCAGGCGTGGTCGTGGAGCAGATTATCCGGCCGACGGGGCTGATCGATCCTGAGGTTGAAGTGCGGCCGGTAAAGGGACAGATCGACGACCTGCTGCATGAGATTCGCGCGCGCGTTGAGAAAGGTGAGCGCGTGCTGGTGACCACGCTGACCAAGCGCATGTCCGAGGACCTGGCTGAGTATTACGCCGAAGTGGGCGTGAAGTGCCGCTACATGCACTCGGAGATCGAGACGCTGGAGCGGGTGAAGATTCTCCGCGATCTGCGCAAAGGTGAGTTCGATGTATTGATCGGGATCAATCTTCTCCGCGAAGGCCTGGATTTACCGGAAGTCTCTTTGGTGGCAATTCTCGACGCCGACAAAGAAGGCTTTCTGCGGTCGTGGGGATCTTTGATCCAGACGATCGGCCGCTGCGCCCGCCATCTGCACGGACGAGCGATTCTCTATGCCGACCGCATGACGGATTCCATGAAGCGGGCGATGGATGAAACGTCGCGCCGGCGCACTATCCAGACGGCATACAACGAAGAGAACGGAATCACGCCGGAATCGATCGTGCGTCCGCTGGATATGACGCTGGCCGGAATCGTCGCGGCCGACTACACCGACTTGACGGGCGGCGAAGCAGAGGGCATGCCCGAGTTCAAGTCGCAGCCGGAGTTAGACGCGTATGTTGTCAAGCTGGAAAGCGACATGCGCGAAGCGGCGAAGCGGTTTGAATTCGAGAAGGCGGCGAAGCTGAGGGATACGATCAAGGAGTTAAGGACTAAGGAGTTCTTGTTCGCGTAAGCCTATTCACCGATGTTAGCAAGCATATGTCATCACCTATGCAACACCAGCCTATCCCTAACGTTACGTCCAACGACGTTGAAAGAATCGTCCGCCGGGACTATTCGGAAACGCAATTTGATTCCTTGTGGCTGTGCTCAAGGGCTACGAGGAGAGCGCAAGTGGGCGGCGCGAGCGACCACGAGTGCAATTGGCGGCTATGAAACTGGCGAATGGCCAGATGGAGGCACTGCGGACACATATCAACACAGCCGTTCAAGATTTCAGGGATGTCCTGGGACCAGCGGAATACCCGGAATATTCAAAAAAGGTAGCGTTTCGCGTACAAGAGCTTCCAGTCGCAGAACAGCAAAGAATCATCGACAGCGATTGGAAACAGTACGAAGACTGGTTGCGCCGATGATGTTTTATGTCAGCGTCTTAGATAATTTGCAGGTGTCACAATCGCGATTTCTCGCCACGGATGCATTCGTAGCAAATCCACATCGCCCATAATAATCACATCAGCCCTGCCATTCAGCGCGACTTCCAGGAATTTATCGTCGTTCGGGTCGCGGCACTCGCGCACGACCCGAATGATGGGCACAAATTCGGCGATGCGGGTGAGTTGGCGGAGGAACCGTTGTCGTTGTTCCCGGCCGACATAACGCTCGAGCTTTTCCCGAGAGAGAACTTCGGCAAGTTCGTACATGGTGGCGTCGGAAACCAAGAGTCGGCCCCTTCGCCTGGCCTCACGGACGGCCAGACCCGGAATTGATTCCGCCGCAAGAAGGCGGCTGACCAGTACGTTGGTGTCAACCACGACGCGCTGGCGTGTGCGCATCAGTCCTTCAGTATGTCAGCGAGGATCTCCTCAGTGAGCCCGCGTGCTTTTGCCTGGGCGCTGATGCGATCACAGAACCGCTCGAACTCATCCACTTTCGCGCCGCGAATGCGGTCGTATTCCTCTACGGACATGATCACGGCCACATCCCGATTCTGCCGGCGAATGAGGACGGGTTCGCGCTGGGCAGCATCGAGAAGCGCGGCGAGGCGCTGTTTAGCGTCGGTAGCAGAAACGGTTCGCATTTATCTATTTTAGACAAACTGGACAATGACGATCAAACTCGGCTCTAACTGCAGGATTTTCGTGTTACACTGTTTTCGTGTCATCGACTAGCCGCCTCCGCAACGTAACCGTGACCCTGGAAGAAGACGTCGCCCAATGGGCTCGCATCGAGGCTGCGAAGCAAGATACCAGCGTTTCCAGGCTGCTGGGAGAACTGCTGAAAGAGCGCATGGGAGAGCTTGCCGCAAAACGCCCCGCCGCAGACGCCGCCGAGCGGCTAGCCAGTTTCGGCAAGCGGCATAAGTTGTCGTTGCGCGGGCTCAAGATCAAAGACCTGATCAACGAAGGCCGCCGGTGAGCCGGTTTGTGGTGGACGCATCGGTCGTGCTGACCTGGTGCTTCCCCGATGAAAACTCTCCCCTAGCCCAGAGAGTCGCCCAAATGTTCAAACAGGGCGACTCGGCAATCGCGCCTTCGTTTTGGCCGCACGAAGTCCTCAACGCCCTGCTGGTTGGCGAAAAACGCAAGAGGATCTCGACTGGCCTCATCCAGACCTTCCTTGCCGACCTCGCGGCGCTCCCGATCGTGCTGCAGGAATTGCCGGCTGACAACGTATTCGACCGCATCCAGTCTCTCAGCCGCAAGCATGGCTTGACCGCGTACGACGCCGCATACCTTGACCTCGCCAAGACCAACGGCCTACCACTGGCGACCTTGGATGAGGACTTGATCCGCGCATGCGGGAAGGCAGTCGTAGAGTTGGTATGAAGACAGTAAGGGGCAGCCTAATTCTGTATCTGACTTCTTGATGTGGATTTACCGTCCGTAAGCCGCGCTGGCCGCCAGCGGCTTGCGGTGGAACGTATAGCCGTCGAATGTTTCCGAGCGGAAGTTCAGGTTGGGGGCGCCGAGCTTTTCGGTTTGGCTCAGGAAGAGGTATCCGCCGGGTTCGAGGTAAAGATGCAGACGCTCCAGCAGCGCGATGCGCTGGGCGCGGGAGAAGTGCGGCAGCACGTCCATGCAGAAGATGCAATCGAAGCGTCCGATGTAGCCGGGACGGGCCAGGTTCATGCAATTGAAAGTCACGAGGCTGCGCAGGCGCGGCTTCACCAGCAGGTGCGCGGCACTGGCAGAAGCATTCTGATTTCCATTGGAGGCGCCATTCTTCCCCTGGCTCCCGGCTCGGCCTTCGTCGTCGATGTCGTTCTGAACTTCATTCGGCGGAACCACCGGTGAGCTGATCTTGGAGAAATAGTTGCGGATCGTGGCTGGTGGCAGGCCATCCAAAGCAGACTGCCGGTACACGCCGCGATCGGCGGTTTCGATGTTGTGCGGCAGCAAGTCGCTGCCTACGATGTGAATCGACAATCCTGCGCTGAAGTTCGCGGAGACAGAAGTGGCCGGCGCACTCTCGGCAATGCCTCCGCCGCGAGCGGCGGACTTCCCGTTTCCATTGCCGTTGCCAACGCTCGAAGTGTTTCCGTTATTCCCGGAACTGGCGCCGTTGTGGCTCAACGCATCGCAGGTAGCCATGGCGATGGAGTATGTCTCTTCCCCGCTGCCGCAGCCCGCGCTCCAGATGCGAAGCGGGCTGGGACCGTCGGCCGATTTGCGAGCGCAAAGCTGCGGCATCACCTGACGCGTCAGAGCATTGAGCGCTCCGGGATGACGGAAGAAACCAGTATTCGTGTTCACCAGCCCCTCGAGTAGCGACGGCAGGCTGGAAGGATCCTGGTCAGAGGAGCGAAGACGTTCCAGAAGCGTGGTCGACGATCCCAGGCCTTGGGCCTCAACATAATCGGCGACGTGCGCGGCCAGGGCGCTGTTGGGACAATCAAGAACGACTCCGGTTTGGCGCTCGATCAGGAGGCGCAGCTCCGAGAGCTCGTGTTCGAGGATGGTGCTGGTCGCGATTAACTTATGCATAAAGTCTTTCCGCAAACGGCCGGGGAGCCGGATTCAGTTCTCAGTTCTTGGTACCTCGGTACTCCGTGCCAGGCCTCAGTCTCGCTTCAGTCGCCCGCTGCGGCGGCGATTCGGTACTTGCCCGAATCCCGTTCCACCTGCTGGGCTACTACGTTCATTTCCTTTTCCAGCGACGAAAAGCGTTGCAACACCTCGTGGATACGCAGCGTCATGTTGCGAATGGTTTCAATCTGCGCCCGGGCCTGAGCCGAGAGGCTGCCGGGTTCAATCAGCAGCAGGTCGGAATTGCCCAGCAGCGAAGTGAGAGCGTTGTTCAATCCGTGACGCATCTCCAGCATGTAGCGGCCAAGCATGGCCTGGCGTTCGAGCATGGCGCAAGCCTCTTCGGCGGCGCGGGCGCGGGTTTCGGCGCTGGCGCGAAGCACGGCTTCGCCCGCCGCCGGAACCAGCACGTTGAGCCAGTTCTCGTCGCAGCGCAGCACCGAAGTTCGCGGCCAGCGCTCGCGTACCAGTTGCGCAGTGGCAGCATCGCGACACACGCAGAACAAAGGTTGCTGGGTTGAGTGCAGGGGTTCCAGAACCACCGAAAGCAGCTCGCGGCGCAGCGGCCCGACGATCGCAACCGCAAAGTTATCAATGCAACGTGGCCAGAGATCTCCGCTGAGCATAGTGAACGTGGGCACGTGGCGCTCCATCTGCCAGCGTGCGGTGATGCTCCGGGAAAATTCCACATCGTCGGAGATAACGAGTACGGTCGGTTGATCCACTTGCAAATTTCCTTTTCGTGGAGTCCCGCCGAGTTCGCGGGAGTCCTGTCTTTCCGTCCTTAACGGACTCTTGTTGTGCCCCTGCCTGCGACTGCTCCGCTAACTCTTCTCTTTGCCCGAGTGCGAGTCCTCATCGGGATCCCACTCTGGTGACGCGGCCGAGATTTCGAATTCGGGAGTCTCCGCATCATCTACGGCGAACCTGGCTTTCGGCTTGGCATCTGCTTCACGTGAAGTCTGGCTCAGGTCCGCTGCGTTCGCGGTCGTGGCGTTGCCGCCAGCTCCAGCAGCAGCGGCGGCGGCTCGGGGCGCGGCTTTCGCGGATGCAGCTCCCGCGGCTTTCCCGTCGCCTCCGGCAACCACAGCGCGGCCCAAGGCTCCGTCAACCGAAGCCCTCAGGTCCACTAGCATGCGCAGCGGCTGGCCGGAAGAATACTCGGCCTGGAACATGACCTTCCACGACTGGCAGATCATCCGCAAGCGAATGATCGGTTCTTGCTGGGAGAACTGCGCCCGCCGGCAATCAATCGTCTCAACCCCTTTTTCTTCCAGCTCAGTAAGCCCGTCGAGAATGTTGTTGAGATCGGCCAGCATGAGGCGGAAGAAGGCGCGCCGCATCAGATATCCGAAGCGGGTAAAGGCAACCAGGGCGATGGGCAGGTAGAACAGATCGCCGGCCTGAGCTTTGGCCTTGCGTCCCTGTTCCAGCACGCCGCCATGCAGCAGTTCGTCGAGCGAGCGGCAGCGGCGCGCGGAATCGAGCACGCGGTCCAAGGCATTCAGCCACACCGGCGCCTTGAGTTCCACTTGGCCGAGAACCGGATGCAACCCCTGCGCCACATAAGCGAGATCGGCGTGGTTGTCGTCCAGTTCGGTGGGCGCGCCCTGGCTGAAATATTGCACCAGCAGGAAATCAATCTTGTCGCGCAAGGAGTCGGTCTTCGCGGTCTTGGACAGGAAGTGCCGCAGCAGGAGAACCAGGCCTTCGGCATCGACCAGCGAACTGGTCTGCAGAAACTGGCGCAGTTGGTGAACCTGGATTTTCTCATCCATCTGGTTCAGCCATTGCTGGGCCTGCTCCACGGACTCCGCAGCGGGCGAGTCCTCGTTGGCCTCAAGATCGGCACAGGAGGGCGCGTCGATCACGAACTCGCGCGCCAGTTCAGCGTAAATAGGATGCAGGCGGCGCATGCTTGACCACAGGGCCGCGGCATCTGGAGTTGCTCCCGAAGGTTGCGATTGCGTCATGGTTTCACGATCCAGTTGGGAACTGAGGTGACAAAGCGGGCGGCCACAATGGTTTTGCCGGGATGGTATTGCACCGCGACCACCGAGGCTTCCGTATCGAGTGAGCCATCCGAGTTGCGCAGCCGCAGGATGTCGGCAAACTCCAGCGGCGTGGTGCAGGCAAACAGAACTTCGCGCGAGGTGCCGAATTCGATGACGGTGCTTTCCGGCACGCCGCCGGGCTGGCTGCCGCTACTCGTGTTGCGGCGGGTGAACTGAACCGGAATGCGAACCGGCGTGGCTTCGGGAAAGAAGCGCGCCAGATCGGCGACCGTACTGGTTTGCGCCCTCCGCGATGGAGCTGTGGCTGGTTGCGCCAAGCGATGAGACCCTTTCCCTAACCAAGAAACTTGACATTCCGAGCCGGGCTGAAAGCCCGGTGAGGAACCTGTTGTTCTTGCTTGCTAGACCGAACTGATAAAAGCGGCTGGCTCCCCCCTCTTCCCGGTTAGGAAGAGCACAGGGGGAGCCAGAACACGCGGTTATGACAGAAAGAGGAGCACGAGCAAGACCACAGTGCGGAACGGAAGGATTAGCACTCAGGCGCTAGATTTTTCAGCAGGTTAGAAGCGGAACCCTCGCTTGACAGATGTATCCGCGAAATCGTCGTCTCACGGTGAGACGGAAGTCTCACTTCATCCCGACCAACTATTTAGGACCAGGTTCATCGAACAAGTTCAGCCGATGCTGCTTAAGATAATCCAGCTTCGATTGCAGGCCGGGCTGTCCGGGATAGGGATCGACTGTAAAGTTAGCGCTCCGGTCGCAGTCGTGAATATTCTCCGTCCGCACATAACAGTTGACCCAGTCGCGCTTGCCGCTGGAATACCACCTGATGTCCTCCCATGGTTTCCGCACAGCGGCAGGCAGGAGCAATAGAACCCATAATGTCAGGACGAACTTCCGCTGGCCGCGCCACGACTTGGACAGCAGATAGAAGTAGAGGGCCAGGAACGCCGGAATCAGCAGCGTGATGTAGCGCGACGAATAGGCCAGTCTCAAGGTCGAGCAGAGGCGCCCGACCGCGGCATTGGTGGCGAACAACAGAGAATAGCTCAAGAGAACCGCGCCGATCAGGTGTGCGTCGGCACGCGGGTCCTTCAGCAGATGGAGTAAATGCCAGCCCAGCACAGCTATCACAGCCAGGAGTATTGCCGCACCCAGGACCGTCATTCCTGCCGAAATGTGCAGGGGCCTTGGAACCACAAACGCCGCAAACATTAACGCCGTGAACTGCGGATACTGCAGAAAACGCCGAAGAGGAACCTCGAAACAATCCACGCCCGAAGAAAAAGTGTAATGGAGAAAAAAAGACGCCAAGGAGGCAGTGGCCACAAAAAGCCCGGTTGCTGCCTGGCTGAGCGGGACGGTTGTCAGGCGGCGCCAGCTCCAGTAGCACTCGAACAGGAACACCCCGACCGTGACCGCGCCCATGAAGAAGCCCCAACCGGTGTAGATGAGGAAAAAATTCAGCGTCAACACCAATGTGTATTTCAACGGCCGGTTGCGCCCCAGGAGGGCGAGGCAATACAGCATCATCATTAGCAGCGGAAGGCCGCTGTAGCCGGGATTCGGTGTGCCCAACATCGCCTCATATTGCTGCAGGGTCAGGAAGATTGCTGGAATCGCCAGATCCGAATACGAAAGCGCGCCGTACAGCTTGCGCTTCAACCGCAGCGCGAGCAGCATGGCGGCGAAGATACCGCCCCCAACAATGAACGCATCAATGCGCACGTTCCAGTGGGTCAGGGGATAGAGGAACTTGTCGGGAATAAGGCCCAGTCCTTCACGGATCGGCCCCCCAGCGGGCTCCAGGAAAAAGAGTTCGGTGATACTCGGCCGATGCCGGAAGAACGGGGTCATGTACTCCCACTGATCATAGAAAAAAACATTGATCGAGTACTTCCAGATCACCAGGAAGAAACGTCCGCCGAGCGCAGCGATCGCTGCTACGATCGCCAGCACAGGCCCGGTGCACAGACTCCGGTCAGTGACGATCTCGCTCTTCTTGGTAGAGGCCGGGCTCTCGCCTTCCATCGCTGCTCCCTGCATCTCGTGGTAGAGGACATGTTGCCTGTCCGGGGAGCGCCTGTCAAAAAGTGGCGGGCGTTTTTCTGGTATGCTTATTCCAATAAACAATCCACTGAGCGCGTCGGCCTAATGCGTTCGCCTGTTCGGGGCGCTCCTTTCATGTCGCGCGTGCTCGGGGAACCCTGTTGACAGCCGCCATCTCCGTCCTCAGAATTTGGCGTTAGTTCCGCGAGACTCGCGTCCCGCGAAGAAAGCTTGGGAGACATACCTTCTATGAAAACAACACTGATGAAGCTAGGCTGGTGGAGCGCTGTGCTTGGGATCGCGCTCGCCACCATCGTTCTACCGTCAAGATCATCTGCTCAAGATCAGGAACAGGACGATCCGCCGAGCCGCGTCGCGCGCCTCGGCTATCTGCAAGGTTCGGTTTCCTTCCAGCCCGCCGGCGAAACCGAATGGGTGGGAGCCGTTCCCAACCGCCCGATGAGCAGCGGCGACCAGCTCTGGACCGATCAGGATTCGCGCGCCGAAGTACAACTGGGATCGGCCACGATCCGGCTGGCGTCCAACACCGGCTTCTCTTTCCTGTCCCTCGATGACAACACGGTTCAGATCCAGCTTACTTCTGGCGAGATCAATGTTTCGGTGCGCCGGCTTGCTGAGAATGATGTCTTTGAGGTCGATACGCCGAACCAGGCGTTTACCATCTTTAAGCCCGGCCGTTATCGGGTGGCGGTGAATGCGGACGGGAACACGGTTGTCAACGTCCGCATCGGTGAGGGCGAGTCCACCGGCGGCGGCCAAAGCTACGATTTGATCTCGGGACAGAGAGCTACACTCAGCGGAACCGACACACTTTACGCGGATGTCGGGCCGATGCCCGGCTTCGACGAATTCGACCGCTGGTCCGAGGATCGCGATCACCATTACGACTCTTCGCGTTCCGCCCAGTATCTGTCGCACGATGTGGTCGGCTATGACGATCTCGACGACCACGGCGACTGGCGCGACGATTCGAACTACGGACACGTCTGGTTTCCCCAGGTTGCGGTAGGTTGGGCGCCTTATCACGATGGCCATTGGTCTTGGATTTCTCCCTGGGGATGGACTTGGGTGGATGATGCTCCGTGGGGCTACGCTCCTTTCCATTACGGACGCTGGGTGACGGTCGGCGGACGCTGGGGTTGGGTTGCGGGTCCGGTGGCGGTGCGCGCAGTGTACGCGCCAGCGCTGGTGGTGTTTATAGGCGGAGGACCCGGAGGATTCGGCGGAAATGTGGGATGGTTCCCGCTTGGGCCGCGGGAAGTTTATGTGCCGTCGTATCACGTCAGTCAGGCTTACGTGAATCGCGTCAACGTCAGCAATACCACGGTGAATGTCACGCAGGTGACCAACGTCTATAACACGACCATCATCAACAAAACCACAAACATCACCAACATCACGTATGCGAACCGGAACGTGCAGGGCGCGGTGATGGTGGTGCCGCAACACGCGTTCACGAGCGCACAGCCGGTGGCGAAAGCGTCGGTTGCGGTGAGTGCGCGCGAAATCGCCGCCGCGCCGATGAATGCCCGGGTTGCGGTGGCTCCGACACGAGAGAGCGTTTTCGGCGGGAAAGCTGCGACGGCAGGCCGGGTAGCCGCGCCTCCGGCAGCGGTAGCGAACCGGCAAGTTGTCGCCAAGAAAACTCCGCCGCCACCGCCAGTGCCTTTTGCGAAACAGCAGCAGGCTCTGGCAGCGCATCCCGGACAGCCGCTGGCGAGAACCGAGGTGCAGACGCTGCGTCCGGCCGTCAGCGCGGCTGCGGCGCATCCCATGGTGAAGGTGGCGCCTCCGGCGAAACCTGCGACGCCCAATGTGCCACATACGGCCCCTCCGCCGATTGCGGCGCGGCCCAATCAGCCTGCAGCACCGGCGCCGGCGAATCAGCCGGCAAACCGCCCTGCGAATCAGCCTGCTGCGAACGAGCGGCCAGCCGCGCCTGCTCCGCCGCAGCCGAGCCGTCCCGCTCCGCAGCCGACGCCGGCACAACCAACGCGTCAGCCCGCTCCATCTGAGCCCGCTCGTCCGGCGCCGAATCGTGAGCCGGTGATGCCGCCGAGCCGTCCTGAAGCCACTAAGCCCGCAGAGCCGCCGGCGCGCCCGCCTGCAGCACCGCCGACGCCAAGCCGCCCTGAGGCAAATCGTCCGCCGGTGACGCCACCGAACCGTCCTGCACCCGCTAAACCCGCTGAACCGCCGGCGCGCAACGAACGCCCGCCCGCAGCACAGCCGACCCCGAACCGCCCTGAAGCAAACCGTCCGCCGGTGACGCCACCGAGCCGTCCTGAAACCACTAAGCCCGCGGAGCCACCGGCGCGCAACGAACGCCCGCCCGTGGCACAGCCGAATCGCCCGGAACCTGCGCGGCCCGAAGCCAGCCGTCCCGCGCCCGCTCCGCGGCCGCAAACGCCTCCTCCGGCCGCGCGTCCGGAGCAGCGCACGCCTCCGCCAGCTGCGAAACCGGCGGCTCCTCCAAAGAAGGAGCCCGCGCCGAAGACGCCCGAGCAGAAGAAGAAGGAGGAGGAAAAGAAGGGCGGGTAGAGGCTGAGTTGTACTTCGATTAAAGAATCATCCAGCACCCTGGGTTTCCTCAGGGTGCTTTTTTTCTCGCGAGCTTACTGAAGGGTGTGGCTTGACGATCCGGAGGCTGGGCTTCCGCTGATGTTGTAGCGTTTTAGTTTGCGGTAGAGGGTGGCGCGGCTTATGCCGAGCATGCGTCCGGCGAGGGCTTTGTCGCCTTTGACTTGCTCGAAGACGCGCTGGATGGTGGCGCGTTCGATGTCTTCCAAATCGGTGGTGGAGAGCGGAACTGCGGGCGCTCTCCCAACTGAACTCAACTCGCCGGAGGCCGTTAGATCGGAGAGCAACTCGGGCGCGGATTCCGAGGCTGAGCGGGATGCGGGCGCGTTCAAGGCGGCGATGGTAGGAGGCAGATCGCCCAGGTCGATCAAGTTTCCGTTGCCGAGGGCTACGGCGCGCTCTACGCAGTTTTCCAGCTCGCGCACGTTGCCCGGCCAGTCGTAATTCATCAGGGCTTTCATGGCGGCGCTCGAAACGCGCAGGTCCCCGCCCGGAGCGTAACGTTCACAAAACCAGTTCACCAGCATGGGAATATCGCTGCGGCGCTCGCGCAATGCGGGAACGTGAACCGTAACAACGTTAAGTCGAAAATAAAGATCTTTGCGGAAGGTTCCAGCTTTGTAGGCGGCTTCGAGATCGCGGTTGGTGGCGGCGATGATGCGCACGTCCACTTTGACGCGCTGGTTGCTGCCTACCGGGCGCACTTCTTTTTCCTGCAGTACGCGCAGCAGCTTGGCCTGCAACTCCAGCGGCAACTCGCCGATTTCATCGAGGAAGACCGAGCCGGTGTCAGCGGATTGAAAGAGTCCCTGCTTGGATTTCAGAGCGCCGGTGAAGGCTCCTTTTTCGTAGCCGAAGAGTTCGCTTTCGATCAGTGTGGGAACGAGCGAGCCGCAATCGACGGCGACGAAGGGACGGTTGGCGAATGCGCCGCGGAAATGAATGGCACGGGCGATAAGCTCTTTGCCGGTGCCGCTCTCGCCGGAGATAAGAACTGCGGTGCGCGTGTCTTTGAGCCGCGAGGCCACGCGCAGCACTTCCTGAATCTTTGCCGAGGAGCCGACGATGCCGTGCACTGCGGTTTCGGAATCCATGCGCTGGCGCAGGAATTCGTTTTCCTCGACTAGACGAACTTTCTCGGCCATGCGGCGCAGAAACAGCCGGAGTTCTTCGAGAGGAGAAAACGGCTTGGTGATGTAGTCGTACGCTCCGAGCTTCATGGCTTGAACAGCAGTTTCGATCGAGCCGTGTCCGGTCATGAGCGCTACTTCGGTGCGGGGCAGAAGTTTCTTCGCTCGCTCCAGGAATTCGAGGCCGGACATGTGCGGCATGACCATGTCGCTGAGGATCATGTGCACCGGTTGCTCTTCGAGCAGGGCCAGAGCGGACTCGCCGCTATCGGCTTCGAGGCAGATGAAGCCCAGGGCTTCGCCCACGGTGACGCAGAGCTTGCGGATGCTCTGCTCGTCGTCCACGATCAGCAGACGGACGCGAAGGTCTTCCTTACTTAAGAGCGGTTTGCTCAACGCGGCGCTCACCGGGCCTTCCCCATAGTTTTCTCGACAGCGGAGATGAGGTCCTGCACGCGGAACGGCTTCTCCAGATAAAGCGCGCCGATCTTGCGCAAGGTGGTGACGGTTTCTTCGTTGGCATAGTCGCCGGTAATGATGACGACTTTATTTTCGAGATCGGGGCGATGGGCGGAAATCCAGGTGTGCACCTGGGCGCCGTCAACGCCGCCGGGCGTGCGCATGTCGGAGACCACACCCAGGAACTGGCCTTTTTCAAGCAGACGGAGGGCTTCGGCGCCGGACTCGATGCAGACGACTTCATAGCCGTTGCGCTCGAGAGTGGCGCTCACCAGAGCCATGATGGAAGGCTCGTCTTCGATGAGCAGAACGGGTAAGAGGGCTCGTTGAATGGCATGGGTTGTCATTTTTGTATCACTCCTGCGGCCACACCCAGAGAGGCAATGTGGGGCGCTGCGGGAAAGCGGACGATGAAGGTGGCTCCCTCGCCATCGGTGTTGTTGTGGCAAAGAATCTCGCCTCCGTGCTCCTTCACGATGCCGTAGCAGATGCTGAGGCCAAGGCCGGTTCCCTTGCCGACCTCTTTGGTGGTGAAGAAGGGATCGAAAATGCGGTCAGGATGGGTAATGCCATAGCCGTTGTCGCGGAAAGAAACTTCGACGGCATCGCCGGCCTTGGTGCTCATGATCTCGATGCGGGCGGGGCGGCCGACTTCGTGCACGGCGTCGTAGGCGTTGTTCAGGATGTTGAGAAAAACCTGCTGCAGTTGGTGGGCGTCGCCGATGACGTCGGGCAGTCCCTCGTCGAGGTGTTCGATGACTTCGACGCCGTGACTGTTGAAGTCGTAGGAGCGCAACTGGATGGTGCGGCGCAGGATCAGGTTGAGCTGCACGGCGTTGCGCTGCGGCGGCATCTGGCGGGCGAAGCTGAGCAGGTTCTGTACGATCTGTTTGGTGCGCTGGGCTTCCTGCAGAATGACACGCAGATCTTTCCGCGCAGATTCTGGAAGCTCGGGATTCTCCATGAGCAGGTCGGCAAAGCCGAGAATCGCGGTCAGCGGATTATTTACTTCGTGAGCGACGCCGGAAACCAGTTGTCCCACCGCCGCCAACTTCTCGGCGTGGACGAGTTTGTCACGCAGTTCGGCGGAGTCGGTGATGTCGGTCATGACCACCACGATGCTGTTGATGTTGTCCTGCTCGTCGCGCATGGGGCTGAGGTTGACGGAGAACTGGCCGGCATGGCCGTTGCCGCGCATGATCTGCAGTTCCAGATTGTCGACCTGTCCGCCGCGCAGAGTGGCCTGCAGCGCATCCGCCAAGGGGCGGACGTAGCCCGGAGCGGCGAGTTCCAACAGAGGACGGCCGAGAAGTTCGCGCTGCTCGAATCCAGCTTCGAACCAGCGGCGGTTCGCGTAGCTGACGAGGCCGCCAGCGTCGGAAACCAGAATGAAGCTCTGGGTGTTGCTGAGGATCTTGCCGGAGAAGTCGCGCTCGCGGTGCAACTCCGATTGATAAGTGTGAACGCCGGTGACGTCCAGCATCAAGCCGCGAATCTGCAACAAGCGGCCAAGATTGTCGTACATGCCGAAAGCGTTGATGAGCACGTAGATGAGAGAGCCGTCCTTGCGGCGGAGCGTGGCTTCATAGTTTCGCAGATGGCCATCGTTTTCCATGGCCTCGGCGTGGCGCTGGCGCTGCTCAGGAGAAAAATAGACCTGGTTGGGAATGTCCACCTGCAGGAGTTCTTCACGGCTGGAATAGCCCAGCATCGCCACCAGGGCATCGTTGACTTCGACAAACCGGCCCTCGGGTGTGCTGAAGAATAGTCCTTCCTGGATGTTGTCGAACAATTCGCGGTAGCGGCGCTCGGCCTCGCGGCGGTCGGAGATGTCCTTGAGCACATGAATGGTTTGCAGGCTTTCGCCGGAAGCGCCGTGAACGCGCGAAGTTGAAACCAGATAAGTGCGGTCGAGAGCGGGATGGACGAACTCGTCGCTGTCCTCGCCCATGGCGCGGCAAAAAGGACAGGAATAAAGCGCGGCTTCGCTGGTCAGGGCCAGCAGAGCACGCATGTTGACGCCGATCAGGTCGCGGGGAGCGACGCCGATCATCGCAGCCAGAGAGCGGTTCACGCGCAGGACCTTGTCGGATTCATCGTGGACTACGATGAAGTCGGGGATGGCGTCAAAGATTTCCAGCCAGTGGCGGTTCGACTGTTCGATGCGAGTGAACAGGCGGGCATTTTCCAGCGCCATGGCGGCGTGTCCGGCTATCGCTTCCAGCAGATCACGGTCATCGGCTGTGAGCGGGCGGCCGCGTCCGGAGAGGCAGAGCAAACCGGCAAGATCTCCGTGGAGACCGGGAAGTCGAACCACGACCAAATCGTTCCAGCCCCAGCTCGACGCCAGGTCAGGACCGAGCAGTTCGGCGGCGGAGCCTGAGACGATGGGTTCCGCCCGCTTCGCGACCAATTCGGAAAGGGCCTGCGCAAATTGCTGCTGCAGCGCACGATCTTCGGCGCGGAGGGCGACGGGGTGAGCCGCGGTGAGGTCTTTACGCGAAATATCCTGGCTGGGATGGGGTTGGTCGTGTACATCGCGTGCGTCCTGATTGCGTAGATGTTGGCTGGTGCCTAGGGCGGAGAGCGGGGGATGCAGCGCGACTGTCTGGAATCGTCCTTCGTGAAACAAGGCGACCGCACCCGCCTGGGCGCCAGCGAGTGCGATGGCGCGCTCGACAAACTTGCCGGCGAAATCGGGCAGGCGCAGCAGGCCATCAATTTCGCGCGCCAGTTGCGTAAGCGCCTCGGAGCGCTTGCGATGCCGCTCGGACTGATGCAGGTTGTGGGCGACTTCGAGCACCACCGAGACCTGGGCCGCGAGGGCGCGAGCGCGGCGTATGTCCTGCTGGGAAATGCCGGTGTCGTCGAGACGGTCCAGCACACCAAACATGCCGAGCACTTTTCCGTCGGCGCCTAACAAAGGCACCGCCAGCAACTGCCGGGCGTGGTATTGCGCGAGAATCTCGAGGTTCGCGCCAGGCACTTGTGTCAGATCGTCGGACCAGAAGACTTCTTTTTCGCGCAGGGCGCGGGTGGCGATGCCCTCGGGGAAAACGGTGTCCACACGGCGCGACTCGCCTCGAGTGACGCCCCAGCGAACGCGAAACTGTCCGTCTTCCTGCAGGGCGATGAAACACCGGCCATAGCCGAGGAAATCGGAGGCTCGCACCACGAAGGCCTGCAGAAAATGTTCGAGGTCCCCGCTGGAGCTGAGTTCGGAAGAGATTTCGAGCAACTGGTGCAATTCGTGCGCCTGGCCTTGCGCGGTGGCACAGAGTTCGGCGTGAGCCACGGCGACCGCGCCGAAGCCGGCGATGGCCGCGACCAGCGACTTCTCGTCGGCGGTAAAAATTCCGTCGGCGCGGGGATAAACGAGGATCGCTCCCTGTGTGCGCGAAGTGCGGAAGGGCACGGCGATCAGCATTCCCGGAGAGATCATGTTGCCGAGCGAGTGCAGTTCCCCGCCGATGGAGATAGTGATGGCCTCTCCGGCGGAAACCGCGCGCTGCGCCAGATCGGCGGCGAAGCGAATGGTCTGGCGGTCGTGTCCAGCCCGGAAAGAAGTGGCCAGCTGCGGGGTTTCGGCGGACACGGCGCGCAGCTCGAAGGGCCCCTCGCGGCGCAGAAGAACCGAGACCAAACGCGTACGCAACAGCAGCCGGAGACGATCAGCCAGGGCCTCGATGACGGCGGCTACGTCGGGAGTGCCGTGCAGCGCGGTCGCTACCTCGGCGAGGATCTCGGTCCGGCGGTGTTCCTCGCGCGAGGCTTCGCCCAGCCGGGTTGCTTCCAGCAAGCTGCCGAGTTGTCCGGCCAGGATGGTTGCCTTGGCAGCGAGATCCTCGTCAAAGAACCCTTCTTCCGAATCATGCAGGAACGTCGCCGCACCGACGACTTCATCGAAGACCACCAGAGGAGCAACCATCAGGGAGCGAGCCCCAACTGGCGCAGGGCGGGAAGGGTCTGGCTCAACTGCAGCTCATCGACGATGATCGTGCGACGCTTGCGCACGGCCTCGGCAGTGTTGGCGCTGTCTTGGAATAGCAGCCGGATGCCAATGAAACGCTCGGCCAGCTTACCGTCGGCCTGTTCTCCGACGAGTTCGTCGCCCGCGTGACGCCGCCAGAAATAAACCCCGCTGGCCTGGAAGAATTCGCGGGTGGCGCGGCAAAAGAACTGGATCAGCGAGCTGGCGCCGCCGCGTTCCGCAGCCTTGGCGGCAATCCGCAGGAGGAGTTGCTGAAAGGCGTCGTCGGAGTTGGGCAGACTGCGGCCTTCCGGCGTCGGCGTCGAATTGACTCCGGCCATCCTCAGAGCGTCACCAGCTTCCGGCACACGTTCTCACGATTCTCACAAGTGATTGAATCTAATGGAAAACTATCCGCCATCTCAATTTGAGTCAAGGGAAATGGGCAGATGGGTGCCTAAGGTGTCAAATCCCGAGAAAAACGGGGTTCGTGATCTCAGTGTGAGAATCGATGGTGGCGAAACTGGCGATGAGACAGCGTTAACCGTGAAGTGCGGTCCGGGAGGGCGTACCGCGACCACGTTAAGTCTTTGTTTATCAGATACATATCCGACATTACCTTGGTTTCTTCCAAAGCTTAGGCGTGGCCCAGGTGTTGCTCCACTGGTATCACCAGGATTACTGCCAGGGAGGAACTGTGTCTTTACGTCGAACGGGAGCGCTGCTGGCGGTATTAGTGATAGCGGCTGGCACCGGAGTGGCAGGGCTTCGAGCGCAGGACTCACAAAGCGAAATCGTGCGTCGGGTTAAGAGCAAAGTGCAGCCGGCGTATCCCGAACTGGCGCGGAAGATGAACATCACGGGCACGGTGAAGGTAGAGGTTGTGGTGGCGCCGAATGGGGCCGTGAAAGAGGCCAAGGTAGTGGGCGGGCATCCGGTGCTGGCCAATGCGGCGCTGGACGCAGTCAGGAAATGGCGCTTTGAGCCGGCGGCGGGGGAGAGTTCGGGCATTGTGAACTTCAAGTTCGAACCTAATCGATAGGGTGATTGCAAACAGGCGGCCGGGAGGAAACGGCATGACGATCGGCAAGAAGCTGTACAAGAACTTCGGAATCATCCTCAGCATGGTGGTGGTGCTGTTTATCGTGAACCTGGTGGCGGTGCAACGAGAGCACGCCGCCAAGGACGCGGCCAGAGCCTCGCTCGAGTTGGCGGACGCCACCAACCAGGTGCGCTTCCAGATGATGCAGAACCGCCTCTACCTGAGCAACTACCTGCTGAGCGGCGATACCCGGGAAGTGGAGCTCATGAATGCGGGCCTGCGCACGCTCCACGAGAAACTGCAACTGGGCAGATCGCTGTCCAACTCCGATCAGGAAAAAACGGCCCTCGACAAGGTAGGACAACTGGAGCAAGCCTGGGGCAAGGAATTCGCCCAGCCTCTGGTCGAGAAACGCAGGGACGTGGATTCGGGCAACGCGACGGTTGCCGAATTGCAGATTTACTATCTCCAGAAAGACGCTTCCTCCTGGGTAAAGAATTCGACGGACGCGCTCGACGTGGCGGATACGGAAAACCGCAAGCTGGTCGAAGCCCGGCGCAGCTCGGATGCAGCGGCGAGTGCGCTGACCATCCTGTTCTCCATCGTGAGCACGCTGGTCGCGCTGGTGGTGGGCATCTGGGTCGCCGTCACTACCGCCAAGTCGATCACCGGGCCGCTGACCAATCTGATGCAGGTCTCGCGGCAAATCGGCGATACCGGCGATCTGGAGCACAGCATCGACGTGAGGCGCGATGACGAGATTGGAGAACTGGCCCGCAGCTTCTCCAAGATGGTGAAGTATCTGAAGGAGATGGCGGGCGTTTCCGAGTCGATTGCCGGGGGAGACCTTACGGTTCAGGTCAAGCCCCGCTCCCCGCAAGACACGTTAGGCAACGCGTTCGCGAAGATGGTGGATGGTCTGGGCCGGCTGGTGCGCAGCGTGCGCGACGCTTCGGCACAGGTGGCCAGCGCCAGCGGGCAGGTGGCGAACGCCTCCGACGATTCCGCCAAGATCGGCCTGCAGGCTTCCTCGGCCATCGACGAAGTCACCAGCACCATGCACGAGATGAGCGTGAACGTGCAGAACATGGTGAAGAGCACGCAGGTGCAGGCTTCCAGCGTGAGTGAGACTTCGGCATCGATCGATCAGATGGTGGCGTCCATCCAGCGCGTGGCCGACACGGCCAAAGTGCTGCTCGACATCTCGAATCGTTCGCGGGAAGAGGTGCACAGCGGCATCGCCACCATGGAAAAGGCCACCGACGGCCTGAACCGCATCAACTCGACCATCACGTCCTCAGGGGAAATCATTGGAGCGCTGGGACAGCGGGCCGACGACATCGGCAAGATCATCGAAGTCATCGACGATCTGGCGGAACAGACCAACCTGCTGGCGCTGAACGCGGCCATCGAAGCGGCGCGCGCCGGCGAGCACGGCCTGGGCTTCGCGGTGGTGGCGGACGAAGTCCGCAAGCTGGCGGAAAAGTCAGCGCAGTCGACCAAGGAAATCTCGGAACTGATCCAGAGCATTCAGAAGGAAGCGCGCAAGGCCGTGGAAAACATGGAGCGCTCCACCGGGATCGTGAACGAAGGGCTGGATCTGGGCGGCGAGTTGAACGGGGCGCTGCGCAAGATCTCGAACGTGGTCACCGAGGTGTACAAGTTCGCCCAGGAAATCGGCGCGGCCACCAACGAACAATCGCATGGCTCGTCGCAGATCGCGCGGGCTACGACGCGGCTGAACGAAATCACCCACGAAATCAACTCGGCGGTGGAGGAACAGGCCTCGGGCGCGCACGCCGTGGTCAAGGCCATGGAGCGGATGCGAGAACTGGTGCAGCAGTTGACCTCCGGCTCAACCGAACTGGCGGCGTCGGCCGAGCAGATGTCCAAGATGTCGCGCGGCCTGCTCGACTTCATGGACCGCTTCACGCTGGAAGAAGCCTCGCGGCAGGCCACTGAAGAGAAATCGCAGCCCGCGCGCCGGGCAGCGGCAGCTAGATAGTACTGAGTACCTGGTACCTAGTGCCGCGCGAGGGTGCCTTTAACTCGGTACTAGGTACTCGGTACTCGGAACAAGTATGAACCGTGAACTCCATATCGTGGGCTTCCAAGTAGGGCGCGAGACGTATGGCGTGCCCATCACTTCGCTGCACGAAATTGTGCGCGTGCCCGAGATCACCGTGGTCCCCGATGCGCCCGATTATCTGGAGGGCGTGATCAACCTGCGCGGCAAGATCGTTTCGGTGATGGACTTGCGCAAGCGCTTTGGCGATAAGCTCGCCACGCTGAAAAAACAGAACCGGATTCTGGTGGTGGAACACTCCGGCAAGCTGGCGGGATTGATTGTGGACTCGGCGACCGAGGTACTGAAGATTGCCGGGGAAGACGTTGAGGCTCCGCCAGCCGTATTCCAGGAAGGCGGACTGAACTGTGTTACCGGACTGGGCAAGGTTCGAGGCCGCCTGATCGTATTGCTCGACATGACCAAACTGTTGGCTCCGGCCAGCCTGCTGCAGGGTGGCGGGAGCGCAGAAAGCAAGACTGCCAAGGCAGAAGCGCGGGCAACTGCAGCGCGCTAGGCTTCGCGGGTGAAGTTTCGTGGGGCCAAGCAGGCAGATGGGCTGCATAAGGGACATAGAGTGAAACTCGGCGGAGAACGAGAGAACGAATGAGCACACTCGGAGCGGCACCGGCTCCTATCTTGACGGATGCGGAACTGCGGCTGTTGCAGACGCTGGTATATCAGGAGTGCGGCATGCACTTCGACGAACGGCGCACGCACTTTCTGCAGGACCGCCTGTTGCGGCGGCTGAAGGAATGCCGCGTCGATTCCTTCTACGCCTATTACCGGCTGCTGATCAGCCAGGAAGGCAAGGCGGAACTATCCAGGCTGGTGGAGAACCTGACTGTAAACGAAACCAGCTTTTTCCGGCACAAGGCGCAGTTGGACTTGTTCCAAAAACACGTGCTGGAGGAGTTGCTGAAACGCAAGCAGGCCCACCGGGAATATTCGGTGCGGGTGTGGAGCGCGGGCTGCTCGACCGGGCAAGAGGCCTACACGCTGGGCATGATGGCAGCTGACACGCTGGCCTACTACTACCTGCGCAATCCGCTGCCGGTAGAGATGACGCTGCCCAAACCCTTGATTCCTCCGCCCTGGCGGGTGGAGATCCTGGCCAGCGACATTAGTTATTCGGTGCTGCGGACGGGGCAGGAAGGTTTCTACAACGAGCATCAAATGGCGGCGGTGGATTACGCCTTCCGCTTGCGCTACTTTGATAAGGCCGGCGACCGCTATGCGGTGAAGAAGGCGCTGAAAGAGATGATCCACTTCGATTTTCACAATCTGAAGACCGAGTACCTGCCGCAGCGCAACGACGTGATCTTCTGCCGCAACGTGATGATGTACTTCGACGAGGCGGAGCAGAAGCGGCTGGTCGAAAAGTTTTATCGCTGCCTGAATCCCGGCGGCTACCTGTTCGTGGGCCACGCGGAAAGCCTGCTGGGCCTGACCGAGAAGTTTCACATGGTGCACAAAGACAGCGGCACGGCTTACCAGCGGATTGAGGTGCGCGAGTGACGAATCCTCCCGATGAGCGCGGAGCGGAACTGCGGGAACTGTTTTTTGAGACCTCGCAGGAACTGCTGCAGGCGCTGAACGAAGAATCTCTGAAGCTGGAGAAGCATCCCGGCGATGAGGAGATCGTGCGTTCGATCCGGCGGACGGTGCACACGCTCAAGGGCGACTCGGCGGCTTGCGGGTTGCGCGAGTTAAGCGAACTGGCACACCAGTTCGAAGATACGCTTTCGCTGGAGAGCGCCGCCGCCCATGGGGCGCTGGCAGAGATCGCTCTGGCAGCGGCAGACGTCTTTGCGGAAATGATCGCGGCCTACCACGGCGGGGACCCGCTGCCCGCCACGGAAAGCCTTAGGCAAAAAATCAACGAGCTGACCGCGGCCCCGGCGGCCAAGAAAGCGCGGCGCAAGAAAAAACCTGCAGAACCCACCCCACGCTCCGATAGAGATTGGACAGATGCGGAAAGGCGCGCTCTCACCCAGGCGCAGGCCGCCGGCTCGGGGCTGTACGAGATTGTGGTGAAAATCGACCCGCTTTGCACCATGCCGATCGCCGCGCGGCAACTGATTCAGAACGCGATCCGGGAAATCGGCCAGGTACTGGTGGTGCGGCCGGACGCGAAATCGGCTGCCGCCTCCCGGCAAGTTGAGTTCATCTTTGCCAGCCTGCAAACCAAAGAACAGATTGCCGCCAAGTGCGCCATTCCGACGATTGCAGGCGATGTCCACGTGACCCTGATCCAGGCTGCATCGCCTTCCAAAGCATTTACAAAAGTCGCCGGGCAGTCCGCGGCGGCAGCGGTCCAGGCTGTAACTGCGGCAGCCGCAGCTTCGGAGGCTCGAGATTCGGGAACTCCCGTTTCCGTAACCTCAGTGCCAGACCAACCAGCTTCCAGCGAGGCGCAAGCCCCGGCGGCGGAACCGGGCCTGCCGCAAGCGTTTACGGAAAACATACTGCGCGTCGAGGCGGGGCGGATCGACAGCGTGCTCAACCTGGTGGGCGAACTCATCATTGGCAAGTCGATGCTGCAGCAGGCGCTCAGCGAGTTTGGCAGGCGGCACGCCAAGGATCCTTTGCGCGGCAAGTTCGCCGATGCCATGGCCTTTCAGTCCAGAGTGCTGAACGATCTGCAACGTTCGGTGATGAAGATTCGCATGGTGCCGGTCGACCAGTTGTTCCGGCGCTTTCCGCGCATCGTGCGCGATGTGGCGCGGCAGTGCGGCCGCGAAGTGGAACTTGAACTCAGTGGGCAGGAGACCGACCTCGATAAGGGCATCCTCGACGCCATTGCCGAGCCCCTGACGCATCTGGTGCGGAACGCGGTGAGTCACGGCATTGAACCGGCGGAAGAGCGCCGGGCCCAGGGCAAATCTCCGCGGGGAAAGATCCGGCTGAACGCCTATCACCAGGGCAATCAGGTGGTGGTCGAGATTGTTGACGACGGGCGGGGCATCGATGCGCAGAAGATCCGCAGCAAAGCGATCGAACTGGGAATGCTGACGGCGGAAGAAGCGCCGCGTCTGAGCGAAGCCGAGACTCTGGACTTCATCTTCCGGCCCGGATTCAGTACGGCGGAGCAGGTCACGGAAGTTTCCGGCCGCGGGGTCGGCATGGACGTAGTGCACAGCGTACTCCAGCGGCTGAAGGCCACAATTCACGTGGAGACTCATGCGGGCCAGGGCACGACGTTTCGCCTGAAGCTGCCGCTCACCCTGGCCATCATTAAAGCTCTAATGTTCTGGGTGGAGCAGCGCTTGTATGCCATCCCGCTGAACGCGGTGAGCCAGATTGCCCGCACATTCGAATCCGAAGTTCATCAGGTCGACAACTACGAAGTGCTGCAGTTGCGCAACCAGGTGCTGCCGCTGCTGCGCCTGGGACGTCCCCCCGCGGCCGACGCGGACCGCAAATCGCGCAAGCTGTTCATCCTGGTCATTACGGTCGGGGAGAGAAAATACGGGCTCGTGGTCGACGCTTTGGAAGGGGAAGAAGAGCTGGTCATCAAGGCTTTGGACGACCAGACTTTTGCCACCGATCTGGTGAACGGCGCTTCGATTCTAGGCAACGGACATGTAGTGCTGATCCTGAATCTGCCGGCGGTCGTGGAACACATCGCCCGCACCCGTCCCGAAGCGGCTGGCCTGAGCAGTTGCGGAATCTTGCTGAACCATGCCGATCGCGCCCGGCTGGCGCTGAGCGCTGCGGGAGGTCAAGCATGAACTCCGGCACAAAAAAGGTACGCGTGCTGGTGGTGGATGATTCCGCCTTGATGCGCAAGCTGATCCCCCAGATCCTGGAGGCCGACCGGTCGATCGAGGTGGTGGGCACCGCGATGGACGGAAACTTCGCCCTGAAGAAGATCGAAGAGTTGCAACCCCATGTGGTCACGCTCGATCTGGAAATGCCGGGCATGAACGGCATCGATGCCTTGAAAGAGATTATGCGCCTGCGCCCGGTGCCGGTCATCGTGGTCAGTTCCCACAGCACCGAAGGCGCTTCCGTCACTTTGAAGGCGTTGGGGCTGGGAGCTTTCGACTTCGTGGCCAAACCGCAGGATGCCTCGGCGCACATGGCCGAAACGGCGACGGAGTTGATCGCCAAGATCCACGCGGCCGCCGAATGCAAGGTGGTCCGCCCAGGAACGTGGCGGCAACCGGCGCCTCCGAAAAAGGGCTCGGCCGGAAAGGCCGGACCCGCGCCCAGCAAATTAGTGGCAATCGGAATTTCCACCGGCGGTCCCCAAGCCCTTGAGTTTCTGCTGGCCCAACTGCCTCCGGACTTTCCCGGGGCCATCGTGGTGGTGCAACACATGCCCGAGGGCTTTACCGACATGTTTGCCCGCCGCCTGGACGAGTTGTGTTCGCTGCGCGTGAAGGAAGCCCAATCGGGCGACATGCTGGAGGCTGGGCGCGTGCTGATCTGCCCCGGAAGCCGGCACATAAAAGTGAAGCGCCTGGCCATGGGAGACCTTGTGATCCTGACTGAGGAGGAACGGGTCAATGGCCACCGGCCCAGCGTGGACGTTTTGTTCCGCAGCGTGGCTGAGGAGTTTGGCTCGATGGCAATCGCGGTGTTGATGACCGGTATGGGCGACGACGGCGCGCAAGGTCTGGGCGCGGTAAAGAAAGCCGGCGGCATGACCATTGCGCAGAGTGAAGAATCCTGTGTGGTCTTTGGCATGCCAAAGGCTGCAATCGAGCGCGGCTATGCCACGCGGGTGGTGGCTTTGGACACGCTTTCGTCCACTTTGCAGGCTCTTTGTATTGGCGGGGCGGGAAAAGCATTCCGCGCCGGACGTTGAGCGAGTTGCTGACCAGGTTCTGTTGACCCCGGTTCTGTTGACCTGAGTCACTTGGCCGGCGGGAAACCGCCGTGATGGATTTTTGGAGGAGGCAGTTATGGAGCAGTTTGCAGCAGTGAAGCGTAGCAAGGACGGCCAGCCGATCCGCTACTTGATCGTCGACGATTCCGTGTTCGCGCGCAAGAATCTCGCCCGCATGATCGAAAGCTTTGGCGGGCAGGTGGCGGCCGAGGCCGGCGACGGATTGACCGCCATCAGCGAGTACGACCGCACTCATCCCGACATTGTGCTGATGGACATCACCATGCCGCAGATGGAGGGCATCGAGGCCGCCGAGAAAATCGTCCAGGCGCATCCCGAGGCCCGTGTCGTCATGGTGTCTTCCGTGGGCTATCAGGAAAACATTGTGGCTGCATTGCAGCGCGGGGCGCGGCATTTCGTGCAAAAGCCGGTGAAGCCGGAAGTGCTGTACGAAGTCATCAAATACGTGCTCGGAGAAGACGGCGCAGTGGCGAGTGCGGCCGGCGCGGGGGTCTAATCGCATGAAGATGGAGCTGATTCAGCCTTTCATCAATGCGGCCGACGCCGTGTTGTCGCAAGGCCTGCAGAGCTCGACCAAAGTGGGCAGCCTCTCGATGGAAGAGGACGCCTACCGCCGGAAAGGTGTGGCCGGCATGGTGTCGCTTACCGGCGACATCGAGGGCCGCATCATTCTGGACCTCGAGCCGCAAACCGCCGTGCGCGTGGCCAGCCACTACGCAGGCGCGGAACTGCCCGAATCCGACGGGCTGATCAAAGAAACCATCTTCGAACTGGCCAACCAGGTCGTTGGCAATGCCGTCTGTGCGCTCAACGATCAGGGCTTCCACTTCCGCGTGCATCCTCCGCTGCTGCTCGTTTCCGAAGAAGGCGACAAAACCAGCGAAGACGTGGAAGCACTGATGATCTGCTTTGAAACCTCCCTGGGCAATGTGTTTATGAACGTCGCGTTGCGCTACAACAAGCAGCGCATGGCTGATCACGCGGTTGCTGGGCGTTAAGAGCAGTTCTCAGTTCTCGGTCCTCAGTTCTTGCCACGGGGCATCTACACTCCGCAAATCGAATCGCAGATAACCTTCTTTAGCTCTTGCGCGCGATGTCCGCTCTTCGTGTCACGAAGTGCTTCCAAAGCGCGGCGCAGTTTCTGGCCTTGCAACGGTGGTGAATGCTTTCGACGACTTCGCTTTGCGATCGCCATGTTCTCTAGCATATCCTCTCTTATGTTTTCCTCATTCGTGGCCCAGTGAAAGTACCTCGACGACGCTGGCCGCGCTGCTGGCGGAGGTCCCATGGTCATCGAAATGCGCACTTACAAACTCAAGCCGGGCAAGCGCTCCGAATTTCTTGAGATATTCCGCTCGAAGTCGATTCCGGCGCACGCGGAAATCGGGATGAAAATCCTGGGTCCATTTCTCTCCATCGAAGATCCTGACACATTCTTTTTTATGCGCGGCTTTCCTGACCTTGCCTCGCGCGAGCCGATGAAGGCCAAGTTCTACGAAGGAGAATTGTGGAAGCGCGAACTGGAAAACGTCCTGATGCCGATGATCGAGAAGTATGAAGTCGTGCTGGTGGAGGACCCTGAGGGCCTGGTTCGCTGGTAAATCCCGTTGGTAGAGTCTCCCCAACAGATACTTGACGGATTATACGTGTAGACGTATATATGTATCATGGCTGTCGCGGAGCGCCCGGTCGTGTGGGTGGGTTCGAGTCGAAGAGACTTGCGCGAATTTCCGCGCGCAGTCCGCCGCGACATCGGCCGAGCTCTCTACGCCGCGCAGGAGGGTGAAAGCGATCCTGCGACGAAGCCCATGCGCGGGTTTGGCGGAGGCTCCGTCGTCGAGATCATTGCGCACCATCTTGGAGACACGTGGCGGACCGTGTACACACGGTTCGTTTTGCGGAAGGGATTTACGTGCTGCATGCCTTCCAGAAGAAATCCAAGAGTGGCATCGCCACGCCGAAGAGGGACATGGAACTGATCCGGCAACGTTTGGCGGAAGCTGAGCGACTGCATCGAGAAAGGCAGAACTGACATCGCCATGAGAACGAATAAGGGCACGAAGTCGAAGAAAACCCGCGCCGAAAAAAGTAGCGGGAATGTTTTTGCCGATCTCGGTCTTCCTCACCCTGAGCAGGAGCTTTTGAAATCACGGCTCACGCTGCAGATTTACCGGCTCGTCAAGGCGCGGGGCCTGAAGCAGGCCGAGGCTGGGAAGATCCTGGGCATCAAGCAGCCCCACGTATCCATGCTCATGCGCAACCGTTCGGGCAACTTTTCGGTGGAGCGCCTCATGGAGTTTCTCACTGCGCTGGGACAGGATGTGGAGATTAAAGTGAGGCCTACGCGCAAACAGCATGGGGAAATGTCCGTCGTGGCGTGAGGCTGGCGCGGGGCCTGTGAGAAAACGTTGCAATCAAATTGGTTCTTTGCCCTACAATTGGCGTGTGCTCACGGAAGAAGACAAACAGTGGATTAGCGAACGGTTAGATAAGGTTGAAATCACCTCGCTAACCGAGTTCCACAAATGGGCATCCCCGGTCGAATTGCGTCAGCGAAGCCATGCCGCAGCTCTTCGCGCGCTGGACGCCGAAGTTGAGTCCCTGTCAGACCGGCTCAAGAATCTCGAAGGCCGCTAATCGATCCCTCGCCGCAGACTCGTCAGAGTCAAAATCCTCTCGCCACGGGCTGCATCGCGGCCCACCTTTGCAAAACACGCAAAGGTGGGGCATCCTCAGTTATGGTTGCTCCGACAAAGGTGGGCCAGCCCCCCAAGCTGAATTACGATATGCTTTTGGTCGCCCGGAAACCACACCTGTGGCCTGAGAGCGAACTCAATACCCAAAATAGTGAAGGTCTGGTCCCGAGGCCCGTATAGCGTCTCGGCCTCATGCAACATCGCCCCCAGTAGTGAGGAGAGAGTCCAGCTAAAGCCGCCGGGAATTGGGCGTGCGACAACCAAATCGTCGTGAATCTGTGCCAAGTGTCCCTCCCCCAGTTGGGCGCTGATGGCCGAACGCTAGACGTGGCTGCATCGCGCCCACCTTTGCAAAAGACGCAAAAATGGGGCGCCCTCAGTTATGGTTGCTCAGGCAAGGGCGGGACAGCCCCAATGAGGCTGCTCGGCGAAGGGGCTGGCGCTAGCTGGAAATGCGCCTCTGCTCGGCCACTGCCCCCGCGACCTTCTTACGCATCTCCTTCGTGGCGTCGTGAGTCACCTTGTCGAGATTACGGTTGGCCTCGGCAAGGGCCCTGCGGAACTGTACCCTTGTCGCAGTGTGCGCGGGATCCAGGTAGAACCCCTCTTCCAGCGCCTTGTCGAGCAGCTTGCGCGTCTTCTTCAGCCTGCTGGTCGAGCTTGTAGCTCCCCACTCCTATCCTCTTCCTCAGTGCGGCATTGCTTCCGCTCCCGCCTCCGCCACCTAGCACAAGCAGGGCCTGCGAGTAGCTGAACTTGTTCCGGAATGCGTCAATCATGCGCTCCAGTTTGGCCAGCTGGATTTCTGTCTCTCGGCGCGACGGGCACCGCTGTTCCACTTTCTCAAGAATGACGCGAACCGCGTGGGCCCTGACGGAATGGACGAAAGTATCGGTGGGCATTTCCGCATTCTAGCACCGGGGGCAATGGGCTACAGCCGGATCCTACTCCCGCAGTTCGTAGCTGATCTCGGTGGGCCAAAGGCCGATGGGCACTCAGGGCGGGCTCTTTGGCAGAGGGCGACAAAGATCGGCAGCGCGTATCTCATCAGCGCACCCCGATCACTCCACGATGCGAGGTGTCCTCACCTTAGCCACTTCAAGATTATGTCTATAGCCAACGGGAGAGCGAGGACACCTAGTGCAATGGTCAGTCCAATAAGCCACTTTGTCAGTCTTTCCAGCGTGTGGCTAAGTTGAAGCACACCATACGCCAAGTCCACAGAACGCGCCGTCAATTTTGTGTTGAGGGTTGTAACGTGCAAGTGGTGTTGGACGCAGGCGAACATCATAATGTCGAATGGGGTCACGTCTTCCTTCTTGACCTGGGCTGACAGGTCATTCATTTGCTCTGTAATAGCTCGCTGCTGTTCGTCAATCATCTTCAACAATGCTGCGGACGTGACGCGAGGATCGTTGAGGATGTCGGTAATTGGCGGGTTCAATATGCTTAAATATTCCACTCCCTGGACTCCTTCTACGCCGCGGTTGCGGCAGCCGCATCATAGCTTTTGTCGCCCATCAGGTCCCGGAGAATTGGGGAAACGCCCCGCTGGTGGGTTTCCGGCCCTGAGGGCCCCAAGTTTTGTGCCGAGTCAAAATCCCCACCCTAACGTCGCGAAACAAGAGTGAGGTTGGGATCGGACTATTTCTGCGACGTTAGGATGGGGCACCCTTGAGCGGTAGTTCCATGGTGGTCGTCGCTGGCGCATCTTCCGCCGGATCGGCGATGTTTCTCAGCTCGGGATACTTCTCGATCAGCGTGGGCGGGGCTTGCACTCTTTTGCCGGTGATCATGGCCTTTAGCTCCAGCGCGTTTACTCCGGCTTTGCTTTCGAAGTGATTGTTGGTGATCACGTAGGTGGTGTGCGCGCGCTCGGCTACGCTCTCGATTCTTTCTTTCCAGCCCGCCAGTTCCTGCTGGTTGTAGAGATAGTTGTAGCGGTCGTTGCGAGTTGTCGGAGTCGGAACCTTGATCGGCAGAAGCTTGATCGGCAGAACTTGATCGGCAAACCAGTGCTCGTAGTTGCGTCCGTGCAGGCGGACGTAGGCGATGGGGGAGGTCACGTGTTCGGTGGGCGCCAGCGATCGGCCCAGCAGCGGCTGGTCGATGTTGCAGAAGCCGACGTTTTTCTGCGTGAAGGCGGCCAGGGTTTCGGCGTTGTTCCAACTGGAGTGGCGCACCTCGACCACGCGCGGATATTCGATGAACTGGCGCAGCAGGCGCTCCAGATAATCGCGGTTGAGAGAAGTGTTTTTGAACGACACGGGGAACTGGATGAGCAGCGCGCCCAGCCGTCCTTCGGTGGCGATGGCGTCGAGGCCTTCGCGGGTGCGGGCTTCATCTTCGTCGGTGGGGCGGATGGTCGCGGCGGAAGTGGGCTCCATCACCGCGATGGGCGAGTGCGTGAAGGCGCGATAGAGTTTGGCCGTGAACAGAAAGTCCTTGTTCACCGCCGCTACTTTGCGGCACCACAGCTTGGCCAGCTCGGGCTTCAGCGGTCCGTAGAACGAAGTGTTGATTTCGGTGGTGTCGAAGAAGCGCGCCAGATATTCGAGCGGATGCTGTTTGCGCCGCGACTACTGAGACATGCCCGGAGGATAGAAAATTCCGTCCCAGTCTTTGTAAGACCAGCCAGCCGTGCCGATGCGAATGTCTTTTGAGTGGACCTGCGGTGGACGGACTTGGGCCGGGGATTCCATGCGCGGAACCGCAGACGGAGGGCAGGGGCAAGGTTAGCACAGTGATGCGGCTTCGGGCTTCGGGCGCAATTTGGGAGCTCACGAGATCGAAACCCTGACCGCAAGCTGCATCGACACCCACCCTTGCAAAAGACGCAAGGGTGGGGCAGCCTCAGTCGTGGTGGCGCAAGCGTGGGCCAGTGTCATTTGCGCTTTGGGCCCAGACAAGGAACTTGCGGCAGCGCCTGAACTGTGCGACATAGAAGGCATGCGCTTCCCCTTCGCTGCCGTTCTGTCTTTCTGCTTGCTTGCGGCACTCGCGATCCCTGTGGCGGCGCAGGAGAAAGAAAAATCGGACGCCGCCTACATTCGTTCCATGGAATTGAAATGGACGGAATCGTATAAGCAGCGGCAAGTCGATATCCTCGCTTCGCTGCTGGCCGAAGACTTCGTCATCACGGTTGAGGATGGGAATACCTACAGCAAGACCGGCTACATCAGCCATAGCGCCGAACCGGGCGTAAAGGTTGAAGTGGCGCAGATGACGGACCTCAAGGTTCGCATGCATGGGAACACGGCAGTGGTGACCGGCGCGTACTACGAGCGAGGCGAGTCCAAAGGAAAGGCCTACGAGTATCACGACCGCTTCACCGATGTCTGGATGAAAGCCGGCGGCAAATGGCAAGTCGTGGCGTCGCATTACAGCGTGCCCATGAAGTAGTAGGGAAGCTCAGTCCAGCGACAGCACGCACCCAATACACGCCCGTGGGATAGGTTTCGGTGCGCTTGTAGCATGTGCCCACCGAGAAGCTGTGGAGGTTGTGGCTGGCTAGCAAGTGGCCGGCGCTTGCAGGCAGCGTTTCAGGATGCAGGCTAGTGTAGGTGAACACGGTATAGCGCTGCGCAAGCTGATGAACAGAGGAGGTGCCGAGCTTGCCGGCTCTTGCCATGGAGCAAGCCGCATCGTCTGCAATGAGCAGGTCGCGCCGGGTGAGGTCGGGCTGGTTCGGCCTCGCGGCGAGCCTGTGCCACAGTCGCCGCAATGCGGTCCTTCACTTCCGCCGCCGAATAAGTGGGGAGGGCATGGCCGAAGTCCTGCACGATATACAGCCGGTCTCCGCTGCGGACCACGCCCAACCCGACCACGTTGTAAGCCGGGTTGAGCAGGTTCGCTCGGTGCGGAGGGGACAGCATGAGATGTTGATGCCCATTCGCGGCGTCGAAGTCGAGCGCGACGTTCTCGCCTTCATGATCCAGTTGCACATGGGTCGTTGCCGCCAAGCGTTGGGGCAGGGAGGGCTCACCGTCAAACTGATGCGAAAGCCGACGCGCCGCAAACATTGCTTCGGCGTGCGCGCGGGCCGCCTGGCTCAGTCCTGCGTCGAGCGTCAGGCGAGGCGCGCCGGCTTGCGCTCTGGCCTGATTCGCCAGGTCCAGCAGCAAGCGTTCCGCGGCTGGGTCGTAGTCGCCGAATGGAATATCCGGAGAAGTTGCCGCGACTGGCTTCAGAGTCGCTCTCTGCGCGGGTTGACCCGCACCGCCATCGTTGCCCTTGGCAGAAGCCAGCAATCGAGTCGCCGGCCGGACCGAGTCTGCGCCCATCACCAGCAGAAGCACCAGCACGAATCTAAGTGCTCTTGGCATCAGCTTGTGCCTACTTTATTTCTAGGCCGGGAATACTAACACAGATGTCAAGTATTGCCCGTGGTGCTACGCTAGAAGCGGAATCTCAACCTGAGAAGTTACCTTCGCTATGGAACCTGGCATCATCGGGGTCATTGGCCTGTTGTTTGGCAGCGTGCTTGCTTGGCTTGTGCTGCGCTCGCGCACCGCCACGCTCAGCGCACGTTTGTCTTTGATGGAAAAGGAATTAGCGGCCGGAAAGGCCGATCTGGCGCGGCTTCAGCAGGCCCACACGGAACTGGTGGCGGGCAAGGCGAGGCTGGAATCCGCGCTCGAATCGGAACGGAAGACCAACGACGAAAAGATCGGCTTAGTGACCCGCGCCAGCGAAGATTTGCGCAATGCCTTCAAAGCGATGGCCTCCGAGGCGTTGAAGAGCAACAACTCGTCCTTTCTTGTGATTGCTGAAGAAACTCTGAAGCGCTTCCAAAGCCAGGCCAAGGGCGACCTCGAAGCCCGGCAGAAAGCGGTGGCCGACCTGGTTGCTCCGGTGCGCGATTCGCTGAATAAAGTGGACGCGCAGATTCAGCAAATGGAAGTGGCGCGCGGCGACGCTTACGGCGAATTGCGCTCGCAGGTACAATCGCTGATCACGACCCAGAAAGAGCTGCAATCGGAGACGGGAAATCTGGTGCGGGCTCTGCGCACTCCGAACGTGCGCGGACGCTGGGGAGAAATCCAGCTGCGGCGCGTGGTCGAGATCGCCGGCATGCTTTCTTATTGCGACTTCACTGAACAGGAATCCGTGACCACGGAAACGGGAAGACTGCGTCCTGACCTGGTGGTGAAGCTACCCGGTGGCAAGAATGTTGTGGTGGATGCGAAGACTCCATTGCAAGCCTTCCTCGATGCCTTCGAGACCACCGATGAAGAAACCCGCCGCGCTTGTCTGGCCAATCACGCGCGGCAAGTCCGCGACCACATGAAGACTCTCGCCGGCAAAAGTTATTGGGAGCAGTTCGAATCCACACCCGAGTTTGTGGTGATGTTCCTTCCCGGCGAAACGTTTTTCAGCGCGGCGCTGGAGCAGGATCCTGGCTTGATCGAGCAGGGAGTCTTAAATCACGTGATTCCGGCGTCGCCGACCACGCTGATCGCGCTGCTGAAAGCCGTGGCCTACGGATGGAACCAGGAAAAGCTGGCGCGCAACGCGCAGCAGATCAGCATGCTGGGCAAGGAACTGCACGAGCGCCTGCGGCTACTCGCGGCACACATCACTGCGGTGGGGACTGGACTGGACCGCGCCGTCGAGTCTTATAACAAGGCAGTGGGGTCGCTGGAGAGCCGGGTGCTGGTTTCGGCGCGCAAGTTTGCAGAGCTAGGCGCGTCGGTGGCCGAGGACATTCCCGAACTCGCACCGATCGAAACCACCACGCGGACCCTCTCCTTTGATTGGGACGACGAAGATGCTTCGCCTGCAGCCGAGGATGAACGCAAGGCCGGTTGAAAATGTAGCGCCGGCGTCCCCGCCGGCTCAAATCTAAGCAAGCTTTAATCCTGCACAGCACTTCCCTACCCGTATCCGTTACGGTGACGTTGCCCGTCCTTGTCCGAAGGGGCATAGTTCGGCCTACACTCCCGGTCTGGTGAAGCGCGACGCCGCCCTATTTTCGACCTCAAGACAGCCCCCGCTCCCGCCGATAACTTAATTGACGAGGCTGCGTGCACGCGGTGCTGCGGACTCTCGTCATCCCATCTCTTCGCCGCATGAGAACGTCCGCCGATATCGACTTGGGCAAAAGGCTGAGTGGCTTCGCCTTGGCGGCCAGCGTGTTTTCCATCGCGGTCGGACTGGCAGGCCTGGCGGGGTGGAAGCTGCACCTCGCCGTCCTTGACACCTGGGGCCTTACGCCGGTCAGGATCGTGCCCAACGCGGCTGCCTGCCTGGTCCTGCTCGGGGTTTCCTTGTTCTTGCAGAGAAGAGAGTACGACCCATCGTTCGGCAACTCAGCTTTCGCCAAGGCCGCGAAGTTTACCGCCCGAAGCTTGGCGGCAGTGGTCAGCCTGGTGGGGTTGCTCAGTTTGGTGGAACACGTTCCTGGCTGGGATTTCGGCATCGATCAGTTGCTGGCCGCCGTGCATCCCGGGGAGGAGATTCCGGGGGTGGGGCCGGGATTGATGGCCACCATCACAGCCCTGAGTTTTCTGCTTCTCGGCCCGGCGCTGCTGTTATTGGACTGGAAGACGCGGCGCGGGGATTGGCCCGCTCAGTACCTTTCGTTTGGGGCGGTGCTCGCCGCCGTCTTTGGGCTCTTCGCCTTGGTTCTACAGCCCAAGGCGTCCGGCATTACGATGGCTTTGCCGGCAGCTGTGACCTTCTCTGCTCTGGCGTGCGGGCTGGTGGCTTCGCGTGCAAACTGGGCTATCGGCGGGCTTTTGACCGGCCAGCATGCGGGAGCGAGATTGTTGCGAAGAGCAACTCCCTCCGTGTTGCTGGTCCTCGGTCTCATCGGCTGGTCGATTTCGAAGGCTCTGCTTACGGAGGCACACTTCACCTGGGTGGAAGCCAGCCTGCTGGCGATAACGTGTGGCGCTGCGCTGGTGGGCTTCATCACCTGGATTGCTTTCGTCGTCGAGCGCAGCGAAGCGCTAAACGCGCAACTGGAGCGGCGCGTGGCCGAGCGCACAGCGGCGCTGCAAGCCGAGGTTAGCGAGCGCAAGAATGCGGCTGAGGCGCTGCATGCGAGTGAACAGCGCTATGGCCTTCTCTTCAGCGAGATGGTGGTGGGGCTTGCCCTGTTGGAAGTCATCTATGACGGGAATAGCAAGCCCTGCGACTTCCGCTATCTGGAAGTAAATCCCGCCTTTGAAACCCAGAGTGGCTTGTCCCGGGAAAGAGTCCTGGGAAAAACGATACGTGAGGTTCTTCCCAGCATAGAACCCTTCTGGATTGAAACTTACGGAAAGGTCGCGACCAGCGGAGAATCGGTTCACTTCGAGCACTATGCGCAGCCGTTGCAGAAATGGCTCGAGGTGACGGCGTTCCGTACTCACCAGGGTCATTTGGCGGTTACGTTCGCCGACATCACCGAGCGCAAGCGGGCGCAGGAAGCGCGTGAACACCTGGCGGCCGTGGTCGAGTCATCCGATGACGCCATCATCGGGAAGGATCTGAACGGAACGATCAACGCGTGGAACCATGGCGCTGAGAAGGTCTTCGGCTACTCGGCAGCTGAGGCCGTGGGTAAGCCGATGCTGATGCTGTTTCCGCCGGGTCGCGCGAAGGAGGAGTCCGACGTCCTGGCCCGGATCCGCCGCGGTGAGAGCGTGGAACATTTCGAAACTGTGCGTATCCGAAAAGACGGCAGGAGAATTGACGTCTCTGCAACGATTTCGCCAATTCGAGACAGCAGCGGGGCGATTGTGGGCGCTTCGAAAATTGCGCGCGACATCACGGAACGCAAACAGGCGGAGGCGCGGCTGGCCGGGCAGGCCGAGGAACTGACGAGGCAGTCGGCAGAATTGGGGCGAAGCGAGCAGGCAGCGCGGAAAATTAACGACGAATTAGAACTGCGGGTTGCCCGGCGCACCGCGCAACTGGCGACTGCCAACCAGGAGTTGGAGGCCTTTACCTACTCCGTTTCCCATGATCTGCGCGCACCGCTCCGGCACATGGGCGGTTTTTCCAAGATATTGTCCGAGGATTTCGGTCCCGCGATGCCCCCAGAAGCACAGAATCACCTCAAGCGCATCGAAGACGGCGTTCATCGGATGGGGCGACTGGTGGATGAGCTCCTGAATCTGGCGCGGGTGGGCCGTCACGCTCTCAGCCTCCAATCCACCCGGCTGAATTCGATCATCGAGGAGGTCGTTTCCCTGCTGCAGCCGGAAGTCAACGGCAGGGCCGTCAGTTGGGAGATTGCCGACCTGCCATCGGCGGAGTGCGATCCCATCCTGATCAGGCAGGTTTTTCAAAACCTGCTGGCCAACGCTCTCAAGTTCACCCGGACGCGGGAGCGCGCGGTCATCGAAATCGGTTCCCGGCGAAATAACGGGCAGATCGTCATCCAGGTTCGGGACAACGGAGTCGGCTTCAACATGAAATACAGCGACAAGCTGTTCGGCGTATTCCAGCGGTTGCATCGCGCCGAGGATTTCGAAGGCACGGGCATTGGCCTGGCCACGGTACACCGCATCATTCACAAGCACGGGGGCCGGGTCTGGGCGGAGGCGGAACTGGATAAGGGCGCAACGTTTTATTTCACCCTTGAGGCCGCCAAGACAACCGAAGTTAGCGCGAACGCAATGACGAACCAGACCGCGGCGGCAGGAGCTTAACCATGAACCCAACTGAAGTCGATATTCTTCTGGTCGATGATAGTCAAGAGGACGTGGACCTCACGCTGCATGCCTTGCGCGCGGAAAATCTGGCCAACAGCTTCTTCGTCGCGCGCGACGGGGAGGAAGCGTTGGAGTTCCTGTTCTGCACTGGGCCTCATGCCGAACGGTCTTTCGATCATCCGCCGAAGCTGGTGCTGCTGGATCTGAAGCTGCCGAAGATCGATGGGATGCAGGTCCTCAAGCGGGTCAAGAGCGACGAGCGGACCAGGATCATTCCCGTGGTTTTGATGACTTCCTCGAAGGAAGAACGGGACCTGGTAATCGGCTACAACCTGGGGGCCAACAGCTATATCCAGAAGCCGGTGGACTTCGACGAGTTCCGGAAAATGGTGAAGATGCTGGGACTGTACTGGCTGGTCATCAATCAGCCTCCCGTAATCAACGGCAGGGTGCATTTGGCGGGTCCGGCGAAATGAGCGGTGCCGGAACCAAGCTCGAAAAGCAAATCACCGCCGGGCCGGGCGTAAAGCTGCGCGCCTTGGTGGTGGAGGACGACCCGGCCGATGCCGAACTCATGCTGCGCGAGCTGCGCAAGGACGGTTTTGACGTCTCCCCCACGGTGGTGCAGACTCCCGAAGAGTTCCGGCGGCGGGTAAAGGAAGAATTCCCGGACATCGTCCTGGCCGACTACAACCTGGGAGAGTGGAGAGGCGATGGAAGCGCTCGAAATCCTGCAACGCGACGGTCTGGATATCCCCGTGATCATGGTAACGGGGGCGCATCGGCGACATGACCGCCGTCGAGTGCATCAAGCGGGGCGCCACGGATTACGTCCTCAAGGATGGCTTGGCGCGCCTGCCCGAGGCAATCCGCCGGGCGCTGCAGGAAAAAGATCTGCGCGAACAGCAGAAACGCTCCGAAACCGCACTGCGGGAGAGCCAGTCGCAGCTGGAAGCTTTAATCCATACGGCCTTGGACGCCATCGTTACCGTGGGTGAGGAGCAGAACATTGTTGTGTTCAACGCCGCGGCCGAGAAGATGTTCCGCTGCTCCGCGGCGGATGCCCTGGGAAAACCGATCGAGCGCTTTATTCCGCAGCGCTTCCGGAGCGCTCACTCCGAACATATCCGGAAATTTGGCGAAACCGGCATCAGCAATCGTGCCGTGGATCATCAGGGTATGTTGCTGGCTTTGCGCGCCGACGGCGAGGAGTTTCCCATGGAGGCCTCGATCTCGCGTACCCAGGTCGGCGCCCGGACGCTGTTTACCGTAATCGTGCGCGACATCACCGAACGCGCACAAACGGAAAAGATGCTCGCCCACAAGGTGGATGAACTGGCGCGCTCCAACGCCGATCTGGAACAGTTCGCCTATGTCGCGTCGCATGACCTGCAGGAGCCGCTGCGCATGGTGACGGCCTACACCCAGTTGCTGGCCGAACGCTATCGCGGCAAGCTCGACGAGAATGCCGACAAATTCATCGGCTATGCCAGCGAGGGGGCCCTGCGCATGCAGGTCCTCATTAAAGATCTGCTGGCATTTTCGCGAGTCGGCCGGAACGGCTTCACCAGCGGGAACTTCGATTGCAACGCCGTGATGGAAGAAATTCTGCAGGCTCTGGCCCCCGCCATTGAGGAGAGCGGGGCTGTGGTCACCCATGCCGGGCTGCCGGTCGTCTGGGCGGATCGCACGCAAATGGTGCAACTCTTCCAGAATCTGATTGGGAACGCCATCAAGTTCCGCGGGAAAGATCCGCCTGTGGTTTCCGTGCAGGCGGAAAAAGCCGAGCAGCACTGGCTGTTCAGTGTAAGCGATAACGGAATCGGAATTGCGCCCGAGGACACTGAAAAAATTTTTGTTGCCTTCCAACGGCTGCACACGCGCACCGAATACCCGGGCAACGGCATCGGCCTGGCTGTCTGCAAGAAGATCATCGAGCGTACAGGCGGGAAGATCTGGGTGGAGTCGCAGGCCGGGTCCAGTTCCACCTTCAAGTTCACCCTGCCCTGCCATGGTCCTGATGAGGGAGAAGGGGAGCACTCATGAAGGTATTTCTTGAACTCCTCATGGTGGATGACAACCCGGCCGATGTGGCTTTGGTGTGCGAGGCGCTGGCGGGCAGCAAGCATCACAGCAGGTTCAACAGCGTAGGGGACGGTGTAGAAGCGATGGCTTTTCTAGACCGCAGAGAAAAGTTCGTCAATGCGCTCCGGCCCGACCTGGTCATGCTGGACCTGAATCTGCCGAAGAAAGATGGGCTGGCGGTATTGGCCGCGATGAAGGCTGGCCCGGACCTGCGCCGGATTCCAGTCGTCATCTTCAGCACTTCTCTGTTACGCAAGGACATTGTGCGCAGTTATGAGATGGGCGCGAATTGCTATGTAAGCAAGCCGGGAAATCTGAACGATTTTTTTTCTGCGGTCAAGTCAATTGAAGAATTCTGGTTCGGCGTTGTAAACCTGCCACCCCGAGGAGAATAATGGATCCACAAACCACGCAAGTATTGCTGATTGAAGATAACCCCGGCGATGCCGACCTGGTGCGCCTGCGGCTGGTCGAAAGTGCATCCCCGGTCAATGTGAACTGCGTCAACCGGCTGTCCGACGGACTTGCCTCCCTGACCGCCGAAACTCCCTCGGTAGTGCTGTTGGATCTGAATCTGCCCGACAGCCGCGGGGCGGAAACCTTTCGCCGAGTCATGCAACACGCGCCTGATGTGCCGGTGGTCGTGCTCTCCGGGCAGGATGATGAGGCGCTGGCCGCGAAGGCTCTGCATCAGGGGGTGCAGGACTATCTGGTCAAAGGCGATATCTCCAGCAAACGTCTGGAGCGCGCCATCCGCTACGCGGTGGAGCGGCAAGCCCTTCTGCGCGCCCTCGAAATCGCACAAAAGCAGCAAATCGATTTCAAGAACCAGTTTCTATCCCACGTCTCGCACGAATTGCGCACGCCGCTGACCTGCATTCATCAGTACGTGACGCTGCTGCTGGACGGGCTGGCCGGGACCATGGCCCCCGAACAAACCGACCACCTCAAGACCGTCTTGAAGAGCGTAAATCAGTTGCACGCCATGCTTCGCGACCTGCTCGAAGCCACGCGCGCCGAGAGCGGCAAGATGCGGGTCGAGCCCCGCTGCGTCGCACTCGGTGAACTGGTGCAGCAGACCATCGCGATGATGCGCCCTATGGCGGAGGAAAAAAAGATTGGACTGGAAATCGGACTGGACCAGCGCCTGCCTTTAGTGCATGCCGACCCCGACCGAGTGCTCGAGGTGCTCATGAATCTCGTAGACAATGCCATCAAGTTCACGCCCGCAGAAGGCTCGGTCATGGTCCAGGCCAGCATGGTGGAAGCGGACCCGGGCCGCGTCTACATTTCGGTCAGCGATACTGGCCGCGGCATCAGTCCGGAAGCCAAGACGCTGATCTTTGAACGCCTCTATCAGGATCCCGATTCGGTTGACAACAACCGCTCTGGATTAGGGTTGGGCCTGTTCATCTGCCGGGAAATCGTCCGGCTGCATGAGGGACGCATCTGGGTTTCGAGCGAACTCGGCCAGGGCAGCACCTTCAGCTTCACGCTGCCCATTTACTCCCTGGCCAAGCTGCTTGCCCCGGTCATCACGTATCAGGATCGTTTGCGGCCGGCTTTTGTGCTGGTGAAGGTCGAACTCACTCCGCTCTCCAATCCTCCGCGGGGCAATTGGAAGGAAACCTGGCAGCAGTGTTTGGAGATCGTGCGGCGGTGCGTCTATCTCGATAAAGATTTGGTCCTGCCGCCGATGGGGACGGCGGGAACCACCGAGACTTTTTTTGTCGTGGCCTCGACCGACCTGCAGCGCTCCGGGATCATGACCACGCGCATTCGCGAGCAACTGGAGCGCCTGGGCGATCTTAAAACCAAATGCACCCTGACCATGACCACGGTTCCGGTGGAGTTTCCCTCTGACAATCTGGGAGAAACCCCGCTGGTACAAAGCTTGGAGGAGCAGGTCGAAAGCGTGGCGGGCTGCGTAACCCGGATGATCTTGACGAGCCGGGAAAGAAAACAGTTGTGCGCGGCCAAGGGCGCTCGAGTTCCGTTGAGGAAACCAAAACTAACAACTTAAGGAGAATTTCAATGCCAAGACCGAAGATTCTGGTAGTCGATGACGATCCCGACCTGGTGCGTGCCCTGCGGCTGCGCCTGCGGGCCAATAACTACGATGTCAGCACCGCCTCCGATGGCTATGCCGCCGTCGCTCAAGCCCAGAAAGAGCGTCCCGCCTTGATTATTCTCGATCTGGGCCTGCCTGTGGGTGATGGCTTCGTCGTGCTTGACCGGCTGCAGAACAGCGACAGTCTCTCTGGAGTTCCGGTGATCGTGCTGAGCGCGCGTGATCCTCAGATGAACGAGGAACGTGCTCTGAAGGCAGGAGCAGCGGCATTCTTCCAGAAGCCCGCGGACAACGATGAACTGCTGAACGTGATCCGGGTCAGCCTTGGACCCGGGACCGCGCCTGCAGCGGCCTGGCCCTCGTAAGACTACGGAGTCTCCGTCATAATGACTCCCGAGGGTGTCCCGCTCAAGCTCCGCTTGGGCGGGATTTTCCGCCGCCGGCGGGTCGGCGGGTTCGCTATCCTGCCGTTTCCCCTAAGCTGTTCCAGCCCAGTTGGATACAAGATTCCACACCCACCTCCAGAAAAACATACTTGATTTCCCGAAACCCATCTATAATCTTGGAAGTTGCTTTAGATAAGCCACTTAGTAGTCCCGATACGGGAAACGACATGGCAGCGAAGTTGCTCATTGAGGATCAGGTTGAACTGCGGCTCGCCAGCCCACCCGAGGGAGTGCCGCTGAAACCCATGAACCGGGAAAGCCAAGTCCGCTCGGTTGCTGTCCTGCTGTTCGTTCTGACCGTTGCTGCGGTCGTCTTCGCTGGCTTCAATTTCAAGGCCGAATGGAAGTTCCTGGTTCCCGACGACGGTGTCTGGTGGGTCGAAAGCGGCGGGCGTCTGACGGCTGATCGCGTTGACCCCAGCGGCCCGGGTGGCAAGAGCGGCATCAAGCCCGGCGACCAACTGGTTTCCATCAACGGTCAAGACGTTCAGACCATGTCCGGGCTGGAGCGCCAGCTGTACCGCAACGGCGTCTGGTCGAAAGCCTCTTATTCTCTTCTCCGGCAATCCGTGCCTCTCGATTCCAGCGTCATTCTGGTTCCAGCGGAGCGTTCGCTCAATAATTGGCTGCGGCTGATTGCTCTCATCTATCTTGGGATCGGTCTCTACGTCCTGCTGCGGCGCTGGACCGCACCCGGATCCACGCACTTCTATATTTTTTGTCTCGTTTCTTTCATTGCCTATTCCTTCAAGTATACCGGCAAGCTGAACGATTTCGACTGGACAATCTATTGGGGCAACATTGCCGCCGGAGTGTTGCAGCCGGCCTTGTTTCTGCACTTCGTTCTCACCTTCCCTGAGAAACGCGAGATGGTGCGCAAACATCCCTGGTTGCTGGCGATGGTCTACATGCCGGCGGCAGTGCTGCTTACGGCGCACCTCACCGCCATGCGTTTGCTTCAGGCCAGTGAGCGGCTGCGCTGGAACCTCGACCGGATGGAAATGTCCTACGGATCGCTGTTCTTTCTGGCCGCTGCCGTCCTGCTCTGGTACAGCTACCGGCGAGCCAGGACCACGATTCTGCGGCAGCAACTAAAGTGGGTGACCCGCGGCACCATTCTGGCCATCGTTCCCTACACCATCTTCTACGTCATCCCGTATCTGATGGGTTCGCTGCCCGGCGCGACCATGAAGGTGTCCGCCCTGTCGCTGGCGCTGCTGCCGCTCACGTTCGGCTACGCCATCTTCCGCTACCGCCTGATGGATGTGGACCTGATCTTCAAGCGCGGCGTGGTCTACACCCTCGCAGCCGCGATCATAGTCGGAATGTATTTCGCGCTGGTGGCGGGCGTGGCCCTTCTGGTGCACAATTGGCGGCCGAGTTCCGGTCCAATGGGCCTGGTGCTGGCTGTGGTCGTTACGGCGCTGCTGTTCGATCCCGTCCGCAAATGGATTCAAGACCACATCGATCAGTTCTTCTACCGCACCAGCTATGACTACCGCCGCACGCTGCTCGAGTTCGGCCGCGAGTTGGGTTCGGAGACCAACCTGAACACTCTGCTGTCGTCGCTGATCGATCGCTTGTCTCGCACGCTCGCAGTCGACCGGATGGCGATCTTTGTAGCTGGCGAAGCAGCGGGGCAGTTGGTGCTGGCCAAGTCCTTCGGCCTGTCCGCGCCCGGCAACATTGATCTCTCGTTCCTGAGCGCGCCGCGGCCGGAGCAGGCTGGCCATCTTTTCTTTGAGAACACGCACCAAGTGCTACGCGAGACACCGGAGGCGCAGCAAGCCATCGCCCGGCTCGATCTGAATTACTACATTCCCTGCCACGCCCAGCAGAAGACCATCGCCGTGCTCGGCCTGGGCAAGACTACGCAAGGGGATTTCCTCTCCAGCGAGGACATGGAGTTGCTGGAGACTCTGGGTGGCTATCTCGGCATCGCCATTCAGAATGGACAGCTCTATGCCTCGTTGCAGCAGAAGGCGGCGGAATACGAACGGCTCAAGGACTTCAACGAAAACATCGTCGAATCCATCAACGTCGGCGTGATGGCGCTCGACATGGAAGACCGCATCGAGAGCTGGAACGCGCAGATGGAAGTGATGTATGCGGTGCCGCGCTGGCAGACCCTGACCCAGCCGCTCAAGACCATTTTCCCGGCGGAGTTTGTCGAAGAATTCAATCGCATGCGGCAGGACACGGGCATTCGCAACCTGTACAAATTCCACTTGAAAACGCCCGCCGGCGAAGTCCGCACCGTGAATGTGGCCATCGCGCCTCTGGTGACGCGCAAGTTCCAGGTCATCGGACGGCTGGTCATCATGGACGACATCACCGAGCGCGTCGATCTCGAAGCCCAGCTTTCCCAGGCCGATAAACTTTCGTCCATTGGCTTGCTGGCGGCGGGCGTGGCTCACGAGGTCAACACGCCTCTGGCCGTGATTTCTTCTTATACCCAGATGCTGGCCAAACAACTGCAGGGCGATCCACAGAAGGGGAGCCTGCTGGAGAAGATTACGCGGCAGACCTTCCGCGCGTCGGAGATCGTGAACAATCTGCTGAATTTCTCGCGCACCAGCGGCAGCGAGATCGGCGATGTGGATGTGAACAAAGTGATTGGCGACACGCTCGCGCTGCTCGAACACCAATTCAAGGTTGCCAAAGTAGAAGTGCAGAACGCGCTCGCGCCCAAGCTGCCCGCTATTCAAGGGAATGCGGGAAGATTGCAGCAAGTGTTTTTGAACCTGTTTCTGAACGCCAAAGACGCCATGCCGGGCGGCGGCAAACTGCGAGTCGCAACCCTCAACGGCGAAAGTGTCAGCGTAAGCGTGTCCGATACCGGAACGGGCATCGCGCCCGAGCACATTCAGCGCATTTACGATCCATTCTTCACCACCAAGACCTCGCCGCCGGCGAGGCCAGGCCCGCGGCACCGGCCTTGGCCTCTCTGTCACCTACGGCATCATCCAGGAACATGCGGGCAAGATTCGCGTGGAGAGCAATCCCGGCGACCGGCACCACCTTTATCCTCGATTTCCCTCTGAGCAAGAAGGCAGTCCCTTCCAGGGCGAATATGTCTGATAGCCGCCGTCATTTCGCGCGCGCTATTCAACGGAACGCCGGGAACGTCAGGCCTCGCCGGCGCGGTGCTCATCATCGACGATGAAGCCGGGATTCGCGAATCGCTCCAGGCGCTGCTGGAGATGGAGGGCTTCGCCGTGGAGACCGCGGCCACCGGCGAAGCGGGCCTGCAGCGCATCGGCGAACATCCTTTCGACTTGATCCTGCTCGATCTTGCCCTGCCCGGCCGCGATGGCATGGAGATTCTGGCCGAAATTCGCGCCCACGAAGCCCGCCTGCCGGTCATCATGATCACCGCCTACGGCACGGTGGAGAACGCAGTGCGCGCCATGCAGTCCGGCGCCGCCAACTTCGTTACCAAGCCCTGGGACAACGAAAAGCTTCTCGCCGATGTGCGCGCCGCCGTGGGATGGCGACGTGCCGAAGAAGAGAACATCCAACTGAAGCGCGCCCTCAAGCAGCGCTACAACTTCGAAAATATCGTCGGCAAAAGCGAGCCGATGCTGAAGATTTTCGACCTCGTCGCCCAGGTGGCGAACAGCCGTTCCACCGTGCTCTTGCAGGGCGAAAGCGGAACCGGCAAAGAAGTTATCGCCAAAGCCCTGCATCTGAACTCGCCGCGCCACGACCGGCCTTTCGTCCCGGTCAACACTGGCTCCATGCCGACGGACTTGCTGGAATCCACCCTCTTCGGCCACGTGAAGGGCGCATTCACCAGCGCCATCGCCTCCAAGAAGGGCCTGTTTGAGATGGCGGACCGGGGCACGCTGTTTCTCGACGAAATCGCCACCATGGGCCTGGACACGCAGGCTAAGATCTTGCGCGTGCTGCAGGATCGCCGCTTCATGCATCTGGGCGGAGTGCAGGAGATGCAGGTGGATGTGCGCATCATCGCCGCCACCAACGTGGATCTGCGCCAGTCGGTGCGCGAGGGCCGCTTCCGCGAAGATCTGTTTTACCGCCTGAACGTGATCACCATCGAGCTTCCTCCCCTGCGCCAGCGCAGGGAGGACATCCCGCTTCTGGTCGATTTCTTCCTGAAGAAATACGCCGAGGAAAATGACCGCCCGGCGCGGCATATCACGCCGGAAGCACTGCGGCCGCTGATGTCCTATTCCTGGCCAGGCAACGTGCGCGAACTGGAAAACGTAATCGAGCGCGCGGTGGTGCTCTCTTCCGGAACGGAAATCGGCCTCGACCTGCTGCCCGACACTTTGCTGGGACGGGGTTCGGCCTTCACTCTGCACGATCCTCCGGCGGATGCGTCGCTGTTTGAAATCGTGGAAGACGTGGAGCGGCGCGTCATCACCGACATGCTGGAGAAGTGTAACTGGAATCAGACCGAAGCGGCCGAGCATTTCAAAGTGCCGCTCTCCACCCTGAATCAGAAAATCCGCCGCCTGAATATCGAGATCAAGAAGAAGACGCGGGGATAGAAGAAAGTGGTCAGTGCGTCAGTAACCCCGCACCACATTTTCGATCCGCACATTCCAGTCCTGATTTTTCTGATCACTGACCACTAGCCACTGACCACTGCCCTTCTGCTATAGTTTCGGGAAAGCGCGGCAACTCGAATCGCCGCGCTCTTCTGAACCGCATGGAACTCATCTCGCCCACGGACCTCGCCAAAGAAAAAATCCAGACGGTTCAGGATTACGTTTTATTTTGCATTCACGCCATCGCCAATCTGTTCCGCAAGCCTCTGTATTTCACCGATATGGTGCGGCAGGCCGACCTGATCGGCGTGGGGTCTCTACCCATCGTGGTGCTCACCGGATTCTTCACCGGAGCGGTGCTGGCGCTGCAAGCCGCGAACACTCTGGAGCGTTTCGGCTCCGTCACTCTCATCGGGCAGTTGGTCTCGCTTTCCATGGTGCGCGAGTTGGGACCCGTGTTGACCAGCCTGATGGTGGCGGGGCGGAATTCCTCCGGCATGGCCAGCGAGTTGGGATCGATGGTGGTGACCGAACAAATCGACGCCATGCGTGCGCTGGGCACCGATCCCATGAAGAAGCTGGTCACACCGCGCGTCGCCGCCACTGTGTTCATGCTATTTTTCCTCACCATCATTTCCGACATCGTGGGTCTGGTGGGGGGCTTGGCCATCGCCAGAGTGCTGCTGCGTCTCGACGCCCGGCAGTACTGGTCCAACGCCTGGGAAACGCTGGTGTTTCAGGACGTATTCATGGGCTTGATCAAGCCGATTCTCTTCGGCTTCATTATCGCGACCATCGGCTGCTTCTACGGCATGAATGCGCGCGGGGGAACCCAGGGTGTGGGCCGTGCCACCACTCAAGCCGTGGTCGCGGCCTCCGTTCTGATCCTGGCCTTCGACTTGTTCGTTACCCGATTCCTGATGGCGGCACTCTCCTTCCACTAATTCCATGTCTGCGCCGACTTTGCCTCTCGATTCCGCTGCCCTGACCACCGGGGAAAATTCCGCGCCGATCATCGTGTTTGAAAACGTGGCGCTGGCTTTTGCCGAGAATGACGTGCTACGCGGGGTTTCCTTCCGCCTGGCCCGGGGCGAGACCAAGGCGCTGTTTGGCGTGGCCGGCTCGGGAAAGAGCGTGATCCTGAAGCTGGTGCTCGGACTGATCCGCCCAGACTCGGGCCGCATTGTCGTGCTCGGGCAAGACGTGACACAGATGCGGGAAGAAGATTTGTTTGAGTTGCGCGGCAAGATTGGGATGGTCTTCCAGGAGAGCGCGCTGTTCGATTCTCTCAGCGTGCGCGAAAACGTCGCATACCGGCTAATGGAAGAACACGGGATCTATGACGAAGATATCGACCGCAGAGTGCGCGAGGTACTGCGCTTCGTGGAACTGGAGCACACGCTCGATCTTGATCCCGCGGAGCTTTCCGGAGGCATGCGGCGGCGCGTGGCCATCGCGCGGGCGCTGATTACGCAGCCGGAGCTGCTGCTTTATGACTCGCCCACTGGGGGCCTGGATCCGGTAACGTCAAACACCATCATCGAACTAATCGTGAAGCAGCGCGATGTGTACAAGACGAGCGCTCTGCTGGTCACCCACCGCTTGCAGGATGCTTTCACCATGGCCACGCATCAGTTCGACCAGAAAGCCAACCGCATGGTGACGCTTCCGACGGGACAACATTGCGAGGTGCCGATGAGCTTTCTGATCTTGCGCGACGGCAAAGTAATTTTCGACGGCGACCTGCGCGCACTGGCCCACACGGAGGACGAGTACATAAGGGAGTACATCTCGTAGAGGAGGGATTAGGGGCCAGGGCATAGGGATTCGTAAGGCGACATCGATCTTTGGCGGCATACTGACCCCTAGACCCTAGCCTCTGACCCCTGCTCTTCACTTTCCTGCCATCAGCCTCTCTACCTCTTCGGCATTCGAGGGCAACGCGCCGCTCAGTTTGATCAACTTTCCGTCCGGGTCCACGTAGTAGTCGTCTTCGATGCGCACGCCGAGATTCTCCTCGGGAACGTAGATACCCGGCTCGATGGTGAAAACCGCGCCGGGGCCGAATGGAACACTGTAGTCATCGGGATCATGCACGTTGAGCCCGACGTAGTGCCCGAGACCGTGGATGAAATACTTTCCCAGCGGCTCGCCGTGCAGGTCCTTGCCATGGGTGTTGATGTAATCGAAGGCGACTTTGTGGAGCGAGTCGGGGTCGTCGCGCTTCATGTTTGACTTGCCCGATTTGAAAGCGGCCGCCGCAGCCGTTTGCGCACCCAGAACAATGTCGTAGATCTCGCGCTGGCGCGCTGTGAAATGGCCGTTAACCGGAAGTGTGCGCGTGATGTCGGAAGCATACATCGAATATTCGCCGGCGGCGTCGATGACCACCACGTCCCCGGACTTCATGACGTTGTCGTCATCCGAGTAGTGCAGCACGGTTGAAAAGTAGCCCGATCCCACGATGGGGGCGTAGGCCACGCGCTCGCAGCCGCGCTTGCCCCACTCATATTGCATAAGAGCGGAGATCTCGCGCTCGTTAACGTTCGGCTTCACGGCCTTGAACGCGGCGACGTGCGCGGCGACCGAGGCGTCGACCGCTTTTTGGATTAAAACCACCTCTCCCGCGTCTTTGGTGGTGCGCAGCGACGAGATCATCGGCTTGACGTCCTGAAAGAACAGATACGCGTTGAGCCGTTTCAAGAACGCCAGCGGCGCGGACGAAGCCGAGGTCTCGTTATGCGACGCCACGTCGGTGTAGATGCTGGGACGGGCTGCGCCCACGTACCGGGCCACGTCGTTGGGGAGTTGTCCCATATCTTCAACGTGATCGAAGCCGGTAATCTTCGGCGCTTCCGGGTTCTCCGCGCCGAGTTTGGGTCCGGTCCATTTCTCCTGGGTCAGATTGCGCGGAGGGAGATAAAGGATCTCGGTATAGCCGCGCGCCAGCGTATCGGCTTTGGCCTCGACAGCCGATGCAATCAGCAAAGCCGCGCCCGGCTCGCTCACGCCCGAGAGATAGTAGAAGTTGTCGTCCTGGCGGAAACCGTAAATGTTGCTGGGGCCGTCGCTCTCCGTGGCTGCAAACAAAACGACCACGCCTGCCGCCTTCTTGGCCAGCGCTTCGCGGCGGGCATGATAATCGGAGTTAGGCTGGCGGTCGAGCGCAAAACTCGACCCAGCGGTGGCGAGAAGGATAAGGCCGGCAAATACACTTGCCGGGGAAAAAGCAAACCGCGGTTTTCGCATCGTGTAATCCATCCGTTTCGTTTGACGTGCGTTCATCCCTACCGTCACCAGACAGCGCAGGCTTAGACAAAACATTCCGGATTATTTCTGCCCGCCGGTCGCGCTTTGTTTCGCCTGCAGGAACGAGTCGACGTTGCTCTTGTCGATCAAGGCAGAACCAGTATCCACGAAGGATGGGATTGGCGCAAAACTGTCTTTCGACCAGTCCGTCTCGAACGAAGGCGGCTTGTGGTGATACAGGTTGTCGAGCATCTGCATGCCGACGAAGGCCATGGTGTAGGGCTTCTGCGCGATGGTGGCGGCGATGCCCCCCTTCTTGATCCAATCCAGGGTTTCGGGATCGGTGTCCATCGCCATCACTACCTTGCCACGAACGTTATAGCTGTTGAGTACGCCGGCAACTTCCTTGCCCGATTGCGCCTCCAGGCAGACGAAGCCATCGACCTGATCTTTTTCCTTGCCGATGATTTGGGTGGTGGTGTCGAAGGCGATGCGCGGGTCGCCCTGGATGTCGACCACGCGCGTGATCTTGATGCCAGTGTGCTCGAGCGCATCGCGGTATCCGCGCAGACGGTCCTGCATGTTGTGCTGATCGGGCATGGTGAAGACCACAACGTTGCCTTTACCGTTCAACTCCACGCGCCAGGCGCGTGCCTCCGCTCACGCCGGCCGCATAATTGTTGGTGCCGATGAAGAAGAGCCGCTTGCTGGCGGGAGCATCGGAATCCATGGTAATTACGGGAATTCCGGCGGCGATCGCCTTGTCGATGCCGTCCTTGAGGAGGACGGGGTCGGTCACGCCGAGAAGGATACCGGCAGCTTTTTGCTGCACCGCCTGGTCGAGCGCATCGCGTTCGGCTTTAGCATCGTAGCTATTTGGGCCGGCGAAGTCAGCGCGCACCTTGAATTGCCCTGCGGCCTTGCTGAATCCCGCGCCAGCCGCCTGCCAGTAAGGTACCTGGAGGTTAGCCGCCACGAATACGAAGTACTCGTTGGAATCGTGACCGCCACAACTGAGCAGCGAGACGAGAAAGAATGCCAGTGCGAGAGGAGAAAACAGCTGGCGGAAGCGAAGCATCGGATCCTCCTTCGGACGTACTTACCGCGCGGAGTTCAACCGGCGTGCCGGGCTCGATGAGAAACTTTTGGCGACTGGATTGTAACCGAGCGGTCAAGAGAAGCAAAGCGCGAACGCACGTCTTATCGAGTAGCGCCGGCGTCCCGCCCGCTCCGCAGCCAGCCAAATGCAGTCCTTAAAGGTTTCACACTCCCACGGGGAATGGCTTGGTATGGGTCTCGGCGCTAAGCTCCACACCGGCGAAACGGCCCTGCAGCAGAGACATCAACCCTGTGTACCAATAGCCCACCACGAACAGCAGAAGGAACGGAACAGTAACGAAATTCTCGTTCTCAACGGCATAGACGATCGTCAGCGCAAAGTAGCCGCCGATCACCATTTCGAGCCAGGGCACCCAGCCCAGGCGCTTGCGATATTTCGTGGCGCCGACCTTGTCTTTCTTCGAAACCACGTGGTACTTGGGCGTGCGCGCGAAGGCACTCTCCTTGCCGATAAGAGCCTCGATCACAGCTTTGGTGTTAGTGATGGTCAATCCGATGCCGAGGGCCATGAGGATCGGCAGATACAACAGCGCGCGCGGCCAGCTCTTGGGAAAGAGTTCGCGCTGCGAAACCAGATAGAAGCTCGAAATCGAAAACGTGGACGCCATGAACAGCGGCAGATCGATGAACAGCATCTGAAACCATCCCTGATAAAAGCGGATGATCATGGCCGGCAACATCAGCACCGAGAGCACGATCATCAGCGGATAGCTAAGGTTCGCGGTGAGGTGATACCAGGCTTCGATCTTGGTGTGCAGCGGGGCGTCGCTGCGCAGCACGCGCGGCAGAATCTTCTTTCCAGTCTGGATCAGCCCTTTCGCCCAGCGCGCCTGCTGGGTTTTGAACGCCGTCATCTCCACGGGCAACTCCGCCGGACACTCGACATCCTGCAGGTAGATGAACTTCCATCCCTTGAGCTGCGCGCGGTAGGAAAGATCGGTATCTTCGGTGAGGGTATCGTGCTGCCAGCCGCCCGCTTCGTCGATCGCCGCGCGCCGCCACACTCCGGCGGTGCCGTTGAAGTTAAAGAAGACACCACTACGGGCGCGTCCCGAGTGTTCGAGCACGAAGTGGCCGTCGAGCAGAATCGCTTCCACCTGCGTAAGGAAAGAATAATTGCGGTTGATGTGCGTCCAGCGCGTTTGCACCATGCCGATCTTCGGATCGGTGAAGTGATGGATGGTGCGCAGCAGAAAGTCTTCCGGCGGAGTGAAATCGGCGTCGAAAATAGCGACGAACTCGCCCTTCGCCGTCTTCAGCCCCTCAGCCAGCGCTCCCGCCTTGAAGCCTTCGCGGTTGGTGCGGTGATGGTAGCTGATGGGATTTCCGAGAGCGGCATAGCGCTCCACCAGGTTACGCGCCACTTCGACAGTTTCGTCGGTGGAATCGTCAAGCACCTGAATGTCGAGCTTCTCCCGCGGATATTTCAGCTTGCAGATCGACTCCAGCAACCGCTCGACCACGTACTGCTCGTTGAAGATCGGAAGCTGCACCGTGACGCGCGGCAATTCCTCGAAGTGCGCAGCCGGCTCGGTGGTGCGGTTTTCTTTGTGCTTGTAATACAGGTAAACCAGAATGTAGCGATGCATCCCGTAGGCCGCCAGCAGGATCAGCACAATGAAATACGGAATCAGCAGCGCGCGATCGAATGCGTCGGTGTGGTAGAGCCCCTGAAAAGTCTTATCCAACAAATGCTGGCGGAGATAGGGCCCAATGCCCTTAGGGGCGGCCCACGCGGCCAGCAGCGACGACACAATGAGATCAGAACGCAGCAAGGGATCGGGTCAAAATCCCTATTTTACCGGATTTGTAGCGCTCACACCCTGCCCGCTTCGCTCAGCGTTGGCCTTCGTCCTCTGTTGCGGCAATCGCCCTGATCTGCACACTCTTGCGCTCGCCTTCGCTGAGACTCAGCGCCTTGCCCTGGCCTTCGTAGCTCTTGAGGAATTCGGGATTGAAGTAGGCTTCGCCGTCAATGCTTTCCCACGCGATCAGCGTGTAATCGCCAGGAGGCATGCCTCGGAGAATGAAGCGTCCACTTTGATCGGTGACCGCTTTGCGAAAGCGCTCGGGATGGCTGCGGAAGCGCGCATCGGGCACGGCGACGATCACAGCGTTGGCGACGGGTTCATCCTTCTGATTGGTGGCGATGCCCTCGGCGACCGCTCCATTGGCGCTTGCCACGAGATCGAGCGTAATGGTACCGCTGCTTACGCTGAATCCAGAGTCGGCCGCATCGCGGCCCGGCAGAGACGGATTTCAGAAACCAATCGGGCATCGCACTGGCCTCGGAAATCTGAACGGAATAATGCCCTGCAGGCACGTTCTTCCACTCAAAGCTGCCGTCGGCATTCACGTGGGCCAGGGTGGAGAAATCCTGTTGCAAGGTGAACGCACCGAGCGTGTCGTCATCGCCGTCGGCGGAGCGCAGTAGAAGAAACATCTGGCTGGGATCACGTCGAGTAGCGCTGCTCGCCTCCATGCGAAGGTGGCCACGAATCGAGCCGCCGGGTTGAGGAGCGAGTTTGAGACCGTCCACGTTCGCAGACGTGATCTGCAGCGCCTGACGCGCCATCATGGGCGCCGCCGCGTTATCGACCGTCGCCAGAATCGTGTAGGCCCCGGGAGCGACGTCGCGAATCTCGAAGCTGCCGTCCTTGCTCATTTCCGCGCCATTCAGCATCAGGCTGAAATCTTTCGACTGCAGCATGATCGCCGCGGTGGAACCGGGCGGCAGGTTCACCACCGAGCCGCGAACGATCACGCTGGGACTGGGCGTGAGCGAGAAGTTCACCGGAAAATCATCGCCTGCGTGCAATTGAATCGCCGCGGCCTGCCCGCGATCTCTGGTGCCGGGATAATAAGTGGTCTGGTAGGTCGCAGGTGCGGGCTTATCGGAGGCTGCGCCTCCGCCGTGAGGCGCGGTCGCAGATGCGGATGAAAGACCGTTAGCTTCGATCAGGCTTCTAAAGTCGGGCGGCGGCGTTACCGCAACAAAGTAGCTGCCGGCGCCGAGGCCGGTGATGCGGTATTCGCCCAGATCGTTGGTGCGCTCGGCTCCGACCTGCTCCCAGTGGCTGCGTCCCGCGACGAAAGTTTGGCGCAGGACAGCGACTTGCGCCTCGGCTAAGGGATCGCCATCTTCGTCCGTGACGCGGCCTTCAATCACCGCAGCGGCTTGCAGATGGATGATCAGATCTTTCAGGTCTTGGCCGGCGGTCAGCGTGAGCACGCGGCCTTCAGTCCGGCGGTGGTGTTTGTCGATTTCCTGGTAGCCGGTGCGTTCCACAAACATGCGATAGCGGCCGGGCACGATGTTTTCAATGCGGAAGCCGCCATCCACGCCGGTGAGGGCGGTGTAGTTTCCGCCATCGCTCTGGCTCTCGGCGATCAGCTCGATGAGCGCCTTCTTCACTGGCTCGCTGCCGGGATCTTTGGTGACGATGCCGCTGAGCGTGGCCCGCGCAGGAGTCGAGGTTTGCGCGGAGGACGAAGGCAAGCTGTGCACCGAAAGCGATGTGGCTGCCACCACGACGAGCCACAACAGCGCTGCGGAAAAAATCTTCATCATGTCCGAATGCGGGAGGGGATTCCAGAGTTCGCCCGAGTTCCGACCGGGAGGATCGATCGAGATACTCCGACCAGCTATTCTAACCCGATTTGATCTCTAGTCCAGTTAAAAGGAATTTCCAGACTTGCGAAAGCAACATATTTTGAATCAACAACTTACACTTCTACGATCTGGCTAAATTCAGTGGCTGCGTCAGGAGGAACTTGACAACCGAAAGCTCCCGGTGTTATTTAGTTGTTTGTCTAATTAAACAATCGGCTAATTATGGCGGCCACTGACAACAAAGCGTTCAAAGCCCTCGGCGATTCGACCCGCCGGGAGATTCTCGGCCTGCTGCGGCGCGGCGAGATGACCGCGGGCGACCTGGCGGAGCGCTTCGACATGACCAAGCCTTCCATGTCGCATCACTTTGCCGTGTTGAAGGAGGCCGACCTCATCACCAGCCGCCGCGATGGCCAGCAAATCTGGTACAGCCTGAACACGACCGTCGTCCAGGATCTGATGGCTTGGGCGATGGACCTGATTCGCGGCGGGAAAGAAGAAGGGCAGACGGACAAGGGAAAGAAGCTATGACACGCAAATACTACATCGCGGGAGGCGCGCTTATCGCTGCCGTAACTGTGGCGACGCTGGTAGCGTACCCCCATTTGCCGACCACCGTTCCCATGCACTGGGACGCGCACGGCCAGGTCAACGGTTGGGGTCCGCGATGGTCGCTGTTCGTGATTGACCCCGGGATTATGGCCGGCATCCTGCTCGTGTTCTCGGTGCTGCCGTGGCTTTCGCCCAGGCACTTTGAAGTGGACTCGTTCCGCTCGACCTATCTGTACATCATGGTGGCGATCCTGGCGATGATGGCCTATGTGCACGCGTTGATTCTTGCGGCCAGCCTGTCGTGGATGGTCGATGTCAGCCGCGCCATCATGGGCGGAGTCAGCCTGTTGATTGCGCTGCTGGGAAACGTTCTCGGCAAAGTTCGGCGGAACTTTTACGTCGGAGTCCGAACTCCTTGGACGATTGCCAACGAACACGTGTGGAATACCACGCATCGCTTCGCGGCCAAGACGTTTTTTGCCGCCGGCCTGGCCGGTCTGGCATTCGCGGCCTTGGGTGCGCCGTTCTGGCTCTCGCTGGCGGCGATTCTCACCGGGTCGCTGGCCCCGGCCGTGTATTCACTGATTCTCTATAAACAGATGGAACGGCGTGGCGAACTGTGAAAGGTTTCGTACGTGGGAAACTGAACTGAGAAGACTAATAAGGATGAGATCATGAAGAAAGCGATCATTGCTGTTGCAATTGTTCTGCTTGCTGCCTGCGCTGCCAGCGCTCAAGATGTTGCTGGCGACTGGCAGGGCACGCTGCATGTCGGCGCAGCGGATTTACATCTCGTGCTCCACATCGCCAAGGACGATGGCGGCAAGTTAAAGGCCACGCTCGACAGCGTGGATCAAGCCGCCTACGGCATTAAGGTGGACTCCATTTCTCTCAAGAAGTCCGACCTGAACCTGGAGGTGGAACGGGTCGCCGCCACCTACTGGGGCAAGCTTTCAAAAGACGGCAACACGATCAGCGGTATCTGGCGGCAGGGTCAGCCGCTGCCGCTCGATTTCAAACGCTCCCCCGCGCCGGTGAAAACGGAACACAAGCCGGCCAAGCCTTCCGACATCGACGGCACGTGGCTGGGCGCGCTCGATACAGGCGCCATTAAGCTGCGCGTCGTCTTCCACATCACGAACACCGAAGACGGATTGATGGCAACGATGGACAGTCCCGATCAAGGCATGAAAGGACTGCCCGTCAGCAAGGTCACTCGCGATGGCGCGGCGCTGAAGATCGAAGCGCAAAAGCTTGGCGGAGTCTTCGACGGCAAGATCGCCGCCGGCCTCGCCTCCATCGACGGCACGTGGGCCCAGGGCGGCGGCAGCCTGCCCCTCGCGCTGCATCGTATTAAGGATGAATCCGAACTCGAGCTGCGCCGCCCGCAGAATCCCACCAAGCCTTATCCTTACCGCGACGAAGATGTCACCTACGAGAATAAAGTCCAGAACGTTACGCTGGCCGCCACGCTGACGATTCCTCCTGGTAAGGGACCGTTTCCCGCCGTGGTGTTGATCACCGGCTCCGGAGCGCAGGATCGCGACGAGAGTTTGCTCGGACACAAGCCGTTTCTGGTTTTGTCCGACTACCTCACGCGCCATGGGATCGCCGTGCTGCGCGCCGATGATCGCGGCACCGCCAAGTCCACGGGAAACTTTGCCACTGCGACGACCGCCGACTTTGCCACCGACACCGAGGCCGGCGTCGCCTATCTGAAGGCGCGGGTCGAGGTCGATCCCCACAAGATTGGATTGATCGGCCACAGTGAAGGCGGGGTGATTGCGCCCATGGTGGCGGCTCGTAATCCGGATGTCGCCTTCATCGTGATGATGGCGGGCGTCGGCGTGCGCGGCGACGAGCTTCTGGTGGTGCAAGTGCAGGCGATTGCCGAATCGAGCGGGGAGACCCACGAAGAAGCGACTAAGGAAGCGGCCCACGAACGCGAGATACTCACTCTGGGCGAGACCGAAAAAGATGACGCCGCGCTGGAAAAAGAATTGAAAGCGAAGATGACCGCAGGCGAGTCGGAGGCACAGATCGATGCAGCCATCAAGGTCTTTAAGTCGCCGTGGTTCCGGTACTTCATAACCTACGATCCGGCAACCGCGTTACGCAAAGTGACTTGCCCGGTGCTGGCCATCAACGGCGAGAAGGATACGCAAGTGCCGGCCAAGCAGAATCTACCCGCCATCCAAAAAGCGCTGGAAGAGGCCGGCAACAAGCGCTTCGAGGTGGATGAACTCCCCGGCCTCAATCACTTGTTTCAGACGGCCAAGACAGGCGCGCCTGCCGAATACGCGCAGATCGAGGAGACGATCTCCCCCGTGGCGCTCGACAAGATGGCGAGCTGGATTCTGAAGCAGTAGCAAAGAAAAAAACACATGAGGGTGCCCAATCCTTGCGCGTTCTTTGCGCAAGAGTGGGGATTTTGACTCCCTGTCCGCTCAGCTATGAATCCGCGATTCCCACGCTCTTGTCATTCCGACGCGCGAGCGAAGCGAGACAGGAGGAACCTGCTGTTTGCCGGGAAGCGCCACAGCCGCGCACGAGACTCTACCACGTTCCTCTCCCGAACACGGAAGTTAAGCCCCGCAGGGGGCCGATGGTACTACACGCCCCAAGTGTGTGGGAGCGTAGGTCGTTGCTGGCATTAATAAAGGCCAGTCTGAGAAATCAGATTGGCCTTTTCCTTTGTTGTTTCGGTAATCTTTCCATGCCCGGCCGCCTTCTGCTAGGATTTAAGCATGGCAACCGCGAAGCAAACGCAGAGTCGTCGAACTGAAACGATGCCTTCCGCTCGCGGCCGCAAACCGCGGACTTCCAAGAAGACTTTGCGGCAGCTTTACGCCCGCCTCGAAAAAACCCAACCCGGCTCCGAGGAATCAAAGCGCATTTCTGAACAAATTGTCCACGCCATCGGCTAACTTATGGCGGCTGTCAAGGTCAGGCCGCCCCGAGATGCCCGCTGCCCTGCCTTCCGCGAACACTTTCGGGATCGAGTGGACAAACGGCACTTCCTTGCGCCGATGGCAATAGAACTCGACGAATGGCTCAGGAGCGCACCTGAAGCTCCGGACCTTGAAGAAGCGCCCGAGGGCTGGCACAAATTTTTCGATTCCTTCACGATTTGCGGTGAAGGCGAGTGCATCAAAACGCTCTTTACGATCTACGCGCCAGGCAAACCCAGACGACACAGCATCGATTTGGACGAATGGGAGAAGTAGCAGTAGATCGGATCCTCTTTGACAATCACCCCGCAGGCCCGGTACTGCACGCGCCAAGTGTGTGGGAGCGTAGGTCGTTGCCGGCATAAATAAAGGCCAGTCTGAGAAATCAGATTGGCCTTTTCCTTTTTCCGAATAGAGCGGGTTCCTGTCTGGTCTTTGACCTCGAAATGCTGCTGGCAGATCGGCCTTGATTCTTGGATTCGTGTGACGCTATGCTCTAGCAGGAGTTCCTGGCCATGGCAACCCTCGATTGGTCGCAAGGTACGGTGTGGAGAGTGTTCCCGGGAAGGTAAGCGGCGCGTGGGTGTTGAAGGGCATGCGGATGCCGGTGTCTGCCATCTTCGAGAACCTCGAGGCGGGAGCTAATCTCGACGACATCATGGAGTGGTATGACGGCCTTGATCGCGAACAGGTTCGAGCCGTCATCGAATTTGCCGCCCGCAGTCTCGACAAAGCACCCGCCCTCTCCCCCTAGGCTCGCGTGATGCGCGTATTGTTCGATCAAGCAACACCTGCAAATCTGGATGTCCCAATTCCGGTTCAATTGGAGATTAGCTGCTAGGAGTGCGGTTGCGGTGTCGGGTAACCGGCGCTCCTACCCTGCTCCTTGGAATCGAATGAGCACCACTCCAGCACTGGCGCACATAAATCGTTCACAGCCTGAATCGTCAACAACCTGCGCAATTGCGTCAACTTTTCTTCCTTCGATTGGCCCTCGATCGGAGGACTCAAATCTTCCGGATGATGAAGCAACAACAGCTTGGCGGAGGCTAAGAGTGAGACCATAAAGAACCTGCAGTGATAAGAGGTCCGGTGAAAGGCAGAGCCGGTCGTCGTGTAGTTCAGCCCTTCGCAACTCGTGCAGATTCTCTCGAAAGCGCACCTGGCACACGTTTCATTCTCGACGTCAGGAGTGGCTAACACGTCGTACAAGGGTTCGGGTGCGCATACCGATGCAAAGCGAAAACAGGGAAATCTCGTACCGTCAGCAGAATAGGTGTTCGTGTACCTGCCAGCACCGCAGAAGGTCCGTTTTTTGTCGCTGCTGTCTTCGAAAAGACGATAAAGCTCGCGGGTCAGAAGTTTCGGACGGTACAACTCCGGATGCACGAAGTAGTACTCCACAAGCCTATCAAGCTGTTCCGCCCAGGAGCGCACCGCCCGCTTCTCCGATTCTTCGTCACCCCAGACATCTTCAAACACCACGTCAGGTTCTACAGGAAGGCCGAAGCTATGAATATTCATGATGCCGGCGTAGGTTTGATCGATCGTGTGGGGGCTGATGGTCATCTTCAGCGGCTGGGTCGGCCAATTCTCTCGAATGAAGTCGATATGCTGGATGACCCTGTCATACGAACCGGAGCGATTGCGGTCCTGCGCGTCCTTCGTGCCATCCATGCTAAGTCCCAGAATGACGTGCTCACGGTGGGCAGCGAACCATTGTTTCATTTCATCGTTAAGCAATGTTCCATTCGTGGTTACGCGAAAAACAAAGTCCTTGGCAGGCGACGGCCATGAAATGCCGAAGAACCAATCCACGACTTCACGAATCACTTTGAATCTTAGTAAGGGTTCACCGCCGAAGAAACTTACCGAGGTAAGTTTGCAGGGATCCGGCGCAAGCATTTCTTCGCAGATCTTTTCCTGAATGAACTCCGCGGAGAGCGCCTTTCCCTTCTTGTTAGTCTCGTAGCAGTAGACACAATCGAGATTGCACGCTTCCGTGAGGACAAATACAATCTCTCTCCAAAATCCTTCGCGGAGATCTGTAAATTCGCGCACCGGTGCCTCCTTCGACGTGATCCGCAGCTCTCCCTTTGCAGAGGGACGTTTGACAGCTCTTCCCATCGCCCGAAGGAAGCCTGCCCCTGGGACCGTTGCACGATTCCTCGTCAGTGAGGGCTACTAGGGCTACAAACAAAACTGGGACAACCAGCATTCCATGCAGTAGGCGTTGAGCAAGTGAATCCACACACACAATTTCCCTGTGAGCTGAGCATCCCCGAATCCAGCAACAACCCGAGCAGCCCCGGAGCCCCGTGCGCCCCGGAGAGGTAAGTTTCACTGATCTTCTTCAGGAACGCATCGTCGGTGTTTATCGCGGCCCGCTTGGCTGGGGCGAGATGCCTTTCGGGAATACTCTGGAGTTCGTCTTTAAGTGATCGCCTGAGCGCCGTTAAGGCTTCGCCCAACTTACTGCTCTCTTCTTTTGTCAATCTCATTGCCGTTCCTCCAGCCACTTGGCGTACGCAATCACGATCAACTAAGTGGGGGACAAAGTCTGTGATGGCGATCACTCGGTCGCGTGATGCGGGAGATGCGTCGTCGGGTGCGAGCGCAGCGCAAGTTTGGGGGAAAACCTGGGGGGAGTCCCACCTTTGGCGTTCTTTACCAAAGGTGGGATTCTAACCCTACACCATCGGATTCTGATCCTCTAGTCCAGCACAATCCCTCCAAAGATTTCCACACCCACGAATGTTCACTTGACCTTGCCCATCTCCCCGCAATACGAAACAATAGCTCTATAGCTTAAAAAAGCTATAACACGCCGCTAACTCGTGAAGGCTCAAGATTTTGCCCCTAACTCGAAGTAAGAAAAAAGATCACAGCTCGAATCACGAAAGCCCTCCCCGCCATAGCCGCCGCGCAGTCAAGCAGAGAAAGGTCACGCAGAGAAAATGGGAACAGCAGCGGATGAATGACTGGCTTTTAGTTCAGGAAGTACTGCCGATACAGGGTATCTCTCTGCGCTGGCCGGAAGCCGGCGTCGCGGATGATCCTGCGCAGCTCTTCTTCGGTGGTGCAGTTGGTTACGCCCGCGGCTCTTACTACATTTTCTTCGAGCATCACCGAGCCTACGTCGTTGCCGCCGAAGCGCAGGCCCATCTGGCAGACCTTGAGGCCTTGTGTGACCCAGCTGGATTGCACGTTCAGGAAATTCGAGAGATAGAGGCGGGAGATGGCTAGGACTTTCAGGTATTCGACGGCGGTAGCTTCGTCCCAGTGGCGGCCGCCCAGCGCGGTGTTTTGCGGCTGGAAGCTCCAGGGGATGAAGGCGGTGAAGCCTCCGGTTTCTTCCTGCAGGTCGTAAAGTTGCTGGAAGTGGTTGATGCGGTGTTCGTAGTTTTCGCCAACGCCGAACATCATGGTCGCGGTGGTGCGCATGCCGATCTGGTGGGCGGTGCGGTGGACGTTAATCCAATCACCCGTAAGGCACTTCAGGCGTGCGATTTTGTAGCGGACTTCGTCGTCGAGAATTTCGGCGCCGCCGCCGGGAATGGAGTCGAGGCCGGCGTCGCGCAGGCGGAGAATCGTATCGCGAATGCTGAGGCTGCTGTATTCGGCGATGGCGATGATTTCGGAGGCGGAGTAGCAGTGGAGATGGATTTTCGGGAATCGCTCTTTGATGCCGCGCAGCATCTTCTCGTGCCAGTCGATCTTAAGATCAGGATGCAGGCCGCCTTGCATCAGCACGCCGGTGCCGCCGAGTTCGACGGTCTCGCGAATCTTTTCGTAGATGGTGTCGAAATCCAGAATGTATCCCTCTTTCGCGGCGGGGCCTTTCAGCGGGCGGTAGAAGGCGCAGAAGGTGCAGTACTCGGTGCAGAAGTTGGTGTAATTAATGTTGCGGTCGATGATGTAGGTGACCGTGCCTTCGGGATGCAGCTTGCGGCGGACGGCGTCGGCTTCCATGCCGATACCGATCAGGTCGTCGGAGTGGAACATCTCCAGGGCTTGGGGCTTGGTTAGGGACATTTACCGGTTCATTCTAACGGAGGCGGACGGATTGGGCCAAATGCGGGGATTAAGACCTGCCTAACTAAGGAGGGGTGCAAAAGCTCTTAATCGCCAAGGGCACGAAGGGCGAAGCGCGCGAAGGAAATCAGAGGTTGCTAAACAATTGCAGCGTTCGCTGGGCTCAGAAAGCACATCTCAGGCGCGGCAGGCAGAGCGCTGATCTCGGCCGCATAACGATAAAAAAGTTGCAGACCTTCGAGACAGGCCGCGTCGAGGTGGTAATAAATGTTTTCGGTGAGGTAGGAGCGAACGTCGGATTCTTTGAGGCCCAGACGCGGCGCCCATTCGCGGGCGATCTGGTCGAGGCCTGCGGGCTCAAGTCCGTGGTCGCGGGATTGCTGAAACACGGCCGCCAAGTCCTGCGCCGAGCGGGCGGCTTCCCGCAAAGCGTCGTCGCGATGCGCGAACTGTCCAGAAGGCGAAGACGAAGGGTTTGCCAGTGTGGCGAATCCACTCCTCGGCGAGATCGAGCGTGAGATAGCGCGAGCGGTCGATCTGCAGCGCGGGATCTCCAATCACCAATCCGGCATCGTGCTGGGCAAGCATTTTTTCGACATCCGGCGCCATCGAGGTGAACGTCCTGCCTCCGCCCAGCCATTTCTCAAACAGAATCTTGGTCAGCGCCACCGAGGTCATCGACGACGTATCGAGAGCCACCGTGCGAATCTGGTCTACCGGCACTTGGCTTACCAGCAGGATGGAACGCACTGGCCGGCGCGAGGCAATCGCCACACCAGGCAAGACCATCAGGCCGGGAATTTGTGCATAAGCGGCTGCTGGGATGATGCCGATGTCGGCGGTTCCGGCCTGCAGCGCGCGAGCGCAGGCCGACGGCAAAGTGTAGGAAATGTCGAACTCGCCGCCCAGCCTTGCCGTGTTCGAAATCCCACATCAGGGGAGCGGTGTTGAGGTAGGAAATCGCAGAGATGCGCAGTCGTCTCATTCCTGTTTTGATTCTAGCAGACACGTTTTTGACAGGCCTTTGTGACGGCTTCCCTTGACACTGCTTTCGGCAAATGACTACAGTCCGCCCAGTCCGGTAAAGACTGGAGCAACCGTGCCAAATGCTGTCGCCGCATCCCCGTCCGCAACTCACCTTCTGGAGTGGCTTGCCATCGCACTGACGCCGGGCCTGGGGCCGACGAAGGCGCGGAAGCTGGTCGAACATTTTGGCAGCGCGGAAGCGGTCTTCCGCGCGTCGCTCACGGAGTTGGAAAGCACAGGGATTCAGGCGGTTTCGGCGCAGTCGATCGCCACGGGAAAATCGGCGGAACTGGCGCGGGAAGAGATTGCGCGGGCTGCCGCTGCGGGAGTGACGGTGCTTTCCCTCGAAGATCCCTGCTATCCGCCCCGGCTGAAAGAAATCTACGATCCACCGCTGGTGCTTTATGTTCGCGGCAATCCTGAGGTGCTGACGCAGCCGGGAATCGCCATGGTGGGCACGCGGCATCCCACGCCGTATGGATCGGGAATGGCGGAGCGGCTGGCCTGCGATCTGGCGGCGCAGGGACTCGTGATCATCAGCGGGATGGCTCGCGGGGTCGACACCGCCAGCCATCGCGGGGCGATCTCGGCCAAGGGCAAGACGATTGCGGTGTTTGGCACGGGCGTGGATGTGATTTATCCAAAAGAAAATTCGCGGCTGTCGGAGCAAATTCTCGCGCTAGGCGGAGCGCTTATATCCGAATTTCGTTTGGGAACGTTCGCCGCGCCGCAGAATTTTCCCATCCGCAACCGGATATTGAGCGGCATGGCGGTGGGCGTGCTGGTGGTGGAAGCCGCGGAATACTCCGGAACGCGCATCACGGCGCGCTGTGCGCTGGAGCAGAACCGCGACGTTTTCGCCGTACCGGGCAACGTCACGAACAAGAATTCCTGGGGGCCGAACACGCTGATCAAGCAAGGCGCGAAGCTGGTCGCCACATGGGAAGATGTTTGGGAAGATTTGCCGCCGGAAGTAAAGCTTACGCTCACCCCAACGCTCTCGCCTGAATCCGCGAGCGCCTCCTCGGCATCTCTATTCCCGGACGAAGGGCTTCCTCCGCATGAGAAGCGAATCCTGGGCCTGCTGAAGGCTGATGAAGCCACGCACATCGATGAGTTGGTGGAAAAACTGGAGAACGGAATTATCTTCCTCTGAGATTTTTGCCGCTCTGTTTGAACTGGAACTGACAGGCAAAGTGCGGCAGATGCCCGGCAAGAATTTTGTGAAAAGCTTCTAGCTGTCAGCTATCAGCTCTCAGCTTATGGGCGGAGGCTGCAATGCAGAGTTTCAGGAACCTGAAGGTCTGGGAAAGAGCTCACGTTCTGACGCTTGACGTCTACCAATCGAGCAAGTCGTTCCCTCGTGAGGAAATCTACGGGCTGACCAGCCAGATGCGGAGAGCGTCGGCATCCATTGGCGCAAACATCGCCGAGGGATCGTGCCGAAGAGGAGACCTAGACTTTGCGCGCTTCCTCCAGATGGCTGCGGGTTCGGCTAGCGAATTGGAGTATCACTTGCTTCTTGCTCGCGATCTTAAGCTGCTGGAGACGCCGGATTACCAGCGCCTCTCTGGTCAAGCCGTGGAAGTAAAACGAATGTTAGCATCGCTACTGCAAAAGCTGAGAGCTGAAAGCTGATGGCTGAAAGCTTTCTCCCGGTAACTTGTTGCCGCCGTCCCATTCGTGCTAGCTTCAAAACGAAATCTTAAGAACTGAGGGTTCCATTGGTAAAAAGTTTAGTCATTGTCGAATCGCCGGCTAAGGCGAAGACCATCCAGAAATATCTGGGGAAGGGATTTACTGTCGAGGCCTCGCTCGGCCACGTGAAAGATCTGCCCAAGAGCACTCTTGGCGTGGACACCAGCAACCACTTCGAGACCGATTACGTCGTTATCCCCGGAAAAGAAAAGGTTCTGGCCAAGCTGAAGAAGCTGGCGGGGCCGATGGATGCGATCTATCTGGCGCCTGACCCGGACCGCGAAGGCGAGGCCATTGCGGCGCATCTGGCCGGTGAACTTGACGGCAACGGCGGCGCCGCGAAGAAGAAAAAGAAGAAGAAGGAAGATGCGGACGCCCCGCCGCGGATTCAGCGCGTCACCTTCAATGAAATCACCAAGCGCGCGGTGCAGGCGGCGTTCGAGCATCCGCGGGCCATCGACCAGAATCTGGTGGACGCGCAACAGGCGCGGCGCGTGCTCGACCGGCTCGTCGGCTATCAGGTTTCACCGCTGCTGTGGGATAAAGTCCGCCGCGGACTTTCTGCCGGGCGTGTGCAGACCGTCGCACTGCGATTGATCGTGGAGCGCGAACGCGAGATCAAGGCGTTCGAAAAACAAGAATACTGGACCATCGACGCGCACCTGGCGGCCAGCAAGCCTCCCGCATTCGACGCCCGCTTCCTGGGCAAGGGCGAAGAGAAAATCGAAGTAACGAACGGCGAGGATGCGGAAAAGATTCGTGCCGCACTTGAGCAAGCCGACTGGCTTGTCCGATCGGTCGATAAGAAAGAACGCCGACGGAATGCCGCGCCGCCTTTTACTACCAGCAAGTTGCAGCAGGACTCCTCACGCAAACTGCGCTTCAGCGTGAAGCGCACGATGATGATCGCGCAACGGCTGTATGAAGGCGTGGAACTGGGCGAGGAAGGCCTGGTTGGCCTGATCACCTACATGCGTACTGACTCGACGCGCGTTGCGCCCGAGGCGATTCAGGAAGTACGCGAATACGTGGGCACGGAATATGGCGCGGCTTATCTGCCCGAGACTCCAAATACATATAAGGAGAAGAAGGAAGCGCAGGCGGCGCACGAGGCCATTCGGCCGACTTCGGCGATGCGGCATCCCGATCAGGTTAAGCAGTACTTAAAAGAAGATGAGTTCAAAGTCTACAAGCTCATCTGGCAGCGCTTTGTGGCGTCGCAGATCATGCCGGCAGTCTTCGACCAGACCACCGTGGACATCGATGCAAAATCAAAAGGCGGCGATGTTTTCTGGTTCCGCGTGACGGGATCGGTATTGAAATTCGACGGCTTCCTGCGCGTCTACGAAGAATCGAAGGAAGGCAAGGACGAAGAGGACGAAGAACTAAAACACAAGTTGCCTGTGCTGGAAGCAGGACAGAAGCTGACGCTCAAGGAGCTGAAGCCGGAGCAGCATTTCACGGAGCCGCCGCCACGTTACAACGAAGCCTCGCTGGTGAAGGAGCTGGAGGAGCGCGGCATTGGGCGTCCGTCGACCTACTCGGCGATTCTGTCGACGATTCAAGAACGGCAGTACGTACAGAAGTTGGGCGGCAAGTTTACGCCGACCGAGATCGGGCTGGTGGTCACGGATCTGCTGGTAGAAAACTTCCGCGACATTTTCGACGTGGCCTACACTGCCGGTCTGGAAGAAAAGCTCGACGAAATCGAAGAGGGCAAGGAGAAGTGGACCGACACGTTGACCGAGTTCTACAAGAAGTTTACGAAGGATCTCAAATATGCCGAAAAGCATATGGAGAACATCAAGCGGATGGAAAAGCCCACGGACGAGAAGTGCGAGCGCTGTGGGGCGCCGCTGGTGATCAAGTGGGGCAAGCACGGATCGTTCTACGCGTGCAGCACCTACGACAAAGAGGATCCGAACACTTGTACGTTCACGAAAGAGAATCCGATCAACCTGCCCGACCTCGACTCGGCCGACGTGCAGGAAACCACGCAGGAAGAATACTGCGAGAACTGCGGCCGGGTGATGGTGCTCAAGCGCGGGCGCTTCGGGCAATTCATGGCGTGCACGGGTTATCCCGATTGCAAGACTACGCGTCGGCTTGACCAGGGGAAGAAGGTTCCGGATATTCCGATCGATGAGCTGTGCCCGAAGTGCGGACGCAATATGATGATCCGCCACGGACGCTTCGGCGAATTCACGGCTTGCAGCGGATATCCCGAATGCAAGTATGTGAAGCAGAACTACATCGGCGTAAAGTGCCCGGAGTGCAAAGACGGCGACCTGGTCGAGAAGCGCGCCCGCAAAGGCAATACCTTCTACGGGTGCGGAAATTATCCCAAGTGCAAGTTCACGTCCGCGCACAAGCCGATTGCCGAAAAATGCCCGAGCTGCGGCAGCGAGTACCTGGTAGAGAAGAACCTGAAGGCGGGACCGGTGATCGCCTGCCCGAACAAAGAGTGCGAGTACGAGCGGCCGGCGCCTCCGGAAGCGGCCGCGACGACGAGCGCGTAGAATTGAGCAATTGAGCGATCGGGAGATTTAGCGATTGTCGGCTGTGACAGGCTAGATCGTAGGTTCCCACGCAAAACACAGAAAATTATCCGACTGCACCATTACAAAATCCAGAGAGGTGGTCTGATGCCCAGGAAAGCAAACGCTACTGACGCCCAACTTATCATGCAACTCTACGATCTGCGCCGCGAACCGGAAATGCGCAAGGCGCGCAGTTGGTGGATCGGCGAATTCTGGCCGCAGAGCGCCGACGATTTCATGAAAATCGCCGGAGCCATGGGCTCGCAGGAAAACAACTGGCTGCGCCAGGTAATTGGATACTGGAGCATGGCGTCGTCCTTTGTGCTGCACGGGGCGCTGAGTGAGGAGTTGTTCATTCAGCCGGCAGTGAGCGGGGAAATGTTCCTCCTATTCGGCAAGGTTCATCCCTTTCTGAAAGAGCTGCGGGAAAAACTCGGCGACCCGGAAGTTTTCGGGAACATCGAGAAAGTCATCACCGGATCCAAGTACGGGCGGGAACGGCTGAAGTTCATGCTCAACCGAGTCGAGATGATGCGCGAAAAGAGGGCGATGGCGAAGGCGAGTTAGGGAAATAAGGAAGCGAGCCAAGCGCGCGACTATTGGGTCGCAAAGAGCGCGACCCTTCGGCTTCGCTCAGGGCAGGCTCCTTCGCGCGGCTCGCTCAGATTCCCTCGGCAAGCTCGGGATCAGTGCTCTTCACTGCGCAAGACCGCTTGTTCAGGATGACAATCTAATTGTGCCGCCAAATCCCTAGACTGCCCGTTCCACTGCCAGATCATCTGTTATCCTAATCGGTTGTGCGGATGATCTGGTGGTTCCTGATCCTGGGTGTGAGTACGCTGGTGGTGGTGTGCGTTGCAATCGCCCTTTACATGCGTTTGCGCCGCCACTTGCAGGAAGCGCACGCCGCGCGGGAAGGAAGTTCCACCGAAGTGGAGCGCGAGCATCAGTCGGGTAACATTGAGCACTGATGCTCCGCGCCGAAGATTTGAGGACTCTCCCATGTCAAAACTTGCAACTCAAACCATAGGCAGTCAACAGGAACGCATTTTCGAAGCGACGCGGCAAGTCGCCATCGTGGTTGGCGCCAGCTTGTTCGTAGCATTGTGCGCACACATCACGATTCCCTTGCCGTTTACACCCGTGCCGCTGACGGTGCAAAACTTCGGAGTACTGTTAGTTGGCCTGCTGCTGGGCAGCCGGCGCGGCTTTGCGGCTCTCGCGCTCTATCTGGCCGAAGGTGCGATGGGCATGCCCGTGTTCAGTCCCGTGGGTGTGGGAGGAATCGCGCACTTGCTCGGCCCCACCGGCGGATTTCTTCTGGCGTACCCACTGGTTGCGTGGCTGGCGGGATACGTCATGGAGCATGGCCGCAAGACTTTCGCTCGCGCCGCGCTGGGCAGCCTTCTCGGCGAGGTTGTGCTTTTCGCGGGAGGCCTGACCTGGCTTGCAGTTCTGACGCACTCCGTGGCGCAAGCTTTCCGCTGGGGCCTTTACTGGTTCTTGTTTGCCGAGATAATTAAGGTGATGATGGCGGCCGGAATTGCAGCGCGGTGGCAGCGCCGTTCGGGGGCACAGCGGTAAAGCGCACGGCAGTAAGCAGTTTGGAGTTGAATCATGACAGTCATTTCGGAGCCAGAGGCGAAACGTTCCGGCGGCAATCCCGCATCGCAGGTGCGCGAGATCAGCATCGCTCACAGTCCGGACTCCGACGATGCCTTCATGTTTTACGGCCTGGCCACGAATAAGATTCGCATCCCGGGGCTGCGCTTCACTCACACCCTCTGCGACATCGAGACCTTGAACCAGAAGGCGCGCGAAGGCGTTTACGATGTGACCGCGATTTCGTTTCACGCCTATCCTTATATTCAGGATTTGTACGCGCTGATGTCGTGCGGCGGCAGCGTGGGCGAAGGTTATGGGCCGATGATCGTTTCGCCGCGCCCGTTCACGCAGGTTGAAATCAAGGACAAACGCATCGCGGTTCCGGGCACGCTTACGACGGCGTATCTTGCGCTGCAGCTTTTTGCTCCCGGCGTGGAGACCGAAGTCGTGCCCTTCGACCAGATCATTCCGCAGGTGCTCGAGGGCAAGTACGAGGCTGGACTGATCATCCATGAAGGCCAGCTGACTTATGACAAGGCGGGCCTCCACCGCATAGTCGACCTCGGGAGATGGTGGCAGAAGATGACAGGGTTACCACTGCCGCTGGGAGGCAACGCCATTCGCCGCGCCCTCGGCCCCGCTCTGATTTCTGCGGTCAACGGCGCGTTGCGCGACAGTATTCAGTACGCGCTCGAACATCGCGAAGAGGCTTTGTCCTACGCCATGCAGTTCGCCCGCGATCTCGACTCGCAAACCGCCGACCGGTTCGTCGGAATGTATGTGAACGAGCGCACGCTCGACTACGGTCCGGACGGACGCGAGGCTGTGGTGCGGCTGCTCGATATGGGCCACAAGGCGGGGATTATTGGGCCTGAGGCGCGAGTGGATTGGGTGTGAGTTCAGCTTCTAGCTGCTAGCTCCTAGCCTCTAGCTGGCCATCCTTTGTTTCTTTCGCGAAGATGTACAAAATTATTGAACCGACAAATTCTTTAAGGAACTCTTGACTCGCTAGAAGCGAGAAGCTAGCAGCTGGGAGCTAGAAGCTTGCCTGCACAAACCCTCCTGATCGACGCCGACGACACGCTCTGGGAGAACAACGTCTATTTTGAACGAGCCATCGAGCGTTTCATTTCGTTTCTCAATCATCACGAGTTTTCTCCCGAGCAGGTGCGTGAGGTGCTCAACGATGTGGAGCGGGAATGCATTGTGAAGCACGGCTACGGCCTGCACAGCTTTGCGCACGCGCTGGTGGATACGTTTGAGCGGCTCAGCGTGCAGCCGGTCACGCCCGAATTGCACGCCCAGATCACCAGTTTTGCCCACACGGTATCTGACCATCCCATCGAACTCTTGCCCGAGGTTCCGCAAACGCTGCAGTACCTTTCGACGCGGCATCGGCTGATCCTGGTGACCAAGGGGGCGCTGGCGGAGCAATCGGGAAAGATCGAGCGTTCCGGACTGAGAGAATATTTCGCGGCGACCGAGATCGTCGCGGAAAAAGATTCCGCGGTCTATCACTCTCTGGTCGACAAATATGAAGTCGCGCGCGATTCCACATGGATGGTCGGGAACAGCCCCAAGTCCGACATCAATCCGGCGCTGGCTGCGGGATTGCACGCGGTTTTCGTGCCCCACGGGGATACGTGGATCCTCGAACATGAAGAAGTAAATGCCGCTCCGCCGTCGCAGCGGTTGCTGATTGTGGGACGGTTCGCGGAATTGCGGGAGCATTTTTGAAGCGGCGCAGCTCTGCGGCGGCCACCGGGGCTGAAGCCCGTTTGAGGGCAACCGCTTTACGCGGCGCTAAAGCGCCGCTCTTCCACGGCATTGTGCCGCCAGCACCAAACTAACCAACAACCGGCCCTCGCAGCGCGTTGTTCGCGCATGCTACGCTCATTCTGCTCAGGATTCTCGCATCCCACATTTTGGCCGTGGAGACCAACAATTTCCGCAGGCTGTTGCGCACGGTGGAGGCTCTCTCCGATCTGGGGCCCGAGCTTACGGCGGAGCGCGAGTTTTCAGACACTGCGCGCCGGATGCTCGCCGCGGTGATGGAAGCCGCAGGGGCGCGCGAAGGCGCTCTTTTCGTTTTCAACGAGAAGCCCACCATGCTGACCTCAGTGGCAGCGGACGGATTCGCCATGCTGCCCGAGCCGGCGTTCATTCCTCTTCTGCCCAAGCACGCCCACGCTCTCACCGCGGCGCGCGGACCGATCGTGCTGAACGCTTCCACGTATTCGATCTTCCTCAGCTCCAACGGCAACGTAGCTCCCGAACTTTTCAAGTGCCTGGCGCCGCTCAAGGCGTCCGGCAAACTGGCGGGCGTTGTGGCGCTGGGACAGCGGCCAGGCAACGCGCCCTACGAAGACGCGGAACTCGATGCCATGGAATTGCTGTGCAGCTACATTGGGCTGGCGGTGCAGAACCACGCTCTGTCGCAAACGCTGGCACAGCGCGTGACTGAAAACCTGCGCTTGATGGCCTCGCTGCACGGGTTCTATGACACGGCGCTTGAGGCATTCGCGACCGCGATTGACGTGAAGCATGTCAACATTCACGGCCACTCCCTGCGCGTGGGCCGCTATGCCGCCGCGATTGGCGAGGCAATGGGAATCGAAGGCGGTGAAGTGGCCGCTCTGCGCAGCGCCGGGTATCTGCACGACATTGGAAAGGTGGCCGTCGACCGGCGTCTGTTCAGCAAGCCGGGTGCGCTGAATCCCGAGGAGTTCCGCGAAATGGCGGACCACACCGTGGTCGGCCATCAGATTGTGAGTAGCGTGGAGTTTCCCTGGCCGAAGATTCACGAAGCGGTGCGCTGGCATCACGAGCGCAGCGACGGCTCCGGTTATCCCGACGCTCTCGGCGGCAACGACTTGCCCATGCCGGTGCGCATCATGGCGCTGGCCGATACCTTCGACGCCATGACCAGCGTGCGTCCCTATCGCGAATCGCTTTCTCTGGGCGCCGCGCTCAGCGATCTGGTCCGCATGTCTCCGCAAAAATACGATCCGAACGTGGTGCAGGCCTTGCTCATCCAGGTGCGGCGCGATGCCGTGGGCAGCAATCGAGCTCCGCTCGTGGCCGACCATATGACGGTAAACATTGCTCCCGGTGACGTCGACCAGTTGGCCGCGACCCTGCAGCACAAAGTGTCCCGCGGGAAGATGTATTTGACTTAACCTCCCCTTCTAGCTCCTAGCTACAGACCTCCCTTGCGTCTTCGGTAACCACGGCCAGCAACCTTTTCTTTCCGCCCGGGTTGATAATCAGAGGAGCTTGTCCTCCTTCCCGACTGGGGAGTCGTCATGCGTCTGGACCGCACGAAGTTCGCCGTTGGTCTTCTCTGTTTCAGCCTAGCGTGCACGGTCCCGCAAGTGCTGGCGAACAAGGAGGACAAGGCGGCGTCCAGCCCCGATGACAATGCCCAGAGGCGAGCCCTGCACGCGCTCAATCGCCTGACCTTCGGTCCGCGCGCGGGCGATGTGGAGCAAGTCATGGCGATGGGCGTCGACCGGTGGATTGACCTGCAATTGCATCCCAACAAGATTGACGACAGCGCCCTCGACGCCCGCCTGGAGCCGCTGCGCACCCTTCGCATGAGCACGAAGGAGATTGCGGAAGACTTCCCCGATCCGCAGGCGATCCATCAAGTGATGAATGGCAAGAAACCGATGCCGTCGGATCCCGCACGGCGCGCGGTTTTCCAGGTACAGCTCGCCCGCCTCGAAGAGCGAAAAGCGCGGAAAGAAGAAGCTGCCGGCAACAATTTGGCCGCAGCGCCACCGGAAAAATCCAGCGCTCCAGCCGAAGGATCGACGGCGAACGCGGCGTCAGACGGCGCAAGCGCCCCGGATAGCCCCGCAATGAACGGAGCAATGAACGATGCCATGAACTCCAGCGCCGGCAACGACGCGACCATGGCGGCTGCCGCGCCGCCGGCGAAGCTGACGCCTGAGGAAAAGCAGCCGGCGCGCCTTCGCCGGGAACTCGCCGCCGACCCCGAACTCAAGCAACTGCCGAGCCTTCCGCCGGACCAGCGTTTCAAGAAGATTCTTGGCATGTCGACGGCGGCACAGGTTGCCGTTGCCGACTCTCTGCGCGGAGGCAAAGCGCCGGAGTTACTCGAAGGCCTGCCCCCAAAGCAGAAGGAAACTCTGCTCGCCATGAACAACCCGGGGGGCGTGGTCACGGGCGAGTTGGCGCAAGCAAAACTTCTGCGCGCCATTTACAGCCAGCGCCAGTTTGAAGAGGTGATGACCGACTTCTGGTTCAACCACTTCAACGTGTTCGTCGAAAAAGGACTCGACCGCTTCATGCTGACCAGCTATGAACGCGATGTCATCCGTCCACATGCGCTCGGCAAATTCGAGGATCTGCTGGTGGCCACGGCGAAAAGTCCGGCCATGTTGTTTTACCTGGACAACTGGTTGAGCGTGGGGCCGGACTCGGCGAAAGCGTTGGGAATTCCGGCGCAGCATCCTTATGGACCGCACGCGCGACGTTATCCGCCAGCGCGCCCGCGGCCAGGCAAGCGCACCAGCGGCCTCAATGAAAATTACGGCCGTGAGTTGCTGGAGTTGCACACGTTGAGCGTGAACGGCGGCTACTCGCAGCGCGATGTCACCGAGGCCGCCAAAGTTTTTACGGGATGGACCATTGAGAACCCAGCCCAGGGCGGCGGCTTCAAGTTCGATCCGCGTATGCACCAGCCTGGACCCAAGTTCGTGCTGGGACACCGCATCAAGCCCAAGGGCGAAGGCGAGGGCATGGAGGTGTTGCACCAGCTGGCCACGAGTCCGCAGACCGCGCACTTCATTTCTCTTAAACTCGCACAACGTTTTGTTTCCGACGATCCGCCTCCGGCCTTGGTCGATCGCATGGCGAAAACGTTCTTGAAGAAGAAGGGCGATATCCGCGAAGTGCTGAACACGTTGTTCCATTCGCCCGAGTTCTGGGACGACGAAACCTACCGCGCGAAGGTGAAGACGCCTCTGGAATTCGTGGCTTCGGCGGTGCGCGCCACGGGCGCTGAGGTTGAGGATGCGGCGCCGCTGACCCGGCAACTCAACAATATGGGCATGCCTCTCTACGGCGCGCAGCCGCCCACGGGCTACTCCATGAAAGCGGAAACCTGGGTGAGTTCTTCGGCGCTGCTCAACCGCATGAATTTTGCGTTAGCATTGACCAGCGGCAAGATCAGAGGCGTGAAAGCAGATACGGCCCAACTGGCTGGAGGCAGTTCCCAGCCGCCGGATGCGGCGCTGACGCTCTCTACGCTGGAGGCGAGCCTGCTTGCTGGCGGAGTATCGCAACAGACGCACGACTCGATCGCGGCGCAGATCGAAGCGGCAACAAAAAACGACGCGCAACAGAAGCCAGGCAACAAGGGCGGCCCGCGCAAGCCTGCGGATGCGGCGCGTCCTCCGGATGTGAACACGATTGCGGGTTTGCTGCTGGGTTCGCCGGAGTTTCAGAGGAGATAGCTGCAAGCTTCTAGCTATTAGCTTCTAGCTTAAGCCGTGGTTTTGCGTCGGGAGGCAGTAGCTAGTAGCTAGGAGCTAGCAGCTAGGGGCGCTTTTTTATGTCCATTACTCGTCGCGTTTTTCTTCGCAACAGCGCGCTCGCCGTTGTCGGCACAGCGGCGGTGCCGAGCTTTCTGGCTCGTGCCGCTATGGGCGCGGCTGAGCCGGGCGTGCGCAATAAACGCCTGGTCGTGATTTTTCAGCGCGGCGCCGCCGACGGCTTGAACATCGTCGTGCCTCACGGCGAGCCGCAGTATTACGCCATGCGGCCCAGCATCAACATTCCGCGCAAGGCCGTGCTCGATCTCGATGGCTTCTTCGGCCTGCATCCTTCGCTCGCGTCGTTTCAGCCGCTGTGGCAGCAGCGTCAACTGGCGATTGTGCATGCCGCCGGATCGCCCGACCCCAGCCGCTCCCACTTCGATGCGCAGGACTTCATGGAAGCCGGCACTCCGGGCGTGAAGTCCACGGAAGATGGATGGCTCAACCGTTCGCTGCACAACCTGCCGCGGCCGGCGCAGAAATCGGCATTCCAGGCCATCGCCATGGGCCCATCGATTCCGCGCATCTTGAGTGGGCTTGAGCCGGCGATCGCGATGAACAACATCAATGACTTCTCGGTCGGCGGCCGCGGCGCGAAACCATCGCCGGTGGCAAGCACATTCGAGGCCATGTATGACCACTCGCTCGACACAGTGCTTCACGGCACCGGCGAGGAAACATTCGACGCGGTCAAGATGCTGAAGGCCGCCGATCCGTCGAAGTACAAGCCTGCGCCCGGCGCCGATTATCCCAAGGGACGCTTCGGCGACAGCCTGCGCCAGCTCGCGCAGCTCATCAAGGCGAACCTCGGCGTGCAGGTGGCGTTTGCCGACATTGGCGGCTGGGACCATCACGTCAACGAAGGCGCAACCGAAGGCCAGATCGCCAACGTGTTGCGCGACTTCTCGCAAGCGCTCGCCGCGTTCTGGACTGACCTCGGAGATCTCGGGGAAGACACGGTGGTTGTGACCATGTCCGAATTCGGCCGCACCGCGCGCGAAAACGGCAACCGCGGCACCGACCACGGCCACGCCAACGTGATGTTCGTGCTCGGCGGCCCGGTGAAAGGCGGCAAGGTTTATGGACGCTGGCCGGGCCTCGATCAGTCGCAACTCTACGAAGGCCGCGATCTGGCGTTGACCACGGATTTCCGGCAGGTGCTCGGCGAGGCCGTCGCGCGGCACATGGGGAACAAGAATTTGAATGAAGTGTTTCCGGGGTACGAGAATCAGCCGGGGAAGTTCTTGAAGTTCTTGGGATAGCGGTGACGCAGAGTTGCGACCAAGGTGCGGTCGGCTTTTGCCGAGACCATCTCTAGCGGTGAGAATCCTCTTCGCCATGCCAGCCAGAGTGTGATCAGCAGGAGCATGATCGTGATCAGGACATTCTGCCAAGCGTTTAATCCCCACTGGCCTCGCCAGACTAATTGTAGCGACCGGGAGAACGGCGCGAGATACGGAATCGGCCACTGATACCCGTCGGGACCGCGCGAGCCCAGCACGTCCTCAAATAGATGGATGTGAAAACTCAGCAGAGCGAGGAGTCCTGTCTTCCACTTCTGCTCGGCAAGTGCGAACATGATTGCGGCGACCAGCAGCGCGAATGCCAGATTGTGAAGCGAGTGGTGATACAGAGAAAACCACAACAGGGGATGCGCCGAGTTTCGGGTGAGTAGTTCTGGGATAATGCCGAGTCCGTCGATATCCGGCGCGACGCAGGCTAGCGTGACGAGGGTGCGGTCTCTGCGCTTTAGATCGAAGCAGTTGGCGAAAACCCATCCGGTAAAGAAGTGCGTGACTGGACTCATGCCGGTTTGGACAGTTTGCGTACTAGAACTGTCCGGTTCTCTCTGCCCTCAGGGTTGAAGCCCATGCGCTTACGATCTACTAATCGCAGCGCTGGAAGCGCTGCGCCACCAAAAAACGATGCCAATTAAATTCTCCGCAGTCTGCTAGATTTCAACCAGCACATCCCCGTTCTCGATCTTAAGCGGATACACCGCAACCTTCGCGCTCGGATTCTGCTCGGCCGCACCAGTCTTTGGATCCCATGCCCAGCCATGCCACGGGCACACTAGCTTGCCGCCCTCGATCATTCCCTGCCCCAGCGGGCCGCCGCGATGCAGGCAGACGTTGTCCATGGCGCTGTAGGCGCCGTTCACGTTCGCAACACAGATGGTCTTGGCGCCGCATGGAAATTCTTTGGCTTCGTCGGCGGGCGGGAGTTCGGATTCGGCGGTGAGCTTTGTGAAGGTCGGCATCCAGCTTTCCATCTTATCGGAACGACGACCGCCTCGCTTCGCTCGGCGGACAGCCGAGGCGGCTGTCCACACATGTTCCTTATTGGCTTCCCACATTGATCTTGCTGACGGCTGAGAGCTGACAGCTATTTGGGTTGCATCGTCTGCGCGATCATTACTTGGCGCTTGAAGTTCTCCAGCATGTTCGGGTCGAGGCGAACTTCGGTGGGCCTCTTGGCGAGCGTCATGGTATCGATTTTGTCCTGCAGCTTGAGCAGCGCGTAGAAGAGGTTCTCCGGACGCGGCGGGCAGCCCGTGACGTAAACATCCGTGGGCACGATTTTATCGACGCCCTGCAGCACCGCATAAGTATTGAACGGCCCGCCCACCGACGAGCACGCGCCCATCGAGATCACCCACTTCGGGTCGGGCATCTGGTCATAGATGCGCTTCACCACCGGCGCCATCTTCAAAGTCACGGTACCGGACACGATCATCAGATCGGCCTGCCGCGGGCTGGGACGAAACACCTCCGCGCCGAAGCGCGCAATATCGAATCGCGAGGTGGAAGCGGCAATCATCTCGATCGCGCAGCAAGCCAGGCCGAACGTCATCGGCCACACCGCAGACTTCCGCGCCCAGTTGAAGACGTAGTCCACCGTGCTGATCACGAAATTCTTTTCGAACTTGTTTTGCAGCCAGCCCATGAGGTGACCCCGATCTCAAGCCCAATCTGAAAAACGATCAAAGCAATTATACAGTTCAAGTGCCCGTCAAACGCCGCGAAGCACCCCAGTCTAGGGATCGAAGGAGCAGGTGTCAATCGATTCAGGACCGGTTGCCGAGTTGCCCCCCAAGCACGACTCAGCTACAAATAGAACCATCCATGGATTCAAGACCCGCCGTGGCCGCCGAACGCGAACGCACGCTCGCTCTGCTCGCCAATACGTGGGCTCACATCCGCACATCGCAGTTGTGGATGGTCGCCATAGCCCTGTTCCTGCGCGTGGGCTGGATCATCGTCGGACACACCTACAAGTTCAAGAGCGCGGACAACAATTTCGGCTTCGGCTGGGAGATGGGACGCATCGCTGCGGCCATCGCCTCGGGACACGGCTTCAGCAATGCCTTTGGCGCGAACACCGGGCCAACCGCGTGGGAGCCGCCGCTTTATCCTTATCTGACCGCCGGAGTGTTTCAGATCTTCGGCATTTATTCGAGAGCATCGGCCTTCGTGCTGCTCTCCATCAACAGTTTTTTCTCGGCGCTGACTTGCATTCCGATTTTTCTGATTGCGCGCCGAATCTTTTCCGAAAAAGTCGCCGTCGGCTCGGCCTGGACGTGGGCTCTTCTGCCTTACGCGATGTCATGGTGCACGCGCTGGGTCTGGGAGACCAGCCTATCGGCCCTGCTCGTGGCCGTGATTCTTTGGCTGGCGCTCTCCATGGAAGACCGCGACGGGTTCAAACCCTGGCTCGTTTCGGCTTGCTCTGGGGGATCGCTGCGCTGAACAGTCCTGTGCTACTTGCATTTCTGCCGGCCTCGGGAATTTGGGCCTGGCATCGCCGCGCCCAGCGGCGCAAGCCGTCGCTGGCCGGAGTAGCGCTGGCGTCTGCCGTCTTCCTGTCCTGCATCGCTCCGTGGCTGGTGCGCAATTATCAAACCTTCGGACAATTCATTTTTATCCGCGACAATTTCGGAGCGGAACTTCGCCTGGGCAACGGCAACGGCGCCGACGGCACCTGGATGCAGTACTTACATCCGACGCAGGATCTTTACGCCATGCGCCAATACACTTCGATGGGCGAACTGGCGTACATTGCGATGTGCAAGCGTCAAGCTGTCGACTACATCAAGGCCGACTACGCACGCTTTGCCGTCCTGTGCTTGAAGCGCTTCGTCTATTTTTGGGCAGGACCGCCGCGGCTCGCACAAATCTGGTGGCTGGCGCAGACGAAAAACTCGTTGTTCCTCGCCTCTTCCCTGCTCATGTTCTGGGGATTGGGACGCGCTTTGCGCCGGCGCAAACCTGGCGCCTGGCTTCTGTTCTGGCTGATCCTGCTGTATCCCGCGATTTACTATGTGGTCTATCCCGGCCAGCGCTACCGGCATCCGATTGAGCCGGAGATGACGATCCTGGGAGTTTATTTGCTCACCGAAGCGAGGCCTAAGACCGAGAAGATCAAAATCCCAAGGGACTAGCGTTGGTGGAATTCCACCCCTTCGGCTTCGCTCAGGGCAAGCTTTCGCAAAGTGCGCGAAAGATAGGGCACCCTCGCCCGTGCCCCTTATTTCGCGTTTTCCAACACAATCTGCAAAACATGGATCTGCTTGATCTTGGCGTCCAGAACGCCGGTGACCTTCACTTTCTGGCCTTCGAAACCGTGCACCAGATCGGACCGATCGAGCCGGAAGACTTCTTTGCCGGAAGACAGCACCAGGTAGCCTCCCAAGTGTTCAACGCAATACAGCGAGCAGGTACTAGCAGTCCCACCCATGGACTTCGACTTAAGCATCTCCTGATGAGATCGCGTCAGGGAGTGGACGTTCATGGCGCATTGGTTGTCGGAAACTTCGCCATGAAAAACTTGAGAGTTCTGGCCGTAGCTGGCGCCAGCCAGAACCAGAATCGCTGCTGCACGTCCTTCGCATACTCAAAAAGGGGAACATCACGGAGGTAACTGACGTATACAGAGGTATGGAACTAGAGCCCCTTTTGCTCGCTGGCCCTCACCAATTTCAAACCGCCGCGTCTAACCTGTCGAAACGGAGGAAACACATGAACCGCCAACGCCAATTGCCCACCTGGTTGGGAGCCGTTCTGGGAACCGTCTTTGCCCTCTTCGTTCTCGCCCTCGGAGCGCGCGCGTCCGATCATCGCGGCGCATTCACCGAAGAATTCCATCAGACCTATACGCTCGCTACCGGCGGCCGCGTGGAACTGGACAACATCAACGGCGACGTTCACATCTCCACCTGGGACCGGAATGAAGTCAAGGTAGATGCCGTGAAATACGCCGGTTCGAAGGACCGGATTGGCGACGCCCGCATCGAAGTTGACTCCAGCGCAGAACGTGTTTCAATTCGCACCAAGTATCGCGACCGCGACAATACTTTCAACTGGGGCTCGCGAAACAATCCCCCCAGTGTGGAATACACGCTGACCGTGCCGCGCACTGTGCGGCTGGACGAAATCAAGCTGATCAACGGCGAGCTCGATATCACCGGCGTGACCGGTGAGGTGCATGCTTCATGCATCAACGGCAAACTGGAGGCGCACAATCTCTCCGGCCGCGCCGAACTCTCCACCATCAACGGCCACCTGGACGCCAGGTTTGACCAGCTTCCCGGCTCCTCCGTCGAACTGAAGTCGGTCAACGGCTCGGTGGAATTGACGATCCCGTCGGATTCCAAAGCGGAAATCGAGGCCAGCACGATTTCTGGCAGAATCGAGAATGACTTCGGGTTGCACGTAAATAATCACCGATTCGTCGGCCACGACTTGCGCGGCGAACTCGGCAGCGGCGGCCCGCACATTCGACTGGAGAACGTGAATGGCCGAATCGAGATTCGCCACGCCTCCGACGGCCGCGCCCTGAGCCCGGTAAAGGACTTGAGCCATCGCGACAGCGACGACGACGACGACAAGATCTAGTTTGAAGGTGCGCGTTTTGAAAGGGCGCGGCTTTAAGCCGCAAGGGTTGAGCAGGCCTTCGAGGCCTGCGTCAAGAACAGGCGGTTTTGGACCGGGCTTCAGCCCCTGAGGGATCCCCCGCGCCTTGGGTCGTCAATAGATCGTATACCCCGGCGCGGGCGTCCGCAGATCAGGTTTCGAGGCCATCAGCAGTAGAGCGCCTTCGCGCTTGAACGCCCGCAGATCGTCCAGACTGTGAAACGATTTCGTCTGGTAATCATCGGGCGTGGGCGTGTCATCGGGAATGCGGCAGGCCTCAACATTTTCGAAGGCATGTTTCTTCAGCAGTTCGACGTACTCCGCCTGCGAGCGCACGTGGACCGGGACCTTCAGCTTGTCCACCCACTGCAGCGAGTACGGATTGTCTTTGTATAGATTGATCAGGATGAACAGCCTTCCCCGCGGCGCCATCACGCGAAAAAGCTCCATCAAAGCGCGATCCTGGTCGGGATAGTAGTAGAACGATTCCACCGACAACACCTTATCGAAGAAGTTTTCCTCCCAGGGAATCTGCTGCGCCGACCCCCAGACATACAGCACGTTGTCGAAATCCTTCGACGCGGCGCGCGCCTCGCGAATCATCTCATCGGCAACGTCGAGCCCAACCACCTGGCCGAATCCATCCGGCCCTTCGCCCACCAGGCGCGCCAGCAGCCGCGTTGCCCACCCTGAGCCACAACCGAGATCGAGCACGCGCTCGCCCGGCCGCAGTTCCATCCGGCGAATCGTCTTCGCCGTAATGTCGAAATGATGGCTCTCCATCTTCGCGCCTTCGCCGGCCGCGGCCCAGCGGTTGAATTCCTGCTGCAATTTCTCGTCGGGGGTAAGTGATTTTTCTGGCATTCTCGGAATCTCTATCTTCGTTCTACCACAGGAACAACGTAGTATGACACATCCTATAGGATGTGATATCTTATAGGATGTCACATGATCGAGCGGATCGTTCTCGATACCTCGGTTGTAGCGGCGGCCCTGCGGACTCGGGCCGGGGCAGGAAACGCCGTACTCCGACTCGTAGGAAACCGGCGGCTTACACCGTTGGCGGCTCCTCCGCTGTTTTTGGAATACGAGGATGTGTTGAAGCGTCCGGAACAGCGCATCGCCCACGGCTTGACGCTGGACATGATCGACGAGTTCCTGGCCGAACTTGCAGCCCTGGTCGAACCGGTAGAGGTGCGTTTTCTCTGGCGGCCCCAGGTTCGGGATCCGAGCGACGAGATGGTTCTCGAGGCCGCGATCAATGGCCAGGCGGACGCGTTGGTGACATACAATATCCGGGACTTTGACTTGGCGGGTAAACGATTCGCGGTTCCAATCCTCAGCCCGCCTGACTTGCTAAAGATGGTGAAGCGATGAGCAAAGCAACTTATCCTTTGAAGCTCCCTCTCTCGATCAAGAAGGCAGCGCAGCGTCTGGCGCAGGAAGACGGCGTCTCCCTGAATCAATGGATTGCCTCGGCGGTGGCGGAAAAGGTTGGAGTGGTGGAGACGGCGGCGGAGTTTTTCAAGAAACGTGCGGGCCAGAAGACCGGCGACCGACTGATGGAGTTTCTTCGCAACGCGCCGAATGTCCTTCCTGAACCTGAAGACAAAGTAAGGTAACCCGCCCGCGGAGCCGGCCGCGGCCCAGCGCTTGAATTCCTGTTGCAGTTTCTCGCCGGGTGTGAGGATCGCATTTCGAAAAGGCCCCCGTAAATCGTATGATGCCAGGCAAGAGGCTCCACGCCTATGACACGACCAACGACACCGGCGATTTCGCCGTTCTTCATCGTCAGCAACGTCGATCAAACCATCGCCTTTTACCGCGACCAGCTTGGCTTTGAGACAAGATTCCAGCAGCCGGATCGAAACCCTTTTTTCGCCATCATCGGCCGCGACGGAGCGCAGATCTTCATCAAGTCCGAGAAAGACGTGGCGCCACTGCCGAACCTCAAGCGTCATCCCCACATGCGGTGGGATGCCTACGTCTATGCGCCAGACCCGGATGCGCTCGCCGCCGAATTTGCCGATCGATTTGCCGATGGTGGAGCAGCATTCAGCGTGCCCCTCAAGGATACCCACGACGGTCTTCGCGGGTTCGAGATTTGCGACCCTGACGGCTACGTCTTGTTCTTCGGTCGACCAAGGTAGACGGCGGGGTAGCGATGCGGGGGCAATGAGTGTAATGGCTTGGTTGCTTCAACTGATGGAACGCGGTTTGCTTGCTGTAATGTTTGCTCGCTGTAATGATTGATCATACTCACGCTGCAAGAGCTTGACCTTGATTTAGTTGAGAATAAGGGCTAGTCTGTCCAACCGCTTGCAATTGGGAGATTTGTGGACATGTTTGTCGGCTCCAATCTGTCATCGCAAACCATGAGCGGATCATCATTACGTGAGATCTACGTCAGCACGGATATAGAAACCGACGGACCGGTCGCGGGAAAACACTCCATGCTGAGCATTGGATCGGCAGCCTATCTGGCCGACAAAGAGCTGCTGGGGACGTTCTCCGCCAACTTGGAAACGCTGCCCGCATCGGTCCCGGATCCCAAGACCGCCGCATGGTGGGCCACACAGCCGCAGGCGTGGTCGGCCTGCCGGCAAAATCCCGAAGCGCCTGCTGTCGCCCTGAAACGCTACGTTGCCTGGCTCAAGGCGTTTGGCGGACGGCCAGTGTTTGTCGGGTACCCAGCCGCTTTCGATTTTTCTTTCGTCTATTGGTATCTCGCCGAGTTCGCGGGGGAGAACCCGTTCGGCTATTCAGCAATTGATATCAAGACCTACGCGATGGCATTGCTGCGCAAACCATATCGAGCGTGCGGCAAGCAGTCGATGCCCTCGGAGTGGTTCGACCCCGTGTCTCATACGCATGTGGCGCTTGACGATGCCATCGAGCAAGGACAACTCTTCTGCAACATGCTCAAGGCCAACGTCGGCGCTTAACCAGCCGCTCGCGTGTAAGCGCCTGAGCAATACTAGACCACATCACGCCGCGCCAGATGGGTGATGCGGCCTTATAGTCGTTCGCGCCACCTGCGGCCCGCGTGGGTGGCCACCCTTGGAACCACGTCAACTGTCGTAATATCGCGATGTCACTCACAATGCCAGAATCAGCTCGTCACTGAGTCGGGAGTCCGGACAGTGAGCCAGCGCCTCGTCTCGCTGCTACCCCTACCCCCACGGCTGTGTTACAGTTTTCCTCCTCATGGCGACACGCCCTGAAAATCCTCCTCCCGAGCCCGACCCCGGCTCGCTCTACTGCCCGAACTGCGCCGAAGAAGTGACCGATCCGCTGACCTGCGGCGACTGCTCCGCCGTCATCTGCCGCCGCTGCGGCACGCCGCTGGAATCTCCCGACGAACTCGGAATCGGATAATGGACTCCCGCCGCCCCGCCGCCGAGCCTCTGCCTCGACCTCGCAGCCTACCCTGGTTCGCGGACTCAGCCTGCTCGATTCTGTGCTGCTCCTGGTCAGCGGCATCATCGGCTCCTCGATTTTTCTCACCGCCAAAGACATTGCCGGGCCTTTGCCGCAGCCCATGCTGTTTCTGCTGGTGTGGGTGATCGGCGGCGTAGTTTCGCTGTTCGGCTGCGCCGCCTTCGCCGAGCTGGGTTCCATGTTCCCCGAGTCCGGCGGACAATACATTTATCTGCGCGAAGCCTACGGCGACCTGGTGGCCTTTCTCTACGGCTGGATGCTGTTCGCCGTAGCCAACGGCGGCACTATTGCAGCGCTTTCTGTCGCCTCCGCCGCATATTCGGGACAGGTCTTTCCCATCGTCTCGCAGGATCACATCGTGCTTCGCCTGGCCGGGATCACCATCACCCGCGCTCACCTGTTCGGCCCTGCTCTTGATTGCCATCCTCACCTATGTGAACGTCGTGGGCCTGCGCTGGGGCACGCTGCTGCAAAATCTCTCCACCTGGACCAAATTCGCCGCCATGGCCGCCTTTGTCGTCCTCGGGTTCGCCATCGGCAAAGGCGACTGGTCTCACTTTCACGCGCATGGCGTCGGCCTCACCATGGGCCTCAATCCCGCACAGTTGATCTCCGCGCATGGGCGTGGGCTTGATCGCCGTGTTCTGGGCCTACGACGGATGGGTCTACATCACCTGGGTCGCGGGCGAGGTCAAGGAACCGCGCCGCAACGTGCCGCTGGCCATGGTGCTGGGCGTGCTCGTGGTCGGCGCGATCTACATCGCGATGAACATGACCTACTTGTACGCCCTGCCGCTCACCGAAATCGCCAAGCACGAAACCATCGCCCATGCCGCCGCAGCCGCGCTGTTTTCTCCTCACGCCGCGGTGTGGCTCTCGCTGATGATCGCGGTTTCCTGCTTCAGCGCTGCGGCCACGTGCACGCTCTCCGGCGCGCGCGTCTATCTCGCCATGGCGCAGGACGGCGTCTTCTTCAAGCGCATGGCGGTTATTCATCCCAAGTGGCGCACTCCCGCCTTCAGCCTGATTGGGCAAGGCGTCTGGGCCGCCCTGCTTACCCTCAGCGGCCGCTACGATCAGCTCTACACCTACGTCATCTACGGCATGGTGCTTTCCTACACGCTGACCGTGATCGGAATGTTTCTGCTGCGCTGGAGGCGGCCGGAGATTCCGCGCCCCTACCGCTGCACCGGATACCCCTGGCTGCCCGCGATCTACGTGCTAGTGGGCGCGGCCTGGACGCTGAACACCATTTGGACCCGCCCGATCCGAAGCCTTCTGGGGTACGGCGATCGTTCTGGTCGGCGTGCCCGGATATCTATACTGGAAGCGCAGCAACAAGAAGCCAGCAGCAGGGTTGTGAAAGGGAGTGGTTGTGAAGGGGCACGGCTTTAGCAGGGTTGTGAGAGGGCGCGGCTTCAGCCGCGCCGCTAAGCGCCCCCAAGGACGAGGGCTTTAGAGTGTGCGTGAGACCAAGTTTTGGACGAAGAGGTGGAGCGGGCTTATCGGATTCAAGCCCCGAAAGGGGCGGCATGTGAAAGCCCGGCACGGAAGTGCCGGGACGAAGTGGGAAGGTGGAACGAGTCCCGTAGGGACGACACGAGTTCTCACGCACACTCTTTAGCCCCTGAGGCACTGGAGTAGAACGATGTTTGAACGCTAGAAAGAGAAGGCGTGGCGCTTGCCACATGTCCTAGACTAAATTCTTGTGCGCCCCGCAACTTATCGCCAGCTTCTGGGTTCTTAAGCACTACAGGAATAACCCTTAGAAAAATAAGGACTCGCGATCGTCTTGACGTTTCTTTACGGGCACCTGGTGATTGAATTTGTCCCTCGGCTGAAATTATGATGAATCGTAAATAACATGGCAGCATCCTAACGATTTCGCGGACGCATCTTACACTTGCAAGGAACTGATAAGGAGGTTTCTCTTGAGAAAGTTAGCGATCCTCACAGCCATTTGTGCGTTCTTGTTCCTGGCCCAGTTTGCCTCTGCCCAGCAAGGCGATATTATGTTCGGCGGCGGCACTCTTCTGTCGTCTTCGCCCAGCTCGACTCAGCAGATCGCCGGCAACCTCGCGGAAAAGGGCGGCGCCTACCTCAGTATTGCTGGAGACGTGGTTGGGAACAAACGTCGGCTGGGCTTGATGATCGAAACTTCGTGGAGAGCGAGCCAGGCCGATTACTTCGGCAGCTTCGAAACCTACCGCCCTATCCTTACCGACTTTAATGCGATCTATCAGCCGCGTCTCGGCAAGAAAGCGGGCCTGGATCTGTTCGGCGGCATCGGCATCGCCAGCACCCGCTTCTACCAGCCGTTCCCGACGCAGTGCGGCTTTTACGGCTGTATCAACTACACCACTGAAGATCACTTTATGCAGCACCTGGGCGCGGGCATCCGCTATTATGTCTGGCACCATGTCTTTGTCCGCCCGGAAATTCACTACTACCACATTGACGGTAACGACACGCTCAATTCCCCCAGCAGCAATTCGCTTGGCTTCAGCAGCAACAACGTAATTCGCGTGGGAGGCTCGATCGGCTTTACCATCGGTCCAGATTAGTCTTTGACTCTCCGCGAGTTTGGTATCCTAGGGCGGCCAATTCCGACACTCAGGATGGTGCTGCCAGGCCGCAGCTCGCGGCGGCTGCGCTGGGGTGTTACCAATCTGGCCGGGTGTATTCCACAAACCCATACGGACTAACAAGGGGACTGTATTGAGAAAATTCGCGCCGCTCATATTCGCATGCACCGTTCTTCTTTTTGCCGGCTTCGCCTATGCCCAGCAGCAAGTGGACATCCTACTCGGTGGCGCCACCCTCAAGTCGTTTCCTCCCCGTAACAGCTCGGCGAACTTCCAGCCACTCACGGAAACCGGCGGCACCTACATCAGCCTCGGCGGCGACTTCGTCGGCTACAAGAAGCGCCGCCTCGGCCTTAACTTTGAAACATCCTGGCGGTACCACCAAGGGAGCTACTACGGTTACGAGAAGTACCGCCCCATCCTGACCGACGTCAACGCATTCTTCCAACCCAAGCTGACCAAGAAACTCGGCCTCGACTTCATGGCCGGCGTAGGCGTTGCCAGCAACCGGTTCACCATCCTTGCCCCTTGCGGCATTCCCGGATGCGTCAACTACACCGGCAGCAATCACTTCATGGAAGACCTCGGTTTCGGTGTTCGCTATCGCGTGTGGCACCGCTTGCCCCACATCTTCGTCCGCCCCGAGGCGCATTACTACCACATCCAAAATAACCGGGAGTTCAACTCCAACAACGTGTTTCGGGTCGGGGCTTCGGTCGGATACTCCTTCGGTCCTGACTAAATCATCGGCGGCAAGACTGGCAGCCAGAAAAAAAGGCAGCGTCCGCCGACGTTGCCTTTCCTTTCTCAAATCCAAACTCTACGGCTCGTGCATGCACTCCTCAGCCTGGTGGATGGCTTGACTAAGATGCTCGAGCGCCTTCCCGCGGTGGCCGTGGAACTCGCCTTCGGCAGACTCCAGATGGTGCTTGGCGGCACGCATCGCCTCCAAAGCTTCCTCGATGTGGTGATGAGGTGGCATCGCTGCCGGAGCGGCAGGGACCGGCGCTGCTGCGACCACGGGAACCGGTGCCGCGGGTGCCTTCGGACCAGTTGCCGCCGCCGGGAACGCCAGGATTAATAGGAGCATTGCCGTAATCAACAGTGTCAAGAACCCGAGTTTCATCATCAGTTTCCTCCTCGTCCGAATCCCGGCGTGGACGCCGCCGTCAAAATCAATGGCCACGGCACCCCTTCGCACCAGGACTTCCGCGACACCCGCACAGTATAGCCGCGCGTCTGCAAACCGCCCTGTGCATAAGTTGATTCCTAAGGTCATAGCCTTGGATCTGGCTTCAAAATGTGCGAGTGCGTGAGAACCAAATTATGGGTGAAGATGTGGAGTGGAATCATCGGACTCGAGCCCGAAGGGGCGGCATGCGAAAACCCGGCACGGAAGTGCCGCGTGCGAGCGGGAAGGTGGAGCGAGTCCCGGCAGAGCCTGCCCTGAGCGAAACCGAAGGGGACAGCACCAGTTCTCACTCACATCCCTTAGCCCCGGGGGTCGCACTTTCCATCGGCAACGAGCTTTTCCTCAAGCATCCGGCCTGCTTCGGTTTCGCCACCAAAAGTACACCGCGGCCACTGCCACCACAATCGCAACCACTAAATCGAAGCGCTTGAGATCGTGGACCAGCCGGCCCCAGTGTCCGCCAAACAAGTATCCCGCGCCGCAAATCGCAGCCACCCAGACCGCTGCCCCGAGGAAGTTGAACAGGACAAACTTCCGCCACGGCATGTGGAGCGCTCCCGCCAGCAGCGCCGCCAGCACGCGCATACCAAAGATGAATCGCGCAAGAAACACGGTCGCCGGCCCGTAGCGATCAAAAAGCCGCTCGCCCCGCGCCACGCTCTCCGCGCGAATGAAGAAAACATGCCGATAGCGTTCGATCAGCGGACGCCCCCCGTGACGGCCCAGCGCAAAACCCAATTCTCCGCCCAATGTCGTCGCGACGATGCCCACCAGAATGACCCAGGGAAGCTGCAATTCGTGTTCGGAATAGGCCAGGAAACTGGCCAGCAGCAAAACCGTTTCCCCCGGCAAGGGCAAGCCAGCACTCTCCAGCAGCAGCGCCACTGCCACGGCCCAGTACCCGTAGTGCACCAGAGCGCCGCGCAGCAGATCGAGAGTGTGGTGGTTCATGATCTAGGATTGTCATCCTGAGCGAGCGCGCCCTGTCCTGTGGCTTGTCATCCTGAGGCGGGCTCTTTCTGCCCGCCGAAGGATCTGGGCGAGCCGCGCGAATCCACGGAGCCTGCCCTGAGAGAGCGCAAGCGACCGAAGGGCGCGTTTGGCTCGCTTCCTTATTGCGCTTGCTCAGGCGGAGGGCTTCTCGCTCGTCAAAAACTCAATCAATGCCTTGTTGAACTCCTCCGGACATTCTTCGTACGGCAAGTGTCCAATGCCCGGGAAAATGATCACTTTGGAATTCGGAAAGTACTTCGCCAGCGGCGCAGCCGAGGAAGCATACACCGCAGGATCCTTGCTTCCCCAAATCAAAAGCGTAGGTATGCTCGCCAACTTCGGCAGAGTAGCCTCCAGTTCGCGCAGATCCTCCGTCCAGGTGCTCGCGATGCTCAGCGCGTGCTCGAACAATCCCGGCTTCGCCAGCGGCGCCTTGTAGCCTTCGAGAGACTCCGGCGGAATCCGGCCGCGGTCGCCATACAAGCGTGAGTGCCAATAGGAATACGAAAAAGGCGTACCCGCGATGAAAAGCCGGAACAAGACCCCACCATGCGGGGTGCCGAAAAACGGCGCCAGCCACTGCCCATGCGCAGAATACGGATTCACCGGCGCCACCAGCACCAACCGCCGCAGATGCGGTCCCGTATTCCCGCCCAGGCATTCCGCCGCCGCCATCATCGCCACCGCTCCACCACGCGAGGTTCCCAGCAGATCGAACGAAGAAATCCCCAGCCGCTCGATGAACCGAAGCAGCCGCTTTGCGGTCCCCCGCGTCGAATGGTCGATCCCGGCCGGACGGTCGGAGAACCCCGTACCCATCATGTCCGGCGCATAGACCGTAGCGTAAGGCGCCAGAGCCGGCATGGTGTATCGCCAGGAAAAAGAATATCCCATCAACCCATGCAGCAGAATCAGCGCCGGTCCCGAGCCCGCGCGCAAGTAACGCATGCGCGCTCCATCCATTTCCATCCAGCATTCCTCCACGCCCGCGCTCAAAGGCGGAGCAAACGCTGTAGCAACTCCCGAGTTGGACTCCGCGATAGCCAAATCTTCTAACTCCAGGACAACTCTTTCCCCACAACCAGATTCTATTTAAGGGATAACGCCTCTGTTCGCTTCACTAGGGGAGCTTAGGCTCCCCGTTTTTTTATGTGTCATCCCCGAGGACACTGTCATCCTGAGCGGAGTAACAGCTTCGCGACAGCGAAGTTGTTACGCAGTCGAAGGATCCCTACCCCTTACCTCACTCCAAGCCTCGCAAGCAGTTTCTAAGATCGCCCCTTGTTCCGATAGTTGATCGGCGATACCTGTGTACTGGCCACTGATCACTGACCACTGACCACTTTCTTTTTCCTAAGCAACTTCTTCAGCACCCGAATCCCCTTATCCACATGCTTCTCCTGCAACAAAAACGGAGGCAGAAACCTAACTACCGTATCCTGGGTGGAATTAAACAAAACGCCCTCGGCCAAAGCCTCATCCACAATCGGCCGCGCCGGAATCTCCAGATTGATCCCCTGAATAAATCCTCGTCCGCGCACTTCCTTCGCGACAGCGCTCTTCTCGACAATCAATTTCAACTCCTGCTGAAGATAAGCGCCAACCTTGTTCACGTTGTCGAGCAGCTTCTCGTCTTCCACGATCGCCAGAAACTCCAACGCGACGCGGCAAGCCAAAGGACCACCCCCAAACGTAGTCCCATGCTGACCCGGCGAAATCGCGTTGGCAAATTCTTCCTTAGCGATAAACGCGCCCAAAGGCAGCCCCGCTGCAATCGGCTTGGCAATCGCCACCATATCCGGAGTCACTCCAAAACCCTGAAACGCAAACATCAACCCGGTACGCCCCAGCCCGCACTGAATCTCGTCAAAGATCAGCGCCGCCCGGTGACGGTCCGCCGCCGCCCGGCACTCTTGCAGAAACTCCACCGAACACTCATAGACTCCGCCTTCGCCAAAGATCGGCTCCAGCACAATCGCGCAAGTGTTGTCGTCCACCGCCGCCCGCAAGCCTTCCAAGTCGTTCTGCGCAACAAAAGTCACTTCTTCCAGCAGCGGCTCAAATCCCTTGCGATGCTTGTCCTGCCCGGTCAGTGACAGCGCCCCAAACGTCCGCCCGTGATACGACCCCTGCAGCGCCACCAGCCGGCACTTGGCCTCGCCCCCGGCGCGATGTCCCGCCAGCCGCGCCAGCTTGATCGATCCCTCAATGGCCTCGGTCCCGCTATTAGAAAAAAACGCCCGTGCATTTCCAAGAGAGCTGCCAGCCAGCGTGCACAACTTCTCCGCCAGCGCCCCCTGATACTCGTGGTAATAAAGATTGGAGACGTGAATCAGCTTCCCCGCCTGCTCCCGAATCGTCTTCACAATCCGCGGATGCGCATGCCCCAGCGCATTCACCCCCAAGCCAGAAACAAAATCGAGATAGCGCCGGTCCTCCAGGTCGTAAACAAACACGCCCTTCCCCCGCGTCAACACAATGGGATACCGGTTGTAAGTCCCCAGCAAATACCGCTTCTCCAGTTCCGCGATCTGTTCGAATGTTTTCATAGGAAGATTAGATTGTAACGGAAGGTTCAGGCGTTGAGGTAAAACACAATTGTGGACTTCCGGAACGGTTGAGGAGCGGTGAAGCGCCCGTAGGACGCCTGATAGTAGCCCCGCGTTTCAACGCCGGGTACGCTTGTGAATGTTGGAATCCCGTCCCGTAGGGACGGCTGAAATCATACCTCCACGGCCGTCCTTTGGTTCATATTCCTTGAAGAAGAACGGCATCCAGTACGATCCCCAGCACGTGTGGGGATGAGCGAACACATCAAGCCTCAGTTTTGAAAGGGCGCGGCTTTAGCCGCCAGGGAGCATTCGTCACCGAAAAGAGTTCTTCAGCAGCCACTTGCTGTCTAAGCCTAACCAACTGCACTACGTCGTACTAGTAGGTCACGAGCCACTTAGTAACAAACAATAACATCGTCCCACGTTATTATAGTCACACAGTATGGTGACTAAGGTCACAGCAATCGCATTACCTTGCTCGTAGACTGGCTGGAATGCTGGAGGCAGTCAGTTACAACCTATTCCACTTGAAAGGAGATTACTTATGAGTACCAAACCTCCGGGACCTGTCGAACTCGACGTAAAACCAGTTGAACTCCGTGTTGCTGTCACCGTTCACCGGGGACAGGGAAAAGTAGAAAGCTGCTGCAACTATGACATCACCGGCAAAGCTGGAAACCTGCTGTTGGTGTTGCCACCGATGACTCATATCCAGGACATGCCTCGTTAGGGGCTCTATTAGCTGACTGTCTCCTGACATACCGTAACTGAGTCACGTTCGTTAGGTTCCGACCCCTGGGCGCACGTCTCTAAATTGTTGAGGAGGAGGACCGCCATGATCGCCAGCACCCACACCTTCCGTTTTTCCGTTGACCAAGGAACACAAACCCTGTTGTACAGCCCTTTGACCGGTTGCATCGACCTGATCGACACAAAGTCGCTTGCCACTCTCGATGCTGCTCTGAAGAAGGGCGATACCAACGCGATTTCACCCGAAAGCCTGACGTACCTCGAACGCAGAGGCCATCTCTACAAGACCAGCGAAGATGCCGCAGCAGCCCTGGAGCGCGGATATGACGAATTCATCGCACGGGAGAGCAAGTCGAATATTCGGTTCGTGATGATTCATACCTACCAGTGCAACTCCCGCTGTCCGTATTGCTTCATCGGCGACGCTATCGGCGAAGAGAAGCTCATGACCGACGAAGTTATGGACCTTGCTTTTGCCGCGGTGGATGAACTGGGCAAGCGGCACGATCCGGCTTGTACGCGTCAACTCAGCTTGTTCGGCGGCGAGCCCCTGATCGATAGTCCGGCACAAAGGAAGGTGGTCGAGCGCATTCTCGCGAAGGCGTCCGAGCGCGGCCTTCTCATCGATGTCGTTTCCAACGGCTTCGACCTGGAACATTATGCAGCGCTCCTTAAGTCTTACGGGGTCGTCAAAGTCCAGGTGACCTTCGACGGTCCCAAGGAGTACCACAACCAGCGACGGATGGCGGTCGACGGCAGGGGCCCAAGCTTCGACCGGATTGTATCGGGTATCGACGCGGCCCTCGCAAACGATCTTCCAGTAAATACGCGGTTGCTGTTAGACCGCAACAGCATCGATCAGCTTCCCGCGCTCGTGCAGTTCATGAAGGACCGGGGATGGTTCGACCATCCCGCTTTCAGCACGCATATTGGATCAGTCTTTGACTGTTTCCGCTGCCAGCCCGGCAAAGAGATTGCCAAGCATCTAGGCGTTGTCGAGGGAAACAAGAGGCTGATGGAAATCTGCAAGAAAGATCGTTCGATAGCCGACCTGCTCGAGCTCGATTGGCAGGGTATCCGGCGATTTATGTACACAGGCAAATTATTTCCGGCCACTTACAAAACGTGTTTCGGCGGCAACCGCACGTTTGCGATAGACCTGAATGGCGGGATCTATGCTTGCGAAACCACAGCCGGACGTCCGGAATATAAGGTTGGTGAGTTTGTTCCCGCTCTGCACATGAATGAAGAGGTAATCCAGGCACTAAATGATCGAACCATCCTCAATATACCCAAATGCCAAGACTGTGGCCAGGCGCTCTTGTGCGCGGGAGGATGCACGTTCAACGCAATCGTAAATCACGGAGCCCTCCTCGCTCCCGGCTGCCGCATGATTAAGGAAACTCTGCAATATGGTCTGGATTATTATTGGCCTGAGATTAAGGCAAAGCTCGTCGAGCCGCAGGCCGCCGAGCAACTCACAGTGCTTTCCGATTGCTGTTCGCCCAACACTGGCGCGGCATAATCCAGAAGACGTTTTTGCAGAGGAGTATGAACATGACTAAATCGACCGTGCGTGACCTGTATACCAAAGCTGCGACCACCACGATAGGAAACCTGTGCTGCAACCCCAAGCGCCGCCTGTTTGAAGGCAGCGTTGTTTTCCCGGACGACATGCTGAAGTCGGACTACGGTTGTGGAACCACGGTCCATCCGCAGGATTTCACACCCGGAATGAAGGTGCTATATGTCGGGGTCGGCGGTGGCATGGAAGCGTTGGCCTTCGCCTACCTCACCCGCGCCCCACACAGCGTGCTGGCTGTGGATGCAGTCGAGGAAATGCTGGAGCGTGCCCGCACCAACCTGCGCCACGCGGAGAAGCTGAATCCCTGGTTTCGCCGCGAGTTCGTCGACCTGCTGCACAGCGAGGCGCGGAGCCTTCTAGTTCCCGACGACTCCGTCGATGTGGTCGCGCAGAATTGCCTCTTCAACATTTTTCACGAAGACGAACTGAAGGCCGCACTGGCGGAGGCCCGGAGGGTGCTACGGCCTAAAGGGAAATTGACCATGTCCGATCCCGTCAGCCCGGTGCCTTTGCCCGCACACGTTCAGGAAAACGAAACTCTTCGCGCATGGTGCCTGGCGGGCGCGCTTACGCTGGAAGAGTATCTGCGCCACATAACGGAGGCTGGGTTCGGCACCATTGAAGTCCGGGCCCGCAAGCCTTTTCGAGTGTTAGACGCCGAGCGCTACCGACTTGCGGAAAACATTGTGCTCGACCAGGTCGAAGTGGTGGCGTACAACGAACCCGCGCCCGCCGACGGCCCTTGCATATTCACGGGAAGGTGCGCCATCTACTTCGGAGAGAAGGAATTCCTTGACGACGGAAAAGGTCATCGCATCCAGCGCGACATTCCTCTCCCAGTATGTGACAAGACCGCAAAGAACCTCGCGAAATTGGAACTGAAAGACATCATCGTTACTGAGTCTACCTGGCACTATACGGATGGCAACGGTTGCTGCTGACAACAGCAGAGAAACGGGCAGAACATGGCCGAATCATCCTTGTCGCAGCGTGTAGCGTCGGAAGGCGTAGGCACGGCTCTGCTGGTCGCAGCCGTGATCGGTTCGGGGGTGATGGGTGAGAGACTTGCGGGGGGAAACACCGCCATCGCCCTGCTGGCAAACACGATCGCGACTGGAACGGTGCTGGTTGTGCTCATCATCACCCTGGGGCCACTCTCTGGTGCGCACTTCAACCCCGTGGTAAGTCTTGCATCTGCTCTACAAAAGCGCACGTCATGGCAGGAGGCATCGCAGTACGTGTTAGCACAAATCGCGGGAGGGTTCGCAGGGGCAATGATCGCGCATCTGATGTTTCGTCTTCCGCTGCTATCCTTGTCCGAGCATGCTCGCCACGGGTCAGCACAATTCTTGGCCGAATTCATAGCGACTTTTGGGCTGGTATGTGTGATCGAGATCAACGGCAAGAAGAGCGTCGAAATAGTCGCTCTTGTCGTCGGTGCTTATATAGCGTCTGCCTATTGGTTCGCTTCCTCCACATCCTTTGCGAATCGCGCGGTTACTCTGGCGCGCTCCGTGAGTAACACCTTCGCCGGAATAAAGCCAGCAGATGTTCCCGCTTTCTTGGCCGCTCAGGTTGCTGGCGCCCTCGTTGCGGTATGGTCGTGCCGGTGGCTGTCATCGGTGAGAGTCGTAGCGCAGGCGGCTGATCTGTCGCGTCAAAAAGTTGCAAGCACGGCCGAGCCCAACGTTTCTCTTGTTGAGTACTAGCGGACCAAGGCGAGGGGAGCATGAGAACGCCGCTGCATCACCCGCCAGGCAAGCAAACGTTTCGCGAGAGGTACGTATGAAAAGAGTCGCTTTGATAGTTTGGGCAATTGTAACCCTTGGGCTAGGTGTGACTCTCGCTCTGCTCATCGCTCCCCATCCAGCTCTGGACCCGCTACCTGGTCCGCATTCCAAAAGCTTCACCCTGAAACACGGCGACCAGCAGCTTGCTTACATGTTGGTGAAACTCGAATTGCGTACTCGCGCCACAATCTACGCGCACTACACGCGACAGCAATCGCCGGTCCCGGGCGTGGATTTTGTATACCGCCGGTGGCTGGCGAAAAACGGCATTTTGCCGGCGGCCGTGGCAGATCGTGTTTATGCCGACGTTGTGCCCGCCGCGACCGGCGGGCGGGCGTGGGTCAAAATGGTTGTCGAGGAACCTCGCAATCCGCACAATGTTCCCGATCCAACCGCGCAGGCCCTGTTTGAGGAGATTCGCAGTGGGGCCAGCACGGCTGAAAAGCAGACAGCAGACGCTTATTACTACGCCGAACCTATCAAGGCTACCGAGACTTGTATGTCTTGTCACGGAGCCCCGCGCGGAAAGCCGGATCCGGTGTTCCCGCAATTCAGTTTGGAAGGATGGAAGGCCGGGCAGGTAATTGGAGCAGTTGTGGCACGCGTGGCGCCGGACCAGCAGCAATCGACCCAGACCTCATTGAAGATGCCGACCCGCGTTCCACTCAGTCAGCTACGCACGGTCTCCAGTTCGATTATCCACTAACTCGCTCAATACAGCCCCTTCTCCCCCGGTGGCCGCGTCTTCCACCTCCGGTGCACCCACAGCCACTGCTCGGGATACTTCCGCACATAGTCTTCAACGATCGAAGTGAATTTCTGCGTGTTGGCCTTGATGTCAGCCTCCAGGTCGCCGGTGCGCACCAACTCCACCGCCGGATCAAACCGCAGCCGGTATTTCCCCAGCTCCGCGTCCCAGATCGTAAACGTCGGCACCACGGCCGCATCAGTGCGCAAAGCAATCCGGGCCAGACCGCTAGCCGTGCATGCCGGGATCCCGAAAAAATCCACAAAGATCCCCTGCGGCGGAGTCATGTTCGTATCCATCAACATGCCCACAACTTCGCCCGCCTTCATCGCCGAGAGCAGCCCGCGCACAAAATCATCTTTGTCCACAGCTTTGTTGCCGTGCATCGTGCGATAGCGAAGGATGAGTTCGCCCAGATACACATTGTCCATTCCGCGCATAATCACGTGCATCCAATGCCCATGCATCGACAAAACAAAAGAAGAAAGCTCCCAACCGCCAAAGTGGCCCGCGAACAAAAGCACGCCTTTGCCGCGGGCGTACGCCCGTTCGTAATTCTCGAAGCCGTCAAACACCACGACCTGCTCGACGTTCTCCAGCGTGTACTCGGGAAAGTGGCAGACCTCGGCGAGCTGCCGGCCCAGCGAAGCGAACTCCCCGCGCAGAATCCGCACCCGCTCCGCCTTACTTTTCTCGGGAAACACCATGGCGAGATTGCGCATCCCCACTTGCCGCAATCGCACGTGCAGAAGATAAACCACCCAAGCCAGGCCAATGCCAATGGTCCGCGCCAGCGGGCGCGGCAAAATACCCAGAATTTTGATGAACGGCCAGGCTGCCGCGTACTCAAGTCGCTGCCGCATTTAGGGAAGCGGAACCGTACCGCAAGAAACTATTTGCAAATTCGCGAGAAACGGAGAAGTCGTGCAGGTTTACCCTGTGTTCCTCTGTGTCCTCTGTGTTGAAGAATTTAGCTCAAGCCCAAGAGGAAGCCCTACTTCGCCGCTTCCTGCGCCCACTTCGCCAGCGTGGTCAAAAACGGATTCGCCGCTGCCGGCGCTTCAATCTCTCCCACCAGCGACGTCCGGAACGGCACCATGCGTCCGTAAAATTCCCGCGTGCTGTCCTTGTCCTGCTTGATCTGCGCTCCATTCAGAGTCAGACCGGCAAACAGGCCGCGGGCGCGCGAATAAGTCAGCACCTCCGCCCGCATCTTCCAATCGGTATTCCCTTCGGCATGACGCCCCACCGGCCCCGCCGCCACCGAAGCGTCCGCCCCCAGCTCGAATTCGCTCGAGAGCAGATGCTTCATGCCATCTTTATTCATGATAAGCATCACCAGGTTGACCGCCTGCCCGCCGATCTGAAATCCAAAGCTGCCCCCGGTCACGACGAAAAACGCCGGAGCGCTCCAACCCTTGGGAGTGCGGCAACTGGCCAGCCCGCGGCCATACTTCGCCCCCACAATAAAGCCGCCCTTCAGCATCGACGGCACCACGGCCACGCACTCCGCCGAGCCCAACACCTCTTGCGGGATGCCTTTATCCGGCGCCGCCTGGATTTCATTCAACACATCCGCGGCCGCCTGCACGCGATCGTCAGCCTTCGACTCTTTCTTCGCTTCATCCGCTGCAAAAGAGAAAGAACAAAGAGACACAATCAGGGTCAACAGCAAGAACTTTTTCATGGTTCCTCGTTCAGACAAGAATTCCCTGGGATCTGGTATTTGGATTGTAAACGAAGCCCGGCAATTGTAGCGGCCCATCCTGGCGAACCTCGACCGCACAGATTTGCCCAGCCTCGTCCACTGTGGCCTCCGTCCGGTAGTGGGTCAGTTTGAATTCGTTTTGAAAGGGCACGGCTTCAGCCGCGCCGTAAGTGTCCGAGAATCAGTCGCGGCTTTAGCCCTGAGGGAGACACCCTTTCGAACTGACCCACTACCGTCTTGGCATTTGCCAATCGTGGTATACTCCCCGCCAAGTCTGGACTCCCCAAGAGTCGTCCTAAGTCTGTCCTGTCACCTCTCCCCTCGTTGGATGCAGGAGTGTCCCAGGAAGGCCGGCCGCTCCCAGATCCTAACGCTTGATCCATTGAGGTTGAGTCTGATGAAAAATCTAAGAGTGTTCCCCCCTGTCAAACTGTCGCGCTCGTTGAGCGCCGTCCTCATCGTCACTCTGCTTACCCTTGCCGCCCAGGCTCAAAGCGGAGCCATCATTGGTTCTCTTCAAGCCGTCGCAACCTTTGCCGGGCTTGTCAGCGATGGCTCGGGAAACATCTACGGAGTCGAAAACGCCGGCGTAGCCGGCTGCCAAGGCGGAGACTGCGGAGAAGTTTTTGAATTAACCCAGAACTCGGGCATTTGGACGCAAAAGACTCTTTACACTTTCAAGGGCGGCACGGACGGCGCACAGCCCGCCAGTGGGCTCATTCGCGACAGTGCCGGAAATCTCTACGGAACCACCTCCAGCGGTGGAGACCTCGCCGCCTGCAATGGCGCTGGTTGCGGTGTGGTTTTCAAACTGGCCAAGTCTGCCAGTGGGGTGTGGTTCGAAACCGTACTCTACGCATTCAAAGGTGGCAGCGACGGAGGACTCCCGACGTCTCTCATTCAGAACCCATCCGGCGTGCTCTTCGGCGCGGCCTTTTTCGGAGGCAACCTCAATTCCTGCGCCGGCTCCGGCTGCGGCGTCGTATTCCAACTCTCGCCCGGTATAACTGGTTGGAATGAAACCGTTCTCTATTCCTTTACCGGTGGAAGCAACGGCCAATCCCCCGCCGGACTCGTTCTAGGCTCCTCCGGCAACATCGTCGGCACAGCGATTGTCGACCTTTACAAATGTGCGAATTTCTGTGGAGCCCTGGTGTTTGACCTCTCCAGGGGATCGAAGGGCTGGCAGGAATCCACGATCCACAAATTTCAGGGTCAGTTCGGATTTCAAGGACCGGTTGGAACGCAGTTCTTCAGTGGGTTGATCTCCGATGCTTCCGGAAATATTTACGGCACCGCCTACTCCGGCGGCAAAGGATGCAGACCCGACCGGATGCGGCTTCGTCTTCAAGCTTTCTCCCCAAGGCGCCGCTTGGAAAGAATCCACTCTTTACAGTTTCAACGGCCAAGCCGACGGCGCAGGCCCTACCGCCGGACTCATCTTCGACACTGCTGGAAATTTATACGGCGGCACGCAAGGCGGCAACGTTACGGGATGTAACCCATTTGAAAACGGCTACTGCGGCCAACTCTTTAAGCTTTCTCCCGGTTCAAATGGCTGGAGCATCGCAGCAGTCTTCGGCACGCCCTTTTTCTGGACGCCCACCGGCAACATGCTTTCCGACGCCTCGGGCAATGTCTACGCGTCAGCCTGTGATGAATACTATTACAACGGAGGGGACGTCCTTGAGCTTATGCCGTAGGCGGGATTACTTGAGACAAAAAAATCGGGGCTGAAAGCAGTGACCCTAATCGCCGCTCTCAACCCCGTCTCCCAGGTTCTGTGGTAGGTGAGGCGAGTATGCGTCAGGCTCGCTTTCCCCACAAGATTACCAAGGTCATTGTCCCGAAGTAACCGAGCAAAAAACTAGGAGCTAGAAGCTAGAAGCTTCTCTACTTCGCCGCCACCAGCGAATGCGTGATGGCATGCACCGACAGCGCAATCCGGTTCTGCACGCCCACCTTGCGCATCAACTTCGCCACGTGCGCCTTTACCGTACGCTCCTCAATGCCCAACTGAGCGCCGATTTCTTTGTTGGAGCGGCCCGCTACCAGCATCTCCAGCACTTCCTTTTCGCGGTCGGTGAAGGTTACGCGGCCCGCCGGAAAAATCCGCCCTGGCGACGACGACACCCGCTCAATGAACATGGAAAGCACTCTTCGCGGCGCCCACACCGATCCCTGACTCACGATTCGAATCGCTTGCGCAAATTCCGCCGGCGAAGCCGCCTCGTCCACATAGCCCTTTGCTCCTGAAGCAATCGCCTTCAGAATGGTCTCTTCGTCCACTCCTGAGCCGGTCACGATAATGCGCAGATCGGGCCGCGTTGCCTTCAGGCTTGCCATCACATCGAACAGGTTTTGTCCGGAACGGTTGCCCAGCAAAATCAAGTCCACATCCTGCAACGTGGAAATCTCGGGCAGGCCGGCGGAAATCAGTTCAAACTCGGGCTCCGTGTCGAATAAAGCGCGAAATCCCACAAACCTCAGCGGGTCGCTCTCGACCACTGCAATTTTGATGATCGGTTTTCTGGCTACTGCTGCTTTCATAGGTGTCCCTGTCGGGCGTAATGTCTTAGCTAGAGCATAGCGGCATTTGTCCGCCCTGCAAAGAGAACGTGACCGAAGATAAATTACGGGAGTAACATGAAAAAGAAGGCAGAAACGCCTTCTGCAGCGGAGATTGGCGCGCAAATTCTCGCCGCGCCATTCGCGGAGAAGATTCAGCATGAGAAAAAAGTCCTTTCGCTTTCTGACCGTAATCGCCAGCCTCGCACTCGCTGCCTCTACGCTGTGCGCAGCGGCTCCGGCCGTCGCCGCCCAGACTCCGGCCCCTGACTACAAGCCAAAGTTTGCCGGAGACCCCGCCCGCTCTGATTCTGAAGCGGCCGCCCTCGGCTACATGCGCGTCGTTCTCCGCGCCCAGCGCCAGTTCCAGAAACAGTACGGCCACTTCGCCACATCTCTCACCGAACTGGTCCACTCCGGATCGTTCACCAAGCGCATGGTCAATCCCGACCGCGGCGACTACACCGCCAGTTTCAAAGGAAAGAACGACAGTTTCATCCTCACCATGGCGCCCAGGCAACTCGACGCCCAGCATCGCTCTTTCTACGCCGAAGATGACGGCAAGATCCACGCCGACGAAGAAAAACCCGCCGACGCGAATTCGCCCGTCGTGAAATGATCTGACTCCCGGCCGACTACACTGCTCTGTCATCCTGAGCGGAGCAGGAACTTCGCGAATGCGAAGTTCCTGCGGAGTCGAAGGATCCCTTGCCTGTGTACTCGGTCACAGGCCTCGCGAGGCATTTCCATCACCGGCCACGCTTTGAGCCAGCCCTCGGTTTATGATGGATGAGAATTATTCTAAAAGGCAACAACGGAGGAATCATGCCCGCAACCATCGGCCAACCCGCGCCAGAATTCACATTGAAAGATCAGGATCAGAAGGAAGTAAAACTCAGCGACTACAAAGGCAAGAAGCGCGTGGTCCTCGTCTTCTATCCGCTCGACTGGAGTCCGACCTGCACCAAGGAGCACGCCTGCCTGGTCAACGACACGACCCAGTTCGACCAGCTCGACGCGCAGGTCCTCGGCCTCAGCGTAGACAGCGTATGGTCCCACAAGGCCTACGCAGAAAAGATGGGCATCCACTACCCGCTGCTCGCCGATTTTCACCCGCGCGGCGCAGTCGCCGCCAAGTACGGCGTCTATCTTGAAGACAAAGGCATCACCGGCCGCGCCATCTCCATCATCGACCGCGATGGCAAGCTGGCCTGGCACAAGAACTACGACATCCCAGTCGTGCCCGATATAAAAGAAGTTTCCCAAGCGCTTGCCGGAGTCAAGTAGATTGCGCTTTGAAATAGCAGCGGCTTCAGCCGTGCCGCAAAGCGCAAGGTTTGAAAGGGCGCGGCTTCAGCCGCGCCGTCCAGACAGGAAGGGACTCGGGCTTTAGCCCCTGAGGAATGACCATCTCAGTCTTTATCGGCACCAGCCTCGACGGCTTCATCGCCCGCCCAAACGGCGCTCTCGACTTTCTGCCCCCGGGCGGCGGCGAACCCCACGGCTACGACGAATTCATCGCCAGTGTCGATGCCATTGCGATCGGCCGCAAGACCTTCGAGACCGTCCTCACCATGACGCCGTGGCCGTATGGTGACAAGCGCGTGGTGGTCCTCAGCAGTCACCGAGTCGATTTTTCAGCAGTCGTCGGAGGCGTAGTGGAACAAATGTCAGGTCCTCCGGCGGAGATAATTTCGAAACTCACCGCGACTGGCGCCCACCACCTCTACGTCGACGGTGGAATCACGATTCAACGCTTCCTGCGCGCGGGACTCATTCAACGTCTCATCATCACGCGCGTGCCCGTGCTGATCGGAGAAGGAATTCCTCTCTTTGGCTCCCTGCCGCACGACATTCGCCTCCGTCATATCGCCACTCGGCACTATCCCAGCGGATTAGTCAGCAGCGAGTACCACGTGGTCAACTCAAGATAAAACTCGAGGGTGCCCCATCCTAGCCGCGTCTTTGCGGCTAGGGTGGGGATTTTGACTCCCTACGTACCCGCCCTAACCTCCGCCGCCTTCCCATCCCGATAAATCACCACCAGCGGCTTCCCTCCATTCGCATAGTGCAGCGTTCTCTCAGAAGACGAACTCCTTGCATCCAGCGCGCCCATCCCTACCGCGAAGTCTGCTTGCAGTTCGTTCATTCCCGGCTTCACTTCGTGCTGCGCCACTGCCTGCCACACATCCGCCGGCCAATGCTTGTACAACTCGTGCGGATCCTCCACAAAGAACATCTCATCGGAATAAATCTTGTACTGCCCGTCCGCCTCAAATCCGATCGGCACCGCGTAGCTCTTCCCTTCTTTCTGAAACACGGCCATCACTTGCCGTCGGCTGCCTGCCCCGGGCGGCATGCCCGTCACCACATCCTTGATCTCCAACCGCTCGATCGGCAACAGTAGCCCGGCCTCATGCGCGAAGTCCGTCCGCTTCCGCGCCGCATCGTAGGGATAATAAGTGTACCGGTATCCTTCTTTCACCCACACCGGCTGTTGCGTCAACTGCTTCGCCGACTTCAAATCGAACGGATACAGTTTCTTCGGCACGACGTAGTAATCGGCATTCGAGTAGCCGGCCTTTTTCGCCTGCTCCTGCTTCTGCGCCGCCAGAAAGTCTTCGTGCCGCTCGTAAAGGATGTATCCCGCGCGCACTCCAGCCACCACAATGGCCAGCGCCAAAGCGATCTGAATCTTTTTCTTCGCCTCTTCACTCATCATGCGAGTGGCCTTACCCTGTGAACCGGCGCCTGCCCTGAGCATAGCCGAAGGGCGCCCTCTGTGTTAAAGGTAGGGAAGCTCCTAATCCCCATCCTACGGTACACTGGACGATGTCGCAGAAGGAAATCCCCATGCCCAATGTAACCGAAGAAGATGTCCTGAGCGCGTTGAAAAGCTGCTACGACCCTGAGATCCCCGTGAATATCGTCGACCTGGGTCTCATCTACAAAGTGAACTTCGCGCCCGTCCCCGCCGACACGCCCGAGCAGGCGAAGCAGGACGTCACCGTCGACATGACCCTCACCGCGCAGGGCTGCCCCGAACACGTCAACATCAGCGCCCAAGTAAAATCGCGCCTGGAGCAGTTGCCCGGCATCCGCAATTGCATCGTCAACGTCGTGTGGACTCCGCCCTGGACGCCCGAACGATTGAGCCCCGAAGCCAAGAAACAACTCGGCATCGAGTAAAGTCAGAGTCAGAGTTCAGCATGCAGAAGTGAAACCCCTAGGCGACTTTACTTCTGCATTCTGACTTCTTACTTCTGCCTTCCGCTCACTGACGTCAGTTCGCGAGTTTGATAGCAGCCAGTTTCTTGACGATGGCGACGTCTTTGGCGCCCTTCACATCCAACCGGACCGCCGTTCCTTCCGCATACCGCTTCGCTTCGTCAATGATCTTGATCACGGGCGCGGGCAACCCGCTTTGCCGGGCCGCCTTCACCGCTTTGTCGCCGAGCGCGAAACTCGCCATGAAGCAGCCCTTCGAGGGAGACAGATACACAATGTTCCGGTCCTTATACTTCAGCCGCAGGGACCATCCAGCCTTGGGTGAGTAGGAGTTCCACTCCTGAACTTCAACCCCATGTTCCCGAGCCAGGCCGCCGACTAACTGGTCCCAAAGTGCCTTGCTGGCGCCCAGTACCGCAACCAGTTCGTCATCCGTAGGCTTGTGGGCCTTACCAACAAAAGCATTTGGCAGCATGGCTGGTTAGGAAAGTCACAGTCTAGTCGCTCGCAAAGGGAACCGGAAGCCGAACGCCGAGTGGCGGAAGCCGCTCTTCTCACCCGCCAATCTCGTCCCAGGCCTCGTGAGCCGAACGCCCCGCCGCCTCGGTAATCCGCTTGCCGGCGCGCGCCGCCATCTCCATCACTCGCATGCTGCGGTCAAAATACTCCGGCAGCGACCTGCGCACCACCTCGAACTTCTCCGGATACTCCGACGCCAGCACCGCCAACCCCACGCCAGTCGCCAGCACTCCCGCTGGATACTTCTTCTTCAAGAACAAAACTGTCGCCGCCCCGATCGAACCCGCGACCACCGCCTTCTTCCAGTCGTCCATGTTTTCTCCCCGTATTCCCCGCGAAACATTTTGCGCTGCCAGCGATTATACTTCTTCGTTCCACCGGAGGCTCCATGTCGCGCCGCCTGATGCCGATCGCACTCTTCGTCACTCTCGCTCTCTCTTCATCCGCCCAATCCAAGCCCCGAGCCCGCGATCTCGGCGTCCCCTTCGACGGCACTCCCGGCCCTAACAACGCCATTACCGACGTGAAAGGCGTCGAAGTCGGCCACACCACGCTCATCTCCGGCAAAGGCAAACTCGAAGTCGGCAAGGGACCAGTGCGCACCGGCGTCACCGCCATTCATCCCCGCGGCAAGGCCAGCAACGACGCCGTCTTCGCCGCCTGGTTCACCCTCAACGGCAACGGCGAGATGACCGGCACCACCTGGGTCGACGACTCCGGCTTCCTCAACGGCCCCGTCATGATCACCAACACGCACAGCGTCGGCGTGGTCCGCGACGCCGTTATCGCATGGGAGGTGAAGCACAGCAAGCCGGGCTCAGATCCCGACTCGTGGTCGCTGCCCGTCGTGGCCGAAACCTGGGACGGCTGGCTCAACGACCTCAACGGATTCCACGTCCATGCCGAAGACGCCTTCCACGCCCTCGATGTAGCCCACTCCGGCCCGGTCGAAGAAGGCAACGTCGGCGGCGGCACGGGAATGATCTGCAACGAATTCAAGGGCGGCATCGGCACCTCCTCGCGCGTGCTCGACGCTAAAGCTGGAGGCTATACCGTCGGCGTCCTCGTCCAATGCAACTACGGACAGCGCGATCAACTCCGCATCGCCGGAGTTCCCGTTGGCAAAGAAATTCCCGAGCATCCCGCCTACGGTGACGACGTCGGCTCCATCATCGTCATCGTAGCCACCGACGCTCCGCTCATCCCCACGCAACTCAAGCGCGTCGCCAGAAAAGTTTCGCTCGGCCTCGGCCGCAATGGCAGCTATTCCGGCGACAGCTCCGGCGACATTTTCTTAGCCTTCTCCACCGCCAACCCTGGCGCAGTAGGCCCCAAAGGCCCGCACCAGTTCACCATGCTCCCCAACGATTCCCTCGACCCACTCTTCTTAGCCACCGTCCAGGCCACCGAAGAGGCCGTCGTCAACGCCATGGTCGCCGCCGAAACCATGAAAGGCATCAACGATCACGAAGTGATAGCGTTACCCCACGACCGGCTCCGCGAAGTCTTAAAGAAGTACAACCGCCTGGCCAAATAACACTGTCATCCTGAGCGAAGCCGAGACGTTCGCGAAGCGAAGGTCTCGGCGCAGTCGAAGGATCCCTTGTCTGCCACCGCCGTCAGCGGCTTCGCAAGGAGTTTCAACCACGGCGGCGGTTTTGATCCCTCGTTGCTTCATTGGAACTCTCTTATCCAGGCCCTTCATTACCTTCGCTGCCCCACCGCCGTACCTATCACTCTTCCGCCAAAGGACTACACTCGAATTGTGAAGCGACACTACACCATCACCCGCATCAAGGGAGGCATGAAGTTCACCTGCACCCGCTGCGCCCACCACGTCAGCACTCTCGACTTCGATCTCCACAACGGCAACCTCCGCACCCAGGCCGCTACCGCCATCAATCGCCACGCCACCAGCGTCCACCACGAACCAGTAATGTTCTCCTCCCTAGACACCCAGCAGCGCATCTGGCGCAGCTAAATCTCGCTTCTCACGATTCCTCACACGCTGTCATTCTGAGCCGGAGCAACTGCTTCGCGAAGCGAGCAGTTACGAAGTCGAAGGACCTGCCCCTGCTTATAGTTCCTCCCCCACCTCAGGGAATTCTCCCGGCGCCCTCGGCAGTGCGGCCTCGCCCGTCAGCGGTGCGAAGCCACGCAGATACCGAACCAACCCTCTGGTCCGTTGCCTTTTCGCCGGCGCAGGAATGTTCGTCCCAAGAAGTAAAGTCTCTCCTTCCTCCCGCCGATGGACCTCTTTGAATCACAAACATCAAGGCATCCCCCAGACAGCCACGGGGCTGGGCAAGGAACAAAATGATCAACCGCATGAGTCTGAAGGCGAAGTTAGGATTCGGGTTCGGACTCCTGCTGCTGATCTTTGCGGTCAGCAGCGTGCTGGCCTACCGCGCCGTGGTGAACCTCGATAACGCTACCGACGAGTTGAACCGGAAAGCGACCGAGAAGGAGCTATCCATCTACCTGATGGAGGCCATGCTGAAGGAAAGCACCGGGGCGCGCGGATATCTCCTCACCGGCCAGGAGCAAATGCTGGAAGTAGTTAAAGATGGCAAAGGCGAGTACAAGGAAATCATGGACAAGATGACTCCTTTTGTTCACTCGGAGGAAGGCAAGAGGCTGCAGGCGGAAATCCGGCGGACATACGAAGTGTTCGATGCGGTCCTGGACAAGGAAATCGAACTGCAACGGGAGGGAAAGACCAAAGAAGCCATCGGAGCCGTGCTGACATTGGGCCTGCCCGCGTACCACGCGGTCGACAAGGCAACTGACGATTTCGCCGCGCACGTGGAAGAAGGGAAGCAGGCAAACAACGCGGCACAGGACGCGACCGTCAGCCGAGGCAAGACCCTCATCACCAGTTTAGCCATTGCCGGTATTCTGTTGGGTATTGGCGTTTGCACCCTCATCGCCCGCTCCATCACCGGCGGCATCGCCACCATGGTTGGCATGATCCAGGAAATCGCCGCCAATAACTTGACCGTCAAAGACATGGTACTCACCTCGCACGACGAAGTCGGCCAGGCTGGCCTCGCCCTCAACCACATGAAGAACAACTTGCACGCTGTGGTTCAGTCGATCGCCGAGTCGGCGGTAAAGGTCGACAACGCAAGCGACGAGCTTTCCAACACCAGCCAGCACATCACCGCCAATTCCGAGGAAACTTCCGCCCAGGCGAAGGTGGTTTCCAGTTCCGCCGATCACGTCAGCCTTCACTTGCAGACCGTGGCCACTGGCGCGGAAGAGATGGGCGCAAGCATTAAGGATATCGCCAAGAATGCGACCGAGGCGGCCAGAATCGCCACCGCCGCCGTAAAAATTGCTGAGAACACCACTACCACCATCTCTCGACTCAGCGATTCTTCCGACGAGATCGGCCAGGTAATCAAAGTGATCACTTCCATCGCCCAGCAGACGAACTTGCTGGCCCTGAACGCCACCATTGAGGCCGCCCGTGCTGGCGAGGCCGGCAAGGGCTTTGCCGTGGTCGCCAACGAAGTCAAGGAACTAGCCAAGAAAACCGCCAAGGCCACCGAAGATATTAGCAGCAAGATCCAGGGCATTCAGGGCGATACTAAGGGCGCGGTCGATTCGATCGCCTCGATTAGCCAGGTAATCCGCCAGATCAACGACATTTCAAGCACCATCGCCACCGCCGTCGAAGAGCAGAACGCCACCACCAACGAGATGGCCAGAAACGTCGGCGAAGCGGCACAAGGCAGCGGAGCGATTACCAGCAACATTAACGGCGTGGCGCAAGCAGCCGAGAGCACTTCCCGCGATGCCATGGAAACCCAGAAATCAGTCCAGGAACTAGTGGAGACCTCTGCCTTGCTTCGCAAAATGGTCGAGCGGTTCAAGCTTGCATCCTCCAGCGCCAGCCCGCAGCGGCAATCGAAACCCAGGGCCGCTGCAGCCTCTGCCTAAAGCCCAGTACCGCTCTCCCTTCTTAACGCCGTCTAATCCTGCAACCTGATTTCTTCAGCGGCTTATTCTTCTGCGCCTGTTCTCTCGCGCTATTGGAACCTGCCAACCAGCGCCCATCTTCCCCAGAACACTCATTACTTAAGAAGGCTAAGTAATGGCCAAAGGGTCATGTCCAAACGTGTAAAGGTACATGTCCTTCTGTCGATAACTACCTTGAGGGGGTTGCTCGGTCAACCACTCGGAATTGGTCAATCTAAATGAAATCTCATACTGCCTTCCTATACGCACTCATCACGTCGATTGTGCTTAGCCACGGGGTTCCCCTGGCCCACGGCCAACAGCCTGTTAACTCCATTTCCAGCGGGGCGGAGGGCGCACAACTGAATGTGGAAGCCATTGCCTCGCGCTTAACCTCTGATCCGCCACTCATCGTGCGCAAGCTGCAAGAGAACGGCATCACTTTTCAGAGTACCTTTGTCAACGATTGGTCGAGAAACTTAAGCCATAATGCGGGAACCAAAGCCAGCTTTGGCAGATTCTCGCTCGACCTCTCCGCTACTGTCGACGGAAAACAGGCCTTTGGCCTGCAAGGCAACACCATCTTTGTCCGCATGAAGGAGCATGAAGAAGAGTTTGGCGCCACCGGCGACGGCGCTGCCCAGCTCTACTCCAACATCGATGGCCCATCCCGCACCAGTCTTTATGAGGTCTGGACCGAGCAGAAACTCTTAGGAGAGAAGCTCCGCTTCAAGGTTGGCAGAATCGACGCCACCAACGAGTTTGCCACCGTGCAGAGCGCCGGTGATTTTCTCAACTCGTCCATGGGATACAGTCCCACGATCATGGCCTTCCCTACTTATCCAGAACCCCAGCCGGGTGTGGCCGCATTCCTCCGTCCCCTGAACAATTACTCGCTGGGCATGGGAATCTTTCGCACCAGCGGCGGCGGATCCCTCGCCATTGTTGAGCCCGGTACAACCTGGAACGTCGGCCCCAGCAAACTGCAGGGACGAGCCGCTGTCGGAGTCTGGCGCTTGCAGCAGAAACTGGCTTGCTTTGACGGCGATACCGCCAATGCCAGCCATGGAGTCTACACCGTGCTGGAACAGGGATTATGGAAGAGCTCAGCCACCGAGCGCGCTTTGTCGGGCTTTTTCCAATTCGGCCGGGCCGATGGCGACGTCAGCCCCTTCACCCAGCACATCGGCGCGGGCATAGTGCTGCAGGCCCCCTTTCGCCGCCGCACCCACGACACTTTCGGTCTGGGCGCCACCCGGGCAAGCTTCTCTTCCCAGCCGGCCGCCCACTTCGATCACCGCGCGGAAACCATTGTCGAGGCTTATTACAAGATGCCCATCATCAAACACGTCGCCATGGTCCAAGACTTTCAGTTCCTCCATCACCCCGGCGGTTTGCTTGTGCACAATGACGCCCCGGTCTTTACACCGCGGCTAGTGGTAACTTTTTAAGGGCCTGAGATCAACACCCGTGTGTGGAACGGACACTCCTGTCCGTTCCTTTGATGTTGACGGTGGAGGCACTCGAGTCTTGGGACTCGGGACTAGTCGCTGACCGCCTTATCCGTGATCTCCAGCCCCCGGTCGATGATCCCAAACGCCTCCCGCATCTGCGCCTCGTCGATGCACAGCGGAGGGTTAGTGAAGAAGCTGTTCCAGCGCACGAACGTGTACAGCCCGTTCTCGCGGAAGAAGCGGCCGAGCGCCGCCATCTCCTCGGACGTGCCATTGAACGGAGCCATAGGCTGCCGCGTCTTGCGGCTGCGCACCAGTTCGACGATGCCGAACAGCCCAATCGACCGCACCGCGCCCACCGACGGATGCTTCGCCTGCAACTCCGCTCCCAGCTCTTTCAGGATCGCGCCCATCTTCTTCGCGTTGTCGATCAGCCCGTCTTCTTCATACACGCGAATCGTGGCCAGCGCTGCCGCGCAGCCCATCGGATGGCTGTTATAAGTCAGCCCTCCGTAGAAGACTTTGTCCTGGAAGTGCTGCGCGATGGGATGCCGCATCCCAACCGCGCCGAGAGGCAGATAGCTGGAGGTTAATCCCTTAGCCATGCAAAGGAGATCGGGAACCACCTTCCAGTGATCGACCGCGAACCACTTGCCGGTTCGTCCGAAACCAGACATCACTTCATCGGCAATCATCAAGATGCCGTACTTGTCGCAGAGCTTGCGCAGGCCCACGAGATATCCATCCGGTGGAATGAGAACGCCGTTGGTTCCGGTTACAGGTTCGAGAATGAATGCGGCAATCGTCTGCGGACCTTCGAGCTGAATCGTCTCTTCAATCATGGCGAGCGAAGACTCGGCGGATTCCCATCCGCGCTCGATGCCGTGATAAGGATCAAGCACGTGAACCACGCCCGGAATGCCCGGTTCCGCGGCCCATCTGCGCGGATCGCCGGTAAGACTGATCGCTCCCGCGGTCGCGCCATGATAGGAGCGATAGCGAGCGATAATCTTGTGGCGTCCGGTGAAGAAGCGCGCGATCTTGATAGCATTCTCGTTGGCTTCAGCCCCGCCGTTGGTGAAGAAGAAGGTGTCGATGTCTCCGGGAGTGATTTCGGCAAGCTTTGCGCCGAGGCGCGCGCGAACTTCCGTAGCCATGAAAGGGTTCGCATAGGCGAGCGTCTCTGCCTGCTCGCGGATCGCCTGAATGACGCGCTCGTCGCCGTGTCCGATGTTGACGGACATGAGCTGGCTGTTGAAGTCGATGAAACGCTTCCCTTCCGGCGTGTAGAAGTAAATCCCCTTGGCGCGCGCGACAGGAATTGGATCGACCTTCGATTGTGCGGACCATTCGTAGAGCGTGTGCTTCCTACAGAGGTCAACGATTTCGTTACTGGTCATGGAAGATGTGTCAGCGATCGTGGTCATATCAATCCTCTTGGAAGCCTCAGTGATCCTTGTGTCCTCTGTGGTGAAAGAGACCTTAAACACAGAGGACACAGTGGATCACAGGGTAGAGCTGACGATCTTAGAACTTTCGGCTGTGCTCTTTGGCCCAGCGCTCGACTACGACTTTTTTGTCCGTGTAGAACTCGATGGCATCGCGGCCCTGGCCGTGAAGGTCGCCGAAGAAACTGTTCTTCCATCCGCTGAACGGAAAGTAGGCCATGGGCGCGGCGACTCCGATGTTGATGCCAATATTTCCTGCGGGCGCTTCGTAGCGGAAGCGGCGCGCCGCCGATCCGCTTGACGTGAATAGAGACGCCTGATTGCCGTAAGGGCTGCGTTCGAGGAACGCCAGAGCGTCATCCATGTCGTTGGCGTGAACGAGGCTGAGGACAGGGCCGAAGATTTCGGTGTTGGTGAGTTCGCTGGTCGCTGGAACATCGTCGAGAATCGTGGGCTTCACGAAGTTGCCGGATTCGTATTTCGGGATCTTCGAGTTGCGCCCGTCGAGAAGAATCTTTGCGCCCTGCTTCTCGCCGAGTCCGATCAGCGATTCGACGCGCTCTTTGCTCTGTGGCGTGATCACCGGACCCATCTGCACGCCTTCATCGAGACCGTTGCCGACTTTGAGTTTTGAGGCGGCATCGGCAATGGAGTCGCGGAAAGTTTTTTGCGCTTCGCCGATGGTGACTGCAACCGAGACGGCGAGGCAACGCTGGCCGGCACATCCGAAGGCGCTGTCGCTGATGATCTGCGTGGCCATGGGCATGTCGGCGTCGGGGAGAACGATGACGTGATTCTTGGCTCCGCCCTGGCACTGACAGCGCTTGCCTTTTTCGCCGGAGCGGGCATAAATGTAGCGTGCGACCGGAGTCGATCCGACGAAGCTGATGGCGCGGACTTTGGGATGGTCGATAAGCGCGTCGACGACAGCTTTGCTCCCATTAACCAAATTCACCACGCCTTTGGGTAAACCGGTTTTCTCGAGCAGTTCGTAAATGTAGCGCATGGTGAGCGGAACGCGCTCGGACGGTTTGAGAATGAACGTGTTGCCGGTGGCGATCGCGTAAGGCAGATACCAGAATGCGATCATGCCGGGGAAGTTAAAGGGCGTAATCGCGGCCACAACGCCGAGCGGCTGGCGGATCATCATCTCGTCGATACCGCGAGCGACGTCTTCGAGATTGTATCCTTGCATCATCATTGGAATGCCGCAGGCGACCTCGACGTTTTCGATGGCGCGGCGCATCTCGGCCTTGGCTTCGGTGAATGTCTTGCCATTTTCCTGTGTGATGATGCGGGCGATGTCGTCGAGGTGATCTTCGAGGAGCATCTTGAGCTTGAACAGCGGCTGGATGCGGTCTTCAGGCGGAGTGCGGCGCCATTCGGGGAAGGCTGCGGCCGCGGCTTCGACAGCCTGATTGACTTGGGAAGCATCAGCGAGCGGGACTTGGGCCAGCGTCTCGCCGGTCGCGGGATTGACTACGTCACGCCATTCGGCGGCGTGCGAATCGGTCCATTGGCCGTTGATGTAGTTGGTGAGTTTGAGGACTGGGGGTGCTGCTACGGTCGTCATGGGATTGCCTCTGCTGTCGCGAAGAGTACGGTGCATCGTGAGAATCCCCGCGACACCTTTAATGATACATAGGTTGCAGGGGTCCTTCGACTGCGGTTGATCTTCGCGCTTGGGCGCGAAGATCAATCCTCGCTCAGGATGACAAACTTTTTAGACCAACTGCGCTACTGCACCTCTTTTGTCGCAGACCGCCGCAAGCGCGGATTCCAGTACATCTAGGCCCTCGTCCATCTGGTCGTTGGTTGCCACCAGGGGGACAAGGACGCGGATCACGTTGGAGTAGGAACCGGCGGTGATCGTGATCAGGCCGTGCTCGTAGCAATACTGCGTAATCTGTTTGGTTTCGTCTGCTGCGGGAGCTTTCGTTTCCTGCGACTTCACCAGTTCGATAGCCTGCATGCCGCCGAGTCCGCGCACGTCGCCGACGATGGGCCAACGGCGCTGCCATTCGTGGGCACGGCGCTGGAAGCGATCTCCGAGTTCATTGGCACGGGTTAGCAAGTTTTCTCTTTCGAACAAGTCGAGGACGGCTAGAGCCGCGGCGCAGGAAAGCGGATTGCCGGCGAAAGTGCCGCCGAGACCGCCGGGAGCGGGTGCGTCCATGATTTCGGCGCGGCCCGTGATGGCGGCGAGCGGCAGACCTCCGCCGAGCGATTTCGCAGTTACAAGAATGTCGGGCTCGATGCCGTAGCGCTCACTGGCGAAAAGCGCGCCGGTGCGTCCGAAGCCGGATTGAACTTCGTCGGCAATGAAGAGCACGCCGTGTTTGTGGCAGAGGTCGATGAGAACCTTGAAGTAATCCGGCGGCGGCGCGACGAACCCGCCTTCGCCCAGGACCGGTTCGGCGATGACGGCCGCAACCTCTTCACTGGCGACGACGCGCTTGAAAGTATCTTCGAGATGGCGCGCGCAGTAGAGATCGCACGAGGGATATTTCAAGTTATACGAGCAGCGATAGCAGTAAGCGAACGGGATGCGATAAACGTCGCCGGGGAACGGGGCGAAACCGGCTTTGTAGGGATGGGTCTTGCTGGTGAGCGCGAGCGTCATCATGGTGCGGCCATGGAAGGCATCTTCGAAGGCGATGATGGCGGGACGCTTCGTATGAGCGCGGGCGATCTTCACGGCGTTCTCGACAGCTTCTGCGCCGCTGTTGACGAAGAGAGTCTTCTTTGGGAACTTGCCGGGCGTAACCTCGTTCATGCGCTCGGCGAGGCGGATGTAGCCTTCGTAAGGCGTGACCTGGACGCAAGTGTGCAGGAATTTGTCGAGTTGGCCGCGGATGGCATCGACGACGGCTTCCTGGCGATGGCCGGCGTTGGCGCAGCCGATGCCTCCGGCGAAGTCGATGTAGCGGTTGCCGTCTACGTCTTCTAGCCACGCGTCTTCTGCCCTGGCTATGTAGATCGGCGTGCCGTGAGAAAGGCCGCGGGGCACGGCCTGGGCGCGGCGCTCGGAAAGGGCCTGGGATTTGGGGCCGGGGATTTGGGTTCGGAGTTGAATGGTGCTCATTTCAGTTTCTCGTGAGAATTCCCTGAAGGGGCAGTGGCACTGCAGACACTACAGGGGTCCTTCGACTGCGGTTGATCTTCGCGCTTGGGCGCGAAGATCAATCCTCGCTCAGGATGACAGAATTTAGGAGTTTTGTTCATCAGTACCAGCCTATTGGCTGCTCGTTCAGATTGATGTAGACCTGCTTGGTTTCTAGATATTCTTCGATGCCCCACGGGCCTAGTTCGCGGCCGAAGCCGGATTGCTTGTAGCCTCCCCAGGGGGCTTCAACGTACGTTGGTTGCATGTGGTTCACCCAGACGATTCCCGCACGGAGCGCTTTCACCGAGCGCATGGCCTTGAAGATGTCGCGGGTCCAGACAGCAGCCGCCAGGCCGTAGGGTGAATCGTTGGCGATCTTAAGCGCGTCTTTTTCGTCTTCAAAGGGAATCACAGCCGCGACCGGGCCAAAGATTTCTTCGCGGGCGATGCGGGATGAGTTAGAGACATCGGAGAAAATCGTGGGCTGAATGTAGTAGCCCTTTGCGATTCTTTCGGGGCGTCCGCCACCGGAGGCGAGTTTGGCTTCTTTCTTGCCGATCTCGATGTAGGAGTTGACGCGGTCGTATTGTTCTTTGCTCACGAGTGGGCCCATCTTGGTTTCGCGCTCGAGCGGCGGGCCGAGCTTGATCTTCTTGGCTTTTTCCGTCATCGCTTCAACGAAGTTCTTGTAGATGGACTTCTGCACCAGTATGCGGCTTCCGGCGGAGCAGACTTCGCCTTGATTGATGAAGACGCCGAAGAGCGCGCCGTCGATGGCGGCTTCGAAATCAGCGTCGGCGAAAAAGATATTGGGCGACTTGCCACCGAGTTCGAGGGTGACGCGCTTTACCGTGTCGGCGGCCTGCTTCACGATGATCTTGCCGACGGCGGCGCTGCCGGTGAAAGCGATCTTGTTCACGTCGGGGTGCTGGACTAGCGGAGCGCCGCAGGTTTCTCCAAAGCCAGTGACAATGTTGACTACGCCCTGAGGCAGGCCGCAGTCGGAGAAATGCTTCGCAAATTCCAGGGCGGTGAGCGGAGTTTGCTCGGCGGGCTTGAGTACGCAGGTGCAGCCCGCGGCGATCGCTGGAGCCAGTTTCCACGCAGCCATGAGCAGCGGATAGTTCCACGGAATGATTTGTCCGGCGATGCCGACGGGCTCCTTAAGCGACAGGGACATCGCATTGTCGGGAACAGGATTCACGTAGCCGACCACTTTGGTGGCAAGGCCGCCGTAGTATTCGAAGCAGGTGGCGGCATCGTTGATGTCGAATTCGGCTTCGACGATGGGCTTTCCGGTGTTACGGCATTCGAGTTCGGCTAGCGCCGGAAGGTTCGCGCGGATTTTTTCTGCGAGGCGGAACAGGACTCGGCCGCGCTCTTGCGCCGTGGTGGTCGCCCACGGGCCTTCTTCGAAGGCGGTTTTAGCGGCAGCTACGGCGCGGTTGACGTCGTCGGCGCCGGCGTCGGGGACCTGGGCGATTACTTCTTCTGTCGAGGGATCATAGACCGAAAACGTCTTCGCGGATTTGCTCGTGACCCATTCGCCGTTGATGTACATCTGATAGGTGCGGACTTCGGTTTTGACTCCGCCGGGCATTTTGTTCGACCTCCTGGTGACCTCAGGGCCCGAAGGCCCAAGTTCTATCTAGTCTCAGAGGCACGACTGAAGTCGTGCCCTTCCCGATCAGCGGCCAGCTTCGGCCGTCGGGACAACCCCTTCGGCTTCGCTCAGGGCAGTCGAGGCGGCTGTCCTTACATGAATCTCTTGCGCTTTTCGGCGGCCGTAGACAAAAAAGAAAAATGCGGCTACGCCGATGAAAAACAGCGTTCCGCCGAACATCCATAACTCGTAGGACCACAGCGACGTGATCTGCTGGGCCGGAAAAAATACGAGTGCGATTCCGAGGAGCGCGGTGAGCAGGCCGCTGGTGCCCGCCAGGAACAACGTGGCGCGGCCGTACTGGCCACGTGGGACAGGCTCAGTTACCGCGAATTTCACGAGCGCGCCAAACATGTAGACGAAGGGAACAAGATTCAGCACGACAGCCAGCGACAAAAGTTTCTGAAATGTTTCCTGAACGCCGGCACCGGCGAAATTCAAGATCACGAGCACGGCCGAGACGATGCCCTGGACGATCAATGCTGCGTAGGGGGTGGCGAAGCGCGGGTGGATGCTTCCCAGCCAGGAGGGCATGTAGGAATCGAGACCGGCGACGAAGGGGATGCGGGCGCAGCCGCCGATCCAGGCTGAACCGATGCCGGCGATGGCCAGGCTGAGCATGACGGCAAAGGGCACGGCGATCCAATTCACGCCGACGCGGGCAGCCATTCCACTGACCGCCTGAACCACACCTTGCAGTACGTTGACGCTCCTGCCGACAGAAACCAGCAAAGTGAGCGTGGCCGCGACATAGAGAGTACCGGCGATCACGCCGCCCCAGGCGACGGCTCCCGGAAGAGTGCGGGCGGGATCACGGATTTCGTCGCCCATGACGGAGGCGAGTTCGAGGCCGATCAAACCGAAGCAGATGACGCCGAAGGAATTGAGAACGAAGCGCGGGTTGGCGGGAATCCGGAAGTCGGCGGCTGTGATGGCGGTGCCGAAGCGCGAGCAGATCACTACACCAAGGCCGATCAAAACAGCGGCAGCGATGAACGTACCGATGGCGCCGAGGTTGTTGATCCACTTGCCGACGCCAAGGCCGAGAATGTTCAACAAGGTGAGCAGAGCGAGCAGCCCGAGGGAAACAGAAGCAGCGAAGAGCTTGTTGTCCGCCAGTCCGTGATGGGCGGGGCCGAGCACGTAGACGGAGACGCCGACGAAATAAAGCATGATGGTCGGCACGTAGAGCATGTTATTGGTCCAGTAACACCAGCCGGAGAGGAATCCGTGGAAGTCGCCGAAGACTTCTTTCGCCCAAAGATAGACGCCGCCCTCGCCGGGATAACGGTGGGCGAGTTCGATGACGGCGAGGCCTTGCGGCCAGAAGAAAAGGATCAGGGAGATGATCCAGAGCCAGATGGTGACGCCGCCGTTGGCGGCGATGGAGGGGACTACATTCAGGTTGAAGACAGCTACTACGAACAGGAGGACAAGGTCGCGGCGTCCGAGGGCGCGGATCAGGTGGGGCTGGGGGGCGGGTTGGGTGGTTGTGGACATGGTCAGGAGCTAGGGTCCAGGGGCTAGGGGTCAGTCGTTGGTGACTGCACGGCCCAACGGTCAAACTGATCCTAGCCCCTGACCCCTTGTCTTAGTGCGCAACTCCCGCTGGCACGTTCTCTGCCCGCTCTTGCTGTGCTTTCGCTAACGATGCGGCTATATCGTCGAAGGCAGATAGATGCTGGTCGATATCGGCCTCGGTGTGCTGCACCGAAATCGTCCACTGCTCGTCCCACCAGTAGGGCTGCGGCATCACGCCGCGGTTGACCATAGCGAACCAGTAGTGACGCCAGAGGTCGATGTCGATCGTGGTCCAATCGCGGTAGTTGCGAATTTCCTTCGGATACAGCATCAACGCGCCGTTTGCGCCAGCTTGCGCGATGTAGGCTTGCAGTCCGACCTTGGCAATGGTCTTGCGATAACCGTCGGCCAGCTTTTTGCCGAGCTTGTCGACGTGGGCGTAGTTGTCGCGAGTGAGGACTTCGCGGAACGTGGCCAGGCCGGCAGCCATAGAAACCGGGTTGGTATTGTAGGTGCCGCCGTGGAAGACCTTGTGTTGCGCGATGAGGTCCATCACAGACTTGCTGGCGCCGAAGGCGGCGAGCGGAAAGCCGCCGCCAATCGATTTAGCGAGGCAGATCATGTCGGGGTGAACGTTGAAATATTCGCTGGCGCCTCCCCAGCCGAGTTTGGCGCCGGTTTTTACTTCGTCGAAGATGAGGAGCGCGCCGTTTTTCGTGGCGATATCGCGAAGGCCCTTTAGGAAGCCGGGCTGCGGCATGCACAGGCCTACGTTCATGAGGATAGGTTCAAGAATAATCGCGGCAATTTCGCCGGGATTCTCTTTGAAGCGGCGCTCAACTGTGGCGAGGTCGTTGAATGTTGCGACCGGGACGTTTGCGATTGCGGATTTGGGCACGCCGAGTCCGCCGGGGACGGACGTGGGATTGCCGATATCGCCGAAATCGGGAGCGTGGGGCTTGACGCTGACCAGAGCGGAATCGTGCAGTCCGTGGTAGGCGCCTTCAAACTTTATGATCTTGTCGCGCCCAGTGGCGGCGCGGGCCAGGCGGATGGCGTGCATGGTCGCTTCGGTGCCGCTGTTGCCAAAGCGGCACATCTCGATCGGAAAGCGGTTGCAGATTTCTTCGGCGAGTTCCCATTCCATGTCGTGAGGCATGCCGAACATGGTGCCGGTGGAGAGACGCTTTTCAACGGCTCTCATGACGGCGGGATGGCAGTGTCCGGCCATGAGCGCGCCGAAAGTGAGATTGTGGTCGATATATTCGTTGCCATCGAGGTCGCGGAACCTGCTGCCGCTGCCGTTTTTCACGAAGATAGGCCAGGGTTCGTAGTGGCGATAGTTGCTGGCCACGCCGAGCGGTATGCGCTTGAGATTCTTTTTGTGGGCTTCGGCGGATTTGGGCGTGCGACGCTCGAAGGTTGCGAGTTCTTTTTGCAGGTCGGGGTACATCAGGTTCTCCAGGCAAGTCTCAGGCCCGCGGGGGCCATTAGATTAGGTTCGGGGCGGGTGAGCGCCCCGTATGTCTCATTCTAGAACGCAAACTTCAAAGCGAACTGGATATTGCGCGGGTCCCGTGTATGTTTCACCTTGCCGAAATCCCCCGGATTGCTGGGATCGATGGTGACGCCATCGGAAAGGAAGTTACCATCGCTGATGTTGCCGTCGGGGTTCAGGAACTGCGCGTGATTAAGAATGTTAAAGAATTCACTCCGGAACTCGAAGTGCTTGTTCTCACCGACGGGAATAATCTTCTGCACGGAGAAATCGAAATTGGAAATCCCCGGCCCACAACAAAGGGTGCGCGGCGAATTGCCCAGCAACGACTGCGGGTTTACCGTGGGATCGATCGTCGGCAACTGAAACGAACCGGTATCGAAGGCGTAGCCACCGTGGCTGCGTGGATCCTGTGGGTGGAAGGGCGCGATCAGGTTGGGCTTGCCCGGCAACTCGAAGTCGAAGCTGTTCATCAGCTCGACGTCGGCGTTGGATTTAATGCTGATGGGGAAGCCCTTCTGGAAACTGGTGATTCCCGACACGGCCCAGCCATCGAGTATCTTCCCTTTGGCTCCCTCGTAGCGAGGGAGGGGCAGTTGCCAAAGGTAGCTGATGACAAATCGATGCCTGGCATCGAACAGGGAGAGCGAACGGTTGCAGCGGTCGCAGGTCGGCCGAATAATATTTTCAAAGCTGGAAGCGTTGTCGATCGACTTGCTGAACGTGTAGGCCAGCTCAAACTGCAACCCGCGGCTGAGTCTTTTCTTCGAGCGACGCCTGCAGCGAGTTGTAATTCGATGCTGCCGCCGTGTCCTGAGAGAAGATGCTGGAAAAGACCGGTACGCCGTCCGAGGGGCAACCATTCCCCGACAAAGGATCGCAACGCGGGGAAGAGTATTGCCGCAAGCCGACCAGCGTGATTCCATTGGGAGCAACTGATTGAATGGGTGTGCCCTCAGGTATGACGGAGGGGCCGTTCACGCCGTAAGGCAGGTGCAGGCCACCAGCTGGCGCGACCGTGGGAACTCCGTTTTCGGTGGTCGGAATAAAGAAGGGGCTGTCGGCGAAGTATGGGCCGCAGGACAAATTCTGGTCTCCATAGTTGTTCGACAGCGCCAGCAAGTCCAGGCAGGTTTGCGGATTGCCGTAGTTCAGGTCCTTGGTGACAAGCAGCCGGTGGCCTTGGGATCCTACATAACCCACGGACAACACCATGTCCTTGCCAATTTGACGTTCGATGCCGAAGTTGTATTGCGCGGTGTATTGCGCACGCAGTTTCGGTTGCAGTTCGCCGAAGAGCAGAAGCGGGCGGAAGGCGGACCAATCCACCGAACTGCCGCGCGCCGGAGTAAGGATTCCATTGAACGGGTTGGGGGCGGTGGTGAGATTCCCGGGCCCTCCGCTCTGGCTTACAAACGGAGCAGTGAACAGACCTTCGGAGATCAGCGAACTGCCGCCGAAGGGAGGCTCACCCTGGAACTGTTCGAGCACCAACTGCTCGATCGGATTGTAGAAGAGCCCAAAGCCGGTGCGAATTGTGGTCTTACCATCTCCTTTGGGATCCCAGGCGATTCCAAAACGGGGAGCGAAGGCCTTGTAGTAACTGGCCGTGAGTCCCTTTGGAACACCTTTGTCGCCGGGAATAACAAGGCCAAGGGGGAACACGGCGGCGGAATCAGAAGTGGGATCGCTGCAATTGGGATTGCTGTAGCCCAGCTTGGTCAGACTGTTGGAACTGAGCTGACAAGGGAAAACCGACGTAGCCTCTCCCGGCCGGAAGGTCTGGTAGCGCTGGCCCGCGTCATACATGGGCTGGTTGAATTCCCAGCGCAGCCCGTAATTGACCGTGATATTCGGACGAATCTTCCAGCTATCCTGGGCAAACAAATAAACGGACCGGCTGCGGATGTCTTCCGACTGCGTGGATCCTTGCAGGTAAGAGTCCGGAAGGCCGAGCAAGTAGTTGCCCAGCGTGCTGCCGGTGTCGTTCGGCCCGCCGCCGGAGTATGTGTAATCTCCCTGAGGATCGAAATAGAGCGTTTGGAAGAAGCGCTGGATTCTGAAATCCACACCGAACTTCATGGTGTGCTTTCCCATCACGCGAGTAAAGTTATCGCTGATCTGATACGTGTTGCCGATCTGCGGCAGCTCGCCTTCGTAGTCGTTGCCGATGGTGAATGCGCCCTGGATCGAGATGAAGGGAACACCTTCATGCTGGCTGGCGTTGGGAAGATTGGGATGGATTCCGATGTCGGGGCTTGAAGGAATTACGCTGGGCACATCCGTGGTGCCGGTAAAACAGATTGCCGATAAAGACGAACTGCAGGAATCCTGCACGAGGTTGGTCCTCTGGGGATGCAGGAAGGTGGGTTGGGCCTCGCGGAAATACGCGATTCTGAACTCGTTTACGGAGTTCGTACTGACCGTCCAGGTATGAGAAATGTTCCACTGTTGCGACCGGGTCGAGTTGTCGTTGCCGAAACCCGGCAACAGATTGGGAGTCGCTGCCTGGAACTTGGTGAAGGGCTGGGAATCAAAAGCGTCGTTGTAATAGTAGTAGACACTCAGGTTCTGCTTGTCGTTGATGCGGTGATCAACTTTAAGCGTGAACTGGTTGGCATGCGAATGGTCGTTCGGAACTGACTGAAAGAACGGGTTGGAATTGGCCAGATTGGAGCAGGTCGGGTCCGCGTTGGGGCAAGGCACGTAGCGGTTGACCAGATCCACCGCCACGGGGTCGAAGCAATTCGTCGGAACCCCTGAGGGGAATTGGGTTGCCCAGTCAACCGATCCTCCGACGGTGGAAGGCAGTGGAATATTCGCATTGCAGCGTGCATTCAAGATGGCGGCAACCGTATCGGTGGTAATCGATCCACTGGCGAAAAGAGGTTGCGTGCGGTCGGCGGCGGTAGGGACAGTAACTTGGTCCGAGGTAATGCCATGCACCACGCGCCGCCCTTCATACGATGTAAAGAAAAACGTCCGGTCTTTCTTAATCGGACCGCCGAATGTCCCGCCGAACTGGTTCTGCTTGTCGTCGGGCCTGCGTGGATCGAGGTAGCCCCTCGCGTTAAGCGCCTGGTTTCTCAGGAATTCGTAGGCGCTGCCATGCCAACTGTTGGTTCCGGACTTGGTAACAACGTTAATGACCGCGCCGGAGTTGCGTCCGTATTCGGCGTCGAAGGTATTGGAAAGGACGCGAAATTCCTCGATGCTGTCCGGCGTGGGCTGGATGCCGGGCGAATTGACGAACAAGTCGTTGCCATCGCCACCGTTGACGTTGAAGTTGTTGGATCGGCCACGGCCTCCATTGACCGAGACAGATCCAGATTGGTTGCTGCCGTAGAAGAGGTCCGACCCTCCCACGCCTTGAACGCCGGGCTGCAACTGCAGAAGCTGATAGGTATCACGCGAGTTGAGCGGCAGCGTCGACACCTGTTTTGAGTCCATGACCGCGCCCAACTGGGTGCTGGCGGTATCCACCAGGGGAGCTTCGGAGGTGACGTCCACCGTTTCCTGCGCGCCTCCGATCTGCATCACCATATTCAGAGTCACAACCTGGTTGAGGTCCACGGCAATGCCGCGCCGGACATCCTTCTTGAAGCCGGCGAGATCGAACTCCGCGTGGTAGCTTCCCACCGACACCTGGGGAAAAACATAGTCGCCGCTGTCGTTGGTTTGAGCGCTGTTGGTAACGCCCGTGGCGTCATTCACCAGCGTGATCTTCACGTTCGCCAGCACGGCGCCGCTAGGATCGGCGACGCGGCCCAGGATGCGGCCGCCGGTGCTCTGGGCCGAAAGCAATGTTGGGATCAGAACAGAGATGGCGACGATGACGCAAACCGTTTCCAGACACATCATGGTCCAGTGGGCTCGCAGCGACGGCATGGAACCTCCAGCATCTCGGAAGAGAAGTTGTTTTTTCTTTGAAAGCTAAAGCTTGTGTCCTGCCACAACCTTGCTATAATCCCGCAAGGTTAGAGAAATGGGAGGCGCCCTGTCAAGGAGAAAAACGCGCCCCCTCAATCGGAAACGGTTGAGGGCCGTCCGGTGAACATGAGATCATCCCGCGCTGAACCCTACTTGAAGATTGGAGATGTGGCACGGCGGGTGGGAGTGTCGCCATCGGTAATCCGGGCGTGGGAGAGCCTGGGACTAACCCGGCCGCGACGCACCGAGAGCAAATACCGGCTCTATGCGCCGGCTGACGTGAAATTGCTGAAGCGGGTGCGATTTCTGCGGAAGGCACGGGGGTTGAACGCGGCCGCGATTGTCGAACTGCTGCGGCGGGAAGGACGAGTGCGTCCGGCGGCAGACGGAAGCGCCGGAGCCATCGGGTCGCACCTGCGGCAGTTGCGGGCGAAGCGGCGTCTGTCGCTGGCCCAGGTAGCGCGCACGGTCGGGATCTCGGTGGGATTTCTGAGCGCGCTGGAGCGCTCGCAGATGAGCGGGTCGGTGGGGACGCTGCGCAAGCTGGCGCGATTCTATAAGACCAACATCCTGGATTTTTTTGATGCGACCGGAACCAGCAGCCGGCAGGTGCGGCCGGAACAAAGAAAAGTGCTGGAGGCCGGACCCGGCGTACAAATGGAGTTGCTGGCCTGGGGCAACACGGTGATGGAGCCGCATCTGTTTCGAGTCGCGCCGAAAGCGGGGAGCGGCGATTCGTACACGCACCAGGGCGAAGAGTTTCTCTACGTGTTGCGCGGGGAACTGGCGATCACATTGGAGAAGGAAGAATACCGGCTCAAGGCGGGGGATAGCTTTTATTTTGAAAGCGCGACGCCGCATCACTGGGAAAATCCCGGGCCGACGGAAACCTGGGTGTTGTGGATCAATACGCCGCCGACGTTCTAGTCAAGGAGAACAAGCATTGCCTGCGAGACCGAAGCAACGTCGGCGAACCGTGCTGCGGTTCCTGGTCTGGGCTGCGTTGGCTTGGTGTGATTTGGCGACACTATTGGCTCTCCAAGCGCAAAACGATGCGACCTCTGCAGACACTATCCTGTTGCACGCCAGGATCTATACAGTCAACGACAAGCAGCCTTGGGCAGAGGCCGTAGCCATTCGTCAGGCGAGGATCGTTGCCGTCGGGACCGACCCAGAAATCGAGGTGTACCGAGGAAAGGCCACGCAGGTGATCGACGCTCAGCATCACTTGGTGCTTCCCGGCTTCACCGACTGTCACATTCATTTCCTGGATGGATCTCTCAGCCTTTTGCAAGTCAACCTCGACCAGGCAAAAACAGTCAGCGAAATCCAGCAACAGGTAAAAACCTATGCGGCGGCACACCCGGACCTGCCCTGGGTCCTGGGAAGGGGCTGGCAATACACAGTTTTTGGCGCGTCAGGTCTGCCCAAAAAAGCAATCCTGGATGAGGTTGTTCCCGATCGCCCGGTCTACCTCGAGAGCTTCGACGGGCATACGTGGTGGGCCAACAGCAAGGCGTTGGTGGTGGCGGGAATCAAGAAGGATTCGGCCAATCCCCCGGGCGGCGAGTTTGTGCGCGACGCGGCCAGCGGCGAACCCACCGGCGTGGTGAAGGAAGATGCGGCGGACGCGGTTGTGAGGCGGGCGATTCCGCAACCGAGCCATGACCAAATCCTGGAAGCGCTGCAACGTGGAATGCGTGAGGCAAACCGGGTCGGGCTGGTTGGAGCGATCAGTCCCGGCGGTGTCAGTGTTCAGGGAGGAGACTTCTCCGCCCTCGATATCTATGACGAATTGCGGCGCCAGGGGAAGTTAACCCTCCGCTTCTACGTTGCCTCCCGGATCGAACCTCCAGTTCCCTCGGCGGAGCAGATCGAGCGCATCGAGGAGGCGCGACGCCGCTATCATGACGAGTGGATTGCGGCGGGGGCGGCGAAGTTTTTTCTGGATGGAGTCATCGAGTCCCACACGGCCGCCATGCTCGCTCCTTATACGGATGACCCAGGCCAGATCGGCAGCCTGTGGTGGGAACCGGAAAAGTACAAGCTGGCAGTGGCGGAGTTGGAGAAGCGGGGCATTCAGGTCTACACGCACGCCATCGGCGACAAGGCTGTGCGCCTGGCGCTCGATGCTTACGAGGAGGCCGGGAATAAGAATCATACGCATGATTCCCGTCCGCGGATCGAACACATCGAGAGCATTAGTTCGGCAGATATTCCACGGTTTGGAAAGTTCGGCGTGATCGCCAGCTTTCAGCCGCTGCATGCCTATCCCAACGATGACCTCATGAAGCTTTGGGCGCCACACCTTGGACCAGAGCGGACGCAGCGCGGCTGGGTGTGGAGGAGCATTCAGAGCACGGGCGGGGTGCTGGCGTTCGGCAGTGATTGGCCGATTGTCACACTCAATCCGTGGCCGGGAGTGCAAAATGCCTTGACCCGGCAGACGACGGAGGGAAATCCTCCCGGGGGCTTTCTCCCCAAAGAGCGCATCAGCCTGCAAGACGCCATCCGCGCTTATACGTTGAATGCGGCCTATGCGGGCAGGCGCGAGAACGAGGAAGGCTCCCTGGAAATCGGCAAGGTGGCGGACTTGATCATCCTGGATCGTGATCTCTTCCAGATTGAACCCAGCGACATTGGAAAGACGGAAGTGTTGATGACCATGGCAGGCGGGAAAGTGGTTTACGAATCTCCACAATGGAAAGCGATGAGCGGCAGCAGGACGGAGGGAAAATGACTTGGCGGCGTGGGATCAGTTTGTTGCCTTTGCTGATTGTGACAATAGTGGCCGGTTCCTGCACGAAGAAAACTTCCACGCTGAATTTGCTGGTGTGGGAGGGCTATGCCGATCCCTTGTTCGTAAAGGCTTTTGAGGAACAGCATCATTGCAAGGTTTCGGCCTCCTACATGGGATCGAGCGATGAGCTGACTACCAAGCTCAACGGTGGCGCTGCCACAAATTATGACGTAATTTCGCCTTCGAGCGATGTCGCAGCTTTCATTGCGGCGAAGGGATTTGCGGAGGCACTCGATCTTTCTAAACTCCCCGCATACGGTCAGCTTTCTCCCCAGCTCACTTCCCTGCCTCTGGTGCGCGTGAAGGGCCAGGTGTATGGAGTTCCATTCATGTGGGGGCCTGACCCGATGATTTATGACACCACAGTCTTCGCACAGCCCCCCGATAGCTGGAACGTCCTGTGGGATCCGAAATACAAAGGGAAGATTTCGGTGTGGGACGATCTCTCGACGGTTTACATGGCGGCACAGATTCTGGGCTATGACAAGCCCAGCCCATCCCAGCTATACAACTTGACCGATGAGCAACTCGAGGCAGTGAAGAAGAAGTTGCTGGAATTGAAACCAAATGTCCGCAAGATGTGGTCGAGTGGCGGCGATCTGACGAACTTGTTTCAAAATCACGAAGTCGTCATAGCCATGGGATGGCCGCTCAACACGGCCGAACTGAAGAAGGTGAATTTTCCGGTGGGCGAGACCATTCCCAAAGAAAACACGACGGGCTGGATTGATCACCTGATGATTACGGCGGGCAGCGAGAACAAAGAACTGGCTTATGAATTCCTGGAATACATGGTCGAAGCCAGGACGCAAAAGCTGGTGACGGACAAGACGCATTACGTTCCGGCCAATCCACAGGCGGCGCAGTTCATGACGCGGGAAGAAGTGAAGGACCTGCATCTGGACGATGTCGATAACTATCAGAAGCGGATTTACTTCTGGCAGAATGTGCCCCGGCGCGCCAAGTACAACGAAATCTGGAACGAAGTGAAGGCGGCGCAGTAACACGGGCTTCGGCTGCCGGGCGGAGCCTGCCCTGAGCGAAGCCGAAGGGGCTTATGATGACCACCTCTGAGATTGCGACGACGGCTGGTGGCGTGAATCGTGCCACATTACTTAGCATTCGCAACGTGGCCAAGCACTTCGGCAAGAATGCGGTGTTGCGGGATATTTCTCTGGAGGTGGCGGAAGGAGAATTTCTCACGATCCTGGGGGAAAGCGGTTCGGGCAAGACGACGCTGCTGCGAATCATCGCGGGATTTGAAACTGCGAGTGCGGGCGAGGTGTGGATGGGCGAGGAACGCCTGGATCGCCAGCCTCCCTACCGTCGGCGCGTGAACACCGTGTTCCAGCACTATGCCCTGTTCCCCCATCTCACCGTGGAACAAAATGTGGCTTACGGACTGCGCGTGGCAAAGCGGCCCGAGGCGGAGATTGCATCCCGGGTGGAAGAAGCGCTAGGCAAGGTGAAGATGACGGCGCACGCCAAGTCGAAACCGTCGAAGGTCAGTGGAGGGCAGCAGCAGCGGGTTGCGCTGGCACGGGCGCTAGTGAACCGTCCGCGCCTGCTGCTGCTGGACGAGCCGCTCTCGGCACTGGACGCGAATTTGCGGCGGCAGATGCAAGTGGAACTGAAATCACTGCAGCGCGAAGTCGGCATCTCTTTTATTTTTGTGACCCACGATCAGGAAGAGGCGATGGTGATGTCGGACCGGATCGCGTTGCTGCGGTCGGGTGAACTGGAGCAGGTGGCGACACCGCGGGAAATTTATGGCCGACCGGCAACCGCGTATGTGGCGCAGTTTATTGGGCACACGAATCTGCTGAAGGGCGAAGTGCGGGGAGGGGTCGTGCGCTGCGGCTCGTTGATGTGGTCAGCGGCGCTTCCGGATGGTCCGGCGCTGTTCTCGCTGCGTCCGGAGAATCTCCGGCTGGCCGCTGGTAATGCGCCGATGACCGGAGGCGTGCGCGTTCGTGGAAGAGTCCGCCACCAGGCATTTCATGGGGCGACGGAGTTAATTCGTGTCGAGTGTGGCGACGGGATGGTGCTGGTGGTGCGGACTCCGGGCAGCGGCGGAGCGTTGGACGATGTCGAACTGGAGTTCTCTCCCGCCGATGCGGTTCTGGTGCGCGAGTCTCCGGAAAGAATTTAATGTTCTCCCGAGCCTACAAAGCGGCGGTTACGTTGCCTCCTCTGGTGTGGGTGACGGTATTTTTGGTCGCGCCGTATTTGCTGATGTTCTGCTACAGCTTCTGGTCGGTGTCAGCGTCGCAGACCATCGTGCATTCGTGGAATTTCGCCAACTACAGCCAACTGTTGCGGGTTGATGTCTACTGGCAGACGTTGCTGCGCTCGATGTGGATTGCAGCGCGGGTGACGATCTTCTCGCTGGCGTTGGGGTATCCGCTGGCATACTTTCTGTCTTTCTATGCGGGAAAGAAAAAAGATCTGCTGTATCAGTTGGTGATCATCCCGCTGTGGGTCAGCTACCTGGTGCGAGCCTACGCGTGGAAGACAATTCTGGGCTCGGACGGCGTGCTGAATACCTTGCTGCAGTACGTACACCTGACCAAGCATCCGCTGGAGTTCCTGCTGTACAGCCCGTTTGCCGTGGTGTTGACGCTGACGCACATCTACACTCCGTTTGCGTTCCTGCCGATCTACGCGGCGCTGGAGCACATTCCGCGGAACCTGGTGGAAGCGTCGCACGATCTGGGCGCAACTCCTGGGCAGACGTTCTGGAAGGTTATCTTTCCGCTTTCGATTCCTGGTGTGGTGGCAGGAGCGACTTTTGCCTTCGTGCTAAGCCTGGGTGACTTTCTCGCGCCCCTGCTGCTGGGTGGGCCGAGCGGCATCATGATCTCGAACATTGTGGTCAGCCTGTTTGGCGCAGCTTACAACTGGCCGCTGGGCGCGGCGATTTCGTTCTGCATGCTGCTGCTGGTGGTGAGCCTGCTGTTCTTCTCCGAGCGCCTGGAAAAGAAATGGAGCTTCTCGTGAGCGATACGAAATTTGGCTCAGGCTCGGGCTGGTTGCTCTTGCATGCTGTGGCCGTGTTCGCATTCCTGTATTTGCCGATTGCAGTCCTTATTCTTTATTCGTTCAACGGCGAGGGCGTGGGCGGATTCCCGCCGCATCATCTCACGCTGGACTGGTATCGCACGCTTTTCGCGGACGGGCCGATCTGGGATTCGGTGCTCAACAGTCTGCAGGTGGCGCTGGCGGCGATGGCGATCTCGCTGACGCTTCGGAGTGCCGGCAGCTCTGGCGCTGGAGCGGGCGCAGTTTCCCGGCAAGGCCTTGTTCCGGCGGTTAGTGCTTTTGCCGTTGATATTGCCCGGCATTATCACGGGGCTTTCGCTGCTCATGTTGTTCAATGTGATGGGAACGAAGCTCAGCCTGATTACGATTGTTTTGGGACATGGGACGGCACTGATCTCCGTGGCGACGACCGAGGTATTCGCAGGACTGCAGAAGCTCGACCGGGCGCAGGAAGAAGCCTCTCTCGACCTGGGCGCGAATTACTGGCAAACGTTCTGGCGCATTACGGTGCCGAATCTGAAGCTGCCGATTATCGGAGCAGCGTTGCTGATCTTCACGCTGTCGATGGATGAGATCGCAGTCAGCTTTTTCCTCATCGGGCGCGACAATACGCTGCCGCTGGAAATTTGGGGACGGCTGCGGCGCGGCATCACACCGGAGATCAACGCGGTATCGACCATCATTTTTGCCTTTTCGCTGGTCGCGATCGTGCTCTGGTACCGCCTGCGCATGCGTGGCGAAGCCGCAATGGACGTGGGTTCTGAGATCGTGGAAGCGGTAGAAGGAGGCGCTGTATGAGCGCGAATCGCAGGGATTTCATCAAGTTTGTGGTTGCGGGAGCGGTGACGGCGGGATGTCCCATCGATCTTTCGTTGATGGCTCAGGCCGGCGACGCACGCAAGAGTCACGGTGCGGACGTAAACGGCGAAGACAATCGAATCTGCCATCAGGTCCGCGACGGCAAGGTCTTCACGCGGCCTCCGGCTTCGGCGCGGCACGACGTGGTGATTGTCGGCGGCGGCGTGAGCGGGTTGGCAGCGGCTTATCGCCTGCAGCACCGCGATTTCCTCCTGCTCGAAAAGGAACCGCACTGGGGTGGGAATGCCTATGCGACGCAATACGAGGGCAGCACGTATGCCACTGGATCGGCCTTCTTGACGAAGGACGAATATGCTTATCCATTTGCCAAGGAAATTGGTTTGAAGCCTCTGCCGGTCAACAGCCCCGACGCCAGCATTATTCGAGGGGAGTTGGTCCCTGACACATGGGGCGACGGTCTCGACAAGCTGCCCTATCCTGCGCCGGTTCGCGAGGGCTTCAAGAAGTTCAAGAAAGAAATGCTTGCGATTGACGTGAGTAAGAGTAAAGACATTTACGACAAGCCGTTTTCTGATTTCATGAAGGGATACCCCGCAGAGATCAAGCAATGGTGGGACTGCTTCGGACCATCGAACTGGGGAGCAACCAGCGAGGAGACCACCGCGGGTTTAGGCATTCTTAACTTACAGGAGATGGTCGAAGAGAGTCGCGTGGACGATCGCTATACCTGGCCCGGAGGTTTGGGCGCGCTCACGAAAAAGCTGACGGACATTCTGCAGCCGAAACACAAAGACCGCATGCAGACGGGTGCGACCACCGTGGCCGTGGTCTCGGAAAAAGAAGAAGTGCATGTCACCTACATGCTGGGCGGCGAATTGAAGACGGTCGCGGCTAAGGCGGTCATCATGGCGACGCCCAAGTTCATTACGCGGCGCATCGTCGAGGGCTTGCCCGACAAGCAGAGCGAGGCCATGAAGCAGATCCGTTATATTCCGTATCCTGTGGTGAATCTGATTTTCGACAAGCCGGTTTTCAATCACGGCTACGACACCTGGTGCCCGGGCAATGCGTTTACCGATGTCATGGCCGCCGACTGGGTTATTCAGAAGCAAGCGGGCTACCGGCAGAAGTGCAACATTCTCACTTGCTACACGCCGATGAAGGAAGAGGATCGCGGTTATCTATTGAATGAAATCGGAGCGCGCAAGATTGCCGCCAACGTACTCACCGACTTCCAGAAGCTGATGCCGGGATTGAATGTCGATCCCGTCGAAGTGCACATTTACCGGCGGGGACATCCTTTGTATATGTCGACGCCCGGACTTTACACGCAGGTGCAGCCGCTGGCGCGGCATCCCATGGATCGCGTCTTCTTTGCCAACACGGACTCCGAGGGCCCGGAATCAACCACCAACACGGGAATCCTTGCGGCGCAACGCGCCGTCAAGGAAGTGGAAGCGCGGCTGGCGGGAAAGCCTGCGCCGAAGCAGAAGGCGGTAGCGGGCTGACGGTCGCTCAGTTTTCCGCTTTTCCGCTTTTTGCGATTGCAAATCCACAGCGCACGGAAGTGCGATGTAATCTCCTGAGAAACCTCCACACATAGTAAAGTTATAGGTGGGGGCATTCAGCCGGCGAACTGCTGCGCGCCCATCAATCCGATCCGCAATAAAGGACAAACCATACTTTGAGTTTGAGTATTCGCAACATCGCCATCATCGCGCACGTGGACCACGGCAAGACCACGCTGGTCGACGCCATGCTGCAGCAAAGCGGCACTTTTCGCTCCAACGAGCAACACGTCGAACGCGTGATGGATTCGAACGAACTGGAGCGCGAGCGCGGCATCACCATCCTGGCCAAGAATACGGCCATCTTCTATCACGACGTGAAGATCAACATTGTGGATACGCCCGGCCACAGCGACTTTGGCGGCGAGGTCGAGCGCGCGCTGAAGATGGTGGACGGAGTGATGCTACTGGTGGACGCGAGCGAAGGTCCGCTGCCGCAGACGCGCTACGTGCTGACGAAAGCTCTGGAGGCGAAGCTGCCGCCGATCGTGGTGATCAACAAGATTGACCGGCCCGATGCGCGTCCGCAGGAAGTGCTCAACGAAATCTACGACCTGTTTATCGATCTTGACGCGAAAGAAGATCAGCTCGACTTTCCGGTTCTGTACACGAATGCGAAAGAGGGGACGGCAACCACCGACATCGCGGGCGGCGGTGAGAATTTGCGGCCGCTGTTTGACGCCATCTTGAAAACAATTCCGCTGCCGCAGGGCGATCCCGCCGGGCCGCTGCAGATTCTGGTTGCGAACCTCGATTACAGCGACTATCTCGGACGCTTGGCCATCGCACGCGTGTTTAACGGCACGATGTTCACCGGCGAAGATGTGGTGATCGCCAAGCTCGACGGGACCATGCACAAGACCAAGATCACAAAGCTGTTCTCCTTCTCCGGATTGAAGCGGACCGACATCACGGAAACCGTGTTGGGCGATATCGTGGCCGTGGCCGGCGTGGAAGGCATCACCATCGGCGAGACTATTACGGACGCGGAGAATCCCGCGCCGCTGCCGCCCATTGTGATCGATGAGCCGACCATCGCGATGACCTTCACGGTAAACACTTCGCCATTCGCGGGACGCGAAGGAACCTACGTCACCTCTCGAAATTTGCGGGAGCGGCTGGCGAAGGAGTTGCTCACCAATGTTTCCCTGCGAGTGGAAGAGATGGGAACGACCGACTCCTTCAAGGTGCTGGGGCGCGGCGAGTTGCAGCTTTCGATCACCATCGAGATGATGCGGCGCGAAGGTTATGAACTCATGGTGGGCAAACCCGAGATCGTTACCAAGCGCATTGATGGCAAGCTGATGGAACCTGTGGAGCATCTCACCGTGGACGTGCCGGAAGGATTCGTAGGCGTGGTGATGGAACAGCTTGGATCGCGCAAGGCCGAAGTTACAAACATGCACAACCACGGCTACGGGCGGGTGCGCATCGAGTTTCGCGTGCCCAGCCGAGGGCTGATCGGGCTGCGCAGCCAGTTGCTCACGGACACGCGCGGGACCATTGTGATGAATTCGCTTTTCGACGGATACACGGAGTGGCAAGGAGAAATCCCGCACCGGCTTACGGGAGCGCTGATCGCCGACCGGGACGGCCTTTCGACGGCATACGCGCTGTGGGGCCTGCAGGAGCGCGGAGAGCTTTTCGTGGGCCCGGGCGTCGAGCTGTATGAAGGGATGATCATCGGCGAGAACGCAAAAGATGACGATCTGGACGTTAATGCGGTGCGCGAAAAGAAACTCACCAACATGCGGGCTTCGACGGCCGACGAGGCCATCCGACTCGTGCCTTTCCGGCAGCTAAATCTGGAGCAGGCGATCGAATTCATCGCGGACGACGAATACGTGGAGATCACTCCGAAATCGCTGCGGCTGCGAAAGAAAGTTCTGCACGCGAACAAGCGCAAGAAGAGCGCGATGGCGACAGTAGAGGAAGGGTGAAGTCCAGAGGTCAATCCGAAAAACGCAGCAGCACACCGCTGCGAATGTTTCTGGTTCCGTGCAGTTGCGGGATGACGTTTGCGGTCGCGGGGAACTACGACCGCCAAGGGACAACCTGGAGCCGGTATTTGATCTGTCCGGGCTGTGGCAAGCGCCACGACCCGAAGAACCGGCTGTTGCAAGTGGGATATCACCGCGAGGGGTATTGGCAGGTGGATGGGTGCTAGCGCGGTTTCGGGTAGCGTTTCGACTTAACTTGCCCGATTTGACATGCCCGGTTTGACAAACCTGCTATACTTCTGGCCGCATTCGACTGTTCGCCAGCTCCGGTCCCGATTTTCAGGAAGGTGCCCCCGACCTGCCAGTCCGCCGCATCGAGCTTGCACTTCGACAGCTCAATGCAGAGGCAGATGCGTGAAGAATATTTTCGTGGGGAACTTGAGCTTTAACACATCGGAAGACGAACTGCGGCAGATGTTTGAGCCGTTCGGACAAGTGGACCGGGTCAGCATCATGACCGACCGCGATACGGGACGCTCGCGCGGGTTCGGCTTTGTGGAAATGGCCAGCAACGAGGATGGAGAAAAAGCCATCACGGCGCTGAACGGTTCGCAGGTGGGCGGACGCACGCTCAACGTGAATGAGGCTCGCCCGAAAACTGAGCACGGCGGAGGCGGCGGACGCGACCGCGGAGGCCGAGGCGGTGATCGCGGCGGAGACCGTGGTGGCCGCGGCGGTGGCGGCGGCGGACGAGGCCGCTGGTAACCGTTTAGCGTTCAAGTGATCACGGAAGATGGTTCCCGCGACTGCGGGCAGAACACTGCCGCGCTGAGCCGACTGCGTGCGCAATCCTAACGTTGATGCTTCTCAACCCTCCCATGTAAACTTAAATGGTTGGGCGCCCGTAGCTCAGATGGATAGAGCGATTGCCTCCGGAGCAATAGGTCGGGAGTTCGAATCTCTCCGGGCGCACCATTACTTTCCCAGATCCTTCGCCTGAACCCCGGCTCAGGATTTCGGCGGCGGGCTCCCGCTTCGCTCACGCCCGCAAAACGCCTCAAGTTCGAATCTCTCCGGGCGCACCAGATTTTCCGCGTTCACCCTCACAGCGCAGCCAGGCGGCGTTGTACAAACAAGAAGTAGAGAGCCAAGAGAATAAGCGCGAAGCCATTCACGCCGAGCACTACGGGGGCTGTGAACACGGGGACCAGCCATCCCGACAACAGATTCCCCATGGGCATGCCGCCGCGGAAGGCGAAGTTGTAGACGCTCATGACCCGGCCACGCATCTCGTTGGTGGTGATCAACTGGACCAGCGAGTTCACGGTAGCGAAAACCGCCATCATGGAGGCGCCCACCAATACCAGGACGACGCCGCTGAAGGGCAACGACTTGGAAAGAGCGAAGGCAGAAATCCCTGCGCCGAGGCAGATGAGCGCCCCCAGAGCGACGAGCCCTTTTCGTTTCATGTTGCCCGCGCCAGCAATGGTCAACGAGCCAAGAATCGAGCCCAGGCCCATGAGCGCGAGCAAATTGCCGTAGGTTTCCGGGCCGCGATGGAAGATGTCCTTCACGAACACGGGAAAGTAAGTGCGCATGGGCATGCTCAAAGCGGTCATGCAGAAAGCCAGAACGATCAGCGCTTCCATGGAAACCTGCTTGCGCGCGAACTGGATACCCTGCTTCAGACTGGTGAACATTGACTCCGTTGTCTTCACCGGCAGGAAACGGGCGGTGATGATTGAAAGCGAAATGATGGGCGCCAAGAAGGAGAGTGCGTTCAGGCCGAAGCACCATTTCTCCCCCAGCTTCGCCAAGGCCTGCCCGGCAAGGGCCGGCCCCACCATGACGGCCACGTTGAACTGAATGGAATTCAGCGCGATGGCGTTGGGCATGTCTTCCCTCTCGACCAAGGTGGGAATCAGCGCCTGATAGGCCGGCCCTCCGAAGGCCTGGGCAAAGCCTGAAATAAAGGAAAGACATAGGATGTGCCAGACGTGTACCAGGCCGGTGGCGACAAGAACAGTGAGAATTCCGGCGCTGTAGCCATTTGCACATACTGGGAACCGAGCAGAATCTTCCGGCGCTCCACGCGGTCGGCCACCACGCCGCCGATCAGCGAGAACAGAAAGATGGGGATGCCGCCGAGAAACTGATCCAGCGCCAGCAAGAATGCGGAGTGGCTGAGCCGGTAGATCAGCCATCCCTGGGCCACGATCTGCATCCAGGTGCCGATGCTGGAGGTGCAAGCGCCGAACCACATCAGGCGAAAATCGCGGTATCGAAAAGCTTTAAAGACCCGGCCAATCACCTCAGCGTCTCCCTAGTCTCCGCAGAAGCGTAACATGGAACTGGCGCGCGTCCGGCATAACTGGCTCTCTGTGGCACTGTAGCCCGGACTAGTGTCTTTATTCCCATTCTGTGTTTCTGTGAATCATGATGTAATTGTAGAAGGCACGCATTCGCCCCACCCCCAGAGACTTGCCGTACAACAGGAGCAGATCATGAGACGTAGCAGGTTGTCGAAAGTCATCAGCGGCGCGCTGCTGGCGGCCTCGGCTTTGGCGGGATCCGTGAGCGGCTTCGCCACGGATGGACCGGCAGACGCCGCGCAGGGCACGGCGTCCGTAGCTTCGAGCCTCTACGTCAAAGTACAGCTCAATAGCCCGTTAAAGCTTTCGAGGTTGAAGCCGGGAGACGTGGTTGAGGGCAACCTGGCACGAGATGTTTACTCTTCGGACCGCGAATTGTTCCCTGCCGGCAGTCATGTGCGCCTGGCAGTGGATCACCTGGAAAAAAGACGAAGGACTCCTGACGATCATTGGCCTTGGGTGGTGAAGGCTTTCACCCCTCGTCACGAGAAATATCCGGTCTTCAAGACCGCCACGGTCACTGGAGCGAGCGGCGAAAGCACGCTGCAAGTTTCATTGATTTCCATTAGCCGGAAGCGTGAAGTGCATGCACAAATAAAGAAGAGGAAGTCAGGACAGCCAGCCGACGAAACCGGCGCCATCGAAGTGAGTAAATCCGGCGGCTTGTATGGACCTGCCAAGCTGGCAGCGCCGATGATGGTTCTGGAGGCCTTCGACCTGGAAGGTGCGATATCGCCTTCCGCGAATGCTGAGAGCGCATCTTCCTCCACGTCAGATTTGTCCGCCCTGGAAACCCTTCCGGTTGGCACGGCCTGCAAGATCCTTCTGCTGGGAGATGTCAGCGCATCGAAAAGCAACCCTGGTGATTTGGTGCAAGCACGTTTGCTCGAGCCCGTGTTCTTGAATTCGCGGGTCGTGCTTCCGGCGGGCACGCTTTTTGAAGGCAGAGTGGTTAAGAAAACTCCGCCGCGCTGGGGGAGCCGGGCGGGATCGCTCTCGCTAACGTTCACGGGGTTGACGCTGCCGGGTGGGAACCTCATTCCGATCGCGGCATCGCTTGCGGGAGCGGAATTGGACCGAAGGTCGCACACGAAGATGGACGCGGAAGGACAGCTCCGAGGCGAGCGTCCAGGCAAGGCGTGGATGGCGATTAACATCGGTGTGACCGCCGGCCTTAGCAAAGAAGTCGACGACGCAACGCAGTTGATCATCGAAGCCATCGTCTCGACGGCAACGGACGCTTCCACTGCGGGCACCTCTCGCATCGTGTCGAGTTGCATCTCGGGGATATTCATGGTGTCGCGTCGGGGGCGAGATGTGGTGTTGCCACGGTTCACCGAGATGGATATTGCATTGGATCGGCCGTTGTCCGTGACCAAGAGTGTGGAAGCGGCGGCTTCCACGGCAGTGGTACACGGGAACTGATTTGCGAAGAGTGATCCAATCTTAGCGGTCAAGCCCCAGAGTCAAGCCCTTAGTGGTACGGTTTGTAAGGAAGCGAGCCAAACGCGCGAGTATTGTGTCGCAAAGAACGCGACACATCGCGCGGCTCGCCCAGATCCTTCGCTGCGCAAAGAACGCTTGCTCAGGATGACACGCAAACTAATCTCGACATGAACTACGACGCTATCCTGGTGGTTTCTTTCGGTGGGCCGGAATCGAAGGAGGAAGTAATTCCCTTCCTTGAAAACGTTTTGCGCGGAAGGAACATTCCGCGCGAACGCATGCTCACTGTAGCCGAGCACTATTACCACTTCGAGGGCAAGAGTCCGATCAACCAGCAAACGCGCGAGCTGATCGCCGCGCTGGAAGCGGAGTTGGAGCGAAACGGGCCGAAGCTGCCAATCTACTGGGGAAACCGCAATTGGCATCCGTTTTTGCCGGAGACGCTGCGAAAGATGCAGCAGGATGGCATCCGGCGGGCTCTGGCATTCGTGACTTCGGCTTACAGTTCGTACTCAGGATGCCGGCAGTATCGCGAGGACATCGTGCGGGCGCGAAGTGAAGCTGGGCCGGGCGCGCCGGAAGTGGACAAGCTGCGGCCATTCTTCAACCATCCGGCATTCATCGAGGCCACGATTGAGCGAGTGCATGACGCGCTGCAGGCCGTTCCGGCGGACGCGCGGCGAAACGTGCAGATCGTATACCTGGCGCACAGCATTCCGGTTTCCATGGCGAACACTTGTGACTATGTGAAACAACTGGAAGAAGTCCGGCGGCTGGTTTCGTCGGCGCTGGGTCATCGCAACGATGTGCAGAAGAACGATGCTCTCGTCTACCAGAGCCGCAGCGGCGCTCCGGGACAGCCCTGGCTGGAGCCGGACATCCTCGATTACCTGCGGCGGGTGAAGGCGGAGAATCTGGCGTCGGCGGTGGTGCTGGCGCCGATCAGCTTCATCTCCGATCACATGGAAGTGTTGTACGACCTGGATGTGGAAGCGCGGCAACTTTGCGATTCGCTGGCGTTGCCCATGACGCGGGCGAAAACGGTGGGCGTGCATCCGAAGTTCATCGGCATGATTCGCGAACTGATTCTGGAGCGGATGAATCCGGGGTCGGAACGGCGAGCGTTGGGATGCTGGGAGCCACGGCCGGATGTTTGCGCGGAGGATTGCTGTCCGGCGCCGGAGCGGGCTAGAATGGCCAGCCGGGGAATCAGTGATCAGTGGCCAGTGGTCTGGACTTGGCATTCAGGCGCTAAAGCGCGGGTTCATTTTCAGCGACTTAACGGCACGAATGAATTCGTGCCCTTCCCGAACCCTGCTCGAATTGAGTTTTTCCCACAAGCGTGAATTCGTGCCCTTCCGCATGCCTGTCTTCGCCGTCATAGGCATAGAGTTGCTGGGCAGTGACATTGCCATCCCCAGCGTGTTTCAGGATCGCCTCGCCGAATAGGTTAACATTCAATCCGTGTTCGTCCTTGGCGGAAACCACGGTTTCGCTAGGAGGGGCAAGCAGGTACTGCGTCATGAGATCGCAAAAAGAATCGAAACCTTTCTCCGGATCAACCAGCGCTCCCTTGTCAGGAAGACTAAGACGGTCGAAGTAAATTACCGTAGTGATGGCAAAGAAATCGTCCTTATTCAACTCGTAGAACTTGAGGAGAAAGCTCTGTTCCAGACGCAGGTTGTTTAAAGGAGACAGCCCCTTGGGAACATTGAAGGGCGGCTTGCCGGCGGCCATTTCGTCTATACTCCGCGACGCACATCGTTGGCCATGGACATTGCGACACAGGAAAGCACTGCGAGCACGACAACCGCCAAAAAAATCGCCACGTCGCCCAGGGCGCGGAGTTTCCATTCGATTGCGGCACATGCCATAACCGCATGCAGGGCGGATGAAACGATGGCAAACTCCCTTGCATAGAGCGCGCGTCGTAACTTCTTCTTCAGACCGTCGACTTTGTCGGGAGGGCCGGTAAGAACGAGCAACGTGTTATAGAGGAACGTGAAGGCAGCGAAACCCAAAGCCACGATGGAGAGTGCGCCTTCTGCCACCCCTTTCAGCACGGGGTCTTCCGCAGCGGAGGTGCGCTCCGTATCTGAGGCCCGCGCCTTATCCGTTGAGCCCTGTACCCAATCGAGAGATGTTTCGGTGGTGGCAGCCGATCGCGAGTAAGTCAGAGTGCCGTCCCTCCATTCAACCGAACTAACGATCTGGCCGGGGGCGAATCCGCTAAATAACAGTGTAACAAACAGCAGGGGAATACTCGGAGATCCCGGTGTCAAACTTAATACGCCACCTCGGCAAATGCACAGGAACCACAACTTAGCTTTTCTCCCAGGTTGCGACAAACTTCTCTAACCGCTGGCTAATCCACTGTTTGTCCTCTTCGGTTAACACGTCCGGATTATAGGGCAACGGCGCATTTGATCTAAACAGAACTGGGGACTTTGGTGGGTTCGTAGCCTGTGGCTTTGGGATGGCCCTCGACCAGGTGCATGGTGTGGAGAATCGTTTCGATGACCGCTTCATTCCCCACGGCTGTGTTGATCATCACGTGGTAGAGGGAGCGGGTGGGCCAGTCGGCGTCGAAGTAATGTTTGACGAAGGCGATGCGTTCCAGGTCAACGGAATCGACCAGTTCTTCCGCATCCGATTGCTTGTATCCATCTTTCAGCAGGCGACGCAGCTTTTCAGCGCGCGGCGCATAGAGGAAGACATGAAAAGCGTCCGGCTGTTCGCGCAGGAAATATGGCGCGCCGCGGCCGACTACTACGGCATTGCCTTCCTTGGCGATTCTTGGAGCGATCTGCTCCATCATCGAGACCATGCAGTCGGCATCGAAGGCCTGATGTCCCAGGGCAGAACTGCGCTCATAACTGCCGCGCCAGAAAGCTTTTGCCATGCGGTACAGGCTGCTGTCCATGCGCTCATCGCAGCGCATGACCGCGGAACAGTCAACGTTGGCGAGGCGGGCAATCTCTTCGGTGAGGAGCTGGTCCCAGAGCCTCCAACCCAGGCGGTGGGCCAGTTCAGCGGCGATGGCGCCGCCGCCGCAGCCGTACTCTCGCTCAATGGTGATGAGGCGAAACATGGTTCTTAAGTCCCCAGTGGCTAAAGCCGGCATTGAGAACGAGCCAGTTATCGCAGCGGTGAACCGCTGCGCCACCCAAAACCAACCGCCGTTCCCTTAGTTTACCGCGAATTAGTGTACCGCGATTCCGCCGCCGGGCTTGCCTTTTTTCATCAGGAACACCAGCGGAACCATCGCGAGGATGGATATGCCTAGAAGGCGGAAGTCATCGAGATAGGCCAGCATGGTGGCTTGGCGCTGAATTGTGCCTTGAATCAGGGCGTATGCCTGCTGGGTAGCAGATGCCGTACTCGCGCCGTGTGCCTGCATGGCCTGAGTAGCGCCGTGGAGCATCTTCTGGAACGCGGGGTTGGAAGCGCTTAAATTGTGGGACAAATCGTTGAGGTGAATTTGCGTGCTGCGATCCAGCCTGGTGGTGACCAGAGAAATCCCGACACTGCCGCCGATATTGCGGGCCAGATTCATCAATCCCGACGCGGCGTTGTTCTTGTCCCGCGGCAGAAAGGCATAGGCGGCTGTGTTGATGGGAACGAAAAGGAAGGCCATGCCCGCGGCCTGAAACACGCGGGCCATGGCGGCGGTGCGGAAGTCGATGTCGAGATCGAAACCGGCCATGTGGAACAGTGCCCCGGAAAGTACGACCAGGCCGAAAACCAGCAGCCAGCGCGGGCTGTAGCGCGAGAGCAGGAACCCCACCAGGGGCAGCAAGAGCATGATAGTGAATCCGCCGGGCATCAACGCCAAGCCCGACTGCTCGGCGGTGTATCCGAGCAGAGTCTGCATGAATAGCGGCAGGAGCAGCGTACTGCCGAGCAGCGCGAAGCCCAGCATGAACATCAGCATATTGGAGACGGCGAAGGTGCGATCGCGAAACAGATGCAGATCGATGATGGGATCCTTGTGCTTCCACTCCCAGAAGATCACGAAGATCAACGCGGCCGCGGCTATCAGGGAGAGGATCACGATGAAGTGCGATTCGAACCAATCCTCGCGCTGACCCTTGTCGAGGACGATCTGCAAAGCTCCCAGGCCGAGGGCCACAAAGCCGAGGCCGATGTAATCGATTTTGGTTTCGCTGAGCTTGCGGCGCTTGAGATAAGGCGGATCCTGAATGAGCCGCGAGGTCAGCAGTAGAGAAATGATGCCGACTGGAATATTGATGAAAAAAATCCAGCGCCAGGTGAAGTTGTCGGTGATCCATCCGCCGAGGGTTGGGCCGATGGCGGGAGCGCTGACTACCGCGATGCCATATACGGCGAAGGCCATGCCACGCTTCGCGGGAGGAAAGGTATCGGCGAGGATGGCTTGTTCGCTGGGCTGAAGACCGCCTCCACCAGCGCCTTGCAGCACGCGGCAAACGATGAGCGTGGCCAGGTTGGGCGCCAGTCCGCACATGAAAGAACTCACGGTGAACAGGGCCACGCATCCCATGTAGAAGTTCTTGCGGCCCACGATGGAGGAGAGCCAGCCGCTCAGGGGCAGCACGATGGCGTTGGAGACGAGATAGGAAGTGAGGACCCAGGTGCTCTCATCCTGCCCGGCAGAGAGGCTGCCGGCGATGTGAGGTAGCGCGACGTTGGCGATGGAGGTGTCGAGCACTTCCATGAAAGTCGCCAGGGTAACCGTGATGGCGATGATCCATGGATTTACGGCCGGACGCCAGGCGTCGGCGTTGACGTCATTCAGCGTGGTGGCGCTGGCGCTCATCGGCGAATCCAGACCTTGGGATCAACCGACATTCCGGGCCGCAGGTAGTGGTCGGTGTTTTCTCCCGGATCGAGGATTATCTTTACCGGAACGCGCTGCACGACCTTGACATAGTTGCCGGTTGCATTCTCGGGAGGCAACAGGCTGAAACGTGCGCCGCTGGCGCCGGCGATGCTATCAACCTTGCCCTTGTAGGTCTTTCCGTTGGCATCGACTTGCACGTCGACCGGCTGGCCAACTTTCATGTCACGAAGCTGGGTCTCTTTGTAGTTGGCGGTGATCCAGACATCGTTCAGAGGGATAACTTTCAACAGCTCCTGGCCGGGGGAGACGTTCTCACCGACTTCGACGGTGCGGTTGCTGACCATTCCTGCGACCGGAGCAATGACTTTCGTGTATTGCAAATTCAGCTGCGCCTGATCGAGGTCAGCTTTCTTTTGCTGGGCTTGTGCCAGCGCCGACGCGGCTCTGGAGCGAATGACGCGCATTTGTTCGGGCGCGGTCTGGGAGTTGCGCCAGTTGGCTTCCGCCTGCAGCAGTTTGTCCTGGGCTTGAGTCACCTGCGACTGGGCAGAATCGGCCATGGCGCGAGCGGCTTCGACGGCGGCAGCGCTGGCTTTGGCGGCAGCCACAGCCTGATCGTATTGCTGCAGCGAGATCTCCTGTTTGTCTACGAGTTGCTTGTAGCGAGCCAGATCGTTTTGCGCTTTGATGTTGTTCGCCTCGGCTTGGTCGAGCTGAGCCTTGGCTGCCTCGAACTGCTTTTTGGCGGCAGCGATTCCGGCGCGGGCGCTGGCCGCATCGGCCTCCGTCGCCGATACCTGGCTGGTGGTAGTGACCGCAGTGATGGGAACATTCACGCCGGCGGCGGCGGCGGCTGCTTGCGCATCGTCGAATTCGGCTTTGGCGCGGTCGTAAGCGACCTGGTAGTCGGCAGGGTCGATTTCCACCAACACCGTCCCCGCTTCTACATACTGGTTGTCCTGAACATTCAGCTTCACGACGTGGCCTGAAATTCGCGCGCTGATGGAATTGATGTGGCCGTCTACCTGGGCATCGTCGGTTGATTCGTAACTGGTGACGTAGCGGTAGACGAAAATCCCAACCACGAGCAGCACTACCACGGCGACGACGACGGCGATGCGGAAGCCGGGACTGGCGGTGCGGGCAGGACGAGTGCGGAAGTCCCTTTCGGAGGAGGGCAATGGCTGGGTGCGGCTTTCGGGCTGATGCGGTGGAGCGGCGGGCGGGGTTTGCGTCGTCGGTTCCATAAGTTTGAGTTAGTGTTCGCCTTTCAGATATCGCTTGACTCCCTGTTCGGCATCTCCGATGGCACGCGCCAGTTCGATCTTGGCGAGGTTATGCGCATAGAGACTTTGAATGTAGTTCTCATGCGCGCCGGCAACGGACTCCTGCGCCTGAACCACCTCCAGGTTGTCGGCCACACCAGCCGCGAAGCGATCTTCCGATTGGGTGAGAGTCTGTTCCGCCAGTTCGACCGAGCTGCGTGCAACTTCAACCTGCTCGGCGGCGGAACTTAAGTCCAGCAATGAGGCGCGAACTTCATAGTCGATGCGGCCGCGCAGATCGCCTAATTGCGAACGCGCCTGCTTCAACTGAGCATCGGCTTCGAGGACGTCGCTGTGGGTTTTTCCTCCCGCAAAGATGGGGATGTTGAGGCCGCCATTCACCTGCCAGGTTCCGTTGGATTGGGCTGGCGTTATTCCGATGTCGCCGTAGTTTGCGTTCACTTCGAGGGAGGGATAGTGTCCAGCGGTCGCCGCACGGCGCAAAAGCTCCGCTGCCCGGACTAGCGCCTGCGCGGCCTGATAGTCGGAGCGCGAGGCATAGGCGCGCTGCAGGTAAGTCTCCAGCGGCAAAAGGGTCAACGCCTGATACGGGGCGTTCTCGGTCAGAAGAAACTCCTGACCCGGCGGCAGACCGATTACCCGGGCCAATGACAGTTTTTGCTTGGCAAAATCATTGCGCGCGGCGATGAGTTGCTGCTGACGAGTCTGCAATTCAACCTGGGAGCGCAGAGTATCGATGGCCGGACTTAACCCGGCCTTTTGCTGGTCGATCGCTCTGTCGTGCAGGGCCCGGGCGTTCTTGACCTGGGCGTCGGTGGTTTCTATGCGAGCGGCGGTGGCGATCGCCATTAAGTAGGCATTGCCTACGGCCAGCACTACCAATTCACGCGCGTCTTTGTAGCTGTATTGCGCCGATTTGAGGCTCTCCGATGCGGCTCGTTGCTTCTCAAAGTCTTTGAAGCTGAATGACTGACTAACAGAAGCGCGGGCGTCGAAGTAGTTGAAGGGACCGATTACGCGCGGAAGCGGAGTTGGGGAATGGAAAAGGTCGCCCTTGAGGCCTAGAGCAGTGAGGCTTTGAGTTTGCACATTCTCCAGAACCCGGGCCGAAAGGTTGGGCAGGAGGTTGCTGAGTTCTTTCCATCTCTCGCCCCGGGCCATGATGGTCTGATCGCCGGAGAGCAACAAGCCGAGGTTATTGCGGAGTCCGCGGTCGATCGCCTCCTGAAAACTAAGCTGCAAGACTTCTGGAGTAGCTTTGCCGTCAGGCTCGCTGCCGGTGAAGGGACTCTGCGATCCGGGTAAAGAGATGGAAGGCGCAGGCGAGGAACTCTGAGCGACCGCGCCTGTGACAGAGAACAGTGTCAGCGCGAAGGCAAGAAAGCAGCGGTCTGGATGAGGCAAGAAACGGGGCATTTCCTGTCGTGACAGAGTCCCATTATGAAGATTCTTCGGGACGACCTTTCTCATTCATGGCATAACGTCTTGTTATTGATTCGCTTAACGAGCCTCGCGATGCAAAAACGCCGGGACCTGACAGTTCGGAAGTTATACGCTAACGAGAGGCGATGGGGGCGATTACTTTCGACACTTTCCACTCCGCAGGACCCCCGATAGATTATAGAGAGATCACCCTAAGAAACGACTGAGGTGGTTCAATTCACGCTTGAGTCTTGTGGAAAGCGATCGTAAGCGGTACGAACATTCCGAAACATCCACTCCCCATGCCCGCCTCGAGTCCAAAGCCCGCAACAAAACAGGTTGACCGGCGCCGGAGACGGCATCCGAGATACGGCGCAGAATTCCGAGTCACAGTGAGCTATCTCCAGGGAAATCAATACCAGAGGCTTGAGGGGCACTGCAGGGATCTGTCCGAGGCCGGAATCGGCATACTCCTGGCGGCAGAGATGGGGGGCGGCGAGGTGGCTGGTCTCAGCTTTACGCTTCCGGGATCAACCCTACCGTGGGAAGTGAGAGCGGTGGTCCGCTACCGCCGCGGATACCATTACGGCTTTGAGTTCCTGTCGCTGACGAGCGACCAGCAAGCCGCGCTGAATAGTTACTTCAAAAGCCTTGAACCGATCGACTGAAAAGTCTCCGGATGAAAGCTTGCGCGGAGACCGCCGACGGTTCTGACAAGGGTATTTGGATATGACTTTCGTCATCTTGCGGGCAGGTAATCCAGGGTTCAACCTGAAACGGGGATTCGTTCGCGCGAACGAGAGGAAGCATCATCGCAATGAGTAACTCCAAGTCTAGCGCAGCGGTGGGAATGGACTGGACGGCGCTGCTGGCCGACCCGGACCTGGCAAGGAACCTGGGAAAATTGCTGCAGGCCTATCGCGATGCTCCGCCCGAGGGCAGAGAAGAAGCACTGCTGGCGGCCATGCGGGAGGTCAAGAAAGAAGCTTCCGGCGGGGACTCAACCCCGGCAAGCCCAACTAAGGCAGTGACGGTGCCTGCGCCGCGACCCCTGCCTACGCCGGCCTCCGCCACTCCTCCGTTCGAGCCCGATGTTTTCAGCCCGAACTGGGGACAAGATCGGCGCCGGCATCCGAGAATTAAGTGTTTTGTGGCGGTGGAACTTCGGGTCAATGACGCGGACGCTCCTATCTGGGGCAATCTTTCCAATACCAGCGTGGGTGGATGCCAGGTCGAGACCGCGACTCAAGTTAGCGGCGGGGCCAAGGTCGAAATAGGACTTTGGGTCGCGAGCGGCAAGATTTGGGTGAAAGGCCTGGCTCTGAATGGAGTCGTCACCAGCAGCGCTCCGGCTGGAGGAATGCGCATTCGCTTCGCGGGAATGGATCCCGCCGAAAAAGAAAATCTCCGCCAGTTTCTCAAGTACGTCCAAGAGACCACGAGAGCGTCGAACAGCCAAAACAGCTACCTGCAACTGCTAAAGTAGAGTTGCCCTCTATCTCACCTCTCCGATCCGCAGGTTCCGCCGTTTTTCACAGATCCGGTGACATTGGTCCACAAGAAATTGATACACTCGTTGCGTACCTGCAACCCTTTCTGTCCTTGGAACTCTAATAAGACTGGCCAGCGGAGCAACTCAGTGAAGGTAGAGTTGTCCCCGGAAGGAGAGCGCATCCCATGGTAGCCAGCGAACAAGCGGTGGTGACCGGCAAGCAACTGGACACGCTGTGCATTAACACGATCCGCACCTTGGCGATTGATGCGGTGCAGCAGGCCAACAGCGGACATCCGGGCGCGCCCATGGGCCTGGCGCCGGTGACTTACTGCCTGTGGCAGGAATTTCTGCGCTACGACCCGGAAGATCCGAAGTGGCTGAACCGGGACCGGTTCGTGCTGTCGAACGGGCATGCCTCCATGCTGCTCTACGCCATCCTTCACCTTGCGGGCGTGCGCGAAGTCGGCGAGGAGGGAGACGTTCTGAAAACGCTCGCGGTTCCGATGGAGGAGATCAAGCGCTTCCGGCAACTCGGAAGCCGGACGCCGGGACATCCCGAGTCGCACATCACTACTGGCGTGGAAACCACGACTGGGCCGCTCGGCCAGGGCGTGGGAAACAGCCTGGGAATGGCAATTGCCAGCCGGTGGCTGGCGGCGAATTTCAACCGGCCGGGCTTTGAGGTCTTCGATTTCAACGTCTACGCCATGTGTTCGGACGGCGACTTGATGGAAGGCATTGGTGGCGAAGCCGCGTCGCTGGCGGGCCATCTGAAGCTCTCGAATCTGTGCTGGATGTACGACCACAACAGCGTCACGCTGGATGGTCCCGCCGATTGGTCATTCAGCGAAGACGTGGCCACACGCTTTGTCGGCTACGGCTGGAATGTGACGCGCGTCGCCGATGCGAACGATCTGGAGATGCTGGCGCGGGCCTTTGAAACCTTCCAGAAGACAACGGATCGGCCCACGTTGATTGTCGTGGACAGTCACATTGGCTATGGATCGCCGCACAAGCAAGACAGCAATGCGGCGCATGGGGAGCCGCTCGGCGAAGAAGAGGTGCGGTTGGTCAAGAAGTTTTATGGCTGGCCCGAGGATGCCAAGTTTCTGGTGCCGGAGGGCGTGCGGGATCATTTTCAGGATGGCATTGGAAAGCGTGGGCATGAGGCGCGAGCCCGGTGGGCAAAGATGTTCGCGGAGTATTCGCAAAAGTATCCGGAGTTGGCGGAGGGGTTGCACCGCATGCAGCGCAGAGAACTGCCTGACGATTGGGACAAGAATCTTCCTACGTTCCAGGCGGACGCGAAGGGAATCGCCACGCGCGAGAGTTCGGGGAAGGTGCTGAATGCGCTGGCGCAGAACATTCCGTGGCTGATCGGCGGTTCGGCGGACCTGGCTACCTCGAACAAGACCACGTTGAAGTTTGAAGGCGCAGGCGACTTTCAGGCGGGCGAGTATGCGGGGCGCAATCTGCACTTCGGAGTGCGTGAGCACGTGATGGGCGCGAGTGTGAATGGGCTTACGGTTTCTGGAATCCGGGCGTTCGGGGCGACTTTCTTTAATTTCAGCGACTACATGCGCGCGAGCATACGGCTTTCGGCGTTGATGGAGATCCCCTCGATTTTTGTTTTTACGCACGATTCGATCGGGGTGGGAGAAGATGGGCCCACGCATCAACCGATCGAGCAACTGGCGTCGTTGCGTGCCATGCCGAATCTGGTTGTGCTTCGTCCGGGCGATGCGAATGAGGTGGTTGAAGCGTGGAAGATCATTGCGCAGTTGCACCACCAGCCGGTGGCGCTGGTACTGACGCGGCAAGCGCTTCCGACTTTTGACCGCACGAAGTATGGGGCAGCATCAGGCACGGCAAGAGGAGCTTACGTCCTCGCCGACGCGGCTGCGGGCAAACCGGACGTGATTCTGATGGGAACCGGCAGCGAAATTTCGCTGTGCGTCGAGGCCTACGAAAAGCTCAAGGCGGAAGGCATTCAGGCTCGAGTGGTGAGCATGCCCTCGTGGGATATTTTTGAGCGGCAGGATCCGGCTTACAAGGAGAGCGTGCTGCCCTCTTCGGTGACGGCGCGGGTTTCGGTGGAAATGGCGGCCACTTTTGGATGGGAGCGCTACGTTGGGCCAAAGGGACGAAAGATTGGCATGCACCGGTTCGGCGCGTCCGCTCCCTTGAAAGATCTATTGAAGTTTTTCGGTTTCACCGCAGATGCGGTAGTTGCGGAAGCGCGCAAGGCGATTGCGGAAAAGTAGCAGCAATCTGAATCGGATGCGACGTTCGCCGCTCGTCCGAGAGAAAATCGCAGGGAGAGAATCATTATGCAGCCTACTGGAGTTCTGGAAACCTCAAAAGCTACGAATCCTGTCAAAGAGTTGCTCAACTATGGGCAGTCGATGTGGCTCGACTACATTCGGCGCGACCTGATCACGAGCGGCAAACTGAAAACGATGATTGAAGAGGATGGGCTTCGAGGCATGACTTCGAATCCGTCCATCTTCGAGAAGGCGATCGGCGAAAGCTCGCTTTACGACGATATGTTGAAGTCGCTGGCGTCGCGCGATGATCTGGACCCAACCGCCCGGTTTGAACTGATTGCGATTCGCGACATTCAAGATGCCGCCGATGTGCTGCGTCCGGTGTATGAGAGTTCGAAGTCCCGGGATGGGTACGTCAGCCTGGAGGTTTCGCCCCTGCTCGCGCTGAAAACTCAGGAGACGATCGATGAGGCCCGGCGCCTGTGGAAGGCGGTGAATCGCCAGAACGTCATGATCAAAGTTCCGGGCACGGCGGAGGGACTTCCCGCAATTCGGCAGTTGATCGGTGAAGGTATCAATATCAACGTGACCTTATTGTTCGCGCAGGAAGTGTATGAGAAGGTTGCGGACGCCCACATCTGCCGGACTCGAGGATCTGGCTAAACGTGGCGGCAACTTGAAAACAACTGTGGGCGTGGCCAGCTTCTTCATCAGCCGCATCGACTCGCTGGTGGATTCGATGATCAACGATAAGCTGAAGACTACTTCGGACGCCCAACAGCAGGCGCTGCTGAAGAGCTTGCTCGGCAAAGTCGCCATCGCGAATGGCAAGCTGACCTACCTGCGCTACCAGCGCATCTTCAGCGGGCCGCGCTGGCAAGCGCTGGCGGCCCAGGGAGCGCAAACCCAGCGCGTTCTGTGGGCGAGCACCAGCACGAAGAATCCCGCATATCGTGACGTGATGTACGTCGAAGAATTGATCGGGCCTGACACGGTAAATACGATGCCTCCGGCTACGATTGATGCGTTTCGCGATCACGGGCGGCTGCGGAACAGCCTGACAGAAGACGTGGCCGGCGCGCAGAACGTGATGGACAATCTGGCGAGAACCGGTATCTCGATCAAAGAAGTGACCACCAAGCTGACGGAGGATGGAGTGAAGTTGTTCGCGGATGCGTTCCAAAAACTGCTGGCTGCGGTCGAGAAGAGCACTCAGTTAAAAGGAAAAACCGCGTGAACCGGCTGAAAACTTCGCTGCCAGAAAGCCTCGCCGCGGCGGTGAAAACCACCGTTGACGAGTGGCAGTCCGGCAACAAAATGCGGCGCCTTTGGCAGCGCGACGCCTCACTGTGGACCGGTGACGATGAAGCCAACTGGCTGGGCTGGTTGGATATTACCGAAGCACAGATCGCGGACCCGGTAGAGTTGCGGAACTTTGCCAAGGAAGTTTGGAGCGCGGGTTTCAAGGACATTCTACTGCTGGGCATGGGCGGATCAAGTCTGTGCCCGGAAGTTCTGCGCACCACGTTCGGCAGGATCGCCGGGTATCCTGACCTGCACGTACTCGATTCCACTGATCCAGCCCAGGTAAAGGCATTCGAAAACAAGGTCGACATTGCCCGGACGCTTTTTATCGTTTCCAGCAAATCGGGCAGCACGCTCGAACCCAACATCTTCAAACAATATTTCTTTGAGCGTACGAAGCAGGCTGTGGGCGCGGACAATGCCGGCAGCCACTTCATTGCCATCACCGATCCCGGTTCGAAGATGCAGCAGGTAGCGGAAGCAGACCGTTTCCGGCATATCTTTTATGGCCGGCCTTCGATCGGCGGCCGCTACTCCGCGCTTTCACATTTCGGCATGGTGCCTGCGGCGGCGATTGGAGTGGACATCAAGAAATTTCTCGACCGCGCGCAGGACATGGTGCGAGCTTGCGGACCGTCCGCGCCGGTCGAAGAAAATCCTGGGGCAATGCTCGGAATCATTCTGGGTACGGCAGCTCGGAGCGGCCACAATAAAGTCACGATCGTCACTTCTCCGGATATCTCCGACCTCGGCGCGTGGCTTGAGCAGTTGCTGGCCGAATCCACGGGGAAAGTTGGAAAAGGCATCATCCCTGTGGACCGCGAGGAACTGACCGCGCCGGAGGTTTACGGCAACGATCGCGTGTTTGCCTACATCCACACGGAACATGCGACCGATGTGCGGCAGGATGCGAAGGTGGCGGCGCTCGAAGCGGCGGGGCAGGCCGTGCTGCGAATCGCGATGGCCGACATCTATGACCTGGGAGCGGAATTTTTCCGCTGGGAGATTGCCACGGCGGTTGCCGGTTCCATCATCGGGATCAACGCGTTCAACCAGCCCGACGTCGAGGCCAGCAAGATTGCGACCCGGAATCTGACGTCTGCGTACGAAAAGACCGGTTCCCTGCCCGCAGAAAAACCTGTCGTGGAAGACGACGGCGTCAAACTGTTCACCGACGAGAAGAATGCTGCGGACCTGGCGCGGGCTGCGGGCGGAGACAAGTCTCTGGCGGGATATTTGAAGGCTCATCTGGGCCGCATTAGCACCGGTGATTACTTTGCTGTGCTGGGATTCATCCAGATGAATGCCGAACACGAAAGAAAACTGCAGGCCATCCGGCATGCGGTTCGGGACAAGAAACATGTGGCAACCTGCCTGGGTTTTGGACCTCGTTTTCTGCATTCGACGGGACAGGCATACAAGGGCGGGCCGAATTCCGGCGTGTTCCTGCAGGTGACTTGCGACGATGCGTTGGAGCTGCCGGTGCCGCAGCAGAAGTACACGTTCGGCGTGGTCAAGGCGGCGCAGGCACGGGGCGACTTCCAGGTGCTGGTTGAGCGCGGGCGGCGAGCGCTTCGCGTGCATCTGCACGATGTGGATGCGGGTCTGGTGACGCTGGAAGCGGCCGTGCAAAAGGCGCTGGGATAATCTCGCGCGAAAGCCGGCGGGACCCTTCGGCTTCGCTCAGGGCAGGCTGCCGGCGCTACGCTTTGGTGGGACGCGGTTTCGAAGCTGCGGTTTCGTTGCCACGTTAAGGAGCGGCACATGCAATTGGGAATGGTGGGGTTGGGCCGCATGGGCGCGAACATGACGCGCCGCCTGATGCGCGGCGGACATCAACTCGTAGTCTCGGACCTGAGTGCGGAGGCGGTGAAGCAGCTTGCCGGCGAAGGGGCGGGTGGTTCGTCGTCTCTGGAAGATCTGGTGGGCAAACTGAAGCCGCCGCGTGCAGCGTGGGTCATGGTGCCGGCCGGCGGTCCCACCGAACAGACGGTGCAGAATCTCGCGCAACACATGCAAGCTGGGGACGTCATCATCGACGGTGGTAATTCCTATTTCAAGGACGACGTGCGCCGGGCGGGTCAACTCAAAGGCAAAGGCATTCATTATGTGGACGTGGGAACCAGCGGCGGCGTCTGGGGCCTGGAGCGCGGTTATTGCATGATGATCGGCGGGCCCAAAGAAGCGGTGCAGCGGCTCGATCCCATTCTTAAGACCTTGGCGCCAGGCAGGGGTGAGATCCCGCGCACGCCCGGCCGGGAGAAACTTGGCGGGGCGTCTCAAGAAAGCTCGGCGGAAGAAGGCTACATTCACTGCGGCCCTTCGGGTTCGGGCCACTTCGTGAAGATGGTGCATAACGGCATCGAATACGGCCTGATGCAGGCTTATGCCGAGGGCTTTGACATCTTCAAGAACGCCACCAGCAAGGATTTGCCGGAGGAACTCCGGTACGATCTGAACCTGCCGGATATTGCCGAGGTTTGGCGGCGGGGCAGCGTGGTCAGTTCGTGGCTGCTCGATCTTACGGCGATGGCGCTGGCCGAGAATCCGACGCTCTCGGAATACGAGGGTTACGTGCAGGATTCCGGGGAAGGGCGCTGGACGATTCAGGCCGCGCTGGAGGAAGCCGTGCCCGCGGATGTGTTGACTGCGGCGTTGTATGTGCGCTTCCGCTCGCGGCAGCAACACACTTTTGCGGAGAAGATGCTTTCTGCCATGCGGCAGAAATTCGGCGGACACGTCGAGGCGGGCGCGGTCAAGAAGAGCGCGTAGCCAGGTATTTCAGCGAGAGTTCTGAGGAGCTAATGATGGCTGAATTGGCGGAACGGCCTGCGACAGCCACACCGCGCGTCGGCAAACAAGGCGATCCTTGCGTGATGGTGATCTTTGGCGCCGCCGGGGACCTCACGGCGCGCCTGTTGATTCCCGCGCTGTACAACCTGGCCCGGGCGGACCTGCTTTCCAAGGAGTTCGCAGTGCTGGGCGTGGCCCGGAAGCAAATGACGGATGAGGATTTTCGCAAGAGGATCCAGGACGATGTAAAAGAGTATTGCAGCGACTGCATCGACGCCGCAACGTGGGAGAACTTCTCGCGCCGCTTCTATTATCTTGCCGGCAATTTCAATGATGACCCGCTTTACCCACAGATTAAAGATCGTCTTGCCCAGATTGACCGCGATCACTCCACGCATCAAAACTTTTTCTATTACCTGGCGACGGCTCCGAGTTACTTCGGTCCCATCGTCGAGAAGCTCGCAGCCAATGGACTGCTGGAGCAAAGTAACGGCCACTGGCGCCGCGTGATCATCGAGAAACCTTTCGGTCACGACCTGGAATCGGCCAAGGCTCTCAATCAGCAACTGCTCAAGCTCGCGGAGGAAAAACAGATCTATCGCATCGATCATTATCTGGGTAAAGAGACCGTGCAGAACATCATGGCGTTTCGTTTTGCCAACGGAATCTTCGAGCCCATCTGGAACCGCCGCTACATCGATCATGTGCAGATTTCCGTCGCCGAAACCGTAGGCGTGGAAGGGCGTGGCAGCTATTTCGAACATGCGGGCTCGCTGCGCGACATGGTGCCCAACCACATCATGCAACTCATCAGCCTGACCGCGATGGAGCCTCCCATTTCGTTCGACGCCAATGCCGTGCGCGACGAACAGGCCAAGATTTTGCACGCCATCCAGCCCATCAGCGATGCAGAAGTTCTGAGCCGCACAGTGCGCGGGCAGTATGGGGACGGCACGGAAGGTGGAGAGCACGTTCTTGCGTACCGTTCCGAAAGCGACGTTGCGCCGGATTCGCGGACCGAGACCTTCGTAGCCATGAAGCTGCTCATTGACAACTGGCGCTGGGCCGATGTTCCTTTCTATCTTCGTACGGGAAAGCGCATGCCGGCACGCAACACTCACATTGTGATCCAGTTCCGCCAGGCTCCATTCGTGCTCTTCCGGGACACTTCGGTGGAACATCTGATGCCGAACCAGTTAGTGCTGCACATCCAGCCGGAAGAGGGGATTTCCCTGCAATTTGCGGCCAAAGTGCCGGGCCCGGTCATGCGCCTGGGAACGGTGGACATGAACTTCGAATATCAGGAATACTTCGGAAAGCAGCCCAGCACAGGCTACGAGCGGCTGCTGCACGATTGCATGATCGGCGACCAGACGCTGTTTCAACGAGCCGACATGGTGGAGGCGGGCTGGAGCATCGTCGAGCCGGTGCTCGATCTGTGGAAGGCACTGCCACCGCGGAACTTTCCGAATTACGCCTCGGGCACCTGGGGCCCGAAAGAGGCCGACGAACTGTTGGAGCGCGACGGCCGGCGCTGGAGGAACTTCGAGAAATGATCCTGGCCGGCGATATTGGGGGAACCAACGCCCGACTGGCCTATTTTCAGCACCAGAATGGCGGTCTCCGCCTGATTTCTGAGAGCGTCTATCCCAGCCGCGAATACAGCGAGCTGGGTGAGATTGTCTCCAAGTTCCTGGCAGATTCCGCCACCCGGCCCGAGGTCGCTTGCTTCGGAATTGCCGGGCCGGTTCGCAATGGACGCGTTGAGACCTCGAACCTTCCCTGGATCGTCGAACAGACTCGTCTGGCCAAACAGATTCAACTGCCCGCCACCTGGCTGATTAACGATCTGGAAGCCAACGCCTGGGGCATTGGGGCGCTCAGCCCACAAGATCTGGTTCCGCTGAATCGAGCCGCGCAGTCGCTTGGCAATCAAGCGGTGATCGCTCCGGGAACGGGCTTGGGAGAAGCGGGATTGTTCTGGAACGGCAGTGAATATCAGGTCTTTGCCTGCGAAGGCGGACACACGGATTTCGCACCGCAAGGGGATCTGCAGTTCGAGCTGTTGCGCTTCCTGGCGCGCCGGCACGAACACGTCAGTTACGAACGCGTGCTTTCCGGGCCCGGTCTGGTCAACGTGTATGAGTTTCTGCGCGAAAAGGGCTGTGGAGATGAGCCTGCCGGATTTGCCCGGCAACTTGCCGGGGGAGACGCGGCCGCGTCGATTTCCAGCGCCGCCCTGAACGGCACCAATCCGCTGGCAGAGCAGGCGCTGGACCTCTGGATCTCGGTTTACGGCGCGGAGGCCGGCAATCTGGCTCTCAAGATCATGGCCACCGGCGGAATCTTTCTTGGCGGCGGAATCTCCCCGAAGATTCTTCCCAAGCTCATGGGGCCGCTCTTCATGCGCGCTTTTCTGGATAAGGGCAGATTGCGTCCGCTGCTGGAGAGCATCCCGGTGCAAATCATTACCAACGACAAGGCTGGTCTGCTGGGCGCGGCTCGGTGTGCAGCCGCGAAGTCCGGCAACCAGCGGGTAGGAGGGTTGTGAGCGCGCCCGTCGAGTTGCGTAGATTAACCACTCCGCAGGATCTTTTTCAGGCGGCCGCAGAGGAGGTCATCCGTGCCGCTACCCACGCAATTGCACAGCGGGACCGCTTCACCATTGCTCTCTCCGGCGGTTCGACTCCCAGGAACCTGTACACCTTGATCGCGGCCAACGCCAGCACCAGTCTGCCCTGGAATCAAGTGTTTTTCTTCTGGGGCGACGAACGCCATGTTTCCCCGGACGATCCCGACAGCAACTACCGCATGGCGAAAGAAACCCTTCTGTCGAAGGTTGCCGTTCCCGCCGGCAACATCTTCCGCATCCCCTCGGAGAACCGCGACGCTTCGGCTGCGGCGGACGCCTACGAGCAGACCCTGCGAAAGTTTTTTGCCGTGGCGCCGGGCGAATTTCCGCGCCTCGATCTAATCCTGCTGGGCCTGGGGCCGGACGGACATGCCGCGTCCTTGTTTCCGGAGACTGCGGCGCTACAGGAGAAATCGCGACTCGTGGTGGCCAACCGGGTAGAGAAGTTGAACACCAGCAGGATTACGTTGACGCTGCCGGTGCTGAACGCGGCCCGTTGTGTGGCGTTCCTGGTGAGCGGAACGGACAAGGCGGCGGTTCTGCATGAAGTTTTGGAAGGACACGCCCCCGCTGAGAAATATCCCTCCAAGTTGGTGCAGCCCAACGAGGGCAAGCTGATCTGGTTCGTGGATCGAGCGGCAGCCAGCGAGCTCTCAACGGCTGCGTGAGAGCATTGCCGTCGTTCACTTCTAGCTCAAAAGTCAAAAGCATGTGAGATAATCGGCGCCGGCTGAATTGAACGGGGCTGTGAGGGAATATGCCGACTCAAACACTGGATCCGACTTTCCACGAATTACTGCAAGGGCGCCACATTGCTGCCATCGGGACCGAGAACGCGGATGGGAGCATCCACATGACCGCGGTCTGGTATCTCTTCGAAGATGGTTGCCTGTTCGTCGCGACGTCTTCCAAGAGCCGGAAAGCGCGCAACATTGCAGCGCGGCCGAAGGCTTCTTTGATGGTGGACGTGCGACGACCTGGAGCCGAGCGAGGCGTGAACGCGGCAGGAAGAGCGGAATTGATTCCAGCCGAACAGTCCCGAGAGATAAACCTGCGCATTCACCGCCGATATATGAGTGCAACGGCGATGTCCGATCCGCACATCGGGCCGGTGTTTGAATCCTTTGACGATGTCACGATACGACTGGCGCCCGTTTCGTGGACCGTGTGGGACATGGCTGTGCTGGACGCCCAAGCCTTTGGGGGACGATTGGGCGGAACATCGGGGTACCTGCTACCGCTGGATTGAGGGTGAAGACTCTGTTTCACGCGAAGTCGGCTGCACTTGGCAAGCTAGCCGCGCCAGCCACCGATTTCCTTCAGGCCCTGGCCGCGTGCGTGTTCAAAAAGCCGCACGCGGTGGCGGGAGTGATCAAACTCGTGGATGTCGGCCCACACTTCCGCCTGCCACGCCTGGTTATGGGCGGCGGACTCGCCGCAGGTGGCGCAACGGGTATGCAGGCTGATGGGAGCTACTGCTGGAATAACCGCTCCCGGCAATTCGATGAATATGCAGCGAACTTCCCGGATCTCCTCGTTTTCATCGAGCACGTGTTCGTAACGCAGCAGGTAACTGAATCCCAATTTGCGGGCTTCGGCTTCGGCTTCGGAACGAGTGTGGAACGGGCCATACTCCGCCCGTAGTTGCTCGGTAGAGTCGCAAGCCATCCAGAAGGTTTCTTTGTAATCCATTCTCGCCCCGCCCAGGGATTGCGGAGCCAGCTCGAATTCTGCTTGCGGGCCCGCTCTTTGGTTCGGGTCTACCAGTGCAATTTGCAGGCCGACTGCAAAGAACACAAGTCGTTGTTTACTCACGTCTTATCCGAACCTTCGAACGAGGTTTGGGCGCCAGAGTGCAAACCTTTTGCAGCAGTTGTGCTGACGCCAAGCGCAGCACGCAAGAACTTGCAAGCTTTCCGGCTCTATTTCACCCTTCAACTCGCTGCCGCGCGGGGCTGTGCGGGAAGCGGCCGCTCGAAGTCTTCCAGCCAATTCTTGCCACCGTGACTGGCCACGTACATGGCCAACTCGAGCCGGCTCCAGACCCCCAGTTTGTCGAAAGTGCTGCGCAAGTGATTCTTGACGACCTGCTCCGTCGTGTGCATGAGCTTGCCGATTTCACGATTGGTGAGGCCCTCCCAGACGAGAGTAGCGACTTGAATCTCCTTTGGGGTCAAATGCTCACGTGGGGTCATGATTTCACCTCCGCCTTCTCGAACGCAGCGGTAGCCAGGCGCACACGTTTGCGCCCCTCTCGAATTCCGGCGCGGAGGAACAGGGTGCGCAAGTGCTGCTTCACGGTGCGCGGGCTGATACTCAACTGGCCGGCAATTTCTTTGTTGCTGCAACCTTGGACCAGCAAGTCCAGCACTTGCTGATCGCGGGGCGTAACTTTCATTCGGTCGAGATCCATCACGGTAATTTTCCTCCGGTTTCTAGTTTCTTCTTCGTTCTCCTGTTGCGGTCTTGCATTATCGGTTAAGCACATGTTTCGCCAAACCTTCTCTGGCGGCCGGAGGCGTCCTAAGACCAGCGTGGACTTGCACTTAGGGAAAGACCCACAGCTTGCAGAGGAAGTTCAGAATGTCCGTGCTAGTCTAGTCCGTCCCAAATCGGGCCGGGAGAGAGGAACAGGTGGCTGCGCCGAAACCTAAAATTAACCCTGGCCGGCTTCTCCGCAAGCTGAATGCGGTGAGGCCAGAGTTGCGACTTGGGTTCCGGATGGGTCAAGATAATTCTTTGTCTTGAGACTTTTGAGCATGTCCTCAACGCGACGGATGGGCTCCCGAGGTGGTCTGTGAAAACTACAGGAATTCATTCTCTGGGTAAGAAAACTCAGATGTTCCGAAATGGGAATCAACGGGCGGTAGCGTTTTTCATTTTGGCGCTTACGGTTGCACCCGGCGCACTTTTCGCACAGACTTCGTCTTCCGAAGTGGCTGTGGTACAAGCGCCGGCATCCGACAACGTTCCTCCAGTGAACGGGGCCCCTTTGACGATAACGCTGCAGGATGCGCTGGAGCGGGCACGCATCGCCGATCCCCAGTACCATGCAGCGCTGACCGATCTGGGAGTGGCGCGAGAGGATCGCGTGCAGGCGCGCGCTGGATTGCTTCCCAACGTCAGCTACAACAATTCCTTCATTTACACCCAAGGCACCGGGCAGCCGCCCGGCTGCGCGCTCACGGCCGCATGCCCGACCAGCCGTTATATCGCCAATAACGGGGTGCACGAATACATCAGCCAGGCGGGCGCCCATCAGGCCGTTTCTCTTACGAATTTCGCGGACTACCGGCGCTCTTCGGCGGCGTTGGCGCAGGCGCGGGCGAAGGCGGAGATCGCCACGCGCGGCCTGGTCGTTGCCGTCACCCAGGCCTACTACGGGATGGTGGTGGCGCAACGCAAGTATGCGACCGCGCAACGGGCAGCGACGGAGGCACAAAGGTTCCTGAAGATCAGCCAGGAATTGCAGACTGGCGGCGAGGTCGCGCGCGCCGACGTGGTCAAGGCCAGCATTCAGGCGCAACAGCAGCGGCGCAATCTGCAGGAGGCCGAACTCGACATGCAGCACAGGCGTCTGGATCTGGCTGTGCTACTCTTTCCCGATTGGAATGAGAATTTTAGCGTGGTAGACGACCTCCAGACTCCGGAGCCGCTGCCCGCCTTCCCCGACGTGGAAGCGGCCGCCAAGAAAAACAATCCCGAGTTGCGGGCTGCGCTGGCGGCCCTGGCGGCGGCGAACCATCAGGTCACCGCGGCTTGGGGAGGTTTGCTGCCGGCCTTGAGCGTCGACTACTTCTACGGCATCGATTCCAACCAGTTTGCCACGCGTACCGACGGCCTGCGCAATCTGGGTTATTCCACGGTGGCGAGTCTGCAGATCCCCATCTTCAGTTGGGGCGCGGATCGCAGCAAGTTGAAGCAGGCGGAGCTGCACCGCGATCAGGCCAAGCTGGAGTTGAGCCACGAACAGCGACAGCTTCTCAGCCGCCTGCGGCAGTTCTATCAGGAAGCCAGCACCGCGCGCTCGGAAATGGAATCCCTGGCCAGCTCCGCCGAAATGGCGGTAGAAAGTCTTCGCCTGACCAATCTGCGCTATCAGGCCGGCGAATCGACGGTGCTGGAAATTGTGGATGCGCAGAATACACTAACGCAGGCCCGCAACGCTTATGACGACGGTCAAGTGCGCGACCGGGTCGCAGTCGCTAATCTGCAAACTCTGACGGGGAGCTTCTAGCCAGATGAGTCATAACCCACTCGCTGAACTTCCCCACCCACGGCGGCTGCCTCGCGTGTCGCGCTCGCTGTTCACATTAGCCGCGTTCGCCAGCCTGCTGGTTTCTGCCGCCTGTTCCGGAGAAAAAGGCGACAAAGAGCCGATCGTTAGCGTGCAAGTGGTGCCAGTTGAAAAGACAACGATTCAGCATGTAATAAAAACACAAGCCATTCTGTTTCCCCGGCAGCAAGCGGCTATCGTTTCCAAGGTCAGCGCTCCAGTGCAGAAGTTTCTGGTGAAGCGCGGCAGCCCTGTGCATAAGGGCGAGTTGCTGGCCGTTCTCGAAAACCGCGACCTGTCCGCCGCCGCACAGGAAAACAAGGGCAGCTTCGAGCAGGCTCAGGCGGCGTACGAGACCACGACCGCAGCCAGCCTTCCGGAAGAAATCCAGAAGGCGGAAGCGGAGGCCCAGCAATCCAAGCAAGCGCTGGACGCACAGGAAAGGGTTTATCAAAGCCGCCAGCAACTTTACGAACAAGGCGCGCTGCCCCGGAAGGAACTGGACCAGTCCGAAGTAGCAATCATCCAGGCACGCAATCAATACTCGCTGGCGAAGAAGCATCTCGATACCCTGTTGGCCATCGGCAAGAAGCAGGAACTTAAAGCCGCCGAAGGACAGCTGACATCGGCCCAAGGCAAATACCTGGGGGCGGAAGCGCAGCTCAGCTATTCCGAGATTCGCAGCCCGATTGACGGCGTGGTCACCGACCGCCCGCTTTATCCCGGCGAAATGGCGGCGGCAGGAACGGCGATCGTTACTGTAATGGACATTTCCGCGGTGATTGCCAAGGCACACATACCGCAGGCAGACGCCGCGTTGCTGAAGGTTGGCGATCAGGGAACGATGACGGTGCCGGGGCTGGATGAGCCAGTTGAGGGCACGGTTACAGTAGTTAGCCCGGCGCTCGACCCCAACAGCACAACCGTGGAAGTCTGGCTTGAGGCCAAGAATCCGAAACAGCAGTTGAAGCCCGGAACCAGCGTGCAACTCTCTCTCACCGCGAAGACGGTGAAAGATGCGCTGGTTGTTCCCGCCGCCGCCGTGATCAGCGCCGCGGACGGAAGTTCCATGGTGATGGTCGTGGGCAATGAGGGCCGTGCCCACCAGAAAGCCGTGAAGCTGGGTATTCGGCAGGACGGCGACGTGCAAATTCTCGAAGGCGTCAGCGAGAACGATAAGGTGGTCGCGAGCGGAGTTTACGGCTTACCCGACAACACAAAGATCAAAGTGGAAGCGTCCCCAGAAACTCCCAAAGAAGCGCCCAAGGAACCCTCCCGTGAGAAATAACCGCCGCGGAGCCACTGCGTGAACCACAAGAAAACCGAGCACTGGGTCGCGCGCCATTCCCGGCCGACGATTTTTCTGATCCTCACCCTGGCCCTGCTGGGCGGATATCTCGCTTTCACCATTCCGGTATCGGTGTTCCCCTCGACGAATTTTCCGCGCGTGCTGATCGCCGTGGACAACGGCGTCATGCCCATCGATCAGATGATGGTCACGGTGACGCGGCCGATCGAGGAAGCCGTCAACAGCGTCCCCGGACTCTTGACCGTGCGCTCCATCACCAGCCGCGGCTCGGCGGAAATCGATCTTTATTTTCGCTGGGACCTGGACATGTTCCAGACCCTGCAGTATGTGAACGCGGCATTATCGCGCGTCCAGCCGGAGCTGCCCCCGTCGGCCAAGGTGCAAGCGCACCGCATGACCTTCGCCAGCTTTCCCATCGTGGGTTACAGCATTACATCGGCGACGGTGCCGCAAACCCAGTTGTGGGAGATGGCCACCTACGAGATGAAGCCGCGGCTGAACCGCCTTGAAGGAGTTGCAACTGTCATCGTTCAAGGGGGGCAGGAACCCGAGTTTCAAATTACTCCCGACCCCGCCAAGCTCCTGACGGCGAGTGTGACAGTGACCGACATTCTCGACGCCGTCCGCCGCACCAATCTGGTGGACTCACCTGGATTGCTGGAACGTAATCATCAACTTTTTCTCGGCCTGGTCAACGGCCAGGTGCAGACGCCGGAAGAAATCGCGAATACTGTCATCAAGAGCACGCCCGCGGGAATCCCGGTCCGCATCCGGGATGTGGCCACGGTTGCGCCCAATGTGAAGCCGGTTTACACCGTCGTGACCGCCAACGGAAAACCGGCGGTGCTGCTCAACATCAACCGCCAGCCCGACGGCAACACCGTGCAGGTGGCGGATGAGGTCCACACCGAGATCGAGCGCATTCGTAAGACGCTGCCTCCTGGCGTGGAGATTCAGCCGTTTTACGATCAATCCATCATCGTGGGCGAATCCATCAAGAGCGTGCGCGACGCGATTCTGCTGGGCTTGATTCTGGCTTCGATCATTCTGGTAGTCTTCTTGCGGGACTGGGGAACGTCCCTCGTAGCGGGCCTCGTAATCCCGGTCACAGTCTTGGTCACGTTCATCGCCCTCAAGGTGATGGGTCAGACCTTCGATCTGATGACGTTAGGCGGTCTGGCCGCTGCCGTAGGCCTGGTCATCGATGATGCCATCGTTGTGGTGGAAAACATTGTGCTGCATCGCGACGCAGGCCAGAGCCGTCTTGAGGCAATCGAGAGCGCGTTGCGCGAAATCACGGTGCCGCTGATCGGCTCGACCATTACACCTGTCGTGGTGTTTATTCCCCTGATCGCCATCACCGGCGTGACCGGTGTGTTCTTTCGCGCGCTGGCCGTGACGATGAGCGTTTCCCTTCTGACTTCACTTGCGCTCGCGTTGACCTGGACGCCGAACCTGAGCCAGTATTTTATTCGCGGGCGGCGTGAGAAGGAGAACCGGGAGTCTGGTTCAAGGGTCGGCGAAGCGCAAGCCACGAACCCGCAAGAAGCAGTTTCTGCAACCTCGGAGAATCAATCCGAAATCGATGCGCAGCACTTGCTGGCCGCCGAGGATGCGCATCTCAGCGGATTTTTCCTGCGCGTGGTCAACTTCCATGAACGCTGGCTGCGCCGGGCGCTGGAGCGGCCTCGAATGCTGCTTCTGTTCAGTCTTGTGCTGATCGCGGTTTCCTACGTCTGCTATCGTTTCTCCGGCTCCGACCTGCTGCCCGCGATGGATGAAGGCGGATTCGTTCTCGACTACATCATGCCCGCCGGCAGTTCGCTGGCGGAAACCAACCGTGTGGTTGGCCACGTCGAACAAATTCTGCGCGAGACTCCCGAGGTGGAGAGCACTTCGCGACGCACCGGCTTGCAGTTGGGCCTGGCTGCCGTGACCGAAGCCAACACGGGCGATGTCTTGGTCAAGCTGAAATCCAAACGCCACCGCGATGTGGAAGAAGTAATGGCCGAGGTGCGGGCAAAAATCAAGCAGCAGGAACCCGCTCTCGACCTCGACTTCATCCAGGTGCTCCAGGACATGATTGGCGACCTGACGTCGGCGCCGGAGCCAATCCAGATCAAGCTGTTTTCGCAGAATCCCAAACAGCTCCAGGAATGGGCGCCGAAAGTCGCAGACGCAATTGCGAAGATCAATGGTGTGGTCGACGTTCTGAATGGGATCGACAACACCGTCAGCGGGCCGGCCGTAACTTTTCAGGTGGACCCGAGCGTGGCCGCGCGGGCGGGCTTCACGGCAGAGGAAATCGCAGTTGACGCCTCCGCCATCCTCGAGGGCGAACCGGCGCCGATGCCCGTGGTGACAAATGGCCGCGCCTACACGTTGCGTGTGCGCTTCCCGGCGGCGAACCGGGCCTCACTTGAGGCCATGCGCGATACGCTTCTTGTCAGCAGCAGCGGACATACGGCGACGCTGGGTGCGCTATCGACCGTAGTCGAGAGTCCAGGGCAGAACGAGATCCGGCGGGAAAACCTTCAGCGCCAGGTGGCCGTGACCGCGCGACTGGAGGGCACCAACCTGGGCAGCGGAATGGCCGCGGTACAAAAGACGGTCAGCGGGCTGCACCTGCCTTCAAGCATCCGCGTGGAGTACGGCGGAACCTATCAAGAACAGCAGCGCTCGTTCCACGATCTGGTGATTGTGCTGGTTCTCGCAGTCCTGCTGCTTTTCATCGTGCTGCTGTTTGAGTTCGGCACCTTTGCCGCGCCCGTCGCGATTCTTTCCTCGGCGCTGCTTTCAACTTCGGGCGTTTTCATTGCTCTTCTCATCACCCGCACCACGTTCAACATCTCGTCGTTCATGGGCATGATCATGGTGATCGGCATTGTGGCCAAGAACGGCATTTTGCTGCTGGACGCGGATCAAAAGATGCGCGGGCTCGGACTCAGCTCCGAAGATGCCATGCTGCAAGCGGGACGCCGGAGATTGCGGCCTATCGTGATGACGGCGCTGGCCACCGTCGCGGGCATGCTGCCGTTAGCCTTTGCCATCGGCGCAGGATCTCAGATGCTCCAACCGCTGGCGATCGCGGTGATCGGCGGAGTCTTGATTTCGATGGTGCTCTCGCTGATCATCACGCCTGCCGTGCATTTTTATCTCACCGGCAAAAAACATGCTTCGTCCCTCGCGACGGTTTAACATGGGACGTCTTTCGGGGAAGAATCTTGCCGTGACTGGGTGTGCATGCCTTTGCACATTACGAGAGTAACTTTTTACATGTGCCCGCAGTTTCAGAGCGCTCGCGCGACCTGTCCTGGTTCAGGTTCCTGTAACCTCTTGAATTTCTTACGATTTTCCCTTTATTCATCCACTATATTGCCATCAGGGCCTTTCGACCCTCTGCTGCCGATGCCGACTTTGTAACATAAGTTTTTTGGTGGAGGAATTGCACTAAAATAGCATAGGTCTGCGGCGGGTACCCCTGCCCACACCGGCTGGCCACAGGCGGACGAGAAGATCGTGACCGATCAAAACAACAAACCAGTTCTCGACGAGCGGACTTTTGACAAGCTGCTGGAAGCTGCTTATGTAATCCAGAAGCACAACCGCAAACTGCGAGACCTGGAAGAAAAGATGGAGTCCCACAGCGAACGACTCCGTGAGCAAGAGCAAGAATCGGCACAGCAAGCTCCGCTCCAACCAAGCAAACCAGTATCGGAGGAAAGTTCGCGCTCAGGCGCCGACTACACGCTCACCTTGGCCGAGATTGTCGAAGCCCAGCGCCAGATCCAGTTGCGCCATCTCGAATTTGGCAAGGCGTTGGCGCTGGTCGCCGAGAAAGTCGCTCGAATCACGGGCGCGAATGGCGCGGCCATTGGAATTCTAGAGGAAAAGATGGTGCGTTATCTCGCCGGAGCGGGCGCGTCCGCTTTGCCTGTGGAAAGCGAAGTCCCGCTGGCTACGGCGATTTGCGCTGCGAGTGTGCGCACCGGGCAGGTGATTCGCAGCGAGGATGTAAACACCGAGGTACTGTTCGATCCCGAGCCGTGCCGCGAGCGCGGAATTTTATCGCTGGCCGCCGTTCCCGTCTACCACGACGGCGACATTGTGGGGGCACTTGAAATCTATTTCGACAAGATTCATGGCTTCACCGAACAAGACATCCACACCTGCCAACTGATGGCCGGCCTGGTGACGGAAGCGGTGAGCCGGGATGCCGAGTTGAAATTGAAGAAATCGATGGCCGAAGAGCGATCTACGATGCTGGCCGCGATTGAAAAGCTCCAACCGAATCTGGCAGCTTTGGCGGCAGAGGATCATTCCGACGCAGCCGCCAGGACAGATATGAGTGCGAGCGCGGCCACTGCGGCAAAACTTCCGTGCTGGAAGTGCGGAAACAAACTGGTGGCGGAAGAGCAGTTTTGCGGCAAATGTGGCGCTCCGCGTGTTAGCGAAGCCGTACCCTCCAGCATGCAGAGCAAGCTGGCGTCGGTGTGGCACATGCAGCAGACAAGCGACGAGAACCCAGCGGAGGCCCCTGCCGACGAACCCTCGACTTCCTACGAACTCTCGGCCTCCTACGAACCCTCACTTTCCGAAGAGACTCCGCTCCCGGTTGCCGCGCCTAACACGAACGAAGTTGACGAAGATCTTGAAGAAGAAGAAGGCGATGAGAACCTGCCGGAACCGTTGTCTCCGCCGGAGTTGGGAGAGAGCGAACCTGGGTTCGCCGACTCATTCAACGAAAGCGCAGACGAGGATACGATGGCGGAGTCCAAGTCGCATCTCGACGAAGACGAAGACAAGGTTGAAGCCCCCGCCACCGCGCTCGCAAAACCGCAACAGGAGGAAGAGGAAGAGGAAATTGTGTGGAGTTCCGCAGCGAAAGCCCGGGACTTCCTGGAATCACTGTCCGCAGCGCATTCGCCCAGTGCATTAGGCCGCTTCTGGCGTTCCCGTCGCGGCGATTTCTATCTGGCGGTCGCAGTCATTCTGATGGTGGTCGTGATTCGCTGGGGAATCTGGTCCAATCACTCCGTAAGTGCCACCGGTGGGGGAGCCGCAGTTTCCGGGAGCGCGATTCGGCACAAACAACCAGCTCCAGACGCTGATCTTTCCCTGTTCGACAAGCTCCTCATCAGTCTCGGGCTGGCGGAACCGCCCGACGAGGCGCCCGAATACAAAGGGAATCCCGACACCCAGGTCTGGGTTGACTTGCACACCGCTCTTTACTACTGCCCGGGCTCCGACCTCTATGGCAAGACGCCGAAGGGCAAGGTCTCCAGCCAGCGCGAAGCGCAGTTGGACCAGTTCGAACCCGCCTCTCGCAGGCCCTGTGATTGATTTCCGGGCCCGATTTGACAACCCACTTCCCCAGTAGTGCAATCATGAGTATCGCCGCTTCGCTGGAGAATACCAGTGCCGGACCCCACGGATAAGCCCTCTCCAAGTGCTGCAGAGCCTTTCCGCACTTGCAGTGCGTGCGCGCACAGGAACCCAGCAGGGCAAAGATTTTGCGGAATGTGCGGCGCGCCCTTGCAAGACTCGCCGGTGGCAGACTTCGGGCAAGCCGTGGACGCTGCGTCAGTTTCCACCACGCATGGGAGTGAACCGGAATCTTCTCCCGGTGGAAACTTTCGGGAGTACGCAATTGAGCCCGCGGTTAGCTCCGCCGCCCCTAGCGGAGGCAACGACGCATTGGAACCGGCGTGGACGGCGCCGGAAAGAAGTCTTCCCAGCTTCGATCTGGCTGCGGAGTCCGAGCCTGTTCGCTATCGTTACCGGCTCTACCTAGGTGCGGCGCTGGCAATCCTTATCGCATTCCTGGTTTTCAGGGCGTCGCGCGGCACGAAAGCGATTTCGGGCGCTGCAGGAGCGCAGCCCGCAGTCTCAGGGACGATCCCGGCTGCGCCACCTGCGGCAACAGCAGCTTCGGCGCAGCCAAGCCCGACTGGAAATGCCGAGTCGGGAGACAATCCGACCGTATCCCCGCCTCGTAGCGAGAATGAACCACCGGCAACTTCACGAAAGAACCAAACTGACAGCGCACCCCGTGCCGCCCCGGTCGTGACGACGACTGCAGGCTCCTCAGCGATCGCGGCTGAGAGCGGCGCGCAAGATCTGGCCACGGCTCAGAGGTACCTGAACGGCACCCAGGGCACGGCCCGCGATAGCAGAGAAGGTGTCTACTGGTTGTGGAGGGCCGTGGGCAAGGGAAATCTTGCGGCAACGGTAGCTCTATCCGATTTGTATCTGCGGGGAGACGGCGTGCCCAAAAGCTGCGACCAGGCACGTTTGCTGCTGGATGCAGCCGCCAAGAAAGGCGGGGCGGCGGCGGCCGCACGGCTCCGTAACCTGCAAGCCTTCGGATGCGAGTGAGAAGCCGGGAAACGCACTCTGCCTCAACTCGACACGAAGGCTGCCCTCATTGCGCGAGTCACGCCGAAAGTTCAGGCTCGTGCTTACGCGACTCATACCACAGCGCGAGTTCCACCCGGTTCCAGAGTCCCAGCTTGTCGTAGATCACGCGAAGATAATTTTTCACCACGTGTTCCGTGGTGCCTATGGCATCGGCCACGTCGCGGTTCTTCAAACCCTGGGCGACAAGTTCGATGACACGGCTTTCACGCTCGTTGGGGGTGCGGGTTCCATAACGCTCGTTCGTGAACATAATTGCCTCCGGTACAAAAGGGTTGCGAGTTTCACTCGCTTGATACCGCCGGTGATTCCGAAACGGAGAAACAGCCGGTTGAAATGAGCCTTTACGGTTCTACGCGCCATCTTGAGCTGGCTGGCGATTTCAGCATTATCACAACCTTGCAAAAGCAGTTCGACGATTTGCTGTTCGCGCGGTCCTAACCGAACGGACTGCTCATTCATCACTTCCCCCTGGGGTTCAGATTCGCCCACGCCCTGAAAAACCTGTGAGCAGCTGGATGTTTCCAAATTACATAGCATCCACAATGCCACTTTGAGACAAAGATGGCTGTGACCGAAGAACAGCCATTTCCACAGGCACTTGCAGATGCTGCAACGGCCTTCAAGAAAGCGGAACCAGGCTCCTTGGCCCCAAGCCAGGCAATCCACCTAGCCATCGGAACAGGCACCTGGGGATGCTAAAACACGCGTAAAGTCAGCCTAACCTGATTCGACGTGAGGCTGGCAAAGTGGAACAATGGCCGCAATTGGATGGGTCGTTGGGCAGAACGTGACTCGGCACTAGTTCCCAGAACTGGAAGGATTTCGTGTGGCCGGAGCGGCAGGCAGTCCCCAAGAAAACGCGCTCAGGTAAACACCCTAGGTGAAAATTGCCATGACTACGAAAGAGCCCTGAACAATTTACATGATTTTCCCTAGAGAGACATCACCCCTTCCCGGGCTGAGTGCACGTCACAAGCCACTCAAAACGGTTCTAAACCCTCTGGGGTACGCACAATGAGCGCGATAAGACCCTCCCGCGCCAAACCTTGCACCCTGGAAGTCACAAATGGGGCCATCTCTGCGCCCCCAAACGCTGAAAAGGGTGTGTTGGGTTCGCCCTGCAAAAATGGACCTCCCCGGTTGTCTCCGCTGCACAAATCTTAGCTACTAGATAGTAGATATACGTTTGTGCGAAACAATATCTCAGCGATATCACAGACCCGATTTCAAACCGCGGACCGAGAAAGAAAGAGAGCCCTATGAGAGAGAATCGGCCGCCTAGCTATTCCGTCCGCAACAGAATTGGTTTGATTCCAACTGGGACGGTTCCGTTGATGGAATAGCTGGCGCCCGTGAGATCGCTGTAGCTCGAATACATTGCAGGAACGGACTGCTGAGTCGAGCTGCAGGTTCCGTTGCTGCATGTCTGGGAAGTATTCCAGATGATCTCGGCCTGCGATCCGTTGGATTGCGTCAAGCTGCAGGTCCAGGTCGTGCCGCTCACGGAGCAAGCCCCGAGGGTGGATCCCACCAGCCAGTCATACACCTGTTGATAAGCGATTCCGGGTTTGCAAATATAGCCGCTGGTGAATGCGATAGAACAACCACTGTTGGTGGTCGGGCTCCAAAGCGTGCCGTACCCCGCGTTGTCCCACTCATACCAATAGGAGCGGGTGATCCCCGATGCCCATGCCATCACCTCGAAGCGCGCGATAAAGGCGGCCTCCATATCGGGATCGCCATCGCCTACCTGGGTGGCTATTGTGTTCTGTCCCCATCCTCCTTCACCGTTCCAGAATGGCTTGGCAAGATCCACGGCACTGAGGTAGCTGCGCACGATGGCGAGCTCGTTTGGTATTTGCTCCGGCGTGTAAGTGTTGGGATAAAGATGGGTGGAGATAATGTCTACGGCTGCGCTGCCGGCCGAACCTGTGGGACAACCGGTAGTGCTGGCGGAGCAGGAGTTTCCGGCGCAAGTGCAATACAGCAGGTTTTGCATCACTTGCGGGTAAGGGGGATTCTTGCCACTCTGAACTGGGTTGGTGGAAGGCATCACCATTTGCGCCGTCGGGTTGACGCCGGTCACCGGATAGCCGGCCTGGCCGCATGTTGTACCCAGAGCCGTTATCGGATCGTTGGGATTCCCGATGATGATGCAGCGTGCGTCTTGCATCAATCGTATCAATTGAGCGTACGTGCCTCTGTAAGCCACCTGAACGTTACCGCCGCTGCCGTAACCTGGATCGAGTGTCGTCGACCGGTAACATTCGTTGCAAGGTTCCCAATACTTGATCTTGGCATGCGTGGCCAGATACGTGGTGTCATTGACGTGTTGCGCAATATTCTGCACCCAGGTACGCCAAATCAGATTAGTGCCTGTGCCATCGGAATTGATGTCGCCCGGCAAGTCGCACTCGCCGTAATACTTCGACCCCAGGCTCTGGGCATAGTCGCACTTAGAGTCAGCCGCATTGGAAGAGGCCCAGTTGGGAACTCGCCAAAGTGTGTAGAGGATGTCGTTGATTCCTGCCGCCTTGTAGTCTGCCAGTACGTTGTCAAGATTGGTCCACACGAATGTATTGCTGGCAGTGTTCAAGTACGGCCACTGCGCGGAGGCGGAATCCCAAATGCGGCCGGTACCCTGCATCGCAGCTGGGACCGGCGACGTATTCAGATGCAGATGCATGCCGAAGAAAGTATTCTGCACGGGAACCAAAGAACCGACGGTGAGAGACGCGGTGCCCACGCTCGCGCTATTGGCCTGCGCGACAGCAGTAATGTTGTGGCTGCCGATCAGCGGTGGAGCGGTGTAGAGACCCGCGGTCGAAATGGTTCCGATGGTTGAGTTTCCGCCGGCAATCCCGTCTACGCTCCAAGTAACGTTCTGATTGGTGTTGCCGGTCACCGTGACGCTGAACCGCTGAGTTGCATTTAAAGCAATCGAAGCGGCCGAGGGTGTAATCGAAACCGTTGGCGGCGATACCGTCAGACTCCCGGTGGCAGCAAGCAGGTTCGCGCCCCAGGTTGCCACGATCGAGCTTGAGCCGCCCGCGACGCCGACTGCAAGACCGCCGCTGGTAACGGTCGCCGCGGCAGGATTCGAGGAACTCCAGGTGACCGTGCTGGTGACGTTCAATGAGCTGCCATCGCTGTAATTCAATGTGGCGCTGAACTGCTGCTGGGCACCCACGAAAACGGATGAACTCGCAGGAGTGACCACCAGCGAGATGGCCGCGGCCGGATTGACCACCAGAAGAGCAGAGCCGGTGACCGAGCCGGAACTTGCCGAGATCGTGGTGCTTCCCGGATAGATACTGGTCGCATATCCCGATGCATTTATCGCAGCTACGGCCGGAATGGATGAAGTCCAAGTCGCCGATTGAGTGATGTCCTGCGTCGAACCATCGCTGTAATTTGCGGTGGCCGAGAACTGCTCGCCGTATCCCAAAGCAATGGAGATGGAGGCCGGTGTCACAGCAATCGAAATGAAGCTCGCTTGTGTCACGGTAATGGTAGTGGTGTTGGAGATGGAGTTGGAAGTGGCGGAGATGGTGGCCGTGCCTTGTCCGGCGCTGGTGGCAAGTCCATTGCTGCCTACCGCGTTGCTGATGATGGCCACCGTGGCGTCGGACGAACTCCAACTCACCACCGTCGTCAGATCCTGCGTGCTGCCGTCCGTGTAAGTGCCCGTGGCCGCGAACTGCTGCGTCGTCCCCAGAGCAATCGTGGGCGCCTGCGGATTGATCGCGATCGACACCAGCGCCGCCGGATTCACCACCAGCGCCGCCGTCCCACTGACCGAGCCCGAACTGACGCCGATCGTCGTCGTCCCCGTGCCCAGCGTGCTGGCCAACCCCGCCGTGCCCGCCGTGTTGCTGATCGTCGCTACCGTCGCCACTGTCGAACTCCAGTGGCCACTTTGCGTCAGATCCTGTGTGGTTCCATCCGAGAACGTTCCCGTCGCCGTGAACTGTTGCGTGGTGCCCAGTGCCACCGTGGCCGTCGGCGGATTGATCGCGATCGTCACCAGCGCCGCCGCCGTCACCGTCAGCTCCGTCGATCCGCTCACCGTCCCCGAGGTCGCCGTAATGTTGGCCGTCCCGATTGCGGAGCTTTGCGCCACTCCCGCGTTGTTGATCGTCGCCGTTGCAGGTGTGTCCGACGACCACGTCGCCGTGCCGGTCAGGTTTTGCGTCGTGCCATCGGTGAACGCGCCGGTAGCGGTGAACTGCTGACTCGTGCCCAGCGCAATCGACGGCGTCGCCGGAGTCACCGCCAACGACACCAGCGCCGCCGTGGTCACCGTCAGCGTCGTCGATCCCGCCACCGCACCAGAAGTCGCCGTGATGGTCGCCGTCCCCTCGCCTACGCTGCTAGCCAAGCCCTGCGTCGGCGCAGCATTGCTGATCGCAGCTACCGCCGCCGTATCCGAACTCCACTGCGCCGTGCCCGTAATGTTTTGTGTGCTACCGTCGGTATACGTGCCCGTCGCCGTGAACGGCTCGCTCGTGCCCAGCGGAATTGTAGGTATCGCCGGCGTCACCGCAATCGAAACCAGCACTGCGGGACTGACGGTCAGAGTAGTCGAGCCGCTGATCGTGCCCGACGTTGCCGTCACCGTGGTACTGCCCAAAGCCACGCTGCTGGCGATTCCCTGACTGTTCACGGTGGCGATGGTGCCGTCAGCCGTGGTCCAGGTAGCCGTGTTGGTCAGAACCAGCGTGCTGCCGTCGCTGTAGGTCCCAGTTGCGACCAAGGTTTGTGTCGTGCCCAAGGCAAACGAAGGGTTGACCGGCGTCACCGCCAGCGATACCAGCACCGCCGGCCCAACGTTCATCGTGCCCGAAGCCGTAATCGAACCCGAGGTCGCCGTGATGCTCGCGCTGCCCACGCCTGTGCCCGTGGCCAAGCCACTGCTGCCGATGGTGGCCACGGTGGTGGAAGACGAACTCCATGTCACTGAGTTGGTCAGAGTTTGCGTGCTGCCGTCGCTGTATGTCCCTGTCGCCGCAAACTGCTGGCTCGTCCCGTTCGCGATCGATGCGCGCGCCGGAGTCACGGATATGGAGACAAGCACGGGCGCAGTTACGGCCACGCTCGCAGAACCAGTCACGGTGCCGGAACTCGCGCTGATGTTGGCGGTTCCCAGCAGGCTGCCCATCGTGAATCCGGCACTCACGGGCGCGACCGCGGGTGAAGAAGACGTCCACGTCGCCGAACTCGTCAGATCCTGCGTGCTGCCATCGGTGTAAGTACCCATAGCATCGAACTGCAGGGTGGTTCCGAGCGGGATGGGTGCACTGGCCGGCGTGATCACGATGGACACCAAGGACGGACCCGCCACGGTGATGGTGGTTGAATTGGAGATGGAGTTGGAGGTGGCGGAGATGGTGGCCGTGCCTTGTCCGGAGCTGGTGGCCAGTCCATTGCTGCCTACCGCGTTGCTGATGATCGCTACCGTGGCGTCGGACGAACTCCAGCTCACCACCGTCGTCAGATCCTGTGTGCTGCCGTCGGTGTAAGTGCCCGTGGCCGTGAACTGCTGCGTCGTCCCCAGCGCAATCGTCGGACTCGGCGGATTGATCGCGATCGACACCAGCGCCGCCGGATTCACCACCAGCGTCGCCGTCGCACTGACCGAGCCCGAACTGACGCCGATCGTCGTCGTCCCCGTGCCCAGCGTGCTGGCCAACCCCGCCGTGCCCGCCGTGTTGCTGATCGTCGCTACCGTCGCCACCGTCGAACTCCAGTGGCCACTTTGCGTCAGATCCTGTGTGGTTCCGTCCGTGAACGTTCCCGTCGCCGTGAACTGTTGCGTCGTGCCCAGTGCCACCGTGGCCGTCGGCGGATTGATCGCGATCATCACCAGCGCCGCCGCCGTCACCGTCAGCTCCGTCGATCCGCTCACCGTCCCCGAGGTCGCCGTAATGTTGGCCGTCCCGATTGCGGAGCTTTGCGCCACTCCCGCGTTGTTGATCGTCGCCGTTGCAGGTGTGTCCGACGACCACGTCGCCGTGCTGGTCAGGTTTTGCGTCGTGCCATCGGTGAACGTGCCGGTAGCGGTGAACTGCTGAGTCGTGCCCAGCGCAATCGACGGCGTCGCCGGAGTCACCGCCAACGACACCAGCGCCGCCGTGGTCACCGTCAGCGTCGTCGATCCCGCCACCGCACCAGAAGTCGCCGTGATGGTCGCCGTCCCCTCGCCTACGCTGCTAGCCAAGCCCTGCGTCGGCGCAGCATTGCTGATCGCAGCTACCGCCGCCGTATCCGAACTCCACTGCACTGTGCCCGTAATGTTTTGCGTGCTGCCGTCGGTATACGTGCCCGTCGCCGTGAACGGCTCGCTCGTGCCCAGCGGAATCGTAGGAATCGCCGGCGTCACCACAATCGAAACCAGCACTGCGGGACTGACGGTCAGAGTGGTCGATCCCGTTATCGTGCCCAACGTGGCGGTGATCGTGGTGCTGCCCAAGGCCACACTGCTGGCGATTCCTTGACTGTTCACGGTGGCGATGGTGCCGTCAGCCGTGGTCCAGGTAGCCGTGTTGGTCAGAACCAGCGTGCTGCCGTCGCTGTAGGTCCCAGTTGCGACCAAGGTTTGTGTCGTGCCCAAGGCAAACGAAGGGTTGACCGGCGTCACCGCCAGCGATACCAGCACCGCCGGCCCAACGTTCATCGTGCCCGAAGCCGTAATCGAACCCGAGGTCGCCGTGATGCTCGCGCTGCCCACGCCTGTGCCCGTGGCCAAGCCACTGCTGCCGATGGTGGCCACGGTGGTGGAAGACGAACTCCATGCCACCGAGTTGGTCAGAGTTTGCATGCTGCCGTCGCTGTATGTCCCCGTCGCCGTAAACTGCTGGCTCGTCCCGTTCGCGATCGATGCGCTTGCCGGAGTGACGGATAGCGAATTCAACACTGCGGGTGTGACTGTTAGGGTCGCAGAGCCGCTGATCGTCCCCGAAGTGGCCGTGATAGTGGCGGATCCCTGCGCCACACTCGTAGCCAACCCGCCGCCGCTGACAGTTGCCACTGAGGTCGCCGACGATGTCCACGTGGATGTGCTGGTCAGATTCTGCGTTGTGCCGTTGCTGTAGGTTCCCGTGGCCGTAAATTGCTGCGTGTAACCCGCCGCCACCGACGCCGTGGTAGGAGTGACGGAAATCGACGCCAGCACTGCAGCGGTAACCGTCAATGTGGCGGAGCCGCTGATCGTCCCCGAAGTGGCTATGATCGTGGCACTCCCAGGCGTCACACTGGTGGCTAGCCCGGTGTGGGTTTTGACAGTTGCTACCGAGGTCTTCGACGAAGTCCAGGTCGCGGTCGTGGTGAGGTTCTGCGTTGTGCCATTGCTGTAGTTTCCCGTGGCCGTAAATTGCTGCGGGTAACCTGCCGCCACGGACGCTGTGGTGGGAGTGACCGAAATCGAAGTCAGCGCTGCCGCCGTAACGGTCAATGTGGCGGACCCGCTGATCGTCCCCGAAGTGGCCGTGATCGTAGCGCTTCCCTGAGCCACGCTCGTAGCCAGCCCGCCGCTGCCCACTGTTGCGACGGAGGTCTTCGAAGAAGTCCAGCTTGCACTTGAGGTCAGATTCTGAGTCGTGCCGTTACTGTAGGTCCCAGTTGCAGTGAATTGCTGCGCGTAGCCCGCGGCCACCGATGCTGTGGTGGGGGTGACCGAAATTGAAGTTAACACCGCGGCTGTGACCGTCAACGTCGCGGAACCGCTGATCGTCCCCGACTTGGCTGTGATGGTCGCGCTTCCCTGCGCGACACTCGTGGCGAGTCCGCCGGTGCTTACCGTTGCAATCGACGTCGCCGAGGAAGTCCAGGTCGCGCTCGTGGTCAGGTTCTGCGTCGTGCCGTTGCTATAAGTTCCCGTCGCGGTAAATTGCTGCGTGCTTGCCTGCTGCCACTGATGCTGTCGTGGGGGTGACCGAAATCGAAGTTAACAGCCGCGGCCGTGACCGTCAACGTGGCGGAACCGCTGATTGTCCCCGATTTGGCTGTGATGGTCGCGCTGCCCTGCGCCACACTTGTAGCCAGCCCGCCGCTGCTGATCTTTGCTATAGACGTCGCCGAGGAAGTCCAGGTCGCGGTGCTGGTCAGGTTCTGCGTCGTGCCGTTGCTATAGGTTCCCGTGGCCGTAAACTGCTGGGTGTAGCCCGCTACCACCGACGCCGTGGCGGGCGTGACTGCAATCGAGACGAGAGCCGGGGCAGTTCCCGTACCGCTGAGCGTTACCAGTTGCGGACTGGAACCTCCCGTATCCACCACCGTGAGAGTGCCGTTGCGGGTCCCTAGAGCGCCGGGCGTGAAAGTGATCGAGATCGTGCAGCTGGCCGCCGCGGCCAGAGTTGCGGGGCTGGTTGGACAGTTATTACTTTCCGCATAGTCAGACAAACTCGAAGTGATGCTGGTAATAGTGATCGCCGAGCTCTGACCATTCTTCAGCGTCACCTTGTGGACCGAACTGGCAGTACCCTGGACTTGATTGCCGAATGACACACTGGTAGGACTGACGGTGACAGTCTGGGCAAGTGACGGCAGAGCAGCTAATGCGGCGACGCAAGCGAGGAGCCAAGAACGATACACTCCCAGTCCGATCTGCATCAAAACACCACAATCTTGAATTGGTTGTTGAAGGACCCGGGCCCATGCGCGAGAGCGGGAGGAGGAGTTAGCTCTCTACGCCAAAAAATCTCAACAAACTGGAAGCGAAACCTGGAGACAGCACCTCAACCAGTCTTGGTGGTCACGGTATTTTAACCGAGAATCGAAGCTTGTCAAGAAGGGTTTGCTTGCCGATGCAGCGGAATGTCCAACTGAAATACACAGGTTGCAAAAACTTGCAACCCTGCGACGTGATCGACGAGACAGACATCGCGGTTAGCACGGCGGCGGACCTTCAATCCGCAGCTAGCCTTTGAGCCGCCTTGCTACTTTAACGCCGACTGCGACGCCTGCACCGCGCATCCGCCAGTGCCCGACGTTCCGCAAGCCTGATCGCCCAGCGTGGAAAAGTATACCTGCGAAGCCCCACTCAGCGTTCCCGATCCCACGGTGTTATCGAGGATGATGCCACTCGTCCCTCCAGCCGCGGCCATGGCAGCGGTTCCAATCACGCCCACGTTCGTCCACGTTACCGTTCCATCGTGCGTGGTACCGCCCACAGCCGTATTAAATGCCGGCGTCGAAGCGCCGGAAGTTCCGCCCGTCGTCACCAACTGTACGTTGTTGCTGCTGTCGAATATCTTGCTGCCTTTTGTATATGGATGGCCGTGCACCCAGGCGCCCGGTGTTACAGCGGACTGCACTCCCTGGTCCACCCAACTCACCGTGCCATCGGTCGTGACCCCACCCGCGGTCGTCGACCAGCTTGGGACGGTAGCGTTTGAAGTGCCACCTCCACTCACAACCTGAATCTGAAAGTGGTTGTCCAGTATCTCCTGGCCCACCGTATACACGGTTGATGGCTGCCATGGCGTGCTCTTGAAGTTAAAAATGCACCCTCCCGTTGAGCACCCCGAGGAGAGTCCTCCGGCCTCCGCGCCGGCGAACATGTGCTCGGTCGGACCCCCGGAAGCGTTAGGATTCAGGAGATCAGTCACGGGTGAGCACGGCGCAGCGGAGGCCGAGAGCGTCGGCCCTGGGATTGCGGTGCCCAGAACACCCGCCGTAATAGGAACCTGAAACAGGGCAGGAGTTCCGCCGGTGTTGCCGCAAACATAAAGGTTTCCCGTGCCGTTCGAGGAGTTTTCGTAAGTGCTGTCAAAAGCGCCGATGTATAAGGGGTTGGGCGCCGTGCCGGAACCGTTCACAGTGCTGGCCCCGACTGTCACTTTCGTTCCCGAAGTGCCGCCGCTGAAATTGACGCCAAGCTGGTAAACGGCGGCGCAAGCCGCGCCGCCTGTGCAAGCCGTGCTGCCGTCGCTGGACGCGAACACATAGACCAGTTCAGCCGTCGAATCGACGACCGGGCCTTGCACAATGCCGAAGCCGCCGTCCTCCACGCTGGAAACATCTAAGGGGCCAGAGGAGGTGGCGACGAATGCCGTGCTGGGGCCGACACGATACAAGAAGCCGCCAACGTCAGTCACAAACACACGTCCTGATGCAAAATCATAAACCGGGCTGGCGAGGGGGGTTGGGGAACCGGGGTTCACTTGCGCCGGCCACCCGGCACTTCTCACTTCAGCAGGGATCCCGTTAAATACGGGATTGAACTTGTGGAGCCAGCCGCCGTCGTCCCCCACATAGGCGGTGTCGCCACTGTAGTCGTAGAAAACGGATGAATTGCTGTCGGCGTGCAGCAATCCGCCCGTATCTCTAAGCACGGATGTGGCCATGCAGGGCGCGCTACATGTGGGGTAATCGGCGTTACGTACCCGCGTGAGACTAACTGGGCTGCCGACGGTCCCTGATGAAGCAGCCCATTTCAGCAAGACCAGGAGCCCATTCCCGAACGCATCGGTTTGCACAAATGCCACTTGTGTACCGTCGCCCGAGAACACGGGAGAGGTCGTAACCGTGCCGCCATCGGTATTGTAGGCCCAGTACACCGTGGGCACGGTTCCGTCAGCGCTACAGCCGGAATAGAGATTGTCGAAGGCGGCGATGCTGGCTTGCGCCGTGGTCCCCGGAAGGCCCGTGCCGTAGACCACGATATCGGGCTGACCTGCGCCGCCGGCACAAGTGGCATTCGTACCGCGAAAAGCGACCTTTGCGGGGTAGTTCGTGGCGCCGATTGTCGCGCCGCTGCCCAAGTCCAGCGACCAGTCTTTATTGATTCCAGGATCCGACCGATGCCGCGCCTCGGGAGCAAGCGCACCACGCGTCTCCGCCTGCCACAAACTCGCCGGCGACTGGCGAGCGATCTGCTGCCAATAGCGAGGGTCTTGCTGCACACGCTTCGCCTGTTCTGCAGTGTCAGGTTTGGAGAAGATTAGGTGGTGGCTACTCCAGTCGGTAAGTACTGGCACGGCTCCCCCGAAGTCCGGGGACGCCTGGCCCGGCAATGCTGGAGACAAAGTTAGCAGTCCGAGAATTGAGAAACCCAACCGAAGTAAACCTAGCTGCTTCCTTTTCATTTCTCTCCTTAGCGTCGGGAACTGGAGGACGCCCAGAATCACAGCGGTCGGCGTCAGACCTCCGCCCGTTTGCATTGGACTTAGCTAGCTTATTGGAAAATCATCATACACCCGCGTGTTTGGAGGAAATCCCGAAAATTTCGTTGTGTGGAGGCAGATTTCCACAGAGATTTCAATCGATCCCAATCGCGCGATGAGAAAGGCAGTGGATGCCGCGTTGTTGCTACGACGCCGTCATCAGAAGCTCCACGATTTTGGAGAACCGTGCGGCTTCTGTGAGTTAACGCTTGAGGCACCTCCGGAAGGCGTAGCCGCGACTTTTGTCGGGGGGCCCTGGCCTCGCCGTTGTTGCCGCTTCTTGTATTCCTGCCTTTGATGCTCTGCCGCTCCAAGCGAAGGAAATTGAAGCATCGGGTTTATCCTGATTTCTTGTACGCTGTTGAGGAACATGAAATGGCAATCGTCGGCTACTGGGAGACCGGGCTGATACGGGGCGCATGAGCCAGACTATGAACATCACCGATTCGGGTTTCCAGATCGAGGCCGGTCTTGCACTCCCTGAAGATCAAGTGCAGCTTTGGCGAGTCGATCTCGAGGCTCTGAGTGCCGACGAAGCCAGTTGGCAAAAGGTGCTGTCCTCCGACGAGATGACGCGTGCTGCCCGCTTCCATTTTTCGCGTGACCGTCAGCGCTTTGTCGCGTCGCGAGCCCTGTTGAGAAGAATCCTCGCAAGCTATCTGGCAACGGACCCCGGCAGGTTGAACTTCTCCTACTCCAAAAAAGAAAAACCTTCTCTGGGGCCAGCCTATGCGGATAGCGGCGTCACCTTTAACGTTTCCCATTCCGGCGGAATCGCCCTGCTCGCTTTTACCCGCCGACGAGAGATCGGGGTCGATGTGGAACAAGTTCGTCGTGATTTCGACTTGGAAGCCATCGCGCGCCGTTTCTTTTCCAGGCACGAGCAGAGTTCACTTGCCGCTTTGCCCAGCGAAGAAAAGTTCGACGCATTCTTCCGCTGCTGGACGCGCAAGGAAGCGTACATCAAAGCTACGGGCGACGGCTTATCGCTTCCCCTGAGCCAATTCGACGTGTCCCTCGAACCGGGAGAGACCAACGCGCTGCTGGCCACGCGGCCTGATGCTTCAGAAGCAGGATGTTGGCTTCTCCAGGAAGTACCCGCCGGAGCCGGCTATATCGCTGCCATTTGCGTCCGCGGTCAAGATTGGAAGCTGAACGACTGGTCCGGAAACCTGTACGCGTTGGGCCGGTAAACCTGGGCGGTCTCGAATGAAGACGGTGAACCCGAATCGCGGGCAACGAAGCTGCACCACCAACCCCTTGGAAGCTGGCGAACTCGGTTGTGGGTCTTGGAGTGCAAGTTCTTTCACCTTTTCTGAAACACCTTATCGTCCTATCCTAATGTATGGGCTGAATTCCTTGACACTACTGCCCGTTTGGAGGGATGGCAGTTGATGTGCAGAGGATATGCAAGGCAGGTGTAGTGTGCATAGCGACCCCGCAGAAAACTCGTTGCCAAGTCAGCTCTTCACCCATTTCGGACTGCGGGAGAACCCCTTCGGTGTGACCCCCGACATACGTTTCCTCTATCAGAGCCACACTCATCGGGAAGCTCTGGCCTCTCTGATCAACGGTATCGATTTTGGTTTCGGGTTTCAGGTACTGATAGGGCAGCCGGGCATGGGCAAGACCTCCTTGCTGTTCAGTCTTCTGGAGAGATTTCGCACCGCCGCCCATACGGCATTTGTGTTTCAGCCGCAGAGTGAACCGCACGACCTCTTGCAGTCTGTGTTGTACGAACTGGGAACAAATTCGGCAGAGACGAGTCTGCATAAATTGTTCGAGCAGGTCAACGAAGTGCTCTATCGCGCGGCGCAACAACACAAACGCGTAATCCTGGTGGTAGATGAAGCGCAAAATCTCGATTTAGTCGTGCTGGAAGCGTTACGGCAACTTTCGAACTTTGAGACGCCAGACTCCAAGCTGCTTCAGGTCGTTCTGGCAGGACAACCGCAGTTAGCGGAAAAACTGGCAACTTCGGCACATGAGCAGTTGCGGCAGCGGATTTCCGCCATCAGCCGGCTTAGGCCCCTTGCGCTGCACGAGACTGCGGCGTACATCCATCACCGGCTCACAACGGCGGGATACCGCGGAGCAGACGTCTTCACTGAGAGCGGAGTGCGCCTGATCTGGAATCACAGCAAAGGCATTCCCCGCAACATCAACACGCTATGCTTCGGCGCCATGATGTTGGGTTTTGCGGCACGCGCGAAATCGATCGACGAGCGCATTCTGGAGGAAGCCGCCCGAGCTCTGGATCTCAACAGCGCACTGGCGGATGTATTTGAGATGGAGCCGCCAGTCGCAATCTTGCGCGGTACGGGCGAAGTTCAGCCAGACAGGAATGGGATGCCGCCGGAAACGGACAATACAGGAGCGATTGCGAATGAGGAGCCAGCTGCGAGTGAAGGCAACATCCTTCACGAAGCAGGAACAGTTGGTGATCGCAACGCAGCCCGCGCGGGCGAGTACGTCCCGCCCTCGGTTGTCGAGGCCCTCGCGCGCATCACCCAAGCTCTGGAAGAGCAGCGGCTCCTGTTGACGGCAAAATCGGACGCGCCGTCGCAACCGCTCTCTGCGACGCCAGTGATCCCGTTGTACTACGATGCGGCGGAAAGCACCGAGACTGTTGCGAGTATCGAAACCACTTCGGATCCCACTCCCTCCGCGGCGATTGAAAGCAGCACATTGGCCGCGATTCCGGCCGACGGAACAGCGAAACTCGAAACGAATTCACCACGGAAGACTGCTGAAAAAGAGGTACCAGCCGAGCGTAAAGCGGCCTCAGGTCTTGCTCTTGACCAGGGAGGGAAAACCCACGTAAAGCAGAGTTTTGTCTCAGATCCTCCGGCCGTGCCCGGCAACCCGCCGACTGCGAAAAAACGCTCCCAAAGCCGGGTCGCCCGAACGAAGGCTCTGTCTTATGCGGCGTTCGCCGGCATTCTGGTGTTGATGCTCATCGGGAAATCCCTGTTGCATTCGGGGACCGTCAAGGCAGGGGCACGGAATTCATCAGCCGGGGTGCAGAACGGTCAGCCGGCAAGTTATTCAATGCCCACCCGTTTGCCTGCATCGCTAGTCGCTGTGCCAGGCTCACCAGGCGCAAACACGGCCACCGTCCACCATCCGCGAGCCCACAGTTCGGAGCAATCCCAGGAGGTAGTAGTCCGAACCTTTCCAACTGATCTAAGTGCTACGTCTAAGACCTCGGACAACAAGCAAGAACTAAGGCGCATTTTCTTCAACGAAGACAGCGACCGGATTGACTCGCAATACCGACCTTGGTTGCAGCAACTTGCCGACGCGCTGGCGAAAGACCCGGCGACCGTGGTTGCTCTCGAAGGGCACACAGACGGCCTGGGTCAGGAAGCCTACAACTTGGGCCTCTCCAGCCGCCGCGCAATCGCAGTACGAAATGTGCTGGTCAACGAACTTCACGTCCCCAAAGCGCGGCTTGCCGCGAATGGAGTAGGATCGGACGCGCCGCTGCAGCCTAATTCAAGCGCCGCAGGACGGGCTTTTAACCGACGCGTAGAGGTTCGCTTAAAACACTCCAGCGATTAGGTAGTGAACTCGGCTGGTCCTTGTGAGAGGATTCGGGGGCCGAATTGCTCCACACTTTCGTTATCCACAGGGGACAAATCTTTAGCTTCCTCATCGCTGCCCGGAAGTGTTACTCTGTCAGGTAACGTTTCGGGATTTTCTCTCCCACAAGAACCTGCAATCCGGTTTCCCCCGACCCTGATGCAGTCTGGGAAGCAATCCAGTCAAAGACAATAAACGTAGTAGACAATACACTGTAAGAATTCCAGGAGGCTTAGGACTTGACAGCCGCGACCAGCCATCTCATTCCGCCCCACGGTGGAGAACTCATCCAACTCATCGCTCAACCAGAACGAATCGCCGAATTGAAGGCCCACTCGAAAGAGTGGCCTTCATGGGACCTCACCGCCCGCCAGCTCTGTGATCTCGAGTTGCTGGTGACCGGCGGCTTTTCTCCGTTGCGGGGATTCATGACCCGCGCCGACTATGAAGGCGTCTGTCACAACATGCGGTTGGCCAACGGAACGCTCTGGCCCATGCCCATCACCCTCGACGTTACCGAGGAATTTGCCAAGAAGCTGACTTCTGGCACCAGCAAAGTCGCGTTGCGCGATCCCGAAGGCGTGATGTTGGCCGCATTGAACGTGGAAGAAGTCTGGCAACCCGACCGCAAAGCGGAAGCCCAGGCAGTATTTGCCAGCACCAGCGCCGCCCATCCTGGGGCCGATTACGCCACCAACAAGTCGAATCCCTGGTACGTTGGAGGAAAGATCGAGGCGGCCCAGATCCCCACCCACTACGATTTTCGCGACCTGCGTTTGACTCCTGCCGAGGTGCGCGCCGAGTTTGCCCGCGTGGGCTGGCGCCGTGTGGTCGCCTTCCAGACTCGCAATCCCATGCACCGCGCCCACGTTGAGCTTGCCTTCCGCGCCGCCAAGCAAGTTGAAGCCAACCTGCTGATTCATCCTGTCGTAGGCATGACCAAGCCCGGCGACGTGGATTACTACACGCGCGTACGCTGCTATCAACTGTTGCTCTCGAAGTTTCCGCAATCTACCGCCAAACTTTCCTTGCTGCCGCTCGCCATGCGCATGGGCGGACCACGCGAAGCTATCTGGCACGCCCTCATCCGCAAGAATCATGGCGTGACTCACTTCATTGTGGGCCGCGATCACGCCGGTCCCGGCAAGGACGCCGACGGCAAGCCCTTCTATGGCCCCTACGAGGCGCAGGAGGTCTTCAAGAAACACGAAGGCGACATTGGCGTGACCATGGTGCCCTTCAACATGATGGTCTACCTCGAGGATCAGGACAAATACGTTCCCGACGACGAAGTCAAAAAGGGAGATCGCGTGCTGAACATCTCGGGCACCGAACTTCGCCAGCGTCTGAACGAAGGCCGCGAGATTCCTGCCTGGTTCACTTATCCCGAAGTCGTAGCGGAATTGCGCCGCAGCTTTCCGCCCCGTCACAAACAAGGCGTGACCGTCTTCTTCACCGGACTTTCCGGCTCCGGCAAGTCAACCATCGCCAATGTATTGGTGACCAAGTTCCTCGAAGCCGGTGGGCGTCCGGTTACGCTGCTGGATGGCGACCTGGTGCGCAAGCATTTGTCGTCCGAACTCGGCTTCTCCAAGGAGCACCGCGACATCAATATCCGGCGCATCGGCTACGTGGCATCGGAAATTACCAAGAACGGCGGTATTGCCATTTGCGCACCCATCGCGCCTTATGACGCGACCCGCAAGCATGTCCGGCAGATGATCGAGCCTTACGGAGGGTTCATTCTGGTGCACATCGCCACCTCTGTGGATGTCTGCGAGCAGCGTGACCGCAAAGGCTTGTACGCCAAGGCGCGCGCCGGAATTCTCAAGGAATTCACGGGCATCTCCGACCCTTATGAAGTTCCTGCCGATGCCGAGGTCACCATCAATACTGGCGAGTTGTCCCCCGAAGAAGCGGCGCAGGAGATCATCCTGCACCTGGAAAGGGAAGGCTTCATCGGAACCACCGCGGACTCGGTTTAGAGGCCGGAACCAGTACTGTCATGGATCTGCTGATCAAGAGCCTGGTGGGATTTTTTGTTGGGACCCTCATCGGAATGACCGGAGTTGGGGGCGGCGTTCTGCTGCTCCCGATTCTCATCTTCGGTTTGCACGTGCCTGCGATCCGCGCCGTTGGATCGGATGCGCTCTTCAACTTTGCTACTAAGATCGGCGCCAGTATTGTTCACCTGCGCAAAGGCACGGTGCGGCGCAAGGTGGTCTTGGCGCTGATCATCGGCAGCGCTCCGGGCTCCTATCTGGGCGTAAGTCTCCTGTCTCATCTGCGCAAGGTGTACGGCGATGGCGTCAATCACTTCATCACCGTTTGCGTCGGAGTCCTGCTGATCTGCATTCCGACTTTCTTGTTCTTCCAGAAGAAGATCGAGGACCGTGCTGCAGCCAAGCCGCCAACGATGAAGTCGTTCGCCTGGATGTCGCTCATCGGCCTGGTGGCGGGCTTTCTGGTGGGCATCACTTCGGTTGGCTCCGGCAGCATTGTCATGATGATGCTTTTGTTGTTCTACAGCTTTCAGCCGAAAGTTATGGTGGGCACCGACATCGTGCATGCCTTGCTGCTCACCGGCGTAACCAGTCTTCTCCATTTTCGGATGCACAATGTCGATACCCACCTGGTGGGGGCGCTTCTGATCGGCTCGGTCCCGGGAGGATTGCTGGGTTCTTACTTGAGTACGCGGGTTCCGGTGCCCTGGCTGCGACGTATTCTGTGCGCGGTATTGCTGGCTACGGGCGCCCGCATGTTAATGGCTTGAAAACAGTTTTCAGTTGTCAGTTTTCATTAAGAGCAGTTGAAAGAAACTGGACCGGTTAAGAGAAACTATGGAATCAAAATCCTACGCTCCAATACTGAAACGCATTCACGCCGCGCTGGAAGCCTCGCGCGCGGTCTTCGCCCGCTTCACCCCGGGAGCGATTGAAACCGAATACAAAATCGGGCACGATCCCGTGACCGAAGCGGATCGCGCTCTCGACGCCGTTCTGCGCAAGGAATTGCTGCGCGACGGAGAAGGCTGGCTTTCCGAAGAGAGTGTGGACGATCCTGTTCGCCTGCAGCGCTCGCACGTTTGGGTGGTTGATCCGCTCGACGGCACTCGCGAGTTCGTCAAAGGCATCCCGGAGTTTTGCGCCTCGATCGGGTTCGTCGAGAACGGCCGTCCCGTGGCCGGTGGAATCTACAATCCAGCCACCGACGAGACCTTCCTGGGGACGATCGACTCTGGCGTCACCTACAACGGCAAGCCTGCGCAGCCCAGCCAGCGCACCACGCTGGATGGGGCCCTGGTCCTCGCCAGCCGCAGCGAGGTCAAGCGCGGCGAATGGAAAGCGTTTGAGAACGCTCCTTTTGAGATCAGGCCCATGGGCTCTGTGGCCTACAAGCTGGCCCTGGTCTCGGCTGGACTCGCGGACATTACTTTCACACTGACTCCCAAGAACGAGTGGGATGTGGTGGCGGGAGCAGCCCTGGTGCAGAGCGCAGGCGGATTTGTCAGCACTCTGGAAAAGACCGTCCTGACCGCCAATCGCCGCGATCCGCTTCTCTCGGGCCTGCTGGCAAGCGGACCTTTCCTGAAGGACAAGCTGCTTGCTCTCGTGGAGCCGCACATCCGGGTCGCCGAACCGGCGCGCTAGCATCTAACGCGTTTTGCACAGTCCCCAACTGGTTGAACCGCTCGTGTGGATTATCGGTATGTCTTTAGCGGAGATGCACGGTGGCGTGCAGCGGGCCTGGGGCTGATGTTTCTCGAGCGGCATACTCATACCCTTCTTTGGTAGTTGGTCAGTTTGGATACCCCTTGCCTGTGGAAAAACGGGACTGACCCCTTCTTTCGGGCCATTGACACTGTTTCGGCAGCCGCCTAGCATCGAAAGTGAATTGTGAGGCATTGTGTCGCTCTGGCACCATCGGTGCCCTGACGTGAGAGATCTCCAGGGAGAGACGATCGAGAGTCTACGCCATAGACGGCGGCACCGTCATCGCCCTTGGCGAGTCCGGAGCAAGTGGCTGGCGTTGCTTCTTCTAGGGGCGGCGACTGTGGTTACTTGGCAGTTCGCTCGCCAGCAGCCGTCCTCTAACCCCTCATACTTATCCTCGGGAAAACCCGGGAGTGGTTTGACTCGAAGTCAGCGCGACGACTTTGCGTCACAGGCTCGCCCGTCCGGCTCGAAGCCCCTCGCACACCGTGTCGACGGCGTCGTTTACCCTTATTCTGTCATTCGCGGCGGAGTGGCGAATCCAGCCGAATTGAAACATATCATGGAATATGACCCGGTGGTGTCACGACACTTCCGGGGGTTCGATGATCGGCGTGCTCGCCTTGTGCAACTGGCGGCGGAGCAAGCGATGTATGTTTCCTACCGCATTGGGGACAGAGTTTACTGGACTCGGAGGAAAGTCAAGTTGCATCAGGGTGAAACGCTCATTACCGACGGCAAGATTGTGGCACGCACGCGCTGCGGGAACCGGGTAGCATCGGTTCCGCTGGACACCGGCTCGCCGCTGGAACCTTCCCCGGATGAACTTGAGGGGACCATACCCCTGAGAGATCCGGTTCCGACTCCACCGGCATTGGCGACTGCGAATTCGGCGCCTGAGCCATCGCCTCCTGCCGTCACCCCCGCCGCCTCGAAGAAAGGCGGATGGTGGTTTATCCCGCCGCTGATATACGTGCCATCGTCTGGTTCGTCTTCTTCGGGCGAGCCGCTGGCCGTCACTCCTGAGCCTGGATCATTACTGCTGATTTCGTCGGGGCTCCTTGCGGTATATTGGCGGTCCCGCAAAAACAGAAGGAACAAGTAGGCATGGCGACCACGTCGCTTTTGCCTGTCTCCACGACTCAGGTTTCCCGTCATCGCAAACTCTTTTGGTGGCAAGCGGGAGTTCTTTTGCTTTTGACCGCCTGGCTTTACGCGCCAATTGTGTCCCAGCTGGCAGTGCAATGGTGGCAAGATCCCAATTACATCCACGGTTTCTTTGTTCCTGCATTTTCACTGCTTCTGCTTTGGGAAGACCGCGCAAGACTAGCCGCACTTCCCCTGAAGCCCTCCTGGGCAGGTCTGGTCATCTTGGTGTTTGCTCTGTTTGCCCTGACGGTAGGTGTGCTCAGTTCCGAGTTTTTCCTTCCGCGCCTCTCGCTTCTACTCTTAATCTCCGGGATCGTGGTTTTTCTTGCCGGTTGGCGATACCTGCTTGCGGTGTCGTTTCCATTGGCCTTCCTGGTTCTGATGGTCCCCTCGTCAACCATCTTTAGTTGGGTCACGTTTCCACTGCAGATCCTCGCCTCGAAGACTGCCACCTTCTTGTTAACGCTCGCTGGCGTTTCGGTGGCCCGGGAAGGCAACATCCTTCTGTTATCCGGGGCAAGGATGCAGGTCGCGGAGGCATGCAGCGGTATTCAATCTCTGTTCTCGCTGGTCACGTTGGCCATCGTTTATGGTTACCTGGTTGAGAGGAAGATCGGAATGCGAGTTTTGCTCGCCCTGGCCGCGGTTCCGATTTCAGTTCTAGCCAATGCTTTGCGCATCTCCGCAACCGGCCTTGTCCTGCAACACTGGGGCCTCGAAAAAGCTCAGGGAAGCTTTCACATACTTTCTGGATGGCTGATTTTCATGGTTTCCTTGGCCACGCTTTTTCTCTTCCATTGCTTGCTGCGGATTCTCTATCCGGGCACGCCGGAATCTGGGAATCAAAAGGAGGGTGCGTGATCTCCTGGAACGCACGTTTCGCGGTAGTGGCGGTCTTGCTGGCCGGCACTGGCCTTTTCCAGCACATGCGTACCCGGAATATTGTTGCTCCTCCGCGAACATCCTTGGCGGCGTTTCCGCTTCGATTGGGCGAATGGATTGGCGCCGATATTCCCATTCCTCCGGAAACTCTGAATAAACTTGATCGCGGTGAGTTCCTGCTTCGAGACTACCAGGATCAAAACACGAAGGGCCCTGGGGTGGATCTGTATCTCGCCTATTTCCCGAATCAACGCGCGGGACTGCGCCGCCACTTGCCCGAGGATTGTCTCGCCGGTTCGGGTTGGTCGACGGTGGAGTCCGCTACAACCACACTCTCCCTCCCCGGCTTTATGCCTTTCCCTGCCAATCGTTATGTGATCACGAAGGGACCCGATCGCCAACTGGTTCTCTTCTGGTTCTGGGGACGAGGTCGAGGCGTCGCCAGCGAAGACTGGGCCGATTTTTATCTGGTATTCGATTCTCTTCGTTCGAACCGGAACGATGATGCCCTCGTTCGAATCAACACTCCGCTGCAGGCGGGGGAAGAACCGGACGCTGGCCAACGACGTTTGCTCGCCTTTGCCAAGCAGGTCAGCCCGCTCGTGGGCAGCTACATCCCGCGCTGACATCTGCTCGGATTCGCCTATCCGCAGAAGAGAACCTACTGCGCAAGAGAAAATAACCGCGATCGCTCGTTGCCCAAAACACGCGTTTCGGGCGTGTGGTGTCTGCTGAAATATTCCGCGACCGAGCCCGCCCGGAAGCGGCCATCGCCCAAGAGCTGAGTCTGCTCTGCCTGCGGTACCGTTCCCTTCAAGAGTTGTGATTGACCTGGCAAAGAAACAAAGTCCGTCTTGCCTTCTTGCCGCTTGCCGCCCGGTGCCCTCATCGTAGCCTTAAAGATCCGTTCTTCACCAAGTAACACTTAATCGCCGATCTGATCCACCAACCACTTTGTGGCGGCGCAATCAGATCGGCGATTCGGGTTATGTCTCTTGCCGGAATGGTCCGATCAATGAGACACGCGGCCTTCCCTTAACGGCTTCCAAAGAGATCCGACATAACCTCGGTCGTTGAGTCGCAGGCGTGGTTGAGGCAAGGCAGTCCAAACCCTCCCTCGATCGATCTGAGCAAGGAGAAGTGAGTGTAATATTGCGCGCTCTGCAGTCCGCGCGAGCCGTAGTTGGTATCCACGATGGTGACCACCTGGTTGATGATGGGCTGCACCGCGTAGTCGTTTTCATCCCAGATCACCACGATGGCGTTATTGCCGGTCTTCCAGACTGGAGAGTCATGAATCGCGGACACGATCTTCTGCACAACCTGATCGCCCAGGACAATCAATGCCGGGTTCAGGCCCGCCTGCGTGCCGTTGTCGTCCGGATCAAAGCCGCAGAAGGCGGTGCCGTTGCCGCGTCCGTGCTGGTCGTTACACTGATTGGGCACGATGTAGGAGAAACTCGGGACTTTCCCGGCCGCCAGATCTCCCCACAGGCCATGCAGCCCATCGAACCCTCTCATGTTGGCGTAGCTGACGTTAGGGTTGGTGCCTTGCTGCACGTCCTGGAAGTAGACGAAGGGATTGTGCTTGGATGCGTAAAGCTGAACGATGTCACTGGTGGTCAATGGCGGATTCAGTTGCGGATTGATCAAGCTGAAATCGGTATTGTTGGTGAAGTTGCCGTCGCTGTAATCCACCAGGTCGGGGCCGGACGTCGGAAGATTCTCCTGATAGGTCTTCCAGCTTTTTCCGGCGGCAACGAGTTGCTCGGCGATTGTAATGCCCAGCGTGGTTGAGACGGCCGGATAGGAATGAACGCCGTCGATGTTCATTTCGCACGGCGGACCTGTGACCTCGTTGGTGCAGTCGAGCACTGGAGTGGCGGCGTCGGTTCCGCTCCCCGAGATGGGGCAAATGTCTGGACTCGGAGGGTTATCGGTATTGACCGTTCCGGAGGCGAGGTTGGTTACGCACGAAGCGTTGTGCCAATCCGGGTTGTTGTCGCTGTGAACGCCGAAATTCGAGCCGCCAACCACCTCCAGATAATTCGTCAGGCTGGGGTGGGCGACCGCAAAGTAGTTGGTCGCGGAATTGGCTTGCCGCGCGTAGCGGTTGATGAAAATGGCGTTGGGGTTCTTGAGAATCTCGGTGTAACCGTGGTTTTCCATCATAATGAGGAAAACGTGATCAAGATGCGGAATACCTGTCGGAACGGCCCCCTGTTGAGCGCGCACTGAGCCTGTCAGCACAGCTAAGAATCCCAGAAAGGCAATCTCTCTCTTGGTACCGGCCAGTACCCTCTTAAGGAGCACATGAACCATTTCGCGGAACAAACGCATAGTTGCTCTCCTCCGATGTGACTTTGAAATCCCCGATTCTCCGGAGCGCCCACGATAGAGCAACTTTGTTACACCAACGTGTCAGTCGGATTAAAACTCTGCTAAATGTTTATGAGTTGATGCGTGCGAGGAACGCATACGACATTTCGCTGGAGACAGCTTCATAGGGTTCAGCGTGGGACACATCCCTGGGAGGGCGGGGGCAGAAAAGCCAACAGTCCTATTGCAGAGGTTTCGGGATGCCTATACCGGGCTCGCCGTCTTCCGCGGAGGGTTAAAGAATGGCAGCCCGGTCACCTTGACGTTCGTCTTCAATCGGACCGCCTCGATCGTCACTTCCATCTGCAACTGCGTTCCCAGCTTCGAGTGGGCCGTCTCCAGGCTGGCCAGCGCAATCATCTTCTTCAGAATCGGCGACCAACTCGTAGTCGTGGCCTTGCCCACCTGCTTTTCCCCGGAGTACAAAGGCACCGCCACGCGCGAAGCCTGGCTCGGCGCGGCCGGCGTGAGGCCATAGCGTTCATAGAGCGCCTCCACCTCGGTCCAATCCACTTCCACGCCGGCCAGTTGCCGCGGCACACCATTCTTTGCGTCCCGTTCCAGCGCCCGCTTGCCGATGAAGTTTTCCTTCTCCAGATGCACCATCTTGGCGAAACCGAGTTCGTATGGTGAATACTTCTGCGACGGAATCAGCGCCTTCTTCGAACTGCTGTAATCCACTTCAATCAACAGCAGCCCCGCTTCCACCCGCGCCACATCCAGCGCCAGCATTCCCGCCGCATGCAGATCAAATTGCTTGCCCTTATCCGCCAGCGCATCCCATACCTTAACTGCGTCGTTCCAAGGAACCCAGATTTCATATCCCAGGTCGCCGGTATACCCAGTCCGCGAAATGTCCACGGGCACGCCCGCAATCTTGCCGTGCGTGACTCGAAAATATTTCAGGTTCGCAATGTCAGCCTCAGCCACGGACTTCAGCAGCTTCGCCGAAGTCGGCCCCTGCAAAGCCAGTGCCGCAACTTTTTCGGAAATATCTTCGACCTGCACATCCATGTTCAGGCCGTTCTGCCGGAACCAACGCAGACTCGGGTCAGCCGCTGTCCAGCGATAAACATTTTCTTCGAGCCGCGAAATCGTCCCGTCGTCGATAACCTTTCCCTCTTCATCGCACCAGCAGCAATAAATCACCTGCCCCACTTTCACTTTGTTGATGTCGCGCGTGATCACGCGGTTCACCAGCCGCGTCGCATCTTTGCCCGTGACCAAGTACTTGTAGAGCGGAGAAATATCGATCAGCGCCGCCGCATTGCGGATCGCGTTGTACTCGTGCTCGTGATGCACCTCATACACGCTGACCGTGTAGTAACCCGACCACTCGCGGTAATTCAAGCTGTGGCAAAGCGGAAAAGTTCTCTCGTGAAACGCGGTTCCAATGGGCAAAGGAGTGGCCTCGATAAAATTGAACTCGAAAACGGATTATACGCCGGACCCTCACTGACGGCGTCATCCCGAGCGCAGGCGCTTTTCAGCCGGAGCGAGGGATCTCGTGCGCAACAAATCTCAAGCGCTGGTCGGTAGTGGGCTACTATGAGGCCTTACACTGGCTTGTCGAAGGGATTCAGCCGGAAACTGGCGAACCACGCCGCTGCCACTACCCTCAATTATTTCGCGTACAATTTCATCGAGATTCACCGTACACTCGCACGTCCCCGGCTATGGCAGCGGGTGTGTCGGACAGGCTGTGGAGCGTAGAGGATTTGGTGGCCCTCTGGGAAGCCTACGAGCAGCGGAGGGCGGAAAGAGCGGCGTAAACGCTAGAATCGTGATTTAAGTGGCGCGTGAACTCTTCATATTCTTTTTTTGTGCGACGATCGCCTTCCTCCTTGGAAACGGTTATTACAAATCCTTTCGCAGGGGTGTCCTTACAATCAAATTGGCCGCAGTATCGATTGGCACCGCGATTTAGCAAAAACAAGGGTATTTATCTTGGCGCTCCTCTGATCGAGGCCGTCCCGTTGGAGAGCAAATCAAATTGGATCGGGTTAGCTCTCGGAGCCTCGTGGAAGGACGAGGGGCAGCGAGTTCCAGTACCCCCTGATCGCGTATTTGTTTACGACCTCCATTGAAGGAGCGGCTATCGCTGTTTTCGGATCTTGTTCTCGATTGGCCGCGCTATGGCGCGAGTCGAGGCAGGATTGGCAACCGACTACTTGGCTCGCCTCTCGTCCGGCTGACAAGGAACCTCAAGATCGCTACGGCATGGCTATAGATTGTTGACTTTCGTATTTCTATCAGGTTGTCCGTGCACTGCGGTTATGGCGTTCACAGTCAGGTATGCGTCTCCTGGGTTAATATACGCGGCTCTTCGAAATGTAGCCCACTTCCGCGCCGGTCAATCTTGCAGACAAAACATCTCATTCCCGATAGAATGACGTTCGACTCATGCACTCACTCACCCCAGTCCTATCGAACGTCCTCCGCAGCTGGAGCGTTCTGCCCAGCGGTCTCTAATACGCGCACCCCAATCCTGCGCTAGTATTTCTTCGTTCATATTCTCAACCCAGCAAGCGATTACAGCTAAAGGCTAAGAGCTAATGGCTAACTCATACGATGTAATCGTGATCGGCGGCGGTCACAACGGCCTGGTCAACGCCGCCTACCTCGCCCGCGCCGGAAAGAAGGTTCTGGTGCTCGAACGCCGCCACGTTCTCGGCGGCGCGGCCTGCACGGAAGAAGTCTTTCCTGGTTTCAAGTTCTCCGTGTGTTCCTACGTTGTGTCGCTGCTGCGCCCGGAAATCATCCGCGACCTCGATCTCCCGCGCCACGGCCTCGAGATCCTCCCGCTCGACGGCACTTTCACCCCCATGCCCAGCGGCGATTATCTGTGGCGCGTGAACGACCACGGGAAAACTCACCGCGAGATCGCCCGCCACTCCCGCGTCGACGCCGAAGCCTACGACGAATTCGGCAAAGCCATGCAAGCCATGTGCCGTTTCGTGAAGCCGATTCTGAGCATGGTGCCGCCCGATCCCAACACGCTTAACCCGCGCGAACTGATGAAGTTGCTCTTCATCGGCCGCCGCTTCCAGAGCATGTCGAGCTACGACAAGTACAACCAGGTCCAGCTCATGACCATGAGCGCCATCGATTTTCTCGATCAATGGTTTGAAACCGACGTGCTCAAGGCAACAATGTCAGCCTCCGGCATCATCGGCACATTCCTCGGCGTCCGCTCTCCCGGCACCGCTTACGTTTTGCTCCACCACTACATGGGAGAAATTGACGGCGCTTTCCGCGCCTGGGGCTTTGCGCGCGGAGGCACGGGGGCAATTTCAAACGCCATCGGCGACGCAGCCCGCGAAGCTGGCGCAGAAATTCGCACCCAGGCCGCCATCGCGAAAATCATCGTCAACGACGGCAAGGCAAAGGGAGTGGTTCTAACTAACGGCGACGAAATCTACGCCGAAACAATTTCGTCGAGCGTCGATCCGCGGCTCACCTTCAACAAGTTCATCGAAGCCGAACATCTTCCCGCCGACTTTCTCGAAGATATCAACCGCTTCAAATACCGCGGCTCATCCGGCAAAGTGAATATGGCACTCGACGGACTACCGAATTTCAAGTGCATGCCCGAGCCCGGCCCGCACCTGCGCGGCGCTATGTCCATCTCACCCTCAGTCGAATACATGGAGCACGCCTACGACGACGCCAAGTACGGCAACTTCTCGCGCCGCCCCTACATCGACATGGTGATCCCCTCGCTCACCGATCCTTCGGTCGCACCGCCGGGCAAGCACGTGCTCTCCTGCTTCGTGCAGTACGCGCCCTACAAGCTGCGTCATGGCTTGAACTGGGACGATCAGAAAGAAGCCTTCGGCGATGCCGTCGTCAACACCATCGCCGAATACGCGCCCAACATCAAAGACATCATTCTCCACAGGCAAGTCATTACTCCCCTCGATCTCGAACGCGAGTGGGGATTGAGCGAAGGCAACATTTTCCAGGGCGAACTTTCGCTGGAGCAGCTTTTCTTCCTCCGACCAGCGCCGGGTTACGCGCGCTTTCGCACGCCCATCCAGAATCTCTACATGTGCGGCTCGGCCACGCATCCCGGCGGCGGCATCATGGGCGCACCAGGACGTCTCGCAGCTCTGGAAATGTTGAAAGATAGCAAGGGAGCAGCATAAGAATATGCACTGTCATCCTGAGCGAGGATTGTCCTTCGCGCGGAAAGCGCGAAGGACAACCGCAGTCGAAGGATCCCTACGCCCTAAATCGCGCTTGTCCTCCGCGAGGCGTTCTACCCGTGCAGCTAAGGGATTCACTCTATGACCACAACCCCCACAACTCGCACCTGCGACCTCGTCATCATCGGCGGCGGCCACAACGGCCTGGTCACCGCGTTCTACCTCGCCAAAGCGGGATTCAAGCCTCTCGTTCTCGAGCGCCGCGCCCAGATCGGCGGTGCCGCAATCACTGACGAATTCCATCCCGGCTTCCGCTGCTCCACGCTCGCGCACAGCGCCGGCCCCATCCGTCCAGACATCGTTCGCGACATGCAACTCGAGAAGCACGGTCTGAGGCTGATCACGCCAGAGACGTGTGTGACTGCGCTCTCGCCCGACGGTCGCGCACTCTCGCTCTATCAGGACGAAAAGAAATCCGCCGGGCAAATCGCTGCCTTCTCGCAGAAGGACGCGGCCAAGTATTCCGAGTTCGAGAAATCATTGGGAAAGATCAGCAAAGTAATGGCGGAAGCGCTTGCGACCACTCCGCCCGACATCGACCACCCCACCGGCAGCGATCTCTGGAGCATGCTCAAGACCGGCCGCGCCCTCCGCAACCTCGGCAAGCGCGATATGTACCGCGTCCTGCGCTGGGGCCCCATGGCTGTGGCCGATCTGGTTGCGGAATACTTCGAGACCGAATTGTTGCGCGCGGTCGTAGCCGCTCGCGGAATCTTCGGAACGTTTCTCGGCCCGTGGTCGGCTGGAAGCAGTCTGCAGTTGCTGATTCGCGCCGCCGGAGATTCTCATCCCGCCGGCTCGGCGTTCTTCGCCGCCGGCGGAATGGGCGCGCTCACGCAAGCTATGGCCTCGGCCGCGAAGGCCGCAGGAGCAGAGATTCGCACCGCAGCCGAGGTCATCGAGATTCGCGTCAAAGACGGCGCTGGCTAGCGGCGTGCTGCTCGGCACTGGCGAAGAGATCAATGCCAAGGCCGTCATCTCCAACGCCGACCCCAAGCGCACCCTGCTCAAGCTCACCGATCCCATGCATCTTTCCCCCGACTTCGTGCAGAAGCTCCAGCATTACCGCGGCAATGGCACGGTCGCAAAGGTCAACCTCGCGCTCTCCGCCTTGCCAACCTTCACCGCCTTGAAAAACGACGACGGCAACGCGCTTAAGGGACGCATTCACATCGGCCACGAGATCGACTACCTGGAGCGTGCCTTCGATGCGTCCAAGTACGGCAACTTTTCGCCTCACCCCTATCTCGAAGCCACGATCCCGTCGCTCACCGATCCCACGCTCGCGCCCGAAGGCAAGCACGTGATGTCGATCTACATGCAGTACGCGCCCTACAAGCTGAAGGGCGATTGGGAAGACCAGCGCAAAGCGCTCGGCCAAACGGTGGTGCAAACGCTCGCGCAATACGCCCCGAATCTTCCCGAGTTGATTCTGACGCCACCAGATCATCACGCCGCAGGATCTCGAAGACGTCTACGGATTAACCGGCGGACAAATCTTCCACGGCGACCTCGCGCTCGACCAGTTCTTCACCATGCGTCCGCTGCTGGACTGGGCGCGCTACCACACGCCGATCGAAAACCTGTATCTGTGCGGCAGCGGCACGCATCCCGGCGCAGGATTGACGGGTGGATCAGGGGCGAATGCCGCGCGTGAGATTTTGAAGGATCTAAAGAAGTAGCGCCGGCACGCAGCCGCCTAGCCTGCCCTGAGCCAAGGGCGAAGGGGCGGCGCTACAAAATGAAGAACTCCGCCATACTCCTGATCTCTTGCCCAGACGCCAAAGGCGAAGTCGCCACCATCGCCGACTTCGTCTACCGTCACAACGGCAACATCCTCCACGCCGACGAACACGCCGACGAAGAGTCCGGCCTCTTCCTAATGCGCGTCGAGTTCGACCCCAAAGACTTCGACATTGATCTAGTAGACTTCGCCAAGCATTTCTCTCCAATCGCCGACAGGTTTCGGATGAATTGGCGTCTCGCGCAGTCCGCGCATCGCCCGCGAATGATCATTCTGGTCTCGAAATACGACCACTGCCTCGTCGATCTCCTCTACCGTCACCAGAGCGGCGAACTTGCCTGCGAGATCCCGCTCATCATCTCCAATCACCCCGATAACCAACCCATCGCCGACTTCTACAAAATCCCTTACACCGTCGTCTCCACCACCAAAGACAATAAGCGGCAGGCCGAAGAACAAGTCCATTCGCTGATCAAAGAGCACAACGCCGATTTCATGGTCCTCGCACGCTACATGCAGATTCTCTCCAACGACTTCGTCAACTGTTATCCGCAGCGCATCATCAACATTCACCACTCGTTTCTTCCCGCCTTCATCGGCGCCCGCCCATACCATCAAGCCTTCGAACGCGGCGTCAAACTGATTGGCGCAACCAGCCACTACGTCACTGAAGTGCTGGACGACGGTCCCATCATCGAACAGGACGTGGTCCGCGTCTCTCACCGCGATAACGTTGAAGACCTTATCCGCAAAGGCCGCGACCTCGAGAAAGTCGTACTCTCCCGCGCGGTTCGCTGGCACGTCGAAAATCGCGTTCTTCTTTATGGCAACAAGACCGTAGTTTTCTAAGCACGCCTCTCGCTGCGCGGAAGGCCATGTACCTCCGGAAAATGGAAGTGGAGCATCCTAGCGTCGTTCCACTGGTAACTTGCGGCATTGGTGACTTTCGTCTTTACTTGAACACAGTGAAGAATTCCCTCAACTTGCGAGGAGAAACCCGTTCGCGGGAGCGTTTCTTGGCTGAGGATCTAAAATTTGAGTTAGCAATCCTGGCGACAGTCCAGGGTTTTTACCAGAAGCTGATGCAAGATTTGCTCGGCGGCGATGTACCCATTCCGAGCGGGCTCGATGAGGTCTCGCTCCGCCACTCGGAAGCGGATCTTCCTGAAACGCTTTCCCGCATGTATCGCTGGCTGCAGGTGCTGGATATGGCCATCACACCCGCAATGCTGCGGCAGGCCCTCACTCCAGACACGGATTCGGAAGTCGCTGAGGCTCTGCTCCGTTACTTCGTGCGGCGCCGCGAGCCCAGCGATATCAACCGCGACAAGACCGATCTGGTGGCAACGTTTCTGTATCGCCATCCTCGCGTCCATGGTCAGTGGCAGCAGCATGGCTACGGACTGGACGGAGCATTGCCGCTTTCTCCCTTCGAAATTGCCCTGATCGAAATTCTTGCAGATACCGATGTGCCCTCGCTTCCGGAAGAACACGTGCAACTGCTGCGCAACTTCGATCCGTTGCGCGAAGAGATTGCCCACTATCGCGATTTCAACTCGCTCATGGACTCCGGCATCGTCTCCCGAGTGCGCGAACTGAAGCGCTGGCTGGATTCTTCCTTCTATCATCCCGGCGTGCTGGCCACGGTCGCGGCCCACAATGCCACGTTCGGCGCGCGCTTTGACCAGCTCTTCGCCAAGGCCCTGGCAGAGATCAAACAATTCGCTCAGGCCCTGGACGAAATGGGAGGCAGCATTCTCAGCACCGTAGACGGCGTGGAAGTCACCGTCGACCACGTGGCCGCGATCGAGCAGAAAGAAATGCTCGAGGCCGACTACGGCAGCGCGCTGGAAAAATTTCGCCGCGTTTCCCACTTGAAAAAGGAATTGGACCGGCGCCCGCCCATCCGCAAGTCGTTGCTAGCGCCCGCGGTTGGGCAAAGAGCCTCTGGCGGGGCCTCAGCCGCCGCCAAACCTGCACGCGCTGTCGCCGCTAACCTTCCGGCGCCGGCTCAGGCATTCCAACCACCGGTCATCACGGCGCAGCAAATCTCCGCCGAAGAAGGCAAACTGCGCCGCGTTGAGGAATCTATCCGGGTCTTTGTCCGCGTGGCCGATCCCAAGTACCGCCAGATTGTGCCCATGCGCTTCTTCAATCTGACGCTGACCACGCCAGAAGCCGAAGCCTACAACGCCAGCTTCCTCGAGGAAAAGAGTCTCCGCGCTGATATCGCCCGCATGCTGATCCAACTGGTTTCCTGCGTGGCAAGGGTCAACACTGAACTCGAAGAACTCAAACGCAGCCAGAGCATGTCGTCGCTATGGAAGCTGCACGCCGACGCGCTGGTAGTCCTGCTCGAAATCGCCAGCACCACCACGGAGGAAGCTGTG
>CAWIIH010000002.1:0-3056905 GCA_963836115.1 uncultured Acidobacteriaceae bacterium | reverse complement strand
GCTGACGTTGAGTGAACTCGCCACCGTTGCTATAATCAAGAGCGTTCCGCACGCGCCCGGCAGTGATGTGTTTCATTCGCTTGGTAATCCCGCAACAATCAGCGTGAAGCGAACGATGCTCGTGGCCCGCGGTAGATAAGCGGGTTTCGCGCGTGGCCAGGTAGCTCAGGTGGTAGAGCGCAGCCCTGAAAAGGCTGGCGTCGGCGGTTCAACTCCGTCCCTGGCCACCATCATTTCAGTACGTTAGCTATCCCTAGGCCTTCTACTTAATATGGGTTACAACCCTTGCTGGCGGCGGTGGTGGCAGGCGGTCTAGTGATAGAGGAACCGCCGCACTCTGACAAATCCCTTGGGATACGCGCGGCCATCCCTGCGATACGAAACGCTCCTACTATTCTTTCTATTCCTTGGGTAGCGGATCGTCAGAGGGATCGTTGTGCTTCCATTTGCGGTCTGATTCGTTGCCATCATCATCGCGAGTTTGATTGCGTTTGCGATAGCAGACGACAATCATGCCGATGGTCATGAAGGTTGGGGGAGCGATGAGGATCAGGATTCCGCTGCGCAAGGCCTGAATCATCCTCGAGCCCGCGGACGCGGCCTGCGTATAGCATAGCGCGCAGCTCTGGGCAAAGACCGGAGCCGGCGCTAGCAGGAGGAGCAGTCCCGCCAGCCCGATGACCAAAATCCAGATCGATTTGGAAAGCTTCATGTTTTGAACCAATATGATACGGAAGCGAGCCAAACACGCGATCATTGGATCGCAAAGAACGCGGCCCTTCGCGCGGCTCGCCCAGATTCCCTCGGCAAGCTCGGGACAGGCTCTTCGCGGCGCAAAAACCCTTGCTCAGGATGACAATCAATTCTACCTAGCCCACGGTACGCCGTTCCCCAAACGGAAGCTGTCGGTCCATCCGTACTGCATTCCAAGGATCACGGCAACCGTGAAAATCAAGACAAACCACTTCAGCCCGCGATTTTCCCACAAATGCATGAAGAACAGAAGGGCCAGCGCGGCTTCGACGATAGCGACAATCAGCATGCGCACAAACATCTGGGAGGCGCTGATATCCTGATAGGCGATGACGAACTGGATCCCCGCCAGGGCCAGTATGCAAACGTAGACGATCAGGTCCTTCCCAATTCCACGACTTCCTTGCTCAACGGCGGTAGTCATAGTGATGTGCTCCTGCTTCTTTTCGTCTCAGTGAGCTAAGTTCAAAAGATAGACCAGCGGCACCACGAACATCCAAACCAGATCCACGAAGTGCCAATAGAGTCCGGTAATCTCGAGGTCATCCGCTTTGTAGCGTCCACCCTGGTAGCGCAGTCCGACCGCGATCAGAGCGACAACGCCGCCGGTGACGTGCAGCAGGTGCAAGCCGGTGATGCTGAAAAACAATGAGCCGAACAGAGGCGTGCCCCAGGGATTGTGGAAGAGCGTCGCTCCCTCCCCGATCATTCCCATCCATTCCCGAATGTGCAGCACGGCGAAAAGGATTCCGAGAACAGCGGTGATCATCGTCCAGCGGAAGGCTTTGGCCTTGTCGCCCTGCTCAGCCGAGCGCACACCGATGAGCATGGTCAAGCTGCTGGTCAGCAGAATCAGAGTCATGGCAGCGACATTGATGATGCTGTGAAAAGGCCTCGGCCAATCGGGAGTGGCGTTGCGGATGAATCCGTAGGCGACCAGGCATCCGGCAAAGGTGGCGCTATCTGCGATGATGAACAGCCACATCGCCATTTTCTTGGCGGGGACCGAGAATGCGGGCGCAGTCATTATCTCCGTCGCGCTGGTTCGCGACACCTGCCCGTGAATTGAAAGATCGGCTTGGCTCACTTTGCCTCCTAGCTTCGACTGGATTACAGCTTCATCCAAAGCAGCAAAAGCAGATACAGCCACAGCGCGCCCATGAAATGCCAGTAATGCGAGGTGGCGTCCAGAGTGCTGCGGCGCAGAACGGATCGGTTCAGCTTCCCGATCACGCGGACCAAACCGCCGAGCCCCCCAAACACATGGAGAGCATGCGCTACGGTCAGCACATAGAAAAACGAGTAGCTCACATTGGTAGCGAGTCCGAATCCCTGGGACCTGAGTTGCGTCCAGGCCAAAGTCTGCCCGGCAACAAACAGCAATCCCAAGAACAGGGTCACATATAGCCATCGCGCCGGACTGGCAGTGTGATCTTTGTCTTTATCTTGCACGCCTCCCATAAACGTTGCGATCCGGCGGCGCGACATTTCCAGAGTAATGCTGCTGGCGACGATCACCAGAGTGTTCAGGTAAAGCACAGGGGGCAGAGTGAAGTGGCGCCAATCCGTCGCACCGCCCTGACGAACGATCAAAGCACTGGTGAAGGCGGCAAAGGTCATGGTGATGGACGCCAGGATGACCCAGATGCCGGTACTCGCGGGAGGGGGAGAGGAGTCTTTGACTCGGCGCAGGTCTCCGTCGGCGGGAACCAGATTGCGCCAGCCACCATTGCCGGAGCGCTGGCGGTACACGGCGCCTTCGATTTTCGGCGGTTGGTGAACCGTGGTTGCCATACTGCTAACTCTCCTTGCTGAACCGTCTGTGCGCTCGAAGCTACTTCTCGTCGTTCGCGCTCTTAAGTTGCTCCGGCGAGGTCTGCATCACGTAGTCGGCGCTGGAGCCCTCGACGCTGTACTGGTACGGATCGTGGTAAACCACCGGCATCTTGTCGCCAAAATTGTTGTGGGGCGGCGGCGTGGCCGTACTCCATTCCAGCGAAGTGCCTTCCCACGGGTTGTCGTTCGGGGCAATTGCGCCTTTGAACCGGCTGTGGATCAGGTTGTAAAGGAAAATCAACTGGGCGAAGCCCGTAAACAGCGCGGCGATCGTGATGAACTTGTGCACGGGAATCAGCGGAATCAGATAATCGTCAGTGAAGGCCTGGTAGCGGCGCACGTTGCCGGCGATTCCCAGGTAGTGGAATGGCATAAAGATGCAGTACGCACCGACGAAGCTCATCCAGAAGTGGACCTTGCCCAAAGTCTCGTTCATCATGCGGCCGGTCATCTTTGGGAAACCAGAAGTAGGTTCCGGCGAAGATGCCGAACATGGCCGCGACTCCCATCACCAGGTGGAAGTGGCCGACCACGAAATAGGTGGCGTGCAACATGATGTCGATCGAAGGCTGAGCCAGGAAAAAGCCGCTCACGCCGCCGCTGATGAACATCGAAATGAAAGCCAGCGCGAATAGCGATGCCGAGTTGATGCGCAACTTGGCGCCATACAGACTGCCCAGCCAGATCAGCACGACGATCGTGGATGGAATTGTGATCACCAGCGTGGGGAACGAAAAGGCCAGCGAGGAATAGGGATTCATCCCGCTGACGAACATGTGGTGTCCGTAAACCATGTAGCTGAGGACAGCAAGCGCGCCGAATGAATAAATCAGCACTCGGTGGCTTAGCATGGGCCGGCGCATGTTGGTAATCAGGATGTGGGAAACGATGCCCATGCCGGGCACGATTGCGATGTAGACCTCGGGATGTCCGAAGAACCAGAACAGATGCTGCCAGAGCAGAGTCGATCCGCCCGTATGCGGCAACACCTGGTCACTGATCACTGTGTTTGCGGGCACGAAGAAACTGGTTCCGGCAACGTGATCGAGAATAAGCAGGATGCAGGCGGGCATCAGCACGGCAAACGCCGTCAGGCCCATGATCGAGGTAATGAACCAGCCCCAGGCGCTGAGCGGGAGCCGCATCAGGGACATGCCCTTGGTGCGCATGTCGAGGGTCGTCGTGATGAAGTTCAACGAACCCAGCAACTGGCCGACGCAGAAAATGGCAATCGAACTTGCCCAAAGAACCACGCCCAGCCCCTGGCCGGGGCCGCCCGCCTCACCGATAGCGCTCAACGGTGCATATTGGGTCCAGCCGCCCAGGGTTGGGCCCGTGCCCGTAAAGAACGACGCAACCAGGACCAGGAAGGCCACGAATGTGACCCAGAACGACATCATGTTGAAGTGCGGAAACGGCATATCTTCCGCGCCCACCTGGATGGGCAAGAAGAAATTGCCGAATGCGGCGAACGGGGCGGTGGTGAGCACAAAGAAGACCATGATCGTCCCGTGCATGGTCATCAGTTGCAGGTAGTACTCGGGCGTCATTACGTTGCCCGGCGCGCCGGTTTTGGAGAGCAGGTGCAGCCCCGGTATGGCATAGCTGCCGAATCCGAGATGGATGCGCATGATCCAGGAAAGGACCATCCCGACCAAGGCGGCGAGCAACGCCAGCGCGTAATACTGCTTGCCGATGACTTTGTGGTCGAGGCTGAAGATATGCTTCCGAATGAAGCTTGTAGGGGCTCCGTGATGCACCGCATGGGCTGACATATCGTGCATTGCGCTCACCTCAAACGAGATGGATTCTCCGGATGCTGCACGGACGACAGCTACTGCAGCGCCGCCTGCTGTTTGAGCCAGTTATCGTAATCTTCCTGAGACATCACCTCGAGATACGCCTTCATGTTGTAGTGTCCGAGGCCACAAAGCTGGGTACAGACGATTTCGTATTTGCCGATTTTCGTTGCCGTGAAATGAATCGAGACGTCCAATCCCGGAACGAAATCCTGCTGGACTCGCAGTTCAGGGACGTAGAAGGAGTGTCCGACGTCCTTCGAATGCATCAGCAGGTGGATCTCGCGGTTCACCGGGATGGCCATCTCGGCTGTCACGATGTCGTCTTTGGAATCCTGGTCGCTTGTGGTATCGAGGCCAAAGAAGTTCGCGTTGGCCTCACTGATCTTGTCAGCATGCAGCGGACCGAAGCTTGCCGATCCGGACCGGGGTAGCGGAAATAGAATGCGAACTGTCCCGCCTGCACCTGGATCGGCAATGCATTCGCGGAGGGCGGAGTGAAATACACGCTGGCCCACGCCTTTACCCCAAACACACCCAGAGCCAAAGCTTCCGTGCCTACGAGCAGGAAAGCAGCGATGACCAAACCCGCGGCGCCGCCGGGGAAACTCTTCACTTTGTCACCGGGCTTGGGGCTGGAGAACTTCCAGATGAAGAAAGCCAGCAGGAACTGAGAGGCCAGGAACGAAATACCGGCTTCTAACATCGTGTCTGCATACTGCTCATCAATCATATGACCGTGGGTGGAGATGTCTTGTGGCATAGGCCACATGTGCATCACGATGGGAATCGCCGAACCGATGGCGATCAGTATGATGGTCACCGCGAATATCTTCGCCATATCGCCTAGCCTTTTTGGCCTGCGTTACCCGGCCCTTCCTGGAATCGCCGCAGTCCTTGACTGCGGCGAGTGATACGGTTGTTTCCGCAACCGCGCTGGACGTACTCGGATTTCCTATTTAGCCTTAAATGTGAAATCCGCAGTTGCCGGCTGCGCCGGCGGCAACCGTCACTTTTTGGGTTTGGGTACCGGCGGCTTCCTGCCACGCGGTCACGGTGTAGTTTCCTGGCGGCACGTTGTTGATGGTGTAATTGCCGTTCGCGTCGGTGGTCGCGTAGGGCCCTTTGACCACAGCGAACCAGCCGTGCATCCAGGGATGGATATTGCACTTCACTTCGATAAACTCCGTAGCTTTCCAGCTCTTCTCGACTGGCGGAGCACCCGGCGGCTGAGACTGATTCCACGGGAATGTTGCCGGTCATCGGGTTGGGGTTGGGGTGAATGTTGTGGGCCGTCTGATCGCTGGTCGCCACTTTGAAGCTCTCGCCAACATCCATCGCCAATACATGCGGTGTGTACATGCAATTCTTTTGATTGAATTCCAGAACCGCGGTTGACACCTGGGCGCTGCCGCTCCAGTCGGAAATGTAGAGGACCACATTCTCCAATCCTCCGTTGGCGCCAACCACGTAGGTCTCCAGGTGGGCGGGATCGCTGGCGTGGGCCTTGGAGCAGTAAGGGTCCTTCGACATGTCGATACCCTTCATATGCGGAGCGGCGCCGTCGAGTTTGACGGTTCCGGTAATTTTGCCCTCACCAGCCGCGTTGACTCTCTGACCCAAGATCAACGCCCCACAGCAGACCAGAACTACGGCCGATAGTACAACCGCGAGATTGTATCGATTCCTCATAGAAAGTCCTCTCTTTAAGAACTACGAAGGCGAAAGTGGTCGCGATGCGTTTGCCCTTATTGCTGTCCCGCCGGAGCATTTGGATCAACCGGCTTCAGAGCCAGTTGTTTCGCGATTGCTTTTTCCTTGCTCTTCTGGGCCATGAACGTTCGCAGATAGAAAACCAAGTCCCAAGCCTCGTCGGGCTTGATGTTGTCGGCAAAGGAGGGCATGGGAGTGCCATCCAAGCCGGTCATGAAGATCCGGTAAATGTCCTGATCGGTATCGCCGCATTTTGGCCGGGACCCATCGGTAAAGTTGAAGGCCTGGATAGGACGGCCGAGATCGTCGGCGAGAGTCGCAGCCGACGGCCCGTTGGCCATACCCTGCACGCCGTGGCACTTCCAGCACTGCACTCTGGCAAACACTTCGCGTCCCGCCTTGATGCGCTCCGCGGTGACTTCCGGTTCGGGAGGAATTGTGATGGGCGTTCCCGGTTTTTCGTTGACCCAGCGTGGAGAGAAGTGCTTCACCCAGGCAACGAGGTCGGCGCGCTGCTGCTTGGTGAAGGTGCTCCATTGCGGCATGTTCGAGCGGTCGAGGCCGCGAGCGATGGTGTCGAAAAGATCCTGGTCGGTAGGCAAGGTTCCGGTCGGGGTGGAGCGGCACTTGAAAATGCCCAGCTGGAAATCGCGGGGCTTAGGGTCAACCCAAGGGAAGCTTTCGCCATTTCCGTCCCCTAGTACGCCATGGCAAACGACGCAATACCGGCGGTAGTCGCCCTTGGCGTCTTTGGCATGGCCGGTGATGTTTCCGATGTGGCTTTCCGTGCCCAAGCGCGTGTCTATGTCATACGTCGAGAGCTGCGCCGATGAAGCCAGCGGGAGCGCCAAAACCGCAGCTAAGCCCAGTCGAAGCGACCACTTCTGCAATCGTGTCCGCATGTCTATCCCCTCTAGAAATCGAAGTCAAAACCGATGAGCAATTCACTGGTGTTGATGTTGGAGTTAGTCAGGCCAACCAATGGCCCCGTGCCATCCTGGTGGAGCCAGTTGTACTCGTTGTGCCAGGCAAAGCCGGCGCGAGGCGTCATGAACGGGTTGTAGCGGTAGCCGATCGTGTAGGTCGAGATATTGCCCAGGTTGGAGGCAGTTCCTGGAGTTGACTGCTGCGACATGCGGATCGTTTCAAACCGCCCGATGAAAATGAGCTGCGGACTGTAGACGTAGTGAGGTTCGAAAAGAATGCCGTTCCAACTCGGTGCCCGCGCGCCCGCGGGCAGCGTGGTTCCGGGGGTGTTGTTCAGAGTGGCATTACCGTCGGGGATATCGCCGTAGCCTTGTCCGAACCAGACGCTATCCTGGCCATGTTGAGTCACAACCTGAAGATCAAGATGCTGGCCGAAGTAGAATTGCCCGACGAAGCCTTCGCGACTGAATGACTTGTTGCCGATGGCGGAAGGGCCGGTGCCGTTAGCGCCGCCGAAAAGCGCACCGCCCTGGGTGAGCCAATAGGTCGGAGCTTGGCCGACCATGGCATAGAAGCCCAGGCGCTGCACTCCGGCTTTGCCCGCATCGAAGGCCTGACTGGCGGCAAAGAAGCCAGTATAGGCATTGCCGTAGGGTAAGCCCACATTCCCATCGCTCGAGCTGAGAAGGGCGACGGAATAACGGGTCCGATCGTTCCAAGAGTGTCCCATTAACTCGGCGCCGAGTTGATTGTCGCCCATTTGGCCGAAGACGTTGCCGTCGCCCACGGGGATGAAGTGGTAGAGCTGGTAAACTCCACCGTTCCCAGTAAGCGTCAGGACGCGCTTTTCGGAGAGCAGATTGTCGAGTTCGAATTTGCCGAACTTGATGTTGATCCATGGGCTGCCGAACAGGTTGTCGAGCCGCGCCATGACGGTCTCGAAGTGAAATGCGCCGGTGTTATCCGAGGACGGCAGCACGAAGAAGGAGAAGTTCTTTTCGAGAGTGCCGCCAGTGTGGAAGTCGAGGCCGCTAAGGTCGAAGCCGGAACTTGTGACGCGCTGGATCTGGGACCCTGTGGGCACCGGGTTTCCCGCCGAGTAAGTGTCAATCGGCACCTTGCCCGTGCTGATGCGGTGCCAGAGCGGCAGGATACGGAAGGTGACCGGCCAGTACCCTGGGTTCTGCCAAATCGGAGCATCGCGATCGTTCATGAGCTGGTAGCCGTTGTCTTTGAACTTTTGTCCAAAGTAATTCAGCATCGGCCAGGACTCATGGCATGCCGAGCAGCGCAGGCCATACTTTCTCGCGAAGGCCGGCAGGGCGTTGGCGGGCTGGCTGCAGGTTAGTACGACAAACGCGAGAACCAGAGCGACAGCCGCGACGGACGTCGCAAGCTGCAAGATGTTGCGGAGACGAAAACGACTAAGAACGTGCATGGCCGCACTCCTCGGCAAGATCAAATCAAGATCTGGTTTGTGAATTGGGACTCCCTTCGAAGGGAGCGCGTGCTGACGTGGCGAACAAAGAGGCCCGAACTGGGAGTCTTTCCCCATGGTTATCTTGCGGCGTTGAGCTTTTAATTGGTCCTACCACCAAACCAGTCGTGAATCCTACTGCTGTCGAAGGACACTCGTCAAGAGGTTTTCGACGAAAAATTTCGCTGTCCTCGGGGATCGAAAAAAATCTAAGCACCTGTAAAACTCCTAGAGCGTTTTTTCTTCCCTAGGTTTATCAATAGCGTACGTCCTGTTTTGACAAATTTCTGACAATGTCACGGGACGGTCCCAGCTCTAAGCCTTGGGTTGACAGCGTTGCGCTTGGAGTACGAGACTCTGTGGAGACTGGGGACAGGGATACACGATGGTTTGGCGTATGGGAAATCGAAGCCGGGGGCTGGATCCATTACCCAAGGATGTGTCCGCGGACCGCCCCGGCGGTCGGGGAGGCTGTGCAAAAGCGTGCATTCGGGCGGCGCTCATCCGCTTGTTCGTCGCCCTGCTGCTGCTTTTCGCGGCGGCGCTGCCGCTCCCGGCCCGGGAAAAGAATAAGTTGAGCTACGGTGAAGGCCTGATCGTCAACATCCCCATGCCCGTGAGCGAAGTGGCGCAAGTCGTAGAGGATGTCGTGCAGAACGGCGTAATCAGGGGGACTAAGGAGTACAGCAAGGACGAATTCGTTGGCGGCGCCAAGGCGGCCACTTCCTGCCGCCTATTTCCGGCGTGGAACGAAGGCGGAAAGGTTTTCTACAAAGTTCGCGAGCACGCCATCGACCCCCGCAACTTCAAGGACAGCGGCGACGTTGGGACGCTGGCCGTGCGCTATGTGGTGCAGGCTCAAGGCGAGAAGAACACGGTCCTGCGCCTCGACGCGCTTTTCGAGGAAGATTTCCGCCGCACGATTCATCAATCGAACGGCTCGGTCGAAAGCAGCGAGTACAAGGACATTCAGGAGCACCTGGAAGCCATCGAGGTGATGAAGAAGCAGAATGTAGAAGCCGAAAATGAGCGGCAGGAACAACTGGCGAAGAAGCACAAACCTGCCGTGCAGACTTACGCCCCCACGGAAACTGAGCAGGAGTCCGCGCCCCAAGCCTCGCCTCGGGTCGCGGAGACACAGGATGATCCGGGTTCGCAAACCTCCGCAGCGTCGCCCCAGGGCCAGATGTTGTCCAGTCAAATCGCGCCCAGCCCAACCCCGTCCGGCCAGACGCTGGAAGAGCACGTCAAGGATCTCCGCAAGCAGGTCGAGCGGCTGGTCAAGGCGCCGGGCGCGCCGCTCAAATCCGCGCCTTTCCGTACCGCGAGCACGCTGCAGACCCTAACCACGGGCACGGAAGTGCTCATTTTGATTTCCACTCCTTACTGGTACGGCGTGGAGACCCACGAGGGGCAGCACGGATGGATCATGCGCGACCAGTTGGAGACGCCATGAAGCATGGTTCGACGAGATTTCGCACCTCGGGATTCCATGCGACAGGATTCCGTCGAGTTTTCCCGAGCGCCCTGTTAGTGATGGTCGTGGTTGGTTGCTGCGTGGCGTGGAGCCACGCTCAAGGCAACGGAGCCGAGCGCACTTTCCCGCAGTCCAAGGCCGCGGTGGAAAAGGTCCTGAAAGAGATGCAGGCCTCCACCGGCGGACGTCTTCCTGTGCTGGAAGGTTTCGCGACTTCGGCCGATCATCCGCTGGACCGCTATCAGCGTGGCTACTATCAGTCCAAGTTCCAGGTCAGCGCGGCGCCTTCCGGCGGATCGGTGGTGCGGGTGAGCGTGCAGGTTACGGCTTGGTATGTTGATCCGGTTGCCGCGCGGTCTGGATATCAACTGCTGACCTCGAATGGCCGTCTGGAAGCGGACCTGTTGGATCAACTGGCAGATCAACTTGCCGGAAAAGCAACGCATGCAGACGCGAGTTCTCCGGGAAGCGTCACACGGAAGCCTTTTCCGTCGGAGAAATCTGCTTTGGGAACGAGGCAGTCGTCTTCGCAGCAAACTTCTCCACAGGAATCTTCGTCAGCGCAAGCCGTGAACACGCCAGATGCGGCAGAGCCCACCATTTCGGCGCCGGTTCCACAACTCCCGGAAAGCGGAGGCGGTTTGTCGTCGTCGTTGGCCCAGAGTCTGGCCGAGCAAGAAAAGACCGGCCCTCAAACTGGACAAAAGAAACGTCCCGACGAATACCCAAGCGCTTTGCGAGCGGAAGCGGAAAGCCTGGAGGAGATTCTGAAGAATCAGGCTCATCCCAAGAATCTGGTTGCGGTAAAGAAGTCCGGGACCCCAGTGGTTGCAACCGCGAGTTTGACGGCCAAGACGTTGTTCCTGGCCAGCGCGCACGATGAGTTCGAGATGCTGGATTTCAATCGGGATTGGGTTCACGTGCGGATCTCCGGCCTGTCCCGGGGATGGATCTGGCGCAACAGCCTGGAGATGCCCGACAGCGTTCCGGAAGTCGATGCGCCAGCGAGTGCAGCGCCGGGCCCCGTCGCCGCCGAGTTGTTTCATGTGACTCGGGAAGAGACAGCGCCTTTCCCGGGAGATTGGGCGCCACTCCGCGGAAAAAGCGTGAAGATCGTCTCCGTAGAAAAAATAAACGAAACGAAGGATGCGGGCCCACAACTCAAACTGGAGTTCGCGAAGTCCGTGCTCGACAACGATTATGCGGAACTTGCCCGGAAGTCGCAGGAGCTGGCAGGGATTGTGTTGATCTTCGATTCGGTTGACGGAGGGATGATTGCCGCCACGTTCCCGACCCTGCAGCAGTGGAAGGCCGGAAAGATGTCCGACGCCGCTCTATGGCATCAGTGTTTTTTTGATCCGCCGGAAACCTTCAACGAATCCGGGGTTTCGGCGAGCCAGTAGCGGAATGGTCGAGTTTCAGCCGGACGCTGGTCTTTGGGTTGCAACGTCAGTTCTGAGTTTTGTCTTGACTTTCGAAAGCGGTAATAGTACCTATGCAGTCCTTGAGTATCTGGGCAGCTTGGTGGGGGCTGCCTCTCTTTGTTAGACTCGGTGAGTTCTGTCCGGTGTCAGGGGAGCGGTACAACAACCACCACTAATTCTCCATGAGCGCGATGACCCAACCACTGGTTTTATTTCGCAAGCAGGCAACGTCTCTGCTGCGCGACTATGCCGAACTGATGAAGCTGCGCGTGACCACTCTGATCGTGATGACGGCGTGGTGCGGCTACTTTTTTGGCGCGCAGAAAGCGGGAGTATCGTCGTTGTCCTGGGGCTTGTTCCACGCTTTGCTGGGAATTGGTCTGGTCTCGAGCGGAACCGCGGCGTTGAATGAAGTGATGGAACACGAAGTGGACGCGCACATGCGCCGTACCGCGCAGCGTCCGCTGCCGGCAGGCCGCATGAGCCTGCTTCACGCCACCGTCGCCGGCTTGCTGGCCACAGTGGGAGGGTCAATTTATCTGGCGGTGTTCGCCAATCCGCTGACCGGTCTGCTGACTTTTCTGACGTCGGTTGTATATCTGGCGGCGTACACGCCCTTGAAACGGATCTCGCCGATCTGTACGTTCGTGGGAGCCTTTCCTGGAGCCATGCCGGGAGTGTTGGGCTGGACGGCGGCGCGCGGCCGGCTGGAGTGGGGTACGTTGATCCTGTTTGCCATTCTTTTTGTGTGGCAATTCCCGCATTTTTTTTCCATCGCGTGGCTCTACCGGGAAGATTATGCGAGCGGTGGCATTCGCATGTTGCCGGTGGTGGAAGAGGATGGACGGTCCACGGCGCGGCGCATCGTGGGCTATTCGCTGGTTTTGATTCCGCTGAGCCTTTTGCCGAGCTTTTTCGGGATGGCGGGGAAGATCTATCTGGTGGGAGCGGCACTGCTGGGCATTGCACTTTTCTATTTCGGCGCGCGGCTGGCTTTTCTCAAGCTACCTATTCACAGCCCACGATCGAAAATGTTGGCTCGCCATGTGTTGCAGGCCACAGTGATCTACCTTCCGCTGCTGTTCGCGCTGATGATGGGCAACGCGTCGCGGCCCTGAAAACGTCCAGCCTCTTCAAATACAACAAAGGTCAACGAGCGGGTTGAGCAAAGCCGTCGCCTGGGGTCCAATGCTGCGGAGCCTGCGTTTCTGTCGCTAAGTAGCGCAAAGCCTTCCGGCTGAATTCCTGGGTGAACGGGGGATCATAGTTGCTTAGGCAGCGGCGACTGAATTTCGTAAGGTCCCAATTTGGTGCCAGAAGGCCACGTCGCCCTATTTCAGCCCTTCCACCACCATAAGCTCACCCAGGACGCGCCGGTAGTTGTAGGCGTAGGCCTTGCCATCTCGCGACATGACAACCGTGTTCACATAGGCCACTCCCGAAGGATCAGCCGGCATGAGGCGGAGCGCCACCGATTCTTTGCCGGTCGAGAGATCCGCCTTATACACCGATGTAGGCAAGCCTTCATCGCGTACATATAGGGACCTTCCGTCTTCACTCCATTGAGAGAAGACTAGGCCGGGAGCGAGTCCGGGCACGACGCGCGCCGCCCCGCCGTCCACCGGAAACAACATCAAGCGTGCATCGGCGTCGGAGCCAATCAGGAATTTTCCGTCCGGAGAAACGCCGTCGGCCAAAACACCCTCGGGCGTCATTGGGCGCGGTGTACCACCATTGATGTCCTGCATGTAGGTTCGGTTGGGTCGGCCAGCTTCGGCGCCGTTAAACCAGATTCGTTTCCCGTCGGGGAAAAAACCCAGACGTTGGCCCTCAACCCGCTCGATTCCAGAGATGGGCACGGCTTTCGGTTCACCCGCCCCTACAGGAAGAATCGTGATTTTCGGCGGCGGACCCTGAAGAAAAGACAGGGCCCACTTGCCATCTGAGGAAAAGCTGCCGCCATAGCCTTCTCCCAGCCGGATGGGTGGGGAGCCATCCAGGGCACGTACGCCTACCGAATAGTTGTGACCGCCCATTGCTCCCTGTTCTTCAATGAGAATCTTTTGCCCGTCGGCAGAGATGTCATGGAGCAAAGAGTAGTCGTACCAGGAAAGGTCCCGTTCGCTCTTGGCTCCAGCGGCGCGACCAGCGATTACGAAACGTCCGTCCACGGATACCACGAGAACTCGGCCATCGGCGGAGATATCCTGCAGCATGAGCGAAGTGGGACCGGAAAACAAAAGGCGCACCCGGCCCGACAAAGTTACAGCACGCAGCAGGTCTGTCGCTCCGTTGTCCGAAGCAGCAAACCAAATTTCGTCGCCGCTGGCAGACCATGCTAGGCCTCGCACATCTTCCCACTCCTCGGTCAAAGTTTGCTTATGCCCGTCTAGATCAATCACTGCGACCGTTCCTCGGGTGTCGGGATCGGCAGTATGGTCGAAAAATGCAATCTTGTCTCCCTTGCGGGAAAACCGCGGCTGGCTGATCCAGCCGGCGGTATCGTAGAGAACCTTTCCAATGGGATACTCCAGGCGGTCACGACCGTTCACGATATGCACCACCGCGAGGCTGCCGTCCGGACCCCAGGTCGCGTCGCGCACGTGGGCCAGCACCTCGCGAGGAGATCCGCCGGACAGCGGAACGCGCGCCAGCGTCGCATCTCGTTCCGCAAATCCCTGCTTGCTCACCAGAAATGCGATCTCGTTCGAGGCGGAGACTGCGGCAATCCGTCCACCTTGGATGCCGAGAGTCTGGGGCTGGGGAAATTCCGCCCGCGTGGAAAAGATCCGCGAGGGCTGTCCCTCCCAGGCTGCGCTGTACACCACCGTATGGCCGTCAGGCGAGAACCGCGCGGAGTTGACCGTCCCTAACTCGTAAGTCAAGCGATGGAAGACGGGAGCCGCCACGGGCTGGTTGCGCGGCCACAGCCAATGGCCTGCGATCACCAGCACCAGCAGAAGTCCGGTCATTACCGGAAGCACTCCTGACCAGTGGCGTGGGGCTTTCACTGCGTGCACCGCCGCGCTGCTTCCGGAAGTCTCCGAGAGATTCTCCAGATTGAAAGCCACATCCCGCGCCGACTGGAAGCGCTCCTCCGGATTTTTCTCCATGCAGTGGCGCACGACCCTCTCCAGCGCTGGAGGCACCGTGCGATTGGTTTCCGTGAGTTCCGGGGGATCCTGCTTCAGAATCGCGCTCATCGTCTCCACGGAAGTATCGCCGTGGAATGCGCGCTTGCCTGAAAGCATCTCGTAAAGAATCGTGCCAAAACTGAAAAGATCGGAGCGGTGGTCGGCGCTCTGCCCTTTCACCTGCTCGGGCGACATGTAGCCGACCGTTCCCATTACCACGCCCGGCTCTGTCTGCGATGCCAGGGTCGCCGCGTCGGATAGGACCGCACCATCCGGGTGCATGAGCTTGGCCAGGCCGAAATCGAGAATCTTCACTCGTCCGTCGCGCGTAACAAAAATATTCTCCGGCTTCAGATCACGATGAACGATTCCCTTTTCATGCGCTGCAGCCAGGCCACGCGCAATTTGTGCGCCGTACTCGGTGGCCTTGCGCACTGGCAGGGCGCCGGTACGCAGCCTCTCGCGCATGGTCTCGCCTTCCAAAAGCTCGGTCACGAGGTAAGGCGAGCCTTCGTGCTCGCCGAAGTCATGAACGGCGAGAATGTTGGGATGATTCAGTGCGGCAACGGCCTGCGCCTCCTGCTGAAAACGCCGCAGCCGCTCGGGATCGCGCGCGAAAGCCGCAGGCAGCACCTTGATCGCGACCTCGCGGTTGAGCCGCGCATCACGTGCCCGATACACTTCACCCATGCCGCCAGCGCCCAGCGGCGACTGAATTTCGTAAGGTCCTAATTTGGTGCCGGAAGTGAGGGTCATGCGTGCGTGCCATTATAACGTCCGGAGCAGGTTGCGGAGGACGCAGCGCTCCTGGATGTTGTCCGCTAACCGTACTCAAGACCGATTTCAAACTTGCCCATTGCCTGGTTGTCCTTGGCATTGGCCAAGGTTGCTGCGTACACTAGTTAGGGGTTCTACGTCTGTGGTGAAAGCTTGTCTTATAGTTCGTCTTCTAGCATTGCTCCTGGCTGCCGGCCTCGCAAAAGGCCAAAGCACACAACCTGAAGTTCAGACCGAGCCGCTGCAGGCCGACGACATCATGGCACGGGTGGCGGCTAACCAGGATCGCGGCGAAGCGTTGCGGAAGGAATACGTCTACAAACAGCACATCCACATCGTGAGCCATAAGCCCAACAGCAGGATGATGCGCGAAGAGACCGCCGACTACAACGTGGTGCCGCTGCCGAACGGGACCCAAAAACAGCTCAAATCGCTTACCGGGCGCTATTGGAGCAAGGACAAGTATGTGGAGTTTCAAGGCGAGCAAGTGCTCGGCGACAAGAATGGGGAGTTGGTGGACTACTTGCGCAACCACGAGGCTGTGCCCGGCAGCACGGATGCGGACTTGATCCACAACTTGCGCAACTACGTGACCAACGACAAGTCCAAGGACGGTTTGGGGCGCGCCCTCTTCCCGCTGACGTCCGAGGAGCAAAAGAACTATGAGTTCAAGCTTCTTGGGCAGGAGGTTGAGGCGGGGCGCAATGTCTACCACATCGCCTTCACGCCCAAGGACCCGGACAAGGAAGATCCAACGATGTCGGGCGAGGCGTTTATCGATGCCGCGGAATTCCAGCCGGTTAGGGTGTTCACCAGGATGTCGCGGCGCATCCCCCTTCTAGTGCGGGCGACGTGGTTCAATCTGCCTGGATTTGGGTTCAACGTGGTCTACAAGCGGCATGAGGACGGATTGTGGTTTCCTTCGACCTTCGGGACAGAGTTCCGGATGCACGTGGGTCCCTTGTTCTTCTTCAATCGGGACATTTCGATTTCAATGGAGAATTCGGGGTTCGAACATCCGCCTGTGGAGACCAAGTGAAGGTTGTGGGGCCGGAAACCTGCTGAGTGACTGTTCCGCCGAATCGTTGACCGAGACTATCGAGGTTCTGTCACCGTCGGCGCAGGCTTGCGGCAAAAATCTTTCGCAAATTCGATGAGACGCGGTAACCCCGCTGCTACATTGCCGGATAACTTCTCCCCCAGCTCAAAACACTCGCCGCACAGCGAGATCTCAAAGGCTTGCGGGCACACTCCATAGAGCTCACAGCACAATGACAAAAGAGTCGCAGGCGTTAATTGGTGGGCCAAGAGAAGATCGGGAGGTTGAGGGTTCACCTGCGTGCAGCGAATCTCCCCGGGCCGCCCCACCCGGCTGGCATCGATGAAGAGCACCGTTTCCACATGGCTTATGCTTTCGGCAAGCTCAGGCGTCAATTGATGGCGGACGAGAATCTCAGTGCCAGCGACGGGACCTGCCCGAGACAGCTCTTCCGCCGCGCGAAACCCTAAACCATCGTCAGAGCGCAGACGGTTGCCATAACCGACGATGAGGATCCTTGCCATTGCGGCCTCTAACAAGATTAGTAGGTCCCGTTGCAACCATCAAGTTCGCCCATTGAACAATCTCAATTCTCCCCGAAGTGTGCCCCTCGTCACCCTCAAGTGTGTCGCTCGTCACAGATCGTGGTGACATCCAATGTTGTACTGGTGGCGGGAGAGTCTGCCGTGTGCCTCGCAATACCAGGGAAAATCCTTGAGATTCAAGAGATCGGTGAGATACGTGCGGCCCGCGTGCAGTTCGGCGGGATCGTGCGCCAGGTGTCGCTGGTCTTTGTCCCCGAGGCTGGCGTGGGCGACTATGTGATGGTGCATGTGGGTTTCGCCATAAGCCAAGTGGACTCGGCCGAAGCCGAGCGTACATACCAGCTTCTGGAAGAGATGGGCGCGCTGGAAGCGGAATTGCCGCCGGCGGAACCGTAATTTCGTCCGTACCATGTCCCAAGTCCCGGCCACTTTCCCCCCAAACGGCGCCTGAAGAGGCCGAAAGCTCTGGCTGGCACACCCTCCCCCGGTTCCAGCTCACATTGTTCTGGCTCACATAGTGGTGTGATCTTTATCACCGATGGGATGTTCGCAACTGGTTACAGTTGGGGAGTTCGCGCCGGGTTTCGCTCTATGAAATATATCGACGAATACCGCGACCAGCGTATCGCCCGGGCCTTGGCGGCTGAGATTGTCCAATGTACGACCCGGCCCTGGGTGCTGATGGAGATTTGTGGCGGCCAAACCCATACCATCATGCGCTACGGCATTGACGAGCTGCTGCCGCGCGGTATTGAGCTGGTGCATGGCCCGGGATGTCCAGTCTGCGTTACGCCGCTGGAAACCGTTGACAAAGCGATCGAGATAGCGCTGCAGCCCAATGCCACGTTGGTTTCCTATGGAGACATGCTGCGCGTCCCCGGGTCCAAGTCGGATCTGCTTCGTGCCAAGGCCCAGGGCGCGGACGTCCGCATCGCATACTCTCCGACTGAAGCGGTGAAGATCGCCCGCGCCAATCCCGATCGAAAAGTTGTGTTTCTGGCGATTGGTTTCGAAACCACCGCTCCCGCGAATGCGATGGCGGCATGGCAAGCCAAGCGTGAAGGTCTCACCAACTTTTCCATGCTGGTCTCGCATGTGCTGGTTCCGCCGGCAATTCGCGCCTTGATGGTTTCTCAAACCAACCGGGTGCAGGGTTTTATTGCGCCGGGGCATGTCTGCACGGTTGTGGGATGTAAAGACTATGAAGACTTGGTGCGTGATTTTCGCGTGCCGATCGTGGTCGGGGGATTTGAACCGGTAGACATCTTGGAAGCAGTCCTCATGCTGGTCCGGCAACTTGAGGCAGGAGAAGCGAAACTGGAAAACCAGTACGTGAGATCGGTGAGCTACCAGGGGAACCTGCCGGCACAGCAGATCATGGCCGAGGTATTTGAAGTCGCAGACCAAAAGTGGCGCGGCATTGGCCCGATCCCGCAGAGTGGTTTGCGCCTGCGCGAGGAATACGCCGCTTATGATGCTGACCGCGTGTTCGATTTGGGGGATTTTACGGTAGACGAGCCCGCCGAATGTATCAGCGCCCAGGTTTTGCAGGGATTGAAGAAGCCGACGGATTGTCCCGCGTTTGGCATGCGCTGCACCCCGGAAAACCCACTGGGAGCGCCGATGGTTTCGAATGAAGGGGCGTGCGCCGCCTATTATCACTACCGGCGCCACGCGGTTTCGAGTTAGGAGAGAGCGTGTCCACCAAAAGCATCGTCGAATTCACTTGTCCGGCGCCGCTCGTGCCCAAAGACACAATCCTCCTTGGACATGGTTCCGGCGGCAAGCTGAGCGCCGCGTTAATACGAGATATCTTTCTGCCGGTCTTCCAGAATCCTGTGCTGGCGCACCTGGATGATCAGGCGATCGTGAATGTGAACGGCCAGCGTTTGGCCATCACCACAGATTCCTTTGTAGTAAAACCGCTGTTTTTCCCCGGCGGTGACATTGGCTCGCTCGCGGTTCACGGCACGGTGAACGATTTAGCGATGGGTGGAGCAACACCGCTGTTCTTGAGCGCCGCCTTCATCATCGAAGAGGGCTTCTCGATGGAGGAACTCCGGCGCGTGGTGAATTCACTGCAGCAGGCGGCAGCGGAAGCCGGCGTGCAGGTTGTTACCGGCGATACCAAGGTCGTCGAGAAGGGCAAGGGCGACGGGCTCTTTATCAATACAACGGGAATTGGACTCGTTCCCGAGGGCGTCGACCTCTCTGCCGACCGCGCCCGTCCTGGAGATAAAGTGCTGCTCAGCGGTTCGATCGGAGACCACGGTATCGCGATTCTGGCACAACGCGAAGGGCTGGAATTCGAGACTCAAATCCAAAGCGACAGTGCCGCCTTGCACACATTGGCGGCCGCAATGCTTGCCGTAACTCATGACATTCGCTGCATGCGCGATCCGACGCGAGGCGGCGTCTCCAGCACGTTGAACGAAATCGCGCAGCAGTCCCGGGTTGGGATCGAACTGGAAGAAAGTGCACTTCCGATTCACGAACAGGTTCGTGGCGCTTGCGAATTGTTGGGTCTCGATCCTTTATATGTCGCCAACGAAGGCAAGCTGATCGCAATCGTGGCGCCTCAGGGCGCTGACGCGGTGCTGCAGGCGATGAGGCTTCATCCTCTGGGAGCGGAGGCAGAGATTATCGGCACGGTAAAGGACGCGCACCCGGGCCTGGTGACGATGCGAACGCCACTGGGCACGACGCGCATCGTGGACATGCTCGCGGGCGATCAATTGCCTCGCATCTGCTAAGGGAATATGCACGAGATGGGAATCGCAAATTCGGTGCTGGAAGCGGTGAGAACGGAGATGGTGCGCTATCCGGGAACCTATCCGTGCAAAGTCGGTGTGCGGATCGGCGAAATGGCGGCCATCGATCAGGATGCATTGCGCTTTTGTTTTGAAGCGATGGTTCACGAGACCGATCTCGAGTCAGTTGCTCTGGAGATCGAGTTTTGTCCCCGCCGCCATCGTTGCCAGGTCTGCGGACGCGACTTCGTGGTGCACGACTACGATTCTCGCTGTCCGCAATGCGCGAGCCTTGAAACCACATGCATCAGTGGAGATGAGTTGGAATTGGCCTATCTGGAGATGGAAGAATATGGACCGAGTGCCGTTGGAGCGAAAAGTACTCAGTGAGAACGACCGCATCGCGGCTGAGTTGCGTGCCCGTTTTCAGGAGCACGGGATTTTGTGCCTCAACTTCGTTAGTTCTCCCGGTTCCGGCAAAACCAGTCTGCTCGAGCGCACTCTGGAAACCCTGCCGCGCCACGATCGCGTGGCCGTGTTGACGGGCGATATTCAGACCGAAAACGATGCGAACCGGCTGAAGCGATGGGGTTTCCCTGTGAAACAAATAACGACCGGCGGTACTTGCCACCTGGATGCGCGCATGATCGAACGTCATTTGGCGGATTGGAACTTGGCCGACCTGGACCTTCTGTTCATCGAAAACGTAGGTAACCTGGTTTGCCCAGCCAGCTACGATCTCGGAGAAGCGGCCAAGATCGTCGTGTTGAGCGTGACCGAAGGCGAAGACAAGCCGCTGAAATATCCTTCCATATTCTTTAAGTCTGACCTGATGGTGCTGAACAAAATTGATCTGCTTCCTTATGTTCCGTTCGAGATCACCGAGGCGGCGGAGAACGCCCGCAAGGTGCATCCGGGGATGGAGATTGTGAAGGTATCTTGCCTGACCGGCAATGGTATGCACGAGTGGATGACGTGGCTGGCACATCGACGCAATGCGCATAAATCGCTGGTGCAGGAGACTGCGAGCTGATGATGTATGGAAGTTCGGCGCCAGATCGAAGTTTCCGGCATCGTGCAAGGAGTTGGATTCCGGCCATACATTTATCGTCTTGCCACCAGCCGGCAGCTTAGAGGCACGATTCGCAATACGTCCGCCGGAGTAACCATCGAAATCCAGGGACCGGCAGAGAGCGTTGAGAATTTCGTTGCGCGCCTGCCCCTCGACGCGCCGCCTCTGGCGCGGATCACGAGCTTTGCCGTCGTTGACGTGCCGTGCAATGGCGATCAGGACTTCCGCATTGTTCACAGCCACGAAGGAGCAGAAGTTCGCACGCTGATTTCGCCGGACGTGGCGATATGCCCGGACTGTCTGCGCGAAATGTTCGACCCGGGCGACCGGCGTTATCGTTATCCGTTCATTAATTGCACCAACTGCGGTCCGCGCTTCACCATCATTCGCGATATTCCATACGACCGGCCGAGCACGTCTATGGCGAAGTTTCCCATGTGCCCGGCGTGTCTTGCGGAGTACGAGAATCCTCTGGACCGCCGCTTTCACGCCCAACCTAACGCCTGCTGGAAGTGCGGACCTCGCGTCGAACTCTGGGATAAGTCTGGAAACCTGGTCCGATGCCGCGATTCAATCGCCGAAGCGGTCTCCGGTCTGCATGCCGGACTGGTCGTGGCTGTAAAGGGACTCGGAGGGTTTCACCTTGCCGTAGATGCGACAAATCCCGTGGCCGTAGCCCTGCTGCGCCAGCGCAAGCGCCGGGTTGAGAAACCATTCGCCGTGATGGTCCCAGATTTGCAGGCTGCCCAGGAATTTTGCGAAGTGGACGATGCGGCGCGGACGGTCCTGCAGTCGATCCAGCGGCCCATTGTTCTGCTGAAGAAAATTCAGCCTCAGGAGGAGACGCGCAGCGTAATTCCCGATGAGGTCGCGCCCTTCAACCGCTACCTGGGAATTTTTCTGCCGTACACGCCGCTTCATTACCTGCTGCTCGCGGAAGGAGGCTTCAAGGCTTTGGTGATGACGAGCGGCAATCTGAGTGAGGAGCCGATCGCGATCGATAATCGAGAAGCCGTCAAGCGCTTGAACGGTCTCGCCGATTATTTCCTCGTGCATAACCGGGACATTCTGCTGCGTTGCGATGATTCTGTGGTGCGGGTTGCGGACGGAGTCACGCGCCAGCTGCGCCGGTCCCGCGGCTTTGTCCCGGTGCCAGTTTTCCTGAAGGACGAACAGCCCTCGGTGCTTGCCGTTGGAGGCGAACTAAAGAACACCATCTGCCTCACCAAAGGGAAGCACGCTTTCCTGAGCCAGCACGTGGGGGATTTGGAGAATGTCGAGAGCTATGGTTTCTTCCACGAAGCGATCGAGCATCTTGAGCGGATTCTCGAAATCCAGCCGGAGATCATCGCCTACGACCTCCATCCCGACTACTTTTCCACAAAATGGGCGCTGCAACAGAGTGATGTGAAATTGGTTGGCGTGCAGCACCACCATGCACACATTGCCAGTTGCATGGCGGAGAATCATCTGGACGGCCGTGTGATTGGCTTCGCCCTCGATGGAACTGGCTACGGCACCGACGGAAATATCTGGGGCGGGGAAGTGCTGGTCGCTGGATACGAGGACTTTGATCGTGCCGCTCATTTTGAATACGTTCCGCTGCCCGGGGGAGAAGCGGCGATCCGCGAGCCCTGGCGGATGGCTGTGAGTTACCTGGCACATCATTTCGGTCGTGAGTTTCTGAAGCGGCAGTCTCTTAACTTACATATCCCGTTTGTCCGCCAACTTGATCGGCCGAAGGTGGAACTCTTGCTGCGCATGATCGAACAGGGTGTGAATTCACCGCTTACGTCCAGTTGCGGGCGTTTGTTTGATGCCGTGGCCGCGCTAAGCGGAATCCGCCAAGCGGTCAATTACGAGGCGCAGGCTGCGATTGAACTGGAAATGGCTATCACGGAATCGGAAGACGAGACTGGATATCCTGTGGAATTGACGCCGGAGGGTTCTGGCTGGATCATCGGAACTCGGCCGCTGTTCGAGGCGCTCCTAGGTGATCTTGGCAGAAACCTTCCCACAGGGGCGATCAGCCGGCGCTTTCACAACGGATTGGTTGAGGTCTTCGTCCAGCTGGCCACGCTCCTGCGACAGAAAACCGCTCTCGACCGTGTGTGCCTGAGTGGCGGGACCTTTCACAATATCTACCTGTCACAACGGCTCGAAGCACGGCTGTCCCAAGCTGGATTCGAGGTGTTCACCCAGAAGGAAGTGCCGTCCGGGGACGGGGGATTGAGTCTGGGACAGGCGCTGGTAGCCGCTGCCAAAGTGCAGGGTAAGAGCGCCCCTGAAACTGTCTCGCTCAGATAGACTGGAAGAAATGAGAGAACTATCCTCTACCTTCACGTCCAAGGGACGGCTTGTGATTCCGGTGGAACTTCGCCGCAAGCACAGGATCAAAGCGGGCACGAAGGTTAGGTTTCTGGAAGATCAACTCGGTCGCATCGTACTGCAGTTGCCCGTAACAGAAGAGTACGTCAGTCGTGTCAGGGGCATTCTGGCGGACGGGCCAGACCTTCTGGCTAGCTGGGAGAAGGAACATCGCGAAGAAGGCAAGCATGATCGATGAAAACGTAGGCATCCGAGCTAGGTCGTGACCTGAGATTCCATCCTCTCTCTGGTCCACCAAATGCCGAGTTCTGCAGGATGCTCCCGCCGTCTGTGTTCGACGCCCAGGCGATCCAGTTCACTCAACACTTCTGCGATGACCTGATCCAACGATGCTTTCACCGGCTTGCTCAAGCTGCAGCCCACCTCGAAAGATTCAGCGTTAATTCCTATGAGGAGCACATCTGCGGGCGCCACTCCGAATAACTCGGCGCTGAGCAGAGCGTCGACCAGCGCCGGCGAGTGCGGATCCATGCGCACGGCGGGACAGTTGCGCGTGATGTCCGCTTTGCGGTAGAGCACGACCGCTCCCGGAGCTGCTTCGAGGTCGATGGAGTCGATAAAAATGACGGCATCGTTCGCGGTGAGCTGATCGATCAGGTCGAGGGCCGGGGTCCCCAAATCGGCGACTTCGACGCCATTCTCGAATTCGTACTGGGCAGCCAGATGCCGCGCCACGTACGGCCCAACGCCGTCATCGTCCAGCAAAACGTTGCCGATCCCGCCAATCAACACCTTCTTCATAGCGTCATCACTTTGTTCATAGCACCTTCACCTTGGCTATCTGCCGACCCGACGGATCGAAGGTGTGGCAGGCGCAGGCCATACAGGGATCGAAGGAGTGTACGGTGCGCAACACCTCCAGCGGCTCCTCGGGGCGGGCGAGCGGCGTATGCAGCAGCGAGGCTTCGTAAGGACCGTGAGCGCCGGAGGCATCGCGCGGGCTGGCATTCCAGGTGGAGGGCACGACTGCCTGATAGTTCTTGATCTTTGCGTCCTTGACCACGACCCAGTGCGACAACGTGCCGCGCGGGGCCTCGTGGGTTCCGACGCCTTCCACTTCGTGCTCCGGAAACACCGGCTGATTGTGGACCGAGTAATCGCCTTTGGCGATGTTGTCGATCAGCAATTGCAACTGCTTCTGCGCCAGTTCCGACAACATGCAGGCGCGAATGGCGCGCGCCGCGTGACGGCCCAGCGTGGACTGCAGCATGTCTGGAGTCGCGCGAATCCCGCCGACGGCGGAGACCTTGGCGAGCGCGAGATCCGCATACTTGCGCGTCAGCGGATGGCCTTGGGCATAGCCGATCAGCACCTGCGCCAGCGGGCCGACCTGCATGGGTTGACCGTTGAAGCGCGGCGCCTTGACCCAGGAGTACTTCTGATCGCCGTTCCAGTCGGTGAAGGCGGGGTCGGTCCGTCCGGCCCAAGGGTGCAGAGGTTTGTCACCGCGATAATAGGCGTGCGCTACATCTTCGCTGACGGCATCACGAAACTCCTTATCCGACGCGGTCTTGAACGGACGCGCGCCGGCGATGTTTCCGTTCAGGATGATCCCGCCGGGAAGATCGTAGGCTGTGCCCGCGCTGTCCAGCGGCAGATCGGGGACCGCCAGGTAGTTGGTTACACCCTTGCCAATCTTGAACCAGTCGGGGTACATAGCGGCGACGGAGCAGACGTCCACGAAGTAGACCTGGTTGACGAACTGCACCACTTCGTTCAGCAGCACGCGGATCATTTCCAGGCGGTCCATGTCGAGGGCGCTGGAGCTGTCCAAGTCGATGGCGTTGGCTACACCTCCGACGGTCAGGTTCTGAATGTGCGGAGTCTTACCTCCCAGGATTCCGACCACCTGCAGAGCTTTGCGCTGATACTCCAATGCCTGCACGTAATGGGTGAAGGCCAGCAGGTTCACTTCGGGGGAAAGGCGCATGGCCGGATGGCCCCAGTAACCGTTCATGAAAATCCCGAGCTGTCCGCTGCTCGCGACGGCTTTCACCCGGTCCTGCGCCGCCTTGAACTCAGTGCGGGAATTGCGGGTCCAGGGCGAGAGGCTCTCCGCCAATTTTGCCGTCGCTAGAGGGTCGGCCTTGGGAATCTGCAGTATGTCCACCCAGTCCAGCGCGGACAGCTGGTAAAAGTGAACGATGTGGTCGTGCAACGCGTGCGCAATCAGGATGAGATTGCGAATGTATTGGGCGTTGAGCGGCACTTCAAGTTTCAAGGCGTCTTCCACCGCGCGCACGCTGGCCATGGCGTGCACCGTGGTGCAAACTCCGCAGAAGCGCTGGGTGAATAGCCAGGCGTCGCGCGGGTCCCGGCCGCGGAGAATGTTCTCGATACCGCGCCACATGGTGCAAGAAGCCCATGCATTGCTCACCGCATTGTTGTCGACTTCGACATCGATGCGAAGGTGGCCTTCAATCCTTGTGATGGGATCAATCGTGATTCGTTTCGCCATGATACCTGCTCTTTAGTCGGAGTCTGTTGGTTCGTTTTCTCCGAAAAATCCAAATTTGAAATATTCCGTCCAGCGAACATACGGTCTGCGCAACTTGAAGTAGCTCACCATGCCGTGCCATTCCCGGTTCGGAGCCGGAAGAATGGCAAACAGCTTGACGATGAGAAGAAATCCCGCGATGCCCATGGCAACGAAACCAAGCGCGACCAGGAGTTCGATGGTGGACGGAAAATACAGCGCCTTGGGGCCAGGCATATAGGCCAATGTCGTGGGACTGAAGCGATAGACCATGCCCCCCGCCGAACTGAGGGCATAGCCCAGGTACATCGTTCGCAATTTGTGGTCCCGCAGCGAACGGAGCAGCAACCAACCGCCGTACGCAATCAGGAACGTCTCCAGCCAGAACACTCCGGCGAAGCGATTAGCTTGGAAGGCAGTCCACAGCGCTCCGCGGAACAGAATGTCCAACGTGCGAATTGTGAGCCAGCCGAAAATCAGCCACGAGGTGATGCGCGCTGCTTCTTCCAGAACGTCCATGTCCATCGGCCGTTTCCATTCCAGGCAACACAGCATCGTGGTTCCGGCGACGCACCCGAACGACATGAAGCAGGCCGCGCCCAGGTACAGCAGGGGCAGAAACGGCGTTTGCCACAAGGGATGGACCCGGTTGCCCGCCAATAGCATCAAGGCGCCCAGCGACGATTGGTGCATGCCCGGCAACAGGTACGCCGCCGCAATGAGAAAGGGGAAAAACTTGTGCAGGTCGCGTTCGATCCGCTCCACTCCCGGCCGCAGACGAACATCCACGTACCAGAGCCGCTCCAGCACCGGCGGAATATTTTCCAGCGCCAGGGGAATCATGGCGTACACCGACATGCAGATCGCAACTTCCGCCAGCGGCGAGTGCATATTCCAATTCCACGGGAAAAGAATCCAATAGAAGTTCCAGGGACGTCCGGCATCCACGCCCAGCAGGAAAAGACCACAGGCGTAAGCCAGAAAACTGGTCAGCAGCGCCATCCGCATCAGCGCCTGCAGACGCTTGCGGCGGAACACCCACGCGGCAATTCCCACCGAGAATGCGCCCGATCCCCATGCCGTCAGCACCGTCACGTTGAACGTCTTCCAGATCCCCCACCCAAACAGGTCGTTCATGCCGCTGACCGGGCCGAGACCCGCCAGTTCGCGGTAGGCGGTCAACAACAGCGCCAGCAGAGCCATGGCCACCAGACCGAGAAAAAACGGGTTTACCACGGGGACGCCGTACACCGGAACCGCTCGCTCCCAGCGAGCTTCAGTGATCGGCGCGTTGTTTACGGTTGTGCTGCTCATGTTTGCGACCTCAGAGTTGCGCCCTCAAACCGCTTTCTTTTTCGCGCTCGTGCGCTTCCTGCTCGTGGCCTTTCAGGTTCCCGCGAATCACCTGCACCAAGCCCACATACAACAGCGCCGGCAGCGCGAAGTATTGATAAATGCGTTTTTGCCAGCGCAGGGTTCTGGCGGGCACCGACTCCGACCCCAGTTCAGGCAGGCCGAGTTTCAAAAAGGGAACGCGAGACAGGTACAGACACTGCGTGCCGCCGTTATCGGTCTCCCCGTACACGCGATCCTGATAGTAGCGGCCGGGGTTGCTCTTAATGCGCCGCTTGGCTTCGAGCAGCAATACCGTTCGCGGCCCAAAAATTACCGCACCCACCGGACACACGCTGGTGCATCCCGGCTTCAGCCCTTTCGCCAGCCGGTGGCTGCACAACTCGCACTTAGTCACCACCGGATCGAACCCCTTCCATTGAAACCGCGGCACCGAATACGGGCAGGTGATCGTGCAATAGCGGCAGCCGATGCACTTGTCTCCATCCCAGAGAACGATCCCGTTGTCCTCATCCTTGTGCAGAGCCTTGAAGGGGCAGCCGGCAGCGCACGCGGGATCGAAACAGTGCATGCACTGGCGCTTCACGAAAGATGTAGGAGAGCCGTCCTCGGGTTTGTACAACTTGATGATGTTGCGGGTGACGTCGTTCAGATCCGAAGGTGCCTGGTGCAGCCTGTCGCCGCGGGTATCGGGAGGCGTATTGTTAGCTTCGTTACACGCTGCCTCGCAGGCTTTGCAGCCGATGCATAAACTGGCATCGTAAAGCAGCCCGACCGCGGCATTGGGAACGGGAATGTTCTCTGCCTGCAGGGATTTGGCACCGACGGTCACGGCTACGGCCGCCGGCACTCCGGCCTTGGCGATGGTGGTAATCAGTTCTCGCCGGGTGATAGCCACGTCAGTCCTCTTTCCTGTCGGGGTGCTTCTCGGCTGCCTTGTTTTTTTCGGAGTGCGCGCGATCGGCTTCGATGCGTTCCCCGCCGATCTCCTGGCTGCTCGCGAAACGCTGCGAGTGGACCCAGGTAACGCCGCCGAGTGCCCCGGCCACCGCGCCCACCAACGCCGCCGCCCCTACCGTGGCTCCTCCGATCGCGCTGTAAATCGGCGGATAGGTATCGGGCGGAGTCGCCAGGTGAATGGGGACGGTTTCGAAAGTACCTGTTTTCCAAAGCACTCCTTTTTCCGTGCAGCCCAGGCAGGGAGCTCCGATCCCGATGGGCCAGCAATTCGGAATCTCGTTGAAATGGCGTGTGGAACAGGCCGCGTGAGTGACCGGCCCCTTGCAGCCGAGCTTGTAGAGGCACCAGCCCTTGCGGTGCCCTTCGTCGCCGAATGCAGCGGCAAACCGGCCGGCGTCAAAATGCGCTCGCCGCGGGCAATTTTCGTGGATCACACGCTCGTAGGCGAACTTCGGGCGGTTGAGTTCGTCGAGAGCAGGCAGCTTGCCCATGGTGACGTATTCCAGGACAACCCCCACCAAGTTGTAAGGATTAGGCGGGCAACCGGGAAGGTTGATGACCGGTTTGTTGTTGATGATGGAATCAACCCCTACCGCACCCGTGGGATTTGGGTCTGCCGACGGCACCCCGCCCCACGAGGCGCAGGAGCCGATCGCGATCACTGCAGCCGCCTGTGACGCAACTTCCCTAAGCACCTGAACTGCCGGCTTGCTGTTCATCTGCATGTAGACGCCGTCGTCCCTCATGGGAATGGCCCCTTCAACCACCAGCACGTATTTGCCGGCGTTGTCGGCCATGGCGGAACGCAACGCCGCTTCGGCCTGCGCCCCCGAAGCAGCCATCAAGGTTTCGTGGTAATCGAGGGAGATGACGTCCAGGATCAGGTGAGCAACATCGGGAGCGGAGGTGCGCAGCAGAGTCTCAGTGCATCCAGTGCAGTCCTGGAAGTGCAACCAAATCACAGACGGCCGCTTCGTCCTGCCAATCGCCGCCGCCAACTCGAAGACCGACTTCTTGCTGGTGAGCGCCAATCCCGCCGGCGCGGTGACCATCAGCACGCTGCACAACTGGATGAAACTTCTCCGGGAAACTCCGCTAGCCGCTAGATGCTCGGCAATGGTCGGGTGCTTGGACATTTAGGCGCCTTCCTGCGCGCAGGAATTCCCCCTTAGGCCCTGGCCGGGAATACCCTCGCGAACCTGAGTTGTGTTCTATCCGTGGAGTCGCGGGAGGTGGGAAGAACTGAGGACGAAGCCGGCGTTGCGGAGTTGCTGCGTGATAAGACTATGAATTAAATGAGTGCGCGATGCCCGGTTCTGTCCCTCTCCACCCAATACCTGCGCTTCCGACATCTTCTGCCCCCAGGAACAACCCGGGATGCAACAAGAACTACTTATCGCAGGAATGGAGATTCCGAGTCGGTGACTGGGGTCACTCGTCAATGTGAGCGCTTCACTATCTTTAGATGGTTACTCGTGCGGAAGATAGCCGGCGCCGATTGTGCCCGGCGAAAACTGCCAAATCTGCCCTTGGGTGACGGCGGGCTAGCTTCGTTGTATTCGGGGCGAAAGCAATTGGGATGCGGGTTCGCTGGCTTCGAGTGCCCGCAAGCGTTCTCGTATGTCCTGACACAGTAAGGTGACAGAAATCCCCCCGAAGCAGGGCGGATAAGAGTCGAGCCGCCGCAGCGCCGCTTGTAACAACAGCATGGCTCCCAGTGGATTGTTGCGTTGCAGATGATGCAACGCCGCAGTCACCTGGATCAGCCCTTGCAAGAAGGTTTTCTCTGGCTCGGGAGACCCCAGCCACACGCTTTCCCAAGCCTCATGTGCGGTAAAAAACTCGCCCGCATCGTACAATCGCAGGCCTTCTGCCAGGGCGCCCTCGCTCCAATCGAGTTTCATCATCCGATCCATGCTACCAGTCTGGCATGGAAGGACTTGGCTTCCAATGGCGGTTGGGGCGCAGCCGCTCACGAGGATCAGCCAGACGAGGCATTGCGTCCTTGAATAATACAAACATATCGCGCGGCAGCCGAGACGGGTGTACACTGTTCGGCAGCATTGGAAGTCCCAGGGGAATCCAGACTCGCTGGGATTTGTCGACTGCGGGCAGCCCTGCCCTCCCCCGGCGGTTGCTGGAGTTTTTATGAGGAGTTCTCCGGAAACCAGGTGGCTGGTCACGCCCAGCGGTGCGGCAATCAACTTCTTCTTCGCCCATACCTTGTTTCTCTGTTTCCTGCTGGGCGTTGTCTTGTTTTTCGCTTGCTCAAACCCTGCACTCACGCAGGATTCGCCGCAGACTCCTGAGCTGCAAACTGAAAGCAAGAACTCGGCGGAGATCGCTTCTCGCGATGAACCCACCACGTTCAAGGTGAACGTGAAGCTGGTGGTCGTGCGCGCCGTGGTCCGCGATTCCCAGGGGCACGCCATCGGTAATCTTCATCGGGAGGACTTCCAGGTTTTCGACAAGGGCAAGCCGCAAGTGATCACCCAGTTCGATGCCGAACAGCCTGGAGTCTTAGCCGCGAGGGCGCGCCAGAAGTCGGTTGAGAACTCCGGCGCTACTCCATCCAGCGATACGTCTCAAAATACTGGAACCGCGCCTGCCGTACCCGAGCGTTTTGTAGCTTACATGTTCGACGATGTGCACTTGGAGTTCGGCGATCTTGCGCACGTCCGCGAAGCTGCGGAACGCCACTTCGCCACTCTACAACCGACCGATCGTGCGGCCATCTTCACCACCTCAGGGGTTACGACGCTGGACTTTACTGACGACCGGGTTAAGCTCCACGAAGCCCTGCTCCGTCTGCAGCCACGGCCGATCAATTCTGGTATTTTCAAACACCAGTGCCCGGAAATCAGTTACTACCAGGCAGATCTGATCGTCAACAAGCATGATCCTGAGGCGACGCAGGTTGCCATCCAGGAGGCGGGTGAATGTGGCCCCAATGCCAGTCAAGAGTTCGGAACTAGCGTACCGCTCGGCAATCCCACAATGTTGGTGCAGACCGTGGCTGCGGGCCTATTGAGTGCTGGCGAGCACGAAAGCCACGTCTCATTGCTGTCATTGAAGGATGTAGTCCACAGCGTTTCCCGGATGCCCGGTCAGCGCAGCATTATCCTCGTTTCCCCCGGGTTTATCGCTCCAGATCTCGAGTATGAAAACACAGAGATTATCGATCGGGCCGTGCGCTCGCAGATCGTCATTAACGCGCTGGACGCTCGCGGGCTATACGTCGTCCTCCCATACGGAGATGCCAGTCATCAGCCACCTGTCGTCGCCGGAGACAGCACGCCCCGAATCTCTCCCCCATCCACCAGTAAGAGCTTGATGGAGGTTGCGGCTGCTGCCGCTCAGGCCGACCTGCTCGCCGTCTTGGCCGACAGTACCGGTGGTATTTTTTTTCACAACAACAACGATTTCAACGAGGGCTTCCGGCGCGTTGCCGAAACTCCGGAATATTCCTACGTGCTGGCATTTGTTCCGCAAAATCTCAAGCTCGACGGCAGCTACCATAGTTTGAAGGTCACGCTTAAGAACCCGCAAAAGCTGACCCTGCAAGCCCGCCGCGGCTACTACGCGCCCAAGAACTTCGGCGACCCGAACGAGCAGGCCAAGCAAGAGATCGAAGACGCCATGTACTCCCAGGAGGAGTTGCACAATCTTCCTATCAAGTTGCACACGCAGTTCTTTAAGGCCAGCGATGAGGATGCCAAGCTTGTCGTCCTCGCCCAAGTGGACGTACGGCGTTTGCACTTTCGGAAGGTCGAGGGCCGAAATAACAACGTATTGACCTGTGTCTCTGCTTTGTTTAATCGCAATGGAAACTTAATTCAGGGAATGCAAAAAGTTGTGACCATGAATTTGAAAGATGAGACTCTGGAACACAAGCTGGGCTCGGGCATTACGCTCAAGACGAGCTTCGACGTAAAACCAGGGAGCTATCTGGTCCGGCTGGTGGTAAGGGACGCGGAAGGACAATTGATGTCCGCTGAAAATGGGACGGTAGAGATTCGCTAGAAAGAGCGCCACGGAGGTGGGTATGCGTGATCGTCGGCTTGTTCTTCTAATTGGCCTGATCTGTCTGGCCGGCGGCTGGATGTTCCTCGAACTGGGTTCGGGCTACCGTAGCGCACGCCCAGCAACCAGCCGCGGCAGGGGCGTCCGGCCAAACTGTATTCCACGCGGAGACCCGTCTGGTTCTGGTGGACACCGTGGTGACCGACAAGAAAGGCAACTACCTTCGCGATCTTGCTCAGAAAGACTTCAAGGTTTGGGAAGATGGCAAGGAGCAGGCCCTCACCAGTTTCTCCTTCGAGGAGAGCACTGGTTCCCCCAATTCTCAGCCGCACTATATGGTCCTGTTCTTTGACAACTCCACCATGGACTACGGTGATCAAGCCAAAGCCAGGGATGCAGCCGCAAAGTTCATTGACGCAAATGCAGGCCCGAATCGTTTGATCGCCATTGCGGATTTCGGCGGCAGCGTACACATCTCGCAAAACTTCACTGCCGATGCCCAGCGGTTAAAGCAGGTGGTGATGGGCATAAAAGGATCTGTGGTTGCGCCGAACGCACCCCCGGTCATGGTGGCCTCCCTGGCACCTCCACCAACCGCGCCGACTCTGCTGAATGCAGAAGCTGACTTCGGCGTTCACAGTGTGCTGCTCGCTCTGCGAAGCTTGGCGAAAGGCCTGTCCACAGTGCCGGGCCGCAAGACGCTGGTGATGTTGACCTCTGGTTTTCCGCTGACCATGGAATTCCAGCCGGAAGTAACCGCCGTCATCGATACGTGCAACAAGTCGAATGTAGCCATCTATCCCATCGATGTCCGTGGTTTGACAGTTCCAGATTTGCCAGGCCTCCAGAACCGTCTGGCGCTGCCTTCGATCCATTCCGCATCCGGATCATTGGTCCCGGCTGCCTTTCACTATTCGGGTAAGCACTCTGGTCAGCCAAGATTGCGGCTGGCTGCCTTTGCTGAACCGGCTGTGGCGCTTCCCGCGCAACACGGCGGCGGCGGTGGCGGTGGTGGGGGCGGTCATGGTGGCGGCGGAACCGGTGGTGGCAGCCACGGTGGCGGGGGGATCGGTGGCGGCGGTGGCAGCGGCAGCGGTCACGGTGGTGGAACTACCGGCGGAACCGGCGGTGGCGTCAAGGGTAGTGGTGGCGGCGCGGGGACGGGGCTCTACAATGGCCTCTACGGTTCCTACGATCAGCCCAGGCAGATCGTCCCCTCATTTCCTCCCACCGCTTCCGACAACCAGCAAGTTCTTTATCAGTTGGCCGACGGCACCGGCGGCTTTGTCATCTTCAATACCAATGACTTGGTGGGCGGTCTGCAAAGGATCGCTCAAGATCAAAACCAGTATTACCTTCTCGGTTACAAGCCCGCAGTTTTACCGGAGGGGTCTTGCCACACCTTGAAGGTCAAGGTGGAGCGTGGAGGAACCACGGTGCGTGCCCGCAGCGGTTATTGCAATGTCAGGCCAACCGATCTTCTGGCCGGCAATGCGATTGAAAAAGACCTGGAAACCCGCGCCAGCGGCGAGATGCAGGGCAATGTTACCGCCTTGATGCAGGCCCCTTTCTTCTACACTTCGCCCAACACCGCCCGGGTCCATCTTGCCATGGAGATTCCTTCCACCGCCCTCAAGTTTGAAAAGGTAAAAGGGAAACAGCATGCAGCCGTCAACATATTAGGGATCGCATACAAGCCGGACGCGTCGATTGCCGCCCGGTTCAGCGATACCGTGAATGTTGACTTCGATGATAAGAAACAAATCGAGGAATTCCAGAAGCAGCCGCATCGCTACGAAAACCAGTTCGGCATCGCCGCCGGCGAGTACAAGCTGAAGGTCGTTTTCAGTTCCGGCAACGATACCTTTGGCAAACTTGAAATGCCGCTCTCCATCGACCCCTACCATGGTCAGGAATTCAGCATCAGCGGCGTGGCGCTCAGCAACGACATTCGCCGTGCCGCCGACATCTATATAGGTCTGGACAGCCAATTGCTCGAAGACAGGACCCCGCTGTTGGTCCAGGGAGTGCAGATCTCACCCTCTGCGTCCAACCATTTCAAGAAGACCGACACCGCCGCCATCTACGCCGAGGTTTATGAACCACTCCTGAAAAATCCGGATCCTCCGGAAGTTGCCTACGAACTCATCGTGGTGGAACGCAAGAGTGGACAGGAGAAATTCCACATCGGAGACCGGACTCCCAAGGGAAAAGCGGGTGACCCGGTCATTCTGCTGGGACTCAAGCTGCCGGTTGCTTCGTTGGGCCCGGGTTCCTACCGCGTGCAGTTACGGGCCGCCGATTCGGTGGGCAACACCAGCAAGACTCGCACCGCTGATTTTGAGGTGGAATAAAGGGCGTCGCGTCGCGCTCTTGTACTCGACCTGCAAGACCGCTTCGCATATGATTTGAGGATGATTCCTGCGAATTCGTATGGCCCCGGCTGCGGGTCCGCTCGATGATCATCACCCGGAGTCCGCTGAGAATCTGTCTCGGCGGTGGCGGCACCGACCTCCCTTCCTATTACCGGCAGCATACTGGCTTTGTCATCTCCGCCGCGATTAACCGCTACGTCTACATCACCATCAACGAAGCTTTCCGTCCCCGCATTATCGTCAAGTATTCCAAGTTCGAAGATGTCGAGCGCGTCGATGAAATCCAGCATCCCATCATCCGCGAGGCATTGAAGTTGACTGGAGTAACTGGGCCGTACCTTGAAATTGTCAGCCTTTCCGACATTCCAGCCGGTACCGGGATGGGATCCTCCGGCAGCTTCACCACCGCGCTGCTGTGCGCCCTGCACACGCTGAAGAGAGATTTCGTACCGCCGCGAGACCTCGCCGAGCAGGCCTGCCACATTGAACTAAAGTTGCTCAATGAGCCCATCGGCAAGCAGGACCAATACATCGCCGCTTTTGGCGGCATCACCTGCTTCCAGTTCCTGCCGGACGATCGCGTGCTCGTCGAACCGCTGAAGATCCCGCCCGAAACTCTGGCCAACCTCGAAGACAACCTGCTCTTGTTCTTTACTGGAAGTTCACGCAACGCCTCCGATATTCTCCGCGACCAGGACTCAAGAACCAGACAGAACAACTCTGAGATGATCGAAAATCTCCACTTCACCAAGCAGTTGGGCGTGGAAAGCCGCGAGGCGCTGCTGGCCGCCGACTTGCGCAAGTTCGCCGATTTGATGAACCTTCATTGGCAGCACAAGAAGCAACGATCTCCCGGCATGAGCAACGGTGCAATCGATCAACTTTATGAACTCGCGAGAGCCAATGGAGCGCTCGGCGGTAAACTGGTGGGCGCCGGCGGAGGCGGATTTCTAATGTTTTACACGGAAGAGAAAACTCGCCTCAGAGCGGTCATGCGGCATGCGGGACTCCGCGAGGTTCGCATGCAGTTCGACTTTGCCGGAACCACGGTGGTGGCACATTCCTAGGAGAATCTCTTGTTGACGGTTGCGATTCTGGCGGGCGGGCTCGCTACCCGCCTGCGGCCTATTACAGAGACCATCCCGAAGTCGCTGCTGGAAGTCAACGGCGAGCCCTTCGCCGTGCATCAACTGCGCTTGCTGCACGCTAAGGGCGTTCGGCATGTTGTGCTCTGCGTGGGACATCTGGGTGCCTTGGTTCAGCGCGCCATCGGCGACGGTGCTGCCTTGGGCCTTCAGGTAGACTACTCATTCGACGGGCCTGCTTTGTTGGGTACGGCTGGGGCGATCGGAAAGGCCTTGCCAAAATTGGGCGACCCCTTCTTTGTAATGTATGGTGATTCCTATCTTCCTTGCGACTACATTGCCATCGCGCGCAACTTCGAATCCGCAGGTGCGTTGGGAATGATGACGGTCTTCCGCAACGAAGGAAAGTGGGACGCCAGCAACGTCGAGTTCGAAGCGGGGAAGATTCTCGCATACAGCAAGAGAAACTGGACTCCGCGCATGCGCCACATCGATTACGGGCTCGGAGTTTTTCACGCCGATGCATTCGAAAATCTTCCTGCCCACAAGGCTTGCGATCTCACCGGGGTTTACGCGGATCTGCTGCAACGTAAACAACTCGCTGCATTCGAAGTGCATGAGCGCTTCTATGAGATCGGGTCGCCGGCCGGATTGCGGGAGACGGCCGAGTTCCTTGCCGCTCGGGAAGCGAATCAACAATCGTAACCATGATGGCTGAGAACACATTCGCGCGGAAGTTTCTGGCCGAAGCCAAGGATGTAATCGACCGCTTGGACGCTGCCAGCATTGAAAATGCCGCATCCTTGCTGGCTGAGACTCGCTCCTCAGGGGGGCGCTTGTTCATCCTTGGTGTGGGAGGCAGTGCCGCCAATGCTTCCCATGCCGTGAACGATTTCCGCAAGATCGCGGGGATCGAAGCCTACGCGCCCACCGACAATGTGGCGGAACTCACGGCGCGGGTGAACGATGAAGGTTGGGCAACAGTGTTTGAGGCTTGGCTGCGCGTGAGCCGCTTGCGCGCCCAAGACCTTGTGCTCGTATTCTCGGTGGGTGGCGGCGATCTCGAAAAGAATGTCAGCCCTAATCTTGTGGCTGCCCTGCAATACGCAAAAACTGTGGGCGCGAAAATCCTTGGCATTGTCGGCCGGGATGGCGGCCACACGGCTAAGGTCGCCGATGTGTGCGTCATTATTCCGACGGTCAACCCATCGCACATCACCCCGCACACCGAAGCGTTCCAGGCAATCGTGTGGCATCTGCTGGTTTCGCACCCCGCGCTGAAGCTCCGGCAGACCAAGTGGGAATCAACCACGCCCGGGAGCGGTCAACCCCGCCCGGCGGTTTTCCTCGATCGCGATGGCGTCCTCAACCGCGCTGTGGTGCGCGACGGCAAGCCCTTTCCGCCATCGGGGCCTGAAGAACTCGAACTGCTGCCCGAAGTCGCCTCGTCATTGCACGACTTGAAGGCGCACGGATTCGCTCTCTTCGTCATCACCAACCAGCCCGACGTAGCGCGCGGCACGCACAAGATCGAGGCCGTCGAAGCTATCCATCAAGCGCTCGCGTCCTCTCTGCCGATCGACGATATCTTCGTCTGTTATCATGACGATGCGGAGGGTTGTGCTTGCCGCAAGCCCCGGCCCGGGCTGCTGCTCGAGGCTCAACGCAAACACAACATTGACCTCTCGCGCAGTTTCTTGGTGGGAGATCGCTGGCGCGACATTGATGCCGGCCACGCGGCAGGTTGCAAGACGATTCTGCTCGATTACGGCTATCGCGAGAGAAAGCCGGCGCAACCTCCGGAAGCCATCGTGCGGTCGCTGCGAGAAGCCGCCGACTGGATTATCAGCTCGAGTGTGAAGGAGTCTCACATTAAAGATGAAGTCCGTGTCTGAATTGCGGGTTCAGGTGTTCGCCGACGGAGCCGACAAGGCCAGCATGCTCGAGCTCTATCGGCAGCCCTACATCAAGGGGTTCACCACGAATCCAACTCTGATGCGGAAGGCGGGCGTCACCGATTACGAACGCTTTGCGCGGGAAATTCTCCAGCACATTCCCGACCGTCCCATCTCCTTCGAAGTGTTCGCCGATGATGAAATTGAAATGGAGCGGCAGGCCCGCAAGATCGCCCGCTGGGCTTCGAATGTCTACGTTAAAATTCCGGTGACGAATACACGCGGCGAACCCATGTACGATCTGATCCACCGCTTGAGCGCGGACGGCATTCAGGTGAATGCGACTGCGCTGCTAGCGCTCGATCAGGTTCGTCATGTCGCGGAAGCACTCAAAGGCGGCGCGCCCTCCTACATCTCCGTTTTTGCGGGACGCATTGCCGACACCGGCCGCGATCCGGTTCCGCTCATGAAATCCGCGCTCGAGATAATGGCGCCCGCGCCTAACACCCAGCTCGTCTGGGCCAGCCCGCGGGAACTTCTCAACATCTTCCAGGCCGATGAAATCGGCTGCCACATTATTACCGTTACCTCCGACGTGCTCAAGAAGGTCAGCCTGATTGGCAAGGATCTGCACGAGTTCTCTTTGGAAACCGTGCGCATGTTCCATGATGACGCTGCCCGTTCCAGATACACCCTGGAACTCACGGCGGAAGAGCGTCTCATGTGCGGGGCATTAAGTGTGGATCGCTGAGTTCTTAATTCTCGGCCGCTTTCATCGTTACTAGCTCTTATCCCGGATATCTTCCCGTGATATAGCCTTCCAACTGATGAATGGTCTGGGCTTGATCTGAGACGATCCACTTCACCAGGTCGCCCAGCGAAACCACGCCCGCCACCTTGTCATTCTCGCCCATTACCGGGAGATGGCGGAAATGGCCCTTGGTCATGATGTTCATGCAATCGTCCACTGTGTGCCGCGTAGTCACGAAGATAACAGGTGAGGTCATGATGTCGCGGACTGGAGTCTCCTTCGAGGAGTGGCCTTTCAGGATTACCTTGCGCGCATAATCACGCTCCGACAAGATGCCAACCAGCTTGCCCTCGGAAATAACCAGCAATGCGCCCACGCTCTCCGCGGCCATCTTTTCAATCGCCTCATAGACGGACTGCTCGGGCGTTGTGGAGAGAACTCTGCTGTTATCCTTAGTCTTTAGAACTAACGCGATCGTGTCCGTAAGTTTCATGAAAACCCCCTGAGTACCCTATCACTTACCGGTACGCAAATTCCACACGGGTGCGCCTTTATCGTCACGAAACACCAGGGTATCCGCGCCCCTCACCAGTTCCCGCGCCAGAATCACGTCCCCCGCTTCCTGCTTCACTTTTGAGCCCGTGACAGCAATCTCGTCTCCTTTGCTGAAACTGATGCCCATCTCCTCTTGAAAGGTCTTCGGGCATACATAGATGTGGATCTTGCCATCCCCACTCTTGATTATCAGTTCGGTGAGTTCTTTTTTGGTTCCCAAAGGAAGGACGTTGATTTCGTCTACAACGCCCTTTGTCTTCATCTCCGTGTGAGTGTCATACCCGGGAAGGTTGCTGCTGTCCTGAGCTTTTTGCGCCACTCCCGGCGCGGCACACAAGAGCAGAAAGAGGGCGAAAAGGCTTGGGTTGCTCGACGGGGCGGGAGAATGCTCTTCAGTCCGAGTAGCACAGGTCCTCCTCACGGCTTCCCGAGACCCAAACTTTTAGGGGAAGTGCTTTTTCCGCACGCGCCCAACAGAACGCTTACCATTGGTTCTCGAGGCTGCCTCAAAAGGTTTCGTTACGATCAGGCCACAAGACTTGTTCATGTACCAGAAGGACAGAAGCATCGTACACCCTCAAACCCGCCCAGGCCACAGTGGAGAATTGTTTTGGCAGCGGATGAACCCGGCAGGTGCGCTCTTTCACCGTCTTGGCGTGTCCAGTCCTTCGAACTCCAGGAAGCACTGCCGCCTTTGTCCCAAGTTCGGTCCACTGGATTTGCAGATGACTCCGATAACCAGCGGCCGTTACCTTCAATCCTCACTCAACGTTGATTCAAGCAGGATTTCCCCTTCGTAATCCGCGGTGTCAGGAACCCGCAACTAAACTGCGATGCGAGGGTTCAATTTCACATGATTAACACAATCACTAAATTGCTCTTAGTCCTCGCAGTGGGTAGTCTCATATTGGTTGGCGCCGCCGCTGCTCAAACCCAAGACAGCAACACATCCGGCGCGGGACTGGGGCAGGTTGATCCTGGTCATCCCGGCGTCAACGAAGTCAATGCGCGTGAGCAGAATCAGCAGGACCGCATCGCCAACGGCGTCAAGAACGGCACCATGACTTCGGGACAGGCAGCGCACGTGGAAAGGCAAGAACAGCACATCGAGAACCAGGAGAAGGCTGACATGGCCGCCCACAATGGCCACCTGACCAAACGCGAACAGAAACAGCTCAACCGCGAACAGAACCATACGAGCAAGGAGATCTATAAGGACAAGCATTCTGGCAAGTAGGCCTCGCATTCATTCCCCCGGTTCAGGACGAAAGCCGCAAGCCGTTGCGGCTTTTTTCTTTCTCTTGATATCCAGGCCCGCACAGGAACAACCAGGTTCGACTGGGCCTGCTTGTTACGTTTTGCGGATTCTGCTTCCGGCGTTGCCTTTTTACGCTGTCTCTTGTCTATAATGGCCGGGGCACATCGCGGCTTCGGTTCCGCCGGTAGGAAGTCGGCTTTCCCGCTTGTCATCTTCTGATCGTTTCCGCGCGCCGGTTGAGGTAGCCAGGAAGTGTCTGTCGATTGCATGAATGTGAAACCCGGAGTTGAAGTGGCCGGCCTGAGCGACGTGGGCTGCCAGCGCGAAAACAATGAGGACTCCTACCTCTATTGGGAGCCAACCGCTGATGAGGAATTCCAGCGCAAGGGACGGCTCGCCGTAATTGCCGACGGCATGGGCGGCCACGAGGGCGGCCAGGAAGCCAGCCGCCTCGCTGTGGAAACGGTCCGCGAAGTTTATGATCATGCCTTCCGCGACGATCCCCAGGCGGCTCTGCTCGAATCCCTTGTCGCGGCTCACACCCGGATTCAAGACTACGCCGAGCAACATCCCGCATTCCAGGGTATGGGGACCACTTGCACCGCCCTCGTTCTCCGCGGCCGGCATCTGTATTTCGCGCACGTCGGAGACAGCCGCCTTTACCTGGTGCGCGATGCCCGCATCCTGCGCCTGACTCGCGATCACTCCTACGTCGGACGGCTGGTGGAAAGTGGCATCGTCCGCGCCGAAGACGCCGAGAAGCATCCGCAACGCCACATCCTCACCGCCGCTCTGGGAGCGGGAAGGGAAGTGGCAGTCGACAGCGCCGAACAGGCTCTGGACTTGCTCGAGGGAGACGACCTCCTGCTCTGTACCGACGGTCTTTGGGGCGTCGTGACCGAGGATGAACTGGAGACGACGGTGAGCGAACATACTCCAGCCGAATCCTGTACCGCACTGGTGAAGCTGGCCCGGCAGCGGGGCGGCCCCGACAACATCACCCTGCAAGTGTTGCGCGTCGGACCCGATCCCCGGGCGTAGATCGACTAAATTCTTTCCGCAGTGCGCTTCTCTCATTCTTCGCTCCGGCCATTCATCAGAAATTCACCCGTTTGTAACCGTCCTGTAACACAGCATCGTTAGAACAAGAACGTCTATCCGGATCAGGAATCCGTCCAGTGATGCTGCGAACGATGCTGGCTGGCGACAGCCGGCACTCAGAGGTTGAGGCCATCAAGCAAGCGAAGTAACGACAACAAGCAGGAAGGACGCTTGGCCGCCAAGATTCGAAACTTTGTGCGAATTCAGTCCAAAAAAACAGGAGAGTGCAATGAAATCTGCGTGGAAGTTGTGTGCGATCATGTTTCTGGCGACATCACTGGTGGCGCAAACCAGCGCGCCGCCCAAACCCAAGAAACACAAAGCTCCAACCGCAATCACGGCAGCGGACGTGCAGGCATTGAAGGACGCAATTGCCTCACAGCAATCGGCCCTGGCTGCCCAGCAACAGCAGATTCAGGCCTTGCAGGATGAGGTGCATAGGAAAGATCAGGCCGTGCAGCAGGCCCAGTCGGTTGCCACCGACGCCGCCAGCAAAGCGGACGCAGCCCAAGCCCAAGCCGCCCAGCAACAGCAAGCTGTCGGTCAGCTTAAGAGCGATGTGTCCGATCTCAAGACCAACGTGACCAATACGGCGTTGACCGTTCAGGAAACCCAAAAGAACGTTAACGAGGCGATGGAGAGCCCCGCCGCCCTGCACTATAAAGGCGTCACCATTGCGCCAGGAGGTTTCCTGGCGGCTGAAACTGTGTGGCGCTCCCGAGCCCTCGGAGGCGAGGCCACACCCTTCAACTCTGTGACCATGCCCGGAGCATCGCAAAGCACCACGTCAGAGTTCTATGGATCGGGTCGCCAGTCGCGGCTTTCCATGCTGGCCACGGGGCAGGTGAAGAATGCCAAGTTAACGGGCTATTACGAGACTGACTTCCTGGGCGTTGGCACCAGCTCCAACCCCAACCAGACCAATAGCTATCCGCTGCGCCAACGCCAAGCGTTTGTTCAGGCCGCCTTTACCAACGGCTGGACCGTCACTGGCGGGCAGATGTGGACCCTTCTCACCGAAACCAAGCACGGTGTGGACAACCGCACCGAAGCAACCCCGATGACCATTGACCCGAACTATGTGGTGGGCTTCACTTTTGCTCGACAATACGGACTGCGCCTATCCAAGAATTTCGACAACAAGGTGTGGTTTGCGGTGTCGATCGAAAACGCACAGGCTACATTAAGCACGCACGGCAATGGGGATAATTTCCTGGTGGGCTCCGCCGGGGCCGGCGGCGGCCTCTACAATGCGGGTGCCAGCGCCAGTGCCTCGGGCACCGCTGCCAACCTTGCCAACTACGCGTTCAACCCGTCTCCCGACATCGTGGCGAAACTCGCTTTTGAACCGGGTTTCGGACACTACGAAGTGTTCGGGATTTTCAGCCGCTTCCGCGATCGTGTATTTCCCTGCGCAGAGAATTTTGCCAGTGCCGCCTGCGGCAGCCTCGCCGCCGCAAGCGCGGTGCAAGCTTACAACAATTCCACCAATGGCGGCGGCCTTGGCGTCAACGCCCGCTGGTCGTTCGACCACAAACACCTCGACTTCGGGGTGCACGCCTTTACCGGCAGAGGAGAAGGCCGATACGCCGCGAGTGGTCTTCCCGATGCCTCGATCCATGCCAATGGAACGATGGATCTGATCCGAACCGCCCAGGCTCTTGGAACCCTGGAATGGCACGCTCCGAAGTTCGACGTCTACCTCAACGCTGGCGTGGATTACGCCGGCCGCTCGTGGGATTACGATCCCGTCTCCGGGAAATATGTCGGCTACGGATCACCCAAATTCAGCAACTCCGGCTGCGTAACGGAAATCGCTCCTGCCACCGCCACCGGGTTTTTCCCTGGTGGCCTTGGCGGCTGCACCGCCGACACCCGCGCAGTAGTCGAGGGCACCTTGGGCCTCTGGTTCAAACCTTACGACGGATCGAAAGACAAGGTGAACCGTGGCCGCATTCAGTGGGGACCGCAGTTCTCCTACATAAACCGCAACGTCTGGTCGGGCTCGAGCGGGGACCCGCACGGGCTGGACGCCATGATTTACACCTCCTTCCGCTACTACTTGCCGTAAGCTAAGTAAGTCAAAACTGCCGGGGCTGCATCCACGGGATGCAGCCTCTCTTTTTTTCAACGCGCCACAAGAATCTTCGAGAAAGCATTTGTGCGGCCCACGAATTCCTCTCCCAACTGCAATCTCATGCACATTCCCGCCCCGCTTCACTTCGCAAATCCTTGCACAGTGTGTTGAACGGTTTGGACTTAAAGCACGTCCCGCCGCCGCTCAAGAGGGAATCGGAATTGCTCCATCGCTTGCGTAAAATAAAGTCTACTAACACGATGGACTTTGTGGCATAATCGCAAATAATGAAGATTTCTCAAAAGGGACTCTACGCTCTCCAGGCCATGATGATGCTCGCCCGCCATCACCACCAGGGCGCCATCAAGATTCGCGAAATCGCTTACGAAGAAGATCTTCCCGAAAAGTTTCTGGAACTCATCCTCCTCGAACTGAAGAACGCGCGCATGGTCGAGAGCGTGCGCGGCGCCAAGGGCGGCTACCAGTTGCGCCGCGAACCCGCCGACATTCCTTTGAGTGAGATCATGCGTTTGATCGATGGTCCGGTGGCGCCGTTCGCCGACGCCGAGCAACTCCGCGTGCTCATCGACCGCGATCTGCCCCACCGCGCGCTCTATCAGGTGTTTCTCGACGTGCGCGACGCCGCTGCCCACATTCTGGACAATACCACTCTGGCCGATCTGATCTCCGGCACCGCTCCCCGTTCCACCAAAGGCAAGCGTGCCGCCAGGAAGAAAGAAAAAGGAAAGGGAAGCGTTCTGCCCATGGTTGTCGGGGGGCAAAAGGGTGAGTAGACGCCTTCTCATCGGCTTCGTCTTGGCACTCGGAGTTGCCGCCTCGTGCGTGGCGCAAACCACCATCCGCGTCGGTGCCTTCCCCAACATCACCCACGCTCAGGCCATGGTGGGCAAGGCCAACGGCTGGTTCGACAAGGCGATGGGGCCGCAAGTGAAAGTGCAGTGGACCAGCTTCAACGCCGGTCCGGCTGCCATTGAAGCCTTGTTTGGCGGCGCCATCGATATGACTTATGTCGGTCCCAACCCTGCCATTAACGGCTATGTCCGCTCCAATGGCGAAGCCGTGCGTGTCGTGGCCGGAGCCGCCAGCGGCGGCGCTTCGCTCATCGTACGCAACGACAGCGGAATTCAGAAACCGGAAGACTTCCATGGCAAGCGCGTAGCTTCCCCCAGTTCGGCAACACCCAGGACGTCGCACTGCGCAACTGGCTGAAGAGTCATGGGATGAAAACCAACGACAAGGGCGGCGACGTACAGATCATCCCTATGGCAAATCCCGATCAGCTCACCTTGTTCCTGAAGAAAGATCTCGACGCGGCTTGGGCTCCTGAACCCTGGGCTACTCGGCTAATCCACGAAGGCAATGGCCGGCTCTTTGTCGATGAGCGCACCCTCTGGCCGAACGGACAGTTTGTCATTGGATTGTTGGTCGTCAATACGAAGTTCCTCAAGAATCATCCGGATCTGGTCAAGAACTGGATTCGGGCAAGCGTCAACCTGACCGACTGGATCGACGCTCATCCAGCCGACGCCAAGAAACTTCTGAACCATCAGATCCAAGTCGAGACCGGCAAGGCCCTCCCCCCTTTGGTCCTCGACGAGGCGTTTGCGCGCATACAGGTGACCTACGATCCCCTGCATAGCGCGCTGACGACTGCGGCGCAACAGGCATTTGACGACGGCTTCCTCGGCCGTCAAATGCCAGATCTCTCCAGCCTCTACGATTTGACGCTCCTCAACCAGGTTCTGGCAGAGAAGGGAAGGAAGGCCATTCAATGAGCGCGAACGCACACAATTTTCCTGCACCGCTTCCGATTCCAGTCGACCCTCTCAGTCCAGCCCGCATCGGTGGAGCGCGAAAAAAATCAGCGGGTCTAGCCCCGGCAGCGCGCCCGAGTTGGGCAGATTCTTCCGGCGCACCCAAGGTCGGCTTGACCGACATCTGCCTGAGTTACCGCACTCAGAGCGGCGAACGCCTGCTCGCCCTCGACCACATCAATTTGCAAGTGAAGGCGGGAGAGTTCCTTTGCATCGTGGGCCCTTCCGGCTGCGGCAAGTCGACGCTGCTGCACTTAATCGCAGGTCTGCATCGGCAAACTTCCGGCCAAGTCTTAATCGACGGCAAACAAGTTCAGGGACCAGGCACCGACCGCATCCTGATTTTCCAGGAACTGGGTCTTTTCCCGTGGCTGAAAGTGGGAGAAAACGTTGAGTTCGGCATGAAGATGAAAGGCGTCGGCAAGGCGGAACGGGAAGAGAAGACCCGCTATTACCTGCGCCTGGTTCATCTCCTGCAATTCAAAGACAGCTACACCCATCAACTCTCCGGCGGCATGCGGCAACGCGTCGCTCTGGCTCGCGCTCTCGCCACCGAACCCGACGTTCTCTTGATGGATGAGCCCTTCGCCGCACTCGACGCCCAGACCCGCGACCTGCTGCACGATGAACTCGAACGCATCTGGGCCGAGACCGGTCGCACCATTATTTTTGTCACGCACAATGTGCGCGAGGCCATCCGCCTCGGCGACCGCGTGGCTCTGCTCACTTTCCGTCCCGGTCGCGTGAAGCGCGAATTTCCCATCGACCTGCCCCGCCCTCGCGTGTTGGAAGACACGCACGTCGCCCACGCCGCCCGCGAGATTCTCGACGAGTTGCGTGAAGAGATTAACCGCTCCCTCGAAGTCGAATACAACGTGGGCGTCAAACCCCACGTGGAACCGGGAGTGGAACAACAACTATGAAGCGCGCCGCCCGCTTGATCATTTTCTACGCCGGCTTGTTCGGACTGTGGACGTTGCTTGCCGAATTAAAGATCTGGCCGCCGTACTTGTTTCCCACGCCGTGGGGCGTCGGCGAAGCCCTCTTGGCCGGATTCAAAGATCACAGCTATTGGATCGCAATCGCTGTCAGCATGCGCCGCGTAGTGATCGGCTACGCGATTTCCGTCGTGCTGGGCATGATTCTCGGACTAGGTGTGGCCAGCAGCAAGTTCCTCGAAGAGACCATGGGCGGATTGCTCGTGAGTCTCCAGAGTTTGCCGAGCATCTGCTGGTGGCCACTGGCTCTGCTCTGGTTCGGCCTGAGTCAGAATGCCATTCTCTTCGTGGTCATCATGGGATCGCTGTTGTCGGTCACGTTGGCCATGGAAGACGGCCGCAAGCAGATGCCCAAGATCTACGGAATGGCAGGACGCAACCTCGGCGCCAGCGGTTTTCAATTGTTCTGGCATGTGCTTTTGCCAGCCAGTCTCCCCTTCATCGTTTCCGGCCTCAAGCAGGGTTGGGCCTTTGCCTGGCGCTCCCTGATCACCGCCGAAATGCTTTACTTGAGCCTGGGACTGGGGCAGGTGCTGATGATGGGGCGCGACTTGAACGACATGAGCGCCGTCATCGCCGTCATGATTTTAATTATTGCCATCGGCTACGTGGTGGATGGCGTGGTTTTCAAGTCCATGGAGCGCCATTTGCAACATAAGTGGGGTCTGACGCCATCAACCTAGACATTCTAGGAAACTCCAACCAGGTTTCTGATTTTGCCGTGACTGAAACTTAGCAGTTGTTCAAAGAAAGAGCAGGGAAGCTTGTTCCGAATGCCTAGTAAGTCGATGATGATAATAAGAACGGTGGAGACGCTCGGAGCACCCGCCGAACAGGGAAGTCGTCAACCTCACGGCCTCCGCTGCGAAATGTTTTCTGTTGTTCCCCCGAAAGTATGCTCAACCCCAAAACTCAAAAAGGAGAGGATTCAATTTCCATGAAACGAACCAGGCACGTATTTCTCGCAGCTCTGACGCTGGCCGCACTTTCAGCCAGCGCTTGGGCAGAAGATCCGGCGTCCGATGCGCCGGCCGCTAAACCCGCTGCAGCCGCACCCGCGCCGCCACCAGTCACAGCTGCCGATGTCCAGGCCTTGAAAGACGCTCTGGCCGCCCAGCAACTGCAGATTCAGGCGCTGCAGAATGAGTTGCATAACCGCGACCAGGTGGTGCAACATGCCCAGACGATTGCGGATGATGCCGCGAGCAACGCGAGATTAACCAACGCGGTATTGTCCCAGCAGGACCCACCGCAGACATCCAACCCAGATCAACAGCAGACCTATGACAAGCAGATGGAGGGCCCGCTAACTATCCACTTCCGAGGTATCAACATTACTCCTGGTGGATACGCCGCTGCCGAATTTGTGCGCCGGTCGAGAGCGCTTGGAGCTGATGTCTCCACGCCCTTCAGTTCCTTGACCATGCCAGGCGCCTCTCAGAGCCAGGTGTCGGAGTTCTTCGGATCCGGCCGCCAGTCTAAGATCACGACCTTCGTCGATGGCCGGCTAAAGAACGTCGATCTTTCCAGCTACGTCTCAGCCGACTTTCTTTCCGCCGGCGTCACTTCCACTTCTACCTCAACCAATAGTTACACCCTCCGTCTCCGCCAGGCCTGGGGCCAGGCCAAGTTTAATAATGGCTGGAGCTTCCTCGGTGGCCAGGTGTGGAGCTTGGCGACGGAAAATGGAATGGGAATCTCCCCGGACGACGACCTCGGCCGAACCAACGACTCCCGGCCAAAGACCATCGATCCTTCCTACAACGTCGGCTTTGTTTTTGCGCGCCAGTACGGAATCCGCTTAACCAAGAAGTTCGGCGACAAGGTTTCGTTTGCCGTCGCCATGGAAAACGCGCAAGGTACGCTTACTACCCACGGAAATGGAAACAATTTCCTGCTGGGTGAAGCGGGCGCCAGCAACAGCTACAACACAACCTCGAATTACACCTTTAATCCTTCGCCCGACATCATCGCGAAAGTGGCCTTTGATCCTGGTTTTGGGCACTACGAGGTCTTCGGGTTATTTGACCGCTTCCGTGACCGGGTATTCCCCTGCGCCGAGGTGGTCCTGGTTTCACCGGCAACGACTGGGCCTTGCCCAAGCGGCACGGGTACAGGTCCCAGCTCTCTCGGAGCCTACAACGCTTCCAGGAACGGAGGTGGCGTAGGCGCGAGCGCACGCTGGTCTTTCGCCGACAAACATTTCGTTTTCGGTGTGAAGGGCTTCGGCGGCAGTGGAGTTGGACGCTATGCACCAGGCGGACTGTCCGATGTCGCCATTAATGGCGACGGCACACTTCACTTAATCAGAAACTTCGCAGGGTTGGGCACCCTCGAGTGGCATACCAAGAAACTCGATATCTATAGCTACGCTGGAGTCGAGTACGCTGGCCGGGCAATCAGCTTCGATCCCTTACAGGCAGGCGGCAAAACCGGAGGCCAGGTTGGCTACGGCTCCCCGCTCTTCAGCAATTCCGGCTGCTACAACGAATTGCCTCCCGCTGTAAACACCGGTTTTACTCCCACCAGCCTTGCCAATTGCACCGCCGATACCCGCGCCCTGATCGAGGGAACCATCGGCTTCTGGTACCGCTTTTACAGCGGACCCAGGGGCAAGTTCCAGTTTGGCACACAGTACTCCTACCTGACTCGTCAGACTTGGTCCGGCGTTGCGCCCGTAGGAGCTCCTTCGGGATCGCCGCAAGGACTGGACGGGATGGTCTACGCGTCATTCCGTTACGTCCTCCCCTAGCCCTGGAAGGTCCCGCGTCACCCGTTGACGCGGGACCACCAGGTTTTTAGCAGCCTCTGAACTTTCTGAGGGGCTTCCCTTCAGAATCTCCGCCGGCCCGGTTTTGGGCCACTCTCCTTTTTCCGGGCCGGTGGTGTTAACTTAATCTACGGCAACAATTCGTAGCGCCGCCGTCCCGCCGGCTGTCGTGAATGTGTGGACGCGGGCGACTCGCCCGCGCGCCATTGGGTGGAGCAAGCAGGTGGCGCAGCGCTTCAGCGCTGCGACTAACAAGCAGGATAGATATAGATAAAGGGCTTTAGCCCCTGAGGTAAAGACCATGAACTCCCGACGTAACTTCCTCAAGCAAATCTCCGCCGCCGCGCTAGCCGCCCCGTCCATCTTGTCCTGGGCTCTCCCCCCGCAACAATCCGTCGAGTTCCCCGGCGAAGACGGCATGATTCTTCGCTCCTTCCGTTTCGTCGATCTCGAAACTCCGGTCGAATATTTCAACACCTGGCTGACGCCGGTGCCTCATTTCTTCGTCCGCAATCACATGTACGAACCGGTCCAACTCGATGCTCACGAATGGCGTCTCTCCGTTGCCGGAGAAGTGGAGAAGCCCGTTACCCTGACCCTGGCCGAGCTCAACAAGCTCGCAACGCACGAAGTCGTCAACACCCTCGAGTGCGCCGGCAACGGACGCAGTCTTCATCGCCCTCAAGTCCCCGGCGTTCAGTGGGGCAAAGGCGCAGTCAGCACCGCCCGCTTCTCCGGTCCACGCCTGCGCGACGTCCTGCAGCGCGCCGCAGTCAAGCCCGCCGGCAAGCACGTCATGTTTCGCGGACTCGATGAAGTCCCCAGCAAAGTTCCTCCCTTCATTCGCAGCATTCCCATCGAGAAAGCTCTCGACTCCGATACCCTCATCGCCACCCACATGAACGGATCGCCGCTCACCAAGCATCACGGCTTTCCCGCCCGCGCTCTGGTCCCCGGCTGGATCGGCGCAGCCTCCTGCAAGTGGCTCACCGAAATAAAATTGCTCGATGCAGAATTCGTTGGCAACTTCATGAGCCCCGCCTACCGCTTCCCCAATCAGCCGGTCAACCCAGGCGACGCCGTCAAGCCAGAAGATACGCACCCCCTAACCGCACTGTCCGTGAAGTCAGTGATCTCCACTCCGGCCGACGGCGCCAGCCTGAAAGCCGGCAAAGTCGCCGTGCACGGCGCAGCCTGGGCCGGAGAAGCCGATATCGCGAAGGTGGAAATCTCCACCGACAACGGCGCCACCTGGAACCCCGCCAAGCTGGGCCACGAACAAGCCCACTACGCCTGGCGTCTCTGGACTTACGACTGGAACGCCCCGAAGAGTGGTGACTACACCATCCTCTCGCGAGCCACCGACACCCAGGCCCGCACTCAACCCTCCACCCCAGCGTGGAATCCCAGCGGCTATCTCTACAACGCCGTAGATCAGGTGAACATCCATGTCTCTTAATATGTCTCGGAAAATGTCGTCGAGTTTTGAAAAGGCGCGGCCTAAAGCCGCCCCCCAAAGCGCCACAAAATTAGCGCCGGCTTTACAGGCTACGGAAAAACTTGAGGTTGCACTTGATTTTGGGTGGCGCAGCGCTTCAGCGCTGCGATAACTGCACTATCTTAAATGCGGCTTCAGCCGCCGAGGTCACAGTCCGATGTCGCAAACGACTTTTTACCCAGCCTCTTTAGCCGCAACCATCGTCCTGCTCGCGCTGGCCGCGCCGTTCTCCGCCCAAGCCCAAAAGCCCGCCGGAGCAAGCCTCACCGCCGATCTCCCCCCCGGCACCATGCAAGCCAAAGCCACCACGGCCTGCTTGGAATGTCACGAGGCCCGCATCATCCTCCAGCAGCGTCTGAGCAAAGCCGCGTGGACCAAGGAGGTCGACAAGATGACAAAATGGGGAGCGCTCGTTGATCCCGCCGACCGCGACGCTCTCATCGATTATCTAAGCGCCAACTTCACCCCTGACAAGCCCCCTTACGCCCCCCAACGCACCGCAAGCAAAAGCAGTTCTGGAAAAACGAAGTAGAGGTTAGTAGCGCCGCCGTCCCGGCGGCTGTCCAGCGGGTCCTCGCCCGCTGCGCCGAGGGTAAGACCCCGTCGCCGCTTCGCGAACCGAAGCCAACCTTGGATGGAAACGGCAAAGCGCTGCCGACCCAATGTCCAGACCGGACACTACGGCAGCGCCGCCACGACTGACCCCAAATACAAGCCGAAGTATAGAAACCTCAGTGCCCCACTTCTAGTGCATTGTAGGGTACCCGGAACGCAGGGGTCTTGGAGGCGCAGGGATTTTGGGTGGAGCAGCGCTTTCAGCGCTGCGTCAAAGGCCTTGTTTTCAGAAAAGGCTTTAGCCGCTGACGCTGCGCGCTGCGCAGCCCGTTTCCACTCACACCCAGCTTCGCATCCTCCGCCTTTCGCCGCGATGAGGATGGGCTTCGAATGGTCGCCGCGCCGAACCTGGGGACAAAATAAAATGGCCGCCACAACCTAGGGCGGCCACTTCGCTTCAGCGGTGTGTGATTGATTATTTCTTTATCATCGAGCCATGAGTCGCGACACATTGCCACTTTCCGTTGGGCATCTTCACCCACGTATCGGTCCAACGCTCGTGAACATCGAGAGGCTTTCCCGATGCATCGGTGCCCTTAGCTTTGAAGCCTCCCGTCGCGATGGCCGCATCGCCAAATGCCGTTACTTTCACATCCTCGTAATCGGCGCTGTCATATTTGGTCGCTTTCGCGTCTGCCAGCGCCTCGGCCTTGTTCATGACCTTTCCATCGCTCCCCGTATTCACAAACTTGTCCGCCAGCAGCGGAGCGACTAAATCGGGATTATTTGTCTTTTGTGACTGAAGCCACTGTTGTTCCAGTGCGGCCACAGCCTTCTCAGTCCCACCGGCCGCCTGGGCTTGCGATAACGCGGCGCTCCCCAGTGAAAGCAAACCGACTAGACACCACATGAAAACTTTCTTCATAGAGTCCTCCCTTTTGTTTGAGATTTTAGAAAAATTAGCCTGAGGTCTTGTTGCTGGTATGCAAGCGTATTGGATACCTGGGGCTGGAAGATGTCAAATTGGATGCTAAGGTGTTTAGCAAAACTAGGTTCTGACATTACATTTCTCATTGCCGAAATCACTGCAGCTTTGCGTATTCGGGTTTGGCTTCCTTCAGGATGGGGACTCCAGCAGCCCCACTCCTCTTTCAAATCTCTGGACTCTCGATTTGAAATCTTTGGACTCGTGTCAGGCACGGCTTCACAGACAGGCTGCGGAAAAACTCGATCCGCCGCGGCTTTGAAAGGGCGCGACTTCCAGTCGCGCCGTAAAAGCCCAATAAATGTCAACAGCGGCTTCAGCCGCCAGAGCAAACATACGGCCGCGAAGGAGTTTTTCAGCAGCCTGTTCAGCCGTGCCGCCAGCACTCAGCAATAAAGCGGGGCTTCAGTGTGTGCGTGAGAACTGGTTCTCAACAATGACAGTGGAATTCCGCCACAGATCTTAGCCGCGAAGCGGCGCAAGAATGCAGCCCACGGCGCAAGCCGTGGGTGAAAAGCAGAAGCAGAACAAGCCCCGAAGGGGCGAAAGAATAGTTCTCACGCACGCTCTTCAGCCCCTGAGGGATGCCCGCACCTCCACGTTTCTCACTGCAACTTCGCATACTCCGCCTTGGCCTGCTTGCAGATAGGAATATCCGCATCAGCATCCTTCCAAATGATCGGCCAAACTATCTCGCCACGAACCCGAGTGTCTCAAGAAACGGTCAAGTCAATGAAACCGGGGGCACTGATCTAAGAGTAGATCAGTACCAAACAGGGAAGTTCGCGATATCGGAGATGGTTTGTTGTTGAAATATCGCGGTTCCACTCCTTACAATACCCCAAGCTTCATCGTTTTTCTGGGGGTAATCATGTCGCTGAGGAAGATGTTTGGCAAGACCATGTTGTGCGCGATGCTGGGTGCATCGTTATTGGCTGGAGTAGCCGCGCCCGCCCGCGCCGACCGGGATGACAAGTGCAACCGTGACATCCACAAGGCAGAAGAGAATTTGGAGAAAGCCGTCCGCAAGCATGGCGAGCACAGCCAGCAGGCGGAGCAGCGCCGCCACCAACTGGAAGAAGTCCGGGAGCGTTGCCACCGGCGTGATCACGAGCACGACCGCGATCACGATCACGACGACCACCACTAGACCAAAACCGCTAGCCCCTTTGTCTACAACCGCACCCTTGGGCATGGCACGCAGCCACAAGCTCGAACAAAGCCCTGCAATTCTTTACCCTGTGTCCGGGGCTGGCCCAGCCTTTCCTCCCATGCGGGTGCCCTGTCCTTGTCCCTCGCTCTTTTGGAGGGACAGGGCGGGCGCGGTCATCGGCAAAACATCGAGCTTCGGCGGCATTAACGTTGCCAACACTTTCAACAGCCGTTTGCAGCCGCTGCAGATGTACGTTACGACAGCGACCATTTCAGGCACCACGCTCACGCAACTGCAGTCCATGCCCTGCCCAACGGTTTCCGCATCGATCATGGGCCGCAGCTACAATTTCTCGGCAGGATCCGACAACGGCAACGTCCAGTCCATTACGAACTGCTTGACCACAACGCGCAGCCAGAACTTCCTGTACGACCCGTTGAACCGAATCTGGCAGGCATACACCAGCGGCCCGAATTGGGGAGAAACGTACTCTTCGACCGCATATGCTGCGGGCACCCCCTTTTCTTCCGCTTACGCGGGCATCATCGACGCCTGGGGAAATCTCACGAAACGATCGGGAGTAACCGGCAAAACAAACACCGACTCACTCAACCTAACGGCCCTTACCAACAATCAACTCTCCGGCTCTAATTACGATGCCGCCGGGAACATGACCAGCAACAGCCCGGCGAGCTACCAGTATGACGCCGAGAACCGGCTAATCAGCACGGCAAGCTACACTTACACTTACGACGGCGACGGCAGTCGTGTGGAGAAATCAAGCGGATCGACGGGTACGCTTTACTGGCGGGGACCGGGCGGCGATCCCATCTCCGAAAGCAGCCTGACCGGCACCAGCCAGGAAGAGTACATTTTCTTCGGTGGGACGCGGGTGGCCCGGCGGGACGTGACGGGCAGCGTGGTACATTACTATTTTTCAGACCATCTCGGATCGCATGCAATGGTCGAAAATGCTACCGGCAGCGCGTGCGAACAGGACATTGACTACTACCCGTACGGCGGCGTGGAGGAGGACTATTGCTCAAATGGGCCGACCCAGCATTACAAGTTCACCGGCAAAGAACGCGATAGTGAGAGTGGGTTAGACAACTTCGGAGCGCGATACGATGCGTCGAGCATGGGCCGCTTCATGACGCCCGATCCTCTGATGGCAAGCGCCCACGCCAGTAATCCGCAGACATGGAACCGCTACGCGTATGCCCTAAACAATCCCCTTCGGTACGTTGATCCCGACGGCATGGCCGCCTGCACGGATAAAGACAAATGTGTCGAGGTGACAGTGAACGTGATTTACGACCAGAACGCAAACAAGGGTAAAGGCCTGACAGACCAACAAAAAGGCGACACTCAGAAGCAAATCCTCGCAAAGGCGCAGGATCAGTTTGGCACTTCCAAGATCAAACTCGATCTCAGTTTCACGGCTGGAAAGATCAGCGTTGACTCGCAAGGGAATGCGTCCTTCAGTGGCCTGCAGAAGGGTGCGCTCAATCTCCTATTTACCAGCGGCGCTCCGTACTCTGCCACGCAGGGCGATGCCGGTGCGACCAGTAAGGCAAGCGGCAATTACCTGAGCGTCATTGATGTAGCGAACACAGAATTTGACGTGAAGGAAACTGTCCCGCACGAACTGGCACATCAGTTCCTTGGCGATCCTGACCGGACGCCAAACAAGGATGCCTTGATTGATGCGGGTTTTCACATTTACCGCGAGGCTGACATCGGCGTGCGCAACTTCTTCCAGCGACAAGGCGTGTCTCAGACGGACTATCAACAGGGAGCGAGGAAGTTCTCGCCCCCTCAAACACAAGAGAATATTACGCCGAAGCAGTGAGGTTGAATGATGGAACGCTTGCGAAAATCGCGGTTGGCTTTGGTGGTGCTGCGGATCCTGCTAGTCTCGGTTCTCTTCGTTGACGCTGGATTTATCGCGATGATTTTTCAGCACTGGCACAGCGGAGGTGTCGAGGGTGTCAAAGCCTGGATTGTCCATGTACACGCCACATTCCTGCCGAACCGCTGGGAGGTTCCTATTGAACAACTAGTACGGGACAGCTATAGAGAGTTCTCGGGCCTAGTTGCAGTTTTGGCTGCCGCTACAGCGATTCTCTGCTTTGGCGAGCGGCGAATGTCAAGACTGCCAAAGCCGCCTGGCGGCTCTCCTAGAGCTATGACCCACTGATCTGCATGTACGATGCTGCCACATGCGGCTACGACGTGGTTTCGACACAGTTCACCGGCAAAGAACGGGATGCCGAATCCGGCCTCGATAACTTCGGGGCGCGGTACTTCACGTCGAGCATGGGACGCTTCATGACGCCGGATTGGGCCGCCCGACCAACCACTGTTCCCTACGCCGTCTTCGGCGACCCGCAGTCCCTGAACCTGTACAACTACGTGCGGAACGACCCTGTGAGCCGCATCGATCCCGATGGGCATTACGAAGTGAATGCTTCCGGTTGCGGCGGGAATAACGCAGCGAAGTGTCAAAAGAAGTACGACAAGGCAAATCAACGATTCGAGCAAGCCAGGCAAAAAGACCTGCAATCGAGAGATCCGAAAGTGAGAGCAGCCGCAGCCGCCTACGGCAATGCAGGTGAAAAGAACGGTGTGCATATCGGCTTTGAGAATCTTCATGGCCAGGGCATAAAGGGCAGTGTGGACGCAATGAGTAGCGGCAAGGGCAAGCTGATCGACGTGGAGGTGAAGATCGATGAAGGGCTCAAAGGTAAGAGCTTGCAAGAGACGGTTGCTCACGAGGGATCGCACGTGGGCGATGACATCAACTTCCTCACGTCCTACAACTTCGCCACACAGCACTACGATCCCGCTGCAAACTTCACAGGGCAGCAGACGGAGTTTCACGGCTACCAGGCCGGTGCCGGTGTGACGCATGAACACGAGTTTGGTCCCAACGACGTTAACAAGATCAACCAGTACATCCAGAACAACTACGACCCGAACTATCTGAACAACAACTATTTCCCGAACAACAACAACTTCCCCCAATGAGGCACCACGTGAAAGATCATCAGACTGTTTCGTCGTTCCTGCTGCTGTGGTGCCTCTGCCTTTTTGCGTCTCGCAGTGTCGCAGAGGAAGCCGCCTTGACTGTGTCGTTCTGCGATCTGGTTGGTGCGCCTCAACAATACGACACCAAGGCAGTGGCGACTGAGGCTCTGATTCGGTCGAGTGAGCACGAAGTGCACGTTTACAGTGAAAACTGCAAATCTACTTTGGGCGATGACCGAAGTGCTTCCATCGAACTGCCCGCCGGATGGAGCTCGACGAAGTTAGGCAAAAAGCTCTCGGGAATCCTTCGCCACCATCGCGCAGCGAGAGTTGGCTTCGAAGCCGTGTTTCAGAGCAGCGGTGGGCCTTTTGGGCAGGAGAGAACCCGGTTCCGTTTCGTGTTGCACCGCCTGATCTCCGTTGAGGAACTTTCGAGGCACGACAACGCCCACCACAACTGAATACTCCTACGATGCAACTCGCCTCCACTTACGACGTGGCCGACTACAAGGTCAAGGGCAAGGAGCGCGACACTGAGACAGCGAACGATGATTTTGGCGCGAGAGAGTACTCGTGGCGCTTTGGGCGGTGGCTCAGTTCGGACTGGTCAGCGACTCCGGTGCCCGTGCCTTACGCGAATTTGTCCAATCCCCAGACGCTGAATCTGTATGGCATGGTCAACGATGATCCTGAATCGTTTGCCGATCTGGACGGACATGAAGATGACCCCTGCGGGTGTATCGGAATGACCGCAGAGGACTATCACTACATGTGGAGGGATGTCAGTCAATACGTGTCTGACCGTGCCTCGTGGGCTTGGGCCGGCGCAAAGATCGATGCCGCTAAGGTAGCCTATGCCGCCGGAGTTGCAACGGGTGCAATATCAGGTCTGTTCTTCTCCAAAGATATGGAAGCCGGGCAGCTCCAGGCAGCGGGGCGGGACGCGACGAACAAGGCAAACGCTGCAATAGAGAAGGCATCACAAGACATAGCCAGCTTCAAGAATCCCGCTGATGTCCAAAAACATATCGACAAGCTGAAAGAAGGTGTAGACCGAGTCGGGGATCTCAGCAACCAACTCGACAAGACAAAGGGCAAAACGGAAAGAGATAAAATTAAGGCCGAACTCAAAGCAGAAATTAAAGACGTCAACGGCCATGAAAAGGACTTAAGTGACAAACCCAAAGCCAAGAAAAAAGACGAGCCGCCAACAAACAGCAATTAGCCGCCTGCCGGATTGGGCCTTTTCCTTCTTGAGAAACTGTTCCAGGATGGCGAGTTCCTTCATAATCGGCAGTCTCGGAAAGCTGACCGAGGACGAGCGAAATGCAGTGGAGCAACACGCATTACGGGTTTTGCATGACAAAAAGCTGAAGAGCGACGAGGAACTAAGGAACGGGGCGGTGCGGTTGATAGTAGCATTGCTCCCGAAGACGTTCTCGATTGTTGAAGAATTGCTGTCAGATTCCGCTTCGCCGCTTTGGTATGAGGTTCAATTTACAGCATTCTCTTCGCTGGATCGAGATGATCTTAGTCGAACCGACCAAGAGCGTGTCCTGGTTCTGATCGAAAACTATCTGATGAATGTGAAGTCTGAATCCGGTTATGCGGCTTGGAAGGCGGGGGACCTATTGGGCGACGAATGGAATACCCCGGAGACTGTTCAAATCTTGGAAAAACTACTGTCGTCCGCGAAGCATATAGCTGGCAGGAAGGCTGCTCTTCACGGGCTGCAACATGCCATCGAGAGGGCGACACCCTTGAAGAGGGAGACCCTGTTCTCATTGATCCGAGAAGCGGCATCTTCCGATCCGAGCGCTGAAATTCGTAAGGACGCGAACCGAACGCTTGAAGGTGTAGGGTGCCATCATATGGCTTGTCAACGGCCCACCTTGGGTTAGAGTTTTTAGAGCCAGTCGTCCATATCTCGAACAAATCCCCTCCCTGCGGCTGCAGGGGGTTCTCGTTGCATATTGAGTATGTTCCGCTCCATCGTTGCACTACTTGTGAAACACGACATCCACATTCGGCGGGACAAAGTCGATGGGCGAAATGCGGGGGCGAAATGCGGGGACAGACGGGACGTTCACCGGTTTGTTGCGAATTAGAACTCGGGGTACGTCCCGTCTGTCCCCGGATTCTCTCACCGCAGGCACCGCCATTGATCTCACCTACAGCTTTGTCGATACCGCGACGCTAAGAAACGCCGGGCACGTTTACGGCATCACCAACAATCTCAACTCCAGTCGCACCCAGAGTTTTACATACGACCAACTAAACCGCATTTACACAGCGAAGACAACGGCCACAACGGGTACCTACTGCTGGGGATACCAGTTCAACTACGATGCGTGGGCCAATCTCAACTCCCAGGCTAGGCTGACCGGCTACGGGAGCTGCACCGAGAACACTTCCTCTGCCACTGCGGATGGCAACAACCACCTCTCGGGCTTAACCTACGATGCGTCGGGCAACACGCTCACCGACGGCAGCTATACTTACACGTGGAATGGCGAAAGCCAACTCAAGACTGCCGGGGGCGTCACTTACGCCTACGATGGCGACGGACGCCGCGCCGCCAAAGTTGGCAGCAAGCTCTACTGGTACGGGTCGGGCGGAGAAATCCTCTCGGAAACTGACGCTTCCGGGAATACGCTGAACGACTACATCTTCTTCGGCGGCAAGCGCGTGGCCCTGGTGCCCGGTAGCGGCACGGCGCTCTACTACGCCGAAGATTTGCTGGGCAGCTCGCGCGTGATTGTGCAATCGAATGGAACGCTTTGTTACGATGGCGACTTCGTTCCCTTCGGCGGCGAGCGGGCTTACACCTCGACGTGCTCGCAGAACTACAAATTCGAGGGCAAAGAGCGCGACACGGAAACGGCAAACGACGATTTTGGCGCGAGAGAATATACGTGGCGCTTTGGGCGCTGGCTGAGCGCGGACTGGTCTGCGACTGCCGAACCCGTGCCTTATGCGAATCTATCGAATCCGCAGACGCTGAATCTCTACGGCATGGTGGAGGATGACCCGGAGTCCTTCTCCGACCTCGACGGCCACTGGAGTGCCCCATATGAATGGGCTGATTGGGCTGATTCTAGGATTAATGCCGCCGTCAACGCCATAGAGAACAAGGCGGTGGCGTCAGGTAATCCTGCCCTCGCTTTCACAGCAACTTTTGCCGCCGGGGTCACCGGAGATGTTGCAAAGGGCTTCACCAATCTCTTGCGAACCGGAGAGAGTGTCGGTTCTCTTCCGAGCGGAGCAAGCGGCGGCCAAATAGCGACCGCTGTTGCAGAAGAAGGGGGCCGCGTAGGCGGGACGATCCTCGCTGTTGTGGCTGTGGCTGGCCCGAAGACTCCCGCATCAGCAGAATCAGGTACTCAAGTCGCTGGCGAGATCGGGAAAAACCGAGTCACGCTCGACAGCGGAAGCGCGGTTGATCTGCAAGGAAAGGCTCATGCCGGTGTTGAGACCCCCCACATCAAGGATCCAACCCTCAATACAAATCCAGCTACCGGCCAAGTGTTCCAGAACAAATTCGGCCCAGTAAGACCAGCCACCGTCGGCGACGTGAATGCAGCCGCGAGAACGGCGGGGGCAACGCCGCCCGTTCGCATACCTCCACCGCTCCCAGTGCCGAAGAAGGAGAACCAGTAGCATGAGCGACTTCATCTTCGTGGGCTACCTGATTCAGGAGCCTTACTGGAAAACGTGGCCCAAACGAGAGGGATATCGAGTCGCTTCCATCGAGCGTGAGTGGCATCCCAAATTCAACAAGTTTCAATGGAACAAAGTCGATGGTGTTGACAATCCCACTCGGTTCTTGACTGAGCTACCACAGCTTGAGAGCCTCTCTTTGGAACCACACGATTGCAGGTCTGTTTTTCACAAACAGTGTCCGGGCTGGGTCATCTCCGGCTATTCGTTCCAGCGCGACTTCGTCGAGCAGGAGACGATGACTTCAACTGATGGCAAGGTAACGCTTCACGAGTTTGGATACGCTTTGAAGATGAAGCGTACTGAAGACGGTCTGAAACTGCTCGGCTACGAGGTATTGGACGCGGAAGACACCTTTCTTTCCATCCTCAACGACTGCGACTACACGGTCGAGCAGGTGCGCGAGATGGCGGGCCCACTGAATGAGTACAGCTTGTTCTCGTCTGAAGCCGATGCCGAGCGGTTCAAGGAAGCAATCAAGACCGACCCACTCAACCCGAAGGTTATCCCCGACCACAACCGAGGAGTCATCGTGGAAGTATGGGGACTGCCATAGGTGTTCCGGTGCTCAAACTGAGGAACTGAGTCCCTGCTCCGCGTCCTGGCGGGTGGCCCAGGCTTTTGATCTTAGCTGGCATCACCAACACCGTGGGTGCCCCGCTGACCTGCTCCCCTGCTTTCGTTCACGTAAGAAACCTGGGGACAGACGGGACGTTCCCCGGTTTTTTGGACCGATATGGGAACGGGCGCTGGCCCAGCCTGTCCTCCCATGCGGGTGCCCCGTCCTTGTCCCTCCGCTCTTTGGAGGGACAGAGCCTGCCCTGAGGGCGGAGCCGAAGGGGCGGGGATTTTGATGTTGAAGCGGCACCACCCTCAGACTGTACATACATTATCGCCAATTTTCCCGGAACATTCCGCCCGTTTTGCTTCCCTCATGGGCCGCCCTTCGGCCGTCACCAACTGTCCTGGATTCTTCGGTTTAAGAGGCGTTATACATACAATACAATCCGCACAGAATTGCACCAACAAACCCCAAAACCGGAACATTCAACACGAATGTTCCCACCGGAACATTTCTTTACTCTGTGCCCTCTGTGTTGAAGGTTTTTTCAGGCCGGAGCAAAGGAAACAGAATCACGTCGCGGATGGTATGTGAATCGGTCAGCAGCATGCACAGCCGATCCACGCCCACGCCCACGCCTCCGGCCGGCGGCATCCCATACGACAACGCCCTTATGTAGTCTTCATCCATCTGGTGCGCCTCGAGGTCGCCGCGCGCGCGCTCCTGCAACTGCGCCTCAAAGCGCCGCCGCTGATCCTCTGGGTCATTAAGTTCGCTGAACCCATTCGAGATCTCCATCTGCCCCGCAAAGATTTCCCAGCGCTCCGTCCACTCCGGCTCGTCCGGTTTCTGTTTCGACAGTGGCGACACCGCGGTAGGGAACTCATAGATGATCGTCGGCTGCGCGAGATGCTCCTCTGCAACCGCCTCAAACAAACTCGCAATTGTCTTGCCCATCGGCTCGTTCGGATCGTAAGCCATGTGCGCGTGCGCCTGGTTGAAGCGCTCGACTAGTGTCTTCGACTCCATCGTGCGAAGCGAAGTCGCTCATCGCAGGCTTCGCCCCCGCTGTCTCCGGCCAGTAGTGAATGATGGCCTCGCGCATGGTCAGCCGCTGCCAGTTCGCCCAGTCGATCTCGACCTCGCCCCACTTCGTTTTCGTTCCTCCAGTCACATCGATCGCGGCCTGTGTGATCAACTCCTGCGTGAGATCCATCACTCCTTGATAGTCGGTGTACGCCTGATAGAACTCCAGCATGGTGAACTCAGGATTCCAGCGCCAGCCCAGGCCTTCGTTGCGGAAGTTGCGGTTGATCTCATACACGCGATCGAATCCGCCCACCACCAGCCGCTTCAAATAAAGTTCGGGCGCGATGCGCAGATACAGATCCATGTCGAGCGTGTTGTGGTGCGTGACGAACGGCCGCGCCACCGCCCCGCCCGCGATGGGCTGCATCATTGGCGTTTCGACCTCGATGAATCCGTGCGCTTCCATCGTCCGCCGCAAGGACTGCACCAGCTTGCTGCGCTTCAGAAACACTTCCCGCACTTCAGGATTGACCACGAGGTCGACGTAGCGTTGCCGGTAACGCAGTTCGACATCGGTAAGCCCGTGAAACTTTTCAGGCAGAGGCAGCAGGTCTTTGCTAAGAAAGGTGATCTCCTCCACATGAATGGTCAGCTCGCCAGTGCGGGTGCGAAATAAGTAGCCGCTGACGCCAATGTGGTCGCCGAGATCGAGCAGTTTGTATAACTCGAAGCCCTTGTCGCCGACCGCGTCTTTCTTCACATAAATCTGCAGGCGCTTTCCCTCTTGTTGCAGATGGCAGAAGCCTGCCTTGCCCATCAGGCGGATCGCCATGATGCGTCCGGCCACGCGCACGTTGACCCGCGAGGCTTCCAGTTGCTCCGCAGTCTTGTCGGAGTAGTCCGCGAGAATTTGCTGGATGGTGTGCGTGAGTTCGTACTTGCTGCGGTACGTGGCTTGGCCAAGCGCCTCGATCTGTTTCAGCTTCTGGCGCCGCAGTTCGTAAACATTTTCGTCGAATGCCAAGAAAGTCCTTTAACAGGGAATTGCGCCCTGGGGGCGCTGAGGATCCGATGAAACGTTGAAACGCGATTATAAACAACCTGCGCCCGCTGCCGCAGTGGCGAGTGAAGGCCAGCTGCGAAATGGCTCAGCGCGGCGGGGCGGGACGCCGGCGCTACGGGAGTTGCTTGTACCTAGATACGATGGTATATTGGTACACATGGTCGACGATTCGAAGCTGCTGGTGGAACGGGTGCAGACCGGCGTGCGCATGGAGAAGCGGCTGCTCAAGGTCCTCAAGTCTTTTGCCGAGTACCACGACATGACCCTGGGAGACCTGTTGGAAGGCATTGTGCTTCATGCCTTCGACGGAAAGACGCCATTCAGCCCGGCTTCGCTCGAACGCATTCAGGAGTTGAAGCGGTTTTACGATTTTGACCTGGATTCGAGCGCGAGCCACCGGTTGAAGGAAATCAAGGCGCGGCCGGGGCGTAGGCGGGGTGCGGACAAGTAATCCCTCAGGGGCTAAAGCCCGCGTCATTAATTTCGCGTAGGGCGGCACGGCTGAAGGCGCGCCCTGATACGAACCTCAGTTGGTACGAATCTCAGTTGCGCGATAGGAACTGCCATGACAGAACAGCGAATGAAATTCGCCATCACGGGATTGCAGTGGACGTTGGGGCTTGTGATTCTGATCGAGGCGGTCTTGTTTGTGATGCCGGGCGCGCGCCACGACTTCGCCAGGACACACATGCCGGATATTGTGCGGCAAGTGCTGGGATGGGGCGAGATCATCGGCGCCGTCCTCTTGCTGATTCCGCGAACTGCGGTCCGCGGCGGGTGGTTTCTGATGGGGATCTTTGTGCTGGCGATCATCGCCCACCTGCTGCACGGAATGTTCAACGTTGGGAATCTGGTCATTTACACGGCGGCGGCCTGGGCGGTCGCGAGCGGCAAGGGGGCGTAGTCCCCTTCATAAGCGAGGTTCGTTTAGCCTGACGCAACAGCAGGTCCCTCCACTGCGCTTCCACTTCGCTCCAGGAAGTGGAAGCTCCGGTCGGGATGACAATTTTCGGTAGGGTACAGCATCTCCGAATCGAACGTGATCCTATGAGTAACCAAGAACTCATCCGCTGCTTCGAGAGCGACGCGCTTCCTGGAGATTCATTCCATCACGCCGATCATGTCCGTCTGGCGTTCGCGTATCTGGGCGAGTATCCGGTTCTGCAGGCGCTGGAGAAGTTTGCCAGCGCGCTGAAGAGATTTGCGGCCGCCCGTGGGAAGACGCAGCTCTACAACGAAACCATCACCTGCGCTTATTTCTTCCTGATCCGCGAACGCATGGCCCGCTCCGAGGGCGCAAATTGGAAGGAATTCGCGCACTATAACCCCGACCTGCTCGTGTGGAAAGACGGCATCCTGAGCCGCTACTACCGCGAAGATACGTTGAAATCAGATCTCGCCCGAAAAGTGTTCGTGCTCCCCGACAGATGTCTTGCATTGCAGGCAGATATGTCCTAATTTGATTCTTGGAGAAGAGCCCGCGAAAAACGGGACGTCTTGCAAAATAGCTGGGCGAAGAGGTAACGCCATGGCCATTGAAGTCAAAATTTTGCGGCGTGGGGACGACAACATTCTCATGAACGTCGCTGCGGAAGTGTTTGACAATCCAATCGACCCACACCTGACCCGGGAGTTCCTCGAAGACCCTCGACACCACATCGCGGTCGCGATTGACGATGGAGTGGTCGTCGGTTTCGCGTCCGCAGTCCATTATATCCATCCCGATAAGCGGCCAGAGCTGTGGATCAACGAAGTCGGGATTGCGCCCACGCATCGGCATCGCGGGTTGGGCAAAGCGGTGCTGAATGCTCTGTTCGACCTGGGTCGAGCACACAGTTGCTCAGTAGCATGGGTTCTGACCGATCGAAGCAATGTCTCCGCTATGGCGCTCTATTCATCGGCCGGCGGGACCGAAGGGACTGACGGCCTTAGCAAAGCTCTAGTCGGGTACTCGTTCGCCCTGGTAGATGCACAGACGTGCGAGCCATGAGATTAGGACAATATCTGTGGACATCTTTGCTTGAAGTCACCCGGCATCGGCTGTAATATAGCGTGCTCGACAGTTTCCCGCGCGAGTAAGACTCGCAAGGCTCACTATGCCGCAGAACTATGTTCCCATCTTCATCTTCATCGCAGTGATCGTCGTATTTCTCCCGCTCACCCTGCTGCTGGCCAAGCTGGTCCGCCCGGACAATCCGAACAAGACCAAGCTGATGCCCTATGAGTGCGGCATCGATCCCATCGACAGTGCCCGCGGCCGCTATACGGTGCGCTACTACATCGTCGCGATCCTGTTCGTGGTGTTCGACGTGGAAACGATTTTTCTGTTTCCCTGGGCGGTCAAGTTCAAGGCGTTGGGCATCTTTGGTTTGGTGGAGATGCTGATCTTTCTGGTGATCCTGATCGTCGGATATATCTGGGTTTGGAAAAAGGGCGCGCTGGAATGGGTGTAACGCCGCTACCGTTGATTGGGCCGGTACTGGTGCCGTTTCGCGTTCACAGCCCTAGCACTAGCAAGTGTTCTGCTACTTCAGGGGTGTTTCCCCAACAAAGAGTAAGATCGTATCAGGCGCAAAGTTTGTCCGATCAGTTTCTGACCCCTCTTGGGCTTCCAGAACTTCTGGCTTTTGCCGCTGCATACCCGTCAAGCCAACATCTCCAAGGCCAGATGCTAGAGCATTTGCGGCTTCTCTAGTTTCGCGTGGCGCTTTTCGGTTAACTACTACCTCTACACCCCATTCATGGCCGCCATTTCCTATGGAAACGCGCCAGCGGCGAACTTGTCCTATAAAAAACTGGAGTGATCCGACAAGGTCTCTCGTTTCCGAGTTCTCTTGCGGGTCTCGAATGTCCGAAAGATTAGTTCTTATTTCGACTTTCTGCCCAGCAAAAGGCTTAATCTTCGCTAGGAATTTCCCCACTCCCGGCCTCGTGATATTGGTTCCGTTAAAAAGTTCTGCCCGTGGCCCTCGGAAGTCGAGTTGGAGTCCGAGCGCTTCGGCATGTTTGGCTACTGCGTCCAATTGGAGTTTGATTGCGCGGGCTTCTGTCCGCACAGAATCCGCCTCATCGTGTGCAGTCTTGGCCGAAAGCGCGGCATTCCCAGCCTGTTGCGTTACAAGTGCAAGCAACTGGTCACTCTTGCTCCGTAGTTCAGCATTTTTGCTTCGTAGTTCGGCACTCTTGCCCCGTAGTGCAGCGTTGATCGATCCGATCTTTATACCAATCACAAGCTCTCCCATGACCCCTATTGTTATTAACAAAACGCTGGCAACTTCCACGACCAATTTCTTTATCGCAGGCCTGCCCGGAGAACGAAGTACGCCGAAGTGTGCTAAAGCCCACGCTTCCATGTCATCGCAATATTCGTGCCGAATGATCCACAACTCCATTGCAACGCCAAGCGCAACCAAAAAGGTGAATACCCATACCGAGTGCTCCCAAGGTGCCGACGAACTTTCGAGAGTTTTGACCTCGCTTTCTAAGGCAGATATGGCGCTTTCTAGTGCAGAAATGGAGCTTTCTAAAGCCGAAGTGTCGGTCGGCAAATTGGAGGCAGTTTGGATTAAGTGGGCAAAGATCACAGTCGTTTTGCTTCTTGCTTTAGAACGGCACCAGCAGCATTGGGCCTTATGCCTTGACAAATGTGGTCAGGCCACGTCGGCTGCGTTCGCGAAGTTGACACTCACGCAGCGTCTCTGCGATCGCTTCCAGGTTGGGAACTCCGTATATAAAAAAGTTCTCGAATTTCTCGTCCGACGAGAACAAGTGCAATTGCCCTTGACCCAGCAGCCTCATGCCCAGTGGTTTGCGAAACTCGAAATGGTCGACGCGGAAAAGCTCCAGACTTTCCTGAACCTTTGAGAGCAGGCCCCGTTCCCGTTTGATACGCTGCGTGGTGATTTCGTAGTGGACGCCGCGGCTCTTCAGGTACAAGCGCAGCAAGATGATTCCGCACGCGACCAGGCAACCGAGGACTGTGTACAAGATGCCGCCATCCTTGGACTGGGACTGGACAGCATAGGACTGGACGGCATATCCGATCGCCGATGGCCAGCGCGATCACGACCAGAAAAGGCACGAATTGGCCGATGCTGTAGAGCATGGCCGGGTGACCGGAAAACAGGTCCTTTTCAGTTTCCAATTCTTTCGACGCCGCAAATGCCGACAGGTCGGTATTGCAGAAGCGGCACTTAATGGCGACGGCCTTGATGGTTTCTCCGCAGACCGGGCAAGCTTTTTCGTCTCCGTCCATGACCTATCCTTCCGAGCCAGAATCATAACGCAAAAACGGTCCCGATCGCTGCGAACCATCGAGCCCCGTGAGTCGGGGAGGGACGCGCAGCGGATACGCGATCTCATCGAGAGCTATCAGGCGCAATCTCGCGCCTAGGGCGATGGCCGCGTTAACAGTAAATTCATTTTCCGTTAACCGCACTGTAGCAGTCGCCGTGTTTACTCCATCTTGTTGATAGATCCCCCTCAAAGGAGCATTCGCGTGACGAAACGCAGCCTCGTTCTGACGTTGTGTCTTTCGCTTTTCACCTCCCTGCTTGCTGTCGCGTCGGGCAGTAACGGGAAAAAATCCGACAAGGTCGTTCAACATGTGCTGCTGATCAGCGTCGATGGCCTGCACGCCCTCGATGTCACCAGATATATTACGTCGCATCCCCAATCGGCTTTGGCAGAGCTTGCCAGCCATGGCACCATGTATACCGACGCCAACACTCCGCAAAACTCCGATTCTTTTCCGGGCCTGCTGGCTCTGATAACCGGCGGCTCACCGGTTACCAGTGGATTGTTTTACGACGTCAGCTACGACCGCACCATCTTCGATCCTACAAACACGAGTTGCACGGGCGGCGCCGGCAACATGATGGTTTTTGATGAGAGCATCGATAAGTACACCGCGCAGAATGTTTCGCTCAATATGATCGATCCCGCGAAGCTGCCGCGTTATATCGACTCGCACGGCAACTGCGCGGCTCTGTGGCCCCACAGCGCGCTGCGGACCAACACCATCTTCGAAGTTGTGAAGGCCGCCGGCGGGCACACCGCCTGGGAAGACAAGCATCCGGCCTACGACCTGGTGAACGGGCCCAGCGGCACAGGCGTAGACGATCTCTACACCCCGGAAATCACCAACGTCGGCGGACTCGACAATACGCACAGCGTGGTCTGCACCGTCCTAAACGACTATCTGAAGGTGCAGGGCATCCTCAATGAAATCCACGGCCTTACACACGATGGCAAGCCCGGTGCGGGCGTCCCGGAGGTTTTCGGCATGAATTTCCAAGGCGTGAGTGTGGGACAGAAGTTGGCGACCGATAATTATGATGGCAGTTGTGTCGCCGACAACGGCAGCTTGAACATGCAACCCGGCGGCTATCTGGACGGGTCGGGCACGCCCAGCCTCGTTCTCAACTACGCGCTGAATAAGACCGATGCGTCGCTGGGCGCCATGATCCAAGCCCTAAAGGACGAGAACATCTACGACTCAACCTTGTTCATTGTTACCGCCAAGCATGGTCAATCGCCTATCAATCCGGTGAAGACGAACAAGCCCGGGCACTTCGCCGATGTGGTTGCCTCTCTACCCGATGGCAAGAAGAACCCCTCGGCCATAGCCATCACCAACGCGAACGCCTGCGCCAGCGGCCCCTGCGGTTTCGTGAACGATGACGACATCGCTCTGGTCTGGCTGCAGGATCAGACCATGACGGAGGCGGTTAGAGCCTACGTGAACACCAACGCCATTCCTCTATTCGTCGACGAAGTGCTGGGTGGCAACGAACTCAAACTCAGGTTCAACGATCCGCTGAAGGACAGCCGGACACCCGATCTGATCGTGCGGCCAAACTATGGCACGATCTACACGACGTCAACGGCGAAGAATACGGAGCACGGCGGATTCAATTACAGCGATACCAATGTTGGCCTGATTGTTTCGAACCCCACGCTGGTGGCGAGAGTGGTGAAGAGTCCGGTGGCCACCTCGCAGGTTGCACCGACCATCTTGCAAGCGCTGGGGATCGATCCTGAGCTGCTGAAGTCGGTTGCTGTGGAGGGGACCAAGGTGCTGCCAGGCTTTGAGCTTGCGGGGATGGAATAACAACCAAGAAGAAGGGAGCTCTCGCACAGTTTCCTTACTTTTGTGGCTGGCGGGACGGGCTGCGGGAATGCAGCCCGTCTTTCCGCATCCGGCGCCCGATTTCGTCTGCAAGGGGCACAATCCGGCACTTTTCTTCGAGCTCTCGATGCATTCTCCAAAACCCGTCGTGTAGGCTCGTTGACACCTGCGTCCTCAAGCTGATAAAAGTTAACGTTCTCTCCGTTACCCTCCGAGCCGGAGGTTTGTGCCTTCGCAGCCCATGCCGGACGAACCCAAATCGCCCTCTTCACCGCCGCCGGAAGGTGAACTGAAGCCGACGGCGGACAAACCTGCGGTTCCCGGCGAAGTGAAAGTCTCCGCATCCGGCTCGGTTCCAGGGGACGTCAAAGCTCCCGCAGAAAAACCCGCTTCCACTCCGGCGTCGACAGTTCCTCCCAAGCCCGGCGCCGCAGCGCCTGCGACGCCGCCCGCTGCCAAGCCCGCCGCACCTGCAAAACCAGCCGTGCCTACGCCCACTCCATGGGATTCGCCCATGATCGCAAAGCTCAAGGGCAACTACGGTTCCGGCATGGAGCCGCTGACTTATGCGGGGCAGAACTACATGGTGGTCGATCGCTCGCTGATTCCCGAGATTCTTCAGGTGCTGCGCAACGAAGAGCGGTTCGATTACTGCGTGGACATCACGGCGGTGCATTACCCGCAGCGCGAGAAGCAATTCGATGTGGTCTGGGTGCTGTATTCATTCGCGCGCAACGAACGCATCCGCGTGAAAACGCAAATCGTCGATGGCGCGACCCTGCCCAGTTCCGTCCCCATCTGGGAGACTGCCAACTGGCTGGAGCGCGAAGTCTACGACATGTTCGGCATCAAGTTTGATGGGCATCCTGACATGAAGCGAATTCTGCTGCCCGACGGATGGAAGGGCCATCCGCTGCGCAAGGATTACGGCATCCTGCAACAGGATCAAGAGTGGGTGCAGATCAACCTGGGCATTGAAAGCGGCCAGTGAAAAACGAATGACGGAACACGACACCTCGCTCTCGCATCCCGATATCGCCGATCTCGCGACTCACGAGAAGCCGTTTCTCGATGCCAACGAACTCGTCATCAACATGGGCCCGCAGCATCCGGCGACGCACGGCGTGCTGCGCGTGATTCTGCGCCTCGATGGAGAAAAAGTTCTCGGCCTGGAATGCGTGATCGGATATCTGCACCGCGGCGTCGAGAAGATTGGCGAGCACCGCACGTATGCGATGTTCAATCCCTACGTGGACCGCATGGATTACGTGGCCGCGGTCTCGAACGGGCTGGGCTACTGCGAGACGGTGGAGAAGTTGCTCAACGTGGAAGCGCCGCCGCGCGCGCAATATGTGCGCGTGATTCTCACGGAACTGAATCGAATCGCCAGCCACCAGCTCTGGCTGGGTACGCACGCCCTCGATATCGGCGCCATCACGCCGCTGTTTTACACTTTCCGCGACCGGGAAGAGATTCTCAAAATCTTCGAGAAGTATTGCGGCGCGCGCCTTACCACTCATGCTTTCCGCATTGGCGGCCTGCAATACGAAACGTATACCGGATTCGAAAAGGAAGTGAAAAACTTCCTCGATTTCTTTCGCCCCAAGATCGACGAGTATGAGGAACTGCTCACCACGAACCGCATCTGGGTCGAGCGCACGAAAAGCGTCGGGACCATCTCCGCCGAAGACTGCATCGCGTTCGGCGTGACCGGCCCCGTGCTGCGCGCCAGCGGCGTGAAGTGGGACATACGCAAAGCCCAGCCCTACGCGAACTACAAGAACTTCGACTTCGAGATTCCTACCGGGCAGAACGGCGACACGTACGATCGATACCTGGTGCGGATGGCCGAGATGCGGCAGTCGGTGCGGATCATCGAGCAAGCGGTGGATGGGCTGCCCGAGGGCCCGATTATGGCGAAAGTTCCCAAGGTCATAAAGCCTGCGCCGGGCGAGGTTTATCACTCGATTGAAGCGCCGAAGGGTGAGCTGGGATACTTTATCGTCAGCGACGGTTCGACGCAGCCTTATCGAGTGCGGGTGCGGCCGCCGTCTTTCGTGAATCTGCAGGCTCTCGATTTGATGTGCCGGGGCCAGCTCGTGGCCGACGTGATCGCCGTGATCGGCACGCTCGACATCGTGCTGGGCGAGGTGGACCGCTGATGCACGAGATCATCCAATACATTTCGTCCTACCTCACAAGCGACAAGACGCCCGGCGCCGCGGGAAACATATTCTGGGTGGTGGTCTATATCTTGCTGGTCTTCGCGGGGCTTTCGGTCGCGGTGATTTGCATGAACTGGCTGGAGCGCAAGATTCTGGCGCACATGCAGGTGCGGCTTGGCCCCATGCGCGTCGGTCCGCACGGCTTGATGCAGCCCTTTGCCGATGCCCTGAAGCTGCTGCTCAAAGAAGACATCATGCCGGCCGAGGCGGACAGCGTTATTTTCTGGTGCGCGCCTTTCATTGTGGTGCTGGCCGCATTCACGGTTTTCGTCGTGGTCCCGTTTGGTCCCACGCACGCGATCACGGACATGAACATCGGAATCTTGTTCATGCTCGGGGTGTCGTCGCTGAGCGTGCTGGGCATCGTGATGGCGGGCTGGGCCTCGAATTCGCACTATCCGCTGATCGGCGCGCTGCGGTCGAGCGCGCAGATGGTTTCGTATGAAGTTGCGATGGGACTGGCGGTGGTGTCCGTCATCCTGATGACCAGCCTCAACGCCGAGGGCACCGGCACCCTGAGCATGATTGGCATCGTGCAGGCACAACAGGCGCAGGGCGTGTGGTTCGTCTTTAAGTTCTTTCCGCTGGGACTGATTGCCTTCTTCATTTTTGGCGTCGCCATGGTTGCCGAGACTAACCGCGCGCCATTCGATCTGGCGGAGGCGGAATCCGAGTTGACCGCCGGCTTCCACACCGAGTACAGCGGCTTCCGCTGGTCTTTGTTTTTCCTGGCCGAATACTCCGCGATGATTGCGGTCTCTTCCATCGCGGTTACGCTGTGGCTGGGCGGATGGCTGCGGCCGTTTCCGAATCTGCTGCACGGCGATCTTTGGAATCAGATTTTCTCTTACGTCCCCGGCGTGGCGTTCCTTTTTCTTGCGGGGATGTGTTTCTACAACACGGTCCGCATGCCGAAGCATCCTCTATTCCGCGTGCAAACCATCGGGCTCGCAGGATTCGGCGTCGTCCTGGGCTTGATCGGTCTGATTCTGTTTATTCCTGCTGTGAGCTTCCGCATTCAGGACATTTTCTGGTTCGCGGCTAAAGTTGCCGGGTTCATGTACCTCTATATCTGGTATCGTGGCACGTTCCCGCGTTACCGGTTTGACCAGCTCATGCAGATGGGATGGAAAATTCTTCTGCCGATGGGCTTGGGCGTTCTGATTCTGACGGCCACGGTCGGATTGTGGCCGTTGATACAACAAACAATATGGCACCCGTAGCCACTCCGTTTTTCTTTTACCTGCTCTCCGGGATCATGGTGATCGGCGGCATCCTGGTGATCACGCGCAAGAACCCGGTGCATTCGGCGCTGGCGCTGATCGTTACGCTGCTGGCGCAGGCGTCGATTTATCTGATGCTCTATGCCCCGTTCGTCGCTGGCGTGCAGATCATCCTTTATGCGGGCGGCATTATGGTGCTGTTCCTGTTTGTCATCATGCTGGTGCGCATTGAGCGATCGATGAAAGAGCGGCAGTTTAACAGCCAATGGGTGGTGGGAATGATTGCGGCCACCGCCTTGGGCGGATTATTTATCGCCGTGTATACGAAAGGAAAGGATATCTTCCCCAGCCATGCGCTCTCGATGGTGGAAGACAACAATACGCAAAAGCTGGCGACGATGTTGTACGGGCAATATATGTTCGCCTTCGAGATCGCCTCGCTGCTGCTGCTGGTGGCGATCATCGGAGCAGTGGTGATGGCGAAGAAAAGAATCTAGCACCTAGTACCTAGTACCTAGTACCGAGCTAAGAGCTGATATGGAAACCATGCTCCACATCACGACGCTGCATTATCTGGTGCTGGGCGCAGCCCTGTTTCTGCTCGGCGTCATCGGCGTGCTGACCCGGCGTAACGTGGTCATCGTTCTGATGTCGATCGAACTGATTCTGAATGCCGTGAACCTGAACCTGGTCGCCTTCTCGCGGCTTTGGGGAGGGTTGAACGGGCAGGTCTTCGCCATCTTTGTAATCACCGACGCCGCAGCCGAAGCCGCGGTAGGCCTGGGCATTCTGATCGCCTTCTTCCGCAACAAGGAGACGGTGAACATAGACGAAGTGAATTTGCTGAAGTGGTGAAAAACAGCTTCTAGCTGCTAGCTCCTGGCTTCTAGCCGGACCCAAAAAGGTCACGTGCCCCGAGCGAAGAGCTAGAAGCTAGAAGCTAGAAGCTGAATTTATGTTCTTTCTTTCCCACATCTGGCTGATCCCGCTGCTGCCGGCCTTCGGCGCGGCTGTCATGTTTTTTTCCGGCCGCAAGCTGCAGAAGGCCTCGGTTAGCGCCGTTTGCGTAGGCGTGATCGTGCTGGCTTTCATTATGGCCTGCGGCGCGGTCTGGCAATATTCGGCCTGGTCGTCGACGCCGGAAAACTTTCATAAGCCTTACGAGACCGTCCTCTACACCTGGCTGGGCACCGACACCGGCCACATGAACTACGTTATGCAAGACGGCAAGTCTGCCGCGTTCCAGGCCGACGCCGGCTTCCTGCTTGATCCGCTTTCCAGCATCTGGCTGCTGTTTGTCACCGGCGTCGGAATGCTGATCCACATTTATTCCATCGGTTACATGGCGCATGAAGGCGGCTACTACCGCTTCTTCGGATACCTCAACCTCTTCATGTTCTCCATGCTGACGCTCATTCTGGCCAACAACTACGTGCTGATGTTCGTTGGCTGGGAGGGCGTGGGCCTGTGCTCGTATCTGCTCATCGGTTTCTATTTTCACCGCAAGTCAGCTACCGACGCGGGAAACAAGGCATTCATCGTCAATCGCATCGGCGACGCTGGATTTCTGCTGGGAATGTTCTTCATCGCCTGGTATTTCGGATCGCTGCGATTTATCGACGTCACTGCAGCCGCCCGCAGTGGAGCGTTCCACATCGGCGATCCCATCATCACCGCGGCTACGTTGCTGCTTTTCGTCGGAGCCTGCGGCAAGTCGGCGCAACTTCCGCTCTACGTCTGGCTGCCCGACGCCATGGAAGGCCCCACGCCGGTTTCCGCACTTATCCATGCTGCGACCATGGTCACGGCGGGCGTGTACATGGTCGCGCGCTCGAACGCGCTGTTTCGTGCTCGCGCCCACTTCGATGAAGACGGTCGCTGTCGTCGGGGCCCTGACCGCGATTTTTGCCGCTTCCATCGGCCTCGTGCAAAACGACATCAAGCGCGTGCTGGCCTACTCCACCGTCTCGCAGCTCGGCTATATGTTTCTCGCACTTGGCGTCGGAGCATTCTCCGCCGGCGTCTTCCACGTTTTCACGCACGCTTTCTTCAAGGCGCTGCTCTTCCTGGGCGCGGGTTCCGTCATTCACGCCATGAGCGGCGAGCAGGATATGCGCAACATGGGTGCGCTGCGTGATCGCATTCCGACCACCTACTGGACAATGTTCGTCGCAACCCTGGCCATTGCCGGCATTCCTCCTTTCGCCGGATTTTTCTCGAAGGATGAAATTCTTTGGCAGGCCTGGACCTCGGAATCGGTTGCCTATCACCTGCTTTGGTTCATCGGCTACGCCACCGCACTGATGACGGCGTTCTACATGTTCCGCCTGATCTACCTGACTTTCTACAGCAAGCCGCGCATGAGCCACGAAGTCGAGCACCACATCCACGAGTCTCCCGCTTCGATGACAATGCCGCTGGTTGTCCTGGCGGTGATGTCGTTGTTTGCCGGGTTCCTCGGATTCCCGCAAAGCCTTGCCCGGCTGGTAGGAATCCACGGGCAGACGAACCGCTTTGAGGCTTTTCTCGATCCGGTGTTCTCCAAAGAGGCCCAGGTGTTCAAGGCTGAAGAACCCGGGCAACTGGCGGCCGGCATAAAAGAAGAAGAGAAGACCAACGGGACAGAATACTTGTTGATGTTTTTATCGGTGGCGGCCGCCGGCTTCGGCTATTACATGGCGGGGCGCGCCTACTCGAATGCCGACAGAGGTTATACCGAGCCGATCGCCGCCGCCGCTCCGCCTGTCTACAACGTGCTGCTCAACAAGTATTACGTGGACGAAGGTTACGACTACGTCTTTACCGGCCGGAGGAAGCTAGGAGAAGTCCGCCTCGGCGTTTTGGGACTGGGCGAAGCGTCCACATGGTTTGATGTACACGTCATTGACGGAGCGGTCAACGCCGCGGGCTGGATCACGCGTCTCACAGCAACGCTTTCGAACTGGTGGGACAAGTGGATCATCGACGGCATCGGCGTCAACGGCCCGGCAATTCTGGCGCGTATGCTGTCCTATCCCGCGCGCCTGTTGGAATGGGGTCTGGTCCAGTGGTATGCGCTGGTGATGACGGCGGGATTGGTAGGTTTCGTGTTTTATTACGTGTACCACTGAGCCGCGAGCTGCGAGCTGTGAGCTTCGAGCGAGCACGTGCAGGTCCGCTCGAAGCTCATAGCTCGAAGCTCGAAGCTAACATGCAAAACCACATACTCTCGATCATCCTCTTCACGCCGCTGGTGGGCGCGCTCGTGCTCCTGTTCGTCCCCAAAGAGAACAAGGACGCCATCCGCTGGATCGCGAATCTTTTCGCGCTCGGCGGCTTCCTGGTCTCGCTGCCGCTGGTGCCGTGGTTCTGGGCGCAGATGCAGAGTGCCGACCGCTTCAAGTTCATCGAGGGCACGCCCAACAACTGGATTCCCTCCATCGGCGCGGGCTACGTGATCGGCATCGACGGCATTTCCTTCCTGCTCATCATGCTCACCACGCTGCTGGGCTGGATCTCGATCCTTTCGTCCTGGACGGCGATCGAGAATCGCGTCAAGGAATACTACGTCTGGTTCTTGATCTTGCAGACGGGCATGCTCGGCGTCTTCATGGCACTCGATTTCTTCCTCTTCTTCGTTTTCTGGGAAGCCATGCTGGTCCCGATGTACCTGCTGATCGGCATCTGGGGCGGCCCGCGCAAACTTTACGCCGCGATCAAGTTCTTCCTCTATACGCTGGCCGGCTCGGTGCTGATGCTGCTGGGCATTTTGTTCCTCTATTTCCATCACCACGCCGTCACGCAGGTCTACACGTTCAGCATTCCTGAACTCTACAAGACTGCGCCCCAAGTCTACTCCGACCCCGCCTACGGACCGGCCATCGCCACGCTGCTGTTCTTTGCTTTCTTCTTCGCTTTCGCCATCAAGGTGCCGATGTTCCCCTTCCACACCTGGCTGCCCGACGCCCACGTGGAAGCGCCGACGGCTGGCTCGGTCATCCTGGCGGGCGTTCTGCTGAAGATGGGGACGTACGGCTTTATCCGCTTCTCGCTGCCGTTCTTCCCCGACGTGCTGATGCACACCAGAGTTCGCGGCGGGATGATCACGCTTTCTATCATCGCCATTATCTACGGCGCGCTCGTCTCGCTTATGCAGAAGGACATGAAGAAGCTGGTGGCCTACTCCTCGGTCAGCCATCTCGGCTTCTGCACGCTGGGAATTTTTGCGCTGAACTCCGCGGGCCTGAGCGGATCGGTCTTGCAGCAGATCAACCACGGCATCTCGACCGGCGCGCTGTTTTTGATCGTCGGCATTCTCTACGAACGGCGCCACACCCGCGAGATCGCCGAATACGGCGGGATCTCAAACGTGATGCCGGTCTACGCCACCATCACCATGATCATGTTCCTCTCGTCGATGGGGCTGCCGCTGCTCAACGGGTTTGTCGGCGAGTTCACCATTCTGCAAGGCACGTTCATGGAGAACTGGCGGTGGGGCGCGTGGGCCGTCCCCGGCGTGGTTCTCGCGGCCGCGTATCTGCTGTGGCTCTACCAGCGCGTCTTCTTCGGCACGGTCACCAATCCGAAAAATGAAAAGCTGCAGGACCTGACGCCGCGCGAAGTGCTGACGTTCGTGCCGCTGCTTATTATGGCTTTCTGGATCGGCCTCTATCCCAAGCCGTTTTTCAAGATTCTTGAGCAGCCGGTGAATCAGATCGTACAAGACGTGCGCAACCCGCAGGCCGGAGGCGCGGTAAATGCTGCGGTCCAACGAGCGCCCATCACCATCACTACGATGGGACACGAAGTGGCGGATGTGACGGTCACGACATCGAATCCGGTGCCGCAATCAACGAAAGGGAAGAACTAGTGGGCACGCTCGTATTCACGTGGACCGACTACGTGCTGGCCCTGCCCATTACTCTGCTCACTCTGTTTGCTCTCGGCATCCTGCTCATCGATCTCATGCTCCCGGCCGAGACTAAGTGGGTCAACGCCGTCACCGCATTCATCGGCGTGCTGTTTGCCACCGGAGGTGTGATAAAAATCCAGCTCTGGATGCAGGCCACCCCGGCCGCATCCGCAGGTTCGCTCGGCATGATGCGTACCATGCTGGTCGATCGCTTCGCCCTCTATTTCTTCTACCTATTCCTCGCGAGCACTGCCATCTCCATCCTGATGTCGGCGCGTTACATGCAGACCGAGCACGAAAATCACGGCGAGTACTACGCCCTGATGCTGCTCTCGGTCGTCGGCATGATGTGCATGGCCGCCGGTTTCGATATTGTGCTCATCTTCATCGGCCTGGAGTTGATGGCGATCTCGACCTATGTTCTCGTGGGTTTTCTGCGGCGCGACCGCCGCTCCAACGAAGCGGCGCTGAAGTATCTGTTACTCGGCGCGTTTTCCTCCGGCATTTTTGCCTATGGTCTGTCGCTGCTGTACGGTCTGACCGGAAGCACGAACCTGGGCGTCATCGGCAACCAACTTACGCAGATTCTTGCCAAAGATGCTCATAATCCCGTCGCCATCGTTGCCTTGCTGACCACGATGACCGGCCTCCTGTTCAAGATTGCCGCCATCCCGTTCCACCAGTGGGCGCCGGACGCCTATGAAGGCGCGCCCACCTGCATTACGGGATTCATGTCCGTAGCCGTCAAGGCCGCGGGATGGGCGATGCTCCTGCGCATCATCCTCTGGGGACTTTTCCCCATGCGTTCCACCTGGGTTCCAGTCCTGGTCTTCGTTTCCATCGCCACCATGACGGGCGCGAACTTCGCCGCCCTGACCCAGACCAATACCAAGCGACTGCTCGCCTACTCTTCCATCGCGCATGTCGGTTACATGCTGCTCGGCCTGATCGCCGGTACTCTCACCGCAATCAGCCCGGACGGCATCAAGGGAATTCTGATCTATCTGCTGGTCTACACTTTCATGAACCTCGGCGCGTTCGGCGTGATCACTTCGCTGCGCCACCGCAACGTAATCGGTGACGAACTCGACGATCTCAACGGACTGTACTCGCGCGCCCCCGTCGAAGCCGTGCTCATGCTGATCTTCCTGCTCTCGCTTGCCGGGATTCCACCTCTGGCCGGCTTCTGGGGCAAGTACTTTATCTTTCTCAGCCTGATCGAAACCAAACACTACGCGCTGGCATCTCTGGGCGTGCTGTATTCCGTCTTCGGCCTGTATTACTACTTGAAGATGGCCAACGCCATGTTCATGGGCGAGGCCGAAGAGCGAGGAGTGCTGCCCGTGAGTTGGACGATGCGCGCGGCGCTCGCCGTGACCGCATTTGCCACGCTCTTCATCGGAATCATGCCCGACCGCTTCATCCACCTGGTGAACTGGTCGCTGGGCATAGCGCAGAATCCGGCGATCGCCAAACTCATCCGTTAGGCCCTTTATGTCGCCGGGGAACACCTGGCATTCGCGTTAAGAAGTCCGGTCGAAATAATTTCCTATTCCGCAGATGCACGCGAATCTCCCGGTCATCGGCTGCTACCGGAGATGCAGCATTCTGTGCTAGAGTTCGGCGAACCGGTGCCGCGAAAGGATCCGTTCCATGAAGAGTCTCTTCGTCTATGCCGCGGTGCTCGCGTCGTTCACTGGTGTGGCTGTGCTTTGCGCTTCTGCGCAGGCAACAAACCACGCAACGGAGAAAGACCAGCAAGCGCAAGAAGAGGTTCGGCGGCTGAATCTCGAAGAGACTGAAGCATTCCTTCATCAGGACCCGAAAGCAATGGAGCGTCTTTGGTCCGATGACTTTGTTGTCACCAATCCCTTGAACAAGTTCGTCAACAAGCAGCAGGTCCTAGGCATGGTCCAGTCAGGCTTCCTGGTAATCACTTCCTATGAACGGCAGATCGAGTACATCCGGGTCTACGACGACGTGGTAATCGTGGCCGGCAGCGAAACGGTGGCTTGGGGCGGGAAGATGCCAAATGCTGGCAAAACCGAACATCTCCGCTTCACTGGAATATGGATGAAACAGGCCGGACGCTGGCAAGAGGTCGCCCGCCATGCCAACATCGTGCCTCAGCAATAGCGCCGAATTCAAGAAATGTCCCCCGCTCCAGCGAACCCGGAGAAACAAGACTCGGAACAAGAGAAGAGCTTCTGGCTCCAACTCGCGCGCTACAGCCAGCTTGCTTTCGTCTTTCCTGCGGCGCTGGTCGTGGGCTGGCTGGCTGGCACGGCGCTCGACCGCTGGCTGCACACCACGTGGCTCTACCTGGCCGGCATCCTCTTGGGCATCGCCGCCGGGTTCATCGAGCTGATCCGCACCGCGATGCGCGACACCAAATAGCACGTCGATGCCCGACCAATCACAAGGCGAACCCAACCTGGCACAGACCGTTGCAGCGGAAAACTTCTACTCCGGCGCTCTCCACCGCATTGGGCGCTTCATGGCTGTGCTCGGTCCGTTGCTCGTTGTGGCTGCGTGGTGGAGGTTCGGCGTTCGTCCCGCTGTCGGCTTCGCCTTCGGCTGCGGCATTGCCTACATCAACTTCGACTGGCTGAAACGCGTGATCGCCGGCTTCGTGGATCGCGCCACCGGCGCTGCCACATCGCACTCGGGGCAGGGAATCGTCTTTCGATTTTTACTGCGATATGTTTTGATGGCTCTAGGTGCCTATGTTATATTGACTGTTTCACCCGCGAGCCTGAATGGGCTTCTTGCGGGCTTATTTTTGCCCGTAGGCGCCATCGGCTGCGAAGCGGTTTACGAACTGTACGCAGCGCTGGCTCGTGGCGTTTAGCGGGAAATGACGTGTTTGGCGGTCATCTTATTGAAGACGTCATCCCGAAATCCGGCGTAGTTCAGCCGGATGAGGGATCTCACGGGCCGTCGGTTTGCGCGCGGGAGATCCTTCGCCCGCCTGAAAAACGGCTGTGCTCAGGATGACGAAAAAAAAGAGCTGGAAGCTGTTTTATGCCTGAACAACTCTGGTTTACCGCAATCCTGAATCGTCTGTTCGCCAGCGCCGTCACGTCGCTGCTGCTGGCATTGCACATCAAGCCCAAATATCCGACGGCCCCCATTCCAAACTCGTTCGCGATGGAGTTTCTCGTTTTCTCGACGCTGCTGATCCTGTTTCTTCTCGTCCGGTCGCGCCTTTCAGTAGACCGGCCCGGTTCGCTGCAGCACGTCTTTGAAGGCGTGGAGGGATTCATCCAGGGCCAGAGCCACGAGATCATCGGCCATCACAGCGAAGGCTACACCCCGTTTCTGGCCACGCTCTGTTTCTTCATCTTGTTCTGCAACCTGATTGGCGTGATTCCCGGCTTCGAATCGCCGACCGCCGTGCCCATCGTTCCCCTGGGCTGCGCTCTGTGCGCCTTCATTTATTACCAGACTCAGGGATTCAAACACGCCGGGATCGCTTATTTGAAGCATTTTGCCGGGCCCATGCCCGCCTTGGCGCCGCTGATGATTCCCATTGAACTCATCAGCCACCTGGCGCGCGTGCTTTCGCTCACCATCCGTCTGTTCGCCAACATGTTTGCCGGCGACATGGTCACATTGGTGTTCTTTTCGCTTGTCCCCATCGGCGTTCCGATCGTGTTTCTGGGATTACATATCGGAGTGTCGCTGCTGCAGACCTACATTTTCGTCCTGCTGACTACGGTTTATCTGCAGGGCGCGGTTTCGGAAGAGCACTAAAAAGGCAGTTCTTAGTTCCCAGTTCTCAGGTCTCAGAGAAACATCTCAAGAAGGCGAACTGAAACGAAGAACGAGCATTATCGATTTCGACTCGGCGTTGCTTGAACAGTACTCGAGCTGTCCGCTCCCGTTCTGAGAACCGGGAACTGAGAACTGAGAACTGACCGCAAGCGTGAGGGCGTCTGCTCGGAATGACGTCAACCACCCACTGGCGGTATTTCATACGAGGAGAAACACAATGAGTAAGCTAAGCAAGTTGTTTCTGGTACTGTCCGTACTCTCGTTCGCCGTCCCGGCCTTTGCCCAGGGCGGAGCCGAGAGCGGTGTCAACTGGGTTGCCATCGCCGCCGGGTTCTCCATGGCCTTCGCCTCCGGCATCTGCGCTCTGGCGCAGGGCAAGGCGACCGCTTCAGCCGCCGAAAGTCTGGCCCGCAACCCGGCCGCTCGCCCCGGCATTCAGCTGGCGCTGATTCTGGGTCTGGCCTTAATCGAGTCGCTCGCGCTTTACACCCTGGTCATCATCTTCGCCAAGGTGAAGTAAGCCTCTCTAAGACGATCCGAAAACAAGAAGCCTCTGCTTACAGGCAGAGGCTTTTTCATTGCTAGTGATTCTATGTGAGGACAGCCGCCCTTCGACAACTCAGGGCAGGCTCCCGGCTGTCCGCGGAACGCGGCTCCGAGCTGAAAGCTACTAGCTCTTCCGCTCCCCGCGCCACTGCTGGTCCTTATTCTGAGGAGCGTGGTTCAGAGCGTCCACCAGCAGGCGGCGCAGCCGATAGCGGCTTTCCAGGTCGGTACTGACGATCTCGAATCCTACTTCATTGATCCGGGCCCGGCGCAGCAGCACATGCGCCTTTATCTTCGACCGCATACCCACCGAAATCTCCAGATCGGCCTCGCTGCCGATGCGCAGATTGTCTTCCTTGGTGCCCATGCCCCCGCCCAGGCTCAGTTCGCGGATCAGAATCTTCGACTTTCCCCACGAACTCCCAATCGTGGCGCCAATCGTGCGCGGCAGCACCATCCGCTCGTAGCGCCGCTGCCGGACCCACGGGCATGCCGGCGCCGTATCCAGAGGTGCGATCGCCAGCTCCACCGGCTCGATGCCGCTGTCGGAAAGAATCTGAGCACTGTAGCGCGGATCAGTCTTGGAGAGCGACTGCGCCGCCGCAATTCGCAGTTCCCGGTGATGAACCCAGCCAAACGTTTTCTTCGTCTCCACAATCTCGCGCAGCAGCGAAACCGCCTCTGGATCCCGCAGCCTTCCCAAGGACTCGATGGCCTTCAGCTGCACAAACAGCGAGCGCGAAGCCGATTCTCCGGGCCTGGCCATGGCCAGTAACGGCGGGGCGGCCGTGAGATCGCCGCTCATCCCGATCTCATCGATGGACTCCGGCAGCACCGCCGAATCCAGCACTTCACAAAGTTCCAGCAGCGTGCGGCCACGGTTCGGCGCCGCTCCGTATGCGATCTGGCGAACCACGATGTCATGGTAGAAGCGGTTCCATTCCGGCAAGCGCGCCGGCAACAGCTCCAGCAACGTATCCACATCCAGGCGGCTCAACAGCCCCACTACCCCCGCGGCCTGCCGCGGTTGCCCGGTGCGCACAATCTCCCGCAGTTGCGCCAGAGCCGGACTTCCCATCTCCTTGACCAATTCCACCATGCGGTCGCACTCGTCCCGGCGCATGCAGCGGAAGAAGCGGTCGGCCAGATGTTCGGCCCCCGATTGGCTTGTGCGCCGCAACACCACCAGAAGGTCTGCGGGCACGGGATCGCTGTGCAACGCTTCCTCGATGAACTCTGGAATCCGGTTCTCCACGCCGACGCGAGGCCGCAAATCGTTCACCAGCACCGGCCGTTGTTGCAGCAGCAACTCCATCCCGCCGCATACTGCGTTCACCGCCTGGTAATTCTTGGCCGCGCTGGCCTCCTGGCTGAGGCGCACGAATGCCGCGCTCAACAGGCTTTGAAGCTCAGGATCCTTTTCCACACATAACTGCTCACTCACCGTATGGATGGCCTTGCCCATGGCTTCGCCACCCAGCCGTGAGTAAAGGTCGGCAAGTTGACTCAACCCAATCGCGGTCTTGCGCCGCGCTTCCGCTTCTTTCGTGGCCAGACAACCGGAGTAGTTATTCAGAATGTCGGCGGAGGTTTCCTTGTCATCCCGGTCGAGAAGCACTTCCACGAACTGCCGCAGGTTTCGCGGCGGCACGCACGGAGCTTCGTTGGACATCAGTACCGTCTTCTTCCCCGACTCCGGCACTTCCGCCCAGAACATCCGGTCCAGGATGTCGGCATGCGACTCCACCAGGATGCCCGCCTTGTTCATCTTTTCTTCTTGCAACTTGAGAATCTGGCGCAGTGAATCCATCTGCCGGCTCATGTGCTCCATCATCTGATGGACGGCATTCACCTTCACTTCGCCTTTCGAATAGCGCTCCAGCGCGAACCGGATCGCCATGTGCTCCGCGGCCTTCATCAGCAGCGGCGTGTCTTGTTCCTCCGTCGTGGCCTTGGCCGCCAGGCTGCCCAGCAACTGCTGCAGGTTCAGCCGCGTATTCGGATCGGTCTCGGTCAGCTCTTTCTGAAGAACCTCTGGGCCGGCACTCGGATCGCCCTGCACCTGCCCGAACCGGGTCAGCAGCCGGATGGCCTGAACCACTTCGGCCTCTTGCAGCGGTACCACTCCACCTTCCCAGGCTGGCGCAGTCCCCGTCCCATCGCCGCTTGCGGGCGCTGGTCCCGCGACCCAGTGGCCGGGACCGGTCGGAACGCTTCCGAACGGAACTCCCGCGCCGCCTTGGCCTCCGCCGCCTGCGTTCGCTCCCTCCGCGGCTGCGATCAATTGCAGCAGCTTCTGCGGATCGTTCAACCATTGCTTGAATTCCGGTCCCAGGGTTTGCGCCGCGATCTGGGCTGCCACGCTGATGTCGCCGGTCAGCGGATCGGCCGCCACAAATTTCACTTCATTGATCTTGATCGTGCTCTGTTTGCTTCCGCCGCTGAGGGCCTCTTTAATCTGCTTGGCCACGTCCTGGGCTTTGGACCCAGCCACCGTAAAAGCGCGCACCAGCCGGGCGAAATCCTCCAGCGTCACCTCTTTGGAGAAGTGCAGGCTGGCCAGGCCGGCCGTGGTCAAGAGTTGCCCAAAGCTGCGTTCGGTCTGTCCGGCTTCCAGCGGAACTCCATCCAGCAGCAGCTTGTTATCGGAAACCCCTAGCAAGAATCCGCCCTCTCCTGCCGTGGGCAGGCCCTGCTGCAATTCCTTCCAGGCGGTTTCGAACTGCGCTTCCGTGCGCTTGTGATCGGGGCCGTACATGCGCGCGTACTTGATCAGGATGTTCAGGCTGTGTACGAAGGCGCGGGCCGAGGCCGCCCGGTTTGCGTGAAATGTCGTGGCGTCGTTGATAAGGGACTCCTCAACCGCAGCTCTAGCTCCAGACAATAGAAGGTTAAATCCAACCGGTAAGAGCCGCATGTTACGGAGGTAACGGTTTTGTCCCTGTCCCCCAGCCGGTTCCTTTCAGAAAATCGCCCGTTTCCACGCGTTCTTCTTTGCGTCCTTGCGTCCTTCACGGCTGTTCTTCGCGAACTTCGCGGCCAAGAGCTTCTAGGTGAATTCGGCACGTTCCTCCTGAGGGCGTCATCCCGAAGCCCCGCGTTTCACCAGCGGGGCGAGGGATCTCGCGCGCATGGTAAGGCCAGCGGGAACCAAAATGCACCACTACCAACATTCTGCAGCACTGGCATTCGCAGCCATCTCCGGCGAGAATAGAGAGTACGAACATCGACGCTTCCCGGAAACCCAGTGCCTTCCTCAACCCCGCACACCACGAAAACCACCGGCCTGCGCTACTGGATGCTACGTGTCTTGGAGGAGTGCGAGCACGTTTCCGCCGATTTCGCCCCCGATCCGGTTCATGACTTGCGTGTCTCCCTGCGCCGGTGCCGCTCCCTGGCCGACGGGTTGATGGCGCTCGATCCCGACCCCAACTGGAAGGCCATGAAGAAGGCCGGCAAACGCCTCTTTCAGCGGCTGGGTGATCTGCGCGACATCCAGATCATGATGGAATGGGTTGAGAAGCTCCATCCCACGGAGGCACGTGTTGAGCAAGCACGGGTGGAGCGGGCACTCTTGCCCGCTTCGCCTCCATCTCAACCGAGTAATGAGTCCATTCCAGACTCAGGCGATCCGGCCGCTCAAACCCTGCTAAGAATCCTGACCGCACGCGAGCGCGAGCAGAAGCTCGAAGCCCATGCCGCCCTGGAAGAGTTCGACCGCAAACAGTGGCGCCACTGGAGCAAATCGCTTCCTGCACGCGCCGCCCGGTTCCGTCTGGGCAACCCGCTCTTCAAGCACCTCGCCCTCGAACGGTGGGCCGCCGCACGCGAACTCCACAACCGCGCCCTCCGCAACCGCTCCCAAGTCGCATTCCACTCTCTCCGCATCGGCCTCAAGCGCTTCCGCTACATCGTCGAGAATTTTCTTCCCGCCGAGCACAAGGCTTGGAGTAACGGCCTGAAAGAAATGCAGGACTTGCTTGGCGAAGTTCACGATCTCGACGTGCTCTGGGCTACAGCCGTCTCCTGCCACGTTTTGCGCGATGAAGATTCCCGCCGGCGCTGGCGCGAGAGAATTCTCGCCGAGCGCACCGAACGCATCGACCGCTACCGCAAGAAAATGATCGGTCCCGATTCGCTCTGGCAGGGCTGGCGCGCCGCGCTGCCGCAAGGCAAGCAGATTCAAGCCCTTGCCACGCACCGCATGAAGCTATGGGCGAGCAGTCTCGATCCCGATTTCGCCCATTCCGAGCGCGTCGCCAGCCTCGCCCTTCAACTCTACGAAGGCCTTAGTGCCCGACGACTGATCGCTTCCCCGGACGAGGCTCAAGCGCGATTCATTTTGTTCGCGGCTGCACTTCTGCACGACGTAGGCAAATCAAAGGGACAAAAGGGACACCACAAAGCTTCCGAGGAACTGATCAAAGAGCATGAGACTCCCCTGGGCTGGAGCCGTGATGATCTGCAACGCGCCGCCATCGTTGCGCGCTTCCACCGCGGTGCTCTTCCCACCAAACGCCAACGGGCACTGCGCGATCTTCTTCCCGGCGAACAAAAGCTCATCCTTCATTTAGCGGCTATCCTGCGCCTGGCGAATGCCTTGGACGCTGCCCACGACGGCGGCGTGCGGCGCTTGCGCGTGGAACGGGACGGCGCCAACTCTGGCAGCCGAGCCCAATCGGGATGGGTTATCGTGGATGCTGAGGGATATGTAGTGCGTAGTGCCACCGCGCGCGTGGTCGCCGCGGAGCGCTATTTGCTGGAAACCATTCTTCACCGGCCCGTCCTGGTCAAACGAATGACCCCAAGTGCCACAGGTCGGAACTAATGTGCTTCTTTTCTCATGCGTACGATGGCGTTTACCACCGCGGCCGAGGCAGTGGTGAAATCGCTGGCCGCTCCTAACGCAATCTCCTCCGATACGGATTGACCGGAGTCGGCCTTGCGCACTACAGCCGCTGCCGCGACGTGGAATTTGGCATGTTCCCTCTGTAGAGTCGAATAGCCCGCACTGGAGCTCCACTGCTTTCCCTCACCATAAATCCATTGACCGAGAACACACTTGCTATCAACCTCAATGTCAGCCGCCTTCAGCGAGTGATCGGGATTCTTCACATAAGTCCTCAGCCTTGCCTTCCACGCGCTGTGCGCGGCGATTGCATCGTCAAAATTCATAGCGTTCCTCGCAGATCGAAAGCCTGCCGGTAAGTGCCCCACTCTGCCTTTCGGCAGAAACCGGGAACCCTTGAGTCATTTCTTTCGGGAAATCGAACTTCAGCCGGAAGCGGATTGGGTACTTCCAAACGTCTGGTTCTCTGGATACAAATATTCTTGCTTCTATCTCGGCGCTTAGCGAGCCGAAGCCCGAAGCCCGAAGCCCGAGAGCCGAACCATGACTCACGCCCAGCTAGTCGAAAAAGCCGTGCGCTGGCTCCGCCGCTACCGCTGTGGAGTAGTGCTCTCCGAGCAAGCCTGTGTCAGTGGCGAAATGCCCGATGCTATCGGCTGGAAGCGCGCCTGCCATTCCGTTCTGGTCGAGTGCAAGGTCACGCGCTCTGACTTCCTGGCCGACCGCGTCAAGCCCTTCCGCCTCAAGCCGGAGCAGGGAGTCGGCTGCGAGCGCTTCTATCTTGTTCCCGCCGCACTGCTGCGCCGCGAGGAACTGCCGCAGGGTTGGGGACTGCTGGAACACAGCCGCGGCAGAATCGAAACCGTGTACGCCTCGGCCAAGAATCTCCGTAGTGCTACCGGCTTCCGCTACGAAATGAATCTGCTGCTCGCCAGCCTGCGCCGCGTCGAGGTCCGCGTCGAACCACAAAGCATCACCGACTTCCTCAAGTGGAAAAATCGCATGGCCGTATACAACCGCGGCACCCTCCCCGAAGGCCTGCCCACCGCCGAAGAAGAACTCAACGTCTTCCTCGAACCGGACCTGACTCTGTAGCGCCGCCGGCACGGCGGCTGTCCGCGGGGCGTCTCGCCCGCGGCTTCGGCTGAAACGAGAAGCTGGGAGCCAGCCGTAACGGGCAGCTGCAAGCCTACAACTCCCGCCGCCCTTCCATAGCTTTAAGCATAGTGATCTCGTCCGTGTACTCGATATCACTGCCCACTGGGATGCCCATGGCAATGCGCGTCACTTTCACGCCCGCACGCTTGAGCTGCTGCGAAAGATAAGTAGCGGTGGCTTCGCCTTCGACCGTGGGATTGGTGGCGACGATCACTTCATCCACGTTGCCGGCGTCGACGCGCGTGATTAGATTCGCGATGCGCAACTGCTCAGGGCCCACGCCGTGCAGCGGAGAAATCGATCCATGCAGCACGTGGTAGACGCCGTTGAAGTGCTTGGTCTTCTCGATCGCGGCAATGTTCGTAGGCTCCTCGACCACGCAGACCAGCCGCTGGTTGCGCGTGAGGCTGGTGCAGTAGACGCACGGGTCGACGTCGGTGATGTTGTTGCAAACCGAACACAACCGCAGGCTGGCCTTGACGTCGCGCACCGCGGCGGCCAGCGCCTCGGCGTCTTCGTCACTCGCGCGCAGAATGTAGAACGCCAGCCGCTGCGCGCTCTTCGAGCCCACGCCCGGCAGTTTCTTCAACTCGTCAATCAGCCGCGACATCGGCTCCGCAAATTTAGACATAGGGAATTTGGAATTGAGTTAATGAATCATTGACTCAATGATTCATTCGTTAGAGTCCGCCCAGCCCGCCCAGCATTCCGCCCACCGTCGACTGCATCGCGCCGTCAACCTTCCGTGCGGCTTCGTTGACCGCGGCCAGCACCAGATCCTGCAGCATCTCCACATCGCCCGCCTTCACCGCTTCCGGATCGATGCGCAGGCTCAATAGTTGTTTGCGCCCATCCATTTTCGCCGTGACTGTGCCCCCGCCTGCGGAGGCCTCGACCACCGTCTCCTGCATTTTCTTTTGCAGCGTTTCGTATTGCGACTTTGCTTTCGACATCAGTTCTTGCAGATTGAATCCGCCCATTGTACCTTCCGTTGCGTTTGGGTCTTAGTCTTAGGTCCTAGGTCTTAGGTCTCGGGACTGAGGGTTGAGAATTGTGTTTCCTAAGACTAGCACCTAAGACCTGACATCCGCCCCTCACCGCTTCTCTTTGTAGTCAATCACCGTCCGAATTTCGGCGCCAAACTTCTCTTGCAGTCGCCGGACTACAGCATCCTGTTCGGCACGGCTCCGGCCGCCGGCTAACGGGTTCGCGCCGTTCGGTCTTCCTGCGCCGTTGCGCTTTCCTTCCACAGGCGTCACCGATGCTCCGGCAACGATCTTCAGTTTGACGGCTCGGCCTAGAACGCCGCTGGCAGAAGCAATCGCCAGCCGCCTGGCATCGGCGCCCACCGACATGTCAACCACGGTTTGCGACTCCGACACCTTGACCTCTACTTCGTTTCCTTCCACCGCCCATTCGCCTGCTTCGAGCATCGAGACCAGTATCCGTTGATTGCCATCCGTGAGTGCTTGCAGCACCGCGCTTTTCAACGTATCGATGGGTGCGGTCGCCGTTGCGGCGGACGGTTGAATTTGCGATGCGGGCTGCGCCTCATCGAGTTGCGAACTCACCTGTGCTTCACGTCGAGGCTCGGGACTGGAACTGATCCGCGGTTCGGCAGCGCTTTCGCTGACGTTCGCGGGTGCGGCGGAGCCCATGACCACTCGCGCCGGTGCACTTCCACCCCCGACCATGCGCGGCCCGCCGGCGGAAACTGAATCAGCATTAGACTCCTGCCGAGGGTTCCCCTTGCGCGCGGAATCGGCCGCGAATGGCGAAACCTGATTAGCCGCCGCCTCAGTGCGCCGAGTCTCGGCTGCACGGCCCGAAGCCGGAGTCGCAGGAACGATCGAAGGCCGCGCCGAAGGTCTGGACGCGCCCGTTCCGCCTGTAACGTTCGAAGCGCCGGCAACGTCGCTCAATAGTTGCTCGATCGGCAGCAGGCGTTGCGCGTGCGCCATCTTCAGCAGTCCCAGTTCCAGGTGGAAGCGCTGCTCCTGCTTGTATCCCAACTCGCCGTATGTCCGGAGCATGATTTGCAGATGACGGGTGAGGTCTTCTTCGCCAAATAGGCCCGCAACGCGCTCCACCCGCTCCCGCTCTTCCCCCGAGATCTGCAGCAGGGAAGAGTCCTTGCCCGCAATCTTGGCGACCGTGGCATTGCGCAGAAAGCGCACCATCTGGCGCGCGAAGTGGGTTGGGCTGTGGCCTTCGCTAATGAGATGGTCGACTTGCCGCAGCACTTCTTCACTCGCGCCGCGAGCGACCGCATGCATCACTTCTTCGAGAACGTGTGCGGGCGCTGCCCCGACCAGGTTGCGCACGGAATCGGCGGTGAGCTTTCCGCTGGAGGACGCAATGGCCTGATCGAGAATGGAGAGCGCGTCGCGCATGGAGCCGTCGCCAGCCTCGGCCAGCAGGGCCAGCGCATCGTCGTCGGCTTCAATCTTTTCGCGGCCGACGAGATCGCGCAGCTGGCCGACGATGTCGTCGAACTTCACAGCGCGGAAACTGAAGTGCTGGCACCGCGACCGGATAGTCTGCGGAATGTCCTCAGGCTGCGTGGTCGCCAGCATGAAAACGATGTGGTCCGGAGGCTCTTCCAGCGTCTTGAGCAGGGCGTTGAAGGCGGCGTCGGTAATCTGGTGCGCTTCATCGAGAATATAAATCTTGAAGCGGTCGCGCGCCGGACGGTAGCGCGCCGCCTCGCGCAGTTCGCGGATTTCGTCAATACCCCGATTGGTGGCGGCGTCGATTTCGATCACGTCGACGGCATTGCCGGCGCGAATCTCGGTGCAGGATTCGCACACGCCGCAGGGCTCCGTAACCGGCTTGTCGGACGACCGGCAATTCAACGCTGCGGCCAGAATGCGCGCCACCGTGGTTTTTCCAATACCTCGATGGCCGCTGAAGATGTAGCCGTGGGCGGTGCGGCCCTGTTCGAGGGCGTTCTGCAAGGTGCGGGTGACGTGCTCTTGTCCGATCACCTCGGAGAATTTCTGCGGACGATATTTGCGCGCCAGGACGGTGTAGCTCATGAGCAGGAATAGACGATTATACGTGATGGGAGGAGGATAGGCTTGCAACGCTGAAGCAGGCTTGCTAAAACCGCCGTGCAAGCGATAGGCTGGTGCATTAACTTTGAGTGCGGAAGCGGTGTGGTCCGAGCGAAATATGGCTAGGGGCCACCGCTAGGGAGCGTTCTTATGCAACTGAAGCTGGCAACACAAACGAAAGATGGGATTCTTGTAGTGGATTGCGTTGGCCGGATTGTGTTTGGCGAAGAGTCCTCACTGCTGCGCGACACCATCAAGGCCGCTGTGTCGGGCAACAATCGTATCGTGCTCAACCTGGGCGAGGTGAATTACATCGATTCCGGCGGGCTGGGTACGCTGGTGGCGCTGCGCACCACCGCGCAAAACGCGGGCGGCACGATCAAATTGACGAACCTGACCAAGCGCGTGGGCGATTTGCTGCAGGTCACCAAGCTGCTCACGGTTTTCGACGTATACAACTCAGAGGCGGAAGCCGTCGAATCCTTCCGCAGGGCGGCCTAGTTCGGGCGCATGGGCTGGGACCAATGGACTGCGGCTCATGACCATCTGTGCATGAGCCGCGCATGATGCCGCAGACACGCCGGAAATCCCTGAATGCTGCCTCGAATCATTTTTATTCTGTGCCTGCTGGTGAGTGCCAGCGGCTTTGTGTCTCCGCCGGTCGCGCTGGCGATGGGACTGGTGTTTGGCCTGGCTCTTCCTCATCCCTATGGCCGCGAAGCGAAGAAGTTCTCCAAACTTCTGTTGCAGGCCTCGGTGGTAGGACTCGGTTTCGGCATGAACCTGCACCAGGTCGTGCAGGCAGGGCGTAGCGGCTTTGTTTACACCATGCTCGGCATCAGCTTCGCGTTGCTCGCCGGCATGGGACTGGGCGCGCTGCTCGGGGTGCAGCGTGTTCCGGCATTCCTGATTTCGACGGGCACGGCGATTTGCGGCGGCAGCGCCATTGCCGCCGTCGGACCCATCACGCATGCCAGCGACGAAGAGATGGCCGTGGCGCTGGGGACCGTCTTCGTGCTGAACTCTATCGCGCTGCTGATTTTTCCCGCTATCGGCGCTGCGATCAAGCTCACGCAATCGCAGTTCGGACTGTGGGCCGCTCTCGCCATTCATGACACCAGTTCCGTGGTGGGTGCGGCGGCCAAATATGGCGCCGAGGCCCTGGCCGTCGCGACCACGGTAAAGCTGGCGCGAGCATTGTGGATTGTTCCGCTCTCGGTGGGAACGGCGGTGGTGCGCGGCGCCAAGGCGAAGATTCAGTGGCCCTGGTTTATCGGCCTGTTCTGCCTGGCAGCGGTTTGTAACAGTTATCTGCCGGCGGGCGCGCACGCGTATGCCATCGCCGTGAAGGTTGCGAAGATTGGATTGACCGCCACTCTATTCCTGATCGGCAGCGGCATCTCGGTGGCGACCATCAAGCGCGTGGGGCATCGTCCACTGTTGCAGGGAATTATCCTGTGGTTGCTGGTTTTACTTGGATCTCTATGGCTGATTCGCGCGGGATGGATTCGACTGTGAAGAAGGGAAGCAAGACCTCACACAAAAGTCCGGGTAAAGCTTCCCCAGATCAATCTGTTTCCGATCAATCGTGGAAGGCGCGGCTGCGCATCGAGGCCGCCATTCGCCGCATACCTAAGGGTAAGGTCTCCACTTATGGAGCGGTTGCGCGAGCGGCGGGACTTCCGGGCGCGGCGCGGCAGGTGGCCAAGGTGCTGCATCGCGGGTTCGGCTTGCCCTGGCAGCGGGTGTTGGGCGCGGGTGGAGAGATCAAGCTGCGCGGCGATTCCGCCATCGAACAACGGTTGTGGCTCGAAGCGGAAGGAGTGCGCTTCCGCGGGCGGCGGGTGGATATGAAACTACACGAGTTCAAGTTCAGGCTTGCGCCGCGCGGCCCAACTAATCGCCGCAAACGAAGGTGCTGAGATAAGGAATCTCTCTATCCGTTTATCGAGCTGAGCGTCGCGGCGGAGTTTCCCCAGCAACTTGTCATCCTCATCCATATATCTGAGGCGTAATTCCGATTGATCTCAGGCGAAACCCTGATGGACGCGACGAGAGCCTAACCATACTATCCGCGCTGACGTCGTACTCGGTCTGAACCCGAACGTTGAAGTCAAATCTGGTCGATCTGACGACCGTCCCCTTAGCCCAGGGGCAGAGGATATCCACATGAGGAAGGATAGGTTTGCCGTTAGCTGTGCCGCTGCAGCAGTGCTGGCAGTTTCTATCTTAATCTTGCCCCAAGATATGTTCGCCGCCACGCCACCTTCGGGCACTCTTTCCGGCGCTGGCACACTGACCTACACCGGCACCACCACGACTGAGAATCCGGCCAACTTCGACCCTTCCACGTGCCAGACCGCCGGCTATTGCGACGTATTTACTTTGACCATCAATGTCTCGAATTCCTTTCGAACCTCGCACCCGAATTTTCGCGTGAACATTCAGTTTGCATGGACCGGCAACACAAATGAGTTTGACATGTATGACTACTTCAACGGCGCCATGATCGATTCTTCCGCGAACAGTTTCGTAACCGGTGAACTGACGCGCCTTGAACATCCCGCGAACGGCGTCTACACAATTTACGCTAGCATGTCAGGCGGCGTGCCGGGGACGACCTATACCGGCACGGTGACGCTGCAGGCTACTCCTCCAGCCATCCAGACGATTGCCGCCACTTACACAGCGGATCCAGACGGCAAGTTCGGTCCGCAAATGTTCGAGTTCACCTCAGACCTGCAATTGGTAGCGACTTCATCGTCTGGTTCAGCGGGACAGGACGTTGAACCCGGCATTGTGATCGATCCCTTTGGCAACATTTATGTCTCCGCAATTGAAGGAGTACCGGCGGGATCGGATCTCTGGCGCTCCACCGACTATGGAAACACCTTCACTTATCTCGGCCAGCCCGACCAGTCAGCGGGCGGAGGAGACGAGGACTTGGCGGTGGGCATCCCCTTTGCCGCCGATCTATTGTTCGGCGATAGCACAGGACGGTTGTTTTATTCGAGTTTGAACCTGGCTGACATTGATCTGCAGACTTCCACCAACGAGGGCAACACGTTTGTTCCGGGAGACTCCCCGGCCAAGGTGGTCGACCGCATGTGGCTAGCGAGCGCTGGCACCTCTCGCGATTACCTGATCACACTTCAGGAGGGCGCTGCAGTAACTGGTACCGATAGCCTGATCGTTACCGAGTCAGATGACGGCGGCATCACCTACCCCAATGGAGCGGTCATCAATCAGGCGATAGTGGCAGGTACCCCCGAAACCGGTTTCCATTCCAACATCGTGGCCTATCCCGGCGTCTTGGGCGGACCAAGCCCGAATAGCTCGGTTTACACGACCTTCACTTCGCCCGATGGAGTGGATCTATACGTGGCATTGTGCGCCGCGCCGTGCAACCTGCCGGCATTGCCTTCGGGCGCGCCGCCATCGAAGCTCAATTTCACCTCGACCCTAGCTTTTACCGCGCCGCCGGGAGCGAGCGTAGGAAACGTCTTCACCCCCATTGCAGTCGACAACGACGGCGATCTTTATGTGGCCTTCAGTATGCAGCAGCTCGACGCCAACGGCAATCAAACTGGCCAGAATGTGTACGTGATTTGGTCGACCAATGGCGGCAAGACCTGGTCGAAGGCGCTGCAAATAAATAATCCCACCGATTCCGCAACCGCCACCGCGATGCTGCCATGGCTGACTGCAGGCGATCAAAACAGCATTGGTGTTTTCTGGTATGGCACCGACGTGGTCGGCAATCCCAACAACCAAACCATCTTTGCCAATGCCAAGTGGAAGATTTTCTACGCCTTCGTCAACACAACCGGCAAACCTGCTGTGCAATATGTGGTGGCCAGTGGCACAACCACGGGCACGCCGGATCAGATGGCCGGTATTGTCCACTATGGCTCCATCTGCACGCAGGGTCTCAATTGCAATCTCAGTGTGCCCCCGGGCAACCGCGAACTCGCGGAATATGCAGAACTGACTCACGATCCGCTGGGCATGACCCACGTGGTGTTCTCTGAAGACAATGTTACCGCCGGCTCTGCCTTTACCTGGTATTCGAAGCAAACCGCGGGACCGGGCCTGATCCCGAGTGTGGGTAGCGGCGCGGGCTACTTCAACATTGGAAGTGGAACCGGCAGTCTTGGCTTCCTGGTAGGAACGAAGACGGCATCCGGTATCCGCGAGGGGACGCTGAGTTACCTCGATACTTCCGCACACATCTTTCTTTCGGACACGACGGGATTCTCGACCGCGAAAGTGGGAACCAATAGTGTTCAGGTTACCGGTACAGGCACGTTACAAGACGGCTCGAGCGTAATCTTCAGTGCAACCGGCACTGCGGGTGCAGCCGGCACCGGCTCATTCGCAATCTCCTGGCCTGGATATAGTGCGTCGGGAACGCTGGTGCAGGGACTGATTGTCAAATGAATACTAGCCAATGAACTCAGGAGGCCGGAGCGGTCCTCTGGCCTCTTTTTCCGCGCAAGGGAGGATAGTTTCGGCCAACGGCCAACGACTAACGACTGCTCTTGAACTGCTCGTCGATCTCCACCTGATAGCCGGTAACCATCTTGTTGGTTTCGTTGGCCATGCCGACGACCGACATTAACTCCTGGAACATGGCATCGGTCATGCCTTTCTTCTGCGCCGAAACCGTGTGGGCGGCGATGCAGTAGTTGCATTGGTTGGTGACGCTAACAGCGACGTAGATCATCTCTTTGGTCAGCGGATCGAGCGCGCCCGGACCCATGATCTGCTTGACATCTTCCCAGGTGCGCTTCAGCGTGACGGGATCGTGCGCGATCGCTTTCCAGAAATTATTGATCCAGTCTGTCTTGCGCGTGGCCATGATGTCATCATAAACAGCGCGCACTTCGGGGCTGGCGTCTTTGTATTCGATGAGTCCAAGGGTTGCCATGAGTTTCTCCAGGTTTTGAATCGAATGACCACGGAGACACGGAGAAAACCTTATTTAAGCGGTTGTTGTTCTCTGTGCCTCCGTAACTCCGTGGTGAATGCCCTTTGCTACTTCGGCAGCTCTCCGCTCAGCAGTTTCTCCAACGCCGCTGCCGGACAACGCACTCCCACGTAGAACTGGCCGAATAACGCATACACCGCACTGACGTGATCGAAGCGCATTTCGTAGATCAACTTTTTGAACACGAGCGGATCGTCGGCGAAGAGGTCGACACCCCACTCCCAATCGTCGAAACCAATCGAGCCCGTGATGATCTGCTTGACCTCGCCCGCGTAGCGGCGGCCCACGAGTCCGTGCTCGTTCATCTGGCGGGCGCGTTCTTCGATGGGAAGCGTATACCAGTTCTTTTCTTCACCACGCCGCCGGTCCATGGGATAGAAGCAGATGTAGCGGTTCGGCGGGATCTCGGGGAACAGCCGCGGATGCATCGCCTCCCGATGCCGGTTCAGCTTGCATTCGATCTCAGCCTTCCACTGATCCGAGTGTGGCTGGATGCCTTGATCGGTCAGCTCTTTGTAAATCTTGAGCGTGGAGTCGTAGAGTCCGAGTTCAATGATTGAGAGATAAGAAGATGTGGGTTCGAGGTAATCGCTCAGGCGCAGGCCCGCGAGCTTGAGTTCCGCCTGATTAAGATCGGCGAACGAGTTGCGGAAGTGCACCAGCATCAGATCGCCCTTATGGCCGATCAGCGAGAAGAGTGCCGATTGGCCCCCCGATTGTTTTTCCATTTCGCCCAGTACCGCCGCCGCTTCCTGGGCGATCGCCGACCGCATGGCATCGGGCAGGGCTCGCCACGCCGTCCAACGAAAACGCATCATCTGGTGCAGCACGCTATAGCCTTCGGTGGTCAGCGGCACTTCGGGAATCTGTGCGGAGGCGGTTTGCGGGCGGACGGGAGGAGTCGAGGTTGTGGTCATTGGCTTCTCGGGATGGGTACTCATGATTGAACTATCCATTGTACGCAAGATGCAGGACCAGCGAGTCCACGATTTACAATCATGCTGGCAATTGGCACGGTCGAACCATGATGCGAAGACTCGTTCCAACATTTTGCGCTGTTCTTCTGTTGGCCGCTTCGCTGGCGGCGCAGAGCAAGCGCTTATGGGTGCTGCGCGCGCCCGGCGAGGCGGTAGAGTACGATTCCGCAACGTTTGCCGAGAAGCAGAGAGTGAAGGTTCCGGCGGAAGCCATGGCGTCACCGCAGAACTTTTCCGCCGACCATCTCGGGCAGATGCTTTTTGCCGCGCCCGTCTCTTTGCCGCTCGGGGAAGGCGAACTCGCGGCCGAGCGCAAGGTCTGGTTCTGGGACGGCCGCACGGCAACAACACTTTCGCGCGAGGTCGCGCGTACTACGTCCACAGCGGGGTCGAACCTGGCCATCACCGAATCAGCGCCCGTGCCTTATCTCTCGGCGGATGGAATGCATCTGTACTGGTTTTCGAACCAGGCGCGCCGCCTGCAGCGCGACGGCGTGGATCTCTCCACTAAGACGACCTGGCTAGGCTGGCGAACTGATCTGGCTGGCGCGGAGCGTGAGGACGTGGCCTCGATCGCGATTCCCGATTGCTCGTGCCCGACCGGCAGCTGCGAGGAAACGTGCCCTTACGGCGAAGTTTGGATTCCTGACGATGGAGTTGGCAAGTTTTTTCTACTGACCCAGTTCGTCTCGGGGAAGACTCAACCGCTTTACAAGGCGGCCTCTTTGTACGAGGAGAACGCCGGCAAATGGACCGCGACGCCGCTCGATCCACCGCTGCGGCGCGTGCTGGACGCTGCGAATGCCAGCGCCATCTTAGAGGCGATTCCCGACACAGCCTGCTGCGGCTGGGAGAATGAGAGCGACGATAAGACTCTGCTGCATCTCCAAAGCAAGACTTTGACTGTGTTCGATGAACTGGCAGCGTACAAGAATCCCGACTACGACGTGAGCTTCTACACCGAGAACGGCAAGCTGTCGCCCGACCTTGGTTCTGTGGCATTCACGATCGTGGCCACTTCTCAGCCGAACACGCCCATTCAGCTAGCCGAGCAAGGGCAGGCCAACCCGGAAGAATCGCAACGCATCCGCAAGGCGTTGCAGGATCTGCCGGCGGTCGAGGTGAAGAGCGTGGAAGATTCTCCGCGGCGTATCGCGTTCTTGCCGCACGGGACGCTGGTGGGGTGGATCAGTGCGAAGGAAATTCTCATCGTCGAAGGACACCTGCTGGTTGCTTACAACGTAGCGAATGGCGCGCGGCGACACTCAAATATTCGGGTCGAGGATGCGGCGCATGTGTTCTTGCGGTGAGAGAACCGATAGCCAGCAGGGCTCCATCCCGCTGTGGAATTCTCCAGCGAAATAAATTTTGGCCGAGGGCGGCGAAAGCGGTCCGGCTCGGCGGACCAGCCGGATTTCGGATCAAATTTATTTTCGTCGATTTGGCTGAAACCCTTGTCCCGCGCGGGTTTCACAAAAGCGGACTTCGTAAAATCTGGTTTTCAAAGAACTTAGATATCAAAATATTGAGAACAAGCAGCTTAGCGGGGCACGTTTCGCGCCGGACGGACCGTCACTGCCTCGACCATGATTGCGCGATTTAATTTTGGGCGCAAGGTCAGATGTCACATCGGAGTTGTGGAAAACGAGTGGGTCCGGGAATTCGAGACGCTTAGAAAGGGAAAGCTGAAAAGCCTCACTTCTCGCAAAGGACGCCAGAAATGGTGCACCCAGCCATCTTAGGGAACGTCAGTTTGTCTTCAGGTTCAGCCGGGCCGCGATCCGTTCCAGCAATCCGGCGCTGGCTTCACCGGCATCGAGTGTGGAAAACTCGCTGCCCAGTTCGATCACCGGGAGCTTGGCGCAGGCGGCCTGGAAGGCTTGCAGCACGCCTGCGGACGAGGAGGTCATGTCAGGCCCGGCCAGCAGCAGATCAAAACGCGTGACCCGCATCAGGAGCAGAGCATCGCCCCGGTGGCTGCTGGTGTGCACGTCGTATCCGGCGCGGCGCAACAGTTCGCGCAAGTAGGCCAAAACGTCGGCATTGCTGTCCAGGCACAGGATGCTGCGGCCCGTGGAGACAGGCGCCTCGGTGCGGGCGCCGGGGCGGTAAAAGGCGGCGACCGCCGCCTCCTCCGATTCTTGCGGGTCGAACAACTTCGTCAGGTGCGACAACTCCAGCACCTTGCGTACATGCTCCGGCACGTTACACAGCTTCAGTTCTCCCCGCGCCTGGCGGGTGCTGGTCTAGGATGCGGACCATGGTGCCGAGTCCGCTGCTGTCAATGAATTCAACCTCGCCCAGATGCAGGACGATGCTGCGGCGGTCTCGCAACAGCCAGGTCACGTGCGCTCGCAAAGACTCGCACTCGCCACCGGCAACAATTCGACCGTTGCAGTGCACGATGGTGACTCGTCCGACCTCACGAGTATCGAGAGTTAGGCGCAATAGTTTCCAATACGGCTGGGAGCAAGCTAGCGGAACGTCACATTATATGCCATGAGGGGCGCGAACCCTACTGAGCCATTTATGAGGTAGTGTCTTAGTTTGCGGGCGTCTGCGAAGGAGCCGCCTCGCTCCGCTCGGCGGGACAGCCGAGACGGGGCTGCACCCACATGAGCATCCTCGGCAAACTGAGACACGAATATCTATGCCTCGGCCTCTTGCCTCTCACTGCCGCAGCGTCAGCCCGCTCAATACGCCTTGCTGCCTGGCAATCAGCGACTGCACGCCCTGCCGGGCAAACGCCAGCATCTTCGAAAACTGCGTCTCGTCGAACACCTGGCGCTCGGCGGTCGCCTGCACTTCCACCATCTTGTGCCCGGCGGTCATCACAAAATTCATGTCCACCTCGGCGCGCGAGTCTTCTTCATAACAAAGATCGAGCAGGATTTCTCCATCTACAATTCCAACGCTCACCGCCGCAACAAAGTCTTTCAATGGAACCGAAGTCAGAGTTCCGGCCTCCACCAATTTTTCCAGCGCCAGCCCCAGCGCCACGAACGCTCCCGTAATCGACGCGGTGCGCGTCCCGCCATCGGCCTGAATCACGTCGCAATCAATCCAGATCGTGCGCTCGCCCAGCCGCGCCAGATCGGTCACCGCACGCAGCGAACGCCCGATCAGCCGCTGGATCTCGTGTGTCCGCCCGCTCGGCCTCCCCTTCGCCACTTCCCGCGGCGTACGGGTCAGGGTCGAGCGCGGAATCATCGCATACTCGCTCGAAATCCATCCCTTGCCCGAGTTCCGCAGAAATGGCGGCACCGTTTCTTCAATGGACGCGGTGCAAATCACCCGCGTGTTTCCCACTTCAATCAGTACCGACCCTTCCGCCGTGGTAATGAAATCGGGGATGATCGAAACTGGGCGCAACTGATCGGTACTGCGATTGTCCGAGCGATAGAACATAAGCGACGATTGTAAACGATGTTGTGCAGAATTCTTGCGGTGCCCGTGTGGGGACAGCCGCCCTTCGGCAAGCTCAAGGCAGGCTCCCGACTGTCCACCAAGCGCAGCGAGACATTCTGCCTTCCGCCAATTCATGCTGTAATAGATTCGAACTCCAAGCGGAAGCTCAACGTATGCCCACACTAGTACCGCAACCCACGCGCATCCAATCCGCCGGTAACAAGCCCAAGCTGATCGACGAATACATCGGCCGTATCAACTCCCAAACCTCATCCGCCAGCGTAGCCCACATGCGCAGTCCCGCGGGATGGCTCGAGCCCGGCCAGACTCCTGCCTTTGATGAATTCACCGTCGTTCTAAAAGGCACGTTGCGCGTGGAGCACAAGGATGGATCAATCGACGTCGCCGCCGGACAAGCTGTGATCGCCCATGCCGGCGAGTGGATCCGCTACTCCACTCCCCACGAAGGCGGGGCCGAATACATCGCCGTCTGCCTCCCCGCCTTCTCAATGGAAACTGTCCATCGGGATAAGAGTTGAAGCGCCGCAGCACATCCAGACACGCTGCTTGTAATCGCTCTCCTATCGGAAGTCCCGCCAATCACTGAACGCATCAATTCGGTAGAATTATTCCCATGCCCGATCGCTCGGTGGCGGTCTTCGATCTCGGCGGCGTGCTGATTGACTGGAACCCGCGTTATCTGTATCGCAAGCTCTTCGATGGAGACGACGCCGCCATGGAACATTTTCTGGCCACGGTCTGCACCCCGTCGTGGAACGCCCAGCAAGATGCCGGACGCAGCTTTGCGGAGGCCTGCGCCTCACTCAAGTTGGAGCACCCCACCCATGCCGAGTTGATCGACGCCTGGATTCAGCGTCAAGAAGAGATGGTGACGGGCCCGATCGCCGGCACCGTCGACATCCTCGGAGAATTACGCGCTCGTGGAGTTCCTTTATATGCCCTTAGCAACTGGTCTGCGGAAACGTTCCCTATATCTCTAAAGCGATTTGAGTTCTTGCGATGGTTCAAAGGGGTCTCGCTTTCCGGCGAAGTGCGTCTGCTCAAACCCGACCCGCGTATTTTCCAGCTTTTCTTTGAAACCCATGCCATCGATCCCGCCCATGCCGTCTACATCGATGATTTACCATCGAACGTAGAGGCTGCGGCTGCGCTGGGCATGCATAGCATCCTTTTCACCGATCCTTCGGCGCTTCGCCGTGAACTTGTGAAGCTGGGACTGCTGGAGCCGGTGGGACAAATTGACCACGTCGCCGCCTGGGTAGCCGATCTTGAGCGCGCACGCGCCTTTTACGAACGTTGGTTTAAGGCTGCGGCAGGACCGATGTACTCAAGCTCGAAGCGCGAGTTCAAATCCTACTTTCTGTCGCTGGGTTCGGGCGCACGGCTCGAACTGATGGCATCGCCTGCTGAATCTCCGCGGCCAGCGCATCTCGCCGTATCGGTGGGATCGCGCGAAGCCGTTGATCGCCTGGTGAGAGCGATGGAGGCAGAGGGAGTTCGTATCGTCAGCGCGCCGCGACTCACCGGAGATGGATACTACGAAGCCGTAATCGCCGACACGGAGGGCAATCTCGTGGAGATCACTTCCTAGCTTCTACTCCCACTCAATCGTTCCAGGCGGCTTCGAAGTAATGTCATACACCACGCGGTTCACGCCCTTCACTTCGTTCACAATCCGCGTCGAGATTCTCTTCAGCACCTCGTGCGGAAGAGCAACCCAGTCGGCAGTCATGCCATCTTCCGAACTCACTGCCCGGATCGCACACGTATAAGCGTAAGTGCGCATATCGCCCATTACGCCCACTGACATTACTGGCAACAGCACGGCAAAGGACTGCCAGATTTTGGCGTACAGGCCGGCGTTCTTGATTTCGCTGACCACGATGTCGTCGCACTCGCGCAGCAGCGCCAGGCGCTCCGGTGTAACTTCTCCAAGCACGCGCACCGCTAAACCCGGGCCCGGGAACGGCTGCCGCTGCAAAATTTCTTCCGGTATGCCCAGGTCGCGGCCAATCTTGCGGACTTCATCCTTGAACAAATCTTTCAGCGGCTCGATCAGCTTGAGCTTCATTTTCTCCGGCAGCCCGCCCACGTTGTGATGCGACTTGATTACCTGCGACGGCCCCCGCACCGAGCGCGACTCGATCACATCGGGATAAAGCGTTCCCTGCACCAGCCACTTGACCTTGCCTTCTTCCTTCTCAATGCGACGCGCTTCCCGCTCGAACACCTTGATGAATTCGTTGCCGATAATCTTGCGTTTCTTCTCGGGATCGCTGACCCCTTTCAACTTGCTCAGAAACCGATTCGTTGCGTCCACCGCATCGAGGTGCAGACCCAATTTGTCGTGCAGCGTTTTCTGTACTTTCTCGAACTCGTTCTTGCGCAGCACGCCGTTGTTCACGAAGATGCAGGTGAGCCGCGACTTGCCTCCGGCATCGCGCAAAGCGCGATCGACGAGCACTGCGGCAACCGACGAATCCACTCCGCCCGAGAGCGCGCAGATGGCGCGTCCTTTGCCCACTTGCTGCCTGACCTGTTCGACGGTCGAATCGATAAAATGCTGCGGCGTCCATGTAGGCTTCGCGCCGCAGATCTGAAACACAAAGTTGCGCAGGATCTCCGTGCCATTCCGCGTGTGGTGAACTTCGGGATGGAACTGCACCGCAAACCATTTCTTCGCGACGTTCTGGATTCCCGCGACCGCATGCGCCGTCTTCGCAGTCAGCTCAAATCCAGGAGGTAATTCCAACGCCTCGTCGCCATGCGACATCCATACCGACTGCCGCTTCGCCAGTCCGCGAAACAGCATCGACTCGGCGACGATGTCGATTTCCGCGTGTCCGTACTCACGCTTGTCCGCTGGACGCACTTTGCCGCCCAGCGTATGCACCATGAACTGCAGCCCGTAACAGATGCCAAGCACGGGCAGTCCCAACTCGAAGACGCGCCGGTCCGCTGGCGGCGCGTCTTTGTCGTAAACCGACCACGGCGCTCCCGAAAGCACGATGCCTACGGGCGCACAACTTCTGACCTCGTCAAGCGAGGCCGTGCAGGGCAGCACCACGGAAAAAACATTTTGTTCGCGGATGCGGCGCGCGATGAGCTGGGTATACTGCGCGCCAAAGTCGAGGATGACGATGGATTGACTAAGTCTGGATTGGGTTTCCACGGATGAGTTTCTCAAATCGGATGACCGGTGTAAAGGACCGTGTCGTAGAGACGTTGCTTGCAACGTCTTGCCGCCGGCGTCCAACTCGTTGCCACGTTTGTGGCCGTCCCCAGCAAGACGTAGCAAGCTACGTCTCTACGGCCAGGTTCGGAACGTCGCTCAGGATCGGCTCATCGCGGTCGATAGTGGTGCGCGGCGGCGGAGCTGGCAAGGTCGCGGATTCAGCCAGGGTCTCCGGCATTTCGGCGATGCAAACATATCCCGCGAGCCGCGCCATGTACAACCAATCCACGACAGCGAAATACGCGAGCGTAACGAGAGCGACGCAAGCAATTACGAGCCGCGTCGGGGCGACTCGGATGAAAGCGAGTGGAAACGAGACAGCAGTCGTGGCAATGCTGAAGGCGGTGAGGTGAGCCAGTCCGGTCCATGTACTCACGGCGAATACCGGCCCCGAGCGTTCCCGGGAAAAGGTGACGGCATCGGAAAGCGCGCTCAATACGTCATCGCCGTCGCGGACAGCGAAGATGCAGGCCAGCGAGAGCAACCAGTTCAACATCGGCCATACGATGCAGATCGTTCCGGCCAAAGGTAGGAGGAGAATGAATGCGATGCCAGGTTGAGGGTTCGCACGGGGAGTGGCGAAGCCGACAAGAATAGCCGCGCCGACAAAGGCTAGCAGCGCGGCCAGCGTTAGGGCAACGCGCAATAAGTTCAGCCCGATCAGGGAGCGCAATGGCGGCGGCTTTATCGCATCATCCGTTTCCCCAGAGACGTTGCTGGCAAATCGTCTACGGAAGTAGCCGAGCAGAGCGCGGATTGATGCGGCACGGCCGACAGAAGCCGCAACAATCCAGATGAACGAAAGCGCCAGCGCGGCGAGCAACGCAGCCAGCACAGCTCGATTCAGGCTGCCGCGAAGGATGTGCGCGATCGCTCGTCCCACCAGCCAAGGTTGTCTAGTCGAGAGGAGAGTCGCATCGCTGTTGGAAACAGGCAGCGTGTCGAGATATTCGATGAACGAAAAAAGGAACAACGCCCAGGCAGCCGCGCCGAATGTCCAACGCCAGGCGATCTCGGCGAACGTCAGCGGGGGCTGGCGAAACGCCGTGCGGAAGCCTTCGAGCGTAGGCGAGACGCGCGACATGAGTGCTACGCAACCACGATGTTCACCAACTTGCCCGGGACGAAGATTGTCTTCACGATCCGCTTGCCGGCGATTGCCGATTGCACTTTCCCGTCGGCGAGGGCGCGTGCGATCACGAAATCTTCGGCAGCGTCGGCGGCAACAACGATAAGGCTGCGCAGCTTGCCGTTGATCTGCACCGGGATTTCGAGTTCTTCTTCTTTCGCGAGCGCGGCGTCGTACTTGGGCCAGGGCGCTTTGAGCAGGTTTCCTTTTTCGCCAAGCATCTCCCAGAGTTCGTGAGCGAGATAGGGAGCGAAAGGCGCGAGCAAGAGGACGAGCGCTCTCTTGGTTTCCGCCAAGTCCTCAGGCGGGATGTTCCCGGCGGAAATGTCCTCACCCATACCTGAGAGTAAGTTGTTGAGCTCCATCAGGGCCGAAATTGAGGTATTGAAGTGCCAGCGGCCGCTGAAGTCGTCGGAGATTCGCTTAATCGTCTGGTGCAGTTTGCGCTGAAGACTGCGAGCAGCAGTTCCGCGCCCAGCAGCGACGGCTGCCTCAACGGGAACAATGGACGCCTCAGTCCGGTCGGTCACAACACGATATAGCCGACCTAGGAATCGTTGAATGCCTTCGATCCCGGAGTCCTGCCAGTCTAAGTCGCGGTCGGGCGGAGCGGCGAACAGGCTGTAGAGGCGAGCGGCGTCGGCGCCATAGCGGGCGACCATTTCGTCCGGGCTGACGACATTGCCCAGGCTCTTCGACATTTTTGCGCCGTCTTTGATCACCATGCCTTGGGTGAAGAGGCGCTCGATGGGTTCATTGTTGGTGACGAGTCCCATATCGCGCATGAACTTGGTCCAGAAGCGCGAGTAAATCAGGTGCAGGATGGCGTGCTCGACGCCGCCGATGTACTGATCGATGGGGAACCAATATTGCGCGATCTTGGAGTCGAACGGAGTCTGGTCGTTGCGCGCGTCTGTGTAGCGATAGAAATACCAAGACGAATCGACGAAGGTGTCCATGGTATCGGTTTCGCGGTGTGCCGGACCACCGCACTTGGGGCAGGTCGCGTGGACGAACTCCGGCAATTTGCCGAGCGGCGATCCACCGGCGAGTGTGATCTCGACGTTTTCCGGCAAAATCACGGGCAAATCTTTTTCCGGCACGGGGACGATTCCATCTTTTTCGCAATAGAGCATAGGGATGGGTGTGCCCCAGTAGCGCTGGCGGGAAATGCCCCAATCTTTCAGGCGATAGGTGACCGTGGCTTTGCCGAAGCCGTTCTGCTCGGCGAACGCGGACATTTTCGCGATCGCATCGGCGCACTCAAGGCCGCTGTAAGGGCCGGAGTTGATCAACATGCCGTCGTGCGTAGTAAACGGAAGCGGCGGCTCGGTGACGGTTTCCTCCTGGTCGCTCGCCATGGGAAGAATCACGAGGCGGATCTCAAGCTTGTATTTCTTGGCGAACTCGTAATCGCGCTCATCGTGCGCTGGCACGCTCATGATGGCGCCAGTGCCGTAATCCATGAGGATGTAGTTTGCCACCCAAACCGGGACCTTCTCGCCGTTGAAGGGATTGATGGCGTATCGGCCTGTGGGGACGCCATGCTTCTCAATTTCGCCGATGTCGCCCACCTCTTTGGCTTTGCGCTGCTCGGCGATGAGTTGATCGATCTTGGCGCGCAAATCAGGGTTGTTGGCCGCGAGATCGGCGGCGATAGGATGCTCGGGTGCAAGTTGCACCGAGGTCGCGCCGAAGATGGTATCGACGCGTGTGGTGAAGACGCTGATGGTCGCGCCCGCGGGCCCAAAACCGCTATGGGGCTGGGAGTAGTCGAGCTTGAAATCGACCAGGGTGCCTTCGCTGCGGCCGATCCAGTTGCGCTGCATGGTACGGACTTTCTCGGGCCAGCCGCCGAGATGGTCGAGATCCCGCAACAATTCATCAGTGTATTTGGTGATGCGCAAGAACCACTGTTCGAGTTCGCGCTGCTCGACGGGAGTATCTTCGTGGCGCCAGCAACATCCGTCCACGACCTGCTCGTTGGCCAGCACGGTCGCGCACTGCGGACACCAGTTGACTTTGCTCTTCTTGCGATAGGCAAGGCCTTTTTCGTAGAGCTTGAGAAAAAACCACTGGTTCCAGCGGTAATAGTCGGGCAAGCAGGTGGTGACTTCGCGGGACCAGTCGTAGGCGAAGCCGAGGCGCTTCATCTGTGCCTTCATTTTGGCGATGTTGCCAAGGGTCCACTGGCGTGGCGGAGTGTTGTTTTGAATGGCCGCGTTCTCTGCGGGCAACCCGAAGGAGTCCCACCCCATGGGATGAAGCACGTTGTATCCATTCATCCACATATAGCGGGCGAGGGCGTCGCCGATGGAGTAGTTGCGCACGTGTCCCATGTGCAGAGCGCCCGAGGGATACGGCAGCATCTTCGAGCACATAGTACTTTTTCTTGGCCGAGTTGGGTTCGGCAGCGTAGAGCTGGGGATCGCTTTGCCAGCGCGCCGCCCATTTGGTTTCTACGCGCTGGGGATCGTAGCGGTCGTCGGCGTGATCGGCGCGGTCATTCCGTTGACCAACACCGGCGGTAATTTCGTCCTGCATTCTGTCTTGCTGCGGCATAAGAGGATCGTCGCGAGTTGCGGGTAAACCTTAGATTTTACAATGAGGCGGTAGAAGCGTGCGCGGAGATCTGCGGGAGGCTCAACGATCGATGCCTTTGCGGTGGCCTAGCTCAAGTACCAGGCATCTACGATTTCCCCGAAGATCATCGCGCGATTCTGTGTGCACATTGTTACAAAATACCAGCCCCGGGAGCGGTAATCCCAGTTGCAAAAACGGGATGACTCGACGCGGTACTTGCTCGGATAGAGGGTCATGGCGGCACTTGTTGCCATTATCTCGTGCATTAGCGCAGCCGGCAGAGACGTAGCCAGCTACGTCTCTACGACAGTTCTGTTTTGGGACCCGTCGAGACTCAGACCGCCTATCCCGGTACAATAGATTTCTTTTGCACGCAATCTGCGGTTGGTGTGCATGAGGGTTTTCGTCAATGAAAACACAGCTGATCGTAAGGTTGGGGCAGTGAAGCCTGACTCATCCCAAAGCGGCTGGCTTAGATGCGCGTGTTTGAGTGCATTGCTGGTGGCGATCATATTTTCAGCCTTCGTGCGAGTGCGATGGCGCAATATGCCCCTGGAGCGCGATGAGGGAGAGTTCGCCTACGTTGGCCAGCTCATGCTGCAAGGGATCCCGCCCTACAAAATCGCCAGCAATATGAAGTTGCCGGGAATCTATGCGGCCTATGCGGGAATCATGGCGGTTTTCGGGGAGACGGCTTCAGGTATACGGACCGGATTGATAGTGGTCAATATTGCGGCAACGATCCTGGTTTTTCTTCTGGCGAAACATCTCTATGGATGGTTGGCGGGCACAGTAGCCGGAATGACCTACAGTTTTCTTTCCTGCCGTCCGGCGGTGCTTGGCTTCTACGCCCACGCCACCCATTTTGTGGTTCTGGCGGCGCTGGCTGGGATTCTGTTGTTGCTCTATGCGCTTGAGTCAGAGCGATCCAGTCTTTACTTTGGCAGCGGACTTTGCCTGGGACTGGCACTCCTGATGAAGCAGCCGGGAATTCTATTTGCTGTTTTCGCGGGAGCGTATTGGCTGTGGCGGGAATGGAGGCTGCCGTTCACCTCGCGTAGAGTTGCGGTTCGAGGTGCCGCGCTATTCGCTGGCCTGGCATTGCCGTTCGGGGCGACGTGTCTGATACTTCTCCGCGCGGGAGTGTTTCCTAGCTTCTGGTTTTGGACTTGGTCCTACGCACGGGAATATGGCTCCATAACGACCCTGCAGGACGTGCGTAGCGCGCTACGCGCGTTCTTGCCGTGGGTGATCAGGCCATTCGTGATTTGGGAGATCGTTGCTCTGGGCCTTCTCGCTCCTATTTGTAGCCGGTATGCCCGAAAACACGCAGGGTTCGTCACCAGCTTTGTTTTGTTTTCCTGCCTGGCGGTTTGCCTGGGGTTTTACTTTCGACCTCATTACTACATTCTGGTGCTGCCGGCGGCCGCCTTATGCGCAGGAATCGGCATCAGCGCAGCGCAAGAAGGCTTGCGGAAGAAACAATTGGGGCCAGTCGTTGTCTGGTTTCCCGTTGTGTACTTCACCGTCGTGTTTGCGATTTCCTTGCGCGCCGAATACCGGAGATACTTTCATCTCGATTCTGTCGCGCTGCTTCGAAGAATACAGCCCGGGGAGGCGTTTCCCGAGGCAATGACCATCGGCGGATACATCAAAGCGCACTCCTCGGAGCAAGATACGATTGGGATCTTCGGCTCCGAGCCGGAGATTTGCTTCTATTCCGCGCGGCACTGCGCCAGCAGTTATCTCTATCTCTATCCTTTGATGGAGAGGCAAAAGTTCGCACGGCAAATGCAAGATGAGATGATGCAACAGATTCGAGGCGGCAGGCCAAGATTTCTGGTCTACGTTGACGATATCCATTCCTGGGGATCGAAAGCTCAGTTGGCAGAAAACTGGGGATTCGTGGAGATGGCCTTTGCCGCTCGCCGAGACTATGAGTTGGTGAACCAAGTGGCGATTGCAGACGATCCGGAGCACGTGTGGGGAGATCACGCCTGTTTGTACGTTTTCCGACGGCTGGGGCCGTGATCTGCACCATCGCCTCCGATGTTTGCGGGGCCGACCTGGCAACGGTAGACTTGATGGACTGGCTGCCTTACCGGTCGAGCGAGCGCTCGACATCGACAGTCAAGGGCCTGCCACGAACTAAGGGGAAACTATGTTAGTGGTCATGAAGGCGCACGCCACCGAAGAGCAGGTGCGTGGCGTCTGCGAAAGAATTGAGAAGCTGGGTTACCGCGCTCATGCCATGCCCGGAGCGCAGCGCACCGCGATCGGCATCACCGGAAACAAGGGCGAGGTCGAGCAGGGCACCCTGGAAGAAATGCCAGGCGTGCAGGAAGTGATTAAGGTCTCGAAGCCCTACAAACTGGTGAGCCGCGACATTAAGGAAGAAAACACGGTGATTCGATTCGCCGGCACTGCGGCAACGATTGGCGGCTCCGGGCTGGCGATTGTTGCGGGGCCGTGCGCTATTGAGAGCCGGGAACAGGCGTTTGCCGTGGCCGAGCGCGTGCATCGCGCGGGAGCGCAGTTTTTTCGCGGAGGGGCTTACAAGCCGCGGACGTCTCCCTATTCTTTTCAGGGATTGGGCGAAGAGGGGCTGCGCATTATGGCGGAGATTCGCCACCAGTATGGCATGAAGATTATTACCGAAGCGATCGATAACGAATCGCTCGATCTGGTGGAAGAGTATGCGGACGTGATCCAGATCGGAGCGCGCAACATGCAGAATTTTTCCTTGTTGAAGCGCGCCGGGCGGGCCAAGAAGCCGGTGTTGCTCAAGCGAGGCATGTCGGCGACACTGGAAGAATTTCTGATGGCCGCGGAATACATTTTGAGCGAAGGCAACTACAACGTGGCGTTGTGCGAGCGCGGCGTGCGCACGTTTGCCGACCACACCCGCAACACGCTCGACCTGAGCGTGGTTCCGGCGGTGCAGCGGTTGAGCCATCTGCCGATTCTTGTAGATCCCAGCCACGGGACGGGCAAGCGCAATAAAGTTACTCCGCTGTCGCGGGCGGCGGTGGCTGTGGGCGCCGATGGATTGATGGTGGAAGTGCACAACAAGCCCGATGAGGCGATGTCGGATGGTCCGCAGTCGCTATTTCCCGATCAGTTCGATGAGTTGATGGTGCAGGTGCGGCAGATCGCGACCGTGGTGGGAAGGACCGTGCCGGGGATTGAGGTGCGGGAGACGGTGGGGGTCCTACGTGCCTAGGAGCTTGGCGAGATCTTTCGCTGGCTTGGAACGCGCGCCCGGTTGCTCGTTCATGTATCCCGGAACAACGGTCCCGCGAAGGTGCTTTGTCTGTTTTGCATTCAGAAGCTTGTGGTTTCGAAGCAGGCACGCTCCCGCCGAGTGCCTTTTCTTAGGTGCACGGCAGCCGTATTATGTATAATCAGATAATCTGATTTGATGAAGAAAACATCCATCTCGGTCACAGAGGCCGCCCGCAACTTCGCCGATTGCGTGAATCGCGTGCGTTATCAGAATATAACGTTCGTGCTCCTCAAGAACGGCACTCCGGTCGCCCGCATTGTGCCCCATGAGAGCAAAACGTGCACGGGCAGAGAATTGGCGGAAGCGTTGCGCGAAGTTAAGTTATCTAACGAGAACGCGAAGGCCTGGTATAGGGACCTGCAGAAAGGACGGAAGATTCTCAAGGCCCCGGAAGACAAGTGGCAATAATTCTGGACACCGATGTCATTATTCGAGGCGAACGGGGAACCTTCGACCTCAGTCGTTGGCTGGTTTCGGAGGGGGACGAGGAATTCCAGATTGCGGCGATTACGATCGCTGAGTTGTGGCACGGCGTAGAACGGGCATCGAGCGCGTACAGGGTTGAACGGCAAGACTACATTCGCAAGATCCTGAGTTTAGTGAATATCCTTCCCTACACTGAAGCGACTGGGCTGGAACACGCCCGCATTTGGGCGGATTTGGAGTCCTCCGGCAAAATGATCGGCTTTTATGATCTGATCGTAGCCGCCACGGCTTTGGAAAGCGGAAGCGCGGTAGCGACTTTCAACCGGCGTCATTTTGCCCGAGTACGCGGGCTGAAGGTGATCGAACCAAGGCTATGAGATGGGGGGACGAGCGTCCGAGCCGAAAACAGTGTAGGAAACCGTGCCACCCTAGCTGACGCGGGAAGAACTTCTCTCTGGTAGTCTTATTTCTCCAAAGAAGCGAACCTTCATCTTGCGAAAATTCCTCCTCCTCATCATCGTTCTGATTCCGCTGCTCGGCGGGCTGGGCTGGTGGTACTTCAGTGAGCAGACTTTGCCGGATTACGGGCTGGCTTACCGAGAATATGCGTACGTCACCAACGGCAAAAGCAATACCGTCAGCGTGATCGATCTGCGAACCTTCCAGACGGCAAAGACCATTGCTGTGGGCACCGAACCAACCGGAGTTGCGGCCAACAGCAAAAAGAACGAAATCTATGTGGTCAACTCGGGTTCGAACAACGTAAGCGTCATCGATGCCGAGAAGAACGCCGTGGTCGCCACGATCGGAGTTCACGGCCGGCCATACTTTATCGATGTCTCGGAAGATGGCAAGCGCGCCTATGTCGCGAACTCGGGATCGGCCAATGTGTCGGTGATCGATCTGGAGAAGCGCGCGGTTCTGGGCAATGTGCGGGTGGGCTCTGCGCCGGGACTGGCGCGGGTTTCGCCGGACGGGGCGACCGTGGTGGTAACGAATCGCGGCGACAACACGGTTTCTCTGATGGACGCGAAGCTGCTGCGGGTGCGGGCAACCTTGCCGGTGTGCCAGAATCCGGAAGACATCGCTATCCTGCCGGATTCGAGCAAAGCGTTTGTGGCCTGTTCGGGCTCGTCGCAGGTGGCATCCATCGCCTTAGCCAGCAGCCCAAGCGGCAGCGGCCTGACCAGCGACCGGGTGCTGGCCTTGCTGGACGTGGGAAAGACGCCGGTGAGCCTTGCGTTGAAGCCGGATGGCGGCGAGCTGATTGTGTGCGACTTCGATTCCGAGAGCATTTCGATCGTCGAGACGGGGAACGATGAGGTGGGCAGCAGCGCGCTGATCGGGCAAAATCCTACGCACGCGGTGGTCACGCGCGACAACTCGCGGCTCTATGCAAGCAACTTCGGCTCCAATAGCGTTGCCGTCTATGACATCGACATGGGCCGAAGAATCGCAACCCTGGCGGTGGGGAGCCGTCCGGATGGCCTGGCGCTGTCGCAGGACCAGACGTATCTTCTGGTTTTGGACACGCAGGCGGGCGATGTCACCGTGATCCAAAAACGCACGCCGCGAAGGTTGGAGCCAACGGAATATTCGCTTCTCACCATGATTCCCGTGGGCGTGCAGCCGAATGGGATCGTGGTGAAGGCGTTCATGATGAGCGGGCCGGGAAAAAAGTAGCGCTCTACAGAAGCGTGACTAGGTCGGAATTTTCAGAATCAGGTAAGCGCCCACCAGAGCGAAAATCAGGTCCGGCGACCAGGCGGCGAGGGCTGGTGGCAACTGGCTGATATTCCCCATGGCCTCGAACAACCGCGATACCACGGTATAGACCACCGCGATGCCCACGGCGACCGCCACTCCCGTGATGGCTCCCTTCTTCGCCGCCGATATGGAAAACGGAACCGCAAGGACAGCCATGATCAGCGTGATCAACGGATAGGAGAGCTTCTTGTTTAACTGCACCCGCAGCCGCACCACGTCGAAGCCGCTTTGCTGCAGATCGCGGATGTAGCGGTGAAGTTCCTCATAGTTCATCTCGGTGTACTGTTTCACTTCCTTCTTGAAATACGAAGGCGCCTCACTCAGTTGAGGGAAAGTGGAGACGTCGAAGGTGCGGTAGCCGGCGATGGCGGCGCCGCGCAGCGTGCGCTGCCATCCTAGTTCGTAAATCCAGCGGCCCATGTTGTCGGCCCAGTGGGCGCGCTCGGCGTGGATGCGCTCCGTGATCGCGAAGCTGGCGGGGTCGAGTTGAAAGATGGTGAGGTTGGCGAACTGATCGCGATCGGCGTCAAAGAACTGGTAATAGTAGATGTCATTGTGCTGGCCGAAAATCCAACGGCGGTCGGGGCGCAGATAGGTTTGCGGCGGCTTGCCCTTAATCTGGTTGTGCAAGGCTTCCTGGCGCTTGTTGGTGTGGGGCAGGTAGAACTGGTCGGCCAGGAACAGGCCCGACGCGAGCACCGCGGCTGCGACCATCACCGGCGTGACGATGCGGTAGACGCTGGTTCCGGTGGCCTTGATGGCAGTGATCTCATTCGACCGGTTCATTAACCCGAACGTGATGAGCACCGCCAGCAGCATGATCAGCGGCGCAACGCTGTAAATCAGGTACGGAGCAACATTGAGCAGGTACTCGGCGACTACAATCGCGGGCGTCTGGTTGTGCAGGATGTCGCCCAGCAACTCGAACAGGGTAAACACCAGCAGCAGGACGAGGAAAGCGGACACGATCATTCCCAGGTAGAGGAAGAAATCGCGCAGGACGTAGTCATCGAGCAGCGTGGGGAAGCTGGCACTGAAGACTCTCCGCCGCGTGGAGGCGCGCTCGAAGGCGTTGGCGGGGTCCCGGCGGCTGCGCCTGCGGTCAGGGACGGGAACGTTCGCCGGAAGCTGGTCGCGTTTCCATGCCAGACGGATGGCCGACAGCGATAAGGGCCGGCGCTCGGCTTGCCACAGCAGGAATAGTGCGGCGGCAAAAAATACCAGGTTGGCCAGCCAGGCCCCAAACACGGGGCTGACCCTGCCCTGCTTGGCCAGCGACACGCCAATCAGAGAGATGAAGTAGTAGACAAAGACCAGCAAAATGGTGAGCACGAACCCGCCGGACTTCCCGCTTTTCTTGGACGAGAGTCCCAAAGGAATTCCGACCATGGCCAGCACCAGACAAGCGGTCGGCAGGGCGATACGGTTGTGAAACTCAATGCGGTACAACCTTGCCGATGCCGGATCGGCGCTGGCAGCGCGTTCCCGCAATGCCCGCGTACCGAGGGCTCGGTAGGAAACCTGTTCGTCCGCCTTATTTTCCGAGGAAGCCAGTTCGATCGGGATGTCGGTCTGCTGGAAAGTGGAGATCTCGTAGTGGTCGGCTCGCGCGGGATCCGTTGCGTGCGTGTAACCGTCTCGTAAGTGCAGGTGCAAGCGATCCCGGCCCTCGGGAACGAGGATTCCTTCATGGGCCAACGTGATGCTTGGATTGGCCGGATCCGAGATGTCCGCGAGAAACACTCCATGCCAGACCGCGCCGCCCTGTGCGCTGTGTACGTCCTGCACGTAGAGCACGATCTTGGGAAAACCCTCATAAAATACGCGTGGCTGCACTTCGAAGGAGACTTGGGAACCCTTGAGTTGATCCTCAAGGTGTCCCAGCGAAGCGAGCGACCACGGCGCTAGACAAAGGCCGTTGAGCAGAGCTAGGCCCCAGGCGGCGGCGACAAAAATTGCCAGCACCCGGCCGAAGTCCCAAACTCCCATGCCGCTGGCGCGCATGGCAGTGATTTCACTGTCGGCGGCGAGCCGGCTCAGGCCAATGAGAATCCCCACCAGCACGCTCATCGGGATGGTGTAAGTAAGGGCGAAGGGGACAGTGTAGAAGAAGATCGCGGCGACGCTGGGCAGGGGCGCGCTGGCACGGACCACAAGTTCCAGAATGCGTCCCAGATCGCGCGTGAACAGCACGAAGGTGAAGATCGCCGCGCCGATCAGGGCGTGCGAGGTCACTTCGCGCAGAATGTAGCGGGTGAGAATCCGCATGGTGGCGCGTGCTGAGGGCAGGATAGCATGGCAGCGGTCAGTGGTCAGTATTCGCTAGTGGGGTGCGCGCGCACATTCTGGTAAGATTTTCTTGTCTTCTTGAATGGACATGCCATGCCAGCCAGAAAGAAAACCTCGAACCGGATCACGCTTCCCGAGGCGTCGGTCAGCCGTGCGGATGAAGTGCGCGCTTCTGTGAGCCAACTCGGGATTGACGAGCAGGATGTCTCTGCTGCCTTGGCTTTCGCCCGAAACAACGCCCCGCTTGCGGCTAAGCCTCACCGCGAAATCTAAGGACAGTTAGGTGCCGTCTACGTTCTTGATGAGGCGGTGGGGTAGGGCGGATTCCAGGTCTTCTCCCTCGCTCCTAAGAAGCCCTGCCGCTTGCCGGGCAACGTGAATGAAGCGCCACGGCCCTTCTGCCCCTGGCAAGTTCTCCGAGTGTGTAACCAAGACCTGCTGACGCTGGCCGGGCAGACGGCATTTCTGATTGAAACTCCGGAGGCATATCGTCGCAGGTTATCCGAGGTGCGGTAGAAGTCGTCGAAAAAAGTACCTCAGGGGCTAAAGCCTCATTACTCACGAGCTATTTATCGCAGCGCTGGAAGCGCTGCGCCACCAAAACCCAGACGCTACTCTGCTATCCGGTTTTTTCAGAAACGGCGCAGACAGCGGTGGCAGCGTGAGCTTCAGCGGGCGGCGCTACTGAGCGCTCACGGGCGTGAGCGTCAGGTCGGAGAAGTCCACCCACTTTCCTGCGCTGTTCTTGGTCCGCATTTTCCACTGCCATTGTTTTTTGTCGGCGATCCAGCGGAACGTGGTGTGGAAGGGGCCGTCGGGGTATTCGAAGACGAATTCGATCTGGTCGCCGGAGCGCGTGCCGTAGCCCAGCGTTTCAGAAACGCGTCCGCCGAAGATGTCAATCCAGTGGGCGACGTAGCGTTCGCTGGTGTTGTCGTAGCCGATCATGACGTTGGCTTCGTAAGCCGAAGGCGTTGCAACGTCCTTCTCGTGAACTTGCAGGAATTGATGATTGAGGGTCCACTGCGCCTCGACGGCATGCTCGACGCTCTGGCCGCGAATCGTGCCGGTTAGTTTCCATCGGCCCGTCATCCTATCGAGCAGTTCATCCTGGAATGTATGGTGTGGGCCATCCGGCGGAGGGGTTTGCTCCTGGGCAAATGCGGCAGGGGAGAATGCGAATGCGAAGAGCGCGAACGCGAGCAAGCCGTTTTTCATCGATGAGCCCCGTTGCTGAGTCGTTGAAAAAGTACCTCAGAGGCTAAAGCCCCTTCACTCACGGGATATTTATCGCAGCGCTGAAAGCGCTGCGCCACCCAAAACCTACACCTTACAACGCTATCCCGCTTTCAAAAACAGCGCCGACAGCGGCGGCAGCGTCAGCTTCAGCGAATGGGGACGGCCGTGGACCGGTACTTCCTCGGCATGAACTCCTCCGAGATTACCCACACCGGTGCCGCCGTATTCCAACGCGTCGCTGTTGAGCAGTTCGCGCCAATAGCCGCTCTCCGGCACGCCCACACGATAGCCGAGGCGCGGAATGGGCGTGAAGTTGCAAACGATAAGGACCGTATCTTTCGGAGATTCACTCTTGCGCAGCAATGAGATCGTGCTGCTCAGATTGTCGTTGCAATCTACCCACTCGAAGCCCGCCGGGTTCGTGTCGAGCAAGTGCAGCGCAGGCTCATTGCGATAGACGCGGTTCAACTGCCCAACCCAGTTCTGCAATCCGCTGTGAACGGGATACTGCAGCACATGCCACTCCAGGCTGGTGTCGTGCGCCCACTCGCGAACCTGCCCGAACTCGTCACCCATGAACATCAACTTCTTGCCGGGCTGCGCGTACATGTATGCGTACAAAAGCCGCAGGTTGGCAAAGCGATCCCCCTCATTCCCGGGCATCTTGCCGATCAGCGATCCCTTGCCGTGGACCACTTCATCGTGCGAAAGCGGCAGCACAAAGTTTTCATGGAACGAGTACAACATGCGGAAGGTGAGCTTGCTGTGATGATACTTACGGTGAATGGGATCCTGCTTGAAGTACTCAAGCGTGTCGTGCATCCATCCCATGTCCCATTTCATGCCGAAGCCCAGGCCCCCGAGATATACCGGCTTCGAAACCATGGGCCAGGAAGTGGACTCTTCCGCAGTGGTCTGGATGTCAGGATGCTCTTTATAGACTTCCTGATTGAAGCGGCGGAGGAATTCGATGGCATCGATGTTTTCCCGCCCGCCGTACTTGTTGGGAATCCACTCACCCTGTTTGCGGGAGTAATCGAGGTAGAGCATGGAAGCGACCGCGTCCACGCGCAGGCCATCGATGTGATACTTGTCGAGCCAGAACATGGCGCTGGACATCAGAAAGCTGCGGACTTCGGTGCGCCCATAGTTGAAGATGTGGGTCTTCCAGTCGGGATGGAAACCCTGCCGCGAATCCGCATGTTCATAGAGATGCGTGCCGTCGAAGTAGGCCAGGCCGTGGGCGTCGGAAGGGAAGTGCGAGGGCACCCAGTCGAGGATCACGGCGATGCCGTGCTGGTGCAGGTAGTCCACTAGATACATGAAATCCTGGGGCGTGCCATAGCGCGAGGTGGGAGCAAAATAGCCCGTAGTCTGGTATCCCCAGGAACCGTAGAAGGGATGCTCCATTATCGGCATGAATTCCACGTGAGTGAAGCCCATGCGCCCAACGTGCTCGGCGAGACGCGGCGCGGTCTCGCGATAGGTCAGCGGACGATTGTGCTCCTCGGGAACGCGCATCCACGAACCGAGGTGAACTTCATAAATGGCTTGCGGCGCGCGCAACGAGTTGCGGGCGGCCCGCTTCTCCATCCACTCGCGGTCGTTCCACTGGTAGTTAAGGTCCCACACCACTGACGCAGTGCGCGGAGGCTTCTCGTGCAAAATGCCGAGAGGATCGGCCTTGTCGACCCGGTAGCTGTGACGCCGCGACTCGATGTGAAACTTGTAGAGCGCGCCCTTGGTCACGCCGGGGACGAAGCATTCCCAGATGCCTGAGGAGCCACGAGGAACGAGTTGCTGGGCACGCGGGTTCCAGGCGTTGAAGCTGCCGATCACCGAAACCAAGCGCGCATTCGGCGCCCACACGCTGAAGACCGCGCCTTCTTTGCCGTCGCGCGAGACCAGATGCGCGCCCATGGTTTCGTGCATGCGATAGTTACTGCCTTCGTTGAACAGGTAAAGATCCTGTTCCGAGAGCAGCGTCACGCGGTCAGCAGCGGCGGGGATGGGGGCGTCTGGCATTTGGCGCGTCTGGCGCGTCCCTAGTGTACCGGAAATCCGCATGGCGGCACCGGAGGAATGCCCGCGCCAACCTGGGGCAAAGCGCGCCACGTCCTTTTGTGCCACCGAGCGCTCCGATTCCCCGTGCTAGACTGACTTTTCCAGCCATGCCCGCCCTGCGTCTAATCCTTCTCTGGCACCAACACCAGCCTTACTACAAAGATCTGGTGACCGGCGATTATCGGCTGCCCTGGGTGCGGCTGCATGGTCTGAAAGATTATTACGGCATGGTGAAGCTGCTGGACGAGTTTCCCAGTGTGCACCAGAACTTCAATCTGGTGCCATCGCTCATCATGCAGATCCAGGATTACGTCGCGGGGACAGCGCAGGACCCGTTTCTGAACGTAGCGGCTAAGCCCGCCAAGGATCTAACGCAGAAGGAGCGCCAGTTCGCCCTGCAGTATCTTTTTCAGGCCAACCCGACGAACGTGATTGGGCGGTATCCGCGCTACTGGCAACTGCGCGAGCGTTTCCGGGAGCATGGCTATTCAGCCGAGAAGGCGGAAAAATATTTTGAGACGCAATACTTTACCGACTTGCAGGTGCTGTCGCAGATCGCATGGTTCGACGAATTCTTTCTGGAAGACAAAGACATCGCGGCGCTGGTCAAGAAAGAGCGCAACTACTCGCTCGAAGATCAGAATTTCGTCATCGCGCGAGAACGCGACCTGATGGGCAAGGTTCTGCCGGCGTATGCCGATGCCGCGAAGAAGGGCTCGATCGAGATTTCGGCCACGCCTTTCTATCATCCGATTCTTCCGCTGGTCTGCGACACCAATGCGGGAGCGGCCTCGTCGCCCGGCCTGCCCTTGCCGCAGAACCGGTTTCGGCATCCCGAGGACGCGCGCGAACAACTTGTGCGCGCGCTCAATCTTCACCAGCAAGTGTTTGGAGTGCGGCCGCAAGGCGTATGGCCGTCGGAGGGCAGCGTCTCGGATGAGACGCTGGCCATTGCGCACAGTCTCGGCATCAAATGGATGGCCACCGACGAAGGTGTGCTTGGGCGCAGCACCGGGGTGTTCTTTCAGCGCGACGGCAACGGCCGGCTGCCCGCGCACCTGGCCGAGCGGCTCTATAACATTCACCGTTATGAGAACGGTCAGACTGCCATGCACATGGTCTTTCGTGACCACACGATTTCGGATCTGATCGGTTTTGTCTACTCGGGGATGGATCCACGGGAAGCCGCCGGACATTTGCTGCGCAACATCAAAGACGCGGCTCAGCCGGTGCTGGCGCAAGGGCGGGACGCTGTGGTGTCGGTGATCCTCGATGGGGAGAATGCCTGGGAATATTATCCGAAGTCAGGGCGGGAATTTCTGCGGCGATTCTATGACGCGTTGCAGCGCGATGCAGGTCTGGAAGCAGTCACGGTTTCGGAGGCGATTGCCCGCCATCGCAACTTCTCGCCGTTAAAGTCCCTGGTGCCGGGCTCGTGGATCAATGCGAACTTCAATGTCTGGATTGGCGCTCCCGAGGATAACCGCGCCTGGGACTATCTTCACCACGCGCGCGAATTCTATGCGCAGAATGCGGCCAGTGCCAGCGCGGCGCAACGCAAACTGGCTTTCGAAGAGGTTTTGATTGCCGAAGGCAGCGACTGGAACTGGTGGTACGGACCCGAGCACCACTCGGCCAACGACCGCGACTTTGACGAGCTTTACCGCAAGCATCTTTCGAACGTCTATCAGGCTTTGGGAGCGACGCCACCCGATTATCTGGCACAGCCGATCACGGCAGGCGAGGTGCGCCCGGCCTTCACTCCACAGACCGCCTATATTCATCCCCGCGTGTCGGGGGACAAGATTCGCTACTTCGAATGGTTGGGCGCGGCCATTTTCACAGCCGATCAGCGTGCCGGCGCCATGCACGGAAAACAATTCATTCTGGATTCCGTGTATGCCGGGATCGACAGTACGTTCGTCTACGGGCGATTGGACTTTGCCGGGCCGGTTCCGGACATGGAGTTTGATCTGGTGGTGAACCTGGAATCGTGGGCGAACGGAGAACCACGTCCACGGCGGACTCTGCGGCTCGATGCCAAGGTGCAGGACCGCAAACTGACGGGATGGAAGGTCGAGGGCCTGGAAGAATCACCAACTGCTTCGTCCAAGGGCGAGGAGAGCGCCAAGGCAGCCCTGGTACGCAACTTCGAGTTCCGCATGCCACTGAGTTGGCTGCTGGCGGTGTCGGGTTCGGCTGCGAGTTCTCACACGGGGGTGGACCACAAGACGGGCGCTGTGGCAATCGCTGCCACCAGCCGGCTGCGGCTGCGCTTCAGCCTCTGGCAAAATCGTCTGCCCGTGGATGCGTTGCCGGTGGAGGGCTGGATCGAACTGCAGTTGCTGAGCGAAGCGGAGCTAGCTTCGGGGATGTGAAACAGAAACGCGCTCGCTTTCGGAAAAACAAAAGCCGGAGCATGCGCCTCCGGCTTTGTTCGACAGTTCAGACTTGTTTATTGTCCCGCGCTGGCCACCACAGGTGTCATCGCTAATGGCCGGTTGAGCTCGAGGGTGAGTTCGGTGCCGGCGCGCAGTGTGGCTGAACGGTGCTTGCTCAGCCAGTGAACTCCGGTTGAGCCTGCGCCCACCGCTCCGCCGATGAGGATTCCCGGCGGACCGCCGATGAGGCCGCCGATCAACATTCCACCTGCCGTGCCTCCGCCGGTCTCTAGTTGATCGCGGCGGTCGTGACCGGACCCTTTGAACTCGCCTTCCTGGTTAACGTCAGTGTCGCGTCCGGCATTGGTGTCGACCAGTGTCGCATCGAGGAAGAATCGTTCGCCGGTGGGGAGGACCAGGGCCTCGGGCAGAATTCCGATGCTCGGCTTGCCCGAGATGCGGCGCGGTTCGGACACTCGGGTGACGCGCCCTTCGATCACGGCTCCGGCGGGAACTACAATTTTACCGTTGAGCACCACGGCCTGGGTCAGGGTTGCCCGGAAAGGGTCACCCGCTTTGTTGCTGAAGGTCGCGAGAGTGGTCTCGAGCTTGACCATCAGGGCGGTGCCGGCCGGTACGGGCGAACTGGTCTGCGCCGCGGCCATCGTGCTTACATAAGAGCACGCCAGCAGTAGGGTGCAAGCTAGAACTGTCCACTTCTTCATGACTCCTCCTCAGGTGCTATAACCCCTAAACCTCTCGCTTGTTGCTTTGACTCTAGACCACGCAGATGGCCGGGACAATATGCGTCGCGGCTGAGGAACCAGCGAAGATAAGGGCCGGGCATGGTCTGTTTCGGGACAGGGAGGTGGCAGGTTGTGAACTCCGTCACAGTGCCATCATCTTCCATCCGCTATAATCGGGGGCTTCGGACTACTGCACGGGCAAAGACATGCTGGCGTCTGAGCTTCAATTCGGGCGGTCTCAGGCATTCCGTGCGAGTGGACGACGATTCACCAATCACGTACTCATACTCAGACAAGGATGGTAGCGCTGTATGACGAACATCTCAGCAATCATCGGGCGCGAGGTACTGGATTCGCGCGGCAATCCTACGGTAGAAGCGGAAGTGCAACTGGCGAGCGGAACTTATGGACAAGCCATTGTCCCCAGCGGTGCATCGACCGGCGAGCATGAAGCCGTCGAACTGCGTGACGGCGACAGTGCGCGCTTCCTCGGCAAAGGCGTTCTCAAAGCCGTAGAAAACGTAAACGGCGAGATCGCCGATGCGCTCGCGAACTGGGACGCCGCCGACCAGCGAGGCCTCGACCAAAAAATGATTGAACTCGACGGCACCGAAACTAAAGCCCGCCTGGGAGCGAACGCGATTCTAGCGGTCTCGATGGCGGCCGCCCGCGCGGCTGCCGCGGAATACGGTCTCACGCTCTATCGTTACCTCGGTGGCGCGGGCGCCAACACTCTGCCCACGCCCATGATGAACATCCTCAACGGCGGCGCGCACGCCGACAACAATGTGGACTTCCAGGAATTCATGGTGATGCCGGTGGGCGCACCTTCGTTTTCAGAGGCGTTGCGCTGGGGCGTGGAAGTTTTCCATACGCTCAAGGGAGTGCTGAAGAAGCGCGGCTACAACACCGCGGTCGGCGATGAAGGCGGATTTGCGCCGTCCGTGAAGTCAAATGTCGAAGCGATCGAAGTTGTGCTGGAGGCGATTCAGCAGGCCGGCTACAAGCCCGGAGAAGAGATCGCCATCGCACTCGATCCCGCGGCCAGCGAGTTCTATCAGGATGGCAAATACGTCTTCAAGAAGTCGGACAAGTCCGCCAAGAGTTCCGACGACATGGTGAAGTTCTGGGCCAAGTGGGTGAACGACTATCCCATCGTTTCGCTCGAGGACGGCCTCGCTGAGGGCGACTGGGACGGCTGGCAGAATCTGACCAAAGAACTCGGCGGCAAGATTCAACTTGTTGGCGACGACATCTTCGTCACCAACATTCAATTTCTGCAGGAAGGAATCGACAAAGGTGTAGCCAACTCGATTCTGATCAAGGTCAACCAGATCGGCACGGTCAGCGAGACGCTCGACGCGATCGACCTGGCGCGCCGCAACGCTTACACGTCGGTGATCTCGCACCGCTCGGGCGAGACGGAAGACACGTTCATCGCGGACCTGGCCGTTGCTACCGGCGCGGGCCAAATCAAGACCGGCTCGGCCTCACGCACCGACCGCATCTGCAAGTACAACCAGTTGCTGCGGATTCAAGGGGAGTTGGGGGATTCGGCGAGATTCCTGGGATTGAAGGCGCTGAATTATCACGGCTAGGTCATGTGGGGACAGCGCCCTCGGCTGTCAGGTCGTGCGAAGCTCGACTCCAGCCACCAGCGCAGCCGGAGTTTTCACAAGCGCGTCTTCGCTTTGTTGGATATACTTCTTCGACCATGTTTCGGCCACGTCTGCGTCCGTTCTTACAGCACCTGCTGGTTTTCTTGGCATTGGCCTTCATTGGTGAGGCACAAACTTCTCCAGGCACTGCCCCGGACCATCCCACGCAGGACTACCTCGTCTACGTCGTCTGCGAATCTGCGGACAAGATTGTGCTGATTCGCTTTGGCCCCGGCGGCGCCCGCATCGAAAGCCAGATGCGCACCGGCCTCATGCCCATGGACGTCAACGGGCCGCACGGCATCGCAGTTTCTCCCGACAAACAATATTTCTATGTTTCCGAAGGCCATGGCCGGCCCGAGGGATCCGTCTGGAAGTACCGCGCCGGAACCGACACCGTGATCAAGTACACCAGCCTCGGCCTGTTCCCGGCCACCACCGACATCACTCCTGACGGCAACTTCATCTACGTTGCCAACGCGAATTTCCATGGTGACATGGTTCCGTCGTCGATCTCGGTCGTAGCCACGGACCAGATGATTGAAGTCAAACGCATTCCCACCTGCACCATGCCCCACGGATCGCGCCTCAACCACGACGGCACCAAACATTACTCGGCTTGCATGATGGACGACATGCTGGTCGAGATCGACACCAGAAAGTTTGCCGTGGACCGCTATTTCATGCTTTCCAAGGGAAAAGAAATGGGCATGAGCGGCGCACCCGATCCCCATGCGATGCCTGACCACAAAAGTGCCACATGCACGCCGACGTGGGCGCAGCCCTCGAATGACGGATCGATCGTCTACGTGGCCTGCAATCAATCCAACGAGATCGTCGCCATCAAGACCGACACCTGGACTCTGGCACGCCGTTTTCCTGCTGGAACCGGCGTATACAATCTGGCGATGACCCGGGACGGACGGCTGATCGCGACCAATAAACGCGGACAGTCGGTGTCCATCTTCGATCCTGCCACAGGGCGCGAGCTGGCCAGAATTCCCACGCAGAGAAAAGTTGTGCACGGGGCGGTGGTTTCACCCGACGGCCGCTACGCTTTCATCTCGGTCGAAGGAGTTGGCTCCGAACCCGGTACGGTGGAAGTGATTGACCTGAGCAGTTTGAAAACTGTCGCAACGGTCGATGTCGGGCCCCAGGCGGCAGGCATTGATTTCTGGAAAACGGAACCGAGCAAGCAGTAAGTGCAGGAAGTAGTTAGTCGATGGTCGTTAGTCGTTAGCGGATCCTGCTGACCACTGCCGACCAGCGATCCGAGAGTTCAAAACGTAATCGTTGCTTCAGAAATGTCATTGGCCGATAGCCGTTGGTCGTCGCCTGATTTTGCCAACGACTAACGACCAACGACGATTCAACTCTCAAGCCCGGAGGGCGAATGTTCAAGCACAAAGCTTTGCTGTTGGCAGTGGCGCTCCTCATTCTTTCAGCAGGCACTAACGTGTGGTCGCAGGACACGGCTCCCGCCAAGCAGGACGCCGCCAAGCAAGAGCCTCCCACCACCTCCGTAGCTCCTTCGAGTGTGGAGATTAGTCCCAAAACTCTCGATGCTCACGTCGGAGAAAAAGTCAAATTCAGTGCTGTTGCCAAAGATGCGGAGGGCAATCCCATCGACCAGAAACCTTCGGTGTGGTTTGCCGCTCCGTTCGACCTGGCGGGTGCGGATGAGTCCGGCGAAGTAACCTTCCATGCGCCGGGAGTGGTGACGGTAGGCGCGGTGATCGCTGGAAAAGCGGGCTACGCCACGGTCAATGTCGGGAACTCGAAGATTGCAAGCGTTGAAATCGAGCCTCCCGCGCACCCGATCGTCGCCGGCGGCGCGGAAAAGCTGACGGTTATCGCGCGCACATCCAACGGCGTTCCCCGAACCGACGCGGCAATCACCTGGACATCGGAAAAGCCGGCGATTGCCAGCGTAGACGCGGCCGGGTTGGTGACCGGTCTTGCGCCGGGGAGCGCCACGATTAAGGCGACGTCCGAAGGGACCAGCGGCACAGTTACGTTTCAGGTTGTACGCGATGCAGTGCGCAAGCTAACGGTCAAGCCGGCTTCCGCGGAGGCACGCACCGGCGATGTCGTGCACTTTGGCGCGGCTGCGATCGACGGCAGCGGAGGCCATTTAAAGGATCCACCCGTGCGCTGGTCTTTAAGCAGCAACGGCGGCGCCACCGTTTATCCCGACGGCGGCTTTGTCGCCGAGAAGGCCGGCACCTACGTGGTGATGGCGAGCAGCGGCCAGCATAGCGCCGCCGCGTCCGTCGTGGTTCGCCCCCGCAACGTGGAGCGCGAGGTTGAAGTCGTGGCCCACGTCCCCATGCCGGACCTGCAGATGTCGGAGGAGTGGATTATCGGCCACCACGCCTATCTTGCGACCATCGCCGACAAACTCTTCGTCTACGACATCGCCGATCCCGCCAACCCCAAGCTTCTCGACACTCTCAAGGTAGATGCCCGCCTGATCAACGACATCAGCACCACGCCCGACGAAAAAATCGGCGTGTTCACACGCGAAGGAGCTTCCAATCGCAAGAACGGGATCGTTTTCCTCGACACTTCCGACGCATCGCACCTGAAAGTTCTTTCCGAATACACGGCCACGGTCAGCGGTGGTGTGCACAGCGCCTACATCGATGGCCACTACGTGTATCTCACCGACGATGCCACCGGCTCGCTCCGCATCATTGACTTTCAGGATGCGAAACATCCCAAGGAAGTCGCACGCTGGCAGACCGAGAATCCGACCGTCTACAGCATTAACACCGAGCACGGATCGATCACCAGCGGACGTTATCTGCACGACCTGCAGGTCAAGGATGGTCTCGCCTATCTCGCGTACTGGAGAGATGGATTGGTCATCCTCGATGTAGGCAACGGCATGGCCGGAGGCAGTCCGGAAAATCCCAAGTTGGTCAGCCAATACCACTTCAACCATTACGAGCTCTATGGAGACGGCTGGCTGGCAGGCTCTCACAGCGTGTTCCGCTACCAGAAGTATCTGTTTGTGGGCGACGAGGTCTTTCCCGCCATTTTCGAACTGGACAACAGAGACCGCATCCCGGTGCGCGCCATGTGCCACGTCATGGATGTTTCCGATATCAAGCATCCCCGCGAAGTTGCGCAGTATGAAGTGCCGGAAGGCGGGTCGCACAATTTCTGGGCCGCCAACGACATGCTCTATGAGGGTTACTACAGCGGCGGCGCGCGCGTGCTCGATATTTCCGGCGAGCTGCGCGGCGATCTCTACCGCCAGGGCCGTGAAATTGCCCGCTTCTGGACCGCGGATGCCAAGGGCTTCCGTCCGAACCTGCCGTTTGTCTGGGGAGGACAACCCTGCTCGGTAGCTTGCGACAGCCCTCTGCTCAATAGCCTGATGTACTTCAACGACATCCACACGGGCCTGTGGATCACGAAGCTTGGCCAGCCCAAGTTCGAAGGCTCAGCCAGCTCTCCGGCAGTTCGCAAGAGCGAGCAAACCATACACTAATCCGCACGGAAGCGTTTCTTGTGAAGGGCACGACTTCGGTCGTGCCCCCTGAAGCCTCTGCATGCGGGACATGAACGGCTGGGCGCGTGGATGAGATCACTGGGTTGGAGGCGCCGGTTGAGCGGGCTCAGCAGGCTTCGGCCCCTTCAGTTTGGCAAAGGATTCCTCCACGCGCTTCCGGAAGTCACCACTATCGTCGTGCTCAAATCCGCTATAGTTCGACTTGACTTGCATCTCACACTCTGCACCCTTCGATACCAGGGCTACGTGGTTGGTTCGCTGGAGCACCGCTCCTGTAATGGTGACATGAACGGCGTGCTTCACCTTGTAGGCAGCAGTCATTAGGGTGTCGTTACTCTCCTCGACGTTGTAGTTCTCCGCATCGCTAAGGACGTCTTTGACCGCGCCCCACACCTCGCCGCAAGAAGCTGGATAGGTATTCTTGGAGGTCTTGCCGAACGCCGGCAGAGCAAGAGCAAGCGATATCAGAACCACAACCGCGCATGTCGTCTTCATCATGCATTTCTCCTCTTGCGGATGTCTTCGCAGAATGTTAAGACTGAACAGAGAATCCGCGTTTTCAAGACAAGTGAAAGATAGTCGCCTAAGATATTTTGTTCAGTGCGCGGAGTCACGTTTGCCGGTGAAAGTCTCCAAACCCGCGGGTCGGGTGAGACGCCTCACCCGCCTTGTTACATCTAACCTTGCCTTCCACAGCCTCAACAGCGGATGATAGTCGCGGAGGGCTATTGTTTGACTTAGTCCATGACTTAGCTATAATGACTCTATGGAAGTCAACATCCACGAGGCCAAGACGCACCTGTCGCGGTTGCTGGAGCGCGTCGCCATTGGCGAGGAAGTGATCATCGCCAAGGCGGGAAAGCCTGTCGCAAGATTGGTGCCGATGGAAGGGCCGCCCAAGGGGAGATTTCTGGGATCGGCCAAAGGCGATTTTGTAGTGCCTGATGATTTCAACGATCCCTTGCCCAAGGAGATCGAGGACCTGTTCTGGGAATGAAGGCTCTTCTCGATACGCAAGCTTTCTTATGGGCGATTGCCGACGATCAGAGGTTTTCCCGCAGGGCGCAAAAAGTGTTTACCGGTCCTAACGACCTTTGGTTGAGTGTGGCTAGCATTTGGGAGATCCTGATCAAAGTGAAGATCGGCAAACTTCCTCTACCCGAGCCCGCTGGACCTTACTTGGTCAAGAAGTTGGGTGAGAATCGAATCGAAGTCTTGCCGATCACGCTGGATCATGTGCTGAGAATCGAAAGCTTGGCAGCGCACCACCGCGATCCGTTCGATCGAATCCTGATTTCACAGAGCCTAGAGGAAAAACTTCCGCTCATAACCGCCGACCCAATCTTCGAACGCTATCCTGTCGAGGTGATCTGGTAGGTCGATGTTGGATTGCTTTCATATAAACTGCGGAGTCTGCAAGATTTATGCCCCGTCCCAAACCACTCGTTCTCATCATCCTCGACGGCTGGGGATATCGCGCCGAAACCAAGGCCAATGCCATCGCGCTCGCGCGCAAGCCGACCTATGACCGGCTGCTGCGCGAGTATCCCAACACGCTGATTCATACCAGCGGACCTTTCGTCGGCCTGCCCGAAGGGCAGATGGGCAACAGCGAGGTTGGCCATCTCAACATCGGCGCCGGGCGCATCGTGCACATGGACATCACCCGCATCGACCTGATGATCCAGAACGGCGAGTTCTTCTCGCATCCCGTGCTGCTCGCGGCGATGAAGCATGCGCGCGCGGGCGAGCGGCAGACTGCATCTGTTCGGCCTGGTTTCCGACGGCGGCGTGCACTCGCAGCAGGCGCATCTCTACGCGCTGCTGAAAATGGCGAAGCAGAACGGCGTAGACCGCGTTTTCGTGCACGCCTTCATGGACGGCCGCGACACGCTGCCCACCAACGGCGCCGGCTATCTCGAGCAACTGCAGCAGAAGATGCGCGAGTACAACTCCGGCAAAATTGCCACGGTGAACGGCCGTTACTACGCGATGGACCGCGACCGGCGCTGGGAGCGCATTCTCAAGGCCTACAACGCGATGGTTTTCGGCGACGCGGAAGGCGGCAAGTGCGCCGACCCGGTTCAGGGCATGAAGGATTCCTACAACAAAGGCGTGACCGACGAGTTCGTTATTCCGTTGTCGTGCACCGATAAGAGCGGCCAGCCGCTCGCCGACCATTCGCGACGACGATGCCTGCATCTGCTTCAACTTCCGCGCCGACCGCGTGCGCCAGATCACGCGCGCTCTGGCGCGCAACAGCGGGCTGAACGCCACAGGCGGAAGCGATCTTCCCGGCGCGGCCGATCTCGACGCCACGATCCCCCGCGACCGCGTGCCGAAAAACCTGCACTACGTCTGCATGACGCAGTACGACAAGAATTTCAGCCTTGCCGGTGGTGATCCCGCCGGAATCGATGGCCAACATCCTCGCCAACGTGATGGGCAATCTTAACATGCGCAACCTGCGCGTGGCCGAGACCGAGAAATATGCGCACGTGACGTATTTTTTCAACGGCGGCGTGGAGCAGCCGTTTCCCGGCGAAGAGCGCGTACTGGTGCCTTCGCAGAAAGTTGCGACTTACGATCTGAAGCCGGAGATGAGCGCAGCCGGCATTGCCGATGCTGTCGTGAAGGCCACTGAAGAAGGAACATTTGACGTGATCATCGTCAACTTCGCCAACGCGGACATGGTCGGGCACTCCGGCAAGATCGAACCCACTGTGAAAGCGGTCGAAACCGTGGACGCCTGCCTAGGCCGCATCGAAACCGCCGTCCGTGCCAAGGGCGGCGCGATGCTCATCACCGCCGATCACGGCAACGCCGAGATGATGATCGACCCCGCGACCGGCGGGCCGCACACGGCGCACACCACGAATCCCGTGCCCTTCATCGTGGTCGCGGAAGACGCCAAGCAGTTCACGCTGAAGCCCAACGGCTCGCTGCGGGATATTTCGCCCACCATGCTGGCGATGCTCGGCATCGACGAGCCGAAAGAGATGACGGGGCACGATCTGCGCGCCTTCCTGAAGAATAGTCGGAAGAACTAGAATTCAGTACCGAGTACCAAGTACCGGGCAAGGCCTTTTTCATTCCGACCGAGCGAAGGCGAGCGGCGGAGGAATCTCGGTACTCGCTACTAGGTACTCGGTACTGGCGAAATGAAACTTCTGATCGTCGTTCATCACCACTTTGATTTGTGGAATGTGCCCACATGGTTTCCGGAAAAACTGCGAACAGATTTTCCGCAGATCGAGGTGACCCACAGAACGGGCTATGACGGCATTGAAGAATCTCTTCGCGATGCCGAAATCCTCTTCGCGTTCTCGCTCCGCCCGGAGCAGTTGCAGCATGTGCGCAGAAACTGCGCTGGATTCACGCGCCCACCGCAGCGGTGCATCAATTGCTCTTCCCGGAGTTCGTGAAGAGCGATGTCGTCCTGACCAATGCTCACGAAGTCCACGGCCCGGTCGTTGCCGAGCATGTGATCGCGCTGATCTTTGCTCTGGCAAAGAAGATTCCGCAAGCGGCGCGGCTACAGGAAAAACGCATCTGGGGACAGAATGCGATGTGGAACGAGGGTCCGCGGCCCCGCGAGGTCGCAGGCGCGACTCTGGGCCTGATCGGACTGGGAAGCATTGGATGCCCCGTTGCGCGCATGGCCTCGGCTCTGGGGATGCGCGTAATTGCAGTGCGGGAACATCCGGAGAAACAAAGGCCGGAGGGAGTGGTTGCAGTCTATGCTCCGTCGCAGCTCAATGAGTTGCTCTCCCAGTCGGATTATGTCGTAGTGGCTGCGCCGCTTACCGAGGCAACGCTCGGATTAATCAACACTGATCGCCTGGCCGCGATGCGGCCGGATGCTTGCCTGATCAATGTGGGCCGCGGTCCCCAGGTGGATGTGACCGCTCTAGCCGGCGCGCTTCGCAGCCGCCGCATTGCGGGAGCGGCACTCGATGTCTTCGAGCAGGAACCGCTGCCCGCCGAGTCGCCGCTCTGGGAACTCGAAAACCTGCTCATCACGCCGCACACCGCCGGCCTTACGGAAAAACTCTGGCAGCGCCACTACGCGTTGTTCTCGCAGAATCTTCGCCGCTATTGGGCCCGCGAGCCGCTGCTTTTCGTCGTAGACAAACACAAAGGGTACTAGGCATCAAGACGCTTTGGTACTTCTCCACAGCGGCTCGGTGGCGCCCGGCTCGCGGAACTTCTTCACCGCGAAAATGCCAAGCACGATGAAGAGCGCCATGACAATAAGTTGAACGACCAGGAACGGCGGTTCTTTTTGCGTCGGCGCCAGCGCATGCGCAGCCGGCACTTTTAGGAAGATCTGCACCACCAGAACGAAGACGTTCAGATAAAGGGCAAGCACGGCGCTTACCACATAGATCGAGCGCCAGGAGCGGACCAGATGAAGAGCGTACCGCGCGTAGACTAAACCGCGAGCGCCACCAGCGAGATCACTCCGACCACGTGGGACGGCAAAAGGTGCTTGAACGGAAACAAGAAACCGGTCAGGCTGGTTAAGACGGTCGTGGCCAGAAAAGTCGCGGTTGCGCCGTGTCGTAGCATTTTCCGAAAAGCATCCCGTACAAAACGAGAAGTCCCGAGCCGATGCCCACCAGGCTCAGCAACACATGCACGAGGGTAAATGTCGATGTAGACATGCCTAAGATCGTTGTCTCCTGGACCATGGTGCCCATCCTAGAGTCGAAATGTTACGTCCGCCGTGAAAAAACCGCAAGACGCGCCGGCGGCGAAAGGCAGCACTCAAAGCAGATGGAATCGTTTATGGTTCTGAGGGACTCTTCGCTTCGTGCTACAGTTTTCACGCGGGCAATTGTGCCCGCCCGAACTCATGGAACCGCGGCTGATTTGGATCAATCTGCTGGTGAAGCTGGGCGTGGCTGCGGCCGTGTCCAGCAGCCTGGTGCGTTCCGTGGAGTTCAAGTCTCTTCTGTTTCGCGAAGAGCGGACATTGCGCCAGAAGATTTATCTGGTTCTGTGGTTTGGGTTGCCGATAACAATCGGCGTGTGGATCCGGTTCTCGGCCAAGAGCTTTCTCGCCGGAGATTTGAGTTTTGAAACCGCGCTTTTGCTGGGCGCGATCGGCGGGCGCTGGGCGGGCGTTCTGGGAGGCATATTGATGGCCCTGCCCGCGCTGATACACGGCGAGTGGGCGACCCTGCCGTTCGGCGTGCTTTGCGGGTTCATCGCCGGCCAACTGCGCACCATGGCTTTGGATAAGGACGACATCTGGTCGTTTTCTCCGTTCATCGATCTCAGCATCTACCGCCTGATCCGCCGCAACCTGCCGACGCCGCGCTTGTTCGACTGGCAGATCATGTTTTTCACCACCATCATTGGGCTGCGCTTCGTGCAGAGCGAGTTCTCGCGATATTTCCCCCATTCCATTTTCAGCATGGACAGCAGCAATTTGTGGGTCGAGGCGGCGATTTATGCGGCCTCGGCAATGGCCATCGGAATTGAACTTAAGATCTTCAACAGCGTGCGCATCCAGATCAAGCTGGAAGAGCAGGAGCGGCTGTTGTTGCACGCGCGCATGGAAGCGCTGCAGAACCAGATCAATCCTCATTTCCTTTTCAACACTCTGAACTCGATCTCATCTCTGGTGCGCTTCGATCCCGATAAGGCCCGCGATGTGATTTCCAAACTGGCCACCATTCTGCGGCGTTTGCTCAACAGTGCGGACTCTTTCGTGCCGCTGCGCGAAGAAGTGGAATTCATCGACAACTATCTCGACATTGAAGTGGTGCGCTTCGGACCCGATAAACTGCGGGTGGTGAAGGAACTCGATCCGGCGTCGCTTGACGTCATGGTTCCCAGCATGCTTTTGCAGCCGCTGGTAGAGAACTCGATCAAGCATGGACTCTCCGCCATGGTGGAAGGCGGCAGCATCTACCTGCGCAGCCGCTTGTCCGACTCCGGCCTGGTGATTGAGGTGGAAGACGATGGCGTGGGCATGGCGGCCACGCAACTCGTGGATTCAACAAGCGTACGCGGCGCCGGCATTGGCATGGCCAACATTTCCGAGCGGCTGCAGGTGCTGTATGGAGATACGGCGCGCATGACCATCGACAGCCACGAAGGGAAGGGAACCCTGGTGCGCATCCGGCTTGCCGCTCCTGCAGGCGATGGGAGCGGTTCCGGAGGGTTTCTACGAAGAGCGCTCGACCACGCGCCGGTAAAAGTCCTCGTATTGGGGAACAATCTTGCTGGAGCAGAAACGGGCCTGTGCGACGGCCCGGGCCGCCTTGCCCATGGCTCGAAGCCGGCTTTCGTCGTTCAGCAGTTCAGTGGCGTAGCGGGCCATGGTATCCACATCGCCGACGTCGGCCAGATAGCCGCTGGTGCCATGTTCGATGACCTCGGGAACGCCGCCGGTTCGCGTTGCGATAGGGACCACCTCACACGCCATCCCTTCCAGCGCCGCTAAACCGAAAGACTCCAATTCACTGGGCATCAGCAAGATGTCCGCAATGCCGAGTTTGTCCTGCACCTGATCCTGCTTGCCCAGAAAAAGCACGTCCTCGTGAATCCCTTTTTGTACGGCCAGCCATTCTGCCACCGAGCGGTCCGGCCCATCGCCAATCAGCAAGAGTTTGGAAGGGACTTGCTTGTGCACGCGGTCGAAAATCTCGATCACATCTGTGACTCGCTTCACCGGCCGAAAATTGGAAAGGTGTACCAGCAGGCGCTCCTCCTTAGGCGCATACTCGGCGCGAAGCTCCGCGGAGTTCTTGGGCCTGCAATATACGTCACAATTGACTGAGTTATAGATTACTTCGATTTCTTTCCTCACATCGAAAACGCGCAGAGTGCGGTCGCGGAGGTAGTTGGAGACGGCGGTGACTCCGTCGCTCTGGTTGATGGAATAGCGGGTGATGGGCAGGTAAGAGCGGTCCAGGCCCACCAGGGTAATGTCCGTGCCATGCAGCGTGGTGACGAAAGGCAGGCGGCGGCCTCGCGGGCTATCCCCCAGCATCTGCCGTGCCAGCAGCGCGCTCACGGAGTGCGGAATCGCATAGTGCACGTGCAGCAGGTCGAGATCGTACAACTGCGCGACCTCCGCCATGCGTGTGGCCAGCGCCAGATCGTACGGCGGATAATCGAACAGCGGGTAGCGCGATACTTCGACCTCGTGGTAATGAATGTTGGGTTCCTGGCCGCGCAGCCGGATGGGCTGAGCATAGGAGATGAAATGAATCTCGTGGCCGCGCTGGGCCAGTTCCAGACCGAGTTCCGTAGCCACCACGCCGCTGCCGCCGTAGGTGGGATAACAAGTGATGCCAATCTTCATGCCGCTATGGCCCGCCTTTTCCAGTGGTCCTATAAGGTTCTGTAATTCGATGGCTGGAAACAATAGACGATGCAGATTCTACAGGGTGAGCGCTCAGGTGTGCTGAAGAGCGGCTTGGAGCACCGGATCTACTCGAATCCTTTAGCCACGGGCTTGGAAAGGCCCGGGTCCAGCTTGTCCAGATGGGCCTGGAAGCGCTTCTTGGTGTCTTCCGGCAGACCCGTGAATTCGATGCCCATGCCAACTCCCCGATCGTGCGTACGAACGGTAGCAGAGGAGGTGATGTGCTCCTGGTCGATCCAGAAATCCATTCGCAGCTCCGTGGAAACAACCAAGGGCATGGCGGTCTCGACATAACAACCGTTCCCGCTGATGTCGGTGGCGTTTACCCGCATCGGCGTGTTCACACGTTCATCGCGGAATTCCAGCGGAAACGACATCCTATGACGTTGAAGCTTTCTGCGATTGTCAGGAGCGGGAAGTGGCCGATTGGACCGCATTTCCGCAGGCAGCCGAGAAATCCACGGGCACTCCTGATCTGCAACCAGCTGAACCCCAATCTGAACTTTTTTTAATCCCCCCGCCTCCACGACCCAGATCACTTTGCACCGAGCCTTCTTCGTTTCGTATTGAACGCCGATAACGTCGCCCACCTTCAACTCGTGCTCAAGGCCGGAAATGCGGGCCCCCGTGGCGCTGACATTCTGAGCAATGGCGTTTTGATTGAAGGGATGCTCGTTCGCGCCCATGCCCCACACACGTATGCGCAGGTCCAAGGTCGCGCGCGGAGCTGCCCCGGGGGCAGACATGTAAAGGCCTCCCAGCCTGAGTATTCTGAGACGGATCTAATTGTGAATCATAACCCCGGGGGAGAGTTTGCTTAAGGTTACCAAAGTGCGTCGAGCCAAGAGCGGTCCGTTTGAAGATGCCGGAAAGCACTATGCGCCCGTTCCGGCAGGAGTCAAGCTGCGGTAAGAAATCAATTCAATTCCATGTTGCAACAGCACCTCGCGTGCTTCTGGCATGGTCAGGAGGCGCAACTCGGTCTCCCGCGAGGCGCGCAGGCGAGTCTTGGCCGACTTCAGATCATCATCGTTATAGCCGGGATGGCAGACGAATTCCCAGGTACCCTCGGGAATGATCGCGGCGATGCCGCGGAAGAGTTTTTCGTCCAGCGCACCGGTCACGACGATGCCGAGCGTGCCATCGGGAGTGACCAAGCCCTCCCGGTGAGCCGAGTCGCGGAACTTGGAGGCAAGAGTGCGGAGAATTCGTACCTCGGCATAGCGCGTCCAAAGACTGGGCCGCGTCAACAGTTCGCTGGACTTCAGCGGTTTGCGCGGGCCGAACGGATTGCGAATGGCGCGCACGCCGCAGGCCCGGGCAGCGCGCAGCAGAGGCCGCAACACAGCCGGAAACAAATGCGTGTGTTTGTGGGTATCGAGGTGAGAGACGCTGACGCCGGCCGATTGCAGCTTGCGAATCTGCGCGCTCGCCTCCGCTTCGATTTCGCTGGGATCCAGGCGGCCAGCCAGAGCCCGGGCGGCAAAAGATTGCAGCCCGTCGCGGAAGCGGGCGCCGCTGGAATGTGCAGAAGTAATGGACGGCAATCGTTTCGCATCCAGAACCGGCTCGCCGTCGATCAGTACGACATGGCAGCCTACGCTGAGACGGGGAACTGACTTTGCCAAACGCACGGCGTCTTCGAAGGCGCGTCCGTTCGCCATCAGCGTGGAGGAAGTCACGATTCCGCGAGTATGAGCTTCGATGATGGCACGATTCACGCCTGCGGTGAAGCCAAAGTCATCGGCATTGACGATCAGACGGCGCACCGCGTCAGTCTAGCAGGGGAGAGAAGAAGTGGCAGGTCAGGTTTGACCGCGTTTTCGCGGCTCGCGTACACTCGTGGGTGAGCGGTTGGCGAGTGCTTTCGATCTCGTTCCGTCCCGCTTGGGACTTGCCTTGCGAAAGCAGGATGTAGTCGCGCCCAGCACGAGGGGCGGTTAGCTCAGCTGGTTAGAGCGCCTGCCTTACAAGCAGGAGGTCGCAGGTTCGAGTCCTGCACTGCCCACCAATCCGTTCCGCAGCCGCTCGGGTCCAGTTGATTCCCAAAGTGCTCATGCGATGGCGGGACCAGCTACCCAGCGGCTCATTGCCGCCTGACCAGCCCCCAATCCTGAGAACTGTCTGTTACAATTTGATTCACGGAGCAGGGACAGATGCTCCGGTCAGTTTCTTGTGCCGCAATACGGGTTCCGCTAACCCGGCGAAAGTAGCGTGGGGACGTAGTTCAGTTGGTTAGAACGCTGCCCTGTCACGGCAGAGGCCGCGGGTTCGAGTCCCGTCGTCCCCGCCAATTCTTTTGAATGGTTTACGCATTTACCCCCACCAACCTGCCCCAGGTTTTGTTGCCCACAAGCGGCCCGAGCCGGCTTTCCGGAAATACCACGGCAACGCGTCGCCGCCCGAGCCTGACATTTCGTTGCTGATGTCAGAACCACGCTTTGGCCGCCATCTACGACCAGAGCTTGTCCGTTAACGTAGGATGCGCGGTCCGACAGTAGGAACAAGGCAGCCTGGGCTATTTCGTCTGCTTCCGCCAGCCGTCCAAGGGGAATGTTGACGGCCAGCGGATGTCCCCTGCCGTTATATACCTTGACACGTATATGCTCTGTGGAGTATATCAGGAGAATGGAATCCGTGTTCGAAATCATTGCCGAGCCGAACCGCCGCGCGATACTGAGCCTGCTGGTCTCGTCCCAACAGTCGGTGGGAGAGATCGAGCGTCAGCTTCGTATGACGCAGCCGGCCGTGTCCAAGCACCTGCGCGTGCTGCGCGAGGCCGGTTTCGTGGAATCCACGGTGGACGCACAGCGCCGCCTCTACCGGCTGAAACCGGAACCACTTCAGCAGGTGGATGCCTGGCTGACTCAGTTTCGCCGGTTCTGGTCCGCTCATGTAGATGCTCTCGAACGCCACCTCGACCGCATGGATCAACGACCGTATGGATCATCAACACCAACGAAACGAAAGACGAAGGAGAAGACGACGCGGCCCAAACCGCGAACGTGATAAAGGAGAAACGAAATGAAAATCAAAGTGACCAGCGTATACGTGGATGACCAGGGCAAGGCCCTGCGGTTCTATACGGAGGTGCTCGGGTTTGCAAAGAAGACGGATTTTTCGCAGGGCCCATTTCGCTGGCTGACCGTGGCCTCGCCCGAGGAGCCGGACGGCACTGAGCTGCAGCTGGCGCTGAACAACAATCCCGCAGCCAAAGCGTATCAGCAGGCGATGTTTCAACAGGGCCAACCCGCGATCATGTTGTACACCGACGACGTCAAGGGCGACTACGAGCGGATCAAGGCCTGCGGCGCCGAGTTCACGATGCCGCCCACCGACGTGACCGGCTCGACCATTGCGACGCTGAAAGACACCTGCGGCAACCTCATTCAGCTCACCCAGTTGGCACGCTGGTAGGGCGGACGTTCAGCAGGCTGGTGTAAGGAGAAGACAGATGACCGATCGCTCGCGCGTGATGGAATCAGGCGGGCTTTCTAGGCGCGTTTGAGCACCTGTTCGATCTCCACGGTTAGCCCGCCCGGTCCCTTGAGGTAGGCGGCGCGTGCGCCCCACGGTCGATCTTGCGGGGCCTCGATCGTCTCCGCGCCGCGGCCCGTGACAGTCTGATAGTCTGCATCGCAATTGTCACTATCGAAGCCGAGTGTAACCACGCTATCAGCAGGCGCGGCGTCCAGAATCACGCCAAACTCGCCGAAGCCCAGCCAAGCCATCCTCTCGTTGTGAACCACGGGGACTACCTGCAAAACCTGTTCAAACCAACCGGCTGCGGCCTGTAAGTCCCGTACCCGGCAATGCACATGCGACACTCTCATCGAGCCTCCTCCGAACATGGACAGACCACGTCTAATTAGCTGGGTAGCAGAGCCAGCACGCGCGACAGATCTTTAGCGAACATCAGAATGGTGGATCCGTCTTCGGCGCCGTGGTCGGGATTGATTTCCGTCAGAGTCAATCCGGCAAACTTCGGGCTCCTGACCAAACCCTCCAACAACTCTAGCGTATGGCTGTATGACAGGCCCTTGTTTTTCGAATAGTTCTCCGCCAGCGGCAGATCGTCAAAATTAATCACATCGACATCCAAATGAACGAGGAGCCGGTCAAACTTCGCGCCCCATCTGGACATGATCGTGTCTGCACACCTGGCGGGAGACCGGGCGACATCGGCAACACTCGACATGGCGATTGCACGATCCCGGATCGTACTGCGCTCCCACTCCGTTGCACTCTCTGCGTCAAAGCCGACGAGATGCACGTCGGCCGGTGACAATAAGGGATCGCGAGGCCCGCAGCGCGCCAACTCGGGCAGCGCCCCGTTCAGGCCCAGCATGTGCGCCATTCCCATCCAGTCGAGCGCACCGTCTGAGGTGGACAGAGGCGTGTTCATGTCGGCATGCAGGTCCAGGTAAATCAGGCCCAGGCTGTCGCACTTTCTCAGATTCGCCGCCACCACCCCAATCTCGATTGTGCAATTTCCGCCGATCACAACAGGAATGAGCCCCTGACTTACGGATTCCGACAGATGCGTCTCAGTTTCCTGCACGCACGCAACAACGGCCTCCCAGTGCTGTGAGAGCAGATTCGTTCTGTCGGGACGCCAACGCCGCACGAAAAGATCACCGTAATCAACGACCGTCAGACCTTCCTGCCGAAGCATTTCCGGAAAGCCGGCGTCACGGAAGGCTTGCGGAGCCTTCTCTTGCCCAGGGCCGTACGATCCAAGACTAGTGGGAACTCCGACATAAGCGATTGCCCGGCCCATATTGACCTTTCTTTTTGGAATTCGCCTTGCAAACGACAACCGCCATATATGTCATTTACAGGTTATGCAACAACTCACCGCCGATTCGTCCCATCGCCCGACAGTTTATTCGCATCAATTGACTTGTGTCTTCCTGGTTCGCGCACGGTACTGCCTCGCCTTAGCCAGGTTTCCGCAGACAGCCATGTCGCACCACCGACGTGACTGGTTCTTTGACTGGTTGACAAACACCCAGCCGCAGTCCGGGGCCGCGCACGTCTTGATTCGCGCGGCGGGAAAATCCCTTAGCAGCGACAGAGCCGCGGCGGTCACGCGAAGGCCAGGCAGCTCTAGCGCTGAAATGTCCCGGTTGAAAGTGACGTCGAGCTTGTTGCGCCTGACGATGATTTGCTCAGAAATGGCTAGCCGGCGCCTCCATTCATCAATCACAGTGAGATCGCCGGGCTGGGCGGACCTGCGATGTTCGAGAGTGTCCATGAGACCCCGCAAAGCGAAGCGCAGCTCTTTCACGGACGCCAGAACGCGGTCGGCTGCAGGGGGGAAATCTCTAGCATGACGAGCAGCCGCGTTCTGTTCTCCTTCATCGAGTACACCGCATGTCCGGGCCCAAGCAAGGAAGCTGGCTATATTTGGAACCCAGTCTTCCGGGTCATGATTCCAGCCTGATACGGTGTTCACCAGATCCAGGGCGGAGCTGCCTCCGACGATGTCGCCCGGCAGCCAGCGGTGATTGACGACTCTCATTGGGATCACGCTCGACAAACCAGTATAAAGACGTTCACCGGTTACCATAACCAATCTATCATGGCGCTGTGGCCGTGTCAAAGGCAGGTCGTACAAGACGAAGAAGACCAGCGCTTCAGGACGAAGCGATCAGGAAGTTGGGTACGTCAGTGAACCGATGCGAGATTGGGAGATACTCTCGCACTGGGCTTCAAACACTCGTCTCGCCGCCGTCCATTTGAAACTCTCTACACGACCGTTCTGCATCGGTCGTCCTGGCTGAATGTGAATGAGCTGGATCTTCCGCTCCTCGCACAAAGCCAAGAAGTGACCCTCGTTACTTGTCCAACGCCGAGCCTTCGACGCAACATCTTTTCGTGGCAGAGAGCCGTCACGGCACCTGCTCGGGCCATCAAAAGGTGAGGCAGTGGACATGACAACTGAAATCCGACTGAACCCTCTGGCCACAAGAATCGGTGACCACTTTGAGTGGTGGACACTGGACCCGCTTGGTTTTGCGTGTGAGCTCATACAAGGAGATTTGAGATATGCGTTCCTGGACTACGACCCCCGCGGATTTGCGAGCGCGGAAACAGCATATGGGATTTGGCGAATAGAAGGCACCGGAGGAATACATCCGGAGTTCGTCGTTAAAGAAGGCAGCACCGGTGAATTGGTGATTGCCGGAAAGAGAAAAGGACTGTTTGGAATTGGACACAAGGCGGTCGTTGAGCTTTGCGGGAAACATCAGCTCTCATGGCGACCCAAGGATTTCCTGGGCATCAGCTATCGCTTCCAGAGCGACAGCGGCCAAGAGTTGATCACGCAGCGGCAGCCAATCTTCCGGTATCAGCGGTGGCAGAGGCGGGCGGTGAACTACAAATGCGCCGACGTGCAACTCAGGCCAGCGGCTGCACGCCTGCAAGAAGCCGATCAAATGTTGCTGTTGGTTCTGGCGCAATGTCTGGATCCCGGCCCGCGACCTCTCGGGTGCTTGCCTGGCTAGTGGTCAGCAGCCCGTAGTGCAAGTTGTCGTACACGATGATCCGTCGTCATCGAGCCAGCCGCGCTTAGACGAGCGGTTGGCAAACCTGCCTCAGCAGCTGCTGGCGAGGTAGAGCCCCTGCAGGACGCCATTGTACGAAATCAAAATGTGTCTGTAAACTAATGATACTAAACGAGATATTGGTGGAGGCGGCGGGAGTCGAACCCGCGTCCGAAAATGTTACTGGTCAAGAGACTACATGCTTATTCGCGTTCATGCCCCAGTCATTAGGTGTTGCCACCCTGCCCGGGACGTTCGCGGCCCACGCTCAGAACGGACAAGAAACGCTAGCCGCTAGCCTGTGATCTTAACCTCTCTCCCCAGACGTAGAAGAGAAGAGCAGCCCTTTGTGTGACGTTCGCTCACCGCCCAAGGGCGAAGCGGTGGAAAACGGCTGCCTAAACTAGTTAGGCGGCGTATGCCATTTGTTGATTGGCAATTATCATTTTGCCCACGATTACGGGTGTGTGCACCCCGGCATGCCTCTTGGCCGCAAGCATCTCCGTCGAAGCCGTGACGCCCCCACTGGGGGGATGGGCCATACTCAAAGAGCTGCTTCCAGACTAGGGTGAACCCTAGAGGAAGTCAAAGACCATTAGTTAGATTAAAACGATGGCGGGAAAGCTTCGTGGCGGAAGTAAAGGATTGCTTGAAAAGCATGCATATGCAATAATAGCATGCATAAACATGCATGCCCAGCAAGCGATTTCGGATTCCGAATTGGTTCGGCAGCACGCGCTGCGGGAGCACTTGGCGGCAGCCCGCCGTCGAGGAGATCGCACGTTTTCAATTAACGTGGGAACCGTGCATCGGGCGTTGGGGCTCAACAACCGGGTTCCTCTGGTATGCGCGGCGCTTAGCTCCAGGAAGTTTTTGACGAAGAACAACCTCCGGCTTGTTTCAAGGAGTGGTCCTCCCTCTGGGCAAAGCACCACTGTCACTTTTACTTACGAGTTCGATGCGGACAGCGAAAAACCTGCTGAAGGCATCGACGCTTTTCTGGCGCTTCGGGGAATTGGAAAAGAAATTTACGCCTCTCTTGGCGGCGGCGAGGCTTTCCTCCGGCGGGAGCGGGCGGAATTTTCGCGCGCGATGGAAACCCGAGAGGCTGAAGGCGTGCCACGCAAGCGATGAGCCGAATTTACTGGGACACAATGCTGTTCGTCTATTGGATTGAGGACCATCCGCGTTATGCCAAACATATCCGCCAGTTGCTGCTGAAAATGGAAAAGAGGCAAGATCAGCTTTGCACCAGCACATTTGCTGTCGGCGAGGCTCTCATCGGTCCACGCAAGGCGGGCAGCGGGGAAGCCGCAACCAAGATGCTAAATGTTTTTCGCTCCCCGTTCGTGGAAGTTATTCCGTTTAGCCTCGAAGCCGCACAGCACTATGCCAGCATTCGCGCTAGCCAGTCGATTTCACCGCCCGATGCAATTCATCTCGCGTGCGCCGCGCAGTCGGGTGTCGACCTATTCCTGACGAATGACACCGCGCTGATTGGCAAGGTGGTCCCCGGCATCCAGTTCATCGCGGGGCTGGATACAAACATAATTTGACGCGGGCCGCCGGCGGTTGAATATCAGCTAGAATACGGTCGTCCCCACTCTGTGAGGCAGCGATGAAGTTCTTCCTCTCGGTTCTGTCGTGCCTGCCGCTCGTTTGTTCTATTGGCGCGCAAACACCCGCGCCCAAGCCGTCCGTCAACTGCACGGTGCGGGGCCAGATTGTTCAGCAACCCGGTGGGCGGGGGATCAGGAAGGTGGAGGTACAGTTGTTAGGTGCTGGCAATGAGGGACGAAGCGAGGACGGATATACCACTCTCACGGACGCGGACGGCCATTTCAAGTTTGAGGACGTGAAGCCGGGGAACTACCAGCTGTACTTCGGCCGCGATGGTTTTGTGGGAACCGACAAGCGCCACCACGGCGCGGGGATTGTACTTTCGCTGGACCCCTCGCTAGACCTGAAGGATTTGTTGTTTCACATGGTGGCGGCGGCCGTAATCACGGGCAGGGTTCGTGACGACGAGGGCGACCCCATAAGGGGTGCCAGCGTCATAGCCATCCCTTATGGAAGTGCTCCCGGTGGCCGGCGTGGGAGGACACTGGACAACTATGCTCAGTGCTCCACTAATGATCTGGGGGAGTGTCGCATTAGTCATCTGGCGCCCGGTCGCTACTTGGTGGCCGCACAGCCAGAATTCCATGTACCCCCGCTGCCTAGGAAAGGGGCCGACAAGAGGGAGCACGTTGACACGACGACTTACTATCCAGGAACGATTGATAAAAAGCTAGCAGTTCCTCTGGAGCTACATGCTGGTGATGAGATGCCAGTAGACGTAACCATGCAGTCCTTGCATACGTTTCACGTGCGCGGGCAAGTAGTCAACTTACCTGCATGGACAGCCAAGGAAGGAGCTGAGGTCATGCTGCAAGCCCAAGATGAGGGGGAGGCAATTGGGCTCCCGACGGGGAACCTCGACAAACATGGTGCATTCGATATCAACGGAGTAATGCCGGGCAGTTATGACGTTGTGGTGTCTCCTAGCAAAGCTTACAGTATGATCGAGGCCCTCGGGATGGTAGACGACCCCCAAGCTCCCCATGTCATGCGCGGAGACCAAACCGTGGAAGTCAGTGATGGAGACGTGGATAACTTGCGGATAGTGCCTCTAGTAAACGGCCAGATCCGCGGTCGACTTCACATGGAGAACGGTCAGAAGATGGATTGGTCCTCGGTTTATGTGGAGCTCGACGCCGGGGATGCAACGCCGAACGGAATAGCTGTGACAAACAATGCGGGTGCAGAAGTGAAACGTGACGGCTCATTCGGAACGCTTGCGTTGCCAGGCAAGTACCACATGCGTTTTATACACACAGACAAACTCCCGCCGGACTGTTTTATGAAAACCGTAACTCTTGGGGACAAGGACGTGGTCGACTCAGGTTTTACGGTCAGTGGTGGAGCTAGCCTGTTGGACATTGTCGTGAGTGTCCACGCTGCTGCCGTCGAGGGGGTTGCCGTGGACGAGAAAGAGAAGCCGGCCCCCGACGTCCAAGTCATCTTCATTCCGGATGCAAAGCGCCGTGAGCGTCACGACCTTTACCAGCAGGCCACCACCGATCCCAAAGGCCACTTCAGCCTGCACGGTCTGAATCCCGGCGAATACATAGCGTTTGCTGTTGACGTTGATATATTGGATAGGGATGAGATTACGGATCCCGATTTCGTGCGCACGCACGAGTCGTTGGGCCAAACCGTCAAGCTCGCGGAAGGCGAGCACAAGACCCTTGCACTCAAGGTGTCCGGTTCGAGCGACTGATGTTGCACAGCAGGGCATTGGTGGTAAGGCTTAGGCAGGCCCCGTCCCCATCTTGGCTTCCAATTTCGCCTTCACCTCCGGCCACTCCGAATCGAGAATGCTGAAGTAGACCGAGTCGCGCGCCCGGCCCGTCCAGGTGAGCACGTGCCGGCGCAATGTTCCTTCCTCCTTCGCGCCAATGCGCAGGATGGCGTTGCGCGATTTCTGATTCAGGGCGTCCGTCTTAAGTTCGACGCGAAAGCATTCCCACACCTCGAAGGCGTGGCGCAGCATCAAGTATTTGGCTTCGGTGTTGACCGCGGTGCGCTGCCATGCCGGCGCGATCCAGGTGGAACCGATCTCCACCCGGCGATTGATGCGGTCAATATTCATGTAGCGTGTGCTGCCGATCACCCGGGCGGAGCCACGCTCAACGGTCGCGAACACGACCGATTCGCCGCGTTTCTGCTCGTCAAAGGCTTTTTCCACGAGACGCTGAAAGTCCTCGCGCGTCTTCCTGCGGTAAGGAATCCATTCAAAAATGTCGTCGAGCGCATCCTTTGCAATATTCCAGAAGTCCCCGGCGTGATCGCGGCGGACTGGCTCGAGGCGGACGACGGAACCCTCGATCGTAATCGGCGTTACGATATTCAGGGGAGAAGCGACTGTACTCATCATGCATTCCTTTCCTAGCAGGCACCATTATCTTGCATCTTGCGCCTGTTTGGGGCATCTCTACTACGGCGAATTATCTGTAGAATAAAGTGCGTTGACTTGCGATGATTTCAACCGTCCAATACTTTACAAACACGAACTGTATGAGCCCGCGATGTCAGGAGGGCCAGCGGTGAAAGCGCAGTGTCTGCCCTTCGCCCAAATCCCGCATACGACTCGCCTGTTCACCGACTTCCTCGCATACTCTCCGAGCATTCAGCCTTTCTATCCACACTCCCCGCACTTCAGCGAATGGTCGAAGGCACAGGCCGCCATGCTGCAATACGATCCATCTCGCCGAAAGAGCGTCAGCGCGATTCTTGAGCGCCAGAACGCATCCTGGGACGCTTCGCCGCAAACTTTCGCCAACCTCACTCGTCTGCGCGAGGGCGCGTCTGCCATTGTGACCGGACAGCAAGTCGGCTTGTTCGGCGGCCCGATGTTCGCCATCTACAAGGCCTTGACCGCGGTCAAGTTGGCGGAAGAAGCTACGGCGGCCGACGTTGACGCGGTTCCCGTCTTCTGGCTGGCCACCTCGGACCATGATCTCGCCGAAGTGAATCACGTTCCGTTACCCGGTCCCGACGGTCTTCTGCGCACGCTTACAACCTCCAGCCACGGAGTTGCGGGCGCGCCCGTAAGCGATGTGCGCCTGGGCGAAGAGATCCGGCCGGTTGTGGAGGAGGCCGCATCGCTGCTGGGCGATTCCGAGGCGACGCAATTGCTGCGCGAGTCTTATCGTCCCGGGGAGACTCTGGGCACGGCATTCGCGAAGTTTTGTGCGCGCCTGTTCAGCCCCTGGGGTGTGATTCTTCTGGATGCTTCCGATGCGGAGTTTCATCGTGTGGCAGCGCCCATCTATCAAGCCGCCATCGACCGCGCGGAAGAACTCGATGCTGCGTTGCTCAGCCGAGGACAGGCGCTGGAGAGTGCGGGCTATCACCAGCAAGTAAAGGTGACGGCGTCGTCGGTGCTGCTTTTCGCCATGCGCGAGGGCGCGCGCACGGCGATCCACCGCCGGGATGAATCGAATAAAGCTGCGCAATTTGTTATTGGCAGCGAGCCCGGAGCGGAGAAGCTTTCGTCTGCCGAATTGCTGGATCGGATCGCTTCAGCGCCCGAAAACTTCAGTCCCAACGTGCTGCTGCGTCCGGTGGTGCAGGATTATCTTCTGCCCACACTGGCCTACACAGGCGGCGCGGCGGAAGCTGCTTATTTTGCGCAGGTGGGCGCGGTCTACGAAATTATCCTGGGCCGCGTGACGCCCATCGTGCCTCGTTTTTCGGCAACTCTGGTCGAGCCTAAGGTTCAACGCTGGCTGCGGCAGTATGGCATCGCCGCTCCAGACGCATTTCAAGGACTTGAGGCGCTTCGCCAGACGCTGGCCTCGCGTTCTTTGCCAGCAGGTTTGCAGGCGGCCTTCGAACGAGCGAACAAGTCGGTGGAAGAATCATTCTCCGGATTGAAAGACGCGCTGGGCAAACTGGATCCGACACTGGTCGATGCCTGCCAGACGGGTGCTTCAAAAGTGCAATACCAACTCGACCGCCTTCGGGAACGCGCCATGGCCGCCGAGTTACGCCGTAGCGAAGTGGTGAGCCGTCACGCCGAGGCCCTCAGCCAGGCGCTTTATCCCGAAAACGCTTTGCAGGAGCGAGGCGTGGCCGGCGTATATTTCGTCGCTCGCCATGGAACCGAACTGCTGCGAAGCCTGCATGACACCCTGCGCACGGATTGCCACGATCACCAGATTCTGGAGTTGTAGGCAATAGGGTGAGTGTCCCTAGCGGCTTTCGCTCGCAGCCAAATATGTTCCCAGTCCGATCATGATAGCTCCGGTCACCGTTCTCTGCCTGCGGCGGAATACTGTCGACGAGCGAATCTTGTTTCCCAACGGTCCCGCCAGCAGGATCACGATCAGATCTGCCGAGGTATTCAGAACCACCGAAACCGTTCCCAGCACGACGAATTGAAAGAAAACATGTCCAGCCCCTCGGTTGACGAACTGCGGGATGAAGGAAAGAAAGAACAAGGCGGTTTTGGGATTGAGGACTTCCGTGGCTATGCCCTGCCAGAGCGGATTTCGAGCTGCCACGTTGGCCGCCGCAGGGAAGTCACCGGCGGAGGATGCCTCTTGCGTTCGGGCGTCGAGGATCATTCTCACGCCCAGGAAACCCAGATAAGCCGCACCCGCATACTTCACGGTGGAGAAGGCCAGGGCCGAGCGGGCCAGAATGACGGAAACTCCCAGGGCGGCGGCAAAAACGTGGACCATGCCTCCCAGAAAGGTGCCTAGCGCGGAGAGTACGCCCTCGCGCTTGCCTCCGGACAGACTTCTGGCTAGCACGTAGAGCATTCCCGGCCCTGGCGCGACGGCAAGCAATACCGCTGCCGTCAGAAACAACAACAATCGCGTGGAATTGAACATGATGGAGAAGATTGTACGACGAGCTTATTGCGGAGCCGAAAACGGCCGAATGCGGAATCAAGAACAAGAACTCTTAACCGCGAAGTTCGCGAAGAAAGGCCGCAAAGGCCGCGAAGAAGAACACAGGTTTACTGCTGGAGCCAGGTTTCAAGTTGCCCCAGCGATTCCACGCACGGGAGTTCGCGGTCGCGGTAGGCCCCGGCCACATCGAGCAACACCGCTTGCATTCCCGCATTGCGCGCTCCCACATAGTCGACGGAGTAAACATCACCCACGTACAGGCTTTCGTCGGCGCGCGCCTGCATCGCATTGAGCGCGGCCTCAAAGATTTCCGCGCGCGGCTTCTCGACTCCAACGATTCCGGAATCGGTGATGCTTTCGAAGCAGTTGGCAATGCCGCAGCGGGAGAGGACGCGCTCGATGCCGCCATCGGCGTTGGAAATCACCGCAATGCGGAAGTTCTGGCCGATTCGGTCGAGGGCGTCGCGCGTTCCGGGCAGAATCTGGTCCCAGTTGGCAGAGTTCTGGGTGTTTTCTACCAGCGCATCACGGATGCCGGTTTCCTCTCCAAGTTCCTCTAGCAGGTAAGTATGAAACGTCCACCAGAAGCCGTGATCGACTCGTCCGCTCTGCATGCCCTGGTCGAACTCCTTCTTGGTTCTGCGTTCCAGGGCCTGCCATTGCTCGAGAGTGGGATGACGATCGCTCGAGATGGGGGCGAGCACCTTCGCGCGGTTGGGAAAGAGAAGAGTGTTGCCGACATCAAAGAAAATGACGCGCCGTTCTGCCATAGGTCCATATTACTGAAAGCGTCGGTCGAGGCCGAGCGGGGGAGTCCCTGGCTGGCTCAGGAACCCAAAGCTCTTGACCGCAAGGTTCGCGAAAAAAGGCCGCAGAGGACGCGAAGAAGAACACAGGCCGCGCGTGACCTGTGCTTGGAAAAATTGTAATATCCAATCACTGGGGCGGGATGTAGTTCCTTTTGTGGGTTCGGCATGTGCTATGGCTCTATCCTCGACAACCCTGATCTCGGGCTTCGCGCGAACCACACACGCTGCGCTCTCGCTTCACAATCTATTGCCAGTTCAGTCCGTGCTCGCCGCGAGCCTCATGCTGGCCGCACGCCATTCCAGCCGCCGGAACGACGTTTACAACATTCTGTGGGCTTTCGTTTTTGGATTCGCCACGCTGAACATCCTCAGCTTGGCGGCGCGGCGCTTCGAGCCCAACCGCCGCGGTCTCAGCTTCGGAGAGTTGCTGGCGGTGCTGGTTGTCCTGCTTTCGATCTTCTTGCTGGGCTGGGAGCTGTTGGGCGTGTTCCACATCTTCCCCATAAAATTGCACCGCTGAACGTGATCCGTGGCGGTCCAAAGCTCTTAACCGCTAAGGCCGCGAAGAAAGGCCGCCAAGTTCGTTAGGAAGAACCTGAATCAGCGCGCGGCGGCGATTTTGCGGTATGATTCGCACGATGGCGAAGAATCCCCCGAACTTCGAAGTCACTTGTCCCTGCTGCAGCGCGCTGCTGAAGATTGATGTGGCAACGGCTGCAGTAATCGCCCACACCGCCGCGGTAAAGCCCAGAATGTTCAACGACATGGAGGATGCGGCCCGCGCCATGAAGGAGCAGGACAGCCGCCGCGAATCCATCTTCCGGCAATCGGTCGAAGCGCAAAAACATGCTTCCGAGCTGCTGGAAAAGAAGTTTCAGGAGGCGGTTAAGAAAGCCAAGGAATCTCCGGATACAGGCAAGCCCATCCGCGATTTCGAGCTGGATTAGAGCAGTGGCCACTGACCTTTGGAATCGAACGCCATGGAAACCCGTCCGCTGCTTCTCGGTCATCGTGGCGCGCGCTCTGAGAAGTCCATTCCGGAGAACAGGTTGGCCTCGTTCGACCTTGCGCTCGCTTCCGGTTGCGATGGCTTCGAATTTGACGTGCGGCTCACGGCCGACAGGCAAGCGGTCGTCTGTCACGATCCGAAAACCCGCGGTCTGCAGATTGCACAATCCTCTGCGCAACAGTTAGCCCTGCCCTCGTTGCACGAAGTCCTGGGTCGCTACCAGAGCAGCGCGTTCCTTGATATCGAACTGAAGGTCTCCGGCCTGGAGACAATCATGATCGATTTGCTGCGGGCCCGTGCCCCGGCTCGCGGCTTCGTGGTTTCGTCTTTTCTCCCCGACGTGCTGCAGGCCATGCACGGTTTGGATGCAACCATCCCCCTGGGTCTTATCTGCGAGACCCGGGTCCAATTGGGCCGCTGGCTTCAGTTGCCCGTGAATTATGTGATTCCGCACTTCACGCTGATGCGGCGCGATCTTATCGCGGAGATTAAAGCCGCAGTCAAGAAGATATTCGTGTGGACGGTTAACGACCCCGCCGACATGAAGCGCTTTTCGCAGTGGGGCGTGGATGGCATTATCTCGGATAATCCTAAACGGCTTGCACTCACCTTGGGCCGGCAGATAGAAAAAGCGTAGCCACGGATTCGCACGGATTTGCACGGATAGTTCTCTTGACTTACCTTCCTGATCTTGGAGTTGTATCCGTGTGAATCCGCGCAGATCCGTGGCGGGACGTTGACTTTGCCGGTGCTTAATCCGCGGCGGCTTCGAATGCGCCCGGGGCTCGTCCTACGGGCCGCAGAAAGCCGGCGCGCTCCATTTCAAAAGCTTCCAGGTTGGCTCCCATGGTGTGTTCGTTCCAGCCAAGAACGGCGCCGATGCGCAGCGCGGCTTCGCGGCTGCACGATTCCGACCAGCACGCGCCCAGCGCCACTGGCACTCGGCGCAAGAGCACGTCGCCCAAAGTTACGGCGCACTCTCTGCGATACGCTTCTACCACCTCGGCGATCACATGCGAGGTGTGCGGACAAATCGGCGCCCGCAACTCCGCGCTCACCAGCGCCATGCGGGCGATGTCGGCAGCGCGTTTGCCGTGCCACTCCACCATTCCCCGCGCCGTTTCCTCGCTCACCGCTCCTATCCGCGCAATCTCCAGCACAGCCTCGTCCAGCAGCGGATCAAGCGCAGCCCCCGGTCCTACCGCCACCAGATTCGGTTCCGCCGCGTTCAACCCAATCTTCTGCGCACACTCCCGCGCCAGCGATGCTGCCGTCGTCAATTTGCCGCCGATCACGGATAGCATGTGAGTCGCACCGTCATCCGCATGGTCGTGCAGAATGTGCCGCCGCGTAACTGCCGAAGGACGATTGTCCGGGGAATAAGGCAAGGGCCGGATTCCGGCAAAGGCATGCTTCACGCTTTGCGCCGATATCTTCGCTTTAGGAAACAATTGCGCCACGGAGCGCACCAGATAACTGATCTCCTCCGCCGAGGGAACCGTCTTTGCGGGGTCGCCGTTGTCGGCAACTTCGGTTGTTCCCACCAGGATCTGATCGTTCCACGGAAGAACGAAAACAGGACGGCCGTCCACAGCTTCGGTGTAAACCGCGGCACTCGGCGCAGCCGGAAACCGCGGCAGGACAATGTGCGAGCCGCGCATTCCGCCCAGCATCGGCTTGGCCATGCGAATCGAGGAACGCTGGCACACCCGGTCGGCCCAAGGCCCACAGCAGTTGATCACCCAGCCTGCGTCCACACGCGCGTCCCGTCCCGTGATCTGGTCGCGCAGCAGCACGCCTCGGACGCGGCCGTGGGCCACGTCCACCGCGAGCGCCTCCGAGTGGTTGCGGACGATTGCCCCAGCCTCCACGGCCTCCATCAGCCATTCCGCTACCAGACGTTCGGGAAATTCGCACTGCGCATCTTCATAGTTGAAGAACGACCAGCGATGTCCGGCGTCGAGAGCACGTTCCAGTCGCTTCAATTCCATTTCGGTGGCGTCTTCGCGGGGAGGTTTTCCGGCCATGCGCTGGTAGAGCCACAATCCTGCGCGAACCTTCAACGCACTACGCTGGCTGGTCTCATTCAAAAGCAGCAGAAAGTGCATGGGATGCACCAGGTGTGATCGTTCCCGCAATAGCTTTTCCCGTTCGCGCAACGATTCCCGTACCAGGCCCAATTCGCCGTGCTCCAGGTAGCGCAATCCGCCGTGGATGATGCGCGTGGAGCGGCTGGTTACTCCAGAGGCGAAATCATTCTGCTCGACTAGTAGCGTGTGCTTGCCGGCGCGAGCACATTGCCGCGCCACGGCCACGCCATTGATGCCCCCACCAATCACCACTACTTGAAAGTGTTGGTCGTTGAGAGGCGCTCGTTGATTAACTGCTAAGACCATGCTTTATCAATTAGATACGGAACTTCCCAAAAGTAATTATAGAACCATGAGCCAGGCCCGAAAACACTGCGACCTTTAAAGTGTGCGCTTCGTCCCGCAGCCGGAGAAGGTAACCTTGGTACCGCAAAACAGATGACCAAAAGTTGCGCTCCGTCGGCTCAGAGGTTCCACAATCTTAGTTTAAGACATGCCGGACCGGCACAAAAGCAAGCGGGGCGGCATCTGCAGTATGCGTCGTTAACCAGCCTCCGTTCCAGCACATTGCCCGTTCTGTGATGGCTCATTTAGAGTGGTGCCAATGTCCACAACCGGCGAACGTTTCGAACGCGCAGTCGCGATCATGGAGCGCTTGCGGGCTCCCGGAGGCTGCCCGTGGGATCGCGAGCAGACCTTCGACTCCATCAAGCCCTACACGCTGGAAGAGACTTATGAAGTCCTCGAAGCCATCGATAATCGCGATTGGGACGAACTCCCCGGTGAACTCGGCGACTTGCTGCTGCAGGTGCTCTTCTATTCGGAGATGGCCAAAGAGCAGGGAAGTTTTTCCATCGATGACGTGCTCGACCGGCTCTCGCGCAAGCTTGTCGACCGGCATCCGCATGTATTCGGCGATACGAAAGCGGATACCTCGGCCGATGTCAAACGCAACTGGGAGGCGCTAAAAGTTGAGGAACGAAAGAAGCGGCTAAAGGACCCCGAGACCGCGAGAGCAGCCGACGGTAACCCAGGAGAGAAGACTGCATCCTCGATTCTGTCTGGAATCTCTTCGTCCATGCCGTCGTTGCTTGAGGCCCACAAGCTCAGTTCGCGCGCGGCGCAGATTGGTTTCGATTGGCCTGACATGGAAGGCCTGTTCGAGAAACTCGCCGAGGAGACTGCCGAACTTCGCCAGCATTTGCAGGATTTTCCCGCTCCCGGCCCGCGCCCCGAAGGCCGCGGCATCGCCGGTTCCGGACGCCAGATCATTCCCGAAGATTTGCGAGTGCGGCTGGAGGAAGAAGTCGGCGATCTTTTCTTCGTGCTGGTCAACGTCGCCCGCTACCTCGCGCTCGATCCCGAATCCGCGCTGCGCAAGACCAATCGCAAGTTCCGCCGCCGCTTTCAATGGATGGAGCGACGCCTGCACGAAACCGGGGCAACTCCCGAGAATGCCTCGATGGACGAACTCGAATCTTTGTGGCAACAAGCAAAGAAAGAAGAGAAGCAATCGTGAGCCCGGACGCCATCGTGATTCGCCGATGTCAGGGACTCGACGAACTGCGGGCCTGCGTGGCTTTGCAGAAAGACGTCTGGAACTTCAGCGACGCCGAACTGGTTCCGCTGCGCATGTTCGTCGTAGCCGAGAAAGTCGGCGGGCAGGTGATGGGCGCCTTCGATGGCAGCCAGATGGTAGGCTTCGCCCTTTCGGTGCCGGGCACGCGGTCGGGCCGCGTCTATCTTCACTCGCACATGCTGGCCGTCCGCGAGGGGCACCGCAATAGCGGACTCGGCCGCCGCCTCAAGCTGCTGCAGCGCGAGGACGCGCTCGCACGCGGCATCGAACTCATCGAATGGACCTTCGATCCGCTCGAGATCAAGAACTCCTATCTGAATATTGAGAGGCTGGGAGCGATTGCCCGCCGCTACAACATCAACCAGTATGGAATCACGTCATCGCCGCTGCAGGGCGGCCTTCCCAGCGACCGGCTCATCGGCGAGTGGTGGCTGAAGTCCAGGCGTGTAGAAACTTTGTTGGCAACGGCAAGGAACCCTGCATTCAACCAACAGACCGCCATTGAAGTTCCAGCGCAGATTTATGAGTGGAAAGCGGCGCCGGAGACGCGAGCCAAGGCGCAGCACGTGCAGGAACGTAACCGCGAGCAATTTCTTCGGGCCTTCGACGGCGGGCTCGCGGTGCTGGGTTACGAGCGAGACGCCGCTGGCAACGGCAAGTTCCTGCTCGGCGAGTGGGACGAGGAGTGGTCGTATGCGTCAAAAGACTGATTCACCACAGAGGCACAGAGTCACAGAGAAAACCAGGTCTCTGTGGTTTTTCTTAAGAATTTCTCTGTGACTCTGTGTCTATGTGGTGAGACTGCTTTTGAATTATGAAGATTGAAGCCATCACGCTGCGCGAGATTCACATGCCGCTCGTCCATTTCTTCGAGACGAGTTTCGGGCGCACCTTCAGCCGCCGCATCCTGCTGCTTACCGCGCATTGCGACGGAGTTAACGGCTGGGGTGAGTGCGTGGCGGGCGAAGATCCCTTCTACAGCAGCGAGTGGACCGACAGCGCGTGGCTCACGATCACTCGCCATCTTGCTCCTGCTGTGCTCGGATGCAAACTCGATTCGGCGCGCGATTGTGCGGCTCTACTCTCCAGAGTGCGCGGTCATCGAATGGCAAAAGCGGCAGTCGAGAACGCGTTGTGGGATGCCGAGGCCCGACAGAAGAGCGTGCCACTGTGGAAGCTGCTGGGCGGCACGCGCACTGAAATCTCCTGCGGAGTTTCTATCGGCATTCAGGATTCCGTCGCGCAGTTACTCGATAAAATCGAGACTGAACTGGCCGCGGGCTACCGCCGCATTAAGGTCAAGGTCAAGCCGGGCTGGGATGTAAATGTGCTGGAGAAGATCCGCTCACGCTGGGCGGGCATCACGCTAAGCTGCGACGCCAACTCCGCCTACACGCTCGATCAAGTCGAGCACCTGCGAACCTTCGACCAGTTCAACCTGCTGATGATCGAGCAACCCCTCTGGGAGGACGACATTTTCTACCACGCCCGCCTGCAAAAAGAACTGCGCACCGCGATCTGCCTGGATGAGTCTATCGTCAGCGCGCGCACCGCGGCGATTGCGGTCGAGACCGGAGCATGCCGCATCATCAACATCAAAGTCGGCCGCGTCGGCGGATTCACCGAAGCCAAAAAGGTCCACGACATCTGCCACGCGCAAAAAATTCCTGTCTGGTGCGGGGGCATGCTGGAGTCGGGCATCGGCCGCGCCCACAACATCGCGCTTTCCACGCTCGAGAATTTCAGCCTGCCTGGGGACGTCTCCGCTTCCAAGCGCTACTGGAAGGAAGACATCATCGATCCAGAGGTGGAAGTTTCCCCGCAAGGCATGATCAGAATCAGCGATCAGCCCGGGACGGGCTATCGGATCAGAGAAGGTCTGATCGAGAAGTTGACAGTCAGGAAGGAAACGCTGCGCGCATGACGGTGGAGCCGTCTCGCGAATGGCATTGGTGCAATCGCTGATTTTAATAGTTACGGACTGCCTTAGCTGACGCGGAGAACTCCCGTAATCTGGAGCATCAGCGCCAGCTATGCTCCAATTACCTTCGGAGAGCATTCATGGCGCGGCAAATCCTAGCTGGGGCTGTCGGTTTACTGGTTGCATTGATACTTCTGATGCTTGGGGTGTGGTTCCAGCTGCGCTTCACGACCATCGGAGCTTTTATTTGGACAGCGAATCACGCAACGTCGGAGGAGGTAGTTCGCCGCTTTCCCCACCCTCTTGCCGCGGTCAGTACAGCGGTGATGGTTAGCACTTGGTTGTTGTTCCCGATTGCTGCATCGTTGTCGGCGGCGGTTGCACGCCTGATTGCGCGTCGCACAACATGGCCAGTTAGCATTACAGTGGCTGTCCCTTTCGCAGTATTCCCGTTGATGGCAGCCTTTGGTGTCTCAGCGATAGGTGCCTCCTGCGTATACATTCTGGCTGCATACGGTGGCATGAAAGCAGTTGACGTTGCACAGCGGCCACGCCAATTGGCGCAACGATCGCATTACGCTCGTTGACCGGCTCTTCCTAGTGCGACTTCGGCCCCGCCACTGCTGCTGCCGGTGTGTGATTCTCTCCCAGCCTTGCCTGTTCCGCTTTCAGCATCTCCACTCCCTGGGCAAACGTGGTGTCCGCGGACACGCGCCGGAAGTCGCTGAAGACCTCGTCGAACTTGATCGCAATATTCTTGAACAGGAGAATCTTGCCGGTAAAGCTCAACGACATGCGCGAGATGTCCCAGGAGCTGTCGCCAACTTCGCTCTGCTCCACCAGAAAATGTCCGCCCTTGTCGAGGTGCCCCAGAATCCCCCAGCCGAAACTGACTTCCTTGAACAGAGTGCCGTCGATTCTTGCAATTCTCTGCGCCGAGGAATCAACCAGGACAATTCCCCGCATGCCGGTGAGCACATCTTCCACACGAGAAGGTGGATGATATGCCGGATTGGGCTGGAATTTCAGTCGCACCAGCCGGTCTCCATCCTTGCCCAGGTCCGCCGCGCCTCGATCCTCGCCGTCGTACTCGTAAAGAAAGGCATCGGGCAAGGCTTTCACGATGCGCAGCGTGCGCTCAGCGCTCTCCTGCTCCTGCGAATGCTTGTGGCGAAGCTGCTCCGGATTGCTTGCAAGCCACGCCAGGTGGCTTTCTTCGCCCCGAATCTGTTCCGGCGCGAGCGGCTTGTCGTTGTAGGCAATCGTCATGCCAGCCATGGCGTCGCGAGTTTCCACATAAAGCCTGGTCTGCGAGCCCTGTGGGGTCTGCTTGCGGGAGCGGAACATGTGCTTCGTCGAATTGTCATTGGCGGCTGCCACCTCATTGGCTACCGCAGTCCGCACCATTTCGACGGGAGAAACCGAATCCTGAGAGGAACTCGAGGGCGAGCGGGCATCCATGGAACTCGCGCTCATCCCCGCGAGCAGGGCACTCAGCAAAACCGCGGTGGCGATACGAGCGAACCCCGCCTGTGTCGTCCGGTCCGGCACACTCCTAGTGTAACAATTGGTCTTAGGGAATTCTCTGCGGGTTACTTGCCGCGCCCTCTGTGCCTTGCGTATAGTCGTTTTAGTGGCGGCCTTCCGGTATTGCCTCATGAATTGTGATTCGGAAGCAAACCTTTTCGGATTCTCGCCGCACTGATTGCTTTGTACTGATTAGGTTGCACGGATGGCGTTGTATCAGGAGAACGTCCAATGAGCGCACCCGCCAGTGGGTTACAAAGTGGGTTTGCACAAATCGGCAAGTCGGTCTTCATCAAGGGCGAACTTTCCGGCAGCGAAGATCTATATCTTGATGGCCAGGTCGAAGGCAGCATCGCTCTCAAGGGCAACAACTTGACGGTTGGCCCCAACGGCCAGGTCAAAGGCGGTGTCGAGGCCAAAGGCGTGGTCGTGCAAGGCAAGCTGGAGGGCAACATTCAGGCCAGCGAGCGCGTCGAATTGCGCAAGTCCGCAATCGTCACCGGGGATATCGCCACGCAGCGCATCTCGATCGAAGAAGGCGCATCTCTAAAGGGCAAGGTTGATACTCACCGGGCCGATGTGAAGTGAATAAGGCGCTCGCCCGATAACCCGGTTTTTTGACGAGGTTGCCAGGGATGAGAGAGATCGCCTCAGGAGTTACGAAGTCAGGATGTCGTCAGTCTCACAGAATTTCATGAAACTCTTTCGCGGTTCATCCGGACCGGAGAGCATCCCGGAGCAGGGCTCGCAGAAACTGACCCGCCGTTCCAGCGGCCTGGGAGAGCTGTCTCGCACATGGGAGTCCGCGGAAGGCCTCTGCGTTCTGGACCTGGGGTCGACCTCAGCTACCAACATCCGCCACTTCACCGAACGTGGCCACAGAATCTACAGCGAAGACCTGCTTACCGCCTCCACCGATCCCGATCTGCTCACCACAGACGAGAACGGAGTCGCTGCTCTCGACAGCCGCAAGTTTCTCGCCGACAACCTGGTCTACCCGGCGGCTCACTTCGACGTCGTCCTGTGCTGGAATCTGCCGGATTACCTCGATGAGAGCCTGGTGAAGCCGGTGGTCGGCCGCTTGTGGTCGGTGCTGAAACCCGGAGGCATGCTGCTGGCGTTCTTCCATACCCGCGACGCCGGTCCGGACTCGCCCTGTCACCGCTTTCACATCGTTGGCGCTGACACTCTCGAGATGAAAAAGATTGAGCTGCGCAAGGAAGCCCGCCGCGCTTCCACCGGAGCAGCGCCCACCGCCACGACGGATGGTTTCCAGCTGCAGCGCGTGTTTAACAACCGCCACATCGAAAACCTTTTCCGCGACTTCGCTTCCATCAAGTTCTTTCTCGCCCGCGACAACATCAGAGAAGTGCTGGTAGTCCGCTAGCGCGGGTGGAGCAGGCCTTCCAGGCCTGCATTCAAAGCCAACACTTGAATCGGGCTTTAGCACCTGAGGTCAGCCGGGTCCCTTCCACACAATCACTCCCATGCGGAAAAGATAGTTGCGCGAGATCTCTACCCGCGCCTCTGCCGGAGAAAAAGCGGCCGCGAGCATGCTCCGAATTTCGTCCGGAATATAAGCTCGGCGCACCGAGGTCAGCCCGTCCAGCCAGGCCACCCGGTTACGCATGATAGGGAAACTGGCGTAAACCAAAGCCAGATGCAGCGGATGCCGAATGAGGTCATTGATCAGCACTGCCCGCCGGCTCACCCGCAGACCCTCGCTCACGAACGGGGCCAGTTGCTGCGCATTTAGATGATGGGCAAAGAGGTTGCAACTCACCAGATCGAAGGCGCCATCACCGAAAGGCAGGGCAAGCGCATCGGCCACAACGCCATGGTTCCCCCCCGGTAGATGAGACCGCTGCCGGTCCAGCAGCGTCACATCGAGCGTAATCCCACGCCGCGCTAGCCTCTGCCGGACCATCCGCGGGACTTCCCCCGACCCAGCCGCGACTTCCAGCACAGAAAAATGTTTCGCCCGGGAAGCCTGAGCCACGCGATCCACCATCTTTTGCGTGGTGGCGACGCCGCCGAACCAGCGGTTGATCCGCCCCAAGACCGTCAGAACCGCCTCCACTTCGCGAGGCGAGCAAGCGTCGGAATCGAGAATCTCAGGTGAGTCGACTCGCTGCATGGCAAAGTGTTTCCGGCTAGCTCCGCAACCGTACCACAATGGTCTCCGCAATCCGGTCGTGTACGGTCTGTCGAGTTGGGTTCACAAGGTACTGAAAAAAGCCCGAACCGGCTTCCAACAGCGAGGCCCCATAACCCAGTGCTCTCTCGACGGAGTGCCAAAAGCTGATTCGTTCATGAACCACGGAAACGATGCGAATACCGGTCAGCCACTTGCCCAGCGTCCGGCCATTCGTCATCCACACGACGAGGCCGAAGTAGACCACGGGCAAAATCGTGCTATACCAGTTTTCAAAAGGTTTGAAGTCCAGGTGAACGTTTATGTGGTGCGCCTTGCTCCACACGGAAGCGATCGGGATCGCGATGACGAAAAAGACGGCCACAATCGCTACAAAATCGATTCCCAGAGCCCCCGCCCGCCGCGCGAAAGAGGCGAGTTCCACTCCCTCCAGGGCCAACATGCGTCGCGTCTGGTACGGATGATAAGTGCCGCCCTGCCATCGGCTGACAGGCCGGGCAGTGCCGTCCTGAGTCTCTGTGGGATGATTCACGGCGCAATCCCTCCGGCTGGCTGCGCTGAAGAAGGTTGTACCCTTGCTGCGGGCTCAAACCTCGGCCAGTTCTTCTTCCAGCAATTGCTTGTTATACAGGTCGCTGTAGTAGCCGTTCAAGGCGAGCAGTTCGTCGTGCGTACCCGATTCGACGATGCGTCCGTCGTGCAGCACGGCGATGCGGTCGGCGTTGCGTACCGTAGAAACCCGGTGGGAGATGAAGATGGTGGTACGGCCTTGCATTACTTCGCGCAGGTGATTCAGGATCTTGTCTTCGGTGTGCGTGTCGACGCTGGAAAGCGCGTCGTCCAGAATGAGAATGCGCGGGTTGCGAATCAAAGCGCGCGCAATCGCAGTGCGCTGCTTCTGTCCTCCAGAGAGCGTGATCCCACGCTCGCCCACCATGGTTCGATACTGCTCGGGAAAGCTCTCGATATCCTGGGCGATGTTGGCGGCTTCGGCTGCCTCGTGAATCTCCCGATCCGTAGCGGACTCCACGCCCAACGCAATGTTTTCCCGAATGCGGTCGCTGAACAAAAACGTTTCCTGCGGCACAAAGCCAACATTCTTGCGCAGCGATGCCAGGGAAAACTCCCGAATCGGCCGTCCATCCACCAGAACCATCCCGGGCGCAGCGTCATAAATGCGTGGAATCAGGCTGACCAGCGTGGTTTTTCCCGAGCCCGTCGGGCCAACGATCGCCATACTGCTGCCGGCGGGGATGCGCAGATTCAAATCGCGCAGCACGAGCTTGCCGTCGTATGCAAAATTCAGTCCGCGGAATTCGATTTCGCCTTCTGCCTGCCGGTCGCGTGCCGCGGCATCATCCTTGATCTCGGGTTGCTCCTGCAGAATCTCATTCAGGCGAATCAGCGACGCCGTGCCCCTCTGGAAAATGTTGACCACCCAACCCAGCGCGATCACGGGAAACGTCAACTGCAGCATGTAGATGTTGAAGGCCGCGAAGCCGCCAATCTCCATGCGCCCCGCCAGCACTTCGCCGCCCCCGATCCACAACACGATCACGACCGCCAGCCCAAGCATCAGTTCCAGCGTAGGCCAGAGCATGCCCATGAGCCGCACCAGCTTCAGGCTGCGCGCAATGTATTCCTGGTTGGCGCTCTCGAAGGACGCGATCTCCGCTTCTTCCTGCACGTAGGCGCGAATTACGCGTGCGCCTGAAAAATTCTCCTGCGCCCGCGCCGAGATATCGGAGAACATCGCCTGAATTCTCTCGAAGCGCTCATGAATGCGCCGCCCGAAGTATTGAATAACAATGCTGACAACGGGCAGCGGCAGAAACGCGTAGAACGTCAGCTTGGGACTGATGCGCCACATGAACGACAGGGCCGCGGCAGTGAAGACGAGCGTGTTCGCCGAGTACATGATTGCCGGGCCCAGCAGCATGCGCACCGCATTCAAGTCATTCGTCACCCTGGCCATGATGTCGCCCGTGCGCATGCGCTGGTAGTAGGAGTAGGAGAGCGTCTCCAGGTGGGCAAAAAGATCGTTGCGCAGATCGAACTCGATGTCGCGCGAGATGCCAATCACGATCCAGCGCGTCAGAAACAGGAAGACCCCACGGACCGCGGCGACCTCCAGCATCTGCAACGCGAAGTGCAGCAACTTCGCGGAGGTGACTCCGGTGTTGAGATCATCCACCGCGTGGCGGATGACCTGCGGCAGAAGCACCCAGGCGCCGTTGCTCAGGAAAATGCAGAAAACGCCCGCCACAAAACCCCAGCGGTAGCGCTTGAGGTAAGGCACGAGCGGACGCATACTCTTGGGAATCATGCAGGTTGTGTAGATGAAATTCTAGCAGGGGAGGGTGCAGGAAACAGGTCTTAGGTGATAGGTCTCAGGTGATAGGACCTGTGCGGAGAGGCAGGGGAAGCGGTCTTAGGCGGTAGGTCTCAGGTGATTGGATACCTAACACCCAAGACCTAGCACCTAAGACGTAAGGTGTTTCTCCCTGACCGTTGCGCGCTGTGCGATGGGAAGAATATCCCGGCCAAAGGCGATTACACTGACCGCCGCAAGAGCCATCCCCCAGGCGGCGAAAAAGATCCATCCTGCGTCGAAGATGAATACCTGAACCATATCCATGGCACCGTACCTTCGAAGAATGCCGATAGAAATGGCGCGGGGTCAGAGAGAGAGGGCCAACCCCGCGCCTGCTGCCAACCAAACCAAGAAGCGGAAGCCTGCCGCCTTACTGCTGCGGGGCGGCCGGCGCTTTGCCCTGCATGTGTTGCTGCATGCGCGCTTCGCGATTGGCTTCGATCTCTTTCAACTTGGCCTGCTGGTCCGGTGTGAGCAACTGGTACAGTTCGCTGTGAATCCGGGTCTCCTGCACCTTCAATTGCACCAGCGTCTGCGCCTGCTGCGCCACTAGAGCCTGCACCTTGGCTTCATCGTAGGTGCCTTCCGAATACTGCTTAAGCTGCTGCTGCATCCCATGAACCTGCTGCATCAGCGGCTTCATCGTGGAGTGCTCTTTCTGCATGACGTCTTTTACCTGCTCGCGCTGGGCGTCGCTCAGGTCCAGCTGTTTGAAAGGGAAGCCCATCATGTGTCCGTGCATGCCCCATGCATGCTCATGCCTGGGCGGAGGCGCAGTTGCATCCGCGGTTTGCGACTTGGCGATCGCAGCCCCCAGCATCACTGCCAGCGCTGCTACAAGGAACCGAAAACGAATCGATTTCATAAACTCCTGACTCCTAACGGCCGGTTCCTTCCCGGAACCTGGGCTATTTTGCGTACACTTATGAGAACACGGTTCCCGCGGAAATGTAGTAAAAAGTCGGTCAATCCGAGTAAAGTTTTGTCAAACAGGAAATCCATTTTCCGGCAATAGCGTTTAATAGCGTGGTGACAATTCTTTACCGTTACCTCCCGCTGCCTGGTGCACAATGAAAGCTGCAAAGATGGAACGCATTCTGATCATCGATGATGACGTCGAACTCTGCACTTTGGTCGGCGAGTACCTGCACGCCGAGGGGTTCACGGTAGAGTCGGTGCATGACGGCGAGAGCGGACTGCAACGCGCCACCGGCGGCGGTTACCTGCTGGTGATCCTGGATGTAATGTTGCCCGGCATCAACGGTTTCGAGGTGCTGCGCAGAATCCGCGCCACGTCCCGCCTGCCGGTGCTTTTGCTTACAGCGCGCGGGGAGGATGTGGACCGCATTGTCGGTTTGGAGATCGGCGCCGACGACTATCTGCCCAAGCCTTTCAATCCGCGGGAACTCGTGGCCCGCATTCGAGCCATCCTGCGCCGCGCGCACAGTGACAAATCGGTTCCCTCCACTCCAGAGATCGTCCGGGTAGGAGAAATCGAACTCGACCCCGCCACCCGCAGTGTGCGCCGCGACGGCCAACCTGTCGACCTGACGTCGGTCGAATTCAATCTCCTGGAAGTGCTATTGCGGGAGGCCGGTCGCGTCGTCCCGCGCGAACGGTTAGTCAATGCCGTGCTCAGCCGCAAGTTCTCGCCTTTCGACCGCAGCATCGACATGCACGTCAGCAAAGTCCGCAAGAAGCTCGGCGATACCGACGCCGACGAGCATATCAAGACGATCCGCGGCGTCGGTTACATCTTTGCCCGCCCGCGGGAGAAGGCTGGGGAAAAGGTGAAGGCCACATCATGAAAAGCCTGTTCCTCAAAATTTTTCTTTCCTTCTGGGTGGCGCAGGCCTTGTTTCTGGTGATCGCTCTCCTGGTGATGCTGGCGTTCCGGCCGCAATCCAATGCCTCGTGGGAGGCACAGCGCTCGACTGCGCTCACCGAGGCGATCGACGCCTATGAGCGAGGCGGGACGGCGCAAGCTCACGAATACCTGGAGAACCTGCAGAGCACGCAGCACGTGCGCGTCTACGTCTTCGATGAACAGGGAAAGGAAATTTCAGGGCGTTCGAGCCCGGGCTGGGCGGAGCATGTTGGCGCCGGCCGGCCGGTCCCGCCATATCCCGGAGTGCTTTTCCCGCGACCGCAAATCCTGACCGAGTCGCGGGCCTCCAGCGATGGGCACCACCTCTACACCATCGCGATGCAGTTGCCACCCGGGCCGCGGGTCTTTCTCGGACCGCGCGGCATGCCCTTTCCAAGTTTGATCATCGCTGTTCTGTCTTCGGGATTGGTTTGCTACTTCCTAGCCTGGTATATGACCAAGCCGGTCACGCGCCTGCGCGCCGCAACTCAGCAACTTGCCGCGGGCGACCTCACCGCCCGCGCCGGTAACCCCAACAGCAAGAGGCGTGACGAGATTGCCGGATTGGTTCGCGACTTCGACGCCATGGCAGCGCGGCTGGAGACTTTAGTCAACGCCCAGTCGCGTCTGCTGAATGACATTTCTCATGAATTACGCTCTCCCCTGGCGCGCTTGAATGTAGCTCTCGGCCTGGCGCGGCAGCGCTCCGGCCCGGAGAGTGCGACCATGCTGGAGCGCATCGAACTCGAAGCCGGCCGCCTCAATGAACTGATTGGCCGCCTACTCACCTTGGCCCGCCTGGAAGATGGCGAGCAGCGCGTCTCCACCGCGCCGGTTTTGCTGGATGAGATTGTGCTCAATGTGGCCGAGGATGCCGAGTTCGAAGCGCAGGCGCGGCACTGCCACGTACACACCGAAATTCCTGCGGAAAGCTGGGGAGTGCGTGGAGACGCTTCCCTGCTGCACAGTGCAATCGAGAATGTAGTCCGCAATGCCATCCGTTACACCCGCGAAAGCACGACGGTTGAGATCCACTTAGAGAAAACGGAAAGTGCCGCCGGTGCGGAAGCGGTAGTTCGCGTTACCGACTGCGGTTCCGGCGTTCCCGCCGATGCGCTGGAGAAGTTGTTCCAGCCGTTTTACCGCCTGGACGACGCTCGCGGCCGGCAGACGGGCGGGGTCGGTCTGGGACTGGCCATTACGGAACGCGCGGTGCGCTTCCATGGCGGACGCGTCGCGGCTCAGAACCGGGCCGAAGGCGGACTGATGGTCGAGATCCACCTGCCTCTTATGCCGGCGGGCGCCGCTGCAGAAGAAGCTGTCGAAACTCTAGTACCTAGTACCTAGTACCGAGCAAACCCTCCCTTCCCGCGATTTCGCGTCACTCCATCGCATTTACTCGGTACTAGCCACTCGGTACTGCTAGGCAACTCGCGGCCGTCTCCGCGGTTCCAATAACTCCAGGTGGCGTTTGCTCTTCCCGCGCATTCCTGATACATAAATGGATGGCAATTCACGCCTTCAAATAGTGTTTATGCCCGGTGCACGCCGCGGGATGCATCAGCACGTTCCTAGGAGATAAAGCGAAGAATGCGGACAAGGTTTACCTGGATTGTGGCGGTTCTGGCTCTGGTTGCAATCGGCTTCCTGCTGGCGTGTAGCACCAAGTACTCGTCTTCCTCCTCCTCCAATGGTCTGGTAGTGGTGCCCACTCAGTTCTCGGCGGTGATGGAGACCTTCAGCCTCAATCTGGCCAACGGCGCGATGTCGCAGATCAACAATGTAAACGGCCCGCCCACGCCGGGAGTGCCAGGCCCCGTTATCCTTGATCCGTCGGGTACGCACGCCTACGTGATCATGTATCAGAGTGCAGCACTGGTTCCCAGCGTCACCGGAATCGGGGTGTTTCCGATTGGCTCGGACGGCAAGTTGGGGGCAGGTACGACGACGACTCTCAACGACACTAGCGGCGGAATCCCTGTTTTGCCCGTGGCCCTGGTTATGGACTCTGCGGGTAAGTTTCTTTTCGTAGCCGACAGCGCGACGAGCGGCGTACCGGGCTCGGTCTCAGTGCTCGCCATCGGCAGTAATGGCAGCTTGACAGAAGCGTCCGGCTCCCCGTTCCCCCTCCCGGTCGTGCCGGGCGGCCAAACCCCCAGCGCCTCGGCTCTCGCCGTGACCCCAACGGTTTACCCCGTGCAGCATTCGTATTGTTCCGGGCAAACGCCTCCGACGACGGAGAATCTCTACGTGACGGATTCCAGCAATTACGTGCTCTTGAACTACTCCGTGGATCCGTCTGCGGGCACCCTGACGCTGGTGCCCTATTCAATCTCTGTGCCGGGAATTCCCACCGGCACTCTCCCCGCCGGAGTCGCGGTCGATCCCTGTAACCGGTTCGTGTACGTGGCGAATGCCACGACCAATAACGTCAGCGCCTACAAGATCTGCAGCGCTATTAATCTCCTTTCGCAGCCACCCTGCCCGGTCGCCGACTTTAGTCTGCACTCGATCGGTTTGCCGTACGCTGCCGGAGAGTCTCCAGGGCCCATGGCGGTGGATGCGTACGGCGTTTCCTTATACGTAGTGAATGCGGGGGGCAGCATTTCCGGCTACGAGATCAGCAAAGTTACTGGCGCCTTGACGCCATTCCTTGCGCCCGTGGCCACAGGTATAGGGCCGAACTCGATTGCAATTCGCAGCGACGACAGTTGGGTGTTCGTGGCCAACCTCACCGCCGGGACCCTGTCCCAATATGCCATCACCCCCTCCACTGGAGCTTTGAACCCGCTTGGGCCGGTTGGCACGCTTAACTATCCCTCGGGTGTAGCGGTGAAATAGAACTGATTCCACCAAGGCTTCCGCTCAAAGTGACCTTCTTAGCGACCAGCAGCCCACCCTGGCGGTTTGGCACCCCTTCCGCTGGGCAACCATTTCAACGTATCCAGGCGGCCTGACTTTTGTATATACTGAGCGTATATACGCTAGGAGGTTCAGGGCATGGGTACGGCACGCGTGTTCCGGTCAGGCAACAGTCAGGCCGTCCGGTTGCCGAAGCAATTTCGATTAAAGAGTGAAGAAGTCGAGATCTTTCGGCGAGGCGAAGAGATCATCTTGCGGGAGAAGGTTGGAAGCATGGTTCGGGCGTTCGACCTGCTCGCTGACCTGCCCGACGACTTTGAAATCGCAGGACGCGAGAAGGATCGGCCGCAGAAACGCAAAGGACTGTGATGGAGCCTCGCTACCTGTTGGACACGAACATCTGTATCTATATCCGGCAAAGCCGGCCGGAGCAGGTTTTGCGGCGGTTCCGCAAGCTTCGTCCGGGAGAAGCGGCGCTTTCAGTGATCACGTATGGCGAACTGCTCTATGGCGCGGCCAAGAGTGCCCAGCGCGCAGCGGCGCTGGAGCGACTGCGAGAGTTGGTCCGTTTGCTGCCTGCGCTGGCTTTGCCAGAAAGCGCGGCCGAAACTTACGGAGCGATTCGTGCCGAATTGGAGTCGAAGGGCGAGATGATTGGCAACAACGACCTTTGGATTGCTGCGCACGCCATGGCGGCAGGGTTAACCCTGGTCACCAACAACGAGAGGGAATTCCGGCGGGTGCGGGGATTGAAAGTGCAGAACTGGGCGGGGTAGTCAGGGCTCGAGCAACGCCTCCAACAGCGGATGCTTGGCCGCTGAAAACGGATTGGTAACCGTCACTCCATTCCATGTGAAGCCCGGCTGAAGGTCCTCAGAAAGCAGCAAACGACAGCCCGTGGCAGCCGCAGCGGCGAGAATTACCGCGTCCCAAATGCTGAAGCCGTGGCGCGCCGCCAAATCGACGGCGGCGACCAGAATGCTGGGCGAGGTTTCGATCTGGGGAAAGGCATCCTGCCAGCTTAAGATCGCAGCCCGCGCCCGTTCCGGCGGACGCCCGGCCTTTCGCACCAGCACGTGGAAGAGTTCCCCTAACACTTGAACCGGCAGGAAGGTCGAGCCGGCGGGCAGCTTGGCGATGATTTCGAGAGCAGTTTTCTTTCTTGCGGCGCCGTTTACGCCTTCCGCGTAGGCCAGAACGTTGGTATCGAGCGCCAGCCTCACAGGATCCACCTAGTCGTAGAGCTCGTCTCGCTTCCAGCGCCCGATCTTGACCACCCGCTCGGCTCGCAAACGGCCGAGCAGAGACACGCGGGCGCTGGCCGCCGTCGCGCCGTTTTCTTTGACCGGGGCGATCCGTGCCACAGCTTTGCCATGGCTGGTCACCACATAGCTTTGTCCTTCCCGGACATCCCGCAACACCTGGGAGAACTTCCGGTTGGCGTCTGCAGCCGAAATGGCTTTCTCCATGCTCAGACCCTCGAAGTAGTTATATTACCTACTTTTAATGCCGGCGGTCAAGGCATTTGGTTTACAATTGGCTTCACTCATCTTCTTGCACTCCTGGAGGAATCTATGAAGCTCACCCCTGGCAAACTTGCGGGTCTCAGAAAAGTCTCGAACGAACATGGCGTGATCGCTGCGGCTGCGATGGATCAGCGCGGGTCGCTGCAGAAGTCGCTGGCCAAAGAAAAAGGCGGCGAAGTCAGCGACGCCATGATGGAAGAATTCAAAACCTTGGTCACGGAAGTTTTGACCCCGCATGCCAGCGCCATCCTGCTGGATCCGGAGTGGGGACTGCCGGCCTCCAAACGCCGGGCCAAAAACGCGGGTCTGCTGCTGGCCTATGAGAAGACGGGATACGACAAGACCGGTCCAGGACGATTGGGCGACTTGCTCGACCACTGGTCGGCGCGGCGTCTGAAAGAAGCCGGGGCGGACTGCGTGAAGATTCTGCTTTACTACACCCCGTTCGATCCCAAGGAAGTGAACGACAAGAAACATGCCTGGGTCGAGCGCATCGGGGATGAATGCCGCGCCAATGACATTCCATTCTTTTTGGAGTTTGTGGGGTACGAAGAGGGTGCCGATGAGAAGGGACTGGAGTACGCCAGGAAGAAGCCGCAGATCGTCACCGACAGCATGCGCGAGTTCAGCAAAGACCGCTACGGCGTCGACGTGCTGAAGGTGGAAGTCCCTGTGAACATGAAGTTCGTCGAAGGCACGAAGTCTTTCAGCGGGCAGAAGGCTTACACGAAAAAGGAAGCGATCGACTTCTTCCACAAAGCGGCGAACGTGGCGACCAGGCCGTTCATCTACCTTTCTGCCGGAGTGAGCAACGCGGAATTCAGCGAGACCCTGGAGTTGGCGGGCGAGTCCGGGGTGAAGTTCAACGGCGTGCTGTGCGGACGCGCAACCTGGAAGGACGGCATCCCCATCTATGGCAAGCAAGGCGCTGCGGCTTTCCGCTCGTGGCTGGAGACCGAAGGCGTGAAGAACATCAATAACGTGAATGGCAAGCTGAAGGCCGCGACTTCCTGGCATTCGATCTATGGAGTCGAGCCGGTGCTGGCTGGCGCGTAGTCGTTTGGATCGGTTTGTGCGGGCGCGGGCAACTCGCCCGCGCCTTTCTGTTTCTAGGAAATTCCGCGTGGCGAGCCATGACCGCTCTGACCGCAAACGTTCCCACCCGCGTTTAAGACTTGGGTTTAGGATTCTTTCAGGTGCGTTTATGAGCCTGAAGCTTCAGACTGCCCTCATCACCGGCGCCTCCGGCGGCATCGGATATGAACTGGCCAAGCTGTTTGCACGCGACCATTACGACCTTGTTCTCGTAGCTCGCAGTTCAGACAAGCTGAACCAGATCGCTGATGAACTGCAAGAGCCAATTTGGGATTACGGCGAAGAGCCGTTGCGCTTGATCTAGCCGCGGCGCCAGCTCCGCAGTTTCTCTTCGATCAATTGCAGCGCGAGCAAATTGCGGTCGATATTCTCGTGAACAACGCCGGCTTCGGCGCCTTCGGCGAGTTCGCCTCCATGCCGGAGGAAGAAATCCTGGGGCAGATTCATCTCAACATAACGGCGCTCACTCATCTGACCCGGCTGTTCCTTCCGCCCATGCTCACTCGGCGCAGTGGCAGGATCATGAACGTGGCCTCCACCGCGGCTTTTCAACCGGGGCCGCTGATGGCGGTCTATTATGCGACCAAGGCTTATGTGCTTTCTTTTTCCGAAGCGCTCGCGAATGAAGTAGATGGATCGGGTGTGAGCGTAACTTGCCTTTGTCCGGGAGCCACCGACACAAGCTTTGCCAAGCGCGCCGGCACCCAGAACACGCGTTTATTCAAGAAAATCGGAGCGATGAACGCCGAAGCGGTTGCACGCGACGGCTATCGCGGCTTGATGGCTGGACGAACCGTCGTCATCTCGGGCGCGCACAATTGGCTGGTGGCGGAGTCAGTACGCTTTGCTCCTCGGAAGTTGGTAACGGCGGTTTCACGGTGGATCGCGGAGAAGGTGGAGTAGAGACAGCAGAAATCCCCGCCTCGCTCTGGGCAGGCCCGTGACTCGCCCGCCCTCGCAATAATGATGCGCCTACTGCGTCGACTGCAGACTGCGCGGTTAGCTGATTGATACCGGCTACCTCGAAAAACGCGGAGAGATCGGCATGGCCAGCCAGAGTTTCCCGCTCTTTACCTTCCACCAGAATCTTCACCTTAACAATGCCGGGGATGTTCGCGGAGAGCGTCTGGATCAGGGACGCCACGGTGAGTTCTTCGGACAGGACGCCGGAGCGGTGTCCGTCGGCGAAGGCTGCGTTGATGTCGATGACGGCGAGTCCGGGATCGACCAGGTAGACGCTGCGAACGTCGGCGCCCTCCGGCAGCGGATGGGGCGATGATTTGTCTAGATAAAGCGCAAGCAGGGCACGGAGTAATTCCTCGGCGCGTTGCTGGCGGACTGAAGGCAGTGGAATCTGCGCGCCCTGCGCGTGCAGCACACCGATATCGTCATAGGCGACGAACAGCGTAACTCGCTCCGTAGGTCCTGCCACGGGAGGCACGACGGGACGCGTATCGCCGGAGGCGGCAGGATTCGCCGCAGCGCGTCCGCGCATGTGCCAAACGTAGAGACTCATGCCCAGCACGGCAGCCAACAGCACCAAGACTCCGATGAGAAAATGGCGTGGAATCATGGGAGCGGAATCGGGTGATTTAGTGATCGCGTCATTTTGTGATCTAGAAGATTTAAGGACCGAGGCATTAAATCACTGAATGACCCGATCGCAAAATTGCCCAATTTCATGGAGCGGCTCCGAGCTGTGCGCGAACGGCGGTGATCCCGTTGGCCACGGCGCTGGCGATGAGCTGCTGATACTCCGGCGAAGTGAGTCGTGAAAGATCGGATGCGGGCGGCGCAACCTCGACCGCAATGGCAGCCGTGACGATGTTATTCAAGGGGCGCAGCGGCGCGGTAAGCGTTCGGACGGTGACCTGTTGCCTTCTCAATTCCGCAGCCACGCCCGCAGCCGCCACTTGACTGAGGGGGATGGAGGATTGTTGGGCCGTGGTCCAGGAACGGAACGGGCCGCGGTCTTCCTCACCGCCGTAGGGAAGCAGCGCCGTGTAAAGGCGAACCCCGTGCCCGTTGGAGGCCGCATGCAAAGCGACATAAACGGCGGCGTGCGTGGTGTTGGCGAAGGAGGCGCGCTCATCCAGCGAGAGATTGGCGTCCGAATCGCGCAAGACCAGCGTAGGGATTCCGCGATTCTCGAGTTCCTGGCGCAGGCGGCGCGCGAAGGCTACGGTAACGTCCTTTTCAGCGAGCGTCGTGCTGAGGGCTTCCCCGCGGTCATTGCCCCCGTGGCTGGCGTCCACAATGGCGAAGTAACGGCGCGGCACGGAAGTTGCTGCGCTCGCTGCAGGCGACTGAGCGCCCATCGTGTTTTCCACTGGAGTTGCGGCCGTCGCGCCAGTTCCGGTTGGCCCATTTGTGCTTGCCGTGGCTTGAGATTTCGCGGGAGCGAGTGTGACGGTTCGGCCATCCGGGCTGAAGCTGGCCATCAGCGGCACGGTCGTGGTTACAGTGATTTCGGCGGCGCCATTGTTTTCCGAATACGTGGCGGAGGGAATGGTTTTGCTCCCGAACGTTAACGTGGGAGAGGCTGGCGCAGTGACCGGTTCGCGGCTGAAGGTCATGTGCAGTTTGCCGGGTTCGGTGGCGACCGTCGGATTGACGGGCGCGGTGAAGCTGAAAACAAGCCGCGAAGGATCGTCCGGGGAAACCGTGGCCGTGAAGTGGGTCGCGATGCTGCCGATGAACAGACGCCCGGACTCCTCGTGCAAAGTTGCGGGGCCTCCCAGAAAGCGGGGCAGCAGGGAATTGAGCGAGGCCACCGGGACGAGGCCGCGTCCGTTTTCCCTAAGGAATTTTCCCGAGAGATCGGTGTCGCGTCCCTGGATCCGTGCGCGGCTGTTGCCCACATTAAATTCTCCCAGAATGTTGTTGTAGCGCAAGCGCCAGCGGGTCGCGTCGGATTTTGCGCTGACCGTGCCGAGCGGATCGAGTAATTCCAGCAACCCAATGTAGTCGTGGCCTTGCCGCTGCACGATGGGCAGCGAATAGTTGGCAACCGAGGAGTAGACGGAGAGATGTTTCTCCGGAGCTGCGCCAGAAACCAGCAGGACTGCGAGAAACAGAAGCGCGCCGCCGGCGACTCCAACCCTTCGAGATCCGCGCATCGTATGCCCGTTCATCCAGCTTCTAATCGAGCGCATAGATGGTCAATCCGCTGAGCAGCTTGGGATAGAAGTCGGTAGATTTCTGGGGCATCACCTCGCCGGCGAAGGCAATGTCCCGCACTTGTGCTACCCGGCAGGGATTCATCAAGAAAGCGATATTCGCGTGGGAGCCGGCTGCGCCCCGCACTTGCGACAAGGCCTCGCCGGCGTCGCGGACGTAGGAGATATTTTGCTGGTTGCGGATGGATTCTTCCGACAGGTTCAGCACTTTCTCCAGCAAACACTTATGCAGTTGCACCACGTCGAGCCCTTGCTGGCTGATGGATAAGCCGGCGAAAACTTCCGGAATGTTTGGATTGGGATGATGCAGCAGGAAGGCGCGGTTGGCGGTGACGGCGAGGATAGTGGTTCCACACCGGCCTGACTCGCGGAGAATCGCAGTCGCGCGGGGCGCGTCCAGGGATGCATCCACCTCATCGACATCAAGGAACGCCCGAGCTGAATTGCGAAAGTCATTTTCTGAGAAGGAATCCAGGCTGTGCACCAGCCGATGCGTCGGCAGGATAAGCAGGCCGGGGCTGTTGATGTTGACGAAGGTCATCATGACAAATTCGTACGGCGCGGCTGCTGCACTAGAGGCCGCCTCTGCCTGCGAAGAATCGGCGGCGCGGCGTTCGTTGCGGTAGTTGAGAGCGGTCTCGTAACGGTGGTGGCCGTCGGCGATGATGAGCTTCTTGTCGCTCATTGCGGCTTGGACGGAATGGATTAGTTTGGCATCCTTAACCTGCCACACCCGATGAACCACACCGTATTCGTCTTTTATCTGAACATCGGGGACCGAAATGTCTGGATCAGCACTGGTGGCAAGCAGCGACTCGACCTGGCCTGAATCCTCATAGAGCACGAAAATCTGTCCGAAATGGGCGCGAGTGGCGCGCAGCAGGTCGAGGCGGTCGGCCTTGGGCTTGGCCAAGGTTTGCTCGTGGCGGAAGACCACTCCGGCGGAATATTCCTCGATGCGAGCCAAAGCGATAAAGCCACGACGCTCCAGTTCCGTGGTCGTCGGTTCTTTGCTCGAGCCGGGCAGAGCAAAACGCTGAGAGTAGCCGTAGAGGGAGGGAACAGAATCCTGGCGCAGAACGCCTTGCTGCCGCCAGTCGCGAAAGTGGGCGGCAGCCCGCGAATATACGTTGTTTGCCGGATTGTCACTTTCTTCCTTCCGGCCAAGGATGATGCGGACAAGGTTGTGTGGGCTGGCCGCGTAGTAACGATCCTGCAAGGCAGGAGTGATCTTGTCGTAAGGTTGGGTGACGACCTGAGCAGGAGAAACCTGCTGCGGATCATAGCGATACGCGCGAAACGGATGTATGTCAGCCATGGAAACCTTTGATTGTAACAAGTTGGGGGCGTCGTCTCCCGGTTTGTGCTCAAAGGATTATGACGAATTGCCCGAAGCGGTTTGTCGATTCGGGATTTATCACCAAGATTTGACAAAAAAACCGCAGTCGCTTGAACAAAGCTGTGATACTATCGCGGGCAATTGAGGTGCTTATGGCCCTCCTGGATGGGCGCCGGCTCTCTCGCTCCGAGGCCCTAGTTTGGAGTACAGTTCGGGATCTGGTTTCGAAGTCCCCCCTGGTTCGACGCTGGAACCCAAGTTCTGCCCGGCTGCATGGAATCCTGCCCCGGCCTTTCCTCTGGATGTTGCTTTTTGCCCTGGGCGTCTCATGTGCCTTGCCCGTGCCCGCGGTGGCACAGACGGACGTGAACGATGTCCATGTCATGCCCCGCGAGGTCAAGCCTCACGAAGCGGAAAAAGCGAAGACCGAAGAAATCGCCAGCGAGACCGTCGTCCCCGCGTCTCTGAACACACATATACGCCCGCTGAAAGTTGCTGTGGATTTAGTACTGGTGCCGGTCACCATCACCGACCCCATGAACCGCCTTGTGACCGGCCTCGAGAAGGACAACTTTCAGCTTTTCGAAGGCAGCTCGAAGGAGGAGATCAAGTCCTTCTCCAGTGAGGATGCGCCCGTGTCGCTGGGGGTGATCTTCGATTCCAGCGGAAGCATGGTCAGCAAAATGGACCGCGCCAAGGATGCGGTAATCGAGTTCTTCAAAACCGCCAACCCGCAAGATGAATTCTTCATGATCACGTTCTCCGACGAGCCAGACTTGGTAACGGACTTCACCAGTTCGGTGGATGACATTCAGGACAAGCTGCTCTTCACCGCGCCCCGGCGCCGGACCGCGCTGCTAGATGCCATCTACATGGGCGTCAGCAAGATGAGGCAGGCAAAGTATCCGAAGAAAGCGCTCCTCATCATCTCAGACGGGGGCGACAATCACAGCCGCTATACCGAGAATGAGATCAAGGCCATGGTGAAGGAAGCGGATGTGATGGTATACGCCATTGGCATTTACGACCGCTATTTTCATAGTGAGGAAGAGCGCCTGGGGCCCGCACTGCTGGGCGAAGTCTCTGAACTGACCGGTGGGCAAGCCTTTACGGTGGAGAACCCCAACGACCTGGCCGATGTGGCGACCAAGATCGGCATCGAGCTGCGCAACCAATACATACTCGGCTATCGTCCGAGTAAAGGAGTGCGGGACGGCAAATGGCGTAAGATAAAAGTGAAGTTACTGCCGCCGAAAGGATTGCCGCCACTCCGAGTGTATGCCAGGACCGGATATTACGCGCCCGAAGAATGAGCGGGCTGCGACCTTCTTCTTTTTTCTGAAGTACGCGCTTTTGGCTGCGGCTGCGGTCGCGCTACAAGCGCAGCCTTCCGCCGGACACGCGCAGTGGAAACCTTCGCAGCTTCAGTCTGCCCCCGACCAGTCCAAGCTTGCCCTGGGCGAAGGCGAAGGGTCAGCCCAGTCCCAGCCCTCCACATCGCAACCTCCTCAGTCCCAATCCGGCGCGGCTTCTGCGCCTCCCGCCAGTTCGAACCCGCAGCAACCTTCCGAAGAGAACGGAACCTTCGTTATCCGCAAGACCGTGGACGAGGTCCTGGTGCACGCCACCGTCGTGGACGACAAACAGCACATTGTCACCAACCTCGACCGCGATGCCTTCACGGTATTCGAGGACGGGAAACCGCAGAACATAGTTTCGTTCCACAACGAAGATATCCCCGTGTCGATGGGCATCGTGATTGACAATTCCGGCTCGATGAAGGAGAAGCGGGCCAAGGTGAACCAGGCGGCTCTGAACCTGGTGCGCTCCAGCAATCCGCGGGACGAAGTCTTCGTGGTCAATTTCAACGACGAATACTATCTCGACCAGGACTTCACCAACGACCTGTTGAAGTTGAAAGAAGCGCTGGAGAAAATTGATGCCCGCGGTGGAACGGCGCTTCGCGACGCGCTGGAGGCGTCGGCCGACCACCTCAAGCGAGACGCCAGGCTGGAGCGCAAAGTGTTGTTCGTGGTGACCGACGGAGAAGACAATGCCAGCCGCGATAGTCTGGAAAATGCGGTCAAGAAGTTGCAGGAGGAAAACGGTCCGTCGGTGTATGCCATCGGCATCCTGGGCGACGAAGAGCACCCCAAGCGAGCCCGGCGCGCGCTGGAGATCATCGCGCAACGCACCGGAGGGCTGGCGTTTTTTCCCAAGACTCTGGATGAAGTGGATGAAATCAGCCGGCAAGTGGCGCACGACATCAAGAATCAGTACACCATCGGCTACAAGCCCACCGTTCCCAGATCCAGCGGCGGCTTCCGGACCATTCGCGTCGAGGCCAAGGCCAAAGGTGGACACGCCAGACTCGTGGTGCGAACCAAGAGCGGCTACTACGCGGGCCCGCAGCCCGCGCCGCCAGGAACGAAGTAAAGCCCTGCACGCGCTCCTACCATGCCCCACCCTATCATCCTCTACGACGGCGTCTGCGGACTCTGCAACCGCTTCGTCCAATTCATTCTTCGCCGCGATCGCAATGCCGTCTTCCGCTTCGCCTCGCTGCAAAACGCCTTCGCCGCCCCGATCCTCGCCCGCCACCGCGCCAACCCTAGCGATCTCGATACGGTCTACGTTGTCGTCAACCATGAACTCCCCGGCGAATATCTGCTCTCCCGTTCCGACGCCGCCCTCTTCGTCTTGAAACAGCTCGCAGGCCTCTGGCGGCCCGCCGCATCCCTCCTGCAACTCCTGCCCCAATTTTTCCGTGACGCCGCCTACAACGTCGTAGCCCGTCACCGGTACCGCCTTTTCGGCCGCTCCGAAGTTTGCGCGCTACCCCGCGATCAGGATCGCACCCGCTTCCTCGACCGCTAGGAGTAAAACGCTGCCAGGAAGGACCTGACTGGCAAACGAATGCGATTTATTTCAAGAAGTGAGCAATATTGAACAGTCACAAGTACGCCACGGCTGTAGATTGCTACTTTCACAAAGTGATGTGTGGAACTATGCGGCCCCCGTGGTCGTTTGTTCCAAGGGACTATGCGGCCCCTGTGGCCGTTTGTTCCTGGGATGGCGCAGCCGGATCCTCATACCCTGAGTTATCGATCCCCCCGCCGCGCCATCTCTCCTTTTTTGCCGTCAGGGATCCCTGCGCCTGCCGAAGGGAACCTGCTTTTCTCTCGCGAGCCCAAAATCTTGTCAAGAGGCAAAACTAGATCATTTCCCCGTAACCCATTGCCATCATTAGAGAAATAAAGGCACTAATTTACTTAGCTAACCAACTGTGATAAGAAAGGACTTACCGTGACAGGGCAGCAATTAGTGGGATTTTAGTGTCCTAATTCCTACTCGGTCCTTGTGGGTGCATCTGCGTACCACTGTCAGGAACCGATCAACTGGACTCAGGCACGCCTTGCTCCGGAACTTTCTCCAGCCGCACCCTATGTCTTCTAGTTCGCGCTCAGCTATCATCGTCGGCTACGTACAGCGCATTCATCGGCTCGATGATTTCCCGTAGTCGTTCAGGCTCAGACCACGTCCCTGAAACATCGCCCACGATTATCAGAGACGCTGCCAGTTCACACTCGACATGGTGAGTCGTCTCAAGAATAGCTTGGCATGACTCATAGCAATCGTCCACGTCGAGCTGCATCGTTGCGACTGATAGGCCAGGTATTTCCTGTCTGTGCGCTGAAATTCTAACCTGTATACCTTCTTCGTCGTTCCCGGCTCGTATTGCCTAATGGATTCAGCCTGATCCATCACTGTGACGATCTCTGCGCTTCGCTTCGCGCTGATGCCTTGGGGTCCATCCCTTCGTAGATATACTCGAACGGCAAAATCACATTCTCTAAACTTCGACCCGACTTATCCAGGTATAGACCAATCATGTTGTCGGATCGCCCAAGTGTAGGTAGGTCACTTCCCGAGCGAAGCTCTCGCAGTTCGTCAGTCATCGAGCATCGTCATAGTCGGTCCTCGTAGGTAAACGCCCCGCAAGTGGATGAATGGCCTGTGATTCCGAAGCTTGTATTCCCGATCTGTCTAAGCTCGTCGAACATCACACGGCGCGTTGTTTATCGTCTATCCCAAGTGGCAAAATGCGACTTCTATGCCGTTGTGATCGCGTACGCGATTGCATCGACATCCAGTGTGAAAGTCCAATGGGAAGGATTCCTTCTCAGTGAGTTTCTTCCATTCTCTCATCGAGGGCGACAATTCGCGCTGCGGGAACGTATCAAGGCCGTAGCAATTGCTATTTGTTGGTCTGGGGCAGTTCCGCTGTCATCGATATGAACAGTGAACATTGCGAGATGCACCTTTCTCCAGCGAGAACTATGTGCGCTGAGAAGAAAATGTTTAGTACGCGAATAAAATTGACTTTCGACACACAACTGCACTATCCTCCTTTCTGAGGTCAACTCGCAGATGCCCCCAAAGCCAATTCGTTCGCGCATCCCGCGAAGAATGAGAGGGCGAGTACGCTACGTTTGAAACTGCTCTTAAAAAAGTTCTGTCTGTCCCGCACTCGGCTCTCAAGGCGCAACTCGACCGCCGAGAAACGGGCGCGGAGACAGCGGACAAAAGCGGGCTTCCGGCCACGCTTCCCGCGCAAAGGATTAGAAAGCCGTTTCTCCCACCTTGCCAGTCACCTCCGCAAAGGTTAACCGCTTCCCCGCGATCTGCGATAAAGCTAACTCGAATCTCTCGTAATCTTTCAACGGTCTGTTGTTCGCTCTCGTCTTTCCGATTGTTGAATCGGAATGCTTGTTCGTCCACGTAGCGGAATAAATGAAACGGCTCTACTGCAACGTAAGTTCCGCTCATGTCCGCGCTTCAAGCAGCGACCAGAAATTTTCAATCCCGTTAGTGTGGACATTCTCTTTTACGTAGCCCTCAAGATGATTGACCACCTTGTGAATATAGCCGTCTTTCAGATTGTAGTAGCCGGGGAACTCATCGGTGTGAACTTCGGCTCCCGGCTCCACGAGTTCGCGCACGATCTTTTCCGGGATGTTCTCTTTGCGGTGAGGGATCACGCTGGTTTCACTTTGCCGCCGCGCTCAAGCAATCCCATAACAACGGCCTTTCCCTGTCCGCCTTGCATCCCACCCTCGCTGCTCAAGCGCTCTCGCTTGTCGCGGTGCATGAATCGGGCTTTGCCGCCGATGAAGGTTTCGTCAACTTCGACCGGAGCGCCATTGCCGCCGAGTTTGGTAAGACTGCCGGTTTGCAGGGCGAAGCGCAGCCGATGGAGCACAAACCAAGCGGACTTCTGAGTGATGCCGAGAGCGCGTCCCGACTTCGTAGGAACTCACTCCATTATTGCAGTTCACCAGCATCCAGAGCGCGATAAGCCACTTGTCGAGCGCGATCGGGGAATCCTCAAAGATGGTGCCCAGCTTTACGGTGAATTGCTTGTAGCACTCTTTGCACTTCCAGCGCTTCTGGGTCGCAAGGTAGTAGTGCTCTTTGTGGCCGCACGCAGGGCACTCCGGGCCATTGGGCCAGCGGAGGCGAGCTACGGTGTCAATGCAGACTTGCTCATCTGAGAAATGCCGGATGGCTGCTTGCAGTGTCCTTGGCTGTTCCATGAAGTAGTAAGGTAGCACACTAACCAAAGACTTGTCAAGATAAATTTGGTTACCGTACTATATTATTGCCGAAATAAATCCGCGAATCGTGACGGGTTTACCCCACCAAACCTGATAATCTATATATAGAGTAAAAATTGGCGCAGGCCCACCGGCCCGCGCCTTTTTGCTTTTTAGCTGAGAACTGAGAACTGAGAACCGAGAACTGAGAACTAACTTTTGTCCAGACGCAAGGGCCGTACCCCCAGACGCAACCGGCGTCCGGCCCAAGCCCTGCCCACCCGCCCCAACCACCCCTCCAAAACTCCGTTCGAGCGCGAAGACGCCACCAAGCGTTGCGGAGAGACCACCCAACTAGCCTTCGCTCTCAAAGCCGCCCGCCTCCGCTTCGGAGTCTCCCACCCCTACGGCGACAGCGAGCGTTACGACGTAATCCTCGACTGCCACCGCGACCATCTTTTTCAACCACCACCCAACACCGCCTACCTCGACGACCGAGCCCGCCCGCGTCTAATCCGCGTCCAGGTCAAAGCCACCACCCAACTCGTCAACGGCCTCTACCGCGTCAACACCAGCCGCCGCATCCACGGACGCGCCGTCCCCTACAAACTCTCCGAAATCGATTTCATAGCCGCCTACGTAATCCCCGAAGACTCCTGGTTCATCTTCCCCCTCCCGCACGTCCTCGGCCTGACCAGCCTCCTGCTAAGCCCCAAGAAACGCCGCAAACCCCACCCCAACAACCCCTACCGCGAAGCCTGGCACCTACTCCGCCAACCCGACGGCCTGGAGTTCGCGTAAAGCGATGGATTTTGACAGTGTGGAGCGGGCACCTCCTGCCCGCCGCTTTTGACCTTGATCTTGATTCTGACCACCGTCACGCCGAGTGGCGCTGTTTGAACTCCTCAATCTTGACCTTTGCCTTGGCTTTCGTATCATCAACAGACTGGCTGATGTTCTCCCGCCTCTGATCGGCCTTCTCGGAAGCGGCCTGCTTGTGCGATTCGTGGATCTGCTTCGCGGCGTTCTTGGCATCGCCCCAGGTTTCCTGCACCGCACCTTTGGCTTGTTTTGCCACCCCTTTGTTGGCTAACTTTTTGTTGCCCACACGTTCTCCGACGCTCTGCTCCACTTTGCCCACTGCCTGATCGATCTTGCCAGCCACTTGATCCTTATTCATGAGTTCTCCTTTACTTTGTTGGTTGCAGATTTTCTGAATGCGGTTGGGGGCCAATCACGCCCTCTTGCGGGTTTTCGCTGCCGTGTTTCCCGAGGCGCGTGGTTTCTTGCGAGCTACGGCAGCAGCCTTTTTCTTTTTCTTCTTTTTGGTTGCGGCTTTGACCCGAGGCAGCAATTCCACCTTGGGCTGTTTTGCCGTGCGATGGTGGCCATGCTGCAGCGGCTGGATGCGCGCAGCTTCTTCTTCAGTTCGCGTCTGAGTGTCGGCAGCTTTTTGCCGCTCTTCCTCAAGGTATTCTGGAATCGTTTGAGTAGTCATGGCTGCAAGTGTGGCAGAACTATCCTGTCCAATCTGTCCTGTTTTGGCCACTCGGTGATAAATCACCCGACTCCAGTCCCGAAGGGACGGCATGTAATAGCCCCGCATGCAAGTGCGGGGTAGGGACAGAAGGCGGAACAAGTCCCGGAGGGACGGCGCCTGCGGATGAATCTCAACAATTGCATTCAGCGCCACCCGCCCGCCGAAAACCGCGATGGACGGAGCAGCCTCAAGTTAAGATAGTGCCAACCAATAGGGCCTAGGGAAGGATGGGCTAGCGCCCATTGAAAACCGCGCGGCGCAGCGGTTCCGGCCTGCGCAATTGCTACATCACCCCTGCTCTAAGCTATTCCTCGCTGAGCTCTAACCTTGGTGTGGGCTTTCCTGCCAGATTTTTCTTCTTCAGACTACGCATCAATCGCTCATCTTCCGCGATCAACTTTGGGCTTCGTCTTTCGCTACTTTGGATCTCTAGCAGCCTTTGCATCAAATCGGCGTAGTTTTCCATAACTCCCTCCAAGACCGGCCACGGCTGGTTGGTTGCCGGATATAGTAAGCCGCATCCCAGGCGGAAAACTGGTCAAAATTGATCAGGCACGGAGTTAAGACACCGCCTATCCCCGTAGGGGCTTGAGCCTGTCGAGGGGCCCTGTGCAACTCTCCTCAGGCTGCTCGACTCATGCACCCCAACCCTGCGGATGAACCTTGATGATCGCCCCCAGCGCCACCCGCCCGCCGAAACCGCGACGGACGGGGCCGCCTGACCGTTAAGATTGCGCTGGCATTAGAGTCGCGTCAGCCAGCCTCATCTGCGCTAAAATGATTTCAGCGAGGCACCAATGTCACAAATGACGCCGGAAGTTTCACGGCTGCTGGAGAAAGCGCTGTCGCTCTCCATTGAAGAACAGGAAGCCTTGGCCGATTCTCTGATCTCCAACCTCGGCGGCAAGGTTGACGAGGGCGTGCAAGCGGCTTGGGAGGCCGAGATCGGCAAACGCATCACGGACCTCGATTCCGGCAAAGCGAAGACCACACCGTGGTCGGAAGTACGCCGTCGCAATCTGGCGAAGCTGCCTAATGCGCAATAATTCCCATGCGCAGCGATGCTGTCGATCTGCATGACGAAGCTTCTGCCGAATACGATGCGGCCTTCGATTGGTACCTGGAGCGCAGTCCGGATGCGGCCGTCAGATTCGATGCTGAAGTGGATCGTGCGCTCACCCAGATCGTCGAGGCTCCGCGGCGCTGGGCTATCGGCCCGCACTCTACCCGCAGATTTCTGCTCAGACAATTCCCCTTCACTCTGATTTACCGTGAACGTCCATCCGGCGTCATCCAAATCGTGGCCGTCGCGCACACCAGCCGCAAGCCCGGATACTGGAAGCACCGGCTCTAACCGAAACGAAGGCATTCCGAATCGGGCTGAAAGCCCGGTGAGAGCCTGCCCTGAGCTTGCCGAAGGGAACCTGCTGTTCTCTGCGGATGAACCTGAATGCCCGAGCCCAGCGCCACCCGCCCGCCGAAAACCGCGACGGACGGGGCAGCCTCAAGTTAAGGCCCTGGCGACAATTGGGGAGGGAACGGTGGTCCCGGCCTGGCGTTCGGGCCTGTCCGGGTTTCGTAACAAGCGTGGGTTATGCAGCGTTAGGCTCGCGGAGCAGGGGTATCATGGTCGCGCTGTCGTGCTCTGGCGTCTGCAATAGAGCCAGACAGTAGGGAGGCCATCCCCATCCTCTCTAACCTCACAACCCACCACGCCACTAGTCAATCTTGTTTTGAGGAAAATCCGATGATGAAGAAACTCCTTCTCGCAGCAGCGGTTTTAGTTCCTCTGTCCACAGCCCACGCTCAATGCACCGTGACGCCAAGTTCCTTCGTATTACAAGAAGGGAAGACTCAGGTGTTCACAGCTAACTCTTGCCCAGGGGTACACTGGTGGTGTTCTCCCAGCAGCAGTTGCGGAAGCTTCAGCACCACATCGGCCTCGCCAACCACCTACACTGCCGGGTCTAGCGCGGAGACGGTAACGATTACTGCCCATCCCTCCAGCGGTAGCAACGGTACCGCAACCGTATACGTCAATGCAGTGCAGATTAATGCCCTGGGATTATCCACCGGAGGCCAGGCTGCCACCGATTTTCAGAGCCTCGTTCTCGGTAGCTCCAACACCCAGGTCTCCGGCTACAATCCCACCCTGGCGTGGAGCGCAGCCGACACTGGAACAACTATGTCCAACTGCTCGGTGAGCAGTTGTCCCGGCCTCACAACCTTCGACAACGCCATCGTCGCGCTTTTTCCCAACGGCATCACTAAGAAGATCGACATCATCATCACACCACTGACCGGCGGCGGCGCCATCGGAGGCACTACGAAAAACACTGACACGCCCCCGTTCGTCTTGAGCCAGGTGACTTCCTATACCGATTGCGGCTACAGCAATTCACCGGGCAACGGGTTTCCCAACGTGCGCGATACCCACTTCATTTCGGCGTACGAGAATTTCATTAACGTGGTGCTAAATCACTACGCCACACAAACCAGTTCCGCCATCTCCAACTACATCGGATACATCCGCTTCGGATTGTCCGCCGGCGGCGAGGCCTATCCGTTTTGCCAGGCCGCGAATAAAGGTAACTATACCGACACCGACTGGGAAAACTATGTAGACACCATGCTCGACTATATTTCAACCACCGAGGCTGGGATCAGCGGGCAATCGCATCCGGCGATTCAGATCATGACTTCGGTCAACGCGGTGCTTAATCCTCCGAACGCACCTGACGTGGGTCCGCCGGACCAGGAGGCCATTGACGCCAACGCAGACAGCATAGGATTCGGCAGCCAGGGACTGCAAAAATCCGACATTACCAACTACAACGCTTCCGGCTATCCCAATCCACCTTGCACTTCAGACTGGTGCTATCTATTCAGCACCCATTTCACTTACACCGGACCCTTTGAATTGCAAACCACGCTTCAGAGCGATCCCGTCGACTCCGCCCAACAAACCGGCTCACTGTGCAAGTTGGTGCCGTTTGCGACTTACCTGCGGACCAACATTCTGGAGCTTTACGCGTGGGATCTGCTCTATACCTACGACGCCGCCAGCTTTTGCGCCAACCCGCACCTGAACGGAGCGCCGGGAAACTCGAACTACCAACTCTCGGACTTTTGCGACACCACCAACCATGTTCCTCTCTACAGCACAGCTTACGGCACTGCCATCACCAATGCCGTAACTGGCGTGGCCGGTAGCCAAAATCCCGCAGCTTGTACCCATAACTGATTCCTGTGGTCTAGCTCGGGAGACTTGTGTGGCTGCCCCGTCCTTGTCCCTCCGCTTTTTGGAGGGACAGGGCGGGGATTTTGACTTCGCATGCGCGTGATCGTAGACTCCGGTTCGGAAAGGCTGGGCCAGCCCCCCTGGAGCCAACGACTCTAGGGGCAGCCCGGATCCAGAAAATCGCGGAAGACGGTGGCAAACCTTCCGTTGACCGCTCCTGGTTTGCGAGTGCACAGGGGGCTTGGCGCATCAACCTGATTGAGCGTGATCAGGTAGACGCCGTAGGCTGGATTCGAGATCTCCCGGTCGCCGTCGAGGAATACGAGTTCGACGGAGTCGGGGAAAAGGTTGATCCGCTTCGTCGGGATAACGTATTCGCAGCGGCTCACACTCTGGTTGGAATCATCAGTGTATGCGTTGCACCGGAAGTTGTCGTAGATTTTCAGATTGCCGAAGGTGTGGAAGCTCTTCATGGTTGCGATGATCTCCGCCGTCTCTATAGGGTCGAGCGGCGGGTTCACTCTGCCACCACCCACGGTGGCGGCGAGCGCTGTAAATCCTATGAACCCCGTCGCCGGGTGCTCGTCACACTGCCCGCTGCTCGTATCCCCAACGACGAGTACGCCCGGTGGGAGTCCGGCGATTGGCGACTTCGGTGTACAGGCGAATTCGTTCAACTGATTCGGGTGTTGGCCCCTGAACACGAGCATGCGATCAGCCTTCTGGTAGATTTGGGCGGGCAGCGTTTCTTCAAGCGCAGTGCGGAACTGGAGGTCGACGTCACCTGCGTTATGGCCTCCAACCGCGGTCTGGAGGCGCATAGCCTCGACGCCGAGCCGGCCGCTTCCTAGGGGGCCGATGGAGTCGAGGATGCCGGTCGGCAGACTCGCCAGCGTCTCGAGGGGAGGAGTGCTTTTCAGACGCCACCGGTAGGCCATCTTGTAAAGGATATTGTTATCGGTGATGCCGCCGAGAGTGTAGTGGATCCCGAAGCCGAAGTTCAACAGGAAGCCGCCGATTTGTTCCTCGGACTCATCGGTGCTCTGGCGCAGAAAGACCGTGGCAATCGAACCTCCGCGGAGCGGGTCGGCGCAGCTGACCGACGGTTCATTTGCGTAGACGGAGGCCTTGAACTGGTTAAAGAGTCCGTCGCTGATCGCGTCCAGCAAGCCATCCTGCTTGCCGGGTTGGGTTTCGCTCAGTTTGATCTCCGTGGAGCAGAAACCGTGCTGGACGACTTGTGCAAGCTTTATGCTGCCGTGTCCGTCGGGCTCGGCCGCGGCGGACTGAGGTTGCGGTGATGCTCCGCTCCAGAAGTGCTGCGGGTTCATTGTCGTTGCGCCCCCCAAAAAGGGCATGGGCTGTCCCGGTGGCCAGCCGGGAGTCGGTGGATACACTCGGGTGAACGCCAAGGGCAGCAAGTTCGGAGCGACCTGTTGGCGAAACAAAGGGACCATGCCGACAGGGATCGCCGCTAACGTCTGGTATTCCTCCTCCGGATCCCGGGCGAACAACAGAATTTCTTGCTGGTGGAACAGGTTGGCGATCGAGGACTGGTAGCTCACTGTGATGGGATTTGTAGGATCGCCAAGCGGATGTGCCGGAACATCATCGAGCTTGCTCTCCAGTCCAGATTGACGCCAGGACCAGCTCTCAAATGGCATCGGAACAACTTTGTCTACGGCCACCACCTGACTGGGCGCGGGTGTGTCCCGAGAGGCCTGCAAAAACTGGAGATCGCCGAGACCGAGTTCGACCTGGGGATTCCCATGGAGCACCCCTCCGTCCGTCCTTACGCTGCCCGCGCCGCACCCACTTGTGCCCACTGCGGCAAGAAAGCACACGACCATGATGCCACAGACCAACAATCGTGTCCGCATACAAGTCCTCCGATGTGATCCGATGAGCGATACACTGTGCTTCTCAGTTTTGTCAAAACCACTTGGAAGGCTGCAATCTTGGCACACTTGCGTGCAAAGCACAAACGGAGTCTCCCGCGCTCCGCCTTTACACTCCGTCCCGGCGCGTGATAACCTCACTACTGTCACCAAGATAAATCGAAACCAGAACAGGAGTGCACCAGGTTAGTGTTAGCCAGAGAGCAAAAGAAATCCGTCATTGACCGGTACCAGACGCACGCGACTGACACGGGGAGTCCCGAGGTTCAGATCGCCATTATCAGTGAACGCATTGGCCAGTTGACGGACCACTTCAAGACGCACCAGAAAGACCACGGCTCGCGCCGCGGCCTGCTCATGCTAGTCAGTAAACGGCGTCGTTTATTGGACTACCTCAAGAGATACGATTCCGAGCGCTATAAGACGGTCATTGGGAAGCTCGGCATCCGCAAGTAGGCTTGCGAAACAAACCCGGGAAATTGTTCCCTTAAACGTATCTGAGAACGCCGCCTTCCTCTCGAAGCCGGCCGAGCATTGAGGACCTTCTGCAACGTGCATCTTTTGAGCGCATCCCACCCCGCCAATCTCGATCCCAGATCGATTGGAAAGTATCGGCGCGCCCCTCTCTCGCAATCTACCTGGAGCAGGCTGACAGCTGATAGCTGAAAGCTGATAGCTGTTCTAAAGGATGAAACATGAAACCAGAAGTTAGCAGCGTTACAGTCGACCTCGCCGGCGGCAAACAACTCTCATTCGAAACCGGAAAATTAGCCAAGCAGGCCCACGGAGCGGCCGTGGTCCGCATCGGCGAAAATGTCGTCCTCGCCACCGCCGTGGCCAACGCCGACGCGCGCGAGGGCATCGATTTCTTCCCCCTCACCGTCGATTACCGCGAATACACCTACGCCGGTGGACGCTTTCCCGGCGGCTTTATCAAGCGCGAAGGCCGCATGAGTGAGCGGGAAGTGCTCACCAGCCGCCAGATCGACCGTCCGGTGCGCCCCATGTTCGCCGACGGATTCAAGTGCGAGACCCAGGTCATCGCCTTCGTGCTCTCCGCCGACGCTAGCAATGATCCCGACGTGCTTGGCATCAACGGCGCATCCGCCGCGCTCACGCTTTCCGACATTCCGTTCCTCGGCCCCATCGGCGCTGTACGCGTGGGCCAGATCGACGGAAAGTTCATCATCAATCCCACCTACGACGAGATGCGCGAGAGCCTGCTGAACATCATGGTCGTAGGCACGTCGGACGGCATCGTGATGATCGAGTCCGGCGCGAAAGAAGTCACCGAAGAAGTAGTCGTCGACGCCATCGAATTCGGCCACACCGAGATCAAAAAGATTTGCGCCGCCATCAACGATCTGCAAGCCAAGGCCGGCAAGAAGAAGAGAGAGGTCACGCCTCCAGAATTCGACCAGGCTTATTACGACGCGCTGAAGAAAAAAGTAGGCGCGGATTTGTCCGACCGCCTCGACACCAAGAAACATCCCAAAGCCGAAAGCTACACGCTGGTCAAAGAGCTCAAGAAAAAGCTGCAAGCCGAGATCCCCGAAGAGGACGAAGAAGCGCAGGCGAAGCTCAAGCACTATTTCGAAGCTCTCCGCGAACGCATCTTCCGCGAGGAAGTGATCGAGAAGAAGCGCCGCCCCGATGCCCGCGCCTTCGACGAGGTTCGCGAAATCTGGATCGAGGCCGGCGTCCTGCCCCGCACCCACGGCAGCGCCATCTTCACCCGCGGCGAAACCCAGGCGCTGGTAACCACCACGCTCGGCACCAGCGACGACATGCAGCGCCTCGAAGGCTTCGAGGGCGAAGCCAAGAAAAGATTCATTTTACACTACAACTTTCCGCCGTTTTCGGTGGGGGAGGTTGCCTTTTTGCGCGGTGCCGGGCGGCGCGAGATTGGGCACGGGGCTTTGGCAGAGCGCGCGATCTCGGGAGTGCTGCCTTCGGAAGAGGCGTGGCCTTACGCGATGCGCGTGGTCTCCGACATTCTGGAGTCCAACGGATCGTCGTCGATGGCTACGGTTTGCGGGGCTTCGCTTTCGCTGATGGATGCGGGCGTTCCGCTGAAGGCCGCGGTGGCCGGCGTTGCTATGGGATTGGTGAAGGAAGGCGAGCAGTATGCCATCCTGACCGACATTGCGGGCGCGGAAGATCACTACGGCGACATGGACTTCAAAGTTGCGGGCACGAAAGATGGCATCACCGCGCTGCAGATGGATATTAAAGTCGCCGGCATTACCTCGCAGATCATGCGGGAAGCTTTGGCGCAGGCGAAGCGCGGGCGGTTGCACATCTTGGGAAAGATGGAAGAAGTTATTTCCACGGGACGGGAGAAGATTTCCGACTTCGCTCCGCGGTTCTATACGGTGCAGATCCCGGTGGACAAGATTCGCGATCTGATTGGGCCGGGCGGCAAGATGATCCGCAGCATCGTGGAACAAACCGGAGTGAAGATCGACGTGGAAGATTCCGGGTTGGTCAAAGTTGCGTCGAGCGACCAGGCTTCGGCGGCCAAGGCGCTGCAGATCATCGGCGATCTGACGGCGACGGCGGAAGTTGGGAAAACATATTTGGGAAAGGTGACGCGGCTGGCGGATTTCGGCGCCTTCGTCGAGATCATCCCCGGCACCGACGGGTTGCTGCACATCAGCGAGGTGGCGGAGCATCGCATTGGCGACATCCGCGACGAGTTGAAAGAAGGCGACCAGGTGCTGGTGAAGGTGCTAGCGGTGGAAGGCAACCGCATCCGGTTGTCGCGCAAGGCGATTCTGAAAGAGCAGCGCGCGAAGATGGGTGGCGGGGCGCTTCCGGAAGGCGCACCTGCAGCCCCGGCGGCGGAAGGCGAGGCTGTTCCGGCGGTGACCGGCACGATGGTGATTGAAGGCGGCGGCGATTTCCCCGAAGAAGCGGAAGGCGAACCGAACTTCAATCGCGACGGCGTCGCGCATGTGGCTAGCAGCGACCGGCCTCCCGGCGATCGGCCGCGTGGAGGAGATCGCGGCGGACGCGGCGGTCGTCCTGGTGGCGGCGGGCGGGATCGTGGACGCGGCGGGCGCGGGGGACGTCCCGGTGGCGGCGGGCGCGATCGTGGACGCGGTGGGCCTGGCGGGGGAAGACACTAGGTCTTCGCTTCGGATCTTCAGGGATAAACGGAAAGGGCCACGGCGTGAGTCGTGGCCTTTCTTTCTTGCCCGCCACTCTGCCGCCGTCCGGTTGCGGGGGGCTACTTACCGTGACACTTCTTGTACTTCAAGCCACTGTTACAAGGGCATGGGTCATTGCGACCGACTTTCCGTCGACGTCCGGTGAATAAGTCCTCAAAGGCGGTAGGCTTCCGAAGGCCGGATGTTAACCGGTCCATTTCCGCATCCGGTTTCCATTTGTAATTCAGGCTAACGCCGAATCTCACGGTGCCGTCGCTGGGCCACAGGCAAAGTCCGTGCCACTCGTCTACTTTCGTCGTGTACTTGCGCGCGGTACAGTGATTCAAGAGCCTTGGCCCGGCGTCAGAGAGCGGGTCGTTGTTGCAGTGAATCGTGAGGCCCGCGCCTGCTTCGTCAAGTGGCACCGATACGTCGTGACTCTGGGCGTCGCGTCGCGCTTTCTCAGTGATGAGATCGATTGCCTTACTCAGCTTAAGAAGCGCGTCTTCTCCCAGTGTTAGGAGCATAAATCCGAGGTCGAGCGTCTGCGGGTCGGCTCGTGTTTCGATTTCCTTCAAGATTTTCCCCACGGAGGTGCCGGCAATCCGGGTCAAAATGCCTTCGGGAGTTCGCTTTCCGGGGACGTTATCTCGCCGAACAGACATCGCGACATCCAAGTCTGCCGAGATATCGTCTTCCAAAAGGATCGTGTCGTACTTGTCCTCGAACCAGAGGTTCCTCTTCAAATGCTGCGAGAGCAGTACGAGTTCATGCGATGCGATTATTTTGTCGGCATATCCGGTACGCTTGTCTACGTAACTCAGGAAATACAAAGACGACTCCAGCATTTCTGTCATCACGTCGAGGGTGAAAACATCCATTACAAACGGCGGCCGGATCACGTCCGTCTTTTGAATCGTGAGGAACTGGTGTGCTTGAAAGGCCAGAGCAGGGTAGTTGTCAGAGACGACGCAAAAGATGTAGATGTTCTTGAATTTCTTTGGGATTTTGATTTCTTGCGAGTTTGCGACAAACTTGAGATCGGAGTTGCCCAAGAACTCCGCGCACTCACGGGCCTGGCCATAGGACTCCTGCACACTTTTCTTGAAGTCATCCTTGAGTTGATTGTCATTTCCTTTCCGCGCTTCCAACGTCAATCGCTTGGACTTTGCTTGAAGGACGATGGCACGGTCACCGAAAAGGACCAATACGTCAATTTCTCCGAGTCTCCTCCCCTTACTCTCGTAGATATCAACGTTAACGTGGACATTGTTCTTGCCGAACACAAGTTCCAGACGCTCTCGAGAGAATTCCTCGGTAAACTGCCCGCGATGCGACATGGCGGTGGAAAGGTAGGTGGCGTCGCCGCACATCCAATAAAAGGGCGAATCGTAGAGCGCCTCGGCAAGGCTGTACTCTTGGAAGAAAACATAAGTCTGAGCATCGGTGCGTAGCAGGGGAGTTGCGTTTGCGACATTGAAATCATGAAGGAAGCGAAATGCCTGATTCTTCTCATCCGGAGCAAGCGTAAAAGCTGCGAGAACGTTCTCGACAACTGATGGTTTGATCCCCGAGAAATTTGACAGTTCATCAACCGTAAAAGAGAAGCCGGGCAGAAGGCTCCATTCGTTCGGGTCGGAACTACGCATCTGATCCATAACGTCGGTTAATTTGTCGGTATGGAACCTCGACAGTGCGGTGATAACTTCTCGGGCTTCTTCAATGGAAAAGCCCTTGTGCGACGTGACCCAGGCGTTGTCCGCCGCGTACTTTTTGACAGAGAAGTCACGGTACTGAAAGGCGTAGCCCGACTCGCCACTGTAGAAGATGGCCTCACGGAAGGCGTCTCCGGTGGCGAAAGGGTTGATCCCTTTCTTGACGGCTTCTTGCAAGTCAACGCCAGCAAGCGGGCTCGCCGCGATCGCCCGGTGCAGCTCCTCAAGGAGTTCTTCCGTACGTTCCATGTATTGTTGGGTGACTGCGGGATCGGGCAGCGAATAGTCGATGTCCGCCTTAATCATCAGTCCCACGAGCGTCGAAATTTCTGTTCTTATCAGGTGTTCGGGGGAGAACATGTGCTTCATGTCCTCCGCCGTCATCTCCCCCTGGTACCGTACTATGTTGTCTCTGAAGCAGAGAAAGGCTAGGGCGTGCACGTATCCCGGCGACGTGCAAAGCCTCGCCAATTCGTCGAAGATTTCCTGCTCTTTTCTCATCCGGGCGAATGCTTGTCATCGCTATCGTAGCAGGCGGGCTTGGGGTCAGAACTCCTTCCGGGTAATTCCTATTTGCAGGGCGAGCAGGTTCCTCACCGGGCTTGGCGCCCGGTTCGGAATGACATCGATCAAAAGGATGCGTCAGCCGCGGAGGTCGAAGCGAGTTGCATAGGTCCTTCGTCGGGAGTCGCCCGCTTCGCGTGCGACTCCGCTTCCTCAGGATGACAGCACAAAAATCAAAGGCGACAATGGAGGTAATATTTTCTTGCCGTGTCACTGGGAGGAATCATGTACGAAGTGGTTCTGAAGAGGTTTGAGAATCCGGATGAGGTGCGGACTTTTGAGAAGGGAAAGTTCGAACTGGTTCAGGTGGGCGGGATGACGATTGGACGCGCGACCTACCAGCCGGGCTGGAGGTGGTCGCTGCATGTGGGGAAGGCCGCGGGCGCGAAGAGTTGCATGGTGGAACATGTCGGCATGGTGGTTTCGGGGCGGGCGACGGCGGCGATGGACGATGGCCGGGTTATCGAAATGAAAGCCGGCGATGTCTTCTTTATTGCGCACGGGCATGACAGTTGGGTGGTCGGGGACGAGCCTTATGTGTCGCTGCACTTTATGGGCGCGGATCAATATGCGAAGCAGAAGAAGTAAACTCCGAATTTGCCTCAGATTTTCACGAATAGACACGGATAAACCAAGGGAAATCGGTCCCGTCTGGACTGCGGGCGCCAGTCTGACAGGGGTTCGGGGGCTATGCAATACTGACAACGACTATGAGTTTGGCGAGCCGGGATGGCGAAATTGGCAGACGCAGCGGACTTAAAATCCGCAGGTCCGAAAGGACTGTGGGGGTTCGATTCCCCCTCCCGGCACCAGTAAAGCTGCGAAGAGATCCTTCGGCTGCGCTCAGGATTTCGCCTGCGGGCTCCCGTCCGCGAAAAGCCGCGGACTCACGCCCGCAAAGCGCCTCAACTTAAAATCCGCAAGTCCGAAAGGACTGTCGGGGTTCGATTCCCCCTCCCGGCACCAAGAATAGAGAGAGAAGGAGATCCCTCGCAGAGAACGCTCGGGATTTCGGCTGCGGGCTCCCGTCCGCGAAAAGCCGTCGGACTCACGCCCGCAAAGCGGCTCAACTTAAAATCCGCAGGTCCGAAAGGACTGTGGGGGTTCGAGTCCCCCGTCCCGGCACCAAGAATAAAGAGAGAAGGAGATCCCTCGCAGAGAACGCTCGGGATTTCGCCTGCGGGCTCCCGTCCTCACTTCGTTCGGACTCACGCCCGCAAAGCGGCTCAACTTAAAATCCGCAAGTCCGAAAGGACTGTGGGGGTTCGAGTCCCCGGCACCAAGACGGGAGATCCCTCGCAGAGAACGCTCGGGATTTCGCCTGCGGGCTCCCGTCCTCACTTCGTTCGGACTCACGCCCGCAAAGCGGCTCAACTTAAGATCCGACTAAATCCAAATTCAGAATCGGTCCGTACTGGAGGTGAGGGTCAAGAAACCCAATTCTGAAAGGATTAAGGATAACGACAATGAACAGGAGATTTGCAGTTGTGCTGGCGATCGTTGCCATCGCCGTGACCTCCGCCGTGGCCGGGATGAAGAACCCGGTGGTTGGCGGGCAGGAGATGTATCCCACCAAGAACATCATCGAGAACGCAGTGAATTCCGCCGATCACACTACTCTGGTTGCGGCCGTGAAGGCTGCCGGATTGGTGGAAACGCTGCAAGGCCCCGGGCCGTTTACCGTGTTTGCGCCCACCAACGAAGCTTTCGCCAAGCTGCCAGCCGGCACCGTGGACACGCTATTGAAGCCGGAGAACAAAGCCACATTGACCAAGGTGCTCACCTATCACGTAGTTTCCGGGCGGTGGAGCGCCGCCGAACTGAAGAAGCAGATCAAGGCGGGGAACGGGACGGCGGAACTCACGACCGTGGAGGGTGGCAAGCTGTGGGCGTCCCTGCATGACGGCACACACATCATGTTGAAAGACGAGAAGGGTGGCACGGCGCTGGTGACGATTCCGAATGTGTTTCAATCGAATGGCGTGATCCACGTGATCGATACCGTGGTCATGCCCAACTAATTGTCGAACGAACACAAACACAAAGGCCGCCTTCGCAGGCGGCCTTGGTTTGTCTTAACTACTGCTTGTTGATCACCCCGAAATAGCCATCCGTATCGTTGGGACCGGACGTAAAGAAAAGCTGATTCTTCTGGCCGTTCAGAGTCGATCCACCTCCGAACTCGATTCCCCAAAGCCCGCTTATCGTGATGGCCTTGCCGGCCGAGTTCTTCAGCGTGCCTTGGAGTTTTCCGGTGGACAGGTTATAGGCATTGATCGTGCCCGCGGTCGCGTTGTTCGAAATCAACAGCGAGCCGCTGAATGTTCCGAAGTTCGCCGGCGCCACCGCGAAGCCCCAGGGCTGGTTCAGGGGCGATCCATGCGCAAAGCGCTTCACGAAAGTACCGTCTTCTTTGAAAATATCAATGTAGCCGCCCGGACCTCCCGTAGTGCTGGAGAACGAAACATACAGCTGTCCGCCGATGTCCTGGATTCCGAACACGGAGAAGCCTGACGGAATGGTGGCATCGGTAAAGGACCCGGTCAGGTTGAAGTTTCCATCGTAAATATCCACTTTGTTATTGGCGTTGTCGGCGGCGAAAAGTGAGTTTCCAGTTGACTTGCTGGTGATGGCCAGCCCGGTGTAAGACGCGCCGGCGGAGGTTACAGCGATCAGTGCGGTGCTGGGCTCAAAATCCGACCAGCCTTGGATCGTGCCGTCCAGAGTGGCAAACAGAAATGCCGAAGTCCAGGTATCGATCTTGAACTGCGACGACCCGTTGTAGACCATGCCGGTGGGAGTTCCGCCGTAGGGGCCGTTGGCGGCAGGAATAATCACCTGCAGGCTTTGCTTGTTACCCTTACCATCATAGAGCGTGGACCAGCCACTGGCTTCGTCGCTGACCCAGAAGGCTTGGCCCGGGGCATACGCCAGTCCCCAGGCATTTTTCAGCAGGGTATCCTGATGTCTTGCCTTGCCGGCGAGATCCGAATCCAGATTGGTGAGTGAATACTGCGCCAACGCGGAGCTGGAAACCAGCACCAGCACGAGCCCGAGTAGGGCAGGAAAAACGTGAGTGCGAGCGAACAAACGAGGCATGCGATTTTCTCCTTAGTATTGTTTTCGCGAGTGGGGGGATGGATCATGATCCAGATCTGTGCGCGGGACTAGCCATCAGGGCCGGCAGATCGTCGCAATGCTAAGGGGTACGCTGGCGGAGGTTGTCAACAGGATGTCATTAATTTGTACAATCGGTGTCTATTCATTAGACCTTAACTTTAGACCCTACTGGGCAGGGTCGTCCGCTCAACCAACAACAAGGAGACGTTCGGGTTGACTTCCAGAACGCCACTTAAGTCACTCATCGGTTCCCAGGATCGAGGCCGCGGCCGGTGCTTCCGCCGGTTGCGCGACCGTCCGCCTCTCACACCCCCGCGCCGGCCGCTCTTGCCAGTGGCGTGGGGCGGAGAGCCTCTGTGACCCTGCCAAAGTACAACCGGTAGGAGTGGTGGATTCCATACATCACCGGGAAGACCACCAGCGCTGCTTGCCAGCCCAAATGATGGCTTACCAGATTCACCATGGAGGTCATTCCCGCGCTTACAACATAGTAGGGGAACGACAGTTGTACGATGCTAAGCCAGACGCGGCGCATGGCCGCACCCTCGGCCAGTTTGATGATGCCGGCCACGGGCGCCGTCTGCCCCAGGAAGAAAGCAGCGGTTGCCGAAGCCAGCATCAGCGGCTCCGAGGCCAGAGCCAGAGCCTCGATGGTGCGCATGTTGAGCGATGCAATCTGTTCCACATGCCGCTTCTCAACTTCCACTCGCTCTTTCTCGGCTTCCAGCCGTCCAAGATAGAGGCGATAGGAGCGGTACACCCAATAAATCACCGGCAGCACGAGCAGAGAAGTCTGCCAGCCGACGCGCTGGTTGATGATTCCCACCAGCCCCACCACGGCCGCTCCCACCAGGTAGTAGGGGAATGACCAGAAGTAGCACTCCGACCACACTTTGCGGCTCGATTTGTTTTCCGTCAGGGCGATAACCACGGAAATTGGCAGTGTATTCGCCAGGAAGAAAACCAGCGCCGCCACCATCAGCAGGATGGGTTTATTGCTACCCATTCTCCCGTCGAGCCAGTGGTAGCTGACGTAGCAAAAAGCGCTGGCGTTGGCCATCATTCCGAAGACATTGAAGAGGACTTTCACCGGATCCAGCCGGTTCCGCGCATGCCAAACGCTTTGCACCAGAGTAGCCGTGCAGCCGATGACGAGCGTCTCGGGCAGGCTAAGCTCCATTACACCGAGAAGAATGAAAAGGGAATTTACTGACATCGTGCCGTCGATACCGGGCAATTGCACCTTCAGGCTCGAGGCCAGAACGGCCACAGCCAGATAACAGACAAATCGAGCCAGGTCAGCGGATTGCCAGTGCCAGAGGGCGGAGCACAGCACGACCACCCCCAGCGAGGCCGTGATCCCGACAAATAGCTTTGTCCCAGTCGACATTGCGTCGTCACTTCTTTTATTGCAGGGGAGTCGGCAGACCTCGCCCGTGGCACGGGAAGGTTATTCCCGCGCACACGTCCGCCATGCCTGAGTGAAATCCTATTGTTCTTACAGACTTCTAAGTAGCTTACTGAGGTAACCGCGCGCCGAGTACGGGAAGCTTCGCCGTTTGGCGATTGACTTGAAGAATATTTTTTCGATCTGGTCCCGCGTTCTAACAGTGGCTAATTACCTTCGTTACGATCCGAAGCTGCATACTTCCTGCAACGCCTGTTCTCTGTGTCAAGATCAACTCCAAACCTGCGGAATGCCACCAGCAAATCTCAATTCGCAGCCGCAAGCGCCGGCAGGCGCCGGCCACGGTGCAGGCCGCCCCGTTTCTGAAGCGTTGCGTGGGGCTGCTCTCTATGTCTGCCCCGTCGGGGGAATCGCGGTCTTATCCGCCGATCTTGAAGGCAACGTCACCGGCTGCAATGCAGCTGCCCTGAAGATCTTAAGCCGTCCTCCTGCGGAAGTCGTGGGCCGAACGCTGGCAACCGTTCTCTCAGGCGACGACGGCGCCGAACAGCATCAACTGCAGAAGACCATGCTGGCCACGGTTTTGCAGGACGGTCATTACCGATCTGCGCTGCGGTGTCAAACCAAGGCTCAGAAGGATTTCACAGCAGAGTTGTCCGTCCTGTTGCTTCGGGATGGTGGTTCCGCACCGGTCGCGATGGTTGCCATGCTCTCTGTGGCAGTGGAGAAATCAAACCCCGAGTCTGTCCCCCGCAATGCACGAGACGCGGAAAAAGCAGAAGACGAAGGGGCGCACACGGTTTCGCGCCAGCTTGAGGATGTAAACCTAGTACTCGCCAGTCCACTGATGCACCAATTCATGCGCATGGTGGACCGGGTTGCGGGCCACACCGAGAGCGTGCTGGTCACTGGTGAAACCGGAACCGGAAAGGAACTCATTGCGCGCACGATTCACCAATCCTCGCACCGGCGCAGCCGGCCCTGGATCGACATCAACTGCGCGGCGCTTCCCGAGAACCTGGTCGAGAGTGAGTTGTTCGGCTACGAGAAGGGCGCGTTTACTGGCGCCGATTCATCCAAGCCCGGCCTGTTCGAACTCGCCGACAAGGGCACGCTCTTCCTCGATGAAATCGGCGAACTGCAGCTGCAGACTCAGGTGAAACTCTTGCGCGTGCTCGACGGATATCCTTTTTACCGCCTGAGCGGCCACCGGAAAATCAAAGTCGATGTGCGTATCGTCGCCGCCACCAATCAGGATCTTGACGCCGCCGTGGCCGCGGGACGCTTTCGCCAGGATCTCTTTCATCGTCTGGGCCAGTTTCAACTTCGCGTGCCACCGCTGCGGGAGCGCCCCGAGGATATCGTCGCCCTCGCGGAACACTTTCTCAGCCTTAAGAGTCCGGGTAGTTCTTTCGCGCCCGATGCCATTTCCGCGCTGCTCTCGCACCCCTGGCCCGGCAATGTTCGCGAGCTGCGCAACCTCATTGCCAGAGTTGCCGTGGAGTCAAAGAATCCCGAGATCCAAAAGTCGCAGATTACAGACGCGATGTCCGGCAACCCGGTCGCCCAGCGTCATTCCGCGTCCATCCCGGTCGGCAATCTCGACAGCATGGAAGAGCAGATGATCATCCGCGCCCTGGAGCGCAGCGGAGGTCATCGCAGCCAGGCCGCGGAACAGCTGGGCATCTCACGCCGTACGCTCAGCCGGAAGCTGAAGGAATACAACATCAACGTGAATTCTGCCGACGCTGCGAACTCTTTGGGATTCATCAGCCTCGAGCAGCAGAAGTTCTTTCGCGCGCGCATCCAGATCGCCGTCACGCTGAAGAACCAGAAGGGCGAGGAAGTGTGCGTCCAGGGCGTGAACCTGAGCACCGGTGGATTGGGAGTCGATGGCTTAAAAGAGCCGATGAAATTTACTGGACTTCTCGACGTGGGCTTTCCGCTCCCCGACAGCGAAACCATTTTTCGGGCTAAGGCCCGCATCGTGTGGTTCGGCGGCGAAGGCCGCGTCGGTCTCCGCTTCGCCGTCATCGACCCTGCACTCTTCGAACAGCTGCAACACTGGACCAACCATAAAATGAAGGACGAAGGCTGGGAATTGCCCGCCGAGCCGCAGTAGGGACCGACCTGCAATCTGCCGTAGAGACGTAGCTTGCTACGTCTCTCTTGCCACGTCACATCCGGTGGATCGAGTAGAATAATTCCGTCCCGGAGGCTCCCCATGCTTCGCATGTTCGTTCTTCTTCTGCTTACCGGCGCGTGTTGCGCCCAACAAACTCCCGCGCCCACCGCGCCCGATCTCGTGAAACAAGGCCAGAAGTTGAACAGCGAAGGCAAACAGGACGACGCCCTGGCTCTCTACCGAAAGGCGCTCGGGATGTCCCCGAATCTGTATGAAGGCCATCTCGCATCCGGCATGGCGCTCGACTTGAAGGGGACCTACGCCGAGGCACGTCAACAATTCACCAAGGCGATTGAGCTTGCTCCGGCTGACGCCAAGCAGCAAGCCTTGCGCGCCATGGCCATGTCGTACGCTTTTGAAGCAAACGCCAACGAGGCCGCGAAATTCGAACAGCAAGTTTTCGATGCACGCAATTCTGCTCACGATTACATCGGCGCCGCCGAGATCGCCAACGAACTCGCCCGGATTTATCTGGAATCGGGCGACACCACGAACGCCTACAAGTGGTACCAGTCGGGATACGAAACTGGGCAGCGCAAGCCCGACCTCACCGATGCCGACAAGAACCTTTGGCTGTTCCGCTGGGAGCACGCTGAAGCCCGCATCGCCGCCCGCCGCGGCAAGGCCGGCGAAGCTCAACAGCATGTAGACGCCGCCAAAGCTGCGCTCGACAAGGCCAACAATCCCGACCAAGCCCGTTTTTTCCCCTACCTGACCGGCTACGTTGCCTTCTACACCGGAGACTACAAGACTGCCATCGCCGATTTGCAAAAAGCCGATCAGCGCGATCCCCTGATTCTGGCCCTTTTAGGAGAGTCCTACGAGAAGTCCGGTGACGCAACTCAGGCCATGGACTACTACCGCAAAGTTCTCGCCTCAAATGCCCACAACCCCACAAATGCCTGGGCCCGGCCACTGGCGAGGAAAAAGCTGGCAGGGGGAAACTGAAGCAACGCCGCAAGAATTTATCAACCGCAAATGAAGTTATCGCATCAAAACTTCATGCAGCTTCCAAAACTCCGCCACGTGTTGTTCATTGCGCTCGCTTTGCCTCTTGTGAGCTTCACCGATTGCTCAAACAAGAACAATCCCGATGAAATCCGCAGGCAAACCGCCGAGGCGACGGAGACCATGAGGCGTGACACCAAGGCCGTGGTGGAAGGCGTGAAGGAAGGCATGCGCAGCGATAAGGCCATCGACATCAACAGTGCCTCACGGGAAGACCTGCTCAACCTGCCAGGGATGACCCAGCACGAAGCCGACCGCATCATCGCGGAGCGTCCATTCAAGAACGTGCACGAACTGGTAGCGCGGCACATCATCCCGGAATTGGAGTATGACAAAATAAGGGACCGGATCATCGCAGGCCGCTAAAGCCGTCTTTCTGTGACTTAACCGCGCTCCTGCGATATCATCAAGGGGATGTCTCCCTTGCACCAGAACCATCCGTTTCAAACCGACGACCCACGCCTCACGCCGATTCACGCCAAAGTTCTGGCCCGTGAGCGTCTCACCGCGGACGACGCTCTCGCCCTCTACCGTACGGGCGACATTCTCGCAGTGGGCTGGATGGCCAACTACGTTCGCGAACGCATGCATGGCGACAAAACATATTTCAACGTCAATCGCCACATCAATCCCACCAACGTTTGCGTAGCGGCTTGCCGCCTCTGCGCTTTCGGCCGCAAGAAAGATACGCCCGGCGCCTACACCATGGCGCTCGATGAGGCTTTTGAAACCGCGGCTTCCGGATACAGTGAGGCCGTCACCGAATTTCACATTGTCGGCGGATTACATCCCGATCTGCCGTTTCAATACTTCCTCGATCTCTGCTCCGGGCTGAAGCAGCGCTTTCCCCAAGTGCACCTCAAGGCTTTCACCATGGTCGAGGTTGCATATCTTTCGAAGCGCGCCAAGCTCTCGATTCGCGAGACGCTGGAACAACTCAAAGCCTCAGGCGTGGATTCGCTCCCCGGGGGCGGCGCCGAAATTTTCGCCGACCGCGTGCGCCACATCATCTGCGATCACAAGATCGATGGCGATCAATGGCTCGACACCGCCAGGCTCGCCCACCAGATCGGACTGAAATCGAATGCGACAATGCTGTACGGCCACGTCGAGAATGACGAAGACCGCGTCGATCACCTGCTGAAGTTACGCGCTCTGCAGGATGAAACTGGCGGCTTCCAGACCTTCATCCCGCTGGCTTTCCATCCCGATAACACTCCGCTGCAGCATCTGCCGAAAACCACCGGCATGCTGGATATCAAGCAGATCGCGGTCAGCCGCCTGGTGCTCGACAACTTCCAGCACATCAAGTCTTACTGGCAGATGATGACGGCCAAGATTGCGCAGATCTCACTGCGCTTCGGCGCTGACGACATGGACGGTACAGTGATCGAAGAAAAAATCTACCACGACGCGGGCGCAACCACGCCGCAGGGCATGCGCCGTGAAGAACTCGAACGCCTGATCCGTGCCGCCGGCCGCGAACCCATCGAACGGGACACGCTCTACCGGCCGGTGACGCGGACGGAGACGTCGGTCACGGTTGCGGTGTAGGGAGGTTAAGCACGAGATCGGGTCGAGCGCGCTTGTCGCAGTCCCGTCGTTCCGGCTGTAGCACTAGCCATGGCATGCCGCAGCAGTAAGTTAACCCGCGTCTGGTAACCCTTTCCGTAGCCCTTCAGCCAATCGATAACATCCCCGTCAAGGCGCATGGTCACGGACCTTTTCGGTGGACGATAAAACTTTCCCATCTCCGCCTTGCTCCAATCCAGGACGAGAGGAATATCCGAGAAATCAATATCCTGGTCTTTCATAGCCTTGATGGCGGCGATGTCTCTTTTTTGCTCCTTGGTGAGCTTTCTCATAGATTCTCCTCTCACGCGACTCTGCGGCTCGCGCGGAAATAATCCGGGTTACGTCCTGGCCCGTTGCTTCAAACCAGGTATGGACCACCACAAGAATTACTCCCCGGCTAATGGTTCCAAGAGTGATCCAGCGGTCTTCCTCGTCGGACGATTCGTCGCGCCGAGTTAGGGCGTAGGGATCGTCAAAAGCCAGGGCTGCGGTCTCAAAACCCACACCGTGCTTGAGTAGATTCCGCTGGTTCTTGGCTTCGTCCCATTCAAATCGCATGGCCGAATGTCCAGCTCTGGTTTGAGGCTAGCGCAGAAAGTCAGTTATGTCAATACATATGTATGTACATCTGGAGAGGTCGCGACAGCCTCAAACCTTTACAATTCACGCAAAATACGAAAGCCGGAGCAGGGAAATTGATCTCCCCTTCTCCGGCCACTGAAACCCGAAACCCAAAACCAGAAACCAGAAACCGCCCTTACAGCTTCTCGTAGAACTCGCACGCCGAACAGGAAATATAGATTCCTCCCGGTACGCCGCGCTCGCGGTCTTTCATGCGCTTGACGATGCGTGTCGCCTTGCCGCACTTGGGACAATCCGTGCTTTTGCTTGTATCCATGACCTTCTTACGATCTGCTGTTTTTGCGATCTTCGCGCCTACTGCCATGATTCGTCTCCTGATCTCTTGAATGTGTGCGCAACGCTGCGCAGATTTCGTTTACCGATGATTGTGGATGGGATGTTTCAGAAAGCTGTTAGTCGGAACCGGTATCCACCCTGGGAAACTGAGGCCGCATCCTGATTCTGTTCCGCCATCAATTTTACAGTAAGGTCGCGCCGGCTGTCTTGGCAGCGACCTTTGCTACATGGAACTAGCGAGGCCGTGATGGAGACAAAGGCACTCCACTCGCGGTCGCTTCCAAAGTCGTCAAGCCAGCGACAAAGTTACTTAAAGGCGTCCGCACCCGCCTTGGCGCACTGAGCGTCCTGCGCGCTGGTGGCGCTTGAGACTCCGATCGCGCCTACGATCTTGCCATCGGACACGAGTGGAAAGCCGCCTTCAATCGGGGTCGCCCCTTGCAGCCGGAGATGGCGCAAGCCATCACCTCCTGTTGACAGGCGGTGCGAAGGGCACAGCAACTCTTAAGGTCGCACGTTTTTACATTCTTCGCCAGAGACGGTCTTGTTACTTGGGTTTCAGGCCTGTGATGATCCGCGCGTAAGCAGCGTGGAAGCTTCGTGCACCACTCGCTCGATCACATCATGGGCCGAGGGAATGTCGTGAATGAGCCCAGCAGCCTCACCAGCAATCACAGCGGCAATGCCAAAATCACCTGCCTGGCGCGCAGCGAGATACTTCGGCGACTCTTCGTCCAAGTGACGCAAAAGCTCGATTTCATGTCCGAACCACCGATCTGCATATGGGTTGCGTAGGCAACGTCCAGTAAACGGGGCCGGCCACACGTTGCGCCGGGAGATATCGAACACAATGCTACGCAGCGTGTCGTCGCCCCTGGCTTCGCGAATACGCTCTTTGGCTGCCTGCGCTCCGGCTGCCTCCTGTGAGGCATAGAAACGTGTGCCCATCAGCACGCCCGCAGCCCCAAGCATGAGCGCCGCTGCTAGGCCGCGACCGTCGGCAATTCCGCCTGCAGCCACGACCGGTATGCGGCCTTCCACTAAATCCACAATTTCTGGAACGAGAGTAATCAGACCGCGCGAGGCCCCGTGGCCTCCGGCTTCCGTGCCTTGCGCGACGAGGACATCTGCGCCCGCCGCCGCAGCTTCCTTAGCGAGGGCGGCTGCCTGAACTTGGCAAATGACGAGTGCCCCGGTTCGTTTTATCCTGTCGATGAAGGGCACAGGAGACCCGAACGAAAGCATCACCGCCACGGGCTTGCGCTCCAGAGCGAGATCGAGAACCCTGGGCTGCTTTGCCATGCTCCATGTGATAAATCCGACGCCGAAGCGCACTTTCGCTCGTTCGAGTACATCGAGTTCCCGCGCAAGCCACTTCTCGTCACCGTAGCCACCGCCGAGAATACCAAATCCTCCAGCAGCGTCCACCTCAGCAGCGAGACGCCCATCGGCGACGAGGTCCATTGGGGCGAGCAGAATTGGGTGATTGATGCCAAGCAGCCTTGTGATCGATGTGGTGATCGGCATATTCGTGCCCACTTGCTCCTTATTGAAGCACAACTCCACGCGAGTTTGCCTCCCGCCCCTCGAATCCTCTCCTTGTTACATCAAAACAGCTAGAGCTTCCCTGTGTCACCAAAGGCTTGAGTTTCGAGTTTTTCCGCAACCTGCTAGAGCAGCCACCTTCTTGGCGTCTTCCACTGAAGTACCCAGACCATACGGATTGGGCATCTGTGCGAGCGCACTGGACAAAAGGCAGGCACAAGCACGAGTCCGAGAACGATATTAACAACATGTCTTGCTGGCATAAGTCTTCTCCTACTTGTGGGCAAGCACTGGGATTGAAGCGGGCACAGCCGCGACACGAACTCTGAATACTCTGCGGCCGCATCGTGCTTCGTTTCCGTAGCGCCTGATTTTACGGTAAGGTTGTGCCGGTTGTCTCGGAGGCGGGAGGTGATCCGCGTGGCCTGTAAGTTAGTTTTACAAATCTTTGACGAATACGTGACACCAGCCAGACATATCAGCCTATGCTTGTGAGGCAACTTGGTCAGCGCAATACTCTTTGAGAACATACTTCGAAGGAGATACTGAATGTACACCCGTACCAGCCTGGTGTTTTCCGTCGCCACCACGCGGTCGTTACTGTGTTTGACCTCACTGCTCTTATGCGGGGCGGCAGCATTCGCGCAGTCGGATGATCTGCAGCCCAAGCCCGCGATCGGACCTGGTAAGGTTATCGTTCACAGCAAGTTTGGCGGGCAAATCTACGGGTTCGATATCGACCAGAACGGCACCGAGGGCGTGCTGAGCGAGGCCAAGCTCCAGAACAACGGGACCCTGGTGGCGGCGGTTGAAACCTTCAGCCAAAGTTCCGGGAAGATCCTCAAGGTGGTGTCGGAGACGCAAACCCAAGATGATTTCGTCACGCTGGGCGTCGTCGGCTCCAGTGTTGGACTGGTTGAGCACGAGCACGTAAAAGGAATTGTCGTCAGCCGCACCTTCAACACCATGAATCCCCTCAGCTCCAACAAGATCACCGGCGCCTGGACCCCGCCCATCGGAACCAAACACCTCATCATGCCCACAGGGGTGAGCCGCAGCCAGGGTGTGCCGAATGTCGCCGTGTTTGCCTATGACAACAGCGGAAACTTTATTCCTTGGGTGTTCTCCTCCAATGTCGCTGCGAACACTTTTGGGCCAGTCGTGGACATCACAGACTCTGACAACTTTGGCAGCGTGCCCCCGCCATTCGCCTACGACAGCACGACCAACCAGGCTATTTTGGGAGGAGGAAATGGCTGCTTCGGCTGCCTGCCCGTTATCGGTCTGGTCGACCTCACTGCGGGCGCCTTCAGCGAGTTCACCGGGATTGGATTCGGCTTCATCAACGGCTTGGCTGTCGACTCCGCCGACGGCATTTTTGTCACGACCACAGAAGACGACGCCAATGTCGAGTTCTATGACCTCTCAACCCAGACCGGCTTCACGGTGGTATTGCCGGGTTCGGGATCGCAGCAGATCTTCAGCGGCGCGGACGTCGAGTTTGATCCCGTCAACAAACTGTTCCTGGTCGCCCAGCCGGTTTCGAGTTCGTCTTCAAGCGGCAGCACGATCTATGTTTACAACACCAGCGGGCAACTCCAGGAGACGCTCAACGGGTTCAGTTTCTCCAACGCTTTCAACGTGGTTCCGATGCATATCGCGCTGCACCCAAGACTCCGCTCCGGCTACGTGGATGGCCCGGACTCCGGCGTAACGGAGATTCAGTCGTTCACGTATTAAGATTGCGCCTGCCGGCGACGGCGGCGAAGCCTGAGTTGGGACGCTAACCACCATGAAAATTCTTGCACACAGATGACTTTCGTCTCCTAGGCAAGCCCATTTGCTGCATGGTAGCCTGCATAAACCGCCCCCGCTCGTTCGCGTTAACACGTAAAGCCGAAAAGTAGAAAGCACTTTTATGACTAAGAAGCCCAGAATCCTTGCAGTGCTGCCTCTTCTTGTTCTGTTGCCATGCTTCATCCAGGCCCAAAGCGTCCAGGCCCAGACGGTGACATCTTTTGAAGGCCTTGACGCGTCACAAGTCGCTTCGCCGGGCCTCGAGATCGATGCCAATGGCGCGGTCGGCACCAAGCAGTACATGGAGTGGGTCAACAGTTACTACCAAGCCTACAACAAGACCAGCCCTTACACTGCTGTGTGGTCCAGTCCGCAGGAGGGAGACACTCCCTGGCTGAATGCCGGCATATCGAACTGCTACGGCACGGGCGGCGGAGAAGGCACTATCACCTTCGATCGCATCGCTTCTGTTTGGGTGATTGCGCGGCGCGCCAGCCCAGCCACGAACAGCTATTACTATTGCGTCGCCGTCTCCAACACGGCCGATCTCACTTCCGCCACCCTGAAGTGGTACACCTACGAATTCAACCTCACCCCGTTTCTAGGACTCAACACTCACGGGGATGTGTACTACCCCGACTGGCCTAGGTTCGCTACCTGGGCGGATGGTTACTACGCGAGCTTCGACCTTGAGGACCCGGATAATTCCTATCAGGAAATCGGCGTCGTGGCCTGCGCCCTGGACCGCACGAACATGATCGTAAACGGCACTGCCCGCGCCATGCAGTGTTTCAGTAACCCCAGCCCGATTCCGACCAACGGCGCGCTGTATCTCGGGCACAGCCTGATTCCCGCCGATATCGATAACACTACGGCGCCGCCTTCGGGCCGGCATGAATACTTCGTGAGTATTCAGAACCCCACCGCCAACGGAACTGCCACGACCTCAACCAAGCTGAACCTGTGGAACTTTCACGTCAACTGGACAACTCCCTCCCTTTCCACCTTTACCAAGTCGTCCCTTACCGTCACCAGCTACGAGCCCGGCTGCTACGATGTTTCGATGCCGGCCAACACGTTTTGCGTGAACGAGCCTTCCAGCGGCAGCACAGGCAATTATGTCGACTCGGTTGGCGATCGCCTGATGCCTCGCATGCCCTATCACAATTTCGGGACTTACGAATCCTTCCTGGTCAGCCACACGGTGCAAGTAGGAACCGGAAGCAATCAGCAGACTGGAATCCGCTGGTATGAACTGCGCGGCAGCGGCACTCCGACTGTCTATCAGAGTGGCACCATAACCAACGGCACCACGCTGTACCGCTTCATGCCCAGCATCGCTCAGGATAAGGTCGGCAATGCCGGGGTGGGTTACAGTGTGTCAAGCAGCGGTGTTCACCCGGGCATCCGGGCGGCCTACTGGAGCCTGCCCAGTAAAACGGGCGCGACCGAACTTACCCTCCAGAATGGCACCGGCGACGAAGAAAACTCTTCTCACTGGGGGAACATCACCAGCATGACCGTGGATCCGACTGACGGGTGCTCTTTCTGGTATGAAAACCAGTACTACAAGAACAATCAGACTGGCACTGGAATCAACTGGAATACACGCATCGCGAAGTTCAAGTTGTCCACCTGCAATTGAGAAGCTGAAGAAGATTTAGCTAAATGAAAAAAGCCCGCCGAGATTCGGCGGGCTTTGTTGTTAGCTCCGTCTTAGTGCAGAACGCAGAGCGTGGTGATGTCATTTACGATCTGAGTGACGCCATCGCCGCTCGGCGCCGCGGGAATTGGGTGGGGGGCGTCTTGCACGCAGGCCTGAGTCGCTTTGGGTCCTCCCATTGTTCCGATAGATGCCCACCATGTCTCGCCCTGGGCCACGGCATTGCTGCTATCCTGCCCGCCGAACACCACGTTGACAGTCGTGGGGGGATTGGGGATGAGAATGGCAGGGGCCTTGGCCGGCGCGAAATCGATGCTATCCGACTGAAACCTGAGAGCGTTGGCAGTGGAGATTCCGTTGACTCCGTCGCTGCATAGAGTGGGCGTGCTCAAGCCTTCGCTCTGGTAAGCCGTGTCAATAATTCCGGCTGTTCCGTCGGAGCTGCCCGCGGTCGAGTAGCTCATATCCAGGTTCAGCGGATTAGTGCAGGCCGTTTTTCCTCCATAGCTATTATTTGGATTTCCCTGAGGGGTGCACCCCAGGTCAATTCGCGTCATCACCGGTCCGCTTGTAGGCTCGACCATCGCGAACTCCGAGGCCAGCCCATACACCGTCAATGCATAGCCGATGGCTCCCGATCCGCCGCTGTTTCCAGTGGCGCACATGGGGGTGCTGGCCGGAGTGCTCGGGTTCAGGACTTGCTGGTTGTTGAAAATCCAGTCCGCGACGGTGGCGTAGCGGCAAGCCAATCGCCGCACCCCGCCCGGTCCTTGCAGCCATCCGTTCGCAGTATTGGTGTTGTTGAAGGGCGCACCGAACGAGACTTGCACGGTCGTGTAGCCAGCGGTCAAGACGCCGTTCACGACTGCCATGCCGCCATTGATGTTATTGCCGTAGAAAAAATCTGGAGAGTCGTTGTCATACAGACCGCTGCCGCCCGTCCCGATACCGAAGATCACGGTGCCCAGCGGCGGCGTTACCGAAGGCGTGTTCACCTTGAGATAGGCCGACCAGTCAGCTACTCCGTCGCAGACAGTGTTGACTTGGTAGCACGTTCCGCCCGAGACCCCGCCTCCGGGGCAGGAGTTCAGCTGGCTGTAAGTAGCCGTACCCACGGAATCCGTCTTCTGCACAGTGATGGTCGCCGTGCCCGGTGGAGCATTGGGATCGAACGTTGACGCTGCGCTTATGTCGACGGACGCCGTCGTTGCCCCCTGCTCGATATCGGGAGCGACGTAAAGTCCCGAATTGTTTGGGTCGAACGCCCCTCCGGTTTGTCCGCTTTGACAAGTGGGACAAGAGGGCGGGGCCCAGTTGACGGTTTGGTCCGAGGTAGGAGTAGGCGTGCCGGTCACAGTGGCCGTGTACTGCAGATTTGCGCCCTGTCCGATCGTATCCGTAGCAGGGGAAATGCTGACGACGACATGCACGGCGATAGGCGCGAACCCCGAATAAGAACTATTGGCTGTGGAGGTCGCCGTGACGGCAACTGTACAAGGAGCGGCCGAGATCGTGGACGGGGCGGTATAAAGGCCGCTGCTACTGATCGTGCCCAGGCCATTGTTGGTGGCGCTGCAGGAGGAATTTTGTCCGGGGACCAAACTCCACGTCACGCCTTGGCTGCTGCTGCTGGGGGTCACAGTCGCGCTAAACTGCACCGTGCTCGGCGGCTGACTCGGTACACTCACGGGCACAGACATCGGCGGCGATGTTGACGGCGAAACCGTAACCGTGAGGGGCTGCGACCCGCCGCCGCCGCTCCCCGGGGCATGGGCGATGCAGCCCGTCAGCGTGAGCACCGCTGACAAGGCAATCGCGCGAAGGCAAAGCTGATAGTTAGAGTTTAGCAAGGGCGTTCCCTTCAGAAGCTGAGACTTAAGATTTACTGATAGGCAACACCCGGGGAGGAGCAAGAGAAGTGCACCTAGTGAATGCCATGTTGCCACGCTACAGCCACCCTGTCAAATCCACTTAGTGGCAGGGAGTGGCTCAGTTTGAATTTCTTTTCGTGGCGTCATCCTGAGCGGAGCCGCTTTTCAGGCGGAGCGAAGGATCTCGCGCACGGCGCACGCCTTTGCCAAGGGAGATCCCTCACCCGGCTGAACTGCGCCGGGTTTCGGGATGACGCCCTCAAAAAAGAGCCCGATTCAAACTGTGCCACTACTTAGTGGCAGTTTTGCTGAATATCCGTCGCAATCTGCCTGGCGCCATCGTTAACATCAGGAATCGGGTGCCCCGCATCCGCAATGCATGCGGAAAGCGGGCTGGGCGAAACTGATTGTCCCCAAGTCATGCCTTGGGGCACCGCGTTGCTGGTGTCCAGATCCCCGAACAACATTCTTACGGTCGTGTGGGGAAGTGAGATCGGATTGCCCGGGTTGTACAAGATGCTGTCGGATTGGAACAGACCAGCCGGCGCGGGAGTTCCGTTGACCGCACTTGCGCACAGACCGGGCGATGTTTCATTCTGGCTCGCGGTATAGGCTGTGTCGATTACTCCGGCGTCGCCGAAACTCGAACCGCCGGCCGAGTAGCACATCTGGGATACGTTAATGGAGTTGGAATCCTGGCAAACGGGGCCGGTGACGTTTGAACTGCAGGGGCTGCATCCCTGATCGATGCGTGCCATCGGCGGACCGCTGGTGGGCTCGATCATGGCGAACTCCGTGTCGAGGCCGTACTCGTAGACCGCGTAAGCAATGGCGCCCGACCCTCCGCTGTTTGCCGTCGCGCACATCGGAGCGCTTGTAGTCGCAGTAATATTAGGGTTCGAGTTTATCGTTTTCGGATTGTTGTAGATCCAATCGGCAACCGTGGCATAGCGGCACGCGACCCTGCGAACCCCACCCGGCCCCTGCAGCCAGCCATTCGGTTGCGAACTCGTAAAAGGTGCACCGAACGAGACCTGCACCGTGTTGAAGTTTGCGGCCAGGACGTTCTGAACGGTTGTTTCTCCCATCATGAAGCCGCCTGAGTTGGGATCGTCGTAGAGCCCGCTGCCGCCCGTGCCCACTCCGAAGAGAACAGTGCCGACCGGAGCAGCGTTGGGATTATTCACCTTCAGATACGCCGTGATATCTGCGACTCCGGGACAGGAAACTGTCATTTGGAAGCAAGTCGCACCTTGAAGGCTGCCGGAACAGGAGTTCAACGGCGTGACGCTTGCCGTGCCAATAGGATCTTTCGTCTGCACGGTGACGGACGTCGAAGCGGACTGAGTTGGGTTCGCTTGTGAAGTGGCAGTGATGGTCACCTTCGCCGGGCTCGGGATGTTTAGCGGTGCAATATAAAGTCCTGTACTCGCGTCGATTGTCCCGCCGTTAGCCGATACCGACCACGTGACACTCTGGTTCGTGGCGCCGCTCACTGAGGCAGTATATTGCCAGTTCGCCCCCACGCCGATCGCGCTGGGAGGTGAACCGGTAATGGTTACGCTACTTTGCTGCTGGAAGTTACCACCCGACGATGAGCCTCCACAGCCCGCCAGCGCGAGCAGACCCAATAAGACGGCCACAACCAACCAAACTCGAGAGTTAGAATTCTTCAAGGCATTTCCTCTGCGTGTGATGAAAAGGACAAGAAACACAAGGGGTGAATAAATGGAATGTACCTGGTTGACTCATCTTGCCACTCTCCACGTGCGGTGTCAAACTCGACATTCCCCACGATAGACCGCTTTCGGAATTTCTCTCGCCGCACTCGCTGTTAAGGGGACATCCCGCAATCATTTCGGCGGCGCCTTCTCCCGCGGTTTGCCGTCCGCCCTTTAGAAACAGTGGTTTACACCGCCGAGCCCTATGACTGCAGGTGAGAACTGCACTCGGCCACGTGCCGCTCTTGCTTGCATTTCTGCGAGGCTAGTCACGAAAGTCACAGTGTGCAAAATATTTCAGGCTTGGCGGACTGTACAACTTCTGGTCTACTAGAAACACAACGCCACTGAGAAAGTAGCGTATCTCCTCCTCCAAATTACTTGTCACACGTTTTTTCTCTCATTCGCGGGAGTTGTGTTTTCCGCCAGATGAGAGCGATAGCCTTTCAGAGTGGAAAAATCAGATTCGATGGCACGATGGCATCTCTAACCAACATCATTGGGAGAAAGCAGCAGATATGAACTCGTCCGCACCTGACTTTGAAGTAGGAATCATTGGCGGCGGCCCCGCCGGTTCCAGCATGGCGGCCTACCTGGCCAAAGCCGGCGTCAACTGCGTGGTTTTTGAGCGCGAGTTGATGCCCCGCGAACACGTTGGGGAATCGCTGGTTCCATCCTCCACGCGAGTATTCAAAGATCTCGACTTCCTGCCCAAGATGGAGGAAGCCAAGTTCCCGCACAAGTTCGGGGCGGCCTGGACCGCGGCCTCCGACGCCAAGGTTTACAACATGGATTTCGGCGGAGTCTCGGCCGATTGCCACGTGGACGTTCGCTTCGCCGAGCGCGATCAGGGAGTGGGCCAGAACTATACCTACCACGTTGACCGCGGCAAGTTTGACCTGATGCTGCTGCAGCACGCCAACCAGTTTGGCGCCAAGGTGTATGAAGGTGTGGGCGTGAACGGAGTTGATTTCACGGATCCTAACTGCGCCGCCATCAAGTACAAAATGGGCAAGAAAGAGATGAGCACAACTTGCCGCATCGTAGTTGACGCCTCCGGCCGCAAGACGATGGTGGGCAACCAGTTGAAGTGGCGCATTCAGGATGAGGTTTTCGACCAGTACGCCATCCACACCTGGTTCGACGGCTACGACCGGCGCTGCATGGCCGCAAACAAAGAAACGCAAGGGGATTTCATCTTCATTCACTTCCTGCCCATCACCAATACGTGGGTGTGGCAGATTCCGATCACCGACACCGTCACCAGCATCGGTGTGGTCACGCAGAAAAAGAATTTCGCCAAAAGCAAGGAATCGCGCGAGAAGTTTTTCTGGGAGTGCATTAAGAGCCGTCCGGAACTGTATGAGGGCCTGAAGGCGCAAGGGTCGCAGCAAGTCAAGCCTTTCAAAGATGAAGGCGATTACAGCTACGCGATGAAGCAGCTCGCTGGGGATCGCGTGGTTCTGGTCGGAGATGCGGGACGTTTTGTCGATCCCATCTTCTCGACCGGCGTGAGCATTGCGCTGAATTGTTCGCGGTTTGCCCATAAAGATATCCTCGGCGCGCTCGAGACCGGAAACTTCAGCCGCGAAGCGTTCAAGGAATACGAAGCCAAGCTCAGGCTGGGCACGCGCAACTGGTACAACTTCATCACCGTGTACTACCGGCTGAACGTGCTGTTCACGGCGTTTGTGCAGGATCCGCGCTATCGTCTCGACGTGCTTAAACTGCTGCAGGGCGACGTCTACGATGATGCCGAGCCGCCAGTGCTGACCCGGATGCGCAACATCGTCAAGCAGGTGGAGAAGGATCCGAATCACGCGCTGCACGGTTTCCTGGGGAGTCTCACCGCTGATGCGTTCGTGGAGGCTTCGGCGTAATAAGAGTCGTCGGCTGTCGGTCGTCGGCCTTCGGCTTTGTTTGGCCGACAACTGACGACCGACGACGTACCGGGAACGGGAGTTATCTTCTCCACCCTGACTTCGAGCTAGGATGGGGCGCCCGCAGAGAAAAATGATAGGGAGAGAGCATTGAAAACGAATCATTCAGCACCAGATTTTGATGTAGCAATTATCGGCGGCGGACCTGCGGGATCGGGCATGGGCTGCTACCTGGCGAAGGCCGGCGTCAAGTGCGTGATCTTCGAGCGCGAACTGTTCCCGAGGCCGCACGTCGGCGAATCGTTGGTTCCATCTTCGACGCGCGTTTTCAAGGATCTCGATTTCCTTCCGCAGATGGAGGCAGCGAAATTTCCGCACAAGTACGGAGCGGTCTGGACCACGGACGATCAGAAGCCCGCGTATGTTCACGACCTCGATGGCCTGTCTCCGGACTACAACGTCGACATCCGCTTCGAAGAGCGCAAACAGGAAGGCATGGAAGACAGAAACTATACCTACCATGTCGATCGCGGCAAGTTCGACCTGATGCTGCTGCAGCACGCGCAGAAGCTTGGCGCGACGGTTTACGACGGCGTCAAAGTGGGGCGCGTTGATTTCGGCCCCGAGCATCCCGACGTTTACTTCAACATCGGTCCCAAGGAGATGAGCGTCAGTTGCAAAATGGTCGTCGACTGCAGCGGGCGCCAGACTTTCCTGGGCAACCAGCTCAAGCTGAAAATCAAAGATACCGTGTTCGATCAGTACGCCATCCACTCGTGGTTCGACGGCTACGATCGCAAAGTGTTCGCGAAACGCGATACGAACCTGGATTATATCTACATCCACTTCCTGCCGATTTCAAACACATGGATCTGGCAGATTCCGATCACCGACAGCGTTACCAGCCTGGGCGTGGTCACGCAGAAAAAGAATTTTGCCAAGTCGAAGGAAGACCGCGAGAAGTTTTTCTGGAACACTGTGGGCAGCCGTCCACTGATTGAAGAGACTCTGCGCAAGTCGGATCGCATCCGTCCCTTCAAGGACGAAGGCGATTACAGCTATGCCATGAAGCAGCTTGCCGGCGACCGATTTATGCTGGTCGGCGATGCGGGACGCTTCGTCGATCCGATTTTCTCGACCGGCGTGAGCATCGCGCTCAACAGCTCGCGTTTCGCGCACAAAGACATTCTCAAGGCGTTGGAGAAGAACGATTTCTCGCGCGCGAGTTTTTCCGAATACGAGACCAAGCTGCGCCGCGGCACCAAGAACTGGTACGAATTCATCTCGGTTTACTACCGGCTGAACGTGCTGTTCACCTACTTCATCAGCGACCACAACTACCGGCTCGATGTGCTAAAGCTGCTGCAAGGCGACGTGTACGACGAGGACGCGCCCGAAGTTCTGACCAAGATGAAGGCGATGGTTGCGAAGGTCGAGCAGAACGAAAAGCATCCGTGGCACAAGTTGCTTGGCGACTTGACCTCGGACGCCTTCCGGCCGCAGTTCTAATTTGTAGCGCCAGGCGTCTCGCCCTCGGCACGGCGGGCGAGGGCGCCCGCCGGACAGCCGCCGGGACGGCGGCGCTACCTTTAAGCGGCGGCGCTAGTATAAGAGGGAGAAACCGCAATTTCGCACACCAATCGTAACTTCGTAATTGCGTATATTTTCCTGGTGGCACTGCCCCTGCTCGGGCTGGTGGGAATCCTGAAAAGCGGGCGCGGCTTGTCTGCCCCGTTTTCTGTGGACGGCGCCTGGAAAGTAGAATCCAGCCATCTCGCTGCTTCGCCCTGCGGCAACGTTCTCTCTTGGATTTCAAGCGCACCCATTTCTATCTCGCAGTCGGGCAAGACTCTGGTGGTCACTCTCGGCGGCGGAACAAAAACCACCACGGGTATACTCGACGGGAAAACCATCAAGGCGCAATTTGCCGGTGCAGATCAGTCGGGCACGGCAGAGTGCGGTGACCGTGGTCTGACCTTGACCGCCACGCTCGATCCACTGGCCGAGCCGAGAATGCTGAGCGGAACGCTCGCGGTGAGCGGCTGCGGCTCGTGCTCGCCGCTGGAGTTTCACGCCGTAAGGCAACAGCGGAGCCCAGGGGGCACGCGCTGAATGCCCAATCTTTTCATCCTCGTCTTACAGGTGGCAGTGGTTCTGACTGCATGCCGCTTGACGGGAGCGCTCTTCCGAAAAATCCATCAGCCGCGTGTCGTCGGCGAGATGTTCGCCGGAATTATGCTGGGGCCATCCTTGCTGGGTTGGATCGCGCCGCATTTTTCCGCGTATCTGTTTCCTGCATCCAGCCTGGGATTTCTGAACGCATTGAGCCAGATCGGTGTGATTGTCTTCATGTTCCTCGTGGGCCTCGGCATCAACCCGAAGGAACTGAAGAAGGAAGGTCATGCCGCCGTGCTGGCGAGCCATGTCAGCATCACGGCTCCTTTTGTCCTGGCCGCGTTCCTGGCGCTTTACCTGTATCCGCGGCTCTCCGATGACAGCGTGGCCTTCACAAGCTTCGCGCTGTTCATGGGCGCCGCCATGAGCATCACCGCATTCCCCGTGCTGGCGCGAATCCTGGCCGAGCGCAAAATGCTGGGCAGCCGTCTGGGCACGGTGGCCATCGCCTGCGCCGCCGTCGATGACGTCACCGGCTGGTGCATTCTCGCCTACATCGTGGTGCTGATCCGCTCGGCGCAGTCCACTACTTCCATCTGGGTCACGCTGGGGGGAATCGTAGTATTTGCCCTGATCATGATTCTTGGCGTGCAGCGCCTGCTGCAGGGCATCTTCTTAAACGCCTACGAGAAATGGGGCCATCTCAGCGAAAACCGCATGGCGTTCATGCTGCTGCTGGTGCTGGTGTCGGCGCTGTGCACCGAGTGGCTGGGAATCCATCTTTTGTTTGGCGCGTTCCTGATGGGTGCGATCATGCCCAAGGAGCCGCGCTTCGTCCGCTACGTGCTCGATCGCTTCGAAACCATCACGGTCACCCTCTTGCTGCCTCTGTTTTTCGCCTTCACCGGCCTGCGCACCAACATCGGCCTGGTCAAAGGGCCACAGATGTGGATGTACTGCGGCCTCATCATTCTGGTCGCAACCGCCGGAAAGCTGGGAGGTTCTACGCTGGCCGCCCGGCTCAGCGGAATGCCGCTGCGCGAATCGGCCGGCCTTGGGATCTTGATGAACGCCCGCGGACTGATGGAACTGGTGATCCTCAATATCGGACTCGATATCAAAGTGATCTCGCCTGCGCTGTTCTCCATGATGGTCATCATGGCCCTGGTCACAACCTTCATGACCACACCTGTGCTGAACCTGATTTGTCCCAGGGAACTGATCGAGGGCGCAGCTGACAAAAGAACCGCCGAGCGCGTTTCAGCCCCGCCCGTCAGCCTGCACGAAGGCGGAACCTCCGTCGCGTAGAGTACTTTTCCCGCTCGTATCGATCAACGATTGTCATTCTGAGTCTCCGCTCAAGATGACAGGGGTTCTTTACTCTGCTCCGCTCAGGATGACAGAGCTTTAGTTCCGTGCCGCTGCGTCCACTTCCACGCCGTGGTCACGATCTCATCCAGCGAGCGCGTTGCCTTCCAGCGCAAAACCTGTTCAGCTAATGCCGGATCGGCCACCAGCGCGGGCGGGTCTCCCGGCCGCCGGGGTGCTACACGCGCGGGAACTCTACGTCCGGTGACCTGCTCAATCTTATTCAGCACTTCCTTCACCGAGTAGCCGCGCCCGGTGCCGAGATTCACGGCGATCGAGTCTGCTCCACCCGCCAATCGCTCGAGCGCCGACACGTGCGCGTCGGCAAGATCGTTCACGTGAATATAGTCGCGCACGCAGGTGCCGTCCGGAGTCGGGTAATCCGTGCCAAACACCTCCAGTTCCGGACGCGCTCCCGTGGCCGCCAGAAACGCGGAAGGAATCAGATGGCTTTCTGGGTCGTGCAGTTCGCCGATCTCTCCACTCTCATCGGCGCCGGCGGCGTTGAAGTAGCGCAGCGCGGTGAAGCGCAGGCCATAGGCCCGGTCATAGGCCAGGAGTGCCTGCTCGAAGAAGAGCTTCGAAACGCCGTAAGGATTCACCGGCTGCCGCGGAGTATCCTCCGGGATGGGCACCTTGGCTGGAACTCCATACACCGCGCAGGTCGAGGAGAAAATGATCCGGCGCACCCCGCAATCCACGCAAGCATTTAGCAGAGCCAGACCTCCCTCGACGTTGTTGCGAAAGTATTTTCGAGGGTTCTCGACCGATTCTCCGACATAAGCGTGCGCGGCAAAGTGCATGACCGAATCGACGCGGCGCAACACCGCCGAGAGCGTAGTCACGTCGGCGATGTCACCGCGCACCAGTTCGAAACCGGAGGCCAGAAACGCATGTCCGGTCGAAAGATTGTCGTAAATCACAACCTCGTGCCCCCGCCGCCGCAATGTGCGAGATGCATGACTTCCGATATATCCCGCGCCTCCAATGACAAGAACGACCAATTGCCTCCTCCTCTTTCTGGCAGATTAGTGCCCGGAACGCGCGGGCGGGTCTCGACGTTTGAGACGTTACAGTCTAATGGCTGGGCCCGCTTTTCTCCAATACTCGCCCACTGCTTCCGAGTTCCCGCGGAAACCTAAGAGCCTGCTGGAGTTGCTGTTACTCAAGACCCGTTCCGTTGATAGCACTCACGTGCTATTTACCTACCGTGGCCTTTGGGACTAAAGTCTCACCAACGATGTACTCCAAACGGGTGGTCTCTTGAGGGCTACCCCGTCTTAAACCAGTTAGCACAGCAGTTCATGGCAGTTCGCGGACGTAAGAATCCCCCTGAGATTCGGGTGTCGCCGGTACGGGAGCGGCCAGTATGCAAGCTGTGCTCCGAGGATGTAGGAGTCGTGACCAGTGTCACAGTCAACTGCCATCATAACTGCCATCATAGAGGAGAAGAAAGACAATGGCTCAACATGTGATTCCAGCGCCGGGAACCGGGGAGAAGATCCGGGTGCTTGCCGCTGACAGTACCCGGATGAGCAGCCAGTTGCTCGCCGAGGCGCTGGCGCAGGACCGCCAGTTCGAAGTCACAGGAATAGAGCCCAAAGGCTCGTCAATCTTGGAGGCGGTCGCGCAGAAAAAGCCGCATGTCGTACTGGTGAGTTCAGCCTTGGAAGAATCCGCTACTATGGGGTTCGATCTCACCCGCCAGGTTTCCGCCTCTTATCCTCAGACCCGGGTCATACTTTTGATGGACACCTCCAGCCGTTCCGCCGTGGTTGAGGCTTTTCGGTGTGGGGCGCAGGGGGTTTTCTCGCGCACAGAATCCTCGAAAACGCTTGCCAAGTGCATAACCAACGTCCATCAAGGCCAGGTGTGGGCGAGCAGCACGGAGCTCCGCTACCTGCTCGAAGCCTTTCGTGAATCGGAACCGATGCAACTGGTGGATTCTCGCGGTGAAGCGCTGCTCTCCAAACGTGAGCAGGATGTGGTTCGCTGTGTGGCCGAGGGGATGTCCAACCGCGAGATCGCAAGCCGGTTGAAGTTGACCGAACACACGGTGAAGAATTATCTATTCCGCATCTTCGACAAGCTGGGAGTCTCCAGCCGGGTGGAAGTTGTGCTTTACGTCTACCGTTTTCGCAAAGAATTGGGAGCCGGTGTGCCTGACAACCAATGCGTGCACTGCTTCAGAGTCTACGATAGTGCGCTTGCCAAGGCGGCCAGTAATGCGCCTCTGACGGTGAAAAGGGCAGTGGAACCAGTGAAAGAGATGGCGCGCCGGAGTCGGTAAGAGGCGCCATACAGCCACTAACCCCTCTTTGCCATTCCGAGCGTAGCCGGAGCTACAGCCCCGGCGGAGTCGAGAGCATGCCCTGAGCGCAGGGAACCTGCTATCTGGCTGCCGCCGTCGATGCTACTGCAACCCCAACTCATCTTTCGCCGTGCTTACGATGCTGCGGCCGATGACCAGGGAGGCGGTTGCCGCCGGGGAGGGAACGTTGAGGACGTGCAGCATCCTGCCGGAAGGAACAAACTGAAAATCATCCACCAGGCTGCCATCGCGCCGGAGGGCTTGGGCGCGCACTCCAGAACCGCCGGGGATTAAATCCTCTGCGCGTAGCTCCGGGAGCAGCCGCTGTAAGGCGCGGACGAACGCAGGCTTGGAAAACGAACGGTGAAATTCGTCCAGTCCGCTGCGCCAATGCTTCGCGGCCATGCGCCAGAATCCGGGAAAAGCCAGCGATGAAGCCAGGTCGCGCAGGCTGAAGTCGGTGCGCCGGTAGCCTTCGCGGCGAAAGGCGAGAACGGCGTTCGGGCCGGCGTCCACAGTGCCGTTCACGCGGCGTGTGAAATGGACGCCAAGAAATGGAAACTGCGGATCGGGCACTGGATAGATAAGGGCTCGCACCAGCGACGAACGCTGCGGAATCAGATCGTAGTACTCGCCGCGGAACGGAACAATGATGACGTCCTGCTCTCTGCCGGCCATGCCGGCGATGCGGTCGCTGAACAGTCCGGCGCAGTTGATCAGGTAAGTTGTGGAGAATGCCGGGCCGCTGGTCTCCACGACCAATTCATCTGTGAGACTCCGCAGGCCGGTCACTGGGGTGGAAGTCAGAATCGTCCCACCTTGGGCACGAATCAGTTCGGCGTATTTCTCGCAAACCACTACGTAGTCCGTAATGCCGGTGGAGGGCACGACCAGGGCGCGCAGTCCGGCGGCGTGTGGTTCGATCTCACGCAACTGTTCCGGCCCGATCAGTTGCAATCCAGTGAGTCCGTTCGCTTCGCCCCGGCGCCGCAACTCTTCCAGGCGGGGAAATTCCTCCTGGTGAGTGGCCACAATCACTTTGCCGCAGATCTCGTGCGGGATGGCGTGCATCCGGCAGAATTCGATCATGGCGCGCGCGCCTTCGACACATAGCGTGGCCTTTTGCGATCCGGGCTTGTAATACACGCCCGAGTGAATGACGCCGCTGTTGTGGCCGCTCTGATGCTGGCCCACGCGATCCTCTTTCTCCAGCAACAGCAGGCGAAGGCGGGGGAAGCGCTTCGTGATTTCGAGCGCGACGGCGAGGCCCACAATGCCTCCGCCGACGATGACGACGTCGTGGCGTGAATCAGTCATGAACAATGATCATACGGCAACGTTCCGTTTAACTTTGCGTCTTCACTGGTTCACGACACTAATTCACGCTGATTCACAACTGTTAGTTGACGACCAGGGTTACGGTGGAAGGCGCTGTATGACTCAGCGTGCCCGAGGCTCCCGTGACGGTGATGGTATAGGTGCCGGGCTTCGTACCTTGCTGCTGGCTGCCGCCACCACCGCCGCCGCCATTGGTTCCTCCTCCACCACAAGAGGCAAGCAAGAGCGCCAGCAGAGACAATCCGAGCAGGGAAGCCGGTAGGGTGAGCTTGGCATGCTTTCCACAACGCGCTCTGCTTCCTAGTAGCACAAGTCCGGGCAGTGCCAGCCAAAAGGCGTAAGACAAGAAGGCAAGGGCCGGAGGATGCGGCGAGGAGCTCGCTGAGCTGGCTGTGGTGGAGATTTTCAGAACGACCGCGACTCCCCCGGAGCTGTTTACAGAAGGCACCGGGTTCGGTGTGAAACTGCACAGCGAGACCGCCGGAGCCCCGGAGCAGGACAGGTTGACGGCATTCGTGAACGACGAGCCCACGGGCAGCACGGTAAAGTTGTAGCTCACCGACTGTCCGGCAGTGATGGTCTGGGTGGCTGATGGCGTAAGCGCGCCGAGGGTGAAGTCCTGGAATACCGTAAGAGCGATCGTCCACACGGCCGTTGGCGTTCCCATGACGTCCTGCGAGTTGATGTTGATGTTATATATGCCGGGCGTGGTGTCATTCGGAACATTGATGGTGGCCGTTACGGGAACCGAAGACGCCGCGTTGATCGTGATCGGGTTCGCTGGAGTGAGCGTGCATTGCGCGCCGGGCAGCGCCGTGGCGTCGCAAGTGGCATTGACCTGGCCCGCGTAGGAGTCGACGGAACTGATGGTAAGATTCGCCGCTACCTGGCCGGCGGGCGTAGAAGAAAGAGTCATCGGACCGTTGATCATGTAGCTAGGGTTCGTCGTGACCGCCAGCGTGAACGATGTGGTCAAGGGCGCGGGCGCTCCGGAGGTTGTGGCCTGCAGTGTGACTGTGTAGTTGCCTGTGGCCGTTCCCACGGGAACGGTCACGGTCGCAGTCATGTTCACCGGCGTGGTGGATGTTGGATTCACTACGGTGCCAGGAGAAAAACCGCAACTCGCTCCGGATATGCTTGGGCTGAAGCTGCAACTGACGGTCACGCTCTGATTGAACGATCCTTGAGCAGTGACTTGGAAACTCACGGGCGGGGAAGTCGCGCCGCGAGGCTCGGTCACCGTTGCGGGTGCGGGCGCTGTCAATCCGAAATTCACCACGTGCAGGGTGAGTGCGGCCAAGTGTGTCGTGTTATTGGAATCGGAGCCGGTGGCCTGCACGTTGAAGTTGTAGTCGCCGATGCCACTACCCGTGGTAAGTGAGAACGCGGTGCCGGTTGTGGCAGGTGTGAAACTGGCCGGGTTCGGAGTGCACGGGTTGGGAGGACTCGTGGAGCCGGCGGTGCAGCTCAAAACAACCGAATTGTTAAATCCGTTCACCGCCGTTACGGTGCCGTTGAAGGCGGGCGTAGTCCCGGCGAAGGCGGTGAGCGTTGCGACCGGAACCGTGATTTGAAAATCCGGCGCCGCAATCAGATCGAACTGCCAGACACCGCGGCCGTAAGTGGAAGCGCGCAACAGTTTCTGACCGCCCGAGTTGAAAATCGCAAGGGCAGAGACGGCTACATTAGGCAAGAATCCGGTTTGCTGGCTGCTCGAAGCTGGTCCCAACTCGGTCCACGCGGGAGCGGACGTGGGGCTCTGAAAGACGCCCACATCGGTGCCTACGTAAACAATGTGCGTACTGGGGTCCACGACCACGGCGTTCACCGGGGAATCGGGAAGAGCGTTCGCGCCGGCGCCTGTAAAGTCGCTCCAACTCGCGCCTGCATTCGTGGTCTGCCAAACATGTCCCGGACCACCGGTGAACCCCATCACAGTAACGTAGGCAGTATTGCCGCTGGGGTCGGAGGTGTCGATGGCAATGCCGGACATCGGGAACTCACTGGGATTGATGCTGTTGCCCCCGGGCCCATTCAGGGTGACGTTCTTGAAAGTGGAACTCACACCGGAAACCGCGGTGGCATTCGTCGTCACCCAAACATTGCCGCCGACAGGAAGGGTGGAGAGATAGTTCGGACCGAGGCCGTCAGTGGTGGCATAAATTACTTGTGAGCCGCTGGCGTTGGTGGCACCTCCGGCGGCCAGGGCGCGCACCGTATTGATCTCGCCGCCAAAGCAGATGCCGGTCCCGAGCGTATCGAAATTAAGGCTCAATACGGTGAATGCGCCGCCCGATCGCGGCCCACTCCACACCCTGCAGGTTCCCACGAGCAAGGTTGAGGTCGACTGCGGATCGAGAATGTAGGGAAAGTAAAAAGATCCGTCGTCGCCCCCGACGTCGCTGCTGCTGACGACCAAATTGAACAGACTGTTGTTGCAGCCGATGCCGGATGAACATTCCTCGATATTCAGCGAGCCCGGCTCCGGTATCCGGATTCGAGGTAAACCAATGGTCGGTAATAGGATCGATGGCGTTGTAGCCGCCATCGCCGCCCAGAACATTTTCCCAACTCGGACTCGTCGTGGCAGTCGCGGTTGCCGGAGAACCGTTATCCTGCGTTCCCCCTAGTAGCTTGTTGGCGTCGGTCGGGTGCTGGGAGAAGCTGACAAACTGGGTCATGGAACCCAGATTCTGATTGAGGTCGTCGAACAGATTTGTACCGGAACACGAGCCGGTGGTGAGCCCGGTGAATCCGTTCAAGGCGCGATAGATGCCGCCGTCGTTGGCGAAGTACATCAGGTCTGCCCCGGATTCGGCGCCGGACGACGGTATCGTGTACGCCAGCGCGTGCTGGTCAGGATGCACATGCGCAAGCGCCGAAAGAGGATTGCATCCGTATACGTGCGTGAGATTGATGAACGGCCCGCTGGAACACGTAGGGTTGCTGGAGTTGATGGAGCACTTATAAAGATTGATCGCGCCGGCGTAAAGGTCTGTTGCAGTAGTTCCATTGGGAACGGCCAGCAATTCCAGGTTGTAGAATCCCTGGTCCACCCCGCAGCCGGCTTCATTCGCGCCGCAGTTGATGATGCCGCTGTCGCTGATCTGCGTCCACGAAGCGCCGCCGTTCTTGCTCTGCCAAATGCCTTGATCGGCGGAACTCCCTGAAACGAACCAGACATACATCTCATTGCGTCCTGGCACGACCGTGATTTCGCCGCGATAGATGGGACAGCTTGTGCTGTAGTTTTGAGGACACGCCGCCGTACTCAGCAGGCCCGCAGTGCCCGGCTGATTGGCAAGGCGCGTCCACGTCAGACCGTCGGGGGAAGAGTAGAAGCCGTGATAGCGTAGCGCCGCAAAAAACAAACCAGCTGCGGCGTTATGCACCACCGACGTTGCCGAGGTCGCCTCGCTCGCTCCCGAGAAGAGCGCGTTGTAAGTCCAGGTCTGCCCAGCGTCGGTGGAAGTGTAAAGGCCGCGGTAGGTATTGCTGGTTAATGCGCCATCGGTTACGCCCTCCGCCGTTGCCGCCATGGCCGCAACCACCGTGCTGGTCTGTCCAGCGGCGGTGCTGAAAGCCATGCGGGTCGCGCCCAGCCCGCTGAAGGAGTAAGTGCCGCTGTTCGCGCTGGAGAGCAACGTCCAGGTGTTGCCGCCGTCGGCGGAACGCAGAATCCCGAGTCCAAAATAAGAGTCGCCGGAATTATCAGCCTCGCCCGTGCCCACCAGAACCACGCTCTTGGTGGGGTCGGAATTTCCGGGCTGAATTGCAATCGAGCCGATTGAGAGTGTTGCCTGATCGTCGGTGACTGCCGTCCAAGTTACGTTGTTGGCAATACTGGTGGCCGCGTCGGTGGACTTCCACACTCCGCCCTGCGCTCCGCCGATGTAAACCGTGTTGCCGGTGGGATCTGCGGGATCAATCGCCACAGCGGTTGCGCGGCCAGAAACCTGGTTGTAGTTCTGAAATCCATTCCCGGTAGCGTCGGAGGCCAACGGGACCGGGCCCAGGGGCGTCCATCCGGGGGATGGGATTGTGGGTTGAACGTTGGGCTGCGCGGCGCGAGCACGAGCCAGTCGCGCGGCGCGTGCCTGCATCTTGGACTGATAGGCGCGATGGCGCAGCTCTGCGGAAGACTTCCCCGGAACCACACGGCCGCGCAGAAACCATTCCGCGCGCTCTTGCACGTGATCGGCGTCCACATCGGCGATCGGCGTTTCGGGTACAGTTTTCTTCGCGCCCTGCGCCTGCGCGACCGAGCCAGAGAGCAATAGCAAGAGCCCAATGATGACAACGCGACCGGCGTGGGAGAACTCAGCAAGGGCCATAGACACTTCAACGATGCCGCTAGTATCGAAGGACCGAATGAATGGGTCAACCTAAAAAGTGCACAAAGTCCAGGTGGGGACCATTCCGGGAAACAGATGGGGCGGCTGCCTGTACAATCTCTAACGGATTCTGCCAATGCTGATGCGGCGTTCTATAGTTCGTGGGCTGATTGCCTTGCTGGTACTGACGGCGGTGATTCCGATCCCACGGTCTGGCGCTGCGGACCGTGAGATCAACGTGGCCGCGGCGGCCGACCTGAGCGCCGCGCTGCAGGAGGTCGCCGCCAACTACGAAAAGCGAACCGGCGTGGTGGTGAAGCTTTCCTTCGGCGCCTCCGGCGCGCTGACCCAGCAGATTCAGAATGGCGCTCCTTTTGACGTTTTCTTCTCGGCCGACATGGACTATCCCCGGCAGTTGATCGCGGGCGGCCAGGCCGACGGCTCAACGCTGTATCGGTATGCCGTAGGGCAGTTGGTGCTGTGGGTTCCCAAGGATTCGCCGCTCGACGTCGAACACAAGGGCATGGACGTGTTGCTGGATCCGTCTGTGAAGAAGATTGCAATCGCGAATCCGCAACATGCCCCTTACGGGCGCGCCGCCGCCGCCGCCCTGCAGCATTATGGCCTGTATGAAAAAGTCAGGGCTCGGCTGGTGCTGGGAGAAAATGTTGCTCAGGCGGCGCAGTTTGTGGAGTCCGGCAATGCGCAGGCCGGCTTCATGGCGATGGCTCATGCTATGGCGCCCGCAATGCAGGGCAAGGGAAAATATTGGGTCGTGCCAGCCGAGGCACATCCACAGCTGGATCAGGGTGTGTTACTGATTTCACGTTCGGTCCACCAGAAGGATGCGGCGGCATTCTTGGAATTCGTGAAGACCGAAGAAGTAGCTGGGCTGCTGCTGCGCTACGGATTCATCTCCCCCGACCAGAGATACAAAATGAAGTAGAGGACTGGCCAGCAAAGCAATGTTGATCGATTGGCAGGCATTCCGGCTCACGATAGAACTGGCGGTGGTGGTGTCGGCGATCCTTTTTGTGGTCGGCCTGCCACTGGCCTGGTGGATCGCCTTCTCGCGCTGGCGCTGGAAATTCTTCGTGGACGCGCTGGTCGCTCTGCCGATTGTGCTGCCCCCAACCGTGCTGGGATTTTACGTGCTCGTCGCGCTTGGCTCCCACAGCCCGCTCGGACGCTGGTGGCAGTCCATGACCGGACACACTCTGGCGTTCACCTTCACCGGCCTGGTGATCGGCTCCATCCTATACAGTCTGCCGTTCGCGGTGCAGCCCTTCGCGGCTTCTTTTTCGTCGGTCGATCGCAAGTTGCTGGCGGCTTCCGCCACGCTCGGAGCCTCACCGTTACGCACCTTCTTCCGCGTGGTGGTTCCGCTTTCCGTGCCCGGACTGGTCACGGGCGTGGTGCTGGCGTTTGCTCACACCATGGGCGAGTTTGGAGTTGTGCTGATGATCGGGGGCAACATCCCCGGCGTAACGCGCACGGTTTCGATTGGCATTTACGATCAGGTGCAGGCCTCCAACTATGCCTCAGCCAACGCTATGGCCTTGCTGCTGCTGGTCTTCTGTTTCGCCGTGCTGACGGTGGTCTACGGGCTGAACCGGCGGACGCCGAACCAGCGAACATGGATGATCGGTCCGGCGAAGTAAGGATTCGATGCGGCGTAGGAATCTCAACTCTACGCCGCCGGCGCGATTTTCCTGTTTAAGGCTTTCTTCGCGAACTTTGCGGTTTTTCTTTGCGTCCTTTGCGGTCAAAAGCTTTTCGCCGCAAAGTGCGCGAAGGACCGCGAAGAGCGCAAAGGGAGTATCCTGACCGTTGCAAATAGGACACCGGCACACTCGATGCTCACGCCTGCGGAAACAAAACCGGCAAATCCAACCCTGACCGCACGCATTCACAAGACTTTTCCCTCTGCAGATCGAGAGTTCTCTCTCGATGTGGATTTCAAGGCTGCGCCGGGATTCACCATACTGTTTGGCGCGTCGGGATCGGGAAAAACCACGCTGCTCGACTGCGTAGCCGGGCTGGCTACTCCGGACGAAGGGCGCATTGCCGTGAGCGAGCGAGTACTATTTGACGCGAGCAGTCGCGTGGAGGTTGCTGTGGCGAAGCGTGCCGTGGGATACGTCTTGCAGGACCTCGCGTTGTTCCCGCATCTCACGGTCGAGCAGAATACCGAATATGGACTCGCGCATCTGCCGCGCCCGGCCCGCCAGCAGCGAGCCGCCGCGATGTTGCAGGAGTTCCGCATCGACCACCTGCGCCAGCAGCGTCCTGCGGAAATCTCCGGGGGAGAACGCCAGCGCGTGGCGTTGGCGCGAGCTTTAGTGACTGATCCCTGTGTGCTCCTTCTCGACGAACCGCTTGCGGCTCTCGACGCCGCGACCAAGGCGAAGATCCTCGACGATCTCCGGCGCTGGAATCAGGCGCACCGCATTCCGATTCTCTATGTCACGCACAGCCGCGAAGAAGTGATGGCGCTGGGCGAACGCGTGCTGGTGATGGAACAAGGGCGCATTATCGCGCAAGGCACGCCGCACGAAGTGTTGAGCGCGCCGCTCCAGGAAACTGTGGCGCAATTAGCCGGGTTTGAGAACATTTTCGACGCCACGGTCAAAGCGGTCCACGAGGATCGCGGCACCATGAGCTGTCAATTGCTTGGCGAATCTGGCAACGGAGCTGTTCCTTTGGAGGTACCGCTGGTTCGCGTGCAAGCTGGCTCGCAACTGCGGGTGGGGATTCGCGCCGGTGACATCCTTTTGGCAACCGTAAAGCCCGAGGGACTCAGCGCCCGTAACGTGATTGCCGGCCGGATCGTTTCCGTGGAAAGGCGCGATATGATCGTTTCCGCGCGCGTGAATTGCGGTGTAGAGATGGAAGTCTACCTGACTTTCGCGGCGCGCGACGCCCTGCAACTAGCAGCGGGCCGCGATGTGTGGCTCGTGATCAAGACGCACTCCTGCCATCTAATGCAAAAGTAAGAAGTCAGAATGCAGAAGTCAGGTTCTTCTTCGCGAACTTTGCAGCCTTTCTTTGTGTCCTTCGCGCTTAAAAGCTTTTGACCGCAAAGAGCGCGAAGAAAAGCCGAAAAGGACGCGAAGAAAATCGGGTTTCCCCCTCTCACTTCTGCATTCTGACTTCTGCATTCTGCATTTCGTTCTTCTCCATCTCCAGTACCGCGACCCACTGTCCTTGCCGCTGTTCTGAAAATACGACGTGGCCGCCGAGAATCTGCGCCGCGGCGGCGGGCGGCAGATCGCGGTGAAAACCGAAGTACCTTGATTTCAGTTTAGTCCAAGCCTGCCAGCGGTCCCACGGTGCGGGCCCGGGCTCGTACTTCGTCGAGAAGATCAGGGCGACCTCGTAGTTTGAGCGTAAAGCAGCCGCCGAATGAATTTCCTCCACAGAGAAGTTCTCGATGCGCACCACCCTCATGGGCCGCGTGACGTAGCCGAGCCACGGGCGGGTTACTTCGTCGGAAGCGGGCCATGCGGTCAGCACACGCGCCATAGGGTAACGAGCTTCCAGAAAGCGCTCGCCATCTTGATGCAGCACGATGTAGTCGCGATAGGCGAGATTGTCCTCGGGCGAAAATCCATAGTGGGGATTCCACAACCACGCCGCAACGAAGGCGAGCGCGACAAACGCTACGGCTGTGCGCCAGTAGTTCAGCCTGCGCCACAGCGTCGAGATCGACACAATGATGACCAGAGGCACGGCTGGGAGGATGTAGCGAGCCAGCACCGCTCCGCCGATCAACGCCATCGCTACCACATACGTGAGCACGACGACGTAGAAAACCATTTGCACCGGGATGCCGATCCGCCGACGCTCAGAAGACGAATCACGTTGCGGTGCCAGCAGACACATTGCCAGCAGCATCGGCAAAGTCAGAACCCACAAATGGAGATAGCCGGCGACTTGCCACAGCCGCATGATCAGCGCCAAAAGAAATCGCCCGGGACTCAGAGTCGCCGCCACGTTGTAGCGAAAGAATTCCGGGTTGCCGAAGACGTATCCCGTATGCGCGTAGTGATAGGCATACCAAAGGCCGAGCGGCAATACTGGAATCAGCAGCGAGGCGATGCGCCGCTGTTTTGAAAGGAAACGACTTCCAGTACTTAGCCTGCCCTGAGCAAGCGAAGCGCGCCGAAGGGTACCGATAGCGTCGAGGAAATGCGCGGGCTTTAGGCCCTGCGGGATATTCTCGCCATCCAGCCACAGCGTTCGCAGCGCGCTGTTGCGCGCCAGTAGACCGATGATCTCCCATCCGGCAAGCGCAATCGGAGCCAGAATCGCGGTCTCCTTCGCCAAGGCCGCGAGAGCGAACCAGAACACCGTTGCGATGACTTCGCCCTCCACGTAGGCCGAAAGCGCCCAGAACGTAAGCCCGGCGGCGGCCAAGTCGAGGTGCGCCAGAGAGCTTTGTGCAAAGAAGACGGAATACAGCGCGGTGCACAGCGTCGATGCGATCGCAACATTTGTATTGGCAACACGTTCAGCGAGACGAAAGACGCCGAGAAGCGAAAAAGCGGCGAGCACCAGCATAGCCGTCCGCGTCACCACAGGAGCGTAGCCCACCACTTTCCACCACAGGGCCAGCCATGCCATCACCAGGGGTGGGTGCGCGTTTGAGACCGTAGAATGAGGAATCAGGCTGCCCGTGAGCAGGAGATCGCGCGCCGCCGGAACGTAGTAGCCGGCTTCGTCCCAGAAGTAAGGCAACTGCAACAGAGGCAGGTGCAGCAGATAAATGAATACGAAGATGACTGCAAACACCAAGGCTGGGTAAGCGCGTGACCATTGCATCAGAGTCCCCAGGTCGGACGATCGTTGGCGCGCTAGGTTCGGCAGCAGTTCAATGCACCGGCCCGGCCGGAGTCAGGCGCGGGTCCAGTTTGATTTCGCCGAAAGCGCTCTCGTAGCCGGCAACGTTCTGCTGCAGCAGTCCAAGCAGCGCCTTGGCCTGTTGCGGGCTGAGGTAGATGCCCTGAAAATTGCGAATCTCGACGTTACTTTCGGTCTGCTGTTGCAGGGTTCCGAAAACCATGAAGAAGTCCCAGACGTTCACTCGCATCTGCACACTGTTGGCGTAGGCTTCGCGGTAGTCGGGAGCGTTCGTCAGCTTGACGTTAGGTTGTGCCGGAAGGGTCATAGAAAAGCAGTGTAATGACTTAGGGGCACGAAGGGAAGGCATGGCAGTAGAAATCCACCGCCCGCGGCTGAGATCTCCCCGCAAGGCCGTAGCAGCAGCGGCTCCGGCCGACAAAAAATGTCATTCCATTTACAGATTTGCGGCTAGAAGCCCCCACGCGAAAGGTCATGGTCGTAAGCTACTTTGCTGAAACCAAAGGGGTTGTAGGATGTCACTATACGTGTCGATAGGTATTTGAAATGCCGCACTTTGAAGCGGCTCTTAAACTGAATTTGCGAGTTATTCTATGACCCATAAGCCTGAAGACGCGGCTATTGAAGAAATTATTCTCCCCGAGAACCTGGTCGCCCTGGGATCTGTGCTGGAAGAAGGCGTCACGCACCTGGACGTCAGCATGGTTTTGGCGAAGGTGTTTCGCGTCCAGCACGCCGAAGTCGCGCTGCTGCGGCTGGAAGGCGGCCTGCTCAGGTTCATTTTGCCCGACCACCTGCGAACCACAGGAGCGATTCCAATTTCCAGCAAGGCGGTGGCTGCCCACACCGCGTTGAGCAAGAAAGCCGAGATCTTCAACAATTTTGCGCGGGTGAAGCACGCCAGCATCTTCGAAACCATCAGGCCGCTTGGAACCGATGCCGAGGACGCTTCGGTGCCCAATCCCATCCAGAAGCTGATGTCGGTACCGATTCTGGATCGGCATGCCACCGTTCTGGGCGTCATTCAAATCTCACGCAAAGGGCTGGATCCGCGCTTTACCCAGGATTTCAGCCGCGAAGACCTGCACGACCTGGAACTCGCGGCCGGCGTGCTGGCGGCGTCGCCCGTGATGCAATCGAATTGAAAAAGGCCTGTCAAGGCCAGGTACAACTTGTTGAAACGCAGGAAGCCGCACGCGCTTGCAAGAAAGTGGGCGTCGAAGAGCTGGCCGAAATCGCAGATCGTACCGACGCTGCTCATCTGTCGGACTTTATGAGCGCCGTTCCCCGTCTGGTCATCAGCAAGTTTCTTCCAAGAGCTACGGGCCGCAGCACACTCGAGCAGGTAATTCGTGAGTTCGATCGAGGCGTTGTCTTCGCAGACTTACGAAGGGCATCCGGTAGTCGCAGCTCTCGGGATCACCGGGAGCTTTGGGCATGGATCAGTGCGGCTGGAAACGTTCAGACTTGTTTTCCCGACAATTTACCTCCAGTACCGTGTCTGGCAGGCGAGTTCAATCAGGTTATCCTGAATTTGCTGATTAACGCTCACGCCATCGCGTCTGCACTGGGAGTCGGCTCGGCAGCCAAGGGAACCATCACCATCACCATCACCACCAAATGCTCCGGTAATTGGGCAGAGGTCCAGATACAGGACACTGGATCGGGAGTGCCAGAGAACATTCGCGGCAGGATTTTCGAGCCGTTTTTCACGACCAAGGAGGTCGGCAAGGGCACAGGGCAGGGGTTGGCTTTAGCCCATGCGGTGATCGTGAAAAAGCATGCGGGCCAGATATGGTTCGAGAGTGAAGTAGGAAAGGGCACTACGTTTTTTCTGCGCCTCCCCCAGGGACCATCTGAAACGGTGCGGTGTCCCGCCGCACCGGCAACCGTGAAGCAGGCCTGACCGCCACTCCGATAATTTCGGCTCCCTAAAGTAACTGGGGGCATTGCCGATAAGACTTTGGTGGGGTTCAGGAGTGGGCAGCGGTCGTGAAAAGGCGGTTCAGAAGCGCGGGGAATTCCGGTTGGACACCGAGGCAGAACGTTGGGCGACTACTGACAAAAAAAACTGGCGGAGGAAGGTGGCAGGTTGAAGCAGAACACCAATCCGGAGATCAACCGTTGCCACCAGGCGCGAATTCTCTTGGTAGATGACGAGCCATTGGTGCTCGAGGGGCTCCGGCGCTCCGTCCACACGGAGTTTGTCGCCGACCTGGCTGTGGGTTCCGAAGCAGGCTTAGCGCAGCTGAGGAAGCACGGGCCGTATCCAGTTGTGGTCTCAGATATGCGCATGCCGGGGATCGACGGGGCGGAGTTTCTGGCGACGGTTCGCGCCCTTTCACCGGATTCCATCCGTGTGATGCTGACCGGCTGCAGCGACGTGGAGACAGCCACGAGAGCGGTAAATGAGGGACAGATTTTCCGCTTTCTCACCAAACCGGTGACGGCGGAAACACTTCTGGCGACGCTTCGTGCATGCATCGCACAGCACGATGCCGCACTCTTCGAGAAGGAACATCTCAAGATCACAATCGAAGCGTTAGAACAGCTGGATTTAGGCACGCTGACTGCCCTGGCCCGCGCGATCGACGCAAAATCGGCGTGGACGGCGGGCCACTCCGAGCGGGTGACAAATCTGGCTCTTAAGATGGCGCATGCCATGGATCTGCCTGTCAAGAGTCTGGACATCATGCACCGCGGAGGGTTGTTGCACGACATCGGAAAGATCGGTACGCCACCGAGCATTCTGGACAAGCCCGGCAAACTCGAACCAGAAGAAATGCAGATCATGCAGGAGCACGTGAAGATTGGAGTGCGGATTCTCGAACCCATTCCCTGCTTCCGCGATGCCTTGCACATGGTTGCCGAACATCACGAATGGTTCGATGGTTCCGGTTACCCCGCAGGTCTGGCGCGCGAGAATATCAGTCTGCATGCGCGCATTCTTGCGGTGGCAGATTGCTATGACGCGATGGTTTCCGATCGACCCTACAGAAAAGGCCTTCCAAAGCAGCAAGCATTCGAGATTGTGAAACAGCGGTCGGGAACACAATTTGACCCAATGGTTGTCGAGGTTTTTGCGCGATTGGCTGCTGCCGGTCAGCTTACATAAGCCAGTCAGCGTGCCAAGGAATCGTACTTGCCGGGACCCAGCCAGAGTTGTCGCCACGCGATTTTCCGTTCCGATCTTACGTCCGGTTGGAGCACCAAAGGAACGACTGCATAGAGGGCATTGCTCAAGTTGAACAGCCGCAATGCCGACTACCTCAATGAACGGCCTCCCGCAGATAGGCAGGGACGGAGGGTCGTCCATAAAACCCGCTTTCCGGCCCGACGCTGCAAACGGGCTGTCCGCGCCTCAATACGGGGCCAGCAGCGGGAGATCGAATTTCGCTACCCAATGTTACAGCCGACCTTTTTGACGACGAGCATGGCGCCAGCCAAGGGTCCTCCAGTGGAAGGTCTGCCCGGATACGCGCACGTTTTCAAGTCTATCTTTGAGAGTTCTGCCGCCGGGATGCTGGTTTTGAACGTTCGTGGCCAATGCGTTTCGGTCAACCAAGCCTTCTGCGATCTGATTGGCTATACGTCCGAAGAAGTCCTGGCCAATACCGTGCCAGATATTACTCACCCGGATGACTTCCCGGTAACCGAAAAAACACTGCAACGCTTGATCACCGGCGAGGCAAAGAGCTGCCAGATAGAAAAGCGATATATCCACAAGAGTGGGCGGGCCGTGTGGGTGCTGCTGACCGCGACGATGATTGCGCGGTCCGATCGACAGCAGCCTGATTTGGTGGTGGGGCTGGTGCAAGACATCAGCCAGCGTAAGGCTGCGGAGGAAGCTCTGCAGCGAAGCGAAGCCTTGTTTCGAACCATCGCCGAGAATGCCGGCGACCTGATTCTGATCGTCGATCACCCCGGCCTGAAGACGCTCTACGTCAGTCCCGCGTACCAGAAGCTTCTGGGATATTCGGTCAACGGCCTTCAGGATCGCAACGCCCTGGAGTTGGTGCATCCTGACGATCTGCCACTCATTCACCGTGCAACCGAGGCCATGGTCCGGGAGGGAGCCAACGGAGTCATCACGGAATTGCGTTACCGTCACAAGAATGGCAATTGGCATCATGTGGAGGCCCATGGCTGTGCCGTGCGAAACAGCCACGGCTGCCTGGAACGCATCGTTGTGATCTCGCGCATCATTGACGATCGAATCCTCGCCCAGCAGAAGCTAAAAGACCGGGAAGAGAAACTTCAACTCCTGCTCGATTCCACCGCAGAGTCCATTTATGGCCTGGATATGAATGGAAACTGTACGTTCTGCAATCAGGCTCTGTTACGAATACTTGGCTATAAGGACGCCAGCTACTTGCTGGGAAAAAACATGCATCAGCTCATCCATCACAGCCGCGCTGATGGATCTGCCTGCCCTGTAGAAGAATGCTGCATCTTTCAGGCTTTCCGGACGAGCAGCGTGATGCACGTTGATAACGAAGTCGTGTGGCGTGCCGACGGCACCTGTCTTCCCGTCGAATACTGGTCTCACCCCGTAAAACACGAGGGGAAGACTGTGGGCTGCATGGTGACTTTCGTGGATATCACGGAAAGAAAAGCGGCCCAGGAGGCGCTGCGGCGGGCGCATGAAGAAGCGGAGCTGTTCATCAACTCGGTGCCGTCGATTCTAATCGCAATCAGCCGAGATTCCCAGATCAAACGTTGGAATTTGGCGGCGGCGCGGGTGTTCGGTCTGGCTACAACCGAAGTGGCCGGAAAACACCTGGCGAACTGCGGCATTCGGTGGGCGCGCTCGGACATGCAAGTTGAGATTGATTCCTGGTGTGCGGACAAAGAACCGCGGCGCATCGACGAGCTCCCGTTTGTGAGCCATGCCGGGACGCGATTCCTGGGGCTCACCTTGCAATGGATCAGCGCACCGGAGGAAGGAATCGATGAGCTGTTGATTATCGGCTCAGACGTTACCGACCGCGAGATCCTGGGACAGCAACTGCGGCAAGCTCAAAAGTTGGAGGCGATTGGGCAGTTGGCGGCGGGAATCGCGCACGAAATCAATACTCCCATTCAGTACGTGGGCGATAACACTCGATTTTTGCAGACATCCTGGCCCGCGTTCCACGAGCTGTTCGCCCTTACCCGCAAGATGGAGCGCGAGGGCGAGTCGGGGCCGATTTCGCTGCAAACGAAGGACCGACTGCGGACTCTCGCTGAAGATGTGGACTTCGAATACCTGCAGGCTGAAATTCCTCATGCGATCGAGCAGTCTCTGGAAGGCATTCAGCGGGTGAGCAAGATCGTAGGCGCCATGAAGGAGTTTTCCCATCCCGGATCGGAAGAAAAGAAGTCGATTGACATCAACCGGGCCATCGAGACCACCATCACAGTAGCGCGCAATGAGTGGAAGTATGTGGCTGATGTGGAGACTCATTTTGCCCCTGACCTGCCCCTGGTGCTCTGCCATGTTGGAGAATTTAACCAGGTAATTCTCAACCTCCTGATTAATGCCGCGCAGGCGATTGGGCAAATGGTGGGAGACGGTTCTCAGGGCAAAGGGAAGATTGTGGTCTCTACGGTACGCGGGCAGGGCTCGGCCGAGATCTCCGTTTCCGACAACGGGGTGGGAATACCCGAGGCGACGCGCTCTCACATATTTGAGCCGTTCTTCACCACTAAGGAGGTAGGGAAGGGGACTGGGCAAGGATTGGCCTTAGCCCATACTGCCATCGTGAGGCGGCACGGAGGAAAGATATGGTTCGACTCTGAAGTGGGAAAAGGAACCACATTCTACATTGAATTGCCGCTAGCACAGCCGTCGGAAGGCAACCATGGCTAAGCGAATTTTGTTTGTCGATGACGAACCCTTGGTGCTGACCGGCTTGAAGCGCAGTCTTCGCCCCATGCGCTCGGAATGGGAGATGGTTTTTGCGGCGGGCGGTGACGAAGCTCTGGTGGCAATCGCCAGCCAGACCTTCGACATCATCGTTACCGACATGCGAATGCCGGGAATGGACGGAGCGCGGTTGCTGGAAGAAGTGCAGAAACGGTCGCCTAAAACCTTGCGTATGGTGTTATCGGGGCAATCGGATCGGGAAACCATTATGCGCTCGGTCAATCCGGCTCATCAGTTTATTTCCAAGCCGTGCGAAGGCGAAGAGCTGAAGTCCCGGCTGATTCGCGCTTTTGCTCTCAAAGACCTGCTGCAGAATCCGGACCTGCGCGAACTGGTGAGCAAGCTTGATCACCTGCCGAGCCTGCCGCACGTTTACCTGCAACTGAACGAGGAGTTGCGCCGCCCGGAGCCCTCGATGCAAAGGATCGACGAGCTGATTGGAGCCGACATGGCTATGACTGCGAAGGTCCTGAAGCTGGTGAACTCGGCTTTCTTTTGCTTGCCTTGCGAGATCTCTCGCGCCTCGCACGCGGTCAAATTGCTGGGTCTGGACACGCTGCGGACCCTGGTACTGACAGCCCATGTATTCTCGCAATTTCAAAGCCCGCTGCTGACCGCGGACGATGTGCAGCAGATTTCAGACCACGCCCTGGCGGTCAGCAAGAGCGCCCGGAAGATCGCGCTTTTAGAAAACGCCGATCAGCGCATGCAGGATCAGTCTTTCACCTCCGGCCTGTTGCACGATGCCGGCAAGCTCATCCTGGCCGCCACTATAGGAGAGCGGTACGGAAAAGTGCTGGAGCACAGCCAGACGGCGGACGTGGGTCTGTATGCGGCGGAGCGCGAACTGCTAGGCTGCAGCCACGCCCAGGTGGCGGCCTATCTGTTTGGCTTATGGGGGCTGCCGGGCGCAATCATCGAAGCAGTCGCCTGGCACCACGACCCTGCCGGCAGCTTGAGCGTGAAGTTTTCGCCGCTGGCCGCGGTGCACGTGGCCAGCGCGTATCACGATGAAAAAAGCAGCTTGCGGCTGCGGGACCGAACCTCGATCGATGCGGCCTTCCTGGCCGGAATCGGTTGCGCAGAACGAGAGAAAGCGTGGCGCCGCATTCTCGATGCCGATGGGCGGTAACGAAAAGAGGAAAACCATGGCGGAAAAGATTCTTCTAGTGGACGACGATAACAACATCCTTGACGGGTACCGGCGCAGTTTAAGCCGTGAGTTCGTGATGGAAACGGCCCTAGGCGGGCAGCAAGCCCTGCAACTTGTTACTGAGAACGGGCCTTACGCGGTCGTGGTTTCCGACATGCGAATGCCCGGAATGGATGGCATCGAGCTTTTGAGCAAAATCAAGGCCCACTCGCCGGACACCATCCGCGTCATGCTTACAGGCAATGCCGAGATTGACACGGCCATCAGCGCCATCAATGAAGGCAGCATCTTCCGTTTCCTCGCCAAGCCGTGCAGCAAGGAAGTCATGGCAAGAACTCTGACCGCGGCGCTGGTGCAGCGCCGATTAGTTACGGCCGAAAGACAACTCCTGGAAGAAACCCTCAGCCGCAGTATTCAGGTACTCACCGAGGTGCTCAGCCTGGTTAATCCCGCAGCTTTCAGCCGCGCCGAGCGCGCCCGCCGCTACATCCATCACATCGTAACCTCGATGAAGCTGCCCAACGTCTGGCAGTACGAAGTCGCCGCCATGATGTCCCAACTGGGTTGCGTGACGCTGCCTTCCGAAACCATCGAAGCCGTATACAACGGTGAGAAGCTGTCAGCGAACGAGCAGGCCCAATATGACGCACATCCCAATGTCGCCTATGATCTGCTTTCCAAGATCCCACGCCTGGAGCCTATCGCAAGAATGATCGAGCACCAGAACCGGCCCCTCCCCGAGGCAAGCGACGACGATCCCGAAATGGCGGACATGCGGTTGGGAACGGAAATACTCCGTCTGACCCTGGCTTATGAAAAACTCATCCATAGAGGGATTTCGCGGACCGAGGCGGTACATACTCTGTCCCACCAATACAAGTACTTCAAACCGGAGTTCTTCGATGCCCTGGTGGAATTGGATCCGAACTCCGAGGAAGGTGAGATACGACCGTGCCGGGTCGGAGCGCTTGCGACCGGCATGATCATCCAACAGGAGGTCCGCACTCTCGAGGGAGAGTTGCTCGTTTCCAAGGGGCAAGAGGTCACGGCGCCGCTGCTATCCAAGCTTACGAACTTCCATGCACGGCGTCTGTTCACCGGGGACGTGACCGTCTCTTTGCCCACAACCACACTTGCCTTTGTGAAAGGCGCCTCGTAGAGACTTGCTGCTCCACAAAGTTGGCGGGGTCGTGCTCGACGCAGCCGGCAATTTGTATGGGACGGCCTCCAACAACGGCTTCGACTCCCTCGGTGTGGTGTTTGAAATCACGCCGTAAACTCCGCCTCCGATCGCTCGGCCCCTCGGCAAGCTCAAGGTAGCGCCTTAACAGTCTCAGGTACATCGCCCAGCAGTAGAATTCTCCGGCGACTCGGCACTGGATACTCAGAGGCGAGTTCGTCCCTTACGAATAGGATTTCGTTGTGTGCGATAATTCGCGATAACACAGTCAGTACTTCCCCTGAACGAAGGCGCGATGTTGAAGGTGGGCACAAAATTGGGCACAATGAAAAAGGGCCGATTTAAGATCGGCCCCAACTTATTGGTGCGAAAGGAGGGGCTCGAACCCTCACGGGTTTCCCCGCCAGATCCTAAGTCTGGTGCGTCTGCCAATTCCGCCACTTTCGCAACGCTTCTTAATTATACAAAGCGGTTGGGGTTCTTCCGAAGATCTAGCGGATCTGCGTCACTGGGCCGGACGCAAGCCTCGCTCCGGCCCGCAGGAGGAGACAACAAGGCGGATAACGCTTCGAGCACGCCGAACTGATGGCGTCCCCGCGATCCGGCAGCCTGGCTACTGTACGGCGTTCAATCCCTGATAGATGAACATGCCGGCGAGCACCAGCAGGAATATTCCGAAGCCGGTACCGAAAACCCATACCGGGATGGTTAGGCGGTTGACTTTCACGAGCAGTTCAGTCTGTTCCTGTTGCATGTGCGCGCTGGCGTCGTCGAGATACAACGCCTCATCTTCGTGCATGGTGAGCGTGCTGCGATAGATGAGAAGAATAACCAAGCCGACGGCGAAGAAGCCACACGCGATCGCAAGCCCAATCATTAAAGGAGTCCATGTCCACGTCATAGGCCACCTCGACAGTTTGCAAGCCTGTTGGCAACTCCCTCGAATCCCAAGATGCGGGTTTGCTCCGGCATCCTGAACCTAAAGAGAGGGCCGAACGCAGTCATTATAGACCCATTGGCAAGTGTTCGCGAGAGAATCGTTGCGGGCTGGCGGGCATCCAATCGTTAAGGGGTCGGGTGACTGGGAATGCGATTACCTCTACTGCCAGCTTGCCGCCTCTGCTATAATTTAATGACTTTAGAGCCAAGGAGATACGAATGGCCACGACCTCTGTCCCTGATGTGAAGACGAACGTCCCGGAAGTCAAGAAAACCCCGCCGGTTTCGCTTACCCCCAGCGCGGTTGTCAAAGTCAAAGAGATCATGGGACAGCAGAATCCCGTGCCCGCCGGCCTGCGCATTGGCGTGGTTGGTGGCGGCTGCTCCGGGTTCTCTTATTCCATGCAGTTTGAAAATGCCGCTGGAATGATGGACAAGACCTTCGACATGGACGGATTGAAGGTATTCGTCGATGCGACCTCCGTGATGTATTTGAATGGCTGCATCGTGGATTACGTCGAGACGCTGGAAGGCGCCGGCTTCAAGTTCGAGAATCCCAACGTGAAGAGCACGTGCGGCTGCGGATCTTCGTTTAGCACGTAACTTCTGACGTGAAAGTTTTGGTGGGAGAAAACGGCCTCATCTCGGGATGAGGCCGTTTTGTTTTGCCGAAGCGGTTGACGCGGCGAACGGACAACCTCAGAGGCTAAAGCCAACACTCAGCACAAGCCGGTTATCGCAGCGGTGAACCGCTGCGCCACCTAAATGCGAAAGCAAAGCCTGGGTTCTTCCCCAATCTGTGAGGCCGTGCCCTTACCAGAATGATCGATGGGATAGCTCCTAGGGTTGCTGCGGCGGAGTGGTGGCAGGCTGCACCGGCGGCGTCGATCCCCCCGGGTTCGAATTACCAAAGCCGGATTGCCCGGACGGCGATTGCCCGAACGAAGACTGGCTGGATGAATTGCCGGTGCCGCTTCCGGGTTGCAAGTTATTCTGCCCAAGGGCGGAGGTCTGCAGCGAGGGTTGATACGGTGTGGTGATCAAACCGCCGCGGTCGAAGGCAGGATCGTACAAAAACTGCCACTCGTTGTATCTCTTCTTTTTATTGAATTCGCGAATCGTGTTCTTCCTGCTGATGCTGGCCACGCCCACGATGGGCCCGCTGGCGATGATCTGCTGGCTGCTCGAACTCGTATCTCCGCGCGCCGTGCCTGGGGCAACCTGAGCAGAGGCTTGAGTAGGATCCGATCCTGGAGCCGGAGTCGTTCCCGGCTGACCTGTGGTGGTTTGCGAGTTGGAGTCTGCCCCGGGCGCGCTGTTCGAGTTTCCGCCGAATTTGGACGACTGCGCGAACACGCCGGAACTATTCACTCCCGAATTACCAAATCCCGAGCCATTCAGGGTTGAGCCACCGACCGCCGAACCACTCTGCAGGGAGCCGTTCAGTCCCGCAGCGCCGGCCGGGATCGCACCCGCGATTCCTCCTGCGAGCGTTACTCCCTGTTCTCCGAAGTGGAGCAACCTGAAGTCCTTGTTCTTGTTGAGCGGGTCTTTGTAATGCTTGCGCAGGTAGCGCAGATTGTTGGTGTTGTCGAGATCCTCGAGCCGGGTTGGGTAGCGGCCGAATTTCTTGTAGTAGGCGCGGATGGCGCGCGAGTATTGCACTCCGCGATGGATCAGTTCCTGCTCCTGGTCCCGCTCGATCTCAAACTTGATGGGGACAGCAGCTATGAGGGCGAATATGCCTAACAGAGCGACGACGAGAATCAGAGTGAGCAGGACGTATCCATCTTCCCGGCGGCGAGAGCCAGCCCTAACCGGGCGGCTGTTCCTCAATTTACGCTTTTGTATCGCGAATAGCTTCACGACGGGTTCCCCAGCGTCAGCGGAATATTTTGCGGGGGGCCGCTGCCCACTACGTCTTGGATGTCCACCGAGGTGGGAGTGATGCGCACAACTTTGTAGCGGCGGTCCACGATGTCGCCCTCACCCGCAATGAAAGTATCTTCGCCTTTGATGAGGAAAACCTTCTTGGGTTCTCCCGGCCGGTTCGCGAATCCGAAAAACTTCAGGGGAATGGGCGTCGCCGGCGCCACCGGCGGTATGTGGTAGATTGCGTCGTCCTTTTTGCCTTTGTCCGTCACGGGCGAGGCCCCGGGCGTCGGAATCACCACTGCTTCCGCTTGCGATACGAAAATGTTTCTTCCCGAGCCTTCGTACTTAATCGCTTCGGTGGCGGCAAGAAGCGGCAACTGCAGGGTGGGATCGAGGCTCTGCGCCGGACGTTCCTTTTTTGCCGGCGCGGACCCGTGGTGCACCGGACGCGTGGCATTCGTCGGCAATGCCAGCGGGCCCGTGGCCGTTGTCGCCGGCGTGGTGGCAGCAATGGTCGAGGAAGAAGGCATGAACTGGTAGACGACGATGAGCACAAGCACGACCCCAAGCACGGCCGCCACGATCATCTCTTTCCGGTTTTCGGCTCCCAGTTTCACTACGTGCCCGCCTTCAGATACGTTTCAAGTTTCATTTGCAGCTTGATGGGACCATTCTGCTCGCCAGCCAGGGTGATGCTGCTGATGAGGAAAAACATGTCATCGCGCTCCAGCGCATTGATAAACTTCGCCAGGGAAACATAATTGCCCGAGAGGTCGGCTTGCAGTGCGACCGGATACAGGTGGCCGATCGCCTCGTCCTTCACATTAACCGGATACTTGGCCTCCTCGATCGTGACCCCACTGGCCGCCGCCAGCCTGCCGAATTCGGCGGCGATCTGCGAATCCTGGGCAGGGAAGCGCTTGGCGTAGAAGTCGGTGATCTGCCGGTTCGCGGTGCGCACTTTGTCGGGCAGATTCGTCAGGGGCTCAACCTGGCGGGTTTTGATCTGCAGCTCACTCCACAACTGGTTCAGTTCCTGGCGCCGCGATTCGGTCGAGCCCACCAGCGGCGAAAACAGCACCACCAGTGCCACCACATCCACGCCCAACAGAACCGCCAGCGAGGTCTTGATGTTCTTCCGGGTTTGCCGTAGGTCTGGCATCAGGGCTTGCTCCGTTTGGAAGTCTTTGCCGGGGACGGCGCCGGCGCCGGCAACGTTCCCGGAACGTAAATCCCGTTGATGTTGAATTGCACCCTATCTCCACTGCCCCCTGAAGCTGGAGCTTCCGACTCAATGTAGGTTTGCGTGAAGTGTCCCGAATCCTCCATGCGCCGGGCCAGTTCGATGGCGCGGTCCCGGGAGTCGCCCGCCACCGCCATCTTCAGCGTGAGCTGGTTCTCCTCATCCAGTTCGGGGTGAATCGAAATCAGATGGACCCGCGCGGGCATCACTTTTTCCAGATCTTCCAGCACATGCGTCCAGGAAAGAGACTTGCGCTCGATCAACTGGTTGAGGAATTGAGACTGGTCCCGGGTGGTGCGATTCTCCGGCCGATTGAGAAATGCCTCGGCCTGCAGGCGCTTCTGGTCGCGCTGCGCGATCTCGGCGCGGAACTCGGCGATTTTGGCGTGGTCGCGCCGTGCATTGAACCAGCCAGTGACGGTGATGGTCAGCAGAGCCAGCGTCAGGATGATTGCCGCCGCCACCGCCGTCCCCCACCGCAGCCAGAACTGCCGCGCATCCTCATAGGGCTGGCTGGCGAGATTGATGTCAAGGCGCATATTTAATTCAGTGGCCAGTGATCAGTGGTCGGTGTTCAGTAGATCTTTTCTGATCACTGACCACTGGCCACTGCCCTTACGAAATCAACGCTCCCACCACGCCGGCCATTCGCCAGCGCGGGACCGAACCTCCGGTGCTCACTCCCAACTGCGAAGCACTCACCAGTTCCTGAACCTCTGCCCCGGTTTGCGCGCGCAGCGCGGGAGCCGCACTGCCGGTGTCCGATATTCCCGCGACGAAGATTTTCTCGATGTTCAGATGATAGGTGTCCTGGAAGAACACGACCGAAGGGTAGACATCTTCGGCCAGCTGATCTCCCGTGATCGTAACGCCACGCGTATTCTCGAGGGTGCGGAAAAGCTGAAGCTGATCGCCATTGAGGATCGCGATGCTGGTGGTGCGGGCATCCACCTTCACCACCAGAGTGGGACGCTGTCCCTCGGCGGCGCCCAACGCCGCCAGCATGGAAGGCAATATCACTCCCGGGCTGAATCCGGCATTGAGAAAGGCAGCTTCGTAATCCTCCACCACGCTGGCCACGGCGACCGCGGCCACCACTCGAACGCCGTCTTTTGATTTCTGCGCGTGGTAGGAAACTCGGGCCTTGTCGACGTCAAAGGGCAGAGATTTTTTCAAACGAAACCGCACCACATTGGCGGCTTCCTCGGAGTCGGTGGGCAGAGTATCGAATTCCAGCAGCACCACGCGCACCGCCGCGTCCGGAACCACTGCAATCACATCGTGGGTGCGCCCCGCCACACTCGACAGCGCTTCTTCCACCGCCGCACTCACCGCGTCGCGCTGGCGCAGGTTGCCCTCGACCAGGTCCGGAACCACGCTGCCCGGCGCTAGTTCGCGTGCACCGCAGGCTGCCAGGCTGCGGCCATCGTCGGACAGCCGCCCCACCAGCACGCGGTCGGCTGCGATTTCACACGCCAGCCTCGGTTTCGCCGTGTTGGAACCAGATCTCATAATCAGTGGCCAGTGGCCAGTGGTCAGTGACCAGTAAATTCGGTACTCGCCAACTGGACACTAAACGCGGACACTTCCTTTACGTCCTTTTACAATTCAAACGCCATACCGTGCTAAATGCAATAGCTGAAGGGGCACTTCAGGTAGTGGCCAGTGGTCAGTGACCAGTGGTCAGTAAAATTCGGAGTCAGCTAGCAGGCCACTGATCACTGGCCACTGGCCACTGCTCTTACCGCATAGTCTCGATGAAGGTGACCTTGTTGATCTCTTTCAGCGTGGTCAGGCCGAGCCGGACCTTATCCAGCGCCGACTCGCGCAGGAAACGCATGCCTTCCTCCCGCGCGGCACGCCGGATTTCCGACGTCGGCTTCTTGGCCAGAATCATCTCCCGGATGCGGTCGCTCAGGTCCAGCAACTCGTGAATCGCGGTCCGGCCGCGGAAGCCCGTGCCCGCGCATTCGATGCATCCTGGCCCTTCATACAGCGCCACCTTCGACCACTGCACCGGATCCAGTCCGCTGGCTTCCAGTACGTCCTGCGGATAATGCACCTGCATCCGGCAGGATTCGCAAATCAACCGCACCAGCCGCTGCGCCAGAATACAGTTCAACGCCGAGACGAAGTTATAAGGCTCGACGCCCATGTTCAGGAACCGGCCGATCACGTCGACCACGTTGTTGGCGTGGACCGTGGTGAAAACCAGGTGGCCGGTAAGTGCGGACTGAATGGCGATCTGCGCCGTCTCGGTGTCGCGGATTTCGCCGACCATGATTTTGTCCGGGTCGTGGCGCAGGATCGACCGCAGGCCGCGGGCAAACGTCAATCCTTTTTTCTCGTTCACCGGAATCTGTGTGATGCCGCGAAGCTGGTATTCAACCGGGTCTTCAATCGTGATGATCTTGTCTTCGTCTGTCTTGATCTCGTTTACCGCGGCGTAAAGCGTCGTGGTCTTGCCGCTGCCCGTCGGTCCCGTGACCAGCACCATGCCGTAGGGCTCTTTAATGTAGCGGCGGAACTTGCGCAGATCATCCTCATCAAAACCAACCACGTCGAGCGTGAGCGTGCGGAACTTCTCGCTCATCGACTCTTTGTCGAGCACGCGCAGCACAGCATCTTCACCGTGGATCGAGGGCATGATGGAGACGCGGAAGTCGATGGCGCGCCCGTTGTATTTCACCCGGAAACGGCCGTCCTGGGGCACGCGGCGCTCGGAAATATCCAGCTCGCTCATCACCTTGATGCGCGAGATCACGGTGGAGTGATGCTCTTTGCCGATGGGCGGCATGGCCTGCGTCAGCACGCCGTCGATGCGGAACTTGATGACGACGGAGTCGTCGCGCGTTTCAATGTGAATGTCGGAAGCGCGCCGCTGCAGCGCGGTGAAGATCGTGGTATCGACCAGGCGGATGATCGGACTGGTGTCGCCCGTCGCCGTCAGCTTGTCGATGGTCAGCGTTTCTTCGGCGCCGGTAGCCTCGTCTTCGCGAATGATCTGGAAGCCTTCACTGGCTTCTTCCAGAACGCGCTGCGACTGCTCCGTCTTCTTGAGGATGTCCGAGATCTGCTTCAGTGTCGCCACTTTGGTGACGATCCGCTTCTGCAGCAGCAAACTGATCTCGTCGATCATCATCAGTTGGCTGGGATCGGCAATCGCGATGGCCAGCTTGCCGTCCGCCGTCTCTTCCAGCGGCACGAAGTTGTAGCGGAACATCAGCTCGGGAGAGAACTTCTTGAACAGCTCGTGGTGAAGCTGGAAGTCGGTGAGGTCCACAAACTCGCAGCGATAGCGCCGCGCCACGTCCTGGGCGCGTTCCAGGTCGGTGATGGGATTCCCCGTCGTCACCACCTGCCCGCCGTTTTCGCCGTTTACGAAAAGTGATTTCTTTTCCGCCATTGCCATTTCTCTACATCCCCGTCCTTCGTTGTCATCCTGAGCAAGCGTTCCTTGCGCCGCGAAGAGCCTGTCCCGAGCCTGCCGAGGGAATCCGGGCGAGCCGCGCGAAGCTGCCTGCCCTGAGCCTGCCGAAGGGTCGCTCTTTTTGCGACGCAATAATCGCGCGTTTGGCTCGCTTCCTTATCAATTCCGCACCGCTTCCTTTAGTGGACTCCCAAAGTGAAGATCGGCAAATACAGCGAGATCAGCACTCCACCCACGAATACCGCCATAATTACCAGAATCAGCGGCTCAATCAGAGCCATGGAAGCGCTCAACGCCGTCTGCACGTCCTCTTCATAGAACTCAGCCACGGAATTCAGCATAGCCGGCAAAGCTCCCGTGGATTCGCCCACCTCGAGCATTTCCACCGCCAGATCCGGAAAGATTCTCTGCTCCTCCAGACTGCTGGCCAGCCCCTGCCCTTCGCGAACCCTCACGCTCGCCCGCATGACGCCTTTCAGGATGCGGCGGCTGCTCATCGAACTGCCCGCCGTTTCCATCGAAGGCACCAGCGGCAACCCGCCTTGCAACAGCGTAGCCAGCATTCGTGAAAAAGTTGCCACCTGGTGTTTCAGCCGGATATCGCCCAGCAACGGCAGACTCAGGATCACACGGTCAATCTGGTCGCCGCCGCGATCCGTCTTCTTCCATTGCCAAAACAGAAGACCACCCAGCACCAGCCCAATCACGATAAAGGGGAAATATTTCTGCGCGGTCTGGCCTACCGCCAGCATGAACAATGTGATCGCCGGCAGTTTCGCATCCAGGCTATTGAACAACTCGGCGAACTTGGGCACCACATAGGTGAACAGAAACATCACCATGATCGTCACCACGCTGACCAGCAGCGTGGGATAGATCAGCGATACGAACAGCTTCTTGCGGAAGGTCATCGCCAGGCGCTGAAAGTTGATGTAGCGGGTCAGCACCTCGTCAATGTTTCCGCTTTTCTCTCCTGCCATCAGCGTCGTGGTATAGATCTTCGGCACCATGGGATGCGTGGCGAAAGCATCCGACAGCAACTCGCCGCCCTTCACCCGCTCCCGCACGTTCTCCAGGACCTGGCGCAGAGTCGCATCTTTTTGCCGCTTGATCAGCAGATCGAGCGAGTTCAGAATCGGCAGCCCGGCCTTGATCAGGGTCAGGAACTGCTGGTTAAACACCAGAAACGAACTCTGCTTCAGTTTGCGCCCGCGGCGCAGCGAAAAGCTGCCAGACAGCAGTCCCTGCGGCTTTACCCAGTGGACCAAGTAGCCCTGCGAGGCAAAGCGCTCGCGCACCTCGGCCACCGAGTAGCCATGCTCCACCTGCTGGTGGGTATGCCCACGTTCGTCCGCGACTTTTATGACGAACTCCGCCATTTATGTCATTCCGGGCAAGCGCTTTCTGCGCAGCGTGAGCTTGGCCTGAGCGAAGCCGAAGGCAATCTGCACGCGCCGCGCGAAGCAGTCTGCCCTCCGCCTGCCGAACGGTCGCGTTTTTGCAACGCAATAATCGCGCGTTTGGCTCGCTTCCTATTCGCCTACCCGGCGCGCTACCCTCTCGGCTCAGTCTAACATTCCCGCTTGTGATCCCGAGCCCAGATCACCACAACTCGCGGCCTTTCCAGTATCGCAAGTAACCAGGACGATCCTTAGAAAGGGCTAGGACCATCCTGCTTTGAAAGGACGCGGCTCACAGCCGCGCCGCTACGGGTAGGGAAGGACTCGGGCTTTAGCCCCTGAGGGATCGCCACTCGGCCCAGATGCCATCCATCGTAGGTCAACACGATCAATGCGATGCGCACGTCTATTGCATCCAAGCCTTAACGTCCCAGCTCACTATCAACCGTCTCCGTCCCCGCCGGAGGACTGAACTCAAACCGTCCTTCCGGGATCGCTAGATTCTCCTTCTGATCGCTGAACCGGTATTCCGTCACCGACCCATCCACTTCGTTCATCACAATCCTCACAATCCTGTGCTCGGCAGTCACCTCCAGCAGGACGTCGCTGATCCGGTCGGCAAAAGCCTGCGGTACCCCCCGCAGTACAACATCTCCCGCCCCCAGCGGACCCACATCAGGCGCCAGCGACAGCCCCCGCAACTCCTTTTCCAGCTTGCTTTTGCCCAGTAAGAATGCAAGCGGAGAGCGAATGTCATCCAGCCTTCGCGCCTCGGTTCTGCGCGCCTGCCGGTCACCCGGGACGTAAAACCACGCATCCTTCCCGTCGCTCACAAACAGCTTCTCCCTGGGAGAACGGTACTCCCACCGCATCTTGCCAGGTTTTTTCAGCCCGCCCTTGGCCAGCCAAACCGTTCCGGCTTCCGTCCGCTCCGTTCCTGGCCCGCGATAAACCTCGGTAAACTCCGCCTGCAAACTGTGCAAGTGGTTGTAGTGCTCATCCACGGCGGCGGCGATGGAGTGGACATCCTCCGCCGAGGGGCCAACCGCCAGCGTGATTGCCACCATCAACATTGCGGTGAACAACTTGGTCATTAGCACAATTTTACCCCCGGTCACCAGCGATGCTCATGTAGGGACAGCCGCCCTCGGCTGTCCGGTCGAGCGAAGCTCGACGGTTCTTTTGTCGCAGCCGTCAACCTGGCAGAGCACTGTCTTTACTTTGCCCGGCCCGGTGCATCGCTTAGAATGAAAACCCAAGCGTCAGCGAATCAAAGCTATGACCCAAGACACCATCACCATCTCCCCGGGTCCGCGCTTTCGAGCGGCCATGGTGCTGGCAATCCTTGCAGACGCTCTGCAGATCGTAGTGTTTCCCTTGTTCGTTGAAGGAGCTCTATCACCCGCTGACGACCTGCTCGATCTCGGCATCGGAGCCGCGATGATTCAGCTCCTGGGCTGGCATTGGGAATTCCTGCCCGCCTTCCTGTCCAAACTTGTCCCCGGTGTCGATCTAGTTCCTTTCTGGACGCTGGCGGTGGCGAACGTCTATCGCAAATCGAAGGGGATTGCAATCACCACAGAAGAAGGGCATGAGGAACAGCACAAACTCGAAGACCCGCAACGGTCCTGACAAGCACAAGTCGATTACCACTGAAAGAGACTGAACATGCCCATGAAAGATCCACGATCTTGCCCAAGTCCGCGCCGACCGCATCAAACTCAAGCGCCTAGAGTTCGCCTAGGCGGACACAAAGCGGGCCGGGCATCTTGCCGATGCCCAGCCCATGGAATCTACTCGAACTAACCCGCGGTTTAGTCCACCGTCTCCGTAAACACGGCCGGCGCCAGCGTGCCGTAGGACGCGTCGATTGTCACCGTCCCTTTGTTTGGCCCCGTGGTGTAGGTCACCGTGACCCGTCCGGTTGTGCCCGTCACCGGCATGGAGTTCGAGAAGCTCCCGCCCGCGCCATTGTCGGTGAAAGTCACGGTAAGTCCCGAGATACCGTTTTGGTATTGGTCGGTGACCGAGACGATCAGAGTCTTGGGCAGCTTGTTATTGGGATGCGCCGACTGGTTGTTGCCTTGAATAATGTTGACCAGGGCCGGAGCGGCGGCAATCGAGTTTTCAGTGATGTTCAGCTTGACGCTTCCGTTCGAAGCCGTGACTGTGAGAGTTTTCGCCACGGTGGGCAGCGTATACATGACGCTGGTTTGGCCGTTCGTACCGGTAATTCCAGGGTTCGGCGCGAACGTGCCTCCCACGCCGTCAGTGAACGAAATCGATGCGCCCGACACCAGGTTTCCAGCCGCATCCTTGGCTCTCACCACAATCGGCAACGGCAAGGTGGTGCCAACCGTTCCAGTTTGTTTGCTGCCCGAGACCAATGCGATGGAGGCCACCGGTCCCACCACACTCGTCTCCGTGAAAGTTGCAAAGGCATAGCCTGGGCTCGTCCCAGTGATGGTTACGGTCTGCGGAGTCTTCGGCAGCGTGTAAGTCGTCGTGGCTGTGCCATCGCTGCCCGTAGTTGCAGTCGGACTGCTGAAGACGCCACCCTTGCCGCCATCGCTGAAAGTTACGACCACGCCAGGGATCCCCGCCTTGGTGTAAGGATTGTTCGCCGTGACGGTGAGCGCTGTGGGCAACGTCGTGCCTGCCGCTCCAGTCTGGCCGTTGCCGGTGGTGGCAGCGATATCTGGAAACAATCCATAAACCACGAGTTGAGTCTGAGTGCCGGCATACACTTTCCCGTTGGCAATGGTCGGAGTGGCAAAATGCCCCACCGTTCCTAAGGTGTCGCGCCCGTTGGCAGCCTGGCCCGAGTCGTAGAGCAGGAACAGCGCGGTGGCGTCATAGGCGGAAAGCTTCGGGATATTGCTGACATTGCGCACCAGCCACACGATGCCGTTGGTGATTCCGTTAGCCGAGATCGAAGGAAGCCCGATGGTCGTCAGCTTGCCCCCCGTTTGCGCCACCGGAGTGGTCGAGAGCACGCTGTTGCTGCTGCTGTTGATGGTCAGCGAATATGCCCTCAGATAATCCTGATGAGCCAGGAAATACACGTAGCCGTTCCAATACAGTGGGGCGCCAAAGAATTCACCGAGCAGCGCGGTGGGAACGTACTGAACGATTTGATTGTTATTGGTTGAGTTGTAGCCGCCCATGTTGTCCCGGTTGATCAGGTAAAGGTCCTCGTCTTTGCCGGAGGCGACCAGCAGATCCGGTGTGGTGCTGCCGGTTTGAGTGGGCAGAAGAATCGGGCCGCCGGAGCCCAGATCCTCATCATTGGCAGCCATAAAGCCCTGATCGTAAGGCGTGAAATAATCGGCGACGGTAAATCCGCCCGTGCCCAGGCTCAAGCGCAGCACGCTATCCCCGAAGTCGTTCGCACTGTAGTTGAACACACCATTGGCGGTCGAAAGATAAATATTGCCGGCCGCATCGGCGGCGGGACCTACACCGCCCTGCCAAATGGAACTGCCATAGCTGTTGTCGGGCTGCATGGTCATTACAGCCATTTGCTGCAAGTTGGAGGCGCTGAACGCAAACAGCCAGCCCCGGGCGTTGAAGTCGCAGCCATTGGAGCCGAACCCGATGTAGATGTTGCCATTCGACTCCAACAATCCTGGCCGCTGAATCTGCTGCAGAGGGGCGAAAGCCAAGGTTCCGACGGTGGCGGCTATCGGGACTGGTCCGCCGAATTTTTCCAGGCCAGTAGTGACGTCCAGAGCGTGCAGCGAATGATAGGCATTTGGCGACACGTAGGTCTTGGCGGAAATGTACATCGTGTTGGTGGTGGGATCGATGACTGGCGTCCCAAGAATTCCCATTTCCGCGAGACCAGTGACGCCGCTGCAACCTTCCACGGAACTAGGCACGGAGGCGCCCAGACTTGTCGACCAAAGCAGGCTGCCGGTATCGGCGTCGATGGCGTACACACTGTTATGCTCGGTGGCGACAAAAACCACGTTGTGCGTGCCGCCGTTAATGGTGAGGCCATACATATACAAGGGTTGCGCCGACACATAGCCATCCACGTTGAACGTAAAAAGCTTTCCGAATTGATTGGAGTTCACGTTTGCGGTCGAGAGCAGAATCTCGCTGGCGTTCAGACCTTCGCGGGTGTTGTCATTCTTGTTTGTGAGCACGCTGACTTGCGCGAATGCTTTCGGAGAGCACACGGTGGATGAGAGCACGGCCAGTAGCGCGATAGCGAAAGCGCCGAGCGTCTTCGAGAAACGATGAGAATTCAAGGTACTCCTCCTGCAAACAACTTGCTGCTTCATTCGAAACCGCCGCACAAATCAGCGACAAACGCAGCTAGTTTGCCGCCGCGGGATAGAAGTTATTCCGCCGATCGGGGGAGAATGCAAAAGCCCTAAACACGCAAGCTAAATCCCATTACTGGACCGTCTCCGTGAAGTTGACCGGTCCGAGCGTGGATGTCGACGCTGAGATCGTTATGGTTCCCGTTTTCGTGCCACAGGTGTAGGTGACTGACGCTTGTCCGTTCGTTCCGGTGACCGGCGTCTTGGTGGAGAATGTTCCTCCAGCTCCGTTGTCGGTGAAAGTTACAGTCACTCCCGAAATTGGATTGTTGTATTGATCGGTTACCGACACGACTAGTTTCTTGGCCAGCGCCTGGCCGTGAGTCCCGGTCTGGCCGTTCCCGGAAACGATGCTGAACTTTGTGGCCGGGCCGGCAACCGACGTTTCGGTGGCATTGACGTGCACGCTCCCGTCCGTTCCGGTGACGGCGATCGTTTTCGGCACCGTGGGAAGCGTATAAGTAGTGCTGGCTTGCCCGTTCGAACCGGTGGTTGCCGGATTCGGGGAGAAGGCGCCCCCCAAACCTCCGTCGGTGAATGTAATCGGTGCGCCCGACACCGCTTTCCCGGATGCATCTTTGGCTTTCATTACGATGGGCAACGGCAAAGTGGTTCCCACGGTTCCGGTCTGCCTTCCACCCGAAACATCTGTGAGGGTGGCCACGAACGGAGTGCCTGTTTCGGTGAAAGTTGCCGACGTATAGCCAGAGCTGGCGGCAGTGACGGTAATGACTTCGACAGTGTTCGGGGTGTAAGTGCTCGAGGCCGTGCCAGTGCTTCCAGTGACGGCCGTTGGCGTGCCGAAGGTGCCGCCGGCACCGCCATCGCTGAAGGCCACGCTGACGCCAGAAACAGGAGTCCCGTTGCTCGTTGCCAACACCGTCAGCGCTGTGGGCAAGACTACGCCCACCATGCCACTCTGATTGTTACCGGCGGTGGAAGTGAGACTCAAGGTGGGCGTGAGGAACCAGGGCTTGGCCGTGTCGTCCGTTTTCAGGAAGTTGAGCAGCTCCGTCGCAACTTTCAATTGTCCAAAGGTGGACGAAGGATGCGTTCCATCCGACGAGAAGTCTTCGCAATCCCAGACCAGCCCGTCTTTCCGGGCCGACATGCCGTTGGACCAGTAGTAGGGGCCCCAAGACATCCAGGGCGCGTTTATGGGTGAGCACCCGTTGCCGTCGCAGAGGTTGCTGGCGCCGTTGAGCTGGTCGGCGATTGCCCACTTCACCGCGAAACCGATTTCATAGGAATAAGGCTCGGGGTTGATGGAGGCCACGCCGTTGGAATATCCGCCGTAAACGCGCGAGGAGAAATACACCATCTTAATATTCGGGAAGAGGATGTGCATGGTTTGCATCATCGTCTCGTACTCCGATTGCAGCGTGGTGATGTCGGTTGGGAAAGATCCGGTGGCGATTCCGTCGGTGTCTTCCATCCAGATGGCGACGACCTGATTGGCGGTCACGCCGTTTTGCGGCAGGTAATTGTTGACCACCATGTCCCAATAAGGGGAAGTTGTGCTGGTGAAGACATTGGGCGTGGCTCCGCCCTGCGCGCCATTGACCAGCACCAGGTTGGGATTTTTTGCCGGATCGCCGTTGGCAAGGGGCAGGAAGCGAGTGAACGCGTTCTGCGCCGTGGATTCGCCGATGGCCAGCAGCACGTATTTCCCGGTGGAGCTGGGGTTGCCGTTGGAATCGAGAGGCTGGATGCCTTCGGCTAAGGTTACTCCATAGGAGTCCTGCCCGGCAGGCCGTACATTGCTGCCGTTGGGGTAAAGTCCGCCTTCACCGTACTGTGTGTTCCCCTCATAATGTCCGGTGCCCAGATCGTTGAGTGCAATCAACGGGGTACCGAGTACGGGATCATTGAACGAGATGTCATTGCAGTTGTCGCCGAGGCTGGCATAAACGCCGAGGCTGAATAACGTGCTCGCGGTGGTGTGGGTCGAGGTATCCGTCACCTTAATGGTGAAGGTGTAGGTCCCCACGCCCACGGATGAGTTCAGAGTGCCGCTAAGAACGCCAGCGCTGGAAAGAGTCAACCCGGAAGGCAAGGTCGAACCAGAGGCGACGCTCCAGGTGTATGGACCGGTTCCGCCGCTGGTAGCCAAAGTGGCTTGATAGGCGGAGTTTTGCGTGGCCTGGGGCAGCGTAGGCGAACTCGAGATCACCAGTGAGCTAGCCGCGATCCCGTTGCCGCTGAGGCTTGTCCCACCGTCGGGGCGCGCGTCATAGGCGATTGCGATCACGCCCGTCTCCGACGTCACCTCGCTTGGATTGTAGTAAACCGGGATCGACAATGTCCCAGTATTCTTTGCCAGGGCGTAAGGCAAGGTGATGGGGCCGGTCGTGAAGCTCGGTGGCGTCAATGTGATCGCGGTAACGTTGATGCTTTGTCCGCCGGTGTTAGTCACCGTGATCGTCTGTGGTCCGCTCTGCGTTCCTACAACTTGGTTGGGGAAACTCAACGATGCAGGAGAGACGGCGGTTACCGCCGTGGTCGTCTTTCCGATGCCGGTCAGCGGCACATCCACGGTGGTTCCATCCGCCATCGTCATTACAAAATTGCAGCTGTAGGTTGTGGCCGCAGTAGGCTGAAAGAAGATGGAATAATGGGTGGTGTCGCCCAGCAAGAACAACGACGTAGGTGCGGTTCCGGAAGCTAAGCCATATTGAGGACAGGTGAAACTAACGCTGTTTATGATTACGTTTTGACTCAGCAGATTAGTGATCGTCAACACCTTGGAACCGCTGACCAGGCCCACGTAGGTATTGGGAAACGACACCGAACTGGGATTGGAACTGACATCCTGCGCCAAGCCGGCGGCGGTGAGTGCAGCCAGCAGGAAACAACCCCATACGATGCGCGAAATCCGGTGCGTGCTTAAGCCCATATCTCCCGAATCCTCCAATTGAAAAGCCTGACGTGTGTTACGGGGGAACATCCGGCCTCAGTTGAAGCCCAACCTGGTCTGCAGAAAGTTATAGCCGTGCACTGGCGTATGAATTGATCTCGCAGTTCAACTGGATTTCCTCGAAATGCGGAGTGGTCCATGCCATTTCGTAGTTGTCCTCTGACCAAGCGATTTCGGTAATCCGGCCGCGCAGGGATGGGGGGAAACCCAGCGACTGGGGCTTGCCAGCGCCGTTTGGAATCTTCCGTATTCTCCGGTGCACTGCAATTTCTGTCAAGGATGAAAGTTCTTGCATACTACAAAGATCCGCATGTTGTTCGATCAGGAAACATGCAGGATTTTGCATACTCTCACAGGCCCGCCCATTGGGCGGATTTGTGCTGGTTTGCCGCTCTATTACCGCTGGCTACGCGCGGTTGTTGCATCAGTTTCAGGAGATGCTCATGTGGAGACAGCCGCCTTTCGGCTTCTCTCAGGGCAGGCTCTCGGCAGTCCCCGCCGAGCGCGGGCGGCTTCTTCGTATGACGGCGGCTCGACACTACATGCGCTGCCGTTGACCCCGCTCCCGCGCCCTGCTACCGTCGTATGTTTGCCCACGAGGTAAAGGAGAGTCATCATGCCCGCCATCAAATTTCGCGGTGTCGACTTCATCCAGTTTGATTCGCTGCTCACCGATGAGGAGCGCCTGGTCCGCGACACCACGCGCCAGTTCATCGAAGACAACCTCGTCCCGATCATCGAAGAGTGCAACCGCGCCGGCCGTTTCCCGCGCGAACTGGTCAAGCCCATGGCCGATCTCGGCTTCTTCGGCGCATCGCTCAAGGGCTACGGCTGCGCCGGCATGGGCAACGTCGAGTACGGGCTGATGACGCAGGAACTCGAACGCGGCGACTCCGGCGTGCGCAGCTTCGTCAGCGTGCAGTCGGGACTTTGCATGTACCCGATCTACGAATTCGGCAGTGAAGAACAAAAACAGACCTGGCTGCCCGCCATGCAGAAAGGCGAAAAGCTCGGCTGCTTTGGGCTCACCGAACCCGATTTCGGCTCCAATCCCGGAGGCATGCGCACGCGCGCGCGCAAAGTGGGCAACGAGTACGTGCTCAACGGCGAGAAGATGTGGATCACCTCCGGCACCATCGCCGACGTCGCTGTCATCTGGGCCAAGGTGGAAAACGAAAACGACAAGATTCGCGGCTTTCTGGTCGAGACCGACCGCCCCGGCTTCAAGGCCGACGACATCCACGGCAAGTGGTCGCTGCGTGCATCGGTGACTTCGGGGCTGTCGTTGCAGGACGTTCACATCCCCGAGTCGAACCTGCTGCCGAAAAGTGGCGGGCTGAAATCTCCGTTGATGTGCTTGAATCAAGCCCGCTACGGCATCGCCTGGGGAGCGGTCGGGGCGGCCATGTCCTGCTACGACTGCGCGCTGCAGTACGCCATCTTGCGCAAACAGTGGCGCGACCAGCCCATCGCCTCGCACCAGCTCGTGCAGGACAAGCTCACCTGGATGATCAGCGAGATCACCAAAGCGCAACTGCTCGTGCTGCAAGTCGGCCGCCTGAAAGATGCGGGCAAGGCGGAGCACCAGCACATCTCGATGGCGAAGCGCAACAATGTCTGGATGGCGCTGGAGTGCGCCCGCCTCTCGCGCGACATCCTCGGCGCCAACGGCGTGGCCGACGACTATCCCATCATGCGCCACATGATGAACCTGGAGTCGGTGAAGACCTACGAAGGCACGCACGATGTGCATTCGCTGATTATCGGGCAGAGCGTGACTGGGATTGACGCGTTCTGAATTTGTGTAGAGCGGGCGCCCTCCCCCGCTTGCCGGAGTTACTCCGACTGTCTACGGCAAGCACAGTTTCTGGTGGGTCTTGGGAAGAAGAGCAGTCCGCCGACCCTCAGGCAGTCGGTTTCTCCCGCGGCGGCTCGACCGCCAGGAACTCCTGCGCGAAGCGCTGGCTGTAGGTTTCCAGCAACGCCCGCACGCGCTCCGGATCGGTCGACCGCAGAATCAATCCCGCGTGGTGATGTTTCTTGATTCGCAGGAATACTTCCGGATCGTTGTATCCCGAGGTGTCGGGACTCTCCTGCCGGGCCAGGGAAATAATCACGCCCGCATATTCCTCGCGCGCCGGAGGCAGCCGGTAGCTTCCGTCGCTCTCCGGCAACCTCGATGCGGGCCCACTCCCGCCACAGGTTGATCCCTGTCGCGGCCTCGACCATCTCGTTGATGTAAGCGCCGCCCACGCGCGCCGCGCACTCCAGAAAATAGAAATGCCCATCGGCATGGGCCTTGATAAACTCCGCATGGGCCACGCCGCGCACCAAGCCCAGCGCGGCAATCAGGTCGCGATTGATCTGCCGCAGCCCTGTGTCCTCTTCGCTGCCTCGCGGCACCGTGAACGTCGTGAACACTCCGCCGCCCTGCGCCACATTCATCGGCGGCTTGCCGTACTTGCTCACGTTGGCAAAGACCACTTCGTTTTCCGAAACCACCGAGTCCACGTGGTAGACCTCGCCCGGAACAAATCTTCTCCAGCAGAAACGACGACTGCTTATCCCCTAGTTGCTCGAGCACGGGCCACAACTCTTCGGCGGCGTGAATCTTCTTGATCCCGATCGCCGACGCCTCCTGCCGCGGCTTCAGCACCCATGGCCCCGGAACGTGTTCGAGGTAGTAGCGGATGTCGTCGTGATTAAGGACGGGAACGAAATCGGGCACGCGCACGCCGCGATCGAGCGCCTTCATGCGCATGGCCAGCTTGTCGCGGAAATAGCGCATGGTGGTCAGCCCCATGCCCGGCACGCGCAGGTGCTCGCGCAGAGTCGCGGCGGTCTCCATGTCGTATTCGTCGAGCGCGACGATGCGGTCGATCTTTTGCGTGCGTGCAAGGTGCGTCACGGCCTGCACGATGTCGGCGAGAGGAATTTCGGCGGGAAGATAGAAGGTGTCGTCCAGGCTCTCGCGCGGCCAGTCGGCATCGCGCAGCTTCTCCGCCGTGAGCAGGAGCACGCGGCAGCCCTGGCGCTTGCACTCGCGCATGAACTCCTGTCCCTTCTCGTAGGTCGTAATGCAGAGAAAGGTTAGCGGGCGCGATTCCGGCATGAGTTCAGGTCCGGTTCAGGGCTAAGAGAATAACACGGTTGCCAACAGAGTCGATATTGGCGGTGTGGATGTCCGCGAGCGTTTCCGGAGGTCGCTTGATCTGCCAGACCGCGCATTTCTAAGGGTGAGGAATCGAGTTTTCTGTTGCCTTTTTCCCTGCCAACAACGATAAATACAGGCACGTATGTTCATACGTTTGTTCGCTTTCCCTCTCGCCATGATGCTGGCCTCGCTGGTGGCGGGCAATGCACAGAGTTCGTCATCTTCCAGCCCTGCCAAAGGGGATTACTCTCAGGAGGCTGCCGTTATCGAAGAGACGACGACTAAGATCGCCTTCGAAAGCGACGGCAACTCTACACGCGAGCAAGCCAGCCGGATACGCGTGCAAACCGACGGCGGGGTACAACAGTGGGGGCTGTTGAACTTTCCATTCCAGTCCGCTACGCAGATCGTGGAGATCGATTACGTTCGCGTGCGCAAACCCGACGGCACTGTCCTGATTACACCGCCGGATAATGTGCAAGACTTGGACGCCGAAATAACCCGGAGCGCCCCTTTCTACAGCGATCTGAGAGAGAAACATGTAGCCGTCAAGGGATTGGGCAAGGGCGATGTTCTCGAGTACGAGGCTCACTGGCGCAGCACCAAGCCGCTCGTCCCCGGACAGTTCTGGTTCCAATATAGCTTTCAGCACGAAGGCATTGTTCTTGATGAGCGCATAGAAATTAAGGTCCCCGCGGAGAGGCCGATCAAAGTCAGGGGACCACAATCAAATCAGGCGATCACCACCGAATCGGGTTCCCGCGTTTACACCTGGACCTATTCCAAGCTGCAAAGTGCCAAGGAGCCTGGCAACGACGAGAAGAAGGCAACTCAAGCAGCGCTCGGCCGTCTTCCGCTCCCGGATGTGCAAATCAGCAGCTTTCAAAGCTGGGAAGAAGTGGGCCGCTGGTACTGGAACCTGCAAAAAGACCGCATCGAACCCACGGCCGCTGTCCGTGCCAAAGCCGCGGAACTCACCAAGGGCATGACCGATGACGCTGCCAAGCTGCACGCTTTGTACAGCTTCGTTAGTTTGCAGTATCGCTACATTGGCATAGCTTTTGGCATCGGACGCTATCAACCGCACGCCGCCGACGATGTCCTGACCAACAGCTACGGCGACTGCAAGGACAAGCACACACTGCTGGCGTCCTTGCTGCAGGCTTCCGGCATAAGGCTCTATCCCGCGCTCATCAATTCGAGCTGGAAACTCGATCCCGATGTTCCGTCCCCGGCGCAATTCGACCACATCATTGGCTATTTGCCACAGAGCAAGGATGCGGTCTGGCTGGACACGACGCCGGAGGTTTCGCCCTTCGGCTATTTAGTCGCACGTCTGCGCGACAAGCAGGCGTTGGTTATGTCTGGGGACAAGTCCGCGCAGCTGATTACCACCCCCGCCGATCCGCCGCTTGCCGGAACTCAAGCCTTTAAGATCGAGGGGAAGCTGGGCAACGACGGTACGCTCGACGCCAAGGCAGAGGACACTCTTCGCGGAGATCGCGAGGTCGTGCTGCGCTCCGCTTTCCGCCGAGTACCCCAATCCCAGTGGAAGGATTTAGTGCAGCAGATCTCGTACGCTCTGGGCTACGCGGGAACAGTCAGCGATGTCAGTGCGAGCGCTCCGGAAGTGATGACCGAGCCCTTTCATTTTTCCTATTCCTACAATCGCAAGGACTTTCCTATCTGGAAGAGCGACCAGCAATTTACCGTACCCGGTCTTCCGTTTTTCATGCCGCCTCTCAGGGACGATGCTACCGATCCTATTTGGCTTGGTTCTCCAGAGGAAATAGTCTCGGATTCCAAACTTGAGCTTCCCCAGGGATACACGCCGCAACTTCCCGCAAATGTGGACTTGAAATACGACTTTGCGGAATACCACGCTGTCTATTCCCAGGATCACGGTGTGCTCATCGCGAAACGCCGGTTGCTGATTAAGCTCCGGGAGGTTCCGGTCGCCGAGTTCGACGATTATCGAAACTTCGTCAAGAACCTGCAGTACGACGTAAACCGGTACGTGCAGACGTCGTCTTCCGCCTCGCCAGGCGTCCCGAACTTTCAGGTCCCCGGGATGCCCCCCGCGTTCCTGAGCGGTATTCGGGGATTGGCCGAGAGCAGTTCTTCCGAGGCGAACCGGCTAGAGGCCGATGCCCGAACGGCGATGACACTTGGTGATCGTTTGGCTGCCATCACGGCAGTCAAGCACGCCGTGGAAAAGGATCAAAAGTTTACGCGCGCATGGTTTGAGCTAGGCACGATTTACTGGGCCTCCGGGCAGGTCGATTCCGCTCTGGATGCCTTTCGCAAAGCCATCGACTCTGACCCTAGGCAAGTGTTGGTTCGCAAGATTTACGCGAACGCGCTTGTACGTCTGCACCGGCCAGAGGCCGCCATGGATGCGTGGCGCGGTCTCTTAGAGATTGCCCCCGACGATTCGGAAGCGAATTCGGGAATGGGCTCTTCGCTCATGCAACAAAAGCGTTACGGCGAAGCCGTGCCGTATATGGAAGCCGCTGCGAAGGGCGACAAATCGCCTGCCGCTCAGAACCGTCTAGGTTCTGCCTACCTGCAAGCTGAGCAGATTGAAAAAGCCACGGCTGCGTTTGAAAAAGTTGTCGAAGCAGACCCCAGGCCAATGGTTTTCAACGACGTCGCGTATGAACTTGCCGAAGCCAATGCCAGTCTTCCCAAAGCTTTGGAGTACGCTCAGGATGCGGTTGACGGGCAGGAGAAGAGCTCGCGTGGCGTAGATCTTTCTAATCTTCTTCCTGACGACCTGAAGTGCACACAGCAGCTTGGCTATTACTGGGACACGCTGGGTTGGGTTCATTTCCGTCTCGGCCATCTGGCGCAGGCTGAAGGCTACTTGAACGCCGCTTGGGTTCTATCGCAAATGTCGGTCCCTGCCGATCACTTGGGGCAAGTTTACGAGCAGGAAAAGCAGACGGCGAAGGCCGTTCAGATGTACAGTTTAGCACTGGCTGCTCCCACGCCGGAGACGCAAATGGTCGGCGATGACCTTACGGAGACGCGGAAGCGGCTTGCTCGCCTCGCGCCCGCCGCCAAGACGCCCGCAACGACAGATTTGCTCCACCGTAATGCGAACAGCATGAACCTTAACCAGATGCGTCTGGTCAAGCTCCCAAGATTCATCACTGGGCGAGGCAGCGCGGAGTTCTTCTTGCTTTTCGGTCCCGGTCCCAAACTCGAAAATGTGAAATTCATTAGTGGCTCGCCGAATCTCAAAGCCGCTGGCAGGGTGCTCACGTCGGCAAAATTCCCAGTTGCATTTCCGGCCGGCAGTTCAGCACGCCTGCTGCGGCGCGCAATGGTAATGTGCGTTCCAGTAACCGGCTGCCAGGCGCTCTTGTTCACACCAGACGCCGTGCGTTCCGTGAACTAGCGATCGCTCTTTATGCCAGTATTGACCAACGCCCTTCCGATAGAGCATCATGCGCGGTGGCCGTTCGGTCAATGGCACGACCTCGGAGGCTCTTATGGAAACGCAAGCTCGTCCGGAAGGCAAGGCCCGCAGTTTTGGGGAAAACATTGAAAGCGATCTGGCGTTGGAATTTCTGCGGGTGGTCGAGGTGGCGGCGATCGCTTCGGCGCGCACCATGGGCCAGGGCGAGCGCAAGCTCTCCGACCAGGTAGCCACCGAGGCCATGCGCCAGACCATGGACTCCATCCCCATGCGTGGGACCATCGTCATCGGCGAGGGCGAGCGCGACGAAGCGCCCATGCTCTATATCGGCGAAAAAGTCGGCGCCGAATTCCCCGATGGCCGCGAAGTGCCCCAGGTCGACATTGCTGTCGATCCGCTCGAAGGCACGAATCTCTGCGCCACCGGCGCGCCCGGAGCAATCACCGTGCTCGCCGTTTCTGAACGCGGAGGCCTGCTCAACGCCCCCGACTGTTATATGGAAAAAATTGTCGTCGGACCCTCCTGCAAGGACGCCGTCGAACTCGATGCGCCCGTGGCCGACAATCTGAAAAACATCGCGAAGCGAATGGAACGGGACGTGGAAGACCTCGTAGTGATTGTGCTCGATCGCCCGCGCCACGAAAAGCTGATTGCCGATATTCGCGCGGCCGGCGCCCGCATCCGGCTGATTGGCGATGGCGACCTCTCGGCCGGCATTGCTGCCGCAGTCATCGGCACCGGCGTGCACGCGGTCATGGGATCGGGCGGTGCGCCGGAAGGTGTGATCACAGCCGCCGCCATCCGCTGCCTCAACGGCTACATGCTCGGCCGCCTGGTCGTGAAGCCCGATCAGGAAGAACGCCTCGCTAGCATGGGCATCAAGGACAAGAATCGTATCTATGAAGCGGAGGACCTTGCTCCCGGCAAGCAACTCATCTTCGCCGCCACCGGAGTCACCGAGGGAGCCCTGCTCAAAGGCGTCCGCTTCTTCGGCGAAGGCACGCGGACCTCGTCCGTGATCCTTACCCAGCTCACCGGCAGAGTGCGCTTCATCGAAAGCATCCACCTGGAGAAGGGGCCGGATGTGAAGGTGAGGTTCGCGTAGAGATTGCTTATTTGAACTCCTTCAACACTTCCGCCGGCACTTTCGGTTCGGGCGGAAAGTCCTGCGAAAACCCTTTGAACAGCGCCACTGTCTTCTCGGAGCGCCGCGTGCCGTCGTGTACTGAGATCGTGTGCGGTTTGCCGGGCTCGTAACCTTCCCACAAGGAAACGCCGGCATAGGCACCGTCCTTGCGCAGGATGTAGTAGATCATGTCGACGAAGCGCAGCTTGCTCATGTCGTTGTTGTAGTTGCGCGCGATACGCTTGAGCGCATCCATGCCCGCTTCTTGCGGGGACACTCCATGGCGCATGTTCTCTACGATCGTATGCGCGCCCGCGACCTTAATGTTCTCTTCGCCGCTGCCGGTCGCTCCCGCCGAACCCACGTCCTGGTCGGTGTAGCATCCGGCGCCGATGATCGGGGAGTCCCCGCAACGTCCAGGAAGCTTGTAAGCTAATCCGCTGGTGGTGGTGCAGCCGGAGATTTCACCTTTCTCATTCAGAGCCGAGCAGTGAATCGTGCCCGTCGGCGGGAACAACACTTTGTGAATGGCGTCGCGGCGCAACTCGGGAGCGATACCGAGGCTGGCCGCGTGTTCTTCGAGGCGGCGGTAGCGCTCTTGCCAGAGTTGTGACTGCGGCTTGGCGTCACTCGGCTTGGTGTCAGGCGGTTGCCAGTGCGGGTGAGCGAGGCCTGGTCCCCACCAATCTTCGTTGGAGTGGAATTCCTTCCACAGCAGCCAGATCTTGCGGGAATGATCGGTGAGCAGGTTCTCGCGCGGGAAGCCGACCGCGACGGCGAAGCGCTCTGCGCCTTCGCCGACCAGCATGACGTGTCCGGTGTGGTCCATCACGGCCTTTGAGACCAGCGAGACATTCTTGATGTTGCGCACGCCTCCGACGGAGCCGGCGCGGCGCGTCGGTCCGTGCATGCAGCAGGCGTCGAGTTCGACCACGCCTTCCTCGTTGGGAATTCCGCCGAGGCCGACGCTGGTGTCGTTGGGATCGTCTTCCGGTCCCTTGACCACTTGGAGCGCGGCGTCGAGCGTGTCGCCGCCGCTTTTCAGGAAGGCAAATGCGTCCTCGAGATAGTTGAAGCCGTTGTGGGCGCAGACGATGATCGGCCGCTTGTACGATCCGGATTGCGGCGGATCTTCCTTGGCAACGTGTTCTTGCGCGGCAGGCCTTGCGTCTTCGCCTTGGGCGCGCGTTCCAACTCCGGCAGCGACTGCTCCTAAAACGGATGTCTTCACGAAGTCACGGCGCGAGAATGGCATGAGTTCCTCCTGCTTGCGGGAAAGGGGGAGCATATCACGCGAGGAAAGCGCTTTTCACCACGGAGACTGGGAGAAAGCCAGAGAGAACAAGTGGGGCAGCCACCTCTCATTTGTACCATCATCTGTGATAAGCACTAGACGGCGGCGAGAGCTTGATATGTTTCTCCAATATTGTGCCGAGTAGGTCATCGTCGTAAATCCAAAATGGGAAGTTACAAGCAAGATATAGCCCTTCGTGCGAGCCAAATCCTTGTGCTTACCTCCGGCTAAGTATTAGTTTGCGAAAAGAGTCAAGTTATTGCGGCAGCAGCCGAGAGGAAAAACGATGAGCGTCATTTGTAAATACACCCGTTACACAATCTGCTTTGCAGCATTTCTGGCGCTCACCTTCACCGCCGGATGCGCGGATCACGACAAAGCCGGCGCGAATCCCACGGTGACTCCACCTACGGTGTCTGCGGTTGCGCCGCCGAATGGAACGCCTGCGGCGTGTCCGAACTCGATCGTGACGGCAACCTTCAGCAAGGCGATGAATCCGGCGTCGATCGATGGCGCAAGTTTCACGGTCACGGGGCCAGGAACGGCCGCCGTGGCGGGCGCAGTCACGTACGATGGCTCCAGTGACACGGCGATCTTCACTCCTGCAAGCCCGCTGGCGCTGAGCACGCTCTACACGGCCACCATCACCACTGCCGCGCAGGATATGTACGGCAACACCCTGGCCAGTAATTTCGTGTGGACCTTCACAACCAGTGCCGTGGTATGTGTGCCGGCCGCGCCACCGGTGTCGGTGAGTCCTCCTGATGCTTCCGCCGGAGTATGTCCCGACACAGTGATTGCCGCCACCTTCCCGCAGGCGATGGATCCCACAACCATCAACACTACTACCTTTACGGTGGCACCAGACTGTAACGGGCACAGTGACCGGGGATGTAACGAACAAGATTTTCACCTTTACGCCGTCCGGTGCTTTGGCGCTGAGTACGACTTATACGGTCACTATCACCACGGGCGCAAAAGATGCTTCGGGCAATGCGCTAGCCAGCAACTTTGTATGGACCTTCGGCACCGCGGCCGCGGCGTGCGCGGCGCCACCACCGCCCGCAGTGATATCGGTGACTCCTCCGAACGCCACGATCGGTGTGTGTCACAACGCCGTGGTGACCGCCACATTCAACGAGGCGATGAACCCGCTCACCATTACCATGGCGACCTTCACCGTGGCTCCCGGTGTGACCGGAGCCGTAACTCTCGATGGCACGGGCAAAATTGCGACCTTCACTCCGGCCGCTGCTCTGGCGCTGAATACAACCTACACTGCGACTATTACCACGGGCGCGCAGGATCTTACGGGCAATCCGTTAGCGGCCAACTATGCGTGGAGCTTCAACACTGCCACGCTGGCCTGCCAAGGGGCGGTGCCCCTGGGATCGGCCGCGACGTTCGAAGCTCTGGCCGGTTCGACGATTACCAATACCGGTCCGACCACGATCACAGGCGGTGACCTCGGCCTAAGCCCGGGAAGCGCGGTTACTGGCTTCCCGCCAGGAACGATGGTACCCCCGGCTGTGATGCATATAACCGATCCCATCGCCGCGCAAGCGGAACTCGACCTGACTATAGCGTATCTTTACGCGGCCGGATTGCCGGGAGGCGCGGTTCTGCCGGGAGACTTGAGCGGCCTGACCTTTACTCCGGGCCTCTACACGAATTCGAGCACCGTCATGCTGTCGGCGGGCAACGTCACCCTCGACGCGCAAGGCAATGCGAATGCAGTTTTCATCTTCCAGATGGGATCGACACTGACCACTCTCGGAAGTACGCAGGTTATTTTGGCGGGCGGCGCGCAGGCCAAGAACGTTTTCTGGCAAGTCTCCACGTCAGCGACTCTGGGAACTAATTCAATCTTCCAGGGAACCATTCTGTCGCTGCAATCGATCACGCTCGATACCGGCGCTTCGCTGACCGGCAGAGCGCTGGCTCGCAATGGCGCGGTCACCATGGACAGCAACACGATTACAGCCCCGTAGGCAAGAGACATCGGCAGCGGACCAGCTTTCGGCTGGCCGGGTGCCGGGGCGGGTTAGCAGAGGTATTTCAAGTCATCCAGTCGAAGGAGTACTAATATGTCGTTTCGCTCTCAGGTCTCTTGTAGCCGTTTTGCATGGATCATATTGGCAGGGTTGGCCGTCCTTTGTGCACTGGGCGCGTCAGCGGCGGCGCAGGACCGGCCCGCCCCCAAGTGGGAACTGTTCGGCGGATACTCCTTTCTCTATCCCAACTCCGATGTGCACGCCATGCTTCCCGGTGGATTACTGCCGGTGACGAGTCCTCTGGAATCGAATCCGAGAGGCCTGGGCGGCAGTCTGACCTATGACTTCAATCGCTGGTTTGGCCTGACGCTCGATGGCAGCACGCATTTTCACAGCGGCGAGACCGGATTGGTGATGCTGATTGACGACACCGGTTTCAGCAATGTTTCGTTCGGGCCCAAGGTGACCTTCCGCGGGCGTCACGTTGCGCCCTTTCTTGAAGCGCTGGTGGGGGATCACCAGCTCGCACCGGATGCTCTCCACGACATCAACAAATTGGGTTTCATGTTTGGCGGCGGCCTCGATTTCAAGTTGAGCAAACATTTGGCCTTGCGTCTGCCGAGAATGGATTACGTAATGTCGAGCTATCGCTATGGCCCTTCGGCCACGACGGGCAGTACCGATCTGCAAGGCATACGGGGGCAGGCGGGCCTGGTATTTACATGGGGCGGCGAAGGCAAAGTCATCCCTCCCCAGGCCAGTTGCTCCATACAACCCGGCGAGGTCTGGGCGGGCGAGCCGGTGAGTGCCAGCGCGGAGGGATCGAGTTTTAGTCCGAAGCGTACGGTCACATATAAATGGAGCGGCTCCGGGGTAAAACTTGGCGAGAGCGGAAAGTCCACGCAGATCGATACGAACGGCCTGCAACCGGGCTCATACCAGATCACGGCCAGCTTGAGCGATGGCAGCCCGAGTGGTGTTGCCTCCTGCAGTGCGCGGTTCACGGTGAAAGAGCCGCACCCGCCGCAGATTTCATGCTCGGCCGACCCGGCAAGCGTGGCCTTCGGCGGGACTTCAACGATTACCTCTACCGCCAGCAGTCCCGATGGCCGCAGAGTGACATACAGCTACGCGAGCAGCGCCGGAAACATCACTGGCAGCGATTCAACCGCTACTCTATATACCAGCGGCGCGCAAGCCGGGCGAATTACCGTGACTTGCAATGTGGCCGATGATCGGAATCAGCCGCTCACGGCTTCTGCCTCAACCATGGTGGAACTGCAAGCGCCGCCGCCACCACCCCCGATGCCTGACGTCGCTGCCATCGAAAGGAGGCTTGCCCTGCACAGCGTTTACTTTGAGACGGCGAAGCCCCGCGCGTCGGCTCCCGAGGCCGGACTGTTGGCCAGCCAGGAAAAAACTCTGATGGCGCTCTCCAGCGATTTCCTCATCTATCTCCAGGTCAAGCCGGACGCCCGGCTTACTCTGAAAGGCCATGCCGATCCACGAGGCACACAAGAATATAATCAGGCGCTTTCTCAACGGCGTGTCAACCGCGTCAAGGATTTCCTGGCCTCGCTGGGAGTTCCCGCCGAGAACATTCAGACGGAGGCCTTCGGGGAACAAAAGAATCTGACCGACCGCCAGGTGAGAGAAGCGGTGGAGAGGAATCCTGAGTTAAGCCCGGAGGATCGCAAGAGAGTGCTCGACAATATGAGAACGATTATCCTGGCCAGCAACCGCCGTGTGGATATCACTTTGAGAAACGCCGGGCAGGCGTCGCAAGAGTCGGTGCGCGAGTATCCGTTCAACGCCGCGGATTCTCTGACGTTGCTGAAAGAGGAGGGAACCGGGAAAGCGACGCGGCCGGCGCACACCAGAAAGCCGAAACATAATCAGCCATAGTGAAGTCCGTGGTATCCATCGCGGATGAGGCCGCATCTCAAGCAAATTCCTCACCGGGCTTAACAGCCCGGTGAGGAATGCCAAAGAGTTGAGGAGGGTAGAGGGCTAGCCGCTGGCTGCGCCGCGGTAGCGGCCTACCAGTCCGGCTTGGCGGCCTAACGATGGATGCGCGGGGACCTCGGTGATCGCGCGCACGTTTTTGTTCTGCTCGGACCGGAAGCGCAGCAGGGCGGCTATGTTGCCGACCTTGTCGAACTCGGGATCGTCTTTGACGTAGAACAGCTCTGTGTCGTGGCGGATCACCCAGGGCAGGATCGCTTCGCCTACGTCCACTACCTCGCGCGTCTCGCGGCTGCAGACTGGACAGAGGTGCACCAGGTGGGCGTCGAGGTGGCCGCAGCCGGAACACTCGACGGCCTGGGCGTGATAGCTCTCCCCGATCAGCAGGGTTTGCACTTCGCCAAGTTCCAGCGAGTGGAGGACGCGGCGCAGTCCGGTGACACCGCGAGCGTTGTGGCCGGCCTGATTAATGGTTTCGCGAACCACGTCCTGACAGCGGCGCCGCTGCGCGTCGGCGAAGATCTTTTCTGCCTGCGAACGGATTTCTTCGTTGCTCACGTGAGCCACCTCGGCGGTAAACCGGCCGAGCAACTTCTGCTTGGCATAGGAATGCAGTTGCGAGTCGAACTGCGACCAGTGAGTGTCCTGGCAACCCAGGATCCATTTCTCGAACATGCCCTTTTCCAAACCTTCCTTAATGAACTCGGCGATAAACTTGAAATGGTGGAGGGCATCGTCGGCGACGCGCCGCTCGGCGTGGCCTGCATCGTAGCCGCCGAAGCCGTCGCCGCGGCCGCGGCGGGTTAGAGGATGGAAGAAATCCATGCGCTCGTTGAGTTCGCCGAGGCGCAGATCGAATAGTCGGGCGCGATGACGGTCGACCAGCACGATGCCGAGCCGGGGAAATGCTCCCAGTAATTTGGCCAGGGGCTTCAGGTGGAAATGCCGATTCACCGAGAGCTCGGTGCCGCCGAGTTGCGCGGGCAAGTCATACTCTCGCCAGAAACCCAGCGCACCGCAGGCGAATACCGCCTTGGCGCGCGCGCCGTTGCCACGGAAATCCTGCGACAGGCGCACGATGCGGTCGAGGTCGGCGCGGGCCGACTCGTATTTGGCTTTACCGTTACTATTGCTCTTGCTCTCCAACTGGCGCAACACTTCCCGTGCCAGGTCTTTGGTGAGGATCGCTTCTTCCTTGTGGGCTTTATTGCGTGGGGCTGTGGGTTGAAAGTAGAAACTGAGAGCGCAGGCTCCCTGATCTTCAAATTGCGCTAGTTCATGGATTTGTTCGCGAGTAATCATTTCGTTCATCTCCAGTCTTTGTGCGACTAGAAGTCGAAAATCGAAAGTGGATTTATGCGGTGCCGGTAATTGCGTACCTCCCCTTGAATTGGCGGACGAAGCTGGGGGATTTGCGCAGGTGATCGCGCGCGGCGGAAATGGAGTTCAATACGAGTTCGGGCGGGGAGCCGGTGATGGCGGAGATTTCGTCGACGCCAAAGCCTTCGATGGCGTGCAGGATAAAAGCCTCGCGATGGGCTGGATTCAGGTCGCGCAGAGCGGAGGCGATGAGGCGCATCATTTCATCGGAGCCCACGATCTGCTCGGGTGTGGCCACGCGGCCGTCCGCGATGATGGTCTCTTCCGTGATGGATTCGTCGGGCTGATGGAACTGCAATTCGGGCTCGTCGCTGGCCTTGACGTTGCGCTTGCGGGCGGAATCTTCGAGGTGCACGGCGCTGCCGTTGCTCCCCTCCGGGCGGGAGAGTTCATCGAGAGCGTGCATGGCCAGGCGATAGAGCCAGGGCTCGAGGGCGAGGCGCTCCGGCTTCTCGTTGCTACTGCCATCGGCGCCGTCGGCGAGCGCGGCGGCGATGGTTTCGTCAATCACTTCGTTTGTAGTGATGGAGTCGGGCGCAATGAAATCGGAAGTCTCGCGGAAATAGATTTCGCGTTCGACAAAACGCTCCAGGCGGGAGAGATTCGCATTGACGTAGGAGCGCACGTCGTCGGAAGAAACCGTCGCCGGGAACACCGCGGCCAGCGTCTGCTCGAAAGGTACGGAAACATTGTGCCGTTCGGAGGCTTCGTTCCGGCGCCGCGTCCATTTGTGCGTGGAGCGCAGCAGGTCTTTATGCTTGTTGACCTGCTGCAGCAAATCTTCGAACGCACTCTTCACGGCGGCCGCAGCGGTTGAGGCTTTGGACTCGACGGCCATCTGTCCCGAGGGCAGGTGCAGGTTGAGCGACACGCTGGTGCCTTCGCGGGCGGAGATCTCCTCGACCACGCCTTTGAGGTGGATCAGATCGGGGCGGAAGACTTGCAGGCGCTTTCGCAGTTTTTCGATTTGATGCTGGATGTCTTTTTCTACGGCGGGAGTTTTATGAAGGCGGTAGCTGATGTGGACGTTCATTAGCACCTCGGGTATCGAACGAAGTTGCGCAACCCAGTGCTTGCTAAGAAAATTGTACACCCGGCCTGCAGGAAGGCAACGGCGGAATTGCAGACCGATTCCGAGGGCAACGGTTTTGGGAGGGTTTGGCGAAGCCAGGAATCTAAGGGCAGACTCATTTGCAGCCGGCAGCATTGCCAGATATCATCCGAGGACCCATGACCTGGACACAAGTCGTGCTTGTCGTATCACTGGCAGCGGTCGCTGGCGCTCAGGCGCCTTCCTCCAAAGAAGTCGAGGCTGCGTATCCCGACGCGAAGGCGCTTTACCTGGATATTCATCAGAATCCCGAACTCTCTACGCGTGAAGTGCAGACAGCGGCGAAGCTTGCTGGACGGCTGCGAGGGCTCGGCTATGACGTGACTGAACACGTGGGCGGAACCGGAATTGTTGCCATCCTGAAGAACGGCGCGGGGCCGACGGTCATGCTTCGCACGGAACTGGACGCGCTGCCGGTGGAAGAGAAGACCGGGCTGGCTTACGCGAGCAAGGTCCGCGCCAAAGATGATGCCGGGCACGAGGTTCCGGTCATGCATGCCTGCGGACACGACCTGCACATGGCGTCGATTCTGGGGACGGCCACGGTGATGGCGCACAGCAAAGACACGTGGCACGGGACCCTGATGCTGATTGGACAGCCGGCCGAGGAGACGATTGGCGGCGCTAAGAGAATGCTGGCCGACGGATTGCTGACGCGCTTTCCGAAGCCCAACGTGGCCGTGGCGATGCACGTGGGCAACCTGCTGCCGGCGGGGAAGGTGGGGATTGTCCCGGGCGTTATGAACACGAATGCCGATTCGCTGCGGATCACGATCTACGGTAAGGGCGGGCACGGTGCGGCGCCGCACACGGCGATCGATCCGATTGTGATCGCGGCGCGAACCATTCTGGCGCTGCAGACCATTGTTTCCCGCGAGGTGAAGCCGGGGGAGATGGCGGTGGTCACGGTGGGCTACGTTCACGCTGGCACCAAGAACAACATTATTCCGGACCAGGCTGAATTAGGGCTGACCGTTCGCAGCAGAAAAGAAGATGTGCGCAAGCAAGTGCTGGCGGCCATCGACCGGATCGCGAAGGCTGAAGCCGAGGCGGCAGGTGCGCCGCGTGCGCCTGCAATCGATCACTATGAGGCAACCGACCTGGTTTACAACGACCCGGCCTTGGCGCAGCGGCTTAGGGGTGCATTGGAGTCAGCTCTGGGCACGGACAATGTTGTAACGGAAGAGCCGATCCCGGCATCGGAGGATTTCTCTTACTACGTGGAACAGGGGATTCCGGGGTTTTACTTCAGCCTTGGAGGAGCGGATCCCGAGAAGTTCGCGCAGGCCAAGGCTTCCGGGACGATGCTGCCGTCGAATCACTCGTCGCTGTTCGCGCCGGATGTGGATCCGGCGCTGCACACCGGGATTGCGGCGGAGGTGGCGGTGCTGAGGGATCTGCTGAAGTGATGGAATCGCCCTTTTACGTACAGTTGTCCATTAGCGGCGCTTTAGGGCTTCGAGTTCTTCCAGGGTCCTTGGCCAGTCTGATCCCAGGAGCCGGGACAACCTGCGGTCGGCTAGAACTTTGCCACCGGTCTGGCAGCGTGCGCAGTAGTTGGTTTCTTTGTCGGCGTAGCGAATCCGCAAGACTTTGTCGCCGCATCCTGGACATGGTTTGCCGTAGCGTCCGTGCACTGCCATACCCTCACGAAAGGCTGTTACCTTTTCGGGGAAAGCGGAGTTTGCCTCCGTGCGGAGGCGGTCGATCCAGAATCCGAGAGTTAGCTTGGTCACGGCGAATAATCTCTCCCAATCTTGCGGCTTTAGTTTCTGGGTGAGCGTTAGCGGAGAGAGTTGCGCCGCGTGCAGGATTTCATCCGAGTACGCGTTCCCGATACCACTCAATAGACGCGGATCGGTAAGCGCGCGCTTGAGTGTGTGGTTCTCGGCGGTGAGTGCCACACGGAATGAATCGAGATCGCAGGAGAAAACATCGATGCCCCCAGCGTCGAAGGAACGCAATGCCTCCTCGCCGAGCACAACGTGCAAGGATGCCCGGCGCTTGGAGCCGGCCTCGGTAAGAACCAGGGAACCGTAGGGGAAGTCGAACGCTGCCAGAGTCTGGCGCCCGCCCAGCTTTGCTTCTGGCGCACGCCAGTGCAAGCGGCCGGCAATCATCAGGTGAAGGACCAGCCAGAGATCGTCCGCTACACCGATTGCGATCCGTTTGCCGATCCTCCGCACTTCGCGGACGATGCGGCCTTCTACGTCGGCGAGCGGCGGTTGCGCGGTTCGCAGGAGGAAGGCGCTCGCCAGCCGTACACGCTCGAGTGGCTGACCGACGATGCGTGGTTCGAGCGCGGTGATGTAGGCAGCGATGTCTGGCAATTCTGGCACAGCTTATAGGTTGCACTTGGAAGCGGCGATTTGGCAACGCGGCGGCGGCAGGAAGGCAAAGACGAGCTTCGCTCGACGGACAGCCGAGGGCAGTGTCCCTACATGGGTCTAGGAGCTGATCTGTTCGAGGATCGCGCGTGCCTCTGCTGCGGGATCGGCTGCTTCGGTGATCGGACGGCCTACGACGATGTAGCTTGCTCCGGCCGCAATTGCTTCTGCGGGGGTGGCGACGCGGGCCTGATCTCCGTGACCAGAGCCAGCGGGGCGCACACCGGGCGTTACGATGGCGAAATTGTGGCCCAGTTCGGCGCGCACGGCGGCGGTCTCGCGGGCAGAGGTAACGATGCCCTTGCATCCGTTGTCTAGAGCCAGTGCGGCGAGACGCAGCACTTCATCGCGGACGGTCCCGCGATAGCCGACCTTCTCCATTTCGTTTTCGTCGAGGCTGGTGAGCACTGTGACGCCCAGCACCAGCAGAGCCGGGTTGTTGGCGCGGGCCGCGTCCGCGGCGGCGTGGAGCATTTTGCCGCCGCCGGCGGCGTGAACGGTCAACATGCTGACCCCGAGCCGAGAGGCTTCATGCACAGCCGACGCCACCGTGGTGGGAATGTCGTGATACTTCAGGTCGAGAAAGACGCGCCTGCCCGAGGCGACGAGATCCCGCACCACTTGTGGGCCTTCGGCGGTGTAGAGCTGCATGCCGACTTTGTAGGTCAGGGCGGAGTCGCCCACGGCGGCCACGATCTTTTGTGCGGTCGCCGCGGTGGAAACGTCCAATGCAACGATCAGCTTCTCTCGTGCGTCGTTTCCGCGGGAGTCGGAAGGGATTCGGTGGGGGAGAGCGGCCTGCATCCCTAGCAGTGTAGAGTGTCTAGCGGAGTTCCGCCACGGGATAGTTGGAGGCCACGGTCTCGTAGATCGGCCGGCGCTTGGTGCGTGGTTTCACCACGTCCAGGCGAACCCGCTGCAAGCCGCGATTTTCGAACTCCAGTGCTTGGGCGGCGCCGTACGACAAATCGATAATGCGGCCGGGCACGATCGGACCGCGATCGTTTACTTTGACCACGACCGCTCGTCCATTGCGCAGGTTCGTGACCCGCACATAGCTTCCCAAGGGAAGGGTTGGATGAGCCGCGGTCATGTCGTACATGTCAAAGTCTTCGCCGCTGGCGGTCGGTTTACCGACGAAATACTCGCCATACCACGAAGCCGTGCCAATCTGATACGGTTGATTCTTGCCGGTCTGGTTGCGAATCTCGGGCTTGGCTGAAACGGCTCTAATCGGGGCTGAACTGGCCTCCGAGTTGTTTGGGCCCTGAGCCGCTCCCAGGCCGACGATCAATAAAGCGATCATCAGTCCATGAGCAATACATCGACGCATTCAGTTCTCCTCGCATCTCAAAAGTCGTCCTAGCTAGGCTATTGTTAAGGGTTTGTAGATGGTAGAGGGCTGGGGAAGGCTTGTCAACCCGAAAGTGCGTGGCCTAGGGTGACCTGGGAGTAATAGATATCTCACGTAACTTGTTGTTAATCATGAGTAATCGGCGACATGTCGCTAGAAACAATGAGGTTATCTGTTTATCATACGGTAAATACCCTGACGGCTGTAGGGTGGGTAGAATTTTCATCTCCAATCGATTCAATCACTTACGGATAATTCTTTCTAAGTTGTTTGTCGTGAGGGTTTTAGGTACAAGGTTGCATAGCGGCTAAGAAATATTCTTTGTTGCATCTGTGGCTAAGACGCCGCTGGTTGGGGGATTTCCGACAAAAGCGAATGCCTGAGAAACCACCTGTTGTGCTGACCATCGCTGGTTTTGATCCGTCGTCCGGGGCGGGGGTGACGGCCGACATTAAGACGATCGCAGCCCACGGCTGCTATGGCATAGCCTGCATCACAGCTATGACCGTGCAGTCGACCGCTGGGGTTCGACGGGTGGAGGCCGTCGATCCCAGTCTGGTGACCGACACTTTGGAGGAGCTTGCCTCTGACGTTGCCATCGCAGCCGTGCACATCGGGATGCTCGGGTCGGCGAAGGTCGTCAGAGCGGTGGCGGAGTTCCTTGGCTCGCGCTCGGGTAGAGCAGGGCTGGCGAAGAAGTTGCCAAACGTGGTCCTTGATCCCATTCTGAAGTCATCGTCGGGCACGGAGCTGCTGGATGCCGATGGGACCCGACTGCTCGTCGAGAAACTAATCCCTCTGGCCGATGTGGTCACTCCGAATGTGGATGAAGCCGCTGTCCTCACCGGCTTGAAGGTGACGGATCTTGATGAGATGCGAGCCGCTGCGGCGAAGCTCCATCAGATGGGTTCGGCGGCCGTCGTAATCACCGGCGGACATCTGGAGAAAGCCATCGATCTGTTGAGCTTCACCACCAAGAGTGGAATCGAAGAGGAAGTCTTCAAGGCGGAGCGGCAGCGTTCGAATTCTACTCACGGCACGGGCTGCGCCTTCGCCACGGCGATGGCCTGTCACCTGGCACTCGATCGCGGATTAGCCGAAGCCACCTTGCTGGCCAAGACCTATGTGAGTTCTGCGATTGCCGCGGGCCATCCCCTGGGGCGCGGCACTGGTCCCGTCCATCATCTCTACCGCATGAACCAGCAGCGCCGCGCGGCGGGCTCGGGGAACGAAGACTAAGCAGCACATCTTCAGGTGACACGAATCACTGACGCCGGCCCAATCGAAGACTAGCGTCGATAGTTGTGGAGGGCACCATGCCCCGACGCGCCTCATTACTTAGCAGTTTTCTAGCTGTTCTTCTCCTTCTCGTTCTCGTTGTTCCAGCTCTTGCCGGAAAAGCTAAGACAAAGTCAACAACTGAGAAGCACCGCCAGGATTTCAGCAAATACGTGGAGATTGCCGGCGCTTCCAAAGTAGGCTCTGACCAGTGCAATGCGTGCCACGGCGAGGTGGCCAAGACGTATCGCCGAAGCCAGCACTCCATGCGCGAGGTCGAGTGCGAGCAATGCCATGGGGCGGGGAGCTTACACGTCGCTGCGGGCGGGTACACGAAGGAATCGAAGGACAAAATCGTCAGCTTCAAAGACCGCACTGCAGAAGAAGCCAACGGCGCCTGCCTGAGTTGTCATGCCAAATCTGATCACGTCCGGAACTGGTTCTCGGGCGCACACCAGGCGCAGGACATCAAGTGCAGCGACTGTCACACCATTCATGGCGAAGGCCATGGCAAGGCGGTTGGCGAACTTCAGGGCGAGGGCCTTCGTGTTCCGAGAGCGATTGAGTCTCGCCGGCAGGCGAATGACAACTGCCTGCGCTGCCACCAGAAGCAGAGTGCGCAAGCCGATCTGCCCTACCATCACCCGATTCGTGAAGCCAAGATGACTTGTGCGGACTGTCATGATCCGCACGGCGGCAGCGCGGGCAACAATCTGAAGCTGGCCAACACCAACGAGCTTTGTTTCACCTGCCATGCGGAATTTCAGGGGCCGTTCTCGTTCCAGCACCCGCCAGTCAAAGAAGATTGCATGAAGTGCCACGCGGCGCACGGGTCACCGAACCAGAACATGCTGACGGTGAGCCAGCCTGCGCTCTGCCTGCAGTGCCATTCAGCGCACCACAACGGCGCAAGCTTGCCCCTGGTAGACCGGTGCACCAATTGTCATAACGCAATTCATGGAAGCGATATACCTTCCGCAACTGGCGGAAGCAAGTTCATCGATAAGTAGTACCCGGCCAAAAGGACTGGTTCGGGCAAGGAGTCATGCAATGAATAGGATCTCCGCACTCCTCATGATTGCACTTATAGTTGCAGCAGTAACGTACCCGGTGCAGGCTCAACAACCAAGCCCGGGAGCTTCCCAGCCGGCGGAGAATCTCCCCGAAGTCACCTACCATCTTACCGTGATGATGCCGCAATACCGGTTCGTGGATACCAGCGGATACAGCGGCCGGGTGGGCGAGTACGACTCCCTGCAACAATCGCTGGGCGGCGACCTGTCGTTTAACTATGTGGATATTCCCCAGCACATGACCATCAAGTCAACGTGGGACATCCTGAGCCGGGATGACTACGACCTGAAGTCGCGCCTCACCTTCGGGAAATGGCTTGACTTCACGCTAGACAATCGCAGTTTAGTCCGGCATCTCGATGACAACTCCTATTTTGGAGCCGCCGTGATTTCTCCGGACATCGTTCGCATTGATTCGATCCCTGCCGGATTCCTTACTGGGTATCCGGCGCAGGATGAACAATGCTGCCGCCAAAGTGCAGTTGCCCAAGATTCCGGTGAAGTTGTTTGTCAAAGGCGGTTGGACTGGCCCGGGACGGGAACAGCCAGATGCAGTACTTCGATATGGGCGGCTCCGGCGACCCGACCATCGACCAGCAGGGATGCGCGAACTGCCACTCCGCTTCCCAATACCGCACCTACAACTACACCACACGCAACATCGCTGGAGGCGCGGAGGTCAAGTTAGGAAGCCTTCTGAAGCTCGTTTACCAGCACGAGTTCCGCAGCTTCAACGACCGAATGCAGAATCCGAGAGACTTGTACGGAACGGCGGGCGAATTCCGCCGGTGGAAGACATTCCCTTCACGCCTGCGGGTTTCTACGTTCACAGCGTGCTGCCAAGTCATCAAACGCAGGCCGACTCGCTGCAGATCAGCATGGCGGTGGCGCACCACGTTACCTTGAATGGCGACCTCAGCTACGCGCGAACCAACAACCTGTTCACCCAGGCGCCGACCCGCGCATGCTGCTTACCGGCAATCATTCGCAAAACGCTTTTAACGCGGACGCCACGCTGGCCTGGAACCCAATTTCCCGCCTGCGGGTGGTGGTGGACTTTCATCAGCAGAATCTGATCAACGAGTTTGTCTCGGAGTATTCGCTGGCCGACCCCACCGTGTTCTACCCCTTTGGCAACCCGTCTTTGCACCGGCACTGGGGGGGCCTGAAGTTGTCGTACCGCGTGTCGAAACAGTTCGACCTGGAGTCGTACTACAAGCGCATGAACATTACGCGGTCAAACTCAGTTCTGTGGCCGCAGTTCTCCTCGCCCGACAATACGGATCCGCTCTTCGTCGTGCCCGTCAACTTTCAGCAACATTGCGGGTTTGGCCGTGCATTTTCACAGCGCGGAATTGTGGAATGCGCGAGCCGGCTATGAGTGGACGGGCACACACGATCCCGGTTATGTCACCGATCCGCGGACCAATCACCGCGTGTTTGGCGACATCAGCATAACTCCGGCTCACTGGCTCACCATCGGCAACGATGGCAGCGTGGTTCTGCAGCAGTCGTTTCCGGTGGTGCAGCGGAGTAATCACCTCTACGTGGATACGACCTTTGTGACCATCAAGCCGGTTCCGCAGTGGAGCATGGGCGGCGGATACACCTACCTGCAAGACAATCTGCGGACGGACATGCAGTACGCCAACGATTCTGGTGTCGGGACCTTTACCCAACCGCTAGCGCCTTATAAGGAGCTGAGCCAGACTTATTCGATCACGTACCACCTACGAACTGAAGAAGTGTCTGGGGCTGAATTTGAACTTCGCGCACTCTGCCGCCCATAGCGGATGGCGCCCCGACACCAATCCGGCGGACTACCTCAACTTCCCAGGAGCCGTTTCCGTTGCCGGTTATCCGTCTCAAGCTGCTTTCGCCGCAGCTTTCGCCAACTCGATGGGGATTGGCGCCGGACCCGTGTCGCAGGTCAACGTACCGCAGACCCTCATCGCAGCCACGGGCGATTACCACTTCCGCGCCGGATTCGATGGCGGCCTGCGCTTCAACTATGGGAGCTACAGGGATGACACGGTCTGGGCCAGCACGGGAATTCGTCCCGACGTGAGCGGGAAGCTGCGATCCTACACCGCCTTCTTTGGACGAGTCTGGTAGGACGGATTGGCGAGGAACAGACCCAGTCCACCATCTTTATCGGATGTACGAGCAGCGCCGCGCCGCTGGCTCTGGGAATAATTCTTAGGGTCGAAACAGAGAATCACGTTAAAACGTGATCTCCCAGACCGTCCCTTCTCCAGAAGTCCCACCACCTTGCGTCGTGCCGAACAGATTGCCGGAAGCATCGAAGCGCAGGTTGCCCAAGCTGCCGCTTCCGTCGGTTCCGTTGCCGAAGTCATGCACCGTGCTCTGTTGCCAGGTTCCATTGCTGCCTGGGATCAATTCGTAAAGCAACCCGCCTCCGTAAAGGCCGCCGGAGAAGGTAACGCCGTAGAGATCTCCGGCGGAATCGAAGACCAGTGCCGATCGAGGATCGGCTCCGTTGCTGCCGACGAAATTCAGCAGCACTGTTTCCTTCCAGCGCCCGCCTGTCTGGGGGATTAACTCGAAAACGGTTCCGTTTGAATCGGTCCCACCGCTCGCGGTGGTGCCATATAAGTTCCCTGCAGAATCGAAAACCAGTTTGCCATAAGGAGCCGATCCGTCGTAGGGCTGGGAGCCGAAGTTGTGCAGTATTTTTTCTTTCCACTGACCATTAGGTTGGCGGATCAATTCGAACACAGTGCCCAGTGCGTTGGGTCCGCCGCCTTGAGTAGTCGTGCCGTAAAGATTGCCAGCGGAATCGAGAATCAGCCCGCCATAGGGGTTGGATCCGTCGGTTCCGTTGCCGAAGCTGTGCAGCACCTTTTCTGTCCAGCCGCCACCTGGCTGCGGGATTAACTCGAACACCGTGCCTCCCGCGTAAAAGATCCTCCTGCCGCCGTAAGCCCCGCCATAGAAGGTTGTGCCGTAGAGGTTGCCGGAATTGTCCAAGATTACGCCCGCAAAGGGAATATTCCCATGCACTCCCGACTGAGGAAACGTGTACAGAGTTTCTTCCATCCACGAGCCTCCGGAGGAGGGCTTTAATTCAAAGACAAAGCCATCATTGCTGGCGCCGCTGAGCGAGACGCCATACAGGTTGCCGGCGGAATCAAGGATCAGGTCTCCCCCGAGATCCGCGTTGGAACCGAAATTATTGTAGACAGTCTTCTCGGTCCAAGTGCCTCCGGCCTGTGGCGTTAATTCATAAACCCCCTGCGAGGCGTCTGTGCCGTATAGGTTGCCGAGAGCGTCGAAGACCACTCCGGCCTGCGGGCCTGCGCTCGAGAAATTGTAGAGAATGCTTTCTTGTTGGGCTGCGGCTTGCGTGGCGGCGGCGATCAGGGTTAGGACAAGAATCGATAGTGCCGTGGTCAGCCGGAGTTGAGACTTATTGCTTCGCATGGGGAACTACTCCTTCAATCGCATGCGCGACCGATGATTGGCTTTCGAGAAGACGAGGGCTTGCTACTGACTACGGAAGCTGGTGGCTCCCCGGGGAGGCGAATCGAAATATATTCTGGCAGCGTTTCGCACGTCAAGATGCAAGAAGTTGCAAACAAGGAAGGGAAGTGAGTTAGGTCTTTCAAGAGAACTACAGCCTCGATACTTGATGGAGGTCTTATCTCTCACGTCTGCGGGAACGAGGGTTATCGTGGGTCAGAAGGTTTCTTCAGGAGAATTCCCGCCACAAAAGATGCCGTCGCAGCCAGCAGCCATTCGATCCGCCACATCTGGATCGCCTGAAACTCCGCCAGGTTCGACGCTCGGTAGACGAGGCTGACCACGATGACTCCGGCCACGCAGCCCAAGCCGATCATGAAGGCGATCAACGGCGCCGTCGGCAAACCGATCCAGCGCTTGATTTCGTGAAAGTGAAGATAGTGAACCCAGTCGGGCAGGGAAAGTCTGCGCCAAGCAGCCGCGACGGAACCTGGCAACGTCTGTAACGTCGCCACGCTGTTCGCCCAGAGGCCAGCCACGGCGGCGGCATCCAGGCCGGCAGGACGGCGAAGACCGCAGGTATGGCAAAACTTGGCGCCGATCATGAACTCGCTGCCGCAATCGGCACAGGCCTCAGCCATCTCTGCGGCCGCAGCGGGAAGGGTTATCTCCGCCGCCGTTTCGAGCACGGTCGGAGACCGCCAAAAATCCTGCTGCGCATCGTGAACTACTTCAGCCATAAAAGATGATAGGAACGCTTGCTTACTGCAAGGCAAGCCGACCACCAAAGTGCACCGCCGACTAAGGTGTTTTCAAGTCAAACACTTGCAACTTTCGCATCGATTGCATCGGAAGTGATTCCGCGCAATTATTACTCGCAAGTCCGTAAAGTTGCCCCAGTTACCTTGGTTTCGAGGGAACGTCTTTCTGTTTGCAACTGCGCAGATTATAGGGCTCATCGCTGAATGCCCTTTGAAATTGTCAACGGTTGGCAAATGACGCTTTTGGTTCGTCCCGTGCACTGGCAAACTTCAGTTAGACTAAAACGTAAGGGCTAACGGTGGGGATGCGCTCGAGTCTGATGTTGGTAAGACGGTTGGTTCACAACAGTGGGCTGTCCTGCCTCGTTATCTTTTGCCTTTGGTCGCCTCAGGCCACGGCTCAAACTCGTGTTGCCGAACGAAGCGTTTCCTCTGCAACCGCCGCTGCTTCTCCCGAGCACGATCCGCTGGTCGACGCTGCCTTCGATCACTTCTACAACCTGGATTACGAACGCGCGATTCGGGAGTTCGAAGAAGTGCTGGATCGCCACCCCACAGACCCCTCTGCAGACAATCACCTGCTAAGCACCATCCTGATGCGCGAGCTTTATCGCATGGGTGCGATGAATAGCGGCGAATATGCCAACGATAACTTCATCGGCCAGGCGCATCGCGCGGCCGAGCCCAGGGTGAAGGAGCGGATCAAACAATTAGTGGAGCGCGCCGAGAGCCTGGAAGAGCAGCAACTCAAAGCGAATCCCAACAATGTGGACGCGCTCTATGCCCGCGGCGTCACCCGGGCGCAGTTCTCGCTCTACACTGCGCTGGTCGAGCGAGCCTGGTTTTCAGCGCTGCGCAACGCCGTGGGCGCGCGACACGACCACGAGCGCGTTCTGGAACTCAATCCCAACTACGTGGATGCGAAGCTGGTCGTGGGCACGCACAACTACGTGATGGGCAGCCTGCCCTGGAGCGTGAAGGTCGCCGTGGCGCTGGTGGGGCTGAGCGGAACGAAGGAGAAAGGACTGGAATACCTGCATCAGGTGGCCGAGAGCAATGGAGAGAACAGCGTTGACGCCAAAGTGGTGCTGAGTTTGTTCCTGCGCCGCGAGCGCCGCTACGACGAGGCGCGCGCCCTCATGCACGGTCTGGCGGCGCGTTATCCCAGAAACTATCTATTTCCGCTGGAGGAAGCGAATCTGTTGCGCGCCAGCGGCCACGCGCCAGAGGCCGCGGCAGGCTATCGCAAAGTGTGGCAGAACGGCCGGGAAGGGAAGTACGGCAACCTGCATTATGAGATGGCGGCATGGGGCCTGGCCGAGCTACTGCGCAGCCAGAAAGACTATCCCGGAGCCGCAGCCGCATATGAACTGGTGGGTGAAGCTCAAGATCCTGATCCGGAGACGCTGCAGAAGGCAAACCTGGCTGCTGGCGAAATGTATGACTTGCTGCAGAAGCGCGATTTGGCGATGAAAAAGTATCAGACCGTCCTGGCAGAGAACGGCAGCACCCCTCTCGCCGAGAAGGCCCGCGCGCACATCAAGGAAGCGTATCGGGAGTGAAGCTTAGGGACTAAAGGCTCTGGGACGAAAGACTCCCTGGAACTTTCGGTCTACAATTACGTATCTCTTATAGGGGCTTGTGAGGTAGCGCCATGTACTGCAACTACTGCGGCAAGGTGATTCAGGACGACGCGGCGGTTTGTGCCTATTGCGGCATTCGCGTGGGCGCGTCGGTAGCCCGCAAGCGTCTGGTGCGGCCGCGCCAGGGACGCAAGATCGCAGGCGTCTGCCTCGGTTGCGCCGAGTATTTTGACATCGACGTGACCCTGGTCCGGCTGGTGTGGCTGCTCACAGCTTTCATGACAGGAATTGGCCTGATCTCCTATCCCATCGCCTGGATCGTGATGCCGGAAGAACCACTGCTGCTGACGGCGCCGGTCGGGGCGCAGAGGGTGACGAATCCGTAGTCTCGCGCCCATGCCGCAGGTAGCCATTGAGCATGTCAAAAGAGGCGATGCGGAGATCGCCTACCGCGTGCTGGGCGAAGGTCCGGCTGTAGTTCTGCTCCATCCTTTTCCTGCGAATCATGAATTTTGGCTGCCTGTGGCTCAGGCTCTGGCCACGCGCTACCGCGTCATCCTGCCCGATCTGCGCGGGCACGGAGATTCCGGCGTGGGCGATGGTCCGGCCACCATGGAGAAGCATGCCGCGATATCGCCCGTGTGATGGACGATGCCCATGTCGGCCGCGCTCCGCTGGCTGGGGTTTCCATCGGCGGATATGCTCTGTTCGAATTCTGGCGAAGGCATCGCGGGCGCGTGGCTGCGCTCGGTCTATTCAATACGAAGGCGCCCGCCGATTCCGCCGAGGCCCGCGCCGGACGCCTGCAGGCCGCGAGCGACGTTCTTGAGCGCGGCACCGAACCGTTTTTCGAGAGCATGGTTCCGCGCCTGCTGGGCAAGACCACGCGGGAGACGCGGCCCGATCTGGTCGAGGGCGCGCTGCGCATGATGCGGAAGATGTCGCCCGAAGATGTGGCGCAAGTGCAGCGTGGCATGGCCGAGCGTCCGGACTCGGTGGATACATTGAAGACCATCAATGTGCCCACGCTGCTCGTGACCGGAGACGAAGACATTCTGACCGGAATGAATGAAGCCGAGCTGATGCGCCAGCACATTTCCGGCAGCCAGTTGCGCGTGATTCCGAAGGCCGGACACTATTCGGCGTGGGAGCAGCCGGAGGAAGCAGGCAGGCTGCTGCGGCAATTTCTGGACGGACTTTTGCGAGTGAGACAAGGCATTGCGGCAAGCGCGTGCTACAATTTTCCCGCCATGATTGATACGGTTTTAGTTGCAGAGAAAACTGTAGTTAGCGCCAAGGGCGACGGTCCCACTGTAGACGTGAGCGGCGCTGCCAGCCGCGTGTTCTTGTTGACGCTGGAGATTACGAAAATCATCGAGCAGGAGTCGCTCGATGTCAGCATCAACGGCTCAGCCGACGGCGCGGCGTGGGGCGCGAAGGCGCTGGTCTCGTTTCCACAGAAGTTTTATTGCGGGCAGTCTCCGCTATTGCTCGATCTGACGGCGCATCCGGATGTGAAGTTCGTGCGCGCGCACTGGGAAGTCGGCGCGCTGGGGGCGCGGCACGGAGACGCCGATGTTCGAGTTCGGCGTGAGGCTGAAAGAAATTCCCGCGGACGTGCTGCGCGAGGCCACGGCAGAGGCCAAGGCGGTGCTAGAGTGGTCAGTGATCAGTGGGCAGTTGCCAGTTCTGCAAAACTGAATTTCTGGCTCGACACTGATCACTGGTCACTGACCACCTTTGCCTTTTCCTTCCGCTATATTGATTCCAAGATGAAAAGCGAGTCCCAGGTGATCGTGCGTCCTGCGCGCAACGTGCGGGGCAGCGTAAGTCTTCCCGGCGACAAATCCATTTCGCACCGCTACGCCATGCTGGCGGCGATTGCCGATGGCCCTTCGCGACTGGAAAACTATTCGACGGGCGCGGACTGCGCCAGCACGCTCGGCTGCCTGCGCTCGCTCGGAGTGAAATGGGAGCGCAAGGATGGCGCTGACAACGTTATCGAAGTGCAAGGAAGCGGACTATCGTTGACTGCCCCCAGCCAGCCTCTGGATTGCGGCAATTCCGGCTCGACGATCCGCATGCTGAGCGGCATTTTGGCGGGGCAGCAATTCACGAGCGAAATGGCGGGCGATGAATCGCTTTCGCGCCGTCCCATGGAGCGCGTGATCATGCCGCTCACCGCCATGGGCGCGCAAATCACGTCGCAAAACGGCCGCCCGCCGCTTGCGCATTCACGGCGCCAGACTTAAGGGCATTCACTACAAGATGCCGGTGGCCAGCGCGCAGGTGAAGACTTGCGTGCTGTTTGCCGGGGTGCTGGCCGAGGGCGAAACTCGTATCGAAGAACCGTTGCGGACGCGCGATCACGGGGAGGTAGCGCTCCGGGCATTTGGCGCGCAGATCGAGCGCAAGGGAAACGAAGTAGGGATTCGCGGCGGCCCGCATTTGCATGGCATCGAAGCGCGAGTTCCCGGCGATCTTTCCAGCGCCGCATTCTTTCTCTGTGCCGCCGCTCTTTTTCCGGGTTCGCAACTGACCATCACGAATTTGCTGATGAATCCGACGCGCGCGAGTCTGCTCGATATCCTGTTGCAGATGGGGCTGCGCATTTCGGTAACCCAACTGGACGAGATCCACGGCGAACTCGTTGGCACGCTGCAGATCGAAGGCGGACGGTTGAAGGGTGCGACCATTGCCGGAGCCGATACGGCGGCGTTGATTGACGAAATTCCAGTGCTGGCCGCGATCGCCCCTTACACGGAGCAGGGAATCGAGGTCCGCGATGCGAAGGAATTGCGCTTGAAAGAGTCGGACCGTATTGCATCGATCGCCGCCAATCTTCGCGCCATGGGCGCCCGCGTGGAAGAACGCGAAGACGGACTGAAGATCCCTGGCGGACAGCCGCTTCGGGGCGCTGAACTGGAGTCTTTCGGCGATCACCGCATCGCGATGGCCTTTAGCATCGCGGCTCTGCGAGCCGAGGGAGAAACCTTGATTCGCGGCAGTGAGTGCGCAGCGATCTCCTATCCGGAGTTCTTTTCCAGGTTGGAAGCGTTAGTCCAACGCTGAACGGCCGCCCGTCCCTGGATGGATTTGCCGCTGGCGGCCTTTCGAGGCCGCGAGTTTCCTTTTTCTTCAAAGTCCGGCTGCCAAGCCAAATGAGGATATGGTAGAGTAGTGCCGTCCTCGAATTGGCCAGGGCGTGGGGCTCTGGCGCCAATTTACTCGCCACCTTCTCAAAGGAGCTTGCCATGTCCACCCTCCGCGATCTGGTGAAGGACCGCAAAGTTTATTCCATCGAAGCTGGACGCACCGTGCTGGAGGCGGCGCGCTTCATGATGGAACACAACATCGGCGCCCTGCCCGTGCTCCGCAACGGAGAACTGGCCGGCATCTTTTCCGAGCGCGACATCATGAACCGCGTCGTCGCCGTGGGCCGCACACCGGCCTACACCGCCGTTTCCGAAGTTATGACGGCCAACCCCCGTGCCGTTAATTTGGACGAGACCATTGAAGAGTGTCTCTTCATCATGCACGAGTTCGGCTTCCGGCACCTGCCCATTGTGGACGGCAAACAACTGAAGGGACTGGTCTCGCTGCGCGACGTGGTCATGCGTCAGGCCGCCGAACTTGAACGCCAGGCCCGGCGCGCCGCATCGTAGAACGGGCTTCGGCTTTCGGCTCATCCGATTTTCACGCGGTTTTCCTTGGCCGTTTCTTCTGCCCAAAGCCCGAGCGCCGAAGCCTAGCCTTACTCCCGCCAGCGCACGCGACCCAAAGTCCGAGACGACGCAACGCAGTGTTCCAGGGTCACATGAATCGAGGGCCTGTCTCAGTTCACGACCAGGGTGACGGTCGCCTGGTTGCAGGTCTTCTGGCCGACCGGGCAGTTGTTACCGTTACTGGGCGCCGCGCCGTTTTGGTCTACTCCAGTGAGTGTGAAAGTGTAAGTATTTTTCGGAGTGCTCACACCGGTAGGAGAGTTCGTGGCGGTCCTTGAACCACAGGCCGGCATCAGGAGTAAACCCCCGGCTACGGCAATGAGCAAGAGCGCCCCTAGCAGGTTTTTTCTGCGAGTACCGGTTGCGCCGGCGCACACAAGCCCCAGCCCGGGAACGAAAAGCCATAAGGCGTAGAAGATTCGCCGGTTCCGCAGCCCGGCTACAGGCGTCGGGCCGAGGGTGGTGATGGTCAGAGTGGCGGTGGCTGGACCGCTTCCCGTGACTTGCACGGTGCCTGGAGGCAAGGAACTCGACCCGGAGGTCGCCGCGAATGAGCAATACGGCGCTGCCGCCACAACTGGACTGATCGAAAGGCAGGCCAGCGTGACGGTTCCGGTATAGTTGGCAATTGGAGTCACCGTCACGATCGTGGTCGCGACGCTGCCTGCTGGCACGGGGCTCGGAGTCGCGGTGGTTGGCGACACTGACAGCGTGTAATCCTCGGTTACATTCACGACATTCAGGGTCAGGGTGACGGCTTGCGAGGACGAGCCGCTGGTGCCAGTCGCTGCAATGGTGTACAACCCGGGCGGAGTACTGCTGCTGGTGGAAATAGTAAGGAAGGCCTGGGCGGGTGGGGTGGCGGAGTCGGGGCTCACCGAACAGATCGGAGTGCCGGCTGGTTGCACCGGCGTTACCGAGCAGGGAATGGTGTCAAACGAGACCGAGCCGTTGAAGCTTCCGATGGCCGCGAGATCGAGGGTCGCAATCGAAGATCCACCAGGAGCCACTGCCGATGGAGAGAGCGGACTCGATACAGTAAGGGTAAACTGCTGCCCATAAGCCCCGGACACCGAGGCTGCGGCTAGCAAGCAGAGCAAGAGAGCAAAGGCGAGGGAGCGTACCGGCTGCCTGGGATTCACCATGAGGGGATGAGAACTCACTACTTTCGATTCCTCCAAAGGCGCAAAAGCTGCCCCAGCCAGCCGAAAGAATGCCGCTGGTCAACCAGCCGCAAGAATCATGCAAGTACGACAGGCCTGCCGCAGAATGCGCCAGACAGAATCTTAGACTACAGTCGTCCATGATGCCAACCGCGGGTTGAATGCCGGGTGTCACTGCTCATCCTGCAGAAGTTCGGGCGATGGCAGGGTGCCGCTCTCTACCTGCTTCTCGCGGGCGGCGCGGCGCTCGTTGTCGATGCGGACGGAGGTTTCCAGTTCCTTTTTGCCTTCTTCTTTGCGGCCCATGTGCACCAGCACTTGTCCCCGCACATAATGAATGTCGGTGCGGCCGGGATCGAGCTTACCCGCGGAATCGATCGCCCTCAGCGCCTGAGGGTATTTTTCTTCGCGCAGATAAACTTTGGCCAACCCCAGATATGAATTCACCAGCCGCGGATCGCGCCGCAGCGCTTCGCGGTAGTTCTTTTCCGCGTCACTGTCCTGTTGCAGAAGCGAATAGACGTCCCCGAGTTCGTCGTAGTTGAGAGCCAGATCGGGTTCCACGGCGGCATCCTTCAGAAACTCGTCCCGCGCGCGCTCGTAGTCCTGCTTTTTCAAATAAGTCAGACCGAGGTTGAAATGAACGAAAGTTAACGTGGGATTGGCTTGCGCCGCAGCCTGGAAATCGGCCAGGGCCAGGTCGTACTGCTCCAGATTGAGGTGGGCTTTGCCCATGAACAGATGGAACTCAGGCGAGCCCTCGCCGGTCTTGACCAGTTGCGCCGTGGCCTTCTCGTCCAACTCTTTTCGGCCTGCCCGGTGAGCGGCGATCGACAGCACGTAGAGATAACTCAACTGCCCGGATTCCTGCGCCCAGAGCGGTTCCAGAGTGTCAGCCGCGTCCGCCCACCGCTCTGCGAAGAAATAGCAGAGTCCCAGCAAATGCCGCGGCTGCAGCGCACCGGGTTGATCGCGCACCACAGATTCAAAAGGTGGAATAGCTTTCAGAAATTCATTCTGCCGGTAGTAGGCGAGGCCGATGTTCAGCCGGATTCCTGGCTCGTGGGGCATCAGATGCTCCGCCTGGCGTAGCATCTCCAGAGCTTTTGTCCATTGCTTGCGGCGCATGTAGACGACGCCGAGATTCGCGTACGCTCCGCCGGCCTGCGGATTCGCCGCCAGCACCTGGCGGAAGTCGCGCTCCGCTTCCTCCAGCCGGCCCTGGTTCAGCGCGGCCTGCCCCGCCTGAAAAAGTTGTGCGGGATCCGCAGCCGCTCCAGACGAGGCGACAGGCGCGCCATTTCGCGGGTTGGCCACCATCCCTGGCGAAGAAGTTTGCGGCGGCATTGCCGCTGCCACGCCGGCCAACAGCAGCCAGCCCACAACTCCTGAGCAGATATGCGCGCTTGACACTCGCCTCACTCTCTGCTGTAGTGTCCGCCAACCTCCGCATTGAATTCAAGCGTGAGGGATCGGCAGTTCGGCATTCGGTTGCCGCACTTTAGAGTTCGCAAACTAGGGCAAGCCTTCGATGGTCACGATTCGCGATGTGGCGAAGGAGAGCGGTTTCTCATCCACCACGGTGTCGATCGTTCTCAACGACGCTCCGCTGGCGCGCTATATCCCGCCGGTGACCAAGAAACGCATCGAGCGCGCCGCGGAAAAGCTGGGCTATCGTCCCAACCAGTTCGCCCGCTCCCTGCGCAGTAAACGCAGCCACACGGTCGGCGTCATGGTCTTCGACATGACCGATCCCTACTGCACACTCGTGCTGCGCGGCATCGAGAACACGCTCTACCAGGCTTCCTATTTGCCTATTCTCACCGATGTGCACAACGAGCGCAGCCGCTTCGAGCGCTACCTGGAGATGCTGCTTGACCGCCGCATCGAGGGCCTCGTCGTCCTCGCCAACTGGCTCTTTCTCGATATCACCCTGCTCGCCGATCTGGAGAAGAGCGGCATCCCCACCGTTCTCATCGCCTGCGAACTCAAGGGGGACTCGATGAGTTCAGTGATTGTCGACAACGAAGTCGGGGGCTACCTCGCGCTCGAACATCTGCACAACCTCGGCCATCGCAAGATTGCCTTCATCCGTGGCCCCAAGACCTTGGCCGACAGTTCTCCCCGTTGGCGCGGCATCCGCAAATGCGCCAAGGCGTGCGGCCTCGAACTCGATTCCCGTCTGGTGGTGGACCTGCCCGAATCGCGCGATCCCATTTCCAGCTTTGAAATGGGCCAGAAACTGACCGAGAACCTGATCAAGCAGAAGCGCCGGTTCACGGCTTTGCTGGCCTTCGACGATATGACCGCCTTCGGCGCTATCCGCGGCTTGGCCAAGGCCGGCCTGCGCGTGCCGGAGCACTGCTCCGTGATCGGCTTCGATGATGTAGCCGCCTCGGCTCTCTGCACTCCGCCGCTGACCACCGTGCGCCAGCCCATGGAAGCGATGGGAGCGGAGGCAGTGGGCATTGTTCTCGAGGGGATTAACTGCGTGCTCGAAAAACGCGAGGTCACGGCTCAGCATCGCAAGGTGGCGCCGGAATTGGTGGTGCGGGAGTCCACGCGCAGCTCCTTGTAGGGTGCCGCGGGTCAGGCAAGCAAGAAGCGATCTTTGACAAGTTCGGGGCGTCCACCGTTGCGAGGCCCGCGTTTTTCTCTTGACATGAGATGCCCAATAAAAGCACTATTCATACGATTTAATAAACCCGGCAGTGGGTGTCGGGCTGGTTGCTGGAACCCGGGCACACTCGAACAAGCTAGTCGAACAAAGCCGCTGACTGCCGTGGCTGCGTTGGCACGGCAGCTGTTCTGTGGGATGCGCGCAACCTTGGCGCATCGGGAGAAGAACGTATCCATGAAATCTCATCGCATGCTGTGGCCGATCCTATGGTTGGTGCTGGCGTTCTGTGCGGCAGCTTGGGCGCAGGATACCGCCTCCATCACCGGCACGATTACCGATCCTAGCGGCGCAGCGGTTCCCAACGCTCAAGTCGCGGTTACGAACGCGGAGCACGGCATCAATCGCACCAGCCTCAGCAACGGCAGTGGAGATTTCCTGTTTGCCTCACTGCCTATCGGTTCCTACGATTTGACGGTCACCGCCGAAGGCTTCAAGAAATATGCAGCCAAGGGCATCGTCCTGGTCATCGCACAAAAAGCCCGAGTAAACGTCACGCTGGAGGTCGGCACCATCAGCACCGAAGTCATTGTCCAAGGCTCGGAGGTGGCACAGGTCGAAACCCAGTCTTCCGACCTGGGCAATGTAATCAGCGGCAAAGAAATCAGTCAGCTTGAGCTAAACGGACGCGACTTCACCCAACTGGTTACGTTGTCCCCGGGCGTCACCAATCAATCTGGCCAGGACGAAGGCGGGGAGGGCGCGACGACGGTGGCGTTCAGCATCAACGGCGGCCGCACCGAATACAACAACTTTGAAATCGATGGCGGAGATGCGCTGGACAACGGCAGCAACACGACCATCAACGTCTATCCCAGTATCGACGCCATCGCTGAAGTGAAGGTGTTGACTTCCAACTACGGCGCGCAGTATGGCAAGAACGGCTCCGGCACAGTCGAGGTGGAAACCAAGTCCGGCACGAACCATTTTCACGGCGACTTGTACGAATTCCTGCGCAACGATGCCTTTAACGCGACCCAGTTTGGTTTGACCTCAGTTCCAGAGTACAAGAAGAACGATTTCGGCTTCACCATCGGCGGTCCGGTTTACATTCCGGGGCACTACAACAAAGACAAGCAAAAGACGTTTTTCTTCTGGTCGGAAGAATGGCGGCGCGATCTGACGCCGGCTGGAGGCTTCTTTTCGCAGACGATCGTTCCGACCGCGGCCGACCGCATGGGAAACTTCGCTGACCAATGTACGGGTGCGGCCTCTAACCTGGAATGCCCGGTCGTTCCCCAATTGATCAATGGTCTGCCCCCCACCGGAGGCCTTGTGCCGGGTCAGCCATTTCCTGGCAATCAAGTTCCGATACAGAATGCCGCGATCGCCTCGGCGCTGACCGCGATGATTCCGGCGCCGAACGGCACATCCTCAGACGGCCTGCAGGATCAATGGTACGCGACTCCCACGCTTCCCACGCACTGGCGCCAGGAATTGTTCAAGATCGATCACAACATCAACGACAAAGTTCGCGCCAGTTTCCGCTACATTCACGATTCCTGGAATCAGCAATACCCGGTTCCTCTGTGGACCTCCGGCACTACTTTCCCGACGATTCAGACGAATTTCAACAATCCCGGCGTCAGCATGGTGGCGCGGCTCACGGCTAATGTTTCGCCCACGCTGCTTAACGAATTCGTCGCCAGCTATACCACCGATCACATCTCGACGCAGCTCACCGGTCCCTGGCAGCGCGGCAACGTTCCGGCCAGCCTGGGGCTCTATGACAATGGCTTTGGCGGCAAGGTGCCGGGCATAAGCCTGGCTGACGGCCAATACTTGTTTGCCGAAGATCCAGGCTACGTTCCGAGTGGCCCGTTGAATTCGAATCCGACGCTTACCTTCCGCGACAACGTGACCAAGATCGTCGGGTCACACAACATTCAGTTCGGCATGTACTTCGCAGACTCTCACAAGAACGAAATCCCGCAGCCCCCCAACGCACCGAACGGCTTGCTAGGTTTCGCTAATTCCTCCAACGGCACCGATCCAGCGCTCACCACAGGCAACGCGTATGCCGATCTTCTTCTGGGCAATATCGGCAGCTTCGCTCAACAGCAAGCCCAACTCAAATTGCACAACTTCTACCGCATTTATGAACCGTTTCTCCAGGATGACTGGCACGTTACCCCGCGGCTGACCTTGAACCTGGGATTACGTCTCAGTTTCTATGGCACTTATCGCGAGCTGAATAACCTGGCCTACAATTTCGATCCGAGGTTTTATGTCTCGGGGGCCAGCGGAGTGGATCCCGCAACCGGACTCGTCACAGGCAATCCTTACAACGGGTGGGTTGACTGCGGAGTAACGCCGGGCGTTCCCACTGGCTGCATGACGAACCACTGGTGGAACCCGGCGCCGCGTGTAGGCTTCGCTTTTGACCCGAAGGGCGACGGGAAGTGGGCCATTCGCGGGGGGTATGGCATTTTCTTCGAGCACACCAACGGCAATGAGTCGAACACTGACTTGCTGGAGCCGGATAACATCCATTCCCAAACCACGAGTGTGGTAAACATCTCCGGCTATGACAACCTCAACTCCGGCCTGCTTGGCGGTGGCACGCCCCCTTTGACCGTTACGTCGATTCCGAGCAAGGCCGTCTGGCCCTACGTGCAGCAGTGGCATTTCGATATTCAGCACGATCTTGGCCGAGGCACTGTGGCCACACTGTCTTACGTTGGCAGCGCGGGGGTTCACCTGACCCGAGCGTATGCGCTAAACCAGATCTTGCCGGTGACCAACAGTCAGAATCCCTACGGACCTGGACAGGTCATCACCGCTGATGATTGCAGCTCAGTTTCAATTGACGCTAACGGACAGGCTACGGCCTCCGCTAACGTGGACACCGGCAGCCCAGCCACGATGACGGGCGGATGGGCCAACAATCTGGCCGTTGCATGCGGCATCCAGGACCCAAACTTCTATCGTCCTTACCTTGGGTTTGCCAGTATCGGGCGAAAAGATCAGACTGCATCCTCTAACTACAACGGGCTGGAAATTGCGGTGCGCCACAACATTGGTGGGCTCGAGCTGAATGCCGCCTATACCTATAGCCACTCCATTGACGATTCCTCCTCCGCCAACGACGCCGGCTTGATCAATGCATATGACCTCAACGCCTATCGTGCCAGCTCGAACTTTGACCAACGGCATAACATAAACCTCGCTTACGTTTATGACTTGCCATTCTTCAAGGGGAAAGGTTTGGCGCATTCGTTGCTTGGAGGCTGGCAGTGGTCGGGCATCACTCTAATTCAGAGTGGCTCTCCCTTCAGCGTGTACAACGCGGGTAATGGCTTGATCGCGCCCTCAGACAATGCCGGCGTGGGCACCGGCGCTTCACAAATCGGTAACCTTGGTGGTCTGACAGGTGGTTCATACCCAGACCTGGTTGGTAATCCAAGAATTGGAGTCCAGAACACTCCCTTTGCGGGTTTCGGGCCGCTCCTGTTTAATCCTGCCGCTTTCGTGGCGCCCAGAGGCCTCACTTTCGGCGACGCCGGAAGGAACATATTGAACAATCCCTGGCGAACGAACTTCGACATGGCCTTGCTCAAGCATTTCGCGGTTACGGAGAGCAAATACTTTGAGTTCCGGGCGGAAGCGTTCAACGTGTTTAATCACACGGAATTTAACTGGCTTGGCGGTGACGGGGGGTCGGCTAACTCGAATGCCGGAGCAGGGAACACCTCCAGCACGGTTGTCTGCTACGGCGGCGCCAACAACTCGGCGGGCGATCCTTCCTGCCTGCCTGGTGTACTGTTCCGGCCGGGAGCCGCACACAATGCGCGAATTCTGCAGCTAGCGCTGAAATTTATTTTCTAGTCGGAGAGCCGCGGCCGCAAGTCATTGCCTCACAGCAAGCCAGAATAGGCTGGCTATCGCACGTGCGCATGCTCCGTCAACGGCACCGCCGCAGCTTCCAGCGCGTGTTCCAGGTCCGCGATCAGATCGTCCGCATTCTCGATTCCCACCGAGAGCCGGATCATCTGTTCGGTCACTCCCATCTTGGCGCGCTCTTCGGATGGAATCATGGCATGCGACGTCAGCACAGGAATCGATACCAGCGACTCTACTCCACCCAGGCTCGGAGCCAGCGTAAACAGCCGCATGGCCTCGCTCACCCGCCGCGCGTCTTGGCCCGTGCCTTCTACCTCAAAGCTGACCATGCCTCCGCCGCCGCTCATCTGCTCTCGTGCCACGCCATATTGCGGATGGCTCTTCAAAAACGGATAATGCACTCTCCGCACCTTGGCATGTTCAGACAAAAACTCCGCTACACGCTGCGCGTTTTCATTCTGCCGTGCCACGCGCACCGCCAGCGTCTTCAAGCCGCGCACCAGCACCCACGACGCATGAGGATCCATGCAGTTGCCCAGCGTCGTTCGCGTCTCCCAGACTCTTTCCACTAATTCGCGCCGCCCCGCCACCACGCCGCAAATCAGATCGGAATGGCCCGCCAGATATTTGGTTCCCGAATGCATCACCAGATCGATGCCAAATTCTGCAGGATGCTGGTTGATCGGTGTGCCGAATGTGGCGTCAATCATGCTGAGCAGCTTGTGCTGCCTGGCTAGAGCCACAACTCTCTTGAAATCCACGACGCGCAAGGTGGGATTAGTCGGCGACTCCAGATAGAGCAGCTTCGTGTTGGGACGGATCGCCCGCGCGTGCTGCTCATACTCCGTGGTGTCGACAAACGTGGTCTCAATCCCCATTTTCGGCAACCATTGCGACAGAAACTTGTTCGCACCGCCGTAAATGTCGCGTTGCGCCACCACGTGGTCGCCGCTCTTGAGGAGCGCCATGATCGTGGTCGTGATCGCGCCCATGCCCGAGGCGAACGTCAACGCAGCATCCACGCCTTCCAACTCCGCAATAGTCTTTTCCGCAACCGTGTTTGTCGGATTGCCGTAGCGCGTGTAAAAGTGGTCGGTGTGGGTCGCGCGCACCTGCTCGTCGTTGTCGGTGACTTCGAACGTGGAAGTCTGATAGATGGGCGTGGCCATCGGTCCGTTTTTCTTCTCCAGATCCGCCGCGCCGCGCACCGCCTTCGTTTCGGAGTGATGGATGTGCCGTTTCATGAATACCTCGTTCTCTACAGGTTAATTGCGCGCCCCGACTCCCGCAAGCGCAGCAGTGCGCTTGTCATCCCGAGCAAGCGTTTTCTGCGCAGCGAGGGATCTGGGGAGCCGCCGAAGCTTCGCAGCCTGCCCTGAGTGAAGCCGAAGGGTTCCTTGCGACGCAATAATCGCGCGTTTGGCTCGCTTCCTTTTATAATTCTCGCTCCATGGATCTCGGCCTGAAAAATCGTGTCGCTCTGGTGGCCGCTTCCAGTCAGGGGATTGGCCGTGCCACCGCGGAAGCCTTCGCCGCCGAGGGTTGCCGCGTCGCCATGTGCGCCCGCAACCAGCAGACTTTGCAGGCCGCCGCGGAGAACATCAGAAAGCAATATAACGCCGAGGTCCTTGCCCAGGCCTTCGACGTCACCAACGCCGCGGCCGTCAGCCATTTCGTGACTGCGGTGGCCGAAAAGTTCGGCAGCGTCGACATTTGCGTGACCAACGCCGGCGGCCCGCCCGCCAAAGGATTTCTGGCCGCCACAGTTGAAGAATGGCAACGAGCGCTGGAGGCTGAACTTCCTCAGCACGGTCTACTTTGCGCGCGAAGTCATCCCCTACATGCAGCGAAAACGCTGGGGACGCATCGTCACCATCACCTCGATTACCACCAAGCAGCCGGTCACCGATCTCGTGCTCTCGAATGCGGTGCGGGCGGCGGTAGTCGGATTGGTCAAGAGCCTCGCCAACGAGTTTGGCAAAGATGGAATCCTGGTCAACAACGTCGGGCCTGGTTTCACAGCCACCGACCGCCTGAAGGAATTAGCGAAAGCCCGTGCCGCCTCCTCAGGCAAGAACGAGCAGCAGATTTTCGCCGGATGGGCTGCCGACGCTCCCCTCCAGCGCCTGGGTGAGCCCCGCGAAGTGGCTGAGACCATCGTCTGGCTTGCGTCGGAGCGCGCCTCCTATATAACCGGCCAGACCCTGCTGGTCGATGGCGGCATGTATAAAGGCTTATAGATTTTTCGCAGACTGCAGACGATCCACAGCGCTGCGATGAAAGCCATTTGGCACGAGGGTGGAGCAGGCCTTCCAGGCCTGCGTCAACAGGAACCAGGAATCCGCGGGCTTTTGGCCCCTGAGGTACATCAATGAAATTGTATTTTGGAGTTAGCAGTGGTTTCCTTCCATGCTTCATCGCGAGCTTGTCAGTCTTCGCCGTCGCCCAGGCTCGTCCGTTTCCCGGACCTGACGTTCAGCAGATCTACCAGCGCCTGCTCCCACAGATAGAGAAAATCCCCGCCTTCGACCACCATGCCCACCCCGGTTTTGCCGACGATCCTGACGTTGACGCCATGGCGGCGCCTCCCGACGCCAGCGCCGCCCTCCGCACCCGCGACGATAATCCCGAACTGATTGCCGCAGCCAAGGCTCTATTCGGCTATCCCTACGATGATCTCTCCCCCGAACATGCCAAGTGGCTGATCGCGAAAAAAGCTGAACTCAAGAAGCAGTACTCCAACACCGCCTACTTCAACATGATTCTCGACAAGATCAACACCGAGAGTTCGGTCGCCAACCGCGCCATGATGCCCGACTACCTCGATCCTAAGCGCTTTCCCTGGGTGTTCTTCGCGGACTCTTTTATGTGGCCTTTCAACAACCAGCGCGAGACCGCGCGCAATCCTGATGAAGGAGTTTTCATCCCGCTGCAGGAGAAAATGCTGCACCGCTGGATGCAGCAAGAAAACGTGAGCAAACTTCCCGCCAAGTTCAGCGACTACCTGGAGTTCATCGTCCGCGTGTTGGACGACAACCGGAAAAAGGGAGGCATCGCCATGAAGTTTGAAGTGGCTTACTTCCGTCCCATGACATTCTCCGATCCCACCCGCCAGCAAGCGGAGGACATTTACCGGCAATACGCGTCCGGCGGGATTCCCAGCGAAAAGGATTATCGGACTTTTCAGGATTTCATCTTTCGCTTCCTGGTGGGCCTCAGTGGCCGTCTGAACCTTCCGGTGCACATTCACACCGCGGTCGGCATTGGCGACTACTTCAACCTTTCCCAGGGCAACATCATGAATCTGGAAAGCGTGCTGCGCGATCCACGCTACCGCAGCACCACGTTCGTTATGATCCACGGCGGCTATCCGCTGGAGCGTGAAGCCATCTGGCTCGCCGCCATGAAGAATGTCTACCTGGACTCTTCATTCGGAGAGCTGGCGCAGTATCCTTCCGCCTTCAAGGACACACTGAAGATGTGGCTGGAAACTTTCCCCGACAAGATCACTTTCGGCACCGACTGTTTCCCGTACAATGAAGTGTTAGGCGCGGAAGAAAGCTACTGGCTGGGAGCGCAATCGTCGCGCATGGCCCTGGCCGCGGCGCTGGCCGAGATGATCTCGGAAAATGAAATCACCGAAACTCGCGCTCTGGAATTAGCCCACGCCTACCTGCATGACAATGCCGTGAAGCTATACGGAGACAAGGTCCAGTGAACGAGGCGGCTTCGCAGCAAAGAAGCCGGGAGCGATTTTCATGGCGAAGAAACTGAAAACCAGGGCTTCCGCTGGAAGCAAGGCAAAAGACGCGAAGTCCCACTCCCGCGCCCAACGAGCCGTCACCAAACACGCGGCCAGTGAGCGCCCACTCCAATACATCCCCTGGCACACGATTCCGCTCGAAAACCTGAACCCGCTCTTGCAGCGGCAGTTCGTCGTCGGTCAGGAAATTATGCTGGCGCGCGTCCTGCTGAAAAAAGGTTGCATCGTCCCCGAGCACAGCCACCACAACGAACAACTCACGTACATTCTCGACGGGGCGCTGAAGTTCTGGATCGACGGCCGGGAAATCGTCGTCCACGCCGGCGAAGTGCTCTGCATCCCCGCTCACATGCCGCACAAGGCCGAGGCGCTCGAAGACACGGTTGACCTCGATGTTTTCAATCCGCCCCGAGCCGATTGGATCAACAAGACCGACAAATATCTGCGAGGCCAGAAATAGTCCCTCATCCATGCCTTCTTCCACCACTCCTGAGAAGGGTTCTGAACTCAGCCAAGCCACGTTTCGTTTCCACTGCATCGGCTGCGGTTCGGTGACCCACTCTGCTGCCCAGGATTTCCGCTGCTCGCAGTGCGGCAATTTGCTTGAGATCACCGATTCGTGTCTGGAATTCCCGCAACCCCACCGCCTTAAAATCCCTCTGGCGGGACCGCCGTTCTTCAAACGCATCCCTCGACACCAGCGGCGTCTGGCGATTCCGCGAACTTCTCCCCGCTCCAGCGTCCGAGCAACACGTCGTCACTCTGCGCGAAGGCAATACTCCGCTCTATGAACTTCTGCAATCATCGCGGATTACAGGCGTGAAGCGACTGTATGCCAAGCATCAAGGCATGAACCCCACCGGTTCGTTCAAAGACGCCGGCATGACAGTCGCCGCCACCTTCGCCCGCCAGGCCGGATACCGCTGGGTAGCCTGCGCTTCCACCGGCAACACGTCCGCGTCCATGGCCGCCTATGCCTCCCGCGGCGGCATGCGCAGCCTGGTCCTCGTGCCTGATGGCAAAATATCTTGGAGCAAACTATCGCAGGCTCTCGACTACGGCGCGCTCACCTGCCAGCTTCGCACCGATTTTGATGGCTGCCTCCGCCTGCTGCAAGAGCTTGTCCGGCGCGCCCCGGTCTACCAGTTGAATTCCATCAACCCGTTTCGCCTCGAAGGACAAAAAACTCTCGCACTCGAGTTGCTGGAACAACTCGACTGGCAGCCCCCCGACCACATCATCGTTCCCGGCGGCAATCTCGGTAACAGTTCAGCGATAGGGAAGGCTCTGCTGGAGATGCTCGATATCGGCCTGATCCCGCGCCTGCCGAAGTTGTCCGTGATTCAAGCCGAAGGCGCCAACGCCTTGGTGCGCACCTTGCGTGAAGCCGGAGGCAAGCATCTCGTCAGCGTGCAAGCCGAAACGCGAGCCACGGCGATTCGCATCGGCAACCCCGCTTCATGGGAAAAAGCTGTGAAGGTGCTCCAGGCTACGGGCGGCGCCTGCGAAGAGGTAAGCGAGCTCGAGATCGCGCAGGCCAAAGCTGAGATCGGCGCCGAAGGTGTTGGCTGTGAGCCCGCCTCCGCCGTCACCCTCGCCGGCCTGAAAAAACTGCTGCGGCAGGGTTTCGTGAAGCCTGAAGAAACCGTTGTCGTGGTCCTCACTGGAAGCCTGCTTAAGGATCCCGATTTCACCATGGAATTTCACCGCGGCAGTCTTTTTCAGGGCACTGCGGACGAGCGAGAAAGCGCCAAGCTGAATCCGTTCCGCCATCCCCCAGTCGTAATGGATGCCACCTTGGATGCCGTGCTCAAGACTTTGGAGCAAGCGGAGAAATCCGATCCGATGCACTCGAATGTCTAAGAAGAAAAAAAAGGCGAGCCACCGCTCAGCCGCGTTCCACCTCGCCCTTCCAGCCACGTCGGCCAATCTCGGCCCGGCTTTCGATGCCGCTGCCCTGGCGATGGATCTCTACATCACCATCGACGCCCGGACTGCGCCCAGCTTCTCCATCACAGCTACGGGACGTGACCAAGAAATCTGCCGGAGCTTGGAGAATCACCTCATCCTCAGCACCTATAGCGAGATCCTCCAGGCGCACGGAGCGCAGGTCATTCCTCTGTCTCTTCGCATTAAGAACGACATCCCCATCGGCAAGGGCTGCGGGTCTTCCGCCGCCGCGCGACTCGCCGGCATCGCCCTGGCCAGTCACTTCGGCCATTTGCGATGGACCGACGCCCAGATCATCGGAGAGGCTTCCCGGCGCGAGCACCATCCCGACAACGCCTCCGCCTGCTGGATGGGCGGTCTCACCATTGCCCGCATGTCTGGTGACGCCGAGACCCAGGTGGTCTGCATCCGTCCAAAAGGGAAGTGGCCTCTGCTTCTTGCCATTCCTGACCAGGCGCTCTCCACCGAGGAAGCTCGCCGTGTGCTGCCCGCGCAGTATTCCCGGGACGATGCCGTGGCGAACATCCAGAACTCGATGCTCCTGCTTGCAGCCTTCACCCAAGGCCGTCACGACTTGCTTGCCCCTGCGCTCGAAGACCGCATCCATCAGCCTTACCGCGCCCCACTCTGCCCTCTGCTCCCGTATCTGCGGGAATTGACCGGGAAACCAGGCGTTCTCGGAGTAGCCCTCAGTGGCGCCGGTCCATCGGTCATCGTTTTCCTCGATCCCCGCTGCGCCGCTCACAAGACCCGAAAATCCATCGCCACACACCTCGCCCGCAGCGGACTCCACGCCGAGTTGCTCCTTACTTCCATCACCTCACGCGGCGCCCGCCGCTCACCAACCGAGCTTACCTGATAAGCATCGTAGCGCCACGAAAGTGCTATTTACCGCGAAAGCAATCCCGGATATGTTTGGTTGTTCCTCCCCAAACCGAAACTTACTTGTCGCGGACGTGTTTGGCGCAAGTATGGGTCGCCCCTTCATCGGGAGATCAAGCTAATTTTGTTTGGATGTCAGGGAATGAAGCCGAAAATGCAACACCAGGTCCAGCCACGGGAGGTCGCCCCACCACGCAGTGCGCACGTCCGTATCGTCGAAGGGAAGGTTGAGAACGAAATCCAGGATTTCCTCCAGGCTGTCAATTCCTACGCTGCCCGCGTCGCAAAAGAACCCCGCATCAGCTTCCAGCAACACCTTTCCAGCATCTTCGCGGCTCGCAACGATGAACGGGACCGCCGCGACAGCCGCCCCCGCCGCCACTAATCGGGTCGAGCCCTCAATCTACCGGCTGGCCGGCGGTATGATCCCGTTCATGCGCAAATACTCCACCATCTGTCCGTAGTGGTCGAACCCGTGCCATGCCACGCTCGTGGCCAGGCTGAGACGCGTCACCCTTCCTTCTCCCCACGGGCTTCTGACTCCTTCCACCAGGTTCTTCTCATTGATCGTCTGCACCGCTTTGTGCACGTATGCAAACGAGTCATTCAGATACCGCAAGATGTCGACTTTGGTGGTGATCGAGGCCGGTCCCGATTCATCGCTGATATCCACCGGCGGTTTCTCCTCCAAAATAGCCGCCCCCAGTTCATAGTTCACGGCCGCGACGTGCTTTATCTGCTGGGCGAACGTCCGCACGCCTTTGAACTCGCCATTCGTTGGCGCAAATCCGAACTTGTCTTCCGGCATCGCCTCCGCCGCCGGAACAAACTCATGCTCGACGTTCGACACGGTACGGTCCAGCACTTGGGTGACGGTTCGATGTTCATCCTTGCTCTTGCTGTCCTGGGCTGCACTAATCGCCACCAGCGCCAGCACACAGAATACAAGACAGCTAAGCCTCTTCGTCATGATGATTCCTCCATTTTCAGATCACTACCCTGCGTTCCTCTGCGTTGAAGATTCTGAATTTCATTCAAGACTTCACCGCCGCAAACGGCCACTCCCGGCCTCTCCACGCTCGAATCATATAGATCACAAGACCCGCCAACAATATTACGACCGCGTACCGCACCTCCTTCTGCCAGTTCGCGCGACCGAACAAGATAAAGAGAAATCCCGCGATCGCGACCAGCGCTGGCAGGGGATACAGCCACATGCGAAACGGACGTACAACCTCCGGCCGCGTCACCCGAAACACGATCAACCCAATCGCCTGTACCAGAAATTGCAGGACAAGGCGAATGACCACCAGAGCCGCAATCGCGTCCCTCAGCCGCAGAAAGCAGAACGCTGCCGCTACTACTCCCAGTGCCAGCAGCGAAACATGCGGAAAGCGGTGCACCGGATGCACTTTGGCAAACGCCCGGAAATAGTTCCCGTCCAGGGCCGCGGCATACGGCACGCGCGAGTACCCCAGCGTCAGCGAGAAGACCGATGCAAACGCGGTCACGATTACCAGCCCCGTCACCAACCGCGCCGCCCACGGCCCATAAATCCTCTGCATAAACAACGACACAACGTACAATCCGCTGTTGCTCTGCCCCGCCTGCAGCATCTCCCGCCAGGGAATCACGGCCAGAATGCACAAGTTCATCATTAGATATAGACAGGCCACCAGCAGAATGGAAAGCAGCAGGGCCCGCGGAATATTGCGCGTCGGATCCTTTATTTCATCGCCCAGGTAGCAAACGTTGTAGTAACCCCAGTAGTCGTAAGTGGCTACCAGCATAGCTCCGCCCAACCCCGTGAAGAACGCGGGTGAGAGCGTGAACGCGCCGGGAGGAAAATCAAACGCGCGAGACGCGTTGAAGTGGGTCAGCCCGGCGAAGATGATCCATCCAATCGTTCCCATCACGCCCAGCCACAACACGTTCGAGAGGCGCCCGATCACGGTAATGCGCCGATAGAGCAGGAAGACCGTGAAGAGGCAGATGACGATCGCTAGCGCAGTTCCCGGCGTCACAATCCAGCTCACCTGAAGCGACCCTGCCCCGGGGATCGGCAAAGCCGCAGTGTGTGCGGCATAAACCGTTTCCAGGTTCGGCCAGTAATAGGCCGCGTAGCCAGCCAGTCCGATGCATCCGCTGGCAATCGAAAGCGGGGCGCTGAAGGAAAGTTGCCAGATAAACAGAAACGAAATCAGCCGCCCCCATTTCCGCGGCCCATAAATCTCGTTCAGGTAGCGATACGATCCGCCCGAACCCGGCAGCGCCGCGCCCAATTCCGCCGACACCAGCCCGTCGCACACGGCCAACAGCGCGCCGGCGATCCACCCCAGCATGGCCTGCGGCCCGCCCATCGCGCTCAACACCAGGGGCATGGTGATGAACGGCCCCACGCCGATCATGTCAATCATGTTGAGCGCGGTCGCGCTCCCCAGGCCCATGCCGCGGATCAGGCCGGGAGAACTCGAATCCGTTTGAGATGGAGACTGCATTTTATCGGTAAGTGCGGTACCGTCACTGCAGCTATGGAAGAAGCAACATCCTACCGCTGACCTGCCGTTTTTCAAACGCCGCATGTGCTTGGGCGGCGTCGGCCAGCGGATACGTGCGATCAATTCGGATGGAAAGTTTCCCCTGCTTAACCCAGCCAACAAACTGTTCCATATAGCGGGGGTATTCCTTGATGTAAGGGCTTCCGTTCGTCCGAGTGAGAAACAACGATCCTTTTTCCTGCAGGGTCATAAGATCAAATGGAGGCACGTATCCGCTGGACTGGCCATAGATCACGAGATATCCGCCGGGAGCCAGACTATCGAGGCCTGCCTCAAATGTGTCTTTGCCCACGCCGTCGTAAACCACATTGACGCCTCGGCCTCCAGTGATCCGCCGCGCTTCTTTCGCAATATCGGATTGTTTGGAAATGATGACCTCGTCGGCGCCGGCCTCACGAACAAATTGTTCTTTCTCCCCGGTTGACGTAACCCCAATCACTCGTCCCTCTCGGATCTTCGCCATCTGACAAAGCAGGAGCCCAATTCCCCCAGCCGCTGCCTCGATCAGGCACCAGTCTCCCGGCTTTACAGGGTACGCAAAATGTGTGAACGCGTAGGCCAGGAATCCCTGGTTCATGCCGGCCGCGGCCTGCTTAACGTCAATACCGTCAGGCACGCGGATTAACCACGCGGCTGGGGCCAGAGCGTGGGTGGCATAGGAGTCTCCCGCAAAGACGACGCGATCTCCCACGTGAATATTGTGAACCTCGGGACCAAGCGCTTCGACGACTCCAACTCCCTGGCTGCCGAGAATTGCCGGAAGGTCAGATTCGCTGGCGCTTTTACGGCGGTAGAAGGCCTGATGGGCGAGCTCGCCGCGTCGCTTTTGAACATCAAGAAAATTCACGCTGGCGGCTTCCACGCGCACCAGAACCTGTCCCGGCCCGGGAACTGGCGTGGGGAGTTCTTCCCACTGCATAACCTCCGGGCCGCCGTAGGTATGAATGCGGATGGCGCGCATCAGGATAATCCGTCCCTCTGTAAGAACTGGACTGGCAACTGGCTACTGGCTACTGCTTCTCATGCCCCGCGCTCAACAGATTGACATACAGCCTCACCGCTCCCGGAACGCCCGCCGGCAACTGCCGGAAGAACGCATATCCTGTGTAGATATAGGTCCCCTTGCCGTACTGTGCCCGCAGCAGCCCGCCCTTCTGAGCGTCCTCGCCCGGATCGTGGCAGCTTAGCAGCGGCTTGAAATGCTCATCCCATTTGTCCATGAAATAGAGCCCGCGCTCCTGCACCCAGCCGTCGAAATCGTGAGCCGCAATCTCATTCGGATAATGAAACACTCCATCGCTCGGCGCCAGAATCTCCACCGGAGCCTCCTCCACCGAAACCCGCGCCCGGCTTAGTTCCGCGGAGTATGGAGTGAAGTGTCCACTATTAAAATCTCCCGCGCCAGCGTTGTATTGCACGACCAGCGTTCCGCCAGCCGCGACAAAATCGAGCAGCTTCTGGTTATTCGTGGCGACATCTTTCTGCGTATCGTAAGCGCGAATCCCCAACACAATCGTTCCGTATTGCGCGAGATTCTCGCTTGCCAGCTTCTCGGGTGGAATCAGGGTTACATCCATCCCTATTTGCTTCAGCACGGTAGGAATATCGTCGCCGGCGCCCATGATATAGCCAATCTTCAAATCGTGCGGCGCTTTCACATCCACAATACTCACCCGCTGCACCGCCGGCTGGTAATAATAGAAGCTGCCCAAATCCTCGCGCGTCACCAGCGTGTAGCCCTCGCTGAATTTCTCGCCATCCGCCTCCAGCACGGCGCGAACCTTCGCTCGTCCTTCCTGTAACCCGGCAGGGAAGACCTTGAACTGGAAATCCTTCTTCTCTCCCCTTCGCGTGAGCTCCACTGCAAACTGCGCCGGCTCCGACCGCCAACCCTCGGGCAGTTCAAGGCGCAGCACGCCTCGCGCTTCGCGGCTAAGATTGCTGGTGACTCCCACCGCTACCATTGAACCTGAACCGTTGTGGGCGGAGATCACCTGCGTCCCCGGCTCCAGCGCGACCGAGAATGCCGGCACCACGGCCAGCGGTCGAGCGCGTTCCACCCCAGCGTCGTCCACAAACCGCGTCACAACGGTCGCCACGATACCATTCTTTGCTGCAGTGCCACTCGCCCCTGCAACGGAATACTCCATCCGGGCTCGCAGCACCGGAGGCGGGAACGGCAGCGTCGCATACTTCTCATCGTCAATGTGATTCAGGCTCTCCGTTTCAGGATCGTCGCGATGCCAATAGGGCCGGGTGTACGCCGCATCCTTCGGCACTTTCAAGCGAAAGACCACATCAATGTTCTCTCCCGGTTTGATGGCAACCCGCTTCGTTTTGTCAGAACTCGTCCCCCACCCTTCCGGTACCTCCAGTTTCAGCCCATCAACGAACAGGGAGTCTTTCGATCCGTTATGAAAATCCACCGCCACCAGAAACTCCTGCCCCGGCGAAACGGTGGTGATTGCGTCCGCTTCCTTCGCGACATCCTTTGCGGTTCCAGCCCCTGCTTCTGCTCGAGGAATCGCCACAGCCTCCAGGCTTACGTTCAAAGCCTCGTTCAGCGCCATTTCTGCCTGTTCGCTTTTTTCTTCCAGCCGCGCGATCAAGTCGGATTGCGCGCCAGCGCCCAGGCCGGCTGCCCTGACATCAACGCTAAGCTGCTTGAATGTTGCAGCCACTCCCATAAGCGGGATCACTGCCGCCGACGCGTCGTTTCGATTCGCGTCGTCCGTGGCTTTGGCGATCCTGATTGCAATTTGTTGGAGTTCATATCCCAACTTCGGGACCTTGGACTCTTCTATGCCGTTTGCCAGCGACTGCAATGTCGTATCAATCCCATCAAAGAAGTCTTTCTCGTGCCCGTCCTTATCCAGTTTCGCGGGCTCTACCGAATCCACCAGCTTGTAAAACGTAAACCGGTCTCCCGGATCGACATTCCAGTTCGCCGCTCCCTGCGAGAGCTGATGCCGCAATCCCTGCATCGCGAACTGCACGTACGACCCTCCCAGGTCCGGATTCTTCTCCCCGGTATTCAGCTTCACCGTCCAGTTCGCATCCGGACAGGTCATCGCCCCAAATCCGCACACATTGCCGATGTAAAGCTTTTTCGCCTGCCAGGGCTGCAGCCCTTGCGCGATCTGCTCGGGAAACCGCTTCGGATCGGCTGCCGCGCGAAATGCCTCTTTCGTCAGGATGCTTGATGCCTGGTGGTGTCCATGTCCATCGCGCTCGGTGCCAGAAAAACGCGCTACCAGCACATCTGGACGGAACGTTCGAATCACCCGCACCATATCCACCAACGCCACATCATGTCCGCCCCACTTTGCAAAAGTCTCGTCCGCACTTTTCGAGAACCCAAAGTCGGCCACGCGCGAGAATCTTTCCTGCACCCCGTAATACTCATCGGAAGCCAGCAGTTCTTCCGTGCGCAGCACACCCAGCACATCCGACAGATTACTGCCGACCTTGTTCTGCCCGCCTTCCCCGCGATTCAGCGTCATCAGCAGCACGCTCGCTCCGCGCCCGCGCGATTCCAGCGTCAGCATCCCGCCATCTTCATCGTCGGGATGCGCCACGGTCTGCATCAGCCGCGCCGTCGTCCCCAACCGCCGCAGCATCAGCCGCAGCCCGAGGACTCCCTTATCTTGACGAATCTCGGGAGGAGATCCCTGGTAAGGCAGTTGACGGAAAGTCCGTTGGAAGAGTTGGAGGATTTTCAGGAGTGGCCAATGAAACAGTCGGACGCGCCGGGCTTTCCGCAGTCCGCTGGGGTGAAGCCACCAGCAGAACTGGAATCGCCAGCAACAGCAACAAAAAAGATGTCCGGACGATTGCAGCGTTGACAATACGCAGGACCAGCCGCCCCAGGCGGCCCGCAAGCTGGTTGCATCCCAAGAAGTTCACCCTACAAGGATGGGGCCTACCCCCGCTCCGACGCAAATTTCTTTCCTCTCGCAGCCTGCGAATTAGACTCCGGCCAGAAGAAAGAGTAAGCCCAGAGCCTGGACCTAAAGACAAGCAACTGAGAACCGAGAACTGAGAACTGGTTTACTGCCGCCCTTCCTTCAGCGTCTCCTGACACTTGCTCCCCGCCGTCAGCACTTCATTAAACGCTGTTTCCTTGCGCAGGTCTTTCAGTAGCGGATCACTCAAAAGCGCCGAATGTGCACAATAATTCTGCTGCACCGCGGCTTTCAATAGCCGCAAGGCGGCGTCCTTCTGCCCGCAATAAGCCATCAAGGACCCGATGCGGTACCACTCCTCGGGGTCAGGCTCAGTCATCACCGACGATTCCGCCTCCCGCACAATCCGGTCCATATCGGCCGGCCGCTGCGCTGCCGTGCACGCCGCCAGCAAGTCCTTGTGATAGTACGGAGTTTTTGCCACATTCTTTATGCTCTCTCGCGCCTGGTTCACATTCCCCGCAGCCAGTTGAACGTACGGCGTCACCCACGCTGCCCACTCCGTTCCCGGGTCCAGGTGTACGAAATCGACTGCCCGGTCCGTCTGGCCCAGTTGCACAAATACCCATGCGCACGACCGGAAGCTGAAGTTTCCCGGGTCCAGCGACCGAGCCGCGTTACATTCCTGTGCTGCCCGCTCCTGCATACCCGCATAACGCAAGACATAGCTCAATGCGAAGTGCGCATCGGCGCTCTGCGGCCGCCGCTTCACCAGGTCCGTCGCCGCATCGTACGCCCGGCCCAAATCACCGCGCTCCACGCGGTTTGTGATCAAACTGCTCGCCGCTCCCACCCGGTTCGGGTCCAGCGCCAGCGCCCGTTCATACGCGGAATTCGAACGCTGGAACATCTGCTCGCCGCCGCCGCCATAAAGCGAATCATAGTAGTACCTGAGGCCCAGCGCTTCCCACGCCGGCGCGTAGCCAGGGTCTTCCCCCACCACGTGTTCCAGTACCGCGATCGCATCCTTATTCGGCTCAGGATCATGGGGCAGCGCAAGGGCATGCAGGTAGAGATCGTAGGCCTCCTGACTCTTGGGACGGGACGCGGTGCTCAACGCTCCACCCGCAATCCCCAAGCTGGGCAACAGCCCCTGCTGCACCTGCGTGTTCAATTGGTTCTGCAGCGAAATCAAGTCGTTCACCGGCGCACTGACGGTCCCTTGCCAAAGCAGCCGGTCGGTGGGTACGTCAATCGCTTCCAGCGTGACGCTTAACTGCTCGCCTTGCCGCAAGAAGTGTCCAGTCAGCAGACGGCCAACGCGCAATTGTTGCCCCACCTTGCGCGGATCCAGATCCAGTTCCACAAACCTCCGCGTCACCGACGATGGCCGCACCTCCAGCGAACGTGAATACGTCAACACGCTGGTCAACTCATCCGCCAGCGCGAAGCGCAGGTAATCCACCGCGAAATCCCCGTTCATGTTCTGCAGCGGCAGCACCGCGATGGCATTCTGCTGCTCCAGGTTGGCTACCGACCGGTGTTTCAGCCAGTACGCTCCCACCGCCGACAACACCGTCAGCAGCAGCGCCGCCGTTCCCACCAGCAGCCAGAACTGCCACCGGCTGCCTGTTCGCCCAAACGTCTGGCTTGCAACCCGCAGCCTCGCGGTGTTCAGTCCACTCTTTATCTGCCCTGACTCACTCTCGCGCTTCAGTTGCTGCAGGTCCGACTTCATCTGCGTGGCGCTTTGGTACCGCTGCTGGCGGTCCTTCTCCATCGCCTTGCCGATGATGCCCTCCAACTCCACGGGAACCTTTGGATTCAGTTGTCCCGGCGGGACCGGCTTATCATGCAGCACCGCATCCAGAGTCATCAGCGAGTTCTTGCCCGCGAAGGGCTTCTTTCCCGTCGACATTTCATACATCACCACGCCGAACGAAAACAGATCGCTGCGGAAGTCGATTTCCTCGCTCCGCGCCTGCTCCGGCGACATGTAAACCGCCGTCCCCGGAATCACCCCCACCGCGGTTAACGACTGGTCCAGCGCCATTCCGTCGCTGTCGGTCCCGACGTTGTGCAGCAGCTTGGCCAGCCCGAAATCCAGCACCTTCACCTGCCCGCTCGGAGTCAGGAAAATGTTCGCCGGCTTGATGTCCCGGTGCACGATCCCCTTGGCGTGGGACGCCGCCAGCGCGTCCGCCACCTGGATGCTGATATCGAGCACCTTCTCCGTCACCATGGCCTGTCCCGAGATGCATTGCTTCAGGCTCTCGCCCTCCAACTTCTCCATCACGATGAACGGATGCCCGTTGTTATCCTCAATGCCGTGAATTGTGCAGATGTTGGGGTGATTTAGCAGCGACGCCGCCCTCGCCTCCCGCGTGAAGCGTTCCAGCGATTTGGGGTCGCCCGCAAGATTTTCAGGAATGAACTTCAGGGCAACATGCCGCCCCAGCTTGAGGTCCTCGGCCTCATACACCACGCCCATGCCACCCCCCCCGAGCTTCCCCAGGACGCGATAGTGGGATACTGTCTGGCCAATCATGAGACGACCGAACCCCCGAACGCGGTAATGTTAGGCTCGTCGGCGGCTCCGGTCAACTGGCCCGTTTTGATTCTCACCGTTCCCAAACTGACCACCACCCTATCCTTTTGTGTCCGCCCGCTGCTTCCAAGTTGCCTCAAGACGACTACTATGAAGCTAGTAATTCAGCAATAGGAGGCGTCTTTGTATGGCGCGGACCTCCGGTAACGATTCTCCCCAACTGCAAGAAGCTATCCGTCGGCGCGCCACTGAACTCTTTCAACGGCGTGGATCCCTCGAGGGCCACGACGCCGAAAACTGGTATCAAGCCGAGGCCGAAATCCTCCGCGAATCAGCCAGTAATCCGGTTCGCCGCGCAGTCGTCGTCAACGTCCGGGGCGTGGTTTACACCGGGGAATACGACTCCACCTCCGCCGATGGCTACATTCCCGGCGAATGGAAACCCGGCGACCCTGTTCCCGTCCGCCTCGCCGGCGACAAACTCTACCTACGTCGCCCCAACGGCCGCGAACTCCAAACCACTATAGTAAAAAGAATCGGCTAGAGAACCCTCTCATTACGCTGTCATCCCGAGCGGAGTAACTGTCTCGCGAAAGCGAGGCAGTCACGCAGTCGAAGGACCCCTTGCCCTCACGTAACCATTGGCTCCGCAAGGCATTTCCACCACTGCCCTCGTCCTTATCTCCCCTACTCCTCCACCCACAGCCCTGCCGACGCTCCCACCCACTCCATATTCTTGTTGTGATCCACGCCCATCATCAACCCACGCCCCATCCGGATAATCGTCAGCACCGCCTTCAGTTCCTCCTCCCACACATACATCACCCTCACCTCCGCCTTCGTCCCACCAAAAGGAGTCTCGATCACCGGTTCAAAATGCAGTCGTTCCTGCAGAATGTACTCCGCCCGCTTCTCCGCCGGAATGGCTTCGATATCTTCTTCCTTTGGCGCAATCACCACCCCCAGCCCGGCGAACGAATACAGAGGTTTCAGGGCGTAGTTCTGCAAGTCCTCGGGAATCCTCTCCAGTCGGTCCAGAAACCAAGTTTTCGGCACCGACTCATGCCGCAAATACGGAATCGAAAACTTGCTGATCCGGAAATACCAGTTCGGATGGCCTGCCCACTCCACGTCAATATCGTCGCGCCAATCGAACCCCAGCTTCACTTCCTTGCGCTGCAATTCATCCACAATCGTCCGGTTGTAGATCCGCCGGATCGGCACCCGGCCTCCATTCCGTACGTAGTAAAGCTGCGATCCGTGCTTCTTGATCGCCTCAATGTCAACAGTCCTGACCCCGAGCATCTTCTCCGTCAGCAGAAAATCCGGTAGGGTTTTCTGTTGCTCTGGATGAACCTCCATCAGGATCACGTTCTCCGGATCCTGCGTGCCCACAATCGACCGCCGCAAGAGTTCACGATAGGTTTTCTCATCGAGCCCGCTCAGGAAAAAATTCAGCCGCCGGCTCCCGCACGCCGACAGCCGCTCCAACCCGTACACGTCAATGTAGTTTTGCGCCAGCGTGACCTGATAGGCGTAAAGAGAAGGGAAGGCCTGCAACTCCACCAGCTTAGGCTGCAACTCGCCGATTGCGTCCCGCACCAGGCCAAAATCCACTTGCACAAACAGCGGATGTGCCGGCTCATTCGGCACCCGAAACTCCGCTGGAATCGCCGCCTCCGCCCGCGCCCGGTACTCCGGATTCTCCACCAGTTGTCGAATCAATTCCTTCCCATCCTCCGCCATCCGCTCCAGCAGAGTCTTCGGAAAGAAGCAAGGAGTCTCCGAAAGCCGGAACGGCACATGAGTCCCGCAAGCCTCGTCAATCCGCCGCAAGAATGCCTGATATTTTTCGGGAGTAAAGCTGGCGTTGAACTGCTTTCGCAAGGAAGGAATCATCGAAACGCCGAAATGCCGCGTAGCGCCGGCGTCCCGCCGGCAATCATCTTAAAGCGCTGTCATCCTGAGCGGAGTCGAAGGACCCCGATTCCCTTGTCATTCCGAGCGAAGCGAGGAATCTGCTGTCCGCGGCCAGCACAACCGCTCTACGCCTCCACCAAAAACTTCCCATCCTGCATGATCTGCTCGTCGTCCACCCAGATGTTAAACTTCCGCCCCACCACATCGATATGAGTCGATGAATCCCACTCCGCCCCGGTGTGCGCGCCATAAGGATTCCCAAACGCAATGTGCACTCCGGGATACTTCTCATCCTGCAGAATCTGCCCAATCACATCCTTCAGATCGATGTTCGTCCCTATGGCAAACTCGCCCACGCGGTCGCTATTCTCATCCGTGTGCGTGTACTTCCAGAAGTCGTCTTCCAGTTCATGATTCTCCGAGTGTGCCTCGGTAAGCCGGTTATTCTTCATGCGCACGGTCAGCGGATTCTCTAGCAAGCTGCCAAACTTAGCACACAGATAGTCTCCCACCACGCCGTCAATCACGAACGTCCCATTCACCTCGCCCGGCGTCGTGAAAATTTCCCCGCCCGGCAAATTCCCCCACTTTTCCGGAGTGATGATCCCGCTCGTCTTCAGCCATCGGTAATTCGGATTCAATTCAGCCGTAAGATCCGTTCCTGCCGCCGTCTTCGCCCGCACCCGCTGCGCCTTGCGCACCATCGCTACAACTTTTGCGCTCAGCCGGTCCACCTTATGAAAATCCGCCCGCATGCCTTCCAGCATGATCTGCCGGTTGATGTTCACCATGTGCGCGTGCCGGATCTTCCGCCGGTTCACCACATCCGTCATCTGCATGCGCGTACGCAGTTCATTGGTCTGCGCCTGCACCGCAAAAATCGAAACCTGGCTCGTCTCCAGATCTTCCAGAATCTCCGGCGGCAAGTTCTGCAGCGGACGCTCCGCCATCTCCTCCAGCACCCAGGCCCGGTAGGGCGAGCCCAGTTCGTCAAGTTCATGCGCGATCGCCGCAGCAATTTCCCGCGTAGCCTCATCGGTGATCACGCAGACCTTCTCCTCAGGCTGTACCCGCAGGCAAACCCGCACAGCATTGCGCGCCCCCGGGGTGTACTCAGGATCAAAAGAAATGTTGAGGGTGCCCCGTCCTTGCCGTTGGGTGGCCCATTTCTCGCGCTCTTTGCGGGAAGTGGGGGTTTTGACTTGGTCCGCAGGAATATTCATCAGCCTGCTTTTCTCACGGACGCCGGCTCGTCTTCCTCCAGGCCGGTTTCCGTCTCCTCGATGATGTAGTCGACAACTTTCTTCAAATCTCCAGTCTCCTGATACACCCGCAATTGCCGGTCCGCGCCACTGCCCGTTTCCAGCATCGTATGGATGTAGTTCAATTCCTCGCGCGAGTCCAGTTCATCCACCACGTCGTCCACAAATTCCAGATACTCGTGGATCAAATCCTTTGCCGGAACTTCGGTCTGCTTGCCGAAATCGATCAGCTTGCCATCCATTCCATACCGCGCCGCGCGCCACTTGTTCTCCATGAGAAGCGCCCGCCGGTACAAACGGAACCCCTGATTCGCGGTATGCAGCTTGTACAGTTTCGCCACGGTGGCCTGAATCAGCGCCGCCAGCGCGATCGTCTCATCCGCGCGCATCGGAATATCGCATACCCGGAACTCGATCGTATTAAAGAAGGGATGCGGCCGGATATCCCACCAGATCTTCTTCGCGTTGTCGATGCAGTTGGTCTTGATCAGCAGCTTGATGAAATTGTCGTATTCGCCCCAGCTCGGAAAATAATCCGGAATGTTGGTTCGCGGAAACTTGTCAAACACCTTGCAGCGGTATGACTTCAGCCCGGTATTCATGCCCAGCCAGAACGGAGAATTGGTCGACAGCGCCAGAAGGTGCGGCAGAAAATACCGCGCATGATTCATCATGTGGATCGCGGTCTCGCGATCCTCGATCCCAATATGCACGTGCAGGCCGAAAATCAGGTTCGCCCGCGCCACCAGCTGCATGTCTTCGACAATGTTCTTGTAGCGTGGATCGGGATGAATCTCCTGCACTCGCCAGTCGGCAAATGGATGCGTCGCCACCGACGCCAGCTGCAGCCCATTCTCCTTGGCCAGCCGGATAATATCGCGCCGCAGCATCTTCACTTCCGCCTTGGCTTCCTTGATGTTCTTGCAGACCGAAGTCCCCACCTCCACCACCGACTGGTGCATCTCCGCCTTCACCCGCTCCTGCAGGATCAGCTTGCCCTTTTCGAGGAGTTCCGCCTGAATATGCGACCGCAGATCCCGCGTCTCCGGATCTATGGTCTGATATTCCTCTTCGATCCCGATGCTGAAAGTAGGCTTCATAGCGTGTGAAACAATCGTTGGTCATGCGTTGGTCATGCGATAAAGCTTGTCATTCCGTGCGAAGCGAGGAACCTGCTTTTCGCCGCCATGGGAGAAACAAGCCTTAACAGTATAACAATGACTGGGAATCAATTCCGAAGATCAAGTTCGCCTGCGGCCTTCATTCTGCACAATCCGCGCTTTCACAATCTTCTTCACCAGTGCGGCCGGCAAAGGCTTGTCCAACGGAAAGTGCAGCGTGCCTTTCGAAACGCGAAACTCTTTGAGTTCTTTCTTAAACGAGTCGAGCACTGACGAGCCCAGCGGAAAGAAACTGCAATGATTGGTGAACGCGGCAAACGCGACCAGACCTCGCTTGTATTTGAAAGTTGGAATCCCATAGCTGATGACCTCGGTCGTCTCCGCCGGGACGACCGACCGAATCACCGCACGCATCCGTTTCAAAGTGCTGCGAGCAGGTTCTGGAACACCCGCGAGATATTCATCAACATCCTTCCCCGCAGAACCCATGAGATTCTTTTTCTTCATCTAGATCTATGTGGGGGCAGCCGCCCTCGGTTGTCCGCCGAGCGAAGCTCCGGCCCCGGTTCAGCCACGCTACTTCGCCGCCTTGCCCCGCTTCCGCTCCGCAACCCACCCCGGCTCCGCCTTGCGGTCTTCTTCACCGGCGTCCCCGCCAGAAATCCAGCCCACCGCAACTCCTTCGCCGGATTCTCCCCGCTCAAAGCCATCTTCACCGCCATCTCCGCCACCGCATTCACAATCCAGTCAAAATTCTCCTGCCCCACCGACGTAATCTCCGCATCCGGCGCCGGATTCAGAAAATCAATCGCATAAGGCACGCCGCCCTCCACGGCAAACTCCACGGTGTTCAAGTCATACCCCAGCACGCGGCACAAAGTCAGCGCATCTTTCTCCATCCTGACCCTTAAGGCTTCTGACGACGGCGGCGGATTCCCCTTCACATACCGCTCATGATGTGGCGCCCGCGGGTCGTACTTCATGATGTGCACTTTCTCCTGCCCCACCACATAGCACCGGTAATACTCCTCAAACACCACGCCATGCTGCAGCGTCATGCACAAATCGCCGGTCTGGTTGTAGTGCTGAAAAAATTCCTCCGGTGAATGTACGTGATACACATGCTTCCACCCGCCACCGGAGTAAGGCTTCAAGAAAGCAGGGAAGCCGACATAATCAAACACTTCCTGCCAGTTCAAGGGATACATCAGGTTCCGCATCGACCGGTCTGTCGTCCCTTCCGGATGCTTGTTGTGCGGCAGAATCACGGTCGGCGGAATCGCCACGCCCAGCTTGTGCGCCAGCGCATAATTAAAGAACTTGTCATCCGCCGTCCACCAGAATGGATTGTTCACCACAATCGTCCCGTGCAGCGCCGCATTCTTCAGGTAAGCCCGATAAAACGGAATATCCTGCGAGATCCGGTCAATGATCACGTCATACTTCTTGGGCTCATCCATCCGCACCCCGCCTATCTTCACAAACTCCGCCGCGACGCCCTCAACCCCCATGGAGTTGATCTTCTCGACCACCGCCGGTGGAAACGCATTCTCCATCCCAAACAAAATCCCAATTCTCTTCATAAGATCTCCAACTCAATCGACCACAAATAGGATTTTTCTGACCACTGGCCACTGGCTACTGACCACTGCTAAAAATACTTCCCTGCCATCCTCTGCCACAACGGCCAGTCATGCTTCGAATTGTCGCCGAAAACATCCAGCCAGTGCGGCACCGCTTTGCTATTCAAAATCGCCGACAGCTTCACGTTCTGGTCCAGGCACATATCCCAATCCGCCGATCCCAGCACAATCTTCATCTGCCGGTAGCGGCTCAGAAACCAGTCATCGTTCTGATTCGGCAAATAGTCGGGCGGACAATTGAAGTAGCAATCGTCGTCGTAATACCCATCCAGAAACTGGTGGATATCGAACGCCCCGCTCATGCTCACGCAATGTGTCACCACATCCGGATGCTTAAAGGCGAAATTCACCGCATGATAGGCACCGAAGCTGCACCCAGTCACGGCGAGCCGCGGCGTTTGATTCTTCCACCGGATAAACGGCACCAGCTCATGCAGAATGTAGCGCTCATACTGCAAATGCCGCAGCACCCGCACCTTGGGATGTACGCCCTTGTTGTACCAGCTCTCCAGATCCACGCCGTCTTGGCAAAACACCTGCAGTTCGCCGCGCTCGATCTTCGGCGCCAACACGCCAATCATCCCGCGGTCCTCATACTCAAAAAACTTTCCCATCGAGGTCGGAAACACCACCAGCGGCGTCCCCGCATGCCCGAAAACCAGCGCCTCCATGTCCCGGTTCAGTTCCTGGCTGTATCCCTTGTGATATTCGCGATTCATTCTTAGGCAGTCCCTGCAGACGAAGTATCTTACCTGAACCGGAGGCCCTCTGGTCCATTCTTGTCCTACCCTCAGCCGAGATTCACCCGCCGCCCGCCCGCTTATAATCGCTGTATTTGATGATCTCCCTTACCCGCACCGGCCCCGCCTTAAACTGCAGTGTGTCATCCGAGCGCGTGTACGCTGGAAACCAGTAGCGCCCATCCACTTGTTGGCGATAAGTCACAAACGTGGGATGCAACTCCGGCCGCTCGTGCTTCTTCACCTGCACCTTCTCCGGACCGCTCTTGCCGCACACCTTCACGATCTGAAAATCCTGCGCGTCCACCCAGATTCGCCCCTGGAAATATCGCTTGCCCTTCTCTTCCTTCTTCTTCGGCTCCACGTGAAACTCGTAGGTATCCAGGTCGTCCACGTGCTGCTGCCCGGCATATGTCAGACTGTACTGCGGCAGATCTTCACTGGTCAGCATCAGCGGCATGAATACGCGAATATCTTCCATGTCTTCCGCGGTAAGTTGAATCCCTCGTAACGTAGACTGCGCCGCAAACGTCACTTCCTCTTGCCGCCTGCCTTTCTCGTCGTAGGAGACCTTCGTGATCTCGTGAAACTCTCCCGTCACGTTTTTGCCGGCCAGCGTCTGCATCACAACATCCTGTTTGTACGTGTAGTGAAGCCGGGCGTCCTTCGCAACTGCCTCGGCCGCCCCAAACTTCTGGATCACCTCCTGCACGCTCATCGTCTTCGGTGGAGCAGAATCCAGCGGCTCGCTGCCCGCCTCGCAATCGGTTTGTCCCCATAACCCGGCAGGCAACAAAAGGACCAGCAGGACTGCCGGCTGAATAGCGCGCTGGATGAGCTTTAGCATGATCGAAAGTGGGCAGTATACGCCAGAGTGATAGGTGCTCTTCTTAACGTCCACCGCGGCCTTTCTTAGCGATCTCAGCGGTGAAGAGCTTTGTTCCACCGCAGCCGAACCCCATCTTCCACAAATGTGCAAACCCTTGCGGCTAGCCTCTTCCTGTGTCCCCTAACTCGAATCCCACCCGCCTCAGTTTGGTATCCGGATTGCCCTTACACCTCCGGAAGCCGCGCTATTCCGGCATTCCCGAGCTCTTTCCCAGGAATAGACTTTTTCCCCCGGACAGGATCAATCTTATGAAAACCACAATCTTCGCTCTCTGTTTTCTGTGTGCCTCTGCGGCTGCCTTCGGACAAACCGCTTCCGTCCAAAGCAACAACCCGCAGCCCATTTACATGCCGGATGATCGGCCCCAGCACGCCGCCCAGCACGCCCTGGCGCAGGAGTCCAGCCTGCTCGGCGCCTCCGATTACGGCTATGCGAGAGGCGAGCGCCCAATGTCGGAATTCGTAACCCCGGCGCGCGAAACTCCTCTCGGCGACATTGCCCGCGCCTACAGAAAAGAACACATTGGCGTCCCCAAAGCCGTCAAAGTTTTGGAAAAGTAACCAGCAGGAACCTTTGATTCTGGCTGCAGCGGCGCGGAAGAGCGGCGCGTCGCCTGCAGCTAAGCGCGATAGCGCCCCGGTACAACCGAGGGCTATCGCCACTTGAACCTGCCTGTCTTCGCGTCCTTGGCGAGTCCTTAGCGCCCTCTGCGGTTAAAAGCTTTTCCCTGATCGCTGCACGATCCCCTACTCGCCCGCGCCCATCATCACGATTGGCATCGTCGGCGTGGCTGCCCCTGCCTCGTTCTCTACGGTAATCGCAAACGCTTTGGCTTCAGCCCCTGCCGGCAGCGGAGGATTCACCACGCTCGCACTTCCATGCGCATCGGGTTTGAACACTCCCGCCGGAATCGGAGCCCCGCTCGTCGGGATCAGCCACAACTCATAAGCCTTCTGCGCTGGCAGTGCCGGCAGATTGTTCGCCAGCAAAACCAGACTGCTTCGATTCCGCAGATAGAACACCTTGCCCTGCGGCTGCGGCGGAGCCTTCGCCGCCACCAGCGTCACCCGCTGCGCTTCCGGCTCCAGGATCGGCGCCGCAATCCTTCGCAACTCTTCCATGTCGCGCGTGCTCTTTGCCGCCTGCGAACTCGCCGATGCCAAAGTCTCTTTCAGCACAGCGTTCTCCCGCCACAACGACACCGCAAAAATCACCACCGCCGCCGCAGCCGCCCACCCCAACATTCCCCACCAGCCCGCGAGTGAAGGGAAAGCGGGTGCCCCATCCTTGCGCGTTCTTTGCGTAAGAGCCTGCCCTGAGCTTGTCGAAGGGGTGGGAACCACAGCTCCTGCCTCTCGCGCCACCGCGTCCAGCAGCCTCTGCCGCGCCCGCTGTGGAGGTCTCGGCCCCGCAGTCGACAGCGCCAGCAGCGCCGTATCGCCGCGCAGTTGCTCCAGCTCCAGCCGGCACGCCGCACACGTCGCCAGATGCTCATCCACGCGCGCGCGATCCTCTCCCCTGAGCGCATCCAGCGCATACAAAGCCAGATCCTCCGCGTATCGTTCGTGCTCGCTCATTTCCGATTCACAGAATTCCTCACTCACCCTAGCTTCTATGTGGGGACAGCCGCCCCCGACTGCCGTGAGCCAGGCCGAAGGGGCTGTCCGCGGAGCGCAACTCCGCAACCGCACTCAACTCTGAAACGCCTTCCGCAGCAAAATCAGTCCCGCGCGAATCCGCGTCTTCACCGTCCCCAACGGCTCGCCCGTCTTGTCGGCGATCTCCGAATGGCTCATGCCCTCCCAATAAGCCATTTCGAGAGCGCTACGCTGCGCAGGAGCCATCCCTCCCATCACGCCTCGAACTTTCTCCGCCACCCGCGCCCGCTCCGCTTCTCCCGCCAGGTCCGGAGCCACCGACAACACCACGTCTTCAATATCCGTTTCCGGACGCCGCTTTCTGAGCGAGTCAATCGCGCGGTTCCGCGTGATCACCGCCAGCCAGCTTCCCAGACTGCCGCGGGCCGCATCGAAAGCGCTGGGCTTGCGCCACAGTTGCATAAAAACTTCCTGCAACACGTCCTCCGCCGCTCCCGTATCGCCCAGCACCCGCAACGCGACCGCATACACCACCGAAGAGTAGCGGTCATACAGTTCCGCCATCGCCCCCTGGTCGCCGGACTTCAACCCCGTCACCAGGGCCAGATCCGCCAGAATGCCTTGTGCTTGCGGCCTCGACAACTCGGTCTCTTCCTTATAGAGATATACGAAAAATCAGCCTTCGTCGGATTGCTGCTGGAAACAGAATGGTCGGTGGCCAATGGTCGGTGACCAGCCACCGGTTTTTACGGATCACTGGAAGAATCAGGCGGCCTTACTTTTCGCCGCGATCTCGTACGTTCCTTCCCACGTGTTTTCAACATTCACGGGCGAAGTCATCCGCCCCGTGTAGGTGCCGCCACCTTTAAGACCTCTGAACTTTCCCGTGCCGCCAGTAAATTTCCAGGTGCCTTCGAGGGTCACTTCTGCGCCGGAAGTGACGATCCTGCCTTCAAAAGTGCCGAAGTCGCGGTCGCCATCGGGATGATCGTTGACGAAGTAGCCGCTCTGCGTTCCGCTGCCCGCGATCAGATCGGCCGTGCCCCAATAGGTGATTTTGCAGTCGTTCCACTTCTCGTCAGGTGATTTCTGTACGCCCCTGACCTCGATCAGGTTCAGGTCGTGGTTGGACACATCGTGCAAAACAAGAGCTGGTTGCGCGGCGGCTCTCCCAGAGAAAGAGCCGGAAAGGTTCGGCATGGCTGCCTCCTGGCCAGAATTTCCTCCCTGAATTTCGAGAACGCAAGTGTACACCCATTTCGCCCACTCCCAAAAGCGGGTGCGAGACTTTGCACGTGTGGGACGGACACTCCTGTCCGTCGCTTTTGACCTTGATCTTGATGTTGACCGGGAAGGGCCCAGCCTAACAAGGTGAGGAAAAAGAGGCCAGTCCCGCCCCTGTGGAAAACCTTGTCAAGACCCTGAGCACGAACATTTTTGATCAAGGTGTTGATTCGCTGGGAGAAATAAATGTGGCTAATGTGACGGTTTTACCCTATGCAGTATGATATACTATACTTATAGAGTCGAAACAGCGGCGCAGGCCATCCGGTCTGCGCCGTTTGTGTTTGCGGCTTCTATACAGGCGTGGACCTTCCCGGTTCGCGCCTTTCGTGTTTCTGGGCATTTTCGGTAGTGGTGCAGTTTGATTGTCATCCTGAACAAGCGTTCTCTGCACAGTGAAGGATCTGGGCGAGCCGCGCGAAGTGGCCTGCCCTGAGCGAAGCCGAAGGGTCGCGTTCTTTGCGACACAATAATCCGCGCGTTTGGCTCGCTTCCTTTGCAAACTGCACCACGACCGCACTTTCAGGGACGGATCGAAGGGGCCGCCCCACCACCTACAACCTGGATAATCTGAGCAATGCAGAAAACTGGAGATCAGTATGAGTGTGATTTCGCGTAACGGGAAACGTATAGGCCGGCCAAAGTCGAACCCAAACAGTAGAGCACTCCACGAACGTCCAAAGAAAATTGTCTATCCCACCTGGCCCCACGCCACCCGCAAGCAACTCGGCGAGTTGGCGGAAATGATGTTCATGGTGAAGGCCACCACGAAAGGCCTGATCGTGGCCAAGCCCTACGGCGAAAGCCACCGCTACGACTTCCTGGTCGATTCCGGCAAACGCACCTGGCGCGTCCAGGTAAAGTCCACCACCTGCACCCGTTACCGCGCCTACACCGTGAACGCCTACTGGAAGACGACGCGCAAGCACATGCCCTACCTGCCATCGAAGGTTGATTTCTTGGCTGTGCTGATCCTGGGCACGGATATCTGGTACCTAATCCCAGTCCGCGCCCTAGGCGGACGCCGCATGGTCCGCGTCTACCCCTTCGGAGGCAGTCCCCGAGGCAGCCGCCGCCACGAAAAATACCGCGAAGCCTGGCACCTCCTCCAACCAAAAAAGCGACGCCGCCCATGTAGGGCGGGCGCCCCCGCCCGCCGCCGTCGATAGCGAAGAAACGTATTCGAAAAAAGGGATGTCATTCCGAACCGGGCGCCAAGCCCGGTGAGGAACCTGCTTTCCTTTTGAGCGGATCAATCCGGCCGCGCTGTCCCTGTCCCCGCGCCTTTCGCGGAGACAGAGCCTGCCCTGAGCGAAGCCGATGGGGCGGGGATTTTGACTTTGATCGTGTGGGACGGACACTCCTGTCCGTCGCCTTTGACCTTGGGTTTCATCAGGACAACCGCAAGACTTGGACAACCACGAAATGGCGTGCCCCACTTCTCGCGTCCTTTGCGAGAAGTGGGATTCCACGAACGCCAACAGCGTGGGATTCTGGATTTTCGCCATGACCGGGAAGGGCACGGCTTTTCGGCCGTGCCGCAAGGCCGCCTTTCAAAAAATGGGATGTCATTCCGAACAGGGCCGAAGGCCCTGTGAGGAACCTGCTCTCTTGACGCGCGGACCGATCCAGCCTGCCCCGTCCTTGTCTCCGCGCCTCCTGCAGGGACAGGGCGTGGACTTTGATCCCAGCATGGATCGTGCGGGATGGACACTCCGTCCGTCGTCTCTGACTCTCGGGTTTTGTCAGAACCACCACGAAATGGGGTGCCTGTGATCTTTCAGGACGTTGTTCCCTTTTCAGCGACCCAGGAAACCCGGCGTAGCAGGAGCGGTGCGAAAGTGGAAATCGGCTGTAATGATTTCCAAGGCGCGGACTTACCGCGCCGCCTTTTGCACCGCTCGCTCTGGAACAGGATGCCAAGTTGCCCGCTCGTGAGCGGTACAACGTCTTGAGGGATCACAGGTGCCCCGCTTCTCGCCTCCTTTGCGAGAAGTGGGATTCCACGAACGTCAACACTGTGGGACTTTAAACTTCCTCACGACCGGGAAGGTCACGGCTTAAGCCGTGCCGCAAAGCGCCGCCCAAATCAACCCGGCTTCAGCCGCCGGGAGGTCGGAGGGGCGAGTCCACGGCGCCCTAGTTAAATTCTCGATACACTGTACACCGATTGACTGACCACTCCCAGCGAATCACGGCATAATGGGTGGGCCGCTAAAACCAGATGACCCTAAGCATCGAAACAGCCGTATCGGACTTCGGTAAAGTGGCGAAGAGCAAGCTCGCCAACCCCGCCGCGACTGGTCAGCCGGAAGATCAGCTGCGCGCTCCGTTTGAAAATCTGCTCGAAGACGTAGCAACACTCTGCAACTTTCCCGCTGGGGCGGTCGTTGCGGTGGGTGAGACTTCGCAGCACGACCTAAAAACGCGTCCCGACTATTCGATCACGGTTAACAGGACGCTCGTCGGTTTCGTGGAACTAAAATCTCCGGGAAAGGGAGCTGATCCGCGTCGGTTCAAAGATCCCCATGACAAGGCCCAATGGGAGCGCCTCTCCTCACTGCCAAATCTTATCTATTCCGACGGAAATTCATTCAGCCTATGGCAGGACGGCAAGCTCGCAGGTTCTGTACTCACACTCAAAGGCGACATCGAAACATCAGGGGCGAAACTCGCCCCGCCGCCAGGCGTGCTTCTCCTCTTCGAAAGTTTCCTGCGCTGGAGGCCAATTCCGCCGCGCAGCGCCCGCGAACTGGCCCATACTACCGCCCGTCTCTGTCGTCTGCTGCGCGATGAGGTAACCGAACAGTTGGGCCTCAAGAGCCAGGCCCTAACCGACCTCGCAGTGGACTGGCGCAAACTTCTGTTTCCGGATGCGACCGACGAGCGCTTCGCAGACGGCTATGCGCAAGCGGTCACGTTCGGCCTGCTCATGGCGCGAGCGAAGGGCATCGAGCTTAGTGAGGGTCTGCACAGGGTCGCGGACGAATTAACGAAGAGCAGCACTCTCATTGGAACGGCGCTCCGCCTACTGACGGATAATGCAGAAAATCAGGAAACGCTCAAAACGTCCCTTGGCACGCTGACCCGAGTGCTGGACGCTGTTGACTGGAAAAAGGTCAGCAAGGGCGAGCCAGAAGCATGGCTCTATTTCTACGAAGAATTCCTTGACGTCTACGACAGGGAACTGCGGAAAAAAACCGGCTCATACTACACCCCACCCGAAGTTGTCCGGGCGATGGTCGCATTAGTTGACGAGGCTCTCCGCAGCCAACGATTCGGACTGCACGCGGGCCTCGCATCGCCCCAAGTCACCTTGGCCGACCCCGCCGTGGGTACCGGCACGTTTCTGCTTGGCGTGCTTCGCCGCATCGCCGACAGCGTAAGCACAGATGAAGGCCCGGGCGCGGTTCCAGGCGCGATTAGGTCGGCCCTCTCACGCCTTATCGGTTTTGAGATTCAACTCGGCCCATTCGCCGTCGCACAGCTAAGGATTCTCGCCGAGATCGTAGACCTCACCCATTCCGCCTCTAACCCGCCCCTGCGGCTGTTCGTAACGGATACGCTCGGCGATCCATACGAGAACGAGGAGTATTTCCCGAGCATGCTTGCTGCTCTCGGCAGGTCTCGTCGCGATGCGAACAAAATCAAACGCGAAGAGCCGATTACGGTCGTTCTGGGAAATCCTCCGTATAAGGAGAAAGCCAAAGGTCGCGGCGGTTGGATCGAGCATGCAAGCGCAAACAAGAAAGACCCGGCGCCCCTCCAGACTTGGATGCCTCCGGCGGAGTGGCACGCCGGAGCGCACAGCAAGCACCTCCACAATCTATACATTTACTTTTGGCGGTGGGCTACCTGGAAGGTATTTGACCAGCAGCCCGCACACGACACTGGAATCGTCTGCTTCATCAGCATGGCAGGCTTCCTCGCAGGCCCCGGATTTCAAAAGATGCGTGACTACCTGCGGCGAACCTGCGACGACCTCTGGGTGATTGACTGCTCGCCAGAAGGTCACCGCCCCAAGGTGAACACACGTATTTTCCAGGGCGTAAAGCAACCGGTGTGTATCGTCCTGGCTTCGCGGTCTAAGGAGACAAGGGCAGACAGCCCCGCGAATGTACACTTCCGCGCATTGCCACTCGGAGCCAGGGAGCCGAAGTTCAAGGCGTTGTCCGCGATCCGTCTGATCGACGACTGCTGGATCGATGCGCCCGCGGGATGGCGTGCTCCATTCCTGCCAGCCTCGCTAGGGTATTGGTCAGAATTTCCATCAATCGAAGAATTTTTCATCTACAACGGTTCGGGCGTTATGCCCGGCAGAACGTGGGTCATTGCTCCCGACGCTACCTCGCTCAGGCAGCGCTGGAGAGCACTCATCGATGCACAACCTCTAACTAAAGACGATCTTCTGCAACCCCACCTGAATCATGGAAGAGTAGGCGACAGACACGCCCGAAAAGTCCTGAAAGACGGCCTGCCTGGTTTTCCCGCAAGGAAAGTCGCAATAGCGGATGAGGAGAACGCCGAAACTGAACCGATCCAGTATGGCTTCAGGTCCTTTGATCGACAGTGGATCATTCCTGACAAGCGAGTCATAAACAGGCCTAACCCGGAGCTTTGGCACGAGAGATCCAGGTCGCAAGTGTTCCTTACGGCCCTAAACAGAACAGCGCCGAAGAAGGGACCAGCAGTTACGTTTAGCGCCGACATACCAGATCTCGATCACTACTCCGGGCGGGGCGGCAGAGCTTTCCCCCTGTTTGGCGATAGCAATGGGAAATCGAACATTCGGCCGCATCTGCTAGCAGTCCTGTCTGACAGAATTGGCGCAAGCGTTAGGCCGCACGACTTCATTTCCTACTTGGCCGCCGTCGCCGCAAAACCCCGCGTACACCGCACACTTCCAGGCAGACCTTTCAACTCCGGGCCTCCGAATCCCGGTGACCACAGATGCTCCTACCTTTCGAGATGCCGCCAAACTCGGTCAGCGCATCATCTGGCTACACACCTTCGGAGAACGCATGGCCGACGCTCAGAATAACCGTCCGGAGGGGCCGCCACGGCTCCCCGAAGGGCGCGCACCGGTCGTGCCGAAGGAAGGTGAAATCTCCTCCAAACCCTCGGAAATGCCCGACACGCTCGGGTACGACGCCGGGAAACATCGATTGCTCGTGGGCCACGGCTTCATCGAGAACGTTCCCCTTGCGGTGTGGCAATACGAGGTATCGGGCAAGCAAGTTCTTCTGCAGTGGTTCAGCTACCGTAGAAAAAATAGGGAGCGCCCGATCATGGGCGACCGCCGAAAGCCGTCGCCGCTAGGCGACATCCAACCGGACCATTGGCTTCCCGAGTACACGACGGAACTGCTAAATGTCCTGAACGTTCTCGCCATGCTCGTCGACCTCGAATCGCAGCAGGCAGAACTTCTCGACCGAATCTGTTCAGGTCCGCTCATCTCGGAGGAGGAACTGAAAGCCGCGGGAGCATTCGAAGTGAAGGCCGTCCCCAAGCGCAAGAAGGGGAAGACCGAAAAAGGCGCGCCCCTCTTCGAGTAATAGAGACGTTCACGATTCAATCGATCCCCAACTCCTTAGCCAGCGCCTTCCACTTCCCATCCACCAACGCCTTGGTCTTCGCATCCATAACAATCTCGTCCGGCCAGGGCCGGGTGAAGCCTTCGGTCGCCCACTTCCGCGTGGCGTCGATGCCCATCTTCGAGCCGTAGTTGGCGAGCCGCGAGGCGTGGTCGAGCGAATCGACAGGACCGAGAGTGAACTGGATGTCGCGCTCGGGATCGATGTGGTTGAGAACTTTCAAGGTGACGTCGGCGAGATCCTGCACATCAACATCTTCGTCGACCACGATGATGCACTTCGTGAACATGGCCTGTCCCAGCGACCAGATGGCGTTCATCACCTTGCGCGCCTGTCCGGGATAGGACTTGCGGATCGAAACGATCATCAGATTGTGAAATACGCCTTCGATGGGAAGATTGATGTCGATCAATTCAGGGATGGTGAGCCGCATCAGCGGAAGGAAGACGCGCTCCACGGCTTTGCCCATGTAAGCGTCTTCCATCGGAGGCTTGCCGACGATCGTGGTGGCGTAGATGGGATCTTCACGATGCGTGATGCAGGTAACGTGGAATACGGGATAAAGGTCTTCGAGCGAGTAGAAGCCAGTGTGGTCGCCGAAAGGCCCTTCGGTGCGGAGTTCGTCAAGGTTGACGTAGCCTTCGAGAACAATTTCGCTGGTCGCGGGAACTTCCAGGTTGACCGTTTCGCACTTGACCAGTTCGACAGGTGCAGCGCGAAGGAATCCGGCGATGAGATATTCTTCGACGTCCGGCGGAGCGGGAACGATGGCAGAGAAGGTAACAGCAGGGTCGGTGCCGATAGCGACAGCAACGTCCATCTTGCCAGACGGATGATCCGTAGCGGCAAGCTGCGAGCCTCCCGAAGTGCGGGCCATAATATCGACCGCGGCCGATTTATCTTCAACGGCAGCTCGCATGCGCTGCCGCGCATGCTCAGCCGCAACCTTCTGCCGTTGCCAATGTGTGGCAGTGGTGCGGGCGTCGTAGACCTGTAGGCGGTACATTCCTACGTTGCGTTTGCCGGATTTCGGGTCGCGAGTGGTCACGCAGGGGAGGGTGATGAAGCGTCCGGCGTCCTGGGGCCAGCACTGCAGGATGGGGAAGTCGAGGAGAGAGAAGTTGTCGCGCTGGATGACTTCCTTGCAGGGACCGGTAGGGACGGTCTTGGGGAAGAACTTGCCGGCTTCGGCCAGGAGTGGGAGCATTTTTAGTTTATCGAGGAAGCCTTGCGGGGATTTGAGGTCCATGAAGACGCGGATACGGTCGGCGAATTCGTCGAAAGAGTTCACCCCCAGGGCTAACTTCATGCGGGACTCGGAGCCGAACTGATTGATCAGGAGTTGAGAGCCTGGGTAACCTTTGATGTTTTGGAAGAGGAGAGCCGGGCCGCCGGGGGCTGCCGCTTTCGATTTGCTTACACGATCGGTGATCTCCGCGATCTCCAAGATCGGGTCTGCTTCGGTTTGGATGCGCTTTAGTTCGCCGGCGCGGTCGATGGCAGCGATCCATTGGCGGAGGTCGTCGAAGGGCAAGAGGCTTCTCCTGAGAACGGATGATTATACCGAGTTGGCGGAAAGAAACACCTTGGCCGCGGATTTGCACGGATTCACACGCATAGGATCAAAGGCTTCACCACAGAGGGCACAGAGGTCACAGGGTAAATTCTCACAGTCTGGAGCGGAGCATGGTGATTACGTCGTCGGAGGTGACCACGCCGACTAACTTGTTGTGTTCGTCGATGACGGGGAGTGTGACCAGGTTGTATTTGTCGAAGAGTTCCGCGACCTCGTTATCGCTGGTGGCTTCGTGGGTCAGCACTAGCGGTTCCTGAGTGAGGGAAAGCAGCGGGGTGTCGGGCTGGGCCAAGACGAGCTTCACCAAGGGAACAGCGCCGACGAGGGTGCCGTGCGAGTCGACGAGATAGATGGTGCTGACGGTTTCAATGCCGCCTTCGAACTCGCGCATGACGCCGATAGCATTCTCGACCGTGGCAGTTACAGGGAGGGCGAGAAATTCGGTGGTCATGCGCCCGGCGGCGGTTTCTTCGCGGTGTTCGAGGAGTTCGACGACTTCCTGGCTGGCCTCGGGTTCCATCTCGACGAGGATTTGTTCGGTGCGATCCTGCGAGAGGTCGCCGAGGAGGTCGGCGGCGGCGTCCGGATCCATTTCCTCGACGATGTCGGCGGCGCGTTCGGAGTCGAGGGATTCGACGATCGCCTTCTGCACCTTGGGCTCGACTTCTTCGAGAGTTTCGGCGGCGACATCTTCATCCAAGGTGCGAAAGACGGCTTCGCGCTCGTCGGGGGCGAGGTCTTCGACGATGTCTGCGATGTCGGCGGGATGGAGCGTGGCCAGACCTTCGTGCGAGATCTTCAGCTTGATGCGGCGCGCGGGATCGGTTTCGATTAAGTCGACAAAACTCCAGGGGATGGTGCGGGGAGGAATTCTCTGGAGCAGGAGGTGAAGAGCGGCGCGGGGCGCGATGCCGCGCAGAAGGCGGCGGACGGCGCCGCGGGCCCCGATATCGACCGAATGAACCCGCAGGATGGCATGCGCGCGGCCAGCTTCGATCATGGCGTCGATTTGAAGGTCGACATCGTTGACGCGAACGACTTTGCGGCCGTGAACGTCGATGACCTGTTGATCGAGGAGATCGCGTTCGAGGAGAAACAAGCCTTCGGCGCCATTGGCGGCAGGCCAGTCCGAGGGTTTGGTGGAGGTGTGAATGTTGGCGTCGATGGTGGAGACGGAGGAGAAGGGAAGGACGCGGTTGCCGGATTTCGTCTTCACGATGAACGATGCGATGCGGTTACGGTCTTCCTGAGGGGCGAGGGTGACTTCGCGCACGCGTCCAGCCGCCGCGCCGGACGGGTCATAGACGGTAGCGCCGAGAAGCTCGGAAAGAGGCAGCGTAGTCATCCGGGTAGAGGATAGCGGAATTTCGGTGGGAGAGAGAAGCAATTTCTGGAGGGAGCGAGAAAAAAGTCGGCAGTGGCGCAACCTGAAAGCGCGCCACTACCAACCGTAAAGCCGGACACAACTCGATTCAGACCTGTCAGCCGTGCCCCACATGACGGTTAGGGGACGACGAAATTGGTTTTGCTGGTCGCCACGCCCGCAGGTGTCGTGAGCTGGATTTTTCCGGTGGTGGCGGTCCTGGGCACAGTGGCAGTCACCTTGCTGTCGGAGACCACCTTGAATGCAGCGGTCTTGCCGTTGAATTTGACGGAAGTCGTTTGCGTGAAACCGCTGCCCTTGAGGGCGACAAGGGTCCCCACGCGACCTGAGGTGGGGCTGAATGACAAGATCCCTGGGGTATTCAGGCCCTTGAAAGGTTGGTACAAAGTGGCTCCGGTGGCCAAATACCTGCCCACGATCTCGTTGTTGTCGTTAATCGTGTAGATGCCGGTGTTGGTGCCGGCGGGATCGTCGGTCAGGTAGTAGATACCATTGGCGTAGATTGCGCCGTGTTCTGCGCCTAACGAGTCAAACCACCCAAAGGCGATTTCACCCCTGTCGTTGATGAAATGAACCGCCGTTATGTTCGCTCCGGGAACATTCAGTTGGGTGTAGCTGGTCCCGTTGTATTCCCAAGACGTCAAACTCCCGCTGGCGTCCGCAGCCTCGAGGGTAATCAAGCCGCTGCTGTTGATGCCGATGGCAAGTGTGGTTACCATGCCGGGCACAATCAAGTCCGTGTAGGTAGATCCATCGTAGAAAAACCCGAGTTGGCTGGTGCCGTTGAGGTAAGTCCCCACGATCGATCCGGCATCGTTGATGCCATAAGCAGTGGTACCGACCGACAACGGCGGAATAATGTCGGTGAACACCCCGTTCTTGTACATGAATCCGTTGCTGAAGATCCCAAACGAATAGGCTCCGACGATGACCCCATTGTTGCTAATCGAATAACAAACGGTTGAGGCCCCATTTCCATTGGGATCGTCGATTGTGGTGAGGGTCGAGCCAATGAGCTGGAAGCCGTGAACTATGCCCGTTGAATCCGTGTAACTGCCGACGATGGTGCCGACATCGTTCAATCCATAGGCTGTCGCACTGATGGATCCGGGAACACTCAGTTGGATGAACTTGTACGAGGCCTGCGCCGAAGCGGTTGGCACAGCGCTGATGGCGGTCATCAGCATGAGAAAAATAAGCTTCGTGAGTGATCTGGACAACATGGGATCGTTACCTCCAAATTCTGGTGTTCTCATTCTCAGGCTGCAGAAAGTTGCAACCAGCTCCGGCTTCCCCGCACCCTTACCTTTTCTTTTCAACCCCGCTGGAATCGAGTAAGATGCCAAGGATTGGTAGGCTTGTGGGCTCCCCCCGGGTTGCTCGGACTGCCACGTGCACTGTGGCCGCGGACCCGCCCTTAAGTCGTTAGAAGTTCTGATTTTTTTCTGAAAATTTCTGAAAAGCATGGAGACTCGCGACAAACCGCTGTACCAGTTCGGGGCATTCCACCTGAATCCCGCCGGTCGTGAACTACTCCGCGGTAACGAGCGGCTGGAACTGCCTCCCCGGGTCTTCGATACCCTGGTTGTGCTGGTGGAAGAGAAGGGGAAACTGGTTGAGAAGGACCGGTTGATGAGTGCCGTGTGGCCGGATACCGTCGTCGAAGAAAATAACCTCAGCCAAGCGATTTACCTGCTGCGCAAGACCCTGCATGATGGAGACAACGGAATCCGTTACATAGAAACCGTCTCCAAGCGAGGTTACCGTTTCGTCGCCCGTGTCCAGCAGGTCGAGAACGAAGCGGAATCCAGCCTGATGGAACGCTCTTGGCAAGTTCAGTTGGAACCGGCCAAAGGGAACGGGAACAACGGCTCGTCACAATCCCCGGCGCACTCCCCGGTACAGGCCTTGCCGAAATCGCGCTGGCTGGTCTGGTGCATAGCCGGCCTGGTGAGCATTCTCGCCGCACTTCTGGCGGTGCAAGTTGGGAGATGGCGGGATCGCCAGAAAAATCAGTTAGATAACGAACCCATCCGGTCTGTTGCCGTTTTGCCGCTGCAGAACTTGTCCAACGATCCCGAGGAGGAATATTTCGCAGACGGAATGACCGACGAACTGATCACCGAACTGGCCCAGGTGCGCCAGCTCAAGGTGGTATCCAAGACTTCCATCATGCAATACAAGGGAGTGCGCCGGCCCCTGACGCAGATTGGCCGGGAACTGGGCGTGGACGCCGTGGTCGAAGGTTCGATCCTGCGCTCGGGCGACCGGGTACGTATTACCGCTCAGCTCATCCGCACTGCCACTGATCGGCATATTTGGGCCAAGGCCTATGAGGGTGATGTGAAGAACGTTCTCTCGCTCCAGGCGCTGGTAGCCGAAGCCATTACCGACGAAGTGAAACTTGATCTGACCCCCGCGGAGCGCGACCGGTTCCGTGCCTCACGCCCGGTCGACCCCGAGGCTTACGAGGCTTATCTGCGCGGCCGCTACTTCTGGAACCGGAGAGACGTTGGCGGATTCCAGAAGGCCATCGGGTATTTCAACCAGGCGATCAAGAAAGACCCCAACTTCGCGCTCGCCTACTCCGGCCTGGCTGATTGCGATACCCTCATGGCCTTGGACACCCTGGGCCCCGGACTGATGGCTGAGGCCAAGGCCGCAGCCCTGAAGGCGCTTGAGCTGGACGACAAACTGGCGGAAGCGCACACCTCTCTGGCCGCCGTTCGAATCTTTCTCGATTGGGATTGGACTGGCTCCGAACTTGAGTTCAAACGCGCGCTGGAGTTGAATCCGAATTACGCTCCCGCCCACCACTGGTACGGCAACATTTTGTTAGGGCCCTTAGGGCGTCACGAAGAAGCCATCGCCGAACTGAATCGCGCCCGGGAACTCGATCCGTTGTCGTTGATAATCAATGCGGACCTCGGTTACGCGTATTATCTGGCCCGCCAGTACGACTCCGCCTTCGCTCAATACCAGAAGGTGCTTGCGATGGATCGCAACTTCGTGCCCGTCCACCACGATTTGTTGAAGTACTACGCGTTTAAGAAAATGTACGACGCCTGGCTCCAGGAAGAAGCTGCAGACTTGGCGTTGGCTGGATATCCGGAACGCCTGCGGGCCCTCCAGCAGCTCTATGCCAGCGGCGGTTTTCCGGCAGTCATGCTGAAGATGGCGGGGTCACGGGGCACCTTCGAGTCCTACCCAAGAGCGCCTCAGGGAGGATCGTTCTGCACGTCGGCCGAAGCGTATGCTGCATTGCGCGCCAACCGGAAGGCGCTGGCCGCCCTCGAACAATGCTACTCGGCGCGGGAGCCTGGCCTCATCTATCTTAAAGTGGACGCCGCCTGGGACAGCTTGCGTTCCGAACCTGCTTTCCAGAACCTGGAACACCGCATCGGTCTTCAGTAGCGAGAGGGAAATCCGGAGCTCAGGGCAGGCCAGGGAAGCACAGACAAGGCGATTACGATTTCGTGTGTGGTTCCCGGCTCTGGCTGGGCTGGCCCGAGAGGTTGACCGTTTTCTTAGGGTCCGACGGCCTGCCTCTCAATCCGCCGGCCGCGATGGCGAGGCTGCGATCCCGGAGTTTCTTCAATATGGAAATCTTCTCGGAAAAACTTAGTGAAGCGAGCCGTTGGCGCATTTCCTGTTTTTTCATCGCAGATACCTTTGCTCAAACTGCTCCCACTTGGGAGCAAGTCCGTGACGGTTGAGGATGAGCTTCAATTTGTCTAAGTCTAAAACGCCCGCCTCCAGAAACTGTAGAAGCCTGGCAAAATCTTTCGGCCGCCCAGTGCGAAGCGCGATGGCAGCCAGGTGTTCCGCCGACATAACGTACGTCTTCTCGCCCTCGACTTGGGTAGCAACGGATTCCGCCAGCGCCTCCAACTCCAAGGCGCCGCTGGCGGGAAGAAACTGAACGGGCCAGTCGCCGACGATTACGTGTTCTGCTTCGACCTCGCAGCCGCGGCTCTTCAAATAGTCGTAGATTGGGGCCAGGCTGACCAGCAAACCGCCTGGGTCGGTTCGCAAGGTTACAAAGATATCAACATCGAGGGTGGCGGATGGCTCCAAATAGAACGTAGCCCCGACGGCTCCGCCAATGGCGTACTTTCCGATAACGCCATCGGCTTGCATCTGATTAATGAGTTCGAAGGTTTCTTTCACGGCCTGTGCTATCTAATTGTGGACTACGTGGATGATCCGGCCAAGCAAAATCAGCCCATACGGCTAAAGAACATCGACGGCGATCAGCGTGATGTCGTCCTGCTGACTGGTTGAAGGCGGCTGCCACTTGCGGAGTTCGGAAAGCAACTGCTGGAGCAACTCGGAGACCGGCTGGGATCGGTTGTCGCGGATCACCTGTTCAAGCCGCCGGTCTCCGAACGATTCGCCGCTTGCGTTCTCGGGTTCTACGAGCCCGTCGGTATAAATCAGGAAGCGGTCGCGAGGCTCAAGCGCCAGACTGCACACGGGATACTCGGAGTCTGGCGCGACACCAAACAGCAGGCCGTTGCTCTCAACTTGTTGCAGTTCGCCGCGCGCGTCCCTCCAGCACAACAGCGGGGGGTGTCCCGCAGCCGAATACCGCGCCCGGCGGTTCTCGGCATCGATCCACAGGTACGCTGCGGAGGTAAGCTGGCCCTGGAACTCAGCGGCCAGGATGCGATTCAAGCCGCTAAGCACCTGCGCGGGATCATGGGCATGGACCGCTACAGACTGCATGGCCACTTTGATCATGGAGGAGACGAGCGCCGCCGGGATGCCATGCCCGGAGACATCTGCCACAAGGATGCCGAGATGCTGGTTGCCGGTCCGGATAAATTGGTAGAAATCGCCGGCAACGGCGGTCATGGGGCGGTAAGAAGCGGCAATCCGCAGGTTCTCAACGTCGGGAACGCTCGCGGGAAGAATGGAAGACTGTATCTGCCGGGCGGTTTCCAGCTCGGTCTCGATGGAAAGCAGACGGCGCTCGTTCGTAAACACCATCTCCAAGGCCACGTATCCCAGCGAAAACAGCAGGGCTGCGAAGCCCAACGAGTCGACCAAAGGCAGGATGGGGAGGTGCAACACACCCATCAAGTTGGTGTACAGCGCCTCCAAAGCAAAAATGAGCGTTCCGGCGGCGAGAATGCGGTGATTCGATATAACGAGGAACCCGGAAAACCTGGGAACGAAGGTGACGAGTACCAGGATGAGCAGAGCGACAACTGCAAGCAGGTTGTTGTAGAACATCCATTGGTCGCGTGGGCCCCCGAGGGCGAACGTGGCAATACCAGCAATAGCGATCACCAGACCCGCCAGGATTTCCAGCTGGATGATGAGCCTAAGCTTGCCGACGCTCAGCTCCCGCCACGCCAACAAGGCAGAAACCAGGAGCAGGTACATGACCGCCGTACTAATGTAGGGCCCGGCAGATTTGAGGGTGTGGGGCAGAACTGACAAGTCAGTGAGCGGCCGGTCCAGGGTTTGCAGACCATACAGGGCGCTCCAGATTCCTAACCATACGAGGATGCGAACGCCCCCACGGCGACGGATGGCCGCGATGGCACAGGCAGTCGCTCCAATGGACAGGAAAACCGTTCCCAGAATAATATCCACGACCTGGCCGCGGAGCGTTGCCAGAGTTGCATCTGACGCGCTCATGCCATCCATTCAAGAGCTCCGTTTTGCATTCGTGGCCGCTCCTGCCTCGGGGTGACCGTGTTATCTGCTACGAATCTCATTCTTCGTCACAGTCCCTCCGTGCAGGATTGTAACGGGTGTAACGAGGGTTTACACCAGCCAGCCGGATCGCGGCTTGGTGAGCTGGCTTCCCGCGCGATTACCGGGGCTGAAGCCCGCTGATCCAATTGGCTCTTGACGCAGGCGGAAGGCCTGATGCACCCGCTTGGTCCACATTCACCAGACCGTATAATCATCTGGCATGCGGCTTATCCTTGACATATTCGGGCAGACGCTGCGCACGCTGTGGGGACACAAACTGCGGTCATTTCTGACCATGTTTGGGATTGCCTGGGGAGTATTTTCGCTACTGCTGCTGGTGGGGTTGGGGGAGGGATTCCGGTCGGGAAACAAGAAAGAGTTCGACACGCTGGGAGTCAACGTAATCTTCGTGTGGTCGGGGCGGGCTCCGGTAATGCAGGGAAGTTTCACGGCACTGCGGCAATATTATCTGACGTACCGGGACTACCTGGATATTCTGCGAGACTGCAAGAGCGTGGCCGCGGCGGCGCCGGTAATCCAGCGCGGCGACCTCCGGGCAGTGAGCGATTTCTTCCAGGCCAGCGGGCAGATTCTGGGAGCGCCCGCGATGTTAAACCAGATCCGCCATCTTCCGATGAAGGAAGGGCGCTGGCTGAATGAAATGGATGACGCACAGAAACGGGCGGTGATCGTGCTGGGCGATGAAGCGCGGCGCACCTTGTTTCTGGGACGGCCAGCCGTGGGAAGCACGGTTCTGTTGAACGGAGTGCAATTTGAAGTGGTGGGGACACTGAAAAGAGTCGGACACGGCGATGACAATGGGCAGAACCTGCAGAGCTATGTGCCGTACAGCACGATGCATGAGTATTTTCGCCTGACCAAGGTAGGGGATGCGCCGGACGTGATTTCTTTTATCAACTACCAGCCCAAGACGCGGGCGCTGCACCAGAAGGCGCTGCAAGAAGTACACCAAGTAATCGCGCGGAACCACGGATTCGACGTTAATAATCCAGATTCCTTCGAAGAATGGGACTCGATCCAGACATGGGAGCAAGTAGACAAGCTTTTCGACGCCATGGATACCTTCCTGGGGAGCGTAGGGCTGGTGACGCTGGCGCTGGGAGCGATTGGGATTATCAACATTATGCTGGTAGCGGTCGCAGACCGCACACGGGAGATTGGATTGCGCAAGGCTTTGGGGGCAACCAACGCCAGCATCATGTTCCAATTTTTCGTGGAGGGCGCGTTTCTCACACTGCTCAGCGGAGGGATTGGAATGGCGGCAGCGGCAGGGTTGATGTCCGCGTTCTCGGGAGCTTCGCTGGGTCAGGGATTTGATGCGCCGAAACTGGTGGCGCAGACGGCGGTCCTGGCCGTCGCGTCCCTGGCATTGGCGGGAGTGGCCGCGGGATTGTATCCGGCGCGGCGGGCGGCGATGTTGCAGCCGGTGGAGGCGCTGCGGAAAGAGTAGGAAGCAGTGGCCAGTGGGGAACTCTTTTGCCACGGATTTGCACGGATTCACACGGATACGAAATCACATGCCTAACACAGAGGGCATAGAGGGGCACCAGGTAAGCCAATCGCACCAGTAAGCGGTTTAGCTAGGAGCTAGGAGCTAGAAGCTAGTAGCTGAAACTTATGCATCGGGATTTACTACAACAGGCGTTTTCGGCGATGCGCTATGACTTGCGCAAGACCTTGTTGACGATGGCGGGGATGGCGTGGGGAATCGCGACCGTGGTGTTGCTGCTGGCCTATGGGAATGGGTTCGCGCAGGCAATCGTGAATATCTTCGAGAGCTTTGGGGCGACGTCGGTGGGGGTGTTTCCGGGACGGACGTCGGAGCAGGCGGGAGGAAATAAGGCGGGAGTCCGGGTACGGTTCACCAGTGATGACCTGGAGTTGCTGCGCAACAACGTTCCCTTGTGCAAGCACGTGGCACGGATGTCCCAGAAGGATGCAACGGTGCAGAACGGAAACCGTTCGTTCACCATGCCGGTGATGGGGCTGGATCCTGGGATTCTCGACATCTGGGCCCTGGATATGGAGCAGGGACGGTTTATCGACGATGGCGACAACGAGCGGCATGGGCTGTTTGCCGCGATAGGATGGGAAGCCAAGGAAAAGCTGTTTTCGGGGATGCCGGCGCTGGGCCAGGACATCCGGGTGAATGGAGTGAACTTCGAAGTGGTGGGAGTGGTGAAGGCACGGATGCAGGAAGGCAACGACGACGACAACCGGATCATCTACATTCCGTTTAACTCGATGGATGTGGTGAAGGACAATCATTATCTGGATGGAATCTGGATGGATTCGCTGGGCCTGAATCACGAGAAGCTGGAAAAGACGATTCGTGAAACGCTGGCGGCGGCGCATAGGTTCAAGAGTACGGACGAGCGGGCGGTTCATGTGGAAGATGCGCAGAAACAACTGGCACAGTTCGAGATTATTTCGATGGGTCTGAAGGTGCTGCTGGCCTTCATCGGCAGCCTGACGCTGGGGATTGGCGGAGTCGGGCTGATGAACATCATGCTGGTGTCGGTGACGCAGCGGACGCGGGAGATTGGCGTGGAGAAGGCTCTGGGAGCGCGGCGGCGGGACATTCTGTTTCAGTTTCTGGCGGAGGCGATGGTGATCACGGCGGTGGGAGGAGTGCTGGGGATTGTGTTGTCTTATCTGATATCGGTGTCGGTGGGGCGGCTGACGTTTTATAGCGCCATGGCGAAACACGCGGAGGCGGGGGACATCCGGCTGATTGTTTCGCCGATGATTCTGCTGGTGGCGACGGGGATCCTCGGGGTGGTGGGGGTGGTGAGCGGGATGATTCCGGCGATGCGTGCGGCGAGTTTGGATCCGATCGAGGCGCTGCGGTATGAGTAAGAGCAGTTGCCAGTTGCCAGTGCGGATTCGCGCGGCAAAACGGCAAGAACCCTCAACCACAGGGGGGCACAGAGGGACACAGGGTAAACCGAAGCAATGACATCTAGGGATGACATTTTGAGTTTGGCTCCGCCTCGGGCTGATGCTCGCGTGGCTTATGGCGGGGATCAGAATCAGTTTGTGGATTTGCGCTTGCCGAAGGGGAAAGGTCCGCATGCGCTGGCGATCTGCATTCATGGAGGGTACTGGCGGGCGAAATACGATTTGGAGTATATGGGGCATCTGTGCGCGGCACTGACGGCGAAGGGAATCGCGACGGCTAATCTGGAATACCGGCGGGTGGGGAATGCTGGCGGTGGGTGGCCGGGAACGTTTTCCGACATACGCGCGGGCTATCAGTTTCTCACGCAGAATGCGCGCAAGTATGAGTTCGACACGCGGCGGGTGATGGTGATGGGGCACTCGGCTGGAGGCCAGCTGGGGCTGTGCCTGGCGGCGCATGAGACGGGTCCCACGGCGGTGATATCGCTGGCGGGCGTGGTGGATTTGCAGCGGGCGTATGAACTGCATTTGAGCAACGATGCGGTGGTGGAGTTTCTGGGCGGAACCCCGGCGGAGGTTGCGGATCACTATCGGGAAGCGGATCCCATGAAGCTGGCGATTGGTGCGCGGCAGTGGCTGGTGCATGGCGCGGCGGACGATGTGGTGCCTCCGGCTTTTAGCAGAGACTATGTGAGCGCGAAGCAGAAGATGAAAGAAGTTGCCCAGTTGGTGGAGATTGCCGGGGCGGGGCATTTTGAAGTGGTCGATCCGCGGTCGGGGCCGTGGAAGGATGTGGAGCCTGTTGTGATGGAAGCGGTGGGGTGAGGGCTGTACGAGTCAGACGCCGCAGAATACGACCTAGGCCGGCTGGGTTCTTGGTGGCGGCGGACCGAGAATTTGCGTGTCGTGCCGGCTCACGATCTTGCCGGCCTCAGCGCCGAACTGCGGATCAGACGGCGAGAGGCGCGCGGCAAGCTCATGCAGCTCAGGGAAAAAGCACTCGAAGCCGCAGGGATTGCCTGATCCAAGGAACCGTACCGGCTGCGTGCCGGCATTGGCTTGCGCGTGCGGCGTGCCGTGGGGCACGACTGCGACGGCACCAGGCTCCAAGTCGTGCCACTGGCCCTCGACATAAACGGAGAGAACGCCATCCAGCACGAAGAACTGCTCGTCGGTCTGAGGGTGGAGGTGCAGTGCGGTCGTGTAGCCGGGATCTTCGCGGAACTGTCCCAACCACCAGGTTCCACCGGAGCGCTCTGCATCGACCAGGATGCGCGCTTCTCCGCGGCCCATACTGTAAATGCGCGCCTGATCGGGTCTGATGATCATAGGTTTCCTCCGACAGGGTTGCCGGGAGTCTAGCACAGACGGCGGTGCGTTGTTTGAGACGTTTAGGAGCCGGATCTTTTCCGTATCGCCTGTTCGGTTTCTACTGCCTGCTGGCGCACGTCATTCGAAATACCCGGCAGGTCGCGCTCGTAGGGGCGAATGGCGGAGAGATCGTCGGGTTGGCCGATGAGATAGAGGGCGCGCAGGGCTTCCCACACCTGGTCGGTTGCGGGATCGACCACAGCCACCTCTGCTCCTGCGGCGACATCCGCTCCGGTACCTACGACCGAGCGAATCCGGCCGGGAATTGGGGAACGGATTTCCGCAGTCTGTTCGTTCCCGTATTTCAGCTTTGCGATTAGTCCACCCTGGTGGATGGCAGTGCCGGGGCGGTCGGCATCGATGATGCGGCCGGATTCCGGAGAAGTAATCTCTGCCGGCTGCAGTAGCGCCAGAATCTGGGGTCGGCCTGTGGCGTCGCCGAATAGCACCAGCGAGAGCGCGGCATTGCCGCGAACCATCGGCGAAGAGTCGGCGAGCATTTTCAGCAGTGCCTCGTGAAATCCTGCGCCGGACGTGTCCTGGCCCATCACCCAGGCGTCGGTGTTGCGCACTTCTTCCACCGGATCGGCCGCCAGGCGAACCAGGTCCGGATACCATTGTTTCGCGGTGGCATCGTGCCGCGTGATGCGCTCGCCCACCTGCACCAGCGCCTGCTGAACGTGGCGCGGTTTCTTCGTGTTGTGCAGGTATTGGTTCAATTGCTGATCCGATAGCTTGCGGCCAAACCAGGTGTTCCACCAGAACAGAAAAGGCATCAGGCAGATCAGCCATGCCGTGAGGAAGAAGAGGAGCTTCTGGGTGCGGGACATCCCGGGCTTGGGTGCGTGGGCGTCGTCGCTCGTAGGGGCTGAAAGTGGATTGGCAGACATACAAAGAACATTTCACCACAGAGTCATCCATCGGCTTCGCTCAGGACAGGCTCCGACACAGAGAAAATCCAAAACTAGCAACTACTCTACGACATCGGCGTCGAGCACGCGCTCCTGCTCTAGATAGTGCGAAACAGCGTACTGGGCTAGAAGCGGCGTCTGGAGCCGGATTTCGGCGCCGATCCATTCTCCTTTGGCGTGCGGAGCGTCGGGTGCGTGGTTGCAGCGTCTGCCGCTGCCGAATTGGAGGCCGAAGTCGGCGCTTTGGATCTGATCAAACGGCTTGATCTCGCGCCAGGCCTCGTCGCCTACCGTGCCGGCTACGTCGATTCTTAGCCTCACTATCGACATAAATCAAAATCTTTACCACAGAGGTCACGGAGGAGCACAGGGTAAACCTTCTAGTCTCCGGGTGACTTTAGCTGTGCGGGAACCACTGATACAGCATGAAGTATACGATCACGCCGGTTACGCTGACGTACATCCATAGCGGGAACGTCCAGCGCGCGATGGCTCGATGGCGATCATAGCGGGCCCGCAGGCCGCGACTCAACGTGATGATGACCATGGGAACAATCACGATGGCCAGCGTGACGTGGGGGATCAGGATCGCGAAGTAAACCGTACGCCACACGCCTCCGCCCAGAAAAAGAATGTTGCCCGCATGGGCATGAAAATAAACGTAGCAAGCCAGAAACAGCGCCGATGCGACTACGGCTGCGATCATGCAGGCGCGATGCGCGGCGATGCGTCCGCGCGCAATCATGTACCGTCCGGCAACCAAAAGCGCCGCGCTGGTTCCGTTCAAACCCGCGATCAGAGCAGGGAAGAACTCATATTGCTCAGGGATCACGCGGCCGGCCTCGTGGTGCGGCGATTGGCCATCAGGAACGCGAGTCCGAACATCACTAGCGAAAACAAGAGCAAGGTTGCGATCGCCGAGGGCAGGGGGAACGGCGTATCCATCCCCGGATAGAGCAGGTCACGCAGCGCCTCGACCCCGTAGGTGAGCGGGTTCATGTACATCAGGGCACGAATCCATACCGAGGCGCCGGCCAGGGGAAACAGCGCGCCCGACAAGAGCCACAGCGGAATCAGAAACAGATTGATGATGCCATGGAAGGCTGAGGTGGAATCCATGGGCCAAGCGATGGCGAAGCCCAGCGCGGTCAGGGCGAACGAAACCAGGAAAACCACCACGGCCACCAGCAAGACCTGAACCAGTTCAAGGTGTACGCCTGCAAACGGCGCGAAGACGAGGAAGATCATACCCTGAATCGCCGCGAGCGTGGTGCCGCCGAGAACTTTGCCCAGCACAATAGCGGAGCGTGGCACCGGGGCTACCATCACAGAGAGCAGGAACCCTTCTTTGCGGTCCTCGATGAGCGACATCATGGCGAAAATCGAGGTGAACAGCACGATCAGGATCAGCGTGCCCGGATAAAAATAATCCATGTAGTGCTGCTGACCCTGGCCGCCGCCGGACCGGAAGGAGTTACCGAATCCCGAGCCCAGCACGATCCAGAAGACCAGCGGCGATGCCAGCACGCCGACCACACGCGACTTCTGCCGATAGAAGCGCACAATCTCGCGCCACCACAGCGTAAATGCGGGGAGCAGCACGCCGGCCGAGCCGGATGCAACTGGTCTTGATAGGGCGGCGGCTTGGGTGGCCATAAGATTCAACTCGCTTTCGCCGCAGGAGACTTGGCGGGCGGGGCCGCAGGCTTCTTTTTGCCGAGCATGCCCTGATCACGCATTTCCCAGTAAGCGTTCAGCAGGAATGTTCCCGACAGCGCGAGCAGAATCAAGCTCATGAACAGGCCGTCGACGGTGGTAATCATTCCATTCATCAGCGTCCACAGCACTCCCAGCAAGGGGAGAATGGCAAGCACGAGAGAAAGTATAAGCATCATAGAAAGCAAATTACCTCCTGCTGTGATCTGATAGCGCGCAGTTTAACAAGGAAGCGAGCCAAACGCGCGATTAATGCGTCGCAAAAAGCGCGACGCTTCACGCGGCTCGCCCAGATCCTTCACCAAGCCAAAAACGCTCGGCTCAGGATGACAAATCAAACTGCAAATTACCTCCTGCCGTGATCTTCTGCGCCGGTCGGCGCGTGGTCTTGTTCGGTCCAGAACTTGTGTCCGGTGCGGCGGATGAAAACGTCTTCGAGCGCCGGCTTGCTTACCGAAATCGCCTCGATCTCTCCGGGGAAGGCCTCGACGACTTCGGTCACGAAACGGTGCGCGCCTTCGCGTTCTATGCGCACTTGGTTTTCGAGAACGGTGGTTTCCACGTGAAAGCGTGCCCGGATGCGTTCTGCCAGCACTCCCGCATCATGGGCGGCATCGAGCAGCACCACGTCGCCGCCGATTTCGCTCTTCAACTCCGCGGGCGTGCCCAGCGCCACCAGGTTGCCTTCATGCATGATGGCGAGACGATCGCAGCGCTCGGCCTCTTCCATGAGGTGCGTGGTGACGAGCACGGAAACATGCTCTTCATCGCGCAGCGTCTGCAGGTACTGCCAAAGGTCGCGCCTGGCGCCAGGATCGAGGCCGGTGGTGGGTTCATCGAGCAGCAGCACTCCGGGATGATGCAACAATCCCTTGGCCAGCTCGATGCGCCGCTGCATTCCTCCGGAGAAGGTTTCGACGAGTTCGTTGGCGCGATCCGCCAGGCCGACGCGCGCGAGGATTTCGTGAATCCGTTTCTTCAGGGAGGGGCCGCGCAAACCGTAGAGATGTCCCTGATGCCAAAGATTTTCGTAGGCCGTGAGCTTCACGTCAACGCTCTGCGCCTGAAAGACCACGCCGATTTGCCGCCGCAAGCGCGCCGGGTCTTGCGCCGCATCGTAGCCCATGATGGTGGCGCGGCCTGCGGTGGGAACCATCAAAGTGGAAAGGATTCGGAACAGCGTAGTCTTGCCGCTGCCATTCGGACCGAGCAGGCCGAACAATTCCGCGGGACGCACGTCGAACGACACGCCGTTCAGAGCGGTGCGGCTCTCGTAGCGGTGAACCAGGTTCTCCACTGAAATGACGGGCTGGACGGAAGCGAGAGCTACTTCCGGGGCGGCGTCGGCGATGGCGGAAACTTTCGAGACCAAGGGTGTACCTGGGCGAGTCCTATACCAGTTTACGACGATATCGTGTCTAGCATCGTGAGAATGAACAAAAGAGGCAAATAGTGCGGGCTATCGTCATGCCGCCGAAGCGTCCTGTTGCGGCTGCGGCAGGGGCTCCGCAAACGCGACCGGGACGTGCCGCCATACCTGAATTGCCAGAACCACCGTAGTGGCCAGCAGCAGCGCTCCGACGGCGACGTGGGCCACGGTCGATATCACCATGGCCAGTTCCGGCTGCGCCGTGTCTCTGCCCCACGCCACACGCGTTAAGAATGCGGCGAAGCCCAGGCAGAGCTGCGTGATTAGCAGCGCCAGCATTATGATCGCCGGACGCCGCACCGCTTCAATGTGCGAGTAAACGGAAAGCGCCCGCACTGCCGTCCAGGCCAGCACGAACGACACCGTCACCGCATTCAGCACATGCGGCCACCAACTCATGCCGTGATGGCGAAACATCCCGCCGAGGATGAGTTGCACGTAGAGTATGAAAATGGAGAACAAGGTCAGCGTGGCCAGGCTGGGGCGGCGCGAGTCGAACTCCACCTGCGGCTGCTCCGCGACCCACCTGCGCCCCGTGAAGAGCGCGATGGCTACCGCAATGCAGAAGAATGTTTGCGCCACAGTGGCGTGCGCCGTGGAAACCGCCGGCGGCTGGAAGAGCAAAACGGTAAGTCCGCCGAGGATGGCTTGGGCAATGACAGTGCAGAATGCGCCCACGGCGAGCCAGCGCATCCAGCGGCGGCGTTCGACCAACAGTGTCCAGATTGCGATGGCCAGGGTCAGCGACACCAGCGTGCCCGCCACCATGCGGTGGCTCCACTCATAGCGCACGCCGCCCACGAAGTGCGGCACCTTCACCAGGTAGCCGAACGAGGTTGGCCAGTCGGGAACCGACAGTCCTGCGTCGTTGCTGGTGACCAATGCTCCCGCCGTGATCACGACAAACGTCGCGCACGCCGTAAACACGGCGAATGCGTGATGGGCGCGGTTGTAAGGTTCTGGGATCGCTTTCAGAGTCGGTCTCCCTGGGCAGGGATGAGAGTGTCCCCGTCTTCGGGCGCAGCGGGCCGCGCCGGCTGGCCCAGCCCGCTACGCCAAACGGATCATTTTAGCAGACGATCATGCGCTAAAGACAAGCCGCAAGACCTACCTTATATTGGCTCAGTTTGAATCTGTCCGCCTTCTTGAGGCGTCATCCCGAAACCCGGCGCAGTTCAGCCGGGTGAGGGATCTCCCATAGATAGACGCATGCGCGCCGGAGATCGTTCGCTCCGCCTGAAAAGCGGCTCTGCTCAGGATGACGCCACTGAAAAAAATTCAAACTGAGCCACTACCGACCTACCAGCCTCGGCTTACTCGCCGGCTTTGAAGCTCTGGTCGACGGTCTTCGTATCTTTCGGGCCGACCGTTACCTTCTGATCCTGCTCGCCCAGCTTCTCCTGCACGAAGGCGATCGTGTAATCGCCCGGCGGCAGTCCCTTGATTTCGTATTTCCCGGCCTTGTCGGTGACCGCATAGAACGGGCTCTTCACCACGTTGATGTACATCTTCATCCAGGGGTGCTGGTTGCACTTCACCGGCAGCATGATTTCTTCGCGGGCGAAGTTCTTCTCGAGCGGAGCGGCGGATGGCGGCTGCGATTCGTTCCACTCGCGGTTGTCCTTCGGCGTGGGATGGATGTTGTGCGTGGTCGGATCGTCATTCTTGATCTGCACGGTCTGCCCCGCCATCACGCCCAGCACGTGCGGATGATATTTGCAGCCGCTCTGATCGAGGACGACGGGATCTTTGGGAGCGTCGAAGGTGCGGCTGCCCAGGCCGTCTTTTACATAGACGAACACGTTGGCCAGTTCGCCGCCCGCGACGACTACCGTCTCCGCTTCGTTCATGCCCTTGCAGGCTGGGTCCTGGCTCATGTCGATCTTGGCCGCCTTTGGGGCCGCGCCATCGAACTTCACCGTGCCGCTTACGGTTCCGACCGTTGCGGGATCAATGGGAGTGGCCGCAGGCGCGGGCGCCGCTGTCTGAGACATGGTGTTCGCCGGCTGCTCCTCTTTCTTGCTGCATGCCGTAGTCAGCAGCAGACCGCACAATGCCAGCACGCTGACCAATATCATCCAACTTGTTTTCTTATTCATGATGTCCTTCTTTCTGAAGTAGTTGATTTAAGAAACGCTTGTCATCCCGAGCGGAGCGAGGGATCGTGGTTCTTGCCTGCGAGGGCGGTGCTGCTTCCGCGCGGCCGAACACCAGGATCCCTCGCTTCGCTCGGGATGACAACCCGTGAGCGGGATGTCGTAACCGAACCAGCCATTCTACCGCGAACCGCCGCTGACCGCTTGACGCGATTCCACTACCGCCTGTCTGCGATCGCTCTTCGGCTGCACCGCTGCTTTGGCGTGCGGCATCGACGCTGCGACTCTGCGCTGTTCCTCCGGCGTCAGCTGGAAGATGTAATCGGTCAGCAGCTTGCGATGATCTCCGGCATAGCCCTGGAACGACGGCGGCGTCGGTCCGGCAAACACCCACTGATTATTCTGCTGCTTAAACAATCCCGAGGGCATTGAGGTTCCCGGGCTGACTGCCTGGGGATCGGTGATCCAGCGCTCGACCCAGTCCGGTTTCAGACGCTCTTTTGCCAGCAGGAAGTTCGGCGCCGTGGCGATCTTGTCGTGCGCGGGATCGCCGGTCGCGTGGCACTTCAGGCAAGGCGCCGCGGAACTGGAGAACAGGCTGCGCGCCATGTCCGTTTCCTTCGCCGTCAGCACCGGCACCTCTTCTGGAATGTAGGGCAGCGGCTGCTGCGACAGCGCCTGGAAGAAGCGCACGAGTTTGCGCAGTTCGTTGTCCGAGAAAGAGAACGTGGGCATGCGCACCTTCAAGTAGGGGCGCACGCCGTTGCGGTTCGTGTCGGTCGTGCTCAGCGCCGGATTCGATAGGAATTTGCGCAGCCACTCGGGATCGACGCGCGCACCTTCCGTCAGAAGCTTCGGAGGCAATTGCTCCTGCGCGTCCTGATATTGCTGCAATCCCATCAGAATCGTTTCTTGGCCGGGGATGAACTGGTGGCAGCCCATGCAGTTGTATTTCCTGATGATCCACCAGCCCTCCTGAATGTCGTGCCGCGCGTCGCCGGGCTTGTATTGATAACTCTCGGGCAGGGAAGTTTCCTCGCTGCCCATCAGGAAAGTGGTGAGGGCGAGCACCTGATCCTTGGTGAGGTGCAGGTTGGGCATGCGCAGGGCTTCGGTTTCGCCCTTGACCTTGCCCTGATCGTAAATGTTGGGCTCGGCGAGTTTGTGTTCGAAGAATCCTTTGTGGTCGTACCAGGGCTCCTTTGCCGGACCGTCGGGCAGGCGCGCGAGATCGTCCTTGTCTTTGATCGGCTCGGCGTCTTTGCCGCCGCGCTGGGCGACCTCGGTGAACAGTGCGAAGTCGAGGCGCTCGATCGGCTTGCTGCCTTCGTAGGTGAGTTCGGTGCCGATGCGGCCTTCGTCTTCGAAGCCGGCGATCTCGTGGCAGCCGGCGCAGCCGAAATGACGGACCCACTTCTTGCCCTCGTCCTTCAGCTTGGGATCATCCATGAACGAGGCATCCGCATAGGACGACGGTTCCTGCTTTTTCTTCGTCATCAGATAGCTGGCGATGTCTTCCGCATCTTCTGGAGACAGGCGCAGGCTGGGCATCACCGTCATGTTCTGCACTTGCAGTTCGTGGCCGTCGTTGGGGCACTGGCTGTGGTCGAGGTCGAATTTGTAAGGAAGGCCCTTCTTGGCGTAATCCTCGGGGCCGATATCTTTCTTTTCGTACGGGCAGTAGGGACGTGTGCGCTCGCGCGCGTTGTGAATCCAGCGCACGAGGTAATCGTAATTCGCTTTTTCGCCGACGCGGGTCAGGTTCGCGGCGAACGTTCCGCCCTGCATCTGATCGCCTTCGCCGATCGAGTGGCAGGCCAGACATCCGCGTGTTTCGAACAGTTCCTTTCCGTGCGCGGCGTTCCCGGGCTTGTGCTTGGGAGCGGCATCGGTAAATCCCGATTGCCAAATGTACGCCGAAATGGCCTGAATCTGATGATCGTTCAGGCGGAAGTTCGGCATCTTGGTAGTGGGACGGAAATCCGAGGGCTTCTTCAGCCAAACCGGAATCCAATTCTTGTTCAGCTTCAGCCGGACGTCTTTCAGGTTCGGACCGACCTTCTTCTGGTCCTGCATCAGGCTGTGCGATTGGTAATCGAGCTGCTGCAAGCGCCCGTCCAGCTTGCTGTTCGCGACTCTCAGGTCAACTGCCTGGGTGTTCAGCCGGTTGGCTTCTTCGTTCGACGCGGCCGCATCGGCCTGCTTCATCAGGTATGCGGTCTGCTTCAGATTGTCTTTCTTCTGCGTCTCGATCTGCTTGATCTGCTGGCCGATCGAATTCAGGTCTTCGGGTTCTTTGTCATATCCCTCGTAGCGATGGCAGCCCATGCAGCCTCTCTGCCGGAACAGGTCTTTGCCATCGTTGATGGTTTGAAACTGCACGTCGCCGCTGGCCAGCACCATGTCGGCAGCGTGGCAATTCTGGCAACCGGCCTGCGCATTTTCTTTGGGAAACAGCGGCCACAGCCAGTGCTCGTAGTTTCCGTGGGCCTTCTCGACGCTGGTGGTCGCGCGGCCGTTGCCCTGATGGCAGGGCGAGCAGCCAAATTTCTCCGGATCGTGAATCCCCAACAACTCCGGCTCGGGATGGCTCACGAGCGCATCGGCGTACTCGTCCGGCTTCTTCTCCCCTTTCGGCGTCATCGACGCCGGAGTGATTTTCAGCGGCTCGCGCGCGTTCATGTGGCAGGACTCGCAGCGGTCCACGATGTTGGCTTCGGCCACGTTGATCTGAACGATCTTCGGGTCCCAGTCCGCCATCTTGCGCTTGAGTCCGTCGATCTGCTGCGGCGTCAGGTCGACCATGTGATCGGAGATGTATTCGTCCATCTTCGCCTTGGCCGCGGTCACCGGCTTCAGCACATCGCCGAGTTCCAGGCTTAGCTTCGTGCGCTCGTCGCGGATCTCGTTGTATGTCTCTTCGAGTTCGGGAAAGGTGTATGGTTTCTTGCTCCCGTCGGGAAATTCGACCGTGGCCTTTTCCTTCTTGTAGTCGTCGATCTCTTTTTGCTTGCTGGCCTTCGCGGATGCGCTGGTGCTGGTTTCGAGTTCGTAGGTCAGCGCGTTCACATAGGCACGCCGGTCGGTGAAGACGCTTTGCACGGCGAGCAGGCGCGCGCTGGCATCGTCGAGCTTCCTGCGCGCTTCTTCGCCCTGCGCCTTCGAATCCTGATAAGCCTTTTCGTAGGCCTGCTTCAGTGCGATGTAGTCGGGATTCTGCTCGACATCCTTCTCCGACTTTGCCGAATTCGACTGCGCGGTGTTCAGGAACGCGCTGTAGCGGTCCTTCCAGTGCTCCTGGAAAGCCTTCCACGGACGCTGGCCCCACGCCTCGTCCCACAAGGCCCAGAATAACGTCGCCATCAGAATCACCGTCGCGATCAGGTAATACGCGGCATACGACTTGCTTGTGATCGGGTCCTGCTCGGGGTTGGGTTGTTCAGGCACCGCTTCCTCCGAAATCTTTTGTCATCCGTGAATGCTTGTCATTCCGAGCGAAGCGAGGAATCTGTTGTCCTCGCCCGCATCCCTGCTCGTTGTGCGTGCACAACTCAAATATTGAACCAGGGCGTAATCCACACGTACTTGATGTGCCACAGCAGCCGCAGCCCCATCTTTAAGGGCAGGGCCACCATGCTGAGCAAAAGGAACTGCGTGATCCCAAATTGCAGCAGGCTCATGCGCTTGAAATCTTTCCCCATGTATCGCCGGAACAGCGAATAGACGAGAAAACCTCCGAGCAGGTAATAGCCGCCGACGACGATTGCGCCGAATATCGCCTTCGCCAGGTTCGAAGTGATCCCGAAAATATCGGGCAAGTCGCGGTTCACCTCATAGATCAGCCGGTTGTGATCCCAGGTTTGCCCCGGCCAGAACCACTGCCAGCCAGGCCCGCGAATAAACGTTCCGATGATGATCATCGCGACCCAAAGAACGATGAAGCCGAATAAAAACGTTCCGATGGAAAACTTGCGCTGCTTCCACGTGTAATAGCCGCTGCCCAGCGGGTTGGTATCGATATATGGAATGACCATCAAGCCGATGATGATCATCGTGGGCATCACTACGCCGGCGATCCAGGGATCGAAATAGACGAGCATCTCCTGCAGTCCGAGGAAATACCACGGAGCTTTCGCCGGATTCATCGTCAGGTTTGGATTGGCGGGCTCTTCCAGCGGCGCGTTCAGCGTGATCGACCAGACCATCAAGATAATTGTCACGATGATGGCGGCGAGAAATTCAATGCGCAGCAGGAACGGCCAGACATGAACCTCCTTCTGCCAGCCCGGTTTGAAGGGCCAGGTCTTGCGGTGATGGGTCTTGGCGAGGGCGGCGTCGCCCTCCAGTTGCTCGATCAGCACATCGTTGGCATGCGCCTGTTTCCATGCCAGATAAATGTAGAAGGCCAGCAGCGGGATCAAGCCCACGATCGGCACGTTGTCTGGAGCCGAGCAAATTTCCCAAAGTTGTCGCCAGTCCATAATTGTTCTCGGTGTCGATTATTCAAAACTCTTGTCATTCCGAACCGGGCTGAAAGCCCGGTGAGGACCTGCTGTTCTTTCGGGAGCGCTACTCACCCGCCGCCTTCGGCCCCCGGCGCGGCTTGTCCGCCTCAGCTTCCAGCATCACCGGCGCCGGACCCGAGATTCCGCCGTCCTTCCGCACACGCCAGAAATGCACGATCATCAGGATCGAAGCCACGATCGGAATTCCAATGCAGTGCCAGATGTAGGACCGAAGCAGCGCATTCGCGTCCACGATCGATCCGCCCAGCAGGCCGAACCGAACATCGTTGTATGGAGTCATCCCGAGCATCGAGCCGAACGGGCCTTCGTGCCCGAGCAGAGGCGTCGCGCGCGCCATGTTGGTGCCCACGGTTACGGCCCAGAATCCGAGTTGATCGTCGGGCAGCAGATAGCCGGTGAACGAGAGCAACAAAGTAAACACCAGCAGCAGCACGCCGATGTTCCAGTTAAACTCGCGCGGCTTCTTATATGACCCAGTCAGAAATACGCGAAACATGTGCAGCCACACGCCAATCACCATCAGGTGAGCAGCCCAGCGGTGCATGTTGCGCAGAATCTTGCCGAAGGGCACGTCGTGCTCGAGATAAAGCACGTCGCGAAACGCCTGCACCTTGCTGGGGTGGTAATAAAACATCAGCAGCACGCCGGTATAGGTGAGGATGATGAACAGAAAGAACGTGATTCCGCCCATGCCCCAGGTGTAGCTGTAACGCACCGCGTCGCGATTGATCTTGGCGGGATGCAGATGCAGGAACACGTTGGAGAGCACGCCCAGAGCGCGGTTGCGCGGAGTGTCGTCGTGCTTGTGACGGAAGATCGAGGTATAGACCTGGGTCTTGGTGGGATCTTTCAGGCCTTCGATCTGTTCTTTGGCCTTGGCGGGGATGTCGACTTTCATCGCCTGGATGTCGTCTTTGAGCCGATCCGCCAGGCCCACTTTGCCGTTCTTGCCGTTCGGACTATTTTCGTCAGCCATAAATGATTCCCAAACCCCTAACCCTTGTCATTCCGAACCGGGCGAAGCCCGGAGAGGAATCCGTTGTTGCCTGCACCACAATTGCTGTCGCCGTTTACACTCCGGTTAGAAATGCTCCTGGATCGTTAAACTTGCTGGGCTGCCCCTTCGGCCACTGATACAGGCGGGACGTATCGACGATGATCTGCCCGTCTGGCGCGAGTTCCACGTGCGCGCGGTCCATCGGACGTGGAGCCGGTCCCTCGAAGTTGATCCCCTCGCTGTCATAGCCGCTGCCGTGGCAGGGACACTTGAACTTATTCTCGCTGGGCTTCCAATCCGGTGTGCAACCCAGGTGCGTGCAGCGGGCGTAGATCACGAACACGCGGTCCGGTGTGCGATCGACCCAGATGCGGTATCTCTGCTGAAACTTGGTGTCGACGCCCAGGGCGAACTCCGAGGGATATCCAATCTTGAAAACTGTGTTGGGTTCGAACAGAGTGCGGGGAAGAAAGAATCGGAAGAAGGCAAGGAACCACGCAGTCAGGAACGCCGTCACGGCGACCCACACCAGCCGCCGCCTCCGCCGGTCGACGTCAGTGTTCGACGGACCGGACGAGGAAAGTCCTGCGGCCGCTGCCGCCTTCGAGGTCCCTACCGCCGGCGTGCCTACGTACTTTGTGGCATCCACCGCGCCCGTGGCCGCGGGCTTTGCCGCCTCTGGATTCGGGCTGGGCTTGCCGCCCTCCGGCTCCGCCATGACTCTTCCTCCTGTTTCCTGACTGGCAATAAACTATTTCGAGAGGTCGTGCCGTCCCTAACGGGACTTGCTCCACCTTCTCCTGCTACCTGGCACTTCCGTGCCGGGCTTTCACATGCCGCCCCTTCGGGGCTGGAATGCGATGATCTCCGCTAGTCGGCTGCCACCAATGCGGAGGCAACGATCTGTCCTCCCCCTTCATGCAGCGGCATACAATGATCAACTCTTTCGCCCAGGGCTTCCAGCACCAACTGTCCCAGCGCCGAAATAAACTTGGGAGAATCGTTCAGGCCAGCGCTCATTTCGAACTGTGAAATTTCAAGCCGCCGCGCCTGCTCGCGCGCTTCGTGGTCGATCTCGCCCAGGGTTTCCACGTGATCCGATACAAACGCGACCGGCACGATGCAGACTGCCCGCGCCCTCTCGTTGGCGAGGTCATGCAACGTGCGGTGCAGGGAAGGCTGCAGCCATTTGCTCGCGCCGACCTTGCTCTGGTAGCAGAGCCGGTGACGGTTGGGCCATCCACCGCGCTCCAGCAGAAGGCGCACGGTCTCCTCAATCTGCCGCTGGTAAGGATCCCCCTTCGCAATCACAGACATCGGGACGCTATGCGCGCTGAAAACAATCTCGGCTCGCACGGGATCGGGAAACCGCGTCAGCGCCTCTTCAATTTTCTCGATCACCGCATCCAGATACATCGGATGCTGGTAGAAGGGACCGACGTTGTGCACGGGAACATTGTCCCGGAACAGCCGCTGCCACTCGTTCAGACTCGATCCCGTTGTAGTTGAGGAATACTGCGGATACAGCGGCAGTAAGACAACCTCGTCGCATTGTGCGGCCTTCAACTCCGCGATGGCTTCGCCGGTGAAAGGATGCCAGTAGCGCATCGCCACAAAGCAGCGCGCATCCAGACCCTGACCGGTCAACTCGGCTTCGAGCGCCCGCGCCTGCCGCTCGGTGAAGCGCCGGATGGGCGAGCCCCCGCCAATGGTAGCGTAATGATGCTGCACTTTCCGGGCGCGCGTGGTCGAAATCAGTTTCGCCAGAGCTTTGCGCCCGATGCGGGCAAAGGGAAAGTCAATGATATCGGGGTCGCAAAAGAGGTTGTAAAGGAAAGGCTCTATCGCAGCCAGCGTGTCCGGACCGCCCAGCTGAAACAGAACTACCCCCATACGGCGCGTTGTCTTCGCCATCCCCTCAGATTCCCCAGAATCGGCGAATTTACTCCCATCCGCGGCCAGAGTCAATGGCGGAAATGCCGGGCTTCGGGCCCCAGCTTTCGGGCTTTGGCTGCGAGGTCTTGATAGCGTTCCATTCGTCGCGCGTCAACGCATTTGCCGGAGCCCGAAAGCCGAAGCCCGAAGCCCCGCCCTTTGCTTTACGGCAACCTTAACTCACCATGTTCCGGAACCACGATCTGCCTGCGCTGGCCTTCATGCCAGTACAGTACCCGCAGCACCTTGCGCACATCCCGATCGGGGTCGCCGCCCATGCTGCGGTTGTCGACGACCACGAATAGCCTCCCGTCGCGCGTCATGCTGCGCAACAGTTCGGTTACGTCGGCGAAGTGCCCGGCGCCACCGTAGAACGCGCGCATGATGTGTAGATTCCGGTCGTGATACTCGTATCCTCTCTCGGGATCCACAACGAGATTCACATGAGAATATTCCGGGAAGCGGAACTCTTCGACGTTGCCGTCCCAGTGCCGTATGCGGATGAAAAGCTCTTTCACGTGATTTCTCGCCGGGTCGGTCCCCAGAACTTGATCGGTCACATCAAAGCGTAGAATCCCATCGTGCACAAACGACCGCACTTGCGGAGTTACATCCACACGGCGGTTCCCGGCGCCGTACTCTGCGGCCACCAACTCCCCGCCTTGCGCGGCCGCCGCGGCTGAGAAAAGAAACATGAACGCCATACCACTGATTACGGTTGCAAGTAACCTCTGCTTCATAACGCCCCTTTTCTGCCTCAGTGATTGGTGAGGCCCCATGCATGAAAATGAAAAACGGTTTCTAGTGAACGGCTGCCGGCACGGTCTTCGCCTGGTTCATTTCTTCGATCACCGCGTCCGCGAACTCCGATGTGCCCGCCTGGCCGCCAATATCCTTCGTAAGCTTTTCCGGATGGCGGTAGACCTTCTCCAATGCGTTTCGAATCATCGTGGATGCATCGAACTCGCCCAGATGCCGCAGCATCAACAGCGAAGACCGCAGCAGCGCCGTCGGGTTGGCCAGGTTCTTGCCGGCGATGTCGGGGGCTGAACCATGGACGGCCTCGAAAATCGCGCAGTTGTCGCCCAGGTTTGCGCTGGGCACGAATCCCAGCCCGCCGACGAACGCCGCGCATAAATCCGAAAGAATATCGCCGTACAGGTTTTCCATCACCAGCATGTCGTACTGATAGGGATTCATTACCAACTGCATGCAGGTGTTGTCCACGATGTGCTCGCCGTAGGTGATCTCGGGATATTCCTTGGCCACGCCGCGGCAGCAGCGCAGGAATAATCCATCCGAGAGCTTCATGATGTTCGCCTTGTGGACGGCGTGAATTTTCTTACGCAGATTCTTGCGGGCATACGCGAACGCAAATTTCGCAATGCGGGTCGAGGCCTTCTCCGTGATGATCTTTAGGCTTTCCACCACGCCGGGAACGACTTCGTGCTCGAGGCCGGAGTAAAGGCTCTCAGTGTTCTCGCGCACGATGATCAGATCGACATCCGGATAACGCGTCGGGATATGGGGTAGATTCCGGATCGGGCGGAAGTTCGCATACAGCTCAAATTTCCGGCGCAGCGCGACGTTGATGCTGGAAAACCCACCACCGACGGGCGTTGTCACGGGTCCTTTCAACCCCACGTGTGTACGCTCGATGGATTCGATCATTTCTTTCGGGATGTATTCGCCGTGTTTCTCGAAAGCGTCGGCGCCAACATCGAAAGATTCCCATTCAAACTTCACGCCCGTCGCTTCCAGAATGCGCACGGTGGCCTGCGTCACTTCAGGCCCGATGCCATCGCCCGGGATGAGGGTCACTTTATGTGTCGTCATTTCACTGTCTTCCGTGGTCGGTGAAAAGTGGCCAGTGGTCAGTGGCCAGAAAAACCCTCACGACTTTCGTCTTTACTGGCCACTGACCACTGATCACTGACCGCTGCTTTTTACTTTCACCAAATCCCTCAACTCATTCATGAACTCTTTCACGTCCTTGAAATCCAGATACACCGAGGCGAACCGCACGTATGCGACTTTGTCATAGCGGCGCAGCCGGTTCATGATGAGTTCGCCGAGTTCGCTGGTCTTGCGCTCGCGTTCCTGCGACTCGATGACGAACGATTCCGCCTCGTTCACGATCTGTTCCAGTTTGCTGATCGGCACCGGACGCTTCTCGCACGCCCGCAGCAGTCCATTTAGAACTTTCTGGCGGTCAAACTTTTCCCGCCGTCCGTCTTTCTTCACCACCATGTAAGGGATTTCGTCGATGCGCTCGTAGGTGGTGAAGCGCTTGCCGCACTTCAGGCACTCGCGCCGCCGGCGGATCGACTCCGCCTCTTTGCTTTCGCGCGAGTCCACGACTTTATCTTCCGCAAATCCGCAAAAAGGACATTTCATAGTGCTGATGCTTTCCTGCCAAACTCAAGCCCTTCTCACTCCGACGCCTGACACTGAGCATGGCGAAGTGGAAGAAGGAGGAACCTGCTGATGTTTGCTGTGATCCAAAATTGTAACAGGGGATCGGGGCGAAGGCTGGTACCTATCTGATCGACAGGGCTTCCCATTGACCGAAGAAATCTACTTCGGCTCGGGGTCGTGGGAGCCACGGGGCTAAGCGTGCACAGCGAAGCGGCTCAACAGCGACTCCAGAATTCTCTTTCTTTTTTCCAGGGTAGCCTTGAAGTCGCGATGATCGGTGTGCCAGATTTCATGAAGCAGCGCGCGGTGGCGTTCCTCCAGAATCTCGAACAACAACTCTCTCTCCTCATCGCTGAGCGTCAGCGAAACCGCAGTTTCGGTCATAAGCACCTCCCGACAGCTCTATGGATATTTTACTGCTGATCGGGATCAGCCTGCAGCGGTCCGGTAGGGTTGTGAAGTCCGGCAGCTCCTTCGACTTTGCTCAGGGCAGGCTCCGCCCGAAGCCGGGTCAACCAATCTCCGCTTCCTCCGCCTGATGGCTTTCCTTCGACAACTTCCGCAGCGACAATCTCTCGTGATGCGCCAAGGCCAGCCCCAGCGGGACGACTGCTGCAAACGTGACCAGCCAGAGCAGAATGCCACAGCTCGCCGCCAGTTCCGGAGGCACGTCGAACACGCTCGACAGCGCCGCAATCGTCGCCATCTGCGAGCCGCCGCCCACGGCCGGCAACTGCAACATTGAACCCACCATGCTCGCTCCCATCAGAATCAGAATCTGCGCCACTGGGATTTCCAGCGCTTCCACGCCATACGAATGCGTTACTTCCTTGTACGCCAGCGCGATGATGTACCACATTCCCACAGAAACCAGGGTCAGCCATAGCATCGAGACGGGACCGTGAATCGTATCCAGTCCCTGGCCAAACTCGCGCACCTTCTGCGCCAGCTTGTGACCAACATTCGCGGGAAGATGCCCAAACTTGACTTGCACCCACTGCGCGACGGCCTCTCCACTGCGCCGGATCACGATCGCGCCCACCGTCATTGCCATCACGAGCCCGATCAGCAAAAATCCTCCCTCGCGAAACCGCACGTAATATTCCGGGTGCGGAATCGCGGGCAGTGCGCTGGGTAGGAAAATCGCCGCGAGCATCAACACCGTGAATGCCCCGATATCAAAAATACGCTCCACCGCCCACGCCGCTAATTGGGAAGAAAAGGGAAGATCAGTGCGCCGAGCAATCAGATAGGGACGAATAAATTCTCCCGCCCGCCCAAGGAGCGCCAGCCCGGTAAATCCGATCAAAGTCGGCGACACCAGTTCCATAGTCGTCACCTTCGGTCTCACCGGTTTTAGGAAAATCTTCCAGCGCAGCGCCCGCAGCACATAAGCGATGTAGATCCACCCGATGCCGCGCAATACTTTTACCTTGTTGATGTGGTGGGTCTGGGCCCAGAAAGTACCCCAGTCGAAACTCTGCCAGTGCTTGTACTGCAGGTAGAAGAGGCCGGCCAGGATGAGGAACACCACCACGCTGGCCACGATGCGCTTTTTGTCCATGAAGGGGAGAAGCCTCGCGCCGCGACCCTCGCAACGCGAAGTGGAAACGGCACTCCAAAGGTAAATGAGTGGGCTCGGAGGGTCAAACCGAAGAGGAGAACCGTTCGGTTACGCGCCATAAAAACATTGTCATCCCGAGCGAAGCGAGGGATCTTGGTTCTTGTCTGCGCCACCAGCTCCGCCGCTGTGAGCAAAAACCGAGGTCCCTCGCTCTGCTCGGGATGACAGTGGAAAATCTCACAACGCGATGCTGTTTACTTGCTGGCCAGTGTAGAGCTTGCCTTCGTTTGTGTCTGCGGCATGGTCTTGTGCGGCTTGGCCGCCGAAACGCGAGTTCCAGATGATTTGCTTCCTGAACTCTTCTGAGTCACGGACTGGGATGACGTCTTCGCGGCGAGTTTCTTTTTGTTGAAGTCGCGCACGATGCGCGCGACGTAGGCTTTGGTTTCGTAATAGGGAGGCACGCCGCCATATTGCTCCACCCGCTGCGGACCGGCGTTGTAGGCGGCCAGAGCCTTGATCAGATCGAAATCATAGCGCTCCAGCAGTTCGCGGAGATAACGGGTGCCGCCCTCTACGTTGGCCTGCGGATCAAAAGCATTGTGCACGCCCAACTCCGACGCGGTATGGGGCATTAACTGCATCAATCCCTGCGCGCCCTTCGGCGACACAGCCCGCACGTTGAAGCCGCTCTCGGCACGAATCACGCTGTTCACCAGATCGGGGTCCAGACGGTAGGTTCCACTCGCGGCTCTTACTACCTCGTTCAAATCCAACGGCTGCCCAATGTTCTGCGCCGACGCTTGCAACGGGAGATGCGAAGTGGGCCCGTCTTTCCGCGGTTGAAGAGCCGCCGCTTCAACCGGCGATGCTTCAAAATGATCAATCTCTTCGGTCGGCACGTCGACAAAGCTCGAATTGTCCCCATCCACATACAGACGCGTGATTGTCCCGATGACTTGGCGGCGCTCATAACGGATGGAGAATCCATTGCGCAGCACGGCCGAGTCGGCTGCTGGGCAGGGAAGCGCGGTCAGCGCAAGCAGAGTGATCGCCGCCGCCCAACCTCCGATCTGGATCGCCTTCTTCATAGCAGGATTCTACCCGTTGACCACGTCCGCCACAGCCGCGGCTACTCCGCATTGGTCATTGGCCAAGGTTACACTCCAGCCGCGGCTGCGCAACTCCTGGCAGGCATTCCCCATGATAACCGGATGGCCGGCAAACTCAAGCATTTCCACATCGTTGTGGTTGTCACCGATGGCCATGACCTGTTCGCGCCGGAAGCCCCGGTGCGCGGCCCAACGTTCCAGGGCGTGTCCCTTGGAACAGCCCGCATTCAGCACGTCGATCATGGAGAGATCGCGGTTGGGATATTCGGTGCGGAGAATGGTGATGCGGCGGTCCATGCCGCAGGCTTCGAGCGTCCGCAGGGCTTCGCTCATGCGCGTCATCGAGCCGCAAAACATGGTCTGCACCGGATCGCTCCCCAGTGCATTCTCGATGGGCACAACGAACTCGATGTAGGCCATATTCTTCTCCAACCAACGCCGGATGCTGGCGTTCAAATCGTCGAGGTGCTCGAGCACGATTGCGCCCTTGGTTTCTTTGTCAAACGTCAGAACGGTATTGCCGCGGAACTCTTGCATCGCTCCGCACAACTCGCGGCAGATCTCCCGCGGCATCAGGTCGCGATGGAAGGTTTCTCCGGACAGTGAACGCGTTACCGCGCCATTCGAACTGATGAGCCAGAGATCAAAGCCGAGTTGCCGTGCGATGGGCAAGGCGAATGTATGACGCCGACCTGTGACCAATACGATCTCGATACCGGAATCATGGGCTTTGCGCAGAGCCGAAAGATCTTCGGGCGAAATCTGGAATTGCGGATTGAGCAGCGTACCGTCAATATCGGTGGCAATGAGGCGAATGGGAGTGCGCTTCGCACCTGGGGTGTCATGACTACGGGGCAGAGAAGTTTGATGCACTTCTTATTGTTACACAGGCGCTTTGCCCAGCGCTGGCTGTGCAGCGCTCTACCCTGTGATCCTCTGTGTCCCCTGTGTTAAAGATTCTAGGCCGTGAGCTTTGGGAATCTAGTGCGTGTTATATTTCGCATTCCATGGGATCACTTTTCTTTTTCTTACACGGTTGGGGATTTGTGCTGCAGGCGATCGCGATTGTGCACTTCATCCGCCGCCGGCCGGACACCTACTGGATCTTTATCATCCTGTTTCTGGGATGGGTTGGGGCGCTGATTTACATTGTGGCTGAAGTCATTCCTGATGCCGGGCTGCTCAGCACTTCCTTTCAAGCTTTCCCGCGCCGGCGCCGCATTCGCGAACTCGAGCGGGCCATCCGGGATAATCCTTCGGCCGGGAACTACGAAGAGCTTGGCCTTCTCTATCTCGACGATGGCGACTTTGCCCGCGCCGGCGCCTGCTACGACAAGGCCATCTCGTCGCGAACCGACCACGCCGATCCCTTCTACCGCCGCGGCATCGCCGAAATCGAACTGGGAGACTTCGCCGCAGCTCTCCCGGACCTCGAACGCGCCGTAGCCGCCGACCCCAACTACGACTTCCAGCGCGCCAAGGGCCTGCTGGCCCAGGCCTACGCGCAAACCGGGCAGACTGACAAGGCCGAGGCTCTCTTTCAGCAGGCCACGAAGACTTCGACCAGCTCCGAGACGTACTACAACTACGCAACCTTCCTTCAGGCGCAAGGCCGCACCGAAGAAGCGCGCCAATGGGCCCAGAAAATCCTCGACAAACGCCCCACCATGCCGGCCTATCAGCGCCGTCGCGAGCGTCCCTGGTTCCGCAAAGCGTATGCGCTGCTGGCTCGGCTGCGCTTGCAGAACAAGTAGGTTACAGAACACGTTTGGGTAAGAACAGATCGGGGTGCACCCATGTCTCGCGTCTTTTGCGAGACATGGGATTAGCGAGATATGGGATCTTGACCTGTATGCTTTACAATACAAAGTACTCCGTGATAGAGTGGCTTCGAAATAGAATGCCCGTGGGATTGGCATCAGCTCGGAAGCTCCGGAGGGCTCGTGGATCAGGTTTCGACTTTACCGTTGAGCGTCCAGATTCGGAATTTGTCCCGATCCATGGGACTCAAGCTGCTCGTAGTCTGCGGGCTTGCCTTGCTAATGACAATTCCCTCCCTCTTCGTGAACAGCGCAGTGGAGGAACGGACCATGCGAGCTAAGGGCGTGATCGAGGAAATCAGCGGCCGGGCGGGTGGTCAGCAGACATTTCTCGGGCCCTCGTTGTCGATTCCTTACAGCATTCCGGCCCTCTATAAAGGCGTTTCGCCTACGCTTGGCGTTTATGTGGTATTTCCAGCGAGAGGGGATGCCAGCATAAAAGTTCGTACCGAGGAACGTCGTCGTTCTCTATTCAAGGTCCCGGTTTATCAGGCCGAACTGAAATTCGACGCCACATTCGACCTGACGGGCGTCCCTTCGTCAGCCCCGGCGGGCGCAGAACTGGACTGGACTCGCGCCAGGATAGTTATCGGTGTCAGCGACGCCCGCGGAGCCCTGGCAGATGGAACCCTTACCGTGAACGGAAAAACAAGCACATTCGCCCCGGCAGAAAACGTGGGAGAAGAAAACGCGCGCCTGCGGCTGGCCTATTTTGACGTAAATGCTTTCGATTTGGCCAAGCCGAATGCAACGTTCAACGTCGCCGCCAACCTGCGCTTTTCCGGCGCCCAGCGGCTTGCGGTCCTGGCCTACGGCAAGAGCACGCGCCTCGCGGCAGAGGGCGATTGGCCGAGTCCCGGCTTCGATGGTGGCTTTCTTCCGCTGAAACGTACTGTCTCCGCGCAAGGCTTTACCGCAGAGTGGTCCATACCTTTCATCGCCCGCGCGATTCCAGCCGAAGGCACCAGTACTGCGGTCAGCGCACTCGATCGCACAGCCCTGGGAATCTCGTTCGTAGAAGTGGCCGACCCTTATCAATCCGTCAGTCGTGCGCTCAAGTATTCACTCTTATTTGTCGGATTGTTATTTCTCTCGTACTTTGTCTTTGAAGCCACGGCCGGCAAGCGCGTCCACCCGGCCCAATATGTTCTAGTCGGCGTCGCACAAATGATCTTTTATCTTCTCTTGCTCTCTTTGGCCGAACGGATTGGTTTCGATTGGGGCTTTCTAGTGGCCGGCGGCGCCACCGTGCTTTTGCTTTCGGCCAATGCCAAGTGGATTTTTGCCAGCCGAGTGCAGGGCCTTCGCGCTCTCTTTGTATTCAGCTTGCTCTACTTTTTCATCTACCTGCTACTGCGCCTGGAGGACAACGCGCTTCTAGTCGGCGCGGTGGCAAGCTTCCTCGCCGTGGCCGCTGTGATGTACTTCACCCGCAACATCGATTGGTACAGTTCGATACCAACCGGTGGAGTGTCGCCCTCCGAGGCCGTCGGAAAGGATGCCGTGCAGAGAAATTCTTAGACAGAGATCGACCGTTCCCAGTAACTATTTTGCATCGCAACCCAAAGAGAACCGCAGAGCAGCACAAACCTCATGCGTACGTGCGGAACTAAGCTGAGGTACACGTTCCCCAAGCGCTGTTGCGACATCGTAACTGCATTGTGCAGGTTCACCGCGCACCGGACTTTATGCCGTCCTCCCCAGGCTTTCCACAGCCAACGTGTGACATCTGTCCTTGCGCTCGAAAATAAATTGCGTAATCATCATCGAGGCCGTGACGACGGTCGGCACAGGCCAGCACGTCGCGAGCTAAGTCCCTTGCTGTCTAGATTTTGACCTGTAAGCTCTTTGGACCCTAGATTTTCCGGGGGAAGACCTCCGTAACTTCATGATTCCAGAGCTTGAGGGGGTGGGGGATAACCTGGGTTTTGGCCCGGGTCAACCCCAGGGACGGCAGCCGTCCCAGCCGCTTGCGGTAAATTATTTCGATAGAGAAATCGACAGCGACCAGACGCAGTAGAGCCCGCGCTAATTGCGGTCGTTGGTGTCGATGTTGAAGCCGAGGATGGCGTTTACTTCGACCGGCTGTTGGCCGCGCATGGCGGGACGGAACTTCCAACTGCGCAGGGCGGTTACGATCTTGATAGTCATCGCGGCGGGGCCGGGCTCAAGGACCTGCAGATCTCTCAGGTTGCCGGAAGCATCGAGTTTGCATTTGATCACGACCCGGACGTGAGGAAGGTTCGGGGGCAAATCGGTGCGCAGGCCTTGCGGACCGACAATTGTTCCCTGTGAATGCGACGCGGGATTCACCTCGGCGAATTGCATCACTACCGTGCCGATCGCCGTATCCACATAGACGGAATAGTTGTCACCGGGGAGCTTGCCGTAAAAATCAAAGGCTCCGCCGGAGCGCGACGTAGCGACGATGGTGATCGCCGGGCCCTCCTGCTTCTTCACAGAGGTGCGACCGGGAAGATTGGGATCGCTGCCGCCTTCCGATCCGAAGCTGGGCAAGTTGACCACTGTGGTCGTGCTGCCTCCGCGAACGTCCACGCCGGGCACCGCGGGAACGCCGGTGGTAGCGGTGCCTGCGCCACCGGGACCGGGCGTGGGAGAGATTCCTCCACGCGCATTGGGATCGGAGCCGCGGCCGGTTCCAGTCTTGCCCGCGCCGGGGCCTTCGCCCTTCAATCCGCTGCCGGTGCCTTCGCCGCGACCGACGCCAGAGCCTCCGCCGGAACCACCGAGGCCGGGGTTGTCTCCACCGGCGGGCGACATCGCCAGCGAGCCCTTGCCGCCGCTGCCGGGTGCTCCGACTTCTGAGCCGGGTTGCGACGAGATCACAATTCCGGCTTTGTCGCTGTTTCCGCCTGCACCTTTGGGAGGAGCGAGAACCGAGCCGGCGTCGCCGGGACCTCCGAGGCCGAAGCCTCTATTGCCTGTGCCGGAGAGGCCGGAACCAGAGCCGACGGAGGGAGGCGGAGGAATAATATTGTCGGCGAGGAGCGTGCCATTGCCAGATCCGCCGGAATTTCCCGACCCCGACGGCGAGCCATTTCCGGCGCCAGTGCTTGAGACCGATGGCGGCGGAGGGATTACGTTTTGCCCGCCGAGGGTGCCCTGTGTTCTGCCAGAGCCACGCGCTGTTCCGGAGCCTCCCCCGGCCGAACCTCCGACTTGGGGCGGAGGCGGAATGACGTTGCCGCCGAGCGATCCGCCCGCTGCGCCGCCAGCGCTGCGGCCACCTCCGGAGGCGCTTCCTGAGGAGACGGTGGGTGGAGGCGGCACGACGTCCTGCGTGCCAAAGAACTTGCCAATGATATTGCTCAACAACGAGTTGCTGGCGGCTGGGGTTGGCGGTGGAGGAACCACGGTTGTCAGAGCGGCGCGCGAGCTGCCGCTCTCCAGCCGACGCAGGTCGCGCGCGGAATCCGCGGACGGCGGTGGCGCGATGACGGAGGGAGCGGGAAGGTTGAGTTTGGCATTGCGGCCACTCTCGCGCTCCGGCGCGGAAACTGGTGGAGGCACGATGGCAACATCGTTCATCTGCACTCGCGATGGCGCGACCTCGCGGCCCACGGTTGCGGGAGCGGGCGGGATCACGCTGGCGTTGAGCACCGGAGTGGAACGCGCCCTATCGCGCGAGACACGCGCGGATGCGGGGCCAACCACGTTGGGGCTTAACGAAGGTGCGGCTCGGGTGCGATCCCGCGAAAGATGGGGAGCCGGAGCGATGATGCTGGAGTCGAGAGTCGGCGTATAGAGTGTGTGCTCGGATCGGACGTTGGGCGCGGGCGGCACGACTGAGTTGAGAGCGACTCCGCCGCGGGACTGATCGCGCGTGACGTTGGCCGGCGCGGGAGCGATTACGTTGGCCGGAAGACTCGGAGCCCTGAGCGAAGAGCGCAAGCCTTCGGCCGGGGGTGGGCCGGGGTTGGACTTGAAGGCAAGCAGGTTGGCGACGGCGACAGTGGAGGAAGGAAGTTTAAGGTCGGGAGCGTCGACGACTTGCGGTGCCAGCGAGCCGCCGCGAGCCACGCGAATGGTCTGGGTGCGGTGATGCGCCTCCTGGCCGCCAGCCCGGCCGGTGTTCCCAGACTGAGCACCGCCGAGGTCTTCGGTGCGCGGCAGTTCGTCGCCGGAGTAGTAGATCACTTCGTAGGGCCGCACCTTGGGTGCGGCGTAGGGACGGAGGCGGTCAATCTGCCGCGGAAGAATTACCAGGACGAACAGCAACAAGAACTGCATGGAGAACGACTTAAGCATGCCCCGATAAGGCATGAGAGTGTCGGGGGCTTCACCGGCCAGCCGCACACGCGAGCGTGAAAAAGCCGGACCGATGTTGGTGACGAACTCCTGCCAGCGCGGGGACCAATGGACCAGCAGCTTCGGCTCATCATGAAGGTGGGCGATGGCGATCTGTTCGAGTTGGAGAACTTCGGTCAAGCGAGCGCTTTATTCTGGCTTCGGTGTGATGCCGGGGGGAAACAATCTGTTAGCTAGTTTCCTTCATTTTCATCTTGATTTCAATATGGTCGCCCAATGCGGTTTCAGTTCTGGCCACGGTGTGGCTGGGTAACTCCAGGACTGAGGCTGCCTGCATGCGGACGGGGGAGAAACGCCAGGGCTGGAGATTGTGCTCGAGGTGTACTACCGTCCCGGCTCTATCTAAATAGACTACGTCAATGGGGAACCGCATAGCAAGCGTATGAATTCCCCGGCAAGGACGAATCCAGAGACCGCAGCCGTTACCAAAGTCACCTTGGGAGGCTCCCAGCAGGCCACGCAACCGGGACCAGTGCGTCTGGGCCACCGCGAGGTTGGTGGCCAGGTAGAGCTGGCGGGTTTGGTTGAAAGCCTGGCCCTGAGGGACTAAACCCGGCATGACGACTCCTGATTCCTCGGTTGGATGCTGCTCACTTCCCGAAAACGGAGCGATAGGCCTGAATGAGGGGCGGACCAACCGTGACGGCGAGGAACGGTACCAGAATGAATATAACCAGGGGAGGAACCATCTTGATGGTGGTTTTGGCAGCTTGCTCTTCCGCCCGCTGGCGGCGGGCGGTGCGCAAAGAGTCCGAGTGAACCCGCAAGGCTTGAGCCACGCTGGTGCCAAAGCGATCGGTCTGGATGAGAGTGCCCACGAGAGCGCGAATGTCATCCACACCGGTGCGGTCGACGAGATTGCGCAGCGCCTCGGCGCGGGGCTTGCCGGCGCGCATCTCGAGGTTGACAAGGTGGAATTCTTCGCTGAGGTCGGGATGGGCGTGATGCAAGTCCTTGCCTACGCGCATCAGCGCCTGGTCAAGGGCCAATCCAGCTTCCACGCAAATCACGGTGAGGTCGAGAGCGTCGGGCAGGGCGATGCGGATGCGCTGCTGGCGGTCTTTAATCATGCGCTTGAGGAAAAAGCGGGGAAGGAAGAAACCGAATGCGGGCACGCAGACCAGCAAGGCCAGGCTATTGAAACCGGAAAAGGCGATTACCCCGGCGAGGCCGAGAAAAGAGAACACCAGACGGGTGCCGAGATAGTAGCTGACATGGCGCGGCTCGCGAAGCCCGGCTTGGATGAGCCAGGCGCGGGTGCGGGAGACGTCGGAGGGCGACAACGGAATGGCCTTGCTGATGGGATCGAGGGCCTGCTCGATCCGCTCTCTCACCTTGACCACCGGCTTCTCGGGGGCATGGACCTGCTGCCCACCCAGAGCACGGAGGCGGGCTCCCAGCACGGAACTGGGCGTGACCACGGCCGCGCCGAAGGCAAATACCACCGCCACGACGGTCACAAATACGACGATGACGAGGATCAGCAAAGGCATCTTATACCTGGATCTTAATGATCTTCCGGATCACGAAATAGCCAACGGTTTGCAGGGTAATCGCGACCACAAGCAAGATGTGGCCAAAGGGATCATAAAAAAGCGGTTTGACAAAGTCCGGGCTGAAAAACAGGAGAATAGCCACGACCGTGGGCGGCATGGCCATGAGCAGGGCCATGGTGAGGCGGCCCTGGGCGGTGTGAACCCGCACCTGGCGCTGAATCTTGAACCGTTCGCGGATTACATACGACAAGTTGTCGAGGATTTCGGCAAGGTTACCGCCGGTTTCGCGCTGCAGCATGACGGCGGTGACGAAGAATTTCACGTCCACCAGGGGCACGCGCTGGGTGAGATTCATGAGGGCGTCGCGTACCGGCATGCCGAACTTCTGTTCCTCATAAAGTTTGCGGAATTCGCTGGCCAGAGGCTCGGAGATTTCGTTGGAAATCATTTCCAGAGCGGTGGTGAAGGCGTGTCCGGCGCGGACGGCGCGGGCCAGAGTGTCGATGGCCTCGGGAAAAAGCTCCTCGATCTTTTCAAAGCGCTTCTGGCGGCGGTAGGACACAAAGGCGTAGGGCAGTACCGCGCCGATGACCAGGGCGGCCCAGCCGATGGCAGGATTCTTGGTCAAGACCAAAACCAGGAGTCCGGCCAGAACGCCGCAGATCATGCATAACACGAGAAAATTGCCGGCGCGAAATTTCATGCCCGCCTGCAATAACGAGTCCTGCATGGCCGAAACTCGCGCGGAGCGGCGCAGCAAAGTGTCGAGAGCGGGAATCCTACTGAACTGCTCGTCGCGCAGCAGGGCGAGTTCTTCGTTCGGATCGCGCTCCGGCGCCTTCTGCACCGTGGCCAGACGATCTCTTATCAGGCGAGCTTGAGCGCGCCGTTCGTCGAACAGAGAAGCGACGGCGAAGGTTGCCAGGGCAACCACGACGAACACGAGAAGAGCAATCAAGAGTGCGGGCATAGATCTTTAACCCAATTGCTGATTGTTGATTGCTGATTGAAAGCCGGATCGACTCTGGTTCTGAATCAACAATCAGCAATCAACAATTTCCTTCTTAAATCTCGGTCTTCGACTCAAACAGTGCGGGGCGCAGCCGCGCGCCCGACGTCGCCAGCCGCTCGGCGAACAACGGGCGGAATCCGGTGGCGCGGAAGGTTCCGCGCACTTTTCCGTTTTCGTCAATGCCGCGCCGTTCAAACACGAAAATATCCTCCATGGAGATGGATTCGTCATCCATGCCGGTGACCTCGGAAATCGAGATGACCTTGCGGGTGCCGTCCGACAAGCGGGCGACCTGTACCACGGCATGAATGGCAGAGGCAATCTGATGGCGCACGGCGCGCTCGGGAATGTTGAGATTCGCCATCGAAACCATGTTCTCCACGCGGGCCAAGGCATCGCGCACGGAGTTGGCGTGAACCGTGGTAAGCGAACCTTCATGGCCGGTATTCATGGCCTGCAACATGTCGAAGGCTTCTTCGCCGCGGACCTCGCCGACCACGATGCGGTCGGGCCGCATACGCAAGCTGTTGATCACCAACTGGCGCTGGCGGACTGCGCCTTTGCCTTCGATGTTGGGGGCGCGGGTTTCGAGGCGGACCACATGCTCCTGCTTGAGCTGCAGTTCGGCGGCGTCCTCAATGGTGACGATGCGCTCCACGTTGGGAATGTAGCCGGAAAGCACGTTGAGCAAGGTGGTTTTGCCGGCGCCGGTTCCGCCGGAGATCAGCAGGTTCAATTTCCCCTTCACCATGATGGAGAGAAGTTCAAGCATGGCCTCGGTGAGGGTGTGGTTCTCGATCATGTTGCGGGCCGTGACCGGGTCGCGTCCGAAACGGCGGATGGAAAGGCAGGCGCCGTCCAAGGCGAGGGGTGGAATAATCGCGTTCACGCGGGAGCCATCGGCCAGACGGGCATCGACCATGGGAGAAGATTCATCGACGCGGCGGCCCACGCGGGAAACGATGCGCTCGATGATCTGCATGAGGTGCTGGTTGTCTTTGAAGGACAGGCCGGTCAATTCCAGCTTGCCGGCGCGCTCGATGTAGACCTTATCGAAGCGGTTGACCAGAATATCGGAAATGGTGTGGTCCTTGAGCAGGGGTTCGAGCGGACCGAGTCCGAAGATCTCGTCGAGAATTTCACGGGAGAGCCGCTCGCGCTCGGCGAAGCTGAGGGGAATGACCTCGCTGTTGACCGAGTTGCGGATGAGGACCAGAACTTCTTCGCGGGCCGAGTCGCCGGTGGAGCGGCCCAGTTTTTCCAGATCAAGGCGATCGAGGATCTTGCGGTGCAGGTCGGCCTTTACCTGCTGGTACTCGCTGTGCTCGAAGGTCTGCAGATTGGCCATAAAATGCTATACCGTCTTAAACCTACACTGTCTTAAACAACGACCAGTGAGCACGTTTCATGTCGACGTCGTTGCGGGTCAATTCGTTCGCCAGCCCGGAAAAACATCGGGCAATCTCGGTGTGACTTTGCTCCATCACCGGTGAGCCCCGATCGATGGCCGAGGAGATAGCGAAATACTGATTGGGGACGCGCCACAACAATTTGATCCCAGCGGCGTTTTCCGCATCCGCCTCGCTAAAGCCCGGCACCTTGCGGAAACGGTTGAGGAGCAACCGCACGCGTTCGCGGTGGCCGGTTTCTCCGAAGTATTGTTGCACACGAGCCGCACTCCACAGGGAGGCCACGTCGGTGCAGGCCACCAGCAGTATGCACTCCGACAAGTTGGCGACCAGGCGGCTGGCGGCATCGAGGCGGGAGGAGTTATCCACGACGACGTAACGGTAGTGCGTGACCAGCAAGTCGAAGAGCCGGACAAACTCGGTGGTCGATGGTTCGATGGCGGCCGGTGCGTTGGTTCCCGCCAGCAACTGCAGGCCGCCGGCGTGCCGGGTCATGAAACTTTCCAGCAGCGAGCTATCCATGCGGTGGAGATTGCGCGTGGCATCGGCCAGGGTGAACAAGGGTTTGAGGTTCAAATGCAGCGCGGTGTGCCCGAGGGGGGCGAGGTCCACGAGAACCGTCTGGCCATGGGCTGCCTGCAGCGCCAGGGCAAGGTTGACGGCCACGGTGGTTGCTCCGCTGCCGCCTTTGGCATTAACGATGGTGAACACCTTGCCGCGCGGCCCTTCCTTCTGAACCCGGCGCTGGGCTGTGGTCAGACGGACAAAAGCCTCCAGCAGATCGGTGGTGGTGGTGGGGCGCTCGATGTACTCGCGAGCGCCGGCGCGCATGGCACTCACGATGACCTGCGGCTGGTTCAGATTTCCGATCGCGAACAACGCCGAGTCGGGCAGTTCCTGATGCAGGAGTTCAATCGCGCGCATGGCCGCGGCGGGATTGTCGCCGGGGATATCGACCAGCAGGACGTCAGGAGTGGCCGCCTGCACACGCCGCATGACGGGATCCGATGCCGCCACCGGAAAACTGGCGCAAGTATGGACCGTACGGGCCACGCTGGTGCCGTCCACCAACACCTGGAGCACGGTGCGCTGCTCGTTGTCCAGGGCCACGATAACGACGGAAAGCTCGGGCATACCTACGTATACTCTACTCCTCAAGACACAGTTGCCGGTCAGTTCACCTGATCAGAATGGCCGTGGAACGCTCAACAAAGGCTTTTTCGCATCGAACTTCTCGTTGTTCATGAAAGGTTCCGGATTCTTCGGTCCGGCGGGGGCTTCGGCATTGGGCGAGACCCGATGCACCGTGCAAAGGACCATCAGTTCCGAGTTGCTCTTCTGGAGACTCTTACTCTTGAAGAGATTACCCAGGATCGGAATGTCGGCCAGGCCCGGTATCTTGTTCCAAATATCGGTGACGCGATTGTCAATCAAGCCCGCGATTACGAAACTTTGCCCATCCCTCAACTCGAATTCGGTCTCAGCCTTACGCGTGCTCAAAGCCGGAACAGTGAAGCCGGAAATGGTGAGCGCGTCGGCGAAATCCAGAGTGCTGACCTCAGGAGCCACGGTGAGGTGAATGTTGCCGTTTGGCATGATCACGGGGGTGAACTCCAGCTTCACGCCAAACTCCTTGAAGGAGATGGTGACGGCGGTGAATCCCGCACCGGGCTGCACGATGGGGAAAGGGAACTGGCCACCGGCGAGGAAGCTGGCCTTCTTGCCATTGACCGCGATGAGGTTGGGCTCGGCCAGAATCTGAAGAAGGTTCTTGGACTGCAGCGCCTCAATCACGACACCCAGGTGAATGTCAGGGCGGAACAAGAACATGTTCAGGACATTGCTGACGGTTTGATTGGCCGTGATGGGAGGGCTTTGTCCCTGGGTTTGGGTGATCTGTACCGGGCCGAAGCCGCCATACTGGCCGGTGGTACCGGTTCCTAGAAAATTGCCGGCGCCGGTGGAGAAAAAGTTGGCCCCCAGTTGGGTGGTTGCGGAGCGGTCGACCTCGGCGAACTTCACTTCCAGCAGGATTTCCTGTGCGCCCACGGGACCGAAGGTGAGCACGTTGACAACATTTTTCGAGTACGCGGAAGCCAGTTCTCCGGCGCGCTTGGCAACGTCCTCCGTAGTGACGTGTCCGGAGAGAACGATGGCGGCGCGCGAAGGGGTGACGGAGATCTGTTCCTCAGGGAAGACGCGATGCTCTTCTTCGGCGGCGGCGCTGACATCCACGTCCACGCGGAGATCGAAGCTGCGCGAGCGTTCGTTTTCGTCCCAGATGATCAGGGAAACTTCGCCGGGGGCTCGCCCGTGAACCAGAATCTGGGTGGGAGTAAGAACGGTGGGATCGGCGACATTAGGATCGGTCACCGAGATGCGCTTGATTTGCTCGGTGGTATTGATGAGCAGAGATTTGTCGACCATGACGCGCAGCGGGGCCGAACCTTGAGGCTGGGCCGACTGCGGCGGAAGAGTGGTCTGAGCGGTGGCCGGGGGAGTTGGTTCCTGGGGCGCTTGGGCCGCGGGCTGTTGAAGCAAGGCCTCGGCCAGAGCTGACCCTGACAGAACGAACAGCGGGAGTAGAAACGACAGTGCGACCACTACAAAAATTGTCGTGCGAACCTTCATCGTATGATTCCTCTCCACATGAGGAAACTTGCTATGCGGCCTACCGAACGCGCGGCCGAAACTGCTCTCCGGCTACTTGGAATCTTCACTGCTGTGTTCCGGCATCGGAACGACAGTCTTCTTGTCCCCTTTATAAACTTCTACACTGAAGAGCGACGGAGCGGGAGGCGGTTTCTCAGTCTTCTGCTTTACGGGGTGAACCGTCGCCCGGGGCGGGGGCGCAGTTACGGTGCCGCCCTTGTACAGACCCTTGGCATTGGCTGCGTCCACGGAATCCTGATGCGTGTCGAGCGGGTTGCGCAGGGAGAGTTGAATCCTGCCCTCGGAACTGGCCAGGGTGAGGCGTTCGGCGTCCTCAGGCGAAGCCAGAAGCGTGATCACTGGTGTATTCTGGGCTTCCCCGGAAGCACTGCGCTCGAGGGTGTGGCCGGAGGCAATCACGGCCACGTTCTGCAGGACCGTAGTGGTTTGAGGCTCCGTGCTGCCGTTGGGAGTTCCGGTGAGCAGTACATCGACGCGGGTTCCGGGACCGACGAAGCCGGCGACGGAGACCACCTCATTCACTCGCACTGAGACGGCGCGCATCCCCGGCGGGATCAGAGAAGGCAAACCGGACCCGGCATTTTCAGGAGCCAGCTTGCTGGGCAAAATGAATTCGCCCTTAGAGACGGGAATGATTACGCCGCGGCCCAGCACTTGAGATTTCCTGGTGTAAGCTCCACCAGGCACGCCAGAGGTGGGGAACCTGGCGATCCGCACGTCATGATCCTCGATTCGGGCTCCCACCTGGATGTCATCGAGAGCCACGATCACGTCTGCGCCGGGCTCGCTGGTCGCCGGGCCTCTCCCTTGCATGGCTTTATAAACCCAGACACTGACCAAGGCTCCCAAGGCCAAAGCCAGACCACCGATCATCAACAAACGAGTGCGGTTCATAGTGCTCCGTCAGGATGAGCAAGCGCAGGCATCCCCGTCGTCACCTGGGATTGCCGCTCTCGTAATGCGCCGTGATTTGCTCACTGAATAGAACTGGCGACGTTGGAGAAAACATTATTCGCGTTGGAGCCGATGAGCCGAATCGTGCCCACAACGATCACGAGGATCACGGCCAGCATCACGGCGTACTCCGCGATATCCTGCCCTTCCTCCTCGCGCCACAATCTCCAAAGATGATCCATAACTCTCTGCCCTCCTAAGAAAACAACAACCGCCTTCCCAAGCATATCGAAAGCCCGAGGTCTCAACGACTTGCCACCCAATTACTCTTATCGGCCGCCGAGAAACCTATCCTGAGCTGTTAACACCCATAATAACCTGCAAAATGCTCAGAGAGGTGTAATTTCTTGTATGCCACGGTAACTGCGGCGTTGCCTCCGCAGGGGCGGCACGAAAAGGCGCACTCAGGACGACAGCCTGGGAATCTTCGTAGGCAACCTTCCAGCCGGGGGAACTCCGCAAACCGGTCGCGAGGGCGGAATCCGCGGGGACAAGTACCGTGTCGATGTTCCAGTGCTCCAGGGTCTGCTGCCAGGGGCCTTTGAACTGATAAGTGTTGGCGAACTGATTTAGCAGTTGCTCGCCGTAAACATCAGCCCGGCCGTCGATGAAGACGCGAGTGGAAGGATAAAGCCTCCAGATTAGATAACCTCCCCAGTCGTAGTGGTTAAAGATGTGGCCCGAGGGATGGGTTTGTAGGAATGCCACCGCGCGGGCAGGGAAGCGCTGCATCTCGGCCTGCGGCTGGCGCTGGATCACCTGGGCGGTGTGGACGAGGGCGAAGACAGCCATGGCCAGCATGATCGCGCCGTTGATCCAGGGAGCAGACACCGAGCTGTGGGCGCAACGGCTGGGATCGGCTCGTGGGCCAGTCCCCGACCCGCAGGCAAACGAGCGGCACTGCGATCAAGACGAACAACGGTATCATGCGGATAGAACAGAGGCCCGCGTACAGGCTGATCAGTAACAGAAGCAGGTCGCGCAGGCGCACGTCGCGGCGAGAACAACCGAGAGCGGCGAACGTACCCAGCACGATTAGCAGGAAAGGCCAGTACTCGGCATGATGGAAATTGGGTGAGGCCCACTCGGCGATGTAGTTCTGCATGGCGGCTGACCGAAGCGTCTCAACCGGGTAGGAGAACATTCGCAGGCCGTTGGGATTCAGAGGCACTATCAGTAGATCGAGTAAAAGTATGAGCGCTGCAGTTCTTAAATGCGACGCGCCCGGCTGGGAGCGACCAAGCGAGCGTTCGACTAACTCTCCCGCGAGGAACAGTGCAGACAGAGCGAGACCCAGAACGAATCCGGCGTGCAGATTTACCCAGAGCAACGTCAGCGGGAGCGTCCACCAAAGAAGTTTTGGATCGCGCTCGGAACGCTCGAGAATCAGCAGCCACAGGCTGGTCAACAAAAGAGAAAGAACCTGGGGACGCACTCCCCAGACAGGCATGCTGGCCCAGGCTGCATAGAGCATGGCCACGCCCGCAACGTAGAAATTGGGGCCGCAGCGCAGGCAAAGCAAGAAGAATGCCGCGCAGAGGACCGCGGCAAAGACAACGATCAACCCGCCAAAACCTGTGATGCGTTCAAGTTGGTAGAGCAAAAGATCGGTAAGCCACTCATGCGCAACCCAGGGCTCTCCGGCGCGGGTGTAGGAAAACGGATCCGTGCGCGGAACGCTTTTGTGCTCGGCAATGTACTGCCCGGTCTTGAGGTGCCACCAGACGTCCGGATCGGTGACGTTGCGCGCTGCCATGGCGAACAGGCCGAGAAAGAGGACTGCCAGGAAAGTGGGTTTTACAGCGAGCAAGCCTTTCATGAGGAATCCATCATAGCGGGTGATTGGCGAGCAAGGTAGAATCGCAATCCATCGTGGCTGATACGAGAAGACGATTCATGCCGGCGATCGTATCCAAATCGCGGCGGCGCCTCTTGCGGATATTCATCGCAGGGATGTTGTGTCTGCACCTGCTGTTTTTCATCAATCTCAGGGAACGCATCAAGCGCGGATATCCGGACTTCACGGTCTTCTACACGGCAGCGACGATCTTACGCGAAGGGTTCGGACATCAGCTTTATGACGAGCACGTACAGTATGAGGTGCAGAAAAGTTCAGTGGGGCAGATCCCCTCTCGACACGGCCCTTTACCCTACATCCACCCGCCTTTTGAGGCGCTGATCTTCGTGCCGCTAAGTTGGTTGCCTTATGCCCAGGCATTTGCCGTGTGGGACTTGCTGAACTTGATTGCACTTTTCGGTATAGCTCTGCTGTTGCGGCGGTCGGTGAATACGCTTCGCTTGATTCCGCCTTGGGAATTTGTAATCGGGAGTCTCGCGTTCTTTCCAGTTTTTGGCTGTTTCCTGCAGGGCCAGGATTCCATCTTGCTGTTGTTGCTTTGCGTGCTGGGGTTCAATTCGCTGATGCGAGAGTCGGACTTGCTTGCGGGCTGCTGGTTTGCTTTGGGCGCGTTCAAGTTTCAGTTCATAATCCCGATCGTTCTGCTCCTCGTGATTTGGAAACGAAGACGCGTGGCGATTGGGTTCGCAGTCGTGTCAGTGGTGCTTGTGCTGATTTCGGCCGGTTTGGCGGGCTGGCGAAGTTTGCTTCTCTATCCTGAATTTGTTCTGCAGATAACGAAGACGCCCAGCTTAGGTGGGGTTGCCGCGGGGTTTGCTCCGAACCTTCGGGGATTGGCGCTGGGCCTGCTTTCCCCTTTTTCGAAGACGGCCGGGACTGTGGTGGGACTACTCAGTTCAGTCCTGTTGTTTCTTTTCGCGGCGACCCGAGTGCGCGGAACATCCCGGCCGCAAAGCCTCGAGCTGCAATTCTCGCTGGCCATTGTGGTATCGGGATTGGCCGGCTGGCAAACCAATATGCATGACCTGAGCCTGCTGGTTCTGCCGCTGGTCTTGATTACCGACTATTACGTGCGCGTGCTCACGCAAGAACCGCGCAGGAGATTGTTGTGGCTTCCGGTTTTGCCCGTATTAATCAGCCCGTTGTGGATTGTGCTTTGGCTCGTGGGCAGCGCGGTGAATCTGATGGCGATTCCTTTGCTCTGGTGGGTGTGGGAAATCGGCAAGGAGGTGTCGCGCGATCAAAACTTCAATCTCGGTCCTGACTATTCCCTATAGTCCGGATTGCGATAGCGCCGCAACAGGACCACAACGAGCATCGGCAGATAGAGAAAGATCACGGCCCACCTTCCTACCTCGGTGAAGTTGTGCGGAACGTAGTACCAGCGCCAGATGCCCGCACCCCAACTGAAGAAAATGGTGGCGAGAATCTCGCGCCGCGATTTTGGAATGAGCCACAGGATGAAGCTGTCGAAAAACCACCGCTGCGGCATGCAAGCGGCCAGCAGCAGCAGAATCGCGTCGCGATCCCGATAACGCAACAGCGCAAGCAACAACAGCGGCCCAGGCAGCACAAGGAGCGGAATGAAGTGCTCATAGTTCTTCATCTGCGCGATCCAAAGCAGAGGCCACTTGGGCAGAACGGCGAGGCTTATCGCTGCAACGATGAAGCAGGCCACGATACCGCGGCGGCTCGCGTGTGTGAAGAAGACCGGCATCCCGACCTGCGGCTTAGCCATGGTTACTGGCAACAGTAACGGAAAAAAGGCGCTGGCGGCGATGATGGGAGACCACTGGACGGTGAGCAATCCGGCCCAATAGGGGTAGGCGAGAAAGATCATTACGCCGCGATAGCTGTGCCGCGTAAGCCCAAAGGCAAGCAGCGCGGAACTGAGCCCGTAGAATATGCTGGCAGCAATCTCGGGTTGCAGGCGCACGAAGGGCAGCGCGAAGAGCGCCGCCGTCAAGGGATACTGCTCCAGGGGAGTGTCGTAGGGATTTTGCCGGGCGAGCAGCCTTTGCGCAAGATGCAGAGCCCAGCGGAAATCGGCGGCGTCCTGATGAAAGTGCTTCATCAGGAACCAGCAGAAGACGCCGCTGGCCACGCCGATAGCCGCCGAAACTGCGATGCGCAGCTTCATGAGGAGTTCTTCAGAGCATAAGTTGTAACATGGACGGCCAGGGAGCCGGACATTCGGGGCTGAACGAGGCCGGAGTCGCGGTCCGTTTCCCCTTACTCACCTTGCGCAAGACTTTTCAACTCGAAGTGTGGATTGCGCTGCTGTGCGCGGGCAGCATGTGGTTCTACGTGCAGTGCGTGCTGATTCCCTACGAAAAAGCCGACTCTGCAGTGCACGAACGTCCGCGGGGCAATCTCTCCGATCTTTACCCGCGTTGGCTGGGAGCGCGCGAACTGCTGCTGCACCATCGCAATCCCTACGGCAACGACATCACGACAGAAATCCAGAAGGGATACTACGGCCGCGAGCTGAATCCGGCTCGGCCTGACGATCCCAAGGATCGGCAGGGATTCGCTTATCCGGTGTATGTGGTGTTCTTGCTGGCGCCGCTGATCGGCTTGCCCTTTCACGGCGTACAAATATTTTTTCACTGGCTGCTGGTGGGCTTGACGGCGGCCAGCGTTTGGCTGTGGCTTCGGGCGCTACGCTGGGAGTTGCCGCTGATGGCCGTTGCCGCTTGCATCGCCCTCACGCTGGGGAGCTTTCCAGCAGTGCAAGGAATCAAGTTGCAGCAACTGAGCCTGCTGGTGGCGGTTTTTCTGGCTGGATCTGTTTCCTGCGTGGCCAGCGGCTTCCTGTTCCTCGGCGGAGCGCTGCTGGCGCTAGCGACGATCAAGCCGCAACTGGCATGGCCGCTTGTGGTATGGCTGCTTTTATGGGCGGTGGGCGATTGGCGGGCGCGGCGAAAATTGGCGCTCGGGTTTGGGCTGGTGATGGCAGTGTTGCTGGCCGGCGCAGAGATCATCCTGCCCGGCTGGTGGCGAATGTTTGCCGGGGCCATCGGGCAATACCATCAATACACGCAGAATCAGTCCGTGCTCGAAGTCATGCTGAATGAGGTTTTGGGTTCCGTCGCAGGTGGGACGGTGGGCCGCATTAGCGCGCAAATCCTTGCCGTGATCGCTATCTTCGCGTGTGGGCCGCCGCTATGGAAGCTACGGCGAGAGCAACCAGACTCGTCAGGATTCAGTGCTGCGACAGCGCTGGTGCTGGCCTTGACGGTGCTCGTGATTCCGATGTACGCACCCTACAACCAGGTTCTTCTCCTGCCCGTAATTGTGCTGCTGGTGCGGGAGCGGGCGGCGTTCGTGTCGCGGTCACGGGCGCGCCGTTTGGCATACGGCGTGGGTGCGATTCTCGTGGGATGGCAGTGGGCTGCGAGCCTCGGCCTGACAGTGATCTACTTGCTGGTCTCGCGGGCATGGGCACTCGATGGCTGGAGGTGGCCGTTCTTTGCGACGTTTGCGCTGCCGGTGTGGGTGTTCGCCCTGATTTTCTTTTACGCGCAGGATGAGCCGCGCCGGGTTGCGCTGACTGCAAGTAAGGCAAGCAACGGAACCGAGACCAGTGCATAGGCATGCGCCTGCAAGGCGAGCAGGTGTAGCGGAGGCAAGAAGAGTAGTGCGGAAAGGGCGATGATCAACCGACGGGGAGAATTCGTCAGCGGTTGCGTCGGTCCTGCAGCGTCGCGGAGCAGCAGAACCATCGGCAACAACAGAAGGCTGAGGTCGTGCGGGTTGAGGTGGTAGCTGACCAGCAGCGCAAACAGCACAGTATCGGCGAATGCCAGATCGACCTCGTTTGCTTCCGCGATTCGAGCGTGTCTCCAGCCGGTCACCGTCTTGATCAGCGCTGCCGCGGACACGACCGACAACGTGGCGATGGCCCACGGCGATTGGTTGCCGCGAAAAAAGAAATAGGTCAATCCTCGGAAGTTGGCCATGGCTTGGGGAATAACTCCGGCGAATGGCTGAGCCTGCAGACGTGCCAGAAACTCTGGATAGACAAGGAATACGGACCATCCGGAGACGGCGGCCGACAATCCCACCAGCGCTAGCGCAACCAGGCCGAAGCCTTTCACAAGCCCCATTCTGGCGGTTCTGCTTTGAGTCAAAACGAGCACCAGCAGCAGCGGCAGCACGAGATGAAACTTGAAGAGTCCAAGGCCGAGCCAACATCCCGTGGCGAACGCGCCGCCGCGCCGCAGGCCTGTGAACGCGAGGACCACCAGCAACAGCAGCAGCAGGGAATCCTGACCTTGCACAAGACAGAGCAACGCGGGAACAAACGTGAGCGAGGCCGCGAGCCCTACACGCCAATCCCAGGGCAAGAGGATTTCCTTCGCCAGGCAGCGCGCGCCGGCGGCGAGAAATGTCAGGCTCAGAAAAGACCACAGCAGGTAGGCGCGGCGCAGCGGGAGCCAGGCTACCGTGACATAGAGCACCGCTTCAAAGGGCGGGTGGATGTATAGCGTGCCCACTCTTCCGGCGTAGCGAGCCTGGTATTGACGCTGGAGTTCGGCATCATAGAGTTGCTGTCCGTGACCCTCAGCCAGCATGCGCGCGGCGCAATAAAAATCAGGGAAATCGGTGCCCCGCAGCGAATGCGAGAGGCGTGTGCCGGCAAAGCCGGCCAGCAGGGCGACGAAGACAAGAAAAATCAGAGTCTTTGTTCGAGGGAACAGTGCCCGCTGGCGAGTTGTGTCCGGAGGAGGCACGCCGCCGCAGTCTACCGGAGCAGTGGCGGAAGCGCTACCGGCAGTTTCCAGGGAGGCTCTTCCCGAGTGGGCCTGATTCCTGTCATTATGCTTACTTGCGCCGCCTCCGGGTAAACTGGGCGGAGGCGGCGCTCCACCCCATGACCTTGAATGCGATAAGCCGTGGGAAGTCTTCCGGCTCGGGCGTGTTTCCCGCGCTGGTGCTGGTGCAAGGCAACGAGCAGCGGAACATTGTCCTTAACCGGACTCCGTTCAGCGTCGGGCGCAAGGTCGACAAGGATCTGGTGATCGCCGATCCCCGCGTCTCGCGCGACCACGCGCTCATCGTGCTGGAAGAAGCTGGTTTCTTTCTCGTCGACCAGGGCAGCAAGCACGGCACGTTCGTGAACGGAGAGCGTATCCAGCGGCAAAAGCTGGAGCGCAACGATCGCCTGGAGTTTGGCGCGCGCGATTCGACCTACGCCATCTTCAATCCGGCGCACGGCACCTCGAACACGGCGCGCGACTTCCTGAGCCAGATTTCCGGAATCCAGATCTCGCAGGAGGCCACCGACCTCGAGAAGTTGACTTTGTTTCTGGAAGCGGCCCGCAAGCTGAACACGGCGGGCGTGCTCGACGAAATCCTGATGACCATGCTGGAGGTGACGCTGCGGCTGACGCGCGCCGAACGCGGCTATGTCTTTCTCAAAGACGACGAAGGTAACCTGCGGCTGGCGGCGGGCCGCAACAGCAAAGGCGAGGCCCTGCTGGATGACAAAACGATTTCCCACTCCGCGCTCGACGAATCGTTGCGTTCGAATTCGGAGTTTCTGCTCACCGATACCGGCAGTTCGATGGACCTGGCGGTCGCGGCAGAGCATTGTGGCCTACGACCTGCGCACCGTGATTTGCATTCCGCTGCGCAAGCGGCAGGTGCAGGCCGTCCGCGACCAGCAGACGCCCGCGCCCGACGCCGCCTCGGAAGTGGCGGGGGTTTTGTATGTAGACTCGCGCTTTGCTTCGCGGGAGTTTTCCGGCGTCGGCCACGACATTCTGCGGGCTATCGCTACAGAAGCCGGATCGCTGATCGAGAACGCCCGGCTGGTACAGGCGGAAGAAGAATCGCGGCGCTATCAGCAGGAACTGACCATCGCCGCCAGCATCCAGCAGCGATTGATGCAGGTGAAGATTCCGGACGTGCCGTATGCCAAACTGCGCGGCAAGAATCTGTCTTGTAAAGAAATTGGAGGCGACTTTTTCGATGCGATCAATACGAAGGAGGGCCTCGCGGTCGTGCTCGCAGATGTGAGTGGCAAGGGAGTCTCCGCGGCGCTGCTGGCCTCCACTCTGCAGGGAATGATCTATTCGCATTTAAGTTCGGGCATGCCGCTGTTGGATGTGGTCGCTGCCGTGAACCACTTTTTTACCGAAAAACTGGTGGGAGAAAAATATGCGACGGTCCTGCTGGCGCGCCTGCGCCGGGACGGCGATCTGGAATACGTCAATTGCGGTCACGTGCAGCCTCTGCTGGTCTGTGGGGGAGAGGTGATGCGTCCGCCGCACGGCAATGTGCCGGTAGGCTTGCTCCCGGATGCGACGTTTGAAAGCGCCCGCTGCCAGCTCAAATCGGGCGACCGCTTCATCCTGGTGACGGATGGTGTGACCGAAGCGCAAAATTCGATGGGTGATTTCTTCGAAGATTCGCGGCTGGAAACGGCCACGGCGAAGACTCCCACGCTGGAGGGCATCTTCTCCGCGGTCACCGAGTTCTGCGCCGGTACTCCTCTCAGCGACGACTGCACGGTGGTGGAACTGATTTACTCGAACGCCGGCGCAGAGGTATCGCCGTAGCGAGTGGTCGCGGTACGAAGGCTGTAGAGAGGTGATGCGTGACTAAGCCTCGTTCTCTCAGGTCTGCGCTTCTTGCCAGCTATGTCGTGGCCCCGTGCCTCCTGGTTGGTTGCTTCGCGCACGCGCAAACTTATTACCCCAACACAGAGGTCCGCATCCACGATCTGCCGGCGCTGACGGCGAAGTCCAAGGACGCCTCCGATGTCCTGGCGGCCTCGGTGGAAATCGCTTTCCGCGACAAGGATGTTTGCTGCGGCAAAGACTCCGCTCTTGAAGACGACGTTCAAAGGGCGGACCCAAAGTCCTTGAAGGAGGTTGCCAACAAGCTGCAGGGAAGGCATCTGCTGAGCGATGGCCGCCCGATCATGGTCACAGCGGAATTTGTGCTGGCGCCTGCCGTCAATTCCGGCTACCTGATCGGCGCGATCACGGAAAAACGAGCGCCGCTCATGCAGTGGAATTCTCACCTGTATGTGGTCTGCGGAGTGGTTTACAGCACGGCATACTCCACGGAAGGCGCAAGAATGGACTCGATCGTCAAGATCTTTCTGATGGACCTGCGCTTTTCCGATGAGCGCCGCGAGGTGACGTTCAATCGGGCCACCGATGATTGGGGAAAAGTGCAAGGTCTGTTGATGCTGAGGGCTGCGCCGCTATAGACGCTTAGCATTTCTCTTGTCTACTCCACAGTCACGCTGTAATCCTTACCCTCCCAACGATTCTCCAGCGGCCAATAGAACGTGAACACAACCTCGCTTCCCGCAGGCAGCGAGGCTGTCGGCAAGTCGAGTATGTGGATGCCCATGCCGGTGTCGCGAGTGTTGGTATCCACGGAAGTCTTCCAGCCGTCGATACTCCAGTGCACCAGCGCGGGCGTAAGCAGCACAATGCGCAGCTTTTTGTGGCGGGGCAGGGAGCGGCACTTGTTGTTGAACCTCCAGTCGAAGACTTGCCGCGCCGGTTTCTCCACCAGATAGCGTTGTACGGTCTGCGGAGGCTGGTCGAAAATCTTGACGTCGCGCAGCGAACGGCGCAACTTGATGTACTCGGAATGAGCCCACACCAACGGGCAAGCCGAACCCGAGGGCTTACCCCGGAAAAGTTCCAGGGCGGGGATATCGTCGGCATCCCAGACTTGCTCGGGAAGCAGGCGGCTGTTGCCGGTGGTGCAGTTTTCCATCATGGTCAGCAAGGCTTCCGCTTCTCTGGGACGGCCCGCGGCCAGTTCATAGTGAGCGCGTTCTCCGGCCAGCAGCGGCCAGGGGCGGCCGATCCCGGTGCCGTCGAAAGGCGAGCCATCTTTGTGCTCACCATAGCCGTCGCCGTTGTAGCGATACCAGCATGGGCCCTGCGGCAGTTGCACGCGCAACAAAGCGTCAATCACACGAACTGTATTCAGAATGCGCGGATCGTCGGGGGCCCGCAATCCGAATCGCACCAGCGCCAGCGAGTCGGGACTGATGACGTGAGACGCGCGTGTCTGATTCTCTGCCGGCGGGCGGTTTTTGATGGGAACGAAGCCTTGGGTCGGCGAGGCTGCGCAATCGTCGTCCGGCGGAGCGATGCGCACGTAATAGCCTTCCACGCCGATTTGCCGGGCGAGATCGCCGCCGGTGGCATAAACCCAGCGCTCGATATTGTCATTCCAGGCGTCGGCGGTGTCGCGAAGAGTGGAGGCGGCGTCGGCGTGTCCGGTTAATCCGGCAATGTCGGCTGCGGCCAGAAGCGCGGAAATTTCCGCCGCCAGCGTGAAGGGAGAATAGCCTGCCTCTTCTTCCCAGCGATCCTGCTGCGTGACCGGTCCGTTGCGCAGAATGAAACTGGCGGCGTTGCGCACCATCGGCCACCAGCGCTCCAGCTTGCCCAGACCCGGCGCGGCTTCGCGGCGCAGCAGGTCAAGCAGCAGGATGGGGAAAGCGGTCTCGTCCATCTGGACGCCGCTCCAGTAAGGCCGGCCGTCGAGCCAGAGATTCTGCGCCCAGTTGCCCGCAGCCTCCTGCGTGGACTCCAGGTAGCGTAGCACTCTGACGGCGTCGGTGACTGCGCCGGCTGCCAGCAGCGCTCCCGCGGTCTCGACCAGATCGCGCGGCCAGACCAGGTGATAACCGCCGAGGTCTTCGTCGCCTTTGTTAAAGCCCCACGGAATGGAGAGGCTGGCGATGATGCCTCCCAGAAAATCCTTGGACTCGTGCGTGCGCAAGACCGCAGGTCGGAGGAGCGATAGAGATCGTACGGGCGCTCGGGTTCATCGAGCTTGAGCAGCGTGCTCTGCCAGTTCCTCCAGTGGAAGACGTAATGCTGGCGAAGTTCGCTGTAATCCTCGAGCAGGCTGGAGCGCGCTTGCTGGCCGGCTTCGCTCCACATCGCGCCGAATCCCAGGGCCAGCACGAACTCTCCATTGCAGGCCGCCAGGTCAATCTCACCCGTGCAGGCGATGTTGCCGTTTTCCGCGCGCTGGTATTCCCACTCCATCTGGAAGTGATGCGAGAGATCCTGCCAGCCGTCGGAGGCGCCGACGAATCCAACGGACATCTTTTTCCACGGCGCCGAGGATGCCTAAAGCCAGCGCCGCGCCGTCGTGCTCGGCGAAGAACATGGGCAGACCTTTGTAGTCGCCAACCCAACCCGTATTGCCGTAACCGCAGTTGGCCAGGTGCGGCGAGAGCAACGCGTAAAGGCGATAGTCGGAGAGCTGGCCCTGCAGCGGTTCGAAGCGAATCTTCTGCAAGACCACGTTGCGATAAGGATCGGTAAAAACTTCCTTGTGGATCCGGTAGCGGCCGCCGATGTCGGTGTTGGTCAGTTCAAAGGCGGGGACGCCGGGCTCAAATGGCTTGTTCTCAAACGTGCAGTGCCGCTTTTCCTCGGAAAAGAAGGCCTGGCCGTCGGTGACGATGAAGCCGAGATCACGGGTGCAGGCCTGGTCGACGCGCGGAAAATACACTTCGTTGACAATTCCGTGACTTAGCGTAAACCAGACCTTGCTATGCTGATTCAGTGCAGTTCCAGCGCCGGTTTTGGCGCTTGAGGTCCAGCGAGGTGGAATCCCGGGCCAGCCGGGGGCATAGTTGTGCAGAATTGCTCATGAAGTTTTCGTCCCGGGGATACAACCACCTTAAGACCCATTGGCCGAATGGGGACGCTCTGGGGCAATCAAGCCAAAGGAATGGGATGAACGCAGGGCCAGTTGGTTGCATCGAAGTAGAAGGATACAAAAAGTAATGTTGCATTGCCGCGGAAACACGCGATAATAGGAGGATTCGACTTGATGTGCATGCCACCTACTAGCCAATCAAGATCTGCCTTAGTCCTCGGTATGGTAGCAGCCTTGGGGCTGGTGCTGGCGTTGTGCGCTCCGGTGAGCGCCGCTGATCCGCCCGATTCTAGCCCGGACACGACCTTGGACCGCGGATTCGTCGGGCTTTACAACCTGGATTTCAGCGGGCGCGCAGAAGGATTTTTCCGCATGGGAGGCCGAGCATCCTGACGATCCGGTCGGGCCGGTCAGCGAGGCTGCCGGATGTCTTTTCTCGGAGTTCAACCGCTTGGGCGTGCTGGAGTCCCAGTTCTATGCGAATGACCAAGCTTTTGGCGCACGCTCGAAACTCAGTCCGGATCCCATGGTGCACGACCATTTTCAGTCCGCGCTCGATCACGCACAACAACTGGCCCGTGCCCGCCTGAGCAAAGATGCCAAGGACCGGGACGCGTTGTTTGCCATGACCCTTGCCTCCGGATTGCAGGCCGACTACGCGGCCCTGATCGAGAAGAAGAACATGGCCTCCTTGCACTACGCCAAAGAGGCTTCCACCTGGGCGCAGCAGCTTCTTGCCGTCTGCAACGACTGTTCCGACGTGCTGGTGGCGACAGGGTTCAGCAAGTACATCATCGGCAGCATGACCGCGCCGGTGCGCTGGCTGCTGCGCATGGGCGGATTGCCCGGCGACAAGCAGGGCGGCATCGCGGACTTGAAGATGACCGCGGAACACGGCCGTTATCTGAAACCCTTTGCGCGCATTCTGCTGGCGATTGCCTATGTGCGCGACAAAGACAAGCCCCGCGCGCTCGAATTGCTTACCGGATTGCGTACGCAATTTCCCGGAAATACTCTGTTTCCGCGCGAGATTGCGCGTTTGCAGCCCTCAGTAACGTCCGCGCATTAACGACGCCGGCCCATTCATCAGAAATTCACCCGTTTGTAACCGTGCTGTAACACAGCCACAATAGAACCGAGCATATCTGATCTTAGGAGGAATCACCGCGTGATGCGCAGACTCACTCTGCTGTTGTTGTGCGCCCTTGCAGCTCTGCCGCTGGTAGCTCAAACCACACTGAACGGAGCCGGCGCCACATTCCCTTATCCTATGTATTCGAAATGGTTCAGCGAATACAACAAGCTGCACGCTAGCATTCAGTTCAACTATCAGTCCATTGGGAGCGGCGGAGGCATCCGCCAGGTGACGGAAGGCACGGTAGATTTCGGCGCCAGCGACATGCCCATGACCGACGCTCAACTCACGGAGGCTCAGGGCAAGCGCAAAACCAAGGTTCTGAACCTTCCCACCGTGCTGGGTGCGGACGTGCCGGCCTACAACATTCCCGGAGTGAGCGGGGAGGTGAAGTTCACCCCCGAGGCTCTTGCGGGAATCTTTTTAGGCAAAATTACAAAGTGGAATGACAAAGCTATCACCAGCGTAAATCCGGGCGTCAATTTTCCCGACAAAGACATCATCGTGGCTCACCGCTCCGATGGTAGCGGGACGACCTTCATCTGGACCGACTATCTCTCGAAAGTCAGCCCCGAATGGAAGAGCCGGGTGGGCAGCAACACGTCCGTGCAGTGGCCGATCGGACTGGGCGGAAAAGGGAACGAAAATGTCGCCGGATTGATCAGGCAGTTGCCGGGATCGATCGGCTACATCGAGTTGATCTATGCGGTGCAGAACAACATCACGTACGGCAGCGTCAAAAACTCCGCGGGAAACTTTGTGAAAGCTTCTCTGGAGAGCGTTACGGCGGCGGCCGCGTCATCTCCTAAAATGCCGGCGGATTTTCGCGTCTCCATTACCAACGCGCCGGGCAAGGACGCATATCCCATTTCCAGTTTCACCTGGTTACTCGTTCCTGAGCAGGCGAAAGACGCCGCGAAAGGCAAAATACTGGTCGACTTTCTAAACTGGATGGTCACCGACGGACAAAAGATGACGAATGCACTGTCTTACGCGCCGTTGCCGGACAACGTCGCCTCGAAGGTGAAGGAAGCCATTAAGCAAGTGAAGTAGGTTCCGGCAAGAAGTGGTCAGTGGTCAGTGTTCAGTGGCCAGTTAAGCAATCGTAGGAAGATTGAATCTTGGGTTACTGACACTATCCACTGACCCCTGATTCTTCCCGTGTCTGTCTTGATTCACCTGTTCTGCGCCATCTGGGAGGATGTTTTATACTAGGTGGTCGCAGATGTCCGCACGGCCCGCTTTCGTTACCGTGAATGGGATTCCCGTCGGCAAAGACAAAAGATAAAAGACAAATCGAACGATCACGCGTGTAAGACCCTCGCATGGCTCGCACTTCGCTGGAAAATCCTGAGTATTATCTCAACCGCGATACCTCCTGGCTCGCCTTCAACGGCCGTGTGCTCGAGGAAGCTGAGGATGAAGGCAACCCGCTTCTGGAGCGGCTGAAGTTCCTGGCCATCTCTGCCAGCAATCTCGACGAGTTTTTCGAGATTCGCGTGGCCTCCATGATGCAGCAGATCGAGGACGGCTACAACGAAGCCGGCCCCGATGGGATAACGCTGGCGGAGAAGCGCGAGATTCTATCACGCCTCACTCACAAGTTCGTGGATCAACAGTACGAGTGCTGGAATACGTTGCGCCCAGCGCTGGCGGAGCACGGAATCCGAGTGCTCGCCTTGCACGAGTTGGATGCCGAAGCCCGGCGCTTCGTCAACGAATATTGCGAGAAGGAGTTGGATCCTCTGCTCACTCCGGTGACGGTCGATCCCAGCCACCCGTTTCCCCGCGTGATCAACAAGGCGCTGTGCCTGGGTTTTCTCTTGCGGCGGCGGCGGCGCTCGGCGCTCACTTATACCGGTGTGGTGTCTGTGCCCCGCGCGTTGCCTCGCCTGGTGCGGCTGCCCTCGGACACGACGACCGATTTCATTTTTCTCGCCGATCTGGTTGCCCACCACGCCCAGAACATGTATCACGGCTACGACATCGTTTCCTCGGCTCCCTTTCGCGTGACCCGGAACAGCAATCTTTATCTGCAGGAAGAAGAGGCGCGCAATCTGCTCGAATCGGTGCGTGCCGAGTTGCACAACCGCCGTAAAGGCGACGCTGTCCGCATGGAAATCGAAGCCGACGCCGATCCCGAGATCATCGATCGTCTGCGCACCGTATTCGAACTCGATCCCTGGCAGGTTTTTCCGGTGAACGGCCCCGTCAACCTGTCGCGCCTGTTCAACGTCTACGATCAGACCCCGCGCCCGGATCTCAAATATCGTCCCTTTGCCCCACGCGAGCTGCGGCTTACCGCCAAGTCTCAGAATCTGTTCGAGGAACTGCGGCGGCATGACGTCTTGCTCCACCATCCCTACGATTCCTACGACGCAGTGGTGTCGTTCATCGCATCGGCCGCGGAAGATGAACACGTACTCTCCATCAAGCAGACTCTCTATCGCACCAGCGAACACTCTGCGATTGTTTCTTCGCTCATGGATGCGGCTTCGCGCAAGGAAGTCACGGCGGTGGTCGAGTTGAAGGCGCGTTTCGATGAAGCCTCCAATATCCGTTGGGCGCGCGATATGGAGGATGCCGGGGTGCAGGTGTTTCATGGGTTGGTCGGCCTGAAAACGCATTGCAAGCTGTCGCTGCTGGTGCGCCGCGATCCGGATGGCGTGCGCAGCTATGCCCACATCGGAACCGGAAACTACAATGCCACCACGGCGCGCATCTATACCGACCTCAGCCTGTTCACGGCGAATCCCGAAATCACCCGCGCGGTGCATGACGTCTTCAGTTTTCTTACCGCCTATGCCGAGAACCCAAGCTATAACCCTTTGCTGGTGGCCCCGCTTGACCTCGCGGAAAAAATCATTGCGCTGATCGACCGCGAGACGGACCACGCGCGCCAGGGCCGCGACGGACGCATCATTGCCAAGATGAACGCCCTGCTCGACAAGAACGTGGTGCAGGCTTTGTATCGCGCTTCGCAGGCCGGGGTGGAGATTGATCTCATTGTGCGGGGCATTTGCGCCTTGCGTCCGGGCGTGCGGGGCGTGAGCGACCGCATCCGGGTGCGCAGTATTGTGGGGCGCTTCCTGGAGCACAGCCGGATTTACTACTTCGGTAATGGCGGGGAGGAAGAAATCTACACCGGCAGCGCCGACTGGATGCCGCGCAACCTCTACGAGCGCGTCGAAGTGCTGATACCTTTGCGCGACGAATTCCTGCGCGAGCGCGTGCGCCGCGAAATTCTCGACGCCTTGCTGGCGGATAACCGGAAGGCTCGTATCCTGTTGCGCGATGCCACCTACATTCGAGCATGGCAGCCCCTGCACGGCAAACGGAATCGAAAACCGCCTTCGGGCGCAGCCGCTTTCAGCGCCCAGGATTATCTGATCAGCGTAGCCGAAGGCAAGCAGGTAGCGGGCTTCGCTCTACCGCAGATCGAAGCCCGAAAGCGCAAAGTTCCCGCCGGAAGAGTACGATAATCCGCGATGATCATTTATTTTCTCCGTCACGCCAGCGCCGGCGAGGCCTTCGCTAGTCCGAAGAAGGACGAGAAGCGCGCCCTCGACAAGGAAGGCATCGAACAGTGCGGGTACGTAGGCCGCGCCCTGGCGGCGATTGAAGCCCAGGTCGACGTCATTCTCTCCAGCCCGCTCAAGCGCGCCACCCAGACCGCTTCGCTGGTCGGCAACGAGATGGGTTACGAAGGCAAGCTGCAAATCGAGACCGCGCTTCGACCCGGAGCCACCTTCGCCGACTTTCGCCGCCTGCTCGAAAAGTACGCCGGCCAGGAGTCGATCATGGTCGTCGGGCACAATCCCAACCTGAGCCAGTTCCTGGGCACGGTAATCAGTGAGTCGGGATGTGAAGCTTCAGTCGAATTGAAGAAGGGAGCCGTAGCCCGGGTCGACATGCGCCGCACTGCCGGCACGCTGCAGTGGTGCTTGACCCCGAAAGCACTGCGCACTCTCTACACCGCCGCGGTGGAAAGTTCCCGCCCGAAGACTTCGCGGAAATAAGCGCAGTCCTTCTCGATCGCCCACAGCTCCAGGTCAACGCCCATGCGCCGGCGTGGCACCAGCGTTAGTCGTATCTCGGGGCCGTGCTGGCTGACCCGCACCTTCTGCACCGCGCGGCTCCGCCCCAGGTTGAGGGCGCGCGCCAGCCGCAACAGGAGAATCGCCTTCTGGACTCCAGCCCGGTCCGCAGGATCAATCGCCTTCATAGGAGCTTCTTCCATCGCGGGCCGCGACTTTCCCAGATAGCGCGCGATGGCCGCGATGATGCGGCGCTGCTGTGGCGTGTAGCCGAGTATCTCCGAGTTTGCAATGATGTAGTACGTGTGCCGGTGATGGCCGTTGCGGTTGACGTAGTCTCCCACCTCGTAGAGCATGGCCGCCGCCGCCAGCCATTCACGGAATTCCGGCGGCAGCCCGTGCACCGAGCGCAGCGCGGAGAACAAGAACAGGGCCGACTCGCGCACATCGAGCGCGTGCTTCATGTCCACGTGATAGTGCTCGACCGCCCGGGTGATCGATTCCCAGCGTTCCGATTCAATCTGTCTTCCCGAGCGCGTGCTGCGGTCGTGTTCCGCCGCCATCTGCGCCAGCAGGCCGTCGCGCAAGCCCAGAGCGGAATAGCGGAACCCCTTGAGGTGGCAGCGATCGAGCAGTTCGTGGTAAACGATCGCTCCGGCGACAATGATTTCCGCCCGTCGCGGACCGATGCCTTCAATCTGGCGCCGCTCCTCCACCGGCAGGCGCGCCAGTTGCCTGGCGATTCGCGTCATCTCCGCGCGGGAGACGACCATGCGCTGCCGGCTGCCATTCTTCCGCAGATGGCTGGCTGCGGCCGCCAGCGCGGCGGCGGTTCCGGACGTGGCAATCACGTTCTTGACTTTTGCCGCGACCACGCGCGAGGCGATGCGGTTTACTTCGCGGGCCACGAACCCTTGCAGCCGTTTGAGTTCGCCCTTGCGCGGCGGATCATGATTGAGAAATTCATCGGTGAGGCGGACGGCACCCAGCGGCAAGCTCACCATGTCGCGGATATGGCCCCGCCCCGAGACGGTCAATTCGCAACTTCCTCCTCCCAGGTCCATCATCAACGCGGGCGCACTGTCCACGCGCAGATTGGAGACCAGTCCGAGGTGAATCAGGCGCGCTTCTTCCAATCCGGAAATAATTTCGACCTTCCATCCCGTCGCGGAGCGCACCCACTCCAGAAAGGCTTGCGAATTACGCGCGTCTCGCAGAGCGCTGGTCGCGACCACCCGCACTGGGTCTGTGACCACCTGCTGGGTGGCGCGGTGAAAACGCCGCAAGACCTTCACCGTTTCCGCCATCGACTCGGGGGTGAGAAAGCCGGAACGAAACACGCCTTCGCCCAGGCGCGTAACCTCGCGGTCTTCGTGGATGGAACGAAGGCGGCCACGCGTGAGGCGTGCGATCTTCAGCCGGACGGAGTTCGATCCGATGTCAACCGCGGCAAAGGTCGGCATGAGCCAAGGCCAACAGTTTACATGCGACGGTCTGTGCGGTCATCCGCCAAGGTCAAGGAGTTCGCTCGCGCGTCCTCGGCGCACTCCGCCGGCGCGCTCGGCGCTCTCCGCGTTCCAAGGTTTATCGACGCTTTGGCAGGACAAATCGCGGAGTCGCGGAGAACGGCCGCGGAATACACGGGGAAACAGCGATAAGAGTTCACGCAGCAGAGGTCGAAGGCCGGCTCTTCTGAGTAGCCGCCACGCGGGCCGGGACTTGGGCAGCGGCGGTGGGCTTGGCGGGGCCGCGTGCCGCCCGCATCTGCGAAAGTACTGCAACCGCATGGCGAAGCTTTGCTCCGGTCACGTTGTGTAGTTCCGCCACCAGCGGCGACTCGCGCACCTCGCCGAGGTGCTCACCGGCGGTCTGCGTCAGAGTGAGCCAGTCATGCCAATCGCCTAACACATCCTGCATCCGCTTAAGCACGGCGATGAGCTGCTCCGTTTCGGCGGACGGCTCTGCGAACTCGGCCGCATAGCGGGCACGCTTGCTCAGGATGCGGTACTTGTGCAGCAACGCTTCGGTGACCGGTGCGTCCCCGCCTCCAATCCCTTCCAGCATGCCTCGTGCGACTGCCAGGGGATCGCGGCTTGCATCCGGTTTAAAGTTCTTGCTGGCGCGCTTCAGCCGCTTGCGAATCTCCCGGACGGCGCCTTCCTCGACGGCTTTCCGCAGCTTCTTTTCCTGCTGGCCGCGGAGTTCGATCAAATGGTTTACCAGGTGCGTTTTCCGGCGCGGCTCGCGAGGCATTTTCAACGTGCGCAAAGCCGCCAACTGCACATCCAGGTCGCGCACCTTGCCGGCGCGCTTGCGGATTCGGCCCAGCATCTTCAGCAGTTTGTTCTGGCTGCGGTCCTGCTTTGGGGAAAGTTCGCCCAGCAGGATCTGCAAGCGCCGCGTGCCCGTGCGGAAGCGGTGTACGTTCTCCGCCCGTGGTTTCGAGGAAAGCTTGACCAAGTCCTGGTCAAGCTTCTGAAAAACAACGCGGCTGCGCTTTGGCGCGATTGGCATATGCGGCACGAATTGCAAGAAAAATACAGGCTTGACGCGGAAAAAGCAATCCCGCGATCTGACCAAAAAGACTTGTTTAGCCCTGAGCCCATTTTCGGTCGGGTCAGGGCGTGAACTGGTTTAACGCTCGATCTCAAAAACGGTCCCGCCGAAATACTCCCCGCCGAGTCCTGTCGCGCCGTACAGATTGCCCGAGGCATCGAAGATCAAGCTTTCGTGATCGGGAAACTGGCCGTCGTTGTCCGCCGTGTCATTGAAGCTGTACAGTGTCGTCTCCGTCCACACTCCGTCACCCGCTGGGGTCAACTCGAACACCGTACCTTGGGCCCACAAGCCTCCTCCTTTTGTGGTGCCGTAGAGGTTGCCCCCAGCGTCGAGGAGGAGATTCGCCTCCGGAATATTCCCGTCACCCATGGGAACACCGCTGAAATTATGCAGTATCGTCTCGACCCAGGATCCATTCGATCTTGGGCTAAGCTCGAATACCGTCCCGTTGTTCTGAACGCCGCTATAGACGCCGCCGTATACCGTAGTTCCATAGAGATTGCCAGTGCTGTCGAGAACCAACCCTGCCTGAGGAAAGTACCCATCGTGTTTGCTGGAATTGAAGTTATGAAGAATCTTCTCGGTCCAAACCCCTCCCGCTCTCGGTATTAGCTCGAAAGCCGTGCCACCGCCGTAGAGACCGCCGCTGCTGGTCGTACCGTAGAGATTACCGGCGGCATCTAAGACCAGGCCGCCGTAACTGTAGTATCCGTCGGTGCCGTCATTGTTAAAGCTGTGCAGCACCTTTTCCTTCCATGTGCCTCCCGCGCCGCGTATCAACTCGAACGCCGACCCATAGCCGTGGAGGCCGCAGGACGATGTCGTTCCATACAGGTTCCCCGAGGCATCGGAGACCAGGCCGACCCAGGGCAGGCAGCCGTCCCCACCGCCTCCGAAATTGTGCAGCACCTTTTCCGTCCAACCGCCCTTTCCGTTGGGCATCAACTCCCAAACGGACCCGCCGTTATTGGGACCGCCGTCGTAAGCTGTGCCGTAGAGATTTCCGGCGCTGTCGATCACCAGAGTTCCGGCTTCAGGTGTGGACGCATCCGCGCCATTACCAAAAGAATGCAGCAACTTCTCCGTCCATCCGCCGCCGGCTGCGGGGCTTAGCTCGTAAACGGTCCCAAGGTCATAAAGGCCGCCTAATTGCGTTGTGCCATAGAGATTACCAGCAGCGTCGAAAACCAACGAGGACTCTGGGCCCTGGCCATCCCTGCCAAGTTTGGGGTCGAAGGAATACAGCACCTTCTCCTGGGCAGACGATCGGCCTCGCTGCCATGAAAACCGCGCTGGCAAGAAGCGTCAATGCCAGAGTTCCGAGAGAGAGTTTCCTGTGCTGCACTTGTAAATTCTCCTTGAGTTTTTCAAGCCCTGGGATCATTGCATCCTGCTGATGGGCCAGACTATTAACCAGCGAAGCGTGCGGACGGAAAGTTGCAGGAGTGAGATTTGATCTCACCTGAGGGAGGCGTGAACTATATCGCGGCTTCGGCGGGAAGTCAAAAAGACTTTGCCATTTTTAACACTCCTGTTAACAGACTTCTGCTACCGTCAAGCACGAATGGCCATGTCGCTCGCACTCCCTCGGCCCGATATGCCTGGTCCGCAACCTGTTGAAGCAACGAAGGTTAGTGGCCTTCCTCCTGCTGGAGGGCAGGCCGCAACCCTGCTCCCCGGGACTAGCGGCGAGACCGGCGACCGGATCTTCAAGTTCCTCATGCTCTTGTGCGGGTTGGCCGTTCTGGCCATGCTGGCCCTGATTGTCTACGAGCTGATGTTGCGCTCCGGACGTTCCTGGCATGCCTTTGGATTTAAGTTCTTTGCCGGGCACGATTGGGATCCGGTGAACGAGCAATTTGGCGCGTTGCCGTTCATCTACGGAACTTTGGTTTCTTCATTCATTGCTTTGCTCATCGCTGTGCCGCTGTCGATCGGTGTCGCGGTGTTCACGATTGAGATGTGCCCTCCATTTTTGCGCGGGCCGCTCTCGTTTTTCGTGGAATTGCTGGCCGCGATTCCAAGCGTAGTGTATGGACTATGGGCAGTCTTTGTACTCGTACCGCTCCTCAGCAACTACATTCAACCTTTCCTCTCCAAGACACTAGGCTGGACTGGATTGTTTGTGGGTCCGCCTTACGGCATCAGCATGCTGGCGGCAGGGATGATCCTGGCGATCATGATCATACCGATCATCTCCTCGATCACTCGCGAAGTGCTGATGGTCGTTCCTCAGCACCAGCGGGAGGCTGCACTCGCGCTCGGCGCCACGCGCTGGGAAATGATTCGCGTCGGTGTGCTGCGCAATGCCCGCGCCGGCATTATGGGCGGCATCATCCTGGGCCTGGGCCGCGCTCTGGGAGAAACCATGGCCGTCACCATGGTGATTGGAAACCGCCCGGAGATTGCCAAGTCATTGTTTGCGCCCGGTTACACCATGGCCAGTGTGCTGGCGAATGAATTCAGCGAGGCCACCGGCGACGTCTACCTCTCGTCTCTCATCGAAATCGGCCTGGCTCTGTTCGTGGTGACAATTGTCGTGAACGCCTTGGCGCGATTGCTGGTCTGGACAGTTACCCGCGGCCAGCCTGCGAGCACCCATGCCTGAGACCGGCGACAATACCGCGCTGCGTACCGTTCCGCCGATCGCTTTGCGGCGGCGCATCACCGACCACGTCATGACCGGTGCGGCCATGCTCACGGTCTTCCTGGTGCTGCTGCCGTTGTTCGCAATATTCACGCTATCTTGTGTACCGCGGCGTGGGCTCGATCAATTGGGCATTTCTCACACAAACCCCAAAACCGGTGGGCGAAGCAGGCGGCGGAATGGCCAATGCGATCGTGGGCTCCGCGCTCATCCTCGCCCTGGCCAGCATTCTGGGTGTTCCCCTGGGCGTGGGCGCTGGGGTCTACTTGGCGGAGTTCGGCCGCAACCGCTTCGGTGATGTCATTCGCTTCACCGCCGATGTGCTCAACGGCGTCCCTTCCATCGTGATCGGTATCGTGGCCTACGCCATCGTCGTGCTCAAACAGGGACACTTTTCAGCTCTGGCTGGCGGGGTGGCATTGGCCATTATGATGATTCCCACCATTGCCCGCACCACCGAAGAAATGCTTTTGCTGGTTCCGCAGGCCTTGCGCGAGGCGGCGTATGGGCTGGGCATTCCACGCTGGCGCACCACTCTATCCATCACCTTGCGCACCGCAACCTCGGGCGTGATTACAGGAATCATGCTGGCCTTTGCCCGGGTCGCGGGCGAGACCGCGCCGCTGCTCTTCACCGCTCTGGGAAATCAGTTCTGGAGTCTTAAGGTTAACGAGCCGACTGCCGCCCTGCCGCTGCAGATATACACCTACGCCCTTTCTCCTTACGACGATTGGCACCGGCAGGCGTGGGCAGGGGCGTTCGTGCTCATCGTTCTTATCGTCACTGCGGTCTCGGCTGTCCGTTTCGCCGTGCGCCGTGGTACCTTCGGAGCGGCATAGCCTATGGGTGTTGGAATCCAGGTCGAAAACCTGAATGCCTGGTACGGCAAGACGCAGGCGTTGTACGACATTCAGTTAAAGGTGTCGGCCAATCACGCCACGGCGCTAATTGGGCCTTCGGGCTGCGGCAAGTCCACGTTTATCCGCTGCCTGAACCGCATGCACGAAACCATCCCCGAGGCACGAGTGACGGGGAGCGTCCGCATCGGGGATATTAGCGCCTACAACGGTACCTCGGCCACCCAGCTTCGCCGCCGGGTGGGCATGGTGTTTCAAAAGGCGAATCCATTCCCCACCATGTCGATCTACGACAACGTCGCTTCCGGGTTGAAGCTGAACGGTTTTCGTGACCGGCGCAAGCTGGACGAAATCGTACAGCGGTCGCTGGACTCCGCGGCCTTGTGGGCCGAGGTGAAGGATTACGTTCACAAAAAGTCGGGCGCCAGCCTCTCCGGCGGCCAGCAGCAGCGGCTCTGCATCGCCCGCGCGCTGGCGGTCGAGCCTGAGGTTCTGCTCATGGACGAGCCCTGCTCGGCGCTCGATCCCATCTCGACCGGAAAGATTGAGGAGTTGATCTTTCAGCTCAAAGAGCGGTATACGATAGTAATAGTGACCCACAACATGCAGCAGGCGGCCCGCGTCGCCGAGTTCACAGGATTTTTCCTGCTGGGCCGCATGATTGAGTTCGACAAGACGGAAAAAATCTTCACCAAACCGTCCGACAAAAAGACGGAAGACTACATCACGGGCAGATTTGGATAAGGAAGGTTCGGATAATGCGCACGCGCTTTCAGCAGGGCCTCGACGATCTACGCCAGAAGTTGCTTCGCATGGGTGGACTGGCGGAGCAGGCGGTGGACCGCGCCCGGCAGGCCTATATCGATCGTGACCTCAGCCGTTGCCAGATGGTTCTCGAAGGCGAGAGTCTCATCAACACGGCGGAGCGGGAGATCGACGAAGCGGCATTCGACCTGCTCGCCATGCAGCAACCCATGGCCGTCGATCTGCGCTTTATCCTCGCCGTCACCAAAATCAATTCTGACCTGGAGCGTGTCGGCGATCAGGCCGTCAACATCGCTGAGCGCGTCATGGACATGGCCGAGCTTCCTGCGGCAGATTTGCCCGTGGATATCGCGCGCATGGGCGCGGCCGTCAGCGCCATGGTCCGCCGCGCCTTGGAGTCCTTCATCGAAGGCAAGGCCGAACTCGCCCAGGCCGTTCTCGAAATGGACAACGTCGTCGATCGCATGAAGGACGATGCCTTCATCCAACTCGTGAAGACGATGAACCAGCGTCCCGAAGTAGTGCGGCAGGCTCTCGATGCGCTGCTCATCGCCCGCAACCTCGAACGCGTCGCCGACCACGCCACCAACATCGCCGAGGACGTCATCTTCTGGGTGCAGGGCGCCGACGTCCGCCACAATGTGGGCACGGAGGAGCATCCCGAGCCCAGTCACGAGGGCTCAACGCGCGCCTCCGGAGTCTAAGACCAGAATGTAGCGCCGCCGTCCCGGCGGCTGTCGCGAGGCGTCTCGCCTCCGCATCTGCGAGCAAACAGCCGCTGTCCTCTTTCGTTTTGACCGTAGGTTCAGGAGTGGATTAGGCTCATCTTTTTCTCCATCGGTCGCTGTCGCACACAAAATCCTCCGGAGGCCCCGTGATCCGACTCTCCCGCATTGTTCTCCTGTCCGCGTTTCTCGCCCTTCAGATTGCGCTTCCAGCGCAGGATCGCCAGCCCGGCACACCATCGATCTCGTTGCCCACGAGCAAGAATTTAACCATACCTGCGCCCGGCCGCATCGGCAGCACCAACAGCTTTCCCGCCACCATCGCGATCAGCCCGGATGGCCGCTACGCCGCGCTGCTGAACAACGGCTTTGGCACGCAAGAGACCATGGCTATGCAGTCAATTGCAGTGCTCGATCTGAAGACCAATCAGCTATCCGATTATCCCGACAAGCGTTTCGGAGAGGAAGTGCACCAGAGCTACTTCCTCGGCTTAGTCTTCGGCTCCGACGGCAAACATCTCTTCGCTTCGGTCGGTTCCGTGACTGATGCGACAGGACAGAAGCCGCCAGACACCGGCAACGGCATCGCAGTCTACAACTTCACCGATGGCAAAGTCGTTCCCGAGCGATTCATCGCCATCGAACCGCAAGTACTCGCCCCCGGGAAAAAAGTCGCAATTGCTTTGCGCAAGACGCCGCCGGGCACCGCAATTCCATATCCTGCAGGACTGGCGCTGGTTTCGGCGCGAGGAGGCCATGATCGCCTCCTCGTGGCCGACAATCTTTCCGACAACGCCGTGCTCATCGATGTCGCCAGCGGGAAAGTGCTGCAGCGCTTCGACCTGAGCACCAGCGATCTGGTCCCATCATCATTTCCATATACCTGCGTGGTCACCCGCGACGGCCGCCGCGCCTGGTGCAGCTTGTGGAATGCATCGCGCATCGCCGAACTGGATCTGACCAACGGCAAAGTCGCCCGCTGGATCAAGCTGAAAGAACCCGACGATCCGCTTGCCCCCGGCTCACATCCCACAGCGCTGCTGCTGAGTCCGGACGAGAACCCTGCTCTACGTGGCTCTGTCGAATGCGGACGCGGTTGCGGTGGTTTCAACCGAAAAGCCGCCCAGATAGTTGCAGTGCTGGACACCACGGTTCGCAATCAAGAGTTTGCCGGGGTGTATCCCAGTGCCTTGGCGCGATCCGCTGACGGCAAGCGGTTGTTTGTAGCCGACGCCTCAGTCAACGCAGTGGCAGTGTTTGATACATCAAAGGTGTTTACGAATACTGCGGCCGGCGATTCCGCCACGCCCCCCTCGGTTTCATCCCCACCGACTGGTATCCCAGCGCGCTGGCCGTTCAAGGTGACGACCTGCTAATCGCCACCGCCAAAGGCCAAGGAACAGGCCCGAACAAAGGCTTGGGCAAGACCAGCTATGAGGTCAAACACCACGGTCATCCCTACATTCCCACGCTGCTACGGGGCTCGATCGCACGGCTGAACATCCCTTCCACTCTCGGCAAGCTCGAAGAACTCACTCGCACAGTCGAGCACGACAACCTGCTGCACAACAATCCGGGAACGATCCAATTCCCCGACGGAAAGAACCCGATCAAGCACGTCATCTACGTCATCAAGGAGAACCGCACCTATGATCAGGTGCTCGGCGATCTGAAAGTGGGCGACGGCGATCCGTCCCTCACGCTTTACGGCGCCGACATCACACCCAACGAACACAAGCTCGCCCTGCAATTCGGCGTGCTCGACAATTTCTACGATAGCGGAGAAGTTTCCGGCGACGGCCATCTCTGGTCCACCGCCGCCATCACCAGCGACTACAACGAAAAAACCTGGCAGATCGCCTACCGCGGCAAGGAGCGAACCTATGACTTCCAGGGCACGGTCGCCGATGAATATCCTCTCGATCACAACCAGCCCGATATCGACGATCCCTCTACCGGCTTTCTCTGGGACAACGTGGCGCACCATGGGCTGACCTATCGCGACTACGGCGAGTTCGTGAATGCCGAGTGGTGCAACAAAACCCGTAAGGCAGCGACACCGAAGCAGGGCACTCCGATGGCGCAGGAAGCGACTTGCCCGCGCATTGAGCTTCACCAGGGTGATGCTCTACCGCCCAATGTCGGCGATCCGCACGGTGGGCCGAGCCCGTTCCCGTGGACGGTGCCGTTGTTCAACGGGGTCAAGCCCACCAAGGCGGTATTGCGCGATCACTTCGATCCGCTCTATCCCGATTTCAACACCGACTATCCCGACCAGCTCCGCGCCGACGAATTCCTGAATGAATTCGCGGCCTACGCGCGCGCGCGCGAGATCGAACGAAGGCCCGGAGTTCCAGTTGCCGGCATTCGTCCTGCTCTATCTGCCCGACGATCACACCGGAGGCACGCGGCCTGAGCGCCCGCGCCCGGCGGCCTCGGTGGCCGATAACGATCTGGCCCTGGGCCGCGTAGTCGACGCCGTCTCGCACAGTCCTTACTGGGATGACACCGCCATCTTCGTCCTCGAAGACGACGCGCAGAATGGCGGCGATCATGTCGACGCGCATCGATCTATCGCCTTTGTCGTCAGCAAGTATTCGCCCGGCACGGCGGCCGAGCCCTACGTCGATCACCGCTTCTACACCACGGTCAACATGATTCACACCATGGAGATGCTGCTGGGCCTGCCGCCCATGAACCAGAACGACGCCTATGCGCCGGCGATGGGACCGATGTTCTCCGGCGCAGGCAACCAACCCGCGTTCAAGGCGGACTATCGCAACCTCAAGAACGGCCTGATCTATGAGACCAACAAGCGCGACGCCCGAGGCGCAAAAGAATCGGCGAAGATGGATTTCTCGCGCCCCGATGCAGCCGGAGCCGCGCGGCTGAATGAAGTCCTCTGGCGCGATCAGAAAGGCGATGCCCCCGCTCCGATGCCGAAGCACGCAATCTTTCCGGCCGGAGGAGACTAGGGCCGCACCATCGAGGCGTGCGACGAGGGGTCGTGAAAGGGCACGGCTTCAGCCGTGCCGCTCTATGCAAATAAGGATGCGGGCTTTAGCCCCTGAGGGACGTTCGGAATGCGACCGCCGTACTCGTGGATGCGTCAAAGCCACAAGATTCCGTAGAATTCGGTACTGGTGCCGTTTCATTTGCACAGGCATTCGGCGCTAGACTGTAGGGCCGCTGAAAATAAAAGACACCCGATAATGAACGATTGAATATTCCATATGTTTGAACCGCCGATTTCGCTTTTATGGCCGCTAATCGCGTGGATGGCATCACTTTCTACCGGAGCAAAATGGGCATATGGATCAGCGTTTATAGTGCTGTTAGGTGTTATTGGCGAAACCATTGCCGATCTCACGTCTTGGATTAAGGACGATTCAACAAGAAAAATCGTTGAAAGGGCATCTGCCCTAATACTCATACTTGGCCTTGCAGGAGATTTGGTCTCGGTCCGCATGGGGCAGATCGAAGCATCCTCCTTGGAACTAGAAACATCGGAAGCGAAACGCGAAGCAGCGGAGGCCAAAGATCGCGCCTCGGCAAATGAGAAGCTAACCGCGCAACTGCGTATAGATTTGGAAACCGCAAAGGGTGATACCAAGACAGCACAAACACGGTTAGAAAGGGAGCAGCGGAAAACTGCTGATGCCCAAAAAGAAGCTGCGCAAGCACTATTGTCACTGAAAAAGAATATGAGTCGCCCCGTCGCCTGGATCGTTCCAAGTTCTTAAATGCGCTTGTCGGAAAACCCAAAGGGACCGTGCGTCTCCTATACAATCCCAATGACAAAGAGGCGTATGAATTTGCATCAGAATTGCGACTATTTCTGGGCATCGCGCCGAAGGGGGCAGATTGGAAAGGGGCGGAATGGAATGTGTCTGCTCCAGAGCCGATTCCCCCCGGAACGGGAGAACTTGCTAACGCCCCTCCAGCCTTTAAGTATTTAGCCATCGGAACGAAAAGCGGCTTGACATTGATCGCAAACGAAGCCCCAAACGCACGCAAAGATAGTGCGTTATCGGTTTTACTTTGGGCGATGGCCGTTGGGTTGGGTCCAAAACCACTAGGAACTATGGTCGAATACGACCCCGATCTACCCGATGACACAATAGTCGTTGTCATTGGCCCCCAAGGAGGTCTTACCGGGCCAGAATGAATGAGGCACAACACCCACAAGCAAATTAGGATGCACTGACAAACCTGTGGATGCCAAACGGCACCACTACCTAGAATTCCCTTGACTTCAATTCTCAGACCTGAGACCCTATTTCTGCGAGCATTCGATCTTTGACAAAAGAATAGCAATGAGATAACTACAGCAGATACAATATTTTGCGAACCGCCCGCTGATTCCAAGGCACTTAGCCCAAGCAGAATAACGTAAGTCCTTTAAATGGAATATTTTACGAGCAACTTCTTTGTTTCCAAGATTTTAGCCAATACCCGACCGAATAGGCAATAATTAACTTGACTAACCCACGCCAATTTGATACTATTCTTGGCATGGAACATCACGCACCCAGACATTACAGCAAGCGATTCAATACTTTAGCGACGAACAGACCTGCATTGATGCGGTAGCCTTGATGCGCTGGCCCGATGGCGCACTGCCCTGACTGCTGACTCCCGGCGGCGAAATGGCGGAATCCCTACTACCTCAAGACTCAGAAGCGCTGGAAGTGCCGCGATTGCCGTCGCCAGTTCTCCGTGAAGGTCGGGACGATCTTCGAGGATTCGCCGATCTCTTTGCAGAAGTGGCTCCCCGCTCTGTGGATGCTGGTTAACTGCAAGAATGGCGTTTGCTCCTACGAGATTCATCGCGCTCTGGAGTCTCCCAAAAGTCCGCATGGTTCATGCTTCATCGGCTGAGACTCGCTCTCAAGACGCAATCCTTCGCATTCAAGATGGGCGGCAAGGAATCCGGCGGCGTCGAAGTCGATGAGACATTCGTTGGCGGCAAGTTCAAGAACATGCACACGTGATCGTCGTGAGCACTTTGCTTGGACGGCACACTGGCGGAGCTATAGGCAAGACGATCGTGCAAGGCATGTTAGACCGCGATGAGCGCAAGGTTCGCGCCACAGGTCGTACCGAACGTGAAACGCGAAACATTGCAAACCGAAGTTCTCAACAATGTGAAATACGGCTCCAAGATTTATTCCGATGATGCCGTGGCCTATGACGGCCTGAAAGAGAAATATATTCATGAAGTCGTGAACCATGCTGAGGAATTACGTTCGCGGACAGGTTCACACAAACGGCCTGGAAAATTTCTGGTCATTGCTGAAACGAAATTTGAAAGGGACTTACGTTGCGGTAGAACCCTTTCATCTTGAGCGCTACGTGGATGAGCAAGTGTTTCGCTTAACAACCGCGCTACGAAAGACAACCCACTGAAAGATTCCGACCGTTTCCTGCTGGCACTTTCGCAAGTCTCTGGCAAGCGTCTGACCTTTGCCGAACTCACAGGCAAGGGCAAAGAAATACCTTTCTAAGTCTCACTTCGGAAGCGTGGCCCGAAGCCGAAGAAGGCTTAGGGCCAGGTTTGCCCTTTCTCTGTCGGCGTGTCTTCTCATCTTCTGCCATTCGCTTGTTTCAGTTCATCCTTCGATACCTGGAGGACGCGGCCTAGCGCCGTCTGGAATCGTTTCATCTTTTGCTCTGGTGTCGTGGTGGGGTCAAGTTTAGACTTCATGGGTCGATCATACGCCTACGGAGGAAGTAGATGTCTCTTGTTGCGATTTACGAGCTTCGCTGTCCAAGTGGGCATACCATCGAGCTGCCTGAAACCATCCTTGAAGGAATAATTCAGCATCTGCGAGAGTCATATACGGACGAGCCTGGTCTAAACTTTGTATGCTCCGAGTGCAAAACTGCATTTCATTACGACTATCAGAACAGGGTACGAGCGGGACGAGACCGACGCACCGCATCATCTCTCAGAGTTCCACGTATTGAGCGTTCAAAGCGGATGCGATGGTAGCAACTGCGCACACCACGTAGAACTAGTCGCAGTAAGGAGCCGCGATACAAGCGAGCAATCCATTCTCTCAGAGATGAAAGAGTGGAACGTTGCTGGGATAACGTGCAAACGCGGATACCGGGCTTTACCGATTGGGACACCGAAGCAGTCGTCATTTCAACCTTTCATACGTAGCTTGTAATTCGCAATGAGACGCAAACTGGCACGTTGGCTCTACGTTCTTTCAGGGATCGTCCATGCCGCACTGTACCCGCTCGCGGCAATTTGTGTAATCGTTGGCTTCTGGACAGAAGGCTTCCGGCGCGGCTTTGCTATCATGCTTTATTTCGCGGTCGCAACAGTTCTGGCCAGAGTCCTGATCGCAGCAGCATTCGCGTTTCTCGTCGCATTGCTCGATCCGTCATTTTTCAACTGACTACTTTCTTATGTCAGACCCTTTCGCTGGTTCACGGCTCAAGATTAAACGGGCCAACCAGCACATCTCGGATATTGACTCGCTTTTGAAGTCCTTTATCGATTCTGACTTCTACAACCTGTCCGTCGAGAAAGATGTGAATAGCGGAGAGAATTTCCTTCGCGTCACGATTAAGATTGGCTTGCCAGCCGACGAGTACGCTCTCATCATCGGTGACGCCCTGCACAATCTCAGGAGTGCCTTGGATTTTGCTTACTACGAAAGCGTGCTCCTTTGCGGCGGAACTCCGACCAAATGGACAAGGTTTCCTATCGCAGATACGCGGGAACAACTTGTATCCCGATTGGATTCTGCTTTGAAAAAGAAGCAGATTAGCGTCCTCGTCCGCTTCTTGGTGTTGGAGGTTATAAAACCCTACCAAACTGGGAATGTTACCCTCTGGACTCTGGACGATTGGAACATCACGGACAAACATCAACTTCTCATCCCAGTGCTCAAGCTTGTGATCGTGAACCAAATTAGCTTTGAAGACGAACAGCATCGACCGCTTGCCGATCTGCGAGACCAGTTCTTCTTTAGCGAATCTGGCGTAGCGTGGCTGAGGGGGGCTACAGGAATTAACGTCAAGGTCAAGAATAAGGGCCATGCGTCCGCTGACATACTCATCGCTCGGGACATTCTCAAGAAGATTCAGGCGGTCGTTCCAACGTTGCGTGGGTTCGCCGAAGAAGTTACGAAGACAATCGAACTTTTTGAGAGCTTCTTTGGAGATCCAACCTTTCTCAGTGGCATCGAGGCAAAGGTTAGGCGATTGGGGATTGTCAAACCCTAACGGCTGTGATTCAATAGCCCCACAAACCGGGTTGGCCGAAGTTGGCACATACAAAGTATGAGCATGGTAGCCCTACTATTTTGGATCAGCCAACTATATTAGTGCCACCGAATACCGGAGCTGTAACCTGCTGATTCCAGATATTTTAGGCTGATCGCCCCGGTTTTTTTTATCCGGATCGTACCCGAACCAGCCCCCAGCGGAGGCCTTGGAAAGCCGAAGCCCGAAGCCCGAAAGCCGAAGCCTGCTCTCCTGCTTTACACTAAACATGTGAAGATTGCGCTCGGCCAAATCAATCCCACGGTCGGAGATTTCTCCGGCAACGCGGCAAAGATCGTCGAGTTTTCCCGGCGCGCGCAGGCCGGCGGCGCGGGACTGATTCTGTTTCCCGAGTTGTCGGTGTGCGGATATCCGCCGCGCGATCTGGTCGAGCGGCCATCGTTTGTCGCGCGCAATCGCGAGACCGTCGAGCAGATTGCCGCCGAGACACGCGGCATCGCCGTCATCTGCGGCTTCGTCACTCCCGCGCGAGTCCGAAACCGGCAAGTCGGCCATGAATTCCGCCGCGCTGTTGCAGGACGGCAAAGTCGCCTTTCTGCAATCGAAGATGCTGCTTGCCCACCTACGACGTCTTCGACGAGATGCGCAACTTCGCGCCGGCCAAGAGCCAGGAGCTGTTCTCCTTCTGCGGCAATCGCATGGCGCTCACCATCTGCGAAGACGCCTGGAACGACAAGCTCTTCTGGCCCAAGCGCCTGTACACGGTCGATCCCATCGAGGCTCTGGTTCGCGCCGGCGGAAACTTCGTGCTCAACATCTCCTCCTCGCCCTTCTGGATCGGCAAGCGCGAGCTGCGCCGCGACATGCTGGCCGCCCTCGCCCGCCACCACAAAGTTCCGGTCGCGCTGGTCAATCAGGTCGGCGGCAATGACAGCCTGGTCTTCGACGGCTCCAGCATCGTGCTCAATGCGGAAGGCAACGTCATCGCGCAGGGACGGTCGTTCGAAGAAGATCTCATCTACTTCGATTCGAAGACGCTCACCGGCGACATGCACGAACAGATCGCGGGCGAGGAAGCCAGCGTATACGCCGCGCTGGTGCTGGGCACGCGCGACTACATGCGCAAGTGCGGATTTCAGAAGGCCATCATCGGCCTGAGCGGAGGCATTGATTCGGCGCTTACCGCCGTCATCGCCGCCGACGCGGTCGGGCCGGAGAACGTGATCGGCGTCGGCATGCCGGGTCCGTACTCTTCGCCAGGGCTCGATCGACGATGCCCGCGCGCTGGCCAAGAATCTCGGCATCCGCTTCGAATTGCTCTCCATCAATCGGGCATTTGAGGCGTACCGGCAAACCTTGCAGGATGTTTTTGCGGGTCAAAAGGAAGACGTAACCGAAGAAAATATCCAGTCGCGCGCACGGGGCACGCTGCTGATGGCGCTTTCCAACAAGTTTGGCGCGATCGTGCTTTCCACAGGCAACAAGAGCGAGCTCGGCGTGGGCTACTGTACACTTTATGGGGACATGGTGGGCGGGCTGGCGGTCATCTCGGATGTGCCGAAAACGCTGGTTTACCGGCTGAGCCGTTACGTGAATTCGCGCCGCCCGGTAATTCCGGAGGCCACGCTGGAGAAGCCGCCCTCCGCCGAATTGCGGCCCAACCAGAAGGATAGCGACTCGCTGCCACCCTACGAGATTCTTGACGCCGTGCTTGAGGACTACGTGGAAGCCGCGCATTCGGCTGAGCGGATTGCCGCCGATCATGGCTTCGACATCGAGGTAGTGCGGCGCGTCGTCCGCATGGTGGACCGCGCCGAATACAAGCGCCAGCAGGCGGCCCCAGGTATCAAGATTTCCGAGAAGGCCTTTGGCTACGGCCGCCGTTTTCCCATCGCTGCGAAGAGCGAGGTTTGAAAGGATTCATTAGAGAATAGCCAGAGAATCCCGGCGTATCCTGCTCTGCAACCATTGCTGAATTGAAAGGAAACCATGCGCAGTTCTATCCATCTCGTTCTCATCCTGCTGCTGACGGGCAGTCTGGCTGCAGCACAAACCTCGGCAACCGCCAAGCTGCCTGACAGTCCCGGTTCGGCGACGGCTGCCAATCTTCCCTCGGAAGCTACGGTGGAATCCTTCATGCAGCAAACGTTTGGGTATGAACCGCAGGTGAGTTGGAAGATTTCCAGCATCAAACCCGCGCTAGCGCCGGGTCTGGCCGAGGTGGATATCGTAATGGCCACACCTCAGGGCCCGCAACCCAGCCGGTTTTACGTCACTGCGGATGGCGAACATGCCGTGGTGGGCGAAATCATTCCGTTCGGCGCCAGGCCTTTCGATCCGGCGAAGAAGAAGCTCGAGAAGGGCATTACAGGTCCGGCGCGTGGACCGAAAGACGCTCCAGTCATGATCGTTGAGTTCGGCGATCTACAGTGTCCGGCATGCAAGGCGGCGCAACCTACCATCGAGGGGCTGATCGCGGCTGAACCCAATGCGCACTTCGTTTTTCAGAACTTTCCGTTGGAGATGCATAACTGGGCGGCAAAAGGGGCCGCGTACGCCGACTGCGTTGGGCAGGCCTCGAACGATGCGTTCTGGAAGTTCATCGCCAAGACTTACGAGACGCAAGCCGACATCACGGCTGCAAACGCCGATGAAAAGTTGACAGCGCTAGCGGATGGCGCGGGCGTGAAAGGCGCTGACATTGCAGCGTGCGCCAGCACTCCCGTAACCACGGCGCATGTGGACGCCTCGATAGCGCTGGGGAAGTCGGTGAACGTAACCGGTACGCCGACTCTTTTTATCAACGGCCGCAGCATCGGAAGTCTCGGTAATATTCCGCTGGACAAGCTGAAAGGTCTGGTGGAGTTTGCCGCGAAGCAAGGGAAGTAAATCGGCTTCGGGCTTCGGCTATCGGGCTTCCGGACTTTGTCCTGTCTAATCGAGTTCTCCCGCTGTCCCGCTTGAAAAACCAGAAGCCCGCGGCCCGAAGCCCGCTCCCTACTTCTCGCTCACCCAGATCTCATCCGTGGCTAGAGCCCGGCTGGCCACTACGTGCGGCGTAATGACGATGAGCAATTCATCGTTCTCTTTCATGCGGGTGTTATCGGTCACGGCCCAGTTAAGACCGGGAATCGCTGCAACTGCCGGAATGCCTCTCATCGAGCGCTGATCGTTGGTTGTGATTTCTCCCGCCACAACTGCCGGCTCGCCATCGCGGAGCCGAATGCTTCCCTTGTATTCCTGGTTGGAAAGCACGGGCACACCATTCGCGCTCTGCCCGGTCAGCGAGCGCACTTGCAGTTCGAGGGCTAGGCTCACGTCTCCATTACCGTGAACAACGGGTTTCGCCTTGAGGCTCAGGCCCAGATCCTCGTAGCTGACCGAGGGGAAGGGCGCGACGTAGCTCTGATTGCCCAGCACCGCGGAGATCGCTGACGAATTATAGATTGGCGCGTAGGTTCCGTTGAGGATGGGAAAGCGCTCGCCCAGATGGAAGGTTGCATCGTTGCCTTGACCGGCACGCAGAGTAACGCGGCTGAGGTTGCGCGCCCACGATTCATTGAGGGAAAGAGCGATCGTGAGATGATCCAGGCTCAATCCCGAGAAGGTGAGGCCACCGCCGAAGGTAGCGAGGGGCTGGCTGAATATGGAATTCGACTGGCCCTGCAGTTGCGCCAGAAGCCCGGAGAGAGCGGTACTGCCGGCAGCGTTGATGCCGCCCGAAGAAATCAGTTGATTGACCAGCGACGCGATGCTCTGTCCCCCCAGCGCCGCCAGGGCTGCGACCGGAATGTTGTACATGTTGAAAGTGTTGGGAACGTGCATGCCAATTTCGCGGGTGAAGTTGTGGCTGATGTTGTAGACCTGAACGTCGAGCGACACCTGCGGGCGATCGCCGGTCAACTGGCCCAACAACTTCGTGCACGCCGCCAGCGTGGCCTGTGGGGCGCGGACTTCGACGGTCCCGATCTGTCCTGAAGTTATTTTCTGGAAGTCGCAGATGTTGCGCAGGGAAGTAACCAGTTCGGTGGCCTGCTGTGGCGTGGTCGCACCGGGCACCTTGAACGTGGCGAGCGACATGCGGTCAAACTGCTTGTGATTTTCCGTACTATCGGCGGCGATCAGCAACTGGTGGGCGTCCAGCGCCGTCCACATGGATTTGCTGACGCGACAGGCCAGGCTGAGGGCAGTGAAGAAGTCAACATCGTCGACAAAGAAACGCACCGTCTTGGATTGCACCGAATCGTCAAATTCCACGGTTACGCCGTAGGCTGAGGCCAGCTCGGTGAACAGGCCGCGAATATCGCCGCGGTAGTGAAACGTTGCCTGCTCGGCTTTGGGCTGAAGATGGATCTCGCTGGAATCGGCCAGCATCGCGGTCAGTCCGCTCAGGGCGACCGCTGCCGGGTTTCGCAGCGATTCGGCGAGGCGCTGCTGGGTGTAGGCATTGTCAGGATCAAGGTCCAGCGCAGCGCGAAACTCGGCCATGGCCTGGGCTCGCTGGCCGTCGGCCAGGAATGCTTCGCCACGCTCCGTGTGCTGAAACACCAACTGCGCCTTGGTCGCTTCCCGAGCGGAGAGGAACTTTATGTCGTGCGGAACCAGCCGCGAAGCCTGGTCGAACTGCGCAAAAGCTTCTTCCAGATTGCGATCCTGCAATTTCAGGCCGTGGTTATAAGCGGTGCGAGCTTGCTTGAGATCCTGCCTGGAGGGAGTGCAGTTGACGCCGCCGGGGATGCCGTTGCCACAAGAGATGATTGCACTGTCGGCGGTCGCATCGCTCCCGGCAAAAGCCAGAACGCCCGGTGTTGCCGCCACAAGACACACCGCCAGAATGAAACGCAGACGCTCCATTGGGTTTGATTTTAACCTGCCGTTTGTTCCCTGCGAATAGCTAGTAGTGCCCGTACCTTCGGTCTAAACGGAGGTTCAGGGAAGGGCCAGCCAGACAGCACTGTGAGAACGGAGAGAGGGCACTTTCTTGCAAGCGGCGCAAAGCGCCCCTCTGTCACACTAGTAATCATCTGGGTCTGTCGGGGGCGTCGTGTCATTGATGAAGTAGTTTGCGTCCAGAGCAAAGGGAATGGTCTGGAACACGCGGGGCACCTGGTTGAGGTTGAAGAACTCGCTAAGATTGCCACTCGCACGCGCATCCGCAAAGTTGAGCGCACCTTCTGCGATGCCGAAGTTATGCTCGATAAACCGTAAGATGGTGCCGAAGTCCATCCGATTGTTGTCCACATACGCCACCGGTGTATAGGCCGAGACAACGATCAGTGGGACACGAAAACCATACTGGTAGTCGCCTTGCGCTCCGGCCAGGATCGTCGGTGGTTCGTGATCGTACCAGCCTCCCCAATCGTCCCAAGTAACGATGATGGCGGTATTGTCCCAATAAGTCTCTCCATCCTTGCACACCTTGTTCTTGCCGACGGCGTCGACGATGGAAGCTACCCAGGATGGTCCCGCCCCGTTGTTGCTGACGGGATGATCGGAATGCTTGCCACCCGGGATTACCCAGCTCACCTGGGCCAGATTGCACTTGCCGATGTCCGTTAACACCTGCGCCGGTTTGATGATTACGTTATTGATCCAGTCGGGACCCGTACAATCTCCCCCTGTAGGTTGACTCGGCACACAGATATGCTCGATCGCGTTGGGCGCTGTCCAGATGGAACCGATGCTCGGAGTGTAATATTTCCAGCTGACGGCGATGCCGTCGAACAGGTCCGCCATGGTTTGATGATCGAAGCAGGGATAGATTTCTTGGCTCCCACCCGTGGTGTCGATCAATTCGACGGTTGAGGTTGCGGCCGCGATGCACCCTGCAACCGTACCGGACACCTCCGGATTCACATTCCCCGCGGCGAATGTGCCCGCAGCATCGTCGGACGCACTCGGAGCCGAAGTCCCTCCGAAGATGAATTGATGGGCGGGAAAGCTTGGCCCCTGGTTGGTCTGAAACATGTAGTTTGCCCAGCCGTACTGCGTCGCGAGTGTCAGGTAAGGGTTCAAAATTAAGGTCGAATTATTTACATAGTGGTAGGGGGGGCGTTTAGGGCAAGCACCGCTGCAATCGTTATTTGCGCCGCCGTCCATGCGACAGGCTCCGGTCTTGGTGTCCAGGTCGCACATGCTGGTGAACGCCGAGTGCTCATGGCTGGGATCGTAAGCATTGTTGAGGCTGACCAGGGTGGGCCGGGTCGTGCCGGTGGACGAGGTCTTATCCACCCAGTTGTTGGTTTGGATGTTGTACTGGGAGCCGGTTGGGGTGATGCTGCAAGAGCTGCTCTTCCCGAACGGCGCGCTGCACAAACCCTGAAAAAGATTGTCGGGTGTGCGGTTTTCCTGGAAGACGATAATGATGTGCTGAAAATTTGAAATCTGCGCGTGGGCGGATATTGTCCCAAAGCAACTCACCAGAAAAAGAACCTTGGCAGTCAGTTTCATGGTTGTACCCCTTGTACTACCTGTTGCCGTGCCGTTGACCTGACCGATCATCTTTGTACCAGGCGGAGTCAGTCCACATCGCAGTTCTGGCTGCGAACTGGTTATAGCAACGCTTTTGGAAAGGCGAGCCGTACTAAATAAGAAACGAACGATCGCGGGCTGTCGGTGATTTAGGTCACATCGTGATGTGCGTTGACTGGTAGCCATCACAACCGTTGCAACATCGCCATAACGCGTATTGACCCGAGGGGTTCGGCGAATTCTCAATGAGGGCTATGGCGTGACTTCGTAAACTATCGGTAGACGGTAAGCGACGAGGAAGAACTCTTTCCAGTTATTCCAGCTTCGCGTACTCCGCTTTGGCTTCCTTGAGGATGGGATGTCGGGGTCGGCGTCTTTCCAGAGGGTGAGGAAGTCTTGATAGGCACCTTTTGCTTTGGCGGCGTTGCCTTGCAGGACGTACGCTCGGGCGTGGCTGAGATGCGCGAGTGCTCCGATGGGTCCGTTTACAACAATCCCGCGATGGTCGAGAATCTTCTGGAACTCGGTGGCTGCCTCATTCCTTGATGTCCGGCTAGATATGCTTCCCCGCGCACAAAGACGGAATACAAAGCGGTCCATCCGTAGGTACTTGCGGTCGACTGTCCTAGCTCATACGGTGCAGCAGCCCTGAGATTCTCAACCACGCTCAGGCCGCCGAAGAAACGCAACTCAACCACCTGCGCTTGCGTTGCACCGAAACAAGACGAGCACCTGACCTTCACGTTCGTGCCCGGCGGTGTGGAATCAGCAGTCGCCCAAGCAAAAGCTGCCGCCCGCGATGAAGCAGTTCAGGTGGTCGGCGGCGTCAGCATAGCGCAACAGTTCTTGGGTGCGGGACTCGGACTCGTCGAAGAGAGCCGTTTCACTGGCACGGGCTGAGACTGAATTTCTCGAACGCCACTTGTTGAACTGGGTCCCTACTGTTAAGGCCAAGCTAGACCGGACGGCTGCACCCGGGTTCCCGTGTTTGATGACGTTGCTGGTGCAGTTCCTCTGCCATCGGAACGGAGAGTTGCTGGGTTAGGGCATAGCGCCCGAATGACGGGCGATCCGGAAGTTATTCCGGGCCTGAAGTGGTCTGCATAAAATGCGGTCAAGTGGCTATTGCCCCCGGGAATTTTCACACCTTATATTATTGCCATGTATCGAGGCACCTTAGCACAATCCTCAGTGCTCGCAGTTTTGTTCTGCGGCTTCTTATTCCTGCAAACGGCGCTTACAGCCGACGGGCGGGGTCTTCAAGTCGAAAACAAAACCGCGGCTGCTGCTGAGACAAAGAGCACTGATGCTCATCCCATTCTCGTGGAACTGTTCACCTCGGAAGGCTGTTCCAGTTGCCCTCCCGCGGACGCCCTCCTCCAAAAGATGGATAATTTCCAGCCCCTTGCTGGCTCTCCACTGATCGTCCTCAGCGAACACGTGGACTATTGGGATCATGATGGCTGGAAAGATCCAAACTCCTCGCCTGCTCTGACCGACCGCCAGAACGCCTATGTCCGTGCTCTTGGACTAAAGGACGCATACACTCCCCAACTCATCGTGGATGGAACCAGCGAAGCGCCCGCCAACAATCTGCAGCAGGTCGACAAAGTCATTCAGCAAGCTACTGCCACTCCTAAAATTCCCGTAACCATCGGCGAGGTGACCGTTGATGCCGGGAATCCAAATGTTCTTCGAGCGCGCATAGAAGCTGATGGCAATTCCGACACACACAATGCCGATGTCTATGTAGCTGTCGCTCTGGATCGCGTGGAGTCGCAAGTCCTGCGTGGCGAAAACGGCGGCCGGCTCCTGACGCACGTTGCTGTTGTCGTGCAGGTGACAAAAATAGGAAAGCTGCCCAAGGGAAAGAGTTTTAGCGGAACCGCTCAGCTGAAACTCAAGCCCGGCACGGATCCAAAGAACGTCCGGATCGTTGCTTTTGTGCAAGAACCTGGGCCTGGCCGACTACTTGGAGTGGCTCTGTGGAGGCCAGCAAGCTGAGGAATCGCGAGTTCGCTAGTGCGACGTATCGTCCGTCTAGACATGACCATCACAACTCTGTGTCTCCCGATAGTGAGAGCAAACCCCGGTCAGAAACATATCGTGGTTAGTGACCTCGCGACCTGGGCTTTGCCTGTCTGGTTTGCATGGGACCCGTTGTTACCCTATTTCACTGCAGTTCTGCTGTTGGCTATCGGTCTGAGCATGGCGATGAAGAAGGCACCGCCGCAGGCGAACGGGCTGGACAAAATCATCATTTGTGGTCCTGTCTTCATCGGCATGCCTATGGTTGTGTTCGGCGAAGAGCACTACTTATTTCCCGTGGGGATAGGCCAATTGATACCTGCCTGGATTCCGGCCCACACCTTCTGGGTCTATTTCGTGGGAACGTGTCTGATTCTAGGGGGGCTGAGCATCGTGGCCCAGAAATACGCGTGGTTGTCGGCCGGACTCTTCGGAGTCATGCTTCTCTGCTTTGAATTACTCATGGATATCCCCGCAGTAGTGGCCGCCCCTCACGTCCGCCTCAACTGGGCGCTGGCGTTTAGGGAGTTTTATTTCAGCTGGGGTGCTTTGGCGTTTGCCGCAATGCACGCGCAAGAATGGAAGACCAAGGCCGGGCATTGGTTGATCTTTCTGGCACGCGCATTCATAGGAATTACCCTCATTTTCTACGCCGTGGAGTACTTTCTTCACCCCGAACTCCTTCCCGGGGTTCCTCTCGAGCAGTTGACGCCGAATTTTATTCCAGCCCATGTGCTGTGGGGTCACCTGACAAGCGTGGCCTATATAGTTGCCGGCGTCTGCCTGCTCATCAACATGAAAGGTCGCTTTGTGGCAACATGGACTGGGCTGTTTGTTCTTTTTGCCGTGATCGTTTTTTGTGTGCCGTTCATGGTACAGCACGGTTCTGGCATCGGAGCACTGAATGTTCCGGCCGATACTCTGCTGTTCAGCGGAGCGACCTTGTGCCTCGCGGGAAGCCTACGAGAAGAATCGGCGAGTGCAAACAAGAACACATGAGCACTGGCCGGTTGACCAAATAGGTCATTGGGTTCTTACTTCACGAGAGCAGGGTTGCGCAGCTTGCGAACAGCGGGGGGAATCTCCGCTACCGTGGCACTGCCAAAACCCAGGATGAAGCCAGGACGCGACACTTCGCCCAGGTAGAAGTGAGAGAGCGGCCAGAGCGAAAGGTTCTGGCGGGCGGCCCGCTGGGCAGTTTCCAGATCGCGGCTCCCACTGGGCAGTGTCACCACCACATGCATACCAGCCTCAGCCCCGAGCACCTCGATCCTCGACCCTAGTTCCTTGCCGATGCTGTCAACCAATGCGGTCCTTCGCTCGCGGTAGATACCCCGCATCCTGCGAATGTGGCGCGCAAAGTGCCCCTCACATAGCGCGACTCGGATAGAAGTTGGCGGCCAAGATCCAAGAAAACGATCGACTAGATCGGACGGAATAACGACATAACCGAGGCGCAGAGACGGGAATAAGACCTTGCTGAAGGTCCCGACGTATATGACGCGAGCGTTGGCGTCGAGGCCCTGCAAGGACGCAATCGGCAGGCTCTCGTAGCGATACTCGCTGTCATAGTCATCCTCGATGATCCAGGATCCCGTGTGTTGGGCCCATTCCAGCAATTGAAAACGCCGCCGGGCGCTCATGGTCACGCCGAGTGGAAATTGATGAGAGGGCGTAACCACTGCGGCGCGCGCCTTGCGGCATTGCTTGATACCAGCGGTAACATTCAGACCTTCCCCGTCAACCGGAACGGGCACCAGATGACAGCCAGCCAAAGCGAGGACATCCCGTGCCAGGCGGTACCCGGGCTCTTCCACCCACACCGGACTCCCGGGGTCCAGGAGAACGCGAGCCGAAATCTCGAGCGCCTGCTGAGAACCGCTGACGATCATGACCTGCTCCGCTTCGCAGTGTAGCGATCTCGAGGTTCTTAAATACGTCGCAAGCGTTACACGGAGAGCCTTGGACCCCATCGGGTCGCCATAGTGGAATGACTTGGCATCCATATTTCGGCAACGCCGCGCGACCAGATTCGACCAGACATGGAGCGGAAATTGATCAAAGGCCACTTGCCCCACACCAAATGCTCCCCAGCCCAACAGCCATGGGGATGGAAGACCGGGAGGAATCGAGCGGCGCGCGACTCGCCGAGGCCCGGAGCGGGTTGCCGCTGGTCGTGAACCGGTTGGTTCGCTCGACGTGAGCTGGTCTGGAAGGGAACTGGAAACGACAGTTCCGGCGCCGACGCGGCTCTCGAAGTAGCCCTCAGCCAAAAGCTGGGCATACGCATTCAGAACAGGGAACCGCGAAACACCAAGTTCGGATGCAAGGACGCGGGTTGACGGAACTCGCTGCCCTGGTCTCAGGCTGCCATTGACAATTGCTGCGCGATACGCGTCATAGACCTGCCGGTGCAGAGGCTTCCGAGCCTTCCGGTCGACCGTGATCATGGGGAGAATCCCGGAGGCTACCTTCTTCATTTTCGCGGATCATAATGGTTATGTCGGAGTCCGGTCAAGTTGGTATTCCCTCTAACCATTTTCTTTTCAACGGCAGCGCTACGAGAAGGAGAGTTTCTAGGGTCGGAAGAACGTGGTCGCAATGGGCTTTCGAGGTTGTACGCCGGATTTCGTTGAAGTTCGTGGCTCAGCAGACCCAGGACTCAGGCTTCGTCATGCAAATATTGCGTTGCCGCCACCGGATCAGAATTTCAAGACTAGCGTTCCGACTGGCGCGGAGCGTGTGCAGCGCGCCACTCGTCAATCTCCTGTTCAGCCTGGGCGAGTTGCAAGGGGGTGAGCAATTTTCGGAGTTCTTGCGCGGCCGCGGCGCTTTCCTTCACGTAGTCTTGGGCCAGAACTAACCACTTGTAGGCGGATACGAGCCTCGCTCCATTGCTGTGGTCGGAGGCGAGCAACCGTCCAAGGCGATATTGCGCTTTGGCTATGCCATAATTCGCGGCAAGTTCATAGTATTTCTCTGCGGAAGCGGTATCGACCGGCCCGCCTTCTCCCACCTCGAACATCTTTGCCAGGAAGAATTGCGCATAGGGGTGGCCTTGGTTTGCGGCTGGGGTCAGCCAACGTCGTGCTTCCTCAAAATTCTGCATGACCCCCTCTCCGAGCAAATACCGCGTTCCCAATCCAAGTTCGCCCGCCGGTTGTCCCTGGTCGGCTGCCTTTCTGTACCAGTTGACGGCTTGGGCGTAGTCGACTCGTTTGAATTTTGGATCTACGAAGATGTCACCGAGTGCGGTCTGCGCCGATGCATCGCCCAAATCGGCGGCTTTTTTGAACCAGCCGATGGCGGCATCGATATTGTTGCCATGCTCCGGCCGCAAGTCCCATCTTGCCAGTTCGAGCATCGCCGGAAGTAAGCCCTGATCAGCGGCTTTGGTTAGCCAGAGGACGGCTTGGGCATCGTCCCGGGGCAATCCTTCACCCCGGTTGTATAGGGCGGCGAGGTTTAGCTGTGCGGTGGCGTCACCCGCATCTGCAGCCTTGCGGAACCAAGTCGCTGCCTTTGCGGCGTCTTTTTGGATTCCATCGCCGGTGGAGTACATCAGTGCGAGGTTGGTCGCTGCGTCCCTCGATCCGTGTTGCGCCGCCTTCGTGTACCAGGAAATTGCCTGTGCTTTGTCCGGCGGCATCCCAAAGCCCGACTGACAGAAGATTCCCATGGCTTCTTCGGCTGGGACAAAGTCACGATTTGCCGCGTGCCGCAGCAAGCGACGCGCCTCCTTATCGTCCATCTTCAGCAAGGTGCCGGCATGGTAGGCGAGCCCCAGGGTGGTCTCAGACTTGAGGTCGCCAGCTATTGCCTTGGCTTCCATCTGATCCAGATCGGAGACGGTCAAGGCTCGGGCGTTGGCAAGAAGGGCATAAGCGTTGAGTTGGACGGTTGCCGTGCGCCCACTCTTTGATGGGGACGGTGTCCTTGGCCTCGGCAGCGCCACCTCCGGCGTGGGTGCCGCTCGGTCTAATTCTCGATCTGATTTAGGGGCAGTTGGCTGGCTGTCCGCCTTGGGGTTATTTCCTCCGCTAGTCGGAACAGGTCGCCGGGCAGCTCCAGTTGAGCTGAGCTTGATGACGAGCTTGTTTCCAGCATAGGCCTCCTCGTGATCCTGAGCGGACCTGAGATCGATGACTACTCTTGCGATGGGTGGAGTAACGCTGAACGCGGCAGCCCTCACCGCAATGACGGATCCGCGATTCACCACTAGCCGCTGACCGGGATGGGCCAGCTCACAGCCGGGAAAGTCAAATACCAGGCGGTCTGGATGCTCAAGCGCGTTCACCCCGGCTCGCACCAGCCTGGTGAAAGTGATCTCCACATCGACACCGTCAGCACGTTCAGCGACAGATACGTTTGTGATTACGGAATTGCGCGGTGCGGGGCCAGGAGCATCCTGGGGGAAAGCAGATGTCGGAGCCAAGCTGGCTAAGAGGAGAACGTAGGTCGCTGCTGAATCGATACGCATTGCTGCGGTGGACTCCGTGCCTTTTGCTGCGCTATGTCGGACACTCAGCGTTCTTAGCGGTGATGCACCCTAAGACCGTGTCGAAATGCTCTTCAATGATCTGTTATTGCCAGCTCTGAGGTGACCGCCGGCGCAACCTCTAGAACCTCGCGAACCACTGCATCGATATCCGTTTCCTTTGTTAGGTGGTTCACGATACAGGCACGAAGGCAGAACTTTCCCTTCAATTCTGCGTTCGAAAGATACACCCTCCCGCGAGCGACAATGCGTTTGAGTAAGGCCAGATTGAAGCGATTGCGCGTCTTTTCGGAAGCGTCCTTATTCAGAAGGTGGCGGAAGCAAACTGCGCTTAGCTCCACGGGAGCAAGCAGCTCAAGCAAAGCAGAGTCTTTGATTGCCGCCGCCAGGCGATGAGCATGATCGAGATCCTGCTGGATCGCGGCGCGGAAAGCGCGCAGCCCGTGGTAGCGTAGCGAGAGCCAAATCTTTAAGGCGCGGAAGCGGCGGGAAAGTTCGATAGACTCCTCGAAAAACGCGAAGCCCTCAACTGGATCGGAGCTGAGTTGTTTGGCATAGTTGCCCGTATAGGTGAAGGTACGTTGGGCCGAGCCGACATCTCGATAGAGCAGGCACCCGCAATCGAGGGGCTGGTACAGCCATTTATGCGGATCGAGGGAAAGTGAATCCGCCAGATCCAGACCCTCGAACTTTTCGGGCGCTGCAATCGCAGCCAGCGCTCCGTAGGCGCCATCTACATGCATCCAGAGATCATGGGACCGGGCAATCGTTGCGATTTCTCGCAGCGGATCGATGGAGCCTGTGTTTACTGTGCCCGCCGATGCGACTACTGCAAGTGGCTCCCGGCCTTGGGCCTCGTCCTGGCGGATTGCTCGCTCCAGTAGCGACGGGACCATGCGGTAGGAATCGTCGCATGGGACGTAATGCAGATTTTCACGCCCGATTCCGAGCATCGCCACGGCTTTGGGCACAGCCATGTGCACTTGCTCTGAGGCGTAGATGACGCCCGCACTTCTATGGTAAAGACCGTGTTCGTTGGCTGGAGTTTTCCTCTCGCGTGCCATGGCCAACCCCATGAGGTTAGCGGCGGACCCTCCGCTGGTCAGCGTCCCGACGAAACCACGGCACCTGACCGCTTCCGACAGCCAGCGCACCACGGTGCGCTCGATGGTGACACCCGCTGGCGAAGAACGCCAGGCCGTAATGTTCTGGTTCAGAATTGACCCCAAGAGATCGGCGAGCGCGGCAATGGGCTCTCCCGATCCTTGAATGTATCCGAAAAAGCGGCCGTTCTGGGCGCGCGAGTTGGCGATTACATCGGTAAGGGCGGCAAATGCCTGATCGGCCATGCCGCGCTCTGGCAGGTCGAGGTCGAAGAGGCGCTCGCTTTCTGTACCCGTTGTTTGGGGAAATATGGAACGTTCGTCCAACGTGCACAGATATCCAGCACAGAGGTCGACGACGTTGGCAGCTAAACGGCGAAAGTCTTCGGTGGAGAGTTCAAGAGCAGTCATGCTGTGCTGAATTTAATCACAGCCAGACACAATAGTCACAAGGGAACTTCAACTTCCCAGAAACCGGCTTGTGGCGGGAATAATTTCCGGTTTGCCCGTTACCCGGAAAGAATCTAGCCGCAAGGGCGGGAGTTTTGGGCATGCTGCACGCACCTGATACGAACGGCCACCCGCCTAGTAATACAGGTTGAGCCGTGAAATCTGTAATGGCTACAACACTATATGGAGTTGAAATACCTTTCTGTCGAATGAGGAGGTTGGGATCGTGATGTCTCAGAGGTTATGCCGCAGCACGCCGCGGGGGAAGATCTCGGCGCCGCACGTGCGCGACTGGTTTCTCATGCAGGAGTAGTTCGGTGGCCTGTACACGGCGCTCAGCGTGAAACCATTCCTGCACCACGTTGTCATGCAGGAAATTAGCCAAGGCCAGCAGGCTCATCCCCTGGTGATGGGCCATCCAGCACCGTACCAACTGATAGCGATTCTGCCAGAATTTGCGCCGCACCGAGGTATAGTCCGCAGCTTCATAGAAGCCGTAGGTCCCGAACCATCCCATGTCAGCCATTCTGCGCAGATTGCTGACCGCTCCCGCAGGATCGGTAGTCAGCGCGAGAAATGTCGAATAGGGCGAGATCACCAAGGCGTTGACCTCGCGCTTGCGTTGTGCAAGATGAGGAAGACCAAAAGCGCAGTACTGGTAGTTTCCGCCTTCATCCAGTTTGAAATAGGCGGACTCGGAAATACCCCAGGGAACGCGTTTCCGCGCAGCGTATGTCTGTTGTGAGCGCACGGCGGCGGCCCGGGAGCGCTCCAAAAGCGTATTTGAGTAGGTACGCATCCAGAGCGATGGCATTAGATATTCGAACAAAGTGCCCGTCCATGAGAGCAGAACGGGACGCCCTCCATCCAGCGTGTGCGCCCGGCCAAGCAGGAACCAACTCTCCTGCGGAATATCTTCCTTTGCGATGGCGACAAATACAGCGGTGCGGGATTCGGTACCAAGCAGATCATAGCAAGCATCATGAACACGATGCGTTTCCACGTCGAAGCCAACCGACACGAGGTTTCGGTGGCGATTGAGCAAGAATTTAAAGTCGATTTCATCGGCAAGTTTTCCTGCCTCAGCTGCGATGGCTCGAAAATCGGCGATCAGGCGTGCCGTATTCGCCCGCGCTTCAAGAAGCCGGTCACGAAAGTGTTCCCGCAGGCCTGGTTCGCCCCTGGTTTTCGAATGGAGTACCTGATCGACCTGACTCACAAGCTTATCGATGAATACCGGGAGTTGCTCCAGAGCGATGCTGTCCATCAATTTCAGGTTGAGAGTCGCATCTTCGCGTAAAGCCGCAAATTCTGGGGAAGACCAGGGCGCATACTCACTCACCGTCTGTTGAATGCTGCGAAGGCGCAACTTGGCCTCTTCTGCAAACGGATTTGCCTGGCCAGCGAGTTTGGACTTGGCAACAGTTTGATGAGCTTGCTCGAAGAGTGTTTCGGGCAAGCCGAGTACGGATTGCAACCAATTGTCCGTATTGTGCTGCTTTTCACAGGTTGAGAGCAGCTTTCGTGGGAAGACCCGAGCCGCGGCCAGCACACGGAGATAGTCCAGGAAGCCTTCTGACAAACACGGCTGCAATACCGGCTGACGCAACTGCGCCAGGCACCCTTGCCGCAAAGTCCAAAGCGAAGCCAGCAAGTTGCCACTGTCCACCGAAGAAACAAAAAGCGGGGCCAGCGGCTGAAGCGTACGAGTGTCATACCAATTCAGTACGTGTCCGCGATGCTTCTTCAGACTCGAAACCGTGGCCAGGGTCCGAAGAGTCTGTTCGGCAAATTCCGGCACCGTCAAATATCCGAATTCACATGCCACCTGGCGGGCATTGAGCAGAAACCCGATGTTGGTTGGCGATACCCGGGCAGCGATAGCGGCAGGTTGTTCCTGAACGTTATCTGGTATCAACCAGTTGTGCTCCGCGGTACTGAACTCGGCGAAATATCGCCAGGTGTGCAGAGCCGCGCGCCGAAGGAATATCACGTCTTTCGCGGAAGCTTGATTTCGCGCCGTGGCTGGAGGACGATTCAGCCACAAGGAAACCGGTTTGCTGAAGGCCCAAAGCAATAAGACTGGCAGCGCCGCCGGGAGCGACTGAGGCCGCACCGCCCAAACCAGAAGTCCCAACCCGATGGAGAGCACCGGCACCCAGTTGAGATACACGTCCACCGATGCGCGCTTGCGAGACATGCAGATCTGTTTCCGCCGCCGTTTCCCATTCCAACAGCCGACGGCGCGTGACGAAGCGTCTGACCAGCGTGCGCACTACCGCATCCACCGAAAGCATTGTCTGATGGGGAAGGAAGATCAACGTAAAAAGAAGATTGACGTTAGCAGCGTAGAACTCGCTTAGGGCATCCCGTGCGACCGTAGAATTAAGGTCCACAACAGCGCGCACCAGATTGAAGGCAAACCGGAACCATGCGGGTACGAATACAATGCAAATGGCAGCCAGGGTCCATTGCCATGGCCGTCGGCCGAACATGAACCAACCAACCACCAGCAGCAGGAATGTGGCAGGTTCCACCAGGCTGCGGCGCAAATTGTCGAGAATCTTCCACCGTGAAATGAGCGAGATGGGATTGGGTACGCGGTCCGCCGATTCCTCCGGCACGTGCGGAAACAACCATCCCGCAATCTGCCAATCACCCCGTAACCAGCGGTGCTTGCGACGATTGTAGGCATCGTAGTGGGAGGGATAGTCCTCAATTACCTCGATGTCGCTCGCCAAGCCCGCTCGCGCATAGGCCCCCTCAATCAAGTCATGACTCAATAGAGCATTTCGCGGGAACCTCCGATCAAGGACGCGATGAACCGCGTCCACTTCATAGATTCCCTTTCCCGTGAAGCTGCCCTCTCCGTACAGATCCTGATAAGCGTCGGAAATCGGCCCGGGTATAGATATCGAAACCAGTCTCACCGGCGTACATGGCCGCGAGCCTGGAGCGGGCGGTACTCTGAACACTGATTCCGACGCGCGGCTGCAAAATGCCATATCCGGCTACCACGGTTCTCTTTTCCGGGTCGATGATGGCCTGGTTGAGTGGATGGGCCAAAGCTCCTATCATGCGATGCGCCGTGCCTCGCGGAAGCTCGGTGTCGGAGTCGAGCGTAATCACGAAGCGAACCTGGGGAAGAATGGAAAGCTCCCCAACCTTCACGGGAAAGCGGTCATAGCGTCCGCGCAGCAGGTTATTCAGATCCAGCAGTTTGCCGCGCTTGCGTTCCCATCCCATCCACGATCTCTCGCGCGGGTTGTAAACCCGATGCCGGTGAAACAGAAAGAACGAGCCCATGGCAGGACTGGCATATTTGTCGTTCAAATCGCGAATCAATTCCGCACAGAGAGTAATTAACGGGCTGTCCTCTCGAGCCGGTTCGCGCGTATCCGGCAAGTCTGTCAGGAGCGCAAAATGAATATTGGGATCATGATTCCCGAGAAAGCGAACCTCCAGGGTCTCCACCAGGCCCCGCACCTGATCTTCACCCAAGAGCAGACTGGGAACTGCGACCATCGTGACGCAGTTGTCAGGAACCGCATCGGAGAAGTCAAGTTTTGGCAGAATCTCCACCGACAACACAGAGGTGACGAGATAATTCATCAACTGCACCGCACTTTCTGAACTCGTCAGCAGCAATATCAGCACCGAGAACAGAATGAGTACGGGCGAAGTGGAGGAACTCGTGAGCAACAGCACCGCGAGAGCGACAATGGCAAGTGTCACTATCTCTATGCCCACGAGGAAGAATAAATCGGGGTGCGTGCGCAACAGTCCCTGAATTCTCTGGCCAAGAGGCGGCCGGAAGCCAACCTTGCGGTGAAGAAGTGAGACTCCCTTGTCCACCAGGTAGTAGCCTATGTGAGATTCCCGCAGGCCTGTGCGAGGGTCTGGATAGCTGCGGCGCCGGGCCTCGTCGGCCAGAGCGAGTGCCACCCGGGCCACTTCCAACTCGCTCAAGTCAGAATGCGCGGCGATGTTTGACAACTTGTTTCGATACAAAATCCGGCTCTCACGATCCATCTGGGCATAACATTCCCCTGGGGCCTGCCGCAGGATCTGGTCAGTCGCCATGAGGGGCTCGAGGGCGTCGTTCCAAGTAGTTCGTCCGATCTCCTGCAGGCTGAGCACACAAACCGCCACGCCGTGGGAGTCGCCGGTTGGATCGCCCAGCAAGCTTTTACTGCGGACCGCAATCTGTTCCAGAAGTACCAGCTTCAACGCCGAGACCAGTGTCCAAAGTTCCCGCGATTTCAAGACTGTGGTTCGTTGAAACGCCTCGACAAACAAGGCGAATTCCTGCTCCCTGAACTCATACGAGACGGCCGCAAGAAATCCTTCGGCGACAGCCAGCGCCCGGGGCATGACCTGATCCTTTGGAGTTCGGACGTGCGGCGTCTTTGCGCGGGAACGGAGTGTTCTCGCCGTGTCAAGAAGGTCCGTGTACAGAGAGCCGGCCGTTGTCATAAAGCCAGCGAAAATCATCCGAGACCGGTAATTCCGGCGGCGGCGCTTCCAGGGCTCTAAATATCGGCTTGAGAGCATGTGTAAGCGCAGAGCTGCGTTCCGCGAATGTGTGCGAGGAAAGAGTGTTGGGCAACCACTTTAACGCGTGCGCGAGTTCCTCCGCCTTTTCGCCCAATAGCTGGGGATTGTGGGGCCCGTGATCGGGCTCCGGCAGGCGCTCGGTTTCCGCGTTGATGATTTCCAAATGTCTATTCTGCGGCATGTTGGCTTACCGATTTCTGGGCATGAATCGCTTATCGATAACTGGCAGCCTGCATTTCAAACATTCCCGCGTAACGTCCGCGGAGATTGAGCAGTACTTCATGAGTGCCATCTTCGGCAATCTTGCCATTCTCCAGTACTAGTATGCGCTCTGCCATGCGCACCGTGGAGAATCTGTGAGAAATAAATAGAGCTGTCTTCCCGGCGGTAAGCTCGGCAAACCGCTGAAAGACGTCGAATTCGCTGCGCGCATCGAGGGCAGCCGTGGGCTCATCCAGAATGAGAACCTGGGCATCGCGCAGATACGCGCGTGCCAGTGCGACTTTCTGCCACTCACCGCCAGATAAGTCCACACCTCCCACAAAGCGGCGGCCCAGCATTTGCTCATACGCATGGGGAAGCCTTTCGATTACTTCATCGGCCATGCTCTTGTCGGCGGCCATTTTGAAGCAGCGGCAGATTGTCGATCTCATCGATCTGTCCGACTGCGATGTTTTCACGCGCCGTCATCTCATACCGCATGAAATCCTGAAAGATGACGCCGATTTCGCGGTAAAGATTTTCCAGGCTGTACTCCCGAAGATCCACTCCATCCAGCAGGACTTGTCCCTCGACGGGATCGTAAAGCCGCGTCATCAGCTTGACCAGAGTGGTCTTGCCTTCACCGTTTTCACCAATGAGAGCGACCCGCTGGCCCGCGTGCAGGCTGACATTCAAGCTATTTAATACCAGCCGCGAAGTTCCCGGATATCGGAACGATACATTGCGGAATTCGAATCCGCGCACAATGGGCTTTGGAGCTGGCAAGGCGTTGGGCTTGGAGCGGATGGTCGGCTCGCATCTCAAAGAAGGCCAGCAGGTCGGTGAGAAACAGAGCTTGATCGGCGATGCTGGATAGAGTGGAGAAGATTTGCTGAATATTTCCACTTGCCTGCACAATGGCGCCGGTTAGAAACGTCAGTGAGCCGATGGTCAGGAAGCCGGTTACTGTCCGCCAGATGACGTACACATACGCCGAGTAGTAACCGGCAGTCCCGAGCATGGACAAGAAAGATCCAGAAATCAGCCTGCGACGGGCCAGACCGACGTTCTCGCGATAGATCTGGTCGGAAAGACGCGTGAACCGGTCGATAAGGAAATCCTTCAACCCAAAAAGCTTGAGCTCTTTCGCGGCTTCCCGGCTGCCTCCCAGTACGCGCAAGTAATCGAGTTCTCTCCGGATGGGGGTTTGGCGGAAATTGTTTGCATACCCAAGAAAGGCGAAATGGCTTTCCCCAAGAAATGCCGGCAGAATGCCGGCAATCAATAACAGCAAGAGCCAGGGCGAGAACAGGAGAATGGCAACCGACAGAGAGGCAGCCACAATCCCCTGCTGCACCAGTCGCCCGATGGACTGAATCATACCCAGCCGGTCGGTGGCCTGGACGCGTGCTCGTTCCAGCCGGTCATAAAAAACCGGGTCTTCATAGGCTATGAGATCCAGCTCTGCGGCATGCTTCATGACCTGAATGCTGACGTGGCGGGTGTATTTGTCAGCCAGCAAAGCGTCAAGATAGTCGATGACACGGCTGAGAACACTGCCAAATATGGCGATGCCGAATTCTGCCGCGACCAGCCACCACAAGGAAGTGGGCACTGGTTGATGGCTGGAAACGACGTTCACGATGCTGTCTATGATGAACTTTGTGATCCCGAGGGCCACAATGGGCAGGAGGGAAGCAAGCAGCCGGAAGATCAGTCCTAAAGAGACCACGAGCGGGCCGGATTTCCAAACAATCCGGAGAACCGGCGGCACATTGCGAAGCGCAGAAAGACGCTCCAGCAATCCGCTCCAGAAGTTCTCGCGCTCAGACATTCTCGTGATTCCCCAAGAAATGTGTCGATCTGATGCCAAAAAAGGGCGGGGGATTGAGCGGGACCACGAGGGCATGGAATTGACTTATTTCTTCTCCCGCCGGCCCAATCGCCCCGTTCTGCTATTGCCCGTGAATCCCGATTCGCAGACAGACAATATTTATATAAGGTTAAAGATGTTGCAGCAAGAGCGGTTTGCGATCTCAAGTCCCATATGGGCCGCGGAATTGGCATGTTTTCGAAGTTAAGATCAGGCAAGGCAAGCTTGGATGGGAAATCCTTTTGAGGTTGGTTTGTGCCAAGAGCCGCCAGGTTTTCGGGGAAGTAGAGCCTCGATCAATGAAGGAACGAAAGATTCAGTACTTCCTGAATCCGGCACGCTCCATGCCGCGTTGGGCTTCTTCGCTCTTCATGAAGGTATTCCAGACAAACCCGGTACGCAGATTCTCTGCCATCAACATGGTGATCCCGGTATCGATCCCGATCACGTCGCGGTCGTACCAGTTCTTGAGCGGGTTAAAAGCATTCACAAACCCGTACTTGCTCCACGCCGAGGGGTAGCGACTCTTAATCGTGCGCAAGACGCGCATCACCGGCTGGGGCAGAAACGGTAGCGATCCTGCTGCCGCACTGGGCACTACCGTGCCATCAATCGGTCCCACGGCCGGCGGTCCGCCCCAAATCACATAGCCGCTTGCAGAATCGGAGGCGGTGATGCCCCACAAATCATCGCTGTAACTGGGAAATTGCTTGCCCAGTTCAAGACAGAAGCGCCGATGGACATCGGTTGCGGTGATCGAGTTCTGAAAATAATCCGCGTAGCGATCCCGCTTGTGCCGGAAATCAAACCAGGCTTGCGAGTATTGATGGACAAAGAGCGGCGCGAACGAGCCGATGTAGCGCAGGCCGTCGTATTCGAATTTCAGCCGTTTCCAGGCGGTCCAGGTGTCCTCGCGCAGGGGATAGGCGGTAGAACCCAAACCCAGCAGATACATCATCATCAATTCGCTGTAGTTGTCCCAGCGATAGGGCAGAAAGCCAACCTCGGGCGTCCAGCCATGCGGCAACAGGGCGGTATCTTCCGACAACCAGGTCCACTCCACCCGGTCGAAGATGTCATCGGCAAGGGTACCGATCTCACGATTGTCAAAGTGCTCCCGGCAGGCCAAAACTCCGCACAGCAGGATTGTGGTGTCAACCGAAGACACCTCAGCGTCCCAAACTCGTTCGCCAGTATTAATGTTGGCCCAATGGTAGAAAAACCCACGATGGTTCGGCAGTTTTCCCCAAAGAGAACGCAGTGTGGCCAAGACCCGTTCTTGCACCGCAGCACGCGAGATGAACCCGCGCTTTTCTCCGATGCACAGCGCGGTCAACCCAAAACCTGTGGCCGCAATGCTGGCGACAATTCCGCCATCATTGCTGCCAACGTTACATCTATCCTTGATCAACCCCGTCTTTGGATTCGCCTGCTCCCAAAAATATTGGAAGTTGGCCTTCTCCAGATCATTCAGGAACTGGTGATCCTCAGGCGAAAGCGTTTCTGGACGCGAGGCGTGCGCCGAAGCCTTATGGCCTGTTTCGGAACTGGGTTGAGAAAACGCAAACTGGGCGAGTGGCAAGCAGCCACCAGCGCCCAGAATTTGCCTCACAAAATCACGGCGCGAAGATCCTTTGTAGCGGTCATTCTTCATCTCTTGAGTAGCTTGAATCTTAAACGATTTGGATGTCTCATGACACCTCAATGTTGCATTGGATGAATGCTGAATACACAACCACAGGCCAATTCAGGTACCATTTCTCGTGACCATTCGGAAATCACTTTGATGACGAAGGGCAGAAAACTCGCACTCTGGACCGGACTGGCCGTAGTCTTGGTTTTGGCTGCGGGGGCGGTCTTGCTTCGGCGCCATCGTCGCGGGCCGGTGACGATCGCGGGGGCGGTCACCATACAAGATGCCGATTCCAGGAAACAGTTGCCCATCGCTGATGTAGAAATCACTGCGGCGAACAGTCTGGTGGATGCTCCCATCAAGTCCGACTCTTCTGGTTTTTTCAAACTCACCTTGCGCAAGAGGGTGCGCAAAGGGCAAGTGGTCATACTGAAATTCCGACACCCCAAGTATCAGCCACTCGACATGGAAGAAATTTTCGATGACAAACTCTATCTCGCTCACCTGGTCCCGCTTTCAAGCAATGCTGCGGATGTCCCCAATCGGCCCGCAATTGCGGTGAGCAATGTCCGGGTTCGATATTCCATCAAGGCCATGAGAACAATGAATGTGGGAAGCGCGGTGAAAACGTTTCAGGTTGAAAATGTCGGAAACATCTCCTGCAAGGTCCGGGATCAGTGCTCTCCCGACGGAAAATGGAAAGCCACGATCGGTGCTGCATCGCTGGACGCGGGCCTGGGAAATGAATTTCAAAATGCCCGGGTCTCGTGCATTGCCGGGCCCTGCCCGTTTACGAGAATAGAGTCCGAACTGTTTTCCAAAACCAGGCAGACAATCACAGCTTCTGCCCGCAACTGGTCGAATACAGCAACTTTCCTGGTGGAAGCAGAGGTAATCCATGTCATGCAGAGCCCGATCGACCATCAGTCTTACCCGGTAATCTTTGGTCCGGCGCTCAATTTCACTTTGCCCGCTGACGCTGAAGGCGTGAGCCTGGAGGCGGACATGGCTGGAGAGACCATTGTCTTCCCACTCGGACCCAATCTCTTCTTGAGTTGGGCCAATTGCAACGCGAGAGTCAATCGAGACCAGACGAATGTCTACCGTTGTGAACTGAAGACTGGATACAGGTTCGCACAATGACTCCAAACGCAATTCCAACGCGTAGGGCGAAGATTCGCTCCGCCCGGCAATGGCACAAATTCGTGACGGTTCTTCTTGTACTGCTCAGTGCCGGACTGGTTTTCTCGTCACCCCGGGCCCAGGCGCAAACCTCTGAAGCAGTTATTATCGACGCCTCCGCTCCCGCCCACCCGTTTCCTCATTTCTGGGAACACATGTTCGGCTCCGGGCGCGCGGCGCTTACGCTGCGCGAGAGCTATCAACGGGATCTGCGCGAAGTCAAGCAAGTCACGGGCATGGAGTACGTCCGCTTCCATGCCCTCTTCCATGACGAGATGGGCGTCTATGACGAGAACGCGCAGGAGCAGCCAATCTACAATTTTTCTTACGTTGACCAGGTCTATGACGGCCTGCTGGCCAATGGCGTTCGCCCTTTCGTCGAATTGAGCTTTATGCCGAAGAAGCTGGCTGCCAGTCCGATCCTGCACTCTTTTTGGTACCAGCCTACGGTCGCTCCACCCAAAGACTACGGCAAGTGGGACGACCTTATCACGCAACTCACCAAGCATCTGATCGCCCACTACGGAATCGACGAAGTGTCGCAGTGGTATTTCGAGGTATGGAACGAGCCCAACCTCGACTTCTGGGGCGGCAATCCCAAGCAAGCGACTTATTTCGAGCTTTACGACCACACCGCCCGCGCCATTAAGGCGGTGAACTCTCGCCTGCGCGTGGGCGGTCCGGCAACCGCCCAAGCAGCCTGGGCCGATGTCTTCATTCGCCATTGCGCGGACAACAGCGTCCCTGTTGACTTCATCTCTTCGCATGTGTACGGAAACGATAAGGCGGAAGATGTGTTCGGCACCCACGAAACGATCCCCCGCGACCGCATGGTCTGCCGCGCCGTGGACAAGGTTCACCAGCAGATCAAGGCGTCGCCCATGCCCGCCTTGCCCTTAATCTGGAGCGAATTCAATGCCAGCTACATGAACGAGCCCGAGGTCACCGATGCGTCCTACATGGGTCCCTGGCTCGCCGATACGATCCGGCAATGCGATGGCCTGGTCAACGAGATGTCGTACTGGACCTTCTCCGACGTCTTTGAAGAACAGGGAGTGGTCAAGCAGCCCTTCTACGGCGGCTACGGTCTGCTGGCGGCGGGCGGCATCCCCAAGCCTGCCTACAACGCGTTCCGTCTCCTCCACGAACTCGGAGACGAGCGCCTTGACATCGCTTCTGACTCCGTTTTGGCCACGCGCCGCAAGGATGGAACGCTCGTGATCGCCGCCTGGAACGCGGCTTCGCCAGCGACTCCGGGACTTCCAAAGGATGTGAATTTTGTTTTTCGGCAAAAGGGTTTCTCACGGGTCAGCGTTTCCCGGGTCGATCCGCAGCATGGTGACGTTCACGGTGCGTATCAGGCGATGGGCTCTCCGCGCTATCCGACGCAGGCTCAAATCCAACAGCTGCGCGTCGCCGCGCAACTTCTTGCACCCGAGGTGTTCGACTTGAAGAATGGATCGGTCACGATCCGGATCCCGGCCCAGGGTCTGCTGCTTCTTGAGCTGAAGACCCGGTAAGGAGGGCGAACGGCGACGTCTGCGCACGCGCACGGTAGCCTCTTGAAGTGGAGGTACCCTCTGTTTACGGGAAGCAGAGTGGACCAGTCTCTGTCCGAGCGATTCCACAAGAGCGTGCATGGGATCTTGCGGGGAGAAGGCACTAGACGGACTCACTGAATCCCCTCGCACGACGGGCAGGACCGTCGATGCTTAGGCATGGCATGCGCCTTGCTCTCACGCCGCAGACCTGCGTATTGTTACGGAGTGAAATTTCCGCGATGTAGTGGAATCCTGCTCCACCTCACTTCTCTGCCCGGTCGCCTCGGCATCGGTGATCTTGGCCCCTGCGCTTACGAATTCGCGGACTTCCTCGTCGCCGCTGGACAGAAGCTGTGGCAGGTGCTGCCGCTGAATCCCACCGGATACGGCGATTCTCCGTACCAGTGCTTCTCCGCTTTTGCCGGCAACCCGCTGTTGCTGAGTCTTGAGCGCCTGCGCGATCAGGGTCTGCTCCAATCGTCTGATTTGAGCCTGGCTCACTCGCCGGCGTTTCCCGAAGATTTCGTCGACTACGGGCCGGTGATCGAATTCCGGATGGAAGCCTTACGCCGGGCAGCGCAGGTTTTCTTTGCCGACGGTTCCCGCGCCGATCGTGCGGCGTTCGATCACTTTTGCGAAAGGGCCAGTTCATGGCTCGACGACTACGCGCTCTTCATGGCCTGCAAAGATGCACACCACGGATCGGTGTGGAGTTCATGGGACGCGCAGATTCGCAAGCGAGATGCGCATGCCGTGAGCGATTGGTCGAGGAAGCTGGCGTCGGAACTGAACGCTTACAAGTACTGGCAATTCGAATTCTTCCAGCAGTGGGAGCAACTCAGGATTTATTGCCAGCAGCGCGGCATCCGGTTCATGGGCGATATCCCAATCTATGTTGCGCACGACAGCGCGGACGTCTGGGCTCATCCCGATCTGTTCTATCTCGACGATCAGGGCCGCCCGACCGCGGTCTCCGGCGTTCCGCCGGATTACTTCAGCGCCACTGGACAGCTTTGGGGTAATCCTATTTATCGCTGGGATGTGCTAGCCGCCGGCGGATACAAGTGGTGGATAGAGCGCTTCCGTGCGTCGCTCGCGCTTTTCGATATGGTGCGACTGGATCACTTCCGGGGCTTCGAATCTTACTGGGAAGTCCCCGCCAGCGAAACGACCGCTATTTGTGGGCGCTGGGTCAAAGGGCCGGGCGAAGATTTCCTGTCGGAGCTGCAAAACGTGTTTGGCGGACTGCCGATTGTGGCGGAGAATCTGGGCGTCATTACTCCGCCAGTGGAAAAACTGCGGCAGCAGTTCGATCTGCCCGGCATGAGTCTTCTGCAATTCGCATTCGGCACTGATCCGCAGGGGCCATCGTTTCGTCCGCACAATTACGGTCGCGATCTGGTCGCCTACACCGGCGGGCACGACAACGACACGACGGTGGGCTGGTGGTCGAGTTCCGGGGCTGGCGACAGTACACGCACTTTCGAGGATGTCCGCAAAGAACATGACTTTGCGCGCGCTTACCTCGACTTCCACAACGATTCTGAGATCAACTGGGTCATGATGCGGGCGGTGCTGGCTTCGGTCGCTGACGTAGCGATTGTGCCGTTGCAGGATGTGCTGGGTCTCGGCAGTTCGGCGCGAATGAATCTCCCGGGCACAGTCAGCGGAAACTGGAAATGGCGTTATCGTGCGGGCGCACTGAGCGGCGAGTTGAGCGCGAGACTTCGATCCCTGGTCGCGCTTTACGACCGGTAGGAAGACGTCTTACGACAGCCAAGGGGCCGGACTTCAAATTTATACACGTGGCATTTGACCAGCGCCGCGTTCAGCCTGGACCGGGCGCTCAGCCGCCGGCATCAATTCGGATCACCGACCTGGCATTAGACGCACAGTAGGATTCTAGGGTTGTCACTTCATATAAACTTGCGTATCGCCCTGCTTTTGCAGGGAGGCGCGGAAATTGTTCCAGGAGGAAGCGGTTTGCCACTGAATCAGGATGTGATGTGGTACAAGGACGCGATCATCTATCAAATCCACGTACGCACTTTTCACGATAGTAACGGGGATGGCATCGGTGATTTTCAAGGGCTAGAAGAGAAGCTCGACTACATTCAGGAACTGGGGGGCAGCGCGATATGGCTCATGCCATTCTTCCCCTCGCCTTTGCGCGACGATGGCTATGACATCGCGGATTACAACGCAGTCCATTCAAGCTACGGAACATTAGAGGATTTCGCGAAGTTTCTGGGGTCGGCCCACGATCGGGGAATCCGGGTCATCATCGAAATGGTGTTGAATCACACATCCGATCAGCATCCATGGTTTCAAGAGTCGCGAAGTTCGCAGCACAATCCACGCCGCGACTGGTACGTCTGGAGCGATACCGACACGCGCTACAAGGGAACCCGCATCATTTTTCTTGACACTGAAAAGTCCAACTGGGCGTGGGACCCGATTTCGAAATCCTTCTATTGGCATCGCTTCTTTAGTCACCAACCCGATCTCAACTACGACAATCCTGCCGTTCGGGAACAAATGTGGAATGTGATGAAGTTCTGGCTGGAGATGGGGGTTGACGCCTTTCGGCTCGACGCCGTGCCCTACCTGGTGGAACGGGAGGGCACAAATTGTGAGAACTTGCCGGAGACCCACGCTGTCCTGAAGGAGTTGAGGCGAAAACTCGATGAACAATTCCCCGGCAGGATGCTTCTGGCGGAGGCCAATCAGTGGCCCGCGGATCTTCGCCCCTACTTCGGTGACGGAGATGAATTCCACATGGCGTTTCATTTTCCGTTGATGCCCAGGATGTTCATGGGGCTGAAGTTGGAAGACCGCAAGCCCATCACTGAAATCTTGCAGCAGACCCCGGAAATCCCGCCCTCATGCCAGTGGTCCCTGTTCCTGCGCAACCATGACGAACTGACCCTGGAAATGGTGACCGACATGGAACGCGACTACATGTACGACACCTACGCCGAAAGCAAGACGATGCGGCTGAACCTCGGAATTCGGAGGCGGCTCGCTCCTTTGTTGGACAACGACCGCAGGCGAATCGAGTTAATGAATGGGATGCTGATGTCGCTGCCGGGCACTCCTATCATCTATTACGGCGATGAAATCGGAATGGGCGATAACATCAATTTAGGTGACCGTAACGGAGTAAGGACTCCGATGCAGTGGAACGGGGGACGGAACGGCGGCTTTTCTACCGCGGATCCAGAGCGTCTGTATGCCCCCCTTATCGAGGATCCGGTATATGGTTATCCGGCCGTGAACGTCTTGAGGCAAAACGCGAGCGAACATCTGCTCCTCAACTGGATGCGCAGCATCATAACGGTCCGCAGATCGACCGGCGGTTTTCGGCAGGGGATCGATTGAGTTCCTCTATCCCGCCAACCACAGAATACTGGCCTATGTGCGGCGACTGGGAAACGAGGCGGTGCTGGTGGTCAACAATCTTTCGAGCACCGCGCAAGCCGTCGAACTGGATCTGCGGCGCTACAAGGGAAATATTCCGATCGAAATGTTTGGCAAGAATATTTTTCCGCGTGTGGGCGACCTGCCCTATCTGCTAACGATGGGGCCGTATCAGTTTTACTGGTTTCGACTGCGACGAATCTGAGCCGAAGTGGATGGTGAAAACGCTGTCACTGCGCGTCTGCGCCAAGGCACGCGGCGGCAACACTTCGAACGGAGACGAAATTGGCAGAGGAGAGCTTTCTTACGGATGATTTTCTTCGCCAACTGATCAACGTTGGCGAAGTGGATATCCTCGTGGGCTTGCCCACTCACAATAACGCCAAAACTATCGGGTCGATCGTCCACACAATTCAGAGCGGCATCCTACGCGGGTTTCCGCGAGAGCGAGCCGTGATCATTAATGCCGATGGAGGGTCACGGGATGGCACTCCCGAACTAGTCACGGGCGTCTCTATCGATGACGTGCGCCCAGGCTCCAAACTGTACGCGCTCCGCACGCTGCACTCAATCAGCACGAAGTATGCGAGCAGCCCCGCAAGCGGGGTTGCGTTTCGGACGATTCTAGCTGCCGCCGAACTGCTCCGCGCCAAGGCCTGTGTGGTGATGTCGCCCGAGTCCGTGAACATCGAACCCGAATGGATCTCAAAGCTTCTGCGCCCCATTTATAACGACGGCTTCGATCTGGTGACCCCCACATATCGCAGACATAAGTTTGAAGGGCTGCTCATAACGAATTTGCTGTACCCGATGACCCGCGCACTTTACGGGTTAAGAATTCGTGAGGCGTATTCGCCTGAGTTCGGGTTCTCCGGCCGTTTCGGAAGTCAATTCCTTGGACAAAATGCCTGGAATGATGGCAGCGACGGGGCCGGTGCCGAACTCCGCTTCACCCTGGCTGCGATCACGGGACGACACCTTATCGGCCAGTCCTTCCTTGGAGAAAAGATACACATCGAGCGAAGTGCCGCGGACCTGGTACCGGCGCTGCGACAAACTGCCGGAGCCCTGTTCTCCGCATTGGAGCCAGACTTTCCCGTCTGGAGTGACGTGGCCGGTTCCCGGCCGCCCCCTACTACCGGGGCCGACCACGAAGTGCTTCTGGAACCGCTGCGAGTAAATCGGAAACGATTGCGCGAGATGTTCTCGACCGGAGTTGCCGAGTTGGAATCCGTCTTTCAGTCCATTCTTTCCCCCTCCACTCTCGGCAGAACTCCAGCGAATCGCCCGCCTGGGAGAAGAGGAGTTTCATTACTCTGCGGAATTATGGGCGAGAACGGTTTACGAGTTTGCCGCCTCGTATCAGAAATCTGTGATCAGCCGGGACCATATCATCCAGGCCTTGGCGCCGCTTTTCCGCGGCAGAGCGCTCACGTTCCTGATGGAGAACCGCAACGCTTCTGCGGACGACGTCGAGAACAATATCGAAGGTTTGTGCCTTGAGTTCGAGCGATTGAAACCGTATCTGCTGCAGACTGTGGAAATCGAGAGAGTGAGGCAACTATGCGGGAAATGATTATCAGCGAACTGAGTCAGGCGCTGCACGAGATTGCCAGAGGTTTCGCACACTTCCTTCCTCGTCTCATCGTGATGCTGATCCTGGCATTTGCGGGCTGGGTGATCGCGTACGTGGTAAAAGCACTTCTGCGCAGCATTCTGCGGCTCATCAAGTTCGACAAGCTTTCAGAAAACGCGGGCGCCTCGCAACTGCTCACCAAGGCCGCATTGCCTTCGGCGACGGAAATGTTGAGCCGGTTCGTCTTTTGGGTGACCTGGCTCGGTTTCATTCTGCTGGGTGTGAGCGTGCTCGGGATTCTGGGCCTGCAAGACCAAGTCGCAAGATTCTTTCTTTTCTTGCCGCGTCTATTCGTAGCGATGTTCATTCTGTTTTTCGGACTGCTGGCAGCTAGTTTCTTTTCTCGCGCTGCTCTGCTGGCTGCGGTAAATGCGAACGTGCCTTCACCCAGGGTGTTGAGCCTCGCGGTCCGCAGCATCATCATTGTTTTCGTATTGTCTATCGTTTTTGAAGAACTGGGTCTGGCAGAACAGACCATGCTGGTTGCCTTCGGAATTGCCTTCGGAGCCCTGATGCTGGGCTTGGCCATCGCATTCGGCATGGGGGGCAGAGACTTGGCCCAGCGTTTCCTGGAGAAGAGGTTTGTTCGCGAGGGACAAGGAGGAGAACGAAGACGAACTGTCGCCGCTCTAGCAGGCTGCGGGAAAAACTAGTTTCCGAGCAGAAAGTGCGGCCTCAGCGGCTCAAGCCGCAGTCAAAACAATGTTGGTTACCGCCGCATTGAAGCAATGCGCCACCCAAAATCAAGTGCAGTGCCGGGTTTTTCGGCAGCTTGCTCATGCAGGACGTGCCAACTTGCCGCCCCTTGCGGTACGATGAACCTTGCTCCCGCTCCATTGGGAAGGCTCGTGCCATGCGACTAGTCAGCATCCGGCTCATTGTTTCCCTTATCGTCGGCATCACGCTGGTCTCACTCTCATCCTCGTATTACGAGGCGTTGGGTGAGAGGCGTAGCCTGCGCAGGGACCTGGAGCGGCGGGCCGAGGTACTGGGTCGAAAGCCTCGCGGGAAACGTGGAACGCGACCTGGAGAAAGATTCGCTGCAGGATTTGCAGCGCATCGTACGAGCGCTTTGGGAACCGGGAGCATCTCCTGGGACTGGCTATCTACGGCCGGCAGGGCGATTTTCTGGCAGTTACACCGGAGCTGGCATCCACACTGGCTACGGTTCCTTCCGTAGTGTCCCAAGCGTTGCGTGAGAATCATGAAGCGGGTGGGTTTCAACGTGTGAACGGTGCTTCGCTGCACATCTACGCTCTGCCTCTTCACCAGCACGACGAAGTTATCGGCGGCCTCGCGATTGTTCATGATGCCGGCTATATTCGGACGGAGACCCTTCACACTTGGCGCGAAACATGCCTGCGGGCGCTGGCCCATGCGTTTCTCATCGTGCTGATCACGCTGTTGATTGTTCGCTGGAGTATGGCCGGTCCCATCGCACGCACGGCGCAGTGGATGCGACGCCTTGCGGACGGGGCGAATCCCTTCGCGCCAGAACGCCACCGATCTGGATCTCTTTCGTCCCCTGGTGCGGGAGGTCGCCGCCTTCGCCGAAAGCCTTAACCGGGCGCGGTCGGCGGCCGAGACGGAAGCCCACCTGCGGGAGACGGGTGAATCTCTGTGGACCGCCGACCGGCTGGCGGTGCACGTGCGCAAACGGCTGGACGGCGGGCGTCTTTTTGTCGTGTCGAATCGCGAGCCTTACGTGCACATGCGCCGCGGCAAATCAGTGGAAGTGATTGTGCCGCCCAGCGGGGTGGTCACTGCGATCGAGCCCATACTGCGCGCCTGTGACGGAACCTGGATCGCCCATGGCAGCGGCGATGCCGACCTGGAAACGGTGGATGAGCACGACCGGCTGCGCGTGCCTCCGGAAGATCCCCATTACAGCTTGCGCCGGGTCTGGCTGAACCAGGCGGAAGAAGACGGCTATTACTACGGATTTGCCAACGAAGGAATCTGGCCTCTATGTCATATCGCGCACACCCGCCCGATCTTTCGCGCGGAGGACTGGAAATACTATCAGGCCGTGAACCTGAAGTTCGCCGACGCCCTGCTCGAAGAGATGCGGGATGTGGAGAAGCCCATCGTGCTGGTGCAGGATTACCACTTCGCGCTGCTGCCCCGGCTGATTAAGGAAAAGAGACCGGAGGCAAGGGTGGCGATCTTCTGGCACATCCCGTGGCCCACCCCGGAGGCATTTGACATCTCGCCGTGGCGGCGCGAACTTGTAGATGGTCTGCTGGGCGCCGATCTGATCGGGTTTCACATCCAGTCGCACTGCAATAACTTCCTGCATACGGTGGACCGGGTAGTGGAATCACGCGTCGATTGGGAGCATTTTTCGGTAAGACGTCTGGATCATCTCACCCTGGTGCGGCCGCTTCCCCATCAGTGTGGACTTCACAGATGTGAAACAGCCGGAGTCGACACCGGGTTCCTACGTCGAACGTTCAGCTTTGCTCGAACGCCTTGGGGGTCGAGGCTACCTTCATGGGTGTGGGCGTAGACCGGGTCGACTACACCAAAGGCATTCTGGAGCGCTTTTCTAGCCATTGAGCGTTTTCTGGAGAAGTATCCTTCCTATCAGGGCAAGTTCACATTCGTGCAGATTGGCGCTCCAAGCCGCAGCCACCTCAAACGCTATCACGATCTGATGGAGGAGGTGGAAGCGGAAGCCAACCGCATCAACTATGCGGTTCCAGACGGACAAATGGAAGCCCATCGTCTTTCTGAACCGGCAGCATAACCACCAGGAGATTCAAAGCTACTACCGCGCCGCGGACTTATGCCTGGTTACGTCGTTGCACGATGGCATGAATCTGGTGGCGAAAGAATTCGTGGCCGCCCGGCACGACGAAAGGGGTGTTTTGATCCTGAGTTGTTTCACCGGCGCCGCCCACGAGTTGCGCGATGCCTTGCAGATAAACCCCTACGATATCGACCAGACGGCCGAGGCGATTCGTTGCGCTCTTGAGATGGAGCCGGAGGAAAAGGAGTTGCGGATGCAACGCATGCGGAAGACGGTCAGGGAACACAACGTTTACCGCTGGGCAGGAAGCCTCATCGCGGAACTCTGCGAGCTGCGCCTGGACGCGTCGGACGAAAGCAAGGAGAAGCTCCGGGCAAATACTGCTGCCTGGGGATGAGGAGCATGTGGTTGTCCCGCACGGTCAATCCAATCGAAGTCGAGCCGTTCATGAACGCGGTGGCACAGTCGCCGGCTTCCGCGCTTCTGCTCGACTATGACGGTACTCCTCGCGCCATTCTGCCTCAATCGCCAGCAGGCTCTCCCCTATCCGGGAATGACCGCGCTCCTGCAGGAGATCATCGCGAATGGCCGCACCCGCGTGGTCATCATCACAGGTCGGAACGCCCACGAAGTGATCCCGTTGCTTGCGGTTCATCCCACTCCCGAGATCTGGGGCATCCATGGGTCGGAGCGGTTGAGACCGGATGGAACCTGCGAGACACCCCTCGTGGAAGAGCCGGTGCTGCGCGCACTGGCTGAGGCAGATCGTTGGTTAAGGGATCAGGGGCTGCACCACCGGGCTGAGTTCAAGACCGGAGCCGTGGCCATCCATTGGCGCGGGCTAGATGAAGCGAAGGCGGCGGAAACCCGCGCCAAAGTCTTGCTGGGCTGGTTCCCCATTGCTCAAAGTGCGCCCATGGAACTGCTGGAGTTCGATGGCGGTGTTGAAATGCGCATGCTAGGCAAGGATAAAGGGGATGCAGTCCGCACCATCCTGGATGAAATCGGCCCGGAGGTTCCCGTCGCCTACCTCGGGGATGACATCACCGACGAGCGGGCTTTCCTCGCTCTTGGGACCCGAGGCCTAACCGTGCTGGTTCGTCCCGAATGGCGCAAAACTGCGGCTGCCCTGTGGATCAGGCCGCCAGAAGGTTTACGAGAGTTTCTGACACGATGGCTACAAGCCTGTCGTGAGGGGCAGCATCGCGCGTGAACAAACACCTTCAAACGGCTCTTTAACGTCCATATCCATCCACGTAACCGTAAGGGCAGGCGAACAATCGTCAAGAACTGGTCAATTGTGCCTACGCGCCCTGTCCCTTCCGGTTCAGAATGTCTGGCGGAATTTTCTGGTTCAGTGCGAGGAGATAGGTCCTGCTCTCCAGTCCCAAAACCTTGTTCCGGCAGTTATGAGATAGGCATGGAATTCTTCCAGCTTCACCATCCGTCAGACGCGGCTGTGTGATCGCAAGGGGAATTCTGGCCTGTGGAAGAGTTTCACAATTCGGGTGAAGACGTCCTTTCCAAAAAAGCGAATCACTTCCGTGTTGCCCGTCATCCGCTCACAATCTTGGCTACAGGTGAAGGTCGGCCAGCCCAGAATCCCCGCACACGCAGCGCTGTGAGTCTCGTCACAGTCAAGGCTGAGCGAGTGAGGTTGAATAGGAGTGGCGGGCGATGGAATCGCCGATGGGAGCGGATCTCCATCCAGGACCATGGAAGTTGGGAAGACGCCTGTCACCGCAGCACTCGGACTTGGGTTGCGCAGTGGAATCTCTGTGACTGAGTCCGGGTGCGCGGGTCGCTGTGACTGAACTGACTTCGTCGCGACGTCACAAGCGAGCCCAGCGAGGGAGGACTATGGGAAATGCGGTCGGTCTAGTCATGACGGGCGGCGGTGCTCGCGGCGCTTATCAAGCGGGTGTTCTCAAGCGTATTGGCGAGCTGAAACGCGCCCGAACCCACGGTAATCCTTTTCCGATCATAGGCGGCGCTTCCGCGGGAGCGATTAATGGCGCCGCTCTGGCCACAGGTTGCGGCGATTTTGCTCAGGCCACCCAGCGTATTGCAGACGCTTGGGCGACTCTCGAACCTTCCGACATCTTTCGCTGTAGTCTCTTGTCCCAGGCGCAAAATTCCATAACCTGGATATTCGATCTCTCCTTTGGAGCGATTCTGGGGGGAGGCAATGCCCGATCGTTATTAGATGCCACTCCTTTACACAATTTTCTCAATAAGCACCTTGACTGCGACCGGATCCAGGAAAACATCAAGCGCGGGCACCTCTACGCTCTCGCGATTTCCGCGACCAACTACAACTCGGGAAGAAGCTATCTCTTCATTCAGGGAAAGAAGGGTCATCCGATTTGGAAACGGATCCGGCTGGTGACGGTTGCGACCAAGATCACGGTCGATCACGTTTGCGCGTCCTCGGCTATTCCTATGGTTTTCCAGCCGGTAAAACTCAAGACTCCGCGTGGGTCGGCCTTCTTCGGCGATGGTTGTGCGCGCCTTCAACAGCCTCTCAGCCCGGTGATCCGCCTGGGGGCAGAGAAGGTTTTCGCGATCGGTGTCCGCTGCGGAAATAAAGAAAGTCAAGAAGAAGCAAGGGATGAGAGACACCCTTCCATCGCGCAAGTGATGGGAGTTCTTTTCAACGTTATGTTTCTGGACCATCTCGCAACTGACCTCGAGCACCTTGAACATTTGAATCAGTTGCTCAACGATGGCCACATCAAACAGCTTGGGGTTGAAGGAGGTCAAAAGATACGGCCATTGAGGACCTTTGTCATCACGCCTTCGGTCAATTTGTCGGAGCTCGCGGAGCAGCACCAGAAAGACATGCCCCCCCTGATCCAGTACTTTATATCCAGTTTGGGACGAGACGCGGCTTCCAGCGCCGATCTGATGAGCTACCTGCTATTCACATCCAGATACACGCGAGACCTCATTGAGATTGGGTACTATGACGCCAGCGAACGAATCGAGGAAATCGAAGACTTTCTCTATTCTTCCAAGGAGGGGGACGCTGAAAATCCAGTGGCCGGTGTAACGGGAGGAAGCGTGCTTAAGGCAGGCTCGGTAGCGAAACGGACCGGAAACTTGGTCAGATCCCGCGGGTAATTATCAGCCCGAATGCGACCGCACTTCCCGATGCGACTCCGGCCAACCTCCTCCCAGCCCGTTTCTGGGCCGCGAGACGAAGCGCTGACCACCCGGTGTCCGAGCCAGGCTTCCGTATAACTCAATTGTGCCCATGGGCGGGCCCAGGATGTGCACAGAGAACCGCCTCACAGAATCGTTCTTATGGCGACACCCCAAGTAGAACTCACCATTAACGAGTACCTCAAGAGACTGATGCCGGTTGAGGATACCAAGTAGCCGTTGAATTCGTCTAAACAACGATATGTGACCGGACGTTGACGCCGAACCGAAGGTGAGGTCGGGGCTCGGTTACAGGGGGACGACACGATGTCTTTCAAGATCGGTTTCCTGGCACTGTTGTTCGTACTTACAAGTGGCGTCGCGGACGCACAGGTAGTGCTCTCCCCAACCCACTATGATCTGAGCGTTGAAGTGGACTTTGACGCCGAGACTCTCCGAGGGACAGCCGGCATCGTGGTGACGAATCCCTCCGCCGAATCTGTACGTCAGGCCTCATTATTGCTCTATCGACTGCTGCGAGTGAAGGCGGTCCGCGACGATCATGGGAAGGATCTTGTGTTCAGCCAGAGCGTCGTCGCGTTCGAGGATTTTGGAAAGCTCCAGGTGAACCAAATCGTCGTCTCCCTTCCGGAGCCCCTCGCACCGGGAGCGCAGACTACGATCGAGATCCGATATGAAGGCTATCTGGTCGGCTATTCCGAGACGGGAATGCTCTACATTCAAGATAAGATCGACCCTGAGTTCACCATTCTGCGCGCCGACTCGTATGCCTATCCAAGTCCAGGCTACCCTTCCTTGGCGATCAATCGCAGGGCGCCCACGTGCGACTTCACCTACTCCGCCCGTATCACGGTTCCGAAGGACCTAACGGTCGCGAATGGGGGCCGCCTGGAGGGAACCGAGAAAGAGGGTGACCGGATCACATTCCGTTTCTCCAGCCTGAAACCCTCGTGGCGGATGGACTTTGCGATCGCGAAATACACCAAGTTGTCCGCAGGTCCAATCAGCGTCTATTACCTTCCCGGTGACGCGTTAGGCGCCGCTGCGGTTGCGCAGGCTGCTCAGAGCTCCCTGGACTTGTACAGCAGCTGGTTCGGCCCGCTACACGGGACCACGGGGCTCACGTTCATCGAGATTCCCAATGGCTGGGGGTCGCAAGCGGACGTGACGACAATCATCCAGAGCGCGGCGGCGTTTCGAGACGTCAAGCAGCATCGCGAGGTGTATCACGAGATGAGTCACCTCTGGAACGTGCCCGCGACGGATCTCCCATCGCCGCGCTGGAACGAAGGGCTGGCGACGTTTCTCGAGTACCTGGCGACCCAGGAGATCACCGGAAAGCCAGAGGTTGACGCTCGAGCGAGTGTTCTCCTTGATCGGCTCCGGAGTTCGCTCCCCACCCACGAAACGTGGCGGAAGACGCCCCTGGTCGACTACGGCCGCGCCGGCATGACCGACCTTTCGTACTCTGTGGGCGCCGTGTATTTCGATCTTCTTTATCGCCTCGCAGGGCGGGAGACATTCAACAGGATCATCGGCGGCTACGCTGCCGACTTCGGCACTCGCGGGGGCAGCACCAAAGATCTCGCGGATGTCGTGCGCAAGAACGCGAAGATGGACCTCTCGGAACTCAACAATGACTGGCTCTTCACTGCTACGTGGACCAACCGCGTCGAGCACAGCGCCAGCATTCAGGATCTCGAGGCGTACTACCGTCGAACTGCTCACCAGGAGCGGCAGTGATAGCAATTCCCAGGGTGCAGCGGCGGGTCACATAACAAGGCAATGACGCTAGCCGGCCGCGGCTGGTCCGGGGTCTGAAGGGTTCGCACAGCGCATCTGCCACGCGCGACTGAATTTCTTCCCGAATGACGGGCAAACCGGAACTAATGCCTCCACCGGCGCACAATCAGGAACGGCACCTCGGCTTGACACTAGAGGGCGGCAAGCCATATGGTTTTGCACAAAGACAAAGTCGAATCGCAAATTCCCGCTTAAGTGAGGGGGAAGCGAATTCTCAGGAAGATAGAAGCGAGCTAAGATCACAACGAGGTTGGAATGGGGCAGGACGGCACGCCGCGAGGCATTGTTTTGTGAGAGCCTTCGCCGTTATCATGGCGCTTGTCCTGTGTTTGGGCTGGCCAAACGAGACCGCGGCCTACGCCGTCCTTGCGCATGAAGCGATCATTGACAGCGCGTGGGACACCAACATACGCCCCTTACTGTTGAAGCGTTTTCCCGGTGCCACGGCAGAAGAACTCAAAGAAGCACACGGCTATGCGTACGGCGGGGCCATTATCCAGGACATGGGTTATTACCCGCACGGAAGTTTTTTCTTCAGCGACTTGACGCACTATGTGCGGAGCGGAGACTTTGTCCTGGCTCTTCTCCGCGATTCCAAGGATCTTGACGGCTATGCCTTTGCGCTTGGGGCCCTCGCTCACTACGCCTCGGACAACGAAGGTCACCCCATCGGCACGAATCGCGCGGTCCCGCTCCTGTATCCCAAGTTGAAAACGAAATACGGCGACTCCGTGACGTATGAAGAAGACAAGCTCGCGCACGTGAAGACGGAATTTGGATTCGATGTTCTGGAAGTAGCGCATGGACGTTACGCGCCGGATAGTTACCACGACTTCATCGGCTTTGGAGTTTCGGTTCCTCTGCTGGAACAAGCCTTTCAGGAAACCTACGGTTTGGATCTGAAAACCGTTCTTACTGACGAAGACAAGGTGCTCGGTTCCTACCGTCACGCTGTCAGCCAGCTTCTTCCCAAAGCCACGCGCATTGCCTGGAGCCTGAAGAAAGACGAGATCCTGAAGGATCAGCCCGGCATGACGAGAAAGAAGTTTCTCTATAATCTTTCTCGCGCGAGTTACCAAAAGAACTGGGGAAAGAACTATCAGCCGCCGACCTTTTGGGAAAGATTTCTCGCCTTTCTTACTCGGATTCTCCCAAAGATCGGCCCCCTAAAAGTGCTGCAACTCAAAACACCTACGCCTGCGGCGGAAAAACTATTCGAAGCGAGCTTCAACGCGACGCTGGATCGCTACCGGCAGTTGCTAAGCCAGGCAGGCGCCGGCCAGCCGGACTTGCCCAACGACAATTTTGACACCGGTGCAATCACGGGGCCGGGAATATATCGGCTCAACGATGAGACGCATGCAAAGTTGCTCGACGCGCTGGCGAAGCAGAATTTCAGTGGTGCTTCGCTGGAGGTTCGGGCTGAGCTTCTGGAATTCTATGGACATCCGGATGCTCCTTACGCGACTAAGCGAAAGCCAAAAGACTGGGCAAAAGTTCAGGCCGAACTTGAACAATTGAAGAAAGCAGCTCCGCCAGTGGTTCCGACGGCCGCGGATGGTCCCTTGCAATCAGGCCTCTTCTCCGAGTAAGCGGAGGGTCTTCCCCTAAACGCCGCCCCCTGGCACAAGGGGCACCTTGCAGTGCGAGAGCTTCCCAGCCTGGATCCGATAAGAGACTAACGTAAGATACGGCATGCAACCGAGTGCTGCTAAATTCTCGGCCCGCGCCATAAAGGCCTCCTGGTGGTTGGGGACGGCCTCGCTGGCTTTTGGCCTTTTTATCAAGATCACTTCTGAATTGCTGGAGCACGAGGTGTCCGGCGTGGACCGTACGATCCTGATTGGTTTCGCGAAGGCACGAACTCCGTGGCTCACGGTGGTGGCCGTGGATTTGACGGCATTGGGATCGGTCACACTCGTGGTGCTTGTTTCGACCATAGCTTTGTGTGTGCTGCTTCTCTTGAAGGACCGGGTGGGCGCGCTGCAACTGGTGGCAGCTTCCGTGGGTGCAGGAATTTTAACGACCACAATCAAGAACTACATTGACCGGCCTCGCCCTGAGGTAGTTACACAGCTGATCCAGGTTTCGGGCTTTTCCTATCCTAGCGGCCACTCGCTTGCAGCAGCATCCCTCTATTTGACAGTGGCCATTCTTGTGTGCCGGCATCTTCAAAGAACCGGGCATCAAATCGCGATTCTGGCGATGACGGTTGGGATCATACTGCTGGTGGGAACATCTCGCATCTACCTCGGCGTACATTACCCAAGCGATGTCGCCAGTGGCATATCGCTGGGGACGGCCTGGGCGCTTTTGCTGGCCGGGTGCTTTTCGTTTCCTATCCCCAGGGTCGTCCTCTACGGGCAATCGTCCTTTGGATTGAGCGGTGCCAGTTCCATCGTGACTCGCCGAAGCTGCGAAGGCTTCGCAACTTCTGTATTCATCGCGCCCCCGGCGGCTCTTGGGTGGCGGGAATTCCGACGAGGTAACGATAGAATGCAACGGCCCGGTTGACGGAGGAAGACTTATTTCCCGCGATCAGCCCGTTGGCGTTCTTTCCTGTGCGCACGATGCTGTAGTAGCGCCAGACGTTGTCCGATTCGCGATCCAGAAAGTACATCGACTGCAACTCACCCGGGCGAAGGATAGGCATGAAGAAATAGCGCATCGTGCTGACGTTCTCGACATCGAAGACGAGCCGGCTCGCCGAAGCCTCTACAATGTGCATTCGGTAGACGGCTTTGCCAGAAAGGTTATCGACCTGTTCGAAGTAGAGGACCTTGCCTTCCTTCATCTCATCGGACGAGAAGTCTTCGCGGCGTTGACCAGACTGCGGGCCGGTCAGAGCATAGGCGTCTACAATTAATGTTTGCCATTGCTTGTGAGTGGTCGACCAGTAGCGCATGCCCGCGAGTTCTGAAATTGCCCCGATGTGGCGAAGCAAGCCCCCAGCTTCCGAGGTATGGGGAAATCGCGCAGCGATGGTCACCAACGTAGTAAAGCCCACTTCAGCCCAGCCGGTGCACGCGGGTGGTTTCCAGTCGCGGCCGAAATCAGACTTACTCCATGATTTCACGATGGCCAAATCATCCGGACCGGGATAGGGCGGAATGGGTTCCTTTCCGCACGGCGGCTGCGGTCCTAACTGAGGCTCAACATCAACTGGCGGCCCCGCCTGCAGCGCGGGGGGAGAAAGCTGGAAGCGCCCTGCCTCTTGCGCTGGGCATACCGCAGGCAAGACCAAGAGGAGCGCCGAAAAAGTCAGCACATCACGGAGCCGGGGCAGTTCGTTCTGAGCTGGCATGATGATCATTGCAGGATTCCGAGCGCTACATTTCCCCGTGAAAGCTTGATGCAAGTGTACTCTGCCGGACAGCAAAATCAGTTGCTTCGTCAACAGGAAACAGAAAGGCAGCATCACCGCCGGTGCTTGGCCGTGGCGCGAACGGCCACCTGGTGGGCGACGCCAGCCTGGTCGCGCACTGCCTCAAGAGCCACCGCCTGCATGTGACGGTGAACGGATCGGATGTCGTGCTTGCCGGGACCGACGCGGATGGTGACAACGCGACCTTTCGGGGCACCCTTGACAAGACCGGCACACTGCTAACGCTGAAATACATGATTAACGGCAGCGCTAGTGGGCGCTGCGAGATAGAAGATGGTACCGGAAATTTGAGCAAGCGCTAGAGTTGCGGGCTCTCATGGGGCTGCGATGTCTCACGCTCCGCAGCGCTGGAGGAAGTAGATGATTGCCAAGATCAGGGCACCGATTAGGAGGATCGCCCAAGGGAATCTCCATCGTTCTGGCTTACTCTCGCCTCCCCAGACCATATGGACCTCGATTCGAAAGATTTCACAGGGCCCGGCTCCTTGCCGTCGAGTGGCGGCTGGGCAAGTGCCCTCACCCATTTAGCGGGCCGGGCCACCAATTTGCAGTATTCAGTTTGGTTTCCTCCTCCTACATAATTACAACCCCGCCGGAGCATTGTTGTCGGTGAGTTTCCGCACCATCCAAAGTGACGTTCTGCACTCCCGATTCGAGTCAATGAGTGCGCGATTTACGGCTTAATCGAAAGGAGCCAACGTGGCAATCTCATCAGCCAACGGAGCCTTCTTCCTAATTCAATTGCAGGAAGGGCATTACCGAGGGCACGCCGCTTGAGTTCACCAGCATGTAATAGCCGGGCGGGGCTTGGCTGCCGTTCGCAGGAGCCGTGGCCTGAATGGTTCCGGAACCGAGCGTGAAGGTCAGGTCCACATAGCGCTGGTCAAAGTCATCAGCATGAGTCGTCGCTCCCGGCCGGACCAGGGCCACTCGCGTTATGGTTGAAGCGTCTGAAGTGGTGATGGTGAAGCTGGCCCCGTAGGTGAGAGATGTTGGGACGGATTGGATCACCGGCCGCGCGCCATTGAAGCACGGCAAGAATTTCACTCTGCGAGAAGTTGTGGTCCACGTGCACGCTGAAGTTGTCGGCGGTCGTCTGCGATGGGCTGGGATAGAAAAGCAAGCCGCGCGCGTCGTCGACCGCGGGGCAGTTCCAGCGTGCCCAAGAAGCTTAGCGCGGCAAGATCTCCTTCAACGCCCTTTCAATCCTATCCACCTCTTCACGGATGACTCGGATCGACTGCTGGTTCTTTACCGGGTGGGCCAACGGAGTGATTCCTTCCAGGGCGCTGCGGATTTGATGATTCCGGGCAAAAATGAAGTTAAGCCGTGCGCTTCTCTGCTTCCGGTTCCGGTAAGCATCACCAACGAACCTGGTTGCGAGCCAGGCAAAAACCAAACCGAACAAAGCCTCGATCGGAATGCGATCGGTCGCACCGTCAAACTCTGAAAACAAAAGTCGGTAGACCGCCTCCCCCATCCCAAACGATGCAAACAATACAGTGGTCCCGAAGATACAAACTTTTAGACGCTCCATGGGTTGAAAGCGCAGGGAGTTGTCGCTTGCCTCGCGTATCCGCACAAAGTTGATCGCCATGATTCCCCCAAAATGATCGGTCGCCGTTTCCGGATTCGAGCGGTACAGTACCGATTTTCTGAAATGATAACTTGAAATTGCAACCAACGCGACCGCCACTTTTTGTACCAGGCTGAGGTTCCGGTGGACCTACCCCGACCGCAAGCCTCCATCCGTGCGCTAATAGCCTGCAGCGTTGCTGGGTCTTACTTCAGTGCGGGTTCACATTTCGAGACTTCAACGGCGAGACTTTTCATTTCGGCGGAATCATCCTGATCGAGGGCGCCACGCTGTTGGAGTTCGCGCAACACTTCGAGTCCGCGCCCGTACCAGTGGCAGGCCTCGCGCACATACTGAGGGCTTCCACTTTTCTTCGCAAGCATGGTGTTGACGGTACCGAGTTGCTCGTAGTTCGCTGCAAGGTCACTGCGCACTTCAACATTCTTCTCGTCCTTTGCGGCCACACTCTCCCGCAACTCGCGGGCATGATCCTCACTGGAGACAGCGCCTGAGAGGTCGCCGGCCTTCATCAGCAGCTTGCCAATGTTTTCGTGGCTGGCGGCGCAATCAAGGCGCGCTTGAGCGTTGTCCGGGTCGTGTTCCGAGAGCCCGGTGTCGATGTCCAGCGATTGCCGATATTGGGCCAGCGCCCCCGCGGCATTGCCCGACCGGGCCAGCATATTGCCGATCTTTTCATGGCTGATCGACAGGTCGCGCAGGATTTCCGCGTTGTTGGGGTCTTCGTCCGCAATGGCAGCGCGGACCCGCAGGGCGGCCTGGTAATTCTGCAGTGCGCCTGCCGTGTCTTTGGCCGCGGCCAGCAAATTGCCGATCTTGTCGTGAACGCTGGCGGTTTCACGCCTGGCTTTCGTCTTATCTTCCGCAATCGACTCCACCGCGCCAGCTATGGGCAATGCCTGACGGTAAAAACGCAGACCTCCGGCCTTGTCGCCGCCCGCGGCCAGCAAGTCGCCCTGTTTGATGTAGGCGATAAACAGATCGCGTTGTGCGATTGCGTCTCCAAGCCGGTTCGCCGCCAGCGCTTGAAACATCGACAATGCGCGGCGCTGTGTTTCCTGTGCTTCTGCCAGCTTGCCCGTGTGCCACAGCGCTTGCGCCACACGTTGACAGCTGGTGGCAAAATCGCGACGAGCTTCGGGATCGTTCTGATTCGCCGAGAGTAAGTCCTGATGCAAGGCATAGGCTTCACGATAACTTGCCAAAGCGTCGCCTGACTTACCTGTGATCAGAAGCGCGTCGCCGATGCGCTCGTAGTTCGTGGCCAGGTCCCGGCGGAGGCTTGCGTCGGGCGTCCCGTTAGCCGCAAGAGCTTTGCGAATTGCAAGTGCCTGGCGATAGCTTTCGAGAGCGCCCATCCGGTCACCGAGGTTGGCAAAACCGGGCCGCCCCTGGGCGTCGCCGACTTTCTGATAGGCGGTGGCCAACTCCAGTTGCAGTCCCCGATCGCCGCTCGCCTCCTTCGCCAGGCTGTTAAGGTACTCGAGCGCCCGCCGCACCACGAGCGCGCGGGCGGCGGTAGTACCGGGAACTTTCGCGATCTCGTCGTGAAACTCAAAAAGGTTGGAACTGGCCAGTTTACGTACATCATCGAAGCGCCGTTCCGCCCTGGCCTGCGCTGCTTGCGCCCGCCGCGCCTGCCAGGCCGTCGTGGTCACACCGGCCATGAGCGATAAGACGATAAGCGCGGCCGCCGCGACCCCGGCTTTGTGCCGTTGAACAAACTTGCTCGCGCGGTAGCCATACGTGTCGCGGCGTGCGGTGACCGGTAGACCCTTCAGATGGCGGCGGATGTCTTCAGAAAATTGGTCGACGGAAGCGTAGCGGCGCTGCGGTTCTTTTCTGAGCGCCATGGTCAATATGTTATCGAGATCGCCCTTTAGCTGACGGCGCAATCTTTCCTTGTTGCGTGTTGGGGCCGAGGACGACGGCGCCGTCGTGACGCCCCTGCTGGGCAACTCCGGATCGACATTGCAAATGATCTGCTCAATGCCCATGCCTTCGCTGAGGTGGCTTTCAAGATCGTAGGGGTCGGTGCCGACCAGCAACTCGTAGAGAATCAAGCCCAGGGAATAAATGTCGGTGGAGGTGTCTACCGGCTCCCGGCGCGCCTGCTCCGGACTGAAATAGCGCAAGGTGCCCACGCTGACGTTGGTGCTCGAGGCGGCTTGAGCGCCGCTCCGATGAATGGGATCGAGTATCTTGGCGACCCCGAAATCGAGCAGCCTCGGGGTTCCGTCTTTCGTGACCAGGATGTTGCCCGGCTTCAGGTCGCGATGTACCACGAGCTTGCGGTGAGCATAGGAAACTGCTTCGCAAACCTTGCGGAAAAGCAGCAGGCAGTCCTTTACCGAGATCTCTCGCTCACGGCAATAGACGTCAATCGGCAGCCCATCCTCCACGAAGTCCATCACGAGATAGGCTTGTCCCTCGCGAGTCAAGCCCGCATCAATCAATCCCACAATCCAGGGATGATTCAGGTTTGCCAGAATCTGCCGCTCATCCAAGAACCGCAACTCCAAATCACGGGTGTGGACCGTACCCTTAAGAAACTTGATGGCGCCGAGCTGCCGAACGTGGCCATCGTTTCGCTCGGCCAGATAGACGAGGCCAAAGCCCCCTTCGCCCAAAGGACGCAGGAGTTTCCAGGGTCCGATCTGCTTGTTTTCGAAAGAGAATGGCGGAACTTCGCCAATGACCGGCTCGACCATGATGGTCTCTGCGCCGCGAACGTACTCAAACACTAAAGCCTTGAGCGCTTCGTCTTCGCCGCAAGCCTTGTCGATGTAGGCCGTGCGTTCTGGTGCGGCGTTGAACTCCAGCGCATGATCGCCGATTTGCTCCGCACGCCGGCTCAGTTCATCGTTGACCATCTGCTGGCCCTGCCCTCTCCCGCCGGGCGTAACTCGCCAGTTTGGCTTTTGCCTTGCGGAACTCTTTCGTGACGGTCTCCGAACTGCAGCCCAAAACCTCGGCTGCTTCGTCTTCAGTCAAGCCCAGAAATACACGCAGTCTTACGATCTGGGCTTGCCGTCGCGCTACTTGCCCCTTTCCTTCTTCAACATTGTCATGCTCAAGACGGTCCAGGAGTTCTTTGACGACTACAGCCTGTTCGACATTCTCCTGTAACAAATTCCTCCCGCTCGGCGCAGAGGCAGGCTCATCGGCAGGCTGGAACCCGTCCTCGGCGAGCGCATCGAGGGAGTCCGTCCGGCTGCGGTCGCGGGCGCGGCTTCTGAACTGGCGCGCGTGGTCGATCAGCAATTGTTCCATGGCGAGCGCCATGGTGTTGAAGAAGTGCGGGGCCGACTCCCACTGGAACTCCCCGGATTTCTTCCCGAACAGACGCAAATACAGATCGCTGAGCAGTCTGGTGGCATGCATGCTGGCGCCGGGCGGCTGCCGTGCGACTTTTCTCCGCGCCAGTTGCTTGAGGTCGCCGTAAAGCGAAACAAAGATGTCTTCACTGGATTTGCCGGAAGCGCGCAACTCGTCGAAAATCCCTGAGACCTGTTTGACCTCTTCGCGGTCTGATGACCCAATCATGTCAGCGCCCCCCGCGTTTGCTCGTCTCGAGCGGCGAGAATTACAGGGCAATGATGTCACTTTTCGAACCAGATAGGAAGCCTCTCGTGATTTGCAGCCTCCTCAGGAACTGCGCGGCATTCTGGTTGAGACCGGCGTTTACCCTTTCTTGCCGGCGGGTGCGTACTAGGACACAGAAGGGCCACTTCGCACAACCAAGGAGGAATCTATGAAAAGTGCAAAGCTGATGGCGCTCATGTTGTCCTTGCTGCTTGTCGCAGCCCAAATTCTGCAGGCGCAACCGCCCGCGCCGGCCTATGTCGAGTTGGACGCTGTGCAACTGGACCAGTTGGTGGCTCCGATTGCTCTCGATCCCGACTCGCTGGTCGCACAAATATTGACGGCATCCACCTATCCGGATCAGGTGGCCGAAGCCGATACCTGGCTAAACCAGAACATGAATCTGCCCCCGGATCAACGCGCGGCTGGGGCGAACGACAAGTCGTGGGACGCGGCCGTAAAAGGCCTCACCGCGTTCCCCTCCGTCCTCGACACTCTCGCCAAGAACACGGCGTGGACGTCGCAGCTGGGTAACGCCTATTACAACCAGCCCGGGGACGTCATGAATGCGATCCAAGCCATGCGTTTGCAGGCGCAGCAGTTGAACGTGTTAGTGACGACCGCGCAACAGCGTGTGGTTGTGGAGGCCGGCGTCATCGAGATTGTGCCGGTCAATCCGGCTGTGATCTATGTTCCTTACTACAACCCGTGGCGCGTCTGGGGGACGCTGTTTGTCGCCTACCCTGGCTTTGTTGAGCTGCCGCCTCCGTCCGGTATCGTGTGGGGAGCCGGACTGGCCTTCGACCCGGGAATTGTGGTTGGGGCCTATGCCGGTTTCGACTGGGGTTTCGGGGCGTGGGCGCCGGCGTGGGGCGACGGGGCCGTAGTCTTCAATCACGACACTTACATTTCGCACAGCACGACGGTCGTCAATCATGGACATTTTGGCGACCACGACCGAGGGGCGTTTGAACATGACGGTCGCGGCGTTCCCAAAGGCTACCATCCCTGCGCTCATGCGGGAGCCGCGCGTGCGGCCCGTGGCCGTGCAGTCGCTGGTCGTAAGCCGTCCGCTGGCCATCCGGCACACGCTGGTCATTCGGCGTCAGGTGGTCATTCTCCATACGGAAACCATCCGCGGTCCACAGGTCACACGGCTTCCAACGGACGTAAGCCCGCGACTGGGTATCCGCGGTCCACAGGTCATACGGCCTCCAGCGGACGTAAGCCCGCGACTGGGTATCCGCGGTCCACAGGTCATACGGCCTCCAACGGTCGTAAGCCGTCTGTCGGCCATTCCGGGTACGGAAGCCACTCTGCATCTGCTAGCCGTTCCGCATCCGCTCGCCATTCGGCGTCCGATAACCGTGCGGCATTCGCTGCTGCTGGGAAGCCGTTCCATGGGCCCGCCACGACGACTCAACGTTCGGCGTCGACTAATCGTACGGCGTCGGCAAGGCACTCGGCGTCCACTAGCCGTTCGGCGTCTGCTAGTCGTTCAGCGTCCGCCGGCCGTTCGGCGTCTGCTGGTCGTTCAACATCCGCCGGTCGCTCAACATCCACGGGTCGTTCAGCGTCTGCCAATCGTTCGGCACCCGCTGGCCACTCGGCATCGGCTGGTCGTTCGGCGGCCGCTAGTCGTACGGCAACGGCTAGTCGTTCCGCCTCCGCTGGTCGTGCGGCGCCTAATCTTTCCGCATCCGCTCGCGGTTCGGCGTTCCCTGGTCGTTCCAGTGGCGGCCACACGGGCGGCAAGAGGTAAGGCAGTTCCCAGCTCGACGTATCGCCGAGGATTCCGCGCCAACTCGACGGCTGCAACTGGGCCAGGTAGGTCGAACGGGTTGGCGCGGCACCAATTTGCATAGTTCAAAACTCTAGAGAGATTCAACGGAGGGCAGCAATGAGCAGAAAAACTATCACCCTATTTGTGCTTACGGCGGCAATGGCGGCGACGGTTCTGGTTTTCGGCGTGCCACACCGCCACCCCGGAAACAACAATCAAGCAACCTCGCAAAATCTGGTAACCACGTCTCCCGCGGCCGGGTCAGCGGACTCTTCAAAGGCTGAGACCGAAGTCCAGACGGCTGTTTCTGCCGCTGACGTTACGCCAGCCAAGGAGCCTGAACAGGGGGCGGCATCGGACGACTCTTCCGAAGCTGAAACTGACGCGGTAGCGCCCACTGTGGTTGCCGCAGCAGTTGCGCCACGACGCATAGTAGTTCCCGCCGGAACCACACTGGCAGTTCGCATCAGCGAAAAGCTAGGCTCGAAGATCAGCAAGGCGGGCCAAAGTTTTTCGGCCACCCTGGATCGAGATGTTGTGGTTGCCGGTCGGACCGCGATTGCCGCAGGCACGAGTGTCACCGGCAAGGTCTCGCTCGCCAAACACGTTGGAGCGCTGACGGGCGAACCCAATCTACAACTCAAACTCACGTCGGTAGATGTCAACAACACGGATTTGCCGATCGTGACTTCCACCCGAAGTTTCGGGTCCAAGATCAAAGGCAAGAACAAGGTGAGCAGATTCATGAAGGGCTTGCTTAAACGCGCCGTGGGCAAAGAGAAGGAGGTTGTCGTCGATGACCAGTCCGTTTGCAGCTTCACTTTGCGGCGGGGCGTGCGAATCCAGTAGGAGTTCTAGGCGACGCGGGATGATGCGGCAATGCGAAATGGTTTGTCCGGTCACTCCCGCGAAGTCTTACGTCCGGCCGAATGGGCAAGTCAATGCAAGCAGGAAAAGAACGGTTCCAGATTGTCAGCAGGTTCGTTGAGCCATTTCATGGAAACGGAATCGGGCCTCTAACGAACTTAGCCACGTCTGAAGTGCAACTCCCGAGTGCCTTTCGATGTGCAAGAAGCGCAAGCCCATCACAAAGGAGTCGCTCCAAACTACATCCGCTTTTGCCTGAAAAGCCTGTGGCTCGACGCTTGGAATCTCGAACTCCACGTTGACTACTCCCTTGAGATTTACTGGATTAATCAGCTTGATGGCCAACCCACCCTCACTGACATTCTGCATCCGGGCAGTGAAGGATTGCCCAAGAGGATTGCGAAACCGCACAGGCAAATCAACGTCGTATCGGAAATACCGGCGATGCTCGCGTTCCATCTTGGGGACCGCAATATCCAGGATGTTACGCAATCGAGTCTGCTGAATCGGTTTGCTGAGTGCGAAGTCGGCACCCAGATCGATGGCTTCTTCGGCGCTTGTCCAATTGTTTACAACCGCCAAAATAAAGGTTTGCTTGTTCGCGGGGGTGTTCCGTAACTCGATGAGCGCTTTGCTGCCTCCGGGGACGTCATCGCAGTCGACCACAAGTCCATCCAAATGCCGGCGGGAAGCGAACTCAATCGCACTCGCAGAGTCCTGGCGGAGATGAAGCGAAGCTCCGAGCGTACCTAAACTTGCTTGGACATGACCCAACAGGGTGGGGTCGCAAGTCACGATCAAGCACTGTAAGCCCATTGTGCGATCTTAGTGAATTACGCACTGGCGCCCATAGTGACAGACGTGCATGGCACTTGTGATGGTTGACCGTAGCCGCTGCTCAAAGGACTTGTTGACGCAACATCGCGACGCTCATTGAGGTTGTGACCGCTAAGCCGTGCGAGGATTTCTGCTGCGTAGGCAGAAAAGGCGGCGTATGATCAGTCCCCTATGGTGATACCGGCTGTTTCCCAGGTATGACTCGCAAACGCGGAAATCCCAATTGGGGGCGTCCTATTCTGCCCGCTCCGGCGGTCGCCACCGAATTCGAGCTCCAGGTCGAGCACTTGCAGCTCACGACAGAGATGTATACCTCGTCTGAGGCCCTCCGCACCTGGTGCAGCCAAAACAGGAATCGTGTCTACATCCCAGAATGGCTGCTTGCGGAGTGGCGCATCACCGTAGATCCAACCTTCAGCGACGCCGCGTGAAGCTTTCCTGAAAGCCAGTCAGGAAGCCCAGGACTCAGATTCTCGAGTGTTGAATGATGGGCCAGTGACTCTCGCCCAACAAGTAATCCGCTGAAACAAATTAGTTCCCTTACAGAGTCAAGCCGGCCTTGCCATTTCATCGATCTGTGACTGCGCAATCGCTACTTGACGGCGCCGACGGTGAAACCGGCGATGAAGCGGTCAAGAAACAGGTTGTACATGAACGCGATTGGAAGACTGGCAATTAGGCAAGCGGCCATCAGCGCTCCCCAGTAGTAGACATCTCCGCGAACCAGGAAGATGGGGATGCCTGTCCCGATCATCTGATTCGATTCGGAAGAGATGAAGGTCAACGCATAGACAAATTCCTGGGTTACCAGCGTAAACGTGAAGATCACGACCGTGAGAATTCCCGAGACGGAGATGGGAATCACCAACTTGACGAAAGCTCCGAAGCGTGTGAGCCCGTCCACCATGGCCGCGTCTTCCAACTCCCTGGGGATGGACTTGAAGAAACCCATCAGGAGCCAGATGGAAAAAGGAACCGTGAAAGTGGGGTAGACGAGAATCAGCGCCCACAAGGAGTCTTGCAGGCCGAGATACCCCACTACTCTCGAAAGAGGTATGAAGAGCAAGGTCGGCGGGATGAGGTAGGTGAGAAAGATGGCGATGCCAAGGCGCTCTCCCCAGCGCCCGGAGAGCCTGGCGAGTGAATACGCGGCAGGCACAGCCAGCAACAACGTGATGGCAACGACGACGACACCGACGAATGCGGTGTTGCCCAGCCAGCGGACAAATCGGGTTTCGGTGAATAGAAACCGCAAATGGTCCAGGGTGGGCTTGGCGTTAAAGAGGAAGGGGTTGTTCTCCATCGTGTAGAGATCGACGTTTTGCTTGAAGCTGGTAATCAACATCCAATAAAAAGGGAAAGCCAGCAGGATCGTAAAAGTCGCCAGCACGAGGATGTGGACGGCCTTTCCCACGATTCTTCGAGAAATGATGCGCCGGGAAATTCCCCTGGCCATCAGTTCACCTCCGCGCGATGAGCCACGCGCAGCATGAAATAGGCAATTATCACCAGCACGGGCACAAGGAAGAGCGAGATCGCCGCGCCAGCAGCGAGATCGCTGCCCTGAATGCCCAACGTAAAAGCCAGGGAAGGCAAGGTCTGTGTAGAGTCGAACGGGCCACCGGCGGTAAGGATATAGACAACGGTCATATCGGTGAACGTAAATATGAGGCCGAACAGCACGGCAACGCTGATGATCGGCCGCATCATGGGAATGACGATCTGCAGTTGCGTACGCCAGAAGCCGGCGCCATCCACGGCAGCGGCTTCCGGAATATCCTTGGGAATGGCGGTGCGGCCCGCGAGCAAGATGACCGTAGAAAATGGCATCATGCGCCAGCTGTGGACCAACAGAACGGAAGTGATGGCAAGACGCGGTTCGCCGAGCCACATGGGAGCGCTGAAGGGCTTGTAAATGTGCACCGCCACCAGCACCCAGGTGATCACGCTGTAGATCGAATCAAGAATCCATTTCCATCCAATGGCGCCCAGCGCGATGGGCGCAACCCAGGGCAGAAGAATCAGAAAACGGATCAGGCCGCGGCCGCGGAACGTGTTTTCCAGCGAAATGGCGAGAATGTTGGCGCCGACGATCACGACAATTTGCGAGCAGATCGTAAAGATAAGGGAGTTGCGGATGGCAATGCGAAAACTTGGGCTTTGCAGGATGCTGCGGAAGTTTTCCAGGCCAACAAAATGCATTTCGGTATTGCCGATCCGGGCATCGCTGAAGGCGTAAAAGATGGCGAGAAAAAAGGGTCCGGCAACCAGCAGCAAGATGTAAAGAACCGCCGGTGAAAACATTGCCGCGCCCAGCAATGGGCTCTGCGCCGCGCCGATGGACTTTATTTTGGTGCGGGCTATTGCCACGACAAGCCCCTCGGCTCGACCCGCTTTTCGGTGATGGGATCGAAAAATTTCAGCTCGCGCTGCGGCACGACAAAATCACGGGTGTCGCCCAGGTGCAGGTCCTGAGCCGAAGCGAGCCGCGAGAAGATTTCCTTGCCCTCGAACTTCCCGCCGACCAGTGTGCCGGAGACAATCCACTCCGAGCCCAGGTATTCGGTGTTCTCCACTTTGATGCGGAACGGGACGGAGTCGCCGGTGCTCGTGGAGGCAGGCCGGAAATGCTCCGGCCGGAAGCCAACGATTACGTCGCCCAGCTTGACCAGGTTCATTGGCGGCGAGCCGAGAAAGGTGGCAACGAACGTGTCGGCAGGATTGTCATAGACTTCGGTGGGAGTGCCGAGCTGGTGCACGACACCTTTATTCAGCACCATGATTCGGTCGCCCATGGCCATGGCTTCCACTTGATCGTGCGTGACGTAGATGGAGGTCGTACCCACACGGCGGTGAAAGCGCTCGAGCTCTTCGCGCGCTGAGGCTCGAAGCTTGGCGTCAAGGTTGGAGAGAGGCTCGTCGAGAAGAAAGACGGCAGGTTCGCGCACGATGGCCCGCGCCAGAGCGACCCGCTGACGCTCGCCTCCGGAGAGCTCGCGCGGCTTGCGATCCAACAATGCGCCAATACCAAGCAGGGAGGCGGCCCATTCCACCTTTGCCTTGTGGAGTTCCTTCTTCACGTTCTGTGCCTTCAGCGGAAAGGCAATGTTCTTGTAGACCGAGAGGTGAGGATAGAGCGCGTAGCTCTGGAAGACCATGGCGATGCGGCGGTCGCGCGGACTGAGATCGTTGACCACTCGTCCGCCTATGAGGATCTCGCCGGACGTGGGAGTTTCCAGCCCGGCGATCATCCGCAGGAGAGTCGTTTTTCCGGAACCGGAAGGCCCGAGGAAAACCAGAAACTCGCCTTCGCGAGTTTCCAGGTTCACGTTGTTGACGGCTCCGAGTTGTCCTTCTTTGAATACCTTTGTCAGATCACGCGTCTGAACGACAGCCATCCGCCCCCCGTCCGGTCACTTCCATCTGGCAAAGATACGCTTGTATTCGTCTTCGGCAGCCTTGGCGGCATTCTCGGCAGTTTCATCGCCGCGCGCCACTTTAGCAAACATGGTGGGAATGATCCAGGCTTTAAAGGCTTCGTCTATGCCGGCGGAGGCGTAACCCGGAAAACCGACGTTGGTGGCCCAATCCAGCACGTTGCCGAGCACTTTGTATTTTTCCGGGGGATTGGCCCGCGGATCATTGGAAATTTCCTTCTTGAGGTCGGGAGCGGTGCTGGGGAAGCAGGGAAAGTTATAAAACTGGCCGGCCACGAAAGAGTCGTGGAAGGCGTCAATGAAATCGATCAGGAATTGCTGACCGCCTTCCTTGTTCTCGGCGAAATCCCAGACCACGTAGGAGTTCATGACGTGCTCGGCGGCGATGCGGCGCACCGGCCCCTTCGGCGCCGCGCAGATCATGATCTTCGAGTCAATGGGCAGATGCTCCCTTTCGGCCTGGCGGGTGATGGAGATGGCATTCGCCACGTAGGAGACGCGGCCGGCGAGCATGGCCTGATTGTTGGATGGCGGAGTCCAGGTGAAAACCTCCGGTGTTTCGGATTCCTGATAAAGAGCCTTCATGAACTTCAGGGCTTCGATGGTCTCCTTGGAATTGATGGTGACATTGCCGGCTTCGTCCTGCTCCGCGCCGCCAAACGACCAAAGCAGGGCGCGCATGGCCATGCTGGTGTCGAGTTCTTGAGAGAGCCCCAACCCGCAAGGATGACCGGTTTTGTCGCGGATCTTCTTGGCGCCGACGCGCACATCTTCCCAGGTATCGGGACCATTCGGGAAACCCGCGTCGGTCCACCAGTCCTTGTGCCAGTTGCCGGGATCGGGAACGTAGGAATCGGAAAAAGCGAAATAACGCTTGGTCTTTGGATTGTAGGTGGATTTGTGCGCGAGTTCGATCTTCTTGCCATGCTTCTTCTCCACCTCCTGGTACACATGGGACATGTCAATGGTTTGCTTCTCGTAAGCGGCAGGCGGCGAGTTAAACATGAACACGTCGTGCCCCTTGCGTGCCGAGGCCTCCGAGGCAGCCTTCGCGTTGATATCGACAGTATTGATGTGATCGACGATGACGTTCGTGTCGTGCTTCTGTCCCCACTGTTTGCAGAACGTCCCGTCAAACCAGGCGTCGTACGCAGGGACGAAATGACTCCACTGGAGTATCTTTAGCGTTTTCTGCTGCGCCGCAGCCTTCTCCGGAAACAGAAAAAACGGGCCGGAAGCCACGCCGAAAGCGAGAGCGCCGCTACCCGTCCATTTGATGAAGTCTCGACGTGACAGCCTTCCCTGTTTCTTCTTTGCCATGCTGTTTTCCTCCCACGAAAAGATGGGCCAGGAATGCTCGCTCCAACCATCGCAGGAGCTTGGCCCAACAGATAATGCTACTAGCGGGCCCGCAAGTCAATCGGCAGAACCCTTACTTAATTGGAGAGGTCAAACTTCCGGATGGTCGTAGAAAGAGAGTCTGATCACGCGACCGCGAAGTGGATCTTTCGACTCGAAAGCAGGTTCAGAAGTAAAACTTCAGCGCGAACTGGATCTGTCGTGGCGCGCGCGCTGCCAGGGGATATCCGAAGCCACTCTGGCCCAGTTCCAGGGGAGTGGGCTCGGCGCTGATCGCGCCAAATTGTCCGAACAAATAATTCACATGGTTGAGCACGTTGAAGAATTCCGCGCGGAATTCCAGATGTTTTTGTTCGGTGAGCGGAAATTGCTTCGACAGAGCCGTGTCCCAGGTTTTGTATCCCGGGCCCTCGATGATGTTGCGTCCGGCGTTGCCATGCGTTCCAAGGTTCGTGTTGTCCTCAAACGCGCAGGTGTTAAACAGCGTGCCTGGGACGCAGGGCCTGGCGTTGGGGTTACCGACCAGGTTGGGGCGGGAGCAATAGTAGCCGACGGTGCCGCCGCAATCGCCGCCGGAGACGTCGTTGATGTCGGTGGCGGTGTAGTAATTGCCGGTGGCGGCGGAAAAGACGCCGGCCATTTGCCAGTTGCCCAGAATCTGGTTCACGACGCTGGAAGCCTCTTTGGCAAACCTGCGTCCGCGGCCGAAGGGCAAGTCGTAGACATAACTGAAAACGAAGCGGTGCCGCACGTCAAAGTCGGAATTGCCGTAGTTGGCGCTGGGGAATCGCTGGTCCTGGAAATCTCCGTTGTTCACCGATCCCAGGCTGGCGCTGGAAGCGGTATCGAGAGCGTGCGCGAAGGTGTAAGCGAACTCGTATTGGAGTCCGTGAGCGTAGCGCTTCTCCAGGCGAACCTGCAGCGAGTTGTAATTCGAGAGCGCGTTCGAACGGAAGGTGTCGATCATGACATCGAGCGCGGAGTTGCAATTTGCTCCTCCGTCCGCCAGCGTACAAGGGCCCGAGGCGCCGGGCGCTGCATCGTTGGCCGGCCGCCGCGGCGCCGTGGGCAGCGATTCAGTCCCTACGACGGGAACCGCTTGATTGCCATTGTAGAAAGCGAAGAGCTTCGACCCGCGAGAGCCGGCGTAGGAAACTTCCAGAACCGTGTTGGCGGGCAATTGATACTCGAAACCGAGATGCCACTGCTGAGTGTACGGCGTGACCAGATGTGGATCGAGCGAGTAAAGCTCGGGCGCGTTGGGGTCGCTCAGCGATTGGGAGGGAAAGCCCTGCGCCAGGACGTTCAGCGGCAAGCCTCCGTTGTTTGCAGCCGAGATCGAGCAATCCATCTGACCGGACGCGGGATTTGCGCTTGGCGCGCCACAGGGAGTGTTGAATGACTCCCCAGACAGGAACGGAGGATTGAAGCCGGGGCTCGGATTTGAAAAGGGGCCGTTTTCCTGGCCGCCATAAAAGATGCCGTAGCCGCTCGCGGAGAACGAGCTTGCTGGAGAGTTGATAGGCCAGTCCAATGCGGGGCGCGAAATTATTGAGATCGGGACTGATCAGTCCGGGGGAACCGTTGTTCTGAATGGCGAGTTCGGTGCCGAGCGTGGGCGTCAATTGCGCGTTTTGTCCACGGGGAGCGATCAATGAGAGTGAGTTGAAATCGAAGTTGGCCTGATTGTTATGGGCTGCTTTAATGGTAGTGAAGAGTTCGTAGCGGAGGCCCAGGTTCAAGGTGAGCCGCGGACTTACTTTGATGTCGTCGAGAGCATAGACCGCGTAAATCTGCCGGCGATAATCGATGTTGGGGGTCACACTGGTGATGGATCCGCTGTCGGGAATGCCTTGCAGGAAACTGGCGAAGGCCTCGCCGCCGGAGCCGGGTGAGGCGAGATTGTCGTTGATGACGAAACTGCTGCCGAAGCCCATTGCGCCACGAGCGGCGGCCGGTTCGAGGATGGTGAACTGTTCGAAGCGAAGTTCGCCGCCGAACTTTGCGGAGTGGCGGCCGTGGGTCCAGATCACATTGTCGCTAAAGACATAGCTGTGTTGCTTTTCGGAAGCGGGCAGAAATTCCGAGGCGCCAATGGCCGCGATGCCATCCCCGAAACTAAGAGAAGGCAAGCCGCCGATCTGCTGGCCCGCTTGGAACGGAACTCCGGGGAAGGGAATGGGGAGTTGCGCCGAGACGTTGGTGTTGGAAAACAGATTGTAGCGATGGGAGTTGAGGTAATTGAAGCCGAAGCGAAATTCGTTGACCAGGTTGTTGCGAAAAGTGTGGATCTCGCTGGCCGCCAGTCCCTGGGCTGTGTTGTTGCCGTAGCCATCCTGAAAGCTGCCACCGTCGAGCACGTTCTTGAACGGCGAGGGGAGGAAATTGCTGTCGTTGCCGTAACTGTAGCGGGCGAAAAAATTATCCTTGTCACGAATGGTGTAGTCCATCCGAATGTCGAATTTGTTTTCTGTTTCGCTGCGTTCCGGATCGGCCAGGTAGTTGCCGCCGGGCAGAGTGAGATTGGGCGTGGGCGCGGGAAACAAGTTCGCCAGTTCCTGGGCGAGCGGATCGATTGCGGTATTCGTGCCACTATTGCCGGTGAACTTGTTGGTCGGTTGCCCGGTGGAGGTAGTCCCTATGGGGGCGCTGCAGGGTCCGCCGTTGTACGGCGAATTAATTTGGGCAAGGGTCGGATCGAAGATCTCTCCCTGGTAAGTCTGGTTGCCGCTGCAGTCGAGCACGCCCGGGATCGGATTGTTGAGCTGGAGAAACGCGGAGAAGTCTCCGCTCACTTCGGCGGGCGTGGGAACCGTGGACAACTGCGGCAGCGCCTGGCGAATGCGCAGGCCTTCGTAATCTCCGAAAAAGAACAGTTTGTTCTTGACGATGGGCCCGCCTAGCGTAAAGCCGAACTGGTTCTGCTTGTAAGGCTGGCGGCCGAAGATGTCGAAGGCGTTGGAGGCATCCACTTTATCGTTGCGCAGAAACTCCCACAGATCGCCGTGCAACTGGTTGGTGCCGGATTTGATCACCGCGTTCATGATTGCGCCGTTGCCGCGGCCGAATTCCGCGCTGTAGGCATTGGTTTCGACCTTGAACTCGGCGATGGCGTCCACCGCAGGTTGGACCACATAGGCGGCGCCGTTGAGCACGTCGCCGAGATTCGCATTGTTGTCGATGCCGTCGAGCAGAAAATTATTTTGCAGAGCTCGGCCGCCATTGGCGCTGAAACCGTAAGTAGTTTCGACGCGTGAACCGGGCTCGGCGGCAGCCACGCCAACTCCGAGCAGAGCGAGTTGCGCGTAATTGCGTCCGTTCAACGGAAGCGCGTTGATGCGGCGGCTGTCCACCACCTGGCCCAGTTCGGAGGTTTCGGTCTCGAGTTGTGCTCCCTCGGCGGTAACCGTCATGGTTTCCGTTGCCATGCCAGGCTGAAGGGTCAGGTCCACGCCGACGCGATCCTGAATGTTCACCTGAACCGGACCGGCAACGGCCTTCTTGAATCCCTCCTTCTCGACGGTAACGCTGTACCGTCCGATCCTGAGCGGGCTGGCGACATACTCTCCCTGATGATTGGTGGCGAGGGTCAACTGGGCGCCGCGATCGACGTCCACCACGGTCACTTTGGCATCCGCGATCACTGCCCCAGTGCTATCGCGCACCAGGCCTACAATCGCCCCCGCATCCTTTTGTGCCCACAGCGGCGCGGCGAAGCTGATGGCCACGAGGAGAGAGAGGGTCGCGAGAATCTGTCGGGTGTGGGAACGGACGGCCATGGCGAGCCTCCTGACCTGAGTCCAAGCTGCGAGGATTGCTATGTAATATTACGAACTATTACTTTTACTTGCGTTTGATGGCTTTTGTCAACTGGGATCATTGCGTTCGGAGGCGCCTGAGAAATGCCCCTGCAAATCCAGCCCTTGGCCCGGCAGAGGTCCACTAGTGGAGAGCGGAAGCCGTCGTATTCCACACGCCGCCGCATAGATGCGCAGTACCGAGCTGAATGTGATGGCGAACGATTGCCTCTGGCAGTTGTTCGATTTGTCCCGCTCGGATCGCCTCGTACTCCTGGGGAAGATACTGGCTGACGAGAGCTAAAGGAAACGAGTGCGACTTGAGGTTATCGAGTAGGTGTGCGATCTCTGCCTGGACCCCCGGCTCGTGCCAGTAGTATCGGCAGCGGTCGCTATAGCTGTAGGCTCGCGAGAGCCGCAGTTTCCTATCGTCCCCGTGATAGTAGGAGCGCCAGTACACGGGTTTGCGCAGCATCGCACGATCAAGAACTTCCCGTACCCGCGACAACCTCTGGCTTTTTCTCCCGGCAAGTAGCTCTCTTTCGATCATGCCCAAAGCAAACACAGCTTCCCGGAATGCGAAGGTCAACCATGGTCCCACTTTCAGAATAGCGAAGTGTCCTTCGACCATTTGAGCGAGAGACCTGGGAGACTGGTAGTCGGTGGAGTGCGCCTCGTACACCAGCGCGGGGCTGCGCGGCAATCCTGTCGCGAGTGCGCGCCCCCTCTTGCCATCGTATTCAAATACGAAGTCTTCCCCAAACTCCACCCCGGGCTGCACCACCACGCCGACCACTCTTTGCCACGCTGCGGACAAGCCTCGCTCGTCAAGAGCATGTTGAAAGACTTGCAGAGTCTGATGGAGGCTCTCAACGGTAGTCACTACGGGAGGTGCTCCTGAAGCCGACTCACCCCCGGGGGCGGGCACTTCGGTCCCGATGACATACAGAGGAGGGACGGCGCCTTGCGGCAAGTCTTTCAGCGCTTCTTCGGCAGCTTCGCAAAGCACGGCTGCCCGCTGCGCGACAATGTGTTCCGGGAGAACCTTTGCGTCATCGGCACACGCCATGCTCGCATCAAGGTGGACTTTCCCGTATCCAGCGAGCACACAGGCACGCACTAATTCACAAGCCTTTTTCAAGGCGCGATCCGACGCTTTATCCTTCCATGGAAATGGCCCGAGATGGTCCCCGCCCAGCAGTATTCGATCTCTTGGAAGCCCCATGCGTCGCGCCGCTGAGTGGACAAAATCGGCGAAACGCCCCGGCGTCTGCCCGGTATAACCGCCCAGTTGATTGACCTGGCTGGAAGTGGACTCTACAAGGAGGACAGAATCGTCTTGCTTGGCCTGCAGGATGGCCGCGTCGATGACCCAGGGATGCGCGGAACAGACCGCATAGACTCCCCCTTTTCCCGAGACGCGATTGCGGCTCACGATATCCTGCAGGGTGGCGCTGGGGTTGCGGCGGCGCTGAATCATTGGGCCCAAACCATGCCCCTCCAGGAGCATCCTCTCAAGTTCTGGAACTTAGTGCCGTTCACGCAGAAACTTTTCTGCATATTACGAATAATTACGAACAAGTTCAATGTGTATCGAATTATGATAAAAGTAAAAGGAATTGATTCGCAATAGATCGCAACATTGGCGGAGGCTGTCGCTAAGAGATAATGAAAATGCTCGCTGGAACCCTTCGATGATTACGCGCCGGCAAGCCATCGCTCAAACCTGCTGTGCCGTGCTCGGCCTCGCGCTTCCTCGTTGGAACTCGGGGCAGAATGGTTCTGCCCAGCACTCTGCTCCTGCCACTGCGCCCAACGGCTTTCCTGACCTTCAGCTCCAGAGTTCAGTTTTGCGGATTGAGTTCGACCCCTCCCTTCGCAGTCGTGTCGTCGCGTTGTTGCGGCCGAACCCAGAGGTTCTGGCTCCGTTTTCCGCGTCGGAAACGGTCATCGGCACTGGCATTCGCACCTGGAGCGACTTTGCCCTGAGCGCGAGCCGCCGCGAGCATGTCTCTGACGCATTTGGCTCGGGCGAGAGGCTTTCACTGACCGGCAAGTCCGGCGACTTGCGCAAGGACGTCTCCGTCACGATTTATTCTGAGTTTCCATCCTTTGCGGTCTTCGACGTTGCGTACACAAACGAAGGGGCTGCTCGACTCACAATTCGTGGTTGGGCCAATCATCAGTACACACTGAATGCCAAGCCGACGGAAGGCGGCCCCGCTTTCTGGTCTTATCAAGGCGGTTCCTACGAGAAGCGGCCGGATTGGGTGGTTCCGTTGCGCGCAGGATTCAAGCAGGAAAATTTTCTCGGCATGAATGCCAGCGACTATGGCGGCGGAACTCCCGTTGTCGACGTCTGGCGCAAAGATCTTGGACTCGCGGTGGGTCACGTCGAGCCTGGACCGCGGCTCATATCCCTTCCTGTTTCCATGCCCGACGCAAGTCATGCTCGGGTTGCCGTCCGCTCCGCTCGGAAGCGAACGCTGGATCCGGGAGAGAGCTTTCATACTCTCCGCACCTTTGTGTCGGTGCATCAAGGGGACTATTTCCGCACCCTCGCCGAATACCGCCGCCTCATGCAGCGGCAGGGATTTCAGATGGCTTCGGCGCCCGAGAGCGCTTTTGGGCCGATCTGGTGTGCCTGGGGTTATGGCCGGTCGATGCAACCCAAGCAGGTTTATGACACGCTTCCCACGGTTAAGAAAATGGGCTTCTCGTGGGTCACGTTAGACGATGGCTGGCAGAACAACTGCGGCGATTGGGCGGTCGACCCGAAGAAATTTCCCCACGGCGATGCTGACATGAAAGCTCTTGTGGGCCGCATTCATGACGAGGGATTCAAAGCGCAACTATGGTGGTCGCCGCTGAATGCCGTACTGGATTCGCAGTTGCTCAAGAACCATCCCGACTTTGTTCTGCTCAATCGCGACGGCTCGAAGCGGAAGATCTCCTGGTGGCACTCGTTCTATCTGTGTCCAGCCGATCGAGAGGTTGTGGAATATCACAAGGCGCTCGTGCGAAAAATCCTGGGCGAGTGGGGATACGACGGCCTCAAGCTTGATGGCCAGCACATGAACGGCGTTCCGCCCTGCTACAATCCCGCGCACCATCACAAACGTCCGGAAGATTCGGTGGAGGCGTTGCCCGACTTCTTTCGCGAGATTTACGAAACGGCTCGTAGCGTAAGGCCAGATGCGCTGGTGGAGTTTTGTGCCTGCGGCACCGCCTACTCGTTTTTCACCATGCCGCATTTCAATATGTCGGTCGCCTCCGATCCGGAAAGTTCGTTTCAGGTGCGCTCCAAGGGAAAAACATTCAAAGCGCTTATGGGCGACAACATTCCGTACCTTGGTGACTACGTTGAGTTGAGCGACGGGGCGATTGATTTCGCCTCCACAGTTGGTGTCGGCGGGGTTGTGGGAACGATGTTCGTGCTGCCGAATCTTGTGACGAAGCATGACAAGTCGGACCTGACCCCGCAGCGAGAGAAGATCTTTGAGAAATGGCTGAGTATCTACAAAGAAGAGATGCTGTCGCGGGGCGAGTATCTCGGAGGTCTTTACGACATCGGGTTCGATCGTCCGGAGGCGCATGTTATCCGCAAGGGCCAGGAGCTTTACTATGCGTTCTTCGCCCGCCGATGGAGCGGGCCGATTGAGTTGCGCGGGCTTGAGGACCGAGCCTATCGCGTCGTTGATTATGTGAACAACAAAGATCTCGGAAAAGTACACGGCCCAAAGGCTAGAATGTCTGCCGAGTTCCATCAACATCTGCTCCTTGAGGCTCGGCCCGAATAGCGAGGACGAACGAAATGCTAAGCGAAGAACGGCAAAGAGCGATCCTCGAGCAACTGCATCGCGACGGGCGCGTCCTGGTCATCGACCTGGCACGGCAGTTCCACACTTCCCAGGTCACCATTCGCAAGGACCTGGAGATCCTGCATGTCAAAGGCCGCGTTCATCGCACTCATGGTGGAGCGCTGCCGGCAAGCGACGGCGCTCTGGAAGATCCGACCTTGCGAGAGAAAGAAAAGCTGCATCGCAAGGAGAAGTTGCAGATTGCCGCGGCGGCCGCGCGCATGGTGACGGAAGGGCAAGTGGTGATTCTTGATTCCGGCACTACGACTACCGCCATCGCTCGCGCTTTGCGAAACCATCAGCACCTGACGATCATTACCAACGCGGTGAACATCGCCGCCGAACTTTCTGGGTCGGCGCTGGAAGTGATTCTGACCGGGGGCAGCCTGCGAAAGAACTCGTTTTCTCTGGTCGGGCCCATCGCCGAGGAGACGCTGCACAAATTGCATGCCGACATTCTGTTTCTGGGCGTCGACGGATTCGATGTGCAGTATGGACTGAGCACACCCAATCTCCTGGAGTCGAAGGTGAACCGCGCGATGATCGAGATCTCGAAGACGACCGTGGCGGTTTGCGATTCCAGTAAATTTGGGAAGCGCAGTCTTTCGTTGATTGCTCCTACTTCTTCTCTGCACCACGTCATCACCGACTCGAACATTCCCAAGGCGGCGTTGAGCGCGCTGAAGAAGTCTGGGGTTGCGGTTACGATTGTCTGACGGCTTCGCAACAGGTGCCGTCCCTCACGGGACTTGCTCCTTGTCCCACCTGTCCCCGGACTTACGTCCGGGGCTAATGAATGCCGCCCCTGCAGGGGCTGGATTTGTTTCGCTATTTGTTCGCCTTGATCTAAAGTCCATTTGCCCTGTTCACGCGCCGAAAATAAATTTCTTTGGCAAGGCCGCCGGAGTCGGACGGACCTGGCAAACCGCCGGATCTCGCATCAAAAATTTTTTTTGATGCCTCTGAAACCCTTGCCCAGCGCGGGTTTCGCGAAACGGATTTTGCAAAATCTTGTTTTCAAAGAACTTAGATACCAAAATCTTGATAACAAACCACTTGGGAGGGGGCGATTCGGGTTCACCCGACCGTCACGTCCTCGACTATGATCGCGCGATTCGGATTGCGGGCGCAAGGTCAGATGTCACATGGGGGCTGTGGATTTCTTTTTCCGTGACGATGTACTCGGTCAATCTTGCGATCCTCTGGGCGCATGGCATTTTTGGGGTCTCGGCGAAGCACTTCGCGCCTAGCTCGCTGACACTCCGATAAGATGTGGAGGCTTAACCATACCGCGAGAGCCCAGTGCTTATCTCGCGATACGCTCGTACTTACTAGGCATTTGACGCAACACGTGACTACGGTTAGTCGGATGATCGCGACTTAGGCGTAGTTAACCAACAATCATCGCTCGTCATGATTGAAGACTCTTGCATCCGCTTCCTAACTGCCAATACTCCACGGGCGACCGAAGCCACCGCCGGGGGACTAGATACCCGCACCCCTCCCCGCGGTAGCGTCTATGATCGAATTGCAGCGATCCTCACTCTTCGCGATTTGGCCAAACAACCACGATCAATCACGCTGAATGCCGTGTCGTCTGGCTTTCGTCCCTAATATCCGTGAGCTCAACTTCACTCTATCTCGTCCAATCCGGTAGCGATCGGGATGCCGGAATCTGATGTGTCCGGCGGGGAATCCACGAGATCGTACTCCCCGAGATGCTACCGGGGATTCCTTGCCGTGCGCACAATCTCCTTGTAAACTAGCGCATAATATGCGGTTCAATACATTGTCCCTAGTGAGATTTCACGGGTGACAGCCACGCGAATCGAGCTTACTCGCTCCGAGCACGAAGATCCCATAGTCGTAGCCCAGGACCGCTTCTTCAAGTGATTCGATTGTCGTATCGCCGAGGCCGAAGACCGTCCCTTGGCTCCAGATCACTGTCTCCATAATCATTTCTTTGAAGCAGCTCCTGCAATTGCTCAGCGATCGCGAGTCCCTCGATCGAGGAGCCAATGAATGCGCGCGGCAGAGATCGCGGAGCGGCTCTGTCTGCCACGGCATCGCCCGAAGCACGAAAGAGGTTATTAATTGCGGCTAGCTGGGACGCGATATGCCGTCAGGCCTGTCCAGAAGTTTCATTCCTGCATGGATCGCAGAGTGCCCCGGCTCGCATACTCTGCACGATGTCTCGCTTATCGTTCTTTTGGTCAAAGGCGCACGCTTTGGCGTCTACGTGATTTTTCTTCTCCGGCGCCAGGAAACACAGCGTCGCTTTGGCAAGGTAGTACAGGAAGTAGGACAGCATGCGGTCGGCTGCGATTATGACGTCTGCCACTTCTACACGTGTAAACACGGCCAGTCTTTTTCCGAGCGATCTCGAGCCAAGATATTCGTGCTCCCCATCCTCCGGTAACTGTTCCGGAGCGATCAAGTAAGGATAAGCCAGCGTTGACCGTAACCGTTCATCGCCATACAGGAATCCCTAAGTGTTATCCGTGTATGGCATAGCTCGCAATTCGTTCCTTCTCGGCATGGCAGCAAACTCCCGCTTAATAATTGCCGAGCAGATAACTCGGCTTGATCATCACACGGTCGCCGCATCTAACCCGCCTGCTTGCCCAGCGGGCTTTCCTGGCGGCAGATTATCCGCGCGATGCGGAAGCAGGCAGTCAGGCTCGTCGCAGAACGTCACGCCGTGATAGTGGCTGACCACGCCGCGCGCGTTATCTGATGCATCACCGCGAGTGAAATTCCGCGTGTAACGCCATCGATGGGTCGCCCCTAGGAACGTGGCGGCATCTATGGAAACGCCTTGCAGGGCCGCCGGTGCAGCACCGCTGGTAGGGATCCTTCGACTCCATTTGTCACGCGCTTTGCGCGCGACAAATTCCGCTCAGGATGACAATCCTCCGCCGCGTGACTTATTGGCGTTGCCGTTTGCGGCGCAGGAATTTCTCTAGGCTCTTCAGGTCGGGCTGGCCGGCTGTGCCTCCTACCTGTTGCGTGGATAGAGCGCCGCAGGCGTTGCCTTCGACTAGGCATCCGTGGAGATCGCGGCCGGAGAGGAAGGCGTGGACGAAGCCTGCGGCGAAGGAGTCTCCGGCGCCGGTTGTGTCTACGGGACGAACCTTGAACGGGCGGCGCGGAGACTACCTGGCCATCGGCCGCGGCGATGGCTCCGCGGGGGCCTAGTTTGACTACTACGCAGGGCGCTCTTTCGGCTAACTGCTTGAGCGCTTCCCGGACATTCTTCTTCCTCGTGAGATGAAGCGCTTCTTCCTGATTGATAAAAAGAATGGTGGTTTCATCGACCACGCGCCAAACGTCGGGGCCCCACGATGACATGGGGTCTGAGTTGGGGTCGAACGACGTGGTCAGGCCTAGCTTTCTGGCCTGGCGCAGAATTTGCGGGAAGGATGGGCGCAGAGCTGTCTGCAGAAAAAAGGAAGTCATGTGCAGGTGGCTGTGTCCGTGCAGGGCTTGCAGATCGAGATCTTTGTCGCGCAGATCGGAGATCGCTCCCAGCACCGTTACCAGGGCGCGGTCGGTGCGCATGCTCAGGGAAATCGTGATGCCCGTCTTCGACGTTGGAACGGTGGCGACATTTTCGGTGGAGATGCCGGCCTTCTGAAGGGCAGTTAGGCAGAAACGGCCGTAGTCGTCGTCTCCTACTTTGCTGAAGAAGCTTACTGGATGGCCTAGGCGCGCTGCTCCGCAGGCGAAGATCGCAGAGGCGCTGCCTAGGACTGTTTGGAAATCTTCCGCAAGAACCTCGCCGCCCAGGATTGGGGCGGAGGTCAATCCGCTGGCGATGAGGTCCACGTTGAGTTCGCCAATGACGGCAACTGCGCGGCCTGTGTGGTGTTGGTGCATTTTGATTCCCGCCTGCCTATGATGCGCATGAGATCCCTCGCCCCGCTGGAGAAAACGCGGGGCTTCGGGATGACGCCCTTAATAGGTGCCGCATACAGTAAGCACCGCTACCTGTGGTCCATGCGTTTGATGGGGTTTCGTTTTATTGCTATAGTTGTTGCTAAACATTTCTATATATTTCGCTATGAGATAGCCAGTATAGTTTAGTTGGGCAGCGTTGGGAAGGAGGGAGCTTGGTTCAGGGGCGCGTAGTTGACGGACTTCAGGCGTTGCTCGGCGCCAGCGATAAAGAGAAAGAAGCCCGGGGCACCCGGTACACTCCATACGAAATCCTGCATCAGCCCGCGACCTGGCAGACCACCTACAAGATTTGCGCGGAGCGGCGAACTGACCTGATTCAGTTCCTGCGGCAAGCAGGCATCGGGGCAGAGTACCTGGTCCGCCCTACCGTGTTTCTTGTGGGGGCGGGGACTTCCGATTATGTCGGGCACGCTCTGACGCCCTTGCTGCGCCGGTTGTGGGGATGCGAAGTATGGGCGGTTCCGAGCACGGACCTTCTCACGAATTTTGATGACCTGGTTTTTCCGGGCCGGCCGTACTTGTGGGTTTCGTTTTCGCGATCGGGCGAGAGTTCCGAGGGGTTGGCCGTTCTCGAAGCCGCGATCGAAAAGTGTCCGAACATCCGGCATCTGCTAGTGACCTGCAACCCGGCGGGAGGGATGGCTGCGGTTTGTGAAAAGACGCCTGACCGCTGCTTCGTGCTTGCCCTGGACGACACGGCGAACGACCGCGGGCTGGCCATGACCAGTTCTTTCACAAATATGGTGGTCGCCGGACAGTGTGTTGCTCACGCGTTTTCTCCTTCTGATTACGATGGACAATTCTCTTTGTTGCGGGAAGCGGGAGAACGCTTCCTGGAGCGCGCGCAGGAAGTTGCCGCTGCGATTGCCCAGGAAGACTTCACGAAAGCATGTTTTGTGGGTTCTGGAGTGCTGCGAGCCGTAGCTCGGGAATCCGCGCTGAAGCTGCTGGAGCTGACTGCGGGCAAGATTCAAACCATGTCGGAATCTACCTTAGGGCTGCGGCACGGCCCCATGTCGGCGTTGGACGGAAACACTCTCTTCATAAGCTTTGTTTCCGGAGACCGGCGGCGGCGGAATTATGAACTGGACCTGCTTGAGGAAGTCCACAGAAAGCGACTCGGAAAACTGCGAGTGGTGGTGACCCCCGACTCTACGGATCGGCTCAGCACGCTGGCGGATCATGTCCTCTCCCTCCATGCACCAGACCTCCGCGACGAATACCGCGCGCCGGTGGACGTGATGCTGGCCCAGTTGCTGGGCTTGTTCTGTTCATTGCGGCTGGGGCTCAAGCCCGATAGTCCGAGCCCGAACGGTATTATCAGCCGGGTTGTGTCGCAAGTGAATATTTATCCTTGAGCGCGAAGTGAACCTCCTCGGAAATAGTGATTTCTCGGACGCAGGGCCGTCCGCCGTCAAATCACAAGTGCATGTGATTGCGATCACTTCCTCGATTTCCAACCTAGGGTAGCCTTGGCTCATTGTGTTCGAACGTTCGTTCGAAGTGTGGTGAGGTAAGGTTCCAATGACGACAACCCTGTCCGCGCAAAGCGCATGCTCCGCCCCCGCCACGAGTAAGGGGCTCACGTTGGTTGCCAACGGCCAGTTCAACTGGGCCGAAACGGCTCTGGGAGAACTCTTACCTGACGAAGTAATCATCGAGGTAGCAGGCTGCGGGGTTTGCCACACTGACATTGGATTTGCGTACGAGGGCATTCCCACCCGCCACGGGCTACCGTTGATCCTGGGACATGAAATTGCCGGCCGCGTCGTGCTGGCCGGGGAGCGGGCTGGAAACTGGATCGGGCGCCCGGTCATTGTGCCTGCCGTGATTCCGTGCGGCGATTGCGATGCCTGCCGTAAAGGGCGTCCGACCATTTGCCGCAAACAGTTCATGCCGGGCAATGATGCCGATGGAGGATTTGCCACCCATGTGCGAGTACCGGCACGGGGCCTGTGCCCGGTGCCTGAGAAACTTCCTGAAGGACTCACCCTGGCAATGCTGTCGGTGGTCGCGGATGCAGTCACGACTCCGTATGAGGCAATTCGCCGGTCCGGTCTTAACGCCGACGATGTCGCGGTGTTCGTCGGAGCCGGCGGGATCGGGGGCTTCGGAGTGCAAATTGCCGCTGCGCTTGGCGCGGCGGTCGTGGCCATCGATGTTGACGCGGAACGGTTGGAGCTTGCTGCGGGGCACGGTGCCGCACTGGCGCTGAACGCCCGCGAGTGCGCAGATGTGAAGTCCACCGTGCGGTCTTTCGCCAGGCAGAGCGGCCGGCACGGGATCGGCCTCAAGATTTTCGAAACCAGCGGGACTACCGCCGGGCAGCAGACTGCGTTCAGCCTGCTCGACCCGGTGCTCACCTGGCGATCGTTGGATATACGGCGCAGAAAGTTGAAGTGCGCCTCTCGAATTTGATGGCCTTCGACGCCACCGCTCGCGGAAATTGGGGATGCCCGCCCGATCAATATCCGAACGCGCTGGCCATGGTGCTCGAAGGGAAGATTCGTATTCAGCCTTTTGTCGAGATGCACCCACTCGAGGAGGCCAAGCAAGTTCTCGAGGCAGTCCATCATCACCAATTCCGTAGGCGAGCGGTGCTGGTGCCGCAGCCGCGAGTCATATAACGAGGAACAAAGCTATGAAAGATCAAAACCTGGCGATGAAAGATCACAACCTGGTCGAACCGCTTTCCCCCAGCGAAATCCTGCTGGAGCGCAGGCCCGCACGGGATCGCGACGGCACGAACGTGAGCGGGCTGCACAATGTGTGGATCACTCTGAACAATCCGCGCGAGCTGAACAGCTACACCACGACCTCGATCAAGGAAGTCATTCTCGCGTTACGCGAAGCCAGCAATGATCGCGCCGCGGTTGCGGTTGTGCTCACGGGTGCGGGCACGCAGGCCTTCTGCACGGGCGGCAATACGCGCGAGTATGCGGAGATTTATGCCGGAGCCCCGGGCGAGTACCGGCAATACATGCGCCTGTTCAATGACATGGTCAGCGCCGTCCTGGGTTGCGACAAGCCGGTGATCTGCCGCGTGAACGGCATGCGCGTCGGCGGTGGGCAAGAGATTGGAATGGCCTGCGACTTTTCCGTGGCCAGCGACCTTGCCGTATTCGGCCAGGCCGGACCGCGGCACGGTTCCGCGCCCGATGGCGGCAGCACGGACTTCCTGCCGCTGTTCGTGGGCATCGAGCACGCCATGCTCAGCGCCACGCTCTGCGAGCCGTGGAGCGCACACCGCTTCTATCGCCTGGGAGGGCTCACGCAGATTGTTCCGGCACTCAAGGTTGACGGCAAATATATATCCAACCCGCTGGTTGTGACCGATCGGGAGTACGATGAATTCGGCCGGTTGGTGTTCGGAGACTGGAAGACGGGGGACGCTCGCGATGCGGGGAAGGCTTTGATGTCCAAGGGCGCCATTGACCTTTCATTGCTGGATGAAGCGGTGGAGGGACTCTGCACGAAGCTGCTGCACACCATGCCCGACTGCCTGACGAAAACTGTCGAGAGCGTGAGGAAACACAAACTGGAACATTGGGACCGGAATCGCGAAACCAACCGCGCCTGGTTGGCGCTGAACATGATGACGGAAGCCAATGCCGGTTTCCGCGCTTTCCACTATGGCAACCGGCAGCAACGCGAGGTGGACTTCGTCCGCTTGCGTCAGCGTCTGGCGGAAGGCGCGCGCTGGAGTGAAGAATTGATCGCCGAAATTGCGCCGTGGGCAGTTCCGGAAACGACAAAGGCAGGACGATGAGCAGCCTCAAACTCTCATTCGAGCACGATGGCCAAGTCGCCCGCGTGAATCCTGAACTCGAGCAGATCCTCAGCCGCGCCCAGGCCTTGTACGAAGACGTTGACTACAAGGCAGTCGCGGAATGGAAATCCTGCGCGACCCGAGCGCAGAGCGATCGGGTACATGCCAATTTATGTGCCGCGAGAACTGATTCATGGGGCCGGAATGTTGCCTGTGGGCATCTTCGGCGGAGGCGACCGGCTGGAAATCATCCGGGGTGACGCCTACTTCCAGAGCTACATCTGCCACATTCCTCGCAGCACGATCGAGCTGGCATTATCGGGACGGCTCGATGTGCTGGACGGCATGTTGTTCCCTTCGATCTGCGATGTCATCCGCAACCTGAGCGGCATGTGGACGATGCTTTTTCCGGGACGTTACGTGCGCTATGTCGATCTTCCCCAAAACTACGACGCCCACGTTGGAGGTGAATTCTGGCGGCGGGAATTGACGGCGATCCGCGAAGACATGGCGCGGTTGGCGCGGCGGGAGATCACCGATCAGAATCTCCGAAACAGCATCCGGATCTACAACCAGAACCGCCGTGCGATCCGGGAACTCTACCAGGCGCGCAGTAAATCGCCGTGGCTGTATCCCATCGCGCAGGTCTATGCCGTGCTGCGCGCTGGCAGTGTGCTGCCTCCGGAAGAGCACACTACGATGGTGCATCGCTACCTCGAGTTGGCCTCGCAGGGATCGAGCCTTCCTGAGGATCGCAGCCGGGTCGTACTGACGGGCATGTTCTGCGAACAGCCTCCGCTGGCGTTGCTCGTCACCCTGGAGCGCGCGGGCTGTTGGATCGTCGATGACGACCTGCTACTGGGTTTGCGCTGGTTCACAGGCGAGGTACCCGAGGAAGGTGACCCGATCGAAAACCTGGCGCAGGCTTACCTGACGCAAAGTGTGGCAACGGCGTCCTGCTATGCGCCCGATGGGCAGCGCGGCCGGTGGCTGGTCGAGGCGGTGCGGCAGAATCACGCGGATGGCGTCATTTTTTGCGCTCCGAGTTTTTGCGATCCCGCATTGCTGGAGCAACCCATGCTAGTCGCCGCCCTGGAGCGCGAACACATTCCCCACACCCAGTTCAAGTACTCCGAGGATACGGGACAATTTGCCGTCATCCGGGAACAGGCTGGCACTTTCTCGGATTCCATCCGGCTGTGGAGCGAAGCATGAGCAGAGACACTGTGCAGGAATCGACCGCGCAGAAAGAGCGGAGCATGGTCCTGCAGAAGCAACTCATCGGGGACTACTACGAATCTCTGGGACGGGCGCGTGGAGAAGGGAAACGAGTTGTCTCCACGTTTGTTCCCGGGAATTTGACCGAACTGCTGCGATCTTTCGATCTGCTGCCGATCCTGCCGGAGATCAACGCGCTGCAGTCCGGCATGCGCAAGCTTTCCGCTAACTACATTGCGGAAGCCGAGAAGCAAGGACACAGCGAGGATGTCTGCACCTACGTGAAATGCGATATCGGCATGTTGAAGTCGGGCAACGTCGGTCCCACCGGCGTGAAACTCCCCAATCCCGACCTGCTGCTGCTCTCCTACACGGGATGCTTCACGTTTCTGAAGTGGTTCGAACTCCTGCGCGAGGAGTATCAATGCCCGGTGGCCATGCTGCACGTTCCTTACCTTGCCAACGGACGCATTGAACCGCACCATGTCGACTACGTGGTGCAGCAGTTGCGCACCGAGGTAATCCCGAAACTGGAGCAGGTCAGCGGCCGGCGCTACGATGAGGCTCGACTCTCGGAGATGCTGGCTCTTTCCGCCAAGGCAGAGGATGATTTCGTCTGGGTGCTGGAGAGCGCGAAGAACGAGCCCTCGCCGATTGATGCGTACTTCGGCGGCGTGTACTACATCGGCCCGATATTCACCGCCTTCCGAGGCACGAGCGAGGGAGTCGAATACTATCGCGTGCTGCGCGAAGAGATTGCAGAGCGGATCAGGCTGGGGCTTGGTCCCGTCACTCCCGAAGGCACGATGGAGCGCCAGCGCTATCGCCTGGTCGTGGAAGGCCCGCCCAACTGGACGAGCTTCCGCGAATTCTGGAAGATGTTCTACGACGAAGGCGCGGTCGTAGTTGCCAGCAGCTATACCAAAGTGGGCGGACTCTACGATCGCGGTTTCCGCCATGACCCCAACCGCCCGCTCGAAAGCCTGGCTGAATACTGCCTGGGTTGCTACACCAACCTCGGGCTGCCGGCGCGCGTCGATCTGCTGGAGCGCTACATCCGCGAATACCGCGCTGACGGCTTCATGATCAACAGCGTCAAGAGTTGCAACTCGTTCAGTGTCGGCCAGTTGCTGATGCTGCGGCAACTCGAGCAGCGGACGGGTGTGCCCGGCGGATTCATCGAGAGCGATCTCGTGGATCCGCGGTATTTTTCGCCGGCAAACATCAAGAACCGCGTCGAGAGCTACTTGCAGATGCTCGAACAAAAGCGAGTGGCTGGGGTGACGGCATGAGCGTGGAGGTTCTGCTCGGCATTGATCTGGGCTCGACCACGACCAAGGCCATCGCGCTTGATCGAACGGGCCGGATCCTTGGCCGCGGCATCACCAACACCCGCAGCAACTATGAAGTCGCTTCCCAGATCGTTCGCGAGGAAGCGCTCGTGCAATCAAGATTTGAACTGGTGCGGCATGCCATGGCCGCCGATCCAGAACTCTCCAGGAATTGAAAACAAGTTTATCGGATCTCTGGTGCGAAATTTCCGCCAGCAGCAACATCTGGAACAGTTGGAATTGCTGGAGTCTGCGCTGCATCGTTGTGCCGATGCGCCCCGGTACGCGCCCAACCGTGATGCAGTCAGAGGAGATGCTCAATCGTATCTGCCAAGCGATGCGGTCGCGCGTTCCCGCGCATTTCAGCGAATTGGCGGTGCGGAAAAGCGATTTCTTCCGCGATCTGGCTGCAGCCGATTACATGCAGTTCGCGGAGCAGTTCAGCGATTCGAAGCACGCTTCCTTCGACGTCCTGTGCGGGCTGTTCGACGCCGCCATTCTTGAGGTCGAGAATGCGGCCGGTGACGGGGCGTTTGAACGGCACGCCGGGCCGGCACTGGAGCAGACGCTGGCCACTGCGCCAGCGGACATCCACCAAAAGGAAGCAAGACTACGCTCTGCGGTTGAGTTAGTGAGATCGATCGAGTTCCGGGTGCTCGGCATGGTTGGTACGGGCTATGGCCGGCAACGGCTTCCGTTTCCGAAAGAACAGATCCGCAGCGAGATCCTCTGCCATGGCCTGGGCGCCCATGCCATGTTCGCCGGGACGCGCACGGTGCTCGACATTGGCGGCCAGGACACCAAGGCGATTCAGGTTGATGGCACCGGCATCGTCACCAGTTTCCAGATGAATGACCGGTGCGCGGCGGGATGTGGCCGCTACTTGGGCTATATCGCCGACGAACTGAACCTGGGCCTGCATGAACTCGGCAGGCTGGCACAGGAGAGCACTTGCAGCGTAAAGATCAACAGCACGTGCACGGTCTTTGCCGGAGCCGAACTGCGGGATCGACTGTCTCTTGGGCAGAAGCGCGCCGACATTCTGGCGGGTCTGCACCGGGCGATCATGTTGCGGGCGATGTCGCTGCTGGCGCGTTCCGGGAGGAATTTCCGACGAATTCACGTTTACCGGGGGAGTGGCTCGTAACCCCGCTGCGGTTTCCGCGCTGCAAGGCCTGGTCCAGCAAAACTATGGCGTGCGAACCTTGAATATCTCTCCGGAGTCCATCTACACCGGGGCCCTAGGGGCGGCGTTATTCGCGCTAGCGCGCTGCCGACGAAAGGAATGCGGCATGAAGGCTGGAGAGAGCATCCTCGCCGCGGGCGTCGACGTGGGCTCGAGTGCCGTCAAGTTTGCGCTGGTGCAGGTTTCTGAAGACGGGGCCGTAAGCGTGCTGGCTCTGCACAACGAGCGCATCCGCCGGCGCGAACTGCGGAAGGTGATTCGCGAAGGCTATGATGCGACTCTGGAAGCAGCTGGAGTGCGCCAGAACGAGATCGCTTATACCGCGAGCACCGGCGAAGGCGAGTTGGTGGATTTCCGCCGCGGCCACTTCTACGGAATGACGACGCACGCGCGAGGAGCGGTATTCCTGATGCCCGGCACAGGCGCCGTGATCGACATCGGCGCCCTGCACGCGCGTGCCATGCGGGTTGACGAGCGCAGCCGCGTACTGGCGTACCGCATGACCAGCCAGTGCGCGTCCGGTTCGGGGCAGTTTCTCGAGAACGTTGCCCGCTACCTTGGAATCATGCTTGAGGACGTTGGGCCTTTGTCTTGCGAAGCAAAGAAACCGGAATCGGTGAGCAGCATCTGCGCCGTGCTGGCGGAGACGGACGTGATTAACATGGTAAGCCGTGGCATTTCGCGCAGCGACATCCTGAAAGGAATTCACCTGTCGATGGCGGGGCGTTACACGAAGCTTCTGCGCTCGATCGGTGCGTGCGGAGACGTGGCGATCACCGGCGGACTGGCCGCCGATATTGGGCTGTGCCGTGCTTTGGAAGAGAAGATTGCCGAAGAAAAGCTTGCCATGCGCGTGCGTACTCACCCAGACTCGATCTATGCTGGAGCGATCGGGGCCGCGCTTTGGGGTGCGTACCGCCATCGCGTGCTGGCGCGGCGTATCGAGGTGGTGGCGTGAAGCGCACTCTCGAAAACAAGATTGCCGTTGTGACCGGTGGATCTGGCGCAATCGGGTCCGCCATCATTGCCGGCTTGGAGCAGCAAGGAGCGTGTGCGGTGTCGCTGGATGTTGCGCCTCCGGCGACGGCTACGCCGTTCGAGGCTTGTGATGTGCGGGACGATGGCTCAGTGGCTTCAGCCATCGCAAGAGTGCAGCAAACGTACGGGCGCCTCGATCTGGTCATACACGCGGCAGGAGTCTCCCGTGAAGCGGTGATCTGGAAGCTCGCTGTGGAGGACTGGGATCTTGTGCAAAGCGTGAACCTGCGCGGAGCTTTTCTTTTGCTGCGCCATGCCATCCCTGTGATGCGAGCCGGCGAGGGTGGACGGATCGTGCTCATCGGCTCTATCAATGGTTCACGGGGAAAGTTCGGCACTTCGGCGTATTCGGCAAGCAAAGCTGGTTTAATCGCTCTGGCCAAGACAGTTGCGCGCGAAGTTGCCCGCCTGCGGATTCTCATCAACGTCGTCGAGCCGGGATGGGTGCGCACACCGCTTACCGAGAGCCTGCCGCAGGCGATCCAAGACGCTGCCTTGGCGGAAAGTCTGGTGGGAAGATACATCGAACCTGCGGACGTGGCCGACGCCGTCACGTTTCTTTGCGGACCTGGGGCGCAGCAGATCACGGGGCAGATCCTTCGCGTCGATGGGGGACAGTCGCTCGGCAGTGCTTGAAAGAGGAGCTTTCTTATGAGTACCGAATCTTTGGAAGAACCGGGAATTCTAGAGACGGACCGCATCCTGGTGCGGGTTATGAACGAGCATGACCTGCAGGCGGTCGTTGCCATTGACGCAGCCGCCAGCGGCCGGCGCCGTCCCCGCTATTTCGAACTGATGTTGGAACGGGCGGTGAAACAAGCAGCGCTGCAAGTCTCGCTGGCCGCGGAAGTGGATGGACACGTCGTCGGATTCGTCATCGCATCCCTTTACTATGGCGAGTACGGAGTCAGCGAGCCCACTGCCTCGCTGGATGCCATTGGCGTGGATCCGGCAAACCGCGGCCAACACGTAGGGAAAGCTTTACTGCGGCAGCTGCGGCTGAATCTATCTGCGCTCCGGGTCACGACGTTGCGCACTGAAGTATCGTGGGATAACTTTGATCTTCTCGCGTTCTTCAAGAAAGAAAGATTCTCCCTGGCGCGCCGTCTTTGCCTGGAGTGTACGCTCGACCCCACGCGCTTTGAGTAAAGCGCACGTAAGGAGGTTCGTATGTCAGAAGCGACTCATGGCTCGATCCGTTGCCCCCGCTGCGGCCGGCTGAGCGCCACGGCGGACAAGTTCTGCGCCGAGTGCGGACGTTTTCTCCGCGACGCTTCGATTGACCAGCGGCTTCTTCTGGCCCTGGTGCATGAACGTGAGGGACGGGAGCGGGAGGCACGGCAGGAGCTCCAGCATTTGCTCGACGCCGAGCCCGATCACGTCCTGGGCAACCACCAACTCGGAAACCTTTTGTTCCACGAAGGCCTTCTCGACCTGGCCATCGAACACTATCGCCGGGCGGTGACGGCCTCGACGACATTTGTGTTGGCGTATTACGACCTCGGAGTCGCCTACTACCACCGGGGTAACATGCCGGAGGCGGCTGCCGCCTTCCGCCGCTGTCTCGACGTTAATCCGAACTACAACGCCGCCCACTACCGGCTTGCCCTTGCGCTGTTTCATCAGGGACAGCTTGCAAAGGCCGGCGAGCACTTCGAGCTTTCGGCGACCCTCACACCCGAATACGTGATGGCCCACTATCACCTGGGCGTGATTCACGAGCGCGAAGGCGCGACCGAGGTCGCTCGCCAGGAGTTCGAACGGAGCCTGGAGGAGGGGGTTCACGAACTCAGCAGTCTGTTCCACCTCTCGGTGATCCGTCGCGCACAGGGTGACAATGCCGGGGCCGACGAGCTTTTGAGACGAGCGGGTGAGTTCGGCAAGTTGTACCCGACGGCATCCGAAGCCCGCAAGTAAACGGAGAATGCGGCATGGGAATCTCGGTGGGAAACGGTCTCATCTTCGACTGGGCAGGCGCGGGCCCGCGGACTACTTCGTGGCCGGCACACGTCATGCTCGACGATGAGACGCTGCGCGACGGCCTGCAGAGTCCCTCCGTTACCGATCCGCCAGCGGCGGCGAAAGTCGAGATTCTCCATCTCATGGAGAATCTCGGAATTGAAACTGTTAATGTCGGCCTGCCCGGAGCAGGTACACGCCAGCGCGAAGCCGTGCTCGCACTCTGCCGCGAGATTTCCGACCGGCGGATGCGCATCCGCCCCAACTGCGCCGCCCGAACCATGATGGTGGATATTCGTCCCATCGCGGAGGTATCGCAACTTACGGGCGTGCCGATAGAGGCTTGTTTGTTTATCGGCAGCAGTCCCATCCGGCAGTACGCGGAAGAATGGACTCTCGATCAAATCCTGCGCCACACCCGGGAAGCGATCCGCTTTGCCGTGAGCGAAGGCCTCGAGGTGATGTACGTGACGGAAGACACCGTGCGATCTTCGCCAGAGCACCTGCGTATTTTGTTTGCCGAAGCGATCGAGGCTGGCGCCAAGCGGCTTTGTCTCTGCGACACTTGTGGCGCTGCGACTCCGGAGGCAGTCTGGAACCTGGTGTCATGGGTGAAGAAGTTCCTGGCTGAGATTGGGGCCGACCTCGGCATCGACTGGCACGGTCACCGCGATCGCGGCCTCGATTTGGCGAACACGCTGGCCGCCATTGAGGCTGGGGCATCGCGCGTGCACGGCACCGCGCTCGGAATCGGCGAGCGCGTGGGAAACACGCCGATGGAGCAGTTGCTGGTTAATCTCAACCTGCTTGGCATGAGGCACGACGACCTCAGTTCTCTGCAGGCGTATGTGGACTCGGTTTCGGCCGCGACCTCCGTTCCGATTCCAGCGAATACCCCCGTGATCGGACGCGATGCCTTCCGTACCGCGACCGGCGTCCACGCGTCAGCCATCATCAAAGCCCAGAAGAAGGGTGATCGCTGGCTGACCGACTACGTCTATTCAGGCGTGCCGGCAAGCCTGATCGGACGCAATCAGGAAATTGAGGTCGGGCCCATGTCGGGTAGTTCGAACGTTATCTTCTATCTATCACAGCGGGGAATCGTGGCGAGCCATGAACTCATACAGGCCGTCCTGCTGGCTGCCAAAGAATCCAACCGTATTCTGCAGGAGCCGGAAATCCTAACCATAGTGCGGCGCTTTGAAAATGTGACATCGTAGCTTTCTTGGAATTCGATTTTCTCGGAGTGCGAGGCAGGCGCGAGTTGTGCGCTTGGCAGCTCAACGGCCATAACGTCCCATGAGGTCCGCTTCGCCCAGGATATGGCCCTTCATGGCACCTTCGAGGTCCGGTTTCGTGGCCCCGGCTTTCAGGTCGAGCTTTGTGTCGAGCGCATACAGCTTGAAATAATAGCGGTGTGGCTTGCCCGGCGGAGGACATGGGCCGCCATACCCGATCTTGCGAAAGTCGTTGTGCCCTTGCAGGGCGCCGGTGGCAATCTGTCCCTGTTTTTCGATTCCCTCTGGCAATCCTGTCGTATCGGCAGGAAGCTTGTATAACACCCAATGCACCCATGTGCCCACTGGCGTATCCGGATCGTCCATGATGAGCGCAAAGCTCTGTGTTGCTGCGGGCGCCTCCTTCCAACTCAGTTGCGGAGAGACGTCAGGCCCGTCGCATGTGAACTTCTTCGGAATCATTTCGCCGCTGGAAAAAGCGGCACTCGATAGTTGGAAAGACATGGCCCCTCCTCTCGCCTGACGAAAGACTGAACAAGCGCTGACGAGCAATACCCCAGCGAATATCCAGAACTGAACTCGCAGCCTGAGAACGTGTGCCCGAAGTTGGGAAACAGACAGAAGACTATACCTCAGCGACAATTTCTTCACTCGCTGTTACCTCGATTGATTACGATGGCCGTCCCTGCCAGATGATACTGCCATCCCGAAGTTGCAGCCGTAATTATCTCCAACAAAAAAGGCACCCACCTCGCGGTGGGTGGCTGTTCTGGCTAGCGCTAGGGTCGATGCTTACGGCACCAATTCCTGCGTCAATACCGCGCCGCCCATGGATGTCAGCACCGCGGATTCTTTGACCGCTTTGTGGGAGTCGAGCGCTATCCAGATTGTCTCTTTGTCATCGCCGCCATCGGCCGAAGAGATATCCACTTTGTAGGCGTCAAAAGTTCCGGCCGGCACCGTCACTTTGTCGATGCCGGAAACCTTTAACTGCATCAGCTTCACCTTTTGTTTTTGAACGTCAAAGTTCCGGAATGTGGTGGTATAGCCTTCGGCCAACGGCAGGCACGAGATGGATTGTTTTGAAGCGGCAGCATCGGCAAAAAGCGGTCCACCCAAGTCGACCGAGATGGGCTTATCCTTTCCGTTCATGTTCATGTTGCCGACCGCCTTGTCGCCGGCGAAGTTCAGATCGACCGCTACCGGTCCTTGTTTCGCGTTAAGCTTGCGCTCGACCAAGCTGCCTTTTTCCAGGATTGACGTTTCGGTCGCGGTTCCATTGGGTGTGTCCATCACATCGGTGGCGGTCCAGGCCCCGCCGTCTTCCGCGATGGTGGTCGAGATCGTGAGTGAGATTTGCTGACCGCCGGCCTCAATCTTGGCCTGATACTTGTATGTACCGGGTTGCAGGTCCATAGCCAGCTTGGGCACGCCCACTGAACTCGCGTCCACTTTCTTGGCCAGGACCACGGTCTTCGGATCAACCGTGATCTCCTTCAGTCGCGCCACGACTTCCGGCGTTCCGCCCTCCTGGTAGCGGCCGTTCAGATACTTGGCGAAGAATTTTTCCGTGGCCATGACCGAGGCCATGTTGTTTACGGGACGGGCAAAGCCGTGGCCCTCGTCGGGAATCAACAAGTATTCGACGGGGAAGCCGCGGTCGCGCAGAGCGATCACGATCTGCTCTGACTCGGCGTGGTTCACGCGGGCATCGTTGGCGCCTTGCGCGATCATCAGCGGCGTCTTGATCTTGGCGGCAGAGGTGAGCGGAGAGCGCTCGACCAGCAGCGCTTTGCCTTCCGGCGTCGTGGGATTGCCCATGCGATGGTAGAAAAACTGCCGGCCGGACTTCCCAGTAGGGCGGGATCGACTCCATGAGCGTGATCAGGTTCGACGGACCGAACAACTCCACCGCTGCGGCATAAAGATCCGGTGTGAAGGTGACGCCGGCCAGCGTGGCGTAGCCGCCGTAGGAACCGCCGAAGATGCCTACGCGCTTGGGATCGGCAATGCCTTCGCCGACCAGATATTTCACGCCCCAGGTGATGTCGTCCTGCATCTTGCGGCCCCATTCGTTGTTGCCGGCATCGAGAAACTTCTTGCCGTAGCCGGTCGAGCCGCGGAAGTTCATGCTCAACACGGCGTAGCCGCGGTTGGCAAAGAACTGCGCATATCCGTTGTAACCCCAGAAGTCGCGGCCCCACGGTCCGCCATGGGGGAACATGATGGTGGGCAGGTTCTTGCCCGGAATGCCCTTGGGCAGCGTGAGGTAGGCCGGGATCTCCAGTCCATCGGATGACTTGTAGCGAACCGGCTTCATCTGCGCCAGGGATTCGCGGGGCAGCTTCTCCCGCACCTTGTACTGCAGCGTGAGCTTGTGCGTCTTGCGGTCGAAGAGGTAGATTTCACCCGGTTCGGTGTCGCTGTTGGCGTTCACGAGCCAGACCTGCTCGTCGAGCGTAGACGAGGTCCGGCTGACTTCCTTGCCCGGCAACTTACCGGTGAGCCATTTGAAATCGGCCTCGAAGCTTTTGTCTTTGAAATAGCGGCGTACGCGGTCGTCATCGTAAGAGGTCATCGCCAATTCGTCGGTCGCCTCGGAGAAGACTGCGCGTGCCGAAGTCCACCTTCTTGAGCGGATCGGATTCCACCATCTCCGTTTTTCCGGTCGCCGGATCGAACAGCATCAGGGCGCTCAGGTCCAGATCGGCGCCCTTGTTGGTGTCCATGTACGCCCGCTTGCCGTCCTTCTGGAAACGGAGTGTGCTGCAAGACTCAAATACGTTGCAGGAATAAATCTGAGTGAATTTGTCGGAATCGACGCGCAGGATTTCCGTGTCGCCGTTCTCGGCCGAACGCGAAGCGAGGCGCAGGTTGCCTTGAAGATCGAAATCCCAGCCGACGATGCGCTCCGTGTTCTTGCGCACCAGTGTTTTCTCGCCGGTGGAGAGTTTCAGTTTGTACAGGTCATGCCAGGCCTTGTCGCGGTCGTTCAAGCCGATGTAGATGGTGTCTGGATCGTTCTTGGGCACATCCACAAGCTGCACCCGAATGCCTTTGAGCCCGGTCAGGTCGCGCGGAGTGGGAGCATCCGCGCCTGCAGCGGGCTTGGCCGCGGGATCGACGGCGTAGACGTTGTAGTTCTCATCGCCGTCGTTGTCTTTCACGTAAAGGATGTACTTGCTGTCGCGGCTCCAGAAATAGCCGGGGATCGGGCGCTTGGGTTCGGCCGTGAGCAGGCGCGCCGCGCTGAAGGGTTCGTCCACGCCTTTGACATAGATGTTGCGCGTGTCTTTCCATGGCTTTTGAAAAGCCAGATATTTTCCGTCGGGCGACAGTTGCGCGCCCGAGATTTCGGGATTACCGAAAATCAGCTCGCGGTCAATCAGCGGGGGCAATCCGCTGGAGGAAGTTTTCTTGTCCTTAGTATTGGCATTTTGCGCAGCCAGCGATGACACGGCGAGCGCCAGACACAATAGGCCCTTGAACATCTTTTTCATAATTACAACTTCCTTTCTGCCCTGGAGAGGCATGCTCCCGAACGGAACACACCGCGCACGAATTCTATCAGCTTGCTTGTAGCCGTAACATGGCTGCCGTGGCCTCAAACACAGCGTGCAGGCACAGCCGGGTGTACAATTCTCCTCTATTTCGAGCTCGAGAAAGAATCCCAGCTAGTACAGCTGTGGTTTTTAGCGATGCGTGTTGATCCGTCTTACCGACGAGATGAAATCATGAAGCAACTTATTCTGCTCGCAGTTGTTCTGGTTCTTTTGTGCATTCCGGGATTCGCTCAACAGCCGATCACCATCGGATTCACCGTCTCCAACACCGGTGCCCTCAACGTCGATTCCCTGGAGCAGTACCGTGGGTTTGAACTGTGGCGCGACCAGGTTAACGCTGCCGGTGGCATCAAGGCCGGCGGCAAAAGCTATAAAGTACAGTTCAAAAGCTATGACGACGAATCCAACTCCAAGCGCGTGCAGCAGCTTTACAGCCGCATGATCCTGGAGGACAAAGCGGACTTCCTGTTCAGCCCCTACTCGTCTCCGCTGACCGCCACTGCGTCCGTAGTGACGGAGCAGTACGGCAAGATCATGCTTACCACCGGCGCGGCCGAACCAAAGACCTACACTCTGGGCAACCAGAACCTGTTCCAGATGTTCGCGCCCGCTCCTGAATATCTGAAGGTTGCCCTCGATGCCCTGAAAACCAAGGACCCCGCAGCCACTGTCGCCTTCGTCTATGAGGACTCCTCGTTCTCGGTCGCGGTTGTGACTCCAGCCAAGGCTTACGCGCAGCAACTCGGGTTCAACGTGGTATTCAGCGAAGCCTATGCTCCCAACACCACCGACTTCAGCGCCATCATCGACAAGGCGATTGCCTCCAAGGCGACCGTGCTTCTTGGTGGCGGCCACTATGCCGACGGTTCCACCCTGGCCCGGCAGCTCTACGGCCACAAAGTTCCTCTGAAGATGCTGACGTTGCTGGTGGCGCCGGACAGCTCGCAGTGGGTCGAGCTGGGCGATGCGGCGCTGGGCGTGATGGTGCCGTCCCAGTGGGAACCGCAGTCGGCGTTCAAGGAACAGTACGGGCCGAGCGGCGCCGAGTTCGCCAAGGCATATGCCGCGAAATACAATGCGCCGCCCAGCTATGAGTCCGCCGGTGGCTACGGATGCGGGCTGATTCTGCAGCGCGCCATTGAACAGTCGGGCGGGATTGACTCGGCCAAGGTGGCGCAGGCGCTGAACGCCACCGATATCACCACCTTCTACGGGCGGACCAAATTCTCGGCCGCCGCCAACGATCACGGCTTGCAGGTAGGCCATTCCATGGTTCTGGCGCAATGGCAGAAAGACAAGTCCGGCAAAGCCGTGAAGGAAGTTGTGTGGCCACTGGCAGGCAAGAGCGCCAACCTGATGTATCCGATGCACTGAAATTACGTAGCGCCGCCGTCCCGGCAGGCTGTCCCTTCGGCAAGCTCAGGGCAGGCTCTCGCGACAGCCGGCAAGATACCGGCGCTACAACGAGGCGAAAGGCACGAACGCGGAGGGTGAACCATGTCGGGCATCCTGGCTTCCATGATCGACGGCGTGCTCGTTGGCGCGGTCTACGGACTCGCGGCGATGGGCTTGAGTCTGATTTGGGGAGTGATGGACGTCATTAATCTTACTCACGGCGCCATGATCGCGCTGGGCATGTTCTGCATGTATCTGCTGTTCGCCGCCACGGCGATCAACGCGTACGTGTTGTTGCTGCCCACCATCGGGGCCGGATTGCTCCTCGGACTCGTCGTCTACTGGATGGCGGTGCATTGGGTGGTAGGCCGCTCCATGTTGATGAGCCTACTTTCTACCTTTGCCGTGAACATGATGGTCATCGGCATCGGCACCGCGGTCTGGAGCACCAGCCCGTACAACGTCAACTTCGTCCTTCCCGGCATCACCATCGGAGCCTACACTTTCACCGGGAACCACATCGCTGCCGCCATCTCTGCGGTCGTGATCGCCCTGGCGCTGCAGTTTTTCCTCTATCACACGCGTACCGGAAAAGCCATCCGCGCCGTGGCGGATAACCGCGAAGCCGCCGAGTTGATGGGCATCTCTTCGACGGCGGTTCTGAGTATTGCGTTTGCGATCGGCATCGCACTGGCATGCACCTCGGGTGCGCTGGTCTCCACTTTGTTTCCCTTCACCATTCTTTCCGGCGCGACTTATCAATTGAAAAGTTTCGTGGTAACCATTCTGGCAGGACTGGGCAAGCCGTTCGGAGCTTTGGTCGCCGGAGTGCTCCTGGGGTTGCTGGAGGGAGTGGTGACGCCCTTCATCGCCGTCAGTTGGATTCCGCTGATCGAATTCGGGCTGTTTGTGGTGGTGCTGGTTGCGTTTCCGCAAGGCATCTTCGGCAAGAGGGCGACGGCATGATCCTGCGCCGGCCCTTCTTCTGGATCATTCTGCTCATTGCTGCCGGCTTCATCTACGCTCCGCTGCATGGCGACAACGTCTCTCTGCGTGAAGATCTTATCCTCGTCGCCATCGCCATCATCCTGGCCAGCAACTTGAACCTGATGATTGGCTATACCGGCTACGTGAACTTCGGCCACATTGTCTTTTACGGGCTGGGCGGTTACGTTGGACTTTACCTGACGACAGTGCGCGGCTGGAACCTCGTACTGTCGGCGCTGCTGGCCGGCGCAGTGGTCAGTCTGTGCGCGTTCTTGTTTGGATTGGCCATTTTGCGCTTGCGTGGGGCTTATTTTGCGCTGGCCACCATCGGTATTCTCCAAGCCGTCCAGGCATTCGTTTCCAACTTCGACCCCTGGGGCAGATCGACCGGGATGTATCTATCGTTCACCTCCTACCAGTCGCTGGGCGGCGCCAGGCACGCTCTGTGGATCACCTACTTTTTGATCATTGCGGTCATGGCCCTCTCGATGATCCTGAGCCTGGTCATCAAGAATTCCAAGTTTGGACTGGGCCTGTTCGCCATTCGCGAGGATGAGGATGCCGCCGTGGTGCTAGGGGTCAATGCCACCGTATACAAGGCGATCATCTACAGCGTGTCCGCATTTCTGCCCGCGGTCGCCGGCGCGCTGATGTTTTTCAAGAATGGCATGATCGATCCCTCGATCGCTTTCGAGTACATGCTGTCGCTGGAAGGGATCGTAATGCTGATGCTCGGCGGCCAAGGCTCAGTCATTGGCGCGGCTCTGGGCGCGGCCCTTTACGAGAAACTTCGCTCCTACCTGCTGACTTCTTCCGTACTCTCCAACTTTCACCTGGTGATTGCGGGCGGACTGCTGCTCATCGTGGTGTTGTTCGCGCCTGGAGGCTTGATCGGCTGGTTGTATCGCCTGGTGCCGCGCGCGAAAAGGGTGATCGAATGAATAACCTTCTGGAAGTGCGCGGCGTCAGCAAGCGTTTCGGCGGGCTGATAGCGGTTTCCGACGTCAGTTTCAGCATCGCGGAGGGTGAGATCCTGGGCCTGATCGGTCCCAACGGTGCCGGGAAGACAACTTTGTTCAACGTCGTGAATGGAGTCTACAAGGCAGACCAGGGAACCATCATTTTTGCGGGGAAAGACATTACCCGCTGTTCGCCGGACCAGGTGGTCCACCTCGGCCTGGCGCGTACGCACCAGATCGTGAAGCCATTGAATGACCTTACTGTGCTGGACAATGTCACGGTGGGGGCATGCTTCGGCCGTGAATATCTGGATAAGGCCGCCGCGCGAAAGGTGGCGTCCGAAGTGCTGCAGCAGGTTGGATTGGGCGACCGGCCCGACATGATCGCGCGCTCGCTGACCATCGCCGGCAAGAAGCGTTTGGAGGTGGCTCGAGCACTGGCGGCGAGACCCAAGCTGCTGTTGCTGGATGAAGTGCTGGCGGGTCTGAATCCCACCGAAGTTGCGACCATGATCGAACTGGTGCGCAAGATCCGTGACAGCGGGATCTCGGTGCTCATGATCGAGCACCTGATGCAGGCGATCATGAGTCTTTCCAATCGCATCGTGGTCTTGAATCTGGGCCGCAAGCTGGCGGAAGGCCAGCCGGATGAGGTGGTCCACAATACGGATGTCGTCGAAGCCTACCTGGGCTTTCCCGATATCGTCGACAAATTGTCAAGGATGGAATGATGGACCTGGCCCTGCAACTGGAGAACCTCGAGTCTGGATACGGCGAAGTGCAGGTCCTGTGGGGCATCTCGCTCGAGGTGGCGCGCGGGAAATTAACCACGATCATTGGAACCAATGGCGCCGGCAAGACCACCAGTCTGCGCACCATCATGGGCAGCTTGCGTGCCTGGAAAGGGCGCGTGCTGTTGCATGGAGAAGACGTCACACGGCTCCCACCTTATGCCAAAGCAAATCGCGGCCTAGTGCTGGTGCCGGAAGGGCGGCAGCTTTTCCCGGACATGTCAGTAGAGGAGAACCTGGAGATGGGCGGGTATTCGAAGCGAGCCCGCAAACAGCAGAAACAGAACCTGGAACGCGTCTATACTCTGTTCCCGCGTCTGAAGGAACGCCGCCAGCAGAAGTCCTCCACCCTTTCCGGCGGCGAGCAGCAGATGCTGGCCATGGGCCGCGGCTTGATGCAGGAACCCGAGATCCTGATGATCGACGAACTCTCGCTCGGTCTGGCACCGGTGCTGGCGCAACAACTCTTCCTGACCTTGGGCACCCTGCGGAAACAAGGGCTCACCATCGTCCTGGTGGAACAGAATGTGCACCTTGCCCTGGCGATAAGCGACTACACCTACGTGTTTGCCGAAGGTCGAATCAGCATCCGAGGGAAGTCGGAGGAAGTGCAAAGAATGGATGAAGTGCGGCGAGCGTACCTTGGACTCTAAGAACAATTCTTCAGACCTCGCAACATTCGGCTCAATCAGTCTTTATCGCTCCGCTTCGTGATTTACCGAAGCCCTCATTAGTTCGTCAATGTGGCGCTGCAGGCGGTCCCAGTCAGAGCGAACGACCATTTCCTTGATGGAGAACTTGGTTTCGCGTTTTGCGTCATCCACCCGGACCGCAAGCTCGTTTTTCTGTACACGGAAGTCGATGGTTTCGGCGAGCGGAACGAGTTGGTTGGAGGACTTCCCCACGATGACAAAGACGACGTCCTTCGATACCAGCGTGTACTCAGGGCAGGATTCCTGGCTCACTGTGGTTGCCGGGCTGCCGAATGCCGCCATGAATCGTTGCTGGGCGGCCATGCAGTTGCCCATGTGCATCCTGACGACTGTGCCGTGTTGATAGATTCCAATTTGAGCTGGCAGCGAACCCGGCAAACTGCAAAGCAAGAAAAGCATCGAAAGTACCTTGTTCATTGGCGTGTCCTCCTAGTGGACGCTGCCGGAGTGGTGGTAGTAGCCGCGGCGGCTGCGGAATTGCAAGTTGAGGTTGTGGGTGGGGAGAATGCGAATCGAATGAAAATCTGATCTGGACTCCGGCGCCACGTAAGTTACCACGCGTGCGGAATGCAAATCATCGATGACATCGTTGAAAATTGAAAGCGCACCGTCGCCGATTGGAACGCAGCGGCCTCCGGAGTCCTCGGCAAACCTCCGGAGCATCGCTGTACCGTGCGTTGTTTGCCCGGGAGAGCCAGCGTCAACCGCATAAACCTGCGCCCCGCTGACCAGCACTTTTTCCAATGCGTCGTCGAACGAAGATTTGCTGATGGTATCGTCACCATCGGAGAAGAGAATGATTACCGGCCAAACGTCTGGGTGCCTGCGGTGAAGGAGAAGGTCGGCCGCTATTTCAACCGCATCAAATAGCGGTGTGGCCCCGACACCGGAGGGCACGGAAGCAACGCGGTCGGCGGTAAAGGAGCTGTGGCAATCTCCCGAGCAAATGAGGCGCGCTTCTGTACCGCTGAACGACAGGACCGTCAGGTTGTCTCCGGGAGTCCACGGGCACTGGGAAATCAGTTGCACAACATCGGTGATCTCCTGTTGAAACTGCGGCAGAACCGATGCGCTGGCATCGATCAGCGCGATGACGTCAAGTTTGACCGAAGCCGAGCGGGTGAAGCTGCGGAAGTCTCGAATCACTTTCTCATCGTCGACCACGGCAAAATCATCCTGCCGAAGTTCTGCAATGGAGTGGTTATTTTCGTCGGTCGCGAAGAAGACAAGGCGAACTTCAGAAACGGACGTGCGGTAGGTCGGGGTTGCGGATTGCTGAGCATCAATGGTTGTGACCAGGAGCAAGGGCAATAGAAACTGAATGAGCGGAGCGCGCAGGAGCGTGGCTGCCGGAAATTTGGCCATAAAGGTGGACTACGGTTCACATCGGCAGATGGCGCTGACAAGTTGAGCCCTTCGTATTACCCGGGTTACCGAAGTTCGAGAAGAGTGCGCTCCCGTCCCGAAATTGGCCGCGACAACGCGGTGGGTCCGGGGTGGAGAAGTAAACGAGAAGGGTTAACCTGGGTTAACTAAGATGGGGTTAAGAAACGGCGATTCGCGAACCGAGTGGTATCCACGGAAACATTAGAGTTGAAGAGGCAGCGCTGGCTTGTCAACAATGAAACCCCAGAGCATTCGCCCTGGGGTTTCGGATCGTTTTATCGCGTCAGGCGACCAGCGCCTCGGCGAAGTGCTGGCAGACTGTGGTCTCGAGATTGTAGTAGTTCACATTGACTGGGGTGGTGAGGAATGGCTTCAGAATGTTGAGGACCTTGGGATAGAACTCTTTCTCATAGCGCTCGGCATCCGCCTTGGTGTTCCATAGGCTGATGGTGAACACCTTCTCGTCTTTCATCTTCTCCGGGAAGAAGGGCAGAATCTCCAGGAATCCCGTCTGTTTCTTGAGGATGGGCACGACCTCATTCTGTACGGCCTTGACGAACTCTTCTTTCTTCTCCAGTTTAATTTCATAATTGAGCATGCGTGCAAACATGGGAGTGCTCCTTTTCATGTGAGGAATTAACAACGGGTTCTAGGCGGGGCCCTCGGTCTAACGAGGCTTTAGTGCTTCCCGAATACCGGGAGCTCGGGCCGGACTGAAACTACCATAAGGGCCTGTGCAAAGGCAGTGATAAATGACTGCCATCGCAGTGCAATAAGTCACATTGCCACCGACCGTTGCACCTTGAAGAAGAGTTTCAGTTTTTTCGAATTAACGCACAGAGCTGAACGCGCCGATGAGGAGCACACCGAAGACCAGCGCATGCGCCATTTCTGTCCATCCTAGCCGGCGTACGGCGATGGGATGCGGTTTGCTTGCGAACCAGAAGAAGCCACGAAACAAGATGGGGCCGAATGCGATCAACGTCAGTTGCGGCAGCCAGTTGAAATGACAGGCAACGGCGAGCATCCCACCGAGAAGTATGTTTCCGGCCACGAAACTCCAACCCACCGTGAACTTCTCGCGCAATCCTGCGGCCCGCGCGCCGCGAATTCTCAGCCAGACGAAGTGGATCTGGTCGGCAGCGAACAACCAGTTGATCAGCCAGAGCTCCCATGCGGTTGCATCAAGGCGCCCCGTGGCCACGCAGTACGCGGCGGGTGCAGTCGCGGTCAGCACCAGGGCGCCCACTATTTCCGCGGCCATCCGCATCGTTGGCCCCAGTCTCTTCAACAACATCTGCGCCGCAAACGCGGCGCCGGCCATCACGCCGAGCCCTGCCAGTTCGCGGTTCTTTCCGTGCCAGAAAAGCGCGATCAGGGCGACTGCGGCTATGGAAGCCAGCGGCAGAATAACGCTGCACACCAGTTGGCGCTCCTGCGCCGTCTGGGCGCGCATGACACCGGTGCCGAGCCAACTTTCGACCGGAGTTCTCAGCCAGAACAGCGCCAGCACGGCCGTCGTCAGCAGCAGAATCGGGGCAATACGTCCAGCGTTCAGCAGGCCGACGGCTGCACCCGTGATCAAAGGAACCAGCAACATCCCCCATGCTCCGTGTTCACGGGGTACGACCAGGGCACGCCGGCGCGCTTTCTGAGCGGCGGTGAGTTGAGTTGTGCCTTCAGCCGGATCACAACCAATCTTCGGAACGGAGGACATTTCCAGCGGTGCTCGAATCGTCAGCATGGGTTCCAGAACCTTCCCCACTTAGGTTTGCAGAGAGGCTTGGCGGCTACCGTGATTAATGTCACCACTGCCGGTGATCCAGGTCACGACGAGATTGTGCGAGTCCGCCCCACGTTGGCGCTTCGTGCCCATAAGAGGCTTAGAATAAGCACTTTCCCTACACCGCCTTTACAGGTCAGCCGGTTCCAAGTAGATTTATCTACCGAATCCATTTGAACCGTGGAGTCGTGCGTTGCAACCCCCCACTGATCACAGTGATGCCGCGCCCTCATTCTCCGCCAAAACCACGGCTGAGGTCATCCGATCGACGGACCTCCTCGAGACTCTTCCCGATGCCACCGTTGCCGTGGATTTGGACGGAACGATTGTTCAAGTCAATACCCAGGCTCAAGAACTATTCGGCTATGGCCGCGACGAGTTGATCGGACAGAAAGTCGAAATGCTCGTCCCGGACCGTTATCGCGGGCAGCACCACCATCATCGCGAGGACTTCGCGCAAGCCCCGAAGACGCGGCGAATGGGAGCAGAGTTGGACCTTTACGGAAGAAGGCGCAATGGCACGGAATTTCCTGTGGAAATCAGCCTCAGTCCGGTTTCCACGGGGAAGGGAGGGTTGGTGCTGAGCGCCATCCGCGACATCAGCGATCGCAAGAGAATCGCGGAGGAACTGCGCCGGGCGAACGAAGCGCTGCATCGGAGAACGGCCGAGCAACTGGGGGAGTACCGGTCGAGGCTGGCCTTGATTATTGATTCCTCCGAAGACGCAATCCTCAGTAAAGACCTGAACGGCATCATTACCAGTTGGAACAAGGGAGCCGAGCGCATCTATGGTTACGCGCCAGAAGAGGCCGTCGGAAAGCACATATCTCTTCTGACGCCCGGCGATCGCCCGGATGAAGTCTCGAAGATTCTTCAGAAAATTGGGGAAGGGGAAAGCATCGAGCATTACGAATCGGTGCGGCTGGCCAAGGACGGACGCCGCCTGGATGTTTCCATTTCCGTGTCTCCCATGCGCAATGCCGCCGGCGACATCGTGGGAGCGTCGGTGATCGCGCGCGACATCACCGAGCAGAAACGGTCTGAGGGCCAGCTTCGTCAAGCCCAGAAGATGGAAGCCATCGGCCGGCTGGCGGGTGGAGTGGCGCACGACTTTAACAATATCCTCGGAATCATCAATGCCTGTACAGAGTTCCTGCGCGACCGCATCGATCCCGCCACCGAGCCGTCGGTGTATGTCGAGAACATCAGGAAAGCAACGGAGCGGGGCACGGCATTGACCCGGCAGATGCTGGCCTTCAGCCGGACGTCAGTCGTCCAACCCCGCATCCTCGATCTGAACGAGCGGTTAAGGGAGATCAGCAAGCTGCTGCGCCCGCTGCTGGGAGACGATGTCGAGATTCTCATTGTGCCCAGGTCGATCTCGGCGGTGATCGAGGCCGACCCTGGCCAGCTCGACCAGATCGTGGTCAACCTCGCGGTCAACGCGCGCGATGCCATGCCGCGCGGCGGCAAGTTCATTCTTGAAACTGGCGCAGTCAAGTTTGACGAGTCCTTCGCCGAGCAGCAGCAAGCCATGGCGGCTGGAAAGTATGTCCTGCTGGCGGTCAGCGACACCGGCAGCGGCATGGACGAGGCTACGGTGGCGCGCATCTTCGAGCCTTTCTTTACCACGAAGGCGGCGGGCAAGGGAACTGGATTGGGCCTGGCTACGGTGTATGGCATCGTCAAGCAGAGTGCCGGGCACATCATGGTTTACAGTGAACCGGGACACGGGACGACGTTTAAGATCTATCTTCCCAATGCGGAGCACAAGATCGGGCTCGTGTCCAAACCTGAGGTGGAGACCGTCGCTCCAAAACGGCAGGGAACTACGATCTTGCTGGTGGAGGACGACGAAATCATGCGCAGCTTGACTCGCAAGCTGCTCGAGGAGCACGGCTACACCGTAGTCGACGCGGACGACGGGAAGACAGCGCTCGTGTGGATGGAGACCAATCCGGGCGCGATTGATCTGTTGCTGACCGACGTGGTTATGCGGCACATGAGTGGTCCGGAGTTAGCGGAGCGCCTGAGTGCTTCTCACCCCACCTTGAAAGTCGTATACATGTCAGGTTATACAGGCGAGCTGATGGCGAACCGCGAGGTGTTGAAACCCGGCGTGACCCTGTTGGAGAAGCCTTTCAGCCGGAGCGCTCTGCTGAATACGGTCCACGAGAAGCTGGGGTGAAAGCGCGACTTGATCCGCAAGTAACCCCTGCCGAGCACCCGTGCGCTGCAACCAGTCGTGCGGTGATGGAGATCACACAACGGTGCGGGAAAGCACGCAGCTTCGGCACTTATTTCGGCGGTCGGCAGATATGGTCTAAGCTGGGGAAGTTCGTTCAAGTCGTTTGTTTTGTTTTAGTTAGATTACTTTCGTGGAGATTCTACCCAGCTCGTGAGGAGTGGTGAGGGACGTGCCAACATAACTGTGAGCGGAGGCAACATATGGCAACGCACATCGTAAACAACGCCCAGAGGCTAGCGCCAGCAGACAAGAACCTCGGTGGTCTTCCTCCAAGTGTAGGAGAAGCTTTGGAGCAGGAAGCAGTCACCACGACTTATCCAACCGGAGCGGTCTTGTTCGCGGAAGGGCAAGCTCCGCGGGGAGTATTCATTGTCCGGCGCGGCCGGGTGAAGCTTTCCATTTGCGGCAGTGACGGCCGCACCCTGATTCTGCGGATTGTCGAAGCCGGTTGCCCCTTGGGAGTTGCCGCCGTAGTTTCCGGGCGCCCCTATGAGGCCACCGCCGAGACCCAGGAACCGAGCGAGATCAGCTTCCTGCGGCAAAGCGACTTGCTGCGCCTCATGCGCCTTCACGGCGAGCTTGCGCTGTGGGTGACCCAGCATATCAGCGCGGACTACGCCTCCACATGCCGTGAAATCCGCGACTTGATCCTTTCCGACTCGGCCAGTGAAAAACTGGCTCGGTTGCTGGTGGGCTGGCTCGACCAGAACACGGAAGCTCGAAACCCCAGCCAAATGAAGCTGGCGCTCACGCACGAAGAAATCGGGCAGATGATCGGTACTTCGCGAGAGACCGTGAGCCGTCTGCTTGCGGGTTTCAAGAAGCAGCATCTCATCCAGCAGACCGGCTCTACTTTGGTGATCCCGAGCCGCATTGCCCTGGAATCCCTTATCACAGTGTAGAGGAAGGCTCCCTCCCCCATGGGCCGGTCCCTGACCGGCCCGATTCATTTCACGCTAAGTCTTCGCCCGTGGGTCGTCGCCTGCGGTGTCGGCGCCGTGCTCATCCTGATAATCGGCAGGCTCGGTCGGCAGCTCGATCAGGTGCGCGCGTTCCAGCGCGCGGTAATACTCCGGACGGGCATAGCGGTAATGATCGGCCGGGACTTTGCCGTCGATCCAAGCCGTATCCATCGGGTAGACGAGCGGGTCGAAGACCACCATGTAGGAATGCCAGATCAGAATGGCAAACGTCGCGAGAATCGCCTCGTAATAATGGACAGCGGTGGCCGCGTCCGACACCCACTTGGGGAAGTGGATCAGGGTGAAATTGTTAAACCACAACCAGAGGCCAGAGACCGTCATCACCAGCGTTCCCCACATGAACGCCAGGTATTCCAACTTCTCCGCGTAGTTGAATTTTGCGAACTTCGGTTCCGTTTTCGTGAGTCCCAGATTGTAGGAGAAGACTTGCACGATATCCGTCGCATCTTTGATTCCTGGCATCATAGCCCAGAGGAAGACGCGGTCCCGCTTGTTGAGGGCGAGGTGAATCAAATGGTAAAGGGTGGAGACGACGAGTATAACCGCCGCGCCGCGATGCACTGTGCCGCGCAGCCCGAAGTGGTTTGCCCCGAACATCGGACTCCATGCGCCTGGAAACTTCAGGGCGAACCCGGTGATCACCAGCGTTGGGAAGCTAAGAATCACGCCCCAGTGGGCAATGCGGAAGTTGCGGTTCATGCGGGTCACTTTCGCTCCGCTGGTCTGATGCGGCCGCGGGTGAATCAGCTTCTTCAGAAAGTCCAGCAGGTTGTGCAGGATCATGAAGCCCAGGGTCGCCGGGATCAGGCCCCAATACGTCCAGCGGATCCACTCCACCACCGGGTGGGCGACGCCAGTCGAAGTTTGCACGTGCACCGGCCCAATGAAGAATTTGCCTTCGTCCACACCTTTGTGGCATGCCCCGCAAGTCTTGCGGAGGTTGGCGGCGCTGACGGTCGAGCGCGGATCGGTCGAGCGGAGAATGGAGTGGACTCCATGGCACGATGCGCAATTCGCCGCGGTTACCTTGCCCTCTTTGAGGGCGAGGCCGTGATAGCTGTCGGCGTAGGATGGGATGCGGTCAGCCGGCAAATCATAGCGCAGCGCCAGGCGGGAATCGCCATGGCAACGTCCGCAGGTCTGCGCGGAGACATTCTGTGCATTTAAGGGGGAGCCCGCGCTCTTCGGGTCGGTAATCATGTGCTCGCCGTGGCAGTCAATGCAAACTGGCGCATCGCGCACGCCTTCTTTGACCGCTTCCCCGTGGACACTCTCGTTGAACTCACGGGCAATTTCCTTGTGGCATTGCGCGCAGGTCCCCGGCACCTTCCAGTGATTGACCCTGGATCGCGTATCGGTCGCGGGGTAGATGTCATGGCTGCCATGGCAACTGGAACACGTCGCCGCTTCCTTGCCGATCGCGACCGCGCGGGCGTGAACGCTCTGCTTATAGGAATCCACGGGATGCGCTACCGGAATCTTGTGCCGCGACAAGAATCCCGCGTCGCTGTGGCACTTTGCGCAAGTGGCCGCAATATTCTCACGAGCAATGGTCGAAGCCGGTTCGCTGGAAGCTTTCACATCGTGGATGGGGCCGTGACAGGACACGCATTTAGGAGCGTCAGGGTCGCCGATTTTCGCGGCCTGCCCGTGGATGCTGGATTCGAGGGCCTTCACTTCGTCGGCATGACACTCCAGGCATTTACCGGGAATCAGTTTTTCCGCGGTGGTGAGATCGTGGACGCTGCCGTGACACGAAGCGCATGCCGATTCGCCGAGGATGGAGTGGGCGCTGGCGGGGAAGGCCTTGGCCTCCTCCGCATGGCAGGTGGCGCATTTCACTTTGGCAACTTTGGCGGGATGCGGGAATTCTTTGATGGCGGTGTGGCAGTCTTTGCAACCAAGAACGGCGTGTGCGCTGGCCGCATGTTTGGCCGGGTCGATGGAAATGTTTTTTCCGGCGTCGGATTTCATTCCCGCCTGGCCATGGCAAGCCAGACAATCCTCGTCTCCGGCCGGCGCAGCCGAAGCCATAATCGGAGCTAAGGCAAGAGCCAGGTAAACCAAAGCCACCCGAGTCGCGCGCATTTCAACACATCCTTCTCCCCAGTCCCACGGCAAACCGCTCTAGCGGTATGCGAACAACATCGCATAGATGATCCACAGCACGATGCAGAATCCCAGCGTCAGCGCTACCCAGGCGAAGGCTCGAATCGCGCGGATGACGATCGGTGGATAAGCCTCTTCCAGTTGTTGCTCCAACTTGCCGCTGGCGACCAGCGCCTCATACTCTCGGGGCTTGTCTCTTTCCAATTCCTCGACCGGCATGCGCCCGGTGAATACCGTAATGTCCATGGGAAACTTTTCGGGCCGCAAGTGGGTATTGAAGAAGTGCACGGTAAAGATAAAGCCGGTGGCGAGCAGCGCCTCGTCGCTGTGAATGATGGTTGCGACGTTGAGGAACGACCCCGGTATGAATCGGGTGAAGAACACCGGAAACCACAGCGTGAGGCCGGTGGATCCGATCACTGCGATTCCCCAAAATACCGCGAAATAGTCGAATTTCTCCCAGTAGGTCCAGCGGCCATAGGCGGGCCGCTTGCCCAGTCCAATAAACCACTTGAGCGTGCCCACAAACTCAGTCAAGTCCCTTCGGTTGGGCAACATGCTGCCCGGCCCGAGCACCAGCGCGCGCCACGTGCCGTACTCCTTCTTCTTCATCCGGTACAGGTCCACCACATGGGCGATGAAGACTCCGAACATCACGACGGCGGCGCTCCGGTGAATGAAGCCTGCACTCTCGAATCCGCCGAGCAGGTGAGAAAGCACGGCGGCCCATTTGGTGTAGGAGAACTTCAGGGTAAGCCCGGTCAGCGCCAGGGTAATGAAGCTGACGATCATGCAGATGTGCAGGATACGCTGCAGCCGGGTGAAGCGGATGAACTGGCGTTCCGCAACCTTGCCGTTAGGCATTGGGGCTCTCCTTGCCGGAGGAAGTTTCATGCGCAGCCGCGAGTTCGGCTTCTGCGGCGCGCAATTCCCGGCGCATCTGGAAAGCTCGGGGCAGCCAGAGCAGGGTATGGACGCCGCCGATGACGAATGTCCCCAGCAGCAGCATGGTCATGCCCCAGAAGGTATAGAACAGGAAGGGGTACTTTCGCGGGTCGTGGTGCGTGGCGTGGGTCAGGTATCCGGCGAAGCGCCGGGTCGCTCCCACATGGCATTTCGAGCAGGTGGCCGCCACATTCGCCCGGCTGAGGTGCGAGCGCGGGTCCGCCACGGCCAGCACGTCGTGCGCACCATGGCAGTCATAGCACTTTGCGGCTTTTGTGTACCCAAGCCGCGAGACCTTGCCGTGATAGGTGTCAAAATAGGTCTCCGCAATCCGCTCGTGGCAGCGTCCGCATGTGACCATCACATTCAGCCGAAAACTGTTCTCATCGGTGCGGTGGATGGAGTGAGCGGTATGGCAATCGTTGCAGACCGGGAGTGGCTTGCTGAACCCGCTCACTCGCTTGGCATGGATGCTGTTCTCGAACTGCTCCTCGATGCCGTGGTGGCATCTGCCGCACGTGGTCGGCACGTTGTTTGCGTTGACACTCGACGCTGGATCGGTCCGGGGAAGGATCTGGTGAGCGGTGTGGCAACTGGTGCAGGTTGCCGTCACAGTGAGGCCGTTCTTCAGTAGCGCTCCGTGAATGCTCTCCGTGTAGTTGGTAATGATTTCGTGCTGCCATCCGGTGTAGCGGACGGCAGCCTTCTGGCCCTCGCGGTGGCAGCGCGCGCAAAGTCCGGGGACATTCATCGCAAAAGTCGAAGATTTTGGATCCTGTTTACCGAGCACTCCGTGGGTGCCGTGACATTCCTTGCACGTGGGGGCATTCGGGTCTTTCTTGCCATTCAATTGTCCGTGAACACTGGTCACGTACAGCTTGCCAATTTCATCGTGGCAGGAGGTGCAGTCCACTTCGTGGGTAATCGTCTCGCAAGGCCGCACCCGGGAGGCATTTACCTCCGAGTGGCACTGGCTGCAGGCAATCTTTCTCGGGTTACCGGCTGCGAGGCTGTGGCGGGAATGATTCACCTCTTCTGTGTTGACGAACATCGATTTCCCGTCGCGCGCGCGGCGCAGTTTCTCGTCGGTGTGGCAACGCATGCAATCCGCGTTGGCCATACCCAGCTCATAGAAGACATTCCGGATCTTATGGGGCTGATGGCAGTCGACGCAGGCCGGCAGGACGTTGGCCTGTTTCTCCCAGAGTTCTCCGCGAATAATCTTGCGGTGGACGGTTTCGATTTGCGAATGGCATTTGGTGCAGGTGGCGGCAATGTTCTTGCGATTGATGGAGGAAGCAGGGTCGGTATGCGGCAGGATCAAGTGCGGGGTGTGGCAGGTGGCACAATTCGGGGCCACCGCCAGTCCCTTCTTCAGCAGCGCTTCGCCGTGGATGCTCTCGGAGTAGTTCTCCAGAATACTGTCCTGGGCGATGGAGCGGTTACGCGACACCGGAGTTCCTTCGCGATGGCACTGGCCACAAACCAAGGGAACTTTCAAGGGCGCAACCGCGGACCGCGGGTCCTTCACCGGATAGATGTCGTGGTTCCCGTGACAGGTCACACAGTGGGGCGCGAGCGGATCGCCGCGCGCAATCGCTTTTCCGTGGAGCGACCGGGCATGTTGCTCTTCTTCACGCGGTGTGGCACGTGCCACACTTCACCGGCGCCGGCGTGTCGTGCGGCAAATCCTTTCCTTCCAGATCGGCGTGGCAACCAGTACATCCGAAACTGCCATGTATGGAAGTCGCAAACTTCTTGCCATCCACGTAAAGCGAAACCGTTCTGCCGGCTCGCGTCGTGGTCATGGCCTTGTCGCCATGGCAGGCAAGACATTCCGCTCCCGGCGGGTCGGTCTTGCTCTGCGCGGCGCGTACAGGGCCCTGCGAAAACCAAAGGGCGAGAACGGTGGCAAGGAGCGGCACGACAATCATTCCGAGCTTCGCACGCCCCGTCTTTGTTCGCGCCGCTGTTGTTTCAGCCATGTCTGATTCTCGCCATGCTTACTTCATGCCAAGATCGCCAAGCACCTTCGGGTTTTCCTCCCCCACCGCCAGCAGGTTGTGGCAAGCGCTGCAATCGTTGGTGATCGTTTTGCCGTCGGCACTGGTATGACTGCCGTCATGACAGCGGAAACAGCCGGGCGAATCATTGTGCCCAAGATTGTTGGGATGAACGCCCCAAGTCATACGCATGTTGGGGAAGATGTTGCGAAGGTAGATATTCGCCACTTCCTCACCCGCCTGCTGCACCAGCGCGCGCCGCGTCTGATAGATCTCCGGGTAGTTCGTCCGATAGAAATTGTTAAGGTCGTCAGTGATGTGCTGTTTGGCCACATCGCGGGCGGGGTAATCCACCTTGAGAAGTTCGACCGCTTTCTTCTTGATGAAGGGAAGATCAGGGCTGATGTGGCTGAGTGACATTTGCTTGTCCACTGCGTTTTCCGGCAAATCGAAGGCGTGCGTGGGCCGGTTGTGGCAATCCACGCAATCCATCGTGCGATGTTCTCCCTGGTCCAATTGTTGTTGGGTGGGCTTCGCATCCGTGGACACGAATTCAGTGGTCTTGCCGTGATCGTCGGTGTAATACACGACGGGGATGGTCTGTCGCTCGGGGTCAGTGGAAATGTAGCGGATGCGCGTGGTGTCCGCGAGGTGCCGGCCGTGGATGCCGACCGAACCCTGCCACGTTATCCCACCCACTTTCAGCAGCAACACGTCGGTTTGAGGCGTGTTCTTTTCGTTGTCTTTGATAACTGGTATTCACCAGGAATTTGTCCCCCGTAAAACGCTGCGGCCAATGACACTGCTCGCAGGTCTCACGCGCCGGGCGGAGAAACTTTACCGGCGAAGGAATGGGGCGCGAATAGGTATGGAAGGTGACCGCGAAAACCTGCCGCAGACCGGAAAGCTTCGATCGCACAAACCATCCCGCTCCCGCCCCGATGTGGCAATCGACACATTCCACCCGCGAGTGCGGAGAATTCTGATAGGCCTCAAACTCGGGGGCCATCACGGTATGACAAGTCGTCCCGCAGAAACTCGTCGAATCCATGTATTGCACGCCCCGGTAGGATGCGGTCCCAAGAATGAGCAGGTTGATCAGGGTGGCCAGAAAAACCCACTCGAGAGTGCGCCGCACTACGGGCAGGCCGAGATCGATGGCGGGGAACACTCCCGGCAGAGTTCCGCTTTCGCGCAGACTTCGCCTCCTGAGCCATATGCCAAGGGGGATCAGGAGCAAGCCGAGTACGAAGATGCCCGGAAGGATCAGAAAGACCAGCAGACCGATGTAAGGGTGCGGCGGCCCCGGCAGGAACACTTCATAGAACCAGAAAGCGACGGTGGTAAGCGCCGCGCTTGTGGTAATCACGGCGCCCGTTAGTGTGATGGGGTTCTGTCCCAGAAAATAGATTGGTTGTGCCCGCTCTTGGAGGCGTTCTCTGAGGTTCATTTGAACCGCTGCTCCCTTTCTTCTATCTTCCATGCGCTGCCGCGCAGACACACTTCATACGTTGCCGCGGACCATCCGCCGCGATGGGCCGTCTCTTACATTTAATGGCAGAACCGGCCGGGACTATTTTTTCAGAGTGCGGATATACGCAACCAGTCCTTTAATCTCCTCCGGCTTCAGAGACCCATACTTCGGCATCTTGTTCTTGCCGTTGGTGATGATATCCGTGAGTTCCGCGTCCGACATTTTCTGCACGTCAGCAGTCGTAAAATCGTGGGCGCCCATCTTCTTCCCCATGGGCGAGCCGGTTCCGTCAGCAGCATGGCAGCCGGCACATTTTGATTTGAAAGTTGCTGCCGCGTCTTGAGCGCTTGCGGAAAGGGGAATGCTGAGAACAACAGCGAATGCTGTTGCGATTGTAAGCACCTTGAGGTCGATTCTCTTCATCTTCAAGCTCCATTCGAGTTTTCGTTGGCCAAACATCGGAATCAAGGATACAAATTTGCAACTGTTGCAATATTGAACTGTTTGAGGGTGGGGGTTCTGTGACCCCCGTCACACGTGCTTGTTAGTCCTGGAAACCCAGGGGGATCTCATCGTACGGGTCCACCAACTTCTTCAGAACTGACCCTTTGTCAGATAATCAAGACAGGTTCCCGGCGCCGGACACTGGCATGCTGCCGAATGCTGCGTGATTGTCCTCACCGCAGGCTGTGATGCCGGTCACGGCGTCGCCTGTGAAGGTCGGGCCAAACTAGCGCCAGTGGTCAGGGGTGTGCCTATGCCAAGGGATAATCGCAACCTGCTGGATGTGCTGAAGTTCGAGCTGGAGTTTCTGGAGCAAGGCGGTTACGGGCGATTGCCGCGCGAATCCTGGCGCCCGCGGTTTGTTTTCGAGGATTCTCCCACTTGCATGAACTTTAACTCCAAGGATCGCGAACCGTGCAGTGAATGTCTTCTGATGCAATTCGTCCCAGAGGAAGCCCGCAAGGAACAAGTTCCTTGCATCCATATCCCATTGTCGTTGAAGGGGGAGACTCTCGATAATCTGTACCGGACGGGGACGCAGCAGGAGGTCGAGGAGGCGCTCGGCAAATGGCTCCGGGCGACAATTAGCCAGCTCGAAGCCGAAAAAGAGAAGCAAGCGACGTCTGCTGACTTGCCGAACTAGCCCACGGCAAGATAGACATAGCGCAGGAGGAATAGGCCGGTGAGAATCCACACCAGGGTGTTAATGTCACGAAATTTCCCCGCCGCGACTTTCACCACAGTATAGGAAATCAGACCGAGGCTAAGGCCGGTGGCGATGCTGAACGTGAGCGGTGTGGCTAGAATCGTGATGAAAGCCGGCACCGCTTCGCTGAACTCCCGCCACTGAATTTTCGCGATAGATTCCGACATCAATACGCCCACCAGAATCAACGCTGGAGCTGTCGCGTACCCCGGAATTGCTGTGGCCAGCGGTGAGCAAAACGCCGCCAGCAAGAAGAGCGCAGCGACGGCGATATTGCTCAGGCCGGTGCGGGCTCCGGCCGCAACTCCGGCGGCGCTTTCGATGTAACTAGTGACCGTGGACGTGCCCGTCAATGCTCCGAACACGGTGCCTACGGCATCCGCCAGCAGAATCCGTCCAACCCCAGGGATCTTGCCGTCCTTGATGAAACCGCCTTGCTCGCAAACTCCCACGAGTGTGCCAACGTTGTCGAACAAATCCACGAACAGGAACGCGAACAGGATTTCGAGCAAGCCGAGATGGCGCAAGCCGCGAAAATCCAGTTGCAGGAATGTAGACGACGGCTGCGGCATGGAGAAGATCGCGGCGGGCCAACTCGTGATTCCGCGAAAGATTCCCACAAGAGCGGTACCGAAGATGCCCAGCAAGATTGCTCCGGGGAACTTTCGCGCCATCAGGATCAACGTGAGGCCAAGACCGAAACATGCCGTCTGCACTTCTTTGTCGGAGAAGCTGCCAAGGCCGACAAAGGTGGCGGCATTGGCAACCACGAGCTTCGCATTCCGCAGGCCGACGAAGGCAATGAACATTCCGATTCCAGCAGCGGTGGAATGCTTCAGGCAATCGGGTATGCCGTTCACAATCTGCTCGCGAACCCGAGTCACAGTCAACAGCAGGAAGAGGGCGCCAGAACAGAAGACAACAGCGAGCGCCGTTTGCCACGGAACATGCATGGCCAGGCAAACGGAGTAGGTGAAGTAGGCATTCAGCGACATCCCCGGCGCCAGGGCGATGGGATAATTGGCGTAGAGTCCCATCACCAGTGTGGCGGCCGCGGACGAGATACAGGTCGCAAACACTACGCCCGCAGGGGGCATTCCCGCTTGCGCGAGGATCTGGGGGTTGACCACGACGATGTAGGCCATGGTGACGAACGTAGTGAGTCCACCCAGCATCTCCTGTTTCACAGAAGTATGGTTCTCGGCGAGCTTGAAGTAGCGGGCGATCAAGTTCGTTCCTCAGTACACGATCTTGTTAGGTTTCTCTTGCCAGGCCTGAAACGCCGCGAGCGCTTGCTCCCGCATCATCTGGCTCATAGGGATTGCGCGCTGCGCGAGTGGCAGGGGAATCTCGCGATAGATGAGCGAATCGTCAAATCCGATGCTGGATGCGTCGGCCGCGGCATTGGCAAAATAGACGCGAGAGAGCCGAGCCCAATAGATTGCGCCCAGGCACATGGGGCACGGCTCGCAGGAAGTGTAAATCTCACAGCCGTGCAGTCCGAAGACGCCAAGTTTCGCGCAGGCGGCGCGGATGGCAAGAATTTCGGCGTGCGCCGTCGGATCCTGGGTTGAGGTTACCTGGTTCGTGCCTTCGGCAATAATGTTGCCGTCTTTCACGACCACTGCGCCGAAGGGGCCGCCGCGTCCGGAGTGAACATTCTCAATCGAGAGCTGAATGGCGCGAGCCATGAAAGGGTTGTCCATGTGGTTGCTATGTTAACGCGGGATCGGCGACAGTATGCCTACTCCTGCAATCCTCGAGCACGTTCGTCAACATGGAACTCTTTCGCAGCCGCTTCGCTGAAACAGGAGTATAAGCTGGGGGCCGGGAGTTCGTAAAATGTTCTCTTGATCTTCGCGTTTCAAGTTGCTGTCAGGAGCAAATGGTTGGACTTGCAAGCTTTTCTATCACAAGTGTTTCGAGGTGTTCGCAGACTTGCGGATCTTGGTATAACCCGGTTTGATGACCGAGTAGATGAGATCGCAGCGCTGGTTATAAGGCAAGAAAGCGCTCTTCATCGCATTGATGGTGATCTTCTCGAAATCATCCAGGGACAAGCCAAACGTGTCTGCAGCAGCTTCAAACTCCTGCGTCATGCTGGTTTGGCTCATCAGGCGGTTGTCCGTGTTAAGCGTGACGCGGAATTTCTCTTGATAGAGAATCTTGAAAGGATGCTCGGCCAAACTGGGCGTGGCGCCGGTGTGCACGTTACTCAGCAGGCAAATTTCCAGCGGGATTCTTTTGTCGAGCACGTACTGGGCAAGATCGCCCAATTTCACCGCCTTGCCGTCCACAACGGCGATGTCATCGATCAGCCGCGTTCCATGTCCGATCCGGTGTGCTCCGCAATACTGGATCGCCTGCCAAATCGATTCCTTTCCGTAACCTTCCCCGGCATGGATCGTGATGTTGAAATTCTCGCGTTGAATGTAATGAAAGGCATCGACGTGCTTTTTTGCGGGATAGCCGCCTTCTTCTCCGGCGAGATCGAAGCCGACAACTCCCCGCGCACGAAAATCCACGGCAAGTTCCGCCATCTCGAGTGACTCATGCCGGTTGCGCAGGGCGCAGATGATTAACCCGGAAGAAATTCCAAAATCTTTGCGCCCTCGTTCCAGTCCCTTCAATACGGACGAAACTATTTGTTGGTGAGTCAATTCTCTCTGCGTGTGAAAGACGGGGGCAAACCGGGTTTCAAAGTAAACCACACCGTCTTTGCTGAGATCCTCAGCCTGCTCATAGGCCACGCGTTCGAGAGCCTCCTCCGTCTGCATGACCGCGATGGTGTGTGCGAAACCCTCCAGGTATTTGGTGAGACTTCCCTGGTTCGCGCCGCGATGAAACCATTGCGCCAAGGCCTGCGGATCTGTTGTGGGAAGCTTTTCGTAGCCCGCATCTGCTGCCAACTCGATAACCGTTTGCGGCCGCAGCACACCATCCAAATGCTCATGCAAAAGGACCTTGGGAAGGCTGTGCAATACCTCTTTATCAAGTTTCATGGGATGTCACTTCCTCCCAGCGGCGGCGGTGTTCCAACCATCGACTCAACGTTGCGAGATAATGCACCGCCGTCACTCTTCGCCGATGTCCTCGTTCCAGACTTCGGGATTTCTCCGGATGTATTCCCCCAACAACGAGGCGCACTCGTCGGAATCAAGATCAAAGACCCGCACTCCCAGCGAACGGAGCCACTCCAGCCCACCCTGAAAATTGCGGCTCTCTCCGACCACCACCGCGCCGAAGCCAAACTGCCGAACCAGTCCACTGCAGTACCAGCATGGCGCAAGAGTAGTAGCCAGGGTAAGGCTGCGATAGCTGCGTTGCCGCCCCGCATTGCGGAAGGCATCGGTCTCGCCATGCAGGGATGGATCTCCATTCTGCACCCGTCGGTTGTGACCCGAGCCGAGGAGTTTGCCGGCGGCATCAAAGATCGCGGCTCCAACCGGGATACCCCCTTCGGCCAACCCTTTACGGGCTTCCGCCAAAGCCACCGCCAGCATCGCAGCGTGATCAAAGTCAGGCATGACCCTAGATTATATGAGCACCGCAAAGGCGAGGTGCACTGCGAAGAAGACACCGCGCGCAGCACGGTCTCGACGAAGTTTTGCAGGTCTGCAGTGCGGGCTCGTTCACGCGGCAACTGTGGAAAGAACTACGTCCTTTCACGGCGGTAACACGGGTTCAAATCCCGTCGGGGACGCCATAAAATCGAGGACTTAACGGCGTCCGGACAATTCTTCCCACAACATTCCACAACAATCATGCGTGACCAACTGTCCCCGTGCGCATGATCAGATCTGCAAGATGTTCTTGCGCTTGGCGTTTCGGCTGTTCGAGAGCCTGTGTGTATCCATCCATCGTCGTCTTGAACGATGCGTGTCGCAGGAGTTCCTGCACAACTTTCGCGTCCACACCCAACGACTTGATGAGACTCGAAAATGTGTGTCGTTGGCGCCACCAAAGTTTACCCGGGCTTGGGAGCCGACATTGTTATGGAATCAATATCACTCATCGATCCGGGAGCTTCTATTTCGCCGGCGCGAGTATCACGTCCAGCCGATCGGGCGCGGTCTCGACTCTCTCCAAGTGCGGGTAGCGCATTCCGCCGTGGTAGTCCAGAGAGACCGTGACAAATTCGTCGCCACGCTTGAGCAAGAGCTTGATTGGCTGTTGACTTTTCTCTGCGGCGAGGATGGTTTCGCGCAGGACCGCGGGAGTGTACTTCTGATCGTTGACGGCTTGCAGTTGCATGTCCGGCGTGACGCCAGCTTTGAAGGCCAGACTGTCCCACCAAACCTGATCAATGCCGCCGTGGGAATCAGGGCCGCTGCTGTCTGACCTTACCGAGAAGCCCAGTGAGGTAGCGAAGCTCACTCCACGAACACTATCTGCCTTCTTCAGCCAATCCGGTTCGTTATCGTTGTAAACAAGCCGATATCCGCCCTGCGTAAACCCGTTCTCCGGAACGTTGGAGTTGACCTCGTAAACCCGCGAGCGGAGGAATCCTGCCCAATCGTGCGGCTGCACGGTATTCAAGGCCTTCACGATGTCGTCAAACGTGTAGGGAACGGTGACGTAGCTGCCATTGTCGATCCCGAAAAAGAGCCTCGCGAAATCGTCCAGAGACTTCTTTTCGCCGCTCAACTCGCGGATCTTCGTGTCGGCGTCGAGCCAGATAAGGTCTGACTCCGGATAGTAGTCGTAAGCACGCTGCCAGCTTGCCCAGGTCAGCGGGACAAAGCGAGACGACATAATGGGATCGTTCGTGGTGTCTTGCAAAGAGCGCCACGTGCGTCCCGGGCTGATTTCGAAGCCCGCGGCGATTTGTGCCCATACATCGCGGGCCTGCTCGGGAGTACGCATTCCGGAACGCGCTGTGAGCACGTTGCCGTAATAGTCCGTCAATCCCTCATAAACCCAGAGCAGATCATTGCGCATGGGCACGTTGAAGTTGGGGGTCCACAAGTCAGCCGGCCGGCGGAACTTACCGTTCCAGGAATGGGTGTATTCGTGGGGCAGGAGAGCGCGGCCGGCAACTCCTGCGCCCCAGTCCGTGAAGTAATTGGCGCGAGAACCGTCCTCACTCGATTGGTGGTGCTCCAGGCCTTTGCCGCCGACCGTGTCGCTGACGGAAAAGAGAAAATCATAGCGATCATAGTGATGCGAATTGAATAACTTCTGGGCCTCGATCGCCAGGTTCTTGTGGTATTGCAGTTCTTCGGGAGTGATTTCGAGATCGGCCGGTTTATCGGCGAAGACATCCAGGTACACCGGATTGTCCGGCCCCGTGGAGAGGTCCAAACGCTTGAAGTTGACGCCTGCGTAAAACGGCGAGTTGACGAGCGTATTCAGCGTCGTCTCTTTGAATTGAACCAGGTTGGCGTTCTGCGACTTCATGTCCAGGGAGCAGGCGAATTTCCATCCATCAGGCAAACGGATCGCCGCTTCGAATTTGATATCGCGCGAGAAGTGTCCCGCAGGATAGAGAAGCACGCTGTTCCAGGTAACGTCGGCGAATTTCGAGGAAATACGGCCTCGTTTTGGGTCCAGCGGGGCCAGGTACTGGAAGTTTAGATCCAGCGTGGTTACATCGTGCGGCACCTCGACATGGAACGCGTACATGTTCACGCGGTCGCGCACCCAGGGGATGCGTTTGCCATTCGCCATGACGACGAGGCCGGCAAGTTCGTCCACTGGGTTCGATGGCGAGTGCGTCCCGGGAAGCCATTCAGGGTAGAGCAGCGTAATGTCGCGGCCTTTTACCGGGATCGTCTCATGCACGTTCAGTATGCGATCCGTGACGTTGGTGACATCGACGAGCAGTGAAATCGTGCCGGGATAAGGCGTGTCAGCGGGCGCAACAATGGGCGGAGGCAGCGGCACAGGCTGCGGGCCCGGTGAATTCTGTGCATTCACGGTTGCGGTTAGGGCAATGCACAGAGCCGCGAAAATTGCCAGGCTGCCACGACGGAAGAATGAACGCATGAAGATCCTCCGAAACTGCCGAACGTTTAGACGATGCGATCGGGAAATGGTTTGGCCAATTACACGGGCAGAATCCTACGTGTGCGAAAGAGTCAAGTCAATGAAAGGCGTGCTGCCGTCCAATTTAGCTCAGCATCAGGCGCTCGATATCCCGCGCCTTGCCAGTTTTCTCGTCACAGTCAATCACCACGGCGCAGAGGCGAACATCGCCCGTGGCCGGCTCGAAGCGGACGGGCATGCCATTGAGGAACTTGTTGACCACGAGTTCTTTTTTCACGCCGATCACGCCGTCATAAGGGCCGGTCATGCCGACGTCGGTGACGTAGGCCGTCCCCTGGGGAAGAACCTGTTCGTCGGCTGTGGGCACGTGGGTGTGCGTTCCAACGACTGCGGTCACGCGGCCGTCGAGATACCAGCCCATAGAAATCTTTTCGGAAGTTGCCTCGGCGTGGAAGTCCACGAGAATTACTTTAGCCTCGATCTTCTGCAAGAGTTGGTCGGCGATGCGAAAAGGATCGTCGTTCGAGGCCATGAACACGCGCCCCTGCAGGTTGATGACGGCGTAAGGAACTTTCCCTTTCTGGCCCTCATAAACACCCCAGCCGGGCATGTCCGCAGGGAAATTCGCGGGACGAAGCACGCGCCGTTGCGGACCGTGGCCATTGCCTTCGACCGTCTTGAGGTAATCGAGGATTTCGCGCTTGTCCCAGACATGGTTGCCGGTGGTGATGACGTCAATATTCAGCTCGAACAGTTCTTCCGCCAGCGCCCCCGTGATACCGAAACCCGCCGCCGAGTTCTCCCCGTTGGCGACGACGAGGTCGATGGCGTGGCCGCGAACAATGCCCGGCAGCCGTTCCTGGACGATGGTTCGTCCCGGCCGTCCGAAAATGTCGCCGATGAAGAGAATGCGCATGTTGAACGGGCAAAATTCAGTAGTTGTGCAGCTTGATAAGGAAGCGAGCCGAACGCGCGATTGATGGGTCGCAAAGAGCGCGACCCGTCGCGCGGCTCGCCCAGATCCTTCACTGCGCAAAGAGCGCTTGTTCAGGATGACACTGCACTACTACTCAAAGCTTGATGGTAACACGCAAAGTCAGATGGACTGCTCGGCGATTCGTTTGGCCTCGCGCAACATGGCTCTGCGGATCAAACCGGAAAAAGGACCGACAAGGAGCCAGTACGCTCGGAACTTTAAGGTTGCGGAACGGCCGAAGGTCTGCACCCGCGTTTCAGTCGTAAGTTGTGTGCCGCCATGAGCGGGTTCGAGGGAGAAGTTCCAAACCGCCTTCGCGTAGCCACCGCGGTGAAAATCCGCAAACTCGGCAGGCGTGAGGCCGCGAACGATGCCGCCGTCGGGCCTCCAGAATCGGCCCGCGATGCCCAGCACCAGCTCGTGCCGGGGAACTTCGGCTAGATCGAGGAAGGAACCGCGCACGCTGTCCTGCGCCTCGGACTCTGGACTTCGGTTGCGGCCGATTCGGTAACCGCGCAGGCGCATCAAGCCACGAACGACGGGAAGGTCCGAGAAATTGGCGTGCTTGAGTGCCGCGTACGTTTTTTCATCCGAGGCGTGCACCAGAATCGAATAGCTGGAGCGCACCTGATAGTGCGGCAGCCATTCGTCGATTGCCATCACTGCGCCAGCTCCGCAGTGCGCAGAAAGTCGTAATTGCCAGCCTGATTCAATTTCAGATTCACGACGCGTTTGTTGTGGACGAGAACGTTATCCAGATACCAGAGATCGATGTAAGGGAGTTCTTCAGCCAGAATGCGCTGCAGTTCGGCATAGATCGGCTTGCGCACGGCGGGATCGACCTCGCGGCGGGCCTCGTCGATCAGTGCATCCACCTTCGGGTTCGAATAATGGCCGCGGTTGGCGCCGTTCGGAGGAAACCTCGAGGAATGAAAAACGTAGAAGATGTCTGGATCCTGGTTGCCTCCGACCCAGCGCAGTCCGTAGAGCTGAAACGCTCCGTGAGTGACGTCGGCAAAAAAGGTCGCTGACTCGAAGCTGCGAATGTCGAGCACGATTCCCACGTCGCGCAACTGCTGCTGCATAACAGCAGCCATCAATCGCGTGCTCTCGGTAGTAGAGGTCTTCATGGTGATGTGGAAGCGCACGCCATTGCTCACGGGATAACCGGCCGCATCGAGAAGGGCGCGAGCCTTGTCGGGATCGTAGTCGTAGGACGGCACATCCCCGTTGTAAGCCCAGCTTTGCGGGGGAAGAACGCTGCGCGCCGGTTGCGCCTCGCCGCGCCAGAGAGACTCGATCATGGGACGGCGGTCTAGGGCATAAGCGATAGCTTGGCGCACCCGCACATCTTTCAGAATGGGGTCGCGCAGATTGAACCCCAAGTACTGGATTTCGGTGCCGGGGGCATGTTCGACGGCAAGGAAGGGTTCGCGCTCGAGTGTGAGTACGGTGTCTGGCGTGAGGGAGTTGCTGGCGATGTCGCCGGTTCCTTTGCGGAGCTCAAGAGCCTCAGTGGTTGCATCGGGCACCACAGCGAAACGCACGCGGGCCAGCTTCACTTTCTCGCCCCAGTAGTTGTCGTTGCGTTCGATGACTACTTCCTTGTCGGTTTCGGCGCTGACGAACTTGAACGGTCCGGAGCCTATTGGGTGCCGCGACATGTCGTCTCCGCTGCCCGAGGGCACGATGCCAACCGCTCCATCGGTCAGATTCCATAGCAATGCGGCGTCCGGTTCCTTCATGTGGAATATGACCCTGAAGTCGTCGGGCGCATCGATGTGATCGACGAAGCGATATGCGGACGCCCGGGTACTGCGAATTTTCCCGCTGAGCAGGGAATCGAAGGTCCATTTCACATCGTGCGACGTAAGCGGACGCCCGTCGTGAAAGCTAACGCGGTGCCGCAGATAAAAAATGTAGGTCAGCGGATCGGGAACCTCCCAGCGCTCAGCCAGTCCCGGGGCCGCGTTCAAATCGGCGCCGCGCAAGACGAGATAATCGAAAAGTAGACTGTCAATGCGCTCCGATTGCGCGTTGACTCCGACCCGCGGGTCCAGATTCGTGGGGCTCGATTCGATGATCATGACCAGCGTATTAGGGGCAGGTTTGTCCGAGCAGGAGAGCAGGGAAAATATCAGGGCAAATCCGGTGAGAGTGGCGAGACCTTCCAGAACTCTGCGGATCATCAGCGGCACCCCTCGCACATCTGTGAGAGTTGGTTGACGGTTCTCCAGTTGCGGGTGGTGGTCACAACCCCCAAGATTCTATCCACAGGACTTTTCATCAAAACACTTCCGGAAACTCCGTTGGGGAGGTAAAAGTAAATCTCTTTGTCAAAACAGCGAAACTGATCTGGCGCAGCGGTCAAGGCGGCCAACTTCTTCAGAGCGGCCGGGGCGGGAGCTTCGGAAAGGAACATGACATGGAGTCTTTCGTGGTCGATCCCGCGCTGGTTCAAGAAAGGATTGCGCGCAATGGTCGTGGCCATTTCGTCGCTGCTTCTTGAAATGACGGAGGCCGAAAAGCCAAAGTCTCTGAGGATTCTTTCCTCAATTTTCTTTGACAATACGACCGTAGAAAGCCTCCCTGCCTCGAAAACCACGTTTCCGCTCTGAATATAGGTCTTAACCTGCTCGAAGCCCAGGGCCTCGAACGACGCGCGCAGCTTGTCCATTTTTATTCGCTTGTGACCGCCAACGTTAATTCCGCGAAGCATCGCGATGTAAATGGGCATAGGCCGCCAAGTCTTCGGTGAGTTTAAGGATACGAAATCTTGCCCAACGCAACGGCGCGCTTCGCGCCCGTCGCCGAAGGAATGTTGGACGCCCGCCGATGCCAGGTTTCGTACGCCAGGACGGCAAAGGCTACGGCCTCTTTCGCGGCCGAGGGCAGGCCGAATTCGTCGGTTAATCGCAGCCGCAATCCGAGCGGCGCGAGTTCGCTGGTTAACATGGCCACGAGCGTAGAGTTTTTCGTTCCTCCGCCGGAAAGAATCATTTCATGAAACGCCCGCTTCCGTGCGGAGTTGGGGTTCTTTGTGACGAAGCGCCGCAGCGCATCCGCAATCGATTTTGCGGTCAGCGCGGTAGCCGTCGCCACAACATCTTGCTTTCGGCGGGTCTTGCAGATTTGCAGAAATTCGCGTACAAACTCCCGGCCGAATTCCTCGCGCCCCGCGGTCTTGGGAGGCACTTTCCTGAAAAAGGGTTGCTGCAATAATCTGTGGACGACCGGATCGAGCGCCTTCCCGGAAGCTGCGATTTTTCCGCCGCGATCGAACGGCCGGCTGAATAGCTTCGCGGTTACAGCGTCGATCACCATGTTGCCGGGTCCGGTGTCGAAGGCGACCACATCAGTCGCAGCCGCGTTCGCAGGTATGGCGGTAAGGTTCGCGATACCGCCGATGTTTTGCACGATTCTTCCTACGCGCGCGTCGCGGAACAACATGTAGTCAAGGAAGGGAACCAGCGGCGCTCCTTTGCCGCCAGCCGCCACATCCGCCGGACGAAAATCTGAAACCACGGGCGCGCCGACTCTCGCGGCAATAATCGCCGCCTCGCCGGTTTGCCACGTCGCCGCTAACTTGTGACCGAGAAAACGCTGCGGCTCGCCTTGATGATAGAGCGTTTGCCCGTGGCAGCCGGCCAGATCTACTTTGACGCGGAATTGCCGCTCGGTGGCGAGCACCGCATCGGAATAAAGTTCGCCCAGAAGGAAGTTCAGCCGGGAGAGATCGGCCACGCTGGCTTGCGAAGCGTCCATCGCGGCCAGTAAGGCGGTGCGAACCTTCTTTGGGTAAGGGTATTCGGCGTGCCCGAGCAATTCCACAGAGGTTCCGCGACGCTTGCCCATGCGCACCAACGCCACGTTGATACCATCGGCGGACGTTCCGCTCATTACCCCGGCCACGATCATGTCTTTCTTCCTCGTGTGCGCGGGGGCCGTGTGTTCTCTTCACGATTCAGAGCTTCCAGCCGAGTCTGCTCGCTGAATTCCCACAGCTTGCGAGAAAGTTTCTCAATTATTGCCGTGGAAGGTGACTTTGTCTTGCGGAATATCTTCGCCGATTTTTTCTTGAATGCCAGCACTCGTCTCATCGATTCTTCAACGCGCTTGGCGAACTTCGGGTTGCGTTCTGCCGTCCTTACCAATTCCTCGTTAGCTTGCTCGATATAGTCCTCGCGATGGCAGATCAGGCACAAATCTCCGCCGGCGCGGATGTGCTCGACCGCAGCTTGTCCCACCGGAGCCGCCGCCAAGACTCCGCCCATCTCGAGATCGTCCGATACGATTAGGTTACGGTAGCCGATCCGTTTGCGAAGGATGCCTCTAATCCACACTTTCGAGAGCGACGCCGGAGTCTGATCGTGCGTGACCAGTGGATACGCCGCGTGCGCAATCATCACCATCGGCATCTGCGTGCGGAGTATGCGGTAAGGGAGCAGATCTTCGGTCCAAAGCTGTCTCAGCGGCTTCTCGATCACAGGCAACTCGCGATGGCTGTCGAGCTTGCCCTCGCCCAGGCCGGGAAAGTGTTTGCCGCATCCCAGCGCGCCTGCTGCCCGCAGGCCGGCAAGAAATTCGCGTGCATAAGCGGCGGTTTCGCGCGGGTTCGCCGAGACTACTCTGGAACTCAGCACGCTGCGCGAGGCCTCGAATGCCAGGTCTAACACCGGGGCGAAGTCAACGTCGAATCCCAGGGCGCGGCAGTTGTCTCCGATGATCTGGCCATGCTTGCGGAAGAGTTTGCGATCGCCGGTGGCGAATACTTCAGCTGCTGAGGGCGCTGGCCCGAGCACTTCGCGGAAGCGGTCAACGGTTCCGCCTTCGAGGTCGACACAGGTAAAGAGCGGCGTGGAAACACACTTCTGGCAATCGCGAAGGAGACGCCAAGTCTGTTCGGCAGTCTTTATGTTTCGCGCGAACAGGATCACGCCGGCCGGCTGCAGCTGCTTGAGTAGGGAGCTGAGGCGCGGCGTCATTTCTGTGCCGTCGAAGCCGACGATCAGGATTTGTCCGATCCGCTGGGAATCCTTGAGCTTGTTTTTCTTGGTCGTATTCGACGCATGGAAATGCATAACTAGGAGCCCCTCCTACCGTCGCCAGCGCGAAAGAATCGGCGAACGAACAAGCTCAAGAAGTACCACCAAAGTGTGCCCAGGACTCCAAAGGAGAGTAATGGATTAACATCCCGGAACATCAAGGCCACAAGCACGACTGAAAACGGAAAGTCGACGATTATCAGTTTCTGCCACCCCGTGTTGATGTGACCAATCCAGATCGCCAAGCAGGCGCCCAAATGCAGGAATGGCAAGAGATAAACCAGAAAGGGACTGTGGGCGGAGATGTCGGAGTTCGTCATAAAGGCTAAATTTCCTTCTTCAACTCGGCCAGCAGATTCAGCGCCTCCAGCGGCGTGAGCCGATTCAAGTCTACTTCGCGCAGCTTCTCCAGCACTGGTTGCGAGATCGGCGTGAAGATCGTTAACTGCGTTGGCGGAGGTGTTGCGCCGGGCGAGAGATGATCCGTCGCCAGCCGCTCGACGGATTCGTGCTCGGCCAGCACCTCGCGCGCTCGCATAATCACTTCATTCGGCAGACCTGCCAGCTTGGCTACTTCGATGCCGTAGCTGCGGTCGGCCGCGCCAGGTTCGACCTTGCGCAAGAAAACGATCCCGCCGCCGGTTTCCTTCACCGAGACGTGATAATTCTTGACTCCCGCAAGCTGCTCCGCCAATTCCGTCAGCTCGAAATAGTGTGTGGCGAAAAGAGTCTTGGCGCGGACACGCGCGTGCAGATACTCAATGGCGGCCCAGGCAATCGCAAGGCCGTCGTAGGTGGAAGTGCCGCGGCCAACTTCATCCAGAAGAATCAAAGACCGTGGCGTTGCCGTATGCAGGATCGCTGCTGTTTCTGTCATCTCAACCATGAAGGTCGAGCGGCCGCGCGCCAAATTGTCGCTGGCGCCGATGCGGGTGAAGACGCGGTCGACCACGCTGAGGCGCGCCGAGCGTGCCGGAACGAACGAGCCCATCTGCGCCAGAATCACGATCAGCGCCGTTTGCCGCAGATAAGTAGACTTGCCGCCCATGTTTGGCCCGGTCAGCAACAGAATCGTGTGCGTGGTCGCGTTCAGGAAGAGATCGTTGGGGACGAAGCGCTCGCTGCCGCCTGCCATCTCTTGCTGCTCGATCACCGGGTGGCGACCTTCGATGATCTCCAAGTCGCCAGCATCATCATTGCCCGATGCCTTGTCTGCCGAAGCCTTGTTTGTCGAGGAAATGAATTGCGGTCTGCAGTAATTCCGCAGCGCCGCGATGTGTGCCAGCGAGGCCAGCACATCGACCTCGGCCAGCGCCAGCGCGGTCTGCCGGAGTCGCTTGGCTTCAGACGCGATCGCGGAGCGTAACTCGGTGAACAGCCGGCGCTCGATCTCGACAATCTTTTCCTGCGCGTCGAGAATCTTGGCCTCGTACTCTTTCAGTTCGGGGGTGGTGAAGCGCTCCGCACCGACCAGAGTTTGTTTGCGTTCATAATCCTGTGGAACAAGATGCAGGTTCGGTTTCGATACCTCGATGTAGTAACCGAAGATGGAGTTGAACTTTACCTTGAGCGATGCGATGCCCGTGCGCCCGCGTTCCCGTTGTTCGATCTGCGCCAGCACCTGCTTGCTGTTGCGGGAGAGTTCGCGCAATTCGTCGAGATCGCGATCTACGCCCGCGGCGATCACACCGCCGTCGGCGAAGGTTAGCGGGGGCTCCGGCACGATCGTCTTTTCAATGCGGTCGCGCAAGTCGCCAAGTTCGTCGAGCGATCCATGCAGAGTGTTCAGAAGCTCCGCCGCCAACCGTCCCACTGCGGCTTTGATGGCCGGAATCTTCGCGAGCGACGCCGCGAGAGCCAGCACATCGCGCGGATTCGCCGTCTCGAGGGTCACTCGGCTCAGAAGCCGCTCCAGGTCGAGCACACCATCGAGCGCGCGGCGCAGCTCTTCCCGCGCGATGGTGTTCTTCACGCCTGCTTCCACAGCATCCAGGCGGGCATTGATTTCGGCGAGATCGAGCGATGGCCGCAGCAGCCACGCCCGCAGCAGCCGCTTGCCCATGGGTGTGACTGCGGCATCGATCGAGCGAAACAGGGTGACGCCCGCATCCGTGCCGGCAAACAGAGGTTCAATCAATTCCAGATTACGGACTGTGACCGCATCGAGTACCAGGCAGTTCTGCCGCTCGTACCAGCCGATGCGGTCGACGTGGTCGAGCGATCCGCGCTGCGTAGAGCGGACGTAATAGAGAATCGCCCCCGCCGCGGCGGCGGCCGCGGCCCGTCCCGCCAGGCCAAATCCCTCGAGCGACAACACTCCGAAATGATTCTCGAGCAGCGGAATCGCATGGTCGGGAGCGAAGATCCAGTCGTCAAGTGGGGTCTCGGCGCACGTAGTTCCAGACGCGCGAGGCTGAGGCGCTTGTGCGAGAGCTTGCTGGGTGAGCAAGGCTCGACTGGTTCCGGCGTCGAACAGCGGGGCCGCCGACCCGTATAGCAGCTCCTTGGGCCGTAACTGCTCCAGTTCTTCCTGTACCCGCCGCAGAGCGCCTTCACCCGAAAATTCGGTCGCGCGGAATTCCCCGGTGGAAAGATCCAGGGCCGCAAACCCCACACGCTCGCCAACCTGAGCCAGGGCTGCCAAGAAGTTGTTTTCTTCCGACCCCAGCAAGGAATCGGCCGCCGTACCAGGCGTGACCACTCGCGTGACTTCACGCCGGACTAGCTTCTTCGCCAGCCGGGCGTCTTCCATCTGCTCGCAGATGGCCACCTTAAAGCCTTTGCGGATGAGCTTGCCAATGTAACCTTCCGCCGCGTGGTGGGGCACTCCGCACATGGGCACGGCGATCCCTTTCTCTTTGTTGCGCGAAGTCAGCGTGATCTGCAGCTCTTTGGACGCCACAATCGCGTCATCAAAGAAAAGCTCGTAGAAGTCTCCCAAGCGGAAGAACAGCAGTGCAGTGGGATGTTCTTTCTTGACGGCGGCGTATTGCCGCATCAGCGGAGTGGACGGCTCGGTCATTCGCAAGTCAGGCAGCGGGCTTGGCGCGGATTATAACAAGTCCTCGCCCCCGATTGGTTCTAACTCCAGGTGCGCTGGGGGAGATGGCAGTTGACGCGGCTTCTCCCACAGTGTTTACCTAATGCATGGAACTACGCAAAGATCCCATCACTCGCTCCTGGGTCATGACGGGAGATGACCCAGCCGAAGGCGCACCACGTCCTGAAACGGTCTGCCGTTTTTGCCCAGATTCACCAGATGCTACGCAGGTTATCGCCGCAGTCCCCAGCACAACGGGATGGTCGGCGCGCTCGGTGGTGCATCCCACCCCGCTCTATCACATTGAAGGCGAGCCCGGACGGCGCGGCGACGGCATTTACGACCGCATGAGTTCAGTCGGCGCTCATGAAGTCCTGGTGGAGAATCCGAGGCATGACCGCCAGCTCTGGCATGCCAGCGACGAGGAGATCGGGCAGTTCTTACGCCTCGCCGCTGAACGCATCATGGACCTCAAGCGCGACCCGCGCGTCAAGTACGTCAGCCTCTTCAAGGACTTTGGCCCCAACGCCGGCCAGGAATTTGCTCATCCCACGTCGCAGCTCACCGCCACGATGTTCGTGCCCCGGCGCGTGCTTTACGAGTTGCGGGCGGGCCGCGAGTATTTCCAGGGCAAGGAACGCTGTGTATTCTGCGATATTCTCACCCAGGAGGAGCGGCACGCCGCGCGCGTAATTGAGGCCCACGGCGATTACGTCGCTCTCGGACCCTACGCCCCGCGCGTGCCTTACGAAACCTGGATCATCCCTCGGGACCACGATGCCTCCTTCGAGCGCACGGGTTTATCCAAGCCGGGGCTGCGGGTCCATCTCGCCGCGCTTCTGCGCCGCACCCTGCAGCGGGTTCGAGCGATCACGGAAGGTTTCCATCTGGTGCTGCACACCTCGCCCAACAGCCTGCATCCCTCGAAAACACTGGGTTATTGGAAGACGATTGACGACGACTACCACTGGCACATCGAGATCCTGCCCGTGCTCGCGGCGAAGGCGCGCTCCTATACGTTCAAGGAGGTTTACTACTCGCCGGTCAGCTCGGAGACTGCGGTTAAGCAACTACGGGAGGCGAAGATAGATGGCTGAATCGTTCGCCATGAAACCATCGTCTGATGCCAAAGCTACAGGCCTCATCCCCATGGCGCACGCCGCCGACGTGCAGCGCTCGGTGGATTTCTACAAACTACTGGGCATGGAGTTGCGTGGCCAGTTAGAGTCCAGCAACGGCGAAATGCAGTGGGCGCACGTCGCCTGCGAGCAGGCGGAGTTGATGTTTGCTCGCGCCGCGGAGCCGGTTGTTGCCAGCCAGCAGGCCGTATTGTTCTATCTCTATTCGCCCAACCTGGTTGCGCTGCGGGGCCACTTGATCGCGGCCGGTGTCCGCGTCTCGCCTATTACCTATCCTGATTACATGCCCAAAGGCGAAGTCCGCGTCGAGGACCCGGACGGCTACACTCTGCTCATCGGCCAGGCTGGCTGATCGAGGCTTCGCGGACGCGGCCCGCATTGTTTACAATAGGAGATTCGTGTGCCCGGATGCGGGGAAGCCTGCAGTGTGGACGAAGAATATTTTGGAACAATCAAACCAACTGGGACCGTCAAACCATAAGCCGGGCGTTCCGGCCGGACTGTCGCCCACCGTGTACTGGCGGGTGGAAGGGAGTCTGCTCGACCTGACGGTGGTGGAGCCGGTGGCGTTCTTTACCTGGAACGCGCAGACCTTCGCGGAACGGTGGTGGCGGAGGGGGCTGATCTTTGTGATGGCGGCGCTGCGTCCCTTTTTATATTCGACGAACCGGAAGTTCGCGACCCGCGTTGTGCACACGGCATTGCGGGGTGTGACACGCGACCGGCTGGATCTGCTGGGCGAAGAATATTTCCAATACAAATTGAAACCGCGGCTGAAGCCGCACGGGCTGGAGCGGGTACAGGGACTGGTTCGTGCGGGCGCGGATGTGGTGCTGGTGAGCCAGGGGCTGGAGCACGTGATGAAGCCGCTGGCACGGCATCTCGGAGTGAAGCGGGTGGTGGCGAATCGGCTGGAGTTTCGCGATGGCGTGGCGTCAGGACGGCTGCGGGAACCGGTGATCCGGCCGCGGGGAGGACTCGCTCTGATCCGGGAGCAGAGTCCGGATGGGCGGCGGGCACCGAAGACGTTGGCGCGACAGCTGGATATTACGCTGGAGGAGCTGAGGGCGGCGGTGACCGGAGCGGGCAGGGAATTGGCGGCGCAGGAACGTCCGATTGTGCATTTCGAGGGTCAGAGCCAGGCGCCTGGATTTTCAGTGCGGCGGGCGCTGGCGGGCAAGCATGTGATGCTGATCGGGGTTACCGGATTTATCGGGAAGGTTTGGCTGGCAAACACGCTGATGGATTTGCCGAAGATCGGGCGGATTTATCTGCTGATCCGGCGGCAGAAGTCGAATCCGGCGCAGCGGCGGTTTGAAAAAATCGTGGAGGAATCGCCGGTATTCGATCCGCTGTTTGAGGCGTACGGCAGCGGTCTTGGGGAGTATCTGCGGGACAAAGTGGAGGTTGTGGAAGGAGACGTCACGCAGGCCGGGCTGGGGCTGAATGCGGAGGTAGCGCGGCGGCTGCAGAGAAATCTTGATTTGATGGTGAATAGTTCGGGGTTGACGGACTTCAATCCGGATTTGCGGGATGCGCTGGCGACTAACACGGATGCAGCGATGAACATCCTGGAGTTCGTGCGGGGAACGGAACACGCGGGGTTGCTGCATCTTTCTACATGTTATGTGGCGGGTGAGCGGGATGGGCGGGTGACGGAGAAGCTGATTCCGAATTACACGCCGCACCGTGTCGCGAACTTCGATGCGGAGCAGGAATTGCGGTCCTTGCACGAGTTGATCGCGAAGGCCGAGGCCGAGGCTGAAGGCGCGGAAGTGACCGCCGGGTTGAAGATGCAGTCTCTGGCGAAAGAACATGCGGCGAAAGGGCTGCAGGGCGCCGCTCTGGAGAATCAGATCCGCAAGAACCGGATCCGGTGGCTGAAGACGTATCTGACCGATGCGGGGACGCGGCGAGCGAAAGAATTGGGCTGGCCGAACACTTACACGCTGACCAAGAGTCTGGCGGAGTCGCTGATTGTGAAGTACGGAGAGGGGTTGCCGATTGCCGTGGTGCGTCCGGCGATTGTGGAGACCTCAGTAGCGAAGCCGTTCCTGGGGTGGAATGAAGGGATCAATACATCGGCGTCACTGTCCTATTTGTTGGGGACATATTTCCGGCAGTTGCCGTCAAATGAGAGCAAGCGGCTGGATATTATTCCGGTAGACGCGGTGTGCGCGGGGATGACGCTGATCGCGGCGGCGATTGTGGAGCGCCGGCATGACCAGTTGTACCAGTTGGCGACATCGGCGACGAATCCTTGCGACATGGGGCGGTCCATTGAGTTGACCTCGCTGGCGCACCGCAAACATTACCGGGCGCAGGAAGGGTTGGAATCGTGGCTGCGGCTGCGGTTCGATGCGATTCCGGTGTCGAAGACGCGGTACCAGCGGATGTCGGCGCCGGCGCAGAGGGCGATCGTGAAATCGATCCAGCGGATCATGTCGCCGCTGCCGCTGAAGAAGACGCCGCTGGTGAAGGCGGAGAGAAATCTGGAGCGGGTAGAGAAACTGATCGAGTTGTTTGAGCCGTTCATCCTGTTTAATGAGCACGATTTCGCGGCGGACAACGTGGAGAAACTCTCACACGCGCTGGTGGAGGACGAGCAGGAGGAGTTTGGGTACAAAGCGCGGATGTTGGACTGGTGGGATTACTGGATCAATGTGCATATTCCGGCGTTGCGGAAATGGACTTATCCATTGATCGAGGGCAGGCCGCTGGAGGCGCGTCCGGCGCGAAGTTTGCAGCATGGAGAGACGGTGAAGACGGGCACGAATGGAGGACCGTGGTGAAGATTGCACCTCGGGGGCTAACGCCCAACCTCTTAGCAAGACTTGAATCGCAGCGCTGAAGCGCTGCACCACCCAAAAAGGCCGCAGCGCCGCACTTGCCGAAGACCTGCCACCTCGGTTTGGGCGCTGGACGGGCAAGAGCAGTGTTGCGAAAGAAACAGGACTGGTGAATGGCGATATTTCTGACGGGATCGACGGGATACATCGGGGCGCATGTGGCGGCGAATCTGCTGCGGGATCATGGTGCTGCCCTGAACGTGTTGGTGCGAGCGCGAGATGTCAGCGACGCGGAAGGACGGCTGTGGCAGGCATTGCAATTGCATTTGGACTTCCCGCAGTTTTATGAATATCTCCAAACACGGGTGCGCGTGTTCCGCGGTGACTTGACGGCGCCTGGATTTGGGCTGGGGCGCGATGAATATGACCGACTGGTGCACACGAGTGATTCGGTGATTCACTGCGCGGCGTCGCTGAACCGGAAGTCCGAGAAAAGCTGCCTGAATGTAAATCTGCGGGGCACGCTGGAGGTTCTGACGCTGGCGCGGCACGCCGAGCATTATCATGGGCTGAGGCGCTTCAGCCAGGTCAGCACGGTGGCGGTGGCCGGGAAGCGGCAGAACGAGGTGGTGAGCGAGGATTGGTCGATTGATTGGGAACGGTCGGATTACGATCCGTATGCGCGGACAAAGAAATTCTGCGAACACATGATGCGGGTGCTGCTGCCGGAGACGCCGAAGACAATCTTCCGTCCGAGCATTGTGCTGGGCGACAGCCGCTATGCGGAGACGACGCAATTCGATATGGTGAAGGCATTTGTTTTTCTGGCCGGGCTGCCGGTGCTGCCGTTTCGTCCGACGGACAAGATCGACATTGTGAATGTGGATTTTGTGGCGGAGGCAATCGCGACCCTGCATCAGAAAGAGCGTCCCGAACACGATACCTATCATCTTTCGTCAGGAATCGAGTCGCAGACATTTCGCGAGATCACGAAGGCTTTGGCGTCGGCACAGAGCAAGCGGGCACCGGTGTTTGTGCCGGTGGTGGAGCGTCCGTTTGCCGGCTCGGTGAATTTTCTAGCGACTCGCAAGGGAGGGATTGGGAAGGGCGCGTCCCTGATGAAAGTGTTCATGCCGTATCTGGTGTGGAATACGGTGTTCGATAATACCCGGGTGACGAAGGAATTGGGGAAGAAGCCGGTGCCGTTCTCCGAGTATTGCTATCCGCTGCTGAAGTTCAGCCGCGAGAATGATTTCACGTACAGATACCAGCCCTGGCCGGCGACGGCGGGAGGGACAGCGGCATGATGGACTTTCTTCTGGAAGCCTGGGTCAGCAGTTCGATCGAGCGGGCCAAGGCGGGATGGATGCTGGGCGAGGGCGAGCGCTGGAAGCCGGGCGAGAAGCTGAAACTCCTGTTTGCGGGCTACAATGGCACGCGGAATATGGGATCGGATGTGCGGGTGGAAGAGATGCTGCGGCAGATCCGGCACATTCTGGGCGCGGACAGGGTGGAGTTCAGCGTGATGAGCCAGAACTTCGATTTTTCGCGCGGATACTTCGAGGGCACAAAGCAAGTGCATCTGCCGGATATTTTTCCGCCGTTTCTGGCGAATGAAGTGCCGAGGCATGATGGAGTAGTGGCGTGCGAAGGGTCGATGTTCAAAAGCAAGTTCGCCAATGCGCTGACCACGATGATGATCGGATCGCTGGGCATTGCGGCGGCGCAGAATAAATTGTCCGTGGGCTACGGCGCCGAAGCGGGGCACATGGATCCGCTGGTGGCGAAGATGTGCGGGCGGTATTGCAGGAACTCATTCGTAATTACGCGCAATGAGGAGTCGCGAGGAATCTTGCGCGAGATGGGCGTGCCGACAGAGTTGGGAACCGATACTGCGTGGACGTTTGAACCCCGACCGGCGGAGTACGGACAGAGCGTGTTGCGGAAGGTTGGGTGGGACGGACGGACGCCCGTGCTGGTGGTGTGCCCGATTAATCCCTTTGAATGGCCGGTGAAAGCTTCGGTGGCAAAGCTCGCTTTGCACAGCATGGCCGGCGCTTACAAGGACAGTCACTACCGCGGGCCGTATTTTCATACGGCGGGGCCGGCGGCAGAGCAGGCGTATCAGAAATATTGGACAGCGATTGCGAATGCCGTGGACGCATTCCGGAAGAAGAAGAATGTTTTCGTGATTCTGGCCGCGACCGAGCGACTGGATGCGCGTCCGGCAAAGCGTATCTCCGAAAAGCTGGGCGGCGTGCCTGTGCTGACCTCGGACGAATACAACATGTATGAACTGGTGAGCGTGCTGCGGGCGTGCCACATGATGGCGTCGTCGCGTTATCACGGGATTGTGACGTCTATGCCGGCGCTGGTGCCGTCGGCGGGGATCACCATGGATGAGCGCATCCGGAATTTGATGCGGGAGCGGGGACATCAGGATTTGCTGATGACGGTGGACGATCCCGAACTGGAAGGGAAGCTGCTGGCGGCTCTGGAAAAGCTGAGCTGTGAAGGCGAGGCGATTGCCACCGGGATTGCGCAGACCGTGGTGAAGAATTTGAAGGTGATGGCGCGCATGGGTGTGTACTTTGAAGAGGAAATACAGAGAAGATATCCGGAGTTTCCGACGCGGCAGGGAGAGTGGAGTTGGGAGGGTTATTTGCCGCCGATGGACAAGGGTCTGCAGGAGTTGGCGGCGGCTTACAGCTAGAGGTGTCGCGTGGCCTGACAAAAGCTTTTGGCCGCAAAGGACGCGAAGGATACGCAAAGGTCGAAAAGAAAATCCAAAGCGTTCGTCTTGCAATCCAGACTTTGAGTACACTCATTCCATTTATCGGGGAGATCTTCTCGCAACTACATGCAGCTGGGGATAAGCGGATTCTTGCCGAGATCCTCGACGGAAAAGTTACGGGCGTGACCGGCGGCGAGTTGCTGGAGTTGGTCCGCAAGGCGAGAACCTTCATTGCTTCGAGAGGCTTGCAGAAGGGCGACCGGTGCGGGTTGCTGGCGGCGAACAGCATTCGCTGGGTGGCGATGGACTTGGCCCTCATGGCCGAAGGGCTGATCGTAGTGCCTCTGTATTCGCGGCAGGCGCCGGCGGAGTTGGTCGCGATGATGAAGGACTGCACGCCGTCGCTGTTGTGCTCTGGGGATGCAGCGTTGCGGGATGGAATCGCACAAAGTTGGAAGGAGGCTCCGCCGCAGGTTTTGTTTGACGAGATTTTTGCGGGCGTGGACGGAGTGCAGTTGGAGCGGCCGCAGGTGGGGAAAGACAGTCCGGTAACGATTATCTATACGTCGGGGACATCGGGCGAAGCCAAGGGTGTGGTGCTGACGGCGGCGAACGTGGGCTTCATGCTGGACCGGACGGCGGAGCGACTGGAACAGTTGATGTCAGGTTCAGCGGGACAGGATCGTGTCTTTCACTATTTGCCGTTTACGTTTGCGGCGTCGTGGATCGCCTTGCTGACGTTCCTGAAGCGGCGGAGCCTGGTCACGATCAACATGGATCTGGCGAAGATCGCGAATGACATGCGCGTGGTTGCTCCCGATTATTTTCTGAATGTGCCGCAATTACTGGAGCGCATGCGGCGGGCAGTGGATGAGCAACTCTGGCAGACCGGCGGGGTGCCGCAGGCAATTTATGCGCGGGCGAAAGGTGCGTGGGCGCGAAAGCAGGATGGTCAGTCGAGAGCGGGCGATGCGATGTGGCTGGGGCTGGCGAACCGACTGGTGTTTCCCGCGATCCGGAAAAAGATGATCGGGAGAAATCTGAAGGCGTTGATTTGCGGTTCAGCGCCGCTCAATGCGGAGACGCAGCTTTATTTCATGATGCTGGGAATTCGCGTGCTGCAGGTTTATGGGCTGACCGAGACCACAGCGATTTGCACGATGGACGATCCGAACCGGGTTGAGGTGGGGCGCGTGGGGCCGGCGATTCCGGGCATGGAGATGAAAGTGGGGGAGCATGATGAGATAGTGGTGCGCGGGCCTAATGTTTTCAAGGGTTACTGGAATCGGCCGCAGCAGACAGCGGAGGCTTTGCGCGACGGATGGTTTCATACCGGCGATCAGGGCGAAGTGAACGCGGCAGGGAACTGGAGGATTGCGGGACGGATCAAGAACTTGATTGTGCTGGGATCTGGGCACAAGATTTCGCCGGAGCCGATCGAGAGCGCGATTGCCAGGAATCTGCCAGGCGCGCAGCAGGTAGTCGTCGTGGGGAACGGGCGCGGATACCTTACGGCGATTGTGACCGGGAGCCTAACGGCTGAGCACGTGCAAGCCGCGCTGGATGCGGTGAATCCTGAATTGCCGCATTACAAGCAGGTGCGGGGGTTTTTTGTGCGCGGGGAAGCGTTCTCGATCGAAAGCGGCATGTTAACGGTAAACGGAAAGTTGAAGCGGGACGTGATTGCGGCACGGATGAATAATGAGATTGAGGAGATGTACCGGGTGAAGCAGGCTGTGTAGTGAGGTTGGAGAGTGCTGGGAACCACAAGGGACACTAAGGTGCAGGAAGGAAGATCCGAGTCTCACGTTGCAGGCCAGTGTGCCGGCAGCGCTTTGTCTTGGACTTGTGTGGACGGCGTGATGGAACTGGCGCTGCATCGGGAGCCTTGCAACGAACTGGGATCGGTCTCGCTCGAGGAGCTTGAGAAATTTGCACCGGCTTTGGAGGAGATGCAGGCGGACGCGCATGCGCTCATTATTTATAGCAAGTTAAGACCGGGATTCTGCGCAGGGGCTGATTTGCGCGAACTGTACCAGCAGTCGCAGGCCATGGACAAAGCCGAAGGCTGTGAAGGGTGTAAGAGATTTTCTGGAGCGGATTCACCGCGTGCTGAATCTGATTGATGCCGCGCCTTTGACTACGATTGCGGCGGTGCATGGAGTGACGTTCGGAGGCGGATTCGAGCTGGCGCTGGCTTGCGATTTGATTATTGCGGACAAGATGGCGCGGTTCTGTTTTCCGGAGCTGAGGCTGGGGTTGATTCCGGGGTTCGGCGGGATTCCGCGTCTGAAGCGGGATTTGGGCAATGCCGTGGTACGAGATCTGTTGCTGACGGGACGTAGTTTTAACGCGAACAAGGCGCAGCAGATCGGGCTGGTGAGCCAGGTGGTGGGCGAGGGCGAGGCGCTCCGGGCGGCGCGGGCCACGGCCGCGCAGTTGGGGAAGTTCGATCGTTCGACAGCGGCAGCGGCGAAGAAGTTTATCAAGCCGATTCCGCATGAGGAGTTACGGCGGGAGATTGATATTTTCTGTGAGCTATTTGCGCGTCCGGCGGTGCAGTCGGGATTGCGGAAGTTTGTGGAGAGCACGGATGCGCAGCCTTATTTGCCGTAATCAGTGCCGAGTTGCGAGTACCGAGTACTAAGTGAGAAAGTGCAGAGGTCCTTCGCTTCGCTCAGGGTGACAACGTTTTTGTGAATACTGCCGACCAAACGCTAGACGAAATACTGAGTCTCGCCGCAGCGCACTTCAAGGTGCCGCGGGAAAAGCTTGCTCCTGACGAAGACTTCTTCAAGACGTTGGGAATTGACAGCTTACAGACGCTCGATCTGCTGACGAAGCTGGAGAATCATTTTCGGGTGGAGTTGCCGGACTATGAGTTGCAGGGAGTCTCTGATTTTCGCACGCTGGCAGGGAAGATTCAGGCAAGGCTCTAGAAGAAATCCACCACGGAGACACTGAGGCACAGAGAAAAACCGGGTAAGCCACTTAATTTATCGATCTTCGCTTTGCCATTCGCGAATGCGGGTAACTCAGTCATTAACAGGGTATTCTCCGTGTGTCCGTGCCTCTGTGGTGAAATAGTCTCTAATGCTCGATCTCCAAAAATATAGCTGTCTGGGCGCGGCGTTGCGCGATGCACTGGATCGTTTTTCCAGTGAGACCTGCCTGATTGAGGCAGACCGAGAGCGTGAGAAGACGCGGCTGACCTATTCCGATTTCAAGGAAATCAGCTTACCTTTGGCGCGAGCGCTGGAGGATGCGGACTTCGATGCGGGGGATCGCGCAGCCATCCTCATGACGAATCAGTCGAAGTGGCTGATTTCGGCGTATGCGATCTTCTATAGCGGCGGCATATTGGTCCCTCTGGATTACAAGCTGACGGCGGCCGAGCAACTGCAACTGCTGGAGCACTCCAAGGCCAAGGTGCTGGTCGTGGAGTATTACCTGTGGCGGGCGATCACGCAATCGCCGGAGTTTCAGAACATCAAGACGAAGTTAGTGTTGGTGACGGAGGCGCCGCTGGGAGCGGACCTGGCGGGGGGATTCCGATGGGAAGATTTCAAGCGCAAGGGCGCGCCCGATTTCGTCATGCGGCGGCGGGAAGATGTGGCTTGCATCGTGTATTCGTCGGGTACGGGCGGGCGCCCGAAGGGATGCGTGCTGACGCACGAAAACTATCTGGAGCAGTGCCGGGCGCTGACGGCGTGGTATCCATTCTGGCCCGGAGTGCGGTATTTGAGCATTCTGCCGACGAACCACGCGATTGATTTCATGGTGGGATTCATTGGGCCGTTTGTGTGCGGGGCGTGCGTGGTCCATTTGCGGACCCTGCGCCCGGAGTTTGTGCGGGATGCGTTTGTGCGCTACCGGATTACGTATGTGTCGCTGGTACCGATGATCGTGAAGAATCTGGAGCGGGGGTTGCGGGCGAAGTTCGACGAGTTGCCGGCGTGGAAGCGCACGATTCTGAATCGCATGATTGAGCTCAACAAGATGCTAACGCGGGGCAGGCCTCGGGTGAAAGTGAGCCGCGCGCTGCTGCCGCAGGTGCATCGGGCGTTTGGCGGAGAGTTGCTGGCGCTGATCACAGGCGGCGCTTTCATAGAACCTTCGACCATGCAGTTCTTTTATGATCTGGGAATTCCGGTGGTGAACGGATATGGACTGACGGAGGCAGGAACGGCGCTCACCTTGAATGATTTGAAGCCGTTTCGCGCGGATACGGTGGGCAAGCCGCTGCCCGGCGTGGAACTGCGGGTGCTGAGTCCGAATGCGGAGGGAATCGGGGAAATTGCCGCGCGGAGCAAAACGGTGATGTCGCACTATCTGGACGATGCGGAGTTGACGGTGGAAACGATCGTCGATGGTTGGCTACTGACGGGCGATTTGGGGCGGTTTGACGACAGCGGGCATTTGCAGCTTTTCGGGCGGAAGAAGAACATGATCGTGACCGAAGGCGGGAAGAATATTTATCCCGAGGATATTGAGACGGTTTTCGACGGACTGCCGGTGAAGGAGTACTGTGTGTTCGCGGCGAACTATGTGTGGCCGCAAAAAGAATTGGGGCGCGAAATGCTAGTGATCGCGCTGCGGCTGGAACAGAATCAGCGTTTCGACAGCGTGCTACAGGGTGAGGTCCTAAACCGTAATCGGCGGTTGCCGGATTTCAAACGCGTGGGCGGGTATGTCATCTGGGAAAAGGATTTTCCGCGGACGGCGTCGATGAAGATCAAGCGGCAGGCGCTGGCGGAAGAATTAGGAAAGACGCTGGAGCGGGGAGCGGTGGTGGGGCTGTGAATGGGCGGGCATCGTATTTAGCCATCGTGAATCCTGCGGCAGGCGGCGGGCGAAGCCGCAAAATGTTAGGTGCGGCATTGGAGCGGTTGCGGGCGGGCGGGGTTACGGTTGAAGTGGCCGAAACGCAAGGCGCCAGAGATGCCACACGGATGGCGCGCGAGGCGTACGGGCGGGGGCAGCGGCGTTTTATTGCGGTGGGTGGGGATGGGACTTCGTATGAAGTGGTGAACGGGCTTTTTCCGGAGGCGAGCGCGGGCGGGCGTCCCGCGCTCGGGTTTCTACCGCTGGGGACAGGGAATTCTTTTCTGCGCGATTTCAGCGACCGCGGAGTGGAGCACGCGATCGAATCGCTGATTGCGGATCGAACGCAGGCCTGCGATGTGCTGCGGTTGAAGCACCGCGGCGGAGTGATCCACTATATCAATCTGCTCAGCGTGGGGTTTCCGGCCGACGTGGCGAACCTGCGGGCGCGGCGTTTCAGCGGCCACGGAGAGTTGGGATACGTCATTTCGATTTTTCTGGGGCTGGCGCGATTGCACAGGCGGCCGTTTCCGGTGCGGGTGGACGGTGAAACGGAATTTGACCGGCGTCGCTGTTTGTTTCTCACCTTCAACAACAGCAAGTTTACGGGAGGGACGATGATGATCGCGCCAAAGGCCGAGATAAATAGCGGACTGATTGAATACGTCCGCTGGGGTGCGATTGGGCGGCTGGGGCTCATGCGGAACTTGCCGAAGCTTTATGATGGAACGCATATTGAGCATCGCATGGCCGAGCGAAAAGCGGTGAGGCGCATAGAGTTTGACTTGGCCGCTCCTGTGGATCTGATGGTAGATGGGGAAGTGCTGACGCTGCATTGCGAGGAGTTGGATGTTTTGCCGGGAGCATTGGACGTTGTGGCCTGAGCCCGTGGTATAAGAAGTGAATCATGGCGGAAGGGAATCATGTCTGAAGAAAGGCGAAAGCGGCAGAAGGAGCGGGTGGGGACGCCTGAGGCGGATCCGCAGTCGCGGAAGAAGCTGATCTGGGGCGGGATTGTGGTGCTGTTTGTGGTCGCTTACGCCGCGGGCTGGGAGTACAGGAATCACCGCTACGATGGGTTCGCCAAGTGCCTGGCGACGAAGCAGGCGAAGATGTACGGGCTGTACTGGTGCCCGCACTGCATCGAGCAGAAGGAAATGTTTGGGAAAGCGTTTCAGTATGTGCCTTATGTGGAATGTGCGATCAAAGGCTCGAATCAATTGACTCCGGAGTGCAAGGCGGCCGGGGTGAAATTGTTTCCGAGCTGGCAGTTTGGGGCGAGTCAGCCCACAGAAGGGGTCTTTCCACTGCAGGAACTTAGCGATAAGACTGGGTGCAGTTTGCCGTGAGTGCAACTGGAAATCAAGCGGCTCAGGCAAACGCAAGTCCTGGCAAGGACAATCGAATTCTGTTTCTGGCGATCGCGGTTTTGGCTGTGGTGGGGGTGGTGGTTTCGGGGGTGTCGTTGCAGCGGCATTACGCGAAGTCGGCGTCGGCGTTCTGCGATTTCGGGGAGAGATTCAATTGCGACATCGTGAACCGGAGTGAGTATTCGAGCCTGATGGGAATTCCGGTGGCGGGGATTGGCGTCGCGGGCTACGGGATACTTTTGGGGCTGGCGACGGTTTATCGATTGCGTGCAGAGACGCCGTTGCGCTTGCTGGCGGCGGCAGGGGCGGGATTGGGGTTCGCGCTGTATCTGACGTATGTCGAGGGGTATGTGCTGGAGACGTGGTGCATTCTGTGTTTGAGTTCTCTGGGGTTGATTGCGGGGATCACAGTGCTGGCGGGAGTGGTGAAGGCTAGGTCGTAGGCTGTCCCATGAGCTCGGGGACCAAAGCCCTCCTCTGTCTGTGCCTTTATCGCAGCGCTGAAGCGCTGCGTCACCCAAAAGCGCGAAAAACTCTTCTGATGGGGAAAATCCAGAAAATCAAGAATGGGGCCGGGACGGTTGCTGAGGTCGTACGCGCCAGCGGAGCGGCTGGCGACCTGCGCCTGCATAAATTTCGCAGCCGCATCTTCCGGAACACGCGTTACCTGCGGGTGTGGCTGCCTCCGGGTTATGACGATGCGGAGAGTGCAGGCCGGCATTATCCGGTCCTGTATCTGAATGACGGGCAGAATCTGTTTGAGGCGGCGACTTCCTTCACGGGAATCGAGTGGCAGGTGGACGAGACGGCGGAACGGTTGATCCGCGAAGGGGCAGTGCCGCCGATGATTTTTGTGGGCATCGATAATGCGGGCAAGGACCGGGTTCGAGAGTACATGCCGCACCGGGCCATGCATCCCATGACGCTGCGGGTACGGGGGCGGCATTACCCCGATTTCTTGATGCAGGAAGTGATGCCATTTGTTGAGGGCAATTACCGGGTGGCGACAGGGCCAGAGAACACCGGTCTTGGGGGATCGTCGTTGGGAGGCCTGATCGCGCTGTACACCGCGATAGTACGGCCGGGAGTGATTGGGCGGTTGTTGCTGGAGAGTCCGTCGCTGTGGGCGTCTCACCGGCAAGCGATCAAAGAGAGCCGGCCGGTGAGGATTTGGCCGGAGCGAATATTTCTGTCAACGGGGACTAACGAGGCAGGAAGCGCAGAACGGAGCCGCACCGTGGTGGACGATGTGCGGGAACTGGCCGCGATCATGCGGCGGGCGGTGCTGAGCGAGAGGCGCTTGCGGCTGGTGATCAAGGATGGGGCCGGGCACAGCGAGGCAGCGTGGGCAGAGCGATTCCCCGAGGCGCTGCGGTTTTTGTTTGGGTAGTAGTGCGTCTGATGGGGATACGAGCCAAACGCGCGATTATTGCGTCGCAAAGGACCTCAGGGGCTGAAGCCGAATTCAAAAAAGTGCCTTCAACGCAGGACTGGAAGGCCTGCTCCACCCGCTTGTTCGGAAGGACAATCGGGAACTGATTTCCTGCCAAGGTTCCAGATCCCGTACAAGAGAGCGGCCATTACAGGGACGGAAAGCTGGAAGTGTGTCCAGCGCGCGAGTGGGCCGAGCAGCGGAAGTATGAATGCGAGATAGAGGAGGAGTTTGATGTGGCGCGTGGCGGGATGGCCGGGTTGAGAGATGATCCAGTCGGAAAGCAGGAGGAATGCGGGTGCGAGGATGACGAGGTCATAGACGGTGAGATGTGGGGCGAGCAGAACGGTGGCCAGCAGCAGCGCCGAATAGCGCAATGACAATGACAAAGAAAGGCGGCTTTGCCAGCAGGCTACGGTCACGACTGATATCAGGAGAGCAGTCGTGAGGTAGAGCGCGAGAGAAGCCGCGGGCCAGGGGACGAGCATGATCCAGAAGGTGCGCAGGGAGTGGGTTTGGTAGAGCCTGGGCTCGAGCAGGGGAAGCAGGTTGGGCAGATTGAGCATAGTGCGCACCCAGTCGTGAAGCGGACCGGGGCCATAGTGGAGCCAAGCTGCGGCAACCTGGGCGGCGGCTGAGAGAGTTGCGCCGGCGATCACTTTCCAGTTGAGTGTGATGACGAAGACAAGCGCCGCGGCCAGGGCTAGTTGGGGCTTAAAGATGAGACATCCGAGGGCCAGGCCCGCGAGGAACTCGCGGTGGGCGCGCAAGAAGAAGAAAGCGGCGGTGAAACAGGCGAGAGCCAAAGCGGAAGTTTGTCCCCAGGCGATAAGGTGCCAGAAAGCAGGGAAGGCAAAGGCAAGAATCACGACGGTGAGTTCGTAAATGCTCAGGCTGGGGCAGAGGCGCCAGAGGGCATAGCAGCACACGCCGTAAATGAACGAACTTAGCGTGAGCCAAAGGATCAGCGCGCAAGGGTAGGAAAAACGGGCAAAGGGCGCGAAGAAGATCGAAACCTGCGGCGGATAAAGCGGCAGATAGCGGATGCCGGCGGCTGCGGGAACGCGTTCGGCCGCGAGTTCGGACTGCGCTTTCATGTTATACAGATCGGCGCCACGATGAGCGAGAGCGAGCGAGCCAAGAGTGTAGAAATGCAGAAAGTCTGTGCCCTTGAGATTGCCGGCGCGATCCAGCAGGCCGGGCGTGGCCATATTCCAAACGTAGACGGACCAAAGGCAGAGCGCGAGGATCAGGCCATGAATCCTCAAGCGCCTGGCAGTGAACCATTTCGCGGAAGTGGGGAGATCAGCCATTCGTCGCCCTATGTTATTGCGGTCCGCGATGCTGACGAGTTTGCAGGTGTGGCGCTGCTGGCTGAGATCGACGGGAGGGTCTTGGTGAGAAGAATAAGAAGACCGAGAACCGCGAAGGGAAGCAGGAGGCTGGCATAGAGTGGAGCGAGCCTGGAGTTCACGATCCACGCCCGCGTTGGCAGAAGCAGTCCAACGGTTACAAGGGCGAGCAGCCAGGGGAGAATCGCAAGGCCGGCAAACAGCGATACAACGACACGAGAGAGAAGGCTCCGCGACCAGAGCTCCGTCCACCGATAAAGGATGAGCGGGACCGCAGGCAAGAGTAAGAGATGATTATAGGGGGACAGCGCCGTCGGCATAATCAGGACTGTGAGGGTTGACACGAATGCAAAGGCGAGGATGAAGTGAGGGGAAGTCGCAGGTTGGCGGCGCACCCTCCAGCAAAACAGCGCAGTGGCGAGTAGGCCGCCGACGGCGACGGGCCAGCGCAAGGAGAGCGGTAAGAACACGCTGATCAGAGGCGTGGCGTCGGCGTGCTTCGTATAAGCGCTGAGCACGCCGGGATAGCGAAGAGTCCAGCCCGGAACCAGACATTCGGAGGCCAGGATGAGGACTGCGAGTGTCAGTGCAAATCCCCAGATGAGAGGCCGTCGCCGCCGCCAGTCCCCCGAGACCCACACCACGAACCAGGAAATCGCCAGCAGGGACATCGGCGGTTTAATCGTGGCCAGCGCTAATAGAATTCCAGCCAGAAACAAACGTCCTGCGACCACAGCTGCGACCGCTCCAGAGAGAAGGCCCGCGACCAACAGACCAAACTGCAGCAGACTCAGGCCCTGCAGCACCGGGACGCTGGAAAGAACCATGGCGAACAGCGTAACGCGAGCCAACAGCGATAACTCGAGAGGAATGACGGATACCCAGAGAGCGAGGCTCAGTCCCGTCACCACTGAGAGCACCCACCAGAAAACGAAGTGCGCAGAGGAGAACTTCATCCCGACTGTTGGAGCAAGAAAAAGAATGATATACAGAGGATAGTTAAACCGTTGCTCCCGGCCATCGTAGGCGAGCTGAATCTCCCGTGTGACATCGGCACTGTAGGGATCACGATGATGAAGCAGGACTTCCCGCGCTCCGTACCATCGCGGGTAAAGGTCAGTCAGAGCCCGCGCCTTCATCAGGCTTGGGTCATTCGTCCCGGCCGGGTCAGTCTGAGGCAAATGTGTCCAGTAGAACAGCAGGCTTGCCGAGCAGAGCAATAACAAGAAGAGCGCCGATTGTTTCAATGGCAGGGTGGCAGGCATGGTTGCGGTGGAGAAAATCGACCTCCTTTCGCAGAGCGTGGCGACTCGATCAGTTTGAGTAGGGTAGCAGGTGGGGCGAAGGATTGTCGGGCTCCAGGAGCCAGATTTTTCGATCGCGGAAATAGTGCAGCAACTCCTGGTTGGCACTTTTTCCCATGTCGCGCGCCCAGACCACTTTGGCCGCGTTAATATCCGCGTCGTTGTAGACCCACTCCCGGTCCACGTCGTGGTCTGACCCGTAGCTAACAAGGACAAGCTGCGGGCCGGGAAGTTGCTGAAGCTTGTGAAGCAACGCCGCTCGCTCCAGGTTGCCACGTGGCCACTCCGGTTCGATGCGAGTATGAGCGAGCACCGCCGTCACTCGCAGAAGAATCATAGCGCACGCGAGCATCGGGATGGCGCGCACCAAAGCTTGCCCCACGGGGCGGCGAGCGGGAGACCATTGCCACAAGTGACGCATGCCCTGGACCAGCAACAAATACAGAGCGCCGGCGGCGGGCGCGAAGTAGTGAGGAAGCGTCCAGGTCTGGACCGCGAATGCGGCCAACATAGTGGCGCATATTAAGAGTGGCAGACGCATTTTGCGCTGGCGAACGACCAAAGGAAACGCCAGCAGAGGCAGCGTAAGAAGCGGGCCCAGATAAAACTGCCACCAGGAAATGACCTTTTCCGCGCCGCGCCGCAGATAGCCGGTGAAGGTGCGGTTGCGCTCAAACTCGCTGAGCTCCCAACGGTAGAAATCACGCATCACGGCGTGGTGATATGCGGGCTCGGGGCGAGGTGTTTGCCAGATGAAATAAGGAGCGGTGGCGTAGGTATCGCGATTGGTTTGATAGGCCATGCGTAAGAGACTGCCGGTCACGCGGTAATAGTAGTAGCCAGTGCCTGCGGCCGCGACGAGCAAAACACAGACGATGGGCACAACCACTCGCGGCAGGGATTGGCCGAACGCGGGGCGATTTCTGCCTGCGATCCAGAAAAGCATCGCGAAAGCGACGGGGATGGCGAAGGCCAACCCTTCATACGGCCGGCTGTTGGCCAAGATCGCGAGGCCCAGCGCCATCAGGAGAGCGTCGCCGACGTGAAGATGACGGCGCAGGCGCGGCGAGGCTCCGAGTACGAGCGCGCCGCCGAGAGCCGCCACGGAAGCACACCAATAGGTATTCATCCAATAGCCGAGGATGGCGAGACGGAGCACCGCCAGTGCGCCTCCGAGCAAGGCCCATGGCGGAGGCAGCCAGCCCTGCAGCATCCAGCACAGGGCGGAGCACAGGAGAGCGGTCACGAGCACTTGCCCGATCCACGGGTGTCCCAACAATTGGCCGGCAGCGAGGGCTAGCCCTTGCGCGGGCGGGTACATTGACATATACGTGGGCTGTTCAATGATGTGGAAACTTTCGAAGTGGATCCACATGGGATGGGTGGGGTTGGTGAGCCGGCCGTGAGCGAAGGTGTCGCCTGCGAGCAGGTAGCTGAACTCGTCGTTGAAGCGAGGCTGAGGAATGCCTAGGATGGGGATGAGTGCGACGCGAACTACGATAACGCTGAGGCCCACGAGCACCACGGAGAGGCGCCGGCGGCGGGCGAGGCGGGCGAATGCACGCTTCAGGGAAAGAAAGGCTGGAGTCTGAACTCCAGCCGAACTGCTTCGCGACGAGATGAGAATCAACCCACCGGCGGCCGTCAGCAGGAGGAGTTCGAGAAGCGTCACAAACCACGGAGCGAGCCGCAGATAAACGTTGTGCATCGCGAGATGAAGCCGGGCATTACTGCACGAGAAGGAACCAGATTATCATTAAATGTGGATCGATTCTCTTGGGGAGTCGTCCTATAAATGGACGGGCAGCAACAATCTGCCGCTGCGGTCAGATAGGATGTAAGTGATGACTAGGCGACACTTGGGAAAATAAGATGGCAAACGTGAAAGCAACAAAGGGTGTGATCGGAATTCTCACTGGTGGCGGCGATGTGCCCGGCCTGAACCCAGCCATTCGTGCGGTCACCATTCGCGCGTTGCGCGAAGGCTGCCAGGTGATTGGCATCCGGCGGGGATGGGCCGGGCTGGTCGACCTTGTCCGCGAAAAAGACTACGACAACAGCGAGAACTTCCGAATACTCTCCGAGGATCTGGTCAACCGCACCGGCCGTACCGGGGGTACGTTCCTGCACACTTCGCGCACCAACCCCAGCAGAGTGCAGAAGTCCCGCGTCCCTGCTCATCTGCAGGCTACTTATAACGCCGAGAAGAACGACCTGACCGCAGAAGTTCTGAAGAACCTGGATTGGCTCGGCATCGACTACCTCATCCCCATTGGCGGGGATGACACGCTGAGTTATGGCGTGCGCCTTTATCAGGAAGGCGTGAAGGTGGTCGCCATCCCCAAGACGATGGACAACGATGTTCCCGGCACCGACTACTGCATCGGTTTCAGCACCTGTGTGACGCGCACGATTTCCATGACCAACAGCCTGCGCACGAGCGCGGGATCGCACGAACGATTCATGGTGCTCGAAGTGTTCGGCCGCTACGCCGGGTTCACGGCCATGCTGCCTACCATGGCCGGCGCCGCGCACCGCTGCGTCATCCCAGAGTATCAATTCGACATCGAGCGACTCACCGAGTTGTTGGTGCATGACCGCCAGAAGAACCCCAGCCACTACTCCGTCGTCCTGGTGTCGGAGGGAGCGATGTTCAAAGGCGGAGAAATGGTTTTTGAAAAAGAGACCACGGACGCCTTCGGCCACAAGAAACTCGGCGGGATCGGAGATCTGGTGTCCGAGAAGCTGAAGGAGCTTTCCCCCAAGTACAACAACGGTAAAACGATCAACACCATCAATCAAAAACTCGGCTACCTGGTCCGCTGCGGCGATCCCGACGCCATTGACTCGATCGTGCCGATGGCCTATGGCAACCTCGCCTTGGACTTGCTTTTGGGCAGGATCCACGGACGGCTTGTGGTCCTCAGGAATGGCCGTTACGACAACATGCCCATCGACACCGTTACTGCCTCGAAGAAAATTGTCAATGTGAAAGAGCAATACGATACCGACCGCCTCCGGCCCCACTACAAAAGCTTCGAAATGAAGCCACTGTTCATTATGACCAGTGAATAGGGATAGTGCACACCGGCATGGCGGCCTGCGATCATCCTATTTGATGAAACATAGCCGAATGCGGGGAACTTTGGTAAGGTGTGTACGGTATGGTAGAGTAAGCGGATTGTTGCCAAACTCCTGCTCATGCATTCCAAGGTTCCACTTCGCCAAGAAGAAAGCCATGGAAAACCATCGCGCCGCCGAGCCTTGACTCAAGACAACTGTTTAGGTGTGCAATTCGCGATGACTTGCGGAATCAAAGCTCTCCAACCTGCAAAATCGAGTACGTCCTCTGCCTTCAGCCGACGTTCCGCCGTCCAGTGGGCCAAGCGTGATCGATAGCTCAGAGCGAAGAACTCTAAGAAAGTAGAGATATTGAGTGGCCCGAAGACGCAAGGTTCTAGCCGCAGCCGCGCTCTGGGGAGCGTGCGCTTGGTTTCTGAGCTTGGATGTGGATTTGCTTGTGACGCAACTCCGCAACGCTCCCCATTGGCTCCTTCAGGGTTTCCGTGCTCTCTTCATGGGAGTGAGCGTCGCCATCGGCTATGCGATATATCGGAAGTATCTGCTTGAAATACGGACTCGTAGCGAGAAGTATGCTGAGATCCGAGAGCAGATTCGCCGACTTCTTGCCGAGTTGCTCACCACCCCCGATGAAGATTTGATCCGCCAACTGCACCGCACGATCAAGCGCATCGAGCAAGTGCTCAAACGTCACGACCCCGAGGTCGTTCAGCTAGAGGGGGGACGGAAAAAGCCAAGGGTTGCGTGAAACCAATGGCCAGCATTATGAAAACGATAAATTCTATCGCGGTCGCGTTGCTTGAAAGGAGCCAGGGGGAGTACGCGAAGCTGCAATAGCAGAGGAACTTCGGGCCTCGTCGCTTTTTAGGTACCGATAGTCTACGAAACCAGGCCTTAGCGCTCGTTGACCCGTCGCGTAGAGTCTTCTCGTTATCGGCGTTTTATGCGCTAACCATGGAGCAGTCCGAAAAGGTCCTGCTTCGTCGTCTCTCCCGACGACCTCCCCCGATGCGGCCTCTTAGCTCTTGAGACCGATGGCAGCGGCTTCCAGTTGATCATGAACCTCTTCGGCGCGGCGGAGCGCTGCTTGCACGTTGTCGCAAATATTCTCCGCTCCCACTACTTCTTCGAACTCTGCCTGATGAATCAGGCTGGCGGGCTGTTCGCGCGCGCCACAGAGAATCAAGGTTCGATTCGTCGCGTGCAGTTGGCGGGCAACTTCTTCGATTGCGAATAATCCAGTAGCATCCAGTGCGGTCATGTTGCGCAGGCGCAGAATGACGACCGGCGGCAGAGTGTGCAGGTCTTCGGTGACGGCGTTGATTTTGTCGGTGGCGCCGAACAGGAACGGTCCGTGGATGCGGAAGATGGTGGCGTAGTAAGGGATGTCCTTGTCTTGCAGGATGTGCATGCGTCCGTCTTCGACGTATTCGTCGGTCACCTGGGAAACGGTGGTGGTAGAGGCGACGCGGCTGATGAAGAGCAGAGCGGCAAGGATCATGCCGGCTTCGACGGCGACGGTAAGGTCGGCGAAGACAGTGAGAGCAAGAGTGACCAGCCAGACACTGATGTCAGTCTTGGTGAGCTTCAGCAATTGCGGAATCTCGCGCCATTCGCCCATGTTGTAGGCGACCACCATAAGGATTCCCGCAAGCACGGCCAGCGGCACGTGGCGTACCAGGGGCGCGGCGAAGAGCAGGATGCAGAGCAGCATAAGAGCGTGAATCATGCCTGCGACCGGAGACTGAGCCCCGGCGCGAATGTTGGTAGCCGTGCGGGCGATGGCGCCGGTGGCTGGGAGTCCTCCGAACATCGGAGAAATAATGTTGGCTACGCCCTGCCCGATGAGTTCGACGTTGGGGTTGTGCCGGTCGTTGCTCATGCGGTCAGAGACGACGGCGGACATGAGAGATTCGATCGCGCCCAGCATGGCGACGGTGAGCGCGGGGCCGAGCAAACCGTGGATGAGGTCGGCGCGGAACCGGGGTATCACAAAATGGGGCAAGCCGGCGGGAATTCCGCCGAAACGGGAGCCGATGGTTTCCACCGGCAGTCTGAACAGGATTACGGCGGCGGTGCCGAGCAGGAAGGCGACAATCGCGCCGGGAATGCGATTGGAGATCGTGCGGCAGAGAATCATCACCAGCACCGTGCCTGCAGCCAGTGCGGTCGCGGTGTAAGAGAGCGTGTGGAAGTTGCCGGCTAGAGCCTCCATGCGCAGCCAGAAGACGCCCGGAACTTTGGCGAGCTGCAGTCCGAAGAAATCCTTTACCTGGGTGCTGGCGATCAGGATCGCGATGCCGTTGGTGAAGCCGATGACGACGGGGCGCGGGATGAATTTGACGGCGGTACCCATGCCGGCGATGCCCATGATCATCAGCAGGATGCCGGCCATCACGGTACACATGAAGAGGCCATCTATGCCGTGAAGCGCGACGATGCCGGAGATGACCACGACGAAGGCGCCGGTGGGCCCGCCAATTTGCGTTTTGGAGCCACCCAGCGCGGAAATCAGGAAACCGGTGACGATAGCGCAGTAAATGCCCGCTTGCGGCGTCAGTCCGGAGGCGATGGCAAAGGCCATGGCCAGAGGCAAGGCGACCAGGCCCACAGTGACGCCGGCAACTAGGTCATGGAGAAACTTGTTGGCGTTGTAGTCTCGCAAACACAGGACAGACTTCGGCAGCCAACGTTCGTCAAGGAAAGCATAGGCCATTTTCTTATTATGCAACAAGCGTCTGTGGAAGAAAGCGAATTGGGAAGGGAGGAACGCACTAAGGAACATGACCGAGTTGCGCCGCACCCCAGGTTTCCTGTTTGGTAACCTGGCATCTCCTCCCTAGGATCTGCTCCGTTTCCGCGCTACACTGCACTGACATGCGAGTTCTGGGCATCGATTGCGGCGGGGAGTACACCGGGTATGGCGTGGTCGAGATGCATTCCGGGGGACGGTTGGTGTGCCTGACGTGCGGGGCGATCAAGCTTTCGCCGCGGGAGCCGCTGGCGCGGCGGCTGTCGCGCATCTATGACGAACTCGGAGCGCTCATCGGGGAGCATCATCCGGATGAAGTCGCGATTGAGGGAATCTTCTACGCGCTGAACGTGAAGTCGGCATTGAAGCTGGGGCAGGTGCGGGGAGTGGCCATGCTGGCGGCGGCCGCGGCGGGGTTGGAGGTGGCGGAATATTCTCCGCTGACGATCAAATCGTCGGTGGTGGGATATGGGCGGGCGGAGAAGCAGCAGGTGCAGCACATGGTGACGCGCTTATTGGGATTGGCGGAGGCTCCGGAGCCGATGGACGCGTCGGACGCGCTGGCCATCGCGATCTGCCATTTGCATACGGCGGGTACGCTGGCGAGGCAGAGGGCTGCGGCGCGGTGATGATTCGGGCTCTGCTCATTCGATCTTCTTTGATTCGCAGCAGGCGGCGCTGGCGGGCGTTTGGGATGGGAATGCTGGCGGTGGCCGCAATGTCTGCGCCGGCGCCCTCCCAGCACGGGGCTGACGGCGGCGTGGCTTCGCCCGCTGCGGTTACGTTTACTTTCGATTTTCCCCGGTCCAATCCTGAACACTACTCGATCGCGGTTGACGCGACCGGACATGCGCGCTATGACTGCACCGGGAAGGTCGTGTCGGATGCCGAGGAGAAGGAGTACCGGGCGGAGTTCGAGGTGTCGGCGCAGAATCGTGAGCGCATCTTTGCGTGGGCGAAACAGGCGCAGTATTTCGCGGGCAAAATAGACTCCGGCAAAAAGCTGGCTTTTACGGGGACGAAAATCCTGAGTTATCACGATGGCCAGCGTACTTTTACGGCCACATACAACTATTCGAGTTTGGCAGCGGTTCAGCAGTTGACCGCCCTTTTCCAAAAAATGGCAGGCACGCTGGAATACGGACGCCGGCTGGCGTACTACCATCGTTACCAGAAGCTGGCACTGGACGACGAGTTGAAGCGCATGGAAGCGCAGGCAAAGAACGCCGAACTGAGCGAGATCCGGGGCGTGGCGCCAGTACTGCAGGAGATTTTCGAGGATACGTCAGTGATCAATGTGGTGCGGGCGCGGGCGAAGGAGTTGATCGAGATGGGGAGCACGGATGCGGCAGGGCATTGATGGCAGCGACTCCGCCGGCCGCGGCCTTAAAGATTCTCTACCGGCTAATGAACTACTATGCCAGCGTAGCCTACGACCATATCGTGGTCGCCGGAGACGTCACCGGAGGTTGCGTATTTCACCAGCTCGGCAGAAGTTGCGCCGAGCTTTTTTGCTGCGGTCAGCATCGCGACGGCCGGACCGAAGCCACACATGCTGATGTGCTGTTGGGTGACCACGTCATACAGGGCGCGGGCGTCGAGCCGGAGAATTGGTTCAATCGCACTGTGGTCTTTCACACGCGTGATGGCGTCGGACTCGTAATGGTTCATGTCGCTGGAGGCGACGATCAGGACGCGGGCGTTCTGGGCCGCGATCACATCCGCAATCGCATCTCCGAGTTCCGCGAGAGCCTCGAACTGCCCCGTTCCCAGGCGATGGGAACGAACTTGAGCTGGGGCTGGCGCACTTGCAGAAAAGGCAACTCCACTTCAGCGGCGTGCTCACCTCGGTGCGCGGCTGAATCTTCGTGCAGGATTGAACAGTGCTGTTTGAGGGCTGACGCGAACGCGGTGTCGATAGGGACGTTGCCCAGCGGCGTCTCCCAGGCGCCTTCACTGACGATCGCCAGGGCGCGGCCCATGCCGGTGTGATTGGGGCACATCACCAGGCAGAGTCTGGGAATCTCCAATGCTGCGAACACGGCGCCGGCAACGCCGCCGGAATAGATGTAGCCCGCGTGGGGAACAATGCAGCCCAAAGCGCGAACGGGTTTCTGCTCCGGAGTCTGGGTGAGATACGAGTGGACTTCTTCGCGCAGGGACATTCCATCGCGGGGGTAGAAGCGTCCTGCGACCGCTGGATGACGAACGGCAGTAACGGTCATAGGCCCTCCTGCAGGGTCGATCTGGCTGGGTCGATCATGCCGGATCGACCAGGCTGAGATCTAAGCCGGGCCTAAGGGAATCATACGCCGGGCGAAGCTATGCTACGAGCCGTCGTGGGAGTTTCGCAAGGCACGAAACAACGCGGCGCTTTCTTCCAGCGTCAAGGTCTCGGCGCGGGCGGCGGGTTTCACCCGAGCCTGAGCCAGGGCGGAGCGCAGACGAGACTCCGGATAGTTCGATTTGAGATTGTTCCACAGCGTCTTGCGCTTCTGGCCGAAAGAAAGCTTCAGAAAACCGATGAAGCCATCTTCAGTGCTGTTATCGCCGTCGAGTCCCAGTTCATGCTGTCGAGGCGCGATCATGAGGCGCAGCGCGGCGGAATGCACTTTAGGCGGTGGCGCAAACGCTCCGGGCGGCAGGGTGAATAGTTTCTCCACGCGAGCGTAAAGCTGCGCTGTGGCGGAGAGCAGGCCGTAGTCGCGGCTGCCCGGTTTGGCGGCGATGCGATCTGCCACTTCGCGTTGCACCAGGATGACAATGCTCTCAAAATACTTCGAGTAGTCGAACAAGCGGAGAAGGATGTCCGACGTAATGTAGTAGGGAAGATTGCCGATGACCTTGACCGGTTCGGGCCGGAATTCGATGCCGGGGCGGCGCAGGCCGGGCTTGGGGCCGAACAGGGAATCGAAATCGATGGAGAGAATATCGGCCTCGATGATCTCGACATTGGAGAACATGCCGAAGCGGAGGCGAAGCTGTGCGGCGAGCACGCGGTCCAGTTCCACGGCGATCAGGCGGCGGACACGCCTGGCCAGCAGGGAAGTGAGGACGCCGCGTCCGGGGCCGATTTCGAGCACGGTGTTTTGCGAGATATCGCCCAGGGCGTCGACGATCTGCGCGGCATAGCTGTCGCTGGCGAGGAAATGCTGCCCCAATTTGGGTTTATGTTGAGGACGGCGAGTGGACACGACCTTCGTCACGTTGACCCTCATTTCCTCGGGCATATAGACTGGCTATTCAGCCCGCGTGTGTTGCGCGCGGGAGGTTGGGTCCCGCAACAGATATCCATCATAACGTGCGCCCGCGAAAAAGCGGGTTTACCTGGGAGGGTTCATGCATATCGCATTCGTGGCATCGGAAGGGGTACCGTTTTCAAAGACCGGCGGATTAGCCGACGTGGTGGGCGCATTGCCGCGCGCGCTGGCGTCGCTGGGGCATCAGGTCAGCGTGTACCTGCCTCGTTACCGGCAGACCAAGCTCACCGATCCGGCGACTGTAGTGCGCAGCATCACCATTCCTTTCGACGACAAGTACCGCTTTGCCTCGGTGGTGACGGGTGGAAGCCAGTCCGGGGTGCGCTTTTACTTTGTCGAGTGCCCGGAGTACTTCGAGCGCGACGCGCTTTATGGCACTCCCGCGGGCGACTATCCCGACAACGCAGAGCGCTTTGCGCTTTTCTCGCGCGCCGTGCTGGAAGCGACGAAGATTCTGGGCGTGCCCAACGTTTTCCATTGTCATGACTGGCAATCGGCGCTGGTGCCGGTGCTGCTGCGCACGGTATATGAGGAAGACCCTGCATTCCGCGACGTGGGCACGGTCTTTACCATCCACAACATGGGCTACCAGGGCCTTTTCCCGCCGGAGACGCTGCCGCTTCTCATGCTGCCCTGGGACCTGTTCACCATGTCGAAGATGGAATTCTTTGGGCAAGTGAACTTTCTGAAAGGCGCTCTTACCTATTCGGACTACGTCACCACGGTCAGCCGGAAATACAGCCAGGAAATTCAAACCGCCGAGTATGGGTTTGGACTGGAAGGTGTGCTGCGCGACCGGGCGGCGACCGTGGCGGGCATCTTGAATGGTGTCGACTATGACGAGTGGAGTCCGCAGACGGACAAGTTCACCGCGGCGAAGTATTCGCCGCAGGATCTTTCCGGCAAAGCGCAATGCAAACAGGATCTGCTGGCGGCGTTTGGCGTGAAGAATGCCGATCCGAAGATTCCGGTGATCGGGATTGTGTCGCGTTTCGCCGCGCAGAAGGGGTTTGACTTGATCGCGCAGATCATGGACCGGCTGGCGCGCGAAGAGATGATCGTGGTCGCTCTGGGCGCGGGCGACAAGCCGTATGAAGAAATGTTTGTCCGGCTTAACAAGCAGTTCCCCAACAAGATTGCGGTGAAGGTGGCTTACGACAACGCCATCGCACACAAGATCGAGGCGGGGTCCGATATGTTCCTGATGCCTTCGAAGTACGAGCCCTGCGGGCTGAACCAGATCTACAGCTTGAAGTACGGTACGGTGCCGATTGTTCGCGCCACCGGCGGCCTCGACGATACGATCGAGCCCTGGGACGCGCGCTCCGGCAAAGGCACGGGCTTCAAGTTCACGGAATACAACGGCGAGTCGCTGCTGCTGACCATTAAGCAGGCGCTGCAGGCATTTCGTGATCAGACTTCGTGGCAGGTACTCATGCGCAACGGCATGAACAAGGATTTTTCCTGGAACGCTTCGGCGCGGGAGTACGGCAAGATCTATGAGCGCGTGAAGCAGATGCATGGCGTGGCAGCGCCAGTGCAGGAGAAGGTGCTGGTCTGATGAGTCCGGCACAGTGATCTACGCGATAAGTCGAAGAGAGGTTGGTCGGCCTCAGGCACGGGTTTGTGCGCGCGGCGAAGCGTCAGAGGAGCGGAGATGGTTGAACGGGATGAGGAAACGGTTGCCGAGGGAGAAGACTACATCGAAGTGTGTGTCGGTGTATCCCAATGGAAAAATGAGAAGGGCCTCCATATTCTGGAGGAAGATTTTGCAGGCGGCGGCGAGATTTGGCGGGTCCATAAGAGCGACCCCGATCCGTTTCCTTCCAAACCACATGCGCATTGTATTGCCGGAGCGAGGCGGTTTGTTGGTTGCAAGCTCCACCTCGGAACAGCGGAGTTGTACAAGGGTCGCGAAGCCCTGGGCAGATTTCTCGACAGAAGGCAGTTCTTGCGACTTATCGAATACTTCCAACCGAAGTTCCCAGACATTATCCTGCCGCTGCTGTCTAGGTGATGTACCGGCGACTCTACCTTTGGAACGCGAGGGCCAGCAGGGACAGCGCCGCTGGAAAAAGTGTTGGTGTAGATTAGTCGGCTGGGCGGGTCAGACATCGTTCGGGGCCGACCCTGGCAGCCTAGGACGGGTTCAGGAGCTTGAGAATGTCCTGTCGTTCGCGCTCTTTCGCTAGCTGCTGTTGCAGCTCCTGTTCACGTTTGCGTTTCTCACCTTCCATTCTGCGCTTTACTTCCTCCTCATAGAGCCCATTAGCGTTCCTTATCCAGCCCTCAAAGTAGCTCTTCTGCTGGACGACTGTGCTCTTGGTCGTCCTTGCGAGGGCGACTGGTCCTCTGAACGTAACAGCACCTGGCCCCATGCCGACGAACTGCGTAGCGGCCTGATGCTGAAACTTCTCTATCCACAGCCGATTCGGTGTCTGACTGAGGGTGACCTGCAAGTCCCCATCGTCGTAATCGAAGCTTTGCGCTCGAATCGGCTGGACGACGAGAGGGTCGGTGATTGAATTTTCAGGCACGATCTGCTTGGTAAGGACATCGATCTTCTGCAAGCTGACGAACTGTTGCTGCCTCGCGATCAGCTGATTCTTGACGTCGGCAATGGACGGGCGTCGAGCGGGATCTTGTCGTATCATCTGTTCCACGACCTCGTCCAAGAATGAGAATTTCGGGGCAGCGGCCTCGATTTTCTTGAAATGTGTACCCAGCGGAATTTCACCCGTAAACATTTGGTTCAGCATGAGTCCCATAGCGTAGATGTCCGCTTTTGGGCCTACCTCGCGGCCGCGCGTCCTTTGTTCAGGCGCTGCGTACTGGAAATTGGCAAGCCGCTCGTTCTGCTGAGTTTCAACTATCGTGTATAGTTCCTCCTCTGCGAATCCGGCAATCCCGAAGTCAGCAACAACGTACAGCTTTTTCCCCGGGTCACACAGGATGTTCTGTGGTTTCAGGTCGCGGTGCGCTGCCGATTTCAAATGAGCCACGTCAACCCCGTTTAGAATTTGTGAGAATGCCGGGAGAATCTCTTCCGGCGCGAGTTTCCCTAGCATTTCCTGAAGAGTGCAAGGATAGAGCTCCATTACGTAGAAAGAACTGCCATCGGTTGAGCTGCCAGTATCAAGCACACGTATCACATTGTCGTGCACCGTCTGCTGACAAAATCTGATCTCATTCTGAAATCGCTTGAGTTTCTGGGACGTAGCCTTATTCGAATCCAACACTTTGAGAGCGTAATGATTCGAGTCAGGATCAGTCACGCTATAAACAGTTCCCGATCCGCCCTCACCAATCTTCTCCACAACGGTGTAGGTCTTAAAGGCGCTCCTATACGCGTCCGCCGTAGCCTTTGACATGAGATGAGAATAAGCCCGGTGGGTAGTCGAAGCAAATGGGCTCCCTCGCTGCTAGCCGGACAACGTGGCATGATGGTGGGTACCACTCAGGTGCGGCGATCCCGGCTGCTAGAATTCGCTTAGCATGGCGGCTGCTTCTCCCATCCCGGCTTTCGCCCGCACCATCTTCCACGTTGACATGGACGCCTTCTTCGTCTCCGTCGAGGAGCTGTACGATCCTTCGCTGAAAGGCAAGGCTGTTGTCGTTGGAGGACAGCGCCACGAGCGCGGCGTGGTTTCGGCGGCTTCTTACGAGGCGCGCAAGTTTGGAGTGCATTCGGCGCTGCCGTTGCGAACCGCCGCGAAGCTTTGTCCGCACGCCATCTTTGTCGATGGGCATCCGGAGCGCTATCGCGAGTGCTCGGAAAAAGTCTTCAAAGTGTTGATGGCATTCTCCCCGCAGGTGGAGATGGCTTCGATCGACGAAGCGTATCTGGACATGACGGGCACGGCGCGGTTGCACGGTCCGCCACTGAAGGCCGCGCACAAGTTGCACCAGTGGATGAAGGAAGAGACGCGGCTGAATTGCTCGATCGGCATTGGATCTTCGCGCCTGATTGCGAAAGTCTCATCCGCGCAAGCCAAGCCCAACGGCGTGCTGTGGATTGTGCCGGGAGGAGAACCCAGGTTCCTCGCGCCCTTGGATGTGCGGGCAATTCCCGGCGTCGGCAAGGTGATGGAGAGCCATCTTCACGAGTTGGGCATCAAGAAAGTGGGAGACCTGGCGCGGCTGGAAGAATCCGAACTGGAACAACGATTCGGCAAATGGGGACTGGCACTTGCCGGCAAAGCGCGCGGAGAAGATGCCGGCGGATGGTTCGATACCGAAGTCGGCGCCGACACCGAAGCCAAATCGATCAGCCACGAACATACTTACAACGAAGACACGGCCGATGCGAACCAGCTTGAAGCTACGCTGATGCGGCTCTCCGAGATGGTGGGACGGCGCTTGCGGGAAGCGAACCTGCACGCGCGCACCATTCAACTCAAACTGCGTTACAAAGACTTCACCACGATCACGCGCGCTCACACCTTGCCCTCGCCCACGCAGCTTGACGGCGAAATCTTCGAGCAGGTGCGCACGCTGTTTCGCAAGAACTGGAAGCCGGGCAGTCAGGTGCGGCTGCTGGGGCTGCAGGCGTCGTCGCTCGAGGGGCAGGCGGAGCAGATGAATTTGCTCGAAGGGGGCCGGCAGCAGCGCTGGAAAGATGCGCTCGCCGCCGCCGATCGCCTGCGCGACAAGTTTGGCGAATCCAGCGTCAAGCTGGCCACCGGGCTGCGGGGAAGCTTCCGCGAACGCACTCATGAAAATCCGGCGGGGTTGCCGGGCAAGGGTAAGAGTAAACCAGGCGACAGACTGATGAGCGCTCTTCCTCTCCCGTGAAGGACGCTTCCTGCGGCCTCAAGCCCGTCGGGTCGAGTTGGTCACAAAGTTTGCTGCCCAATCACCGTCAAAATCACGACTGATTTGCGGTCGTCGGACAACGTGACGATCCACGGACCGAGGTTGATCGAACCCTCAAACCACGGACGCTTCTCGTAGATCGCCGAAAGCTCAAATCCACCCGAGGGCGCCCGTGAATAGAGCCGGTGCTCACCCGATGCGGTGTGAACCACAAATGAAGAATTGCCGACGCGGCTGAGCGACCTAAGATCCGACGGCAGCGCGAGTGTGAAGCCCGAATCGAGGGAGCGTAGCGAGGTCGCGTCCAGCACCAGCAGTTCATTGCCTACGAACGCTGCGTGATTCAGTCCGAGCCCGGCGGATGTCAGGCGCTGCTGCACCGCACTTGCTGGTGAAGGTGAACGGCCGGCGGCCGAGCCAAGGTCCGTCACTTCGCCCGCCGCATTCCAGCCCAGCAGGCGTCCGCCCGTTGAAAGAGCGCCAGCCAGATTTTGGCCGAGCCACGCCCGTGACATTCTCCACGAACCGCGCCCATTCAGATTGAAGGAGCGAATCCCCGAGCGCGTAGCGATCAGGAGATTAGATGAAAAGCGCCCTGGAACTCCTTGCATCGCGAGAACGGGTTCTCCGAGAGGAATCGAAGCCACCTGACGGAGAAGAATCTGCTTTTGCGTGATGGATGCTTCTCCTTTATTTGCGCTCCCTTCTTTCCCCGCGGGCAGCCGTACAAGCCCAATTTCCGGAGTGTTGCTGATGCCGTTCAAGTGTACGGAACCGGAAGAGCTGGCGAAGGCGGTCTGGATGGTGTCGTCATTCTGGCCCGTGAAAACAACTCGGTCCCCGGCCGAGAATCCGCCAATCGATGTTAGCCACAGTTGCTGCGATTCTCCTTTGCCGGAATCGCTCTCCGGCGGGTCCACCGACCACTTTGGGTGGAATTTCGTGAAGTATTGCCACCACGGGACAATGAGCTTGAAGCAATGTTCCAGCCGCCAGGCTTCCGCCCCTAACCGGAATTCTTTTTCCTCGGCGGCGGTAAGCGGGTCCATAGGCCGGAACGTGATGTAGCGCAGGCCCCCAGTGGTTTGAATGAACACACTGACCCTCTCGGGCGTATACGTGGAGGTCGAGAGAACCACCATTGCCGAGTAGGGATTGTAACTTGGGGCGATGGAGAGGTTGGCCTGCCAGCTCGCGGGAGTCACGGTGACCGCGCAAAGACCAAAGTCCAGATCGCCCTGCGCTCGAGTGATGGCGATTTGTGCTTTGGCCGTGAACACGCCGGACCACTCGCCGGAGCAGTTGAGGTTGGGACCGGTCCATTGAAAGCTAGTCGCCACTGTCTGAATGAGGGCGGGTTGCCGGTTCTTGTCGGTGTGGGTGCCCCCTAAGCTGAGCCCATTGGAATTGCCGTTGACGAAAGTCAAAGTGAAGGAGTCGTCAGCGGATTCCAGGTTTTCGGTAACTGAATATTGCGCCGAGAGATGCGAGGAATCATTGGGGTCGCTTTGGAACCCAGACGCGGAAGGGATACTGGGGGTTCTGCCTGCCGCAATTCCAATCGCAAAGAGAAAAACAGTCTGTTGGCCCAAATACAATTCCGGCAAGAAATTCTAACCGCCCTAAGAAAGTCTTATCGGTGAGAGTCAGTCCGAGCCATGGCCACAGAACCGCGGCCGTCAATTCGCAACACAAGAGTTGCCACTGGTTCGAAGAGTTGCTGAGATGAAGGTCCACTTGTAGCCAGCCATCGTTACAGCTGAAATCGATATCCAGAGTGAGGTCTTCCCCCACGTCTATCTTTCCCCAGGCGCATTCACAGGCATTGATGGCATCCCCGCTGAACTGGGTGACAACTCCGGGAAGGGAAGAGTTCCAGGAAAAACTTGGGCCGCTTTCGAGGCGGAAGCTGTTTGAAGTCTGAACAGCAGGAGTGACGATCGAACTAATAATCCCCACTAGCAAGTCCTGCTCGATGAAAAAAGCCCAGTCCTGACCGTTGACAAGATTGTCTATGCCTTGGTTGTTATAAAAAGCGGTCCAGGATGCTGCATCCGCTACCCCTTGGGCTTCGGTAGTAGAAAATTCAACGCGGATATCCACCAAACTGAAGTCGGACGATGCGGATATGCCGGACCAAACAGAAACGGGGCGAAACGACTTACTGCCCAGAGAGGTAAAGACATTCGAGAAATCGAGCGGCGAGGAAACTGAAGGCAGGAGTGACCTGAGGGTGTCATCGAGTTGCTTGCGGGTGGTCTTGAGTTGTTGTTCGATCTCTTCGTCGGTCAGTGTGTTGCCGTAGTAGGAGATTGTGAGTTGGTCCATCGGCGTTCCGTCGTCTGACGTCGTGTGATCCACACTTAAGGCAAGCTGCAATGTAAGAGGAAGGCGCTGGGTGGCGGGTGCATTACTGCCGGCTGCCTTAAGATCATTCAACGTAGTTGTATAGACGCCCACCGTGCGGTTAAGCACCAGGGTGGGGACGCTCAAGGAGGCAGTCGTATTGAGTCCGAATGGCAATGCCACCGGGAGGCTCACACTCTTGCTTGTGCCCGCCTGAAGGATGGGGGCGCCGAGGGGCTCTGCGCCGACGAACTCGATGTGGTCAATGTAGGTCGGGTTGTTGGGATCCGGGACGATAGCTGCGGGGGCGCAAAGATCCTGGCGCTGAAAGCGTCCGCGAAGCATGAGAGCAAAAGCTTGGTCTGTCAGTTGGAAGCGAAAGAGCATAGGAACGTCCCCTCATCGAGAAACTAGTAATAGCGCAGTTTTGCAGCAAGTCAGGCAAGTCGAGAATCGACTTAACAGTGTTAACCACCGGATTACTCAGATAGTGACTAAGAGTGTAGCGACCGAATGCCCTGCTCGCAAGCTGCCGGAAATTGAAAGCAAGGTTGACCGCTCCACTGCTGACCCACTAAGATTTCTCGGCATCTTTCAGCCATTGTCAGGAGCTTGCTATGCGCCAACTTCTTCGTGAGAGGTTCGCTCTTGCCGTCTTTTTTTTGCCTCTGATCTCGCTTTGCTTACCCACTGCCTCTGCCCAAAATGATCCCCCGCTGCTGCTGCGCTTTCCGGCCGTGAGCAAGGCACAGATTGTCTTCAACTACGGCGGTAATCTCTGGATCGTCAGCCGCGAGGGCGGCGATGCGCGCCGTCTAACTTCGGGAGTCGGAAATGAGATCCTGCCCAGCTTCTCTCCCGACGGGACGATGATTGCATTTACCGGAGAGTATGACGGGAACCGCGATGTATACGTGGTTGCGGCCACCGGAGGCGTGCCGCGCCGGCTGACTTTCCATCCGGCAGACGAATTCGTTCTGGGTTGGACGCCCGACGGCAGGAAGATTCTGTTCTCGTCCTGGGGCGGCAGCTTCCGGCACTTCGAGGACCAACTCTATACCGTGCCGGTGGAAGGTGGATTCCCCACGAAATTGCCGATTCCGATTGGCGAGGAGGCCTCGTTTTCTCCCGACGGCAATCACCTGGCGTACGTTCCGCATATTCAATGGCAGGCGGCGTGGAAGCGCTACCACGGCGGCCAGACCACTCCCATCTGGATCGCCGATCTGAAAGATTCCAGCGTGGTGAAGATTCCCCGCGACAATTCGAATGACCACTATCCGATGTTTGTGGGCGAGAAGATTTATTTTCTTTCGGACCGCAACGGACCGGTGAGTTTATTTACCTATGACACCAATAGCAAAGAAGTGTGGGAAGTTCTCCACAGCGACGGGTTGGACTTCAAGACCGCTTCGGCGGGGCCGGATGCCATCGCTATCGAGCAGTTCGGCGCCATCAAGCTCTATGACCTGAACACCCACAAGGCGAAGAATATTTCCATCCACGTTAGCGGCGACATCGAGGCGGTGCGGCCGCACTTCGCCAAAGTCGAAGCGAAGCGCATTCAGAATTTCGGCATTTCGCCTTCCGGCGCGCGGGCCGTATTTGAGGCCCGGGGGGAGATTTTCACGGTACCCACCGACAAAGGAGATATTCGCAATCTGACGCGCAGCCCGGCCGTGGCCGATCGCGACCCAGCCTGGTCCCCGGACGGAAAGTCGATCGCATATTTTTCCGACGACTCGGGTGAGTATGAATTGTGTATACGGGGGCAGAACGGCTTAGGCGAGGTGCGGCATATCAATTTGGGGAATCCGCCGTCATTCTTCTATAGTCCCACCTGGTCGCCCGACAGCAAGAGGATTGCCTACTCTGACAAGCGGATGAATTTGTGGTATGTCGATCTCGATAAACCTCAGCCGAAGCTGATCGACACCGATTATTTTGGAGGCTTCGCTCAGACTCAGTTCGGCCAGGCCTGGGCTCCGGACAATAAGTGGATTGCCTACACCAGGCAACTGCCCAGCGGCCTGCATGCAGTGTTTGTTTACTCGCTCGATCAGGGCAAGGCGTTCCAGATCACGGATGGCATGAGCGACGCGCAGTATCCCGGCTTTGACAAGAACGGCAAGTACCTCTACTTCACAGCATCGACCGATGTAGCGCTCTCCACGGCGTCACTCGACATGTCGAGTGACGAGCACCGGGTGTCGCGCAGCGCCTATGTGGTGGTGCTGAGCAAGGATTTGCCATCACCCCTGGCGCCGGAGAGCGATGAAGAGAAAGCTGGCGCGGGAGACAAGGACAAGTCTTCCGACAAGGATAAAGACAAAGAGAAAGACAAGGAGAAAGACAAGGACAAGAGCAAGGCTGGTGACAAAGCTGCCGCCGATAAAGGTGCGCGCAAAGACAGCAAAGACGACAACGATAAGGACAAGGACAAGGACAAAGACAAAGAGAAAAAAGAAGAGCCCGTGGTCGTCAAGGTTGATCTCGATGGGATCAGCCAGCGCATTCTGGCCTTACCGATTCCAGCGAAGAATTACAGCAATATGTTAACCGGAAAATCGGGAATCCTGTTCCTGGGCGAAGGTCCGATGGTGGCCACCGAGGGAGACCTGCCCGAGACCATCCAGAAGTTTGATTTGAGCAAGCGCAAGGTGGATAAGTGGATCGAGGATGTGAATGACTACGCGGTTTCTTTCGACGGCGGAAAGATCCTTTACCGCAAAGGGGAAGCGTGGGCGACGGCATCGGCCGATGATGCGCCCAGCGCAGGCGGCCCTCCCAAGCCGGGCCTGGGCCCGCTCAAGCTCGAGGGCTGGGAAGTTTATGTGGAACCCCGGGCGATGTGGAAGCAGATTTACAACGAGACCTGGCGCATCGAGCGCGACTTTTTCTACGATCCGCACTATCACGGTCTCGATCTCGGCAAAGCGAAGAAGAAGTATGAGCCGTATCTGGAGGGGATTGCCTCCCGCGGCGAACTAACCTATCTCTTCGACGAGTGCCTCGGCGAAATGACGGTCGGCCACATGTTCGTCGGCGGAGGAGAAGCGCCGGAGCCGAAGAAAGTGAAAGGCGGATTGCTGGGCGCGGACTACACCCTGGAGAAAGGCCGCTATCGCATCGCGAAGGTGTATGACGGAGAAAACTGGAATCCGGGCCTGCAGGCTCCGCTGACTCAGCCGGGCGTCAACGCCAAAGCCGGCGACTACATTCTGGCCGTCAATGGGCGCGAGCTGCACTCGCAGGACAATATCTACAGCTTCTTCGAGGAGACAGCCGGGAAGCAAGTGGTGTTGAAGATCGGCGCAAAGGCCGACGGCAACAACAAAGACGCGCGCGAGGTCACGGTGGTGCCGGTTGAGAGCGAGGAGAATCTGCGCCACTTGGCGTGGATCGAAGACAATCGCCGCAAGGTGGATCAGGCAACTGGCGGGCGCGTTGCCTACGTGTATGTACCCAACACAGCAGGCGGCGGTTACACCAGTTTCAACCGCTACTTCTTCTCGCAGGTGGGCAAAGAAGCGGTGATCATCGATGAACGCTTTAACGAAGGCGGCCAGCTCGCCGACTACATCATCGACTACCTGCGGCGTCCCATCATGAGCAAAGTGGTTACCCGCGAAGGCCATGACTGGTCGAGCCCATCGGAGGCGATCTACGGGCCCAAAGTGATGATCATCAATGAAATGTCAGGCTCGGGGGGCGACGCGTTGCCGTGGTACTTCCGGAAAGCCGGGCTGGGACCGCTGGTCGGCAAGAAAACCTGGGGCGGGTTGGTAGGGATTGGCGGATATCCCGAACTGCTCGATGGCGGCCGCGTCACCGCACCGCGAGCCGCCATCTACGGCCTCAAAGGCGAATGGGAGGTGGAGAATGTCGGCGTCGCTCCGGACTATGAAGTCGATCTCGACCCCGCCGCCTATCGCAACGGGCATGACGCTCAACTCGATAAAGCAATCGAGGTCGTGATGCAGCAATTGAAGGAGCATCCCCTGCCGCAGTTCCAGCGCCCGGCCTATCCGAATTATCACGAGAAGGATGGGTTGGGGGTCAAATAGTAAAGAGCAGCTATGCGCCACCTTTGGCCTGATTTGCTGAACCTCCAAATACAGTAACAGTCGTTGCTGAAAGGTGTCCCCGACTGGGTGCGGTCGATCATTGCTTGCCACAAAAACGAAGGCCGGGTATCCCGGAAGGTGATTCCGGATCCCGGCCCTCGTCTTATTGCAACTGGGACTGTAGCGCCAGCCAGAGGCCGGCGCTACAGGTAGAGCTTCAGTTAGTGCCTGGGGTTGAGTTGGCAGCGGCGGCGGCCGGTGCGGTGCCCGGTGTAGTCGAGGCGCCGTAGCGTGCTAACCGCGGATAGAAGGGCGTGACTTCGAACGGCATCTTGTCCCGCGCCGAGGTGATGGCGACCGGAGCCGTCTTCACCATTTCTGCCTTGTCGTCCCACGGATTGACCTTGACGCGTCCGCCCAACGGGAGAGCCGCGACCTGGTCCAGTTTGTTGTTGTCGAGCGCTGGGCCTTGCGTGGCCAGCGCCGACAGGCGGTTGATGCTTCCGTTCGCCGACAGCGAATTGCCCAGGTGCGTGGTCAAAAGGGCATTGAGCTGAGGAGCGCGGGCTTGCAGCGCCTTCAGGAACAAGCCAACGTTGTCGAGTTTCTGCGCGTAAGGCGAGTTGTTCGAGCAACTCCACAGCCTTTTTGTCGGCCGCGGTTTCTTCTTCCGGAATGTGCTTGAAGCCCAGGTTGTTGTAAGTGGAATCGTCGGAGAACAGCATGCGGTCGTTGAAGGCATACTTGCTGCCCAGGTTGTGGCCGAGCACGATGTGCGCCAGTTCATGCGAGAGCACGGCTGCCAGGCTGGCCTCATCGGGAAGCACGTCGATCAAGCCCCGGCTGATGACGATGGTGTTGCCCACGCTGAAGGTTTCCAGCGGAGCCGTGAGCAGCACGCGAGTGCGTACCGGGCGCGGCAGGTCAATGTTGTTGGTGACCTGCAGGTTGTTGACCACGGTCTGGAGAATGTGGTCGACGTCGCCTTCCGGTGCGACCAAGCCCGCGCGGGTGAGGCGCTCAATGACGTTGTCTTCCGCCTGCTGCTGCCACTGGCGCTCGGCTTGCAGCGGAGACGCATCCTGCGCCGCGGCGCTTTCGTCCTTCACGCTGTCCACGCGAATCTGCGTGAGCTCGTCGTCCTTGTCGCCTTTCTTCAGATCGTAGCCCCAGATGCGGGTCTGCGCCTTGAAGGCCATCTTGTTCTTCACCCCGGCGCTGAAGTCGCCTTCTTCGCTGTAGATGTAAGCCGGCAGCCAGTAGCCCGGAATCAGGTTCAGGCGCCAGCTATCCATGTGGAAGAAATACGAATTCTTCGGCGCAGGCGCGTAGGTGCCGTTGAGGCGGACAATGTTGTAGTCCTGGTCTTCCACCCAGACGCGTCCCTGGAATCGTCCCTTCCCGGAGTTCTTTTTGGGAGTGATGTCGAAGACGAGGCAGCGGACATCGCCCAGAAACTCACGGCGGATGTAATGAAAATCATAGTGGGAGCGGTCAAAGTCAGTACGGTCGGCATAGACCATCCAGGAAAATCCCAGGGGCTGGTACTGCACCTTGAAAAGCTTGTTGAAGCCGCCCAGCAGGCGGGTTTCCATGCCTTTGTTCTGCTCCTTCAGGTAATCCTTGCGGTCGACGGCCTCGCCCATATCCATGCGGCCAAGGAAGTAGTGGTCGGCACTGGGCACGGGGCCGAGTTGCGGATCGGCGCTCAGGTTCTGCAGGTAGGTCTCAACCACCGGGGTGCGGTTCGCGAGCGCCTTCATGAGTCCGTGTTCGCGCTCGATGAAGCGATCGACAACCTGATCCATGGTGGTGGGTTGGGGCAGGGCCGACGGGGTTGGAACCGGAGCGGTTGACGGCTGGGCTTGCGACTCAGTCGCTGACGGCTGTGACGCAGGAGCCGGCAACGTCTGTGTGGCTGCGGCGGCATCAGGCTGGGTCGAAGGTTGTGACTCCGCCGGTTGCTGCGCGGCAGCGCTCACCGAAACCAGCAGTGCGGCTGTGAACATCCATTTCCAAGTACGCATGACTCTTCCTCTCCTACGCAAACTTTCTCAAACTCTTAGTACGCCATCTGAAACGTGACGTGCACGATCGCTGTCGAATCCATGGGCTGTCCCATACGCAGTGCCGGTTTGAAGCGCATCTTGTTGGCGGCCGCGATGGCGGCTTCATCCAGGCCGTGACCCAGACCCTTGACGACGCGATTCACATGCAAAGTCCCGCTGGCGCTGAACATCACTTCCAGAAGAACTTCGCCTTCCAGCTTCAGGCTGCGCGCATCGTCGGTATAAACCGGCTGCGGCTTGTATGTAATCTCCACCGGAGTAGTTGCCGGTCCCGAATCCGCCTGCGCGATTTTCGGTCCGCCATGAACCACTTGCTCCGAACCGAATCCGCCGGTTGCGACCCCGGGCCCACCGGCGCGGCCGTTGCCTTTACCCCCGGTCGCGATGCCGTTGCCGAAGTCGGCGCTGGCGATCGTTCCCTTGATGCCTTTCGCCCCGCCGGATCCGTTGCCTTGTCCCGGGCCTGCGGGCATGTCAAACGAACCAGCCTGCGCCGCGTACAGCTTGGCGTTTGGCTTGCCCGTCCCCTTCAAACCATTGGGATCGCCGAAGCCTCCGGTCTGCACCTTCTCCACCGGTGCATTGACCGTGGGAGCCACCGAGCTGCCCGGAAATTCTCCGACATGCAAAAGTTGTGGACGCGCTCCACCCGCCGTGATCTTCAATCTGCGGAGCTGTGAACTTGTTCATCACCACTTTCGGCGCTTCCACCGGCTCGGGAGCGCGTATGTGACGAACTTCGCGCGGCACAATCAATTTCGGGCGTTCGAAAACCGGCGCCGGAGGAAGCAGCTTCGGCTTCACCGCCGGCTTTCACCTTGATCGGCGCGCGCTCCGGCTTCAGTGCGGGAAGCGGAATCAATCCGACGTGACGCGATACTGCCTGAAGCCCATCCTGTCCGGAAACAGAATTCCCAGGTTCACCAGGAGAAAAGTGAGCAGCACCATGAAGGCGTAGCTGGCGGCCAGCGCGCGCTTGTCAATCTTGCGCTCGGGGAGAATGCCGAGCTGAAAACCTCATGTCGATACGTAGCCATGCCTTAACTCCATGGGGATCCTGGCCGAGGGAGCGGACCGAGTCTGGAGTTTTCACCTTACGGGAGAACGGACAGGGGGTAAACGTGTCCACGGCTCTTGACCTAAGGTAACCGGAGAAGAAGAGGTTATGGGAAGAGGGCCAAAACGGGTGCGAAGACCATGTGGGAACAGCCGCCTCGGCTGTTCGGCGGAGCGCAGCGACGCCATCTGGGACGGACACTCCTGTCCGTCGCCGTTGACGTTGATTTTGATCTTGGCTGTCATCCTGAGGAAGCGGAGTCGCACGCGAAGCGGGCGACTCCCGACGAAGAGCCTGCCCTGAGCCTGCCGAAGGGACCTGTGCAACTAGCCGGCAGCCGATTAACGATCTCCAAAAAACCGCAGCAGGCCTTGAAAGGGCGCGGCTTCGAGCCGCGCCATAAAAACCACTAATCTCAACCGCGGCTTCAGCCGCCCCACTCGGTGCGGAAAAATCCGGTTTTGGGTGGAGCAGCGCTTCCAGCGCTGCGTCAAATGCTCCCACTCAGAAATGGCTTTACTGAGGTGCCTGAATTCGGCAGGATCGGGAAGGGCACGAGTTCAACTCGTGCCGTAAGTGGCGCTAAGTGAATGCGGCGTCAGGCGATTCTCTGAACCCATTGGCTTCGCCAGGCCGGAGCCTCGAAGGGGTCCGCGAAGTACTGCGTCTCGTGCACGACCTTGCCGTTGCGGAGCTCCATAATGCTCACTGTGTATGCCGGCCGCCCTTGGTAGGTGATTGTGTACTCCGTGATCCAGAGATTTCCGTTTCCGAGAATTCGCCTAACGTTGAAGCCGGACGGCTTTCCGGGATGATGACTCCGCAAGGCCTGCAAATTGCTGCGCCCGAGGATTCGCTCGCCTGACTGCGGATAGTCACAAATGGCGTCGTCATCGTAAATATCGTGTTCCGCGTTCGCGTCGCCGATTGCCGAGGCGCGCCAGTGCGCATTCAGGGCTTCACGTATTTGTTCGTCTTCCATGGGCATGGACTGCTCCAGTTGTTGTTTGGCTCCCATATTCATCTACCATGCGCGATGAAAGCAAGGACACCTGTTTTCATCACCTCATTGAGCCCCTGCCTGGTCTGCGGACGAAACCCGGGAAGGGCACGAGTTCCACTCGTGCCGATTAGCGATCTCTAAAAACCGCAGCAGCGGGCTTTGAAAGGGGCCGCTTCGAGCCGCGCCGTTCCCGACCGCGCAGCCCGGGAATGCAGACTTGGGCGAGAGCGGGCCAGCCCCCTGCAGCATAGTTTTCACGGCTACAACCGCGCTACAATTCTTTGAGATCAAAGGGGCAGTCCGATGAAACCTACAATCGCAACGATCCTGCTTGGGCTGGCACTGCGTGTACCAGTTCTAGCTCAAGATGGCACTATAAAAATCACCAAATATCAATCCCTGCCAGCCGAGCCAGCCCTGAATGTTCAGACGGGAAACGCATACGTTGAATTAACAACGAGCAAAGGCACAACCATCCAAGCGGCTTGCCGCACCGTTGCTCCGCATCCGATGCAAATCCCTATGGGAAGCGGGACGACCACTCCCGTTTATCAACCTGACGGCAAGCCTACGCTTTCTGACAAGGATGGGAAGCCTTTAATGTCGGAAAACAATTGTGCTTATTTGTCAGAGCATGTAGGAGAAAACATCGACCTTTTTGTCGGCGAATTAAATGTAACGACGATGGCAAAACCAGAAGAGGTTCTTGTGGGTAAAGACGATGAGGGACAGAAAAAGGCCATGATAGCAATGGCAAAGCTATTTGCAACCGACTATGTGAGGGCAGGCCGTTGGCAAGACGCAATTTTATTCCATCTACATACCTATTACCCACCTGTGAAAGAAGGAGTCCTAGGCGACTCTACGGACAAATTTGTAGAACTTAAGGTTCTAAGCGAACAAGCGACACAGACGAAAACTGCAAAGTAGCAAACCTGACGACAAGTAAATGGACACTCTTCTCATCGGTACGTGCCACCTCCTCCAGTTTGACAACCCGCCTGTCCTTTGCCCCACGAATCAGTGGGGAGAGGCACAGAAACTCCTGCATCAGTTCTGGCTGCGGAAGCTCATCAAGGACTTCAACCCTGCTATTGTTTTCGATGAGAGCCACCTTGCCCTCGCCACGTTCGGTCTCATATACGCCGAAAATGATTTCTTCAGACACACATGCTATACCCCACCCGGACTCCCATGGGTTCACATGGATGTGCCCATGAATTTCAGATACGCAGAAAAACTGAGAGGAATACCGAACGCGGCAGATGAAAGTTACAGGAAGGCCCTGCGGGAGGAATACTGGCTTCGGACAATCTTCTGGATCGCTAACACCATGGGCGCCCAACGCATCGCGGTCGTTTGCGGCTACCAACACGTCCAGGAGAAGCGATTAGAGGAACGGCTGAAAGAGGCAGGACAGGTGGAGACTCACGATATCCATGACCAACGCTGGTACGATCTTGAGTGGGCCCGTCAACCGCACGATCAGTCAATTGTTGATGGCTGGGTGGAAGAGCACGCTAAGAAAAAACTCCGACTTGGGATGAGGTAGGACTTTTGAAGCGCCCTGTATAAGGCGCGGCTTGAAAAAAGTTAACCGAAGCGCCAACTTTCCAGTATTTTAAGAATAGGGAGCAACGACATGGAAACGAAGCGTGAAATTATTAGCGGCGGCGAAATACGGGGCTGGCCGGGGTATTGGGAAGTCAAGAGTAGAACTGAAGGGGATGCAAAAGAGTGGCGGGCACTCAGGAAACCCGACGGAAGTTTTTACGAAGTTTTAAGAGCGCACATTCTTCCACCAAGCGGCGGACCTGCAAAAATGGAAATCGGTGAGCAAATTCACGACGAGAAGATTATCGCATACGGCGAGGCGATCTATGCCCAACTGCGTTTTAAGAAATGCTCCTCGTGCAGTGCCGAAGTAACGTATGACGGATACAACGGCTGTTCGGTGACGCTAGGTAAAACTGCCGATGGGTTCAACCTTCCAACCACTGAAGACCCAGACTTAACTGTTACTCAACGTTGGGCACAGGGAATTTGCCCCTGCTGCACGCAGCCGACGCTCTCGTCCCTCAGCGTTTGAACCTGGAAACGACGGTATGGAGGTTTTTGGGCTGCATAACAAATTCCGTTCCTGCATAATAGATCGGTATTTTTCGCTGGTTCTCATGGGGGCTGGCCCGGCCCAAACGACTCGACGGCCCGTCCAAGCTTCGCTTGGGCGGGGCTTTTGACTCTTACGCGATGGGAACAGTCCCTTCAGAACCCGACCGCTCCAAAAGTTTTCCACAGCCCCATTGTGACATCTGACCTTGCGCACAGCCCTCACTTCGTTTCAGAATTGTCCCAGCAGGGGGAATCCCCGGCGCGGAACAGTTCATTGAAAACTAAATATCGTGCGGCTAAGTCCTTTCCGCACAAGATTTTGGCTCGCACATCCGCGCTGTTTTCAGTCTCGACAGAAATCGCCGCGCTGATTCTATAGGACTTACGTGAGACCGATGCAGCTAACTCCTTTGTCCGCAAGATTTTACGGGCAAGTTGTTTAGAATCAAGATTTTATCCAGATTAGCCGCAGATCGATTCACCGTAAGTCATTGATTCTAGAGATTTAAGCGGATTCGATCCGTGATTTTTTTGATCGAAACCACCCGAACACCGGCACGCCAGCCAGAATGACCAGCAATCCATAAAAAGAGTTCGGCCAGTCGCTGCGGAAGGTGTAGTAAAGAAGAACCGCGGCCGCAGCAATGAACAGAGCGGGAACGAGAGGATAGCCAATCATGCGATAAGGCCGCACAGCATCGGGCTCGCGCCAGCGGAAAACGAAAACCGTGCTGCCGGCGATCATATAGAAGAGCCATTCCGCGAAGATGGCCAGCGAAAAAAGCTGCCGGAAATTTCCTCCCAGCAGAAGAAGAATGATCGACAGCACCGCCTGCAACACGATGGCACCCGACGGCGTATGAAACCGCGGATGCACTTCGGCGAGCGCCGAGAAAAAATATCCATCGCGAGCCACGGCAAAAGGCACGCGAGCCCCGCTCATGATTGTGCCGTTCAGCGTGACCAGCATGGAAATCGCCATGCCCGCCGACACAATGCTCGCGCCCATGCGTCCCATAACCAGCGCGACCGCGTCGGAGGCAGGCCGCGGCGATGCCGCAATCACATTCGCCGGCAGCACGTACTGTACCCCAGCATTCACCAACACATACAACACTCCGACGGTGGCCACGCCTGCAATCAGGGCAATCGGAATATTCCGTTCCGGCCGCTTCACTTCGCCGGCGACCATGTTCAGGTCGTTCCAGCCGTCATACGCCCACAGCGCCGCCACCAGCGCGGCCATGAAGCCGGCAATCCCGCCCTTCGCTCCGGTGAAGGTGGTGGAAAAGTTGCTCCAACCGCGTCCGGCTGCGCTCCCGGCTTCACTGAAACAAACCACCACGATGCCGAGAATGATTGCCACCTTCAGCACCGTAAACACCAACTGGAACTCGCCGGCCTTCTTGACTCCGAGATAGTTCAAAACAGAAATGAGAATGGCAGCGGCGATGGCCACAAGCTGGCCCCAAGTGACGGTGAAAGGAACGGTGATGGCATTGGCAGGGAAGAAGGAGAAGATAGGGAACGTGCCCAGAATGCGAACCAGCCCGGTAGCGACCGTGGCCACCGACGCGGGTTTGGCGATGACGAACCACGTCCAGGCGTAGAGAAAGCCTCCCAGCGGACCGTAGGCGTCGCGGACATAAACATATTCACCGCCGGCTTGCGGCTTCATGGCTCCCAGTTCGGCGTAGGTGAGCGCGCCAAAAAAAGACAGCAGCCCGCCAACCAGCCACGCCAGATACACCAGCTTGGCCGAACCCACGGCCTGCATCATCTCGGCGGGAACAAGAAAGATTCCGCTGCCGATGATGGTTCCCACTACCACCGCGGAGGCGTGGCTTACTCCTAGATCGCGAGCCAGCTCGGGACGGGTGGCGGTCAATTCAGGCATGGTCGGAGCGAGTCAGTATACTCGCGAAGCTTGCTGCGTATCCCACCGCAAACGTCACCAATGTTCCAATCATCACCCACCAGGTCCATGGAACCGTCGTCCATTTCCACAAATACAATTCCACGCCGAACCCGACCAGCATCCCGACCATCGCCCCGCGCTGATTTGCCCGCTTCGTCAACACGCCCAGCAGAAACACGCCCAGCAGCGCCCCATAAGCCACCGACGCAATCTGCAATCCCACCTCGATGACCCGCCCTCCCTTGTGCAACGAGAGCACGGCCAGCGCAAACAACAGCAGCGCCCACACGAATGTCGAAAAACGCGAGAGCCGCATTTGCGTGCGCTCGTCGGCCTGCGGACGGAAGCGCACATAAAAATCCATGATCGAGCTCGACGACAAGGCATTCAGCGCCGCGCTCAAGTTTGACATCGCCGCGGCCAGAATCGCCGCAATCAGCAGCCCGGAAATCCCGTGCGGCATCCGGCTGACGATGAATGTGGGATAAATCCGGTCCGGCTTCCCAAAAGCCGCCGACGGCACGCGATAGTAGGCCCACAGCATGACTCCCACCATCAGGAACAACGCAAACTGAAACAGGATCGCCACGCCGCTCGAAAGCAGCGCGGTCACCGACTGCTTCTGGCTTCTCGCCGCCAGCAAGCGCTGCACAATAAGTTGGTCGGTGCCGTGGCTGGCCGTGGTGAGAAACGCGCCGCCGATCACGCCCGCCCAGAAGGTATAAGGAAGCCAGACAGCTCGGCGTGAAGTCGAACACTTGCAGCTTACCCGCGCTGGCGGCTGCGGCGTGAATCGCACTCCAGCCTCCGGGCACGAGATGCAGAATTGTCACCAAGCCTACGCAGCGTTCCGCCGACGTAGATCACGGTCTGCACCACGTCGGTCCAGATCACCGCCGCCAGGCCGCCTTCGAACGTATAGATGAGCGTCAATACAGTGATGATGGCGATCGAAGCCACTTCGCCCGTTCCCAGCGCGATTGCCACCACGATCGACACGGCATACACCCGCACGCCCTCGGCCGCCGCGCGCGTCAACAGGAACAGTCCGGCGGTCAGCGAGCGCAACCCGCGCCCAAAGCGCCGTTCAATCAACTCGTAGGCAGTGTAGAGATCGCCGCGAAAATAATGCGGCAGCAGCACAAAGCTGATCACCACCCGCCCCACCACGTATCCCATCACCACTTGCAGGAAGGTGAGGTTGGTGTCATAGGCAAGTCCGGGAATGCTGATGATGGTGAGCGTGCTGGTCTCGGCCGCGACGATGGAAAGCGCAATCGCCCACCACGGAATATCGCGTCCCGCGAGAAAGTAGTCGCGCAGCGAGCGCTGCCGCTTGCGGAAGCGCAGCCCGAACAAGGTGATCCCCACCAGATACAGCGCGATGATCGCGAGATCGAGTTTGTCCAGGCCCATATCCGTCCGATGGTCTTCGTCCTTTGCGGATTTTCTTTGCGCTCTTGGCGGTCAAAAGCTCTTACGCTTAAGGCGAGAAGCCTTTAACCGCAAAGAACGCGAAGAAATCCGCGAAGGTCGCCAAGCAAAGCTCATCGCTGCTACACCACTTTCCGCGCTACCGTTTCCTTAGGATCGTAGGGTTCCGACGAGCAGGCGACGAGCCAGAGCGGCGCTGCGCCGTCGTTGCGCACCGCATGCGAGCTGCCCGGCGAAACCAGCACCAGCACCGCGCTGCTGCCATCAAAGCTGCGATGCTGCACTGCCATGCCCTCGCCTTCATCCCAGTGCAGCGACCATGCGGGGCCAGGCAGGATAACGATGGCCTCGCGCCGACACAGGTGATAGTGATTTCCACGGACGGCTCCCGGAGCGGTCGAAGCCAGGTGCATGTCGGCAATCCGCCCCAGGAAATCGAGAGCGTCGCTTGGCGCGGTAAAGCTGAAGCCGCGAGCGTCGCCGAAATTGCCGAGTTCGGATATTTGGATCTTCATTTAGTCGGTTTTCAATTATGGCGTGAATCGAAATCCTATACGAGTGAGTCTTTATGGACGTTTGGGCGAAGGTGTTAGGCGCTAGGTCTCGGCTCTTAGGGTTGCGGAATCAGCGCCGCCGTCGTTAAACCCGACAATCAGAGGATCGAAGCCCAAGACCCAGGACCCAAGACCTAAGACCTAAGACCTGACTTTGAGAACTGAGAACTGCCTTGTGATAGAACTAACGCGTGGCCTATTACCTGGGAATTGATGGAGGGGGCAGTAAGACAACCTGTGCTGTAGGCGACGAGGTCTCGCTCCTGGCCAAAGTCACCGCGGGACCCAGCAACATCACTCGCGTTGGGGAAGCGCGCGCTCGCGAAGCCTTGCAAAAGGCCATCCGCGAGGCGTGTGTTGCCGCGCAGATCGCGCCGCAGCAGGTGCAGCGTGCCTGCATCGGGGTCGCGGGCGCCGGACGCGAGGAAAATGCCGGCGCCGTACACCAGATCGTCGCAGAGATAATTCCCGGCGAAATCGAGGTTGTCGGCGACATGCAGATCGCTCTGACCGCAGCCTTTGGCGCCGAGCCCGGTGTGGTGGTTATCGCTGGGACCGGCTCGATTGCCTACGGCCGCGATGCGGAGGGAAGGATCGCCCGTGCCGGAGGCTGGGGCTACGCCGTTTCCGACGAAGGCTCAGCCCACTGGATCGGCTGTGCCGCGGTCAGCGCTCTGCTGCGCGTGATCGATCAGAGTGAGGATGCTCAAGCTGCGGCGGAAGCCTCGCTGCTCTTCGGCGAAATGAAAGCGGCCTGGGGCCTGCGCTCGCTCGACGAGTTGGTGCCCGCCGCCAACGGAGGGTCCCGCTTCGCGAGGTTATTTCCTGCGACCCTGGCCGCTGCCGATGCCGGCGACGCCCTGGCCCAGCGCGTGCTCGCGCAGGCCGGCAGAGAACTTGCTCAACTCGCCGCAATCGTAGTTCGCCTGCTTTACGCAGAAGACAATGGGAACGCGCCGGCCGCACGGCTGGCTCTGGCCGGTGGCGTCTTCAGGCATTCTCCAATCGTGCGCGAAGTTTTCACCCATGAAGTTCGTAGATTCGATCCGCGCCTCGAGGTGAATCCGCAGGTGGTCGAGCCGGTCGCGGGAGCCTTGCGAATGGCGCGCGGCAACCCAACGATTGAGTAAGAATCAACCATCGCCCAGTCCCGGCACTAACCTTCGTAACCTGCTCCAACCTATTCCTTATCCTAAGATCTCTATCAAGCCATGCGCGAATTCCTGCAATCACTTCTGGATGAACTTGGTTTCGCTGAGCCGTGGAAGCCGGTCTCGCAGCCGGCGCTGGCCGCCTGGATCGTCTTCTATGTCGCCTTCCTCGCCTACGCTTTCTCCGCGCACGGGGGATTTCTTTTCATCGACAGCGCCAACCTCGTCGTCCACGAGGGCGGCCACAACCTGTTCGGTTGGTTCGGCCCCACGCTTGGTCTTTGGGGAGGCACGCTGCTGCAGTGGCTGGTCCCGTTTCTTCTGGCCGTGTACTTCTTCACTCAACGCGAGACCGCCGGCTTCGTCTTCTGCCTGTTTTTCTCCTTCGAGAACTGGCTCTACACCGCAACCTACATGGCCGACGCGCGCGCCATGGCGCTGCCCCTGGTCACCACCGGCGACCCCGACTTTTGTCGAGCACGACTTCAACGCCATCTTCTCAAGTCTCGGCGTCCTTGCCTACGACACGCAGATCGCCGCTGTGATTCGGGTTCTGGGCTGGTGCGGAATGCTGGGCGTGGTTGGATGGCTTGCAGTAATCGCGCTGAAGAACCAGCAACGAAAGTCACACCTGCCGGGCTGGAAATCCGTTGTCTGATTCGTAAATCTCCCGATTCATTCCGATGCGCGACTAGCGCTAAGGTCGGGTAGTGTCTCAGTTTCGATTCAGTGGGCGCTATGAAGAGATCGTAGCGCTGGCAGGCTCGGGAAAACCTGTAATGACTGCCGAACCATGATGGAGGCAATCTGGATCATGCACGCCATGATAGGGGTTGGCTGTTCTTGCCTGGGACTACTGATCGGCGGTCTAGTGGCACTCTTTGTGGTGGAAACAGAGCGCTTCAATCTGGGAGCTTTAACCGGCGCAGTGTCGATTTTGGGCGGAGCTGGTGTGATCGCAGTCTTTAGTCTCATTGGAGGCCCGAAGAGCGCACCTGAATACTGGCTTTATCCGGTCGGGCTGTTGTTCGGAGCCGTAATCGTCGCACTCATCAAAGGGAAACTCTGAAACCGAGACACGACCAATGCCCGGCTTCGATTGACACACTCACTCCGAGCGCGTAAGGTTGTGCGCGTTTGCAAGCACCCTAACCACCCCAAGGAGAACAAGAATGCGAGTGCCACTGGCGCTACATGCGGTTGTGTTGTGTTTGGTCCTGGTTCCCGTCCTATCGGCGCAGGACGCTGTTAAAGTCGATCCCAAGCATTACACGGTAGTCAGCGAGAACGCCGAGGTCCGGATCCTCAAGGTCCACTATGGCGCACACGAGAAGTCGGTCATGCACAGTCATCCCGATTCGGTTGCGGTGGCCCTGACCGACGCCACCGTGCAGTTCGGTCTTCCCGGCGGGAAGATGGAAAACTCAACCTTCAAGGCAGGCCAGGCGGTATTTACCCCGGCTGGCACGCACTTGCCCGAGAACACCGGCGACAAGGCGATGGACATAATCGTGATCGAGCTGAAAGGCAAGTAGGCCACGGCGAAGTTGGAGAGTTGAAGCTGAAGTAGTCTAGATCGACGAGTGGTCAGTGTTCGGCCCCACTGACCACTTTTCCTTCCAAAGAAAAGCCTTTTAACCGCAAAGTCCGCCAAGAAAGGCCACGAAGGTCGCGAAGAAGAACGCAACCCAGTCTTCAATCGGCTATCAACAATCGCGCGATCAACAATCTCCTACGGCACCCAGTCCGCAATAAAGATGTTGGTCTCGTGCGGCGCCTTGGCGTTACGATTCGAGGCCCACACCAGCTTTTTCCCATCGGGACTAAACATGGGGAAGCCGTCAAAGCCGTCACTGTAGGTGATGCGCTCGAGGCCGCTGCCATCGGAGTTGATCAGCCACAGCTCGAAGTTGCCCATGCCGCCGGTCGTGTGCGTCACCGGATCGTAATTCGAGGAAAAGACAATGCGCTTGCCGTCGTTGAGGAACGATGGCCCAAAGCTGGCTGCACCTAGATTCGTGATCTGCCGCTTGCCGCTGCCGTCGGCCTTCATGGTCCACAATTCGAGCGAAGTGGGCCGGATCAGGTTCTGTTTCAGCAGTTCTTTGTAGTCGCTGATTTCTTTTTCGGTCTGAGGATGGTATGCGCGATAGACGATCCACTGACGGTCGGGCGAGTAGAACGGGCCGCCATCGTAGCCCAGCTCATGTGTGAGCTGCTCGACGTGGGTGCCGTCGGCGTCCATCGAGTAGATGTCGAGATCGCCGTAGCGCACGGAAGTGAAGACGATCTTTTTCCCGTCAATCGAAATCGTTGCCTCGGCGTCGTAGCCCGGCGTGTTGGTGAGTTGCTTCAGATTGGAGCCGTCGTGGTTCGCGGTAAAGATGTCGTATCCCGCATAGACCCCCCACACATAGCCTTTGGAGAAATCGGGCCGCGGCGGACACTCCGGGCTGGCGAGGTGCGTTGACGCAAACAGAATCTTCTTGCCGTCGGGATAGAAGTAGCTGCACGTGGTGCGTCCCTTGCCGGTCGACACCATGTGCTCATCGCTGCCGTCGATGTTCATGATAAAGATCTGGTCGCACTTCACGTCGCCGTGGGACGATTGGAAGATCAGCTTGGCGCCGTCGGCGGAGAAATAGGCTTCGGCATTCTGTCCGCCGAAGGTGAGTTGGCGCACGTTGCGCAGGTGCTTCTCCTGCGGCGTGGCCAGATCGGGCGGGTTCGAGGTTTGCGCCGACAGCGCCGGCAGAAGGGAAAGTCCAGCTACAAGGGTTGCGAAGGTTCTTTTCATGGGATGTCCGTTAGTGTAGCAAAAGGGCAAAACCTTAAACACAGAGGACGCAGAGGAACACAAGGTAGATCAGAGACAAAACGTCCTAAGGCGGTTTACTGTGTGATCCTCTGTGTCCTCTGTGTTTAAGAAGTCTTGCGGGTAGAATATGGGCTGCGCTCCAGGAGGATGCATGAAATCGTTCCTGCTTGTTCTTGCTGCCACACTACTGGTTGTGATCCTCGTAGTGTCCAACACTCATCCATTCGTTTCGGCATCCCCAGGAGACACTGCCGACACGCTGCGTCAACTGGAAGCCGATTTCATGAAGGCTGCGGCTGAGCACGGCTCGCAGGGATACCTCTCCTACTATGCCGACGATGCCGTCGAGGTGCCCAACGGCGCGCCGCTCATTCAAGGAAAAGCCAACATCGCCAAGACCATGGGATTCCTCGATCAGAAAGACAATCACTTGACGTGGACGCCCGTGGGCGCGGACATATCCTCGTCCGGCGATCTAGGCTACACCTACGGTACCTACGAGTTCCGCGCGAAAGACAAAGACGGCAAGCCGCTGGTTCACCACGGCAAGTACACCAGCATCTGGAAGAGGCAGAAGGATGGAAGCTGGAAGGTCGTCTTGGACATGGGGAACGCGAGTCCTGAGCCGGCGCAGTGAAAAAGCCTTTAACCGCAAAGGGCGCGAAGAAGTGCCGCGTCAAGCGCCTCACGACCGAAGCCGGAGCGAAGCCACGGCTAGTGCAGAAAGTTCGCATTTTCTTCGTGCCGGGAAGTTACGCTTGCATTTGTTGCCTACACTGCCTACAATTGATGCATGCAATACACCATCCGCAATGTGCCGGATACTTTGGACGAAGCGCTTCGCAGGGCCGCGCGCGAGCGGGGCAAAAGCCTGAATGAGGTAGCGATCGAAGCCCTGGCCCGGGGTGCTGGCGTTACCGGGGATCGCGACCGGCAGCGCGATCTCGCGCGACATCGCAGGCACCTGGCGCAAAGATCCCGCTTTCGACAGCGCCTTGGCCGCGCAGGACACCATCGATGAAGAGATGTGGCGGTGAGGCTGGCGCTCGATACGAACCGCTATACCGACCTTTGCCGGGGCAACGTGCCGGTTGTCAAAACGGTCGAACTCGCCGATGAAGTCTGGTTGCCCTTCATCGTGCTGGGAGAATTGCGCGCCGGCTTCGCCGTGGGCAGGCTTGTTATGGGCAGCCCGGGACCGCGCAACGAGGCTGTCCTGCGCCGCTTTCTGCTGAAGTCTGGCGTCGGTGTGCTCTATGCCGATGAACAGACCACGCATCATTACGGCGCTGTTTACCGGCAACTGCGGAAGCAAGGCACTCCCATCCCGACCAACGATATGTGGATCGCAGCCCTCGTCCTGCAACATTCGCTCGTCCTGTGTGCCCGGGACGCGCACTTTGACGTGCTGCCTCAGCTTCCGCGGGTGTAGGGAACAGAAACCAGCCCCCAGCTACATTACTAGCCGCAACGCTTGTTGGAGCCAAGTTTCCAATGTGCTAAGTGACTTTCGCTCGGGGTGATACGCCCACAAAACCGCTGGTATGTTGCCGATGGGTTTCCGCCACCAGAACAACTCATGCCCGCGCTCCTTGTGCCACGTCTTTTGTTCACAGTCACCAACCACCCCATCAACAAGTTGTTCCGCATAATCTCCTGTCACAAACACAACGAGCCTGGGACGATACATCTTGATCTCGGAGCGCAAGCTCGCGACAGCCAGTTCGCTTTGCGCCCGAAGGATCTTCCCGGTCGGATTTCCACGCAGTACGCCGATCTTGCAAATGTTAGTCCACACCAAATTCTGAAGTGGCTGAATCGTGGAGTGGGTTGCGACGGCAAGCCGTTCGCTGAGGGCGCGAGCAAAACGCCAAAATGCAGAGTTATACCTACCAGTCTTCACCCAACCTTCGAGGAAATCGGCAGTGCATTGGTGCCTTTCCTTCACTGTTGGCGAGCGAAGAAAGCTTCTTCGGCACCAACTCCCAGCCGTCGCTTTGCCCACATAAAGAATCGACGGCACCGCTATCGGGTCGTAGTCCGCTGGAGGGACACTAAGAAAAGGGGCTGCAATTCGGCCCCTCACGGGCGGGTGACCGAAGCTATCAAACAACGACAACCAGTTGAGTTCGATCTCGGAAACATTGCTCGGCAATTTACTCCGCATCGCTAGTCCTCCAAGTTTTGGGGAATCTTCTTTGTACTTCTTTGATTCGCCTTCCAAGCGAGTCACGACGTTAACCGCCAAACGGTCGCATCACAACTGTCATTCAGGAAGAATTATTTGCCGTGTGGCCACGAGTCCTCGCTCTGTGCCCCTGTGACGAACCGATTTTCGGGTGACCTCTATTTCCGAAAGTGATTGCTGATGGCTTCCGCCTGCGTCCTCGTCACCACAGCCGAGAGCGCCGAGGGATCCGCTTGCTTTACTGCCTGCACGCTGCCGAAGTGTTCGAGGAGACGGCGAGTCGTACTCTCGCCTACGCCAGGAATTTCCAGAAGTTCGGTGGAGCGGTCGCGCATCTGCCGGCGTTTGCGGTGGAAGGTCACGGCGAAGCGGTGGGCTTCGTCGCGGATAAGCTGAATCAGGTGCAACACCGGCGAGTGATGATCGAGCGCGATGGGATCTTTCTCCTGCCCGTAGACGTAGAGAATCTCTTCGCGCTTGGCAATAGCGGCGAGTGGCTGGTTGATGACCTCAAGCGATTCCAGCGCCTCGGCTGCGGCATGCAACTGACCGAGGCCGCCGTCGATCAGCACTAAGCTGGGCATGGGCTTCTCTTCCTGTTGGAGGCGCTTGTAGCGGCGCGTGACCACCTCGCGCATGGAAGCGAAATCGTCGACGCCCTCGACAGTGCGGATTATGAACTTGCGGTAGTCCGATTTCTTCATCTTCCCGTCTTCCCACACCACCATCGAGGCCACGGTCTCCGCGCCTTGAATGTGCGAGATGTCGAAGCACTCGATGCGCTTGGGCGGTTCGGGCAGGCTGAGTGCTTCCTGGAGCTCTTCCTGGATGGCCTTAGCATTGGGTTTGAGCACGCGGAAGCGCTGATCGTAGGATTGTTTCGCGTTGGTGCCGGCTAGATCGATGAGCGAGCGCTTGTCGCCGCGCTGCGGGACGAGGATGTGAACTCTTGCAGCGCGGGCGTTCTCACCCGCGATCTGTTCCGACAGTAAATCCTCCAACTCTTCACGATCCTCGAAATCTACCGGAACGTAGAGATTGCGCGGCACATAGGGCTGGCCGATATAGAGCTGCTTGAGGAGGGCGGAGAAGAATTCGCCGGGAAGAAAATCGTGCTTGTTGTACTTGTTGCCCTGTCATCCTGAGGCCGGCGTTCTTTGCCGGCCGAAGGACCTGTGGACTCGTAAGCAGCTGCGGCGCTGCCGGCACACTGCATAGGTCCTTCGCTTCGCTCAGGATGACAGGGCGCAAGAGCGCTATCGAACTCCGGCAAATCTTCCCAGAAGAACTCGCGGCGGTCTACCACGCGGCCGCCGCGCATGTGAAATAGGTTTACGGCCAGCATGCCGTTTTCGTAGTGATATCCGAAGACGTCGGCGTCATCGCCTTCTGCAGCGGCGATGCGCTGGCGCTCCTGCAGTTGCTCGACGGTGGAGATCAGGTCGCGGTAGCGGGCGGCGCGTTCGTATTCCTCGGCCGCTGCCGCCTGCTCCATGCGGGTGTGCAGCGAGCGGCTCAAATCCGTGGGACGGCCTTCCAGAAACAGCTTCACGTCGCGCACGGCTTCCTGATATCCCTCGGGCGTGGTCAACTCCTTCACGCACGGGCCCAGGCAGCGCTTGATGTAATACTGCAGGCAAGGACGCGGGTGAAAGCGCGTGAGATCGACCTTGCAGGAGGGAATCAGAAAATTTCGGTGGATGAGATCGACGATGCGATAAGCGAGGTTGGCGGGGAAGTAGGGGCCGTAGTAGGCGCTGCCATCCTTGCGCAGGCGGCGCGTGACGTAGACGCGCGGCCAGCGCTCGCCGAGTGTGAGCTTCACGTAAGGATAACTCTTGTCGTCGCGCAGCAGGATGTTGAAGCGCGGCTTGCGCTGCTTGATGAGATTGTTTTCGAGTGCCAGAGCTTCTTTGTTGTTGGCGACGACGATGTAGTCAACGTCGACGGCCTCTCGCACCAGCGTGCCAGTCTTCGCGTCCTCCCAGCGGCCTTCGTGGAAGTAGCTGGCGACGCGGCTGCGCAGGTTCTTCGCCTTGCCCACGTAGATGACTTCGCCCTCGGCATTCTTGTAGAGATACACGCCGGGCTCGGTGGGGATGGAGCGGATTTTGGCGAGGAGATCCATGGCCGGGGAATACTGTCATTTTATTCGATGCGGGTTTCCCATTGCGGTAGAGGCAGCAGATATTCTGCGCACTCGCAGAGCGTGAGCCCCTTATCGGAGTTATGCTGGCCTGCGCCGTAATGGGAGTTCCGGAAGATTGCACTAACGGTGAAGAAGGCGAACGCGTTGAAGCCACTTCTGATCATCGTTCTTGGCTGCGTCCTGGGGGTCAGCGTCGGTCTCGGGCTTTACACATTCGTGTACGCCAAGGGTTATTCCTATCTCACCAATAATCCGCTGGCCTGCACGAATTGCCATGTCATGCAGGAGTATTACGACGCGTGGATCAAGTCTCCACACCGCTCCGCGGCCGCCTGCAACGACTGTCACACGCCACATAACTTTGCCGGCAAATATGCCACCAAGGCCGAAAACGGCTTCTTTCATTCGCTGGCATTCACGTCGGGAAGATTTCCGGACAACATCCTCATTCGCGAGCGCGATTTCCGCGTGACTGAAGGCACGTGCCGGAGTTGCCACACGGCGATCACGCTGGCCATTGCGGGTCCGCACAATTCGCAGACCATCTCCTGCATCCGCTGCCACTTTGATGTGGGACACTCGGCCGCGGATTTTGTGATGAGCAATCAGGCCGAACCGCAATCTTCTACCAGGGAAAACAATTCTTCGGAGGCAGGCTCTCATGGCGTCCACTGATTCGGGGGGCTCGGGCAACCGGCGTTTTTTCTATGCAACCATAGCCTTTGCCGCGCTGGCGGCAGTCGCGCTGGCGGCTCTGCTGGTCAATATCTTCGAGCATAAGCAGGAAGCCAGGAATCCGTTTTATCGGGTGGTGGAGTTGAACGACAGCATCGAAGATCCCGCTGTGTGGGGCAAGGATTTCCCCATGCAGTACGACCTTTACAAGCGCACGGTCGACCAGCAGAGGACGCGCTACGGGGGCAGCGAAGCTCTGCCGCATTCGCCCACCGAGGGCGATCCGCGCTCGATTGTGACGCGCTCGAAACTGGAGGAGGATGGCCGGCTAAAAGAGATGTGGGCGGGCTACGCGCGTTTTCCATCGATTACCGCGAGAAGCGCGGACACGCCTACATGCTCGACGATCAGACGTTTACGCAGCGGCAACAGGCCAGTCCTCCAGGCGCTTGCATCAATTGTCACGCCTCGATGGTGACAACCTACAACAAGCTTGGCAACGGGGACATGTTCAAAGGTTTCGAAGCGGTGAACCACATGAAATACATGGACGCGCGCAAGCTGGTGACGCACGCGGTGGCCTGCATCGACTGCCACGATCCGGAAACCATGCAACTGCGCATCACGCGCCCGGCATTCATCGAGGGCATGCGCGCGCTGAAGGCTTCGCTGGGAATCCAAAACTACGACGTGAACAAAGACGCCACGCGGCAGGAGATGAGGTCGTTCGTCTGCGGGCAGTGCCATGTCACCTACTACTTCCACGGCCCGGAGAAACGGCTGACTTTCCCGTGGAGCAAAGGGCTGAAGCTGGACCAGATCGTGGCCCACGAGGATGAAGACAAGGTTAAGGAATGGGATCACGCCGAGACAGGCGCATCCATGATCAAGGCACGGCATCCGGAATTCGAAACGTGGAACCAGGGCATTCACGCGCGCTCGGGCGTGGCCTGTGCCGATTGCCACATGCCCTACATGCGCGAGGGCGGGCTGAAAATCAGCGACCACAACGTCCGCAGCCCGCTGCTCAACCTTAATCGTGCCTGCCAGACCTGTCACCGCTGGCCGGAGCAGGAACTGAAGGATCGCGTGGAGGAGATACAAACGCGCTTCTTCGAAACGCGCAACCTGGCGCTGGATGCGCTGATCGATCTGATTCACGATATTAAGGCGGCGAAAGATGGGGGCGTCAGCGATGCGGAGTTGGCCGAGGCCCGGCACTGGCAGCGCGAGGCGCAGTTCTACATCGACTTCCTGATTTCCGAGAACTCGATGGGCTTCCACGCCGACCAGTATTCGGTGAAGTCGCTGGCCGAAGCGATCAACTTCTGCCGGGAAGGGCAGTTGTCACTGCGGCGGAGGGTGGAGATGAAGAAAGCCTCAGCGGGTCTCAGCGGAGCCTCGGCGGGACAGTAATGCAGGGTTTCCCCGGCTGGGCCTTACCGTATAAAATTTCCATTGCCTATGTGCGGTTTGCGTTGCCCGGACCCGCGAAGTTATCAGGTCGTTGCCCCAGCTCGGGTTTGCAACTGGTTGAAAACGTATATACTTATAAGTGCAGCTTCGGGGAGCAGGGAACTGGCACGTCCCGTGCAATTGCAAGAAGCGGGAGTTGTAAGCATTAGTACTTTCCTAGGGCCCGCAACACGAGAATTTCTGCGCGCGGGAGAACCCGCTCGCCCGAGACAAGATCGCTAAGGAGCCTCTCCAATATGACCCGCACTTCGTTAACTATTCTTCTCGCAGTGAGCATGGCGGCCACAATCGGCTGCACCAGCAAGAACTATGTAAAGCAACAGACCACGCCGTTGATCAACAAGACCAACGAACTGGATGACATGACGGCGAAGAACAGCAAGGACATCAAGGACGTTGATGCCCGGGCGCAGGCCGGCATCCAGGCAGTGAATGCCAAGACGGCAGATGTGGAACAGAAAGCTCAAGCGGCTAACCAGTCCGCGACCTCGGCACAGCAAATGGCGGACTCAGCCAACCAGCGCGTTAGCGTGCTGACCAACGCGGTCGCCAATCTGGACAACTATCGTCCGGTGGCGGAGACGTCAGTAAAGTTTGGCTTCAACAAAGACAATCTGACGCCCAAGGCTATGGAAGCGCTTGACCAGCTGGCAGGGACGATCGCCAGCACCAAGGGGTACATCATCGCGCTCGAGGGCAGCACGGATTCCGTAGGCTCGGCTGAGTATAACTATGACTTGAGCCAGCGCCGCGCGGACTCGGTGATCCAGTATCTGGCTTCTAAGTACAATGTGCCGGCCCACAAGATTTACGTAATCGGTCTGGGCAAAGACAAGCCGGTGGAGACGAACAAGACGAAAGAAGGACGGGCTGACAACCGCCGCGTAGATGTTCGTCTGATGACGAACACCGTGGGCGACACGACCCAGCCCACCCCGGCGCCAACGACGACCGGGCAGGTCAATCCATCGTCGATGTAAGTCGGACAAAAGGTTTGCCTCCTCCATGGAGGACTGCCAAACAGGCAACAGGCCGCTCAAACCTCCCCCTGAGCGGCCTGTATTTTTTTAGTAGCGCCGTTCCTTCGACTTCGCTCAGGACAGGCCTCGGCGGCTGGGAGCTTGCCTTGAAAGAAGCCGAAGGCCATCTTGCTCCCGGCGCGGCGGGCGAGGACGCCCGACGTACAGCCGGCAGGATGCCGGCGCTACTGTAAAATAGACGCTATGCGATGTTGGTTGTGGATCGTTGTGCTGCTGGGATCGATTAGTGTGGTTTGGGCTCAGCAGCAGCCTGCGCAAACGGCGCCGTCTTCTTCTTCCGAGAAGGACGCTTCCGGGTTGAGTCGTGACACGACTTTTCCAGAGGATGATCCGGCTGCGAAACCCGTTCCAGCGAACGATTCCGCCAAGAACGATCCAGCCCAGAAGCGCGCTCCGAGCATGGAGCCGCCGCGCTCGGATCGCGTGCGGGTTGACGACTTGGGGCCGGGCGTTGGAGAAAGCTCCAGCAAAGATACGCAGGTGGATTTGAGCCCTCCGGCAGACGATTCCAAGGTGCATCCGCAGAGTTCGGCGGCGGTGGCTGAAGCTGAGGCCTCGGAAAGCGGGATCACCGAATTCCATACCTGGGATCCGCACAAGGCCGCGAAAAGCGTGGAGGTGGGCGACTTCTACTTCAAGCGCAAGAATTATCACGCCGCCGAGGAGCGCTACCGGGAGGCGCTGCGCTACAAAGACAACGATGCGATAGCGACGATCCGGCTGGCGGTGTGCCTGGAAAAGCTGGGAATTCTGGACGATGCCCGAGCCGAGTACGAGAGCTATTTGAAGATTCTGCCGCACGGGCCGCAGGCCGCGGAGGCGCAGAAGGCGATTGACCGGCTGAAAGCGGAGATGGGAAAGTAGCGGGTCTCAGGTCTTAGGTGTTAGGTCTTAGGGTTTTGCCTAAGACTTAGCACCTAACATCTGAGACCCTTTCTTGCCCCGGCCTTTTGCCCCAGATTTCGTGTCAGGGCCAGCGTCCGGCTCAACGCCGCTCACCTTGCTGTCGGCGGCTTCTCCGAGGATCAGGGTTGCGGGCCACTTGGGGCCGGAACTTGTCTTGCCTTTCGAGCGCGCGGCCTCTGCAATGACCGCTTCGACAGCATCCAGACAGGAGTGAATCATTTGTGTGCGCAGGGGGCCGGAAACACCTCCGCGGATCATCAGCATCGCGGTGCCATGCATCAGGGACCACACCGAGAGCATAAGGCGGGTGCGTTGGCGCGGGGTTCCTCCCAGGCGCTCGGTCAGACGCAGGCGCATGAGGTTGAAGGAAGGCCAGGGTTCGTGCAGGGATGGAGGCTGAGCGAATGCGTCGAAAAGCATCTCATAGGCGTGAGGATGCTCGAGGGCAAACTCGAGATAGCGCTCGCAGGCCTGGGTGATGGTTCGGGTGCGGCTGAGGGTGGCAAAGAGCTCGACACGGGTCTGGATGCGGACGGCGCGGAGAATATCGTCACGGTCGTGGTAGCGCTCGTAGAGCGTGGGAGTGGTGGTGCCGGCTGCCTTGGCGACGCCGCGCATGGTAAGGGCTTCTTCGCCGCCCCGCGACCACAGCCGGCAGGCGGCGTCAAGAATGCGCTGTTCGAGTTGCGGATCTGCTTGTCTGGGCAACTGCCCGCCTCCCTACCACTTTGATGCCGGATCCCAATTACTTTGACTACGTTTAACTAACATCGTACAATTTATTCACACTAGCACCCGCGTCAATCCGCAGGCGGTCTCCCGCCGGAGCCACAAAGGGTGATTGGTTTGCAGCCCTCCCCAAGCAGAACGGCTCCGGCAGGCGCACGCCAGTCATCCATTCGAATTGAGGAGTTGTAGATGGTGAACGATGAAGTGAGCAAGCAGGCGGGAGTTGGCCGCTTGATTTCCGACCTCCGCTCCGCGAAGGTTGAACTGTTGAGCGCGCAGTGCGCCGCCGACCGCCTCCGTCTCCAGTATTCTGTCGCAGATATTGTTTCCTTTGGGGAACCCCAGACGCTGCAGAGCGCCATTGCCTCGGCCAGCGCCCTGTGCCGCTTCTTTGCCTCCATCCAGGACCAAATGAGGCAGGCGGAGCAGCGAAAATAAAGTCCTAGCGCGCTTCTTGCTCTTTCCGCAACCTTCCCGACAAAGAGCGAGCACAATCCTACTTCTCCACGCGGATGAACGCGCCGGTGGAGGCGTTGACGGCGACCGTCAGCTTGGCGGTTTCGCGAGACCCGCCGTAGACGACGTGCCAGGTCAGCTCGTTGGTGTTGTGATTCCAGTCGCAGATGTAAATCACGGGAGTGGCGGGATCTTTTTCCAGGATTTTGTCGCCGCCGTGTTTCTGGGCCTCGGTGAAAGCCTGGTCGGAGTCCACCTTGAGGAAGGCCGGGTCGAAACGTCTGAGTGGACGCATTGTTGGGGTTGTAGGCGTCTTCGTTGCCGGGGGAGACGCCGCGGGAGGGAGCGTCGGGGGCGTTGCTGCCGGACCAGAAAAAAGGCTTCACGCCGTGTTGTGTAGCGGAGGCGAAGCTGGCCCGCCAAATCGCCGACTTGCCATCCAGACCCATGCCGTCGGGTGAAGGAGTGGAGTCGATGCGGAAGGGCTTCACGTCCGCAGCGTAATTGCGAGCGGCGATAAAAACCTTCTGAAAGGCGGCGCGTCCGGTGAGCAGCTCTGGAGGCTTGGGCTCGGGCTTGGCCTGAGGCGGCTTGGGGGTATTGGACTCGCAACCCGCAAGCAGCGCGAGCAGCACCAGAGCGGCTGCGATGGCCGCTCGGCTGCACAAAGTCCCGCATTTTCATGGCGACCTTCCTGCTATAACTGCGATAATTTAGTGGACGCGCAACATTCTACCTGAAGCGCGCGGAAATGCGAGAGTGGTGCCATGGATTCCGGCCTGGAAAAGTTGAAACAAGCTCTGGAGGCGGCGGTGGAAGGCATGTCTGACGAGCAATTGAGCTGGCATCCCCCGGGGAAATGGTGTGCGGCGGAGGTGTTGGAGCATCTGTATCTGAGCTACGCCGGAACCATCAATGGATTCGAGAGAGTGATGAAAGCGGGCAAGCCGCTGGCGACGCGGGCCTCCATGAAGCATCGCGTGCAGACCTTGGTGGTCGTGGGATTCGGCCACATGCCCGCCGGACGCAAGGCACCTGAGGTGGCGGAGCCGAGAGGCGTGCCGATGGAAAAGGTACGAAGCGAGATTGGGGCGAAGATTGTGGCTATGGATGCGATCCTGGCGCAGTGTGAAGCCCGCTTTGGGGAGCGCGTGCGCCTGCTTGACCATCCGATTCTGGGTCCGTTGAGCGCAACGCAGTGGAGGAAGTTGCATCTGGTGCACGGGCGGCATCACCTGAAGCAGCTTCTCCGGTTTCGCGATAGCGGAACCTCAGGGGCTGAAGCCCAATTCAAATCTGCGCGCTTAACGCAGGCCTGGGAGGCCTGCTCCACCCGCCGGCAACACCCGCCTAATCCACCGGCCTACCCTAGTTGATCATGGCGGCCGGAACTCCGGCCTTGCGGGCTTCTTCCTTCATGTCTTCGAGTTTCTGCTTGGCGTCGTCGACCGCTTTCTGCTTGTCGGCGATCTTCTGCTTATATTCCGCGTCCTGCTTGTCCCATTGGGCCGCATTGCGCATGCGGTTGCCCACGTCGGCGTACATTTCCGCCGCGCGAAGCTGGTATTCGCGTTGCAGCACGTCGAGTTCACGGCTGGCGAGGTCAATGGAATCTTTCTGCGCGGTCAGCTTGTCGCCCCAGGCTTTCCAAGCGGCCTGTTTCTTGGCCTGTTCGTCATCGGCGGAAGCGGCAGGTTTGGCCGCAGCGGCATCTTTGCTGTCAGGGGCAGCGGATTTTTCGCCGGCATCGGCAGCGGAGCGGCGGCGGACCCACGATGGAGAGCTTGTCGTTCGTGGGAATGTTGTCGTTGTCAAAGACCTTGGGCTTGGCTTTGGCGGTGCCCGGTTCTTTGCGGACCTTGCGCGCATAGTCGCCAAGGGACGACTGATCCGGCGCCGATGATGTGGTCTGTGCTCCCGCCGGAGAAACCAGCAGGACTGTGGACAACGCGAGTGCGAATCCTAACCCGATGGACTTGATGCGCTTCATAGTTTCACCCTTTAGATTGCATTTGCCTTGCGGCTCGATCTTTGCGGCCGATCATCTTTAACGTCGATCCTAACATCACGTTGCCAGCCGCGCTGGCGCGAGTTGCGGCGCCCGCAGCGTTTCGTTTCGGTACCAGGAATCCTCCGATGTGGCGGTCGAGGCGAGCCGCTTCGCTGGCGATGTCGGCGGCCAACTCCGGAGCCAGTTCAGGATCGCGATTCCGCGCCAACTGCTGGGCGTAGCCGGCGATCGTGGCCAGAGAGGTGCGCAGCTCCAGCGCCATCTCCGCGGAAATCTCGCCATGCAACTGTTGCTGGTGGCGAATGCTTTCAAATTCGCTGCGGTCACTGATCAGGCAAGCGGCTCCGAGCAGGCTGCCATCTACAGCGGGCACCGGCGAAATTGTGACCGCGATGCGAAGGTTGCGGCCGGTGGGCGTGGTGTAGTCGGCCTCGAGTTGCCGGCACTTGCTGCCCTCGCGCAGCACGGCATTGACTTCTTCGGCGAGCCGCAACGGGCGTGTCTCCCAGACCATCGGCATAGTCAGCCGGATTGACGGAAGCGGGCGCTGCGAACAAACGGATGCGCCGCGAAAGATATCCTCCGCGCTCATTCCCGAAGGAGACTGGAAGCCGAGAATCTCCTTGGCGGCAGGATTGGCCTGCCTTACCAGCCCGTTGATCCCGAAGACCAGTACGCCGGAGGAAAGATTGGAGAGCACGGCCTGGCTGAAATTCTCGGTGGTGCGGGCGCGGCGTTGTTCGGCCAGGGTCTGCACCTGCAGTTCGTGCTTTTGCTGCTTGAGTTGCTGGATGACGGTGTTGTAGAGATGCAGAGGCAAAGCCTCCAGCTTGGGTACGGTTCCGGAGTCGAGATCGGATTCAGCGGCGATGGTCCGCCGCAACCTGCGCATCAGCCAGATCGCAAACACAAAGCCGCTTCCCGCCGCGAACAGTACCAGCAGGGCACGCAAGGCCAGCGGATTGGCAAGCAGCTTTACCACCAGAACCTCCCGTACCAGCGCAAGAACTGATTGCCCACGAAAAGCGCGAGCAGAGCCATGCTGCCCAGAAAAACACCGAACGGCATTTGATAATGCCGGTAAACCATTTGCGCGGATTGCCATCCGCGCCGGCGAGCGGCCTGCAGGTTTTCCAGCCGGCGCCGGAAACGATGAGTGCGCTTGATCCACACCACCAGCACGGTAGTCAGGCCAAACAGTGATCCCGCCAGCGAAGCGGCAAAGATCGTGAAAATGGTGAGCTTCATGCCGAGAAACGCGCCCACCATCGCCATCAGTTTCACATCTCCGAAGCCCATGCCCTCCGCTCCACGCCAGCGCAAGTAGACAGCCCCGGCGCCATAAATAAACGAGGCGCCCAAGGCCGCACCCAGCAGCGAATCGAGCAGGGAAAGCAGGCGTGCGGCGAGATCCGCGCTGAAGGGAAGGTTCACCATTCCCGGCAGAAACTGCGAGGCCACGTCATGCACCGGAACCAGCAGACTGAACAACAGACCCAGGGCGAGGCCGGGAAGCGTCAGCTTGTCGGGCAGGAGCTTGGTTTCGGCATCGGTAAAGATGAGACCGAGCAGGAGAAATCCGAAAACGCAATATTTCAGGGTAGTCAGAGTAAGTCCGAAATAAGCGTAACAGCCGAGAAAGAGAGCGGCGGTGAGCAGCTCCACGAAGAGGTAGCGCGGCGAAATTCTGGCTTTGCAATGGCGGCAGTGGCCGCGAAGAAGCAGCCAACTGACGACGGGCAAGTTGTCATAGAAGGCGATGGGCCGCTTGCAGCGGGGGCAGGCCGAACGCGGCTTCACCACCGACAAATCCAAGGGCAGGCGATAGATACACACGTTCAGAAAGCTGCCAAAGGCCAGCCCGAGGAAGAACAATCGCCAATGCCTGAAAAGGGTCCACTGAGTTTTTGGGCGTTCTTCGGGAGGTGCGGCCGCGCTTCGACGCGGCACATCTTCCTGAGAACGCAGATATTACCGGTTCTTGAGTGGATTATAAGGCGACAAGGGTAGGGAGGACTAAGGTACTGAAGTCACTGTCCGAACGGACAATGGGCAGCCGAGCCGTTTGCGCGCAATGCCGCGCAAGTCTGCCGGTTGGCGGCAACGGCGCCTGCGACCGGCTTGGTTTATGCAGAACGGAGTCGGTCTGGGCGCGTAAGGAGTGCACCCAGAACCATGACATGCAGGCCGAACCGCAGGCAATTCCGTCTTACTTCGCCTGCAGAGTCTCAATATATCCGACCAGGTTGGCGACCCTCTGCTGCACTGCGCTTCGTGTCCCTGGCTGATGCTGGAGAACAACGGACCCCAAACCGGCATGTCCTGGCTGCCGTGCGAGGGCATTTTGCCTGTCCACGGATCACGGAGGCGACGTGAGCGGAGGGATATTTGCCGCCGCTTTTCGCGGCCAGGGTGGTCAGATCGGGGGGGGGCATTTTGAGAGCGGAGGCGGCCGGACCGTTGCCTTTGCCGTCTTTCCCGTGGCAAACGGCACAATAGTTGATGAACATCTCCTTGCCGGAAGTAGCCGATGTCTGGGTGATGGGAACATGTTTCACGGCTACCGTTGGTTTCTCAGCTGGGGTTTTCTGGTCCTGGGCGGCGGCGAAAGAAACAACCGCTACCAGAATCGCGGCCACACAGCAAAACTTCATTGCGCGCATAATTCCTCCTAGACGCTGATGAGCGTATTGCACAACACAACAGTCTAGGATGCGGACTGAGGCTTGACTGTGATCCGGATCACAAAGGCTCGTGGCGGTAACTTCAGCGCTCCCGGTCAGCGCAAAGCAAAACGCAACAACTCCCCTTCGAGCGCGACGGCGGAAGGTTCATGGGCGGGGAGTCGTCCGTGCCACAGGGGCCAGTTGCGTGGGATTAGGCGGGTTTCCGGCTCGGGGATGTCCAACCAACGGTCGCCGGTCTGCTCCCGCACGAACACGGAGAAGGCACGGCTATTCACAACCGTGCGGCTGGGCAGCGCACTCCACTCGAATAGACTTGCCTGCAGACCTTCGCTGATGGACTCGGCGGGCTCCATGCAGAGAATCCAGTCGTAGCGCGCCCGATCGAGGTAGTGACGCGCCGTGGCTTGGCTGTCTGCCGCCACAATGCGCGCCCCGTACTGGCGTGCGATGCGTCGAGTGGCGTCGGCGGAGTGATGGTCCACGATAAGGATTTCGGCGCAGGGAAGAAGCGTTTCGAGCGCCCGCCCCAGGCGCAAGGTATCGTTCATGGTGTGCAACAACGCTGTGATTGGAGGCATGGAGGGATGATCGTGCATCCAGAGTGTACGACGAAGCGAAGCAGAGCGGCGAGTTCGACTTCGAAGGGACAAGCCGCTCGCGGCCAGATGCTCTAGCGGATGAACTTGTAGTTGACGATGGATGCGGCCAAAGAGTTGGCGCTGCCTTCCCTATCTTGATCCTGAGTTTCTTCAGCTTGGTCGATGGAGCGGATGACGCGCCCCTGGCAGAGCACGCTGCGGTTCTTCTGGCCGGAAATCTCTTCGGGCATCTCAAACACCATCTCGATCAAGGCATTCACCGGCAGCTGTTGCGGGCCATTAAACAGCACGCCGGTCTGGCTGAGGTTATCGATCCTGCCCTCATACCAGGTACTGGTGCTGTTGACGCGGTAGCGAAGAGCCGCATCCAGCTTCAGGCGGCGGGCACGCGGGGTCCAGGACGGCCGCTTCTCCCGTGTGTGGCTGCGCCGGATGGTTTCGGGCTTGGCATGCTCCAAGCGCTTGGTACGGCGCATGGTGGTCCAGTCATACTTGTACTCGGCTGCGCACAACAGGCAAACCTGATAGTAGTCACCGTCAGCGCCGCGCCGTGGCCAGGAGAACTCGTGGGAACAACGCCCGAGCATAAGAACGTCCATGATTTTCTGCGGCATGATGGTTACTTTCGGACCTAACGCCCGAAGTCTCATCATCTCCCGGAGCAGGCTTCTTGGGTAGGTTACTTATGTGTCGGTCACGGGGATGAACCCGAAGGCAAACCGCGTTGATCCATGTACTTATGTGGTGAAAGGCTTTCTGAAAAAAGCAAGACAGAGGACTCCGAACCGCCCCACGCAGGCTAAGTGTATGATCGCCGGATGGAAAATGTCGGCTCACACGATGTGACCGTGTTCATCCTCGCAGGTGGCAAGAGTACCCGCATGGGCGTGGACAAGGCGTTTGTGGAGTACGATGGCCGCACACTGCTGGCGCGGGCGCTTGACTTGGCGCGCTCTGTCACTCCGGATGTGAGTATCGTGGGAGGTCCCGAAAAGTTTGCGCCGTTTGCCCCGGTGGTGGAAGATATATTCCGCGACTGCGGGCCGCTGGGCGGAATTCATGCGGCATTGCGGTCTTCGTTGACGGAACTCAACCTGATGCTGGCCGTGGACACGCCATTTATCTCGTGGGCGTTCTTGCAGTATTTGATCAGCCAGGCCCGGGTGCGCCCGAGGCGGCAGCGGTGGTTCCGCGTGACGGCGAGGGCTGGCAACCGCTGTGCGCCATTTATCGCCGGGAATTCGCCGACGCGGCAGAGAACGCTTTGCGCGCCGGACGAAACCGGATCGACTTGTTGTTCGATACGGTTCGGACCCGAGTAATCGGGCGAGAAGAGTTGGAAAGCGCCGGATTCTCGTGCGCTCTCTTCCGCAACCTGAACACACCGGAGGAGTTGGAGGCCGAGAAGTGAAGGGTCTGACCACCGCTGCACAGAAGTGAATTTGCGAGAGCCAACCGATGCCCGATCCCGTCCAGCAGCCTTACATCGAGTTCCGCGAGGTTTCCAAGGCATTTGGCGAAAACGTGGTGCTCGATCGCGTCAGCTTCAACGTCATGCCCGGCGAAACCGTGTGCATCCTGGGGCGCAGTGGCGTGGGCAAATCGGTTTCGCTGCAACTCCTCATGGGTTTCCTCAAGCCGGACTCCGGCCGTGTGATCGTCGCCGGCGAAGACGTCACAAACTTTTCTGAACAGCAGATGGAAGCGATCCGAAAGAAAGTCACCATGGTCTTTCAGAACGGGGCGCTGTTTGATTCCCTGACGGTGGGCGAGAATGTGGCATTTCCCCTGCGCGAAACCAGAGACTTGTCGGAAGAGCAAATCTACGAGATCGTCGACGGACTGTTGAAGATGGTGGGTGTGCAGGAGATGCGCGACTTGCTGCCCTCGGATCTCTCGACCGGCATGAAGCGCTCGGTGGCCATTGCGCGGGCGCTGGCCTCGCGGCCAGAATGCGTTCTCTACGACGAGCCGACCACCATGGTCGATCCGCTGATGGCGCAACTGCTCGGCGATCTCATCAAGCGGTTAAAGGTCCAACTGAACCTGACCAGCATCGTCGTCACCCACGACATGCGGCTGGCTAAAAAGCTGGCCGACCGGGTGGTCTTTCTGTATGAAGGAAAGGCAATTTTCTTTGGCACTTCGGCGGAGATGGAAAAATCCAAGGAGCCTATCGTGCAGGAATTTCTCGAACTGGACGAACTGAAGCTGGAAGCGTAGAAACTGTGCCGTTGGGTTTCTTGAGACGCGACTCCACTCGGCCACCAGTCCGAGCGAGGTAGTGGGTCCGTTCCGAGTGGCCGACGACTTGTCGAGAATTGCCCGCAGCAACCTGCGGAATTGGCAGGCACCCTACCTCATTCGCTCCCAAACCAGCGTCCGTGTAATCTTCACACCTTCTCTCGTAGTCGTGTTGAAACTGATGGTTAGCCGGTTACCAGAGACTGTAAAAGAACGGTCGATGTCTTTCCCTATGTCTCCGGGCCATAGTGCAGCGTCCAGGTGGTGAGTGACTATGCCATCGCGTTCGTTGATCGTATAGGTACCGAAATAGGCATCGTATCCAAGGATAGTCTGCGCAGTGTCTGGAGTTCCTTTTGTTGTCGCTGCCGCCTGACACTCTTCTCCAACCATCGCGACCGTGCGATCCCGGCGTGAGAGCTGCGCAGCGACGTGGCCAGATTGGTCGTAGATAAGAACACCAAGCGGGGCAGCGGACAATCCCGGATCGACTTCGAGTTCCCCATTGATTCGTCTGCTCTGCCGTGAGACGAGGCGCCAGCTGCCTACCAGTTGCGCGCGGATTGACGTATCCCCCGAACGCTGGGGATGATCTTTGGCAACACCCGTCTGCGCTTGAACAGCAGAGAAACTCAGGGCCAGAGAAGCAGCAACCATAAGCGCAAACTTAACCTTGGATGCAATTGGACTCAGCAGCACTCCCACACGCGGCACGTGGTTCATGTGACCTCCTCGGAGACTAGTAAGGATGTGATCGTCGCAAGCGATGATAAACGGTGAGCTGGAATGTCGCCATTCCTAACACAGCACGATTCCCGCATGCACCGAAGGGACGGAGCTTGCGTTAGACCCGACGGAGGCGGACAGGGCCTTGCTCATTTGGAAGCTTGTTTGGCATAGCCGCTGCACCTGAGAACCGGCAGGCGCGGATATTTCTGAAACCGGGAGTCGGTGAACGAAAGCTGGCACTGCAGGAATGTTGAGGCCCGGTCGGATTGGATTCGCCGGGCATGAGCGCAATCACCACAGAGGCCGGAATCAGACGATTGGGGAGATGGTGTTGACCTGCCGTCCTGCATAGTCTAAGGTCGCGTCCTGACGACTCACGAATTAATCACTGGCCACTGACCACCGTTTTCAGAATCCTTGCCGCACCAACTCTTCCACGGTGAGCGTGCTATCTGCCGGCTCGCTGCTCATCATCTTCTCGACATACTTCGCAATCAGGTCGGCTTCGAGATTAACGGGATCGCCGGGCTTGAGCGAGTTGAGGTTCGTCATCTCCACGGTGTGCGGAATGATGGCGATGGTGCAGGTTCCTCCCTCAAGCTTGGCCACAGTGAGGCTGATGCCTTCGATGCAGACGGAACCTTTGTAGACGGTGTACTTCTCTACATCACGGGGTAACTCGATGTGCAGCCACCAGTTTTCCGAGTCGGCAATGCGCTCCAGGGCGATGAGCTTGCCGACGCCATCCACGTGCCCTTGCACGATATGCCCGCCGAAGCGACCATCGGCTTTCATGGGCAGTTCCAGGTTGACCAGCGCGCCCTCGTGCATGCGGGAGAACGACGTGCGTACCCAGGTTTCTGGGGCCAAATCGGCGCAGAACGAGCCGGGCTTGATGTCGAGCGCCGTGAGGCAGACTCCGCTCACCGCGACGCTTTGCCCGGACTTCAGTTCCTCAGGTGCATTCTCGGCTGCAATGGTGATGCGGCGATTCTCGCCGCGTTGTTCGATGCGTGTGACGCGTCCGACTTCTTCAACGATGCCAGTAAACATGAGGACCTCGATCAGTAAAGAAACATCATAAACCCACGGAGGCACCCTTCATCTGCGCTCAGGGCAAGCTTCGACACGGAGAAGAAACATTCTTGAATCGTTTGTCTCCGTGACTCAGTGGCTCCGTGGTGAAGTTACTCCTCGTAGGGATCGCGCAGGTACCCTTCCACCGCGAAGTCTTCTCCGAAACGATGCAGGTGGAGATGCTTGACCCGCAGCGCCTCATTCATTGGGTGGAAGCCTGCGCCTGCGGTGAATGGAACCGATCCCGTGCCCGCTGTGATCTTCGGCGCGTAGTATAGAAAAACTTTGTCGACTACAGCGGAGTCGAGCGCCATCCCGTTCACTGTCGATCCACCTTCGATCATGACACTCGTGATTTCGAGTTGTCCCAGGCGGCGCAGGACTGCATGAATATCCGGTCGGCCATCCGATGCTGCCGGTGGGAGTTGCTCAACCCGAATGCCGCAGGCTTCCAGTTCACGCTTCTTCTTGTCCTCGCCCGAGGAACAAAAAACCAGGACATCGTTCCCTAATGTGCCCGCGTTCGCGACGCTCTGCACCATACGCGACTCCGACGGGAGTCTCAGATGCGAATCGAGAATCACGCGCAGCAACCGGCGCCGCCGCGGATTTCCGCTGCGATCGGTGAGCAGCGGATCGTCGGCGAAAATCGTTCCCACGCCGGCCAGAATGGCATCGCTCTGGTGGCGCTGTTGCTGGACCTGCGCGCGCGCCATCTCGCCGGTGATCCATCCTCCTGCAGGAGTTCCCGCCGTCCGGTTCGACCCTGCTGCGGGCGGCGGAGCAATCTTGCCGTCAAGCGTCATCGCTGTTTTCAATGTGACCAGAGGAACGCCGTGGCGAATGTAACGGGCGAAGGCCTCGTTCAGACGGCGGGCCTCCGCTTCGAGGCGGCCAATTTCCACATGGACGCCCGCGGCGCGCAGCTTTTCGAATCCTCGTCCACTCACCTTGGGATTGGGATCGGGCATGGAAGCAACCACGCGATGAATTCCGGCGGCGATCAAAGCGTCGGAGCACGGGGGCGTGCGGCCCTGGTGCGAGTGTGGTTCGAGATTGATGTAGAGCGTGCCGCCGCGGGCCTTGTCGCCCGCCTGCTCGAGGGCGCGCACCTCGGCGTGCTTCACGCCATCGTAGGTGTAAACCCCCGTGCCCGCGACCTCGCCTTGCGGGTCGACGATCACGGCGCCGACATAGGGATTGGGGGAGGCTAGTCCGATGCCTTGACGCGCGAGGTCTAGCGCACGGTGCAGGAACTTCTCGTCAGTAGCGTGGTCGGGCATCCTGGATGCGTGAGAATCAGCCAAAAAATCCACCACGGAGACACCCTTCGGCTTCGCTCAGGGCAGGCTCCGTCACGGAGAAAGACATCAGGGTTTGCTCTTCTCCGTGCCTCTGTGTCTCCGTGGTGAAAGAGAATCTTTATTCGAACAGCGAATCCACAAACTCTTTTGGGTCGAAGGGCAGCAAATCGCCCACCTTCTCGCCTACACCAACGAATCGCACGGGCAGCCCCAACTCGCGCGAGATGGCGACCACCACGCCGCCCTTGGCGGTGCCATCGAGCTTGGTGAGCACGATTCCGGTGACGCCCGCCGACTGCGTGAACAGGCGCGCCTGCTGCAAGCCGTTTTGCCCGGTGGTTGCGTCCATCACCAGCAGCGTCTCGTGCGGCGCTCCAGGAATAATGCGCTGCGCCGTGCGGCGCATTTTATCCAACTCGGACATGAGGCTGGTCTTGGTGTGCAGGCGGCCCGCGGTGTCGACGATCACGTAGTCGGTCTTCCGCGCCGTGGCGGCTTGCAGTGCGTCGAACAACACGGCCGCGGGATCGCCGCCGGGCTTGGTCTTGATCACTTCCGTGCCCGTGCGCTGACCCCAGATCTCCAGTTGATCGATGGCCGCCGCGCGGAAGGTATCGGCCGCGCACAGCAGCACGCTCTTGCCTTGCCCGCGAAATACCTGCGCCAACTTGCCGATGGTTGTGGTCTTGCCGGTGCCGTTCACGCCCACCACCAGAATCACTTCAGGAGCAGCGTCTACTCTTTGGACAGGCCGGGAATTCGCAGCACTCAGAATCGCCAGCAATTCTTCCTTCAGTAGCCGCTTCAGTTCCTGTACATCCTTAATTTGTTTGCGGTCGGCCTTGTCGCGGAGCTTGCCGAGCACTTCCTGGGTGGTCGTGGTGCCGAGATCGGCGCCGATTAGCGTGGCCTCCAGATCGTCGAGCGTGTTGCGGTCGATTTCCTTGCCGATGGAAACGACCTCTTCGATGCGCTCGGCAAGGTTCTCACGCGTCCGCGTGACCGCCTGCTTCATGCGCTCGAAAAGTCCAGTTTTCTTTTCTTCGGTACTGCCGAACAAAGTTTGAATCATGAAGGAAATCCTGAGGTTTGATTATAGCGGTCAGTATCAGTACCGAGTACCTGGTACCGAGTACCGAGAAGATGCAATGAAAGGATTTGGCGAGATCGTGTGCAGGGAGGTATTGCTCGGTGCTGGGTACTGGGTACCAGGTACTCTTTAAACGCGCGTTCTTTCGAGGTTGGCAGCTTCCGCCGTGGGCAGCGCCGGGGCAGCCGGGGGGACGCTCGCGGCCGGATCGGCGGCCACCGGCCTTTTGATTGCGATGCTGCGCTGGATGCGAATCTCGCCCCGCTCGTAAACCGCCGTCAGCGCTGCCACCGGCTCGGGATCAAGCCGTTTGCCGGCGAGATTGTGAATGATCTTCAACGCTTCTTCCGGAGTGTGGGCATGTTGATAAGGGCGATTAGTGGTCAACGCATCGAAAGTGTCGGCCACCGCGATCACGCGCGCCAACAGCGGAATCTGATCTCCCTTGAGGCCGTAAGGGTAGCCGCGGCCATCGAGCGCTTCGTGATGAAGTTCAATGCCGGGGAGCATTTCCGCCAGTTGGGTTACGGGGCGCAGCATATTGGCGCCCTTTGTGGTATGGGTCTTCATGACCTCAAACTCTTCCGCATTGAGGGCGCCCGGCTTCTTGAGGATGTGGTCTTCGATTCCGATCTTGCCCACGTCGTGGAGCTGCGCGGAAATCTGCAGCGTCTCCATGAAAGCGGCCGGCAAGTTCAGTTCCTTGCCGATCATCAGCGAGTACCGCGTGACCCGGTCGGAGTGGCCGCGAGTGTAGGGATCCTTCTCGTCGACCGCTCCCGCCAGCATCTGGATCGAGCCTAAGAACAGAGCACGATTCTCTTCCGCGGCCCGCTTCAAGTCTTCGACGAACTGTTCCAGGTCCTGCGACATGGTGTTGAAGGTCTCGGCCAATTCGCCGATTTCGGTGCGGCTCGCCAGGTGGACCCGCTGCGAAAAGTCGCCCCGCGCCAGAGCGCGGCTGGACTGCGTCAGGACCTGCAGGGGGTAGGTAATCCTGCGGGCTGCGAAAATGCTTACGCCGATGCTCAGCAGCACGGCCAGCACCGCCAGCAACCGGGCTGTGCGCTGCATCTCGATGACGCCGCGGTAGGCTTCGAGTTGCGGCTTCTGCACCACAACTGCCCAATCGAGCGGCGTGACCGGGCTGTAGGTGCCGAGCATCTCCACGCTGTTCTTGCCCTCGTGTACGGCGAATTCCTTGGTGGCGGCCAACTGCGCCTTGCTGCCCTCGTCCACAAAATTACGGACGATCTCCAGGTTTTTCATGTCCTGGCCGGTCACGTATTGTGAAGTGCCGGCAGCCACCAGCCGGCCCTGAGCGTCCACAACATACGGAATCAAACCGCCGCCGCTGACCTCCTGCAGGCGGCGAATCAGAAATTGAAGATCCACGACCGTGCCCACCATGCCCAGAAAACGCCCGCCGTAGCTCACGGGACTGCTCACCAGCAAAACCGTCCGCGCGGACTTGCCGTCTCCCACCTGCAGCGCCTGCCCGTTGTAGGCACGGCCATCGCGGGCGGCGTCATAGGCATGTTGCAATTCACGCTGCAAAAAAGCGTCCGGTGCGATGCGTCCGGCAGAAACTCCTTTACCTTCGGAGTTGAGCAGAGTGGCGTAAGCCAGTTCATCGGAGGAGGAAACAAAGTTCTCCAGCAGCGCGCGCAACTCCGGCGCCTGGATGTTCTTGCCGCCAATGTCGCCGCCGCTCGCCACCTGAATCGCCGACGAAAGGTTGGCCAGCATCATCCGCAGGGAGCGCTCGTGCTGCGAAAGATCGTCGGCCAGCGACCGCGTCACCGTATTCTGCAACAGCATCTCGTTGGTCTTCAGGCGATCCCGGTTGATGGCTTCCACTTGCGCGGAATAGAAGTACATGGGGACGATACTGATCACCAGCAGCACGCCGAGAATTACGTACAAGATGGGGACGCGCGCCGGATTGGGTGCTGTGGAAGGCAAGTCGCTCCCTTGGCTCAGTTCTAAGGCGCCGTCGATCGAAGTGGCGGCGGATTTCACAGGGTATCTATAGAATTCTAGCGGGGCAGGGAGTGCTCGGAGCGGAAAACCGTGGGCTTTGTCATTACCAAAGTACCACTCAAAGCGGGCGTCTGGCGCGGGTTTGGCAATGAAACACACCTGCCCGCTGCCGCCTTACGTTCTGAGCGTTTCGCTTTTGCTGCTGCGGGTCATCAGTTCATAAATTGCCTCGCGCGGATCTTTGCCCTCGTGCAAGATGGCATGCATCTGCTCGGTGATGGGCATCTCAACCCCGCGAGCACGGGCCAGTCCCACCGCCGCCGTCGTGGTAAAGATTCCTTCGGCGACCATGCCATGCATTCCGGCAAGAATCTCGGGTAACTTTCGTCCGCGGCCAAGTTCGACGCCCACGCTGCGATTGCGGGAGAGGCCGCCCGTGCAGGTCAGCACCAGGTCGCCCAGGCCCGCGAGGCCCGCCATGGTTTCGGTTTTGCCTCCACAAGCCACCACCAGGCGCGTCATCTCCGCCAGACCTCGCGTAATGAGGGCTGCCACGGAATTGTGTCCCAAGCCAAGACCCGCGCTAACGCCGGCGGCAATTGCGACCGTGTTTTTCAATGCGCCGCCCAGTTCCACGCCGATTGGATCTTCATTCGTGTAGAGGCGAAAGCTGGCATGACTGAACTCCTGCTGGACGGTGCGCGCGAGTTCTTTATCTTGCGACGCGATGGTGATTGCGGTTGGATCTCCGCGCGCCGCTTCCAGCGCGAACGAGGGTCCGCTGAGAGCGCCGATTCGCGGCACTGGTATGTCATCGCGTTTGAGAACCTGTGCGACCACTTCGGTCATGCGCAATAGGGAGTTTTCTTCCAATCCTTTGGTTGCGCTGACGATCATAGTTTCCGCGCGCAGGTGCGGCCGCATCCGTTCAAACAGACGGCGGCAATGTTGCGAAGGCATCACGCTTACCACGATGGCCGCGTCCTCCAGCGCCTCCTCCAGATCGGTGCAGGGCGTCACACAAGCTGGGATAGGCTGGCCCGGAAGAAACTGCCCGTTCACTCGTTGCTGGACGATGGACTCGTAAACTTCTTTTTCGTGAGCCCACAGTCGAACCCGGTGAGTCTCTTTGCGCCCCAGAACAATCGACAGCGACGTGCCCCAGGCGCCCGCACCGATGATCGCGATCTCGCTCACGAGCGCTTCCCTCCCAGTCGGTTTTCCGTGCCCGACAGCAAGCGGCGGATGTTTTGGCGGTGCCGGGCGATGATGAGCAGGGAAGTGGCGGCCATGAACACAAGAGCCATCGGGGCGTTGCCATACGCGTGCATCGCGTAAACCAGCAGCGGAAAAGATGCGACCGCGATAATCGACCCGAGAGAAATGTAACGAAATAGAACCACGACTACGATAAAGATAACCGCGGCCACCAGCACCGCCTTGGGAGCGATCACCACAAATGAGCCCAGCCCAGTGGCCACTCCTTTGCCGCCGCGAAATTTCAGCCAGACCGGGAGCATGTGGCCTACAACCGCGCAAAATGCCGCCATTGACATCGCTTGATAAGGCAGAACTCCGCCCGGCATTCGACCCGAGAAAAGATATCCCAGCCCGACCGCCACGCTTCCTTTCATTGCGTCCAACAGCAGAGTCAACGCCCCGAGGCCCGGCGATTTGCGGGAGACATTCGTCGCCCCGATATTTCCGCTGCCACTTTGGCGCACATCTTCGCCGCGGAAGATGCGCACAAGTAGATACCCGAAGGGAATCGACCCCAGCAGGTAGCTGACGACGGCGATCAGAGCGATCAGAAGCGTTGTGGACATTGAGCGTAACGTGCGTGCGCTAGTGCAAAGCAAATCCCGCCAGCTTCGAGTACTTTGAGCCACCGGGTGAAAGCTGGCTCTGGTAAAGAAAGAACTCGCGGACCGTCATGGTACCAAACTCAGGCGCTGGCAGGGCCGCCAGTTTTTCCTGCAAGTGCTGAAAGTTGCGGTTCGGGTGGTCTCCCTTTTGCTTGCGCGGCGAGGCTGAACCTCCTCCACCCCGCGCCAGCGTGAGATGTGGGTTGAACGCATGCTCCTCTTTCTGGATGTCGAGCGAAGCCAGCTTCTCATCCACGATTGCAGCCAGAGAAGACAGGCCCGGCCCCGCTTCAATTCCTATCCAGAACACTCGCGGCGCCCGCACGCCCGGAAAGAATCCGTAGCCGCGAAAGTTCATTTCGAACGTTTTGGCAGCAATCGATTCCAGCGCCCGCTTGATGTTCTCAACTGTCTCCGCAGGCTTTTCGCCGATGAATTTCAAAGTTACATGCAGCGACTCGGGCCGCACCCAGCGCGCATCGGCAGCAAATCCGCGCACGCCGTCGAGGAAGCGGGCAATTCGACCGCGGATAGAATCGTCGATATCGAGAGCAACGAAAAGGCGCATAAAGTCGGCTTCTGGCTGCTAGCTCCTGGCTACTGCCTCCTACGCCTCTGGCTTCTGAGTTAGCTAGCAGCTTTTCCTCACATCAACTTCTTTCGCACCATGTCCAGCGCCAGCGTGGTGGCAAACCACCGTATGCGCTTGCGGTCGCCGGGAAAGTGCCGCTCGATCACTTCCGTTCCGCTGGCGCTGGCCAACGCGTGGAACACCAATCCCACGGGCTTCTCCGGAGTTCCTCCCGTGGGCCCGGCCACACCCGTGATGCCGATCCCGAGCGTCGCCTCGCAGCGGTAGCGGATGCCTTCTGCCAGCGCCGCCGCCACTTCGGGGCTCACCGCCCCGTGACGCTCAATCATGTCGGCGGGCACGCCCGCCAGTTCGGTCTTCACTGCGTTCGAGTAGACGATCGCGCCGCCGGCAAAGTAGCGCGAACTGCCGCCTACCGACGTAATCCGTTCACCCAGCAGACCGCCGGTGCACGACTCCGCCACTGCCAGCGTGGCATTGCGCATCTGCAGCCAGTAGCCCACGATCTGCTCGAGCGACTCGCCGTCCCGCGAGAAGACCGCATCATCCAGCTCTTCCTCGACCGCGTCGGCAGCCTCATCCACGCGCGCCTGCGCCGCTTCCAGAGTCCCGGCGCGCGCCCTGAAATGCAATTGGACCTCTCCCGCTCCCGCCAGAATGGTGGTCTGCACGTCGCTAAATCGCTTGTAGATGGGCGCCACTCGCGCATCCACATGAGACTCGCCGAGCATGGCCACCTTCAGCACGCGGTTAGCCAGGAATGCCACCGGCAACTTGGCGCGCAGCCGCTCGCGGCACTCCGCCTCAAACAAGGCCTTCAACTCGTGCGGAGGTCCGGGCAGCAGGATAACAATGCGCTCGCGCCCATCGAACTTGCCGCTCAGCCACTGTCCCGGTGCAGTTCCATTCGTATTGGGAAGCACCACCGCTCCCTCGAGCACATCCGCTTGCTTGGCATTGTTGGAGGCCATTTTCCAGCCGCGCGCCGCGAAACGCCGCTCAATGCCGGCAAGCACATCTTCATCACGGCGCAACGAAACATCGAGAGCTTCGGCCACTGCTTCCCGGGTAAGGTCATCTTCGGTAGGTCCGAGGCCGCCGCTGAAAATCACGATCTCCGAACGGAACAGCGCATGTTGCGCGGCCGCAACCAGGCGCTTGAGATCATCGCCGACCACGCTCTTGAAAATTACTTCAACGCCCAACTGATTGATCTGCTCGGTGAGATAGAGAGAGTTCGTATCCATGCGGAAGGGCGTGAGTAGCTCAGAGCCAACCGCGATGATTTCAGCGTTCACGGGAGAAGTGTAAATGAAAAGGCCAGTTCTCAGTTCTCAGTACTCAGAAAAACCTGACCTATGCTACTGAGAACTGAGAACTGAGAACTGCCTTCCGCTATTCCGGCAGCAGCGGCAGCCCCGCAATGTTCCAGGAGAGATGATGCACGGCGTCGGTAGTCGCCAGAATCACGCTTCGTCCGGGCGCAAAGGCCAGTCCCACCAGTCCATGCCCCGCGACTTCCAGACTGGCTTTGCCTTCCGGCGTGATCTTCACAATGCCGCGCTTGCCCGAGAGCGATGCTGCCAGATACAAGTTGCCCGCCGAGTCAAAAGCCAGGCCCTGCGGGCGTCCCAGGCCGCGGAAAAACGTGTGTACCGTCCCCTGCGGATCAATTCGGTGCACGCAGTCAAAACTCGACGTGGTCGGCCCAGTGACAAAAAGGTCTCCCTGCGGACCGAAGGCCAGGTGATACGCGGAAACGCTCGGCTCCAGAGTGGCAAACACAAATACTTGCTGATCGCGGCCGATCTTGAAGATCGTGCCGCTGCGGTCGCCCACATAGAGATTCTGGCTCCGATCGAAAGCTATGCCCGTGGCCACCCCCATGCCTTCGGCATACGTGGTCATACTTCCGTTTGGCGCCACGCGATAGACCGCACCGTCATGCCGCGATGAAACATACATCTGCCCCTGCCGATCGAAGGCGATCGCGGTTGCGTTCATCATCTCGACGACGAACGGCTTTATGGCGTAGTTGGTATCGATCTTGAAGATCGCAACCGGAACCTTTTGCCCGCGTGAACCGGAAAACGTAGCGTAGATGTTGCCTTGCGCATCGAGCGCCGGGTTGGTCACGGGGTGCAGATTCTCGGCGATGGGAACGGCCACCTTGACGGTGTGCGCGTTGCTGACATGCCCATCGGTGGCGACCACTACCGGGCCTGAAGTTGCTCCCTCGGGAACGCGGGCGACGAGAAAGGCATCCGAGCTGATCACCACGCCGCCCTCTACGTCGCCGAACTGCACGCGCGGGCGCTGGTACTGCTGCGGCCGCAATCCCGAGCCCGCGATGCGGACTTCGCCCCCCGCCAGCGCCAGCACCGGCGATACGGACTCGATGTGCGGTCCGCCATTCACGCTTTTCTTACCCAGGATGCGGTCGGAGAATCCCATGAGGAAAATACTCGCACTACTTCAGAAGACACTATCTTAGAAGACCAAAGTGCAACAAGAGATGCACAATTCCCAGCGCGTAGAGACCGGCGGCAATGTCGTCCAGCACAATTCCGGCGCCTTCCGGAAGCGCCTCCAATTGTCGCACCGGCGGCGGTTTGACGATATCGAAGACACGAAAAAGTATAAAGCCCGCCAGAAAAGATTTCCATGCCAGCGGCACGGCGGCCAGAGCTACCAGTTGCCCCGCCACCTCATCGATCACCACAAACTGTGGATCCTTTATTCCGGAGCCTCGCGCGACCTGTGTAGCCGCGGGAATTCCGATCAGCGTGACCACCACGGCCAAGGCGATTGCAACCGGTGTCCGCAACGAAGGCGCAAGCGCGTGGGCCAGCGCCGCCCACAATAACACGGTTGCGGCCGATCCCCAGCTCCCCGGCCCAGGGCGCAGCCGCCCGACCCCGAAGAACGTGGCAACCAGAGTAGCCCATGGCGGAGTCGGTTCGAGTGTCGATTTCATGATCACGCAGTCTTCGTAGCGCCGCTTGCCGTAGCGCCGCTGTCCTCGGCGGCTGTCGCGCGGGCGTCCCGCCCACGCACCCAGACCCATTCCCAATGCTGCAGCTTCGGCGGGACGCCGGCGTTACTGTTGGATTCTGGGCTCTTTTTCATGATTCCTCTTCCGGATCCTCCGGAGCGCTCTCTCGAATCTGCTCCTCTGCGTCCGTCACCGGCGATGGAATCACATAGGCTCCGCTGGCCCACTTGCCCAAATCAATCGTGCGGCAGCGGTCGCTGCAGAAAGGAAACTCCGGGTCGCGGCTCTTCACGGCTTTCTTGCAGATCGGGCAGCGGAGTTTGAGTGCGCGTTTGCGAGGCATGGCCGGGGAATGTTCCAGGAACAAAAGGATCCGGAGCAAAGAATCTTACAGAATCCTCGCCACCAGATCATAATCGTGCGCTTCCGTGATCTGGCAACGATAAAACTCGCCCGGCTCCGGAACCCTGTCGTCTGGAATGTCGTTTACGAAGACTTTGCCGTCAATCTCGGGTGCATGCATCGAAGTGCGGCCTTCCATGAGCAGATCGGTTTCTTCCGACGCGCCCTCCAGCAACAGGTCGAACTCCTGCCCCACGAGCGCCTTCTTTTTCCTCTTGCTGATCTGGCGCTGGATTCCCATCAAGTGTTTGCGCCGCCGCTCGATCTCGCGGACCGAAAGCTTTTTGTCCAATCCATAGGCGTCTGCGCCTTCCTGATCGGAGTAGGAGAAAGTTCCCATCCAGTCAAACTGGGCTTCGCGCACGAATTCGCACAGCTCTTCAAATTCCTTCTCGGTTTCTCCCGGAAAGCCCACGATGAACGAGGTACGCAAGGTCAGATCAGGAATCGCGCGCCGCATCTTGCTGATCGACCGCAGAAAGACGTCCGCTCCGCCCCCGCGTTTCATGCGCTTCAGCACCGGCGCGGAGGCATGCTGCAACGGCACATCCATGTAAGAACAAATCTTCTCGGAGGATGCGATCGTCTCCAGCAGTTTGCCCGTGATCTTGTTGGGATAGGCGTAGAGAAATCGGATCCAGCGCAGGTCCTCAATCTTTGCGAGTTGTTCGAGCAGCAGCGCCAGACCATCCTTCAGACCGAAGTCTTCGCCGTAGCAAGTCGTGTCCTGCCCGATCAACGTGATCTCCCGCACGCCGCTTTGCGCCAGCCGTTCGGCTTCCGCTACCACCGACTCGAACCGACGCGAACGAAACTGCCCACGCAACTGCGGGATGATGCAAAACGTGCAGGGATGATCGCAGCCTTCCGCAATCTTGATGTAGGCGGTGGATTTCGGTGTAGCCAGAATGCGCGGAGTCTCGTCGTCATACAAATAGTTGGGCAAATCTGCAATCGCACCGTCCCATTGCCCGCGAGAGAATCGCCCCTGCGCCATGCGTGCCTCGCCTTCGGCCCGCGAAGGCAACACCACGAACGGGGAATCATTTGGTGTCGGAGCAGCTCCAACCCCAGTCGCCGCCAGGATGTTCTGCAACTCCCCCGTGCCCACCACACCGTCCACTTCAGGAATCCTCTTGCGGATTTCATCGCGAAAGCGCTCCACCAGGCATCCTGCCACGACCAGCTTCTTGGCCCGCCCCGAGGTCTTGTGCTCAGCCATCTCGAGAATCGTATTCACCGATTCCTGTTGCGCGCTTTCGATGAACGAACAAGTATTGACCACGATCACGTCGGCGTCCTCGGCTCGGGGTGAAAGTTCGGCCCCGGCCCGCGCCAACAGGCCCATCATCACCTCGCTGTCGACCAGGTTCTTGGGGCATCCCAGGCTGACAAAGCCCACTTTCTGTGGACGCCCATTACGAGCATGGTCTTCCGACGCAGGGTCAGTGTTTTTCTCGTGGAAACGGGGAATACTGAGGGTTTTCGAGGGCATGCAATCTGGTTATTCTAACATTCTCCGGCGGCATCCCCGGATATCCATCTGCCAGCCTCAGCCCGTCTGCACTGCCGGTTGATCCTCGGCACCAAAAACTTAGTGCCTGTGGAAGAAAACTTTATCCTTCATGCTACCCTAGGCGTTACCGCAGAAAATGTGAGTCCCGCATCCTGGAGGGGAAATGTCTGGGAAACAGGCCGTCATCGCAGTCCTGGCAGTAATCATGTCCATTCTGGGCGGTTCCGCGTGGGCCCAGGACGAGAAGAATGAAGTGACCGGCGTGATTGGCCGCATGTTCATCAGCGACCAGGGCATTCACGGTCCGAACGCGCCCACCATCAATCCTTTTGTTCGCTCCGGCCACGGGCTCACGTTCGAAGTGAATTATGCGCACCGCTTCCTGGCCACTCCCATCTTTGCCGTCTCGGGAGAAGTCCCTGCGGCGTTCAATCTGGATGAAAAACTAAACTCCGGCGGCCCCGTCGTCCCCACTAAGTACAAGCAGATCTTCGTTACTCCCGCGGTACGCCTGAATCTGTTTCCCGACACTGCGGTTTCGCCCTGGGTCAGTTTCGGCGGCGGTTTCGGCCACTTCTCCGAGGATAAGAACCTCATCTACTACGGCACCAATCCCGGCGGCTCCTCAACCACTGGTGTGCTCCAGACCGGATTGGGCCTGGACGTTAAAGTCTGGCACCGTTTCGCCCTTCGGGGCCAGATCCGCGACTTCTGGTCGGGCACGCCTAGTCTGCCCTTGGCCGACACGGGAAAGACTCGCCAGCACAACTACTTCCTGGGTATCGGGCTGGTCTACCATTTCTAATCAGGCTGCGAATTGTTGTGCTGCTTGCGATTGGGAGGGTGCGACGCCCTCGTGGCGCGGAGAGTCAGAGATTAATTCTTAGTCGCCAGCTCCACTTCTTCGTACAACTGCGGCAGTCGCAGCGCGTCGTCCGCAGAATTCCCGAACCGTGCCGATTCGTAGGCGTCCGTGAACCGCCCGACCTGCGTTCGCAACCGCTCATCTGCGATGACGCGCACAAATTCCTGAGCCGTCTGCGTTGTGGACTTCCGCACTCCCCGCCGCGCCAGATACCGAGCCATCCGTTCATACCACATCGCTGCCGCTTGATCCGGCGATCGCTCCGGATGTGCCTGCAGCCGTCTCCTGCGGATCATCCGGGCAATGCGCGCAACGTTGCCCAACCCCAGCAACAGGAGCGCAACCGCCGCGCTGCCGCCGAACCATCTATCCGGCGCGTGCTCCACGCTCCGCTGCTTTCTTCGCGCCCAATTCAGCATGCGCGCATACCGCAGCCGGGCCCACATGCGGGCTCGTTCCATCGAACTGCGCGTCCCGCTCAACACTGATTGGCCCAGGACGGATTGGTGCGAAGAGTCATAACTGATTACCCACTCCCGCCAGAACGAGGACGCCGCGTCCAGATAGAGCATCACCCGGCTCCAGCCTTGCGGTGACCCGGCCGAGCTGTCCGGCGTAGGATCGAACGTGATCCATCCATAGCCAGGGAAGTAGGCTTCCACCCAGGCGTGCGCATTCCTGGCCCGGACCACGTAGTTGCCCGTGACATCGTTGAATTCATCGCTGACGAAGCCGTTCACCACGCGCGATGGAATGCGTAGCGTCCGCAGCATCACGGCCATCGAAGAAGCGAAGTACTCGCAGTGTCCTTGCTTGCGCTCGAAAAGAAAGTTCGCGAGAGGATCGGCGACCAGCGAACCCGGCAACTGCAGCGTGTATCCGTAATGCGTCTTCAAGTATTTTTCCAGCGCGGCCGCCTTGTCGTAGTTGTTGGAAACCGATCCCGAGATCTGCGCCGCCAGCCGCGGAATGCGCGGATCAAGCCCGGGCAGTTGGAGGTACGTCAGAGCAAACGGCGGAAGGTAGTCTCCTGCCTCCCGCAGTTGCTCAGGGGAAGGCGTGGAGATATCGGAGTCCGCCTCATAAAGGCTCACGGCGCGCTCAGCGTCGAGATCGTATACCGCTCCGCCCCGGTCGATCTGCACCGCGCGATAGGCTCCACTCACGCGGCGCGCCCAGGGAGCGAGAAAAAAAACGTTGGTGCCGATCGGCTCCATCAGCACCCGGTAATGAATCAGGTGCTTCGACCTTCCCGGCGCCGTCTGAATCTGTGCCAGCGCAGCTTGCGCCACTCCCTGGCTGAAAAGCGGCACGGCGAAGCTTCCGTCCGGCTGCCGCTGCAGCAGGTATGGTTCACGCGGGTTCGACCAGTTCCTGCCGTCGAAATTCGCCAGCGCCACGCCACGCCAGTGCAGCGCGTAGCGCCCGTGTTGATCTCCATCAACCTGGATGTGCATCACCACCGCGTTCGACTGCTGAATCTGCCCGATCCTGCCCAACTGCACCTGATCGCTAAAGCCGCTAGAAAAATCGGTGCCGAACGAGTAGCTGCCCAGGTAGCCCGCCGACATGCGCGGCAGAAGAAAAAACACCACTGCTGCGCCCACTAATATCATCAGCACCAAAGCCGGTGTCACCCGCGCCAGCGAAAAGGCAAGATGCCGGTGCTCCTTCACATCGTTGGGAGTGTCGCGCTTGAAAGCGGGCCGTTCTGCCCGACTGCCGCATCTCCATCAGGATGAAGGTCGCCACCGCCATCAGCATGAATCCGGCAAAGAACAGCAGGAAAACGCTATCCACCGTTAGCACGGCTGAGGCCAGCACCATCAGGAAGGCTAGGATCGCCAGCATCGTGTAGTCGCGGTCGCGGCGCAGCGAGAAGGAACGCACCACCACGGCGAACAACACCAGGTGTACCGTCGACGTCAGAAAACTGCGGGAAAGCAGGAAGTAATCCACGGCATAGAAAGCGAAATATCCGATTGTGAGCGGTGTAGTCCAGCGCTCCAAAATCACAACCCGCCGTTGCTCCGCCAGCAAATAGCCGCGGAGCGCCAGCGCCGCTCCCACCAGCAGGATGGTGGGCAGGCCCAGTCCGCCTGTGCTAGCCAATGCACCAAAGCCCATCAGAACAAGTAAATAGAGAGAAAGTTCAAAGTATTGGTTGATTGCATGCGGCACCGGGGTCACGTCGAGTTGTGGCAAGGTCTTCGGCATCTCGCTTTATCAATTCCGTCTTGAAAGGGCGCGGCTTCAAGCCGCGCCGCACCTGCCCCATGAGCCAACACGAAGCTCTATTGTTCGCCAAGTTCCATCGAGAAGGGAAGGCTTTCCTCCACATTTCTTGCACCAAAAGTCACCAGCCCTTTGCCTACGTCACCGTGAATGCCGCCGCCAGACCGGAATCCCTACGCGCCTTTGTTAGAATGATTCAGGTCAGGCATCGGTCTCACGCGACGTACTCTCGCCAACCCCGCCAGGTCCGGAAGGAAGCAACGGTAACGGGCTCTTGCGTGTGCAGTGGGTCCCCGGTGCCTGGCTTATTGTGTTTTCATCGCCCGGCGCCGTCGTATCCTGACATCGGTTAGACATTCTCCGCCCAATCCTGCAAAATACTGAGTCTCATACTCAGGAACCCATTCAGGAGCACTCATTGGCCAATCCGATCCGCGTCAAGATCAGCGCCCTCGGCACCTACGTGCCGCCCCGCCTTCTCACCAACGCCGACCTCGAAAAGATGGTCGACACCACCAATGACTGGATCATGACTCGCGTCGGCATCCGCGAGCGCCACATCGTGGACAAAGGCGTGGCCACCAGCGATCTCGCGGTCGAGGCCGCCAAGAAGGCGCTTGCCCAGCGTGGCTTAGCTCCCAGCGACATCGATGCCATCATCGTCGGCACGGTCACGCCCGACATGTTCTTCCCCTCCACCGCCTGCCTGGTGCAGCACAAGCTCGGCGCCCAGGGCGTTTGGGGATTCGATCTCTCCGGCGCCTGCTCGGCTTTCATCTACGCCGTGCAGACCGGAGCGCAATTCATCGCCTCCGGCACTCATAAGCGAGTCCTGGTGATCGGTGCCGACGTGATGTCTTCGATCATCGACTACACCGACCGCGCCACCTGCGTGATCTTCGGCGACGGCGCAGGCGCCGTGATTCTCGAACCTGCCGAAGACGATTCCGTTGGCCTGATCGACTTCATCCACGAAATCGACGGCTCCGGCGGCTGCTTTCTCTCCATGCCCGGCGGCGGCAGCCTGAATCCGTCCACTCATGAAACCGTCGACAAGAAGATGCACGTCGTTCACCAGGACGGCCAGCAGGTCTTCAAGTTCGCCGTGCGCAAGCAAACCGAAGCCTGCCTGAAGTTGCTCGAACGCAACGGCCTCAAAGGTTCGGACATCGACGCCTTCATCCCGCACCAAGCCAACCTGCGCATCATCAACGCCACCGCCGACCGCCTCGGGCTGCGTCCAGAAAGCGTGATCGTCAACATCGAGCGCTACGGCAACACCACCGCCGGCACCATTCCGCTAGCCATGAACACGGCCATCGAAGAGGGCAAGCTGAAGAAGGGAAGCCTGGTGCTGATGGCCTCAGTAGGCGCGGGCTTCACGGTAGGCGCCGCGCTACTGCGCTGGGCATTCTAGAATGTAGCGCGGCGTCCCGCCGGCTGTCGCGGGGGCGTCCTCGCCCCCGCATTTGCTAACAGCCAGATTTCGCGCTGCCAGCCTCAGCGGATCCGCAGAAAGACCGCGATGTAAGCACGGACTCTGCCAAGCAGCGCTGGGCCTGCCTTGGAGTGGAACTTCACAGCGCGTACGTTCCAGTCCATGCTCTTGAGATGATCCACAAGAATGGAACCTTCCACCTTGTCAACAACAACTGGGAGCGCAAATGGATAAGGCTTGCGCTTGCTAGTAAGAGGGCAGACGACAAACAAACCACTAGCGCGATTGTAGGCTGAGTCGGTCAACACCAAGGCCGGACGGCGTCGGCCCTGCTCACGCCCAGCCTGCGGATCAAAATCCAGCCACACGATATCTCCGGCGTCGGGCACGTACGGCTTCACCATTCGATGATTTCCTTACCGACATCGGGTCCCCAATCCGTTTCTCCGTGCCGGTTCTCCGGAGTGATCTGCGCCACTAGCTCTTCCAAGGTTGGAATCCTCTCGGCGGGGCGCAACTCGATGTGCCCTTCCAACGCCTCGATCACAATCGCATCACCCTCCCGTAAACGAGCTTGTTCAGCCACATCCTTAGGAATACGGACGGCTAGGCTGTTTCCCCACTTCGCTAGTTGTGCCTTCGGCATGAGAACCCCCGAGTAAGTAGATACGTAGTATATACCAAAAGATATCCCAAGTATATACGGCGACGGGCGGCCCACTCAAGCCGGATTTTGGCTTGAGTGGGGCAGTTCGACGGCTGGACGCATCCCGCCAATTTGGCTATTGCCCTGTCATCCTGAGCGAAGAAACTGCCTCGCGAAGCGAAGCAGTTTCGCAGTCGAAGGACCCCTACACTGCCGGTGCCTCCTGTGCTGCCTCAGGGAATTCTCCCCGCGCAGTCAGCATCGTGGGAATGCCGTGGCGCGTATCAGGCGCTACGCCCGCTCGCATGTCCACTCTCGCGAAAACGCGTCAGTCCCCATGGCATCAGGACAATCTAGCTTTGTTCGCCGGACCAAGTCTGTGACATATCCATTTGCGCGTTGGCTGCCGTAGAGGTAAGATCCTCTGGGTCCGAGGCAACAACTCTATGGCTCATTCATCAACATTGACACCTGTCAAGGGATTCGAACACCAAATTGAGTTTGCCCGCCACAACTACGACAACCAGCAAGCCCTAATTCGGCAGCTCGATGTCAAGGCCGGAGTCTTCATCACTCTTTTGGTATTTCTTGCGACGGGCGTGCTGCCAGGTGCAAGGGATGTCTCCGCTAAATTGCACTGGAGCGGTAAGGGTGCGCTCACTAGCTGGATTTATGTTGCCGCGGGCCTCGTATTGGTAGTTGGTTTTCTGGCAACAGCTGTCTGCGTCCAACGAGTTATTCGCCCGCGAGGGTCAGAACATAGAGGTTTATCAAGCGGCCTTATGTTTGCTAGCGACATTCTCAGCCACGGGGACCCCGAAAGGTATCACGCCGAAACGGAAAATATGAGCGAGCAGGCGTTATTGAAAAATCTTACTGCAGAGATTTTTCAACTCAGCGCGATCGTTAAGCACAAAACAGATGCCTTACGCCTTGCCCGCTGGCCGACGATGATTTCATTCATTGCTTGGGCGATAAACTGCGTTGTTGGAGCCTATATTCTGACCTGGTAATCGATCCACGTCCACACCGTGCAGACTAGAGGCTAGCAACTGCTAAGCGGGAAGCGTTTATGCCCAGCGCAGCGCGATAAAACGAAAGGCTCCTACTCAAGATTTCGTCGAAATTGAGATACTCCCTAATCGCACCTTCGCAATCCCGGCGTCCCACTAGCGCTATATTGCGGGGAGACCCGTCTGATTGCCACTCGGAAAATTCAGGCCCGAATTCCGAGGTGGAGATGACAACAGCAATGCCGTTACCCTCCAGATGTTGTGAAATGTCCTCTATTGTGATTGGCCCATCTTTCCACAACGGGACCAGACGTAGAAGCATTCTCATGAACTGAACATCAATCTCGCCGCTCTTCTCGAGGCGATCGCGAATGAGTTCAGTTCCTGCCGTCAACTGCACTAGCCCCTTGATTATGTATCCAAATTGGAGCGAGCGATCTCCTGCGTTGATTGCGGCCATGTTGTCCAGACGATGGATTAGTTGATCGAACTCTGTGAAAACCGCCTTGTCATCACAGGGCTTGAGATCCTTTGGTTTTCGGGCCAAGGCGTTCGGATACAGCTTGCCTTTGATTTCTCTTCGCACAGCCCGCCACCATCGGAACCGACGGTCCGCAAAGTTCGGCACCTTTTCTATGATTCTCTCCGCCTCTACAATCTTTGACATGTCACCGGTAGCGACTAGGCCTCTGGCCAGGTTCGTTAAGGCGACGGCATTCTGGGGGCCCATTTTCACAGCAACCTTGGCGAGCGCTTCAGCCAGATCAGAATTGGCCAGGACTGTACGCGCGAACGTGGCTAACCGACTCAAAACGCCGCTGCTTTCGATGCCAAGGACAAAAGCTCCCGACACCAAATCGTCTTCCTTTATGGTCGAAATCCACCGGAGCACATCACTCCACGATAGCCCCTGGTCGCCCGCATAAAGCTCGGCGAGAGCCACTGCAGCAGGTGCACCTGGTTCTGCAGCCTCCCGCAAGAAGGCCAATCCGACGAGTGTGCGAGCGTTCACGAGTCCTGCTGCTAGGGCCCGTTCAACGATTGATAGTGCTTCCGAGACGTGCCGCCGAACCACCTCGACTGGATATTGTGACCTCGCCAGCTGAGAAGCCGCTTCTGCGTACAGGAAGGAATTCCTCAGTAGTTGGCGGATACGCAAGCTGCGCTTCGGGAAGCACTCGCAACATTCAAGTGGGCGATAGGTCAGACGATAGAATCGCGCAAGCGCTAACTGACCGACTTCGGACGGTTGTAAAAACCCACTAGTGAGAATGCGTTCAGCAACTCGCAACCGCTCGGCATATTCGTAGTCCGAAGGTTCAGTGGACGCCAGGGCCCACTGAGCCGCAGCTGCCTCAAGTAGCAGGGGAGGATCCATAGAATATTTCAATGCCAGAGTGACTATTCGTCCCGCTTCTTCCAATCGCTGACGTCTTACTCGCGGGCTGATTTCAGTCGCCGCTAGGTGTCGAACCAGCGAGGATTTCCTAGCCAGTAAGCGAGCTTTCTCCCTGGCCGACAATCGCATTTTCAGCCCTTCGTCGGTTACGCGACATGCCTGCCTAAGCTGATAAGTGCGGTCTGAGTCGCTCATCGGGTTAAATTCGTCTCGAAAACAGTCAACAGCGACATTTGCTAGCGCATCTGCTAAGGCAATATCGTGGTTTTTCTCCCACCCGTTCCTTGCCTCGCGGAACCCTTCGCTCCAGTATTTGGACCGCAGTTCTTTGGAACCTGCAATCCTGGCCAACTCGGATAACACTTGCGAGGTGAAAACGGGTATGGGCACCGGTTCATGCCTGACAAGTTCTGTTTTTCCACTCCGAAGGTCTGCAAGGAGATCCCGCAGGAGCCTATCGGCTTTCTTAACCGACGGCTCTCCGGCGATCTCGACGAGCTTCTTTCGAACAAGACTCTCCCCCTCGGTAATTGATCCGGGCATCTCTCCCAAATACTGGTAAAGGGTGAAAGAGCCTGGTCTTCCATCTACCGCGATGGTGCCACGGAGCTCGAATGCGCCGCGAATTTCAGGAGGACTGCTGTCGAACGAATTCCCGGGAAACGAGAATGCTATCCGGTTCGGACTGCGATGCTGCGATCTTTGCAGCGACATTCACGAAATCTCCATAGATGTCGTTGGCTAAGACATAGCCCACTCCGAAGTGAAGAGTTATTTTGACGTGTATCTGGTGCGCCAGGGCACGAGACTCATTGAAATGGGCAAGCACCGCCAAAATTTGAATGGATGCATCAAGCGCTTCAGATGTTTGGTCAAAATGAACTAGGATCTCATCTCCAATGGTCCTAATGACCCAGCCCCCAGCCTTTTCAGCGGCTGGAATAGTGATATCGAAAAAGTCTGTCGCCAGTCGAACGCCAGCGAGGTCGCCATGGGTAACGTAGTACGCCGTGGAACGACATACGTCGCACCGCATGACACAGAACGAGGTCTTCAACGACTGGAGTTCCTGTTCGATTTGCGTCTGCTGATGCAGCAACACATCTATACGAGATGAACGCTTAGCCATGCTCCTGCGCAACCCGCGAATACAATACCGCGATGTCCCCAATTTCACCAGCAGTTTTCGCCCTGCACGTTTCGCCGCGATCACCGCCGCCGGCTCGGGGCAATGCCCCGAGGACCACCGCAGTAGTTTGCTTCCAAACTTTCGGGAAATCTGGGGGCAGACGGGTGGCCCACTCAGGTCTGGTTTGGTAAATTCGGAGAAATTCCGGATTAGACGGAACGCTTCACTAACTAGTTCGAATCGCAACCCAGAGAGAAGCGCAGAGCGGCACACACTTCATTCATCCGTGCGGAACTAAGCTGGGCCACACGTTTCCCTAGGCGCTGTTGCGACACCGTAATTGCATTGTGCAGGTTCACCGCGCACGGGGACTTCCCAACCACTCAAGATTTCCACAGGCCAAAGCTGTGACATCTGCCCTTGCGCGCGGTCGATCACTTGCGCAATCATGGTCGAGGCCGTGACGGTTGGCACAAGCCAATCAGTCGCGTCCCGAAGTCCTTTGTTTCAAAGATTTTAGTACCTAAGTTCTTTGACATCCGTATTTTGCGGGGAATTTCCCGCTAACATCATGATTCCAAAGATTATGCAAAAAGGGGGGGGAGGGGGGTACCGCCCCATTTTGGGTGCATTTTCAGCTCAAAAGCGAACGGCCCGAGCGGTCCAACACCCGCCGCAACGAAGCCCCAAACTTTATTTTCAGGCCGAAATCCACTACGGCCGCGTCATCCTCTCCGGCTTTACCAACTGATCAAACTCCTCGCCCGTGAGATACCCCAGCTTCAACGCCGCCTCGCGCAGGCTGCTGTGCTCCACGTGCGCCGTGTGGGCGATCTTGGCGGCCTTGTCGTATCCCACCTTCGGCGCCAGCGCCGTCACCAGCATCAGCGAGTTCTTCACGTACCAGTCCACCTTGGCGCGATCGACCTCGATGCCCTTGATCATGTACTCGACATATCCGTGGCAGGCGTCGGCGATCAGCGTGACCGAGTGCAGGAAGTTGTAAATGATCACCGGCTTGTAAACGTTGAGTTCGAAGTTGCCCTGCGAGCCGGCGAATCCCACCGCAGCAGTCGCGCCGTGAACCTGCACGCACACCATGGTCATGGCCTCGCACTGCGTGGGATTCACCTTGCCCGGCATGATCGAAGACCCGGGCTCGTTCTCCGGAATCGAAAGCTCGCCCAGCCCGCAGCGCGGTCCGGAAGCCAGCCAGCGGATATCGTTTGAAATCTTCATCAGCGATGCGGCCAGCGTTTCCATCGCGCCCTGCGCGAATACGATCTCATCGTGCGCCGAAAGCGCGGCGAACTTGTTGCCATGCGAGCGGAAGGGAAGTCCGGTGAGTTCGGCAATCTTTTTCGCGGCTCGCTCCGCGAACTCAGGATGCGTGTTCAGCCCAGTGCCCACCGCAGTTCCGCCGATGGCGAGATCGTAAAGGCCGTCCAGCGCTTGCTCCAGGCGCTTGATGTCGCGCTCCAGCAGACTGGCCCAGCCGCCGAACTCCTGCCCGAAGGTCAGCGGCACGGCATCCTGCAGATGCGTGCGGCCGATCTTTACCACGTCATTGAATTCCTTCGCCTTGGCGGCGATCGCATCATGCACGCTCTTGATCGCCGGAATCAGCGCGTTCTTCACTCGCTCCGCAGCCGCAATGTGCATCGCCGCCGGAAAGGTGTCGTTCGACGACTGCGACATGTTCACGTGGTCGTTCGGATGAATCGGCTTCTTCGATCCCATCTCGCCGCCCGCAATTTCGATGGCGCGGTTGGAGATGACCTCGTTCACGTTCATGTTGGTCTGCGTGCCGCTGCCCGTCTGCCAGATGCGCAACGGAAACTGATCGTTCAGCTTGCCCGCAATCACTTCGTCGGCAGCCTGCACGATCAGCTTTGCCTTGTCCGCCGGCAGCTTGCCCAGATCCTGGTTCACCAGCGCGCACGCCTTCTTGAGCATGCCGAAGGCGCGGATCAGCTCCGGCGGCATAGTGTCGCGCCCAATGTTGAAGTGCAGCAGTGAGCGCTGCGTCTGCGCGCCCCAGTAAACGTTGGCCGGGACTTCGATCTTCCCCATGCTGTCGGATTCAATGCGTGTGTGCGTGGCTGGTTCTGCGGCGATTGGCATAGTGTGTCCTTACTAGAGTGCGATAGAAGAGGTAACCGGAAATTATAGCGCTTACCAAACACCCCACTGTGACCCAGAGCACACGAACTTGTGATGGCAACGATGTCCCCACCAGCCACATGCTAGAATCATCGCTTTCTGATCTGCGCTCGCCCGCCGCGTGGGCACAAAGATCACGGAATCCTAAATGCCCGACTTTCTCACCGCCGAAGACGTTGTAACTTTACCCAAGGCGAAGGCCGTTCCCCATCCCGAGGTGCACACCGACGTCCTAGTCATTGGAGCCGGACCTACCGGCCTGGCCTGCGCCATCGAAGCCCAGAAAATCGGGCTTAACGTTGTCGTTCTCGACAAGGGCTGCCTGGTGAATTCGCTTTTTCACTATCCCGCAGGAATGGTTTTTTTTACTACGCCCGAACTGCTTGAAATTGGAGATATCCCCTTCACTACCTCCCTGCAGAAGCCCACCCGCGAGGAGGCTCTCGAGTACTACCGCAAGGTCGCCGAGCATTACCATCTCGACATTCGCCAGTACGAGTGGGTCAAGACGGTCATGGGCGAAGACGGGAAATTCAGCATCACCGCCACTGATCGCGCCGGCCGGCCCCACGACTACCACACCCGCAAAGTGATCGTCTCCACCGGATACTACGATCTGGCCAATCAACTCGGCCTGCCCGGCGAAGATCTGCCCAAGGTCTCGCACTACTACGCCGAGGCTCATCCCTACTACGACACCGATGTGCTGGTGATCGGCGGCAAGAATTCCGCCGCCATCGCCGCTCTTGACCTGTGGCGGCATGGAGCCCGCGTTACGCTGGTGCATCGCGAGTCGCGGCTGCACCACCACGTGAAGTACTGGATCAAGCCCGATCTGGAGAATCGCATCAAGAACGGGGATATCGAGGCCTATTTCGACAGCCACGTGCAGGAAATCGGAATCGACCACGTGGTCATTGTCACGCCGCGCGGCCCCATCCGCCTCAAGAACGACTTCGTGCTGGCGCTGATTGGCTACCACCCCGACTACGACTTTCTACGCAGCATGGGCATCGAACTTTCCGAAGAGCAATGCCGTCCGGTCTGCGATCCGGTATCGCTGGAGAGTAATGTGCCCGGAATCTATGTTGCAGGCGTGATCGTCGCCGGATCACGGACCAACGAAATCTTCATCGAGAACGGCCGCTTCCACGGCAAGCAGATCGCCGCGGATTTGAAGCTCAAGCTGCGGCCGGAGTCGTAACTGCAAGTGTCGTAGAGACGTAGCAAGCTACGTCTCTACAGAACGCACTACTTCAGCAAGTACGCCTTCACGAACATGACCGTCGCGTAGAACTCGTAGTCTCGGTTCTTCTTTTTGGCGAAGCCGTGGCCTTCATCTTTGCCGAGCAGCCACCAGACGGGCGTTCCGTTCTGCCGCACGACTTGCACCATCTGCGCTGACTCGCTAGCCGGAACGCGCGGATCGTTCTGCCCCGCAATCACGAACAGCGGCTTGGTAATGTTCTTCGCATTGTTGGCAGGTGCGATCCGCTCGAGGAATTCGCGCATCTTAGGATCACGCTCGTCGCCATACTCCACGCGCCGCAAGTCCTGCCGATAACCGGATGTGTGTTCCAGAAACGTCACCAGATTCGAAGGTCCGACTATATCCACCGAGCAACAGATGCGGTCGTTGTAGTTGGTGGCCACGGCCAACGTCATGAACCCGCCATAGCTGCCGCCGGTGATCATGACCTTGCCTGAATCCAGATCAGGCTGAGTCTGGATCCAGTCCAGCAGCGTACTGATGTCCTTGTACGATCCCTCGCGCAGAAATCCATTGTCGAGCTTCTGGAACGACTTGCCGTATCCAGTCGAGCCGCGCACATTGGGATAGATCATGGCGATGCCCAGCTCGTTGATGTAGTAATTGTCGCGCCCCAGAAAGTCAGGGCGAACCTGACCTTCGGGCCCGCCGTGAATGTCAATGATCACGGGCCGTTTGCCGGGAAATTTCGCCGGAGGTTTGTACAGGAAAGCGGAGATGGAGCGGCCGTCCCATGACTTCCAGTGGATCAACTGCGGCTCGGCGAAGCCCGAAGTATTCAGGCCGCCACTTTCGCTGAAGGTCCAGCGCTCCAGCTTGTCTGGTGGCCAAGTCGAGCGAATACGCATCGTAATCCTGTCTGGCGGTGCTTAGCGAGAAAGCAACCTCCCGGCTGTTGTCGCGCCACGTCAGGCCATACATCACGCCGACCGGCACCTTGGGTACGGCCACCTCTTTGTTCGTTCTTGTATCGAGAACGTGCAGCTTGCTGATTCCGTCTTCATTGGCTTCAAAGGCAATCCAGCGCCCGTCTTTGGAAAGGCCAAACTCGTCCACATCCCAGTTGAGCGCGGGAGTCAGCACTGTGACTTTGCGGCTGCCCAGCTCCATGTAGACCAGGCGTTGAAATTCCGCGTCCTGATCGCTGGTCATGTAAACGCCTTTGCCGTCTTTAGAAAACCGCGCGTTGCTGTAGGCCACGGTCTCGGCCGCCTTCGGAGTCAACAAGTCTTTCTTACCTGAAGCTATGTCCACCAGCCACACATAGCTCTCCGCCGCCGACACGCCATTGGTGGCCAGCAACTGCTTACCATCGGGCGACCAGTCGGACATTTCCCACCCGCCGCCTTCCATCTGCGCCACCATGCGCGCGCTGGCGGGATCGCTCGCATTCACAACCCACAGGTCCACATCGTTCCCCGACCGTTTGGTGGACCCATACGCCACGCGGTCGCCCTGATACGACCAGCGCGGGCTGGTGTTTCGGGATTTTCCGTCGGTCAGCAGCGTGATGTCGCCGGTGGCAAAATCGTAGCGATACAACTGGAAGAACTCGCCTCCGCCCACATCCTTCACAAACAAGAAAGATTCGCCGTTGACCGGCTGGTAGATGGCTCCCGCGACTCGGTCGGGAAAAAAGGTAAGCTGCGTGCGCGCGCCGCCGGGAAACTTCACTTGATGCACCTGGGCTGTATCGGCGAAGCGCGTCTCGATCAGCATCTCGCGCTTCGTAGGGTGCCAGCTCGTGAAGTCGGCGGCGCGGAATTCGCTGTACCGGCCCACAGATTCGGCAAGGGAAACAGGAATCTTGGGTATCCCTTCGACCACCAGATTTTCGTTGGGAGCAACTTCATCGCCCTGCGCCAACGCAAGCGTGGCCAAGAGAACGACGGCAAGCACACTCAAAGACAACGGCAAAGATCGTTTCATCGATGAACTCCTCTGTTCCTCGGACGAATGTGGACGAGTTCGGTTAGCGGCATTGCAGCGTGCATCGTAGGCCGGCCATAAACACAGAGTCAACCGGGAAAATTCTCGATAGTGACTCATAAGCCGCTACCAAACTCTCGGAGGGATTCGGGAAGGCACGCAGTGACGTGGAAGAGCGGCGCTTCAGCGCCGCGTCAGGCGTCACAGAGGATGCGGGCTTTAGCCCCCGTGGCCCTATCCCGCCAGCCGGTCAATCTTGGCGGCCATGATGAAGTCGCTTTCGGTGAGGCCGTCGATCTTGTGGGTCCAGAGCGTGATCTGCGCTTTGCCCCAAGCCAGCAGAATATTCGGATGATGTCCTTGCTCTTCGGCCAGCGCTCCCACGCGATTCACGAAGTCGAGCGCCTGCTTGAAGTCGGGAAAAGTGAAGGCACGCGTAATATGGTGCTGGTCAACCACGCTCCACTGCGGGACGATCTTGTGCAGCGCATCGAGTTCCTTGCCCTTGAGCGGAGGCACTCCGCCGCGGCAGGGAACGCATTTCTTGTCGGCTAATTGTTCGGTCATGGAGAAGTATTGTACTCGGTCAGTGGGAACCGAGTGAGCCGAAGCTCGACACGATTCATTTCTTGCCAGCCTGCTTGCGCAAGACGGCGAGCAGCCCCTTCTTGCGCACTTCCGTCAGAGAAAGTTCGATCGTAGGTCCCTTAGCGGCTACGATGAGATCCTGTTCAAGGGAGTGCAGCCGTCGTTCCTTGTCCTGGCGAATCAATTCACGGATGTATTCGCTGGGAGTACCCCAATCGCCAGAAGCAACTTGTCCTTCAACGTATTGTTTCAAAGGCTCGGGCAGAGAGATGTTAAGAGACGTCATAGCCATGCCTTCATATTATGACAGTTTATGAAGGTGATCAACTACATTTACTTTTCAGCACGGTTTGCCGTTGTCATATAAAGCTAGAACGGAATATCCTCATCCGTAATCGGCCCCGACCCCGCCGCCGCGTGCTCGGGCTCTGGCGTGCGCTGGTCGAAGTTGTTGCCGCCGCCACTGCTGGCTGAGGCGCCGCGCGAGCTTTCTTTGAAGTCGCCGCCTTCGCCCCGGCCGCCGAGCAGGATCAGGTCGCTGGCTACAACTTCGGTCATGTATTTCTTCTGGCCGCTGGTCTTGTCGTCCCAGGAGCGGGTTTGCAAGCGGCCCTCGATGTAGACTTTGCCGCCCTTCTTCAGATATTCGCCCGCGATCTCGGCGAGGCGCTGCCAGAGCACCACGTTGTGCCACTCGGTGCGGTCCTGCCATTCGCCGGCCTTGTCCTTGAAACGCTCGTTGGTGGCGATGGTGATCTTAGCCACGGGCGTGCCTTGCGGCGTGTACTTGACCTCTGGATCTTTCCCAAGATTACCGATCAGTTGAACCCGGTTCAGACTCTTTCCAGCCATGGGATGCTCCTTTGCAGGGGTTCACTATAGCAGAATTGGACCCGTGGAAATGGTGCTGATCATCACAATCTGCTCTAGAAATCCGTTCTGGGAAAGAAGAGCTAAAGCCCCTGTTATTTCAAAGAGGCTGACGCGGCGCTGAAGCCCCGCTCTTCCACGTGAGCGTTAGCGGCTATTTTGGCCTACACGAAAACCACGTTATAATCGCCCCATGCCTCCTGCACCCGGCGCCACCAAAGCCGTCGGCATGGTTCCCGACGAGATGAAGGCTGAACCCAGGTCCAAGGGCCTGACCACGCCGCGCAAGAAGAAGCCGAAGGAACTGGCGGTCATCACCGAGTGCTGCACCGGATGCGCCGGCTCGCCGGCGTGCGTGGAATACTGTCCGGTGGAAGACTGCATGTTCTGGGTGGCGGACGAAGACAGCACTCCGTTCGGGCGCATCGCCGTCGATCCCATCCTCTGCATCGGCTGCAAGAAGTGCCTCAGCAAAGGCCCTGACGGGTGTTTTCTTGACGGCTGTCCGTGGGACGCCATCGTCATGGTCGACACGGCTGAAGTGGAAAAAGAAGTCGGGCCAATGGCGATTTGAAGAAAAGCAGGGACTAGGGTTCAGGGGCTAGGGGTCAGCCACAGCCGCAGTTAAGCAGGATTTTCTGGCCCCTAGCCCCTGAAGCCCTAGCCCCTGAACCCTAATCTCTCTTCACCCGCTTGCCGCTGGTGTGTTCCGGGCTCTCGCCAGGTTCGGGGAAGTCTGTGTCGGCGCCCTTGATCAGCGGGTCCTGGTCGCGGTGGCCGAGTTGCTCGGAGAAGCCGAGGTTGCCGTCGTGGTGGTGCTCTTCAACTTCGACTGCGCCCTTGGCGCGGTCCGGATCGTTTTCGGAAATCTTAGTCACATTAACCTCCCGTGCCAGTTGAAAGTGGTTAGTGGTCCGGTCAGCGACTGGCTGCTGATCAGTGATCACTGGCCACTTTATTCGCCTGGCCGTGTCGCGACTCCCAATTTGCGGAGCCGTTCGCGGGCCTGCAGGGCTTCGTTGGATTTAGGATAGCGTTGGATCACGTGGCGCAGTTCCACGACTCCATCTTCCTGCTTGCCGAGTTCAATTAACGAAAAACCTTTTTTCAACTGGGCGGAAGCGGCTTTACTTCCGGTGGGAAAGTTCTGCAAGACCTGGTCGTAGCTCTGCGCGGCCTGCTGATAGTTTCCCTGGCGGAATTGAATTTCGCCGAGATAGAAGTAGCAGTTCCCGGCTAGATCGGTATTGGGATAGAACTTGACGTAGTCGGAAAATTCCTGGATGGCGAGATCGTTCTTGTTGCCGTTGTAATCGCGCAGAGCGTTGTTGTAGAGCACATCGGGCGGGGGAGCCTGGGCCTGAGCCTGCTGCTGGGCCTGGGCTTGCGCCTGCTGCGCAGCCTGGCTCTGCTGGGACGACTGCATGTCCTCGAGCTGCTTGCTCACCTTCGCGAGGCGCGCCTTGAGTTCGTCGAGCGTGTCGTTGAGGGATTGGATCTGGCCGGCGAGCTGGTCGACGTGCGCGGCGGAGTCCCCCTGCTGTTTTTGCAAGGTGGCTTGCAGGGTGGTGATGGCGGCGATCGCTTTATTGATCGCGTCGGTATCCTTTTCGACCAGGTTTTTCATGACGCCCATGCGCTCGTCGAAGCTGCGCTGCATGGTGGTCATCTGCTCCTGGAGCTGCTGGACTTGAGTTTGCAGTTGGATCATCTCTTTGCTGGTGCTCCAGGCCGGGGTCGCAGCCAGCCAAAGGGTGGAAAGCAGGGCGAGAAAAGCGGAGAAGCGTCGTAGTGTCATAAGCGTAGGTTTCCTGAGAGCCATTTTAGACGGATTGTTGGCGCTGTGGGTTGGGAAGATTTGTGGCCGGGTCCTTCACCCGGCCACAGGCAAACGCTGGTGACGGCGGCTACTTCTGATAGACGAAGTGGCCGCGACGATTCTGCTGCCAGCAGGCTTCGTTCGATTCCATGCAGAACGGTTTCTCCTTGCCGTAGCTGATGGTCTTGATGCGGCTAGCGCTGACCCCGGCCGACACTAGGGCGTTTTTCACGGACGAGGCACGCTGGTCGCCCAGCGCTAGGTTGTATTCCGTGGAACCCCGCTCATCGCAATGCCCCTCAATGGTGAAGCTGACATTGGAATGCTGATTGAGGAACTGCGCATCGGCCTGCACCGCAGCCTGCTGATCGGCACGAATGTCGGACTTGTCGTAGTCGAAGTAGATGTCCTTGACACTGCGGCCGAAAAGGTCTTCTTCCGTAGGCGAAGGTGTGGGAGGAGGCGCAACCGCGGGCTGCGGTGTGACGGTGAGCCGCGTGGTGGCCTCCTGGGTTCCGCCGGAGCCCTTGGCAACAAGGTGATACGTGGTGGAATCGGCGGGAGAAACCTGTTGCGATCCGCTGGCTTGCACCGCGCCGATGCCGTCGATGGAGACGTCGGTGGCATTCGAAGTCTGCCAATTCAGGGTGGCGGATTGCCCCGACTGAATAGTGTCTGGGCTGACGGAGATGGAAGCGGTGGGCGCTGACGGTGCGGGTGGCGGTGGCGGCGGTGGCGGAGCCGTCTTCTTGTGGCATGCGCCGAGCATGAGAATAGCCGCCATAGCGCTGACGGTTGCGAGTACCTTCAGAGTTTTATGTTTCATGTTGTTCCTCTTCACGTTTGATCCTCCTGCGAACCCGGGAATTCCTTTCGAGTTCAGGCGAAGCGTTCTTATTTCCAACTCCAGTTTGGTTGCGTGTTGCGTCCGGTAAAAGTTATCTGATGAAGTTTGGTGCCGTCGGCCAGCATCATCCAGAGCTCTTCCTTGCCGGAGCGGCTCGACTGAAAGACGATATGGCGTCCGTCCGGCGACCACGAAGGAAAATCGTTGCGCCCGCCATCGTGCGTAAGCTGAACCCATTGTTTGCTGGCGATATCCATCAAGTAGATATCGGAGGATCCGGGCTCGCCAGGGCCGTACTTGCGCGTCCAGGCCAGAGTCAGAAACTGCCCGTTGGGCGACCAGCTGGGCGAGACGGCGTAGCCCTGGTCGGTCATGCGCTGCTGGTTGGCGCCGTCGGCCTCAATGGTATAGACCTGGGGCAATCCGGTGCTGCCGCTGACGAAAGCGATCTGAGCGCCGGTCTTGCGATTCCAGACGGGAGAAACGTCGGGGCCCTTGTTGGCCGTGATGCGGTGGAGGTTGGCGCCGGAAGCATCGCAAACATAAATTTGGGAATTCCCGCCGCGCGAGGAGGAAAGCGCGAGGCGGGTTCCGTCGGCCGACCAGGCGGGCGAAAGATTAGTGCCACCGAAGTGAGGGAAGCTGACCAGGCGGTTGAGATCGAGGGACCACACGAGAATATCCCAGCCGCTCTTGGTTAACGAACTGAAGGCAAGACGAGAACCATCCGGCGAGATGCGCGGCGAAAGAGAGACAGAGCCTTGGTGAGTGAGCTGGCGTTGATTCGAGCCGTCGTAGTCCATCCCCCAGATTTCCTTGTGCCCGGAGCGATCGCTGACAAAATAAATTTTGCTCTCGGCGATGCCGGGAATGCCGCCACCCAGGCGGAAGATGATCTCGTCGGCGAACTTGTGGGCGATGACGCGGGCAGCATCGTCGCTGGGAACGTCGGTGTATTGCTTGCCGAGAACCTGCGGCGATGCCGTGTTCTTCACGTCGTAGAGCCAGCCCTGGACAACGAGTTTGCCGGCGGCAACGCCGAGATTGCCGAAGGCCAGCATGGCGGCGTTCGGCGGAGGTGAGTTCCAGACTCCGAAGGTGACCTCGGGCGGTTGGCCGGGCACTTGCAGGGGATAGAAGCTCTTGGAGACAAGTTCGACGACGCCGGAATTGTCCAGATCGTTCCAGAAAGTATCGTCGAAAGTCTTGAGCAGCGCGTTGTTCTGGGGATCGCTGTTGGAAGGTTTGAAGTCAGGAACGGCAAGGCGGACCTTTTCGATGCCGAGTCCGGAACCAGTGCGAACCCAATCCTGAGCAAAGCTGGTGGAAAGCAAAAGTGAACAGAGCAGAATCAGCAGGCTCAAGGCGCTGAGCAGCGGTGCGCGGGATATGAAGTGGGGAACCGGTCTATCGGTGCCGTCCATCCGTTTGGAGCCGCGTTGCGAACCTTCGCAAGAGGATACCGTATACGACAATATCGTACCCCGATATGTTTTCGTTGGCAAGTTACAGTAGATCATTGCCATCCATCATAGTCACGCGCCTGCCGGCTAAGAATAATCAGGTGGATGCCGTCGTGTTTTTCCATCCTAGACAGATCGGAATCTCCAGGATTACTTTATGGATGCCGCCATGGGGCCATAAGGACAAAGTTATTTCTGCTGTAATCAAACCAGTACTCCACTGAGATCTTGCTGCCGCTGTAGTCCGGGGGCAGCGGGCCGAAGGTATCGATGCGCTGCAGGGCGCGAGTGGCGGAAATATCGAGCGAGGGCACTCCGCTGGACTGCTCGACCCGCACGTTGAAGGGATGGCCATCGCGAGCTACATCGAACGTGATGTAGACGCGTTGTGCGTTGGTGATCCGGGGATCGACCTCATACTTCAACCAGTTCTCGGAAACTTTCCTCTGAATGATCTGGACGTACCATCCGAACCGCGTGCCAAAGTCGCCGCCGCCGCCGCTGACGCCGAAACCGCCTTTGGCGCCCCCGGCGTTGAAGGTGCCATAGGGGCCGCTGACCGGCCCGCCTTCGCCGAAGGCAACCTGGTTGGTTTCTTCTTCGGGCGCAGGCTCAGGCTTGGCTTTGGTCGGCGCAGGAGGCTTCTTCGGCTTGATTTTGGAATTCTTGCCCTGGATCTCGATGGCGTCCGGCTCTTTCACTTCAATCTTCGGTTGAGACTTGGTAAGGCCCTTGGATTCGTTGGCCAGAACGTTTTGCGTTGGTGCGGCGGTGGCGGGCAAGGGAACGGCACTCACCAGCGTGACACCGATCGCCGAACCGCCTCCGCCGGAGCCCCAGCCTTCTCCCCGGCTCCCGGTAAAAAAGATCGAGTAAAGCACGATGAGGGCCGTGAGCGCGGCGTGGAAGCCCGCGGACCAGCCGAGGGCGCGTCCCCAGTGATCGTGCTCGAAAAATATCTCAGCGTTTTGCGCCATTTTGTTCCAAAGGCTGAGTGACGATGCTGATGTTGGTGATGCCCGATTGTTTTACCGCATCCATGACGGTGGCGAAGGCGCCGAAGGGCACGTTCTCATCGGCGCGGACAAAGATGAACTGGTTGCGGGGATCGCGAATCTTCTGGCGGAGTTTGGCGGCAATCTGGTTGATGTTGACGGCGTCGTTGCCGAGGAAGACGCGCTGATCCTTATTGATGGTAATCACGACGCGTTCTTCCGTGATTTCCTTGACGGTGCGGGTCTTGGGGACGCTGACTTCGATCCCCGACTGCAGAATAGGCGCGGTGACCATGAAGATGATGAGCAGAACCAGGACCACGTCGACGAGCGGGGTAATGTTGATATCGGCAAGAGCCGTTTGGGTGCGGCCGTTCGGCGAAGTGAAAGCCATCAGCGCCTCACTTCGGCCGCAGGTTGCGGCTGCATGCTCTCGAGGGTGTTAAGAACTTCAAGGGTGAAATCGTCGCCGCGGGCGGCAAACTCGCGAATGGAGTTGCCAATAAGGTTGTAGGCGATGACGGCCGGGATGGCGGCGGCGAGTCCAGCCGCGGTGGTGATGAGCGCCTCCGAAATGCCGGGGGCGACGGCGCGCAGGCTGGCGCCGCCCGCGGTCCCGAGACCGTGGAAGGCGTCAATGATTCCCCAGACGGTTCCGAATAAGCCGATAAACGGCGTGACGGCGGCGGTGATCGCGAGCCAGGGGATGTTACGCTCGAGGCGCGTAATTTCTTCCGAGGCTCCGATCTGCATGCCGCGCTGCACGGCGGTGAGGCTGCGAAGCGCGGCAGCGGGCGTGGCAAGTTGACGCTTGTATTCCTGGAATCCACCTTCGAACACTCCGACTAGCGGGCTGGGGCGGAATTGCTCGGCGACGGCGGCGATGTCCTGCAGGCGCTGGGCTTTGCGAAAGGCGCGCAGAAAGCGACCGCTCTGGACACGGGCGCGGCGCAGCAAGCTCCATTTGGTAAGGATGATGGCCCAGGAGATCAGGCTGAACGCGAGCAAAGTGAGAAGAACGAACTTGGCGACCGCCCCGGTACTGGTAAGAAGATCGAGAATTTCGCCGCCGACAAAAAGTGCAGGGTAGGGAATTAGATGCATTGAGTTTGAGGATACCTTGACGCGATTATAGATGATCGAAGCGCGACGCCTCGGCGGAGGTATCGCAAGAATAACCCGCTGACCTGGGCGTCATGGGAAACGGCATCGCAAGGTAGTGGTGCAGTTTGGTAAGGAAGCGAGCCAAACGCGCGATTATTGTGTCGCAAAGAACGCGACACGTCGCGCGGCTCGCCCAGATCCTTCACTGCGCGAACCGGGCGGAACCCCCGGTGAGGAACCTGTGCGCTTGCTTCCGTGTAATCTATAAGTTACAATCAGGTACGTGATGGATGTTCGCTATTACATCACGAGGACTGGCAAAGACGTGGTCGACGAGTGGATAGCAAGTCTGGCGGACGACCGCGCTGAGGCGAGAATTTTTGCCCGGATTGAAAGACTGTCGAGTGGAAACTTTGGAGACCGAAAATCCCTGGGCGGAGGGCTGTTTGAGCTGCGCATCGACACCGGGGCGGGCTATCGAATCTATTACGCGATGATCGGCCACACCTGCGTGCTACTGCTTTGCGGCGGGAATAAACGCAAGCAATCGTCCGATATTCAGCGCGCACGTGAATACTTCAAAGATTACTTAGAGAGGACACGCAAGCAATGAAAGACAAGACCAGTGAGTCGCATGACGAAGTCATGCAGCGCCGATTGCGCGCGAATTCCAAGTTCGCCGCCGAGTATTTGAAGGCAGCGTTGGAAGATACCGAAGAACCCGCCGTGCTGCTGATCGCGCTGCGCCGCATCGCGGAAGCCAGAGGCGGCATTGCCAAAGTGGCCAAGGCCGCAGGCATCGAGCGCGAAAGCCTGTATCGTGCCTTGTCGGCGCGCGGAAATCCTCGGCTTTCTACGCTGGTTGCCGTGACTAAGGCGGTGGGGTTGAGGCTTACGGTCGAGGCCGCGCGGTGAGTTTGTGACTTGGCGAAGCGAGGTCCGCTCGCCTCGTGACACCCTCGAACTTACCTAGGACTTCGAACTCGCCGGCCTGCACCCGCGAAGGCTGGATCTGGGACCGCACTCTAGCGGTCGGCTGTTCGCTCGGCCTGGTCAGCGCTCCTCGCCCGAATCTTCTCCCTGATCATATTCGCCGTGTCCTTTGGGATGTGCGGCAAACCGAGAATCCAGTCAAGATATTCGGGGTCCTCTCGACATACCTTGGAAAGCGAGACTCCGCCGTATTTGCCCCTGGCGAACGCGGCTCTGCCGTCCCGCGTCGTGAACCAGCGGCCAGAGTCAAGATGCCTGCTGGGACTCGCACTCTCCATGAACTCTGACAGCTTGCGTACGGAGTGCGGTAATCCGTATCTCTCTATCTGCGCCCCAAGCACGCGCCAGGTCGCACGGGCGTCTTCAAGAGCAGAATGGGCTTCGCCGTGATCGGAATCGCAGTAGAAACGCACGGCGTCGGAAAGCGTGCGGCCCTCATGAAAGTGATAGATCTCCTTCACGTCAATGATGCGGCGGCCCTCAGAGGAGAATTCCTCCCCAGCACTGTCGAACTCCGCCTGTAACATAGGGAGATCAAAATTCTTCAGGTTGAATCCCGCCAAATCGCAGTTCCGCAAGAAACTTGCGACCTCCGATGCTACCGCCTTGAATCGAGGCTTATCAGCAACGTCCTCGTTCGTTATGCCGTGCACTCTGGTCGCTTCCCTGGGGATCCTGATTCCGGGGTTTACCCTTTTCCTGAGGTGCAGCTTCTCCCCGTCAGGCATGACCTTTAATATCGCTATTTCAACGATCCTGTCGGAGGCCTGCGACGTACCGGTGGTTTCCAGATCGACGATTGCGATTGGGCGGACGAGTTTCAACACCTGCTTCTCAACGCACTTGGAGTTGGGCGGGGTCATGTCCACATCCAGTCGCGAATTCTAGCACCCGCGAGCGGGCTTGAGCGCATCGCCAAAAGGGAAGTCAAGGTGAATAAACGCTTCCCATCACTGAAACCGTTGGTAGCGTGGGCAGGGGTACCGGCGCAGCTGCAACTGCCGGCGCTGGAGGTGCAGGAGCGGCGTCGTAGAAATGGACGCCGTTCGCCTTCAAGAAGCCGAAGTTTGCGTCGGCCGCTACATGATCAATACCTCCCACGCTAGGCAGCCATCCCTTGACGTTGGCCTCATAGGCGAGCAGCCAGTGCTCGTCGTACAGCGCCTCCTGCGTCATGTGTAGCCCCCAAAGGGTCTTGTCGAGGGGCTTAGAGACTAGGCCGTGCTGCTCACAGTCGAGTGCCAACAGCGCGACGATTGGATCGTCATATTGCGATAGGTGATCGACGGCTTTGTCGTGCAATGTGAGCCCCAACGCGGGGCAGGCCCACACCGCATTTGCAACCTCACTAGTGTGCTTCAGCGTCGAATGGCTTATCACCAGCGTGTTCACAATTTCCTCAAGCTCCGGGAGTACGGGTGCGGCGCCGGCGTTCGTTCGAGTGATTATCTGTTCGAGAACGTATGGGAAACTGGCCGGCTCTGGGATGACGCATAGCAAGAGCAGTCTCTGAAATAGCTCCCAGTTTGCCGGGTCGATGCTCTCGTGACGAAACCTAGCGACAGCAAACTGGAGAACTGATTCGCCGGGGTTACTCCCGTGTAGGGAGTAAGCCCTGCTGAAATAATTCGAAAGACTATCGGCTTGTTTGGACGTTGAGCCGCTGAGGGTGAGCTGCTTCAGCTCAGTTGCCCAAGGTGCCTCAAGCGGCAAAGGCAGTTCAAAAACATGGGTCTTTTTTGGGTTGAGAGCCAACTCGAACTCTGATAGGCAGGTATCGAGAATATGGAAGGCGTCTTCGGCCTCGGCTCGTGTCTGGAAGCTCAGCTCGTAGTCGTCAATGAATCGGTGACCCCGCAGGCCGTGTAGCTTAGAAAGGAGCTCCTCATCGCACCTGTGCATTATGAGCTCAGCTAACACCAACGAGGTATCTGGGCCAATCGGAATACCCATCGTCTGCTGGTCCTGTCCCATTCGCACCCAGTAGTCGATCTTGTTTCCAAGCAGCGCCAGGGTTCGGTTCGCCTTGGCTGTCGCCTTGGTGTGCAAGGCCCAAGGAATGGAGTGAGTATATATGCTGTTATAGAACCGACTGATGTCCGTCTGGAGGACATAGCGTCGCCCCAGTCTGGTGCTTTGAGCAAGGTCCGAGCGTGCTCGCTGCGGCCACTTGCCGTCAATCGCACGTCCGACCGTCTTGAACTCGGGCGCAGTCGCCGCGAGTGGAGTGCCGGCGACGCGGGGACCTATCGACGCCCAGTTCTGTATCAACTCTTTGCACAGGAGAAAATAGTGCAAGGGGTTGCAGACGCTTAACGGTCGCCGGAATAGGCCCCCGCGGGCTAGAGAGTAGCGCCCGGCCTTTGCTGACGGAAGTTGATTGCCCTTCGCGGCGGTCTTAGCGAAATCGCCGGGCAAGGCCGCAGCAGTAACGACTGCGTTCGCGAACGAAGCCGTAACGAATAGCTCCTTCGGAAAGTATCCCCGCGTTAGCATATCAATCAGCGGCACGGCGCAGTCACCCGGACGCCGCACAGCGCGGCGGAGATTGCTCCCCAATTATAAAGCCGCGTCCACTGCCCTCTTCGGAAACGCCGTTTTCGCCATTTCGCCGAAATCTTGTCAAGCCCCCGCGGCGGCGATTTTTGGACTATGTTGTTGATTCGGGGGGAGAAATAAATGTGGCTAATGTGACGGTTTTACCCTTTGCGGTATGATATAATGGTATTATAGAGTTGAAACAGCGGCGCAGGCCTTCGGGTTTGCGCCGTTTGTGTTTGCGGCGGGACGGAGAGGACGACCACGGGGGCTGAAGCCCGCAGCGATTCTGGGGCTTTACGCGGCGCTGAAGCGCCGCTCTTCCACGGTGCTGCACGCAGTTTTCCATTTCACAAAGGAGTGTTTTTCAGGCGTGGCTTACTGGCTGCGCCTCTTCTGTTTATGGAGAAGGAAAATGACAATTCGGGTAGGGAGCCGATCGACATTGATGGTCGGGAGGATAAAGTCAAAAGCAACGTCAAAGGCGTCGGACCCTTCGGCGGCACTCAGGGCAAGCAAGAGTGTCCGACCCACACGGGCCATAAAGAAGTGATCGACTTACAGGCGGTCGCTGACGATAACGCCAAGCGGGTCGGGGAAGTGATCGAGGCCGCGTTTCTGGCCAAGGTTTGCAAGCTCAGGATCCCGGTATGCAAGCCTTGGGGAGACAGCGAACGTTACGACTTTGTGGTGGATTGGGGCAAAGGGTTTTGGAGCGTGCAGGTGAAGGCCGGGGCGAGGGGAAAGGGATCGGTCTATAAGGTTAACGCGGGGCGCAATGGCAAGGTATTCACGAAGGCCGACATGGATTTCGTGGTTGTGCATATTGCCGCCGAAGATTTGTGGTACGTGGTGCCCGTCGAGATTGCGGAGGGGTTGACCTCGTTGTGGTTCAATCCACGGACGAAGCGGTCTCGGTTTGAAAAATATCGGGAGGCCTGGTGTTTGCTGGATTGTGGGCAAAAGGAGCGGGGGCGGGAGGATATTCCGCGGCAGTGCCGGAGCGAGGAGGTGAAAGTGCGGTGTGCGGTTTGTCCGCTGCAGCAGAAGTTGGCTTCTCACGTAGAAATACGACCACGCTGATTGTCGTCCTGAGGAAGGTGCAAAACTAGCAACTGACAACTGGCCACTGGCAACTGCTTTTCATGCTATGCTGCGCAAAACTTCGACATTGGCAACCGAGGATAGCCTGTGCTGGTTGAATTGCGTTTGGAGAACTACGCGGTCATCGACAATGCGGCGGTGGAATTCGCCTCGGGATTGAACCTGCTGACCGGAGAAACGGGCGCCGGGAAATCCATACTGATCGATGCGCTGGCGTTGCTGCTGGGTGAAAAAGCGTCGAGTGAAGTGATTCGCACGGGAGCGGAACGCGCGGTGGTGTCGGCAGTGTTCGAGTGCGAAGGCGCCGCCGGGGAAGCAATCGAGAACGTACTGAAGCACAACGGGCTGGACGAATCGGAAGACGGCTCGCTGATTGTGCGTCGCGAGATCGCGGCTGGAGGCAAAGGCCGCGTATTCGTGAACAACCAGGCAGCAACGGTTGCGGTGCTGCGGCAGCTTGCGCCGCAGTTGGCGACCATCCACGCCCAGAACGAATCGATTCTGTCGTTCGATGGTCCGGCGCGGCTCGCGCTGCTGGATGGATTTGCGGGAAGCCAGATCGAGCCGGTCGCGGCGGCGTATGAAGCGTGGAAGGGAATTCGCGGGCGCATCGAAGAGCTGGAACAGGGCGAGCAGGACCGGCTGCGGCTGGTGGATCTGTGGATGTTTCAAAAGCGGGAGATCGAAGAAGCCAAGCTGCAGGCGGGCGAAGACGAGCGGTTGGAAACGGAGAAGCGCGTGCTCGCGAACGCGGAGAAGATCTATAACGCTGCGATGCAGGCGTTCGATCTGCTGTACGAGGGGGATGGTTCCACATCTTCCTCGATGCGGGCCGCGCAGAAGCAAATTGAGGAACTGGCGCGCTATGAGCCCAAGTTTCAGGAGGCGCTGGCTGCGCTCGAGACGGCGCGGATCAGCGTGGAAGATGTGGGAGCCACGGTGCGGGATTATGCGGGAGGAATCCATGCCTCGCCAGAACATCTGGCGGAGGTGGAAGACCGGCTCGCGCTGCTTGACCGGCTGAAGCGCAAGTACGGTCCAACGTTGGACGATGTGATCGCGTTCGGAGCGGACGTGGCGCGCAAGCTATCCGAGATTGAGAACAAAGACGAAATTCTGCGCGAGTTGCGGGCTTTGCTGGCGAAGGCGGGCACGGAATATCTGCGCGCAGCACGGGCGCTGTCGAAAAAGCGGCAGGACGCAGCGCGCAAGCTGGAGAAGCTGGTCGAGGCCGAAATCAACGATCTGGCGATGAAGTCGGCGTTTCGCATCGAGATGACGACGAGCGAAGAAGAAGGGAACTGGACGGCGGCAGGAATCGATCAGGTGGTCTACATGATTGCGACGAATCCGGGCGAGCCGATACGCCAGTTGGAGCACGTTGCGTCGGGAGGGGAATTGTCGCGGGTGATGCTGGCGCTGAAGGTGAGCGTCGCGCGGACCTGCCCTGAGCGGGAGCCGAAGGGGCCCTCGCCCGCGAAAGCCGGCCGTTCCCGTGCCGCCGCCCAGCGCACGATGGTATTCGACGAAATCGACACGGGCATTGGAGGCCGAGCCGCTGAAGCAGTAGGAAAGAAACTGAAGGAACTTGCGCGGGCCAACCAGGTGCTGTGCGTTACCCACCTGCCGCAGATCGCTACGTTTGCCGACCATCACTACGTAATCGAAAAGAAAGAGAGGTCCGGCCGTACACGGACCAGCATCCGCGCCGTCGTGGGCGAAGAGCGCACCGAAGAAGTTGCCCGCATGCTCAGTGGCGCCAAACTGACCGACACTTCACGCAAGCACGCCGAGCAGATGATCAAGGCGAATGCCTGATGGCGCGAATCGCGGCAATCCCTCATGCGAATCCAGTTTTTCGGTGGGGACCCAATCCCGGAGAGCCTTTTGGCTCTAGCTGGAAAATTAGATACTTTGCTATCGTTCTCCTTCTTTGCCGATCATCACCAGTGCATGGGGGCGTTTCTTGCACAATAACCGGCGAAATTATTTGTCGTACTTAGCAGTCGCAACTCTTTTGTTGGGGTTGACTTCTCTGTCGTTCGCCACGGACCCGGCGATCACCTGGCTCAAAATTACTGCGCCCAGTTCGCCTTCCGCCCGCGCAGCAATGTCCATGGCTTACGACGGGGCAAGCAAGAAGATCATCCTTTTTGGCGGCTACGACGCCACCAGCTATCTCAACGAGACATGGGCCTGGGATGGCGCCACATGGACGCAAATCGCGACGGCGAATGCTCCCTCCCCGCGAGCCGCTTCGGGCATTGGCTTCGACCGTGCCACCGGGAAAGTGGTTCTGTTCGGCGGATTTGATGGGACCAACTATCTCGGAGACACCTGGCTTTGGGACGGCGCCACTTCCACCTGGACGCAGGCCAATCCGGCGACAGTGCCCACGGCGGTCACTCTACCCATGATGTTCAACGATCCTCTCACTGGCCACGTGGACCAGTTCGGAGGTTTTGACGGCTTTCTCTATCAGGACATAACCTGGCGCTGGTCCGGGAGCAACTGGATTCAGGTGCCCACCGCCACCGTCCCCTACGCCCGCGGTGCGGGAACCGCCGTGTACGACCCAGTGCACAACAACGTTGTGCTGTGGGGCGGCCTGGCGGATATCAATCCGATCAATACCTGGACGTTTGACGGGACGGACTGGACCGAGCAATTTCCTGCCACGCAACCCGACATCACCTTTTACCTCGGATCAACTTTCGATCCCGAACTACAGCAGGTCATCATCATGGGAGGATTCGACAGCCAGAACCTGAGTGAGACCTGGGTCTGGACCGGATCCGACTGGTTACAACTTACGCCTGAGTTTCCGCCCCACGGGCGCGTGTCGCTGGGACTGGCCTATGACGAGTCCAGCCATCAACTCATCATGTTCGGCGGGCAGAATGCCAATCTTCTTTTCAACGGGACCTGGAGACTGGCCAAGCAGTAGGGCTTGGGCGCGAGGACGCGGGGCGCGCTGCCCCACCTTTCATGATTCGTTTCGGCCTCTTGAATTGCTGAATTGCGTCGCTCCTTGGGGCCATTTATCCATACTTGACGCCGCCGGAGCGGTTAGCTAATATTAGTTAGCTAACTAGGCCGGCCACATGGAAACCATCACCATCCACAAGGCGAAGACACAGCTCTCCCGACTGATTGAGAAAGCCTGCCGCGGCGAGGAGATCGTTATCGCGCGCGGCAAAAAGCCGGTGGTGAAGCTGGTTGCTATCGAAAACAAGGTGGGCAATCGCAAGCCCGGCGCTTGGAAAGGTAAGATCAAGATCGGGCCCGAGTTTTTTGAACCGTTGCCTCCAGAGGAACTGGAAGGCTGGGAGTAAGCGCCCTTGCGCTGCCTGCTTGATACGCACACCTTGATTTGGTGGATGACAAAGGACCCGCATCTTTCCAGGAATGCGCGCGCGTTGATCGAAGAAGAACATAATGTTCCCGTGGTCAGTGCCGTTTCGGCTTGGGAGATCGCCACCAAGGTTCGTCTTGGAAGGCTTCCAGCGGCAGCAAACCTGGTCCAGGATTTCGTAGCCGACCTGACGCGGGAGCGGATAGATATTCTGGCAGTAACCGCTGATCACGCCATCCGCGCGGGTTTGCTGCCCGGTCCACATAAAGATCCTTTCGACCGCATGCTGATCGCTCAGGCTTCGGCCGAGAACATCCCGATTGTGAGCAATGACCGGGCCTTGGACGGATACGGCGCACGGAGGTTGTGGTAGACGGAGCGGGTCACGCCAGCCGACCTCGAATTCTCCCCACTCACTGCTAATCCCAGCCGTTTCTGTGGCTTACGTTGACCAGAAGGGTACTTTCCAGTAGTTTATTCATATAGCCACAATGGGATTCGTGTACCCTAACCATACTGATTTCGAGGCCAGTTTTTGCATCTCACACACGCTGGGGAAGATCATTAGTAAGAAGATCATGGGAACGGGAGTTTGAGATTGCCAAACAGCAAGGGAAAGACCGTGCTTTTGCTCAAGCCGAGGGGGTTCTGCGCCGGGGTAGTGCGGGCTATCGATGTTGTCCGCATCGCGCTGGAAGCTTTCGGCCCCCCGATTTATGTGCGCAAGGAGATCGTCCACAACAGCTTTGTGGTGGATGAGTTGCGCGGCAAGGGCGCGATCTTCGTCGATAGCGAGGATGAAGTTCCCAGCGGCGAGCGCGTCATCTACAGCGCGCACGGAGTTTCGCCCGAAGTGCGCGAGCACAGTGTCCGGCGCGGCTTGCGGGTCATCGATGCGACCTGTCCGCTGGTCACCAAGGTCCACGTGGAAGCGGTGAAGTTCGCCAAAGAAGGCTATGCGCTGATCCTGATCGGGCACCACGATCACGACGAAGTGATCGGAACGCTGGGGGAGGCTCCGCTGGTGACCCAGGTAGTGGGCACTCCGGAGCAAGTGAAGTCCCTGACCGTGCCCGACCCGAATCGCGTGGCTTATCTAACGCAGACCACGTTGAGCCTCGACGAAACCAAGGACATCATCGCGGCGTTGAAGAAGAAGTTTCCCAATATCAAAGGTCCGGCGGCGCAGGATATCTGTTATGCCACGGAAAACCGGCAGGTGGCTGTAAAACAAGTCGCCTCGGAAGCTGATCTGCTACTGGTGGTGGGGTCGGAAAACAGTTCCAATTCGAATCGCCTGGTCGAGGTGGCGCGAAACCTGGGTACGAACGCGCATCTCATTGACAGTTACAACGACATTGAGTCCGAGTGGTTGGTGAACGTGAAGACGGTCGCTCTTACCGCCGGCGCTTCCGCGCCGGAGTGCCTGGTCGAGGAAACCATAAAGTTTCTCGCCAGCAAAGGTTTCGACAACGTGCAGGAACTCGAAGTGATGCCGGAAAACGTCCGCTTCGGGCTGCCGCCGGAGATTGTCGAGGCTATCGCCGCCGCTCCGGCAAGCGCTACCGCTGACTGACGGAGCCGGAATATTGATGGATACAAACTCCCCTGACTCGAACCTAGCCTCCGCACCGCAACTTCGCTTTGGCAAGATCGACGGGCTGGCCAGCCGCGTAGCCGCCGCGATGGGCGCCGCCCGCAAGCTTCTTTTCTCGGTTCAGCATGAGGATGGCTATTGGTGCGGAGAACTGGAAGCCGATACCACGCTGGAGTCGGACTACATTCTGCTGCACACACTGCTGGGGACCGGCGACCCCGAGCGCTTCCGGAAGGCGGCCAACTGGATTGTTCAACATCAGAACGAAGACGGTGGCTGGAGCATTTATGCGGCGGGGCCATCGAACATCAGCGCCTCGGTGAAGGCGTATTTTGGACTGAAGCTGGCGGGATACAAGGCGGATCATCCCGTACTGCAGCGCGCCCGGAAGAAGATCCTCGAACTGGGCGGAGTGACCGAGGTCAACACCTTCACCAAGATCTATCTGTGCTTCTTCGGGCAGTACGATTACGACGCCGTCCCGGCGATTCCGCCCGAGATTGTGCTGTTTCCCAACTGGTTCTGGTTCAACATCTACGAGATTTCGTCGTGGTCGCGCGCCATCCTGGTGCCGCTTTCCATCTGCTACGCCAAGAAGCCGTTCAAAAAGATTCCGCGCGAAATGGGCGTCGAAGAACTGTTCGTGGGGGGAATGCTCAAGTCGCGCATGCATCTGCACTGGGCGAAGAAGCTGGTTTCGTGGCGGAATTTCTTTCTCTGTGTTGATCGCCTGACGCACTGGCTGGAGCGTGTCCACATCCGGCCCCTGCGTTCCATCGCACTAAAAAGCGCGGAGAAGTGGATGCTGGAGCGCTTCGAGATGAGCGACGGCCTGGGCGCTATTTATCCCTCAATGATGAACTCCATCATTGCCCTGCGCTGCCAGGGATATTCTCTTGACGATCCCCAGGTGATCCGGGCGCTGGATGAATTTGAAAAGCTCGGCATCGAAGAGGGCGAGACCTTCCGCATGCAGCCCTGCATGTCTCCGGTGTGGGACACGGCGTATGCCATGTTCGCGCTGGGCGAGGCGGGAGTTCCGGCGAATGACCCGCGCATGGTCAAGTGCGCGGATTGGATCCTGCAGAAGCAGGTGCGGAATCCGGGCGACTGGCAGATCAAGAACAGGAAGGGCAAGCCGGGCGGGTGGTACTTCGAGTTCAACAACGAGTTTTATCCTGACGTGGATGACAGCGCGATGGTGTGCCTGGCGTTGAGCCGCGTCGAGCATCCCAACGGTCGCTACCAGCACGAGTCGGTGCAGCGCGCCATTGATTGGATCTTGTCCATGCAGTGCAAGAACGGCGGCTGGGCCTCGTTTGACAAAGACAACGACAAGATGGTTTTTCAATACATTCCCTTCGCCGATCACAACGCCATGCTCGATCCGCCGACGGTGGATATTACCGGGCGCATCCTCGAGATGATGGCGACCTACGGCTACGATAAGAACCATCCCGCCGTGCGGCGCGCGATTCAATTCATCCGCAACGAACAGGAGCCGGATGGAAGCTGGTTCGGGCGTTGGGGCGTGAACTACATCTACGGCACCGCGCTGGTGCTGCGCGGCCTCGAAGCGATTGGGATGGACAACCACGAGCCTTGCATCCAGCAGGCGGCGGAGTGGCTGCGCATGGTGCAGAATCCGGACGGCGGCTGGGGCGAAAGCGTGGGATCGTACGACGACCCGGCGCTCCGCGGGGTTGGGGAAAGCACGCCTTCCCAAACCGCCTGGGCGATTCTCGGACTGCTGGCGGTGGGCGATACCCGCAGCGATTCGGTGGCGCGCGGAATTGCTTACCTGCTGCGCACGCAGAAGGAAGACGGGTCGTGGGATGAGCCGTATTTCACGGGCACGGGCTTTCCGCGCGTGTTCTATTTGAAGTATCACCTCTACCGGCAGTACTTTCCGTTGCTTGCGCTGACGACGTACGCCAAGGTGATGGAGAAAGCCGAAACCTAGTTCTCAGTTCTCAGTACTCAGTTCTCAGTTTCGCTCTCCAGGCGTTGAGGCTTTGACTGAGAACTGGGAACTGAGAACTGAGAACTGTTTTGAAAGCCTTCGTCACCGGCGCAACGGGATTCCTCGGCTCCCACGTGGCCCGCGTTCTGGCCGAACAGGGAGCCGATCTGCGGCTGCTGGTGCGCCCCACCAGCAATCTGAAGAATCTGGAAGGTCTAAAGGCCGGGACGGTGACAGGCGACCTGCGCGATCCCGCGTCGCTGGAAAAGGCGATGGCGGGCTGCGAAGTAGTGTTTCACGTGGCCGCCGACTACCGGCTCTGGGTAAGAGATCCGGCGGAGATGTACCGCTCGAATGTGGAAGGCACGCGGGCGATTCTGGACGCAGCGCGCAAGAATGCAGTGCGGTGCGTGGTTTACACATCGAGCGTCGCGACGATGGGCTTTACCGGGAACGGGCATCCTGCGGACGAGGACTCCGCAGTCTCGCTGGCAGACATGATCGGGCACTACAAGCGCTCGAAGTTTATGGCCGAACAGGTGGCCCTGGAAGCGGGCCGGGGCGGAATGCGGGTAGTGACGGTGAATCCGACTACGCCGGTGGGCGAGCAGGACGTCAAGCCGACTCCGACGGGACGAATCGTTGTGGACTTTCTGAAGCGGAAGTTTCCCGCATACGTGGAGACGGGATTGAACCTGGTGGATGTTCGGGAATGCGCGCGTGGACACGTGGCCGCGGTGGAAAAAGGCAGGAGCGGTGAGCGCTACATTCTGGGTGGCGAGAACCTGACATTGAAGCAGATTCTCGACAAGCTGGGCGCGATCTCTGGCTTAGCGTCGCCGCAAGTGAAGCTGCCCTACTTTGTCGCCTACGTGGCAGGTGCGGTGGATGAGACGGTGTCGGGCCGCCTGCTGGGGCGCGAGCCGCGCGCGACGGTCGAGACCGTGCGCATGGGAAAGAAAAAGATGTGGGCGAGTTCGGGCAAGGCTGAACGAGAGTTGGGATGGAAGACCGTCCCCGCAGATGCGGCATTGCGCAGGGCAGTGGAGTGGTTCCGGGCCAATGGGTATGCCTAACGTCGCCATCGTGGCAGCGCTGGAACGCGAGGTCAGCGGGCTGACCCGGGGCTGGAGCCGCGTCGAGCGTGAGCACCAGGGCCGCAGCTTTGTTTTTTTTGAGCGGGACGAAATCGTTGTGGTCTGCGGCGGAATGGGCGCTGACGCGGCACGTCGAGCGGCCGAAGCCGTAATCGTGTTGTATCGTCCCACGCTCGTGCAGTCGGTAGGGTTTGCCGGAGCGCTGGAGGCGGCTCTGCATGTGGGGGATATCTTCTCCCCAGCCGTGGTGATCGATGCACGCGATGGCAGCCGCGTCGAGATCGAAGGTGGAAACAGACAAGGCACGCTGGTGAGTTTCATGGCGGTGGCCGGGATAGGTCAGAAGGCGAACTTGGCGGAGGCTTACGGTGCGCACGCGGTCGACATGGAAGCATCTGCGGTGGCCGCAGCGGCCCGTGCCCACGGGCTTCAGTTCGGTGCGACCAAAGTGATCTCCGATGAGCATGACTTCGAAATGACCGAGATAGCTCGCTTCATCGACCCGCAGGGCCGGTTCCGAACCGCCAGCTTTGTGTTATTTGTGGCGTTGCGGCCCTGGTTATGGAGGCGCGTTGCCCTGCTGGGCAGCAACAGCCGCAAGGCAGCCAGGGCGCTGGGCAATCATCTCGAGCGTTTCCGGCAGGAACTGAGCCAGCCCTCAGGCCAGGCGTCGGAAAAGATCGCGGCGCTTTCAGTAGCAACGCGTCCGGAAGCTCCGGTCGCGGCTCCCAGCGGGCTGCGTGCTGGAGGCCACGAATGAGAGTTTGTACGAAATCAGGCATGAAGACACGGCTGATGATCCCGATCGTCCTGTGTGTGGGGCTGCGAATGGCCGCGCAGTCTTCGGCCACGACCGTGTACACGGAGAGCTTCCGGCAGGGCGCGGCCCATGTCGTAGAAGAGAGCTTCGAGGCCAAGCTCACGCCTCAAGACGCGGTTTACCGCGAGCGCATTAAAGATTCGCGTGGGGCCGACCGCTATGCGTTCTCGATTGTTCCTCACTCGCCGGAGGGCGACACCAAGATCACATCCTGGCAAGTGAAATTGGCGGATCTGCGCCATCCGATTTACGACAACGTGCTGCTGGCGTCGCCGGCGCCGTCCGATGATCCAGGGAGCGAAGCAAGAGATTCATTGTGGCGGCTTGACCCCAGCCGCTTGGCGGCCGTTCCCGCAGGCGCCCGGCGAATCATCAAGGTAGATAGTTTTTATGTGGTGTTGCAGGTGAAGGCATATCACTTCACGCCGCTGGATTCGCCCTATCTGGATTCCATGACGGTGGCAGTGGAGTTCCGCAACACGGACCCGAGGCAGGCCGAGCCTCCCGCAAAATAGCGTCCGAATGTTTGAATAAGCTGACAAAAGTGGTCAGTGAAGCGCATACGAAGTAGAGTTCATCTAAGACCTGATGGGCATTGCTGGACAAATCGCAATCGATGACCGCAGCCAATCGATTCCTGCGACCATGCTGGCCGCGGTTTACCGCGGCGTAAATGACGTCCGCCTGGAGACGGTGCCCGTGCCCGCGATTGGCGCTGGAGAATTGCTGGTGCGGGTGCACACTTGCGGGGTTTGCGGCACCGACCTCAAGAAGATTGCCACGGGATCGCATGCCGCGCCCCGCATCTTCGGCCACGAAACCTCGGGCGTCGTGGCAGCCGTGGGCGCGGGAGTCCGCGGCTTCCAGCCCGGAGACCGGGTCGTCGTTTTCCACCACATCCCCTGCCGCCAGTGTTATTACTGCCAGCACAAGACCTTCGCGCAGTGCCCAACCTACAAAAAGGTGGGGTGCACCGCCGGCTTCGAGCCTTCCGGCGGAGGCTTCGCCGAGTACGTCCGGGTGATGGATTGGATCGTAGACCACGGAACCGTAAAGATCCCGCAAGGCATCTCCTTCGAGCAGGCCTGTTTCGTCGAGCCGGTCAATACCTGCATGAAAGGGATCGAAGCCCTGCGCCTGCAACCGGGCGAGACGGTGCTGGCCATCGGGCAAGGCCCCATCGGCATCATACTGAGTGTTCTGGCACGAAGGGCAGGGGCCACGGTTATTACTTCCGATTTGTATCCCGAGAGGCTTAGAATAAGCAAAAGCCTTGGATTCGAGCATCTGATAGACGCATCGCAGCAGGATGCGGTCCGCTCTGTGCGGGAGCAGACCGAAGGACGTGGGGCAGACGCTGTAATCTTGGCGGTGGGCAGCAATTCCTTGATCCGTCCTGCGATGGATGCCGCGCGTCCCGGCGGCCGGGTATTGTTGTTTGCCCAGACGCAGCGCGGAGAGGTGGTTGTGGATCCAGCCGCGATTTGCGTGGACGAGAAGACGCTGGTGGGGTCCTATAGCGCGTCCGTGGATTTGCAAGAGGAGTCGGTTCGTTTCGTGATGAACCGGGAAATGAACCGGGAAATGGACTTGGAACGGTTGATTAGCCACCGGTTTCCGCTGCAGGAAAGCGCGCGAGCCTTGGAACTCGCGGCTCATCCCCAGCCTGCGTCGATGAAGGTCGTGATTCAGCCCGGGATGGCCTGGGCGTGAAGATGGTCTGGCTTAGAGAGATCGAGCGCGTTTCGTAGATCGGTTTGAAAGGTTTCGGGAATCGGTTTGAAAGGGCACGGCTTTAGCCGTGCCGTTAGCGGCCTCAAGAAGAACGGGGCTTTAGCCCTGAGGCAAGGAAGCCAGCAGTGAACGGAAAAATGACGGCTGCCGTCCTGTACGGCAAAGAAGATCTCAAGATTGAACGAGTGCCCATCCCTCGCGTGGAAAAGGGCGAAGTCCTGGTCAAAGTGCAGGTGGCCCTCACCTGCGGCACTGACCTCAAGGTTTATCAGCGCGGCTACCATGCCCGCATGATCGTTCCTCCCGCACTCTTCGGCCACGAATTGGCCGGAGTCATCGAGGAAGTCGGTGAAGGCGTACACACCTTCAAGAAGGGCATGCGCGTGGTAGCGCTCAACTCCGCGCCCTGCCAGATGTGCTTCTACTGCTCCAAGCATCAGGAAAATCTCTGCGAAGACCTGCTCTTCAACAATGGCGCGTACGCCGAGTACATCCGCGTGCCGCGGCGCATCGTGGAAGCGAATATGCTCGTCATCCCGGCCAACGTGAGTTTTGAAGACGCCGCCATGACCGAGCCCCTGGCCTGCGTGTTGCGCGGCCTGCATGAAACCGGCGTCGAGATTGGCGACACGGTCGCGATCATCGGCGGCGGCCCCATCGGACTGATGTTTGTCCAGGTGGCGCGCGCCATCGGTTGCAACGTGGTCTCGGTCATCAAGCGCGACGAACAGGTAGTGGCCGCCAAGCAGATGGGCGCGCATGAAATCGTGCAGACCACCAAAGTGCAGAATGTGGTGGAAGCTGTGCGCGCGCTCACTCCGCAGAAGCGCGGCTGCGATGTGGTGATCGAGGCAGTGGGCCGTCCCGAAGCCTGGGAGTGGACGGTGGAAATGGTCCGCAAAGGCGGCACCGTAAATTTCTTCGGCGGATGTTCCAGTGGATCGAAGGTGCAGCTCGATACCAACCGCCTGCACTATGGCGAAATCACGTTGAAGGCCACGTTCCATCACACGCCGGAAACCGTGCGCCGGGCCTTCGGTCTGATCGCGGCCAAAAAGATTAGTCCCACCGATTACATCACCGGCGAAGCGCCTCTTTCCAGCCTGCAAAAGGTCCTTCGCCACATGTTGAACCGCGGGGGCGACATCAAAACCGCCATCATTCCCGGCCATTGAGCACCAGGTCCTCGGAGCGTCAACTAAACGGGAACTGTCATCCTGAGCGAAGCGAAGGACCCCATGCACCTGTGCAGTTCCATCGGCGATGCGAGGAGTTCTCACGATGCCCAGGATTTTTCTCGACACCGAGGATGCTCCTAACATGAGCCCGATCGCCAGCGAATCTCGGTCCGTTCGCGCAACTTCTGCGGGTTGGGATCGCCTCCCCGCCGCCTACGCCATCCCGAACTCCGCCCCGTCGCTCGAAGAATCTCAACAATACTGCCGCCGTCTCGCCCGCACCCACTACGAGAATTTTTCCGTCGCCACCTGGTTCCTCCCCAAAAAACTCCGTCAGGATTTCTTCAATGTCTACGCCTACTGCCGCATCTCCGACGACCTCGGCGACGAAGTCGGAGACGCATCCGCAGCCCTGACGTTACTCGATGAATGGCAAAAGCAACTGGACGCCTGCTACGAAGGCAATCCGCGCCACCCGGTTTTTGTCGCCTTGGCGCAAACCGTAAAGAAGTTTGAAATCCCGAAGCACGAATTTTCCGATCTGCTGATCGCCTTCCGCCAGGACCAGACCGTCACCCGTTTCGCAACCTTCGACGATGTGCTCGCCTACTGCCGCTATTCGGCAAATCCTGTAGGGCACCTCGTGCTCTACCTCTGTGGCTATCACGACGGCGAACGCCAGCAGCTTTCCGACTACACTTGCACCGCGTTACAGCTGGCAAACTTCTGGCAGGATGTGAGCGTCGACTACGCGAAGGGACGGATCTACCTGCCGCTCGAAGACTTGCGCCGTTATGACGTGAGCGAGCAAGACATCCAGCAGAACCGCAACACGCCCGCGTTCAACGAGATGATGAAGTTTGAAGTAGAGCGCGCGCGTGAATGGTTCGACCGCGGCCTGCCGCTGGTTGAAAAAGTAGATAACGCTTTAGCGGTAGATCTAGAACTCTTCACCCGCGGCGGCCAGGAGATACTGAACGCCATCGAGCGCCAGGGCTTCGCCGTGCTAGGCAGGCGACCGGTGATTTCGAAGCCCCGCAAACTGGCTCTGCTGGCCCGGGCAACGCTGGGCAAGTTGCTGGGGGCGGCTACCGGAAGCCGGAAGCCGGACACCGGGAGCCGGCTACGATGAGTGCAGGAGCCCAGCCGGTGTCGATCCCATGGAGTCCGGCTCCGGCACAGCTCACCATGGCCTACTCGGTGTGCCGCGGCATCACGCGTAGCAACGCGAAGAATTTTTATTACGCATTTCTCGTCCTCCCCAAACCCAAGCGCCAGGCGCTGTGCGCCGTGTATGCCTTCATGCGGCGCTGTGACGACATTACAGACGACGCCAGCCTGAGCCTTGAGGAGCGCCGCTTCAAGCTGAATACGTGGCTGGCGGCGCTGCACCGCGTGCAGCAGGGCGAGCCCTGCGACGATCCCATCCTGTTGGCGCTCACCGACGCGCAACGGCGCTATACCATCCCCGCAGGCCTGCTGGATGAACTCGCCATGGGCACGGCTATGGACGTGGAAGAAACCGGGGCCCAGAGTGATGCAGGGATTTCGTCTGCGGCCTCCGGCCTTACTGTGCAATACAAGACCTTCGACGATCTCAAAGTGTATTGCTACCGGGTAGCGTCGGTGGTGGGCTTGGTCTGCATCCACATCTTCGGATATCGCGATCCTGCGGCTGAATCGCTGGCCGAGCAGTGCGGTCTCGCCTTCCAACTCACCAATATTATCCGCGACGTGAAAGAAGACGCCGCCATGGGCCGCGTCTATTTACCGGAGGAGGATCTGGCGAAGTTCGGACTGTCGGCCGCCGAGCTGCTTTCTACGCCAGACCCAGCCCGCTTCCGCCCGTTGCTGGCGCTAGAAGCCGATCGCGCCCGCGAGTTCTATCAGGCCGGCGAGCAACTGATGCCCTATATTGCGGAAGACAGCCAACCGGCTCTGTGGGTGCTGGTCAACATCTATCGCAAGCTGCTGGAAAAAATCGCCGCGCGCAACTACGACGTCTTCACCGGCAAAGTAAGTTTGACGGTAAGCGAAAAACTCCGCGTCCTGGGGAAAGGCTTCCTGCAACGCCTCACCTGATCACCGTCGGAGGAATTGTTGATTGCTGATTGAAAATCGCTTCCGGTAGCGGGCTGTTGGTGGGATGATTGGAAGCAGAAACTAACAAGGTGGCGTGATGAAGATTAAGGCTCTTGTCGAAGGCATTCTGGCTGGAGTCGTTTCGGCAATCTTCTGTTATTGGGCGCTTATTTCACCTGCAACCCTTGCCGCAATTGCGTTACGGCGCAAAATGCCTGAGGCTTGGTTTTCGGGCTTTATTACGTGGTACGCGATGTTCGCCGTCATTGGGGTCTCGATGGTAGTAGCTGGAGTTGCGTGCCGGATGATTTACAAACACGCCTCGACCCCAAGAGCGTGAGATTCAAGACAGCCCGCTATCTCGTTTCCCGGTTGCTTTTCAATCATCAATCAACAATCATCAATCATCAATTGACTTCGGGCCCGAATCCCGCATGACCCAGAATTCTCCCCAACCCACCGTAGCCGTAGCCGGAGGCGGCCTAGCCGGCCTCGCCGCCGCCTGCGCCCTCGCCGACTCCAACTTCCGCGTCACCCTCTTCGAGCGCCGCCCCTATCTCGGCGGACGCGCTTCTTCCTACGAACATCCCGGCACCGGCGAAGTGGTCGATAACTGCCAGCACGTACTCTTCCGCGTCTGCACCAACCTCGTCGAGTTCTACCGCCGCATCGGAGTCGAAGACAAAATCCGTTGGTATGACGAAATGACGTTCATCGAGCCCGGCGGCCGCACCAGCGTAATGCGCGCCTCTCCGCTGCCGGCGCCGTTGCACACCGCTCCGTCGTTCCTGCGTTTTCCCTTTCTGTCTGCCAAAGACAAGCTGGGAATTTCGCGCGCGATTGCGGCTCTAACGCTGACTGAGCAGCGAGACTCTGGCCGCTCATTTCTGGACTGGTGCCGCCAGCACGGCCAAACCGGGAACGCCATCCAGCGTTTCTGGAAGCCGATCCTGGTAAGTGCGTTAAGTGAAGATCTCGACCTGATTTCGATTTCCTACGCGGCCCAGGTAGTGCGCGAATCGATGAAATCGCCCGAGGCCCGCCACATGGGCGTGCCCAGCATTCCCTTGACTGATCTCTACAATCGCGCCGGAGATTACATTCGCGCCCGCGGCGGCGAGATCCGCTTCCGCAACTCGCTGGAAACTTTTTCTCCCGATCCATCGCAGGTGCGAGTTCGAGGAGCGGAAGGGGAAGAGGTTTTTGACTATCTCGTTCTCGCCCTTCCCTTCGACGGCCTTGAGCGCGTGCTGCCGGAAACTCCAGAAGCATCCCCCTTGCGCGAAAAGCTCACCCACTTCGAACCCTCTCCCATCACCGGCATTCACCTCTGGTTCGACCGCCAGATCAGCGATCTAGATCACGCCGTCTTACTAGACCGCACAATCCAGTGGATGTTCCACAAGTCGCGCCTGCTGGAAAAAGATGGGCGGAGCGAACACGATCGGGAAGGGCACGACTTAAGTCATGCCATAAAGACGCCACCAAGGAACGGGGCTTTAGCCCCTGAGGTCTCCGGCAGCTACATCGAACTAGTCGTAAGCGCCTCGAAAAGCCTCATCGACAAATCCCGCACCGAAATTGTCGACCTGGCCCTGAAAGAAGTCCGCGAATTCTTTCCCACAGCGCGCGAGGCAAACTTGGTCAAGTCCACCGTAATCAAAGAAGTGCATGCCACCTACTCTCCGCGTCCCGGCATTGACGCCCACCGTCCGCCGCAGGCCACAGTGTGGCCGCGCGTTTTCCTCGCCGGCGATTGGACCGCCACCGGCTGGCCCGCCACCATGGAGGGCGCCGTCCGCAGCGGCTACCTAGCCGCCGAAGCCCTGACCCGCGCCGCAGGGACGAAAGACTCCCACTTCCTCGTACCCGACCTGCCCCCAACAGGCCTGATGCGCCTCTCCGGATAGGTTGTTGCGGACATGCTCATGTAGGGACGGCCGCCCTTCGGCAAGCTCAGGGCAGGCTCTCGGCTGTCCAGCGAGCGAAGCGAGCCCGGCCAATGATCTATTGCTTCAAGAGATGTTGCAGTCTAAAATTGGCGACTGGCGCGGCATTTGAGACGAACCATGAGATTACTTATCACCTGCGTGATCTTCCTAACCACTCTACCCTCATTCTCCCAATGCACCCTCCCCGCTCCTCCATCCCCAGCCGCCGAAGACACAACCTTCGACACCTTCTTCATGCAAAACGGTCCGGGATGGACCGGCGGCGACGGCACCTATTCGCTTCTCCTTCCCGACGCCACCAACCTCTGGATGTGGTCCGACTCCTACATCGGCAAGGTGAATCCCACAACCCGGCTTCGCTCAAACTATCTGTTCACCGCACACAATTCGCTGACCATCCAAAATCAAACGGCCAACACGCTGACCACCGTAGGCTATCCTCCAAAAACCAGTTCCTACTTCGTGCCCGCAACAAGAAACGACTGGTTCTGGCAGGGAGCCAGTCTCCTGGTTCAGCCGACGCCCGGAACCTACCAGATCGAAATCATGCTAACCCAGTGGACGCCCTCGCTAAAGTTCGTAGGAGAATCAGTAGCCACGCTCAACTGGCCAAGCTACACCATTCAATCGATCACCCCGGTCGCTCTCACCAGCACCTCAATCCAGTGGGGCAGCGACATCATGCAGGCCGGAGGCTACTACTACATCTACGGAATAAAGAATCCCCCCAACGATAACAAACTCCCATACGTTGCCCGCACCACTTCCGTGGCCTATCTAACGGACCCCTCGCAGTGGACCTTCTGGAACGCCACCACCAACCAGTGGGTAACCTCGCAAACCAGCGCGACTCCTCTCAGCGGAGTCCCCGCCATCACTCCCGAATATTCCGTGAACCAGTTAACCGCGACCACCGGCACGTTCTACCTGATGACCGGAATGAATCCCCTGAAGCCCGCCTTTCCCTTATGGAGCCAGGTCACAACGTATTATTCCTGCAACCCGCAAGGCCCGTGGTCAAACAAAACGGTTGTCTACACCACTCCCGAGGCCGGAGCCCCTGGATGCAAGACCGGCAATCTCGTCGCCTACAACGCCAAAGCCCACCCGGAATTCACCGACTCCACCGGAATTCTCCTTACCTACAACGTGAATGCCCTCAACTCTCAAGACCTGGTCTGTGCCAACGACTACATCCCGCGTTTTCTCCGGATAACAATCCCCGGCGTGTCCGGCCCCACCCAAGCCCTCCACTAAGATCGCCGGCAGCATCGGCATCGCATCACCAAGCGGTGTGCGCCTGAGCACAGACAAAACCGCTCCCCACTGGAAACATACTGGCTGGGCCACCACGGGCACCGAGCCGTGACTCCCATGGAGGTATCCCATGCGCCCACGCCTGATTCTTGCTCTGCTGCTGTTTCCTCTGATTTGCCTAGCCCAAAGCCCAAAGAGCGCCGGCGCGGCTGATGGTGCTGGGCAGTCGCGTATTCCTATCGAAGGAGCGAAGATTTTTCAGCACCACTGCGCCGCGTGTCATGGAACCGATGGACGAGGCCACGGGCCAGGATCCGCTGCCCTAAAGCACACGGCTCCCAACTTGACTCTGATCTCGCAAAGAAATGGCGGTAAGTTTCCCTACCAGCATATAAAGGATCTCATTGAAGGAAAGGAACCGAGCCTGCTCGCCCACACAGATCGCGAGATGCCAATCTGGGGACCAATCTTCCACCAGATCGAATCCGATCAAGACTGGGGAGAAGTAAGGCTCGACGCCATCACCAAACAGGTGCAATCAATTCAGCAAAAGTAAGATTGTCATCCTGAGCGGAGTTGTTGTTTCGGGAAGCGAGGCAACAACGCAGTCGAAGAGCTTGCTCTGAGCGAAGCCGAAGGGATCCCTAGCGGACCACCGAAGCCCGGCCGATCCGTTCTTCGATCCTCGAGACAAATCCCGGCGCGTGGCTCTTCATGACATGCCCAAGGCCCGGCCCAAACTCATGCCACAGGTTCGTCCTCGCGTCATTGCTCACGGTCGAACCGAAATCGTTGAACGGCGTGCCCACAGACCGTCTCCAATACGGAGTCGAGGCCGTATCCTTGGCCACCGCAGTCAGCGTCCGCAGCAGATACGAAGTATTCAGCTTGCCCTTGCCGGAGTCATCCCGGACGATAAGAGTGCGCGAGGCCGCGATGGCAGCTCGGCCCGTCAAGCTTCCCCCGGCAGAGTGATAACCCGCTTGCTGCCCCAGCGATGATGGATACAGGTACTTACGAAAAATAGCGTCGGGATCTTTTTGACGAAATGCCGCCCGATCAGAGAGGACAAATCCATCTTGCCGAATCACGACCGGGGAAACGTCCTTCCCGCCAAAGTTCAAAGGCGAGCGTGCACCCTCCGCGAACCCGTTAAATCTCTGGGCCTGAGACGCTGCAGCCACCGCCGAAGGCGCATCCGGAAGCGATTGCCGTAGCTCCTGGCACACGGCCCCACAAGCGGCCAGTAGCACCAAAGCAACCACCGCGAGGGATGCAATTCTCTTCACCATACCCAGTCCCACAAGCGCTAGGCCCTCACTTCGGCCCGACAATTCGCCACCTAGCAGTTAGCACTCCACATGCCATCATTCTGAGCCAGAAGGCCAATCCCGCAAGGCATAGGTTAGGTGCACAAAGGGACCCTCCGGTTGCCAACGGAACCGCCATCCCCGCGCCCAATGTCGCATCAGAAAAAGGAGTTGTATCTAGGAGTTACGGACCCTGCAACAAGGTCCGAGGCCGCCGCCGGCCCACTCGCTGGAGTTGGCGCGCCACCCAGTATGTCCCCTCTGCGGCTGTGCAATTTTTGCAACACTGTGGGCAAAGTGTTTCACGCGAATTGTCGGTCTCCTTATGGTTTAGCCGCAAAGCGGCGCAAGAATGCAGCCCAGGGCGCAAGCCCTGGGTGGACAAAACGAGGGATAACCTAGCCCCGAAGGGGCGAAAGAGAAGCTACGACACAGACTCCGTAGGGACGGCACCCTAATCGCGACGCGCACTCTGCCAGCGTTCCTCACGCCTTCTCCAGCAACCCCCAAGCCCCCCGATATTTCTCAAATCGCTCCTCCCCATCCTTCCGGCACCCAAACGGATAAAGATTGATATGCAACCGCCCTCCCAAAGCCCGCACCGGAATCAAATACCAGATCCGTCTCCCCCGCATCCGCTTCCCCTGAATCAACACCGCCAGAAAGTCAATCTGCTTCGACGTGTAGGGCATATGCTTCCGCGTAGTCCGCCAGCAAGCCCGCACCGCAAACCCCTTGTGATGGCGCGCCCCGCTAGCCTTAACCTGCACCCTCCACAACCGCCGCGGAGCATCCACAATCACGTCATAGCGCTCGTTATTCCCAAATGGCTTAGCCACCCCAAACCCCCGCCGGGCCGCATCCAGCATGAACTGCATCTCAGCCATCTCTCCCACATGCTTGGGATGATTCCGCTTCCGCAGCCCGCCAACACACCGAACCCGCTTAACGCGACGAACCGTCTCCCTCCGACCCCGAGCCCGCCGAACCCGACGCCGCTTTCGTCGCCCAGACCCCTCACTATCCCCCGACTGCCTACTCATACTCGCTCCTTCCATCTCCTCATTTGCGTTTGGGTGGCGCAGCGGTTCACCGCTGCGATTACCGCATCGTTTTCAAGTGTCGGCTTTAGCCGCTGAGGGCTGCTGCTTTGAAAGGGTGCGGCTTCAAACCGCGCCGTAAAGGCCCCACAACATCGACAACTGCTTTACAGCTTGCGGAAAAACTCAGGATCGAGCAGGTTTCGGGAAGGGCACGAGTTCTACTCGTGCCGTAAGTCGCTGAAAATAGTCCGCGCTTCAGCGCCTGAGGTATTCTTCTTAGGTACTCGGCGACTTTTTCCGCAGCCTGTTTAGCCGCTGCGGCTCCGTCACTCCCGATAATTGCCCGATTCCTTACTGGCCTCCCACCAAACGCAAATGGCGCAAGCCCAATCGGACCTGCGCCACCGTTTTCCACCCTCTATTATCAGAATATCAAACCGAAGGGGGTAAACCCGCCACCAACAGCAACTTTATATTCCCATCCAAATGAATAACTTACAAAGAAATCATCAACTTCAGGGTCTTGACAAGAAAAACAAAAGGCGCAAGCCGGAAGGCCTGCGCCAATTTCTTACTCTCTATATTCAGTATACCGCTCCGAGAGGGGCAAATGTGTCATCTTCCCAGACTTTATTTACCGAACAAAACCAACAGCTTACGCAAAAAAGGGGACGCTCAGGGCCTTGACAAGTTTTCGGATGCATCGAGGCTGCGCCACGCAGGATAGATTCGAGATACCCGGACGGTGCAAGATGAGCAAAGATCGGGCAGCCCTATGCGGGATAAGGCGGCCAGCCGACAGAAATCGAGAAGGACTACTTGTCGGGGTGAGCAGTAACATCTCTTGTCGGTCGCTGCACCGGTGGGGGCGGAGGAGGTATAGGGCCCAAACGTGACATCAGGGCGTCGATCTTTTGCCCAGAATAGCAATATAGATTATTTCGAAATTCATCGTGATCCTTCTGAGCGTCACTAAAAATGCCTCGAACACAATCGTAGTTCTTTGCTCTTTGGCATCCCGCCAGATCCCACTTTCTGTTCTCATGATTGCCGACCCACTCGAAATGAGTAAATGCGACGTTGTCTGGAAAGGCTGCGACACACCTATTGATGGCTTCTGTCGCAGCTCGCTCGAGAGTCTCCGGCTTGGCCTCCCGCAGTTCATGAACTGCTTGGGCGACATCCTTGTAGTGTTGAACATCGGAATTTGTGGCTGGCGGTATTAGCGCTGCTCGAAGGTCCTCACCCGTGCGGAGGAGGTTGCCGTCCTGCCCGGTCCATACCCGCGCCCCTTGGTGACCGATGCTCCATTGCACGTGAGCAACGAGAGTGTCATAGTTTCCCTCCACAATGATTGCTTGGCAGGCGCCATTTGACCATCTCGTCTTGAGGTGGTCCACCTGCTGGCTGCTCCCGCACGCACTCATCGAGCAAGCGTTGTCACACATATGGGGAAGGCTCGGCACACACCGTTGTGTTCCCTGTTTGCAGACGCAATCGCAGTGACCCACTTGTGCGTAGGCGCTAACACACAGCAGTACGGAGAGAACGCAGAGTGCCAAGAAGCTGCGCATGAAACCTCGCGTTTGAGGACGAAAGTATGGGCCGAAGAAGCATCCGTGTCAAGGTCCAACTGCATGGTGGTGAATAAGCGAAATTGCAGAAGGAATCGAGGTGGAAAATTCACTTCTCAGGATCCGTTTTCAAGGGCAGTATGACGCGTCAAATAGATTACACAAAGAGCACATTCGAAGAGGCCCGAGGGTCTCTCCTGCGCCAGGGTCTCCAAGCGAACCCAACTCGTCGTAGTTTCGACGAGTGAGTCCCTCGATGCTAATTTCGATGGGCGCAATGGGACAAAGGTGCATTACCCCGCCAGCAGCGCCACCCCGGCCGCCACCAGAGAAGCGGCAATCCACCGCCGCCGGTCCACCTTCTCATGCAAAAAGATCTTCGCGGCAACGGCGTTCCCAATAAAGGTAAGCGAAGCGGCGGCAGGAGCCACCAGGCTAACGTCTCCCCAGGAGAGCGCAAACAGCAGGCTGAAGAAAGCCACAGCCATGGCCGTGACCCCAAGCAAAAAGTTAGGATTGCCCAGCGTCCGTCCGATCACAACGCCAAGCCCAGCCCGCCGCCACAAAGCCCCAACATCCCCAACCTGCCTCATCGCGCGAGCCAAAAGCACATCGCCAACTACCGAAGCCAAGACGATGGCAAGAATCGCGCTCCACGTGTATATGGCTTTCATAATTTGTCTCGTCACTCCGACTGGCGGTGCCGCCATTTCTCGCTTCTTTTGCGAGAAGTGGGGCTTTTGCTTGTAGCCTATCGGCGGCGTCGAGTTTCGCTCCCCACTGGTCACGCCGCATGTTCACCCGGTAGCGCAGGGTGATGTTCCGTCAAACTCGGTCCCCCTGCCACAAATCCCACCCCGCCGGTAATCAACACAATCCCCAGCCAGCGCAGCGGACTGACATGCTCATGCAGCACAAACCGCGCAACCAGCGCCAGCAGCACGTACCCCAGCGAAGTAGCCGGCAGAACATAAGTGAGATCGGCCCAGGAAAGCGCAGTCATGTAGGTGGCAAAGAAGGCCAGCAGAAGAAGAATCCCGATCGCAACCCAAGGATTGAGCACCGCGAAGATGACGCCCTGCAGGTGGTTAACGGAGATGCTGCCGGTCTGCTTCATCCCATGCGAAAGCATGGAGTCGCCAGCCGCGGCAAACACGGTCACTCCGGCCAGCACAAGATACTTGCGAAAGTTCACGGGAAGTTTAGGTCGTGCACTCTTCTAGAGATTTCACCACAGAGACACAGAGGCACAGAGAAAGGCAAAGGAAAAAACAAGACAATTAAAGGTTTTCTCTGTGTCTCTGTGCCTCTGTGGTGAAAAGGCCGTTTTCTTATCAGGCCTTGGCCAATTCGGCCGCCGCTTCGTCGCCATGCTTCTTCACCAGCTTGTTGCGCTGGGAGCGCAGCTTCAGGAAGGTCTTCGCTTCCCTGTAAAGCCGCTTGCGGTCGTTGCTGTCAAACGCCGCTTTCCTCAGGATGCGGAACACCGCCTTCGGGCGGAAGTAATATTCGTCGTAAAAACGGTGCACCGCGGAAAGAATCTCATCGGCCGGCAGTCCGGGATACTCAATGTGGGCCAGTTGGTGCCCGCCTTCATCCACCATCTTGTTGTCGCCAACGATGAAACCGTTCTTCACCGCATAGTCATAGAGTTCGGTTCCGGGATAAGCGTGGGCCACAGAAACCTGAATGGTCTCGACGTCCAGCTCTTTCGCGAACTTGATGGTGTTGTTGATGGTCTCGCGAGTCTCGCCCGGCAAGCCCATGATGAAGTCGCCGTGAATCACCAGCCCGAGCTTGTGACAGTCCTTGGTGAACTGCCGCGCCCGCTCAACGGTTGCGCCCTTCTTGATGTTCTTGAGAATCTGCTGATCGCCGGATTCGTAACCGACGATCAGCAACCGGCATCCGGCTTCCTTCATCGCCTTCAGCGTCTCGAAATCGGTGGTCACGCGCGAAGTGCAGGACCACGTCAGCCCCAGCGGCTTCAGCTTGGCGCACAGCTCGATGGTGCGCGCCTTCTGGATGTTGAAAGTGTCGTCGTCGAAGAAAAATTCCTTCACTTCCGGCCAGTACTGCTTGACCTTCGCCATTTCCGCCGCCACGTCGTCGGTAGAGCGCTTGCGCCACGGATGCCCGCTCAGTGTCTGCGGCCACAGGCAGAACGTGCATTGCGCCGGACAGCCACGCGTGGTGTAGAGCGAGACAAACGGATTCAGCAGGAACGGCACGTTGTAGCGCGTGACGTCGAGGTCGCGCTTGTAAACGTCGGTAACGTGAGGCAGCGCATCCAGATCCTGAATCTGCGGCGCATCCGGATTGTGCACAACCTTCCCATCTTTCAAAAACGAAATGCCGGGGATCTCCTCCAGCGGCTTGCCCTTGGCGAAGTCGACGACCGCGTAATCAAACTCCTTGCGGGCAACAAAATCGATCGCCGGACAATCGCGAAGCGATCTTTCCGGCAGCACGCTGACATGCGGCCCGACAAAGGCGATCTTGATCTTCGGGTTGGCCGTCTTGATGGCTTTAGCCAGACCGATGTCGCCGGGAAAGCCGGGCGTCGAGGTGAAACAGCACCAGAAACTCGTAGTCCTTCGCGATCCCAATCGTCTGCTGCGCCGAAATGTAATGCGGCGGCGCATCCAGCAGACGCGCCCCCTCCAGCATCCCAGCCGGATAAGCCAGCCATACCGGATACCAATAACTTTCTATTTCGCGGGTGGCGGGCCAGCGGGAGCCGGCGCCGCCGTCGAAGTTTTCGAAGGACGGGGGGTTCAAGAACAATGTTTTAAGAGGCATAGTGAGTATCAGTTATTTTAGCATCCAGGACGGGCGAAGCGGCGAAAAAGCAGTGTTTATGCAGGTTCGTCCGCCTGCACCAGAAGGCCGGCTTATTTCGTACCTTATTTTGCGCCCAGGGCCCAGCTTTCCAGGCCGCCGGTGGCGCGCAGCAGGGCGACCTGGCTGCGTTCCAGTTCGAAGGTGACATCCTGCAATCGGATCAGGCGTTCGCTGGCTTGAGTTTGGGCGTCATCGAGATCGTGCAGGTTGGCGGTGGCGGAGTCCATGCGAGTGCGGACGGCCTCGACATTCTTCTGCGCGATCGCATACTCGAGTTCGGCCACATCGCGGGCGGCCTGCAACTGGGTGACGGAGCGCTCGAGGCGCAGGGTTTCCTCGGAGACCTGGTTGCGGGCGGCGTCCGCCTGCTTCCTGGCTTTCAGTGCGTCGGCGTCGGCGGCTTCGGCGCGGGAACGCTGCGCGGCATTGAACAACGGGAAGCGGATGGCTACTCCGACGGTGGCGTTGTTGCGCTGAAAACTTCCAGGCACATAATAGTTCTGGTAGTTGTTGAAGGTTGAGAGCAGAGCATACTGAGCGGCGAAATCGACGGTGGGCTGAAGAGATTTGTGTTCTCCCTGGGCACGCAAATATTGGGCGTGGGCGTGTTCCAGGGCGGACTGGACGGCTGGACTGGAATCGGCGGCCTTGTTGGGTGCGTCGGGATCGGAAGCGGAAGGAAGCGCCGGGATCGAATTATTTTCGGTCTGAATGCTGGCGGCGGGAAGGCCGGTGAGTTTGGACAGGCGCTCGCGAAGCACGTCCGCCGCACCTTGCGCCTCTGCGATGCGGAGACGGAGACGCGCTATCGATAGCCGGGCTTTGGTGCCGTCAAGTTCGCTATCGACGCCCTCCTTCACGCGATTGGCGACGGCGGCCTGCATTTTCTGGGCTTCGGGTTCGGCTTCGCGCAGGCGGGACAGGCGCTGCTCCCATTTTTCGAGTTCGGCATAGCTGAGTACGGTGTCCTGGATGATCTGGTTGCGCTGGTCTTTGCTGTGAAAGGTTGCGGCGGAAGACTCGGTTGCGGCCGCACGCATGAAGGCGCGGAGTTCGGGATGAAGCAGCGCGGACTGGGCGTTGATGTTGAAGAGCGAAGGTGCGGCGCCCTCCAGGCTGAGAGGGAATCCGTAGGACCATCCGAGGCCGGCGCTGGTGGTCACCTGGGGGATGTAGTTGTTGCGCAGTTCGCGGTAGGCGGCGGAGGCGTGCTGTTCGTCGGCGGCAGCAATGGCCGCGCCATTGGCATGTTTCAAAGCGAGTTCCACGGCGTGGTGGAGCGTGATGGGTTCGGCCAGCAGGGAAGCGGGCAGGAGGAGCACCGCCAATAAGAATTTATGAGTGCGCGCGCTGGTCCATGATTTATTTTTCATTCTTTTCACCTTTGTGACGCCTGGGAAGATTCTACGGGCAATCTGATGCGAGAGAAATGATAAGGATGGGTCGGTGGGCGGCGGATGGGGCGAGTCAGGGAGGGGACGAGATCGTCTTGTCTGGGCGGGGACCAAGCCGAGATCGGCTGACCGCGCACCGGAATGGCAATCTTAAGGGCCGCTGAGAGAGCCAAGTCGATACGGACTCTTTGGGTGGGGGTTTGAGTGTAATCGCCTGTGGGTGTTGAAAAAGTCACGTCGATTAGCAGGATGAGATTCAGCAGAAGCATGTTAGAAGAAAGTATCCTGCCCATGCTCTGTTTGATTCTCGATCGTCGGAGGCCTGCTGATCATGATGGGGCAACACGACCGCTCCGAAGCGCTGTTCTATTACTTCCGCCTGGAAGATCAGGTTCCTGAGACTCATCTGCTGCGGCTGATCGAAAAGCACATCAGCTTTGCCTTTGTGCGGGAGAGAGCTGAAAGCGAGCTACAGCGAGACGGGCCGCCCGTCGATTGATCCCGAGCTTCTGCTGCGCATTCTGCTGATCGGCTATTTGTACGGCATCACCAGCGAGCGCAAGCTGGTGGAGGAACTGCGCATGCACCTGGCGTGGCGCTGGTTCACCGGTCTGGGCTTCGATCAGGAGATCCCGCATCACTCCACGTTCTCCAAAAACCGGCATGGACGGTTTCAGGAATCGAAGCTGTTCGAGGAGTTGTTTGAGCAGATCGTGAGGCAGTGTGTGGAAGTGGGATTGGTGCAGGGCAAGCACCTGTCGGTGGATGGCAGTTTCGTGGAGGCGAATGCGGCCAAGGAGAGCCGCATTCCGCGGGAGCAGTTAGCGGAAGCGGCGCAAGTGAACCAAACCGTGCGCCAGTATCTGGTGGAACTGGAGCAGCAGAATCCGACCGAAGAGCCGGTGCATCAGCAGGATCAGGTATCGACCACCGATCCCGACTGCGACTTACGCCACCAAGGGTGGGACACCGGCCCGACTGGGGTACTACGACAACTATCTGGTGGACAACCACAGTTGCGTGATCGTGGGAGTACAAGCGACGGCAGCACGGATGAGTCAGGAAACGGTAGCCGCGCAAGACATGCTCACTCGTTTCACGCAATGGCAAGGACGAGAGCCAGAATCGGTAGCGGCCGACACGACCTACGGGAACGGGGAGTTCTTGCAATGGTTGGCGGATCGGAGCATCACGCCTTACATGCGCACGCGCGACAGTGTCCACGAAAGAACAGCCCGCTCTATGGTCCCGAGCGGTTCACGTATCTGCCCGAAAGCAACAGCTACCGCTGTCCTGCAGGCCAGCAACTCAACTACGGCGGACTGAATGTGCGGAATCGTGCCCATGCCTATATCGGCACCGCGCAAACGTTGTGGAGCATGTGCACAAAAAGCGCAATGCACGAGCGGACCAATGTAAGTATCTTGCCATTCACATCCATGAACCGGCCCGGCAACGCGCTCGCGACTTGGTGCAACACGCCTTCGCGAAGGCACAGCGGAAAGAAAGAAGGTGGAAGCCCTGTTCGCGGAACTGAAGAATCAGATCGGACTGCGTCGCTTGCGTCTGCGGAGATTAAAGTTTGTTCGGGAGCAGTTCTTCCTGGCAGCGGCGGCCCAGAACATCAAGCGACTCGTGCGCTTCCTCAGCCAACCGACAACACCCACTGTGGAAGCTGCCTCTTAGCTGAGGTGGGAACAAAAACTCGACCGCCCAATCATCGCAGCCGAAAAGACATTCCGATCTCGGACTTTTTCAACACCCACGCCTGATTACGACAGTTACGGGCTTCGTAGAGCCTTGATGTAATCGAGCTCATGCGCAATCGTGAGCTTTAATCACTGTCCCGTGCCAGGGGTCGGAGCATGATGGATGCGTTTCGAAGGTCCGCTTCCGTCCGCGAACTTTGACACGACTAAGAACTTGTGGAATTGGCTTGAGTGCCGCCATCGGTCACGGTGGCGGATCTGTTTTGCGACCCGTGCCGGGCGGCCAGCGCCGTCGCCTTGCCACATTTTGCGCCGCCTCAGACAGGCGTGTCGAGTCCAGTCACGCCACGGAGAATTCAAAATGAAAAAACTTCATCTGCTCGTAGTTGCAGGACTTGTATTGGTCTTAGCCGTACTAATGGGGTCTGCGGCAGCCCAGACGTATACGCTGCTGTATAACTTCGGCAGCAGCGCCGGAGGGCCCAATTGCCCGGCAGATCCAGGCGTCATTGCTCAGGCCCGTGACAAGCATGTACAGTACCGCCTGGGACTGGTGTACCGATGGCTTAGGGACCGCGTACAAGATCACGCCCACAGGGGCCCTGAGTGTGTTACATAGCTTCAACGGCACGGACGGGTTAAGTACCCGTAGCGGCCTGACTTTGGGCACCGGTGGAAATTTTTATGGGACGACTTATCTTGGTGGCCTTTACTCCAACGGGACAGTCTTCAAGATGACCGCCCAGGGCACCCTGACCACGCTACACAACTTTACTGGTGGGGCCGATGGCGGCAAGCCTGGTGCACCGCCCATTGAGGGAAGCGACGGCAATTTCTACGGGACTACAACAATAGGCGGAAATGTCGGCAATAATGGCACAGTGTATAAAATCACTCCGTCGGGTACGTTTACTACCCTCCACAGCTTCTCCGGCATGACTGACGTTGCGAGCCTTGCGACCAATGCACCTCTGGTGCAAGGGAGCGACGGTTTACTTTATGGAGCCACTCTCTTCGGGGGCAACAATGCCTGTGTGTTTGGCTGCGGCACAATTTTCAAGATGAGTCATTCAGGGCAATATAAGAACCTGTTTAATTTCGATGGTAGCAACGGGAGCCATCCTGTCGGTGGTTTGATCGAGGGTAGCGACCCAAACTTCTATGGCACCACAGGCAATGGTGGCGTAGGTGGGACCGAACTATGTCTTGTCCAAGCGAATCCTGGTTGCGGAGTCGTGTTCAAGATCACGCCTAACGGCACACTCACGGTTCTCTATAATTTTACTGGCGGCAGCGACGGTGCCAACCCGGTTGTGGGTTTGGTACAGGCAACCGGCGGAAACTTCTATGGGACGACCTTCCAGGGAGCCGCTGGCGACTGGCCAGGCTGGGGTGTCCTTTTCCGCATCACGCCCGCCGGAACATTCGCCGTGCTGCACACGTTTGATTGGAGTTCCGGTGCCCGACCGAGAGCGTTGCTCCAGCACACGAATGGCGTGTTGTACGGTACCGCCAATGAGGGCGGGGACGATTCTGAAGGAACGTTCTACAGCTTCGACGACGGCTTAGGCCCATTCGTAAGTTTCCTGCCTGCGGCCCGCAAGGTCGGCGCCTGCGTTGAATTCCTGGGGCAGGGCTTCACTGGAACCACCGCTGTTTCCTTCAACGGAACGCCCGCAACGTCATTCACGGTGAAGTCCGACACCTACCTGACAGCGAAGGTTCCCGCTGGGGCTTCTACGGGCTTTGTGACCGTGACCACGCCAGGTGGAACGCTCACCAGCAACAAAGCATTCGTAGTCAACCAGTAGTTTGCAAGTTGCCGGTTGGGCGTCGCATAGTGAAGGTTTTCGAGTGTAACGGGCCGGGTTTCGATAGTTGTCCGCTTCGGGGCTTGATTTCGACGGGAGTGCTCCTGTCAAGAACACTTTCGTTGCATAATGGGACCGTTCCATGCGGTATGAGAGACGTTCCCAAAATCGGTCTCGCCGCGCGGCAATGGCTGCCTTCGCGACGATCGTTCTGTACGGTATCGCGTAGGCTTCCCACGTCGTCAATGCATTGCGCCCGCCACTCGATGCGATACTCGCATACGGCCTATCGCTTTGCACTGTCACCCCATTCATGATTTCCATGCTCGCGCTACATTCCGTGGCTTCTGCCGAAACAAAATGCTGGAGCAGCGCCGCCTTGATCTTCACGATTATGTCTGGCACCTACGTCACCCTGAACTACGCCGTTCAGCTCGCCACCGTGATCCCGGCTGAGCCCAGCACACGCTCGATGAGGTTCGCATTCTTGATCAAACCCCGCACTCGCTGTTCTCGGACGGTGCGGCTCTGCTTGCAGTGAAGGGCATCACCGTTCTCGGTGATGACATTCGAAAGCCAGTTCTTGCAGCCGGAGCTATAACTTTCCCGAGGCGGGTGATAAAGAAGGTCAATTGGCGAAAAATCGCCATTTCACTCAAAATGCCTTGGGCAGGGGTTTGAGTGTAATGGCCTTCCATGAGAAGGCCGGTCGGAGTCAAGTCGATTCTTTCTGTTCTTCTTGGACACAGTTTTTTTCTCCCGCCGAGTGGCCACTGTCGCCATGCTTCCATCCGCACTCTCGAGGAGCGATTCGTTTCGCTCGGTGCATGTTGGGCGTTCTCGGTTCAGCCGGTGCTGCCATCTGTTTGGCGCCCTGTGGTTCTGCTGTTTCCGAGTGGAACCTGGGCCAGGCGATTAACGCAGTCACCGGAACTCGGCTTTGGCTTTTGTCTTTTCTCTTCCTGGAACGGTTTTATTTTGTTTTGTCTTTTTGTTCTACGCGGCTGCCGCCACTGTCGTTCGGCTGCTGTTGTGCAACGGTTCGTATGCTTCTCCGCTCACCCACAGGTGATGCAGCAGCACCGCGAGCTTTCTTGCGGTGGCGACGATCGCTCGCTTCTTGCCATTTCTTCCCACCACGCTCGGCCAGTTTCAGACCCCAGCGTCGCAGATCACAGTCGATGCCGAACGGTCCCAAGATGTGTTGCGCTCCTTGCACCAGTAGCGTTCGCAGATAGGGATCGCCTTCTTTGCTGATGTGCAGCTGCGGCTCGCTCTGGCCCGAGTTTCTCCGTCCTGGCTGCAATCCCAGATAGCAACCCACGTCGCGACTCTTTCGAAAACGATGCGGATCTTCCAGCGTCAGCATGTACGTCAGCGCGATCAGCGTGCCCACACCCTTCATCTGTTTCAGCAGCGCGGCTTGCGGATAACTCTGCTGCGCCAACTGCTCGATGCGCTCGTTGTACTCCAGATGCGCTCGCTCAGCGACTCGATCGCGTTCAACAGCGGCTCCAGTGCGGCTTGCAGTTCCGGACTCAAGCCTTCGGCTTTCTCCGGATTCATATTGCGCACGTTGCAGCCGCGCAATCTTTCGCCGTAAGACTTCGCCAGCCCGCGAGCCGTGTTGACCAGCCCCGTTCGGGCCCGCACCAGCCCTGCGCGCGCCCGAATCATCATGAGATCCGCTTGCGCCTGCGCGCTGCGATGCTTCACCGGATACAGCAACTCGGGATCGATCCGGGCCAGCCGCGCCAGCGTCTGCGCATCCAGCCGATCGTCTTTCTTGCGGCTCTCCCCGATCAGCCGCACCTTGCGCGCATTCGCCACGATCACTTCGTGCCCCAACTCGCTGAGCAAGCGACTGATCCAGGGTGAATGCGTCCCGATTTCCAGTGCGATCCGACTGCGCGGCATGGCGCCGAAGACTTCCTGCAACGCTTTCGCACTCGTACGGACTCGCTGCTCCAGTTGTATCTGGCCCGCTTCATCCACCACGCAGTACCAGCTGTTGCGATCTCCCAGATCCAATCCGATGGTCAGTTTCTGCTGCGAAATATTCCTGCTCTGCGCTGCTGCGGTGCTAACCTTCTTCATTGCCGGTCTCCTTTTTATCTGTGCCTTGAGCACGTCGATAACTTGGGAGCGTACACCGCATCCCGTCCGGAGACCGGCCTTCTCATCCCATCTGTTAAGAACAGTTGGCCTTCGAAGTACGTTCCAGCGATAATCGGGAGAGGGGCACTCCACAGTGAAGACACTCATCGCCTTCCTCGTCTGCGGGTTTGCAATGGCCGGGTCTGCCCAAAGCTCCCTGAAGACATTCACCAGCTCAGATGGCCTCTTCCGCTTTTGGTACGCAGACATACTTATCAACTGCGCTCCCCGGCAAACTTCCACTAGTCCGCAAGAGCCCGGCACCTCGGAGGAAGGCCAAACAGGCACATCTATTTCCGATTCTTGTGTGAGTCAGGGTGCGAACTGCGATGGTCCCGGAAGCAGGGGCAGGGCCATGGCCTGCTTTGCTTATCCGAAGGAAAGATTCAAAGACAAGCCCGCTTTTGTTGCCGCGACATTTTACGTCTCTGAAATTCAGGCGGCGAAAACCGAGAAGGTATGTCTAGAGGGGTCGCCAGATTGGCTGGTGATCAATTCCAAAGCGGGCATGACTACGATCAATCACGTTACCTTCAAGACTTTTGAAATAAGGGACAACTGGACGAGCGGAGGCCAATCCGGGCCTGCATATCGAACTTTTCACAATGGAAAATGCTATGAGTTGGGTATCCAAAATGTTTTTTCTCGTGCGGAATATGATCCGGGAACCGTCAAGGAGTTCACCAAGAAAGATTCGTCAGAAGTAGAGGGCCGCTTAAGACAAGCTCTCAATTCTTTTGCGTTCCTCAAGTAGAACGTCCGGACATGGCTGGCGTAATATCGCCTTATCACTCAATGACCAGTAGTCAAAGCGTGTGGACGCCTGTGTGGATATTAAGCGTTTGGCACGGCAGACTTCTGATCCGAGTACCTCCGAGACGGCAGGTGGGGTGACGGTCCCTTGTGTGAAGGCGGTTCCCTCAGCGGCTGAAGCCGAGTTCCATTTTTTGCGGCAACTTGCGGCACGACTTAACGTCGTGCCCTTCCCGGTCAACGTCAAAATCAACGTCAACCGCAAGATCAAAGTCAACGGCAAGATCAAAGTCAAAGGCAGCGGGCAAGAGTGTCCGCTCCACACGAGCAAGATCAGTCAAAGGCAGCGGGCGGGGGCGCCCGCTCTACATGTGATGCGGGACGTCTCAACTTATTCAGAAAGGCGGGCGCATTGTCCACTTGCCCGAATCCTTGTCCTTATAAAACTGGGCGAATGGAATGTTGTTATACATCGAGGCGCCGATATTCCTGGATGCGACCTTCACCTCGAAGGTGCATCTGTAACCCTGCGGAGTCGGCTTGTCGCAAGCTTCCTTCTTGAAGAAGGTGATCGTGACTGGGTCGCTGACGGTTTCGCCCGGCGGGTGATTCATGGCGTACAGCATGGCGTCCTTCATTTGAGCTTCCGAAGGCTCGGACCCTCCTTCACAGCCGACAAGCCCAAACGCCAAAACAACACCGAAGAGAAAGTATCTACGAGCGAAGTGCATTCCTGGCCTCCGTTTTTCTGCGCGCTAACTGCCCCCCTGGGGCGACCCCGGTCAATGTAGTGCATTGGGAGCTCTGACGCAACCCAATATGGATCACCGGGGCTGAAGAGTGTGCGTGAGAACTAATCTTTCGCCCCTCCGGGGCTTGTTCCTTTCCCACTCTTACCCAGGGCTTACGCCCTGGGCTGCATTCTGTCGCCGCTTCGCGGCTAAAAAGACGCGAAAAATGGGCACCCTCCAGTGATCCCGTCCCACACGATGTCGTCTCGTGGTCAGGCGCGGCCGCGGAACTGGATGATTCTGCGGCGGTCGCGTTTGGATGGCCTGCCTGCGGGTAACTCTTCGAACTGCTTCATGGCTTTGCGCTCCGCTGCTACTTTCTGGCGAAGCTCGCGGCTGGCCTCGGTTTCGCGGTAAAGGGTTTGGGCAACGGAGGCCGGACCGCGCACGTCGCTGAGGAGCAGGACTTCCACCTCGAAGTCACCGCCATCGTTGGTCACTCGCAACATGTTTCCAATGCGGACTTCGCGGGCAGGCTTCGCGGGCTGGCCGTTGGATTGAATCCTGCCGAGTTCACAGGCGCGCGCGGCCAGGGCGCGGGTCTTGAAGAATCTGGCGGCCCAGAGCCACTTGTCCATGCGTACGGAGGTCATGATTTATTTTCCTTTGGGAAAACTGAGAGTTCCTCAGGGGCGGAGTGGCCGTTCGGTAGACTTGCCCGCGGCTTGCAACGAGAGCAGATAGAACACCAGCGTCACGATCACTGCGGTCACGAACACATCAATAAAGATGTGCATCGCGTCGGGCGCAAGGTGATTCCCGAAGTTGGGGAGCAGCTTGGTGGTGCGGCCGAAGACGCGCGCATACATCTTGGCGTATTGCGGCGGAGCCCCGAGAATATAGGGCGTCCACAGGCTGTAAGCATGCAGAATCAGCCAAACCGTGTCCCCCAACAAGCCGAACCACAGCAAGGGCTTCACCCGCCAAATGGTGCCGATCAGCAATAACAACTGCGCACCACCGATGGCGCCGCCCAGAATCATGTTGCCCGAGCTAAATGGCACGTTCATTCCGGGTTGATCATTCCATCGGCCGAGCCGAATCAGGACGCAAAGCTCGAAGTAGACCAGCAATACAACCTGTGCAGTGATTGCCGCCCGGTAATGGGTAACCCTGCCCACGACAGGCAGTCTATCTCCTTAGATGGATCGCGTCGAGATCGTGCCACCTCGTTGTTTCGACCAGATGGTTTCTACCAGATGCGGACGCGATCCGGCGGCGCGAGATACAGAGTCTCTCCCGGCTGAACCTTGAAGGCTGCGTACCACGCGTCGATATTGCGTACGGTGTCGGCGCGATATTCCCCGGGCGCATGAGAATCCGTCATCACCTGCTGGCGGAGCGAAGCTTCGCGCGTCTTCGATCCCCAGTTCTGGGCAAAGGCGATGAAGAACTGCTGGTCGCCGGAAAATCCATCCTGCACGGGCGCAGGCTGGCCGGCGAGGGAAGCACGATAACCATCGTAAGCGGCAGAGATGCCGGCAACGTCGGCGATGTTTTCCGCCAGAGTTTGTTTGCCGTTCAGGGACAAATCCGGAAAGGGCTTATAAGTGTCGTATTGCGCCGCAAGCCTTGCGGTGGCAGCCTCGAAATGTTCCAGATCGGCCGGAGTCCACCAGTTGCGCACGCGTCCCTTGGAGTCGAAGGCACTGCCTTCGGTATCGAAGGTGTGACTGATTTCGTGGCCGATTACGGAGCCGATGGCGCCGTAGTTGAAGGCAGCCGGGGCGAGCGGATCGAAGAACGGCGGCTGCAGGATCGCGGCGGGAAAGCTGAGAGCATTTTGCAGCGGCAGATTCACCGCATTTACAGTCTGCGGCGTCATCGTCCATTCCTTCCGGTCCACCGGTTTGCCGAGGCGAGCGACCTCATGGCGATAATCCGCGAGCCTGCTGCGCCAAATGTTGCCGAAAATATCGTCCGGCTTTATTTCGTAGGAAGAGTAGTCGCGCCAAGTTTCCGGGTAGCCGATCCCTACATAAAGGGTAGAGAGCTTCGCTTCGGCCTCCGCCTTGGTGGCAGGAGCCATCCAGGTGAGAGCTTCAATGCGCTTGCGATAAGCAGCGATAAGGTTCGCTACCATGGCTTGCGCCTGAGCCTTGGCTTGCGGCGAGAAATAGCGCTCGGCATAAATTTTGCCGACGGCATCGCCCAGCAGGCCGTCCACGACGAAGACTCCACGCTGCCAGCGGGGACGCTGCTCCGGAGTTCCAGAAAGCGTCTTGCCGAAAAAGGCAAAGCGTTCGTCGGTCAGCGCTTTGGGGAGCACACCGGCATAGGCCTCAATCAGGTGAAACGCGAGCCAGTCTTTCCAGGCATCGAGAGACGTCGAGGCCACCAAAGCGGACTCGCCGGTAAAAGCCTCGGGCTGCCAGACAATGAAGCTGGCCTGCTGGAGTCCTGCGGCGTGAAAGTATTCGGTCCAGTCCAATCCGGGCGCTTTGGCGGCAAAGTCCGCTGGTGACCAGGTGTTGTTGGCCTTATGAATGTCTTCGTTGTCGGCCAGGGTGCGATGGGTCTGCGCAATGGAGTGCTCGAGTTCAACGATGCGGGCGGCGCGGGTGTCGGTGTCAGAAAATCCGGCAAGCTTGAGCATGGCCGAGATATGCGCCTGATACTGCTTGCGAAGGGTGCGCATGCGCTCGTTGTCGGCAAGATAATATTCGCGATCCGGAAGCTGCAATCCTCCTTGCAGGAGGTAGGCGGTGTAGCGATCGGAATCGTTGAAGCCGGGGGCGACCCAGAGTCCGAACAGGTTTGGAGTGTGGAAGTTGGTGTTGTTGAGCGCGTCTACATCGTCGCGCAGCGTTTCCCCCAGGGCGCGGGCTAACTCACGTTTGTCATGGATCGCGGCGATGGCGTCGAGGTGCGGCCGAAGGGGCGCGAGGCCTTTCGCTTCGATGGCGGCCTCGTCCATGTAGGAGTTGTGAAGGTCGGCAACCTTGCGCGCGCCGGAGCCTGCGGGCGGGTTGGATTTGGCGATCTCTTCGATCAGCGCGGCGGTGCGCTTGTTGCTCAGATCGTCGAGCTTGGTGAAGACGCCGATCCCGCCGCGATCCGGCGGGATTTCGGTGCGCTTGAGCCAGTCACCGTTGGCGTATGCATAGAAGTTGTCGCCCGGCTTTGCCGAGCGGTCCAGATTGGCGACCGCGATGCCGTGCTGCTCGGCAGGCGCGTCGGGCGCATTTTGCGCGCAGAGCGTGAGCGCGGCGGCTAGAAAAGAAGCTCCAACACAGGCTAGGGCGAACTTTGGAAGGCGAAGGGGAGGGTTCATAAGGCTCCGAGGCTGGCCCGGTTAAGGGACCGAACATGTTAATTTAGCACGAATCTTTTTCAGACTGCTCCAGTATGCTTGGACGGTAGTGGCTCAGTTTGAATCTGTCCGCCTTCTTGAGGGGCGTCATCCCGAAACCCGGCGCAGTTCAGACGGGTGAGGGATCTCTCTTAGACAGACGCATGCGCGCGGAGATCCTTCGTTCCGCCTGAAAAGCGGCTCCGCTCAGGATGACGCCAACGAAAGAAATTCAAACTGAGCCACTACCGTTTGGACGCGTGACGATCAAATTCGTAAACAGGGATAAGTATTGCCAGCGCAGATCTGCCTTTTTTGGATCGCTTGTTGTTTCTCGCTAGCGGGTTACGCGGCTTAATCCGTCCAGGGCGGGGCGGTAGGCGTGGGCCAGGGCCAGTGCCGCGCGAAATTCTTCGGCGGCGGCGGAGCGGTCGCCTTGTTTCTCGAGCACTTCGCCGAGCATACAGTGGGCCTTAAAGACCGGAGCTTCCTCGACGGTGTTGGAGGAGGCGATGTAGCGGCGCAAGAGGCGGACGGCCATGGGATAGTCGCGTCCTGTCCGCAACAACAGGCTGGCGCCATCGACCAGGGCCGCGGGACGATCGACGGGGCTGGACTCCATGGTGCGCAGGGCTTGCTCCATGTCATCGAGGCGGCGGGTGTTGCGATAGAACCCGGCGAGATTCGTCCAGGCACGCGCGCCTCCATGGCTGGCCTCGATGGCGGCGCGATATTCCTGCTCGGCGGTGGCGTTGTCTTTGTTTTTCTGGGCGATGCGCGCGAGCACCCAGTGGGCCATGGCCGCATTCAGCGGTGTAAGCAGAGCAGCCTGGGCGCGCGCTTTGTCTTTACCGCCGCCGACGATCGCGGGAGCTTCCAGATAGAACTCGGCGAGATCGGTGCGGGCTTCCCAACTGTTGGGAGATAGCTCGACGGCGCGTTCGAATTCGGTGCGAACCTTCCCAGCCAGTCCTGCGGCGCTGAGAAAGCCGGCCCGGTCTGCCTTCTCGCCGTAAATGCGCGCCAGCCAGAGGTGATAGAGACCGTTATCGGGCGCGAGCGAGGAGGCTTTTTCGCAAGCGCGAATGCCGGCGTCCCAAGCGCCCAGTTCGAAGTGAGCGCGGCAGAGCAGGTTGGAGGCTTCCGCGGTGGGCGAGGTGCGGATTTGTTGCTCGAGCGTTTGAATGGCTTGATCCACGCGCCCGGCGGAGAGAAGGTCTTGGGGAGTTTGGGCGACCAGCGTCGGGGAGAATGCCAGGATCGAAAGTGAGACGATAAGGAAGCGAGCTGAGCGCGGGAGTCGAAAAGCAGGTTCCTCACCGGGCTTGACGCCCGGTTCGGAATGACAAGAGTTGCTGGGATCACCCAGATTGTCTTCGATCCAACTCATGGACTACTGCACCACCTTTACGCGGGCGCCGTCGGTCAGGGGCTTGGCGTCGACCGAGGACAGGGCGACGACGGCATGTTCGGGAAGCCCGGCCGTGATCTCGACTCGCGTAAGGTTCTGGAGAGAGACTTCGATTCCGCGGCGCTTGAGTGAGCCGTCTACCACCTCATAAACGTAAGGCCTGGTGTCGTCGATGCGCACGGCTTCGCGCAGCAGTGTGAGCACGCCGCTGTGTTCGGCGGTGATGACGGTAACGCCTACATTCACGTTGGGCAGCAGGCGCAGATCATGGTTATCGAGCGTGCAGGTGACCTCGCCCACGTTGCGCGCGCCGCGGAGTTTGACGGTGGAGGGAACGGTGCTGACCTCGCCTTTCCAGATGCGTCCGGGAAGGGCGTCCCATGTGACTTCGATTTTCTGGCCGGTGACGAGGCGGCCGATGTCGGGTTCGTCGACGAAAGTGCGAACCAGCATGCGGGAAAGATCGCCTTCCTGCAACAGCAAGTCTCCTATCTGCACATAAGCGCCTTGCTTGACGGGAAGCGCGTAGACGATGCCATCGAAAGGAGCGCGCACGCTGGATTTCGCGAGGGCATCTTCGGCAGCTTCGTACGCAGCCTGGGCCTCCGCTCCCTGCGCTTGAACTCTTGCGGCTTCCGGCTGGGAGTAGCGGTCTTTCTTTTTTTGCTCCAGCAGGGTGGTGTCGGCCTGGGCGCGCTGTAAGGCGTCTTCGGCCTGCTTGACCTCACCGGCGGAGGCTGCGCCCTGGTGCTGGAGACGGCGGTAAGCGTCCAGATTGCGCCGCGCGGCGTTGCGCTCGCTCCGGGCTTTCGTGAGTTGCGCCTCGAGCGTGAGCAGTTCTTCACGCGTACCGCCGGTAGTAAGGTTGGACTGATCGGCCTGCGCTGCCTTCATCTGAGCCTGCGCACGGGCAGCCTGGCTGCGGAGGTCGGCATCATCGAGCTGTAAGAGCAGTTGGCCCCGGCGAACGTGGTCTCCTTCTTTTACGAGCAGGCGCTTCACCGTGGTGGCGACGGGGGAGTGGGCCTCGAAGTTCTGGATGGGCTCTGCTTTTCCGTTGGTCGAAATCAGGCTGCGGATGGGGCCGCGTTCCACGGTGGTGGTGCGAACCTTCAAGGGGCTCGGTCGGTTGAAGACCGGGATCACGACGGCGAGTGCAGCGAACACTCCGAGCACCCAGCCAAATGCGGCCCTTGCGCGTGGCGGGCCGCCCATTCGAATTGTTGTTGGTTACTGCCAACCGGTTCGCCTTCAGGGTGCGGCGAGGACTACTGCAAGCTTTAATTTACCACTCAGGCGGCCACGAAAGAACGCCGTCTGCCCAAGCCGTTACATTGTTAGATGCGGGCAGGGGGTGGCGGATGCTGGAGGGGGCGGGTTGGGAGGCTTCCACTAGAGGGGACGGCTCGAATTAAAGAGCTGTATGTAGCCGCTTCCTCCTGTAGATTCGGATACGTTTCTGTTTTGACTCCGGGCCGACCACAAGCGATTAGAAAGAGGGACAACATGGTCAAACTACCGCGGCGGAAAGCAAGAAGTCTCAGGACGCTGCTCTGTCTAATCGGCTGCGCGTTGTTTTTCGCCGCCGCCCCTCCGCCTGCAACGGCGCAGTTCAAGGCCTGGGTCATGGCCAAGCTCCCCGACACGCCGGAAGGTCTCGGCGTCGATTCGCACGGCAACCTTTACGCGACCCTGATGCATATCGGGGAAGTCGTCATGGTTAAGGATGACGGCAGCTACGATCACATCGCGTGGGTGCCGTCGAAAGAAGAAAGTGGAAAGGGAGACCTGATCGGGCTCGATCTCGACCAGGCTGGCAACATCTACGTGGCCTACACGGGCCACTCGAAACGTGACTTCAGAAAAGATTTGGGTGATCCATTCCATCCCGCCTGCCGCGATGCGACGGTAACCGGCTCCGGGGTATATAAGATCGACGCCAAGACCAGGAAGGTGACGCCCCTCGCGACCAAAGCGGAGGGCTGGCCGTTCTGCTATCCGGACGATGTTGCGATCGACTCGAGCGGCAACGTCTACATGACGGACCTCACGTACTCGGGAATTTGGAAAATCTCACCGGATGGGAAAAAAGTGGACCTGTGGTCGGCGCACGCGCTGCTCAATTGGTCCGCCAAGCCTTATTCGGGATTCCCCCTCGGCGTCAATGATCTCGTGCTCGACAAGCAACAAAAGAACATCTATGCCGTTACTGACGGCGACCCGATGGTACTTAGGATCCCGATTAAGGACGACGGAACGGCCGGGGAACCTGTAGCGCTGCCCTACGGTTTTTCGGCATTCGATGGCATCGAGTTGGACAGCAAAGGCAACATCTACGTGTCCGAGATTTTGCTGAATCAGATATGGGTGCTTTCGCCCGATGGTTCCCAGCGCATCCTGATCGCGACCAAGCAGAACGCGCCGCTGGATAACAACACCAGCCTGGTTTTGAAAGGGGATGTGCTTTGCACAGCGAACCTCGGCTTCCTCCACGCGAAACCCGAGGAGGCTGACCGCACGGTGGTCTGCATGAAGGGTTTCCCGCTGCCGAGATAGTCCGGTTGCGAACCTGGCCGCACGATGAGAATATGACCATCATCATTCGATAACCCGGAGGTCCCGCATGATCAATGGCGCGCACATTGTTATCTACACCAAGGATCCGGAAGCGGACCGGGCCTTCTTTCGCGATGTGCTCAAGCTCTCTTCGGTTGACGCCGGGCACGGCTGGTTGATTTTCGCCATGCCTCCACTCGAAGCCGCGTTTCATGATTCGGAGAAGAACGATCAGCACGAGCTTTTCTTCATGTGCGATGACATTGCGGCGACCTTGAAAGATCTTAAATCGAAGAAGGTGAAGGTCTCCGATGTGAGCGAACAGCGTTGGGGAAAACTCGCTACGTTCGAACTTCCCGGGGGCGGCAAGATCGGTATTTATCAGCCCAGCCATCCGAGTCCGTTAAAGCCCAAGGGCTGAGGGGAGGGCACGAGTTGCGTCGCAGTTTGCGGAAGCCGCCTCGCTTCGCTCGGCGGGACAGCCGAGGCGGGCTGTCCCCACATGAGCGTCTCTTCGTGTGGGACAATACCTTCATGGCAAAACAGCCGCGCTACACGCCCGAGCACGCCGCCGCCGGGTTGGACGCCAAATTTCCCGAGATTGAAACCTGGCGAAACCAGTTCCCGGGATACGAGATCGTCATCGACGATCCGGAGTTCACTTCGGTGTGTCCCAAGACCGGCCTGCCTGACTTTGGCGTAATCACGCTGCGTTACCAGCCGGACAAACTCTGCCTGGAGCTGAAATCGTACAAAGAATATCTGCAGTGCTACCGCAACCTGGGAATTTTTCAGGAGAACGTTGTGAACCGCGTGCTGGAGGACGTGGTGCGCTGGGCGAAGCCGGTGTGGGCCGAGGCGAAGGGAGAATTCCGTCCGCGGGGTGGGATCTCTACGCTGGTGGTGGCGAAGTGGCCGCGTGAAAAGAAGTAGGCGGGTTGGGGGTAGTGTCTTAACACTGTGTTGCTGACTCTTGTCTCTGGCCGCTCGATTGCGTTGTGTACGGTTCCCCTGCCGCCTTTGATTCCTTGAATGTGCGAATCGCACTTCGGAGCCGAGTAGCTTTCTGCTCGACTTTATCAAGCAATTCCTGCGCGTCCGCAATCGCCTGATCCCATTGTGACGTGTTTACTCTCTTGCTACTTGACAGTGATCGTGACATAGTGTCAAATACTCCTGTGACTAGAAATTACAGTTCAGACCTTAAAGAAGCCGTGGGAAGCCTCATGCTCATGGCTTCTCAACGTGAACAACTCGAAACCAAAATCGCAAAGCAGAAAAAAAAAGGTTGCCGCCTTGTATGAACTCGTCCAGGCCGACGAAGGCAGCGCCGCGCTCTCCGGTTTGGTAGAGGGAATTAGCGATGCCTGCCGAGTAGTGTTGAGGGCAGCGGAAAAGCCGCTCACGCCTGCCGAAATACGCGATGGCATTCAAGGATTGGGACTTCCGCCGCAAGCCAATCTCCTTGCATCGGTTCACACCACGATTAAGAGAATGAAAGAGGCAGGAGAAGTTAAAGAGGTGTCTAAGCCTCTCGACACAGGCGGCGTTGGCGTTGCCTACCAGTGGGACGTGAGAATGGTGCCGCTTAATACGCTGTTGGCACCTTCCGATCCCGTACACAAGCTGGCCGAAGGAGCGCGTTTTCCTAAGGCACCGCGTCCGCCTAAGAAGAATCCTGCCTTCTACGGCGAATGACTTTGGAGTTAAATGCGAAACGCTCCGCGATTCGAGCGCAGAGCGTTCCAGAAAGCGAGGTAGAAGGCCATGATCCGACCTCCACCAAACATTGACTAACTGATTAAGCGCCCCGTCTGCGGTTCGAGCCGTAGGCGGGGCTAATCCAAAGCGCGGAGCGAACCACGCCTCAGACCCTAAGTCATTTTGGCTGGTTTCTCCGCAGAACGCAAGCGGAGAAATCACATGACCTGCACCAGATGCCAGCACCAATCCTGCAAGAAATTCGGAACCTATGGCAAGCGCAGAATCCAACGCTGGCGCTGCAATTCCTGTAGCACAACCTTTGCCGAGCCTCAGTCCCAATCGCCCCTTGGAACCATGCGTACCAGCCCTGACGCCGCTGCACAAGCGCTGAAATGTCTGCTGGAGGGCTGCTCGATCCGCACCACAGAACGGCTCACTGGACTCAACCGGAACACCATCATGCGGCTGCTTGTACTTGCTGGCGAACGCTCCGAGAGATTGATGAATCGCAAGATGCGCCAGTTGCCCTGCCGCCGTATCCAGTGCGATGAAATCTGGACTTTCTTGATGAAGAAGGCCCGACACGTCCGCAAGGACGATCCCGCAACTTCGGAGATCAGTGGGTTTTCGTCGCGCTGGACGCGGACACCAAACTCATTCCGGCATTCTTGGTAGGGAAACGATCCAGCGCTAACACTCAAGCTTTCATGCGTGACCTCTGGAATCGCATCGCTGACCATCGCGTCCAACTGACCACTGATGCTTACATCTTCTACCGCAAGGCCGTCGAAGAATCGTTCGCGGCTGATGCGGACTTCGCGCAGCTTACGAAGCTCTACGGAGATTATGGCCAGCATGGAAATGAGCGCTACTCCCCAGGAGCGATCACGGAGGTTATATCCAAAGTCCGCAGCGGCAACCCCGATCCCGAGCATATCTCCACCAGCTTTGTAGAGCGGCAGAACTTGACCATCCGAATGCAGCTCCGCCGATTCACGCGCCTGACTAACACCTTTCCGCGGAAACTGGAGAATCTTCGTGCTGCTGTGAGTCTTCATTTCCCTCCTACGATTGCTGCCGTGTTCATGCGTTCTTGCGCGTTACACCCGCAATGGAAGCGGGTTTAACAGATCATGTCTGGTCGATTGCCGAACTGCTAGGCGCGGCGTAAAATTGCCGCGCCCTTCGTTTATGACTGCTTACGAGAGTGTTATCTTTCGTGTCCAAACGTTCACGCCATTCTTCTGCCGTGTCCCACCCTGAAAAAAAATCCGGCAATCTTCGGTCGTCATCCACGGAGAATCGGACAGCAGTTTTTGTATGCCCAGACTGCGGCCTTGGCTCCGCGTATTCCGCACAAGATATTCTGGAACTGTGATTGCTGTAAACCGAGCCTATTTCAGCGGGGCGAATGTCTCCTGTCTCAGTAGAGATTGAATGCGATGGAAACAACTGCGAAGCTCCAAAAATGATCCATACAATACAGGGGAAGCGTACGGGATTCTGGACAGCGAGAGCCGTTCCCAAAGATTGGCACTTTTCTGATTCGCACGCTGTGGGGCTGGACACAAGCTTCGCTTTGATGGACTCGCGGAATCCACTGGTACACGGTCGAGCTTCCATTTTCAAAATGAACCGATCACAACGAATCGTCGCCGTCTCTACTGCCTTCTTCGCCTACTGCTGCGTCTGGATTCCATGCGTGTTACTTTTGTTCGAGAACCAGAGTAGCGTCGAAGTGAAACCGTCAACCCCTATCAGGAGAGAAGATCATTCGCTCCAGAACTGTCTACTCTCTCATTTGAATGCCCCCTAGCGATGAAAGGACCCTCCGCTGATTCCGACTCCGCAATAGACCTGATCCTCTTCGCATTGTCGCGGTGACTGCCGTTTGCGGTGCGGCCTTTCTCCTCGCCGGACTGTCGAAATCAGCAACACGGAGTTAAGACACTCCCGGGTTGGGTTAAGGCTTGCGGCGTGCCTGGCGCCGGGCGCCAAACATTCTCGGGTCGTAACTCAACGGTTCTAGCTTGGCCACTACTACTCTCCGGAAGTCGGCGTGATGCGGATTCAGTAGCCAGTTGTTTTCATGTGGAGCCAGGGCCGACGGCACGATCAATACGCAGCGCTCGGCGCGGTGGACAAATTCATCTCCGAACCGGGCGAGTTCAGCCGGTGCCGGGGAGCGCCGCCAGTTCGACGGAAGTTCGTCCACGGCGATGCGCTGGATCGGCAAATCATCGGGCATCTCGGCCGTGATCAGAACCAGATCGGGCGGCGCTTCGCTGGCGTCGAGATGAACGAAGTACTCCAGCATTGCCAGGGATTGGTGTTCGGAAGTGTAGGCGAGCCGAGTCCCCACACTCGACCAGCGGCCGCCAAAGCGGTACGCGCCTTCGCCGTCGAGGGGCGAGCGTGCATGGGCCTTGCGCAGCACGCGATAGAGTAAAGTCAACTGATTCCGCCGTAGGCGATCCGTCCCAATACGTTTTCTACTTGCCGGGCCCCCAACTCCGTATCCATGGCGCTGATGGGAGCGATTCCGCCGAGTGCGCGATTGGAGCGCTTCAACCAGCGGGCAGCACTCTCGCGGTCGCCGAGACTCTGCTGTGCCAGCGCGACGATGCGGGCCAGGCGGTAGAGGCGATCGGACTCGAAGCGCGCCAGCCGACCACTGCGACGCCTGCGCTGCAGGCTGCGCGGCGAAAGATCGAGGGCGTCGGCCAACTCCTTGAGGGTCAGACCGGAAGCCTGCATCAGTTCTTCGACGACGGCGGGAGGGAAGCCCTCGCGGATAGCCTCGCAAAGATCGCGTTGGCTGGCTAGATTGCGTCCCAGCACGTTTCGGCCACCCAGTTCCTTCACTACCGCGCGCAGTTCGTTTACCATTTGTCGTCAAGTATAGCGACAAATGTCGCTTGTGTCAATTCTCCCCATCGCCGGCCGCGACGGCTGCCTCCGTGCTATATTCGCTCGACCTGTGACTTCCGCGAAACTTTATCCGCGCACGGCGCTGGCACTGCTGACGGCGCTGAACCTCTTCAACTACATCGACCGCTCTGTGCTGTTTGCGGTGCAGGATTTGATCAAGGCGGAATTTCAGCGCAGCGACACTGCGTTTGGCATGCTCAGCAGTGTCTTCTTTATCTTCTACATGTGCGCCGCGCCTTTCATGGGTCCGTTGTCGGAGCGGTTCTCGAGGAAATCCGTCATCGTCGCGGGAGCGCTCGTCTGGAGTGGCGCAACGCTGCTGACGGCATTCACGCACGATTTCACCGGTCTGCTCATTCGGCACACGCTGGTGGGAATTGGAGAAGCCAGTTTTGTCATTCTGTCTCCAACGTTTGTGGCCGACATGTTTCCCGAGAATCAGCGTGGGCGCGTGATGGGGGTTTTCTATCTCGCGATCCCGGTGGGAACTGCGCTGGGTTATGTGATTGGAGGAATGATAGGACCAGCGTACGGATGGCGTACGCCTTTTTATGTGGGAGCCGCGCCGGGTGCCCTACTCGCGCTGCTTCTGCTGTTCATTCCTGAACCGGAGCTTGGCCAGTTCGACCATTTAGAAAAATCTCCGAACCGGGACACGCTCAGGGGGCTGGCGCGGAATCCCGCGTTCCTGACGGCCACGCTTGGCATGGCGATGCTGACGTTCGCCCTGGGCGGGCTTCAGGTTTGGATGCCGACCTTCCTACATCGTGTACACGGGTACTCATTAGGACAGGCGAACATTTTTTTTGGTCTGAGCATAGCGGCCAATGGCCTGGTGGCGTCTCTGGCTGGAGGCTGGCTCTCGGATGCCTTGCTGCGCAAAACTCGCGCGGCGCACTACTTAGTCTCCGCGGTCAGCCTTGCTCTGGGGATTCCTGCGATGTGGATTGCGATTCATGCCGATGGAAAGCGAATGCTCGTGGCAATCTTCGTGGCAGAGTTCCTGCTCTTCTTGAACACGGGACCCTTGAACGCTGCCATTATCAATTCGGTGGGAGCGCACATTCGCGCCGCAGCGCTGGCGGTCAACATCTTCTTATTTCACCTGCTGGGAGATGTGCCCTCCGCGTCGTTGATTGGCTACATGTCAGACCGCTACTCTCTGCGGCTGGCTTTCGTGGCCCCGGTTGTGGCGACGGCGCTCTCTTCTGCCATACTGTTTTATGGGATGAAATTCGCGCCGCCCCTACGAATCAACGGCGAGCCGATTCCAGCAGGGAAGACCTAAGCGGGAATGCATTACTTTCACTGGATTGCAGGGACGATTCTGGCGCTGGCCTGGTTCTCGCGCATCGTCGATGCGGCGATCGGCATGCCCAGCGTTGCCGACGTCTCGAAGCCGGAATGGGACCGCGATCCGGGGGGCAATCCGCGTGTTTCGATCGTCGTTCCGGCGCGCAATGAAGAACAGGATATCGAGTCCTCGCTGCAGGCGCTGCTTGCGCTCGACTACAACAACTACGAAGTGATCGCCGTCAACGATCGCTCGACTGACCGCACCGGGGAAATCATGGAAAGCGTGGCGGGCGATGCCGCCGTCCACAGCAGGCTGCAAGTCATTCATCACCGCGAATTGCCCGCGGGTTGGCTGGGAAAGACCCACGCGATGTGGACGGCGACGAATGAGGCGACTGGCGACTGGCTGCTTTTTACCGACGCCGATGTGCGGTTCAAGCCGGACTCGGTACGGCGGGCGCTGGCTTATGCCGAGGCGGAGCGCGCCGACCACGTGGTGCTGTTTCCGCAGATGATCATGAAGCGGCCGGGCGAATACATGATGATTGCGTTCTTTCAGACCATGTTTGTCTTCGGGCATCGGCCGTGGAAGGTGGCCGATCCGAAGACGCGGGATCATATGGGAGTGGGCGCCTTCAACCTGATTCGTCGCAGCGTGTACGAGGCAGTGGGAACCTACGAAGCGTTGCGCATGGAAGTGCTGGACGACATGAAGCTGGGAAAGGTGGTGAAGAATGCCGGCTTCGCGCAGCGCAATGTGTTTGGCGCAGACCTGATTTCGATTCGCTGGGCGCACGGCGCGAGGGGCGTGGTCGAAAATCTGACGAAAAACTTTTTCGCGGTGCTGTCCTTCCAGTGGTGGCGGGTTGTCATCTCGGCGTTTGGACTGGCTTTTCTGAATCTGATGCCGTTTCTCGGGGTGTGGCTGGCGCATGGATGGGAGCGCGTGCCGTACGCTATCGCCTTGGTGTCAATGTTTCTGATTTATCTCGGAATGTCGTGGCGGTCGCGGGTTCCGGCTTACTATTTCGCGCTGCATCCGGTCAGCACGGCGCTGTTCGTCTATACCTTGTTGCGTTCGATGTTTCATACGCTGCGCAATGACGGCATCGTTTGGCGCGGGACGAAGTATCCGCTGGAAGAATTGCGGAAGGGAATGGTGTGAGGAGGGTAAATTTCAAAGAGTGACGGACTGCCAGGTGAAGCTGCGGAATTCGGCCAGTTTGCCGTAGTCTTTTTCGTTGGCGGTGATCACGCGAAGGCCCACCCGAGCGGCGCTCATCGCGATCAGCGCGTCATTGGTGAGCCGGCCGCGCCCGATTCTTTCGTGATCGTACTTATCCGCGAGACGTCGCACCACTTTGCCGGCCTCGATCCAATCACTGAGAGTCGGCACCAGGATTCGCCCCACTTTTTCGAAGTCCCGCTGCCACTGCTCCACCACCCCTCGTTGACGCTCAGGCGCGCCAGCACAAAGTTCCTCCAGCACCACCGCGCTCAGCCACAAAATTGTGCCGGCAGTCAGCCGATCAAGCGCCAGTGCGGCCTCTTCGCTACGCAGGGCAGAAATGTAGATGGAGGAGTCCAGCAGAGCAGGCTGCATCTAATCGTCCAGGTTGCCGTAGACATCTTCGATGACGATACCGCTCCTGACGAAACGATTATTGGCTTCGAGAGCCAGGCGGTTGTTCCGCTCCTCGGCGATCGCCAGGTCCAACGCCCGCTCGATGGTCTCCGTTTCGGTCTTCGCGCGCAGGGCTTTTTGAGCACGCTTGATCTTCGCTGAATCCAATTGAAAGTGTTTGTGGGTTCGAGTCCGTGTGACGGCCATTCGAATTTGCCTTCTTCTGATTAGTTTATCACCAATGTACATAGGGTCAATCCTTATGTACATAGGAGGGCGGTGGAGCAATCCTCACTGCGGCGGGTCCTCGCTCACGTCCGCCTCGTTGCCGTAGGTCGCGGTTCTGGCCGGGGTGCGCTTGGTTTTCTTGGGCTTCTTGGTGGGACGCATTCTGCCGGCGCTGTAGTGGCCTTGCTTTTCCACATCGTAGTTCTTGGGCAGGGGTGGGATCAGGGTTGAACCCGCGGTCAACTGGCTGACGCGGCTCAGGATGATTTCGGCGCGTCCGTCGTAAAGTTTTACTGGCCCGTGAATCTCGATGACGTGTCCTGCGAGGCGGCGCACGTCGCCGACATCTTTTAGGTCGGCAGGGAAGACCACGACTGTGAATGGGCAAGCCATTCGATCTTCACAGAAGTCCACAAAATGCACGCCTTTGGTGCCAACCTTGACGCGCACAACCTTTCCGGTGACGCATTTGGTCTCACCGATGTGCTTGCTGGCCTCGCGGATGGGGAGGCAGTCGGACGCGGCGGCGGCTGTGGACAGCAGGACCGCCAGCGCCGCGAAATTACTTGCCATCGACATAGCCGACTAACAGTGCCGGGACGATTGTGGAGAGAGTTGTTACCCCGGCGCAAGGTCAGATGTCACAAGGATGTGTTGTGGATATTTCTTACGCTCAGGTGTGGCCCCGACAGAAAAATCCGCCCCGCTTATTTTCGCTTCAGGCCCGAGATTTCTCTGGCCAACTCCGCCAACGTGATCATCAGCATCATGGGGTCGATCGGTGATCGCACGAAGCCGTGCCTTTCGTAAAAGCGCTGGGCATCGCTGGAGATGGCATGAACCAGGATCGCCCGAATGCCGGCAATATCGGCCGCCTGAAGAGTACGCAACACGGCATCGCGGAGCAGTCCCTGGCCCAGCCCGTGGCCGTGAAATTCCCGATCAACCGCGAGCCGGCCTATGATCATCACGGGGACGGGATCGGGCATGTTGCGCCGGACGCGGCCCGCAGCGCCGGCGTGCGCCACCGCGCCGACGGCAAACGCATAGTAAGCGACCACGCGCAGGCCCACGCACACTACGTAGGTGCGGGATGCGCCGCTCTCCTCGTTCTGCAAGGCACGGCGGCGCAGCCAGTCGTTCAAGGACGGCTCGCCGCATTGGAACAGCGAGAGATCGTGATCGTCTCGAAGCTTTTCCGGGGGCGTGAGGGACTGCCGGCTCACTGTTCCCACGGCGCCAGGGTTCGCAGCAGACGCCGCAACCGGGGGTTCGCGGCCGGGGGACGGTCGAGCATCGACATGAAGCGCTTGAAATCCTCTGCCGGAAGGGAGAAATAGCGGCGGTCGAGCAGTACAGCTTCGGCCTCGCGGCAAGCCGTTTCCAGCATGAAATCGGAACGATTGCGGCGAAGGGCGGTCGCCGCGCGGTCAATGAGAGCTTTCTGGCTGCGCGTGACCCGCAGGTTGATGTTCTGGCTTCGGGTCTTGTCGGTCTTGGCTCCGGTGGCAGGCATGAGGCTTCTTGTGCGCACAATCAGTATACAGCAGTGTGCGTACTGCGGAGATACATATCTGTGAGATAGAAGGGACATTCCCCAATTCCCTAGTTTTTGGTTTCCGGTATTGGTTTGGGGCAGAATCTCTGCGCTTCGGGCAGCATAGCTGCCCAGCTTTCGAAAACCGCGAAGGCTGGGGCATCCTCGGTCGTGGTGGCTCCAACAAACGTGGATCAGCGCCGGTGGCGGACAATCCCACTTCTCGCAAGGAAGCGAGAAGTGGGGCACCCCAAGTCCGACCCGAGGTCGACGGGGTCGAAAGGGCCTATTTGAAGGCCTTGACCGCCGCGGTCTCGTCCTCTTTCACATCGAAGACGGTGTAGAGCTTGGTGATCTGGAGCAGGTCATGCACCTTCTTGGTGAGATGAAGCAGCTTGAGTTCGCCGCCCTGGTTCTTCGTGGTGGTAAAAGCGCTCACCAGTTCGCCGATGCCGGAGCTGTCGATGTAGTTGACCTCGCCGAGGTTCAAGACGATCTTCTTGTTGCCCTTGGCGAGGAGGTCACGTACGGTGTCGCGCATCATGACGCTGCCTTCGCCGAGGGTGATACGGCCGCTGCAGTCCACAATGGTGACTCCGTCCACCTGTCGAGTGCTAAGTTTCATGCTCACTGAGACGCCTCCTTGTCGCCCGCGGATGGCCCGCGGACGTGCTTGATCAGTTTGATTTCGGTGCCGGTGTGGGACGGGCGGATTTCCACCACGTCCATGAAAGAACGCATAAGAAAAATACCGCGTCCTGAAGTCTTGAGCAGGTTTTCCGGCGCCAGAGGATTCGGAATTCCGCGCAAGTCGATGCCTTTGCCCTGGTCGCGAATGGTGATGACGAGATCTTGAGGAGTGCTCTCGAAAGACAGGGTCACTTTCTTGTCCGGGGCATAGGCATTGCCGTGCAGAACGGCGTTCACCGCGCCCTCGCGCACCGCCATGGAAATCTGCATGACTTCGTCTTCCCCAAAGCCCAGTTCCGTGGCGATGCGGGTGGCTTTTTCTTCCGCATGGTCCACGGTTTCCAAAGTGGAATCGAGCGTGTAGGAGACTGATTGCTCCATGACCGATGAATACGTGTTAGACCCGCGCCTATCCTTTGGATTGGCCCGCAGGGGCTCGCCGCAGCGTGTAATTAGCGGACGTGTCAGTTTGCCTGTGGGACCGGGGAGTTGTCAACGTGGGGCGGGCAGTAGTGGTGTCTCAGTTTGAATTTCTTTCGGTGGCGTCATCCTCAGCGCAGCCGCTTTTCAGGCGGAGCGAAGGATCTCCCGCGCGCCTTTGTCTATTGGAGATCCCTCACCCGGCTGAGCTGCGCCGGGTGAGGGACGACGCCCTTCAAGAAAGGACCGATTCAAACTGAGCCACTACCTGCGGTGTGGCGGCGGGCTGCTTTCATTTTTATCTGGCTAAGGGGTTGTGCAAGGTGTTGAACCAGTCCGTCAGAAGCACCACGACTATGCCGATGACCATGGCAAGAGTGACCACTGCGCCAATAGGGCCGTAACGGGGCTTGCGGCGATGGGTCACTCGACCGAATCCTGGGCCGCCCGTTACGCTGCTCTTTCCGCCCTCCGCTGCTCGTAAGATTCCCAGAGAGGCAGCAAATCTTTCGACGCTGCAGAGCCGACGCGTAACACCAGCGGCCATAGCCGGGGATTGGCGAAGTGTGCGGTGAATCTTGATCAGATTATAAACGAAATCATCAAGGGCTGCGGCGGCGACTTGGTTTCGCCTCAAAATGAAAGTCGCCCGCTACCGGCAGTGTCTCGGCGGCCTTGATGAAGAGACCGGCAAGCTTCGCTCGACCGGACAGCCGAGGGTGGCGGTCCCCACACGAGCACCTCGAAGGCTGCGGGTATAATGGCACGCCGTGAGTTCCGCGCTGCGAGCCCGAATCAAGCATTTCCTGACGCGATTGATTGTCGTCGGGATCTCCTCCGCGCTGGGCGTGACGGCGTTTGCCTACGCCGTGGATTACGTTGTGTACCGCTACCGCGTGGCGGCGAACCGCCAGCCCTTCGGACAAGTCACGGTAACGCGTTACGATGCGGTGTTGCAGAAAAACGGCAAGACCGAGTTCATTTTCAATCCGCCGGAGGCACAGACCTGCGTCCACGCTCTGTTTCCCCGTGCCGGATCTGTGCCTTGCTGGTATTTGGAGCGGCATACCGAGCAGCGCACCAACATCTGAAACAGCGCACACCCACTACGGAGGCCTGAGGCACAGAGAAAAACGAAGGACTTTCAAGCACCGGACGCGCAGTTCGCCACCGAAAGATGTTGAGAACAGGGTCACACAGGGCTTCCGTTGCATCTAAATAAGGGAGTGAGGGCCTGACGACGCATTGGCGGCAAACGGCCCGACATTTCTGGAGGCGCTTCCATGAATAAATCTGGTTATCTACTCAACACCATACTCGGGTTGGCGGTATGCGTGTCCTTCGCCGGCAGCGTTTGTGCGCAGGACACAGGTAAGCAGGGGGTGGCGACACACGTGCTGGTCACTGCCGAAGCTCGTCATGGTTCGAACGTACCTGAAATCACCCGCAGCGATGTGATGGTCTTCGAGGGCCATGACCGCGACCAAGTCGTGGATTGGGTTCCTTTGCAGGGCGAGCACGCAGGGCTCGAACTCTTTATTTTGCTGGACGATGGCTCCGGCATCAATCTCGGCACACAACTGGAGGGTCTGCGAAAGTTCATCACCGCCCAGCCCACGTCCACGAAGATCGGCGTGGCCTACATGCAGGACGGCAGGGGGAAGGTCGAGCAGAGCCCGACCGCCGATCATGCCTTGGCGGCGAAGGCCTTGCGCCTTCCATTGGGAGTTGGCGGCATTAATGCCAGTCCCTATATTGCTCTCAGTGACCTGATCAAACACTGGCCGGAGAGTTCCGCCCGCCGGGAGATTCTGCTCGTATCCGATGGAATCGATCCTTATTACGACAGCGCCGATTTGGAAGATCCCTACCTCTCCACGGCAATCGACGACGCTCTGCGCGCCGGCATCGTTGTCTACGACATCTATACCCCGGGAGTGGGGCACTTCGCTCATAGCTACTGGCAGAGCTATTGGGGGCAGATGTATCTCTCGCGTGTAGCCGAGGAAACCGGTGGCGAAGCGTATTACATCGGCTTCACGGGCGCGCCGCCAAGCTTTGACCCTTACCTCGAAGATATGGGCCGCCATCTGGACCATCAGTATCTATTGACGTTCAGCGCCAAGCCGCGGAAAAAGAGTGGGTGGCAGAAAATCAAGGTGACGACGGAATTATCCAATGCGGAACTGGTTGCCGCGCACAAAGTGTACGTTTCGGCCGCGACACCTTAACCCGTCCGCGGTGATGCCTGCATTCGACAGCGCCTTCCGCATTTTTGTGTCCGGATTCGACTACAATGGCGTTCACTCCGAATCGAGGGATGCTCATGTCTGACAGGTTCGTCTCTTCTCCGTTGCGATATTTGACACTCCTACTCGTTGTCTTCGCGGGCTCAGTTGCCCAACAGGCTTCAGCATCTCCGGCGGAACCAACCACAGCTTCCCCTTCCGATTCGCGGCTGGAAAAGAGTTACCGCTTCCAGCAGGGTGGTTGGACCTACGTTCATCTGGAGGGCTCGCCTTCCGACATTGGCTTCCAGCACGGCTACCTGCTGGCGCCGGAGATCGCCGACGCGCTCGCAGCGATCAAGCTTATGGATACGCACGACACGCAGCGCGATTGGGAGTTCTTTCGCAAGACGGCGCGGGAGATGCTGTGGCCGCGCATCGACGCCGAATATCAGCAGGAACTACAGGGCATTGCCGATGGCGTGAAGGCGCACGGTGTCGACCTCGATGTGTATGACATTGTCGCGCTGAACGCGTTTGAAGAGGTTCCGGACTACTACGTGCCGTGGCTGAACAAGCGCGAGAAGCAGGCGCGAGCCCCTAGTCTTAAAGCGCCGGGACACTGCAGCGCGTTTGTCGCGACCGGAAGCTATACCAAGGACCATCAGATTGTCATCGCGCACAACAACTGGACCGGCTACCTCGATGGCGAGCGCTGGGTGATCGTCTTCGACATTGTGCCGCAGCACGGCCAGCGAATGTTAATGGACGGCTTTCCCGGCGTCATCACCAGCGACGATGATTTCGGCGTGAACGCCGCCGGCATCATGATCACCGAGACGACTATCACGCAATTCGAAGGCTGGGACCCGAACGGCAAGCCGGAGTTCGTGCGCTCGCGCAAGGCGCTACAGTATGCCCAGAGTATCGACGACTACGTGCACATCATCAAACAAGGAAACAACGGCGGCTACGCCAACGACTGGCTGATCGGCGACCGCAAGACGGGAGAGATTGCCTATCTCGAACTGGGGCTGAAGAACACGCCGCTGTGGCGCACCAAAGACGGCTACTACGTCAGCTCGAATTTTGCGCGTGACCCCAAAGTGATCCGCGATGAGACCGGCGGCTTCGATCCCAAGGACGCATCCTCTTCCATGAACGCGCGTCATGCCCGCGCCGAAGAGATGGTGCAGCGCGCCAAAGGAACGATTGACGTCGAGATGGCCGAGGCCTTTCTCTCCGATCACTTCGACAGCTTCGAAAAGAAAGAGCAGCCCAACGAGCGCTCACTGTGCGGACACGTCGATGCCTCCTCGCGAGGCGTGAAGCAATGGGGAAGGGAACCCTACAGTCCCGAGGGCGCGGTGCAGGGCAAAGCCGCGGACAGCAAGATGGCGGCGAATATGAGCTTCGTAGCGCGCGCCGGGCATCCTTGCGGAGCGGACTTTTTGGCTGCGGATTTTCTGGAGCATCATCCCGAATTCTCCTGGCAGAAGCCGCTGCTGCGCGATATGAAAGCCGGACCGTGGACCACGTTTGTGGCGGGACAGAAAGCCGGCCAGTAGTTGACCACGACTCATGTAGAGACCAGCCGCGACTGATGTGGAGACGGCCGCCTCGGCCGTCCCGCCGAAGTGAAGCGGGGCGGAACTGATCTGAATTAGGAGTCAAACAAAATGAAAGAAACACCGCAGCAATACACGCAACGCGTCACCAGCTACGTAGAAGCAGGCAAACAATCGCTGGCAGTGCAAGCCGCCACGGCGAAGAAGCTTGAAAAACTAATCAAGGGCGTTCCCACAGCCAAATTGCGCAAGCGCCCCGCGCCCGACAAGTGGTCTGTGGGCGAGATTCTTGCACACATTGCCGACGCGGAAATCGTGGGCGGTTTTCGCATGCGGCTGATTCTGGGCGCACCGGGCACTCCGGTCGCGGCCTTCGATCAGGATTCCTGGGTGACCAGCGGGCACTACGCGAAGCGCGATCCGCGCAAATCCGTCGCGCAGTTTCGCGCGGTCCGCGAAGCCAATCTCGCGCTGCTCAAATCCCTGACGCCCGAGCAGTGGAAACACTACGGAATCCACTCGGAGCGCGGCCAGGAAACCATCGAGCACATCGTGCGCATGTTCGCAGGCCACGACATCAACCACTTGCGGCAAATCGAAGGCATCCTCGCACGGAAGTGACGTGATTTCAAAACATCACCATGGATGCGCACGCGCACGGCGTCGTCGACCCTTTGGTGATAGCTGTGTTGTATGGACACAGCAGGGCTCGACGCCATCGCGCGTGAGCTTTGCGAACTCCTTCAGCAACAGGTGGAATCCGTCGTAGGCCGAAAGTTCAAGGATTTTACCGAGGAAGAACTGGAAGCTTACCAGAGGCGAAAGCGCCGAATTCTCGAATTGCGCGCCGAGCTGGATAAGTTTGTGAGACCCACGTAGTCAACCCGGCTGTTGCTTTGGGCGCTCGTCCAGGGAGCGGGTGCCGGGCTTTGTCTCCTCCGCGGCCGCCTTCTCGTGCTCGGCCAGCAACTGGTTCATCTGCTCGATGAGTTCGACCAGTTTTTTCGGGTCTGTCTCCCGTTGTGCCGCTTCCCACAGCTTCCGCCAACCTCTGGGCTCATCCGGCAACATTGAACAGTCCAGCCTTGGGCCAACTATACCCTCCAGTACCTTCCAGCGAAAGGGAAATGTTTGTGGCTCACGCCTGTCTCGGGAACGAGGAACAGGGATTAGGGGACAGGGGTTAGGGACAGGAACAGGGATTAGGGGAGGAACAGGGATTAGGGGAGGACAGGGATTAGGGACAAGGCTTAGGGGTTAGGACCGCGTGAGCGGTGTTCCTGGAACCCTAATCCCTAGCCCTATTCCCTAGCCCCAAATCCCTTATTACCCCGCGGCCTTCATCAGTTCGCTCAGCTTATCCAGATCCTGGGGGCTGGCGTCGCCGATGACGAAATAGCGGAGATCGTTGTGAGTCCAGGTCCGGACATTGAAGGAGAGCGCGGTTTGAACGGCATCGGTTGCGCGCAAGTTTCCCAGGGCTCGTTCCTGAAAAATGAAGACCGAAATCTGGTGCTGGCGCACGCGGAAAATCAGTTCCGCGCCCGGCGCTTGGTGGAGATAGCTCACCTTGCCGCCGATCAGGACAAAGGGGAATCCTGCAACTCGGGCAGGTTGAAGGTGAAAGGAATCTTTCCCGCAAACCAGGGCTTCACGGTATGCCGGTCGGTGGAAACTACATCGACCGGGTTGGAACTGGCCAGCGCCGCGACGTGCAGGTCGGCCAACTCGCTCAGCAATTGTTGCTCACCTCTGCGGTTGCGATTGAGAGCAAGAGGAAATATGAGCGCAATCAATATCACTATCGCAACCGCCAGGGCAGGGAACCAGAAGCGGTTCCAACGGGCGGACTTGCCTGCCGTGATGCTCTTCTGAATCCGCGCGCGAAAGGCTGGGTCTGGCGTAAACCTCTGGCCAGCAGTCTGTATCAAACGCTTTTGCTGAACCCTGCTCAAGGTTTCTGCGGCACAGGCTCCGCAACCTCGCACATGCTCACTCAGCGCCCGTGCTTCGGCTGCCGGGAGTTCACCGTCGAGATAGGCATCGAGTTTTTCCGTCCAGCTCTCACACGCCATGATTCAAGCCTTTGCTCCAGTTCCTTGCATCCTCTGAACCTCGGCGCGTAAAGCCCGCCGCGCGCGGGATAGGCGCGACATCACCGTGCCCAACGGGATGGCAAGAGTGGCCGAGATTTCCTGATACGACATCTCTTCGACTTCGCACAGCAGCAGCACCTCGCGAAAGGCTACGGGCAGTTGCTCCAGAGCTTGCTGCACCAGCTTCGAATCCGAATGTTGCAGCAGGATGCTCTCTGGCGTCTCCTTCACGGTGGGGAGGATTTCTTCGTTGCCTTCGAGGTCGAGGGGCATGGTCGCGGCCGCCTTCAGCCCAGTGCGCGAGGTCAAAAACGTGTTCCGCAGGATCTGGTAGATCCAGGCGCGAAAATTCGTGCCCGGCTGGAACGAGGAGAATCCCTTAAGCGCTTTGGCAAAAGTCTCCTGCACCAGATCCTCGGCTTCCTGCCGGTCTTGCGTGAGCCAGCAGGCAAAGTTATAAAGCCGGTCGAAGTGGGGCATGGCTAACTCTTCGAACGTCCCCGATGGCAAGTTCTGCTCCGGCACGCACACTAGGGTAAACCAGCGGCCGCTCTTTTTATTCCCGGAAGCCACAATAATTTATTGCCGGAATAAAAACCTGTGCTCGTGGTTCTGCACAACGAGTCCCAGCCAGAGAGCGAACTGGATTGTGAAGGAATCCTTTTGGCTTTGAGACCTGGGCTGATCAAGTTCTCAATGAGGAAGAAAAATGAAACGAATCGCGTGGTTGTTAGCTCCTGTTCTACTTTCAGCGGCTTCTCTATATGCCGAGGATATGGGTAAAGAAGCCGAAATGAGTGGTGTTCTTTGCAATTCGAATAGCGTTGTGCAAAACCAGGGCCATGCGGCCTGTAACCAGAACTATGCCGGCCAAAGTGCAGACGTGGTCTTTGTTGACGAGCAAGGCCGGGTTTTCAAAATCGCGAACCAGGACAAAATCGTGTTGCGCGCCGGCAAGAAAGTTAAGATGAAGGGCAAGCCGGTCAAGGACAAAGAAGACTCAACGTATATTGACAATCTGTATTTGGGTGGATAGTCCGACGATATTCCGGGGGGAGACCCGAAGTCAGGTCTCCCTCCGGTTGAAGTTAGCTCTTTCTTCCCTCAACTCGGTCCCTGCCTACGAGAGATTCCGGCCGCCTCCCACTCCCGCACCCAAGAAATTATTTCTCTTCCGTGGAATAAACCTGGCCGTTTCCGGTTCTGCACCATGAAATCCAAAAAGAACCACACACCGGAGGACACGATGACCGCCAACAACCGCGACGAACTCTTAATCGACCACAACCACGATGGGATCGACCGTAGGGGATTCCTGAAGTGCATGGCCTGGGCCGGTACCGGAGCGCTGTGCGTGCTGCAGGGCGGCGTGCTCAAGTCGTTCAGCCTCAGCGATGCTTCCCACCCGCAGGCCAAAGGTGAGTTGAGCTTCGTCCAGATCAGCGACAGTCACATGGGATTCAACAAGCCGGCGAATCCCGACGTGGTTTCCACGCTGCAAGCCGCCGTGGCGAAGATCAATGCATTGCCCGCCGCTCCCGAGTTCATGCTCCACACCGGCGACATTACCCACCTCTCGAAGCCGGCGGAGTTCGACCAGGTAGAAAAGATTCTGCAATCAGCACGCACGAAGGACGTATTTTTCGTTCCGGGCGAGCACGACGTACTGGAAGACGATGGCCAGCAGTACCGCGAGCGTTTCGGCAAGGGCACTAAAGGCGCCGGCTGGTCCAGCTTCGACAAGAAAGGCGTGCACCTCATTGGACTGGTCAACGTGATGAACCTGAAAGCTGGAGGCATGGGCTCGCTCGGTGCTGAACAACTGAAGTGGCTGCAGGACGACGTGGCACATCTCTCGAAGAGCACGCCGGTCGTGGTGTTTGCGCACATGCCGCTGTGGAACATTTATCCCGAGTGGGGATGGGGCACCGACGACAGCGCACAGGCGCTCGCCTTGCTGAAGCGTTTCGGATCTGTGACCGTGTTGAATGGGCACATTCATCAGACCATGCAGAAAGTGGAAGGCAACGTCACGTTCCATACCGCGGCCTCGACGGCGTTTCCGCAGCCTCATCCCGGATCGGCGCCGTCCGCGGGACCGATGAAGGTTCCAGCCGAGCAGTTGCGCGCCCTGCTGGGAGTTACCGACGTGAACTATACACGCGGACGGCATGCGCTGGCCGTGATTGACTCCACGCTGGAGTAAATGGTTTGGGAAAGGCACGGCTTTACGGACTGGGGGGAGAGGGCGGTTTTGGGTGGAGCAGCGATTCCAGCGCTGCGTCAAGGGCTCCGTTCTTGGGCCGGCTTTAGCCGCTGAGGTACGTATTTGAACTTTTTCCGCAGCCTGTTTTCGCTGTGACGTAATGAGAAGAACCATTGCTGGGCTTCAGCCCTTGAAAACCAGGAAAGGAATAACGACATGAAAATCCGCCCATCGATTACTGCACTTGCTGCAGCTCTGATTTTCGCCACACTCGCCCTCCTTGCCTATAAAGCCCTCGCCCCGCGTCCGGTGCAGGCTTCCAGCGTTGAGGTGAAGATTGACAACTTCAGCTTCGCGCCAACATCGCTCACCGTGAGGGTGGGGACGCAGATCACGTGGACCAATCGTGATGACATTCCACACACCGTAGTCGAGGACGGCAAGCTGTTCAAGTCGAAGGTGCTCGATACCGACGAGAAGTTCACCTTCACCCCGGCCAAGCCCGGCACCTACAAATACTATTGTTCGATTCACCCCAAGATGACGGCTCAAGTGGTGGTCGAGTAGCGGAGCGCCTCAGAAGGAAATCTGATGGGCTAGTGCTGAAAATGCGCGTCAGCGACAGCGGCTCATCGTGCTAGGTTCACGATTACTTCTCTTGGTCGGCGTCCGGTTGGACGCGCGGCTGGCAAAGGGATTCCAAGATGACGACAAAAGTCTGCACGAACAGCAAATGTCCGGCCTACGCGCACTTTGTTTATACCGTAGCCATGCGCTGCGTTCTCTGCCGGTGCGACCTGCAGGCTGCGCATAGAAACGCCGAAGCGCCAGGGGCTCGGCTTGGAGATACCGACGCGAGTGTCGCGGCAGGGCTGTCCAGGAAATCTGCTGGAGCGCACGCCGCCAGGTAGTGGCCGGGTTGTTCCCTCTGTGCCTCCTAACTCTCGCTTCGTTTGCTCTCGCCCGCGCGGCTTCGGCTCGAATTCCGCCCTTTTTTGAAAACACGACTCGACACCAGGCTGAAAGTTTGCGCAACATTCGCCCTCGTCAAGCCGCATCCTCCGGCCATTTCGCGACAACCTTGAATTGCGTTAGGATATTCTGACAAGACAGGGGATTGACGATGAAAAGGCATCGCACGCTGTGGTTCCGGCTCTGCTTGGGATTAGTTCCGATGGTCGGATTGGGGATTGCGCCCACTCTCACGACCGCGGCCGATACGCCCGCGGTGGTCGGAACCTGGGAAGGAGTTCTTGACCCAGGCGCACAGCCCAAGAAGCGCGTCGTGGTGCACATTTCCGCGGAGCAGGACGGAAGCCTGAATGGCACCATCGACTACCCTGACCAGGAAACCTCCGGCATCCTGATCACCGCCATCACGTACAAGGCGCCCGACCTGCACTTCGAAAGCACTCCGAATCTAAGTTCTTTTGACGGCACCCTGAACAAAGAAGGTTCGGAGATCACGGGCAATTGGAAGCAAGGCGGAACGCCGCTGAGTCTCATCCTCAAGCGCACGTCCTAGATGTCCTGCGCGTGCCAACCCCGTGTCGGGCAATCAGCAGAGAATATGGCGGAGAGGGAGGGATTCGAACCCCCGATACCCGTTAAGGTATGTCCGCTTTCGAGGCGGATCGTTTCAACCGCTCACGCACCTCTCCGGAAGGCAGCTATCAGCCGTCAGCAAAACCCAAGATTCCTCGCTCCGCTCGGAATGACAATCCTAAGGGGCGAACAGCTAACGACTGACGACCAACGACTAACGACGGCTTTTAAAGAACGTTTGCATCAGTTCCGCACAACGGCCTGCGAGAACGCCGCCGCGCACTTCTATTTTGTGATTCAGTTGCGGGTGATTCAGCACCTGCATGACCGAATGCACGGCGCCCGCCTTGGGATCCTCCGCGCCGTAGACCAGGCGCTTGATCCGGGCATGCACCAGGGCTCCGGCGCACATCGGGCACGGTTCAATTGTAGCAAACAGGGCGCACTCCGCCAGACGATGGTTACCAACGGCTGCCGCGGCCTCGCGCAGGGCGACAATCTCGGCATGGGCGGTGGGATCGGAGTCGCCTATGTTGCGGTTCCAGCCGCGGGCGATGATGCGTCCCTCGCACACCACGACCGCTCCAACGGGGACTTCGCCCGCTTCCAGCGCGCGCTGCGCCGCCCGCAGAGCCTCCTCCATCCACAGTTCGTCGGGCCCCGTCGTTAGTCGTTGGAAGTTGGTCGTTGGCAGGGAAGGGTCCACGCAGCAGGGTACCACTTGCACGGGCTCGGCAGGGTCGCAACGTGAAGCCGGATGGGACCGATTGGCGAAAGCGGAGCACGAGCGCGAAGGTCCAGCGCCCGAAGGTGTGCTCACAGCGCGGAACTGAACGGCATATCTGAAGACATTCCCTGATACGAACCTCTCCCGCACCAGGTCCGGGCCGCTCAGAGCAGTCGCAGCACTGAGCGCACTACTTCCGGCACCACGGCATGGACCACGGCCGGAACCACGATCGTCACGATGGCATAGGCAATCACAATCGCGGGCAGGGCCAGCAGCATCCGGGTTTTGGGCGACAACTTGGCGAGATAAGCTCGCATAACATCCTCGTAGTGCTAAGTACGAAGAGCAGGCCGCAAAAGTTCCCGGCACATCTCAGTGGTTAGTGATCAGTGGCAATCAGTGGCCAGTGGCCAGAAAAATCCCTGGCCGGACCGGTTACTGGCCACTGTCCACTGGACACTGACCACTGGACACTGACCATTGTTGTGTCCCGGTGGCCCGGAAGCGCGCACTGGCAACCGGCAACTGGCAACTGGCGGCTGCTCAGTGATATGCTGATCCCGTCATGGGGATGCCAAAGCTGCTCCGCAAAGTCTTTCTGATCGACCTTCTGCAGGGGTTGAAGGTCACGTTCATGTATCAGGATCCCAAGGAGATTTATACCGAGCAATATCCCATGGAGCGGCCGCAGGTGGCCGAGCGCTACCGGGGCGCGCCGCGGCTGAACGTCAATCCTGACACCGACGAGACCATGTGCATTGCCTGCGACCTGTGCGCCGTCGCCTGCCCGGAGAATCTGATCGTAGTCTCCAGCGCGCGCAACGAGCAGACCCGCCGCAAGGAACTCACCAACTTCACCTACGACCTGAGCCGCTGCATGTTCTGCGGGCTCTGCGAGGACGCCTGTCCCGTCGATGCCCTCGAACTCACCCAGGACTTCGAACTCGCCAGCTACACTCGCGAAGGCTGGATCTGGGACAGGGAGACTTTGGAAAAAGGGCCGTTGCCTACGCTGTATAAGAAGTAGGGTTTCAGCTTCTAGCTCTTAGCTTCTCGCACCCTCGCCGCGGCGCATCCCACCGCTGATTTGTCATCCTGAGGAAGTGAAGTCGTCCGCGAAGCGGAGGACTCCCGACGAAGGAAGCAAGTTGCCGAGAGCACCGGCGCTGCAAGCAAATTGCACAGGTCCCTTCGACAAGCTCAGGGCAGGTCCTTCGGCCCGCAAAGGACGCGGTCCTCAGGATGACAAACTACGCCGTAGGGTTTCTCAGTCAAACTGGTTTCGGCGTGTCTCATAGTCCCCTGTGCAAATCGATCGCTGAGACTGATCTAATGTGATCAGACATGAATCTTCGCCCCTTCTATTATGAAGTGAAGAAGTGAGGCGACCGTTACAAGGGCCAGTCCAGCTTCCTCTTACAAGTGAGGTACAACAATGGAAACCGTATTGATTGTTCTTGTGGTGCTGTTTTTGCTCGGTGGCGGGGGTTGGGGATACCGTCGTTGGCGCGGCTAGCGCGATCGCGTCAGCTCACCTGAGTTCTCTCCTTAGATTCTCAGGAAAGCGTGTAGCCATGCATCCGAATGCGATCCTGCACGAAAGTTCAGCAACTCTACAACGTGAGGGACCGTCTCGACTCGTTGGCGGAACGACGTCCTGTTGTTTAACACTTCAGATTTCGCACAGCAACCTCGATAAGAGGATCGGAGTCCAAGGCTTGTGACTACCGTTGCTTTCCAGTCCGCTGAATCGACGCGACAAACTCGACAGCACAAAACCGTGCTGGGATTCGCAGGGGCGGCGGCGCTTTGCCTCGTGCTGTTATTGTGGGTTGAGTTGTGGCCGTTTCAGCAGAAGCCGGTCGTGCACAACCTGGAAGAAGCCAGCGACAGCAAGCTGCGAATTCGTGCATTTCACCGCACCTATTTTCCCTTTCCTGGATGCGTGCTCGAAGGGCTGCAGTTCGATCACGGCTCGAATGCCAGCAAGCCGCTTATCACAATCGAGAGGTTAATCATACGAGGCAGCTATTTAGGCATTTTTTCCCGGCGCCTGACCCGCATTACCGCGGAAAATATGCACATATCTATCCCCCCATTCGGTAGCGGCGAGACCTTCCACACGACTCCTTCAAGAATCACCATCGATGAGATCGTGGCCAACGGCACGGTACTGGAGTTTGCTTTGCGCCAGCCGGACCAGCAACCGCTCCGCTTCGAGATTCACGCGGCCTTGCTGCGCGACGTGGGCTGGAATGGAGCCCTTAGCTATTGGGTGAAAATGCGCAATCCCGAGCCGCCGGGAGAGATCACGGCCTGGGGAAAGTTTGGCGTCTGGAACATAAACGACCCGGGGCAGACTCCCGTTTCTGGCGAATACAAGTTCGATCAGGCGGATCTCAGTGTGTATCACGGAATCGCGGGCGTGCTCTCGTCGGTGGGACAGTTTAGCGGCGTGCTGGCACACATCGATATTGCGGGGTCGACCGATACGCCTGATTTTGAAGTGCAGTCGGGCGGACATCGAGTGCGGTTGACCACTGAGTTCAGCGCCTATGTCGACGCAACTCGCGGCGACACTTTCCTGAAGCGCGTGGATGCGCATTTTGGGCGGACTCATGTCGTCGCACAGGGCAGCATCGCAGGGTCCCCTGGTGGGCAAGGCAAGACAGGGCTGATCGATCTGAGTGTGAGCAACGGGCGTATTGAGGACATCCTTCGCTTATTTGTGAAGGCGGACCGGCCGCCAATGTCGGGGAGCGTGACGTTGCATGCGAAGACGGAGATTCCCCCGGGTGACCGTCCGTTTCTGGAGAAGGTGAAGCTACGAGGCGGATTCGGAGTGGAGGCGGGAACTTTTTCCCAGCCGGATACGCAGCAGAGCGTAAACAAATTGAGCGCCGGGGCAGAGGGAGAGAAAGACACTTCCGATCCAGAGACCGTCCTTACCGATCTGACCGGGCAAGTGGCGCTGCAAGATACTACGGCAAGCTTTTCCGATCTTTCTTTTGGAGTTCCCGGTGCTGTCTCCCGTCTGCATGGAACCTACAATTTGGTCAGCCACAAAATCGACCTGCGCGGCCACCTGCGAGTGGACACGAAGATATCGAACACCACCACCGGGGCAAAAGCAATCCTGCTGAAAATGATGGATCCGTTTTTCAAGAAAAGACCCAAAGGCGAAGTGCTGCCGGTGCGAATTTCAGGGACCTATGAGCATCCATCCTTTGGGCTTGATCTTTACGACCGGGATGCGCAGAAGAAGGTGGCTGCTGGCCCATGAAGAGGCTGGTGTGACGGCGGCCCACACGCTCTTGCCGCATACTGTCTTATTCAGCTTTTGTCATTTCGAACCGGGCGATAGCCCGGTGAGGAACCTGCTGGCCCCGACACCCTCATAACAGCAGGCCCACCCCACCCCTCTGCCAAATCCTCCCAAGTAGGATTGTCGGCGTGAATCAAGGTAACTTTCTTTTGCCGCCGCCAGCCCTTGATCTCCGTCTCCCGCGCAATGGCGTCGCCCACATACTGGAAGCTGGGTGCCTCCGTGGTGATTTCTTGCTTGGCTAAGGCGCTGGCTGTTGTTGCGTCATGCAGTGCATGGTGCCGAGTCCCCAGACCAGGTCGCCGGAGTAGATTGGGACGATTTCTCTTGTGGGGAAGAGTTGCGCCAGCGTGTTCAGGGCTGTGCGGTCGTTGGCGTCGTTGAAGACTGGCACTAGCACGATGCCGTTGGCGATGTAGAAATTGGCGTAGCTCGCGGGCAGGCGGCGCTGGTCGAAGACGAGTGGGCCCGGCATGGGGAGTTCTACGATGTTCAGCGGCTTGCCGGCTTGATCGCTCGCGGCTTGCAGACGGCGGAGGGTGTCGCGCAGAGGTTTGTGATTTGCATCTTTCGGATTGCTCTCGACCATGGTGACGACCGTGTCTGGAGCGACGAAGCGGGTTAGGTCATCGACGTGGCCGTGAGTGTCGTCGCCGGTGATGCCTTTGCCTAGCCAGATCACGTGCGGCGCGCCCAGGTAATCGGCGAATAGTTTTTCGTAGTCTTTGCGGGACATGCCGGGGTTGCGACGCTGGATTTTGCTGAGCAGGCATTCTTCGGTGGTGAGGAGGGTGCCTTGTCCGTTGACGTCGATGGAGCCGCCCTCGAGGACGAGGCGGGTTCGGTTATGTAGCGGGCGGACTTCTTTCGCTGCAGTCGCGTTTGCCATGAGGCTGCCGATTTTTTCGTCGTGGCGGTAGTTGGGGTATTTGGCCCAGGCGTTGAAGCGGAACTTTAGGGCTAGAAGGCCCTCAGGGGCTAAAGCCCTTTTCTTTTTGGTGGCTTTAACGGCACGACCGAAGTCGTGCCCTTCCCGATCCTTTCCCGACCATTCTTTTGTGAAGATGCATCCAGAGTCGCGGAGCCAGGATCGGTTGGTGGGCTGACGGTGGAAGCGAATATTCTTCAGTGGCGCGTTGGATCTCTGCAGCATTTTGCGGGCTTGGCGTTCGGATGCTGCGTCGTTGACTATCAGTTCTACGCGCTCGTGGCGCGCCAGATTGCGAATGATTTCGGTGTAGACCCACGGAATGGGATCGAACTTGCCGGGCCAATCGGCGCGATGGTGTGGCCAGGCTAGCCAGGTTGCGGCGTGGGGCTCCCACTCGGCGGGCATGCGGTAGTGGAGGGTTGCCGAGGAAACACTTAAAGTATTACTTGACGGATCGAATCGGGGCATGGACGTAGATTATTGCACGGCATGATAAAGCGCGGCTCGAATGACGTCCGATTGAGACGGTGGGGAGCAGATCGGAGGCTGACTGCGATTAGCAGGCGTGAGCGTTGAAGCTTAATCTGATCAGCCTTGGCTTGCGCCACTGACCGGTCCCATGACGAAGATCGTGTTGCCGGATGGGTCGAGCAGGTCGAAGGTTCGCGCGCCCCACTCCTCATCTTTCGGGGCTCGCAGTACGTTGACCTTGGCGTGCCACTCACGGTAGTAGGCGTCAGCGTCGTCCACTTGTAGCGCTACTCAGGCATTTCGGCCGTGACCCTGCATCGGACAATCGAGGGTCAACTGGATTGCTCCACGCTCGATGCCGAGCAGTCCCGACCGACCGTCGTGGGACGCCTCGAAGGTCACGCGAAAGCCTAGCTTATTGACGTAGAATGCCTTCGCAGCTGCCAAATCTTCGACTGGGAGAATTGGTATCGCTCGCTCCATAACTTTAGGATACACCGGTTGACCCGATCTTACCGTCCGTCGAGCAAACGATTGGTGATTGGGGCATAGGCGTCGATTCTGCGGTCGCGGAGAAAGGGCCAGTTGCGGCGAATGTCCTCGAGGGCCTTCAGGTTGACGTTGCCCATCAGAATTTCTTCGGTGTCGTGGGAGGCTTCGGCCAGCACGCGGCCGAAGGGGTCGCAGAAGAAGGATCCTCCCCAAAACTCCAATCCGAGGCCTGGGGCAGACTTTCCGCGGATGTTGCCGTTCTCGAAACCGACACGATTCACGACCGCTACGTAGACTCCGTTGGCGATGGCGTGGGCGCGCTGGATAGTGCGCCAGGCGTCGTGCTGGGCCACGCCGAACTCGGCCTTCTCGGCGGGATGCCAGCCGATGGCGGTGGGATAGAAGAGCACTTGAGCGCCTTGCAACGCAGTGAGGCGGGCGGCCTCGGGAAACCACTGATCCCAGCAGACGAGCGTGCCCAGGCGGCCGGCGCTGGTGTCGAGGGCGCGAAAGCCGAGATCGCCGGGCGTGAAGTAGAACTTTTCGTAGTAGAGCGGATCGTCGGGGATGTGCATCTTGCGGTAGAGGCCGCGCAGCGAACCGTCAGAATCGAAGATGGCGGCGGTGTTGTGGTAGATGCCGGGCGCGCGCTTCTCGAATAGCGAAGCGATCAGAACGACGCTGTGCTGGCGGGCGGCGGCGGCGAGCTTCTCGCTGCTGGGGCCGGGGATGGGCTCGGCTAGATCGAAGAGGGAATGATCCTCGCGCTGGCAGAAGTACTGCGTCTGGAACAGTTCGGGAAGGCAGACGACTTGTGCGCCGCGTCCAGCGGCATCGGCCACGCGTTCTAGCGCTTTTTTTAGGTTCTGTTCCGGCTCTGGGCTGCACGAGATCTGCAGCAGGGCTACGCGGAATTTATCGGGGGGCACGCGTGAGTTCCTCTCGCGAACAATATAGCATCAGAAAGCTGCTTATCAGGGCGTGGCTCGGCCGACTGGTAAAGCAGGTTGCCTTCGACTTCCCCCTCGGCTTCGCTCGGGGCTTGGGCAAAGGCAGGCTTTCACCGGGCTTGGGGCTCGGTTCGGAATCACCAGGAGTTGGGGGACTTGCTAGTTCTCCTTGGGGCGAGGCATGGAAGATCAGAATCCCAAGGGATTGGCGTTCGTGGAATCCCACACTAGCCGCAAAGAACGCGACTAGGATGGGGCTCCAGCACCATTGCCACTGGACAGAACAGCAGGTTCCCTTCGACAAGCTCAGGGCAGGCCCTCGCGCGCTTTTCGCGCGCTTCGGAATGACAAGAATTTAGGGATTACCGCAGTCAGCCATCCACAAAACCTCTTTGGCAGGACGGTTCTATTATGACTTTGGGCGGTGGGTTGCTAATGCGCGCGACAAGCGGTGGTTGCCTTTGACCAGTTCTTCCAGTCGCTTTACGACTTCTTCGGAGGGCGCGGTGCGGAGGACGGCTTCGACGGCCGCTTCGGCTTGCAGGGATTTGGTGCTAACCAGATTTAGCAGGAATTCGAGGGCTGCATCCTGGCGGGTGAGGGCGATCGCCGAAAGCAGGACCGAGAGAAACCAGGGGTCAGCTTCTTGCTCGAAGCGTTCCCGTAAGAGGGTAAAGCCTTGCGGAGAATGCGTGCCGGCTATGGCCAGGGCAGCCTCGGCTGCGGAGTCGTCGGCGCCGGCTAAGAAACGGCTGATCCATGGGATGGCACTTGCGCCTTCAATGCGAAGAATGCCGCTGTAGCATGCGCCGAGGACCTCGGGTTCTTCTTCTGGAGCTTGGCCTGGCTTTCTGGACTTTACATTGGAATCCACAATAGCTCTTAGACGGAGCAGAATCGCGGCGGACGGCGAACCAACCTGCTCGATGGCGCGTACTACTTCGGCGCGGACTGCCTTGTCTTTGTCCCCGAGCAGCTCGATGAGATGCGTCAGCAAGTCGGCTTCGAGGAGGCTGCGACATTGCACTAGCGCGAGAGCGCAGGTGGCGCGGAGAGTGCCGGCGGAGTCGGAACTGCCTCCATAGGAGGGTTCGGGCTGGATATGTTTCATGCCGCGGAGAAAGACGGCTGCGTCTTGATGCTCGAATGCGGCGAGCGCGCGGCTGATGGCATTCTTGGCCCAGCATTGCGGGTCGGTCTTGATGGGATCTTCGAAGAAGCGGTCGTAGGCGGTTAGCAACTCTGGGGTCAGTTGAGAGAGATTCAAGGTGCGAATCAGATCGGCCGCCTTGGCGACTATGAAGTTATTGCGATTTGCTAGCGCTTTGCGCAGCGGATCTGTGGCGGCTTCGGGCGGAAGTTGGCGGAGGGCGTCGAGGGCGGCTAGTTGTTCTTCGAATTTGCGCTTGCCGGGCATCGAGTCAAGTGTAAACGCAACCCCAAAATCTTCACCACAGAGGACCCTTCGACTTCGCTCAGGGCAGGCACAGGGGCACACAGAGGAACGACTTAGGTTTCTTGGGTTTTTTGCGGCGGCATCTGCCGCCCCGGAGGACAGCAGGTTCCTCGCGCGCTTTCAGCGCGCTTCGGAATGACAAGAGTGTAAGGCTTGCCCCGGGAGAGGCCGCCTACTCGGAAAGAACCGCCGCTTCTGTGATGGTTGGCGCTACGTCTACGGGGAAGTTGACAGAGCGCGCAATGAAGCACAAATGATGAGCATCGGCGTGAAGAGCGTGAGCTTTGGCTCGATCATCGCCGGGCGAAATCGTGACCGTTGGCCGGAGCGTGACTCGCGTGAACTGCGCTGAACCACCGCTATTTTCTTCCATCAGTCCAAGCGCTGAATCGCGATAGTCGAGGACGGTCAGGTGGTTGACGGCGCAAAGATGCAGATACGAGAGCATATGGCAGGCGGAAAGGCTGGCGACCAGAAGGTCTTCCGGATTGTAGCGGGATGGGTCGCCACGAAAGCTGGGGTCGCTTGATCCCAGAATTTGAGGTTTGCCTTCCGCAGTGATCGTGTAATCGCGGCGATAGCTCCGGTAAGTCTTCGTGCCTTCGCCAGTGTTGCCAGTCCACTCGACCTGAACTTCGTAGTTGTGCTGTTTCATCGGGATTTTTCCGCTTGCTCGCGCATCCACGTCTCAGACACTGCACGTCCTTTGGCGATATCGTCCACAACCAGGATCAACTGGTTGTCGTGATCGCTGTAAAGCACTTCGATGTTGACCCCAGCTTGAGCCATCCGGCGGGTGAGTTTGCCGAGCTGACCCGCTTGAGCCTGGTTCAGCCGTTGGATAAGGACTTCTCTCTCATATAATACCTCGATGCCCGCTGCCTCCAGCGCGCTTCGAGCGGCCGCCCCATTTTCGAAGAGGAAGTGTGCCACTCCCTGGCCGTTGACCACCCATGCGCCGCCGCCTTCGATGCTTACTCCGGCGCGGCCGAGAGCGTCTCCCATGTCGGCTAGGGCGCCAGGGCGATTCTCAAGGGCGATGCTTAGATCTTTCATGGTGGTCTGCCTCATCTGCGAGTTTATAACCTGCGCATTCTGAAAAACACCTTAACCGCGGAGGGCGCGGAGAACGGCCGCGGAGGGCGCAGAGAAGAACGGAAGGCAGGAAACGGGTTCGTGGCGGCTTTGGGGGGGAGCGGCCCGATGAACCTGGGCCGCCGGACAGCCGAGGGCGGCTGCTCCCACATGAGCATGTCCCAAGACTGAGATACTCCAGGTTCAACGCATGGCGTGCCGTCGCACTGTTCCTGTAAAGTAGTTCCGCAGGCGATTTACCATTTTCGTTTGGAGGCGTCGGCTTGAAACACGGGAATCATGGGAACTCGCATCCGGGGAAGGCGCACGATCATGCGGGACACGCGGGCGACGGGGTGGAGCGCCGTCTGCACAATCCGATGGAGGACCGGCTGATTCCGCTGGAGCCGCTTGACCTCACGCAAGTGAAATCGATCGACGATCTGGTTCGGGCGATGTCGAAGACGGCTTTTACCGGGCGGCAACTGGGCGAGGCTGCCGACGTGCTTGAGGCGATGGCTCGCGACGAGGAATGTTTCGTGGTGATGACGCTTTCGGGCGCGATGACTGTGGCGAAGCAGGGGCTGATCGTCACCGAGTTGATCGATCGGGGTATCGTGAATGCGGTGGTTTCGACCGGGGCATTGATGGCGCACGGGCTGGTGGAGGCTACGGGGCGGGCGCATTTCCGGGCCAATCCGGAGGTATCTGACGAAGAACTTTACGAGCAGGGTTACAACCGGGTGTATGACACGCTGGAGCCGGAGCAGAACCTGGACGATGTGGAAGAGGTGATGTCGGCGGTGCTGGAGGGCTGGGATCACAATGAGGTGATGTGCTCGTACAAGCTGAATCATGCGATCGGGGCGTATCTGGAGAAGAATTCAGGCGAGCAGCGGGGGATATTGAAATCGGCGCATCAGATGGGTGTGCCGGTGTTTGTGCCGGCGTTCAGCGATTCGGAGATGGGGCTGGACACGGCGCTGAACAATCGTCTGCGGGAGTCGACCGGGAGGCACAAGATACGGTTTGATCCATTCGAGGATCTGGAGCATTTTGCGGCGACTCTCTTACGGCAGAAGAAGCTGGGAATCTTAACTATCGGCGGCGGAGTGCCGCGGAACTGGTCGCAGCAGTTTGGTCCGTTCTGCGAGTTGCGGCACCGGCGGCTGGGGGAGAATGTTCCGCTGAAGCGGTATCACTACGGGCTGCGGATTTGTCCCGAGCCGGTTTACTGGGGAGGATTGTCGGGCAGTCCTTATAGCGAGGCGGTGTCGTGGGGGAAGTTTGTGCCTCCGGCGGAGGGTGGCAGGTTTGGAGAAGTGTTTGTGGACGCGACGGTTGGGCTGCCGCTGATTGTGGCCGCGGTGTTGGAGCGGCTGGATAAGAAAGGGAATAAGACGGGCAGGGCGAAAACGGCTGCGGTTCGGAAGTGAGAGAGAAAGCGTTCGCGTAAATTTCGCGGCGGAGTTGCGCTGGCGGATACGCTGCGGCCCGATGAACCAGGGCCGCCGGACAGCCGGGGGCGGCTGTCCCCACATAATTCCAGGAGCTGGCTTCCGAGGGGGACGAGCCAGAGAAAGGCAGCTCCTTCGGCTCCGCTCAGGGCGGGCGAGGGAGGCTGTCCCCACATGATTCTAGGCGCTGACTTCCGCTGGTGACGAGTCGGAGGACGCGAAGGGCGGATTGCTGGCATCCTTTGTTTCAGATGACGAGCGGCTGTCTTCGCGAGTCCTGCGGTAGAGGGGCGCCAGGATGCTCTTTCCCAAGACTTCGGACTCTGCCTGAACCCAATCCTGCAGGGCGAGGCCTTCGACCTGACCGCGCTCGTCGTACAGTTGCTGGGCGTGCAGCCGGATTTTTCTCTCCAAGAGTTCGGTTATGAGGGCTTGCTGCTTTTGCCTGCGGGTATCGTTATCCACTGCTACTCCTCTTGCCTAAATAGGTATTGGTCTTCAGTTCTATGATAGGGGAAGGGCGTTAACGGGAGGTTACATTTGGCAGGGCATGGGGGTTACTAGAGTGCAATTATAGCATGAGGAAAAGCCAGGCTGGCTCGATTGCTTGCGGGATTGCGATAAACTCTCTTTTATCAATGGAATAGCCAAGATCGACTCAATGGTTCCAAATCGGATATTCGGTTCAGGTTAGGAAAAGGATTGACATGAAAAGGCATAGGAAACAAGCATCGCCCGTTGGCTGCGGAAATTGCGCGGGCAATAGGAGGGACCCGGTAGTATAGTATGTATATCGTTTCTATACCGGCGGTTTGGGCCGGGTGCATATGGGTTTCGAGTACGATCCCGCTAAGAGCGATGAGAACAAACGCAAGCACGGTATCGACTTTGAAGAGGCGAAGGCGCTTTGGGATGATCCTGAACTGGTGGAAATTCCGGCGCGTGCCAGCGATGAGCCGAGATGGTTGCTCATCGGCAAGATCAATCTGGGCGGGATGGGAGAGAAGCTCTGGTCTGCCTTCATTACCCGGCGGGGCGAGGATGTGCGGCTTATTTCGGTGAGGCGGTCGCGCGACAAAGAGGGGGCGCTTTATGAAAGCCAAGACGCTTGATCGGATGTTCGATGCTGGCGAGGACATCACAGAACACCTCGACCTGAGCAAGGCGCGACGGGTCGGTAACGATGCGAAGCGGGTGAATGTCGACTTTCCGGTTTGGATGGTGAAGTCCCTGGACCGTGAAGCACAGCGTTTAGGGGTAACGCGCCAGTCGCTGATCAAACTGTGGCTGGCGGACCGGTTGGAGCAGGCGATGTCCGGAGGAAAACGCTAGCGGAGCGTGCGACGCGGGTGTAGAAATGTCCTGCTTGGCGTCCTTCCATTGTTCAGCCAAAATCTAGTTCTTACGCAGACTGAAGCCGGTTCGTTTATTGGCTCGGTACGGCACGACTTAACATCCTGCCCCTTTCGCGGGAAATCGGAGAGCCGAGGGTTTGGCGTCCGTGGAATCCCACCCTTCGGCTTCGCTCAGGGCAGGCTTTCTCGCAAAAGCGGCGAGAAGTGGGGCACCCTATTTCAATCTAGAGATTAATCGAAAATCAGAACTGCCGAGGCGATCACCGTTGTCCACAGGCCGCGCTTGTCGCCTACGGCGGATTGCGTGACGTTGGCGGTGCGGACGATTTTGTTGGAGAGGCGGTAGATCTGCTTTTTCTCGTCCCAGGAGCGGTCGGGATCGAACTCGACGTTCAAGGTGGTGGCGAGCATTTCGGCGGCGAGTTCTTCGGCGTATTCACCGGCGGCGTCTTCGGTCTCTCCGAAGGAGTGGTGCTCGCTGAGATATCCGTAGGTATTTTTGTCGGCGGGAATGGCTACGCCGATGGAGGAGGCGAGCAGGCGGTGGGCTTCGTGGGTGGAGTTCTCCGCCACGACGGCGAAGACGACTTCGCCGGGATGGAGATATTTCACGCCCTCTTTGCGGGCCAGCATTTTGCAATTTGGAGGGAAGATGGAGGAGACGCGCACCAGATTCTGGGCCGCGATGCCGGCATCGCGCAAGGCCAGCTCGAAAGACGTTAACCGCTCGCGGTGCTTCCCGACTCCTTTGGTGAAGAACATCCGCTTGGGAACCATATCTTTGCCCAACGCTGTAACCTCCGGGACAAAAATCAGACAGAAGAATGCACAATTTAACACAACACTTTGTAAAGAGAAGATGAATTTCGCGGGGGGAGGAGAAAAAATGGCGGGAAACCGCTGGCGCGGGTTCCCGCCACCGATGCCCGGCGCATTTTGGGGGAGGGCCCCGGGCAAAGCCGACTCAATGTACCACAACTCTTGCGGCGCTCCGAAAATAAATAGCCGATTTTCGTTTTCGCGGACGGCCGGGAGTCTGGGCAGTGGTGCGGTTTGATAAGGAAGCGAGCCAAACGCGCGATTATTGCGTCGCTAAACGCGCGACGCGTTGCGCGGCTCGCCCAGATCCTTCACTGCGCAAAGAACGCTTGTTCAGGATGACAGTCAAACTCACCTTGCCGGGAGTCTTTGTCACTGTCACTTGGCAGCGACGACGGAACTGACTTCGATGGTGTCGCCGTTCAGAGTGCCGGTCACGGTGGCATTCTTGCCGGCTTGCTGGTCCAGGGTAGCCAGGGTCGTCTTGTCGGTGGCGTTCAAGATGTAGATCTTCTCGCCCACGATCAATGCGAACTTGGAGCCTTGGCCGACACAGGTGCGGGTGCACTCCGCCGGCGTGCCTTCCATGTGTTTTCTGCCACACATGGCGTCGCCGACCTCGCCGGTAAAGGTTTGCTTGCCTCCGGCGAGTGCATAAGGACTGGAAAGTACAATCGCTGAGAAGACAAAGGTTGCTATCGATGCGAACCGCCACGAACTACGATTCATTTCATGATCTCCTTGGGACTGATCGGCGTCCATCTTGCTGTCGCCGAGTGGGCGCGAGGACGCGCCCACGACAGCCGCCAGGACGAAGGCTACTAGTCCATCCATGAGTAGATGACGACAAGCTGCAAAAAGTTACCGAACGGTTTTTCGATTTACTGTGGGGCTTTGGCCGTATATTGCAGATCGACGTCCACGGTTTTGCTGCCGACAAGGGCGGTGACGTGGGGGGTGACTTCCCAGTCGAGGGTGGCAGGGAGCAGCTTCAGGGCCTGAGGCAGGAACTGTTTGAGGTAAGTGGCATCGTAGACGTTGCCGGGCCGAAGCTTCCAGGCGGCCTGGAGTCTGGCCGTGAGACTATTGTCGAGGCCACGAAACTCGAGCTCTCCCATGTGGAAAACCTCACCCTCATTGACCACCAAATGAAAAACCACGGTTCCGGCGGCGTCGTCGAAGGCGGCGTCAACCCGGATGGTGGTGAGAATAAATCCGCGCGACCCATAGAGCTCCTGCACGCCGCGCAGGTCGTTGTCCAATTGAACTGTGTTTGCCGTTTGCCCGGCTTTGGTGTGGAGGAGCGGCTGGAGTGTATCGCTTGGGATCGCTTGATTGCCCGACCAATCCCAGCGGGCGAGCTTGTACGGGATGCCCGGAGTGAGCGGGAATGTGACATCGACGAAGGTTGGTTTGGTTCGATTGTCGCTGGGCTCGGAGGTGGCAGGTTTCACGACGTTGAGTTGCGCTGGAGCGCATGCGGCCTTGAGGTATCCGTGTTCATGGTAGATCGGCAGTAGCGTGTGCTCGATGAAGTTAGCCATGAAATCGCGGGAATATTCGAGACCGATTAATTTCTCCGAGGCCGACTGTAGCAGAGGCAACTCGCCCGCCCCGGCACCGGGGAACTCGGCGTGGTGGATGCGAATGCTCACGCCGACGACGTTGTAGTCAATCGACTCAAGCTGCTCGCTCTTGCCGCGGTTGCGCAGGTACTCGACGTGGCCGGGGACGCCGTTTTCGACCAGCAGGGCTTGAAGAACGTCCGAGACCTGGTCGGGCAGACGCCCGTTGGCGGGTAATTCTCCTTTGAAAAGCGGAATGCGTTCATGCACTCTCTGGAGCAGGCCTTCGTCGGTAAACCAGACGAAATCAGTGAAGCGCGCAGGGACAAATTTGTCGGCGTCGGCAACCTGGAACTCGAGCTTGGTGCCGGCTGACGAGTAGGAGAAGGTGAAGGCGATGGTGTCGAAGGCTCCACTCTCGCCCAGTTGCCTTGCGGCCTTCTTGAAATCCTCTTCGTGGGCGACGGTTCCCACTGGCAATCCGCTGGCGGCTGCGACTTCCTCCGGAGTGAAATGTTTGCTGCCGGTCACAGTGACGGCGATGAGCTTGTTCGCGGAGGGCGGCACGGGACGAGTTGCCTTGTTGGGCTGGGTCTGGGCGGCGGCGGACAGGCAAGGCAGGACAATCAGAAGGGAAGGGAGGAGGCAACGCGTGAGGGAAGCTGGGAGGTGTGTGGTCATCTACTTCGATCTGGACGCCCATGGGGCGCTGGATTTGAGCTTTCTGGCAATCTCGATGAAGGCTAGGGCGGCGCGGCTGAGAGCCTTGTCCTTGCGGAAGACCAAAGCCAAGTCCCGCCGCAGTTTAGCGTCGGCCATGGGAATGGCGGCGAGCACACTGGCGCGAACGTCCTCCAGTACATTGGAGCGTGCGATAAAGCCGACGCCCACGCCAGCCGCCACGAAGCGTTTCAGAAGTTCGCTGGAATCAAGTTCCATACTGTAGTTCGGTTTTAGCCGGCGCTCGCGAAACAGTGCATCGAGCGCGTCGCGGGTATGGCCGGCTTTAGGAAGAACCAGCGGATACTTGGCCAGGTCTCCCACAGGAGCCGACTTCATCTTACCCAAGGGATGGTGCGGCGGGGCGATGATGACCAGTTCATCCTGATGGATGAGGACAACGGTGAGGCGGTTGTCTTTCACGGGCAGGGAAACTACGCCGAAATCGACGGAGTTGTCGGTGACCGATTCGAGAATCCTGGCGTAGTCGGCACACTTGATGTTGACCGACACGCCGGGATACCGCTTCTTGAAATCGGCAAAGACTTCCGGAAGGATGTGCAGGCAGGTGCCTTCATTGGCTCCGACAACGATGGCGCCGCGGGGAACGTGTTCCATCTCGGCGATGGAGGTGAGCATGGTCTTACGCGCATCGACCGTATCCTGCGTGTATTTCTGAAAGGCCTTGCCGGCGGCGGTGAGCGAGACCTTGCCGCCGGAGCGGTCAAAGAGCTTGGCGCCGACTTCATCTTCCAAGGCGCGAATTTGGGAGGAGATGGCGGGCTGGGTGCGGAAACGCTTCTGCGCGGCCCGGGAGAACGAGGCGTGGCGCGCTACTTCGATAAATGTTTGCAGTTGGTCGAAGTCCATGGGGCAGTGGTCAGTGGCCAGTGGTCAGTGGCCAGTGAGACCTAAGCGCAATGTGAGAACGACGCAGCACTCGTCTTTGGCTGCCTTGCGAACCGAATTGTAGCAGGGCAGCACGCTATTTACGCGCGTTACAGGCCTCGGTGGGAACAGGGCGAGGCCGCCAAACGGTCTAAAGTGGCGTGCCGACTCCAGGAAGCCTGTTTCTGGGCGGCTTGCTTGCGGCTGACCCACGATGCAGGAAGGCTCCATCACTTCGGTGTAGCGACCACTCTCCCAGAACCTTCCACTCATCACGCCAGGCGTGGGCTTCTGCTGGTCAGAATCGAATCTTGAGCTCCGCTTGCACCGACCTTGGTGTGACGAAGTGTGTACCTGAGAAGCTTGAAAGAAAGTTGTACAGAGCTACCTTGTCCATAAGATTGGTGATGGTGATTTTGCCGTCCAGATGGTAGTGCTCGCGGTGCCAGATATCATCGAAGCCCACGGCTACATCAAACAGATTGCGAGGTGTGATGCGAGATGGGTTGCGGTCGGGGTCATAGGTTCCGGTGCGGACGATGTGGACCCTTGTCGCACCAGAAGCCGGGGACCCACATGAACGCAGCGGCAGGTTCACGGTGGCAAACAAAGGACCACAATAGAGACCCATTTGTGCCTGTTCGTCTCCTGACAGGGTTAGAGCGGTCGCATAATCGGGAACACTAACGGCCACCAGCCCGCTATCGAATCTCCACGTAAGTCCGACCCAAGGCGCGCGCAACGCGGGCTGGTAGCGTGCGAACGTGGTTTGCTGGAACGCCTGATCGTGGTCGGGACGGGCCACGGGCGCGTACTGGGCACCGAAATTTATGCCTCCCACTTCAGGGCTGAACAGACGCGAACGGGTATGCCCCATGGCGGTGAAAGCGGAGAAACCGTGGATGTTGGCGAGATTGACTTTTGCCATCGCTCCGTCAATCTTCGCATGCGCAAATTGAACTGGGAAATTTAGCGGAGTATCCAGAATGACGTTGAAGTCAAACGCCCCATTCGTGAACTTCCAAAAGTACTCGGCGTCGATGGTTAACTTCCTGCCGATCAACTGAGCGACGCCCAGGTTGAATTGATTGCGACGTCCCGGAAAGAGTGGAACGACGGTCGCGTTGCCCAGCCCCCCGCCGGCCAGACCACCTGGACCAGTCGAACTCGATAACACGAGATTTTCGCTGTACGGGGTGACCATAACGCGAGCATAGGAGGCGCGCAGGACTGTCCCGACAACCGGCAACTGGTAGCTGAGACCCAGTCGCGGCTGGGCCGCTACGCTGTGGGAGATTCCGTCGTAGCGATCAATCCGCAGGCCGGGATTGATTGAGAAGCGTCCCAGGGCGATGGAGTCTTGTACATAGGCGCTTTGCTGCTTGATCGTCGCATCGCCGTGGAACTGGTACAGTTTGCCCGCACGGGTCAAATCGTAGGGCAGCAAGCTGGGCTGAAACGCGGAGTTTGGGAAATCACCGCTCGCGCCGCATTGGTCCGGACTGGTGAGAGTGGGGTCCGGCACGGGCACGCCGCCCTGGTTCACACAGGGCGAGTTGAATCCGGGATTGGTCAAGCCTGTGGCAAACGATTCAGTCAGAGGCGTAAATTGAACCGTGGTCCCGGTCTTGAGGTTGTGGCGTCCCTTCGAGAAAAAAGCATCGACTCTAGCCCCGAAGTTCTTCAGTGACCGTTTCTGGGAGAGGGTGGTGGGCTGATCGGCGAACAGATTCCGGGATGGATAATAGTCGACAAGGTCGCCTCGCCACCAGAGATTGGCGTCGATCAGCCACGAGGGACTGAAGACATGGGAGTAGGCTGCGGCGAAATTGGCGCTCCTCATGAACTGACGCTGGTCCTGCCCGCTGTTCTCCTGATCATAGGTGTTGGGCGTCTGAAACCAGGATCGCGAGAGTGACAGGTTGAGATGCAGTGAGTCCGCGCCAGTGGGCTGCAGGTCGAACCGGTCGAAGAGGCTCTCGGCGTTGCCTGCGGCATGCAGCGGCACAAACTCTGGAGGGTCGAGGAAGCGCTGGCTATCCACGGCATCAGCCGCAAAGAAGTTGCCCACCTTCGCATCGCCCGCTCGCAACGACAGGTCTGTGGCGCCGGTGGAAAACGTCCCGTAACCGAGCGACACTGTGCCTGTTGGCGACCCGGCGCCCAGACCTGACCGGGTGACAGCCCTCACAATCATGCTGGTCTTGTCACCGAACTCGGCCGGCGGAGCGCCATTGATGACATCAATGGACTCGACGGTGTTCAGCGACACCTGATTGGAAAAGGTCCGGCTCTGCTGGTCCGAAATTGGCTGCCCATCGATACTAAATGAAACTTCTGCGTGTTCTCCGAGAGGATGGAATCCTCCGTTCGACTCGGCTGCAACCCCGGGAGTGCCCAGCGTCAATAGCCGACTGAACCCGCCGTTCACGGCAGTGTCAGGAAGCGCGTTGGTCAAAGAGGAGCTGATGTCCACGTGCGCTCGGGCGGCAGTTTCGACGTCCGTACCGGTGCCCTCAACCGTCGCCGTCTCTTGGGTGCTTTGGACGGCAAGAACGATGGTCACGGTAGCCGAGGTGCGGGATCCAGTCTCAGCGATTGCTTCCGCGGATTTAAATCCCGAAGCGTCGACGCGCAACACGTACCGGCCCGGAGTGATTTGGGGAAACGAGAAATGCCCGGCTGCGTCAGTGGTAGCGGTTCGCGAGACGTTGCCGCTCACTCTTGAAGCCATCACCCGCGCCCCCACAAGGGCCGCACCGCTTGGATCAGCGACTACCCCGGTTATTGCGCTGTACGGCAGGGTTTGAGCATGAGGAAGCACGCAGGACAGCAGGAGGCAGATGGCGAGGACCATGCTCCTCGGCCGCATCCCGGATAGTTCGAGCTTATACAGCGGCAACGTCATTGATGGACGAATTCTGTCAGCAATCTCACATGCGCCTCGCTCGCGGCACCCTAAGCGAGATAGTAACCTGTGAACGGCAGTATACCACAGATAGTTAACCATAGTTAACAATCTCCAGGGCCGCTGCGATTTGGGAAGAAGCCGGAGTTTGTGGCAATTCTTGACCGACTGTTCCCGGATTGACCGTCGCAAAGGAGCCCTGGCTTGGGTTAGCACTAGGGGGCCACGTCCCTGAAGGTGACGCACTGGACGTGTCGGAACGCACGGACATCCAATCGGACTAGATCGGAAGAGCTACTGCTTCAACTGTTTTTCGATCGCCGAGATAACCTCTTTCGAATCCGGGGTGACCTCCGGTTCGAAACGCTGGACTACGTTGCCGTTGCGGTCAACCAGAAACTTGGTGAAGTTCCACTTGATCTCGCCGGCAATGCCCGGCCCCGTGTCTTTGGTCAGGTAGGTGTAGAGGGGTGCCTGGTCGGAGCCTTTGACGGAGATCTTCGCGTACATGGGGAAGGTTACGCTGTACTTGCGGGTGCAGAAGGTCTTGATCTCTTCGTTGGTTCCGGGTTCCTGGGCGCCGAAGTTGTTGGCGGGGAAGCCGAGGATGACGAAGCCCTTGTCCTTATACTTCTCGTACGTTGCTTCCAGCGCGCTGTATTGCGGAGTGAAGCCACATTGGCTGGCCACGTTGACGACCAGAACCACTTTACCCCTGTAGCCGGCCAGGGGCGCAGGTCTGCCATCGATGGAATTGAGCGTGAAAGTGTAGATTCCCGACGCGGCGAGTAACGATCCAGCCATAGTCAAGCCAGCCATAATCAGCAACGCTCCGGACAAAAGATGACCACGAACCGTGCAAAGGAACTGAAGGCAGGATCTCATTGTCGCTCCTGAAGAAATATGCGCGGGCTTGAAATGGGGCCAGCGTTATGCTCACACCCTTGGATATTGCAGATGAGGATACCGGGCTTGAGGAGAGCGTGCAACCGCGCAATTGTAAAATCTTGGGCCTATTGGGCTATGTGACGGTTCAGGCCGTGGGGCTGAGTGTGCTCTGCTTGACGATCCGGTTCACCAGCTTGAGGGCCTTGGCCGACTCGGACCGGCGGGGCACGCCGTGGTCCGTTGCCTCCACCAGGCCCTCCTCAACAGCGTCGAGAGCCAGGCACGAGCGCTCGAGGACGATGAGGAGATACTTTTGGGCGATGGGACGATCAGCGGGATGAATGAGGTCCCACCAGCGGCGGATGGATTCCTGGATCTCGGCCTCAGTTTTTTCGCCCACCACCAAGGCATCAATCAGCCGGTAAACTTTGCTCTTGATAGCCTGATACGAGACAGAAACTTCCTGGGGCATGGGGTTTTGGGGCTTTTCCTATGCCGGACAAGCAATCTGCCAACCAAACCGTAGATGCCTGTCCCGTAAGTCGTTTCGGCTGTGAGGCCTCGACAGTAATCCAACGAATGGAATAAACCAGAATTCTGGATATGAATTCTGGAAGGAGCGGCACCGGCGGAGGGGTCCCTCTCGAACTTCATAGGGCCGGATACCTTTTCACTTGGGTTCTGGTTACGGCAGTCTTGTCGCCCGCAGGTTACAATGTTGCGCTCCCATGTGGCCCTTTTGTGGGTCTCACGGTGCGATGTGCCCGTACAAACCTTGCAGTTCGTGGTAGCGCACAAAATTTCTGGAGGCCGGATGAAAACGTTGGCGTGGATTCTTGCACTACCTCTATTAATCTCTGTTTTGGGCTGGGCACAGAGCGCACAGCCAGCGAGCGGCTCGCAGGACCCTGAAGCGCAGCCGCGAATGTTCTTTCCTCGCGACACGTTTTGGGGGTGGGCGCAGTTTGACCTGGCTCCGCCGCACAACGAAATCGACCCCAACCTCTGCGCCGGCAACGCGGGGCAGTATGGCGGGGTGAACGCGCCCTGCAGCCTGTTTGCACGCTATATGCTATCTGGGATGCTCGAGGTTCGTCCCTTTGGCCGAGGGCAGTTGCGGCGTTTCATGGTGTTTGGCGCGCCGGCGTTCCTGTTTGGCAAGACCATCCCGCAGACGCTCTATACCTGGTCGCCGGATGCGATCGGCATCGAGCACTCGTGGGGAGTGGGGATCTTTATCGCGAAAGGATTCGAGTTTCGCGTGACCCAGCACTTCCTGTTCGATCGCCTCGGAGCGCGCAACACCAACCTTGGTGTGGCCGATCTGGGCAACAACGGGCCTTGGGGACGTTACATGACGGTGGGTGTGCATAAATCCTTTGGGACCCGGCGGTGGTGATGGCCGTCACACAAGGCTGTGACGCGAGACTTAGGCAGGGTGCGGCCGCCGGGCGTATTCTCCTATAATTGATGTTTTCCGCAACAGTAGAAGTTCATAGGGAGGGTAACGATGGCGCGCTCTTATAACGGTGTAGCTGTACCGATCGACGGGAAGACGATCGAATATGCGAATGGAAAATATAAGGTGCCGGACCGTCCGATCATTCCGTTTATCGAAGGCGATGGAACGGGGCGCGACATCTGGAAGGCGTCGATCCGCGTGTTCGACGCGGCGGTAGAGAAAGCGTATCAAGGCAAGCGTCGTGTCGCGTGGTATGAAGTGTATGCCGGGGAGAAGGCCAAGGCAAAGTTCGATACCTGGCTGCCCGACGACACCGTGGACGCGATCCGCGAATTTCGAGTTGCCATCAAGGGTCCGCTGACCACGCCCGTGGGCGGCGGCATTCGTTCGCTCAATGTTGCGCTGCGGCAGATTTTGGATCTCTACGGCTGCGTGCGTCCGGTGAAGTACTACAAGGGCGTGCCGTCTCCGGTGAAACATCCCGAACGCATGGACATCGTGATCTTCCGCGAGAACACGGAGGATGTGTACGCGGGCATCGAGTGGGAAGAGGGAACTGCGGAGTGCGCAAGGCTGATCGAATTTCTTAACAAGGACATGCTGAAGGGCGGCAAGAAGCAGATCCGGCTGGACTCCGGCGTGGGCATCAAGCCGATGTCGATCACCGGAACCAAGCGCCTGGTGCGCATGGCGATCAAGCATGCACTGGAGAGCGGCCGCAAGAGTGTAACCCTGGTGCACAAGGGCAACATTCAGAAGTTTACCGAAGGCGCGTTCCGCAAGTGGGGATACGAGCTGGCCACCGAAGAGTTTCGCGACAAGGTGATCACGGAGCGCGAGAGCTGGATCGTCGACAACAAGGACAAGAACCCAAATCTAACGGTGGCGCAGAATGCCGAGCTGGTGGAGCCGGGGATGGAGTTTGCTCAACCGGAATTTCGTCAGACTGTGGAGCAAGAGGTGAAGGACGTCCTCGATCGCATTTATGCCACGCACGGAAAAGGCCAGTGGAAGAAGAAAATCATGATCAACGACCGCATCGCCGACTCGATCTTCCAGCAGGTGGTGACGCGGGCGGACGAATACTCGGTGCTGGCGACTCCGAACCTGAATGGCGATTACATTTCGGACGCTTGCGCGGCGCAGGTCGGTGGGCTAGGCATCGCCCCGGGCGCGAATATTGGCGATGGCTACGCGATCTTCGAAGCAACGCACGGGACGGCTCCGAAGTATGCCGACAAGGATGTAATCAATCCCGGATCGGTGATGCTCTCGGGCGTGATGATGTTCCGCTTCCTGGGATGGAATGAGGCCGCCGATCTGATTGAAGGTGGCATGGAGCGGAGCATTCTCCAGAAGAAAGTTACGTACGATTTCGAGCGGCTGATGGAAGGCGCGACCAAAGTGAAGACCAGCCAGTTCGCAGACTGCATTATTGAAAATATGGGCGCGGCGGTGCTGGTGTAGGGCAAGATAAAAGCTTAACCACAGAGGGTACAGGGTAAATCAATGCGTCTTACCCTTTGTGCCGCTGTGTCCTCTGGGGTAGAGATTTTCGTAATTTCATCGAAAGGACTCATCCATGCACAAAGTAACCATCGTAGGTTCGGGCAACGTAGGTGCGACGGCGGCTCATTGGATCGCTTCCAAGGAGTTGGCCGACGTTGTACTGATCGACATCATTGAAGGCGTGCCGCAGGGCAAGGGACTGGATTTGCTGGAGGCCATGCCCATCGAGAAGCGCGATTCGTACATCACCGGGACCAACGACTACAAAGACACGGCGAATTCCGACATTGTGGTCATCACCGCGGGCATTCCCCGCAAGCCCGGCATGAGCCGCGACGATCTGCTCAACACCAATTTCAACATCATGAAGGCGGTGGTAGGCGAGGTGGTGAAGTATTCGCCCAACTGCATTCTGATTGTGGTTTCGAACCCGCTGGATGCCATGGCGCAGGCGGCATACAAGCTGAGCGGATTCCCGCGCGAGCGCGTGGTCGGCATGGCGGGCATTCTGGATTCGGCGCGCTTCCGCGCCTTCATCGCGGACGAACTGAAGGTCAGCGTGGAGAACGTCACTGCATTCGTGCTGGGCGGACACGGCGACACGATGGTTCCGCTGCCGCGCTATTCCACGGTCGCGGGCATTCCGATTACGGAGTTGATCGAGAAATCGAGGCTCGATGCATTGGTGCAGCGCACGCGCGACGGCGGCGCCGAGATCGTGAAGTATCTGAAGACTGGCTCGGCTTACTACGCGCCTTCGGCGGCGGCGACGGAGATGGTCGAGGCGATCCTGAAAGACAAGAAAAAGATTCTGCCCTGCGCCGCGTACTTGCAGGGTGAGTACGGAATCAACGGCCTCTACGTCGGCGTGCCGGTGAAGTTGGGCGCGAAGGGGATCGAGCAGATCATCGAGATCAAGCTGACGGCGGAAGAAAAGGCTGCCCTCGACAAGAGCGCGGCCGCGGTTAAGGAGTTGTGTGGGGTGATTGGAGTGTAGAGACCGTCCGCATTGAGCAACGGAAAAGGGGAGAAACGAGGTTGACTCAATTCGCCGGCACAGCCGTCTTCATAAGGGACGAAGTACGTAGGGCGTCGCTGCGCCGTACCTTTCACCTCCAACCCGAGGAGCTTTCCAACGGCGGAAAGGGCTACCTAGATCTCATCGACTCAGCTGAATTCGAGCGTACTCCTCTGTTCGTCCAAGCGGAATGGGCACTGTTCGCCATTGTCGAACTGCAAGATTTGCAAGCTGTGACGATTACGCAGGGGCGTCCGTTTCCGAATACGTCGAACTATCTTTTCTTCGAGGGCCTATCGGCGCTAAGAGAAGCCGTGCTGGCCGCGCACAACAACACTATTCATGCGTCGCTCACGCTGCTTCGCACAGTTGTTGAGTTAATGGTTTATCACCTATGGTGGCAGTCGAGGCTTGACAACGACAACCGTTGGCGGAAGTTCAGCGCTTGGTTGCTCGGCAACTCGCAGGAGCGAGATCTTGGCCTCAAGCGCGTCATGCGCGAAGTCTACGACCAGCAATGTCTTCCCAGTTTTGCCTACGGGTTCGATGACCTCTACGGCGAGTACACGACGCTCTGCTCTTATGTCCACAAGCCTCTACTCGCCCAAAGCGTCGTGACGATACGTGGTACCAACCAACCGGCTGCTTCGCTACCGGCGCTGCGGTTTTGGCTAGAGCGCGCCGGTGCGGTTTCCCGTTGCTTGCTCGACCTGCTTATCAGTTCGAGGCCTCAGTCTCTCTTCCCAGTCGATCTTTGCCGTAAGTTCGGCTTCAGTCCGCCAGTCGGCCTCTTCTTTGACCAAACCGGTTTCATAGCGCTAAAGAAGGCAATGTCACCAGAAAAGTTGGAAGCGTACCGCAAACACTACGCCTCAAACCCCTATGTCGAGTCGCTAGCGGATTTCTACAACACTCGACCCGATCTTGGCGACGTGGAGATTCTCGAGACCTGGAAGGAGGAGAAGCCAGAGTCCGAAAGGGAGTCGGCCACCGTGCAAGATCGCATTGCGTTGCGATACACCATGATGAAAGCCAAGATGCGAGCTTTGCATTGGACCGCTGCCTACGGTGGTTTCTCCGACCCACCGTGGCTGGCGGATGCAATAGGTTCTGCGCTTTCGCGATCGTGACCCACTCCTTCACCGTGTCCATTGGACTATTGTGCGTTCGACACTTCAGAGTAAGAATGTAGCCTGAATGAAAGAAATCGGCATTTCCGAGTTTAGGCTTAAGTGCTGCGCAATCCTTGAGCGGGTGCGAAAGACGCGCCAACCGATTCGAGTGACCCGCTACGGCGTACCTCTGGCGGAGATCGTTCCGCCCTCGCGGGCGAAGCGTAGGCGGCTGGGAGGCATGGCGGGAACTGCCCGCATCATCGGAGACATCGTCGGCCCGACGGGCAGCCTGGACGATTGGAAAGCTTGGCGTGATTGAAGCATCACACCTTCTCCACCGTCACCTTCTTCACCACCACATCCTTATTCGGCTTATCATTGCGCCCGCGGGGGACTTCGGAGATCTTCACGACTACATCCTGGCCTTCGACGACCTCGCCGAAGATTGTGTGCTTCCCGGTCAGCCACGTCGTGGGCGCGACGGTGATGAAGAATTGCGAGCCGTTGGTATTGGGACCGGCGTTGGCCATCGCGAGTTTCCCCGGCTTGTCGAGCTTGTGGGGCGAGCCCTTGGTTTCGTCTTCGAACTGGTAGCCGGGGCCTCCCATGCCGGTGCCTTGCGGGTCGCCGCCCTGGATCATGAAATCGGGAATGACGCGGTGAAAAATTGTGCCGTCGTAGAGGAGGTCTTTGGATTTCTTGCGCGTCGAGGGATGCGTCCATTCGCGCTGGCCTTCGGCGAGTTCCACAAAGTTGGCTACGGTTTTTGGCGCGTCTTTTTCGAAGAGGCGGCAGACGATGGTTCCTTCCGATGTATCAAAAATGGCATAGGTTCCCGCTGGACGGCTCATTGATTATTTTTCTCCTTAGTTTGGTGGCTTCTGATTCTAGCAGGAGGCGAAAAAACTGGCTGCGGAGAAAACGCCCTCGTGCCCAGCTGTCTGAACTATCTGAGACTTGGAGGTAGCAGGTATTGGTTAAAGAAGTCCCGGGTCTCGAGAGCCAGGCGCCTGCGCGCTTCCGGCGTCTGAAGGGTATGGGCGTCTTCGACTTTCACGAACTTTACCGGAACGTGAGCCTCCTTCAGTCTGTTTGCGAATTCCTCGGCCTGCGCAATGGGAACGCTTTCGTCGTGCGTGCCGTGAAAAATGAGGAACGGCGCAGACTTCTTGGATACGTGAAATACAGGCGATGCGTCCTGCCAGATTTCTGGACGATGGGCATAGTCTCCGCCAAAGAAGGCGGTCAGAAAAGCGTCACCCTCGGGATCGTGATTGGTGGAGAAGTCGGCGGGTCCGCCGAAGTCGACCACGGCCTGTACCTTGCTGGAGTACTTGGCGAGCGCAGGATCGGAGTTGTCTCGGGTATCTTCCATGCCCAGCAGGGCCGCCAACTGCGCACCGGCCGAGTGCCCCCATGCGCCGATATGATCGCGATCCACGCCGTATTTTGCGGCATTGGCGCGAATCCAGCGCACTGCCCGCTGGACATCATCGAGCTGGGCTGGCCACAGATTCTCGTTGCCACGCATCAGCCGGTAATCGACTGCGAAGGCAACAAAACCGGAGCGGGCAAGAAACGTCCCCATGCCGCTCATGGTTGATTTGTCATAACTGGTCCAGCCTCCACCGTGGAGCAGGAGCACCGCGGGATGCAAGTCGGAAGAGCTTTCACCGGGCTCGTACACGTCAAGCAGCAGGGGATGGCCGCCTGCTGTGCCATAGGAAACGTCCGCCTGAAAGGAAGGTGGCGATCTCTGGACTGGAGGTGCCGGCAGTTGAGCGGGCGCCTGGGACGGTGCGCTCCTGGGCATTTGACCCCGGGCCGCCGCGGTAATTGCGAGGAGGGCAATGCCCAGGAAAAAAGCACGCTGAGTCATAGACGCCACTCATTCTTTGATTCCGCCACGCTTCAAACGCAGGGCTCGATCCAGCTAGTTTGCCGGGGTTGTCGGCTTGGCCGCGGGCGCTGCTGCCGCACCGCGATCAATCTTGATGTGAACAATCTTCACCGGACGAAAGGGTTTGTCGGTGCTGGGGTCAGTGGCCATGTGCGCGATCTTTTGCACCAGTTCCACGCTAGCCTCGTCGCACTGTCCGAAGATCGTGTAATTGCCGTTGAGGTGGGGCACGGCCACTTCGGTGATGAAGAACTGCGACCCGTTGGTGTCACGGCCCGAGTTGGCGTAGGCGAGGCGGCCCGGCTTATCGAACAAGAGGTCGGAGGACACTTCGTTCTTGAACTTGTATCCCGGGTCGCCCGTTCCGTTACCCGCAGGATCGCCGCCCTGAATCATGAAGTTGGGGATGACGCGATGAAAAATCGTTCCGTCATAGAGTGGCACGCCATGCTTGGTGGCCCCGCTGACCGGATTCTTCCAGTCTTTGGTGCCAGTGGCGAGGCCGATGAAGTTCTCGACTCCGATCGGGGCTTTGTCGGGGAACAGGGTACAGGTCAAGTTGCCCACGGGGGTCTCGATGATCGCCGTGGGTTTGCCCGTTGGGGCATGGTGAACGAGCGGCTTGGCTGCGGTATCTGGTTTGGCCGCCGGTGTGGCCTGGGTGCTCGTTTGCGCCCAACCGGTGAGCGCAGCCATGGAAAGCAGAATCGAAACCAGAAAGACATTACGCATAATTGCTCCTCGCAATGGGCACAGCGTGCCCTGATTTGTTCGCAACGTTGCATTGTACGACACCGCTGGGGATCAATGGGAGTGGGCCTGCAGTTCGCGGCTGACTGTTTCGACCTGGCGGAAAACGCGCAGAATGTTACCGCCGAGAATCTTCTTGATGTCGTCAGCGCTGTAGCTGCGATCGAGCAGGGCCTGCGTGATCTTGGGCAGGTCGGCGGCAGAATCGATGCCGGCGGGGGTTGCTCCGGAAACACCGTCGAAGTCGGAGCCCAAGCCCACGTGGTCCACTCCGGCAACCTTGGCGATGTGGTCGATGTGGTCGATCAGCGCCTTGAAAGGCGGACGCGGGATCTTAGCCATCCACTCGCGCTCGATGCGGTTGCGTTCAATGTAGGTGACCGGCTTGCCCTCGGCCTTCAACGAATCGACGTATTTCTGGATTGCCGCCTCCTGGTCTTTCCTCTGGGCCTCCATGGCTTTGCGATAGTCCTCGTCCAAAAAGCCAGAATAAAAGTTGACCTGAACAACGCCGCCATTCTTGGCCACGGCTTGCAGCATCTCGTCGGTCATATTACGAGGCGCATTGGTGAGCGCCCGCGCTGAAGAATGGGACGCGATGACCGGAGCTTTCGTGGTTGCGATTACATCCCAAAAAGTCTTGTCGGCCACGTGTGAGATGTCGACCATCATGCCAAGGCGGTTCATCTCCAGCACCACCTGCCTGCCAAAATCGGTGAGCCCGTTGTGATGCTGCACCTTGGGATCGTTGATGTCGCCGGAGGAGTCGGCCCATTCGTTTGTGTTTGACCAGGAGAGCGTCATGTAACGCACGCCGAGGCGGTAGTAATCGCGCAGAAGATGCATGTCGTTCTCGATCGAATGGCCGCCTTCGATGCCCATCAAAGCAGCGAGCTTGTGCTCTTTGTGCGCGCGCTCGATGTCGGCCACGGAGACAGCCATCATCATGCGGCCGGGATGCCGCTCAGCCTGTTCATAGACAGAGTCGATGAGATCGAACGTATGCCGGGCGAAATGGCCCTGGTTGGTTTCTGGGTCCACCCAGATGGAGAAGAACTCCGCACCAAGATTGCCGCGTTTGACTTTGTCGAGGCTGATGTGCCCGATGTCGTTGGGATCGGTTGATCCGATGTCGAAGCCTTCATCGAGAAAGCGCTGCGGCGTGTCGGCATGAGTGTCGATGATGAGGGCACTGTCGTGAATGGCACGGGCCTTGGGGCTGATGGGCGCATCCGATGAACTCGAGGACTGAGCGACCGCCGAGGAAGCCGCAAGCATCAGGCATGAGAGCAGCAAGATTCTGAAGTGAGCCATAGAAGTTTGCTTGCTGGCGGCGACTGCCGGAGCAAGTCAACGATTGTATAGGCCGGAGTGAAAGGAAGGAAGCACGATCGGGGAACGACTCAGCGAAAGGAGGTTGATACGACGTTGCCTACTCGGCGCGGCTGTCGGCGGTGACGACTGCGGGCACGGGGCGTTCCATGGGAACGATGTCCTGGGTTTCGCGCCAATCCGCATAGTGGGCCGAAACCATGATGTGGAAGACCCACTGGCGCCGCTCTTCTTCGGGCTCAACCAGGCCGAGAGACTTCATGTAGAAGAGGTAACGCTCCATCCAGTGAACCTGCTCCTGGGTCATGCCGCGGCGCTGCAGGTCGACGGTAAGGCCGGCGAGATGCGACGATGCGGTATCGCCTTCAGCCGGAGCCGCGTTGCGATTGTGCCGGCGGAGTTTCTTCTGAACCTTCACCGTACGTACCGCGGAGTTCACCTGAATCTGCTGGTGGAAGCGGTGGTAGTAAGCCTGCGCGACATCCTGCACAAAGTCGCGAGTCCAGGGACGGCAGTAGCGGCGCGAAGGGTCAAGGCGCGGATCGAAGCGCAGCGTTTCCCCCGCGATGATGGGCTGCAGCGCTCCACTGGCTTTCAGCGCTTCGAGTTCGTCGTCATCCTGAATGCGAGGCAATTCGAGTCGGTCGACTTCGGCGTTCTGCAATAAGAGAGATTCGTGGGAGGGCCGGAACATCGGATTCCAGCGCGTCCAGTGCAGACGGTGATGGTGCGCATGGCGAACCGGCTTATGCGGGGTGGTGGTCGTCGCCGCAAAAAGCGGCGCGCACAGGCACGCGAGCAGGAGGGCCAGAAGCATCCGGCGCTGTAGTTTTACTCTCAATGAGTTCCGTAGTCTTCCGTACGGCTTAACCAACAGCCGTCCGGGTATTGTAAGCCATGCTGTCAAGCGGCCAAACCTTTGATTGCAGGCTGGCCGTTACCGGCGTGCCTGGCGGGCATTACCCCGACTCTGGTTACCAGTGGTTACTTCGGCTGCGTCGCCAGAACTCCATCAGGGATGGGTGCACGCGAAACGCCATCCCAGCGCGGAGTTGGGGGCTAACCGATGTGCTCGCAAGGCAACCAGTTAGCTCGATGAGATACAGGGCGGGGCCGCTCTGCTGTGGCGGGAGTGACAAAAACTAGCGCCGGAAAAGGTCACTGAGGGCTTGCTTCATAACCGCGCCCCCCACTTCGGAAATGGCCTTGGTCAGCGGAATATCTTTGGGGCAAACCTCCAGGCAGTTCTGCGCGTAGCCGCACTCCTGGATGCCGCCATCGCCCATCAGCGCCTCCAATCGCTCGCGCTTCAGCGCCTGGCCTGTAGGATGGGTATTGAAGAGGCGCACCTGCGCGATGGTGGCGGCGCCCACGAAGCCTGTGTCTTCGTTGAATTGCGGGCAGGCCTCCATGCAGCACGTGCACGAGATACAGCGGGAGATGGGATAGGCCTGCTCTTGCTCTTCCGCGGTCATGCGCGGACCGGGACCAAGGTCGTAGGTGCCGTCGATGGGAACCCAGGCTTTGACGATTTTGAGGTTTTCGAAGATCACGCTGCGGTCTGTGGCCAGATCGCGGATGACAGGGAACTTTGAAAAAGGTTCAAGCTTCACTGGTTGCTCAAGGTTGTCGATCAAGGCGGAGCAGGCCATGCGGGCGCGTCCGTTGATGAGCATGGCGCAGGAGCCGCAGACTTCCTCCAGGCAATTCGAGTCGTAAGTGATGGGCGTGGTCGCCTTGCCTTCGCGCGTGACGGGATTGGCGGCAATCTCCATCAGACAGGAGATCACATTCATTCCCGGAACGTGTGGGAGCTGGAACTCCTCCCAGTACGACTTGGAAGTCGGAGTGTTCTGGCGTTTGATCTTGAGGAGGATGGATTTATTAGCCATTAGCGCTTAACCCCTAGCTCCTAGCTCAACCTTTGTCATTATGAGCGAAGCGAAGAACCTATGTACCCTGCCGACGCCGGCAAACTACATGGGTCCTTCGCTTCGCTCAGGATGACCCTCCATTTTGCGTACTTCGCCGCATCAGTACTTCCTCGGCCGCGGCGGAATCAGCGACACATCGACCGGCTCGAATTCAAACTTCGGCTCGTCTGCATCCGGCGCGAAATAAGCTTTCGTCGTCTTCAGGAAGTTCTTGTCGTCCCGCTCGGGGAAGTCCGGCTTGTAGTGCGCGCCGCGCGATTCGTCCCGCATCCGCGCGCCCTGGGCTATCACTCGCGCCAACTGCAGCATGTTATAAAGCTGGCGGGTGAAGACCACGCTGGTGTTCGCCCACTGCGTGCGGTCGCTCAAATTCACTTTGCGGAAGCGTTCCAGCAGCTCGACCACTTTCGCGTCAGTCTGCTGCAGATTCTTGTTGTAGCGGATGACCGTGCAGTCTTTGGTCATCACCTCGCCCAATTCCTGCCACAGCCGGAAGGGATTCTCCGTGCCCTGGTTGTTCATGAGCAGGGCATTGCTCTCTTCCTGCTTTGTCTTTTCGGCCTCGAAACATCCGTTGCCGTCGGGAAGCGCCTGCAAGCCGCGCGCATACTTCACCGCATTAGGTCCGGCGATGGCTCCGCCATAGATGCAAGAGACAAGCGAGTTCGCGCCCAGCCGATTCGCGCCGTGGTACTGGTACTCGCATTCGCCCGCAGCGTAGATGCCGGGAATGTTCGTGGCCTGCTTGAAGTCGATCCACAGCCCGCCCATGGTGTAATGCATGCCGGGGAAAATCTTCATCGGCGTATCGCGGGGATCGTCGCCCACAAACTTCTCGTAGATTTCGAGAATGCCTTCCAGCTTGCGGTCGAGAATCTTGCGGTCGATGTGGGTGAGGTCGAGGTAAACCATCGGCTTGCCGTCGATGCCGAGGTTGTGTTCGTACACAACCTTGAAAATCGCCCGCGTGGCCACGTCGCGCGGAACCAGGTTCCCGTACTTGGGATACCACTCTTCCAGGAAGTACCAGCGCTCGCTCTGCGGAATCGATTTCGGATCGCGCTTGTCGCCCGGCGTCTTCGGAACCCAGACGCGTCCGCCTTCGCCGCGCGCCGATTCCGACATCAGGCGCAGCTTGTCGTTGCCGGGAATCGAAGTGGGATGGACCTGAATAAATTCGCCGTTGGCGTAACAACAACCCTGCTGATAAAGCGCGGATTGCGCCGACCCGGTGCAGACCACCGAATTGGTCGACTTGCCGAAGATCGCGCCGATGCCGCCGGTGGCGATGATGATGGCGTCGGCCGGGAAGGTGCGCACTTCCATGCTGCGCAAGTCCATGGCGCAGATGCCGCGGCAGACGCGCTTTCCGTCGAGCACGGCGGAGAGGAACTCCCAGTGCTCGTATTTCTTCACCTTGCCTTCGGATTCGTAGCGGCGAACCTGCTCGTCGAGCGCGTAGAGCAGTTGCTGGCCCGTAGTGGCTCCGGCAAAGGCGGTGCGGTTATATAAAGTCCCGCCGAAGCGGCGAAAGTCGAGCAGGCCTTCGGGCGTGCGGTTGAAGGGAACGCCCATGCGATCGAGCAGATCGATGATGCCAGGCGCGGCCTCGCACATATCTTTGACCGGAGGCTGGTTGGCGAGGAAATCGCCGCCATAGACGGTGTCGTCGAAGTGCATCCACGTGGAATCGCCTTCGCCCTTCAGGTTCTTGGCGGCGTTGATGCCGCCCTGCGCGCACACCGAGTGCGAACGCTTCACCGGAACGATGGAGAACAGATCGACGTGCGCGCCCATCTCGGCGATCTTGATGACGGCGGCGAGTCCGGCTAGCCCGCCGCCGATGACGATGATTTTGGGATCTGCCATTTCACCGCACCGGCTTTCGGTAAGATGCTTTTGCGTGGCTCGATTGCGCCGCCACTGCCCCCGGCTCAGTGGGCTGCTGCGGGCGGGACCGGAGCGAAGTAAGGCTGGCGAGTCCCGCTGCCGTCAATACGAAAAAGAAGGCCAGGCACACCGCCAGGAACCGCTTCCGCGCCTTTTCCCCGGAAACGATGCCCCACTTCGCCGAGAAAAGCCAGATGCCATAGGCAAAGTGCCAGGAAGCCGCGATCAGGCCCACCACATAAAACAAGAAGAACGGAGTCTGAAATACTTCGTGCTGCACCTTTCCGAACGACGCCATCGGATAGTCGTGCAGATCGACCCCGGTGAAGCGCATGGTGTAGGTGTGCCAGACGATGTAAGCGAAGGCGATGCCCCCGGTCCAGCGCTGTGCGGTGTACATCCAGTTGCCGGTCCAGGGATACTCGACCGGATTTCCATCGCCGCGGTACCAAATGTAGAAGCCGTACAGCGCGTGGAAGGCGATCGGGATCCAGATGCCGAACAACTCCAGGAAGAACACCAGCGGGAGGTTCGCCAGAAAGCTGACCTGCCGGGCATAGGCCTCAGGGCCGCTGATGGTCGTCGAGTTCGAAATCAGGATGTGTTCGAACAGGAAGGCGCCCACCGGAATGATTCCGAAGAGGGAGTGCAACCGGCGCAAGACAAATGAATAACCTTGTCCGGCGCGCAGTGGCGCGACACCCTGTTTAATAGATCGGTCCAACGCGGGAGCAGTAGAACTGGCTGACGCCACGTAGCGCTCCTTATGAGTTCAGAGACGACAAAAGAACCGTACATTATCCATGCTGGAGAGAAGTGAAGTCAAGAAACGGTAGAGGGGTAGTTTCCTAATAGTGCGAGGACACTACCTTGCGAGGAGAGTGGTGCAGTTTGAAGGGGCGTCATCCCGAAACCCGGCGCAGTTCAGCCGGGTGAGGGATCTCCCGTAGGCAAAGGCATGCGCGTGTGCGAGATCCCTTCGCGCTTCCGCTCAGGGCAGGCTCTTCGCTCCGCCTGAAAAGCGGCTCCGCTCAGGATGACGCCAGCAAAGAAATTGAACTGTGGCACTACCGTTGCGAGGTTTCTACTGCAGCTTGCAGAGGCTGATCAGGTCGTTGGCAATTTGCTCTGCCCCATTGAGCGTATTGGCCAGCGAATGCAGGCCACCGGGCACACAAGCCTGCGCTTTCGTGCTGGTGATGTTGTTGAACCAATCCTGACCAATGGCGATGGCAGAGCTGTTATCTGCGCCGCCGAACACCAGGTTCACGTAGGTCTTGGGAAAGTTGTAGTTGGCTCCCGGCGCTTCCACGCTGTCATTCAGGAAGAACTCCAAGCCTCCGGGCGGCGGAGCGCCACCACCGGCTGCGGTGGAGCACCAGGCGTTAGGGGTATAAGCCGCATCCCAGATCGCACCATCCACCTTTCCAAAACAAGTGCCCAGGATGGAACTCGACCCGCACTGCACGGTCATCTTGCCCTCCGAGCATCCGCAGCCCCAGTCCATTCGGGCGGTGGGCGGTCCGCTCGTGACTTCCGCCATCGAGAGAATGTTGGCCGAACCGTATTGTGACAAAGCGTAAGCCAGCACTCCCGCGCCACCGCTGTTTGCTGTGGCGCATAAGGGAAGGCTCGTGTTGTTCTGAATATTGTCGTAAATCCACTGCGTAACCGTCGCGTACCGGCAGGCCGAAGCGATCACGCCGCCAGGACCTTGCACCCAGCCGTTGGGCTGACTGTTGTTAAACGGAGTTCCCCAATCAATTTGCACGGTGGTGAACCCGGCGGCCAGAACGTTGCCTACCGCAGTGCCGCCGTAGGTGAAGGTGGTCTCGTACAAGCCGTTGCCGTTGGTACCAACGTTATAGGTGGCCGTTCCCAGCGAAGCTCCAGTGGGCGTATTTGTCTTCACGTAGGCGTTGACGTCGGGAACGCCGGGGCACGACACCGTCATCTGCTGGCAGACGCCATTCTTAAGCGGCCCCTTGCAAGAAACGTTCGAGACATTGCTGACGGTTCCTATCGGACGTGTCGATCCCGTTGCGCAGGCGGCAGAGATCGTGATGTTGGAGGTGATAATTCCGCTGAAGTAACTTGGAATGCAGGACTGGGCTGATGGCTGGCTGGTGACGCTAACCCAGTATGCAGCGCCGCTTGTGTACGAATTGGCGAACGTTTGCGTGTTGTCACTGGTGAAGGTCAAAGTGGCGCCTTGATCGTCCTGCATTACCGCCGTTCCCGTAAGTCCTGTGACCGCCACGCTGATCGTGTCATTGCTCGCGCTGCATGTGGCCGTTACGGTAATGTTCGAGGTGATGGTTCCGCTGGCGTTGCCGCTCAGCGTGCAGGTCTGGCCGGATGGCTGAGTCTTGACGCTCACGCTATAGCTTGAGCCGCTGGGGTACGAAGTGGCGAATGTCTGGGTGTTGTTCTGGGTGAAGGTCAATGTATCGGCCTTATCGTCCTGCACCACTAGCGTTCCTGTAAGTCCGGTGACCGCCACGCTAATCGTGTAATTCACGACGTTCGTGGTGCATGTGGCCGCTACGGTGATGTTCGAGGTGATGGTTCCTTTGGCGTTGCTGCTCAGTGTGCAAGTCTGGCCGGAAGGCTGGGCCTTGACGCCCACGGTGTAGGACGAACCGCTGGGGAACGATTGGGCGAAGGTTTGCGTGTTGTTCGTGGTGAAGGTCAAGGTGTCGCCCTTGCTGTCCTGCACTACCAGAGTTCCTGTAAGGCCCGTGACCGCGACGCTGATTGTGTAATTCACGACATTGTTTGTGCAGGTGGCCGTGACTGTGATGTTCGAGGTGATGTTGCCGGTGGAGTTGCCGCTTAGCGTGCAAGTCTGGCCGGAAGGCTGAGTCTTGACACGCACGGTATAGGACGAACCGCTGGGAAACGATTGGGCGAAGGTTTGAGTGTTGTTCGTGGTAAAGGTCAATGTGTCGCCCTTGCTGTCTTGCACGACCAGCGTTCCTGTGAGACCGGTGACCGCGACGCTGATCGTGTAATTCGTGGACGCGGCGCAAACAACCGTACACGCTGTGACAAACAGAGCGCCCAACACCGTTAGCAGTAGATTGCAACCCTTCATGCGAGCCTCGAACCGAACCCCGGAATTCTCTTCGCCGTGTATTCGCGCGCTGCGTCCGGACTGTTAAATTGTGATCAAGCGGGCACTAAGGGAGGGAATTCGAGTGTAGTACGGCGATTTTAGCAAGTCAAGATCTGGAAGTAATCGGTAGTGGGCGGTTTTGAGATAAACGGCAAGACCCACCAAATCAATGGTGGGCCCCTAAGACTGCGCCTGTCTGCTTTTGTCCCAAAAATACTAACCGTGGGAACGTGATCTAAAAGCAAATGCTCGCACTAAGCTCTTCACCGGATTAGTTTCGCGGGCGTTTCCGCGCGGCGCTTAGCTAGGAAGCTGGGGTGAAGGAGCGTAATTTTGTCCTCGCTAATATTTTAGTGCAATTTCTCGTGGGTAGTGCCACAATATCGTATGCCTAGACGCTCAAGCAAGGGCGATGTAGCACAGAACGCCCTGCGCGTGATAGAACAGGCCATCGGCGAGGAGTTGAAGCCTCAACGCAAGATTGTGCAGTTCCCAGCCCGAAAGAAAAATCCGGCGGCAGTTGCGCTCGGCAAGTTGGGCGGAATGAAAGGCGGCAGAGCAAGGGCCGCGAAGCTGTCGGCGCAAGAGCGCAAAGAAATAGCCCAGCGTGCCGCGAAAGCACGCTGGGGCAAAGGTTGACGGTTTAGGCTTGTAGAGAGCCTATCTGCCCCAAGTCAGGGACGCCCCGCGAAGGTTACCTGACTTGGGGTTTGTCGTTACAGCCCCTTGCACGACAGGCAAGATACAAAGGGCTAGCGGATATTATTTTCAGTTGCATCACCATGCTCCCTTGAGGCCACGTTCTGCGGCGTAGCATCACTGTCTTGCAGAATCCTTTTGAAAGCCGATAGTAATTGTTCGTTTGCTATCGTCCTCTGACTCCGTGTACATCAGGTCAAAAATATTCACCGCAGCTTGCAGCCATTTTGCACGCTTATCGTTGGGCCACTCGCTGTCAGGCGGGGGCAGTTTCTTTAGCAAGCCCTTGATGAAGGGATGTAGTTCTTCTTCGTCATCTTCTTCGACTTTTTTCTTTTTCTTGTCGTCATCCACAGAGGGCTCTGCTGGAGTTACGGCGGGCGCGGCGGCGCTTGCCTTGATTGACGGGAGAACAAGGCGACTTTGGCCATACGCGAAAAATCCCGCTTCCGTGGCCGAACGTTGAAACACTTGACGGGCCGTGGCCTTCTGCTTCGGCGTAACGCCAAGACTTACCATTGCCGTTTCGAGTCCCGACGCCGGAGGCAACGTGCCGCCCTTGAATTGCTCATAGACAGCTTTGTAGAGAGGAACAGCGAGAAAGGCTTCTGCCTTCGCTGCTGCCTCTTGCTCTGGGTCACAAACCTGGGTTCCCAGTTTTGTAAGCGTAATTGTGCCTTGCGTGTATGTGAGCAAGCCGAAAGTTTTCGCGGTCATTACTCGCTGGCGAAACCCGCCTCCGGTCGCAGCCTGATCGAGCTTTGCGGCAAGCTGAAGCCATTGGCAACTTGATCCTCCCACCTCATGAACTCCCTTGGCCATCTCCACGGCCACATCTAGCCCTAGGTAGGGGAACTCAATCGTCGAACGCTCCCGTTCCCGTTTACCGTCCCCATTCTCTTCCTGTGATTCTGGGACCGCCTTTAGTGCTGCATCCTGACTAGCCATACCTCCTCCTTCTATGGAACGTCACTAAATTAACATGCGTTACACGTTAACGCAAGCCAATTCGTACAATACTTATGGGAATTATCATTATTTTATTGACAGCTTACACGCTCAAGCATATTATTGCTGCATTATGAATCGCTTATCTATTGAGAAACGAGCGCAGATCGTGAACGCTTTGGTAGAAGGAAACAGCATCCGGGCGACTTGCAGGCTAACCGGAGCCTCGAAAGATGCCGTTCTAAAGCTGATTCCTGACATGGGAGCGGCTTGCGCTGCCTTCCATAATGCGGCAGTGCGAGGGGTGAAGGTACAGCGCGTGCAGTGCGACGAGGTTTGGTCGTTCTGCTACGCGAAGGAAAAGAACGTGCCTGTAGAGAAGGAAGGAACTGGCGCGGGGAGCGTCTGGACGTGGACGGCAATTTGCGCGGATAGCAAGCTGATTCTCTCGTACCTGTGCGGCGGACGAGATGCGTCTTGGGCCTGCAAATTCATGGAGGATTTAGCATCGCGTGTGACCACGCGCATTCAGATCACGACGGACGGTCACCGCGCCTATGCGGAAGCTGTCGAAGGTGCCTTCGGAATGAACGTGGATTATGCGATGCTGATAAAGCTATACGGTGCGCCTTCTGACAATCCTGAAACGCGCTACAGCCCTGCGACGTGCATCGGCATTCGCACGGGTATCTTGAGTGGGAACCCTGATCGCCAACACATCTCGACCAGTTTCGTGGAGCGGCAAAACTTGAATCTGCGGATGGGTGTGCGACGATTCACGCGGCTCACCAATGCGTTCTCTAAGAAGTTTGAGAACCACTGCCACATGGTTGCGATCTATCATGCGTATTACAACTTCTGTCGCGTGCACCAGACCTTGCGCGTCACCCCAGCAATGGAAGCGGGGTTGGCAGACCACATCTGGACTTTGCAAGAACTTGTTTCCTTGCTCGAACGCGAAGAACTTAAGAAGGCGGCATAGCCTTCCATCCGAAGTTCCAAAAAAGGTTCCCTTCGCGTGTGCTGACGACATGAAATCTATCAAGGTCGCCGTCGTACTTGACCGTGATCTGAAACTTTCCGAAGTGGCATGGTCGTTTTGACTCAGCGGATAGCTCCACTGTATATAGGCCGTGATTCTGGTAAGTGTGATAGCCCCGGCTATGCTTGTGAGAATGAATTACCAAATCCCGAGAGATTGAATCGACCGAAAAAACGTCAACATAATGTCCGTACCTATCACCTTTTGGCATCTCCCGCATTAGAAAAACTCCAGGGTGGTTTCTCCATTCAAGAGGGGAGCGTTCGTCATCCAATAAGTGCGTCTCTTTCCATACCCGCTCAACAAACACTTGCACATCTTTGGCCACGGGGCCTCTAGTGTTAGAGACGTGGGCGCGGACATATTTTGAGTGCCCTATCTTTAGGGTTTTGCCCTTAAATCGTAGGCCGCCCGACGTTGTTTCGTATTCGTCATCTTGCCGTTGGAGCGCAACAATCTCCACTCGATCCGGCCCTTTGTGTGCAATATGCAGCGCTGGCCTATACATCCAGCGCCACACTTTCTCCATCGTAGAGAAATCTGGGGTAAAGTCCGACACGCCGCGTAAGCTTACGCTTTGGCGGGATTTTTTCAAAACCGCCCACTACCAAGTAATCGGTGGTGGTACAGTTTGAACCTAAGAGGCAGGAGAGTGGTGCCCGCTGCTGTGATCTCTGGAGGCAACAATGAAAGCATCTATGTTTTATCGAATCGCTGCTGTTCTTCTGCTGCTATTTGCCGCCGGACATACGTTTGGGTTTCGCCAGAATAATCCGGAATGGGGAGCGGACGCGGTTCTTGGGTTAATGCGCTCCGTCCACTTTGACGCGCAAGGGTTTAGCCGGACTTATTGGGACTTCTTCAGCGCGTTCGGGCTTTTTTTCTCCGTGTTTCTTTTGTTCGCGGCGGTATTAGCGTGGCTGCTGGGCGGACTTCCGGCAGAGACTTTGGCACACGTGCGCAGCATTGCGTGGGCGCTCGCCATTTGCTTTGTCGCAGTCACAGCTTTGAGCTGGAGATATGCCTTCACCACCCCCATCGTTTTCTCGACCCTGATTACAGTGTGTTTGATTGCGGCCCCGTGGCTCTCGGCGAAGCAGGTTTCCATGCCTCCATTGCGATAGTAAGGTGAGGGGATTCAAACTGCACCACTACCCAGCGATCAGTTGCAGGTAAGGCGCTTGCACCAATCCAGAAACTCACGGAACGCCGCCCCGCGGTGGCTGTATTTGGATTTTTCTTCTGAGGTCAGCTCCGCAAATGTTTTCTTGATTTGGGGAAAATAGAATAACGGATCGTAGCCAAAACCGTTGGAACCGCGCGGTGCGTCCAGGATAATTCCTTCCGCCGTTCCGCGAAATATAGCCAGCGTCTTGCCGTAGCGTGCAGCCGCCAGCACGCAGACAAATCTTCCTGTGCGGCGGTCCGGTGCAACGCCCTGCAGTTCGCGCAGAACGCGCGCGTTGTTGGCCTCGTCGTCGGTATTCGCGTCGGCTTCGTGCGGTTCTTTACGGTGCAGATCAGGCGCGGCGTAGCGGGCAGAGTGCACTCCGGGAGCGCCGTTCAGGGCATCAATCTCCAAGCCAGAATCGTCGGCAACCACAATTTCCCCGGGAACATATTTGCTGTATGCTTCGGCCTTCTTGCGGGCGTTGGCCTCGAAGGTGAGGCCGTCCTCGACCACGGCTGGCAGGGAAGAGAAGTCAGGGATGCCGGCGATTTCGACTCCATGTTGCAGAGCGGCGCCGGCAAAGTCGCGCAGCTTGCCCGGATTGGAGGTAGCAATCAGGATCTTTCGCATCACGATCTCGGTAGCGCCGCCGTCCCGGCGGCTGTCGTGGCGGCGTCCCGCCGCCGCTGCTGGCCAGACGCCGGCGCTACAGTTTTCAGCGACACCAGCACACAAACGATCGCAAACAACGAGATCCACCCGCCCGCGGTCCGATCCCATGTACGTATGAAAGTGATCTGCACGCGATTCGCGCCCGCCTCCACCGGGACCAGCATCTGCCCTGTGCCCTCGCGCGTCCCAGCCTGCACGACCCGCCCATTCACCTCCACGTGCGAGGCCGGGTAGTTGAACAGATGCAATGCAAGATTGTCGGGCGTTGACATCTCCGCGGTGAAAAGCTTGCGTTCGGCGGTCCAGTCGGAAACGCGGATCGCAGCGTGCGCAGGCCCATCGACAGTCACGCGGCGGGCGGCTTTCTCGACCGATGAAGGATCGGCTCCCACCGGCGTGTATTCGTCGGTGCCCTCGTAGCCTGTGCCGTTCGCCATGTTGTCCTGCATCTCGCGCAGGTCAGCAGCATGATCCCACCAGGGTGCCTGGAAGTGTTGCCATACGAAGGCAAACACGCACAGCATCGCCGCGTAGATCGCCACACGCGCCATCCACCGCCGCACACCCAGCACGGTCAGCAAAGTGAAGGGAATGCCCAGACACAACATCCAGCGCCAGGGGAACTGCATGAAGCGCAACTGGGGAAGAATGTTCCACAGCGGACCGCTGATCGATAGCACAAGCAATGCGCACGCCGCGGCCCAAGCCACCAGCAAGTACCAAAGCTCGCGATTGCGGCTTCCCCAACTTCGCGCGGCCCATGCCGCCGCCAGGGTCAGCAGCGTCTCCGCCACTGCAATCCAGGAAATCACGCGGTTGAAGGCATCGTGGTCGGCGAATACGGTGTGACTAAAGAGAAAGTTGTCTTGCGGCCGCGAGCCCAGGGAAATAGCTTCCGCAAGGTTGACCCATCTCTGTTCGTAGACCGCGGGCAACAAATAGAAAGCAGCCAGCGCGGCGCCAAGAAGTACCGCCGCCGCTCCCACCAGCAGAACCCGCGCCGAGCGCCGCTGCCAGGCGATCATGACCACCAGCAATGCCAGGGAGTAATGGATCATGACTGCTGCGGGAGCGTTGGTGAGCCACGCGCAACCGAGCAGCAGGCCGAGAACGATGGTCACGCGCCGGCCCTTCTCGTCCGCCCGCAACAGTAACCACAGCAGAAGAGGCAACAACGAACTGGCCAGCAATTCGGCGAACGCGCTCCGCCAGTAGACCACTACAAGGTGATAAGGATTGACCGCGTACAACACGGCCGCAAAGGTTGCGTCGCGCCGGTCCAGCCACTGCCGCGCCAGCAGAAACATGGAAACACCCGCGCCTGCCAGCACGATCCAAATGTAGATGCCGGCGACGAGCGTCCAGGGAAAGATCGCGCTAAGGGCCGCTCCCAGAATCCACGAGGCCGGGGGATAGAAGATGAAGCGTGGCTCGCCATAAGCGAAGTGTGCCAGGGCCGCCCACCGGGGATAAACGATACCGTGTTTCCATTGCGAAAGAGCCTCCAGCCACGAGTAGAGATGAAACTCGACATCGTGTCCGGAAGGCGTGCCGCGAAAAAAGAAAGGAATTTCCACGGCGAAGGCCGCGGCAGCGATCGAGATCAGCGGCATCCAGGACAGGTTGCTCTGCGGCACGTTGCGCGCGCCTGTTGGTGGATTGGCGCCCTCAGCCTGACCGGATTTTGAAATTGCCCCCAGCTTCGCTCCCACCGGTCTCCACGCGGAGACGCTGTCTTAGTTGGTGTACATATTCGCACAAGGATGAGAACGATGCACCCTACCGAAACTCGCCTCTATTTAATCTAGATTTAATATTCCTGAAACCGTCACGCAATAAGGATGAGCTACCGTACTCCCATTGGGTGGAACACACCACGGAGAGTGGAAGAACCCATGTCAGAGACGGGGCACGGGTTCTTCGCCCTCCGGAAACAATCCACCGCAGCCCTCTCGCACACTCCGCTACACTCGCCGCCTGTCGTTAGCCTGCCCTAGCGCTCTTCACAAAACTCTGCCGCCAGCAACAGCCGCGAGAGGCTTTATTTTTTTGGGTAAGGGTAAAGATTGAAGGAATGAAAGGGTGAATAACACGGCAGGGAGGCTAGCCGGCAGGGAACTGCAAAGCTAGGTCGCGACGCTCTCGCCCGAGCGCTGGCGGCAAAGTTCCGCGAAAAAATGCTCTTGTTGTAGCGTCGGCCCTTTTCGCAGCAATTCGAGCAAAGGATCTTCCATCTCATCCGTGGGCACAGCGGTTTCGTGCCCTGGATCCCGCCCGTGTTCAAATTGGCTCAGGTCTGCTGTCAGGGCGCGCGGAGAAACACTCAATTCGAGCATGGATTCAGAACAACTGCGGAGAAGGCCTATCAGATTGCCCACCTCGGCACGTTGTTCCGGCGTGCGGGAAGGGAATTCCACACCCATGCCGTGACCCGGATGCATAACCCGGACCATGCCTTCCGTGTGCACGGCCATCTCTCCGGCTTTCAGGCAAAGGTCAACCAGAACATGCTCCGGAAACGGCGACTCGGTCTCCACATAACAGCCGCCCAGACTCAGATCGGTGAGTTTGCAGTGCGAAACGGTCTCCTCCGGTCCGCCATTGGTTCCCACCGCAGCCTCCAGCCAGACCTGCAGATGAGCCTTAACGGACGGGTCCAGATCCACAAACCGGACCCCCGATTGACCGTTTGGGCTCGCCCAAGCCACCTCCCCTTGCGCGGGCACTTCAAGACTTCCGTCGGGCAACTGAAAGTGGAAATTCAGCAGCGCACCTGGCACCTGAGGTTCCGCCGTAAGAACATCCATTCCAGTTTCGCTCAGGTCAAGCAGAATTCCTTCGATTTTACGAGTATCGGGCAGGCTGAGTTCCACCGGAGCCTGCACGGGGACGCGGTAAGCGCGGCGCCGTTCTCGATTTAACAAGGCGCCCACAGCACGCAAGCCAGCCCTGGCGCTATCCTCGGAGAGTGGCTTATACAGCACGAAATGCGCGCCGTTGTTAAGAATGTCGCGCACCTCGGCCGGCTCCGCAAGCAGGGCCACGGTGACGGGTGGGTTTTCCGAATTCAGTCCGCGGGCCTCTTTGAGCAGCTCCGCCGCGAACTCCGGGTCTTCGAAATCAACGATGATTGCGTCGAACCGTTGTTGTTGCAGACGTTCGACAGCCTCGGCGAAAACACCGAAACGCTCTACCGCGATCCCGGAAGCCGGCAGCACCCGGTCCAGGATCTCGGAAGCGGAGTCGTCAGTGGAAACCAGCAATGCCAGAAAGGTCATAACTAAATTTCCCGCCCAAACGTGGCGAGACTATGGCCAACGAGGTGCCGTGGGCCGAGCAGCCTTTGAGCCGGTCGCCCCCGCACCGGCTTTCGCCGCCATGGCTTCAGACTGGGGCGAAGTCTCGTCGCCTTCCATTAACACCGCGTTGTCTTCGTCATCATTCTCGGCCAGCAAGGGAGCCACTTCCCGCAGCTTCTCCGCTGCCTGCTGGAGCATCTCGATCTGCTTTCCCAGTTGCGCGTACTTGGTCTGCTTCTGCCGCAACACCTCATGAATATCTTTCATACGACCCCCTGTGGAGAATGTAAGGAGTGAGCCGCTGAGGGTCAACGGTAATCCCGGCTTGTGGGTTACTGCGGTAATCGCGGATGCGGGCGCCCTGGCGCCGGACGGCAGAACAGAAACACAAAGCCCATAGCCGCCCAGTGCCATGCGATGGCACAGAAGTGCAATTCACAACTGAACCGGACTGAAAGTAGCGTAGTTCTCGAGCAGTTCTGGGGGAGGGCTGTTCGGGCGTCCCGAGACTCGAAAGAGTTCTGGGGCGCTTCTTAATTTTTAGAGAAGTTCGATCTCGCCGCGCTGCCTGCCCGTTGAGCCCCTTGGAGACATGTTTACCCGTTTGTCCCGCAACAACTCCTTGAGAAACAGCCGGTCAGGAGGAAGGTTTCTGTACTCTCGCCAGCGGCGCAGAACCTGGCCCAATCAGATCTCTGAGACGGCGGGAGAGATTCCTCGCCAAAGACCGGTAAAAGCGCGAGGCCAGGTGAGGGAACAGCTCAAACAAGGTTTCCGATGTGGGACCGTCGAGGTGATAGGCTTCGACGTCTTCTTCGGCAACCACGGTGGTGCTGGCGGGTGCGTCTTCCAGGAGTGACATTTCTCCGCAGATCTCGCCCGGCCCGATGGTGGCCGCTTTAGGTTGGGAAGGGATTTGCACTCGGGCGCTCCCTTTGAGCAGGAGATGAACGCCATTCGCTTTCTCGCCCCTTTGCACCAGCACCCCGCCCTTTTTGCATTGGACACGGTTGGCCTTGTCGGCGATCAGAGTCCAGTCGTTAACTGTAAGATATATCAACCCAAGTTTTGAAGACGACAGTACAGACACTTCCTGTTCGATAACCTTTGTCATGGCGCGCGCGCGACCCGATTTCCGGAGAGAGTCTCCGGTCAGTGACAGAACAATAGGGCATATCTAGACTAGCAGAAAACAAAGCGACCGTAACCAACGCGGTAACCAAGCGTCGCACTGCTTCCAAACGCTGCCAGAGTGGTACGCTGAGCAGGCAAACCGTAGAAAGGCCGACTCCCGTTCGACCGGAAACGACCGCCTGCGTACTAAGGAGAGCTCCAGCGCGGCCCGTCATCCTGCGATGTGACCTTGATCACTGTCATTCCTGTGGGTTTCTGTTAACATAAAACTAGTAGCAGCTTCCTCCCTCGTAGTTTCCTCCCTCAGCAGTTTCCTCCCTCAGTTCGGCCAGAAGATTCCAGGCCACAGTCTGGATCTTGGCTTCGGCTTCTCCGAGGCGTATTTGAGGCTAATTCGATGCTACGCAATCTAACGGTATTGTCATCCCGCCCACAGGTGTCGGGTTCCGTTGGTGATACCGGTCGCGTGCTGCCACTGGATCGTGTGAGTTTAGAGCACACCGAGGTGCACGTACTGGAAACTCCGAAGCATGCCATATATTGGAGCGGATTTCTCTATGCGGATGGCAGAGCATCCGGCATTGACTCTGTCCGGCGTTTCGCAGCGGCGCTCACGAACGGCCTTTTGGAAGCGCTGAACTGCCTCAAGGGCGTCTACATGCTGGTTGTCGCGGATAAGGCTTCCGGCGACGCGCATGCTTTTGTTGACTCGAGTGGACTCTTTCACGCTTTCTATTCGTCTCGAGGAGTTTCCAGCTCATTCCTGACACTCGCTGCTGAACATGGGTTGAATCTCCCCGAATTGTCGCCGGAAGCCCTGGTGCAATTTTTTCACTTTGGCTACCTGCCGTTCGGCGCGACGTTTTCCCGGGAAATCAATCGCCTCGGCGGCGAGCAGATTGTTTGTATGTCGTCCGCCGGCGCAGTGAGGTTGATGTCCAAGACCTCCCGGGCGCTGGGCCCCCAACCCGCCCGCGATTTCGAAACACAAATGAAGAGCTTTGCCTCCTCGGTTGCGGCAGAAAACGTCAGCATTGACTTGACCGGTGGCATTGATTCGCGCCTGCTTGCAGTCATCCTCGAATATTTTGGACTTCCATTCGAACTGGCTGTGGCAGGTTCGGATGACGATGAGGATGTCACAATCGCTCGCGAGGTTGCGAAGATTCTCGATCGCCCGCTCTATCTCACCCATCAGGAGGTTGGGGACTTTGAAGGTTCACTACCCGCTCTTTTTGAAGTGTGCGATGGTTTGTTCAACGTGGCAAATGCTCACCTACCGCTGCAGAACCAGCGCGAGCGAAGAGCCCGGCGCGCCTCACTCATGGTCTCCGGTGCAGGTGGCGAGCTATTCAAGGATTTCTGGTGGCTGCAGGACTTTCCGTTTTACCGGCAACGTAATCCCCATCTCGAGCGGTTGTACTCAACGCGCATTGTTCCGGTCGAACTCAGGCACGACTATCTGGCGCAGCCATACGCCAATGTGAGCCGACAGTTGCGCAGCACTTACCTGCAAAAGTTAACCGGCTACGTCGCCGATAACAACACGCAAACCTATGATCGCATTTACTATTCCGTCAAAATGCCTGATGTGGTGGGCCGCCTGGGGTCGAATCATGCCTGGCTGCTGCACTGTTACGCGCCCTACCTGGAGCCTGAGATTGCAACAGTCGGTTACAGACTACCGAGGAGTACGCGATTCTTCAATTTGTTTCATCGTCGGATGACGACTCGTTACTGCCCGGCAGCGGCGCGAATTCGGACGACCGAGGGCGGAATGTCTGTATCTTCGGAACCCAGAGCGATTGCCCTGGATCTGGGCAAGTACGTGATCGACCGGGTGAGCCGACTCGCCAGGAAGTTCGATCAAAAGATCTTTGGCCGACGGCATTTGGAGCGGGGGCCGGCGAGCCCGACGTTCGCTCGCGATCTCCAGCGATATGCGGCGACACAGAGAGGCTTTGAACGGCTCAAAGATGTTGGCATTCTGAGATCGGACTTAGTTCTCGCAGATGTCGAGCCTTCGTACTGTGGTAACGTCCTGAGTCTTGGCATGTTCCTCGACTGGATCGAAGACGGCAGCACGTCGAAAGTCCGCATGAGTTTGCCCGGTTTGGCTATGTCTGATCGAGAGGAGAGGGAACGGGCTATCCACAAGTGATTGAAAGAATGGTGCGCCCTGAGAGATTCGAACTTGAGGCGCTTTGCGGGCGACGTGGCAACCATTTCGTCCCTGCTCGTTATCAGCGTGGCTTCACGAACGCCGAAGGTAAAGTGTGGATCAGATTCGCTTAATGGTACCCTCAAGCACCTGACCCCGGAATGCGTCGGACTGAAGAATGATCTGTACACCTTCGAGGAGAATGGCGTCGAGACGGATAAAGTCGAAGTCTTTTTAGGTGAGTAGGTCGAGAATGATTTTGCCCACTTGTCTAGACGGATCAAAGAGGAGGCTGGCAAATTCTCCCGACTGTCCGGGGACGAGGCGGGTGTGCTGTTGCGATTCGTCGCATCTCAAGCCGTCCGAACTTGGTTCTTCTATCCTCAGCCGACCGGAATGCTAGCGGCAGAGGAACCCACCGAAAAGCAGGACGACGACTACTGGCCACCCAATCCGAAGTCGTATCCTAATGATCCCATGACTGAGATTTTGTGGCTCACAAGCCCACCGGCCATCTTTCACGGTCCCTTTTCTGAAACAGGGTCTTGTTTTTCCTATACATACATCAAGGCGGCTGCCTCTCTCGGCACCCGAGCGGCAAAGCGCTTGGTTCTAGGGCAGCGACACACGCTTCATACACGACGCGGCTTTCGAGCAGAAAACGCCAGCCCGAATTTTTTGAAACGGGCTCCGATTCAGGCGTCCTCTACCTGACCTGCAACTCACTCCAAAGCGGCTAGTATTGTGCCCGTTGCACAGTTGATCGTGTTGATGTTCAGCGGACCACCCGGGAAAAGTGCGAGCAGGCCGTAGAACGTGTTCTTGAGAACCGTTTTGGGAGTGCCGGTGATTCCGATCCAAACATAGATATTGCCGCGTTTCGGCTTGAGGTGGAAATCGATGGTCGCGGTCGGAATCGGATACTGCTGAAGGGCGGGATCGCCTGTAGGCGATGGTATGAACTGATCGTTGCGGGTTTTGAGCGCAAAATTCAACGCCATCAGCATCGCAGTTTGGAGCTGGGGAAGGTCGGCCACGGTAAGCGCGGAAAAAATCGGGCCCGTTCGACTGAAGTCCCTGAACCTCAGGGTGGATGAGCCTCACCTTAAGCCGAGTGAGATCGAAATATAAATCGAGAAGCGTGTCGGTCACACGAATGATATCGAGCTTGGGAGGATTGGCCGACATATTTACGGCACCCAACCCGATCTGCGTAAATGCCTCGGCGGCAAATTGGAATTCGAGCGTCGACCCGAGATCAGCGCCTTGGCGGTCGCTCAGGGAAAGACAGAGGCGCACGTCGTCGAAGAACGTGGCGGCATAGGTTTTGTCCGTGATCTCCCCATAAGGAGTCAATACTGTACGAGGAGTTACGGCCGGCCAAAGGTGCGCAGTTAAAATCGCATCTTTTATGTGGAGGGCCTTCGGCAAGCTCTGGGCAATCTTTTTTACTTCGACCGGACTAAACGTGTAATTGAACGCGCCGTTCCGCCAAATAGAGTTGATGTAGTAATTGAGGAGGTTTTGCGATACGACGAATCCTCCGTAGCCGCGCGTCATGGGGTGGCCGGCAGCGTCGTAGGTGGATTGGAGACGCCCAGCGAGTAGCGGCGCTTCGATGTCGGACGCAACTTGTGTGATGTACGGAGCTGATATGCCGACAATCGCGGCGTCGAGGCCTGCTTCCAAATAGAGATAATCGTCCAGCTTGCCGTCGGTGGAGCTGTCGATACCGACAATCGGCACCGGACCGAATTGAGGCGGGAAGCTCAGATTCAAGGTTTTGGTGAAGAGGTTGTTGAGCGAGTCCTGAAGCTGCGATTCGATGGCATTGATGACGATGTCGGTATGGCTTCCGACCAGGCTGTAGACGAAACTGGCGAGCTGGTTGAGACCGGTGGGGATGTAGCTCATGTACCAGACGCTGACGTCACCATTCAAAGTAAGCGCCACCTGGGGACGAAGAACCTGCATCGCGTCGGGCTGAAAGCTGATGGTTGCGGCGGCCGTGAAGTTGTCGATCTCTACGCGCACGTAAGCATAGTCGCTTAAGAGAAATGCGCCCACCGCCGCCACGAACGGAACCAAGGTGCAAAGGAAAGGCAGGAAAAAGCAGGCCAGGCCCGATATTCCGAGCACGGCCCAGTAAAGCCCGGTAGGCCAACGCGCGATATTCGCATTGCCGCGGACTGCGGGGAGCGCAAGATTCATCCGGATCGCGTTATTGTTGACGTCCAGACTCGTCATAGGCTCTGTATAGTTGATGTCGAGCGTAAATTCGATGTCGCTCAGCTGAATGTTGATCAAGCCGTAGAAGGTAGTGCTTGGCGAGGTGCTGGTCGGATAGGTAACGGTGAATTGTCCGATAAGCTGCGTGAGGTACAGCTCTCTCAGTTGGGCTTGGACGGTGGGGTTGAGAGAATCGAAGCGCTGATTGGGGGGCAGGCCCAGCGCGGTGGTCACTTGGAAAAGAAGCGCGGGCGGCATGGTCAAGATGGAAGTAATGGAACCGTCCAGCATCGCGGCTCGCGCTTTATTTTCTGCAAGCTTGTCGAGCAGACCAATGCCCCCCAGATGTGGAGGACTCTGCGTAAAATCCGCCGGGTCCCGCATTATGCAATACAAACCGTCGTCCTTCGAAGCGACCTTCGGCGATGCTGCCCACTGGTTCAGCCAATCGACCAACAGTGTGCCGCCCGATCCAGAAAACGAAGAAAGACGCGAGAAGACACTGTTGATCAGGAATCGCAGGTCGTCATAAAAAATTTGGTCGGTATCAAGGGCAATCTGCGCCGCGAACGTTGAAGGCAAACACTGCGGAATTTTCAGACGGCCACCGGAGGTACTGTAAGACAGCAGGCTAGGCTTCTGATTGTCCGACGGCGCCGCATCCTTTGGCATTGGCTGGTCGTAATCCGTGTAACCCGCACGAGTATCGGAAAGGCTGCCGCTGCCCGCTTTGAACCCGCGTGGACCGACCTCCGCCGCCAGCTTTTTCGTGTCGCGCAAGTCACGGTAACCGCGTGGGATTTCGAAATCCTTGGCGCTCGCGTGGCCGATTTTCAAATCCGTTACAGTCGAAACCACTAGCGGCTCCGTCGCATGGCCAGAGGAGTAACTCTCCATTCGCACAGGCAGGCCGAGTTCCTCAAGTTTGGCGATCTCCAATCCAGACTGGCGAAGGCGATCTGGACAGCCGACAAGTCGCGACAGGACGGCGCCAGCAAACGGCTTGAGATCGGATTTATCGACAAACCAGATGCGCAGGCGCACTGTTGACGATGCGGTAATTCGCACCGTGGCGACTTTGGTCGCGCGCCCTTCAATCGGCTCCCCTTTTTCGATATGAATTTCCCCGCGCACCTGCGTGGGCGGCGCAAGCGGAATGACTTGCTCCTTGTCGGCACGAAAGAAGAGCTTGTCTGTATGATCAGCGTAGCTGACGCCGCCATCGGGATCCTCAATATAGATAGCGTTCTTCCCGGCCATTCCGGCGTCGCTGATATGCGTGCTGGTCCAGTGTTTGGAATGCGTGACCGAGAAGCGCGTAGGGTCCATGTGCTCGAGGTCAAATCCAGGTAGCTCGCCGACGATCCCTTGCAATTCCCAGCTCCGATTCTTTGCCGGAGTGACCGTCAAGTTATACCGGAGAGCGACGTCTTTCCCACCGGGAAGAGCAGTGTTCGAGCCTTTTGGATGGCGCTTGAGTAAGTGGCGGATCGAATCTGCGGAATGGGTCGTGGTCTTCATCGCCAGAATATACGACTGGAATGTTCCAGTGTCAATTGGCTAACTTAGGATCAAGCACCAGCGATAGAAGTAATCAAGTAGATGTTCAAGGGAAGTCTTAAGGTAGAGGATAAGACCGGGACCGCTAAACTCAACTCAACAACATGTTACTGGAAGTAAGCTTCCACCATTGGTCGGACGTCGCTGCTGTCCAAATTAGCCGGAATCGAAGCGCGGAGACGGTGAAAATCGCGGCATTCTGAGCTGTGGGCAGTGCGGCGCGCGATTTTAACTTTTAATAAGAATCGTGTAGACAGCTCGATCTTAATCTGTTTAAATGCCGACCAGCCTACCGACGAAGTTCGAAGGGCAAGGGTCCAGGTCACATAAGTCACTTAAGAGGGGAGCCGACATGGCCTTCACGGACCACTGTGACATCTTCATCTCCCTCCTCGAAGCGGGCATCAATCGGGTGTTCAAGCACATTCGCCGTCAGCGCCCGTCGCTGTTTAACTACGGCTCCGTCAACGTGCGCAACAACGAGGCGCTGTTGTGCCGGCCGATCGATGTGCATCCGGTCGTCCGCGCGCGTGGCAATCCCGTCGTGACGGTCAGGCCTGATCTTCCCGCGGTTCCGATCCTTGGTTCCAACTACTTGATCGACTTCTGCGTCCAGCTTACCGAGGCCGCGGTCGACTTTCATCCTGGAAACGTGTTCCCGCTGCCACCGGAACTCGGCGTCCTTGCGCCGCAACGGTTCGCCATCGGCGCGCGAGTGTGTGCCGGTCTCGGCTGTCCGCCTGACGATTTCGTGAAGGGGCTGCCACCGCCACATCCGCAGCGCGGTGAAAGGCCGGAACCGCCAGTGGTCATTCCATCGCGCGCGCTGCGCTGCTTCTGCGTGGACGGATTCGCGGTGGGCACGGCGCGATTCGTTGGCGCAGTTGGCAACCAACACGTGGCGGGTAACCTCGAAGGATTCGAGCTGGTTGACATCAAGCCGGACGGGTTGGAGTCGGCGCTCGAGTGTTATGCCACGCTCGAAGCCCGCCTCGTCATCCTGCCTGCGCTCGCCGTTCCGACGATCCACCTGGTCGAGAACGAAATGGGAGCGACCCTCTCGGTGGAACCCACGCCCATCGGCGGCGGAGTCCCCAACAATCCTGCTATCGAAGTCGATCAGATCAAAGTGCTGCTAGACCTGACCGCCGGTCCCGGCGGAGGTGGCGGCGGCGGGGGAGGAGGTGGCGGGCCCACGCCTCCGTCACCGGCACCGGGCGCCGACAAACCACGCGTACGCGTTGGACCGTTCGATCTTACGGCGGCTCTGTCGGCCGACGCCGTTTCGGCGCTATTTGCGGCGGTCCGTGACGCATTCCAGTTCAACAAGTCCGTCGGTGGCAGTTTTGGACCGTTCACCCTCAGCGCTACTGTCGCCGCGCATCTCGAAGGCGGCACGATCGAGTTGCGCAATGACGGGACAATTCGGATCGAGGAAGTAGACATCAAGTGGGACACCGCAAAGGTGTGCTTCGGCATCGACATTCCCGAGCAATGCATCGGCGGCTTCTGCCTTATCCCGACGCCGTGGGGCTGTCTGTTGAATGCACCCAGCATCTGCGTATTCAGCAACAATCCAGATATCCAATTCTGTCTCGATATCGGCGGCCTCATCACGTCCGAGATTTCGGCGCGCGTGCGGCCGCATATGAAGTACAGTACGAACCATTCTTCCGCGATGAACGACTGGGACGCGCGCGACGCGCTGATCTGGAATCGGTGGCAATTACTGTTCGACATCGAAACGCTCGACTTCGATCTCTTCGACATCGCCGACATGGTCGGGGATCTTCTGCATGCGGCGCTGGACGCGGCCGTTCACGATCTGCTTGGATTCCTTCCCGGTTGGGCGCAGGATCTCATACTGGCGCTTCTGGGACCGCTCATTGATGTCGTAGTTGCTATTCTAGATCTCCCGGACGATATCGGTGAATGGCTCGCGGACAAGCTTGGGGTCAGTCTTGGGCTGTTCAACCTGATCCTGACAGCAATAGCTAACCACCTCGCCGCGGATCATCCGCTTCTCGAGGTCGAGGATGGCTTCCCGATTCTGCCTGCGACCTCAACCGGCCTGATCCCGGTCTTGCTGCCGGTCGAGTTTCTTGGCGTCCGCGTCAACGCTGATGAAGTAATCCTCGAAGGCGACGTAGGAAACTGATATGAATGCCGTACTCAATCCCCTGCTCGAGCAGACCAGCTTCGACAGCGCCGCGCCGAGCGGCACTGCCGCTGTCGTTCATAAGTTCGAAGAACCTGGCGAGTACCAAGTGGTGTTTCTCCAGGACGACACGGCGATCGGCCACGCCTTGCTGACGATCGCCGCGGATGCACCCAACAAGTCCGTCCCCGACGCAATAAAATTCGATCTGAAGAAAGTCGAATACCCGAGCTTGGGGGGCGGACACGTCGCGCACGGCGATCCGGTCCTCCTCCGTCCGAGCGGTTATGCGTCATTTACTGCCACGGGAAAGCAAAAACCGTACGCGGTTGTGGCGGAGCGAAAGGACAAGGTGAAGAATGGACGATTCGATACACGCCGTCTCGATCACGGCGATATCTTCGCTGTGACGTTGCTCCGTCCGGGCGAATACCGTCTCGTCAACGCCCTTGGCGGCAAGGAAGGGCGTATCACGGTGCTCTATCCAGTGATCGGCGACAAACCGTATCGGCCACCCGAGCCGCTGATCGTCGAGCTCCACGACAGTGGCTTCGTCCCGAACACGTTCAAGCTGCAGCCAGCGCAGGGAATCGTGTTCCAGATTCGGTGTGGCGCCCGCATTAAGATCGACATCGAACGGCCGGACGATGGGCCGTCCGACAGACCCAAGCACCGGTTCGGTGTTTCGGCGCGGCTGACGCAGGAGATGCTCAACCGTGTTCGGGAAGCGCGCAAGCCCAAGAAACAGTAACGGCCTGCCTCAATTCGGAGACTGTGCGTGGCCGAGCGACAACCTCGTCGATGCAATCATTTGCGGAATTAGTGGTCGAGCACTCTGAAGTCGAGTAACAAGGGCATGAATGGACCCGAAGATAAATTCAAAGGAATGCCACGAGAAAGGCTCGATTTAGCAGATTTGTTACCGCGGGGTACCGCAGCATACTACAGCCTCTGCAACATATTCTTGGTTAACACTATGGCGTACGTGGCCAAGACCTCAATCACGGTTGTGCGTAGTACGGAGTCGCGCAGCATTCTGGTGGCTATAATCTGCAGGTCCTTCAATGGGACGCGCCTTTCCGATAATGCTTTGTGCATGGCTTGGGGCGACATGTGTTCCGTTAAGGTCTTATAGACTGCGCTACTTGAACCAACGACGCCTCTTTGTTGGTAGGCATACCGCCGCCTGAGCATGGCCAGCATTAAATCATAATTGAACATACTATTGGTAAACCTCCAATAGTTATAAAACTCTGCAGGTGTCCGGCCCGCAGAAATGAATTTAACCATTACAGCCGGAAAAAGATAGGCCGATGAAAAAGCTTCGGCCATAAGCGGGTCTGCCATTCCGGCTGCCTGACCAATTTGCCAGACTCTGTTCGACTTTCTCACATCTCGAAGTGAAATCGGTTCGCTGCGTATGATTCCGCCAAGGCGCTTTTCAATTTTGTCGACCTTGCATATGCCGCTTGTCTGACAAAACTTAATCAACCTCTCCAGCGTGGCTCTCCGGGTCGACAAGCGAACTTCGGAGAGTGGCGATACGCCTGACGCAATGATGTCCCCCCGGGAAGAAGAAAGTGGGGTTAGCCATGAGGTTCCACCGATATCCTTGCCGATTGGGTCATAAACCGTGTCTGCATCAAACTCCCCTGTTGCGCGTACGCCGGACATCCATGCTACCAGTGGGTCATCGGATATTAAGCTTTTACAGGCCGACGTAGCATGACGTTCAACTTACTGTGCTGGCGTCGCCTGATGCATCTATAAGATATCTTGCTGTTATTCGTTGTTCAGTACGGTGCTTAAAGCGAACGGTTACGACGTCACCGTCTTCCCAGGAGGAAATATAACGCGCCTCTATTCTGTCAACACACTTCGGGAGTTGACTGGTCATCGTGCGAATGACTGGTAGGTAATTAATAACGCCAGTCTTCACATCAGTGGTGTGCTTTCCCCAGCCATCGTCTGGCCGGTCGGCATTTACTAATCTGTGGTTAGGAATGGGATGGAAGGTTCCCACCTTCAAAATGGATGCTGGTAGTTTGGCCCCGTTTACAAATAACGACTTGTCATTCTTGAATTCATCATTCTGCTGTTCCATCAAGGCCACGCTAAAGCCAGACCGTGCCAGCTCTATAGAGGTGTTCACACCTGCTACTCCGCCGCCAACAACAAGTGCGTCATAAGAATACTTTTTCATTTAGGAATTCCGCCTCCTAAGAAAAATATGTGATTCCTCGGCGGAATCGGTAGCAAATAATAGCCGGTTCTAGACCCGATTTCAATTGCGGGGCAATGGTGGCTTCCACTCCCGTGTGTGAACTGAGTGCTCGCCATTTCCCTGGTCGAGTGTGCTCCGCCGCCATTCCTACTCCCTGGTCTTCGGCTCGCGAAGAGAAGATGGCACGCGAGGTCTGACGTGAACGAAAGCAGGAAGGGGTCGGTGACTAATGCAGAAATCTGGGGACTTCACGCAAAAACATACGCCTATAAAACTTTTGTTGGACACGATTGATTTCGGCCGGCGGTGCTAGCGCTTCGGTGATAGTCGCTACCGTGACCAGGGCCTTTGAATACATGGCGATCCTATTCTGGGTCAATAATCTCCAGGCGGCCTGAAAATCCGCGAACATCAACTCCGGTCTACATCCGCCGGCATTCCGCTTGGATACTGAGAACCGCGCGCCTCTCTTCCTAATCCCATTCCTTCGACGCCTTTTGGGGCTGGCTCGACCGGCGTAATTGCGACTATACAGAAGTGGGCGGAGCGTCGACATTCAGTCAGCTGCGCCCGGCCCGCGATCAAGTCGGATAGCCACCGGACATCTGGCGACAACGTGTTCACGAATATCGTCCCGCCCGGATTCATATGGCGAGATGCCTCAATGTAGAAACTGCTTATAACGGATCGAATGGAATGTTTGAAGATTGGCCGCGCGATCGTGGAAACGAGGGCATTCAAGGGAGTCGGAAGGAAACGCTTCAGCCGATTCTTGAAACGGCGGTCCAGTTCAGTCTCCTGAACGTGGACTGGCGGATTAAATATGATGTAGTCAAACGTTTCGGCAACAGACTCAAACATGTCCGATTTTCGTACCTCGCCATGTACACCGAAACGCATAAAATTTCGCTCGGCGCATTGCACCGCCGCGGTGGAGCAATCTGTGGCAAGCAACCTGTCGGCGCTCTGAGAAATGACGATCGAGACAAAACCCGTGCCGGTACCGAGATCCAGGAAAGACCCGGATAGCCCGCGCAGGCACTCGGCTAGGGCGAAGGTGCCGGCGTCCGGCCTGAACACGCCATCAGCTGTCTCCAGAGCCTCGAGGATTCGCAAGAGCTCGCGCTCGACTCCCGACGATTTGTCGCATTGCATTGCCAGTCCCATCAATAGTTCTCAACAGTGCCGTGCCCCAGAAGCCGGCTGACCGATATCGGAGATTCGTTCCACGGATTTTTATGATTACTATAGTTTCGAAACGCCGTCAAACGGAATCGCGGTTCTACAGGCATTGCCATAAAGTGGCGCCGCGCCGCTACAGCTTGCCTGTCTGCGCCGTTGACCGAGGCTCTTTTCTCAATTCTGCTCAACTCCGCCAAAGGCAAGAGGTGCCGTCCTCCGTATCGCAAGAGCAGGCCGGGGCCACCGGCGGCGCCCGAGTCGGTAGACCGAGCGGAGTCGAGGATTTTTACGATGCTGTTTGGAGCATGGATGGCGGCCACAATTTTCATGCGCCCTAGACAAGGAGGGAATTCCAAAACGTCCAATTCCCACACCCGCCTCATCAGTTCGGCCCACGAATAATTCCGACCGGTGTGGCCCACCTGCTGACGGCGGTAAGCGTGATGAAGAGAATGGCGTAGATTGGTGCTAGCTGCGCATCAAAAGCCAGTGGCGGTAATTAAATACCCCATAAGTATCTTATGATCGACACCTTGAGCTTGCGGTTCGTACATTTTTAGGTTGGTTGTCAATCTAGTCCGATACCTCATCGTAGAACTTCTTCTCATACGGCAGCGCTAGATGACGGAGCCTCTTGCGGATAATCGGCGGTATTGCGTAGTACACGGCGATGAGAAAACGCCGCAGATAAACATTCTTCTTCTGGCTATGGAAGGCTAGATTCTGGAAAGTAAAGTGATTACGCGCGATGAGCTCCGTTCCCTGTTTCTTGCGCGGCCTGGGCTTGACCTTGTGAGTGTAGTAACCGAATGTCACGACCGCTATGGGGTCGAAGCGTCTATCGATTTCGAACATTCTGCGGATCTCTCCTCGCGGCGGAATATGGCCGATCCAGCAGCTTCCGATTCCCATTGTGTGCGCGAGGAGGGAGAAGGTCGTAATGAACGCTGCGCCGGACTGAATGTGGTCGTCGTATTTCGTATTGTCCGTCTGCTTGTTGTAGAGGACGATCATAGCCTGGTTCACCTTCTTGAGAAAAGCAGCCGAACCCCGGGCGTAGAGCTCGTCAAAAATCTTTCGATCGTCGAGGTAGATCACTTTCCACTTCTGCTCGTTGCAAGCCGTCGGGGCACACGCCGCGGTATTCACGAGCCACTCGAAGACCTCGTACGGAACCGGCTCGGGACGGTAGCTCCTGGATGTTCTCCGCGTGATTATCGCGTCGAGCAGGGACATATCGGGATGAGGACTGTCGGCAAGCTTCCCCGGTATAAGGAATTTGCCGTCGAAGCCGACTGAAGTTTGGTTGTCGACGCTTCTGTTGCGAATAATTTCAAAGGACTGGTGCTTGTCCGCGGTGCCCTGCGTCATTCTACTTGCGGTTTCCATAGTACTCCCACGTCCCTAGGCTATTTTCTGGGCGAAATAAAACTGCCGAATGCCGAGATCGGAAAGTCCCAATTTGTTTAGCGGCACTTCCACAGCGGCATCAACCTTTTTGAGAAGGCTATTCTTGAACGGAAAAAAGAGCGTGCCCTTGTGCTCGAGAAGCGTGAAGCCGCAACGGCGGAGCAGGGTCTTGACATTCCAGGACGCGATAAAGCGATGCGGCCCCTCGCCATGATTGAAAGCAAAGATCTCGTAGAGACGCAGCACAATCTCGGCAAATGCCGGTGGGCAACTCATGACGAGGCATCCATCGTCGGTAAGCGCTCGATGCACTTCCCGAAGGAATAGCTCTGGATCCGGACAATGCTCGAGTGTCTCCAGCGACCACACGAGATCGAACGAGCCAGTCTTCACCGGCAAGTGCGTGAGATCCGTCTGCACGTACTTGCCTTTGCGCCCGTAGCTGAGCCCTTTCCGAATCATGCGCAGCGAGACCTCGAGATTGATGATCTCGCACGATACTCCTGTGGCACGTAGGAACTCCACGCCCTCTCCCGTTCTCGACCACACGTTCAAGATCCGCAGCGGCAATTTATCGACAAAGTACTTGAAGCTCTCGTGGTATCGCTGGTCGTGTGCTCCCCGGACCTGGTCGTTCGCCTTGTCGTATATCTCAGAGACACCGTCCCAAAATGCGCGCACGTCCCGCGAGGTGAAATCATTCTTAAAGTCTCGTGCTGCAGATCCCATAAACCATCTCGTGATAGCAAGATCCTACCAGATCATTGCAGGAAGGGGTCGGTGACTAATGCAGAAATCTGGGAACTTCACGCAAAAACATACGCCTATAAAACTTTTTTTGGACACGATTGACCTCGGCCGGCGGTGCCAGCGCTTCGGTGATAGTCGCTACCGTGACCAGGGCCTTTGAATACATGGCCATCTCGGATGAGATCTCAAGATGATGCCGACGCAGAACGTCGAGCACATCCAAAGACGACTGCCTGGAACTCTTCGTATGCACGCCGCGATTCATGAGATAAGTGTCGATCACGCGCATGAGATCTTCGCGAGCAACGGGTTCGTCGGTCGTGTTGGAGGGCTTCACCCAGCGAAACAGCGCGTCCACAGCGCGCTTGACACGACCACGATGTAGATGAGTGGCATAGCTTATCAAGGACTTGCGCATTTCTTCTGACAAAACGCCCACGATGCCGAAATCGACGTACGCGATGGCATCATTCTTGAGAACAAAGAGATTCGCAGGGTGCAAGTCGGCGTGGAAATAGCCGTCTTGATAGATCTGATTCAGGGTGTTGCTCGTGAGGTTGCGGGCGATGCGACTCAGATCATGCCCAGCCTCGCGGAATCCCTCCAGGTATTTCTCATCACCTCGTTTCACAGCCTCGTATACTTCGATTAGCGGCACGCCTCTTATCAACTCCAGAGTGAGCACGCGGGCGGCGGTCAGCTCCCAATAAACGATCGGTACCTTCTCCAATGGGTCCTCCGCCGCATTGTCTCTAAATCTTTGCGCGTGCTTTGCCTCGATGCGAAAATCAAGCTCCTCGTTCGTCCAGCGCGAGAACTCGTCGATGACGCTTTGGGTGAGCGCTCTCGGGACCGCATGCACAAAATTGAGTACGGACGCAGTCATATAGACGAGGGAGATGTCCGCCCGCAGGAGACTTGACGCCTCCGGATGCTGCACTTTGACGGCAACCGTCTCGCCCGTGTGCAGGACGGCCTCATGTACTTGAGCTATCGAAGCGGAAGCAAGGGGCTCTTCACTGAACGATACATACAGCCGCTCCGGGTAATCCCCCAATTCCTCTTTGACAACCCGGCGAATCTGCGCGTAAGGCGTGGATTTGACGTTGTATAGGAGTCCAAACAACTCATAACAGTAGTCCTTCGGCAGCAGGTCGAAACGGAGCGCCAGCATCTGCCCAAGCTTCAACCAGGCGCCGCCAAGTTCCTCGAACGCGAGTCGGAGACGTCTGGCACCCGTGCAACGCCCCGACTGAAACAGGCAGGGAAGGGCGAAGCGATACAGCAAAACTCGCGCCACCATAAAGCTCCTGCGTAGACGAAACAATTGTTGACGACGATGCGAGCTCGGGTTTTGTGCCATTATTTGGATACCAATAAATACTCTGCCGCGAGTTCGCTACAATGGTGCGGCAGGTGGATCGTCCAGCGTGCGTTTTCGACTGAATACTCCACCACGAAACACGAGCAGTGATGAAGGATTCGTTGCATTCGATTAATTGTGGTTTACTACCTTACCACCAATATAAACCCACGCGGACATATGATCTGTGGATAGGACCGTACCGGAAACCCAGGGGCTTTTGTAGCCAACATTGCGCGATATCCGCCTGCGAAGGATTGCTGACAAGCTGCACCCAGGAACAACTGGGCTCGACATCGGCTGCGGGGCGGGTTATCTGGCGGAGTTCTTGCCGGCAGACTGCGTATATCTTGGCATCGATCGGCTGATTCCTCCTCGAACCGACCGGTTTGCCGATTTCCTCGAACTGGACTTGAATGTTTTAGGAGTAACCACGCTCGCAGAGCGTCCGCAGCTCCGGCGCTACATCACGTGCGCTGCTGTCTTGGAGCATCTCGATGCGCGTTTGGAGTTGATCCGGGCCCTCGCCGAACTGATCGAAAAGGGCGGGCGTCTCGTCGGAACTACGGCGCATCCCAAAGCACAACAAATTCACACGTTGCTTGCCCGCGTCGGCTTATGTAGCCGTGACGGCGCGAACGAACCATCGCACTTTCTTGTGTCGCCCTGGGTTAGAACGCCTGGCCAATGTCTCTGTCGGCCGCCTTGTCGAGTACGATCGGTTTCTCCTCGGGCTATACCAACTCTTTATCGTTCAATACTGAACGCGAGAGTACCACCTGGGTGCTATTCCTCGTTGAGGCTGATGCGCTTCCGTATCGGCCGATTCAGTTTCTGAACGACACGCAGTATCCGCGAGGCCGCCTTTAAAGCTAGATTTTCAGCCATAATGACCGCGCGCCGAGCGGCGCGCTTGGACTTACGCTGCAGCTTAAGGCGTCGCTTTTCGAGGCGTTGGCGATGATCTTTCCGGTCGCGTGATGTTTGACCTGAATGCGACGAGCTTTCTTGACTTGGCATTCCTTTACCTCTCTCTCTCTGGCTTCGGAGGTACGCTCGATCTTCGGGCGCCCAAGGAAGAATGACTGCCTCTGCTCTGCAAAGGATAACATCTAGCCTGCTTGATGTCCACACCAACGTGGTTGACAATCTGTTCGAGTGGGCAGCTTCTGGAGTACCAAGGCCCTAACCGACTCGCCTTTATGTGCCACCTGCCCGCAAGCTCAATGCTTTTGTTTGGACCCGTTCGCGGTAGCTCGTATGGCTGTGGAAAACATCTTTGGACAGCTCTCTTTGGTTGGGAATATGGTTGGGGTGGACATTCCAGACATCAGGCGTGACGGCTTGTCTGCGAATATCGAGCGCTACGTGCGGACCACATTCGCAGTGTTACGAAACTGTTTCGTTCCATCGACCCTGTATGCACACGAGTTCTGAAGGCAATAAGAAGGACACGTGCTCCTCGCCGCCTGCGAACTCCTCGGCTGCAACTCCGGTCATCATGCGCAGCTCTTCGACCAACTCCTCGACCAAAACTTCCGGAGTTGACGCGCCCGCAGAAATACCGATGCACCGCACATCCTCCAACCATTCAACTTGAAGCGCATTTTTATTTTCGATTAGATAAGCCCTTGAGCTGCAATTTTCCGCAACTTCACGAAGCCGGTTGGAATTGGAACTGTTCTTGGAACCAATGACTAGAAACACTTGCGAGTGCTGCGCAACTTCCCGTACCGCCAGTTGACGGTTCTGCGTGGCATAGCAGATATCCTCTTTTGGTGGTCTCACTGCGGTGGGGAAACGTGCTTCTAAAACGGATAGTATTGCTGCGGTATCGGATACGCTCAACGTAGTCTGGCAAAGAATCGCAACGCGTGTAGGATCCTCCACTTCGAGCAGTAAGGCATCCTCGGGACCGCTTACTAGATGAAATCGACCATTTACCTCACCACTAATGCCAATTACTTCGTCGTGACCGGCGTGACCGACAAGAACCACGCTGTACCCGTTGTCTGCAAACGATTTGGCCTCGCGATGAACCTTCGTCACCAAGGGGCAGGTCGCGTCGATAACGCGGACGTTTTTTTGCGCAGCAGCGAGCCTTACAGAAGGAGCGACACCATGAGCACTGAAGATTACGGTGGACCCCGGCGGGACTTCATCCAAATCTTTAATGAATAACACGCCGCGGCGTCGGAACGCTTCCAGGACGTGAGAGTTATGAACGATCTCGCCTCGCACGTAGACGGGTGCGCCATAACGCCGTAAGACAGAATCGACGGTGTCAATGGCACGCACGACACCAGCACAATACCCGCGCGGCTTGCAGACGATAATGCGCTCCACAACAAGCATGACGGAGCCCCGAGTGACGACATAGTACCATGTTGCAGTCCATAGCGACATCGGATCCACTGCTCTGGTTTCCCGTTATTGTCACCCTTCGATTGGCTCGGCCGGAATGCTGGCTTGGCCTAGCTATCCTTCGCCCGCAGGAGGGTCGATAGCCCTGCAAATCCAGTCCCGCATCGCTCGGTCTTGCCACGTACGCTCCCGGCCTAATCGGACCAGCTAAATCCCTGATACGGAGGTACTAACTATCGACCGGCGCCTCCTGTGATAGCGACTTCCAGGGGCGGATTAGCAGGCCATCGAAGTACACAGGGTTTTAGTTGAGGATGTTTCGGAGCTATAGTACACCGTAATAAAACCTCGCCGGAAACGATAGTCGGTCAGTCGCCTTGGCGTAAGGCGCTGGGTATGTGAGGACCACGATGAGACTGGCAATCCAACGCGACAAGTCATCGGAAGGTGACGATGAGCTGTCGCGAATCCTGCGCGTCAGTGGCCGAATGTGGAAGCTCCACCGAATTCTGTCTCATGGCGATCAAGCCGACAAACATTATCGAAACCGATCAGGAAAACACTGTCAACAAGAAAAGGAATCCGCCGTTTTCACTGCACAAGTAGGATTCCGACTTGATCTTCTTGAGCCGAATGGGACCCGGCTGCCAAAACTGCCCTTCCGAACTGAGGGTTTCGCCAAAACCACGTGATTAGCTCGTAACCCGTCATCGATTTGAACGCCACATGGACTGGAGATCGATGGACAAATACTGACCCATCTTTTGGTTGTCTTCGTCAAAAAAGGCCTCGAGCCGAGCCCGGTCGCTCGGCGACATCGGTGGGTACTTGGCATTAGATGAAATCTCGGACATACGCCTGCCGATGTATCGGTCAATCCAACCAGTTGGCAACCTCTTCAACATCCTAAATAGCCGCCCATAGTTCTGTTTCATGTGGTGTCCTGCGCTGCGTATTCGGTAGAGGTTTGTGCCCGGTCCGATCGCCCCGTTGATTTTCCGGTTGAGGCTGGGGGGCAAAAATGTCGAATCGACTCCGAGAAATTCGAATAACCTCGCGAGTTCTGTCCCAGCATTCTGCAATAGAAAATCATGCACAATGATGTGTATTCGATCCTTGGGGAAAAACTCCAGAAAGCGCTGCAGATGCTGATAGTACAGTCCTGACTCAAGGATCCGAAGCTTACGTCCGGCTGGTGAATGACAGGCTTCGATGAGACCGATCCCGGACGGAAGTTTGCCCCGGCTGTACCAGAAGTGGGAGTATGCGCGTTCGACCGGATTCCGTATGGAAACGACCAACTTTGCGTGGGGGATGAACTCAAAGATGCGGGCGGGAACCTCAGGATCAGCGAAGTAGTGTGCACTCTTCTCACCGACCGCCGTCTGCCGACGAAGGTCGTCAAACAGGCTTTCATACCAGGTTAACCCGCGATCATAGTAGCGGATTGCTGAGATCGCCGACCCCGGATTAAAAAAATTTATGTCACCCGAGTACGATAGCTGCGCCATGTACACCTCAGGGTGCTCTGCGAGGCATCGGTGCAGGAAGGTTGTCCCACACCGTGGTGCTCCGACAATGAGAAAGTTCGGAAGCATCAAAGTCACACGTTTCTACCGCTCGGGATTGGGGGCCCAGTATTGTGTCCTTGGAACTTGCACTGGTGGAGAACTCGCTCCCAGTCTGCTATCACAACACTGCTCGAAATCTAACCGAAAGTCCTCCCCATCTTGAAAAGACGCTCTTTCGAGGGCTTCAACATTGGTCCATAAAATGCCGGATCAAGGTTGCTCGCTTCTGGGGGGCAATGCCGCACTAGCCGGGGCAGTGTTTGGCTGCTTTGATAGGCGCCCCGAAAAGTGGAATAACACCATCAACCGCAATATTCCACGCAATACCCTGAACCCGTGGCTCAGGCGTCGGAAAGTGCTCTGGCCGAGACGTTTTCGCGTTACAATCGGCACGAATCGCACTTGAGCTTTTTCCTTTAACATTGCGAGCGTCAGGGTCGTGGTAAATGAAAAACCAGAAGGCAAGAACGCTTCATAACGCAATGCGTCGCTTCTGCGAAAGGCTCTGAGACCAGAGTTGATATCGGGGATTTTCGATCCCGTCCAAACATTCGCGATGAAGGACAAGATCCTTCGACCCACGGTTCGCGAAGCATCAAAATGAGAGTCACTGGTCCGCGCGCCCACAACCATGTCGCAATCCTCAATTTTATCGAGCAGGCGTGCGACGTCCTTGTGGTCGTGCTGCCCGTCGGCGTCAAATGTGATTATGATTTCAGAGTCAGCCCGGCGAATACCCGACATAAGCGACGCGCCATACCCTAAGTTCTCTTGGTGAGAGATCACCGTCAGACCGGGTATGCGGTCCAGGATCTGGCCTGTTCCGTCGGTCAACCCATCGTCGATGACAACGATCTGAACCTCTGCGCGCATCATCGCAAATCCGTCAATGACGCCACTTATGGAGGTGGATTCATTGAATGCCGGAATGACGATTGATGCTTTGGGCGACCGTTTATAACTCATAACAAGTGCGGTACAATCCACGTGGTTATTCCGGATCGTGAAACCGGATGCTTGCCAAGATGCGACTCTGGCGCTGACCAGGAAACCGCCACAAATTGTCGCAGTCGCCGAGTGGGGTGTCAATAGTTCGTGAGGGATAAAATCAGCACAGCTCATCGTGAATGACAGTTCGAGTGGGTTGCGAAGCACTGGAACGCAATCGCGGTGCTCGTTTAAGTCTTAGCGGGACGCCGTTATCCGTTCGCCAGGGGTAGTTAAGTCTGGATCTGAGCACCCAATCCGACTAGCGGAAGCAGATTAAAGCACCGCAGCGGAAGCCCCTATGGGGACTTGATAAAGAATAGTTGTTGTTCCGAAGGATCAAAGGCAATGGTAAATGGCTTTTCAGCATTAGGCGCTCCTGCCAGCGATCGACACGACGCAAGCGGATCAAGCCTGGGGCTAGAAAATTCAGGCTCGTCACTCTGTTCCGTCACCATTGACGTCGAGTCCGACTGGGGAGGGCGTGCATCCCCAGTGCACGGTGGAGTCGAAGGGTGCCGCTACGCGATACCGCGGGTTCTCGCTCTTTTCGATGCTTTTGGAGTTCGGGCGACCTTTTTCGTATCGAGCGAAGTGGTTAGTGCAATCGCACCGGAGCTTCGAGAGATCACATCACATGGCCATGAGGTCGCGTCCCATGGTTGGCACCACCGCCGCTATGATCGCCTCGACACTGCCAGCCTCGCTGAGGAACTCCAGCGTTCTAGAAAGATTCTTGAGGACATAACGGGTCTCCCAGTCAACGGATTTAGATCCCCGTACTTCGTGCCTCACCTCGATCTCTTTCCAGCATTGGCGCGGGCGGGGTACAAATACGACTCTTCACTGATTGCTGGCTGGCTTCCGGGTAGATACTGCAATCGTATAGAGAATAGACCATTTTGGAAACACGGTGTTCTCGAGGTGCCAATAGGGAGGCTACCGTTTACACCACTACCCAGCGGCCTGTTGTGGCTCAATCTGATCGGAGCTTTGGCTCCGCACCGTTGGCTGCCGGCTCCGCACAACAATCTCCAAGTATTTTACTTTCACCCATTTGATCTATATCCAGCCAAGTACTCCGCGGAGCTGGATTGGAAACTGAATTTTTGGTACCTATTCCGGCAAAATCACGTATCTGACACGCTCCAGCGTTACCTTCAATGGGTTGCGGAACGAAGCCGGTTTGTGAAGATGCAAGACTTGCTAACGCTACACTGGCTTACATCATGACGGAATCGCCAGCCGAATTGCATCCTGCAGAGCGGACCTCTGCCTTGACGGTGTGTAGACTTACCGCGGAATACCGTCCAGCGTGGGACAATTATGTTTTGGAATCACCTTACTCAACGATCTATCACCTGCTAGGCCTGAAAGACTCCATTGAAGACACATACCAGGCGAAGACTGTTTACCTTATAGCCATCAACAATTCTAAAAATGTGGTCGGTGTTCTTCCGATGGCTATCGTTCGGTTGCCTTGGCTGACGGACGCGCTGGTGTCGCTGCCCTACTCAAACTACGGGGGGCCCTTGGCGGACTCTGATATTGTCGCCGTTGCTCTGCTCCGCGAAGCTGAGTCCATTCGTGCCAGTCTCGGACTGGGTTGTCTGATGGTCAAGGGCCTGTCACACGCCAACTTCGAAGCCTTCACCGTTGAGAAGATTCACTACTCAATGGTTCTCGACACGAACCGCAGCTTTGAGGACGTCTGGTCGAAGTCGTTCGCGAAGTCGTGTCGCAATCATTGCAATAGGGCCGCGCGTCTGGGAGTGCACGTTGAGCTTGGCAATGACGACAGACTTCTCCACGATTTCTACGCCTTGTATGTCAACCAGCAGCACCGGTTTGGTACTCCCATGCACAGTATTGCTTGGTATCAGCAGCTACGGAAACATTTGGGAAATCATGTAGTTTTTGCTGTTGCGTATCTCGCGCATATTCCCACCGCCGCCGTCTGTGCACATATCTACCGCAACCGAATGATCTCCAGCAACTCGGCAAGAGATCCGGCATTTTCTTCGACTGGCGCTAACAACCTGCTTAGATGTGAGCTCATCCGGCACGCGTGTACGAGCGGTATCGAACTATTCGACTTTGCACGCGCAAAGTGCGGCTCAGGCACTTATGATTTCAAGTGCTCTTTTGGTGCCAGGCCGACCGAGACCTACTATCAATATGCAGTTTCGCCGCGGAGGCGAAAACCAGCGACAGACCCGAGGGATCCGGTTTTTAGATTACCTGCCGCGATCTGGAGGCGCTTGCCGCGTTTTTTGGTGCTCAGGATCGGCCCCGTAATTCGCAAACGTCTAGCCACTTGAACTCGCGTGAGGTTAGTGATGCGCGTCGAACAACACTGGTGCTCGACCGCCGCATCTACCATGTGTATTCACCCACGGTTTACGCGTGAACCGCACCTTACCTCGAAGAGCGCTCGACACACAATTTGACTGTACACCTCCCGGCGCAGGTGTGATCAAGCCTTTAGCAAAAGAACTTCCTCTATTTTATTTGCTTCACAACGAGTTCTATGCTACTTTCATCGATCGGTTAAGAGGTCATGTCTTGCAGCCGACTGTTCCGGCGGGACTGCACCGCAATGAAGTCGAAGCTTACCTGCGGCTGGATCCAACCCAGCTCCCGCAACACATTGCTGTAATAATGGACGGCAATGGCCGCTGGGCGCGACAGCGGAATTTGCCGCGGATCGCGGGGCACCGCGCCGGTGTTGGTTCGGTGCGTTCCACGGTTGAGACCGCTGCCCGCATTGGTATTCGAGTTCTGACGCTTTACGCGCTTTCAGAGGAGAACTATAAGCGTCGGCCTCAAAGCGAACTTGACCTCCTTATGAACCTGCTTTGTCGCTATCTGAAGCAAGAGGCTCCAAAGCTCAATAAAAATAATATCCGTCTTGAACATATTGGACGGGCACACGAGTTGCCCCAGTCCGTGCAGGAAAGAATGGCTTGGGCGCGCGATACGACTCGCCACAATGCCGGGATGATTTTGACCCTCGCGCTCAATTACAGCGCGCGCTCCGAACTTGTAGATGCGTTCCGCGAACTCATAAAGGCTTCTGCCCAGAGTGGCGGCCTGGAACAATCAAGCATCGACGAGGCCATTATCTCCCAGCACCTCTACACACGGCATTTGCCTGATCCGGACCTGGTTATTAGAACTGGTGGCGAGATGCGTCTGAGCAATTTCCTGCTGTGGCAGGTCGCCTACGCGGAAATTCATATTACTCCCATTTTTTGGCCGGATTTTCGTGGCGTTCAACTGCTGGATGCAATTCACAGCTTTCAGAAGCGCGAGCGCCGATACGGGGGCATAGTCGAACAGAACTCCTGTTGTGAACACTTGGGAAAAATCGGAAAGGCGAAGCCGGGGATCAAGTAACATGCGAACATTCTAGCCATATTCCATGAAACTAGCATGAAGCGTTCGCGTGTAAGTCATTGAAAACTGGCTTCGCCGAAGGATTGGTCGAGCAGACCAACTTCGACAGCAGCGCATCGAAAGCAGGGCCAAAGGGCGGGAAGCAGGCCAGACACTAAACGGTCTTAAGACAAGGCACTTCTCGACGGTGTTTGTCACCTGTTTGTTCGGTGAAAGGATTCCAGTTGATGCCGTTCTCGGCACAACCTCTTCTTGCGGCGCAAGCTTTCGTTCAGAGCCATGGCTCGCAGTTGATCATCATTCGCGTGCGAGCTTGAACCATGCTATGCCGGTGCCAGCTCGAAGCAGCGCGCATGTGCATCGTCTCGTTGACCCTACGGAATACAATTGGTTTGACGGATACTGAGTATGATGTCTGCAAGTGTAGTGGCGATCGTTGGCGGCGGCCCTGCAGGAGCATTTACCGCGGAGCTGCTGGCCCGCGCGGGGCAGAAAGTCGTCTTGATCGACGACAAGCTGGCATGGGAAAAGCCCTGCGGCGGCGGCATCACCGATAAGGCGCTCGCCCGCTATTCGTTTCTGCGTGAGGCGCAGGTCGAGCGCAACTGGGTAAACGAGTGTGAATTCATCAGCCCCGCGGGACGTCGTGTTTGTCTCGATCTTGATCGTCCCGTCGCAATGTTTTCCCGACTTGTCCTGAATGGGTTGATGCTGGCACGCGCTCGCAAAGCCGGCGCCGAGTTGCTCCAGGAGCGCGTTACTGCCGTCCAAGGCGGTCCGGGAAAATGGCAGCTCGCAGCACGTTCCACCCAAATCGATGCCAGCCATCTCGTGCTGGCGGCAGGCGCGCGTAGTCCGTTCCGCGCGCAGTTTGCGCAAGCGTTCAAAGCGGAAGATCTTATGGTGACTGCCGGATTTTGCCTTCGAGGCAGCAGTTCGCGCATGCTGATCAAGTTTATCCCTGGCCTCGCCGGGTACATCTGGAGCTTCCCGCGCTGCGACCATTTTTCGGTCGGCATTTGCGGAAAGATGGGTGGCAGAAGCACGATGGAGTTGTGCCGCTTGCTGGAGAGCTTTCTCCAGGAAGAACGATTCGACTTGGACGGCCAGCGTTTTTATTCCCACGTGCTGCCGGCGCTGAGTAAGCGATCGCTAAGCCACTTGCAGGTGCAAGGAGATGGCTGGTCTATGATCGGCGATGCTGCCGGGTTCGTGGATCCCATTACCGGCGAAGGTTTGTATTACGCGTTCCGTTCGGCGGAGTTGCTGGCAGAAGCGCTGATCGCGGATCGTCCCGAGCAGTATCAGGAGGAGGTCTTCGCAGATTTCTTGCCTGATCTGCAGACTGCCGCTGGTATCGCCGACCGTTTCTTCTTTGGTAAGTTCCTGGGTGGCGGGTTCATCGAACGTATGGTGCAATTCGCCGAGTCGAGTCGCGTTGTTCGAGCGCTGATGTGTGATCTTATTGCCGGTTCCCAAAGCTACATCGGGCTGAAGCGTCGCATGTATCTCAACCTACTTCCCTTTCTGGCGGAGAGTTTCGGCACAGTGTTATCACGCTTTTCTCTGTCTACTGGAAAGGGGCACCGATCCTGATGCCCCTTATCACAATTTGCTTCTGCACCTCCATCAAAGTATGGATACGACTCCCACTGGATCCCACCTGGCCCCAATAACTAGAGAGCTTGTGAGAAGAGATAAGAGAGAGATTGACAACCCGAGGGGAAAAGAGTATGTCTTCTGGAAAGGCTAGGGTAGGCCTCCAAAACCATCGCGAAATCCCGGTCACGGCCTAAGAAACCTACGCAGCGCTCATAGCATCGACTGGTGGACTGCATGACAAGAACAGCATCTCCCCTCCAACCGCGCATGTCATGCCGCATCGTCCCTCTAGCTTTCCTTGCGGGCGAAGGCGCACCCATTCGCGGACAGGCCCGCCAGGGTCTACACCTTCGTTTGATATTCTGGGAGGAAATCCCACGACGGAGTGGATGATTGTAAGTCTCGGCGACTATGGACGGATTCTTCGAAGAACTGGCACAGTTTGCAGCGCGCCTACGAAAAGGTTCACGATGGGTATTTTTGAGGTCAAGAGGAAATCTTGATTGAGGCGGAACAATGAAGAAAAATACAAAGAAAGTGTCGGCAGCGACATCGAGCGAATCTCAGAACCAACTGCTCGACCAACGCACGAGATTGTCTCCCGAACAAGCCAAAGCCGTAATCATGAAAGTTCCAGCAACCACATGGAACAACACCGTTACCGACAAAGAGCCTGTCCTTACCTATCAAGTGCAGTACTCCGCACACAAGGGACAGGAAGAGAATATTAGGCGGCTTATTGGAGCAAGTACGGTCTTTAACTTTAACAGTCCGATGAGCGGCAAGATGCTTATTGCCCAGGCATCCGGATACAGTCGGATCGCTAGCGTAGGTAAAAGCATATATGGCGCGGATTTTGTAGCTATAACAGCCAAGAGCGGGGGATTCCTTTTTTGCGATAGCAAATCAAAGACGTATATCCAGATGGGGAAGGAGCAACAGATAGACACTTATTTCCCAGAAAGATTCAAAGCGACAACCACGGTAACTCCGAATAAGCGGGAGGTCGTCATTGAGATTAGCAGTCCTTATAAGCTGAAATACATACTTCATCTGGACGGCAGAGCTCAGTGGAAACCTTATGTGAGAGACGTTATTGCAACAATCATAGGTTGTCCAGATATGCTTGCCGCCGCCGGGATTGATCTTGAGCCCGTCATAAAAGCAGGTATGCCTGTCAAAGGCGATGTTTTCATGCTTTCAGGTGAAGATGAATGGGAAACCATGTCTTCCTTTTCAGTCTCATTCCTGTCGGTGGCGACGGGCAGAAGCAAATTGTTCGACATTCCCAGCGGTTATCGAAATATGCGGGAATCCGTCAATACCTCGAAACCCACCCAGCCCACAAAGATCACGCTTCCCGGGGTTAAGTTCTCCGACATTCAAAAGCCCGCCTATGTTCATACCGCATCTCGTAGAACATCCAACAAAAACAACAGAATCACCGAGGATTTTAGCTCGACAGTGATAGTGCAGGGAATACCAAGCTGCTTTCCCGAAACATACGGAGCCAAGATTTCAGATTTAGTCGATGAAAGAGCATTAGATGATGTAGCGTTCCTTATTAACGCGGCTAGTAAGAGGCTCTCAAATTTCTCCGGGAACAACGGCACGATAACAATGGATTGGCTGAAGCAGGTTCAAACGCAAGCAAATTCTCTTCCTTCTGGTGCACCTGGTACGGGTTTGTTTACCTTGTTACACTGGGACGGCACGGGCAGCGAAAACCTAGGTCTCTTGGACAAACTGGCCTTGAAGAGTCTCGGCAGCCTGCTGGCTCAAGGCAACAATTTGAGCGACATTGGCTTGAGTCCCGCCTTACAGGCGGTTGTCAATGGAGTTCTCGGCAATGCCGCAATTGCTCCTCAAGACCGGTTTAGCAGCTTGTCGGTAAACGATCAACATGCTCTTGTTGTGGCCTATGTGTTCAACAAGATAGGCACAATCCACCTGACATATCCCAGTAGTTCAGGAACTCAATCTTTAGCAGGTGACTTACTGGAATACCAAGTCACTGATATTTCTTTTGATATTGCTATAAACAATACAGCAATCATTCACACGTTCCAATTCGACGGAAGCGGTATAAACCTTATTGTGGACCTGCCGGACGCTTCTGGATCAGGGAGTTTTTCCGCCTGGGTTACATGGAAATACTGGGCAGCAGTTGCGGCAGTTACAGTTGCATGCATTTTCTCTTTTGGGGCAGCCTGTACGCTTTCTCCCATACTCATCGCCGTAGGTGTGTTTGTTGCGCTGACCAGTGGGGATATTTCCATAGATCTGCAGAATTTAATGATCAATGCTCAAATCACCATGGTCCCTAATGCCTTCAATGTGTTACAGCCTCAAGTGAGCTTGCTGCTCAATGCCACCGTTAATGCCTCCTATTCGCCCAATGTAAGCTTGGGTGTTAATAATTTACTAGGCGACATTGCAGTAACGGTCGCGGATAACACTAATCTGGTCATTAATGCCATTCAGTCGCAACTGCAGAACAAGCTGAATAACTATCTGCAGAATGATCTTCACGTTACCTACCCTCCTCAGTTTGGTCCCGTAACTTTGTCGGGGTTGGGCGTCCCATTTACCGATTTCAAGTCTGATGACTTCGGATATGCTGAGCAAACCCTAAATGCCGGAAGCCTAGGGATCATCGATCCTTACGTAACTCAGCTCGATGCTATTGTCGAACCCAATATCATTACTCTACGGAGCCAGTTTGAAGCACAATTCACCGACCCAGAAACTGCGCTTCAATCTATGGGCGGCGATCTCATAAGCTGGTCCAAGGCCGACTTTACAAACATCGCTCGCTACTATGCAGGGACGGTGTTATCCCAGAACTTCATCAACTACTTTATTTATACGCTTTGGAGAGATGGGACTTTCGATTTCAATTTTACTGTTCCTCAAACAAAGGTGTTTTACCTCAAGGTGCTCTCCGCTTTCCCGCATTCAAGCTTGCCTCCGTATCGTCCATCGATGAAAGCTCATTTGTGGCCTTCCGTCCCCCCGAGAACGCTGTTCACTCCGGTGCCAGCGTCGTTGGGCGAAAACTATGCCACCACGTTCTTCGATGACGTTAGGCTGTGTTTCGAATTGCCAACCGACAGAACCACTAAAGAGAGCGGTAGTGCGATCATAGAATTTTCATTCGCTGCTCAGGCATCTACCGAAATCGGTTTTGGAGGGTTTGACTCTTCCATCAACCAACTTAATTTGTTGAAGGCCTCTGACCGGGTGTTTGACATATATTTTGAACAGGGTGTGAAGATAATCGAACCCGAGGTGCAATACTTCACGCTGCGCAACATGCAGCCCTCAATCAATTTCGATTACAGCCCGCTTAATTCTTTGCAGAACGTCTTTATTGATGCTTTGCGTCTGGCTCTCGCCAGCAGAAGTGCTACATTTATCCCGCATGGTACTGGTGATCCACAATACATTCAGCGCTACGCACTGGGCACCCACAATGCGTTTGGCCCCAAGAATAAAGGAAACCCGTTGGCTGCAGTGTTTCAACTTGTTCCTTTTAGAGGTAATCTTTATGTCAGTCAAGGTGTGAGTGGCATGGCAACCGGAATATTTCAAGGTACAAATGCTTTAGATATCGACACCATGAGTTCTTTTGTTGCGGAACTCATATTAGCTATTGCTTGATTGTCTGGGTAGCAGCAATTCAAGAACTAATCGGGTGTTTCTATCGCTTCGACGACCCCCTGCCGAGAAGGGCGGGAGATTCTGAATCGTACGGGCGGCGTGGAAGACTGGTTAGATACGGTTGGGTTTTGCCCCAACGATGTCGCCGCGGTTGTTTCAAGCGCTGGGCTTCGCCTTTCCGGTTCCTACGGTGTGTTCAGGGCTGAACTCTTGTTCGACCAAGCTCCCGTATCGGCGCTCGCGCTTCTGGAGCAGGTCTCCCATCTGGTCAACGGTTAGCTCCGTCCAGAGCTGATCCGCTCGCAGGGCTGCTCGCAGAAGTGCGATCACGGCCTTCCGCCAAGTCTTCATCAGTCGGTCGTGATTGTAGTAAACGCGAGGAGCCCAGATCCTTGAGGACCCGTGTAATCCTCCCCCGGTGACCATCGTGAGTACATGTGAGTTAAACTCCAATTTCCCGTTAAAGGTATGGAGAATGGCAATGACGCCAACTCGCAAGCCATGCCTAACACCCACCTGCGCCCGGCGAACTCTCTGAACTGATCACACGACGCAAAGCAGCACGGCAGTTTAAGCTCAAGGAATCCGTGATGTTTCCGCGTTGATCTTCCATCGTAAGGGCAAGCAAATCCGGGAGTTCAGAAAGTCATGGGCGACGGCTTGCACCAAGGCGGGGATTCGCAGGCTCTTTCACGATCTCCGCAGAAGCCCCTGCCGGAACATGGTCGCGGCGGGAGTGGCAAGTCACGGCGATGCAGGTTTCCGGGCATAAGACGGATTCGATGTTCCGGCGCTATGCCATCGTCTCCGAGACAGACCTCGGACGGCTCTCCGAGCGACTCAGACGTACCTCGCGGCGGCGCAAGAGAACGTAGTCGAGATGGCAGCAAACGGGTAGGAATTTTCTGCTTCACGGACAATTCACGGACAAAAGCCAAGGGCACCCTTCACCGGGTGCCCTAAGTTATTGAAAAATGGTGCGCCCTGAGAGATTCGAACTCCCGACCTTCTGGTTCGTAGCCAGACGCTCTATCCAGCTGAGCTAAGGGCGCAGGTTTTGCTAGGCAGGAAAACTTCCTAGAATTATAGCGGAAGTCGCCGGATGCTGCGAACGTTGAGGCTCTCGTCGCTGCGGACATGATTGTGTAAGGTCTTCCCCTTACGAAGCGGTGAGACGACGCAAGAAGTACGGCTTTAGTCCCTTTCCACAACCATTCGGTCCTTTCGGTGCTAGGCGTCCCACGCCCGAAGTAAATCTTTCCCGGCTATGAGCAATTCCTACCGAGCCCGTCCTACAGCGCTCTGTATTTTGAGTAGGTTACAGACGGCACGCGAGATGCTTATGTAAAGACCAGACGAAGTGGCGCGCAACGGGGCGCTCCAAGAAGAACTTCGGCCAGAGGTTTTCTTGGGCGCCCCTTGCATTCTTGTTCCTCCCTCAAATCTCCCAGTTTTCTGTCCTTCCGAACAGAGCCAAAGGCCCCGTGAGAGCCTGCCCTGAGCCTGCCGAAGGGGAACCTGTTGTTGCTGGCAGCCCAACTGCTGCCGTCGTCGCCGGCTCTACGCCAGCGCCAAACGCTCCCGCACATCCACTCCAGCCTGACGCAAGAGTCGAGCCACGGCCTCCGCCTTAAGGCGCGAAGCGTCAAACTCCACGCGCACCGTACGTTCCGCGTCGTTAAATTGAACCCGGCGCACTCCGTAGACTTCACGCATGCCGTCGATGGCCCGCAATTCGTTTTCGCCGGGCGCGGCGCCGTAGCGAAAAACCACTTCCAGGTAAGTCATGGGATAATCCTCTGCTGCCAATGAATCATGAATGCAGACGTCCCGGCTGTCTCCCGGGCTGAATCCAATATAAAGCATCGTCCATCGAAGCATACAAGGAGCTAGGGTTCGTATCAGGGCACGGCTTTTAGCCGTGCCGCTATCGCTCACACAGGACTTGGGCTTTAGGGTGTGCGTGAGAACTGAATTTCGTGCGAAGAGGTGGAACGAAATCGTCGAACCCCAGCCCCGAAAGGGGCGGCATGTGAAAGCCCGGCACGGAAGTGCCGGGTGCAAGTTGGAAGATGGAAAGAGTCCCGTAGGGGACGGCACAAGTTCTCACGCGGTCTCTTTAGCCCCTGAGGACCTTCGCGAATTCCGGTTTAAGCAAACCTCATGTCCACGAAACCCTCTAACCCGGCACCCACGCTCGAACGCGACCCGGTCTGCGGAATGAACGTAAATCCCGCGACCACCAAGCATGTCTATGAGCACGGCGGGAAGAACTACTACTTCTGCTGTGCGGGATGCGTGGAAAAATTCAAAGCAGACCCGGCAAAATATCTGGCTGCCCCTCTTCGCCCGTCCGGTTTGGTGATGCTGGGCGCGGCAAAGCCAGCCGCCTCCTCGACCCATCCGCATCTGCCTCTGATCAAGCCCCAGAGTCAAGCCTCACACGCGGCGGCCGAAAGCGTCGCTTACGTGTGCCCGATGTGCCCCGAGGTCCGCGAAAAGAAGCCGGGCGCTTGCCCTTCCTGCGGAATGGCCCTCGAACCAGACGTCCTTGCCGCGCCCTCGACGCGCACCGAGTACACCTGCCCCATGCATCCCGAAATCGTGCGGCCCGGCCCGGGCTCGTGTCCGATCTGCGGCATGGCGCTCGAGCCCCGCACCGTCACCGCAACTGCCGAAGACAATCCAGAACTGCGCGACATGACCCGGCGCTTCTGGATCAGCCTCGCCCTCACCGCCCCGCTCCTCGCAATCGCCATGGGCAGCATGATCTGGCCGCACGCTTTCATGGGAGAACTCGACATCCTCTGGGATAACCAATATGTTCTGTTCCCCTGGAGCTCAATTCTCCCCTGGCTGGAATTCGCTCTGGCCACACCGGTCGTGCTCTGGGGCGGCGCGCCCTTCTTTCAGCGCTTCTGGATTTCGCTCGTCAATCGCAGTCCGAACATGTTCACCCTGATTGGCATGGGCACCGGCGTTGCCTACGCATACAGCGTAGTCGCTACCATTGCGCCGCGGATTTTTCCCGAATCGCTGCGTGCTGGGTCTGGCAATATGGGAGGCTATCCCGACGTCTACTTCGAATCCGCGGCTGCGATCACGACGCTGGTCTTGCTCGGCCAGGTCATGGAATTGCGCGCGCGCAGCCGCACCAGCGCGGCCATCCGCGCTCTGCTCGATCTCAGCCCCCGCACCGCGCACCTGCTCAACCCCGACGGGACTGAAAAGGATATTCCGCTCGAGCAGGTGAATCCCGGCGACCGTCTGCGGGTTCGCCCAGGCGAGAAAATTCCCGTCGACGGCGTCCTGCTCGAAGGCCGCAGCTCGATTGACGAGTCCATGATCACCGGCGAATCCACGCCGGTAGAGAAATCGCCCAACAGCAACGTCATCGGAGCAACCATCAACGGCACCGGCTCGTTCGTGATGCGCGCCGAGCGCGTGGGCAGCGAAACCTTGCTGGCGCGAATCGTGCAACTCGTCGGCCAGGCGCAGCGCAGCCGCGCTCCCATCCAGCGTCTCGCGGATCGCGTGGCCAAGTGGTTCGTTCCCACCGTGGTCGCGGTCGCAGTGCTCACATTTGTCGCGTGGTCGTTGCTCGGCCCGCAACCGCGCCTCGCGCACGCGCTCGTCAACGCGGTTGCAGTGCTCATCATCGCGTGCCCGTGTGCGTTGGGCCTCGCAACACCCATGGCGATCATGGTCGGCGTGGGCCGGGGCGCGCGCGCCGGCGTGCTGATCAAGAATGCCGAAGCGTTGGAGGTTCTGGAAAAGGTCGACACGCTCGTGGTCGACAAAACCGGAACACTCACGGAAGGCAAGCCGCAAGTCTTTAGCTACTCAAAATCGCTTACCGATGATCCCGAACTGCTGCGCCTCGCCGCCAGCCTCGAACGCGCCAGCGAACATCCGCTGGCAGCGGCAGTCGTCGAGGACGCCGTTCGGAAAGGCCTTAAACTTTCCTCAGCCAGATGGCACTACGTCCATTACCGGAAAGGGCATTATTGGCGTAGTTGACGGAAAAAAAGTCGCAGTCGGAAACGCCGCGCTGATGGTTGAGGTGGGAGCCCTTGAAGAGGCTGTCGTAGGGGCGCTGGCCCAGCCCGGCGGCACAACCCTCTGCATATCCGTGGACGGCAAATACGTAGGAAATCTCGGAGTTGCCGATCGCGTCAAGGCCTCCACTCCGGACGCACTGCGAGTGCTCAAAGCCCAAGGCATCCACATCGTCATGCTCACCGGCGACAACCGCGCGACCGCAACCGCGATTGCTCAGGAACTCGGCATTGAGGAATTCGAAGCAGAAGTCTTGCCGGAAAAGAAGTTGGAAATTATCCGCAAGCTGCAAGGGCAGGGAAGAGTAGTCGCCATGGCGGGCGACGGCATCAACGACGCCCCGGCGTTAGCGCAGGCCGATGTCGGCATCGCCATGGGCACCGGCACCGACATTGCCATGGAAAGCGGAGGCATCACGCTGCTCAAGGGAGACCTGACCGGCATTCTGCGCGCCCGCAAGCTAAGCCAGGCCACCATGCGCAACATCCGGCAGAATCTATTCTTCGCCTTCGTCTACAACGCAATCGGTGTGCCGATCGCGGCCGGAGTGCTCTATCCCTTCTTCGGCCTGTTGCTCAGCCCCATCTTCGCCGCCGCAGCCATGAGCTTCAGCTCAGTCTCGGTAATCACCAACGCCCTGCGCCTGCGGAATGTAAAGCTGTGATTAACTGCCCTGAGATTTTCTCCGTGACTCCGTGTCTCCGTGGTGAATTCAGAGCTTGCTCAAGAAATCAATAATCTCCGGCTCCGTCCAATCCACCGCCCCAATAAACTTCCGCCGCATGACCCCATTGCGGTCAATGATGTAGGTCTCGGGAAACTTAAACGTCCCGTACAGCCCGTTGCTCTTTTGGTCCGGATCCCGCACCGTGAGCAGATTCACATTGTGGTCCTTCAGGAACCGCCGGTAGTTGCTCTCGTCAACGTCAACGCTCACCGCCAGCACGGTCACGCCTTTCGACTGCATGCGCTGCTGCATCCGCACCAGCGACGGCATCTCCTCGATGCACGGCGGGCACCACGTCGCCCAGAAGTTCAGCACCACTACCTGACCCTTGAGTTGGCTCAGCGTAACCGTGCGGTCGGAGTCCTTCACCGTGAAGTCCGGAGCCGCCTTGCCGACCCGCGGCGGCCGACTCCCGCTGTAGCAGCCGGATAGAAGCAAAATAATGAAGACGGGGACAATAGCGCCCGCGAAACGAAGCATGAGTCGCACCCAGCTATAATAATGGATTCGACGTATGCCTGCGACAGATACCATTTCCGCGCGGCCCACAGTGTCGGTGATCGTGCCGGCGCGCAACGAAGAAACCTGCCTCGGTGCATGCCTTCAGTCGCTTCTCGCGCAGAATGATGTGGCTTTCGAAGTCATCGTCGTCGACGATCATTCCACCGACCGCACTCGCGACATAGCTTTATCCTTCGCCAGCCCCCAGGTGCGAGTCATTGAAGCCGGCCCTCTCCCCTTAGGTTGGACCGGCAAGAACAACGCCGTCACAGCCGGATCCAGAGCAGCTCGCGGCGAGTGGCTCCTCTTCACCGACGCCGACACCATCCACCTGCCGGGCTCGCTCGCCCGCAGCCTTGAAGAAGCCAAGCGTCAAGGAGCAGCCTTGCTCTCCTATTCTCCGGAGCAAGTCGTGAAAAGCTTCTGGGAGAGAGCCATCATGCCCGTGATCTTCGCCGAACTGGCTGCAAGCTTTCGCCCGTCCCAGGTAAGCGATCCCAACTCTCCCGCGGCCGCCGCTAACGGCCAGTACATCCTGATTACGCGCGAAGCCTACGACGCTGTCGGCGGTCACGCCGCCATCGCCGGAAATCTGCTCGAGGATGTCGCCCTCGCCCGCGCAGTGAAGAAGTCGGGTCGTAAGATTTTCTTCCGCTACGGCGGTGACGCCGTTCGTACCCGGATGTATCGCAGCTTCGCCCAACTCCGCGAAGGCTGGACCAAAAACCTGGCGCTATTGTTCCCCTCGCCCGTGCGCCTGGCCGCGCTGCGGGCACTCGAGTTTGTGCTGATTGCAGCCAGCGCAGCAATCAGCCTCGTCACCGCTCTTCACGGACACAAGCAGCCGGCCGTCGCGGCAGGAATGCTGAGCGTGATCTTGTATGCGTTGTTTCTGACAAGAATCCGCCGCGCACATTTTTCCTGGGACGCAAACATCCTAGCCCTGTTCGGCCTCCCCCTGTTCTCCTATCTGTTGCTGCGCTCAAAGAGCGCACACGCAAACGGCAATGTGCCCTGGAAGGGCCGCACATATTCTGATGAAAGGTGCTTACTGGCCACTGACCACTGACCACTGGCCACTGTCCCTATGGTCTATCTCACGCGCAAAGCCGAATTTTCCGCATCGCACTACTACCACAACCCGGACTTCACTCCCGAGCAGAACCGCCGCATCTTCGGCAAGTGCAATAACCCCAACGGCCACGGCCACAACTACACCCTCGAAGTCACGGTAAAGGGAGAAGTCGATCCCCGCTCCGGTTTTGTCGTCGACCTCAAGCAACTCAAGGAAGTCATGCACCGCGAAGTGCTCGACGCCATGGATCACCGCTTCCTGAACAAAGAGGTCCCCGAGTTTTTGCATCAAATCCCGACCACGGAAAACATCGCGATCGCGATCTGGCAGCGCCTCGCCACCAAACTAGAGCAAGCCAAGCTGCACCGGGTCCGAGTCTACGAAACCCCAGATCTGTTCGTAGATTTCTACGGAGAAGAATGACCCGAAGAAAAAGAAGGGTTGCCCTGTGGACCCCTGTGTCCGGAGCTTGCCCTGAGCGGAGCCGAAGGGTGTTAAAGGTTTTGAAGTTAAGCGACCGTTCAACATGAGAGCAAGTAGATGAAAGCGCACCTATCACGCCGTTACCTCTTCTCCGCATCCCACCGTCTGCACAGCGAAGTGATGACGGACGAGGAGAACCAGTCGACCTACGGCAAATGCAACAATCCTTACGGACACGGCCATAACTACATCGTCGAGATAACCGTGAGCGGCCCGGTTGACGAAAAGACGGGCATGGTCTGCAACCTCACCGATCTCGATGGCTTCATCGAAAGGGAAGTACTAGCCCGCTACGGCCACGAGAATTTGAATACCCTGTCGGAATTCGCCCAGGAAGTGCCCACCACGGAAAATCTCTGCATCCAGATTTACGAAATAGTGCACCGCGGCTTCCACCAGGCGCATCTGGAAAGAGTAAGGTTGGAAGAAACCATGATGAATTCGTTCGAATACGCGGGGTGATTGTTCTTCCATTGCACAATCGCCCGATCACTCGATCGCACAAATTAACTCGACTATGAAACCCTCAATCGAACAGCCAACTCTCACCAGCGCCAGCTTCGAAGACCTCGTCCATGAAATGCTCGTCCGCCTCGGCGAAGACCCGCACCGCGAAGGTCTCCAGCAAACTCCGCAACGCGTTCGCAAGTCCCTGCAATTCCTAACCCGGGGCTACACCGAAGATCCCGAGGCCCTGCTCAAGGGCGCGCTGTTCACCGTCACCTACGACGAGATGGTCATCGTCAAAGACATCGAAATGTTCAGCCTCTGCGAGCACCACCTGCTGCCGTTCTTCGGCAAAGTGCACGTGGCCTACATTCCCAACGGCAAGGTGATCGGCCTCAGCAAGGTTCCGCGGCTCATCGAACTCTTCTCCCGCCGCCTGCAGATTCAAGAGCGCCTCACCACCCAGATTGCCGAAACCATCCAGAAAGTAATCGAACCGCAAGGTGTGGGTGTGGTCATCGAGGCCCGCCATCTGTGCATGATGATGCGCGGGGTCGAGAAACAACATTCCGCAGCCGTGACGTCTTCCATGCTGGGCTGCTTCCGCAACGAAGAAGAAACGCGTTCGGAATTCCTCTCCCTGATCCGCCAGCGATCCAACGGGATCTAGGCGTCTGCAACAGGTCGTGTGGAGCACAGCATCGTGTGGAGCGGACACTCCTGTCCGCTGCTTTTGACCTTGATCTTGAAGTTGATTTTGACTTTTATGTTGACGTTGCCTTTTGGATTTAGTTCCGGATTCGATAATTGTGGGTGCCCCACTTCTCGCGTACTTTGCGAGAAGTGGGATTGTGTAGAGCGGACACTCTTGTCCGCTGCTTTTGACCTTGCCTTTGATCTTGCTCCTGATTCTGTAAGATAGCCTAGTGTCACCCAGAACTCTGGCCAGCAACCCCCGGCAACTGCGCAATCACGTCGCCCTAGTCACCGGCGCCACCCGCGGCATAGGCCTAGCCATCGCCCGCGCCCTCGCCGCCCAAGGATGCACTCTGGTTCTAACCGGCCGCGACGTACAAGCCTTGCGCCGCATCGGCAGGGAACTGGCCTCCGCAAAGATTCAAATCCTCGCGCAGCCGTGTGATGTCCGCGCCCCGCAATCGGTCGACGATCTGTTCCGCGCCATCCGCCGGCAATTCCAGCGCCTGGATATTCTCATCAACAACTCCGGCATCGCCCACCCTAATCTCACGGTAGACAAACTGCCACTGCCGCTCTGGCAGGACGTCATCGAGACCAACTTGACGGGCATGTTTCTCGTTACCCAGGCCGCGCTAGCAATCATGAAGCGCGGCGCCACCATCGTGAACAATCTTTCCATCGCGGCCACTCGCACTTTCGCCGGATCGGCCGCCTACAACGCCTCGAAACACGGTGCGCTCGGCTTAACTAACACCCTGCGCGAGGAATTGCGCCCCAAGGGAATCCGCGTAATCGCCCTTTTGCCCGGAGCCACCAACACCGACATCTGGAAAACGCTTTGGCCGCAAGCCCCCCGAAAAAAGATGATGTCTCCCACCACAGTGGCCGCCGCAGTCGTCAACGCAATCCTGCTACCCCCGAACGCCACAGTCGAAACGCTGGAGATCCTCCCCACCGCCGGCCTTTTGTAAAAGCCGCGCCAGGAATTACCCTGTGAAACCCTGTGTCCCCTGTGGTAAAGGTTTTAGGTCAACGGCACCGGCCCGTTGTTGTAGAATTGCGTCCGAAATAAGACATCCCCAGAGGAGCTTTCCATGAGCAAGGCACCATTTTTCGTCGCAGCCCTGTTGTCCGTAGCCATTCTCACGTTTCCCGCACACGCGCAAGACAAGAAGGAAGCCGCCGTAAAGCCCCCGGATAGTCCTTCGAAAGTTGTGCTCGACTCCTGGAACGACATTGGCCGCAAGCTCATCGCCATGGCCGAAGATTTTCCCGAGGACAAATACGACTTCAAGCCCACGCCCGCCCAGCGCAGCTTTGCCGAGCAACTGCTCCACGCCGCCAACGCGAATTACTTTTTCACCGATCCCGCCATGGGCAAGAAGATGCCCGCCGAAGAAGACCCCAAGCGCTCGGACTTCAAAACCAAGGCCGACATCGTGGCCTTCGTGAAGAAAGCGTTCGCCGACGGCGCCGCCGCCATCCAAGCCAAAGGCGATAAAGGAATGTCCGATCTGCTCGTCGACCCCTTTGAACACAAGCAGGTCCGCGTCTCAGACATGGCCTACAGCTTCATCGAACACAACGGCGAACACTACGGCCAACTAGCCGTCTACTACCGCGTAGCCGGCCTTGTCCCCCCGGAGTCCCGCCCCAAGAAATAGTAGCGCCGCCGTCCCGGCGGCTGTCCGGCGTGTGGCCAAGAGTGCCCGTGCGGGAGCGACACTCTTGTCCGTCGCCTTTGACTTTGATCTTGACTTCGATCCTCTCCGCACTCTCACCCCACCGCATACGGATACCGCAGCTTCCGCTCCCCAAAAACTTTCACCAGCAACGCTCCAGAAACAAATCCGCCCACGTGCGCCCAGAACGCCACTCCTCCCATGCTCTGCCCCTGCACCGAGAGCGCGGTCGCGGTTCCGCTCAGAAAGTTCAACACAAACCAGTAGCCTAGGATGATCCACGCCGGCACCCACACCACAAACACGAAAAACCAGGTCAGCACCCGCGCCCGCGGATACAGCACGAAATATGCCCCCAGCACCCCCGCGATCGCTCCGCTCGCTCCCACCGCCGGGGCCGTCGAATGCAGGTTCATGACCATGTGCGTACCCATCGCGAGCACGCCGGTCAGCAGGTAAAACACCAGGTACTTGAAGTGTCCGAGATAGTCCTCAACATTGTCGCCAAAAATATAAAGAAACCACATGTTGCCGATCACATGCATCCACCCCCCGTGCAAAAACAGCGACGTGAAGAAGGGAAGCACCACGGCCAGCAGCGAGTACTGAGGCGAACCCGACAGAAATGCCGCCAGATGAGACGGCACCACTCCGAACTGGCGAATCAGCAGTTCCTGGCTCCCCGGATCGAGCAAGCTCTCAAACAGAAAAATAACCAGGCACAGCCCGATCAGAAAGTAATTCACCCACGGAGTGCTGTACCGAGGCAGGTCATCGCGAATAGGAAGCATAAGGAATCTGCTAATTTAGTAATCGGGTAATCTTACTGCGGAAGAGTCAGGTGCGTGCAGTGACGTGGAAGAGCGGCGCTTCAGCGCCGCGTACATCATCCACGGCCAATGCGGGCTTTAGCCCCTGGGGGATCTTCACCTTCCGAAATTAACAAATTGCCCGATTACCAAATTACCAAATCCTCTCATGAATGGCGTCATCATCGTCGATAAACCCGCCGGTTTCACCTCGCACGACGTGGTCAACCGCATGCGCCGCATTCTGCAGCAGCGCTCCGTCGGCCATCTCGGCACGCTCGACCCCCTCGCCACCGGCGTGCTTCCGCTCGTCACCGGCAGTCTAACCCGACTGGCTCAGTTCTACACCGCGTCCGAGAAGACCTACGAAGGCGTGATCCGCTTCGGCTTCGCCACCAACACCTACGATGCCGATGGCGACCCTTTAGAGGCACATGTGGGGACGGCCGCCCCTTCGACAAGCTCAGGGCAGGCTCTCGGCTATCCAGAGGGCCAAAGGCCCGATCTTAGCTTGGAGACTCTCCAAAAGCTCGCCGCCAGATTTCAAGGCCTAATCGAGCAAGTCCCGCCCCCGTTCTCCGCCAAGAAAATCCACGGCGTCCCCGCCTACAAACTGGCCAGAAAACAAAAAGAGGTAGTCCTGAAGCCGGTTCAAGTCGAGATCAAAGAATTCGTTATCCTGGCAGTAGAAGGTGAACGAGCCCATTTCCGCGCCCGCGTCGCTTCCGGAACCTACATGCGTTCCGTAGCCCACGAAATGGGCCAACTCGTGGGCTCAGGCGCGCACCTGGAATCCCTGCGCCGCACCGCCGTAGCAGAATTCCAAATCACCCAGGCCCACACCCTCGAAGAAATCGAGAGACATATAGCAGAAGCACAAATGAAGGAAGTAGAAATAGAGGAAGTACAAGTAAAGGATTGTCATTCCGAACCGGGCGGAAAGCCCGGTGAGGAACCTGCTGTTTCCTGCCATCAAAGCATGGCCGACCTCTTCGTCCACCCTCGCCAACTCCTACCCCAATTTCCCTCCGTCACCGCCGACGACGCCACCGCCGCCCGCATTCGCGCCGGACGCCCCGTCAACCTCCCCGAACTCTCCCGCGCCCGCCAGGTGAAAGTCTTCCACGGCCAAAGGGACCTGATCGCCATCGCTACCCGTGTAGCCGGCACGCTATTCCATCCCAAAATCGTATTCCCAAGCACCGATAAGCCGAAGGATTCAAATTGAGCCACCAACCGCAATGTCCGATAACAGGTATTATGTAAACGACACAGCTTGACGCATCCGCTCGATTTACCCCGTGAACCCCTGTGTCTCCCTGTGTTTAACGCCTTTGATCTGCCGTAATCAAGTCGGAGTATTCCCGCAGGATCTTCAGTGCGTCGTCATCGAGGTTCAAGGTGGTGCGCATGGTAATAATGTGATGTCACGAGAGTTATTGTGATGTCAACAAAGAAGATGGCGCATCGCAGATGAAAATTGATGATAAGCCAAGTCCGAAGGGGTTCACTAGACACTGACCACTGGCCACTGACCACTGCTACATCTTGTACTTCCCCAGATCCTCGTCGTTCAGCCCTTCCAGATACTTGCGCAGCTCTTCGGCCGTCACGCGGTCCGACCCGTTCGCCGCCTGCTTCGAGTTCTTCAACACCACTTCATCCACAAAGATCGGACAATCCACCCGCAGCGCCAGCGCCAGCGCATCCGACGGCCGCGAGTCAATGCTGATCACCTCGCCGCTGCGCTCCAGCCAGATCACCGCATAAAACGTGTCCTCGCGCAGCTCCGTCACCACAACCTTATGCACCTGCGTCTCCAGCCCGGTCAGCACGTTCTTGATCAGATCGTGGGTCATCGGCCGCGGCGTGTTCACTTTCTCCATCTCCAGCGCAATCGCGTTCGCCTCATAAACCCCCACCCAGATCGGCAGCACACTATCCCCCGCCACATCCTTAAGGATCACAATCGGCATATTGCTAACCGGATCCATCAAAAGGCCACGGATTGTCATCTCTACTTCCATAGTCGGAACTCCTTTGACTTTGAACCCCGACTGTGTCTGCCTTTCTTTGCTTCTTATACCACCATTTCGCCTAAAAGACTGTTCGGAAAGCTGGCCGTGGCTCTTACCGGGACGTAGGTTCCCACCCTGGGCGCGGACGACTTTGGCGCGGTAAAGTTTAGCGTCTTGTTTTGCGAAGTGCGGCCGATCCACTGCCCGCGCGCTTCATTTCGCCCTTCAACCATTACCTCCAATATCGTCCCTATATATTTCTTGTACCGCGCGATCTGGATCTCCTTCTGCCTTGCCATCAGGACTTCCAGGCGCCGCGCCTTTTCCTCATCGGGGATCGCATCCTCCAGCGCCAGCGACGGCGTGTTCGGCCGTGGAGAATACTTGAAACGTGAAGACGCTGTCGTAGCCGACTTCCTCCAGCAAGCCCAAAGTCTCTGCGAAGTCCTCTTCGGTCTCTCCCGGAAATCCTACGATCACGTCGCTGGTGATGCTGATCTCGCGCTTCGCTGACTTCATCCAGGCGATGCGCTCCAGATATTGCTCGCGGGTGTAGAGCCGCTGCATGGCGTTCAGCACGCGGTCCGATCCGCTCTGCACCGGCAGGTGCACGTGGTCGCAGAGCGTGGGCACGGCGTCGATGGCCTCGACGATGTCCCGCCCAAAGTCGCGCGGATGCGACGTCGTAAACCGCACTCTCCGAATCCCCGGCACCTCGCCCACGGCCGCCAGCAACTCTGCGAACGTCTTCTTTCCGGAGCCGTTACATGCCGGATCTTTATAGGAATTCACGTTCTGCCCCAGCAGTTGGATCTCCGTGTAGCCGAGATCGGCCATCTGGCGGGCTTCCGCGAGCACCGACTCCGAAGTGCGGCTGCGCTCCTTGCCCCGCGTAAACGGCACCACGCAGTAGGCGCAGAACTTGTCGCAGCCTTCGATGATGGTGATATATCCGCGATGCGGATTGGTGCGGGCCGTGAACTCAGTCTCGAAGCACTCGTCGGTTTCGCGATCGTCGAGTCCGGTCACGCGGACCGGGCTTCCGGCTTCCGGCTTCCGGCCTTCGGACTTCCCTGCCTCACGTTGGGCGCCTTCCAGTTGCACCAGCATTTGCGGCAGATTGCGATAGCTGGCCGATCCGCATACGAGCGACACATGCGGCGCGCGCTCGAAAATCTTTTCGCCTTCCTGCTGCGCCACGCAGCCCAGCACGCCAAACTTCTTGCCCTGGGCCAGCAGCTTCTTGTAGTCCGCCAGACGGTGAAAGACCTTCTGCTCCGCCTTGTCCCGGATTGAGCAGGTGTTGTACAGAATCAAGTCAGCCTGCTCGACCGTCTCCACCTGCCGGTAGCCCTCGTGCACCAGCGTGCCAATGACCTTTTCGGAGTCATGCACGTTCATCTGGCAGCCGAAGGTTTCGAGGTAGAAGGTCTTGTGTGGAACCCCAGACATATGGAGCTAGTATAAGCGATGCTTGTGTGGGTCGGACACTCTTGTCCGACGCTTTTGACTTTGGGGTTGGGTTTGTGGGCTACTTCAACATCAAGTGCAAAGACACTTGCAATCTCAGGAGCAACAGCAGGAACAACATCAAGTTCAACAGCAACGTCAAAGGCGACGGACAGGAGTGTCCGTCCCACACGAGCTGATCAGATCGAGGAATGCTTGATGGACGCGCGGGTCGTCGGAGAGTTCGGGGTGGAAGGTTGCGGCCAGCGCTCTTCCCTGCCGGACGGCTACTGCGTCTTTGCCTTCGGTGGCGATTACTTCTACGGCTGCGCCTACGCGCTCGATTTTGGGGGCACGGATGAAGACCATTTCGAGCGGTGAGCCCGGCTTATGGTTGAGAGAGCTTTGCAGAAGCTTGCCTTCGCGGATGGAGCTGTCGATTTGGCGTCCGTAGGCGTTGCGGCGGATGCTTATGTCGATTGCGCCCAGGCCGGCCTGCTTCGGGTTCTCGACTTCGCTGGCTAACAAGATCGCGCCGGCGCAGGTGCCGAAGGTGGGCTTGAGCCGCACGAACTGCTTGAGCTTTTCGAATCCTTCTTCTCCCAGCAATTTCAGGAATGTGCCGGACTCGCCTCCGGGGAGGACGAGGCCATCGATCTCGTCCAGTTGCCCGGGGTTCTTGACGAGCACAACTTTGGCGCCCAGCTCTTCGAGCCGGCGGCGGTGGGCGTCAAAATCGCCTTGCAGAGCCAGGACTCCGATGGTCATAGAGGTCGTTAGTCGTTGGCAAGTCCGCCCAATCGTTCGGGTCCATTTGATTTTAATGGATCAGCGAGCACCCCGGCGGGGAGGCAAAATCCCGTCTTTGTTCGTGGGGCAGCCTTGGTCGTGGCGCTGCACAGGCGGGCCGGCTCATTCCAACAATATTCACGGAGAATGTCTACTTCGAGAAAAAGCGCGAAGAGTGAGCCACCCGCGGTTGAAAGGAAATTGGTCTTGGACTATGATCCGGGGCACCCGTAAGGTGCTTCGTTTGTTCGGGCCCTTCGGTACTTCCGACTCAAGAGAGGCGGCTGCAATGGCGGATCTGAAGCAACGCAAAATTTCCCTCGTCAAGGGCATCCTTGGCCACGACGCGGCGCCTGCGAAGCTAGTGCTGCGCGGGATGGCTGATCTTGAAAAGGCGCTGGGCCAGCGCTTCCGTGATCTTCAGAAGCAGCGCACGCAATCGGCACACGCCAATGCCGAGCTTCGGAACCAGTTACTAGGACCATTACGAAACGACCCCGCATGGGCCGTATCCATGCGCCAGCGGCGGGCTCGGTTGAAGTCACTGCGGCCCCGAGGCGGCGCTCCACCCAAGGTTGTCGCGCCCAAAGAGCGCGTGTTTCTGGGCTCGCTAGGCGGTACGCGCACCGCGCCATTCGACTATCCCTGGACATGGAGCGCAAAGAACGGGTCGCCCACTATCTCCACGACTGCCAGTACGAGCACCGGCGAGATGTACATCAGCATGGCGACCGGGGACAATGCGGCCAGCGCCAGCGCCCGTGCCGCGGTCGGAATATTCTTTTCGTCCCCGATCGATTGCGTATCGAACTTCAGCGTCTGGTCCAGCCCGTCCCTGTCCTTCTCGTGGGAGGAGTTCTGCACTCTCGACTCGGCACATACCGACGGTTTCATCGGACTCTACGCCGCGAGCTATGATTGGGCGGGAAATTTCACCGCCACCGTCGTGGACCAGATGATCTCTTTGTGGAGTAATAACTCGTGGTGGAACGATGCGAACGGCGGCAATTCCAATCGTGCATTTCCCCTCTCTGCCAGCTTTCAGGTTGATCCCGATCATTGGTATGCACTGTGGGTGTGGTGCGGAAGCGACGATACGGGAGATGGCTTTGGGACATTCTCCGGGAGCAGCGCCATTTCCAACTTCGGGGTGATAGTGCCGTCGATTAGTTGGGAAGTCGGCTAGATTGAGCTGGGCCTGGCGCGTCCCACTTCTCGCCGCTTTCGCGAGAAGTGGGAATCGGCACTGCAATCGCCCTCCTCACCTCTTCGGACACACCGCGCAGCGCACCGGCATCTCCTCGCATCGGCATCGCCTGGGGATATCGCCTCTGCCCCGCGCCCTCGCCGAACAAGCCAGCAGGCACCAGGTCTCGCGGTATATTTCAAACATCCCCTGGCTTTTCGGCCCATAGTTAAAGTGAACCGTCGCCCTCGGAACAAACGCATCCGCCGGAACCACGTACCACAGATTCTCTGAGATCACATACGCCACCAGAAAATCGATGTCATCCAGCGTATAGAGCGCCCCGCTGCCGGCAGCCCTCGCATCGCATCGAGTACCGCGATGGCTGGTCGCGCATTTCACCTGCACCCGCCACAGCCGCCAGGTTTCAACCGCAAAGTCATAAGGACGGCTATCTCCCCAAGGCTTCAGCACGGGAAAGCCCAGCATCGTGACCCGAGCCAGGAACGCAGCCTCTACGGCCTCCCCCAGCCCCTTGCGCGCGGGCGCAACCAGCTTCCAAATCTTGGCAACCCTCCGCTTTTTCGCCGAATTTGATTTTCGAGGCATAAAAAAGCGCGGCCTCGGTGTCCTGAACACCGTCCGCGCCATATCTCCTTTACCAACAAAAAAGCGCAGACCGGGAAGGCCTGCGCTTCTGTTTCGATTCTATAATTCCATTATATCATGCCGCATAGGGGTAAACCGTCACAATAACCAAATTTATTTCTCCCCTCGAATCAGCGAGTTGACCCAAAAACCGACCATCAAGGGGGCTTGACAAGATTTTCCCAAAACGGGGAAAAGGCGCATTTTCCAACGAGGAGTTGAAAGGGGGTGCCCCATAGCCTGCCCTGAGCGAAGCCGAAGGGTCTCGCTTCTTTTGCGAGACATGGGATTCGGCGCCCAAGATCTGGGTCACCCCGCCTCACGAACGAGCCGAAGTCCTTCACCTTTCTAACTAATGGCGACTTCAAACCTTGTGGTCAAATCGAACTCGTCATGACTGCAGAAACTCACATCCATGACGTAGATTCCAGGCACCGGCGCTGCCTTTGTGGGAAGCTCGATTGTCTGGCTGAAGGTCTTCCCCGGATCGATCTTGAGGTGCGTCACCGTGTCGCCGCTGATTTCAGGATGCTTCCACAGTTCCTTTTTTGTCCCAGCATCCCTCACTACAAAGCAGACCTGCGCCGTCGTAGGAAACGTGAGGTTTAGATCGGATCGGCTCCCGTTATAAACGCTATATGTGATCTTCGGAGACGGTTCCGGCCTGACCCGCAATATTGGTCCACGTAAACACCGATGGCTGAACGGTCAAAGTAACTTCTCTCTGCGTAAGTGACCTCTTGGCTCGACCATCCAGCTTTAGGGGCTTTAGCTCGGAGATCTCCAGAACTGGCCAAAATGGCCGTTCGACTCCCTTGCGATAGGAAATTGAGCCCACTGCTTCGACGTACTTCCCGAAAGCCGCAGGCTCTTTCACTCCCTCAACCTCAATCGACCATACGGTGTTCCCCTCAAGAAGCAGCGGATGGTCCAGCGAGATGGCCTTGCCGGTGGTCTCTCCGCCAGGTCCCAGCACATGTTCCAAGACACCTCTCACCAAAACATCCGACGGTGAAAATTCGAGATTGCGTGCGGTAGATTCCTGTGCCATAAGTTCCTCCTTGAATTCGAATCGCTTGCCAACACTTTCCAACAGCTCCATGACCAATGACGACCAACGACGCTGTCGCACGGTTCTGAACGACAGCCACGCCAAGTGAGGCAATGAATGTCCTCAATCAGCTACGTTAAGTTGTCCCTGGATTGATCGAACCTATGGGGAAGACGAACACACTATGACCCCGGACCTACCCCTTGTCAAGGGAGAAGAAGAGGATCCCATAGCCAGCCCTAAGAGAAGCCGAAGGGTCTCGGGGGTACGCGGCGGACTATGCGCGAATGGTTCCGGATATCCGGAGCCATTTCGGCAAATACCGTGGTGCAAGCACTCTGTCCAGTTTCAGTATTAGTCGGGCGGTGCGGGAAGTCAAGTTACTTGGGGAGATTATCTCTGCGTTCTCTCCCCGAGCGAAACTTCATCTCCACAGATGGGTTAGAGGACTAGAACGGCTGGGGGTGCCCCATGTCTCGCCGGTTTTGCGAGACATGGGAGGAACCATCACAACTCTCGATGTTCAGATGTCACAGACATTCCCGGTTTGTTTCTCTTACCTTCTGCTAATGGCTCAAGCTCTACATCGCTTCTATGGCGGCAGAGACTTACATTCGCTCACGTTCAGTTGCTACGACAGACAGCCACTTCTCGCTGACCCAGCACGCTGCGATTTATTCCTCAAAATCCTCGAACGAGTGCGCCGCCGCTATCGGCTTGTAGTTCTTGGATATGTCGTCATGCCGGAACACGTTCATTTGTTGGTAAGTGAACCACAGCGGGCGACTCTCTCAACCGCCATTCAGGCGTTGAAACTCGGTGTAGTCCGAAGTTTGAATGGCGGTGGCGCCGTTCCCAGGTCTCGCAAAACCAGCGAGACCTGGGGCACCCCCAGTGTAGGTGACTCTAAGAAGTCGAACCCCTTCTGGATGGCGCGGTTCTATGACTTCAACGTTTGGACGGAGAAGAAGCGAATTGAAAAGCTGCGCTACATCCACCGTAATCCCGTGGCGCGCGGGCTGGTGGCCTCGCCGGAACAGTGGCAGTGGAGCAGTTTTCGCTGGTACTCCTCAGGCGAACCGGGCCCAGTGCGAATCAACGACACGGATATCTTAGTGATGACAATCCGCCCGCCAGCGGCGTGACCGAAGCGTATCTACTCATCGGCATGCTGAGATTGTTGGAAGATGCTTGAAGGATATTTGAAATGGGGTGCCCCATGTCTCGCTGCTTTTGCGAGACATGGGATTAGCGGCCCCAGACCTTGGCCATCCGCCGACTACGCTGGGCATCTACTTGCGGCTGGAGGCTGTGCGGGTCGCGAGCCTTTTGCGTCCCTCGCGTTTCATCTCGGCCACATTCCAGGGACGCGCGGGACCGCTCTGCAGGCCCTCTTGAATGTCATGCCGCAACTGCGCCAGCCTCGCGGCGCGCAGCTGATCTTCGGCTTCCATCAAACGCAGGGCCTCACGCACCACCTCGCTGGCGGAGTTGTAACGGCCGGAGGAGACCTTCTGGCGGATCAGGCCTTCGAGTTCGGGAGTCAGATTGACGTTGATGGGCATGGGACAGAAATAACACTCGTCGCAAGGATTGTCAATGATTGACAACACGCTCTGAAGGGGTCCCCCGTAGCCTGCTCTGAGCCTGCCGAAGGAGCCTGCCCTGAGCCTGCCGAAGGGTCTCGCCGCCTTTGCGAGAGATAAGATTCTCGGCTGCCCGAGATCTGGGCCACCCGCCTGTGCAGGACATGGGATTAGGCCCGAGACTTGTGGCACCCGGCCCAAATGGAAATGGCCCCGGATTGGCGGGGCCATAAAACGTGGTGCGGCTCTCTGTCAGGTCTTAGTATCGTGTGATCATTACGGCAGTGTCAAGTTACTTGGGGAGATTATCTCCGCGTTTTCTCCCCAAAACAGCTCCTCCACAGAAGAGGGAGTGTGGACCCGGCGGGAGTCGAACTTGAGGCGTTTACGCGGCGTCCAAGCCGCGTGCCGAAATCCTGAGCGAAGCGAAGGACCTCTGCACTTTGACAGAGAGCCGTGCTACCGTTGCACCACGGGCCCTGAGCGGAGTTTCCGCGATGGCGCCGAAGATGGCAAGAGAGTAATGAGCGATTTCGTTGTGCGCGTGCCGATTTGGGACGACAGCCTGCGCTGGTGTCGGGACTCTTCCGGGCTGGCGATACCAGTTATCGGCAGTTTCGAATTCCTGCCACGCCTCCGGGTGGAAAGTGATATGGCTTAGCGGGCGGCATCGGACAGCCGGGCTGCAAGGCGCCGCCGCTCTTCCTCGTACGGAATCATCTGAACCTTGCCCGAATCAATCTCTTCGATACGGCGCTTGATCCCTTCGGACCAGGCAGCTTCGACGCCTTCGTCGGCTGGAGCGTCATTGAGGCTTTCGAGGAGCGATCCGGCAATGGCGGCTCGTGCCTCGGGAGGAAGAGCTAGGGCCTTTTTTAGAATCTCGGAAACTTTGCTGGTCATGGTTGCATTTTACGCCGACCGTCGGGAGCGGAGTTTATCGCTTAGCTGGGCAGGTCTTCCGCAGCATCCGCTTCCCTGTACTCATAACCCTTCATCTTAAACACCTGGTTTAGATATGTGCCTTTTGACTTAGCGGCCATGAATTCTTGGTATTCTCTATGTGGAACATCGAAGTAAAGGTAAACCTTCCCGCTCCCGTGGAACCTGATGCCAAGCTCACGCTTCAGCGTGTCGTAGCCGACTGCGGATACGTTCGTCGAATCCACTTCCACCCACTTCATCATTTCAGCCTACGCTAGGTCTTAACGCGCGACCCGGAGACCCTCATGCCCCGCTGGTTCCGTCAACTATTGACTCTAGGGCTGTCAGCTCCCCTTGGACTGCATATTCCCTGAGCTCGACCGGCTCGCCCTGCTGAATCCGACCGAAAATCTGTTGGATCTCCTCCCGGGTAATTCTCCTATCAAGAAATCGAAAGGCTGAGGTTGCCACGTATTCTCGGGAGAGCTCAAAAGCCAGCCAACGCCTCTGCTCCTGTTCTGCGACCTGGCCTGTTGTATTCGATCCTGCGAAGATATCAAGAACGATGTCCCCTGGCTCAGTTAGCATTCTGATGAACAACTCCGGCAGCTTAACGGGGAAGCGAGCAGGGTGCTGTACCTCTCCTATCGTCCTGCAACCCGCAAGATATTGGCCGTTAGACTCCGAATTGGAGATCTGGATCAGGTTGGGCGGGATCGCGCCTCCGTTGTCCTTGCCGAACCCATTTCCAATGTCGTGTCCGGACGGACGCACTTTCGGGGTATAAAAAGCTGACGGATTCTCCAACAGCTTTTTCATCCTGTCGCTATAAGGCGCGAGAATCTTTGTGATGTCCGCTTTTGGCCATTCCGTCTTGCTCAACCACCATATCGTGTTCACCGCATCCTTAACCCGCATCTTTCGTTTATTGACCCATTCTATGGGGCTCGGCAGCTTCGACGGATTAAACCAGTAGAAGTCCTCCGCGAGAAAGAATCCGAGGTCGTCACAAAAACGAACTAGCACGCGGAAGTTGTAAAGGCTCCGAACAGGAACGCCCCTTTCGTAGGCGCCCCCCAGATCGATCACAAAGCTACCGTCATTTTTCAGAACACGATGTACTTGCTTTGCGAATTGTGCAAGCCAGTCGATGTACTCAGACTGATCCTTATTTCCATACGACTTCTGGCGCTGCAAGGCAAAGGGCGGGGAGGTAAAAACAAGGTTTATACTTTCGTCCGGTAGACCAGCCAAGAGGTCGAGCGAATCACCGCAGTACGCTGCACCGTACTTTGTAGTGTAGGCCGGACTGAAGGGCACAATATTTAGCTTACTCTCCATCACTACTCCGCGCCGTTCTAAAGGCTAAAAAGCTACTTAAAGTCTGTAGACGCATAGTCATCTTTAGGGCGAACCTTAGGCGTGGCCCATCCAAAAACATCCATTCCTTCTGTTCGAGCCACATTAGCACGAAACATCCGCCGGCTGCGATTGAAAAAAGGCTTTTCGCAGGAACGATTGGCGGATGCTGCGGGTCTTCATCGGACATATGTCGGGTCAGTTGAACGGTCTGAGAGGAATATCTCGATCGACAATATCGCGAGGCTCGCCAAGGCATTGAGCACAAGTCCGAGCGATCTTCTGAAAGATCGGCCCGCATGAAGTCCCACGAAGATGCAAAGCTGCTGAAAAAGCTCTTTCCTGCTGTTCGCAAATATCAAAAGTTGGCGATGAAGCACGGCATACTCGACATCTTCCAGGACAATGGCGGGAAGATTCTGCAAGTCTGTCTGATCCTCGGCCTGCGAGTCCTTAAATCACGGGAGGGAAACGATGCTGTCAACGACGACGGACACGAATACGAGCTTAAGACGGTGAACTTGCTCCGAACTGATCAGTTTACAACTCATCACCATTTGAACCCTGTGATTATCGAGAAGTACCGGAAGGTTGATTGGATTTTCGCAACGTACGAAGCCATCGAGCTCAAGGAGATTTTCTTACTGAAGCCGGAGGCAATGGAATACTGGTACAAGAGATGGAGCGAAAAGTGGAAGGCCGACGGAGACAGGGATATCAACAACCCCAAGGTTCCCTTGTCATACGTTCGGAAGCACGGGACTCAGATTTACTCTAGCGTGGGAGAGGGCATAGAGGATTCCCTGCCAGGCCCCTCGCATAAGAAGGCTCTGTCACCAACTGAGCAGCACAAGATGTCTCGTAAACGTCTCGAATGAGTTCGTCCATCTACCATCCCCGAGTCTGCAGCATCTGCGCCTCGTCCAAGCCCGCGACAGCCAGCCCCTTCATCGCTCCTGCCAAGTCTTCGCTGACTTCAAGTAACACTTTAGGGTCGTTGAAGTGGGTGGCGGCTTTGACGATGGCGCGGGCGCGCTTTTCGGCTTCGGCGGGGTCGGCGAAGGTGGTGCTGTCTTTCATGAAGATGCCGCTGCCTACGAAGACGGCTTCGGCGCCGAGCTGCATGACCAGGCTGGCGTCGGCAGGGGTGGCGATGCCTCCCGCGCTGAAGTTGGGGACGGGGAGCTTGCCGGTTTTGGCTACCAGCTTTATCAGTTCGTAGGGCGCTCCGTGCTCTTTGGCTTTGGCGTAGAGTTCTTCTTCGCCTAGCACCGTGAGGATTTTCATTTCCTGCACGATCTGGCGGATGTGCTTGACGGCGTGGACTACGTCGCCGGTGCCGGCCTCACCCTTAGTGCGGATCATGGCCGCGCCTTCAGCAATGCGGCGCAGGGCTTCGCCCAGATTGCGCGCTCCGCAGACGAATGGGACGTTGAACGCGTGCTTGTCAACGTGGTGAGCTTCGTCAGCGGGAGTAAGCACTTCGGACTCGTCGATGTAGTCGACGCCAAGTTCCTGCAAAATTTGCGCCTCAGCGAAATGTCCGATGCGGCACTTGGCCATTACCGGGATCGACACGGTGGCCATGATTTCGCGAATCTTCTTAGGCGAGGCCATACGGGCGACGCCGCCCTCAGCGCGGATCTGCGCGGGGACTCGTTCCAGCGCCATTACGGCTACGGCGCCGGCTTTCTCGGCGATCGAGGCTTGCTCGGCGTTGGTGACGTCCATGATGACGCCGCCCTTTAGCATTTCGGCTAGGCCGGTCTTTAGGCGGAGACTGGTGTTGCTACCGTTGTTTTGGGACATGGTGGACTCTTTTCTGGAGCGGACTTCGGGCTTCGGCTAAGCTGGGTTTATTTTACAGCCGCTACGCGATTCGCGGTACCCCTGTGGAACAGTTGCCAGTTGTCAGTTGCCAGTCAAACCCTTCAACACAGAGGACACAGAGGATCACAGGGTAAATCTGGTCCGATTAACGGTCCACGTATTTGGCGAACATTTTACCGGGGTCGATGGCGATGAAGATGCCGCGGCTGCGGGCTAGGACTTCGCCGTCTTCGTTCAGGATTTCCGCGGCGTTTACGTGGGTGCGGCCTTGTACTTTGACTTCGCGGCCTTCGACGCGCAGCAGCTCATGCAATGGGACGGGCTTGAGGTATTCGACGGTCATTTCGCGGGTCAGCGCGATTACGTGATGCAGTTTGTTGACCTTGCCCATGGCGTCGTCGAGGATGCAGGCAATGATGCCGCCGTGGCAGTGGCCCGGGGGTCCGGTGTAGCGCTGGTCGAGGCGGAATTTGCAGACGAAGGTTTGGCGTTCCTCGTCGAGGATGAACTCCAGACGCATGCCTTCGGGATTGTCGGGGCCGCAGACGAAGCAGTTGTTCTTGGTCAGTTTGACGTCGCGGGTGTCGTGGCCGTGGGGCTTGGGTGGCATGGGGATGATTTTAACAAGTGAGACTTCCTGGGATGCTTGAACATGCCCCCAACCAGTTAAGAAGCTAGAAGCGCCAGGCAGTGGTCGAAACGCCATGCGAGGCCAGTGGCGGCGCAGGCCCATAAGGGATCCTTCGACTCCGACGGTGCTTCGCGTTCGCGAAGCACCGCCTCCGCTCAGGATGACAGACTTGAGGGATTGCGGAAAACCTGCTACTAACTCTGGCGGGAATCCTGTATACATATCGGTTTTGGAAATCTCTCATTTGGAGCCGCTTGTGAAATCGCGCATCGCAGTTGTTGTTGCCGCAATGTTTTTGACGTTCTCTTTTTTGATTGCCGCTCCGCAGGATAAGGATGCGGACAAGGCGGGGCAGCCCGCCGCTAAGAAAGACCAGAAGAAAGACAAAAAGAAAGAGGAGAAAAAGGAGGAGCCAAAGGAGGAAAAGAAGAAGACGGGATGAACGCCGATACTTTTTCGGGGTTGAAGTTCCGCTCGATTGGGCCGGCGGTAGCTTCGGGGCGGGTGATGGCGATCGCGGTGAATCCGAAGAACAAGTTTGAGTATTACGTGGGCGTGGCTTCGGGCGGAGTTTGGAAGACGGTGAACGATGGGACGACGTGGACTCCGGTGTTCGACAAGGAAGGATCGTATTCGATTGGATGGGTTGCGCTTGATCCGAATGATCCGGCGGTGGTGTGGGTGGGAGCGGGGGAAAGCAACTCGCAGCGCAGCGTGGCTTACGGCGATGGGATCTACCGTTCAGATGATGGCGGGAAGAATTGGCAGAATCTGGGATTGAAGAAGTCGGAGCACATTGGGAGGGTGGTGATCGATCCGCGGGACTCGAAAGTGGTTTACGTTGCGGCAGAGGGGCCGTTGTGGGGGCCGGGCGGCGATCGCGGGCTTTATAAGTCGGCGGACGGAGGAAAGACGTGGAAGGCTGTGCTCACCATCAGCGAGAACACTGGCGTGGTGGATGTGGCAATTGATCCGTCGAATCCTGACATTGTTTATGCTTCGGCTTACCAGCGGCGGCGGCATGTTTTTACTTTGATCGATGGTGGGCCGGAGAGTGCGATCTACAAATCTACCGACGCTGGGGCGACCTGGAACAAACTGAAGTCCGGTTTGCCGACCGTCGATATGGGGCGGATCGGGCTGGCGGTTTCCGCAGTTGATCCTAGCGTGGTGTATGCCACGATTGAGGCGGCCGATGGCAAGGGAGGAATTTTCCGGTCCAATGACCGGGGCGCGACCTGGGAGCGGCAGAATGAATTCGATGCGGGAGCACAGTACTACGCGCGGGTGGTCACCGATCCGAAGAACGTGGACCGCATCTTTGTGATGAATGTTCTCTTGCGCGAATCGCTGGACGGCGGCAAGACCTTGCATAAGGTCGCAGAGAACAACCAGCACGTGGACAATCACGCGCTCTGGATCGATCCGGACAATACCAGGCATTGGCTGCTGGGCTGCGATGGCGGCTGTGTATGAAACCTGGGACGATGCCAAGAACTGGGAATTCAAAGCGAACCTGCCGACGGTGCAGTTCTACGACGTGGCGGTGGACAACGCGCTTCCCTTCTATAACGTGTGCGGCGGAACGCAGGACAATTTTTCGTGGTGCGGACCGGCGCGCACGCACAACATCAACGGCATTATGAATTCGGACTGGTTTGTGACCACCGGGGGAGACGGCTTCCGGTCGGCGGTGGATCCGGTCGATCCGAACACGATTTATTCGGAGTCGCAATATGGGGTGCTGGTTCGCTACGACAAGCCGACAGGGCAAGAGTTGGTGCTGCAGCCGCAGGAGGGCAAGGGCGAGCCTCCGCTGCGGTGGAATTGGGATTCGCCGGTGATCATCAGTCCGCACTCGCATACGCGGCTGTATTTCGCAGCTAACAAATTATTTCGCAGCGATGACCGCGGCGACACTTGGAAGGCGATCAGCGGCGACCTTACGCGGCAAATTGACCGCAACAAATTGGCGGTGATGGGGAAGGTGTGGGATCCGGACGCAGTGGCGAAGAACGTGTCCACGTCGTTTTACGGAAACATTGTGGCGCTGTCGGAATCTCCGAAAAAAGAAGGGCTGATCTACGTGGGCACCGACGATGGGCTGATTCAAGTCACATCTGATGGGGGGCAGAGTTGGACGAAGCACGAGAAGTTTGGCGGGGTTCCGGACACTACCTACGTGAGCCGGCTGGCGGCTTCGCAGCATGATGTCAACACGGTTTACGCCGCGTTCGACAATCACAAGAATGAGGACTTCAAACCTTACCTGCTGAAATCGACGGACGCGGGCAAAACCTGGACTTCGATTGCGGGGAATCTTGCCGGAAAACGGGTCGGTGCTGGCTTTTGCGGAAGACATGGTGAATGCCAACCTGTTGTTTGCGGGGACGGAGTTTGGCGCGTTCTTTACGATCGATGGCGGGCGGATGTGGGTGCAGCTCAAGGGCGGGCTTCCGACCATTGCCGTGCGCGACATGGTGATGCAAGCGCGCGAGGGCGATCTGGTGATTGCGACTTTCGGGCGCGGCTTCTACGTGCTGGACGATATTTCGGCTCTGCGGCAGATCAAGCCGGAAGCGTTGGAGCAGCCTTCGGCGCTGTATCCGGTGAAGGATTCCCTGCTGTACATCGAGCGGCATCCGCTGGGTGGTCCAAAGAAGTCGTTTCAGGGAGATGCGCTTTACACGGCGGACAATCCTCCGTATGGGGCGGTGTTTACCGGTTACTTGAAAGAGAAATTGAAGACGAAGAAGGAAAAACGGCAGGAAGCCGAGAAAGAAGCGGCCAAGAAAAACCAGACGCTGGCGTATCCGACGAACGACGAGTTGCGGGCCGAGGCCGAAGAGGCGAAGCCCGAGGTGTACTTCGTGGTCTACGACGAATCGGGCGCGCCAATTCGGCGGGTGGAAGGCGGCATCGAGTCGGGTTTTCAGCGGGCGGCGTGGGACCTGCGGTATCCCGCAGTTTCGCTGCGCGAGCATACCGAGGAAGGCGAGGATTTTCCGCCCGCCGGAGCGCAAGGGCCGCTGGTGATTTCTGGAATCTATTCGGTGCGAATGTTCGAGAAGGTGGATGGCGCGGTTAAAGAATTGGCGGGAGCGCAGAACTTCAAAGTGGTTACCGAGGGCGCGTCTTCGATGAGCGCGGCGGATCGTGCGGCGCAAGAGGAATTTCAGCGTAAGGTTGCGCGGCTTTACCGGGCAGTCTCGGGTGCATTGCATACGTCGGACGAAGTGGAGGCGCGGCTCAAAGCGATTCGAGGTGCGCTGCGGGAAACGCCGGCGGTGGAGAAGCAGTTGGGCGCGGCGGCGGATTCGATCGAGCAGAATAATCGTTTGATCCTGCGCGCGCTGCGGGGAGATATGGAGATGCAGAAGCGGAATGAACCGATTCCATCCTCAATCAATGACCGCGTGAATGCCGTCCTGGAGGGCGAACGCTTCGCTCTCACCAAGCCGACACAAACGCATGTTGAGGATTACAACATCGCCGCCGCTGAATTTGCCGAGCAGCTTGCCAAGCTTCATGCTTTGGTTGAGGTTGATTTAGCTAAGCTGGAGAAAGATATGGAGGCTGCTGGAGCGCCATGGACTCCGGGAAGGGTGCCGGAGTGGAGGGAGAAATAGAGAGTTGGCCACGGATTTACGCGGATTCACACGGATCTAGAAAAGCCAAAATCTTAACCACAGGGGTCACAGAGGAACACAGGGTAGTTCAACTAGATTTTTCATTCCTTGGATTTGTTTTATCCGTGGGAATCTGTGAAATCAGCGGGTGATTTTTTCTTTCATGAAAGACTCGATTGCATTATCCTCATTGGGCTGTGGTAAACTCGCCGCCGACCGTTGACTTGCGCTGTGGGGCGCGGCAACCGTCGTGGGGAAAATCGTTTCGTAGCTTTCTGTGTTGGGGGAGGACTGGGGAATGGGTCTCGCGTTACTGGTTGTGATCTGGCTGATCACTCTTGCCAGCACGTACTTCTTTGTCGCCAAGACCTGGTGGCTGCCGGTGGGAGCTTCCGCAGCCACGGGTTTTATCGACCGGCAATTCGCCCTCACGTTCGTACTGATGGGGATTGTTTTTCTGGCGGCGCAACTCTCCCTGGGTTATTTGGCCTGGAGATACCGGGAGCAGCCATCCTCACCGCCGGTGGATTATTCGCACGGCAATGTGAAGCTGGAAGTGGTGTGGACGGCGCTGACCACGGTTCTGTTCATTGGATTGAACCTGATGGGCAGCAGCGTGTGGGCGGCGCAGCGCTTCGAGCAAGCGGGGCCGGGCGCGCTGCAGGTTGAGGTTACGGGCATGCAGTTTGCCTGGTACTTCCGCTATCCGGGACCGGATGGGAAATTCGGCGGGACCAGCGTGAAGCTGATGGATCCCTCGGCCGGCGGAGAAGCTGCGGTGGGACTGAACACATCCGATCCGGCGGCGAAAGACGATGTGGTTACGGGCACGATGTATCTGCCGGTGGATCGCGAGGTTGACCTGAGCCTGCGGTCGGTGGATGTGATCCACAGCTTCTTTGTGCCTTCGTTGCGCTTCAAGCAGGATGCGGTGCCGGGATTGAACATTCATATGCACTTCACGCCCACGAAGATTGGCGAGTATGAGATTGCTTGCGCGGAACTTTGCGGCTTGGGTCATTACAAGATGCACGGCATGGTACACGTCGTCAGCCAGGAGGATTTCAACACGTGGCTGGCGGCACGGGAGGCGGAGAAACAATAAATGGCAACCTCGGCTACCGCTCACGCGCATGCGGCCCCGCAGGGCTTCATTCGAAAATACATTTTCAGCCTCGATCACAAAGTCATTGGCCTTCAGTATTTCTTCCTGGCACTCACGGCGGTGTGGGTGGGGATGTTTCTGTCGCTGCTGATGCGGATTCACTTGTATTGGCCGGCGGCCGTCCTGCCGCTAGTGGGCGAGATCAAGCCGGAGCAGTATCTCGCCCTGCTCACCATGCATGGCACCATCATGGTGTTTTTCGTGCTGACGACGGCGCCGCAGGGTGGATTTGGGAATTACTTCCTGCCCATTCAGATCGGGGCGCCGGATATGGCGTTTCCCGTCCTGAACATGCTTTCGTTCTGGACGACATTCGTGGCGTTCGTGGTGATGATCGCGGCATTCTTTGTCACCGGGGGAGCGCCGCTGCATGGGTGGACGGGGTATCCGCCGCTTAGTGCGGTGCAATCCGCCGGCCCCGGTGAGGGGCTTGGGGCTGATTTGTGGATTACGAGCATTGCGATTTTCTGTTTAGCATCGCTGATGGGCGCGTTGAATTTTCTGACGACTACGCTCGACATGCGGGCCAAGGGCATGACCATGATGCGCATGCCGTTGACCGTGTGGTCGTGGTTCATCACGGCGATTCTGGGATTGCTGGCGTTCGGCGTGCTGCTTTCGGCGGGGATCCTGTTGCTGATGGACCGCAACCTCGGCACCAGCTTTTACGTGCCGCTGGTGATGGTGAACGGACAGATCATGGGGCACAAAGGCGGCTCGCCGCTGCTGTGGCAACATCTGTTCTGGTTCTTTGGGCATCCCGAGGTCTACATTGCGATTCTGCCGGGCATGGGCGTGACCTCGCAGATTCTCTCGACGTTCTCGCGCAAACCGATTTTCGGGTACAAGGCCATGGTCTATGCCATGCTCGCCATCGGCTTTTTCGGGTTCATGGTGTGGGGCCACCACATGTTCATGAGCGGCATGAGCCCGTATTCGGCATTTGCCTTCTCGCTGCTGACCATGTGCATCGGCGTGCCCTCGGCCATCAAGACGTTTAACTGGCTGGGCACGATGTTGAAGGCGCGGATTCGCTTTCATACGCCGATGCTGTATGCCATCGGCTTTGTTTCTCTATTCGTTTCGGGCGGATTGAGTGGTCCGTTCCTGGCGCAGCCGGTGCTCGACATTCAATTGCACGACACTTATTTTGTGGTCGGGCACTTCCATCTAATTATGGGCGTGGCTGCAATCTTCGGAATGTTTGCGGCTACGTATTACTGGTTCCCGAAGATGTTTGGGCGGATGATGAATGAAACCTGGGGCAGGATTCACTTCTTCATCACGCTCATCGGGACCTACGCCATCTTCATGCCGATGCACTACCTGGGCATTGCCGGTGGGACGCGGAGGTACTCACAATATACGGAAGTGGCGTACCTGCAGAAGCTGATGCCGATTCACCAGTTCATGACCTATGCGGCGATCATCACGATCGCGGCGCAGTTCATTTTTGTGATCAACCTGTTCTGGAGCATGTTCAAAGGGCCGAAGGCCAGCGACAATCCTTGGGAATCGACGACGCTGGAATGGACCACGGCAACGCCTCCTCCGCATGACAACTTTGGCGGCGTGACTCCGGTGGTGCATAACGGGCCTTATGAATATGGAGTTCCGGGAGCGGCGCGGGATTACGTGATGCAGACGGATCCGGCGGTGGGGTCGAGGCACTGAACGTAGGTACCTCGGGGGCTAAAGCCCACCGAGGAAGGAAGGGGTTTATCGCAGCGCTGAAGCGCTGCGCCACCCAGAAACATTTTGCTTGCGCCACCCCGAATCCTTAAGGTTGCGCGGCTGAAACATTTTGCTCATGGCAACCTACACTCCAAGCACTCCGATGAACCAGTTGGGCCGCGGCGGAAGTGTGCCTGCGCCTCCGAACGGCGGGGGCGATGATGGCGGCTTTCCAGATTCGGGGTTGCCGAATTATGGGGCTCGCCTGCGGCGGGCGCGACTGGGGCTGGTCTGCGCGATCGTAACCGTCAGCATGGTGTTTGTGTCGTTGACCAGTGCGCTGATTGTGCGACGGGGCTTGCCCACCTTCGACGACTTGACCCGCACTCACTTTCGTGACTGGGGCGGAGTGCAACTGCCCTGGGTGCTGCTGTTCATCAACACGGCAATCCTTTTGGTCAGCAGCTTGACCATGGAAGGCGCACGGCGCGTCATTACGCGGCGGGCGGCGCTGGCTCCGGTGCGCTCCATTCCCGGAGTTTCGCTGGGGGAGGAACGTAGCTTTCCCTGGCTGGGTGTGACGGTCGTTCTCGGTTTGGGATTTCTGGTGGGGCAGTGGATGGCGTGGGGAGAACTGAAGGCCCGGGGATTTCTGGTCAGCACCAGTCCTGACAGTTCTTTTGTTTACTTGCTGACGGCGGCACATGCGGTGCATCTCATGGGCGGGATCGTGGCGTTGCTGTGGGCAGGCATCACTTCCCTGCAACAAAAACCCATCGAGGGACAGCGGATCGTGGTCGATGTTACGGCCTGGTACTGGCACTTCATGGCCGTGCTGTGGATTTATGTTTTTGCTCTACTAGCGCTTGCGCGATAACGGAAAGGGGAAACTGGGGAATGGCTGACGCCGCGCTGCAACATAACGCCGCTGCCGGACACGGAGTGGCGGGCGAGTATGAAGCTCCACTGTTTGGAGCTTATTCGAAGAAAGTTGGCATGTGGCTGTTCCTGGCCTCGGACTCGCTGACGTTCGGGGCCCTGCTGGTGGCTTTCAGCTACAACCGCATCTCGAATCCTGCATGGCCGACGCCGTTCGGAAAAGAGAGCATTGCGAATGCTACGATCATGACGGCGTGCCTGCTCTCGAGTTCGCTGACCATGGTGCTGGCAGTGTTCGCGGCCCAACGCGGCGACAAGAGCTGGACGCGCAACTGGCTGCTGGCCACCATGGCTTTCGGGACGGCCTTCATCGTGTTGCACGGGATGGAGTGGAGCAAGCTGATTGCGAGCGGCATGACCACCTCGGGCAATCCGTGGGCGGCGACCGTGCCTCAGTTCGGCGGGACTTTCTTCACGCTTACGGGAATGCACATGCTGCACGTGACCATCGGCGTGATCTACCTGGGCGTGGTGGCGCTGCGGAAATGGTTCCTGCCGATTCTGGCTGTGCTCTGGATTGCCGGTTATTTCCTGATCCCCAGCGACAATGTCTTCCACTATGGCATTCACGCGTTGGGAATCGGGTTGATTGTTGCCGCGGTGATTTTGTTTTTAAAGCCGAAGGATTATGACTCCCACGATGTTGAAGTTTCGGGACTGTACTGGCACTTCGTCGACCTGGTGTGGATGTTTATCTTCCCCCTGGTCTATCTGATGTCGACCAGGATTTAGTGTGTTAGAGGAGACTTCACGATGCACGATGTCGCAACGCATGACGACAGCAAGGGGCAGTATTTCTGGGTATGGGGCGCGCTGCTGGTTCTGACCGCGGTCGAGGTTGTGCTTGCCTACAGGCAGGTGTTTCAACCGGTGGCGATGCTGGAAGTGCTGCTGATACTGTCGGTGATCAAGTCGGTGCTGATCATTGCCTACTTCATGCACCTGAAGTTTGAAAAGGCGCTGATGCGCTGGTTGCTGGTGATCTCGGTGACGGGCTGCTTTGTGATTATGTACTTCTTCTTTTTCCCGGATGCGGACCGCATTCTGCGCCTGGGCGTGAAGTAGTTATGAAGTTTCTCTACGGCAAAGCTCGCGCTCTTGCGCTGCTGGCGGTGTTCTGTGCTTGCGCGATGCCGAGTTTCGGGCAGGGCTGCGCGATGTGCAATGCGAACGCCAAAGCCACGCCCAAGGAGGGTCAGCAGGCTCTCAACAAGGCCGTGCTGGTGCTGTTGATTCCTCCGATTGGGATTATGGTGTTTGGGGTTGGGCTGGCTTTGCGGTACGGAAAGCGGCGCGATCAGGATCCGGATTAAATTTCCTGCGACGAGATTCTCTTCCGCCCCTTCGGGGCTTGGTTATCCCTCGGTCCTCTACCCACGGCTTCGCCGTGGGCTGCATTCTTGAGCCGCTTCGCGGCTGCCTCGACAAGTTGCCAGACCATATGTTGCGAGGCCAAATCCTCCCGATAAATCTCTGCTTTATAATAAAAGATTCGGCAGCGTTCTCTGCGGGCGCTGGGAACACTCTCAGCGTGCGATGAATTGCTGACGGCTTACTTACCCGATGTCTGCCCCGATCTCTTACTCGACGCCCGACCCGACATCCCACTCGACAGCCCCGGAAAGCATTGTGGTTCGCGGCGCCCGCGTTCATAACCTGAAGAACATCGATTTTGAGGTTCCGCACAATACTCTGACGGTGGTGACCGGGGTCTCTGGATCGGGCAAGTCTTCCCTTGCCTTCGACACGATTTATGCGGAGGGTCAGCGGCGTTATGTGGAGTCGCTCTCGGCTTATGCGCGGCAGTTTCTGGAGCGTATCGAGAAGCCTGACGTGGATTCGATCGACGGCATCGCTCCGGCGGTGGCGATCCGGCAGAAGAACACGACGCGTAATCCGAGGTCGACGGTGGCGACGGCGACCGAGATTTATGACTATCTGCGGTTGCTGTATGCCCGCATCGGCCGCACATATTGCGTGAGCTGCGGCTGCGAAGTGAAGAAAGACACGGTGGACGAGATTGCGGACGCGGTACTGGCACTGGATCCGGAGACGCGGGTGCAAGTGGTTTTTCCTGTGAAGACGGCGGTTGCCGCGCCGCGGGAAATCGAGAAGAAAGCCGCGCGCGCGCGCAAATCCAGCAAGAAGGCCGCAGCGCCGGATTCGGGGTTAACCGACCAGCTTAAGGCACGGCTTTTCGATTTGCGCAAGGCGGGATTCAACCGGCTCTATCAAGCGGGACAGGTGTTTGAATTTTCCACGCCGGAATCGTTGCTGGATATCCACTTCGACCAGCCGGTGTTTATGCTGGTGGACCGCCTGACGGTTTCCGCGGAGTCGCGCACGCGCATTGTGGATGCGGTAGAGACTGCGTACCGCGAAGCGGGCGAAGTGATTTTCGAGCTTCCGGGGTCCGGCGCCCAAGCAAAGGCGACGGACAGAACCCGCCCTGAGTTTGTCGAAGGGAGTGTCCGTCCCACACTGCGGTTTGCCCAGCGCTTCGAATGCAAGAACTGCAATCTGCGTTACGAAGAGCCGGAGCCGCGGCTGTTTTCTTTCAACAATCCTTACGGTGCTTGCCCGAGGTGCCAGGGATTCGGCAACACGATTGACTTCGACCTCGAGCGCGTCATTCCCGACCCCATGAAATCTCTGGGTGAAGGCGCGATCGATCCGTGGAACAAACCCAAGTATCAGACGTTGTTTACGGACATGAAACGCTTTGCCAAGCAGGCTGACATTCCCCTGGACGTGCCCTGGGTGGAACTCGGCCAAGCGCAACAGGAACTTATTCTGGATGGGGACGGAAAGTTCCTGGGAGTGCGCGGGTTCTTTCAGTATCTGGAGCGCAAGAAGTACAAACTGCATATTCGCGTGTTTTTGAGCCGCTATCGGGGATATTCGACTTGTCCCGAGTGCCGGGGCACGCGCCTGCGCCTGGAAGCCCGGCAAGTGAAGATCAACGGGAAAAACATTTGCGAAGTCTGCGCTATGACGGTTGAGGACGCGGCGAAGTTCTTCGCGGGAGTCCAGTTGAGCCCGGAGGAAGCCGATATTGCGGAGCGGTTGCTGCAGGAAATCCGCGAGCGGCTGCGCTTTCTCAACGACGTGGGCCTGGAGTATCTGACACTGGACCGGCTGTCGTCCACGCTTTCGGGAGGCGAAGCCCAGCGCATCCAGCTCGCTACCTCGCTGGGATCGCGGCTGGTGGGCACGCTCTACGTGCTGGACGAGCCCTCGATTGGACTGCACAGCCGCGATACGCACCGGCTAATCAAGATCCTGCAGGATCTGCGCGATTTGGGGAACACGATCCTCGTGGTCGAGCACGATCCTGACATCATGCGCACGGCGGACCGGATTCTCGACCTCGGTCCCGGGGCGGGAGAAAACGGCGGCAGGCTGGTGGCCGCCGGAACGTACGAAGAGATTCTGCGGAATCCCGCTTCCCTTACGGGCCGCTATCTGGCCGAAGATTTGCGTATTCAGGTGCCGGCGGTGCGCCGCCAGCCGGGAGCGCAGCAGATCAGGATTAAGGGCGTGCGAGCGAACAATCTGAAGGGCATCGACATTTGCATTCCTCTGGGGATGCTGGTCGCGATCACGGGGGTTTCGGGCTCCGGTAAATCCACATTGTTGCACCAGGTTCTTTATCAAGCACTGGGAGAAGCCAAGAAGCAGCAAACCGTGGGCCCGGCGCGGGGTGCGGCCACTTGGGAGAGCCTGGAGGGCGACCAGTTCATTGATGAAGTGGTACTGGTCGATCAATCTCCCATCGGGCGGACGCCGCGGTCGAATCCTGTGACTTACATCAAGGCGTTTGATGCGATCCGCGAGCTGTTTGCCGCGTTGCCTGAGGCCAAGAAGCGCGGCTTCACCTCGGGACACTTTTCCTTCAATATTCCCGGAGGGAGATGCGAGACTTGCCAGGGCGACGGCACGGTTACGGTGGAGATGCAGTTTCTCGCGGACGTGGAGCTGATCTGCGAAGAGTGTAAAGGCACGCGTTACAAGGCGCAGGTGCTCGACGTTCGCTACCACGGCAAGAATATTCATGAAGTGTTAAACCTCACGGTGAAAGAGGCGCTCCGGTTTTTTGCGGAGGTACCGAAGATCACCGAAAAGCTGCGCGTGCTGGAGGAGGTTGGGCTGGGATATCTGCGGCTGGGGCAGTCGGCGACAACTTTGTCCGGGGGAGAAGCGCAGCGCATGAAGCTGGCGGCGCATCTGCAGCCAGCCGCTCGCGAGATTGGACGGCCGAGCGCGGCGCGGCACGATGAAAGCCGCCGCCGCCGGCGCATGCTCTATATTTTTGACGAGCCGACGACTGGACTGCATTTCGATGACGTCAGCAAACTTCTGGCAGCATTCCGCCGTCTTATAGATGCGGGCGGCTCCATTCTGGTGATCGAACACAACCTGGAAGTGATCAAGACCGCCGACTGGGTGATCGACCTGGGGCCTGAAGGTGGAGCGCGTGGCGGAAAGATCGTGGGAGTGGGTCCGCCGGAGGCGATCGCAAAAGTGCCCGGCTCGTACACGGGCAAGTATCTGGCCCGCTTATTGAATGGCAATAGCACGAGCACTGGTAACGGAGCTTTTCGGTCCAATGGGAGCAGGTAGGATTCTCGCGGGCTGCCTGTTGGCGTTGACGGTGGGCGTGTGCTCGGTTGCGCAGGATGCGAGCTCGCCTTCGGGACAATCTTCCGCCCAGAAGTCTGAACAAACTGCGCCTCAAGCTGCGCAGCCGGTCGAGAAAGAACATTCGTCCAATCAGGCTGTCCAAGAGAAGAAAGAATCCAGCTCTCACCGGCCGGTGCACCACATCCGGGTAACGGATGAGGATTCTCCATCCCAACCAGCCGAGCTTACCGCGGCGGAAGCGGCGATCGAGAAAAAGGACTACGCTGCGGCCGAACCTCTGCTTCACAAATTGGTTGACCGCGAGCCAGCGAGCTATGTGGCATGGTTCGATCTGGGCTTCGTGGAAAATGCTCTGGGCAAGGTGGACGGGTCGATTGCGGCTTATCGCAAGTCGGTAGCGGCAAAGCCCGATGTCTTCGAATCAAATCTGAATCTTGGGCTGCAACTGGCCAAGACCGGCCAGCCGGACGCGGAAGAGTATCTGCGAACTGCGACTCATCTGACGCCCACCGGCCGGCCTGCCGAAGGTCAGTACCGGGCCTGGCTGTCACTCGCTCAGGTGATTGAAAAGGCGAAGCCGGAAGAGGCCCTTGCGGCTTACGAGCGCGCGGCAACTCTTCAACCGAAAGAGGCCGAGCCGCATCTTTCTGCGGGCCAGCTTCTGGAACGGGAAAATAAATTCGCCGACGCCGAACAGGAATACAAGCAGGCCCTGGCACTCGATGAACGGTCGGCCGACGCGGTGATGGGGCTGGCCAACGTCTATATGCGCGGGCGCCGTTTTCCCGAGGCTGAGGAATATCTGCGGAAATTGCTTGCCGAACATGCGGACTCTGCCCCGATTCACATCCAGTTGGGACGCGTGCTCGCTGCTGAAGGTAAGACTGATGCCGCCATCGCCGAACTGCAGGCGGGAATCAAGCTCTCTCCCGGGGACGATGCCGCGCAGCGCGATCTCGCGGACCTGTACACCACCGCCGGAAAAAACGGCCTGGCCGAGGCCGTTTACCGCGGGTTGCTGGCGGCTCATCCCAGCGAGGCTGAGTTTCATCGCCGTCTCGGCCAGGCTCTGCTGCGGCAGAAGAAATTTCCGGAAGCCCAGCAGGAGTTCATCAATGCGCTCAAGATCAAGCCCGACCTCGGCGAAGCCTATGGCGACCTGGCATTCGCCGCAGGGGAGAATCAGCAGTATCCGCTGGTGATTCGCGCCCTGGACGCCCGGGCCAAACTGCTGCCGGAAAATCCCGTTACTTATTTTCTGCGGGCGTCAGCGTACGATCACTTGCGCGACTTCAAAAACGCCGCTGCCAACTACCACCTCTTCCTCAACACGGCCAAGGGGAAGTATCCTGATGATGAGTGGAAGGCGAAACATCGGCTGATTGCCATCGAGCCGAAGAAATAGCCAAGATGGAATCCATGGCGTGCGCGAGAGAACATTTACGATTCTGGCAGGTTGCGGCGCTCGGCCTTGTGCTGGCACTGCTGACCAAGCCCTCGATTCTGACTGGCAGCGAACAACCGACGATCGAAGAACTGAAAGCGCGAGTCGCCAATGCCCGCATCGTCGACCGTCCTGTTTTATGCATTCACATATCCGAGCTGCAACGGGAGGCCGCCGACAGGTTGTATGTTGCCGGCGACAGCGAGCAAGCCAAGGCGGCGCTGGTGGATGTGGTCGCATTTTCTGAGTTGGCTCGCGATTACGCCATCCAGTCGCACAAGCACGAAAAGGATAGCGAGATTGCCATCCGTAAGATGACCCGCAAGCTGGCCGACATGAAGCACACCGTTTCGCATGAAGATCAAGAACAGGTACAGATCACCATTGACCGCCTGCAGCGCATCCGCGACGATCTGCTGGCTGCCATGTTTCCGAAAGGCGTCAAGAAATGACCGCTTCCTCGTTTCGAGCATGCATTTGTCTTGGGCCGCTATTGCTGATAGCTGCGGCAGCCCCGGCCCAGCGTCACCGGGATCCGTTTACTCAGTCGGAGATTGCTCAGATCCGCGACACCAGCTGGGAGCCCCAGCAGCGGCTCGCGCTCTACGTGCAGTTTGCGCGGGCCCGTCTGGTTGCACTGGAGCAGATGCGCAGCGATCCCAAGACCAAGGATCGGCCTCAACAAACCCATGACAAGCTGGATGATTTTCTGCTGATCTACGACGAATTGAACGATAACATCGAGACTTACGTCGATCGCAAGGACGACATACGCAAGCCTTTGAAGGGGATCACCGACGCCGACACCGAATTCCAGGCCAAGCTGCGCGCCTTGAAGGACGCAGCCGGCGTGCCCCCGGAAGAAGCGAAGCGATACGAATTCGTATTGACGAGCGCCCTCGAGACGCTCGACACCTCGGCGGAGGACCATCGCAAACTCCAGGCCGAGCAGGTAGAGGCGGCCAAGCATAGGAAGAAATCCGACGCAAAGCGATCCGGCAGCAGGTCTGAGTGAGCGGCTGCTGAATGAGGAAGCGAGCCAACGCGCGGATTCTTGCGTCGCGCGGCTCGCCCAGATTCCTCGCTGCGCAAAAACGGTTGTTCGGAATGACAATCATTTTTCACTCCGTGCTAATCTAGGCTCACTGTGCGTGAGGGACTGCTCGAAGATTTTCCATGAAGAACACCGGCAATTGCGTCCCGGCGCTGCGCCGCCTGAGCTGAAGATCGAGTTTTTTGCCTTTGCCAACGTCAACAACACCATTCGCCTGCGCGAGGGCCGGCTGCTGGTGCGGCTTTCCGATCTGCTCGAAGGCGCGCCCGAGGCGGTGGTACGAGCCATCGCCCACATCCTGCTGGCCAAGATGTATCGCAAGCCCATCGACCGCAGCCATGCGGTTCGTTACCGAAAATATGTGGCGAGCCATGAAGTTGTGAGCAAGGCGCACCTGGTGCGGCAGATGCGCGGCCGCAAGCGCCTATATTCGCCGCAGGGCCACGTCTACGATCTCGAAGCCGTTTTCGAGGACCTGAACCGCCGCTTCTTCCATGGATTGCTGGGCCGTCCGCGCATGAGCTGGAGCCCGACCAAGACCCGCCGCATCCTCGGCCACTACGATCCGGCGCATAATGCGATCGTGATCAGCCGCATCTTTGATCAGTTCTCCGTTCCGCGCTACGCCGTGGAATACATCGTGTACCACGAGATGCTGCATTTGAAGCATCCCGTGCGGCTGCGCGGCAGCCGGCGCTGCGTACACTCAGATGAGTTCCATGCCGAGGAGAAGTTGTTCCCGCAGTTGGAGAGGCGGAGGCGTTTTTGAAGAGGTTATGAGTGTAATCGCCTGTTTTCGTCAGTTGAGCGAGAGCATAATGCTAGTTGAGGCGCCGAGACAATAACTGGACAGCTCGTTCTATACACGCTCACGTGTGGGCCTTTGGTACTTACGCTTGCTGCGTGGGCGAAGCTTTATTGGGGGCGGCAACGGCAATGGCCCGACGCGTTCGCGTTACTAGCACTTAGCATCGTTAGCGCAAATACGGTTTTCGCTGCTGGGACATTCCTCTACTATCAGTTCAGACCCTCTCCCACTTTCCTTCCACCTTGGAAAGACCCGCAAATCCTCACGCTTGGCTTGTTGTTCCTGCTTGCCCCTATCGGCATGATTCTCGGCATCGTGGCGGGCGTAAACGGGGCTCCGAAATGGCTGATATGCATTATGGAGATAGCGTCGGTTCCGCTGCTCGTGGTTGGCATTATGGCTGGTTCCGCAGTTTGAACCGAGATAACTGTCGAAAGATCGCCTCACTGACTGACCACCCCGTTTAACCCCGGATTTCCCCGTGTGATGCCGATCACGCGCATTTGTGACGCGGCGGATTGACGCCCGCGCCGCTGGCGGCATATCCTTAAAGTTGAAATTGAAATTCATTTTCAAGATGGTTATTTTCAAGATCATTTTCAGGAAACCAGGTCGCTCATAAATGCTTCAGGCTTTCATCATTACGCTGCGCGAGGGGGTCGAGGCCGCCCTGATCGTCGGGATCACGCTGGCCTACCTGGCCAAGATTGGCCGGACCGATCTGCGCAAGACCGTATATGCCGCTCTAGGTGCGGCTTTCGTGGGCAGCATTGGGATCGCGGTTGTGATCTCCCGGCTCAACTGGAACGAAGACGTGTTCGAAGGCTGGATCATGCTGGTCGCCGCCTTCTTCGTCATCACCATGGTGATTTTCATGATGAAGACGGGGCGCAAGCTGAAGGGCCAGATTGAGGGCAAGGTCGGCCTGCTGGCTGGCGACGACGCGTGGATCGGCCTTTTCTTCTTTGTGTTTCTGATGGTGCTGCGCGAAGGCGCGGAGACCGTCCTGATTCTGTCCGCAGTCTCGCTGAACTCCACCGAACTGATGAGTTTTCTGGGCACGCTGTTGGGCGTGCTGGCGTCCATTGCCTTCGGCGTGATGTTCGTCAAGGGCAGCGTGCGGATTAACCTGCAGAAATTCTTCCGGGTTACGACGGCCATCTTGTTTCTGGTGGCGTTGCAGTTGGTGGTGGCCGGGCTGCATGAACTCTCGGAAAGCGGTGTGATTCCTTCGTCGAAGACCGAAATGGCGATCATCGGGCCGATCGTGCGCAACGATCTTTTCTTCTTCGTCACGATTTTCGCCCTGGCCGCGCTGATGGTGTTGTTCGACGCCAAGCGGCGCGAACCCGCAGTGGAGTCTGCCTCGGCGGCTGCGCGCCGGAAGGCGGCCTGGACCACTCGCAAGGAACGCTTGTGGATGGCTTCGGTCTACGGATTTTCTTTCGTCTTCATCGCCCTGGTCACGGCGGAGTTTATCTACACCAAGAGCGTGAGCGCGCTGTCGCCGGCCACCGATGTTGCTTTCGCGAACGGTCAGGTGAAGATCCCGTTGGCCCAGGTTTCTGACGGCGACTTGCACCGCTTCCAGGCGCAGGAGAACGGAGTTGCGATTCGCTTCTGGCTCTATCAAAAGCCGGATGGCAAGATCGCGACCGTGTTGGATGCCTGCGAAATCTGCGGCGCTGTCGGCTTCTACAAGTCAGGCAGCGGGGTCATTTGCAAGAACTGCGCCGCTCCGATCAATCCGCAGTCGGTGGGCACGGCGGGGGGCTGCAACCCGATTCCGCTCAAGGCTACGCAGACCGCCGACTCCGTGATTATTCAGGAGGCGGACATCGCGGCCGGCAGCCGCATGTTCGGGAAACAGTAAGCGATGTTCGTCCGGCTCGTCTACGAATCCTTCCGGCGCCAGAAGCGGCGCAAACTGCTGGCCGGCGCGGCCATCACCCTGGGCGTGACTGTGGCCACGGCGATGATTGCGGTCGCCACCGACATTGGCGACAAAATCAATCGCGAGCTGCGTACCATCGGCGCGAACATACTCGTGACTCCGCAGGAGGACACGCTGGACGTGGAAATTGGCGGCGTCAACCTGAAGCCTCCGAGCGACGGCGCTTTTCTAAACGAGGCGGATCTGCCCAAGATCAAAGGAACTTTCTGGCACAACAACATCACCGGCTTTGCGCCCATGCTGCCGGTGAATGTTACGCTGCAGCGCGACGGTAAGACGGAAAACCTCACCTTGCTCGGCACTTACTTCACCAAGAAAGTTTCCTTTGGCAAAGAGGAGTTCAACACGGGCGTGCGATCCATCTACTCCTGGTGGAAGGTTTCGGGAGCCTGGCCGGACGATGGCTCTCGCGATGTTCTGCTTGGAGAGCGGCTGGCGGCGCGCCTTTCGGAGAAGCCCGGCGATGAACTTACGCTCGACGGACGCCAGCTGCATGTCAGTGGAATTCTTTCCACCGGCGGGAGCGAAGACGATCAGATCGTCGCGCCGATCGCTCTAGCGCAGGAGATTCTCGGCAGATCGGGCGCGGTTCGCCGCGTCTACGTCAGTGCCCTCACCAAGCCCGAAGATGCGCTAGGCCGCCGCGACCCCAAGAGTATGTCTGGCCCTGTCTATGACCGATGGTACTGTTCTCCGTATCCGCAGTCGATTGCTTACCAGTTGCAGGAGGCCATTCCGCATTCTCATGCCGAGCAGATTCGCCAGGTTGCGCAGAACGAAGGCGCTGTGCTCACTCGCATCGAGGGGCTGATTTTCCTGGTAACACTGGCCGCACTATTTTCCTCGGCATTAGCCGTTTCGGCCGCCATGGCTACGGCCATCTTCGAGCGCCGCGCGGAAGTAGGTCTGATGAAGGCTCTGGGCGCGGGACGGTTCGCAGTGGCATCCATCTTTTTTGCCGAAGCGACGCTGCTCGCCTTGATCGGCGGCTTCGTTGGTTTCGCTGCCGGCGGATTGCTCGCGCGGCAGATCGGCCGTTCCATCTTCAATTCGCAGATCACAATTCCACCGGTGCTCTTGCCCGTAATCCTCGCGATCGCGGTGATCGTCACCTTTGCGGGAAGCGCCGCCGCCATTCGCAACGCGGTGCGTCTTGATCCTGTGTTCGCCCTGCGAGGTGAACTGTGAACGCGAGCGTCTTTCATTCGGAAAAGCCGCATGCAGGGCAGCCGCATTCCGCGCAGGAAGTAGCCGCCGGCCGCGCACAGTCTCCGCATACGTCCATGTTTCTCCGGATGCTGGTGCGCGCTGCCGTGCTCCGCCGCGGACGCGCTGCTTCCGCGCTGTTCGCCATGGTGGTAGCGGCGGCTGTCGCCACGGCGATGCTGAATCTCTATGTGGACGTGCAGGCCAAGCTGCGGCGCGAGTTCCGCAACTACGGCGCGAACATCATTCTTGTGGGAAGGGACGGCGCTTCCCTTCCCGCCGACGCACTCTCGCACGCGGAATCTGCGCTTGCCGGACGCGGTGTGGTCGCGCCTTTCGCACTTGTCGTGGCCCGGACCAGCGATGGTCAGCCGGTGGTTGTGGCCGGCGCGGATTTCGATCGCGTCAAGCAACTCGATCGCTGGTGGTCGGTGAGCAGCTGGCCTTCGGCACCCCAACAGGCGCTGATCGGGGTGCGCGCCGCTTCTGTGGTCTCGCCGAAGAACCAACCCTTCGATCTTAGTTTCCAGGGACACACGATTCACCTCACGCAAGGCGGAACCGTGCAGACCGGCGCCGCCGAAGACAGCCGCGTGTATCTTGCGTTGCCGGATTTCGTTTCCTGGACGGGGGTGCAACCTTCCACGATCGAGGTCGCCGCCACTGGTTCGCCGGAAGAAATCACCGCCATCATGCACCAGCTTGAGCAGGCGATTCCGGTCGCTGAGGTGCGCCCAGTGCGGCAGATCATGGAAGGCGAAGCTCGCGTTCTGGGCAAGACTCGCGCCACACTGCTGGCCGCCGCCGCGCTCATCATTCTGACCGCAGCGCTGTGCGTACTCTCCACGCTCATGGGATGGGTCTTCGACCGCCGCCGCGACTTCGCCATCATGAAAGCGCTAGGCGCTTCCGACCGCTTACTGAACGGATTTTTCGCCGCGGAAGCCGCAGCCCTGGGCGCGACCGGCGCCGTGATCGGATTTCTTCTGGGCATCGGCATCGCGGCCTGGATTGGTCGGGTTAACTTCCATGCTCCCGTGGTTCCACGATTCAGCGTCCTGCCCCTTGTTCTGGCTGGTAGCATGGTGGTAACGCTGCTTTCGGCAATCCTCCCGATTTCGTTGTTGCGCCGGGTGCAGCCCGCGGTCATTCTGAGGGGAGAGTGAAATGATTCAGATCAAGAACGTGACCAAACTCTACCCCGCCAAGGCCGCGGGGAACGAGAGCGCGAATGAAAATGGCAGTCAAAACGGAGCCATTCATGCCCTCGACCACATCTCCCTGCACGTCGCGCAGGGTGAATGGCTTTCCATCATGGGCCCATCCGGATCGGGTAAATCGACGCTGGTAAATCTGATTGGCTGCCTCGATCGCCCCACCTCCGGTGAAATCTGGCTCGATGGACAGAATGTTGCCGGAATCGCCGCCGCCGAATTGAACCGTGTGCGCGCGGAAAAGATAGGATTCATCTTCCAGCAGTTTCACCTGATTCCATTTCTTACCGCCGTCGAAAACGTGATGCTGGCGCAATACTTCCACAGCATGACCGACGAGAAAGAGGCGATTGAGGCTCTAACCCGCGTGGGTCTGGGCGACCGTGCCCACCACCTGCCATCGCAGCTTTCGGGGGGCGAACAGCAGCGCGTCTGCATTGCACGGGCCCTGATCAATGATCCGAAGATTATCCTCGCAGACGAACCTACGGGCAATCTTGATGGGCAAAATGAAGAGATCGTCCTGCGCCTGCTGCGCGAGTTTCATCAGCAGGGGCGGACGATCGTGATGGTCACGCACGATCCCGTGGTGGCGCGCCTCGCCGACCGCCGTATCGAGTTCCACCACGGCAAGATCGAGTCGCAGGAAGTGTTTGCCATGGCCGACGAAGAGCAGTTCGACGAGGTGCTCGAAGAGCTATGGGTATTGGCCGAGCACGGCGAGATCGCCGAAGTCGAGCGCATGGAGGTCCACGGCGCGCTGCCCGTCAGCCTGGCAATTGAAAAAATGATGCAGATGGATCTGGTGGTGTCTGCGCCGCATCCGCCCCATCCTCACGATCACAAACCCTTCGTGAATCCTTGCCACGACGCACTTAAGCCCATGGCCGCGTCAATCGGCGATGGCACTCTGATCGTGGAACTGACGCCGCGCGGCCGCGAACGCGCCGGCAGCATCATTCGACGTCATCGTCTGGCCGAGCGCCTGTTCACCGATAGCCTCGCCATGGATAGCGAATCCGAAATCGAGCAGCAGGCCTGCAAGTTCGAGCACATCCTCTCCCCCGAAGTGACCGACAAGATCTGTACCTTCCTCGGCCACCCGCGCACTTGCCCGCATGGTGCGCCGATCCCGCCGGGGGCGTGCTGCGGAAGAAGCTCTGAGCTTGCCGGAGCCACGGTTTCCAGTTCGACCGTCCGAAAACACTCGTAGCTTGCTCAGGGGAACAACTCTAGTCATCTCTGGTTATCGGTTCCAGCCTTCGCGCGCTGCTATCATCGGGATACAGTTTCAGCGACCATGACCGCGCGACGTCCCACCATCGGCGTTTTCGATTCCGGCTTCGGCGGCCTTACGGTTCTTAAAGCGTTACTTGAACTCATCCCCGACGCCGATTACCTCTACTTTGGCGATACCGCCCGGCTCCCCTATGGCTCGAAGTCGGTCGAACACCGTCGCGCGTTATGCCGTCGAGGCTGCCCACTACCTCGAAGCCCACGGAGCCGAGTTGCTGGTCATTGCCTGCAACACTGCAACGGCGCTCGCCCTGGACCGCATCACGGCCGCGGCGCAGGTCCCTGTCGTAGGCGTGGTAGAGCCCGGCGCTGATGCCGCCGCCTCCGTCAGCAAGAACAAAAAGGTCGTGGTCATCGGGACCGAGGCTACGGTCAGCAGCCACGCCTACAGGAAAGCCCTCGAGGCCCGCGGCCTCGACGCACGGGAGAAAGCTTGCCCCCTGCTGGTTCCTCTGGTCGAAGAAGGATGGGTGGAGCATCCCGTTACGGAACAGGTAGCTCAGATTTACTTGGGTGAAGCCTTCGCCGATGGCTTCCACGACGCGGACGTTCTGGTCCTCGGCTGCACCCATTATCCGCTGCTCAAGCCGCTGCTGCATCGCGTGGCGCCGCCGCATGTAAGCATTGTCGACTCCGCCGAATCCACAGCCCGCGCCGTCGCGTCTCACCTGCAGACGCTCTTGCCGCCCACACCGGCTCTCCGCGAGGAACGGCGGGCCCTGCCGCGTCTCAAGTTCTTCGCTACCGACTCGGTGGAGAAATTCCGGCGATTGGGCGAGCGCTTCCTCGGCCATCCCATCGAAGACGTCCAGCACGTGGATTTGAAGGAATAGAGGAATTCATGTGGGGACAGCCGCCCCCGGCTGTCCGCCGAGCGAAGCTCGGCAACGCAGTCGATTGGCTTTTGCGCGCAAGTTTCGGATAGCACGCAACCGCATCACAGAATTACTGTGTCCAAGCAGTCCTCGAATCACTCCAATCATGGTGGCTTACGCCAGGCAAATGCATCCCCTCGACAACGTCATCTGGAAGGCGCTGACCACGCGGCAGGCTGAGTTCGCCGAGTCCTTCAATCAGGCCCGCAGGTTTATGCCGGAAGTCTCGCCTCTGGCCGCTTTTCGTGAGCCCACGCCGGAGGGGTATGAATCGCTTGCGGGATTGTTGGACATCCGGCGAACTGTCGGGTTGTTCCTGGAGGAGTCTTACCAGGCGCGCCCCGGCTGGAGTCTCGTTGCCGGCGCCCGGATGCCGGAAATGGTTTACGAGGGCGGCAGCGCCCCGCTCTCTCGATCCTCCTCCGACGCTGATCCGGAAATCATTGAACTTGGCGTCGCGGACTCGCCTGACATGATGGCGCTTACGGCGCTCACCAAGCCCGGTCCGTTCAACAAACGCACTCACGAATTGGGCGCCTACCTGGGGATCCGCCGCGACGGAAAACTCGTCGCTATGGCCGGCGAGCGCTTAAAGATTCCGGGTTTCACCGAAGTGAGCGCGGTCTGCACGCACCCTGAACACACCGGCCACGGCTATGCGCGCATCCTGACGACTGAAGTGACGCAGCGCATCCGCAATCGCGGGGAAACGCCCTTTCTGCACGTCCGGGAAGACAACGTGCGCGCGATAGAGCTGTATCGGAGGATGGGGTTTAGACAACGGGTGCTGTTGCACTTCGCAGTGCTTCGGAAGGAGTGATGCTGTGACTCGGAGGCCCGGATACCAACAACTGAGAACTGAATTCCTCAGTACAGGTGAAAATCAACTTCCACGGCAATTTCCACGGACACGTCGTGCCCGTCCTTCTTGCCGGGTTCGAACTTCCAGTTCTTGACCGACTCGATGGCCTTTTCGTCCAGGCCCATGCCGAGCGCGCTTAGTACGCGGATCGCCGTCGGGCGTCCGTTCTGGTCCACAATCAGGCCCAAAACGCAGGTTCCCTGATACTTCGCCTTGCGAGCTTCTTCAGAAAATTCTGGGTCGGTTTGATAGATGACCCGCGGTGGAGTCACTCCCTTGCCGATACGGAAGACGCCGCCGCCAATGCCGCCGCCTGAACCCGGTCCGACGCCAGGCCCTGTACCCGAGCCGACGCCACCCCCGGATCCGGAACCAATACCGCTGCCCGACCCCGTCCCGTTCGAGGGAATAATTGCCGACGATTTCGGATCGCCAAGGTTCGGCATGTTAAGCTGCGCGATCTTGATATCGGGCGGCACGACCACTGTGGGCTCAACCGCCAACTTGGGGTTCATATTTCGGATCACCGCTGCCGGCGGTGTGATCTGCTGCATCGAGAACTTTGGCAGTCGTCCTTTCGAGGCCTGCAGCACGTCGCGATCGCCGCCGCCGCCTCCGCCACCGGCCTGGGTCTTCCCCGGCTTCAGCACGTAATCACCGGGATCGATTAATTTGGTTTCGACCTGCGGCTTAGCTTCGATCTTGGTTACGATGTGCCGTCCGAGAATCGTGCCGCCAATCATCAATCCGATCACGATCACATGGGCGACGGTCGAGCCCAACGCCCCGTTCTTCTTGTAATTGTAGAAGCCCCAAATATCCCTGACCGGGATTGGTTTCGATTCCAGCTTGAGCGGCGGAAGTTTCTTGGGAAAGAAAAATTCGTCCAGGCCGCGGAAAAGCGACTTCCACAGCGGCACAAACGTGTCAGGAGCCAGCAGCAGGTGAAGTTCCGGCTCATTGCCCGGGTTTGGAGCGGCGCTCGAGGTAACGACCGGAGCGGCGATCGCACTGACGTTCGGATTGACTTCTGATGATGCCATTATTCCCCGGTTCGGTCTCCGTCGTGAAGCCGTGAACAGGCTATCTTCTTGGCGACGCCCAGCTTACACAGATGAGTCGTCTTTCCAACAAGTTGCCTCTTGAAATTCTTCTTTTGATTCTTCTGCAGCCTCCAGAACGGGCATGCCCCCCACGGGCGGAATTAACCTCCCGAACCTTGGCTTCTCTTAAAATTGTACCCCTTCTGCCTCCCCTTTACGAAGTGTATTTCAAGTTTCCATAGGGAGTGGACCTCTTGGCACCGTGCGGGCGATACCCAACCTGTTTCCCCGACTATCCGCAGTTTTGGTAGTGGCTTAAACAATTTAAGACACCACCGCAGTTTTGACCTCGTGGACGTTCTCAGCGCCTCTCCCTATAATGAAAAGATTCAATCATTTGGGAGATCCAACCGGGTGCCGCTCGAACTGAAAGCCACCATTAATCTGCCTAAGACCGCCTTCCCCATGAAGGCCAACCTGCCTCAGAACGAGCCCAAAATGCTGGCCCGCTGGGAGCAAACGGGAATCTACGAGCGCATCCGGCAGGCCCGCAAAGGCTCGCCCACCTACATTCTGCACGATGGTCCGCCTTACACCAGCGGGCCCATCCACCTAGGCACGGCGTTCAACAAGTGCCTCAAGGATTTCATCGTCAAATCGAAAACCATGGCGGGATTCGACGCGCCCTACGTTCCCGGCTGGGATTGCCACGGCCTGCCCATCGAGATCAAAGTCGACAAGGAACTCGGCGGCAAGAAGCTGCAGATGCGCCCCACCGACGTGCGCGCGGAGTGCCGCAAGTACGCCCAGAAGTTTCTCGACTTGCAGCGCCAGCAGTTCAAGCGGATCGGCGTCTTCGGCCGCTTCGACCGGCCGTATGCCACGATGAATGCGCAGTACGAGTCGGTCGTGCTCTCGACGTTTTTCTCCTTCTATGAGAACGGCTTCGTCTATAAGGGCCTGCGCGCCGTCTACTGGTGTATGCACGACGAGACCGCGCTTGCCGAGGCTGAGGTCGAATACGAAAACCACACCAGCCCTACCGTCTGGGTGAAATATGCGTTGCTCGACGATCCCGCGAAGATCGACGCGGCTCTGGCGGGAAAGAAAGTTTCGACGATCATCTGGACCACCACTCCGTGGACTCTTCCAGCGTCGATGGCCGTGGCCTTTCATCCGGATGAAGAATACGTTGCGCTCGAATCCGGCGGTGAAGTTTACGTTGTTGCCTCGAAGCTCTCAAAAGATGTCGCCGAGAAATGCCATCTCGCAGACCCGCGCGAGCTTGCCCATTTTCCCGGCCGCAAGCTGGAGCGCCTGAGCTTTCAGCATCCTTTCCTCGACCGGAAGATCCTTGGCGTGCTGGCCGATTACGTCACCATGGACACCGGAACCGGCGTAGTCCACACCGCGCCTTCACACGGCGCGGAGGACTTCATGACCGGCGTCAAATACGGCCTTGACGCCACCAGCAACGTTGACGAAAAAGGCATCCTTCGCAACGGTCTGCCGGAATACGAAGGCAAGCGCGTCTGGGATGCGAATCAGCCGATCACCGAGCTGCTCAAGAGCCGCAGCGCTTTGCTGCACCAGGAGAAGACTGAGCACTCCTATCCCCACTGCTGGCGCTGCCACAATCCCGTGATCTTTCGCGCCACCGAACAGTGGTTCATCTCCATGGAAACGCCTATGCCGGGTGCGAAGGCGAAAGGTGACACGCTGCGCACCCGCACCCTCGAAGAAATCAAGCACGTGAAATGGGACCCGTCGTGGGGCGCGGAGCGGCTCTCGAACATGATCGCCACCCGCCCCGACTGGTGCATCTCGCGGCAGCGCGTGTGGGGCGTGCCCATCGCCGTTTTCTTGTGCGAGAGCTGCGGCAAGCCGCTCAACGACCACGCCATCAATCGCAAGGTCGTCGAACTCTTTGCCCGCTCCGGCGCCGACGCCTGGTTTACATCAGAGTCAGATTCGATCCTTCCCGCAGGAACCAAGTGCCCGCACTGCGGGAGCACGAAGTTCGAAAAAGAGACCGATATCTTCGACGTCTGGCTGGAATCCGGCGCGAGCTATCTCGCACTCGTCGCCGACGAGCCGGCGTATCCATGGCCCTCCGATCTTTACCTCGAAGGTGGAGACCAATACCGCGGCTGGTTCCAGTCGTCTCTGCTCTGCGCCATGGGCACGCATGCAACGCCGCCCTACCGCGGCGTAGTCACGCCGGGATGGACACTCGACGAAAAAGGGCAGGCCCTGTCGAAGTCCCGCGGAAACGACGTGGATCCGGTGGACATCGCCAACCGGCTGGGTGGAGAAGTCGTGCGCTTGTGGGTGGCCTCGGTTGACTTCCGCGAGGACGTGGTCGGCTCGGAAGCGCTGATGTTGCGGGTTGGCGAGAACTACAAGAAGATCCGCAACACATTCCGTTACATCCTCGGCAACTTGTATGATTTCGATCCTGCGAAGGATGCGATCGCGTTCGAGGAAATGGAGGAACTCGATCAGTACATGTTGCACGAGACCTGCGCCTTTGCAGCCAACGTGTGCTCTTCCTATGATGAGTTTGCCTTCCACAATATCTATCATCGGGTGAACAACTTCTGCATCGTGGATTTAAGCGCGTTTTATTTCGACGTTCTGAAGGATCGCCTCTACACATCCGCTCCGCACTCTAAGGCCCGGCGTAGCGCGCAAACTGCGATTTGGAAGATCGGTGAGACTCTGGTTCGCGCTGTCGCGCCCATCATGAGTTTCACGGCGGAAGAGGTATGGCAACATTTGCCCAAAATTGAGGGCCGCGAAGAGAGCGTCCATCTGAGCCGATTCCATACAGCTTTGGACAGCTTGGGAACGCCTTTGATTCCCGAATCCCAACGCCTTGAAGTAGCGGCGCTGAGATTCAACTGGGCCAATCTGCGTCTAGTCCGCGACCAAGTCCTAAAAGAGTTGGAAAACAAACGGAACGAAAAACTGATCGGCACCGGACTTGAAGCTCAGGTCTCGGTGACCGCGCCTGATGGCACTTACGCTCTGTTGAAGCGTCACGCTGATCAGCTTCGCTATCTCTTCATCGTCTCGGCAGTGACAATCACCCAGGCCTCCGGCAACGGCACGGGCAGCGCACACGTCGAAGTGAAGAAGGCGGATGGCGTCAAGTGCGAGCGTTGCTGGAACTATTCGACGCACGTAGGCGAGGATAAGACGTATCCCACGGTCTGCGAGCGTTGCAGCGCCGTGCTGAAGGAGCTGGAGGCATCCCGCTAGTCAGCGTTCCTCAGCGGCTAAGAACGATCTTTCGATAACTGTATAATCGACCGGGATCGAGCGACTTGTGAACTGGCCAAAGCTGCGAAGGTTCTTGCTCTGGGTGTTGATTCTGTGTTTGATCCCCGCCACCCGCTACTATCAGATCGACGTTCCGCTTCTGCGTTTTCTGAAAGGCTCACACATCGACCCTCTCTCGCTTCACCTGTCCGGAGAGTTCGTGGAGAACAATCTTGGAACCGAGCAAGAGCCGGATGGCTCTGTCACAGTGCGCATGATCGCGGAGCAATATCTGTTCATCCCGCATTGCATTCTTGTTCCAGCCGGGGTTCCAGTTCATCTTCGCATCACCAGCGCCGATGCCGTCCACTCGCTCACCTTCGACGGCACCGATTACGCCGTCAAAGTCCTGCCGGGTACGATCAGCGAGGCGCAGCTTCAGTTTCCACGTGCTGGCGAATACAAGACGACTTGCCGGGAATTCTGCGGTGCCGGACATTACGCCATGCGATCCGGGTTGAAGGTCGTGACTCGCGATCACTTCCCCGCGTTGCGGCCTGAAGAAAGGGGGGTCTGTGAGGCGCGATAAGCGACCTATCCCCGCTGCTGCAGGTCTTCCGCGCTTTACTGCCGCGGTAACTTTGGGGCTTACTCTTCTCGTCGCATTGGCCGCCAGTGCGATGTTGCTCCAAGCGCGTGACAATCCTCCCGATCGCATCCCTTCCTATGTGGCCTGGACGCCGCAGACCATAGCGGCAGCATCCCACGGCGACGCCTTTCAGGGTATGCTCCTCGCCAAACGCTGCGATCACTGTCATGGCGCGGAAGGCTTCAGCGCCGTCGCCTCAACCCCCAACCTGGCAGGCATCAACAAGCTCGCAATCTGGAAGCAACTGGAAGACTTTCGAACCCATAAACGGCTCTCCCACGCGATGGATCCGATAGCAGAGTCGCTTTCGCCCCGCGACGAAGCCGATGTCGTCGCCTATTATGCCAGGCTGCCCGTCTTCACCGATCCCCAGGACAACCGAATCTTTCCTCAGTCCCGGCCCGATCCCGTTCATGCGACAATCGCATCGCGCCTGGTTTCGTTTGGAGATGGAGAGCGTGGCATTCCGCCCTGCCAAGCCTGCCATGGTCCGGTAGCGTATCGTCCCGGTGTTCCGTCGCTTGCGACCCAGAATGCCGATTACGTTCTGAAGCAGCTCGAAGCATTTGCAAACCGAACGCGCGCCAACGACATCAACTTGCCCATGCGCACCATCGCGGCGCTGCTCACGGAAGAGGAACGGCAGGCCCTGGCAGAATATTATGGCTCCGGACTCGGGCTTCAGCCTGCGAGTTCAACCGCGCCGAAGTAAACCGTAAGGCACCGATGAGGCCTTCGAGAAAAGCAGGCTCCCACCGGACCTTCAGCCCAGTTCGGAATGACAAAGGGTTTTGCTGAAGCCAGAAGCCCGATAGCCGAAGCCCGAAAGCCGCCTTATCGCAACTCCTCCATCGCCGCCTCCAGCGCTTCCCTGCCCGGCCGCGTCAGCGATTCCGGCAGCGTAGCCAGCGGCTGATCGACCATGTTCAGCATATCGAGGAAGCTGGGCGCTTTGGTGTTCACGTAGAAGAGTCCGGTCAAGACTTCGCCATTGTCGTGTGCTTCGGAGAGGCGTGTCATGGCAGCGATCCGGTTGGTTGGGTCATAGTCTTCTTCCAGCTTGCGCAGCCGCAGGTGGGAGCCATCGTGCATGGTAACGTTCGCTGTAGTCCCCGGATCGTATTCGACATCGATCTCTTCGAAGTGAGGCACGAAGCTGATTTCCTGCAGGATCTCGTCGTGATCCTTCACGTACTTGTAGGATTTGGTCGAGCCCTCGTGATCGTTGAAAGTTACGCAGGGCGAAACTACGTCGAGCATCACGGTGCCATGGTGCGCGATGGCGGCTTTCAGCAAGGTGCTCAATTGCCGCTTGTCGCCGGAGAACGACCGGCCCACAAACGTCGCGCCCAGCTCAATCGCCAGCCCGCAAGTATCGATCGGAGGCAGATCGTTGATTACCCCAGATTTCAGCTTCGATCCCAGATCGGCGGTGGCCGAGAACTGGCCTTTGGTCAGGCCGTACACGCCGTTGTCTTCGATGATGTAGATGATGGGCAGATTGCGGCGCATGAGGTGAACAAACTGTCCGATGCCGATCGAAGCCGTGTCGCCGTCGCCACTCACGCCCAGCGCAATCAGATTGCGATTGGCCAGCATCGCCCCCGTGGCCACCGACGGCATGCGTCCGTGCACCGAGTTGAAGCTGTGGGACCGGTTCATGAAATATGCAGGACTCTTCGACGAGCACCCGATCCCACTCAGCTTGATGACCCGCTCCGGCTGCACGCCCATGTCATACATGGCTTCGATAATGCGCTCGGAAATGGCGTTGTGGCCGCAACCGGCACACAAGGTGGTCTTCCCGCCCTTGTAGTCGAGAACACTCAGGCCGATGCGGTTACTCTTGGGTTCAGCAGCAGGCGTCGCCATTACTTGCCCTCCATGGTGCTCAATTCGTCGGTCACGGAGCGCGCATCGAGCGGCAATCCGTCGAGATGGCTGATGCTGCGGAGGCGAGTTGTCAGCTCCGGTTTCAAATCCAGCTTGAGCAGGCTGAGCATTTGTGCATCCCGATTCTGCTCTACCACATAAACCCGTTCGTGCTGCTCGATGAATTCATGCACTTCGCGCGTAAAGGGATAAGCCCGCAGCCGCAGATAGTCGGTTTCGATCCCGTATTCGTGGCGCAACTGGTCGCGGCTTTCGATGATCCCCCAATGCGACGTGCCGTAGGCGATGATGCCGATTTTTGCGTTCGCGCCCTTGAGGATCTCCGGCCGTGGCACAAACGAGCGGGACGTCTCGAACTTGCGATTGAGCCGCTCCATGTTGTCTTCGTAGTCGTCGGGCCGCTCGCTGTAGTTGGAGTGATCGTTGTGGCCGCTGCCCCGCGTGAAATAGGCCGCGGCAGGATGGGCGGTTCCCGGCAGCGTGCGGTAGCCCACGCCATCGCCATCGAGATCCTTGTAGCGGGCAAATCCACCCAGCTTCTCCAGATCTTCCTTACTGAGAACCTTGCCGCGTTTGATCGGCGCCGTCGGATATTCGAATGGATCGGACATCCAGTTGTTCATTCCGAGATCCAAATCGGACATGACGAAGACCAGCGTCTGGAATTGCTCGGCAAGATTGAAGGCCTCCGACGCCATGCTGAAACACTCCGCCACCGAGCACGGAATCAGCATGATGTGCTTGGTATCGCCGTGCGAAAGAAAGGCAGTGGAAAGCATGTCGCCCTGTGAAGTGCGCGTGGGCAAGCCCGTCGAAGGGCCAACCCGCTGAATATCCCAGATCACGCCCGGTACTTCGGCGTAATAAGCCAGGCCGGTAAACTCCGCCATCAACGAGATGCCGGGACCGGCGGTCGCAGTCATACTGCGCGCTCCCGCCCAACCCGCGCCGATCACCATGCCGATCGCAGCCAGTTCATCCTCCGCCTGCACAATGGCGAAGGTTGCTTTGCCGTCGGGGCCGATGCGGTAATCCTTCATGTATTCGATCATCGTCTCCACCAGCGAAGACGACGGCGTGATCGGATACCACGTGACTACAGTGCATCCAGCAAACATGCAGCCCAGCGCTGCCGCGGAATTGCCGTCAATGATGATCTTGCCCGCGGTCTTGTCCATGCGCTCGATGTAGAATGCCCCGCGCTTCTGCAGGCTGGCTTTCGCATAGTCGAATCCCGCCCGCACCGCGGCCAGATTCAGGTTGGCCGCCTTTACCTTCTTGGCAAACTGCTTGCGGATCGCCTTCTCCACCTCATCCATCTCGATTTCGAGCAGTTGAGCGACCACACCCACGTACACCATGTTCTTGACCAGCTTGCGCAGCTTCGCTTCAGGACAAACCGCCGCCACGATTTTGTCGTAAGGAACCGAATAGAAAACCAGGTCGTTGCGCAGCTTATCGAGGGCAAGCGGCTCGTCGTAAAGCACCGAAGCGCCCGGCGCCAGCGACATCACGTCGTCCTGCGCGGTTTCGGCGTTCATGGCCACCAGGAAATCGATTTCCTTTTTGCGGCCGATGTAGCCATCCTTGTTGGCGCGAATCGTGTACCAGGTCGGCAGGCCGGCAATGTTCGAGGGGAAAAGGTTCTTGCCCGAGATCGGCACTCCCATTTGAAAAATTGCCCGCAACAAAACCGTATTCGAACTTTGCGAGCCCGAGCCATTCACGGTAGCAACCTGAATGCTCATGTCATTAACAATGCGTTTGCGTCCCAATTGCCCGCCCGCACTTTGGGGCGCAACATCCGTAGTGGCCATCCCTACACCTTCCTTTGATTAAAGCGCGGAGTAAGACCCACGCAAACTCCAACTCGATAGGAATAAATTGATTATACGGCGGCGGTGTTCCGCCGGCACGCCAAATCGCCCGCCCCAAGCCGGGAGGAACCTATTTGGAAACGAGAAGCTGGAAGAAGAGATCACTTCGGACTCATTACTCGGTTTTGAAGAACTGGGCCATGGCACGGAACTTATTATATCGTGACACGAGCAACTCTGGCAGCGGGAGTTTCTTCAGCTCCGAGAAGTGCTTCTGCAGACTGACATCGAGCAAGTTCGCCGCCGCTTCGTGATCGCGGTGCGCTCCGCCTTCCGGCTCGGGGACGATATCGTCGATGCAGCCCAGTTCGCTGAGATCCGTGGCCGTAATGCGCATGGCCTCCGCCGCCAACTCCTTCTTGGTCGCATCCCGCCACATGATGGCGGCGCAGCCCTCGGGAGAAATCACCGAGTAGATCGAGTTCTCCATCATCAGCACGCGGTCCGCCACGGCGATCGCCAACGCCCCGCCACTGCCTCCAACTCCAATCACTGTCGCGATGATGGGCACTTCCAGCCGCGCCATTTCCCGCAGGTTGTGCGCAATGGCTTCGGCTTGCCCGCGTTCCTCCGCGTGAAGGCCAGGGTAGGCGCCATCGGTATCCACCAGCGTGAAAATCGGTCTGCGAAATTTCTCCGCGACCTGCATCACCCGCAGCGATTTGCGATAACCTTCCGGATGAGGCGTGCCAAAATTGCGGTACACGCGCTGCTTCATGTCCCGCCCCTTCTGGGTGCCGACCACCAGGACCTCCTCGCCATGAAAGCGAGCCATGCCGCAAATCAGCGCCGGATCGTCGCCAAAACCTCGGTCCCCGTGAATCTCGCTCCAGTCCGTAAAGACCCGCTCGATGTAATCAAGCGTCTGCGGACGCTGCGGGTGCCGGGCCAGTTCCGTTTTCTGCCAGGCAGTCTGCAGGCCTTTCATTTGCTCGCGCAGGATATGAATGCGCTCATGCAGTTTTGTGAGCTGGCGGTGAGTGTCTTCGTTCTGTCCGGCGCTGGCCTCGATCAGCGCGACTTGGCGCTCGATCTGCTCCAATTCCTGCTGCGCCTTTTGGCTGGCTCTCATAGCGAACGTATTCGCGCTTCAACTGATCACGCGCACACTCCCGCGCCCGCACAGTTGTTCGACTTGGGCGATGAAGTTGCGATCTGGCAGCACATTATAACCTTCCGCTTCCATCACCACCATGAAATCCCCCGCACGTTCCACGTCGAACAACACGCGCGCCTCACCCTTGCGCTCCTTGAAAAGTGTGTGAAGATCGTCCACCGTGGCCTCGCCCGCAGTTTCAAGCGGCACCCGAATACGAATCGCCCGCGGCAGCGGAACCTTGGCCTCTTCCAGCGGCATAATCTCAGCCGCCGTAATCTTAGGATTGGCTCCCTCTTCGATTCTCACGCCGGCTCTCATCAGCACCGGAACTTCGAGCTTAACCTTGTCGCCCAGCCGCTTGTACGCCTCCGGGAAGACAATCATATCGATCGAGCCTGACATGTCTTCGAGCGTAGCCTGAGCATAAAACTCCCCGCGCTTGGACTTGAGCACGCGCACGTTGCCGATGATCCCAGCCGTCGCGATGGTCTCGTCCTTGCCGGTCGACCGGGTCATCGCGGCGATCTCATCGATCCGCAGTGCCCGCAGATCTTCCAGCTTGTCTTTGTACTTCTCCAGCGGATGCCCGCTGATGAAGAAGCCGAGGATTTCCTTTTCCGCCGCCAGGCGCGCCTGCTCGTCCCAGTCAGGGATGTTGGGCAGCTTGTCATTGTTTGCCTCGGAGTCTTCCTGCTGAAACACGCCAAACAACCCGTGCTGTCCTGACTCCACGTCGCGCTGCGCTTTCTGAGCCCGATCCATGGCGCGATCCAGCACGCTCATCAACTGCGCGCGCCGGCCCAGCGAATCCATAGCTCCGCTCTTGATCAACGACTCCAGCACGCGCTTGTTGAGCAGCCGCAGATCGACGTTCTCGCAGAATTCATAAATCGACTTGAAGCGCCCCAGCTTCTTCCTTGCCGCCACAATCGACTCAATCGCGTTGCCCCCAACATTCTTCACCGCCGCCAGCCCAAAGCGAATCGCCTCACCATGCGGCGTGAAGTTGGCATCCGACACGTTGATGTCCGGCGCTTCGACCGCGATACCCATCTCGCGGCACTCGTTGATGTACTTCACCACGTCATCGGTGCTGCCCGTGACCGAGGTCAGCAAGGCCGCCATGAACTCGACCGGATAATGCGTCTTCAAATACGCCGTGTGATAGGCCAGCAGCGCGTAGGCGGCCGAATGCGACTTATTGAAACCGTATCCCGCAAACTGCGCCATGAGATCGAAAATCTTCTCGATCTTCTTCGGCGGAAACTTGCGCTGTGCCGCGCCCTCCACAAAGCGCTCGCGCTGCTGCGCCATCTCCTCGGCTTTTTTCTTGCCCATGGCGCGCCGCAGCAGGTCCGCCTCACCCAGGGAGTAGCCCGCCAGCCGGTTCGCGATCTGCATCACCTGCTCCTGATACACGATCACACCCAGCGTCTCTTCGAGAATTTCTTTCAACTCCGGCAGTTCGTATTCGACCCGCTTGCGCCCATGCTTGCGATCGACGAAATCGTCGATCATTCCGCCCTGGATCGGTCCCGGACGGTAGAGCGCATTCAGCGCCGTAAGATCCTCAATCGAATTTGGCTGATACTTACGCAACACGTCCCGCATGCCGTGCGATTCAAACTGAAACACGCCCGAGGTCAATCCCTTGTGAAAGACTTTCTGATAAGTCTCGGCGTCCTCCAGAGGAACGTTTTCGAGACTAATCGGCGTGCCCCGCGTCTGCGCGATCAGCTTCAAGGCGTCGGTAAGAATCGTGAGCGTGGTTAGCCCGAGAAAATCCATCTTCAGCAGGCCCATCTTCTCGATGGCGACCATGTCGAAGGCGGTCACGATTTCGTCGTTCTTGGTCTTATGCAGCGGGACAAGTTCCGTGAGAGGACGCGGCGAAATTACAACTCCAGCCGCATGAACTCCGGAGTTCCGCACCATCCCTTCCAGCTTCTTCGCGGTCTGGATCAACTCGCGAATCTGCCCATCCTTCTCCATCGCTTCGCGCAGTTGCGGCGAATCCTCGATCGCCTTGTCGAGCGTGATGTTGAGCTGCGTGGGAATCATCTTGGCGATGCGATCGACATCGCTGTAAGGAATGTCCATCGCGCGTCCCACATCCTTGATTGCGGCCTTGGCCGCCATCGTGCCGAAGGTGATGATCTGCGCCACGTTGTCGCGCCCGTATTTCTGCGTGACGTAGTTGATCACTTCGCCGCGCCGGTTCATGCAGAAATCGATGTCGATGTCCGGCATCGACACGCGCTCCGGATTCAGAAAGCGCTCAAACAGCAACTCGTGCTGCAGCGGATCGAGATCGGTAATCCCCAGAGCATAGGAAACCAGCGACCCGGCCGCCGACCCGCGCCCCGGTCCCACCGGAATCTCGTGTTCTTTGGCGTAGCGGATGAAGTCCCACACAATCAGAAAATATCCAGGAAACTTCATCTGCTGGATGATCGCCAGTTCCCTCTCCAGCCGCTGCTCGTAATCTGAAATCGGATGCTTCAGCTTGCCCTGCTCGTGGAGGGGCCGCAGCGTCTCCATTCGCCGCGCGAAACCTTCGCGCGAAACGTGCTCAAAATAGCTGTCGATCGTGTAGCCTGGCGGAACCTCGAACTGCGGGAACGGCGTCGCTACCTTTTCCAGCCGCAGGCTGCAGCGTTCCGCGATATCGAGCGTGCGAGTCAAGACTTCGGGCGAGTCCTTGAAAACCTGATACATCTGATCGTGGCTCTTGACGAAGAACTGCTTGCCCTCAAACTTCATCCGCGCCGTGTCGTGAATCGACTTGCCCGTCTGGATGCACAACATCACATCCTGCGCGTGGGCATCATCCTCGCAGAGATAGTGGCTGTCATTGGTCGCCACCATCGGCAGTCCAAGATCCTTTTCCAATTGAAACAGGCCTGGATGAATCTTGTGCTCCATCGCCAGCCCCTGATCCTGAATCTCGAGATAAAAGTTTTCCTTGCCGAAAATATCGCGGAACGTTCCGGCTGCCGCGCGCGCGGCATCGTAATTCCCTTCCATCAACCGCTCCGCGACTTCGCCTTTGAGGCATCCGGAAAGCCCAATCAGCCCGCGCGAATGCTCTGCAAGAAACTTCTTGCTCACCCGCGGCTTGTAGTAGAAGCCATGCAGTGAGGCCTCCGACGTGATCTTCACCAGGTTGCGGTAGCCCTCTTCGTTCTCGGCCAGCACCAGCAGGTGGTTATAGGTATCGCCGTCGGGAGGAGTGCGCTCGATGTTGTGATCGTTTTTCTTGCAGATGTAAAGTTCGCAGCCCACGATCGGCTTCACTCCGTACTTGTGAGCCGCGTTCACGAAATGCACCGCGCCAAAGATATTTCCATGGTCGGTCATGGCCACGGCAGGCATGCCCAGCTCTTTCACGCGTTGGCAAAGTTTTTCGACGTCGCAGGCGCCGTCCAGCAGCGAGTAGTCGGTATGCAGGTGCAGGTGGACGAATTGGGACATGGCAAATTGTTGATTGTTGATTGCTGATTGTTGATTGGAAAACCCTGGGTGAGGGAGCCTTTCAATCAGAAACCAACAATCAACAATCAGCAATTTTACGTTAGCGTCATTCTAACGGGAAACGCGCTCATACAAGCGGCAAGTTATCCACAGAGCGGGGTTAAGGTAGGATTCAAGCACGCGGCTACTGCCCTTCACGCGCGCCCGGCAAACGGAAATCCACGCCGCGCTCGTCATTCGCCTTAGTTGTTGCTGGCAGATCGAGGTCGGAGAGTGGAATTTTCTGCGTATGCTGCGGAGCGAAGTTCCACAGGGTCTGGCCTATGATGGCGTAATTCCGCACTTCCTGTTGGTGCTGATCATGGAAAACCAGCACCGTGGCCGGCGCCGCTTCCGTGCTTTCTTTCTCGCGCGGTGGCGGAGGCGCTGACTTCGCATGCACATCTTGATCGCCTTGCTCGCGCAGCCTCTGCTCTTCGAGGCTCTGCTCGTTCATCTCGTTGGCCAGGCCAATCTCGCGCTCCCGATCGTCATCGTACGACGAACCAGAATCCCACCACCAGTAAGGATCGTAGAACCCGCCATACCACCACGGATACGCATAAGCACCACGATAGCCATAACGGAAGCGGTTGTTCCTGAATCCCTGGGTTCGATGTCGCATCCCGCCAGAACGGTTGAAACCGCGCGAAGAGAGCGACGGACGGGAAGCGTATCCGCGCGCGGACGGGCGAGCCGCGAAGCTTGAGCCGGAGTGTCCTCCACTAAAAGCGTGACCGCCGCTCGCACGACCGCCGAAACTGTGCGTAGCAACTCCGCCGTGTCCGCCGCCAAAACCATGCCCGCCAGCGGACGCGTGGCCTCCGCCGTGCTGCGCCGAAAGCGGCGCTGAGGCCACCAGAAGCACGAACGCCGCCATGAGTAGCGGTCGATGCATACCCAGATTATATGCCCGTTTCAGACGGCACAATCCAGGAAATTTGCGGCGGGAGAGGGGCTACCGCTTCCTGACCTTCCCCTTCTTATGAGGCGGTCCCTTTGGCTTTGCAGGGCGCTTCGCAGCTTTCTTGGCTTCGCGTTTTGCAGGTTTGCTCTTAGCTTTCGGCGGCTTCGCCTTCACCTTCGGAAGCGGCTTGGGGCTATCTTTCGCCTTCGCGGGCGGCTTCGGTGCCGGAGCCACAACGGCCGGCGCAGCAACCGCACCCTTCCCCTTGCCCTTCCCGACTTCGCCCTTCTTGCCAGGCACTGCCGCGGCAGGCACAGCCCCCACTGCCGCTTTCGGCCCGCGTCCACGCCTGGGTGGAGGCGGCGGAGGCGGTGGTGGCGGCGCAAACGGCTTCAAGAATTTCAGAGTCTCTGTCCGCGAGCGAAGCTTTCCGTCGAGCAGCAACATAAACACGTCACGCGCAATCTTCGGATACTCCGGCAACTGCGGCGTAATCAGCAGCTCCGTCATCTCGGGCAATGGGATGCGCTGCTGCACCTGCCGCCACTTGGTCAGGAAGTTCTTGATCTTCTGCGCCACGGACTGATTCCGCGCCGTCACCGCCAGAAACGCGATCATCTCCGGCCGCGCCGCCGACAGCAGGTTCCAGGTGCGCGACGGCGTCGCCGCTTCTTTCCCGGTCAGCCGCTTCGCCAGTTCCTTGGCGTGGTCCTCGATATCGCGCCACGACTCGACCAGATCCTTGCGCGGGATCTGCCGCCGCAAATCCGAGATGTCTTTATCCGAAAGCCGCGCCGTCAGGAAATGCATCACCGCGGCCGAGGGATCGACGGTGTAGCCCAAGTCCACCATCTGCTGGCGCGTTTTCATCAACTGCGCCAGGCCGTTCGCGTCCACCTTGGCCGACGTCCAGTGCGGATGCAGCACTTTGAGCCATTCTTCTTTTTCCAGGGCGCGCACCACGCTCAGCGGATCGTCTTCATGCGCCAGTTGCGCAATCTCATGCCCCACTTCGCTGCGCGAAACGTGTTCGATGCAATTATTTTCTTTGGCTGCGTTGTAGCGCTGTTGCGTGCGCTCCTCCAGCGGCCAGTGAAAGCGCGCCGCAAAACGCGTGGCGCGAATCAGCCGCGAGGGATCTTCCACGAACGAATAATTTTGCAGAATCCGAAGCAGCTTGCCTTCAATATCGGCCACGCCGTTGAACGGATCAAGCAGCAGCCCGCGCGATCCCTCGTTCAGTGACAGCGCCATGGCGTTCACCGTGAAGTCGCGCCGCCGCAGGTCTTCCTGAATGCTGGCCGGGGCAATCACCGGCGCCTTGCCCACCTTCTCGTACTCTTCGGTCCGCGCCATTCCGATCTCGGCGCGCACATTCCCCGGCAAGACGAGAAACAAAGTGCGAACGTCTTCGTCGTGGCCCGCGATTTGCGCGCCCGCCCGTTCGAAATCTTTCTGCAGTTTGAGGGGATTTCCCTGAACCGTAAAATCCAGGTCGCGGATCGTGAACCCGCTGATGATGTCCCGAATCGCGCCGCCCGTCAGGTAAAGAGTCATCCCCGCAGCGCGGGCTATGTCTTGCACTAGGTTGACGCCTTTCAACTGATCCGGCGTCAGCCGGATTTCCATGGTGTAGATGTAATCAGCCATTCGTCGTCAAGCGTTCCAAATCCTGTTCCTGCGCATCGCAGGCGCAAGCCTGCAACTGACGTTTTCCACAAGATTTCCACAGGATAACCCGGCTCAACCCCTGCAACACCACCCCGAAGCCGACACAAGTCCTTTAATGCAAGGCACTTATGCATACTTGAGCCGAGCCAAGGCAACTTAAAGGAATAACACAACGTTGACAATTTGGCTACTGCCAACGTGGATTCGCCCGATTTCTTCCAAATTAGTGCGAGAATGGGCTGCCTAGGGGACTCCGGTTTGAGTTGCGCTGTGATCTTGCTTTGAAAGGGCGCGGCTTCAAGCCGCGCCGCTGGATCCTAACTTAAACAGCGGCTCCAGCCGCCGAGGAAGCCGAAGCCCGAAGCCCGACTCATGCCCTCAACCCACAAGAAAGTCATCGTCCGCAAGATGGACCGGGATTCCGTCTCCGGCTACGTCTCGCCCACACAATTCATCAACGAAGGCAAACTCGAACTCCTCAACACCTCCGGCAACGTAGTCGCCATGGATTTGCACGAGATCAAGGGCGTCTACTTCGTTCGCGAGTTCGGTGACTCCGAATCCCTAACCCGCAAGACCTTCACTTCCCGCCCCCGCTCCGAAGGCCTCTGGGTCCGCCTCCGCTTCAAGGACAACGAAATCCTTGAAGGCCTAATGCCCTCCGACCTCACCCAAAACCTGCCGGAAGGCTACCTAGTCAACCCACCGGACCAGCGCTCCAACACGCAACGCATCTTCGTCCCCCGCACCGCCCTCGATTCGCTGACAGTCCTGGCCGTAATCGGCGCCACCCGCCGCCCCCGCCGCGGCCCCACCGACGACCAGCGCCAGGTTACCTTGTTCGAAGATTAAGTTTCCGAAATTGTCATCCTGAGGAAGTGGAGTCCTGCGCGCCAAGCGCAGGACTCCCGACGAAGGACCTCTGCACTCGTACCCATCCCGACCCACGACGGTGGGGTGCCCCATTTCTCGCGTCTTTTGCGAGAAGTGGGATTCCACGGCCTTCAACCCCAGGACTTCGATCCCGACAATCCGCTCACCAACGCTAGGCCTAGCCCATCCCTGCGCTACAGTCGCTGAGCAAGCTCCGCGTAGGCGGTAATCATGAAGGGCATTTGCGGGAGGATAGTCGTCATGTTGACACTGACCAGCGGATTGTGGGCTGCTGCGTCTCCCAGAAACTTGATTCCCTTTATTGCATTTGCCGTCTTCGGCAGCAGCAGGGGTAATCCTTCGACCTTCTCCTTGGCGGCGATCTCAATAATCTCCTGAAGGCCCTTCCATCCGCCCGGACGCCCCTTGTCAACGATCTGGGCGTCCCTGCCGAGCTTCCCGAAGACAATTATTAGAAGCTTCTCCAAAATCTTCCTCAACAGGAATGCCGTCGCGTTGCCATGTCGGCCAAAATTGTCATGCAATTCGGCCAGCTCAATGTCGAAATTCCTTTCGAGTCTCTTTACTAAAGCATCGGAGAACAGCCTTTGCTCGACCTCCAGCACACGCTTCTGTTTTCCGATCATCAGGAGCGCATCCTGACGCGGTACTGTGGTTAGCACGTAATAGTTTGACTGGGACTTGTTCGGCCTGACGGCGTGCACAAGTCCAGCTCCCATGAACCTGCGCATGTAGGTTTGAACATACCCCGTACTCAACTTCTTCCCGGAGGTTTCCCGGATGCGGCCGACAACCTGCGCGCTGGAAACGGGTGCGTCGAAGAGTCCCTCGACCAGAAGCTTCCTAATAAGCTCGTAATTGCTGCCGCCATCCAGATCCATGCGCCTGGCGATTTCCTTTGGGTCTTCGCCGGCGACGATAACAGCGCTCTTGGTGTTATTGGACATATACATATTTTCCGTCTTCCTTATAGCGTCGTAGCCTCCGCCTCTTGGCTTCGGTCTGCATAGCCCCCGATAGCGTTGTCAGCGGATAGTGGTGCCCCATTTCGCCGAGTTTTATCCGAAGGGCGCCCAACCCTTGCGGCTGGCGGAAGAACTCTTCGCTCCTCAGGTCTTCAATGAGCTGGGGAAGGTCAGCTTTCTCTCGGCCCGCTTGCTCGCGGGGGGCAGACTTTCGTCCCAGCGGCGTATCGGCAGCTCGGCTTCGGCGGAGCCTCTCTACAACTGCCGAAAGTTCTTCCGGAGTGCCCTTGAGATCGATTGAGATTCCATCCTGCGTAGTGAACTTTGCGTGTGCCATTCCATCCCCCATTGTTAATACAACGAGTACTTCCAAAGTTTCCGGGCTCCATCGTTCGCCCTAAGTCTCCTTAGAGAGCGATCCCGAACCAGCCTTGTTAGAGGAGTGCCGAGATTCTGTTGCGGGTAGTGCCAGCCTCGTTGCGCAAGTGCCTCTTGAATTTCCGGCAGCGACCGTGGCTGAGCAAAAAAACCATCTGTCACTAGGGACAGAATTCGCCCGCGCGGTCCGGCTTCGATCTTCTTCGCGTTCGGGGTGGGTCTGTGCACCTCGTTGCCGGGAGCGACGCCTTCGTTGGGGTTTCTCTCAAGCAGTCCCGCGAGGATTGTCTTGAACGCCGCTATTTTCAGCTCTCCGTCAGGCATACCGGAAACGGATGCCTCGGCAAGCTTTCTCGCCTCTACCAAGGCCTCAAGTTTCATTTCTTGGCCCCTCCCGCCAACCCTTTGAGAAACTGTGCGACGCGGAATGGGTTGGCGCGATAAGACCCGCGAGCCGGCGACTCTGCGAATCCCTCATCGACGGCCTCCGAGGCGCGCGCCCTCGCCTGGTTCTCAGCGAGTCCTGTCGCCTGTGACAAGTCGGCCACCGTAATCTCCGCCCCGAGGGACTCGTCAAGTTGGTTGGCGATGGTCTTGGCTGAAAGCACGACCTTTACACGAAGCTTCCCCGGTAGGTCCTGTTCCTTGAGATAGACCTTCCCCTTCGAGTCCACCGCACAATACTGAAGAGCGGTGTTCACGACCTCCTCTAGGCTGTCCCTGATCGCGGCGTCGTCCAGAATGAATTTACGCTTCAGCTCTTCGCGGTCCATATCGCCTCCGAACCCTTCACAACATATTGTGCATCGCCCGCAGCCCCGAGTCAAGAAAATATTCGCACCTCAATACGGCTACCAAGCGCCTCAACGAACAAGGCAATTTCGGTCGGACAGCGTCAACGACGGGCCGCCGTGCCGCTGCTCGCAGTCCCTCCGGCGCCGTTATGCTTTCGCAATTGAGGAAAACCAGTAGTTCTACCGCTTTACTGTTCGCCCCCACTGTCGATCTTGCGAAGATGCCAGGGGCCTAACAGCCGATGGAATCGCCGCCCTCACCACCGGGAGCCGACGCGGATACGCTGCTCGGGCGAGAACGCTTGCCACCCACCTCACCCCATCTAACATATTGTCAACTGCAAATACCGTAGATCACCGATTTTAGCTACATTCTAGTAATCATCTGGTAAGAGTGCGTCTACTAGAAGATGTCTGTGAGCTGTGTAACGCTCGTGAATACTGTAAGTACAGCAGATAGTGGCGATCCCACCGACGGTCGGACAGCGTCAACGACGGGCCGCCGTGCCGCTGCTCGCAGTCCCTCTGGCGCCGTTATGCCTCGCAATTGAGCAAAACCAGTAGTTCTACCGCTTTACTGTTCGCCCCCACTGTCGATCTTGCGAAGATGCCAGGGGCCTAACAGCCGATGGAATCGCCGCCCTCACCACCGGGAGCCGACGCGGATACGCTGCTCGGGCGAGAACGCTTGCCACCCACCTCACCCCATCTAACATATTGTCAACTGCAAATACCGTAGATCACCGATTTTAGCTACATTCTAGTAATCATCTGGTAAGAGTGCGTCTACTAGAAGATGTCTGTGAGCTGTGTAACGCTCGTGAATACTGTAAGTACAGCAGATAGTGGCGATCCCACCGACGGTCGGACAGCGTCAACGACGGGCCGCCGTGCCGCTGCTCGCAGTCCCTCTGGCGCCGTTATGCCTCGCAATTGAGCAAAACCAGTAGTTCTACCGCTTTACTGTTCGCCCCCACTGTCGATCTTGCGAAGATGCCAGGGGCCTAACAGCCGATGGAATCGCCGCCCTCACCACCGGGAGCCGACGCGGATACGCTGCTCGGGCGAGAACGCTCGCCACCCACCTCACCCCATCTAACATATTGTCAACGCGAGGTCGGCTATCCCTTTGCGGGGGGGAGCGGGGACAATGCGCGGAATGCGGGAGCAGACGGGCTGTCACTATTCTCAATACGCGTTCGCACGCAGTGTCGCGCAGCGTGCATGACGATAATGCGGGGACAGACGGGCCTGTCACTATTCTCAATACGCGTTCGCATGCCTGTCGCGCAGCGTGCATGCGGGTTTTCCACAGACCCTTGTGACATCTGACCTTGCGGTCATACCACTTTTTTTGAAACACTGGTCGTAGCGTCAAAACGACCTGGAACCCGCCCAGCCGGGCGCCCTAAGTGCTTTGTTTCAAAGATTTTAGTATCTAAGTTCTTTGACATCTAGATTTTGCGGCGAAAATTACCGTAACTCGATGATTCTAAATATTTTGGAAAATTGGGGGGAGGGGGGTACCCCGTTATAAAAAGGTAAACAGCGGCCGGATGGAGCCAAATTTGAACGTGGTGTACGATTTATTTTCGCGTCCGATCCATCCACCATGAAACTCTCTCAAATCGCCTCCGCCCTCAACGCGCGCCTCGAAAACGGCTCCCCCGACACCGAGATCACCGGCCTCAACGGCATCGAGCAAGCTGGACCAGGAGAAATCACCTTCGTCGCCAACCCAAAATATTCCGCAGCGGCCAAGCGTACCAAGAGCCGCAGCCGTAATCGTCGCCGAAACTTTTCCGGTGATTCCCGCAGCCACGCTGCGTGTCGAAGATCCATATCTCACTTTCGCCCGAGCCCTCGAACTCTTCCATCAACCCCTGCGCTATGCTCCGGGAATTCATCCCACAGCGGTCATCGATCCAACGTCAAAGATAGGAAAGAACGCGCACATCGGCCCCTACGTGGTCGTCGACGAGAACGTCGAGATCGGAGACCGCGCCGTGCTGCTGGCGCACGTTGTGATTTATCGCGGAGCAAAGATCGGCGACAACTTCTTCGCTCATGCTCACGCCGTGGTCCGCGAGAACTGCCGCATAGGCAACAACGTGCTCCTGCACAACGGAGTCGTGATCGGCTCCGACGGCTTCGGCTTCGCCAAGACTCAAGACGGACATTGGTACAAGATCCCTCAGCCCGCCCCGGCCGTCATCGATGACGACGTGGAGATCCAGGCGAACTCCTGCATCGACCGCGCCAGCGTGGGCGAAACCCGCATCCGGCGCGGCGTCAAGATCGATAACCTGGTGCAGGTCGGCCACGGATCGCAGGTCGGCGAAGACGCGCTTCTCTGCTCGCAGGTTGGCCTCGCCGGCTCCACGGAAATCGGCAACCGGGTTATATTGACCGGCCAGGTCGGCGTGGTCGGCCACTGCAAGATCGGCGACGACGCCATCGTCACGCCGCAGAGCGGCGTAGCGAACGATGTTCCCGCAAAAGCTCTGGTCAGCGGCGCTCCCGCCGTCGATCACAAATTGTGGTTAAAGTATTCCGCGCTCCTGCCGAAGTTGCCGGAGATGGCGCGGGCGTTGCGGGCCATGGTCCGCAAAGAATAAGAGCAGCAGTTTCAGGCCGTCCCTCTTGCGCCTACCTTCGGGTCGTTCGCGTTCGACTTGCCTTGCCGAAATTCCTCGGGCAGTCCGCTATCGATCACGGCCCGAACTTTTTCCATCAAGCATTCCCGGCTGCCGAAATCCTTCGGCTCGATCGGAGGATGAAAGATAACAGTCGCCGCTCCCGGCTTGATCGCAAACCGTCCCTTCGGCATCAAGTAGTGCGTACCCGTAATCGTAACCGGAACCACCGGAACTCCGCACTCCATCGCCAGATAAAACGGTCCCTTCTTAAACGGCATCAGCTTGCCATCGAGCGACCGATGGCCTTCCACATAGATCGCCATGTTAATCCCCTGCTCGACGACCTGCTTCGCGATCTTCACCGATTCAATCCCGGCGTCGCGATTGCCACGGTCCACAGGCACCAGCGACCCGATCCGCATCGCCTGGCCCAGAATCGGATAGCTGAACAACTCCTTCTTCACCATCACCGAAGTGCGGCGAGGAATCAGGGGAATCGTAATCGGCGGATCCAGGTTCGACACGTGGTTCGACATGAAGATATAGGTGCGCGCCGGGTCCAGTTTGTCGAGCCCGACGGTTTGCACGCGCACTCCAGTCAGCCGCACGCCGTTAAACGCACCGAACATGAACATGCCGTACAGCAAGCGAATATCGCCGCTGATGAACGTCCAGGGGAATCCGATCAGCGCCGCAAAAGGCGCGGCCAGTCCCCAGAAAGTCAGCATCACGATGGTGCGGATCATCTTGAGTATTCTTTCTGCGCGTTCCCCTTGTGCGCAGCATGGCATCGCAGTATCGCCACTGCGCGGTAGCGCCGGCAGCACCCCACTGTCGGCAAAGCCGGCGAGACGCCGGCGCTATACTAGTGCCGCGCCGCTTGCGGAATCTCCGCTTCGCCCTTCAGCCACGCCGTCCGGCGCGCCCGCTGTTCCGCCGTAACTTTCTCCACATCTTTGAACTCGTATGAGATTTCCTGGCGGCTTCCCACCTTCCACCTCAACTCCCGCTCTCCGCCGCGCCGGCCGCGGATCTTCAACGCAATCGCGCCGCCCGGCGCAAGCCGCGCCATTTCCTCCGAAAATTCCTGCGCCGCCATCTTGCCGTTGATTTCCAGAATGGCCTCGCCCACTTGCAGACCGGCTCGTTCAGCGTCACTGCCGGCCGTCACCGCTGCTACGGTCATGGGACCATCAAAGTTTCGCGAGGCCACAAACCCCGCATCCGCTACCGTGTTCCTCCCTTCCATCAGACGCAGTCCCACGCTGCGAAAAAAGTCATTCCAGGGAATCTCTTCCGTACCTGAAACATATTTCGTGAAGAACCATCCCAGGTCCGCATGGCTCACCGCCTCGGCAGCCTCGCGCACACCGTCTGAATCAGGAAAGAATCGGCCCTGCTTTGCATAATTCTGATTCATCCATTGAAAGACCTCGCGCAGGGACGCTTGCCCATGACTGGCCTCGCGCACCGCCAAATCCAGCGTGATGCCCAACAGTTCGCCTTTGTTGTAATAGGAAATGCTGCGCTCGGGGCGCCGGTAGTAGACTTCCCCCTCCAGCCAGGCATCCAGACTCGACTCTTCCGCGGATTGTGTCAGGTGCGCTGGACGCCGTTCGAGTTCGCCGATCCCCGACGCCAGCTCTTGCTCGAAGCGGCGTTCATCGAGCAGGCCACCGCGCAATAGGATGATATCTGCCGCAGTGCTGGTGCATCCCTCACTGAACCAAAGCGCGCGCGTGTGGTTCTCTTTCGTATAATCGGCGGGCTCGAGCGTCTGCGGACGAATGCGCTTCACGTTCCACAGATGAAAAAACTCGTGTGCCGTCACCCCAGCCAGCGCCTCGGGAGCTTTTGCCAACACCTCCGCATTCATCCCAATCGCGGTCGAGTAAGCGTGTTCCATGCCGCCGCCCCCCGGTCCTCGCGGAAAGTGATAAAGAAACATATAGCTGTCGAAGGGACGATCTTCCATCCAACTGGTTGCGGCCACCACGACCTTGTGCAGCATCGCGGCAATCTTTTGCATGTCATAGTCGGCGGCTTCGGCGTCCACTACCACTCGATAGTGTCCGCCGCTTTCGTCGAAATCGGATTCCTGGAACATTCCGATCTCGACCGGAGAATCTACCAGCCGGTCGTAGCTCGCCGCGCTGAACCCACCAGCGGGTACTGCAGTCAGCGGCGTGGCCACGTGCCAGCCCTCGGGAACTTGGCTAAAGCGCACGACCATCGGCCCGTTGCGCGCGTCCACCGGATACATCAAAACCTGAGCCAGATTAAGAAATGCATGATGCGCATTGAACTCTGCTCCGAAGGGCCCGGGCGAATCCACAAAGATCTGATACTCAACCACGGCGCCGCCTTGCGCGTCCGAGATCTGCCACCGGCTCTTGTCCATCGCGTGCACGGCGATCGCGTGGCCGGCGCGGTCTTTCGCCCGCACCCAGTTCACGTATTGCGCGAAGTCGCGCACCTGATACAGCGCGTTCCATACCGGAAGCTGCAGCTCCCACTGCGCCGCTCCCTCGGGCAGCAGAATCTGCACCTCGACCAGATGCCGCTCAGGATTGGCCAGAGAAATTGTGTAAGTAGTCGGCTCCGAAGGTTGCCCGAGCGCCACCAGGGATGCAACGGAGACCGCAAGGATAAAACAGACTGTCATCCTGAGCGGAGCGATTGCTTCGCGAATGCGAAGCGATCGCGCAGTCGAAGGATCTCTTACCCGCTGGCAGCATCCCCAAGCCCGATCAGGCATTCTCTCTACGATCCTCTCAGTTGGTGGACGAACCTCTCTAGAAATAAGCGCTCCAGGAAACTCTGTCACTTACCAGCATTCGCCGAGTTGGCACTCCCAGCTTCGCCCGCCAACACTCGCAACCGCGCCGGCAGTTTCTCGTAGATTCCGCCAAAGCCGCCGTTGGAAAGAATCGCTACCACATCGCCGCTACGCATCTCGGGAGCGATCGTCTGTACGATGCCATCCGCGTCCGCAATCAAGCGCGCACGGCTGCCGTGCCTCTGAATGTCGGCCGCCAGCTCCGGCAACTCGAGTCGCTCGTCCGCAGGCACAGCCTCTGAGCGGAACACGCCGGCCACGATCACCTCGTCCGCCAAAGCGAGACTCCGCGCCAGATCGCCTTGCAGCACCCGCCGCCGCAGTGTATTCGAGCGCGGTTCCAGAATCGCCCACAACCGCGCGCCTGCATAACGCGCCCGCAGCGCCTTCAGCGTGCCCGCGATGGCGGTGGGATGATGCGCGAAGTCATCGATGATGGTGATGCCGTTCACCTGGGCCTTGACTTCTAAACGCCTTTTCACACTCTTGAACGTTTTCAGCGCCGCCGCGATCTCTTCTTTCGCGATGCCGTATCCGGCAGCGAGGGCCGCTGCCGCGGTTGCGTTCCACACGTTGTATTCGCCTGCCAGGGGGAACTCAAGATTCGCCCAAGGCCGCCCCTTGTGCAACACGGACCACGAAGTTCGCCCCACTTCCAATTTCAGGTTCGTGATTCGCCAGTTCGCACGCTCCGGCGCGCCATACCGCTCCACCGGGCAAAACGCCTTGCTTAAACAGCGTTCGAGGCTGGCGCTTTCGCCGGCGTCGCCAGCCATTCCGTCGAAAGCGACGATCCGTCCCCGTCGCGGAATCAGATTTACGAGACGCTTGAACGCGGTCTCGACCGCATCCAGGTCTTTGTAGATATCGGCGTGATCGAACTCCACGGAGGTCAGGATCACCGCATCCGGAAAGTAATGCAGAAACTTCGGTCCCTTGTCGAAAAACGCCGTATCGTACTCGTCACCTTCCAGAATGAAATGTTTTCCTTGTCCCAGATGAAAACTGGAGCCAAAGTTTTCTGCGATGCCCCCGATCAGGAACGACGGCTGCATCCCCGCCGTATGAAACATCCACGCCAGCATCGACGTAGTCGTGGTCTTTCCATGTGTCCCCGCCACCACCAGCACTTCCTTGCCGAGCAGGAATTCGTCATGCAGCAATTGCGGCAGCGAGCAAAACGGAATGCGCTGGTCGAGCACTTGCTCCAGTTCGACATTTCCCCGCGAAATCGCATTGCCGATCACGACCAAATCAGGACGCGGCTCCAGATTCCACGCATCAAAAGGCTGCGCCACCCGAATGCCGAGTTCCGACAGAAAGTCCGACATTGGCGGATACGCCGCCACGTCCGACCCGGTGACGCGAAACCCGCGCTGCTTCAGCATCCCCGCCAGCGCCGCCATCGCCGTCCCGCAGATGCCGATCAGATGAAAGTGTTTTGTTTCGTTCATGCTTTCCGTCGCGGCCTTTCTTCTTCGCGTCCTTCGCGGATTCCGTTGCGTCCTTTGCGGTTAGCTCTTGATTTTGTTTTCGACGTTGATCACTGCCGCTTCCAAGATTCTCAAATTCACCTGCCCATCCCGCACCGTCAGACCAGCCCGCACCCCGATCGGCAGTGTGATGTTCCCTGCCGTCACGTGCCCCGACCGTACTCCAAACGCCACTGGCACTCCCAGCGAGCCAACAATGCGCAGTACGACTTCTTCAAGCGTGTATTCCTGTTTTGCACTTTGCAGGCAATCTAGCATCTCGCCGAAGATAATTCCGCGCACTCCATCCAGCTTGCCGGCCAGCTTTAGCTGCATCAGCATGCGGTCAATCTGATAAGGTTTCGCCGCCACATCCTCCATAAACAAAATCGTTCCTTCCGTGTGAATCTCATAAGGCGTCCCCAGCGACGCAGCAAGAATGGAAAGACAACCGCCGTAGAGAATTCCCTCGGCGGTTCCCTCCACCAATCCACTAGCTCCAGAACCCGCGCCCAGATCGGGCTCCCAGGCCGCCGCTCCGGCGAGCGCAGCTTGCCACGAAGCCATGTCCACGCCATCTTCATGCGCCCAATCTTTCGCGGCCATCGGCCCGTGAAACGTTACCAAGCCCGCGGCATCTACAAAATAAGTGAGCAGAGTGCTCAAGTCGCTATAGCCCACGAAGATCTTCGGGTGAGCCTTGATCTTCTCCAGGTCCAGCGTTTCGAGCAAATAGTTCGCACCGTACCCGCCGCGAGCGCAAACAATCGCCCGCACCTCCTCACGCGCAAACATTTCTTCCAGCTCGCGAGCCCGGCGTTGCACCGATCCCGCAAAGTAAAGATCATGCTCAAGAATGGAATCGAAATAAAATGGCCGGTACCCCGCGCGCCGCAAACGTTCGCATCCTGCCTCAAGATCGCTGCGTTTAACATTGCTGGCCGGCGCCACAATGCCGACCGTATCTCCCGGCCGAAGGGCAGGCGGCTTGACACGGGCAATAGTTGAAGAAGACATGAGACAAGACGCCTGTTTATGAACAATGCGATCACAGATGGATTACGAACGGCAAAGATGCATCCAGCTAAGTGAGCAGCCTAACTCAGGAAAAACTCTCCCCGGCACACCAGCCGCGCTGCTCCCCGCAACAACACCAGCTTCCCTTCCCTGCGCACGGTCTGAATGCCGCCCGGAGCATGCACCCGAACCGGCGATTCTGCCCTGCCCGTCGCCATCGCCGCCACCGCCGACGCGCAAGAACCCGTCCCGGACGATTGCGTCTCTCCCACTCCACGTTCGAAGAAACGAGCCCTCACATCGTGCTTTCCATCCACCACAACCATCTCAACGTTCACGCCCTGCTTAAACTGAGGACTGCGTTGAATTTTCCCAGCTTGCGTCTGCCAGCTTTCGGCAAACTCCTGCACAAACACCACGTAGTGCGGATTCCCCATCGAAACCGGAATCCCAAGTACCTCAGTCACGCCCACCTTCACCGCAAACTCCGCTCCCACCGAGGCCTCGCCCATCTCAACTTCAAACTCGTATTCGGACTCGCTTCGTTCCGTCAGCGTGCAAGTCTTTAATCCCGCCCCGGTTTGGATCGTGATCCTCTCTTTCCCGCGCTCTGCGCAAACATACGCCGCCACACAGCGCGTGCCATTGCCGGAAATCTCCGCTTCGGAACCGTCGGCATTAATCAGCCGAATCTCCACGTCCGCCGCGGCGTGCGGATACATCCATTCCACTCCGTCCGCTCCCACTCCCTCATGCCGGTCGCACATGCGCCGCGTAAGCGCTGCCAGGTCCGCAGGAGCCAGAGCGTCTTCGATGTCCGCGGCGTCGATCAGCAGAAAATCATTTCCGCAAGCGCTGGCCTTCACAAACGGAATCACCACGCCCCGGTGGCTCACTCCAATTCCACCGGCCCTAACGAAGTCACACTGCCGAGAACTGACGACGCCTTCATTTCACGCAGCATCTCGTTCTGATCACGGTTGCACCCCGCTACGTCAAACTGCAGGCGGACGTGCTGGCCCGTGTTCCCGCTCACAACGTTCTGCATCATGCGATGTTTGTGCTCCAGGATGCGGTTCACTTCCTGGCTGATTTCTTCCACGCTGATCCCTGTAACCTCGTAACTGTTCAGCAGTGTCTTCAAGTTGAAGGTTTGCTCCAGGTGGCCCAGGGCAAAGAGCACACTCAGAACCACCATAGTGGCAAACGACCGCAGTCACGTAGAGTCCGCCACCCGCAGCCATTCCCACCGATGCCACGACGAACAAAGTTGCCGCTGTGGTCAGGCCTGTCGTCAGGCCGCGAGTATGCAAAATCGATCCGGCGCCGATGAACCCAATGCCAGGAATGATCTGCGCCGCGATGCGAGTGTAATCGGAAGGTTCCGCCGCCAACGCCCTCGACAGGACCGTGAACAGCGCGGCTCCGAAACAGATGAACATGTTGGTGCGCAGCCCCGCGGGCCGGTGTTTCAGTTCCCGCTCCAGCCCTATGATCCCGCCGAGAATTGCCGCCAGCACCAGACGCGTTAGAGAAGTGGCGACAAAGCCACTCGCCATCTCTCCGCGCAGCAAATCGAAAATGTGTTGCCAGTTCATGCCTGGAATTCGAGTTTCGATAAAGGCTTCAGATGGCCGGATTTTACCACTGCAACGCGCCGACTTCGGCCTCCCGCATTAACCCGCCTGATTACCGCGCTGATTCTTGTCCGAGCGTTTGCGTTCGCCCCTGAAAGATCGCCGCCGGCGGCTGGCCCGTAGTGTGGATTTCGACCAGCGCCTTCAAGTGCCGATCTTCCGCCGACTTCCACACCGGATCTCCCTCGAACCCGACGGCATAATCCGCATACCCCGCCGGATCCGCCAGCGCCCGCTCCCACAACCCTTCCGGATCGGCTGGCTGTTTCCACACTCGATGGTTGCCTTCGTTGATCACCCGCCGCAACGGAATCCCTGCCTGCTCCAGCGCCCCCACATGCTCGCCCAAATACATCAGCAGCGTCGAATCCGAAGGCAGAGATTTGATCCAGCCCGCCAGTTGCCCATCCAGCGCTACGCGTCCCCGCATGTTGACCGCGGCCTCGCGATAACAGATCGGGTCGGCGCGCCAGATCGCAGCGTAGCTTGCAGCCGCCAGCGCTAACGCGCTAACCGTCGCTGCCACAGGTGCCCACCTGGTCCCGGAAACCGCAACGCGAGGAAGCTTCACCGCAGACTGCACAAGGAACGTGATCCCCAGCGGCACAAACACCGCGAACGCCGGAAGCAATTGCAGCCCGTAGCGGACGTTGTACAGCGAAAACGGCCACCACTGCGGCACGAAAATCGGCACGCTGCCATGCGCCACCGATAACGCATAAAACGGCAGCGGAACCCACAGCAACAGGGCAATACGTCCACGACCGGTGAAGCCCGCCACCACACTCCCAAGCAGTGCCAGCGCCAGCCACAGCCGTCCCAGCCAGTTCGTCTCGCCCACATTCAGTTCTGCCGTCTTCAGAAAATAAGAGCCACCAGCCAACAGGCTCCCTTTCGCAGGATTCACGGTCGCGGTCTTTTGCTCGATCGCTTTCGCGGAATAAGGCCCATTCGCGAACTCCAAAGGGTTCCGATAGACCACCGCGTTGTACGCGAGCCAAAGCACCGGAGCGGCCGCCGCCAGCAAAATAAATTTCGCAATCACCATACGCGACGGCGGAACCAAAGACCTTTGTACCCAAGACCTTCGTATCAATGACCCGGGTGCCCCATTTCTCGCGTCTTTTGCGAGAAGTGGGGCTTTTGCCGTAGCCACCACAGCCCCACCCACCAAAACCGCCGCCAGAAACCATCCGTCATACCGAGTCAAACAAGCCGCGGCCAGACACAACCCACACTTGGTCAACGATCGATTTGCCTTTAACCCGCCCCGCGCGAACTCGGCGAAATACACCACAGCCCAAATGAAGAACGCCAGATACAGCGCTTCGCCCATCGCCGTAGCCTGCATGTAAATCAGATTAGGATTTGCAGCGTAGATGACAGCAGAAGCCCACGCCCCAACCTTCGCTGCCCTATCCACTTCCCCGTTGCGGACGAACGTCGCGCGCACCAGCCGGAATATGCCCAACACCCCGAGCACAAACCCCGCCATCGACGGAATCGAGCCTCCCGATCCGCTCTGCCACATCTGCTTCGAAAGGATGAACGGTATGATCAGCAGGTGCGGCAGCGGCAGCCACACCGTTCCCAACTGCAGCAGCCCGGGAGTTTTCGAGTCGAAGACACGGCGCGCGATGTTGATGTGCGCCACAGCATCGCCGTACAGCAGCACATCCCCATGCCGATAGAAAAACAGAAAGGAGAAAACCGAGACGAAGATCGCCAGCCACACCAGGCGCACGATCTCAATTTCGGAATGCGACCTGGACGGCGGAGATTGCGGCTTCATTCGAGGTGGGTGAGTTCACGAAAAATCTGAAAGCGGGCGTCAATCTCTTCACGAGTCAGCGACTGCAGCCGCTCCGTCCCAAAGCTTTCCACGGCGAACGACCCCATCACTCCCCCGTAGAACAGCGCCCGCTTCAGCACCTCGCGGTTCAATTCTTCCTGTGACGCCACGTAGCCCATGAATCCGCCGGCAAACGAATCGCCCGCCCCCGTCGGATCTTTCACCTCATCAAGCGGCAAAGTCGGCGCACGAAACGGATGCCGCCCAATCCCGAACGCGCCTTCGCGAAAGAAGATTGTCGCCCCATATTCGCCGTGCTTGATCACCAGCGCCTGCGGCCCCATTGCCAGACTTTTTGCGCCGCGCGCGGCAGGTTGGTCTCATGCGCCAACATCTTCGTCTCGGTATCGTTGATCAGCAGCACGTCCACCAGCTTCAGAGTCTCTGCCAGTTCCTGGCGCGCACCGTTGATCCAGTAATTCATGGTGTCGCATCCGGTGAGACGCACGCCGCCCATCCTCCGGCGCACATTGGCCTGCAATGTCGGCTGAATGTTTGCCAGGAACAAAAACTCCGTGTCCTCGTACTCTTTCGGAATGCGCGGCTGGAATTTCTCAAACACATTCAAATCGGTGAAAGTCGTCTTCGCTTCGCTCAGGTTCTCGGCGTATGTCCCGCCCCAGCGAAATGTCTTTCCTGAAGCGCGCTCGATGCCGCGCGTATCCACGCCTCGCTTCTTCAAAACATTTTCATGTTCCGCGCCAAAGTCCTCGCCGACCACCGCAACCATCCGCACCTGGGTGAAATAGCTGGCGGCCAGCGAAAAATAAGTCGCTGCCCCGCCCAAAATCCCCTTCACGCTGCCCGAAGGCGACGCGATGTCATCAAACGCAACCGAACCGACAACAACGATGCTCATCTTGATGCTTTCTAGTGATCAGTGGCCACTGCTTTTCACATACTTCCCGATAATCAGCCTCAACTTCTTCCGCGTCGCTGCCGGAATCTTCTTGTGATCCGTCAGGATCGCATGCGCCAGCGCCGACCCGCACTTGCACGTCCGCGACTGCGGCATCACCGCTACAGTTTCGCGCACCACTTTCGCCGCATTCTCCGCATTCTTCACCAGCACCGCGACAATCTGATCCACGCGTCACCGAATCGTGATGCGGATGCCAGCAATCATAATCCGTGACCATCGCCACCGTGACGTAGCAAAGCTCGGCTTCGCGCGCCAGCTTCGCCTCCTGCAGGTTGGTCATGCCAATGACATCCATCCCCAGGCCGCGGTACACATTCGATTCCGCCTTGGTTGAAAACTGCGGACCTTCCATGCACAAATAAGTTCCGCCGCGCTTGCCGGTCACGCCGGCTTGATTACACGCAGCATGAACCACCCCCGCGAGTTCGCCGCACACCGGATCGGCGAACGCCACATGCGCCACCACTCCGCCCCCGAAAAATGTATCCACGCGATGCCGCGTGCGATCGAAGAACTGGTCCGGGATCACAAAATCCAGCGGCTTGTGTTCTTCCTTCAGCGATCCCACTGCGGAGACGGAAACTATCCTCTCGACTCCCAGCTGCTTGAATCCGTGAATATTCGCGCGGAAATTCAGTTCACTCGGCAGGATGCGGTGCCCACGCCCATGCCTTGCCAGAAACGCCACCTTGCGTCCCTCCAGCATGCCGCAAACATAGGCGTCCGAAGGCGCGCCAAACGGAGTCTTCACCCGCACTTCTTTCACCTTGCTCAGCCCCGGCATGGCATAAAGCCCGCTGCCACCGATGATCCCAATCTCCGCCTGTGCCACCCATCCTCCAAAGTCGCGCTTACAGGAACCTTCGGCACACCCAATCAAACCCGTGATTATACAAGACCCTAACGGGCCCTTTGTTCGTTGCGCTTCAGATGCCCTTATTTGCGGAAATGCTCATGTGGAGACAGCCGCCCTTCGGCAAGCTCAGGGCAGGCTCTCGGCTGTCCGGTTGAGCAAAGCGAGACCGATTCTTTCATGAACGCCAGGAAAACTGAGACGTACTGGTTCAAGGTGTTCAACCCGCTACAATCGTCCCATGCGATGCAGGGTTTTAGTCTTCCTGGTACTCATTACGGTCGCGCTCGCACAGAACTCGCCCAAGCCCCAGCCTGAAACAAAATCCGTCACGGTTCCCGTCATGCTCGATCACAACCGCGTCACCATCGACGTAGACATCCCGCTCCCCGATTTTTCGACGAAACGCATCCGCGGCTGGGTCGACTATGGCAATCCCGATCTCTACTTCTCCCGCCACGTAGCCACGCTGATGGGCCTCAATGTCATGTGCGGGGAACACGAATGCTCAGCACCACCGCCGCACGACATCACGATTGGCGGCATGAAAATCTCTCTCGCAGCGGTAAAGGAAGCGAAAACCCCGCTCAAGCCCGTCGCCGCTGCTGCCGTCCTGGCTCCGGGAATGACCGCCGAGATCAACCTTCCCTCCATCGTCCTGCGCAACTACGACGCGCTCATCAACTTTCCAGACCACGAATTCACCATCGCATCACCTGGCAGCCTTAGGTTCAAGGGCGTAACGGCAAAGGTAATCGTGAATCGTGAAAACGGCCTTGTCCAGGTCCCCAGCCAGATTGAGAACAAGAAATACAATCTCGCCCTCGACCTCGGCTCACCCATCAGTTTCTTGTCGGAAGAATTGTTTGACAAGCTAGCGGCCGCTCACCCCGACTGGCCGCACATGACCGGAGCCGTAGGGCCCGCCAATATGTGGGGAATGCCTGACGAACCGAAATGGAAGCTTATGCGCGTGGACCGCCTGCAATACGGTCCGCTCTTCCTCACGAATGTGGCTGTGGTTGCCCTGCCCAAGGAGTGGATGGGGTTCTTCGAAAAGCGCGCCGGCGTTTCCACCGCAGGCCTGCTCGGCGCAAACGCTCTGGTGAACTACCGCATCGGCATCGACTACGCCCACTCCATGGTTTATTTCGACATCGGCCGATTGTTCAACTTCCCCGACTTCGACGTCATCGGCCTCATCCTGCGTCCCGAAGACGACGGACGCTTCACCATCCTCGGTATCGCCGACCACGACGGCAAACCCTCGGTGGCCGGGGGCCCAGATGGCGTTCAGGCAGGCGACCACCTCGTAGCCGTCGACGGCATCCCCGTCTCAGGCTCTACGCTGGGACAAGTCTGGTCGATGCTAGGAGGAGAACCTGGCAAGGAACGTAAGCTGACCGTTGAGCGCAACGGCAAACAGTTCACGGTTGTCGCCGAAGTGCAGCACTTTTTGGGAGAAACAGAGGAAAAGAACAAATCGAAAGGAAAGCCGCGCAAGAACTAACAAGAAATTGGGTCGTCAGCGTCCTCTGTGTCCTCTGTGTTTTGGTTTATTTCCCTTCCCTAAACACTTCCTTCTCCAGCGTCTCCGTCGTAGCCGCGTCCAGGCTTTCGCTCACCAGCACGGTATCGCCCTGCTCCTCAATCACCACCGTGCCCTCCTCCGTCGTCCACGCGTGCCGGCCTTTCAGCACTTCGACCTTGTACTCCGGATGCTGCTGGGGCGGTGGGCCGGACGAAGCATCTCCCACTTCCTCCGCCTTCTTGTACCTTCGCTTCAGCGACCGCGCGTAGATCTGCGCAAACTCAGACGCCTTCTCGGCGCTCGACCACCGCGACACGTAAATCAACCCCAACGGCGCCGCCGCCTCGCCTTTCGGACGCGCGGCATAGTAATACCCGCCCCGCCACTCCGGATACATCTGATCCGACAACTTCTTTCCCGCATACTGCTCGACCAGCACGGCGACGTCGAACTCGCCCATCGCTCCGATATCGAACTTCGCGTAATCCTTGAAGTCGCGCTTGAATTCCGGCACCCGCATGGGCTCGATCTTTTCGCCCGACATATAGGTCTCGGGCTGCATGATCTGCCGCGTGGTGTGCGGAGGATTGGCCAGCACCTGGGCAAACGCTTTCTCTTTGCCGCCCTTCTCCATCAGCTTGATCACGAACTTCATCCCATAGCTGTAAGGGAAAGTCAGCGACTCTCTCAGGAAGATGGGGGCGTCCTTGAAGACCTTCGAATCGTCCGTCCCATTGGCCATCTGGGCTTCCATGGTTTCCACCAGCTCCGGGGAATCGGCAATCGACCGCCCTACCGGCGCGAGTTCGTACTCCAGCATCACGGTCTCAGCCTGGCCCTCGACCACAGCTTCGCGGGCATCATTCATCTCGTCGTTCTCGATATCCTCGGGTGTGGGATCCTTGCTCATCTCACCCAAATCTTTGTCGCCTTTCTTCATCCACTTGTCGAGACCGATCGTCTGATCCTGCAGCGCGTGCGTTAATTCGTGCGCCATCACGGGTTCCTGCTCTTCCATCGGAACCCAGTCCAGCAGATTCACCGTCTTCGTCTTCGGATCGTAGTAGCCCGCCACCTGCTCGCGCAGCAGCGCCACCAGCAGCTTCTCCAGGTCAAAGTCGCGCGGCAGAAGGCCAAATTTCTTCAACACCAACTCCGACCGCTGCAACCGTTTCACGTCTTCATCCTTCATGTGCTTGGTCAAATACGCGACCACTTCATCGCGGCTGGTCAGCCGGCGCTTGACCTGCTTCTTGATCGGCAGTCCCGTCCGCTTGCTGTCAAACGCCAGAATCTCATCGACCGAGTGGAACAGCGCCTCCGCCTCCCGCGGTGTGATCTTGACTTCCTTCTCTTGCTGGGAAGGTGTGGTAGCGCCGGCCCCCGGTTTTGTAGCGCTTGCGTCCTCGCCGGCAGGTTTCTGATCCGGTATGGAAGGAGCTTGAGGGGAGGGTGCTTGTGTGGGTCGGACACTCCTGTCCGACTGCTCTTGACTTTGATCTTGATCTTGACTTTGCTCTTGCTGTGCGGGGAGAGCAGCCTGATCCTGAGCCCGTCCCCAAGCCGCACAGCTTAGGCCCGCAAGCAGCGCAATCCCCAAAAACCGCCTCAGAAATCTCTCGCCAAGCAGCTTGACGGTGTCCATCAGGAACGAGTCTACCCTGTTTGCCCGTACTTTCCCGAGATTTGGAGAGCAACCTACTTGCTGATCGTCTCCGCGACCCACTCCCCCGCTTCCCGCGTCCCAAGCGTTCCGCCAATGTCCTGCGTAGTCTTCTTCTGCCGCACGGCTTCCAGCACTGCGGCCTCAATCTTCTCGCCTTCGCGCGTCAATCCAAGGTGCGACAGCATCATAGCCGCAGTCAGAATCGCGCCAAACGGATTGGCCACGTTCTTGCCCGCGATCGGCGGCGCCGAACCATGCACTGGCTCGAACATCGACGTCTTTCCGGGATGTATATTTCCGCTGGCCGCCATGCCCAGCCCACCCTGCAGTCCGGCGGCAAGGTCGGTGATGATGTCACCGAACATGTTGTTGGTCACGATCACGTCGAACGGACGCGGATCGCGCACCATCTGCATGCACAACGCGTCCACATACATGTGCTGCGTGGCAATTTGCGGAAACTCGCCACCCACCTCTTTGAACACCCGCTGCCATAAGCCGCCGGCGTGCGTCATGGCGTTCGACTTGTCGCACATTAACACACGGCGCCGCGGCGAACCGTCGAGCTTGGGGTTGTGTTCACAATACTCGAACGCATAACGGATAATGCGCTCCACCCCCTTGCGCGTGTTGATGTCTTCCTGAATCGCGATCTCATCCGCCGTGCCCTGCTTGAAGACTCCGCCGGCATCGGTGTAGACGCCTTCCGTGTTTTCGCGGATGACAACAAAATCCACGTCCTTCGACTCCACGCCTTTCAACGGACACAACGCCGCATCGAGCAGCCGTACCGGGCGCACGTTGGCGTAGAGGTCCATCTTGAAGCGCATGCCCAGCAGTATCTCTTTGGCGTGGATGTTAGTCTTGACGCGCGGATCACCGAACGCGCCGGCCAGGATTGCGTCGAAATCACGGCCAAGCATGGCGAAGCCGTCGGGTGGGACAGTCACTCCATCTCGAAGATAGCGGTCGGCGCCCCAGTCGAATTCGCTGATCTCGACATCTGCTCCCGATGCGTGGATGACCTTGAGAGCCTGGGGGATCACTTCCCGGCCAATCCCATCTCCGGGAATGACGGCGATGCGTTTCTTGGAAGGCTTGTGCGAGTCCACGGCAGAAAAGCTAACACAAGCCGAGCAGAATGAGTAGGATGTGGTTTGTGTTTACTGGCAGCTATATGCCAGCAACGTGGGATCAAGCAGTGAAACCCCTCGGTTGCCGATGCAACCTATCTGTACTCTCGACGCTAGGGCAGCTAGGAAGGACGTACGTCGACTTTTCCGGTGCGGGTGGAGAGGTACGTCCTCTCCGAGCGCCCAAGCCTCTAGAAAGGCCGGGAAATGGCCCTGGCGTTAACTACTGGCTAAGTTGTTGATTTCCCGTGGAAGTTGTTGAGTCTTGGTGGAAGTTGTTGATTCTACGGTAGCCTCCCCGCGATCCGAGATCGGAGGGATTTTCAATTGCCGACTTCCAATTGCCAAATGGTCAATCGGCAATTGGCAATCGGCAGTCGGCAATGAATCATAAGGCCGTTCGCTATAATCAATACTTCCATGTTCCGTACTCCCCTCTACGACGCGCTTCGTGCGCAACCCGGTAACGAAGCGCAACCGCCCCGCGAGATCGAATACCGCGGAGCCGCAACGGCAGCGCGCTTTACCGATCCCCAAGCGGAATTCGCCGCCCTGGCCGGCGGATGTGGAATCTATGACCTGGGCTTCCGCGCCTGGATTTCGTTCACCGGCGGCGACCGCGTGCGCTGGATGAACGGCATGGTTACGAACAACATTCGCGATCTCGCCGTTGGCCACGGCGTCTATGCTTTCCTGCTGAACCCGCATGGCCGCATTCTCGGGGATATGTTCGTCTATAACCAGGGCGAGGCACTCATCGTCGAAACCGACCGCAGCCAGGTGGAGAAGATCGTCGCCACGTTCGACCATTACATCATCATGGACGACGTGGAAGTGACCGACATCAGCGAGAAGCAGACCGCGATTGGCCTGTCGGGACCCAGGTCGAGAGCTTTCGTGAACAGGGCGGGGATTGAAGTTCCAAATCTTCGAGCCGCTGCAGACGATCACTCCAACATGCAGCTGCGATTGCGACTGCTTGGAGTGCACCGTGGTTTGCAGCGAGTGTGAGCCTCAGGAATCTTACGAAATCTGGCTGGCGCCGAAAGACGTTTACAAGACCTGGCAGGCGCTGATTGCCGCCGGAGCAACTCCCGTGGGCAGCGAAGCGTTGGAGATGCAGCGTATCGTGGCTGGCATTCCGCTGTATGGCGTTGATATTCGCGAGCGCGACCTGCCTCAGGAAACCGAGCAGATGCGCGCGCTCAACTTCAACAAGGGCTGTTACGTTGGCCAAGAGATTGTGGAGCGTATTCGCTCGCGTGGCAACGTGCACCGCAAATTTACCGGTTTCCTGGTGGAAGGCGCGGCAGCGATCATTGCTGGAGCGAAGATCGTTTCTGACGAAAAGGAAGTGGGCGAGATTACCAGCGTCGCGGCGCGGCGCAAAGCATCTGGCGAACAAACTGTCGCCCTGGGATACATTCGGCGTGAAGTGGGAGTGCCGGGGCGCGAGGTGATGATTGGGACGGTCAGGGCTACCGTGGTTCAGTTGCCCGTCGAAAGTGTCGCGCTGGTTTGAAAGACATTGCTGATTGCCGATTGTTGATTGCTGATTAAACCCAAGTGCAGATTCCGAGGGGTTTTCAATCAACAATCAGCAATCATCAATCAACAATTCCATTCAGTTCTACAAGGACCGTACAAGAGCTAAAGGACAGACGCTATGGCTGAGAAGAGACAGGAATCAGGTTTCACCGTAACCGACCGTCGCTTGTTCACCGAGGACGGAGAGTTGCGCAAAGAGGCTGCGGAGGAAGTAGAGTCACCCAAGCCGGCGACGCCTGCCGCGCCGGCTCCAACTTCGGGTCAAACCGCGGCCAAGGAAGCTGCACCCGCCGCGAACTCCGTAGCGGCGTTTCCTGCGGCGGCGGACGGAATTGCGACCCCGGACATACCCCCGGCCCCCACAGCGGCCGAGCAACAGGCGCAGGCCGATGCCTACCGCGAATCGTCAAAGGACCTGGATTCGCGCGTCGAACTCAGCGGTCGCTCCGCCAAAGAGTTTGAAATGACCTTTGAACGCTTCCTGGCATCCCTGTACATGACGGCGATGCTGCAACTGGGATTGATGCACGAGCAGGGCGGCCAGCCTCGAATTGACATCATCGGGGCGCGCCAGACCATCGACACGCTCGCGCTGCTGGCGGAAAAAACCAAAGGCAACCTGACGCCCACGGAAGAGAACTTTCTGCAGAACAGCCTCTACGAAGTGCGCATGGCGTACGTAGAGGTGACCAACGCCTTGTCGCGTCCGCCGCAGCCCGGGGCTGCGACTGGAACCAGCGGACGTTAAAGGCAGTGGCCAGTGGTCAGTGGTTGTCAGTGGTCAGTGAAACCCTCGTGGACTGGCTCTCTGACCACTAACCACTGACCACTGTTTTTGACGAGCAACGCATGAAGGTTAACGCATGAAGGCCACGCTGACGGTGCTGGGCAGCGGCACGTCGATGGGCGTGCCTACGCTGGGCTGCGATTGCGCGGTGTGCACTTCCAAAGACCCGCGCGACCGGCGCACCCGTCCCTCGGTGATGATTGAGTACGCGGACAGAGTGATCCTCATCGATACTTCGCCCGACTTTTATGCGCAGGCGATCCGCGAAGGGATCACGCGCGTGGATGCAGTTTTTTACACGCACACCCACGCCGACCACATCCTGGGGATCGACGACCTGCGCCCGCTCAGTTACCGTCATAAACCAGAGAAGTTGCCGCTCTACGCGCGCCCCGACGCGGCGGCCTTTCTGCGCAGGATGTTCACCTACATCTTCGACTCCGATTACAAATATGGCAGCTTGCCGCAACTCGAATTGAAGCCGATTGACGGCCCGGTGGAGGTTTTCGGGGCGCGCTTTGAGCCCGTGCGGTTGATCCATGGCGATGCTGAGATTTACGGTTTCCGCTTTGGATCGGCGGCGTATCTCACCGATCACAGCGAAATTCCTGAGGCGTCGTTCCATCAACTGGAAGGGTTGGATATTCTTTTTCTGGATGCCTTGCGGCACAAGCCGCATCCCACGCACTCGACGGTGGAGAATTCGCTTCGCATTGTGGATCGGGTGAAGGCGAAGCGCGCTTTCTTCACCCACATTTGCCACGATCTGGCGCATGAGGCGACCAATGCGATGCTGCCGCCGAACGTGCGGCTGGCTTATGACGGGATGAAGCTGGAGTTTGAGATTTGAGTGCATCGGCAAAAGACAAAAGCTTTCACCGCAGAGGACGCAGAGTACGCGGAGGAATTCAAGGATCTTGGGTCTGAGAACAATTGGGGGGTTCTCGGCGTTCTCGGCAGTTGACTCGTAGTCTGATGCTCATCTTTCACAAACTCGAAGACGTTCCGGCGGGATTTGGGCCGTCGCTGGTGAGCGTGGGGAACTTCGACGGAGTCCATCGGGCGCACTCCCACGTGCTTTGCGATATTGCGCTGCGGGCGCGGCAGAGCGGAGCCAAGGCGGTGGCGGTGACCTTTGAGCCACATCCGGCACGCATTCTGCGCCCTGACTCAGGACTGAAGCTGCTCACTCCGGCACCCGAGAAACTTCGTTTGCTCGAGGCCACGGGCATCGATGCGGTGCTCGTACTGCCCTTTGGGCGGGATCTTTCGCTGATGACGCCGCGGCAGTTTGCCGAGCGCATCTTGAAGAAGAAACTGCATGCGCGCGAAGTGCACGAAGGGTTCAACTTCCGCTTCGGGCACAAGGCCGCGGGCGATGTGAATCTGCTGGCGCAACTGGGGCAGGAGATGGGCTTTGAGGTGAAAGTCTACTCCGAAGAGAAATTGCGCGGCGAGAGCGTTTCCAGTAGCCAAATCCGGAAATTGATCCGCGAGGGCCGGGTGAGCCGGGCGCGGCATCTGCTGGCGCGTCCGTTCTGCATTCTGGGCGCGCCGGGGCGCGGGCGCGGACTGGGGTCGAAGTACACGGTTCCCACCATCAATCTGGCGCGCTATGAAGAACTTGTGCCCAAGGATGGCGTCTACATCACCTGGACGCGCGTCGGGACGGAGCGCTTTGATTCCGTGACCAACGTGGGCAACCGTCCGACGTTTGGGTCGGATTCGTTCGCCATTGAGACTCATCTGCTGAACTTTCATCCCATTGAGCTGACGCCGGAAAGCGAAGTCGAGATCTGTTTTCTCCTCCGGGTGCGGGATGAGATCAAGTTTCCGTCGGTCGAGGCGTTGCGCGAGCAGATCGCACGCGACGTGAAGAAGGCGCGAAGGTATTTTCATCTGCTGCGACTTAGATGACGCACGCGCCGGAGCAAGCTTAAACTCAAGTGTTGCCGTACACTTTGTTTCAAGTCGTTGATCGGCCGGCCGGCTCGCGCCTCCGGCTGTTCCCTTCCGTGTTGAAGGCTGCGGTATTTCTCCTGTGGTTGATGGGGCCGACGTGGCTCAGTTCACAGACGATTTCCGGAACCGTTCAGGATCCATCGGGCGCTGTCATTGCGCTGGCGCGGATCGAGATTACCGGTGGGGAGTTGACGCAGCCAATCGTGCTTTTGTCGGATGGGCTCGGCAAATTCACGTCGCCGGATTTGAACCCTGCAGCGTATTCGGTGCGGGTGACGCGGGAGGGTTTCGAGCCTCTGGTGAAGCCCGTCAATCTGCAAGTAGCTGTCCAACTGCAACTGACGCTGAGTATTGCCATCCAACAGGAGATCGTTACCGTTCCTGGGAAGAGCCTGGCATTTGCCAATTCTGCCCCGCTCTACCGGCAACTCCGCGAGATCGGCCTGGGCGAAACATTCCGCTTCGATAATTTCAGCTTGACGTGGGACACCGCAAACTTCCAGTTTCAGAAAGGGACGCTCACGTTCTTGAGTCCGGTGGATGGAGTTGTAACCGGGGCCATCTTCATCGGCGAGGGACATTTCAATTTAAAGCCTGTGCTTCCTCTCGACGCCCGCGAACTGAGCCGTCGAACGGGCGCAGAAGAGGTCAACGAAGAGTTTACGGAGGCGGTTTTCCGGTTTACTGGGGAAGCTCGCCTGAGATTCCTTCCCGGGCTGGGGAATCGAACAGAAACGGCATCCGAGGCGGCCGCTGCCCTCCACCATTGGAGGGAGAAGATACGGCATCGCTACGAGCGAGCTTTGGGTTTTACAGAATTTCTGCTGCAGGGCGAAACCATGGACAACGTGGACGCCGACCTATTGGCCGCGGTCTACAACCGCGCGCATCCGGAATTCTTTAATGCCTACTTGCGCGGCAAGAAGCACAAGGATCTCCGGTTTTTCGTGAGGACTCGGGTGGGAGCGCTGCCCCAACTCGATTCACCCGAGGAGGTCGCGTTGATCAACTACAACCCCGAGGGCATGGACGATGGCGTCTGGTACCTGGCTCACTTGAAGGCCGAATACCTGAACCGCAGCGCAAGTTCCGGCGAGGACCGCCGGCTGTTTGCCACACACCGCTACAAAATCGAGACCGTTATTGCGAAGAACGGACATTTGTTCAGCAGGGCTACGATCAGCTTTGAGCCTCTGGTCGCTGGGGAAAGAGTGCTGAAGTTTGGCTTGTTACCGAATCTGCGGGTCACGCGGGTTACGGACGAGCAGGGCCAGGATCTTTATTTCATTCAGGAGAACCGCAAGGAGGATGGCTCGTTCTACGCGATCCTTCCCCAGGCGCCGCCACCCGGCAAGGAGCAGTCGATCAATGTCGAGTACGCAGGCGACAAGGTCTTGGAAGAAGCTGGAGAAGGAAGTTTCTACGTCCTCGCCCGCACGTCCTGGTATCCCAACCTGAATGGATTTGGCGAAAAGGCACTCTATGATCTCACTTTCAAGGTCCCGCGAAAATACAAGGTCATCAGCGTCGGACAGTTAAAGGAGGAATCCACTGAGCAGGACCTTGCTGTCAGCCATTGGATCACGCCGGTTCCCGTAGCGGTGGCGGGATTCAACTATGGCGCATACGAGAAGCTCGAGCTGCCGGACGAGATAACGGGCTACAAGATTTCAGGCTACTACTTGAGTGAGTTGCCCAACAACCTGCGCGGAAACCGCGCGCTGCAGTCTCTAGCGCCCCGCAGCATGACGAAGTACGCGCTGGAACAAACGCGCGGGCAGTTGCAGCTGTGCACTCACTACTTCGGCAAGAGTCCGTATGAAGAAATCTATATTACGGAGCAGCCGAACTTTAATTTTGGGCAATCCTGGCCCAACCTGGTTTACCTTCCCATCTCCGCCTATACAGATTCGACGCAGCGATGGATGCTCTTCGGGCATATCGACAACAAATTCACCGGCTTCGTGCAGGAAGTAACTCCGCACGAAGTCGCCCATCAATGGTGGGGTCACGGCGTAGGCTGGGCGTCCTACCACGACCAATGGCTGTCGGAGGGGTTTGCGGAGTTCTCCGCGGGGCTGTTTCTGCAGCAAGGCGTGGCGGGGGACTGGCGGAAGGACTACATCGAATTTTGGGAGCGCCTGCGGCGGCGCATCCTAGAGAAGAACAAGTTCGACGTCGCTCCTAACGACGCCGGCCCGCTGTGGATGGGGCTGCGTCTGATTTCTCCTCGCAGCGGGGATGCGTACCAAAATGTCACCTACCCCAAGGGCGCTTACGTGCTGCAAATGCTGCGTTCGATGATGCGCGGCACTGAGGATCACGACCAGGACAAGGCGTTCATTGCCATGATGCATGACTTTGTGGAGAGCCACCGCGAAAAAGCGGCGACCACTGAGTCCTTCAAGGCCATTGCAGAGAAACATATGACCAAATTGATGGACCTTGGGAGAAATGGACGACTGGACTGGTTTTTTAACGAGTGGGTGTATGGCACGCAAGTTCCGCGATACCACTTCGAGTACCAAGCCACTCCAGCAGACGGCGGCAAAGTGAAATTGCACATGACCATTACGCAAAGTGACGTTGACGAGCACTTTGCCATGCTGGTTCCGGTATTTGCGGACTTTGGCAAAGGCATGATCCGTCTTGGACAAATCGGAGTCGTCGGCAACACCAGCCGCAGCGCCGATGTCATCGTGCCTACCCAGCCGAAGAAAGTCGCCCTGAATGCATACAAAGACATCCTGGAGCGATGAGAACTGAAAATCTTGAAGCCCGCGAGGCACACTTCTTATTGCGGACGCCAGGTCAGGTCAACGCGCACCGGCATTTCGTTTTTCACCGGCATTGTCAGGAGGGTTGGTGGGTCAATCTTGAAATCGGCGAGCGTCGCGGGAATGGTTCCGGTGATGCGGATCTGGCTGCCTTGCGTGACCAATTGAAACGCCACTTGCTTGTATTGGGCAGTCTGGCCAGCAAACTGGATTTCCAGATCAGCTTGAATGGTTGTGGAGGTGGAAGCAGATTCGGGCAACTTCGTGCGCACCTTGACCATGGGAAACTGCGCGCCGCGGGTTACTTGAATCATGTGAAGGTCGCGGTTGCTGTCGCCGGAATCGAATGACTTGACCGGGACTGCGATCAGGAAGTCGCACTGTCCGGCGTGGCAAATCCCCTTGCCGCGCGCCTCATGGCTGACGCCCTCGCTCTGGTGCAGGGGGTGGGAAACATGGTAGGTGAGAGTGCCTTGTTGCAAAATCCACTGGCTATCGGCGGCTGGGGCAAGCGCCGGAAGCGCCAGAAGCAGGCATGAGACGATGGTTCTTATCTTCGCAAGGGGTGTCATAGGCAGCTAGAACTTAACGGAAACGGACAATAGAGCGGCGCCAAACGCCCCAGCCGTAACGATGGCCACCGGCCCATGCGCCGCGGCGATGCCATGAACTTTTTCCCCCTTGCTCTTCTGATCGAAAGCCATGATCCCCAGGATGGGCGTCGCAATCATTCCCGGGCCATGGATCCACGCCATCGCCTTGTGGAATCGGATGGGGCCGCGAGTTTCGTTTCCAGGCACCCTGGGCGCGCGGATGGCGTAGTAAGCGCTCATAAAATACAAATCTCCGGCGAGCCCGCCCAGTGCGGCGTGCAAGTCGCGGGAAGCTTTGCTGGTATCCTTGCCGCCAGCGCCGAGGGAAGTGATAACCGAGGCGGTGATGGGAATTGCGGCGATCAAGCCCAAGCGCTGATGGATCTTCAGCATGTGGGTGCGCTTGTCGAGCAACGCCTGCTGCTTGGCGTCACCCTGCGCCTGGGAGGCGGAGAAGCCCAGGTCTTCCAGCGAAGGCTCGGTCTTCGTGCTCGAGGGCGCATTCGGCAGATCGCTGGAAGGTGTTGCCGCTGGTTTCTGCGATCCGGGTTGCGGCTTGTCCTGTGACTCTGGCGTTGCTTTCTGGTCTTGAGGCGCCGCTGGCTTCTGGGCGTCTTGAGAACTGGATGTTGCCGGGTCGGGGGTTTGCGCGAAAGAGAGGAATGGAATCACAAGCAGGCACGAACAGGTAAGCGCGATGGTCCTCAGTCGAATCATTTTCACGGCGATTCCAGACCTCGGTACAAGATCGAAAGATCAAAGCTAGACGAAAACGCAGCCCCGCGAATGCTAGGGATAGATGCGGCCTTTCCTGAACGAGATGCCTGTGCGTCAGACGCGCGCGCTGCAAGGCCGACTTGAGAATTCTACTCGATGGGCTCGACCACTACGGATTCTTCGGCGACGCTGCGGCTGGGGCGCTGCACGATCACGATGGCTGCCAGCACAAAGATAATTCCCAGGGTCTGAATCGGGCGCAGCACTTCGCCCAACAGCAGAGCGGCGAGAACAATGGAGAATACCGGCTCCAGGCAACTGGCGATGATGGCGCGCGTGGGTTCGAGATGCTGCAGGCCGAGGAAGTAGAGCGAGAAGGCTCCCAGTACCGAGATCATGGAGAAAACAAACAGGAACAGCCATTGTGCAGGTGCGTAGTGGGCGGCGACGATCTTCCAGGGAGGGTTGACCACCAGCCAGAAGACAGCGGCCGCGGTGAGTGTCCAGACGAGCACGCGCCAGCGGTCGTAACGGGCCAGGATGCGGTATCCTCCGATGTTGTAGAAGGCGAAAGAGAACGAGGCCAGCAGAGCGGCGATCAGACCGTAGGAATCGAGGCGAAGGGCTTGTCCGCTATTTAGTTTTGTTCCGACGATGCCGATGACGAGCGCAATGCCAGTGACCGCCAGCGCCACGGCAACCACCTTCTGCAGAGAAAGCTTTTGCTGGCGGCGGGCCACTACATAGAACAGCACCCACACAGGAGCGGTGTACTGCACAATGATGGCCGTGGCGACGTTCGTTCTTTGAATCGCGACGTAATAGAAGTAATTCGAGGCCGCCACGCCGAGCGTACCCAGAAGGAAGCAGTAAGCCAGGTCGCGCGCGGGGAGCTTGATCCGCTGCCATCCTTGCACAGCAACGAGGAGAGGAAGCAATACCAGCAGAGAGAATGTGGTGCGGGTTTGCGAAAGAATCAGGGGGTCAATCGGACGAAGCGCAGTGCCGCTCAAGGGAAGCTTTCCCGTAAAGACGGCGCGGCCCAGGGCGGCGGAGACTCCCCACAGAAACGCCGCCGAGGCGATAAAGAAATATCCGCGCAGAGGATGCGGGTGTGAGCTTTGCTGACTTGAGTTTGGGATACTGTCCCCCGCGAATGCTTTCGATGATCAGGCAGCAGAGAGGAGCCGGTCAAGGCGGTCGGGATCGAAGCCTTCGATCACTTCGACGCCGGCAGGAGTGAGGATCACCAGGGTTGGGGCGGTATTGCTGTGGTAGATTTCGAGCAATTCAGCGCGGGCGTCGTCGTCGCTACTCATATTGCGCTCTTCGAATGCGATGCCGTTCACTTCCAAAAAAATCTTCATCACTTCGCAGTTGAGGCAGCCGGACTGGGTGAAGAGGAGAATCCTGGGGGCCATGAGATATTGCCTCAACGTTGCGATTTCGTGTCAAAAAGGAACCGCAGATGCGCCAGCGCGACGCCCAGACACATCCCGGTCGCAATCAGCGCCAGAATCTGGACCGCTCTCACGTGATCTGAGCCGGTTGTCCGCAGGAATGTGAGAAAGGCCAGAATCGCGAAAAACAAAGGGAAGAAAATAAAACGTTTTTGCATTAGGGCCTCCTTGGATAGTTGCCTGCCCACTCCGAGCTACGAGTTTACATATTCGATCTCAGTGGCGATCTTCGCGGTCTTCTCAAGCATAGCTGAGACTGAACAGTATTCTTCTTTTGAGAGGCGGACCGCGTCCTCGACCGCCTTACGAGACACTTTACCACCGACGCGGTAGATCAGCTTGATTGCCGTGTAGACGGAGGGTGGATCGGCGGCGCGATCGGCCTGAGCGCGGACTTCGAGGCTGCTGAGCGGCTCACGCTTCTTCTGCAGGATGGAGGCGACATCGTAGCCGGTGCAGCCGCAGAGGCCGATGAGCACGAGCTCCATGGGACTGTTCCCTGCTGTCTTGTCACCATCAACGACAATTTTGTGGCCGCTGCTGGCGATGCCGTCGAAACGTTGCTTCTCAATCCAAGTAGCTTTGGCTTCAGTCATAAGGCTTCTCTTCGCTGGTCTATCTCCGGTTGTCCGTGCTGGGCTCTGGGTGAATCAACACTCGGAATAGCTCTGGGGCAGCCTGCTTAAATTTGATTTCCAGTTCGGTCTGGATGTCGTGGACGCGGGCGAGCGAGAGATCGTCGGAGAGTGTGCAATGGCAGGAGACGTAAAGGCGTCCTCGAACTTTCTTGATGATGAACTCGTGCACATCGAGAATCTCTGGGAAGTGGGCGGCGGCCAATTTCAGCCGGCGCTCGAGGTTGGCGTCGCGCACCAGCTCGTCGCCGGTTTCGATGGTGGCCGGCTCGCTTTCGATGTGGGTAAGGATGTCGGCGATCTCGTGCACGTCTTGGCGCATGGCGGCTTCCAGTTCGGTGACTTGATCGTGGGCGGTCTTCAGGGTCAGGTTCTCGTCGAGTTCTACGTGCTGCTCGACATGGAGTTGGCCGTTAAGATCCTGCACGCTGATGTCGTGGACGTTGAGATTGTGGCGAGTGGCGACGGCACGAATGCGGTCGAAGATGTTTTCCGAGCGCTGGGCACGCGGCAGCGGTTGAACGGTAACATCGGCGTCGGGGAGAATGCCGTGGACCGCGGCGGTTACCGCCGCCACCAATTGCTCGGAGCGCTGGAAGGTGACGGTGCGGGCAAAGCCGACGGCGAGGTCTGCGAAATAGCGGTTGCCGGCGCGGCGGATGCGCACGCGTCCGATCTCGAGCACGCCATCGACGCGCGAGACGGCATCGGTGATTTGCGCGCGAACTCCTGCGGGAGCAGCGTCGAGCAGAGCATCAACCGTGCGGCGCGCCAGGCGCCAGCTCACGGAAACGATGACCCCGGCGACGAACAGGGCCGCGATGGGATCGGCGAAGCGAAGCCAATCCAGATGATAGGCGCGGCCCAGCAGGATTAGCACAAGACCGACCACCACTACGCCTGCAGACCAAACGTCGGTGGAGAAGTGTAGGGCGTCGGCTTCGAGAGCCTGGCTATCGTATTTGGTGGCGATGCGGCCGAGAGCGCGGGAGCGCCACCTGTCTACGGCCATCGAGATCAGCATGACGGCGAAAGCCCAGATCGAAGGCTCGACTTCAACGCGGCGGAAGAACAGGCGCACGACCGCTTCGTAGATCACCCAGACGCAGGTCAGCAGAAGCAGGCCGGTTTCGACGAAGGCGGAGAAGTTCTCGACCTTGCCGTGGCCATATTGGTGGTCGGCGTCGGCCGGCTTGTCGGAGACGCCCACGGAGAGATAGGTGAGCAGGGCCGCGATCAGATCGAGCGCGGAGTGTGCGGCTTCCGAGAGGATTCCTAAACTGCCGGTGGTGACGCCGACGACGATCTTTCCGCCGGTGATGAGGAGGGCGGCGACGACCGAGTTTCCGGCCACTGCGCGTTTTTCGGCGCGCATGGCGTTGGGCGAGTAGAGGGCCGGCGTCCCGGACATGATGGGATTATCGGCGATGAGGCGGGATTGCGCCAATGGGAATCGGCTTGGCGCTTCGAGGGTTAAAGCCATTACCCACAAAGGGCGCAAAGAACGGCCGCGAAGTGCACGAAGAAAACCAGCCGACCGGACTGCCGGAGGCGGCTGTCCCCACATGCGTCGCTCTATTGCGGGAAACCGCCTCTATGCTACGATGCTAGGTTCGGGTGGTTTAACTTCCTGATGTACCAATCCTTGGAGGAATTTTGTATGCGTAAGAGTTGGTTGGTGTGTGTGTGTTTGGGAACGCTGGCCTGGGGGCAGGCACAGCCAGTAACACCGGCGGCGCAGCCGGCTCCGGCTGCGAATGCTCAGAATAAAGCGGCAGCAGCGCCTGCTGCGGTGGTGGCGGAGAGTGCGGCGGTACTGACGGTTAAGGGGGTTAGTTGCCCGGAGTTCACGAAGACGGCAACGGGGCCGACCGCCGCAGCGGGAAAGACGGCTGCCGCCGCGAAAAAACCTGCCGATTGCGTGATCACGCGGGCTGAGTTCGAAAAGCTTACCAAAGCGCTGCAGCAAGGACCGAATCCGCTGAATGATGCGCAAAAGCGCACACTGGCTAACCAGCTCCCCGGGGTAATAGCCATGTCGGAGGCGGCGAAAAAGAAGGGCCTGGATAAGACCGAAGGCTACGTGGAGACCTTGAAATTCGTCAAGATGCGGATTCTGGCGCAAAGAATGCAGGATGCCGTGCGGGATGAGGCGGACAAGGTGCCTCCGGAGAAAGTTGCGGAGTATTACAAGGAGAATCCTGAAGCGTACGAGCAGTTCTCTCTCGATCGGCTGTTTATCCCAAAGAACAAGCAACCCTCGGCTGAGGACAAGGAAGAGGCGAAGGAAGAAGCCAAAGAGCCAGAGAAACTGACCGAAGAGCAGCAGAAGGCCAAGGAAGCCGCCGAGAAGGCCAAGCAGGAGAAAGGCGAGCAGGAGTTGAACGAGTTGGCGGAAAGCCTGCGGCAACGGGCAGCAACGGGTGAGGATTTCACCAAGCTGCAGAAAGAAGCGTTTGAAGCCGCGGGGACAAAAGTGGAGAACCCGACGGTTAACTTGCCCAAAGTGCGGCGTACGGGACTGCCTCCGGCGCATGCCGCGGTGTTCGAGTTAAAAGTGGGTCAGGCGTCGGCGGTGATCAGCGACCAAGGCGGCCACTACGTGTACAAAGTGGTGAGCAAGGAAGTTCTACCGCTGGACCAGGTAAAAGAAGAAATCCATAACAAGCTGAAGGGCGAGCGCTTGAAGGAAAAGATGGACAAGTACACCAACTCGTACCAGGCCGTGACCAACGAGGCGTATTTTGGACCGGCGCCGCCGCCCGGACCGCCGCGTCGTCCGCGGGCGGCTCCGCCGGCAGCGCCGCAGGCACAGCCGCAGGGTGCGGCACCACAAGCCGCGCCACCGGCTGCGAACGCGCCCGCGCAAGCTCCGGCGGCGACGGCTCCCCCGACGAAGCCGAATTAATTCAGGCCGAGCTAAATGGAGAGCGCGAAACCTGTCGTCGTTGTCACCGGTATTGCGGGAAACCTGGGACGCCGGTTGCTCCCGCTGCTGGGGGACTTTTCGGTGATTGGGGTGGACTTGAGTCCACCCCAAACTGATTTGCCTTTGCAGTTCGAGCGCATGGATCTGGGTGAAGAGTCCGCCACGCGCGCATTTTACGAACTGCTGCACGACACGAAACCGGTTTCGGTGGTTCATCTCGCGTTCGTGATCGATCCGGTGCGCACGGGCGTGCTCGATACCGAGCGCATGTGGCAGATCAATGTTGCCGGCACGGCCCGTGTGATGGAGGCTGTCACAGAGGCAAATCGCACGGCGGATTCCGGAGTCAGGCAATTTATCTTTCCCAGCAGCGTTTCTGCCTATGGTCCCAGCCTTCAGGAGCCGGCGACGGAAGATTCTGTGCTGGCGGCCCATACGCTGCCCTACGCGATTCACAAGAAGCAATCCGACGAGGTGGTGCAGCAGCGGGCGACGGCCTTGCGCGGATGCAGCGTGTACATTCTGCGTCCCCATATTTTCACCGGCGCCAGCGTGGAAAATTATCTGATGGGATGTTTTCACGGCACGCCCAACGGCAAAGGCGAGCGGGCGAAGAAGATGCGCGAAGAAGGAAAGCGGCTGCCCGTAATCCTGCCGCACGGGCAACAGTATCTCGATAACAAGATCCAGTTTGTGCATGTGGACGATACGGCGCGCCTGATCGCGCACATTCTGCACCGGGAGCCGGAGCCGCAACGGCTGACCATCCTGAACGTCGCCGGACGCGGCGAGCCACTCACCTTCGGCCGTTGCATCGAGATCGCAAAAGCCAAGCTGATTCGTGTCCCCGGAAAGTGGAGTATGCGGCAGGTGCTGAAATTCGCCTGGAAGCGGAAGATCTCGGCAATTCCTCCCGAGGCCCTGCCTTACATGACCGGAGAGTACATCATGAACACCGACCGGCTGCGGAGTTTCCTGGGAGGGGAATACGAAAACGTGATGCGTTACACGATTACCGACGCGTTTGCCGACAGCTTCAGGGACATGCTGGCCGCGGAGCAGAGCGCTGGCGCCAAAGAAGGTCCTGGGTCTTAGGTGGCAGGTGTTAGGTTGCAGGTCTTAGGTCATGGGAAACCTAACACCCAAGACCTAACACCTAAGACCTACTGCGCTTCCCTCCAAGTGCTTTCTCGTTCCTTCACTTCTTTCCGCGGTATAAGCCTGCAATACTGAAGGTGTAGGGCGTCCAACTGGCTTCGCGGAAGCCGGCGTTGCGCATCCGTGCCAGCATTTCCTGCGGCTCGGGAAAGCGTTCGACTGAGTTGGGGAGATAGGCGTAGGGTCCGCGCACGCCGGAAAGCAGTGTGCCCACCCGCGGCAGAACCTGCTTGAAGTAGAAGCGATACAGATGGCCGACGATGCCCTTGGGTTCGCTGAAGTCGAGGATGCCGCACTCCCCTCCGGGCCGCAAGACACGCACAATCTCGCGCAGGCCGGCATCGTAGTCGGCGAGATTGCGAAAGCCGAAGGCTGAGGTCACGAGGGCGAAGTGCTGGTCGGGAAACGGAAGGCGGAGGGCGTCGGCTTCGATCCAGTGCGGCATGGCAGACTTGCCGTTTTGTGAGATGTTGCCGAGCGACTTCAGACGGGCACGTTGCAGCATGGCATGAGAGAAGTCGGCGCCCAAAATCTGCGGAGTGCTGTTCCCTGCCTGCTTGCTTAAGGCGAAAGCCATATCCCCGGTGCCGCAGCAGAGATCCAGAACGCGAGAGTCCGGCTGGGCAAGGATCTGGGCGAAAGAGCGTGCCGTGCGGCGCCACCACAGGCGATCGACGTTGAACGACAAGACATGGTTGAGCAGGTCGTAGCGCGGAGCGATCGAAGTGAACATCTCGCGAACGGCACGCGCGGCTGCGTCGGCATCGCGCGCGCCTTCGGGAGCGGCGCCGACTACGAGTTTGCGGGCTGTGGGCATGATGCGTTCAATTGTTGATTGATGATCGCTGATTGTCGATTAAGAACTCTTGGACTTCGGCGTTTTCTGCACTTCAATCGTCAATCAACAATCATCAATCAACGATTTCACTTTCCCCATCCGCCGCGGGACAGGCGGCGCAACTCTTCGACGGCATCGATCACGACGTTGTCCGGCACATCGGCGGCGATTTCAACCTTGCCAATTTCCCGGGGCAGCACGAAGTGCACCACGCCGCCTTGCGTTTTCTTGTCGGCCTGCAAGCGCGCGAGAATCTTGCGCGCGCTCACCTTAAGTTCCGGCAAGCGGCCCAGGCCGAGCACGGCATCGGCGATGCGGCCGGCGGTCACGCTGTCCGTGCGCCCGACAGCGAGGGCAATGTTGGTTGCGGCGATTAGTCCCCAGGCGACCGCCTCGCCGTGAAGCAGGCTCCGGTAGCCGGTTTCGGCCTCAAGCGCGTGGCCGATGGTGTGGCCGAGGTTGAGCACTCGGCGCAGGCCGCCTTCGCGTTCGTCGGCGGAGACGACTTCAGCCTTCAGCTTCACGGACTGGGCGATGAGACCCTTGAGTTCCACGGGATCACGCTTCAGAATCTGAGCGCGCTTCTGTTCGAAGCGCAGGAAGAGATCGAGATCCCCGATGATGCCGCACTTGAGCGCCTCGTACAGGCCGGCGCGAAACTCGCGGTCGGGAAGCGTGCGGAGGACTTCGGGGTCAATCAGAACGGCGCGGGGATGGTAGAACGTTCCGAGCAGGTTCTTCCCTGCTACAAGATTCACTCCGGTCTTGCCGCCGATGGATGCATCCACCTGGGCGAGCACCGTGGTTGGAACCTGCACCAGTTCCACGCCGCGCATGTAAAGGGATGCGAGCAGCCCGGTAACATCGCCAACCACGCCTCCGCCCAGAGCGATCAGAACAGCTTTGCGGTCGGCGCCCAGACGGGACAATCTTTCGGCCAACGTTTCGATCGTCTTGAGTTTCTTAGCAGTCTCGCCGTCCGGCATCTGAGCTACCTGTGGCTTGAAGCCGGCGGAGACCAGGGAACGAATCAGCTTTGAGGCCCAGCGGCGGCGCACCGGCGCAACCGTTACTACAAACACTTTGCTGGCTTGAGGCAGCAATTCCGCCAGCAGAGTTCCGGCCCGCGCCAGCAAGCCGTTTTCGATGCGGGCCTGGTAGGGCCGGGGCGGGACATGGATGGTGACCTGCGCCATGGAATCCAATAATAGCCTATAGGGCAGTGTGGTTTTGATCGTATGGGGCTCGGGAAGTGGTACTATTTGCCGGTTTATGAAAGGTCTTCCAGCCGAGACTGATTTCATTGTGATTGGCGCCGGGGTAGCGGGATTGCGAGCCGCGATCGAACTGGCGAGCGCGGGACGCGTGTTGGTGCTGGCGAAAAACGAGGGCGTGAATTCCAGCACGCAGTCTGCGCCAGGCGGAATCGCAGAAACACTCAGCGATGAAGATGAAGTCATCCTGCACCTGCAGGACACGCTGATCGCCGGCGACGGCCTATGTGTTCCGCAAGCGGCGAAAACTCTAGTGGAAGAAGGGCCGGAGCGCATCGCGGAGTTGATCGCGTGGGGCAAGCATTTGGACCGGCATGGAACCAAACTGGTATTTGAAACCGAAGCCTCTTACAGCCATAGCCATATTCTGCGCGCCCCGGGCGATTCGACGGGAGGGGAAATTCTGCGCGTGCTCCAAGCCAAAGTGCGGGCGTGCAAGAACATTTCCATGCTGGAGTTCGAATTCTTCGAGCGAGATCATAACCGAACATGAGCGGGTGGCCGGAGTCTCGCTGATCAGCGACAAAGGATTGCCGGAAGGTGTGGCTTGTTCGGCGGTGTTGCTGGCCACGGGAGGTCTGGGGCAGATTTATCGCAACACGACCAATCCCACAGCCGCCACCGGAGACGGAGTGGCCATGGCCTTCCGCGCGGGGGCGGAGGTCAGCGACATGGAGTTCATTCAGTTTCATCCCACGGTGCTGTACATGAAGAAAGTGCCCCGGTTTCTGCTCTCGGAAGCGCTGCGCAGTGAGGGCGCGTATCTTCGCAATATCGAGTTGGATCGCTTCATGGAGAAATACCATCCTCTAGCGGAGCAAGCGCCGGGCGACGTGGTGGCGCGGGCCATCATGCATGAGATGGAGGTCAGCCGCGCCAAAGATCCGTTCGTGTATCTCGACCTCACGCACTTGAACGCCGCGAGAGTGCAGAAGCGCTTCCCGCGCATCTATGCGACGTGCATGAAGCACAACATCGACATCACAGAGGATGTGATTCCGGTTCGCCCCGCGGCGCACTTTTCGATAGGCGGGGTGCGCACCACTCTGAGTGGCAAGACGAATCTTGCCGGGCTCTACGCCGCCGGCGAAGCGGCTGCGACCGGCGTGCACGGCGCGAACCGGCTCGCCAGCAATTCGCTGCTGGAGGGCCTGGTGTATGGAGCGCGCGCGGGAAAGGCCATGCGAGAAGAACTGAAGCAGGCGCACAAGCCTGCGGCGAAACAAAAGAAAGCCGCGTCACAGAACGGGCCCGTGGATGCGGGCATCGAAGAGCTGATCGGCCAGATCCAGGACATCATGTGGAAGGATGCCGGCATCGTGCGCACGCGGAGTGGGATGCAGGAGGTGATTCGAGTGCTAGAGGGGCTTGCGCCGAGAGTGGGACATCCGCGCACGCGGCGGACCCACGAGGCGGCAAACCTGCATCTCGCGGGGCTGCTGGTGGCACGCTCCGCGCTGGCCCGCGAGGAAAGCCGGGGAGCGCATTACCGCATTGACTGTCCTGGCCACGATGACAGGAAGTTTCTCAAGCACTCGGTCGTGAAGGGGGAGAGCGTGCGGTTTGTCTGAGTGACAATTGCCGATTGTTGATTTCTGATTTTTGATTGCTGATTGAAAAGCTCTATGAATGGTGGTTTTGATCAACAATCAACAATCACTCTCATTTCTTCGGACGCTCAACAATCGGGAGTCCGCAGCGTTTTCATTGCAATTTTGCGGGTAATGCTATCGAAGCTGCGATCGACACCAGCAGCACTCCCCCCACCACGGCCAGCGTCGCCAGCGTCGGGACAGGGAAATAATCCGCAATAATCATCTTCAGGCCCACCAGAATCAGCACCAGCGCCAGCCCGTAGTGAAGGAAGCGGAAAACCTTCATCAGTTCAGAGACGGCAAAGTACATCGAACGCAGACCGAGAATGGCGAAGACATTCGAGGTGTAAACGATAAAGGCGTTGAGCGTTACAGCGAGCACGGCGGGGACGGAGTCGACGGCGAAAAGCACGTCGGTGGTTTCGATTACGGCGAGAACCACCAGCAACGGTGTGGCATAGAGCCCGGGGTTGCCCTTCCATCCGCGTACAAAGAAATGCCCATCCTGATAATCGTCCGTCACCGGCATCCAGCGGCGCAGAACTTTGACGGCCGGGTTCGTCGCTGGATTGATTTGATGCTCACCAGTGAATCCCAGCCGGATGCCGCTGTAAATGAGAAGCGCTCCAAAAGCATAGAGAATCCAGTGGAAGCGGTTGATCAAACCAACACCGGCGAGAATGAAGAAGCCGCGCATCAGAAGCGCACCCAGAACTCCCCAAAACAAGACGCTGCGCTGGTGTTGCTCGGGTACGGCGAAATAGCGAAAGATTACGAGGAAGAGAAAGAGATTGTCCACACTGAGGGAGAGTTCGAGCACGTAACCAGTGACGAATTCAAGTGCGACCTGGCGCCCCTGCCAGAAGAAAACCAGTGCGGCAAAGGCTGCGGCAAGGCCGATCCACATGGCGCTCCAGGCCAAGGCCTCGCGCGAGCGCGCAACGCGGCCGCTGCGGTGGAAAACGAGGAGATCCAGCGCCAGCATCCCCACCGCGAACAGGTTGAAGAGAATCCAGAAGTAGAGCAACGGCTTCCCTGGAGGAATCAAGAATTGTTAATTGCTGATTGCTGATTGAAAAGCATGTGACTGAAGGGTTTCAATCAACAATCAACAATCAGCAATCATCAATCAACAATGTTTCACTTCTGCCGCCCCAGGCGTCCGCTCTGCCACGCCTCCCATAAGCCAGCAGACTTCAGCAGTTCGTCGCCATGAGTCTCGCTCAGGCTGTGCTCGATCTGCGCCCGCGTGAAGCGCGGTCCGATCTTTTCCGGAAGATTGGCCAGCGCGAAGCTGAATTCGGCGGCCTCGGCTACATGTTTCTTGAGTTGCGTGAAGTTGACTTTGTCGTAGGTATCGGAGACGGCGTGGTAGTTTTCCAGATAGTTCGCCTCCTCCTGATCGGCAACGAATGTGGGGACGCCTTCCAGCATGAAATCAAAGTGATCGGTGCCCCATTCCATCTCGGTTTTCAATTCGGTCAGGCCAAACTGCTGTAAAGGTGCGATGAGGCGTTTGGCGGTGTCGAGCACATCCTTGCGGCCACCGTTGACGAATCCCGTTGTTTTGCCAGTGCCTTCATCCCAGATGATGACCCCGGCCGCCTTATCGAGTTCGGGCCGGTGCGCGGCGGCATAAGCCCGCGAGCCCAGCAAACCCTCCTCTTCGCCGGAAAAAAGAATGAAGCGAATGGAGCGGCGCGGCTTTAATCCAGACGCTTTGATCGCACGCAGCGCGTCTACCACGAGCGCGGCGTTGCAGCCGTTGTCGAGTGCTCCCGTGCCGAGCTCCCACGAATCCAGATGGGCGCCGAGAATAACGAACTCTTCCGGCTTTTCGCTGCCTTTGATTTCCGCGACCACATTGGCAGTTTTGATTGGCCCGCCGAGCTTAGTTGGGGATGCTCAGATCAGCCCACACTGGATGCCCCGCAGCGAGCAGGCGGCTGATGCGCTCGCCATCCTCGCGCGCCACCAGCACCTGCGGAATGCGGTCGATTTCTCCCTCGATGGTATTCGTGTGCCGGTAGAGGATATCGTGCTCACGCGTGGCCATGAAAGCGACGGCCTTGGCTTTTCCCTTTACCGCCGCGGTGATTACTGGGGGCGCGTTCGCATACTCGGCAAAGAGATCGCTCCAAGTCTTGAGCACGACCGAATGGACGAGTACGATTTTGCCGGAAACGTCTCCGGCTTTTGCGAAATCGGCAGGACTGCCGCTGCCTATATCGACCACCGGCACATGCTTCACGGAAGCGAGCGCGGGCGCCCACGTGATGGAAACGCAGCGCACACGGAACTCGACCTTGGGAGTGTTTGTGAGCTTCGGATCAAGCGCGGTTCCCGTGGCGCTGACCGTCATCTCGGTCGCACCCTCGGACCAGGAATACGGAATGGTGAACTCCTCGGTGTGGACGCTATCGGCTCGGGCATCCTTGAACATCTGCACGCCCCAATCAATGGCACGCTGCATGGCGGGCGTGCCGGGCACGCGGCCACCGACTTCGTCGGTCAGGTGGCGCAGGTTGCTTTCGAGGGGGGAGGGTTGCAGGGACACCTGAATGAGGCGGGCGGCATCATCGATCTCGGAAGCAGGGGTGGCGGCAAGACAGATCGCGCTCAGAGTGAAGCATAGCAACAGGACTTTCAGCTTTTGCATATCCGGTGCATTAGAAATGAAATTCCGGAAAAGAGCAAAAGCTATTGACCGCAAAGGCCGCTAAGGATTCGCGAAGGCCGCAAAGAAGATCAGGCCTTTCTTGTCGGCCTTTCCGTACACTTGGCGATCTTTGCGGTTAAAGGCTTTTGTTGTTGCCTGCGGGGCCTCTCACTTCGGCGGCAGCGGATCCATTTTGTCGAGAATGCCAACCGTCTCCAGCATGGCGCTGCCTACAATTTCCAGGCTCTTGGGGCTGAGCTTATCGATGGTGTCTTGCGTCGTGTGCCAGAACACGTTGTCGTATCCGTAATCGAAGTCGATGACATCGGCGGAAGGCACGCCTCGCTTCACAAAGGGAATGTGATCGTCTTCCATATCCACGCCAGTGCGCGCAAAGAAGTGGGATTGGTAGCCAAGCCTGGTCGCTGCCTCGTAGACGACCGCTTCGAGCCACGCCGTCGAATTCGCGTCACGATCGATGTTGAGGTCGGCGTCTCCAATCATGTCTGCTAAGAGGAATGCCTTGATTTTCTTCAAGGTTCCGTCGGCCTCCCATTTTTCTGCCAGGTGGCGGATACCGTAGAGGCTGTCGGCGTCAGTCCAAGTCTTGACCGCCTCCTCCGCGTCGTCCCATACCAGCCAAACGCTGTAGCCCTCGCGCTTCTTGCCGCGCATCTGGTTCGCAAATTCAAGAAGGAGCGCGCTGGAAGAGGCCCCATCGTTGGCGCCCACGTACGAGGTGTTGCGGAACGGGTAGTTCGTGTCGTAATGACTGGCGATCACGATGATGCCGTCTTTCGTCCCGGGAAACCTGGCGATGATGTTGTGCACGCCAAACTTACCTTCCGGTGTATCGGCCGTAAAAGTGTCGTTCTCGACCTCGTCGCCCTTGAGATGGGCGAGAAGGTAGTCTTCCACCTTCTTGTGATTTGCGCTGCCGATGGGCCGCGGGCCGAAGGCTACGATCTCTTTCACATACTGCATGGCGCGGGCGGAATCGAATGCCGGACGCGCCCCGCTGTCGGGTGGAAATGAAAGCTTTGGCGGAGCCGTCGTCGCGGGAGCATTTTGGGCTGGAGCCGCTGTTCCTGCTGCCTGGGCATTTTTGTCATGGTCGCAGCTGACGAAAGTGACTGTGAATGACAGCAACAGGATTGGAAGAGAAACTATCTTCATCGATTCATGAACCTCGGAAGCAACATCAGACTAAAGCGTTTTTCCTAAGCGTGGACTAGATAAGCTTGTCATCCCGAGCGAAGCGAGAGATCTTGGTTCTTGACTGCACCACCGGTGTTGATGCCGCTAGCAAACCCCCAGATCCCTCGCTTCGCTCGGGATGACAAATCACTTGGGGATGACATCGCTCGAGCTGACAGCTCAGGTTGCCCGTTTTTCCTTCCGCGCCCGCCGCTGCTTGGGATGGACGATCCAGGCGATACCAATGCTGACAGCGTACAGCGCGACCATGGGTGCGGCAAAGATGCACATGCTCATAATGTCCGGAGTCGGTGTGACGATGGCCGCAATGATGAAAATGAGCAAAATAGCATAGCGGAAGTTCTTCAACATGAATCCGGCGCTGACGATGCCCATCAAAGCCAGGAAAAAGATAAGAATCGGCATCTCAAAAATTAGACCCATGCCGAGAATAATGCTCAAAAACAGCGACGTATATTCCCCGATAGTGATCATGGGCTGGAACTGCCGGCCGAAATGAATGAGAAAATCGAGCGCCCGAGGGTAGACAACTTTGTAGCCGAAGTATCCGCCTATCGTGAACAGAGCGATGGTCGAGACCATGAAAGGCACGACGTAACGCTTCTCATTGCGGTAAAGCCCGGGCGAGATGAACATCCAAACCTGGTACAGCACAAAAGGCGAGGTGAGGAAGAGGCCAGCCAGTGCGGCAATCTTCAAGTAAAGGTTGAAGGGCTCGGTGGGGTTCAGGTAGACGAGTTTCTCCGATAAGCCGTTGGTCTTAAGCGCTTCCATGATGGGGCGCTGCATGACGTCGTAGATGCGCTCCACCTTCCACCAGCAGACGAAGAAGCCCACGGCTACCGCCGCAATCGAGTAGACCAGGCGGCGGCGCAGTTCCTCCAGGTGATCGAGAAAGCCCATGGTAGGCATAGCATCACGCTTGTGCTCGTCGCCAGAAGCCTCGGTCGTGGTTTCAAACATGAGGATCCTGCGCGGTCGAGGCGGCGGGCTCAACCACGGCCTCGATCGAAGGATTGGAATGCGATGGCGGTGCCGGATTCGAATTGGCTGAATTCGCAATCAGTGGTGCTTTGGCAGCGGGACCGGTTGCAGTGTCGGGCGTTTCCTGCCGGGCCGGTTCGCTGGCGGCCGGGTTCGCACCCAAGCTGGCCACAGTTCCCTGCGGCGGCGGTGTGGGCGGGAGGATCTTCTGGACTTCAAGGTGGGCGATTTCGGTTTCGATCTGCGACTTGAACTCGTTCGAGGCGCGCCGGAGTTCGGCGAGAAGTTTTCCGGCTTGCCGGGCCATCTCCGGCAACTTCTTCGGCCCAAAGAGAATGAGCACCAGGAAGAACAGGAAGATGGTGTCGGAAAAACTCATGGCCCAATCATAATGCGGCGGGCCAAAGGCGGCAATGCGCGGCAGCAGGGCGGGCAGTTTCGCAGCGGTTCCGCCCCAGCCGATCAGGCAGATCCGGCGAGCTGGAGCCTTAATCCCTGCCCCGCGGCATCGTACAGCATGGCGGTGCCGGGATGGTTACCGCGGTGACCATCCCGGTTCGGGGCCGTCTAATGGGGTGTTATACTACGTATATTCAGTACGGTAGCCGGGGAAGTTCGAACGCCCTCAACCGAAGGAAAATCAAGATGGCACGTAGTTCTCGCCGCTCACTCTTCCTGGTAGTTTTTTTTCTCCTGGCCTGCGGCTTTCTGGGGATTCTATTCGCCCAGCGCTCGGGACAGCAGTCGTCGCTCAGCGGCGACTCCGACGTCAAAGACAGCCTGAAACAATTCACGGACGTCTACGCCGTCATTGAGCAAAACTATGCCGAGCCCGTCAACCCGGACAAAGCCATCTATAACGGCGCGATCCCGGGCATGCTGCACGCGCTCGATCCGCACTCGAATTTTTTCGATCCCAAGTCTTACGCGCTGATGCGCGAGGACCAGCGCGGCAAGTACTACGGCGTGGGCATGACGGTAGGTCCGCGCAACAACAAAGTGATTGTGATCTTCCCCTTCACCGGCACACCCGCTTACAAGGCGGGAATTCATCCGGGCGACGTGATCATTGCGGTCGATGGTAAATCCACGGAGAACATGAGTACGCCCGATGTCGCCGACATGCTCAAGGGGCCAAAAGGGACGACGGTCCACATCAGCATCTCGCGCGAAGGCGTGGAGAAGCCGATGGAGTTCACGCTGGTGCGTGACGAGATTCCGCGCTACAGCGTGGACGTACACTTCCTGATCCGGCCGGGGGTCGGCTACCTTCACGTGACCGGGTTTAACGAGACGACGGAAGAAGAGGTTTCGAAGGCGCTCGATGAGTTTGGCGAACTCAAGGGTCTGATTCTTGATCTGCGCGGAAATCCCGGCGGCCTGCTGAGCGAAGGCGTGGGCGTGGCCGACAAGTTCCTGAAGAAAAACCAACTCATCGTTTCTCATCATGGCCGCGCATCAGCCGAGAAGCGGTACGTCGCGCAACATGGCAATGGCGGCAAAGATTATCCGCTGGTGGTGCTGGTGAACCGGCTGACCGCCTCGGCCGCGGAAATTGTTTCCGGAGCCATTCAGGATCACGATCGCGGCTTGATCGTGGGTGAGGTCACGTTTGGCAAGGGTCTGGTCCAGACCGTGTATCCGCTCTCGGAGAACACCGGACTGGCCCTGACCACGGCGCACTACTACACGCCCAGCGGGCGGCTCATTCAACGCGACTACAGCAACATCTCCCTCTACGACTATTACTACAATCGCGAGCCCGAATCGGGCAGCAATGCCAATCGCGAAGTGAAGCTGACCGACAGCGGGCGCACGGTTTACGGTGGCGGAGGCATCACGCCCGACGTTGTGATCCCTCCGGTAAAGAGCAATCACTTTCAAGACACGCTCTTGCAGCACTATGCGTTCTTCAACTTCGCCAAGCGCTACGTCGTGAATCATCATCCCACGAAGAGCTTTGAAGTCGACGACGCCCTGCTGCAGGATTTCCGCAAGTCGCTCGACGATGCCAATGTTTCCTACACCCAGGCCGATCTGGTGGATAACAACGACTGGCTCAGGTCCAACATCAAGGCTGAAATCTTTGTAGATGCCTTTGGTCAGGATGAGGGCATGAAGGTTCGTGCGGAATCGGATCTCGAGGTGCTGAAAGGTCTGGACCTTCTTCCGCAAGCCAAGGCACTGGCCGACAATGCCAAGCGCGTCGTGGCCGAACATAACGGAGCGGGCGGGTTCAACCGGTAGAAGTGGAGATTTCCTTGAGGCCCGGACGCACTCCGGGCCTTTGCTTTTGGCAGGTAGCGAGTGCCCTTAAATCCGTGGCTAGTGGCTCAGTTTGAATCTGTCCGCCTTCTTGAGGGGCGTCATCCCGAAACCCGGCGCAGTTCAGCCGGGTGAGGGATCTCCCATAGACAGACGCATGCGCGCGGGAGATCCTTCGCTCCGCCTGAAAAGCGGCTCCGCTCAGGATGACGCCACTGAAAGAAATTCAAACTGAGCCGCTACCAAACCGTGGGGTGCATTGACTTGAGCCTCCGCCTATGTGAAAATCCGCGCCAGTAGGGCTTATAAGATGGGTTTCTGGGCCAACTCGGTGGAGGTTTGAAGCCGACCGTGCTGGGACTGGCGGTCGCATTGGCGCTGATCGCCGGGTGGACGGATTGGCGAAGCCGCCGGATCCCAAACTGGCTTACGGTACCGGGATTTCTGGTCGGCGTTTTATCGAACGTGCTCGCTGGCGGATGGGCCGGGTTGAAAACGTCGCTGCTGGGCGCCGGGCTGGGGCTGCTACTGCTTTTGCCTTTGGTTTTTCTGCGCAGCCTGGGCGCGGGTGATTGGAAACTGGCCGGGGCCTTGGGGGCGTTCGTAGGTCCGGGGATTCTGGCAGATTTGCTGATGGGATCGGTCTTCGTAGCTGGTATTATGGCTTTGGGATTAGTCATTTACAAACAGCGATTCAAGGAAACCATGAAGAATATTGGGAGGCTTCTGGCGTCCATGGTGACTTTTCACAGGCCGGGGCCCGAGGTTTCGCTGGATAATCCGCAATCCCTCAAGGTCCCGTATGGCGTAGCATTAGCATTGACGACTGTGCTTTTCGGCATCAGCAAAGTGTGGAGAGCATGAGAGCCATGAGGAAGTCGGGAGGGAGAATCTGGCGCCGCGTTGTGTCGCGATTCGCGCGGGACTGAAATCGCCGAGGCGGCCGTGGTACTGCCGATGCTGTTCATGATCCTGATGGCGATCTTCTGGTTCGGACAAGCTTTCCGCATCTACGGCACGCTCACGCAGGCGACCCGCGCGGGAGCACGCGCAGCTGTGGCTCCAGTTTGCGCAACCTGCGCAGCAGCCGCCACCAGTCCGGGCCAGGTAGCCCAAACCGCGGTTCAGAACTCGATGGCAGCGGCGCATCTGAATATAAATCAGCTGGTTACGACCGGTGCTGGGTGGACAACGCCAGCGCCAACCCTCTACCAGTGCCACACTACTCCGCTCACTGCGGTCGCCTGCGATGCCACCGTCACTTCCGTTTGCGTGCAGGAAAACGTGCAGTTGTCTTATCCGGCGCCAGTGACTGGACCGGCAGGCATGGGCGAATGCGGCACATCGGTAAGTGTGCGCTACAAATATCCGTTCGCGTTCAGGATTCCCTATACCAACCTGGATCTTGGGAACATCCAGCTTCCAGGGCAAGCGCAGATGAGAGCGGAGACGCAATGACGGGGGCGATGACAACGACGACGAAAAGCATTGTCCCGCCGCCTCTGTTGGCGAGACTAAAGCGAGCCTGGACCGGCGAGGGTGCGGCCCAGATTGTGGAGTTTGCCGTTTCGCTTCCTTTACTCATCTTGTTTGTAGTTGGGATTTTCGACTTCAGCAATGCGGTTGCGCTCAAGCAGAAGTTAACCAACGCCGCACGGGAGGCTGCCCGCGTGGCCGCGGCGGATTCGGCCAACGACCTCGGCAGCCCTTCCACGGCAGTCCCGGCATCGGTCGGCGACGCCTTCCAGGTGGTCGACAACTATCTGATCGCGGATAAGGTCAACGACTGCGGCTTGTCGGCGGCCGCCTCGCCGACGCCCACCGGCCTTACGTGGACATACACCTCCACCGGTGGCGGCTGCCCGGGAACCGGAATCTCGCTTATGATCAACCGGGGCTGCACCAGCACCGTCGCCACTAATGCGAGTACCCTCAATTTAGTCGGAACTTGCATCACCATCACCTACGCATACAAGTGGCAGTTCAACAACGTGGCGTCCACCTTTGGATGGGCGGGTGCGGGCACCAGCAACTTGACCGGAAAAGCCGTGGCACTCAACGAGAACTGAGAATTCCCCTATGCTCTCGCCAATCATCTGCCGCGCAGCAAGAACTGCTGCGAGAACTGCGGGAAGAACCGCAGGAAGAACTACCGATCCGCGCTCCCGCGAGCGGGGCGTCACGATTGCGCTGGTGGCCGTGGCCATGGTCAGCATCATCGGGATGGCGGCGCTCTCCATCGACATTGGCACGCTCTATCAAGCCAAGGCCGAAGCCCAGCGCGCCGCGGATGCGGCGGCTTTGGCTGCGGCCAGAGTGATTTCGATTTCCGGCATCACCGGCGATCCGAATAACACTGCAGGCGGGTGGCAAAACACTTGTGGAACCACCGGCACCGCTACTGTCGCGGCGGCCGCCGTGGCTCAGGCTCAGTGGAATCTTGTTGGCGGCGCTCAGCCCAGCACGGTGAAGGTCACCTACGGCCCCGGCGTAGGGGCGACTGACTGTTCCACTCTCTCGGGAGCAACAAGCTTCAGCGTGAATCCTACTGTCACGGTCTATGTGCAACAGGCGAGAATACCCACTTTCTTCGGACGCGTTTTTGGTTTGATCGCTGGTGGCACATCTTCGAATTCCGGCGTGAGTGCAACCGCCACCGCAGAGGTTTTCAATCCATCGAACTCCGGCACCTTCGCTTCAGGAGGCGCGATGGTGCCGGTTCAACCGCGCTGCGTGAAACCCTGGATCGTGCCCAATAGGGACCCTCTCCATGCGGCCGGCTGTACTGCTGCGGGATGTTTGAACTTCGTGTCCACCACTGGCGGACCCACTGCGGGCTCCATCGTAACAACCGGAATGCTTATAGGTGGAGTCGGCGCCGGCGTGATCGGCGAGACGTTCACCCTGGTTCCCGACTGTGCTGTTGGCGGAGCTTGCGTTCCAACGAACACGCCGCCGATTGCGAACCCCGGCGCTCCCCTGCCGTCTCTTCAGTATCTCCCGGGTCTGGCTCCGGCAACCTCTGCTGCCGTGCCCAGCTGCGCTACTGCCAACCCTTACCAGGAAGCCGTAGCGGGATGCGACCAGACTACCCAATATCAATGCGGCGTTGCGGGTGCGGCGATTCCCAATCAGTTCGACCCCACCGAGAATCCCCTTGGTCCAACCGGCGATACGGCAACCGCGGTGCAATGCCTTATTCGCGCTGCTGCTCCGGGACCAGGAAACGGACAGGATAGTCTCTTCCCGAACTCTCTGCCCTATCAGATCCTGGCAGGCACCGCGACTCCTCTCCCTGGAGTTGCGAGCGGCAGCGCAATTTCAAGCAGCACTTCCATCGTTTCCCTTCCGATCTACGACGACACCGCCGGTACGCCCCTGCCAACCGTCAATATCGTGGGTTTTCTGCAAGTCTTCATCAACTACGTCGACGCGGCCGGCAACCCGAACGTGACCGTGCTGAACGTAGCCGGCTGCGGCAACGGCGTGATAGCCGGAACTCCATCCCTGAACGGAACCTCGCCCGTACCAGTGCGGCTGATTACGCCGCCCTAGTCCAGAAGTGAATCCAGAGCTCTAAGATTAGTTAGGAGTGTCGCTATCGCCCGGCGTCTTGGTGTCGGGAGACGTAGCCGACTTATCGGCCGCAGGGTCGGACTTCTCGGCTGCCGGCCCTGGCCTGGTCGCGGTTGCGGCTGCGGCCTTGTGCTCCGCCTCAGCCTCAGCATCCTCCTCGGCGACGGCACGGGCCTGAGGCCTCTGTGGCGGTGGCGGCGGCATTGGTCCTTCCGGACGCGAGCTGAGAATAACGCGGTCCAGAGCGCTGGGATCGCTGGTGGAACTCATGATCAGGAAATTGAACTTCGACCCGTTCAGCAACTGCGCCAGAACTTCCGGAGCGGGCGCCGGACCGATGTCAGCCACGACCTGTTCCTGTTCCGCTCCTGCCGGAATGGCGATCTCCGCGCCGGTTTGCTGGTGAATCGCGAAAAGAACTTCCGACAAGTTGGCCTTGTTGGAACTGATCGACAGCAGACCGCGCCGAAAATAAACTTCAAGCGCGGGCTTCGGTGGTGGCGAAATTGGCACCGAAAGATGGGCGGTCGAACTGGGATAATTCGTATTCACCAGCACGGGTCCGGAGGCAGAACGGCCGGCAGTTTCCGCGCCCGCAGCTCCGACCTTCACGATCACAGTTCTTCCCGAGGGAAAAACCTGGTAAGGCTGGGGACCGTTCAAATCCAGCACAACGCGCGTAACCGGCGGATTCGACGAAAACAAGCCCACGCGCAGGCTCTTCACTTCTCCGCGGCTTACCGCTTGGTTGCGCAACTGAGCGCCGGGCACCGCGCCGACGAAATCCACCACCAACCGGTCGGGGCCGGTTAACACGTTCGTATGCGGGACGATGCGATCGCTGGCCTCGATCTCGATCTCTACCTGGCCTCGGCCGCGCAGAACCTGCACCCGGCGAATCGAAGGCACGGCTTGGGCTTGGCACCCGGCCGGCATCGGAAAACATACTGCCGCCCATACCAGCAAAGCGGCCGCGGCTCTGAGAGAGCGGTTCATGAATACCTTAATCTATCCGTGAGATTGCGCTAAGGGCGATTCTAGCAGCGTTTCGGAACCTCGCCGGTTACGAAGGGATTACAACTTTGGGTCGGGCCTTCTGGTCCCCCATCCTCGGCGACGGGCCTGCTCGACGGTTTCTTTAGTTAAGGCCGGCAAATCAGACCTACCGGCACACGCGATGTGCGAGTAGGATAATCGCAGCATTGAAACACGAAAGCGCCGGCGGCCTGGCGACATTCAATTATCCCGGCGCAGGAGGACTCATCCCATGGCATTGCATGCTGAAAACATCTCTTCGCAATACATGAATTACGCACCGGCGGATTTGAATCCGCACAAGGATCTCCCCAGCGGATTCTTCGATTTCCTGTTGCCGCTGCACAAACAGTTCACCCCCTGGCAACAAAAACTGTCGGCAAAACGTGCCGACGTGCTGCAGATGTCGCATCGCGGACATCCGCCGAACTATCTTCCCGCCTCGGCCGCGACAACTTCCGACTGGCGCATCGAAGTGCCCGACTGGTGCGCCGATCAGCGCAACCAGATGACCGGGCCCGCCGACGATGCTGAGCTGACGGTGAAGCTGCTGAACTCCGGATCTCCCGCCGTCATGGTTGACCTGGAAGATTCCACGGCAAATATCTGGGAGAACATCCTGCTGGCGGCTAAGAATACGATCGCCGCCTACAAATACGAACTCAGCTACGACGACAAGAAGCGGCAGAAGAAAGTCACCGTGCAGCGCTCGAAGACCGTCACCTGGGTGCGTCCCCGCGGGCTGCATCTCAGCCAGGGTGGCGTGATCAAAAACGAGCTCATGTCAGCTTCTCTGTTCGATCTGGCCTTGATCTGGTACCAGATCGATCCGGCGTGGTTGCCGCACAACTTCTCCGTGTACATCCCCAAGAGCGAGTCTGCTGAGGAGGCTCTGTGGTGGCGCGACCTCTTCCAGGCTTTCGCCAAACACAAAGGCCTGTCTCAGGACTACATCAAGTGCATGGCGCTGGTGGAGTCGCACCCGCAGGCCTATCAGATGGAGGAATTCCTTTTCAATCTGCGCGACCACTGCCTCGGTTTGAACCTCGGCCGCTGGGATTACATGGCATCGCTGATCCATTTCATGATCGAGGATCCCAACTGGATTCTGCCCGATCGCAATACCATCCCGCACGATGTGCCCTTCTTCCAGAACTTCCGCACGCTGATGCCGGAGATTTGCCACAAGCACGGAGCGCACGCCATTGGCGGTATGACCGCGCTCTATCCCAGCCGCACCGACGCGGAACTGAACGAGCGCGCTCTGAAGGTCCTCGAACAAGACAAGAAGAACGAAGCCACCTGCCTGATGGATGGAGCCTGGACCGGACACCCCGATCAAAACGAAATCGCCGTCGCCCAGTTCCCTTTTCCTAATCAGATTGCGAAACGGCCCAAGCTGCCGAATTCGCATCCCGATCTGCGGCCAATTCCGAAGGGCGTGGGCGCGACCACTCTAGCCGGAACGCGAGCCGCCGTGCGCACCGTGATTCGTTACCGCAACGGCGTGCTCAACGGAAAAGGCGCGAGCCTGCTCGATGGCTACATGGAAGACCTGGCGACCGACCGCATCTACCGTTTGATGATCGCGCAACGCGTGAAGCATAAAGTTAAAGTTGCTGGCGACGATGGCAAGCCGATCGAACACGCTCCCGCTTTGGTGACGCGCGTGTTTGACGAGGAACTCGCGAAGATTCAAAGGGACCTGCCGGCAGAGATCGATCGTAAAGCGGCGGCGACACTGCCGGAAGCGCGGCGCATCGCCGAACAGATGATTGTACAGGGACGCCACTCACCGGTTTAAGCTTTTGGGTCGCAATTTGTGACCTCAAACTGCGGACCGGTTCAGGCTGTCGATTTCTTTGCGAAAATAAATTTTCGCGGAGGCGGTTGGGAGCGGAGGGCAGGCGTGCGCTATTCAGCGAAAATTTGGGGGTATCCCCCTCCCCTCAATCTCTGGAATCATCGGGTTAGCGCGATTTCCGGCAAAATCTAGATGTCAAATAACTTAGAGGTCAAAATCTTGACAACAAACAACTTAGAACCTCGACGCGTTGGGTTCACCCAACCGTTGCGGGCTTCGACCATGATCGCGCGATTTATTTATGCGCGCAAGGTCAGATGTCACAGGCGGTCTGTGGAAATTAGTGGTGCAGCCGCCATGGTCATCGATATTCACCTTTCGAAAACCCGGAAAGGTTAGCCATCCTCCAATCTCTGGAATCATCGGGTTAGCGCGATTTTCCCGGCAAAATCTAGATGTCAAATAACTTAGAGGTCAAAATCTTGACAACAAACAACTTAGAACCTCGACGCGTTGGGTTCACCCAACCGTCACGGCTTCGACCATGATCGCGCGATTTATTTATGGGCGCAAGGTCAGATGTCACAGGGGGGCTGTGGAAATTAGTGGTGCAGCCGCCATGGTCAGCGGTACCCACCTTTCGAAAACCCGCGAAAGGTGAGCCAGCCTCCATTAGAGAGATTTTTACTTCATCCCGACATCTGCTCCTTATGTCTCAAGCCAGACTGGCGTGAATCCCGAGAGCTACGGCGACCTTACGCAGCCGACTATCTGTTGTCCACAGAAGAGTGGGCGAATTAAGAAAGACTGAGGCAATCAGGTGCGCGTCAGTCAGATCGATGCCAAGGCTGTACAAGCGACGAGCCTCGATCATGATTCGCAGTTCGGTCAACTGCGCCACTCGCACCTGTGGCAACAGGTCCAGCAGCGCAAGGGTCTGGCCGCGCTCCGGCAGAGATCCCAGCGCAAGCTCCGCAATGACGAAGGGATGGATCACAATCTGCCCTTGGTTCAGAAGCTTGCGCAATTCCTTGTTTCCGGAACGAAGGTGATCGATCCAGATCGACGTGTCCGCGAGAATCAATCCGCTCTCACTCTGCGCCGCGGAATACGTTTCAATCCGGGCATCGTACCTCCCAGTGACGCCAAGCGGCGGGCGCTTTCGCGCTCGATAAGCGCCTTGAGAGCCTCACGAATCAACGCCGTTTTCTCGGCCACCCCAGTAAACTCCTGAGCGATACGAACGAGATCGTCATCCAGCGTAAGGGTTGTTCTCATAAGAACTCCAGGCACTGATTATAGCATTAGATGATGTCGATTTGAGTGCCTTCTCGTACTAGATCGACGCGCCGCGAAATCCTAGCTGCCCGGCGGATGAACCTTCAAACAGCCCCATCTCTCGCAAAAGAGGAGAGAAATGGAGCACCCGAAATTATCTAACCGTCCCCCAAGTGTAGACCATCCGCCAGTACCTGTAGCTTACGCGGCCTGCAAGCCATTGTTTCTAAAATGGATAGCGGATAGTGACAGGAGCGCGAAAACAAATCCCCAAAAAAGGCTTGACATTGGCACTAGTGTTATAGTTAACTATATCACTAGATAGCATAAGAAAAAGACAGTAAGGAGAATACCCAATGAAATCACGTATCGCAGCTTCCATTCTATTCGTTCTGATGGCCGCCACCGCTTTTGCCCAGACTGACGCGCAAAAGGCTGTTGCGCAGGTTGACGCGCAAATGACCGCCGCTCCTGTGCTGTCCGAGGCGCAGAAATCCTTCACAACCATAAAGAGCCTGGCGGGAGAGTGGGAAGGCCGCGTCACTGTCCCGGAGGTGCCGGAGATGTCAGGCGGCATGCCGATGCACGTCTCGCTGCGCGTGACCTCGCGGGGGAACGCGCTGGTGCACGAGCTTCAGGAAGCCGGGACGCCGTTGGATGCGACCAAGTACGACCATCCGGTCACGATGTTTTACGTGGACGGAGACCAGCTCACGCTGATTCACTACTGCGACGCGGGGAACAGGCCGCGCATGACCGGCAAGGCGTCGCCCGACGGCAAGACGGTCGAGTTCGAGCTTAAGGACATCAGCGGCAGCCCGGATTACCACATGCACCATTCCGTGTTCACTCTCATCGACGCCAACCATCACACAGAGGATTGGACGTTCATGATGAAGGATAAGCCGATCCACGCGCACTTCGACCTGCAGCGGAAGAATTAACGGAGGCGCATCTCGGGTAAGGGCTATCTGGGGAACATTATGGACCGTGAGTGGAACGACAGTCAGCCGATTTACCGCCAGCTTCGCGACCGCGTCGTCGCCATGATCCTCGACGGCGTGCTCAAGGAAGGCGATCCGCTGCCGTCCGTGCGCAATGTCGCGGCCGAGTATCGGGTCAATCCGCTCACGGTTCTTAAAGGGTATCAAGAACTGGTCGACGAGCAGTTGGTCGAGAGTAAGAGAGGTCGCGGCATGTTCATCAATGCGGGCGCACGCAATCTGCTGCTGCAGGGCGAACGCCAGAAGTTTCTTGCCGAAGAGTGGCCCAGGGTATCCGCTACCATTCAGCGGCTCGGCCTGACGCGGGAGGAACTGCAGAATGGTGGCGTTGCCGCGACCCGCCCGCCGTCGAACGCTCCAGAGGAGGAGCCGAAGTCATGACAGTCATAGAAGCACGCGGTCTCCGTAAGGCGTTCGGCACCACCGTCGCGCTGGACGGAGTCGACTTGCGTGTCGAAGAGGGCCGCATCCTCGGACTCATCGGTCCCAACGGCGCGGGCAAGACCACCGCGCTCAACGCGATTCTCGGCCTCACCCCCTATGAGGGAGAACTGAGGGTGCTCGGACGCGATCCCTCGACCGAGCGCGATCAGCTCATGCGCGACGTCTGCTTCATTGCCGATGTCGCCGTGCTGCCGCGCTGGATCAGGGTTTCGCAGGCGCTCGACTACGTGGCCGGCGTGCATCCGCGATTCGATCGTGCCAAGGCGGAAGGCTTTCTGGCTAAGACCGACATCAAGCGTGGGAGCAAAGTCAGGGAACTATCGAAGGGCATGGTAACCCAGCTGCACCTCGCTCTGGTCATGGCCATTGACGCGAAATTGCTGGTGCTCGACGAGCCCACGCTTGGCCTCGACCTCCTGTATCGCAAGCAGTTCTACGATTCCCTGCTGAACGATTACTTCGATCGCAACCGCACCATCGTCGTAACCACACATCAGGTGGAAGACGTCCAGCACGTCCTCACCGACCTCATGTTCATCAACCGCGGCCGCATCGTACTCAGTTGCAGCATGGAAGAATTCGAGTCGCGCTATGTGGAAGTGCAGGTGCATCCCGAGCAGGCCGCCGCGGCACGGGCGCTCAAACCGATTCATGAGCGCCAGATGCTCGGTCGCAGCATCTTGCTCTTCGATCATGTCGACCGTCAGCAACTCGCCGCGCTTGGCGAGGTCCGCACACCCAGCATCGCCGACTTGTTCGTTGCCTTAATGGGCAACCATGCCGGCGAGGCCCAAGGAGCAGCTAGATGAATACCCAATCGAACGCCGTTCCGCATTCTCCCCTCGACTCGCAGAGAATCCCGCCTGCGGTCCTGTCGGAGACGCGACCAATGTACTGGTCGATACGACGAGAAATTTGGGAGAACCGTTCCATCTATATCGCGCCGCTAGGCGTGGCCGCCGTCTACCTGCTCGGCTTCGTGATCAGCGTGATTTGGCTGCCGCACAACATGCGGGAGGTTTGGATGCCGCACACCATGCGCGAAATGGCGGCGCTCAAGGTGACCGATAGTCTGATCGGACTCGCCATGCCCTACACCCATGCTGCCATGCTGATCATGCTGATCGCGTTTCTGGTCGGAATCTTCTACTCGCTTGACGCGCTGCACGGCGAACGCCGCGATCGCAGCATCCTGTTCTGGAAGTCGCTGCCGGTTTCCGATCGAACCACCGTGCTCTCGAAGGCAGCCATCCCGCTCGTGGTTCTGCCGCTTTTCGTCGTCGCGGTCACCGTTGCCCTGCAACAGATCATGCGGCTGCTGAGTATCACGGTCCTGGTGGTAAATGGTGGAGGTGCGGCGACGCTGTGGACCCGGTTGCCATTGTCCGAAATGGAATTGGTGACTGCTCTACGGTCTCGACCGTACTGGTGCTCTGGCACGCGCCCATCTATTGCTGGTTTCTGCTGGTCTCAGGCTGGGCGCGGCGCGCGGCATTCCTATGGGCGGTGGTGCCGTGGGTGGCGATTGCCGCGTTCGAGAACATTGCGTTCCACACTTCGTATTTGGGATCTCTGCTGCAGCACCGCTTGTTTGGATTCTCCGAGGCCGCTTTCGACCTCAAGGATAAGAATGGCGTCCCGATTGATGCGCATTTTATTCCGCTGGCACAACTCGCTCCCGGAAGGTTCCTGAGCAGCCCGGGTCTGTGGATCGGCCTGTTATTCGCTGCGGCATGCCTGGTAGCAGCAGTCCGGCTGCGCCGCTATCGGGAAGCGCTGTGATCCGCGTGCACTGGAAAAAAGTATGAGCACAACGGTAATGATGGAACGGATTGCACGGAGGGCGCCATGTGGCGAGAACGGGCTCTGAAGGTCGTATTGGTGTTGGTGGGATTAGTTTTTTCGGCTGGCGTTTATCCCGTGACGGACTCTCTATGGCACGCGAATCAGTCGATGTATACCGATGACATGATGCTTAGCCTCTACATCGCGCTCGGCATTTTCCTGCTGATAGCAGCGCGTAACCCTTCGGCAAGTCGCAGCCTGATCGCGTTTACGGCATGGTCGAGTTTCGCTCACGCCGCTGTTATGGCAGTGATGGCATTCCAGAATGCGAACTATCGCTGGGACCTGGTGGGCGTGGCTGCGCTCATCATCGTCGGTGTAGCCCTGATCGCGCTGGCTCCGGCAAAGCAGTCAGTCGAGCGGGTATCGGCAGCCGTTTTGTAGGCTCGCACTCAAGAGCGCCATGCACTCTTGATTCAATCGGTCGAATAAGGAGAAGGAGTATGAGCACGGCTGCATTGGCCGACCGGTTGGGGGAAGCGTCGCCGCGTTTCAAGGCCAGGATGGCCGGTGTCTTTCAACTGCTCGAAGCCGTGACGGCATCGTTCCCGGGGGTATTCGTTCTCGGCAGGCTTGTTGTCGCTGGCAACGCCGCGGCTACAGCAGCCAATATCCTGGGACACCAGCGGTTATTTTGGTTGGGGTTCGCATCCTCGCTCATCGGGGTGGCGTGCCATATCGCATGGGCGCTTCTCATGTATGAGTTGCTTAAACCTGTGAGCAGGAGCCTCTCTTCACTCGCAGCGTTCGTCATTCTCGTGGGATGCGCTCTTCAAGCTATCAGCAGCCTCTTTTACCTCGCTCCTTTGATCATCCTGCAAGGCGGTAGCTCCTGGAGCGCATTTACGCCGGAACAGTTGCAGGCTCTGGCGCTCATGTTTGTCAAATTCAATACTTACGCTTTCGACATCTATCTGGTGTTCTTCGGATTCTGGTGCATCCTGATCGGCTACCTCATTTTCAGGTCGACCTTCCTGCCTCGAGTTCTGGGAGTGCTGGTAGCGATCAGTGGTTTGGGCTGGTTGACCTATCTGTCACCGCCGCTCGCAAACCATCTGTGGCCCTACATCGCGGCCGCCTCCGCCCTCGGGGAAATACCACTGGAGTTCTGGCTCATCGTGATGGGGGTAAACGTTCAACGATGGAAGGAGCAGGCCAGCGCAGCGCGGGAACGATGATCGCAGCGCGCACCCTTGATTCAATCGTTCGTATAAGGCGGAAAGATTATGAGTACAGATGTAACGAAGGAACGGATTGCAGAAGCGTCACCACGTCTCACGGCCAGAATTGCGGGTGCGCTTTATCTCCTCACCATACTGACGGGAGTATTCGCCCAGATGTTCGTTAGCGGCAGGCTGGTCGTAGACGGCGACGCCGCGGCTACGGCGGCCAACATACTGACGCACAGGGGCATGTTTCAGTGGGGTTTCGCCGTCTACCTCATCGAAATGGCGTGCCAAATCGCGATGACATCTCTCTTTTATGATTTGCTTAAGCCGGTGAGCAGGAGCGTCTCTTTGCTTGCGGCGTTCTTAGGCATCGCCGGTTGCACCATTAAGACACTTAGCCGCCTCTTTTACATCGCCCCCTTGTTCATCTTGGGAGGCGCGCACTACCTGAGTGTATTTAGCCGGGAACAGTTGCAGGCGCTGGCGCTCCTCTTTCTTAAGGTGAATGACCATGGCGCCGGGATGGCCCTGGCATTTTTCGGGTTCTATGCACTCCTGAAAGGCTACCTCATGGTCAGGTCCACCTTCCTGCCTCGGATCCTGGGACTGTTGTCGCTAATTGCAGGTTTGGGTTTGCTGACCTTCCTGTCACCGACGCTCGGACCTCGTCTATTCCTCTACGTTGCAGCCCTCGGTCTCCTCGGGGCAGCACCGCAGGTCCTGTGGCTCCTGGTGTTCGGCGTGAACGAACAACGATGGAAGGAGCAGGCCAGCGCAGCGGGGCAATGGTGATTGCCGCGCGCCATGACCGTTGATCAATCGCTCGCTAAGGAGGTAATGAGTATGAGCATAACTGAAACGACCGAACGGATTGCAGTAGCGGCGCCGCGGTCCAAGGCCAGGATCGCCGGAGTCTTTTACTTAGTCACCATACTGACGAGAATGTTCGTCGAGATCTTCGTTCGTAACCGGCTGGTGGTATCGGACGACGCCGCGGCTACCGCGACCAACATCCTGGCGCACGAGCCGTTATGGCGGTGGGGCTTCGCAGGCGACATCATCGCGTTCGCCAGCTATATCGCTTTGACGGCTCTTTTGTACGAGTTGTTCAAGGCCGTGAACCGGAGCCTCTCCTTAGTCGCAGCATTCTTCAGCCTCGCGGCAGCCGTGGTTCAGGCCATTAGCAGCCTGTTTCATCTCGCTCCCCTGGTCGTGTTAGGGGGCGCGCCGTACTTGCGCGTATTTACGGCGGAGCAGTTGCAGGCGCTGGCGCTCGTGTTTCTCAGATTGCGCGCCGCAGCCTACCACAACATCGGCCTGGTATTTTTCGGATTGTATTTGCTCCTGGTCGGCATCCTCATTCTCAGGTCCACCTTCCTGCCGCGCGTCATTGGCGCGCTGATGGTACTTGCCGGTTTGAGCTACGTTCTGTTTCTGTCACCACCGCTCGTGCAGTCTCTGCAGCCCTACATTCTGGTTTTCCCCGGCGTGGGGCAAATATCGCTGTGCCTGTGGCTGCTGGTGATGGGCTTGAACCCTCAACGATGGAAGGAGCAGGCCAGCGCAGCGGGCAAATGGCGATCGTAGCGCGACTCCGGAGGCGGATAAGGATGAGGAGGGGACATGAACTCAACCAAAAAGGCAGCAAGACGAGCGGGATTACTGTACGTAGTAATGTCGATACCCGCCCCCTTCATTTTCTTCTATATTCCCTCCCTTCTTATAGTGCCGGGAGACGCTACAGCGACAGCCAGCAAGATTAGGGCCTCCGAGTTGCTCTTTCGTGTCGGCATGGCGGGCGAATTGATCGGTGCGACCGGTTTTATTTTTGTGGCTCTGGCTCTGTACCGTCTACTCAAAGGGGTAGACAAAGCTCAGGCTGCTCTGATGGTGATGTTGTGGGTGCTCTCGGTCCCGATCTCGTTTCTTAATGTGCTTAGCGAAATGGCTACCCTGACACTCTTGAGCCGCCCTAATTTCTTGTCAGTATTCGACCCACGTCAGCTTGATGCCGTGGCAATGGCGTTCCTCAATTTTCATGATTCTGGACTTCTTCTCGTCCAGGTATTTTGGGGCCTTTGGCTTTTTCCTTTTGGGGTCCTTGTATATAAGTCGGGTTTCCTTCCCCGGATTCTAGGCGTCTTGCTGATGCCCGCAGGCCTCGCCTATCTGGCAGTTACTTTTACCAACTTACTCTTCCCACATTATGGAGATGTCGTTTCCAAGGTTGCGACGGTCCTTCAGTTCGGGGAATTGCCAATCATGTTGTGGCTTGTGATTGTGGGGGCAAAGGATCAACCCTTAGACGCCGCAGCATGAGTTGAACTGGATTCCTGCAGCTGCGGGGGAAGAACTGAATAAGGTGCGGAAAAATACGATCGCCACTATTGCTTCTTCACATTGCCGCTGGCACTCTAGGAATGCTATCTGGATTTGTCGCAGTGTTTCTCCGCAAAGGTTCCCGCCAGCATAGCTTCGCAGGCAACGTATTTGTCGTATCCATGATGAGCCTCGCCGCAAGCGCGGTGTACCTGGCGATTCTGAAGAACCAACCGGGAAATATTCTGGGCGGCACTTTTACGTTCTATCTGGTGGCAACGGCATGGCTCACCGCCAGGCGCAGAGACGCGGGGACGAGCATCTTCGATTGGGGCGCGCTTCTGGTTGTGTTGGGGCTTGCCGCTGTCGAAATGACATGCGGATTGGAAGCGGCGATTAGTCCGACGGGATTGAAGTACGACTATCCCCCCGGACCTTACTTTTTTATCGGCTCCATAGCTGTGCTTGCTACCGTCGGCGACATTCGTATGCTCGTGCGCGGCGGTATTGCTGGCACACAGCGTCTCGCCCGGCACCTTTGGCGGATGTGCTTTGCGCTGTTCATCGCAGCCGCGTCCATATTCCTGGCACGGCAGCACTTGTTTCCGGCTTTACTACAAAAGACAGGCGTGCTTGTTTTCCTGAGTGTCCTGCCACTGCTCTTGATGATTTTCTGGCTGATCCGAGTTCGCTTCGCCACTGCATACAAGAAAAGAGGTCCGATGATGGTCGGTACGGAACCATCGCTGGCTGCACGTTGAAAGTAGATCGGGTAAGGAGAAACGAGTATGAGCACCGCAGTAATGACTAATCGCTTGGAGCTGAGTTCGGTTGCCGACTCTGCCTTGAAAGCCGCAGCGCGGTTTTGGTTTGCAGTGACCGTCATCGGCCAGATGGCGTTCGGATTTGCCGTAGCGTCTTTCTATGGCATGACGGCACTGCGCGGCGATTACCACGGATGGAAGTTTACCAACGGTTACGTTCCCGGCGTGACCAGGGGCAACTGGGCGGTCGTCATGCACGTCGCCTCGGCCGCTGTTGTCATGCTCGCGGGAGCGGTGCAATTGGTTTCGCAGGTGCGCAGCCGGTTCCCGGTCTTCCATCGCTGGAATGGGCGCATCTACATGCTGACCGTTGTCGCCCTCAGCGTGGCCGGACTTTACATGACCTGGATCCGGGGAAGCGTCGGCGACGTTTCTCAACACCTGGGTTCCACGCTCAACGCCGTCCTGATCTGGTACTTCGGCATTATGGCCTTGCGCTATGTGCTGGCCCGCGATTTCAGAACGCATCGCCGCTGGGCGCTTCGTCTGTTCCTGGTGGTGAGCGCGTCCTGGTTTATACGAATCATGCTTTTCTTGTCGTTTCTTGTTTTCAAAGGCCCGATCGGTTTCGATCCGAATACGTTTACCGGCCCGTTCCTGACGTTTCTGACGTTCGGCCAGTATCTGATCCCCTTGGCGGTTCTTGAACTCTACTTCCGGGCGCAGGACCACCCCGGTGCGTTGCGCCGGATGGCTATGGCAGGCATGCTCTTTGGGCTCACACTCGTAATGGGAGCAGGGCTTTTTGCCGTCACCATGGCCGTCTGGGTACCTGAAGTGAAAGCGGCCTTCGACCCCCGCAAATCGATCGCCGAAACCCTCTCCAAAACCATCGCTTCCAGCGGCGTTGACGCGGCCGTGAGGCAATACCATGACTTCAAAGCCGCCCAACCAACCACCTACAACTTCGACGAAGGCGAGCTCAACAGTCTCGGCTACCGGCTCCTCAATGCCAAGAAGTTCAACGACGCAATCCGCATCTTCCAGCTCAACATCGAAGCCTATCCGCAATCGAGCAACGTCTACGACAGCCTCGGGGAGGCTTACATGGACGACGGCAACAAAGCGCAGGCCATCGCCAACTATCAGAAGTCCCTGCAGTTAAACCCAAGGAATCGCAACGCGGCCGTGTACCTTCAGAAACTCAACGCCCCCTGATGTGCGCTCGGGCGGGCATTCTGATTGCGCACCGGGTATTTGCGCGTTGTGCGTGGACTTTTCGCTGATCTTAAGTTTTTGGCAGGACATCATGATTCGTCGAACCTGAAAAGCCCCACTTCTCGCAAAAGACTCGATAAATGGGGTACCAGGATCAATCGCCCCGCAGATGTCGGCCATTCGCCTTGGAGTTCTGGCGTCCGTCCGCTCCGTGCCGTAATATCTAACTATCTCTTTCAAACGAACCGAGGACCCATGAGCGTCATCGAGCAGCCTGCCGCACTTCACTTCCCCGCCCTGCAACCGCCTCGCCGGTACCTGTTCGGGCCCGGGCCCAGCATGGTTCACCCGCGCGTTTACGAAGCGCTGGCAAAACCGATCGTCGGTCACCTCGATCCCTACTTCATCCAGATGATGGGAGACGTTCAGCAGCTACTCAAGATGGCTTACGGAACAAGCGACGGCGCCACGCTGGTGATTTCAGGCACCGGTAGCGCGGGCATGGAAGCTGCCGTTGCCAATTTCGTGGAGCCCGGATCGAAGCTCGCGGTGTTCGCCAATGGATATTTCTCCGACCGGCTCACCGAGATGGCAAAGCGCAACGGCGCGAACGTTGTGCGCTTTGAGAAGCCTTGGGGAGAAACCTTCACGGATGATGAAGCCAGAGAGTTCGTCGCACGTGAGAAGCCCACGGTTGTGGCTTATGTTCATGCTGAAACATCGACCGGAGCGCTGCAGGCGGGTCCGGCGATCTGCGCCGCGGCTCACGATGCCGGGGCGTTGGTGATCGCGGACTGCGTCACGTCGCTCGGCGGCGTGCCGGTGGAGTTCGATCAAACCGGCATCGACATCGCGTACAGTTGCACGCAAAAAGGATTGAGCTGTCCGCCGGGCTTATCTCCGATGACCATGTCACCGCGTGCCATGGAATGGCTGCGCGCTCGCACTACGCCATCGCGCAGTTGGTATCTCGATCTCAAGCTCATTCATGACTACTCGACCCTGTCGCACCGCTATCATCACACGGCGCCGATTTCCATGTTCTACGCCTTGCGCGAGGCACTTCTGGTCATCGCCGAGGAAGGAATCGAGAACCGCTGGGAGCGGCATCGCCGCAGCCATAAGTCGTTTGTCAAAGGCATCGAGGCGATGGGTCTACGCATGCACGTTCCCGAAGAGCATCGGATTGCCACTCTCAACACGGTATGTGTCCCCGAAGGAGTTGACGAAGCCAAAGTACGCAAGCAACTCTTGATCGGACCGGGCATTGAAATCGCAGGCGGCTTCGGGCCGCTCGCGGGCAAAGTCTTCCGCATCGGCGTGATGGGCCCGTTGGCCACCGAAGATAACGTACAGTTTTTCTTGAAAGAGTTCGAAAAGGCACTGCGCGCCGGGGGTGACTCGAAAAGCTAGGTCGTCGGTGTCAGGTGTTAGGCAGTAGGTGTCAGGGCATAGGCGTTCGCCTATGTGCCTATGCCTAAAACCCAACACCTGAGACCTGAGACCCAAACCTGTTCATTGCGCAAAGGCCGCAGCCTGGACAAACTGCACCGCTATTTGGGCTTCAGCGTTTTGACGTATTCGTAGCTGATTTCGAGATACCTCTTTAGCTCCTTAGTATTCGTCAATAATGTGCCGGGAACGGTGGCGTAGTCCTTCTTAACCACGCCGTAGGATTTAAACAAAGTGGTCTTGTATTTCTTCAGAAACGCCTCCACTTCGTCTTGGAGCAGCCGCATGCCCATGGTGCCAGTCTGATCCAGATACGTAAACATGTGGCCATTCAGCGAGGTGTAAGGGTGCGCGGCGCCTTTGCGCTCGATCTTCGGATGGGTTGCGATGACCTTCTCGTACAGCTCCAATTTATCGGCGGGAATGTTGCTCTTTTTGGCTGGGGACATGGTGTTCTCTCGCAATATGGGCCGGTGGGAGCCGTTGCTACTCGCCCGCGACTCCGAGCCGGTGCTACTTTGCCGCGCGCAGACGCTCTTCGAGGGCCTTCACTTCAAGCTTCAATCCCTCGGGGAGATGGCTGCCGAAGGGGGCGAAGTGCTCCTTGATCGATGGCACCTCAGCCAGCCAGCCCTCGACATCGACACTGAGCAGTTGGTCCAGGTTCGCGGCCGTGATGTCCAGTCCCGTGGTGTCGAGATCGGCCACCGCGGGAATACGTCCGATCGGCGTTTCCTTCGCATGCACTTTGCCGTCGCAGCGCTCAAAGATCCATTTCAACACGCGGCTGTTTTCACCGTAACCGGGCCATAGAAACTTGCCGTTGTTGTCCTTGCGAAACCAGTTGACGTAAAAAATCTTCGGAAGCTTCGAAGCGTTTGCACCGCCTCCTATCTGGAGCCAGTGCGCAAAGTAGTCGCCCATGTTGTAGCCGCAAAATGGAAGCATGGCCATGGGATCGCGGCGTAACTGCCCCACTTTCCCTGTCACCGCGGCGGTAGTCTCGCTGCTGGCAGTTGCTCCCAGGAAGGTTCCGTGCTGCCAATTAAAGGCTTCTGTGACGAGCGGAACGATGCCCGCGCGCCTTCCGCCAAACAGGATGGCATCGATCGGCACGCCCTTCGGATCCTCCCATTCGGGTGCGATTACGGGACACTGTTTCGCGGGAGCCGTAAAGCGCGCATTGGGATGCGCCGCGGTCCGTCCTGAGTCAGCGCTCCAGGGCCGCCGCAACCAGTCCACCAGCTTGGCCGGTTTCTGATCGGTCATCCCTTCCCACCACACCTCGCCCTCAAGGGTCATCGCGCAATTGGTGAAGATGGAGTTCCGGTTGATGGTGAGCATGGCGTTGGCGTTCGACTTCACGCTCGTGCCCGGCGCCACACCGAAGAAGCCGTACTCAGGATTGATGGCGTAAAGCCGGCCATCCGCGCCGAATTTCATCCATGCGATGTCATCCCCGATGGTCTCCACCTTCCAACCGGGAAGCGTCGGGATGAGCATCGCCAGATTCGTCTTGCCGCAAGCGGAGGGAAAAGCGCCGGTCATGTACTTGACTTGTCCGGACGGGCTAATCAGCTTCAGGATCAGCATGTGCTCGGCCAGCCAGCCCTCGTCGCGCGCCTGCACCGAGGCGATCCGCAGCGCATGACACTTCTTCCCCAGCAATGCGTTGCCGCCGTAACCGGAGCCGTAGGACCAGATCTCTCGCGTCTCCGGAAAATGGCAGATGTACTTGTGCTCGCGGTTGCAGCGCCAGGTCGCATCGGGCTGATTGGGGCCGAGCGGTGCGCCCACGGAGTGCAATCCGCGCACAAACTCGCCATCTTCGCCGAGAACTTCCATCACGCGGTTCCCCACGCGGGACATGATGTGCATGCTGAGCACAACGTATGCCGAGTCAGTGATCTCTACGCCGATCTTTGAAATTGGCGAGCCGATCGGACCCATGCTATAAGGCACCACGTACAGCGTGCGGCCCACCATGGAGCCCGCGAACAGTTCCGCCAGCTTCTGTTTCATCTTTGCCGGGTCTTCCCAGTTGTTGGTGGGACCGGCCTCTTCCTTTGATTGGGAGCAAATGAAAGTCCGGTCTTCGACGCGGGCCACATCCGCCGGGTCTGATCGGACCAGCACGCTGTTCGGCGCTTTCCCCGGATCGAGCGGGATCGCCGTGCCGGTGAGGATCAGCAGCCGCAGTAGCGTTTGGTATTCCTGCGGAGAGCCATCGCACCAATGAACGCGATCGGGTTTGCACATCTGCGCAACTTCTTCGACCCAGCGCCCTAGCTTGGCATGCCTGGGATTACTTGCGGCTGCGTCAACTTCTATTGTGGTGGTGGCCATGCTAAGTGTCTCCCGGCCCGCGAATAGGTATCGACCCTATGGCTGATCCGCTCTATGGGATTGAGAAAATTGGTGGAGCTAGTCGGGCTCGAACCGACGGCCTCGTCGTTGCGAACGACGCGCTCTCCCAACTGAGCTATAGCCCCGCGAAGCGACTCATGATTGTACTGCCAACTTATTTTACCAGCGTTTCGTTCCCCGGCACCACGGTCCGCACCGATTCCGTAGCAGAATCAGCCACAGTTACCAGAGTTGAAACCACCGAACAAAGAGCCTTGACGAATGCCCCCATGGCGCGTCTAACCTAACATTAACGCAGTAGGGCTAAGGGGTTCGCTCAGAGATGTTCCTCCAATTGAGTCCCGAGACATCAACGCAGCGCAGAGTGTTGGCGGGCTCGCTCGCGCTGCACGGCCTGCTATTCGCATGGCTGCTACATAGTCCGGAACCTCAGTTGTTAATGCCGACTTCGGTTGCGCTGGGACGCAACGGAAAAGTGCTTGCGCATCTTTACTTCCCTACCCAGAACCCGGACGATAGCGCTACCAGTTCATCCGACAGCGCAACCGAGATCTATCGGCACCAGCGGCTGGGACACGAAAAACTGACTTGGAAGAGTTCTTCCTCTCAGCCGAAGTTGCCCATGCCACCGGCCCCGCCTACTCCATCCGGGGCCGAAGACAACTCGAAGACGGCAACGCTCTCCAAGCTGGGTCATGGCGCGCCAGCCGGACTTCCCTACGGAAATCTGCCCGGCGGGCCGGTGTATGGCGATGAGATTCGTCCGGCTCTGCCCATCACCACTGCCGATCCCGTTGTCTACCCGTGGCAACGTCCAGAGTCCGAAGGCAAAGTCGTCATTGAAATCACGATCGACGAAAGGGGCGAAATCGTCCGCAAGACCGTACTGCAAAGCCTCGGTCCCATGATCGACGAGAAGTGCCTGGCGGCGCTGGAGAACTGGCACTTTCATCCGGCCACTCACAACGGCGCCCCCATTCCTTCCAAGCAAGACGCCATTTTTCCCTTCAAGGCGCGCGGTTAGGCGCACTCTCGATCGCCTCGGCTCATCCTCCTTCCACAACCGCTATAATCAAACTGTGAGCTCGAAGGCGCTTCAACCCGTCGCATCCGCAGATTTTCCCACCCGCTGGGGCACGTTCCGGATCTACGGTTTCCGCGCCGAATCTGGCTGGGATCGGAACCATGAGGTTGAGGAAGCGGTCGCTCTCGTGATGGGTGATGTTACCTCTGCTCCTCCGCTGGTGCGAGTTCACTCGCAATGCCTCACCGGCGACGTTTTTCATTCCTTGCGTTGTGACTGCCGCCAGCAGCTTGAGATGGCGCTCTCCATGATTCGCGACCTGGGCGCAGGAATTTTGATTTACGAGCAGCAGGAGGGCCGCGGCATCGGTCTGATGGCCAAATTGCAGGCGTACGAGTTGCAGGATGCCGGTTTGGACACGGTTGAGGCCAATGAGCGCCTGGGCTTCAAGGCCGACCAGCGCGACTTTGCATTACCCGGCCGGATGCTCAAGGCGCTGGGCGTAACCAAGGTGCGCCTGCTGTCGAATAATCCTGAGAAGGTAGAGGCTCTGCAGCGCGCCGGCGTCGAAGTCGTAGAGCGTGTACCGTGCGAAGTCAAGCCCAGCCCGCACGCCGAAGAGTACCTCAAGACCAAGAAAGAAAAACTCGGCCATCTGTTCTCGTCGCGGTAAGCCAATGCCGGTTACGACCCTGTGGCGACAAGCAGTCATCCTCCTGTTGTGTGTTCTTTGTGCCGCAGGCATGGTCTATTACCACGTCTGCATTTTCGTGCCGAGGGCGATGGCAGTGCGCGCTGCCCAAGGCTTTGGTAACGGATATTCCTTCGGCGCCGATTTCTATCCCATCTGGTTGACGTCGCGCGAAGGCCTGCTTCATCATCTCGACCCCTACAGTCCGGAATCGACAAAGCAAATCCAGCTTGGCCTCTTCGGGCGCACGCTGGATAGCCCCAAGCTAGGCACCCTTTCGGAGTACCGGGCCTTCGCTTATCCAGCTTTCGTTGATCAGACTGCTTTGGCCCCTGGCCCTGCTTCCCTTTTCCGTGGTTCGAATTGGGCTGGCAGTGATCCTCCCTGTGGCGACAGCGCTTAGCGTCGTCTTGTGGCTTCGGACCTTCCGTCTGCGGGCTGGTCCGGTTATGCTCGCGTCGTTCATCCTTCTCACTCTCTCCAGTTACGTCGTGCTCGAAGGTCTGTTCGCGGAACAGGTGGGGCTGCTTGTGGGATTTTTTCTCGCCGCCTCGTTCGCCGCGCTGGTCGACGGAAGGCTCTTTCTCTCGGGGAGTGTGTTGGCGTTGACTCTTATCAAACCGCAGATGACGGCCTTGGTCATTGCCTATCTTCTGTTGTGGAGTTTCCGTCAATGGCGCGTCCGTTGGCGATTCGTGGGCGGTTTTCTTATCGTGTCATCGCTGATCGGTGTTTCTTCCCTGCTGGTATGGCCGCACTGGATTCCAGAGTGGCTGCGGGTAGTGTTTGGCTACCGGGAGTATTCGACCCCGCCGCTAGTATGTTATTTGCTCGGCAATCAGATGGGTTCGCGCCTCGGTCCATTTCTGATTGCCGCACTTCTGGTGACGGCGCTTACTCTCGCCTGGCGCATGCGCTATGTAGCTCCCACGTCTACCGAGTTCGCATTAACTATCAGCCTCCTGTTAGCCGTTACGGCGATCACTCTACTGCCGGGGCACGCGGTGTACGACCAGGTCGTGCTCCTGCCTGGAGTAATTCTTATCGCGTTCTGGTGGCGCGGCTTCGCAGCCTCGAGCCGCGTCTTTCGCGTGTTGCTGGGCGTAACCACGTTGGCTCTGTTCTGGCAGTGGATTCTTGCTCCAGCTGTAATCGCACTGCGGGCGATTCTTTCCCCTCAACTATTTGTTTCGATGGTAATCACGCTCCCCATCCGCACCGCCGGCTCGATTCCGTTTGGCGTGCTCGCCCTCCTCGTGCTGATGATCCGACATGTGGCACAGAAGCAAGTGCCGGGCCGTGGGAACAATTGATCGCCGACAGAGGAGACGGATTAACGTTTAAGAATCTTCTCCAAATCGGCGCGATTTTTCGCGGGCAGGTCGCGCAACGCGCCGCGCGCCAGAGCAATGTAGATTTCCGTGGCTTCCGGAACTGCGCGCAATACCCTGAGATGCTTTCCTACCGTGGCCACGTCTCCGCGCGTGATCGGACCGCTGAAGGCCCCCGCCGCGCCCAGCCGTTCGTAGTTGCCCAGGGTTTGTCTGAGAATCGGCAACATTCTTTCTCTGGCCGCTTTTCGACTGACTCCAGCAGAGCCAGCTACGCGCTCGCTGGCGGCCAGCAGGGCAGTCAGCAGCGGCGAAGCAAACATTCCCCAGGCGTGATACGCCTCTTTGTGCTCTTTGCGTATTTTGAACGGCTGCCCGCGCAAGTCCAGAACGATGGCACGTGCGGCTCGCACGGCTTTCGGATCTCCCTCGAGCGCGAAGGGTACCTCCGCAAGCGCCGGGCGCGAACCGCGCACAAATGTCATGAGCGGATGCACGGACGCAACCGCAGCCCCGTTCCTTCGCAGCACGGCAAGTTCGTCGCTGGCTTGAGCACCGCTGGAGTGGAGCGCCACTTTACCGCTCCAATTCGCTGTCCCCACCAGGGATTCCGCCGCGCCGGCAATGGCTCCATCAGGAACGCAAAACCAAACGATGTCGGCTTGAATGTGTGCCTTCGCCGCCGCCACAGCTGACGCCCCGACCTCTCGGGCCAGCGTTCGGGCTCGCCGCATAGACGCTGCCTGTCCCCGCGAAATGATTTGCTCGATCCCGTACCCCGCTCCGTGCAGGGACACGGCCAGCGTGCTGGCCAGATTTCCGGCCCCGACAATGGCGATACGCGGTTTGGCCGACAGCTTCCGAGACATGCCCGGCAGCATAGCAGAATCGGTCGATTCTGCATTCATTCAGGAAGTCAGAGGTTATGAGTCAGAATGGAGAAGTAAGATCACTTGCTTCCGGGCCGTGCTTTATATTGTTCTCATGGCCAAAGCTGCGCGCTCCAAGTCTAAGCTCGTCAAGTCCAGCGCTGGTTCACACGGCAAAGCCCGGTTGATATCTTCGCGCACGGTGTATCGCGGACCGGTCTTCTGGGTGACCACAGACCAGGTGCAGGAACCTGGAGGCATTCGCGCCCGCCGCGATATCATTCATCACACTGGCTCGGTGGTAGTTTTGGCGGTCGATGAATCGGGTTCCACACCGCGCGTCCTGCTCGAGCGCCAATACCGCCACGCCGCGGGCGATTATCTGTGGGAACTGCCTGCGGGGCGCATCGATGCTGGCGAAAAAGCGCTGCGCGCGGCGCAGCGTGAACTCCTCGAGGAAACCGGATACACTGCGACTCGTTGGCGGCGCATTCTCAACTTCTACGCCAGCCCCGGATTTGTTGCCGAAACCATGTCGGTGTATCTTGCCACCGGCCTTCGGGCCGGCCCGGCGCAGCCCGAGGCCGACGAGGTGATCCACAAGCGCTTGGTGTCGCTCTCGACCGCGATTCGGATGGTGTTGAACGGCACGATTCGTGATGCCAAGACCATTTCGTCGGTTCTGTGGCTTGATCACCAGCGTCGGGGAAAGTAGGATTGCTCATGTGTGGACAGCCGCCTCCGCTGTTCGCCGAGCGCACCTCTCGCCGGCTTCCCGGTCGGGCTCCTTTCGCCTTGACACCCCCATCCTAATCGCTCCAAAATGCATCCTATGCGGGCACGTCTCTTGGTCCCCCCACTCAGACGTGCGGAAAGAGGGGGTTCGCGTGGAACGTCTGAAAGGCACCGTAAAGTGGTTCAATAACGCAAAAGGCTACGGGTTCATCGGGCGCGCGGATGGCCCCGACGTTTTTGTGCATTACAGCGCGATCACTTCCGAGGGCTACAAAAGCCTGCAGGAAGGCGATACGGTGGAGTTCGAAATCACCGACGGCCAAAAGGGACCGCAGGCGGCTAACGTTACGAAGAGCGCCTGAAGTGGCAGCTCATCCAGATTCGCCGGCGCCGCACGTCCAACCGGAAGACTTGGTGGCCGGATGGGCTATTTTGTTTTCCGAGTAACGTCTCTTCTCTGCTCCCCACTGGCCCTGCGACCCAATCTTGTTTAATCTTTATTCCGTGGATAACAAGGCGATCGCCAACATTCTCTACGAAACTGCGGACCTGCTGGAAATCGATGCCCAGGATTCCTTTCGGATTCGCTCCTATCGCAACGCCGCCCAGGCCATCGAAAACCTTACCGAGCAAATCAAAGACATCATTGGGGAGCCCAAGAAAGTGCTGGCCATCCCCGGCATCGGCAAGGGGATGCTGATCAACCTGCAGGAGATGTTCAAGGACGGCACCCTCAGCGTGCAAGCCAATCTACTCAAGAAGTATCACCCGTCGATGCTTCAGTTGTTGAAGATCCAGGGGCTGGGACCGAAGACGATTGCCCTTATCTGGAGCGCCTATCAGGTATGCGACGTCGATGGCGTGGAGAAGCTGGCCCGTGAAGGCAAGATCCGCGAACTGCCGCGCATGGGTGAGAAACATGAACAAAAGCTGCTGAAGGCGATTGAAGACTACCGCCGCATTTCGGGACGATTTCTCATCGATGCGGCCGAGACCGAGGCGACAAAGCTCACCCAATACCTCGATAGGTTTCCCGGCATCGACCGCATTACCCCGGCAGGCTCTTTGCGCCGCGGCCGCGAGACCGTGGGCGATCTGGATATTCTCGTGACGGGCATGGCCTGCTGCAATGACGCCGAACGCGAGAAGGCAGTGCAATACGTGGCGAAATATCCTGCGCTAATGGACGTGATCGCGCTGGGCGATAACAAGATCAGCTTTCGCCTGCGCAGCGGCATGCAGGTAGACGTTCGGCTGCTTCCTCCGGAGTCGTTCGGCGCGGCCATGCAGTATTTCACCGGGTCAAAAGCCCACAACGTGGCCCTGCGCCAGCGCGCCCTCAAGATGGGCTACACGCTCAATGAGTACAGTCTGGCCGACCTCAAAACCGAGAAGCCGGTCGCCGGAAAAACGGAAGAAGAAATCTACGCCAAGCTCAAGCTCGACTACATTCCTCCCGAGCTGCGCGAAAATCTGGGCGAGATTGATGCCGCCGAAAAGCACACCTTGCCCGTTCTGATCGCGTTGGACGATCTTCAGGGCGACGTGCACATGCACACCGTCGAAACCGATGGCAAGAATACCATCGAGGAAATGGCGGAAGCCGCGAAGGCGCGCGGCTACCGTTACATGGCCATCACCGACCACTCCAAGAATCTTGCCTTCGCCAACGGCCTCGATGACAAGCGGGCTGTGGCACACATCCAGCGGATTCGCGAGGCGAACCAGAAGCTCGACGGCATCACCATCTTCGCCGGCATCGAAGTGGACATCCTCGCCGACGGTGACCTCGATCTTTCCAGCGATGTGCTGGCGCAGATGGATGTGGTCATCGCCAGCGTGCATTCCGTTTTCAATCAGGAACCGGCGAAAATGACCGAACGCTTGCTTAAAGCGGTCGAGAATCCAAATACTTCCATCATCGGACATCCCACGGGCAGACTGCAGCTCCGCCGCGATGCCTACCACTTCGATATGGACGCAGTCCTGACCGCGGCGGCGAAACACAAAGTCGCCATGGAACTAAACTCTTACCCCGATCGTCTTGATCTCAACGACGTTCACCTGCGGCAGGCCAAGCAGCGCGGCGTGAAGATTGTGATCAATACTGATTCTCACCACACCGCTCACCTGGACAAAATCCGCTACGGCATCCTGCAGGCACGCCGGGCCTGGCTCACCAAAGACGACGTGCTGAATACTCTTGCCGGACCGAGGTTCGCTAAGGCAATGAAGCACGCGTGGAATTGAACTCACCATTCCGGAGTGGCAGATCGGGATTGATACTTGGGGAGTAGAATTCGGACAGGCTAAGGGCGGCCATTAACGGCCTCGACGAGGTGCATTGTGCAACGCAGATCATTTCTGAAGAGCGCAGGAATAGTCACCGTGGTGGTCGTCGGCGGTGGGGTGTGGCACGCCTACGATCAGGGCGTCTTCAGTGTCGGTGAAGGACCGGCTTACGAGCCCTGGAAGGATTGGCGCAAGGATGACGGGCGCAAGGATTCGGGTAACGGAGGCGGAGCCCTTGCGTTGGTGCGTGCCGCGATTCTAGCCGCCAGTCCACACAACACACAGCCGTGGCTTTTCAAAGTGACCGATTCGTCGATTGAGCTGTATATCGACACCAACAGAAACGTCGGCGCGCTCGATCCCTTCCTGCGGGAAGAACACATCGGAATGGGATGCGCTCTCGAGAATCTGATGCTGGCCGCGCCTGCCAACGGTTACCAAGCCACCGTGACGCTGGCTCCGGGGAGGCTGGGTCCGATTCCGGCTGAGGCCGCGCGGAAGCTCGTGGCCCGCGTGGATCTCGCCCCGGGTAAACGAGCGGAGAACGAGCTATACGATGCCATCCCGCGGCGCCATACCAATCGCGCCGCCTATGCCCCGGAGAAACCGATCCCGCCCGAATTCGCCGACGCTCTGGCCCGCTTGGCCAGCGACGAACCGGGCGTCAAAATGTTTCTCATCACGGCGGATGCAGACCGAAAAAAGCTTGTGGAGATAAGCTCGGCGGCGAACAACGAAATTTATTCCGACCCGGAGGTCAAGCGCGGTAGCGAGAAGTGGATCCGTGTCCAATGGAGTTCGCTCCAGAAATTTCGCGATGGCCTTACAATCGATGCTGCCGGAGTTCCCCCAGTCGGGACTGCAATTGCCAAGATGATGCCCCTGTGGATGCTGCGGTGGGCTGCTTCGCACGCGCCAAAGGATGGCTATTCGAAGCTGATGATGAGTGCTCCGCTGATTGGCGTCCTTGCCGTGCACGATCGGTATGACCAGGAAAACTGTCTCCGCGTGGGACGCATTTGGCAGCGGGCGCATTTGCTGGCAACGGCTCGTGGGCTGGCCGGACGGCCCTGCAACGAAGCAGTGGAGATGATTGACCACGAAAAGGCTCATGAAAAACCAGCTCTGCGGGCTACACTTCTGGGCGAAATCCTGGGTGATGCCGCGTGGCAGCCGGCCTTTGTTTTTTACATGGGTTATCCGACGTGGACAGCCCGAGCCAGTCCGCGGCGGCCGGTCGAGAGTGTAGTTTCTTGACGCTGGCTCGTGTGTGCCACGTTAGCCGAAGAGGAAGAGAATAACCATGCCCGATCAGATTCCCAATCCCGTTCCTCCAGCGACTCCAAGCGCGACGCCAGACCCCATACCGGGCACACAACCTGGCCCCACGATCAATATCGGCGACGAATTCGGCACAGCCCAGCGCAACCTGCCCCCGGTCAAGGTTCTGCTGCTGGCCACGGCGGGCATTCTCGTCATTGCCGGCATCTATTCCTTTATTCAGCGCGCCAAGCCGCAAGGCGCCGGATCGCTTGACAACGTGGCAGCAGTCGATCTCCCGGGCCAGAACGCAGTTCTGGTTGCCCTCAGTTTCACCTTGCACAACTCTGGTGAGAAATCGCTCTGGGTACACGGCATTCGAGGCAAGGTCGTGACATCCACTGGAGAACTAAGCGGCGACGCGGTCTCCGCGGTGGATTTCGATCGCTACTATCAGGCTTTTCCCGCGCTGAAGGAAGGTACGCAGACGGCTCTCGCTCCCGAAGACAAGCTGCAACCCGGCCAGGAAATTAAGCGAACTGTGCTCGTCAGTTTCCCTGTGGCTCTGGCCGATTTTCGCGATCGGCGCTCCGTGAGCGTCGTTGTCCAGCCCTACGACCAGCCGGTGCCGATTGTCCTGAGCAAGTGATATCTGGGACGCCTGCGCGGCAGCGGGAAGCGCCTATTATTTTTTCTGAATGAATCTTCGCCGCGCGAGGTGAGTATTGGCGTCAGGCTTGATCTCGTCGTATTTCAGGCAACTGATTGAGCCATCCACTTCCAGCACGGCGAGAGCTACATCACTGCACTTTGCGATACCGTGCTCGCGCACGGCGCGCTCCAGTTCGTCCATGCTGACGTGTTCTCTCTCCATGTGCGATTCAATGGGTTTTCCATCGTGGATCAGCAGGCTCGGCTCGCCCTCAACCACTCGCCGAAAGGCGCGATTCTTGCCCGAAAACGTTCCTACCATGTAGTTCATCAGCAACAGGGTGGAAGCTGCCACCACACCGCCGATCAGCGACGTATCGGGCCCCGTCATGGCGTTCTGCACGGAATTGGAAAGCAGCAACAACAGCGTCAGGTCGAACGGAGTCATCTGTCCCACTTCGCGCTTGCCGCTGAGCCGCACCCCGATCAGCACGACCAGGTAGATCACGCAGGTGCGCAGCGCGATTTGCAGCGCGATCTGCCCGCCCGCCGGGAAAAGCGCTCCGTTCAATTGGCCGTCACCGGTGTGGGCGCGCCCTTGGGCGTGCTCAAATATCCCGTCGCTTTCTTTTTGTCCACCGTCCACACCACCAGCTCAAACAGCAAGTGATCGCGTCCGGAATAGAACTGAATCGGCTCCGCGATGTTGCGATCCTGCTTCTCGATGGTCCTGTCGTCGGAGGTCACACTCAACGTGTACTTGCCGCGCTTGGGGTCAGTCTTCTTGAGCTGAAGACTCACTGTCGCCACCGGCTGAGGCTTCGCTCCCCTGAGCAAAGTGAATTCGTAATAGTTGCGGTCGCCCTTATGCTTAAGGATCTTCGAGATCACCGCGCGTGTTGGCAATCAGCCCGCTCTGTTTTCCCAAATCCCCGATTGCCGTCTGCAGGTTCGCCTTGGTCGTTTCCAGATCAGCTTTGGTTGAAGCCACGTCGGTCTTGACGCCGCCCACATCGCTTTTGACCCCCGCAACCTCGCCACTCACCTGGCCAAGCTGCTCTTTTTCTTTATTTGCTTCCTCCTGCAGGCGTGATTCCGCGGCCTTCTGTTGCGCTTGCAGTTCGCCAGCGCGCTGCGCCAGTTCTTTCTTGGTCATTCCCAGCTTTTGACCTAACGTCTCTTCCTGGGCTTCCGCCGATCGCATGCGCTTTTGCAGCTCGCTGACTTGCGATTGACTCTCGCTCAAGTCCTTCGTCAGTTTTTCAACGCGCTGCTGCATAGTCACGTACCCAAAAACGGAGGCCGCGACGAAAATCACCGCCAAAACCACCAGAATCCACTTCCCTGCACTCGACTGATGTTCAACGTGTATGTGTTCGCCTTCTTCCGGCATGCTTCCTCCAAGATGAACCACCTTGCTGTGGGCTCTGTTCAATTGTTTAGCACAAGAGCGGTAGTGTCAATTAGCTCGGTGGTGCCCTAAATAGGACGCTGAACAATAGCTCTGGGGATGCCCAACCGCATCTTCTACAATGCAGCCATGAAGAATTGGGACGTGATCGTTATCGGGGGCGGAATCATTGGCCTCTCGCTCTCGATTGAGCTCCGCAAACACGGTGCCAGCGTCCTGATTGTCGAGCGAGGCGAGCCGGGGCGGGAAGCTTCGCATGCTGCCGGCGGCATGCTGGCGGATTGCCTGCTTGAAACCCCCACCGCTCTGCAGCCCCTGGCCACGGCCAGCGCGCGCATGTACCCCGAGTTCGTACACGAGTTGGAAGTGGAATCGGGTATGAAGGTTGATCTACGAGATCAGGGCACGATTCTCCTTCTGTCGCCCAAACATATTCGCCATCCGGGATTCAGGGCGGCAGCCTTGCTTCCCGCAGAGTGGGGCGAGTTGGAGCCCGGCCTGGCGAAGCTCACTCGTGATGAGGAGTTTGATCGCAGAGAGCGGGACCCCAATTTGGACCCTGAGGAACTCGGCATGGATCTTGGTGCAATGCACCCGGCGGCGTTTTACCTCAAGGAGCGCAGCGTCGATCCGCGGGCGCTCACCGCCGCCGCGCTCAAAGCTGCGAAGCATCGCGGCGTCGATTTTTCTTCCGCAGATCCGGTCACCGAATTGAATCAAGCCGACGGCCGTGTTGTGGGCGTGACGACAACGAAGACGACGTTTCGTGCGCCTAAAGTGGTCAACTGCGCCGGCGCTTGGTCGGGCCAGATCGCACCCCACGCTTTTCCGACGCGACCTGTGAAAGGACAAATGCTTTGCCTGGCCGCACCGTCACGTAGCTTGCTCAAGCACGTGATCCGCTCGCCGGAGGTTTATCTGATCCCGCGCAGCGACGGACGCATCATCGTCGGCACCACAGTAGAAGAAGCGGGATTCGACAAGCGCACCGACGTCGCCACGATTCAGCGCCTGCACCGCGCTGCTGTCGCCATGGTTCCAGAGCTGCGCAATGCGAAGATTCTCGAAGACTGGGCCGGACTGCGTCCGGGAACTCCCGACGCATTGCCGATCCTCGGCCCAACCCCCACTCCCGGCTATTACGTTGCCACCGGCCATTTTCGCGACGGTATTCTCCTTGCCCCGATAACGGCGCAGGTCATGGCGGACGTCATTGAAGGAAAAACTCCCGACCTCGATCTCGCGCCATTCTCGCCGGCAAGATTTTCAAACTAGCACGCTGCCTGACGCCTGCTCATGTGGAAAGGGGAAGTGGGGACAGCCGCCTCGGCTGCCTGCCCTAAGTTCCGAAGAGTCCAGCCGAGCGCCCCGAGGCGTCTCTGGCACGCAGCGCATGAACGCTTGCCGCCAGCAGCAGCCCTGCCCGTCCGCGATTCCTTCGGGTATACTGGAGCGTTTCCCCACAGCGTGACTCTGCATGGTTGCGCTCTAGCAGAAAGGACAAACCCATGGCTTCTCCCGCAGTCGATTTCGCCCGCACTAATCAACAGCGTTTCCTCAACGAACTCAAGGACCTTCTTCGCATCCCCAGCGTCAGCACTCTCGACGAGCACAAGCCCGACGTTCAGAAAGCCGCCCAGTTCGTAGCCGATGAATTGCGCCGCATCGGCATGGAGAACGTAGAGGTCATACCCACCAAAGGTCATCCGCTCCTCTACGCCGACTGGCTCCATGCACCGGGCAAGCCTACAGTGCTCTGTTACGCGCACTACGACGTGCAGCCGCCCGACCCGCTCGACGAATGGCACACTCCTCCGTTTGAGCCCACAGAACGCAACAACAACATCTACGCCCGTGGCGCAGTTGACGACAAAGGCCAGCTCTGGATGGAGGTGAAAGCCCTCGAATCGCTCATGAAGTCCGGGAATGGCAAACTGCCTATCAATGTCAAAATCCTTTTTGAAGGTGAAGAAGAAGTCGGAGGCGAATCCATCACCGAGTATGTCCGCAAGCAGAAAGCCAAGCTCAAGGCTGATTTCGCCCTGGTTTGCGACACCGAGCTTTTCGCTCCCAACCTTCCCACGCTGTGCGTCGGCCTGCGCGGCCTGGTCTATACCGAAATCGAAGCCGTCGGCGCGATGACCGATCTGCACTCCGGCGTGTACGGGGGCGCGGCGCCCAATCCGTTCTTCGCTCTCATCGAGATCATCAGCAAGCTGAAGGATGCGAAGGGCCACGTGCTGATCCCCGGCTTCTACAAGAACGTGAAAGCGCCCAGCAAAGACGAACTCAAGGCCTGGAAGCGCCTGCCCTTCAACGAGGAGCACTACCGCAAAACCGAAGTCGGTTCGAAGGTCCTCACCGGCGAGCCCGGCTATTCGGTCCTCTACCGCACCTGGGCGCGCCCCACGCTCGAAGTCCACGGCATGCCCGGAGGATTCATCGGGGCCGGCGCCAAGACGGTGATCCCGGCCAAAGCGACAGCCAAGGTTTCCATGCGCATGGTGCCCAATCAGGATCCCGATGACATCTTGAAGAGATACACAAACTTCGTGAAGAAGCTGACGCCCAAGGGCATCGAGACCAAAATCAAAGTGCTCAGCAAGGGCCCGGCCTGCGTGGTCGGCACCGACAATCAGTACATCAAGGCCGCGACGGAAGCGTTGCACGATACTTTCAAGAAAGAAACTGTCTTCATCCGCAGCGGCGGATCGATTCCCATCGTCAACGATTTCTATGAGGGTTTGAAAATTCCCAGCGTAATGATGGGCTTCGGTCTTCCCGACGACAACCTGCACGCTCCTAACGAAAAGTTCCACATCCCGAACTTCCACCACGGCATCGAGACCATCTGTCTGTTCTTCGAGAAGCTGGGAGGGTAGCGACCTCATTCGAGTAGATCGCTCGCATCTGCAAATTACGGTCGTTGCAAATTAGATGAAGACTGTGAAGCCGAGCGCAACGATCACTATCGTTAGCGCGACACGGCGGTGTTGAATGTCGTGTCGGCTCGAGCAGGGTGCGGACAGGGCTGCACTGAGTCAAACCATAGGGCCATCTCGTCGCACGTAAGATTGTTTTGCGAATCGCTAGCGGTGCCCGCCGAAAGCTGGATGGCCCGAATCTCCATATTCTGCTCTCGGCTATAATTGCCGGCCGGAAAACCTCTATCCCAAGTCCCCCACTCCCAGCCGGTTAACTGCCGGCTTCGCCCTGTCGGGTCCCGGCCCTCCGATAGCCACCGCTGCCACGCAGTTAGATTTTCCTTCTCCTGGCCATCCTGCGAAAGAATGCTGAGCAGCACGGAAAGAACGCAAGTTATGCCTTCTCGCTGCACCTTCTCGCCGGGCTGAAAAGTAGTGTGATTGAGCTGACGCCGCACAGAGTTTAGCGCCGTTGCTGCGGCCTCGAAGTCACCCGCGTCACCGCGTATTAACAGAAGTTCCACCAAATCGGTCTTCTGTCCGAGTCCCTTCGTGTCTTCGGCCGGTCGTTGGAGGACGTTCATCAGATCGCGAACCAGTGGCATCTTAGGCAACTTGTGGGGCTGAGGGGGGCCTGGGTCGAGCAGGTGTTCCGCCAGATCTTTCATCGTGGGTCCAAGATCGTACTTATTCTCTCCTCCCTTGGGCAGCCGTGTGCAGATATTCTCGTACTCTTCCTGATCGTCTTCAACCATAGCATTTTGAGTACAAAGATGGGACACCAGCGCAAGCACTTCTTTGCCATCGAGGTAATCAAAATTTGCCTTACTGAAGACGGCGCCTTTCAAATTAGCGTCCTCGAACATCGGGTCTTTAATGATAGCGCCGAAGAAATTTGCCCCTTCGAGATTGCTGTGCCGAAAGTCTGTCTTATATAGCGTGGCATCTTTGAATACGGCCTTGGTTAAAACGGCCCCCCAAAAACTAGCGTTTGTCAGGTTCGCCTTTTGGAATGTCGCTCCCGAAGCATCCGCGCCCGCGAAATCGGCGCTCACGGCCTTTGCTTCGCTTAGATCAGCGCCCATCAACTTCGCCCCCAGCAGTTTCGCGTGCTCAAGATTCGCGCCGTGAGCTTTTTCTTCGCTCAGGGTGGCACGTGGAAACAAAACTTGTACGAGATCGGAGTCCTCCAGGTGGCCTTTGGACATATCCGTGCCGGGCTTGATGACGGCTTGGCGTGCCAAAATCAGGCGATAGTAATTTCCTCCAGGATAGAATCCCTCAATCTGCCCGCGCCAAATCGCGACGTTGCGGAAGTGAGGAACAAGGTCCAATCCCCAGACCGTCAACGCGATCGTGCAGAAACAAACAAAGCCGATGAGCGCAGGAGCGCAAGATGCGGCCCGGTCCCACAGTCCACGCACGTAGCCAGTTAGGCTTTGCCCGGACAATAGTTTCCGGCTGTGCCCCCGGCGGGTGTCGCCGTGGATGAGCTTCCTTCTTCGCGCCTCATATGTCGCTTTGCGGAGCAGCCAGCGCGTTATTTGGAACGGTTCAAATAGAATGCCGACCACAACCAGGGCCAGCACTAAGAGCAAAGACGGATAAAACACCGCTCGCAGAGTAAAAAAGGAAATACTGTGGATAGGACCAATGTGAAAAATGCGATTTCTCGGACCGAGGTACAAGAATATCAGGGCCGTGATCGGCAGCAGCGCCCACGCTGGCGCCGACTTCCACGCCTGAAAGATCCGTTCCGGATCGGCAAAGGGATTCTCCGCCGTTCGTCGGTAGATTCTTTCCCGCACTCTCCGAGAGCGGGCGGTGAGGCGCGTAAAGCGCGGCTCCGGCCACAAACGCGCAATTAATTCGCGTATTTTCTTTGCGTAGAGGCCCTCGGGCAGGAGTTCCGAAAAGAAAGGATAATCGCCGAACGTATCGAAAACAAGCTTGTCAAACGGGAGATATGCCAGAACTCCACGATCCACCGCAAGCTGGGCAAGATGTTTCTGGTACTCCTCCTGCAGAAAACGAAAGGAATATCTTCCGGAGATGCGGTTGATAACGAAATGAACTCGTGGCGGTCGCGGCGAACCTTCGTACGTATTTTCCAGTTGCTTGTACAAAAGCAAGGTACCGGCGAAGGTGATCACGTCGGGTTCGTTGATGATAACGAAATCGTCGGCTACGCCGGCCGCGGAAATGGTAAGCCTGTCGACGCCTCCATAGCAGTCGATCAGGACGACATCGATTCGGTTGCTCTCGGCAATTGCGTGAAGAAAGGCTTTCAGGAATTCGACAATCGTCGGGACCTCGCAAACGAAATTTTCCCACTTCACCATCTCATCCGGGCGAGCTGCCGGAATCAGAAAGAGATTATCTCCGTAATCGAGTTTTAGGATTGGAAACTGGCTGGCAAGTTCAAGCGCATCCCGCGGCGTGGTGCATTTCCCCATTACATACGTAATACTCTGCACTTGCGAATCCGCCACTGCCTTCATGAACAGGCAGGTTGCACCCTTGTTGTGGATGTCGAAGTCGACGATGAGAGTGCGGAAACCAGCCAGACTTAGCTGACGGGCGATGTTGAGCGTGACCGTGGTCTTGCCCACCCCGCCCTTCCCACTGCTAACCGCGAGAATCTTGACCGCCTGGGTTGCCATTATTGCGGTGGATAGTGGAAAGGCTTTGCTTGTATCGCTTGTGCGCGGTCTTCTTGCATTTCCGAAAGGCGCCCGTTAGCGCCCCCATGCTTGAGGCTGATCAATACCAGGCCCACGCCAAGCGGAACGATCATCATCATGCTATGTATGCAGAAAGTCTGCTTCCTCTCGTCATTAAGCTCAATGCCGGTAACAAACATGATGACCAATAAGACTGCCACGAAAACCACTCCGCTAGTCGGATCTCTAGGGATCAGCCGCAGCAAGTAAGCGATATGGCCCGCAGCTCCGAAAACAAATACAGATATGCCTTCGATGGTCGTATTGAGAAGTTTTTCATACCGGCCTAGATCTCTCTTCGCGACCAGAGTTGGGCGGCGGACGGCAGGCTTCGCGTGAATGCCGGATTTAGACTTGGGTCTCCGACTTTCGGGACGATTAGCTAATGGACCCTGAGTGCCCATAAACACACCTACCGCTGGATTCGCGAAGGAACGAGCCCGACTTTCCCACTAAAACCAAGATCACCTGTCCGCCCAAGGGGGGAAGAGACGGCCACAGGTGCATCCCAATAATCTATGGTCCGCATTTTAGCCCTAATTTGCGCGCTGTCAAATCTTTTCTTGCAGACCTCCTGACGTCGGATGAAAGGGAGTTGGCAGGTAAGAGCCTGGACGCTAATTCGCCTCCTCAATAACGGGCACCCGTTGGTGAGCGACAAATCGTCAAAGCAGATGACCGTTGTTTCCTCAACCCGATTGCGCTATCGTAATGCTGCTCTCGCGGTTCTCCCACCTCGTCCTTTCCTCGCCCGTAAACCAGGCATTTGCTGCAATGTGTGTGCAACCCAACGCGCTCGGGCGCAAGGCCATACAATATATAGTGTTATATTGCTTGACCCCGCCCCGATTTGACCATTACAGTAGCTCTAATTTGTGCCCGCCCGGTCCAGCCAGGGACGGAACCAGTCCGAGCAAATGTCGCCTCGTCGGCAAAGGCATCGATGTAGTTAACAGGTCAGCGAGGCAGCAGAACTGACAACTGGCAACTGTTTTTCCCAAGGAGTTCACGTTGCTTAAACTGAAGCGGCTACAGATTCTCGGCTTCAAATCGTTTTGCGACCGTACCGACCTGAAGTTTCATGGGGACGGTATCGCCGCCATCATCGGCCCCAACGGCTGCGGCAAGTCGAACATTGCGGACGCCATTTCGTGGGTGCTGGGCGAGCAGTCGGCCAAGACCCTGCGCGGATCGCGCATGGAGGACGTCATCTTTGCCGGCACGCGCGACCGCAAGCCCACCGGTATGGCCGAAGTCTCACTGACATTGATCGATCCCGAGGAATATCCCGGCTCTGACGCCGGCGCGCCTACGGAGATCGATATTCAGGACGAACTTCCCGCCGAGTCTTCGAGACACACAGTCGAATTATCAAGGCGTCCCGCCGACGACTGGGACGAAGCCGCCATCCGAGCCCGCGCCGCCGAAGACACCGAGCGCGCCGTGGAAGAGGCCCAGCCCGGAAAAACTGAGGAAGTCGAGATTCCGCGTTCGCAAGTAACTACCCTGGCGGTCGCCTTCCCCGACGACGAGCCGGTGTTCGCTTTACCGATCCACGCTGTCGTCCCAGTTGCGACTTCAGCCGCCGTCAGCGGAGCGCCTCAGGTCGTGCTCAAGATCCGCCGCAGAAAATTTAACCAGCAGCAATTCCGTGCGGGAGAAATCGTGGTCACCCGTCGCCTGTTCCGCTCCGGCGACAGCGAATATTTACTGAATGGCAAACTCTGCCGCCTGCGCGACATTCAGGAACTTTTCATGGGCACTGGCCTGGGGCCGGAGACTTACGCCCTGATCGAACAAGGACGCATCGGCCAAATTCTGAGCAGCCGGCCGACCGATCGCCGGGCCATCCTCGAAGAGGCCGCCGGAATCACGAAGTTCAAGACCAAGAAGCGCCTCGCCGAAGCTCGACTCGAAGATGCCAAGCTGAATCTCGCCCGCGTTAACGATATTTTCGACGAAGTCACACGCCAGATGAATTCTCTGAAGCGCCAGGCCTCCAAGGCCGAGCGCTACGCCAAGCTGCGCGAAGAGATGCGTGCCCAGCTGCGCGTGGTCCTGGCCAGCAAGTTCGCCGCGATCGAGCGGGAAAGCACCGAACTCGACATCCAACTCAACGCCCTCGCCGAAGACATGCAGCACCGGACGGATGCGGCTCAGCAACTAGAATCCGAGCACGGCGAAGGCACCGAACGCGGCTATGCCATCGAGACCGAACTGCGCGAAAATCGCGACCGGCTCAGCCAGATCGATTTGGAAATCGATCGCGCTCGCGCCCGCCGCCGTCACAACGACGAACGCTGCGCCGAGTTGATAATTCGCTCTGCCTCGGCTGAAGCGGAATTAGCTCAAGCTCGTCACCGGCTGACCTCGCTTGAGGCTGAGCGCGATTCCAACCAGCAAGTGCTTAAATCGGCCGCAGCCGATCTGGCTGCAGCTCAGCACGAACTCGCCTTGTCCCAGCAGGGAGCCGCTGCCGCCACAACCGCGTTGGCTGAACTCGAACACCAGCAGGAAGAATCTCGCGTTGCCATCTTTGATACTGTGTCGTCGGCCTCGCGCCTTCGCAACCAACTCGCGCAAGCCGAAGAGCGCCTCGCGGGCGCGGATCGCGAAGCGAGGCGTCTGCAAGCTGAAATCGCCAATGCGAATCTTCAGGTGGAAGCCTTCGGCGGACAGCGCGGACAACTTGCCCTTGAATTCGAAACGGTGACGCAGCGCGTTGCCGGAATCACGGAAGAAATCAGCCAGCTTCGCCGCTTGATCGAGGCCAAGCGCCTCGAAGAGAGCCGGGCCAAGACTCATCTCGACCTGCTCCGCGCTGAATTTGCCACGGCTTTAGGGAAAAAGGGATCTTTAGAAGCAGTTATCGCCGAGCATGGCTACTCGACCGAATCGGTTCGCCGCCTGTTCCAGTCGGGAGTTATGCAGAGCGGCCTTGCCCCGGTCGGCGTGCTTGCGGATTTTCTTGAAGTCGAGCCACGCTTTGAGCGCGTGGTGGAAGACTTCCTGCGCGACGAATTGAACTACATCGTGGTCAAGTCCTGGGACGCTGCCGACGAGGGCCTCCGCCTGCTGCGCAGCGACGTCGACGGCCGCGCCACTTTTCTGGTTCATCCCGAGGATTCGCAGGCCAAATTCTCCTTCATCCTCGACGAAGCCGCGCATTGCGCTCCGCCTACGGCTTCCATCGTGCCGCTGAAACACACCATCCGCGTTCTCGATGGCTTCGGAAAATCCCTGGAAGTCGTTCTCCCGAAGCTGCGCGACGGCTACATCGTTCCCGGCTCCGACACCGCACGTGGACTCGCACTCGAAAACCCCGACGCATTCTTCCTGTCGCAGTCGGGAGAATGCTTCCACAACGTGACGGTGACCGGTGGCAAACAGCGCGCCGAAGGCCCGCTTTCGATGAAGCGCGAACTCCGCGAAGTTCTTCGGCACCTGGAAGACCTGGAGCGCGCTCTCCGCGAAGAAGACATGCGAGTGCTCACCCTCGGCCGGGAAATTAAGGACTTCACTTCCCTGCTTGAACGCCTGGAAGGCGAAAAGCGTGAGGCTGAACATCAGTCCATGACCTCAGGCCACATGCTGCAGCAGCTCGATTCTGAGATGTCCCGCGTCACCGAGCGCATGAGCATTTCGCAAGCTGAATTGCAACGTCTTGCCGCTGAACGAACCGAGCAGGAATCGATCGTCGCAGCACGCCAGGCCGAGATCGGCGTACTGGAACAAACTCATGCCCAACTCGAGCAGCAAATCGCAGTCGCCCAGGAATCTCTGGGTGTGCTGCGACAGCGTCGCGAGGATGCGGCTCAAGCCAGCTCGCAGCGCGTGGCCCGTGTCGCCGCACTGGAAGAGCGTCATCGGTCTGCAACTGCCGTGCTCGCACGCATCGATTCCCTCTTCGCCGAAATGAGCGAGCGCCTGCACGCACTCGGCTCGCAGATCGAAGCGGCCGCTGCCGAGAAGCTGCAGCGCGAAGCCGAGAATCTCCAACTCGAACGGCAAGCCGCCGATTTCACGGCCGAACGCAACGCGGGCCAGGCGCGGGAGGATTTGCTTCAGTTCGAGAAAGATCAACTCCGCGCCCGTCTTTCCGAGATCGATGAACTTCTGCGCAGCGCGCGCCAACTCCTTGACCAAGCCCGCGACCGCCGCGGCGAGCTGCAGGCGGCCGCCGCCAAGTTGCAAGCCGACGCCATGTACATGGCGGAAACTTGTCTGAACGAACTCGGAATCGAGCGTCCCGCTTTGCTTGCCGATACCACGCTAGCCTTGGTCACGGGCGACGAACTAACAGCCCGCGATCAGTCTTATCGCGAGATGCGCTCCAAACTCGAAGCCATGGGGCCGGTGAACATGATGGCGCTCGAAGAGTACCGCGAAACTGCCGAGCGCCACACCTTCCTCGACGCCCAGCGCAAAGACCTTATCTCGTCGATCGAGAACACCACGGCAACGATCCGTGAAATCGATGAAGTCTCGCGCCAGAAGTTCCAGGAAGCGTTCACCAGGATCAATGAGAACTTCCAGGCCACGTTCAAGAAGCTCTTCGGCGGCGGCCACGCCTTCATGAAGCTCACCGACGAGGAAAACTCCGCCGAGAGCGGCATCGATGTAGTCGCGTCGCCGCCCGGCAAGCGCCTGCAGAGCGTGCTATTGCTCTCTGGAGGCGAGAAGGCGCTCACCGCTCTCGCGCTGCTGGTCGGCATCTTCCAGTACACACCCAGCCCCTTCTGCATTCTTGACGAAGTGGACGCGCCTCTAGACGAGGCCAACATCGGCCGTTTTACGGACCTCGTAAAGGAGATGAGCATCAAAACGCAGTTCGTGCTCATCACGCACAGCAAGAAGACGATGAGCATCGCCCCCGTGCTCTACGGCGTAACCATGCAGGAGCCGGGCGTATCGAAGCTGGTCTCAGTGCGGTTCGGAGCCGCCTAAAGCCGCAGGGGTACGAACCGGCTCCTCGGCAAACCCACGCGGTGCCTGTATACGCTTGATATACAATGTGTACAGGAGAAGCGACCATGGCGGAATCTGCCGTTCTCACCCTGCGTCTCGATTCAAAGTTGAAAAACCGGCTGGATCGATTGTCCAAAGCAACCCAGCGAAGCCGCTCTTTCGTCGCCGCCGAGGCCATTCGTGAATATGTCACTCTGAACGAATGGCAAATCGGAGAGATCAGCAAAGCCTTGGGCGAGGCTGATCGCGGCGAGTTCGCCAGCGCTCAAGAAGTCCAACGGACTATCAAGAAATGGACCCGGCGTGCGCGTTAGATGGCTGGCCCGGGGGCTGGCGAACATGAACGCGGAGGCGGAATACATTGCCCGTGACAAACCACAAGCCGCGGCCCGCGTTGTTCAAACTATTCACGAAACCGTCGATCTGCTGCGGCGACATCCTAATTTGGGCCGCCCCGGAAGAGTCTCAGGCACTCGTGAACTGGTTGTTCCGGGTACACCCTATATCCTTCCCTATCGTGTCCGCGACGACGAAATCCAAATCCTGCGCGTTTTTCACGGTGCCCGCAGTTGGCCTTCGAAGTTGTGATGGCCCTAATATCCGGAGAAAAGGCACGCCCGTGCGTCCTATTGCGTAAGCCGCACGAACCCGTGCACCACGCTCTACGGCGTAACCATGCAGGAGCCGGGCGTATCGAAGTGGTCTCGGTGCGCTTCGGAACGGCCTAGAGAGAGGGTTGGCGGGCGGGTTTAGTGCGCGTCAAATCTTAGTTCGACCACTCCGTGGGTCTGCTGAGGAGATGCCTCGTATCTCCATTTGCGCACGGCCTCAACCGCGGCCTGTGAAAGCACGGGGTTTCCGCCCATCACTTCGGTGGACTTTACCTTGCCATCGGGCGCAACCACGACGATTAACTTCACGACCCCACGGAGGTTCAGCTTCCGGGCCAAGTCAGGATAGACCGGCGCCACCCTGCTCACCACCTTGCGGTCGACTGCTGCCTCGTCCTGTTGGGCGCAGGAGAAAGGGCCAGAAAGCACGACTGCTGCCGTTGCACACACCAATAGAGGGAGTAGAAACCAGCGCCGCATAGTGAGCCCTTAGTGAACCTCAAGCTTAGTTGGGAAAGGGAACGCTTGGGGAGGTAACCAAGGTAATGAGAGTCAGCTTAAAATGTACCGTGTTCGGCCCCACGGGTAATCATTTCGGGGCTCTCTTGTAGCCGACAGCCAGTTTCGATCAAGGAGTTGCATCAGAGCGACAGCTAGGAGCCAATCTTACCCGCATTTCCACGATATCCACTCTCATCCTCAGCTTTTCCACAGCAGCCCGACTACGATTCCCTGGATCGCGACCGCGGTGGAAGAGCAGAACGCCACTACCAACGAAATGTAGCGCAACGTCGCCGAAGCTGCCCAGGGTAGCGGGGAGATCACCAAGAACATTGCGGGCATGGCTGAAGCCTCGCAAAACACCGCGCGCGGGGCCACGGACACGCAGAAGGCGGTCGAGCAACTGGTAGAGATGTCCACCCAACTCCGCGGCCTGGTGGCCCAGTTCAAGATTGAGGCTGGCGAATCCCATGGGGGAATCGCCGTCGGCGACAATGGAGTCGCACGGAGCATGGCCGCTCACGCGTCTACATGATTCCTCCTAACCACCACATCCACTTCATCCTCAGCTTGTCCCTGCGCTTCCATCGGTGGTTCCAGCGGCTTTTGTGCCTGTCGCCTACCCGCCCAGAGCTAACGAATGCAGCTCTGGCTGGTCCCCGAAACAGGCACTCGTTCGTTTGCTCCTGCTGGAGGAGGAACCCCATGGATATCCGCGCCGCACGGTCGAACTTCATCGCTATCGCCAAACTCGCCGTACTTGGAGCGCTAGCCACTTCTGTCCTCTGCAGCCAGGATTTCGTCCATACCTAAGCCTCTGCCCACCGGCCAACGGCTAGGAGTTGGGATTCTTAAGAGCTTCCGTCCTCGATATCCACTCTCATCCTCAGCTTTTCCACAGCAGCCTGACAGCAATTCCCTGGCTCCTCCTCGCTTTCACGATGCTGCCGACGGCAACGTTTCCCCAATCAACAGGATACGGACTTCCTTCTCTGCCGTGATCTCTGCCGTTGACAAAAATTTCTGACAGTCTAAAATACGCCTCGCTCCTTACCCTGTAGAATTTCGCCATGAGCCCCAAACTTCTTGATCCCGTAATCTTGCAAACCGATTTCCCCGACCTCCCACTTCTTGCCAGCGGAAAGGTGCGCGACGTTTACCAGTTGGATAACGAGCGCTTGCTGTTCGTCGCCACCGACCGCATTTCCGCCTTCGACTATGTGCTTGCCACCGGCATCCCTCACAAAGGCCGCGTCCTGAGCCAGATTTCGCTGTTCTGGTTCGACTTCCTTTCTGACATCGTACCCAACCACGTCATCACCGCGGACGTGGACCACTATCCGCAGGCTCTGCAGAAGTATGCCGATCAATTGCGCGGCCGGTCGATGGTGGTGCGGCGCGCCGAGATGTTTCCCGTCGAGTGCGTTGTGCGCGGCTACATTTCAGGCTCGGCCTGGAAGGAGTACCAGGCGACGGGCAAAGTTTGCGGCATCGAACTGCCGGCGGGGCTGCGCGAGTCCGAGGCCTTCCCCGAGCCCATCTTCACTCCGGCCACCAAGGCCGTGAGCGGCCATGATGAAAACATCTCGTTTGCGAGGATGTGCGAGATCCTGGGCAGCGAGACCTCCAGCCATCTGCGCGACATCACCTTGCGAATCTACAAAAAAGCTGCCGCTTATGCCCGCCAGCGCGGTATCATCGTCGCCGACACCAAGTTTGAGTTTGGACGCACCTCCAAAGGAATCACGCTGGCCGATGAGGTGCTCACGCCGGACTCTTCCCGCTTCTGGCCCGCCGACAAATACGCGCCGGGAGGCGGGCAGGAGTCCTATGACAAGCAATACGTTCGCGATTACCTGGAAGGAATTCGCTGGAACAAGCAGCCGCCCGCGCCCGCTCTGCCGGCGGAGGTCGCCAACCGGACCAGCGAAAAGTATCTCGAGGCCTACCTCCAGATTACGGGGCACAAACTGGATGTGTAAGCGCTGCGCGTTTTTCGGAGAGAGATCTGCTGGACAGCGTGGGGAAGAATTGCTAGCAAGCGAGCGGGCGGGAGAGTAGCATGACCGCGGCGGACTGGTTGATTGTCGTGGTTGTGCTGTTGAATGTGGTTGCGGCGGCCATCCAGGGCTTCTTCGCGGAAGCTCTGAGCATGGCCGGCCTGGTAATCGGTTACATCGTCGCCGCCTGGCAGTATCAGCGCCTGGCGGAATGGTTCATGTCGTTTTTGAAGAATGCGTGGCTGGCCGAGATTTTCGGTTTCCTCATCATCTTTTTTGCGATCTTGATCCTGTTCAGCCTTGCAGGCAGAATCGCCCGCAAGCTGATGAGGGCAGCCGGCCTGAGTGGGTTTGACCGTTTTCTGGGCGCTATGTTGGGCCTGGTGAAGGGCGGGTTGGTAGTGGCCGTGGTCCTGATGGGAATGACCGCGTTCACGCCCACCTCAAAGATGCTGGAGAAGTCGCAACTGGCGCCGTATTTCCTGGTGGTCGGAAGGGCTGCGATTTGGGTGGCGCCGCCGGTGTTGCGGGCGCGATTCTATGAGGGGCTCGATTTCCTGCATCGGGCGCCCAAAGAACTGACCGGCACTCCCGCTCCCAAGTCGAAATAGTTGCGTGCCAGCAGGCACTGAGACAAAGATATCGAACGAGAGAGAGACCTAACGTGAAAGATCAACTGGAAGCACTCGTCCTGCAGATGTACAAGAGCAACATTCTCTATTCCGAGGGCGTGCGTGAATTCAAGAAGCGCTTTATCCTCACCGTTCTCCAGGAGAATAAAGGCAACCAGTGCCGCGCTGCCCGCGAACTGGGAATGCATCGCAATACGCTCAGCCGCACCATCGATGAACTCAAGATCGACGTGCGCCAGCTTCGGGATGGGGCGAAACGTCCGCCCCGCAGCGCGCGGCCGGTATCGCTGGAAAAGAAAGCGGTGCGCTAGCCGCCAGCTCCGCCTACCCGGCATTCGTGTTTCCCCGGAAAAAGGCAAGGCAGCCCGAAGGCTGCCTTTTCTTTGATTCCCGTCTCAACTATTGTGCTGGTTTGTGGTGAACCGGAGGCTTCTTGGCTGGAGCCGGGGCCGCGGCTTTCAGCAGCTTGCCTTTCTCCATCGTCATCATGAAGGGGCTGGGTGTGTAGGAAGCGGGCTCGCCCTGGAAGTCAAGACTGGCGCCATCTTTGGGGATCAGCTTCAGCGGAACTTTGTCTTCGAAGGTGAGAGTAATGTCCGCCTTCTTCGCCTCGATATCGTCGAGGCTTCCAGCGATATCAAACTCCGTTGCTGTCGCCTTGATGACATTGCCGTTCAACTGTACCGCCTTGCCCTTGATGGCGTTCCACACCAGATCCTGGTCCGCCTGGGAGCCGTTCGAGAGGATGAATTCCCACTGGCCGAAATCCATCTTCTCGGGCGCCGTTGCAATCGCCATGGCGTGCGCCTGCTCGGCCGGTGTGGGAGCCGGTTTGATGCTAAATCCAGCGGGTTGAGCCGGGTTGGACTTGGCCTGCGCCAAGACATCTGCCCAACCGTCGTCTCCACCGTGGTACTTCATGTATAGGCTCTTGGCGTATTTCTCGAAGGACGTCTGATACGCGGGCGTAGGCGCCAGCACAGAAGCACGGATGTTAAACCAGATCGCATTCACCGGGTCGGGAGTAAACTTTGGATCCGGCGTCTTGGGGGCGACATAGGCCTGCGTCAGGGCGTAGACCAAGGTAAAATCCTTCTGGGAATCCGGGCTGCTATCAATCGCGGCCAGTAAGTCTTTTCTCGCGGCGTCATAGTCACCATCGGAGAGCGCAGCCAGGCCGAGGGCCGCGTTGAAGATCCCGGCCATCTGATCCTTCATCTTCTGAAAATCTGCGTCCGAAGTGCCATCGGGCTTGGCGAATTTTGCCAGCGCATCCAGTCCCATCTGCGCGTATTTCTTAGCGTCAACCACGTCCTGCTTGGCGTTGGGGTCGCCACCTTGCGCCTTCAGGCGATCGAAATAAGCCAGCAAGGCCAGGGCCCGCACGTTAGTAGGATCGGCCGCGACCAGTTTCGTAGCCGCATCGACGGTCTTCTGCTGATTATTTGTCTGCTGGTAGTCCTGCATGAGAGTTTGCAGGGCGGCAACTTTCATGATGCTATTGGGATACTGCGTCAGAAATGCTTCCAGGCCGCTGATCTGTGCCGCCGGATCCTTCTGCCCGATAGCGCCCACGTAAGCGTTGTACTCGGCAGGGTCTTTAATAACTGGCGCCTGCACGGCTGCGGGTGCGGCCGGTGCGGGTGCGGCGGGCGCTTGCCCTTGCGCTGGCTGAGCGGCCGGTTGCGCGGGGGACGTGGACGGTTGTGGATTTGCTGTTTGCCCTTGTGGTGGCTTCGCCGCGTCCTGTGCTGCGGCCAGTACAGCAACTCCAAGCACAACCGTGACCAGAATCTTTTTCATCAGCATGGCTCCTTGGATTGTCGGGAATTCACAATTTCGCGAAATCGCATTCCTTACTCTGTGGCCGCATCGCTCTGTGGCTGAATTCCACTCCGACAGCTTTTTCGCGCTTCAGATTCCGCTATGGGAGTACCGGGTAGCACTCCCGGCACGCCCGCAAAAAGGGCAACCTGTAGGATGCACGGCGATTGACCCTTTTATTCCCGGTTGCCGGATTATAAGTACCTCTTGCTCCGAAGGCAAGCAGGTTCCCATTCACCCTTCGCGCTATTGTATAAGATGCAGATGCCGCACACGCTGGATAGCCTCTAATTCGGCCCGCGCGCGGCAGTGGGGCAGGACGACAACGCATTTCTACGGGACGGGAGGGCATTTGCCATGAGCACGGTTCGAATGGATGCGGTTCACCCCCTGGCTGGGCAGGTGGCGATCATCACCGGCGCAGGCCGGGGGATTGGCGCCGCGATTGCGAGTGAGTTGGCGAGCCTGGGCGCCACCGTGGTCCTGTGCGGACGCACTCGTGCGGCTCTCGAATCGTCTGCGCAAGCGATCGCTCAGGCGGGAGGGAGGGCCGAGGTAGTTCCCTGCGATGTGACCAGTCTTGAGCAGGTTGAGGCGGCCGCCAAGCGCGTCGAAACTTCCTTCGGGCGCGCCGACATCCTGGTCAACAACGCGGGCATCGGCGGATTCGGCGGCCCGCTCCACCAGCTCGCTCCCGGGGCCTGGGAGCAGATCCTCAACACGAACCTGCGAGGGGTTTTCTATGCCGTGCGTGCCTTCGCGCCGATGATGATCCGCACGCGCTCCGGCCACATCATCAACATTTCGTCCCTTGCCGGAAAGAATGCGCTGCCGAACGGCGCAGCCTACGCCGCCTCAAAGTGGGGATTGAACGGATTGAGTTATTCCCTCGCGGAGGAATTGCGAAGCCACAACATCCGCGTGGCCGTGATCTGCCCCGGCTCGACCAACACCGACCTGAGCCCGCACGCAGGTAAAGATCACACGAAGATGCTGCAACCGGAAGACGTGGCGCACACGGTGGCCATGCTGGTGACGCAGAGTCCGCAGTCGTTTGTGAGCGAGATTCTTCTGCGGCCCACGCAGAAACCGTAAGGACATAACGGCGATTCGAAAGCTCTGTAGAGACGTAGCTTGCTACGTCTCTGCGTGCAGCGCTCCGGAGGATGACGAGCGGGAAGGCGGTAAACCCCGTCTCTGCGGACGACGTTCCAGACGATGGCGAGAAAGACGTTTGCGAGCAACGTCTGTACTACAAGAACGTGGCGCACGCCAGTTACGTCTCACTTCTTGAACAGATTCTCAAACGCCTGCCGCGCGTCGTTGGGGCGCAGGCTGGCGGGCGTGGATGTTTCCTTTTCCCGGGTGACGCGAATTTCGTAGAATGTGCAATCGTTGCGCGCGTCTTTCTTGGCCACGCGCTCCTTCACCGGCTGCATGCACTCGAAGCGGCTTCCGGGATCGAAATACGTGCACTGCTTGCAGGAATGCAGCTCGAAACCGCACTTGGGACAAAGACCCGTCGGCGGAATTTCCTGCAGCACGGTGCCACATTGCGCGCAGCGCGAGACGGCACGGGTTCCCGGCATATTCACCGGCTTTGGCCCCATGCTGTAGTCACGTCGCGCCGGCGGCACCGGCGCCGGTTTTTCTACCGACTCCTTGCGCGGCTTTGCTTCGCGGTCGCGGTCCTGATATCCATGCTGACGGTATTTGGCTGACACAGGGGCCTCCCAAGCACGTTGGCGTATTGTCTCGCCAGTAGCGCTCGAAGGCAAGTCGGAACAGGTTCTTCTGGTTCCTGCTCGGTACTAGGTACTAGGTACTCGCGACTAGCTACAATGGAAACATGATCCACGAAATCTTTCCCGTCGGTCCGCTGCAGTGCAACTGCTCGATCATCGGCGACGAGGCCACGCGCGAAGCCATGGTCATCGACCCTGGCGATGACATTGAGGATGTCCTCGCGCTCCTCCGCAAGCATAATCTGCAAGTCAAGCAAATCGTCATCACCCACGCCCACATCGATCATGTGGGAGGAGCGATGAAGCTGCGCGCCGCCACCGGAGCGCCCATCCTGCTCAACCAGAACGACTATGCTCTGCTCAAGATGCTCGACGTACAAGCCGCCTGGATTGGCATGCCCGCTCCCGGCGAGGTAGAGATCGACCAAAGCCTGAGCACCGGCGATACGGTGAAGGCTGGTGCGCATGCCGCCAGTATTCTGCACACACCCGGGCACACCGAAGGCAGCATCTGTCTCTACTTCCCTGCCGAAAAAACTCTGATCGCCGGCGACACCCTGTTCGCCGGGTCAATTGGCCGCACCGACTTGCCCGGTGGATCGATGCAGAAGATCATGCAGTCGCTGCATGGCACCGTGCTCGCGTTGCCCGACGAAACGGTAGTCGTCCCCGGCCACGGCCCGCTGACTACCATCGGAGAAGAGCGGGAAAGCAATCCGTGGCTTAAGGGATAGGAATTGTCGGTTGATGATTGCTGATTGTTGATTTGATACCCATCCTTCGCTGGCTTTCAATCAGCAGTCAACAATCAGCAATTCCAAGAGGCGGCCAATCCCTTCGGCAAATTCGCCCCCCGGCGTGATCAAACTCAACACCAGATATCCGTCGCTCGGAAAGTCATAAAAGAGTCCGGGGTGCACGAACACAGATTTTCGCCGCAGCAGCGCAACCGCCAACTCCTCGTCGGTCTGCGTGACCGGCACGCGCACCACTGCGTACCATCCGCCTTCCACATGCAAACGCTGACAAGCTTTTTGCGCGGCAAGCTGCCGGTCAAGCTCGGCCAGATTGCCGAGCACAAGGTCGAGTAATTGCGGCTGAATGCTCGTCCGTTGATCCAGCAGAGCCGGCGTCGCCCACTGGATGGTCGCGCTCATGGAAAGGTACGTGTCGGCGATTACTTCCAACCGCGCTTGCGCTGGCTCAACCTCCGCCGCCGGGCCACTGGCCGCAATCCATGCCACCTTCATTTGCGGCAGCGCCGAGATCTTGGAAACTCCACTCAGCGTGAAGGTCAGCACGTCTTGATTAGAAGCAAAGCTTGGTTGCGCAACTCGGTCGTGGGCATAGTCGAGAAACACTTCATCGGCAACGAGCGCGAGCGAATGTTCGCGGCAAAAGTGATTCAGCAACTCCCGCTCCTGCGGATGCACGTAAGAACCGGTGGGGTTGTTGGGATGAACCACGACCACGCCACGACTACGCTGCGTGACTACCTTCTGCAGTGACGGTAGATCCATTTGCCAGCCGTGATCGTAAAGTAAGGGATATGGAACAAGCTTCACGTCCTGCAGGGTGGCGAGAAATTCAAACAAAGGGTAGCTCGGCTTTGGAACCAGCAGCTCATCTCCCGGATTGCACAGCAAGCGGAACACGAAGGAGTAACCTTCACTAGTGCTGGTGGTCAGCAACAAATGTTCAGGATCCAGGCCGCGAACGTTCTGCTCGTGCCGGTAATAGGCTGCCACTGCCTCGCGAGCGGTGAGTAAACCTTTGGGCTGGGGATCGTAGTCCATGGCTCGCGGCGAGGCTAACGATTGAAGAATCAGCGCCTCGTCGTAGTGCAGTCCAACCCGGGTTGGATTGGAGATAGTCAGGTCGAGCACGTGCGCGCCGCTCAACCTGACATCGTCGAGCGCCTCAGTCAGGCGATTACGCGTGAGCTTCCAGTTGGTGCGGTCGGAAAACATCATGGAAGAGACTATCAAACCTACTGATTGTTCTCGCGCGAGAGACTTGGGGGTTGAGCCCCGCGTGCAGGCTTCAGATTGTTCCCTATCAAAGGCTTCAACCGGGGACTGGCAAATTGCCGGGCGTCGTGGCTGGGAGATGGATGTGACACGCGAGACAGCCGGCCCTCGCTGGCCAGGTGTTCGTAAGCCTCCTCCCACGAGGGAACAGAATCGCCGCTGGGGGCCCAGTGAGCGTATGCAGCTTCATCGCACCACTCCACCAGACGCGGCATCACTTTCGAGTGCGCTCCCGAGCCGCGAAACGCTTTCATGGCCCGCTCGTCCTGCCACACCGTCAGCGTCCAGAAAGTAAGGCGGACGTCGACGAGCATTCTTCCCCCGGAGAACCCATGCGCGCGCTGGACCTGGCGTTGAGAACGAAAGGTGTGCCACAAGAATGCCGGAAGATACGGCAACGAGCGAACCCGAAGACGCGTGACCGAAGCGAACATAATGCCTCTATTGTATGAGGCTGGAACTCAGTTTTCAGGACTTTCCGAATGCCTCTTTGTTTACCACGTACGGCATCTTCGTGACATCGCCGCCATAGTTATTTTCCAGCACGTCGATCAATCCTTGCACGCACCGCCCGGCCATGCCTTTATTGGGATCGGTGGAAAGCCGCGTGATGCGCGCCGCGCTGGCAAAGTGCGGCATCAGGCGGCAGCGGTCGGCAATCGCGGGATCGCGCAGCGGCGAATCGGCCGGCAGCGGCTCCTTTTCGTATACATCGAGGGCGGCCCCTGCAATCCAGTTCTCCCGCAGGGCGCGCGCCAAGGCCGCTTCATCGATTACGGGCCCGCGCGAATCGTTCACCAGGAATGCCGTCGGCTTCATCAGCCGCAGGGTCCGCTCGTTGAATAGATGAAAGGTGGGGGTCGCGCTTTCTTCCGGCCTCAACAAAGGCACATGCACGCTGACGAAGTCGGCGTCGCGCAGGGCATCTTCGAATCCTACATACTTGATCCAGTTCTTCTCCCGCGAAATGCCCCGCGCCCGGCGCAGGTCCATGGTCTCCTGAATGGCTCTGATGTAGTCGTGGTTCTCATAAGCGGGGTCGTAGCACAGCATGTTCATATCGAAGCCCGCGCATTTCTTGATCAGCGCCAGTCCGATGCGTCCCGTGCCGATGATCGCGATAGTCTTGCCCGTCACCTCGTCGCCCAGAAAAGGCAGATAAGGATGCCAGTATCCCCACTGGTTGTCGCGGGTGAGGTGTTCGGCCGGCCACATCTTGCGCGCCAGGATGCCGAGCATGAAAAAGGCAAACTCGGCGGTTGCCTCGGTGAGAACGTCGGCTGTATGCGTGAAAGGAATCTTGTAGCGGTTGGCGTCGGCGCGGTTGATGTTGTCGAATCCGACGGCGAACTGGGCCACGACCTTCAGCGTATTCTTGCCGGCCTCGAAGACCTCGGCATCGATTTGATCGCGCAGCGTGGTGATCAGGCCGTCGATGCCGGACTTCACCTTTTCGAGAATCACGGTCTTTGGCGGAGCTTCCGGTTGCGGATAGACCTCGACTTCGTAGCCGCGGTGTCGCAGCAGGTCAAGCGCTTCTCCAATGTCGCAGGTGACAAAAACACGCGATTTCTTGGTCATGAGTTTATTCAGAAAGATCGCGGTTGAACCGGAATGCCTACGCCGCACCCCACGGTGCGGACCATTGAAAATATCATAAGCGACAGCAGTATTGGAGGCGCGAGGGTGCTGGGGTGGTATCGATGTAGAAGTCTGATCGTCAGTTAAGGCGCTTTGCGCTACCGCATTCCAGCATAGAAGAGATGCTCGCGCTCCTCCCGCTTTTCTTCGGCACGCTTCTTCTTGAACGCCAGCAGCTCCAGGGCTTTATGGGCGATGTGCTCGCCGCTGACTTCAAATTCCTTAATCAGCTCCCAGGGTGCGCCCGAGTCCCCAAAGCGGTCTTTCACTCCGATGGCGCCGGTGATTACCGGCAGACCGTAGATTTCCGGACTTTCGGTCAGGATGGCGCTGACCCGCCACGCCAGAGCTCCAATCTGGTGCTCTTCGGCGGTAACCACGGCGCCGGTATCTTGCGCGGCGCGAATGATGGCTTCTGCATCTACCGGCTTGAGGGTGTGCAGGTTCAGAACGCGCGTCTCATAGCCGTAATCCCGTTTCAGGATGTAGGCCGCGCGCATCGCCTCTGGGACCATGGGCCCACAGGCAATGATGCTCAGATCTTCGTTCTCGTTCTCGTAGGATGACGCCAGTTTGGTCGTGAATGCGTCGGCGAAGTTGGCCGCCTCGCCCCGCAGGCGAATCACGTTGGCCTTTCCGAACACAAAGGGCGTGTTCGCATCTGTGACCACTGGCGTGGCCTCGCGGGCAAAGCGAATGTACTTTGGGCCCACATGCTGCAGCAGCAAGTAATTTGTGGCCTTGCGAGTTTCGACTACGTCGCAGGGCACGACCACCGACATGTTCGGCAGGCCTTCCATGGCGAAGAGGTCTTCCAGCGCCTGATGGGTGGCGCCGTCGGGGCCGACGGAGACTCCTCCGTGCGCTCCGGCAATTAGGACATTGAAATTTCCGTAGCACACCGACGTGCGGATCTGGTCCAGGTTGCGGGCCGCGGCGAACGTGGCATAGGTCCCCAACACGGGCAGCTTCCCTTCCTTGGCCAGTCCCGCGGCCGCAGAAGTTGCGGATTGTTCGGCGATGCCCATGCTGATCCAGCGCTTCTTGCGTTCGGGCTTGCCGGAGTAGAAATCGCTGATGGTGATTGATCCAGAGATGTCCAAGCCAAGGCAAACCACGCGCTCATCGTCGCCGTTCTCCGCCAATGACTGGCCGAAGCCCTTGCGAGTAGGCTCCATCTTGGCCTTCATGGTGTCGCCCGCATTCCACCAGTAGTCGCGGGAGAACTTGGGCATTTTGGAGTCGAGGTGGCGCTCGACCTCGGCTTGATAGCGTGTCGCTGTGTCAAGCAATTCCTTCACTGGAATGCGTTGGCTGAGACCGAGTTCTTTCAGCGCCTTGTCCAGTTCCTCGCGGTTCGGCACTTTGCCGTGCCAGCCAGCCTGATCCTGCATGAAGCTGACGCCTTTGCCCTTGACCGTATCGGCGAGGATGACAACCGGCTTCCCCACGACCTCCTTGGCCAGTTCGAGTGCGTCCACAATCTGGTTCATGTCGTGACCATCGATGCGCATCACGTTCCAGCCAAAGCTGGCGTACTTCGCCGCTAGCGGCTCAACGTCCATGACATCTTTCACCCAGCCATCAATCTGCAGGCGATTGCAGTCGATGATGCCGATCAGGTTGTCGAGGTGGAATTGTCCGGCTTCCATGGCCGCTTCCCAAATCTGTCCCTCTTGCTGTTCGCCGTCGCCCATAAGGCAGAAGACCTTGTGCTTCTGGTCGTCGAGCTTGGCAGCCAGCGCGATGCCTACGGCGATGCTCAAACCCTGGCCCAGAGACCCGGTCGAGACTTCAACGCCGGGCAGCTTGAGCCAATGCGGATGGCCTTGATAGGGTGAGCCCAGCTTGCGCAGGGTCATGACGGCCTCGATGGGGCAAAAGCCGGCAACGGCAAGCCCAAGGTAGAGGCTGGGCGCTTTATGTCCGGTGGACCAAATAATGCGGTCGCGGCCGAACCAGAGGGGATGGTTGGGATCGTGTTCGGCGACTTTGAGGTAGAGCGCGGCGGTGATGTCCATGATGGAAAGCGTACCGCCGGCGTGCCCCGATCCCGCCGCGCACAACGCGACTAAGTCATAGCCGCGCATGAGGTTGGCGGCATCGTTAAGTTGTTCGATGGAATACTCCCGGATAACCTTGCCGGTGGTGGAATCTGTGAGGGCCATGACGTTCCCCTGCGCGCCGGAGGAAAGGACACACACGACGCTACGCAGAGATTAGTTGGTGATAACGAGAAACGCTGTGATGGGAGTCACTATGCGGGGTGACGCCCGCCTGCATTCGAAAACCGGCAAACTGGGTGTACAATTGCGGCTTTCCAGTGCGAGCACGATCCTAGCTTTGCTGTGCTCATAAGAGAATCAGGGAAGGGTGCCACATGTGCGCTTTGGATATTTGCCGTGTACGCGGGAGCGTTTCCAGTCTGTTTTCGAAGGTTGCCTTGGGAGTTCTACTGGTCTCGTCATTGTCTTTTCTTTCGCTCGCCCAAACCACGGTCAGCCAGGGCAGCATTCAGGGGACGGTCATCGATCAGACGAACGCAGTCGTGCCGGGGGCGACCATCACGATCACGTCCCTCGCTACCGGGCAGGTCGTCACGGTCAAGACAACCTCGACGGGCACGTACAACTCGGGCGGCCTGCCTGTCGGCGATTACCAGGTTCGCGTGCAGGCCAAGGGCTTCAAGACGGAGCAATTGACCATCCCGGTCCAGATCACCGTAACATCCTCTGGCAATGTGAAACTTGAGGTCGGCCAGGAGACTACCACGGTGGAAGTGCAAGGCACCTCCATCGCTGTCAACACCGAACAATCCGCAGTGCAAGGCGTGCTCAGTGGCGAGCAGATCGACAACATGCCGGTCAATGGACGCAGCTTCCTCGACCTCGCCAAGTTGGAACCCGGTGTCCAGATGCAGGATGGAGGAAACTTTGATCCCACCAAAGTTGGCTACAACGCCCTCTCCATCAACGGCGATTTCGGCCGCACACCCCGCATTGAAGTGGACGGCCTCGACGTCAGCGACGAAACCGTTGGCACCACCACCCAGAACATCGCATTAAGCTCGATTCAGGAATTCAGCATTGGCCGCTCCTCGCTCGATATCTCTACCGAGATCACCAGCTCGGGCTCGGTCAACCTGGCCACGCGCTCCGGCACAAACAGCCTTCACGGCCAGGCCTTCTACCAGTTCCGCGACTACCGCGCCGGTTTTGCGGATCTTCCCGGTAACGTTTCGTCGCAGTTTCAGCGCAACCAGTTCGGCGGCCGCCTGGGCGGGGCGATCATCAAGAACAAGCTCTTTTTCTTTATCGATTCCGAGCGGCTCAAGCAGGATAGCGCCGATTCGATCGTCGCCGGTGCTCCTTTCCAGGCTCTGACGCGAGGCATCGACTCTCCCTTCAAAAGCTCGCAGGCCAGCGGCCGGCTGGACTGGCAGGCCACGCAGCGCATCCGAATTTTCTATAAGTTCGCCTACGACTGGAATTCGTCTGCCTCCTCAGCCGCCACCGGCTTCTCCTATTACGCCAACCGCGACCACGCACCTACTCATGCCGTTGGCGTCGACATCAGTCAGGGCAACTGGTCTCACAGCATACGTTTTGGATACTTCAAGTTCCACAACCAGATCGTCGGGGACACCGACTCGCAGCCGCTTTCCATCAATCCCTTCCCCTCCGCCGAGATTTATTTCGTTGACACCAGCTTATTCACGGGGCCGAACTACTTGGCGCCGCAGCAGACGTTTCAGAGCAACAAGCAGATTAAATACGATGCAAGCCGGGTATGGGGCGCGCACATCATTCGTTTTGGAGCAACCGTCAATCGCATCGCCACCGGCGGGTTTGCCTCCTTCAACGGAATCGCCCCTCTGTTGTATTCTTACGTGAATTTCAACTCGGTGGATCAGGGAACGGTGCAGACGACGCCGTTTTACTCCTGCAACCTGGGCAACAATTTCAGCGGCTGCGACCCGAACGTCGCCGACTATCCTTTCGCCGGCGGTTACGTCGGCAATGGACAGGGCTACAGTACCGAACTGTCCGGCTTCGGTTATCCCGCCGGTGGTGTGTTTGATACTCGCTTTGCCGCCTACGTTGGCGATTCCTGGAAGATCCAACGCAACCTCACACTTAACTATGGACTGCGCTACGTCCGTGACACCGGACGGACGGACAGCGATTTGGCGCCCATCCCGTGTTCGTCAACGACTTTGATCACCTGCACGGGAAATTTGCTGGATCAGTGGGGACCTGGACTGGGTAATCGCGTGCGCCAGCCCAACCTGAATTTTGCTCCACAGATTGGTTTTGCCTGGGACCCGCGGGGCAATGGCAAGACTGCCATCCGCGGCGGCGGCGGCCTTTACTACGAGAATAATATCTTCAACAACGTTATCTACGACCGCAGCAACAAACTCGCCACCGGACTGTTTAACCAAACGCCCTACCTGAACTGCGAGCCCGGCGCAAGCGCAGGCTCGCTTTCGTTTGCTTTTCCCGGCCCCGGTGGAACCCAGAACCCTGTCACTTCCGTGGACGGCTACGACTTGGCAACCCAGGTTTGCTTCGCGCCGTTAGGTCCAAGCACTGTCAACGCGGAAGGCGCGGCTAAGGCAATGGCCGATTTGCAAGACCAATATATTGCCGCCACCGCGGCGGTTGGCACCGCCGGGCAGAATCCAAACTTTGTGGGCAACACGTTGAGTCTCGGCTACCCCTACCACCCCAACTTCCGCACTGCCCGTTCCTATCAGATGAACATCGGCATTCAACGCGAACTCGTCAAGGGCGGCGTCTTGACGGTGGATTACCTGCGCAACATTGGCCTGCACTTTCAGGTCGGGGTGGATGTAAACCACGTTGGCGACTCGCGCTATCTCGAAATGAATGCCGCCCTCTATGCCATCGGGACCACAGCCTTCAACAATAGTTCCTGCGCTCCGGGTACTGATCCGAACCTGAACTATGGAGTGACCCAGGCCAATGCCGTGGCCACAGTGCAATGCTATATAGGGGCGGTGTCCGGTGCGAGCATCAACGATTTCGCCAACAACGGCCTGGATTCCGGCGGCCCGTACTACGGAGGTTATTCCGCCCCTTACTATGGACTTACGGCCGACACTGGCGCAGCCTTCGGAGGTATCAATCCGAACGTGGGAAGCATGTTCATGAACTATCCCATGGGCCGCTCCGTGTACAACGGGTTGCAAAGCGAGTACCGGCAACGAGTCAAGAATCCATTCCGCGGCTTAAGCGGCCTCGACCTTCAAGTCAATTACACGCTATCCCGCTTCGTCAGCAACGGAGGCAGCGACCAGCATTTCACCCCGAACGCATGGGACTTTCGCAATCCAACTGCCTTCAGTGGCCCCACGGCAGAGGATCGTACCCACCAGTTCAAGTTCGGCGCGACCTTCGACTTTGCCCACCGTGGTCCGCGCCTGAGCTTGATCGGCGGCTTTGCCTCGCCCCAGCCTTCCAGTCTGCAATTGCCCACGCAGGGAACCGTGGGAGAGATCTTCCGCTCCGACTTGACCGGGGATGGCACCACTGGGGACTTCCTGAACTCCGCCGCCACCGGGATCGGCCGCCCGGGAACGTTCATGCGTTCGGTCTCGCCCCACAATCTGAATGCCTACGTCACGACCTTCAACAACACTGTGGGGAACGGGAGTACGCTCACGCCGGCCGGCCAAGCGTTGGTTGCAGCCCATTTGTTCACACAGGATGAGTTGGTCAGTCTGGGCGCGGTGGTATCTTCAGTCCAGCTGCCGCCCACCGGCAATGCGGGAAACGGATACTACAAAGACGTCGACACAATCTTGAGTTGGCCGCTTAAATTCCGTGAACGCGTGACCATTTCGCCCAGTGTCTCGTTCTTCAATATTTTCAATTTCAAGAACTTCGGGCAGCTCCTTACCCTGTATGGCGGGCCCGGAACCATCAACGGAACCCCAGCTGGCGTTAACGACGCAACCAACACGATCCGAGTCGGACGCGGCAGCGGCGTGTTTGCGGTCGGCGCCCCGCGGGAAGCCGAATTCGGATTGCGTATTGACTTCTAGGCTTCCCGCTCCTGGGTGTACACTACCGGGGCCCAGGTGTACAAAAATGCGGGGCCTGGCTAAATTACGGAGGATGAAAGCATGAAGAGGAACATGTGGAGAGTTCTTGCAGGCGTGTGCGCGCTAGCGATGTCCGCGGTCTGGGCTTCGCCGGCAAGCGCCCAGATGTCGGACGCTAAAGAGAAACCGCCGATGTACTCGTACGTGTCGTTTTGGAATATCCCCCGCGCGCAGTGGGCAGAAATGGCAAAAGCGGACGCAGCGGACCAGAAAATCCTGGAAAAGGCCATGGCCAGCGGAACCCTTGTGGGATATGGCAACGACACGAATCTGGTTCACCAGCCCGACAGCGACACTCACGACGATTGGTGGTCGGCAACGTCGATGGCGGGGCTGCTCAATGTACTCGACCAGTTCTACAAATCCGGCAATGCCACCCAGGGTGTCCTGACCACGGCCACGAAACACTGGGATAACATTTTCGTCAGCAGGCATTACAACTACCATTCCGGATCGTGGAAGGAGCTGTACACCCAAGGAGCGTCCTATAAATTGAAGGCGAACGCGCCGGACGACGCGTTGGAGACGCTAAGCAAGAACATCATCGTTCCGCTGCTGGAGAAAATGCTCGCCGACGGCACGATTCACGAATACGAAATTGACACTGAAGCAGAACACACACAAGCGCCGGGAACGTTTTGGATTTTTTACCTCGCGGCGAACGCGGAAGGCATCGACAAGGTCAACGCTGCGATCCGAGAGTCATTAAAGGCGAATCCACTGAGCGGCCCGGCATTCGGTTCCGTGGTGGACTTCACGGACCACCGCGATTTCCTGGCCCGCACCAGCGCCACATACAAATAGTTTCCCGCATCGCCTTCCCAGTCCGCGAGCGACCCTATCTTTCGGGCACCGCTCGCGGGCCGGCCTTGTAGTTCTGTTTGATTCCCGCTCTCAGGGGAAGTGATACACTCCCACCACCTGAATCGCGGCGATAGACGAATGCATCCAGGCATTGGCTGACCGCGCCGCCGATCACATCATCCGCATGGCCAAGGGTGGAGAGCTTGCCTGATCAGCTTGAAAATGCGGCACCGTCCGGACAACCTCCCGCCTGGAGTCGCAGCGATCGTAAACGCCTTTTCGTCTGGGTTGCAATAGCGTTCGTTCCCTCGGCGGCGATTGGATTCGCAGTGCAGCGGATGGGCGGCCGCACTGAATCCGTTCTCACCGTGCAGACCGAGTTGCCGGCTAAAGCTATCTCGGCATTCTTTATCGCGCTGGCAACTTGGATCGTTTCCCGCATGGAGAAACGTTCCCTCGACGAATACGGGATTCCTCCGCGTCAGGCATTCGGAAGACGATTTTGGGAGGGTTCCGTCTGGGGCTTCGCGATGCTTTCCGCTATCGTCCTGGTCCTCTACGAATCGGGCCACTTTCGAATTGACGCCGTGGCGCTCACGGGAAGCGCAGTTTTTCGCTGGGCTGTTGCCTGGGCAGTTACTTTTCTTGCCCTGTCGCTGACCGAAGAGTTTGCCTTTCGCGGCTACTGGCTCTTCTCCATGTCGAGGCGCATGCGCTTCTGGCCGGCGGCACTGTTTCTCTCAGTCGTGTTCGCCGCCGCTCATCTGGGCAACCACGGAGAAAACGTGCTTGGCATTCTGCAGGTGGTGGGGACCGGCTTGCTCTTTTGCCTGACCATTCGCCGCACGGGTAGCCTCTGGTTCGCGGTCGGATTCCATGCCGCCTGGGATTGGGCGGAAACTTTCTTCTATGGCACGCCCGACAGTGGTCTGCTCGGCGTCGGCCGATTCCTAGACACTTCCGTTCGAGGTCCAGATTGGGTCACCGGAGGGTCAGCCGGACCTGAAGGCAGCATCGTTGCAATCCCTATTCTCCTGTTTTGCGCGCTGCTGATCCACGTTCGCTTTCCGAAAGCCATTTATCCGAATCGTCCCGTCTAAAGCGATCTGCGCCCATCCGCGCTCGGGAGAGACCTGGAATTCGAGGAGAGAAACCGTGGTCCCGGATTGAAGAAACCCAGATTGAAGAAAGACGAACGGGCGCGAAAATTCCAGAGCCCTGTTCCCCGATACGAATGCCGACTAGAGATTCTTCCGGGTCCACTGGTCGATGCGATCGAGCGCCTGCTGCAGGTTCTCCAGCGAATTGGCCACGCTGAAGCGCATGTAACCTTCGCCGAACTCACCGAATGCGGTGCCGGAAAGTGCCGCCACTCCGGCTTGCTCCAGCAATGCATCCGCCAGTGGCTTGGACTTCCATCCCGTCTTTGTGATGTTGGGAAAAACGTAGAACGCGCCTTTGGGCATGCGGCAGGAAAAGCCCCTGATCTTATTCAGTCCGGCAACGAACACGTCGCGGCGGCGCTTGAATTCGGCGCACATGTGATCCACCGAACCCTGATCTCCGCGCAGAGCTTCGATGCCGGCCATTTGGGTAAAGCTGGCGGTGCAAGAGTTTGAATTCGTCATGAGCCGCGTGATATGCGCCGCCAGGTCTGCCCGCATAACGCCGTACCCCATGCGCCATCCCGTCATGGCATAGGTCTTCGAAAATCCGTCCAGCAGGACGGTTCGCTCCTGCATCCCGGGCACAGACATGATGGAAAAATGCTCGCCTTCAAAAAGCAGCCGGCTGTAGATTTCGTCCGACAACACCAGAATGTTGCGGTCGCCAATCACCTTGGCAACCTGCTCGACGTCTCTGCGCTGCATGACGCCCCCAGTGGGGTTCTGCGGCGAATTCAGAATAATCAGTTTCGTGCGGTCGGTGACGAGAGTTGCGAGTTCGTTTACGTCGAGCGAGAAATCACGTTCCTCGCGCAGCTGAATGGGAACCGCCCGGCCCCCGACGTAGTTGATCATCGACTCATAAATCGGGAAGCCGGGGTTGGGATATATGACCTCATCTTCTTCATTGATTAAAGTCAGAATTGTGAAGAAAATGATGGGCTTGCCTCCTGGCACGACAACGACCTCTTCCGGGGTCACCTTCACGCCGCGGGTGCGGCTCACATACTCGGCAATGGTCTGGCGCAGTTCGGGCAGACCGGCGGAGGGACCATAGTGCGTCCATCCCTTGTGCAAGGCGTCGACGGCGGCTTCAACCACGTTCGCGGGAGTGTCGAAATCGGGCTCGCCGATCTCGAGGTGAATGATGCTCTTGCCTTGACGCTCGAGAGCACGCGCCTTGTTTAGAACTTCAAAAGCAGTCTCCGTGCCCAGCCGGGACATGCGGCTGGCTAGTTGCAATTCGTGTTGTGTAGTTTGTGCCATGATGACCGACGCTCCTAGTAAACCAAACGGCCCATTATACGCTGTAGAACCGCACATTTCTCTGACCAGGGGGAACCTGGAACCACACTCGTTTCTATTATGAATGCAAGCCGAGGATCGGATGACTACATACCTTCATGAACTCTACGCACACCAGGAATGGGCGGACGCCGAGCATTGGCGAGCGTTCGAGGCCTTCCCTGCCGCCTTGGCAGATCCGGCAATTCGCGAGCGTCTGCATCACATTCATCTGGTGCAGTCGGCATTTCTGTGGGTGGTGGGACCGCGCACGGCGCAGTTTGTGATTACTAAGGTTGAAGACTATCCGAACATGGCCGATCTGAAAGCTTTTGCGCGGAAGTGTCAGTCGGAGATGGCCGCGATGCTGGACGGGATGGATGAGGCACGCCTGGCAGAGACAATCGAGGTGCCCTGGTTTCGGCCTCCCCTGAAGATCGGCGTGCGGCACGCTCTGATGCAGGCGGCAATGCACAGCCACTACCATCGCGGACAGAATGCGACCCGGCTGCGCGAATTGGGAGGTGTGCCTCCGGGCACGCGGGCACGGACTTCATTGAGTGGTTACGAAACGGGCAGCCGACAGCGCGTTGGGAGTGATTCGAGCATTGCCTCCCACCTTCGAACGCACTACTCCGAAACGCTGTGCTCTTCGTTCTGCGAACGAAGCACGCGGTCGACAGAGTAGGGAGCACGGTGGCGGGGTTCGTGGTAGTGGCGAACCTGCATCTCGCCCAGCAGGCCGATGGCGAGCAGGTTCAATCCGCCGAGCAGCAGGCCCAAGGCTAGCATCATCAGTGGCCCATGAGAAGCCATGACCGGGACGTGGCGCAGAAACTTCTCCACTCCCAGCCAGGCCACGATGGCGCTGCCGCCAAACAGGCTGAGCAGGCCGAAGGTTCCGAAGAAGTGCAGCGGCCGGGAAAGATAACGAAGCAGAAAGCGAATGGTGATGAGATCGAAGACTACGCGGAAGGTGCGGGAAATGCCGTAGTGCGAAGCGCCGCGCTCGCGGTTCACGTTGCGGATGGGCACTTCGCAAATCGACGCACCATACCACGAGGCCAGCGCTGGGATGAAGCGATGCAGCTCCCCATACAGCGGCACTTGATCCAGGACTTCGCGGCGATAGGCTTTGAAGGTCGTGCCGAAGTCGTGAATGTCGACGCCGCTCAGTTTGGCCATCAGCCAGTTCGCCATACGGGAAGGAATGCGGCGCATCCAGAAGTTATCCACGCGCACCTTTCGCCAGCCGCTGACGATGTCGTAACCCGCCGCAATCTTTTCCAGGAACAGCGGAATGTCGGCGGGATCGTGCTGCAGATCGCCATCCATCGCGATGATGTATTCGCCGCGGGCATGGTCAAATCCGGCAGCCAGTCCGGCGGTTTGGCCGAAGTTACGGCGCAGCTTGACCACGGTTACGCGGCTGTCGACGGCCGCGATCTCGCGCAGCATGGGGAACGTGTGGTCGTTCGATCCGTCATCGACCAGCACAATCTCGAAGGTCTCGCCGGCAGCCTCCATCACCGCTTTCAGGCGGTCGTAGAGATCGGTGACGTTCTCCTGCTCGTTGTGCAGAGGGACGACGATGGAGTACTTGGGCACAGGCTTTTTATTATATCCCGAAACCGGTTCTCAGTTCCCAGTTCTCGGTTCCCGGCAAATCACAAGGGTAACCAACTGAGAACTGGGAACTGAGAACTCGCCTGTCAGCCCTGTTCCTTGAGCTTCAGCCGGGACTTGTTCTCTTCCATAAACTTCTTCAGATCCTCGGCCGCTCCCAGCAGGCGGTTCCATTGCTCGTAATAGAGCGTAACTGGGAAACGGCCCAATCCGTACACACTGACGCCGCCTTTTTCGCCGACCTTGAAGATCAGATCGCCGCTGCGCTTCTTGGTTTCCACTTCTTTTTCCAACTGGGATAAACGGGCTTTGAGTTCTTCGTAGGTTGGTTCGGGCATATTACTCCTCGATTTCGCCTCGATTCACATCATAAAGGAGAACGGCATCGGTCGTACAAGCGGCGGTTGCCGATTTGGGAATGGAGTCTCGATCTGCCAAATCGACGGGCTAGCCAGGGCCGAGAGTTCGGCAAAAGATAGTAATCACATACCCTACGGGGTATGGTATTGTTGTCTATATTTCTTACCGGAGAGACTCAGTGAGCCACACCATAAAGAACAAAAACGAGCTGGTGCTTCGAGCCAAACGCATTCAGGGCCAAGTCGATGCGCTGGTGCGGGGCCTCAGCGAGGAACGGGATTGTTCCGAGGTCCTTCAGCTCATGAGCGCAGCTCGAGGAGCCATGAACAGCCTAATGGCAGAGTTGCTAGAGGGTCACATTCGCAGTCACGTTATGGATCCAAAGCGCAAACCCAGTGCGGGGCAAGCAGAGGCGGCCGACGAAGTCATCTCCATGGTGAAGGCCTACCTGAAGTGAACCGCAATGTTGCATGGGAGAAATTTAATGAGCACCCCAGATTTGATCGACCAGCAACTGACAAAAGGACCTCAGTCAGTCCCTGATCAGAAGCCGCCACAGACTGAGGAGCGGGAGCACCCCTCCCACGCAGAATCATCCGAGCACGGAATCGAATGGCTTGAGCTGGTTCGGATCGCATTTGTGGCATTGGGGGCGGCGGCTGTCTGGTTTCGCGTGTGGGAGCCGTTTCCGCATTTCAGCGTGATCGGCATTTTAGCGACGTTGATTGGCGGCTATCCCATCTTCAAGGAAGCCGTGGAAAACATCGTCGAGCGAAAGATGACGATGGAGCTTTCAATGACCATCGCACTCGTTGCGGCGTTGGTGATCGGGGAATTCTTCACGGCCTTGGTGATTACCGTTTTCGTGTTAGCAGCCGAGGTTCTTGAGGGCCTCACGGTTGGCCGAGGACGCCGGGCCATTCAAAACCTTCTTGATTTTCTGCCGCGGACTGTAGCCGTGCGTCGAAATGGGGACGTGATCGAAATATCCGCCGACGGGGTTCGGCTGGGCGACACCGTGATCGTGAAACCGGGTGTACGGATTCCCGTGGACGGCTTGGTTTCAGCAGGCCGTTCTTTTGTTGACCAAGCAGCCATCACCGGAGAAGCGATGCCGGTGGAGAAGGCTTCCGGCGATACGGTCTATGCGGGAACAGTCAATCAATCCGGAGCATTGGAAGTCCGCGCCGACAAACTTGGGCGCGACACAACATTCGGGAAGATAGTCGAGGCCGTCGAACATGCAGAAAAGTCACGGGCTCCCATCCAGAAAACCGCGGATCGTCTGGCAGGCTATCTTGTGTATTTCGCGCTGGGCGCAGCAATTCTGACCTTCTTCATCACTCATAACGCCCGGTCAACAATTTCGGTGATTATCGTGGCAGGGGCTTGCGGTATTGCGGCGGGAACACCACTTGCAGTGCTAGGCGCGATTGGCCGCGCCGCTCATCAGGGAGCGATTATCAAAGGCGGCTTATATCTCGAAACGCTCGCAGTCGTGGACACGGTTCTGCTGGATAAGACAGGCACGCTCACTTTCGGAACGCCGCAAATTCGAGAGGTAGTTCCTCTCAACGGATCCACGGAGAGGGAGCTTATCGCAGCCGCCAGCATCGCGGAATGCAAGTCAGAACACCCGCTGGCAAAGGCGATCCTGGCGCGTGCGAGTGAGTTAGGAATTGAGGCTATGGAACCAGATCAGTTTTCTTACACGCCCGGCAAAGGCGTGATTGCGCAGTATGCCGGAGAGAACATCGCCGTGGGCAGCAAAGTCCTAATGTCTGAGGGAGGTTTGATCGTGCCACCGGCGAACGGGACAGCCGCCGACGGAATTTCGGCGGTGTACGTTGCACGCGGGCATCAGGTTCTGGGCAGCGTCCTTATCGCAGATGTTCTGCGCCCCGAAGCCAAGAACGCGGTGGCTGCGATGCAGAGGATGGGTTTGAAGACCGTTCTGCTCAGCGGAGACTTGCAGAACGTTGCCACGGTGATTGGCCGGGAACTGGGAGTGGATGAAACCGTTGGAGAACTTCTGCCGGACCAGAAAGCGGCGTGGGTGACCAAGCTGCGCGAAAACAATCGCAAAGTCGCGATGGTCGGGGATGGCATTAACGATGCTCCCGCCCTAGTAGCGGCCAACGTAGGAATTGCAATGGGCTCGGGAACAGATGTTGCCCGGGAGAGTTCTGACGTGATTCTGATTGGAAGCGACCTGAATAAATTTGTCGAGACCCTGCGGGTGGCGCGCCGCTGCCGCGGGATCATCATGCAAAACTTCGTGGGGACCTTGGTCGTCGACAGCATCGGGGTGGGTCTTGCGGCCTTTGGATTCCTTAATCCTCTGTTGGCTGCGTTCATTCACGTTAGCTCAGAATTGACGTTCATTCTCAATTCCACGCGGTTGTTGCCTCGAAGCTCTGAGGTCGGATGACGGAGAGTCGATTTTGTCGAGCACAGTGAACGCGCAGGACGATTGCCCACTCAAAACCAAGCGCCTGGTGGTTGGACAGGTTACGATCTGCCGGGGCTGTTGTTGCGGCAATACGGAGCGTGGGTTGCCCGAAGTGCCGGTAGAGTGGCTCAAGAGTGAATGGCGAAACCGGGGACTGCTGAAGCGGGTTCAGTTGACGATCAGCGGCTGTGTTGGGCCATGCGACATGCCCAATGTAGTTGTTATCACAAACTCCAGCGGCACTGAGTGGCTGGGCAATATCGACAAGTTTGAGCAATACCGAAGCCTGCTGGAATGGGCCGTACGTTGCAGAGATGCGGGGGAGATGTTAGCCCTGCCAGGGGAGTTTCGCGAGCATAGATTGAGCCCGTTTGTGCGCTAATTCACATGTGCCTGCCCCGGCATTGCCTTGTGGGAGACAACCAATATAAGCTAAACAGAATCTAGCCCAATGCAGGAACGCATGCGGTTTACTTGTCGATGGTTGACGTGGCTCTGCCTGTCCCTGATGTTATGGACAGCGGTGGTGGAGCCTACCCACAACCATCCCAACCAGACCGAATCCGCTTCCTGCTCCATCTGCGTGGTGTCCCATAGCACCACGCCCGCCGCCGCTTGCAATCACGCCCGGCCGGTTCTTGAAGCGATCGGGTTGCTGCAAGAAGAAGCAGTTATCGCGAAGGCCCGGCTCAGCGTTCTTGACTTGGGCATTCGTGGTCCTCCTGCCGTTTAGGGATTCCCGAACATCGAAGCTTCGGCGTGCGCGCCGGCTGATCCCTATTCCTTGACCTTTCTCAGGAGGATTTATGCCTACTTCATACCAGTGGCGGTTCATCGCCATTTTCGCCGTTACGTTTCTAACCAGCTGCAGTCGGTGCTCAATCTGTTGGAAACTCCGGTTCCATCCATGGGAGCGTGGTCGATCCGACAGGTGCCGTCGTCGCTAAGGCTACGGTGGAGATCCGCAATCCCGTAAGCGGCTTTGATCGTTCTACCACCACAGATGGAGCCGGGAAATTTGCTTTCACCAACATTCCCTTCAATCCCTACCACCTGACTGTGACTGCCCCGGGCTTCTCGGCCTACGTTCAGGACGTGGAACCTCGTTCTGCCGTGCCGGTCAGCGTTGCCATCACGCTGACCGTGTCGGGATCGATCACGGCGGTAACGGTTGAGGCGGAAGCCGGAGATCTGATCGAGAACGATCCAACCTTCCACACGGACGTGGACAGAAGCCTGTTCGACAAGCTCCCACTGGAAAGTCAATCGTCGTCACTGAGTTCGCTGGTGACGCTCGCCACCCCCGGTATCTCGGCGGACTCGAACGGACTGTTCCACGGCCTGGGTGAGCACGCAGAGGCCTCGTTTTCGGTTGACGGTCAACCCATCACCGACCAGCAGAGCAAGATTTTCTCCAATCAGATTCCGCTGGACTCGATCCAGTCGATGGAAGTGATCGCTGGGGCGCCGCCCGCGGAATTTGGAGACAAAACCAGCGTCGTCATCAATGTGACCACGCGCTCCGGACAGGGAGTGACGACACCGCACGGCAGCATCACCGCCTCCTATGGTTCTTTCGGAACCTCCACCGGAGCACTCGATCTCTCGTACGGCGGTCAGAACTGGGGAAACTTCATTTCGGTAAGCGGTTTGAACAGCGGGCGATTCCTGGATCCACCGGAGTTTGTCGTGCTGCACGACAAGGGCAACGAAGAGAACCTGTTCGACCGCGTGGATTACCAGATCACTCCCGGGGATTCCATCCATTTGAACATCGGCTACACGCGCTCATGGTTCCAGACGCCGAACACGTTTGACTCCCAGAACGCGACGCCGTGGAATTGCGTCGTAGTCTGCGCTGGCGGTCTTGATCCCAATGGCAATGTCGTGGGTCCGGCGGATCAGCGCTCGCAGATCAAGACCTTCAACATTGCGCCATCCTGGACGCGGCTGCTCAACTCCACCTTTGTGTTCACTGTGGGCGGATTTGTTCGCCGGGACCAATTCAACTACTATCCCAGCGGCAATCCTTTCGCCGATCTTGGGCCCATCAATCTGCAAAGAGAAACGGTCGGACAGAATCGGAAGCTGACCAACTCTGGCCTGCGGTCAGATCTTTCCTACGTGAAAGGAATCCACAACATAAAGCTCGGGGCGGTCTACCAGCAGACGTTTCTCGATGAGCAGGACTCTCTCGGCATCGTCGATCCCACGTTGCTTCCCGTCACATTCGGCTGTCCGAACGGCAATCCTCCTCCCGATCCGTGCGCGGTGCTGCCGCCCTACGACCTGACGACGGGCGGTCGTTTGTTCACCTTTAACGGTCACACCGACGTGAAGGAATTCTCCGTATACGCGCGAGACGCCATCACCAGGGGAAACTGGTCCCTGAACCTGGGCCTGCGCGGTGATTTCTACAATGGCCTTACCACGCACAAGGAAGCTGAGCCTCGCATCGGAGTCGCCTACAACATCAAGAAGACGAACACCGTGCTTCGCATATCCTATGCGCGACTGCTGGAAACCCCTTTTAACGAAAACCTGGTGCTCTCCAGCATCGGATGCGCGAATGATGTATTGGAACCGCTTCTTGGCTGTACGGTTCCGGGCTCCACGCCATTTAGTCCGGGCTGGCGCAACGAGTTCCATGCCGGCATTCAGCAGGCTTTTGGGCGTTATCTCGTGTTTTCGGGTGAGTACATCTGGAAGTACACGCACAACGGCTACGACTTCAGCATCCTGGGTAATACTCCCATCACGTTTCCCGTGGAATGGGAGCGGTCGAAGATTCCGGGATATGCCGGTCGAGTGAGCGTGCCGAATTTCCATGGATTCTCGGCGCTGGCCGTCTTCTCCAGTGTGGCAGCGCGCTTCTTTACGCCCCAGATCGGCGGAGCCGGCGCAGTTCCTTCGGTGGCGCTGGCGGGCGGATCCACGCCCTTTCGGATTGATCACGACGAGAAGTTTAATCTCACCACGCACTTGCAATATCAGCCGTGGAAGACCGGGCCCTGGTTTGGCTTTAACTGGCGCTATGACAGTGGCCTGGTTGCTGGACAGACCCCTTGCTTCGGCGGCAATTGCGCCCAAGGGATAACAGTTGGAGGCACAGACTATATCAGCCTGACAGATTCGTTCGGAGTTCCGCTCACTGCCGATCAGGAGTTCGAGTCCGGCCTATTCTGCGGGACGCAACGCGCCACCCCGAACACTCCTATCGGGATGACCGTTGTTCCGGGCCAACCTCTTGCTTGCCCAGTGAAAGAGTTCGGATCCACTCTCTTGCAGGTGCCGGCTCCGGGAACGGAAAACGACGACAAGAATCCCCCGCGGATTGCCCCTCGTCATCTTTTCGATATCGCCGTCGGACATGACAACCTGTTCCACGGCGATAAATACAAGATGAGTCTGCAATTGACCGCCATCAACGTGACGAACAAGTACGCCCTTTACAACTTCCTTTCCACGTTCAGTGGTACGCACTATGTCACGCCGCGTTCGCTCACAGCGGAGATCGGTTTCCACTTTTAGCGGGAACGGTTTACTGGGAGGCGGCCGTCATTTTGGCCGCCTTTTTCTTGGCTTTAGAGTCTCTGCGCAGGAAGGTGAAGTTTGTAAATCAATGTAAACGGGCAGCAAACTTCGGGACGAAGGAAGCCTGACTGTTAGAATGACACAACGCCATTCTGTTGTGAGAATGCTCTTGGGGAGAGAATGCTTGCCGATCCAGTTCGTCGCTCGACCGCTTATTGCCCTTGTATTTGCAGCCTTTCTTTCTCTTCCGTCCGTGGCGCAGCAGACTCCGCCGCCATCGGATCCTGCGTCTCCAACTCCGCAAACTGAAACTCGGCAAACGGAAACGTCTGGGACCAACCCGAAGCAGTCCGAGGAGAAGAGTACCGGTCAGAGTACAGCGCCAGCGAACCAAGGCGTTCCGCCTGAGCAGCAGCAGCCTAAACGAATTCTTGGCGTGATGCCGAATTTCCGCGCGGTTAGCGCGGGAGCAATTCCGCCGCCGCCCACGCCCAAGCAGGCCTTTAAGATCGCGACTCAGAACAGCTTCGACTATTCATCGTTCATCTTCGTAGGCATAACCTCCGCCATCGCGGAGTGGACCGATGCCCATCCGCAGCTCGGACAGGGACTTCCGGGGTACGGCAGATACTACTGGCGCGGCTTTCTCGACAAGACGGATGGCAATTATTGGGTCATTTTCGCACTGCCCACGGTGTTCCATCAGGACGAGCGCTACTACGCGATGGGACACGGTAACTTCTGGAAACGCGGCCTGTATGCCGGCACTCGCATCTTTGTTACTCCGGACTATCACGGCCACAATAGCTTTAACGCCTCGGAACTGCTGGGCAGGGGAATCGCACAGGGAATCTCTGTGTCGTATTACCCCAGCCGGAGCCGCACTTTGGGAGCGCTCGCCACCAAGTATGGATGGGCGCTGGGGCGGGATGCGCTGACCAACACCTTCCGGGAATATTGGCCGGATATTGCTACCCATGTGCTGCACCGGCATCCGTGAGACATGGCGTCAAAATGTTATTTCCGCTCAAGGAGAAGCGCTTGCCAATAGAGTCAGCTGCCGCCCCATGGTTGGTTTGTTTTGTATTTACACTCTTCTCTTGTTTTCCGTCCGCGGCGCAGCAGACTCCGCCGCAATCAAGTACGCCGTCTTCGGCTGCGCCCGGTCAAGCTCAGAGCGGCGCTAAAACCAAGTCAGAAGAAGAAAAGCAAATTGAGAAGAAAGAGCAATCCCAACGGGTGCTGGGCGTGGTGCCGCATTTCGCGGTCACCAGCCGGCAGGATGCTCCGCCCCTGACTGCGGGGGAGAAGTTTCACCTGTTTGCTAAAGCAACCATCGATCCCGCAACGCTGACGATCGTTGGCCTGCAAGCGGGGCTGAGCCAGGCGGAAAACGAATTTCCTGCCTACGGTCAAGGCGCGGAGGGCTACGCCAAGCGTTACGGCGCTTCCCTGGCGGACAACGCCTCCAGCGGATTTTGGAGCAACTTTGTCTATCCGGTACTGCTCAAGCAAGACCCACGCTACTTTCGCTTGGGAGAAGGCAGCATCGCACACCGCCTGCTGTTTGGCGCAAGGCAAGAATTCTGGTGCCACGACGACCGGGGCCGGCATGTCGTCAACTGGAGCAGTATCCTGGGCGCATTTACCAGCGGCGCCCTCTCCAACCTGTACTACCCCGGGAGAACTCTAATCTCCATCACGCCCGCGACCGCCACCACTCCCGCGATTCCAAGATATGAAAACGACCGGGGGATCACCCTTACTCTAAGCCGCTCGTCGATCGCATTAGGGTACGGCATGGCTGGTGGCATATTCGACGAGTTCTGGCCCGATATTCATAACAAGCTTTTCCACAAACATGCACCCGCAGCGGAGCCTGATAAAACGGCTCCGTGAGCGGCATCTCAAGGCTTTGATGATGGCTCGCGGGCGGAAGTGTGGAAGCGGCGCCTCCACGGATCTACGGAAGGCTGGCGGGTTCCGGCTTGAAGATAATGCCCTGACTTTGTCGGCTGTTCATGATCACGCGCAGCGGCGCATCAAACCGTAAGTGGCGGACGCATCCGTCCTCTGCCAGGGATGGCTGCTCGCTGAGCCATTCCCAGTCCACAGAGCCTTCGCCGGCATCGGGATTCACCGTGAAGTACCCGATCTGAAATGCGGTGAGATTCTGGAAGAAATGACTGCCCTGCGAGGGCATGACGCGAAAATCGCGGAAGCCGGCCTCAACAATGACGCGCGCGCCAGAGATTTCGTCCCACTCCACCGGAATGCCAAGCCAGGGATCGTTCGATCCCCAGCGTCCTACACCAATCAGCAGATAGGGCCGGTTCTCGGCGCCGAGCAATCCATTGAAATGGGCCACCGCCTTGGCGACTTCCTGACTGCGGCTGCGCTCGAAGCGCTGGGAGTCGACGACCACCACGTCGAACAGGTTCTCGATGCGTCCATTCCCCAGAACCTTGCTGCTTTGGCAAAGCAACCGCCGCGGCTCCACCTTGTCGAGCGATAAGTCCTGGGAATCGCGGGAAAGGGGCAGTGGGCGGACTTGCAGAAAACCAAACTCTGCCGCTTCGTCCGCCCGCCGGGGCAGCCGAACCGCAAATTCGATTTCCACCGGAACCCCTAGAGCATCTTCTCCAGCCTTTACCAGCGTTTCGAGTATCGATGCCAGCGGGAACAACCCGTGTTTGAGCATGGGGGCGAAGCTCACAATGCGCACTCCAAGACGGCTCACGCCGTCGTACACCGCCTGGTTGTCGACCGAATAGGTGGAACCGACGGCGGGCAGCGTGCCGTCCGTCTCGGCCGCATCCAGTCCGAAGCGCATTTCGTGCAGATGCCCCGGGCGACCGTTAGGAGCGCCGTCTAAATCCAGCGCCCAGAACTCGGTTTGTGAGTTCGCCAAGATGTCGTCCACGGACGAGAATTGCACCAGACTTTGCGGATAGCGCGGGCAGAACGTCAAACATTTCCCGCCATCGACTACGGCCCGGCCCAGTCCTAAAGCCACCGCGGCAATTCCATCGGCGAAGGTCATCGGCGCTACAGGATAGAAATTGTGCGAGCGCACCACGCCCGAGAAATCGGGATAGAACCGTTGTCCATGCACGGTGCCGACGAGTTGTTGGACGATCACCGCCATTTTTTCTTCTTCCAAACGATACGGAGTGGCCCGCACATAGGCCTTGGCATGCCGGCTGAAGGTGGAGGCATAGACCCGCTTGATCGCGTCAATTAACTCAGCCAGGCGCAGGCCCGGATCCAGCGATTGATTGCCCAGCATGAAGGTTTCATACACACCGGTGAACGGCTGGTATTGCGAGTCTTCGAGCAGGCTGGAAGAGCGCACGGCGAGCGGGTACGTGACCTCCGCGAGGAACACCTTCAAGCTCTCCTGCAACTCCGCGGAGAGCGGAGCGGCCAGGAACTTCTGCAGAATCTCGGCATCGTCCTCGCATTGCAAAGCGAAATCGAGCAGGTTGTTCTCCGTCATGAATTGATCGAACGCATCCGTAGCCAGGACCAGAGCGGGCGGCACCGCGATGCGGATTCCGTGAAAGCGCCGGCTGATGCGGTTTTTGCGCAAGAGATGGCGCACAAAAGCCAGCCCGCGCGCCTTGCCGCCCAGCGATCCAGAACCGATCCGCAGAAAGCTCGATTCCGAGGGTTTGAACGTATCGGCGTTGAAGTCGCCGATGACCAACTCGCTTTGTTCGCGGCGGTAATCGTTGATGGATTCGATCAGGTCGTGCCGCAAATGTTCCGGACTGGCGAAGTCCGAGACCTTTCTCGGCCGCAGCTTGGCCGCCAGAGCGAATTCGGTTCGCGCCATGAGCCAATGAGAAAAGTGGTTGCTCTGGGCGTGATAGGTGAGGCTTTCGGCCGGAACCGTTTGCAGTTGTTCTTCGAGCTCATTCAAGTCTTGCGCGCGGCCTACTTCTTTGAGATCCGGCAGACGAAAGACGAAGTCGCCAAAACCGAATTGCTCGGTGAGAATCCGGCGCAGGTCTTTCAGTAGGGTGGGAGAACGTTTCCGCAGAAACGAATACCCTTCAGCCAGAGCGCGCGGACGGAACTCCGTGCGGCTGGTCTGCAGGACGACAGGCACATCCGGCACCAGCGCCTTCATCAGGCGGGCCAACTCGAAACCAGCTTCCGGGCTGAGCTTGCCCTCCCACGGAAACTCGACGTCCGACACCAGGCCGATCAGGTAATCGCGATACTCTTGCACCAACTGGGCCGCATCTTCGAAGTTCGAACTCAGCAGAATCTTCGGGCGGGCCTGCATCCGCACCAGCTTGTGCGCGACGTTGATGCCTTCCTGAATGACGCGCCGCGATTGCTTGATCAACTCGGTATACATCACCGGCAGGAACGACGAGTAGTAGCGGATGTTGTCTTCCACCACCAGCAGCACCGGCACTCCCATGGCCCGCGTATCGTGCAAGACGTTGCGCTTGTCCTCGATGTACTTAACGATCGCGATGAGAATGCGCGCATTCCCCTGCCAGAGGAAGATGCGCTCGATGTCGGTGACGGGATTCTTGCTGATAAAGTTCTTGACTTGGCGATAGTCGTAAGCCAGCACGACGACCGGAACATCCAAGCTAGCGTTCTTGACCTCTTGCGCCAATTCCGCAGCGGTCATGTCGCCGACTGCGAGGTTGGTGACGATCAGGTTGAAGCGCGGTTGCGAACGCGCCAGTTCCAGCGCTTCGGAGCAACTTGAGACATGCGTGATCCCGGGAATCTGCTGCAGGTTCAGGTCCAGCGATTCATCGATCAACAGCTCGTTGAGGCGTCCGTCTTCGCGGAGGATGAAAGAGTCGTAGAGGCTCGAAACCAGAATAATGTTCTGGACCTTGAAGGGCATCAGGTTTTCGAAGCCTTCGAGGCGCGCTTCGGCATCGAGGAGGGGCTCGAGGATGGGACGTGTGGTCATGGGCGTGGCTTGGTCTTCGATGGTGTGGGGACAGCCGCCCTCGGCTGTCCGGTCGAGCGAAGCTCGACTGTTTGCCGCCAAGCTAGCACACGCTTGATGGCGACCGCCTCAACTTCTTCTCGGATTCCTTCGTCATCGAGAAAGCTGTCGAAGGTCGAGCCGCTATGACTTCGTTTGCGAATCCTCACCTTGTCATTGTAGTCAATTAAGCGCGCGCACATTAATCATTCCAACGGTCGCAAGCGGTCGATGACCGAACCGGTGCCGGAGGCACCTCCGAAAAATAGCCCGCCAGTTCACTGGCGGGAAAGCTCACGTCAACGGAAACCAGTGCCGGAGGCACGACTGAAATCTCGCTTCACCCTGTCCTTGACGTTCCTGCCTCCCTCCCGGCCGGTAGGCCGTGAGCTGGCGAGATTCTAGCTCCGATGGGGTGGGATCGCGCCAAATCCACTGGCTCAAGTGTCGTCTTCTTCCTTTTCGCCGTCTTTGTCCGGCTGATCAAGCCCCAGCCGAATCACTCGATTTCTTTTCATTGAGCCCCGAATAATCTTGGACATGGGAAAGAGAGCAACAGACCACAAGAACGTGTTGGCAAGTGCAACTGCGCAAGTAGCCGGGAGGGCTGTTTCTGGCCCGACTCTAAAGGAGCTGCTTACCTCGCCAAGCGGCTTCGATAGCAGGCCATAGATACGCAAGAGCTCCGACGGAGATGCTCCCAACAGGGACATTACGAAACGCTCCAAGCCAAAAATTCCCACTAGCGCTCCGAACGCGCAATAGAACCACATCAACAGGAACAGTTCCACATTACGGCGGAAAGCACTTTTTCTGGAAACTGAATCTGTGTAGCGCTCCAACTTTGGCGGGACCACGCCCTTTGCTACGTTGGGCACGAGCATAAAAGCCAGCAGAGAAAACGGAATCCACGCAATAACGATGTAGCTCCCGAGACCGGTCGCATACGCAATCAACCAGCCAAGGACAAGACTAATCATCACGACCATAGACGGTACAGATGCGATACACGGATCGGCGTACCACAAGATGGACACTTCGGGCAGGGATCCTGCGCTATAACTCTAACGTCTTCGAGCTTAACTCTGTCGCCGCACTGTGGGCACGTCGTGCGCTCCGAATATGTTCCGATCAAGCCTACGTGCGGCATGTGATTCTCAAAAACCTGCGGGGTGGATTTCATCCACCCCGCACGATACTTCTAATTCGGGTAGGCGACTACACCAAGCCCTGATCCAGCATCGCATCGGCTACCTTCAGGAAGCCGGCGATGTTGGCGCCGTTGACGAGGTTGCCGGGCGTGCCGTATTTCTCGGCCGTTTCGTAGCAGTTGCGGTGGATGGAGACCATGATCTTGTGCAGTTTGTCATCCACTTCCTCGCGTGTCCAGGAAATGCGCGCGCTGTTCTGCGACATTTCGAGACCAGACGTAGCCACGCCGCCCGCATTCGCCGCCTTCGCCGGACCATACAGAATCCTGGCATCCAGGAACAGCTTGGTTGCCTCCAGCGTGCTTGGCATGTTGGCGCCTTCGGCGACCACCTTGATGCCATTCTTCAGAAGATTCGCCGCATCCCGCGCGGTGATCTCATTCTGCGTGGCGCTCGGGAACGCGCAATCCGCCTTGATGTTCCACAGTGGGTTGTGCTCCAGCTTCACGTCCGTGGGCATGAAGATCGCCTTCTTGTAGCGGTCCGAATAATCGCGGATGCGCCCACGCTTCACATTCTTCAACTCCAGAACATAGGCCAGCTTTTCTCGATCGATGCCGTCGGGATCGTAGATGACACCGTTCGAATCCGAAACCGTCAGCGGCTTCGCGCCGAGGTCGAGCAGCTTCTCGATCGTGTACTGGGAGACGTTGCCGCTGCCCGATACCAGGCAGAGCTTGCCTTCCAGCTTATCCTTGCGGCTCTTCAGCATTTCTTCGGCGAAGTACACGCAGCCGTAGCCGGTGGCTTCCGGACGAATCAACGATCCGCCCCAGTTCAACCCCTTGCCCGTGAGCACGCCGGTGAACTCATTGCGCAGCCGCTTGTACTGGCCGAACAGATAACCGATTTCGCGGCCGCCCACGCCGATGTCGCCGGCGGGAACGTCCGTATTCGGCCCGATGTGGCGCTGCAGTTCGGTCATGAAGCTTTGGCAGAACCGCATTACTTCGTTGTCGCTCTTACCTTTGGGATCGAAATCCGACCCGCCCTTGCCGCCGCCCATGGGCAGCGTGGTGAGCGAGTTCTTGAACACCTGCTCGAATGCCAGGAACTTCAAAATGCCCAGGTTTACCGAGGGATGGAAGCGCAGGCCGCCCTTGTAGGGACCAATCGCGCTGTTCATCTCGATGCGGAAGCCGCGGTTTACCTGAATATTTCCTTGATCGTCAAACCAAGGCACGCGGAACATCACGACGCGCTCGGGTTCGACGACCCTGTCCAGAATGCGGTTGGATTGATACTCGGGATGTTTCGCCAATACCAGCCGCAGTGAATCAAACACTTCCCGCACCGCTTGATGGAACTCGGGCTCGGCGGGGTTCTTCGCTTTCACACTGATCATCACCTCTTCAATGTAGTCGCCGGGAGCCTTGATTCCATGCGACGTCAAAGTGCTAGAAGTCATAGTCCTACCTCCGTAGGTACATCAATTATTAATCCGATTCAATTCTGCGCTTCTCACCGCCACCCGCAAAGGACCTAGCGCACCTTGCGGGGTGATGGTTGTCACGCTGCCGATAGGGTTTGGAATCACAGAGTTACCACGTCGGGCCAACACTTCGCGGCCCTAGGGAAAGGATACGCTTCTTGCGTCGGCAAGCAACCGATTTCTGGTTGCGGAGAAGCCTGCCTGCTAACCTGAATCGATCCCCGGTTGGGCGGCCACTTCTCCGTCCTCGGAGCGCCAAGCCATGTTATAGTTTCCCACTCGCAGCTCGGGAGTGTTCCATGACAGAACCCCTGCGTCCGATGTCCACCGGCCAACTGCTGGACCACACCTTCGCGCTCTACCGCGAGCATTTTTTCCTCTTTGTCGGGATCGCCATGGTAGGGCCTGCGGCGAACGTGATTTTCCAACTGCTTACGGTCGGGACCAATCTCGGGTCGCCGTTTAGCGCCAGCAACCAGGCGGCCGCCGCTGCAGTTGTGGCCAAGCTGGGTCTGGGTATGCTTTTCGGCTATGTCATCATGCTGGCGGGAATGGCAATCTCACACGCCGCGACGGTTAAGGCGGTTGCCGCGGTTCATCTTGGACAAGAGACTTCCGTCATGGGCGCCTACAAAGCTTTGCGCGGCCGCGTGTGGAGCTTGTTCGCCACCTGTGCCCTCATTTTCCTTTGGATGGTTTTGTGGATGATGTTAGTGGTCGTAGCGACAACCGCCGTCATGGTCCCGGTCTTCATGGGTCTCGGAGCAGGGCGGCACGCTGCACCGGGTCCGGCTGCGTCCGTGATTGCCGCGATCGTGGGATTTGCTATCATCGCTTGCGCGTTCGCGGGATTTGTCGCGATCTATGTGCGTTACGCACTGGCAATTCAAGCTTGCATAGTCGAGAACCTGGGGCCAAGGGCATCGCTGAAGCGTAGCATCTTTCTTTCCAAGGGAAGCCGCTGGCGTGTAGTGGTTATCTATCTTGTCTTTCTACTGCTGTCCATTGTTCTGGGTTTCGCTTTGGGTGGAATTGCGGGGGGTGTCGGCACGTTGTTGCACAATAAGGTCGCTGCCGCCGTCCTGGTATACCTGTCCGGATTTGTCGTCGGATCGATTACCGGCCCGCTCGCCACCATCGGCCTCTCGCTTCTCTATTACGACGAGCGCGTCCGCAAAGAAGCTTTCGATCTGCATCTGATGCTGTTAAGTCTCGATGTTCCCGGAGCTTCGAGCGCAACTCCAGCGCAAACCACTCCGGCCCAAATATGATGGCTTTTGGACCGCGCTATTGGCTGGCTGCGCTGTTCCTGTTGGCGGGCACGGGGCAGGCGTTGGACGGCCGTGCACTCAGCACAAATCAGTACATCGAACTGCTTCAACGCTACGAAAACCAGATCGCGGAGCTGGCTTCGTCGCCGCAGAAAGCCCTTGCGTTTCGCGATTCCCTTCCCGACACGCTCATGGTTCAGACCGCGCGGGGAGAAATGACCGTTGACATGAGCTTCCTGAGAGAAGCTCTCGACCATTTCTTGACCGCCACGGTGGCGGGGAAACCCAACATCCTTGCCAACGCGGGCACGCGTCTCAAAGCGATGCGCACCGAGGCCGAACTCTACGAACAGCCGGGTCGCGCCGATGATGCGATGCGAAAGCGGCTTGACCAAATCCTTAACGCCCGCGAATTTGACCGGGTTCGCGGCCCGAGCCCGCTCGAACTGTTCAAGCAGCGGGTTTGGGCATGGATTGGGAAACTGCTGAAAAAGGTCAATCCCAAGATTCCCGATGTGCAGGACTTGGGGCAGTGGTTCGTTTGGGGCGTGATTGCGCTGGCCGCCGCAAGTGCCGGGATCTGGCTGTATCGCGTTTCGCGGCAGAATATGGGGACCGGCAAGCGCGAGATTCTTCCCTTCCTGCCCTCCGCCCGGAACTGGAGAGAATGGCTTTCTGACGCTCGCGAACGTGCGGCCAGAGGCGAATGGAGGGATGCGATCCACTTCGGCTTCTGGGCAGCGGTCTCGCGCCTGGAGTCGGAGGGCATGTGGCCGCCCGACAAGACCCGGACTCCGCGAGAATATCTCAATGCTATTCCAGCTTCGACCCTGTCGAAAGAATCGTTTGCCGCCCTGACGCGGAAGTTTGAAGCGAGCTGGTACGGAAGCCGTCCCACCACGGAAGGCGACTTTGCGCAATTCGCCGACCATCTGGAAAGGCTGGGATGCCGGTAACCGCAGGCGAGCAGCGTGGCTTCATCGGTTTCGGCATCGGGTTGCTGCTGGTCATGACGCTGGTCGCGTGGCTGAGTTCCAATCAGAGCGATCAGGGCGAAGGGACGCCCTCCAGCTACAACGTGCAGCGTCGCGGGGCGAAAGCGGCCTATCTGCTCCTGCAACAAAGCGGCTATGCGGTGGAACGCTGGAAACAGCCGCCGTCGCAGCTTCCGGCAGCAACGTCTGGGGTGATGCTGGTGTTGGCGGGTCCGGAATCCTATCCGAGAGACGAAGAGAGGAACGGAATCGTACGCTTCCTGCTCGGGGGCGGCAGCGTTCTGATCGCTGGTGCGCGCCCGAGTGAGTTCGTTCCTCAAGCTTCCGCGAAGGAGGAGGATCTCCGTGTCGGTTTTGCCGAATGCCGGCCGGCCGCGCCTACCAGCCTGACGCGCGGCGGGACCGATCTCGCAGGACGGCGATCTCGTGTGGGACTCCAGCAATGATGCGACTGTGGTTCACTTCAAAGATAAAGACGACCATCCTGTCGTAGTTTCCTATACCCTGGGCCGTGGCCGCGTGATGTGGTGGGCCAGCGCGTTGCCACTCAGCAATGCCGGGATTCGGAACCGCGGAAACCTGGATCTGCTGCTGAATTCCGTGGGCGACAGCCGGCGTATTCTTTGGGACGAGTATTACCATGAAGAGCACGAGACGGCTTCGACGCACGCTTCCAACCCGGCGCAGATGTGGGCCCTGGCTCAATTGGGATTTCTCGCGCTACTTGTGATCCTGACGTTCTCCCGCCGCAGCGGGCCTGTGGTGCCACTCGTCCAGGAATCGCGACTGTCTCCATTGGAGTTCGTGGAAACCCTGGGCAGCGTATTTCATCGCGCGCACGGCACCCAGGTTGCGGTGGAAATTGCCTTCAGCCGCTTCCAGCAGATTGCGGTACGGCGTCTCGGAATTCGCGGAACCGCCAGCGCACACGACATCCTCGTGGCCATGAAGCAGCGCGGACTCAATGTTCCGCCGGATGTAGCTGCTCAGGTGGGCCGCAGCGAAGAGACTGCGGGAGATACACAATTATCGGAAAAGCGGGCGCTCGCACTCGTGCAGGCGCTCAATCAGGCAACCTTGCTGCTCGATCCAGTTGTATCCGCGACGAAAGACAGAACGTTAGAGAAAGAGAAGGAAGAGAAGCTCCATGCAGGCAATAACTAAACTAGTGACCCATGGTCGTGGTGAGCTGGCGAAGGTGATCGTCGGCCAGAGTGAACTGATTGATGGAACACTGACTGCTCTGCTTTGCGGCGGGCACGCCCTGATCGAGGGTGTCCCGGGATTAGGCAAGACGCTCAGCGTGAAGGTCCTCGCGCGCGCCCTGAACGTGACGTTTCAACGCGTGCAGTGTACCTCAGACCTGATGCCCGCCGATCTGCTGGGCAGCAACATTCTCAACCTGCAGAACGGAACCTTTTCTTTACACCATGGCCCGATGTTTACCGATCTTCTGCTGGTCGACGAAGTCAATCGCATGCCGCCACGGACGCAAGCGTCGCTGCTGGAATCGATGGAAGAGCGCCAGGTTACTATCGACGGCGTGCGCCATTCGCTCTCGCCGTTGTTCACAGTACTGGCCACGCAGAATCCCGTGGAATTCGAAGGCACCTACCCGCTGCCCGAGGCTCAACTGGATCGTTTTCTGTTGAAGATCAAGATCGGGTATCCTTCGGCGCAAGAAGAACTGGAGATTCTCGCGAAGCACAACAACCAGCCCGCTTCCCTAACCGAACCGGCGGAGATCGCGCCTATCGAGCCGGAAGTACTGCAGCAGGCGCGTCTGGAGCTTCGTCAACTCACGGTAGAGCAGTCGCTGCTTGGCTACATCTCCGAAATCGCGCGCCGCACACGGACTTGGCCATCAGTGTCCCTGGGAGCCAGCCCGCGGGCCGGGATCAGCCTGATGCTGGTGGCCAAGGCGCTGGCAGCGCTCGCCGATCGCGACTATGTGATTCCCGACGATGTGAAAGCCGCCGTTCTTCCCGCCCTTCGCCATCGCATTGTGTTGCGTCCGGAAGCGGAACTCGAAGGTCTGGATACGGATCGCGTGTTGACCGACGTGCTGGCCGCGGTTGAGGTTCCGAAGTGAGTATTCCCCGCCCTCTCGAGCCATCGCCCATCGAAACGCCCGCACAACCCCATGGCCGGTTCGGCGGCGGCGCTGGGCCGCGGCTGCTGCTTCTCGCCGGGGTCGGCCTGGCGTGGATCATTCCCGCCCTGTGGAATCGGACTTTCCTCTATGCGATGCTGCTATGGGATGGAGTTCTTTTGCTGGTGTTTCTTGCCGACTGGCTGCGGCTTCCGCGTCCCAAACAAATCACGGTTCGCCGCGAATGGCACCGCCCGCTTTCGATTGGAGTGGCTACGGCCGTAAACCTCGCCATAGCAAATCAATCTACAGTCGATCTTTGGGTGAGCGCCTACGATGAGCTGCCCCCGTCAAACTGGCACACGAGCAAAGCGCTGATTCTAAACGTGCCCGCACGCGGCAGTTGCTCGATTCACTATGAATACACGCCCGGCACGCGAGGCGACCTGCGTACGGGAAAAGTTTTCCTGCGATTCCGCTCCGGGTTCCTGATGGCGGAACGCTGGGCGGTAGCCGATCTGCGGCAGACGGTTCGCGTCTATCCCAACTTTGAGCATGCGCGCAAGCATTCCGTCTATCTCGCACGCAGCCGCCAGATCGAGCTGCAGATGCGCATGATGCGCCTGCGCGGCATGGGTTCCGACTTCGAGAGCCTGCGGGAACACCGCGAGGGCGACGAACTGCGCAACGTCTGCTGGACGGCGACGGCGCGCCGCGGGAAACTCGTCTCCAAAACGTTCCGCGTGGAGCGCAGCCAGGCGGTCTGGATCGTGCTGGATTGCGGCCGCCTGATGCGCGCCCGCACCGATGGTTACAGCAAACTCGATCGCGCAGTGGATGCGGCGCTCTGCCTTGCGCAACTCGCAATCTATTCGGGAGACCGGGTGGGCCTGCTGGCGTACGGCCGCGCGGTGAATCAACGAGTACTCCCGGGGCGCGGCGCGGCTCAGATGCGCCACATCGTGGAGCAACTTGCAGTGGTCCGCGAGGAAGTTCCTGAAGCCGACCACGTGCGCGCCGCCGCCAGCCTGCTGACTTTGCAAAAACAACGCGGGCTGATCATCTGGATCTCCGATCTGGCAGAGACCGCGATGACTCCCGAGGTAATCGAAGCTGCGGGCCAGATGCTTTCGCGGCACCTGCTGTTATTTATTGCGATTGCCCAGCCGGAACTGAAGCTGCGGGCGCGGCAAAGTCCGGCCACGGCGACAGCGATGTATGAAGTGGTCGCAGCACAGGAGATGGTGTACCGCCGCGAATTGCTTCTGGGACGTCTGCGCGAGCGCGGGGCGCTCTGCATGGAGGTTGAACCTTCACGGCTCTCCGCGGCGGTGCTCAACCAATACCTCACGGTGAAGGAGCGGAACCTGGTGTAGCGCCGGCAGCCTGCCCTGAGCGATGCCGAAGGGCCCGCTGGCTCTCGTGTTTACCGCCGATAAGTGGGGACGAGGACGCCCCCACGACAGCCGCCGAGGCCTGTCCTGAGCGAAGTCGAAGGAACGGCGGCGCTACGTTCTTGCTCTGGAGCGCGCCCCGCTCCACAAATAAGCGATCAGCAGCGTGAACAGCGCCGCTGCCGCCATGAACTTGAGGGATGCTGGCGTCGACGATGGCGAAAAGAAGGCTTCGATCGTTCCCGCCACGATGAGCATGGGGATCACGCCCACCAGCAGACGCACTGCCTCTGTCCCGCCTACGGCGAGCGAATCGCGCCGCGATAATACTCCGGGAAAGAGCAGCGCGCGCGCAAGCCGCAACCCGGCGCCTCCAGCGATGAAGATGGCGGGCAGCTCCAGAACTCCGTGCGGCGACACGAAGCTCCACAGCGGTACGCTCATGCCGTAGGTGGCACAGGCGGTGCCGATTACTCCGATCATCAATCCATTGAAGACAAGTTCGAAAAGCGTTCCGACACCAGCGGTGATACCCAGGGCGAAGGTCACAAAAGACACCGAGAGATTGTTCGTCATGATGCCGCTGGAGGCCTGCGGCTTGATCGCTACAATCGAGTGCGTCCACATCTCGTGGCGTTCGATGCTGGCCATCATCTGCGGCCCCACAAAATCGCGCATGTAATCAGGGTCCGAGAGGCTGAAGAGCGTCCCCGCAATCGCACCCAGTATGAAGATTGCGGTCGCTACCGCCGTATAAGGCAGAAATCGCCGGAAGATGCGCGGATATTCCCGGCGGTAAAACTGCCAGACTCCGCCCACAGTCCTCTTCTGTCCCGAGTAGATTGCATTATGGGCGCGGCCCAGCAGTTGATTCAGATAACGGGATTGCTGCACACTGCTGGGGTCGCCCCGCACCGCAGCAAGGTCGGTCGCGGTTTGGCGGTAGAGCAATCCAAGTTCTCGCAATTCGCTGCGGCTGAGCGCGTGCAGTCCTTGCTCTTTTACACGCGCGAGCAGAGACTCTAGCCGTGACCAATACTTTTGGCGTTTGTTGAGCCAGGAAACGGAGATCATGGTTTTGAATCCCGGTTTGGACCCAAGTTCGGACCCGTCGGGAAAGCTTACCATCGAAACCCCCGAACAGATCTCCCTGGAGTTTCCTTTGGCCGGGGTCGGCAGCCGCGGCTATGCTCTCTGCATCGATACGCTGATTCAGCTTGTCGCCGCGCTTGCGATCATCCTGATCGTTAGGTTCGTCACTCCGGATCTTGAACGATCATGGGTCCCGGCCGCAAACTGGGTTGTCGCCATTCGGATTTTCGTGCTCTTCTGCCTTTACTGGGGCTATTTTGCGATCTTCGAAATTGCCTGGAATGGCCAGACTCCGGGCAAGCGCCAGGCCAAGATTCGGGTAATCAGCGCGAGTGGGCGGCCCCTCACGATATTTGAAGGCATCGGCCGCAACTTCATGCGGGTGATCGACTCTCTTGGCTTCTACCTGGTTGGAGCGATCGCTTGTGCCCTCGATAAACAGAATCGCCGCCTTGGCGACATGGTTGCGGGAACAGTGGTGGTACACGAGATCGAGGAGCAAGGCGTCTTCTACTGGTATGGACAGGAAAAACCGGCTTCGGTGCCGTCGGTGAGCCACGAAGTGGCGGCGCTGACCGACCAGGAGTTCCAACTGGTCGAAACCTTCCTTGCGCGCCGGCTCGATATTCCTAACTTGCAGCGCCTCGCCTCGGCGCAAGTCATCGCAGACCGGATGGGAGAACGCCTCCGTATCCCAAAAGAGCTGCGGCCTTCCGATGAAGCCTTTCTGGAGGAAATCTCGCGGCGTTACCGCGATGTGGTGCGCCGGAGCTAGAGTTCCGCCGAGCAGCAACCGCTTTCAGACGTTACCTCTCTAAATCGTTCCCATGCTGCAGAAAAATCCATCGGACGAATCGAAATTGACGATTGTACTTGGACGGGTGTTTCAGGTTAGACAAGTAGTATGGCGGAGAAGCGCCTCACATTCTCGGCGGATCATGATGCATGCGGCGTGGGCTTTATTGCCCAACTTGGCGGACCCGCGTCTCATGCCGTGGTCGAGCGCGGACTCGGTGCCCTGGCGCGGCTGGCCCATCGCGGCGGAGTGGACGCCGATGGCCGCAGCGGCGACGGCGCCGGGCTGCTGGTCGGGCTTCCGAAAGCTTTCTTCCGCAAGGCCGCTCGCGCCGACGGGATTGAATTGCCCGACGAGTTTGCCGTCGGCATGGTGTTTCTTCAGCGTGGCCAAGAAGCTCAAGCCATCGCTGCGATTCGAGCCGCCGCCGCGAAATTCGACCTCTCATTTCTGGGCTGGCGCACCGTACCCACCGATCCTTCCATCCTCGGACCGCGCTCGCTCGATTCGCTGCCCGTTGTCCGGCAGTGCTTCCTTGCGCCCCGCGGTACGTCTTCCGCTCTAAGATCCCTCGCGTCCTCCGACTTGGAGTTGCAACTCTTCCGGCTGCGGCACGAACTTGAAACCATGTCTGCCTGCGGCTACTACTGCTCCCTGTCTTCAAGAACCATCGTTTACAAAGGACTGCTGACACCTGGACAGTTGGCTCCGTTCTTTCGCGACCTCAGCGATCCCGAGTTCGCCAGTGCATTTGTCGTTTTCCACCAGCGATATTCCACCAACACGCAACCTAGCTGGTCACTGGCCCAACCCTTCCGTTGCGTAGCTCACAACGGTGAGATCAACACCATCAGCAGCAACCGCCGGTGGTTTCAAGCACGCACGGCTACATTGCGCCACCAGCTTCGACTGCCGAACAGCTCCAGATTGTTGCAGCCCGGGATGAGCGACTCGGCGAGTTTTGATAACGCTCTCGAAGCCTTGGTCCGGAGCGGTTCGAGCATCGCCGAATCTGCATTGCGCCTGGTGCCGCCAGCCTGGGAACACGACGAGCATCTTGACCCAGGCTTGCGCCAGTTCCTCGCCAGCAGCGCTCCCGAGCAGGAGCCCTGGGACGGCCCCGCTGCTCTCATCTTCACCGACGGCGAGATCGTGGGCGCCAAGCTCGACCGCAATGGCCTGCGTCCCTTGCGCTACACGCTGACCTCGGACGGATTGCTCATCGTCGGCTCCGAAGTCGGTATCACGGATCTTTCTGATCAGCAGGTTGTGGAACGACAGCGGCTTGGTCCCGGCGAGATGCTGGTTGCCGATCCTGCCAGCGGGACCTTTGTCCGGCCCAAAGAGATTGCCCGGCTTGTAAGGCTCGAACCCGCAGGTGAGAGCCGACCCACCGTAGCGGTGATTCCGGCGAAACACGAAGCCGAGCCAATCATGATCGATGGCAACCGGTTGATGGCAGCTTTCGGCTGGACCGAGGACCAGTTCCGCATGCTCTTCTACCCTCTTGTGGAACACGGCCAGGAATCGCTGTGGAGCATGGGCGACGACGCTCCACCGGCGTTCCTGTCCAGCCTGCCGCGCCCTCTTTGGGATTACTGCAAGCAACGGTTCGCTCAGGTCACCAACCCTCCCATCGACCCCTTGCGCGAGAACCACGTAATGTCGCTCGACGTACACCTTGGCAAGAATACGAAGGTAAATTCTCCGCTGCTCGATGCCGGCCAAATGGATTTGATTTCCAACGCACTGTCGCCGGTTCATTGCATCGATATCAGTTTCGAGGTGGCGGGAGGGCTTGAGGCCGCCCGTCAGGTTTTGAGCCGAATCCGTGAAGAAGCCTCGTCCGAAGCGTCCCGGTCCGGCGCCATTTTGTTAAGTGATCGCGCGCTGAGCGACAAGCGAGCCGCGTTGCCAGCGCTGCTGGCGGTTTCTTCCGTATGGCGAGCGATGACGGAGGCTGGCGCCTGGAATGTTCCGCTGATTGTCGAGACCGGCCAGGTTGTCGATACGCATCATGTGGCCCTGCTGGTCGCCGCGGGAGCGAGTGCAGTGCATCCCCATCTGGCCCTGGGACTGGCGGCCCGTGCTGGCGTCAACGGTCCGGCGCGCTACCGCGTCGGCATTGAGAAGGGTCTGCGCAAGGTGCTGGCGCGCATGGGCATCTCCACCATCAGCAGTTACCGGAATAGCCAGATATTCGAAACCATCGGGCTCGATGCGGCTGTTTGCGGCGAGTTCTTCGAGGATGCCGGGCACACTCTCAGCGGAAAGACGCTGGACGATCTATTGCAGGACTGCATCTCTTGTCACGACGCAGGATTTGGGTCTTCTGCCGCGGAGTTCCGCGATGCCGGGTTGTATCGCTTCCGCCGCAACGGAGAGCAACACGCCAGTTCGCCTGAACTGGTGCGGCGCATGCATCGCTACATCAAATCCCCAACAGAGCAAAATCGGGCAGCTTTGACGGTTCTCGCCGAAGAGCGGAAGGAAAACGGCAAGAACGTTGCGGTGCGGGACTTGCTCGAGTTCCGCCCCGCCCAGCCTCTAGCTTTGAACGAAGTGGAGAGCGCAGCTTCGCTGCTCAGCCGCTTCAGCACGCAGGCCATGTCGCTGGGCGCAATTTCACCCGAAGCTCACCAGACTCTGGCCATCGCCATGAACCGCCTAGGCGGACGCAGCAATACTGGCGAAGGCGGAGAAGATCCAAACATCTATTATGAGCGCCCTGAGGCGAACAATCGCGTCAAGCAAGTGGCGTCGGCGCGATTCGGCGTGACCGCGGAATACCTGGTACACGCCGATGAAATCGAGATCAAGATGGCGCAGGGCTCGAAGCCCGGCGAAGGCGGCCAACTGCCTTCCGCGAAAGTTACGCCTTACATCGCACGCCTGCGGCACGCCATTCCCGGAACCTCGCTCATTTCGCCACCCCCGCACCATGACATCTACAGCATCGAAGACCTGGCGCAATTGATCTACGATCTGCGTGCCGTGAACCCAAACGCACGCATCGGGGTGAAGCTGGTCTCCAGCTCCGGAGTCGGAGTCATCGCCACCGGGGTAGCGAAAGCCGGGGCAGACGTAATCACAATCAGCGGTCACGATGGCGGCACAGGCGCGTCGGCGCTTACCTCCATCAAAAACACCGGGTTGCCCTGGGAAATCGGTTTGCGCGATGCACACTCTGCGCTGGTGAAATCTGGCCTGCGCGCTCGAGTGAGATTGCGCGTGGATGGCGGCTTGAAGTTTGCCCGCGACGTGGTGGTCGCTGCCCTGCTGGGCGCCGAGGAATTCGGCTTCGGGACCGCAGCTTTGCTCGCCATTGGCTGCGTCATGGCCCGTCAATGTCACCTCAACACTTGTCCAGTCGGTATCGCCACTCAGAATGAAACCCTGCGCGCACGCTTTACCGGGAACCCGGAGATGGTAGAAACATACTTCCGCGCACTGGCAGCCGACGTACGCGAACTGCTGGCGGGGATGGGCGCGGGCTCCATTGATGAAATCTTGGGCGCCGTCGAACGGTTGCGGCCGAGGTCCGCGGTAGCCGGAGAAAGCGTGGCCTCGCTGTTGCAGCCCATTGCCAATCCGCCCGCACAGTTTCCCTGTCCTCATGAGGACAGCAGCGCGCTCCATGTTGAATTGAATCGCGTGGTGGACGATCTGGAATCGCTGACCGTCCGTCCCTATCGCTTTGAAATTACCAGCGAGGATCGAGCCGTGGGTGCGCACCTCAGTGGCGAGATTTTGCGGCGCCTTGGCTCGAATCTGGAAATGACCGGTGCCGATTGCGAGTTTGTCGGCACCGCCGGGCAGAGCTTTGGCGCGTTCTTGATTTCCGGCGCGAACTTCCGGCTGACCGGTGAAGCCAACGACTATGTCGGCAAAGGCCTGTGCGGCGGCAGCATTGCCATCACCGCGTACGCCGAAGCGTCGGAACGTGGAGACGTTCTTGTCGGGAACACCGTGCTTTATGGCGCGACTTCCGGTGAGTTGTTTGTCGCTGGCCAAGCGGGAGAACGATTCGCCGTCCGCAACAGCGGCGCGCTCGCGGTAGTCGAAGGTGTGGGCCGCCACGGATGCGAGTACATGACTGCGGGCGTGGTGGTGATTCTCGGTTCCGCAGGCGCGAATATGGGAGCAGGGATGACCGGCGGCCTTGCCTACCTGTTGCGTGCCGACGCCGATGACTACTTCAACGACGATCACATCAACCGCGACTCGGTGCGGTTCGCGACTCTCGAACCTCAGGAAGAACAATGGCTCCGCCGCATCCTTCGCCGGCACTTGCAACTCACCGGCAGCCCCCGGGCCGCCGACCTTCTCGCCCGCTCCGCTCTGCCTCTGCTTCGGGTCGAGCCCCTGGCGCCGCCGTGCTCGATTGAAGATGCGTGGGCTTCGATCCTTTCACGGCTCGCAGCCGAGGAAGCGCGCAGCTTCGGAAGCGATAGATCTATCTCTTCCGAAAGACCGTCCGTCCAATGATCGCGCTATAATCATCGGTGGATTTCGATCAACTCATTACATTCCTGGAGGTCGCCCGGCAAGGCAGCTTCTCCCGTGCCGGAGAGAAAGTTTTTCGCTCGCAATCTGCCGTTAGTGCACAGATTCGCCAACTGGAGCAGGAATACGGCGATCGTCTCCTCGACCGGTCGGGTAAGTCCGTCAAGTTGACGCCCGCTGGTCAGGTCTTCCACGAGTACGCGCTGCGCATGAAAAAGTTGCGCGACGAATCCCTGGTGGCGGTGGCCGACCATGGACACACGCCCCGCGGCACGCTCATGGTTGGCGCCAATGAAGCCACATGCCTTTATGTTCTGCCCGAAGTTTTTGGGGAATACTGCCGACGTTTCCCTGACGTGCAAATCAGCATCTATCGCAACTTCACTTACAAAATCGTCGAAAAACTCGAAAATGGCTCTCTCGATGTGGGAGTACTCAGCTTGCCGGTCCAATCGCCCAGCTTGAAGGTCCAGGCAATCTATCGCGACCGGTTGATGCTGATGGTGAGTCCCAAAAACCCTTTAGCCAAGCTGAAGTCGGCACCCATCAGCGACGTCGTGAAACATCCTCTGCTTCTTCCCAAGACCGGCCATACGCGGAGACTGCTGGATAAGCTTTTCCGCGAGTACAACACGGAACTCAAGGTCAGAATGGAGTTGCCCAGCATCGGGATGATCAAGAGCTTCGTCGCCGCCGACCTTGGCGTCTCGCTCATCAGCGCAGCCTTTGCGCAAGATGAAGTTGCCGCAGGGAGGGTAAAGCTGGTGGAGCTGGAAGGCCCCGAACTGTGGCGCGAACTCGGCCTTGCCTATAGGCGCGACCGCACCCTGTCAGTCGCCACGAAATCTTTCGTCAGCGTGGTGCGGCATTTCTCGGATCTCAAGAAGATAGAAGCCTAGGGACGCGTAGAGCGTTCTTCGTGCGGAGTGCCAAAAAAGTGCGCTTAACGGAGTTGCGGTCAGGCGGCCTTGCGGCCCCGTCCTTTCACACTGTGAAGAACTGTCGCCGGTATCTGCAGTGCGCGAACCTTTGAGTCTTTCTTGGTTGTGACGTGAACCGCGATACCACCCGCATCCGGAAACGGGTCTGAAACCACTTCAAAATCTTCGCCATAGAGGCGAACGCGTCTGGAAGCCGAAAATCCAAGATCTTTAACGTAAGCGCAGATCTCCGACACGGAAAGAGTTTCAATATTATGGCTGGTCATAATAAGGCCATTATAGTCTCCCGACTCGGTGCGTGCCGCAGTCGCACCCCGCGACCGAAAAGATTCAGTTTCAGCAGTTTGCCGTAGTATTCTCGCGAGGAATAACTTTTTGGTTTCTCCGGTTCGGCGAAAGGACAGCCACCGTGGCGCACAACGAAAAGGCTGGTTACAACCGGTTCCTCCTGCTGGTAGCGGGGCTGGGCGGCTTGCTGTACGGAGTGGATGTTGGCATTATCGCCGGCGCCTATCCCTACCTGGAAGCCACTTCTAAGTTGAATGCGAGCCAGCTTTCGAACCGTTGTCGCAGCTGTGCTTCTTGGCAGCGTCATCTCCACTCTGTTTGCGGGCGCCCTGGCAGACTGGATGGGACGCAGGCTTCTGATGGCGCTCAGCGGACTCTTGTTTGTCATCAGTATTCCAGTAATTGCGCTCTCGCATGGCTATGAACCGTTGATTCTTGGCCGCCTGTTGCAGGGCATCAGTGCCGGTCTGATCGGTGTAGTGGTCCCACTGTATTTGGCGGAATGTCTGGCCGCATCGAGCCGCGGCAAGGGCACCGGCATCTTCCAGTGGCTGCTGACTCTCGGAATCGTTACCGCTGCAATGGTTGGCATGTTTTTCAGTATTCGCGTCCATGAAGTCGCCAGCCTGGGAGATCCCGCCAGGCTCTTCGCCTTTAAAGACACGGCTTGGCGCAGCATCTTTTGGGTTTCGCTGCCGCCTGGCATCTTGTTTGTGATCGGCAGCCTCATGGTGGCGGAGTCCCCGCGCTGGCTATTTCGCCGAGGCAGGCGCGATGCCGCCTACGCCGCGCTCCTTCGCTCTCGCACCACCGCGCAGGCGGACCTCGAACTTGGGGAAATGGAACAAGCGGCTGCCGCGGAGAAAGCCCAGACCTCAACCGGAACGAAGATTAAGGAGTCGCTTCTGCACCGGAAATATGTGATCCCGTTTGTGCTGGCCTGCATCATTCTCGCGTGCAATCAGGCCACGGGCATCAACTCCATCATTGGCTACAACGCCAACATTCTTCTGCAGAGCGGTCTTTCCGACGTCCAGGCTCATTGGGGCTACGTTCTTTTCACCATAGTGAACTTCCTGATGACCATCGGCGGCGTCCTGCTGGTGGATCGCAAGGGACGCAAATTTCTGCTGTCTCTGGGAACAGCGGGAATTATCGTGTCGCTGGTATGCACCGGCCTGCTCTTCCGCCAGACTGAACGCTTACGCGTGGATTCCAGAAGCCCGGTTCAGTCCATGGTCACAACAGAACAGAAGCTCACACTCTCCTATGACCACAACCTTGCCGAGACGCTGCTGAACTCAGGCGGAGACGCTGCCCGGCGCATAGGCAGCCGTCCTACCTCTTTGGTCGTCATCTATTCGTATGGAGACTTCCACGCCGCAACCAAGGCCGCGCGTTCCGACGACACAGCGGCGACTCCGATGGAAATCACCCGGGAAAGCTGCGTGCCCGCCAACAAAGTGGTCGCGTTTTTTTCCAATCCCTTCGGCGATCTCGAGGCAGCGCGGCAGGCTCCGCTGAGAATTGATAATGCGCTGATCACTCCCTTGCCCAGCCAGAGCAGCGGATGGAGAGTCGCCCTCACGCTTTTCGTATTTATGGCGTTCTATGCCGTCGGACCCGGGGTGTGCGTATGGCTGGCGCTTTCCGAACTGATGCCAACCCGCATTCGGTCCAACGGCATGAGCATCGCCCTGCTGCTCAACCAGGCGGTTTCCACCAGCATCGCTGCGGTATTCCTGCCCACGGTCGGAAAGTATGGTTACGCGGCCATGTTTTTTGGTTTTGCCGGCTTCACCGTGATCTACTTCATCACGGCCGCGGTATTCCTGCCGGAAACGAAGGGGAAAACCCTGGAAGAGATCGAAGCCCATTTTGAGGGCGCCAGAGAAAAACTCTAAAAGAGGAACGAGAGCCAGACACTAGCCATCTCTAACTCACTTGGGCTTCCTCACGATTGCGCCGTTCTTCATCACGAAATTGACCTTGCGCAGCGATTCGATGTTGTCGAGAGGGCTTTCGGGCATGGCGATGATGTCCGCGAACAATCCCTTGGCAATGGCGCCGCGTTCCTTCGAAATCCGGAATAGTTCCGCGTTGTTTGTGGTCATGCATTTCAGAATTTCAGCGGGAGGGACGCCCGCGCTGCGCCAGATCGCAAGGTAGTCCCACGTCATGTCGGCGCGCGTTTCGTTGGGAGCATCGGTGACAATATCGGTGCCAAAAGCCATTTTCACGCCGATCTTATAGGCGCGAGCCAAACGGTCGACGATAGCCGTGCCCACCTGCAGCGCGCCTGGGAATTCGCCAGCAACGAAGTGGCCCGTTGGGAAATCGGTGCCGGAAAGAAAGATGCCCTTTTCCTTCATGCGACGGAGCTGATCATCGGTAAGAAAGAAGCCGTGCTCGATGGAATCAACACCCCCTTCGATGACGTTGGAAGCCGCCTCGCCTCCCAGAACGTGGACGGCGACGGCGCGTCCGGCATGATGCGCTTCATCGACGGCTGCACGGATTTCATCGACCGAGTAGTGGTAAGGGCTATTGTCGGCCACGAGCTTGATCAGGTCAGCGCCGTAGTAAATGTTCTCGTGGATGGCCTTCCGGATTTCGTCGACATTGTCCGCGTCATAGTATTCGAATTGCCAGAACGGGCCGATTTCCTGGGGAATTCCTCCGGTTTGTCCGCCGAAGGGCGCGATGATTTTCCCGGCGGTCAGGACCGTGGGCCCGACAAACCAGCCTCGGTCGATCGCTTTGCGGAGGGCGACGGTAGCAAAGTTGGCATCGTTGCCCACGTCACGAACGGTTGTGATGCCTGCGTTCAGGAGCGTTTCTGCGGTCGAAAGGCCGCGTAGAGCGCGAAAGGCCGTGTCTTCCCGGAGGTAGTTGGCGTCCAGTTCGCGGAAGTACTGTACGCTTTGGGTGATGTGGGTATGCGCGTCCATCACGCCCGGCATTACGTATTCGCTGGAGAGGTCGACAACATCGGCCTCGTTCGGGATCGCAACGCCCGGACCGACATCCACGATTTTCTTGTCCTTCACGAGGATGATTTGGTTCTTCGCGACGGTTCCTGTAGCGGGATCGATCAGGTTGCCGGCGCGAACCGCGACCGTCTGCGCCCACACCGGTGCGGTAAGAAACATGCCGAGCAGAATTCGAAGGAAAACCTTGGACATGCGTGATTCCTCTCGACATTCAAACTGGAATTTGAACACTCGCAATCCTAGCTCAACCAAGGGCCGACCTTGAATCTCATTGGCTATGCTGCAGCACTCATACGCCAAGTTATTTTCGAAATACTGTAAGTCACTGAAAAGATGGAGCGGGAGACCGGGATCGAACCGGCGACATCCAGCTTGGGAAGCTGGCGTTCTACCGCTGAACTACTCCCGCTCACTGGCAAGAATAACCAACTGCTGCACGCTAAACCAAACAGAGTCTAGCACTCGAAGCCGCCGGAAACAATCAGTTGGAACGGCTGGGAGTGCCTGTTTGCTCTGCGGCCGCTCTCCGCGACCTCCGCGTCTAAGGCTTTGAGTTTGTCTCATACCTTCGAACGCGGTGGGCCGCCTGAGAAGATCCGCAGAGCGCGGAGATTGCGAGTAGCTTCTCCGATTGTGGGGTTCGACCACTGGAGCCCTGCTTTCGTTTAGACTGCTTGTAGGGAACAAAATGTCCTCCTCATCTCCCAGAAAACATGCCGGCACAGGTGCCGCCGACGATCAGCCGGCAGTCCCCGAGCCGTCATTCTCGGAGCGGGCTCGAACCCTGGTCTACTTGGGACGCATTGGAAGCCTCTCCACGCTTTCACGCAAGCAGCCCGGTTTCCCCTTTGGCTCGGTGATGCCCTACGGGCTGGATGGGCGCGGGCGTCCTATCTTCCTCATCAGCACCATGGCCATGCATACCCAGAATCTGCAAGCGGATCCGCGCGCCAGCCTGCTGGTAACCCAGCCCGATACCAGCGGCGATCCTCTGGGCGCATCGCGAGTCACGTTGATAGGAAATGTTCTGACGATCCCGGAGCCCGAGGTGCCGGCCGCTCGCCAGCTTTACCTCGAGCGTTACGCCAACAGCAAGTACTGGGTGGACTTTGAAGATTTTTCTTTTTACCACATGGATGTGTTGGACGTTTACTACGTGGGAGGCTTCGGCGTCATGGGCTGGGTCCTGGCTTCGGACTATGACCAGGCGCAACCCGACCCGCTGGCCGATGCCGCAACCGGAATGATTGAGCACATGAATACCGACCACAAGGATGCGCTCATCCTGCTGGCCCGGGCGTTTGCCGGCATCGAATCTCAGGAGGCGGCGATGACTTCGGTGGACCGGCTCGGTTTTCAGGTTCGCCTGAAGACCTCGGATGGCATGAAGGGTGCGCGCATTGCGTTCTTGCGGGAAATGAGGAATTCGGGGGAAGCCAGAAAGGTTCTAGTCGAGATGGTGCAGAGCGCCCGCCGAGGGCAGGTCTAAGGTGTTAGGTCTTAGGTTTTTGCCCAAGACCTGAGACCTACGACCACCTAAAACTCCAACCATTCCATTCCCAAACAAAATGCCCGCGATCCTTTCGGATCGCGGGCATCTTGTTTTCACTGCGAAAAGCGGTCACTTAGACAGCTTGGACGTTCTCCGCTTGCCAGCCCTTGGGGCCCTTGGTCACGTCGAACTGCACGGTTTGGCCTTCCTGCAGGCTGCGAAAGCCGCCCGCCTGAATCGCGGAGAAATGCACGAAAACGTCCTCGCCATTCTGACGGCTGATAAAGCCATAGCCTTTGGCGTCGTTAAACCACTTCACTGTTCCTTGTTCTGCCATTGATAGTCCTATTCTTGTTTCTTTGGATTGTGCTGAGAAGAATCGCTGCTAGTGAGGGGGTGACGCTGGTTGGCGATACCGACCTTCAATTGCTCGTGAATCAAACTTAGCTGTTTTTTATTATACACGCGGAACCAGAGAAACCAGGGAAAATTTTCCGTACGTCCTTCTGTCACTTGAAACGGCTTCAACCCCGGTCCGGTAGGATCTGTTCACTCCGAGTATCCGTCCGAATTGCCATCGTCTTCGTTGTCATCGTCGTCTTCGTCCTCGTCGTCCTCTTCCTCTTCTTCGTCGGGCTCTTCCCGAACCCGAGCCTCGACAGTCACCGAGCGATCTGCGCGGTCAGGATTGACCAATTCTGAATGTATGTCGCTCACATTCTGATGTTACACCGTCCGCAAACCGCGTGGGCGAGTTCCAATTTGGGAACAAGCGACAGTTCTTCCTAATGCTCTTGCAGCTTTTCATTGGACGTCGGACTTTTTCGTGATTAGCTTGGACCATCCCGCGCCCGGTGGAAGACATACGCAAGCGCAAATGCAATGGTTCACCTGGCGCGAGGACGTCAGGAGGTCCTGTCTATGGGGAATTTCTATACCGATGTGATCTCCCATGACGCACGCTTTAACTCGCTAACGCGGGTCGGCGACGCTTCCCTGCTGGACCCGGCGACGCGCCAACTGGTTGAGGGCATTGTCTCTGCTGCCCACCAGATGGGAATTGAAGTCATGATCTACGAAACCTATCGCAGCCAGAATCGTCAGCAGGAACTCTTCAACCAGGGCGCCACCAAGCTTCGAACCGTGGGTGTTCATCACTACGGGTTGGCCTGCGACATCGTCCGCGTTGTCAGCGGAGAGCCGTGCTGGAAAGGCGATTTCTCGTTCCTGGGACACCTCGCGCAGAGCTGTGGTCTGATCTGGGGCGGTGACTGGGGCGCTCCCAACATCAAACACAGCTTCGTCGACAGCGTACATGTGCAGCGTTGCACGGTGGCCAGGCAAGGAGACCTGTTCGCCGGCAATTGGTATCCCAGCGACACTTACAATCCCTACGAAGACGGGCAGCATCTATTCGCCGCTGCGATCAAGCCGGCAGGATCAAGAGGAGCCAAGAAAGGCACTAACAAGAAGAAGGCATAGTCAGACGCTCTTTGGACTCGAACATCTGGGCAGGCTTCTAACTTACAGTCATCTCTAATAAATCCCAACTAACGTCCTTCCGTGTTAGCCTTACCTCAAGAGGGGGTTTTAATGATGATCAACAAAGTGGTAGCTTCCCTGCGGAAGGAGTACTCCCGTCTCGAAAAAGAGATGGGACAAGTAGGGAAGGCGCTCGACGCTCTCGGTCACGCTGGCGGGAAGAAGCTCAAGAAGACGGGCCGTACCTTGAGCAAGGACGCCCGCCGGCGCATCGCCGAAGCGCAAAAACTACGCTGGGCGAAAGTCCGAAAGGCAGCCGCCAAGCTGGTGAAGACGTAAGTAGAATGCTTCGCAAGCACCGCAGCCGGCCTCGTTCGCGACTTCTCCTACATCTTGCGAACGAGGCCCAGCTTCGGCCCTTCCCTTGATCGGACCCCGCCGGTTAGCGTAGAATCCGCTCCGCTTCCATCAATCTGACAATTTGCTTCTCTAAACAGGAGGAACATGAAAACAAGACCGATTCTATTCACCCTGGCACTGTGCTTTGTAGCGGCATTGGCCTTCGCCAACCCCAATATGGGCACTTGGAAACTGAACGAGGCCAAGTCGAAGATGCCCCCAGGGTTCCCGAAGAACCACACGGTCGTATACTCAGCCGCGGGCGATAACGTGAAAGTCACCGTGGATGGCGTCGACGGCGAGGGTAAGCCCACGCACAACGAATGGACGGGAAAGTTCGACGGGAAAGACTACCCGCTCACCGGCGATCCGAACGCAGATACACGGTCGTACAAGAAGATTGATGACCGCACCACTGAGCTGACCAACAAAAAGGCCGGCAAGGTTACTGCCACGGCCAAGATTGTGATATCGGCTGATGGCAAAAGCCGCACTGTCACGATAAGCGGAACCGACCCGAAGGGCAACAAGGTCGAAGCCACCGCAGCGTACGACAAGCAGTAGTCTTGGAGATCGGGGACTTTTCGGGAGGAAGGCGTCGGGAGCGGAAACCGGCGCCGCCTCCTAAGTCCACCGGAACCAACGCAGCGCCAGCGCGAACGAGATACCACCCCACACAGACATTACCAGGAGCCGCGGCCATTGATGGATCAGCGGCGTACCTTCCAGAATGCTCGCCCGCAGCGCATCATTCATAGCGGTCAGCGGCTTTGATTAGCGGCTGAATCACCTCTCGCCGCCGGTCAAGACTCGCGCTCGGGCCGCGAACTTGTGCCAGTGCTTGAAGGTCAGTTGATCATGCCAGCAGTTGCCGGAAGCGGCCAGGCAGTCTGTCGTTTTCGGCCCGCACGGGCAGCACAAAGATGGTTCCATCGGCCAAGGTAATGTCGTGATAGTCAACCACTGTGCTCACCCGCTGAATCGGAAAGTGCGCCTCCACATCCGCCGTTTTCCTTTCCCAGCGCACTATGTGAAAGGTCGATTGGTTGATCCACAACCTGCCGCGATAGCCGGGAAAGGTAGCGACGCCCGGCGCCTCCAGAAACCACAGCAGATTGTTCTTTCTCTCCACTTTGAAATCGAAAACGAAAACCTCGGTCGAGTGCAATACATCCTGTTTCGCGAATTTGAACTCGGCGGCGGTTTGCGGCAAGAAAAAGGTTCTTAAGCTGGTTGCGTATTCGCCTTCCGACCAGGTACCCGAGGACCTCAACATCCCCGGTCGGGCAGGTTTTCCATCGACCGTGATCTGGCTGTACTGCTCCTGCCCGTCTTCATATCGGAGCTTGGCTGTGATCGTCTTCCTTTGAATTCCACTCAAGGGTCGGCGCTCATGGGACTCTGTCCTCTCCTGATCGCAAATCACGTTCGGAAGCTTCCAACGGAGAGAAAGAGCGAACTCGCACACAGATTCCAGCGCGGCGGCTTGCACTGCTCCGCGCGACAGCTGTTTACAATATCCGGCAACGCCCTCGGACCCCTTCAAATCGAAGTTTGAAGGCGCTTCATCAGCGCTTTGCAGGGGAGTGGATGACGTATTGCTAGTGCCGGAACGAATGCTGGTCTGCGCGTCCCCGGCGACTGGGGCGGGGCTGGTTTGCGAGCTTGCTGAATGGCTATCCGCGCAAATGATCAGTGCAAGGCAGAACATGCAGCATGCCGGTGATTCACGCCATGCTGTCACGGGAACACACTCGCTGTTCGCAAGTCAACGTGCTTGCCGGACACGCCGGTCATCTTGAGCCCCAACCTCCTAAGTCCACCGGAACCACCGCAGCGCCAGCGCGAACGAGATACCTCCCCACAAAGACATCACCAGGAGCCGCGGCCATTGATGGATCAGCGGCGTACCTTCCAGAATGCTCGCCCGCAGCGCATCGTTCAGAGCTGTCAGCGGTAGCGCTCTGATTAGCGGCTGAAGCACGGCGGGAAAGCGCTCGTAGGAAAAGAACACGCCCGAAAAAATCCACATGGGCATCATTACCAAATTCATCAGCCCGCTCACGCTCTCGATCTTCTGCGCCCGGCTCGCGGTCAGCAATCCTATTCCGCCAAAACAGATGGCTCCCAGGGAACCCAGCAGCACAATTGCGAATATCGATCCGAGCACTTTCATGTGGAACACGATGACGCCGAGCGTCAGCAACAATCCGATTTCGATAATCATCAGCACCAGGCGGCTCGATAGCAGCGCCAGCAGAAAGTCTCCACGCCGCATGGGCGTACCCACAAAGCGCTTCAATAGTTTGCGTTGCCGCATGTCCACCAGCGCGAAGCCGATGCCCCACATCCCGGAGTTCATCAGGTTCATCCCCAGTAATCCGGGAATCAGGAAGTCGATATAGCGTGAACCCGGCTCGGACGAAATTACCACTGAGGTAGCGACTACATCTTTGCGGCCGGCTGCAGACTGAAGCGCGTCGTCCACTTGGGAGCGGGCCAATACGCTCTCCGGCCGCGCGGGATCGTAGCGATAGCGAAGTCCTCCTGCGCCGTCGGGTTCAATCACGAGATCGTATTTCCCCAGACGGAAGCTTTTCCGCGCCGCTTCACCATCTTGCACATCGATCTTGAATGCCGCATGCTGCGGAGAACGTTGCAACAGTCCTTCGGCTTCTTGCGCTCCGGTTCCGGCCACAATCGCGACCGAGGACGCATCGCCCGGCTTGTTGCGGAAAGCGATCCCGAGTCCCGTCGCCAGCAATAGAGGAAACACGAATACCCAGAACACGACCTCCGGCTCGCGCTGCAGCTCCAACATGCGCGCCATCAGCAGATGTAGGTATCCAGCCCACCGTCCGTTCCGCTTGGGTGGCCGTTTCCGCGGAACTTTGCTTTCGACAACGGGGATTTGCTCTGCAATGCTCATAGCCAATTAACCATTGCCGACTAACCCTGGTGGACTTCCTATCTCGCCTCAGGCTTCCACTTGTTCAGGAACTCAAGCAATGCCTCCGGCGTGAGAGACCGTGCATCTTCGAATTCGCCGTTCTTCTGGCTGATTACTACCTTGCCGTCGGCCTCGAGCACGGCCAGGGCGGGAATACCCTTATTCAGCGGCGTGTCGTACTCTTTCGCCACATCACCATTCTTCAGTCCATCTAAGCCAATGTCCACATGCACTACTTCATAGCCCACCATAACCGATGCGAAATCAGCCCGGTGAAAGGCTAAATCCAACACGTGGCAGTCATAACACCAGTTCGCTCCAAAGACCAGCAGGATGCGCCGATGTTCTTTCGCCGCCTTTTCTTCTGCTTCTTTAATCTCGGCGCGCGCATCTGCATTTGCCGGATAGAGATCTTTCTTCATGTCCGACGGCTGCTTCAGGTGCGGCGCATCCGTTCTTTCCGCGCCTACAATGCGCCATTGCTCTCCCTGCTTTCGCCAGCCCTGTGCATCGGTCACATTCATGGCCTGGCCATTCGGCAGCCCGGTCTCGATTTCGGCTTTGAATATCACACTTTCCGCCCCAGGCTTCTCCTTGAGCCGGACGATTTCCAGCTTCATGCTGCGCGCCTTCAGGCCCAGCCAGAAATTGACGTCCGCATCGGCGCTGGCCGCGACCCCGTTTGCCTCCACCGCTGCCGCCGGATCGGTGCTGTAGAGCGCCTTTAGGCCCGCCGCGTCGCCCGCGACAATCGCGCTCCTCCACTGGTCCAGCGGAGGAAAGCCGGTTGACGAGTCGGCCGTCGAAGCCTGGGCAAGCCCATACTGCCCGCCCAACATTGCAGCCGACGTTACAACCAGAACAGTCAGGTTGCGAAAAAATCCAGTCATAATTAATCCCTTCAACCTCATCTCACTCTTCCCGCAGATGCCGCCCGGTCAGACGCACAAACACATCTTCGAGACTAGCCTGCCGCGTGGTCAGATGCTGCAACTCGCTTCCCTGCTTCTCGATAGCATCCAGCAGCGCTGGAATAGTTAGATGCGGCTCCTTCACGCTCAGCGCCACCATGCCGTCATCCTCGCGCACCGCCTCCACGCTGGGCAACGCTCGCCATGCCTCCAGCGCCGCGCCATCCGAATTCCCGGACGTTCTTGCGCCCACCGCAAACTCCACCACGTGATGCCCGCCCAAACGCTCAATCAAATCTGGCGGCGTACCCTCCGCAATGATCTGCCCGTGATCCACAATCGCCAGCCGGTCGCACAGCCGCTCCGCCTCATCCATGTAATGCGTGGTCAGAAGCACGGTGCCGCCCGCTCGCTGAAATTCGCGAATAATCTCCCACAACTGCCGCCGGCTCTGCGGATCGAGTCCCGTGGTCGGCTCGTCCAGGAAAAGAATCTTCGGATTGCACACCAGCGCCGTCGCCACCGCCAGCCTCTGCCTCTGTCCACCGGAAAGCTTTCCCACCCACGCGTCGGCCTTCTCCGTAAGTTGCAACTCTTCAAGCACGTCATCGGATGAACGCGGTTCCCGGTAGAAGCTGGCAAACAGTTCGACGGTTTCGCGCACCGTGAGCTTTTCGGAAAGCCGCGTCTCCTGCAGCGAGATTCCCAGCCACTCCCGCATCTCGCGAGCGTTCTCGCGCCAGGAGTGGCCGAGGATCGACACCTCGCCCGACGTCGGCTCCAGCAATCCCTTCGAGGATCTCGATGGTCGTCGTTTTCCCTGCCCCGTTCGGCCCCAGCAGCCCAAAGCATTCGCCGGTTTGAATCTCGAGGTTCAGCCCGCGCACGGCCTCGACCTTCCCGTCGTAGGTCTTGCGCAGGTCGCGGCATTGGATAGCTACAGCCACCCGGAGATTCTACCGTAGCCACCGCTGGGAGAAACTCGTCAAGGCAGGTTTTTTCGGCCTTCTCCGCGTGCTGTGCGGGCCGTTCTCAGCTCTCCGCGTTCTAAGGTTTTGGTGAGACCACCGGAAAGTCCTAAATCGGAGGTTACCCGACATCCAGTTCTGTTAAAATACCGCATCGCCGGATTGGCTTCCGGCGTCTTCACTTTCATGCGCACTCCCAAGCGCGGCTTTACTTGACGGCGTTCCCTCTAAGACGCCCGTGTGTCGTTTCCAAAATCGCCGTCACTCCATCCGTTCTCAGTTGAGAACCTGAAAGGAAGCGCTTATGTTGCGCAAGCTCTGCGTATTGTCGTCTCTCTGTATCGCTTTCGCTCTATCCGCCATCGCTCAGGATACCCGCCACTTCACGTTTCATTACGCCTTTACGGTAAGGAATCTTCCTGCGGGAAAAAAGGTTCGCATCTGGATTCCCGCGGCCCAGTCCGACGCCTATCAAGAGGTAAAGATCGTCTCCGCCCAGGGCGACCTGCCGTTGAAAAAGACCACTGAGTCGAAATACGGCAACCAGATCTACTATGCCGAGTCGAGTTCTGCGCAGCCCGAACTCCATTTTGGTGTGGAATATGATGTGATCCGCCATGAGCGCGTGGCGCTGGGGCAACCCGCACCACATCTGGTTTCCGTTTCGCTCTCGTCGGCGGAAAAGCAACAAGACCTTCAGCCTGACGTACTGGTTCCCGTGACCGGCCTGCCCGCTGATCTAGCCGTCAACGTTACACAGGGCAAATCGCAACCGCTCGACAAAGCTCGCGCCATCTACGACTACGTCTTCACCACCATGCGCTACGACAAGACGGGAACGGGCTGGGGACACGGCGACGTGCTCTACGCCTGCGACGCGAAGAAAGGCAATTGCACCGACTTCCATTCGCTGTTCATTGCAATGGCTCGATCCCAAGGCATTCCAGCCCGCTTCGAGATCGGATTCCCTCTGCCTCCCGACAAGCACTCTGCTGAGATCGCCGGATACCATTGCTGGTCCGATTTCTGGATTGATGGCAAAGGCTGGATTCCAGTAGACATTTCCGAGGCTTGGAAGCACCAGGAAAAGCGTGACTACTTCTTCGGCTCGCACGACGTGAACCGCGTGCAGTTCAGCATGGGCCGCGATCTGCGCTTGAATCCTCCGCAGCAGGGAAAGGCGCTGAACTATTTTGTCTATCCCTATGTGGAAGTCGAGGGCCAGGAATTTCCGAACGTGGCGCTAGCCTTCTCGTTCGCAGACGCCGGGTCGGCGGTCGCCACGCGATAGGGTAACCGCTTCTGTCTTACGGGAAAATAAACGGAGCAGGATTTCTCTGGAATCCGGCCTTCCGCGGAATCGTGAATCTCCGCCGTTATCTCGTCGCTACAATCTCCCCTGGGCCGCTCGGAGGCTGGCCCGGTGGCGGCGGCGGAGGAGGAATCGGGAGCGGCGCCGCTCCGTTCCCCGGTTTCGGCACGTCTTGTGGGGCTTCCCCGGGACGCCGCAGGGTGGGAGCGTTCACCGGACGCTCTGCCGGTTCCTTCTTTGCTTCTTTGTCTTTTTTGTCCGACTGTGGCAATACGACTTCTCTCTCCGTACGCACGATCTTTTCGCCGCCCACCTTCATGGTCTCCAGGCGCACTACCTCATCGTTCACAATGCGGACGAAATCGACATCCGCCGGAGGTTCGCCGTAAATCCATTCTTCGTAGTCCGTCTCACCGTCCCGCTCCCGCACCTTTCTTGGCGGTTTGCCTTTGGCATGGAGCACCATTTCCTGATTCATCCCCACCAGCACACGATGCGACTGGATCGCCTCCTTCACCTTGGGAGGCACCGTGTCCAGATAGGCTTGCTCTTTATCCCGGGCATTGAAGTTGAGCACGGGATACAGCAATGCCCGCAACTGCTGCGTCGTCATCTCGGGAACGTACTTGCCGAAATAAACGTCCACGAACGAACCGTGCGGATTGTTTTGCGGGTCGGACGGCGGCGCTTGCGCAGATCCGCCGTTACCGGAAACTTGAATGTGCTGATACCATTTCGTCCGGTGGATCGGGCCGCCATTGATCTCGAAATGAATGTGGTCATCCTTGATCTGAACCAGTGAGAGGCGCGCCGGGTCGCCTGGTTTTACAGACGGCCCCCAAAGGGCGAGCGCCTGCCGCAATTCCTCCCCGTTCGGCGTAATCACCCCTTGCTTCAACTGCAGCCCTTTCCTTCCCATCGGAAAAGTCGTCCGCGAATACGCAAGCAGAGTTTCAAACTCGCGGATAACTTCAAGGCGCGTCTCCTTGGACATGCGCGGAGCGTTCGAAGGAATCGGTTCCGCAATCGGCGCAGGCGGCTCATCGCGTTGCGGGGATCTCGACGGTTGGGAGGATGCAGGGGGCGCTGAATCCTGCGTCTGCGCGGCATCGTTCGCCTGTCCTCGAGCGAGAAACGGCGCAAACCAGGTCAAGGCGAACCAGAGAGGCAAAACTAGAAGAGTGGTATTCCGAGAACGCAGCATACAACACCCCAGGGCGCGAGATTCATTATATGCGATGGAGTGGAGGTTTCGCGGGGTTGCCGCCAATTCACGTCCGAAGGCTGTTTACACGCTCTCCGGCCCGCGCCGCTTGTGCTGCTGGCACTTGGTCATGATGGCCGAACGGAGCCGCGAGCGGAGGTCTTCGGGCAATTCGTAAAGCTGGGAGTCGCGATAGATCTCGATGGTCTTCTTCGTGGTGTCACAAACCACGTAGCAGTTGTGGCACCAGGAAAGATGATTCTCCAACTCGACTTTCGTAGGTTCGTCGAGCACCCCATCCAAATAGTTTGTCAGCTCGTGCAGAAACTCAGAGCATTTCACTGATCGCCATCTCCACTCACGCGTTTTTGGAAGAACCGTCCCAGGCGCTCGCGAAGTTGCAGGCGTGCCCGCAACAGCCGCGACTTCACCGCGGGTACGCTCAACTCCAGCGCGGCCGCGGTTTCCTCGGTCGAAAGTCCTTCCACATCTCTTAGTACAAACACCGTCCGGAAGCCCGGGGGAAGGCCCTGGATCGTCTTGCTTAAAATCTCGCGCAACTCCGCCTGCGTGTACTGCTGTTCGGGATTGGGGCTCCAATCCGCGATCTCACGCGGAAGAGAATCATCTTCAGTTTTTATGTCCTCGTCGAGCGAAACGGTACGCTCGGGCTTCTTGCGGCGCAACTTCATCAACGCTTCGTTGACGGCGATGCGCACCAGCCAGGTGTAAAACTTGGACTGCTCCTGAAACTTCGCCAGGTTGCTGTACGCCTTCAGAAACGCTTCCTGCACCACATCTTCCGCATCCTCGCGGTTTTGCGTGATGTGTTGCGCGATCCGAAAGACGTTGCGGTCATAACGGCGGACCAACTCTTCAAAAGCCGAGTCGTCGCCCCGCTTGGCCGCCTGCACCAGGGTCAGTTCATCAGTGACAGGCCCCTCTAGTTTGTTTTGGATGGCTCCCATTCTCTCGGCGATGCAGTATTTTGACTACGATTTAACAAACTGCGGAACACGATGGTAACGAACATTCTACTTGGAAGGCGGGGATTTAGGCGAATCGGGGGATCCGGGAATGGGACCACGGGCGTCGTCCATCCCTGGCTTGGGGCGCGCACCTTTCGAAAACCGCGAAAAGTGCGCCAGCCTCAGTTGTGATGATGCCAGCGTAAAAATCAAAGGCGGGCCAGCCCCCTTGTACTGACATCTCTAGGTTAATTATCGCAAAGAACAAATTGGCAAGTGGCCCGTGGGAATGGTGCCAGGCAAAAATTGGGCTCCGCCCACAATTCACACTTGACATTGGCAGATAATCCACTACCATATGGTTGTGGATAAATTAGGTACAACGTTTGCCGCTCTGTCTGATCCAACCCGGCGGGCAATGATCGAACGACTCTCCCATGGGCCTGCCTCTGTGCATGGATTGACGGAACCGTTTGCACTCTCGCAGCAGATGATTTCAAAACATATTGCCTACCTGGTGCGGGCGCGGATTGTGATCAAGACGAAGCGTGGACGAGAGAGTGTGTGCACGCTTAGGCCAGAGGCGATCAAGACAGTCCGCGACTGGGCGATTAGCTATCGCCGATTCTGGGAAGAGAGCTTCGACAAACTGGATGTAGTTGTAAATCAAATGAAGAAAGAGGGTCAGAGATGACAGAAAACACGGTTAGCGAAATTGAGCGGATGGTTGTCACAAGAGTTTTTGATGCCCCACGCGAGCTGGTTTGGAAGGCGTGGACAGACCCGAAGTACGTGATGCAGTGGTGGGGACCGAAGGGTTTTACTGCGCCTGTTTGCAAGATGGATTTTCGCGTTGGAGGAAAATCTCTCCTCTGCATGAGAACGCCGGATGGGCAGGAGTGCTGGAATGCGGTTGAATACCACGAGATTGTTCCCCACGAAAAGATCGTTTCCTCCATGTACTTTTCGGACCCGCAGGGAAACAAGGTTGAGCCTGCGGAATTAGGAATAGAACATGAGGCCATAGACGGTGCGTACGACGTGACCATCTTTGAGGATCTCGGAAACGGCCAGACGAAACTCACCCACATTGGAAATGAACCCATGGAGAGCGCGAAAAATAGCGGTCAACTAGAGGGCTGGAACCAGATACTCGATAAAGTTGCCGCAGTTGTTGCGAAGCTAGCGCAGGCGAAATAAGAAGTTGGAGTTTTGATGATCGTCATGCGCGAGAACTGAACGTAACTGAGGGGGCAGGAATGAAAAGGATGAAGGCGGTTCGAGGGGCGGTGCGGCGAGGCTTGCTGGCGGCAGCGGCGCTGGCGGGGATGGTGATCCTGACGCTGGCTGCGGGAAGCGGGACGAAGCCGGGGAACTCGATCGACTTGGTGCTGCGGGAGGCGGTGGAGCAGAAGAAGGCACCGGGGGTGGTGGCGATGGCGTCGCGGGGAGACGAAGTCATTTACCAAGGGGCGTTCGGGAAGCGCGCCAGTACGAAAGATGTTCCGATGACGCTGGACTCGATTTTCCACATCGCTTCGATGACCAAGGCGGTGACGGCGGTGGCGGTGCTGCAACTCATTGAGAGCGGGCGGGTGAAGCTGGACGAGCCCGCGGCGACCTATCTCCCGGAACTGGCGAAGGTGCAAGTGCTCGAGGAATTCGATCCGGCGACGAAAAAGGCGAAGCTGCGGCCACCGAAGACGCCGCCGACGGTGCGGCAATTGCTGACGCACACTTCGGGGTTTGGCTACGACTTTTTCGATGCGCGGCTGCACGAGTACGTGGAGGCGGGACTGGCTCCCGCGATTACGGGGGATAGTGACGCGTTTCTGAAGGCGCCGCTCATGTTCGATCCGGGAACGCACTGGGAATATGGAATCAGCTACGACTGGCTGGGAGAACTGGTGGAACAGGTGAGCGGGGAGACGCTGGAGGAATATTTTCGGCGGCACATCTTCGAGCCGCTGGGGATGACGGACACGTTCTTCAACGTTCCGGCGGAAAAGCAGGCGCGGGTGGTGGCGCTTCAACTGCGGCAGGCGGATGGGAGTTTTGTAGAACCGCCGCCGCAGCCGATGAAGCCGCTGAGGTTCTTCAGCGGCGGCGGCGGCCTCTACTCGACGGCGGGGGATTACTTGAAGTTCGAGCGGATGGTGCTGAACGGCGGGATGTTCGGCGGCAAAAGGATTCTGCGGGCGGAGACGGTGGCGGAGATGAGTCACAACCAGATCGGCGAGATGAAGCTCGCGGAGTTGAGGAGCACGATTCCGCAGTTGATCAAGAATCCCGTTCGCTTGCCGGGTTCGCCCGACAAGTTTGGATGGGGATTCGGAATCAACAGCCGGGCGGTGGAAGGCGGGCGCGCGGCGGGGTCGCTGGCATGGGACGGCATCTTCAACACGTTTTTCTGGATTGATGTTTCCGGGAAAACCTGCGGGGTGGTGCTGATGCAGACGCTGCCGTTCAGCGACGATGGGGCGCTAGCGGCGGAGGAGGAGTTCGAGCGGGCGGTCTACGCGAGCGCGGCGAGGTGATGCTCTGAGCGATTCGTTCGGTGGCGGGTGGCCCAGGCTTTTGATCTTGCCAGCATCAGCAACACAGCGGGTGCCCCGCCCTTGCGTTCTTTGCAAGGGCGGGAGTCCGGACTGCATGCATCGAGTGGATTTGATCACTCCGCCACTACAAATCAAATAGCGCGGGCAGCATCGCAGCCCACCCTTGCAAAAAAACGCAAGGATGGGGCACCCTATGTGGGAATGGCGTAGGCAAAACTGCTAAGGTGGGCCACCCTTTTGAAAGAGTCTGCCGGTAGGCACAATGTAGAGAGGGTGCCCCGTCCTTGCGTTTTTTGCAAGGGCGGGTGACGCTGCTCCAGCGTAAGACTCTGTGAAGTCTTTATGTCAGCATTTCGGACTCCCACCCTTCGCAAAGTGCGCGAAGGATGGGGCGCCCGTTTGTGTTGGTGCTGCCAATGAGATCAAAAGCGGGGCGGTCCCCCCACAACGATGGAATTATTTCATCAGCTTGCCTTTTTTGTTCTAAGCTGCAAGCCCATATCTTATTGCCGCTTCAAGCGTATCGATGTTTATATCCCTTAGAGCTTTAAACCGAATGCAATATCCGGTCACGCTGGCCTTGCCTAGTTTTTTTCCATACGTTTTGGCTAGGTACTTCTTATCTTTGAGACCAAGAATATAGACAGAGATTCCAGTTTTGTTTCCGCTCACACCAATTTGAAAGAACTCTCTACTTTTTCCATTGGCATATTTTGTTGTGTGAAATCCATATCCAATCGTAGGGTTGGAAACAGTATGATTTGTGCTGTCTTTACCATCGAAGAACCATAATTTGCATTCTGGTGACACTTGAAGTGTGAGCCGATGCAACTCGCGCATGTCACTGCGTTTTGACTCCGGCTGGCTGGTAATATACTTCTCGATTTGTTCTTGTACGTTCATATGTTCTGCTCCCAAGCTGCGCGCACGAGATTATACGACGTTTAATCCTTCTCCCCGTTGCAAGGGCGGTCTATCGGCGTTCATCCGCGTTCGTAGGTGCATCCACCGGATTCGCCCTGGAAAGACTACGAGATGCGAAAAGGGTTTACGAGAAGACCACAAAGGGACGAGCCCGCGACGCCAGGCAAGAACTACATAACGCGGAGCGGGCTGCAGCGCCTCAAAGATGAGCACCGGTTTCTGCTCACCAGGGAACGCCCGGCCGTGACGGAGGAATGCGAGAGGAATGCGGGGACGAGGAATGCGGGGACAGACGGGTCTGTCACCATTTTCAATACTCCGCGTGCAATCGTGCTCCAGCCGCGGGGGGCGGGTAGCCGAGTTTTCCACAGCCCCCTTGTGACATCTGACCTTGCGCTCGTTTTTAATTTCCCCCATAATTGTTCAAGCAGTAGCAGCGCCATCTAGATGGAGAAACTCGGAGGAGTCGGGCGAGAGACGGCCCGTAACCCCCTTGCTTTCTAGATTTTGACCTGTAAGTTCTTTGACATCTAGATTTTACAAGCCAAACCATGCCCAACCCCATGATTCTAAAGATTGAGGGGGAGGGGGGAGGGGGGGTACCATGTAATCAAGTAGTAAACTCCGGGCACCCAACCCGAAACTCCTGCCCCAAGTTTATTTCCAGCCGATAATCTGGGCCACTGGCCAACCGTCAACACGACAGCACCCTCGCGGTAAAGAAGCATCCGTGCGTGCAGCCGCACATTCTTCGCGGCGCATGCCCAGATGAACAATCCTGGACACCTCAATCAAGCTTTGATCCCTCCGGAATTTGCGCTACAGTCGAAGCACGGTGATACGCGGTCGAACACGTCCTTGCGTACCCTGGGACACTCCCCCAAGTGCCGTATAATCAGCAGTTAGGGCAGGCTGCGGGGACACGCGGACCGGCCAGCGTGATTCAATAGGATATGGTTCTCTAACCATGGCGGATCAGAACGGCAGCGAGAACGAGAAACAGAACGAGACGCGGCAGCGCGTCGAATTCGCCGTGGGACAAGCTCTTCAGGCGCAGCTCCCGCATCTGCAGTCGCAGATTGTGCAGCAGGTGCTGGAGTCGTTGCCGGCTCCGGGGAGCGAAGCGCCGGCGGCTGGACCCTCCGGCGCTCTGGTCTCCGCCGTTTCCAATATCCATGCGGGCTCAACTCAAAAAGAAATCCTGCGTGCGCTTCTCGATGCCGCCAGTGGCTACTGCTCGCGCATCGCGCTTTTCGTGGTGAAGGCGGGAGCCGCGTCAGGATGGCAATCCCGAGGTTTCGGCAACGAGGAAACCGCCAAAGATTTTCCCCTCGACCTGAATGCCGGGCCGGTACAGAACGCTTACCAGAATCGAGTGCCCACGCGAGGCAACATCGCGGAAATGGACGGACGATTCGTGGAGCACTTCGGCCGTCCGGCCCACGAACAGGTGCTGGTATTACCGCTCGCGCTCAAGGACAAAGTGGCAGCTTTGGTTTACGCCGACGGAGGCGACAGCGGCAGGTTGGATTCTGACGCCCTGGAATTGCTGGTGATCACAACCAGCGCGTGGCTGGAAGTAACATCGCTGCGCAAGCAGGCCGCAGCCAAGGAAGACGCGGCGGCGAGCCGGGTTGAGAGCGCACCTGCGGCCGTGCACACGGTTTCTTCGTTTTCGGATCCCTTTGCGGCCCACGCGCCCAAACATGTGCCCGCGAGCGCTGCCGTTCATCCTGAACCTGCGGCCGAGGTAGTCGAGGTGGCTTCGACAAATGGGTCCGCCGCTGCGCCCGCTGCCGCCATCGATCCCTGGGCTGGACTCTCGCCCGAAGATGCCGATGTCCATCGCAAAGCGCAACGCTTCGCGCGCCTGCTGGTGGATGAAATCAAGCTCTACAACCAGGCGAAAGTTGCCGAGGGCCGGCGCAACAAGGACTTGTACGACCGCCTGAAGGAAGATATCGACAAAAGCCGCGGCACATTTCAGAAGCGCTATGGCAACACGGCAGCCGCCAGCGGTGACTATTTCCAGCACGAGGTGCTGCGCAGTCTGGCAGAAGATGACATCTCCATCATGGGTTCGAATTTCCGCCGCTAGATTTTGCGGCAAGTTCCGTCAGTAGCGCGTCTCCGCGAAAGCAAACGTAGTGCGATCAGGTTCTGTGGAATTAGGTTCTGTGCGAATACGTTCGAGGAAGTGGTGGGCACTCACAGCCGCTATTCTCTGCGGCTTCTTTGGCGCTCAGCTGGCGTCGGCAGAGGCCTCGCAAGAATCTGCGTCCAGCTCCCCTCAAAGCCAGGCCGAGACGTCTCCGCCGAAGCCCTCTGCGAAAGATAGTGCGAGCAGAAGCAAGCCTAGCCATACAGGGAAGACTCAAACTCACAAGGCAACCGCAGCGAAGAAGCCTGCGTCCGGCACTGCCTCCAGGAAGCCTGCGTCCGGCGCCGCTGCGCATCACCCGGCCAGCACCCGGAAGCATCGGACCGTCTCCCCGCGCGTCGCGCGCATGCGGCAGGCATTCGTGGCTTCGGCCAGTTTGCGTCCCATGGCGCAACAGCTTCTGCAGGATCGTTCTCCAGCCGCTTACAACGGGGTTGAAGCGTATGCCCGCGTCCACACCAGGGAAGACGCTGGAGCGCTGGCATGGCTCGTAGTCGGCTACGCGCGTGTGCTCGATCGGGACTACGCCAAAGCCATCGATCCGCTGAATCGCGCCAAAGTCCACGCGGGAGAGCTGGGCGACTACGTGGCCTACTATTTGGCCGTCTCTTACCTGCAGACGGGGCACACCGGAGAGGCGGTGGCAAACCTGGCGGACTTTGCCACGGCTCATCCCGATTCGCTGCTAGTACGCGATGCCGCCGTCCGCTATGCGGACGCGCTCCTGCTCGAAGGGCAAGCAGTGGAGGCGGTCTCTTTGTTGGAGCCGATACGCTTACCCGTGCGCTCGGATCTGGAATTTGCGCTGGGACGGGCCTACGCAGCCTCGGGCCAAAACGCGAAGGCCGCAGAAACACTCGGGAATATTTACTACACGATGCCTGCCAGCGCCGAAGCCGACGCGGCCTTTACTGAGTTAAAGAAGCTGCCCTCTGTATCGCGTCCAACGGTCACGCAGCGCAAGACCCGCGCCGACGCATTGGTCAACCGGAAGCGTTATGCCGAAGCGGCGGACGAATATCGCACTGTGGTCAATGAGGCCGCCACCAACGATAAGCCCCCGCTACAACTTGCCCTGGCGGATGCTCTTCGTCGCAGCGGCAGGAACCATGACGCCAAGTTAGTCCTCGCCTTGCTCGGCAGTGAAGGCGGCGAGGTAAACGCGCAGCGTCTCTATCTGCTGGGTCAACTCGCCTGGTCGGCTAGCGATAACGACGCCTTCTACCGCACTGTCGATGAATTACGTCACGCGGCTCCAACCAGTCCATGGCTGGAGCAGGCGCTGCTCTCCGCGGCCAATCTGCATCTTGTCCATCACGAGTACGATCAGGCGCTCGACACATTTCGTGAAATCCAGCAGCGCTTTCCCAACGGTCGCGCGGGCTTCGTACGGGCACTGGAAAGCAGCTTGGCTCATGTTCCGGCAGGGACGCATCCAGGAAGCCAAGAAGGCGTTTGAGGAACAGATTGCCCTGTATCCTTCGGGCGCGGAAACGTCCTCGGCTCTATATTGGCGCGCCCGTCTCGCCGAGGAAGACAACCAGCCCCTCATGGCCCGCGCGTTTTATCAGAAGCTTTCGGATCGCTATCGCAACTTCTATTACGCCGAGTTGGGACGCCAGAGGATGAAGCGTCTCACCGCGGCGGCAGACGATACAACCACCCAATACGCCTTGCTGGATCGCGTGCCACCTCTCGACAGCAATGCCAAAGTGGCGCCCGCGGAACCGCCGCGGGATGAGTTGCACGTGCAGAAGGCGCAGCTTCTGGGAAATGGCGGCCTCGTCGATTTTGCCGTGCGCGAATTACAGGCCGCCGCCGCGGCTACGCCCGACGGCGGCAGTTGGGGTCCGGCGGAAACTGCGCAACTCTACGACGAGACCGGGCATTACGACCAGGCCATCGAGCTCATGAAGCATTCCGCGCCAAATTATTTCGCCCTCGACATTCCCGATCTCCCGCGGAAATATTGGGAAGCGCTCTTTCCCAGAGCTTACTGGAGCGATCTGAAACGTTCTGCCGCGGCCAATGCGCTCGACCCCTACCTCGTCGCATCGCTCATCCGGCAGGAATCTGAATTCAACCCCAACGCGGTTTCGCGGGCCAATGCGGTGGGCCTGATGCAGTTGTTGCCCAAGACCGGCAAACAAGTGGCCAAGGAAGTGAAGTTGCAACGCTATAACGCGAGCCAGTTGTACACGCCCGCTGTGAACCTGCAACTCGGCACGCGTTATTTCCGGGGCATGGTCGACAAGTTCGGTGGATCGTTCGAATACGCGCTGGCCGCCTACAATGCCGGATCGGACCGCGTCGAGGAGTGGCTGGCTCAGGGCAAGTATCGCGATCCGCAGGAGTTTGTCGAATCGATTCCCTTCACCGAGACCCGCGAGTACGTCCAGGCGATCATGCGCAACGCCAGTGTCTACAAGCAGCTCTACGGGACGCCGTAGAAGCGCAGAAGTGAGGTCGGCAAATTGCAATATTCTTGGAGAAATCTGCGGAGTGATTTCCTCTGGGGTCTTCTATCCGGCTCGGTCGTCGCTTTGCTTGCCGAGCTCGGTCGTTCATCGCTGTCCCATCTCTGGACATCGACTTCTCATTACATCTCAAAACTGTATGCCCTCCTCTTGGTCATTTCCCTCGCACTCTTAGGGCTGATCCTTCCAAGATTCGCGGAGAAATTGCAATGCCTGTTCCGTTCTTGGAAGGCCGGGTTTATCCGTGGGGCGGCCCTCATATGGGCGGTGGTCACGTTCCTCTATTGGGCGATGCCCCATTACCTGCTTCTGTGGCTTGCGGTAGGTTTCACGTTCCAAGCACTCACATGGGCAGTGCACCACCACGAGACGCCCTTGCGCTGTACCGCAGAGGAGATTGCTGACTGGATACCGAGAGGCGGTCGCGGGCCGATGTCTGCTGTGTCTTTCGATAATCCGATCACCAAATGGGAGCAGGACGCGATAGGAAGGCCGGACTTTGTGGAGAGGGTCCTCGGTCGTGCCTTGCTCGACTGCGAGCCTGCGATCGGGATAACCGCTGATTTTGGCGAAGGAAAGTCGTCCGTTCTGCATCTCATACGGGCTTCGATCGAGAAGGGCGGGAGGGCGATAGCCGTACCTTTTCGAACATGGCTCCCCGGGAGCGAAGAAACGCTCCTCGACTCGCTTTTTGGCACAGCGGCAGCCATGGTTCGCAAGAAGTATTTCCTCCCGCCATGGCGTTCGACGTTAAGAAAATACGGCCACCTCGTGCTTGGGGCGGCACCTAAGGGATGGGGCTTTCTAGCTGACGTCATGCCACCTAACTCGCAGCTTGCGCAGATAGAGGAGCTAGCGAACCTATTCTCGCGACTTCCGATGCGCGTTGTATTTCTCTTGGACGAAATAGACAGAATGCACGAAGAAGAGCTCAGCGTGCTACTAAAAATTCTTCGTGGTGCTCCGGAGCTGACAAACGTCACGTATGTGTGCGCGTTTAGCAAGGATGCCCTGGCGAGATTGGTTGCACGGGGGCGAGTCACGTTCGGGAGGAGCTACCTCGAGAAATTCTTCACCGTCCAACTTCCGCTGCCCCGGATCGATGAAGATCTTAGGAGATATCTGTTCGCAGATCGTATCGACGCGATCGTTGAGAGAGAAGAGATATTCAGGCCTGATGGCTCACGCAAAGGCTTTGATGAAAACCGGAACGAGCTATGGCAGTTGTTAAGTCAGCGACTAACGAACCTTCGACTCCTGGGGCAGATTCTACGCGCATTCGACAGCTCGCTCCACTCTCTAAAAGGAGAGGTGAACGCTTTCGATATGCTCGTGATTGAATGCCTCAGACTCCTTCTTCCAGAAACGCATGAGTTTGTGTTTCGCAATTCCTACTATTTTCACGAGGCGCCAAACGTCATGGAGCGATGGCCTCATCATCGGTTTCATTTCGATGAAAAGACGAAAGAGAAGGCAATCGCGAATGCGTTTAACTCACATTTTGAAGCACTGCCAGTCGCTGATAGGGAGCTAGCGATCAGTTTGCTGGCGCTTGTCTTCCCATCAGTGAAGGCCTACGCGCGGGAGAAGGGGCTCGTATCACCTGTTACCCTTGATCTAGGGCAGAACCAGAGGATCTCGCAAGCGGATTTCTTTCCGCGTTATTTCATCCACGCTGTTCCTGCAACTAGGTTCGGTCAGCGGGAGATGGATAGGTTCATCTCCTCACTCCCCAAGTCGGACGAGCAGGGAGTACGCGCGATTGCAGATGCGACTTATCCGGCAACCGACCGTGACGACCTCCGCAGACTTGATTTCCTCAGAAAGCTGAAGGCAAGAGTCAACGAAATTCCCGACCCACAAGCTGGCTGGTTGGCTAGTTACCTAGCCGAGACTACGTCTTCGATGAAAAGCGATCATATCGCGTACGTCGTGACAAAGGGCCTGCTATTCGAGCTCGCCGGTAGGCATCAGGGCACTGAAAAGATGCAACAACTTCTTCAGGACCTGGTGCTGAAATCTGGAACTGATCACCTTGCATCGGACATAGTGTACTCGACCGTCTCGGAGCGGAAGGGCGCGGACGAGATCACGAATTGGAGTGGTTTCGATCCTGAGCAGATGAAGGCAACATTCGGAAAAAGGATGCGAATCCATCACTTGAGGCCCGCGCGGGCGTTGAATCTGAGCGCCGAGGATCTTCTCCCGTTTAGCAGGTGGCGGGTGTACGTCCCTGGAGATGAGCCGTACATCGTTGATTATTTCCGTTCAGCGTTCGACGCGGACGTAAGTAATCTCGGTGCCTTCCTCCAATGGCTACTACCCGGGAATATTGGATACTCTGGCGGGGGGCCAATAAAGTTTATTGAGTCGTTCTATTTTCCCGTTGCGGATCTCGCCACACGCCTAGCGAATGCGGAGAACAGGGGCGTGCAATGGGGCGCGGAACATCAAGCGGCTGTGACGCGATTCAAAGACTACCTCAAAGAGGAGCAACCGCCATCCTAGTGGACATTTTCCTCGCCACGTTCTTTAGACGTGGAAAGCAACGTTGCGGCGGTAGTTGTGCCCCGCCCATATTTGCTGCGCCCTCCCTCTTTCCGCTTGACACAAGGCCTTTCAGCGGTCATCATCCCACGGTTACTATCGGGGATAGTTTCAAGATCGAAACTGATTCTACCCCGCTGCGAAAGCGTCACCCAGACTCTCGGAGGAAAACTGTGTCCCAGGAAGCCTTTTCCAGCCGTGCTTTTTTCAGCCGTTCCTTCTCCACCCGAACGACGACAACCCGTTTCGTGTTTTCCCTGTTGTTTATTATGACGCTGGCTCTATCCTTGCAGGGCCAGGTCGCGGTCAACCAACTCAGCACCGATCCTTTCACCAACACCAGCTCCCAGCACGCCACGGAAGTTGAGGCGGCCACGTTCTCCTGGAAAAACACCATCGTGACTGCCTTCCAGCAAGGCCGTTTCTACAACGGCGGCGGATCAAGCGACAACGGATGGGCCACCTCGACCGACGGCGGCGCGACCTGGACGCATGGGTCTTTTCCCGGTCTGACCAAGATCGGCGGCCAGGGTCATTATGATCGCGCCACCGATACCGCGGTGACCTACGACGCCAAGCATGGTTTGTGGCTCGTCGCCAACCTTCCTCTCTATAACAACGGCGGTTCCAGCACCGCCATGCTGTTGAGCCGCTCCAGGGACGGCAAATCCTGGTCCAAACCAGTCACGGTGACACCGGTCTACACCAAACCCGACAAGACCTGGGTCAGCTGCGACAACAACACGGGCAGCCCGTACTACGGCAACTGCTACGCCGAGTGGGATAACAACGGCGCCGGCGACATCGTCTATTTCGCGGTTTCGAGCGACGGCGGCGCCACCTGGGGCACGCCCGTTCAGCCTTCCACCAAGCCGGCCATGTTCGCGCTGCAACCGCTGTCCCTGAGCACAGGAAGAGTCATCGCGCCGGGTAGTGACGCCTTTAACAGCAACATTCAATCCACTACATCCACGGACGGCGGCAAAACGTTTAGTGCGCCAGTCACCGTTTCCGCCATCAGCAAACACACCGCAGCCGGCAATCTTCGCGACCTGGTGCTGCCCACCTCCGTCGTCGACGCGGCCAACACGGTGTACACGGTGTGGCAGGATTGCCGGTTCCGCACCAGTTGCGCCGAGAATGACCTGGTGATGAGCACCACCACCGATGGCACAACCTGGTCCGCGGTGACTCGCATTCCAATTGACGCGATCACCAGCACGGTGGACCACTTCCTGCCAGGGCTGGCCATCGAGCCGAACACTTCCGGAAGCACCGCTCACCTCGGCTTGACTTACTATTACTATCCCAACACCAACTGCACCAAGAGCACCTGCCAGCTGGAGGCGGGCTATATTTCCTCCACTGACGGCGGCGCCACCTGGTCGGCGCCCACGCAGTTGTCCGACGCCATGACCCTGACCTGGTTCCCCAACACCAACCAGGGATTCATGCCCGGCGACTACACGTCGCTTGCCTTCGTCAACGGCGCGGCCTTCCCGATAATCGGTATAGCCACGGCCAATTCAGGTAAGACCTTCAACGCAACCATGAACGCACCGGTGACCGGTCTCACCGACGGCCCGGGTCTCAACAGCTCGGCCGGCGAGAAGCCGGTGCCGGGCGCCCACTCCGACGCGCCAGCGCGCACCACACCAGTGTGCGACCGCTGCGAGGACAACGACTAATCGGCTTTCGCACTCCCCCGATGCCTCCGCTCTTGCTTCTCCTCTAGGAGAGGCAGGGCGGGGGCTTCGGCGGATGGGACTCGGGTTCAATTCGGATGAGATTCTTCGTGGCCGCTCGCCTTGTGAAACAGAATCTCCAGCACCAATAATCCCGCGCCAATCACAATGGCACTGTCCGCCAGATTAAACACCGGCCACTGATATCTCTTCACGTAGAACAGCAGAAAGTCGACCACGCGCCCGCGCACCACCCGGTCCCAGAGATTCCCCAAGGCTCCTCCCATAATCAACGACAAGCCAACGCCCGTGACGACGTGAGCATGGTGATTTTTCCAGAGCAGTACCGAGACCACCACCAACGCGGCCACAGAAAATGCGATCAGCAAGCCTGTTTTCCAGGGCCCAGTCGAGTCGGCAAACAGGCTGAAGGCTGCGCCAGTGTTCTCCGTATGAGTCAGGCGAAATAAGCCGGGGATGATTTGGATGTTTCGATAGAGCGGGATGCGTTGCGCCGCCATGTGCTTCGTCCAGCGGTCAAGGGCCACAACGACGAGGGCAATCAACAAGTAGAAGGCGCGTGCGGAGTTCTTGGTCATCCGTAGTCTTGGCCTGCATGCTCCTGGCCTGGAAACTATCTTAAACTGCGGGGCGGCAGAACGCTCGTCCTCCGCGCACTCCGCGGCCGTTCTCCCCGGCCTCCGCGATTTAGGCTCTGCGGTCGCCGAGCCTGCTCAAACCTTGAAAACGCGGAGACATGCCCTCATTGACAGCCATCAGGCCAACCCATACGATTTTTGGTCCAAAGGAATCCCCATGCTGACTCTCGCGAATCCCCGCCAATTACGTCTGCCTAAAGTATTTCTCGCATTCATCGTTGTTTCGTTGTTGAGCGCCGCGGCAACTGCGCCGGTCGGGCAAGCCGATCCCACGCGTGTTCTCAACGACATCAAGACGCTCTCCGCACCCGAGATGGAAGGCCGCGGCGCTGGAACCAAAGGCCTGGCGCGCGCCGCCGACCTGATCGTCAAGCGCTACAAAGAACTCAAGATTCCCCCAGCCGGCAACCACGGCTACTTGCAACCCTTCACTCTGATCACAGGAGCTCAGCTGAAATCAGACAACCGCCTCGGGTTCGGCAACGGCGACAAGACGATAGAACTGAAGGCGAATCAGGATTTTGTTCCCTTCAGCTTTTCGTCTTCAGGCCAGGTCGAGGGATCGGTGGTCTTCGCCGGCTATGGAGTAACCGCAGACGAATATCAATACGACGATTACGCCAACCTCGATGTGAAAGACAAGATTGTAGTCGTGCTACGCTACGAGCCCACCTCTTTCGCCGCTAAGAGCGGGGAACAAGGACTGACCCATCACTCCCGGATGATCACGAAAGCGATCAACGCCCGCAATCATGGAGCGCGTGCGGTCGTGATGGTCAACGGCAAGCTGGGCGATGGTGAAGAAGATCTGCTCACACGCTTCGGCAGCGTCAGCGGTCCGGAAAACATCGGAATCGTATTTGTACAAGCGAAGAATGACGTTGCAGCGGGCTGGCTGCAAAATGCCGGAAGATCGTTGAAAGATGTTCAGGACCAGATCAACTCCACCACGAAGCCGGCGTCATTCGCGCTCCCCGACAGCTTGCATCTCTCTTTGAAGGTCGATATCGAGACCACGCGGGCCACGGCGAACAATATCCTGGCGTACCTGCCGGGGCAGACCGACGAGTACGTCATTGTGGGCGCGCATTACGATCACCTTGGACGCGGCAACATTGACTCACTCGCACCCTCGCAGATCGGACAGATTCACCCCGGCGCCGACGACAACGCCTCGGGCACTGCGGGCGTGTTGGAACTGGCCCGGCTGCTGGCGCCCGAGCGCGGCCAACTGAAACGCGGGATTCTCTTCACGGACTTCGCCGGAGAAGAACTCGGCCTGCTCGGATCCGCCGAGTGGGTGAAGGAGCCGACGCATCCGCTGGAGAAGGCCATCGCCATGATCAATATGGATATGATCGGCCGCATCAAGGACGACAAGGTCTACATCGGCGGCGTCGGCACGGGTTCAACCTTCAAACCGATTCTGGAGCAAGCCCAGAAAGAAAGCGCGAAAAAAGGCTCCGCGTTCAAGATTGAATATTCCGCCAGCGGCTACTCCTCCAGCGATCACACGTCGTTTGTGAGCAAAAAGATTCCCGTGCTCTTCTTCTTCTCCGGACTGCACTCCGACTATCACAAGCCCTCCGACACCTGGGACAAAATCAATGCCCCCTCGGCGGCGAAGCTGCTCGATCTGGTCGAAAATGTAACGGTGCAACTGGCGAATGCCAATACCGAAGACACGCCGAAGTTCCAGACCGTCGTGGAAGAAAAACCCCCGGGCGGCGGGGGTGCAGGCTACGGACCCTACTTCGGATCGATCCCAGACTTCGGAGAGATCCCGAACGGCGTGAGGTTTGCCGACGTGAAGCCTGGCTCGCCCGCGGCTAAGGCAGATCTGAAAGCGGGAGACGTGCTGATTCAATTCGGCGACAAGCCCATTAAGAATCTCTACGACTTCACCGACGCTCTCCGCCGCAGCAAGATCGGAGACATAGTGGAGGTGAAGGTCTTGCGCGACGGGCAACCGATTACCGCATCGGTCAAACTCGAGCAGCGGAAATAAACACAGGGTTGAGCTGCCAAGAATCGAGTTGACCGGCGATTACATGAGGGTATAAGCTGCGCCCGAAATGGCAGACGACGACAACAAGAGCCCGAGCGCAAGCACTTGGCCGGCGCTCGTCGATCAGATCAACCAAACCTTCAATTTGGTGCGGGATGTCTTCGGATATGCGCTGCCGGGGGCAGTATTCCTTGCGGTTAGCCTGATTTCCGGGAGATTCACGCTGGCTCGAGTCCAATCTCTGCTGTCGCCTTACCACCTGCCCCCCTGGGTGGCATTTGTCGCAGTCGTCGCTGCCTGCTATCCCGTCGGGACTGTGATGGCGGCCGCGGCCTATATGCCATTCATGCTTGCGAAGACGGCCGTATGGATTTTGGACATCATCAGCAAGCCGCCCGATCCTCCCAAGGGTGTGCGCGGATGTCTGACGAAATGGCTGGCTACCCATCCGAGGGAAGTGACCGCGGAGATTTTGCAGATTCGGGCCCATCATCCCAAGCTCCTCGACACACTGGACCGGCGCGAAACCTTGGCCCTGCTGGCCGGGTCGATGACAACCGCGCTGCTCGGAGGTTGGTACGTTTTCTGTTGCGCAAAGTGGGGATTCGGCAAAATCATATTTTGGGCAGGAGTAATTACGCTGATTCAGTTCCTTACCGGCCTCGGTCACTTGCGGCGGGTGGCAAAGGCGACTTGCGGAGCCAACGAGGCCATCTCCAAAGAAGAGAAAAAGGATCCGAAGGACGGTCCCGATTTCCCGCACCTGTTGGGCGACCTGATCAAGGCAGCGACCGCCGCGCTTAAGAAGATAAGCTAGCCTCCGCTTCTGACTTTTTATTTGCCTCTCCAGCAATTTTTCTTTGTCCACAATCCGCAAGTGCGTTTATTCTAGTGCGGCTTCCCGTTCCACTCTTTGCAAGCAACGCAACGCGTGGGACACTCATCTTCCGCAATATGTTTGCGAAATGCTCGCATGAGACTTTTGAAACGCTGGAAAGGCCGGACCCTGCTGTTCCTGGCCGTCGTAGGACCCGGGATCATCACCGCCAACGTCGACAACGATGCCGGCGGCATCCTGACCTATTCGCAAGCCGGGGCGCACTACGGATTTCTTCTGTTATGGACCATGATCCCGATCACTCTCGCCCTGATCGTGGTCCAGGAAATGAGCGCCCGCATGGGCGCGGTGACCGGCAAGGGGTTGAGCGACCTCATCCGCGAAGAGTTCGGGCTGCGCGTCACGTTTCTGATGATGATCGGGATTCTGATCACCAACTTCGGCAACGTGGTCACAGAATTTATTGGCATCGCGACCAGCCTCGAACTGTTCGGCCTGTCGCGTTACGTAACCGTGCCGGTTTGCGCCCTGATTGTTTGGCTGATCGTGGTCAAAGGTCAATACAAAGGTGTTGAGAAGGTTTTCCTGGCAGCGTCGTTCTTCTATATCACTTACATCTTTGCCGGAGCGCTGGCGCATCCGGCGTGGAAGGTCGCCACGAGAGCAACCTTCCAGCCGCCGGAGTGGGCCAAGTTTCGCGAGCAAGCATATCTGTACATGGTAATTGGCGTGGTGGGGACTACAATCGCACCCTGGATGCAGTTCTATCTGCAGTCCTCGATTGTCGAAAAGGGTGTAACCCGGCGCGGGCTTAAGGCTTCGCGCTGGGATGTAATCACGGGCTGCATTTTCACCGACGTGGTGGCATGGTTCATCATCGTTGCCTGCGCCGCAACTCTCTTTGTGCACGGATACCGCGACATCAAGTACGCAGCCGATGCAGCCCAGGCCCTGAAGCCGCTGGCTGGGCAGTACGCATATATCCTGTTTGCCGTGGGATTGTTCAACGCGTCACTCTTTGCGGCGTCGATTCTGCCGCTCTCCACCGCCTACACGGTGTGCGAAGGCCTCGGATTTGAATCCGGCGTAGACAAGAGGTTCAACGAGGCTCCGTTTTTCTACTGGCTCTACACGTTGCTGATCGTCGCCGGCGGCGCTGTCCTTCTAATACCCGGCCTGCCGCTGGTGAAGATCGCAGTCTTGTCGCAGGTAGTGAACGGCGTGGTGCTCCCCTTCGTGCTGATCTTCATGTTGCTGCTGATCAACAAGAAAGAACTCATGGGCGAGTATGTCAACACGCGCCTGTTCAACGCCGTGGCCTGGCTAACTACCGTCATAATGGTCGGTCTGACGATTGCGTGGTTCTGGACGTTGCGAGGCGGCGGCTAATCGGTACCATAATACCGTCAGGTTTTCTTCGCGTCCTTCGCGGCCTTTCTTCGCGAACTTCGCGGTTAAAGGCTTTTGTGTATTGGTCTTATAGGGTTGTGCTTTGCCAGAAAGTCCCCCGGTCAAGTCACATAAGCCTTCCAGCCGCCAAGTCTTTCACCAGGGAAGCGTCCGCCTCAAGAAAATCATAAGATGGCAAATCCTTGGGAGCCGACCACTGCACGTCGCGGAAGATGCGGTTCTCGATTTCACGGTCATACTCGCGCACGATGAAGAACCGCAGCTCCACCATGGCGCCATTGGGATAAGTGTGCTGCAGGCGGGCAATCTCGTCTCCGATCCTGGCCTGGATTCCCAGTTCTTCTTCCAGTTCCCGGCGCAAGGCGTCGCGAGGCTGCTCGCCTTCTTCAATTTTCCCTCCGGGAAACTCCCACTTGAGCGGCATGGTCTGATGTCGCGTGCGCTGGCATACCAGCAGCTTGCCATCCTTTTCGATCACGGCTGCGACGACCCGTTTCATAATGTGGAAGTATTGCTAGCGCGCCACCTGCCGGCGAAACAGTTCAGCCACACCGCCGAATCTCGGCGCGCGGACCTTGCCCCCTTCAACGTCACAGCGACTTCTCTAGCTTTTTTCCTACGACTTCGGCGCAGTACTGGACAAGTTTCTCGTCCTCGGCGCCGAACGCGGCTGAGAAATGGCTATCAATGTCGAGTTCGCCGGCAACTTGCTTCGCCACAAAAATAGGCACAACAATTTCGGACTTGGTTTCCAGCGAACACGCAAGGTACCGCGGATCTTTCTTGACATCGTCGACCACAATCGTCTTCCCGCTGGAAGCGGCAGCCCCGCAAATGCCCTGGTTGAGCGGAATTCGCGTGTGCGGAGTCATGGCGCCTACGAAGGCGTCCAGCGCCAGCATCGGCGGTTGCGCGCCGGGCTCGAGCATGTAAAAGCCTACCCAGTTGTACTTCAGCATGCGTTCGTGCAGCAGCTTGCACACGCCTCGCATGAGTTCCTTGGCCGTAGGCGCAGTTTGCGCGAGCGTCGTGACCTCGTTGCGAACCTCTTCGATTCTCGTGGTAACCGACATGAACAGAATCTTAACTCAGAGTGGGAGATCCACGGCGGTGGAAGGCGCAACCGAGGTAATCTGGCGGATTCCTTCCGTGCCCGCAAACCGTTCGGGATGAATCGCAAAAGCCAGTGCATCGAGACCGCGGAGAAGCGTTGGAGCGGGCGTGTTGAGGTACTCGTCGCGGATGCAGTAGACCCGCGAAGAGCGAGCGGCGCGAGTTCCCTGCCAGTTGCGCTCGCGGACAATTTTCTCCAGCGGCACGCGGTCACCCGCCCCACACCAGGCGGCGATCAGGATGTCGGGACTTATGCGAGCCACGTCTTCTGAGGAAATCTGCCGCCCCGCAACGCCCACGAACTCACCTCCAGCGGCTTCCACCAGTTCCGCGACCCACGGTTGCGACGCGATCAGCGGCTTGCCCCATTCTTCGCAGAACACGTTCGGACGAGGTAACCCCGCGGTACGAGCACGGACTTGCTCAATCTGTTGCTGCATGAAGGCGATCACCGCTTCACCGCGATCACTTGCTCCAACCATACCCGCGATGCTAGCGATGTCGACGTAAATTTCGGCAAGAGTTTTGGGTGCAAGCCCCAAAAAGCGCGCCCCCGACTTGAGTATTTCGATGATTGCCTTCTCCTGGTATGGCACGGCAGCGATGACAAGGTCGGGCTGGGTCGCAATAATCTGTTCGGAGTTGGCAGTCCAGGAGTCGGCCAGGATGGTCCGCGGCCGCAATGCGACTTCGGGAACCACATCCGCGCAATACTTCGTGCACGCGACCACGCGATCGAGTTCTCCGATAGCGGCAAGGATGACCGTCGCGCTAGGCTGCAAGCTGACGATGCGGCGCGGCGTGTGGGACGATGGCATGAATTTGAAGCTACGCCCTGATCTGGCTCAGCGCCTTCGATAGCGCATCCAAGGCCAACTGGGCGGCGTGGGCTGACGCTTGGGGCAGGCCGCCGACGGCGGCACTCACGTCTTCGCGCCGCAGGTTGCGAGCTTCGCTCAGGGTCTTCCCCACCACCAATTCCGTCAATGCCGAGCCGCATGCAATCGCCGCCACGCATCCCTTGGCCTTGAACTGCACCTGAGTAATCCGGCCTCCGCTGAGTTGCAGGCTTAGCCGCAACACGTCTCCGCAGGCCGGATTTTCAATCTCGGCCATGGCGGCCGCATCGGCAACCTCTCCGGCGTTGCGCGGATTCTGAAAATGATCGAGTAGCTGGGCGGAATACATGGGCAGCCCAATTGTAAACGGCAGCCTCCTGCCCGAAAAACTCAAGTTTGCGGACGCGTTCCCTCGGGAGAATAAATGCGCCATCCATGTTCTCGGGCACTGGACTCGAGGTCCGGATTGGGATTGACCGCAAAGGCATGTTTCGCCATTGCCAGCATCTCCATATCCCAGCGCGAGTTTCCGAAAGCGGCATCGATCTCCTTCTTGACGGCTTCGCGCAGTGCCTCTGGTTTGCCCGGGCCCGAGGGCACGCGGATCAAACGATCGGTCGCGATGCCATCCTCGATCTCCACCGCGGCTGCAAGGACGCGGCTCTCCGGGATGCCGAAATGCTTCATCGCGGCGCGGATCACCCAGTCGTTTGAAGATGAGACGGCCCAGACCTCGCAGCCGTTGTCCTGCAGGCGGCGGACCAGTTCGCGCATCTCGGGAAAGATCTGCCCAACGAAGTGCTGATCGAAGAAGCGGGCAGCGGCATCCATCAACTTCCGCTCTGAAACGCCCCGATGCATCGTCACCATTTCGCCGCACATTGTGGTTTCATCAACCTCGCCGCGCTTGTATGCGGCGTAACGCTCTCGCCAAGATCGGCTCAGGGCGCCGCGGCTGAGGCTGTCAGGAAAGACGTCGGCCTCTCTCAGTTCCCAATCGAAGAAGCGCTCCCCGGCATCGCCCACCCACAGCGTGCCATCGCAATCAAACGCCGCCACGCGCAACTCAAGGCGCAGGATCGACTCGAGGAACTCGTTGGTCGTGGGAAGAAATGCTTCGGTCCCTGCGGCGTTCATTTATCGACGATAACGTGCGCCGGGGGAAACAGGCAACGGGAAACAAAGAATATTGTTGATTGATGATTGATGATCGAAAACCGAATTCGAGCTGAGCTTTTGATCTTCAATCAACAATCAACAATCATCAATTCTGTAAGGGCCGCGCCAGCAGCTCCGCGTAGTCCTCCGGCGTATTGATATTCAAAGCGATCAGGGGATCGTCAACCCGGAGATATTGGATGTGCTCCTGGAGCGCGTGTTCGATGTCGCGGGCGATCGATGTGGCTGGAACGCGGAGAAATGCTTCCATCATTTCGCGGCCTACCAGGTAGGGATGCCCGTGTTTGCCGGAGAATTCAGGCACGATAGCCCAGATGTTCTGATCGGCAGCCTCGAAGGCATCGCGCAGCGTCTGAATTGTCGTGGTCCTGGCCGGGGGGCGGTCGACCAGCGTAATCACGGCCGCGTCACGCCCGTGGTTGAGCACTTCGTGCAGGCCGACTTGCAGCGAACTGAACTGGCCGCGACCTGGGTCAGGGTTAACCACAAGAGACGCGCCGTCAGCATAAATAATCGGCGCCAGCGCCGCTTCGTTCTTTCCCACCACCACCAGGACGAACTCAGTGGCCGCCGAGAGCGAACGAATTGACGCCGAAAGAAATGTTTCACTGGAAGGCGCTTGCCCGGCTGCCGGAGGAGGCCACGGCAGTAAGGCTTTGTCCCGACCCATGCGCGAGGAGTCTCCGGCGGCAAGGATCAGGCCGGCGAAGCTGGAAGCGTGGGCCATGCTGCGAAGATAGCAGGAACGGCGAAGAATTGTTGGATTTTTGATTGATGATTTTGATTGAAAGCCAAATCGAATTGGGTCCCCGGTTTTCGATCATCAATCAACAATCAAAAATCATCAATTCATTCGTGTTCCTCGAGCGCCGCGTCTGAAGCACCGTCCGCATCAGGCCGCGAGTCTTGCGCATGGAACCAGCTCATGTGGGGCAGGCCGGCGCTGGCGTGGCGCCGAATCGCGATCAACTCCGCCGTGATCGCAACCGCAATCTCCTCCGGAGTGATGGCGCCGATATCGAGTCCGATGGGCGCGTGCACGCGCTCGAACAGATGCGCGGGCACGCCTTCCTTTTGCAGCGTCTCAAAAATCTTGATCACCTTGCGCTTCGATCCGATCATGCCGATGTAGCGGGCGCGAGTCTGCACCGCCCAGCGCAGGATGCGCATGTCGTCGCGGTGGCCGCGGGTGACGATGACGATGCAGGAAGTCTCGTTAGGATCGAGCTTCTTGATAGCTTCATCGAAATCGAGCGCATGAACTTCGCGAGCGGCCGGAAAGCGTTCTTTCGTGGCGTAGGAGGTGCGGTCGTCCGTGATGATGAGGTCAAACCCTGCATTAGCGGCGACCTGACAAAGGTTTACCCCAACGTGACCTGCACCGAATACATAAAGTAACGCTGGAGGTAACACCGGCTCGATGAAAATCTCGAGCGTGCCGCCGCAGACCAGGCCCGTGTCGTACTTGGGATCCTGATTGAGATCGAAGGTTAGCGTCCGGGGTTTCTCCGATTCCATGACCTCGCGGGCCGCCTGCCACACGTCGGCCTCGACACAACCGCCGCCGATCGTGCCCACGATCGAGCCGTCATCTCGTACCAGCATTTTCGCCGTCTTAAACGAAGGGATCGAGCCGCGCACGTTCACGATGGTCGCAACGGCGCCGCGGCGTCCTTCCCGGCGAAGCTGCACGATTTGTTCGTAGATGTCCATGAGGCTGGGAGCCAGTTGCAGGTCTGATTATCAGTCGGTTAACAGTAGGAGTCAACCGCGCACAAGCAAAAGCCCCGGGTCATCACTCCGGGGCTCTGCACTAAACCAGTTCGGCACAGCACGGCTTGCCAAGCACCTCAATCGTGAACCGGCATCGAGCGATTGTCAAGCTTACTTTTCGGTGAGTGGAACACAGAGGGTGGCAGAGTTGAACTGCAGTGGCTAATGAGGCCACTCACCGGCTTGGCAAGCCGTGTCCAGTACCCACTGGAAACACCCTCTAGACAGCAGCTTACCCAATTAGAATCCTACTCTGAAGATCCGCGGCGATGAGGCAATTACCTCAAGAAATCTCATCTGGACTCCAGATTTGGGAATTCCTAATCCGGAGAAGTATGCTGTTATGTCCGCAAAACCGGACAGGAGAACGCTATGAAAGCTGTCCGCATTCATCAATTTGGTGGCCCGGAAGTTTTGACGTATGAAGATGTCCCCGACCCGCAGCTGCGCAAGGATCAGGTTCTGGTGCGGGTACGGGCTTGTTCGCTGAACCATCTGGATGTTTGGGTGCGCAAGGGCTTACCCGGCGTGAAACTGCCGCACATTCTCGGCAGTGACGTTGCCGGTGAAGTGGTCGAGGCCGGCGAGTACGTCAGGGGGTTCAAGGCCGGGCAGCGGGTGCTGCTCGCGCCGATGCACTACTGCGGGCATTGCGAAAAGTGTGTTGCCGGACTGCAGAACCACTGCCGGGCATTTACCGTCCTGGGAAACGGCGTAGACGGGGGAAACTGCGAACTGATCGCGGCACCGCCGGCGAATGTGATTCCGATTCCCGACTCGCTCGATTTCAATCAGGCAGCGAGCGTGCCGCTGGTGTTTGTGACCGCGTGGCACATGCTCGTCGGGCGAGCCGGCATTCGTCCGGGACAAACCGTGCTGGTGCTGGGGGCGAGCTCCGGCGTGGGCACCGCGGCGATTCAGATTGCCAAACTCTTTCACTGTCGCGTGATCACCACAGCAGGGGACGAAGCAAAGCTGGCCAAGGGACGCGAACTGGGCGCCGACTACGGCATCCATCACTACCAGCAAAAGATCTCCGAGGAGGTGCGGAAGATCACGAATAAAGAGGGCGTCGACATCGTGGTCGAGCACGTGGGTGCGGCCACCTGGGACGAAAGCGTGAAGTCACTCAAGAGCGGTGGCACCCTGGTGACGTGCGGCGCGACCACGGGGCCGAACGTCGGCATCGATCTGCGGCATCTATTCGCGCGGCAGCTGTCGCTCCTTGGCTCTTACATGGGAACCATGGGCGACTTGCATGAAGTGCTGCGGCATGTCTTTGCCGGTCGGCTGAAGCCGGTGGTTGACCGCACCTTCCCGCTCAGCGAACTACGCGCCGCGCACGAGTATCTGGAGAAGAGCCAGATGTTCGGGAAGATCGTAGTGAACCCTTAGGAATCTTTCACCCCCGAGCACGCCGAGGTCCCAGAGGAACAACGGCTAGGAGGAGTAGAATCAGGTCGTGTTTTTCAAGATCGTCGGGCAAATTCTTCATATTGAGAAGATCGCTTCGGGTAGAGGAACCCGGGAGAGGCGTAGATTACGGAAGCTGTATGGCGGTCGCATCTGGAAAAAGCTGAAAGGAACGGCAACGGTCGAACTCGACGATGGTACGATCTGTCGTGCCGAAGTACACTGGTACGAGGCGCACGGCGTCGGGAAAAGAGAGCTTAAGATCAAGCGAATTTTGGGAATTCAATGAAAAGCGAATTGCGGTTTGTCGCCTGTGTCAAGAACAAGGACTACCCAGCGGCGCTCGAATTACGGAAACTCTACCAGGTCGTCGAGGATGAAACTGCCACGAAGCTGCACCAGATTCGGGTGATTGACGAGTCGGGAGAGGACTACCTTTATCCCGCAGAATACTTCGTCCCCGTGCAGCTTCCGCACTCCGCGAAAGAAGCAGTGCGACGCTCCGCAAACGTCAGAGATTAGACGCGACCCTAAGCCTCCAACGCTGGCAGCTCGGCTGTTGTTTATCGGTAGCGGCGAGTGATCAAGGCGAGCCAGCCAACGGCAACACCCAGAACGATTCGCCAGTACCAGGCTGGACTGACGTTCATGTTTGCAGGAATCCAGTAAAACCCCAAACATGCGCCTCCAAGAAACAGTAAGAACAGATTGATCTTCCTCTCTGCCTCGCGCCTTGTACATTCGTACCTAATGCTCAGCCAATTGGGAAGAAAGCCGAAAACGATGTAGATCGCAAGGACCAAGCAAGCGATGACTAGGACGATCCCGCCACTACCGAAAAGGAGTCGTTCTAAGAATTTGTAGAACAGGTACGCGAAGAATCCGAAAACTCCAAGGATGAGGAGAAGTCGGACGCCCTCTCCTAGAAAATGCCCGAGTTTACCGATCATGGAACTCATGGGGCGTCACACGACCATTAGGCTGGCGAGATTGCACTGACCCTGAAAATAGGTTTCTCATGAGGTGCAAGTGAAAAATGCAGCTCTAGGGTTTCATTGAATGCGTGACGGTAAAGTATGGTCAAGGCCGACGCGATGCTGCGGTAGTCCAATGGGACATAATCGTGCTTGGGTGCAACAATGTGCCCTTCTTTGTTTCGATAGACCTTTGCCGTTTTGAAACCTTCCAACACGGCTCCCCTGTCTCCTCCGAGCTTAAGAATGTCCTCGGTGAACTTCTGAATACAGTCATTGAGCTTCTGAGTTTCGTCAGGATTGGGCGTGAACCCGCTGGTTTTCACTTGCTCGGCGGTGTACGGCCACTGGAGCGATCCGTCTCCATCAACGAGCGTATTGATGCAATAGCCCTTGCGAAGATAGACAGCCTTCAGAAGTAATTCGACCGCAATCCCAATGAACAATCTTTTTTGGCACTTCCGGGCCAACAGGCTCAGGCTTCGAGGCACTCCGCGTAGATGCTTTTTACGAAGGCGGGCCGCCTGCTGGAGATATGACTCTGCGATTCCCTTGAACAACGTCCAGTCGGACTGCTCAAACACTCTCGCGAACTGCTGCTTAACGTCCTTCTCCACGCTCATCCTGCAGCCCTCTAGTTCGGCCGTCGCGAGACGACTCTACCGAGTTGAGACAGTCGCGTCGCGGCCAGGCCGCTTGTAGTTTAGAATAAGCCCATGTCCCCCGAACTAAATTTCGGCCCCTACATCGATCTCGAGAACGGCAAGAAAGTAGTCAAGGATCTAACCTTCGGCAATCCCACGCCGGAGGGGGTCATACTGTCCACGCTCGATTCGGCGGTGAACTGGATGCGCAAGGGGTCCATCTGGCCGATGACGTTTGGGCTGGCTTGCTGTGCGATCGAGATGATGTCGATGGGGGCGGCGCGCTTCGATATTGCCCGCTTTGGAGCGGAAGTATTTCGCCCATCGCCGCGGCAGAGCGATCTCATGATCATTGCCGGGCGCGTGTCGAACAAGATGGCGCCCGTGATCCGCCAATTGTGGGAGCAGATGCCCGAGCCCAAGTGGGTGATCTCGATGGGAGCCTGCGCCACCTCCGGCGGCGTCTTCCAGAACTACGCGCTGGTGCAGAGCGTTAACCAGGTGATCCCCGTGGACGTTTATGTTCCCGGATGTCCGCCGCGCCCCGAGCAACTCATCTACGCCATCACGCTTCTTCAGGAGAAGATCCAGAAAGAGCGCGGGACCATTAAGAAAGCTCTGAATCTGGCGTAGGGTTTCGGAACTCCTGCCGCACATTTCCCTGGTTTTCCTCAGAACCGCACGTGATATCCGTCGCCTTCGCAAGTGACGACTGTCACAACATTTAGACTTCGTACTTCGGAAAACCTTCCTTGCGAAAAAGCAACGCCTTCCCTCGGCTGCCTCTAACTAGCCTCCAGAGAATCACTTGGATGGGCAGGGCCGCAATGGTGATGTATCACGTCGAGGAAAGCGAAACCATTTTCTGCCGGGATGAATCTAATTCTCTGAGTGGTTGCGTATTGAAGGCAGCGGTGGCAGGGGAACCGCACACTCAGAATAACCCAGGGGGAAACGGCCCGGGTGTGGAAGGTGTTCCATGGTGGCAAAAGTAATTGATGCGCTTTTCGGTTGCCGGCACTCCCGGTACAGCTTTCCGGTGACCATTCGCGGAAAGGCACGACGTCCGCAAGCTGCAGCATTGACCGGAACCTACGTAGCTTGCCTGGATTGCGGAAGAGAGTTTCCCTACGACTGGCAGGAGATGAAGGTGATCACCTCATCGGCCGAGAGGCGCGAGTACGTGGCCGCGCTGGCCACGAAGCAAGCCGCATAGGCGGATCAGCCGCTTCTTCCCCTGGCACTAGCGCGCGGGAACGCTTGCCGCTACCCTCTTTTCCATCGCTACAAACTCCCGCTCTTCGTATCCCGTGTAGATCTGCCGCGGCCGCGCGATCTTCTGCTCCGCATCGGTGACCAACTCCTGCCACTGCGCCAGCCATCCCGCTGTACGGGCGATAGCAAACAGCACGGTGAACATCTCCGGCGGGAAGCCCATCGCCTGATACATGATCCCGGAATAGAAGTCGACGTTCGGATAGAGCTTGCGCTTGACGAAATAGTCGTCTTCCAGCGCGATGCGCTCCAATTCCAGCGCGATGTCCAGTTTCGGATTGCGTCCCGTCACCTGGAAAACCTGCTCCGCGGACCATTTGATGATCTTTGCCCGCGGATCGTAGTTCTTGTAAATGCGGTGCCCGAATCCCATCAGCTTGCCGTGCCCTTCCTTCACTCTCTTGATGTAGGCGGGCACCTGGTCCTTCGAGCCAATCTCATCGAGCATCTTCAGAACTTCTTCATTGGCCCCGCCGTGCAGCGGCCCGGCCAGGGCTGACGCCGCCGACGCTGTGGACAAATAGGGATCGGTTTGGGAACTGCCCACGGAGCGCATGGCGTTGGTGCCGCAGTTCTGCTCGTGATCTGCATGCAGAATGAACAAGATGTCGAGCGCGCGGGAGATCACCGGATTCGCCACGTACTTCGGCTCGACCATCTTCCACAACATGTTCATGAAGTTCTCGGTATAGCTGAGATCGTTGTCCGGATACACGTAGGGGAATCCCACGTTATGGCGGTACGACATACGCCGCAATCGAAGGCACCTTGCCGATCAGCCGCTTGATCTGCAGCAGGCGGTTTTCCGCATCGTGAACTCGCCGCGCTTCCGGATAAACGCTGGACAGCGCAGCCACCGTGCTCACGAACATCACCATGGGGTGGGCATCGTAACGGAAACCCTCCATGAACTTCTTCGTGGTCTCGTGCAGCATGGTGTGGTGGGTGATGTCGTGCACCCAGGTCTTCAATTCCGGCTCGGTGGGCAATTCCCCGAACAGCAACAGGTAAGCGACTTCCAGGAAGGTGCAGTGTTCGGCCAGCACTTCGATGGGATATCCGCGATAGCGGAGAATTCCCCGGTCGCCATCAATAAAAGTGATGCTGCTGCGGCACGATGCCGTGTTCATGAATGCAGGATCGTAGGTCATCAAGCCGAAATCTTCCGGACCTGTCTTGATCTGCCGCAGGTTCATCGCCCGGATCGTGCCGTTCTCGACGGGAACGGTATAGGTCTGGCCGGTGCGATTGTCCGTGATGGTGAGTGTGTTCTCTGGCATGGACAGCTTGCTCCTTCCGCCTAGCGCATCAAAGGTAAATAACGTTAGCGTAACTTACCCTAGGCGGTTTCGACAACCAACCGCCGTGACCGGGAATCACAGTGCCCGGTGACGTTTGCACGTTCAGCGGGCAGCGGGGGCTTCAAGGATTGCGTATTTCGCCTGCCGCGCACACAAAACCGGCGGCCGAAGCCGCCGGTTTGCTTATTCCAACTCCTTCCAGGCTATTTCGACGAATCATCCCGCCGCTTCAAGGTTGGACGATCGTCATCGCTCTTGCTGTCACCCGCGTTGCTATCGCTGCTGCTGGTGGAAGTTCGCCGCAAGCTGGGCTTGTTAGCGTCTTTCTGGTCCAGTACCTTGTGCCGATTTTCGATCGATGCCAGCCGTGCCTTGACCTCGTCGAACTCCGAAGTGGTCACAACATATTGCGCCTTGGAGGGCAGTATCTTGCGGATTTCCGCTTGCGTTTTCTCGATTCGCTCGGGGGTTTGCGGGTGTGTGTCAAACGCCTTGGCCAAAGTACCCGGCTTCTTCTTCTCCATGGCCTGAATCTTTTCGAAGAAGGAGACAAACGCCGACGGATCATACCCGGCGCGATACATATATTCCACGCCCAGATAGTCCGCTTCGGCCTCGAAACTGCGGGAGAACTTCAGGAAGGTCATGGGGATGGCCAGTCCTGACGCTTCGTAGGCTCCGTAGCCAATCGCACCGCCAATGAAGATCAACGGAATGGACGCCATCTGCAGCAACTGGGCGCGCGTCATTTCGCGGCCGTAGTGGCACGCGGCCACGTGGGCAATCTCATGAGCCATCACGCCCGCCATTTCGGCTTCTTCGTCGGCGGCAAGGATCAGGCCTGAGTTCACGTAGAAGAATCCGCCGGGAAGCGCCATGGCATTTACCACGTCGGAGTCAATCACCTTGATGGTGAAGGGCACCTGCGCGTCCGAGTTCCGCACCAGGTTCTGGCCGATCCGGTTCACGTACTCCGTCACCACGGGATCGTTCACCAGCTTGACCGCCGCTTCGACCTGCTGGGCATAGACGCGGCCCCGCGACACCTGCCCTTCCACCGTGTACCAGTTGCCGACGCCGCGGCCGCAACCTACGTTGCGATTGCCCACCGCATCCACGTCGGTCTTGGTGCCGTCGTGCTTAATCTGGTCGTCATCCTTGGTCGGCAGCGCCGCCGGAGCCTGTTTCGGGGCATTCTCCACGTCGCTGGCTTTTGGCTGGCCGTTGTCCGGGTCGTGAGTCGGAGTTTGGGTTTTACCCTGAGGTTGCGCTTGAGGCGGATTTCGCGTCGGAGCTTGAGTTTGAGTAGGATCCTGGGTTTGCGCCCAGATCCAGGGTCCTGCACAGAACGCCGCCAATGCCACAGAGATTGCCAGCCATCGAAACTTCATGGGAAACTCCTTTACGCCCACCCACTCTTAACCGGTATTATACGCCCGGTCCGAACAGTCCAATCCCAAACTTCTCCTGCTAGTTAGACGCGGCCCTCCCCGCTCGGGTTATCCGGGATTGTTTGCCTGTGGGGAATGGGACCGACCCTAAGACAGGTACCGGGTCCAGCTTGAGGATTCCTCCGCCCGGTCGTACCATAGCGCCTTCGGTCTCGTGCCCCGGGAGGTGCCCTTGCTCGATCGCCGTCACTTTCTCTCCACCGCCACGACCGCACTTGCCGCTTGGTCTTTGCCTCCGAGGGCCTTTCGCGGAAATCTGCTGACGCAGCTCGAAAAGATTCCCCCGCTCCCCGACCACTCCCTGCTTGAGAAGAACATGGACGCCTACTGGGCCGAACTGCGCAAGCAATTCCTTATCCCCGAGGACGAGATATACCTGAACAACGGCACGGTCGGCTCCAGCCCCGCACCCGTGCTGCGCGCCATCTTTGACGGTTACACCACCACCGAGAGAATGGATCAGCAGGATCCCGAAGACTACCCCATCTGGGGATACGCCTCGTGGAACGAGTTTCGCGATCCCCTGGCCGCCTTCGTGGGCTGCCATCGCGATGAGATCGCGCTGCTGCGTAATGCCACGGAGGCGAACAGCTACATCGCCAACGGCATCGACATGAAACCGGGCGACGAAGTGCTCATAACCGACCAGGAGCATCCCGGCGGCGAGCATCCCTGGAATTTGAAGGCCAAGCGCTATGGCGTCGTGGTGAAGAAACTGACACTGCCCCGCCCCGTGAAAGATGCCGCCCAGGTTCTCAATCTCTTCAACGACGCCATCACCGCGCGCACGCGCGTCATTTTCTTCAGCCACATCACGACCTTCTCAGGCGTGGTGCTGCCCGCGAAGGAACTGTGCGCGCTGGCGCGGTCGAGGGGAATTCTCTCGGCCGTCGACGGCGCCCACGTGCCCGGAATGATGCGCCTCAACGTGCACGACCTGGCCTGCGACATGTACTCTTCGAGCCCGCACAAGTGGCTGCAAGCGCCCAAAGGCTCCGGCTTTCTTTACGTGCGCGACGAAGTCATCGACCGCCTCTGGAACACCATCGTCACCGAAGGCTGGGACGACACCAAGATTCGCGCCGAACGCTTCCAGCGCATTGGCAGCTCCAATGTGCCAGCGCTCTGGGGGCTGCGCGCCTCGATCAAGCTGGCCAACGACATCGGCTTAGACCGCATCGAAAGCCGCCATCGCAAGCTGGCCGATTACATCCTCAATGAAATGAAGAAGCGGGGTGCCGAATCCTGGACCTCGCCCGACCCCACTTTGCGGTGCGCCATCGTGACGGTGAACGTCCCACCGGTCCCTCGCATGGATCTGGAAAACTGGCTTTGGAAGACCCATAAGATCCGCATCCGAGGAGCCGAGCCGCACAAACTGCGGCTCTCGACGCCTTACTATCTGCAGAGGAAAGACCTTGACCGGTATTTGGAGAAGTTTGACGAGTATAGGAAGATGAACCATATCGCGTAGGCGGATCGAAACCGATGGGCTACCAAATCGAGCGTACGAGCGGGCTAGCCAGGATTCTCTCATCCTGTGTAATCAATGTGATTCCCAGTGCTCGCGCGGTTGCCCCGATCAGACGGTCCCCCGGATCTTTGGGATAGGATTCCGGGAAGGCCACGGCCAGCCCTGCGATGTCTGGAGTGATTTCGAGCACGCTCACCGCGGCGCTGTCCACGATCTCGCGGATCGAAGCTTCGACCGTGCCGGAGGTTCTCAGGCGGCCTTTGGCAAAAAGCAGGCCCAACTCCCAAAGGCTGATCGAAGCAATGGCACAGCCGCCTACGCGTTGCGCTTTGCGAATCTCCCGCGTTGCGGCTCGCGAGAGTTTGCCGGGACTCGAAACCATCCACACCAAAACATGCGTGTCCAGCAGAATCACTTCAAGCTCTCCCAGTCCTCCAGAGGAGTTATAGGTGAAACAATATCGCCGACAATCTCGATCTTTCCGGCAAGACATCCGAGTGTGTCGGGAGGCTTCTGATCGGGAGGAACCAGTTTGGCCAGCGGCTTCCCCCGTTTGGTGATCAGCACAGGAATGCGTTTCGTGCGCACGTCTTCCATCACTTGCAGGCATCGTGCCTTGAACTCGCCGGCGCTGATTGTTTTGATCATGGTCACCTATAAATCACCATGGTTATACTAACACAGAGCTCTGCAACGGCGCAACTGCTGTCCGGATAAGTATTTCCACGATGCGCTCTTATCGGCTGATCAGCCCAATCCCCGCGCTGCAAACACGACCTGATCGCGCGCGACGAGAACATCCGTAAAAGCCCACTACCCAAGACAGTCTGGTAGAACACCTGCACCCTCGATAAAATTCTGCTTGACGGTCGTGAGCTTTTATGACAGAGTTCTCCCGCTTCCCCCTTGGGCCCCGCACTACCTAGGTCAGCAACAAAGCGCAGTTGCGGTTACAGGTATATCTTGCGGCATCTTCGAACCTGAGCCGACTCCACGCATGCTTTATGCGCCCGAACTCCGGGTTGCGCTTTTCCTTGCCAATCCGGGAAAACTTCGCGAACGATAGGGAGATACTATGCCCGCTCGGGAACTGGCAGTTCGTTTTCGGACTAACACCCTTCAAGTTTTTCTCTCGGGCCTGCTCGTCCTGTGGTCCAGTCTGGCCGCTGCTCAGTCTATTTCGAACGTGAGCATCAGCAAGAAGCCTGGCGTTCAACGGCAGACCACCGACTTCACGCTGAAAATTTCAGGCAAGGACTTCGGCACCGACAAGGCCAAGATTTCTGTCGTGGTGAGTCCCAAGGCGCCCATCCTGCAGGCGCCTGCGGTCACGGACGTTTCTCAGGGAGGTTCCACTCTCATTGTTACCTTTACCGGTCCGGACGACTACGACCCCGAGACCCTGACCATCCAAGCGAACGGTACAGCAGGGGAGCCTTATGTGGTCTCTACTGCGGCGGGCCAAAGCGACCTGCAAAAATACGTTCGCGTGTATCGCTCGCTACTCGATCCGAAAGATGTCGAAGATATTTTCGGGAGAAGAATCGCAAAACATTTTGTCGTTCTTCAAGTGACCGTGACGAATCGGAACAAAGACTACGAACTGCTGATCCACGACATATCTCTCGACCTGCACGGTTTAGCGCTCGGCAAGTCGTTCGGAAAAAAACAAGAAGTTTCCTCCATCGAACTGTCGCTGTTGCGCGGGGTAGCTGAGAAAGGTCAATCGGGCGATCGCCGCAACGTCACCCTACGAGTCCTACGCGGGGTCGGGTCTGTAGCAGCAGGCATCATCGGGGTAACGGACTTTGGCACAAGTTACGCGCCCTCCGTAGCGGTTTGGAATGGTCCTCTCGTTGCCGCCTATGCCGACATTTTTCCCGACTACACGATCAACCAGATGAACCGGCTCAACGACAGCGCCTATAGCGCCAACTCGATCATCGCCAAACAACACTCCAAGGTGATGGCCGTTTTTCTTCCGCAAGCCATTTTTCTTAACCCCGACGAAATGAAACAGTTCTGGAAGGACCCAACCTCTCTTCCCGAAGACGCGGACCTGCGACGAATCGGCATTTTTGTCGACGGCAATTTCATCACTAACGTTGAGGACCTTGCTCCGACTCTCACGTCCGCCGCCATCGAAGCGACCGATATGAAAAACTTCCAGAACGACAAGCCCGAAGTGAAAGGCTCAATTTCAGGAAAATATCTGTCGGGAACCGACATCAAGTTGCTCAACACGGATCTATCCGGCGTAACCGTCCGCGTCGACGGTACGCCCACCGATTCGAAACTCGACTTCGTCGTGAACTCCAATCTCCCGGTCCCTCCGGGGAAGGTGCTGAAGCTGGCCGTGTCGAAGAAGGGCCAGGACGGCGTCAAGGAAACCGACGTGGCCATTAGTTATTCGGCGGCCCTACCGACATTGACTAAAGCTGACCCGACTACGCTGACCCAAGGCGATCAAGATAAAGTCGTCACTCTCACCGGCACAAACCTCCTCCCCGGTTCAACTCAAGTCGTAGTCGCTCCCGCCGACGGCGTCACGGTAAGCTCGGTCGATGTGAAGAGTTCCACATCTTTGGAAGCGAAGTTCACCGTGACCGCTACAGCTTCAACTTCCAGCAGGCAGATCACCGTGGTCACGCCGGGCGGCAGCAGCGCGGGCTTGGCTCTCACCATAAGCAAGAAGTAAGCGCGATCGGCGAATGACGGAGGGAGAAGAACGATGCCCAAGAAGAAACGGTCGTCGAGTAAGAAAACAAAGAGCGGGAAGACTGCGGGTGCCGTTAGATCAAAAAGGAAGTCCGAAGACCGCCCTAGTTCAGATGACCGTGGCGGCGGCCGTGCTGGATCGAACGATCACGACAATGGTCGTCCACGCTCACACGAGTCACCAAGCCCTCATACAAAGGTTCCCGAGTAGAGAGGAGAAAAAACCATGGCAAAAAAGAAACCCGCAACGAAGAAGAGCGCACCGGCCAAACCCGGACCGGACATGGCTGCCCGAGCCTCTTTGGATGATAGCAACGACAGCAACGACGGTCGTCCAAGCTCCAGCGATCAGAACGGTGGCCGTGCCGGTTCCGACGACAATAACGGCGACGACCGCGCGGGGTCTTAGCAAAGCCAGTGACGGAATCCAGAAACACCCAGGCCCAAGTGTGCCCGCACCCTAGTCGTAATACTCCAGCCCCAAGTGCGTGATCAGTTCCTCACCTTTCAAATGCCGCAGCGTATTCTTCAGTTTCATCAACTGAATGAACAGATCGTGCTCGGGATAGAGCCCCGGCACCGTCATCGGAGATTTGAAGTAAAAGCTTAACCACTCCTGAATCCCAATTCCCTGCAGCTCCGAGGAGCGCTTCGCCAGATCGACCAGGAGCACCAGATCCAGCACGATGGGTGCCGCGAGAATCGAGTCGCGGCACAGAAAATCGACCTTGATCTGCATGGGGTAGCCGAGCCATCCGAAGATATCGATATTGTCCCAACCCTCTTTGTTATCACCGCGCGGCGGATAATAATTGATGCGAACCTTGTGACACATGTTGCCGTACAGTTCGGGATAAAGTTCGGGCTGCAGAATGTGCTCCAGCACCGAAAGCTTCGATTCTTCCTTGGTCTTGAACGAACCGGGATCGTCCAACACTTCGCCGTCGCGGTTGCCCAGGATGTTTGTCGAGAACCATCCGCTCAGACCCAACATGCGCGCCTTGAAACCGGGCGCTAGGATCGTCTTCATCAAAGTTTGCCCGGTCTTGAAATCTTTGCCGCAGATTGGAGCTTCGTTCTGCCGCGAGAGTTCGAGCATTACCGGCAAATCCACCGTCAGGTTAGGCGCGCCGTTGGCGAACGGAACGCCCTCCATCAGCGAGGCGTAGGCATAGATCATCGAGGGCGCGATCATCTCGTCATTCTCGCGCAGCGCTTTCTCGAACGCCTTCACTGACTGATGCGCCTCGGTGGCTTCGATAAAGGACTCCGTCGAACCGCACCACATGGTGATCAGCCGGCTCGCCCCGCTGGTTCTCTTGAAGTCGCGAACGTCGGCGCGCAACTGCTCGGCCAGATCCATCTTCGTCTTGCCCTTCTTCACATTCGGCCCGTCGATCTTCTTCACGTAGTTGTGATCGAACACCGCCGCCCGCGGCGTCACCGACGAAAGAAACGGCTTCAACTGGTCGAGCAGCCTCTGATCGAGTACCCCCGCATTCGAGGCCGCTTCGTACATGTTGTCGTCGAAAATGTCCCAGCCGGTGAAGACCAAATCGTCGAGCCCGGCTAGCGGAACAAACTCTTTGATCTTCGGCGAACGGCCGTCGGTGCGCTTGCCCAGCCGCACCGTGCCCATCTGCGTGAGCGACCCGATGGGCTTCGCCAGCCCTTTGCGAATCGCCTCCACTCCGGCGACAAACGTGGTCGCCACCGCGCCCATGCCTGGGATCATCACGCCCAGCTTTCCTTTTGCGGGCTTGATCGTGCCGTTGGGCTGCGAGTTATCGCGCTCCCTCACATAGGTTTCCACTTCTGCGCGGAGAGCTTTCGCTGCCGTCATCAGCTTTGCAGACTTGTTCCGTGTCGCCATATTTTGGCCGCTTCCTCAGTAAACATCTGGATGGATGTGCAAACCTTGTATGTTCTCGCATAGGGCGGGACTTTTGCAAACGGGAGCGGCTGAACGCGGAGAAAATCGGCTCAACAGGGTACAGTGGGCATTGGTTGGAAAGTGCAGGAAGCAGGCACCGTCGATGCCCGGGTCGCTGGAAGCATCCACGATCTGCACCTCGGCTCCTCATTCAGAAATCGGCACTGGGACATCCCTTTGACCTATGCCCCCGACCATCGGGACGCGCACCTATCTGGCCGGAACAGCCAGCAACCACGCCATCAAACCAAACAGGATCACGGCCGCAACCAGGGAAAACAGTGTGTGTAGAGGATGAAAATGGAAGTGCTGATTCCGCATCAGCGGATCCTTCGCCACCAGCATAAAACCTCCTAGCACGCGATTCGCGCGCAAACGAGGCGTCTCGCCTGTTCCTATTCTCCCACTGTAAGGCTCGCGCGGCGACTCTTTTTTTGCCACCATGGTCCTAACCCGTTCCGGGACCGCAGACTCACCTCGCCTGACGTTATGGCCCTGTGTTACAACGTTTGCGGACCCACTTCCATGCCCGAGAAGATTGCTCTCATCACCGGTTCTTCCAGCGGCTTCGGACTGCTCACCTCCATCGAACTGGCCAAGGCCGGATTCCGGGTTGTCGCCACCATGCGCGATCTGGGCCGCCGCGAGGGTCTCGACCGGGCCGCGGCCGGGGCGGGCGTCGCAGCACAGCTAGATATCCGCGCGCTCGACGTCACCAACTTTAACGCCCTGCCCGCCTTGGTTGACGCCGTTGTCCGCGACCATGGACGCCTCGACGTGCTGGTCAACAACGCTGGATTCGCCGTCGCCGGCTTCGCCGAAGATATCAAGCTCGAAGAACTCCGCTACCAGTTCGAGACCAACTTCTTCGGCGCTGTTGCCATGACCAAAGCTGCTTTGCCTGCCATGCGCCGCCAGCGCTCCGGGCACATCATCATGCTCTCCTCCATCGGCGGACTCCAAGGTGCGGTCACGATCAGCAGCTATTCCGCATCCAAACATGCCCTTGAAGGTTGGAGCGAATCGCTTCGCCTAGAGATTAATTCCCTCGGCATCAAGGTGGCGCTGGTTGAGCCCGGATCCTTTCAAACCGATATCTGGACGCGCGGCGCGGTCATGGGTGCGAATGCCACTCAGAAGACTTCTCCAAACTTCCAGCGCAGCCTGCGCATGCGTGACCGCGTGCAGGCCCTGCCCAAGCGTGATCCCATCGCAGTAGCGCGCGTTATCGTGTCCATCGCGCAGGACCCCAACCCGAAGCTGCGCTACCTGGTCGGCCGCGACGCCAAGATGCAACTCGCCCTCAAGCGCATCCTTCCGTGGAAGTGGTACGAAAAGGTGATCGCGAATTACCTGAAGCTGGACTAAGGACGTTCACCACAGAGGACACAGGGGTTCACAGGGTAAACCGATCATGTTCTTTGATACTGCCCTTTTCCTGGCGGGTTACCCTGTGAACCCCTGTGCCCCCTGTGGTTAAGGGGTTGCGTTTTCAGGGTTTCGCGTCGAGATCCAAGGTCTTCACCGGCAAATCCCAATGCCCGTCGAGAATCTCGAACCGCCGTTGTTCTTCCCGCTGGAACGTCTCCTGATCGGGATACATCTGCTTCTGCAGCGCGGCTTCATCGAAGGGCTCGTTAGCCACGGTTGCGTTCTTGAAGACGATGGTCACGCGGAAATCCCAGCGCCCGTCTTCCGTGGTGTGATAGCGCGGCTGATCCATCCAGACTTTCGCGATACGCCCCATCTCCATTTCCTTCTTCAGCACGGGATAGTGATTCTTTTTGAACAGCTTCAGAAACTCGTCGGCATGCCCCCACTTGGCTTTGTAGTAATACTCGATCACGAAGGGTTGGCCGGGGGGTTGCGGGCGCACTCTGCGCGTGGAAAAGTATGTGCGAAGTGAGAGCGAAGAAAATCAGCAACACCGAAGCGTGGGACATTCGGATCATCGAACCCTCCTTCACTGACGGCTGTTAGCTGACGCCTGACGGCTGATTCTGTTCTGCCAGTGGCTCCAAACAAACCACGCTGTTCCAGCCACCAGCGCGACCCCGATCACCGCATCGAACTTGTGGAAGTACTTCCCTAACTCACGCCAGTTTTCGCCCAGCTTCATGCCCAGCCACGCAAGACCAAAGCACCAGGGCCACGATCCCAAAAAAGTATAGACGTGGAACCTTCCCCGCGGCATGCGCGCCACACCCGCCGGCAGCGCAATGAAAGTGCGAATCACCGGCAGCAGACGACCGATGAACACGGCCAGGTATCCCCATCGTGCAAAGAAGCGGTCCGCCCAGTCGAGTTCTCGGTGACCCATAAGAATCCAACGCCCGTAGCGCTCCACCAGAGGACGCCCGCCGTAGCATCCAATCTCGTACGCCAACAGCGACCCCAGGTTGCACCCGAGCGCTCCCGCCGTGGCTACCCACAACAGCTTGAACGTCCCGGTGAAAACCAGGTAGCCGGCAAACGGCATGATCAATTCCGAAGGCAACGGGATGCACGCCGATTCAATCGCCATTAGCAGTACGATGCCGGCGTAGCCGGTCGCAGTGATCACGGAATTGATGAACACGAAAAGGACAGCCAGAAGTTTTTCAGTCATTTAAAAGCAGTTCTCGGTTCTCAGCAAACCCCTCTGCTCCCCAGACTGAGAACTGAGAACTGGGAACTGAGAACTTGTTTCAGTTTAACGAAAATAGCGTCGAAAAAGCTGCTCCTAGAAGGACCCTTCCTGGGTAAACGTATAGCCGGGCAGAGATGCGCCTTGCGGGGTCTTGGCCACCTTGATGCGCACCGTCGGAGCGTCTGGAGCCGTAATACCCGCTGGCCGCAACATAGCGTATTGCGTGAACACTTCGCTATACACCTTGGTGACCAGATAATCTTGGCCATCGGCATCGTTGCGCCAGACTTGCCCGAGCTGGATGGAAGTTACGGCCACAATAGCTTTCCTGAATGTTGCGAGGTTAGTTCCAGACTACCGGGGCGAATGGTGCGAGTCAATTCCCCGCGTGGTTACCGAGGGTCAATTCCATGGAATCGTTTTCCACTCTTAACCTCTGCTAAGATGTTGCCCTCATGCCCCGTGGCGTAATTCCTCGCCAACCAGCCCGCACCGGCCGCCAAGAAGGCGCTCGTGTGGCGCGGGCGCTCTCACCCGCGAAAGCCGCAGAGCGGCGAACGAATGCAGCCCACGGCCCTTCGGCTGCGCTCAGGGCAAGCTCCAGCCGTGGGTCATCAACGCGAGCAACTAAACCAGTCCCGAACGGGCGAAAGAAACTTGCCCCCGCTCTAAAGACCTCGCCAACAAAGGCGCAAGCCTACAATCCTCTCGCCCCGGAGCGCGTCGCTGAAATTCTGAAACGCCTCGACCAGCTCTATCCCGATGTCACCTGCGCCCTCACGCACACCAGCGCCTGGGAGCTTCTGGTCGCGACCATCCTCTCGGCTCAGTCGACCGACGTCAACGTGAACCGCGTCACACCCCAACTCTTCCGTAAATATCCTACGGTGGAGGCATTCGCAGCTCTCACGCCCGAGCAACTTGAGCCCGACGTGCGCTCCACCGGTTTCTTCCGCAACAAATCCAAGTCGGCGGTGGGCGCAGCGAAGAAGATTGTCGCCGACTTCGGCGGCCAGGTTCCCGGCGACATGGAGAAATTGCTTACCCTTCCCGGCGTTGCCCGCAAGACCGCGAACGTCGTCCTGGGAACATGGTTCAAGAAAGCTGAAGGAGTAGTCGTTGATACCCATGTGCATCGCATCTCGCGCCGTCTGGAACTCACTACGAACGACGACCCTCAGAAAATCGAGCGGGATCTGATGCGCATCATCCCCCGCGAGAAATGGATTCGCTTCGCTCACCAGATCATCTGGCACGGACGCCGCCTCTGTATCGCCCGCAAACCCAAATGCATCGACTGCCCGCTGGAAAACCTTTGCCACGCCGCCGACAAGACCTGGAGCACAGTGGAGATGCACAAGAACGCGAAGGCCTAACGCCCTCTGCTAAACTTCTTCTTCGATCCTCATGTCCGAGGCTGCGAAACGACCATGCGCACTACCGCACTCTTTGCTATCGTCATACTCATGAGCACAGTTGTCACTGAAACCATCGTGGCCCAGACTCTCCCCGCGCCTCAGGCCATCACCGATCCCAAACAGATCGCCTCCAAGCCCAACGCGCAAGTCGAGCCGCGCAGCTTGACCATCGAAAAGCTCTACATGACGCGCCAGGTGGGCCGGCCCACGTGGTCGCCCGACGGCAATAGCATTGCCTTCATTTCGAACATGAGTGGACGAAACAATCTCTGGCTTGTCCCCGCCGAAGGCGGATGGCCGGTGCAACTCACGGTGAGTGACCAGCGCCAGGCCTCGCCTGCGTGGTCGCCCGACGGCAAGTGGATCGCCTATCAATCCGATTACGACGGCGACGAACTCTGGGATATTTTTCTGGTCTCGCCCAAGACCGGCAAAGTCGTCAACCTCACCAGCACGCGCGAGATCGCCGAAATGGATCCGACGTGGTCGCCCGACGGCCGCTACCTGGCATATTTGGTTAAACCAAAAACCTCTGCTGCCCACGAGATCGATGTCTATGACACGCTAATGCGCGAAGTGAAGCATCTCACCGCGGGCACGCCACAGGACAAGGGCAACTCGAATCCCATCTGGTCGAAGGATGGCAAGTACATCGTCTACTCGCAAGAGCAAGCCAAGGGAACTGACTCAAACATCTTTATCGCGGATGTGGCGACGGGAAAGAGTACATTGCTGACCCCACATGAAGGCGAACAACGCTATTTTGCAAATGAATTTCTCCTGGGTCGCGGGCATGCGGGACGCCTTGACCGTGTTACTCACGTCCAACGCCGCCAATGGATACGAAAACATCGGACTGCTGGACGTCGGGATGAGGGGGGCACCTTCGGGACATCTTGGTCACGGGAAGATCAAATGGCTCACCAGAGACAAATGGGAAATTCGTGGCGGCGAGTTCTCACCCGACGGCAAGCACATCACCTTCACGGCCAACGTCGACGGCAACGAAGACATCTATCTGCACGATCTCGCCACTGGCAAGTCAACCGCGCTCCCCATCCCCAAAGGCTTGAACGAGCCTGCGGGCGGGCATTCCGCCTTCACCAGGGACGGCTCGCGCCTGCTCTACTATCACAACGGCCCTACCGCTCCCGGCGACCTCTGGGTCTATACGCTGGCCACCGGCAAGTCGCATCAAGTCACGCATTCGCTGGTGGCCGGCGTGCGTACGGAAGACATGGTCGAGCCGTATCTGGTGCACTATCCCAGCCGCGACGGCAAGTGGACCATCTCCGCATTTCTCTATGTTCCCTTCAACATGGCGCGCAACGGGCAGAACGCCGCCATCGTTTACATCCACGGCGGGCCGACGGCGCAAACCATGAATTCGTTCAACCGCTTCGTGCAGTACGCGGCCAATCAGGGCTATATGGTGCTCGCGCCCAACTACCGCGGCTCCACCGGATACGGAAAGGAATTCCAGCAGGCGAATTTATTCGACATGGGCGGCGGCGATTTGCAGGACGTGCTGGCCGGCGTCGACTGGATCAAGCAGACCGGCCATCTTGATCCGAAGAAGATTGCAGTGATGGGCGGAAGCTACGGTGGTTATCTCAGCATGATGTCGGTGACGAAAGCGCCCGAAGTTTGGGCCGCGGGTGTGCCGATTGTGCCTTTTGTGAACTGGTTTACTGAAATCGAGAACGAAGATCCGGTGCTGCAGCAGTCCGATCTGGCGACTATGGGCGATGTGGTGAAGAACAAGGCGCTCTACGAAGACCGTTCGCCCATCAACTTCATCGATCAGATCAAGGCGCCGCTGCTGTTGCTGGCAGGAGGACACGATCCGCGCTGCCCCAAGTCCGAAACCCAGCAGGTGGTCGACGCCATCAAGAAGCGCGGCGGAAAGGTTGACTACAAGATCTACGAAAACGAGGGCCACGGCTTCGCCCGAGTGGAGAATCAGATCGACGCCTACCGGCGCGTCGCGGATTTCCTGATGGCGCACGTTCCCCCGGCGGATTGCAGTTGCTCAATCACGGAATAGTAATCTTCCCGGTTTGGATTTTCTTTGCGACCTTTGCGAAACCGCCGCAAAGGTCGCGAAGAGAATCGCTGCACCTAAACAAACTCGGCTAACTCGCCGATTCAAAGCCATGCACGATGGCATCGACCATGCCCGGGATGGTGAACTCTTTGGCCTCGATGTCCACCTGTAAGCCAAGCTCGCGCAATGTGGAAGAAGTAACTGGACCGATGGAGGCGAGCCGGATCCCCTCAAAGCTTGCCTTGCGTAAGCCCAGCAGCGCCACAAAGTTCCGCACCGTGGAAGAACTGGTAAATGTAATCACATGCGGGCGCCGCCGCGGATTCCTCAGAGCGCTCTGCAGGCGCGTGCGCGATGACAGCGGCACGACGGTTTCATAAGCTTCCACCACGTGCACCTGCGCTCCGGCTCGGCGCAACTCGCGCGGAATTACGTCACGAGCAACCTTGGCCCGCACCAGCAGCACTCGCTTCCCTTTCACCCGCCGCCGCAGGCTGCGTACCACCGACTCCGCCACATACTCTTTAGGAACGACCTCCACTTTGACGTCGCGCTGCTCGATGGCTTTCTTCGTCGCCGGACCGATGGCCGCGATGCTCAGGTGCTTGAGATTTCTTGTTAGGCGCAGCTTCGTCAGGCGCTCCCACATGGCTTCGACTCCGTTGGCGCTGGTGAGGATGAGCCAGTCGTAGTCGGCAAGATTCTTGAGAGCGGTGTCCAGCGGCTGAAACGATCGCGGTTTGCGGATTTCGATGAACGGAATTTCAAGCACGGCCGCGCCCAGCTTGCGCAATTCGCCGGAGAGCGCCCCAGCCTGATGCCGCGCCCGGCCTACCAGCACGCGGATGCCGGAGAGCGGGGTCATCGATGGTTTCGTTTTCTTGCTCATGGTCAGAGTTGGCGGGCAGGCCTGCCCCTTCGACAGGCTCAGGGCAAGCTCCGAGCTTGCCGAAGGGAATGCCCGCCCACACGATCCTATTCGCTCTCCTTCTTCCCTGGGCGCACACCGAGGCCCTGTTCCCGCATCAGCCGAGAGACGCCCGACACCACCGTGTCGTCTGATTTCTCGAGAGATGCGATCACATTGGCCTGGTCTTCCCGGGTGCGGTTTTGGCTGAGCTTGAACTTGCCCTCAATTTTCGTGGCAACTATTTCGAAACCCACGATCTGCCGGAGCATGTTCTCGCGAAAGGTTTGGCTCGTTTCCTCCCACTGCACCCGGTACGCCGGGTCGAATGTTTCAATCAGCTCATCGAGCATCGCGTGTAATTCCGGCGGCGATGAGAACACGCGCGCGTTTCCATAGAGATGCACGACAGCATAATCCCAGGTGGGAACGCTTTCGCGCACGGCGTAATTGCTGGGCGAGATGTAAGAGTGCGGTCCGTGAAAGATGGTCAAACACTGCGCCTGCTGTTCGAGATAGCGCCAGTGCGGGTTCGCCTTGGCCACATGTCCGCGCAGGACAATCTTATTCCCTTCTGCTCGCACGAAAAGGGGCAGGTGGGTAGCGAAGGGCCCTGAATCGGTAGATGAGATCAGCATGGCGAAGGGATTCGCCCGCATGAATGCGATGGCGCCCGCGTCGGCGCGCAAGCGAAAATGTTCGGGAATGTACACAGTATTTTCTTTCCCTCTTGCAGGGCTGGCTCAACATTTCGGTGCGGTCCCACGGCTCACGCCGTGGGCTGCATTCTTCCGCCGCCCTGCGGCTCGCTGGTTACACCATCCTGCTTCTTTCGCACGTGAATAACTTTCTCCACTTCCGCGACCACAACTCCGGCTTCGTCTTTCACTTCTATTGAAAACACAGGCTCATATTTCGGCAACGTCTTCAGTTTCTCGCGAATGTCATCAATCTGGCTATCGGACAGGCGAAATTCCGCCCGCACAATTCCCTTCCCAGGCTTTCTGTAGCGGATGGCCGCGGCTTTGTCCCAGACGATGTAGTCGCGGCCCAGGTTCGCCATCAGCATGAGCATATAGAACGGATCGGCCATGGCAAAGAGCGATCCGCCGAAGTGCGTGCCGACGTAGTTGGCGTTCCAGAAACGCAGCTTCATCTCGACATCCACCGCCTTCATGTCGGGCGCGATGTGCTTGATGCGAATGCCCATACCCAGAAACGGCGGCCAGAAATTGATCCAGCGGCGCAGAGCATGCGACTTGCTGCCGCCGCCGAGAAGTTGCAGGAGGACGCTGCCGCTCTTCATGCTAGATCATGATACGGGATTACGGTTGCGGCGGGACGGCCAGGCCGCGACCGTAGACGGCATCGAGGATTTCGTCGCCGCCGCGGCTGAGTAATGTGGCGCCAACGGCGTTGCCAAGCGCTTCCGGATCGTTGAGATCGCCGTCGCGCGATTCGCGCAGAAGCTTCGAGCCATCGGGATCGGCGACGATGGCATCGAGATGGAGTTTGCCGTTGCGCATTTCCGCGAAGGCGCCGATGGGGACCTGGCAACCTCCTCCAAGGCGGTTGAGCAGTGCGCGCTCGCAGGTGGTGGCAGCGCGGGCGGCATCGTCGTTCAGGAATGCCAGGTGCTGGTGGGTAGTTGAGTCGCCTAAGCGGATCTCGATCCCGAGCGCTCCCTGTCCGGCGGCGGGGCACATGATTTCGGTGGGGATGATTTGCTTGACCAGTTCCGTCTTGCCCAGGCGCTTCAGTCCAGCCGAAGCCAGGATGATAGCGTCGTATTCGCCTTGTTCGAGTTTCCGCAATCGCGTATCGACGTTGCCGCGCAAGGGATGAATATCGAGATCGGGGCGGATAGCCTTGAGTTGCGCCTGACGGCGCAGGCTGGACGTGCCCACGCGCGCGCCCTGTGGCAGGTTTTCAACTTTCGAGTAGAGCCGTGAGCAGAAGGCATCGCGCGGATCTTGTCTCTCCGTGATCGCAGCGATTTCGAATCCCGGCGGAAGTTCGGTGGGCAGGTCCTTCAACGAGTGCACCGCAAGATCGACGCTGCCGGCGGCGAGGGCTTCTTCAATCTCTTTCGTGAACATGCCCTTGGTGCCGACCATGGCGAGGGCGACGTCGGTAATTTTGTCGCCGGTGGTGTGGATAATTTCGATTTCAACTTCGTGTCCGCGTGCGCACAGGAGCTCGGAGATATGGTTGGCCTGCCAGAGGGCAAGCTGCGAGCCGCGGGAGCCGATGCGGAGACGAGCCATCAGGGCCGAGTCCCCACTTCTTTATTCTTGTTCGGGTCCGGCGGTGCTGTTTCCTTGTCCCTATCCCGCAGATTAAACAGCCGTCGCACAACGTCAATCACCGTGGTAGCTTCCGCCTCGCGGGCAGCAGTTTTCAGCGTCGTAATCGGAGTGTGCATGACTTTGTTGATAATGCCGCGGGTCAGAGCCTCGACCGCCATTTCCTGCTCCGGAGTCAGCGCGCCCATGCGGCCGCGCACGCGATCGATTTCCGCCTGGCGGATGGTTTCCAAATGATCCTGCAACGACACAATCGTCGGCACCACGTCGAGCGTGCTCAGGCGGGCTTCGAAGCGTTCGACTTCGCTGGTGATAATCGCTTCCGCAAGTTCCGCTTCCTTGCGGCGGTCGGCGACGTGGCTCGATACAGCCTGCTGCAGGTCGTCGATGTCGTAGGCGAAGATGCCGTCGAGCTTTGCCATTTCCGGCGAAACGTCGCGGGGCACAGCAATGTCGATGAAGAACATCGGCCTGTTCTTGCGCCGGCTGAGGAATTGCTCACCATGCTCGCGGCGAAAAATGGCATGAGGCGCGCCGGTCGAAGTGATGACGATGTCGGCTTTGTCGCAGGAGTTGTAGAGATCCTCGAACTTGATGGCTTGGCCGTTGAACTTCTGCGCCAGTCCGATGGCGCGATCGTAAGTACGATTGGCAACGAAGATCGAGGCACAGCCGTGCGCCATCAGATGGCGGGCCGCGAGTTCGCTCATCTTGCCCGCTCCAACGATAAAGACATTCTTGCCCTGCAAAGTGCCGAAGATCTTCTTAGCCAGCTCGACCGCAACCGAAGCGATGGAAACGGAAGACGATCCCACGGCTGTCTCAGTACGCACTCGCTTGGCGACTGCAAAAGCGCGGGTGAAGAGCTGATCGAGTTGTCCGCGAACCGAGCCCACGGCGCGGGCTGTAGCGTATGCCTCTTTCACCTGGCCGAGAATCTGGGCTTCGCCGACCACCATCGAATCCAGACTCGAAGCCACGCGGAAGATGTGCCGCACGGCCTCTTTTTCGCGAAACTCATACAAGTGCGAATCGAGTTCCGCCGCCGTCAGGTGAAAGTGATCGTGCAGAAATCCGCGCAAGTCGGCCGATCCGTTGGTGGTGTGGGTGACCACTTCCACGCGGTTGCAGGTGGAGATGATCATGCCCTCCTCGATTCCGGGATGAGCGGTGAGATCGCGGCAGCAATCGGGCAGCTTCGACTCAGGGATCGCCAGTCGCTCGCGTACTTCGAGCGGCGCGCTCTTGTGATTCACGCCAATGAGCTGGTATCTCATGAGGCGGCAAACCTGTGGATCGCGGAGAAATAGTTGGCGGCCCAAGCCACTACAGCAGCTACGAAGGCACACGTCGCAAGCACCGCGGCGCGGCGGCCGCGCCATCCCGAATTCCAGCGTGTGAAGACCATGATCATGTAGACGGCCCACATCAGGATCGACAACAGAATCTTAGGATCGGCGAAGTCCACGTGCCCGTAGGCTGACATCGCCACAACCGACCCGGTAATCAAGCCGAGCGTCATGAACGGAAAACCGAGCAGCAACGACCGGTAGCCGATCTGGTCAATCACTTCGAGAGCGGGCAAGAAAGAAATCAGGCTGCTGGGTTTCTTGGCTTTCAGGCGGCGCTCCTGCAGCAGGTAGAGCAAACTGGCGCCGAAGCTGAGCACCAGCGCGGCGTAGCCAGTGAAGATCAGGATGATGTGCGCGATCAGCCATCCCTTGTGCTGGACGAAGGCGGTAAGCAGGACGGGTTGCTGGTCCACGGCCGCGACGAAGGTCAGAAAGAACACGATGGGGAACACAACCACGCCGGGCGAAGTGGTTTGGTAGATGGCATAGATGATCATGAAGAACGACATCGAAAAGAAGGCCAGCAGCGACTCTCCGTTGTGTACCGAGGCCCAGACCACCTGGCCGGAGAGGAATAGCTCGACGAGCGAGACGAAGTGGAAGACCATGCCCAGACTGGCGGCGTGCAGCGCGATGCGGCTGAAAAGATCGCTGGTGCGGGTGAGCGCAAAAAAGGCATAGGTCAGCCCGATGAAGTAGCAAGCCAGCGCGAAACGCAGCCAAAGCAGTGACATAGGCTAGGTAAGTATCAGAGTCCGCTGAGTTTAATGCAAGTAACAGCCGGAAACCCCAGGGAACCCCATCCCTTTCACGCATTATATTCTGCACAAGCGAATGAGCAGCAGGAAACGGCAATGGTCACAGCAGAGTGTGATGGAGATCACATCCGCTACTCGATGCCCAGACTGGCGAGTTCCTCCTCAAGCAGGGTGCTGTCGATGACCAAGCGGCGGCCGTGGGCCTTCACGTCTTCCAGTTCGTCGAAGGCACGGAAGAGCCGCAGTTTCGCGGCGGCGTACTGTTCCGCTTCGGTCAGTGGACGCCCGTGCGCCGCGGCCCACGCCGTCACCGACTTCTCTGGCAGGAAGACGCTGATGGCGTAAGTCAGCTTTCGATCGGAGGTGACGTCGAAAACGAATTCCGTAGCTGGGGCCTCAGGATCGTTCGCAAGCGCGGCGCGCTGGCCCACGAAGTAGTACTGGTAGACGTATCCCTGCGTGCCAGCATAGGTCTTCAGGCGGCGGACCGTCATGTCCTTGTCTTTATACGTAGTCATGCCGACATTATGACCCGTCGTTGGTCGTTTGTGCAGGTCGTTCGCCGCCAAACGAGCCTCGACGGGCTGCACGAAGGTTTGGACGTGAGCTGTCGAGCGGGCTAAGGGTCCCCACAGAACTGCCGATGTCTCCCTTGAAGACAACCTTTCGCGTCAAATCATGCCGCAATGGAATTGGATCGCTCTCGGCGCACTGGCCCTGCTCGTGGTCTACCAGGAGTTCCGCGCCTACCGCACTCTTCGGGAGTCGAAGAAACGCGAAGAGTTGTTCCAGATCGTCACCGAAAACGCTGCCGACATGATCGCGTTGGTCGACGTGAAAGGACATCGGCTTTACAACAGTCCGGCCTATAAGCGAATTCTGGGATATTCCGCAGCGGAGCTGGGGGAAACCTCGGCGTTCGAGCAGATCCACCCCGACGATCGGTTCAAGGTGCTGGAGGCGGCCCGCGAGGCTCGCAGCACGGGAATCGGAAAAAAGCTCGAGTACCGCATCCGCCACAAAGACGGCTCCTGGAGGGTTCTGGAGTCAATCGCCAGCACCATCCGCGACCAGAAGGGCGAAGTCGCCAAGCTGGTCATCGTGAATCGCGATGTCACCGAGCGCAAACGAGCGGAAGAACAACTCGAGCACAATTCTTTTCACGACGCGCTTACTGGGCTGCCCAACCGCCGTCTCTTTCTGGATCGCCTGCAGCATTTGTTTGATCGTGCGCAGCGCAGCCCGGAGCGCCAATACGCTGTCTTGTTCGTCGATCTCGATGCCTTCAAGGTGTTCAACGACACCATGGGACCCGCGGTGGGCGATCAGGTGCTCGTCGAGATTGGCCGGCGGCTTGGGGTCTGTTTACGAAACGACGATACGGTTTCGCGCCCGCAAAACGAGATCCCCATGATGGAGACGGTTCTGTCCCGAATGGGCGGCGACGAATTCACCATCCTGCTCGAAGCAGTGACCGATCCCAGCCATGCCATGCGGGCCGCCAAACGAATTCTTTCCGTCGTGGCCGAGCCTTTCCTGGTGGAAGGCCGCGAAGTGCGCACCTCGGCGAGTGTGGGAATCGCACTCAGCACGCCCACCCATGAGCGCGCCGAAGATCTGCTGCAGGAGGCCGACGTCGCCATGCGCCGCGCCAAAGCCATGGGAGGCTCCCGTTGTGAAGTGTTTGACGAGGCCATGCACACCCGCGCCGTCAACCGCCTGAAGCTCGAAGCCGAATTGCGGCAGGCGATTGGGCAGCGCCAGTTCCGCGTGTATTACCAGCCCATCACTGATCTGCAAACCAAGCGCATCACTGGGCTGGAAGCGCTGCTGCGCTGGCAGCATCCCGAGCAAGGCTTGATTTCGCCCTACAAGTTCATCGCCGCAGCGGAGGACACTGGTCTGCTGGTCCCCGCCGGACAGTGGCTGATTCTGGAAGCCTGCAAGCAGTTGAGCACATGGACCGCCGAGATTCCCACGATGGACCCCGTAAGCATGAACGTGAATGTCTCCGCCCGTCAGTTGGCCGATGCCAGGTTCGTCCCCGACATGGAAGCGGCCCTGCGCCAGACTGGGGTGGATGCATCGCGCCTTCACCTGGAGATGACGGAGAGCGTGGCGGCCGCCGACCCAAAGCTGACGGCAACTGTTCTCTCGCACCTGAAGCACCTGCGGGTGGGCGTGATCCTCGATGATTTTGGCACGGGGAATTCATCCTTGAGCGGGCTGCGCCAGCTTCCCTTGGACGCATTGAAGATCGACCGCTCCCTCATCGGCGGGATGCTCACCGACCGCGCCACTTGTGAAACGGTGGAGCTGATCATCGTGCTGGCGCACAAATTGAAATTGCAGGTGATTGCGGAAGGCATTGAAACCACCAGGCAACTCGATCATCTCCAGGCACTGGGCTGCGATCTGGGGCAAGGATACCTATTCTCGCCGCCGGTAGAGGCGAAGGCAGCGGAAGAGCTTCTGCGACAACGGAGCCCAATCTTTCATGCCAGGGTAGCGGGAACGCAATAGACGAGCGGCGAGAGATTTGCAGTATGGGAATTAAATCAGAGTACGACACTGCGGCGTTAAGTTGGTGAAGTCATAATTTCGGACTCAATTCTGGGTCGCCGAAGTGGAAACGTCTCCCGAACACTCGTGCAGGTCGAACTTTTCCAGCAGGTATTGCTCAGCCCCACGGGGTTCATGCAGCAAGGTAGCCAGGGTAAAGAACTTGCGATGGCATCCTGTGCAGGAGGCTAGGATCGGGACCTTGTCCTTGTATTTCAGGATGACGAGGCTGCGGTGTCTCCGCAGAAAATTGGTTGCCAGGCACTCGTGGGCCGCAAAGGCCGCGTAGAAATCCCGCGTTGCTTTCTCTGGATCCGCCTGTGCGTCGGGCGCCGTCGTGAACAATTGCCCGCACTGGTTGCACTGCCCGTGAGTAGGAATCCCCTCGTGGGTGTAAAGCAGGCCGGTCAGCGTCCTGGCTGCCATCGTGGCAGTCTGGCGGCACACGAGAAAGCCTGCTGTGATTAAGATCACATAGCAGCGTGATTCAGACACAACCAAGCGCTTTATTCAGCCACCACCGCACTACCTTTTCACACTGCCGTAACAATCCTTCGGTATAGTGGCGAACTTTAACACTCACACACCTTCCAACACTTTGCGACCTGAGGGATAACTTATGGCTACGGCATCTCCAACCTTACTGGACCAGAAACTCTCCCGCACTCCCGGCAAACTCGGCGTTCTGGTTTTCGGCGTGGTGCTCGTCGTCGGTGTCGGCTACGCCAGCTCCAGCCTGCTGCACGACCTTTCCACCATCCGGAACGAGTCCATCCTGCCCTTCGTGCTTCTAGGGATTGCGCTGCTGGTCGCGCTCGGCTTCGAGTTCGTCAACGGATTCCACGACACTGCCAACGCCGTGGCCACCGTCATCTACACGCACTCGCTCCAGCCTCACATCGCGGTGGTCTGGTCCGGCTTCTGGAATTTCCTCGGCGTGCTCGCCTCCAGCGGATTGGTTGCCTTCGCCATTGTCTCCCTGCTGCCCGTCGAACTCATTCTGCAAGTCGGAAGCAAGGCCGGATTCGCCATGGTCTTCGCTTTGCTCGTCGCCGCGATTATCTGGAACCTCGGCACCTGGTACTTCGGCCTGCCGGCCTCCAGTTCGCATACCCTCATCGGCTCCGTGATCGGCGTCGGCATCGCCAACCAGCTCATGAACGCGAGAACCGGCACCAGCGGTGTCGACTGGGGCCAGGCCGCCAACATCGGCAAGTCGCTGCTGCTCTCGCCTCTGGTGGGCTTCGGCTGCGCCGCGCTCCTGTTGCTCCTCGCCAAAACCCTCATCAAAGATCCCAAACTTTATCAGGCTCCCGAAGGCGCCCAGCCACCGCCGTTCTACATCCGATGCCTGCTCATCCTCACCTGCACCGGCGTCAGCTTCTTCCACGGCTCTAACGACGGACAAAAGGGTATGGGCCTCATCATGCTCATCCTGATCGGCACCGTTCCCACGGCCTACGCTCTCGACCATGCCGTCACCTTCAAGGATTCGCAGGATTTCATCGCCGTCTCCATCTAGGCCGCTGACACCCTCACCAAATACGTCAGCCCCAACGCTGTCGTCGGCGATCCCCGCGATGACGTCACCACTTACATTCGCGACAAGGACTTCACTCCCAACACCATGCTCGCGCTGCGCACCTTGGTCAGCGACATCGGCAACGAGACCGCTATCTACAAGGAACTGAAGAACATCCCCAACGACCGCGTTCGCAACTTCCGTAACGACATGTATCTCGTGAGCGAAGCCATCCGCCTGATGCAGAAGAGTGGCAAACCCACTTTTGCCGCTCCCGACAAGGCCGTGCTCGCCAACTACAAGAAGCACATCGACCACTCGACCCGCTTCATTCCCCTCTGGGTAAAGGTCGCCGTGGCCATAGCTCTCGGGTTGGGCACCATGGTCGGCTGGAAGCGCATCGTCGTAACCGTCGGCGAAAAAATCGGCAAGAGCCACTTGACCTATGCGCAAGGCGCAGTCGCCGAAATCACAGCTATGGCCACGATCGGCGCAGCCGACGGATTCGGCCTCCCGGTCAGCACCACGCACGTGCTCTCATCCGGCATCGCCGGCACGATGGCCGCCAACCATTCCGGAATTCAATGGTCCACGGTTCGCAACCTGGCTTTGGCTTGGGTGCTTACCCTGCCCGTCGCTATGGCGCTTTCGGGATTCTTATTCTGGCTATTCCGCAAGACGTTCTAGCCGCACAAAGCCGATGGTGAGTCAGTCAGCATCGGACTGACTCACAATTCTGTGACTACCTTTACGTCCTCCTTGTCATCTAAAAGGCAGGAGGATTTGCCATGAACTACTGCACACGCCGTGGTCTTGCCTGTCTGCTAGTCCTCTTTAGTTCTCTGTTGTTGTACTCACCCATGCAAGCCCAGAACCAGGTGCTGGGGGAAATCGAACTGGTCGGAGCCTCAAAAGTCGAAAAGACTTCCGGCGTCTGGATCGATGGCCAATACGTCGGCTACCTGAGCGAGCTAAAAGGATCGAAAAAGCTTCTGCTGCTTCCCGGCGAGCACGACGTTACAGTACGCCAGGGCGGTTATCTCGATTTCTCGCAAAAGGTCACCGTGCGCGCCGGAGGGAAACAGACAATCGACGTCAAATTGGAAAAAGATACCCGGGTGACCCTGCCCCAAGTCACGGCGGAGATCAAGTTAGAGGTAAGACCGAATCGCGCGGCGGTGTTTGTGGATGGCGTCTTCGTCGGCCACATCGCGGAATTCGAAGGCCCCGGTAAGGCCTTGCTGGTAGCCCCGGGAAAACACAAAATCAAAATCAGTTTGCCGGGATTTCACGACTTCGAGACCACTATCAACCTCGTGGCAAATCAAAAGTCGACCATTAAAACCGACATGGTGGGGGGCGGCCCGGCGGAAGGAACTCCTCTTCCTCAGTGATTGGTCCGGCAGGTAATTTCCCGTGGTGGCGATCAGACGGAGGCGCCTGCGGAAACGGCGGTCGCTTCTCGCTGTTTGCGCAACTCCGCCAGGAACGAATCGGCGGAATGCGCCTCCTGCTTTCGGAACAGTGCCAGCAACGCGTCCTCCTCAGCTTCCGATGAAGCTGCGGCACTTCGTGCATCCCGCGAAGTCTCGGTTTCCAGGCCTTCAGGCTCTACCAGCAGCTCAGGCAGCACGTCGCGATTCTCCGTAAGCATGCTCAGGAATTTTTCCAGCAACGCCCGATGCTCAAGAGTAGTCTGGGTAAATTCCACTCCCATCCCCTTATCCGGATGCATGACCCGAACCACGCCTTCTGCCTTCAGTTCCACTTTACCGGCCCGCATCGAGAGCGTTACGCGCGTGGAGACCGGGAAGGGCGAGGCAATCTCGAGGTAGCAGCCGCCCAAACTCAATTCCACAAGCTGGCAGTGGACCGGCGGGTCGTCCTTTTCAATCTCCGGAGAATTCCTCCCCAGCCACTCGCGCACCTCTCGCACAAATGCCGACGACTGATCCTGAAAACGCATTCCCACCTGGGTCGCGCTCCCTTCCCAGGCAAATTCCGCATCCACTTCCAGAGGCTTGGTGGAACCCGGCAGCGTGAACGTCAACTCCCATCGTCCTTGAGGCTTGCTGCGCCGGGGCAGGCTCACCGCCAGGCCCCCTTCGCCTAAATCCGTGCTGTTGACCTTTAACCGGGCGCCCGATTCGCGGCTCGACATTTGCACCGGAATTTGAATTGGAACCCGCGTGTTGCGCCGCCGTTCCTTCTTCATCAGGGCTCTTGCCGCCCGAAAGCTTGACTTGGCCCGCTCCGCGGTGACCGGCTTATACAAGATGAAGTTCGCTCCCAGGTCAAAAGCGGAACGCAGACCGGTTGCCGGATCCAGAATTGCCACCGCCACTGCCCGCTGGTTGCACGGAGAGTTCCGCACAATGCCCAGCACTTCTCCCGCGCCCGGGCCCGCGCAATCCACGATGATCGCCTCATACCGCCCCCGCGTTAAATGCCGGAGCGCGATCTCCGAACTCGCACAATGTTCGACGCTGATGTCGAGTTCGCCCAGCGTCCGGCGCAGTATCCGAACAATCTTGTCGTCAGAACACAGCAGTAGTGACTTCAGATTCATGGCAGCGCCTAAGTTCTTCCAGAACTCCCGGACCGAAACACGGCCCTATCCCACTGTAAGCTCGCCACAAGTGCCCATCAATAAAACACTTCGATCCGGAGGTTACGGGTGTAACCGCTCGTTCGCATGTTCGGTTGAAGGGCTGTAACAAGACGCGATTCGTATCAGGGTATGCTTTCAGGCATACCGTTCCTGCGGAGCTATCAACCGCGCCTTCATGCCTGCCTTTCGGAGACTGGCGTGGCGCCCTCTTCGCCGCGAGAACCAAAACAGGAACTCTCCCATCTCGGGAGGCGTCGCGACAGCCGTTAACAACAATGAATACAATTACTTAGAATTGATTCACTCAAGTGGCAGAGCGCAAATTATGATTGACTTCGCGCAGCTATTGCCATAAGATACTGAGTCTCCAATTACGCTTTTGGATCTATGGGATGTTGGGCAAGGTTAGTTGTCCGGTGAATGATTTTGCTTTCCATGAATCCCGAAAGTGTCCGGAGAATCATATAGATAGAGCAGCCTAATTTGAGTTCATTCCCCTTTTGTAAGAAAGGCATGTTTCATGGCCAAGCGACGCGGAAATCCAAACTGGGGCAAGCCCGAGCCGATCGGTCCGATTGTCCCCACCATCACTGAGTTTGAGCAGGTTGTGCGCGAATATAAGCTCTCCCCCGACCAGTACCTCCGCTCGACCCGTCTGCGGGAGTGGGCACGCCGCAACAAGAACTCGAAGTACATCCCCGAGCCCCTTCTGGAAGCCTGGGGATTCGAAATCGAATCCACGCTGTAAAGCAGCCGTAAGAAGAATTCTCAAGGGTCGCTGACCAGCGACCCTTCGCTTTTGTAGCGCTAACGCGGCGGTTTTTGTAGCGCCGCCGTCCCGGCGGCTTTCTTTCCTTCTGTAGGATTTCGCGTGCCGCGGGTTGGAGCAGGCCTTCCAGGCCTGCGTTAAGATGCCTTGTGGAAGAGTCAGGGCTTTAGCCCTGAGGGACGCCCGCGAACCGCGCTATGCTCAACTTCCTCCAAATCCCGCTCCCCGAACTCTTCGCCGTCCTCGCGGCCATCGCCTTCGCCGCCGGACTGAATGTCTATGCCACGGTCGCAGCCCTCGGCCTCCTGGCCCGCTTCGGACACGTCCCGCTTCCGCCAGCTCTTCAGCTCCTGGAAAGCTGGCCCATAATCGGCGCCAGCACAGTCCTGTTCGCCATCGAGTTCTTCGCCGACAAAATCCCCGCCTTCGACCTGATCTGGAGCGCCCTCCACACCTTCGTCCGCGTCCCCGCCGCCGCCCTGCTAGCCTACGGAGCCACCCGCCAGCTAACCCCAGCCCAGCAATTGCTGGCAGCCGCTCTTGGAGCAGCCATAGCCTTGGCCGCCCACGGAGGCAAAACCGCCCTCCGCGCCGCCGTAACCCCATCCCCAGAGCCCTTCTCAAACATCACCCTAAGCCTAGCCGAAGACGCCACTGGCCATCTCCCTAACCTGGCTAGCCACGCGCCACCCCTACGCCGCAGCAACGATCGCGCTCGTCTTGGTAGCAGTCATAATCCTCCTAGCCCGCGTAGTAATCCGAGCCCTCCGCGCCCTATTTCGAGGTGCCGAGAAAGAACTGGCAGGATAAGTCGTGAGCAGCACCGTGGAAGAGCGGCGCTTCAGCGCCGCGTAAAGCCTTTGGGTGGCGCAGCGCTTTCAGCGCTGCGAAAAGAGTCTCCTTGGATGGAACGGGGCTTCAGCCCCTGGGGCAGGCTAACGGTGATCCACTGCATGTCGTTTGGTGGCACGAGCAGGCGTAACTCCGCCTCCTCGTGCCCCAAGAAACCCAGCGTGTCCTTAGACTGCTGCGAGTTCCTGCTGATGCAGGGTCGAGGTGACCACGTCATAGGTATGAACCTGCGGCGTTCCCTCGATAAATCTTGCCAGCGTCTTCAACACTTGCGGATAGGTATTGGTGTTGTAGTTGTCGGCATCTTTCTTGTTTTCCCACATACTGATCGCCATCACATCAACTCCGCCCTGGGCGCAGAAAGTGATCTCGTCCTTGAAGCCATTCTGCTTACGCAGCAAAGGCAGGACTTCTTTGTCAAAAGTTCGCGTGTAATCGGACAGGTTATTCGCTTTCAGATGAAAAGTCACATTGCGTGCATACATAGAGGCAACCTCCTAGGTTGGGGGTAACTAAGAGAAGAGTGCTTCAGGATGGGCTGACTTAGATCAGGGAACCTGAAATGAGGAGAAGGTGTTGACCACCTCATCTACGACCCTAGTCTTATATGACCGGACTGTCAACCGCCCCTCCGGCATTTCCGAGCCGCCCGCACCCACTCAACTCTCTGTCATTCCGCGCCGGGCGGCCAAGCCCGGTGCGGAACCTGCTGCGGATTTCAGCTGAAAATATTCTTTCAGCGGCATTGCCTCAGAGCTTCCTGGCCTCTCCGCGCAGTTCCGCGTTGGTAGAAAGCCGGCAGAATGTGGAGACAGCCAGCGGCACCGTGGAAGAGCGGCGCTTCAGCGCCGCGAAAGCCCTTGGGTGGCGCAGCGCTTCCAGCGCTTGCGAAGAGAGTTCCCCTGAATGGAACCTGGCTTCAGCCCCCGAGGTAGCAAACGACGCAGAACACGCGCGCCCGCCCTATCCCAAATCCCTGTTATTCCGAACCGGGCGCCAAGCCCGGTGAGGAACCTGCTTCTGCTCGCGTGGAGCGGACACCCCCATCCGCTGCTTTTGACTTTGCTCTGACCTCGACTCGCCTTCGCCTTGAATCGAAGGATCTCTACCAGCGTCGGCACTACCGCGGAAGATCGGCGCTTTCAGCGCCGCGTAAGCCTCCACGATTAAGGCCACTTGGGAAGGACGGTTTTGGGTCGAATTGGCCCGCAAGGCTACCATCGTGGGAACCAAGGCCAGTGCATCCAAGAAACTGGCCAGCACGAGGATAAAAGTACCAACTTTAAGCCCGCACACTTGTTGGTAGGGTTCTTTGCAGCCCCTGATATAAAGCCACAGGACTATCGAAAGCACCAGGTCAAAACTCCAGAAAACCCAAATCCACCCATGTTGATACCTTACGGCGACGACCAGAAATGTTACGAGCGAGGTTATCAGTGTGGATGCCCCTACTATCGAAGCTGTTGAGAGGCCGACAACTGCGAGGACGACTAATTTTTGTCCTTCGGTGAGGACGTCCGGATCCTTTTTCCCTTTATGACCCGCTTCAAGCTTTTCGAGTGCGGCTCTTTGGGCCTTGCCGGAAACACAAAACACGGCGACCTTCAATATGATTCCCGCTACAAAAGGAATTACGACCAGAAAAATGTCCATATCACGCAATATCTAGTACTAGTCCAAGTTGGCCTTGATCGCCACCCGTAACGTTGACGGTGATCGTGTCCCGCAAGCGGGTCTTTGGAAAGTGGCACGTGATGCTTTGCACCTTCTGCTGGCCGCCAACAAAGGGGTCTAGATGAAGTTGCCACTGCCATGCATGACCAAGGTTATCAAACTCGAGCTGCTTCGTATCGATTAGGGTGGAATAGATCCGGATGTCAGTTGGACGCAGCTGGAAGTACTGGGTGGTGCTGACAATGTGTCCGTAAGTCTTTCCGGCTTTCACCTTACGAGTTAGTACATTTCCCTCCATCGCGCCGGATGTGATGCGATAGCCGCTAAAGTTGATCCCCGACGTTCTCAACGTGCACCTCCGCGATTAAGCTACTGCGCGAGCAGCCATCCCCACGATTGACCGCAGGACGGCAATCGGAATTAAGTTCCTAGCCCAATGAACTGACATGAGAAATGTCAACCAAACCTCGGAAGTCGAAATGTCAAACGCAAATAGGGGAGATTCGACCGCTCTTGGCAGGACACCGCGGGAAACACAGTCGAGTTCGCCATTGACAAGCGAGGGCCTGCGTTTGAATTCCACTGTTATGTCTCCGAACTTAAAATATAGGCGCGCGAATTGCAGCGGTGTCGATTTCAACGAGCTCACTGCTGCGACGTATGACTCAAATTCTTCTTGGCGAAGATCGTCGCTCGCTTGGACTACGCAGCGCGCTGGGCTGTTTCTCAGTTCGGGAAAGTCGACAAGGATGGCCGCGCCGATGAATTCTTCCAACAGTGTGAAAAATGCTTCCTGGTCGACATCATGGCGGGCATATGCGTAGGTCGGCTCATTTGGGGCACCCATGTACGTATCCGCATAAATAATTGTCCGTCCTTGAGCGGGCGTCCCTGCGCCTCCGATGATGCGTTGGTGCTGCCTTGGGTATCGGCCTTCCGTTAAGTTAGGCACCTCAACCGCTACAACGGAGAATCCATCAACATCCCTGTCCTCGACCTTCAGCTTGTCATACGTTTGGAGCCGGGGCTTCGAATCATCCATATAGCACCGGGTATCCCTAGGGTTTCCCGGCCCTGTCCGGGGATGCCCCATTCTATACCTGACCTAAGTCTGTCTTGCCCGCCGTCCCTGGCAGCGTCTGTGAGCAAGATGGCGAACACAAGCACAAGTAGTTTAGTTCAAGGGCGACACAGTTTTCTATACTTTTGAGGACGGGCGGGGGGCCCGGCCCAGCCTTTCCGTTCCGACAGAAGTCCCGCGGGTGCCACGGTCCTGGCCGTTCCGGTGGGGGCTGGCCCGGTCTTCCCACACCAGACTTACCTCAGGGGCTGCCCGGTCCTTGTCGTCTCTGCGCCTGGCGCGGGGGCAGGGCGGGGACTTTGACCTCCAATTCGGCGGTTCAACTCCCCCGATTTCCCTTGACTCCACCCCACAACCAGAACATACTATTCCCTGCAGGAACAGTTCCTTGAAAACTGAATATCGCGCGGCTAAGTCCTTCCCGCACAAGATTTTGCCAGCCGAATCCGGCTGATTTCAATCCCGACAGAAATAGCCTCGCTGATTCTAAATAACTTACGGGATGCCCGTGCCCCTAACTCCTGTGTCCGCAATATTTTACGGACAAGTTTCCTGGAATCAATATTATAGCCAAATCATCCAGGGATCTAACAGCCGTAAGTGGTTGATTCCAGATATCTTAGCGGATTCTGTTCTGTAATTTTTTCGATCCTGATCTACCCCCCACCGAGACCAGCCCCTTGGCGTCCGCCTAGGTGGTCCTTGGAGAAGGGGATCGAGGTTAGGATAAAGCCATGGACCCAAAGGTTGACAGGGACGAATCGGTTCAAGCCGCTTGGGACGAAGAAGTAGCGCGCCGTATGCAAGACCTGCAGGCTGGCAAAGCCGTGACCATCCCTTGGGAAGAACTCCATCAAGAGTTGTTGGCGATGTTGAACTTCCCGGCTGGATACTAGGTACTGGGCACTAGATACTAGGTACTTATTAACCAACTTATAAACCAAGTTTGCTACAATGCAGTCATCATGAGCACCCAAGCCTTTGCCGACGTTCCCACTGCCATCGAGGAGATCCGCGCCGGCCGCATGATCGTCGTCGTCGACGACGAGGACCGCGAGAACGAAGGCGACATCACGCTCGCCGCCGAGAAGGTCACGCCCGAAGCCATCAACTTCATGGCCAAGCATGGACGCGGCCTGGTCTGCCTCACCATGACCGAGGAGCGCCTCGACCACCTGCGCCTCGGCCCCATGAGCGCGGAGAACACTTCGCAATACGGCACCGCATTCTGCGAAGCGATTGACGCGCGCGTCGGCGTGACCACGGGCATCTCTGCCTATGATCGCGCGCGCACCATTCAGGTGGCGATCGATCCCGCGACGCAAGCCTACAGACCTGGCGCGCCCAGGACACGTCTTCCCGCTTCGCGCCCGCAAGGGCGGAGTGCTGGTCCGCGCCGGACAGACCGAAGCGTCGGTCGATCTCGCGCGGCTTGCGGGGCTGATTCCCGCCGGCATCATCTGCGAAATCATGAAGGACGATGGCACCATGGCCCGCGTCCCAGACCTGATCGAGTTCTGCCAACAACATGACATGAAGATGCTGACTGTGGCGGAGCTGATCCGCTATCGCATGGCGCATGAGCGCTACGTGCATCGCGTGGGCGAAGCGCTGGTCGACACTCGCTTCGGCGAATTCCGCCTGATCGCTTATGAGAGCGAAGTCGATGGCGGAGAGTCGCACGTGGCTTTGATTCGAGGAGACATCGAGGGCAGCGACGCGCCTGTGTTGGTGCGCATGCATGCCCACTGCCTGATGGGAGACGTGTTTGGCGCGACCGGCTGCGAGTGTCACGCCACGCTCGAAGGCTCGCTCCGCCGCATCGCGCAGGAAGGACGCGGCGCTTTGATCTACCTGCATCAGACGTCGCAAGGTTTCTCGATAGAAAAAGTGGGCGAGAGAACCGGGCTCAGCTTTCACCGTGGCCGCAAGCTGCCCGCGCTGCTCGATACCGGAAAGCAGACGCAGCGCGAGATCGGAATCGGGGCACAGATTCTTTCCGACCTGAAGCTGCGGCGCATCCGCCTGCTCACGAACAAGCCCAAACGTGTGGCGGCGCTCGAAGGATTCGGGATCGAAATCGTTGACCAGGTTCCGGTGGAGTTGGGGCGGACTGTGGCGGAAAAAGGCTAAACCTTTACCACAGAGGGCACAGGGCAAACCGAAAGCCAGGAAAGCTAGAACGGTTTGCGCACTACGACTTCGGCTTCGCGAATGAAGAACTGCGCGGAGCAGTGCTCCGAGCCGCAGATGACAGGGATGAGGCCGTTGATTTGGCGGCGCGTGATCAGGCCCAGCATGCCGCAGGATGGGCAGGCCAGCACGGCCCAGTAGGGATCTTCCTTCTCGCCGACTTCGCCGGCGTTTTCCAGAACGAAAACGGTTCCGGGCTGCATCTGTTCGGGAATCCATTCGTTGAGAATGTCCAGTTCGCCGACCATGCACTCCTCCTGTGAACTGCGCTGTGTTCCCTACGAAACCTTTCTAGCACGCTTGCGTTCCGCCGACGATGTTACGGAGGTACTCGCCTTGCGAGCGACGACCTCAGCCCGCACCTGCCGGACCGCGTCAGTGAGGCAGATGCCCAGAATGGGCTGACTCGAATTCTTCAGGATGTCTACGATCTGGCGCGCGGATGTTTCCAGATACAGATGCTTGCCATCGGTGAGCAGGTGAACGTCGGAGTTGCGGCCGACAATTTCGGCGAGGCCTTTGCCGAACTCGCGCTCGAGGAAACGCATGACCTTGCGAACGCCTTGCAGCGGGAAGCCCTTGCGCCGGAGCTGGCAGATCACCGTTATTTCGGTGAGGTTCTGCATGGAATAGAGGCGGCGGTGCCCTGCGCGGCCGGGCTTGACCACTCCGCGCTCGTCCCACCACTGGAGCTGGCGGGCAGTGACGCCGGTCAGAGCGCTCACGTCACGCGATGAGAAGCGGTCTTGCATTATTCCCCCGTTAGTGTTTGAAACAATGTGCGAGTCGAATGTTTGAAACATTTTAGACGTGGGTGGGCAGGTGTCAACAAGCAATTCGGCGGGGAGGGTAACTAGAAGAGTGCCGGGGGGTGGACTCAAGATAGGATCGCCGGGGCTTAAAGCCCGGATCATTCGTGGCGGTGGGCGCGGCGCTTAAGCGCCGCTCTTCCACGGTACTGCACGCCTTCATCCTGACGGGGCAGCAGAGCTAGAAATTCCCTTGCGGAGCCGAAGGTAACGAGGGCGGGCAAGGGATCCTTCGACTGCGCATCTGCTTCACTTCGTGAAGCAGATGCTCCGCTCAGGATGACAAGTTTGTTCTGGGGCTCGCGCCGCCGCCGACGAAGTGGACTATTTCGAGGCGGTCGCCTTCTTTCAGTGGCGTTTGGGGCCAGCGGTCGCGGGGGACGATTTCGCGGTTGAGTTCGACGGCTACGCGGTCGGACTTCATGGCTAGGGATTCGATCAGGGCTGCGAGCGTGAGGGGATCTGGGCCAGGCGCAGCGAAGATGCCTTCTTCTCCATTGATGTGCAGTTTCATCGCAGGTGGAATCTCAACGATTCTAGCCGACTTCAGCGGCTTGAGCGCGGGTAATTACGAGACACGGCGGGAAAAAGACTTTAACCGCGAAGGACGCTAAGAAGAGCGCTAGTTTCAAGAATCCTGCAAGAAGTTACCGGGCTTCAGGGCAAGTTCCTTTCGGGGCTGCGATGGTTCGTTTCACATCTACGGGCGAAATTCAGTTCTGACGCACATTCGGATAGGCGTCGGCAGTGGGGGCGAGGGCGCCCCCACGACAGCCGCCGGGACGGCGGCGCTACCTTCCGGCTGCGGCGCTACTGTCCCGCCCCGGCGTGCGCTACAACCGCTACTCGGCTTTGCGGAGAGCGAATTTGCGGGTTACAGTGCGACCTTGGTGGGTGGCCTGCACGAGCACGGAGGAGTCGGGCAAAGCCGATTCTTCGACTTCGATTGAGATCTCGGAGGCGCCTGCGGCGTCGGTGACGCCCTGGGAGTAGAAAGGCGCGGCGCCGGGACGGGTGAAACGAAAAGTCAGGCGAACGCCGGGGACGGGGGCTCCGGCTTCGGTGACGCGCAATTGCATGTTCAGATGGCGGTTGGCGTGAACCGAGTCGACGTTCTCCCACTGCACGTCGAGTTGCTTGATGGCGGCCAAGGCTTCGGTTTCGGCGCGGTCGAGGACATTTTCCAACTGGCCTTCGCGAATCGCTTCCAGCACCAGGCGGTGTTGGTCACGGAGTTGCTGCTCTTTTTGGGGGTCGCCGGAAGCAACCTGCGCGGTGGAAGTTGCGTAGGAGATGGCGCGCTTGCCCACGCATCTGCCGCGCACGAACACCTGAGTCTGCAGCAGGTTTTCGCTTTCGCGCGCCTCGCTTTGCACGTGGTAGATGGTGTCGCCGTGCTTCACGTCCGTGTTGAATCCAAATATCATAGTGAATTGAGTGATTGGGCAATCGGGTGATTGGGACCCGACAACCCTGAGCTAACAACGTTAAAGGAAGCGAGCCAAACGCGCGATTATTGTGTCGCAAAGAACGCGACACATCGCGCGGCTCGCCCAGATCCTTCACTGCGCAAAGAACGCTGTTCAGGATGACAATCACTGTACTACTTGGCTTCCCTTGACACTCCCGGTTGCCAGCACCTAATCTAGAACGTCTAATGCTGGCGCGAATTATATATAGCCTCTCCTATGCCCGACAATTATTTCGCTGGCTACCTGCCGTTTCTGATCCATCTTCTGCTGGCTAGCGGAATTGCGACTGCCATTATCTCGCTTTCCTGGCTGATCGGGGAGCGGAAACCTACCCGGGCCAAGCTTTCCGCCTATGAATGCGGAATGACTCCGGTGGGCGACTCCCGCGGGCGCTTCTCGGTGCAGTTCTACCTGGTGGCGATGCTGTTTATCCTGTTCGACGTCGAGGCCGTGTTCCTCTATCCCTGGGCGATAATTCTGCACGATCTGAAGCACTTCGGCCTGGGGGAGATGTTTGTGTACATCGGCATTGTGCTGGTCGGCTTCTTTTACGTTTGGAAAAAGGGCGTTCTCGACTGGGGCCCGTCGGCTGTGCGGCGAGGAGAACGCTAGTGCCATTGGTTCCTGCCATCACCGATCTCGAGCAACTGAAGACTCATCCAGCGGTGGCGCGGCTGCTGGCATGGAATCCGGCGGCGGTTACGGGAGTGAAGTTTGACCGCGACGAGATGACGATTTACATCGATCGCGCGAACCTGCGCGAGGCTTGCACGCTGCTGCGCGACGATGCGGAGTGCGCTTTCAACTTTCTTTCCGACATTACTTGTGTGGACTGGTATCCGGCGGAACCGCGATTTGAGGTGATCTACCATCTGCTTTCGATTCCGAAGAAGGAGCGGGTGCGTCTTAAGGTTCGGCTGGACAGTGCGAGCCCGGCGGTGGAGTCGCTGACCTCGTTGTGGCCGGGCGCGAATTATTTTGAGCGCGAAGTGTTTGACCTGTTCGGAATCCGGTTTACGGGCCATCCTTACTTACGGCGGCTGCTGATGCCTGAGGATTGGGAAGGCCATCCGCTGCGAAAAGATTATCCGGTGGAGGGCTACCGCTAGCGATGGCGCACCTTACCCCCACTCCTGTTCTTGAGCCCGGCCAGGATCGAACGATGATCCTGAATATGGGGCCGCAGCATCCTTCCACGCACGGCGTGCTGCGCGTGTTGCTGGAGATCGATGGCGAGACCGTGGTGCGGATCATGCCGGATATTGGGTTCCTGCACACCGGAATCGAGAAGACCTGCGAGGCCAAGTTTTATCAGCAGGTGGTGCCGCTTACCGACCGCATCGACTATCTCTGCCCCATGACCAACAACCTGTGCTACGCGCTGGCCGTGGAAAAGTTGCTGGGGCTGGAGATTCCGCCGAAGGCGCAGTGGCTGCGGGTGCTGCTCAACGAGTTGACGCGGATCAATTCGCACCTGGTGTGGCTGGGCACGCATGCCATGGATATTGGCGCGCTGACCGTGTTTCTTTACTGCTTCCGTGAGCGCGAAGAAGTGTTGAAGATGTTCGAGATGATCAGCGGACAGCGCATGATGACCTCGTACTTTCGCGTGGGCGGCATCGCGCTCGAACCACCTCTCGGATTCTTTGAGCGGGTTCGCGAATTCGCGGAGCGTTTCGATGAGAAGGTGGATGAATACGAAAACCTGCTCACGGGAAATCCGATCTGGATGATGCGCACGAAGGGCGTGGCGAGGCTCACCGGGGAGGACGCGATCGCGCTGGGTGCGAGTGGTCCCACGTTGCGCGGAAGTGGCGTGGACATTGATCTGCGCCGCGATATGCCTTACTCGGGCTACGAGAATTTTAAGTTCAAGGTTCCGGTGGCGCAGGAGGGAGACGTCTTCGCGCGTTATATGTGCCGGGTGCGGGAGCTGCGCGAGTCAAACGAGATCGTGAAGCAGGCTCTGGATGGCATGCCGGAGGGGCCGATCAAGGCTGATGCTCCCGGCATTGTGCTGCCGGATCGGGAAAAGATGAAGACGCAAATGGAAGCGCTCATCTACCATTTCAAGATCATTACGGAAGGCTTCGCGGTGCCGGCGGGCGAGGTGTATCAGGCGGTGGAGTCGCCGCGGGGCGAGATGGGCTACTACATTGTGAGTGACGGCACGGCTAAGCCGTATCGAGTGCATATGCGGGCGGCTTGCCTGGGGAATCTGCAAACCTTGGGCAAGATGTGCGAGGGCGGGCTGATTGCGGACGTGGTCGCGGCGATTGGATCCATCGACATCGTGCTGGGAGAGATAGATCGGTGAGGAATTGAGTGATTGGGCGATCGGGTGATTGGGCAATTTCGTTATGAAATTCTCGGAAGAATTCGAGGCGCGGTTTGCGGAGATGGTCACTCATTATCCGACGAAGCGGTCTGCGCTGGTTCCTACTCTTCTTTATGCGCAGGATGAAATTGGATTTCTTTCCGATAAGGTCATTGCCGAGCTTGCTGGGCGGCTTGATTTGACGGAACTGGAAGTTCGCAATGTGACCAGCTACTACTCGATGCTGACTACCAAGCCGCGCGGGAAGTTTAATGTGCAGGTTTGCACCAACATCAGTTGCCTGGTGCGCGGGGGTGAAGAGATCCTGCAGCACTGCGCGAAGAAGCTGGGTATCGGCCACAAGGGAACAACTCCTGACGGTTTGTTTACGCTGGAAGAGGTGGAGTGCATTGGGGCGTGCAGTTGGGCTCCGGCGGCGCAGGTGAACTACGATTATCACGAGAACCTGACGACAGATAAGATGGATCGCGTTCTCAACGAATACAAGAAGAAGGCGACGCCGTAGTAAAGCATTGCTGATTTTTGATTGCTGATTATGAAGTTCGTTGGTCCGATGAAGCGTCAGGAGAGCGACAATCAACAATCAGAAATCAACAATCAACAATTTTTCCATGGCTGATCTGGTTTCCCATCCCGACGAGGTAAAGGTTGTCTCGCGGCGCTTTGGCCAGGGCGCGACGAATATTGACCGTTATCTCGAACTGGACGGCTACAAGGCCGTGCAGAAGGCGCTCGCGATGGAACCGGACGCGATCATCAATGAGGTGAAAAACTCGGGGCTGCGGGGGCGCGGCGGCGCCGGATTCTCGGCCGGCATGAAGTGGTCGTTCGTGCCCAAGCAGTCGGCCAAGCCGAAGTACGTGCTGTGTAACGGCGACGAGAGCGAACCCGGCACTTGCAAAGACCGGCTGATTTTCGAGCACGATCCGCATGCGGTGATTGAAGGAGTGACGATCGGAGGCCTGGCGGTTGGCGCGCGCAGCGGTTACATCTACATCCGCGGCGAATATCGATACCTGTCGATCATCATGCAGAAGGCGATCCGCGACGCCTACGCGAGAGGCTTCGTGGGCAAGAACATCTTCGGGAGCGGGCGCGATTTTGACATTTACTGGCACGGCGGCGCCGGGGCCTACGAGGTGGGTGAAGAGTCGGCGCTGATGGAATCGCTGGAGGGCAAGCGCGGTATTCCGCGGATCCGGCCTCCCTTCCCGGCGGTGGTGGGACTGTGGGGTGGGCCCACGGTCATCAATAATGCGGAGACGCTGGCCAGCGTGCCGCACATCCTGCTGGGCGGCGCGGAGTGGTATGCCAAGCTGGGTCCGCCAAAAAATGGCGGCACGCGGCTGTTCTGCCTGAGCGGCAATCTGGCGAAGCCCGGTGTGTATGAATTACCGATGGGCTACAGCCTGAAGAAGATGATTTACGACGTCGGAGGCGGCATTCCGAACGGGCGCCAGCTGAAGGCCGTTGTTCCCGGAGGCTCGTCTACGCCTTGCCTGACTGCGGACGAGATCGATATCAACATGGATTTCGATTCGGTGGCGAAGGCCGGTTCGATGCTGGGTTCGGGCGGGGTCGTCGTGATCGACGACTCGCAGTGCATCGTGAAGTTCGCTCTGCGGACCATGAAGTTTTATCAGCATGAAAGTTGCGGGTGGTGCATTCCCTGCCGTGAGGGCACGGATTGGCTGAAGAAAACTTTGATCCGGTTTCATTCGGGCGGCGGTGTGATGAAGGATATCGACAACATGCAGTATCTGGCGGAAAACATGCTGGGGCGAACATTTTGTCCGCTGGGCGATGCGGCGGCGATGCCGACCATCGCGTTTGTGAAAAAGTTCCGGAGAGAGTTTGAGGATCACCTGGAAGGCAGGCCGTGTCCGTATGAGAAGGAAGGCGCGGCGGAACCGGTGATGGCGTAGCAAGAAGATTGAGTAATTGGGCGATCGGGTCATTGGGCAATTGAGAACCGTCGATTGAAGCTGGGTTTTTGCAATTGCAGAATCACCCAACCGCACAATCGCCGAATTTTATGGCTGACGTAACACTTACAGTTGACGGCAAGAAGGTCACGGCTCCCGCGGGGACGCTGCTGATTGAGGCTTGCAAGACCGTGGGCATCGAAGTGCCTTCGTTCTGCTACTACCCCAATCTGTCGCTGCAGGGCGCTTGCCGCATGTGCCTGGTGAAGATTGAGAAGATGCCGAAGCTACAGACCGCGTGTACCACCGTGGTCGGCGAAGGCATGGTCGTGACCAGCGATAGCGACGAGATCAAGCAGGCGCGCAAATCGATGCTGGAGTTGCTGCTGGGGAACCATCCTTTGGATTGTCCGGTGTGCGACGCCGGTGGCGAATGCGAACTGCAGGACATGACGTTCTCCTATGGCGCCGCCGAATCGAAATTCATGGAGGCCAAGAATCATAAGGATGAGCAGCAGTGGTCGCCGGTAGTGTTTTTCGACCGGCCGCGCTGCATCCTGTGCTACCGATGCGTGCGCGTCTGCGGCGAGGGCATGGACGTTTGGGCGCTGGGCGTGCAGAACCGCGGCGTGAGGTCGATTATTGCGCCTAATCACGAGGATCACCTGGAGTGCGAAGAGTGCGGCATGTGCATCGACATCTGCCCGGTGGGCGCGCTCACCTCGGGCGCGTACCGCTACAAGACGCGTCCGTGGGAAATGAAGCACGTGGGCACGATCTGCACCCACTGCGGCGACGGCTGCAAAACCACGCTGGGCGTGCGCCGGGCCGACACCGGCATGGAGATCGTCCGCGGCGACAATCGCGACAAAAGCGGAACTAACGGAGACTTCCTCTGCATCAAGGGGCGCTACGCATTCGATTTTGCGAACCACGAAGAGCGGCTCACGCGGCCGCTGATTCGCAAAGAGGGCAAGCTGACTCCGGCCACATGGGAAGAGGCGTTTGAACTGATCGGTAAGAAGTTTGTGGAGGTTCGCGACCGTGATGGCGGAGCGGCGATTGGCGTTGTGGGCTCGACTCGCACCACCAACGAAGAAGCCTACCTGCTTTCGAAGTTTGCCCGCGTGGTATTGAAGACGAACAATGTGGACCACCACCGCACCGCGGACTTCCCTGCCCTGGCGGCTGCGCTTCGCGGTAAGACGGATGCTACCGCCAGCATGGCGGATGTCTATACCGCGCCGGCCATTCTGTTGATTGGGAATGATCCCACGGAACAGCATCCATTGCTGGCCTGGCAGATTCGCAACAACGTTCGCCTGCACCATGCGCGGCTGTATGTGATCAACTCCAAGGAGATCAAGTTGCGGCGGCAGGCGACGAGCTTGATGCAGATCCCCGCTGGGGCTGAGGGTAAAGCAGCGGCATTTATTGCCGGGGACGATTCGACTCTGGAAGCAATCGCGGCTCCCGACCCCTCGGCTTCGCTGGGGGCAGGCTCGCTCGCGGCGGACGGGCGGGAGCGCCCGTCCCCACACGAGCAGTGGATTGCCCTGCGCGGCAAACTGCTCGGTGAGCAGAATCTGGTTATCGTTTTCGGTTCTGAAATCCGGGGCAGTGATCTTTCGAGCCTGGTGAGGTTTGGTTCCACCATCTCCGGAGCTAAGTTTATCTGCCTGGCAGATTATGCGAATTCTCGCGGGGCGGCGGACATGGGTTTGTATCCCGAGTTGCTGCCGGGATACCACCCAATCGCAGGAAGCAGCGAGTTCCACAAGGAGTGGGGGGAAATCCCGCAGGCTACCGGCCTCGATCTGGCGGGCATGGTTGAAGCGGGAAAAGCTAACAAGCTGAAAGCTCTCTATATCGTCGGCTCGAATCCCATTGGCCGGTTGAAGATCGATCCGTTCGCGTTCTCGAACAGTTTCGTCGTGGTGCAAGACATGTTTCTGACTGAGACCGCGGTGATGGCCGACATAGTACTGCCTGCCGCGAATGCATACGAGAAGTCAGGAACGTTCACGAACACTTGCGGCGACCTGCAGTTGATAAAGAAGGCGGGCGAGGTCACAGGCACGAAGGCTGACTTCGAGATGATCGTGCGCATCGCAGACGCCATGGGTTTTGACGTTCGGAAACTCGTGCCCTTCGGCGGTGGAACGCATGGCGACATGGGGCAGTCTCGCGGAGCGCAGTCGGGCGAGGCCGACCGCCATGCGGTGTGGCTTGAGGCGCACGGGTTGGAGCCGAAACTGAGCCCGTTCGATCCCACTGCGATTCTGGACGAAATTCAGCGGCTGGTTCCCGGCTATGACGTCTCCCGCATGAATCTGCTGGCAGGCAACAGCCAGCATACGTCGCTGGCCAAGGCTGGACCCGGCGTTGCGCACGGTCCGGAGGCGATTGCTCCGGCGAATGATGATCTTTTCAGTTCCGGAACTCTGGGACGTTATTCACGGACACTGAAGTCAGTAATCGAGAGTCGCGAGGTCAAGACCGCTGAGGTTGCGGCCGACTGATCCCGTTTTCTTGCGAATCAGTTTTTTTTGCGAATCAGCTTTTGAGAGGAAGCAACGGCCTTGTCAGTTGGCGTTTTCATATTCGTATCGGTGGTCAAGTCAGTGATCGTCCTGATCGCGCTGCTCACCGGGGTCGCGTACACGGTCTGGCTGGAACGCAAAGTGGTGGGCCACATCCAGAATCGCTGGGGGCCCACGCGGGTCGGGCCGTTCGGACTGCTGCAGCCCATCGCCGACGGGCTGAAGTTGATGTTCAAGGAAGACCTCACGCCGCCGCATGTTTACAAGCCGCTGTTTCTGGCGGCGCCGATGATGGCCCTGATCTTCTCCCTGACTTCGATTTCGGTGATCCCGTTCGGAAACTCCATCACGATTGCGGGATACAGCATTGCGCTGCAAGTGACCGATGTAAACATCGGGCTGCTGATGGTTCTGGGCATTACATCATTGGGCGTATACGGCGTTGCGCTCGCAGGCTGGTCGTCGAACAACAAATATTCCTTGCTCGGCGGACTGCGGGCCAGCGCGCAGATGGTGAGCTACGAAATTGCGCTTGGACTCTCGCTGGTGGGGGTTCTGATCCAGTCAGGAAGTTTCAGTCTGCGAACTATTGTGGATGCGCAAGGCGGCCGGTTTCTGGGCTTCATCCCGCGGTGGAATATTTTTCACGGGCAGTTCATCGGCTTCTTCATTTATTTGATGGCCGCGTACGCCGAAACCAATCGCATCCCGTTTGACCTGCCCGAGGCCGAAACCGAACTGGTTGCGGGATACCACACCGAGTACAGCGCCATGAAGTTTGCCTGCTACTTCATGGCGGAATACGCCAACATGATTACGGTGGCGTGCCTGGCCACGCTTTTGTTCTTCGGGGGATGGCACGGGCCGTTGGCCGGGCCTCCGATAGTGCAGGCTTTGTTGCCGTTGTTCTGGTTTGGCGCGAAGGTTTTCTGTTTTCTGTTTCTTTATATCTGGGTGCGCGGGACGTTGCCGCGTTTCCGCTACGACCAACTGATGGCTTTTGGGTGGAAGTTTCTGCTGCCCCTGACGATTGTGAATCTGCTGGCAACGGCGATTGCTGTGGCGTGGTGACAAAAGCAAGTTCTCAGTTCTCGGTTCTCAGTTCTCAGTTAAAGGCGCGTGAGCGCCGGCTGAGGAGTTGGCCCCTTTAGGCTTTACTGAGAACTGAGAACGGAGAACTGAGAACTGATTTCATGCACCTCATATTATTCCTGGCTTTCGGAGCGGTTTGCGTGGGCGGGGCGGTCAACCTGCTGGCGCAGCGGCATCCCATCAACAGCGCGCTTTCGTTGATTGCGGTCATGGCGGCGCTGGCCGGGGAGTATCTGCTGCTGGGCGCGGAGTTTGTCGCTGCCGTGCAGGTGATTGTCTATGCCGGCGCGATCATGGTGCTGTTTGTCTTTGTCATCATGCTGCTGAACGCGGGCGAAGAAGAACATACCATGGGGAGCCGGGTCGCTCTTCTACTTGGCGTGCCGGGGATGCTAACGGGCAGCGTGCTGATGGCGTGGGTGGTGCTGCGGCACTCCGGAACCGAATCGGTGGCGATCGGCGCGTTGCCCGGACATCCTACAGATATCGCTCAGCTTCTTTTTCACGATTTTCTGTTGCCTTTTGAAGTCACCTCGGTGCTGATCCTGATTGCCATCATGGGCGCCGTAGTTCTGGCCAGCAAGCCGGAAGCCTCGGCGGGGAAGGCGGACTGATGGTGCCGTCGTATGTGCCGCTGTCGTATTATCTGCTGCTCAGCGGGTTTCTGTTTGCCTGCGGCGTTGCCGGATTTCTGATCAAGCGCAACATCATTACCATCTTCATGTCGATTGAGCTGATGTTGAACGGCGTGAACCTATCGTTCGTGGCGTTCGCCGCACACTGGCATGCCCTGGCCGGCCAAGTGTTCGTTTTCTTTGTGATGGTGGTGGCGGCGGCGGAAGCGGCGGTGGGACTGGCGATCATCATCGCCGTGTATCGCACGCGCGAAACCTTGAATGTGGATCAGGTGAACCTGCTCAAACTATGAACCCCAACCTCAATCTCTGGCTGATCCCGATTCTGCCGCTGGCGGGGTTTGCCATCAACGGCGTTCTCGGGAAGAAGGCTTCGCGGCAAGGCGTGACCACGGTCGCACTCCTTTCCAGCGGAGCCGCTTTTGCGTGGGCTTTGTGGGTCGCAGCTCGCTTTTCGTCGTTGACTCTTCCCTACCATGAGTTCTTCGCGCACTGGATTCGCATCACCGGCTTCAGCGCCGATTTCGCCTTTTATCTTGATCAACTTTCGCTCGTGATGTTGCTAGTGGTCACCGGAGTCGGCTTCCTGATCCACGTCTACTCGGTTGGCTACATGTGGGACGACCCCGGTTACTACCGCTTCTTCAGCTATCTGAACCTGTTCATGTTCTTCATGCTGACGCTGGTGCTCGCAGGCAATTATCTGCTGATGTTCATCGGCTGGGAGGGTGTGGGGCTGGCGTCGTATCTGCTGATTGGGTTCTGGTTCACGAAAGATTCGGCGGCGTCGGCGGGCAAGAAAGCGTTCATCGTCAACCGGATTGGCGACTTCGGGTTCATGATCGCATTGTTCCTGCTGATCAAGCACTTTGGATCGCTGAATTTTGAGCAGGTGTTCAGTGCGGTAGTTCCTTTGCAGCCTGAGACTCCCGGTGCGGGGCTGCTGACAGCCATCGGCATTCTGCTCATGGTGGGCGCTTGCGGCAAATCGGCACAGATTCCGCTGTATGTCTGGCTTCCTGACGCAATGGAAGGTCCGACGCCGGTTTCTGCCTTGATCCACGCCGCCACGATGGTTACGGCCGGCGTTTACATGGTGGCACGGTCGCACGTGATTTTTGAGCGCGCGCCGACCGCACTGATGGTCGTTGCAATCATCGGCACCTTGACCGCGTTCTTTGCCGCGACGATTGGCATCGCGCAGACCGACATTAAGAAGGTGCTTGCGTATTCGACCATCTCGCAGCTTGGTTACATGTTCATGGCTTGCGGTGTCGGCGCATTCTCCGCCGGCATTTTCCACCTGATGACGCATGCCTTCTTCAAAGGCCTGTTGTTCCTGGGAGCAGGGTCTGTGATCCATGCCGTCGGCGGCGAGCAAGACATGCGCAAGATGGGCGGACTCAAGTCGTATATCCCATGGACATTCCTCACGATGGGCATCGCCACGCTGGCTATTGCCGGAGTGCCGCCGCTTGCCGGTTTCTGGAGCAAGGACGAGATTCTCTGGAAGGCATACCAAGTCAGCGGGGTGTACTGGGGAATCGGCGTGGTTACCGCATTTATTACTTCCTTCTATATGTTCCGCCTGTTGTACATGACGTTCTTTGGCGACTACCGCGGAGCGCAAGTGGACGCGCACGGGCACAGCTCCCACGGCCCTGACGCGCAGGGACACGGCGAACCGCACGAGAGCCCGATGGTTATGCTAGTTCCCCTGATGATCCTGGCAGTGCTTTCACTAGTCGGCGGATTCGTAGGCTGGCATAATCACTTCGAACACTTCCTTGCGCCCGTCTTTGGAACCGGAGAACCTGCAGCCGAAGCCGCAAGCGGCGGCACCGAATATTTGCTGATGGGTGTGTCAGTGGCTGTCGCACTTTTGGGATGGTGGCTGGCATATCTGCTTTACTGCAAGCGCCCCGAGCTTCCGCAGAAGATTGCGGACGCGCTCGGGGGCTTCTACGAGGCGGTGGCGCACAAGTACTACATCGACGAATTGTACGCTGTGCTTTTCGTCAAGCCGCTGGTTGACGGCTCGACTCGAATTCTCTGGCAGGACGTGGACCGGAAAGTTATCGATGCTGCGGTGAACGATGCCGGCGATGGTGCGCGGCATGTTTCCGACGAGGTGCGCCACATGCAATCCGGCAACATTCGCTCGTACGCGGGCTGGATTGCGGCGGGTTCGGCGATGGTGATTACGTTCATGATCTGGATGTGGATGGAAGCCCAATGAGGACCGACGATCTCAGTTCCATCATTCTCACGCTGGTGACCTTCGCGCCGCTGACGGGCGGATTGCTGCTGATGCTGCTGCCGCGGCGCAACCGCGACATCCGGATCTTTGCGCTGGTCATTTCACTGCTGACGTTTGTTTTATCTTTGCACCTGCCGGTTTATTTTCATCGCGCGCGGGCGGGATTCCAGTACGAGATCGACCGGCAGTGGGTCTCTACACCAAACATCCACTACCACATGGGCATTGACGGCATTTCGCTGTGGCTGGTGGTGCTGACTACGTTTCTCACGCCGCTGTGCGTGCTGATTTCCTGGAAATCGGTTCACGAGCGGGTAAAGGAATTCTTCATCCTGCTCCTGATCCTGGAGACGGCGCTGATCGGCGTCTTCACCTCTCTCGATCTGTTCCTCTTTTACTTCTTCTGGGAAGCCACGCTGATCCCGATGGCGTTGCTGATTGGCATCTTCGGCCACGAGCGCAAAGTGTATGCCGCGGTGAAGTTTTTCATGTACACCATGATTGGTTCGGTGTTCATGCTGGCGGCGATCTTGTGGCTTTACGCGCATACCGGCAGTTTCGACTTTGTCGTGATCCGCGACCAGATCATGGCCGGCTCGGTACCGAAGTTTCCGGCCGCAGCCCAGTGGCTCTTCCTCGGTTTCTTCCTGGCGTTCGCAGTCAAGGTTCCTCTGTTCCCTTTTCACACATGGTTGCCCGACGCGCACGTGGAAGCGCCCACGGCCGGCTCGGTGTTGCTGGCCGCCGTCCTGCTCAAGATGGGCACCTACGGAATGCTGCGCTTTAACCTGGGGCTGTTCCCTGAGCAAGCGCGGCGCAACGCTCCATGGGTCATAACGCTCGCGCTGATTGGCATTATTTATGGCGCGCTGGTAGCCATGGTCCAGCCCAACATGAAGAAGTTGATCGCTTATTCCTCGGTCAGCCACCTTGGATTTGTCGTGCTGGGGATTTTCAGCTTCACGCAGGCAGGATTGAACGGAGCGATGTTTGTGATGCTGGCTCACGGGATTTCGACCGGCGCGCTGTTCATGTTGGCCGGCATTCTGCATGAACGCCGTCATACCTACGAGATCAGTGAATTCGGCGGGCTGGCTTCTCCCATGCCGATATATGCCGCGACGTACCTGGTGATTGTGCTGGCATCGGCAGGGCTGCCTTTGCTGAATGGCTTCATTGGTGAATTCCTGGTGTTGAGCGGCGCATTCCAGGACAAAGCGGTTTACGGGACTCTCGGAGCTACTGGCATAATTTGGAGCGCCGTCTATCTGCTGTGGATGTTTCAGCGAGTCTTCTACGGCAAGGTCACGCACCCGGTGAATAATTCTCTGCGCGATCTTTCGGGATTCGAGAAGTCGGCGATTTGGCCGTGTGCTGCGGCGGCACTGGTGATGGGCGTAGCGCCTATTATGTGGCTGGGCGCGATCGATCCAGCGGTGCGGGCAGCGCTCACTCCCTTCGCGCAATTTGCGAGCAGGCTGGTGGGACAATGACGGTGACTTTCGTCCCGGCCTTCTCGCAGACGGTTCCACAGAGTGCCGATTATGTCCGCATCCTGCCCGAGATTGTTCTTTCGGTCTTTGGCATGATCGTGATGTTGCTGGAGCCTCTGCTCGATGAAGAGACGGGGCAGAAAATTCTCGGGCTGATCGCGTTGCTGGGCACGCTGGCAGGGATTGGGGCAACCTGGTTCATGGCGCAGGCTCCGGGTCTGGCCTTCTGGAACATGGTGCAGGTGGATGGCTTCAGTGTTTTCTTTCACGTTCTGGTGATTGCGATCGCTGCTGTCGTCATCCTTAGTTCGTACGAATATATGGCGGTGCAGCGGATTCGCGCGGGAGAGTACTATGCGTTGATTCTCTTTGGCGTGGTCGGCATGGCGCTGATGTCGTCGGCGATCGAACTGGTATTGATTTTCATCGCGCTCGAGATTTCCTCCATCTCTTCTTATGTGCTGGCGGGATTCCGCCGGCACGAAGCTGCCAGCGCGGAATCCTCGCTGAAATACTTTCTGCTGGGTTCGTTTGCAACGGCGTTTTTCCTTTACGGAGTGGCGTTGATGTTTGGGGCCACGGGCTCGACGAACATTGATCAAATCAGCAGAGCCTTGCTGGCTCGTCCGATTCCATTGCTGGCCTACGTGGCTGTGGCGTTCATGTTTGTAGGCTTGGGCTTTAAGGTGGCTGCCGCGCCGTTTCACATCTGGACCCCAGACGTCTACGAAGGAGCGCCCGCGCCGATTGTCGGCTTCATGTCGACTGCACCCAAGGCGGCGGCATTTGCCGTTTTATTGCGCGTCGTTTTCGTGATCAATGTACATGCCATCTTCTGGATGATTTGGATTGCGGCAGCGCTCTCTATGACTTTAGGTAACGTGGGCGCGCTGGTGCAAAACAATGTGAAGCGGCTGCTGGCTTACTCTTCGATCGCGCACGCGGGATATTTGCTGGTGGCATTCGTGGCCGCGCCTCAGCTTGGAGCCTCGGCGGCCATGTTTTACACTGCGGCCTATGCTGCGATGAACCTGGGTGCGTTTGCCGTGGTCAGCCACTTCGCCAACGCGGGCGAACGCTATGTGACGCTTGAAGACTACGAAGGCCTGGGCCGCACTTCCCCGCTGCTGGCAGCCACACTCACTATCTTCCTGCTATCGCTGATCGGGATCCCGATGACCGGCGGTTTTTTTGCCAAGTTCTACGTGTTTAGCGCCGCCGTGAAAGCCAACCTGATCTGGCTCACGATCATCGGCGTCCTCAATAGCGGAGTGGGCGCGTACTACTATCTGCGCATCATCGTGATGATGTACATGCGCGAATCGCGGAAGGAAGTTCCGGTGACTCCGGTTCCATTCGCGCTTCGACTGGCGCTGGTGTTCTGCATTGCCGCGACCCTCTATCTGGGAATCTTTCCCAGCCGGGTGTTGCAGTATGCTCAGGATTCCGCCCAACAACTTGTCCGGCAGGCTCCAGCCGAAATTCCTTCATCCGTTCCTGTTCCAGTGGTTCCAGCAACTCTCTAACATGATGGATACGTTGCAGCGCTTCAGGGTTGCTGCGGGTCTGGCCTTGCTGCTGGTCTCGTTGGCCTATCTGGCGCAGATTGCGAGTCCCCTGCGTCTGGTGGGCGACGGAGTTGACTATCTGCTGCAGGCAAGTTCCGCAGCCGACGGACATGGGTTTCGAGTCCACGGTGAACAGTCGATGCGGCCGCCCGGGTATCCCGCATTGATTTTTCTGCTGGTGAAAGGGGGCATTGGGAAATCCTGGGCGATTGTCGCCCTGAATTGCCTTCTGCTGGGGATTGGGTGTTGGGCAAGCTACTTCGTATTGCGGAGTTCGTTTGCGTTTGAGGACGGACCTGCGCAAGTCCTATGCCTGCTGACGCTTCTCTCCTTCGTAATGGTGAAGCACATCACGTATCCACTGAGCGATGTCTGTTTTTTCGGGGCCTCGATGCCGTGCCTGCAACTACTCCTTCGAGCTGAGGCGGACACAGGCCCGGGCAGATACTGGCGGCTGGCCGTCGCTGCTCCATTGCTGGTGTTCTGTATTGAGGTGCGCACGATTGGGATTGCGTTGATTCCGGCTTTTGCCTGGGCGATGGTTGGTGGAGCGCCTTGGGCCCGAGGCGTTCCTGAATGGCTACGGCGGCATAGAATCGCGTCCCTTGTGCTCCTGCTACTCGTGCTCGCAGGGATGGCCTGGGCGGGCAGAATGTTTCTGCATTCCCGTTATCTGCAGTTCAATGCGAAGACCCTTCATAGAAGAGGAATGATCGGCAACATCGTATCGGACCTCAAGGACCACACCCAAGAATGGGGCGAACTGGCGGTAAACGTACCTGTCTCAAAGCTACCGGGAGGGCTGGCATTGCCGGTTCGGATCGCCGGATTGTCTTGCGCTCCTCCTGGGGGCAACTGGAATCTGGGAAAAACGCCGGAAGATCGATGCGGCCATCTGGTATGTAGCAGGATTCGCAGCCATCGTATTCGCCTACCCTTGGTTCGATACCAGGCTCTGGTTGCCGGTCTTGCCACTGCTGATGGGGTACGTTCTGATCGGGGCGACACGCCTGGCGCCGTCCCGTCTGTTGCGGCCTGGAATTTTCGCCTACTGCCTTGTCTTTTGCTTGCTTGGAGTGGTTGCGCTTGGCTATAGCACGCGTCTGACCTTCGCTGGCTCGCAGTTTCCGGATCTCTATGGAGACGGCACCCTACGAGCCACATATCGAAACGCATTTCTCGGAGAATCGCCGAAGAACGCAGCGGATATCAGCCCCGACGCCCTCTACCTGTTGCGTCGTTATGAATGGCGTTTGGCCCCCAAATAGTCCCTTCCTGTCCCTTCTTGCCGCACGATAACTTTCATTCCTGGTCGGGAACCAGAGGAACGAAGCGGACGAGTTCGCGAGGTGAATTTAGGGGCTTCCCGTTGACCATCCGGATGAATTGGAGCTGCTGAGAGTCGGAGGACCCGATGGGGATGATCATCCGTCCGCCTTCGTGGAGTTGGGAGAGCAGAGCGGGAGGGACATGGAGAGCGGCGGCAGAGACCAGGATGGCGTCGAAGGGGGCGCAGGCAGGGAGTCCGAGGGTTCCGTCTCCGGTGAAGACGCGGACATTCGCATAGCCGAGGGCGGCGAGAACGTTGCGCGCGCGCTCCGCGAGGGCTGCGTGGCGTTCGATGGAAAAGACCTGTGCGGCAAGTTCCGCGAGCAGAGCCGTGACGTAGCCGGAACCAGTGCCAACCTCGAGAACCTTGTCGCCGGGCGCGAGTTGGAGGGACTCGAGCATGAGGGCCACGATGTAAGGCTGGGAGATGGTTTGGCCGTCCCCGATAGGAAGGGGATGATCTTCGTAGGCTTGGGCGCGGTAAGGTTCAGGGACAAATTCGTGGCGGGGAACACGAAGCATGGCGTCGAGGACGCGCGGATCGGAGACGCCGCGGTCCCGGAGTTGAGAGTCGACCATACTTTGACGAGCGGTGGCCGGGTTGGACATTAGCAGTGGATAGTGGTCAGGGATCAGTGGCCAGTGGCCAGTAGGAAAACGATCTGCTGCTGATTTGGCTGGCCACTGATCACACCGGCCACTGGCCACTGCTCTTATTTCTTGCGACGGCGGATTTGCACGTCGAAGCTGATGACACCATTCTGGTCGCGATTGCCGACAAGGGAAATGCTGCGATTGACATAGTACTCTCCCTGGATGATCTGCTGCGAACTCTGAGAAACATTGGTGGAGTAGGTGAGAGACAGGTTATTGGCGAACTGTTGCTCGATGGTGATCTGGGGACCGTTGCTGACGGGATTGGTTATGGTGGTGAGCCCCTGAGGAGCGATTTTGATATTGCTGGCGCCGAACAGTCGCTGGAAGCGGCTGCTGGCCGTGTCATTGAGGGCCTGGTTCAGGATGAGATTGCTGGCCTGATCGGAAAACACGCTCTGACCGGACTGCTCCTGGAGTTGCGCAGATTCTTCGTTGGTGCGGCCCAGAGCGAGCAGAGCGATGATGTCGGATTTAGGCAAGGGAGGCTCGGAGCGGTAGTTAATGTTGAGGCGGTCGGGTGTGCCAATCACGGTGATGTTGAGATCGTAGTTGCGGACGTGGCTGGAGGCCTGCAGATTGAGTTGAGGCTCGATGGCAACGGGATTGGCGAAAGTGATATCGCCGCGCTCGAGCGTAAAGCGGATACCGTGGAAGGTGGCCTTCCCTTCAAGAATATCGACGCGGCCGAGAACCGCGGGGCGGGCCACAGAGCCGCGGAGGCGAAGGTCGGCGTCGCCCGACAGGCGGGCGATTGCGGTACGCATCTGGAGTTCAGGCGCGGTCTGGACGTGGATGTCGAGCTTGATGTTGTTGAGCGGAGAGTTGGAGGCGGTAACAGTGGAGAACTGGCGGCTGCGCTCGAGATAAGCACTGAAATCGAATCCGGGAGTCACCGCAATCTTGGTGATGCTGATGTCGCCGGACACGGTGGAAGCGGAACGGCTGCCGATCCAATGCAATTCCGTATTGGCAGTGGAGCTGACGCCGGGTGGATAACGCAAGCGAACATCCTTGCCGGTGGCAGTGAGATTGAAGTTGAGCTGTCCCTGAAAGTAATTCGCGTCGCCTTTGAGGTCAAGCGTGCCGCCCCCGGTGCGGGCTGTAAGGGTCTCGATGTGGATGCGATCGCGGGTGAATAGAAGTGAGCCATTCAGTCCGCTGAGTCCGCTGGGCAGTCCTGCGAAGGAAACTGCACCATCGGTGACTCGAAAACTGCCTTGAGGCATAGGATCAGTGAGTGTTCCACCGACGGTCAAGTTCATCGTCACGATGCCAGAAGAAGCGAAGTCAGGATCGAAGCTGGAGAGCAGTTTGAGGTCGAGGTGGCCAGCGGCGGTGAGATCGAGGGTGCGTGCGCCGGAGATCAGCAAGGAGCCGTGTGCGGTGAGGTCGGTGCCTTCCCCGATAAGGTGGAGTTGCTGGATGCTGACGGACCGATTGGTGAGGTCGAATCGAACGGAATCCTGATTGTGGACCTTTATGTTGTCAACCTCGAGCGAGACAGCGCTCAGGTTGCCGGCGAGTGTCCATTGTCCGGGCTGGCGGAGTGGGCCGCGCAGATCGAGAGAACCGGTGACGGCGGAGTGTCCCGTGAGTTGGCCGCGGAAATAGGAGCGCCAGAGAGCGTCGAGATCGAGTTGGTCGGTTTGAAAGGAAAGATTGGCGGGAAAGTCATCGCGCAATTGAACGTTACCGCTGACCAGCACAGAGCCTCGCTGAAAGTGAGAATTGCCGGTGAGATGCAGCTCGCTACCCTGAGTGACAGCATGCAGGTCGAGTTCACCGACGAGTTCATGATCGAGAGTGAGGTTGCGGAGGTGGACGTCCGCATTGACGGAGGGCGCGCTCGAGAGTGCCCGAGCCTTTGAGAACAAGGTCGGCGCGGCCTTCGATAGAGACACGATCCGAATGGATCTGGCGGACGTGGGCGAGGTCGAAATTGTTCCCTGCGAGGTCGAGGCGAAAGCCGCGAGAGGAAGGATTATAGGCAGCGCTTCCGGTGACGATGGAATCGTCGTGGAAGAGATGGATGTTATCGAAAACCAATTCGCCCTTGGCGACGTGGAAGGCGGAATCGAATTGCTGAATGGTCTCACCGTAAGCGGAGGCGTTGGTGAGATGGATCTGTCCCTCGCCGTGAGGATCGGAGAGAGTGCCGGCGGACTGCACGAAAAGATCCGCAGTCCCGGAAATGGGATAGTTGTATCCGGCAAGAGCCTGAAGGGGGGCGATATCGGTATTGTGGAGGTTGGCACGCAAAGTGAAAGCGCTGTCGCCGGTGACGTGTCCGTGTTGAAGAGCGGCGGAAGCGTCAAATTCGGCGGAAGTATTACCCCGGCGTAGGGTGGCGTTGTGAAGGGCGACAGCATGGAAGGAAAGCTGGATAGAAGCGGAAAGAGAGTCCCATTGCGTTCGAAGTTGTTGGGTATTGGCTGTGGCTGGCAGGGTAACGTCAAAATCGTCGACTTGCACATTGCCGGCAAGCTGAGGTGAAGAGAACGAACCGCTCATGGTGCCGGTGAACGTGGCGCGTCCATTCAGCACGACTGGAAACAGCGCGGGACCGCGAACGACCGCGATAAAGGGTAGCCAGTCAGCAAGACTGGAGGTGGAAACGGAGAGGCGGACTGCGGACGTGGACGATAGAGTGCCGGAAGCCTGCACATGGCTGGTGGGCGTGGTCAGAGTGAACTGAGGGAGATCCAAAGTGTCCGTGGCAGCGTAGTAGACTCCGTGGGCGCGGGCGCTGATTCGCAGGTGCGCGGGGACCGGGTGCTCGGGAGGAGTGAGATCGAGGGCGAATTGGACTTCCGCGTCGCGTGGAGTTCCCTTCCAGCGAGTTTCGAGCGTGCCGGAGGCGGATGCGGCGGGATGGTAGCGCGGAAACGGGTGAGCGGGTGCATTGAGGGCTTCGGCCAGATCCTCCGCAGAGAGATCGTGCAGACGAAGAAGAACGACCGCGTTTTGAATTGCTGGTGGTTTTGGCTTGGGGGTCTTGACGGCGGATCGGGGCGGAGCCGCGGAAATAACGGCGGTCTCAAGATTTTTTCTAGCCGCTGCAGACAGATGCTGCCAAGGCGCCAGCCACTGATTGAATTCGGCGTCACCCGTGACGGCACCGCCGAAAACTCTGGCTTGCAGTTTCGAGAGTTTGAGCTGCTGGCCGGTGACCGAGTAGTCGGTGTTCAGAGCGGCTTTCGAGAAAGAGATCTGATCGTTCTGCCAGCCGAGATCGCGGAGAGTAAGCAGACCGTTGCTGGCGAACCGATCCAGGGACCACTCGCCGTGTCCCTTGAGTTCAAGCAAACCGGCGCGCAGCTCGCGGCGGCGGGTGATGGACGCGACTTCAGTGAGGTCGAACTGGGCCTCGTAAGAGCCCTGAAGATGAGGACGGCGGAAGTCCGTGATCTGGCCGCTGGCTGAGAAATGCGAGTGGCCGGAGTTCCACTTGAGCGAGGGAACGGCCGCAGAGCCGGACGCGAGGCTGAATTCCACGGAGGCCATCCATGCAGAAGGGGCGGCAGTCCATCAGCTTGGTGTCGACCAGGCCCACCAGAAGGCTTCCATCGTAGCGGCCGCGCAGGAAGGAATAGTCCATCTGGAGCGAAGCATCGTGCGACAGCAAAATCAACGGGGATGGTCTTGTCGTCCCATAGAATTTGGCCGCGGCGGAGTTCGAAGCGATTGATGGAAAGAGCAAAAAGTTGTTCGACGGCAGGCTTGCCGGCAACGACGCTGCCCTGGCGCTGGGGAAAATTAGTGGCGCCATCGGGATAGAAGGCCACGTGGACCACGGGCTGCTCGAAGATGACGTGGTGGAAGCCGAGTTCGGAACGGAGAAGAGAGCTTACCTTCAGGCGAGCCACGATGCGGTCCACGTGGGCGAGCGGGACATCGGTGGCGGACTCGCGGCCGTGGACGGTAATGCTGCGCACGTCGACCTGGAGGAGAAAAGGAGTGGTATGGATGCTGCCGATTTCGACGCGGCCTCCCGTGATGCGCCCGAGTTCGGCGACGAGGCGGCGGCGGACCAGCGACTGGAATGAGTCCGTGTTGACGTAGACGAGCAGGCCGAGAGCGCTAAGCAGGCCGACTGCGGCGACGATCAGCAGATATTTCCACCAGCGGCGGGTGGGCTTGGCGACGGGTTCCTTCACCGCGACTGGACTCCCGGATCGTTGGCAGAGGCCGTGACGCCGGGGATACGGACCTGCCCTTCGGAGCGCAAGGTTTGCAACCAGGAGACGAGCAACTCGCTGACCTTCTGCTCGGTCAGCAGCTCGCGAATCCTGGCGGAGACGTCAGCGAGGGGGACCTGGATTGCCCCGGACTGCTTCAACTTGGGGACGAACTGGTCGCGGTAGTAAGCCTCAATAGACTTGGAATCAATCTGGACGGCGGGACGGAGACGGGCATCGACGAGTCGCATCAAATCGATCTGCTGCCGAACGCGGGCAAGAAGATCCTTTTCAGTAAGGTGGTAGTTGGCGAGGAGAGCCTGCCAGTTCTCACTGGATGTGGCGTGCGGATATAGCTTGCGGGCATCGGCGACGCGGGCGGCGGCCTCGGCATCAGTAGCGTGGAGGAAGTCGGCGGACTTCATCTGTTCGCGAAGCAGTTCCTGGTCGATGAGACGGTCCAGAACTGCACGGCGATCGTCGTCGGTGAACTGGGCCAGGGTGCGATTAGTGAGGAGAGCTTCGTAACAGAGAGCTTCGTCCCAGTCGGACTGCAAAATAATGCGGCCGTTGACGGTTGCGATGATGCGATCGATTACTTCGGCTGAGGCGGGCGCGGGTGCGAACAAGAGTGCCGACAGCAGAATCGCGAGCCCAACCGCGGTAAAGATATTAGTTCCCTTGGTTCTCATTAGAATGGCTGACCTATGCTGAAAAAGAAGTTAAAGGGCCGCAGATGCCGAGTCTCAAAAAATAGCGCCTGACCGGTAGCCGAAAAAACGGTTCCCTGGATATAGCCGGTTGGATTCAGATTGTACCCGAAGTCGAAGCGTAAAGGGCCGATTGGGGTTTTGTAACGCAAACCAAGCCCCACCGAGTGAGAAGTGTAGTCGTAGCCGCTGTTGTTGAAGTATGTCTCGCAGGCTGGAATGATCACGCCGCTGGATGGCACACACTGGACGGGATCGGGCTGGTGCCAGCGCATAAGGCCTTTCAGCAGGTCGTGACCGGCGGTGAAGACGTTGCCCATATCGTGAAAGATGGCGAAGCCGAAACCTTCTCCGAGAAAGGGCAGGCTGACCTGGGGAAAACGCAGTTCTTCACTGTTGACGAACAGCGCAGTGCCGCCGACGGGAAAACCAGAATCGGGATCGCGGGGTCCTGCCTGATTTAACCCAAAACCGCGATGGGAGTTGCCGCCGCCCGCGAAGAAAACTTCGGGCAGCGGGATCACGGAAATGCTCTCCTGACAGGCCGTCTGCAAGTTATTAAGGGGGCATGTCCCAGGCGGCAGAACTCTGGTACCCCGATATACCTGCTCTAATCCGAGGGTAGTGGAGCGGGCGAAGACAAATTTGTGATTGGGACGCCCAAAGGCATAGTAGGTGGAATCCTGAGCCAGAGCGCGAGCGAAATTAGCCTGAGAGCCAAAGTAACTGGATGCGGCGAAAGCATCCAAAGTGAAATATTGGCCTTTCGTGCTTTCGAGAGGATTGTCCCGTTGATCGCGAATGAAGGTGAAGCCGGGACCGCCGACGCGCGCGGGCAGAGAAAACAAACTAAACTCGGCGGGCGAAAAGTTTGAAGCCAGGTGGCTGGCCTTCACGTAGCGGTAATCGAAGCGGTAGGTGATGGACGTAGAGTGATTGAGCTGGGGTTTGCCGATTTGCTGGCGGAGGTCGATTTTGCCTTCCTCGCGCTGCGAAGTGAAGGTGGCAACGTCAAGACTATTGTCGTAGAAGACGGTGTAGAAGATTTTGAAGCGGTCCTGATTGAAGAGCTTGGGAATTTCGTAACTGACAATGCCGCGTTGCTGGAGGCGTCCTACGTGGGATTGGAAGGTCAGAGTCTGGTCCCGGCCGCCGACGTTGAGGCGGGTGACATCGAATCCGACACGGGGGCTGACGCCGGTCGATCCTGTGGGAGCACTGGTTCCGGAGGGCAAGCCGGTTTCAAATTCCAGGCCGAGGCCGTAGGTGAAGGTGTAGCGCTTGGCTTCCTGCACCTGGACGAGAACATTTTTCTGGGGGTCGGAGCCCTCGGGATTCTGGACGGCCGTGTCAACCTGGTTGAAGATGCCGAGTTCATAGAGCCTGCTCTGCGTATCCAGCAGGTCCTGCTGGCTAAGAGGTTGGCTGGCGACTTCTTGAATCTCGCGCTGCACAACGTAATCGCGGGTGTGATCGAGGCCGGCGACCATCACCTGGTTGACGAAGAATTGTGCGCCCTCCTGGATAGTGTAGGTGACGTCTTCGCGGTTGGCCTGGCCCGGCGAAGGTATGGTGGTGATATCGAGGGTGGCGTTGGAAAAACCGTGATTGAAGTAGTAGTTAAGGATGGACTCGCGGTCATGGGCGAGATTCTGTTCAGAGTAGGGCTGGCCTTCGGTGGTATTGAGTTCGGGAAAGGCCTTGGCGTCGAACTTCTGGTTGCCGACAATGTGAAAGGCACCGACGAGAGTCTGCGGGCCTTCCTCAATCTGAATGTGAACTGCAATGTGGTTTGCGACGCCGTGATAGTTGTCGTCGACCTTGGTTTGAATCTTGGCCTCGCGGAATCCGTTGGAGACGTAGAGTGCCTGGAAATTGGCGACGTCGTTTTTGAGCAAGGCTCCGCTGTAGCGTCCGCCGGAAAAGAACTTGCTGGAGAGCTGAATCTGAAGGCGCGCGTCGAGCATTTGCCGGGAGAAATACTTATTTCCCACGATCTCGATGAGCTCCAGCTTGTGCACAGCGCCGGGATCGATGCGGTAGATCACGTGAATCGCCTCTGGGCTGTCTTCTCTTTGGATCTGGACGTTGGCGTCGAAATGGCCGCGGCTCTGTAGATAGTCGAGAAGGTTGCGCTTGCCTTCATTCAGCAGATCGTCGTCGAGAGAGTTCTCCTCGTACACCGGGACTTCTTTTTTCAAGAGACCGCTCCTGATGTGGAAGCCTTGCGCGGAGATGAGGACAACCGGTCCGGGTTCGATCAGATAGGTGTAGTCGACGGCGTTGGATTCGGGGCGATATTGCTGCTGAGAAATGGAAACTTGAGCCAGGACGCGCTGCTGCTTCTGAAACCTCTTGCGCAGGCGCTGAAGCGAATTGGTGACCCGGGCGGCGGTAACGAGCTCGCCGGGGTGCATCCTGGCGATCTCCTGCAGTTGGCCCTGGGAGAAAGCTGAGTGTCCGCTAGCTTTCACCTCGCCAACATGGGCAGGCTCTCCGGGGGTGATGTGAAAGAGGATGTTGGCTTGCTGGTTAGCGGCATTGGAAGTGCTTTCGGCAGTAACGCGGGCGCGGTAGTAGCCGTTCTCCTGCATGAGTTGCCGGACGTTCTGCAGTGCGCGGTCGAGTTTATCCTGAGTATAAAGTTCGCCGAGTTGGAATTTGGCAGCATTGAGGATCTGGTTGGTGTTGGGATGGCTGGGAGCGCCTTCCACGTCGACGCCGCCAACAAAGAAGTTGGGCAAAGTCGTGAATGTGAGTAGCACATCTGGACCGGCGGGAGTGACTTCGGCCTGGATGTCGGCAAAGCGTCCGGTGGCGAAGAGGGCGCGGATACTGTCGCGGACCTGGTCGCGATCGAGCGGCTGACCGGATCTCTGCGGGAGGATTTGCAGCAAATGGTCGCGGTCGGGCACGCCGGTCACTTCGATGGATCGGACAGTGCGCCCGGCGTAGGCTGACATGGCATCGAGAGCTGAGGAGGGTTGCGCGGTTTGCTTTTCTTGAGATGAAGGCGACGAGGCGCACGCCGACGATCCGGCAGGGGCGGCCGGGCCGAGCGAAATCATGATCAAGATGAAGAATGAAGCGTACCGTCTCAGCAAACAATGTCCTTGGGCCTGTTGCCTAAATCCGATGAAGCGTGGAAGGCCGGTGTTGTCTGGTAGTCGTGCAGTTTGGTAAGGAAGCGAGCCAAACGCGCGATAGTTGCGCCGCAAAGAACGCGACGCTTCGCGCGGCTCGCCCAGATCCTTCCCTGCGCAAAGAACGCTTGCTCAGGATGACACTCAAGCTGCACCCCTACTTATTGTCCGCCTCCTGGCGGCGGAAGCAGTCCAGCCACTTATAATAAAGGTTTTGCGGGTCAGAACTGGTGACCTCCTTGAGGCAGGGTGTGGAGAAACAAAAGTTCGAGGAACGGTATTCGCGGCAAATCCTGTTTCGCGGAATAGGAGCGGAGGGCCAGCGGCGGCTGGCGGCGGGGCGAGTTGCGATTGTGGGCTGCGGAGCGACCGGGTCGGCGCTGGCGTCATTGCTGGGGCGCGCGGGCGTGGGCACGCTGCGGATTATCGATCGCGATTACGTGGAGGCGAGCAACCTCCAGCGACAATCGCTGTTCGAGGAAAAAGATGCGGCTGAGTCTTTGCCCAAGGCGATTGCCGCGGCGCGAAAGATCGCAGCCTTCAATTCGGAGGTTGCCGTCGAGGCGCGGGTTGAGGATATGATTCCGGCAAATATTAATGCGTTACTTGAGGGGATGGATTTAATCCTCGATGGCACAGACAATTTCGAGACTCGATATCTGCTGAACGATTATGCCGTGAACCATTCTATTCCATGGATTTACGCGGCGGCAGTGGGTAGTTATGGGGTCACGCTGAATGTGCTGCCAGGAAAAACCGCATGTCTGGCGTGCATCTTTCCGGATACGCCGCGAGGGATGGTGGAGACGTGCGAGACCTCGGGGATATTAAACACAGCCGTGAACCTGGTGGCATCGATTGCGGCGACGGAAGCGCTGAAGGTGCTGGCAGGGGGCGCCGCAGCCAGGCAGTTGCGCAAAACGCTGTGGTCGTTCGATGTGTGGAAGAACGATCAGGCGGAGATTGCGGCCACGAATCCGCGGCCGGACTGCCGGGCGTGCGGGGAGCGGGATTTTGTGCATCTGGCGGGCGAGGGGCGTCCGCACATCACGATGTGCGGAAGAAACTCGGTGCAGATTCACGAACGCGCCCGGCCGATTGATTTTGCCGAGATGCAGCAGCGGCTGGAAAGGCACGGCATCGTGCGGCACAACGAATTCGTGCTTAAGTTCTGGCACGAGCCCTACGAGATGACGCTGTTCCCCGATGGACGAGCCATCATCAAGGGAACGACCGACACCGGGGTCGCGCGCAGCCTGTATGCGCGGTATGTGGGTAGCTGAGTGGCCGTTAGCTTTAGCCGTTAGCCATTAGTTATAGGTCGCGCGGGTCGAGTTCTGCCACGAGCAACGGCGCTCTCCCTGGAAATGTTTCGCGCGACTTTCATGCCCGAGTGACTCCCATCACATGCAGTCGTGCCGCAGGTCATCGCTCGCGCGGGCACTGGGACCGACAATCAGTATGAAGACTGTAGGGAAGGGAGATGGTCATGATCATCACCTATAGATTCGTCCGTCTGATTGAGGACCACTCCGACGCTCTGGCCAGCAGCCTCCTGAAGAAGGTTCAGCAGTCCGTCCATTGCCAGGGCTTCGGCAAAGTCCCGCCAGAGGAACTGAAAGACAGGGTATGTGGAATCTACCGCCATCTGGGCGAGTGGCTGCTTCACAAGAATGAGACCGATATCGAGCAGCGTTACATGGAAATTGGCAAGCGCCGCGCGCAACAAGGTGTGCCGTTGAGCGAAGTAATCTGGGCCATCGTCTTGACGAAACACAATCTCTGGGAGTTCGTGCTGGACGAGGCATATCCGGATCGTCCCGTAGAGATCTTGGGAAAGCAGGAATTGTTGCAGTTGCTCGACCAGTTCTTTGACCGGGCGGTGCACGCCGCCGCCGTGGGCTATGAGCGGGCGGTGGAAGCCAATGCCAAGGCAGAGACGACGAGGATGGTTGAAGTCTAGGAGAATGTTAGGGTTGAAGCGCTCTCACAGTGTGATTGAGGACACAAATCCCTGTGATGAAGGGCATTGGCCAGCTATCCGTGGAAGACGAGGATATGAGTAACGAGGCGGATATGTACCGCTGAGGGTGCAAGGGGGAAGGGGCCATGAAAGGCACAATCGAGATTCGGGAGCCGGAAGTCAAAGAAACCCCGCAGGTGCGCAGGCAGGGAGTGCCGGTATCTTCCCTGGAGCGGTTGATGACTGCTCCGGTACCAGTCCGGCCGATGTTCTCAGACAGTTTACTGCAGCATGAGGGCCAGAAAGGCCGGCAGACGTGGGCGACGTTGGCATCCTTTGTCTTGCAGTGCCTGTTCTTGGGGGTGCTGCTTTTGTTGCCACTGTATTTCACCCAAGAATTGCCGAAGTCGCAATTGTTGACGTTTCTGGTGGCCCCGCCACCGCCTCCCCCTCCGCCCCCACCCGCCGCGCAGCAGGTGGCCAGGGTAATAAAACAGATTCAAAGCGACTTGCTCTCCGGCGGGCAGCTGCGGACGCCGACGAGGATTCCGCAGAAAGTGCAAATGATCAAGGAAGAAGCGGCGCCACCGCCGATGCCCAGCGTAGGCGGCGTGGTCGGCGGCGTGCCCGGCGGGATTCCCGGCGGTCAGCTTGGCGGAGTGATCGGAGGCATCGTCAATTCCACTTCAAATCTGGCATATATACCCAAGTTGCAGCCGGTCATACCGCAACGGGTGCGCATCTCGCAGGGCGTGACGAAGGGTATGCTGGTTCACGAAGTGCACCCGATGTATCCGCCGATCGCCAAGGCCGCGCGGATTCAAGGGGATGTGATCCTGAAGGCCATCATTGGCAAAGATGGTGAAATCCAGGATCTGCAGTTGGTGAGTGGGCACCCGATGCTGGTACCGGCGGCCATCGATGCAGTTCGACAGTGGCGTTACCGGCCCTACCTGCTGAATGGGCAACCGGTCGAGGTGGAGACGACGATCACGGTAATCTTCTCACTGGTCGGTTGAGGGATGGGGAAGACGCGATAGGAAGACGGGCCAGAGTAAAGCTGTGGTGCCGAGATGTTACCCCGACAGGCCCAGCTTGCGCATCAGGTCGGCATAGCGGGGATCCGAGCGCATGGAGTCGAACGCGGGGAAGCGGAGGCACAGCACCAGTTCAGTGTCCTGCTGAGAGAACGCCTTCTGCAGGTACTCGAACGACCTATTGCGATCGCCGGCGAGCGCCAAAGCCACAGCGATGTTGCTCGGATAATCGCCTATGGAAGCCGTGGCGACCATTAACCTGCTGTAACCCTGGGCGTCTGCGCTAAACGAACCAGAAATAGAATTGCGCTCCTGCAATTCATTCTCCGCCTCTGCGAAGCGACCGTTCATGGCGTATACCTGCGATAAATAAAAATGGCCGGGCCCAAAGGACGGATCGCGCTCCACAACTTTGCGTAGTTGGGCAATCGACTCCGAATAGCGGCCCGCCGTCACCAGCGCCAACCCGTAATTCACGTTCATGATCGAGGAAAGAGGGTCGAGCGATAGAGCGACACGGAATTCCTCCAGCGCTTGAGCGGTGCGTTTTTCGGGAAGCAGGAAGCCGAAGGCATAAAAATAATGGGCGCCAGAGTTATTTGGGTTTAACTCGAGCGCTCGCCGGAACTCCGGCTCCGCTTCGCTCCACTTCCACGCGTTGGCGAGTGCACTGGCTCGCGCTGCGTGCGCTTCGGAAAGACTGTCGTCCAGTTCGAGCGCCTTGCGGCTAGCCTCGTCCGACAACAGAAGCGCCTGCTTAGGGCTGATTCCTGTCTCGTAGCTGGCAGCTACGTTGTAAGTGTCCGCGAGCCCGGTGTAGGCGAGGGCATAATTGGGATCGGCGGCGATCGCTTGCTGAAATAGACTAATGCTTTTCTTAAGGCCCTCCGGCGTGCGCCCATACCAAGCCTGACGCCCTTCCAGATACAGGCGATAGGCTTCCGGATTGGTGGTCCCGGCACGACCCACGCGCTGCTGTTCGGCGCCGCTCAGGTGGATGCGCAGGCTGCTGGAAATGTCGCGAGTGATGTCGCTCTGCACTTGGGTTACATCCACCGCCTTGCGGGCATAGTGCGAACCCCAAACCTCCGTGCCGTCGGCCGTATTGACCAGGTCGGCGTCGACACCCAATTCGTCACCGTGTTGGGTAACACGTCCCATCAGAACGGCGCCAACTTGGAGTTCCTGGCCAATCTTCCGCGGGTCTTCCTGGTTTGCCTTAAAGCGGAAAACGGTGCTGCGCGCCATCACTTTCAGGCTGGGCAGTTGCGAGAGGCTACTGATCAGGCTTTCGGTCAAGCCATCGCTCAGGTACTCGTTGTTTGGGTCCGCGGTCGCGTTGACGAAAGGCAACACTGCGATGGAGGTAATTTTCTTTGTGCCGGACCCTGCGCGCACGAAATAAAAGCCAGCAGCCGCGGCAATCGCGAGAATGGCAGCGCCTCCGATGGCAGCATATTTCAGCCAACGGCTGCTCGGAGCGGCAGCCGGCTCCGAGGAAGAACTCCCGGACGACGCTGCACCTGCGGCGACAGCCGCGCCCGACGAGCGCCCGGATTCGAAGTCGCGCTTCAGGCGCGTGAGATCAGTTCGCAAATCGGCTGCGGTCTGATAGCGCAGGTTGCGATCTTTCTCCACGGCTTTGTCAATGATGCGTTCCAGGTCCGCCGGCATGTCGGGATTGAGCCGCAGCGCCGGTGCCGGCGCTGTATCAAGAATGGCCTTGAAGATTTCCGCCGAGCTGCCGCCGCGAAACGGGAGCACACCCGTCACCATCTCATAAAGCACGGCGCCGAAAGAGAACAAATCACTGCGGGCATCCAACTCTTTGGCCCGAGCCTGCTCCGGTGACATGTAAGCGATGGTGCCGATGGTTGAGCCGGGGCTGGTCAGGTGCTGTTCCTCGATGGCCACCGTCATCGTGTTTGCCGAGGCGATCTGGCTGGAAGAACCCCCGGCGGTTGCAACTTTGGCTAGTCCGAAATCCAGAATCTTGGCGTGCCCCCGCTTGGTGACGAAAATGTTGGCCGGTTTGATGTCGCGGTGCACGATTCCTTGGGAATGCGCAGCGTCCAGGCCGTCGGCAATCTCGATAGCCAGCGAGAGCACAGTTTCGTTATCCATCGGCTTGCCCGCAATGAGATGCTTTAGAGTCACGCCATCCAGAAACTCCATGGCAATGAACGACTGCTCACCGTGCTTACCGATTTCGTAGATGGTACAAATGTTGGGATGATTGAGAGCCGAAGCCGCCCGCGCCTCCCTGCGAAAGCGCTCCAGGGCCTGCGGGTCTCGCGACATCTCGTCGGGCAGGAATTTGAGCGCCACGAAGCGGCCAAGTTCGGTGTCCTCAGCCTTGTAGACGACGCCCATGCCGCCACCACCAAGCTTTTCTAGGATGCGGTAGTGCGAGATGGTCTGGTCCATCATTATGCAGATGCCCGGCTTTCCGGACGCTCCATCTTACGGACGCAGCAGGGCCTCGTCAACGAAGGGCTGCATTCCAGAAAGTTGTCTCCGATCCCTGAGCCAAGCTGCCTCGTTTTGCGGTATCCTAGCTGGGCACGGGCGCCTGCCATTTTTTTTCGATCCCGACGTGATCATGTCCAATTCAGATATTCCAGAATCCAAAACCACTGCTGAATCCGTCACTGAACCCGGCGAATCATTCGGCGACCTCCTTTCCCAATATGAGAAGAGCCATTCGCGTAAACGCGCAGACGGCGACAAGCAACTCGTAGGCACGGTGATTGTTGTGTCCGGCGACTCGGTCTTCCTCGACATCGGCTTCAAGATCGAAGGGATTCTGCCCCTCGCGGCTGGCGAGACGCTAAAGCCAGGCGACAAACTGCCGGTCTCGGTCACGGGCCGCGATCCCGAGGGCTACTACCAACTCACACGCGCCAAGGTCGAGCGCCCGCGAGATTGGTCGGCCCTGGAGAAGGCTTTCGCCGACAAGGCGACGATTGTGGGCACCGTGACGGGCGTGATCAAAGGCGGGCTCAGCGTGGATGTGGGAGTGCGGGCGTTCATGCCAGCCTCGCGCAGCGGAACGCACGACGCCGCCGAGATGGAAAAGCTGGTGGAGCAGGAGATCCTCTGCCGGATTATCAAACTCGACGTCACGGAAGAAGACGTGGTGGTTGATCGCCGCGCCGTCGCCGAAGAGGAAGAACGCTCGGTGAAGGAGCGCCGCTACGCGGAGATGAAGGAAGGCGATACCGTCACAGGAGTGGTGCGCAGCCTCACCGACTACGGAGCCTTTGTCGATCTGGGCGGGGTGGATGCGTTGCTGCACGTGAGTGACATTGCGTGGAGCCGGGTCAACAAGGCTGCGGACGCGCTCTCGGTAGGGCAGTCGCTCGAAGCGAAGGTGCTCAAGATCACGAATGATTCGGGCAAGCGGCGCATTTCCGTCGGCATGAAGCAGTTGCAGCCGCATCCCTGGGATGCGGTGGCCGGAAAGTACAACGTCGGCGAACGCGTGCGCGGCACAGTTACGCGCGTGGTGGAGTTCGGAGCGTTCGTGGAGCTGGAGCCGGGGATTGAAGGGCTGATCCACGTTTCGGAAATGTCGTGGGGAAAGAAGATGAGAAGCGCCAGCACATTGGTCAAGCCGGGTGAGATTGTGGACGCCGTGATTCTGGGCGTGAACGCCGGCGAGCGCCGCATGTCGCTCGGGCTGAAGCAGGCGCTGGGAGATCCGTGGGCCGAAGTAGCACAGAGGTTTGCTGTGGGCACGGCGATCGAAGGACCGGTGATCAGCATCACGAAGTTCGGCGCATTCGTGCAGCTCACGGAAGGCGTCGAAGGCATGATTCACATCAGCGAGATGAGCGCCGACAAGCACATCAATCACCCCCAGGAAGTAGTGAAGCTAGGCCAGCAGGTTAAAGCTCAGGTTCTCGCCGCTGACATCGAAAAGCGCCAACTGCGTTTGAGCATGAAGCAATTGGTTCCCAGCGGCGTGGATGAATACATCGCCGAACACAAAGAAGGCGACATTGTGACTGGCCGCATGGTGGAAGTTTCGGACGAAAGCGCGCGCGTGGAACTGGGAGAAGGCATCCAGGCTGGGTGCCGCATGGATGCTGCCAGTCCGGTCGCCGAAGGAAAACAGCAGGTTCAACTGCCGTCATCCTCGAAGCCCGATTTGTCTTCTCTGGGCTCCATGCTGCAGGCGCGCTGGAAGGGCGGCACACGTGCCGGTGGCGTCAAGCCGGAAGCCGTCCGCACGGGGCAGATTCGCAAGTTTCGCATCGTGAGGCTCGATCCGGTGGCAAAGAAGATTGAATTGGAACTCGCGTAACCTGCTCTGCAAAGCTATTGTGCAAGTGCCAAATCGGCGAGTGCCAAATTGATGTCCTTCGCCGGGGTGCGCTCCATGTTGGTTAGAACCACTGCGACAACTCCCCGCCGTGGGAAGTACGAAAGAAAAGCTCCAAAACCGTTGATGTCGCCGATGTGCGAAATCATGCGTTCCCCGGCGTGAGTCCCTACCTCCCATCCATAACCAAAGTCAGAATTCTGGTTCGACATGGCGCGGTCCAGTTGCTTTTGGGAAAGGATCTTCCCTGAGGTGAGCGCGGTCATGTATCGCAGGAGGTCATTCGCAGTCGAATAGAGGGCGCCTGCTCCGGAAGGGATACTCATATCGATGTATGGGGCGTTTTGGACGATCCCCTCGTCCTTAACGTAGCCGCTCGCTCGCGCCTTCACCACTAGTGCAGGATGGTCGTAACCGGTGTCCTTCATTCCCGCCACTTCAAAGATTCGCTCGTGAAGAAACTGTTCATAGCTCCGACCCGAAACGATTTCAATGATTCGCGAGGCAACGAGGTAAGCGGAATTGCCGTATTCCACTTTGGCTCCGGGAGCGAACTCAAGAGGAAGTTGACGAAAGTGATCGATGGTAGCGTCGAGCGTGGTTGGAAGGGTCATCATGTTTGGGAATTCCGGCAGCCGCACCAAGTCCGGAATTCCGGAGGAGTGGGTGAGAAGGTGATGCAGGGTAATCTGCCTCCAACTCTCCGGACAGTTCGGCAAATACTTGCAGACCGAATCGGCTGTGCTCAGCTTGGCATCTTGTTCCAGCAACAAAATCCCTGTAGCGGTAAACTGCTTGGTCACAGACCCGATCCGGAATTTTGTGTCGGCGGTGTTCCTGGCGTCGTGCTCACGATTCGCCCACCCATGGGATTCCCGTAGCAGAATCCGGTCATGACGGGCGACGAGCATGCTGCCTTGAAAGTCATTCGATCGGGCATAGTCGTCGGAGTAGCTCTTGAGCCGGGTCGCAGCGTCTTGGGCATGAGAAACCACGGCGAGGAAAATGAGAATCGAGACCGCGAGTAGCCGGTTTGAGCGTGCGTGTCCCATTGATCACCCTTGTGGGATATACGTGACTGCGCACTGAAAAGTTCGCAAGTTCAGGATTGCGACGCTGGATCCGGCGGCGAAGAACATTGAATGGGAGCTGGCCTAGCCGACGAACAACTGCCTGATGTCTGGCTGCCCCCCAGGGATTCGAACCCCGATAACCTGCTCCAGAGGCAGGTGTCCTAGCCGTTGAACGAGGGGGCAGTTTCTTCATTATCCAACGAGTTTGGGCAGCGGTCAAATCGCGAGCGCGAGTCGCGTTGTGATGAAACGCAAAGACTCTCTGCTCTGGCGGCCCGTTCGCGCTAAACTCTGTTTGAACCGTTGTTGCTGTCGAAGGAGTCGTTTATGGTTACCATCTCTGGGAGTCTCTCTGCAATCTCCACCGAATATTCTGAAATTGCGCGCCGCCCGCTGGACTCGGACCATTGCGCCCTCATCGTGGTGGATATTCAGGAAAAACTTCTGCCACCGATTTTTCAGAAGGACCAACTGGTGCGCAACTCGAAGCTGCTGATCCGCGCGGCAGGCGTGCTCAAAATTCCCGCGGTCATGAGCACGCAATATGCGAAGGGACTCGGCAAGACCGTGCCCGAGGTCGCTTCCCTGCTCCCGGAAACCGAGGCCATCGATAAAGATCGATTCTCCTGTTTCGGGAGCGACGCCTTTTGTACGCTGCTCAAGCGGCTGCCCGGCAACCGCAACACGCTGCTGCTGTGCGGCATGGAAAGCCACATCTGCGTGGCGCAGACGGCGCTGGCGGCGCTGCGCGAAGGCTATATCGTGCACGTCGCTTCGGATGCGGTCAGCTCACGCGCGGAATGGAATTGGAAGATCGGGCTGGAGAGAATGCGGGCGGCGGGTGCGGTGATTTCATCCACCGAGATGATGATCTACGAGCTGATGCGCTCCTCGTCGTCGCCAGCGTTCAAGGAGATGCTGCCGCATCTGAAGGGATAAGGGCCAGGCTGCGCCCGGCGGACAGCCGGGGGCGGCTGTCCCCACACCGGGAGTCTGCTCACACCGCTTCCGGCTCCTTCTTCTTCACTCGCACGACCGTGATCTTCGCGATGCCCTCTTCAAACGCTGGGGGTTTCAGCTTGGCGGCCATGCGGCGCATCACGTCTTCCGGAACAACCCGGTCGCGGCGCTGGTGGCGCTCAATGCAGACCTCCAGAGGTACGTCGAAGAAGACCGCGTGCACTTCGTACTGGTAATCCTTGGCCAGCTTGATCCAGTGCTGGCGTTCCTGCGGCGTGAGGTTGGTTGCGTCCACATAATTCATGGGACGCTTGGCGATGAGCCGCGCTTTGAGCATGGAGCGGAGATTGGAAAAGACAAGGTCCTGAAAACGCTGCTCGCGCACATCGTCGAAGAGCACTGAGCGCACCATATCGCTGGAGAGCGGGACCACATTGTGGCGCTTGAACCATGAACTCTTGCCCGAGCCCGGCAGCCCGATCGCCAGCACCACTACGCCTTTCGGCGTACGCTGCGCCGGTGCCGGAGCTGCGGGAGTTTAGCGCGAGCGGCAGCAACAACTGGCGGAGGTGGGCTGGGAGCTTCCACCTCACCCGCGCCAGCCAACTCCTCCTCGGTCGCATCCACTGGTATTACCGGGATTGATCCCTTGACGGCGGCGGGGGTAAAGGCATGGGCAACCGCCTGCTCGCGCCCGCGGCCACCTCTCCCTCGCCCACCACGACGACGACGGCCGCGGCCTGTGGAACTGCTGGGAGCAGTCTGAGGGTTTGCCGGTTCGGCTTCGGACGGCTGTTGCTCGGACGGCTGGTCCTCGGAGCTGGGACGCACCCTGCGAACGGGTCTAGGCGCTGGCTGAAGTGGAGCTGGGCCCGGAGGTGCGGCTGAGATTTCGGATTCAATCCTGCCTGCGTCGGGCACTGAACCGGGTGGCTGTTCCGCCTCGAAATACGCTGGCTGCAAGGGAGGAGGAGCCGGCTGTTCGGAGGGTTCTGCGGGCTTCTTTTTGCGGCGCTGCAAGCGCTCGCGCATCCATTTACGCATGTACGGCTTTTAACACAAAGCGAGGGCAGGATCAATCGGCCCGGGCCTCCGACGAACCAGACGCGACAGCGGCGCTAGGTTTCCACGTATTAGAAACTAGAGTCCGAGTGCAGCGCTAAAATGTCAGCATGTCGGGAACAATCCCTACAGAGATCCACGGCCAGAAATACATCTCTCTCGCCACATTCCGCAAGAATGGGGAAAAGGTGGCAACGCCAGTATGGTTTGGGGAAGACGCCGCCAAGTTGTACGTGATGACGCGCAGCGATCTGGGCAAGACGAAGCGCATCCGCAACAATCCGCAAGTCAAGGTTGCTCCCTGCACAATCCAGGGAAAGGTGACCGGGCCCGAATTTGCGGCGGTGGCGCGCATCCTGCCGCCGGAAGAGCATGCCCGCGCGCGGCAGACCCTTAACCGGAAATATTGGATGGCCCGGATGCCACTAATCTGGTGGAGGACGGATACGTACCTGGAACTAACCTTCCCGTAGCGCCGCTGTCAAGGACGGGGAGCACTGGGTTCCGTGATGGGAACGGAGACCTTCCCTAATCGAGTTGGGATCATTTACGCCGCTTCCCTGTCCTGCTAACATCATCTGTCTGTATCCCGGCTCAGGATGTTTTCTGATGTCGCATTCATAAGAACGGAGAAATATCATGGCAATCAAAGTTGGCATCAATGGTTTCGGACGCATCGGCCGCAACGTACTGCGGACCTCGCTCAACGATCCTAACCTAGAATTCGTGGCGGTCAACGATCTCACCGATCCGAAGACGCTGGCGCACCTGCTGAAATACGATTCCATCCTCGGCAACCTACCGCATAGGATCACGGCGGGCGCGGACAGCATCTCGGTGGACGGAAAGACCATCAAGGTTTTTAAAGAGAAGGATCCCGCTGCTCTTCCCTGGGAGTCGGTGGGCGCCCAGGTTGTGATCGAGTTCGACCGGCCGCTTCACCGACGCCAACGACGCCAAAAAGCATCTGCGCGGGCCGGTGAAGAAGGTAATCATCTCCGCTCCGGCGAAGAATGAGGACATCACTCTCGTGCTAGGTGTGAATCATGAGAAGTACGATGCCGCCAAGCATCACATCATTTCCAATGCTTCCTGCACCACGAACTGTCTGGCGCCGATCGCCAAGGTGGTCAATGACGAGTTCAGGATTGTCAGCGGGACGATGACTACGATTCACTCCTACACCAACGATCAGGTGATCCTGGACTTTCCGCACAAAGACTTGCGCCGGGCACGGGCGGCGGCGATCAACATGATTCCTACGTCCACCGGCGCAGCTAAGGCTCTCAAGCTGGTGATTCCCGATCTCGCGGGAAAGATCGATGGTTTCGCCATGCGCGTGCCTACGCCGAATGTCTCGGTCGTCGACCTTGTGGTGTGGGTAGAAAAGAAGACGACCAAGGAAGAAGTGAATGCGGCGTTGAAGAAAGCGTCGGAGAGTGGGCCGCTGAAAGGTTACCTCGGCTTTGAGGAAGGCGAACTCGTGTCGTCCGATTTTAAGGGCGATTCACGCTCCTCGATTGTCGATGCGCCCATGACCCTGGTGGTGGGCGGGAATTGCGTAAAGGTGATCTCCTGGTATGACAATGAATGGGGATACTCTTGCCGCGTGCGCGACCTGATTCACTATATCGCCGGCAAGGGTCTGTAGTTTCTTTTGTAGCGCCGGCATACGGCCGGCTGTCAGGAGTGCGGGCGGGGCGCCCGCACAGCCTGCCCTGAGCGTGTCGAAGGGACGGCCCCCGGAGCCTGTCCTGAGACGAAAGTCGAAGGAACGGCGGCGCTACTTTTGAATCGCCTGAATTAAGGACGAACCAGCCAATGTCCAAGTTATCCATCCGCGATCTCCCTCTCAACGGCAACCGTATCTTCATGCGCGTCGACTTCAATGTTCCGCTGGAAGACGGCCGCGTGATAGACGACACGCGCATCCGCGAAACCTTGCCCTCCATCGAGTATGCCCTGCGGCACGGCGCGAGACTGATTCTGGCCTCGCATCTGGGACGCCCCAAAGGCAAACCGAACCTCAAGATGAGTTTGAAGCCGGTGGCCGAGCGGCTGCGCATGGTGCTCGACAAAGAACTGGCGCGCGGCGAAAACGTGGGCTTCTGTCCCGACTGCGTAGGTCCAGAGGCGGAAGAAGTTGCCACGCAACTGGAAAAAGGCCAGACCCTGCTTTTGGAGAATCTGCGGTTTCACGCCGAGGAAGAAGCGAACGACGAGAAGTTCGCCAAGCAATTGGGAAGTCTGGCGGAGTACTACGTCAATGATGCATTTGGCACGGCGCATCGGGCGCACGCCTCCACCGTGGGCATCACAAAGTTCGTGTCAAAATCGGCGGCTGGCCTGCTCATGGAGAAGGAACTGCAGTATCTGGGCAAGGCGCTGGAGCATCCCGAGCCGCCGTTTGTGGCAATCCTGGGCGGGGCCAAGGTCAGCGACAAGATCGGCGTGATCCGGAATCTGATGAGCAAGGTGGATTCGCTGATCATCGGCGGCGGCATGGCCTACACCTTCCTGAAGGCAAAGGGACAGGAGATTGGCAAGTCGCTGCTTGAAGCCGACAAGGTGGACCTGGCGCGGCAACTGCTGGAGGAAGCGAAGAAGCGGAACGTGAAGTTCCTGCTGCCCATCGATCACGTGGTAGCGATGAAGCCTGAAACCAACGCGGTGGTGCAGCAGATCGGCGAAGGCCAGCCGATTCCGGCCGACCGCATGGCGCTGGACATCGGTCCGAAGACGATCGAACTGTTCTCGGAGGAAATTTCGCGGGCGCGGACGATCGTGTGGAACGGGCCGATGGGGGTGTTTGAGGTTCCGGGATTTTCGCGGGGGACTTTCAAGATCGCCCATGCCGTGGCGGAAAACGTGGGCGCGATTTCGATTGTGGGCGGCGGCGATACGGTCTCGGCGGTGCACAGCGCTGAAGTTGCGGACAAGATGACGCATATTTCCACCGGCGGCGGCGCGTCACTGGAGTTTCTGGAAGGTAAGAAGCTGCCCGGGGTCGAAGCGCTCACGGACAAGAAGTGAGGTCGGCTTATCCAATGGACCTGCTACGTGGCCAGGATTTCGCAATATGCGGGTCGGCGATCCCGAGGAAGTTCGATTGGTGCGTGGGGACATCACGAAATACCCGTCGGATGCGATTGTGAACGCCGCCAACTCTGAATTGCTGCCGGGTGGGGGCGTGTGCGGTGCGATCCACCGAGCCGGCGGCCCAGTAATCGCGGAGGAGTGTCATCGTATTTGCTCGGAACGCGGACCGCTGCCGCCGGGTCAGGCGGTTGCAACCACAGCCGGCAGGCTCGGAGCTAAGTACGTGATCCATGCGGTAGGCCCCGTCTGGCATGGCGGAGATCACGGGGAAGCGGAAGCGCTTTCGAGTTGCTACCGCGAGTCCATGCGGGTTGCTGACGAACTAAAGCTGGTCAGCATCGCCTTTCCTGCAATCTCCACTGGCATCTTTGGGTATCCGGTCGAACAGGCCGCCTGGGTGGCGATTCCAACTGTGGTCGAAGGCTTGCAATCGGCCCGGCATTTGGTGCTGGTATCCTTCGTGCTGTTCGACCAGCCGACGTTCGAAACCTTTACGACTGCCGCCATGGCCCAGCGCAGACCTGCCTCGGGAAAGCCGTACGAATTCATGATAGGAACTGATAAATGAACAGAACAAAGCTGATGGCCGCCAATTGGAAGATGAACAAGACTCCGGACCAAACTCGCGACTTCTTCCGCGATTTTCTGCCCTTGGTCGCGGGTCACAGCCGCGATGAGATTGTGGTTTGCCCGCCTTACACCAGCGCGGCTGCCGCGATTGAAGCTGCGCAAGGTTCCAATGTCGCGGTCGGAGTGCAGAACGTGCACTGGAAGGCAGATGGCGCTTATACGGGCGAAATTTCGGCGGCCATGCTGCTGTGCCTGGGCGTGACCCATGTCATCATCGGGCACTCGGAAAGGAGGCAGTATTTTGGCGAGACCGACGACACGGTGAACCTCCGTCTGAAAACCGCGCTGGAAGCCGGTCTCACGCCGATCTGTTGCGTGGGGGAAGTTCTCGAAGAACGCGAAGCAGGACTCTGCGACGATGTTCTTCGCCGCCAGTGCGTCCGCGCGTTTCACGCGATCTCGGCCAAGAAAGCCGCGAAACTGGTGGTGGCTTACGAGCCCGTGTGGGCCATCGGCACGGGCAAGAACGCCACGCCGGAAATTGCCAGCCAGGCCCACGCCGTCATCCGGCGGGAAGCTGCCGAGATATTTGGCGAGGAATTCGCCGCCAAGCTACGCATTCTCTACGGGGGATCGGTGAAGCCGGACAACACCGCCTCTCTGATGGCGCAGGAGGAGATCGATGGCGCGCTGGTGGGCGGGGCCTCGCTCGATCCAAAGTCGTTTGCGGCGATTGTGCAGTACTGAACTGCCCCGCGAACTTGTCTGGTGGGAAGTACTCTTGCAATCTGCTAATCTTCTCTGCTTGCAATCCCTTGGGTTCAATCTGGTGCAAGACAGAGAGCGTGGATGACGGAAACTGTGCGTCCTGAACCGAGCCGGCCATTCCGGTGGCTGGTGCTGATCTTCGTCAGCCTGACGATGTTCGGGAACTACTACGTATACGACTGCATTGCACCCATTGCGGATTTGCTGGTCAAGCAGCTCGGATTCTCCGAGTCGAACATCGGGCTGCTGCAGGCGATCTACAGCATCCCGAACGTGGTCATGGTTCTGATTGGCGGTTACGTCGTGGACCGCATAGGCACCCGCAAGGCAATTTTCATCTTTGGGACATTGTGTTTTCTCGGGGCCGGAGTTACCTGCTTATCGCCGGCGTTGGGAGTCATGGCGACCGGACGGTTGTTTTTTGGCCTGGGCGCCGAATCGCTGATCGTGGCCGTGACTACCGCGATCGCCAAGTGGTTCCGCGGAAAAGAGCTGAGCTTCGCCTTCGGGATCAACCTTATGATCTCGCGGGCCGGATCGCTCTTAGCACAGCAATCGCCGTCGTGGGCTGGGTTTGCCTACAAATTCTGGCGCAATCCGCTGCTGATCTCGGTTGGCTTTGGAGCGCTGTGCATCGTAGGGGCGACGGTTTACTGGATTCTGGAGGTTTACGCTGAGAAGAAATACCAGGTGGGACCCGCCGGCGCTACCGACAAAGTTGTGTTCAGCGATGTCAAGGCGTTCGGGCTCTCATACTGGTACATCGTGGCGCTGTGCATCACCTTCTATTCGGCCATCTTTCCGTTTGAGACCTTTGCCTACCAGTTCTTCATGGACGCGCACCACGTCACCCGCGAGGCTGGCGGCGACCTGGTGGGGATGCTGACGCTGTTCACCATGTTCGGGACGCCCCTATTTGGCTTGTTCGTCGACAAGCTGGGCAAGCGGGCGCTCTTGATGATGCTCGGCTCACTGCTGCTCATCCCGGTGTATTTGATGATGGCCTACATCCGGTCGGCAAGTTATGTCACGGTGTACCTGCCGTCATCGGCGGACGGGCATTTCGCGTTTGTGGCCCATCACCTCCCCCCGATTTTGCTGCTCACGATGGCTATGATGGGAATCGCCTTCTCGCTGATACCGGCAGTGATGTGGCCGTCGGTGGCGTATCTGGTCGAGCAGTCAAAACTGGGGACAGCGTATGGGTTAATGACGATGATCCAGAATATCGGGCTGGCGGGCTTCAATCTGATGGTTGGGTGGGCGAACGACCATACTCACGCCGGACCCAGCAATCCCAGCGGCTACAACCTGGGCATGTGGATCTTTTCGACTCTTGGGTTCCTGGGCTTGACCTTCGCGTTTCTGCTGCGGCAGCGGGAAATGGGGCCGCATGGGCATGGGTTGGAGACTATTACCACTGCGACCAAGGGTGCGGCTTAGGCTTTTCTTTCGTTGCACAGGCGAAAAGATCTTTACCACAGAGGGCACAGGGGAGCACAGGGTGCATCAGAAACTACCAAATTTCGGAGATTGCGACTCCTTGGCGCAGTTGGGGTTTGAAGTTTGTGGCTTGGCCGCATCCAAGTCCCCGTTTGCAAAGGCCTTCCGTCGTTGTCTCAGGCTGGGAGTGGCGTGGGACGCAGCATCCGAAGATCGGTAGAAATACTTTGATATTCTGGAACTGCAAGGGTGATTACGCTCGCACCAAAGTCACGCAAACAGTACAACACAAACTACTTATGCCGCATCCCAACGAGTGCGGCCCGGAAAAGACGCCTTGACCGAGCCACGACAGCACCAGGGCACTGAACCCAGCGAGGCCGATTTAATCGAACGGGCCAAACTGGGGGACGCCGAAGCGTTCCAGGCGCTCTATGACAAGCACAAGCGGCGGGTGTATTCGCTGTGTCTGCGGATGACGGCGAACACAGCGGAGGCCGAGGATCTGGCGCAGGAAGCGTTCCTGCAACTCTACCGCAAGATCGCGACGTTTCGCGGGGAGTCGGCATTTTCGACGTGGTTGCACCGGCTTTCGGTCAACGTCGTGCTGATGCACTTGAGGAAGAAGAGTCTTCCCGTGGTTTCGCTGGAAGAGACTACGCAGGGAACCGAGGAAGATTCTCCGAAGAAGGATTTCGGAGCGGATGATGTGGCGCTGGCCGGATCCATTGACCGGATGCAGTTGCAAAGGGCAGTGGAAAGTCTCCCACCCGGCTACCGGACGATATTTGTGCTTCACGACATCGAGGGATACGAGCATAATGAGATCGCGAAAATCGCGGGGTGCTCGATCGGTAACAGCAAGTCTCAGTTACATAAGGCGCGCATGAAATTGCGCGACCTGCTTAAGATGAATAGAGCCGAAAAGGCCGGGAAATCTCGGGCAGGCTAGGCACGCGTTAAACAAGAGCACGGCATTTACCTAGAGCAGAGGCGCAAGAGCTGCGGTGAGAGTTGTCGCAGAAGACTTGGGGAGTAGTTATGAATTGCGTTGAGCTGCAGCAGAGCTTGGCGGAAGCAGAAGACGTCAGCAGTTTGGAGCAGCGAGCCCATCTGGATGCTTGTCCGGCGTGCTCAGAGCTGTTGAGAGAACTGAATCTGATTGTGGCGGCGGCGAGCCAACTGCAAGAGGCGGACGAGCCCAGTCCCAGGGTTTGGAATTCCATCGAATTCGCATTGCGGCAAGAAGGGCTGATCCGTCCGCAGCGGGCCGCTGGTGTCTTCGTTCGCCGCGCGCTGGGGAGCGGCACGATGGCTGGTACCGGCGGCGGCGATGTTATTACTGGCTCTGGGAATCTACGTGCGCCGCGAGTCACTGCCCAATCGACTGGCCCGGCAGGCTTCTGTGGTTGCGAACCCGTCGGACTTGAGTGACGAGGATTTGATGCAAGAGGTTGCGGACAACGAGCCCGCGATGAAGACACAATTTGCAGAGAACCTGCGGCAGGTGAATGAATCGATCCGGGATGCGCAGGGCTTGGTGGATGAGAGTCCGAATGACGAGGACGCCCGGCGTTCGCTGATGAATGCGTACCAGCAGAAGGCGATGCTTTTTGAGATGGCGATGGACCGTTCTCTGCCATAATGGTGGAAATTTTCAGTCGTAGAGCTTGGGGGAGTTGTATATGGTGAGCAAACGCACCGCAAAACTCGTGGCGATTGGCGTGCTGGCGGCGGGTGCGCTGGTGGCCGAGAGCAAGAAAGAGTACCACTTCACGGTGGGTCCCAGAGCCGGCGTATCGGTGATGAATCCGTATGGCTCGATCACGGTCAAACCCTCGTCGAACAATACAGTCGTGGTAAACGCGGTTCTGCACTCCGACAAGGTCGAGGTGGATAACAACCAGACGGGGAACCGTGTGGATATTCAATCGCACCTGCTGGCCGGCGCCGACTCCGACTCGGGGCGGGTGGATTATGAAGTTCTGGTTCCAGCTGACGCGAGCATCACGCTGCACTCCAGCACGGGATCGTTGCGCGCCGAGAAACTGCACGGCGACGTCAACCTGGAAGGTGCGGGAGCGGCGGTCGATGTTCGCGATGTTTCGGATGCCCACGTCCATGTGAAAACGATGAACGGGCCTGTGAATCTGGACAACATCCGAAACGGACACGTTGAGGTCGACTCGTTGAGCGGAGAGGTTACGATGAGGGGCGTCAACGGCCCGCTGGTGCAGGTGGTATCGACGAGCGGCCGAATCAACTACATCGGCGACTTCGGCAACAGCGGCGAATACCGGCTGACCAGCCACAGCGGCGACATCGAAGCGACCATCCCGGAGTGGACCTCCGCCGACGTGAGCGCCCGCTCCGTGCGCGGAGAAGTGCATGACGATATTCCGTTGCAACCGAAAAATCACACCTGGTTTTCCGTCGACAAGGGACGTGCCTTTGCAGGTACCATGGGCAGAGTAGCAGTGTCGTCCACGGTAGTGCTGCGCACCTTCAGTGGTAAAATTCACCTCAGAAAACGCTCCGAAAACAAATAAAGAAGACGAAACGAAAAGCGGATTCGCGCAAACGGTCTGCTCCAGGACCGGCCGCAACGACTGGGGCTGGTGTGCGTGGCCGCCAGATGCGGGCGAAAGCCCGCCATTCTGGGGCGCGGGCCGTAATCTTGATCGGCTTCATGGGCGCTGGCAAGAGCAGCGTGGGCCGGGCTTTAGGCGGACAACTGGGCTGGAGGTTTGAGGATCTCGACCAGCGCATCGAACGGCGGGAGCGGCGAACGGTAGCTGAAATCTTTCGGGATTCCGGGGAATCGGAGTTTCGCCGGGCGGAACATGCAGCTCTAAAGGAACTGCTGAGCGAGTTGGGTACCGGGGCTGAGAGAATCATAGCCCTCGGAGGTGGGGCTTTTGTGCAGAGGCACAACGCCAGGCTGATCGAAACTGGTGGCGTTCCCACGGTGTTTTTGGACGCGGGGGTGGAGGAATTGTGGCAGCGTTGCCGGCAGCAGGCGGAGCGGCAAGGAATCGAGCGTCCATTGCTGAGCAGTCTGGATAGTTTTCGCGATCTTTGTGAGGCGCGGCGGCCGCATTATTTGAAGGCATCGTTCCGGCAGGAGACGGGCGGCAAGACCATCGAGGAGATTGCGGCAGAGGTGGTTCAAACTCTGGGCTTGGTTCCAAGCAGTGAAGATCGAAGCCGCCGCAGACGGGGAGAAAAGTGAATCTGATGACGCGGATGCGATGGGGAACGGTGGCGGTTCTAGGGTGCGCGGCTTTGTTGTATGCCGGCGACAAGAAGGACAAGCCAAAGCTGGCTGGCGCCCAACAAGTCGATTCTGGGTCGTTTGGGGTTTTCGTCAAAGGCCAACGCGTGGTGACCGAAACTTTCAGCGTGCAGCAGGAGAATGGGGTCAGCACAGTTAAATCGCAGTTGAAGGAAACTGGCGGTTCGGCTTCCTCCGGTCAACGGTCTGAGCTGCAGATGGCCGGCAGCGGAGAGTTGATTCGCTACGAATGGAGCGATGGCAGCGGTTCGCTGGTGGTAACGCCCAACAATGAATTCCTGTTGGAAAAGATCACGACCGCGGCGTCCTCCAAGCCAGCCGAGCAGCCGTTTCTGATGCCGAACACGTCAGCGATCCTGGACAACAACTTTTTTGTGCACCGCGAGATTCTCACGTGGCGTTACCTGGCGGCCGACTGTCACACCGAGAGCGGCGCTCTGAAGTGCCAGCAGGGGCCGGTGGAATTCGGTGTGTTGGTGCCGCAAGACCGGACGTCGATGCGGGTACGTATGGAATTGGCGGGCAGAGAAAAAGTCACAATCCGGGGAACGGAGCGGGAGTTGTTACGGCTGAACCTGAAGGGTGAAGAATTCTCATGGGCCCTTTGGGTGGATGACAAAGACCAGTTCAAGCTGGTGCGGGCGCTGATTGCCGACGCCAATACTGAAGTGGTGCGGGACTAGCGAGGACGCGGCAATTGTTCGGAGCTAAGTAGGCCACGATGCCGGTAACAGATGGACGGACGGCGCGGGTTCTGGTCACGGTGCTGCTGTTTGCGCTGGGGCTGGGGTTTCTCTACGTGGCGCGGCAAACCCTGGTCGCGTTCCTGTTTGCCATCTTCTTTGCCTACCTGATGAGCCCGGTGGTGTCGCACCTGGAAAAATTCCTGCGTGGGCGCGCCCGTGCCATTGCCATTATTTATCTACTCTTGCTGGGCTTGGTGGTGCTGTTTTTCGTTTCCATGGGGCCGCGGATCGGCCGTGAAGGGGCGCGCCTGGTCCAATCGCTGCCGGCCCTGGCCCAACTAAGTTCGGGCCAGATTGCCGAACAACTGGGACAACAGCATGGCTGGAACGCGCGAATCGTTGATATGATGCGCGACTACCTGGCCAGTCATAGCGATGAAATCGCAAGCCTGGCAAAGAACGTGGGGTTGCACGTAGCGGATGTGGCGAAACAGGCGTGGCTGCTGGTGGTCGTCCCCTTGTTGTCGATTTTCTTTTTGAAGGATGGGCGCGCCTTTAGCGAAATCCTGCTGGACTTGGTCCAGTCGCGGCTGCAGCGCGAACTGCTGCAGGGCGTGCTCAGCGATCTGAACCAGATGCTGGCCCATTTCATCAGGGCACAACTCACCCTGGCGGCGTTGTCCCTGGTGATGTATTCGGGAGGGCTCGGCCTGATGCGAGTGCCGTACGCGCTGGTGCTGGGCACGGTGGGTGGGCTGCTTGAATTCATTCCGGTGATAGGGCCGCTGGTGGCCTCGGTAATTATCGTGGGCGTGGCGTTGCTAATGGGTTACAAGCATTGGCTGGTGCTGATCATTTTTCTCGGCGTCTGGCGGCTGATCCAGGATTACGTATCTTCTCCGCGCATCATGGGCCAGAGCATGGAACTGCATCCCCTGGCGGCAATTTTTGGTGTGATGGCGGGCGGGGAGGTCGCCGGCATTCTGGGTATTTTTCTTTCCATTCCGGTGATGGCGAGCTTGCGGATTCTCTTCCGGCGCTGGCGGCTATATGCGCAGAAAAGGAAGTTCGGCCCACTCAATGAGTACGTGCGCGACAGCCACGTTGGGCTGGAGAAGTAAGGGAGCAGTTAGCAGTTCTCCAGCCTCGGTACGTTCCTCGGCGGCTAAAGCCGGAACCGTTGCATCCTCTGCCGGCACGGCTAAAGCCGCGCGCCCTTCCCGTTCCCGATTCCCCACACAACTCGGGAACTGCTCTAGCCGGCGGAGACGCCGACCGCTATTTCCGGCTTTACGTTGCGCAGGAATTCGGCGGCTGCTTCCGGCAGCACAGTGTTGATGAACATACCCGAACCTAGTTCGAATCCGGCAACCCGCGTGAGCCGCGGGATCACACTGACATACCAATGGAAGTGCCGGGCGCCGACATAATCGGAAGGACCGCTGCGGACGGTGAAATTGAGGTCGGGATTCTCGAGGCCCACATAAATCTTGGCCAGCAGGTTCCGCAGAACACGGCCGAGGTCCGAGATCTCCGCGGCGGTGATTTCGCCGAAGCTGGCCATGTGGCGCAGGGGAAAGATGTGCGTGGCGAACGGTGTGGCCGAGGCGAACACCTCCATGGCTACGAAGAATTCGCTCTTGAGAACGACGCGTGTCTGGTCTTCGACTTCCCGCTCCACCATGTGGCAAAACATACATTCTCCAACGTCGTCGTAGTGACGCAGGGCCTCGAGCAGGCGATGCCGGACTTGGCTGGGGATCACGGGGGTGGCGATAAGCTGGGAGTGCGCATGCTGCAGGCTGGCTCCGGCATCGGCGCCGTGGTTCTTGAAGATGGTGACGTGGTTGATGCGGTGGTCGGTGCTCAGCGCGTTGTAGCGTTCCTTGTAGACGCCGAGGATGCCGGCAACATGGGCATCCGGGAGCAGGGCCATGCAGGCGGAATGGTCCGGACTGTCAATGATGACCTCATGGAAGCCAAAACCATTAACGCGGCGGCGCAAGTGCTGCAGGTTGCGGGTGGGCTGGGCAGAGCTGTCAAGCGCAGCGAACTTGTTGGGGATGACGCGTACGGCCCAGGGCTCGCTGGTGTTGTTGGGAAACCGCATGACTTCCGGCGGAGTCTTACTCTCGTTGCCGGGGCAGAATGGACAGCTTTCCACGAAGGCTGGCACGGTCTGCTTGGGGCGATGTGTGACCAATTCTTCGGGACGTTTGGCGCGCTCGGTAGCGATGATGACCCATTCCTTAGTAAAGAAATTCTGACGCAGCTCAGGCATGGCGGTTCTCCTGTTTCGTATATCGGCAGCCAGAGCACGGCGGTGCAGTGACGAAAGACTTGCGGCTTTCGGGGCGGCGACTGGAGTTTTGGCCTTTGGCGGGGTTCTACGCGGCGTTGGCCTGAGCCGGTAACGTTCCGTTCATAAACGGCTGTTGTAGAATCGAAGGACCCTCATATGAGCAACAAACTTCCTATCGGAATTCTGGGCGCTACCGGCGTGGTTGGGCAGAGGTTTATCCAGATGCTGGAACGCCATCCGTGGTTCGAAGTGGCCTGGCTGGCCGCTTCCGACCGTTCTGAAGGCAAGACGTATGCCGAAGCGGTGCGCTGGCGGTTGAAGACGGCGATTCCTGCAAATGTGGCTGCGATGAAAGTCTCTCCGGCTACGCCTGAGGGCGCGCCAAAGATCATCTTCGCCGCGCTCGATGCTTCGATTGCCGCCGAAATGGAGCCGCGCTTTGCCGAGGCAGGCTGTGCCGTGGTTTCCAACTCCAGTGCGCTGCGCATGCAGTCCGATGTGCCGCTGGTGATCCCCGAGGTCAACGCCGGGCACATCAAGCTGATTGATGGGCAGGCTTGGCGGAAGAAATCCGGCGGCTTTGTAGTGACGAATCCCAACTGCTCGGCCATCGGTCTGGTGCTGGCGTTAGCGCCGTTGCACAAGCGCTTCGGCCTGGAAACGGTGATGGCCGTAACCATGCAGGCGGTGAGCGGAGCAGGTTATCCGGGCGTGGCTTCGCTCGACATCCTGGGCAATGTGATTCCCTACATCCGCAATGAAGAAGAGAAGATGGAGGAGGAAACGCTCAAGCTGCTGGGACAACTGAATGGGACGAAGGTTCTGCCGGCGGGCTTCGCCATGAGCGCGCAATGCAACCGGGTCGCGGTCGAGGACGGACACACGGAATCGGTTTCTGTGCGCTTGAAGACGAAGGCCAAGCCGGAAGAGATTATCGCGGCGTGGAACGACTACTGTGCCGAGCCGCAGGAATTGAAGCTGCCCAGCGCACCGGAGCGCCCGGTGATTTATCTCGAGGCGAATGACCGTCCGCAACCGCGGTTTGATGTTGACATGGGAGCGGGCATGACGACTGCGGTGGGGCGGCTGCGGCCGTGCGCCGTGCTGGATTGGAAGTTCACCGTGCTTTCGCACAACACCATTCGCGGAGCCGCCGGCGCGGCGGTGTTGAATGCGGAACTGCTCAAGGCTAAGGGCTACTTCGCGACTTCTTAGCATGAAACCCAAGCTGTGCTTCCATAATCCGCGGTCCCGAAATCCTGCCAGGAAGTCACGCCGATGATCGTGATGAAATTCGGCGGCACTTCAGTGGAAGACGCGCGCGCGATCGAACGCGTAGCCGCGATCGTCAAAGACCGTCTGCCGCAGAGGCCGGTCGTGGTGGTCAGCGCCATGGCCAGAGTTACCGATACGCTGCTGACAATGGCGCGCGCTGCGGGCGCCGGGGAGCGCAAGACGGCGCTCAAACTGTGCCGGTCCCTGCAGGAAAGGCATTACAACACGGCGAGCGAACTGCTGGGTACGGCGATGTTTACCGACTTCCACTCGGAACTGGGAAGCGATTTCGAAGCGCTCGACGAACTCCTCCGAGGCATCACGGCGGTCGGCGAGATCACCCCGCGGACCACCGATCACGTCGCGGCTTTCGGTGAGGTGCTTTCGAGCAAGATTGTGGCGGCTGCATTTATGGCGCACGGACTGAAGAGCGCGCACGTGGACGCGCGCGAAGTTCTGGTCACCGACAGCAGCTACATGGCGGCCGCGCCGCAGCAGGAGGAGACCAACGAGCGGCTGCAAAGCAAAGTGAAGCCGCTGCTCGATGCCGGGCAGGTTCCGGTGATGGGCGGGTTCATCGGGGCGAACCGTGCGGGCGTTACCACCACGATTGGAAGAGGCGGCTCCGATTTTTCCGCTGCGATCGTGGGGGCGGGGCTGGGCGCCGAGCGGATTGAAATCTGGACCGACGTGGACGGGATTCTGACCACCGACCCGCGCATTTGTCCGGACGCGCATAGGATCAAGGTGATCAGCTTCGATGAGGCAGCGGAGCTGGCATATTTTGGCGCCAAGGTCCTGCATCCGGCGACCGTACTGCCGGCCATCCAGAAAAACATTCCCGTGTATGTGCTGAATTCGCGAAATCCATCGTGCGAAGGGACGAAGATCACAACCCGGGCGCCGCAGGGGAAAAACATTTTCAAAGCGATTGCGGTGAAGAAGCGCATCACCATTGTGGACGTGGCTGCGCCGCGAATGTTGCTGGCGCACGGCTTTCTGCGCGCGATTTTTGAGGCCTTTGACCGGCACAAAGTCGCGGTCGATGTGGTGTCTACCTCTGAGGTCAGCGTTTCGCTTACCGTGGATTCGAACTACGCCATCCCCGCTCTGGCGGCCGATCTGGCCAAGCTTGCCGACGTAAAATATGAAGGCCGTAAAGCCATCGTGTGTCTGGTGGGCGAGAGCCTGCGCGATAAACCGGGCGTGGCCGCGCTGGTGTTTGGCAAGTTGGCGGACAAAAAGATTCGCATGATTTCTCAGGGTGCGTCGGAGATCAATCTGACGTTTGTGATCGAAGAAGATGAAGTGCCTGAAGTGATCCAGCGGCTGCATAGCACGTTTTTTGCGGAGTTGGATCCGGAAGTGTACGCGTAAGAGTCGGAACGCAGAGATCGCCGCATTTGGCCGCGCACTCCGGCGTTGCCGGGTTTTCAGTATGGCGAATGGGCGAGATGGGTGTACACTGCTCGGCGCTTTTGAAGTCGAGAAAACGACTCGTGGTGAGATACCGGAGGCAAAGCTATGCATCGGTGGAAGAGCACAGTCGGTTCGTTGCTGGCGGTGAATATTCTGTTTGCTGTGGCTTTTGTAGCCCAATCGAGGGCGCAATCGGTCGACGAAACTGCGATTCGTGGCGCCGCGGCCGATTGGGCCAAGGCGGCCCTGGCCAAAGACCTCGACAAGGCCGTTTCCTACTACGCCGAAGACGCACACATGTATCCGTTCAACGCCCCGCGGACTGAGACCAAGGACGATATCCGTAAAGTGTGGGCTGGTTTCATGACCGCACCAGGCGTCGTACTGGATACGAAAACTACCAATGTGGTGGTGGCGAAGTCCGGCGACCTCGCCTACGAGACTGGCACCTTCGAACTCACCCAGAACAATGCCCAGGGGCAGCCATTCAAGATACCGGGAAAGTACATTGTGGTGTGGAAGAAACAGGTTAGTCACGAATGGAAAGCGGTGGCGGACATTTTCAACACTGACAAGTGAGTGGCTGGCTGTGCGGTTTTTCCATGAACATTCTCCTTCTCGGCCGCGGCAAGACCGGATCTTTGGTGGCGGAAGTCGCGCGCCGGCGCGGGCACGACGTTCACGTCGCGGGCGCTGCGGAGAATGCCGGTAATGCGGCTCTCACCGCGGACAAGCTGCGCGGAATTGATGTCGTGATTGATTTCACCGCTCCCTCTTGTGTTGCCGGCAATATCGAAGCCTGTGTTGCGGCGGGCAAGAACATGGTCGTCGGCACTACGGGCTGGCATGGAGAGGTGGATCGAGTTTGCAAATTGGTCGAGAGCCAAGGCACGGGATTCGTCTACGCGGCCAACTTCTCCGTCGGAATAAATCTGTTCCTCGACGTTGCACGCACTGCCGCCGCAGCCCTAAAGCACGATTACTCTGGACAAATCTTCGAGCGGCACCACGTTCATAAAAAAGATGCGCCGTCGGGGACAGCGATCGCCATCCAGCGTGTAATCCGCGAAGCCTGCGGCAAGGACGAAGAACTCGAGATCACTTCCTTTCGCGAAGGCGATGTCGTGGGCATGCACGAGGTTGTGCTCGAATCCGCCGCCGACAGGATTTATCTCTGCCACGACGCCAAGTCCCGCCAGGGTTTCGCCGACGGTGCAGTGCGCGCGGCAGAGTGGCTCGCCGGCAAGAAAGGCTTCTACGATTTCAAGGACGTGTGGCGGGAGTTGTAGCTGAGAGGATTCCATTTGTTGAAAGTCGGGGACAAAGTTCGCGTGATTCAAGTTCCTCCGGACTTGCCAGAGGACGAGCGGCTTAGAACTCGATCCTTGTTTGAACTGTGCGTAGGCCGCTTGTTTCCCATCGTTGGGTTCAACGACGCAGGCTGGCTGGAACTGGAGGTCGGCGAGGTGTTGGGCAAGGATCCGTGCATGGATTCCATCTGGATTGAGCCTGAGTTTGTCGAGATTGTAGAAACTACAAACTGACTTGTTTCTCAGCCACCCATTTCCACGCAGAGCCCATTCGCGTTATCTTATTACCATGCAACTTCGCGGCTGCGGTACCGCACTCGTAACTCCGTTTCATCAGGATGGTTCCATCGACGACGCTGCCCTGCGCAACTTGGTGGCGTGGCAGGTGGAGTCCGGCATCGATTTTCTTGTCCCCTGCGGAACCACCGGGGAAACGCCCACACTCACTCACGACGAATGGCTGCACGTGATCGATACCACCATCGAGGTGGCCGCGGGGCGCGTTCCCATCATGGCGGGCGCGACTTCGAACTCCACACACGACGCCGTGGAAAAAGCGAAGGAAGTTGCCGCACGGGCTGGAGTCAACGCCATTCTCACCGCTTCTCCCTATTACAACAAGCCGACGCAGGAGGGTCAGTACCGGCACTTCAAGGCGATCGCCGAAGCCGTGGGCGACAAGCCGGTCATTCTTTACAACGTTCCAGGCCGCACGGGAGCAAACCTTGAACCGGCAACGCTGGCGCGGCTGGCAGAGATTCCGAACGTGGTCGGCGTGAAGGAAGCCAGCGGCAACATGACGCAGATCGCCGAGGCCATCAACTCGGTGCCCGAGACGTTCCTGGTTTTCTCGGGAGATGACGCCGTTACGTTGCCTGTGATTGCGCTGGGCGGGGTGGGCATCGTCTCGGTAGCGTCGAATGAGATTCCGCATGAGATGGCCGCTATGACGCGGGCTGCGCTCGAAAATGATTGGGCCGCGGCTCGCAGCATCCACCGCAAATACCTGCCCTTGATGCAAGCGAACTTCATTGAATCAAGTCCGCTGCCGGTAAAGGCCGTGCTGGCGATGATGGGCAGGATCGAAGAGAACTACCGTCTGCCGCTCTTGCCCATGCGCCGCGACACGCGGTCGAAGCTGCAAAAAATTGTGACGGAAGTCGGCCTCATCGCCAAGCCAGCGGTGCCTTCGCCGGAAGCCGCGGAATTCTACATCTACGAAAACTGGGCTGCTGGTCCGCACAAGATCGTGCTGCACCGCGGGGCGTGCGGACAGTGCAATCAGGGCAAAGGCCGTCCCGCCGGACACGACGCCAACCACGCGCGCTGGCATGGACCCTACGCGACGCTGGCTTTAGGACGCGACGCCGCGCATGGCATGACCGGCGTGCTGATCCGCAGCGAATGTAAGTGCGTGTAGGGCAATTGCTGATTGTTCATTGCTGATTGTTGATTGAAACCCCAAGTCCGCCGCGGGTTTCAATCAACAATCAGCAATCAGCGATCAACAATTCCATGCAATCCCTGAAAGCTTCCATCGAACGCCTGGCGGCGCTGGGCGAGGTTGAACACAATCCCGACGCGCGGTCGGTGTTTCTTGAATTCCGGGAGGCGCTTACCCTAGGCAAGATCCGCGCCGCCGAGAAGATCGACGGGCGCTGGGTGGTCAACACCTGGGTGAAGCACGGCATTCTGCTGGGCTTCCGGCTCGGGGAGCTGGCCGAGACTGGCTGCACGGCGCTAACGTTCGTGGATAAAGACACTTTTCCTGCCCGGCATTTTTCTGTAGCCGACCGCGTGCGAATCGTTCCGGGCGGCTCATCGGTGCGCGTAGGAGCCTATGTGGCGCCGTCGGTGATCTGCATGCCGCCGATGTTCATCAACGTGGGAGCCTATGTCGACGAAGGCACCATGATTGATTCGCATGCGCTGGTGGGCTCGTGCGCGCAAGTCGGCAAGCGCGTGCACCTGAGCGCTGCGGCGCAGATCGGCGGCGTGCTCGAGCCGATCAACGCAGCTCCTGTAATTATTGAAGATGACGTGCTGATCGGCGGCAATTGCGGAGTATATGAAGGCACGCTGGTGCGCTCGCGGGCGGTTTTGGGCGCAGGAACCATCTTGACGCGGTCGACGCCGCTCTACGACCTGGTGCGCGGCGAAGTCTATCGCGCGACTCCGGAATCGGTGCTCGAGGTTCCTGAAGGTGCCGTGGTCGTGCCGGGATCGCGCGCGGTGAAGAAGGGCGCGGCGGAGTCGGGAATCTCTTTGTATACGCCGGTGATCGTAAAGTACCGCGACGAGAAAACGGACCGGGGCATCGAATTGGAAGATTGGCTGCGTTGATTTGCGCCCAACGTGCTCGCCATGAGCAACGCGCCGCTATTGGCTCGACGCCGGCAGGATAAGCGGCGCCTGTGCCGCCACTGCAGCTTTCTGGGCCTGCTCCCTCAATTGCAAATGTCGCTCGCGGAAATGAACCTTCGCGCGCTCGCCCCAGGCGCGCACGAACCAATAGTTCAGGCCGGCGCCGATGGCGGAGCTGACCAGAGGAATCATGCGTCCCGCCCACTTCTCAACCACCTCTGTGCTGGCCCGCGCGGCGATTCGCTGAATCACGCGCGGCACGAACTTGTTGACCACTTCTTTCTCCAGCAGCTCGCGGCTGACGTCCACTCCGGCCGCGCTGGCGGCGGCAATCCAGAGTTCGGCGATTTCGTGGTCGGTGTTGAACTGAAAACCGTATACCAGGCTCAGCTTCTGGATGGTGCGCATGGTGATGGCCGACAAAATGCCTAGGTCCGGGAAAATCGTGATCAGCCCGCCCAAGCCGAAGCCAGCGCCCTCGAGCGCGGCCAGTTTCATGCCACTGCGAATGAGTTCGTCGGCCACCGCGTCAAGCTCGCCCACCTCGAGCGAATACACTCCGTGATAGCCGCTGATGGGCAGCCGGTAGGCGGTGCGGAGTTGCAGCAGAAACTTCCCGGGATCGACCTGCACCGTGGAGTAGGCGCGCGTCAACCCCTTGATCAGAGTCTTCTCGACGCGGCGGCGAAGCCACGATCTGCTTTCAGCACCGGCCATCATCTCAACGTTAGCGCAGCCTAACGCGAAAGGCCAGCGGCAAGAGCAGTTTTCAGCCACTGGCCACTGATCGCTGGCCACTGCCCACTGTGCTAGCATCTCAATATCTAATGCCCACTGGAAAATTGCAGATTATCCCCCTGGGGGGCCTCGGCGAGTTCGGTATGAACTGCATGGCGGTTCGCTGGGGCGACGACATTATTGTGATCGATGCGGGCCTCATGTTCCCCGAGGCGGAATTGCTCGGCGTCGATATCGTGGTCCCCGATATTTCCTATCTCATCGAGAACCGGCAGCGGGTTCGCGGGATTATCCTCACCCACGGCCACGAGGACCACATCGGCGCGCTGCCCTGGATTCTCTCAGAACTCAACGTTCCGGTGTGGGGCACGGAGTTCACGCTAGCCTATGTGGAAGATAAACTTGACGAGCACGGACTGCTCGACGACGCCGACCTGCGCGAGATTCGTGCCGGCGAGCGCTTCAAGGTGGGCGCGTTTACGATTCATCCCATTCGCGTGACCCATAGTCTGGTGGATTGCGTTGCGCTCGCGATTCATACTCCGCTGGGCGTGGTCATTCATACCGGCGACTTCAAGGTCGATCCCACCCCCACCGACAACCATCTCTTCGATCTGCACGCCTTCGCCGAATACGGCAAGCAGGGCGTGCTGGCGCTGTTTCAGGATTCCACCAACGTTGAGCGCAAGGGTTACACGCCCAGCGAGCGCGCCGTGCGGCGGAAGTTTGACGAAGTGTTCGCGCACACGCAACGGCGGCTATTTATTTCATGCTTCTCTTCCTCTATTCACCGCATCCGGCTGGCGGTGGAACTGGCACACCAGCACGGCCGCAAGGTGGCCTTCATTGGCCGGTCGATGAACAACTCCGCCGAAATCGCCGAGGATCTGGGCTATCTCGAAATTCCCGAGGGACTTGTGATCAATCCCGGCGAGATGAAGAATTTTCCGCCGGAAAAAGTCTGCGTGATGATCAGCGGAACCCAGGGCGAGCCCATGTCGGCCCTGTCGCGCGCGGCAGTGGACAATCACAAGCATGCCAAGATCGAGAAGGGCGACACGGTCGTGCTCTCGTCGCGCATCATCCCAGGCAACGAAAAAACCATCTACCGCATGATCGATCACCTGTTCCGCCGCGAGGCATACGTCATCTACGAAGACGGGACGACGCCTCCGATCCACGTCAGCGGACACGCCAGCCAGGAAGAATTGAAGCTGATCATCAACCTGGTGAGGCCGAAGTACTTCATTCCCATCCACGGCGAGTACCGGCAGTTGAAGCTGCACGCCGAAATGGCCGGAGCCATGCATGGTTCGGTGGGCAAGGTAATCCTGCTCGAGAGCGGTGACGTTCTTGAGTTCGATGAACAGAACGCCCGCAAGGCCGGACGCGTCAACGTCGGCCGCGTTTGCATCGATTCCGGCTCGCGCACCGACGTGGTCGAGGATTTAATTATTAAAGACCGCCGGCACTTGAGCGAAGACGGCATCGTGCTGCCCATTATCGCCATCAACAAGCTTTCGGGACGCGTCGAAACCACGCCGGAGATCGTGACACGCGGCTTCAATCCCGGGGACGACGGCTTGCTCGATGGCGCCCGGCGCATCGTAGAAGACACGTTGGCGCACTCCAGCGAAGAAGAGAAAGCCGACTACGGCGTGATCAAGGAAAAGATCCGCGCCGACTTGAAGCGCTACATCTCCAAGCAGACGCAGAAACGGCCGCTCATTATGCCCGTGATTTTGGAGATTTAGCGGCGCAGCCTGTTTGACAACACGATTCGTAGAAATTAGTTTGGGGATAGGTTCCACCTAGCTCTAAGGGAGAATCCTGCTAATGACCGGAATTCAATTCATCACCGATGAATCGGGCCAAAAGACGGCGGTCGTAATAGACCTCAAGAAGCACAAGGCCCTCTGGGAAGACTTCGAGGACGTGCTGGTTTCCCGTTCCCGACGCCATGAAAAGCGCATCCCGCTCGCCAAGGTGAAGGCGGACCTCTTCAAGAGCGGAAAGCTCCGTGGCTAGCTATAACGTCGCGCTAACGGCAAGCGCGGCGAAAGAACTGAACCTAGTCTGAAATATCGTCCGTGCGGCCGCTCGTGAGGGATACGAACGCTACCACTTTGGAGGCGTGTCTCGCTTAGGTTCGGAAGGGAGCGGGGTGGATTCAGTCTTCACAGACAGGGCCTTCCTGATTTCGATATAGATTCTACCGCCGACGTATAGGATAACCAGCCACGCTGCGACTTTGACTTCGTTCCCATGATACAGATTCACAACTAACCAACGAACGCAAAGGAAGGCCCCGCACAATACCAACAGGTCATTGACAACTCGCCAGGCAATACGAGCGTAGATATTCTTCATGGGAAACGATTTGGCTCACGATCTTACCACTAGGGCAACCATTTGCGGCCATCTCACTCCGATTCGCAGAGTACAATTCGATAAGGATGAAATTCGCTCGTGGCATCCAAAATCAGCAAGTAAGGAGCAAAGGAAATGCGGGTTTCTCAAATAGAGGCACAGTACCTTACGCAGCAGAACTGTGTCCGCCGTTCATGGCTCTACAGTGTGGTTAGGATGTACCACCGGATGGACGAAGAATGCGACCGCTTTTGGAAAAAGGCCCTTGCATTCCCATACGGCTCACCGGAAAGACTGGAAAACATGGCTGTCGGCGACGAACTAAGCGGCTGGGTCAGTAATTTAGGTAATACCGAGGTTTGAGGCCTATCCATGACCATCCAAATAAACCGTCCCGAAATTGAAGCGCTCATTCAGCAGCGGCTGCATAGCGGCGCGTTCGAGAGCGTGGAAGACGTCCTCTTCGATGCCCTGGAAGTCCAGCGCGAACGCGAAGCCTGGCTGCAAGAAAACAAAGAGACTATCAACGATAAGATCGAACGCGGTCTGGCCCAACTCGACAGGGGTGAAGGTATACCAGGGGAGCGGCTGCGCGGTCGTCTTGAAGCAGACAAAGCGTCGTGGCTCAAGGACCGCTCCGGGTCGTGAAGCCTTACGTTGTCGCTCCGGACGCCGAAAACGATCTCAAGCAGATTTGGCGTTACCTCCTCGGAGAAGGGGGCTTGGGAGTCGCCAACCGGATTCAGGGCGAACTGGTGGACGCCTTCGAGGGTTTGGCCGATGTTCCCGGCAAAGGCCATAGGCGTCCAGACCTGACCAGGCGCGATGTGCTGTTCTTCAGCGTATATCAATACATGATCGTCTATCGGCGCGCGGAGATCATAGAGATCGTCGCAGTCCTGCATGGCAAACGCGATGTAAAGAGGCTCCTCAAGACACGGCTGCCACGATGAACCGCTCAGGTTTGCCTAGTCGCGTGTCGAGCCCTGCGGCTTTTTCCCTTCTCTTCCACCAGGCGCACTTCCAAACTAACCCCTAGGGCTTGGGCCAGGCGTATGAGCGTGTCGAGCTGGACATTGGCCGGCTTGCTCTCAATGCGCGAAACCTTGGGAGCGCTCATGCGAGTGCGGGCGGCAAGCTGAGTCTGGTTCATCCGGTGCTTGACTCGTAGTTTGGCGATCTGCACGCCGATGTCAAGGCTGGCGAGTTCCTTCTCCACCAACTCGCGCATGGCCGAGTCTTCCATCTGATCGCGGTCGTAGCGTCCGAATCTGTTCACCGTGTTTCCCCTTCCTACTCCAGCGGGTTCTTCCACCTCAGCCCCGGAAACCGCGCGAAATCCCGATCCGCCGTGTACAGCACGCCACCGTATTCCATTGTAAGTGCCGCGATCTCGGCATCGCTCACTCGAGGACCCGCCGCCCGCCCTTCGATCACCATCCGCCGAAACAACGGCCAGTAACCGGCACCGGGCGTCAGAACCTGTACATTGGGATGCGCCAACCAGAGGTCGACGATCCGTGCCGCTTGCTCCAGATTAAAGCGTTCGGCAGGCAACTTGGGATTGGTCATAACCCGCAGGAAGGCAGAAACTGCCTGCCAGGGCAGTCCGACCACCTCAATGCTCGACAGCGTGTTTTCGAGCCATGCCCGCGCACCCGCGTGATGAGACGAACCTCTGTTGTACGAGTAGATGAGAAGGTTCGCGTCGAGTACAATCACCGGTAGTCCGGGCCTTCGAGGTACTCAAGTAATTCCTCCACTTTGTCGAAGTCAGGAAGCCCCAGATTGATAGGCGTCACCTTGAACGGCTTCCGCGGAGGCTGTTTCGTCGTCAACCCCAGGCGCAGGTACCGGTTCACCACCTGCTTGAACGGTTCCCCGGTCTTCCGGACCTCCTTGTTCAACAGGGCCGCGACGTCCTCATCGAGAGTGAGAGTGGTTCGCACATCATGATGCTAATGCACAAGACATCATGATGTCAAGGCCCGCTCTCCGTGCGGCCAATGGTACATTGGAAGGTTATGCCCATGGTCAGCCTCGCAGATATCCATGACGCACAATCCCGGCTGCGCGGTATCGCCACCCGCACTCGCCTGATCGAGTTCCATTATCCAGAATCCGGCGCCCGCAGCCTCTTTCTCAAGCCTGAAAACCAGCAGCCCATCGGCGCCTTCAAACTCCGCGGAGCTTACAACAAGATCGCCTCGCTCTCAGAAGAAGACCGCAAGCGGGGAGTCATCACCTATTCAAGCGGCAACCATGCGCAGGGCGTGGCCTACGCGGCGCGTGCGCTGGGCGTGACGTCCTTCATCGTCATGCCGGAGAACGCTCCGGCAATCAAGCGCGAGGCCACAGCGGCGCTGGGTGCGGAGATCGTCTTCGTCGGTCCGGGCAGCGCCGAGCGCCAGGCCAAAGCCGAAGAACTCGCGGCGCAGCATGGATATGTGATCGTGCCTCCGTACAACGACGAGCAGATCATCGCCGGCCAAGGCACGATGGGATTGGAGATTCTCGAAGACCTGCCGCAGGTGGAAACGGTTCTTGCGCCGGTCGGTGGCGGAGGCATGATCAGCGGTGTCGCGACGGCGATCAAGCTGAGCAAGCCCTCGACCAACGTAATCGGCGTGGAGCCGGAACTGGCGGCCGATGCGCAAGCCAGCTTGCGCGCCGGAAAGATCGTTCAATTCCCTGCCGAACAAGTCTCGCGCACGATCGCCGACGGACTGCGCACGCAAAGCGTCGGGCCGATCACCTTCGAGCACATCCGCCGCTACGTCGACGACATCGTCACTGTAACTGAAGATGAGATTCGTGAAGCAGTCCGGCTGCTGGCGTCGAATCCCAAGACGGTGGCCGAGCCTAGCGGAGCAGTCGCCGTGGCCGGATTCCTCTTCCACCGCGACCAGCTCCCGAATACAAAGCTGAATGTTGCCATCATCAGCGGCGGCAACATTGATCCCAAGGTGTTGGAGGAACTTCGACGGGGCGTGCCGTAAAGCAATTAGCCATTAGCAGTTGGCCAATCGGCAGCCCTGAAATCCGAACGACTGATTGCTGCGCTGGCGCTTGTCGCTACCGTCGCGGGTTACTTTGCGCGTCCTGCGAGCGCCCAACGCCGTATCGCAACCACCGACCAAACCGCTTCGACCAGTCCAAACGGCCACGCTCCCTGCAGAAAACCGTAGACTGAGCCGAGCGCGCAAGCTCCGGCGAAGGCCAGGATAAACCATCGGCTCCGCGCTTCCAAGGCGTAGCAGACGAGCATCGCCGTTACCGCAAACAAACCGAAGATGGATAATGGTGTCATCGGAATGCAAGCCGCAAGCCCGGTTAGCAATCCTACCAGTTGCTTAGTATTTCAACCGGCGGCAAACGAACTACGCGTCGCTAAAGCCGATTCCCCTTGACCGGCGCGAAACACGGGCACTAACCTGTACGCATCAAACATCCAGCGGCGCGCGCACGAAATAAAAGCTAACAGTTTTACAACCGCGTCGCACTCAAGCCCATTCTTAATCAATGGTTAGATTGACTGCACTCCAAGCACTCGGAATGACATGAAATTACGATCCGCGACAATTTCAACGTTAATGATGACCACGGTTACGATCGCCGCAACAGTCTTTTGTTGCGCCCGGCTCGCCAGCGCGCAAGCCCAGCGTGGAACACTGGTGCACGAAGAAACCATCCGCGTCTCTCCTAGCGCGGACGCCGCCAAGCTGGGCGAGGCGGGACGCGGGCGCGAGCTGATCGTCCTCGACACCAGCCACGACTGGGTTCATGTAGAAGCGATTCTGCGCGAGCCGAGCCATGAAGAAGGCGCGACTGAAGAAGAAGAGCAAGGCAAGGCCGTCACCGGCTGGGTTTCCAGCAAAGCATTCATAGGCGCCACAACGCAAGACGGAGACCGGATCATCTTCGGGGAAGCGGCGGACTCCGAAGACCAGGCCAGCCGCCGACGCGGCCGCCGCGATGCCGCGCAGGATGCGATGCGGCTTTATTACCGCGTGTATGATCTGATGCCAACCTCGCCGCTGGCTGCGGAGGCGCTTTACCGCGCGGCCGACATCCGCTGGCAAACCGAGAAAGCTGACGTGATGTCGCGGCCTTCCGCGCGCGAACGCCAAGCCTACCTGCGCGGGCAAATGCAGGAAGCGTGGATGAAGCTGGTGATCAAGAAATATCCAGGCACGAAGTGGGCCGACCTGGCCGCTTTTCGCATGATCGAAAACAAGCTGTGCGGCGAGTGGGAGGGTCTGGCGAAGTGTCCCGACAAAGAAGCCGACCTCTACGAGAACTATGCCAAGGAACATCCGCAATCTCCGGCTGCGCCGGAAGCCTTGTATAACGCGGCCTGGCGTCGCTCGGTGCTGATTGAAATCTACAAGACGGAACCTAATCAGAAGAAAGCCGCGGAGTCCAAGGACCGCGCCCTGGCGCTGGCGCAGAAGATCGTCAACCAGTACGGGCAGAGCGATTGGGCCTTGCGCGGACAGCGGCTGATCTTCTACGTCCAGCAGGGCGTTCCTACCTACGGTAACGCCATTGACTAAGCCAACCGTTACGAATGAAGAATTGCTGTAACCTCCCCGCAAAGTTTTTCTGAGATACTGTTCCCTTACTCCTGGAGGGCGATTGAACGATTACTTGCTGTCACTGGTCCTGGGGATTGTGGAAGGTCTCACGGAATTTTTGCCGGTCAGCTCGACCGCGCACCTGAGGCTTTCCGAGGCTCTGCTGCACATCAGCCTGTCCGATGGCTACTGGAAGATGTATTCCATTGTCATCCAACTGGGCGCAATCCTTTGCCTGCCGGTGTATTTCCGGCACCGCATTGCAGCGTTTCTTTCCACCTTTCCGCGCGGCGAGCGCGGGGACCGGACGCCGCTCACGCATCCTCTGGGGCTAGTCACCGTCGCGTTTGTGGTGACGGCCATGCCTTCGTTCCTGCTGACCAAGGTCATCGGCAAACACCTGGAGAACTTGTACATCATCGGCTGGTCGCTGCTGATCGGCGGAATCATCATGTGGATCGTCGACGCGATGCACGCGAAGTCGGAAGCGGCTGGACCGACTGCGACCGGAGGCCGCATCCATACCTGGAAGATGGAGGACATGAGCCTGGGACAAGCCGCGTGGATTGGCTTCTGCCAGATCTTCTCGGGAGTGTTTCCGGGAACGTCGCGCTCCATGTCGACCATCGCGGGCGGTCAGGTTGCGGGAATGTCGCGCGCCTCCGCGCTGGAATTTTCGTTCTTCGTCTCGATTCCAACCATGGTTGCCGCTACCGGATATACCTTGTTCAAGTCGGTGATGGGCAAGGGCGAGAATCCGATTGGAGTTTCGCAGATCGACGCTCATGGATGGATTGTGCTGGCCATCGGCTTCGTGGTTTCCTACATCGTTGCGTATGCCTCTGTAGCGTGGTTCATGGCTTATGTGCGCAAGCATGGATTCGTGCCGTTTGCGGTTTACCGCCTCATCGTCGGAGGGTTGGTGCTGGTGTTTGCGGCAAGATTGGCGGGATGAGAGGTATCGGAAAACCGTTCGAATGTTCCAGTCGGAACATTCAAAAATGGCAAATTTTTGCGGCGTAAGTTGTTGATTCTTCGATTGACCTTTTGGGCAGATCCATGGAATCAAGGGGTTGGGCTGTGGACGAAACGTCTACTTTCGAGGACGTCGAATGCCTACGAAAGTAGACTTGACAGGCGTGCGACGTACTTTATTTGGTACGCCGCTTCCCCTATAGAATCTTTGCCTTAACTGGGTGCCGTCCCTGGCGGGACTCTGTTCTCTCCACTTTCGCCTTCCCAGCACTCACGTGCTGGGCTAGTGAATGCCGTCGCTTCGCGACTCTGATAATGAATGTCACACCAGCTCCAGCCGAAGCTGACGTCCGACAACAGCCGCGGCTTTTTGAAGCGTACTTAAGGTAATGGCATCATTGTCGGGATCGAGGAGCCGGTCAAGGGCGGAACGGCTGGTGCGCATCCGCCGCGCCATTTCGACCTTGGTCAAGCCCTTCTGTCGCATGGCGGCTTCAACCTGGCGCGCGACAACGCGCTTGATAGCGGCCGCGCTGACTTTCTCATAGAGGCCTTCCTCACGAAGCCAGTCTGTCGAAACTCGAGCCAATGTTCTTTTTCTTCACGTCCCTGTTCCTTTCTTGCGCCTGATTGCCAGATCGATCTCCTGTACAGGCGTCTTCTGCGTTTTCTTCATAAACCCGTGCAACAACATCATGCAGTCTCGTTCAATGCAGAAAAGCACGCGAGCGATGCGGCCGTGCGGCAAGTGGCTTCGCACTTCCCACAGTTCCCGGCCGAGCGGACGCACCAGCGGCATCCCGACGGGCCATGAGAATTCAACGTCCTTGATGTCCTCGCCGATGATTCTGCGGTCTTCGGCATCCAAGTTCTTCAGCCATTCTCGCACCGGTTCTCGTCCGCTATCGGAGCGATAAAATCGGGCTGGAAGTCGCTTCAGTCGTCGATTCACGTCTGAATGTACCTCTTTTGGTACATTCTGTCAAGGAGGTCTTTCGCGCGAGGCCGAGACTCGGCTGGCGCCGAGATTTTCTGGAAAGGGCTATTTGGAAGCACGCCAGTTGCCCTATCCTCCGGGAGGAACATGCCTTGACGCTGCCGTCTGTGATTGAAATTCCCTATAATTCCACAATTATGAACATCTCGTAGCGCTTTGTCGGGGACTTCGGGAATGGTGGCCCTTTTACGTGCATAACTGAAGGGTTCACTTGCGTCGCTCCCCATCGCCTTGGTCTGAGGCACCAGCTAGAGGCCAGCCAGTTCTCCGATGAGGAATGCGAACAGGTGTACCGCCAGCTGACGGAAAGAGGCGAAGCTACAATCACCATTGAGATTTCCGAGCGGTCGCCCAGGCAGATGCAAGAAGAAGAGATAGTGCTGTTCCGCGTGCTGTCAGGAACTACATAGCAGCAGGAAGCCAACTCAACACCCCCTCGCAATTCCGCCATTGCCGCCCCGTCCTGTTCTTGTAATAATGATTGCGCTCTGGCCGATTTGCGCCACGGACAGTTTCGCGCCCGTGGGAAACGGCCCACATGCGTTTTCTGGCAAGCATCTTTGTGCCCACGGGCAACCGGCGGCTGAATGAGCTGATCGGGTTCCTGTTGTGCGTCTCTGCGCTCCTTCTCTTCCTCGCGCTGGCTTCGTATTCTCCGCTTGATCCCTCGCTGAATAGCGCCTCGGTGCTGACCGGAACCCACGCGGCCCGCAACTGGATTGGCGTGGTGGGTGCGCTGATCTCGGACCTTGCGCTGCAGTTTTTCGGCATCGGAGCCTTTCTGCTGCCGGTGTTTCCCGCGCTGCTTGGAATCCGCTGGTTTGCTTCGCGGAAGGTTCAATCTCCCGTTGCGAAGAGCCTGGGCGGAATCTGGCTGGTGGTTTTCGTGCCGGCGCTGCTGGCATTGTTGCCGGCCCACTTGCGCTGGTTGAATGCAATGCCCCTCGAGGGTCTGCTGGGACGGGTTGTGGGCGATGTGCTGATTCACTACTTGAATGTGGCGGGCGCTTACATTGTATGTGCCAGCGTGCTGGCGGTGTCGCTCTATCTCTCGACCGCGTTCTCGTTTTCAGCGATTCAACTGTGGGCGCCGACGCGGTTTGCGTTTGTGACCGCGCTGTGGAACCGCTACCTGGATTGGCGGGAGGAGCGCGCCAAGCGGCGGCAACAGAAGGAACTGGAGAAGCGGCGGATTTCGAAGCCGGTGGTGAAGACGCAGTTGATCCCCTCGCGGCAGGCGGTTGCACCGGTCGACGCGAGGGCTTCTGCCGAGCCTCGACGCACGGGGATCGAGCGCATGCTGGAAACCGAGACAGGCGGGATCCTGCGCGAATCCCTGACTGAGGTTGAATCCGGGGGTAGGGATGCTTCGACTGCGAATGAGGCCGCTTCGCGGCCTCATTCTCCGCTCAGCATGACAGGCGATCCGGAAGTCACCGAGCGTGCCGACAGCGATCACAAGCCAAAGACCACCATGCCGAAGATTGCCGGTGGCTACAAGCTGCCGTCGAGCAGTCTGCTGCAGCGTCCTGATGAGCAGGGGGTTGTGGATGCCGACGAACTGAAACTGCTGGCGCAGGTGCTTACGGAGAAGTATGCCGAGTTCGACGTGCATGGGCAGATCACGCAAATCAATCCTGGCCCGGTGGTCACGACGTTCGAATTCAAGCCCGACGCCGGAATCAAGTACAGCCGCATCACCAACCTCACCGACGATCTTTGTTTAGCGTTGAAGGCCGAGAGCATTCTGATCGAGCGCATGGCCGGGAAATCGACGGTGGGCATTCAAGTGCCGAACCGCGAGCGCGAGATCATCTGGCTGCGGGAGAACATCGAGTCGCAGGAATTCATGGGCTCGAAGTCGAAGCTGACGCTGGCGATGGGCAAGGACATCAACGGGCGCATCGTCACGGCCGATCTCAACGGCATGCCGCATCTGCTGATTGCCGGGTCCACAGGTTCGGGCAAGAGCGTGGCCATCAATGCCTTCATCATGTCGATTCTGTACAAGGCGACGCCGGAGCAGGTACGGCTGATTCTGGTGGATCCGAAGCGGCTGGAACTGGGCAATTATGAAGGAGTGCCGCATCTCTATACGCCGATCATCACCGAACCGAAGCTGGCGGCGAACGCGCTGCGCAACGCCGTGCGCGAGATGGAACGACGGCTGAAACTGCTGGCTGCGAAGGGCGTGCGCAATATTGACCAGTACAACCGGCTGTTTGACAACGGCGGTACGCCGAGCCTGTTTGAAGAGGATTCCGACGACAAACCGATACCTTACATCGTGATCATCATCGACGAATTGGCCGACCTGATGATGCTCGATTCGTCGAACGTGGAAGAGTCGATCACGCGGCTGGCGCAGATGGCGCGCGCCGTGGGCATTCACCTGGTGCTGGCGACGCAGCGTCCGTCGGTCGACGTGATTACGGGGCTGATCAAGGCGAACTTTCCGGCGCGCATTTCCTTCCGTGTGGCAACCAAGGTGGATTCGCGAACCATTCTTGACGCCAACGGAGCGGAGGCGCTGCTGGGCAGGGGCGACATGCTCTACCTGCCTTCGGGATCGGCGCGGGTGCATCGCTTGCATGCTCCGCTGGTCACGGAGAAAGAGATCGCAGCGGTGGTGGAATTCTGGAAGCAGCAAGGGTCGGCGGAATATCAGGAGCAGTTCCTCGAAGCGCCCAAGGACGAGCGCGAGGCCGGGAGCGGCGCCGGTGGCATCGATGGATCGGAAAATGGCGGCGAGGACGATCCTCTGTATCAGGATGCGGTGAAGCTGGTGGTGGAGTTTGGGAAAGCGTCCACTTCCCTGCTGCAACGGCGGCTGCGCATCGGTTACGGGCGTGCCGCGCATCTGATCGATCTGATGGAGCATGACGGGATTGTGGGCGCGGCGGATGGTCCGAAGCCGCGGGAAGTGTTGAAGCGTCCCGACTGGATTTCTGAGATTGAAGAGACCATGCGCTAGGCCGCAGCGTGCGCCATGCCAAAACGCAATCTACGGGTGCTGAAGTGGCTGGGAACTACCCCAGCTATCGCAGTCTGCACGTCGTGCAATCGGGAATTTAAGGTTCCTCTTGAGGTGCTGAAACGAGTGGGCGGAGCGGCGGAAAACCTTAAACTTCAATTTGCGCGGCACCAATGCGGACAAGACGAGACCGCTGCAGGAGGCTAGATCTTGCGTCCGACCAGGAATCACTGCGGGCCAAAACTGAACTTGACTACTTCCAGCGTTTCCTTGGGGGCGGGCTGGTATTTCCACTGCTTGACCGCGCGTGATAGCGCTTCTGCGAGCAGAGGGTGGCCGCCTAGGATCTTCACTTCCTTCACGGTTCCATCCGGCTTCACCAAGGCTTGTACCTGCGCTGTTCCTGTCAACTTCATTCTCTCGGCGATGGCAGGGTACTCTGGAGGTGCGCTGCGCTCCAGGCGCCGCGCCGCTTCAACAGGCGCGTTGGATGCCGTCGTTTGGGAAGACGCGTAGCTAGCCTTGGCCAGCGCGAGGATTTTCGAGTTGAAGTGTATCTCGGAACGGTCCAGCGCGTCAGAATTGACTTCGAAACGGACGCTTCCGTGATCCCGGACCAGATTGATCATGCCGCCTTGCCGCAGAAAGGACTCGTCCTCGCCCACTAAGAGCACGCCCACCTGCGCCAGGCCCTCGATAGCGGCCTGGGTGTGCTTCCTTTCGGACGCGCGAAAGAAAACGATATGGCATGATTTCAGGTCCTTTTCAGCGCTTGCAGGTTTGACCACCAACAGATGGGTTCCAATCATTTTCCCGGCGACAACGGCCTTCAAGACAGCCAGAAACTCTTCATCCCCGCCGCTAACTCCGATTACCAGCGGTGATGGACCATCCGGCAAAGCGTGACTGGGCCACTCCGCCAGTTTCGCGAAATTGAAAAGATATGCCGCTTTGACCTGGTCTTCCGTGGCATTCTGCTGGCCCAGCGCTAGAAGTTGGAGCGCAAACAAAGCAAGACCAATCCCCAGGAAGGCACGGCGTGATGGCCGCCAGGGCGGCGATTCGTCTTTGCCCGAGAAGTGCATTCTGGCTTTCAAAACCTGCCCGTAAGTTTGATTCGGAAATTTCTTCCATCCTGTTGAATCGAATCCTCCGGGTCCTCCGGCCGGCCGGGGTCGAAATACTTCTTGTTGAACACGTTGTAAACGCTGGCGGAGAGATCCAGGTGCTTTCCCAGCGTGTGTCCCAGCATGGTGAAATTGAGAACAGAGAAGCCACTTACCGTGTTTCCCGCCAAAGTCTGAACCGAGCTGGTGTACTGTGCGTCCACGCCAGCGAATAGCCGCTGCTGCACCACGGGTATGATGAAGTTCAATTTGCCCAGGTGCTGAGGAGAGTTGCCAAGAATCTGATGGGTGCTCGGATCCTCTGCGTCGACGTAACTGTAGCTCGCCCTGCCTTGCAGACCGCTGGCCAAGTGGCCGTCCAACTCGACTTCCACGCCAGTGGCATCCGCTTTACCGGAATTTTGATACACCCCCTTGCCATCGCTCGGATCAGTCTGCTGAGTGATCAGATTCTCGATCCAGTTCCGGAAGATGCTGCCTGACAGTCTGAAGTGTTGACCAAATTCTTGTTCCACCACCCCTTCGAGGCTGTGGATTGTCTCTGGTTTGAGCTGCAGATTGTCGTCGTAGAAGGCCCCGAATCCAGGAGCGGCCTCTTCGGGCTCCGGTGCGCGGAAAGCGGTACCGTATAGCAGCTTGAAGGTGGTCGGGTGGAAGAGATGGTAAATCAGCCCCAGACGCGGGTTGGTAGTCCCGCCAAAATCAGAGTAGTGATCGTAGCGAAGCCCGGCGCTCAGGGTCAGTTTGTGGGTGATGGCGAACTCATCCTGCCCGTACAGGGCCCAGATCGCTGAGGTTGCGGGGGTGGGGGTGAAAACGTTGCCGATGGGAGTGTAGTACCCCTGGTCTTCGCGCAGGTTATCCGTGATCTCCGTGCCCAAAGTGATTTTGTGTTTTTCCAGCAGGGTTCCGCTCAATTTCACTTCACTGTCCCACCAGTTTCCCCGGAATGAGTATGCTTGCATCCCGACCGATCCGTCGGGCAGCCCAGTAGAAAACGGGTGTTGCGATTGCAGGCGGACTTGGTCATAGGAAGTCCGAGCCGTCAATTCCCACTTTTCGCCAACGGAATGCTGGTAACTGAGATCGAGGTATTGGTGGTAATCGAAGTTCTGGTTTTGAGGGTCATTGAACACGGTGCCGTAATATGCCGTAGGGATTCCCTTGTCGCGCGCACTGAACAATCCTTGCAGTGTGAATCCACGGAAACTGATCGCCGCCAGGATGTGTTCAGTGCTTTCGTAGTCCGTGTTTCGGGTAGTCCCGTAATTGGTGGGTAGGCTGTCGAACGCGGGAAAAAACAGAGTCGGTCCCTGGCTGTTGTAGAACGTGCCGGAGAGCAACATGTCGATCCCTCTGTATTGGCCGCCATAACTGGCCCGTCCCTGGTAGGTCCCAAAACTGGCTGGCGCAAACGAGAGTTCCACACCCTTCAGTTGCGGCCGCTTGCGGCTAATCACGTTGATCACGGCAAGAAATGCCTCGGCGCCGTAGAGCGAGGAACTGGGTCCGCGGATGATTTCCACGCGCTCGATCAGATCCACATCCAGCGGGAACTCGGTGCCTAACATGGCCTGACCGTCAACGTTGTAGTTGATCCTGTGGCCGTCGATCAACACCAGGATGCGGGTGTTCCAGTCCCCCAGGCGTCCGAAGCCACGCACTCCCACGAAGCTGTAATCGTGATCGTAGGTAATGTAGAAGCCACGCACGCTCTCCAGGATATCGGCGAGGGTGCGGTAGCCATATTTTTGGATTTCGTCCGCCGTGATTACCGTGACTGACGAGGGCGCGTCGCTGGCGCTCTGCAATCGTTTCGACGCGCTGTAGACCTGGATATTCCCTAGTTCTTCGAGGCTGGCTTCCGCGAGGCCCTTCGTTGCTTCCTGGGCGGCTGCGGATACGGCAAATAAGAGAAATATCATCAACCAGGATTTGGCGGAGATGCGCCGGCTCGTTGAAGGCACCGGGTGGCAAAGCGAATGTGTGACCCTAACTGTTCTGGCGACACTCATGGAAACTCCCGGGGGCCATCGAAAGCCCGAGCCTCAGTCTTGAAGCCCGCGCGCACGCCCTGCAGTCATCTTCGGCAGGACCCTGACTCTTCTCTAGTGGGTTGGATTGGTTACCTTCGGTCAAGCGGGCGCGGAGCGGGCTCGGGCTCGGGCGAATGCGGATTGCGATTCCGGGGATCAAGTGAGCTCTACTTTGAGGAGGCTCGCGCCTCTGGCTTGCGCCACGAGCGCAGGTTCACCGCATAGAGGGCAATGCAGAACACGTTGGCAGCGATAAAACCGTATTGAGACGTACGGAAACCGATCACGCAGACGATGGCGCTGTTGATGGCCGCCAGAATCCAACCTTCCCAGCAGCGCCTCCCCACCAGAATGGTGGAAGCGATGGTAAGCACACAGGATAAATAATCAAGCCTGAACAGCACTGAGACCTCCTCGACCAGTCGAGTATGCTGCAATGACGCCTGCGAGTTCTGTGATCGCATGGGGAGATTGAGGTAACGAAAGTAGGCGTCCAAGAGTGCAGACCAGGCTCGGGTAGAATTTCCGCAAACAGGAATGACCAATGAAAACTCTCACGGAATACCTGAAGTTTCATACCAAGACGCACCGGGCGTACGTGCACATCACGCCGCAGGTGGAAGACTTCGTGCGCCAGAGCGGAGTCCACGAGGGGATGGTTCTGGTCTCGGCGATGCACATCACGGCGGGCGTGTACGTAAATGACAACGAGAGCGGTCTCATCGAAGACATCGATCAGTGGCTGGAACACCTGGCTCCGTTTCGCAAGAACTACAAACATCACGAAACCGGCGAGGACAACGGTGATTCCCACCTGAAGGCGCTGCTGATTCATCATGAGGTGATCGTGCCGATTACGGCCGGCAAGCTTGACTTGGGGACCTGGCAGCGCATCTTCTATGCCGAATTCGATGGGCAGCGCGACAAGCGGGTGATTGTGAAAGTGATGGGAGAATGAAGCAGTATCCAGTGGTCAATGGCCAGTGGTGGGTTTCTGACTCACACTCTTTCAAGCACAACTCCACTTTTAATGAGAAACTAGCTGCCGACACCGAAACCCTGAGAACTGGCCACTGCTTCTATTGGAGGACCAATGAGTGCTGCTGACGAGGTGAAGGAATTGCACGAGCGCGCGGAAAAAGCCCGGGAGGACCGGTCACTGGCCAGCGTGTCGCTGACCATGGCGGTGGTGGCAGTATGCGTGGCGGTGGCGTCGCTGCTGGGGCATCGGGCACACACGGAGGAAGTCTTGCTGCAGGCGAAGGCTTCCGATCAGTGGGCCTATTACCAGGCGAAGAATATTCGGGAGCACGAGGACGTACTGTTTACCGACATGGCTGCTGTGGTGGCCAGCAACGACGCCGCGGCGGTGGCCAAGGCTCGCGAGAAATATGGCCAGGAAGCGGAGCGTTACAAACACGACAAGGAACAGATTCAAGACAAGGCGCGCGAGTTGGATCGCGAGGTGGCCACGGAAACGCGCCGTGCCGACCGCTATGACCTAGCCGAGGTGTTCCTGGAGACCGGGCTGGTGGTCACTTCGATCACTCTGCTTTCAGGACGGCGGATCTTCTGGTATTTGGGGATTGTGCTGAGCGTGGTGGGAATCGTGGTGGCGGTTACGGGGGCGATGGTGCACTGAGCACGAAGACGACGGTTCGGCACAGTGCCGATGAGTTCGGCACGGAGCGCCGATGCTGGGTCAGGCGTCGGCGTCGAATTCAGGGAATCGAGCCGGGGAAATTTCCACAGGGTCTGGAATCTTACATGCACGATCTTTCCAGTCTGGCCGCTCTCGCGACTCTCAGCCTTAAGTCTGCCTGTTCCAGGTCGGGGCAGAAAAGAGCCATCCAGTGGAGGGTACGATGCTTAGCCACTGTGCGAATCCGCAATGCTTGAAGCCGTTTCTTCGACTACGCCAAGGGAAGCTGTTCCTCGTGGAGACGGAATGCGTGGCCCAGCCGGGAGATCTGCCGTCCCCTGCCGCTCCTCAGTTGCGGCGACAGCCCCGGCACGTGGAGCGATACTGGCTGTGCGACCGGTGCGCGGAGGTGTGGACCTTAGTCTACGAGCTGCGCCGAGGAGTCGTGTTGATGCCGTTGCTGCGGCCGGCGGGAGCCGTTCGGGTGACCATGGCAAAGGAGTACAGAGAATCGGCGTAGAACGGCCAGATTCCCAGCATGGAACGTAGACAGGTGCGGGCGGTCCGACAGGAAAACTCGCAGGAGTGGATTAGCTCGGCAATTTGGTAAGAGGGATTATCGCTTGCGCCCGATCGCGAGTATATGAGAGCTGGCCCCGATCAGAGCCGGTTCGTGTTCAACCTTGCGCAGCAGGGCGAGCAGCCGTTCGCGCTGCTGTGGATCATTCCAGAGGCGGTCGAAATCGCGCGCCAGCCAGCCTGGCCCTTCGACGGGCACTAACTCAACCAGTTCAAAGCCGGCTTCATACAACTCGGCAGCCAGTTCGTCGGGGCGGTGAAAAAACGCGTCGGTAAAGTAGAGCAGCTTGCTGGTCGGATTGCGATGCTGGCCTTCGGCCAGATCGCGATCAAGGATGGGGGCAAAGTCCGGCCGGTCGAAGAATCCGCCGGAGAGAGAATCCAACAGCGAAGCAAAGCGGCTGATTCCGGCGACCCAGGCCAAGCCTCCAGTACGAAGCACGCGATGGGCTTCGATGAGGGCGGCCAGACGGTCTTTCCGCTCCGTCAGGTGATAGATAGGACCAAGCAACAAGACTGCATCGGCAGTTTGATTGGCCTGGTCGAGCTTGCGCGCATCTCCGACCGCGGCCGAAGCCAGCGGATGTTGCGGTTGCTTCGCCGATGCGGCGCAGGCTTGCGCGACGTGTCGAGGCACAGGATCGATGAGATGCACCTGATATCCGCGTTCAGCCAGCCAGCAGGCATAGGCTCCGGCTCCGCCGCCGACATCGAGCACAGTGGCCGGCGCGGGCTGAATATGCCGGAGGATCAGTTCCTGGGTGCGAGCCTGTTCGAGTTGGAACCATCCGGTGCGAAGACGGGAAGCCTCGTCGGCTTCGGCGTAGTGGCGGGCGATTTCGGCAGCAGAATTGTCGGTCATCCGGCAGACCTCAGTTTCTGGACTTCTCCAGTTAGTCGCCGCTGGCACGGCGATGCGGGGGACGGTATCCCATGCCCATGGAGATGTGCCGGGCGGCGTCCTTGAGCGCTTCGACAATGCGCGGCATGGTGTGCGGACTGACCTGCTGGGTGGTGCCGCTCAAGCCCAGGGCGGCTTCGACGGAGCCGCGCTCATTAAAAACGGGAGCGCCGACGCAGCGCGCGCCCAGGTTGTTCTCTTCATCGTCAACGGCGTAGCCCTGCGCGCGCACCTTTTCCAGATCCTTCAGCAGACGCGGCAAGGTGGTAATGGTTTTGGGCGTGCGCTTTTCCATCCCGCTCTTGCGCAGAATCTCCTCCAGTTGCTCTTGAGGAATATGGGCGACGATCGCTTTGCCGACGCTGGTGGCGTGCACGCGCATGCGGCGTCCAACCCAGGTGTCCATGCGGATGAAACCTTCGGGTTCAACTTTCTCGATGTAGACCGCTTCGGGTCCGTCCAGAACGGCCAAGTGACAGGTGAGGCCGGTCTGGTGCGTGAGGTGGCGCATGATGGGCAAGGCCACTCCCCGAACATCCCGCCCGCCTAGCGCTCCCCGGCTCAGGCTGAGAATCTTCAGGCCCACACGGTACTTTCCGGACTCGGCGTCGCGAGTCAAATAGCCCTGCGTCTCCAGGGTGCGCAGGATGTAACTGGCGGAACTCTTTGGAATGTTGAGCTTACGGCTGATTTCGGCGTTGCTCAAGCCATCCGACGCCTGGGCGACACCTTCCAGCATGGCCAGAGCACGTTCCACAGCTACGGATGGAGAATCGGACGAAGCCGGCATATATGTGTTCAAGAATACAGCAAAAATCTGCAGGTGGCCAATTATATGAATATGCGTTCATTATATTGAACAACGGGCTTGACCGGTCTTCGGGGCTGACATACGCTCTCGTCAGTATGGTGAACTTATGTTCATCATATTGAACACATAATTTAAAGTCTGGAGAAAATACGAATGCCCGCCAAGGAAAACGGAAGCCGGAACGCAACCCACGCCACATCGATGAGCGAAGAAGAGAAGACCGCACAGTACGCACTCGCGATGGAGGTCATGAATTACGAGTGGGCGAACAACCCGCGATGGAAGGGAGTTGAGCGTCCCTACACGGCAGAAGACGTGCTTCGGCTGCGCGGCTCGGTTCACATTGAGCACACGCTGGCACGCCTGGGGGCGGAGCGGCTGTGGAATCTGTTGCAGACCGAGCCTTACGTCAATTCACTGGGCGCGATGACCGGCAACCAGGCGGTGCAGCAGGTGCAGGCGGGCCTGAAGTCGATCTATGTAAGCGGATGGCAGGTGGCGGCGGACGCCAACAATGCGGGGCAGATGTATCCGGACCAGAGCCTGTATCCGGCGGACAGCGTTCCCAACCTTTGCCGCCGCATCAACAGCGCTTTGCAGCGGGCCGACCAGGTTCATCATGCGGAGGGGAAAGTGGCTCCGGGGCAAACCTGGTTTGCGCCGCTGGTAGCCGATGCGGAAGCCGGGTTCGGGGGCACGCTGAATGCGTTCGAACTGATGAAGGGAATGATCGAGGCGGGTGCGGCTTGCGTGCACTTTGAGGATCAGCTTTCGTCGGCAAAGAAGTGCGGACATCTCGGCGGCAAGGTTTTGGTTTCGACCACCGAAGCCATTCAAAAACTGGTAGCGGCGCGGCTGGCTGCCGATGTGTTGGGCGTCCCTACGCTGATCATGGCCCGCACCGACGCTGACAGCGCACACCTGCTGACCAGCGACATCGACGCTCGCGACCGCGCCTTCTGCACTGGCGAGCGCACGTCGGAAGGTTTCTTCTGCATCCGGGGCGGAATCAAGTCGGCCATTGCGCGCGGCTTGGCCTATGCGCCCTATGCCGATATGATCTGGTGCGAGACTTCGCATCCCGACCTGGAAGAAGCGCGGCAATTCGCCGAGGCGATTCACGAGAAGCACCCGGGAAAGGTGCTGGCCTACAACTGCTCCCCCAGCTTCAACTGGCGCAAGAATCTGGACGAGGCGACGATCGCCACCTTTCAGCAGGAACTGGCCCGCATGGGATACAAGTACCAGTTTGTGACTCTTGCCGGTTTCCACGCGCTTAATCTGAGCATGTTCGAACTGGCGCGCGGCTACAAGCTCGCCGGCATGACTGCTTATTCCCGCCTGCAGGAAAAGGAGTTCAGCCGGGAAACCCAGTACGGGTACGAAGCGGTCAAGCACCAGCGCTTCGTGGGCACGGGATACTTCGATCAAGTGCAGCAGGTGATCACTGGCGGGTTGTCGTCGACCATGGCGTTGGCCGGATCCACCGAAGCCGAGCAGTTCAGCGGATTGAAACCCTTAATCCATCCTGAACATGGGCCCGATGCCGCTTGCCAGCCTATCCTGGGCGACTGCCCGCACACGCCGGTTCAGATTGAGCATGGCCCCGAGGAGATGTTGCTGCCTTCCGGGGACTAGGACATCGGAACACTTAACTCAGCGGAGCCAGGAGTACGCCAAGAATTTCTTGGGCGCTCTCTTGGCTCCGTTCGCATTTCAATCTAAGCCTGTTCGCTCGTCAACTTGCGAACCTGCCGCGCAGATTCCTTCTGCTATAATCGAAAGCGCCCTTGTGGTGTTGTTTCACATCTGTGCGGAAGTGGTGGAACTGGCAGACACACCATCTTGAGGGGGTGGCGCCGAAAGGCGTGGGGGTTCAAATCCCCCCTTCCGCACCATTGCATTCATTCTGAACAGTTTAAGGACCTCCTGATTCCATGATTATCCTTGTCACCATCGTCCACGTAATCGTTTGCCTGTTTCTTATTATTGTTGTTCTGCTGCAAAGCGGCAAGGCCGGAGACATTTCGGCGGCCTTCGGCGGACAGGGCAGTCAGGCCGCCTTTGGCCCGCGCGGCGCGGCCACCACGCTCTCCCGAGCGACGACGATTTCGGCGGTTCTGTTCATGCTGACGTCGGTGACTCTCTCCATTAACGCCATCAAGCAGGGCGGGCCGAAGTCGGTTTTGCAGGGTGTAAAAACAGCGCCTGCCAAAACCCAGCCGGCAACGCCAGCGCCAACCCCGACACCCCCCACAACTCCTCCGACGCAGAAATAGGCGGAGTATCCCAGATCGAAGCTGCAGTAATCCAAACGCTTGCGTAGGGACTTTGCCGTAATTGTATTTCCCTCATGCGGGTGCTAACATCCGATCATCGGCACTTATAGCCGGGAGGTATCTGCCATGTCGGAGAACAGCAGCAGCAATAGTTTCGTGTGGTTCCTGGCCGGGATGGGTCTGGGTGCGTTGGTGGGAGTTCTGTACGCGCCACGTTCGGGGAGCGAGACGCGGGACGTCCTGCGCGCCCGAGCGGAAGAAGGACGCGATTACGTGCGCACGCGAGCGCGCGAGGCCCGCGGGCAGGCTTCGGAATGGGTTGACCGGGGCCGCGAAGTCGTGAATCAGCAGAAGGATCAGTTCCGCGCCGCTTACGAGGCTGGCAGGCAGGCCTATCAGGAGGCTACGACGGAGACCGGAGCACCCAAGAACCTGTAATCCTCTTGGAGCCGGCAGTTCGGCTCGGGAGAGCGCTCTATGGAAAACCTAACCATGGTGTTCATCGCCGTTACGGCGGCGGCCGTGCTGCTGCAGGCGGGCATTCTTGTGGGTATGTATCTAGCCATGCGCAAGAGCAGCGCCCGCATGGAGGCGCTGGCCGTCGAAGTCAAGACCAAAGCGCTGCCTACGCTGGAAACGGCGCAAGCGATGCTTGCCGAACTTCGTCCCAAGCTGACCGTGATTGCCGACAATCTGGAGCACACGACGCATTCGGTGCGCTCACAGGTGGAACGCATGGATGCCACGGTGACTGACGCGGTGGATCGCGCTCGCCTGCAACTCATCCGCGGTGACGAACTCCTCACCCGCACCCTTGACCGAGTGGAAGAGACTTCCGACATGGTGCACAAGACCGTGGTCTCGCCGGTGCGCCAATTCTCCGGCTTGATCCAGGGCGTTACCGCTGGCATTGAGTTTCTGCTGGGCGGTCGCGGCCGCAGAAATGGCGGCAGCCGCGAGTCGCGGCGGCCCGTGCCGCAGGACGAAATGTTCATCTGAAGCGGTCCCACGATCACGCGCCTGCCTCTTCGGCGTGGCAAGGTTTTTTGGCGTGATGTAAGCTGGATTTCATGCGTCGCGATTCTCTCTCTGTTCCCCTCCCTGCTTTCCTTCTGACTCTCGCAGGCTTCTTGTTTGCGTGTGCGCTGGGCTCTCCGGCTCGCTCGCTTGCGGACGACAAGGTCGTCTGGAGCGATCAGGAGAAACCGATCGTCGAGCAATTGCACGGACTTCGTAAGCTTCCCGACGACGTGCGCGCCCACACCACCAAACATCTGGCGCTGCAAATTCGCCAGCTTCCGGTAGCGCCCAACAAACTGAAGCTGGCAGGCGGCCTGGCGAACTTGTCGACCGAGGGCGACTTCGGCCATGACACTCTGCAGGAAGTCGCCAACACTCTGGCCGCGGCTTTGCGAGAACAGCCGCAACCGGGCAAGAACCGCGAGCCAGACCCCCTTTACGTGGAGCTAGCCTCGTTGGTGCGCTATGAACACGCGCAGGTGAGCATGGATGCTCCGCAATTTACGGCTGCCATGGCCAGGCTGGAGGCCGACGACGCCAAACGCCAGCAGGCGGACTTCACGCTCACCGATCTGCAGGGCAAGACTTGGAACCTGAAGGATTTGCGAGGCAAGGTTGTGTTGCTGAACTTCTGGGCGACCTGGTGCCCGCCGTGCCGCAAGGAAATGCCCGACCTGGAGGCGCTTTATCTTAAATTTAAGGATCAGGGTTTTGTGGTGCTGGCCATTTCCGATGAAGAGGCAGCCAAAGTGAATCCGTTCCTGGCGGAGCGAAATATTACGTATCCGGTGCTGCTTGACCCGGGCCGGAAGGTGAACGAGGAATTTCAGATTGACGGCATCCCGAAGAGCTTCGTTTACGACCGCAGCGGCAAACTCGTGGCGCAGTCCATCGACATGCGCACGCAGAAGCAGTTTCTCGAGATGCTGGCGCAGGCGGGGCTGCAGTAGATGCGCTATCTGGTTCGAGCCCGTGTAAAACCCAGCCGCGAAGGCGATCTGCTTCAGGCTATTGAAAAGGAGACGCTCGGCCAGGGCTCGGTCGCCGAAGGCGAGTACCTTCGCAACATGAACGAAGCGCGCCTCTGCGACGACCAGACCGTGCGCTGGGTGGAAGTCTGCTACTGCCCTACGCCTCTGCAAGAAGAGCGGCCTTACTGGGAAGAATACTTCGATCTCACGAAAGTGCAGGATGCGCACGACCGCCGCAAGTGCCGCGATGAGAACGGCTCGGAGCCGTGGGCGTGCGGCGATTGCGACTGCACTGCGCGGTTGGAGCAGAAGCTGAAGGCTACCGGAGAGACCTTCCTTAATTCGCTCTGCGACAAGAGAACATGAGCGGCCGGCCGGGACACCTTGAAGCTGCAGTCAGGGCGAAGCGTCTTCAGGCCGGGGCGTTTGGGAGCCGCTCTTGCCTGCTCCCGGCCGTTCTTCACTCCAGACCGAAGGCGTAAACTTTTTGCTCGTCGTACGAGCCGACATAAACTGTCCCATTCACCACGGCGGGTGAGGATTCCCCAACCTCGGTGACGTAGTGCCACAGAAGGGCGCCGGTGCTGGCGTTCAGCGCGTACAAGGTGCCGGTGCTCGAGCCCACATAAACCACGCCGTTGGCCACGGCGGGCGAAGAATCCACCGAGGAGTCGGCGGTGAAGTTCCACAGCAGGGCGCCGGTGCTGGTAGCCAGCGCGGAGAAGTTGCCGTCGATCGTCCCTATATAAACCAGCCCATTGGCCACGGCGGGTGAAGACTCCTCCGCGTTGCCGACGGGGTAGCTCCACAACAGGGCGCCAGTGCTGCCATCCAGCGCATAGAAGTTGCCGTCGGCCGAGCCCACATAAACCACTCCATCGGCCAAGGCGGGTGAGGAGTCCACTGCGTTGCCAGTGGCGTAGCTCCACAGTAATGCGCCGGTGCTGGCGTTCAGCGCGTATACGTTGTTGTCGTCCGAGCCGACATACACCGCGCCGTTGGCCACGGCGGGCGAGGAATGCACACCGTTGCCGGTGGCGTAGCTCCACAGCAGGGCGCCGGTGCTGGCGTTCAGCGCGTACACGTTGTTGCTGCCCGTGCCCCCACCGATGTAAACCACCCCATTGGCCACGGCGGGCGAGGAATTGCCCCTGCCGCCGAGTGTGTAGCTCCACAGCAGAGCGCCGTTGCCGGCGTTCAGCGCATACACGTTGCTGTCGGACGAGCTGATATAGACGATTCCATTCGCCACAGCAGGCACGGAGGAATACACTGGGCCGCCGGTCTTGTAGCTCCACAGCTTGGCGCCGGTGCTGGCTTTCAACGCATACACTTTGTTGTCCCACGAGCCGATGAACACCACACCATTCGCCACGGCGGGCGAGGAATTTATATTGCTGCCGGTGGTGTAGCTCCACTCCAACCGGAGTTTTCTAACATTGTTGACGTTGAGCAGGTTCTCATACGGGTTCCAGCGCTGCATGTTGGTCCTGTGGAACTCGCTCCAATTGTTGAGGGGGGTGACCGCAGGCTGCTGGCCCCATGCTGCGGACATGAGGCACACACATACGATCAAAACCGCGATACGGATGTGTTTCATGACGAACCTCCAGAAGATCAACTTGGCCGACGGAAAACGGTTCCCGGGAATTCTGGTCATCCGTCTCAGGGGGTGCTGCGTCCCAACTGGCGGGGACTGCTCTTCGGAGAGGCGAAACACTTAGCGCCACGATTATAGTCCTCTCCGGTTAACCTCTGGCGGTGGCAGGCATCACCATTCGCAGTGATGTCCCTCACGCGGCTCGCTGCAACGTGAAGTGATTCCCGGTGAGAGCTTCACAGCCACCGACCTACGATCCCCATTACGCAAGCTCCGTGAGGATCGACGCGAGCTGCCGCAAATCCTGCGCCACTTCCCGCAGATTGAATACCAGCGACCAGAAGGGCAACATGCGATCGAGCGCGAAGGGTGCGGTTGCGCGCTGCTCGCGCAGGCGAGCCAAGTCGGCATCGAGATCGCGCACCGCCCGCTCCAGGTCTCCGGCTGATCGCGCCTCCTTGTTTGGCGCGCGAACGGCGTCGGCTATGTCGGAGAAGGCGCGGGTTGAATACTCCACCAAGGTGGGAAGCGAAGGCAGGAGTTCAGGCTGCACCTGCGCATGCACATAGAGGCTGCTGTCCTCGGCCATGGCGGTCAGCCGACGGCGGATCTGATCGGATCGATCGACAAAGGCCTGAAAGGCTCCCTGCTTGAAGCGCACGAAGGTGAGTTCGCTGCGCGCCTCGTCCATCTGTTGCGTGATGCCGCGGCGCAGATCGTGCAGTTGCCGGTCGAGTTGGTGAACCTGAGGTTCGTTGTCCACGCCCTGCAGCGCAGCGGCCGCGATGGCACTGTAGAGTACGCCTGCGCCTTGCAGAAGATTCGCCATCTTGTTGCGCAGGCCTTGGCGCGCGTGGACCGGCCAGATCAGCGCACTCACGGCGAAGGCAACCACCGCTCCCAGCAGGGTGTAGAGCACGCGCAGCCACGCCACGTGCCAGGGTTCTTCGATGCCGCCAAAGACCAGGATCAAGGCAGCAGTGAATCCCGCGGCGCTGAAGCTGGGATGCAGCGCCGCGAGATAGGCAAAGAGTGAAGCCAGGATAAAGAGAGCGATCCCGGCGCGTACGGCGCCGGTGCCCAACAGTGGAAGCAGCAGCGCCGCGGCCAGCGCTCCGCTGGTGGAACCGATGGTGCGGTAAAGCGCCGCCTTCCAGGACGCGCCGACATTGGCCTGCGTGACCACCAACGCGGCAAAGACCGCCCAGTAGCCTTGCGGTAAGCTCCATCCCGCGTAAATGGCGTAGGTGATGGTACCGGCGAGTCCAGTCTTGATTCCCTGTTTCAGAGAGTTGGATTCACGGCTCCAAAACGATGGAGCGGGCGGGAATGTGGGACTTGCTGGAAGTGGCGGAGGGGAGGTTGAGGAAGCCATGCGGAAATTATATTCGCCGTAGTGTCGAGGCCGAGCCGGCAAGCTCGGCTTCGCCGGGCTAACCGATCCAGCCGCCGCCGACAACGATGTCGTCGTCGTAGAAAACGGCGGCCTGGCCTGGAGTGATGGCGCGCTGCGGCTGATCGAAGGTGACGAGAACTTCGTCGGCGGCAATCTTCTCCAGCATGGCCGGAGAAGGCTCGTGGCGGTGGCGAATCTTTACCGACACACGCATGGGCTCGCGCAGGTCGTCCACAGAGATGAGGTTGACGCGGCGGGCGCGCAGCATCCGCGAATAGAGATGCTCATCGCCGCCGACCACCACTTGCTTGTCGGCTCCGTTGATTTGAATTACATAGAGCGGCGATCCGGTCGCCACGCCCAGGCCCTTGCGCTGGCCGACGGTGAAGTTGTGAATGCCGCTGTGCTCGCCGATCACTTCGCCGTTCGCAGTAACCAGCTCTCCCGCGGTATCGGGCAATGCCTCGCCGCTCTCTGCAAGATAGGCGTCAATGAAGCGCTTGTAGTCGCCGCCGGGGACGAAGCAAATCTCCTGCGAATCGGGCTTCTCGGCGAGAGCCAGGCCCTGCTTGCGGGCCATCTCGCGTACCTCGGGCTTCGTCATGCCGCCCAGTGGAAAGAGGGTGCGGCGAAGCTGCTCCTGAGTTAGGCCGAAGAGGAAATAAGTCTGGTCCTTGCTGCGGTCGGCGGGACGCTTGAGCAGCCAGCGTGTGCGGGCGTCGTCATACTCCACGCGAGCATAGTGGCCGGTGGCGACGCAGTCGGCTCCGATTTGCTGCGCGACGACGAGCAGCTGATCGAACTTCAAATGATTGTTGCAGAGGCTGCAGGGGATGGGCGTGCGTCCCGAGAGATACTCCGCGACGAAGGGGCGCACCACGTCGCGCTCGAAGCGCTCTTCGTGATTGACTACGTAATAGGGAATGCCGATGTGCTGGGCCACGCGCCGGGCGTCGTAGACGTCGTCGAGAGAGCAGCAGCGGCCGGTTACCTGCTCGGGCATGCCCTCGTGTCCGGCGAGACGGCGCTGATTCCAGAGCTGCATGGTCAGGCCGATGACGTTGTGTCCCTCGGCGCACAGCATGGCCGCGACGGTGGAGGAATCGACTCCGCCCGACATGGCTACGGCGATGGTCTTGGGATTTGGCATGTCTTATATGCAGCAGTTGGCAATTGGCATTTAGCACTCAGCAGTCAGCCAAGGGAACTCCGCTTGGCTTACCCCTGAACCGCTCCGAAGGACGACTCCTGTTGCGCAATCGCTGCGAATCTCGATTGCCTGAATGCTAATTGCTGAGTGCTAATTGCTAACTGCTAATTGCTACTTTCCTATAAACCGGCGACAGTTCCCGCAACCGCGCTACCGTTTCCAGCACAAGTGCAAGCGCGAGGTCGATGTCGTCCGCGGTGTTCTGCTTGCCCAGGCTGAAGCGGATGCTGGCTCGCGCCCGATCAGAGGGCAAGCCCATCGCGGTAAGCACGTGCGACGCCTCGATTGCTCCCGACGAGCACGCGGCGCCCGTGGACACCGCCAGACCCTTTAGGTCGAGAGCAATGACCATCGACTCGCCTTCGATTTGATCAAAATAAATGTTCGACGTGTTCGGCACGCGCGGAGCCCCCAAGCCATTCACGCCGGACTCTTCCACCTGGGCGAGAATTCCTTGCTGCAGGCGGTCGCGCAAGGCGGACATTTTCTTGTCATCGCCGCGCTCGAAGCCTTGCATCGCCAGCTCCGCCGCCTTACCGAGAGCAACAATTCCTGGAACGTTCTCGGTTCCAGCGCGGCGCGAACGCTCGTGCCGTCCACCATAAAACAGCGGCTGAAGCTTCGTCGCTTTGCGGACGTAAAGCGCGCCCACGCCTTGCGGCGCGTGCATCTTGTGGCCTGAAATCGATAGCGCGTCGCAACCGATACGGTTCACATCAATTGGAACTTTGCCCGCCGCCTGCACCGCGTCCGTGTGAAAATAAACGTCGGCTTCGGCGGCGATCTTTCCAATTTCTTCGACTGGCTGCAACACTCCGGTTTCGTTGTTGGCCATCATGATCGAAATCAGTTTTGTGTTGGGCCGCAACGCGTGCCGCACATCGTCGGGATCGACCAGGCCGCGGCCATCCACCGGCACGCAGGTCACTTCGCAGCCTGCTTCCTCCAGATGCTTGCAGGTCAGCAGCACGGCATGATGCTCGATGCTCGAAGTAATGATGTGATCGCCGGCGCTGGTCAGGCCCGCAATGGCCAGATTGTCACCCTCGGTTCCACCGCTGGTGAAGACTATCTCGGCGGCCTGGCAGCCAAGTAATGACGCCACTGAATCCCGCGCACGCTCGATGGCCGCCCGCGTCTCCTGCCCGTGGTGATGGATCGACGACGCGTTGCCAAAGTGCTCGCCAAAATAAGGGCGCATGGCTTCGAGCACTTCCGGCAGAACCGGCGTGGTGGCGTTATTGTCGAGGTAAATGCGGAGCATAATCTTAATATTCTACCTGTTTCCCTTGAATGGCTGGCGGAAAGAGCTAGTGGTGCAGTTTGATAAGGAAGCGAGCCAAACGCGCGAGTATTGCGTCGCAAAGAACCCTTCGGCTTCGCTCAGGGCAAGCTGCGACGCGTCGCGCGGCTCGCCCAGATTCCCTCGGCAAGGCTCGGGACAGGCTCTTCACTGCGCAAAGAACGCTTGTTCAGGATGACAGGCTCTATGGCGCGGCTGGAAGCCGCGCCCCTTTCAAAGCGGAATCGCCGCTGGCGTCTCCACAGGCCGGCGGGCGATCAGCGCTTTTCCATCGCCACGTAGTGGTTCGGATAATTCGGTCCGAGATATTCAGCGCGGGGGCGAATCAGGCGGTTGTCGTCGAGTTGCTCGATGACGTGCGCGGCCCAGCCGCTGATGCGGGAGACCGCGAACACGGGCGTGAATAAATCTTCGTCGATCCCCAGCACGTGGTAGGTGGACGCAGAATAGAAATCCACATTGGCATTCAGCTTCTTTTCCGCTTTCACGAGATTCTCGATTTTTTCCGACATCTCATACCAATGCGGCTGGCCGCTGGAACGGCCCAGATCGCGCGACATCCCGCGCAGGTGCGTGGCTCGCGGATCTTCAGTGTGATAGACGCGGTGGCCGAAGCCCGGAACCTTCTTCTTTTGCGCCAACATGTTGCGAACGTGCTCGACGGGGTCCGCTTTCTGCCGGTCGATCGATTCCAAGATTCGAAACACCGCCTCATTCGCTCCGCCATGCAGGGGGCCCTTCAGGGCGCCGATGGCCGATGTGATCGCCGAGTGCATGTCCGATAAGGTCGCGGCCGTCACGCGAGCAGCGAACGTGGACGCATTCAGTTCGTGGTCCGCATGCAGGATCAGAGCGATATCGAGCGCGCGCTCGGCCGTGGAAGAAGGCTTGGTCCCATTCAATTGCAGCAGGAAATTGGCCGCGTGCGAGAGCGAGCGGTCAGCTTCGACGACCGGCTTGCCCTTGCGAATCCGGTCATAGGCGGCAACGATCATTGCTATCTGAGAAGTCAGCCGGACGGCCTTGCGGACATTGGCATCGTGATCGTTTTTCTTCTCGTCGGCATCGTAGAAGGCGAGCGCCGAAACCGCGGTGCGCAGCACATCCATGGGCAGCGCAGTCTTGGGCACGCTGCGCAGAAACTGGAGGATCGCCGGGTCAAGTTGACGCTCTTGCGCCAGGCGCTCCTGCAGGTCCTTCAATTCGGCTTGCTTCGGCAAACGCCCAAACCAAAGCAGGAAGCAGGTCTCCTCAAAATTGGAGTGGTCGGCCAGTTCATGAATATCAATGCCGCGATAGGCAAGAACGCCGCGGTCGCCATCGATGTAACAAATGCTGGAGTTGGTAGCAACGATGCCTTCCAGGCCTTTCGGGGCAGAAGTACTGGTCACGCTCGACATAGTCTCTCGCTCAAATAGATTGATTACCGTTGCCGGAGCCGCGTGAGGGGGTCGCGGGGAATGCAACTTTCTTTTATACCCCAAGAAACGCTTCACATTCCAGACAGCTTGGTGACTTCGGTGCTTGATGGGGGTTGACTCGCCCATCGGCGGAAGCGCTATACCGGGCTCTGAGCAGCCCGGAGACGCTCTTTTGCCACGATCTCCTCTCGCGGCGTATAGTAAAAGGTTCGTTCATAGCTCGCCGAGGAACCTGTAGTCGCTCCTCAAACCCTACCCGGAGGAATCCTAATGAAACGATTTTTTTCGATTTGCCTTGCCCTGTCCTTCCTATTTTCTACTATGGCTTCGGCCGACGAGGGCATGTGGCTCTACAACGAAGCCCCCAAGAGACAAGATCAAGGCCAAGTATGGCTTCGAACTTACCCAACAGTGGCTGGATCACGTGAGGCTGTCTTCGGTGCGGTTTAACAACGGAGGCTCTGGTTCGTTTGTTTCCGCCGACGGCTTGACCTTCACCAACCACCACGTAGGCGCGGGATGCGTGCAGCAACTTTCGAGCGAGGGCCACGACTACATCAAGACGGGCTTCTACGCCAAGACTCAGGCCGAAGAGGCCAAGTGCCCGAATCTCGAACTGAACGAACTGGTTGGGATCGAGGACGTAACCGATAAGGTGAATGCGCGGTGTCAAGCCGGAAATGTCGGCTGCCGACGCGGGAACGGCGCAGCGCGCTGCCATGTCACAGGTTGAAAAAGACTGCTCCACTTCGACCGGGCTGCGCTGCGACGTGGTCACGTTCTACTCTGGCCAGGTTTATAACCTCTATAAGTACAAGAAGTACACCGATGTGCGCCTGGTCTTTGCGCCGGAGTTTGACTCCGCGTTCTTCGGCGGCGATCCCGACAACTTTACGTACCCCCGTTACGATCTTGACATCACGTTCTTCCGCGTCTACGAAGACGGGCACCCCGCGCACCTTGACAACTATTTGCGTTGGTCGCGCACGGGCGTGAAAGATGACGAGTTGATCTTCGTTTCAGGACACCCCGGCAATACCAGCCGCCTGCAGACGATGGCTCAACTGGAGTTCACCCGCGACGTGAACTATCCCTCAGTCCTGACCTTGCTGAAACGCCGCATCGCCTTATTGCAAGACTTCAGCAAGCAGTCGGAAGAGAACGCCCGCATCGCGAAAGAAGATATCTTCGGGCTGCAAAATGGACAGAAGGCTATTACCGGATACGAAGCTGGCTTGATGGATAAATCGATCATGGAGGCCAAGGCTACCGATGAAGCGCAGTTGCGGGCGTTGTACAAAGCAGACGCGAAGAATGCGGGTACGGCCGATCCCTGGGATGAGATTGCGCAGGGCATGAAGCTGCAACGGGAAATCTATTTTCAACTCAGCTACCTGGAGCGTTTGCGGGGGTTCGCATCCGGCCTGCCGCAGATCGCGCGGGTGCTGGTACGGGCAGCAGAAGAAAAACCGAAGCCGAACGGCGGTCGTCTGCGTGAGTTCCGCGACTCCGGACTGCCGTCGCTGGAGCAGCAGTTGTTCTCCACCGCGCCGGTTTACAAGAGTCTCGACACCGTTGAGCTGGCGGATTCGCTGGCCGACATGCAAGACGACGCTCGGAAAAGATAACCCCGACGTGCAAAAGGTCCTGAATGGCAAGACTCCGGCCGACGCAGCAAAAGACATGATTGCGGGTACCAAGCTGGATGATGTAGCTGTCCGCAAACAACTTTATGAAGGCGGTGAGACTGCGATCGCGGCAAGCACCGATCCCCTGATCGTCGCCATGCGCGCGATTGAGCCTGACGCTCTGGCCGCTCGCAAGCAATTTGACGACAAGATTGACTCGGTCGTGCGCCGTGACGGCACGCTCATCGCTAAAGCCCGCTTTGCCCAGAGCGGCTTCAGCCAGCCGCCGGATGCAACCTTCACGCTCCGCCTGAGCTACGGTGCGGTGAAGGGCTACAAGGAGAACGGAAAAGACGTTCCTTACTTCACGATCATGGGCGGCGCCTACGAGCACGCCGCTGAACACAACAACGAACCTCCGTATAAGCTGCCGGAAAGCTGGATGGGCGCCAAGTCAAAGCTGGATCTGAAGACCCCGCTGAACTTTGTTTCGACTGCCGACATCATCGGCGGCAACTCCGGCTCGCCTACGGTTAACAAGCAGGGCGAAGTAGTGGGCATCATTTTCGACGGCAACATCGAGTCGCTGTCGGCGAACTTCGCCTATAGCGAAGTGCAGAGCCGCGCGGTGTCGGTGGACTCGCGCGGAATTCAGGAGGCGTTGCGCAAGATTTATGGCGCCACCGCCCTGGCCGACGAACTATCAGGGACCAAAGGAGACGCCGCGAAGGCAGGCAAATAAGGAAACAACTTGATCACAAGCCCGCGTTTCGGCGCGGGCTTTTCTTTCGTCTCGCGTCTCGGACCGTCTCAAGCCCATGATTCATGGACCTCTGCAGGGCTATCTGGACAAGGCTGGCAAGCTGGGTGGAAAGACGAACATGCCGCCGGTTGACATTCCTACGGGAACCTTTGCCTGGTTTGCCGATCCGGACGGCAACACGATCGGATTGTGGAAGCCGAAATAAAGCGAGATCGAACTAAGTCAAGATCAAGCGGGCCAGATGCTCAGCGCCGTCTTGCTCAGAATCTGCTGCTGAAGCCTTTTTTCCAGCGGCAAGGCGCAGAATTCATCGAGATTCTTCTTGATGTCCGGCACGCCCGGACCTGGCCAGTCCGTGCCGAATAGAGTCTTCTGAGCGATCTCCTCGAGGCGCGGGAAGTACTTGAGCAAAGTCGTAGGCGGAATGCCGCTGATGTCGAGATACACGTTGGCATGGCGGCGAATCAGAAAGAACGCCGTATGCATCCAGAGCGGACGGCCACCGTGCGCCAGCAGAATCTTTAGCTTGGGAAAATCGACGGCGACATCGTCCACGTACATGGGATCGCCGTATTTGTTTCGCGCTCCTGGAAAGATAGACGTTCCGGTGTGGAACATCACCGGCACGCCGTTGGCCTCGGCAGCGCGATAAATAATCTCCAGTTCCTTGACGCCGTTCAGGTAGTCGTTGGGAAATAAAAGCTGGTGCGGCGGATGGATCTTGATCATGCGGATTCCCAGCCGCAGAATCTGCTCCATGTCGGCCAGGACATTCGTGGTGTGCCGCGGATGCAGGCTGCCGCAGGAGAGCAACCGCTTCGGATCTTCCTTTACGTAGTCGGCGATGAATTGATTCACGCCATTAGTGAAGCCGATCACCTCAGGCGCCACATAGTTGATAAGCACCGCGCGGTCGATGCCGCAGGCGTCCAGATATTTCAGGAATGCCTTGGGAGAGCGGCAGAACTCGGCAATCTGCTCGAAGTTCTGCCGCTTCTTCTTCATCAGTTCCAGCGCGTGGGGCTTGAACATCTCCATCGGCTGGATGTGGATGTGGCAGTCGGTGATCATTTCAGTTGCTCGCCGCCGCCAGCACTGCGCGCTTGGTGAAGACCCGAATCATCTCGCGCCGGTACTCCGGCGTAAGCGCCGACGTGGTCAGAGGCTTGGCGGTGCGCGCGGCCAGGTCCCCCACCGCGTCCGCCAAGGCTTCATCAACCGACTTTCCAATCAGCATCGCCCCGCCATTTGCACCAGGACGGGCGCGGGATTCACCGCCGTCATTGCCATGCGCGCGTCAGACACGTGTCCGTTCGACCGCTTCATCACCACCGCAACGCCCGCCAGCGGATAGTCGATCGATCCTCGAACTCGCAGCTTGCGATAGACGCCGCGATAATCCGCCGATGCTGCAGGAAGGAAAACACGCGTGACCAGTTCATTTTGCTGCAGCTTGCGGTAATTCTCTCCGTCTCCGGTGTAGAAGTCTCGCAGAGGAATGCGCCGCGCACCATCGGGACCTGCGATTTCGATTTCCGCGTTCAGACAAAGCAGTGCCGGCGGCGTGTCTCCGGAAAACGCAGCCCAGCATTTCGTTCCACCCGGAGCCACGTGGCAGAGATCGCCATCTTTCTTGATGCAGAATCCGCACCCCTTGCGCCAAGTAAGAGACTGGTTGTACCAAAGGCAGCGCGTGTCGAGGCAAATGTTACCGCCCAGCGTGCCCATGTTGCGCAGCACCGGCGATGCCACGGTCGCTGCCGCTTCGGTGAGTACCGGGAAGTGCTGGCGCAGGTATGGGGACTTCTCAATCGCGCTGAGCGCAGTAAGTGCTCCGAGTTCGACCGCTCCGCTGGCTTGCGGACGGATTCCGCGCAAGTCGCCAATGCCCCGCAGATCCAGCACATATTGCGGCTCAAACAATTTCTGCCGCATAGACGGAATCAGGTCGGTACCGCCCGCGAGCACGCGGAGGTTGCTTGCGTGTTTTGAGAGAAAGGCAACCGCTTCGTCGAGCGCACGTGGCCTAAGCAGCCTGAACTGTGGAAGGCTCAATCCGCACCTCCCGCCGACGCTGGCGCTTCGCGGCGCGCTGGATCGAGCGCGTGCCGCTCCGGTCCTTTGCCCTTGAAGCAAAGGGATCCGCCATGCTCGCGAAAATGCGCTGGTGCTGTTGGATCGACGCCCTCAGTGAGGTTCAAGGCCTTGTCTTTTCTCTTCGCCCGCAGCGCCGCCAACACCCGCTCGGGCGTAAACGGAGACTCATGCAAGCGCACGCCGACCGCATCGTAAATCGCATTCGAGATTGCCGGGATGGTCGCCGCCAGCGATCCCTCGCTGCATTCCTTGGCCCCAAACGGACCTTCGGGATCGATGCTTTCCACAATGATGGGTTCGACTTCCGGCGACTCCACCGACGACGGACTGCGGTATTCGAGCATTCCGGCATTCATCAGCATGCCGTCTTTCCACACCATTTCTTCCGTGAGCGCCTGCCCCATGCCCATCCATACGGAACCGATGATCTGACCTTCCACCGACACCGGATTCAGCGCGCGTCCGCAATCGTGCGCGGCCCAAACCTTGTGTACCGTCACTTCGCCGGTGTCTTCGTCCACGCTGACTTCGGCAACCTGGGCCGAATAAGAATATGCCGGCGATGGTCCCACGCCTCCGCCTTTGTGTTTGCCGCCGCGTGCCTCTTGTGGCGGAGCGTAAGAACCCGTCCCGGTGAGTGCGCCGTGGAAATCGATTGCGGCAACCACAGCTTCTTCGAAGGTCATCCACTCCTTCGGCCCTTCTTCTTTGCGCTTCTGCTGCAGAGAGCCGCGCAGAATCTGGCCTTCCACGCGTCCGCTGACCGACGCACCCGCCTGCGTCACTTCCACCTCCTCAGCTTGATCCTTCCTCACGACGGGCGGCGCACTTCCCTTCTTGAAGACAATATCGTCGCGGAATGCGAGGTCTTCCGCGGCACAGTTCATTTTCTTTGCCGCTGCCGCAGCGATTCTTTTCTTCACGTCTTCGGCCGCACGTAGCGTCGCATTGCCTGCCATGAAAGTCACGCGGCTGGAATAAGATCCAATATCGATTGGGGTGAGATCCGTGTCGGCTGCGATTACTCTCACGCGCGCCAGCGAGCAACCCAGCACTTCGGCGGCGACCTGCGCGGTCATGGTGTCCGATCCCTGGCCGATCTCGGACGCGCCGGTGTACACGACCACGCCTCCGTCACGATCGATCTTGATATTCACCGTCGAGTGTGGCATGTCAGAACGGATGATCGAATTTGCCGCCCCGCTCACATAGTGGCTGCAAGCGATGCCTAAACCGCGCCCCTTGGGCAGTTTGCCCTTGCGCTGCTTCCAGCCCGAGCGCTCAACCGTCTTCTCGATGCACTCCGGAAGTCCGTAACTCTGAACACGCAAGCCATTCACGGTAATGCACGGCGGCTTGAGCAGATTGCGTTGCCGAATTTCCGCTGGATCCACGCCAATCTTCGCAGCGAGTTCATCGAGTTGCGATTCGAAGGCAAAGCGCACATTGACGGTTCCGTGTCCGCGCATCGCGCCACATGCAGGCTTGTTGGTAAGCACACGATAACCGTCATATTGAATGTTTGGAATGTCGTACAGCGCGCCCAGCAGCGCCCCGGAGTAAAGAATCGTGACCACGCCGTAGGAGCAATACGCGCCACCATCCTGCACCACACGCGCCTTCACCGAGGTGATACGACCGTCATTCTTGATTCCGGTTTTCAGATCGATGATGGTCCGCGGCCGGCCGCGATGCGCCCAGAACACTTCTTCGCGCGTGTAAGTGATCTTCACCGGAGCTTGCGCCTTGCGCGCCGCAACCGCGGCAATGATCTCAAGCGGGATGACTTCGCTCTTGCCGCCGAATCCGCCGCCCACCAGCGGCTTGATCACGCGGATCTGCGCCATCGGCATTTCCAGCACCAATGACAGCTTGTGCTGCAGGTAGTAAGGAACCTGGGTCGAGGACCAAACCGTCAGACGCCCGAGCTTGCCGGTATGCGGATCGAGTTCGAATGAAGCCAGCGTGGAATGCGGCTCCATGGCAGCGTGCGTCACCTCATTCGCGATGAAGCGCGCCTCAGCCACGTGATCCGCCTCGGCAAAGCCCTTATCCGGATCGCCGAATGCGTGGTGATAATCCTTTTCCAGATTGCCCGGCTTGTTGTCGTGGATGAGGTCGGTCTTCGCCTTCATCGATTCTTCGGGATCGAAGTAAGCGGGCAGCACGTCGTACTCTACATCAATGAGTTCCAGTGCTTTCTCGGCGACGGCTTCGGAAACGGCGGCCACGCACGCAACGTTATCGCCCACGTATCGTACCTTGTCGAGCGCAAGCGGGTACTCATCGTGACCGACGGGAAGAATTCCGTAAGGATTCGGCGCGTCCTTGCCGACGACCACGGCGACGACGCCTTCGAGTTTCTCGGCACGGCTCGCATCAATTCGCTTGATACGCGCATGCGGATACGGCGAATGCAGAATCTTCCCGATCAGCATGCCGGGCACGCTGAGATCGTCAGTGTATTTGCCGGCGCCGGTGGTCTTTTCTGCCGCGTCGACCATGGCGGTGGGCCTGCCGATGATGGAGAAGTCACTCATCTTTAGTTTGTCATTCCGACAGTTTGTCATTCCGAGCAAAACGAGGAATCTGCTTTCTGCCGGCAGCTTCCCGTCACTTGGCCGCTATCCCTTGCTTCTCCGCCGCAATCGCCGACCTGATCGCCGCGTACATCTGGCTATAGCCCGTGCAGCGGCACAGATTGCTGCTCAATGCGGACCGAACCTCGGCTTCCGACGGATCAGGATTCTCCGCCATCAGCGACTTCACGGTCATGATGAATCCGGGAGTGCAGAAGCCGCACTGCGCGCCGCCCCAGTCGCCGTATGCTTTTTGAATCGCCGCCAGGCTGCCATGCTCGCTCACGCCTTCGATGGTGGTGATCTCCTGCTCCTGGCAACTCGCGGCCAGCAGCGTGCAGGACATCATGGCAACGCCATCCACCAGCACGGTGCAGGCTCCGCACGACGATTCATCACAGCCACGCTTGGAGCCGGTCAGCCCCAGATCCTGACGCAGCACGTCCAGCAGCAGGGTGCTCGGCTCGATGGCAAGCTCGTGGGTGCGGCCGTTGATCTTGAGTTCGACGAGTTCTTTTTTCATAAGATTCAGCTGCGAGCTTCGAGCTGCGCGCTACGAAAAACGCCTCCACACCTACGGCTAGCTCGCAGCTCGTGGCTCGCAGCTTTCAATACAGCGGCACCTTCCCATCCAACCGCCGCGACCAGGCATCGATCCCACCGCGCATGGACTGCACCTTCTCGAATCCCTGCTGCCGCAGCCACGCGGTCACATTCATCGAGCGCACGCCGTGATGGCAAACCACCACGATGTGATCTTCCGGATCCAGTTCCTGATGCGCGCGGGATGGGACGTCGCCCATTGGAACCAGCTTCGCTCCCGCCATGTGCGCCGCTTCAAACTCCCAGGGCTCGCGCACGTCGAGCAGCGTGAACGCCTCGCCCTGGTCGAGCTTCATTTTCACTTCTTCAGGAGTGATTTCGTAGTCCATGCGAACGTTGTTGTTTGCTACTTCCCCGTCCACTTCGGCGCTCGCTTTTCCATGAACGAGCGAATACCCTCTTGCGCGTCCGCTGTCTTCATCAACTCTTCCAGGTAAATCTTCTCGGAGCGCGCCAAGCCCTTGTCGAAGTGCATCGCATCCCACGCATAGACAGCTTTTTTGGTCACCGCCAATGCCGCGGGACTCAGTCTGAGCAGTTCCTGCACGGTTTGATCGACCGCGGCCGCTAGTTCTTCACCTGGAACAGCACGTGTCGCGAGACCCATCCCCGCTGCCTCCATGCCGCTAATCGTCCGCCCCGTAAGAATCAATTCCGCCGCGCGCTTCTGCCCTACCAGCGCAGCCAGGGCCGTACAGGCCACCGGCGGATAACAGCCCAGCTTGATCTCTGGAAATCCCCACTGCGCCGAACCGGTCGTATACACCATGTCGCAAACCATCGCCAACTCTGCACCACCGCCCAGGCAAGGCCCGTGCACGGCGGCAACCGTCACCTTCTTGCTCGCCACCAGGGCACGAATGACCGCGTGGAACTTGAGCAGCATGGCCTCAACCTTATCGGGAGTGTGTGCTGCCACATCCACGCCTGCCGAAAAAGCTCTGCCCTCACCGCTCAGCACGACGATAGAAACATCGGCACGCGCCTCGATCTCTGCCAGCGCTTGCGCCAACTCCTCCATCATCGGGATGTCGATGACATTCAGCGGCGGATTTCGTAGAACGAGTCGCGCAACCAAAGCGCTGACATCAGCCGTGAGTCGAACGAACTTGGATTCCACGAACGTGGGGGCCATGATTTTTGTGTCTCCGTGCCTCTGTGGTGAAAAAGATCTTGATTTACAGATTGATCGCCGACTTCCTAACTTCGCCGATGCTGGCCAGCGGATCGCGCGCGCCAACTTTCTCCGCAATCCATTTCTTCTCCGTGCCGATGATCTCCAGCAACAGCTTCTTGTCCTCCGCAGACGGCATGTAGTCCTTCCAGTGTTCTGCGTAAGCGCGGTCGTCAAGCGGCTCGCCCGTCTGCGCGTGGAACTTCTGTCCTGCCCAGCGTCCGATCTCGCGATTGAACTTGATGTGGGGCGCATACAATTTCGGTTGGCCTGGCTTCAAAGCGCCGTTGAAGCGCTCGATCAGACCCGATACTTCGTCGCGATAAAGATTCCGGTTGTAGTCGTTCAAATCGTCGAGGTCGGGGGCGTGTTCGTTCTTTGGTTCGTCGTAGCGGCCCTTGACGCCCCACACATACGCCCAGTGCGCCGAGGAAGAATGGTCTGTGCCGAAAAGGTCGTACGAGCTCGAAATCCACTTATTCAGATACTTCTGAATCAGCCAGCCTGGAATTACCCCTGCTTCCACAATACGCCGCAGGCCATCGTTGCCCGTGCCCATGTGAAACGCTTCCTCGCGCAGCATATAGGACATCGACCGTCCCAGCGGGGCGAAGGCGGAATACTTCAGCATCTGTAGCTGAAATTTTCCGTCCCGATCGACGAAGTCGGTGTAGGTGAAGAAGTCCATCCAGTTGTCTACATCGACGTTGAATGCGCCCAGCAGCCGCTTGTTTTCGAAGGCGCGGCGCTCCAGCATCTTTTGCGCCTCGACCTTGCCCGAATAGCCGAAGTGATCCACCAGCAGCGCGCACATCTGCCAGCCATGGCGCATTTCTTCAATCATGACGCGCGTGATGGCACGGCGGTCCCAGTCGGTGGGCGCATTTTCCAGGAGGTTGCGCTGCTGCTCGACGCTGGCGAACTCAGTGTCTCCCTGATAGACGATCATGTTCATCAGCGCATCGCGCATCTGCTGCGTGGGAATCTGCCGCAGGTTCTCCCATTTGCGCCGGCCTTTGTACGAACCGAACTCGATTTCCTCGGTGTCGATCGCGCCGTAAAGGGTGTCGAAATGGAAGGCATCGATGTCCTTGGTGTTGACGCCGATATCTTTGCGCCAGTCATTGAACATGCCAACCCAGTCACTAAAGGTTCCTATTTTCGCTACTTTGCCAGGCATAATGCCGCTCCTAAACCATATTCAGCCAAACTGTTTTCAACTCCGTGTAGTGCTCGATTGCGTGTGCGCCGAGTTCGCGGCCGAAACCGGAACTCTTGTAGCCGCCGAAGGGCAGCGATGCGTCCATCAATCCATAGGTATTGATCCAGACCGTCCCGGCCTTCAATCTCCGGGAGACGCTGTGAGCTTTCTTTACATCGCGCGTCCACACGGCTGCCGCAAGGCCATAAGGATTGTTGTTGGCCTGCTCGATGACCTCGTCGATGTCGTCGAAGGTCAGCACCGAGAGCACGGGACCGAAGATTTCTTCACGCGCAATCGTCATGTTGTTCTTCACGTCGCCGAAGATCGTCGGCTCGATGAAGAAACCCTTACCGCCGTCAACCGCGACACGATTGCCGCCAGCCACCAGCTTTGCGCCATCCTTCTTGCCAGCTTCGATGTAACCTAGCACCGTCTGCATCTGCTCCTGGCTCACGATCGCTCCCAGCCGCGTCTTTGGGTCGAGCGGGTCGGCCGGACGCATCTTCGCCGCGCGCGCCACCAGTTTCTCGGTAAACTCGTCCTTCACTTTACTTTCGAGAAACAGCCGCGAACCTGCGTTGCAGACCTCACCCTTACCGTAGAAAATGCCGGTGATAGCACCCTTGACGGCGTTATCGATGTCAGAGTCGGCGAAGACAATGTTCGGCGATTTTCCGCCGAGTTCGAGCGTGATGCGCTTCACGGTATCGGCCGCGCTCCGCATGATTTCCTGCCCGACTGCAGTCGAGCCAGTGAAAGCGATCTTGTCGATTCCCGGATGCTTCACCATCGCCCTGCCCACAGCACCGGGGCCAGTGACGATATTGAGGACGCCAGCCGGAACGCCGGCTTCGACCGCCAGCTTCCCGAATCGCAACGTGGTCAGCGAAGTCTGGCTGGCCGGCTTCCACACGATCGTATTGCCGCAAGCCAGCGCCGGACCGACCTTCCACGAAGCCAGCAATAGCGGAAAGTTCCACGGCACGATCAAACCGACCACGCCGACGGGTTCGCGCAGCGTGTAGGTAAACGCGGTTTCGAGGGTGTTGACGGTCTCGCCGTGGATCTTGGTCGCCAAGCCCGCGTAATACCGCAGAACATCAACCACCATCGGCATGTCGACGTAGCGCGACTCGAAAATCGGTTTGCCGTTGTCGAGCGTCTCAAGCTCGGCCAACTCATCGATATTTTTCTCGACCAGGTCGGCGAGTTTCCAGATCAGACGCCCGCGTTCGCTGGCCGAGAGCTTTCGCCATGGGCCGTTACGATCTTCGAGGGCACGGCGAGCAGCATCGACCGCGCGGTCAACGTCCGCGCTCGAACCTTCCGCGATCTGGGTCAACACTTCGCCCGTAGCGGGATTGATGGTGTCGAAGTTCTTCGCGCCATCGACCCATTGCCCGTCGATCAGCAACTGCCCGGGTTCAATCTTCACCTTGGCTGCAAGCATTCATTCTTCCTTTACGTGGTAGCGCCGGCGTCCCGCCGGCTGTCGGGCGGGCGTCCCGACCGCCCTGTCGCGATATTCGATAATCGCTACTACTTCGCCTTGAAAACCGCGGGCCGCTTCTCGACATACGCAGCCAGGCCTTCCTTGGCATCCTCGCTCTGGAAGAGTAGTTGCTGGTTCTCGCGCTCCACCGCCAGCGCCGACTCCATGGGAATCTCCCATCCGGTCTGCACCGCGCGCTTGATCCTGCCCACGGCCTTGGCGGCTTTGTTAGGAGGACAGAATTGTTTCGCGTACTCGATCATGTTATCCATGAAGCCGTCGCGCTCGTAGATGTCGTTGATGATGCCGAGTTCCTGGGCCTCTTCAAATGAAAAGGTGTTGCCCGTCACCATCAGTTCGATCGCTTTGCTCTTGCCCACCAGCCGCGAAAGCCGCTGCGTGCCGCCAGTGCCGGGAAGCACGCCCAGATTCACTTCCGGCAGACCGATCTTGCCGGCATCCTTGCGTGCGATGCGGATGTCGGCGGCCATCGCAATCTCCAGCCCGCCGCCGACGCAGTGGCCGTTGATCGCCGCGATTACCAGCTTGGGCGTGTGCTCCAGGCGCAGCAGCATTTCGTTGGCGTGCAGGCAAAAGTAATACTTGAAGGTGGGGTCGACGCTTGAAAGCATCTTGATGTTGGCGCCGGCGGAGAAGAACTTATCGCCAGCCCCAGTCAGCAGAATGACGTAGGCGTCATTGTCCATGCGCGCGCGCAGGATTGCCTCATCGAGCTGCCGGTTCATTTCGTAGGTGTAGGTGTTGGCCGGCGGATCGCACATCTCGATCACCGCTACGCCGCCATCCTTGCGGTAGTTGACAAGCTGCTTGGTGGTTTCGCCGGTCGACGGCTGCATTGTGGTCGCCATGTCTGTAGCTCCTTATGTTTTCGTGAATATCTCTCGGTCATCCAAAATCATCTGCTCATCATTCCGGGCATCCATTTGTCGTTCCGAGCATCCATTTGTCATTCCGAGCGAAGCGAGGAATCCTGGTTTCGCCGGGAACCAAAACACATCCGCTCAGCGCCCATCCTTGCGCGACCTATTGCCATTCATCACGCCGCGCAGAAAAATGTCGCCCATCTCGCGCGCGATCTGCTCGGCGTCGGCGTCGATCCGGGGGTTGTGCCAGGTATAAATCCAATTCATCATGCCGAACAGGCTGAGCACCGCGATGCGCGTGGAGAATTGCAATCCCCGGTCGCCCTTCATTTCATCCAGCAGGCCCACGCAGGTGCGATAGTATTCGCGCTTGAGGGCCGCGATCTCTGAGCCGAAGCTGTTCTTCAGCACTTCCGCCTCGTGCGATAGAACCTTCATGGCCGCCTGATTGGCCAGAAAATACTCCAGATGATTGAGAATGAAGATGCGGACTCGCTGTTCCGGATCGCTCACACCCTCCAGCCTCGCCTTCAGCCGCTGCACAATGGTTGTGAACGTGTGCTTCTGGATCAGGAAGAGCAGCCGCTCTTTGGACTCGAAGTAGTAATAAAGCCCGGCCAGCGACATGCCGCTGGCGCGCGAAAGATCGCGCATCGAGGCGCCTTCATATCCTTTTTTGCAGAAGACATCGGTAGCGTGGGTGAGGATCTCCGCCAGGCGCCGGTCAAAGCGCGTGACGGGCGCAGCCGCGGCGCGGTGCCGCCGTGGCACGGGAACTCGAGCTGCTGTCGATGGACTCCCCATAGTCCTGAAAAGCCGGCGCTAATTCGAACGTTCGTTCGAACTAAGTATACGGCAACGCGGTCTCGATCACAAGCCTTGGAGTTCGTTCGTCCCCCGGATTAACCCCGCTTCTTGCTCTTCCCGGCGGCCTCGTAGGCTTCCCCCAGCCAATCCAAAGCGTGGCGTAAATCGGCGCTTGTGGTCAGCTCAAAAGTGAACCAGCGTGTCTTCTGCATTTCCGTTGCCCCAACGCGGGGATCCTGCTGCAACCGCGTGAACATTCGCACGGGTGGAGACTCCAACTTGAAAGCCAGAGAGTTTGGCGTCTGCATTGCGCGAGTGCGCGGCAGAAGGGCGAAGATTCGGTTCCGCCGGTAAAGGGCGGTAAAACCAAAAAAAGCGCGGGCAGTGACTTGCGGCCAGCCAGCAGTTTCTGTGGTCAGCGCGGCCGACCAAGCTTTCATCTCCTCGGAGGCTTTAGCAAGCTTGGGACGCCTACTCTTCAAATTAGTTGGATCGGGCGATTTCACGTCCCTGCTCCGCTTAGTTCCTTACATCCGCCAGCAGCCGCTCGATCTCACTCTTAACCTCGCCCGTGAGCGGCAGCAGCGGCAGCCGCGCCGGCCCGCCAAAGTAGCCGTTGAAATCCATGCCGTACTTCACGCCGGGAACCCCTAACTCGCTCACCACGCGTTGCGCTGCCCCCGCAGTACGCTCCTGCTTCAACCGCGCCAACTCGGCATCGCCTTCTTTCCATGCCGTGTAAATCTCGTAGCACAAGGTGGGCGCTAAACAGGCGAAGGCCAGAATCGCTCCTACCGCGCCAACGTCGAGCGATGGCTTCAACTTCTGCGCCGCGCCCACCAACACCTGGAATCCGGCCTCCTTCTGCCGGGTCTTCATCTTGCCGACTACAGTGACTGCAGCCGAAGACGGCTTCCCCAAAGACGACCCCGCCAATGCCCCTACTTGCACCAGTTCCCCGCCGTTCTCGCTCGAGCCAGCGGCCGCGAGCATGCGCGGCGTCACCGCCTCAAACGTTTCGGTTACGGTGACGCTGCGCTGGATGTGCCTTGTGCCTTCCACCATCTTGCGCACTTTCTCCACGTCGCCGCTCGATTCCTTGATTCCAATCAGGTTCGGGTGTTCGGCCAATGAGATCACCAGTTCGGCGGGAATGTCGTAGCCGGTAGCCTGAGGAAAGTTGTAAACGATCACCGGCAGCGGCGAACGATCGGCCACAGTGCGGTAAAATGCCAGGATGTTGGCTGGCTGCATCTGCTTCTTGTAGTAATGCGGCGTGCGCACCATGGCGACGTCGTAGCCGAGTTCGGCGGCGTACTCGGTAAGCCGCAGCGTCTCGATGGCCGACTCGATCCCCGTGCCGGCAATCAGGACTTTGTTCGGGGCGGCCGCCGCGCGGGCGGATTTCAGCACATCGCGCCGCTCCTCATCGGAAAGCAGGATGGCCTCTCCGGTCGAACCAAGCACAACCATGCCCGCGCAAGGCGTGCGCGAATAGCGCTCAACGTTGCTTTCGAGCTTCTTGAAGTAGACATTGCCGTCGGGATAGAACGGCGTCGTGATGGGAGGAAAGATTCCGTGAAGTAGCATGCGATAACCCGTCTTTCTCTCTAGGACTCGGCGTGCACTCTTCAGGCTATCACTTCTTCGGTGGACAACGCAGCGGGATGGCTTCCCGCTTGTTCCGGCGGTAGATCAGCGACGATTCCCTCATCGCCCCGCATAACCTTTGCGCGACGACAAATCTCGCGGACCGCCGAGCGTCCCGGCGTGCCGCATGTGACGCGGCTTTGCGGCAGCGTGCTTGGCATCGTCCAATTCATCCGGACCGCGAGAAAAACCTTTGCGGGACGAAAGGTCGGGCGGCCCGCCCTTGATTATTCCCGCGAACTCTCGCCAGACAGGCGCGGCTTCCTGTGAAAGCGTCTTTTCCAGCGACTCACAGACGAGCCGGGCCATCGGCAGCCCAGTGCGACCGGACGCTTGTCGCAGCCGCTCAAGAAGCTCCTTAGGAAGGCGGATGGTGATCCTGCTGCTCATTGAAGTATTCTAGCGCGCTTTAGACGCGATTCTTGCGTGGTACCTGTTACTATTGGCGCGTTGGGGAATTCAGGATGCTCTACCGTCTTTCTCCCTCGAACGATGGACTCGGCTCGCTCGAGCCTGTTCCATTTCTCGACGCCGCCGATCTGCAAAGGACTGAGAAAGACCTCGAGAATCTGATTGCGACTCATCTTCTGGACGTTCTATTCGAGGGCGCGCCTCTCCTCCCCATCTTCCAAGAGCGTCAGCTTCAGTCGGAGTCTGATATCTATGCCATTAATCGGGATGGCGATCTGGTGATCTTCGAGTTAAAACGCGGTGTTGCCGGCGAAGATGCGGTTTTACAAGCCATTGGATATTCCCAAGCGGCAGGGCGATGGCTCTACTCGGAATTGGATCGCCGATATCGCACCTACCTTCAGGGGCGGGGTTTCTCTGAGGCCGAGTTGCGCACGGCCCACAAAGAAGCCTTCCAACTCGATACCGTTCTTGAGCCTACCAGGTTCAATCAGCGCCAGCACCTTTACATCGTCGGAAGCGCCGCTAACGAAGAGTTGATCGACGCCATTGATTATTGGAAGCGACAAGGACTTTCGGTGCAGTTCCTTCCCTACCGAATCTACGACGTAGGAGGTGCTCGTTACTTTGAGTTCTTCTCCTTCCCATATGACCGGCACAGAAACCCGTCAGCGGTAAAGGGCGTTCTCTTCGATACCAACCGTTCCTACGACGAAAACTCCGTCTGGGAGATGATGGAGCACTCGCGGGTAGCGGCGTACGGGGATGTCAAGTATGTCGTAGAGTACCTCAGTCCTGGCGACATCGTGTTCTTCTACCACAAATCGGTCGGGCTAGTGGCCGCTGGCGAAGTTCATGGGCCGGTTCGTAGGAATGGCGACGACGAGCAATACAGGAACGTTCGTTTCCTGACTCCTGTACCCCAGCGCCAGACGGGCTTCGGTGCGGCCATGCCACCATCCGAAATAACGAGAATCACTGGCCGAAATTTCTTTTGGGCTCGGACAATAAAGGTTCCGTACCTCGATTGCGATGAGGCACAGAGGTTAGTCGCAGAACTCAGCACTCGTTTGGCAGCTCACAGTACAGGGAAGCTTTCTGCTTGAAAAAGGTTGCGATCATGCAGGGGTTCTCCAGCCGTTAACTGCGGGCAAGAGCGCCTTCTAGTGCAACCATAGGCTACCGTCTCACTGCGCGTTCCGCGTGCAACTGCTGTAGCGCCCGTATATTCACTTCGCCGCGCTGCAGGGCCGCGATCCCTTCCGCAGCCGCGCGCGCCGCCGAAAGCGTGGTAATGGTGGGAATGCGCGCTGTCACCGCGGCACGCCGGATCGCTCTCTCGTCGAACCACGGCTCCAGTCCAGTGGGCGTGTTCACGATGAGATGAATGCGCTGGCCCTTAATGAAATCCACCACGTTCGGACGCCCCTCTTTTACTTTGTACACGCGATCGACTTTCATGCCCGCAGCTTCAATCACGTCGCCGGTTCCTGATGTGGCTACCAGCTTGAAACCCATATCCACAAACTTGCGCGCCACCTCGGCGACGTGGCGTTTATCGTGGTCGGTCACACTGATGAACACCGTTCCTTGCGTCGGCAGCTTCTGGCCTGCGGCCAGTTGCGCCTTGGCGAAGGCTTCGCCGAAGCTGTCGCCCACGCCCATGACTTCGCCGGTAGATTTCATCTCCGGACCCAGCACGGTGTCGACGCCGGGAAACTTGTTCCAGGGGAACACGGGCGACTTCACGTAGTAGCAGTTGCCCGTGTCGAGATCGGCGCGCCGGTCAATATTTTCCGGCAGGAATTCGCGCAGCTTGCGTCCGGTCATCAGCCGCGCCGCAATCTTCGCCAGCGGGACTCCCGTGGCCTTGGAAACATACGGCACCGTGCGCGAAGCCCGCGGGTTCACTTCCAGAACGTAGACTTTTCCGCCTTCCGCGCCATTGCCCGACCCGCCCCCGTTGCCGCGCGGGATGGCGAACTGAATATTCATCAGCCCCACCACTTTCAGCGCCATCGCCAGCTTAAGGGTGTAATCGCGCATGCGGTCCATCAGCGGCTGGGCAATATCCACAGCCGGCAGCACGCAGGAGGAATCGCCGGAGTGAATGCCGGCCTCCTCGATGTGCTGCATGATGCCGCCGATTACCACATCTTCTCCGTCAGAGAGCGCATCCACGTCCAGTTCAATCGCATCCTCGAGGAAGTGATCGATCAGCACCGGACGATCCTGCGAGTACTCGACCGCCTCCTTCATATACCGCACCACGGACTCCTCGTCGTACGCGATTACCATGGCGCGCCCGCCCAGCACGTAGGAAGGCCGCACCACCACGGGATATCCCACTCGCTTTGCGCCCTCGATGGCTTCTTCCAGCGAGGTTGCCATCACTCCGGCGGCCTGCGGAATGTTCAGTTCTTCCAACAGCTTGTTGAAGTGCTTGCGATCCTCGGCCAGGTCAATCGACTCCGGAGATGTGCCGATGATGTTCACGCCCGCCTTCTTTAGCGGCAGCGCCAGGTTGAGCGGAGTTTGCCCGCCAAACTGCACGATCACGCCCACCGGCGCGCCCTTCGAGGTCTCGTGCTGGTAAATCGCCCACACGTCTTCAAACGTCAGCGGCTCGAAGTACAGCCGGTCGCTGGTGTCGTAGTCGGTCGAGACGGTCTCAGGATTACAGTTGATCATGATCGTCTCGTAGCCATCTTCGTGCAGGGCGAATGAAGCGTGGCAGCAGCAGTAGTCGAACTCGATTCCCTGCCCGATGCGGTTGGGCCCGCTGCCCAGAATGATCACTTTCTTCTTGTCGCTCGGCGCAGCTTCGTCCTCGTCTTCATAAGTCGAATAGAGATACGGCGTGAAACTCTCGAACTCCGCCGCGCAAGTGTCCACGCGTTTGTACACGGGCAATACACCGTGTTTCTTGCGCAGATGCCGGACTTTCTCTTGCCCTTCCAACCGCCACACATTCGCTAACCGCCCATCCGAAAAACCCATGCGCTTGGCCTCGCGCAGCACCTCGGTTGGAATCGACTCCATCGGGTGCTTCTCCAGCTCAAGCTGCATGTCGTTAATTTCTTTGAGCTGGTAGAGGAACCACGGGTCCATCGAGGTCATCTTCGCGATCTGCTTGACGGTGTGTCCCTGCCGCAGCGCGTAGCGCACATAGGCCAGCCGCTCGGGATGCGGTGTCACCAGCCGCTGCGTCAGGATCTTCGGTTCGATCTTGTCGGCGCCCACGCGCTTGCCAGTATCGAGTGAGCGGATGCCCTTCATCAGCGCTTCCTTGAAGGTGCGCCCGATGGCCATCACTTCGCCCACCGACTTCATCTGCGGCCCCAAGGTATCGTCGGCCCCGGGAAATTTCTCGAATTGCCATTTCGGAATCTTCACCACGACATAGTCGAGCGTCGGTTCGAAGCACGCCGGAGTCTTGCGCGTGATGTCGTTGGGAATCTCGTCCAGCGTATATCCCACGGCGAGTTTCGCAGCAATCTTCGCAATCGGAAAGCCCGTGGCCTTCGACGCTAACGCCGAAGAACGCGAAACGCGGGGGTTCATCTCGATCACCACCATGCGCCCCGTCTCTGGGTTCACCCCGAATTGAATATTCGACCCGCCGGTATCAACGCCAATTTCGCGGATCACCGCAATCGAGGCGTCGCGCATGGCCTGATACTCGCGATCGGTGAGGGTCTGCGCCGGAGCGACCGTGATCGAATCGCCGGTGTGCACACCCATGGGATCGAAGTTCTCGATCGAGCAAATGATGATGACGTTGTCCTTGGTGTCGCGCATCACCTCAAGTTCGAATTCCTTCCAACCGAGCACCGACTCTTCGATCAGCGCCTCATGCACCGGAGAGAAATCGAGCCCGCGCCCGAGCACTTCGACCATCTCCTCACGGTTGTAGGCAATCCCGCCGCCGGAACCACCCAGCGTGAACGACGGACGCACGATCACCGGAAAACCGATCTTGCCGGCAAACTCCAGACCGTCTTTCGTGTTGTTCACCAGCGCCGACTTGGGCACGTCGAGCCCGATCTTCTGCATCGCGTCTTTGAAGAAGAGGCGGTCTTCGGCTTTCTTGATGGCCGCAACGTTAGCGCCGATCAGGCTCACATCGTATTTTTCAAGAACGCCGCCATCGGAAAGCTCAATCGCAAGATTGAGCGCAGTCTGCCCCCCGACGGTAGGCAACACGGCGAAACCAGCGCCCGGCGCCATTTCCCGCTCGATGCGAATAATCTCTTCCAGATATTCAAGCGTAAGCGGCTCAATATAAGTGCGGTCGGCAATCTCCGGATCGGTCATAATGGTCGCCGGATTAGAGTTAGCCAGCACCACTTGATAACCCTCAGACTTGAGCGCCTTGCAGGCCTGCGTGCCGGAGTAATCAAACTCCGCCGACTGCCCAATGACGATGGGCCCGGAGCCGAGAATCAGGATTTTCGAGATGTCAGTTCGTTTGGGCATTTATTGAGTCTTCTTCTGCGCTCACACGTAAAGTCGATTCATGAAATCGGGCTCTCGTTCCCCAGGCTCAGACGCGGCTCCCAGGATAAGCCAGTTGCAGCATCCACTTTGTCAACCAACGCTCCATTTGGGACAGCCCACATTTTTCGATGATTGCGCCCGCTAGCGTCCGGGTACGCGTAGCGAAGATCGTAAATATCGTAGAGCTTCTGGAAGAACCGCGAACAGTGAATCGGGCTCTCTGTTGGAGGATAATTCGGCCAGACCTCGGCCTTGCCTTCCAGGCAGCGGTAAACAAGCATGCCAACTGATTCGTATCGCATTGGGGCATCGGTGATGGTGGTTCGGCCAGTTAGAGCGCTCAGTGCATTGTGATATCGAACAATACTGTCGAGCGGCTTGCCCTGAGCGTCGAAAGACGCGTCATTCGGGGTCTTTACCTCGGTTCCTTTCGCAAACTTGATCAGATGAAGAAACCCGAAGACAAAGCCCGGGTACATCATATGAATATTGGCGCAATCGCCCGGCGCTTCCTCCATTCGGTTTGTGAGGTTACGAAAAGCATTACCGGTGCTTTTCGCGGAAATGCCGAGGGCTGGCCCGATTCCAGGAATAAGCACAGTCACATCGATACTCTTGTATTTCATCCCCCCGAGCACAGATTGCTCCGAAGAGTCCTCACATGCTTTCGAGTAGTTCAAGGAGTATCGGTTATTGGCTCCTGGCTTGCTCTCCAAGGGCGGACAAGGACGTACCCATTCCGGAGGAAACCCTCCCTCAATCACAATCCGGTTCGAGCAATGTGCGTGAAATGGCTTAATGTGTTGGCCGGACTGCGTCTTGGCCGTGCCGCAGAATGCAAGCAGCGCCTGTTCGAGAGTCCGGATTGGAATCGGGGTCACTTGTGCTTTCGCCATGACTCAATCTTTCCCGCCGCTTCTCGCAGCAGTACACAATCTCCGGGACTGAGGCCCAGATAACTTCTGAGAAGGTACCGATCTGCAACGTCAGAGAACCCCTCGGTTGAGTCGAGCCCGCCACGCCTTACCCTTGACATTAGGCTTCTGAGAGGCGCAGCTCTCGGACGGACAACGAGTACATTTTCCGCTTCCGATGGTTCGAGTTTGAACAGGCCTCCGCCTAGAGCGTGGCCTTCGAGCTCGCAGCTCAATCTCGTCAGCGAACTTTTCCACGAAGCGGCATAGGGCAAGGGATCGCTGGTTCGGTTAAAACGAAGCACGTGAACTGTGTTCGGAGCAACGAGGTGGGCAGCGTTTGTTACGAGTAGAGGCTGGGCTCCTGACATGTACGAAAGAAATGCGTCCGCAATCCTAACGTGTGGCACCGTAAACCAATACTTGCGAACGCGACACTTATACCGGCTTCGTAGGCCCTTGGATTCGCCGTGCCGCAAATAGGCTTGGACGCTCGTCGGGAGCGCCTCGGCGGGCCTTGGTGGCAATGCCAACAAATAGACCTTTTCGCCTTCGGAGCGCCGCTCCTTCCAATGCTGGTGATCGTACTCAAGACCCTTGAATCCGCGAAGATTAAGCACGCAAGGACGCAAGAATCGCTTGGGTATTTCCCAGCGGCGGCATTCTTCGGCAGATAAATGAAAGAAGTCGTTGGCTCCCGTGACATAACCGATTCCTACGTCAGCCGCCTCACCCAGCCTCTGGATCCGTCTATCTTCAGCAAGACCTTCGTATAAGGAGCGCGCTTCTTGGGGCACCAGATAATGAGAAAATCTGAAGCGTCCGCTCATGATGAGCGCGGGGTCTACTTTGGTGACCTGACGGTCGGTTCCTTTCAAATCATCGGAAGAGGTGACGATGAATGCGCGGTTGGCCTCGCCGTATCCTTCGCAAAACAGCAGAACCGTGCTCTGGCTCAACTCTTCGAAGAGCTTATCCCTAAACATTTCAACGGCAACATGCCGGAAGTTCCCGACCAGGAACCGTAAGACTTCACGTGCGTACATGGAGTGCCCGAGCTCAGATGGCATCACCATCCCCAGTCGCCCACCGCGACGCAAGAAGCGAGACGCGTGGACGAGAAACGGCGCCCAAGACGAGGCCAAGCGGGGAAGAATCACTCCCGCTTCTTTGGCACGCTTGTGCCCTAGAGAATCCTTATCTCCGTTGAACGTCTGATAACGAATGAAGGGTGGATTTCCTACGACGCAGTCAAAACTTCCCAGCGAGGAGGGAGTGAGATTGAAAAAATCTTCTTGCACGAGTCGAGCTGATTCCACCCGTTCGTGAGCTAATCTAAGCGCGTCTTCGGATACGTCAACTCCGCAAACGTCGGGAAAATCGCAGCCGAGCTCCCGAAGTCGTGAATACGCCGCGCCAACAAAGACGCCATCTCCACAACTCGGATCTAAGACCGATTCTGAGGCATTGCAGATCGCCCACGCGACAAGCCGGTCCGCCGCCGGTTGACCCGTATAGAAAGCTCCGAGCGTCTTTTGTAGCGTTGCAGTTGCCATTCGTGCCGTAACCAGACCGACCGGATCAGAAACGGAATTGGTTGAAGACTCTACACTCACCCTTTCCACTCCTCCATCATCTTCGTAAATTCCTTGAACAGATAATGCGAGTCATGCGGCCCCGGCGCGGCCTCGGGGTGATACTGCACACTGAACAGCGGCAGGTTGCGATGGCGCAACCCTTCCAATGTCGAATCGTTCAGGTCCATGTGCGTCAACTCAACTTCGCTCTCCGGCAGCGAATCCGGATCGACTGCAAAATTATGGTTGTGCGCCGTGATCTCAATCTTGCCTGTGGCCAACTGCTTCACCGGATGATTCCCGCCGTGATGTCCAAACTTCAGCTTGAATGTCTTCCCGCCAAGCGCAATGCCGACAAGTTGATGTCCAAGACAAATGCCAAAGATCGGCTGCCGTCCCATCAGCCGTCGAATGCTGTCCACTGCATACGTACACGGCTCGGGATCGCCGGGACCGTTCGACAGAAACACTCCATCCGGCTTCAACGCCAGCACATCCTCCGCCAAGGTCTGCGCCGGAACCACCGTCACACGGCAGGCCTCACCGCGTAACTTCCGTAGAATGTTTTGCTTAATGCCGAAATCATAAGCCACCACATGAAAGCGCGCCGGATCGTCTTTAACTCCTACCTGCGCCACCGGTTCATGCGAGCGCTCGCCGACTTCCCAAACGTACGGGCCCTTGGTGCTCACAACTTTCGCCAAGTCTGTCCCATCCATCTTCGGAATCGAGTTCGCCTTGGCCACCAGTTTCTCGGCGTCGCTTTCGATGGTCGAGACCACGCCGCGCATCACTCCGTGATCGCGCAGATGCCGCACCAGCGCCCGCGTGTCGATATCCGACAGCACCGGCACCTTGAACTGCTCCAGATATTCGTCCGTCACCTGCTGCGAGCGCCAGTTCGAACTCACCTTCGAAAACTCGCGCACGATCAGCCCTTCGATCCACGGACGCGTGGCTTCGTTGTCTTCCTGATTGGTGCCGTAGTTGCCGATCTGAGGATTGGTCAGGACAACGATCTGTCCTGAATAAGAAGGGTCGGTGAAGATTTCCTGGTAGCCGGTGATGGAAGTATTAAAAACGACTTCGCCGTAGCACTCGCCTTTGGCGCCGTAGCCTTTGCCTCGGAAGACTCGACCGTCTTCCAGCGCAAGCGTAGCCTGCATTCTCGCTCCAGTGCGTGGATTTTCAGGATTTTATCAGGGATTGCAGTCAGGGCCAAGCACCGACCACGGCTGGGGTGTGGAAAACCCCAACGAATATTGCAGATTGTTGATTGATGATTAAAACCTCGTCTTCAAGATTTTCAATCAACAATCAGAAATCAGCAATCAACAATTGGCTACCGCACTCTGCCCAGCTTATCCATCGGCCAGTATCCGAACACGGCCTTGCCATAGATATAGTTCTGATTCACCGGACCGAAGTCGCGACTGTCATTCGACATGGACCGGTGATCCCCCAGCACGAAGTAGCAGTGCGGAGGCACCACGGTCTCCTGATACGACCGGGCATCGTCGTAGGCAGGTGGAACGTAATCCTCATCCAGCGCCTCGTTGTTCACATACACTTGCCCGCCGTCGATGCGGATACGGTCCCCGGCCACCCCGATCACGCGCTTGATGTAGCTCTTCGAGGGATCGCGCGGATAGCGAAACACGACAACGTCCCCGCGCGAAATTGGCTCCAAGCGGTACACGAATTTGTTGACGAAAATTCGCTCCTGGTCTTCGAGCGACGGCATCATGCTGGTGCCCTCCACCTTCACTGGCTGGTAGATGAACACGATGATGAATGCCGAGATCGCGAGCGACAGAATCAGATCGCGCAGCCACACTCCCAGAGAGGGACGCAACCGTACCCCAGAGTTTGGCCCCGCTGGTGCAGGCTGCGAGAGCTGCTGGTTTTCTGACTCCGTGCTTGGCGTGTCGGGCATGCGACTTTTCTATTGTATACAGAACGCGCGCTCCCGGCAGCGGGTTGTACAAACTAAGGTTCCCAAGGTGTCTTCGGCGTACTCTTCCACTGACGAGGCGGTCGAAAGCGGGTTAAAATAAGTCCATTCAGGAGACCTCATGACGCCGAGCAGCCTGCTTCGAAATAAATACGCCCACCGCGCTATAACCCTTATTTTTCTCTTAACGGTGACGCTGACCATGTCGGCTCAATGGACGGCTCAGGAAGAAGAAGGAGGAGGCATTCCCGCCTACAACGCCGGTCCGCCGCCCAAGGGAACCAAGCTCCCTCCCGTCCTCGCCAAGGACCAACTCTGGGGCGCGGACGCGCAGTATCCCTATCAGACCCACGCCTATGAGCTGGCGTCGAAGATTCCAACCGTGCTTCACCAGCAACCCTGTTATTGCTTCTGCGACCGCATGGGCCACAACAGCCTGCACAGCTGCTTCGAAAACACGCACGGCGCGCGCTGCGACACCTGCCTGAAAGAACTCTACTACTCCTATCAGCAGCACCAGAAAGGCAAAACCGCGGCCCAGATTCGCGCCGGCATCATTAAGGGCGATTGGAAGCGGATCGACCTGCAGGCGGCCGCGACGATCAACTGATTCTAGTACCAAGTCCCGAGCAGCATATGCGGGTCTCTCGGTACTCGCAACGCTGTACTGCTTCTACTAATTGCCCTACACCCGCTCTTTGAGTAATACTTGAGTAGCGGCTCTTCGAATTTCAAGAGCCAAGGAGTCCCCATTACGACGAGCACAGGAAAAATTCTCCACATGGCTCAGAAGGCTAACCCCAAGAAATCATCCGTCGCGGACGACCCGCGCGTCGCTCAGGCGCTGCAGAATTACGAAGCCGGACTGCGGGCCTTGCAGGAACACAAGTTCGAGAAGGCGAAGCCTCTGTTTGAGAAAGTGCTCGCCGGTCCCAGCAAGGAACTGACCGACCGGGCGGCAGTTCATCTCAGCACCTGCAACCAACACCTCGAACGCTCGGCCACGCAGCAGTTCAAGAGCGTGGAAGAGCATTACGACTACGCCGTCTCTCTCATGAACGTCGGAGATTACGTCACTGCGCGCGAGCACATCGAAAAGCTGCTCAAGCAGTCGCCAAAGACTGATTTCGTCATCTATGGCCTGGCTGCGCTCGACTGTCTTACCGGCCACGTGGAAGACTCTCTCAAGCATCTGGACGAGGCGCTTCGCCTGAATTCCGGCCTGCGCTTCCAGGCGCGCAACGACTCCGATTTCCACAACCTGGCCGAAGACCCTCGCTTTACCGAGTTGCTGTACCCGGATCCGGCTGCCGACCTTGCTTCGCCGGAAAGTTACTTCCGGGAAGACGAATCTTCTTAGATACTTTCTCGGATGGAAACTAGAATCGCCGATCTGTTGCCGAGGGAGAAGACCACGCGCGAGCGTGGCCTCCGCGTGGTCGCCATCGGCGGCGGCACCGGCCTCTCCACCATGCTCAAGGGACTCAAGCGCTTCGCGCTTACCCCTGCGGAGATGGCCACGGCACGGCCCAATTCGCCCATCATTCGAGACCTTTGCGCCGTGGTCACGGTCAGCGACGACGGTGGCTCCAGCGGGCGCCTGCGCAAGGAACTCAACATGCTTCCTCCCGGCGATATCCGCAACTGTATCGTCGCCCTCAGCGAGGACGAAGCTCTGCTCTCCCAGCTTTTCCGCCACCGCTTCGCAAAAGGCTCCGGCCTCGAGGGCCACAGCTTCGGCAATCTGTTTCTGGCCGCGCTGACCTCGATTACTCACGACTTCTCCGAAGCGGTGCGCCTCTCTTCGGAGATTCTGGTCACCCGCGGACACATTCATCCCGCCACCACTTCGAACATCGAACTGGAAGCCCTCATGGAAGATGGCTCGCGCGTCCGCGGAGAAACCAAGATCACCGCCAGCAAAGGCCGTATCCAGGAACTCTTTCTCGTTCCGCCCAACGTCGAACCTCTGCCGCAGACGCTGGATGCCATCGCTCGCGCCGATATCATCAGCATCGGTCCGGGATCGCTGTTTACCAGCCTCATTCCCAACCTGCTGGTACACGGCATCGCCGATGCCATCGTCAACTCGCCCGCCACCAAGGTTTACATCTGCAACCTGATGACCCAGGCCAACGAGAGCCTGGGCCTTACGGCAGCAGATCACATTCGCGCGCTCAATGATCACGCCCATCGACAGATCTTCGACTACGCGCTGATCAATCGCACTGCCGTCTCCGATGAACTCAAGGCCAAGTACGCGCTTGAGGGAGCCTGCCAGATCGTCGCCGATCTCGATGCCATCGAAGCTCTCGGCGTGATCCCGGTGATGGGAGACTACCTCGAAGAAGCCGTCGTCGCCCGTCACAACACCGCTCGCGTCGCCAGCGATCTGGTACAGCTTGCCCCAGCTGCCGGTGCCGAGCGCAAGAGACCCGTCCGCGGGCAAGCCTTAACCCCGCCAGGACTCCACTTCTTCCTTTCGCGCACCGCGTCCCACTGGTTAGAATGTCCAGAGACAAAACCACGGAGTTCTCGTCCAAAAATAAGAAACGAAGGCTCAATGAAGAGAAAGATAAAAAAGCCGGCACTCACCGGCCTGCTATTGATTGTCTCGCTGCTCGGAGCTGCGGCCGCGCAACGGGATCGTGACCCTGAACCCACTGCCGTTATGAATTTTCTGATCGTGAAGGAAGACAACGGCAAACCCATCCGCAACGCCGCCGTGATCATGCATCCCGTAAATTCTCGCGGCCAGCAGGGCAGGGGCGGACTCGAACTCAAGACCGACGCCGACGGCAAGGCCAGTTTTGACGGCATTCCCTACGGCAAACTGCGGGTGCAGGTGCTGGCTCCCGGATTCCAGACTTTCGGCGAGGACTATGACGTGAAGCAGGCCAAGATGGATCTCACGATCAAGCTGAAACGTCCCCAAGGCCAATTCTCGATTTACCAGGACCACCCAGAAAAGAAAGATGACAGGAAGGACGAAAAGAAGGATGACAAGTCACCGCCCCCTGATTCCAACGCCAAGCCGCAATAGAATGCTTGAGATTATCCGATGCTGGATGTGGAGTCTGACTGCCGGGTAGAATTCTGCGCATGAACTATCTTCTCAAGACCGAACCTACCGTTTATTCGTTCGCCGATCTTCAGCGCGAGAACACAACCATCTGGGACGGAGTAACCAATCCTGCCGCCGTCAAACACCTGCGCGAAATGAAACCGGGCGAGCATTTAGTCATCTATCACACCGGAGACGAGAAGAGCGCAGTAGGAACTGCGACTGTAGTATCGGTGGACGCGTCGGACGCAAGGAATCCTCAGGTAACAATCAAGGTTGGCAAGCCGGTAGCCAAGCCAGTGACGCTGGCCGAAATCAAGGCAAATAAACTGTTCGCCGATTCCCCGCTGGTGCGGCAAGGGCGACTAAGCGTCGTTCCATTGACGGAGAAGCAATTCAAGCTGCTCACAGAATAATCATTGCAGCGCAGCCCGCCGGCCGGCCCCACCGACGGGCTTCGCTCTGGTATGTCTCACGAACCTCTGCCACTAACAGTTTCCTCCGTCAGTCTCGCGGCATCTCGCAACTACTACCCTCACTGAGGATGGTTGTCCGGAGGTTTGGGCACGGTCCTGGCCTGGGTAGTTCGTGTCGGCCGCCGTTTTACCGCCATAGTCCTTGCGCGGCACGTCGTACTTCGCCGGGGCGGACGTCTCAGAGTGATCGATCGGCTTCATCGCGACCACCTGGTAATGGCGCTTCTTGCGACTGTCGCCGTTGCCCTCCGGAACACGCATGTCGAGCTTGTCCTTCTTAACTTTGAATTCCGCTTCCTGGCCGACGGGAAGGATCACAGGATGCTTATGCTCGAGCGGCCGAACGTGATACTCCATGTCGTCGGTCCGCAACAGATATTGGGGACAGAGTTTTTCGTCGGAATTCACGTGCGTAACACCGACGGATGCCCAGACGGCGCCCAAGCCGGCGATCCCCCGCTCCTTTGCGCCGCAAGGGACTGCTTCCATCTTCTCGATCATGGCTCGATCCGCTTGTTTTTTCTTGTCGTGCGCAAATGCTGCAACGGCGAGCAACAGCGTGAGCATGGTGACAAGCATCTTTCTCTTCCTTATATGGATCTCCATTGAAAACCTCCTCAGCCTATTGGCAGCCACAGACACCGGAAATCAAAAGAAGAGGCTGCGCCCACGCAGCCTCCTCTCATCAGCGGTCAGGGCCCTACTTGGGCTTGGATTGCCCAGCCACCTTGGGTGTGCCGTGTGGGTCGAACTGTTGCGCCGACTTGATGAAAGTCGCCGGATTCTCGCTCAGTTCTTCGTGAACCTCCGGATGCGCCTTCAAATAATTGCGCAGGGCTGGATGGTTCTCCAGATATTCCTGGTTGTTGGCGAGCGAAGGATTCTTGGAAAGCTCATCGGCGATCTTGTCATGGCTCCCCATGAACTCGTTGAAGCTGGAGAGTTCCTTGCCGGTGACGTCCCGATCACGCCGCATATTGGAGTCTTCACGGCGGTCAAACCGCTCCTCCTGATGCATGAACGCATTCGGATTTTCCTTGTATTCCTCGCGAACTCCCGGATGCTCCGCCAGGAACTGCTGTAGTGCCGGATGGTTCTCGACGAACTCCTTGTTGTTCACCAGCGATGGATCTTTGCGCAGCCGCTCCGCGATTTCCGGATGGCTGTCCATGAAGCGGTCCATGTTCGCCAGTTCACCGCGCGTTACGTCGTTATCGCGCCGGTCTTCGCGGCGGTCGAAGCGTTCTTCCTGGCGCATGAATGCGTTCGGATTCTCCTTGTACTCCTCACGCACTCCCGGATGCTCCGCCAGGAACTGCTGTAATGCCGGATGGTTCTCGACGAACTCCTTGTTGTTCACGAGGGACGGGTTCTTGCGCAACTGTTCCGCGATCTCCGGATGGCTGTCCATGAAGCGGTCCATGTTCGCCAATTCACCTCGCATCACGTCATGGTCGCGATCACGATCCCGATCTTCACCTCGCGTCACGTCACGATCACGATCTTCGCGGCGGTCAAAGCGTTCTTCCTGGTGCATGAATCCGTTCGGATTCTGGCTAATCTCTTCCCGGATTTCCGGATGCTGCTGCAAATATTCCCGCAGCGCAGGGTGGTTTTCGACAAATTCCTTGTTGTTCACCAGGGACGGGTCCTTCCGCAACTGTTCGGAAAGCTCGGGATGGCTGTCCAGGAAATTGTCAAAGCTCGCAAGTTGCCGCCGTGTCACGTCTTCACGATCCGGTGGGGTAATGGGCGGCCTCTGTTCAGGGACCGGTGGGGTAATGGCCGGCGTCTGTGGAGTCTGTTGTGTTTGAGGCGCCATGGTCTGCGACTGCGTATTCACGGGCGCAGCGAAGATAACGATCGCAATCCCCGCCAAAACAAGGCAGCAGCGGATAAAAGGATTTGTGCATTTCATATCTCAGTGAACCTCCTAAACCAAAGAGTGTGGCCTCCGTTCGGACCACGCAGAAGAAGATGCAACATGGGGGCCATGACCACAACACCGGCATATCTACTTTGCGCTGTGGAGCTTGCAGAAGGCTCCGATAACCTCACGCGGTTGAGGAATGGAATTTCGACACGTGAGGGGGAAAATCGCTATACAGCGGGGACCCTAGGTACGATTGCGTAGGGGACAATGAATTCCGCCCCTCGCAAACAGAAGGCGAAGGGCGAGGTTTTACACCAAGTCGGGTTTTCGTGCGTTCATCCTGGCAGGTCAGTGCACCTTCGCGTCCCTCCGGATCAGCGCGTGATCGACAAAGAAGCCGAGCCCTATCGCCAGCGGAATCACGCCAAACGTGGCTGCTATCATCGCCTCAGGTTCCTGTCGTCCGATCAGAACAAAGGTCACGATATAGCCGATTGCCCCGGCCACCAGCAGAATTGCCGAGCGCCGCGAACGAGCCGCTTCCGAGAGTTCCGGTTGCATGGGAACTTCAATCCCGCGCGCAATCGCCGCCAGCCGCTCCTCGCTGCGCAGCTTGCGCACTCGAAAGAAGGTGTACATGGCCGCCATGGGGATCCCAAACACCATCACCACTGCCGCCAGTCCCACAATGTTTCCGTCCATAAATGCCTCCTGAGGCGGGCGCTGGTTTCAGTCTTTAAGGTTTAGCGCCCTGTCACAGTTAGTTACGCACGCCCAGGGGAAAAGTTCCCACCTCCCTTCTCCCAGTCCGGCAGCTGCATACAAAACTTTGCAAAATGTCCACGTCCCTTAGCAACTCCGGGCTACACTGAGGGTTCCTATGCCAATAGCACATAGGTCAGTAACGATGATTACGTCCAAACTCGAGGTAACTGGAGCGCGGCAGGTCCGCCAGGCGTGCGTACTTGGCGCCTGCCTCTCTATCTTGCTGTCCGTCGCTCTTTCACGGGCACAAGACAATCAGGAAAAGATCGCAGTCGATGACGTTTCCCGCAGTTTCGTGGTGCATCTGCCGAAGGGTTACGACTCGCAGCAACACTACCCGGTAGTTATTCTTCTGCACGGCCGCAACCAGGATGCCGACGACATGGCACGGCTTACGCACTTTAACCAACTCGCCGACAAGGATGGCATTATTGCGGTCTATCCCAAAGCCATGCGCGGAGAGTGGAATATTGGAGTGCGGCCGGAGCAACCAGCGATGGCCATGGGTCCGCGCGGGGGCGGGCGTCGCGGAGGGTGGGGAGGCGGCTATCCCGGTGGCGGCGGTGGTTATCCCGGCGGTGGTGGGGGATATCCAAGGGGTGGCCAAAGAGGCGGACAGAATCCCGACGGGGCCAAGAACAAACCTGAGCCCGCAGATGATGTTGCCTTTCTTAACCAGATGCTGGATCAGCTTGCCCTCAAGTATTCCGTAGACACTCACCGCATTTACGCCACGGGCCTGGGCGATGGCGGCTTCATGGCGCTCCGGGTGGGCTGCTCCATGGCGGATCGCGTGGCTGCAATAGCCGCGGTGAGCTCGACCCTTCCCAAAACGATGATCTGCCTGCCCTCGCGTCCCGTGCCCGCCCTGTTCATGGATGGCACCGATGACCCTATCATTCCTTACAACGGCGGCACTTTCAAACCGGGCCGCTTCCACGTGCTCTCCGCTGAAGACAGCGCCAAGGCGTGGGCTAAATTCGACCGTTGCGGAGAAAAACCGGCCCAAGACAAACTGCCCGCTTCAGAGAAGGGCGGTAAGGAAACAAAAACGTTCACTTTCAGCGGCTGCCACGACAACGCACAGGTCGTTCTCTACAGCGTCAAGGGCGCCGGCAACACCTGGCCTGGGGGCGAGCAGTACTCGTCCGAAAAAGAAGTCGGAAAAACCAGCAACGACCTCAACGCCAACGAAATCATTTGGAGCTTCCTGGGCACTCGGAAAATCGCCGGCGAGAACGGCGCGGAAAAATAGCAACTCCCATTCACTCCAGATTTGGCTGCGCACCGGGATAAAACTTGGCGATCATCCTCCCCGTCATCAGTCCGCCTTCATATTCGGGAATGATCACCTCGTCCGCGCCCGAATTGCGCATGGCCTGCGCATACCGCGACTGCCCTGCCCGAGTAATGATCCGCGCCTTCGGGTTCAGCGCCTTCGCCGTCACTGTGATGTAAAGATTGTCGGCGTCGTTGTCGATCACAATGCACACTCCCCGTGCGCGCTCAATCCCGGCGGACTGCAGCACGTCGTGCCGCTTGGCATCTCCCTGAATGCTGAGCACTTTGTCCTTCAACAGTTCGCGGCACAATCCTTCGTTGATCTCGATCAGCACAAAGGGAATCTTCAGGCGGTTGAGTTGGTCTACCACCGTGCGGCCAACTTGCCCGTAGCCGCAAATAATGAAGTGATCGCGCAGTTTTTCGATGCTGACATCGTTCACCATGGTTCTCCAGGCCTCCATCCCTTGCCGGTTGAAGATCGTGACCGCCACGCGCTCCGCCACCCAGATCTGAAACGCAAACACGCCCACATACACGAAGAGCGAGAAGAACTTGGTCGCATTGTGGACCCGCTTGGGATCGATGGCGTGCGGATGGATCATCCAGAACAGCGCATCCTGCCAGCTTAAGCCCTCCAGTCGCCGGTACACCAGCACGCACATCAGGCTGAATCCCGCGAACACTACCGACGGCAGCCATAGCCGGCGCAAGAACAACACCAGGACTCGAAGCATGAGGGAGAGATACTAACGCAAGTCTATGCGGCGGAGCAACGGAAATGCAGGCCCTCAAAAAGCCGATAGAGTGAATCGTTTTGTTGAATTTTTCAGAAAATAAAAAGCCCAGCCTCCACGACGCTGCTGTGGAGGTTGGGCTCGATTTTGCCGTGACTCAACCCTGCTTCACTGCCACAAGTTCAAAGTGTTGGTGGCGTCGTCTACGTAGTAGAGGCCTTGCCCCGGCACGTCAACCAATCCGAACAGAGCGCCTGCCCCCGGGGGATTGCCGCTGCTGTCCAGCAGTTTTTGTTCGGTCTGAGCGCCGCTCGAGGTAAACCCCAGGAGGAAGCCGTTGTTCCCATTCACCGTCAGGATGCTGCCGTCGGACAGAACCGTCAGGCCCAGAGGATCATTGAGGCTGCCGCCCTGAGTTACAGTCGTGCCAGTTCCAGCCGAGGTCGTACGAGTCACCGGACTGGAAATCGCCGCGACCCGGTTGTTGATGCTATCGGCCACATAGAGCGTGCTGGCATCGGGGCTAAGACCCACGCCGGTCGGCCCAATCACCAACGCCCCCGGATCGGTTCGCTGGGCGAAGCCGGAGCCAATGACTGTGATGGATTCCAGCGTGGGCATTGCTCCGTTCAGGCCAGTGAGCGCAACGCGCGTCACGGTTCCGCCCAGGACCACGTTCCCGCCTCCAGCCACGGTTCCGTTCAAGACGGTGGTGACGAACAAATTCGCGGTGCTCCCGGCATCGAGGGCCGTCATGTCCCACGGGCCATTGAGCAACGACCCATAAAATGTCTCCACCACACTGCCGCTGCTGTTTAATACCAGCAGACAGCCAGCCTGAGCAGTCGCCGATGTTCCGTCCGTAGTCGGCAAGCTGCCAACAATGACCCATCCGCTACGCAGCACGGACAAGGCCGTGGTTAAGCCGACGCCGCCTGGGCAAGGACCCGGCAGGCTGCTGGCGTCGATCTGCGCAAATAAACTGACCACGCCTTCTGGCGTGATCTGCACGATAGTTGTGCCTGTGCCTTGCAGATTGTCGCTGTTGTTGAAATTGCTAACCAGAATGTTCCCCTGGACCAGAGAACCCTTACTTTGCGGCACGCGCGCTATGCCATAAGGGTTTATATCCCCATTCGCGGGCACTGTGGAAGCGACCACGACGATGCTGCCCGACGGGCTGAGTGTATTCTCCCGAGCGTAACTGGAGAGGCCGCAGGCAGCGACCAGACAGACCATAGTGACACAAGCCTTGATTTCGGCGAAAAGTTTCATGAGGATTCCTCCTGTAAGTGCGAGCTTCGAATGGAGCAGGACGGCATGGGAGCTGCCGCACCGGCGACAAGGAGTAGTGTGGGGGGGCACGAGGAAGAACTTGTCAGAGCCTTGTCATGAAGTTGTCAATTTCATGTCACCTGCGGCTATTCCAGGGGGCGTGTCAGCAGTGTACTTGCCATGAACTGAATTCTTTGCGCAGTGAAGAGCCTGTCCCGAGATTGCCGAATCATCTGAATTCCAGCCGCGCGAAAGGGGCGGCCTGCCTGAAAGCCCGGCACGGAAGTGCCGGCTTTATGCGGGAACACGGAAAGCGCCCCGGCGCGACGGCTACGAGTTCACACGCACACTCGTCAGCCCTTGATTCAGCCCGCTTACTGAATTAACTTCCTTAGTTCGCGCCGCAGAATCTTACCCGAGGCCGTCTTGGGGACGCTCTCCACAAAATGGACTTCTCGCGGCTGCTTGTAGTGGGTTAAGCGGTCGGCGACGAACCCGCACAACTCATCTTCCATCTTCTTGCCCGTCATAAATCCCTCGCGCAGCGCGACGAACGCCACCGGAATCTCGCCCGCCGCCGCATCGGACCGGCCGACCACCCCGCACTCCAGCACCGCCGGATGCTCCAGCAGCACAGCCTCTATCTCGGCCGGCGCCACGGGGAATCCCTTGTACTTGATCATCTCCTTGCGCCGGTCCACGACTCGGTAAAAGCCCTCGCGGTCGCGCGTCACTATGTCTCCCGACCAGTACCATCCGTCGCGCAGCACCGCTGCGGTCGCGTCCGGCTCCTTCCAGTAACCCTGCATGAATTGCGGCCCGCGCATCACCAGTTCCCCCGGCTCGCCCTCAGCCACCTCAGCCGTACTGCCCGCAGAAATCTCCACATCCGCTTGCCCAATCACCCGGCACTCCGTCTGCGCCAGCGGATGCCCGATCGACTCCGGCCGGTACAGTTCCGGCTCCAGATAACCCACGTGCGTCACCGGCGAAGCTTCCGTCATTCCATAACCCTGACACACCAGAATGCCCGTCAGCGCCGTGAATCGTCGCGCCAGATCCGGCGCCAGCGGCGCCGCTCCGGACTTCGCCCAGTGCACCCGGTGACTCTTCAGGAAACTCTCCCGCCTCCGCCGCCACGCACAGTGCGTTCATGGCCGGCGGCACCAGAGGCATGGTGGTAATGGATTCCTCGGTCAGCAGCGATATCACCTGCCCCACGTTGAACCGCGGCATCAGCACCATCGTCGCACCCAGAATCAGCGACGGATTCGCGATCACGTTGAGTCCATAAATGTGATACGTCGGCAGGAAGCAAAGAATGTTGTCCCGGGAGTTGAACGGAGACGCATGCGGTCCCAGAAGTTGATACACATTGGCCACCAGATTGTGATGGGAAAGCATCACTCCCTTGGGCAGCCCGGTCGTGCCGCTCGAGTAAGGCAGAGCCGCCAAGGTCTTTTCCGACCCTTGCTCGGGCCGCGGCAACGTCGCCGTCACCGGCTTCAGCAGATTCGAGAACGGCTCGCTTCCGCTTCCCTGTTCCCGCGTGCAAAATACCCGCCGCAGATTCGGCAGCCCCGCTAGATTGATCCCTTCGATATTCGTTCCGTCGGTGATCAGCAGCACTGCGCCCGAGTTCCCTAGCTGATGCCGCACTTCCCGTTCGCGATACGTCGGATTCATCAGCGTCGGGATCCCCCCGGCCAGGGTCGTAGCGTGGAAGGCCGCACAGAACTCCCAGGAATTGGCCAGAAGCAGTGCCGCTACTTCCCCCGGCTTCAACCCCGCCGCAACCAACCCGCGCGCCAGCGCTTCCACCGTCTCTCCATATTCCCCATAGGTGATCCGCCGCCCGCACGAAGTGTCCACCAGCGCGGTCTTCTCCGGATGGCGTCGGCAGGACGCTAGAACAACATCGTGAACAAAGAGGTTCTTGGGATCGGCGTAGAGTTGAGTGCGTAACATGGCCGCCACAGATTGTAACGGAAAGTGTCAAGATTAGGCTTGTGAGGCTGGAACGTCCAGCAAGCGAAAATATTCCACACCCGAATTTCTTTGCTGGCTCCTGTAGCTTCTACGCTATAATGTCGTGGCTTTACGAAAGATTTGGGTTTCCTGCAGTTTGGCATCCTCCCCCTAATGAGCTGGAAAGAGCTTGTTTTCCGGGCTTGATGTTCCTGGCTTGTTCGCCATGTACGGCCGGTCCACCCTGTTCGATCAATGAAAGGAGCTGAGAAAGACGATGAAACCGCCTGCCAAGGTTGTATTTCTGCTCGGTTTCTGTGGAGGACTGCTCGCGCCGGCCCAGATTTCGAATTTTCAGCACGTCATTTTTGTCGTCCAGGAAAACCGCACGCCGGATAATCTCTTTCAGGGTTTGTGCACCGCGCCGTTCGGCAGCAATAGTTCCTGCAGCACCAGTCCCACTGGCTCCCAGTACGACATTCAAGCCGGCAACTGGCTGGATAAGACATCTTCCACCGGCACCACCAATCCCACCACCGTCGCGCTCGTTAATGTTTACGATCCCGATCATACGCACCTTGGGTTCACTAACATGTGCGACCTGGACACTGAGACCGGAGCCTGTCGGATGGACGGCGGCGCCGACAACTCTTGCACCGGCACTTGCCCTAAACGGCCCCCGTACCACTATGTAAGCAATTCGAACTCGATCTTGAATCCTTACCTGACACTCGCAACCTCCTACGGCTGGGCCAACTACATGTTCCAAACCAACCAGGGCCCAAGTTTTCCCGCCCATCTATTTCTCTTTGGAGGAACTTCGGCGCCCAGCGCGGCCGACGATGCCATCGGCACATTCTCCGCGGAGAACATGACCCCGTATTACACTCCAGCTGCCGGATGCCTTGCTCTCGCAGGCGTTACTGTTAAATTGATCACTCCCCAGGGCGAGACTCAATCCACCTATCCTTGCTTCGACTATGCAACCTTGTCCGATCTCTTCGATTCCATCGGAGTAGGTTGGAAATACTACACTGAGAGTAACGGTTCCATCTGGACCGCTCCGAACGCGATTAGTCACATCTGCGTGCCGAGCCAACCCACCGGAGGAGCGTGCACGGGCTCCGACTGGGTCAATGACGTAGTCATCAAACACGCGCAGATACTGAAGGACATCCAGAACTGTAAGCTGGCGCAGATGAGCTGGGTGATTCCCAATGGGAACAATTCCGATCATCCTAAGAGCAACCTGGGCGGCGGGCCGTCGTGGGTCGCTTCCATCATCAATGCCATCGGCAACAATCACAAGTGCAAGGATAGCGGCAACGAGACTTATTGGGATGACACTGCCATCATCCTTACCTGGGATGACTGGGGAGGCTGGTACGATCACGAACCGCCCACCTTCCTGGCCGGGGCTCAAGGCGACTATCAGTACGGTTTCCGCGTCCCTTTTATCGTCGTCTCCGCTTACACCCCGGTGGCTTATGTGGACAATAATCGCATGGACTTTGGCACCGTCTTGCGGTTCATCGAGCAGAATTTCGGAATCGCCGAGGGTGCGCTCAACTTTGCGGACGCGCGCGCCAGTGGCGATCTCGCCGAGTTTTTCAATCTCGACCAGGTGCCCCGTCTGTTCCAGACCATTCCGGCTCGGCTCGACGCGGATTACTTTATCAATGACAAGACACCACCAACAGACCCGGACGACTATTGAACTCTCATGGGTCCGTTGAAACAAACGAGAGGGGTCAATCATGAAAACGACTATCAAGGTTCTACTTCTGCTGGTTTTCTGTGGGGCCATGCTCGCCCAAGCCCAGATCTCGAGTTTTCAGCACGTCATCGTGATCGTGCAGGAAAACCGTTCGCCGGACAATCTCTTTCAGGGCCTGTGCACTCCGCCCTTCGGGAACAGCAAATCCTGCAGCACCAGCCCAACCGGCTCCCAGTACGACATTCAAACCAGCAAGTGGCTGGATAAGACCTCGTCCACCGGTACGACTAATCCCATCCCCGTCTCGCTCGACAATAATTACGATCCCAGCCACAGCCACGCGGCCTTCACGGGCATGTGCGACTTGAACACAGCCGGAGTCTGCCAGATGGATGGCGCCGCAAGTAACGATTGCAACGGTACCTGCCCCACCCGGCCCGCATACCACTCTGTAACCAATGCGAACTCAATTTTGAATCCTTACCTGACACTCGCAACTTCATACGGTTGGGCCAACTACATGTTCCAGACCAACCAGGGCCCCAGTTTTCCCGCCCATCAATTTCTTTTCGGAGGAACTTCCGCGCCCAGTGCCGACGACGACGCGATTGGTACCTTCGCCGCCGAGAATATGGGTCCGACTACTCTTGCCCTTGCCGGATGCATCGCTGCCGCTGACACGACCGTCAAGTTGATCACGACCGAGAATGAAACCCAGAAAATCTATCCCTGCTTCGATCATCAAACCATGGCGGACCTGTTCGATGCCATCGATGTCAGCTGGAAGTATTACACCCCGAGTGCCGGCTCCGTCGACACTGCGCCCGACGCGATTCAGCATATCTGTGTGCCCAGCCAACCTACGGGTGGAGAGTGTACGGGTTCTGATTGGATCAATGACGTAATCATCAAACCGTCCCAGGTGTTAACCGACATCGCCGGCTGCAAGCTCTCTCAGGTGAGCTGGGTCATCCCGAGCGGTAAGTATTCCGATCACGCTAGGGACAACACTGGCGGCGGGCCTTCCTGGGTAGCTTCCATCGTCAACGCCATCGGCAACAACCCCAAGTGCAAGGATAACGAGGTTTATTGGGATAACACCGCGATCCTCATTACCTGGGACGATTGGGGAGGCTGGTACGATCATGAACCCCCAACCATTCTGGCCGGGGCTCAAGGCGACTACCAGTACGGTTTTCGTGTCCCCTTACTCGTCGTCTCCGCCTATACCCCGGTTCAATATGTGGATAACACTCGGATGGACTTCGGCACCATCTTGCGCTTCCTCGAGCATAACTACGGCATCGCAGAAGGTTCGCTCAACTTTGCGGACGCGCGCTCGAGTACCGATCTCACCGAATTCTTCAGCCTCAGCCAGGTTCCGCGGGTTTTTCAAACCATACCGGCTCGGCTGGACGGAAACTACTTCATAAACGACAAGGAGCCACTAACAGATGCAGACGATTACTGACATCTCATGCGCTGGCGAATCCAAGCCCTGTCAGCCTCCGACAACCGCGCTCAGCTCGCCAGCTTGCGCAGAAATTCCCGTTCGTCCATGCGGTACTTGAAGGCCTTGCGCCCGTCGATGAACACGACTGGGACTTCGTCATTAAACTGCCGCCGCAGTTCGCTGTCGGCGTCCACATCCACTTCCTGCCACGTGAACCCGCCGCGGCGCGAGAGCTTGCTAAGGCTCTCCTTCACCAACTCGCAGAGATGGCATCCCTTGCGCGAATAAACCACGACTTTGCGGGACTCCGGCATGCCGCGATTCTACCGTTATAGCCTCACCCTGTGGCAAGAAAAAACCGTATCCGAAAGCCCTGGCACGAAACGCCATTCCCGGTTCCGGAGAAGGTTCAAGAGTAAACGTTCAGGAGTAAAATCCGAAAATGGTTGCACTCGATTCCCGGCCCCTGCTCGGCAAAGCCTGCCTCGTCACCGGCGGCGCCCGGCGTCTCGGACGCGCCTCCGCCCTCGCTTTGGCCCAGGCCGGCGCCGATGTCGCTATCACTTTTCGCACTTCCGCCCGCGACGCACAACATGCCGTCGTTGACCTCACCAGCCTGGGCGTGCGCGCCTTCGCCCTGCATTGCGACGTCACCGACGAAGCCAGCGTCAAGTCTATGATGAACGAGGTCGGACGCGAACTCGGCCGCATCGACATCCTGGTCAACAACGCCGCCAACTACGCCACCGCGGACTTCGAGCGCCTCACCTTGCGCCAGTGGGATGCGATGTTCGCCTCCAACACCCGTGGACCCTTCCTGGTCTCGCGCGAAGCCCTGAAGTGGATGCGTCGAAAACGGACCGGCTCGCAATCGGGAGAGATCGAAGCCAAAATCATTCACATGGGATCGCTCGGCGGCCTGCGTCCCTGGGCCGACCACGCGCATTACTGCTCCTCCAAGGCCGCTCTGCACATGCTCACCAAGGTCATGGCAAAAGCGCTGGCCCCGGAAATTGCCGTCAACGCGGTCGCGCCCGGCATGATCGATCTCGGCGAGAAGTCCGCCGCTGCTTTCATGAAGCGCATGGCCAGGCAGACTCCGATGAGGCGCAATGGCAGCGGGGACGAGATTGCCGCCGCGGTCCTATTCTTCGCCACCGCGCCCCAATTCATTACCGGCCAGATTCTTGCAGTGGATGGAGGCCTGGGCCTCTGACAAAACTACGGCCCAAACTGAACTGCGATTCGTTTTGAAAGGGCGCGGCTTCCAGCCGCGCCGCACAGCCTCACAAAACCAATAGCGGCTTTAGCCGCCGATCTGTTTGAGCTGATCACCCCTCCGCCGAAGTCGGATCGATCATCCGCTTCACTTCCGATACGCGGTTCGCCGGAAATCCCCCCTGCTTGGCGTGTTCCCGCACCATCGCCTCATTCGGAGCGATATAGACACAGTAGATCTTGTCCTGAGTGACATAGCTCTCGACCCACTGAATCTGCGGACCCAGGTTCTTCAGAACGCTGCAAGACTTCTGTGAAATCCCCAGAATCTGGTCCTGCGTCAAACTTCCCGCGTTCGGGATCTCGCGCTCAATCACATATTTAGGCATTTCTTCCCCCTTGGTTGCCGGTCTATATCGAGTCGTGGCGTGCCGAAGTTGTGCCGAAAGATTTTATCCCGTGGCACACGAAATAGCCACTTGATCGTGGAATCGGTAGTGGCTTAATTCGAAAATCTTCGGCGTTGTGCCCCTCCGGCGTCAATCCCGAAGTCCCGCGTTTTCACCAGCGGGACGAGGGATCTCCCGTGGGCACACAGCCGCCCCTTTTCAAACTGAGCCACTACCGTGGAATCGGTAGGGTCCAGTTCGGCTTTCTTTGCGTCCTTCGCGGCATTCCTTCGCGCACTTTGCGGTTATGAGCTTTAGACCGCAAAGGCCGCGGCAGTCCTCCGCGATGAGGTGCTCTATCCGAGGGACCACAACAGCCACGCCGGAACCCAGCATCCCTCTTTCTGTACTCTTCCGCCTCAAGGTATAGTGGGGCGAATGAAGAAATCCGGGAACGCACCTTCTTCGAAAACTCCCACAGCCTCCGCCCCCCGCGTGGCGGTCGCCATCATGGCTGCCGGTAAAGGCACGCGGCTCAAGTCGAAGCTTCCCAAAGTGCTGCATGAAGTCGGCGGCAAGCCGCTGCTCGCTCATGTCATCGCAGCCGCTACGCGCGTAGTCCCGCCAAAAGATGTATTCGCCATCATCGGTCACGAAGCCGGCCGTGTCCGCGCCGCCGTCGCCGATACCGGCGTCAATTTCGTCCTGCAGGCCGAGCAGCGCGGCACCGGTCACGCTCTGATGGTCGCACAGCCCGCACTCTCCGCCTACGATCACGTCATCGTTCTCTCCGGCGATGCCCCGCAGATCACGCCCCAGACCATCGCCAGCCTGCTCAACTTCCACCTCGACCAGCACGCCGCCATGACCTTGCTCAGCGCCGACCTCGACCACCCCACCGGCTACGGCCGCATCCTACGCAAGAGATCGGGCAACAACAGCAGCGCCGAAGTCCAGGCCATCGTCGAAGACAAATCGGCCAGCCCCTCCCAGAAAAACATTCATGAGATTAACGCCGGCTTCTACGTCTTCGCCTCGCCGCAATTGTTCTCGCAGATCGCGAAACTCTCCACCGCCAACCCTCACGGCGAATACTACCTCACCGATATGGCCGGGATCCTGCGCCAGGCCAGGCAGCGCGTCGTGGTCTGGAAGACGGAAAATCCTGTCGAAGTTCTCGGCGCCAACACGCGCGCCGAACTGGCTTTCATTGACTATCAGATCCGCATGCGCAAGTGCTATGAACTCATGGCCGCGGGTGTTACCATCTTCTATCCCGCCACCTGCGTGATCGATAAGGGCGTAGAAATCGCCCCCGACACGGTGATCGAGCCTTTCGTCCAGGTTCTGGGCAAATCGAGAATCGGCGCCGCCTGTCGCATTCAATCCTTCAACGTGATTCGCGACACCGAGATCGCCGACGACGTCCTTGTGCAACCGGGCTGCGTGCTTGAACAATCCATCGTCCGGCGAGGCGCATCGCTGGGTCCGTTCTCTCACTTGCGCCCGGCCAGCGACATTGGAGAAGGCGCCAAAATCGGCAACTTTGTCGAGACCAAGAAGATCAAGCTGGGCAAGGGATCCAAAGCGAACCACCTTACTTATCTCGGGGACGCTGAAATCGGCGCGGGGGTCAACCTCGGCGCCGGAACCATCACCTGCAACTACGACGGCTTCGGCAAGCACACTACGTTCATCGAAGACGGAGCCTTCATCGGCAGCGACAGCACTCTGGTCGCACCGGTGCGCATAGGCAAGGGCGCCTACATAGGCGCAGCATCGTGCATCACCAATGATGTTCCCGAAGACGCCCTAGCCATCGGCCGCGCACGCCAGATGGTGAAAGAAGGCTGGGCCCGCGAGAAACGCGCCGCGAGAAAACCAAGGTAAGCTCACCGCGAAAATGTTTCTTACCACGGAGACTCAGAGGCACGGAGAAGAAAATTCTTTGGGTAAAAAGAAAGGCACCAAGACCGGTTTCCTCCGTGCCTCTGTGCCTCTGTGGTAGGTTCTCGCCCTTTACTTCGAAATCGCGGCAAACAACGGCGAATGCATCAGCGACTGAAACTGCGCGTCGCTGTCCTTGAAGTGCATCATAAATTTTGAGCCGTCGGAATCGACCGTGGCCATGTCCATAGCCGCCTTTTCCACGGGTGTAGCGCCGCTTTTCTTGTACAGAATGGCGGCCTTCATCACCATCGACAGTGTCCCCGCAGTCACCGAATCCGAGGTCACAACCGTCAGATCAAAATTCACCCCGCTGGAAAAGTCCATGGTGTAGTACGAACCCAATACTCGCTTCTTGACCGTTTCGTAGTCGGCGATCTTGGCCGCATCACCCAGCGCCGACCGCATCATGTTCTGCGTACCCTGTTGGTCCAGGATGCTCCAGAAAGCCGACGCATCCACGCTGCCCATCATGTCTGCCATGGTCTGGTTCGAGTCCAGGTTGAGGATCTCTCCGTCGCGCGTATCCAGACCCAGTTTCACCGCCGATGGCTCGCCGAACAGCAGCGTGCTGTCGTCGAGAAACGTCATCAGGAAGCCGCCATCCATAGGATACAGATTCGCTGTGTGGTACTTCGTGGGCTTGATTTTTCGCAGCGTCAACTTCTTGACTACAGCCTTCATGTCGAAAGGCCCGCTGGCGATGCCGATCGTCCGGACCCCCTGCTTGGTTGTACGGAACGAGGCCAGGGCTAGCGTGTCGATGTCTTTTTCGGGATTGATGCCGACGCCCTTCAGCGCGCCCTCGAACTGTTGCAGGTTTTCCTGCGCCTGCATAAGTTGCTGTTTCAGCGCGGTCGCGGTTGTCGAGTCTCTCAGCGCCCGGTAATCCACCGAAATCAACTGCTGCAAATCCGCGGGAACCACCGCGCGCCCTGACGAATTCAGCGGCATCGCATTCGCCATGCCCACGCCAAGCACTGCCAGCATTATCACAGTCAGACAAGCCTTCATGGTCTTCATAACTGCCTCGGTCCTCACAAAGATTTTCTTAAACACGGAACTGTAAATAATGAACGGGATTTTCCCTGCGCCTTGCGATTTAGATGCAGGTTCATGCCTTCCCGTTTTCCCTGTTGCTCTATTCTAAGCCAACCAGCCAAGTCCCTGCCCCAGCCAAAGGTACTAGCCTAGTGATCAATTTGGGACAGTCTCTCCCCCAGTGGAGAAATTAAAGAGAAATAAAATGTTCCGCCAGCGGCAACTGGCTGTAAGATGCCGAAGTACGCTACCGCACACAGACGCCCCACTTCCTTGGGCGCCCGGGAAATCAGGGCAATATTGAAAATCCTACTGTACAACCCCGACAACGGGGTCACGCGTAATTTCATGCCTCACCTCTGGATGTTCCTCCTGAAATCTCTAACCCCCGCAGGCCATGAGGTTGTGCTGATTGACGGTAACGCTCAGCCGATGGACGAAGCCGGGATTGCCCGCTACGTGCGTGAGCAGAAAATCGATCTCGTCGGCATCGGCGCTATGACTCGCATGATCGCCAAGGCCTATCGCATGGCCGATGCCGTGCGCGCCGTCGGCGTCCCCGTCGTCATGGGCGGCCCTCACGTCACCGAAATGGCGGACGAGGCACTCGGCCGCGATGGCGGTCCCCGCCACGCCGACGCCGTCGCTCTGGGCGAGGCCGATAACACCTGGCCGCGCATTGTGGAAGACGCTGCGCGCGGCGAATTGAAAGATATCTACGCGCCCGTCGATGCCGCCGGCAAAGAACTCAAGCCGTCGCTCAAGCCGTATCCCGTCATCCCCTGGGACACCATCGATCTCCAGCAGTTCAATCTGGTGCCCAAATCGGCGAAGCATTGGCTGCAGAAGATCGGCGAGGGCTGGGGAACCTTCCGCATTATTCCCGTCGAGTCGGGACGCGGCTGTCCCTACGGCTGCGAGTTCTGCACCGTGACCGGATTCTTCGGGGACTCCATCCGCTTTCGCACCAACGAAAGCGTCGTCAACGAACTCTTACTGCTGAAGGCGCGAGCCCGCAAAGAACGCGGACAGATGGCGGTCTTCTTCATCGACGACAATTTCGCCATCAACCTCAAGCGCACCAAGTCCTTGCTGCGCGACATCATCGCCGCCGGCGCGCAGGTGAATTGGGTCGCCCAGATCAGCGCCAACCTCCTGCGCGATCAGGAACTCGTCGACCTCATCGCCGCCTCCGGCGGAAAGTGGGTCTTCATCGGCATGGAGTCGATTGATCCCGCCAACTTGAAGGACGTCAACAAAGGCTTCAACAAACCGGAGGAGTATGCCGCCGTCCTGCAACGCCTGGCGCAGCGCAATGTGTATGCCATCACTTCCTTCATTTTCGGCATGGATAACGACACCGTGGGCGCGGCCGAGCGCACGCTCGCCCAAGTCCGCACCTGGCCGCCGGGCTTGCCGATTTTCGGCCTGCTCACTCCCTTGCCTGGCACTCCGCTTTATAAGCGTCTGGATGTCGCGGGCCGCCTGACCCGGCCCAAACACTGGCAGGAGTTCATCCCCTTCGCCATGGCGCACACTCCACTGAAGATGAGCATCGACGAGGCTCATGCCGAAGTGAACTATGGATGGTCCCACGCCTACGGCCCGGAAGCGATCGCACAGGCGGTAGACTCTCTCGACGACCAACCGCTCGGCTACCGCGTCAACATCTTCCTCGCGCGCATCTGCTTCCGCGGAATCTACTTCCCCATGCTGGGCCGCTTTGCCTGGTGGAAAGTAATCTCGGAGAATCGCGGAACGATCTTCAAACTTGCACGCCAAGGGGTCGAGGCCTGGTGGGGATCTAGAACCAGACCTGAAGCAGCGCCAGCGACCAGCGCAGGAGACTAAGACATGTGGCGACAGCCGCCCTCGGCTGTCGGGTCGAGCGAAGCTCGACTTCCTGTTCGTCAAAGCCGCGGGATTGTAGCGCCGCCGTCTCATGGATAGGTTCGGGAAGGGCACGGCTTCACCCGTGCCGTCCGGAGCCAAGAAAGACTGCGGGCTTCAGCCCCTGAGGTACCTAACGAAGACGACGCCCAAGCAAATTCACTTCGTGGTGATGGCATCCACCCTCTTCCGCACGTCCGCCGCGAAAGCCCGGTCCTTCAACGACGCCAGATTAATTTCCACATTCGCCAAAGCCCCGGTAATCGCTGCCCCAGCCAGCGCCTGCGCTGTAGTCAAATCCGACTTCATATTAGGATTGCTAACGGCAAACAAGCTCTGAGTAATCTGCAACACTTCACGCGCCTTCTCCGCAACGCCGAGCGGAACGCCAGTAGCCAATTTCAGAGCAGCATCAACCGCCGCATCACCACCAGCAGGATCAGCCTTCGCCGCCTTGTAAGCCTTCATAACGGCATCGTAAGACACCGCGTCAGCATCGACAGCAGCTTTCAACTCCTCCCGCAACGGCCCCAACCGCGCAATGGCCCCACTCAACTCCGACTCATATTGCAGATACGCCTTCTTCCCTCGCGACATCGATGCCACCATCGCTCGCCAATCCCGCCGCCATCGCCCCCGCCGCCGCCGCCGCGCTGCCGCCGCCGGGCGTAGCCGTGGGCGCGGCCAACTGCTCGATAAATGGCTCGACGCCCGCCCGCAATCCGCCCACCGCCATCTTTCCGCTCATCACCGCAGCCAGCCGGTTCTCCAAAATCAATGACGAATCGAAATTCTCCACCTGCAGAAACCATTCCGCCGCCGCTTCCAGCGCCTTCTTCGGAATCAGTCCCACAATCTCGCTCGACACCGGCGTTACTCCATACCGCGCCGCCTCGCGCTTCACCATCTCAAAGACCCGATGCACGGGTGTCTGCTCAAAATCCGTCAGGTTCATCGAAACCTGCGCCAACCCCCGCACCAGAAATCCCGCGCCCTTCACGAACCGCATCCCACCGCTCGAGAACCGCACCGCCTTCGCCATCTTTCTTCGCGATCTCGACATCCGGCGTGTTCAAGAAAACGTTGTAAGCAATCAGAAACTTCCGCGCCCCCACCACCGTTGCGCCCGCCGTCGGATGCACCCGCGCCTCGCCAAAATCCGGGCTTCCGCGCCGCATTCGTCGCAATCTCCGCCCGGATCCCTTCAAACTGCCCGCGCCGGATGTTCTCCAGACCCTGCCGCTCCGGCGTAGTCGCCGCCGCCTCATACAAATAAACCGGAATCTGAAACCGCTTCCAGATTTCTTCCCCCACGTGCCGTGCCATGGCTACGCAATCTTCAATCGTCACGCCATCAATCGGAATGAACGGCACCACATCGGCCGCGCCCATCCGCGGATGCGCACCCTTATGCACATTCAGATCGATTAATTCCGCGGCCTTCCCCACCCCGCGAATCGCCGCCTCCTGAATCGCCTCCCTCTCGCCCACCAGCGTAATCACGCACCGGTTGTGGTCCGCGTCCATCTCGCGGTCCAGCAGGTAGACGCCGGCCACTTTCATGGCGTCGACAATGGCGTCGACCTTAGCCTTGTCGCGCCCCTCGGAAAAATTCGGCACACACTCCACCAGCGTTGACATAAGTGAGAAGAATAGCTGGGGCTGGAGGATGGAAGCAAGGGACGCCGGCTCCCTGCAGTATCTCCGGGAGATGGCCCTGTGGGGACAGTCGCCCTCGGCTGTCCTGTCGAGCGCAGCTCGACTGCTTCTTCGCCACCAAAGTACGTAGACTTGGGCTGAACCGTCGAGTACACTAACATCTCTGAGAAAACCTAGGAGAAACGGTCGTCGGATGTCCCCGATTCCCTCCCCGCAATCACAGAAACAACAAAGAGACTCCCGCCAGCATCTCAAGGCAATTGCTCGCCTTCTCGAAGAACAAATGGAAGAGATGGGACTTTCCGAAGCTGAGAAGAACGCCCGCACCGAAGAGTTTGTCCGGCGTGTCAAGAAGCTCAAGGCTTCCCGCGCCGCAGCTCCCACCAACGAAATCCCCTTCTGAGCTTTCCTCCGTGTCTCCGTGCCTCCGTGGTGAAGGCCGTTTCCCCTTTCGCTTTGGCTTTCCTCCCCATCTAAGATTAGAATTGGAAAATTCGGCACGCACTTCGCCCATGGCAGATCAGATCAAGACGCCCCCTGCGGCTGTTCCTGCCGACCCTGCTGCGGATGCTCTCATGGGCGCCACTGTCGGCCGCTTTGTGATCTCCAAGCGCCTCGGCGCGGGCGGCATGGGACAGGTTTACGGCGCGGAAGACACCACTCTGAAGCGCTTTGTCGCCATCAAGCGCATGGCGCCGGACGCCAAGTCCACGGAAGCTGACCGCAAGCGCCTGCTCAAGGAAGCCCAGCGTTCATCCGCCCTCAATCACCCGAACGTGGGCGCCGTCTACGACGTCGTCGAGCACGCCGGCGAACTTTGGGTCGTGATGGAGTACATCGAAGGCGAGACCCTGCGCCACCGCCTCCAACACCCCATCTCCACCGGCGAATTCTTTGCCATCGCCACCCAGTGCTGCGAGGGACTGCAGGCCGCTCACGAAAAAGGCATCATTCACGGCGACATCAAGCCCGAAAACATCATGCTCACTTCCGGCAATCGGGTGAAGATTCTCGATTTCGGCGTCGCCCGCCGCGCCTGGAACAGCAATCCCAACGACGCCACCAAGAGCATGGAGACTATGACCGCCACCGGCGGCACTGCCGCCTACATGGCTCCCGAAGTCCTGCTCCAACAGCCCGACGACGGACGCTCCGATATCTTCTCGCTCGGCCTCGTCTTCTACGAAATGCTCGGCGGCGAGCAGCCCTTTCAAACCGACAGCCTCGCCACCACCATCGCCCGCATCGTCCACGTCAATCCGCCCCCTCTCAGGAATGTCCCCGGACCTCTAGCCCGCGTGATCTCCCGGGCCATGGCCAAGAATCCCGACGCACGCTACCCCAACACCGCCGCGCTCCTGGACGACCTGCGCCGCGTTCAACAAGGCGGGAAGCCGAAGCGCGTTGCATTATTGCCCGGCGCTTTCCACCAGTACCGCATGCTCGCGGCGTTGGCGATTGTCTTGGTTATCGTAGCTCTGCTTCTAGCCTACGGTCCCGTCCGCCGGTGGCTGCGCTCCTCCACCGCAAACAACGCGCCTGCACAATCCCAGCCCCGCGAACTGCCCCAAACCAAAATCCTGGCCGTCCTTCCCTTCACCGCTGCCGCCAATGCCGACCCCAAACTGATTGCTCTCGGCCAGGGCCTGGTGGAAAGCGTCGCCGCCAAACTCGGCAAACTCACCGAAGACCGCGCCTTCGAAGTCGTGCCGCCAGGCAATCTGCAGGAAAAGAAAATCTCCACGCTCCCTGACGCCGCCCACATGTTCGGCGCAAATCTCGGACTCACTCTCGCCCTCGAGCCCCAGTCCGCCGATCTGGTCAAAGTCACTTATTCTTTGCTGAATGCGCAAACCGGCGCTCCGGTTGGCACCGGCTCTCTCACCGTTCCCACCACCGACGCATTCTCCGCGGAACAAGTGATCGCCGAAGGAGCCGTCAAAGATCTGCGCTTGCAACTGCGCCCTGAGGAACAAGCTGCTCTCAAGTATCACGGCACCGACAACGCCGAGGCCTACCAGTACTATCTGCAGGCCCAAGGCTATCTCCTCGATCACAGCAGAGCCGAGAAGCTCGACATCGCAGCCTTGATGGCGCGCTCCGCCCTCAAGCTCGATCCCAACTTCGGCATGGCCAAAGCCGTCCTCGGCGAGAGCTTTTGGTTCAAGTATTCCGACACCAAGCAGAAGCAGTGGCTCGCTCCCGCGCAGAGTGGGTGCAATGATGCCGTTAAACTCGCCAATGCCGGCGCCGCCGGCCACGTCTGTCTCGGCCTCATCGACAACGGCACTGGACATTACCCGGAAGCTGCCGCTGAATTCCAGCTCGCCCTCGGCCTCGAACCCACCCATGAAGCAGCCGCCCTCGGCCTCGCCCTGGCCTTCGAACGCGAAGGCAAGATCACCGAAGCCGAAAAGGCCTACCAGCAAGCCATCCAGGCTCATCCCAACAGCCGCGACTGTTATAACAACTTCGGTGCGTTCTATCTCGGGCGCACCCAGTACGAGAAGGCGCTGGACATGTACCATAATGCCATCCGGATCGCGCCCGAGTGGTACGCCACCTATTCCAACGTCGGCGTCATATACAACGAGACGGGGCAGTACGCCAAGGCAATCGATCCCTTGAGGAAGTCCATCGCCCTCCGGCCCAGCTACGCAGGATACGTCAACCTTGGTGTGTCGTATTTCGGTTTGAATAAATACTCCGAGGCCGCCGAAGCCTACCAGTCAGCGGCCAAACTCGATCCTCAGCAGTATGTGATCTGGGGCAATCTGGGCGACGCACTCTTCTATTCAGGCAAGAAAGATCAGTCCGTGGCTCCCTACCGCAAGGCAATTGAACTGGCCTCGGCCGAATTGAAGGTCAATCCCCACGATCCGGATGTACTCAGTAGCCTGGCCAGCTATTACTCGATGCTTGGCGACCGAAAAAACGCCCTGTTATATCTCGGACAGGCCCTGCAGTACGGTCACAACGATAAAGATGTACTCTTAGACGCCGCTTCGGTGTATAACCATCTGGGCGAAAGCAGCCTGGCCGTTGAGTTCCTGGCCAAGGTGTTGCAAGCGGGGTACACGGCAGATAAGATCCGTAGTCTGCACGACTTCGATAATCTCGCCGGCATACCGGCCTATCAGCAATTGATCAAATCGAAGTAACCCCGGTGGATTCCCCTGGAGTGGGGCCTATAGTCTGCGAGGTGCACGCCTCCGTGACGGCCCCGAAAAGCAAGGAAGCGAAGAAGAACACAAAACGAAGAGAGGAGCATTTATGGCAACCCAAAGAGTAAACTACGACGACACACCGCCTAACCCTGTCACGCCAAACATCTGCGATAGCTTCCAGGCGCAACTAGGGGCTCAAGTAACATTCAACGGCGTCAATGGGAATCAGACCATCACCCAAATCCCCGGTAAGGCTTGGCCTTTCACCGTCGCCTCCCCCATGCCGGTCCCCAACCCATCGACCATACGTATAAAGAGCACTGGGCTGACTGTAGGCGAGACGTATTTCTACGACGTAAGTCAGGTGTGCCCGCAGGGAATCCAAAAAGGCGTGACCATTATCACCTAGGCGCCTTCAAAGCACAGGTAGCAGGACGCCCCATTTCTCGCGTCTTTTGCGAGAAGTGGGGCTTCTCGTTTTCCACCGACTCGAGCCGTCCCTCTATTTGCTCCAGAACCTCCCCACTCCCACCCGCACCTGCACCGTATTGATCCCCGGATTCGGCGTCGCCAGCCCCGCATTCGAAATATGCATGTACCGCAACTCCACGCTCCAGTTGTATTTCGCGCCCAGCACATGCGTCCCCAGCGCCGCGGCCGACGTAAAGTTCACCGTGTTCGTGTTCGCCGGGACATCGTGATCGGTGAACAGCGTCCCTCCACTCAGCTCAAAATAAGGAACCAGCCGCCCCCGCCGCGCGAAATTCCACTTCAGCCCAAACGGATTGAATCCCACCCCATACGCCGTATTTGCCGGTTGAGAAATCAAATACACCGGCTCCGCATCCACCACATACTCAAATCGTCCCCGCAAAAATCCCGGCAGATGTTCCCCCGTAATCACCCACCCATAGCGCAGCCCCACATCGGAAATCCCTGTGTGCGAAGTCCCGCCCGGCACCGAGTGCCCGCCGCTGCTCCAAACCTGCACCTCGTGCCCACCCTCCTCCGGCCCAGGCTCCGCCTGCGCCCAACCCAGCCCCGCGGCCATGATTACAAAACAGAAGATCAGGAAAGATAAAAGAGATCCATTCATTCGTCTCATGCCCTTGGAGGTTGCCCGACTCCACCCAATTTTGCAAGCACGATCAACCCGCTCCGGATTCCCCCATGCAGATTCCCGCATTTCTTTGCGTCCTTCGCGGCAGTTCTTCGCGACCTTCGCGGTCAAAGGCTTTTTCCTGGATGCAATGAATATCGGCGCGATGATGCCCACCGTGATCCAGGACACAGCCCCCACCCATCCTCAATGCTACAATTCTCTCGCAATAAAAAAGTAGTCCAGCATCGGAGGCTCCGATGTCCACATACATTTCCAGACTCGCACTGCTTCTTTCCATCGCATTCGTTTTCCTGGCCGCGCTTTCCGCACAACAGACGCAAACTCCGCAGAAAGTCGCGCCGCCCTCTTACGCCGCGATTCCGGTCGAAGCCGCCAAACAGGCCAATCCCGTCAAGTCCTCGCCCGAGTCTCTGGCACGCGCCAAGAAGTGGTGGACCCTGGACTGCGCCATGTGCCACGGCAAAGACGGCAACGGCAAAACCGACATGGCCGCCGACATGAAGCTGAAACTCGCCGACTTCACCGATCCCAACACTCTCAAAGACCGCACCGACGGCGAACTCTTCTACATCATCAAAAAGGGCCATCAGGACATGCCCCCCGAAGGCGACCGCGTCAAGCCCGAAGAAAACTGGGACCTGGTCAACTACGTCCGCTCCCTGGCAAAACCCAAGTCGGAGCCCGAGCAGAAACCGTAGCTGGAAGAGCCAAGTTTAAGAGCGCTCAGCTCTCATTCGATTGTCATCCTGAGGCAGCGGAGTCGCGCGCAAAGCGAGCGACTCCCAACGAAGGATCCCTGCATTTCTCCGCCGCCCCTACCGCATGCCGAAAGCGGGATCGGGAAGGGCACGACTTCAGTCGCGCCATCAGACGTGATGAGTTTTGAAAGGGCGCGGCTTTCCAGCCGCGCCGTCACACGCCAAAAAGATTCCGGGCTTCAGCCCCTGAGGCAGCCCGTGTGAGACGGACACTCCCGTCCGTCACCTTTAACCTTAGATTTTGAAGTCGCGGTTGCCCGTGTAGGACGGACGCCCTCGTCCGCCGCTTTTGACTTTTGTCTTTGAACTTGGGACCGCCCCCGTTGGCACTTGACAGTTCACAATCTGTGAACTATCATGAGGAATGCGGATTGTAGGCCGCGAGCGCCTGACTGAGGCCGAGAGAGATTATCCCGGCAGCGGCCTGGGCAAAGCGTTGGAAGCGTGGGTTCGAGTGGTCGAAGCGTCGAAATGGAGGCACTTCATGGAGGTCAAATCGACCTGGAGCGGAGTCGACAACGTTCCTCCGCACGTCGTTTTCGACCTCAAAGGAAACCGCTTCCGCCTGACGTCGATCATCCACTACGATACGCAAACTGTGTTGGTCCTGCGAGTGCAGAGCCACAAGCAATCTACGAGAAAGGGACTGTAATCATGGCGTCGCCGGCACTGGAGTATCCCCGTTTGCTCAGCAAGAACTCGCCTGCCGTGATCCATACGAAGGCGGAACACAAGCATTACCTCGCGGAACTGGAGCGGATGTTTCACAAGCCATCGCTGAGCAGCGCTGAGCAGCGCTACTGCGAATTGCTTGGAGTGCTGATCGAAGATTACGAGAAGAGAACCTTCGCTTTGAAATCCAAAGCCGATCCAGTGGACGTTCTAAGAGAACTGATGGCCGCCAACGGCCTCCAACAGAAGGATCTCCTCGATGTGTTCAAGCACAAAACCCTGATCTCCGAGATCCTGCACCGTAAACGCCCGCTGTCGGTAGATCACATCCGCGGCCTGGCCCGCCGTTTTCGCGTCTCCGCCGATGTCTTCATCTGATCGCCTGCCTGGGGACGGACACGCCTGTCCGTCGCCTTTGACTTTGCTCTCATTCGATTGTCATCCTGAGGCAGCGGAGTCGCGCGCAAAACGAGCGACTCCCAACGAAGGATCCCTGCATTTCTCCGCCGCCCCTACCGCATGCCGAGAGCGAGATCGGGAAGGGCACGACTTCAGTCGTGCCGCCGGAGGCCAACAAGAATCCGGGCTTCAGCCCCTGAGGTATGCCGGGGAAGTCCGTACCTTGTCTCCGCATCGCCCGCCACGAACAAAGTTGCTGGGCGGAAAGCTGCATTTAGAGGTACTTTACAGCTAGAGCCTATATGAGGGCGCCACCTACGTCCGGTTCGCCCAGTCCCGCCTCTTCTGGCAGTTGCGACAAACGCTAAAGCGATTTCGTTTCGAGGTCTTTCGTTCCTATTTCCGCATTCGTCGCTGGGCTCAAGAAAGAAAGCGAGACTCCGGCCTCCTTCTGCGGTTCATCCGCGCGGTCATCGGCCAGATGTTGTTCGCTAGTTTGATCGCGAGCCTGATCTGGCTGATAGAGACCCTCGTTGGCAGACTAGGGGGATTCGCAAGATGGAAGGCCCCGGAACCCTCGGCCTACGCGTCATTCATGGAGACAGTAGCGCAGATCGGCGGAGTCTTTATAGCTCTCTATTACACCGCGCTGTCATCGGTGGCTGCCACCGTCTTCGCGAAGGCGCCGAGCCAGGTCCGCAATCTATTCGTAGGCGAGCGGACCGGTTCCTTATACATGCGATACGTCGCATATGCTACCTTCTTGCCTCTCGCCCTAGTTGCCCTCACCTTCGCCGGCGTCCCGCCATTACATCTGGGTGTTCCCTGTGTAGTCGTCTTGGCAGCGATAGCTATCCTTGTCTTTGTTCATCTGGGGCAGCAGGCCTTCAATTTTTTTGATCCGACCAATCTCGCCGCGGGGGCCTTTGACCAATTTCTTAAGCCATGACCAAGTGCGCCCTGGCGGCTTCCGCTGGATCGAGACAGCATTTCAAGACAATTCTCGCCTAGTTGCGACCGAGAGTCTTGAGGCGGTCGCTGCACTTTATGACATTTGCTTTAGCTCACCGCACCTAGGGGGCAGGCCCCTGTCGAAGCTGGTTAACCAAACTCTTTGGATACTAAGCCGATACCAAACCCTAAAATCGGACATTCCGCCGAAGAGCTATTGGTTCGAACGCACTTTCACTCATCCGTCGTGGTATCTACTACCCGACTACTAGTCGAGATTCCTCAAAGAACCGGGACGGCCGCACACCCTTCGAGGTCGGTTTTGATTACTGGTGGGTAGAAAAACGCTTAGAACCCTTATTGCTCCAATATCTACAGCGGTCGCTCCAATCTAGCGCGGACAATTAGCCATCGATTTCCTTGGGGTGACCGCAAATTACCTGAGCACCATGGTCTCCCGATATCAGCTGAGCCATGCGGTCGATTTCTTGGAGCAGATCGGAGACGAAATCGCGAAAGCGGTTGTGGCTACCAATAGCGCTGACTCCCAAAACGATCTCAGACTCGCCGCTTTGGGAGAGTACTACGGGACTTTGGCAACCGGGCTCCTGCTAAGCTTCGCCCGCTCGACAGAGAACCTGAAGCCTGAAGCGTCTGCAAAAGCGCTCGCCGATATTGACTGGTCCTCCGAGAAGGCAATCTACACCAGCGGTCTGCCTGGATTCCTAACGTCGAGACTTGAGTGGCTGAAAGAACGTGTGCAATTCGAACTCGCGGTAGGGCGAAGACTCACGACGGGTTGGTACCAGGAAGAACTTGTCAACCAGTCAATCGCTGAGCGCCTGAAAGAAGATTTGCCTCTGCTGTTCGGAATCCTGCGTCGCACATCGGTTCTCCCAACACGTTTTGTCCCCAACGAGCATCAGGTAGTCTTTACTGCCGGTCTGCTCCGGGCCCGATGGGAATTTCTCAGCAGGTGCCTTACCATCTTGCGGTGATCTCCGGCAACATCGAGGCTATAAAGCGACCAAAGATTTTGAGTGACCTTCCTTGGCCGAAGATCAATGCAGAGGAGTACGAGCCGACCATCCGAAGCGCCGAATCCGATCTGGTGGTCCAGATGGCCGCGACGATCGCTAAAATGGTGGGAAAAGCACGCGCGGAAAACCTGCCGGACTACCGCGGACAGTTCCTGCACAATCTCGCCGAAGCCTCGCTGTCGGCACTCAACAGGAACGACGTTGAACTTCTGAAGGAGATCTTCCCCGTCCTGTTTGTTGGCAGCATGGGCGAGTTCGACGCGCTGAGGCCAGAGGCTTCGAGCGATCCGGCGTACCTGACGAGAACACAAGCTGCTCTGGCACCGATCTTGGACCTGATGGAGATCAGCGGTCAAGCTCTCACATTTGCTGAACTTCATGGCAACGAGGAACTCTGGGCCACGGTCCAGAGGGTTTGGGATAAGTACATTGCGGCTGTCCCCGGCAGCCTCAGCCAGCTCTCTCTAATCCTGAATTATGGTAAGCCAAGGTTTGCGATCTCCCCCCACGGCATGGTTCGCTTCAGTTGGTCACAGGCCCTGAGCCAGCGGTTGGCCGGTCTTCCGGGCGCCGCCGACGGATTGTTTACCTTCTCCAAGGCCCGCGATGTAGGCCATAAAAGCGCCCTCATCCGGTATCTCGCATCCCGTGCTCACATGAACGGCAGAGTTCGGCGTGGCCCGGGCCGTGCGTGCGCCTTTACTTGGCAAAGAGGCCGGATGCGAGCGGGATTGACTGGGGGCGCGAGAAGGACGAGCGCATCTCGCGGGTTTTCGACGACAAAGAGGCGGAGGGCGACGATGAGGAGGAATAGACAAAGGCTACAAGCCATACGGCGGGACTTTAAACCAAGGGGCGTCCGCTTCTGGCGTGGGCCGTCCCAAGAGGAGCGCTCCGCGACGCTGCATATGTTCACACAGGACATTGCGGTTAGCCTCATGCCGCGTGCCGCGTGGTCCCGGCGGCGCGCAATACGCGTAACGATAAACGGCTCCGAGGAGGGTACGGATCGCGCGCTGTTACTCTTGGAAAGTCTTTCCGGCGACAACCATTACGAGGTTGAAGACACAGTCGCGAGCGCCGTAGACAGGATCGCGCAGTACCTCGCTGCATGGGGTGAGGTGGTGTTGGAGGTCCTTCGGAATGAGAGCGGCGAAGCCGTGGCTTTCTCTGCGTTCACTCCAGATTCGGTTCACAGTGTCGGCCTTGGCTGGCTTCAGTGGATTCCTGCTGAGGAGCGTGAACACATGAAACAACCCAAGCGAGCCCTATTCTTTCCTCGTTCGAGTGTGTTTAGGATTACTGTCCCACGTCCGCTCGGAGGACGCGGCGGACATCGTCGCCTCGTGAAGAGACTGATTAAATTTGACAGCCTAGGCCCGAAGTTTGTTCAGACCGACCTCGAAGCCGGGAAGTGGCCAGCAGAGGTAGAGTTCGGCAGCTATCACCGCAGCAAGCGAATCCTTGACTACATTCTGACAAACCGTTGGGGCTGGAACGCCCGCGACACCTCGCTACAATACGTCACCGAGTTCTACCAGGTCTGGCGCTGGCTTCGCTTCCAGAAGGCGCTATCGATCTTGCGTCAACACGTTCTGCACGAACTGAACTCATTCTTTTCTGCGGAACGCATCGGAGCAACTATTGTGGTCGAGGGTGTACCGGAAGCTAAGGCAATAGCGTTATGCGAGTCCGACCTTTTAGCTGGCAGATTGGGATTTAAAGAAGTCTATGGCGCTTTCGGCCTGTAGGCGCGTCCCCCTTGACAACCCCCCACTCACATCCCTATAATTAGCACTCGATAGGCGAGACTGCTAACAACACTCGCTAACCCATAACAATTCATAGGTTTACGAACATCAACCTCACTACCCAACCCCTGAAAGGAGTTGCACATATGGCAAAATTCAGCCCACTACATGACCGCATTCTGGTCCGTCGCGTGGAAGAAGCATCCACCACCCGAGGCGGCATCATCATCCCCGACAGCGCAAAAGACAAGCCCCAGGAAGGCGAAGTCATTTCCACCGGCAAGGGCCGCACCAACGATGAAGGCAAGACTTTCCCTCTCGCCGTCAAAGAGGGCGACCGCGTCCTGTTCGGCAAGTACTCCGGCACCGAGATCAAGATTGACGGCGAAGACTTCATCATCATGAAAGAAGAAGAAGTCCTCGGAATCCTCACCGGCGCCGCCAGCTCGGCCAAGAAAGAACTCGCCGGCGCAAGGAAATAGGCGTCACGGTCGTCGGCACCCCGTAGCTTCGGTAACGATAGAGATCCTTCGCGCAAAGAATCGCGCTCAGATGACAAGGCTTTGGGTTTAGCGAGAAGCTTGCAGCTAGAAGCTGATAGCTGACAGCATTGGAAAGAAATCCAGCGGGTCAATCCTGCAACAGAACTCATCAGGAGAGAAAAAACATGGCAAAACAAATCGTACACGGCGAAGAGTCCCGCCAGGCAATCCTGCGCGGCGTCAATCTGCTCGCCGACGCAGTCAAGGTAACTCTCGGCCCCAAGGGCCGCAACGTGGTAATCGAAAAGAAATTCGGTTCGCCCACCATCACCAAAGACGGCGTCACCGTAGCCAAAGAAATCGAACTCAAGGACGGCCTCGAAAACATGGGCGCCCAGATGGTTCGCGAAGTGGCTTCCAAAACCTCCGACGTAGCCGGCGACGGCACGACAACAGCCACGGTTCTTGCGCAAGCGATTTATCGCGAAGGCGTAAAGACGGTAGCCGCCGGCGCCAATCCGATGGCCATGAAGCGCGGCATCGAGAAAGCAGTCTCGCTAGTCTGCGGCGCCTTCGACAAGAAAACCGGCGAGCGCGCCAAAGGCGAACTCGACAAGTTCTCCAAGCCCGTTTCCGGCGAAATGATAGCCCAGGTCGGCACCATCAGCGCGAACAACGATGAAACCATTGGGCACATCATTGCCGAAGCGATGAAGAAGGTCGGCAAGGACGGCGTCATCACGGTCGAGGAGTCGAAAACGTTGGAGACGCAGTTGGAAGTGGTCGAAGGTATGCAGTTCGACCGCGGTTATCTGTCTCCTTACTTCGTTACCGATCCGGAGCGGATGGAAGTTTCGCTGGAGAACGCCTACATCCTGATCAACGAGAAGAAGATCAGCTCCATGAAAGATCTTCTCCCGCTGCTCGAGCAGATTGCCAAGGGCGGCAAGCCGTTGCTCATCATCGCGGAAGATGTCGAGGGTGAGGCACTCGCTACGCTCGTGGTCAACAAGCTGCGTGGGACGCTGCAAGTCGCGGCCGTCAAGGCTCCGGGCTTCGGCGATCGCCGCAAGGCCATGCTGCAGGATATCGCGATCCTCACGGGTGGCAAGGCCATCACGGAAGATCTCGGCATCAAGCTGGAGAACGTGCAGATCAGCGATCTCGGCCAGGTCAAAAAGCTCACCATCGACAAGGACAACACCACGCTCGTCGAAGGCAAGGGCAAGCACTCCGAGATCGAAGGCCGCGTGAAAGAAATTCGCAGCCAGATCGACAAGACCACCAGCGACTACGACCGCGAGAAGTTGCAGGAGCGGTTGGCCAAGCTGGTCGGTGGCGTAGCCGTAATCAAAGTCGGCGCCGCAACCGAAACCGAAATGAAGGAAAAGAAAGCCCGCGTGGAAGACGCCATGCACGCAACGCGCGCAGCCGTGGAAGAAGGCATTGTCCCCGGCGGCGGAGTGGCACTGGCGCGTTGCGGCGCAGCTCTCGACAAGCTGAAGCTCGAGGGTGATGAGCAGATCGGTGTCAACATCGTGAGGAAAGCACTGCAGGAGCCTCTGCGCCAGATCGTCGAAAACGCCGGCGAAGAAGGCGCGGTCGTGCTCGGCAAGGTGCTCGACTCCAAGGACCCCAACTACGGCTTCAACGCTCTGAACAACGAGTATGAGGACCTGGTCAAGGCAGGCGTGCTCGATCCCACGAAGGTGGTGCGCACCGCACTCACCAACGCCGGCTCGATTGCGTCGTTGATGCTGACCACCGAAGCCCTGGTCGCGGAGATTCCGGAAAAGAAGGAAGCTCCGATGGGCGGCGGCGGGCACGGCGGCGGCGGCATGGACGGCATGTACTAAGAGGCAGCTGCTAGCTGTCAGCTATCAGCTTTCAGCCATCAGTAAAGTCAAAGGCCCTGCTCGCGAGAGCGGGGCCTTTTTTCGTAACCCGTCGTCGGTCGTCGGTCGTTGGTCGTTGGCAAAATCAAGGGCTCGCGGAGCCCGTCATCACCGATATGCTTCGCGACGGTGTTTTACGGAGAGGATTTCGATGGAGCCGTTGAACTCGCGAAATCGGACGCGGTAGTCGCCGACCCGGAGACGGAACTCTGGAGGATCGATGTCCTGAAGGCGCTTCACGTCGCCCTCGCCGGTGAAAATGGCGCGGGCCAAAGCATGGAGGATGCGGAGAGCCGTGGCCTGTTCGACGGCGCGGAGTTCGGCCTTGGCGCGATCCTTCCAAACGATCTTCTTGGGCATACGTTACTGCTTAGGGTCTGATGGCTTCAGCGGCGTGCGGCCCATGCGCTCGAAGTCTTTGGAAGTGAGGCCGAACTCGGCGAGAACTTCTTCGTGCGGGATGCCTTCGCCGCGGGCAAGCGACGCCTTCGCTGCCTCGACCTCACGCGCTTCTTCCTGGGTCACCGGCTCGTCGTCATAAGGCGCGCTGGCCAGGGTGCGGGCAAGCGGATCAAGCATGATCTCCAAGAGACTGACCACGGCGGCGACTTGGCCTGGAGCCATGCGGTCGATCAGTTCGTGCGCGTGCTGCTTCTCGTCGATGGAACCGTTTGCCATGAGGCAAGTTTAGCGAAATCTGGGGTGCTGCGCTATACAATCCGTCATGCCAGAATAGAAGACAGTTTCCGGAGGCGTGGGATGAGTTTTTCGGCATCGGCGGCAGATGAGCGAGTGCTGGATGTGCAATCCACGGACGACGCGCTCAGCGTGAGCCTGCAGGATGGCCGCGTCATCACGGTGCCGCTGGGTGTGGTATCCACGCCTGCTGAACGCCACGCCTGCGCAGCGCCTGGATTGGAAGATTGCCGCGGCGGGTATGGGATTCATTGGCCCGACCTGGACGAAGATCTGAGCACGGACGGATTGCTGCGCGGCGCGCCCGCGCCTAAGGCGTCGGTTCACGCGAAGTAAGGCGGCTGTCAGCTTTCAGCCGTCAGTAAATTCAAAGGCCCTGCTCGGGAGAGCGGGGCTTTCTCTTGTGTCATAGCTAGCACCCTGGGTCGGGATCGTCTCGCTGGGCGCAACCGTAATTTAGAATCAAGGCATGCTGGAAGAAGGGTTCATCGCCGTGACCTATCCCGCGCTCTATAGGGCGATGCGCAGGCTAATAAAAGACTTTCTTGACGCGCTTCGCGGGACTGCGGGGGATCCGCCTAGGTGGCCCCAGGCCAAATTTTACGATGTGGTCGTGAGCGACGCTGGCGGAGGGACAACGATAGGCATTGCCGACGGAAACGACTACGCCCAAACTCTCAGAGCAGCGTGGATGCAGGCGGCTGCAACACCATCCCTTGAAACCCAGCCATCGCGCATATACGGCTGTTGCCGCGGAGTTGGATGAGTTGAAGCGACAGGGTAGGATGACGGTGGTTTGGCAGTCTGATCTCGTCGAGAGCTTCGCTTTTCCCATTGTTTACCGGTACGTTTCCTCAGGACTCGCGGGGGGGGCTTTCAACGAGGCGGAGTTCGCAAAGCTCTACGATGAGATTGAGGCTTATTTATCATCGAACGTTTCGACCGTACGAGCCTTCCTCGACCTGGGTCACTTGACCGGCGACGCTCTGCCTCTCACTCTTGACCCTCGACGCAGAATCATCGCCCTCGAGAGAGATACGGTGAAACGCATGCTAGTTCGTGCTTATGGCGCGGATGTTCCGCTCTCACTTGGAAGCAGTTTCCTGGTAGGGCAAATCGGCGGCGTGCGGTATACCCAGGCCGGTCAGCTTGCAATGGAAATAACATTTCAATATCCGAAGGAGAAGCTTTCGGAGCTAAGTTTGATTCTGAAGAAGGAAGCTGATGAGGCTGCCACCGCGCTAAGGCTGAGCCAGTCCGGAACGGGTTCTATCCGCTTTCTCGACTACGAGCATGTCGGGTTCGTACCTGAATTCGGGCGATTTGGTTTTGCCGATGAGCGCAGTACGTTGAGGTTTGCGTACAAACTGGACGAGGGTGTGGCGAAGGCGATCGCCAAGCATTGGCCGGATTCCTCGTGGGTATCGCAGCAGATGTTCTCGTCATCGTCCGCGCTGTCAACACCTCTTCGCATCGCGATCGAAAGATTCAACTTGAGTTTCGAGAAGAAAGTCCCGGCTGATCGGCTTCTGGACTACATAATCGCGCTGGAAGCCTTGTGCTCAAGAGAGAATGACGCTGTGGCATACCGCGTTGCTCTTAGAGTCGCGACGTTAATCGGTCGGGATGCTTCGGACCGGGGCAGTGTCTATCGTGTCGTCAGTGAGGCATATGACGAGCGGAGCACGTTGGCCCATGGAAAGGCGAGCAAGCTCACCGGCAGCGAGGCCGGGTCGGCCAGCGAATATCTGCTTGGCGTGGAAGCGGTTCTCCTCAGAACCATGCACGCATTCGTTCGCGCCGAGAAGAGGAACCAAAAGAAGAATGAAGTTCTCAAGATCATTGACACGGCGATAGCGACGCAGGACCGATCCCATCTGGAGAGCACAGTCGTTGCGGATTACTGAGTACGGAGGGCGAGAGCCGGCTGCCGATGCTGGGAGCACATATGAGGGTTGGCCGTGCCTTCGACTCACGCGGTTCAGTAGTGTGCTGAGCGAAATCAAAAGCGACGTTGCAGGCTGCTCCCGCGGTTCCTTCGATACGGCTCCCGGTCGGATTCAAACTCTCAACGCTTTCTGGGTCGCTCGCGGACTGGGCCTTACGTTTCCAGACATCCCGGCCTCAAGCCTTTTATGGAGAGCTTTTTGAGGTATACTTCCGCGCTGGCTGGAGCTTATGCGGCGCGCGTCCAACGGGTTTGTTTTATCGGCCGGCAATGAAGCGCGACTCTTCCGGAGGAGCTTATGGCAAACGATGACTTGATCACCGCTGCGATGGAACTGGGACGTAAGAATGCCGGGGGCATCCTACAGACCCGCGCCCGGGCCCGGGAACGGCGTGCCGCCGCCCTAAGGGCTAACACACGCGCTCTGACAATGCGAGTTCACTTTGCCACCGTCGAGGCCGGGGAAACGGTTACCCCCCTGCAGACATCCGGATTCCTCGCTGCTGCCGGAGACTCCTGGTTCGACTATCCCTTTCACGATGTGCTCAAGGATTTAGAAGACATCTACGGATACGACGTGGAATCGACCGCGCATGCGGGCGATCCGATTGAGAAAATGGCATACCATCTAGGACAGCTCGACGACTTCCCCCGTAAGCTGGACAAGATCAAGGCCCTAGGCGCGGTCCCGCGGGCCTGCCTGCTTTCGGGCGGCGGAGACGATATCGCGGGCAACGAGTTCGGCATGTTGCTGAACAACGCCTTGTCTCCCATTTCCGGCTGGGATAAGGATATAGTTGACGGCGTTCTCAACGACCGGATCAAAACAGCCTATGTCGCCATGATCAGTTGCATGGACTCGCTCATTCGTGACCGTTTTGGAAAAAGTTTGCCGGTACTGGTACACGGCTACGACTATCCGGTTCCTGACGGACGCGGTTACCTGGGCGTGTTTGGTCATTACCTGTTTGGGCCGTGGCTCGCGCCCGGCTTCCGAGAAAAGAACTTCGACGACAACAACATCCCGCGGCGCATCCTGATGATGCATGAAGTTATCGACAGCTTTAACAGTATGGTCCAGTCGCTGACCAGCCAGTTCTCATTCTTGCACTACGTAGACGTGCGAAACACTCTTTCGACCGTTCTGCCGGACGACTACAAGACTTGGTGGGACAATGAATTGCATCCTACGCCTGCGGGATTTGAAAAGGTCACACAAGAATTTGTCACCGTGCTGCAGAGCCTGCCGCCAGTTTGAATCGAGGCCCTGATTGATGCTTTCCAGTCTGCGGAAGTGAAGATTGGGAAGGCTAGGGCCCATGTTGCGGCTTAGCCAAGGTCCCTCAGCGGCTGAAGCCGGCGAATTCTGAAATCTTCTTTACGCAGGCCTGGAAGGCCTGCTCCACTCAAGGCCTGTTCCATCCTTGCGATTATCACAGCGCGGAAGCCTCGCTCAGTCACGGTACTCCACGCCGCTATCGCGGCGCTGAGGCGCTGCGCCACCCGAAATCTAGGTCCCGGAAGATTTCCACAGGTTTATTTTCTTTGATGTTCAGATAACCTTGCTTCCCAATTTGGAACTGAGAGACTGGAAATAGGGGCTGGGTTTGCGGCCAATCTGAATCTCAGGGCGCGTGTCGGCTCGCGCTTTCGGCAGTGACAGCGGCGGCAAACAGCAGGTTCCTCACCGGGCTTTCGCCCGGTTCGGAATGACAAGACTTGGGGATAGATGACAAATTCGGAATGACAAGACTTGGGGATAGATGACAAATAGAGAGGACTACGGGTGATTTGGGATGAGTGTGTTGATTGGGGATTTAATGGCGGTGGCGGATGATAGGTATGAGCCGGGCGGGCGTAAGAAAAAGCGTCGGAAGCGAGGCGGGGGAAAGAAGAAGATGGAGGCAGCGTCCCGGTGTGAATCGTGTGGTGCTCCCACCCTTCGACAAGCTCAGGGCGGGCTTTCTCGCAAAGGACGCGAGAAATGGGGCACTCAGAGTGAGCCGCGAAAAGAATCGCTGAGAAAACAGAAGTGGCTGCCGCCTAAGCGGATGGGGGAGCTTTCGGAGCTGGACTTTCTTCGGAAGACTATGGGGATGGGGATGATTGTGTCGAAGCCCTGGGGAGACAGCTATCGGTACGACTTTGTTTGCGACACCAGCGGGCGGTTGTGGAGAGTGCAGGTTCGATCGACGGATGAGCGGTTTGGGGCGCGGGGATATGCGGTGCATGCGTCGGTGTATGTGGGACGGAAGATTGTCGGGCTTACGGCGAAAGATATTGACGTGATCGTGGCCTACATTGTTTCGCGGGACATTTGGTATGTCGTGCCGGTGAAGGCGTTTGTTCCACGGAAAAATTTGTGGTTCTATCCGGATGGAAGCAAGAAAGGAGCGATGTTTGAGAAGTATCGAGAGGCTTGGTGGGTGATGACGGGGAAGAAGTAGGAGCGGAGTGTGGCGCTCAGATCTGGGTAGTGGTTTAGTTTGCCGGGGATGACGAGAGAAACCGTCGAGCTTCGCTCGATCGGACAGCCGAGGGCGGCTGTCCCCACACGAGCGCTGGGTTCAGCGAAGGAGTACCTCAGCGGCTGAAGCCGTCATCGCTCTTGCCGTCTTTATCGCAGCGCTGAAGCGCTGCGCCACCCAAGTCGCGGCAGTCATCCCTGCGGTTTGACGATGGCGATGGCATTGACTATGATCGAAGTGCGGGGTGGAGCAGTCTGGTAGCTCGTTGGGCTCATAACCCAAAGGTCGGTGGTTCAAATCCACCCCCCGCAACCAACCCTACTTAATCTTTCCAATCACTTAGCATTTCACTGCAAGACAATTTAGGTCCAAGTGGGTCCAAAATTCAGGCAGTCAACTGCTGCCCGAGGTTCGCCGCGACGCGGCGACCATCTTCCCTGATTGCGTGTGTGTAGCCCATTGCGGTTCGAGCATCAGACTGGCCCAATCGGTTTAGCCGGGTAGCCATCGGTACCTGCAGTTGATCCATGATCGTTGCATTTCAGCGCATTAGCGGAATCGCCGGATAAAGAGGGTGTGCCGCTCGGAGCGATAATAGCCGACACAGTAGATGGTGGCTTTGCCTTTGGTTGAATAAATCACCTGGCGGATACGCAGAATAGCCGAGCCTTTCGGCAGAGCCAGCATCTCTGCGAGGCGAGCGTCAGCGGCAGCAGCGGCGATTTCCTCGTCGGCATAAGCCAACTCCACACCGTAGTCGTGCAGCAAGGCGGCGAACAGTGAACTCCTTCCCAAAGGAGCATTCACCAGTCCTGAAAACTCGGAAGCGGGAAGATAGCACGTCTCCAGGGCAAAAGGCTCTTCGTCGGTCAGGCGAAGGCGCTCGATTTTTACCATGCGGCTGGCGGCGGGCAGGTGCAGACGCGCGGCAATTTCCTGCTCGTCCTCGATGATCTTGGCCACCAGCACGCGGGAGCGCGGCGCCAATCCGCGGCTGGACATGTGCTCGGTATAGCTCATCAGTTTGTTGAAGTGGATCTTCGGGGCGGCCACAAAGGTCCCAGCGCCGCGGCGGCGCTCGACAATGCCCTCGCGCTCAAGGCCCGCGAGCGCGTGCCGGGCCGTCATCAGGCTGACCTTGTGGGTCTTGGCCAGTTCGCGTTCGGAAGCAACCGCGTCCCCGGGTTTCAGTTCAGCCGCATCAATCCTCTTGCGGACGGAGTTCTGAATCTTCTTGTAAGCGGGCGTTCCGTTGCGGCGATTTCCAGACATGATCGGCTTCTTAGACTACCGTGGCGGCGAACGCGATGGCAATTGGCGCCCTTGGGACGAACTCGCATCGAGAGCCGCGTGTTTCCATGCGTATTGTGCTATATAGCTTATTAAGGGTCTTCTGTAAAGGAAAAACCTCACGACCTTCGTCAACCGCGGTTCTTGCATGGGGTAATTGCTATAGAGCGGGGCAGTCAGAACCCTGGCCCATTCCGGGGTTCGGTTGCCTGATGACGCGCGCGGCTAGGTTGTATTCAACGATTTAGCGACCATAATCTGACCCATTAACTTGGCGGATCGAAAATCGGCGCGCTTCCTGCCCGTCGACGGCCATGACCCGACGGGGGCGGAGTGATATAGAGCGTTCCGAGACCGGGGGCAGAAAGATTTCCACAGGCTGGGACATTTTCTTCTTGACCATTGACTGTCATGTGCTATATAGCATAGTCCGATTATATGAGGCGTCGATTTGTAACACCCAAGTGGGAACGCTCTCAGGAGGCTGCGATGAAAAAAGTGACGTGTGGGTTTCTGGTTTTGCTGACGCTCATTGGAATCCTAGCAATGATTACACCCGCGATGGGCCAGGAGGTGACAGCCGGCATCGTGGGCACGGTGACCGATCCCAGCGGTGCTCCGATCCAGGGTGCCACGGTCAAAGCAACGGACACGGAACGCGGAACCGTCTGGACCGCACAAACGAATGAGACAGGAGCCTACAACCTGCTCCGCCTGCCGGTTGGGAATTACGGTGTCAATGTGACTGCTCCGGGCTTTGACACCGCCGTGTACCCACCCTTCGCCCTGGTGCTTAACCAGACTGCGCGCGTGGACGTGCAGTTGAAGGTGGGTAAAACCTCGGAAACTGTCGAAGTGACCGGCGCGGCCCCGCTGCTGCAAACTGAATCCACGGACATCAGCACGCACATCGATCACGAGGTGACGGAAAACGTTCCGTTGCTCACTAGAAACTACGGCCAGCTCACACTGCTGACTCCGGGCGCGGTCAGCACGAATCCAGGCGCTTTTACGTCGGGTCAGAACACGTTTCAGGTGGGCCGCCCTTACATCAACGGAAATCGCGAGCAGACCAGCAACTACATTCTTGACGGTATCGACAACAATCAGAATGACAACAATGAGGTGGCCTACTCGCCGAGCCCCGATGCCATTCAGGAATTTAACCTCATCACCCAGAATCCGTCGGCGGAGTTCGGGAATTTTCTTGGCGGCATCGTGAATACGACCATTAAGTCCGGCACGAACTCCTATCACGGCAGCGCCTTTGAGTTCTGGCGGAACGATAAACTCAATGCCAACTCCTGGAGCAACGGCCTGACTGGCACCCCGAAAGCGGCTCTTCATTTCAACCAATTTGGAGCTACGTTTGGCGGTCCAATCATTAAGAACCGGCTGTTCTTTTTTGTCGACTACCAGGGACTCCGGAATCCTAATGGCTCGACCCAGACAGTCCAGGTGATGAGCGCGGCGGAGCGTGGTGGAAAATTTGGCGAGCTGTGCACGGCAGGATTTGACGGCGCCGGTCTGTGCGCCAACCTGGCCCAGCAGCTATATGCGCCGCAGGCTGGTACTGCGCCCGGCAGTCGCACATTTATTCCGAATAATGATTTAACCGCCGCCGGCCTCACTTTGAGTACAGCCGCGACGAACATTGTTACCTCTTCTCTCTATCCTGCGTCCAATGTTCCGGGCACGAACCTATTCAACTACTCGCAGACCGTCCTGAACAGCGCGGACCAGGGCGACTTGAAGGTCGACTGGACACCCAATGACAAGGATCATGTGTCGGGGCGTTATTCGCAACAGTCCGTGCGCAATCCGACTACGGAAACATTCTTGCTGGCGCCCAACGGCTTTACCGACTTCAAGTATCCTCTGCACAACGGTGTGATCGATTGGACGCGCTCGATTAGTTCCTCCATGTTGAACGACTTGCGCCTGGGGTTCAGCTATTTCCCGGTCAGCCAGGGTTATACGAATCCTGCGAACAAGAACCTACCGCAAACCTTCGGCATTCCGGGCTCGCCCAGTTCGTTCCTGCCCAGTATTCAAGGCTTGTTTGGAAATATTACGAACATCGGCAACAATCTTTCGGCGGCCAACGTTTTCGCTGACACGGTGATCCAAATTGGCGACTCGGTGCTGAAAACATGGCGAAATCACGAATTTCGAGTGGGTTTCCAGTTTAACCGTTACCGCGACAATTTCCTTTACCCCGGCAACGAAGGATTGGCGGGCTTTTTCAACTTTAACGGACAGTACACGGCCAACCCTTCGGTCGCCGCCTCAGGATCGGGCCTTGCCGATTTCATGTTGGGGGATCCCAATAACCTGGGCATTGGCGCTGGGGCTGGCAATCGCCACATACAGAACAGTCTCTATTCCATCTACGGGCAGGACAATTGGCGCATTCGGCGGAATGTGACACTGAACCTGGGCCTGCGCTGGGAGGTGAACACTCCGCGCGCCGCGGCGGATGGCAACGCGGTCAACTATGGGCTGTTCGGCGGACAAATCATCACGCCCACCGTCAACAACAGCGGGCTCGGTCGTGCGCTGTATCATCGGTACAACGGCATCACCAACTTCCAGCCGCGCATCGGAATTGCCTGGCAACCTGAGTTTCTTAAGGATACGGTTGTGCGTGCCGCTTTTGGCGTCTCCAATTTCACGGAGAGCAACGGTGTCAACAACCTGCTCACACAAAACCCGCCATTTGAGACGGCCCACAACGTCACCTTCGATCCCCTCTTAACCGACCTGCCGGGCAGCACGCTGGACCAGGGCTTCGTAGGTTTTCCGACGGGTTGTACGCTTGCCCTGGCGGAAGCGTTCGATCCCACATGCTTCCAAGGAGTAAATATTCACGCCTTCGACGTAAATCTCCGGCCTGCGGTGCATTACCAATGGAACCTGAGCTTCCAGCGGCAATTCGGCAACGCTACGACCGTGCAAGTCGGTTACGTCGGCCAGGAGAATCAGCATCTGATGAACATCATCATGCTGCAGCAGAAACAACTGAACGCCGATGGCTCAGTGTCACCCAGTCCGTACCTGAACCCAATTTTGCTGGGAGAGATAGGCCAGGGACGGTACACGATATCCAACGGCATTTCGAACTACCATGCGATGCAAGCCATCTTACAGGAGCGCCTGCGCAAAGGTTTGCAGGCGCAGGTGAACTACACCTGGTCCAAATGCATGAGCGACACGCCGGGATTCTACGGCCAATACGGCGACAACGTGGCCACCGAGGCGCAAACCATCGCGGGCTGGGCTTTCCCACAGGATCCTTACCATCAACTGGGCGACTACGGCCGATGCCCGCAGAACGTCAAACACCTGTTCAACGGTTATGTCGTGTACGAGTTGCCTTTCGGCCGGGGCAAGCAATTTGGCAACGGGATGAACAAAATTGTCGACGCTGTGGCGGGAGGATGGCGGGTGAGTTCGGGCTTCGTCTTTCATACCGGGCTTGCGCAGACCATTTTTGCCAGCGGGGACACATCCGGTACGGGAGGATTTTCCACGCGAGCAGACTGCGTGCCGGGCGTTCCCGCAACCGTCCCGATGACGTTTGATCCGGTAACCAAGGGAGTGCACTTTCTGAATCCAGCCGCGGTTACCAATCCCGCTGCTGGGACCTTCGGTAATTGTCAGGTAGGCGCTTTCGACGGTCCCGGATACAAGTCCGCGGATCTGGGCATCGCCAAAGACTTCAGGATCACCGAAACGCAAGGGATCGAGTTCCGCATGGATGCAACAAACATTACCAACACTCCAATCTTCAACTTCGGACAAGAATACAGCGGACAACACACGGCCGGCGCGTCCAACTATGGCGAGATATTCACCTCGCAAGGGTCGCGTCAAATTCAGTTAGTGTTCAAGTATCACTTCTGAGAAATAGCCAGCTCTATATATCGATCAAGCTGCGTGGAGCCGTTACGATTTCGGTAGCGGTTCCACGTTTTTATTGGCTAGCAGCCTCGCCGGCGAGGACGCGGCAGCGCGAGATGGTCCGACCGATCACTGGAGCAGAATCCTGCGTCCGCGAAACTGGCAAGTCAATGAAAGCCGTGGAATTGGGAGCACCTCAAGAAGGGTAGTTGGCGATAAATCGCCATGTATACCCAACGCCGTTCGGGGTTCGGCGCTTACGCAATGCAGTGAATCAGTTCGCTCCGAAAAGGTATGACGAGAAATTGTGTATTCGGTACGTATCGGGCCCCCGCAACCAAACCCTTCCCGGAATCAAGCTTCGAGAAATCCTCAGAATTTACTCCCCTCACTCCGCGGGAGTGATCTGGTGACCTCAGTCACCATCCTGATTACAAAAGGCCAATAGTTTTTCGTTGCACTGTGGTGCTTTGACGGTGCTCCCGCCCCTCCCTACGATGAAGAATGCGGGCACTGTAAACACGTGCCTGCTGGCCATGCCGGCTGCAAGCAGCATGAGCTTTAGACTCAGTGATTTGGATCGGGTGGAACTCAAGGAATCGCAAGCAGCAGGTTGCGCGAGACCGAGTTTTTCCCCATCGACAGGAATTATGGCAGCGCACAAACAAAACGGCTTCTCCATGCTGGAAATGGCTATCGCCATCACCGTGTCGCTGATCTTAACGGCGTCGGTCACGGTTACGATGCAAAGCACATTCAAGCAGCAACAGGTCAACGATGCCTACAACACCACGTTGACTACATTGCGCCGGGCTCGCGATTCGGCTGCGGCCGACATGCGGGTCTACGTCGTAACCTTCGCCGGCCCCACTGCTGGAAATGGGGGCACCATCACCGTGACGCAAAACACGGCAGCGGGCGCGGTTTTGATGACCGCCAATCTGCCGCCGCAAGTCACCTATCACCTCGAGCCGGGACTGCCGAACACGGCAGCTACTACTCCAGATGGTTTTGGCACGGCCGCCAGCATCTTCGATTTTGACCAGGCGCCGAGCGCGGCCGGCGGCAGCAACGTTATCTACTTCCAGCCCGACGGCAGCGCGCAAGACGCCCTGGGCAATGTCAACAACGGAGTGGTTTACCTGGGAATTCCGGGGCAACTTCCAACCTGCCGCGCGGTCACGTTGTGGGGTTATACGGGCCGCATCCGGGGATGGCAGCTAGTCCAAGTCAATGCAGTATGGAGCTGGGTGCAATCATGATGATCAAGCGCATTGCGTCGTTGCGGCAAACCGATCAGTCCGGCTTCTCGCTTCTTGAAGTGATGTTCGCCATGGTGATTCTCGCCGTGGGACTGCTGGCTACGCTGGCCTCGCTGGGCATCACCATCGGAGCGAATGAGACTTCGCAAGAAGACATGATTGCCCGGCAACTGGCGTCCGAGGCCATGGAGAGCATCTTCAACGCGCGCAACACTTCGCAGTTGGGTTTCAATTCCATCAATAACGTCGGCGTGGGCGCGGGCATTTTCGTGCCCAACCCCCAATCACCCAAGTGTCCCGGGCCCGATGGCATTTTGGGTACAGCCGATGACGCGGCTTGCCTGACTGCCGCTGGAGCGGTGTGCCCCAACGCCGGCATCGAGTGCCTCTCGGAACCTGGACCCGATGGGATCGTGGGTAATGCCGACGATGTAATTCTCTCGCTGAACAATTTCACGCGTACGATTGCGATCACGCAACTGCTGGATGGCGCCGGCAACACCATCCCCACCCTGGTGCAGGTCACCATCACCATCAATTACACCGTCCCCAACCATGGGGGCACGAAATCCTATGTGCTTGATGAATATATTTCCTCGTACCACTAGAAAGGGACTGATGCGGCGCACATCCAATTCGAGTCGTGGCTTCTCGCTGCTGGAGCTTATGATCTCCGCTGCCATCGGAGCCGTCCTCGTGGTCACTGCGGCTAATTTGTTCAGCCGGGCCATGAAGGCAAGCTGGATCGCGTCGCAGAGGGCGGAACTGCAGCAGGACTTTCGCTCCGCCAGCAATCTGTTGCAGCGCGACATCAGCATGGCCGGCGCCGGCGCCCTGGGCCAGCAAGGCATGTCTACCAGCGCCGTGGGCTTGCCGTTCACCGCAACCCTGCCGGTTTATCCCTGCAGCGGATTAGTCACGTGCAACTACATCAACGGCGCGCCTGTGGCCTACCCCACTTCCGGGGGCGCTCCGTTCATCTATTCCATTATTCCCGGCCCTAATCTGGGTATTGTGATGCCTGCGGGTCCCACTGACATTATTACGGTCGTTACAGCCGACGCCAGCCTGGCACTGAACTGTTACACGGCCTCCATCAATGCCGCGGCTACGGTTGTGACCTTCCAGTTGCCCAGTCCCCTGCCGGGAACGTGCGTCCTGCCGGTGGGCACGGCCGTACCCCAGCCTTTGAACGCCGCTGTGATTGGCCTGCAGGGGGGCGATATGATCCTGTTCGGCAACAAAGCTGTGGGCGTGGTCACCGGCGCGGTCGCCGTTTGTGCGCCAGTCGCACCGAATACGGCATGCTTCACGGTCCCCTTTGCCGGGGCTGATCCGGGGCATATCAACCAGCCGGCCGCTGCCGTTGGCAGCCTCTTTCAGTTTGTTGGCCCCGGCCTCCCAGCCTCTACGGCCATACCGGTGTCGGCGGTACGCCTGATGACAGTCACTTACTATCTGGCCATTCCTCCCGCCACTGGGTTGCCCACGCTGATGCGGATCCAAAGCGGGAAGGCTCCCGCTCCGGTGGCGGAAAACGTCGTCTACCTCAAGTTCACCTATGACGTCAACGATGCCGGAGTGGTGAACGCCAATCAGGCTACGCTGCCCGCGGGCACGAACCCCGGCATGATCACGAAGGTCAACATTGCGCACATGAGCATGCGCAGCCAGCAGTCGAAATACGCGGGCATCGGTTATCAGGGCCTTGATCTGCAGACTTCGATCGCCGCCCGCAACCTGACTTCACAGCAGGAGTACCCGATTGCGGGCTCAGCGTATTGATATGGATCTCATACGGGCGGAAGGAAAAAGGAAATCGTTGAGGAAAATGAGGAGAAACACGATGCCTAGCGCTAAATTCGCTTCACGAGGATTCACGCTGATCGCGTCCCTCTTGTTGACGTTGCTGTTGTCGGGATTCGCGGTCGCACTGCTCATCATGGTGAACACTGAGCAGAAAGTCGGGGCGGCCGATCTCAGCAACAACTACACCTATCGTGCCGCCGAAGGCGCCATGGAAAAGATGACATCCGACCTGGCCAACACCTTCCAGAACATTCAGGCGCCTACCGCCGCCGAAATTTGTGCCGTGAGCAACAACCCTCCTACCTGGGATCCGACCGTCACATTTACGGGGGCGGCTGGAGCTTATAACGTGACCCCAGTCAACCCGGGAGCGGCAGACCCCTGCACTGCGGCTCTCAATCCGGTTTGGGGCCCCGTGCAGTCTGGCCCAGACGCAGGCCTGTACGCGCAGATTATCCCGGTCACCATGAACGTCACAGCGCAACGGGCTCTCGGCAACTCTGAGACGGTCAGCATGACCCGCACGGCTGAGGTAGCGCTCATCCCGGTATTCCAGTTCGGCATATTCTCCGATTCCGACCTTTTCTTCGGCCGCAGTCCGGACCTTGGCTTTGCTGGCCGCGTACACACCAACGGCGATCTCTACCTAGGCGTGGCTAACTGCTGCAACCTGGTTTTTGGAGACAAGATCAGCGCCTTCGGCAACGTGATCCGCCAGCAGATGGACAACGGTGTCGCATCCGCCGGCAACAACAATAGCGGCACCGTAATGATTCCGACCACCAGCAACGGGTGCTCCGCGCAAATGGCGAACCTCGCAGCCGCAGCACCGAGCGCCACTTGCGTTGATATTTCCACTACCGCTCTTGGCGCCTTAAACGGCAGCGTCTCTGGCGGCCACGCGTCGGCGCAAGTCGGGGCCTGGTATAACGTTTCACTCGGTACGCCCTATCAGGGCTATATCATCGACGGCAACGGCAGTATTGGCCCACCTCCAACGGACGGCCCTAACAACACTGGCGCCACCGATTTGACGCTGCCATTTGTGAATGGCACAACCTTTCCCTACCAAATCATCCGGCGGCCGCCTGCGGGCGAATCGGTGGTCTCTTTGCTGGGCGCATCTCGTTTAGCCAATGAAGCTCAGATTCGCATCCTGCTCAGCGACAAAGAAGCCGATCTGCATCTGCCGGGCTGGAACGGGGACGCAACCCAGGACGTGCAATTGGCCAGCATGGTTCCTAATACCGAATTCGTGAACACCGCGGGACCTTTCACGACCACGGGTGGGGCGCAAAGTGGAATTCCCGTCCCCGCTGGCGGAGCCAACTACTACTTCTTCGGTGAAAGCGCCTGCGGTGCGGGCTCTGTGGGTAACGCATGCACTCAGGGAGACGGCAATTTCGTGTGGCCGCCATGGGTTCCGGGAGGCCCAACCTCCGTGCACAACGTAACCAAGGCGGAGTGGCCCATTATCAACGGCTGGCTGCTGGTGGAGGTTCTAAACACCAACACTGGCCTTTGGACGGGCGTCACCAAGGAGTGGCTGCAACTGGGCTTTGCCCGCGGATTGCAGGTGCCCACGGCTCCCGGCTCTGCCGCGGCGCAAGCCACCAATACGGTCGGCGCCATCGGGAGCAACTTTCTCACCGACCACAAGAACGCGATTCTATATTTCCAGATGAGCGCGGATCGCACCGGCAACGGCGCCATTGCCGCCGGGGATGCGGTAACCTTCAACTCCGTCTACACCGGGGGATCGGTCACCACCACCCCCCTCGTCAACTCCGGCACCTCCGTGAGTTCCCTGAACTCGCAATACAACTGGTATCCCATCAACCTTTACGACGCGCGCGAGGGAGAAAACTTCGACAAGGCCGGAACCTTCGCTCAGGGCACCGGCACCCCCAATGGCGTCATGAACGTGATCGAACTGGACGTGGGTAACCTCAGGCGCTGGCTCCTTGGCCAGACCGGCGCTACGGGAACGACCGTCAACTTCAGCACGCAGAACGGTTATGTCCTTTACTTCTCGGACCGGCGGGGCATGCAGTATGACCCCGTGCATAGCCCGGCCGCCCTGCTGGGCGAATACGGGTATGAGGACACGGTCAACTACGTCAACGCGGCTGCCAATTTCGCCCCGAATGGAGCTCTGGAACCGGTCAACTACAATGGCATCTCCCCGGAAGACGTCAACCAGAATGGCGCGCTCGACATTTACGGCGTCAAGACGGTTGGCGACGCTTTCGGGACTGCAACCGCAAACGATACTGACGCCGTGAACCCGCCGACGCCCTTCGCCCCCGGTCATCGGATTCAGACCTTCACCGTGGGCCGCGCCAACCGTGTCACCGGCGCACGCCATGGGCTGAAACTGGTGGATGCCTCACTCGGCAATCTGCCCACCATGCCGCCGGGCAATGCCACCAACAACTGCACGCCTAGCGCAGCCAACCCTACCGCCTGCGGCGGTTTTACGGTCGGCTCGGAAAACCCCGTCTATATCCAGGGGAACTACAACTCCAACTGCCCGACCGCCGGCGGCGCCGACTGTAGCCCCGGCAACGCCAACTATGACACCACCTGGAATGCGGGGGCGGAGCCCGTACACTCGGCTGCGGCTGTGATTGCGGACGCGGTTACGGTCCTCTCCAACAACTGGCAGGATGCCGGCGTGAGCGGAGCACTCTATTCTGGCAGCTTGGTGAATCCGATCAATCCCGCTGGCCAAAACATACCCGCTTCCACACCCAACCGGGTCGCCGTCACCACCTACTATCGCCTGGCCATTGCCGGCGGCAAGAACATCGCCTTTATCAACGTCGCTCAGAACCCCGAATTTGCCTTCGGCATGGACGGCGGCGTCCACAACTTCCTCCGCTTCCTTGAGGACTGGGGCGGCGTGGCGGCACAGCAGCAACTGAATTACAAAGGCTCGCTGGTCAGCCTCTACTTCAGCACTTATGCGACCGGCACTTTCAAGTGCTGCAACCTGGTTTACAATCCGCCGAATCGTAATTACATATTCGACCCATTGTTCGCCGCGCCTCAGAACCTGCCGCCTGCAACCCCAATGTTCCGCAACGTGGACAACCTGAGTTACCGTCAGAACCAGGTCGCGCGCATAAACTAAAACGCGACCAAGCGAGCAAAAGGGCCCCGAGTTACGGGGCTCTTTGTTTTCCTGCTCAATCGCCGTCTCCGACCACCAGCCTGGTTTGGATCGTGACGCAACTATCCTCGCAGTCGATCCCACATGATCCTGTTTTCACGGTCCGCCTTGTAATAGTTTCGTAATGTAATAGGTTCTTAACGTAATAGTTTCGTAATGTGTATCCGAGATCACAACGAAGAACGCGGCCGAGGAACTACGCTGCAGTTATATGGACATTCATCCAAAAGGCAGCAACGCTCGCATTCTTCTGAGTTCTGTGTTTGGGCCTTATGCGCAAGACGACGAATTTGGCAGCCGGTCCATCAATCCGATGGAGCTCTATCACAATCAAGTCACCCGCGCGCAAGGCAGTTTCTCGTTGCGTATGTTCCATCGCTCGTGGGGCATCATGATGATTCAGGAAAATATTTCGGCGCCTTGCAGCGTGCTGGATTTTCCTACCCGCGAAGCCTTCGCCCAGGAATTAACCACGAACCACTATGACGTTGTTGGGATCTCTTCGATCATCGTGAACGTTTTGAAGGTCCGGGAGATGTGCCGCATGGTACGCGAACTGTCGCCGGATTCTGTGATCGTAGTGGGTGGACACGTGGCCGCAACTCCTGGCCTGGAAACGATGATCGACGCCGACCACATCGTGCGCGGAGAAGGGATCGCCTGGATGCGCCGGTACCTGGGAGAGGACGAGCACGCGCCGATCCGCCATCCGGCAATCGTTTCCGGCTTGCAGACCCGCATCATGGGAGTGCGCCTGCCGCAGCGGAAGGGCGGGACGGCGGCGACTATCATCCCGTCGGTGGGCTGCCCCATGGGGTGCAACTTCTGCACCACGTCGGCTTTTTTTGGCGGGAAAGGGAAGTTCGTCAACTTTTACGAGACTGGGGATGAACTGTTCGATGTGATGTGCCGGATCGAGTCTGAACTCAAAGTGAAGTCCTTCTTCATGATGGACGAGAACTTCCTGCTTCACCGCACGCGCGCCATGCGTTTGCTCGAGCGGATGAAAGAAGCCGGCAAGAGCTGGGAGCTTTCGATCTTTGCATCGGCGAATGCGATTCGAAAATACACCATGCTAGAGCTGGTGGAGCTGGGCGTCTCCTGGGTGTGGATGGGTTTGGAATCTCCCCGGTCCAGCTATAGCAAGCTGCAGAGTACGGACATTGCGCAACTCACGCGCGAGCTTCGCGAACACGGCATACGAGTACAGGGTTCGACGATCATCGGACTGGAGCACCATACGCCCGACAACATCGTCGAAGAAATCGAAGCGGCGGTCAGCTACCAGACTGACTTTCACCAGTTCATGCTCTACACGCCGGTTCCGGGCACGCCGCTTTTCCAGGAAATGTCCGATCAGGGCCGTATGCTCAACGACATTGAGTTCGCCGATGTTCACGGGCAGTACAAATTCAACTTCCGGCACAGCGCCATCTCTCGCGACGATTCAAAACGGTTCCTGGATTGGGCGTTCTGGCGTGATTTCGAGCGCAATGGGCCAAGTCTTTACCGGCTGTGCCAGACCATGCTTCTGGGCTGGCAACGCTACAAGAACTACCCCGATCCGCGCGTGCGTGAGCGCTTTGCGCGAGAGGTGAAGAAGCTGAGCAGCGCCTACAATGCCGCGCTTTGGGTAATGGAGCGGGATTTCAGGAAAGTCAACCGCCGAGTGAGTGAGCAGATTCACGAACTGCGCCGCGAAGTCGAGAAGGAGTTCCCGGTCGTCGCGCGCCTTACCGCCGCGACGCTGGGCCCGATCTTGCTGTGGTCCACGCGCCGCGAGGCGAGACGGCTGGCCTCAGGACGCACCTATGAGCCGCCAACCTTTATCGAGCGCTGCAATTGGGTTCCAGCTTCGTAGTCTTTCAACTGGGGTAAATAAAAACAGGGGCAAACTTGGGATTGTCTCCCAGGTTTGCCCCTGAGGTTCGTCTTTATTCTTCCGAGGTCGGTTTTTATTCTTCCGTCCCGAACTTTTTCAGGTCCTCCGGTCCATCTGCCAGAGCCACGGCCTCTTTACCCTGCACCAATACCCGGATGCTTTCCACCACGTCAGGATTGGCCAAGGTCGTGATATCTCCAGTTTTCATGTTGTTGGAGAGAGCGGCGAGAACGCGGCGCATGAGCTTGCCGGAACGGGTCTTGGGCATATCCGGAACGATGTGGATATGCTTCGGACGGGCAATCTTGCCAATCATGGTTTCAATGGCAGTGTTGACCTTCTCCATAACCGCCGCAGGACTGGCTTGGACGCCGGGCTTCAGGGCGATATAAACCTCGGGCACGCGGCCCTTGATCTCGTCCGCCACCGGCACCACCGCCGCCTCCGCCACCTCGGGAACCGTCAGGCAGGCAGACTCGATTTCCTTTGTGCCCAGACGGTGGCCGGCCACATTGATGACATCATCGACTCTGCCGAGAATGCGGAAATAGCCGTCCGCGGCCAGCACAGCTCCATCCGACGCAAAATATGGCCAATCCTGCCATTTCTTGCTGCTGCGATCCTTGCAGTATTTTGCGTAGTACTGGGTAACGAAGCGGTCATGATCATTCCAGATGGTTTGCATGATCCCTGGCCAGGGGTTCCGGATGCAGATGTTCCCCGCCTTCCCTGATCCAGCCGTGACTTCCTGGTTGTTTTCGTCATAAATCACCGGATAGATTCCTGGCACGCCTGGGCCTGCGCTGCCTGGCTTCATCGGATCCAGCGCAGGTTTCGTGCTGCACAGGAAACCTCCGTTTTCGGTTTGCCACCAGGTGTCCACAATCACGGCCTCGCCTTTGCCTACCGTGTCGTGATACCAGCGCCAAACCTCCGGCTCGATGGGCTCTCCCACCGTGGTCATGTGTTTGAAGTGGTAGTTGTACTTGTTGGGTTCGTCGTGACCGGCCTTGCGCAACATGCGAATTGCGGTGGGCGAAGTGTGGAAGATGTTGACATCCAGGCGCTCGGCGATTCTCCATACTCTGCCGGCGTCCGGGTAGGTGGGTACACCCTCATAGATCACACTGGTAGCAGCCAACGCCAGCGGACCGTAAACAATATAGGAGTGGCCCGTGATCCAACCGATGTCGGCCATGCACCAATACACATCCTCGGGATGAATGTCCTGGATGTACTTGGAGGTGCCGGTCACATAGGCGAGGTAGCCGCCAGTACGGTGTTGGCAGCCTTTGGGCTTTCCGGTGCTGCCGCTAGTGTACATAAGAAACAGCGGCGCCTCCGCATCCATGGGGACGGGATCCACCAGTTCGCCTTTGAATTTCGGGAGCACTTCGTCAACGAAGAAATCGCGCCCTTTCAGAAAAGGCGTGGCGGATGCATTCTGGCCCGCGTGCCGTCTCCAGATCAAGACCTTATCCACGGTCTGGCCTTCGTGCTTGGCAGTAGCCAGAGCGATCTCGGCGGCCGCTTTGTGGTCGAGCAGCTTGCCATTGCGGTAATAGCCATCCATCGTGATCAGGACGTGGCTTTGCGAATCGGCGACGCGCATGCCGCAAGCCTCGCCGCTGAAGCCTCCAAACACAACCGAGTGAATCACGCCCAGGCGGGCACAGGCCAGCATGGTAATGGGCAACTCGGGGACCATCGGCATATGAATGGTGACGCGATCTCCGCTCTTCAGGCCGCAGAAATCCCGCAGCAGCGCCGCGAATTCATTCACCCGCACATAGAGTTCACGGTAGGTGACAGCCACGGGCGCTTCGGATTCCGGCTCGGGTACAAAGATCAATGCCGCTTTATTCTTGTACTTGTCGAGGTGCCGGTCCACGCAGTTGTAGGAAGCGTTGATCTTGCCGCCCACGAACCACTTCCAGAACGGCGGATCGCTGGTGTCGAGCGTGGTGTGCCAGTACTGGTCCCAGGTCAGAAGATCGGCGTACTCCCGAAAGCATTCCGGGTAATTTTTTTCACTGAAGCGTTCGATGATGTTGGGATCGGTCAGATTCGCTTGGCCGATAAATTTTGCGGAAGGGTAGTAGTATTCTTCCTCCCGCCAGTGAACTGCGATCTGAGCCTCGCTGGTCTCGATCGCCGCAGTCTGAGTCTGAAGAATCCGAGCCATATCAGTCACCCCTTAGATTTTAGAATTTGTGATGCAGTCCTAATGATGTAATCCCGACAGTCGTTCGCCAGCATTTCCCGGGTTGAACGGAGCGCGCCCTCGCGCTCCGTTCAAGGCCCATATGATGGAACATTCTGTATGTCCTTGCAACCGACGGCTTCAGCAAGCTTAGGCTACAGCCGGTACCTTCTTTGCCGTTAGTGCTCCTGCCGGTATGGCCGGGCGCTTGGCTAACATTTCGCAGATTAGCGCAACTGCCGCCAGGACTCCCGCCGTGTAAAACGCCATCTGATAGTTGTGGTATTTGTCGTACATCTGACCGCCGATCTTGGAACCGAAGTAACCGGCCACGCCCCAAGCGGTAAACAGCATCCCGTAGTTGATGCCCGCGTTCTTCGTGCCCCAGAAATCGGAGGCGGCGGCGCCATTGACCGACAATTGCGTGCCGTAGCACCAGTACACGACAAACACCACCACGTAGAGCATGGCCACGTTGCCGCCGACCAGGTAGAGAATGGGCATGGCAACCATGGAGATGCCGATCATGAGTCGCAACACGTTCAGCCGGCCGATCGCATCCGACATCCAGCCCGACAAAATGCGGCCGGAAGCGTTGCCGACTGCGCCCACGAAGATGGTCAGGGTCTGGAGGGCCTCGCCGGGTATCTTCATGCTCTTGGCGAAGGGCACGAGCTGGCTGATGACCATCAAGCCCGCCAACGTGCCGAGCGCGTAGGCGACCCACATGAAGTAGAATGCGGGCGTGTGCAGCACCTCGCTCGGAGTGAAGTCGTAGGTGGTCGCGGCAGCCTTGGAGGCGGGCGCGGGCGTCCAACCGGCAGGCTTGTATCCCACCGGTGGATTGCGCAGCAGGAAGGCGCCAAAAACGGTCATGATCAGGAAGATCACTCCCAGGATCTGGAACGTCGTGTGCACCCCGTAGGCCGGGATGAGCTTCAGGTTAGCAAGCGGTCCAAAGATGGCCGACCCGGCACCGTACCCAGCGACGGCCAAACCCACAGCCAAGCCCCGCTTGTCGGGAAACCATTTCGCCATCACCGGTATCGGCGTGGCGTAGCCGAACCCGTTGCCCAGCCCGCCAATGACCCCGAAGCAAACATACAACCAGTTCAAGCTGTGCGTATACGAGCACAGGAAGAAGCCAAGGCTGACCAGGATGCCGCCTATGAGAGAGACCTTAAACGGCCCGTATTTGTCTTGCAGCCTTCCGGCTACGATGAAGGTTAGCGCAAACACCACAACCGCGATGCCGAACACGGTTGAGGTCTGTGCCCGCTTCCAGCCGAACTCTTTTTCCAGGGGAGCAACGAATATGCTCCAGGCATACAGCGTGCCCAGTGCAAGGTTCATGGACATCCCACCAACCACGCGCCACCAGCGGCTTATATGAGGAGTGCCGGAGTTGGATACAAAATTATCGTTAGCCATTGCTTTTCTCCTTTACGGAAAGATAAGTTCCGAGCCGAGAACACATCTTGTTTCAGCCTTCGGAGGCCTCCCTACGCAATCAGCGTGCTGTGGGAGCGAATTGTACTCTCCCACCGCTGGTCTTGCCGCAGAAATGTAGCGAACTCGACCGAGCTGCCTGCAACCTCGATCCCGGCGTACTGGGATGCCCGATGGTAGTTTGCAGTGTTCCCACAGGCTTCCCTTCTTACGGATTTGGCATCAGCCGGACGGCGTCGTTCCCGGTTGGCGCTGTTGCACCTTGCTGCAAAACTGCGTTTTCGGTCAGTTCCGTTCCTAGCGACTCCGCGGAGCCCCGCAAATGGGGGCTCCGGCGGAATCGCGACTGGCGCAAGCCTTAGCTAGAACGTAAAGATTGGCCCGAACTCGTTGCGCCAGTTGTGGGCCTGTCGAGTCAAAGCAGGCCCAAACTGCAGGTATTCCGGTTTGATCACGCCGCCGGCCTCATGGAGGTTGGCGGTGGACGTGACGATGTAGCTGGCCTCGTGAACAAACGTCACCCACTTGTTGAGACGATAGGTGAGTGAAGCCGTGTCGAGGTCCGTGCGGCCGAGGTGGTTGGCGTGCCCGGCGTCGGCGTAGTTGGCGCGGTCGGTGCCCCATCCCAGGTGGAAAACCCAGCCGGAATTGTTGCCTTCGGGATTGGCGTGGAAGATGCGCGAGAGTGGGAAGCTAAGCTCTGCGAATCCGCCGGAACCGCCGACGGGTTGAAGTTTGGCTGCCTGAACAGGCGTGCCGGGGCAGTCCGTGGTGTCAGCCAAGACTGGGTCTTTAACTGCTCCGAGGCAACCGAACGTAATGGCCCGTCCACTTTCGGAAATACCATTCGCGCCGAAGGGATCGCCCAGCGGGCCCAGGTTGGCGTAGACATCGTTGAGCTGGCCGGCAAAGAAGAATCGCATGTCGTTCCCGCGATAGAACTTGGCAACGAATGTTACCCATGGGGTGGGCAACTGAATCTCAGCGGTATAGATGTTCTGCGAGTTGCCCACCTGCGCGCCGGTGGGAAAGAGCTGGAACAGGGTGCATGTCCCTGAGGCCTCGGGGCAGTTGGGCGCCCCTACCCAGGATTGCACGTTGTCGAATCCAATATTCGGAACGGTGGCGCTGGTGAAGAGGCTTACCGTGCATGGCGTACCGAAAGCAGTACAAGTCACGGTGTTTGACGCCTCTTTCGCGTGGGGAATCAGTTCGCTCATGCGGGAATGGTGGCCGCTGAAAATCAGCTGTGCGGGCGCCACACCCCTCCAGCCCTTGTTGAGCGGGAACTGGAAGACCACGCGGGCTTCCACTCCAGGTTGATCAGATTCGGCGCCAACCGCGTCACCGAAGCGCAAGTGCTGATCGGTGGTGAGCGCGGAAGAGCCCTGTGCCGACAGCACCAGAGCGATTTCAGGCTGAATCTTCAGATCACCGGCGTGAAATTGTATGCCGGTTTTGAACTGTGGAATGCGCTCATAGAGCGATCCCATGCCCACACCCAAGCCCGTGGTTTCGAACAGGCTGGGTAGGGAAGAGGAGCCGAGCAGAGACCAATCCTGGCCGAACTCTGCGAACCAAGGCAGGTCGCCGATCTTGTGGTCGAGGCGCATCCAAGCCAAGCGGAGAGAGAACTGGTTGGAGCGAACGCTGCTGATGTTGCGGTTGCTGACGTCGGTGTAGTCGCCTTCGAAGTCGCCTTCGACCCGTCCGGTGACGGTGAAGCCCGAATTCTTCGGAACCCATTCGGTCTGCATCCCGATGCGGAAACTACGCGCCTTGAGATGCACCTGGGGGTTGTGGTCGGGAGTGGCGGCAGCAGTGTCGCCGATCAGGAGCGGGAGTGGCCAGTCCTGGCTGCCGAAAGTCGCCCCACCGCTGGAGGCCGTGTCGGAGACGGCGCTGGCTTTGTAGAAGCCATAGAGCTTCATATTGGCGCCGCTGCCCAGTTTGATGTCCGGAATCATTCCGCCTTGCTTGGGCATGTCGATGGGCAATACGCGGGTAGGCGCGACCGCCGGGATCACCGTTGGCGCCGCGGGCTTTTGTTCGGCGGGAGCTTGAGCATACTGGGTGGCGAGAGCCGCCGTCTCCGGAGCCGTTGGGGCTGCAGTTGGGGCAGCCGGTTTGGCTTCCGAGATTGCCAGCACATCCTGCGCATTCACCACACCTTTGTGCGAGAGTGCTTCCACGAGAGCTTGAAACTGAGCGCTGGGTGCGGCGTTTCGAATGGCATTGGCCTCGGTGGGCGCCAGGACTCCTTTCATCACGAGCACACCAAGCAATGCCGTGACATTGGCATCTCCCGGGGTCGTGGCCAGGCTCGGACTGGCCGCAGCGGGGGTGGCTTCCGCGCTGGTAGTGTTCGTTGAATTCTCTTTTGCTGTTTTTGCGTCGTTACTTCCTGCCATGACGGGCGCAGCCGTGATGGCCAGCACAATGATGCCTAAAAACAATTGCTTTAGCGTCAACATAGACGGTGGTCTCCTCGTTCCGGCCCGGCTCAGGCCTGGGCACAGGACATAGAGCGGAACGCTACGATGTTTTCGCGAGTGAAGCTGTGACGGCGGTCACAGATCACCGTGATTCGTATCAACCGAGGCCTTAAGAGATGGAACTGAGTTGTGGCAGGTTCCCCTTGTGACGACTGGCTGATCTTGCCGGCCCGTGACCGGCAATGAGAGTAAACGCCTTGAGCGGAAAACCGCCCTTAGCTGTGCGCATGTCGTGAAAACACACGTTGCTGTGACCTGCATCACTGCGAGGGGCTCATCCCCAGAGCAAAATGCACGACATCTTATTAGCGGTTCACCGCACTCTAGGGAGGTCCGATGAACGCCCGGGAGCTTTCCTTGCGGGTTTGCGGGGCCCTATTGAAAATCTAGCGTGAGAGTAAAAGGAGAACACAATGAGCTTGGTCAATCCGATAGTCCAAAAGTGGATCGATGAAGGTAAGGAAGACCCGGAAGCTTTTTGGGGCCGCGCGGCGGACCAGCTACCGTGGTTTCGTAAGTGGGACCAAGTGTTGGAATGGACTCCACCGACCTTCAAGTGGTTCGTCGGCGCAGAGACGAACCTGGCCTACAACGCTCTCGACTATCACGTTAAACGCGGCTGGGGCGGGCACACGGCATTGATCTATTTCAACGAACGCGGTGAGCGGCGCGTCTTCTCCTATGCGCAGCTTCTTTACGAAGTAGAGCGGGTAGCGGCAGCACTCCGCGGCCTAGGCATCAACAAGGGCGATCGCCTGACGGTCTACATGCCGACTTGCCCCGAAGCCATCATCCTGATGCTGGCAACCGTCCGCATTGGCGCCATTCACTCCGTGGTCTTTGCGGGTTTTGGCGCGAAAGCTCTGGGTGACCGGGTCCGCGCCAGCGGATCGCGCCTGGTTTTCACCGCCGACGTGACCTACCGCAAGGGTAAGGACACCCGTCTCAAGGAGATTGTGGATGAAGCGCTGCAAGGGTCGAGTGAAGTCGAGCGGGTCATCGTACTGAAACGAACCGCAGCGGAAACGCCGTGGACGCTAGGACGTGACCTGTCCTGGAATGAGTTCCTCGCCGGGGCCACTGGCCATAGTGGCGATTATGTTCCCATGGAAGCCAATGAGCCGGCATTCATCCTCGCCACCTCCGGCACCACCGCGACCCCGAAGCTGGCAATCCATACCCATGGCGGCTATCAGGTTCATATCCACAGCATGGGTAAGTGGCTGTTTGCCCTGAGGCCAACCGATGTCTGGTGGTCGACCTCCGACATCGGCTGGATCGTGGGTCACAGTTATATCGTGTACGCGCCGTTGATCGTTGGCGCCACCACGGTCGCCTTTGAGGGCGCGCTGGATTACCCGGCTCCGGAAACGAATTGGAGGGCGGCGATCGAGGAGTTCCGGGTCACCGGCATCTTCACTTCGCCTACCGCAGTGCGCATGCTGATGAAGTATGGGGATGCGCCCCTGCTCAAGACCGATCACACGTACCTTGAGCGGGTGTTTTGCGCAGGCGAAGTCCTCAACGCACCGGCTTGGGAATGGCTGCAGAAGAAGATTTTCCAGGACCGGATTCCGGTCATCGACCACATGTGGCAGACGGAAACCAGCGGTCCCATGTTCGGCAATCCGTATGGGCTAGGCATGCTGCCGATCAAACCGGGTTCGGCGACAATTGCCATGCCGGGGATTGACGCCGCCGTGGTGCAAGTGGATGGCACGCCCTGCGGCGCCAATGAGAAAGGCATCATGGTAATCCGGCGTCCCTTCCCCGGCTTGACCCCAGCGCTGTGGGGAGAACCGGAACGCTATGGCCGCGATTACTGGCAGATCATTCGCGATGTCTATTACAGCGGCGATTCGGCACACATCGACGACGACGGCTATGTGTGGTTCGCCGGCCGCGCCGACGAGATCATTAAGATTGCCGGGCACCGCATCGGCACCATCGAAGTCGAGACCGCGCTACTCACTCACCCTGCCGTGGCTGAGTCGGGTGTGGTGGGCCGCCCTGACGAACTCCGTGGCGAAGTCATCTCAGCTTTTGTCGTGCTGAAGCAGGGATTTACCGCATCCGAGGAAATGAAAAAAGCGCTGCTGGAACAAATCCGCCATGAACTTGGGCCGATTGCTGTAATCGGTGATTTGAACTTCGTCGGGACGCTGCCCAAGACGCGCAGTGGCAAAATCATGCGGCGCGTGCTGAAGGCTGTCACACAGGACCGGACTGCCGGTGACATCACGACCATTGAAGACGTAGGTTCCGTAGAAGAGGCAAGGGCGGCGTGGCACCAGATGAAAGCGGAACTCGACAAGCAGGAGGCGGAGCTGGCTACGTCGGGACCCGCGCTCGTCAAATGAGCCTGGTTCAGCGCGGCGCAGGAAGAACATCGTAAAGTGGCTGCGCAGGCTTCAATGGCGGATTCTCGTTGGCCACTGACATTGCCAAAATGCGTATCTTGTCGTTATCCGGCAGTGTAACCGTCTTCGTGCCGGGCGGCAGGTCGATCGGGTACGCGAACAGATACGAGTAACCGTAGGGCACATTTTCGCCCGCGGCGTTGTGATGGTGCGAGCAGTACCAAGCCAGGTCGGCACGCTTGATGTAACCCGGCTTGAGGCCCGTCATCCGGCCGTAGTCATCGTGTAAAGTGTCCTTCGAGGTCCACTGGCGGTCATCCCACTGACCGACGAATCCTCCCCAATCCTCAACGTTGAGGTCGACGCCGGCGTTGCCCAGTTTGAACGTTGCCTTCTGGTCACCGTCTGCCGAGGCCGCCAGTACGTACACACGGTTATAGTGGCCCACCGGCAGGTCAATCGTCTGCCCTCTCGCCACAACCGCGTTGGGCACGCCCGTCGCTGCTGCAGCCAGCTGAAATTGCACTTCGTTGAATGTGATCTGGGCGGGCAGCATCTCCGCCGGGAGTGCGTTGCCCTTGCCGTCAAATCCCCCCTGCGATTTCGTGCTATCACTGCTCGCGGCGGCCAAGTCATAGTGCAGCGCCACGGGCGCGGAATGCACCGCCAGAACCCTGACCTGCGGCGCGGCCAAGCGGACTGCGAATGTGCGCGGCTGATACGCCGAGAACGAGGTAACCAGCGCCCCGCCGTTTACAGTCGCTGTTCCGACCGGTTGCTCCTGCCCATTGACCTCGCGCGCAGTAGCGATCGGCGTGTCGAAGGATATTCGAACGTTAGGCTGGGGTTTGCCCTCGAGTTCAACCAGGCGCACGATCATCTCGTCGCCCTGCTCCGCTTTCTTCAGCGCCAGCACTCGAATCCGCGGGCTGCTCACTTTCATGACAGAAAATTCCTTCCCTAACGTTCCCGCGTGTTTGGTAGCTTCAAACGCAATGAGCGGATCGTTCAGGCGCTGCCCCTGCCAGTCGGTTTGACTCTGGCGCCAATCTGCAGCGTGCCCGGCGATACCGTAGACGAATTCGTGATGTCCGATATCCTGCGTACCTTGGTCTGCATAACCACCGCGCGTTCCGGGAGTTCGGATCAGCGTGAGCCGGATAGTGTAATCGTTCGGCTTATCCGATCCGTTCTTGCAATCGGTCAGGATGGTGGCGCCGAACTCGCCGGTCGCGTCCGTCAGATCAATCCACTGGTGGGACGGCACTTCAAACTTCTTAGGCTCGGCGGTGGGCCGCTCGATGGTGCCAATATCCCAGTTGTAGGTGGCCATTTGATTCGAAGCCGTTAGGGGGAAAGTCGCCTTCAGATTTGATTCTTTGGTGTTCCAGTCGATCACGTTTACGAACTCCACGCGCTTCCCGGCATCCCCCGCTGAAAGCCTGATGGTTTGAACGAAGCGCGAGCCGGCAGTCTCGCGCGAAACTTCCACGGCCACTCGTGCTGGACCATTTTCCACGACTCGAATTTTCGCCGGACCGCCGACGTAAGCTTTCGGCGCGGCCTGCTCCTGGTCCCACTCCATATTCCAGGCCGGCCAGTGCTCGGGATTATCATAGGAAATGGCGAGCCGCGCGGGGGCGGCCAGTAGTTCCCTGCCGAGCGATTTGTCGAAAATACTGGCGACATCGCCATCGGCGTTCAGTTTCACGCGGTAGTACTGATTCCCGAGTGAGTTCTCCGACACTTGCAGCGTCGCGGCGGCCGCGCTCGAACTCGGCTGTACGTCGTAAACCGCATATCCGACGGATGGCGCTTTGACTACGAAGATCACTTTGCCGCCCGAGATCTGCGCCGGAACCTCCTTGCCATCCGGACCGGTCACGCGCACCGCCTTCGGCATCCCTCCAGGAAAGTTCACGTTCGCCTCCACCACGTCTTCGCGCGCAATGTTCAGGGGGTTGAAGACTACCAGCGGGATGCCTTTCGTCTCGGTGTTCAAGGCAGCGGAAACGGCTTCCGTCGCGTCGCTCAGCACGCCGGCGAACTGGTTCATCGCAATCACATCGTCATTCCAGGCATACTCGTACGACTTGGGCGTGGCGGTCCCGGCGGCAATGTCGTGGAACTGGCCGCCCATCACCAGGGTCCAGGCATCATTCAGGCGCTGCAGCGGATACGGCCGCGCACCCAGCCACTCTGCGGCAAGCGAAGCTTTCTCCGCGGCGTCGGCCAACAATTCTTCTTTCCGCAGCCAGCGCTTTTGGTAAGCCTGCGACGTCAGCGAGCCGGCGGAATGATTTGTCAACTCCATTTCACCCGTGTAGCGCGGAAGTCCAGCTGCAAGGGTGGGCGAGATGTCGAGGAACATCTGCTCGGCATTGGCGGAAATCACGTGCACCGGACCGTCGCCGACCTTCACCTCAGGCCACGCTGCATGCGGCTGCGCTGAGAAGACGTGCCCATCCGGGGGCAGACTTGCCGTGCCTTTCGTGACGATGGCTTCGAGGCGCTTCACGAATTCCTCATCCGGAGCCCCTCCGATGTCGCCCGTGCCGTAATAGTGATAGTCGGCGAACACGCCGCTGACTCTGCCGTTCTGCTCGACGCGCCCCGCCCAGTCTCCCTGATGCTGTTCCTGCGCGCGATCCGCATCAATTCGGGCAAGCCCTCTTTGTTGGTGTTGCAGGTGTATGGATTCCTCAATGTCGTTCGGATCAGAGGCATGCCCGCTGTTCTGCTCCTGATCTAACTTCGCGCGCACCGCTTGCAACTTGTTTCGTACGTCTTGCAGTGTTGTGTCGGGCGGCAGCGGGGGCAACTGCTGGCTGAGATCGGTGTCAATGCCGCCGTCATAAGCGCCAGGATTCAACCCTGCGAGCACGCTCTCACCATCCGGTCCCACCCACACGCCTACGTTGAACGGCGTGCCTTCGGGAGTTTTTTCCAGCGATTCCGGACCTCCGCCGGGGGCCGAAGATCCCCACACCAACTTCTGGGTCGAGAATCCCTTTACACCGGAGTGCGCGAGAATCGTCGGGAGCGACGACGGAAATCCGAAGCAGTCGGGCAGCATGTATTCCGCGCTGGCTCGCCCCAGCTCTTTGCGAAACCAGCCATTCCCGTAGAGTACTTGCCGAATGATCGCTTCGGCGCTGGGCGCGTTGACGTCGCCCTCTTCCATGGACGATCCCGCCGGAAACCATCTTCCTTCATCGACGTACTTCTTCAGCCTCGCAAAATCGGCGGGGAAATACTCCTTCATGAAGCGGTAACGGTTGGCGCCGCTGAAGTTGAAGACGTAATGAGGATATTTGTCGAGCAGGACGAAATTATCCTCCATGGTCTTGCGTAGGTATTCATTGATGACCTGGGGATACTCCCACCGCCACTCGGTATCGAGGTGGGCGTAGGCGACCACGTAAAGAGTCGGCTGCTTGGTCAAGTCAGGTTTGGCAGCAGTCTGTGCGCTGGCTGCGGTGAGTAACACCAGACAGGCTAGTGTGATCGCCACCGAAGTTTTGAATCGTTCCATCCAAGCTCTCCAGAGGTCTCGCGCCGCAGAAGGTTGGTTTCGCAGTATGTAACATGACCGGTTGACGGTAGCGCTCACGGCGGGGGCGGCGCGTTTCCTGATAACCTCAAATCTGGGCACCTGGGAGAAATCAAGTCGTTGCCGCCGATCATCAATGCGCAGGGAATTTCGAAGGCCTTCGGGGCTGATCCGCTCTTCCAGAACATCTGCTTTACGGTTTCGGAAGGCGATCGTATCGGGTTGATCGGTCCGAACGGCTCCGGCAAATCAACCCTGCTGCGGATTCTGGCCGGCGACGTAAGCCCCGACGGCGGGGAAATCGCGGCCCGAAAACGGATTCGCCTCAGCTATATCGAGCAGGATTCGAAATTCAATCCCGGAGCGACCGTGCGGTCCGTTGCCCAAAGCGCGATGGAGCGAGCCGCGGTGCCGGAGTCGGAGCGCGGCACTCGTTTCGCAGAGACTCTCGGCCGGGCGGGTTTCGAAAACTTCGAAGCGGAGGCTTCCACTCTATCTGGCGGCTGGCAGAAGCGGCTCGCGATCGTGGAGGCGCTGGTTCAGGAGCCGGATATTCTGCTGCTGGATGAACCTACGAATCATCTGGACCTGGCGGGAATCGAGTGGCTGGAGGACTTGTTAGAAGCCGCAGCTTTCGCCTGCGTGGTGGTCAGTCATGATCGCTACTTTCTTGAAAATGTTGCGACCGAAATGGCCGAACTGAACCGTACTTATCCGGACGGGTTGCTGCGTGTGGCGGGAAGCTACAGCCGGTTCCTGGAGAAGAAAGAAGAATTCCTGCACGCGCAGTCGAAGCGGCAGGAAGCGCTGGAGAACCTGGTTCATAAAGAGATCGAGTGGCTTCGCCGTGGGGCCAAAGCGCGGACCAGGAAGTCCAAAGCGCGCATCGACAAGGCCGGCAAGTTAATGGGCGAACTCGCGGACCTGAATGCGAGAAGCTGGAGCGGAACTGCGCAGATCGATTTCTCCGCCACCGATCGAAAAACCAAGCGGCTGATCGAACTGGAAGACGTCTCTTGCAAGATTGGCGATCTCACCCTGTTTACGGGCCTTAATTGCGTGATCACGGCCGGAATGAAGGTGGGGCTGGTGGGGCCGAACGGCAGCGGAAAGACGAGTTTGCTGCGGCTGTTGCGCGGAGAGTTGGCGCCGACGAGCGGAGCGATTCGCCGTGCCGACTGGCTGCGCATTGTTTACTTCGACCAGAGCCGCGAACTGGATCCCGATGTAACCCTGCGCCGTGCTCTCGCGCCCGAAGGCGATTCCGTGGTGTATCAGGACCGCATGATTCACGTGGCTTCCTGGGCGGCAAAGTTCTTGTTCGCGGGCGAGCAACTAAATCAACCGGTAGGCCGGCTTTCTGGCGGCGAACGGGCGCGAGTCCTGATCGCTCAGCTCATGCTGCAGCCCGCTGACGTTCTCCTGCTCGATGAACCCACCAACGATCTCGACATTCCGACGCTGGACATTCTGGAGGAAAGCCTGCTGGAGTTTCGCGGCTCGCTCGTCCTGGTAACGCATGACCGCTACGTGCTGGACCGCGTTTCAACTGTGGTTCTCGGCCTCGATGGACTGGGCAGCGCAGGTCTTTTCGCCGATTACTCCCAGTGGGAGTCATGGCAGGAAGAACGTGAGCAGTTGGCGAGAAACGATGCACGTTCAGCGGCACGGGCCGCTGCCCCTGCGGAGAGCGCTGGGCAGTCACCGGGGAAAAAGAAATTGTCGTACTTGGAAGCGCGCGAATATGACACGATTGAGCAGCACGTCGCTGACGCCGAGCACATCCTGCAGGCCAAACGTGCCCGGCTTGAAGATCCCGAGATTGTCAGCGACGGACCGCGGCTGGTCGCTGCGCATGTGGAGATGGAAGAAGCCCAGAAAAACGTGGATGCGCTCTACGCACGCTGGTCCGAGCTGGAGAAAAAGAGAAACTGAAAGTTCCTCTCGTCTCTTCTATTTGCTCAGGATGCCAGGCAAAAAGCGATGATCGTGTCTCCGCGAGTTCCCGTGCTCGCTTCGACTCTTTTCAGCAAGGCGTTTTCCAGACCGTCCGGATTGGGATTCATCTCGCAAGCGGCAATCTCTTCGTCCGAAGCGCCCTGGTAACAAAGCTCGCACACGCCTAAGCCATCTTCGGAGCGGACAGGCGGTCCAAAAACGCGGCAGGTCATGGGACGTGATTCGTAGAGTTCACAATTCCCTGTCTCAGGATCGAGCGCGGGGCAAGGCTCCTCGTTCGCAAAATCAGAGAAGCGTTCGGCCGCGTCGTCTCCTTCGTCGAGCACACCGGTCACCGGATCCCCCGGAAAATCTGGTGACAATCGAGCCACCGCCTGGCGAGCGCGTTCGCGCACGCTGTCGGCGCGCCGGGGCGCACGCTTTTCCAGATCGGCCAGCCCCCGCCGCAAGCGCAGGGCATCGAGCTGATTGATGGGGAAAACTCCGATACAGCACTGCGTGCATCCTGGGCGGCAGACCAGCCATTTTCCGCTGTGGCGCGCGGCCTCGGCCAAGCCAGAGTCTACGATCTGAATCAGCGCCTGATCCTTGGCCGTTGGAAAACGATTCGACATAACGTGTTTCAATCTTATAACTCGATCCCGCTTTCTTCATACCGTGTTCGGGGATATTCAACCCCTTCCATCCTCCCGTATATTGGAAATGAATGGCAGAACAATGCTTCGTCGGCGTGGATGTTGGCGGCACAAAAGTTGCCGCTGGCCTGGTGAACGCCGCCGGCGAAATCACTCATCGAACGCGAGTCCCCATGGCGGCAGGGGACGCAGCCGCCGGTTTGGCTGCTGTGACCTCCGCAATTGATTCGGTCTGCGCGGCTGCCCGTCCGGCCCCGGAATCGCGTGGCTTGATCTCCGGGATCGGAATCTGCGCGCCCGGCCCGCTCGATCCACGGACTGGCATTGTGATTAATCCTCCGAATTTGCCCGGCTGGCGCAATTTCCCTTTGGCCGACTTAGTATCGAAAGCCTATCGCCTGCCTGTTCGCGTCGACAATGACGGCAATGCCGCGGCTTTGGCGGAAGCCTTGTGGGGTGCTGGTCGTGGTTATCGAAATGTATTCTGCGCCACGATTGGCACTGGAATCGGAACCGGGATTGTGTTCGATGGCCGCATCTACCACGGCCGCACCGGAGCCGCAGCCGAGGGCGGTCACATGACAATCGACTATCGCGGCCCGCGTTGCGCATGCGGAAAGCTGGGTTGCATCGAAGCTCTGGCCTCCGGGCCTGCCATTGCTCGACGAGCCTCCGAAAAAATTGCTGCGGACCGCCGCTCTACCATTTTGGAATATGCCGAATATCATCTGGATCGTATGACCTGCGAGATGGTAGGTCGAGCCTATGCAGCCGGCGATTTGCTGGCAAAGGAGGTCTTGCAGGAGACCGCCATGTTTCTCACCGTGTGGCTGGGCAACATCGTGGACTTGCTCGAGCCCGACGTGATGATTATTGGCGGCGGCGTAGCGTCCCTGCTGCAACCGTTGTTTGGAGAAATACGCGGCCAACTCCCCAGTTGGTGCGTGAATTCGCGTTGCCAGGAAATTCCGCTGGTGATGGCCCGCTATGGCACCGATTCAGGCATCGCCGGCGGCGCCGCACTCTGCCGTGAAATTTCCCTCGACGTAGAGAGCAAGTTTGGCGTCCCCGACGGGATTTGAACCCGTGTTACCGCCGTGAAAGGGCGATGTCCTAGGCCAGGCTAGACGACGGGGACGGCTGTAAGGAGGGGTGCTCGAGGCACAGTTGATCGTAACAATCCCCCGCAGCCCTGTCAAAACGCGCGCCGGATGCTTTACCTGGTCCGGTTACATTCGCGCATTGCCTTCTTCCCGCGATCCCGGGACAGTTTAGAATTATGAAACTCCGCGCTGAGGCGCGGCCCACGAACATTCGAGGCATTTGTGTCCGACCCACTTTATCTCAGTCTTTGGTTTCCCGATTTCTCCGGCCCGGAGATGCTGCCGCACGCCTTTGCCGTCTTGCAGCAGTTTCCGTTCTCGGCTCAACATCCGGGCATCTCTTATCTTGCTGTGCATCCTATTTCCTGGGACGAGGCCACCGTACTGGAGCGCCGGTTTCCTTCCGGAATCGATCCCGGCCAAGCCACTCTGATCGCCGCCGAACTGGTCCATGACGACTATGCTTACCTCTTCGAAGCTCACTGGGATTTGTGGACGCCCGACGAGTCGAACGCGAACTGGGTGCTCGAGCCGGCAACCGTGAAATTCATCGTTCAGGGAGAAGAATTTGACGAAGGAGCGTACCAGCAGACCGGGCACATCGAAGTGGACTTCGGCCTCGATTCGTACTTTCTGCAGCCCGAGACTTCCCTGAGCGATCAGACTCGCGCCAAGATCCGCGACAACGTGGCGAAGCTGGTGGAGTTCGCCGTCAACGTGGAAAAGCACAGCGGCACCAACGCGCGGCTGCTCTGGTCGGAATCAGAGGATAGCCTGGCGCAGAAACTAATCGCCCGCCTGCAAAAAGTCCAGTGATTTCACAACGCAGTGCTTACGAAGCTCACGAACGAGGCATGCTTCGTAAGCGCTCTCCAGCAGCCCCGGCCCAAGCGCAGAATGCACCTTCATTGCTGAATCCACTACAGCACCACTTATCAGGTTGATTTCGATTCCTCTGCGCCCTCCGCGTCCTCTGCGTTGAGCCGATCTATTTAGTTCGTCCCCCCTCAACTTTCAGCGCGTCCGAAGCCCCGGCCTGTGCCGCTGCCAGCCGCGCCGTCAGCACGCGGAACGGTGAGCAAGAGACATAATCCATTCCCACCTGATGGCAGAACTCCACCGACGACGGCTCGCCGCCGTGCTCGCCGCAGATTCCCACTTCCAGCTTGGGACGGGTCTTCCGCCCGCGTTCGATCCCGATCCGCACCAGTTCTCCCACACCGTCCCGGTCGATCGCGGCAAACGGATCCTGCTTCAGGATCCCTTCCGCCAGATACGTCGGCAGAACCTTGTTCACGTCGTCACGTGAGAAGCCGAACGTGGTCTGCGTCAGATCGTTTGTGCCAAACGAGAAGAACTCCGCCTCCTTGGCAATCTCGTCCGCGACCAGGCAGGCGCGCGGCAGCTCAATCATGGTGCCCACCAGGTAGTGCACGCGCCTTCCCTTCGCTTTGAACACTTCCTCCGCCACGCGCCGGACAATCGCCCCCTGGTTCGCCATCTCTTTCACCGTCGCGATCAGCGGGATCATTACCTCCGCGTGGGTCTTGATGCCTTCCTTCTCCACGGCCACGGCTGCTTCAAAAATGGCCTGCGCCTGCATCTCCGTAATCTCCGGATAGGTGATTCCGAGACGGCACCCGCGATGTCCCAGCATGGGATTGAACTCATGCAGCTCCTCCACACGCGCCAGTAATGCGGCAAGAACTTTCTTCAGATCGGAGGCGCCTTTCGCGCCATACTCGCGGTATTCCTCCACCAGCGCTTTCTTCTGCTTCGCATTCGCACTCGGCAGGCTCGCGATGTCGACCATGAGCTTCTCGCGCTTCGGCAAAAATTCATGCAGTGGCGGATCCAGCAGGCGAATCGTCACCGGCAATCCGTCCATCGCTTTTAGCAACCCAATAAAGTCGGCCCGCTGCATGGGGAGCAGCTTCTTCAGCGCGGTGCGGCGGTCCTTCTCGTTGTCCGTGAGAATCATGGCGCGCATGTGGGGGATGCGATCCGCAGCGAAGAACATATGTTCAGTGCGGCACAGGCCGATGCCCTCGGCCCCGAAGGCCTTGGCTTGAATCGCATCCCGTGGAATGTCTGCGTTTGCGCGCACTCCAATTTTGCGGAACGGCTCTGCCCAACTCAGCAGTTTCTGTAACTCTGCATCGTCCGTCGATGCCTCCAGCGTATTCAGCTTTCCCTTGATCACGCGCCCGGTGGTTCCATCGAGCGAGACCCAGTCTCCTTCTTTGAACACCTGGCCCTTGACGCGCATTTCTCCGGCTCGCTCATCGACTTGAATATCGCCCGCGCCCGCCACGCAGCACTTCCCCATGCCGCGCGTGACCACGGCAGCGTGGCTGGTCATGCCGCCGCGTGACGTCAAAATGCCGGCCGCAACTTCCATGCCCTGAATATCTTCCGGAGTCGTTTCCGCGCGCACCAGAATCACGGGACTCCTCTTCGCGCCATGTCCCGCTTTCTTCACCGCTTCTTCCGCAGTGAATACAATCTGCCCGACCGCCGCTCCCGGCGACGCCGGCAATCCCGTCGCCAGCACTTCCACCTTCGTGCTCTTCTCATCCAGCCGTGGCACCAGGAAGTCGTAAAGCTGATTCGGTTCCACACGGAAGATCGCTTCTTCCTTGCTGATCAACCCTTCTTCCACCATCTGAATCGCCACCCGCACGGCGGCCAGCCCAGTGCGCTTGCCATTGCGCGTCTGCAGCATGTAGAGCTTGCCATCCTGGATGGTGAACTCGAAATCCTGCATGTCCTTGTAGTGCTTCTCCAGACGCGTCGTGATCTCGCGGAGCTGGTTGTACACATCGGGCATGATCTTCTGCAATTCGAGGATCGGTACCGGAGTACGAACGCCCGAAACCACATCTTCGCCCTGCGCGTTCATCAGAAACTCGCCGTAGAACTCCTTCGCGCCCGTAGCGGGATTACGCGTGAAACCCACGCCTGTGCCGCTGGTTTCCCCAAGGTTGCCATACACCATGGCTTGCACGTTCACCGCGGTGCCGAGCATGTCATCGATGTTGTTGATGCGGCGGTAATGCTTGGCGCGCTCGTTCTGCCACGAGCGGAACACCGCGTCCCGCGACATCACCAACTGCTCATGAGGATCCTGCGGAAAGTCGCGCTTGGCATGCTTCTTGACGACCTTCTTGTACTCCTCAATCACTTCTTTCAGAGCTTTGGCGTCAAGATCGGTGTCGAGGTGCGTTTTCTTCTGCTTCTTCTTCGCATCGAACACTTCATCGAACGCGGGCTTCGGAATCTCCAGCACAACGTTGCCAAACATCTGGATCAGCCGGCGGTACGAATCGGCGGCGAACCGCGGATTGTTGCTGCGCTTGGCCAGCGCCTCCACACTCTTGTCGTTCAATCCAAGGTTCAAGATCGTATCCATCATCCCCGGCATGGAAAACTTCGCGCCCGAGCGCACGCTCACGAGCAGGGGATTCTCGCCCGTCCCCAACTTCTGCCCCTGCAGCGCTTCCAGCTTGGCCAGCGCCTCCTCCATCTGCCGGTCAACTTCCTTGGACACGCCGCCGCTGCGCATGTATTCCCGGCAGGCCTCGGTCTGGATCGTGAATCCCGGAGGCACGGGCAGTCCGGCATTGGTCATCTCGGCCAGGCCAGCGCCTTTACCGCCGAGATCATCTTTCATCTTGCCGTGGCCATCCGCCTTGCCACCGCCGAAAAAGTAAACGTACTTGGTTGTCGTCTTCTTGCTTTCCTGCACTTCAGCTTCGGGGAGGGTAATTGTCGCCATGATGATTAGTCCTTTGTCTTAGGATTTTGGGTGGCGCAGCGCTTCCAGCGCTGCGATCAGACCTTGTTTATTTGCTAGCAAGGGCTTTAGCCCTTGGGTTTTCAGAGCTATGCCTTCCCTTCCGTCACGATCTCAGAGAAGTCGGCAATTGTCGAAAAGCTTTTATACAGCTTCTGCAAGATCGCCAGTCGATTAGCGCGAACGTGTTCGTCATCCACCATCACCATCACTTCATCGAAGAACCTATCCAACATAGGGCGGAGCGACGCGGCGTGCGACAGCGCCGACGCATAAAGCCCATCTTTGCGCCAGACCTCATACTGAGCCCACGTATTCACAACGCCGTTCAGCCACAGATCAGTCTCCGCCGTGCCAATGCTTCCCATCAGGAACTCGTTAGGATGGGCGGGAATGGATATCTTCTTCTCTGCGGCCTGCTTCAAAATATTCTTAATTCGCTTGAACGCGACCGATACTGATTCGAAATCTTCCGATGGACGCACCTTCGACACCGCTTCCGCCCGGGCGAGCGCATCAACCACGTCTTCCGCCCCCGCCGCCAACACAGCTTTCACCACGTCATACGCATACCCGCGCACATCCTTCAGATAAAACTCCAGCCGTTCGCGGAACAATGTTCTCACCGACTCGGCGAATTGCGCATCGTCGACGAACTTCTTCTCCGCTTCCGATCCCTGGTAGCCCGCGCGCGCATCCCGCATCATGTCGCTCAGCCGCAGCGGCAGTTTGTACTTGTCGATTACCTTCACGATTGCGTTCGCCTGCCGCCGCAGCGCAAACGGATCCTTCGACCCGCTCGGCACCAGCCCCAGCGCAAACATGCCCGCAATCGTGTCCGCCTTGTCGCCGATGGAAAGCACCGCGCCCTCCATCGACCGCGGCACGTCATCTTCGGTCGACTCCGGCTTGTAGTGATCGTAAATCGCATCGGCAATCGCGAGCCGCGTCGCCTCAGGCAAGCTCGGGTCCAGCTCCTGCGCCCGCGCATACAGCCCGCCCACAATGCCCTGCAGTTCGGTGAACTCCTTCACCAGTTCGGTGGTCAGGTCGGTTTTGGCTAGGGCAGCAGCTTTATGGATCACACCCGGACGCACCGCCATCCCGCTCTGCTTGATAATCTCACTCAGCCAACTGCACAACCGCTGCACCCGCCGCGTCTTCTCGTAGTAGCTGCCCAGGTCTTTCTGAAAAGTAACGTGCCGCAGCAGTTCCAGCCGCTCCAGCAGAGACCGTTTCTGATCCGTCGCCCAGAAGAATCGCGCGTCGCTGAAGCGGGCCCGCAGCACGCGCTCGTTGCCGTGCCGAATCAGCCCCTCGCCATCGCCATCGGTATTCAGCACCGCGAGAAAATGCGGGAGCAGCTTGTGGCCGGCATCTTCCACCGCAAAATATTTCTGATGATCGCGCATCACCGTGACCAGCACTTCTTCCGGCAGGGCCAGAAACTGCGGATCGAACCCGCCCAGAATCACGGACGGAAACTCCGTCAGGTTCACCACCGTATCGAGCAGAGACTTGTCTTCCCGCCACCGCGCCCCGGCAATCGTGCGCGTAGCCGCATCGAGAGCCTTGCGAATCTGCTGCTCGCGCTCTGTACGTCCCAAAACCTTGGCTGCGCGCAGAGCATCCACATAAGAAGACCCAGCCCGCGAAATCGCCACGCCGCCCTCGGACAACATTCTGTGCCCGCGCGAAATGTTTCCTGCCCAGACGCCATCAAACTCCAGCGGAATCGTCTCCTCGTCGAGCATCGCCACCAGCCACCGCACCGGACGCACAAACCGCTCATTCGCCTTGCGCCAGTACATATTCTTCGGCCAGTAGATCGAGGCGATTTCCTTGGGCAGATTCTCCGCGAGAATCTCCGCCGGCGCTCCGGCCTTTCCTGGTAACTTTCGCGGCCAGGTACTCGCCCTTCGCCGTGGTGATCCTCTCCAGTTGCGAAACGTCGACTCCAGCCTTCTTGGCAAACGCATGCGCCGCCGGCGTAGGCTCACCATTCTTATATGCAACGTTCACCGAAGGCCCGGTCACCTGCTCGGTAACATCCGCCTGAGCCACGGGAATGCCGGCCGCCATCACCGCCAAACGCCGAGGCGTATCGAAACAAGCGATCTCCCCCGCAGTCAGCCGTTCCCGGCTCAGCAGCGCGCCGACACGCTCGCGCAACTCCTGCGAGGCCGCGTCAATCATCCGCGCTGGAATCTCTTCGCACCCGATCTCAAGCAGGAAGTCTGGCATGCCTTCAAACCATCAAGTTTCTCAAATGGCGCTTCAGGCGAATGTGATACTCGTCACATCCCCCTGTGCAGTAGCGCCGGCGCGTCTCGCGAGGCTACCCCACCGCCGACAACTTCTCCTTCTTCGCCTTCTTCTCACGAACAGGTTCAGGCTCATCTGACTTCTCCGCCGCCGCTTCGCTCTTCTGCTGATCCACCCAAGCCTTCGCGATGCCCACTGCCAGCGCCCGCACCCGTGCAATCACGCCTACGCGCTCGGTCACAGAAATTGCTCCCCGCGCATCCAGAATGTTGAACAGGTGCGAGCACTTCAGGCAAAGATCGTAGGCAGCCAACAGGCCGGGGAAAGCCGTGACTTCTGCAGCTCGGAGATGCCCATCGTCCTGGTGTCTCGCGATTACGTGCTGGAGACTCGCCGGGCTGGAGGATTCTGTTCGCTGTCCATCTCCAGGTCACCGATACCTGTCCAGACAACCCACTTGCACTCCGCCTCGTACAGCTCAAAATGCTTCCACGCCTTCTCCACATCCGCCATTTCGAAGTTGTACATCCGAAAACTGCAGCTCATCCGCCAGCCGCACATCACCCATACTTAACTTCACGTCGCCCGGTCTGTTTTTCCGTCGTCCGTGCGATCGCGCGCCCACACGATGTCGTAAATCGAATCCACATCCTGCAGAAACGCGCCGATGCGCTCCAGCCCATAAGTCAGCTCAACCGAAATCGGAAACAGATCCACGCCGCCGCACTGCTGGAAATAAGTGAACTGCGTGATCTCCAGCCCATCGAGCATCACCTGCCAGCCCACGCCCCACGCGCTCAGCGTCGGAGCCTCCCAGTTGTCTTCTTCGAACTTGATGTCGTGCTGCCGCAGGTCAATGCCAATCGCGCCCAGCGACTCCAAGTACAACTCCTGCACATTCTCCGGCGGAGGCTTCAGGATCACCTGCAACTGCATGTGCTTGAACAGCCGGTTCGGATTCTCCCCATACCGCCCGTCCGCCGGACGCCGCGAAGGCTGCACATACGCCACCTTGTAAGGCTTCGGCCCCAGCACGCGCAGAAACGTCTCCGGCGCCATCGTCCCCGCGCCCACTTCCACGTCATAAGGCTGCTGCAACACGCACCCGCGCTCCGCCCAAAACGCCTGCAGTCGCAGGATGAGTTCCTGAAACGTCAGCGAATTGGCTTTCGGAGGATTCACACACTAGTCCGCGCGCTTGAAGGTTAACCAATGATTGTAACGGAAGCGGCGGGAACCGTCAGCTAGCCGACGCCGGCACAGGCAGGATAATTTCGATTTACTTGGCGCTTCCCCGCGTCTCCTTCGTCGCTCGAATAATCTGATCCACCCTCAACTCCTTTCCAGCTTCGCCCCCATACAAAGTCTGCGTGAATCCCCCCCGGCGCAATGTCGCCAAACACTTCCTTGAAGATAACTTTCTTTCCATTGACCTCGTAATCCTCCATCAGCGCCAACTGCGGCCCTTCCCAGCGCGCAACATTCTTAAAGCTAATACAGCCTCCCGGATTCGTGCTCTCACACCAAATCGTGCGGTAGCCCTGTGCCGCCTCCTCCCACCAGAACACTCCCAGCCCCGTCACCTCCGCGCTCTCCCGCTTCGACCGGTACTCCTCGATCACCGAAAACCTTCCCGGCCCCGCGCGCCAAACAATCTGTCCCCTACCTGTAGCGCCGTTCGGCGAACCCGCATCCGCCGCAAACTTTTCTTTGATCGACCATGTCCCCTCGAACGCCCGCAACATCTTTTCAATCTGCGGACTGCCTTTCGGCTCAGCCGGAACACGCACCGCGGCCGCTTGTCCCTGACCAGTCTGGGTCACGGCCACTCCAACCACCGCGAACCTAAGCAACTCAATCGCAACCGCTCGAAAATGTTTCATCGAAGCGCTCCCTCCCCGTCCCGCGAAAGCCGCTGCGAACCCTCCAGCGACTTAAAACCCGCCTTTCTCCAGCATTCCCGCCGTCACCAGCTTCTTCTCAATATGCCGCTGCAAAGCCTGGATCAGAAACTTCCGCAAGTCAGCTCCCCGCGCCTTAGGCCAAGGCACACCCGCAAAGCTCTCCACCGGCGCGCGAAACATCTGTGCCGCCAGCAGCGCGCGACTCGCTTGAAATCTCCGACGATGCCAGCCGCTTATCCTCGGCACACATCAGCCCATCCGCCAGCGCATGAAAATAAGCCCGGCTCCCATTCAAGCTGCGCGCGCACACGATGCACTCCGTCAACTCGGGCAGAAAGCCAACCAGCCGCGTCAGCCACAAATCGAAGTAGGTGACCGGCATCCACACTTCCGGGCCGGTCATAACATGCAGCACCGAAAGTGTCAGCCGGAAGATGGCGTCATTGGCCTCGTGATCGGGCAGCAGTTCGTCCAGCAACTCGGCCACATGCGCCAGGGCCACTGCCCGCGCATAACTGACTTCGGTAGCCAGCGGAGACTCCAAAACCTCGCACGCATCCAGCCGCGCCAACTCCTGGCGCTCGCGGACGTCATAAAACGCCCGCACATACGTCATCGGCTCCAGCGCTCCGCCAAAGCGCCGCTTCGACTTCTTCGCCGACCGCGCCACGCCGCGTACTTTGCCTTCCGCGCGCGTAAACAGCGTAACCAGCAAATCAGCCTCGCGTAGCGGATACGTCCGCAGCACGATCGCTTCCGACTCCCTCAGTGCCATGGATGCTCAGCAGGTTCAGTAACGCAACGATTGTAACGGACAGGTCGGAATGCAAGAAGCCGCCCGGCGCCCAATCCGAAGGCGGGCACAACTCAAAAAGAGAAGGGGGGGACGATCGTGAGGGTCCGAACGTCGTCGAACCTTATCGCGACACTAACCCATGATCGCCCCAAAGGCGTTTTATCACTAGAACCTTACCTGTACAATGTAGCTGTCCATGAGGAACCGCACAATACGGTGAAGTCCGTAGCCCAGGCAGTGAAGCGTTCCAGAGGTTCCAGGGGTTTGAAGGCGGTAGGAAGCAGCCACGACCTGAGTTCCGCGCTTCTCCAATTATCCGGACAACTTTAACGACAGTTTGGTGTTCTCTTCTGTTGGGGTATCGACTCGGGAGGAAATGTGCATAAACCGGTTTGGATGATCGTAGTCCTAGCGCTCGGACTGACTATGGTGGGGTGCGGCAGCGGATCAAACTCCACTAACATTAACGGAAACTGGAGTGCCAGCCTGACGAGTACGCCAGGAGGGCCCCCTGTTTATTCCTTCACCACCACCCTGACCGAAACTGGCGGAAGCGGGTTGAATATCACGAATTTCACATTCACATCGACTGGCTCGTGCTTCGTTGCGGGCCAAACAACGGAGACCGGCAGCTTCACTCTGAGCGGGAATTTCAGCGGAAGCGTCAAGGGCACGTTTGGAATGACGGTGACCGGCGCCGAAAACGTGCTCACCCTTCAGGGCGGCATCGGCCCCAATAACACGATCACAGGCACCTGGAGCGTAACCGGGTCATCGTGCAGCGGAGCGGGAACCTTCACCTTCACCCGAATGTGAGCACGTCTGAGGGAAAAAGAGCGCGCGCCGTATCTCGCGGCGCGCGCTTCTTTGCTGCGGAAAGCTCGTGACCTAGCAGACAGGCAATTCTCTACCGGCCAAAATATGCCGCGTTCCTCGCAGTGAACTCGTTCCACTTCTCCGGCAGATCGTCGAGAGCGAAGATCGCCGATACTGGGCATACCGGCACGCACGCGCCGCAGTCGATGCACTCCACCGGATCGATGTAGAGCAACGGCTCCGTCGCGTACTTGGGATCGTCTTTCTTGGGATGAATGCAATCCACCGGACACGCATCTACGCACGCTGTGTCTTTGGTGTTGATGCAAGGCTCTGCAATCACGTAGGCCATAAGGGTGTCAGTCTCCTGAGATCTGTGCAGATATTTTACTACTAACGGGGGCGGCTCCGCGAACCGCACATTTTAGCAAGAATGCGGACCACAGGTACAGGCTTTATGCTGGGACATGTAGACGCTGGGACAAAATGAAACGGCCGGCAGCCCTTGGCCGCCAGCCGTCTGTCTGTTGCGACTCGACTCTTCCTAGATCAAGCCGCGGGCGAACTTACCGGTGTCCGCCGCCATGTCCGCCACCGCCACTGTGTCCACCACCACCACCGTGGAAGCCGCCTCCACCATGAACCGCTCCGCCACCGCCTCCGTGGAACCCACCTCCACCGCGGACCGCTCCACGTCCGGTGCCACCACGAAATCCACTGCCGCCGCGCGCAACCCCGCGTCCGCCCGCAAAGCCACGGCCTCCTACAACCCCGCGTCCGCCAACAAACCCACGCCCGCCGACGAAGCCGCGTCCACCGCCGAACCCGCGTCCTCCGCGCCCATACCAGCCGCGACCCCAACCACCGTGCCAGCCCCACCATGGGCCAGCGCCGATAAACACTCCGCCCGCAAACCAGTCAGGCCCGTAGAAGCCATAAGGCGCGCAGGCGTAAGGATAATAATTGTAGTAGCCATATGCGCAGACCGGCTCTACGCCAATTCCAACCGCGACCTGCGCTTGCGAATAGGTCAGCGGCAGCATCAGAACCGCGACCAATGCCAAATATTTCATGTACCGCATAGTTCCCCCTTGTCTCAGATCCGTGCTCCAACTGCAAACCCTACCGAATCTGCAGGTCTTCTAGATCTACTTTCTATCCGAAGCGCCTATCTATTTGAACTCGGGTCGCGACAAAAAGTTGCAGGTACAGCACTGGCTGATTTCAGCCACCCTGCCTGAATTCAACCACTTGCAAAGATCCGGGGGATACGGCAACCGCCGCCCTTCTCCTCTCGCAGGACGCTCCCGTCCCCGCTTCAAGGCCGATAGATCCAGGCCTGCGCCGTGGCCTGATCGTTGTTCGCGTAGCCTCCAGCGAGCAGCACGCTACCGTCACGGAGTTTCGTTTCAGTCAGATAGTGCCAGTTCTCGTTCATCTGTCCCGGGACCACCAGAAACTTCCCGCTCATCGGATCGAAAACTTCCATTTCCCTGCTTCCACCTGCAATTAGTAATCCGCCATCCTGTAACTGCACTGCTTCGTCAGGCAGCTTGAACCGGCTGTCGTTCATCGGGGACGCGGCCGTGAATTTGCCCGTGTGCGGATCATAAATCTCCGCGCTGCCCAGGTTCCCAGTCCAGCCCCGCGAATCAGACCCGCCCGCAATTAACACTCTCCCGTCCGGCAAAAGCCCCGCCGTATGTTTGCAACGCGCGCCACTCAAGCTTCCGGTTTCCGTGAATTTAGCGCTCTTCGGATCGTACATTTCCGCGCTTGACGAAACGCCATCAGCATAGCCGCCCACCATAAGGACACGCCCATCGTTGAGCAGCGTTGCGGTGTGCGAGATGCGCGCATGGTGCATCGAGCCGGTCGGCTGGAACGAAAGCGTCTTAACGTGAAATATCTCCGCCGAAGCTAGGGATTCGTTGTCACGTTCTTCCCCGCCCGCGATCAGCACGTCGCCATCGGCAAGCAGCGTCGCGCTCGGCCTGCCGCGCCGGGAGCCCATTCTCGCAATGACCGTGAACTTGCCAGTGGCGGGATCATACAACTCCGCTGAATCCGTGCCCCCTTGGCCTACCCATCCTCCGGCGATCAACACCTTTCCCGACCGCAGCAGCACGGCCACATGCCCCACACGCCCGATGCTCATCTCTCCCGTTGACTTGAACTTTCCGGTCGCGGGATCGTACAGCTCTACCGACTTGTGGAAGTCCTGGTTACGCCGCATGCCCCCGGCAATGAGAACCTTGCCGTCGGGCAAAAGAGTAGCACTCTGGCCCGAACGTGGTTCCAGCATCGGCGCGGCGGGCGTGACCGATCCGACTCGCAAGGCCGGAGAACCGGCATCACGAAACGCTGCGGCTGCTACAGCAAATGTGATGGTTAAGGCAACAACGAGAAGCAGGCGGGAACGGCTCATGGCATCCTCCTGGCGAATGAGACGCTTCCAACCAGTGCAGGTTAGCAGGTACTGAGCATAATGCCCAGGAAATCCCTGCCGCGGAGTTCGACAGAGCTTGGTGAGGCCAGTGTGACGGCGTAGAATAGCAATTCCAGGGGGATTCTATGGCGACTCCGTCGGTCGATCGATCCGAACATGCGGCATCTGAAAGCAAAGAATTAATCAGCTTCGACGAGGCCATGGAAAAACTCTCGCGCGAAGAACGCTTTCGAGCGACGGTCTATTCCATGAATACCCTGCTGGTACAGAAGGGTATTTACTCGCCCGAGGAATTCGAGTTTCAGTTCCGGCAGTTTGCCCAGAAGAACCTGCGCTAGCGCCCACGCGTCGGCGGTTTGCTTTTCACATCCTTCCACTTCGGCATGTGACATTTGGCAGAATGGCAACGTTCGTGTGCTCCAATCTCACAGTTGGCGCACTCGCATTCACATCACAGTTGGGGTTCCTTGGTTTCTGGTTTCTTCCCCGATTCCTTCATTGATCCCGCCTCCGCTTGAGATATCGTCGGAGATATTAGAACGGTTGAGGCGGGAAACACCCCTAAAGCAGCCTTGACTACACGCCCACCAATTCCCTCTTCTCACTCGGCTCGTACTCCACAATGTACCCCGCCACGGCGCTAGCCGCGACGGTGAGCGGCGAAGCCAGATACATCTGCCCCGGACCGCTGCGGCCGGGGAAGTTGCGGTTCTGTGCGCTGATCACCACCTGATCGGCACGCGTCGAAACCCCCGGCCCCGCGTTGATGCACGCTCCACAGCTCGGCTCGATCACAATCGCGCCGGCCTTCTGAAATACCTCGAGATAGCCTTTGCGCAAGCAATACTCGCGCGTCTCCTGCGATCCGAATTGGATATAGAACTTCACCGATCCAGCCACGCGCTTGCCCTGCTTGAGCGCATCCGCCAGCACCAGAGCATACATGTCCATGTCTTCGTTCTTACCCGCGGTGCAGGTGCCGCCGTAAGCAATTTCGACCGGAACGGGTGTGTTCAGCTCGCGCACATATTTGCCATTGCCCGGATCACCCGGGGTCGCGACCATCGGCGTAATTTCCGCTGCATTGAGTTCGATCACGTGCGCATACTGCGCATCCGGATCGCTGTACAGACCTTCAATCATGCCCTGAGCCTTCGCCCGATCCATGCCGCGCCGCTCGACCAGGAAGTCGACCGCTTTCTTGTCCGGCGCAACAATACCGGTGAAACCGCCAATCTCGGCCGCCATGTTGGTCATGGTGGCGCGCTCATCCACGCTCAGTTCTTCGATGGCCTCGCCCGCATACTCCATCACCTTCGCCAGCGCCTTGCCGCTGCGCACGTAGTCCAGGCTGAGAATCTTCAGGATGAAATCCTTCGCCGTGGCATTCGCATGCCGCTTGCCGCGAATCACAATTCTCACCGACTCCGGCACCTTCACCCGCACATCCTTCGTAATCCAGCTATTGAACACGTCCGTGGTGCCAATGCCGAACGCGACACACCCAATCGCGCCCACGTGGGGAGTGTGCGAGTCCGACCCAATGTTCAACTGACCCGGCAGCGCGTAGCTTTCCAGCACGATCGCGTGGCAGATGCCCTCCGATCCCTTGCGGTCTTTCAATTCGCCATGCAGCTTGATTCCCTGCTTCAAGGCGAAGTCCTGTTGCTTCAGCTTGAGTTGCGTTGCCAGATCGAGCAGCCCCAGTTTCTTCTTCTCCTCCGAAATCACTTCATCGAGAAACGTCAGGTGATCGCGGAAGAAGATAATGCTCGAGGCATCGTTAACCTTGGCGTCCTTGCCGACATACCGCTCAAAAAAGATAGCCGCCATCGGCGTAACGTACTCATGGCTGAAGCGCAGGTCTGCTCTCGCGAAGCCAGTGTCGCCGGGCTTCACACTAACAACACCAACTTCGCCTTTCTCGTTGATCATGTGCCGCGCGAAGATCTTCTCCGCCAAAGTCATGGGACGAGTGGATCGTGTGGCCGCGGGCGACTCGCCCGCGCTCTTGATCGGCGGCAAGAACACCTTCCCCTGCATGCGCGCCACATTAAACGGAAACAGCCCGCCATACTCAATCACCTGCCGCGTAATCTCATCTTCCCCGGCAGTAAACTCGGCCAGCGCAATCTCCTGCCCACCCCGAATCCTGTCGATCAGCGAAAAGTCGATGGAAGTCAGCACTCCCAGATTCTGGCAATTCTGCTTGTAGATCCGCTCGATGTTTTCCGCGATCACCACGCGAATGCCCGCACACATCTCGGCGTAAGGTGATTGCTCGCGGCTCGATCCCTTCCCCCTCCGCTTCCCGCTCACCGCGCACACAAAACCGCCGCGCTTCACGTCGCCGCGTCCAATCGGCATCACGCTGCCGCACTTCAGCCCCAGATAAGGAATCTCGCCCAGCGTCTCGTCAAAATAAAAGCAGTAGTGCGCCGGTGTGATCTCATCGGTCGAGATATCGTCGCGCAGCTTCGGATTATTCCCCGGATTCTTCGTATCCCAGGGCAGATCTTCGCCCGCCAGTTGCCGCTTGATCAGTTCCGGATCTTCGGTGAGAAAAAGAATCCGTCCATGCAGCCGGACTTTATCGGGCCGTTTTTCGATTTTGCGTTCCAGAAGAGAATTGATCACGTTGGACCTGTTGTACCTTAGCAATTACGGGACGGCCGCGAGGGGTGGCGAGTCCCCAGTTATTGTAACGCGGGCGAAGAAATTGTTATCAGGTCCTTACCCTGTGCTCCTCTGTGCCCCCCTGTGGTTAAGACCTTTCTAAACCAGGGCATGAACCTATCTCTCATACACCCGGGGATCCGGCAGCGCCTCCAACCCCCGCCCCGCAAAGATGTCCGCAAACTCCCGTAGCAATTCGTCGTGAATCAGCCCGTTCGAAGCCAGAGTCTCGCGGCTGTTGATCTCAAATGGCGACCCGTCGAAACGCGTCACTTTGCCGCCGGCTTCTTCCACGATTAGCACACCCGCCGCGGTGTCCCAGGGATTCAGATTGAACTCCCAGAAACCGTCGTAGCGGCCGCAGGCCACATTGCACAAATCGAGCGCCGCCGATCCCGCCCGGCGCACTCCGTGGCTGTGCAGCGTGATCTGATGATAAAAATAAATGTTGGGATTCTTGTGCCGCTTGTGGCTGGGAAAGCCCGTGCCCAGCAGCGATTCCCTCAGTGCAGCCGTTTTCGAAACATGGATCGTCTCGCCGTTGAACCGCGCACCTCTTCCCAGTTCCGCGGAAAACAGCTCATCCCGCGTGGGATCGTAAATGACTGCCGCTATGCGCCGGCCTTTATGCTCCAAACCCATCGAGACGCAGAACACCGGATACCCGTGCGCAAAGTTCGTCGTGCCGTCCAGCGGATCGACATACCAACGATACTCGCTGCCCTGATCGCTGAGACCCTGCTCCTCGCCCAGAACGTCGTGCGTGGGCCACTGCTCCCGGATGCGGTCGCGGATCAGCACCTCGGCGGCCCGGTCGGCCGCCGTCACCAGGTCGGCATCACCTTTGTATTCGATCTTCAAGTGCTGATGGAAGTACCCCATCAGCAAAGCCCCCGCTTCCCGAGAGATGGCCGACATGGCGGGAAGAAAGCTTTCGGAACTATTAGACTCTATTAGTTTTGTCATCCTGAGCGGAACAAGTGTTTGCGCGCACAGCGCAAGCATTTGTGCAGTCGAAGGATCCCACGCCAGCTTGCGCTACTGTCGGCCCGACAAGGCATCTCTATCACGAATGTTTCGATTTTCTCGGCCCGAAGCCCGGTTCACTTCTTCTTCCCGCCCTCTTCCGCGATGTACATAATCTCGTGCTTAAAGATAAAAAGGTTGGGAGCCCCTTCTCGCGTCAGCCGCACCATATGCTTATCGTAGTACTCGATCCATCCTGTCACCGTCTGCCCGTCCATCAGCTTGACGCTGACTTGCTTTTGCTTCTCACCCAGACTTTTCAGGAAGCTGGCTTCTTCAAAAGTCTCTTCAGGAGGTGGGGTCCGGCCGTGCTTGGCGGGGTTGGGGTTTCCCTGCGCGCGAAAAGGCATTGACACATTGTACACGCAACAGCTTCGGGCTACGGACTAGGTTTGATTTGTCATCCTGAGGCGACATGCCTCTTGTCGCCGAAGGATCTGGGCAAGCCGCGCGAATCGCCCGCGTTTTTGCGGGCGAACAAATCGCGCGTTTGGCTCGCTTCCTCTGATTCTAGAAACTGATCCTCAATCCGAATTCAAACTGCCGCGGAGCACCCATGGCATAGGTTCCCGACTGGAATCCCGCCCGGAAAGCATTAAATCCCGCACGCGAATTGACTCCGCCCAGCACATTCTGCGACAGCAGCCCACCCAGACCGGGAGTCAGGGAAGCGCCCGGTAGGTTGCCCGGCGGAAATAGGTTGACCAGGTTGAAGACGTTAAAAACGCTGGCGCTCGGCTCGATAGTCACGCGTTCTTTAATCTTGATTGGCCACGACGCCCTCAAATCCATCGACTTCAACCAGGGGATTCCCAGCGGAATGGGAGCAACCGAACCCACCGTGGGCATCACCCACCCCAGGGCGATCATGTCGCCAAGGGTCATCACCGGCGGACCGGATAGCAGTCCCGGGCATCTGAAGTGGTCGGCGTTAGGCACGTTGTTACCGACTAGGCACGCCCCGGCAGGCGTCAGGTTGTTGCCATAGGTATGGTTGTAGCTATTGATCACGGCTTGGAGATTGTCGAGGTTGGTGCCCCGCCCGAACTGGCCGATTTGCGTTCCCGGCAACGGCTCAGGACTCCCAGCGGAACCCAGCCCGGCTCCCAGCCAGTCCGTAGCAAAGATTTCGCCGCCGTTGGTCAGTTCCGGCAGCAGCAGGCTTTGCGGCAGCGGGCTGTAGAAATGTCCGACCATGCTGAGCTTTGTATAGAACGGCAGATCGAACGTTCCCCCAAACGAGATCTGCTGTTTCCGGTCCAGCGCGTCCGGCCCCGTGAACCGGGTCGGATTGTCATTGTCCGTCGCCAGGTTGATATCGCCCTCGTCCTGCTGCTGGCTGACGAACCGCGAGAACGTATAGGAAACCTGCAGGTTCGCAGTCTTCACGCCCCGCACCGGCTTGTCGATCCGTGTTGCCAGTTTCATCTGCAGCCCGTCGTACACCGAGTGGCCGACCGGAAAGAGCATGTCGACTCCGCCCACCGCTCCGCTGTTGCCAGTGAGCGGATTCGTTCCTGGAAACGCGCAGTAGGAGCAAGGCGCACCGCCCGCCGTCTGCAGGTTCGAATCCAGACCGGCCCTCGAGTAGGCCGCCTGAGCCCCCGCCTGGCCCAACGCGGCGATCATGCACGTAACCTGGCCGGATCCGACCGCACAGCCAGCGGCCGTTTGCGCTGCGTCTCGCGCGGCAACCGCATTGGCTTGATTGAAGCTGCGCGCCGCTCCGCTGTGGTTGATGTCCTGGCCGATCAGGTAATGCTCGCCGACGTTGCGGATGTAATCGATGCTCAGTACTGTTCCCCGTCGAATTTCCTTTTGCATGCCCAGGTTCATCTGCCACGAGCGCGGCGTGCGGTAGTTCGGATAGAAAAGGTCATAGTTGGGATTCAGCGCCGAGAGCGCCGTACCCACGAAGTTGCCATTCGCCTGGCTCCCGGTGACAGTAGCGGCCGCCGCCTGGTAAGCACCGCTGAGCGCCAGAATCGCAGGCGCAGCGCTCGATATGGTTTGTCCGCAGAAGGTGGGTAGCGCTTGCAGCGCTCCCGTAGTTGTGTTTGTCACCACGGTGGCGGCCCCGCCTGCAATCGACGTCCCTGCCGCCCCGGGATTCGTCGGCCAGGTGAATGCGTTAGGCACACCCCCCTGACAAACTTCCGGAGCATCGGCGAAGATTCCCTTCGTAAGCCGCGCCGGACCGTCCACCAACGTGCTGTTCCAGAGCGTGTTCTCATAGAACAACCCCGCCCCGCCCCGGATTACCGTCCTGCCATTCCCTCCCGCATCCCACGCGAACCCGAATTGCGGTGCCAGATTCAGGTTCGGATTGCGGACCTTAACGCCCAATCCCGGCAGCCATTGATTCAGATCCGGCAACGCACCCAGGCCGCTATCCGTGCGCCCCGTGTCGTGCACATAGTGCACGCCAAACGTCAAAGTCAATTTCGGACTGAACTTCCAACTATCCCCACCATACATTTCCACCCGGTTGTCTGGACCCAGGCCTCCACCAGGAAAGCCAAACGAAGCTTTTGCGGTAGAGAATCGAATCCCATTCCCCAGGCTCACCCAATCCGCAGGATAAGAAGTCGGATCGGACGCCGTCGATCCCACCAGCCACGTCGTGCCCACCTGCGGAAACGCGGAGATGGCCGCCGAGCGCGCAGCCTCGATGCGATTGAAAGCAATCCCGTAGCGAAAAATGTGCTCGCCCATCACCCGGCTGCCGTCGTATCTCGCGAGTGTGTCCGACTGAATCGTCTGCTGCGGCGACAGCCAGCTCGGCCCTCCGCAATAGCTGCCTCCCTCGCTGAGAATGCAATTCCCCGCGGTCGACGCGCCAATATTAATGCCCAGCCCAGGAATCGGATTATCGGCCGCGCTCAGCCCGCTCGTCGCATCCGTCACCGCATTGCGGAGCTTGAGATATTCCAAGCGCAGGCTGTGCGCATACACGCCGGTGTTGAAATCGACGCCCAAGGCATTCGTAGCTGTGTTGTTATTGTTGCGCAGTTGCTGCGTCGAGCTGGCCGAGCCGCTGGGACGCAGATCGCTGTTTTGAAAGAAATTGAAACGATAAAAAGCCCGCGTGCTCCCTCTCATGTTCCAGTCCACACGTTCATCCGTGTCGAACTCACGGTAAGGCTGCGACAGCACCGTGTTCAGCCCATTAAAAGGAAAACTAAACGGCTCGACCGCCCTCAGATTTTGCTGCGTGCGCTCGGCATCCACGAACCAGAAGACTTTATCCTTGATGATCGCCCCGCCCGCATTTGCGCCATATTGTTCCCGCTGAAAATAAGACGAAGAACCGGCCGTGGACCCCGGCAGCGCCGCCGCTCCCCGATCGCCCCGGTACACTCCAAACACTGCTCCGTGGATCTCATCGCTTCCCGACCGAGTAATAATGTTCACCGCACCCGCTGAGGTCAGCCCCGTCGACAAGTCCAGCAGCGATTGCGGAAGCTGAAATTCCTGAATCGCGCTCGCGGGAATGTTCTGGGTCGTCGTCCCCGCCGTCTCGTCGCTGACGTCTACTCCATCCACTTCAATCCTCTCCCCGCGGCTGTACCGGCTCAGTAATGAAATCGAGGACAGCCCATTTTTCCCCGGCGCAAGAACGCCGCCGTCCTGCATCTGCACCCCGGGCTCAAGCTGTGCCAGGTCAAGAAAATTTCGTCCGCTGATCGGCAGCTTCTCAATCCTGTCTCCGTTGACCACGCTTTGTACGCTGGCTTGTTCAATGTTGACGGCCGTACCTCCCGCAACCTCCCCGTGCGCAGCAGCCGCCGCTGCTGCTTGCATCTTCACATCCCCGCGAGTCGTATTGCCGACGTGAACCGCCACCGGCAGCGCGGCCGGGTTGAATCCCTTTACCTCAAGCCGGACCAGGTACTCTCCCGGCTGAATCGGCCCCGAGGAATACAATCCCGCCGACGAGCTGGTCCCATGGATCTTCGCAGCCGTAGCCTTGTTCGCAATCTCCACCGTGGCTCCCGCCAGCGCCTTCCCTTGCGGATCGGTCACTGTCCCCACGATGCTGCCCGTTCCCCCTGTCTGGGCCGCCAGCAAACGCGAACCCAGCAGCACAAGCGCCGCCGCAAACCAGAAAAATCGCGCGGCAAAACGGCGGGAGCAATTGCAGTTCAAAATCGTCACCCTTCCATTCAGACTATTCACTAAACCTCTCTTGATGTTCGTTTCAAAAACAAAAAAGCTGGATCGGCAATCGCCGTTCGATGGGACGAGAAACCATGCAATTCAACTCAGTGCGGAGCCGACCAACCTAAAAGCGCACCGCGCACCCAAGTTGACTCTTGGAGTGGAAAATCAATCTTCAGCCTGTCAAAGCAAGTCCGAACAATACCAAACCATCCACCATCCCTGTCAATCACCGCGCCGTTCTTAGCGAACTTAGCGGTTAAAAGCTCTTGGAAGCGCCGGTTCTCTCCGCGCGTGCGGCTCGTATTGACCACTGACCACTGGCCACTGATTCTAAAAGTCCGACTTCACCGTGTAGTAACCAGCCCGATGTCGCACGTGATACTCCGCCGCCTCGACCGGTCCCGTAATCTCGACCTGAATCCGCCGAAACTGCGAATTCGACGTGCGCTGCGACGGATAGTAGGCCAGCAGGTATTGCGTCCGCAGTTCGTCGCTGATTTTGCGAAAGGCATCGTCCAGCTGCGACATCGAAGTCGCATAGTAGTACTTCCCCCCCGTATCTTCCGAGAGTTGGATCAGCGCGTGCTCCCCGCCCGTCTCACGTCCGGCACTGTTCTCGATCGGCACCACGATGATGCTGTAGACCAGTGCTTCCGCCTCTTCGGCGGCGCGCACCGCCTCTTTGTAGTCGACGCGGCTGATGGTGTCTCCTCCGTCGGTGATCAGCACCATCACCTTCCTTCCCTGCCGCCGGTCGAGAGAATGCGACGCGATATAAACCGCATCGAACAGCGCCGTGGCCGCGCCCAGGCGGATGTGATCGATGCCCTCGTCAATCCGCTTCAGATCTGCCGTGTACGCCGTGGCCTGCGCCACGCTCTCACTAAACCCATACACCGACAACGCATCCACCGGCCGCAGGATCGCGCGGGCAAACCGCTTCGCCGAAGCTTGCTCCAGCGGCAGGTCGTGACGCGTGCTCAGGCTGGTGTCGATCGCCAGCGCGATCGAAAGCGGCAGCGCCGATTCTTTGTCGAACACCGAGATCTTCTGCTCGCGTCCATCTTCCTGCACCACGAAATTTTCTTTCTTGAGCCCGCCGACGGGCGCGCCGTGATCGTCGGTCACGGTCACGTAGACATTTACCAGTTTGACGTCGACCTTGACCGTGGTCTCCGGTTCCGGCGTCGCTTGCTTCTGCGCCGGAGCCTGTTGCGCGTAAGCAGCGCAGGCCAGCATCAGCACAATCACAATGGCGGATTTTCTCATTCCGTAAAAGAAGTATACGTGTAGCACCGGCTCTATGACCCTCTCGTGTGGGGACGGGCGCCTCGGGCAGTCCGTCGTGTAGGGACGGGCGCCTCGCCCGTCCAGCCGAGCGCAGCGAGGCGTCGTGCACCCAAAACAACTCTGTCATCCTGAGCGGAGGTTGTCCTTCGCGAAAGCGAAGCACAACCGCAGTCGAAAGCTGCCCTGAGCGAAGCCGAAGGGGACCCCCTACCTCAAGCACCACTACTGGCCCAGCAGGGCATTTCTATAACCGCCCCGTTTTGGTGTTTCGCCCGCACCACCCCCAGCCCGGTCACTTAGATGCACTCTCCCTGCCGGGGCTGCCTGCCCGCGGAATTTCCTCCGGAAATGCCTCCCCGTCTGCCCACACCGCGCCATCATCGAAATACTCTTTCTTCCAGATCGGAACGGTGCGCTTGAGCGTATCAATCAGCCATCGGCAAGCCTCGAACGCGGCAGCGCGGTGAGTCGAAGCCACCACAATCAACACGCTGGTCTCTCCGATCTCCAGCCGCCCCAGCCGGTGGACCAAAGCAACGTCGCGAACTGCGAATTGTTTCACCGCCCGCTCGGCCAGCCCCTCCATCTCATCGAGCGCCATCTCTTCATAAGCCTCGTAGTCGAGATAGAGCGTTCGACGCCCGCGAGTCTGATTACGCACCACCCCCTCAAACACCACCGCAGCCCCATCCGAACCAACCTTGATGCGCCCCAGCACGCCCTGCATGTCAATCGGACTGCGGACGATCAAGGCCCTCGCCGACCCGCCACTAACCGGCGGCAGCAGACCGACTTCGTCCTCGGCTTTCAGCACAGTCTCCGCCCCGGCATACTCCCGATTCACTGCCACGGCGATCGAACCCAGCGCCTCCCTCATCCGTGGAACCTCAGAAAAGTAGTGCGCCAGTAAATCGCGAACCAGCGCCCCGTCGGGCAGCTCCAGCAAATCGCCGGATCTGCCCGCCAGATCTTTCAACACGCCGAAAAGGAGCACCCGTACGCGCATGGAAATCTTGCCAGTAGCAGTCTATCGCGACCGCATCGCCGATTGCTGATGGATGATTCTTGATGGTTGATTGAAACCCTTCCGGACGCAGAGCATGATCGGGTTTCAAATCAACAATCAGCAATCAACAATCAGTGTGCCCCATCCTGTCTCTCCGTTCTTTGGAGAGACAGAGCCTGCCCTGTTTTGCCGAAGCCCCGAGCAAAGCCGAGGGGGAAGCCGAAGGGATGGGGATTCTTTATCCAAAGCTGCGGCGAGGGTGCCTCATGAGCTCTCGTTTCGGTATACTAGCAGGGCATGCCGGTCCTGAAAAACATCGCCGCCATCGCCAAAGGCATGAGCATCACCTTCATGGAGATGTTCCAGCCCACCACGGTGGAAAATTATCCCGACGGCAAAGGTCCGCTCCGCGGCGCCCGCATCGAAGCCCGCTTCCGCGGCGCTCACGTCCTGCAGCGCGACGAGAACGGACTGGAAAAGTGCGTGGCCTGCTTCCTCTGCGCCGCCAACTGCCCTTCCAACTGCATCTACATCGAAGCCGCCGACAACACCGCCGAACACCGCGTAAGCGGTGCCGAACGCTACGCCAAGGTCTACAACATCGATTACAATCGATGTATCTTTTGCGGGTATTGCGTGGAGGCTTGTCCTACGGACGCGATTACGCATGGGCATGGGTTTGAGCTGGCGACGTTTAACGCCAGCAATCTGGTTTACCGCAAGGAGCAGATGCTGGCCTCACGGCCAGCACACATGGGAGCGAACGTCGTATTCAACCAGGCCGACGTGGATGGTGGGGCTCCCAGGGAGATGGTTGCGGGGAGTTAGAGTTCGAAGCGAGTTCGAGCAGATGACACGCCGGTCCTTGGGGGCCGGCGTTTGTGCATTGCCAGTACCGAGTTGCGAGCACGGAGTGAAGAAGAACTTTCGCCACGGATTTCCACGGATAGGACTAAGAGCTAAAGGCTAAAAGCTAAGAGCTTCAGCATGAGCGATTTTCTACAGACCGTTCGGGAACGCGTGGTCGTTTATGACGGCGCTATGGGGACTAACATCCAGTCCCGCAATCCTACTCTGGATGATTACTGGGGCAAGGAGAACTGCAGCGAAGTGCTGGTGCTGAGCCGTCCCGACATTATTCGGGAGATTCACGCTGACTTCTTCAATGTTGGCTGCGACATTGTGGAGACGGACACGTTTGGCGGATCGCGCATTGTGTTGGCGGAGTTTGAGCTTGCGGACCGGGTGCGCGAGATCAACGTGAAGGCGGCGCAACTGGCGCGGGAAGTGGCGCAGCAGTTCTCGACTAAGGACAGGCCGAGGTTTGTGGCGGGATCGATGGGTCCGACGACCAAGCTGCCCTCGTTGGGGCACATTGGTTTTGAAGCGATGGCGGCGGCGTACGAGGAGCAGGCGGCGGCCCTGATCGAGGGCGGAGTGGACGTGTTGCTGATCGAAACCTGCCAGGATTTGTTGCAGGCGAAGATTGCAGCCATCGGCGTGCTCGAGGCGATGCGGAAGGCGGGCAAGCGGTTGCCGGTGACGGTGCAGGTGACGTTGCAGGAAAGCGGCACGATGCTGCTGGGCACGGAGATTGGCGCGGCCTTGACGGCGCTGGAGCCGTTTGATGTGGACATCCTCGGGTTGAACTGCGCTACCGGGCCGAAGGAAATGAACGATGCGGTGCGCTATCTGGCGGTGAATTCTACAAAGGAAGTTTCCGTTCTGCCCAATGCGGGCCTGCCGCACAACGTTGGCGGGCACGCGGTATATAAGCTGACGCCGCAGGAACTGGCGGAGTATCACAAACATTTTGTGCAGGATTATGGCGTGCGGATTGTGGGTGGGTGCTGCGGGACGACTCCGGAGCATCTGAAAGCGGTTGTCGATGCGGTTTCTGGTGTCGAACCGGCGAAGCGGGAGGTGAAGCGAGTGGGAGCGGCTTCGAGCGCGTACACTTCCGTCCCCCTCGATCTGGAGCCGAAGCCTCTAATCGTCGCCGAGGAAATGAATACGACTACCCGCGTCGAGCATTTCCGGAATCTGGTACGCGGAAAGAAATACGACGACATTCTGGCGCTGGCCAAGAAGCTGGTGAACGACGGATCGCACATGCTGGACTTGTGCTGCGCGATCGTGGGCGAGGATGAGAAGGGATACATCACGTCGATTCTGGAGAAGATTGCTACGCGGGTTCCGGCGCCGATTCTGGTGGATTCGACCGAGGCGGACGTGGTGGAGGAGGCGCTGAAGAGGATTCCGGGGCGGGCGATTATCAACTCGATCAATCTGGAGGATGGGGAGAAGCGGACGTCACTGGTGCTGCCGATGGCGAAGCGTTACGGGGCGGCGGTGATCGCGCTGACCATCGATGAAGATGGAATGGCGCTGACGGCGGAGAAGAAGGCGGCGATCGCCCACCGGATTTTCGACCTGGCTACGAAGAAGTATGGGCTGGACGGGACGGATCTGATTTTCGATGCGCTGACCTTGCCGATTTCTACCGGGCAGGACGAATACCGGAGCGCGGGGATCGAAACGCTGAAAGCAGTCGAGCGGATCAAGAAAGAATTGCCCGACGTTAAAACGATTCTGGGAGTGAGCAATATTTCGTTTGGACTGGATGCTTATCCGCGGCGAGTTTTGAATTCGGTGTTCATGCACGAGGCAGTGGATCATGGGCTGGATATGGCCATCGTGAATTACACGAAGATCTATCCGCTGTACAAGATTCCGCAGGAAGAAGTGGATCTGGCCCGGAAGCTGATCTTCCGGGATGAATCGGACGGCGATCCGCTGCAGAAATACATGAACCACTTTGCCGGGATGAAGGGCAAACCGGCGGCTTCGACCACCGCGCATGTGGATACGCTGTCGGTGGAGGACAAGCTAAAGTTTGCCATCATTAACGGCGAGAAATCGGTGGGTGAGGGGGCGCATAAGAAATCTCTAGAGGAGTTGCTGGAAGAGGCGCTTGCGTCCTACCCGGCCCTGGAGCTGATCAACACGGTGCTGCTCGACGGGATGAAGACTGTCGGCGATCTGTTCGGCGCGCGCAAGATGCAACTGCCTTCGGTGCTGGATTCGGCTGGAGTGATGAAACAGGCCGTGGCTTATCTGGAGCCGAAGATGGAGAAGAAGGCCGGCGGCTCGCAGAAGGGCACGATCGTGCTGGCGACCGTGAAAGGGGATGTTCACGATATTGGAAAGAATCTGGTGGACATCATTTTGTCGAATAACGGATTCAAGGTGGTGAATCTTGGGATCAAGCAGCCTGGCGACAAGATTATCAGCGCGGCGCAGGAGCATGGAGCGGATGCGATTGGGCTGAGCGGGCTGCTAGTGAAGTCGACGCTGGAGATGAAGTATGTGATTCAGGACCTGCAGCGGCAGAAGCTGGAGTTCCCGGTAATATGCGGCGGGGCGGCCTTGACGCGCAAATACGTGGAAGACGATTTGCGGCGGGAGTATACGAGCGCGGTGTTTTATGCCGAGGATGCGTTTGCCGGGCTGCACGTGATGGAAGACCTGGTGACGGAGGATGGAGCGCGGGAGACACGGCTGCGCGATGGGCGGACGGTGAAGGAGTACGCGAAGGCGGCGGCAGTGGATGAGGAAACCGGTCCGGTGTTTGCGGAACGGAGTGCGGTGGTGAGCGATGCGCCGAATATTCCGGAACCGCCGTTTTGGGGCGTGCGGGTAAAGACCTACGATGTGCGGGAAGTGTTTCCTTACATCAACGAAACTGCACTGTTCAAGAATCAGTGGCAGTTGAAGACCGCGTCGCAGGCGGATTATGTGAGGCTGGTGGAGGAGAAGTTCCGTCCGATCAAGAAGAAACTGGAAGAAGAAGTGGCGGGGTCGGAGTTATTCGATCCGAAGGTCGTATATGGATATTTTCCTTGCTTGAGTGAGGGGAATGATGTGGTGGTGTATGAGCCAGAGGTGGAGCAGCCGAGCTTCGCTCGGCCTGACCGGGTCAGAGACCGGTCCCACACGAGCTGTTGCGGTTTACTTTTCCTCGGCAGCGGGAGGGGCGGCGGCTTTGCATTTCTGATTTCTTTGCAACGAAATCGTCGGGGAAGATGGATGTGATTGGGTTTTCGCTGGTGACGATTGGGGCTAAGGCTTCGGTCGAAACCCAGCGGCTGTTTGAGGGCGGGGAGTACACGAAATATCTGTATCTGCACGGGCTGAGTGTGGAGACGGCAGAGGCGCTGGCGGAGTTGCATCACAAGAAGATGCGGGAGGAGTTGGGGATTGCGGGCGAGGATGCGGCGGCGATTCGCGACTTGTTTCATCAGAAGTATCGTGGGTCGAGGTATTCGTTTGGGTATCCGGCATGTCCGAATCTGGAGGATCAGACGAAATTGTTTGTGCTGCTTCGGCCGGAGGAGAACGTTGGAGTGCGGCTGACGTCGGGGTTTTTGCTGGAGCCGGAGCAGAGTACCTCGGCGATTGTGGTGCATCATCCGGGTGCGAAGTATTTCGTGGTGTAGGAACATTCACCACGGAGGCACGGAGACACAGAGAAAAGAAGTTAAATGAGTCGCTGAACGGGGGACGCTTCGCTGGCGTCTCTTTCTTTCTTGCTCAAAACGCTGCGGCGAGGCGGAGGGAGTAGCTTCTGGGCGGGCCGATGGCGTTGCCGGAGAAAAGGCCGCCGAAGTCGATTACGTTTAAGAGGTTGTTCAGGTTTTCGATGTCCGCCTGCAGGCGGAGAGAACGCTTTTCTTTCTTGTAGAGTTCGGCGCCAGCCGACAAGTCCACTGAGAGTGTGGGTTTGATGCGCCCCCGATTGAAATCGATGCGATCGACAACCGCCTGGCCGTAGGTTGCGAGGGCATCGGAGGGATCCCCTGTGAATTCGAAGGGCAGGCCACTGCCGTATTCCGCGCCGGTGGCGAGCCAGAAGCGCGGCGCGACCTGGTAGCGCATCCGAATCGCGCGCGGTGTTGCGCTGGTCCTGGGAATCGGGGAAATGTCCCGCGAATTGGGAGAGCGCGGCAACCGCGTCGTCGCCGAGGAAAAGGCCTCCGGTCACCGGGGACCAGACGTTGCCCACGATGTAGGAATAGCTGAGGAAGCCGGAGAAGTGGTTCCAGTGGGGCATTTCGATTTTGGCTTCGGCGCCGTAAATGATCGATTTGCGAAAGGCGATTGGAAAGCTGACCGCCGTGCTGAGGATCTGATCGTCATCGGCGTAGTTGTTGACGTAACGACGGAAGTAGCTGGCGTCGAAGCGAAGCTGGCCGGCGAGGGTTTTGCTGGCTCCGAGCTCAAAGTAGTTGCCGTGAGAAGGCTCTACGGGCAAGCGTAAGACATTGGGATCGAGCGAGACGACCTGCTGAGAACTTGACAGAAGAATGTTCTCGAAGGATGGGGTTTGAAAGACGCGATCGTAGGACGCGTGCACGATCAGATTCGCTTTCGAAAAGAACCGCGCGACCGAAAGGCGCGGGCTGACGGCGTTCTGGTTGACGAGGAGCTGATAGTGGTCCCAGCGGAGACCGGCGTCGATAGTCCAATTTCCCAGGCGGATCAAATCCTGAATGTAGGCAGACTGCTCGAGATCAGGACGGCTGCCTTCTGTAGGGAGACTTCCGGGGAAAGCGAAGGTTAGCGGAGTGCCGGGATCGAAGGGATAGTCGGGGTCGTTGGGATTTCCGGTAATGACGTCGCGGAAGGCTTCGTGAAGAAAAAGATTGTCGGATTCGACTCCCGCCTTGAATTCGTGGCGTTCGTGATGAATGGCGACGGAGGCGTTGAAGTATCCCTCTCTGAAGGCGTTGTGCTGAAACGCCATGATGGGGGTGGAGTTTGGATTGGAGTTGAGATTGTTCGAGTCGTCGCGGACCATGCCTCGAAAATCGGCGAGGACGTTCGACGATAAAATGTGCTGATAAGCGACGATGCCCATGGTCTCAAAGTTATCAGCGGTCTGGAGCTGGCCAGCCGCCTGCTGAATCTGCTCATTGGGGAGTTCAAAGCGGGAAAGTGCGTGGCGAACGCTCAGAGTGAAATGGTCTTTGGGCGTAAGGTCGCGGGAGAAGGAGAGCGCGAAATCTCCAGTGGTGCCGCGGTTGGTAAAGTTTTCCGGAACCACCGGATTGAGGTAGCGAGCGGTCATGTTCCCCGAGGCACTGGCGCCGAGGGTGTTATGGCCTGCGGAGAATTGGAGTTGTGCGAAGGCTCCGGCGGTATCGAAGCTGCCGCCGGCGAGGACAGCCTGACCGTGGAGACCGGGCTGCGGGTCGCGCAGCGTGTTGACTTCAATGACTCCGCCCATTTTGCGTCCGTACTCGGCGGGAATGCCGGCGGTGTAGATGGTGAGGGAGTCGACGTCGTCGGCTTCGAGTTCGGGGCCGAAGCTGGGAGAGCGATTATCGGTGAGCGGAATGCCGTCGACCACGAATTGCGTTTGATACTCGGAACCGCGCGGGTGAAGCACGGCGTTGCCTTCATAGAGCCAGCCGGGCTGGGAGTTGACGAGATCCTGAAGGGAGCGGCCCGGAAGAGATGCAGGACGTTGAGCGATTTGTTGCTCGTCCAGATGATTGGAGGCGCCGGCGCGTGCCGGGTCGAGCAGAGTGTTCTCTGCGGTGACGTTCACGGCGGTGCTGATGGCGGCGATGCTTAGTTTTACGACGTAGTCGGTGGGAAGTGCGGAATGGATGTCTACCAGGCCGTCGTAGGAGGAAAAAGATTCACGCTGGACCTGGAGGCGATAGCGTCCGAAGGGAAGGTTGCGGAAGGAGAGTTCGCCGGACTCGTCGGTGTCGAGGGAACGGTGAAACTGGAGGGCGTCGCTGGAGAGTTCGACGGAGGCTTTGAGGGGGAAACCGTCAGGGCCGGTGACTTTGAGGCGGAGCTCTCCGGCGTTGCTCTGCGCTTCGCCAGGAAAGGCGAGCGGGAGAGCGAGAAAGAGAATGCCGAGGTGGAGCAATGAGCGCACGGTGTTGAGTGGGGGAATCTTTATGCTACCAGTTTCGCGGGGTGGAATTGAGTTACGAAGGGAATCAATAAGGATGCGAGCCAAACGCGCGATTATTGCGTCGCTAAGAGCGCGACCCTTCGGCGCGCTTCGCTTGCTCAGGGCAGGCAGCAGCGCGCGGCCCGCCCAGGTCCCTCCCTGCGCAAAGAACGCTTGCTCGGGATGACAATCAATTTTTTTTACAAACTGTTGACATGGGTCTGACAAATGAGGGGGGCGCGTGGGTCATCATTAGGCGAGATCAGGAGGTAGTGGCATTCTGATCGGTGATCTCACGCCCTCCGTCACCGAGAGGGAATGGGGAAACCGGCGTTCCCGCCGCAGGGGGTGGGGACGCCGGTTTTATTTTTGGGCACCGTGAGTTCTCCTCCCTCGAAAGCTTTGCTGACTGCCTCGCTTTGCCCGGCGGACAGTCGAGAGCCTGCCCTGAGCTTGCCGAAGGGCGGCTGTCCCCAAATGGTTCTTTCCTTTTCCTGCTTCTATTTTCGGAGTAGCAAATCTGCCGCCACGAAGAGGGCGAAGACGACTGAGATTACGCCGTTCATGGTGAAGAAGGCGGCGTTGAGGCTGGAGAGATCGCCGGGTTTGACGAGGGAATGTTCGTAGAGCAAAAGCAACGTGACGGCGATGACGCCGGCGATGGCTAGTTTGCCGAGCGCGAAGGCTGGGAGCAGGGCGATCAGCAGGAGGAGCATGATCGCGTGGAAGGCACGAGCGATCCAGAGAGCGCGGGGAATACCGACGTGGCGGGGGATGGAGTGGAGTCCGGCGTCGCGGTCGAATTGGAAATCCTGGCAGGCGTAGAGGATATCGAAGCCGGCAACCCAGAAGGTGACGGCGGCGGTGAGCAGAAGAATGCGCGGGTCGAGAGAACCGCGAACGGCGATCCAGGCGGCGGAGGGCGCGATGCCGAGAGCGAAGCCGAGGACGAGGTGCGACCAGCGGGTGAAGCGCTTGGTGTAGGAATAGAGGAGGAGGACAGCAAGGGCGGCCGGGGAAAGCCAGAGCGTGAGGCGATTCAGTTGAGACGCGGCGAGAATGAAGAGGGCGCAGGACACGATGACGAAAGTGGTGACGAAGGCGGGCGAGAGGTGGCCGGCGGGGAGAGCGCGGGTGCGAGTGCGGGGATTGGCGGCGTCGATGGCGGCGTCGGCCAGGCGGTTGAAGGCCATGGCAGCGGAGCGGGCGGCGAGCATGGCAACTACGATCCAGAGAAGTTGACGGGCGGGGGGAAGGCCGGAGGCGGCCAGCATGGCTCCGCAAAGAGCGAAAGGGAGAGCGAAGATGGAGTGCTCCCACTTGATCATTTCGAGGGTGATGCGGAGGTTGTGGAGTACGGGCACGGGAAGATTGTAGAACATCAGTTCTCAGTTCTCAGTTCTCAGTTCTCAGTTCTCAGAAATGGACGGCTGTTGGGCTTTGGGGGATGCTTCGGCTTTGGTTCCCCCCGGCTTTGTTTGTGAGAACCTGGCCCGCCCTCCGAATACCGGGCCGCGGCTTCTCTGCGCCGGTTGAGACAGCCTTGTGTTGTGGGGCGTTCAGGGCGATTTCTTGCAGAATTTCCACATTTGACAAGCACCACGCGGTGCGGCATTATGGGTGCGGCGATTTCGTGCTTCCCTCTCGAAGGGGATGTCGGAATTGGAGGGATACCATGTACGAATTCATGCACCGGGTTTGGCGGGAAGATGCGGGGCAGGATATTGCCGAATACGCGGTAATGCTGGCCGTAATCCTGGTTCTGGTGGTAGGGACGATCCGCCTGATCGGATCGAATGCAAACAATGCCTTCTCCGCAGTAGCTAGCTCGATACAATAGTGAGTGTCGCCTGGCACTGGGTCGGCGTTTTGATCGCCTAGATTCAAGCAAGGTTCAGCCAAAGGCCGCGATTGCAGAGATCGCGGCTTTTGCTTTTTGGGACAGCAAAAAAGGCTTTCACCACAGAGTCACGAGACACGGAGAAAAACAAAGAAGAACGAAGAAATTTGGAGATTTTTCGCGGAGGCGCAAAGTAGGAACACAGTGGCAGGCGGCGAAAAACCTTTACCACATGGGACTCAGAGGACAGTCGGATGGGGTTCTTGGTGAGCGCGGAAGGATTCGAACCTTCGACCCATGCCTTAAAAGGGCATTGCTCTACCAACTGAGCTACGCGCCCGCCTTTCTTTCAATCTAACATAGAAATAACGGATTCAGAGCACCCTGGGGAGCCGCCGGGCCTGTGCCGCGGGCGCAAGTTTGCCAGACAATTTCAGAGAGCGCAAAGACCGAGGCTGGAATAGAATAGGCTGCTTAAAGCGATTGGCCCATGAATACTCCGACCGAAACTATGAGCACTTCGACCAAAGCCTGGAAAAACTTCGAAGGCCGCGCGGTGGGAAGGTTCACACTGGCGCGGTGGTTGGGAGGCTCGGAGCACAGCGCCGTATTTTTCACCCAGCGGTTCCGCGAGAAGCAGCAGAAGCCAGCGGCAGTGAAACTCATCTCCGCGGAAAACGTGGACGAAGACGCTCAACTCTCGCGCTGGGCCAGCGCCGCGAAGCTATCCCATCCCCATCTGATTCGACTGTTTGAATGCGGACGCTGCGCGATTGACGGAACGCGGCTGCTCTATGCCGTCATGGAATACGCCGAAGAAAATCTGGCGGAGATTCTTCCGGTGCGGACGCTTTCTCCGGCGGAAGCTTCGGAAATGCTGCGGCCCACGGCCGAGGCCCTGGCTTACCTGCACGAGTCTGGTTTCGTGCATGGCCGCATCCGACCCTCGAACATCATGGCGGTCGACAACCAGTTGAAGATCTCCGCGGACGGACTGGACAAGACTGGGGAGCGCGGCAGCGGGCGCGCGCCCAGCGTGTACGACGCGCCTGAACTCGCCGGCAGCGGACCGTCCCCGGCAGCCGATATCTGGGCGCTCGGAGTCACGCTGGTTGCCGTGCTGACGCAGAACGACCCGAAGGCGATGAACGGCGACAAGGGAAAAGTTGCCGTGCCCGACACGATTCCGCAACCCTTTCGCGAAATTGCGCGGCAGTGCCTGCAGGCCGATCCCCAGCGGCGATGTACCGCAATCGATATCCTGAAGCAACTCCAACCGCAGAGCGCGAAGGCCGAGGTTTCTGCGAGCGCGAAGATCGTCGACGCGACCCCACGGGAAGAACGTTCTAACAAGCGATTCGTCGTGCCGATCGCGGTCGCAGCACTCGTTCTCATAGTCTGGGCAGGCAGCAAGTTTATTTCTCATCCGACGGCGGTTCCGGCTGCGGAGACTCGCCCTGCAAGCAGCCCGCCCCCGGCTGCTACTCCCGCGCCGCAATCGCCAGCGCCGTTTTCGGAGAAGGAAAAGCCTGCGCTGAAAGGAGTCGTGCGCGGGAGTGTGCTGCAAGCAGGTTTTGCCCGACGTCTCGCGGAACGCGCAGAACACGATCACGGGCCATGTGAAAGTCAGCGTCCAGGTTTCCGTGGACGCTTCCGGCAACGTGTCGCAAGCAAAGCTCGTTTCTGCCGGACCGAGCAAGTACTTTGCGGAACGGGCGCTGGCCGCGGCACGCCGCTGGAGATTCACTCCGCCGCAGGTGGACGGACAAGCAGCCGCCAGTGAGTGGGTGCTGCGCTTTCAGTTTGGACGCACGAACACCGAGGTGTTTCCGGCAGAAACAAAACCTTGAACGATCGGCCGGGCTCAGGGTGGGAAATCGTGCCGTCCCTGGCAAGACTCGCTTGTCCTTACATCTTATTGGGCTCTTACGGCGCGCTTTCACATACCGCCCCCTTCCGAATCCGCTCAGGGCAGGCTCTCCGAGCTGGTTTTCGCTCCAGCCTGTTACGCCACGGCTTCCGCCTCTTCGGCAGGCTCAGGGCAGCGCCGTGGGCTGCATTCTTGCGCCGCTTCGCGGCTGAACAGCGGCCTCGCTGGTCCACTTTTCGCGCCGCTATTCTTTGGTCTTCATCTTCCAAACCATTTGCCGCAACATGCCTAGCAGAAATTCGGCGTCGCCAGTTTGCAAGTGGAGCCGCCGCACTAAGCGGCGGACTGCGCCCTCAAAAGAATCCGAGGAGTTCAGCTTGGGATAACCGCTGGCGCGGAGGGCGGTAAGCAGGGTCTCAGTGATTCGCTCCACCTCGGCTGACGAGGCTGGACTTCCCTTCTCCGGCTCAAGGATGGCGGCAGGATCGCGACTCAATTCGTACAAACAAATTGCCACCGCCTGCCCCAAGTTCATCGAGAAGTGTTCCTCCCGCGTGGGGATGTGCATCAGCCAATGACAGTGGCTCATGTCGCTGTTGGAGAGGCCGAATTTTTCCGATCCAAACAACAGAGCGCAAGGACCGGACGCGATATGGGCGCGAATGACGGTGGCGCCCGCTTCCAGGCGGTGGAGAGAATGCTGCAGGTCGCGATGGCCGACGGCGGTGGTTCCGACCACGAGTGAGCAGTCGGCAACTGCCTCGGCTACGGTTTCGTACTTTTCGGCGCGGGCCAGCACCTCCCCGGCGCCCACGGCGGAACGAGCCCCTTGAAATGCCACGTCGTAGGGATTCACCACCCGCAGACGGTGAAATCCGAAATTGCTCATCGCCCGAGCGGCCGCGCCGATGTTGAGGGGATTACGCGCGTCCACCAGGACGACGCGGAGATGATCGAATTCAGCAGGAAGGGGCAAGGTGCTTGTATTTTACGGCAGGCCGAATGCGTAGCAAGCCTCTTGCCGCAGAGCCTTTTTACACCGGCGTGAAAATGTAAAATATTTGTCAAACCTTTGGCTCCTCGCTGAAAATGGGCGGAAACGGATGTAAGCTTCACTCTGGAAGCCGGGTACGAATCGAGTGAGGATAGCTTTATGGGTCAAGTCGCCACACCAATGAGCACACTAAGATCGGCAGAACCGATGAACACCACGCGGCCGATGGGAAGAATTCTGGTCGTCGAGGACGATCCCGCGGTTCAGAAAGCGCTAAAGCGGCTGTTTGAGTCCGAAGGCTACACGGTTGAGGTTCAAGGGAATGGCAAATCGGCGCTGGAGAGTTTTCAGGCTGCGCCGCCAGCGGTCGTCATTCTCGACCTTCGTTTGCCCAAGCTTTCCGGGGGCGACGTGTGCAAAGAGATCAAGGCGCAGGCGCCGACCTTGCCCATCGTGGTTCTCAGCGCAACCAGCGACGTATCCGACAAAGTTCTTTTGCTTGAGTTGGGAGCGGATGACTATGTCACCAAACCGTTCAGCCCCAGGGAACTGCTGGCGCGGGTGCGCGCGGCGCTGCGGCATACATCGAGGACGGCGAGCGTCAATCTGGTGAGCTTCGACGGCATCACGATTGACTTCAAGAAAATGGAAGTCCAGCGTGAAGGCAAGGTGGTGGTTTTGACCGCGCAGGAATTCAAGACTCTGCAATTTCTAGTGCAAAATGTGGACCGGGTGATCAGCCGGGACGAATTGCTGAACGAAGTCTGGGGATACCAGAATTATCCCTCGACCCGCACCGTGGACAACCATATCCTGAAGCTTCGCCAAAAACTGGAACGCGACCCAGCCAGTCCGGTACACTTTCGCACGGTACACGGAATGGGTTACAAGTTCGTCCGTTGAGATCCCTTGGACCCTTCATCAGAACCCGTCTCGCAAACCTTACCCGCACCGTCCGGAGGCACGCTGGTGCACCGAACGCGGCTGCGCACGCGCTTTCTGCTCTCGATGGTGCTGATCACCTCCGGCCTTACGGCGTTGAGCCTTCTGGTGGTGCGGCAGAGCATGCAAAGCCACGTGCGGGAAGGCATTGTGCAGGACCTGCGGAACTCGGTTACTACATTCCAGAATTTCCAGCACGATCGCGAAATCATGTTGACTCACTCGGCGGAATTGGTGGCCTACCTGCCCATCACGCGCGCCATCATGACCGCTCACGACCCGGCTACCATCCAGGACGCCTCGAAAGATGTATGGCAACTCACTGGCAGCGATCTTCTGGTGCTGGCCGACCGCAATGGCAAGGTGGTAGCTCTGCATACAAAGTCGGAAGGATTGACGCGTGAAGCAGCACAGAAGTATTTCGCGCGGTCCCTGAACGAAGAGGATTCCAGCCACTGGTGGTTTGGCGCCCACCATCTCTACCAGACTTTCGTGCAGCCGGTTTACTTCGGTTCCAAGACGGAAGGTCCGTTGCTGGGCTTTCTGATCATCGGCTATGAAATCGATGACCGACTGGCCCGTGAGGTGAGCAAGGTCTCGGCCAGCCAGGTGGCTTTCTCCTACGGTGACGAAATCGTAGCCACTACCTTGACCTCCGATCAAGCCAAAAGTGCAGGTGTGCGCGCGTTGGCTGCCGGATCCTCGCAAAGCGAACCTCGGAATGTTGAAGTGGGTCATGAGAATTTTGTAGCTACTTCGCTCGACTTGTCAGGCCAGCAGGAAACGCCGGTTCGCTTGACCGTGCTGGGATCCTACGATCAGGCTGCCAAGTTCCTCGGCAACCTGAACCGGCTACTGGTGCTGCTCGGTCTCACCGCAGTGCTGTTAGGCAGCGGGCTGGTGTTCCTGATCTCGCATACGTTCACTCGCCCGTTGGCGAGCCTGGTGGAAGGCGTGCGTGCTTTAGAGCATGGAGATTTTTACCATCCTCTGGATCCCCGGGGCAGCGACGAAGTCGCGGAACTGACCTCCGCCTTTGACCGCATGCGCGTGAGCCTGCTCAAGACGCAACGGGCGCTGCTCGAGTCGGAGCAGCTGGCGACGATCGGACGCATGGCCAGTTCGATTTCGCATGACCTGCGCCACGCGCTGGCCGCCGTCGTGGCGAATTCCGAGTTTCTTTGTGACGGACATCTTTCTTCGGCTCAGCGCGAAGAACTGTATCAGGAGGTCCGCACCGGCGTGAACCAGATGACGGACCTGATCGACTCCCTGCTCGAGTTTGCCCGGACCCGAGAATCATTGAGCCCAACCTACGCCAGCATCGGCGAAACCGTGCAGCGAGCCATGCAGGCGGTGCGGCTGCACCCGCGCCATCAGGGCACTCTGATCGAGCTTCACAGCAATGGGCAGAGCTTGGCCTGGTTCGATCCCCGCAAGCTGGAGCGTGCCCTCTACAATCTTCTGCTGAATGCTTGTGAGGCAGCTCCCAGCAGCGAGGGCAGAGTTTTGGTCACAGTCGACCGCAGCGGTCCATCCGTCACCATTGCCGTTTCGGACAACGGTCCCGGCATCGCAGAACCGATTCGTGACAAGTTGTTTCATCCCTTTGTGAGCTTTGGCAAAGAGAATGGCACCGGGCTTGGACTTACGGTCGTACAGAAGATTGTGCAGGATCACGGTGGCCAGGTTTTGCTGGAACGTACCGCGGACGCTCGCACCGTTTTTCGAATCACGCTTCCCGGACGCGCTCCGCAAGATACCGTGGATACCGGCCACGACGAACTGACCAGTCATCCCTTTTTGACTGTAGACCACGATCGAGCGACGGAAAACTCAATTCGACATTCGGACACGTAGTCCCGGCGCACTTCTCGATTTCACGACGATCCGCATGTCGCGCAGGAGGATGTGTGAAGAACCCAAGGACCCTCGCGCTTTGGACAACCGCCATGACGGCAGGCGCTTTCGTTCTTTTGAGCATGTGCAGCGTGGCCCAGGAGAGCACCCCCGCGGCGTCATCTCAGTCGGTTGACGCCTCCCTGCGTGAACTCGATTCGCAAGTGCGCGAACTGCGCGCCGTGATCGAGCAAATGCGAGCCGAGAATACGCAATCGCGCGCCGAAATGCGGGAACTCCGCCAGGAACTTCAAGACACGCGCAAGCTGCTGGCCCCGCTGGCGGTAGCTGCGAGTGCGCAGCCCATCTTCGTCCGCTGCCGCCGAACCCGCACCGAACAGCGCGATTTCGGCCGCCGCTGCTCCCGCGTCAGGTGCGGACCTGGGAAGCCGAGTTCAAAGGCTGGAAGAATCCACTCAGTTGCTGGGCTCGAAGATTAACGAGCAATACCAGACCAAGGTGGAAACCGCCTCGAAGTACCGCGCCAGGCTTTCTGGAATTGTGCTGATGAACGCCTTTCACAACGTCGGCGGTTCCGACAACCTGGACCTCCCCGACTATGCGCAACCCGTCGCGGCGGGCAGCAATCAGGGCAGTTTTGGAGCCACCTTGCGGCAAAGCGAGATTGGCCTGGAAATTTTCGGGCCCATGCTGGCCGGCGCCAAGACTTCAGCCAATGTGCTGTTCGATTTTGCCGGTGGATTTCCCGCAACCAACAATGGCGTCAACTTTGGCATCGCGCGCATACAAACGGCCAGCCTGCGCCTCGACTGGAAGAATACCTCCATCATCGCCGGGCAGGATTCGCTGTTCATCTCGCCGCTTTCTCCCACGTCCTTTGCATCCCTCGCGATTCCGGCCTTTGCTTTTGCGGGGAACCTGTGGGGCTGGACGCCGCAGATTCGCATCGAGCATCGCTTCGATCTCGCCAACCAGCAAACGCTGACCTTGCAGGGTGGAATTCTCGACAACCTCGATTGGGAACCTCCTTACAATTCGTTCACCCGCACGCTGCAAGCCGGCGAACAATCCGGTCAGCCGGCTTACGCAATGCGCACGGCGTGGTCCCGGCCTGTGTTCAATCATCCTCTGAGCTTTGCCGCGGCTGGCTATTACGGCCGCCAGAACTGGCGGTGGAACCGCTATGTCGACGGGTGGGCCGGCATGGCGGATTGGCAGATTCCGATTCTTCGCCGCCTGATTCTTTCTGGTGAGTTCTATCGCGGCCGTGCGGCGGGAGGCCTCGGCGGCGCGATCGGCCAAACCATTCTGTTTGGCGGCCATCCGTCCTACTCCACAACCAGTATTCGCGGCCTTGATTCCGCCGGAGGATGGACCCAACTCAAGCTCCAACTCACGCCCAAGCTGGAATTGAACGGCGTCTTTGCCGAAGACAACGCGTTTGCCGGCGACGTCCGGGGCTTCGCCACCGACGCCAACAACTTCGGAGAGATTCTGGGGCGCAATCGTGGAGTGCTCGGTAATCTGGTCTATCGGCCGCGGTCCGACTTGCTGCTTTCCGCCGAATTCAGACGTTTGCACACTTTCCCCGTCTATGACAGTGCCAGCGTTACCAACCAGATCAATCTTGCCATGGGGATATTGTTCTGAACATGACTCGCTTCGCTCACCGCCGGATAGGCAGCTTGCAGTGGCTGCCGTATGTCTTTGTCTTTGTATCTGTCGCGGTCTTTGCTGCGGCGCAAGATGCGGAACCCAAGGGCGTGGAACTCAAGGGTAAGGTCCAACTGACAAGGAACGGACGCCACGTGCATGACGCTGCGAAAGTTGTGATCTGGCTCTCTCCTCTGGGAGCTACCCCCGCGCCTGCGCCGCCACAGCAGACGCCGCCGATTCCCCAACTGGTGCAGAAGGAAAAGAGTTTCCACCCTTCTCTGCTGGTGATTCCGGCGGGTGGGCAGGTCGAGTTTCCCAACCGCGATCCTTTCTTTCACAATGTCTTCTCGTTGTTCGACGGCAAACGCTTCGATCTCGGACTGTACGAGAGCGGCACCACTCAATTTGTGAAGTTCGATAAGCCCGGCATTTCGTTCATCTTCTGCAACATTCACGCCCAGATGAGCGCCGTAGTGATCGCGCTAAACACGCCGTACTATTCGATCTCCAACTGGCGCGGCGAGATCAGCATCGCCGATGTAGTCCCCGGCCGCTACCAGATGCACGTCTTCCATCCGTCGGTCTCGCCGGAAGCGCTGCACGCCGCGGAACGCGAAATCACCGTAACTCCCGGCGATACCTTCCTCGGAACCATCACCCTGGCCGAATCCGACATCGACCTAGCCCACAAGAACAAGTACGGCCGCGACTACGACCGCCCCGACCCCGACAGCCCCGCATATGCGCGACCGTAGGTCACGAGGGGGGCTGGCCCAATCTAACCCAAGCTTTACTCTCGAGGGTGCCCCGTCCAAGCTTCGCTTGGGCGGGGCTTTTCTGCCGGAGCTCGCACCTTCAGCGTAAGAAATATCCCAGCCCGCTCACGTATCCGCGCAGTCCACTGCGACTCGATTTCAACCACTCCAATCTCGCCACTTGCATAATGACGAAAGCTGCTCCACCTCCAATCCTCCGGCCGCTCGACCAGCCCGCGCTTCACCGGGTTCCGGTGAATGTAACGCAGCTTCTCGACAAACTTCCTCTCGCTCCATACATTGAAATCGTAATAGCGAGCCTGCCAGAACGAATCCTTCGCCCGCAACGCTAGACGCCGCGCCACGCCCTGCTTCAGCGACTTGATCGCCTGCGCGAAGGTGTTCCGCTCCGGCTCGTTCAACAGAAGATGAACGTGCTCCGGCATGACGACATAGCCGTATACGCACAGCCCGTAATCCCTCCGAACCCGCTCCAGAGCCGCCACGAATGTGGCGCAAGCCTCATCCCGCCGCAGATTCGGACGCCTTTGGTAACAACTGAACGTTATGTAGTGTACCTGCCCGGTTTCCTGAAAGCGTCTCAATCCCCACGGCATTGGGAGATGTTATTTCGAGGGAGCCCACCGTGTCTGTGACAACTGAACTTAAGTCCAAGACTTTGCCAGGGTACTTATCTTAATTCTGGGATTTCCGGAGACACGGTTCGACAGAAAAGCCCCGCCCAAGCGAAGCTTGGACGGGGCACCCTCAGGATTGGAGACTTGGGCTAGAGCGGGCCAGCCCCCCCCGAGGGGGATCCCCCACGCTCCCCTACGCCACCACTCCCGCCGCACGCCAACGCTGCATAGCCGGATCGAGGTAAAACTGAAAGAAGTGTTCGAAGGTGATTACGTTGACCGCGGCCTCATAGTCGGGACGAAGCACCTTTATTCGGGACGGTACGACGATGTAAATCCTCGACTGAAGCATAGCCTCCAGATCGCGCGCCGCAATTCCTTCGTCGATCGTGGCGAGAAAAAAGCCAAGTCCCCTCGTACCCTCGGTCACGATCTGCCGCCAGCGCTCCCTGAGGGTTCTTTTTATTGTGAAGATAATCGCGTCAGGCGCATTCCTGCGGAAGTGCTCGACCGACGGAAGTATAAAATCCGGCTGGCCATTAATGATTGGCTGCGATGTGAAGGGATAGCGAAGACGGATAAACAGCTCTCGGATGAGCAGCTCAAAAGCCTTCCCCGCGCGCGGCCGACGCCTCTACATAAGCCCGAGAAAGAACTTGTCCAGCGCGGAGAAATTCTGGTAGGTCCTAATTTCCGCGCGGCGGGTCGTAGCGCCGCCGTCCCGGCGGCTGTCCGGCGGGCGTCCCGCCCGCCGCGCCGAGGGCAGCAAGGATACCGGCGCTACTTATGTGAAACCTTTTGCCCCAAATTAGGACACTACCGAAATTCTGGCCGAATATCTCGACAGTCGTGCAAGCGGACGAGAGCGTCTTCAGGCCCTCTGCGAAGCCAAAAGATAGCCATAGCTACCCTCGCTGTCACAGGGATCGAAGACTCGCCACCCGCGCCGCCATTGTTTAATAACCTCCGACACAAATTCATTGATTGTGCGTAAATGCGCGTCGGTGGGTCCCTCGTCGGTCGCCCGAATTGCATCGAACTCGTGGTAGCAGTGATCATCGAAAGACAGGTTGCCATTTACGAACAAGAAAACCTCCGGCAGCCGTACTTGATCTGCGATGAACAGGCCGTCCTCCAAGAACGCCTCCGTCAGCGCCGCCTCGATCACGCCGCAGGCGGTCTGCTCGGGGTTCGAAAAAATTATCCTCCCGAATTTCTTGTAGTTGCCCCCGTCGCGATAGAGATAGCTGAACTCGACATTACCCATTGTTGGCCCTCCGTTTTTATCGCTTAGCGAAGATCGTTTCGTTGTGAAACTTGAGAAATTGCGGGTCCGGCACGAAGTGCTCTGGCGGGCGGACTGGAGCCCCTTCGTATCGGAGTAGAAGTTCCTGATTTCCAAGATCGGATGATTTTCGCTTTGCCTTAGGCGAGATCATCACCCTAAGGCCGGGCGTGACCGTAAGCAGTCCGGAGTCAAACGCGCGATCATGGAGAACGTTCAAGCACAGTCCGTTCCTTGGGTTCGTTCGGTTCTTAACATCGGCGGCCCACGGCACTATATGGCTGGCATTGAGCAGTTCAGGGATGGAGCAGCCGGTTATACAGCAACTCGACCCGTAAGCGGCTAGCACAGCCGACCGGAAAAAGCCCTGATTAACCCGCGTTCTTACGATCGCTTCGCGAGTTTTACCCTCCGGGAAGACTTTGGCGTCGTCATCGAGATCCTTGCCTCGGCCTGTGATCTCCAATATCAGGCGTTCGCTCTCGAAAGTGCGTTTCTCCCAGTCGCTCCTGAATTCCTCCCAAATCTCAATGTCCGCCTTCGCCCCGTGCGAAGCTCCTGCTATGTTTCGATCTTGCAGCGACGGGTCGAGCCGAGCGAAGTTTGCCAATTTCCAAGAGACTGCTGACGGAGTACGCCCGATGGCTCGCGCAAGCTCTATGACTTGCGGATTTGCTCGGTGAATTTTGCCGAAGGGAATCTTGCAGTACAGGTTGAAAGCTACGATTAGCTCCTCGCGGCTCCAAGGGCTTCGGTCCATACGCGGGCAAGTTTACATCGCACCGACGCGCCCCGGGAAGAAAGTTCGAAGATATGACGCGTCTGAGGCTTCCGGTGGAATCAGTCGCGTAGATTCTGCTCTGCATGTTTGACGACGCGGAGAATTCGGCGTACATGCGGTCGGTTGCGGTCTGTGCCGCCGTGATCACCCCTAATTCAGTGCCGTCGTGCGGCTCGATGACCCTCCCGAGCCTGTGGCCGTCGCGGTCGTGCACGTCGCGGACCACGACGTTTTTGAATTTCGGCACCTTAAAGTTGAACAAAAGAGAGTTCCTGTCCCCGTTCGCCATTGCCATGTAGGAATCGCTCCCTCGATAGAGCAGAATACTGTCTATTTTCTCGCGGAAATGAACATTTTCTAGCTGACGCATACCTTGGTGCTCCTTACATGGGACATAATGCACTTTTAGGAACCGGGCACAGAGGAACCGGGCACAGCGCCGAAGATCTTTTCCACAGGCCCATTGTGACATCTGACCTTGTGCACAGCCCACAACTTGCGCAATCATGGTCGAGGCCGTGACGGTTGGCAGAAGCCAGTTCGTTGCGCCCCGAAGTCCTTTGTTGTCTAGATTTTAGTACCTAAGTTCTTTGACATCTAGATTTTGCGGGCCAAAACATGCCTAACCCGATGATTCCAGAGATTGAGGGGGGGGGGGGGTACCCCCGAAAATAAAGCGAAACAGCGCCCAGCCATCCCGTTTGCGACGCGCTCGGCGAAGACTTATTTTCGAGCAGAAATCAACAGGACTCACCGGTGAATTTCAATGGCAGGCACCATGTGGAAAAGGGCGTGCCGTTGAGCACGCCCTCTCGCCTCTGACCTTCACTTCATTTACATCGTCAACATTCCCGGTTAGTGGTGGCCTCCACCACCTCCCGAATGTCCGCCGCCGCCACCAGAGGAGTGACCACCGCCGCCAGAATGCCCGCCGCCACCGGAGGAATGACTGCCGCCACTCGGCGCACTGTGCGAACCACCGCTATAACCGCCGCGGCTGCCACCGTAGCCTCCGCCGCCGTAGCCTCCGGAAGACCGCGGCTGCGCGATGGGCTGCCTCATGTTGAGTTGCGGACGGGAATTGCCGCTGCGCCCGTAACCGGTCGACCCGGATGCGCGCGACTTCGCTGGAACTCGATGCCGTCCGGTTCCAGTAGCTCCCGCTCGCGCCCCGGCTGGCAGTTTCGGCGCCGCCCGCACTGCGACCGGCAGACTCGCTGCTGTGCGAGGATGGCGTAAACGACTTCCACTCGCCGCCGTTCGATTCGCTACGAGTAGATGACGCCGACTCCGCACGGTTCGCGCTGGACGTCGCACTCGTTGAGGCGCCACGATTTCCGTTATCAGCCGCAGCGGCCTGATTCCCTGTGCTCTTCGTGGCAAGACTGTTCGTCTCCCTGCCCGATGCAGTTGCAGCAGCGCCCTTTCCCGCTCCTGCAGCCGTCGTGCCCCGAGCCGCCGTTGCGCCCGAACCCGTCGCCTTTGCGCCAGCCGCCACGGGCGAGAAGTGAGCCTGCTGCATGGACTGCTGCAGATGCGCCGTCTGCTGCTGGAACGATTCCGGATGCGACGTGCTCTGCGTGCCAAAGAAATGCTGCGACCCGCTGTTGTGAATGCTGGAAGGCGCCGCAGCCCGTCCGCTGGCCGACAAACTGGCGCGCGTCGGTACCACGGGCAGGTTCCCGGTCATCATGCGAGCGCCACTCAACTGCGCGTGAGTGGCTGCCACAGCCGCGGTTCGGCCAGTTCCGGACCTTCCTGCTCCGAACTTCCTGCCCCCACGGTCGAGAGCGCACCGCCGATATGCGCGTCGTTGACGTGCGCCAGGTTCGAGAATCGGGTGCCCGCATGCAGCGGCGCAATCCCGCCGTAGCGGTGCAACGTGCCAAACCGGTTTGCGCCGATCACGCCGAACCGGCCGCGGTATCCGCCCCACCACGGAAAGAAGCGGTCACAAGGCCCGATGGGCAGCCAGCCAAAGCCTCCCCATCCGCCCCAACCAAAGCCCCATCCCCAACCACCTCCAAATCCGAAGAACGACACATAAGCCGGCGCCCAGAACGGACGGTAGAATCCGCCCCACACCGGTCCCGGCCACCACGCCCACGCGCCGCCGTACCACATCCAGCGCCCGTAGTGATAGGGAGCCCATCCCCAAGGCTCATAGCCAACCCAAGTCCAGCCGTAGTAGGGTTCCCACACCCAGTTACCGTCGCGATACGGAACCCAGCCCTCCGGTTCATTCGGCACCCAGACCTGACCGTACTCCGGTGCGTCCTCCCAAGTTCCGTTGGCATCCAGATCTTCCGCTCCGACGTAGTATTTGTTGGTATGCTTCCACGCATCGGCATCGCGGATCATGCGGTCGCGTTCGCTGTTCCAGCGGTCCCAGTCGTCCCGTTCGGGAGCAGCGCTGATCTTGTACTTTGCATCGGCGCCGGAACCGCGCACGGTGGCCATCTCGCCCTGCTTCACCTGGCCAATGCCCTGGGGCGTTGAAATCTCTGCTTCACCCTTGCGCACGATGACGATCGAGTCGCCATCAGGCCGCACTTCAATGCGGTATACGCCATCTTTATGCGCGGGATGAACCGCGACGTTCGGCGTATCGATCTCGGGTTCAGCGTCGCTCTCGCCAAACACGGAGTAATTGGCCAAGCCCTGTCCCACCTGAATCTGAATGTACTTGTCCGTAAACCTCGCGATATTGGCCTGCGCGTTCGACCCCAGGCGGAGAATGTTGGCGAAGTCGAGCTGCACCTCGGCCCGCCCGCCGGCTCCGGTAGAAACTTTGTCGCCGTTGACCACGGGCTGATTCAAGACAGCCGCCGACCACGTGCCGGAATCTCCTCGTTGCGTCGACACATCGCCATGGATCATGCTGACGCGGCCCACACCCTGGTCAGTCTTGGCCGCGGCTTCGCCCGAAGGTCCCCCGGGCTTAGCTTCCTCCGCCAGTTTGGGCGTTTCCGCAGCCTGCGGTTGGGCGGGTTGAGCGGTTTGGTCAGCTTGCTGCGCCGGTTTAACCTGTCCTATTTCCATCGGCGCGCTGGGCTGCTCCGAAGGCCCTGGGCCTTCTTTGGTAGTTTGCGCCTGGGTGCTGACTGACAGCGCACCCGCCAGCGCCAAAGCGAAAACTGCAAATTGTGCGATGAATTTGCTTTTCATAATCCACCTCATCCCAGACCTATCCACAAGCGATTGAACCGATCTGAGGATTGATGCCGTTATGGTACAAAGCAACTGCCATGCCAAGAGTGCAGGGGGAGGAGGTTTTGTAACTCCTTTATTTTCAGGTGGAAAGACGACGATCTGAGGATAAAATTAGAACGGAATCTGAAGCCGGTGGCCGCTCTCGGCCAAGATGGTGGTTTTCAGCCAGTGGTAGCGCCGGCATCTTGCCGGCTGTCCCGAGAGCTTGCCCTGAGCTTGCCGAAGGGGTGTCCCGCCCTCGGACGGTGCAAGCTAGACAGAAATCGGCGTCTCCCGAGAGGCACCAAAGCCTCGATAGTCAGTCGAGGCTTAGATCAACAAAATGGTACCGGACGATGTCTTTCTAAACATTTTAAGAATAACTAGGACGAAAGCTTTGTCAACGTGACTTTGGTTGCCGTCGCCGCCGTCTGGATTGCGCACCGTGCCAAATCGTCGTAATCGTAACCCGGTTCGCCCGCACCCGGTAAAAAATCAAATACGGAGTGCCGCCCACTACCAACTCCCGCACTCGCGGCTCGCTTCCCACGCGGCCCAGGTAGGGATGCTCTTTCAGAGCCTCAACCAGCGAAACAATTCGCGTCGCCAACCTTGCAGCAGCGTCCGGCTTGTCCCTCGCAACGAAATCTCGTATCTCCCGCAACCGCGCCAGGGCGCGCGCGGACCAGATAACCTCTAGCACAGCGCCTCGTCATCGTGCTGCCTGCCGCAAGCGCACTTTGGCGGCGGCAGTTCGCGGTCAGTGCCCCACGAAAGCAGCCAAGCTTTCATATTTTCATGCTCTGACATAGTGCCCGGACTTAACCTGACGGTCGGCCTGGCGGATCTCCGCCAGCATTCTTTCCTGGTCCGATATGTAGGATTCGACCGCATCGGAGATGAGGAAGTTCGAGCTGCGCCCGGAAGCCTTGGCCAGCCTGGCCAGCCGCTTCTTGGTTTCGGGCTTTAGCCGGACGCTCAGGGTCGCACTGCGTGTGTTCGCCATGAACACATCTTATCATGCTGGCACTTAAAGGAAGTTTGCCCAAAAACACGAAAGCCCCGATAGTCAGTCGGGGCCTGGAAATTGGTACAGACGCTGATTCTCAAACCACATCTAGGATAACGCTGTTGACAGCGTTGTCAAGCACATTCTAAGTCGTCGAGTGACCGGCGAAGAGCGAGGGAGTCGAACCCTAGTGGCTGACAAAGCCACTCGACTGGTTGAGAATCAGCGTCCAGTAGCCACCGGCAATGCTCTCCAGACGCATTCATCTCAGCTAAAATTATAGTTGTGGGTGAGCCCATGCCAGCGCAAAATTCTATTCCATCTCAGAACAAATCCCAAAACAGAACTACAGTCTACCCTTCTCTGTCCCCCTCATCCGCAATTCCGATCTTCGACAGCCGATACCGCAGCGCGTTCCGCGACAGCCCCAGCAACCTCGCCGCCTGACTCTTATTCCCATTCGCCCGCCGCAGCGCCTCGCGAATCATTTCATCCTCCCAGTGCTCGAGCGACATACCCTCGGGAAGAAATCCAGTTGCGCCGTTGGCTGCCTTGGCCGGACGCAAATCCAGATGAATATCCGCCGCCGCCAGCACCGTGCCCTTCGCGAGTGCACAGGCCCGTTCGATGATGTTCTGCAACTCGCGCACATTCCCGGGCCAGTGATAGTTCACCAGAATCTCCATCGCCTCCGGAGCAATACTCTTCACCGGCTTGCCCGAATCTCCGGCAAAGCGAGAAATAAAAAGGCTAACCAAATCTGGAATGTCCTCCTTGCGCTGGCGTAGCGGCGCAATGTCGAGGGGGACAACGTTCAAACGATAGTAGAGATCCTCGCGAAACGTTCCCTGCTCGAGCGCCTCGCGCAGGTCGCGGTTGGTGGCTGCGATCAGCCGCACATCCACTTTCACGGTGCGCGTGCCGCCCAGACGCTCAAACTCGCGCTCCTGCAGCACACGCAATAGCTTTACCTGGATCGCCGGGGGCACATCGCCGATCTCATCGAGGAACAAGGTTCCTTTGTCCGCCAGCTCGAACTTCCCGGGCTTGCTCCCAGTCGCGCCCGTGAACGCGCCCTTCTCGTAGCCGAACAACTCGCTCTCCAGCAGATTCTCCGGAATCGCGGTGCTATTGATCTTGATAAACGGCCCTGAAGAGCGCCGCGACTTTTCATGAATCGCGCGCGCGATCAAGTCCTTGCCCACGCCACTCTCTCCGCCCAGAAGAACCGTCGAATTCGTGGGCGCGACGCGCTCCACTGTCGCCAGCACCTCCTGCATCTTTACGCTGCGTGCCACCACGTTGGGATGCGTATAGCGCTTGCCCAGCGCCTCGCGCAGCGACCGGTTTTCCTCGCGCAGGTTGTGGACGTCCAGTTCCTTGCGGATCACCAAGCGCATCTCGCCCAGCGAAAACGGCTTCAGCACGTAGTCGCTGGCCCCGGCCTTCATGGCCTCCACTGCTGTTTCGACTGTTCCAAAAGCCGTCATCACCACCACCGGCAGCGCCGCGTTTTGCCGCTTGATCGCCTGTAGGAATTCCAGGCCGTTCATCCCCGGCAATTTGAGGTCGGTCACAACCAGATCGACAGCGTTTTCGCGCAGAAGTTTCAGCCCAGCCTCTGCGTCCCCTGCGGAGAGCGTGCTGAAGCCGTCCTCCCCAAGATTCAACTCGAGCAGGCGGCGCATCTTCGCTTCGTCTTCGACAATTAAAATTGTTGGCATATTGGTGGACAGTTTTTCGCCGCTTCCCCGACCTCCCGCACAGACTACATGCTGCTCATTCGAACCCTACTCACTAGGATGCTTGCTCATTGGCAGTCTCGCCGCTCGTGGGAAAAAAGACCACGAAGCAGGCTCCCTTTTGACCGCTCTTGCCACCCTCAATGCGAATCGTTCCATGATGGCCGTCAACAATCCTGGAGACAATCGACAGCCCCAGCCCCACACCCGTTTTCTTGGTAGTCACAAACGGATTGAAGATCTGCTCTCGCAGTTCCGCCGGAATTCCCGGCCCCGTGTCTTCGATTCGCACTTCCACTCCATCCCGGCTTCGCGCTGTTTGCCCTCGCTGCCGTCACCCGCAAGGTCCCACCGCCGCTGCCCATCGCATCATAAGCATTCTGGATCAGATTCACGAAGGCCCGCTCGCAAAGACTCTCGTCCAGCGGAACCAGCGGGAGATCCGGCTCGTACTGCCGTTCCACGCGCACTAAGCAATCTTTCTGCATTAAGGCTACGGAGTGCAACGCGCGATCCAGCACGGCGGTAATTTCCTGCGCAGTCATTTCGGTATGCAACGGCCGGGCAAAATCGAGAAACCGCGTCACCAGCGCGCTCAAGCGGTTGGTCTCACTGGAGATGTAACCCGCCAGTTCACCGGCCAGCGGATTCGATTCCCCCAGCTTCTGGTGAAGCATCTCCGCCGATCCCTTGATCACCCCCAGGGGATTGCGAATCTCATGCGCCAGACCGGCGGACATCTGCCCCAGCGCCGCCAGTCGCTCTGAACGCCTGGCCTCGGCCTGCGCCTGCTCCAGCCTGCGGTTAGTTTCGGCCAGCGTCTCAGCCAACTCCTGGTAACGGGTGATCTGGCGCCGATTCTCTACGACGGCCCGGTTTACGACCATCGCCACAAGAAAAAAGAAAACAATACGCATGGCGAGCAAGCCATAGCTCTCCGCAGTCACGTCGAAATCCCGCAGCGCAGGGTCGAAAAGGTACGAACAGTAAGCAGCGGAGGCCAGGGTCGTCCACAGCAACGTCCCCAACGGGCTGAAATACTCGGCCGCGGTCACCACCGGCAGGTAGAAGATCGGATAGTATTGGCTGTTGATCCCGATCTCACCTGTATGATCGATAAGCAAAGTCGCCAGCGCGATTTTGAGCAGGACGATATACGCCGCGCCCCGCCTCGGAGCCCGCGCCAGCAGCCAGCCTTCGCTCACCTGCACTATCCCAATGGCCAGTAGCGTCAGCTGTTTGTGGATCTCCGCCACTGGCGGCATTGCCGCCAGCCCGGCCAGAAACAGCAGCCAGAGAACATCCATCCACTGGATCGCCGGACGCTTCTGTTCGCTCATGGCAATATCTCAACAAACAAATGCGCCGGGAGCAGGGTAGTCCCCCGCTTTCCCGGCGCTATGTTCGACTCTCTGCTCTCACGTCGCCCACTTGCAAGTCGCAGCTCATGCGAACCTTATCAAACCGCACGCAAGCCGCTCACGTCAAATGGTCCCTATCTTAGGCGCACTCTCCCGTCACGTGGCGGACGTTGAGAAGTCTGTTTCGGTTGCGGTACAAGAGAGACACATGTACGCATGTGTGAGCAACAAATTTGCTTCGTGAAGGAAATCAGTGTGTGACGGGCTTCGGCGAGATCTCATCCAATGCAAGATTCAATTCCAGGACGTTCACCCGCGGCTCGCCCAGGAACCCGAACTGCCGCAACTCCGTATGCTGACGGACTGCCTCACGAACCTTATCCTCGCTCAGCCCGCGTTCTTTCGCGATGCGCGGCACCTGGAATTCCGCCGCCTCTGGCGAGATATGGGGATCAAGCCCCGAACCCGATGTCGTCAGTAAATCCATCGGGATTGCGGCTCCGGGATTCTCCGCCTGCAATCGGTCGGCGTCTCCCTGCACTCGCGCGATGAGCGATTGATTGGTTGGCCCCAGATTCGATCCGCTGGAATTGCCTGCGTCATAGCCGGTTCCGGCGCTCGATGGACGCGAGTGGAAATAGCCCGGCGAGGAAAATGACTGCCCGATCAATCGCGATCCCACCACCTTGCCATTCCGCGTCAACAACTCTCCATTGGCCTGCTTCGGAAACAAAACCTGCGCCAGTCCTGTAATCAAGAGCGGAAACAGCAGACCAAACAACACGGTCGTCACCAGCGTCATCAGCACCCCAATGATCAAATTCTTCTTCATAATTGCCTCTACGCCAACCCCGCCCGCACAATGACCAAATCGATCAGCTTGATTCCAATGAAGGGCACGATCACTCCGCCCACTCCGTAGACCAGCAGATTCCGGCGCAGCAATATGGCCGCTCCTTGCGGAACATATTTCACGCCGCGCAGCGCCAGCGGAATCAGCGCCACGATGATGAGCGCATTAAAGATGACCGCCGACAGGATCGCCGACTGCGGTGTCGCCAGCCGCATCACGTTGAGTGCCTGCAAAACCGGGAACGTCCCGGCGAACATTGCGGGAATGATGGCGAAATACTTGGCTACGTCGTTTGCGATCGAAAACGTGGTCAGCGCGCCCCGCGTCATGAGCAACTGCTTGCCGATTTCCACGATCTCAATCAGCTTGGTCGGATTCGAATCCAGGTCCACCATGTTGCCGGCTTCTTTCGCCGCCTGCGTGCCCGTGTTCATAGCGACGCCCACATCGGCCTGCGCCAGCGCCGGCGCGTCGTTGGTGCCGTCGCCCGTCATGGCCACCAGTTTGCCTTGCCCCTGTTCGCGGCGGATCAAGTCCAGCTTGTCCTTCGGCGTAGCCTGCGCCAGGAAGTCGTCCACCCCGGCCTCGCTCGCAATCGCAGCCGCCGTTAACGGATTATCCCCCGTGATCATCACCGTCTTGATTCCCATCGCGCGCAGTTGATCGAAACGCTGCCGCATGCCGCCCTTCACAATGTCTTTCAGCTGAATCACACCCAGCGCCCGGCCGTTCTCCGCCACTACCAGGGGCGTTCCCCCGGAGCGCGAAATCACCTCCACGGCGGCACGCACTTCCGCGGGAAGAGAGCTGCCCTGGTCTTCCAGATATTTGGCAACTGCATCGGTCGCGCCTTTGCGGATGGCGCGCCCATTCAGATTTACTCCTGACATGCGAGTCGTCGCGCTGAAGGGAATAAACTCGGCATCGCGCGAACTCATCTCGCGCCCGCGCAATCCGTATTTTTCTTTCGCCAGCACCACAATCGAGCGGCCCTCGGGAGTCTCGTCTGCCAGCGAAGAGAGTTGCGCCGAATCCGCCAGCATGGCCTCGGTCACGCCCGGCACCGTCACGAACTCCGTAGCCTGCCGGTTGCCCAGCGTGATGGTTCCTGTCTTATCGAGCAGCAAAGTATTCACATCGCCCGCAGCTTCCACTGCGCGTCCCGACATCGCCAGCACGTTGTGCTGCACCAGCCGGTCCATGCCCGCAATGCCAATCGCGGAAAGCAATCCGCCAATCGTGGTCGGAATCAGGCACACCAACAAAGACACAAGCACGAACACCGTCTGGGGCGCGCCCGCGTAAATCGCAAAAGGTTGCAGCGTGACCACCGCCAGCAAAAACACAATCGTCAGACCCGCCAGCAGGATATTCAGCGCAATTTCGTTCGGAGTCTTCTGCCGCTCGGCCCCTTCCACCAGCGCGATCATGCGATCGAGAAACGTCTCGCCGGGATTGGACGTGATCTTCACCTTCACCCAATCGGAAAGCACGCGTGTTCCGCCAGTCACCGCCGAGCGGTCGCCGCCCGCTTCGCGAATCACCGGCGCCGACTCGCCCGTAATCGCCGACTCGTCCACCGAAGCCACGCCTTCCACGATTTCCCCATCGCCAGGAATAAACTCGCCCGCCTCTACCAGCACTAAATCTCCCGAGCGCAACTTGGAACCCGGCACCGTCTCTGTTTTCCCCTCGGGAAGCAGGCGGTTGGCCATCGTCTCGGCCTTCGCACGCCTTAACGCGTCAGCCTGCGCCTTGCCGCGGCCCTCGGCCATTGCCTCGGCAAAGTTCGCGAACAGCACGGTGAACCACAGCCATAGCGTGATCTGCAGATTGAATCCGAAGCCGCCGTGGGCTCGCTCCAGAAATAGCAGCATCGTGGTCACCACGCTGCCCACTTCCACGACAAACATTACCGGATTGCGCATCATGGTCACGGGATGCAGCTTTACCACCGAATCCCATGCCGCGCGGCGCACGATCTTCATGTCCCACAAGCTGCGTTTTGATTTCTTGCTCGCCATATTTGCCTAAGAGCCTGCCTAGAAAGTTTTGCCCGCCATCATCAGCAGGTGTTCGAGAATTGGCCCGAGACTGAGCGCCGGGAAAAATGTCAGCGCTCCAACGATCACCACCACGCCGATCAGCAGTACCGTAAACAGCGGTCCAGTAACCGGAAACGTACCCAGCGTCGCCGGAGTCTGCTTCTTCCCCGCCAGATTGCCCGCGATCGCCAGCATCGGCAGAATCATCATGAAGCGCCCCAACAGCATGGCTATACCCAGCGACGTGTTGTACCACGGCGTGTTTCCGCTGATCCCCGCGAAAGCCCGAGCCGTTGTTGGCCACAGCGGAGGTAAAGGCATAAAGCACTTCGCTGAATCCGTGCGGCCCTGCATTCGACATGGCGGAAGTGCCGAAGCTGTACAAAACTGAAATCGCCGTGAACACCAGAATCACCAGAGGGAAAATCAGGATCACCAGCATCGCCATCTTCACGTCGTAGGCTTCAATCTTTTTCCCCAGATACTCCGGCGTGCGCCCCACCATCAATCCCGCAATAAAAACGGAAAGAATGACGAAGACCAGCATTCCATACATCCCTGCGCCCACGCCGCCGAAAATCACCTCGCTCAACATCAGATTGATCATCGGAACCATTCCGCCCAACGGTGTAAACGAGTCGTGCATGGAGTTCACCGCGCCGCAGCTCGGTGTCAGTCGTCACCGTGGCAAACAGCGCCGAGTTCACCAAGCCGAACCGCACCTCTTTCCCTTCCAGGTTGCCCACCGCTTGCATTGTCGATGACGGATGCTGCGGGCTATGCTGCGCTGCAGCCGATAATAATGGATTCCCCCTCGCTTCCGCCCAATACGCCGTAGTGACCCCTGAAAGAAAGAGCAAGTGCCATCGCTGCCCATACTGCCCATCCGTGCCGCCGGGAACCGGTCATCTGTTCCCAACGTGTAAGTAAGGGAGGAAGGAATCGCAAAGATGCAGAACATCTCCAGGAAGTTCGTGAACGGCGTGGGATTCTCGAACGGATGCGAGCTGTTCGCGTTGAAGAAGCCACCGCCGTTCGTGCCCAGCTCTTTGATGATCTCCTGCGAAGCCGTCGGTCCTTGCGCAATCACCTGCTGACTCACCGTCTGCATCAACGGTTTACCGTCGGGTCCGTTCACGGGTTTGCCATCGGAACCGAGTTGCGGCGTCTGGTACGGATCGAGCACTTGCACTGTGTCATAGGGTTTCAGGTTCTGCACTACCCCCTGCGACACCAGCAGCAGCGCCCCCACCAGACACAGCGGAGCCAGAATCCACAACGTGCCGCGAACCAGATCTACCCAGAAATTTCCGATGGTCTTTTGCTCGCGCCGCGCAATCCCGCGAATGAACGCCATCGCCAGCGCCATTCCCGCTGCCGCCGAAACCCAATTGTGATAAGCCAGAGCCACCATCTGCGTCAGGTAGCTCATGGTGGTCTCAGGCACGTAATTCTGCCAATTTGTGTTCGTGGTGAACGAAGCCGCAGTGTTGAACGCCAGCGCCGGAGGCACTCCCGCCAGCTTTTGCGGATTCCATGGCAGCCACAACTGCACCCGCTGCAGCACATAGAGCAGGATCATGGAAACACCGCTGAACAAAAGCAGTGCCAGCGCGTATTCCTTCCAGTCCATTTCGTGGCTTTCGTCCACGCCTGTGAGCTTGTAAAGAATCCGTTCCACCGGCCGCATCACCGGATCGAGCCAGGTCCGCTCCCGGCCGAACACCCGCGCCATGAACCCACCCAGCGGCTTGGTGATCAGAAATACCGCCAGCAAGAAGACAAAAATTTGCAGCCATCCACTTGCCGTCATCAGAATTTCTCCGGCCGCAACATGGCGTACACCAGGTACACCAGCAGCCCCGCGCAAATGACCAGCATGATGATCGGTCCAGAAGTCATATCTGCCTCAACGCACCCGCTCGCAGAAAACCACATAAGCGAGCGACACTGCAAAGAATAGAATTGTCACAGCCAGAAATATCACGTCTTGCATATGGGCTCCGATCCCAAGTTCCACTGGAACTCTATCAGGATTGCCATGGTCCAATCTTCATTCTGACCAAGATCTGGCCGTCTGGAAAACCTGTTTGGCGCAAAGGTCGCACCGGGATTCCGCCCAGTTTCGTTGACGGGAACCGGCCCTGCGGCAGAGAGGTCAGCCCAAGGCCCAATGGCCAATTGTCCCTGACATAGTCGCTGCTCAGGGGTTCGAGAACTTCCCTGTCTACCCCGTGGCGGACCGGAACGATCCAATAACTGAGCGATGGCGCACTTTCACGCAGCATGGCGATCAGGAACCTGAGCATGAACGCAACCCCTGCCAGTGCGACGGCGGCGACCGCTAATGCTGGCCACATTCCATACTCCTGCCTCCTCCGCGTTTTGCGCAGGCGTCCCGCACCAAACACTTTAGTGAATCATTTGACGTGTAAGGGTGGTTTAAGAAATTCCTAAAGAATTCGTAAAGGCGGAAATGCGCCCGATTCCATGATTCACCCAGAATCGTCGCAGCCGCCGCATCTCGCGGGCTGCCTTAGCAGCCCCATTCCGCTTCGCCCGGCTGGGCAAAATACGGCCGGGCCTTTGCCCGTTCGCCGCCTATGGATGCCAGTTCGAGCAGCGCCAGGCGCGCTGCTGCGACCAGCCGGTTCCTTTCCTGCGGAGTAACCTCTTTCCATGAGCCGCGGCCTTCGCTGCCTTTGCCCGATATCTCCGGCGTCAGTGCCTGATGATAGTGGTGGAAGAGCTCTGCCAACCGTTCCGGGGCTACCTCGTGAATCCACATACTGTTCGTCTCCATGAACCTGCGTGTTGTTGGGCCGACTTTTTCCGGCCACGAGACTATTGGACACGGAAGGACGAAAAGCCCGAATAAAGGCTCCATAAAATGTTCGTAAAGACACTAAGAGATAGAAGACAGGAGGGTTCGGAAGGCGGCCTACGACCCGGGTTCAAACCTGTAGCCCACCCAGGGTTCGGTCTGCAGGTATTTCGGCGAGGAGGGATCGGTCTCAATTTTCTTGCGCAATTGCCCCACGAAGACGCGCAGATATTCTGGCTGTTCGACGCTATTCGGACCCCAAATGGCTGCCAGCAGCGTGCGATGGGTCACCACTTTGCCCGGACGCCGTGCTAGAAAAACCAGCAGATCGAATTCTTTCGGCGTGAGATGGACCTCATGCCCCGAAACCTTGACGGATCGCGCATCAAGATCGATGGCAAAGTCTCCAGCGGCAATCGCGTTGGGCTGTTCCTCGGCCGCCGGCGCCCGCCGCAATTGCGCCCGGATCCGCGCCAGCAGTTCGTTCATGCTGAACGGTTTGGTGACATAGTCATCGGCGCCCGCATCCAGAGCTTCCACTTTCGAACGATCTTGTCCGCGCACCGAGAGCACGATAATTGGCACTTGCGACACCTTACGCACCTTCCGGCACAGCTCCACGCCATCCAGATTGGGCATCGCCAGGTCCGTCACCACCACGTGCGGCGTCCAGTTCTTCATCAACTCCAGAGCCATTTCCCCGTCATTGGCCACGCGGATGTCGTACCCCTGCGCCGACAGCGTCGTGCGCAGCACCCGCGTGATCTGCGGCTCGTCATCCACCACCAGGATTCGCTTATGGTCGTTCGTCATCTTCTACCGTCAATCGCGCCTACCGCATTTCCTGCGTCACGATGTGCACATCCACTGCGGGGGTGTCGCGCAGAAACTTGTGAATTGCCGAAAGATAAAAATACCTCTTCCATCCCTTGGTCGCCGACCGCCCGAAAACCACCTGCGTAATGTGATTCTCACGCACGAATTCCGCAACTTTTTCCGCGACGACCTTGCCCTCGGTCTTCACTACCTTCGCACCCACACTCTCCGCGAAGCGTATGTTGTCGGCCAGGGTGCGCTGGTTCTCGTTGCTCTCATCCGCACCCGTGTCCACGTAGAGCACAAACAGGTCGCCATCCATCGCCTGGGCCATGCGCGCCCCACGCGCAATCAGATACTGCGCCGCCGGATTCGAGCTGATGCACACCGCAATCCGCTCCCGCACCTGCAACAGTTGGCCGTCTTCGTTCTTGAGTTCCGAAAGCGTGCGGTCGACCGCCTGCGTCACCTGCCGCAGTGCCAGTTCGCGCAACGCCACCAGGTTCGTATTCCGGAAGAAATTTGCCAGCGCCCGATCCGCCCGTTCCAGCGGATAAATATCTCCTCGCTTCATGCGGGTCTGCAGCGCCTGCGGCGTCAGGTCCGCCATCACAATTTCACCCGCCCGGCGGATCACCCAGTCCGGCACCGTCTCCCGCACTTGCACCCCGGTCAGGTTCCGGATCGTCGGCGCCAGGCTCTCGATGTGCTGCACGTTCAGCGTGGATAGAACATCGATCCCCGCATCCAGCAGCTCAAATACATCTTCATAGCGCTTTGCGTGCTTGCTGCCTTCAATGTTGGTGTGGGCCAGCTCATCCACCAGCACAACATGCGGCTTGCGCGCCAGAATCGCGTCCACGTCCATCTCTTCAAAGATGGTCCCCTTGTATTCCAGCTTCTTGCGCGGAACCGTTTCCAGCCGCGAAGAAAGTTCCGTGATCGGTTTGCGCCCGTGGGTTTCCACCACGCCGATTACCACTTCTTCGCCACGGCTCGCCCGCCGCACGCCCTCACTCAGCATGGCATACGTTTTTCCCACGCCGGGGGCGTAGCCCAAAAACAGCTTGAACACCGCCGGCCGCTTGGCCGTATCCACTTCCGCCAGCCATTCTTCGGGAGTCTTAGGCATCGCCGCTATTCTCCACGCCCGAGCGAAAATTGTCGAATCTGTTCACCACGAAGTTACGGAGACACGGAGAAAATCCTTGAATGGTTGTTGTTTTCCCTTCCGTTTTCTCCGTGTTTCCTGTCTCCGTGGTGAAAAACCTCTCTTCGGTTACAATCGTGCCCGTGAAAGCTCGCTGGCCACAACACCTGTTGCGCTATGCCGCGTGCGTCGTGGCAACTGAACTGGTGGCACAAGTCTACCGGCGCATCGCCCATGTAAATCCCACCACCGTGGCTTTGACTCTCCTGCTGATGGTGCTGTGGGTGGCGGCGTATTGGGGCTTTCGCTTTTCCGTCTTTCTCGCCCTGCTCGCGACGCTCGCCTTCAATTATTACTTTCTTCCCCCAGTCGGAACCTTCACTGTCGCCGACCCGCAGAACTGGGTGGCACTCTTCGCCTTTCTCGTAACCGCCGGCATCGCCAGCCAACTTGCCGACCGCGCCCGCCGCCAAACCGAAGACGCCCATCAACGCCGCCGCGACGTGGAACGGCTTTACGCTTTCAGCCAACGCCTGCTCGCCACCGACAATGTAGCCGAGTTGCTGAATGCGATCCCCGCCTACGTGTGTGACGGATTCGGCGCCAAGGCCGCCGCCATCTACCTGCTGAGTTCCCGCCAGGTCTACCGCACCGACCCCAAAGCCACCTGGCTTGCCCTGCAGGATCTTCAAATGGTCAGTTCTCGTGGCGAGCCGGTGATCGATTCGCAGCGCGGACTTTCCCTCACTCCCTTGCATCTGGGCACGCGCACCACCGGAGCCGTCGGCATCGCCGGACCGGCCCTCTCGCGCGCCACGCTGGAAGCTCTGGGCAGCATGATCGGCATCGCCATCGAGCGCGCCGGCGCCATGGAAAAGCTCTCGCAGACCGAGGCCGCTCACCAGAGCGAAAACCTGCGCGCCGTCCTGCTTGACTCCGTAACTCACGAACTGCGCACCCCTCTAACCGGCATCAAGGCCGCAGTCACGGGCCTGCTCTCGGATTACAACCTCGACGAACCCCAGCGGAAGGAATTGCTGACAGTTATCAACGAAGAAACCGATCGCCTCGACCGCCTGGTTGGCGAAGCTACGGAAATGGCCCAACTCGATGCCCACAAGGTCGAATTGCACATGGCGTCCGTGGATATGGCCACTGTGATCGAGTCCGCCGTGGAAGAGTCAAGAACATTTCTCGGCCAGCATCCGCTCGAAATACGCGTGCCCGCATCGCTGCCCAAAGTGCACGTGGATTCCGACCGCATCGCCGAAGTGCTCAAGCAGTTGCTGGAAAACGCCGCCAAGTATTCTCCACCCACGTCGCCCATTACTATCACGGCCGAACGCAAGGGAGACCGCATCGTCACCAGCGTCACCGATCACGGGCACGGCATCGATGACTTCGAGCAAGCGATGGTCTTCGACAAGTTCTACCGCGGCCGCGATCAGCGCTACAGTGTGCAAGGCACGGGCATGGGATTGGCCATCGCCAAGGCGATCGTTGAAGCCCACAACGGATCGGTCAGCGTCACCAGCCAACTCGGCCGCGGCTCCGTGTTTTCCTTCGAATTGCCCGCCGCCTAACAGCGCCCGGGTAGGGACAGCCGCCTCGGCTGCCTGCCCTGAGCGAAGCCGAAGTGTCCACCCGAGCGCAGCGAGGAATCCGTATGGCGCGGGCAACTGCTGCCCGCGTGCCTTTAGGCATCGAGCCTTTGGGTGGCGCTGCGCTTCAGCGCTGCGATAACACCCGCAATGACCGAGGGCTTCAGCCCCCGAGGTACCTCAGTTCTTCATCTTCGGCCGCTCGCATGTGTCCACGATCTTCGTCGGATCGATCGCATCCTTATCTACTTGCTCTTCCAGAATCTTCCCGTCTTTCCCGATCAGGAAGTTCACCCGGCGCGCGGCCTTGTACTTATCCAGGTAGATTCCGTACTCGCGCGTAACCTCCCCGCCCCAATCGCTCAGCAGAGGAAAGGTAACTCCAATTTGGTCGGCGAATGCTTTATTGGCGAAGGCGCTATCCACGCTCACACCCAGGACCTGGGTGTCGGCAGCTTCCAGCCTTTGCAGGTTTTGCTGGAAGGCTTTCATCTGCTTCGTTCAACCGCCGGTGAAGGCAAAGATGAAAAACGCCACCACCACATTGTTCTTCCCACGGTACTGGCTCAAGGAAACGTCCTTCAGATCGTTTCCGTCGAAATACTTCAGCGTGAAGTCCGGTGCCACATCGCCAACCTTGGGCATGGACGATCCACCCTCGGGCTGTTTGGTCTGCGCCCCCGCCGGATTGACGCTCGCAACTGCCAGCACACTCACCAGGAAGGAAGCTGCCCATCCCGTCGATAATTTCTTGTGCATCGCGGTCCTCCTCCCGAAATAATAGCCTAACCGCTCCGGAGGCAGTATGATTTGGGGTGAAGGGTACGACCACCAACGCGCGTTCTCTGTGTCACCCAGGACGCCCAGCAGCACTACCTCCCTCACCTGTTTCGCATATTGCCGAGACTAGCCAAAAACCATTAGATTCAATTCAGACAACGGTTTCACGTCCCAATGACCCTGTCCACGCTGAACGACATCTTCTTCGCAGCAACTGAACGGAACCTCGACCGCGTCATGCTCTCCCGCGCGTCCGGAGAGTGGCTGCCCATCTCTTCTTCCGATCTTCACCACAATGTCGCCGGAACTGTGCACACGCTGCGGGAATGGGGCATCCGCAAAGGCGACCGTGTCGCCATTCTCAGCGAGAACCGCCCCGAGTGGTCTACCGCCGACTTTGCCATCCTCTTGCTCGGCGCCGTCACCGTCCCCGTCTACTCCACGCTAACCCCCGAACAAACCGCCTACACCCTGCGCGACTCCGGCGCCAGCGTCATTTTCGTTTCTACCGAGCATCAATTCCGCAAGATCCAGACCATTCTCTCTCAGACCCAGGTTCGGAGAGTCGTGGTCATGGACCAAGTCCAAATCCCCGGCGATCTGCCCGCGACCTGCGTGTGCATGGGCGAGTTCATGAGCCAGGGTCCCCGCACCCTCGACGCTCCCACTGAATCCTTTGCCCGCTCCATCCAGCCCGACGACCTCGCCACCATCATCTACACTTCGGGCACCACCGGAACCTCCAAGGGCGCGATGCTAACCCATGGCAACATGGCCTCCAACATCGAGTGCTCGCTGCACGGCTTCGAGATGCGACCCGGGCTGACCAGCATTTCGTTCCTTCCCCTCTCGCATGTCACGGCGCGCCACGTGGATTTCGCCATGCTCTACCACGGCGTCACTCTGGCCTACTGCCCCTTCATGGAGCATCTTCCCGAAACCCTGCTGGAAGTGCGGCCCACCGTCTGCGTGGCCGTGCCCAGGGTCTACGAGAAAATTCACGCCAAGACCGAAATGTCAGTCCGTGGCTTCCCCAAGAGCAATATCTACCGCTGGGCGCTTTCCGTCGGCCGCGCGCATAAGCCGGCAATCCTCGCCGGAGAAACTCCGTCCTCGCCCAGTTGGAAGCTTGCCAACAAACTTGTCTTCTCCAAAATCCGCGCCGGTATGGGCGGCAATGTCCGGACTTTCATCTCCGGCGGCGCGCCCCTGGGCCGTGAACTCGCCGAATGGTATGCCACCATCGGCATCCGCATTCATGAAGGCTACGGCTTAACCGAAACTTCTCCCGTGATCGCCGTGAACACGCCCGTCAACCATCGCATCGGCACCGTGGGCAAGGTTCTACCGAACCTCGAGGTTCGCATCGCCCCCGACGGCGAAATTCTGGTTCGCGGCCCCTCGATCTTCAAGGCATACTGGAATCGCCCGGAAGAAACCATGAACGCCTTCCAGGATGGCTGGTTCAAGACCGGAGACATCGGCCACATCGACGCCGATGGATTTCTCTCCGTCACCGACCGCAAGAAAGAACTCATCAAAACTTCGGGCGGCAAGTTCATCGCTCCTCAACCCATCGAGAACTCCCTCAAACTCAACCCTCTCGTCGGCACCGCCGCCATTCTCGGCGACAAGCGCAAATTCTGCTTTGTCATCATCTCGCCCAACTTCGTGCTTCTTGAAGGATGGGCCGTTAGCCAGAACATTTCCTTTTCCTCGCGCGCCGAACTCGTCGCTCATCCCAAAGTTCAAGCGCGTTACCAGGAGATTGTGGAAGAGGTAAACCAGAAACTCGCAAGATTCGAAAAATTGAAGCGCGTCTTGCTCGTCCCCGACGAGTTCTCCGCCGACAACGGCGCTCTCACGCCCACGCTGAAACTCCGCCGCCGCGTAATCGAAGACCGCTATCGCTCCCAGATCGACGACCTCTACGCCAAAGCGGAGATCACAACACTCTCATAGTTATGTCATTCCGAAGCGGCGCCAAGAGAACCTTGTCATTCCGAAGCGGCGCAGCCGCAGAGGAATCTGCTTTCCTTTCCGCCAGCACACTCTCACCAGGTACCCATGTCCCTCCGAGCAAGGTTTTTAATTACAATGGATTCATGACCGACCCACTCGTAATCGCTGGACGTTCCTTCCGTTCCCGCCTCATCGTCGGCACGGGAAAATACAAGTCCTTCCATGAAACTGCGCGCGCCCTCGAAGCCAGTGGCGCAGAGATGGTCACGGTCGCCGTCCGCCGTGTTAACCTCGACCGCAGCAAAGAATCTTTGCTCGACTACATCGATCCCAAGAAATATTTCCTCCTGCCGAACACTGCCGGTTGCTACACCGCCGACGAAGCCATTCGGGCGGCGCGCCTCGGGCGCGAGGTCGGCCTCTCGGACTGGGTGAAACTCGAGGTCATCGGCGACCAGGCCACGCTTTACCCCGACGTGCAAGCCACGCTCGAGGCCACGCGGGTTCTGGTCAGCGAAGGCTTCACCGTCCTGCCCTACACTTCCGACGACATCGTCTTCGCCAGGCGTCTTGTTGACGCTGGCGCAGCCGCCGTGATGCCGCTCGGAGCGCCCATCGGCAGCGGCATGGGCATTCAGAACCAGGCCCACATCCGCATTCTGCGCGAAATGATCACCGCTGTTCCGCTGATTGTGGACGCGGGCGTAGGCACCGCCTCCGACGCCGCCATCGCCATGGAACTCGGCGCCGACGCCGTCCTCATGAACACAGGCATCGCCGCCGCGCAAGACCCGGTCCTGATGGCCGAAGCCATGCACCATGCCGTACTAGCTGGACGCCAAGCCTATCTCTCCGGCCGCATGCCAAAGAAGTTGTACGCCACGGCCAGTTCTCCCCTGGAAGGCGTAGTGCGTTAGCAAAGCGCCGGCGTCCCGGCGGCGTCCTCGCCCCGGCATTCGACTACAAAAGAAACGCCCGCAATAATAAAGGGGCGGCCGCAGCCGCCCCGATCACAATCGAATCTCCCTCAGAGCATCTTAACGCCGTTGACGTGAACAGAATCGCCACTCTGAGTTCCAGTCACGGAGACGTGGTGTCCCTCATGCCCCTTCAGCGCATCTTGGTTATCCACGGCCAGAACTTTCTGGTCGCCGTCGGTTACGATCACCAACTTCTCGCCCCCATCCGCGCATTTTTTCGCGCACGCAGCATGACTGGCGTTGGCGCCCTTCACCCCGCATTTGCTGTCGCTGACCCAGCCGTTGACGGTGGTGCTCTTCCCCATATCGTCAAACGCTAAAGCCGTCAGGGCGAATACGAAACATATCGCAAGACAAACCACTAGCACTTTTCTCATGGACGGTTTTTCTCCTTTTTTGGAATCCCGATCGCGGCCCCAGTCCGCAGGGTATGGCGGTAATCTTAATCCCACGTGCGGCAGCAACTCAACGCCACGATCAACGCCCCGAACTATACCACAGGGGAGCCCTTCCGATTGTCACTACCTGGCAGTCCATCCCCCGCGAGCGGCTTACGAAACCCGCCGCGCCATATGCTCACTTTTTCGCTGAGTGATTGGCCGGTGGCGCCAGAGTCGCCGCAGGGGCCGGAACGTACACGTACTCCCCAGGACGCAAATAGCGCAACTGCTCGCGCGCTTCTTTCTCGATCGCTTTTTCGTCCGTCTTCAATCCCTGAATCTTCTGCGTGTAGAGTTCGTCTTCTTTCTGTTCCTGCACGATCCGCTTCTGCAGCGACTCATACTCCATCCGCTTCTGTTTGTACACAACCATCCCGTTCGCGCCAAACATCACGTGCACAAACAGCAAGGCCGCAAGCACCGTCACGGCAATCGTAGCAATGCGTCGCCGTAAGGCATACACTCGCGTCACCAGGGGACGCAACAACTCCATCCACGACACCGCCAGAGCCTCGGCCTGCGGCGCCCTCTCGGCCATCGCCCGCAACCCGTCTTGCGGACTGGGGAATCGCCGGATTCTTGAAACTTCCTTTACTCGAAAATCCATTGCTTGGCCGCCTCGCTCAACTTCTCCAAACCCTGCTCGCTCCGCGCTTCTGAGTACACCCGCACCACCGGTTCGGTTCCCGAAAGCCGGTAGCAAACCCACGAGCCGTCTTCGAAAACCAGCTTCAACCCATCCTTGCGAACTGCTTCGCTAACCTCGCGTCCACAGAACTCTTGTGGATCAAACCTTAGCTTCTCAGTGAACTTCTCCTTCACCTCCGGCGTCAAGCGGAAGTTCTCCCGTCGTGGATAATAGGAACCAACTTGGTTACATAAGGCCTTTAGTTGCTCGCCCAGCGGCTTGCCTCGCCGGGCCACCATTTCGCAGCACAGCAACCCCGCCAGCACGCCGTCTTTCTCCGGCACGTGATGCCGGATCGAAAGCCCCGCGCTCTCTTCCCCGCCAATCGCAATCTTGTCCTGCATGATCAGTTCGCCGATGTACTTGAATCCCACCGGCGTCTCGTACAGTTCCACACCCCGCGCCTTGGCGATCGCATTGATCAAGTTCGTAGTCGCCACCGACTTCGCCACACCGTTCTTCCATCCCCGGCTCTCCACCAGATAGTCGAACAGCAAAGCAATCACGTAGTTCGGCTGCATGAAGGCCCCATCGCCATCGACAATGCCGAAGCGATCCGCGTCGCCGTCGGTCGCAATCCCAATATGCGCTCCCGTCGCCCGCATCTTTTGTCGTAAATCTTCCAACAGGTGATCGTCCGGTTCCGGCGCATGCCCGCCAAACAGCACGTCCCGAAAGTCGTGCACCGTAGCCACCTTCACCCCCGCCTCGCGCAGCAATCTGTCCGAATATCCCCGCGCCGCGCCCCACATGGGATCAAAACAAACTTGCACGTTTGCTTTGCGGATCACTTCCAGATCCACAATCTCCGCCAGTCGCTTCAAATAAGCCGGCTTCACATCGAGCGATTCTTTCGCGCCAACTCCGACGCCATTGCCGTTACCCGCGACTCTCGGCGCTGAAGACGCGCCGTCTCCCGCGGTAATCTCACTTTCAATTTTCTTCGTAACCTCCGGCAGCGCCGGGCACCCATCCGGCGTCGAGAACTTGATCCCGTTGTATTCCGGAGGATTGTGGGAAGCCGTAAAGTTGATCACGCCGTCGGATTTGGTTTGGACAACCGCATAAGCGAATGCCGGAGTGGGCGCAGGTTCTGCGATCATCACCGGCGTAATCCCGTGCGCCGCCAGAATCTCCGCCGCCATCGAACAAAACGTTTCGCCCAGGAATCGCGGATCGCGCCCCACGATCACGTGCGCACCCTGCTTTTTCTGCGTGACGACGTACCGCGCAATCCCGCCCACCGCACGCCGCACGTTGGCGAACGTAAACTCTTCCGCCATCACCGCCCGCCAACCCGATGTGCCAAACTTGATCTGCGTTAGCATCGTTCTGCCCTCAAACGCCTAAAATGCTACCCTCTCAACTGTTGCTGGTTAGCTGAGAGCCGATAGCTGACAGCCGATTTTATATGACCGACAAAAGAATCGTCCTGACCACCGCCGCCTCGGAGGAAGAAGCCCGCAAAATCGCGCGCCATCTAGTCGAGCGGCGTGCCGCCGCCTGCGTCAACATCGTTCCACAAATCACGTCCATCTACCGCTGGCAGGGCAAGGTAGAAGAAGCTCGCGAATGGCTCTTGATCGTAAAGACAACGGCCGCGGCCTTCGGCCAGGTCAGCCACGCAATTGCAGAACTCCATTCCTACGAAGTGCCGGAATGTGTCTGCCTGCCAATCGAAGACGGATCGCCCGCCTATTTGGAATGGATCGCGGAATCCGTCTCCGCAAAGGAATAGCTACTCCACACTCGGGAGCAACGGCTCCGGCGTCTTGCCTAAGAATCCGATTTCAGGTTGATCCGTGAGTATCCGTGCAAATCCGTGGCAAAAGCTTTCTATATTGTGTTCAACCCCACTTCCAGATCGTCAAGAATATCCTCGATGTTCTCAATCCCCACCGAGATGCGCACCATCCCGTCGGTGATGCCAATCGCCTTTCGCCCCTTCTCACCCAGCCCTGCGTGGGTCATCGTCGCCGGATGCGAGATCAGCGTCTCTACTCCTCCCAGCGATTCCGCCAGCGAGCATACGCGAAGTTTTTTCAGCATCTTGTTCGCGTTCTTCAACGATCCCGTCTCAAACGTGATCATCGACCCGAAGCCGCTCATCTGCCGCTTCGCCAGTTCGTGCTGCGGGTGGTCCTTCAGCCCCGGATAAAAAACCTTCTTCACCTTGCCATGATTCGCCAGGAAGTCCGCCACCACACGGCCGTTGCGATCATGGATCTCCATGCGCGCCGCCAGCGTCTTTACCCCGCGCAGCACCAGCCAGCATTCAAACGGAGAAAGGATCGCCCCCGCCGCCTTCTGCAAAAACGCCAGCATCTCCGCCTGCTCCGGCTTGCTGCATGCCACTACGCCGCCCAGCCCATCGCTGTGCCCGTTCAGAAACTTCGTGGTCGAATGCACCACCATGTCCGCGCCCAGCGCCAGCGGCTGCTGAAAGTAGGGTGACATGAATGTGTTGTCCACCACTAGCTCAGCTTTCTTGCGGCGGCAAATCTGGCCGATCGCCGCCAGATCGCTCAACCGCATCAGCGGATTCGTCGGCGTCTCCACGTACACCATCCGCGTGTTCCTGCGGATCGCCCGTTCCACATTTTCCGCATCCGACGTATCCACATAGGAAAACTCCAACCCGAACCCGGTCAGCACCTGGTTAAACAGCCGCGGCGTCCCGCCATACAAATCGTTTCCGCACACCACATGATCACCCGACTTCAGCATGCTGGCGACCGCGTTGATCGCCGCCATCCCGCTGGCAAATACCGGCGCTGCAACTCCGCCTTCGAGCGATGCCAGGTTCTGCTCGAGGCGCGTGCGCGTGGGGTTCGAGACCCGCGAATATTCGTAGCCTTTATTCTCGCCGATTCCCTGCTGCACGTAAGTGGAAGTCGGATAGATGGGAACAGTGACCGCGCCTGTCAAGGGATCCGGCTCTTGCCCATCGTGAATGGCGCGAGTAGCAAAACCAAATTGTTTGTCTTTCTTCATCCCCATCCTTATCGGAAGATTTGCGCCTTCTCTTTTTTTCGTTGTTTCTCCGCGCGGCCTCACTCGGCGTCCCTTGCGTCCACTGCGGTTAAACGCGATCTAAATCCCGCCCTCAAAAATCTTCTTCGACAAATACCGCTCCGCCGAATCCGGGATAATCGTCGCTACCCGTTTCCCCGCTCCCAGCCGCCGCGCCACCTGCAGGGCCGCGAACACCGCCGCTCCTCCGCTCGATCCCGCCAGCACGCCTTCCCGTGCCGCCAACTGCTTCACGGTCTCAAACGCATCCTCGTCCATCACCATAATCACTTCGTCGCACACCGACCGGTCAAGAGTCATCGGAATAAAGCTCGCCCCAATTCCCTCCACCTTATGCGGACCAACTTCCCCTCCACCCAGCACGGACCCCTGCGTCTCCACCACGAAGGCCAGCACTCCCGGCGCATGCTCTTTCATGTAGCGCGCCACGCCGGTAAAAGTTCCGCAAGTACCGCAACCCAAAACCACAGCGTCCACTTTCCCACCCATCTGTTCGAACATCTCCACCGCGGTCGTCTCGTAGTGGTAATCAGGATTCGCCTGATTCTCAAACTGTCCTGCCATGAACGCGCTGCGGTCTCCGGCGACCAATTCCTTAGCTCGACGGATGGCCCCCTGCATGCCCTCCGCGTCCGGAGTGCGCGTAACCTCCGCCCCTAGCGCGCGCATGATAATGACTTTCTCCTGCGAGAAGTTTTCCGGCACAAACAGTTTCACCTTATACCCGCGATTTACCCCGATCAGCGCCAGCCCAATCCCCGTGTTCCCCGCCGTCGCTTCAACAATAGTCCCTCCGGGGGCAAGCTTCCCCTCCTGCTCGGCCCTACGGATAATCCCGATGGCGGCGCGATCCTTCACGCTCCCGCCCGGATTCAGGTATTCAAGTTTGGCGAAGATGTCGGCCGAGCCGGCCGGAACCAGCCGTCTCAGCCGCAGCATGGGAGTCCCGCCAACCAAATCAGTAATATCGTCGGCGACCCCAAGATGGGAGACTTCAGAGGTTTTCGAGTGCACGCTACAGGGTAAGGGGGAGAGTTCAGAATCGTCAATTGCCCCGGCCAGCGGTTAATGCTTTAGCCGTTACCATCGTCACTTTTCTGTTGCCCTTTTCATCGTTGCTCTTCTCGTCGTGACCTGCACTCAAGTTTTTCCTCCAATTCACCGATCTAACACCTTTGGCCGCCGATTCAGGAGGTCGCATGCATCGACAAATCGCTGGGCTGATTCTTGTCTGTGCCTATCTCAGCGCCGGCCAGATCACCCTGCAAGCCCAGGAGTTCAAAGTTTTTGAGCGCGCCGTTCAGGTCCATGGCTTCGTGTCGCAGGGAATGGTCTACACCAACGACAACAATTGGCTGACCATGAACACCAGCGGAGGCAGTGCCGCCTTCACGGACTTCGGGCTTAACATGTCCAGTCAGCTGACCGATAAGCTCCGCGTCGGAGCGCAGATCTATGACCGCAACCTCGGCCAACTCGGACAGTACCATCCCTCTCTGGACTGGGCCGTCGCCGACTATCGATTCAAAAGCTGGTTCGGCGTTCGCGGTGGCAAGGTTAGAACTACGCTCGGGCTCTACAACGACACTCAGGACCTGGATTTCCTTCGCACCTTTGCACTGCTTCCGCAGAGCGTTTATCCGACCGATCTAAGAGACGCTACCATTGCTCACCTCGGCGGCGATATCTATGGCAGCATTTCCCTCAAACACAGGCTCGGCGAGTTTGCCTATACGGCCTTCGGCGGACACAGCACCGACAGCATCTATAGCGGCTTCAGCTACCTCGCTTCCGAGTATGGCATCACCGATTACATCGGTGCGATTCAGTATGGCGCCGATCTCCGCTGGAACAGTCCGCTGCGCGGCCTGTTGATCGGAGCTTCTCGAATCAACCAAGACACCCATTCCAAGGCGGTACCGAATAGTGCTAGTACCGTCGGTTCCGCTGTTTCCGTCGAGAACTCCAAGGCGGACTGGACCAACCAGTTCTACGGCGAGTATGCGGTAGGGAAACTGCGGATCGATTCCGAATATCGACGCTTGTTGCACGATGGAATCGTAAACCACGGCGATATCGAAACCATCACCGATGTGCGCGGCTGGTACGTGTCCGGAACTTACCGTGTCGCGAAACGCCTTGCGCTGGGCTCGTACTATTCGCGCTATTCGATCACCACCGTATCCGGAGGTCCATTCGGTTTCGAGATCCCGGAAGAAACTGACACCAGCCTGCCGGCCAATCACATTTACGACAAAGCCATCACCGCGCGGGTCGACCTGAACAAGTTCTGGAACGTGAAACTGGAAGCTCATTTCATGAACGGCTATGGGGCGAGCACCTACCCGGACGGGTTCTACCCGCAAGTGAACCCGCAGGGTTTCAAGCCCAACACCAGCGCTCTGGTTTTGAAGACCAGCTTGCATTTCTGAAGCATGAGGCCGCAAAGGAAAAGCCGATGAAATCCTTGGTTGCTCTCCTCATGGTCGCGGCCTTTGCGCTGCTAGTCCCAGTGCATGCACCGGCAAGCGACGTCAAAGTCATTGCCAATTCGAGTGTGCAGGCGGACACAATTTCCGCGGATGATCTCAAGAGAATCTACCTGCAGGAGAAAAATTCACTCGCGGATGGCACGCACGCCGAACCCGTGCTGAAGAAGAGCGGGGACGCTCACGATTCCTTCCTCAAGGAATTTCTCGACCTGAACGACGAGGCACTGCAGACTTATTACCGCACTCTGGTTTTCACCGGCAGAGGCTCCATACCAAGAACATTCAGCTCCGATGCCGAGATCGTGGCCTACGTCGCCAGAACCAGGGGCGCCATTGGTTACGTGAGCGCCGAAACCAGCGCGGAGGGTGTAAAGACTCTGGCCGTCACTCACTCCGAAAGCCGTTCCCCGCGAAGACTGATCACTCGCGTCGAGCCGGATTACCCAGAGACTCTCAAGCGCCTCGGTATAGGCGGAACGGTTCGTTTGCGGGTGACCATTTCGGCTAAGGGCAACGTCGAGAATGTCGAACTGCTGGGAGGCAATCCAATTCTGGGCGAGTCTGCCGTAGCCGCCGCCAAACAGTGGGTCTATGCCTCCGGCCATTCCCGGACCCTTACCGAGGTCAGCATCCTTTTCGATTCCCACCGTTAACGGACGAGGCCGATTTTCAAATCAACGATCACCAATTATCGCGAGCCCAGCCGGAGCAGTTCGCCCCGCAGGCGCGGGTGATGCTGGGTTTGGCTTAGGTAGGGCATTTCGTTGGGCGCAGACTTGGCGCGAATGATTTTGACTAATTGTTGCTTTTCGTCGGGCGACCAGCGGGTTAGGTTTGGGATTAGCGCCAGAACCAGCGACCAGTTCTTCGAGCGCGTGCTGCTGGGTTGGGGTCCAGCGGGCGGGGTTGATGTTTAGGGCTCGGGTTACGCCGGCGGTAGACGCCTCGCGGATCTTCTGGCTATCGCCGTCGAAGGCTTGCGCCATGCGGCGGTTGATGCACAGGCCGAGGTTGCGGATCGAGAAAGTGTCCCAAGGGCCGGGTCCCGCAGCGGCTAAAGCCGGAGAGGACTTGGTGACGCGTTCGGCCCGCCCTTCGACAACCTCAGGGCAGGCTCTCAAGGCGTGCCCTGATACGAACCTGGCCGCACCGCGAAGATCGTAGAACATGTGAGCTTCCGCCAGCCGCTTCAACGTCCGGGGCGGAGTCCTATAGTTCGGCCGGGCAGAGATTTTTTTCTCTTCTTGTTCACACAGTGCATGCAGATCGGCGCGCCCTGAGCGGAAGCCCAGCTTGCGATAGAACCAGAACGCTCCGGAATCGATGGCTTCGTCGTTGTTCTGCCCGATCTGATAGGGATAAATCGAAATGCACTTCGCACCGGAGAGAGCGCAGAGGCAGCGAAGGGCTTGAGCGTAAATCCAGGCGCTTTCTCCCTGGCGATAGGTGTAGAAAGTGTTGAAGCCGACTTCGATCCATTCGCAGAGTCCAATGGCCTCGACGTAGTTGATAGGAACGCCGTTCTTCAGGGTATAGCCGGCAAGGTAGGCGCGCAGGGGGAGACGGCGGGTGGGCGGCAGTCCCCAGAAATGCATGACGACGCCCCGGCCCAGGTCAGCGCGGACTACTGTGCGCGGGTCGCCGAGCGTAGTGCCGTAGAGTTCACGGTAGCGGACGACCATGATTTCGCGGATGGCGCGCATCACGGATTCTCCGGCGGCAACGGAGAGCCTTTCAAGCTTGGGTGCAGGCTGGGCTAGTTCGTGCGCGAGAGAAACTTCGCTGCGCTGGATGAGGGGGGCGTTATGGAAGTAGAAGCGGCGGGGGCGTGCCCAGTTGCGCGTGCGGGAAAGCTTCAGGTTTTCGAGTTTCCAGCGAACTGGAAGACGCAGGGAATCGTAGAGTTCGGCGCGTTGGCGGGCCGCGAGCGGGAGTTTCGCGAAGCGGCTGAGGAGCCAGGCAAGCGCGCCTTGGCGGCCACGGCTGGCATCGAGCCAGCTTTGCCAGGGGATGGTGGCCTCGACGTCGGCGTCTTCTTCGAGCAGCGGAATGAAACGCGGCCAGGTGTTGCCGCGGGCGCGCTCGGCCTGATAGTCGTCCCAGTAATCGTCCCAGGCGATCTCGACATTGTGGGGGATGCGGCGTGCGAGCCAATCAGCAACGTCGAAGGAGAGAGTGTCCTGCATGCTGGTGCCGGCAATGCCGGATGTGTCGAAGTCGTCGAACAGGGACATGTCGGCGTGGAGGTCACGAAGTTTTTCGATACGCTGGTGGAAGGTATTGAGCAGATGTTCGACCCGGGGGACTTGAAATGGCGCGTGGGGGAAGGCTCGGAGGAAGAGCAGAGATTCGTGGAGGCGGATGAACTGGTGAGGGTCGTTCAGTTGGAGCTTTGAGAGTTGGGAGAGCAGTTTGGTGATTACAGCGGCGTGGTTGGAGTCAAAGCGGCTCTTGGCGGCTTCGAGTTGGGCGAGGAGGTGGTTGGGATCGTGTTCCTTAGAATCATGGGAAGTGTTCGGCATGGGCGGCGAGATAGTGTAACGCAGGCTGCCGACTAAGGTGAGCAACGATTCTTGGTAGTGGTGCAGTTTGATAAGGAAGTGAGCCAAACGCGCGATTATTGCGTCGCGCGACTCGCATTTCTGAGCGTGTATAGTGCTGTGTTGCGAGGCGCAGGTCCAGTTCGGGAGGGCAATAAAAGGATGGGGTGGTTTTTCTGGTTTTTCTTTGTCTCTGGATTCTGCAGCGTGCTTTGCGAACTCGTATGGCTGCGGCTGGCGATGGCGCAATTTGGCGTAACCACGGCCCTGACCTCAATCGTTCTATCCGTATTCATGGCAGGACTTGGGGCAGGGTCCTGGTTGGCGGGCACGCTGGTGCGCCGCCACGGCTACCGCATCAACTTTCCTCCCTTGCGACTGTATGGCCTGCTCGAGGGGATGATCGGGTTATCGGCTCTGGTGGTTCCGGCGGAACTGGTTTGGGGGCATCGTTTGCTGGAGAGTCTGGCGGACCGCGCGGCCGTGTCGTCGGCTGCGTACTACCTGATCTCGGGACTGTGGCTGGCGGCGACGATGATTCCGTTTTGCGCCTGCATGGGCGGGACGATTCCGGTGGCCATGTTCGCGATCCGCAAACAGCAGCGGGAAGGCGATCGGCGGTCATTCAGTTTTCTTTATCTCGCGAATGTGCTGGGCGCGGTGCTGGGCTCGTTTCTGCCGCTGCTACTCATCGAGCCTTACGGTTTTCATCGGACGCTGCTGATTGGAGCGGCCTTGAATGCGGCGATCGCGGTTTCAGCTTTTGCCGTATCGTTCGTGTCCCGTGCAGCTCCGCCGCAGACTTCGAGTGCATCTCCGCTGACTGCGGGCCCCGTCGAAAACGATCGAGGTGTGTTGGTTCTTCTGTTCACCACTGGGCTGGCTACCATGGGGATGGAGTTGATCTGGATTCGTTTGTTCACGCCTTATGTCGGCCCGGTGGTTTACTCCTTCGGCATGATTCTGGTGGCGTATTTGCTGGCCACGTACACGGGATCGCAGATTTACCGGTACTGGAGCCGGACGCGAAAGCAGGAGAGCCGGCTCACATGGGTATCTCTAGCGCTGCTGGGAGTGCTGCCGCTGCTCACCGCAGATGTTCGCTTCCCGATACATCTGGTGGCGCGAGTGTTTGTAGGAGTCATGCCGTTTGCGGGGATGATCGGGTTCCTGACGCCCATGCTGGTGGACCGGTGGTCGGGAGGCGATCCGGACCGCGCGGGGAGGGCCTATGCGGTCAACGTGGTGGGCTGCATCATGGGTCCGCTGATCTGCGGGTTTTTGTTGTTGCCTCTGGCGGGCGAACGCTGGTCGGCATTGCTGCTGGCGCTGCCCTGGTTTGCCATGGCATTGCCTGGACCGGGCGCAAACGGCGCCGGGAGATTCAGCCGGGCGGCTGCTTACGGCATTCTTCTCGTGGCGCTTGGTGTGCTGATGACGAGTAAGGATTTCGAAAGCCAGTTTCCGGTTCGCCGAGTGCTGCGCGACTCCACTGCAACCGTAATTGCCGAAGGAGAAGGCATGGAGCGGCGGCTGCTGGTGAATGGGATGGGAATGACCAAGCTGAACCCCATCACCAAGATGATGGCGCACCTGACGCTGGCTTCGCTCGACCACACGCCCCATAGTGCGTTGATCATCTGTTTTGGCATGGGCACAACATTCCGCTCGGCGCTGACGTGGAATATTTCCGCCACTGCGGTTGAACTGGTGCCCAGCGTGCCGAAGCTCTTCAGTTTCTATCACACGGATGCCGGCGAGGTGAGAAGATCACCGCTGGCTCATATCGTGATCGACGATGGCCGGCGCTTTCTCGAACGGTCGCCAGCCAAGTACGACGCAATTATCGTAGACCCTCCGCCGCCAGTGCAGACGGCGGGTTCGAGCCTGCTGTATTCGCAAGATTTTTACGCGGTTGCCAAGCAGCGACTGGCGCCGGGGGGGATCCTGCAGCAATGGTTGCCCGAGGCTGACGCGCCCACGCAAGCGGCCGCAGCGCGAGCGATCAGGAATTCCTTCGCTTACGTGCGCGTGTTCCCCGGGATTCAAGGATGGGGCTGGCACTTCCTGGCAAGTGAACGTCCCATCACTAACCGAACCGCAGCGGAGCTAGTGGAGCGGATGCCCACGGCCGCCGTTTCGGATATGTTGGAATGGGGACCGGCGGCATCACCGGAAGCGCAGATGAATCTGCTGCTTTCCCGCGAATCGTCTACCGATGCACTCATTGCGCTCTCGCCCGCCACGGCTGCCCTGCAGGATAACCGACCGATCAATGAGTTCTTCCTGCTGCGAACGCCTTTCGATCAGTTGATGGCGATGCAATGAGCGGTTCCCGTGAATGCCGCAGCTTTCTAGTGGCCAGTGATTAGTAACCAGTAAACTTAGGGTCGCAGGCCTTACTGGCCACTGATCACTGGCCACTGCCTCGGAAATCACGCGTAGCCTTTCTTCTTCCAATCTTCCCAATCGGAGCGGACGGCCTGAAGCATGGCTTCGGCGGCGTGATGCAGCCACTTGCCTTTCTGCCGGTCGAGATGGCGGAGGATGAGTTTGCGGGCGGATGGAGTGCCGAGGTGGATGTTGGCGGTTTCCCATCCCATTGCGTGGAGCAGGCGGAGTTCGGTATCGGGGGCCCGCAAGGACGCGAGTTCGATGCGGGAGCAGTGCGGGCCGAGGCGGCGGACGATCCAGCGTCCGCGCAACTGAACGAAGGGATCGGGGCAGCGGACGGCGCGGTTGATGATGGTCTGGTAGAGGATCTCGGCGGGCCCATCGTCCTGCTTAGTGCCAAGGCGCTGAGCCCAATGGGACGAAGACGGGACCAGCGCTTTGGCCTCGCGGGCGATGCGGCCACCGTGCCAGTCGGCGATGGCTACGTAGCGGGCATGGCCGAGACTGCCGAGCCCGGCAGTGCGGTGGGTGAGGCGGAACGGGATGCTGGGCGCCGGCATAAGATGCTCTAGAGCATCGATGGCGCTGACCGGGGCTTCGGTTTTGAGGGTGGGGAGTGCGTCCATCTTTTGCCAGAAACGGACGGGATCGCGAAGTTCGCCTTCGGCGATGCGGCGGAGCCATTGATGGTTTTCGCCGAGGACGAAAGCGCACCCTTTCTGCTGCAGGGCTTCGCGATAGCCTTCAAGCATGGTGCTACAGATGTCCTCGCGCTTGAGCGGGAGACGTCCGGCTTCGACGGCGAGGTGGGCGCTGACGGCGAGACGTACTAAATCAATGGTGTAGGCCATGGGCCAGGCTTCGTCGAAGTCGTTGACGCCCCAGATGAGGCGGCCTTCGATGTCGCGCCAGGTTCCGAAATTTTCCACGTGGAGATCGCCAACAGCGAGGACTTGCGGGGCGCGGGCGAGGTCGGGACAGACTTCCGGCCAGAGTTGTGCCCAGCGGTAATAAGTGGCGCGGAGGAACATGAAGAGGTCCGCCTTCATGTTGGAGTGCTTCAGGCGAAGGTCTCTCCGATCGATTCGCGTGCGTTGGGCAAGCCAAGCTTCGAACTGGCGAGTGGCTTTGACAACGTTCATGCGGGCAACGATAGTGGCGGGGGGAAGGGGAAGTCAAATGGCGAAAGCTTTCACCACGGAGGCACGGAGACACTGAGAAAAAAGAAAAGGCAACAGCGTTTGCAGGTTTCTCTGTGTCTCTGTGACGGTGTGGTGAAAACAAAGAAACCAGCGCAAGGTGCGAACTCGTCAGTCCACGCCTTGCGCCGGTTAGCGCGCCCAGAGGAGGCGCAAGGTCATTGTTTGTAGTAGGCGGCGTTGGTGTCGATGAACTGCTTCTTGTCATCGGGGCATTCATCGACGGCGTGGATCGAATCCGAGGTGCAGACGGGGACGCAGGCGCCACAGTCGATGCACTCGGCCGGGTCGACAAACATCTGTGTCGCGGCTTCGAAGCCGGGTTCGTCCTGTTTGGGATGAATGCAATCCGTGGGGCAAACATCGACGCAGAGAGAATCCTTGATACAGGAATCGGTGATTACATAAGCCATGATGATATCTCCGAGATGAAGTTTAGGGTGCTGGTCCCGCTCGATTGTCAGTGTAGGGACTCGGGGAGGATGAGGCGGTGATGGGGATCACAGTTTGATGTGAGTCTGTGCCAGAGGTGAAGCAACGTAACTGGAGAGCGGGTAGGATGATGAGAATCACGCTGAACGGTGACGGCGATCACGGAAATGAGAAATTCCTCGTGGCAGAATGCTGACCATTGAACTAGTCCTTACTAGTTGAAGATCGCCCGGCTCCAACCCACAGAACCCCACAGAGCCGTTACCCCAGACGGCAGGGGCCGGGCGCCTTAAAAAATTAACAGAGCCCTCCCCTAACCTCCCCTAACTTGCACGCCTCGCTTTTCATGCGCCGTTAGAGTCCGCGTCCTTCCCGAGAATCGCCTTGCCTGACACGTCATCCACTGTGTCGTTGCTGACACAGTGTGCTCTGCGTGCCACTTCCCCCGCCCAGAAAATGCTCTTCTAAGTCACTTGTATTCAATGGCATGACGTTTGGTGCCCGTCCTGCCAATCAGTGTTATTCGAGGAGGGCATTATGCAGATGGTGATCACATTCATGGCGGTGGTGGCGGGCCTGATTTTTTCGGTGGCGGTGGCGTTGCTGGCGGAGGAGCTGATTTTCGGGCAGGTGTTCCGATTGTTCTTTGCCCATCAAGCAGTCCTGCAACCGGTCCAACAGGCGGTACGACAGACGGGCGCAGTGAAAACAGGGCAGAAGCGCTGAAGCGCAAAGGAGAACGACGATGCTGGCGTTGAAGTATTTGCTGATTACGTGCGGCCTGGGGATGATGATCGCGGCCGTGTGCATTCTCACCTACGATCTGTATCGCGAACTGCTATACCGGCGGGCGCTGGAGACGCCGGGAGGCGCAGCGACTACGGCGCCGGTGATAGTGCGGTGGCGGACTTCGCTCGCGCTGGCGATGCTGGCCTGGGGGCCGCTGCTGGTGGCTTTCAGCATTGTGGTAGTGCCGAGCGGCATGGCCGGTGTACGAGTGAGCCAGATAAGCGGGACGGTGCCGGGCACGCTGTATCCGGGCGTTCACATGGTGATGCCACTGATGGAAGATGTGGCGCTGTTCGATACGCGGGATCAGATCTTTACTACCGGGGGTTCGGAAGATGGAAAACCTTCGGCGACGGGCCTTCCCACGAAGATGCAGCTTCTCGATGTGCAGGCTAAGGAAGGACTGACGGTGGGACTGGCGATCACGGTGCGGTACCGGTTGGACGGAAAGAAGCTGGATTACATCCAGGGAAATTTGCCGCGTCCGGTGGAGAAGGAAATCGTACCACCCACGGTGGCGAGTGTTTGGCGGGAGATCGTTCCGAACTATACGGTGCGGGACGTGTTTTCGGCGAAGCGGGAGGAAGTGCGGCAGCGGGCAGCGGGGCTGATCACACAGAAACTCGCGGCGGATGGGATCGTGGTAAAAGAGGTGATGCTGCGGGACATCCAGCTGCCGCCGGAATATGCGAAAGGGTTGGAGAAGCTGCTGTTGAAGGAGCAGGAGAACGACCGCATGGGCGTGGAGACGGAGTTGAAGAGCAAGCAAGTGCGGATTGCCGAGCTGGAGGCCGAGGCTGCGAAGGTGCAGCAAGTCAAACAGGCGGAAGGCGAAGCACAGGTGCATGTGCTGCGGGCGAAAGGGGAAGCGGATGCGATGCAATACACGCTTCCGCTGAAGGAGAAACAGATCCAGCAAAGCCGGCTGGAGGCGCAGGCGCGCAAGGAAGCGACTATTCAAAATGCGGAGGCCGAGGCGCAAGCCAAAGTGATCGACAGCAAAGCCGAGGGCGAACGGCGGAAGGTACTGGCGGAGGCGGAGGCGGATCGGATCCGGGTGACGGCGGTGGCGGATGCGGAACGCATGCACGGCGAGGCGGCGATCCTGAAGGATAATCCGCTGCTGATTAACAAGATCGTGGCGGAGCGGCTCTCCGACAAGCTGCAGATCATGATGGTGCCGGCGGATGGGAAATTCTTTTTCGCCAACGACGTGCTGCACGGCATGAATATGGCAAGCCAGAGCGGGCAGGCGGAACCGCAAAGAAGATAATTCGCGCCGGCAATGCTGCGGGTGGTCCGCTGCGGAAAGGTCCTGGTGGCGGCCACCCCTGTCAGCTGCCGGGCTTCATTCTTATCCCTCGATCCTCGATCCACAATCTCACAAGACCGCACCCAAACCTGATCGCCACGAACCGGTTTCCACAGCGGCGAAACTGAATGGTGAGATATGATGCGAACGATTCGGTGGCTGCTTGCAGAACCCGATCAGAGTGGAAAACGAATGATGTTTCGCCGCAAACTGCTAAGCGTGTTCGCGCTGACGGTGTTTCTGTCGGTGGCGGCGGTGGCCTTGCTGGTATCGGCAGTAACCCGGCGGGCCTTCGACCGCAGCGAGGATGAAAGAACAGCAGCGCTGGTGACGCAGTTCCGGCGGGAGTTCAACCGGCAGGGCGAGGATGTGGCGCGGCGAGTGGAGGCCATTGCGGCGTCGGAAGAAGCGAGCCGCATGACGCTGAAGTTGAACCATCCGCAAGCGGATTCGGGCCCATATTTCGAACTGGCGAAAACCACTGCGGAGAATAGTCAGCTCGACTTTCTGGAGTTTGTGGAAAGTGATGGGACCATCATTTCCTCGGCGCAGTGGCCGGCCAAGTTTGGATATTCAGAAAGCGCAGTAGCCAGCTTTCCTCCCGAGGCTGACCAGGGAGCATTTCTAAAGCAAGAAGAACTGCAGGAGGGAACGGCCCTGGGTTTGTTTGCGGTGCGTGCGACCCGCGTGGGGGAGCGGCCGGTTTATGTAATTGGCGGGCGACGCTTGGATAAGAACTTTCTCGCTGGATTGGATATGCCTGCGGGCATGCGGGCTTTACTGTATGAGAATCGCGGCGATCACTTCGCGGCAAACTTGTTGATCGCTCCTTCTGCGTCTTCTTCTGGCAAGATGCGTCCGGAAAAACTGGAGCCGCTGATCGATGCAGTGCGGGAGTATGGGCAAGAAATGACGGCGGTGGTGCAGTGGTCGGGGGATCAAGCCGAGGATGAAATGTTTCATGCGATCCCGCTAACCGGTGCGGGCACGGGCAAGGATCGCCCGCTGCTTGCGATTCTGCTGGTCGGCAACTCGCGGCGTACGTATGTTGAGTTGAAACGGCACATCCGCTCGGCGGCGTTGATGGTAGGAGGCGGAGGGATTCTGCTGGCGATTCTGCTGAGCAGTTGGGCGGCGGCGCGGGTGACGCGTCCAGTGGAGCAACTGGCGCACGCCGCGCAAGAAGTCGCGAGCGGAAATTGGAATGCGCGGGTAGAGGTGTCAGGCGACGATGAACTGGGACAATTGGCCGATTCGTTTAATCGAATGACGACGGAGTTATTGGGGCAAAAAGAGCGGCTGGTGCAAGCGGAGCGGGTGGCGGCATGGCGGGAATTGGCGCGGCGGCTGGCGCATGAACTCAAGAACCCGCTGTTTCCGCTGCAGCTTACGGTGGAGAACCTGGTGCGCGCGAGGCAGCAGAATCCGGAGCAGTTCGAGGAGGTGTTCCGGGAGAGTTCGCGAACACTGTTGGCAGAGATCGCGAATCTGAAAGGTATCATCGGGAGGTTCAGCGAGTTCTCGAAGATGCCGCAGCCGCAGTTGCAGCGGGTGCAGGTTAATGAGGTGATTCGAGGCGTGGTGCAGCTTTTTCAGGCGCAACTGGAAGCGCCGGGGCATGCGAAGATCAGTTGCGACCTGCAACTGGACCCACATCTGGAACCCGTTGCGGCGGATGGGGAGTTTTTGCATCGGGCAATTTCAAATCTTGTGCTGAATGCGATGGACGCGATGCCGCAAGGCGGGGTGCTGACATTGCGCACGCGAGATGAAGACCGCAAATTGGTGATCGAAGTTGCGGATACGGGACCGGGCTTGACGCCGGAAGAGTGTGAGCGGATCTTCACTCCTTATTACACGAGCAAGCAGCACGGCACCGGGTTGGGGCTGGCCATTGTTCAGTCCATCGTGAGCGATCATGGGGGAAGAATCCGAGTGCAGAGCGAGCCGGGGCGAGGCACGACTTTTGTGATCGAGCTGCCGAGGAGCTTGGATCCGAGGCAGAACGTCGGATGAAGTAGTTCGGAAATTGGGAGGATGGTTGGCGACGAAAGCACATCTGCTGATTGTGGACGATGAAGCGAACACGCTGGCGTCGCTGTCGCGCGCCTTCCGGCTGGCTGGGCACGAGGCCACAGTGTGCGACAACGCGGGCAAGGCGTTGGAACTGGCGAAGGCACAGAACTTCGACTTGATCCTTTCGGATGTAGTGATGCCGGGCAAAGGCGGACTGGCGCTGTTGGAAGAATTGAAGTCGCAGGGAGTGACCGCGCCCGTCGTGATGATGTCAGGGCAGGCGGACATCGAAATGGCGGTGCGAGCCACGCGGCTGGGAGCGCTGGATTTTCTGGAGAAGCCGATCTCCACCGAAAAACTATTGCTGACAGTGGAGAATGCGCTGAAGCTGCAGCGGCTGGAAAGCGAAAATCGGCAACTCAAGCAGCGGCTGGGCAAGCACGAAATCGTATGGCAAGGCGCGGCCATGCAGCGCGTGATGGCGCAACTGGATCGCGTTGCGGCGAGCGAGACGCGGGTTTGCATTCTGGGGGAAACGGGCACCGGAAAAGAGTTGGTGGCGCGGACGATTCATGAACGCAGCGCGCGTGCCGGTGGAGCGTTTGTGACATTGAATTGCGCGGCGGTTCCGGCGGAACTGATTGAGTCGGAACTCTTCGGGCACGAGAAAGGATCATTCACCGGCGCCGCGGGACGGCACATTGGAAAGTTCGAGCAAGCCGATCATGGCACGATCTTTCTGGATGAGATTGGCGATATGCCGCTGGCTATGCAGGCCAAGCTCCTGCGGGTGCTGGAAGAAGGAGAAGTGGAGCGCATCGGCGGCGATAGGCCGGTAAGCGTCGATGTGCGGGTCGTGGTGGCGACGCATCGCGATCTAGAAGCGCGGGTGCGTGAAGAGAAATTCCGTCAGGACTTGTTTCATCGGATTTATGTTTTTCCGCTGGTGTTGCCGCCGTTACGCGAGCGCCGGGAAGACATTCCCGCTCTGGTTGGACATTTTGCGGCGCAAGTGAGCGCGCAGAATGGATGGAAACCGGTTCCGTTTACCGCGGAGGCGATGGCAGCGTTGCAGTCGCACGCATGGCCGGGGAATGTTCGGGAATTGCGCAACATGGTGGAGCGGCTGATGCTGCTGGCGACGGACGGTCAGGTTGATGCCGCGACTGTGCAGATCGCTTTGCCGAAAGGCGGGAGCGGCGGCGTTGCAGCGTCTTCTGCGTTCTCGTCCGGAGCTCTGGCCCAGCGTGTGGATGCCTTTGAACGAGAAGTCATCCTGGCGGAGTTGAAGCGCAGCCATTCCAACGTGAGCCTGGCGGCGAAGTCGCTGGGCCTCGAGCGCAGTCACCTTTATAAGAAGGCCGAGCAGTTGGGAATCGATCTGCGGGCGATGCGGCGGGAACAAGATTCGACGCAGGATTAAGTTTGCATCCACATTAGTCGGCGGCCACGGACGAGAGCGCCAGGCCGCGCTTGAGATCGGCAGCAAGAAGCCGATGAAATAAATGTTCGCCGGCCTCGCGGCGCACGGAGAGCCGTCCGGCGCGATAGGCTCGCGATTTCAGGCCGCGCTGCACATCTTCACAGATACCGAGATCTTCCTCCTGGACGCGATTGCCGACGTTCACCGACTGCTCGTTGTATTCGCGGGCGGCGTCGCTAGTGTCTGCGAAATAGAAATCGAAGACCACGCTGCAGTGATCGACGTCAATGGGGATCACGAGGTTTGTGTCCATATATCCCTCGTAGCAGTTGATCATCAGATTGGGATGCTGCCAGAAATACCAGGCGCGGTCGCCTTTGCGCGCGGCTCCGGTGGCGCCATCCTCGAGCGAGGCGACCATTGGACTGGACTGCAGGCAGTAACGATCTTCGTTCTCGATGGTGTAATGCTTGTAATCGAGAACCGAACTCAGTCCCTTGTGCAGATGTGGAACGTGGTAGCCGCCATCCAGGTAATTATCGACGAACACTTTCCAGTTGCAATGGATGTTGTACGTCCGGCGGTCGAAGTGGTGCAATTTGCCGATGCCAAGAGGCGCAACGCGCTGGACCAGTCCGCCGAGACATTCTGCGAGCGGAGCTGCATGGTTGTCGAGGTTGATAAAGACGAAGCACTCCCAGGTTTCGACTCGAACTGGGACAAGGCCATTCTGTGCGCGGTCGAAATTCTCGACGCCTTCAAACTCGGGCATCCCTTTCAAGGAGCCATCGAGGCCATAGTTCCAGCCGTGATACGGACAATGCAAAAGAGCAGTCTGGCCGCAGGGTTGAGTCACGACGGCCGCGGCGTGGTGGCGGCAAACGTTGTAAAAGGCACGCAGAGCGCCGTCGTTGCCACGGACGACGACGATCGGCTCACCCGCGACAGTGGTGCTCACGAACTGCCCTGGAGTTTTCACCTGACCGGTGCGCGCGACCAGTTGCCAGGTCTTGCTGAACACGCTCTCACGTTCGAGTTCGGCGATGCGAGGGTCGACATACCAGGCTGCGGGAATAGTGGAAGCTTGCGACAGAGGGGCGCGATCGTCGTAACTGGAGAGGATCTGCTCGATGGAACGTTGCATGGTCTGAAGTTTCTTACCGTGGAGTTCAATACTAGCAGTCTGTTTTGCCGGCGGCGACAACGAAGTAGTAACGAGCAGGCTCTCTGGCGAGAGCCTGCCCGATTGGTTTGCGCGTGATTAGCTGGCGCTTCGCAACCGCGGCTGTTCCGCGTGTACGAGGGGCGCATCCACAAGGTGTTCGCTGAGGAACCAGGCTTGCAATTCGTTGGTCCGCAGCACATCGCTGACCGCCAGATCGTTGGTGCCATCATCGCCGATCTCGTCGGCACGGCGCGCCAGCGTACGGCAGTGTCCGATGATGATCTGGTGAGCATCCAGCAGGCGCGAAATCTGCACCGGGACTTCTTCCCTGCCCCGCGGCGGACGCTCGATGCGCGTGGTTTCGGCCACATCGGCAGCCATGGCAATGGAGACGCCGCCGAGAAGTTGTATGCGTTCGGCGATCGTGTCGACGATCTCCGATTGTTCTGCATAATGTTTGTCGAACAGGAGATGGAGCTGATAAAAGGTCGGTCCGGCGACTTGCCAATGCGATTTCTTATAGAGATCGCGCAGGGTCATGGTGTCGGCTAGCAATAGGTTGAGTTGTTCGGTCATTTCCAGGCGAACCGGCTCTTCAAGCTCGAGAGGCAACATGTGCGAAACCGTGCCATACGCTTGAATTTCGGGAGCACTCTGGTGAAGACGAGGCTGGGCGGTCAGTTTCCCTCGCTCGGCGGCGGGTGCTGTCGCGTTGCGATCTTTCTTGGCCATAAACAAAGTTCTCCTCGCTTGATTGTCTTGGTTGCAACCACAAAACCTTGGCTTCTGTTCGATGCCCAGAACCGGTGGATGGATGCGACGGGTCTCGGGAACCAGCTTTTTACGGGAATCAGGCAGGAAAAGGGGCGATTAATAAAGCGGCGGGCCGGGAAATATGGGGTATGATCAAGACATGCCTTATATCCTGGAACACCTCACCAGCCTTCGTCAGGAAATCACGGATTTACGGAACATGAACGCTCGCGCCGCAGCCAAGACCGCGGACAGTCAGATCGACCAATCGGCGGTGGAAATGCGCGCCAATCGCCTGGTGGAGATCAAGAAAGAGCTGTCGCAGATGCTCAACCGGCCCGAGGATCCCGCAGTTTGGTGGGAAAAGGGCGGTCGGCGGAGTCGCATCGCTTAACGGGCTGGAATCAGACTTTCGGGTTTGTAGTTTCCGGTTTTCAGTAGTCGTGGAAACCGGAAATTGCATCTGCCTCCATGGGACTCGGTCCCGGTGGGGGCTTTTGTTTGGGATGTAGAGAGGCAGATCAGGGCGTGAGGGTTTGAGCGGCAGCAGCCAGGGCTGCGGCAAGTCCTGCGGACAGGGGGACTCCGCCCTGAGCCAGATCTTTGCTGCCGCCGCCGCGTCCGCCGAGCTTGGTGACGGTTTCTTTTAGGAGCGCGCCCATGTCGTGGGGCCCGCCTGCGGATTGAGCGAAGACGAGCGCGGGTTGCGGCGACTCGGTGGCGAGCAGCGCGATCACGGCGGAAGATTGCCGCGTCAGCTTCTGGGCCAGCAGCTTGAGGGAATTGAGATCGCGGTCAGAGAAAGTCCGGACCACCAGCTTGCGGCCGCCGCTCTCGGGGGTTTCCGCTAACAGGGCTGTGGCTTGCGCGGCAGCCAGTTCGTCCTGCGATTGCTCCCCTTGCTTGCGCAGCGACTTGATTTCATCCAGAGACTTGCGGGCTTGCTGCGGCACGTCGTAGATGTGGGCGGAAAACAGCCCGGCGGTTTCGGTCAGCGTGTTGAAATCGCGGCGGGCGGTCGAGACGGCGCGCTGGCCGGCAACGAACTCCACACGGTATCCCTGGCGAACTTTTTCAGTCTTGCGCAGGAAGACCCCGCCGATCTGTCCGGTGTGGCTGACATGCGTGCCGCCGCAGGCGGTGAGGTCGAAGTCGCGGATGTCGATGAGGCGCAGTTGGTCGCGGTCCGTCGGCGGGAGCTTGCGCAGGCCGAGGTTTTCAGCTTCGTCGCGAGTCACGAAGCGGATGTCGACGCCGCGATTCTCCAGCACGATTTCGTTGGTCAGGCGTTCCCCGGCCTCGATTTGATCTTTACTCAGCGAAGGCGTGTCGAGATCGATGGAGCAATAGTCATCGGCCATGTGGAAAGAAACCGTGGGCATATTGAAAAGCCGCACGAATGCTGCCGAGAGCACGTGCTGGGCCGAGTGTTGCTGCATGTGGTCGCGACGGCGGGCAGGGTCGATTTCGCCACGGACGCGGGTTCCAGGCTGCGCGTCTTTGAGCGGCGCCTCCAGGAAGTGGACCACGCGGCCGTCTTCGGCATCCACTACCTCTGTGACTCGGTGTTTCTCATCTGCCAGGACTAACCAGCCCGTGTCGTGCATCTGGCCGCCGCTGGTGGGATAGAAGGCCGTACGGTCGAGAATGACCGCCGGGCGCTGGGTTTCGCCCACCGAATGCACCACGGCGTCGAAGTTGTAGAGGAAGGAGTCTTGGTAGTAGAGCCGGTCCGTCATCCATCCAGCATAGGCATCGAAAAGAAGGTTATCAAGTCGTTGCGGCCATTGATTCCAGCGCCGTGGGATCGAGCGTTCGATGTTATCTTTAAGTCGTTGCGCTGACAAGCATCCGGTAGTGGTGCAGTTTGCTTGTCATCCTGAACAAGCGTTCCTTGCGCAGTGAAGGATCTGGGCGAGCCGCGCGAAGCGTCGCGCTTTTTGCGACGCCATAAGCGCGCGTCTGGCTCGCCTCCTTATCAAACTGCACCACTACCGAGCATCCCAGATTATGGACGTTCTCCAAGAGCTTTTTGAGCGGCACTTCCACGCGCCAGCCTTAAATGTGCAGCCTCTGCAGGGCCAGCTCGGCGGGTCGGGGCGCAACATCATCCGCCTTTCCACCGGTCAGCTTAGCGCGATTGGCATTCTGTATAACGTACGCGAAGAGAACGTCGCTTTTCTGGAGTTTTCCCGACATTTTCGGCGGCACGGTCTGCCCGTGCCGGAAATTTATGCGGAAGACTTGAACCACGGCGCTTATCTCGAGGAAGACCTGGGAGACACGACCCTTTTCGAGTTTCTCTCGCAGAATCGCGCAGGCGAGAACATCGCTCCCCAGGCCGTGGAAGCTTACCGCAAAGTTGTGGCCGAGTTACCGCGCTTTCAGATCGAAGCTGGACGCGATCTGAATTACAAGGTCTGCTATCCCCGGGCCAGCTTCGATCGACAGTCCATTGCCTGGGATTTGAATTATTTCAAGTATTACTTTCTCAGGCTCGCCGGCATCCCCTTCAACGAACAAGCACTCGAGGACGATTTCGACTGCCTGACCAATTTTCTGCTGAGCGCCAACTGCGATTACTTTCTCTACCGCGATTTCCAATCCCGTAACATCATGCTGCGCGGCGGACGGCCGTTTTTCCTGGACTATCAAGGCGGCCGCAAAGGCGCGCTGCAATATGACATCGCCTCTCTTCTGTACGATGCCAAGGCCGATCTGACGCCGCAACTGCGCCAGCAATTGCTCGATCTTTATCTCGAGAAGGTTGGCGGTTTCATCGAACTGGACCGCGACGCGTTCCGGCATCACTACTACAGCTTCGTTTACGTTCGCATCCTGCAGGCGCTGGGCGCTTATGGTTTTCGCGGCTTTTATGAGCGCAAAGCCCATTTTCTGCAGAGTGTGCCCTACGCGCTGAAGAATCTGCGCTGGCTGCTGCACAACGTCAAGTTGCCCATCGCGATGCCCACACTGATGGAGGCGTTCAACAGCATGCTGGCGTCGGAAAAACTGCAGGGCCTGGCTTCCGAAGCGGAGAACCTTACGGTGCGGATTGTGAGCTTCTCCTTTCACCGGGGCATGCCGAAAGACGAGAGCGGACATGGCGGCGGGCACGTTTTCGATGGCCGCTGCCTGCCGAATCCCGGCCGCGAAGAGCGCTTCAAAGCTCTCACCGGCAAAGATGCGCTGGTGATCGACTATCTGCGTCAGCAGGAAAGCGTACATCAGTTTCTGGCCAGCGTGATGTCGCTGGTGGATGCGAGCGTGAGCGAGTATCAGCGGCGGGGCTTCAAGAGCCTGATGGTGTCGTTCGGCTGCACTGGCGGCCAGCATCGTTCGGTCTATCTGGCGGAGCAATTGGCGAAACGTCTGCGCGGCAGGAGTGGAGTGGATGTGGTGGTCCGACATCGCGAGTTGGAGACGCAGGCGCAATGAAAGCGATGATTCTGGCTGCGGGCCTGGGAACGCGTTTGCGGCCGCTAACGAATGATCGTCCCAAGGCGCTAGTGGAAGTCGGAGGGCGAACGCTGCTCGAGATCACGCTTTCCCGCTTGCGCACGTTCGGAGTGCGCGAGGTGATCGTTAATGTGCATCACTTTGCCGACATGGTGGTCGACTATCTGAAGGCAAACGATTTTTTCGGCATGCGGATTGAAATCTCTCGCGAAGAGATTTTGCTCGACACCGGCGGCGGATTGAAGAAGGCGGCGACGTTTTTTCTCGAGGACTCCAGCCGTGTGGACGATCCGTTTATTCTGCACAACGTCGATGTCATCAGCACGATTGATCTGGGGCGGATGAGGCAGTTTCATAGCGAGCATCAAGCGCTAGCCACACTGGCAATGCAGAATCGCGAGACTTCCCGCTACTTGCTGTTCGACGAGCAATCCAGGCTTTGCGGGCGTCGGGCAGGGCGTGAGCAACCTGCTGAACTTGTTCGAGCTTCCCCGCAAGTGCAGGTGCTGGCATTTTCCGGCATCCACGTTGTTTCGCCTCGGATTTTTTCAATGATGACCGAAGAAGGCGTCTTCTCCATCATCGCTTGCTACTTGCGGCTCGCCGCCCAGGGAGAAAAGATCCTCTCCTTTCGTGCTGATAAGTACTATTGGCGAGATCTGGGGCGGAGGGAGAATGTGGCGCAGGCGGAGCGGGACCTGAAGAACAAAGTTCTTTCATGACCAGGGATTCGCACGATCTGCCCTTACTTCAACCCTTCGACAACGTAGAGATCGGAAAGCGTCCGGATGTAGCCGTAGATGTAGGCCTTGGCATCCGGGGTGATTGAGATTCCCCGGATTGTATCGATTCCCGCTGCGTCCGCGGGCTCCAGTTCCTTCCATAGCTTTCGTTTTCCGGTGGACACTTCGAGTTCAAACACTTTAGCCGGAACCTCTCCGAAGCGAAAAACATAAAGGGATCGGCCATCCTCGGACCAGCCTGTGGGCGCCTCATCTCTGGTAGTGCCGGAGACGGGTACGGGCTCGCCACCAGCGACCGGATAAAGATAAATCTTGTGATCCGGGCCGACGCCGGCGGCAAAGTCTCCCTTCGGAGAGGTCACGAAGAAGGGGCTCACTCCTTCCGCGGTAATCGGGCGGGGCTTGCCTTGCTCGGGCGATTCCACGTAGAGACGAACCCCGTGTCCGGCTTCGTTGCCGGAGAACACGATTTGTTTCCCGTCGGGGAGCCAGCGCGCCCAGAGGTGATTCATGGAATCGTGCGTGAGGGGCTTGGCTTCGCCCACCCCGGTCGGAAGCTGAAACAGCGGTGGCGAAGTGACATTGGGCCTTGCGACCGCCCATTTTCCGTCAGGCGACAAACCGGTCCCAAATCCTTCACTCAGACGAATGGCCGGCGAACCATCCGTCTTGCGGAGGTAGACCGCATACTTCGGTCCCCCACCCTCGCCGGTCTCGGAAAAAAGCACGGTTCGCCCGTCGGCAGACAAATCGCCTGGCGAGGACCAATCCAGCCAGGACAAGTCCCGTTCCTTTGCCTCGCCAGGAGCCAGACCGATCATTCCCGCCCGGTCGTTGCCGCGGGTCAGCAACACATTCCCCACGCGGTCAACATCGAGCAAGGTCAATTCTCCGGGAACGCGCGCCAGCAACCTTACTGCGCCGGAAAGGTTGACCGCGTAAAGCGACCGGTCGCCGCCGGTTCGGGTGGCCGTAAACCATATCTCGTCGCCGCCGGGCGACCATGCGATGCCTTGAATGCTGTCCCAGCCGGTAGAAAGAGTTGTCTTTTTACCGGCCAGATCGACCGTGGCAACCGCGCCGCCATCGTCGCCCAGTTCGGGGTGGTCAATAAAAGTGATCGTATCGGCTTTCGGCGAAATGCGAAGGTGGCCAATCCATCCATCCGCCTGATAGAGAACCTTGCCCGGGGGAAACTCCAGGCTGTGCCGGCCTTGCTCCTGGCGCACGATCGCCAGCGTGCTTCCATCCGGAGACCAATCTGCCCACTCCACATTCTCCATGACCTCGCGCGGCGCACCCCCGACCAGGGGCACGCGGGCCAGTGTTCCGGAATAGAGGAATTGGGCAATGGGATGGCTGTGCAGAGAAAGCGCCATTTCGCCCGACGCCGAGACCCCCAGGACGTCGGCTCCGGCGGGTTCGAGTTCATGCGACTCGGGGCTCTCCGGCCGCGTAGTGAACAGTTGTAAAGACTTCCCTTCCCACGCCGCGCTGTAAATGATGGTTTTGCCGTCGGGTGCGAAACGTGCGGCGTGAACCATGCCGCGGCGGAATGTAAGCGGATGGTACACCGGCAGAGCGGCTTGCGCCGGCGACCGTTGCAACAAGAACTTCCCGGCAGCGACACCAGCAATCAGCGCTATGGCGGCCACCGCCAACACTGGTATCAACATGCTCCTTCGAGCAGCCACAGTCTCAACCACTGGAGTGACGGCCGTCCCCGATGCGGCAGCGGTTGCTGCGCCGGCCCGCACTCTTGACGTATCCAGAGTGCGCTTGATTCGTTTCAAGTCTCCGCGCAGCTCAGCCGCCGTCTGATAGCGGAACTCGCGCTCCTTCTCCAGCGCCTTGAAAATCACTTCCTCGAGCTTCGGAGGGATTGCCGGGTTTGCGACCGAGGGCACCGGCGGAGTGCGGTTCAGAATGGCTTCGGAGATGACCCCGCTGCTATTGCCGGGGAAAGCAAGTCCTCCCGTTGCCATTTCGTAGAGCACCGAGCCGAAGGCAAACAAATCGGTGCGCGGATCAAGTTCTTCGGCGCGAACCTGCTCCGGCGACATATAGGCTACGGTTCCAATCGTGGAGCCGGGCAGGGTCATCATCGCGCCTTCGTCCGCCGTTCGCAGCGCCGATTCCGAAGTGCCATGACGGTTTTCCGGAGCCAGCTTGGCGAGGCCGAAGTCCAGCAACTTCGCCTGCCCACGCTTGGTCACGAAAATGTTCGCCGGCTTGATGTCGCGATGAATGATTCCTTTCGAGTGCGCCGCGTCCAGGGCATCGGCAATCTCAATCGCCAGATTGAGCAGCGTTTCCGTGTCCACCGGACGGCCATCGATGCGGTGTTTCAGGGTCTGGCCTTCCAGCAACTCCATGACGATGAAAGCCTGCCCGTTTTCCTCGTCAATCTCGTGGATGGTGCAGATGTTGGGATGGTTCAGCGCCGAGGCGGCGCGCGCTTCCCGCTGGAAGCGATCCAGGGACTGGCGGTCCTTGGCGAGTTCTTCAGGCAGAAACTTAAGCGCCACGAAGCGGCCCAGTTTGATGTCCTCGGCCCGGTAAACGACGCCCATGCCGCCGCCGCCCAGCTTCTCGACAATGCGGTAATGCGAGATGGTCTTGCCGATCAATGAAAGGGTCCCACTCCGTGCGCGACCATATTAGGGGGAGGCAAGCGGCAAGTCAATGAATTGCGGGGGTGTACTCTCCAGGAAAAATTTGGCAAAACCCCTCTCCCACTGCACAGCCGCCGGGTCTAGTCCCGGGGTACGCCCGCGGCGTTGCAAGGGGAAGGGTGCGCTGCGGCGCGCGCCGAGAGAGTCAACGAGTGTAATGTAGTTGACGCAATATCGGCGAATGACGCTGCCCGACTCTCAAACGCGGGCGGCCATGCTTGCGACCTGGATGGAACGCGGGATGGAAGCGAGCTACGTTCGGCTGGAAGAAATGCTCTAGCTTCGTTCGTTTTATTCTCGTCAGTCGAAGGTCGGGTAGAATCCGCTCAGGATTAGTCTGGGAGTTTGGGAGTTCCCTTGGGATTGTCGGGGTCAATACCCGCGGCAGTCATGAGGGCACGTCCGAATTCTTCCGGGGAAACGGAAAAAGTGGATGCTTGGCCAGTAGCATCTTCTTGGGCGTTGGGCGCGACGAAGCGATAACCCCGTCCGACTACGGTTTGAAGGTACTGCGGTTCGCCGGCGTCGTCGGCCAGGGCGCGGCGGATCTTGCGAATCGCAGTATTGATTCCCTGTTCTACGTCGACGAAAACTTCCTTGCTCCACAACTCGCTGGAGATCTGCTCGCGCGTGACCAATTGACCCCGCTTTTCGACCAGAAACATGAGCAATTGCAACGGCAGGCTCTCCAGCCGAACCGGGCGGCCGCCGCGGTAAAGCTGAAAGCGGCTGTAGTCCAGTTCGAAATCGTCGAAGCGAACCTTCTTGTCCGGCAATGCGGAACTCCTCGGCCAGGTCCGGCGAATCGGCGAATCCTAGGTACGGTGAATCCTGGGACTCTGGCCGCCAGTGGCTGCCGAGCAGCCCCCGGTTTGGGCGGGGCTGCCCGTCCCCCGCCTTTTCGCCATAGATTCTGGTCTGCCTGGGCTTAATGTGTCAAGCAGGGTGATTTCTTCAGATCAATTCAGACGGCTTCAGACGGGCTCCATTGACGTTCCGGGCGACTTGGATCAATATCCATGGCGTTGTGACGGGGGTGGGTGCGGCGATGAGCAAAAAGACAATCATGGTATTAGTGGTGACGACGGGAATGGCGGCGGCGGCTCTGGCCGGAGTGTCACGCCACCGCGGCGCGGTCGTAGCTGGGGCAATTGGGCATAATTTCGGGACCACCACGCCTGCCGCAAACGGGGCAGCGGGCTCGGCCAAGGCAGAGCCTGCTGCCACTGCGGCAGCCACGGCCACGACAGCCGCTGCGGCAGCGGTTGTTGTTCCAGCGGGAACCGCGCTGACGGTTCGACTTGGCGAAAGACTGGGCTCGAAGATCAGCCGGGCGGGCCAAAGCTTTGCGGCGACCTTGGATCACGATGTCGTCGTCGATGGCAAGACCGTGATTGCCGCGGGCGCTGTCGTCAACGGCGAGGTCGCGTTCGTCCGGCCGGGCGGAGCGCTGCTGGCGGAGCCTAATGTGCAACTCAAGCTGACCTCGGTCAATGTCAACAACGCAGACCTGGCCCTCGCGACTTCCGTCCGCAGTTTCGGGCCCACGGTCACAGGCAAAAAGAAGGTAGGCCGACTCATCAAGGGCCTGTTCCGGCGCGGAAAAGCTGGATGCCAGTTCACATCCAACTCAGAACTTTGCGAGAACGTGATGCACAAGGCCGGGGGCAAAGAGAAGGAAGTTCTTCTCGCGGATCAGACCGCTTACACCTTCGCCTTGAGGCAGCCCTTGCAAATCCAGTAGCCAGGCGGGAGCGGTGCTTCCACGCCCACCCCGGGCTCTGGTTTGCCGGCCGAGCGGGAAATTATCCTGGCTGCCTCCCGCTCGGACCGTAGTGAAGCATCGCGGTTGCGCTCATGAGACAAGGTTCGTGAGTGCTATCTCTGATTGCGTCAACAATCGGCCTTTATGCGCGGGAATTGGTGGCGCGGTTCGAGCGTACATTCCTGAATCGGAGCACCTCCCGAACAATTTGGCTGCACCCGAGAACTAGGCCGGGGCCGAAACCAGCTCGGAGAATTTGCCGAGATCAATATTTCCGCCGCTGACGATGCACACGATTTTGCCTCTCCCGGCTTTGCCGCTGAGTCCGGCGGCGACGGCGCACGCGGCGGCGCCTTCACAGATCAAGTGATTCCGGGCCGCCACGATCGTCATGGCTCGGCGGGTTTCTTCGAGCGTGGTCACGATCGAGCCTGCCAGCAGGCGGCTGGCCAGCGTCCACATGCTCGGCAACACGGACTTGCCGCCGCAGCCGTCCACAAAACTTGTTTTCCAGTCCGGAAACTTCTGCGCTGAACCTTTGATGAACGACAGGTGAAGCGGCGCGGCGGTCTCAGGTTCTGCGGCAAATACCTTCACCTCAGGCTTCAGGGCGGCCATCGCCGATGCGATCCCGCAACTGAGGCCGCCTCCACCGAAGCCGGCCACGATCGTGGTGACGTCCGGCAAGTCTTCCAGGATTTCCAGACCGGCCGTGGCATTGCCGGCCATGAAGTCGTCGTCGTCGAAGGGATGAACAAAAACGCCCTGAAACGCGGGATGCGTTCGCTCGGTCACCGCGGACCAACATTCATCCATGGACGCCTGACGAATACCTGCACCCAACCGCTTGATGGCCTCGAGCTTCGCTGCCGGGGCGGTATTCATGACCAGCACGTCGCAGCGCGTTTTCAGAATCCGCGCCGCGAGCGCCACTCCCTGGGCGGCGTTGCCAGCGCTCACCGTCCACACGCCCTTCGCCCTGTCTTCCGGGCTTAGCAGCGAGATGGCGTTGTAAGCCCCGCGCAGTTTGAACGAACCGATCGGCTGGAACGATTCGAGCTTGAGATAAATTTGGCCAGGAGCGTCGTCGTAATACAGCCGAACCAGCGGTGTCCGCACCGCCGCCTGGTAAACGCGCTGGCGAGCCGCCAGAATCGAGTCAATGGAGATCGTGCGGTCAGGGCGGTTGTGGGCTGCGCTGTTTGTCATGTCAGATGGTGGCTGGAATTCTACTACGCCTTCCCCGAACGGGTCTTTATCTGCTGGCGGGCGGCACGATGCCGTTCATCCGCAGGTATTCCACCAGCTGGCCGTAGTGATCGGAGAGGTGCCACACCGCGGCAGTCAAGGCCGAGAGCCGGTTTTGACCCCAGTACGGCCCAGCATTGGCGCGCAGCAGGTTCTCGGCATTCGTCTCCGCGATAACCTTGTCGATCAATGCGAAGGAATCGTGGAGATAGGACAGTATTTCGGATTTCGTTTTAGCCGGATTCGGACCACCGATGTCGCACCGCCCAGGCGGTTTTTCGCCGGCCATCTGTTTCGCCCAGGCTTCGTTGGCGCACGCAACGTGTTTCACTTGCTCCCCAAACGTGCGCACATCCTTGAATTCGCCTTGGGTCGGCTTGAAGCTCCACTTGTCTTCGGGCATGGCCTCGGCCAGCGCGGTGAAGTCATGCTCAATGTCCCGCCAAATAAAGTTGATCGAGTCAGGGATGATCGTGAGCTGCGGCTTGCCCTGCTGCGCAAAGGTCGCCGCCGAACCCAGCAGCAGCACACCCGTGATCAAGGCGCGGAAACAGTTCCTCATAAGTCCTCCGTTACGACGTTCGAGTTTGAGATGAATTTCGGCGGGAGCGTCGTCGTAATACAACCGAACCAGCGGCGTCCGGCCCGCCGCCTGATAAATCTTATGTGTCCAGTACGGTTCCTCGCGTGCTTTCCAGACGTTTCATGACTTTCTCGGCATTCTCCGGCTCGACTCCCACTTCTTCCAGGGCTGCGCGAAAGTGCCGGAGGAACAGGTCGAAGTGCGCATCGTTCAGACCATGCTCTCTGGACCGGGCATGGGCGTCACGAATGTTTTTCCCTGTATACACTCGTCCGCCGAGGAGCATGGAAATCAACATAGCCTGCCGGGACTGGAGGTGCGCCATATCAACCCGCTCAAAGAAATGGCGCAAGCTTTCATCATGCAAGATTTTGTCGTAGAAGAGTTCCGTAGCACTCTGGATAGTGCTATGTCCCCCGATCAGGTCATATAAGTCTTCAAACATGGTGTCCTCCGACGTTCCCGTGCTGCTCAATACGGGCCGATGATTCCTGCGATGGGGCGGGAAGCGGGCGAGGGTGCCCGCTCCACACTAGAGTCTTTCGTGTCCAGCACATCCAGATACTTCAGGCCGGAACCGGTATTGAGGAGCACGACGGTATCCTCCGCCGTGAAGAATTCGCTGGCCAGCAGCTTCTTGTAAGCGACCAGGCACGCAGCGCCTTCGGGCGCAGCAAAGATGCCTTCCACCTTAGCCCAGTGTCGAGTGGCATCGAGAATCTCGGCATCGGTGGCGGCGAGGGCGAGGCCTCCGCTTTGTTTCAGAATATCGAGGATCAAATAGTCCCCATAAGGTTTCGGCACGCGCAGGCCCGACGCTAGAGTCGAGGCGTGCGGCCACATCGCCACCGCCGCCCTACCTTCATCCCATGCTTTAACAATAGGAGCGCATCCCGCAGATTGCACGCTGATCATATTCGGCCGCTCGGAGCCGATGAAACCCAACTGCTCCATTTCATCGAAGGCCTTCCACATCCCCAGCAGACCAACGCCGCCGCCCGTGGGATAGATGATGCTCTCCGGAAGTTTCCACCCGAGTTGTTCGGCGACTTCGTACCCCATGGTCTTCTTGCCTTCGACGCGGTAGGGCTCCTTGGTCGTGGAAACGTCGAACCATCCTTCTGTGGACCAGCCGGGCTTTTCCTTTAGCTCGGCAACTTTGCGGGCGCAATCGGAGATGAGGCCATCGACCAGCGTCACCTGCGCGCCATAGTAGTCGCACTCGATGCGGTTCGCCATGGGAACATCTTTGGGCATGAAGATGTGGGCTTCGAGGTTGGCGGCCGCGGCGTAGGCCGCAAGTGCTCCGGCGGCATTTCCAGCCGAAGGGATTGCAAGCTTTTTCAGTCCAAAATGCCGGGCCATCGTGACAGCGACGGAGAGCCCGCGAGCTTTGAAAGAGCCGGTGGGATTCAGGCCCTCGTCCTTGATGAAGACGTTGGGAAATTCGCGGCTGCGCAGCATGGGAGTGAATCCTTCGCCGAGGGAAACCGGCGTGGCCTCGGGAAGTACCGCGTCGTAACGCCACATGGTAGGACCAAGCGGCAGCAGCGACGCCGGCGAGAAACTCTTTTTGATGCTGGCAAGATCATAGCGAGCATAGAGGATGCCGCCATCCTTCGGGCAAACGCCTTGAGGACGGTCTGCGGGAAAATGCTCGCCGCAGCGGGTGCATTCGAGGTGAGTGAGGCGTGGCACGGAGAGAGTTTAGCAGGTAGCGCGGATTCGATGGCAGTGATCAGACCCGGACCTGCAGGCAGCAAGCAAGTAAAAAGCCGCCGATTTCGCATCGGCGGCTAAGTGTTCAGAAGAGTCAGATGCCCTACTTCGAGCTCCGCTTGGCCGAGCGCTTCGAAGGCGGAACAGCCTTCTCTGGACGATCCTTCTCGATCTTGTCGGAGAGGTTATGCAGCGGCTTGTCGTTCGCCGAAGAGAACTGAGGGCCGTCCTGAGCTACGGTTAGTCCCTGCGCGGTGTTCATGGCCTCCCGGAACGATGTCCCCGACTTCGAGAAGGCGACGGCGAATACTCCGTGCGGAACGCCGTTGTTGAAAGCCGTGGCAATGTAATCGCCCACCATCAGGCCGTTCTGGGAGTTGGGCAACCACCCCAGTTGCATCGGCCCCGCCAGCTTAATCGGGGCGCTCCAGGTCATTCCGGCGTTGTGCGACGAAACGTAGCCGACGAAGAGCTGGCAGGTGGATTTTGTACACGAGCTCTTCGGGTAGTAATAGTAATGTATCGCAACGTGCGCGGTGCCATGGGAGGTCGCCGGATCGATGCCAATTCCAGGGATGAAGTGGTCCACCGTGCTGGCGGTCGCATCGATGGGCACGCGCTTTACCGCCGACCAGGTGACGCCATCGCTGGACGTGCTGTAAACCAGGTCGTTGCTCGCGCAGTGGGCGCGGTAGCGGCAATCCTGCCACACCACCCACACCGTGCCCGCGCCATCCAACGCCGCGGAGGGTAGCGGGCTGCTGCGAATTCCTCCCGCATCGGTGTGGCTCTGAATGCTGGCGACTGTAACCGGTTTCGTCCAGGTTACGCCTCCGTCAGTCGAAGTGAAAGCGGAGATCCCAGAGGTTTCAATCGGCACTACCACCGTGCCATTCGGCTGCACCAGCGGTTGCCCGCCAATGCCGGTAGCCTTGTTTGCCGTCGCGGTTGCCGCGCCCCAGGTCAGGCCTCCGTCGCTGGAGGTGCTCATGAAAATCTCGTCTCCGTTGTTGGGATTGTCCCACTCGGCATAACAGTTGCCGTAGAACGGGCTGGTGGACGTGCTGTCGCACACGATCCAGCTCTTATCGGAACTCACCACGTTCGGTCCAACGCTTACCGGGTCGTTCCAGGTGAGGCCTCCGTCGGTCGACCGGCTCACCACCAGAGCCGGCGTCTCGGTACTGTTGAGAGGCAGGCTTTCGATAATCCACACACCATGCTTGGCGTCGAAAGCCACTGCGGGATCGCTGGCCGCGCTGTAGGGTCCGCCATCATCTCCCGAAGTCAGGCCGGGCAGAAATCCATGCGTCCAAGTCGTGCCGCCGTCGGTGGATGTGGCCCATCCGATGGCGGTCGCGCCACCGGGTGAAATACGCCCCGTCTGGAACGCAGCCACCAGCGTGTTGCCGTTGGCCAGCACATGCGGCTCGACTTCCGTGGCATGTTGGCCGGGAGGAACAGTAAATGTATCGGAACTGATCTGCGTCAAGGTGACCGACGGAGCGTCCTGGGCGTACACGGCAACCGCCGCCATGCAGAGGCTCAAAACGATCAAGCAGGCAAAGACAGGGCGCAGACTGCCACAACCAGAGAGAATGCGATTCATCAGGATTTGTCCTTTGCTGGGAGAATGACTTGCACAGATTGCTCCCCTGAGTGGCAGGACACTCGGGGGCGTCGACAATTGCACGGTAGTAGCTGCCGCGCCGCTGAACATATCGCAGAACGTGGGCCCTGTCAATGTGAACGGTTTTGCAACTTCAGCAGCGCCGCGCTTATCGCGCGCCCTGCTCCCCTGCCGCAGGGCGCGCGAACACGACCGCCACATCGTCGCTGTAGATCGGCTGCCAGCCTGGGGTTTCGACCAGAATGTTAGCCAGGGCAGAATCCTTGGGAACGACCACGCAGTGAGCCTGATGCTGCTGAAGGAATTCTCCCCAGCCCGGCTCCACGTGCATCATCTTCAAGTAAGACTTTAGGAACTGCTCCCCGTAGAAATCGTGGCGGTCGTCGACCACCATGCGTACTCTCGGATAAAGCCGGTAGATCAAATACCCGCCCCAATAGTCGGGACTAGCCAGTGGCCCTGGCACACCCTGTTTCTCCAGATAATCCACCGCGTGAACCGGAAACCGCTTCGCATCGAAGTGGGCGTCCATCAGCGGCGTGGCGCCCAGCTTTCCGCCATGCGCCGCGATCCAGCAGATCAGCATGATCGCCGCGACGGGCCAAAGATGACCCCGCAAGGTCAACTCGACAGTCTCCATTCGCCGAAGAAACGTGGTTGAGGCCAGCCTGCGCCATCGATCCGCACTCCCCCCCGAGAGCTTCTCTGAAAGTCTCTCCATCCCATCCGACAGCCACGGCCCCATCACCAGAATCAACAACAGAGACGATACGGGAAGGTTGCGTGACGCATACAATCCCGAATACACCGCGAACAACACCACCAGGCATTGGCTCGCGCTGGCCTTGGGTCTTTTCGCCGCCAACGCCACTAGGGTCAGCAGCAACAATCCCGCAAAACACTTCTGCGCCACGTAGTGAAAATTTGGAGATTGAAACTCGTCAATATGATCCATCAGAAAGCGGTTCGACAGATAGCGGTAGATGTGAACATGCAACCTAAACCCGTAAGGATTCGCGAATGTCGCCGCCGCGCTCAGGACACCCGTCAATGCCAGCGCCCGAACCCGCCGTCCGGCCCGGACCTTCTGCAAAACATCGTCGAACCGGCCCCCTTTCAGGCCGAACCACTCCCACACCGTGCCGAACCAGTAAATCGCGAGAAGCGCAAAGCTCACAAGAAATCCGCCATGGACATTCACCCAAACCACCATCAGCAGCGGCAACACCCACAACGGCCAACGCCGGGCTTTGATCGACGAGGAACCGGAATAAGAGCCGGCACTCCTTTCCTCCCCCGACTCCAAAATCCAGAACGACACCACAGTGAACAGCCAACTCTCCACGTGCGGCCGCGCCTGAAGATGAATCATCGCGGCTGACGCCGCCAGCAGCACCAGCACCAGTGCCACCAAAACATTCGTGCCCCGCTGCAGCAGCAGCCGGAAAGTCCAGGCGAACAACCCCGCGATGATCAACGCCGTGAACAGCACCACACCGTTCAGCCCTGCCGCACTATCCAGCCAGCCTACGGCCGCGTCGTACAGCCACTCCCAGGCAAACCACGGCTGCCCAGTCATGGAGGAAAACGGATCGACGTGGGGAATCTCGTGCGTCGCCAGAATCAGTTGCCCGGTGCGAATATGCCAGCCGATTCCGCCATCGCCCAGCAACCGCACCGACAAAGCGGTGAACACCAGCAGCCCCAGCAGCACCACGAAGATCAAGTCACTCGCTGACGGGACCAGCCACCGCGCCCACGCCGGATGCGAGTCCACAACCGAACTTCTGGAGCCGATTGCCATCGCGCTGAATCTTATAGAGTGAGGGCTTGATCGGCAAGAGAATGAACGGCAAGACGGCACATCGCGTCGTGATCGTGGGAGCGGGCTTCGGTGGCCTGAACGCAGCCCAGACGCTGGCCCGTGCTCCCGTAAGCATTACGATCATCGACCGGAAAAATCATCACACCTTCCAGCCGCTGCTCTATCAGGTGGCCACCGCCGGTCTTTCCCCCGGCGAGATCGCAGCTCCGATCCGCTCGATTCTGCGCCGCCACAAGAATGTCGAGGTGCTTATGGCCGAGGTCACCGGCTTCGACCTCGAACGCCGCGTGGTACAAACCGCTGTACAAACCGACGAATTTCAGGAAATTCCTTACGATTCCCTCATCGTCGCCGCCGGCGCCAGCCACGCCTATTTCGGCCACGACGAATGGCAAACACTGGCGCCCGGACTCAAGACCATTGAGGACGCGCTCGAAATCCGCCGCCGCGTCCTGCTCGCGTTTGAACTCGCCGAACGCCGCGCCGCTGCCGGCGAATCTTCTGATCCGTTGAACTTCGTGGTCGTCGGCGCCGGGCCCACCGGAGTCGAACTCGCCGGAACTCTCGCCGAAATTTGCGGCCACGCCCTCGCCCATGATTTCCGCGCCATCGATCCCCGCCGCGCCCGCATTCATCTCATCGAAGCCGGCCCCAAAGTCCTCTCCACCTATCCTGAGGATCTCTCGCGCAGCGCGCTCGAGCAACTGCAGCGCCTGGGCGTGGAAGTGATCACTTCGACCATGGTCACGAAGATTGAGCCCGGCATAATTTATTTGGGCGAAACCATGGGCCAAACCGACATGGGCGAAACAAGAAAGATGAACGCAGCCGTCATCCTCTGGGCCGCGGGCGTAGCCGCTTCGCCGCTGGGCAAAAAACTTGGCGTTCCCGTCGATCGTGCCGGACGCGTGCTCGTGAATCCCGATCTCAGCATTCCCAACCATCCCGAAGTCTTCGTCATCGGAGACCTCGCCGCCCTGAAAGACGCGTCGGGCAACCTGCTTCCCGGCGTAGCGCCAGTAGCCATCCTCGAAGGCCGCTACGTAGCCACACTAATTGCCAGAGAATCGACGGGCTGGGGCGTTGACTCCCGCCGCCCGTTTCATTACTTCGACAAAGGCAGCCTGGCCACCATCGGCCGCGCCGCAGCAGTAGCGCAGTTCGGCAAGATTCACATCTCCGGATTCATGGCCTGGCTGGCATGGCTGTTCATCCACATTCTTTTTCTGATTGGCTTTCAAAACCGCGTGCTGGTCTTCATCCAATGGGCGTGGTCGTATTTCACCTACGAGCGCGGCGCCCGCCTCATCACCGGAAGCACCAGCCTTCCCGGCTGGAGTGGCGCGCGTCCCGGGAATCCTGACGCTGCCGAGGCGCAAGAAATGTCTGCTGTGAGCCACAAATAAGAGTAAGAATATTGTTGTAAGCGGTTGGGCAACCAATGAAAAGCAATTCCATCCCGCGAATTTTTCTCGGCCTCGTGGCAGCTCTGGTTCTCAGTTCCCTCTCCTCCGCCGAAATCCTCAAGATCGTCGTCAACGACACCATTCAGCCCATCACCCAGGAATACATCGCCCGCGCCATCGACGAAGCCCAGCGCCGCAACGATCAGGCTATATTGATCGAGATCAATACCCCCGGAGGCCTCGTCGAATCCACTCGCCACATCATCGAGAAGATCACGAACTCGCAGGTGCCTGTCATCCTCTACGTCGCGCCCAGCGGCAGCCGCGCCGGTTCGGCTGGAATCTTCATCCTCGAAGCGGCCGACGTCGCGGCCATGGCCCCCGGAACCAACGCTGGCGCGGCACACCCCGTGCTGCTCTTCGGCCCAACCTCGGTCAAGCCCGACGATGAGATGAAGCAGAAGATCGAGAACGATGCCGCGGCCCTGATGCGTTCCGTCGTTTCCCGGCGCGGACGCAATGTTGAGGTCGCCGAAAGTGCCGTCCGCGAATCCAAGTCCTTCACCGAGCAGGAAGCCCTCGCGCAACATCTCATCGATTACGTAGCCTCCAGCGAGGACGATCTCTTCCGCCAGATGGAGGGCAAGAGTTTCAAGCGCTTCAACGGCCAGGAAGTCACTCTCAAGCTCTCTGGCCAACCTATCGCGCCTTTCGGCATGACGCTGAAAGAACAAATCCTCAACTATCTGATGGACCCGAACATCGCCTTCATTTTCCTCGCTATCGGCGCGCTCGCGCTCTATGCTGAATTCAATCATCCCGGCGCTGTCGTTCCCGGGACCGTGGGCCTGGTCTTCATCTTGATCGCGGCCTTCGCTCTCAATCTTCTGCCCACCCGCTTTGCCGCTCTGGGCCTCATTCTCGCCGCATTCGCGCTTTTCGCCGCCGAAGCCAAGTTCGCCACTCATGGCGTCCTCACCGTCGGCGGCATCGCTCTCCTCACGCTCGGCGGACTGCTCCTTGTCGATTCCCCCATCCCGGAAATGCGCGTCCACCTGCTGACCGCGCTCGCGGTCAGCATTCCGCTTGGCTTGATCACGGCATTCCTCATGAGCATCGCTCTCAAAGCGCGCCGCAATAAGATGGTTTCCGGCGCTCAGGGATTGATCGGCGAGACCGGCATCGCTCAAACCGCGCTTTCCCCGAGCGGAAAGATCTTCGTCCACGGCGAACTCTGGGACGCCGTCTCCTCCGCCGACGTATCTGCTGGCCAGTCCGTGGTCGTGCGCCGGGTTGACGGCCTTCTGCTTCAGGTCGAACCCGTGGCCGCAACGCGCAATGCGCCGGCGCCGGTTGCCCTTTAATCCGCCGGGCGCACCAGAGCGAGCAACCGCGGACATCCGAATTCCCCGCCCATCCCTCGTCCCTGCGTTACAATCCGCGGTAGGAGTGTTCTCCGCTCCAGTCGTGGAGGTACCCATGGAAATCTTTGGACTCGGATTCTTCGGCATTGCCGCGATCATCGTCGTCCTCTACTTGCTCAGCTCAATCAAGATATTGGCCGAGTACGAACGCGGCGTCATCTTCCGGCTTGGCCGCCTTTTGACTACCGCCAAGGGTCCGGGGGTGGTGCTCGTGTTTGCTCCTATCGACCGCATCGTGCGAGTCTCGCTGCGCCAGGAAGCTCTCGAAGTTCCGCCGCAAGACATCATCACCCGCGACAACGTTACGCTCAAAGTGAATGCCGTCATCTTTCTGCGCGTAATCGATCCCAACAAAGCCGTAGTTGAAGTTTCCAACTACGTTTACCAGACCTCGCAATTCGCCCAGACCACGCTGCGCTCCGTGCTCGGCGAGCAGGAACTCGACGAACTTCTCGCTCACCGCGAAAAGATCAACTTGCGCCTGCAAAGCATTCTTGACACGCACACCTCACCCTGGGGCGTGAAAGTGACGAACGTCGAAGTGAAGCAGGTCGACATGCCGGAATCCATGCTGCGCGCCATGGCCAAGCAGGCCGAAGCCGAGCGCGAGAAGCGTTCCAAAATCATTCACGCGGAGGGCGAATTCTCGGCCGCGCAGCGCCTGGTGGACGCCGCCCATCTGCTGGCCACCGAACCGGTCAGCGTTCAACTCCGCTACCTGCAAACCTTGACCGAAATCGGCGTCGAGAAAAATACCACCGTGATCTTCCCCGTCCCCGTGGACTTTTTCTCGGGCCTGCAGAAGTTGCTGGGCAAGAGCGACGACAAAGCGGCATGAGCACGGGTTTAAGCGGCGCAGCCGCAAAGGGTGGCTCAGCGCTTTAGCGTTTTGATTAAGCTGTGCGATGATCATGGGCCTTAGCCCCTGAGGTACATAGCAGGGATGGATTCCTCACAGGACACTGAAATCACCTTAGGCACCGCGAAACTCCTGGGCCTCTTCTTCGGCCTGGTAATAATCTGCGCTGTTTTTTTCGCGCTCGGCTACACCCTCGGCCGCAAGTCCGACGTCGGACTCGCAGCCGGCACGGCGGCTCCGCTGACCACCGCATCCAACGGCTCCAAGCCCGCTGGATCGGCCGCCACACAGCCCGCTGCTCCGATGACCTTTTACAAAGCGGTCGAGCAAAAGGACGCCAAGGGGCAACTGGCGCCAGCCACCGCCAACACCGAGTCCTCCACTCCCGCGACTGCCGGTCAAGCACCCGGGACATCCTCGATGGGCACACAACCACAAGCGGCCAACCCGCCCGATCCCATGACCGCGATCCCCACCACCGGTTATTTCGTGCAGGTCGCCGCGGTCAGCAAACCGGACGACGCCGCGGCCCTCGTCGACGCTCTCAAGAAAAAACAATATCCCGCTTTCGTGGCCGGCAATTCCGCCACCGACAAGCTGTTTCGCGTGCAAGTCGGCCCTTTCACCGACATCAAAGATGCCGAGGCCATGCGCTCTCGTCTCATTAACGACGGCTATAATCCGATCCTAAAAAAGTAAAGAACAGAACATTTATGAAGCTTGATCCCCTGTTGAACCGCCGTGTCATCTTCAAGCTGCACGGCATGGACCCGCTCGACTCAACCATCCTCAAGCAGGACGAAACCGGCTACTGGATTCGCGGCGGCACCCTGGCTCCTCACCTTGATCGATCCAACTGTTCCCTGCCGGAGAGTGACGTCCGTTACCTCGAGTTCACACGTATCGAGTGGCTGCGGGCGGCGCGGCAGCGTTCCTGATCGTCATCCTTGAATGACTCTTGTCATTCCGAACCGGCCAACAAAACGATTTTTGTCATTCCGAACCGGGCGTCAAGCCCGGTGAGAGCCTGCCCTGAGCCTGCCGAAGGGAACCTGCTGTTCTGCCTTTGCTCCTTGCACATTGACAACCGTCGATTTAACAGCTATTCCTATTCCCCATGACCACGCCGCCCACCACTCTCGACCACACGCTGCATGCCATTGCCGATCCCACCCGGCGCCGCATCCTCGGAGCGCTCAAACAGCGCGGCCCCACTTCCCCGAGCGCGCCCCCACTGGGAAAGCACGCCGGCCTCTGCGCCGGCGACATTGAAGAACGCGTGCACCTCTCCCAACCGACCATCTCCCATCACATGGCCATCCTCACCAAAGCGGGCCTGGTCGATGCCGTAAAGCAGGGCCAGTGGCGCTGGTATCGCCGCAACGAAAAAGCCCTCCGCCGATTGGTGAAGAGCCTGCGCACGCAACTGTGATGGAATCCTTGCAGGCGCGGAAGGCGCGAGGCTCGTATCAGGGTATGCCTTCAGAGCCTGCCCTGAGCTTGTCGAAGGGCATACCGTTAATCGTTACCCGGCCAATCGCGCCTTCAGGCGCTGCGGTTCACGGCTTTCTCGGCAGCCCGCTGAGCTTGCTGAATATTGTGGAATGTACGGCCTCGGAATCGGGCAGTGCTCAGGAGATTTCTAGCTCGCGGAAGCGGCCGCCGCCTGTGCCTTTTGCAGCAGTCGTCTCGCCTGCGAAATCAGCTCCGCCACTTCAAACGGTTTCACCAGGTAGGGTACGTTGTTTTCTTTCAGAAACGCCCGCTCATCGCCCTGCTCCACGCCATGGGAGAAAGTAAACAGCACGTGCTTCTCCATGTCTGGGCAGTTCTGCTTTAGCCACAGGCAGGCTTCTTTCGCGTTCCAGTCCGCCGGCATCTTCCCGCTCATGATCACAGCATCGAACGGCTCGGAAAGCAGCCGCGTCTTCACATCTTCGCTCCGGCTCGCCGTCACCACGTTGGCCCCAGCGCCGGTCAGCACGTCACGCTCAAACTCCAGCACGGCCTCTTCTTCTTCTACCAGTAGCACACGCCCCTCAATGGCGCCTTCGCGCTTCGGCGGAGCCACCGGCGCCGCCTCCACCACCACCCCCGGCGCCGCCGCCATCGGCAGCCGCACTTCGATCACGGCTCCTCCCTCGGATGCGTTGTGCGCTGTGATGTCGCCGCCGTGTTCCTTCACTATCCCGTAGCAGATGCTTAATCCCAGCCCGGTTCCCTTCCCAACATTCTTCGTGGTGTAGAACGGATCGAAAATTCTCTTAGGATCCTTGATCCCCGGGCCATCGTCGGCAAACTGCGTGCACACAGCGCCCTTCTCGCAATACACGCGGATCTTCAGCTTCCCCGACCGTCCCGCTTCCAGCACGGCGTCCACCGCATTGTTGATGATGTTGAGAAATACCTGCTCGAGCTGATGCGGATCGGCCACCACCAGCGCCGCCTCTGCTCCCAGATCTTTTTCCACGACGATCTTGTTGATCTTCAGATCGTAGTCGCGCAGCGCCAGCGTTTCTTCCAGCACCTTCCGGATGTCCACCTCCGACCGCTCCGGCTTCCTCTGCCGCGCGAACGAAAGCAGATTCTGCACCACCCGGTGCGTGCGCTGCGCCTGCTTGAACATCTTGCCCACATAGTCCTGCGCGCGCTCGTTCAGTCCTTCGCTTTCCAGCAACTGCGCATAACCCAGAATCGCGGTCAGCGGATTGTTCAACTCATGCGCCACGCCCGCAATCAACTGTCCCACCGCCGACATCTTCTCGCTCTGCAGAAGTTGTTCCTGGGTGCGTCGCAAATCTTCGTAAGCTTTGCAGGTCTCTTCGTACAAACGAACTTTCTCAATCGTGGTGGCCAACTGCCGGCTGATCGCCACCAGCAGGTTCTCTTCCCCGCTGGAGTATTCGTACTCCGCCTGGCTGCGCAGCCCCATGATGCCGATCGGGTTATCCTTCCCCCAGAACAGCACCCAGATCCACGACCCGTCGCTGTCGGAACGGATGAACTCCGCCACCTTGCCAGTCAAATGCGGCAGATACTCCGCCGTGATCACCTCGGCCCGCGACCGCATCACCAGATCTCCGAAGCCCTCCGCAAAACTGACTTCCGCCGGACGCGACTTGTCCCGGCTGCGCGGACCCCACGCGGCACGCCGCCGGTAGGTCGGCGCATCCGAATCCGAAAGGTACACCGCTCCACTCTCCGCCCCGAACAGCGAAACCACCTGCCGCAGCGTCAGGTTCAGAATTTCATCCAGATCGAAAGACTGGGTCGCCACCACCGCCATCGCGTTCAGCGCGTTCAGTTCACGGTTGCGCCGCCGCATCTCGTCTTCCGTCCGCCGCTTCTCCGTCACGTCCAGAACAAAACCTTGAAACCGTTCGATATTCCCCGCCGCATTCCTTGTCGCGAAACTGCTTTCAGCCGCCAGCAGCAGCGTCCCATTCTTGCGCCGCATCGTTACTTCAAAGTTGCGCACGTAATTGTGCTGCTCGATATCCCGGCGGAAAGCTTGCCGCTGCCCCGCATCCACACGAATGTCCTCATCCAGGTTCAACGGCAGCAATTCTTCCCGCCGCTCATACCCCAGCATGTGCACAAACGCATCGTTGCAGTCGAGCAAACGCCCGTTGGGCGTGGCCACATACACGCCTTCCTGCACCTGCTCGAACAGCAGACGGTATTTCTCCTCCGCCGACCGCCGCTCCGTGATGTCGCGAACGATGTGGATCGTCCCCTTCTGCTTGCTTCCCTGCTCCGTATACGAAGAAGTGGAAACCAACGAGAATCCGCCGAAGCATGGGTCGGCTCCTTCGCTGATTTCCTCGCCTCCGCGCGCGCAGTAAGGACATCCCGTCCACTCGCCCAGCCGGTGCGGCAGTACTGATTCGCAGGTGCTCCCAATCACGTCCGCCGGCGCCAACTCTACCTGCTCCAGCAGTGTTTGATTAGCTTTGATGATGCGGAAGTCCGCATCATGCGCCAGGATAATGTCGTGTACCGAGTCAAACGTGTTCCGCCACTGCCGTTGCGAGCGCAACGTCTGCTCCAGCAATCGGAAATTCTCGATTGCAATCCCCAACTGCCGTCCGCAAGTCTCCAGAAACTCCAGTTCCTCTGTGGTCAGTTTTCTTGCCCCGGTACTCCCCAGAACCAGCAGCCCGATCGCCGACTTTTTCCCCAGCACAGGAACCATCACCACATATTGCAGCCGTTCCCACTTCAGCAGCCCCGCATCTTCCGGGCTCGCCGCACTCCTGTGCGCCTTCACCGGCTTGCCCCGCTCCAGCGTCTGCGACACACTCTCCGTCAACTCCGCACAACTGGCCTCCCGCAAAAAGTCCTGCGACACTCCCACTGCATGCGTCGCCACCAGGTTCCCGCCTTCAATCAACCGGAACCACGCAGCCTTGCTCTTGGTCAGCCGCCGCAATTCGGTCAGCGCGTCTTCCATCATGCCGCCCTGCTGTTGAGCCAGCACAATACTCTCGGTCAAAGCCCGCAGCACCTTCAACCGCCGGCCCCGTGCGCGCGCTTCGCCAAACACGGCCAGCAGCATGCTCAGCCCCAGCAGCACGTCGGCCGTCACAAAAAGTCCTGCCGGAACTTCGCTGGTGAACGGCGGCCAGCTCAGGTGCTGCGCCAGCAGGCACACCGCCAGCAGCCACGCCCCCAACTCCCAGCGTCCCCGGCGGGCGCGCAGCAGCGCAATTGCCGCAGTCAGCAGAATGATTCGGTAGGAAACTTCCAGAGCGACTCGCAAGGGCAGCGAATCCGGCCACAGCAGCACACGCGCGATGGCAAAGCCCGCTACGCTCACGGTGATCGCAGCCAGCGGCGCCAGCAGATCCCGCTCCCGGATATACACAAAGACCGCGCCCGCAAACAGTCCCATCGCAACTACGAACGCAGCTTGCTCCGCCGCCGGAACATACGCGTCCCGGAATCCTCATCGCGGCCCCATGTAAGCCCGCCAGCCGCGAGCCCGCCAGCAGCGCCCAGCCCGCCGTCCAAATCAGAAGATACCGCTCCCGAAGCGCCGATAGCACCAGCAGCGAAGCCGCCAGCGAAAGCAGCACCGCCCACTCCCCGGCCTTCAGCCCGGCAAGCGCCGGCTGTGCGGTACTGTTCCAGAAGGACCAGAGGGATGCGTTCATCTTCTTGTTATTTCAATTGTCATTCCGAACCGGGCGCCAAGCCCGGTGAGGAACCTGCTTCTGGATCGCGGCGTTTGGCTCGCTTCCTTATCCAGACGTAACTCTGCCTCTGCTCTTGAATACCACGCTCCCGCCCTTTATCCATGCCTTTTCCGGACCACGATGGTTACTTTCGGCACCTAACAACTAGCGTAAAATCGCCGATAGTATCCTGAGACACTTATGCCCGACCGAATTCTCGTAGTCGACGACGAAGAGGCAATCCGCGAGATTGTCTGCGCCATCCTGGCCGCCGCCGGCTATAGCTGGAAGCAAGCCAGTTCCGGCATGGAAGCTCTCGCCCTGCTCAATTCCGGCGAAGTATTTGAACTCATGCTTTCCGACCTGATGATGGCTGACCTCGACGGCATCGGCCTGCTCGAACGCACCAAAGAAAAATTTCCCGACATGCCGGTCGTGATGGTCACCGCCGTTCACGACATTTCCGTTGCCCTCGCCGCCATACGCAACGGCGCTCATGACTATCTCCTCAAGCCGTTCGAACGCGAGCAATTGCTCAACACCGTCGGCCGGGCGCTCGAACATCGCCGGCTCAAGGCGGAAAATCGCAACTATCAAACCAATCTGGAGTCCCTGGTCGAAGCCCGCACCGACCAGCTTCAGGCCGCCATGGCTGATCTGGAGCGCTCCTACGACATCACTCTGCAAGCGTTAGGCGACGCGCTCGATCTAAAAGACGCCGAGACCGAAGGCCACTCCCGCCGCGTCACCGCCTTCACGATTGCCATCGCCCGCGCCATGGGTGTGCCCCGCGAACAAATCCTCGTCATCGCCCGCGGCGCTTTCCTCCACGACATCGGCAAGATGGCGATCCCCGACAACATCCTTCGCAAACCCGGTAAGCTCGACGACAACGAGCGCACCATCATGCGTGAGCACTGCTACCACGGCTACCAGATGCTTAAGAAAATTCCGTTCCTCGCCGAGGCCTGCGATATCGTTTACTCCCACCAGGAACATTTCGACGGCAGCGGCTATCCTCGCGGCCTCAAGGGCGCAGAAATCCCCCTGGGCGCACGAATCTTCTCCGTCGCCGACACTCTCGACGCCATCATTTCCGACCGTCCCTATCGTCCCGCCAGAACTCTCACCGAAGCTCGCAAGGAGATTAAAGACTGGGCCGGCCGCCAGTTCGACCCCGAGGTGGTAGAAATCTTCCTGAAGATGCAGGACGACATCTTCGAAGACCTCCGCCGCGAAATCAACGCCCAGAGCTATCCCTTCAGCTACTCCGCCAGCGCCAAAGGCTGATAATGATTCGCATCCGACTCAGTGCCGCAATCTGCTAGTTGCTGTCATCCTGAGGAACGCGAAGGACCTATGTACTTGCTTGCGCCACCGCTGGCCTCGCAAAGCGTTTCTACAATCGGTCCGCAAGACTCGGCCAACCCCGCGTTCTACCAGCAGGACGTTGAAAGAACACGGTTTTGGGTGGCGCATGCGCTTCAGCGCTGCGATAGCTTCGAGGGTGGAGCAGGCCTTCTGGGCCTGCGTCAAAAAGCAACAAGCATATGGGGCTTCAGCCCCCTGAGGGACCTTACAATCGAAGGATTGGACGTACTACCAAGGAGGCATTCCATGAAACCCGCGCTCGCTTTTCTCGCGCTTTGCATCCTCACCACCGCATCCTTTGCGCAGGAACATCCCGCCGTCACCGCACTTCCCAACTCCGTCTACGTCGGCGCCGACGGCAAATTTGAATCCGCTCCCGACACCGCCGTAATCCGGTTCGACATCTCTGCCCAGGACAACACCTCCCAAAAAGCCTACGATCATGCCTCCAAAGACGTCGAGCAAGTCCGCCAGGTACTCCGCGCCAACGGCATTGAGCCCAAAGCCGCCAACATCGGATTCTTTTCCGTCCAACCGTTGTATGAGTACAGACCAAAGCAAAAAGTCATCGGCTACCGCGTCACCACCGATGTCACTCTCAAGCTCAAGGATTTTTCCAAGATCGGCCCCATCACCCAGCAACTAGCCGACGCCAACGTCAGCGAAACTCAAACCCTGAACTACACGCTGGAAAATATCGACGAGGCAAAGAACAAAGCCGTCGAAGACGCCTACCGCCGCGCCCGCAACTCCGCCGACGCCATAGCCCGCGCCAGCGGCCGCACCGTGGGTGAACTTTCCTACGCCTCCGTCGACACCTTCGAAAATCAGCGCATATTTGCATCCCGCCCCATGGTCGCCAAGGCCGCGATGGCCCCAGCCGCACCCGCCCCCACCGAAGAATTCACCCCGCAAACGGTAACCGTAACCGCCCACGTGAATGCCCTATTCAATTTGAAATGAGATGTAAGTGGACAGCCGCACTGCACGTGTGGAGCGGGCACTCTTGCCCGCTGCTTTTGACTTTGTTCTTGCCTTTGTTCTTGTACTTTCTTTTCGCTCTTAATCTCTAAGGCCTAGCCTTCGCTACCGCAATCCGCGTCGCATCCACCGTCACCGGACGCTGAATCTCCATCTCAATCGACGTCCCCACTTCCAGCTTCACATCGTTCCCGCGCTTTAGCAACGCCCATGCAATGCCCGCCGCCGCTCCCGCGCCCGCCCCCACCCGCGCTCCGTTCAGCGACCCGGTGGCCAACCCTCCAGCCGTGGCCCCTCCCATGGTTCCGTACACGCCTCCCTTGGCAGCGTCTTCGATCTTTTTCCCGGTATCCTTGTCCTGCTGAATCGTACCTTCCGAATCCTTCACCGATTTGTTGTCCGCCCCCGGCGTGTTCTCCACCGACCCCGGCAACATCACCGTATATCCGCTGGGATAGATCATCGAAGTAAAGTGCATCAGGATCTCCGCCCGCCCGTGCCCGTGCCCCGCCCGCTCCACGTGCGAAATCGTCCCCTGAATGAACGACCCCGCCGGCACCACCACGCGGTTGTCCATAACGAAGGGAAACGCAGTCTCGGCGTAAACCGCATCGCCCTCACGCGCATTCTTGGTCGAGATCGCCTGCTTCAGCGACAAAGGAATCTTCGTCCCCGCCGGAATCGTAACCACATTCGGATCGGCAACCGCAGCCGGCGCAGGACTCGGCGTCTCCGCCGCCGCAGGTGTGGAACTCGCAGCCGGCGCGGGACTCGGAGCTACTGCCGCCGCAGGCTCCCCGCTCGCGCCAGCGCTATCCGGCTTCTGCGTGTCCGCCGTTTGCCCCAACGCCATCCCAGAAATCAAAAGCACCGTCAAAAGCCCGCGCATCGCATAACCTCCAAATCGTCGCCGCACCACAGCCCGAGAATACCACGCACCTGGCACCTAAGATGCGGCTTGCCCGTCCCGAGGTGCCAAGCTACTTTCGCGTCCTCTGCGGCCTTTCTCTGCGCCCTCTGCGTCAACGCTCTTCGCTGGCACTCACGTAAATGCCGCCACCTAATAAATCAAATACTTCTTCCGCACCACCTCAAACTTCTCCAACTCCTCCTGCCAGTCCTGCGCAATCCGCCGCGGATCCTTCCCCGCCACCAGCCCCTCAAAAGCCGCCTGATTCACCAGCAACTCCGCCATGCGCTCCATCTTGAAATCCGCCGCATAAAGCTTCCTCAAAGCCGCCGCCAACTCAATCCCCAACTCCGGCGCATCCAGCGCATTCCGCTCCGTTAGAACAATATTCACGCCCTCGCACTTCTGTCCGTTGTAAACCGAAGCCGCAGGCGTAAACGTAACCGGAACAAACCGTACTCCCGCAATCCCCCGCCCATTCAAATAAGCAGCCAGTTCCCGGCTCTTGATCCAAGGCGCGCCCACCAATTCAAACGGAGTATCCGTCCCCCGCCCCACCGAAACATTCGTCCCTTCAATCAAAGCCACTCCCGGATACAACGCCGCCTCAGTCACGCTCCGCAAATTCGGCGACGGATTCACCCACGCCAGCCCCGTAGAATCGAACCAATCCCCGCGCTGCCACCCCTCCATCGGCACGACGGTAAGCTTGGCATTGATCTTCCGTTCCGCGTTGAACATCTTCGCCAACTCTCCCAAAGTCATGCCGTGCCGCACCGGCAGAGTCCAGTAATTCGTGAAGCTCTCGTGCCCTGCATCCGCCACGGGACCCTGCACAAACGACCCCGTAATCGGATCGGGCCGGTCCAGCACAATCACCTCAACTCCCGCTACAGCCGCCGCCTCCAGAAAATAACCCAGCGTAGTCTCGTAGGTATAAAACCGCGCCCCTGCATCCTGCACATCGAACACCACCGCATCCAACTGCTTCATCACGTCCGCCGGCGGCCGCCGCGCCGCATCGGTCGCCCCATACACGCTATAGACGGGAACGCCGGTAGCCGTGTCTTTCGAATTATGAATGTCAGTCGTGTCCAGCGTTCCCGTAACCCCGTGCTCCGGACTGAAAATCGCCTCCAGCGAAACTCCCGCAGCTCCAGCCAGCACATCAATCGTCCGCCGGCCCTCCGCATCCACTCCCGTCTGGTTGGTCACCAGCCCAATCCGCTTCTTGCGTCCCGCATCTTGCAGCACATCGAACCCATGCTCTTCCAAAACATCGATCCCATTCTTCACCGTGCCATTGCGCACGCTCATCCGCCGCGCCGCGCTCTGCGCCTCGTTGTATCCGGTGATGCTCTCCCCGCGCAGCGCCTCTTTCTCGCTGGTAGTCAAAGGCACAGCCGCTGCCACCGCCGTCGCCACCTTCGACCGCAAAGCAATCGCATTTCCCTTCCCCCGCGGATGCACCGCATTCGTCAGCAAGATGATGTAAGTCTGCGTAGTCGGATCGATCCACATCGATGTTCCTGTAAACCCCGTGTGCCCAAACCCTCCCACCGGCAGCAGATCCCCGCGGTTCGACGAAAACGGAGAATCAATGTCCCACCCAAACCCGCGCAGCACCGGCGCCGAAGGCGGCTGCTCCGGCCGCGTCATCTTCTCCACCGACAGCGCTGACAGAATCCCTCCACCCCCACTCAGCAAAGCCTGCGCAAACTTCGCCAGATCATCTCCGGTAGAAAACAGCCCCGCATGTCCCGCCACGCCGCCCATCCGCCGCGCCGTCGGATCATGCACCACCCCGCGCAGCATGTGCTCGTGCTCGTCATACTGCGTCGGCGCAATCTTTTCTATCCACCCAGCCCGCCGCCCCGCCGGAGGCAAATACCGCGTCCGCATCATCTTCAGCGGCACAAAAATATGCCGCGCCGCATACGCATCCAGCGTCTCGCCAGAAACCCGCTCCACCAGCGCGCCCAGCACAACAAAATTGATGTCGCTATAAGAAAACTTCGACCCTGGCGCATCCTCCGGCGTCTCCGCAAACGCCATCCGGTAAGCCGTCTCCTTCCCTTCCCACGTCGTTTTCAAATCCAGATCCGGCCCCAGTCCCGAATAGTGCGTCAGCAACTGCCGCACCGTGATGTCCTCTTTCCCACTCTGCGCAAACTCCGGCAAATACTTCGCCACTGGATCATTCAGCCGCACCTTGCCCCGCTCGACAAGTTGCATCACCGCCGTGGAAGTAACAATCACCTTGGTCAGCGACGCCAGATCAAACACCGTATCCAAGGTCATCGCTTCCCGCCGAGGCTCCAAAGCCCGCGAACCATAAGCCTTCCGGTAGATAACGCGCCCCGTCATGACCAACAACCAGCACCGCCCCCGGAATGCTCCCGTCAGAAATCGCACTCTGGATAACCGCATCCACCGCCGGAAATGCACGTGTGGGGACAGCCGCCCCCTCGGCTGACCCATCCGGGCGAAGCCCGGAAGTCTCGCCAGCGCCACGACTGCCCGCGCACAGGCCGTCGTAGTCAGAAGGCAAGCCAGCAACACGGAAATGGCGAACACCACTCTGCGCGCTCTCAGCGGAACGAAGAGCGCTGTCGTCCAGCGATTTGACTTGAAAAGAAGAGATGCTCTGACTCTACACAACCCCGCCAGCATGACTCAAGAAACTCAAGTAAGGGAGTACCGCCTATGCCATATCATGGACTTCTCGATGACCGCACCAAATCCCTCATCCCCGCTGCTCCATTCCTTCGAGCATCAAGACGAAGTCTTCGCCCCAGCCTTTTCCATCTTGCAAGAAGCCATCATCGAACGCTCCTTCCCCGGAGCCTCTGTAGCCATAACTCACCAAGGCCACCTAATCGCCCTAAAAGCCTTCGGCCACTTCACCTACGAGTCGGGTGCCCCGTCCTTGTCTTCGCGCCCCTTGCGAAGACAGGGCGGGGATTCTGACGTTGATGTCACCCCCTCCACGCTCTTCGACCTGGCCTCCCTAACCAAAGTAGTAGCCACCACACCCATGGCCATGCTCCTCTACGAACGCGGCCTCCTCGATCTCGAAGCCCCAGTCTCCGCCATAGTCCCAGAATTCATTCACGGTCCCAACAACGATCCCCGCCGCCAGGAAGTAACCCTCCACATGTTGCTCGCTCACTCCTCCGGCCTGCCCGCCTACGAAAAGTTATTCCTGAAAGCCCGCACCCGCGACCAACTCCTCCAAGCCGTCTTCACCACCCCACTAGTCGCAGATCCCGCCACCCGCGCCGACTACAGCGACATCGGATTCATCATCCTCGGCATCGCCCTCGAGCGCCTAGCCGACGAATCCCTCGACCGCTTCTGCCAGCGTGAAATCTTCGCCCCGCTAGCCATGACCACACAACCTTCAACCCCCCGCTAGAACTCCGCGCACAAATCCCGCCCACCGCCAACGAAAGAGAAGTCCGACAATGCCAGCACAACAACCACCGTCAAGCGAAAGCCAGCACTCAGCCCGCAGCACCTTCCGCCAAAGACTCATCCAAGGCGAAGTCCAGGACGAAAACGCCAGCATCCTCGGCGGCGTCGCCGCCACACGCCGGCCTCTTCTCCACCGCCCAAGACGTAGCCAAATTCGCCCACGCCATGCTCAACGGAGGACGCCCCATCCTCCGCCCCGCAACCGTCTCCCTCTTCACCCGCCGCGAATCCGCGCCCCCAGGCACATCCCGCGCCCTGGGCTGGGACACTCCCTCCACCCCGTCGCAATCCGGAAAATATTTTTCGCCAACCTCCTTCGGCCACCTCGGCTACACCGGCACCTCTCTCTGGATCGACCCCACCCGCCAACTCTCGATCACCCTGCTAACCAACCGCACCTGGCCCGACTGCTCCAACCAAGCCATCAAACAAGTCCGCCCCAAATTCCACGACGCAGTAATCGAAGCCCTTTCGGAGTAAGCGTGAGTATTGCGGTGGACGAAGTCTACTGCCGCCCTTGGGCATCGCGATAATGCCGCGCTTCAGCGCTGCGACAGTGACACAGATGATCGTGGGCTTCGAAGCCCTCAGGCACTTTACTCCGGGACCAGCCAGTTAGAATGAACACGCCCAATCCCGAAAGGCTCCAACTTGAAACGCGAACTCCGCCGCCTCCGCACCGAACAACCCAACCAGGCCGCCCACGATCTCGACCGCAAATCCTCCCTCGAAATCGCGCACCTGATCAACGCCGAAGACGCCACCGTCGCCCCCGCCGTAACCCGCGCCCTGCCCCAGATCGCCCGCGCCATCGATCAAGTCGCCGCCGCTCTCCGCCGCGGCGGACGCCTCATCTACGTCGGCGCCGGAACCAGCGGCCGCATCGCCGCCCTCGACGCCGTCGAGTGCCCGCCCACCTTCAACACCGATCCGCGATCTCACTTCATCATCGCCGGAGGCCCCAAAGCCCTCGCCTCCGCCTCCGAAATCAGCGAAGACGACTCCAAAGCTCGGCCGCCAGGAAATGTCCCGCCGCAAGCCCACCAAGAACGACGTCGTCCTAGGCATAGCTTCCAGCGGACGCACTCCCTTCACTGTCGCCGCCCTCGCCGAAGCCCGCCGCCGCGGCGCCCACACCATCGCTCTGACCTGCAATCCCAACTCCCCGCTCGAACGCGCCGCTCATTTCGCCATCGTCACCCAAGTCGGCCCCGAAGTCCTCGCCGGATCATCCCGCATGAAAGCCGGCACCGCCCACAAAATGGTTCTCAACATAATCTCCACCGCAGCCATGACTCGCCTGGGCTACGTCTACGGCAACCTGATGGTCAACGTCGCCCCAAGAAACGAAAAGCTAATCCAGCGCGCCATCGGAATCCTCGAACAAGCCACCGGAGCCGATCACGAATCCGCCAGCCAAACTCTGAAAGCCTCAGGCAATCGCACCCCAGTAGCGCTAGTGATGTTAGCCGCCGGAGTAACCCGCTCTAAAGCCATAGCCGCCCTAAGGAGAGCGAAAGGCAACGTCCGCCAAGCGATAGCAATAGCCAAGTAAAAATGTGTGGAGCATGATTGTGTGGCCGCGGGCGCCCTCGCCCGCGAACTGCCCGCAGCAAATCAACTCATGTAGGGACAGCCGCTTCGGCTGCCTGCCCTGAGCGAAGCCGAAGGTCCAGTTGAGCGCAGCGAGACGCAGGCTGGGTGCCCCACTTCTCGCGCGTTCTTTGCGCGAGAAGTGGGGTTTTTCGATTCAGCTACGCCAGAGCGGCCCGCACTCTGCTATGATCCTCAACCGGAATCAACCCCTGCCACATCCAGACTAGGAGCCATTGTTATGCCTCTCTCCCAATCCCATCGCATTCTTCTAGTTGCGCTAATCCTCACTCTAACCGTGCCATCACCCCTGCGAGCGCAATCCCGCCCCCCGGTAGCCGAGCGCCACGATGTAACCGAAACCTTCTACGGCCAGGTCCTCGTCGATCCCTATCGCTCGCTCGAAGACTGGCACGACGCCAAAGTCGCACAGTGGCTCAAGGGACAGGACGACTACACCCGCGCCACCCTGAACAGCATTCCCGGACGTGAAAAACTCCTGGCCCGCGTAAAGGCTCTCGACACCGCCAACACCCCGGTTCGGGACGCGCAGGTTTGGGGTGGAAAGACTTTTTACCTGAAGGCTGAGCCCGGAGCCGACAATGTCAAGCTCTACGTCATCGATCACGCCGGCGCCAGGGAACGCCTGCTCGTAGATCCCGAACTTCTCACCAAAGATGGCGTCCACTATTCCATCGATTATTTTCAACCGTCGCTCGATGGCACATTGGTCGCCTACGGAATGTCTCCGGGCGGCTCGGAAAATAGCGTGATCCACATCCTCGAGACCGCCACCGGCAAGGTCCTTCCCGACTCCATCGACCGTGCCCGCTTCGGCGCTGTCGCCTGGCTGCCGGACAACAAATCGTTCTTCTATAACCGCCTGCAAAAGCTCACGCCCGATATGCCTCAAACCGCCTTCGAGCAGCGCAGCCGCGCCTACATTCATCAACTCGGCGGCGATCCCGAGCACGACCGCTTCGTCTTCGGCTACGCCTACTCACCCGGCCTCAAAATCGACGACAACGATTTCAGCTTCGTCGCCTACTCGCAGGCCTCGCCCTATTTCTTTGGCGTCGTCGCCCACGGCACCCAGAACGAGGCCACCGTCTACTACATTCCTTTCGATCAACTCAATTCATCCCCCATTGTGTGGAAGAAGCTCATCGATGTGGAGGACGCCGTCGTCCGCTATGATGTCTACAAAGACGACCTCTACCTCGTGACTCACAAGAATAAGCCGCGCTATGAAGTAACCCGCACCAACCTCAAGAACCCGGACGTAGCTCACGCCACCGTTGTAGTCCCCGCCAGTGAAGTCGTCATCCAGGAAGCCGACGTAGCCAGTGACGCCATCTACATCCGTGATCTCGATGGCGGAATCGGCCGCATGCGCCGCCTTTCCTTCGACGGCCACATCGAGCCCATCTCCCCAGGCGCGGGCCTGTCCGTAGCGGCGCTCTCGGTTACGCCCACCGAACCGGGAAGCCTCGTCCATGTTGTCTCTTGGACGACCGCTCCGCGCTGGCTGCAGTACGATCCCAAAACCAAGACCGCCGCCGATACCGGCATTCAACCACCCTTGCCTATCGATACCTCGGCCTACGAAGCCGTCGAAGTCAAGGCCAAGAGCGCCGACGGCACCATGATTCCGCTTTCCATCATCCGCGCGAAAAACACCAAGCTAGATGGCAACCACCCCACGCACCTGGTCGGCTACGGCGCTTATGGGATTTCCTATGACGCTCACTTCGATCCAGTTTGGCTGGCCTGGCTCGAGCGCGGCGGCATCATCGCGATCGCGCACGTTCGCGGCGGCGGCGAGTACGGAGAAGAGTGGTACCGCGCCGGCTACAAACTCACCAAGCAGCACACCATCGATGATTTCATCGCCAGCGCCCAATACCTCATCGCCAACAAATACACCAGCCCGCAGCGCCTCTCCGGCGAAGGCACCAGCGCCGGCGGCATTCTCATCGGAGGTGCAGTCACCCAGCGTCCCGATCTCTTCGCCGGAGCCTTAATCCGCGTCGGTTGCTCCAACGCCACCCGCATGGAATTTACTCCCAACGGTCCCCCCAACATCGCCGAGTTCGGCACCGTCACCGACCCCGACGGCTTCAAAGGCCTCTTTGCCATGGACGCCTATCAACACGTGAAAGACGGCACCGCCTACCCGGGCATCCTGCTAACCGCCGGCATCAACGATCCGCGCGTCGATCCCTCGCAACCGGCCAAGATGACAGCCCGCCTGCAAGCCGCCACGTCGAGCAAAAAGCCAATCCTGCTGCGCGTAGATTACGACGCTGGCCACGGCATGGGATCCACCAGAGCGCAACACGACTTAGAATTCGCCGACGAAATGTCCTTCTTACTATGGCAAGACGGCGACCCCGCCTTCCAACCCTCCAAAACAAACGCCATGAAGTAGGTGCGGAAAAATGCTTTGAAAGGGCGCGGCTTCAGCCGCGCCGCAAAGCTTTCTATTTTTGTCGTTCCGAATCGGGCTGAAAGCCCGGTGAGGAACCTGCTTTTCGGGGCAGGATTTTGCTGGACGAGTATTCTCGATCTGGCATATACTATGTATATGCCGAAGGCATCTACATCCGACCGGGCAACTATTCAGCGCAAAGCGAAAGTATTCATGAACAATCGAAGCCAGGCTGTTCGCCTGCCTAAGGACTTCCAGTTCAAGACTCAGGAAGTATTCATCCGCAAAGAAGGCAGCGACGTAGTCCTGTCGCCCCGCCCGTCAGAGTGGTCTTCCTACCTGGCCGAAGCCCCGGTCGCTTCAGCGTCTTTCATGGAAGATATCGAAGACCTGCCCGCAGAGGAGCGCAAGCCCTGATGCCGCGCTACATGCTGGACACCGACACCTGTTCCTACATCATGCGGCGTTCGCCCGATGCCGTTCTGAAAAAGCTCGCGAAAGTTCCCGTCAGTGACGTGTGCATTTCCGTGATCACCAAGTCGGAACTCCTGTTCGGTGTGGAAGTCTCTCCAAAACGCCGGCAGGATGAAGCCGCGCTAGACGCTTTTCTGCGCCACATCGAGATCCTCGATTTCCCCGACGAAGCATCCTCGCATTACGCCAAAATCCGCGCGGACCTGAAGTCTCGCGGAGCCATGATCGGAGCCAACGATCTGCTGATCGCCGCCCACGCCCGCAGCCTCCGCCTGACCCTGATCACCAACAACACCCGCGAGTTCGGCCGAGTCCGCAATCTGTCCATTGACAATTGGACCAGTGGCTCTTAACGAAACTTGTCATTCCGACGCGTGAGCGCAGCGAGCAAGGAGGAACCTGCTTCCCGCAGTGTCATCCTGAGCGAAGTTGCCGCCCGCGAAGCGGACGGCAACGCAGTCGAAGGACCCCTGTAATACCAAGGTGCCACCCGAGGCGCGTCAAGGCGTTCTCACGACGCTCCGCTCACGCCGGGGCGCCACCGCCAAGAGTGTTCCCCCCAATCGTTTCGCTCCCCCAGCCCGCACCCGCTCGATTACCCACCCCCGCTTTAATTCCCCACTAAAATACCGTCAGGTCTCCCAATGGATAAACTAGTAATCCGCGGCGGCGAACCTCTCCTCGGCACCGTCCGCGTCAGCGGCGCAAAAAACGCCGCGCTCCCCTGCATGGCCGCTGCTCTTCTCACCGACGAGCCGGTCATCCTCGAAAACATTCCACAAGTCCGCGACATCCAAACCACACGCAATCTCTTAGCCGCCATGGGCGCAGAAGTCGAACTAGGCTACGGACGCGCCCACCACCGCACCACCATCCACTGCCAAAATCTCGCCAGCCCAGAAGCCTCCTACGAATTGGTAAAGACCATGCGCGCCTCCACGCTGGTCCTCGGACCGCTCATCGCCCGCTGCGGCCGCGCCCGCGTCTCCCTCCCCGGCGGCTGCGCCATAGGACAGCGCCCCATCGACCTCCACATCAAAGGCCTCGAACTCCTCGGCGCAACAATCAAGCAAGAGCACGGCTACGTAGAAGCCACGGCCACGCGTCTCCGAGGCGCAGAAATCCTCTTCGACAAAATCACCGTCACCGGCACCGAAGACTTGTTAATGGCCGCCACTCTAGCCGAAGGCGAAACCATCCTGCAAAACGCCGCCCGCGAGCCCGAGGTAGCAGACTTAGCCGCCCTCCTGAACAAAATGGGGGCGAACATCAAAGGCGCGGGCACACCAACGATTCGCATCAAAGGCGTCACCAAACTCAAAGGCGCAAAGCACCGCATCATCCCCGACCGCATCGAAGCCGGCACCTTCCTGATCGCCGGAGCCCTGACCGGCGGCGACCTCAACATCGCCGCCTGCGATCCCTCTCACCTCGTCGCCATCCTCAGCAAACTCAAAGAAACCGGCGTCAAGACCAAATCCACCGCCGACTCCGTCCGCGTCATGGGAGACAATCCCTTCATCGCCTCCGACCTCACCACCGAAGAATATCCCGGCTTTCCTACAGACATGCAGGCACAGTTCATGGCCCTCGCCACCCAGGCCGAAGGCACCAGCATCATCACCGAAAACATTTTCGAGAACCGCTTCATGCACGCCCAGGAATTAGTCCGCATGGGCGCCAACATAAAAATCGAAGGCCGCCGCGCCGTAGTCCGCGGCAAAACCCAGCTAAGCGCCGCCGCCGTCCTGGCCTCCGACCTGCGAGCCAGCGCATCATTAGTTCTAGCCGCGCTAGTAGCCGACGGCGAAACCATCATCGACCGCGTCTACCACATCGACCGCGGCTACGAAAAAATCGAAGAAAAACTAAAAGCCGTAGGCGCCCAAATCCGCCGCATCGGCAACATGCTCCCCTAGCAGACTTCAGCCGGGTCGCGGAACATCCGAGCTGAAATATCTTGGATAACTAGAATTCTCACTCACATTTTTTCCACAGAAATCTAGCGTTCCTCCATTGACCATCTTTTGTCGCTTTAGTAACCTACGCGCTCCTGTCGCCAATGAATGCCCGACGTGCTTGGGGGGGCGCGGCTGGCAAAACTTAGTGGAACTCGCGGAACTTGCGCGCCGCAGATTATCTGCCGCGTCGTGATTTCGCATGCTCCACTGACCTTGGAGACAGTATGAAAACCGCATTCTCCTGTTTTCTCCTGCTGACCGTTATTTTATCCCTGACCGCCGTTGGCCACGCCGATTGCAGCTCCGTCACCCTGAACAGCTTTACCGTTTCGCCCAGCGTAATCTCGGGCGACCAATCCCAGTTCACGGTCGGCACGGTATCGGCATGCCTCCCGTCAGGCATAACCACCTTGGACCTGTATGCCGCACCTTCCCTCTTTAGCGTCACACAGATGTTCTGCAATGGCGCGTCCGCCTACCAGTACACCTGCGTTTTCAATGGCGTGGGCCCGGGAAACGTCACCGTATCGTTCGAGATGAACGGTTACAACTACGGCACAACCGAAAACGATGGCTACATTACGGTCAGTCTCGGCAGCCCGGGCACGCAGGGAACTGCCAACGTCACTGTGACTCCCGTCGGCAACCCCTACGAGCCGCCATCACAGGATCCAGACGGTCCGTGCCCCACCGGCAACTGCAGCGGGGCCGGCCAGCCAATCAACGTGACCAACGGCAACACCTACATTCCGCAGCAAGACTACTTCATGCCCGGGATTGGGCGGTGGCTTCACGTTAACCCGCACTTGGAACAGCCTGTGGCCCAACATGAATCCTCCCGAAGAGGTTGGTATTTTCGGGGACAGTTGGCGCAGCAACTTCGAAGAACGCATCCAGGTTTTGGGCGGGAACTCCTACAAGTACTGGAAGGGGAACGGTAGCTCGCTATTCTATGGCTCCAATGGCACCGGCACTTACTTCCTGACTGCGCCGCTCGACGATCAGACTACTCTGGCTTTCAATTCAACCACGAACCAATGGGTCATCACCGAACAAAGCGGTACCCAGAGACTCTTTAACAACGCCGGCTATCTCACCTCAATTGTGGACCTGAACGGCAACACCACGACCATCAACGTGGACGCCAATAACCAGAACCGAATCGCCAGCATCACTGACGCTTCGGCGCACATGCTGACTTTCAACTATACCGATGTCAATAATCCTCGCCTGTGTACGAGTATCTCCGACTCCGTGGGAACGTTTACCCAGTACCAGTATGACGATACCACCAAGGCCCTGACCCAGGTCACTTACCCCGACGGTTCGCTTTACAGCTTCCAATACAACGATCCGAACAATAATACTCTGATCTCTTTGGTCACAGATTCCATGGGCAAGACCATCGAATCCCACACCTACGACTCTTCCTGTCGCGGCGTGACTTCCCAGCAAGCTAACGATTCACTTGGAAACCCGGTCAACAAGGTCAACATTTACTACGCAACTCCAAACCCATGGCAGAAATATGTTTGCGATTCCACCGGCAACGACTGCATCACCGTTCAGGTCTCAAACCGAAACCAGCGGCATTACCTATCTTTGACCTCTGGCAGCTCGAACGCTTGCAATACGTGTGGTTTTCTCGGTTCTTCCTCCTCTACCTTCGACAGCACAGGCTATACCAGCTCCTCGACCGACGGTAACGGAAAGACCACCTTCTACACGTACGATGGCCAGGGCAACCTGACCAGCAAGGCGCTGCCGGATTATTACACCGGTCTCTACGACACCTGGAACTACACCTCTAACTCGTTCGGTGAGGTGCTGACCGTCACCGATCCTCTGGGCCTCGCGGGTGACCCCAATCACACCACCGTTTACGGCTACAACGCCAAAGGCAACCTGACCTCGATCACCACGCCCTCGCCAGACGGAGGAATCACGGCAGGCAGCGTCACCAGCTTCACCCCCAACGCCCGGGGCCAGGTCACCAAGATCACCGATCCCCTGACTAATGCAACCACAATCACCTATTGCACGACGAATCAGACCAACTGCCCTTATGGTCTGATTTATTACGTCAAGGACGCTCAGAATAACAAGACCACCTACAGCTACGACGGGCGTGGCAACCGGCTGTCCGTAACCGACGCCCTCAGCCACGTGACCAGCTTTCAGTACGACGCCATGAACCGGCTCAAGCTGATCACCTATCCCACATCGCCCGCGACCACGGTGCAGTTCCACTACGACTGGCGCGGGCGGCGCGATTACGTCATCGATCAGGACAATAACAAAACAACTTACGGCTACGATGATGCCGACCGGCTACTGACCGTCACCGATGCCCAAACTCCCACTCCCGGTGTCACCACCTACGCCTACGACACCGAGAACAACTTGACCGATATCTATGACGCCAAGAACAACCACACACAATTTCTTTACTATCCGGGAAAGATTCTCTACAAGACCATCTTTCCCTCTACCCTGTACGAGACCTACACGTTTGACAGCAACAATAATCTGGTTTACAAAACCGACCGCGACAACAACAGCATCAACTACTACTACGACTCCCAGAACCATCTCAACCGCAAGGTCTACCCTGACGGCAATTCGCTGACCTACAGCTTCGACCCCGCGGCCCGCCTGACCGAAGTACAAGACACACTCACGGGCACTTACACTTTTGGCTACGACAACATGAACCGATTGACCTCGGCGACGGTGGACTACTCCTTCGACACCGCGGGCGCGTTGACCGTCCAGTACGGCTACGACAAGGCCTCCAACCGCACCTCGATGACCGATCCGCAGACTATACCCACCACCTACGGCTATGACACGCTGAATAGGCTGCATACCCTGACCTACAACAACCAGACTCCGAACTTCACTTTCGGCTATGACGCTCTCAGCCGCCGCAACTCCCTCACCCGGCCCAACGCCGTGAATACCACCTACGCCTACGATCCCGTGTCGCGGCTGATGAGCGTGCTGCACAAGCTGGGCACGACCACCCTCGACGGCGCTGTTTATACATACGACAATGCCGGGAACCGCCTCACCCGGGCGGACAAGCGCACCAACGTCACCCTTACCTATGGTTACGACAACATCTACCAGTTGAAAACGGCCAAGCAGGGAGCTACGACTAAAGAGACCTACACCTACGACTTGGTGGGCAATAGGCTGAGTTCGCTAGGCGTGAACCCCTATAACTACAACTCGTCGAACGAGCTGACCTCGATCCCCAGCGGCAGCTACACCTACGACAACAACGGCAACCGCAAGTCCGACCCCAGCGGCGCGCAGTACAGTTGGGACTTCGAGAACCGCCTGACGCAAGTGATTCTGCCGGGCACCGGCGGCACGGTGAATTTCAAGTACGATCCGTTCGGGAGGAGGATTCAGAAGGCGTTCACGCATAACGGAACGACGACGACCACGAACTACCTCTATGACGGAGAAAATATCATCGAAGAGCTGGACAATAATGGGAACGAGTTAGCAAGGTACACGCACGAGCCGAGATGGGATGGTCCGCTGTCAATGTTGCGCGGCGGAACAACTTCCTACTACGAACAAGATGGTCTTAATTCGGTTAGCTCGCTAACGAATTCTAGTGGCACGCTCGCCGAAACCTATACATACGACAGCTATGGCAAGCTGGTAGCTTCCACGGGGGCCCTGACCAATCCCTTCCAGTACACCGCACGCGAGTTCGACCCGGAGACCGGAATCTACGGATACAGAGCACGCTCCTACGACCAGAATACAGGTAGGTTCCTGAGCGAGGATCCAAGGCAGTTTGCCGGCGGGAGCGCGAACTTCTACGACTACGTCAGCAACAATCCAGTCAACTTGAGGGATCCAGACGGACAAACCCCCGTTTGGGGATGGTGGTGCGGGCCGAACTGGACAGGGGGCACATTCGCCCCATACGATCCTTCAAAGGCTAACCAATATCACAAGCCGTGGGGAGACACTGATACTGCATGCATGCATCACGACGTCTGTTACTACGAATGTAGAAGAGATCATTCTTGTAACAAGGGGGACCGCGCCAACTGCATGAGGAATTGCGATGACAAGCTTTTGAATGAGGCCCCATACTCCTTCATAGGGAATGTAGTTTCCACCGCAGTGTGGAACTTTAACAAAAACCCCGACACTGGAGACAACGCGCCGAACTGTGCTGGGTGCAAATCAAGTTCTTCTCCGCCTTCGCCCCAAAAACCCTGCCACGGATGGGGATGTGTGGACAACAGATGATCTGAATCTTGGAGGAAGTATGCTGCACTCTGAACGGTTCCATTGGTTTTACTGGCCCCCGCTTATTCATCTAGCGATCTGCCTGATCGCCCTGGTGGGCTATGCGATGCCAAGGTTCCAGTTTCTAGGGATACTGTGGAGCCTCCTAACCATAGCCGACATGCCTGTGTCCATAGTGACGGCGGGACTGGCTCTCTCGCAGCACGGGGTGCTCGCTTGTGCATGGGCAACCCTTGTGGGGACGCTATGGTGGTACTTACTATCCCGGGCGGTTGCCTTCGTTGCGGGGAAGGCGCGGGGTGCGATCTCGCTAGGGCGCTCAGTCAAGTGAAAGAAAAAACCGGGGACAAGAAAAAACCGGGAGAAAAAACCGGGAGGAAAAAACCGGGGACAGACGGGACGATCCCCATTTTCCGAAATCACCGAATGTCCCTTCTGTCCCCAGTTTTCCCATATGCTCCTGGCGCGAAGTGTAATTCGCCTTTGCGCTTCGGCTTCTAGCGAGGTTGGGCGAACTGTCCTGCGAGGAGCGAAGCGACGAGACGGGAAATGCGGGGACAGACGGGGTAAGGGGCGGGACACTGAAGTGCCTGCGCATGTGGGTTGATCACGCCGTGCTATACAACAAATCAAATAGCACAGTCAGCAGCCCCGCCCACCCTTGCAAAAAATGCAAGGATGGGGCACCCTCTGTGAAAATGGTGCATATAGACATCGTTAAAGGCCGGCCACCCGCCCAGATATCAGTGCGACACTTGGGTGAACGACATCGAACGTCAGTGCAGGCAACAGTGCAAGAAATGAGACCCTGATGAAAAAGCTAGGGATTTCCGTGGTTCTTGCTTCTTTGAACCTTCTGCTAATCGGCCTTTACTTCCTGGGTAGCCGGACCAAGGTCAAATGGCTGCGGACCGTGAAACCGTCGCCCTCTCCCACGAATTTGCAGAAATGATCACCGATCCTTGGTTTACCAACAATGCCTGGCTCGCTCTTGACGGAGCAGAAGTGGCGGATCTCTGCACTTTTCCGTATTTCTCTGGTCCCCAGTTGGGCCCGCTCGCCGCCAACGGCAGCAACGCCACTTTCAATGGCGACCCCCTCGTTCTCCAGCAGCTCTGGAGCAACGATGACGAAAACTGCATCACCACCTCTGTCAGCAACTTTACCGGTCCCACGGTAGAGACCATATTCATGACCGGCAATCAAGGACTCTCCGGTGGCAACGGGCTATCCGGCCTCTTGCAGGCGCAGGATGGTTCAACCTTTAGCGTTATCGGCAAGTTCCCCAACACGAACTCCTGGGACAGCGGTTCTCTCCATGTTCGTGTCTCCCGGAATCTGCTCACTTCGCCCGTACAAGGCGAACTCCTCACCCTGAGCGGCGGCGGCGGTTGGGACATCCAGTCCATCGATCTAAAACTCCGCAACGCCAACGGCAGCGTCATTTGCGAAGAGCTGCAAAGCGGCACCCCGCTCCAATCCCTCAGCTCCGGCCATTCGATAACTTTCCCCACACCCAACTGCCTGCCTCCGCCTCCGCCGCAAGAGGCCATCGTCTGTTCGGTTTTTGACGATGGTGGCTCGAACCTGCAGGGGCCCACCGACGCCATCTTTATTTCTGGTCGCACGACCAACAACGAGCAGGGCAAGGCTTGCATGCCCGGAGGGCAGTTCGGCGTCTGCCGCAAATGGTTTGGTCAATGCCACACCGTCACCACCAACGTGTCTGTCACTTTCAATGTGTTCAATGACGGCAGCGCCAATCTGGCTGGACCTTCGGGTGCGATCTACATTCCAAAGAACGGGAATCAAGCCTGCGTTCCCGACGCCACTGCTACCGGCACTTGTCGCCGATGGTTTGGGTTGGGCACGGCCAGCGATGGCAGGCAGGTGTCCTGCATCGTTTTCGACGACGGCTACGCCAACCCTTCCACGGCAAGTGGCGCCATCTACATCCCGCATCCCATTCCCTCCCCTGGCTCCGCCTGCATTCCCGATAACACGTCATCCGGCCTCTGCCGCCGCTGGTTCGGTCGCTGCGTCGCTCAGTGAAATCAAGCTGGGGCTTCACAAAACGCCGGAGGGTGATTTAGAGCGGGATAAAACAAGTACCCCACTTCTCACATCGTTTGCCAGAAGTGGGCGATGCTCACCACGAGCGCAAGACTAGTCGAATACTCTCGGGCGAACTGTCCTGCAAGGAACGAAGCGACGAAGCCGCACAGTTCGTGGGCAAGCGGGCGCTGCCGGATGCACATTTCTCGCGTTCTTTGCGAGAAGTGGGGCTTTGCCGGGAGTAATCCTCGCTCCCAGCAGAGGTAAGATAGCAAAACTATCGCAACGCGTTCGTGGGGGCGACGGTTACATGGAATAACCCCGGTCCCGCCCCACTCTGCGGATTCCAGATCGCAATCTCCAACTCATCGCCCGCCGCAAGCTTCCACCCCTTCATCCCGTAATCGCCGCTAAACCCGCTCACCACAATCTCCGTATCCGCCCAGCTCTCTACATCCAGCATAACCTCATCCGAATTCTGCGGAATCATGCGCCCCGCAGACCAGTTCGCAGTCAAGTCCCGCATGGCCAGATACGGAGAATCCGTGTGTACATAGGGCACGTGCAACCCAAAGCCCCGCCCCGTAATGATGATTCTCTGTCGAGTCTGGGGAAGTATCGCAGTCACAGAATCAATGCGCGGTTCATACTCCACGTTGGTTGTGGCCAGCCGCGCTTTCGCCTCAGCCGCTGCGAGCTGACCAGGCTTACCCTGCCGCAGCACGAAAACAGCCGCAACGGCAACCAGTGCAGCCGTCATAAACACGACAGACAACCCACGTCGGCCAAGCCATACTCCCTGGCCCGCCGGCACAGTCCCCGGCGTAGAGTTCGGAACAACTACAGAAGGCCTTTGCACCTCCAGCACCGGCGCAATAAACCGATACCCGGCGTTGCGCACAGTCTGAATATAACGTGGCTGTTCCGCATCGTCGCCCAGCGCTTCCCGAAGCTTTTTGATCGCGAAATTCAGTCGGCTGTCAAAGTCGCCATAGGACTGTCCTGGCCACAACGCCTCTTTGATCTCTTGCCGCGTAACCACTTCGTCGGGACGCTCCGCCAGCATCACCAGAACCCTAAGCGCCTGCGGTGGCAGATCCACCGGCAACCCTCTCCGCCGAAGCTGACTCCTCTCGCATCTAGTTCGAACAGATCAAACCCGATCGCCAGCCGAACTGATGAGCCCTCTCGCTTCCCTTCTACTTTTTCAATCGACACTACTCCCTCCCGCACACCCCGGAGTCGTCGTGGCGCGCCCCCTTTGCCACAACTGGACGCCCAACTTACCCGAACTCATCCCCGCAGTCAACCCCACGTCTTTCCTATATCTTCCGCACTAATCTGGCGCTCATCCGGAACTTCGTTGACTTCTCCTGGAGAACTCTTATTGTGACTCTCGCAGGAGGCAAACCATGACTCAAGGACACCCAATTCTCAACCCCGATTTTGGAAAGAAAATCGTCCGCCTGGTCATCACAATTGTTGGACTTCTCGTCCTCCGTGCAATCCTAGGCGCTCTCCCGATGCTGGCCAAGGCCTCACCAATCGGGAATTCGCTGATGAGTCCCCTCGTTATCGCCGATGCCGTGGTTGACACTCTGCTCCTCTTAGTCCTCCTGCGGTTCGGTCTCCGCCTCGGCCGTTCAGTTGCCGCGAATTCAACACGATTTCCGGATGTCGGCAAAATCATATCCTTGGCTACCCTGGCTGTAATTCTCTTGATCGCCTACGGGCAATACGAGACGCCAACAGCGTGCTTGTTTTTTTCACCCTCGGACTTGTCTAAAGCGGGCCAGACCCTATCCTCAATCAACCTCGACCAACTTGCGCCCGGCTTGGCCCAAATGATGCAAGGAATCGCCAAGGCAGAGGTGAACATGGCCACTGGCGCCACTCTGGTGGCCTTTCAGAAGGCTGCTGTGGTCGTTCTCAGACAGTCCCCCGACATCTACGGTTGGACATTCCTTATCCTTATCGCACTCCCGGTGGTTGGCATAGCAGTCCTAATCTCGCACAACTTGGACGGCTTTACCGAGGCGGTGTTTCACGCGGCATCTGCTTCGTCCTTAATTTCTCAAAGCGAGCGGGCCTCTGCCGGTTCGGCAGGCGCTCTGACCGACGAATGCGGCAGCTGCCGTCAGCCGATGCCCGCGATCGCAAAATTCTGCCAGCACTGCGGCGCTCCCTCGAGTGCGCCCACCGTCATCTCTTCCGCCCGCAAGCTATGCAACTCCTGCGGTGCAGACAACCCCGCCACTGCGAGATTCTGCAAGGATTGCGGCAAGGCCGCATGACGCAAACGGCAGACAACCGCCACGAGGACCCTATGACTGGCTTCTGTACAAACTGTGCGGCCTCACTTGAATCTGGCACTAAATTTTGCACCGCCTGCGGCACCACGGTCGAGGCTAGTCCGTCGCCAGGCACTGCCTCGCAGCTGTCCCGGCCGTCACCCCCGCCCTTGCCCGCCTCGAAATCTAGTTCCGCCTCCATGCCCTGGGCACACGCGTCTAAGGCAGGAAAAATTGAGAAGTTTGGCGGATCGAGCTCGGTGAGTAATCTCTCGCCGTGGGCGCTGACTGCTCTTGCGATTGTGGTCGTCGTAGGTGCGCTCTTTTTCTACCGCTCCTCTGTCTCGTCCCGATCGGTCTCCCACGCCGCTTCTCCGCCCGATCTCACCCCGAAGACGGTTCCGGGCGAGCAATCAACCGCGACCAATCCCCTCTCGACCGCAGACGCACAGAAATCTTGGGTGGGCTTCGCCAACGGAAACGTCGCGCAGGACCGAGACGCCGAACTTCGCCGCAACTGCGGTGACTTCAAGCGCGTTTATGTGCCAGATGACGCAGGCAACAAGTTTACCGATCTTTGCGGATACCTCGGCGAGACCTGCGACAAAGTGTGCGATTGGCAAGGAAACACCCTTTCTTGCGATGACGTCTCCCAGGGAGGCAATCGGGACGGTACGAGATTAGCCCTCTGTCGCTGAGGCAGCGAAACTTCTGTGGACCAAATCAATCTGAGTCGTCCGACAGTTATTGAGAAACATGCATTTTTCAGCAGTCCATGCATTTTTCAGCAGTCGAGGATAAACACAAGATTCGGAAAGGACTGCAGCAAGGCCGCGTGATTCGGAAGCCAGCAAAATTTCAAGGAGGTCGATCGTGAAGAAGCACATCCTGCCGCGCGTGGCACTGGTTCTCGCGACAGCACCCGTTCTCTGTGTCGGCACGCCCGCGCAATTCCGCCCGAGTGCGCCTAAGAACGCGGCCCGCAGCGCAACGAGCTTCGGCGTGGGGTCGGCCCCCGTTGGAATTGCTTTTGACGGGGCAAACATCTGGGTAGTTAACAACCTCGGCAATACCATGACGAAGCTGCGGGCGAACGACGGGACGGTGCTCGGGACCTTCAGCTCTGGAAACTTTCCCCGTGAAGTCGTTTTTGACGGGGCGAACATCTGGATATCGAACGGCAACGACAGTTCGGTGACAAAGCTGCGAGTCAGCGACGGCACTACGCTCGGGACTTTCAGCGTGGGTCAAGATCCCGAACGGATGGCCTTCGATGGAGCCAATATCTGGGTTGGCAATAACCAGAGCAACAGCCTCACCAAGCTGCGGGCGAGCGACGGAAAGCGGCTCGCGACCTGCCCTGTGGGAAACGGGCCTAACGGCGTCGCGTTTGTAGGGGCCAGCATCTGGGTGGCGAACGGGACCGACAATACTGTGTGGAAGCTGCGGGCGACTGACTGCAGCATCGAGGGAAAGTTCAACGTACCCAACCCCGACGCCATCGCCTTCGATGGGGCCAACATTTGGGTTACGAATTACCAGGGGAGCAATACCGTCACCAAGCTGCGAGCGATCGATGGCGCAGTGCTGGGAACGTTCGGCGTAGGATCGAACCCCGTGGATATAGCCTTTGACGGCGTCAATATGTGGGTAGCGAACTACCAGAGTAGTAACGTGACCAAACTGGATGCGAGTACTGGCAAGGTGCTAGGAACCTTCGCCATTGAGGGGAGCGCCACGCGCGTAATCTTCGACGGGGCGAACATTTGGGTCACCGGCAACAACAGTGGCACGGTCTCAAGAATTCAGGTTGGCCCTCACGAGGCGATGCCATCCCAGAAAAGCCATCCTCAAGCTGCCAATCCTGCCCCATTCCTAGCAGGGCAACCCCGTGGCAACGGGATTCAGCGTGTCGATTTTCGCAATTATGAGTATCGCCCTGACTGCCTAAACGAAACCGTCCATGTCTCAAACGGCGAATGGAGGGAGGTCAAAGAAAACGAGGAGAACTACTTCAGGATCGTCAGCATAGCTTATGGTGATCTCAAAGGCGATGGCAAAGACGAGGCGGTGGTTCTGGGCGCCTGCGGTGGTGCAGCTAACTTTGAGATGGCGGAACTGTTCGTTTTCGAGATGTCGCCAACAGGTCCTCGACACCTTGGAGGCATTCCACCATCCGATTCAGGAAACAAACAAATCGATTGGACCCGAATCTCTGAAGTTTACATCAGCAAGCAGCAACTGTTTGTCACTTTCCTGAGCGGCCAATGCCGCGCTTGTACCGACTGGGTCGTTACCGAGAGATTCAAATGGAACGGAACCCATTTCGTGAATGCGGGAGTGGATCGCAGACCATACAAGGGTTAGTAGCAACCAGACCGAAGTCATTGCATCTCCGGCCGAAGCTCGCGTCACGTGCCTGGAGTTCTCGCCCGTGCTGTATCCATGAGCGAACTGTCCTGCAAGGAGCGAGAGCGACGAAGCCGGACAGTTCGTGGGCAAGCGGGCGGGGCGCGCCGCAGCCCGTGTGGGGCGGACACTCCTGTCCGCCAAAGGCGTACAGCAAAAACAAACTCGGCAGCTTCATCGCCATGCTGACCCTCGGATATTGAGTCTGGGGCGAACTGTCCGGAGAGGAGCGAAGCGACGAAGCCGCACAGTTCGTGGGCAAGAGGGTGGGGAGCGCCGCAACCGTGGCGCAGGAAGGAGCAAAGCGACGACCGGAGCCACGGAGAAGGCTGCCTGACGCCACACACCGCCTCTTTTCCACGACTGGCCGTCCAACTTAACTCAACTAATCCCCACAGTCAAACCCTGTTTTTCCAGCACCTTCCACGCTCATCCAGCGCTCATCCGGAACTTCGTTGACACCGTCGGAAGAACCGTTACTGTGCAGCAGGCAGATACGGTCCGTGGCGTCCTAATAGTGCGTTGAGGACCTGACCTCAGTTCTAGGGGAACCATAGGTCAGGGCATTTTTTGTTCAACGCACTATTAGGACACTACCGCAAAGCTGGAGGCACGCTGCTGTGTAGAGCGGGCGCCCTCGCCCGCTGCCTCCGACTTCAGCTCTGTCTTCTCGGAACGTTGTTGGGCGAACTGTCCGCGGAGAGGAGCGAAGCGACGAAGCCGGACAGTTCGTGGGCAAGCGGGCGGGGAGCGCCGCAGCCGTGGCGCAGGAAGGAGCAAAGCGACGACCGGAGCCACGGCGAAGGCGCAGGCGGCCGCCGCAACGCCGCCCATCGGACGAAAAACAAATCGGGCCGCCCCCAGGCGGCCCGTTGGTTTGAGCTAGAAGCATGTAGCCAGAAGCTGCCCTTCAGTCTCCTGCCACCGGCTCAGCCACTTCCGGCTTAGGAGCATGCGCTCCATTGCCATTCCCGTTCGCCTTGCCCAGCGCGCCCAGCGGAATGAATCCGTTCTCCGCCACCGCCGGCTTCTCCTTCAACACAACTTCGCGGTAGAGCGAAGCCATGCGCGCGTTGTAAGCCTCATCATTCTTCTGCGGCCCACGATGTCCCGGAACCGGAGTCGCCGAGTGATCAACCGCCAAAGCCGCCTTCGCATCCCGCGCCCGCTTCTTCTCCTCGCGAGCGTTCTTCGCGATGCCCAGCTTGTCCAGATCGTGCTGCAATTCGGTGGTCACAATGTTCTCACGCAGCAGCAGCGAGTGCGTGGCATCGTCCATCTGCACTTTCTTCCCGCCCGCAAAAATCTCGTGCCGCCCATGCTCCTCATACCACTTGGTCAGCGTGGCCGTCATGTGCATCTTCTCAATGATGTTCCGCCAACCCACGCCAGTGTTGTAAGCGCAGAACGAAATCTCCCCTTCCTGCGTGGCATACGGGATAATGCACTGCTCCGTCCGCCGGAAGTCGTAGTTAAACAGATCCTGGAACCACATCCCCGCTATAAACAGGAAGTTCCACCGGTCCTGCCGCCGCTTCATCACGTCATCGACAGTACGGTCCGGACCAACCTTCCCATAATTCTTCCCGGTAGCGTTAAAGTTCTTGTCAAACTTCCGCAGCAGATCCATCAGCTTGAAATGCGTAGGCGCCTGATACGGATCGTAGTTCTTCATCAAGCACAACGCCATCCCAAACACAGTAAGAAACTTCCCCCGCGCCGCATCGTTAACCTTGGCAATATCCTTGGCCAGTTGATCGCCCGCAAGGAACGCAGTAACCGGCACAGCCTCCTTAGTCTCCTTATCGATCATAACCGCCATCCCCGTCCCGCAATTAGGATGACAACCACACGACAGTTGGCCCCAGTCGTTTTTTACGTCGTTGGCGTGCATTAGGTCGGCCCAATCGCTGAAGGTTCCCATGAAGCTGATGGGGAACCAGTCGCGGCTTGGTTCGCCTAAGCCCGTTTGGTTTTTTACGTCGTGGGCCAGGTGGCTTAGCGTGTAGCGCTGGGCTTGGCGGCGGTCGTCGGTTACGGCTTCGTCGCGGCCGGTGAAGCTCACTGGTTGGAAGCTCAGGAAGCTGATCGTCTTGGGATTATCCAGCGCGAACTTGATGATTCTTCCTACTTGTTCGTTGTTGATGCCGTTGACGATCGTTACTACCGGGACGATTTCTACTCCGGCGTTGTGCAGGTTTTCGATTGCCTTTAGTTTTACGTCGAAGAGGTTGCCGACCATACGATGTGCGTTGGCGGCGTTGCCGATGCCGTCGAATTGCAGGTAGGCGTAGCGCATGCCGGCTTCGACTGCCTGCTGGCAGAACTCAAAACTCTTTGCGAATTCGATTCCATTGGTTGCGGCCTGCACGGAGTTGTATCCCACTTTTCTGGCGTAGCGCACTGCGTCGAGGAAATACGGGCTCAACGTGGGCTCGCCGCCCGAGAACTGTACGCTCATCTGCCGGCGCGGCTTGATGGTGATCGCGTTGTCCAGCATCTGCTTGATTTCTTCCCACTGCAGTTCGTGGACGAAGCCGACCTGGTTCGCGTCCATGAAGCAGGGATCGCACATCATGTTGCAGCGGTTGGTCAGATCGATTGTCAGCACCGAGCCGCGTCCGTACTTAACCGTCGAAGACCCGTGATGGTGCAGCTTCTCGTCGTTGTGCGCGAGGATGTCGCGGCCGGGGAAGACGTCTTCCAGGTGCTTGGAGAATTCGGTGTCGATCGACATCACGTCTTCGAAGTGGCCGTGCTTCGGACAGTCCTTTACCATCAAAATCTTTCCATCTCTTTCGATGATGGTGGCCTTGATCTCTCCGACTTTTTCGTTCATCAGAACTTCGTGCGGGAGTTTGCCGTCGAGAATCTGCTGGCGGATTTCCGGCACACACTTCGGGCACAGCGAATCGGTGGAGCGGGGCCAGCCCAGCGGCGGCTTCGACTTTTCGTAGGACTTGAGCAGAGGCTTGTCGGACCACTTAGGGGTGGGCGAAGGGTTGGGCTTGATACGGTTCAAGCTGTCGAAGACAACCCAAGCGCCTTTGGCGGCGACGGTGACTGCTTTCTCTACGTACTTGATCGGCTTGCGCATGTTAGCTTCTAGCTCCTAGCTTCTTTGGTTTTGAGTTTTGGAGATTGGTCTTGGGAAACACTCGGGCGGAAACTTGCCTTGGCTTCGGCTGACATCCCTACCCACAAAACCGGTCCCACACAACCTTGTCTGCAAAACCCAATTGCCTGTGGCTCTCCCCAGGAATTGAACCTGGTTCGTACACTTTTCCCTGGGTGTTTGTCTAATAGTGATGTTATTGGAGGGCAAGCAGTTGCGCATCTTTATCGCAACGAACGGGGGAAAAACGGGGTTTAGCGGGGATATGGGGGATTGGATGGGGGTAAGTTGTTGAAAGGAAAAGGGGCTTTCGGGCGTCACGGGAGCCTTTTTGCTGGACACAATATTCCTCATATGGAATACTGCAGGCATGCCGTGGGCGGTCGAGTACACCGACGAGTTCGAGGCTTGGTGGAACACGCTGTCGGAAGAGGAGCAGGCGGAAGTCAACACGAAGGTCGAACTGCTGGAAGAACATGGCCCTACGCTGGCTCGCCCTCACGCTGATGTGATTACGAGTTCCCGCCATTCGAACATGAAAGAATTGCGTGGGAAAGTTGGCGCGAAGCAGCTTCGAGTTCTGTTTGCGTTTGATCCCCGGCGCACGGCTCTGCTGCTGATTGGCGGAGATAAAACGGGCGATCCCAAGTGGTACGAGAGATTCGTTCCAATCGCCGATGACTTGTTCGATCGGCACCTGGCCCGGATTGGAAAGAAATACCTGAACTGATTTTAGGAGGAAGTGCGATGCCCAAGAACTTCAATACCCTTCGCGAGAAGATGTCCCCTGCGGCGCGGGAGCGTTCGCGCGTTCTGCTGGAGAAGTACCGCGCGGAGATGCCGCTGGACGAGCTGCGCGAGGCGCGGGAGATGACGCAGGTGCATTTGGCGAAAATCCTGGGAGTGAATCAGGCGGCGGTGTCGAAGCTGGAGCGGCGCGCGGATATGTACGTGAGCACGCTGCAGAGTTTTGTTAAAGCGATGGGCGGAGAGTTGAAGATCACGGCACGGTTTCCGGAAGGGACTGTGGAGATTAATCAGTTTGAGGATGTGAAGAAGGCGGCGGGGGAGTAGGTTGGTGGCCTTCCCCACTTCTCGCAAAGGACGCGAGAAATGGGGCATCCAGATGTGGGCCACCCGCCGTAGACTAACGATAGGCCCGCCTTTGGTTCACTTTAGGGTTGCGTTCACCTTCTTGAATAGTTCCTCGAATCGGTTCAGCGTATCTGCGGTCAAGGCCGGAAGAAACTTGTCGCGGCTTCGGAGGAGTGCGTCGGCTGGTCGTCCGTGATCGAAGCGGTCAACGCCGAGAAACCGGGCGATTCTGGAGATGATCGGATCCGCTCCGACTAGGTCGGTATTCTTCACCGCAGCGCCGAAAGCCGAGTTGTACAGACTGAGGTACTCATCGACGCTGAACAGGTCTTCGATGTCTGCAAGTTTTGTCTTGGTGATTTCTCCAATGGTGATGATGCGATTACGTTCAAGAATTCCTTGGTCCGCCATTTTCTGCAGGCGCTGGTTGCCTTCCTTCCTCGAATCGACCAGTACTGTAACCTCCAGATGATGGCCTAGAAGCGCGACGAACGAAGGAACTAGGTCCGCGCCGCCCACCGGTACGAGCGACCAACGATCGTCTAATCCCACCCGCCCCATGGCCTTTAGGTGGTCGGAGAGGAGCAGCAAGTACGTGTAGTCGGAGGTTCCCTCGATAACAAGGTGTGTGGGGCGACGAAAAGATGCTGGGCAAGGTCATAGCCGAGGGCACCTTGCAGCGGGAAGAGCGTGTCTTTGTCGATCGACAGGATGTCGGAACTCACGCGAGACCCCTTTTTCCGGCCCTCATCCTGAACAAGACGCGCACGTTCGAGGTGCGCAGGTTGGACAAGGAACGGCGAGTGGGTTGTGTAGAGAACTTGGCACTTCTTTGCCAGACGCTGCTCGATGAAACGCAGAAAGTCATGCTGTGCTCGGGCGTGAAGCCCCAGGCCAGGCTCGTCCAGGAGGATGATGATGGGTTCGTCTCGCTGCTCGTAGTGTGAGAAGGCGGCTAGGAAAGAAAAGAACCAACGGAAGCCAGAGGAGCGCTGGTCGAAGGGGAGCGAAAGCAGGTGGCGGTCGTCCCACAAACGAATTTTCAGTTCGTCAAGAACGGCGTGGACTCCCTGTTGAGGATGTTGTAACTGAACAGTCTTCTGCACTAAGTCGATGTGAACCCGTAGTTCAGGATTGGTGCTCCAATACTCCAGCACGTCATGAGTGAGGGAATTAGCAACGTTTTCCAACTCGCGTTTCCTCACCTCATAATCCGCATTAAGTAGATAGTCTTTCTCTGCAGCAGCCAGGTCCAACAGTGACCGCGCCGTCGCTTCCTCTTCGGAGAGTGTGTCTCTTTTCTTCTGGAGTAATTCCGCTATCTTGATGGTCCCCGGTAAAGAGCTGTATTCGTCAAAGTAGAAAAACTTCGGCATCAAGCGGACAATTACGGCGTGCGCAGCCGAGCGCCAGTTCTCGGCCTCGCCGAACATCTTTTCCCTCTTTTCATCGAGGTCCGCGCAAGCAGACGTGCAGGCTTCCCCGCCATTGGCCTCCATATCCTTTCGTAGCGTGTCCAGTTCGGAGAACTTATTGATCTTTCCAGCCCGTTCCTTAAAGTCGGCAGGGACTTCGATGCTGCTCAGAAGGAAAGCGACTCCCTTTCCTTCGTCAGTCTCATAGCCAAGCGAGCCTTGGCCACCGTAAGCCCTTTCATAAGTGATGTGCTTGGACTTCAGGCAGCCGTTGCCGAACCGTGCCTCAAGCAGTGCGAGGTCCGCCTTCTCGACCGCGAACGTCGCTCGGACAGGGCTTACCTCCTCCAATACCTTTCCTTCGCGACGGTGAGCCTTTTCGAGCCAAGCGGGATATTGCTGCTGGACGTTGAATTTAGCGCCTGCATTAGCGGGATTGAGGCGGTACAGGGCATGCAAAAAAGCCGTCTTCCCGGATTCGTTCTTGCCGACAAAGCAGGTGATGTCCTTCTCGATCGAAACTGGGGTTGAGTCAAGGATGTTCTTGAAGTATTTAATTTCAACTTCGGTTAGCTTCATTGTGGCATTGCCTCGATGCAGGAAGTTCGTCGGGGCCCGATAACTGAGTCATAGACTAACTGGAACACCGAAGAAAAGCTATCAGATGATTTGTCGAGTGGGAGTGAAATCAGGTCGCACAAAGACCGCATGTGCCTCTTCCCAAGCATGCTTCCGTGACACGGGCTGTGCCTCGGTGGAGATTCCATCAGTTCCGTTGCAACGTCAAACGCGACAGACAGGAGTGTCCGTCCCACACGGGCGCAGGGGCTGAAGCCCGGTTCCCTTTCTTCGTGTCTGGGCGGCACGGAACGTCGTGCCCTTCCCGGTCTTTCGCGGGCGGGGTTTGTGGAGATCTCAAGCGAAGTCAACAGCAGGTTCCTCACCGGGCCTTTGGCCCGGTTTGATTGCATAACGACGTTGGCCCGTCGCGAGTAGATTGGTATGCGATGAACACGACCAAGGCTCGTGAGAGGAGCCAACGTCATGCTGATTATAGGCTGTGATTTTCATCCTGGGTTTCAGCAGGTCGCGATCTTTGACAATCGAACGGGAGAGATCGAAGAGAAGCGGTTGCAGCACCGCGAGGAGGCGGAAGGGTTTTACCGGTCGCTGGCGGGCCAGGAAGTGCTGGTGGGGATGGAGGCTTGCGGGCACTATCCGTGGTTTGAGCGGCTGCTGGAGGAGTTGGGCATCGAGCTGTGGTTGGGGGATGCGGCGCGGGTGCGGGCTGCGGAGGTGCGCAAGCAGAAGACGGACCGGCGGGACGCGGAGCATCTGTTGCAGTTGCTGGTGGAGAACCGGTTTCCGCGGATTTGGGTGCCGAGCCTGGAGGTACGGGACGTGCGGCAGTTGCTGGTGCATCGGCACAAGCAAGTGCAGGCGCGGACACGCACCAAGAACCAGTTGCAGGCCATGGCGCTGAGCTGCGGGGTGCAGAAAAAGCGCAAGCTGTGGACGAAAGCAGGGCGCGAGGAGTTGGAGCAGTTGCCCTTGCTGCCGTACGCGGCGGAGCGGCGAAAGCGGTTGCTGGAAGCGCTGGACGGGCTGGAAGCAGAGGTGGTCGAACTGGACCGGCGGGTGGAGGAAGAAGCGCGGCAGCGGCCGGAAGCGGTGTTGTTGATGACGCATCCGGGAGTGGGACCGGTGACGGCGTTGGCCATGGTGTTGACGCTGGGACCGGCGGAGCGTTTTGAATCGGGCAAGCAAGTGGGCAGTTATTTTGGCCTGATTCCGAGCGAAGAATCCAGCGGCGGGAAACAGCGGCTGGGCAAGATCAGCAAACAGGGCAGTTCGTTTCTGCGCTTTTTGCTGGTGGAAGCGGGGCAGACGGCGGCACGTTACGATCCGCAGCTGAAACGCTTCTATCGTCGCCTGGCGGCGCGCAAGAATCGCAGCGTCGCCAAGGTGGCGGTGGCCAGGAAACTGGCCACGCGGTTGTACCTGATGTTGCGCGAAGACTGGACGTACGCGCAACTGAGTCAGGCCGTCATGCAGGTAAGCCCGAGTCATTCCGTGGCCGGCAAGCAAGAGCCGAGCGTTTGAGTGGGCAGCCTGCCTCCCTGAAAGAGTCGGGGAGATCGAAGTGAGCAATCGTGGGTGCAAGTCCCGAAGAGATGGATGGTGGGACCGGGTGTCCCGCTGCAGGATTTAAGAGAGTGACGAGCTTGGTCTGGGAGTCAAAAGCGTTCTACGAGAACGAAATGGCGCTGCTTCCGGCGTCGACGCCGAAGTGTTGCCACAAAACGCTTGACAGGGTGCAACGTCGTTAGAGACGGAATGACAGGGGTTTGTTGGTTGGGGTGGGCTTGTTTGCGGCGCTGGAAGCGCTGCTCCACCCTAACGCTTTACGCGGCGCTTAAGCGCCGCTCTTCCACGGTTGTGTTGGCGGGGGTGGTGTCCCTCAGTTCACGGGCAGGGTCAAAGGCAAAGTCAAGGGCAAAACCAAGAGCAAAGTCAAAGGCAGCGGACAGGAGTGTCCGCTCCACACGAGGATGGTCGTGGCGGGGAGCCGACAGCAGGTTCCTCACCGGGCCTTCGGCCCTGTTCGGAATGACAAAAAGTTAATTTAGGGCCTCTTATCGCAGCGCTGAAGCGCTGCGCCACCCTATGGCTCCGTCTTTTCGTCTGGCCAGTCGGGGTCGATTTCTGGTTCGTAGCCTTCGGGGTAATTTTCGTCTATGCAGGCTTGGATGGTTATGGTTGGGGGATTTGGTTGTGGAGGGTCTAGCAGGTGCCAGGCTTCTCGGTATTTTTCCAGGCGCATCTTTCTGGCTTTGCGGTGGGGGTAGAAGCGGAGCATGGGTTGCGGAGTGCAGACTTCTACGGGGATTATGTACCAGATATCTAGCGGGACTACGTGGGCGGCTATGAAGTCGATGTCGCGCTTGGTGTAGACGGCGCGGCCTTTGCCTACCGTATAGGTGGCGCGGGTTTCGTAGGCTCCGGCGCGGAGGCACTCGGTGCATTTGACCTGGATGCGGAAGAGTTTCACTTTCGGCCGGGGGCGGTTGTCGAGGATGAAGTCATATTTCTCGCTGTCGCCGAAGGGCTTGGAGATGGCGAATTGGCGCTGGTCGCAGCGGTAGAGGAAAGCGATTTCGGAATGCTCTCCGGTGCGTTTGGGGTTGGGGCGGACGCGGTTGCGCGGCTTGCGGGGCTTGCTGCGGCGTTTGGACATCGGAACTCCAGAGAGATGCGAAAGGCGGAGCTTGGGGCTCCGCCGGATTTAGCGAGATTTTCGGGAATATCCCTAAGCTTTATTTTAACACTGGGAGTCAAGTTGCTCTCCAAGGCGGGATTGGCGGGTATTGGCTCAGTTCGAAAAGGAAGCGAGCCAAACGCGCGATTACTGCGTCGCAAAGAACGCGACGCGTCGCGCGGCTCGCCCGGATCCTTCACTGCGCAAAGAACGCTTGTTCAGGATGACAAATCAGACTGAGCCACTACCGATTGGCGAGGGCGCCCGCTCTACGCTGGCGCGCATATAATTAGGAGGCAGTAGATTGTTTTCCCCGGAGGCAGCCCGGTGACGGATCCACAGCAGTTTGCCTGGAGAGTGGGGCCAGATCCAGAAATGAAGAGGATCCTGGAGCCATCGAGGAAAATTCCTCTCGCCGAAGAAGAATTGGACGAGCAGGAAATAGACTTCGCATTCGGCCTATGCCGGGGACAGTATGACGTCAACGAACTGGCGGCCGGGCCTCCGCAATCCGCATGTAATGCAGCGCGTGGGGTGGAACGGCGGGAGCAGCAGCCAGAATCGGACGGGGGGCAAAAGGACGAATGACGAGGACCGGGTGCGCCGGGTTCCGATTCGGAACTTTCGAGTGGGTTGGGTGAGTTTCTTTGCTATCGGGAATCGGGAAACTGGCGTCTAATAGATAGGTAGGACCTCTGCTATGTCAGTGTTCGACGAGAAGTATCGCGTGGTGGGACTGGAGGGAGATCGCTTGCTGGTGCGCGGGGTGCACAGCGGCGAGATGCTGACTATTCTGAACTCCGAACCTGCGATTCCGCTTACGCAAGAAGAGTATCCGGTGGGGAAATTGATTGCCCTGACGGACCCGTCTGGTGCGCCTCTGAATTGAGGAGGCGGCAAAGAGTTTGCCATTTCCAATCTCAATCCAATCAAGTCAGGAAAGAGCGCCTGGCTGCGCTCGGCTGGACCCTTCGACTTCGCTCAGGGCAGGCTGGGCGAGGCGCCCGTCGCCATACAGGCTTAGCTCTGACACCTGGAATCTGCATCGTACTCGCGGGACTTGGGGCAACGGAGTTAAGCTAGAAACTGGACTTTAGGAGGACGTGTGCGCTGCGGACGATGCGGCAATGAGAATGAGGACGCTAACCGCTTTTGCGGGATGTGCGGGGCTGCTTTGGTGGCTCAAGATCAGGCTGGAGGACAGGCGCCTTTGCCTGGGGCGACGGTTGCGCCTGTGGAGCGGCGTCCGGCGGGGGTTTCTTCGCCGCCGGCGAATGCCCGATCCGATGCTGGGGCGAGTGCGGGACCGGTGATCACCGGGCCGTCGTTTCTTGGCTTGAACACGCCTGTTGCTGGAGCGGGCTCGGGGCGTGGCGGACTTCAAGGCGATCGGCATGCGGATGGCGGGCACGATCCGCTGCGGCCGTCGTCGAATGTGGATTATCTGCTGGAAGATGTCGAAGAACCGCGGAGTTGGGGCAAGTTCATTCTGGTCGTGGCCGCGCTGGCGCTGGCATTGGGATTCGGCTACCTGCACTGGAAGCGCGGGGGTTTCGACTGGCTGAACGCGGGCGAGAAGAAGCCGACGGCTGCGACGAAGCAAGCGCCGGAGGCTGGACCGAGCAATGCGGATTCGGGAGGAGCGACGGCGGCACCGGCGGTCGCGGCTCCGCAGGCTGGCGCTGGGACGGCGACTGCTTCGGGCGCGGCGAGTCCGGCGGAGTCTGGCGCGGGGCAGACGAGTCCAGCGCAGACTTCTCCGCAAGACACGCCTGCACAAAGCGCTCCGGCGCCGAGTGCTCCTGCGCAGGCTGCGGCACCGCAGAACACTGAGCAGACTACTCCGCAGAGTAACGCGGGCGATTCTGGTGCTTTGGCGTCACAGGCTGGGGATACGGATTCCGACAAGCAACCGGTAGCGGCGGAGCCGAACGCCGGGCGGAGAGCGGCGGCGCGCAAGCCTGCCGCAGCGAAGCCTGCCGCGGCGAAACCTGTGGATTCGGTGACTGAGGCGGAGCGCTACATTTATGGACGCGGAGTGCGGCCGGACTGCGAGCGCGGCCTGGGGCTGCTGAAGCCGGCGGCGGGACAGTCCAATGTGAAGGCGATGATTTCTTTGGGCGCGCTGTACTCGACCGGCACGTGCACGCCACGGGATTTGCCTACGGCTTACCGGTGGTTTGCGCTAGCTCTGCACAAGGAGCCGGAGAATCAGGCGCTGCAGAACGATCTGCAGAAATTGTGGAGCCAGATGACGCAGCCGGAGCGTCAGTTGGCTATCAAGTTAAGCCAGTGAAGCAGTCGTCAGTGATCAGCGGTCAGTACGCATCGCTTGCTGCTAGGGAAACATCTGGCGCTGAGTAGCGAGCCGACTCTCCGCGCGAGGACTACAGTTTCGCATCCTCACGCGTGACTGTATTTCGCGTCGCGGCAGGCGCGAAGCGCCGCTCTTCCACGGTACTACATGCATTCGCTGGTGCCGCACGCATTCACGGTACTACACAGATTCCTCGGCTCCGCCTCGGAAGGCGAGAGTCGTGAGTGCGCGCGCTCGCAGACGAGCTCGGTGCCCGCGCTGCGGACAGCGGTGGTACAGGATTGCGCGCTACGACTGCTCTACGACTGCCAGGTTACTACTTTGTCGCGGACCACTGCGGGTTCCTGGATGGGACGAATGGGCGGAGGCTCGGGCTTGGAATCCTTCGGCTTCGACTCCGTCTCCATAAATACCTTCGCGGCTAGCGATTCCGCCACAACCGGCAAGGAAACTCGCAGGGCCTCCTCAATCGTTTTGACATAATGAATGGTGAGGTTCTCGATTTGCTCGGGAGTGAGATCCTCCTGCACGTTCATCTTGTTTTCCGCGGGCAGGATTATGGTGGTAACTCCGGCGCGCTTGGCGGCTAACACTTTTTCCTTAATGCCTCCGACGGGAAGCACGTTGCCGCTGAGCGTGATCTCGCCGGTCATTGCGGTGAGCGGACGGATGCGATGTCCCGAGAGCAGCGAAACCAGCGTGGTTGCCATGGTCACGCCCGCCGAGGGACCATCTTTCGGAATTGCTCCGGCCGGCACGTGCATGTGAATGTCGTGGTCGGCGAAGAACTCTTCGGCGATGCCTAGCTGCGCGGCGTTGGAGCGCACCCAGGTCAGGGCTGCCTGCATGGATTCCTGCATGACCTGGCCGATCTGGCCGGTCATGGTGAATCCACCTTTGCCTTTCATGGCGTTGGCTTCGACGAAGAGCACGTCGCCGCCTGAGGGAGTCCAAGCGAGGCCTACGGCTACGCCGGGGCGTTCGGTGCGCTCCTCGATTTCGCCTTCGGTGCGGATCTTGATGCCGCCGAGAAATTCCTGAATGACTTCCTGCGTGACGACGAGTTTGTCAGTCTTGCCTTCGGCCAGGCGCCGCGCTTGTTTACGGCAGATGGTTCCGATGGTGCGCTCGAGACTGCGCACACCGGCCTCGCGAGTGTAGTGACGGATGATGTAGCGCAGAGCGGCCTCGGGAAATTCGATCTGCTCGGCGGTGATGCCGTTCTCCTCGACCTGCCGCGGAACCAGGTAGCGGAACGCGATGTGCAGCTTTTCTTCTTCGCTGTAGCCTTGCAGTTCGATGATTTCCATGCGATCGCGCAGGGGTTCGGCGATGGGGTCGAGCATGTTCGCGGTGGTGATGAAAAGAACCTTCGACAAATCGAAGGTGACGTCGAGATAGTTGTCGCGGAAGCTGAAGTTCTGCTCGGGATCGAGGGCTTCGAGCAGGGCTGAAGCTGGGTCGCCGCGGAAGTCGCGGCCGACCTTGTCGATTTCGTCGAGCATGAAAACCGGATCTTTGGTTTCGGCGCGGCGAATACCCTGGATGATTTGTCCGGGCAGAGCGCCGATGTAGGTGCGGCGATGGCCGCGGATTTCGGCTTCATCGTGAACGCCGCCGAGCGAGAGCCGCACGAACTTGCGGCCGAGGGCACGCGCGATAGACTTGCCGAGCGAAGTCTTGCCCACGCCGGGAGGTCCGACAAAGCAGAGGATCGGGCCTTTCATGTTCGGCTTCAGGCGACGGACGGAGAGATAGTCGAGGATGCGATCCTTGACCTTCTCGAGGTCGTAGTGATCGGTATCCAGAATTTCTTTGGCTTTGGGGATCTCGATCTCGATGCCGGAAGTCTTGGCCCAGGGCAACACGGCGAGCCACTCTACGTAGTTGCGCGTGAGTGAATAGTCGGCGGCCATGGGAGACATGCGCGAGAGACGTCCCAGTTCCTTGAGAGCTTCTTTCTTTACTTCGTCGGGCATGCCAGCGTCGTCGATTTTCTTTTTGAGGTCTTCGACGTCGCGCTGGCCTTCATCCTGCTCGCCCAGTTCTTTCTGGATGGCCTTCATCTGCTCGCGCAGGTAATACTCGCGCTGGGTCTGCTGGACGCGGTCCTGCACTTCGCTCTGAATCTTGTTGCGCAGTTGCTGAACTTCCAGTTCCTTGGCGAGATGGTGGTTGATCTTCTCCAGGCGCGCGCGAATGTCGAGGGTTTCGAGCGTGTCCTGCTTGTCGGGCGTGGAGAGCGACGGTAACGATGAGGCGATGAAATCTACGAGGCGACCTGGTTCGTCGATGTTCAGGGCAACCGTGGAAAGCTCGTCAGAAAGCGTGGGCGAACCGGCAACGATCTGCTGGAAGAGCGTCAGCACGTTGCGCTGCAGAGCTTCGATTTCAGAACTGTCGGGCGGAACGCCTTCAGGGATGGGCGACACGTGGGCGCGCATGAATGGCGACACTTGCGTGAACTCGCCGAGACGCACACGCTCCAGGCCTTCGGCAAATACGAAGAGGCTCTGGTTGGGCATCTTGACGACCTTATGAACGACCGCGGATGTGCCTACGGTATAAAGATCGCTGGCTTGTGGGCTATCGACGCGGGCCTCGCGCTGCGCCACGACAACGATGGTTTTATCTTCGCCGAGCGAATTGATGAGCTGAACGGAACTTTCGCGGCCTACCGTAAGGGGCAGGACAGCGTGCGGGAAGAGGACGGTATCGCGCACAGGAAGCACGGGCAAAGCCCGTACGTCATTGATTTCCCGATGCTTAGTAACTTGCTCGGAAAGCGGTTGTTGGGCCATTGGCTCTCCTTGAGTGTAACTGACTCAAGCTTTAGATGATACTCCTCGGGAAAGGTTTCAGGGTTCCCGGAATTGCTACGCCAGTGGATTCTATGCCTGTCGGGGGCGGTTCGCACTGTATCAAAGGTGCAGCAGCTAACGCGGAGAAACCGCAGTCCCGCCTCGGGGGCTGAAGCCCTCAACATTAGAAGACCTTTATCGCAGGGCTGGAAGCGCTGCGCCACCGAAAGTCAGATCTTGAGCAACATGGTTAAGCAGCCGCTCCTTTACTTTGGGGTGAACTGGGCTAGGTCGTAGATGCCTAACTTCTTTTCCAGATCGGCGACCTGGTTCACTACCTTGAAGAAGCCTTCGTCGCCGAAGAGTTCGTCTTCTTTTTTTTCGAAGTCGTCGCCTAGGGCGTCGTATTCGTGGGGAGAGACGATGGAGCGGAATGCGGGGAACAGAACCGTATCTTCGCGGGCCTCGTGAGGGCGGTACATGCGAAGGAAGGCGCGCAGGGCGTCGGCCAGCTTGTCGGCATCGGAAACATATTTGAGAGTGGGGAGGGCCGCGAGTTCGCGGATCTGCGCCGTGAGCTGGCGACCGGCTTTGTGCTGCGCCAGGAGAGTATCGACCAGGCTGACCAGCTTTCCGGCTTTGCGGAAGCGCGGGAAAAGGAAATCTTCTTCGAGCTTCTCGTGGTAGTCCTCAACGAAGTGGCGAATGATGTCGGCAGCGTTGACCAGGACGGAGCCGTCGAAAGGCTGTTTGGCGGCGAGCATGCGGAGGTGGTCGTCGTAGATGAGGAGGATGCGATTCAGGACGCCGTGCTCGCGCATGAGGTCTTCGGCGGGGGAGATGTCTTCGGCATCCTTTGGCCTGGGGGATGGCTTTTGCGGGCTGGCCAAGGCGATGGCGGGCAGCAGTAATCCCGCGCTGGCGACTGAAGCTTGTTTGAGGAAATGGCGGCGGTTGGAGGGCGGGTCTGGCATTATCGTCTCCTCAATCTTTAACTCTTCGTTTTTATTGGTTGATCTTTGTCTCGTCAATGGCTTTGACGCTCCCGCCCTGGGGAAGGTTTGCATGAGTTGGTTGGCATTGGCATCTAAGATCAACATCAAAAGCAAAGTCAAAGGCAGGGGGCGAGGGCGCCGCTCTACACATGTTGCCTTCAAGGCGGCGGGCGGGGCGCCCGCCGGACAGCCTCCGGGACGGCGGCGCTACGGAAAATCGGATTACGCTGCGGGATAAATTCCTAGGACTTTGACGAACTCGGCTACCTCGGCTAGATGGCGTAGGGCGTTGCGGGCGGGTTCGTCGTCGCCGCGGAGGAAGTCTACGTAGAAGACGTATTCCCAGGGACGTCCGCGCAGGGGGCGGGACTCGATTTTGCTGAGGCTGATGTCGCGGAGGGCGAAGACGCTGAGCGATTTGAACAGAGCTCCGGGGACGTTTCTTACTTTGAAGGCGATGGACGTCTTGTTGGCGCCGCGAGGGATTAGGCGCCGGTAGCGGGGCGACGCTTCGCTTCCCTTCTGACGTGGGGTTAATGGTCTTCTTGTCATCTTGCGAATCAGGAAGAAGCGGGTGAAGTTGCGTTTGTCGTCTTCGACGCCGGCCTGGAGAATGTTGCCGGAGTATTCGCGAGCGGCGTGGCGGCTGGCGATGCCGGCGGCGTCGGGAAGGCGATGGGCAACGACGTGCTTCACGCTGCCGGCGGTGTCGTAGAACGGGACGGGCTCGATGCGGGGATGGTGGCGGAAGAAATCGCGGCACTGGTCGAGCGCAACCGGGTGGGAGAGCGCCTTGCGCAGCGCGCTGAGCTTCACGCCCGGGGCGGCGATCAGGTTGTGCACGATGCGAAGAAGAAATTCGCCTTGAATGAATACATCATGGGCTAGCAGAAGATCGGCGTGCTCGGCGACCGTGCCGGCGAGCGAGTTTTCGATGGGGATGACGGCGGCGGCGACCGATCCGTGCTGCACGCGGTCGAATACTTCGGCGGAGCGGGCGCAGGGGACCACCGTGCAGCCTGGCAACATGCGCTCCGCGGCTTCATGACTGAAGGAACCTCGTTCGCCTTGAATGGCAACTTTCATTACTGGCAAGGTAGCTGGTGTGGGAGGGGAAGTGCAAATGTGTGGCGGCTGCGGCAGGCGGAGTAATTCCAAAGGTTCGTGCCGGCGGCAAGAAACAGCAGATTCCTCCACTCCACTTCCCTTCCTTTCAGGAAGGGAAGTTCCGGTCGGAATGACAGAGTTCTTGTATTAGATTTCTGATTCACGGACTAGCCATGAACAAGATCTTTTTGCAGGACCAGGGCGTCTACTCCGTTCGAATAATAGCGCGGGAATGTTCTGATCACGCTGTAGCCGTGGCGTTTGTAGAACGACAGGGCGGAGACGTTGTCTACCGCGGTTTCCAACTCGACGGATTTGCAGTGTGCCTGGCGCAGACGGTCTTCGGCAGCGCGTAGAAGCAACGACCCCACGCCGGAGCGGCGGGCGGAGGCGATCACGTCGATGGTGATGACGTGGCCGGAGGCGCGATTCGCTTCGCCTACGATGAAACCAGCGACGGCGGCGAAAGCGATCGGCGGAGAATTTTTTTTGCCTGTTCCCGAATCGGGATCGGGCGTTGGTGACGGGGCAGCGTCGACGGCGAGCAGGGTGAACGATCCGCGGCGGCGGATGTAGAGTTTGAGTTCGGTTCGTGAATAGGAAATGCCGGGAGGAAAACAATGCTGATCGATGCGCCACAGCGTGTCAAAGTCGGCGGGCTGGAAGTCCCGAATGGTGAAGGGCACGGGGTCATTGTAGCGGGGAGGGGGCGGGGGAACACGGCGAGGCGGTGTTGGGATCTTCGAACTGGCGCGTCTGTGCCGAGCGAGCCCGACTGGTGGTCGAAACTCCTTGAGGAGCGGTTGGCGCGTGGGGGTCAAAGGGGTCCTTCGACTGCGTGGATGCTTCGCTTCGCGAACCATCCACTCCGCTCAGGATGACAGAGTAGGCGAGTTTTCCACAGGTAATTCGAGGAGGGTTGGCTGGAAACGATGAATTGGAGCCTTTGGCCCCTTGCTTCGCTGCAACCTCGGACGTACCATAAACATCATTAAGGAAGCGTGTGAGTCGCCTTCTGCTGATTGACGTGGCCGGATCGGTCGCCGTGCTGGGACTGTGGTACTTCGTGTTTTCCACCTACAACCGAAAGAAGGGAGCGGCGGCGTTGCGCTGGGTGCAGACGGCTTGCGCCGGCAAGGGACGCATCCTGGAGTCGCACTGGGTGGGCAGTTCGAGTCTGCAGGCGCGGCTGCATTTCCCCTCGCGCTGGTTTGAGAACGCACTCGTAACCGTTACGTTCAGGCCGCGTGCGCTTCCGGTTCACTGGCTGGTGAGCTGCTGGCACCGGCAGAAAGAGACTCTGACCTTCGAGGCCGATCTGGGTGGTTCGCCGAGCTTTCATCTGGAAGTGATGCGGCACCGCTGGAGCGCGCACAACCGGGGGATCTCAGCGCGCAAGCGTGATGACCGGGAGTGGGATCTGTACCAGCCCGGGCCGATTATCCTGACGACGCGCACGCACTGGAAGCAGGATCCGAGCGCGGAATTGAATGCGCTGATGTCGGCGCGGCGGCAGGACATTCTGCAGGTGCGCTTCCGTCCGGAGTCGCCACAGTTCTCGGCCACGGTCCATCTGGAGGCGCTGGCCGACCCGGACGCGGCGGCGGGATTCGTCAGCGCCTTGCGCGAGATTGCGGCGGGCGCCTCGGCGCACCGGCAGTAGACTGATCCATTCATTCGCCGCAAGTCACTCAGGAAAACCAAACAGATTCTCGAGCAAAAATCCTGACATTCGAAACAGGGTTCATTCAATCTTGTGTGGACCGATCGCGCGTGAACTGCATTCGCCAATGGAATTGGATGTTGCAGAAACTTGCACAGTGGTAACTGAGCGCCGGTTGGTTTTTGCTGGATTTGTGGGCCTCGCTGGTGCAGAATAGTCTTTCCCCCAAGAGCTGCAATGAGCGTCGAGGTCTGTCTGCTATGCATTCCAACTACAGGTTTGCCGCCTGGCGGTGTGCCAGTGTGTCCGCAGTTTTGTGGTTCTCGACATTACTCTCGGCGCAGCCGGTTGTGACGTTGTCTCCGACCAGTCTGAATTTCGGCAACCAACAGGTTGGGACCACGAGCAGTGCCCAAGTGGTGACGCTCACCAATACTGGAACGGCTACCCTGTTCTTGAATTCCATCAAGTTATCGGGCCTTCGTACCGACTACTCGCAAACGAATACGTGCGGAGGTTCCCTGGCTGTTAATGCGAGTTGCGTCATCAGCGTAACCTTCACTCCCACCAAGATCGGGAGCCGCACGTCCTCAGTCAGTATTGGCGACAATGCTGCGGGAAGCCCGCAGACTGTGCCGTTAAGCGGCACGGGAGTGGCGCCTGCCGTAAGTCTATCGACGGAAAGCCTCAGTTTTACTGGAGTGTTGATCGGAAGGAGCAGCTCGGCGAAATCGTTCACCGTCACCAACTCGGGAAATGCAACCTTGACGATCAGCAGCGTTGTGGCCGGCGGGGATTTTTCCCAGACGAATACTTGTGCGGCTCCGGTGGGCGTGGGCGCGTCTTGCACGATCACCGTCACATTCAGCCCGACGGCAGCCTGGTCTCGGAGCGGCAGCATCGTGATCACGGACGACTCCTACAGCGGTTCGCAACAGGTGGTGTTGTTAGTGGGAATGGGCAACAGCGGAGCTTTGGCCAGGCTTTCCACCAAAACCATGAGCTTTTCGAATCAGAACCTGGGAACGACCAGCCCGGCCAAGACGATCACGCTGTCGAGCGTGGGTACAGCTGCCTTGAACATCAACAGCATCCTGGCGAGCGGCGATTTCTCGCAGACCAACAACTGCCCTGCCTCGCTGGCGACCACCGCAACGTGCACGATCAATGTGACGTTCGCTCCTACAACTACGGGCAAGCGAACCGGGGCGGTCACGATAAATGACACTGATCCTACCTATCTGCAGACGACGAATTTGACCGGCACCGGTGTGGTCGCCAGTTCGGCGGTCACGGTGAACCCAGAGGAGGGGTCCATAACACCGTCACAAACTCAGCAGTTCGCGGCAACGGTGAACGGCGTCTCGTCGTCCAACGTGACCTGGTCGGTGGATGGCATTGTGGGCGGGAACAGCACGGTGGGGACGATTTCCACATTGGGTCTTTACACGCCGCCGGCGACGAGTGCGGTGCATATTATTCAGGCGGCGAACATCGCCAAACCAACGCAGACTGCAGTCGCGTTTCTGGCAGTCACGAATTATGCGGGGACCTTCACCAACAAGAACGACACGCTGCGCACGGGACAGAACTTAAGCGAGATTGCGCTGACCACGGCCAATGTGAACCAGTTTCAGTTTGGCAAGCTCTTCTCTTATCCAGTGGACGGATATGTATTCGCGCAGCCGCTGTATGTCGAGGGTGTGAATATTCCCGGCGAGGGTATTCACAACGTCGTGTATGTGGCGACGGAGGGCGACAGTGTGTACGCCTTCGACGCGGATAACAATGGCGAGGGTGGCGGGCAACTGTGGAAGGCGTCCTTCGTCAACGCGGCGAATGGCGTCACCACGATTCCCCAGGGAGATGTGGAAGACGGAGACGACATTCCCGATCAAATCGGGATCACGGCCACTCCGGTCATCGATCCCGCGATCAACACGCTTTTCGTGGTGGCGAGAACGAAAGAAGTCAGCAATGGAGTGACCAGTTATGTGCAGCGGCTGCATGCACTGGATATAACCACGGGAGCCGAGCAACCCGGGAGCCCGGTAGTGATTGAGGGAAGCGTGAGCGGCACAGGCGTCGGAAGCGTGGGAGGGACGCTGTCTTTCGACCCGCTGCGGGAGAATCCGCGTCCAGGGTTGTTGCTGGCAAATGGCACGGTGTACATAGGATGGGGTTCGCTGGAAGACATCGACCCATTCCACGGGTGGTTGATGGGATATAACGAAACTACTCTGCAGCAGGTGAGCGTTTTCTGCACGACGCCCAACGGCAACGACGGCGGCATCTGGCAGGGAGGCGGCGGGATCGCGGCGGATGGGAATGGGAATATCTTTCTCGAGACCGGCAATGGGACCTTCGACGCCAACACGAGCGGGGTGGATTACGGTGAGACCGTAGTGAAATTCACGACGACGGGTGGAATACTATCGGTTGCCGATTATTTTTCTCCGTTCGATCAGGCAACGCTGTCGACCAATGATTGGGATTTAGCCGCGGGAGGGGAGATGCTGCTGCCGGACCAGGCCGGCACCTATCCCCACGTGATGCTGGCCGCGGGAAAGGGCAGCACGATATACGAACTCAATCGCGACGCTCTAGGTGGATTCAACACGACTGCGAATCTGAATCTGCTTACCGTACCGGCGGTGATCGGGGGTGACTTGATCAATTCGGGCAACCGGGCAGGCGGGCCAGCTTACTGGCAAGGGCAGGTCTACTATGCCGGTTCCAACAGCTACCCGATGCAATTCAGCCTGCAGGGCAGCCTGATTTCGACGCTTCCGATCGCTCAGTCCTCCAAGTTGTTCCCTTATCCCGGAGGTTCGCCCACGGTGTCGGCGAACGGAAGTACCAATGGGATCGTGTGGCTCTTGCAAACGGATAATTATGCCACCAGCGGCGCGGCGAAGCTGCGAGCCTTCGATGCTTCCAATGTGTCCCGCGAACTCTACGACAGCGCCCAAAATGCCTCCCGAGACGCCGCCGGGCCGTCGGTCAAGTTCACGGTGCCAACGGTAGCCAATGGGAAAGTATATGTTGGCACGCAGACCGAACTGGATGTTTATGGCCTGCTGCCCTAAGAGTGGTGCGTGTGCGCAGCAGCGATCGATCTGCGCTCGATGGACAGCCGGGGGCGGCTGTCCCCACATGTACATCCCCGCTAACTGACCCCAACCTGGAATTCGCTTTTCATTGATACCGGCTGCGGTACTATGTTCCAAGCCATGAGTGACAGCTTCAGCAATCCCACGCCGCAGTTCGGCACGGCCGAGTATGCCACCAAGCCGGGAGGCAATCTCTGCGAGTTCTGCCAGCAACCCTTAAGTGGAACTTATTATCGGGTGAACGCGGCGATGGCGTGTGCGGGCTGCGCGGACAGGATGCGAAGCGAAATTGCTACCGACAAGCACGCGGCTTATGTGCGCGCCCTTACTTACGGCATCGGGGCGGCTGTGGCGGGGTTGATCGGGTATGCGCTGATTGCCATTCTGCTGCAGGGGTGGGTGATCAGCTACATGTCGATTGGGGTGGGATGGCTTGTGGGCAAAGCCATGATGAAGGGATCCAACGGGGTGGGCGGCAAACGCTACCAGATTGCCGCGGCATTGCTGACCTATGCAGCAGTCTCGATGGCGGCGGTTCCCATCTGGATTCATTTTGCCGATGAAAAGACACAGCAAAGGCAAACTCAGCAACAGAAACTTGAGGACGAACAGCGGCAATTGGAGCAGGAATCCGGACAGCGGCCCGCGGAGCCGTCGCCGGCGCCCAGAGCGGAGAAGCCGCAGGTGGGATTGGGGACATGGCTGGGACGGGTGGCGCTGATCGGGCTGGCGTCTCCGTTCATCCAGCTTTCGGGGAATCCTTTCTGGGGAGCGATGGGGCTGTTGATTCTCTTCTTTGGAATGAGAATCGCATGGAGGATAGCCGAGGGCCGGCCGTTTGGAGTCTTCGGACCGTTTGCCTATGCTCCGCCACCTTAGCCCGTAACCTTTGCGCCGCTCCAAGAGAGTTTTTTCCTAGCCGTGTCTACCACCGACCCAGAGCTGATTCGCAATTGCAAGCGGTGCTCGCGCGAACTCGCGCCGGGAGCGCTGGCGTGCGACCAGTGCCACGCGCTTGTACACTCCGAGGAACTGGAGCGACTGTCCGCAGAAGCGAAGGCGCTGGAGGCCAATGGAGACTTGCTGCAGGCGCGGAAGAAATGGGTGACCGGGCTGCAGCTGCTGCCGCCAACTTCGAAGCAAGCGGATTGGATCAGGCACCACGCACGAGCACTCGAGGACAATGTGGCGGGACCGGTTGCGACGGGTGATGGTCTGCGGGCCCAGTCGCTGGGACCAGCGGCGATGGCCGACCGGAGCAGCGCTCCGGTGACGTCGCGGTTCAAGTTGACGTCTATCCTGAGCTTTATCGCTTTCGTTGCGATCTACTCGGCTGCGTCTGGAGCGAAGTTCGGAATTGGCTTCGCGGTGCTGATTCTGATTCACGAGATGGGCCACTTCCTTGACATCAAGCGCCGCGGGTTGCCGGCGGATATGCCGGTCTTTCTGCCGGGCCTGGGAGCCTACGTGCGCTGGCAGGCGCTGGGCGTGCCGCTGGAGACGCGCGCGCAGGTCAGCCTGGCCGGACCGCTGGCAGGATTTCTGGCGTCGCTGGTGTGTGCCGCGCTCTGGTGGCAGACAGGCAATCCGCTGTGGGCGGCGCTAGCACGTGTAGGCGCGATTCTGAATCTGCTGAATCTGATTCCGGTCTGGGTGCTGGACGGCGGGCAGGCCGCGCTGGCATTGAGCAAGGCGGAACGCATTGTGCTAATGACGGCGGGGGTCGCTCTGGCGCTGGTGCTGAAGCAGAATATGTTTTTCCTGGTGGCGCTGGGGGCGGGATATCGAGCGTTCTTTGCCGGAGATCTGCCAGCCCATCCCAGCCGCGCCACCACGATCTACTTTGTCGTGGTGCTGACGGCGCTGGGTGTGATCATCTGGCTCATGCCGGGACAGGGATTGGGACTAAACTGATCCTAGTCTCCTGTAATTCAGGTCAGGACATCCCGCGGCGAACGGGGGAGCGCATGATGAAGGTTCGCGACGAACGGTTCCGTTCCATCGTCGATTGTCTGCCTGCCTTGGTGCTGGTTGTTACTTTCTGCTGCGCACCAACGGTCTTGGCGGGGGAACCGCAGTGGGTGGAGGTACGTTCGCCGAATTTCTCGGTGGTGACCGACGCGGGCGAGAAGCGCGGCCGTGAAGTCGCCATGCGCTTTGAGCAGATGCGAGCTGTCTTCGGGACCTTGATCACGAGGGTGAATGTGAACATTCCCATCCCGCTGCAGATCGTAGCTTTCCGCAACACGAAAGAGCTACGGCAGGTTGCGCCGCTATTTCACGGCAAACCAACGGAACTGGCCGGATTGTTTCAGGGAAGCAGCGACCGCAGCTTCATCATGCTCGACATGTCGGTGGAGAATCCCTGGGCGGTGGTGTTTCACGAATACGCTCACCAACTCATGAATGGCACGCTGCCGGCGGGGACCGCTCCCTGGTTTGATGAAGGTTTTGCGGTGTATTTTTCCAGCATCGAAGTGGACAGCAAAGAAGCCCGAGTGGGGAAGATTCCCCACGACGATTACGTGATCCTGCAGCAACTGGGGACGATGAAGATCGCGGATCTGTTCCGGGTGCAGCAAAACTCTTCGACTTACAACGAAAACGGCGGCCGTCGCACCACGTTTTACGCCCAGTCGGGCATGTTGATGCATTACATCTACGACAACCAACTCTTGCCGAAGGTGGCGGTTTACTTTGACCTGAAAGAGAGCAAGCACCTGCCGGTCGAGGACGCCATTAAACAGGCCTTCGGTATGAGCTCTGGGCAGTTCGACGCGGCTTTGAGCAGCTACATCCGCAGCGGCCGGTACAAATATTATGCGATTCCTACCCCGGCCAACATTTCGTCAAACAACTACACGGTTACGCCTCTGAGCGCCGCGGCGAGCAACGTCGTGCTCGCCGATATCCATCTGCATTCGCCTGACTACCGGGAGCGAGGGCTGAGCGAGTTCCAGGAGGTTCTGACGTCCGATCCCAAGAATGCGGCGGCGTGCCGCGGTCTGGGTTATGCCTATCTGCAGAAACAGGATTTCACCAAGGCTGCGGAATACTTTAAGCAAGCCTCACAATTGGACTCCAAGGATCCCCGGGTGCACTACTACAACGCACTGCTGGTGAGTCGTGAAGGTGGCTTCGGCGCCGGCGCCGACCTGTCCACCATGACCAAGGAATTAGAGGCCTCCATCAGCCTGGATCCAGGTTTTGCCGATTCTTATGCGCTTCTGGCATTGGCACAATCGGCTTCGGGCGATCCGGACAAAGCTCTCACTACAATGCGAAAGGCGTTGGCGATCAGTCCGCGCAACGAGAATTACCTGTTCAATCAAGCCAGCCTCTATCTGGCAAACCGGCAGCCGGATCAGGCAATCGCAGTTCTGCAGTCGCTGCGGGCTAGCGGGAATCCCGAAATTGCGTCACACGTGGTTGCGGCACTGGCGCAGGCGCAGCAGTTCCGGGAGATGGTTAAGGATGGAACGGCGATATTTCGCCCAGGGAGAGTGCTGCAGCGCGAGGAGAATTCGGAAACCGAGGACCATGCGGAGAATATGACCGCAACATCTCCCGAGCCACCTGCCAACGTACCGACAAATTTGAGCACGACAAAGTTCATCCGGGGCACACTGACCAGTGTGGATTGCTCGACACCGCCGCTCGCGACCTTGACCGTGGCTTCAGGAGCGAAGACCTGGAAGATGAAGGTGGCCGACACCAACCACATTGTTGTAATCGGAGCGGACAAGTTTTCCTGTGCCTGGAACAAGCAGAAGGTGGCGCTGAACTATCGCGAAACGTTGGAGGGCTGGGGTAGTGTTGTGTCTGTGGAAATCCAATAGGAACTGAAATGAGACGCTGTCCCGTCCAGCCCGGATAAATCTCTTTTATGACCGGTATCAGCTTTTTCGATTGTCGGGGACTGTGTGCTCGCGTTATTCTTTTTAGTTGAAATCCAGCCATTCAACTGTCTGTATCCGTGCGGTTGCTTACCGACATCATTTTCGCTGAAAACGAATAGGAGACGGAAGGATATCCATGTCCAACGAACTGCGTAGTTTCCTGGCACTCACCTACGACGAACTGGAAGAGCTGAATCTGGAGGCAAAGGAGCAGCGCCGGAACCGCGTCGCCGCCGGCAAGATCCAGGAACATCGGCTCAAGTATCTGACCGACGAGAAGCGGATCAAGGCTGTGACCGTGCTCTTCAGCGATCTTGAAGGCCGGCTGCACATGCTGGATTACGACAAGAAGTTCCTGCTCAATAGTTATGACAACCTCACCTTCGACGGCTCTTCGATTCGCGGCTTTACGGCGCAACGGGAAAGCGATCTCCGGCTGGGCATTGACTGGGCGGCGTTCTACTGGGCGCCGGCCGATGTCTTCGGGCCGGGCAAGGTGCTGGTGTTCGGCGAAGTCATCGACAAGAACGGCGAAGCCTACAGCGCCGACATTCGCAGCGTGCTGAAATTATTCGCCACGGAAATGCACAAGAAACATGGCTACACCCTCAACGCCGCCAATGAAATCGAGGGTTTCCTGTTCCAGGGCGCGGACGCCGAGCGCCGCTATCACGAGACCGGCAAGTTCGAGTACGTCAATACCGGCGGTTACTATCATTCGCTGCCCGGCGATGCGCTGCGCGCGTTCATCGATACGACTGCGGAAGTGCAACGCTCGATGGGCTTCCAGAACGAAAAGGACCATCCCGAGGTCGCGCCTTCACAGTTCGAGATCAACTACGGCTACGCGGAGGTGGTGGCGGCCGCCGACCACATTCAACTCTACAAGCTGATCTGCCGTCAGGTCGCCCGTAACATGGGCCTTACCGCCTGCTTCCTGCCCAAACCCGTGGTGGGCGTCAACGGCAGCGGCATGCACACCAACGTTTCGGTCAGCGGAAACAACAAGAACCTGTTCTGGGATCCCAAGGGCGAGGAGAAACTCAGCAAGCTGGGCTACGAATTCCTCGACCGGATTCTCACTCACGGCAACGATCTCTGCCTAATCTTCAATTCCAGCGTGAACGCGTATCGCCGCCTCGATCCGCATTTCGAGGCGCCCAACCAACTCAAGGCGTCCGCGGTGGACCGCGGCGCCATGATCCGCATCCCCATCGGCAACGAGCGCAGCATGCGAACCGAAGTGCGCGCGGTCGCTCCCGACGCCAACCCGTATCTGGTCATGCTCGGAATTTTCAAGACCGGACTGGAGGGAACCACCGCCAAGATCAAGGATCTGCGCCAGGGGAAGCAGCGCTATCTGCCCGACAACATCTACACAGCGATCGAGAACTTCCGTGCCGCTGAGTGGACGACAAAGTTGCTGGGTGATGATGTGAAGGCACGCTACGCCGACCTGAAACAGGCCTCAGCCGACCGCTGCCCGCGCTTGTTGGGTTCGGTGGTAAAGGCCGCGGAGGTGCAATTTCACCACGAGGTCTACAACCAGTTCCTGTGGAACTTATTCTAAGACGCTGTGGGTTCCGTTTGCGCGAAATGCCCTGACCTGAAAGTCAGGGCATTTTTGTTGTGGCTCGGAGTTCGTTGGATGACAATTCCGAACCGGCTCAGCAGCTACAATGCCTGTCGGAGGAATCATGTCGAAATCGCGCAGGCAGTTCCTGACTCAGACATCTCTTGGCCTGTTGGCCGCGACAACCGTGGGGCGCAGTTTTGCGCAACAGCCTGCTGGCCTGCCTCCTGGTGCGCCTCCCGCATTTGGAGCGGGACCTGCGGTTGGACCTGAAGTCTCGCCTAATACCTTCGCAGAAGCGGAGAAGCTGGTGCAGGTCGAGATGACCGCCAGTGAGCGTGCGATGGCCGCAAGCAGTTGGCGCAAGACCATGGCGGCGCTCTACGAGCGGCGCACCGGACCGCACAAGGTCGCGCTGGAATCAACGCTGGCTCCGGCATCGCGCTGGAATCCGATGTTGCCCGGCTTGAAGGCCGGTCCGGAGCGAGACCGGTTTATCCGGAGCGAGACCGATCCCGGTCCATTGCCCGCACGTGACGAGGATATTGCCTTCTCCTCGCTAACTCAGCTCTCGCACTGGATCGAGCGGCGCAAGCTGACTTCCGACCGGCTCACCCGCATTTACTTGAAGCGCCTGGAGGAGTTCGATCCCAAGCTGCACTGCGTCATCACGCTCACGCGCGAGTTAGCGCTGGCACAAGCCAAGAAGGCTGACGAGGAAATCGCCGCCGGCCACTATCGCGGGCCGCTGCATGGTATCCCGTGGGGCGGGAAGGATCTTCTGGACACTGCCGGAATTCGCACCACCTATGGCGCCGAGCCTTTTCGTAACCGCGTGCCTGCCAACGATGCCGTCGTGGTGAAGCGCCTCCATGAAGCGGGAGCGGTGTTGGTCGCCAAGTTGAGTCTGGGTGCGCTTGCGCTCAACGACGTCTGGTTCGGAGGCCAGACGATGAATCCGTGGCTGCTGGAAGAAGGAGCGTCGGGCTCAAGCGCGGGACCGGGCTCCGCTACCGCCGCAGGACTGGTCGCTTTCGCGATCGGAAGCGAGACTGGCGGAAGCATCGTCAGCCCCTCGATGCGTTGCGGGATTACCGGACTGCGGCCCACGTACGGCCGGGTGGCGCGTACCGGCGCGATGACTTTGTGCTGGTCGCTCGACAAGCTTGGCCCCATGACTCGCACGGTTGAGGACGCAATGCTGGTGCTGCATGCCATTTCCGGACCCGATGCCAGCGACTTGGCGAGCGTGCCCAGCAAGCTAGACTTCGATGCCGGCGCCGGCGTCCATGGACTTCGCGTGGGCTACTTTCCCCGCTGGATGATCGAGAATCCCGCTACTGCCGTAGACCGCGCAGCTCTCGATACGGTGAAAAACATGGGCATGGTGCCGGTGGAAGTCTCGATTCCTGACTGGCCTTATGACTCGCTCGACCTGATTCTTTTTGCCGAGGGCGCAGCCGCGTTCGAAGAACTTACATTGAGCGGCGGATTGAATCAACTGAAAGCTCAGGTTCCCGACGCATGGCCCAACCTTTTTCGTGAAGCCCGCTTCCTCTCGGCAGTTGACTTCGTGCAGGCCGACCGCTTCCGGCGCAAAGTCGCGGAAGAGATGGCCCGCGTCTTCTCGCAGGTGGACTTGCTGCTGGTGCCATCGCTGCGCGACGAGATGCTGACCCTTACCAACTTCACCGGGCATCCATCGCTCACGCTGCGCGCGGGTTTCGTCGAGGTGTCAAAAGCGCGGAGCGATTGGGCGCCCGACCCAAACCATCCTATGCCCACATTCTCGCCGCCGCGCCGCGTGCCCCACGGCGTCACCCTGATCGGACGCCTCTTCGACGAAGGAACCTTGGGCAGCGCCGGCCTCGCGCTGGAGCGCGCCTTTGGCGTTGCCGACCAGCGGCCGCCCGGGTTCTAGCCTGGCAAATTTGACGCTGGAAAGTACACAGGTGCTTCGCTTAGAGTGTGACCTTAGTTCTTTCGACGAAACGATTTGTAACAGGGCTGGCTTCAGCCATGCCGATTGACGTCGAAAGTTGGAATGGGCTTCAGCCCTAGGCAGCGCCTGAAGGCGAACTCCAAAGGGCGCCTGCTCCGGCGCGGCTGAAGGCGTGCCCTGATACAACCTTCGCTCGGGACGGCAACTCAGAGTATTTGCGGCGAGTTTCCAGAACGCAACAGTTGGATCATCGGATACAAGGAGAAAATCATGAGACGCATCTTGGCGGTATTGTGCTGGTTTGTGCTCACAGTTTCAGTAGTTCATACCAGAGCGCAGGTGAATCCCTACAAAGACGGCACTCCCGGAGTTACGGGCTATCGTTCTGAAGTGCTGGCGGAAGTGATCATCCAGGAAGACAAGTTCACACGGCTCGCAGAAGCGATCCCGGCGGAGAAGTTCGCGTGGCGGCCCTCGCCGGACGTGCGCTCTTTTGCCGAAGTGTTCCTGCATGTGAGCGCGGCCAACTACAACCTCTACAAACTTGTCGGCACTCCTCCGCCAGAGGGTTTCGACGTCAAAGGATTTGAGAAGTCGACCACCGACAAGGCGAAGGTCATCGCCACTCTGAAAGATTCGTTCGCCCACGCCAGGAAGGCGATCACAGCCATGCATGATGCGGACCTCGAGAAGAGCCTGGACTGGTTCGGCGGCAAGAATACCGAGCGCGGCATTCTGCTTTTCGTGGTGCGACACGCCGCCGAGCACCTGGGACAATCGATCGCCTACGCGCGATCGATCGGCATCACTCCACCCTGGACCGAGGACATGCAGAAAAAGCCAGCGGAGAAAAAAGAAGCGCCGAAGGAAAAACAATAGCGGAGCGCGGCTACAGAACAGCAGATGCCTTCCCCGCATTGAGGTTGAACACCATGCCGTCGGCGCGGGGAAAGTGGAATCTGTTCTAAACGCTGCAGTTCCGCTGTACAAACGCCCCGACCGCAGGCCAGGGCGTTCTTACGCCCGCCAGTATTCTCATCTCATCATGGGAACCGGCAGCGGTTTCTCGGATCTGTGCTTGAAGTCTGGGGCAAGTTCGGCGGTTTGTAGTCTGGATCGACTTTGAGTTTCTCCCTCACCGTCTCGTGCAAGACAGAGCCTTCGGGAATTACGCGTCTCGCGCCCAATGGGATACGCCACTTCTTCCTTTTCGTCACGAAATCGTAGTAAGAGTGAGGCAGAAACTCCAGGATCCACCAGGCTTTTTTCAGCGAGACGTTAATCTTCTGCTCCGGGTTGGGAGGGAAAGGCGGCGCGGGTGGAACTCTGCCCAGCACTTGATCAGCTTTCGCCGGATCAACCAAAAGTCCAAGTGGAACTGCTTCGCAAAGCATCCACTCCAGGGCAATCTGCGATAGTCCGCTTTGCGCTGGCGCGTAGGAGCCACCGACGTCGGAGTGCACGCCGGCAAACCAGACCTGCTTCAAACTCTGACCGGGAAGCTGATTCCCCCACAAGTTGTTTCGAAAATAGCAGCGCCGTTCATCGATCGAGACCGCGTGACGGCCATTGGCCATGTCCGGATTCTGCGCCGTATATGGAAGTTTCAAAGGATCCCAGACCCAACCAACCGAGCTGACCGTGTCCCAGACTCCCACAAAATGCAGAGGGCAATGGCGGCCGAATGTGGATTTGAACCCCTCGGCCACCTCGAAGGTGTGAGTCATTCCGCCAGCATCACGGGTTCGCTTCGCGTAGAGCCGGATGACGTAAGGAATCAAGCCGTCATTGCCGGGACACAACAATCCGAACATATGCAGCACTCCGGCAAGCGCTCGCGCGGTGTATGCTCCACGGCTGAAACCAAACAGATAGACGTTGTCTCCGTCCTCATAGATATTCATCAGATACCGGTAGGCGTCGCCGACGTTGGCCAACAGCCCAGCTCCGAAAGCGAGCCCCATCACTACCGACCAAGCTTCGCTGACCTTGTTATGCGCGGTGGGCGCGCCCATCGTGCCCACCCCCGGATGGTAGTAGCCCACCTGGCGCGTGCCGTCTATCACCAACGCACTATAGAGCTCGACAACATTTGAGTTGTGGTCGCCGAATTCGTTTCCGGTTCCGTCGCAGCAGATAACTATGTTCTTGGCCATATGGCTTCCTCATGAGAGACCAAATGCGAAATAAGGGCGGCAGTTTATCATGCTCCAAGGAGAGGATAGTCTCAAAATTAGTTTCTGTTCCGGTTTCGGAAAATTCACGAGCAAGCCAGTCCGGAAGCAGTGACTGCGCCGGAGATTCGCCAGTCTGTGCTAGATTCAGAAGTTTCATGGATGCCGCACCCACGATCTCAACTCAAGGCTTGACCCGCCGCTTCGGAGAACTCGTTGCCGTGGACGGCGTCGACCTGCGCGTGGCGCCCGGACAGTTTTTCGGCTTCCTCGGCCCCAATGGAGCGGGGAAATCGACGACCATCAAGATGCTTACCGGGCTGCTGGCGCCCAGTTCGGGGCGAATCGAAATCCTCGGACTGGATCTGGAAAACAATCCTGTGGAAGTGAAGCGGCAGATCGGCGTGGTGCCGGAAGGCATGGCGTTATTTGGACGGTTGACGGGATCGGAGTTTCTGAACTTCGCGGGACGGATGTACGGACTTGACCGCGAGACTGCGGCCCAGCGCACCGCGGAACTGCTTGACTTCATGCAGCTCGCCGATCAGCCGAAGAAGCTGGTCACCGACTACTCGCACGGCATGCAAAAGAAGTTGGCGATGGCCGCGGCAGTGATTCATGGTCCGAAAGTGTTGTTCCTCGACGAACCGTTTGAAGGCGTGGATGCCATCGCCGCCGGAACCCTGAAGGCGATGCTGCAAGGCATGATCACGCGCGGGGCGACGATCTTTCTCACCTCGCATGTCCTTGAAATCGTGGAGCGGCTGTGCAGCGACGTCGCTATCATTCATCGGGGGCGTCTGGTAGCGCAGGGATCGATCGAGGAACTGCGTGCCGGTGTGGAAGCACAGACGCCTGCGGGATCAGGCGATGGCTCGGGGGATGATTCCACGCCAGCGGGTGAGAAGATGACGCTGGAAGAAATTTTCCTGCACACCGTCGGCGGCGTGCGTCAGAGCGAACGGGAACTTTCCTGGTTGGGGTGAAGAAACTCAGACGCACCAGCGTATCGAGGGCCGCGGACAAGGCTAGAGTAATTAGTCCACTTGACCCGGCGATGCTGGCAGCGTACAACCCGCCTTCCACTAGCAGCTCTCAATTTTTTTCGCCCAAGAGCAAGGTATGAGCACTGCTCAAGACGATCGCTCCGTCGATCATTCGCCAAGAACTTCGCCTTCACCCGAAAATCATAACGAGAGCGCAGTCCCCTCCTCCAGCCGCCGCCACTTTCTCGGTAGACTAGGTGGCGCCGCCACAGCGACGATGGCAGCCAGTGTACTGGGCGGAGCCCCGGCTGCCCTCGCCCAGTCCCATGCGGCCAACAGTGCCGCCGGCGTTTCGGCGTCGGGTCTCAACGCCCGGGTCGGAAAGTCCCTCGCTCTTCGCGTCGCCGCAGCCACAAAAGACTCACTGGTCCCGGTTCCGCCACACACCACGAACGGCGATGAGAACCGTTATCCCGACCACTCCGCCAGCTATAGCAAAGGCCTGCTGCAAGACGATATCGGAGTGGTGAATCCGGCGGCGTGGGCTTCTTTCAAGAAGGCGCTGAAAAGCGGCAAGAATAGTGACTTCGAGGCCATGGTCATTGGCGGCACGCGCACCCAGAACGACCCCCAAGGCGCCTACGTCTTCGATATGGAAGGTCTCGACTCGGTGCAGTTCGGCAATGCTCCGTCCCCTGGTGATCCGACTGGTCTCCCCGTGGTGCCTCCGTTTGACCAGATCGTCAGTGCGGCTTACGGCGCCCAATTGATCGAGATGTACTGGGGCTCGCTTTTGCGCGATGTGGCCTTCACGGATTACGCCACAAACGCCACGGCCATGGCCGCAGCCGCCGAACTCACCACCTTGCCAGACTACCGCGGCCCGAGAGATAGCCACGGGAACGTAACTCCCGATCTGCTGTTCCGCGGCAACTTCCCGGGGGAAACCATTGGCCCGTACATGTCGCAGTTCATGATTTCTCCCACCAGCTTTGGACAGCAGCCCATTGACCAGTTGATGAATACATACCTGCCGAGCATCGACTACATGACGGACACCACAACGTTCCTGCAGGTTCAGAATGGCGTCAGCACCGGACTCAGCAATCAGGTCGATCCGACTCGCCGCTACTTGCATGACGGTCGTGGCCTGTCAGCGTGGACGCACGCTGGCATCCTGTATCAGGGGTACCTCATTGCCTTCCTAGTGCTGACTACTCTGAAAGCGCCCTCGAACCCCGGCAACCCCTACCTCGGATCGAAGACGCAGAACGGCTTTGGCACCTTCGGCGGCCCGGATTACGCGGCCTCGCAGGGAGAAGCTGCCGCTCGCGCCCTGGCTCGGGTGTGGTACCAGAAGTGGCTGATTCACCTGACCCCTCGTCCCGAGTCGGGCGGAGGCGTAGTGCACCAGATCCTGACCGGCAACCAGAACAAAATCGACGCCAGGTTGAACAAGAATGTTTTGAACTCGCAGGCGGTGGCTCAGAGCTTCAGTAAGTACGGCACGTATCTGCTGTCACAGCCTTTCCCGGAGGGATCGCCGACCCATCCGTCCTACCCCACCGGTCATGGAACGGTGGCCGGCGCCTGCATCACATTTTTGAAGTTTTTCTTCGACGAAACTTACGTGATCCCAAATCCGCAGGTGCCATCGAGCGACGGCCTTTCGCTCGGGGCATACACCGGTGCGGACGCGGACCAGATCACCGTCGGTGGCGAGCTGAACAAGCTGGCGCGCAACGTCAGCTTCGGTCACGGTGTCCACGCCGGCATCCACTGGCGCTCGGATACCGATTGGTCCATGACCCTGGGAGAGGCGATGACGATCAGCGTTCTGCAGGACAAAGCCCAGTGCTACAACGAGAAGTTTAGTATCACCTTCACCAAACTCGACGGGAACAAGGTGACTATTTCGAACGAGTAGGCTTTCTCCAGGAGTGTGGTCAGGTCGGCACACGGCTGGTGGCGCAGAGATCGATGAGGAACTGCGCCGGCCCAGGGCGCATACGCCTGCAGGGATCAAGTGACGGTTTGAGTAAGGACGCAACGCCATCCGGCGCGGAAAGAGCGCCTGGACAGATTCTCCGGTGCACCGTTGGCGGCGTGTGCAGCACCGATCAGGAACTTTCACGGGTCGCGTAGTGTCGCTAGAAGATCCCTACTCAGGCCGCGTCTGAGAGTCAACACGCGATGGAGTCTGTTCGGAGCCCCCGATGTGTCCTGCAGGGAAACCTTTTTTCAGGCTATGGCGAGCGCGCAAGCGTCGTAGAGCACGCAGACGCTTAAAGCCAGGAAGCGTGCTATGGCGATGCACGATCGACATGGTTCGAAGGGAATAGTCAAAGGTCGCTCCGCAGTCACAGCAAACTTTATAGCTTCGGCCCCTGAGTGTGAACACGCGGCTCAAGTTTGCATGGTGACAACCCAGAGCGAACTCGAGCGCGTCTGCCAACGGATGCGTCACCCTGTTCCACAACGGAGCGCCTTCGATCACCATCACGTCTGTGCACCTCCTACCACATCTTCATTGTTTCATGGCGGAACACAGGCGACCTGTGAGGTATGCCATGCGTGCCTGTGATTTAGGACACAATGGGTTCCATTCCGCAAATGGTCCCAGGATGGGACGGATTCCGATGCGCCCGTGGTTTATCATCCAATCCACCCTATGAACAAAGGGCGCACGAAATGACATCGACTAACCACGTATCCGGCCAACTGACAGCCATTGCCTGGCTGCGATGGCGGCTCTTCGTTAACTCGCTGCGCAGCACGCGGGGCGTGCTGGAGTTGGTTTCGCGAATTATGGTGTCGTTCGCGTTCGCCATCGGTGGACTCGGCGGCGCTTTCGGCATGGGCCTTGCGGCGTCTTTGGCGATCTCGGCAGGCAAGCCGGAGTTGGTCGCGGTGCCTTTGTGGTTCGTGTTCGTCTTCTGGCAGGTATTCCCCATCATGGCGACGGCCTTCACCAACAATCCGGACTCCTCCGACCTGCTGCGCTTCCCGCTCAGCTACGGCTCGTATTTTCTGGTGCGGCTGGCCTATGGCGCGTGCGACGTGGCAACCGCTCTAGGCAGCCTGTGGTTGTTCGGAATTCTGGTGGGCGTGGGGTTTGCGAAACCGGAACTGCTGCCCTGGGCGCTGCGTGGTGTTGTTGGCATTCGCCGCCTTCAATCTTCTGCTCATGCAGATGGTATTCGCCTGGGTGGAACGCTGGCTGGCGCAGCGCCGCACGCGCGAGATCATGGGCATTCTGTTTGTTCTGCTGATGCTGAGCTTTCAGTTGATCGGGCCGCTCATGAGACATTTCGAGGGCCGGTCCCGGCCGGGTATGCAACGGTACATCGACCTTCTGGCTCCCGTGCAGGGCATGCTTCCACCGGGCCTGGCCGCCGATGCCATCGCGCAGGCTGTGTATCCGCGATTCATGACCGCCTTCAGCTCGCTGTCGCTGCTGTGCGCTTTTGTGCTGGTGGTTGGCTACTGCCTGCACCTGCGGCTGCGGGCGCAGTATCGCGGCGAGAATTGGAGCGAAGTGGCGGCCGTATCTGCTGTGCCAAGAGACAGTTCGCTCCGGCTGGGTTGGAACCTGCCTGGATTCGCGACTCCGGTGGCCGCGGTCTTCGAAAAAGAGATTCGTTATCTTCTCCGCAGCGGCCCCATGCTGCTCACGCTGATCATGCCGCTTTTCGTTCTGGTCGTCTTTCGTTTCGGAGCGATGAACTCCGCCCGGCACTCCGGAGCTTTCTTTGGGCGCGCACCCGACATGGCATTTCCTTCGGCTGCGGGATACACGTTGCTGATGCTGACCAATCTCGCTTACAACAACTTTGGCGGCGATGCCGGCGGCATTCAGTTTTTCTACGCGTCCCCGGTGAGTTTCCGTGACATTGTACTGGCCAAGAATCTCACCCATGCCAGCATTCTGGCAGTAGAAATAGTTGTGGCGTGGATCGCGGTCAGCTTTCTTTACGGCCGGCCTGCGCTCGACGTCACCATCGCCTCGCTGGCCGCCTTGCTGTTCGCAGCGCCGATAAACTTTTCAGCGGGCAACCTGCTCTCACTGTTCTCGCCAAAGAAACTGGACTATTCCTCGTTCGGGCGTCAACGCGCCTCCCAGACGACGGTGCTGATCAGCCTGGGAGTGCAGATCTTCGTCGTGGGCGTGGGAGTTGCCGCGTTCTGGATCGCGCGATACTACGGCAACTTCTGGATCGCGACGCTGATCTTGCTGGTGTTGGCAGGGATTTCGCTTTCGGCTTACGCGCTGATTCTTAACCGCATGGATGGCTTGGCACTGCGGCGGCGGGAAACGCTGGTGGCAGAACTCTGCCGGGCGTAGCCGCAACTTCGAGTTCACTTCTTTTCCGGATTCGCCAGGAACCGGTAACCCACGCCGCGCACGGTGAGTAAATGCCGCGGTTGCGCGGGATCGTCTTCGATGTAGCGCCGCAGCCGGACCATGAAGTTGTCGATGGCGCGTGTATCGGTGTCCTCGTGCAGTCCCCAGACTTCTTCAAGAATCTGCTTGCGAGAAACCACGCGGCCGTCGTTGCGCACCAGGTGGCGCAGCAGTTCCGATTCCATCAGCGTAAGGTGAACGACATTGTCGGGGGTGCGCAGTTCAAGCGTGCCGAAGTCGATGGTCTTGCCACAAAAAGAAAATGTTCCGAAGTCGGTGACGCTGCCCGGGTCGGATCCGGGTTGAGAGGAGCCAAGAGCCGCGTTCCCTGACGGCTGGCCAGCGCGCATCCACTGGCTGCGCCGCAGCAGTCCCTGCAGGCGCGCCAACAGAATCGACAGGTCGAAAGGCTTGGGCAGATAGTCGTCGGCGCCCGCGGCGAAGCCCTTCAACACATCTTCAGGACTGCCCCGGGCCGTCAGCATCAGCACCGGCACATAATTCCGCGCCGCGCGCAGCTCCGAAACCACGCTGAAACCGTCTTTGCCCGGCAGCATAATGTCGAGCACGATGGCATCGTAGTTTTCTTTCTTGCTGAGCAGACGATCCGTGGCCGCTTCTCCATCGCCCACAATCTCGGCGGAGTAGCCTTCGGCCTCCAGATTGAAGCGCAATCCCTGCGCCAGATGGGCTTCATCTTCCACCACCAGAACCCGGCTCATTCCGTCGACCTCGGCAGTTCCATCGTAATCGTGGTGCCCTGGCCTTCGCCCGCGCTTTCGGCGAACACTCTGCCGCCGTGTTTTTGCGCAATCGACTTCACGATGAACAGGCCCAGCCCGGTTCCTTTCACGTGCGCCAGCGAGCGATGGCTGACGCGGTAGAAGCGCTTGAAGATGCTCTTCACATCGTCGGGAGGAATGCCGACTCCGTGGTCCTGCACGCTCAGTACGATGCGCTTTTCGTCAGGCATATTCAAACACACGCGCACATCCACCTGTTCGCCGGAATACTTGATGGCGTTGTCGAGAACGTTGAAGACGGCGGTGCGGAGATCCTCGTCGCTGCCCAGCACGCGCAGACCCGCGCCATTGCCCGGCGCTTCCTCGTAGCGGAGAGCCTCCAGTGGCAGATGATGGCGGGTTCGGGCAGCGTCCATGCACTCGCGCACGAGTTGGCGGAAGTCGACTGCGGACTTCTCCCGCCCGGCTTTCTTGTCCCCGGCGCGGCCGGCGCGCAGCACCTGTTCCACCGTCTCCGTAAGGCGATCGGTATCGCTGAGCATCACCCGGTAAAACTCCTGCTTCTGCGTTTCCGGCAGTTCGCGGCGCTGCAAGGTTTCCAGATGCAGGCGAATGGAGGCGACCGGCGTTTTCAGTTCGTGGGTCACGGCGTTGATGAAGCTGTCGTGCTGCTCGCTGCGGCGAATCTCGCGCAGCAGGAAGGTTGTGTTCACGATCATGCCCGCAATGATCAAGGCGAAGAAGATGATGCCGAAGAACAGCAGCACGCCCTCGCGCCAGTTGAGGATGATCCATCCGACATTGAGGGCAACCGCCAGCGCCACCAGGGTGATGCCCAGGAAGAGGAAGAAGACGATAGTTCCGCGGCGGCTCGTGATGCGCATGGCGATCAGGCTGATTTTAGCGCGTTCGCGGCTGAGGGATATCAAGGGAGGTCACCTAAGAGCCCTGACCATTATTGGTGCAATTGCAAATTGACCTCCAGGTCGTCAGTTTCGGTATACGATGGCTGTCGTAGCCGACATGGCCAATCTTATGAAACTAAGGCCACAACCTTTCACAAGGATCGGACTAGGAGTTTTACTCCTTGGGGCAGCCACGATCTGCGCTGCTCAGCGTCCCTCAGCACCATCTCGCGTGTGGTCCGTAGGCCCACTCACGAAAGCCGAACAGGTAATGGGGTTTGCCGTTGGTGCTGGCGGGACAACGCTCAGCGGCCCGCATATAGATTCTCAGACAGGCTCGATCTTCGCAGCGACTCGCAGCGTTGTATTCGTTGGCGACCGACTTGTTCTGGCCTCCAAGGTTGGCATGAGGCAGTTACCGGATGCTAAGATTCCGGCGCGGGTCTATGAGCTCTTATCTCTTGACACTCACACTGGTCAGGTAAAGGACAGTAGAGAGATTTTAGCCTTCGGGTCATTGCCGGTGTTCGCGACGAATGATGCCCACGTCATAGTGGCTGGACGCACTGTCTCGCGACTGACGCCCGACTTGAAGGACGCAGGGGTTTTTGATTATCACGCGGACGGGCGCAAGTCCGGAAGCGTGGAGAACATCTCTCCGGACGGATCGACACTCGGAAACGCGACGAGCCCGGGGTACGAGTTCATAGACGCTGGAAGCTTGAAAAGTACCAAACTGACAGATAGTCCCGCCTACGCTACATCAGTAAGCAGCAAAGGTTTCGTGACAGATAACGTGCACTGGACGGGAAAATACCCAAGCGACCTCGGATTCGTCACGTACAGGGACGCTTCCGGAGACCACCTGCTCTATCACGGTAGCTGTGGCGGAAGACCTCAGTTTCTAACCGATGACCTGATTCTTGAGCCGGGCTGTAAGAGTCCCCTGATCATCGATACCCACGGCAATCTCCTCACGACGCTGTCCGTAAAGGGCGGATTCTCGTTCGCTGGAGTTTCGCAGAACGGAAAGCGCTTTGCCCTGCAACTCACAGGTTCCGGCCAGCACGAGAGGTTCCTTGTCTTGTCCGTCCAGACGGGGGAGCCTATTGCTGAGGTAAAACCAGACCAGGACGGCGAGGAACAGTCATGGACCGCGTTTTCTCCCGATGGTTCGATGTTCGTTGTCGGGTCTCCGTTGAAGCTGACACTCTACCGTCTTCCCTGAGCAATCGTCTGGGGTAAACCAGCGACAACAGGCGTTTACATCGACAAGCCTTTCAAGGTCCCCCGCAGGACAACTTCTAGCGCTCGAAAAAGAAAAACCCGCCCGGAAAGGCGGGTTCAAAAAATGCAGTCGCCTCGTTCTAATCCCCCGCCGCCGCACCCTCCGGCAAAGCCGGTCCAATCATCCGCCCATTAGGCGTAGCCACCAAGCCTTTTTCCAAATCAGCCAGCCTTACGCGCTTAATATCCCAAGCCAGCCCAAGCTTCTTCAGCGCCCAGATGCCGTACCAGTTCATGTCAACTTCATACCAGGTGAAGCCGTGCTGCGCCGCGGTCGGATGCGCGTGGTGATTGTTGTGCCAGCCTTCGCCGAACGTCAGCATAGCGACCCACCAGCTATTGGTGGAAAGATCGCGCGTCGCAAAACGGCGCGTGCCCCAGGAATGCGTAGCCGAATTCACCAGCCAGGTGGCGTGCAGGCCAACCACCGTGCGCATGAAGATGCCCCACATCAGAAACGGCAATCCGCCGATGGCGAACAGGATGACGCCCAGCACAATCATCGGAACGTAGTGATACTTCGTGATCCAGACGTGGAATTTATCCTTGGCGAGGTCGGGGACGTAGCGGGCCAGCGTGGTCGTGTCATGGTGCATGGACTTGCCCATGAGAATCCAGCCCATGTGCGCCCACCATTTGCCGTCGATCGGCGAATGCGGATCGCCATCCTGATCGGAATATTGATGATGAATGCGGTGCGTGGCCACCCAGAAAATCGGTCCGCCCTCGAGCGCGAGCGTGGCGCAGACGGTCAGGAAATACTCAACCCACTTCGGAGTCTTGTAGCCGCGGTGCGTGAGCAGGCGGTGATAGCTCATGCCGATGCCCAGGCTGCCCGAAACCCACCACAGGAACATGGCGACGAACAACGCCTTCCATGTGAAGAAGAAAAGCGCCGCCACGGCGCCGACGTGAAACAGCGCCATGAATATCGCCGTCACCCAGTTGATTTCACCGTTTGCCGCTTGCCGTTTTTCCAGGCTTTCCAGTTCCATGTCCAAAGTAAGGTCCCCGTTGGCTGGTCTTGAATTCGCTACCGCCTTATCTAACGTATCAAGGGACTGGGCAAAGCACTGTAATACTTGTGTAATAACGGATTCAGGGTATTACGGAAGTACCAAAAAGAAATGGAGGGCGCAGCCGGTGGCCGCGCCCTCGATAAGCGGACGTACCCGTTCCAGGCCGTCAGGCACTTTTCGGCATCTGCTTCATGAATTCTCTCTGCGCCGCTTCCATTTCTTCCCCGGTCACATCGCGCTTGTGGGTTCCGATCGACCACTTGTGGCCGAAAGGATCCGCAAGCTTGCCGTAGCGGTCGCCCCAGAACATATCAGCGACCGGCATCTCCACGGTCGCCCCTGCCTTCACGGCGCGATCAAACGCCGAATCCACATCCTCGATGTAAATATGCAGTCCCATTCCGGCGCCGCCGGTGCTCTGTGGCGACAAAGTGCCAAACTGGGGGAATTCGTCGCCGAGCATGATGATGGAGTCGCCGATGAGAAGCTCGGCATGCATGATTTTGCCGTCAGGCGCTTTCATGACGCCCCTTTCCACTGCGCCAAACGCCTGTTTGTAGAACTCGATGGCGCGCGCAGCGTCGCGGACAGTCATGTAGGGAGTGATGGTGTGGTAACCCTTTGGAATAGCTTCAACGGCCATGTTGGCCTCCTTATAGGAGAAATTTCGGGCAACCGAGCTTACACCAAAATGCTGAGAGAGTTTGTCAAAAGACTGTGACAGGCGGATGTGGCACGGGCGACGACAAGCAAGAACTAGAAAAATCGGGTGACGCCTTCTTTCAGCACTATGACGCGGTCTTCGATCCCAGCCGCGCGCGCCTCCTGCTCCAGCAGTTGCAGCGGCTCATCCACCGGCTCGTGCGAGAGCCGAAAGGTTCCATAGTGCATGGGAACCATCCATCGCGCGTTCAAGTCGAGAAAGGCGCGGGTGGCGTCGGCAGGATTGGTATGGACGTTGCGGAAGGTTGGCGGGTTATATGCGCCGATGGGAAGCAGCGCCAGTTCCGGCGACAGGCGGCGGCCGATCTCGCGGAAGCCGGCAAAGTAAGCCGTGTCGCCCGCGTGATACACAGAGTGTTTCCCTGCCCGCATCACGAAGCCGCCATAACCGCGGTGTGAATCCTTGAGAATCCGCGCTCCCCAATGCCGTGAAGGAACGTGCGTCACCGACAAGCTGCCGTGCCGCGAACTGTTCCACCAGTCGAGTTCGATGATCTCCGAGAAGCCCAGATCGGAGATCAAATCCGTCACATGACTTGGAATTATGATGGCCGGGGCCGTTCCCCGCTTGCGCAGATTGTTCTGCACGATGGCGCGCAACGACGGCCGGTGCAGATGGTCGAAGTGCGCATGCGTCACCAGCACCAGATCGATGGCCGGCAGATCGCGCACTCGCAGCCCGGGACGCCGCAGACGCTTCAGCACAAAAAGCCAGCGCGCGAAGTTGGGATCGATCATTACGCTCTGCCCGCCCACCTGCACAAAGAAACTGGAGTGGCCGATAAAGGTCACGCCCAGCTCTCCGTTCGAGGCCAGGCGAGGCTTATGCGTCTCCCCGCACAACGGAGTTACGGCGGAATGGCGCACCAGCCGCCCGAACTGCGATGCGCGCTTGCGGAGAGCCCGATTGCGAAGGGTCTGCTTGATCATCCTAGAAGGCCTTACCTGTTGGATGAATGCTGGAAGCCATTGGCACTATTTTAGTTCATGCCAGCCCAGAAGGCGCGTAATTCCTGCGGTTCCCGTGTAACGTTCTCGATTCGGCCACCGAGCCAAAGCAGAAAGATCAAGACAAGCAAATGAAAAGCCGCCAGCATCAGTGATGCCGGCGGCCAGATTAAGCAGAAAGTCTTACTGCCCTGACGTATTCACAACCCAACGCGAGCGCGGAATTTCCCTCTTTCCTTCGTCGTCGTAGTAGAAGTGCATCTCGTGATCCGACTTCGCGCCCGGAACCGGTTTATCTCCCAGTCCACTGAAGGTCGGTTCGCTGCCCGGCGCGGGTAGTGCCGTCTTCGTCGTATACATCGCTTCCGCCAGCGTGCTGCCCGTCGGCGCCTGCGCATTCGCGAACACGCCGAAGGGATTGCCGTTCACATACGACACGCCAATGTAATCCGCCACCATCGGCCCGTTGTCAGAAACCGGCAGCCACGACAGTTTCATCGGCCCCGCGATCTTCTTTCCCGCTGTCCACGTCGAACCGCCGTTGGTTGAGGTGACATAGCCCACCTCCAGGTTGCAGGTGCTCGCAGTGCAACTCGCCGTCGGATAGAAGTAATAAACAATCGTCATGTGAGCTGTACTGCCCGAAGTTGCCGGATCAACGCCGATGCCAGGCAGGAAGTGATCCACCGTACTTGTGGTCGGATCAATCGGAATGCGCGTGACCTTGCTCCAGGTCGTGCCGTCAGAAGACGAACTCATCACGATATCGTTCTCCTTGCAACCGGTGCGGAAGCGGCAATCCGACCACACCACGAATACATTCCCCGCCCCATCGATGCCTACGGAAGGCAGATCCGGATTGCGCATTCCTCCCGCCACCAGGTGGCTCTGAATGCTCGCAATCGACTGGCTCTTGCCCCAGCTCACGCCGCCATTGGTGGAATTGAACACGTTGATGCCGCCGTTCTGAAAAGGCACAATCACCGTGCCGTTTGGCTGCACTACGGGCTCGCCGCCAACTCCGTCCGTGCCGTTTGAAGAGGACAAGCCCGGGCCCCAGGTCTGTCCACCGTCGCTTGACACGCTCATCAGAACGTGGCCATTGCCATACGCCTGGTCCCACTCGGTATAACAATTGCCGTAATAAGGACTGGTTGTGGTGTTGTCGCACACCGTCCAGTTCTTGTCGTCGAGGTGAGTGTTGTCGATGATGATGGGGCTTCCCCACGACAACCCGTCCGTGGAACGGCTCACCGCCACGTCGCCAATGTAACGGGCACCTGGGCCCAGGCCCACCAAAGGCAGCGTGGAAATCAGCCACTGGCCGTGTTTGGCGTCATAGGCCACCGAAGGATCGGCCGCCGCACCGTACGTGCCGCTCTTGTAGTTCACTGTGAGCCCTGGGATACTTCCAAAGGTCCAGGTCACGCCGCCGTTGGTGGAAGTCGAGAAACCTACATCGGCACTGCCCCAGCCGATGGTCCCCGGTCGTCGCCCCACGTGGAAGGCGCTGACAATCGTATTCCCCCATGCAAAGGTACTGGGCTCAACTTCCGTCCTATGAGTGCTGTCGCTGTTGGTAAAGGTATCGGTGCTGATTTTCGCTAATGACTGCCCGTTTGCCGGCAAAGCCGGGGCCAGTGAAATCGTCAACGCCAACAGGGCGATCAGGAACAGGGAGCGAGTTGCTTCTATGGCAGGAGCCTCGGAGTATCGCTTTCATCTTGAGTTATCCTTGATTTCTCTCACGTGGAGATTCAGACATCGCAGGGGCTGACGCGAAACGAAATGGATTAAACCAGCCGCGCCTCGGGAACTATACTCCGGTAAATGAGCGAGTGTCCACGTGCAGCTTTTTGCACAGTGGCATCCATGCCGGGTAGTGGCTCAGTTTGGAACTGAGCCACTACCCCATGCCGACTTTGCTTGACCTCCATCCAGTCGGTCATTTCTAATCCAAAAAGTCCTTTTCACCACGAGGAGAAATCCAGAAATGCGCGTCGCTTTCTTAGGTCTGGGAATTATGGGGCACGCCATGGCCACGAACCTGGTCAAGGCCGGCCACGAAGTCACGGTTTGGAATCGCACACCGGGCAAGATGGTGGAAGGCGCGGGCATTGCTCCCACGCCGGCCGCGGCGGCGCAAGGGGCCGAAGTTGTCTGGCTGTGTGTTTCCGATACTGCCGCGGTCGAGAAAATATTGTTTGGCGCCGATGGCATCGAGCAGTCGCTGGTCGAGGGCATGGTGATCGCGGATTCCAGCACAATTTCTCCCTCTGCCACCGTGAAGTTCGCCGAGCGCGTTCGTGCCCGGGGCGTGGCCTATGTCGACGCTCCCATGACCGGATCGAAAATTGGCGCCGCCAATGGATCTCTGATTTTCATGGTCGGGGGAGACGAAGCGACCGTCGAGCGCCTCAATCCCCTGTTCGCGGCCATGGGCAAACAGATTTTCCGCATGGGCGAGACCGGCAAGGGGCAGGCTACCAAGCTCGCCATGAACCTGCAGATTGCCCTGATTTTCGAGGGCTTTGCCGAGGCCCTCACGCTTGCCACAAAACTCGGCGTTGACCCGCGGCAACTCGTGTCGCTAATCGAGGCCACGATGGTGCGCTCTGGCGTTGTGGAGTACAAGGCGCCCTTCGTCCTGCAACGCGACTTCACGCCCAACTTTCCACTGCGGCTGATGCACAAAGACATCCTGCTCACGCTCGAGGCCGCGAAAGAAGCCCGTGTCAAGCTGCCCGCCCTCGAAACCGTGGAAGAGATCTACGAAATGGCCACCGAAGACGGCCACCGCGACCTCGACTACGCGGCGACGCTCACGCTGCTGGAAAAGTGGGCGGGAGTGCAGGTGAAAGGCGAGGCCGCGTAAGCATGGGGCTTGTTCGCCGAATGACAGCGCAAGAATCTACACGAGCTTCCCCCACCTTAAGAAATGACTCAAAACGCACTGTGTCCTCGTTTCCGAATTCTCCTACTGAGTGGCAGCCAGCAACGAAACCCGCCGCACGCTGATTTGCTTCTCGCGCTTGCGGGTCTGGGCGATGTCGTAAGACGACTGCATACGCATAAGCGTATCCATCTTCACGCCGAAGGCCTTCTCGATGCGTAGCGCCATATCCCCGGATAAGTCGGCCTTGCCATTGAGCAAGCTGGACAACGCAGGCCGGGAAACCCGCAACGCCACTGCCGCCGCCGTAACGGTCAACCCTGCGGCTTCGATGATCTCCGTCCGAATGAAATCCCCCGGATGGGGCGGGTTCTTCATGGTCATGATCTTTTCTCCTTTTGGCTTAGTGGTAATCTTCTAGATTCACATCGCAAACTTCTTGCTCGGCTGTGTCGATCCGGAACGTCAAACGCCGGTTGGCGGTAACCCTCAGGCTCCATGTGCCTCTGCGGTCGCCGGTCAAGATGTGCACCTTCAGGATGGAAGGGCCCGCAATTCCTCCGGACCTTCCATATCGTCTAGAAATGCGAGCATCTTGCGGAGCTTGTCTGCCGTATCGGGCGGGACGCCCTTCGCGTTATCTTCGGCATAGAGCTTCCTTAGGCCTTTATGAACGAAGCTCCGAATCCTCATCTAAAGAACCGTAGCCCGTAGCCTAACACTTGTCAATCGAAAAGGCCACGCATTCCACTCTAGTACGCGAGAAGAATCCTCAAATCGCGCACGTTGTTCCCGGTGGGCCCAGTCTCAATCGCGTCGCCCAGCGCGCTGAAGAACGGATACCCGTCGAACTTCTCGAGTGTAGCGCGGATATTCAGCCCCTTCGACTGGGCTCGCTCCGTGGTGCTTCCATCCACGACCGCGCCGGCTGCTGGGCTGTTCCCATCCACTCCATCCGTGCCGGCGCTGAGTACCGTGATGTTCTCTCCTGCAATCTTCTCGGCACATGCCAGCGCAAACTGCTGGTTGCGTCCGCCGATGCCCCCGTTCGTGACTTTCACCGTCACTTCCCCGCCGGAAATCAGGCAGACGCGTCCGGATTCTTTTCTTAGATCACGCAAGCGTTTCAACAGATAATCGGCCGCACGCTCGTAGTCCCAGTCGTCACAAGAATTGTCCACGTGCACGGCAAACCCTGCGCGCTCGGCCGCTGCAACCGCCTGCTCCACCGCACTTTGGTTGGAGAGAAGCGTCCACCAGCGCGAATGGTAGAACGCCTGATCGTCGGACTTCGGCGTCTCCTCCAGTGCACGGCGTTCAAACAATTCGCGCGTGGAAGGCGGAAGCTGCGGCAGCAAGCCGTGCTTCCCGGCGATGCGGTAACAATCCTCTGCGCTGGTGGAATCGGGCATCGTCGGGCCGGACGCCAGCGCATCGGGAGTATTGTCGGGAACGTCGGAAACCAGCAGCGAAACCTGCTGCGCCGGGAACGCCGCCGGTGCCAGCCGTCCGCCTTTCACTGCCGAGAGATGTTTGCGGATGGCGTTGATTTCTGCAATGGGCGCGCCCGAATGCACGAGAGCGCGATAGGTTGCGATCAAATCGTCGAGGGAAATTTCGTCGTCGATGGGCTTCTCGACGATCGACGATCCTCCGCCGCTAAGCAAAAATATCACCAGCGACGCCGCGGTTTGCGCGTCCAGCGCCTTGAGAATCGCCTTAGCCGCGTGGATGGACTCGGCATTCGGCGTAGGATGCCCGCCCCGAAAATAGCGGAAGCCGCGCACCTGCGCCGACGGCTCGACCGACGTGGCCACGATGCCTTCGAGCGCAGATTCACCGACTTGCCGGGTCAGAGCCTCGACCATGGTGTGTCCAGCCTTGCCAATGGAGACCACCAGCACGCGCGAGTATGCCTGCAGGTGGTAAAGATCTTCGCGGACCCGCAACACCCCTCGCTCACAATGCACATGCCGCGCAAAGGCCTGGGCAATCGAAGCCTCGGCCAGCGCCTGACGAAAGATATCCAGCGCGGTGTCGCGCATCTGGCGAAACTGCGATTCCTGATCGGCATCGGACATGGCAAAGATTATAAAGACAGTTAACGATTGGTAGCGCCGGCGTCCCGCCGGCTGTCGAGAGAGCCTGCCCTGAGCTTGCCGAAGGGGCGTCTCGCCTCGCTCTCTCCGCAATAAATTCAGCAGCTGGATTCCCGCACGATTTCCTGTCGAACCCAGCCTTCAATCGTCTCCCGAAGTTCGCGCAACCGTCCTTCGAAGAAATGATCCGCGCCTTCAATCACAACCAGTTTCTTCGGCTCGGCCAACGAGGCGACGAGAGATTCCAGCTTCGCCCGCGGGCCAAACTGATCGCGCGCTCCGCTGACAAACAACTTGGGCTTAACGCACTCGCGCAGGAAATCAAATGTGTAGACCCGCGGCGCTTCCGCGTCGGCGGCCACAGGAATCGCTGGAACGCCAACTCCAATCAACGCCTTCACCCGCGCATCCGGACACGCCGCCCGCAGCCCAACTGCCGCGCCGAAAGAGAAGCCCGCAAACAGCAGGGGCAAGTGAAATTCCGCGTCCAGCCAGTCGAGAGCGCTGCGAACGTCTTCGACTTCCCCGTTGCCATGATCGTGTTCGCCCTGACTGAGTCCGGCGCCGCGAAAGTTGAAGCGCAGCACGGGGAAACCAAAACCGTTCAGCGCCTTCATCGTGTGGAACACAACCTTGTTATGCAGCGTCCCGCCAAACAGCGGATGCGGATGGCAAACCACCGCCGCGTGCGCCGCATTCTCCGTGCCTGCGTTGAGGAGCGCTTCCAGTCTTCCCGCTGGGCCTTCGAGGAAGAGCGATTTGATGGTTGAACTCTGGGCGATCACCGCATCCAGATTACATGAAGTGAAGTCAGAAGTAAGAAGTCACAAGGCAGAAGTAAGAGCTCTTCTTCGCGAACTTCGCGGCCTTTTCTTTGCGTCCTTCGCGATAAAAACTATTGACGGCAAAGAGCGCGAAGAAAAGCCTCAAGGGACGCGAGGAAGCTCGATCTGACATCTGCATTCTGACTTCTGCCTTCTGACTTCTCCGTACTCTCCGTCTGCTATTCTCTTCCCTGATGGACGCCATCACGCTCACTCGCCAACTCGTCGACATCGAATCGATCTCCGGCAACGAATCTGCCGTCGGCAACTATCTCTATGGAGAACTCTGCCGCGTCGGCTATCAGACTTGCAGAATCCAGGTCGAGGACGATCGCTTCAACCTCTATGCCACATCGCCGGAACAACCGCATCCAGCGATCGTTTTCTCCACGCATATGGATACGGTGCCTCCATTCATACCTTCTTCGGAAGATGCTGCGCGCATTTATGGACGCGGGGCTTGCGACGCGAAAGGGATTATCGCCGCGCAGATCGCGGCTTCCGAACGGTTGCGCACGCAAGATGTTTACGTTGGCCTGCTGTTCGTGGTGGGAGAAGAGCGCGACAGCATGGGCGCCAAAGTGGCCAATGAATACGCCGCGAATCAACCAGGGCACGGCTCAAAGTATTTAGTCAACGGCGAACCGACCGAGAATCGCATCGCGCTGGCGTCGAAGGGAACATTGCGAGTTGAAGTCACGGCTTCGGGCCGCATGGCGCATTCGGCTTATCCGGAACTTGGCGAATCGGCGATTGACAAGCTGATTGAAGCCTTGAACCGGCTGCGTGCGATGCCTTTGCCATCCGATCCGGAGATTGGTCCGTGCACGTTCAACATTGGATTGATCGAAGGCGGACGCGCACCCAACGTAATTTCTGATTACGCTCATGCGGACTTGGTTTATCGTTTGGTTGGTCCATCGCATGATCTGCGGCGCGAGATCCTTGCAGCCGCGGGCGATCAAGTAAAGATTGAATTCCCGCTTGAGCTGCCGTTCCTGCGGCTGCGCACCGTTGACGGTTTGCCTACGATGATCGCGGCATTCACCACTGACATTCCCAGGCTTACGAACTGGGGCGAACCGCTGCTGATCGGTCCGGGATCGATTCACGTCGCGCATACTGAAAGAGAGTTCATCGAGAAGCAGCAGCTCGCTGAAGCGATTGATTTGTACTGTGCGATTGCGAAGAAGCTTTAGCGGCTCTCGGCTCTCGGTTCTCAGTTTCCGGTTTCAGGTTTCAAGGTCAGGCCGCGGCTTCAGGGGACCATCGAACCGTCATCAAGGCCTGAGGATGCGCTCGATTTGCCGGCCCACTTCCTCATGCGACACAGATTTGCCGCGATCCAAAGAAGCCAGGAAATTTCCATAGAAACTATTGTAGGTCTGGAAGGTCGAATGTCCACTTGAAATTGCCTGGAACCTGGAAAACAAGCCCTGTACTTTTCCACTTCCTTCCACAACCACCCCGTGTGACATCTAACCTTGTCCACAGCCCACAATTCGCGCGATCATGACTGAGGCAGTGACAAGCGGCGAATGGCCAAATCATCGCCTCTAAGTCCTTTGTTTCAAATATTTTAGGGTCTAACTTCTTTGCCCGACGGATTTTGCGGGGATTATCACCGTAACCTGATGATTCCAGAGATTGAGGGGGAGGGGGAGGGGGCCCCGCAAAATTCGTTCCGGCAAACCAAAGTAGAGGATGCGAGAGAGAAAATATGGGGATGGACAATGTTCCAAGGTGTCAGCATTCGAAGATGAATGGGACGCAGTGCGGATCTCCCGCACTTCGTTGGCGGCGGCACTGCTTTTTTCATGAGCGCATCCGGCGCGAGCGGGCGAAGATTGCGGCGGATACGTCGGCGCAGCGCGGGTTCGATTTGCCGCTGCTCGAAGACGCGAACTCGGTGCAGGTGGCGCTGATGAAGACGATCCAGATGCTTGGGTCGGGGCGCTTGGATCACAAGACGGCCGGGCTGATCCTCTATGCGCTGCAGACGCCAGCGTGAACCTGCGGAATGGAGTTCGAGGTGCGTGACGCAACGGATGTTGTGATCGACCGCGATGACGTGCATCGGACTTCCATCGGCGGTCCGCAGTGGTTTGAAGAGGACTTTGAAGACGAGGACTTTGAAGACGAGGCCCTCGGAAGAAGATGAAGACGAAGTAGAAGATGAAGAGGATGACGAAGACGCCGTTGCTGCCGGGCAAGTGGCTGCTGTGGCCGTAAAGAAAGAGGCTGCGCCGGTAAAACACCTCACCACGGAAGAGGCTCGGATGAAGGTGCAGGGCGTCGTGCGGAATTGGTTGTTGGAGACGGTGGGCGAGAAGGCAGCGGTGAAGCCGGGGTAGGCCGCGCGGGAGCAGCGGTGGCGCAGGCAAACAGCAGGTTCCTCGTCGCTTCGCTCCTCGGAATGACAAGGCTGCAAAAGAGGATGGTATTTGTGGCGCGGCTGGAAGCCGCGCCCGTTCAAGGCGTCGTCACAACCTGAGTTATCCCAGCCCTTAGTGGGCCAGATACCACGGCGTTGTGGTGTCGTCGGTCTTGAGGAAGTTGAGGAGCTGGGTGGCTACCTTCAACTGTCCGAAGGTGGTGGACGGGTGGGTTCCATCGGCGGAGAAATCTTCGCAGTCCCACTCCAGGCCGTCGTTGCGGCCTAACATGCCGTTCGACCAATAGTAGGGGCCCCAGGACATCCAGGGCGCCTTGATGGGGGTGCACCCGTTGTAGCCGTCGCAGAGGTTGGCGGCGCCGTTGATCTGATCGGCGATGGCATTTTTCACGGCGTAACCAGATTCAAAGGCATAGGGCTCGGGGTCGTCGGGATTGACCAAGCCGTTGGAAAAGCCTCCATACACGCGGGAGGACCAGTACATCAGCTTCACGTTGGGGAAGTTGGTGAGCACATCCTGCGCGAGAGTCTCGTATTCACCCTGCATGGCGGTCATGTCGGCGGGGAAGCTTCCGGTCTTGATCGAGTCGGTATCTTCGATCCAGACGGCAACTACCTGGTCGGCAGTTACTCCGTTTTGCGGAAGGTAGTTATTGACGATCGTCGACCAGTAATAGGAAGCGGAGGTGACGAACGCGTTCGGTGTGGCGCCGCCTTGCGCTCCGTTGACGATGACCAGGCTTGGATTCTTGGCGGGATCGGAATTGGCAATAGGCAGGAAGCGGTTGAACTCGTTCTGCGCGGTGGATTCGCCGAGGGCGAGTAAGACATACTTTCCGGTCGAGCTGGGGTTGCCGTTGGAGTCGAGGGGCTGAATGGCCTGCGCCAATCCCACGCCGTAGGCATCGATTGCTGTGGGACGCACGTTGCTGCCGCTGGGATACAGGCCGCCTTCGGAACCCAGATAGGTTCCGGTGCCGAGATCGGTAAGCGCAACGATGGGCGTTGTGGTATTCACGACGTCCCACGAGAGATTGTTGCAGCTGTCCCCTTGGTTGGCGTAGACGCCGAGGGTAAAAGTCTTTTTGACGGTATTGGGTTTGGAGCCCTTCACCTGAATGGTGAAGGTATAGGTTCCCACGCCGACGCTGGAAGAAAGTGTGCCGCTGATGACGCCCGCGCTGGAAAGGGTCAAGCCGGAAGGCAAGGTCGAACCGTTGGCGAGGCTCCAGGTAAACGGACCAGTCCCTGAACTTGTAGCCAGTGTGGCTTCATACGCGGCGTTGGCCGTGGCTTGGGGCAAGGTCGCGTTGGTAGCGACGGAGAGCGACGTTGCGGCTACTCCATTGCCCGTGATACTCACGCCGGTATCGGGAATCTTGTTGAAGGTGAGATCGATATTGCCGGTCTCGGATGTGACGTGGCTGGGACTGTAGGAGACGGAGACTACCAGGTTTCCGCCAACCGCGATGCTATAAGGCAGCGTGATCGGGTTGGTGGTGAAATCGGGAGGCGAAATGGTGATGGTATTCAGATTAATGCTGGAGGTTCCGGTATTGGTGATGGTGAAGGTCTGAGCTGCGCTGGTCGAGCCCAACTTCTGGTTGGCAAAGGTTAGCGAAGTCGGGCTGATGCTCACGGTTGCCGTGCTGGCCAGGCCAGTGCCGGTCAAGGGAACGTTCAGCACGGTCAAGTCTGACAGAGTGATGATGAAGTTGCAGTTAAAAGACCCAACCGCGTTTGGCTGGAAGAATATCGAATAGTGAGTGATGTCGCCCGGCTTGGCAAGAGAAGTGGGAGCGACTCCGGAAGATATTCCGTAGCCCGGGCAGGAGAAGCCGATGCTATTGATAATCGCAGCTCCCGAAGCCTTTACGTTGGTGATGGTGAGTACTTTGGAGCCGGTCACCTTGCCCACGTAAGTGTTGGCGAAAGTAAGCGAACTGGGACTGGAGGTAATTTCCTGGCCGACGGCTGGCAGGACCGCGATCAGACTCAATAAGAAACCCAGAACGGCAGCCGATCGAGTGCGTGGCATGGTAGCTCCTGTGATCTCGCGATCTACTCACTGTGTGTAGCGCTAATCCTTGATTCTGATTCTTACGGGTGCAGGAACCAAGGCGTCGCGGTGTCGTCCGTCTTCAAGAAGTTCAGTAACTGGCCTGCCACCTTCAGATCTCCAGAAGGAGACTGAGGATGGGTGCCGTCTTTCTGCAGGTCCTGGCAGGTCCAGACCATTCCGTTCTGGCTGGCCAGCAATCCGTTCGCCCAGTAATACGGTCCCCAGGACATCCAGGGGGCTTTTACGGGTGAGCAGCCGTTCCCGTCGCAGAGGTTGCTGGCGCCGTTGAGCTGGTCTGCTATGGCATTCTTCACGGCAAAAGCAGATTCGTAGGCGTAGGGTTCGGGGTTGATTTTCGCAACGCCGTTGGAGTAGCCCGCGTAGATCCGGCTGGAGAAATAAACCAGGGTGAGGTTGGGGAACAACGTGTGCAAGTTGTTCATCACGGTCTCGTAGTCGGTCTGCAGTGTGGTCATGTCCGTCGGGAACGTGCCGGTGGCGATGCCGTTGCTATCTTCAATCCAGACCGCAACGACCTGGTTCGCGGTCACTCCCTGGTCGGGCAAGTAATTGTTAATGATGGTGTTGAAGTATTTGTTGCCGGTCGTGGTGAGCAATGTACCGGGTGTTGCGCCGCCTTGCGCACCATCCACGATTACAAGGTTGGTATTGACTTGCGGGTCGTGTTGGGCTAGAGGAAGGAAGGAGACGCCAATCTCATCCAGCGCGGTGGATTCTCCCATGGTGAGCAACACATACTTGCCGGTGGAACTGGGGTTGCCGTTGGAATCGAGGGGCTGAATCGCCTTGGCCAGGGTGACGCCATAGGAATCCTGGCTTGCCGGCCGCACGTTGCTGCCGTTGGGATACAAGCCACCCTCCTCTCCCACGTAAGTTCCCGTACCCAGGTCGGTGAGAGGGACAATGGGAGTGCTCAATCCCGGTACATCAAAAGAGATATTGTTGCAGGCTGCGCCCGTGGCTTTGGCCACGGTTAACGAGAACAGCTTGGTCGCCGAATGGCTCTTAGAGTCGTTTACTTGCGCGGTGAATGTGTAAGTTCCAGCCGTGACGCTCACGGCCAGCGTGCCGCTGATCAATCCCGCGCTGGAGATGGTAAGGCCGCTGGGCAGCGTGGATCCTGACTGCAGGCTGAAGGTGTAGGGTGAAGTGCCGGAGTTCGCGATTAGCTGCGCTTGATAGGCTGCAGCCACGGTGGCCACCGGCAGCGTGGCAACGTTGGTGATCACCAGCGAAGTGGCAGCGCTCCCGTTGCCCGCTAAATCCACAACTTGCTCCGGGACTTGGTTGTAAACCAGGCCCAGGACACCGGTCTCCGAGATCGCCTGCGCCGGACTGTAACTGACGTTGAGGGTGGTGCTGGAATTGGCTTTGATGGTAATCGGAAGCGTCACGGGAGTGATCGAGAAGGTGGGCGGAAAAATGGTGATGCCCGTGAGATTTATGCCGGCCGTTCCCGTGTTTGAGATCTTGACGGACTGGGTTGCGCTCGGAGTCCCCACCGACTGATTGGCGAAGGTCAACGAAGTCGTGCTGAGACCGACAATCGCCTGTGTGCTTAGGCCCGTCCCCGATACGGGAACCACCAGGTTGCTGCCACTCGCCGGCACAAAGGTGTAGTTGCAACTGTAGAGTTGGGCGGCGAGAGGGGCAAAGTAGAAGGAGTAGGACGTGGAGGCTCCAGCGGCCAGGGTCAGAGGAGTGGTTCCGGAAGCGAGCTTGAACTCGGAGCACGACGAAGTGACGCTATTGATTTTGACGCTGCTGGTGCCGGTGTTCTTGACACTGATGCTCTTGGAGGTTGAGTTCATGCCGAGGTAGGTGTTCGAGAACGACAGCGAACTGGGAGTCGAGGTCAACTGGGCGAAAGCGGGAAGAATCAAAAGCCCGCCAACGAGAAGGCGGACCGCAAGGCTGCTCAGGTTTCGCATTACAGCGGGCATCACCGGAATCCTCCAAGGTGCTCGGTCAAGAACGGCAGGTGCTGGCCAAATCAGATATTGCCGGGTACGTTTCCACAAGAAACTTGATACTTCCAAACGGGCGATCTCGCAGCTCGACTGTGCTTCTTACCGAGTCTTTAAGGGTTAGCGAAGTCGAGGGAAAACCACCCAATTCTGGGATCATTCCTCGGGGGTGGAGGAGATCGTCCCGTTATTCTAGCGGCCTCCGGCTAGCTGTCAAGAATGAAAGAAATTGCACACTGTGTGCGTTTTCGAGAGGAGTTTCGAGGAGTTCTTTTTCGCGCCGGGCAGCGGACTTGGTCTTTCGAGTTTATGTGAGAACTCAGGCGTCCGTCCGGAGTCTGCGTCGTAGCTTTTCTTTCGCCCTTCGGGGCTAGTTCTCGTTCCAATTCCGGGGACTCACCCCGGGGCTTGCGAGGCTGTTACGAAACTCGTGCCGTCCGCTGAAGCGGACTCGGTTTGTTCCACTTCCGGCTTCCCGGCACTTCCGTGCCGGGCTTTCCCATGCCGCCGCTTCGCGGCTGGGATGGGTTTTGTTCCACCGTCGGCGCTCGGCATTGAGTTTCGTAACAGCCTCTTGCACTCTGGGCTGCATTCTTGCGCCCCTTCGCGGCTAAACCTAGTGGGTGCAGGCGCAGCCCTCAAGAGCATTACGGAGCCGTAACCGCGTTCCCGTCTTGGGCTTACGTAGAGACGTAGACCCGCGAGCATCGCGGCTTATGACCTTTCGACACCTAGGCACACGGGCGGTGGTTGTTTAGAGTCCGAACAAGGATGCAAAAAAAATAGCGTCCTTCGAAAATCCCCCATTCGAGAGGTGTTTCAGATGTCCCGCACTCCCCCCCTGGCCAATAGGCAGGCGTCCGTTCGAGCCACTTTTTTTCAACCCTCCTTTCTGATTTCATTACTGCTGCCATTTTTCTTTCTCACGAACGCTTTTGGACAAGCGAACGTCAACGAAAGCCTGGAAACCGCTAATGTTTATGTCGATGGAAAGACGGGATCGGATACAAACCCCGGCACCGAGTCGAAACCATTGAAAACGATCGGCGCCGCCGCATCCCTGGCGATAACCAACAATCACAACAGCATCGGCACAAAGGTCACCATCGAGGCCGGGACGTACCGGGAAAGCATCTCGCTGAGCCACAGCAGCAAAGACACTAGTCTGCCGATCACTTTTGAAGCGGCGACGAATGGGACGGTGATTGTCAGTGGCGCCACGCTCTACACGGGTTGGGCGGAGTATTCACAGAATCACAGCATTTACACTACCAGTTGGACCAGCAACTGGGGAGCCTGCCCGCAACTCGTCAGCAGTTGCCCTTTTCAACAAGAGATTACGATGAGGCAGGAGTTGGTGGCGGTGAATGGCACAGTCTTGACGCAGGTACTGTCTTTGACGCAGATGCAGCAGGGCACGTTTTACGTAGACGAAAGCGCCAACTTGCTTTATGTGTGGCCGGCGACTGGAACCGATATGAGCACGGCGACGGTGGAGGCCGGCACCTCCGCATCGCTGTTTTCGATTAATCACAAATCCTACATCGTGGTCCGAGGACTTACGTTTCAATACGCGAATACCTGCCATGCGTCCGCCGCCGTGACCGTCAACGGAGCATCCACGAATATTCTGTTCGATTCGGATACGTTCCAGTGGAATAATGGCCAGGGCCTGAGCATCTCGACTCCGGCGACTTATTTCACGGTAGAGAACAGCGTGGCCCTGCATAACGGGGATAGCGGATTCCAGGAGGCCACCACCAAGTATGGGCTTTGGCAATCGGACACGGCCTCGTATAACAACTGGCGGGGGGCTCAAGGCGCGTACTATGTCTGCAATACCTCAGGCCTGCACGCCTGGGAGGTGCACGACGACACGATTACCGGCTTCACCACCAGCTTTAATCAAACCTACGGCATTCACTGGGACACCGACAATGCGAGCATCAGCACCAGCGGCATCATTTCCACCGGCAACTTGAGAAGCGGGATCTTCGTGGAAAAGGACGAGGGACCGATCACGTTCGACAAGAGCTACATCTGTAATCAGACTGGTGCTCAGGTTGTGGGCGGGCTGGTGCTGCGCAATTCCGAAGGGGTTTCTTTTACCAACGGGGTCCTGCTGAATAACTTAGTCGCTCAAATTATCCTGATTGGGGTGAAAGGCGGCATCGAAGTCACCAACTGGGAAACGGGCAAGACGACCAACCTGGTGACTCAGAACTTCACGAATACCGGGAACACGATCGAGGGGAACACCAGCGACCAACTGGTTTTCAAAGACAGTGCCCTGGTCGATTCAGACTGGACGAGCTTCCAGACCACACTGGTATCCAAGAATAATACGTGGTGGAATGCGAACAATACGACCACTCCATTTAAGGTGGCTTCGCCGAAAGCCGGGACCAAGGACGATTTCTCTTCCTGGCAGAGCGTCACGGGTCAGGATTCCAGCTCCAGTTTTAAGGCGCCATCGGGTAATCCCGGCGCATCCTGCAGCTTGACTCCGGTGGGCACGGATTATTGGATCACGGTCGACAACGCAATTCTAGACGTGGATCCGGGCAAATCGGCGACCTTCAACCTGGCTCTGACTCCGCTGAACTTCACGGGCACCGTGACGTTGACCTTGGACGGGATCACGGAAGTGAAAGGACTCTCGGCAACGCTGAGCGCGAGTTCGATTAAGACCTCTGGGACGTCTGTCCTCACGGTGACTGCTGGAACGAACACAGCGGCCGGGACCTACTCAATTACCGTCATTGCGAACAACGGCAGCATGACTAGAACCGTGACCGTGCAGTTGACGGTCAGTTAAAGCAGCTGCCGTGGCCTCGCACTAATCGTTATCCGGGTCTGTCGGTGGCGACGTGTCATTGATGAAGTAGTTTGCGTCGAGTGCAGACGGGATGGTCTGAAAAGACCTGGGGACCGCGTTGAGGTTGAAAAAGTTAGTGAGATCGGTCTGGATGCGCGCATCCGCAAAGTTGAGCGCGCCTTCGGCGATGCCGAAATTGTGTTCGACGAAGCGCAGGATGCTGCCGAAGTCCATCCGATCGTTGTTGACATAGGCCGCCGGAGTGTAAGCGGAAACCACGATGAGCGGTACGCGAAAGCCATACTGGTAGTCGCCTTGAGCCCCGGCCAGAATGGTTGGGGGTTCGTGATCGTACCAGCCTCCCCAATCGTCCCAGGTAATAATGATGGCAGTGTTGTCCCAATAAGTTTCGCCATCTTTGCACTTAGGATTGTTGCCGATGGCGTTGACGATGGAAGCCACCCAGGAAGGCCCGCCGCCTTTGTTGCTGTCAGCGTGATCGGAATTCTTGCCATCGGGAATCACCCAGCTCACTTGGGGCAGCTTGCAGCCACTGATATCGGTTAGCACGTGCGAAGGGCCGATCTTTACGTTGCTGGTCCACTCGGAACCAGTACACGTTCCGCCGGTAGGGGCACTGGGCAGGCAGATGTGGTCGATCGAGGTGGGGGCGGTCCAGAGATTGGTGGGGCTCGGCGTGTAATACTTCCAGCTGACGGCGATGGAATCGAGCAAGTCGGTCAGGGTTTGATATTCGAAGCAGGGATACGTTGTCTGCTTATCACCCTGAGGAGTAATTAACGTAACGTACGATCCTTGGAAAGCTGCGCATCCTGTGACTGCGACACCCGGGGCCGACTGCTCCACGTTGTCCATCGTGAAGGTGGCGGCGGCATCGTCAACTGCGCTGGGCGCCGAAGTTCCCCCGAAAATAAATAGGTGGGCGGGGTAACTTGGGCCCTGGTTGGTTTGAAACATGTAGTTCGCCCAGCCGTACTCCGTGGCGAGCGTGAGGTAAGGGTTCAAATTCGATTTCGCATTGCTGACATATTTGAATTGAGGGTGCTTGAGGCAAGTACCGGTGCACAAAACCCCGGCTGCCCCATCCATCCGGCAGACACCCGATGAGTTCACGTGGCACATGGCGGTAAAGTACTTGTGCACGTGGGAAAGATCGTAGACGTTGTCGAGCTGGACGATGCCGGGCTGGGTGACGCCCGTGGAAGAGGTGTTATCGAGCCAGTCCTTGGTTTGGATGTCGTACTGGGAACCGGTTGGCTTTGTGCTACAGGAACTGCTTGTGCCGAACGGCGCGCTGCACAAGCCCTGAAAGAGGTTGTCGGGTGTACGGTTTTCCTGGAAGACGATAATGACGTGCTGAAAATTGGAGATCTGGGCGTGAGCGAATATGGCTCCACAGAAACCCAGAAGAAGCAGACTTCTGGCGGCCAGTTTCATGGCATTCTCCGCGAGTGTTATTGATTGGCCCCGAATATTGGGGCGCTGGCCGAACCTGGTTAGACGTAGAACGGGGTAACCCTTGGGGACTGAAGCAGCATTGCCAGGGACGATGCCAACAGTGCATCTTCCCAGAAAAAGAGTCTCGGTTCAGTGACTGTGGACACAGCACTATGTGACGCTCGCCGCTCTATGCCGAATCGGTTATCTCCGGACGTCAGTAGTCATCTGGTTCTGTCAGCGGCGACTTGTCGTTGATGAAGTAGTTTGCGTCGAGGCGAGCCGGAATGGTCTGGAAGACGCGGGGCACCTGATTGAGGTTGAAAAATTCTGAGAGATTGCCACTGGCGCGTGCGTCCGCAAAGTCGAGCGAGCCCTCAGCTATGCCGTAATTGTTTTCGACGAAGCGTAAGATGGTGCCGAAATCCATCCGATTGTTGTCGACATATGCCACCGGAGTGTAGGCGGAGACGACGATGAATGGAACGCGAAGGCCATACTGGAAGTCGCCTTGAGCGCCAGCCAGAATGGTTGGGGGTTCGTGATCGTACCAGCCTCCCCAATCGTCCCAGGTGATGAGGATGACGGTGTTGTCCCAATAAACCTCACCGTTCTTACACTTGGGGTGGTTGCCGATGGCGTTGACAATCGAAGCCACCCAGGCAGGGCCGCCGCCGGTATTGCTGTTCGCGTGGTCGGAATTCTTTCCGGAGGGGGTTACCCAGCTCACGCCGGCGAGGTTGCAGTTGCCAATATCGGTTAATACTTTCGAGGGTTTGAAGTTAACGCTAGTCGCCCATTCGGGACCGGTGCAGGTTCCGCCGGAGGACTGACTGGGCACGCAGATATGATCGATCGCGTTGGGCGCGGTCACGATCGAGTCTGAGCCCGGGTTGTAGTACTTCCAACTGACACCGATCAAATCCAGCAAATCCGACAGCGTTTCGTGTTCGAAACAGGGGTAGGTTTGCGCAGTCTTCCCATTCGCCTGAACCAGATCGACGTGGATGTTGGAGGGAGCGATGCATCCCGCGATGGGATTGTTCCCGGAGGGCTCCATATTAGTATCGGCAAACGTGGCAATTGCATCGTCTGCTGCGCTGGGCGCCGAGGTTCCTCCGAAAAGAAACTGGTGGGAGGGGAAAGTGGGCCCCTGATTGGTCTGGAACATATAGTTTGCCCAGCCATATGAGGTCGCCATGGTGAGGTAGGGATTCAGGATCGAAGTCGAGTTGTCTACATATTTGTAATGAGGATTGGAGACACCGCTGCAAGTTCCGGAACAGGGGGTCTCCCCGGCGCCGTCCATGCGGCAGACGCCCGCTGAATTGATGTCACACGTGGTGCCAAAGCTCTCGTGCGAGTGGCTAACGTCATAGCTATTGACCAGCGGGATGCTGGTGGGCTGAGTGACGCCCGTGGAAGAGGTCTTATCCAACCAGTTGCGGGTCAGGATGTCGTACTGGGAGCCAGTCGGCGTTATGCTGCATGAGTTGCTGTTTCCGAATGGCGCGCTGCACAAATAGTAAAACAGATTGTCAGGTGTGCGGTTTTCCTGGATGACGATGATGACGTGCTTAAAACTAGAGATCTGGGCGTGGGCCAATGTTATCCCGCAGAGACCCAGCAGAAGTAGACCCTTGAGAGTCCGTTTCATAGTTTGTCCCCCACAGACTATTAGTTGCGCTTCAACGTGGCAAACGTGCCCGGCGGAAGCTGAACCAAAAGCCAGACGCCTAGCCAAAAGATTGCGAGACCAAAACAGGGGGAGAAACTGGTCTTGCCGAAACCCCGCTATTATAGCGCCGAAGGGACAGATGTCATCGAGAAATTCTGCTAATTCCTGTGTCTGGTGCGGTTCTTGCCTCCTGGCCAGCGAGACGGGAAAGACTAATCACCCTCCCACGACTTGATCTTCCGCACCAATCAACCTTGAACTTCAATAATCATCCGCGTCGGTCAGTGGATCCTTGTCGTTGATGAAGTAGTTCGCGTCGAATCGAGCCGGTATAGTTTGGAAGACCCGAGGAACCTGGCTGAGGTTGAAGAACTCGCTGAGGTCGGTGGTAGCGCGTGCATCCGCAAAGTTGAGCGCACCTTCTGCGATGCCGTAGTTATTCTCAAGGAAGCGCAAGATGGTGCCGAAATCCAAGCGATTGTTGTCTACAAATTGAACCGGTGTGTACGCGGAGACGACCATGAAGGGGACACGAAAACCGTACTGATAGTCGCCTTGGGCCCCGGCCAGAATTGTTGGAGGCTCATGATCGTACCAGCCTCCCCAATCGTCCCAGGTGATGAGAATCGCAGTGTTATCCCAATAGGTCTCGTTATCCTTGCACTTGGGGTTGTTACCGATGGCGTTGACGATGGATGCGATCCACGACGGTCCGCCGCCCGTGTTGGATTTAGGATGGTCGGAATTCTTGCCATTCGGGATGACCCAGCTTACCTGGGCCAGCTTGCACGCGCTGATGTCGGCCAGCACCTGGGACGGGTTGAGGACTACGTCATTGACCCAGTCAGTGCCCGTGCATTCTCCGCCGGTAGATTGGCTGGGCACACAGATATGACTAATTGCGTCGGGCGCGGTCTGGATGGAGCCAGCACTCGACGTGTAGTACTTCCAGCTGACGTCGATGGCATCGAACAGGTCCGCCATGGTTTGATGATCGAAGCAGGGATAGATGGTCGCGCTCTCACCGTCGGGCGTGATCAGCTTGACTGTGGTGCCGTCGGTAGCGATGCAACCCGCAATGGTCGCCGTAGACGGACCCAGATTCTCGGCGGCGAATGTGCCGATGGCGTCATCATCGGCGCTGGGCGCGGAAGTTCCTCCGAAAAGAAATTGATGGGCAGGGAAGCTTGGGCCCTGGTTGGTCTGGAACATGTAGTTTGCCCAACCGTATGAGGTCGCGATGGTCAGGTAAGGATTCAAAAGCGAGTTCATATTGGTTACATAGTGGAATGGAGGCCGGGTGGGGCAGGTGCCGGTGCAAGCGATACTAGCGGCTCCGTCCATGCGGCAGACTCCGGTTGTTGTATCCAGGTCACACGTGGTAGTAAACGCGTCGTGCCGGTGGCTGGGATCGTACTTATTGTCGAGCGAGACGGGGATGGGAGTGGTGATGCCTGTGGATGAGGTCTTATCCAGCCAGTTGGTGGTTTGAATGTTGTACTGGGAGCCGGTGGGGGTTGTGCTGCAGGAGGTCTTTTTGCCGAACGGCGGAGTGCACAAACCCTGAAAAAGATTGTCCGGTGAGCGGTTTTCCTGCACGATCACGATGACGTGCTGAAAACTCGAGATCTGCGCGTGCGCGAGCGTTCCACAGAAACCGAGCAGAAATAGAACCCTGGCGGTCGTTTTCATCGTTACTCCTCCACAGGAATCCTTACAGGCTCTCGATTGTTACAGCGGACCCGCGAGAGTCTAATAATCATCGCCGTCGGTCAGTGGATCCGTGTCGTTGATGAAGTAGTTTGCGTCGAATTTAGCCGATATGGTTTGGAAGACGCGCGGAACCTGGCTGAGGTTGAAGAACTCAGAGAGATCGGTAGTCGAGCGCGCATCGGCAAAGTTGAGCGCACCTTCCGCGATGCCGTAGTTTTTCTCAATGAAGCGCAAGATGGTGCCGAAGTCCATGCGCGTGTTGTCCACATATTGAACCGGCGTATAGGCGGAGACGACGAGGAGGGGGACGCGAAAACCATACTGGTAGTCGCCCTGGGCTCCGGCCAGAATGGTTGGGACTTCATGATCGTACCAGCCTCCCCAATCGTCCCAGGTAATGAGGATGGCAGTGTTATCCCAGTAGACCTCGTTATCCGCGCACTTGGGGTGGTTGCCGATGGCATTGATGATGGAAGCTACCCAGGATGGCCCGCCGCCCGTGTTGCTGCTCGGATGATCGGAATACTTACCGCCCGGGTTTATCCAGCTCACCTGAGGCAGGTTGCAGTTCTTGATGTCGGTCAGCACCTGGGTCGGTTTGAGGACTACGTTATTGACCCACTCAGTGCCGGTGCATTCTCCACCGGTAGGTTGGCTGGGCACACAGATATGACTAATCGCGGCGGGCGCAGTCTGGATGGAGCCAGCGCTGGGCGTATAGAACTTCCAGCTGACAGCGACGGCATCGAGCAGGTCTGACAGGGTTTCATGCTCGAAGCAGGGGTACATGGTCCCGGTCTCGTTCGTGGTCGTAAGAATCTTGACGGTGGTGCCGGCGGTGGCGATGCAGCCTGAAATCGCAGTGGCAGAATTCAGATTCTCGGCGGCGAATGTGCCAATGGCGTCGTCGGCGGCACTGGGCGCGGAAGTTCCTCCGAAAAGAAATAGGTGGGCAGGAAGAGTCGGGCCCTGGTTGGTCTGGAACATGTAGTTGGCCCAACCGTAGGACGTCGCCATGGTGAGATAAGGATTCAAGATGGAGGACAAATTGGTTACATAGTGGAAGGCGGGCCGGGTTGGGCAAGTGCCGGTGCAATCATCACCCGCGGCTCCGTCCATGCGGCAGATTCCGGTGGTTGTGTTCAGGTCACATGTGGTAGTGAACGCCCCGTGCCTGTGGCTGGGATCGTAATTATTGTCGAGCGAGACGGGGATGGGAATGGTCGTGCCCGTGGACGAGGTGTTATCCAGCCAGTTAGTGGTTTGAATATTGTATTGGGAGCCAGTTGGGGTGGTGCTGCAGGAGGTCTTCTTGCCGAATGGCGGAGTGCACAAACCCTGAAAAAGATTATCGGGCGAGCGGTTTTCCTGCACGATCACGATGACGTGCTGAAAACTTGTGATCTGAGCGTGGGCGAATATTGTCCCGCAGAAGGTCAGGAGAATCAGACCTTTGGCAATCCATTTCATGGTTGTACTCCCTGTCGAAACCGGCAGCAGTCCGTGCGAGGGGTTGCGGCCCGACTCAATTCCCAAAGCGTCCCGGTTTCGGGACACCCTGCTGGCGACCAGGAACTGGGCCCTCCGCATTTCTATCTTGCATAGTGGGCTCAGTCAAGATGAAGGAATTTTCACACTAGTGTTTGTGCCCTCCGCTTTCTGGGCGCACCGTGCAAGAACCTGCACTCTTGACCCTCGTGAGAGCCGCCGCTATATTGCCACTACACCATCCCGTCGGGAGGCTCGTTTTGCGTAATCCAGTCAAGTTTGGCCACGCTCTCATTCGTGTGCTCGGGTCAGCCCTCTTCATGGTGGCTGCAGCCGGCGCTCAGGACATGGACACGAAAGTCACCGGCTGCCCGGACGCTTCCGGCAACAACGTCTGCCTCGTTACTTATCAAGGCGGAATAAGCCGGCGCGGTTTCAATCCGAATGAGGGGACACTTACGCAAGCTGCGATTACGGCGACGACCGGCTCTACGTTCCACAAACAGTACTCCGTCGCGGTGAATGGAGCGGTTTACGCGCAGCCGCTCGTGCTGCCGAATGTTGTCTACAAGGGGACTACGTACGCAGATGTTGCGTACGTGGTGACAGAGCAGGATTACGTTTACGCCATCAACGGCTCCAACGGAAAAATTCTCTGGAGCAACAATCTGGTGCCGAGCGGCTACACCTACCTCAAGTCCACCGTGGACCTCAACGGTTGCACCACGATCTTGCCCAGCCCTGGACATGTTGGCATCACGGGTACGCCAGTCATCGACGTCAGCCAGAACACTGGCGCCAATAACACGATCACGTCGGGCATTCTCTACGTGGTTGCGAGAACGAAAACCACGAACTCCCCAGTCACCTACGTGCAGACGCTCTACGCGATCAGCGTCACCGATGGCACCGTTAAAGCCTCGAAGCAGATTGGTGGGACGTACAGCAGCGGACCGGTCAGCATCACCTTTGACAGCGGCTATGCCCTAACCCAGAATCAGCGGGGCGCGCTGCTGGCGGTCCCCGTAACCGGAGAAAATCCTCAGATCTTCATCACCTGGGCCGCCCATTGCGACGAACAGAATTTCCCCTATAACGGCTGGCTGATGTCGTACCAGCTGAATACGGCGCAGAACGCGCTCACCCAGACCAGCATTTGGACCTCGGTCCCCTCCGATACTACCTATGAAGGCGGCATTTGGCAGGGCGGCTCCGGTCCGGCGGCTGACAGCAGCGGGCACATTTATTTCTCTGTTGCGAACGGCGACGCTAACGTGAACGCGAGCACACCGCCCAACGACAAACCTACTTCCTGTGCTACGTCCCCGTGCGACTACGGCAACTCCATTTTGAGAATGTATTTATCGGGCACTCCGCCGTCGCTCTCGGTACAGGACTTCTTCACCGTCTTTGATTGGAAATCGCGCAACAACAAGGACTACGACCTGGGCTCCGGCGGGGTGATGCTTCTGCCCTTCCAGACCAGCGGCAGCCCTCAAAATCTGCTGGCGCAGGCCGGCAAGGAAGGCTCTATTTACCTCCTGCGAACCGACAAGGGCTACCTGGGCGGATACAACAACGGCGACGCCGACCAAGTCACGCAATATATTTCTGGCGCTCTTTGCTATCAGCTAACCCCGGTCGTCGAATGCGGCATTTGGGGCGCTCCCGGGTGGTGGACCACGACTTCGGGAGGAGGAGGATCCTCGGGAAATGCTTACTGGGTAGGCAAGAACCTTCCCCTGATGCAATTCAAGTTTTATCCTAACGGATCTTCCTGCACCGGCACCACTGGAGCGGGCTTTTGCAAAACCCCGACGGCTCAGAGCACGCACGTCTTTGGTTGGCCGGGGCCGACGCCTACAGTGTCAGCTCCCAGTAACGCTTCCATAAAAGCTATCGTTTGGTTGATTGACGCCGGCAAAGCCTCCAGCGGAGGCAAAGCGAATCTGTGGGCCTTCGATGCGGCGACATTGAACTGCCTCTACTCAACGGACTCGAATGCCTCAACCTGTACCAGGACCTCGTCAGCGGATGTCCCGTCCGGCCTCGCCGTGAAGTTCACGGTGCCGAGCGTCGCGAACGGGAAGGTGTATGTTGGGACGGCTGGCGGAAGTTCGACAAGCGGCGGATATTTGAACATTTACGGTCTTAACTAATGGTCCGGTTCTGTCGCGGTTTCCTTTATTGCCGGCGAGTGGGCGCGAACCTGGGGACGTATTGAAGCATTGCTCCGCGCTCCCGTACACTTCTCTCTTGCAGTCGAAGAAACAACTCGCGGCCCTATGGTTTCTGGCTTGCCTTCTCGCAGCATGCGCCGCGCCATCACAAACCGGCAGCCGCGCGCGACCGAGTCTGCCTGTGGGCACGCTGACTCCTGGCCGGGAGATGACCAGCGCACGAGCCGGTCATACGGCTACCGAGTTGCCGGACTTTAAGGTGTTGCTCGCCGGCGGCCGGAACGAGGACGGGGGCATCCTGGCCGGTACTGAAGTATATGATCCGACCACGGAGACTTTCTCCAAGGCAGGCATAATGTCGGTTCCGCGCGAGGGACATGTTGCGGCTATCTTAGGGGATGCAAAAATTCTCATCGCTGGGGGTTCGACTCGCGGCGGCGTTGCGTTATCCAGTTGTGAGGATTACGACTTCGAGACGGGAAAGTTCACCACGCGGGGAAGCATGCACGCCCGGCGCGTTCATGCCGTGGCAATGGTGTTGCGCAATGGAAAACTTCTTGTGGCGGGAGGCGAAGACGGCAGCCAGGCGCTCGATTCCGCCGAAACCTACGACCTCTTAAATGGCAAGTGGACTCTGGCCGGCAACATGACGGCAGCCCGCGCGAATCATACGGTTACGATGCTTGCCGATGGCCGCGTTTTGATGGCGGGGGGAACGGGAAGCCATCACGCGGTCCTCGCCAGCGCCGAAATTTATGACCCAAAGACGAATCAATTTACTGCCACCGCGAGCCTGCGCGACGCGCGGTCCGGGCACACAGCCGCGCTTCTCGCCAACGGAAAAGTGCTGATCGCCGGCGGCGCCGATGGGCAGGGCCACGCTCTCTCGTCGGCGGAGCTTTACGATCCGCAGGCCGGAACTTTTACGCCGACCGGAAACCTGGCCGAGCCGCGCTTCAGGCTCCCCAACTCCACGGCCTTGCTCGATGGACGGATTCTGATTGTGGGCGGTGCGGCTTCTGCCGAGGTTTATGATCCGAGAGCGGGCGCGTTTCACACCGCGTCTGGAAGCCTGGATACCGCGCGTTACTATCCCGCGGCGATCAAACTCATGGATGGAAGCACTCGAATCTTCGGAGGAGAAGACACAAAAGGCATTAGCACGGCGAAGACATGGACTTATCGTTAGCAATTTCTTGCATCTTGCGGCTTCCTGTTGCTCCTCCTTATAACGGTAAAAAGAAATAGCATCCCTCGATGTATTTACCGCAACTCATTGTGAGGTTGCGGGTTTGTGTTATTGCAGTTTTAGGCGCGCCGCTGTGAGGAGGAGACACGGAGAAATGAGACAGAACGAATCCCCTAGATGCACGCCGATCGGCTTGCTTATGTTCCTGCTGTTGATTCTTGGGCTTGCAAGTTTCCTGGGACTTGTGGGATGCGGCGGCGGCAGCTCTTCCTCGTCCCGCGGCGGCGGAGGCGGGGGAGGCGGTGGCGGCGGAAATGCGCCCGCCTGTACATTCACTCCTTCGAGCTCGGTAACCACCACCGGTGCTGGACTGAACACTCAAGTCAGCAGTCATTACTTCGGGATGCACCTGAACAGCACCAATGCGCCCTGGCCTTTCTTTGACGTAGGCGGCGCTCAAGACCCGCTTCCTTTCGGCAGCCAGCGCCTCTGGGCTGCGGGCGTGCCCTGGGCTTTTATCAATACGGGGCAGGGTGTCTATGACTGGACCGGCGCGCCCGAGAACATGGACACCTGGATGTCAGACGCGCAGGCGCACCCTGGATTAGATACGCTCTATACTCTGGCTCGCACACCCACCTGGGCCTCATCGCAGCCAAGCGACACCAGTTGCGTTGGCGGCTCGACGAGCGGCCAAGGCGGACAGTGTGATCCTCCCATTCACTTGAATGCCGATGGCTCCGGTACGAACGATGTCTGGATCGCATGGGTCACGGCCGCGGCGCAGTTTAGCGCCGCTGACAAGGCGGCCGGGGGGCCCGGATTTTCTTATTACGAAGTGTGGAATGAGTGGAACACTTCGGTGTCCTGGAATCCCAAGTATGCGACGACCGCGCAGTTAGTCCGCATGGAGCAGGATGCGCGTTGCGTGGTCGAGGGCCCGCCCGCCGGCTTGGCGTGCAATCCGAACAGCGTTTTTCCTAACGGTACGGCAATCGATCCCACGGCGAAGATTGTGAGTCCGTCGCCGGTCGGGGCGGCGGCCAATAACCTGCTGGGGGAAGTGGCGGCGAGCTTGTCAACTTACTTTTCGACGCAGGTAAACGGACACCCCGGCGGTTCGTTTTCAGATGTGATCGGCTTCCACGGCTATGTCGGGACCGCCACTACTGCTGGCACCACTGCCGTGCCCTGCCCAACCCCTGAGAATGTCAACATTGTCATGGCCGATATGAGCGCGACGCTTGCCCAGTTTCCCGCGATCACGGCCGGCAAGCCCTTGTTCAACACGGAGGGTGGTTGGAGCCAGGCCCCAGATGAAGGCTTTGACGACCCGGACCGGCAGGCCGCATTCCTGCCCCGCTATCTGCTGCTGCAGGAGTCGGACAATGTAGCTCGCGTGTACTGGTTCGCCTGGGATAGCAAAACTGACGCAAGCCTGTACAACGACACAAACGGTCAGGCCACCGTTGCGGCAACTGCTTATGGTGAAGTCAACCAGTGGACCGTCGGCGCCACGGTGAGCAAGGCTTGTAGCGCCGCAGGAAGCGTGTGGACCTGCGGCTTCACGCGGCCAGGTGGATACGCTGCCTTGGCGGTGTGGGATGCGGGGCAGGATTGCACTGCTAGCAGCTGTCCAACTACTACGTTCCCTGTGCCCAGCGGAGGTTACATCGAGTATCGCGACGTAGCCGGCAATGTGACTCCACTTAGCGGAGCCACCACGGTTCAGATTGGAGCCAAGCCGATCCTGCTGGAAACGTCCGGGCTTCCATAAATCTCTCTGTGCGAGTATGCAATTTCTTGCGTACTTTTTTTCACAGGAGCGACGGAAAGCCGCTGTTGACGCGGCTTCCGAAGCCCCCTATAATCACCGAGTTTGCATGCGAGACGCTCCAGGCGTTTCGTTTGTCTAGGGTCTTCGTCTCCCCCTGCCGGAAACTCTGGTGAATCCCAGCCGGCGCAGGCTCTCATCGAGCGCGCACGCGTTGGAGTCCCTGGTCAGAGGATTGAATCAATGCCTTTTTACCGCCGCAGCTTCCGCTACAAGCTTGTGTCTGCTCGCAACCTTTCTTTGTCCCACCAGATTCCGTCCAGTGGAGTGTCCCGCCTGGCAAGTGTGTGCGCGCTGCTCTTGGCAAGTGCATTGGTTCTTGCGGCGGGCCGCGCTCCCACGCGTCCTCAAGTGCTCGACAGCTACGGCAAGCTGCCTCTGAGCTTCGAGTCCAATCATGGCCAGACCGATGGTCAGGTGAAGTTCATCGCGCGGGGAGCGGGTTACACGCTCTTCCTCACGCCGACCGAGGCAGTTTTCTCGCTGCAACAGAACCGCGCAGCGCGCAGAGTTCCCTGGTCAGAGAGCGCAACAGAAAATGGCACTCAGGAGCTGGGCGATGCTGTTTCAAACCACGCGCCGAAACTGGGTCAGCAGAAGAATTCCGTTCTCCGTGTGCAATTGGTCAACGCCGATCGCAACGCGGCGGTGACCGGGCTCAATGAACTTCCCGGGCGGACGAATTATTTTCGCGGCAACGATCCTTCGAAATGGACCACCGGCGTTGCAACCTTCGCCAAGGTACAGTACAGCGACGTCTTGAAAGGGATTGACCTGGTTTATTACGGCAATCAGGGGCAACTGGAATATGACTTTGTAGTCTCTCCTGAAGCGGACGCGCGGCGGATCAACCTGAAGTTCAGCGGTGCTCGCAACCTGCACGTAGACAGGCAAACCGGCGACTTAGTTCTGCGAGTAGAGCAAGAAGAAATCCGATTTCACAAGCCGGTTGCCTACCAGAACGAGGCGGCCGCTAGCGCTGCGGGAACAGCCAATGGCGAAGGCAAACATCTTGTCGCCGCCGATTACGTCCTCGATTCTAACAACCATGTCCGCTTCGCTCTTGGGCGCTATGACCGCAGCAAGCCTTTGGTAATCGATCCAACCCTGAGCTACTCGACTTACCTCGGAGGCGGCAGCAACGACTACGGTACTGCCATCGCGGTCGACAGCAGCGGAAGCGCCTATGTAACCGGCTACACCAACTCGACGAATTTTCCCGTCACCGCTGGGGCTCTTCAAACCAAATGTGGCGGCGGTTGCAGCGGAACCACGGTTGACGCTTTCGTCAGCAAGCTCGATCCCACGGGCTCATTCCTGGTTTATTCCACTTATCTTGGTGGCACGGGCAACGATTACGGAAATGGCATCGCTCTGGACGCGTCGGGAGACGCCTACATCGTGGGCCAGACTTTTTCCACAAATTTTCCTACTACTGCGGGGGCTTTTCTGACGAAGTGTGGCGCTGACAGTTGCGCCAGCGGCTATGCTTTTGTATCGGAATTGAACTCCACAGGTTCAGGCTTGGTCTATTCCACCTACTTGGGTGGCGCCGGTAAAAACCAGGGCAACGCAATTGCCCTGGATGCGTCGGACAACGCCTATGTCACGGGCTATACCCAGTCTCTCACCTTCCCCATTACTGCAGGAGCGTTTCAAACCACCTGCAAATGCTCTCAGACAGTTCTCTTTGTGACCGAGTTGAACGCCACTGGTTCGGGATTGATTTACTCGACATACCTGGGCGGCACTAAGGGAGATACGGGTTATGCGATCGCGTTGGACTCGGCAAACAACGCTTACCTGACGGGATATACGCACTCTCCTGACTTCCCGACAAGTCCTGGCGCCTTCCAGACCACGCTGGGTGCGAATAGCGCGGCTTTTGCCACCAAGCTGAATTCGACCGGTACCGCATTGTCCTACTCAACCTATTTGGGAGGAATTACGTCGGTCACGACTCCATGCGAAGCTTGCGGCACGGCCATCGCTGTCGATGGCGCTGGGAATGCGTATGTGTGCGGGTTGACGGCGGAGGCGAATTTTCCGGTCACAACGGGCGCCTTTCAAACCGTTTTCAAAAGCAGTTCGAGCGGCCACGACGCTTTCGTCACAAAATTAAACTCCTCGGGAACCGCACTCTCTTTTTCTACCTATGTTGGAGGGACCGGGGATGATGGAGCCACGGGCATCGCGGTGGATTCTTCCGGAAACATCTGGTTCAAGGGCAACACCAAGTCTACCGATTTTCCGGTAACTCCGGGTGCCTACCAGACTGTCAACGCGGGCATTTTCGACGCCTACGTGGCCGAGCTGGACCCTACGGGTTCGCAACTGCTGTATTCCAGTTACCTGGGCGGCTCCGGCACCGAATATGGCGGGGCAACGAAAGTGCTCGCGCTGGATACTCAAAATCCGCCCGGCGTTTACGTAACCGGCTATACCAACTCTACAAATTTTCCTGTGGTCGCCGGATCGCTGCAAACCAGCAACGCGGGAGCGAACGATGGGTTTGTGAGCAAGTTTTCCCCCAGTCCCAACGTCGGTCTTTCTCCCAGCCTTAACTTTGGATACGTGACTGATGGCACCACCAGTGCTCCGCAGACCATTACGCTGACCAACACCGGTAATACGAACCTTACTGTGAACAGTGTCAGCATCACCGGCCCCAACAGCGGCGACTTTGCTCAGACCAACACCTGTACTACAGTCTCGCCGCAAACCACGTGCGCAATAACCGTAACCTTCACTCCTACCATTGCGGGAAGTGAAACTGCAAACGTCTCGGTCACGGACAATGCTCCGGGCAGTCCTCAGTTGGGGAGCTTGACCGGGGTCGGTCTTGGACCCGGACCGGCGGTGGTGTTCTCTCCCAGCAGCCTGACCTTCGCCACTCAGTTGGTCGGCAGCAGCAGCCCGCCTCAAGCCGTTAAGCTGAGTAACATCGGCAATGCGGCTCTCACAATCACAAAGATCTCCGTCGGCGCCAACTTTTCGCAGACCGATAACTGCGGTAAGAGCATCGCGGCTGGCGCCAGTTGCACGATTACAGTCACTTTCACGCCCACGAAAATACACACGATTACGGGGTCGGTCACGGTCACCGACAACGCCACCGGCAGTCCGCAAAGCTTACCCCTCACTGGGACTGGCACCTACGTCATCCTGACGCCGTCAAGTATGAACTTCGGAACCGTCACGGTAGGTAAAAAGAGCGCGCCGCAAGTTGCCACCTTCACCAACACCGCTAAGTTCACACTGCCGATCCAGAGTCTAACGATTACAGGGACGAACAGCACTGACTTTAGCGAGACCAACACCTGTGGCACGAGCGTTGCACCCGGAGCAAGCTGCACCATCAGTGTCACCTTCAAGCCAACGACAAGCGGGGTACGTACGGCGAGCGTCTCGGTAGCAGATGGAGGAGGCGGTAGCCCTCAGTTGGTGGCACTGACTGGCACTGGCAAGTAGGCGGTCGTTGTTTTTCTTGTGAGAGAGCAGCCAAGTCAAGCGTTCTGCTCTCAGGGTGTTCGGCCATCGGAGGTTATCCAGAAACGGGCAATTGCTGTAACCGCTTGCGCGGCAGCGACCTTCATGGCGACCCATTCCCAGCCAATGTGCAAGAACTTTCATTCTTGACAGAGAGAGATGCACAGCCAAGAATAACGAGGATTTGCCGCCGAAGGCGAGGCATCAAAGTGTTCAGCCCAGTCCTGAACTTTTCCTGAACTTTCTTGGAGATTATGAAATACCTTCTCATAGTGTTGCTCGCAGCCTCGCCATTATTCGCCGCTGCCAATCCTGTAGTGCTTGTGATTGTTACGCCGCCGGAGGTCTTGCTGCAGAAGGGACAGACCCAGCAGTTACACGCGTATGCCTACTATCAAAGCGGGACCGTTACAGACGTCACTACTAGCGGTTCGACCTGGTCTTCCCTGAATAATAACATCGCCACTGTCTCCAAGACCGGCCTGGTAACGATGAAAACGACGGGGTCGGTGTTGATCGCGAATAAAGTCGGAATCATCTCGGGCTACGGAACGATCTGCAGTCAGTTCACCTCTTTTATCAGTGTCCCGCCGGGCAGCGGGTCTGCGGGCAACATTCAGCATATTGTCTTCATCGTCAAAGAGAATCGCAGCTTCGACAACTACTTCGGCACGTTCGCGGGAGCGAATGGCGCCACCACAGCCAAGATCTCCACCGGCGCCACAATCAATCTCGGACACACGCCGGATCCCGCCTCCCACGACATCGGTCATGTCTGGCATGACGCGCACATCGCCGTTGATGGTGGCCAGATGGATCGCTTTGACCAGCAGTTCGACTGCTCCGTCAAGGGAGACAATTTGTGCCTGACCCAATTCAATCAGACAGACATTCCGAACTACTGGTCTTACGCGCAAACCTACGAGTTGGCAGACGAAGCCTTCAGCAATGTCGCCTCCGGTTCGTATCCGGCGCACCTGGCGCTGGTGGCTGGCAGCAACCTGGGCACGCTCGATAATCCGCACAGTTCGGATCCGGCGCAATGGGGTTGCGACGCGACAGCGGGAACCACGGTGCCGTCGATGGACCCAACAAGCTACGTGGTGAGTGCGGTGTTTCCTTGTTTCAGCGCGACCACTATGGGCAACCTGGCCGATAGTGCGGGCGTATCGTGGAAGGCGTATACCGCCATCAAGTCAACCCAGAGCGGCTATATCTACAACCCATTCCGCAGTTTCAGCAGCATTTATGAGGGGTCGGATTGGGGCACGAAAGTCGTGTCCGTGTCCAATTTCGTCACTGACGCCCTGGCGGGAAATCTCCCGGCGTTAAGTTGGGTAACGCCGCCGAGCACCGATACCGATCATCCGCCAGACAGCGCGTGTGTAGGCGAAAACTGGACCGTGCAGCAGATCAACGCAGTCATGCAGGGACCTGCAGCGCAATGGAACAGCACGGTCATCGTCCTGGTGTGGGACGACTGGGGAGGCTTCTACGATCATGCGCCTCCGCCTTACCGTGACCAGTATGGGCTCGGCTTGCGAGTTCCGTTCATCATCATCTCTCCGTGGGCAATTCAGGGTGTGTATCACACGGAAGTGGAGTTTGCGAGCGTGCTCAGATTCATGGAAGAAACGTTCAACCTTCCGAGCCTGGGAACTGCGGACCTGGTCGCGAACGACATGCAGGATGCATTTAACTTTGGCCAAACGCCCCTGCCCCCGCTGGTGTTGACACAGCGCACCTGTCCGACCGGCCCGGCTCCGATCAAGCCTCATAATGACGACGAGGATGGGGACTGAGTCTCTCGTTTTGAAAGGTGGAAGCCATGCGTGAATTACAAGTTCACGGGAAACTCTCCTTCAGACGTTGGTTAGTTGTTTTCGCGGTGCTAACGACAACCCTGGCCTCGGCCCAGATTGTGTATCCCACCCCCATCAATCATGTCATCATTGTCGATCAGGAAAACCGCACCGTCGACAACCTGTTCGGCAGCAATGCGCCAAGCAACCTGTATTACCTGCCGGGCTTGGATGTTTCCACTACTGGGCTGGCATACACGCACGTAAAAGGCAAGAAAGTTGTGTTCGACGTGCCGTTGGTATCTACTCCGCTGTCATCGTTGGTGGGAATCGGAGACAGCCAACCGGGCTTTGATTACGACCCCGGCCATTCCCACCTCCTGTGGCTCAACGCTTGCGATGCCCCGGTCAAAACCGACCCTAGTAACATGTGCGCGATGGACGGATTCAACAACGTCACCATTACCTGCGATGTGGGAATTACCGGCTGCCCGGGAACTCCCTATCCCACCTACGCCTACGTGCAGTACTCCGACGTTGAACCTTATTTTCAGATCGCCTCCGAGTACGGCTATGCCAATTACATGTTCCAAACCAACCAGGGGCCAACCTTCCCCTCGCACCAGTTCATTTTTGGCGGCACGTCGCAGCCCGGAACCGGTGTCCAGCCGGCTTGGTACGAGGCCGAAAATGGAGTGAACACTTCCAACGGCTACGGCTGCTCAGCGGCTGCCAAGACAACCGTACAGTTGGTCAACCCGGCCACGCAGGATGAGAAGACCACGATGTTCCCCTGCTTCAATCACTCCACCATGGCCGATGTCTTCGCCGCCGCCACGCCGCAGATCACCTGGACCTACTACAGCACCGGCCCGAAATCACTTCTGACTGCGCCCAATGCGCTTCAGGCGCTCTGCACACTGGGCAAAGGGATCTGCACCGGGCCTTACTGGACGAAAGGGAAGGTGAACGGTTACATTGATGGCTACAACCCCGCCGACATTCTTACCGATATCAGCAAGTGCAATCTCAAACAAGTGAGCTGGGTTGTACCTTCCGGTCTCCAGTCCGATCACGCTGGAGAGACTGACGGCTCCGGGCCTTCCTGGGTGGCCTCCGTCATCAACGCCATCGGTACTCAGCCCCAGTGCGCGGATGGGGAACTCTATTGGAACAATACCGTTATCCTGGTGACTTGGGACGATTGGGGAGGCTGGTACGACCATGTAGTGCCGCCGCCTGTGCCCTCCTCAGCCCCGGCCAATGCGTCCTCCTATATCTATGGATTCCGCGTTCCTTTGCTGGTGGTTTCTGCCTATACGCCGCTGGGAACGGTCAGCAACGTGATGGGACTGGATTTCGGCGCCATGCTCAAGTTCATCGAAGAAATTTTCAATGTGGGCACCATTCCACCCGGCAATTACGTTGACTCCTTCGCGTACGGCGATCTTGGTGAGTTCTTCCAGTTCAGCCTGCCGCCGCGAATTTTTGAGAGCATCAACGCCCCGCTGGAAAAAGAAGTCTTTCTCGATCCTGATCGCCCAGTCACTGAAGCGGACAATGACTAAGGGGCGGTAACAAACCTTTCCACAGCAGTGTGCAAAATCTTTCATCCTTGACAGGGATCACTTAGGGCCCAAGAATGTGTTAAGGCTATCGTCGCTGAAAAACACCCTGAAATTTATTAATCCTTCCCCTGTGTTGAATTTAAGACTTTTTTCGGACTAATCCCGGTATGGCTAGTAACGGCGTATTGTAGTCCCGAAACAACTGAAAATAAGTGTCAAACTGGCTGTCATGGCGCCCTCAGCTGAGGGTAATAAATGGCCTCTGCAAACCGGAGACTGTCGCGTGGAGGGTTTCGGGTCCGTGATTTCGCTCGCTTACAGAATCTCGCGCGTTGCTGTCGGTTGTTTTGTGCTTGCCACCCTGGCCGCCACCGCCTCGTTTGCCCAACAAACCACAGAGATTTCTGCCACTCCAAGCTCCCTGCAAATCCCGAATACTTATGTCGGGAAGGTAAGCGGCAGCAAAGTGGTAACCATCAATATCCTGGTCAGTGGGCAGGTAGTTATTGAAAACATTGGTTTCGACTGCCCGGGCTTTGGCATATCTTCCGGAGTCGCGCCGTTTACCATGGGCCCGGGGCAGAAACTCACACACTACTCGATCTTCTTTCAGCCGACCATCGCGCAAACCTACAACTGCAACTTCGTGGTCACGCTTCAAGATGGAACTTACCTGGATGTGCCACTTACCGCTACCGGGCTGACGAGCACGGCAACATCGAACTTGAGCACAACCTCGATGAGCTTTGCGAACCAGACGGTGGGAACCACGAGCACAGCGCAAACTGTCACCATCACCAACAACGGTACCGGCAACCTGGCCTTGACTGGCATCACGCTGTCGCCACCGAGTTTTACGACGAACGCTGTGACGTTTCCCTATACGATCACACCCAACAGCAGCCTCTCGCTTTCGGTCTTCTACACTCCCAGCCAGATAACGTCGGAAAATGGAGTCTTGGATCTGACCTACACGCAGCTCCCCGACAATGGAGTGACACTCAGCGGCAATGGAGTCGCGGCGAATTCGTTGGTGATCTCGACTTTCCCCACGCTGCCGCAAGCAACGCAAAACGCCGCCGACGAGGTCACTCTGGCTGCCAGCGGCGGGGTGGGTCCATATAGTTGGAGCCTCGCAGCGGGATCGACCTTGCCTTCAGGTTTATCTCTTTCGAGTGCCGGTGTGATCAGCGGAACCTTTGCCTCATCGGTAAGCACCGGTACGTACACCTTCACCGTTCAGGCGACGGATACCGCGACCAACGCCACCGCGAGCACCCTATTCACGCTCAGTGTCTTTGCGAACCTGGGCGACAATTGCAACGACATTTCCTTCGATGTCCCCAATACTTCCACGCCCATGGTTGCGCTTACCGATCTGGGCACGGGAACTTATCAAGGTTCCGAAGGCGGACTTTATCCCAATGGCAGCAACGTGCGGCCTGCCAGCCACGACTCCGATGGCGTGGCCTTCGCCGATGCCATTCAGCCGCTCGATTCCAATGGCAACCCAAGCCCGACGGGAAAATACGTTCTGATGGCCATCGGTGAATCCACGGCGCAAAACGAATTCAACCGATTCCTTCCCATCGCCAACGCCGATCCGACAAAGAATCCCAACCTTGTGATCGTCAATGGGGCGCAGGGCGGGGCTACGCCCAACAATTTCACCAGTTCGAGTTCGGTGTACTGGGCCACGGTGCTCAACAATTACCTGCCCCAGAACGGTGTGACCGCGAATCAGGTGGTCGCCATCTGGGTGGAAGACACCGACGGAATTGCACAAGGGACTTTTCCCACGGACATAGCCAATCTGCAGTCAGAGTACGAGACGATGATGCAGACTATGCTCAAGCTGTTCCCGAACTTGAAGCTGGTGTATTTCTCGTCCCGCGTCTACGGCGGATATTCCAATGGTGTTGGCAACCCGGATAATCCCGAACCTTACGCGTACGAAGTTGCATTTGCCGTAAAGTGGGCGGTTCAGGACCAGCTCAATGGCAACGCCAATTTGAACTACAACCCAAACCTGGGGACCGTGTTAGCACCGTGGATGTCGTGGGGAACTTATTATTGGTCGAACGGATTGCTGGGGCGCAGCGATGGGCTGGTGTGGGACTGCGAAGACTTCTCCGCGGATGGAACGCACCCTTCGTCCACGAGCGGAAGTCTAGGGCAGTTGAAGGTGGCGACCCAGTTACTCAACTTCCTGAAAACCGACGACACGACCAAACCGTGGTACCTGGCGCCGGTCTTAGGTCTTACCGCAACTGCCGGCAACAACCAGAGTGGCAACGTAGGCACAGCGCTGCCTGCAGCGCTAACGGTTCTAGCTTCGAATCTCAACTCCGGCGTTGGTAGTTCCGGGGTAACGGTCAACTTCAGCGATGGCGGCGCCGGCGGAACCTTCAACCCTCCCGCTCCGGTTACTGACAGCAATGGCGCCGCGTCCACCACGTACACGCTTCCACCCAGCGTCCAAACGGTAACGATCTCTGCCACAAGCACAGGCTACTCCTCAGCCACATTTACTGAGACTGCCACTACCCAAGTGCTTACCGCAACGGCCGGAAACAATCAGAGTGGCACGGTGGGCGTAGTTTTGCCCACAGCACTCACTGTATTGGCAACGAGCAACGGAGTTCCGGTTTCTGGTGTGAACGTGACCTTCACCGATGGCGGCGCGGGTGGTATCTTCGGCGCGCCGACAGCCATCACGGGAAGCAACGGCATGGCCTCGACCACCTATACGCCGGAGACTGTCGGCGCTATCACGGTCACTGCGGCCAGTTCCGGCTATACGTCGGCAACTTTCTCCGAGACGGCCTCGTCGGTGGTCTTGGCTCTAACTCCGACAGCCGGCAACAATCAGAGTGGAGGAACGGGAACTACTCTGCCCACTGCGCTCACTGTTGCTGCTACGAGTAACGGCAATCCTCTCCAAGGCGTCAGCGTCACGTTCAGCGATGGAGGCGCGGGCGGCACGTTCGGCACTCCAACCGCGATTACCGGCACGGATGGTACGGCCTCGACCACATACACCTTGCCATCCACCGCACAAACCGTGACCATCACGGCCAGCAGTCCAGGGTATTCGTCAGCGACATTTACTGAGACGGCCGACACCCAGGCGCTCAGTCCCACGGGAGGCAACAACCAAACCGGCGGTGTCGGCACCACTCTGCCGGTCGCGCTAACGGTTTTGGCCACCAGTGACGGCACTCCCGTCTCGGGCGCCAGCGTTGTCTTCACCGATAACGGCGCAGGCGGCACCTTCGGCAACCCAAGCGCGACCACGGGCGCAGACGGGACCGCATCCACCACCTACACTCTGCCGGCTAATGCCCAAACTGTCACCGTTACCGCCAGCAGTTCGGGTTACACGTCCGCAACTTTCACTGAGATAGCCGCTGTCTGCGCGCTCAGTGCGACCGCCGGTAATTCTCAGAGCGGTATGGTGGGCACTACACTGCCCACTGCGCTCGCGGTAGTAGCGGCATGCAACGGCACTCCTGATTCGGGCGTGAGCGTCACCTTCAGCGATGGCGGCGCCGGCGGCAGCTTTGGCACACCAGTGGCTGTCACAGGGAGCAACGGCACAGCGTTGACTATTTACACGCTGCCTGCCACTGTCGAAACCGTGACCATAACGGCGTCGAGCCCGGGTTACACATCAGCAACTTTTACGGAGACGAGCACTCCAACCGTAACTAATCTCTCGGATGTTTCAGGTATGAAGCAGACCGGAACAGTTGGAACGACCTTGCCGTTGCCCATCGTCATGAAGGCCAAGAATGCATCCGGGAAGGCGGTATCGGGCGCGCCGATTACCTTCAGCGATGGAGGCCTTGGAGGCACCTTCTCCCCGAATCCGGCAATCACCGGTTCGACCGGGCAAGCGAGCACCACTTATACCCTGCCCACAGTAGCAAAGGCGATTACGGTCAAGGGATCGGACGGCAGCGTGAGTGTCAACACCAGCGAAACCTCGGTCGCAGGCCCTGCCACATCACTCAGCATCGTTTCTGGAAACAACCAGGCAGCGCTGCCCAACAAGCCGCTGCCCAAGAAACTCTTCGTATCGGTAACCGATAAATACGGAAATGGCATTTCCGGGGTCACCATTACTTTCACCGACAACGGCGCCGGCGGAACGTTCTCCACCACGACTCCGGTCACCGGCAGCAATGGGCAAGCTTCGACCAGCTACACCACCGGTTCAAAAGCAGGGACGATAACGATCTCAGCGTCGACATCCACGCTGGGACCGCTCAACTTCACGGAGACAGTCAAGTGAAGCATGTGCTTGATCCTGACCAATCTCCGAGAATTGATGATCGGCCGGATCGTACGCCCGCAGCTGGTATGCAAAGACTTTTACGCTTGACTGGTATAGAGGCGCAGCCAGGAATAACCAAAGTCAAGACATGTGGGGTTTTTCTGTGATCTCCCGAGCAATCCTCCGCGCTTCACTGTTTGCCTGCTTCACTGCGTTGGTGTTGCCCGCCTTCTCGCAGTCGGTGACGGTTAGCCCGACCTCGATTTCATTCGGCAACCAAGCGCAAGGCACTACCAGCTCCGTTCATAAAGTCACCCTGAAAAATGGGCAGAGTTCGGCGATCACGATCAGCAGTATCAGCACGAATCTATCTGATTTTGGCGAGACCAATAACTGTCCGGTGAGTCCGGCGACTCTCAAAGCCGGCGCCAGCTGCACGATCTCAGTCACCTTTACCCCCAGCGTCCAGGGCACTCGAAACGGAACGCTGACTGTCGTTGACACCGGGCTTTCCAGTCCCCAACTGGTTACGCTTACGGGTACGGGGACTGCACCCATCCTTGAATCGATCGCCGTTACTCCAAGCACGGCTTCGGTTATCGTCGCGAATACGCAACAGTTTACGGCCACGGGAACTTATAGCGACAGTTCAACGCAAAACATCACCACGAGCGTCAGTTGGATTTCGTCGAGCACTTCCATAGCGACGATCGGCCTCCACACGGGGCTGGCCAAAGGCGTCGCCGCAGGCACCGCAACCATCACGGCCAGTCTGGGCACGGTAAAAAATACCGCCAGTCTGACGGTAACGGCTGCGGTGTTGACTTCTATTGCCGTTACCCCCGCCACGGCGTCAGTTGCGGCGGGCAAGACGCAGCAATTCACGGCTACCGGAACCTACAACAACGGCACGACTCAGAACCTGACAAGCAGCGCCACCTGGACTTCGTCGGCAACTTCCGTGGCAACGGTGAGCAGCGGCGGGCTGGCCACGAGCATAGCGCAAGGAACCGCGACGATAACGGCCACGTCGGGCACGATCAGCGGGTCCGCCACATTGACGGTTACAGCCGCGGTGTTAAGTTCCATTGCCGTCACTCCCGGCACCGCCTCGATCGGCGCGGGCTCGACCCAGCAATTCACCGCAACCGGAACGTACAGTGACGGCAGTACGAAGAACCTGACCACGTCAGCCAATTGGACTTCATCGAGCACCGCGATAGCGACCGTCGGGCAGCACACCGGGTTGGCGACGGGCGTGGCAGCGGGCACCGTCACAATCACGGCCAACTCAGGAAAAATCACCGGTACTGCGACGTTAACTGTAACAGCGGTGCTCACTTCAATCGCCGTCACTCCCGGCACCGCGTCCATTCCGAATGGCGCGACCCAGCAGTTTACGGCGACCGGCACGTATAGCGATGGCAGCACGCAAAATCTGACGAATACCGCAAGCTGGAGTTCGTCGATGACCTCGGTTGCCACGATTGCAGCCGGGGGGCTGGCGACTGGCGTCGGCGTCGGCTCGTCCACGATCACCGCCACTTCCGGTTCGATCAGCGGCATGGCAACACTCACCGTCAGCCAGGTCGCACTCGTTTCGATCACCGTGACTCCCGCCAATCCTTCGCTCGCGATGGGCACAACTCTACAGTTGATAGCAACCGGAACCTACAGCGACGGCAGCACTCTCAATCTGACAACAACTGCAACCTGGAGCAGCGCCAATCAGGCCAGTGCCACCGTTAATGGTCAGGGAGTCGCCAGCAGCGTGGCTGCAGGCAGCACCAGCATCACTGCAACTTCGGGCACAATCAGTGGATCGGCCACGGTAACGGTTACAACCGCGACATTGGTTTCGATAGCCGTCACGCCGGCTATACCCGCTCTTCCTTTGGGTATTACGCAGCAGTTTACGGCGACAGGTACGTTCACCGACGGCAGCACGCAAAACATCACGACAACGGTGCAGTGGAGTTCGGATACGCCGACGGTGGCCACGATCAGCAACGCAGGCTCGACCATCGGACTCGCCACGACCGTGTTGCAGGGAACAGCCAACATCTCGGCTACTTCTGGCTCGATCAGCGGATCGACCAAGCTGACGGTGACCTCGGCGTCTCTGGTTTCAATCGCGGTAACCCCCGCAGCGCCGTCGATTGCTCCCGGCACAACGCTTCAATTCATCGCAACCGGAAGCTATACCGATGGCAGCACCCAAAGCCTGACCAGTACGGCGGCGTGGTCTTCAGATACGCCATCAACAGCCACGATCAACAATGCAGGCTTGGCCACGAGCATAGCCGCGGGGACTGCCACGATCTCGGTGACTTCCGGCTCCATCAGCGGTTCAACGCTACTGACGGTGACCTCCGCGACGCTGACCTCGATTGCGATCAATCCGTCCACTGCCACGATTGCCCTGGGCACAACGCAGCAGTTCGCGGCCACAGGCACATTCAGCGACAGCACCACGCAGGATCTGACTCAGACCGGCCACTGGAGTTCAGCAGCGGCCGCGCTGGCAACCATCAGCGACACGCCGGGGACGGCGGGACTTGCAAGCGCGCTGAGTGCTGGCACAACGACGATCAACTTCAGTTGGGGCTCGGTGAGTTCCTCGGCCACGCTGGTGGTAAATCCGGTGGCGCTGGTTTCGATTGCGATTAGTCCTCAGAATCCGACGATTGCCTTGGGTACGACGCAGCAGTTCACGGCAACTGGAACTTACAGCGACGCCAGCACGCAGGATGTGACTTCGGTAGTGACCTGGAGTTCGTCCGCCGCGACGATTGCGATCCTCGGCAACTCAGTGGGCAGCTATGGACTGGCCGCCAGTTCCGGACAAGGCACCGCCACCATCTCTGCCACCTCAAACTCGATTGGTGCCTCCACGACGTTGACTGTGACCCTGACAGGCCCAACTTTGGTTTCAATCGCAATTACACCAACGAGTGCGACCATCGCTCTGGGAAACACACAGCAGTTCGTTGCCACAGGGACTTACAGCGATAACAGCACGCAGACGATCACTACTTCCGTCACGTGGAGTTCACTCAACACAAGTATCGCTACCATCAGCAACAGCGCGGGCAGCCAAGGCCTTGCGTCGACAGTGATTTCTGGAACGGTATTCATCACAGCCGCTCTCGGTTCTGTGACGTCGCCACCAGCCAGCCTGACCATAAGCCCGACTCTGGTTTCCATTTCGCTCTCGCCGCAATCTCCGTTTATCGCTCTGGGATCGAATCTGCAATTCACAGCCACGGGAACATACTCAGACGGCAGCACTTTGAACATCACTGATTCTGTCACCTGGACTTCGGGAACGCTGACCGTCGCAACGATCAGCAACTCAGCGGGTAGCCAGGGTCTTGCGACCAGTGTCGCTGTCGGCACGTTCAACGATAACGGCCACGCTCGGCTCGCCGTCGTCTTCGACTGAACTCAGTGTGGCCCCATTGTGGCCCGCCCAGAGTTGGACGCTGCACGGTCCGCCGGGTCGCAGCTCGCATTCCATGGTCTGGGATCCCAATAGCCACCAAATGATCATTTTCGGCGGCAAGGAAGCCATCACAAACACGAACCTCAACGATGTATGGCTCGGTACGACGTCGACCAATCAGAGCGAAAGTTTCACCGCGGAAACGCCCTCCGGCACGGCTCCGCAGGGCAGGTATGGCCAGGTTGCCACCTACGACTCCAACAGTAATCGGATGATGATTTTCGGCGGAAGCGTGGGAGCTTCTTCCTCCTGTGACAACGATGTCTGGATCCTCATCGGCGCAAACGGACAGAGCGGCACACCCAGTTGGATCAGCGTGACCCCTTCCGGCATGGCACCCGCGCCGCGGTTATACTCCGGTGGGGTTTATGACCCGAACACGAACTCGATGATCGTTTTCGGAGGCAGCGATTGCTCCGGAGGATACTTCAACGATGTGTGGGTGCTCAGCAACGCGAACGGCGAAGCAGGCACATCGGCGTGGACGCAACTCACGCCTTCCGGCACCGCACCTCGGGCTCGCGAGAGCGGCACCACTGTCTATGACTCCGCCAATAACATCTTGATCGTTTATGGAGGAGATGCAGGCGGGTCTCCGTTTGGCGATGTCTGGGTTCTTTCCAACGCCAATGGAACCGGCGGCACGCCGTCTTGGGCGCAATTGTCCCCCACCGGCACGGCTCCGAGCCCGCGGACCGGCCACACGGCTACTTTCGACAGCGTGAACGATCGCATGACAATCTTCGGAGGAAGCAACAATGGCGGATTCACATTTTCAGACGCCTGGGTGCTCACCTCAGCCAATGGAATCGGCGCCACGCCGGGCTGGACGCAAATCCCGGCGCAGGGTACGGCCCCCAGTCTGGCCTATCACAGCGCCGTCTTCGATTCCGCAAAAGACAATATGTACGTTTTTGCCGGCGTCAGCAGTCAGGATAAACTCCAGGCAAACAACCACGCCTTCACCTTGAACGGCGCCAATGGCATCTCCTCGACCGGTGAGAAGTGGTTCCTTGGCGGCCCGCCGGTTCGTTACTCGCACTCCGCATTCTACGATTCTTCCACGAACGGCCTGTTTGTCTTTGCGGGTCAACATGCTTCGGGCTCCGTCGACTTCGGCGACTACTGGGAGGAATCGCAGGTGCTTGGTTCTACCAATCTTCAATGGACCTTGATAAGCAGCAACGGAAGCAAACCTGGCGATCGCTTCGGCCATACGGGCCTGTACGACAGTGGAAGCAATCGCATGATGGTTTTTGGCGGGGCTACGGGTTTTCCCGCCCCGTGCGTGAACGATTACCATGTGTTGAAGCAAGCTAACAATCAAGGCGGAATTCCGACCTGGGTCTCGGTCACCCCGGCCGGCAACCCGCCCGCGATTCGCACTCGTCATGCCTCCGTCTACGACAGCGGCACGAATACCATCATCATTTTCGGCGGCTACAACTGCACCGGCAGCTACTACAGCGACGTCTGGATTCTTCAGAATGCCAACGACGTAAGCGGACAGCCCACTTGGATTCAGCTTCAACCTGCGGGCGCAGCCCCAACTGCGAGGGAGAGCAGTAGCGCCGTCTACGACCCAGCGACGAATTCTCTCGTCGTTTACGGAGGTGATGCCGGCGGCGCCCCCATGGGAGACATCTGGGCTCTGTCGAATGCAAATGGCACGGGTGGGACTCCGGTTTGGACCCAGCTAAGCCCCTCGAATGGCGGACCTGTTCCCCGCTCGGGCCATACTGCCACGTACGACGGTGCGAACAATGTCATGACGATCCACGGCGGCTTTGATGGAACCAACATCCTCGGCGACACCTGGGTGCTTTCCGGCGCCAACGGACAAGCCGGCTCAGCGGCCTGGACCCAATTAATCGCTGGACAGATTCGCCGCTTCCACACCTCCAATTATGATCCGGCCTCGAACCAGATCATCACATTCGGTGGCGCCACCGGCACGATACCGCAGAATCCGGTCTCAGATCTTTACACTTTGACCGATGCGAATGATGTGCCTTGATTTGTTGAGAATAGAACATGCTTAATTTCACAGACACGTCTAGGCAGCCGAAAGTATGCAAGTTTTTTCATCCTTGACGCCTCTCAGGTCTCGGATGAAAATTTCAGTTGCGCACCCGGCCAGCTCTGAGCGGCATTGGAACTGATTCCCCCGAAATTCTCAATCTCCCCGAGGTGACCATGATTCGTCGAACGTTGATATTGAGAGTAAGGCTGTTGGTGCTCGCCGGGATACTAGCGGCTGCCGTGCCCAGCTTCGCTATTCCATCGGCTGCCGTCTTTCCTACCGGGTTGACCTTCAATCCGCAGACATTCGGTACCGTCAGCGGACCGCAGACTGTGACGGTGTATAACATTGGCTCTACCAACATCACCGTCACCGGTATTACATCCTCCCTCGCGCAGTTTGTGGTCACTGGTACATTCCCAGTCACCATTACACCAACGCAATGGGCAAACTTCACCGTCACGTTCAACCCCGCTGCGGCCAAGACTTATAGTGGGAGCCTGACCGTCGCGATTACGGGCTTACCATCCCAGAAAGTTACCGTGAGCGGCGTGGGAACAAGCACGACTGCAATTGCAACGCTGAACACCACATCCCTTACATTCGCCAGTCAAAGCCTCGGCAGCGCCAGCCCAACACAAGCCGTCACCATCACCAATACCGGAACCACTTCGTTCAAAGTCAACAGCGTCACTCTCACTTACCCCTTCAGCCAAACTGGATTCTCGGGGACTGTATCGATTGCAAAGGGCAAGTCCCTGACAATGCAGGTTTCGTTCTATCCAACTCTGACCGGTGTCACCAACGGGACGATGTCGATCGTGTATGACAGTCTGCCGCCGGCAGGCGTTAGCTTGTCCGGATCGGCAGTGGCTCCAACTTCACTCACAGTCACAACGTATCCCACGCTGCCCAGCGGCACTCAAAATGCCGCTTATCAAGCCATGCTGCTGGCCCAGGAAGGTGCGCCACCATACACGTGGTCGTTAGCGTCAGGTTCCTCTCTGCCTACGGGGCTCAGTCTTTCCAGTTCGGGCCTGATTACAGGCTCGCTTGCGTCCAGCATCGGCCCCGGGAATTACTCCTTCACGGCAACGGCAACCGATAGCAACCTGTCCACCTCGAGTGTCGCCCTCACGTTGCCGGTCTACGCAGCAACTGGTTCCGTGTGCAATAACATCACTTTCAATGCAGCCGATGGTTCGGGTCCACTGATCGACCTCATCGACTTGGGAACTGGCTATTATCTGGGAGCGGCGCAAGGAGGACTCTATGCCAACGGCAGCAATGTCCGGCCTTCCAGCCACGATTCGTCCGGCGTGACCATCGCACAGGCAATCCAGCCGCTTGACAGCAGTGGAAACCCAAGTCCGACGGGAAAGGAAGTCTTCATTTCGATCGGGGAATCGGTCGCTCAGCAACCTTTCATTGAATTTATGAGCCTTGCGAACGTCGATCCCAGCAGGAATCCCAACCTCGTGATCGTGAATGGCGCAACCGGTGGCGCAACCGCATCGGATATGGCATTGCCCAAGAACAACTTCTGGAACGTGATCATGAACGACTACCTGCCGAATGCGGGCGTGACCGCGCAGCAAGTCGTGGCCGCATGGGTCAATGACGTGAACGGAGGGCCCTCAGGAACCTTCCCCGGCGACATGACCAAGCTGCAGGGCAATTTTGAGTCGATCGCCCAAAATCTATACAGCAAGTTCCCAAACATCAAGCTCGCCTATTTCTCCAGCATCAATTACACCGGCTATTCGAACGGCCTGAAAAACCTGAGCAATGAACCGTGGTCGTATGAGACTGGCTTCGCCGTGAAGAATGCCATCCAGGATCAAATCAACGGCTTGCCCAGCCTGAATTTCGATCCGAGTCTGGGGCCGGTGAAGGCGCCCTGGATCGATTGGGGACCTTACTATTGGGCCAACGGCATGAATACGCGCAGCGATGGTCTGGTGTGGACGTGCCAGGATCTGCAAAGTGATGGCACTCACCCTTCCACTCCTGTTGGCCGGATCAAGGTGTCAACCCAATTGCTGAATTTCCTCAAGTCCGATGACACCGCTTCGATCTGGTTCCTCGCCCCTTAAGGCTATGTTGCGGTTTGTAAACTGTCGGCGAACGGTAGTTGAATCGTGGGGCGCTACTCTATCGTGATCGAGGATCACACCGTCGCACAGGCAATGGCCATGTCATGAAACGTCCATTAACTCTGGAGTGTAGACGCCAGAATTGGTGTGGCAAGTATTTTCACCTTACCCAAAAAAGTGAGTAGGCTTGTCAGGCTCCGACTCTGCAAAAGGTCCCGATCAGACTCTCCAGGAGGCAACTCCATGAAACGGGTCATGCCAGGACTGTTCGCTTTCTTTCTGCTCGGCATCGCCGCGCAAGGTCAGCCAGTGGTCACGCTTTCGACCACCTCTTTGGCGTTTGGATCGCAAACCATCGGCACCACCAGTCCGGCCCAGATAGTGACCCTCACCAACACCGGCACAACAGTCCTGGATATTGCTTCTATCGTCTTGCAGGGAGCCGTCAACGATTTCACCCAGAGCAATAATTGCGGATCGACCGTGGGAGCCGGGGCCAGTTGCACCTTCACGGTTACCTTCTCGCCCGATCTGGCCGTGGCACGATCCGCCACCATCGTGATCACGGACAATGCCTTGCCGAAGCAACAGAAAATCAACTTGAGCGGGACGGGCGTGGTCTCGGTGGTGAGGCTGAGTCCTCTGAACGTGGTTTTCAACAAACAAGCGGTAGGCACCACGAGCGGGGCGAGAAGTGTGACGCTGACGAATACAGGCGCGACGGCGCTAACTATCTCCAGCATCGTTGCCAGCGCCAAGTTTGGGCAAACTAACAATTGTGGCGCCTCTGTGGCTGCGGGGACGGCGTGCTCGATTTCTGTGACGTTTACGCCGGCCGCGATCTGGACCCAAACGGGCGCAATCACGATCAATGACAGCGCACAGGATACGCCACAGATAATTCCCTTGGCAGGTATGGGCACCGGAAAGGCGGTCGCGTCACTTTCGGTGCCAAGCCTGAGTTTTGGAAGTCAGGTGATTGGCAGCAGCAGCTCGCCGCAGGCCGTCACACTCACGAACACGGGAACGGACGTGTTGACGATCAATAGCGTCATCGCCAGCGGGGATTACTCGCAAACCACTACTTGCGGCAGTACGCTTTCGGCGGGAGCGAACTGCAGCATCACGGTCACGTTCACGCCCTCAGCGGCGGGCACGCGGTCTGGCTACCTCACTCTAAACGATACGGCTTCCCCTTTTCTGCAAACCGTGACCCTCACAGGAACGGGAACGGCTCCCACGACAACGGTGGCGATCAGCCCGCGCGTAGCGTCAGTAACCCCCACACAGGCTCAGCAATTCAGTGCGACGATCAGCGGAGTCGGTTCCTCAGATGTGATCTGGGCTGTGGATGGTATAGCCGGCGGCAGCGCAAGCTCCGGGATGATCGATTCCACAGGTTTGTACACGCCGCTCTCGGCGGCAGGACTTCATCAGATCACCGCGACCAGCATCGCCGACCCGAGTCAAAGCGCCACGGTCCCGGTGACCGTGACCACATTTGCCGGCGTTCTAACGTACAAGAATGACAATCAGCGTACCGGCCAGAACCTGGCGGAGACCGTTCTCACCACTGGAAATGTAAACGCCAACCAGTTCGGCAAGCTGTTCAGCTATCCGGTGGATGGCTACGTGTTTGCCCAGCCACTCTACGTACCCAGCATGAGCATTCCGAATCAGGGAGTTCATAACGTGGTCTATGTCGCGACCGAGCACGACAGCGTCTTCGCACTCGATGCGGATAACCTGACGCCAGTGCCGTTGTGGCAGACGAGCTTCATCGATCCCGCGGAGGGGATTACCACTGTGCCGGCGGTTGACGTGGAAGGCGTGGGAAGCGACATCCCAAGAGAAATCGGCATCACTCCGACGCCGGTGATCGATCTTAGCCGCAACGCCATCTATGTTCTCGCTCGCACCAAGGAAGTATCAGGTTCGCAGACCAGCTATGTGCAAAGGTTGCACGCACTCGACCTTACTACGGGCGCGGAGTTGGCCGGTAGCCCGGTAGTGATCTCGGCGCAAGTGAGTGGCATTGGTGCCGGCTCCAGCCGTGGGATCGTTGCCTTTGATGGGAAACGGGAGAATTCGCGGCCCGGTCTGTTGCTCTTAAATGGAGTGGTTTATGCTGGTTGGGCGTCTCTGGGCGATATTATCCCTTTTCACGGCTGGGTGCTGGGGTATGACGGCGGGTCTCTGGAACAGGTGACGGTCTTCAACACCACCCCGAACGGATCGGATGGTGGAATCTGGCAAAGTGGAGGAGGACTGGCCGCGGACGACAACGGGAGCATCTTTGCGATCGTGGGCAATGGAAACTTCGACGTGCCCGCAGGAGGCATCGATTACGGCGATAGTGTGCTGAGGCTCACAAACAACAGCGGTAGCTTGTCGGTGGGAGACTACTTCACTCCTTACAATCAGGCAACCTTCGACAACTCCGACCTCGACTTGGGATCCGGGGGCCCGCTGCTGCTGCCGGACCAGCCGGGAGCGTTTCCGCATCTCATGGTGTTAGGGGGAAAAGACGCAACGTTGTATCTGATCAATCGGGACAACTTGGGACAGTTCAACTATACCGGCAACAGTGTTCCCATGTACGTTCCTGCCGCGGTCGGCAAGCCCGGTCCCGGAAGCAGTGGCAATCGCGGTACGCCCGCATACTGGCAAGGTCAAGTGTATTTCACCGGCTCGACGGACGTGCTGAAGGCATTTGGCTTGTACAACGGTATGCTCTCGGCTTCGCCCCTGGCGATGGGTTCCATCAAATACAACTATCCGGGCGGGGAAGCCGCCATTTCGGCGAACGGAAACACGAACGGCATTTTGTGGGTCCTGCAGGCGGACCAGTTCAAAACCAGCGGTCCGGTTGTGTTGCGCGGGTATGATGCGGCCAATGTTTCGCGTGAATTGTTCGACAGCACCACGCTGTCAGCAAATACCGCTGGTCCTGCCGTGAAATTCTCTGTGCCCACGATTGCCAATGCGAAAGTGTACGTAGGCACGCAAACGGAACTCGACGTTTTCGGATTGTTGCCCTAATGTGATCCTTTTTCCACCAGCGCGCGAATCAGATTCTCCGGGATGCCGCACAAGCCAACCCCCCGATCACAATGACCGAGCCATCCGCCACATCCCGAATCGTGTCATCTGGACGCTCCATCGCCAGATGGAGGCCGAAGGCAAGATTCATCACACCGTCGAGCAGTGTCCGAACTCACCCAACCCAGAAAGGTGAAAATGTGGAGCTCCGGGCATGGCTGGGAGCAGATCAAAGTGCGGGTATCAACGGAACGTGACCCAAAAACCCAAAAACTGACACAGAGGAAAGTAGAGGTAAGCTGGGGCATAAGTCCGGAAGAGGAGACGAGGACGATGGCCAAGATGGATCACACGGAAGAGCAGATCGTGGCGGTATTGCGGCAGGTGGAAGCGGGAGCCTACGGCAAGGGCAGATTTGCTATGCAAAATTCTTCATCTTGACACCTCGTATCGCCGATGTTTTAGCCTGACATAGCCTATCAGGGGTGGTTTAGCGGCTATCGAATTTGGAAACTGACTTTTGTTTGACCTCCCGTCCCACGACTTCCTGAGCTAGTGCGGAAGGTGGGGCTATTGCAGTAGCCATGCCCTCCGAGACTCTCCTCACGCTCTGGAAAGACGCCACCCCGGACATCCCGATCCTGAAAGAAGCCAAGGCGGAGTATGCAAAACACGCCAATACGCCAAAGTGGCTGCCGTTTGGCTTCTGATAGGGTAAGGATGGACTCTGCTGAAAACCGAACCTCGACTCCTCGTTGACCTACAAATCTCAGTAAGCGGTTGCTGGATTGTAAAAAGTCGTTACAAACGTCGCCGGTATATCGATCGGATCAGTCGGCTTGATGACCGGATTAGCTCTACCCGCCTGCGACGGATCGAACACGACAAATCCAACCCCAGGCGAGCCATTCGGCAAAGAGTAATCGTCGAACGGATAGGCGGGGTTCTTGAACCCAGGATTAACGTTAGCTACTCCGCTGAGGTCCTCACCCAACCCTTGCCAGGCAGCGAAGGTATCGAACGTCCAGCCCTTGGACGAGGAGGCGCAAATATTTGGCGAGCTGGCAGTCGGCTGATTATGGAACGCGTCCGGATCGGTGTTGAAAGCGCCATCCGTCCTCCAGTACAGATTACTCTGCCAGTTGTGCAGGCTGGTAATCGGAAAGCCACAGGCATAGACGCATCCTTCCTGCACATAGAATTTGCTCGTGGAGTTGAGGTCAAAGTAAAACAGATTGCTCGAACTATTGAAAATGAGGTTCGGGCTGGAGAAACAAGCATTCGTCAAGTAAGGATTGCCGTTGGCAATCATGCCCTGGCGCGCGTACGCAAAAATATTATTGGCGATCGTATTCGGCTTGTTGGGGAGTTGCGGTCCGTGCGTGATGTTGATCCCCATCGCCGATACTCGATAGACCAGGTTGTTCTCTACCGTAACCAAACCGGTCGAGCCGTCGAGGTTAATCCCATAACCGCCATAGCCGTCGCTGTCGATGATGGAGGCATCGCTCGTATCGTGAATCTTGTTGTTCACGATCTGATTCCCGCTCGCAACAAACGGGGACCCGCCCGTGGCGAAGTAAATGGCTCCTCCGTCATCTGTTACGCCCTCGTACAAGTCGTACACATGATTGAATGACGCGATGTTGTTAAACGTGCCGCTCGAATTTTTGTTCCCCGGTGCGCACAGCGGCGCCAGGCATACCTCTATACCGCTGTGGTAGCCATCATAGATATCGTTGTGGGTATAAGTATTGTCGTGGCCGCTGCCCTGGACGATGGCGGGACTGCTGGGAATTACGCGGCTAAAGCCTTCGAAAAGAGTATTTTCAACCGTATTAAACTGCGGCACGTCTGAGTCAGTATCTGCGGACGCCGGCAGATGGCCAATGCGGATGCCCAGGCCCCCGATATCGTAAAGGGCTCCGTTCTCGAAGATATTGTGGGACGTTGTAGACGAGGTGTCTGTCGTCGTGAACTCGATCCCCGCGCCCGCGGTTTCGGAAATGATGTCGCTATTGAACGTGACATGCTGGCAGTTATAGCAACCCACAGCCGCCGTCATAAGCGGCTCTTGCTGGGTCGATGGATAACCCGCGGAAGCTGCGGTGAAGTTGTCGTGCTCGAACTGCAGTCCCTGAAACGTGACGTATTGCAAGTAGGTTGCACCCAATACTTGAGTTGACTGCGGAACGATGATCGTGTCGGTGGGCGGATGTTCGCCAGTATTCGCGAGATAGGTCAACGTCCACGGAGTTACCGATCGATCAAGGAACCACTGCCCTGACTGGGTTAGCAAGTCCTTAACATTCTCAACGACGTAGCGGTGATTGGGAATAAAGCCATGGACCCCTGCCTGCTGATGCGTAGCCCCCGTCAGGTACACGATGTGGTTCACACTATCGATGGACTGGATACGCATTACGGGGGTACTCCACAATTCGAAATCGATGAGTTCGATGTCGCCAGCGGGGTAGGGCGAGTTCAGGTTCGACCAGGTCGAACTCACATCGCCGGCGTGATACGTAAAGCGATCAAAGCACTCCCAGCCGCTGCCGGTTACGTAAACCGCGCAGTTCGCGTTGGGCGGAGGCGACGGCGGAGGCGAACCGGCCAGGTAGATCGGGCCGACGTTCCGCAGATAAGTTCCCAGCAATCCGCCTACTCGCGGCCGCAGCCGGCGCGCACCGTTGTAGAAAAGATTTTCAAAGTACACCGTGCTCGCGGGCAAAGTAGTCTGATAAGTGTTGCCGGTGGTGTTAAACCAGCCAGTCACGACCATTCCGCCGCTCAAGACTGGCGTTTCGTTGGGATAGTTTTCCCACAGCACTTCCAGCGTTGACGTGCCCGAATCAGCCGCGGTAAAGGTCAAAGCCTGTTGATAGTAGTTCCCTCCCCTGATCTGCACGGTAATAGGAGTGGTGCGGCCGTTGCCGTTGACGATGAGTGTCTGAACCGCAGTCTGAGCCTTCGCGATGGTAGCGAAGGGACCATCCGTGCTCTTTGAATTGGGCGCGGCTAACGTGCCCGACCAGGAGTCCTTGCCGTTGGTGGCCACGAAGTAGTCGGCGCCCGCTCCAATATTCATAGGAGCAACAGGGCTTGAGATGCCAGTGTAAGACGCTGTAATAGAAGCGCTCCCATTGGCAACCGCGGTCACTAATCCGCCAGCCACAGTAGCAGCCTTGGAATTCGACGTCGCCCAGGTCGCAGTGGAGGTAAGGGTTTGAGTGGATCCGTCGCTGTAGTGTCCAGTTGCCGCCAGTTGCAACGTGTTCCCGGCCGAGAGCAAAGCTGAACCAGGAGAGATACTGATCGAGGTTAATGTAGCCCCCCCCTGTCCAGTACCCGTCAGATTTATTTTTTGCGGACTGTTGCTGGCGTTATCAGTAATCGTAACTGTACCGGTTCGAGTGCCCGCTGCTTTAGGAGTGAACGTCACACTGATGGTGCATTTAGTGGCACCGGCTAAAGAGCTGCCGCAGGTATTGGTTTGAGCGAAGTCGCCCGTAATCGTGATGCCAGTGATCGATAGTGTTGTGAGGTTATTATTTGAGAGCGTCGACGTCATCGCAGCGCTGGTCGTTCCAACCGTCGTCGCAGGGAATGTCAGGTTCGTGGGAAACACTGTGACACCAGTTACGCCGTTGCCGCTGAGACTGATGGTTTGCGGACTATTCGGCGCATTGTCAGTTATCGTGACAACTCCAGTGAAAGTTCCGGTTGCCACAGGACTGAACGTAACCGAGATCGTACAGTTCTTGCCGGCGAAGACAGTGCTTCCACAGGTATTGGTTTGCGCGAAGGGCCCAGTAACAGTGATGCTGGAGATGTTCAGCGTTGCGGTGCCGGTATTGGTTAGGGTGGCTTTCTTGACAGCGCTGGTACTCCCGACCGCCTGATTGCCAAACAGCATGCTGGTGGTGGAAAGCGTGACCTGCTGCGCCATTGCGGCCGCGGTCAGCAGCAAAAAGGCCAGACCCGCTGAAAGACAAGTGAGACGACGTACCCCCAGGCCCTGAACGTGAACCGCACTATTGCGAATCCGCATATCGTCGCAAGTCTCCATCAAGTAGGCTCAAATCCCCCGCCCTTACTGGCCGGTTCCACTCAAAGGAATGTTCTGAGTGGTGTTGCCGCCTAGAAAATCTGAAACCGTCACATCGGCGGTACGCAGTCCCTTAGCCGTCGGAGTGAACGTTACATTGATCGTGCAACTGGATTTCGGGCCCACACTCGTACCGCAATTGTTGGTGTCGGTGTAGTCCATGTTGTCCGGTCCCGTAATCACGATGCTCTTGATAGTAAGTTTGGTAGTGGCGTTATTGGTGAACGTGATTGTCTGCGACGCGCTCGACGTCCCCACCGTTTGCGGACCGAAAGTCAAACTCGTAGGCGTGTAACTTACATAGGTCCCAGTCCCAGTAAGCGACACGGTCTGAGGGCTGGCCGGTGCATCGTCGGTAACCGCAACCGTACCTGTGCGGGTATTGATCGTGGTTGGCGTGAACGTCACGCTGATGGTGCAGCTTGCTCCCACAGCAATCGTGGAGGCACAGTTATTCGTTTGTGCGAAATCGCCCGTGGTCGCGATGCTGGTGATCGTGAGCACGCCCGATCCTGTGTTCGTAAGAGTTACGTTTTGCACCGGGCTCGTAGTGCCAACCAGTTGAGTCGCAAAGGTGAGACTTGTCGGCGAAAGCGTTACAGCGGGCCCCGCTCCCACTCCCACACCGGTTAGTGTTGTCGCTTCCGGACTGTCGGGCGCATTGTCGGTCACCGTCACGGTTGCGTTTTCAGTTCCGCTGATTGTCGGACTGAACTTCACGGTAATCGCGCACGTGGATTGGGGTGCAACACCGCCGGTGGTGCAGGTATTGGTCTGGCTGAAATCTTTGGCGTTGGCTCCACTGATCGCGATGGAAGAAACGGTTAGCGTCGAATTCCCCGTGTTGGTTACGGTGATCGTTTGGGGCGGGCTGGTGGTTCCGTCGTTCTGGTTTCCGAAGTTAAGGCCGGAAGACAATCCAACGTTGGGGCTGGGAGCGAAGTGGGTAACAAAAGCGTCGTAGCCGCCGGACCGCTTGGTCTGGTACGCTCCCGCGGTAGTCGGAAAGTTCGTCGCGTTGGTATAGCCCGTAATGTAAATGTTCGGCGGCACTAGATTGTCGAGCGCGAGCATGGTTGTCGCCAGGCCATACTCGCTGCCCGTGGAGCCGCCCAGATAGGTCGAGTAGTTCAACGCCGACCCAGCCGGGTTCAACAGAAGCACAAACGCTTCCGAATTCAAGCCTGCGGTGAAGGTGTTCGAGAAAGCGCCGGGAGTAGTCGGAAAATTGCTGGAGAAAGTATTGCCCTTGACATAGGCAACGCCGTTACTATCAACCTTGATGGACGTAGCGCCATCGTCGCCGCTTCCGCCGATGTACGTCGAGTAAACCAGCCCCGTTCCAGTGGTGTTGAACTTGGTTACGAAACCGTCGTGAAAGCCTCCACCATAGTTAGGCTGGAACGATCCCACCGTGGTCGGGAAGTTAGTCTCCCAAGTAAGTCCGGCCACATAGGCGTTCCCTGTGGCGTCGACGGCAATCGAAGAGCCGCAAGCCGAGCACGCGCTCGTGCCCGTTGCACTGCCGTTCAGATAGGTGGAATAGACCTTTGCTGACGCGGTTGGATTGATCTTAGTTACAAATACACCAGTCGGACCGCCCAAGGTTGTCTGGAAGGCGCCGGTCGTCGTCGGAAAATTCGTGGAATAGGTGTATCCCGTCACATAAGCGTTACCGGAGGAATCGACGGCAATAGCATAAGCGTCGTCGGCATTGTTGCCGCCAAGAAAGGTTGAGTAAACCAACGCCGTGCCGCTCGAATTCAACTTCGTCACAACGGCATCGACCAGAGCGTTCTTGCAGGAAGCGCAGACGGGTTGAAACACTCCTGGAGTAACCGGATAGTTGCCTGATTTTGTGTATCCCACGACATAAGCATTGCCGGAACTGTCCAAGGCAATGGCATTCCCCTGATTCGTGTTTACCCCTGCAAGATAGGTGGAATACACAAGCCCTGATCCGGTCGGATTCAACTCGGTGACGAATATGTCGCCATTCACGCAACTCCCACCGGTGCAAGCTGTCTGGTAAGCGCCGGGGGTCGTGGGGAAGTCGTTGGAAGTCGCCGTGCCTACAATGAACGCGTCTCCGCTGGCATCCACGGCTATGCCGTAGCCATAGTCTTTGACGCTTCCGCCAAGATAGGTGGAATAGATGAGTGCAGTCCCTGTGGAATTCAGCTTGGTCACGAATGCGTTGACGTGGGTCGAACTGCAAGAGGTCCCACCGCCGCAGGATGTTTGATACACACCTGCCACAGTGGGAAAATTCGCCGAAGCCGTGTAGCCCGTGACGTAGGCGCTGCCGGTCGAATCAACCGCAACGGCGGTAGCATAGTCGTTACCTGTGCCGCCAAGGTACGTTGAATAACCCAGCGTGGGATCGATCACCAACGTACGGCTGTGGTCGTACGATCCAAGCTGGAAGCTGACGCGGTTGTTCGCATCGAGCACGAAGCTCGATTCGACAAAGTGTTTCTGGTCGTCCGCAGTTGAGGACTGTGCCGCCCCGATCTGATACGCCACCGGCTTATGGAAGCGGACATCGCTTTTGCCAGTGCTCAAAACCAGATCGCCGGTCTGTCCGTCGAGACGCACCTTGGGCGCGCCCGCGAAGCTAACCTTGATTGCCCCAGGATCGCTGCCCGGTGCGACTACAAAATCGTATTCCAGTTGGCGCTGGTTGCCGTAATAAACCAGATCAATTCCCGGATACACATCGCGGTAACTCACCTTGCGATAGTTCACTACATTCGTCCGCCAGTTGCGCGGATCTTTTCCCAGGAAATAGTTTGAGGTGCCGGGCAGTTGGTCCGTCCCCGCGACTTGTGCGTTTTTGTTGGCGTCGATCAAGCGCATTCGAAGCACGGCGGTGGTGCGTCCCGGTTCGGGACGTGGACTGGAAATCTCGCGAAAACCAGCTAAAGTAAGCGCGTCCTCCGCGGTTGAGCCTTGCTTTCTTTTGCTGCTGCCCGACAGAGCCAGCACGGCCTCATCGTTGGTAAGAAAAACCGTATAGCCCGGGCCGCGCGACAGGAACTTCACACTGGTGTCGGTCTGGCCTGCGTTGGGCTCGAAGCTGAGAGGAATCTGACCGTAATTTTCGAGGATTGTGTTCTGCTTCGCCGCAGCCGGCAAGATCTCCGCAGACGGAGCTTCAGAACTCTTCGCGGCAGAGCGATCTGCCGATGCGGGCTCGGAACCGCCGCGAAGGGCCAGGGCTCCCAATGTGGTGAACACCAGCACGGCTATGGACAGATGAGTTATACGCCAAGCCAACCCGGACGGCGGGCATGCCGATTGCGGCAACCTCCCAGACAGACTATTCATGAAGCCCCCTACTTCGATCGCTTAAAAGAACCTGAGGTAGTGTTCAACTCACACGAGAGCTATGGTTCAGATCAATCTACTGTTCGGACCACAAGAAACTGGCACAGAACCAGTGCGATTTCGCACTGCGCTGGCTCTGTGCCTCAATAACCGCCTACTGCCCAGTACCTGTGAATGAAACCACCTGTGGCCCAGTCCAATCGCCGTCGCCGATGCTCATGGTCGCCGTGAACGTCCCCGTGGTCAGTGGAGCGAACGTCACCGTGATCGTGCAGCTGGAATTCGCCGGAACGCTGCCGCCGGGGTAGCCGCAGGTATTGGTCTGGCTGAAATAAGGCTCCGTCCCAGCCCAGCCGATGCTGGTGATGGCCAGCGGTACCGAGGCGGCGTTCTGAAAGGTAATGGCCTTTGTGCTGGTGCTGCCAACCGTTGTGTTCGGGAAAGTGTACGAGGTAGGGGAAACTTTTACCGCGGTTCCTTCTCCGTTGATCAGTAAGCCCTGCTTCGCCAGCGTGAAGTTGCCGTAATAAACAAAGGTCACGGTTTCATTCTGAGCCGGATACACGGTTGGAGTGAAAGTGACTTGTGACGTACAGCTTGCCCCAGGCAACAGCGTGGCGTTAGGCAGAGTCAGGCAGGTGCTTGTCGGGACGATGGCAAAGTCCGTCTGGTTAACACCCTCCAGATCGATGTTGGTGAATACGATGTTCACTCCGCTTTCGTTGGTGAAGGTGTTCGTCTTGGCCGCGCTGGTGGTACCGAGTAGCGTGGTCGGGAACGTCTGGGTGCGCGGCGTCAACATGATGGGAATGTTGCCCGTGCCAGTCATCTGCCAGCCGATGACGCTGCCGTCGGCCGAGGTCAGCAGGTCTTGAGCATTGGCTTTTTCCGAAGCCGTGGGCGTGAAGGTGTTGTTGTACGTGCAAGCAGCGCCTGCAGCAAGTAGTTGGCCAGACGCAGGGCAGTTGTTGGTCTGCGTGAAGTCTGTCCCGTAAGACCCCACGGGTGGATTGGAAAGGGTCCCCATCGTGTAGGACGTCGTACCCTGGTTCTTCAGACTGAATGGTCTTGATTCCGCTGGCGAAGCCCGAAGTCTGGGTCCCGAAAGAGTCAATCGTTGGAGACAGTACGAGGTTACTGTCCGTCTGCACAGTGACCAGATTCGCGGTGTAGTCGGCAACTGCGATATCAAGCTTGCCGTTGTTGTTGAAGTCGCCGATCGCCAGTCCGACTGGACCGGCCGGAGTGACAAAGATGGATTGTCCCTTGAAAGTTCCGTCGCCGTTACCGACCAGGACGGAAACTGTATTGTCGTTGTAATTTGCCGTGACCAGAGACAACTTCCCGTTGGAAGCCAAGTCCGCTGCGGCGATGGCCCCAGAATTCGCCCCGATCGTGTAATCCTTGTGGTTCTGCAGCGTGCCATTTCCATTGCCCAAGAGAACTGACACCAGCTTGTTTGACGTGCCCACAGCAACGTCCAGTGTGTCGGCGCTGGTGAAATTGCCCACCACCACACTGTTGGGTCCGATTGCGGTGGAATAAGGAACGGCAGCCTGGAACGTACCATCGCCATTGCCCAGCAAGATGGAAACCGTAGCGTCGGTGTTGTTGACGACGACCAGGTCGAGCTTGCCATCTCCCTTGAAGTCGCCAATCGCTACGCCCGAGGGTCCCTTCCCGGTGCCGTAGTCCTTGTGAGTCTTGAATGTGCCGTCGCCGTTACCCAGCAGGACGGAGACCGTGTTTGCGTTGAGGTTGGCAGTGACGATGTCGAGCTTGCCGTCTCCATTCAAGTCCGCCGTGGCTAAAGCCACCGGCTGGGCGCCCGTGGAAAATTCCTGGTGAGTCTGGAGCGTGCCATCTCCGTTGCCCAAAAGCACGGATATCTCGCTCAGGCGTTCATCCGCGGTCGCGACGTCTTGCTTTCCGTCACCGTTGAAGTCGCCGTGAACGATCGCGACCGGGTTGCCCGGCACCGCGTATTGCGTCTTGGTGGGAAAGCTCCCCGTGCCATTGCCCAACAGCATAGAGATGGTGTTGTTGCCCGTGGACACCGCCAGGTCGAGCTGGCCATCCCCGTTGAAATCCGTCGTGGTCACATCCTGCGGCGTGATATCGGTGGCATAATCCAGCTTGCTCCACGCCACTGTATAGTTGTTCTTTACGACCTGAAAGTAATCGGGATTCGAGACGACTCCGCTGCCGTTGGTAACCGTCACTATGGCGGTCCCGGCTGTGGTTAAATTCGCCGATGGAACCGACGCCGTCAGCTTTTCGGCCGTCACGAATGTAGTGGTGAGCGGCTTGCCGTTCCAATTCACCACCGCGCCCGAGGCAAAACCTGTGCCATATACCGTCAAGGTGAAGGTGCCGGCGCCGGGCGCTTTCTGTCCAGGTGACAATGGCCCATAAAGATAGGGTACCGCCTGAGCCAGCGCCGCCGAAGCGCCCAGCGTCACGACCATCATTACAGCGAGCGTTAAAACTAAGCCATTGGCGAAACGGCGCGAAAGAGTTTCTGCGCCACGGGATCGTGCTGCGTGTTGCTGGGAGCTTTTCACGAAGTATCTCCTAATCTAGACTGACGGTGGTTGAACTGATGATCGTGCCGGCATTGCTAAAATTCCCGCTCGCAAACAACTCTGCTAGCGATTTTCAAACCGCCAAAACCACGTTGGGTGCATGCTCGACAGGCGGGGAGGGAACAAATGCCAAACTCGAGATGCCTCAGTTTCCTGCCTGCGTCTTGCGCTGTCAAGATGAAGTATTTTGCACGGAGTCTATCGGGTAGAGAAGAACGTCTCCGCCCTCTTCCTTTCCCTTTTCTTGTATTCTTTTTTCGAAAATAACTGTGTTTGTCCTGGGTCATCCGGTGATAATCTTTCGCAGCCTGGCTGGACCGTTTGCTACACTCGCAACTTCTGCCGTGGCCGGGGTTATATTATTTGGCGCCTCGCGGCCGGACCCAGGGAGAGCCGATACAGATGTCAAGAAGTTTTTCACCCAGCTTTCACACCTTCGGGGTGCTCAAAGTTTTGGCGCCGCTGATTCTGCTGGTCGCGCTGGCTGGACTTGTGGCTTGCAGCGGTGTCAGTACCTCTTCCTCCGCCGTGCAGCCGCCGCCGCCCCCGCCCGCCACCGCAAACACATTTTTCGGCATGCACATCCACTCCGTAGGCACGCCTTGGCCGGATACGGTTGTGTTCACCGTACAGTTTGGCGGCCTGCGGCTGTGGGATTCGGGCACGGGCTGGTCGGAGATCAACACCGCGCCCGGCGTTTTCGATTTCAGCCACATGAATTCCTGGCTGACCGAAGCTCAAGCCAACAACGTGGACGTGCTTTACAACCTCGGACGCACGCCGAACTGGGCGTCGTCGATGCCGAACGACAGCACTTGTAACTACTCTGACCTCGGCGGCGGCAACGGACAGTGCTGGCCCCCCAATGACCTGAACAGCGACGGAAGCGGAACTGACGCCATCTGGATCAGTTGGGTGACATCGGTCGTGAGCCAACACAAGGGCCAGATCAAGTATTACGAGATCTGGAATGAATGGAATATCGAGGCGTCCTGGTCGGGAACCACGCAACAACTGGTGCGCATGACGCAAGACGCACGCTGTGTAGTCGAAGGGCCGCCCTCAGGTTCGTCGTGCAACTCCAATAGTACTTTCCCAAGCGGAACTGGGCTCGATCCCAGCGCGCAAATCGTGACTCCCGCGCCGGTCGGAGGAGGCACGTCCCAGAGCGCGCTTGCCGCCGCTGCCAGGAACATGGATTTGTTTCTTAATCAGACGCAAGCTGGCAACATGGGCCCGGGAAGCTTCGTCGACGTCATCGGGTTCCACTGCTATGTCAGCACTCAGACTCTGGGCGACTTTCCCATACCCGAAAACGTCACGACGGTGAACAACAATGTTGCCGGTGTCTCCGGAGTTCAAGGCAAACCCTTATTCTGCACCGAAGGTGGCTGGGGCAACGCGATTATTGAAGGCTTCACCGACACCGACCTGCAAGCCGCCTTCCTGGCACGCTATTACTTACTGCAAAACTCCACTAACGTAGCCCGCGTCTACTGGTATGCCTGGGACACCACGCCGACCGATATCGCCCTCTGGAGCCCCACCGATACTACCCCGGCAGCAATAGCTTACGGCGAAGTCTACAAGTGGATAAACGGGGCCACCCTGAGCAGCCCGTGTTCGTCCAATGGAACGGTCTACACTTGCGCCCTCACGCGTCCAAACGGATACACGGCGCTCGCGGTTTGGGACAGCAGCACGAACTCAAGCTGCTACACGACCGGCACTCCCACTTGTTCTACGTTCACGATTCCATCTCAATACAAGCTCTATCGCGACTTGTCCGGCAACGAGACCGGCGTTCCGGGCTCAACCATCCCGCTCTCCGCCAAGCCGATCCTGCTGGAGACCGGCGCGTTGCCGTAGAGTAACACCCACCACGGAGGCACTGAGCCACGGAGAGGTTCTTTGGGGTCTCCGTGGCTCAGTGCCTCCGTGGTGAAAAAGCCGGCAGCAGTATGCAAATTTTGTCATCTTGACGAGGTTCCCTATCCGTCTTACTCTGCTTGCACGTGGTGTGGCGTTCCGCCTTTGTTCCCCCTGCGGTCATGCGCACTTTCCAAACTACAGGAGCAACAACTGTCTCCTAATTCAACTCGGAGCGGTCCTAATGAACCGTCCTAAGCTCAGTTTGCTCGTTCGCCTCGGCGTGATTTGTATCCTGTTGAGTGCAGCCGTGACTCTGCCGGCGTGGGCTCAAAAGTGGAATCGCTACGGTCCCGGCACCCGCAGTCAGGCTTCCGCGGTTTACGATCACGCGACCAACACCTTTTTCTCGTTTGCGGGCCAGCACGCACCCACCAACATTGATTTCAACGATGTTTGGGCCGTGCAGAACGTGATCCCATCCTCCTCCTCGACCACTGAAAACCTCCAGTGGATCAGAATATCGGTGTCGGGAAAGCAGCCTACCAACCGCTTCGGGCAAACCTCGATCTACAACGCCACCACCAATCGAATGGTCGCCTTCGGCGGCGGCACCGGCTTCCCAGGACCCTGCATCAACGAGTTGTGGGTCATCACTAACCTCAACGGCGTAGGCGGATCTCCGCTCTGGACGAAAATGGCGCCCACCGGAACCTTGCCCGGCATCCGTGAGGGACACACCGCAGTTTACGATCCCAAAAACAACAAAATGATCGTGTTCGGCGGCACCGATTGCAGCGGCAACTACTATAACGATCTTTGGATTCTGAGCAACGCCGATGGATCGACCACCACGCCCTCATGGGCCCAGGTCACACCCGTCGGAACTCCTCCCCCAGCGCGCACACAGGCGACGGCTATCTATGACTCCGTAAACAACGTTATGACCGTCTACGGCGGCGGAACCACGAACACCAACGTTTTTGGCGACGTCTGGACCCTCACCAACGCCAATGGCGTGACGGGTACCCCGACGTGGACTCAGATTTCTCCCACCGGCACCGCTCCCACCGCGCGAGTCGGCCACAGCGCGACCTACGACGCTACCAATAATCGCATGACGATCTTCGGCGGCGGCAATAACCACGGAAAAGTCCTGAACGATGGTTGGATTCTGTCCCACCCCAACAACATCGGCGGTACGCCCGCTTGGACTCAGATGACGTTTACCGATACCGCTCCCAATCGCAAGAGTCACAATGTCGTCTACGATCCGGTTTCCAATGACATGGTGATCTTCGGCGGCGACAGTTCCCTGCCGGCGACTTTCACCGACGATCACGTCCTGATCTTGACCGGAGCCAACGGATTGGCGACCAGCACCTGGACCCAGGATGGTCCCGCGCCGCGCTACCATACCAGCGCGGTCTACGATGCGGTCACAGATCAAATGCTCGTGTTCGGCGGAGATGCCGCCACGGGACCGCTGAACGACGTTTGGTCGAGCCCGGGAGTCATCGCCGCCGGGCAAACCGTCACCACCACTCCCTACAAGTTCGTGCAGATCTTCCCGACGGGAACGGCTCCCAGCGCGCGTTACGGGCACAGTGGAGCGTATGACAGCGTCAGCAACCACATGATTGTTTTCGGCGGCGCCACCAGCAGCACAACCTGTTTGAATGATGTGTGGCTGCTCGATAATGCCAACTCCGCCAGTGCAACGCCCTCCTGGGTTAAGTCGAGCACTTCCGGCACGCCGCCTACAGCGCGCCTCAACCACGGTAGTATTTATGATCCCAACACCAATAACCTGATCATTTTCGGTGGATCGAATTGCGCCGGCGGCTACTTGTCCGATGTGTGGGTCCTCAGCAACGCCAATGGAGGACCTGGAACGCCCACCTGGACTAACGTCTCGCCAACCGGAATGGCCCCCACGGCGCGTGAGAACGCTAGCGCGATCTACGACTCCGTCAACAACGTGATGACCATTTACGCCGGCGATGCCGGATCCACCGGTCTCTCCGATGTGTGGACGCTCTCCCACGCCAACGGTAGCGGCGGAACTCCTGTTTGGACGCACATTGTGCCAACCGGCACCGCTCCAGCGGCTCGCACCGGCCATAGCTCGATGTACGACTCCAAGAACAACCGGATGATCATGTACGGCGGAAACAATTCGCTGACCGGAACCGCCTACTTCGGAGACACGTGGATCCTAACCTTTGCGAATGGAATCGGAGGAACTCCGGCGTGGATTCTGGAAAAGGTGACGGGCACCGCGCCCCAACGGCACTTCCATTCCGGGTTTTACGTCCCCGCCAACAATGACATGGTTATTTTCGGCGGAGAGAGCATGATTGCCCAGCAGCCATGGGATGACCGCACATTCATCCTCTCCGTAGCCAACGACCTGTAAGAATAGCGCCGCCGTCCCGGCGGCTCCGAGGGCAAGACCGGAGCTTCCCATTCCCGCAAGGAATGGGAAGCGGAGTGGAGAGCCTGCCCTGTTTGCCGAACCCCGAGCGAAGCCGAGGGGGAAAGTCGAAGGGGACCTGCTCTTCTTTGCGCCTCTCTTCGCGGCCGTTCTTAGCGGCCTTCGCGGTTAAAAGCTTTTGCCCGGAACCTGCTATTCTGCCCCCATAATAAATGGTATAAAACTCTCACAGCGAAAGGCAGGTTTGCATGGCGACCACTTTGTCCAACAAGAAAGTAGCTGTCCTCGGCGCCGGAAAGCTGGGAGGGATAATCCTGCAGGCGCTACTGCGGGAAGGATTGCTCTCCAAAGAGCTGACTCGAGCCACCGTGCGGCACTCCGACCGCGCCTTCCGCCTCGCGGAAAAACTCCGCATCGAGGTTGGCACCGACAACGCCAAGGCCGTGCATGGCGCTGACATCATTTTCATTTGTGTGAAGCCGCAAACCGTGCAGGAAGTCCTCGAAGAAATCCGTCCCCACATTTCTCCCGGTCAGCTCGTGATCTCGGTGGCCGCTTCTGTGTCCACCAGCCAGATTGAAAGCGTCCTCGGTGTGAAGACCGCCGTAGTGCGGGCCATGCCCAACACTCCATGCGCCATGGGAGTTGGCATGACGGGCCTTTGCAAAGGGAGCCATGTTTCCCAGGAAGAGATCGCGCTGGCCTGCTTGTTGTTCGATGTGGTCGGAAGAACCGTCGTGGTGGATGAGAAACACATGGATGCGGTCACCGGTCTTTCCGCCAGCGGCCCGGCATTTATCTATATTATCTTGGAGTCATTGGCGGAAGCCGGAGTAAAGGTCGGCCTGCCCCGCGATGTGGCCACACTCCTGGCGGCTCAAACCACGATGGGCGCGGCCAAGGTCGTGCTCGAGACCGGCGATCATCCCGCCCTGTTGAAAGACGCGGTCACCACTCCAGCCGGCTGCACCATAGACGGCATCATGGAGTTGGAAGAAGGTAAGCTGCGCGTGACTCTGATCAAGGCCGTAGTGAAAGCCACGCAACGCGCCAAGGAGCTAGCCTACAGCGGCTAGTAAGCGATAGCGCCGGCATCCTGCGTAGCGCCGGCAGCTTGCCGGCTGTCTCCCGAGCGCGTCTCGCGCTCGGCGCCTGAGAGCGACCGAGGTGAAGGCACGGTTTCACAGCTTGCCGACACACTCACAAATGTGTCTAGTACGTGGCAGAGCGGCGCTTCAGCGCCGCGTAAAGCTCATACAACTAGCGCGGGCTTCAGCCCCGAGGGAGTCCGGCTCACATTTTCCACGCTGAATGCTATGATTTGCCCATAGCTATGCGCCCCGAGCCCGACGGTTTGCCCGATCGCAGCCCCCGCTCTACGACTGAACGCTACGCCGCCCCGTTTCTAGCCGCCCTCGCCTTGATCTACGCACTGCTGGCGGGATTGCACACCCTGCAAGACTTTGACCTGGGCTGGCAACTTGCCACGGGCCGCTGGATCCTCCAGCACCGCCACGTTTTCTCCACGGATGTCTTCTCCTACACCGCGCACGGAGCGCCCTGGATCTATCCCGCTTTCTCCGGCATCGTTTTCTACCTGGCGTATCTCACTGGCGGCTACGCCCTGCTTTCGTGGACCGGAGCCGCAGCCTGTGCTGCAACCATCGCGCTAATGTTTCGTAGAGACAGTATCGCAACCACCGCACTCGCGCTGGTAGCAGTCCCTCTAATTGCAAACCGCACGCAGCCACGCGCGGAGATGTTCACCACCTTTTTGTTTGCGGCATTCCTAACGCTGCTGTGGCGGCACTATCGCACGGGCCACCAGCACCCAGGAGGTTCGCCGTTGTGGCTGCTGCCCATCCTGATGGTCGCATGGGTCAACCTCCATTTAGGATTCGTCGCCGGCCTCGCACTCTGCTGCGCCTACGTCTTACTGGAACTTCTGGAGCTGCCTTTCCAGGAAGATCGCGCCGCCGCGCGCGCTCGAGTGCAACGCGCGTGGCCGTGGCTCGCCCTCACTGCCGGTGCAACGTTGTTCAATCCCTGGGGTGCTCTCATCTATCGCGCGCTGGTCCGGCAACAGCAGGCGCAAAGCCTTCATAGCGCATGGGTGGTCGAGTGGGAAAACATTCGCCCTTCGTGGAGCAGCCTGCGGCAGGCGCTCGACTGGCGAGATCCACAAAGCTCCTTCTGGTGGTTGCTCGCGATTGCTCTGCTGTGCGCCGCCATTGCCCTGTGGCGCAAGCGGTGGGGCCCGGCACTTCTGCTACTGGGTTCCGCCGCCCTCACCCTTCAACATGTGCGCTTGCAAGCTTTGTTTGCCTGCGTCGCGGTGGTTCTTGGCGGATCGATCCTGCAGGGGGACTGGCTCGCGGAGAAACGGAAGCGCAGCCCAGCCCCGCCACCATCCGAGGCTCCCGTATATGCGAGACGGACCGTATCGAAACAAATGCGCCGCATCGAATGGGCCGGCGGCGCCCTTCTGTTCCTGGCCGCATTGCTCACCGGCGTGGCAGGCCTTCGTTCCTGGGACCTCATCACCAATCGCTACTACCTGCGCTCCACTCAGTTGTCTCTCTTCGGAACGGGACTCTCGTGGTGGTTTCCCGAACGCGCCCTCGAGTTCCTCCACCGTGAAAGGCTGCCCGCCAATGTCTTCAACAGTTACGACCTCGGCGGCTACTTGACCTGGCGTCTGCCTCCCGGCTACCTCGACTACATTGACAGCCGCGCCATCCCGTTCGGCCCGCAACTTTTCTTTCGCGCTTACGACCTCAGCGTGGAACCTCCCGACTCGCCCGCCTGGCAGCAGGAGGCCGATACCCGCGGCATCGACACCATCATCGTTTCCTTGGCTCGTTATGACGGCATCACTTTGTTCCCGCAGCTCCCTGCCTTTTGTCGAAGCAACACATGGCGTCCCGTCTACATGGACGAAGTCTCCGCCATCTTCGTTCGCCGCGCGCCGCAAACCGCTTCGCTCGTCGAGCGTTTACAGATTGATTGCGATAAGATCTCATTTGCTCTACCTCCTCTTGACCTGAAAGCAGCGAAGACGTTGCGCGAGAGAGCTGAACTGTTCAACTCGTGGGCCAATGCGGCTGGAATTCTCTACAGTCTCGGTCGCTATTCGGAGGCACTCGCCTATCTCGACCGCGCGCAAGCTATTTCCCGTGACAACGCCAACGTTCATCTCACTCGCGCGTTGGTGCTCGAGCACACGGGCCACGCCGCAGAAGCTGAAGAAGAATTCCGCGCCAGCATCCGCATCGAACCGCGCGATGAAAGCTGGCTTGACCTGGGACTGTTCTACCTGACACAAAAGCGCTACGCCGATGCGGTTGAGGTCTTCCAGCGATCGGCGGAGTCTTCCTCGCGCCCTCACGACATGTGGATGCTGCTGGGCCAGGCCTACTTGCAGATGCGCCAGCCAGAACAGGCTCTGGTGGCCTTCGACAAGGCCGTAGCCTCGAGTCCGTTTCGCGATGAAGGAAAATCTTTGGGCGCTGGTTTCAATTCGCTGATCGCGACCGGCCGCGCGAAGGCCTGGTATCAGCTGGGAGACGTGGCTCGCGCCGTGAGCTTTCAGGAAGACGCCGTGAGGCTAGCGCCGAATGAGGCCAAGCTCTGGCTGGGTCTGGCCGACCTCTACGAGGCGCAAGGCCGCACGGCACAAGCCGACCAAGCCAGGCGTCGCGCGGCGGGGCGGTGAGTTACGGCCGGAACATTGTACGTACAAAATGTTCCAGTTGGAACATTGCGCACTATGTTCCAGTTGGAACATACCCACGTTTTACCGGAACACTGTGGAAATCTCGGAAAACTCGGAAAACCACCTTAAAGCTATAGTTGGTGCGCGGCAAGTGAGTGGGAGGGATAGGTTTAGCGAAAGCGCTGGGAAACGTGGTAGAAAAGCCACAGGGCGAAGGAAAAGCGGCTGAAATCCGCTCTCGATATTGGCACTCGTCGACCGCTGAATGCTAATTGAAGCCAATCACTCCCCCGATCCCGTAAGGGTCACCGTCTGTGGGCTGCCGCCGCCCGAGTCCGCAATAGAAACTGCGGCGTTGCGGCTGCCTTTCTTTGTGGGGGTGAACGTCACGCTTAGGGTGCAGTTTGCGCCGGCTGCGATGGCGCTTCCGCAGGTGTTGGTCTGGGAAAAGTCTGTGGGGTTGGCCCCGGTGATGGTGATCGACTGGAAGGTGAGTGTGACTTGTCCGGTGTTGGTGAGGGTCAGGGTGTTGGCGCCGCTTGTCTTGCCCACGGGTTCGCTTCCGAAATTTATGCTGGTCGCGGAGAGGGAAACCACTGTACCAGTGCCCGAAACAGCTGCGGTTTGCGGGCTGCCGGCGGCGTTGTCGGAGACGCTGAGCGCGGCAGTTCGCAAGCCCCTGGTCAGCGGGTGAAAGACCACGCTGATCGAGCAACTGGCTCCGACCGCTAGAATTGTGCCGCAAGTGTTCGTCTGGAGGAAATCTGCCGGGTCCTGGCCCGTGAAGCTGATCGTCAACACATTCAGCGTGGCAGTGCCGGTGTTGGTTAGGGTTACGGTTTGCGACGAGCTGGAGGTTCCGACGAGTTGCGTGGCAATAGTGAGGCTGGCCGGTGAGAGCTGCACCACCGGAGCAATACCCGTCCCAGTCAAGCTGACGGTTTGCGGACTGCCTGGGGCGTTGTCAGTAACGTTCAGAGAAGCGGTGCGAACGCCAGTCGTCATCGGCGAGAAGGTCACCGTGATTGTGCAATTGCCGCCGGGCGCGAGGGACGACCCACAAAGGTTGTGCTGAGAAAAGTCAGAGCTATCTGCACCGGTGATTGCGATGGAAGAAATGGTCAACGTGGCGTTTCCAGTGTTGGTCAGGTTGACGAGGACACCCTCATTGCCTCCGCCGACGGTCTGATTCCCAAAGTTGATGCTTGTGGGATTCAGAACAACCAGCGGGCCGCTGATCACGGTCTGCGTAAGCGCAGAGCCAGTGTGAGGATTGAAGTTCTTGTCGCCCGAATAAGCCGCCGTAATGGTATGGCTGCCGGCAGCGAGAGTGGACGTCGTCAAACTCGCGGCGCCTGAGGTCAGAGTCACAGTGCCAATCTTTTTGCTGCCGTCACGGAAGGTGACCGAGCCGGTGGGTGTTGCCGAGGCAATGCTGGCCGTAACTTTGGCCGTGAAAGTGACCGGCTGACGGACGCCGGAGGGATTCAGCGAGCTGGTGGTGGTGATGAACGTGCCGCCGGTGTTGAGCAGCACGCTTACATTTCCATCGCGGGCATTGACCGCCGCAATGTCGATGGCGCCATCCAGATTGAAGTCGCCTGTGATCAGAAAAGCAGGAGCCACGGCTGCGCCATAAACAACGGCGGACTGGAACGTACCATCGCCGTTGCCGAGCAATACGTTGACGCCCCCGGAGTAGTCGCCGACTGCGATATCGAGCATGCCGTCGCCGTTAAAATCCGCGAGGACGGGCGACCAGGGCGAGAATCCGGCTGTGTACTTCACCGCGGATTTGAAGGTGCCATCGCCGTTGCCGAGGAGCACCGCAAGTCTATCCGTGCCGGTGGTTGAGTCGTAGCCGGTTACCACCAGATCGGCGATGCCATCCCCGTTCAGATCTCCGGCGGTCATAAAGTCGGCGGTTTGCGCGAATGTCGACGGCGGGCCAAACGTGCCATCGCCATTGCCGAGCAAAATGCTGACGTTACTCGTGCCGCCGTTACCACTATTGGCGACGGCGATGTCGAGCTTGTGGTCACCGTTGAAATCGGCCAGCACGATCGAGTATGGTCCGATGCCGCCGCTGTTATAGTTCACTGCGCCGCGGAACGTACCGTCGCCGTTGCCCAGAAGCACGCTGATGTCATTACTGCCAAAGTTGGGAGCAAGAAGATCCAAAATCCCGTCATTGTTGACATCCGCGGTAGCCACGAATTGCGAGCCGGCATCACCGAAGTAGTACGAGGGCGCGCCAAAGCCGCCTTTCCCGTTGCCGAGCTCCACCATCAGGTTGACCGAGTTTATGTCGCTTGAGGCTACGTCCAGGTTTCCGTCACGGTTGAAATCTCCTACCGCGATCGAGTCGGGGGCTACACCGCCAGTTGTGGTGCCGCTGCCATTCGATGGAAAGGTTCCATCCCCTTTGCCAAGCAGGAGCGCAACGGAAGCGCCGTAGTCGATGGGGATGGCCAAATCCGGGATACCATCGTTGTTAAAGTCCGCTGCAACGCCCATGGCCGGATTCTGGCCGACGGCGTAAGTAGGAGCGGCGACAAACGTTCCGTCACCCTTGCCGAGCGCCACGCTGATGGAGGAACTGTAGTAGTTCAAGGCGGCGACATCCGGGCTGCCGTCGGCGTTGAAATCCGCCACAACGATTTGTTGCAGGCCCCATGCGACGTTGTAACCAACTGCGGTCTGGAAGGTGCCGTTGCCATTGCCGAACAGCACCGTCATGCTCGGAGTTGCGGAAAGGGGGCTGCCATCGCCACCCGCTACCAGCAGATCGGGGTTGCCGTCGCCGTTTACGTCTGCGATGGTCACGCCCTCGATGATGCCCACGCCGGTGGCGACACTCGAAGGCGACTGGAAGGTGCCGTCGCCATTGCCCAGCAGCACCGAAATCGAAGTTCCGCCGTAGCCGAAAACAGCCAGGTCGAGCTTGCCATCTTTATTCAGATCGGCAACCGCAAGGGTCTGGATCGATCCCGCGTAAGTATTCTTCCCCGGCTGGAACGTTCCGTTGCCGTTGCCCAGGAACACCGTTACGTTATCGCTTCTGGAGTTGCCGATGACCAAGTCGAGGTTGCCATCGCCGTTGAAGTCTGCGGCGGCTATTGCGGTAGGAAACTCGCTGGAGGTGAGGCTCGGCGCAAGGGTGAGCGATCCCTTTCCGTTGCCCACGTAGATAATCACATTGGCCACGCCGCTTGAGTTGGAGGAATCGAGGACGGCCACGTCGAGCTTGCCGTCGTTGTTGAAATCACCAGTCACGACGGCGATCGGATTCAGACCGGCGGAGTAGCTCACGCCCGGTTGAAAAGTTCCGTCCCCGTTGCCGAGCATCAGGGTTACTGATCCGTTGTATCCTCTGCCGTAATCAGCGACGACCACATCCAATTTGCCGTCGCCGTTGAAATCCCCAACGGCGAGTGCATCGGGCAAGGCGCCCGCGTTGCCGCTGACTATGGGCGGCTGGAATGTGCCATCTCCGTTGCCCAGAAGTACTGCGACCTGACCGGGGTTGGCATAGTAAGGAACTACCAAGTCGGGTTTACCGTCGCCGTTGAAGTCGCCGACTGCCACGGTTCGCACCTGTGCTTCCGATAAGTTGTAGATCCTGGCTGCAACAAATTCATTGGCGACGGCTGCCTGGGACACAATCAGGAACAAAGCGATCCAAAGACTATGGTTTTGCAGAATGCGGCTTCGCGGGGAACACTTTCCTGCGCTCAATCCAGCGGATGATGACAGATTCATCGCGAATGGCTCCTTTAGGGCGGATGCCAAGGACCTTCTGGAGACAAACTGCGGCACGGCATGAATGCGTGCCCTGATACGAGTCTCACTTGCGCCACGCACTGCTGGATACTTATGGCCGCGCCCGGTTGAGCCCACTTCATGGCTCAACCGGGCGCGGCCTATTTCTTTTTCTCGAACTATCTCGAACTTATAGCGAGCGCAGGAAGTTCACCAGATCCTGCTGGTTGGTCGAACTCAGGGCGTTGAAGTTCGTAACGCTCTGGTTCGCTTCCGACGCCGCCGTAAGTGCCGTTGCCTACGCTGTAGTGATCCTCGATTGCGGTCACGATGTTGTTGGTGCGGCCATCGTGCATGAACCAGAGGCGCTGCCCAATGCCCCACAGCGGCGCGGTGCGGAATTCATCCGGACCCGCTCCACCCTGTGCCAGCCCATCGGCCAGCCCAGGTCCCATGTGATGCACCAGAATATCGGAGTAGAGGTTGATGGTAATGCTGTCCAATCCCGGCCGCGACGTATGCGGCGTGGTGAACGAAGTGGTATGGCAGTAGACGCAACCAGCGTTGGTGAACTGCGTCTTACCGTTCTTGGTGGAAGTTGCTGGAGGGTCCGGGAGTCGGCGGGTTCAGCCACTGGATAAAGTACTCGGTCGCGCTCGGCATCGCCGGGGAACATTTCGGTCAGGATTCCCGGCGTGAAGTTGGTGACGGTTTCCGGCACGGGATTGAGAACACAACCCGGCGTCTGGTCGATTTCGTTGGGGAACGTCTCGTTGGTGACTCCCATTTCGACGTTCATCTGATTGGCCGCCATCAGCAGCGTGGAGCGAACCTGCGCCTTCCAGCCGAAGCGCGTGATGCTGCCATCATTGCCGCTGTAATTGGGATGTCCGGTAATCCCCAAGCGTCTTCTTGATGGTCAGGTTGGCATTCATGTTAGCGACGATGTCGCTGTTGCGAATCACTTCGATCAGCCCGGCTCCGTAAGTCGGAGTCACCTGGCGGAGGACAAGATTGTTATCCGCGGCAGCAGTAACAAAGTCAGGTTGTGAAATCGAGCAACCGGCGGCATCGCTGCGGCCCGTGATGGTGAACAACTGGTGCACGCTGCCATCCGGAATGGTCGTGCCCGGCTGGTTGATGAAGCGGGCTTCGAGTATCGGACCCGTCGAAGATTCGAACGACGGCATGGTGTTGTTGGCGCCGTTGTACTTGTAGACATTGAACAGAGGATTGGACGGCGGGCTCGATCCGCCAACCGCGGGATAAGCGTGGCAACTGGCGCAAGAATTGGAATTGAAACGCGGTCCCAGTCCGCCATCGGTTGGAGAAGTCACGATGACGTCATGGGCGCGGTCGAATTCCGCGGTGATGCTGGGCTCAATCTGCTGCTCGTTGGCGCTCAGCGTTCCGAGGAAACCTCCAGCATTCGCCGGGCAGCGGCCGAGGACCGGGGTCGATAGCCGTCGACCGCCTTCGCGCCGCCCTTGGCGGCCTTCGGGAAATAGCTGATTGCTCCAGCGCACAGCAGCAGCAGCAGAGCCACCGGCAGAACGCGGCTCATCCACTTGTATTTGCCGGGTTGAGCCTGCACTTGATTCATTTTCGTCCACAATGACATAGCAGTCCCCTTAATGTTCGTCATGCCGAAGCCTTACAGCGAGCGCAGGAAGTTGACCAAATCCTGCTGATTCTTGCTGGATAAGTTGTTGAAATTTTGGATAACCGTATTCGCTTCCGAATTCGGATAAACGCCGTTGCCCAGGCTGTAGTGATCTTCAATCGCATTCACGATGTTGGTCTCACGGCCATCGTGGATGAAGAAGTATCGCTGGCCGACGCCCCACAGCGGAGCGCGTGCGGAACTGGTCGCCGGTGGCGTCGCCCTGCTTGACGTTATCCGCATCGCCCGGCCCCATGTCATGAACGAGCAAGTCGGAGTACAGAGTTGCCGTCTGGCTGCTGAGCGCGGCGATGGAAGCAGCCGGCGTGGTGAATGAGATTTGGTGGCACATATTGCAGCCCACGTTCTGGAACTGCACCAAGCCGTTGGCTGTGGAAGTGGTCGGCGCGACGGGCGTGGGAGGCTGCAGGAAGCGCATGAAGAGCGAGAAGCGCTCCAGATCGCCCGGGAAGTTCACCGGCGCCTTGGGAGCCTCGCCCGTATCGTTGCGGTCATCCGGGACGCCCTTGGTCTTGTTGGTCCCGGCAGGAACCGGGAACGGCGGCAGGCAGCTGGGATGGATTCGTCGTTCTCGCTGGGGAACGCTTCATCGCTCACGCCCTCTTCCACGGTATAGGCTTCGCCGGAGAAGTAGAGCAGAGACTTGTTCTGCGCCTTCCAGCCGAAGCGCGCGATGGTGCCGTCATCGTCGCTGTATGTTCGGATGTCCCGTAATTCCCAGGGACGCCTTCAGCGTAAGGTTGGAATTCATGTTGGCGATGATGGCGCTTTCCTGAATCAATTCCATCAGGCCGGTGCCATAGGTGGGCGTCGTCTGGCGGAAGATAATATCGTTGTTGGCCTGCGCGGTGGTGAAGTCCGGCTGGATCATGGTGGTGCAACCCGGAGCATCGGTGCGGTTGGAAATCGTGAACATCTGGTGAACGCCGCCATCGGGAGTCACGCCGTCCGATTTATAAGGAAAGCGCGCCACAATCGTGGGCCCGTTGCTGGTGATGAAATAAGGCATGGTGTTGGTCGCGCCCATGAGCTGGTAGATGCCGAACAGCGGATTGGTCGGCGAACTGGAGCCGCCCACCGCGGGATACGCGTGGCAACTACTACAGGAATTGGAATTGAAGCGTGGGCCCAAGCCGACGGTCTTCACCAAAGGTCCGCCCGCCACGAAGTTCACCTCCGTGAAAATCTGCGTGAGCCGGGTGCCGATGGCGCTCTGATTGGCATTCAGAGTCGAGTAAAAGGCGCCGGCAGCAGCGGGCAGCGGCCGTGGACCAGGGTCCGCAGCCGTGGGACACGGCGAGATGGGGCACGAGCTGCCTTGAACCACAGCGGGCCGCGACATTAGAGCGACCGCGGACAAGGCCATCAGCAGCGCCACCGTTAAGAAGACAGAGAGGCGTCGACGGGAACTGGACCCAGAGTGTGTTTGCATAGGAGAATTGTCAATTCTGCGCATGGATTTCCAACCTGTTCTCGCGAAAACGGTTCGGTCACAGCCGTGCATCCGGCGGCAACACTACGAGGAAGTTTTTTGGGGGAAAAATCTGGCACACCGCACCGGTGCGCCGAATGAACCATACCGTATTACAGCCGCCAAATAGTGTCAATGGTACAATCTTCTCCATGAAGAATCTTGCACACTAAAGTAACGCCGCGCAGCCGGCGCGTTACTCGAATAGTCATTAAGATGAGAAGAAGTTGATTATCCAGGAACTGGCACGAACGGGCCATTTACCGGTTTAGACTCGTCCCAATACTCTGTCTCCACAATCTCTCGGGAGGGAAACTTCCCGACTTGCAGTTTAGCTTTGCACTCTGGCGTTACCTTCTCAGAAAAACATTCTCACAGCAAAACGTTGGGAGACGAATGGCTCCTGACGGGAAATCGAGACGATTTTCACCCATGGCTCAAGTGACCAGCTTCCCTCACCAAGACAGGATTCGCGTCCTGGCCGCTGACAATACTTCCATGAATACGCACTTGCTGGTGGATGCGCTGGCACGAGAGGAACGGTTTAGTGTGGCCGGGCCGGCGTCGAAGCCCGCCGAAATTCTCGTGCTGGCGAAGAAAGCGCTTCCGCACGTGGCCCTGATCAGCGCGCGGCAGGCAGAGAATGGCGAGGCCGGATTCGCGTTGTGCCGCGAGATTCGTTCCGCTTCGCCGGTGACGCGCGTGATCCTGCTACTGGACTCTTCCGAACGCGCGCAGGTCATCGAGGCCTTTCGTTGCGGAGCGCGCGGTGTTTTTCTTCGTACCGAATCTCTTCGACTGCTCATCAAGTGCATCTTCTGTGTTCATGAGGGCCAGGTGTGGGCCGGCAGTGGTGAGCTTCATTACTTGCTGGAAGCCATCGCCGAGCCGTTTCCGCTGCGCCTTCATAGCGCCAGTGGAAACGCGCTGCTCTCGGCGCGCGAACGGGACGTCGTGCGCTGCCTGGCCGAGGGGCTCACCAACCGTGAGATCGCGCAGAGGCTGCATCTGACGGAGCATACTGTGAAGAACTATCTATTTCGAATCTTCGACAAACTGGGAGTCTCCAGCCGAGTCGAAGTGGTGCTCTATGCTTTGAGCGGCGGCGGCCGTGCGCTGCAGGAATCCGAATCCCTCGCCAGTTCGAAAAAGGAAACTACTCTTGCGCCAGTCCTTGCCCGGGCAGGTTCGACGATCAGCGCAGCCAGAACCTGAAGCGTTCTCAGAGACGGGGCCATGTACTTTCGCTCATCCTATGCCTCTGTCCCTTTGGTATCTGTTCACGTTGGCAGGGCATGGTTAGAGTCACATCTAAGGACTCTCAAATAATACTGAGTGTTCTCCCGAAACCCCATTCGAGAGGTAGCTAGATGTCGCACGACGCACTCCGTCCGGTTCGAAAGAGCCGGCGCTCGCATCGAGCCAATTTGTCCCAGTGCGCGATTCTGATTACTTTGGTGTCCTCGCTCCTTTTCCTGGCCGCCTGTTCAGGCGTTTCTGTCCCTGCGAGTTCGTCGTCATCCAATCCCCCAGGCGTGGTGGTGACCGTGTCGCCAGCAACCGCTACCGTGGCGTCTGCCGGAACCAAGCAATTCACTGCGTTGGTAACTAACACTTCGAACACAGCCGTAACCTGGTCGGCTTCGCCGGGCACGATTTCCAGCACGGGTCTCTATCAGGCGCCCAAGGTCACCGTCAATACAAACGCAACCGTAACCGCGACCAGCGTCGCGGACCCAACCAAATTCGGAACGGCGTCGGTGACTGTCACGGCAAGCTCTTCCCCGCCGCCACTCACCGTCGCGACCACGTCCCTGCCACCCGCTACCGCCGGCAACGCATACTCGGGCCCGTTGAGCGCCACTGGAGGTACCACCCCCTATAGCTGGACGCTCGCCTCCGGTTCGCTGCCTAGCGGAATCACGGTGCTCTCGACCGGAGCGCTCTCCGGAACCACCACTCAAACCGGCCAATTCAATTTCACCGTCCAAGTGTCCGACTCCTCTTCTCCCAAGCAAACTGACACGCAGGCTCTCGCGTTGACCGTGAACAGCTCGACGGGAGGCGGCAATACCCTGCCGGCAACTTTCTGGGGATTCTCCTGGAACAACACGAACAGCGTGACCGGGCCCACGGTGAGCTATGGAATGCAGCGCTTTTGGGATTCACCTGGGACGCAGTGGCCCGATATCAACACGGCTTCTGGAGTCTATGATTACACAAAACTAGACGCGAATCTGGCCCTGGCATATTCCCAGGGCACCATGGAAAGCATGTACACACTCTCTCGCACTCCGCCCTGGGCGACTTCCAATCCCAACGACACATCCTGCAGTGACACCACAGGCCTGGGAGGCGGCAATGGAGAGTGCGATCCGCCCATCGACCTGAACAGCGATGGCAGCGGAACCAACACCATCTGGAAAGCCTGGATTACGGCCATAGCAACCCACGTCAACAGCGCGGGTTACACCGCAAGTCATGCCCACATCAAGTACTGGGAAATCTGGAACGAGCCGGATACGACGCATTTCTGGACGGGCAGCATCGCACAACTAGCGCGGCTCACGGAAGATGCGAACTGCATCATCACCGGCCGCGGCGTGATCCACGAAAGCGGCAATGGCACCGCCACTCCCTGCACCGCGACGCCGATCGATCCCACAGCGCAGATTGTCATGTCTTCGGCGCACGCCAAGGGCGGAGCCCTCGACTACGGGCAGAACGAACTGTATTGCAATAATTCCCCTTCAGGACTTGAATTGCCTTGTCCCAATCCGCCGAACGCGATTGCGACGGCGGTGGACATTATCAACTTCCACATGAAACCGGGAAACGAAAGCGGGAACAATTGTCCGGCCCCGACTCCCTGCACACCGGAATCGGCGTTGCAGTGGTACTTCTCGAACGTTCAAGGCATCCTGCAACCGGCTGAACTGGCCAAACCGCTGTGGAATGGAGAGGCGCAATACTCGACGACCGGCTTCACCAACGCTTATGCCGACCCCGATATGGCGGCTTCGTTCATGCCGCGCTTCTATCTGCTCAACTGGACACTCGGCCTCAATGGCATGGCGTGGTACTACGCCACTTCCCAGGCTGAGCCAGTCGAGGCCGTGACCGCCTATCAGCAGACTTACAACTGGCTGGTGAACGCGTCGCTGGTCACTCCGTGCGCAGCCAGCGGCACGGTGTGGTCTTGCACCATCTCCAACTCCGGCACGCAGTACCTTATTATGTGGGACACCTCACAAAGCTGCGCGAACGGTTCCTGCAGCACGAAGAACCAGACGGTGGCCTCGCAATGGACGCAGTATCGGGACATGACGACCGCCAGCTCTCCGATCACAATCTCAGGAGGCGTCGTACCGGTGGGGATCAAACCCGTTTTGCTGAACTAGCGGTGTTTCTTCTTTGACTTAGGGATAAAAACCTCAGCTGGAAGATCGAACCGAGTGCTTAACTTCCGCACTTGCTCCAGGGTGAGATTCCGTTGCCCTGCCAGGAACATCGAGACCGCGCTCTCCGAGCCAAATTGAGGAATCAGGTCACGCTGCCTTAGATTCTGCTTTTCGAGGATAAATCGCACAACGGAGACCGGATCCGCTGCAGGAATCGGGTAATGCTCCTGCTCGTAACGTTCCACAAGCAAAGTTAGGAGTTCGATTGCTTCCATTTCATGGCGAGAGGGGCTTTCCAGCGCCGTCAGTCGGAAGAGGGCATCGGTATACGCGTCAAGCTCCGCATCATTGTGTATGACGCGGGGAGCGCCGTGCGCAATCATTTTTGCCGGGTTCGCGAGAACTGTGCTCATCTTGTTCCAAACCTCCTATCCCAGCGGCTGCGATTGTCATATTCCTTGTGTGTCAAAAAAGATCGGATGTAGACGTGCCCCTTGGTCCGCCTTTCATCCGTCGTCTTTGCATAGTGGACCACGGTGATCAGCCTGTACCGGTTCTGCCGGATGTTAAAGATCACGTAGTCATCCACAAGATCGGCATCCTTGAACAGGCGGCGGACTTCCGCAAAATTGTGCCACCGCGCTGCCTCGACGATGCCCACCCACGCTTTGATTTCGTTCGCCGCATCCGGGTAGCTTTCCATCGCCTCGCTCAGATGCTTACGCGTAACGATATGCACTGATCTAGGGTACTTCACAATACGTGAAGTTGTCAAGGAGGGTTCGGGGAGGGGGCGGGTGGGCAGTACCCTATTATGTGGAACACCGCACAAAGCTGCGCCAATGGGTCGTGCACCGCGAAGAACCAGACAGTGGCATCGCAATGGACGCAGTATCGGGACATGACGACGGCAAGCACTCCGATCACGATCTCGGGAGGCATCGTCCCGGTAGGGATTAAGCCGGTTCTGCTTAATTAGAAAAAATGACAGGCTTCTCCGAGCAGTTATGGCGGTGTAATCTGGAACACCGTTCCGCAGCCCACTTCACACGAGGGGTTGCCGCCATGTTCCGCGGTGCCATAGAGATTTCCGGCTGCGTCGATCACCAAGCCGGCAACCGGCGTTGCCCCATCACGCCCATCAGTGAAGCTATAGTTCCACATTTCCTTGCCAGCAGCGTTCAACTTAAAGACGGTTCCCGAGTGGTAAAAGCCGCCATAACTCGTGGTGCCATAGAGGTTTCCAGCCGAATCTTCAACCAGGGGGGAAAAGGGAATCTCGCCATCGCGCCCGTTCGATAAGAAGGTGTGCAGAAGTGTCTCGTTGCCAACCGGATCGACTTTGAACACAGTCCCAAGGTTGTATCCGCCAGGCACATTGCCGCCGACTATCGTTGTCCCAAAAGGTTGCCCAACGAGTCCCGCAGTAAAGCCGCCTCGGGAGAATAGCCATCCTTCCCTCCCGCGAAGCGATGCAACACGGTTTCTTTTCCAGCGGCGTCCACTCTGAAGACCGTGCCGCAGCCGCATGATGGCATCCCACCACCCTGAAAAGTGGTGCCATAAAGGTTGCCGGCTTGGTCGCGGATCAATCCCGCTTCTGGAAATGCGCCGTCGGCGCCCGTGAAGCTGTACAGCACAGTCTTGTTCCCTGCTGGATCCAGTTTGAACACCGTGCCACAGGAGCACGTGAGGTCCCCGCCCTTGAAGGTGACGCCGTAGAAGTTGCCCGCCGGGTCTTGAATTAAATTTCCTGCGGGAGAAGCGCCATCGGTGCCGCCGGCGAAGCTGTACAGCACAGTCTCATTGCCAGATGAATCCAGCTTGAACACAGTGCCGCAACCGTAAGGAGGATTGCAGGAGCCGTCGCCGCCCGTATCGGTTACGCCATAGAAATTGCCGGCGGGATCCCGCATGATGCCGCTCGGACCACCCCCGTCCAATCCGCCGGTGAAGGTGTAGAGCACCGTTTCTTTGCCTGCCCGATTCACCTTGAACACTGCGCCCTGGTCATACGCTCCGCCGAATCTTGAGGTGCCGTAGAAATCGCCCTGCTTGTCTGTAATTAAACCACTGTTGGGGTAGAACGCGTCGGTACCGCCGCTGAAGGTGTGGAGAACCTTCAGAGTTTGTGCTTGTGCCGATTCTGCCGCAATGATTAACAAGATTCCGATGGCTAGGGCCGTAGGGACGGCGGCCAGTGCGCGTATCCACAAACCTTCACTTGACTTTGTCACGGAAACCTCCCAGTCTACTGACTCAATGCCTTTCTGAATTAGGGCCGACGATTGTGGGCGGGCATTTGAGTTCTAAAACACGACTTCGCAAGGGTGAGGGGATTCGAGTTTTACCTGCGTAACCGGTGAGTAGAAAAAACCGCCATGACTCGAAGTCTCAGGACAAAGGCTAGTGCGGGTCCACCGTCTAAGCAGTGATCCGCATTACAGTCGCATGTGACCACAATCCCGACATCGGAGCGGAAGGCGAATTTTCACCTGCGATCCTCAGTAATTTTTGCACAATCGTCTTCGCCTGAGTCTCCGGATCCCGCGTGCTAGACTTGCCCCTTGCAGACCGTACTCGACAACTTCAAGCGCCGCATGTTCTGGATGGTCGCGCGCACCTGTTTCACCCTCTACCGCTGGTTCCCGCTGTTCGGCGCGCTTCGCGCCTCGATCGGCATCATTCAGCGGGACGATAAGATCCTGATGATCCATCGCAACGATGGACGCGGGCTCTCTCTGCCCGGAGGAATTTCCAAGTGGCGGGAAACCGAAGAGGAGACGCTCACTCGCGAGATCCTGGAAGAAACAGGATTGAGCGTCGTTGGAAAGGAATTGAAGCGGAAGTATTACAGCGAAGCCGATGTTCCCTGCAACATCTCAGTGTTCGAAGTGCAGGCCAGCGGAGAGCTGAAGAATTCCTGGGAAGGAGCGCCGGGTTGGACCTCAGTGGCCGAAATGGAGCCGCGCTTATTGCCCAGTCAGCGGCCGCTGCTGGAACTGCTCAGGACGATGTCGAAAAACGCGCTCGATTCGCAGTCCAGGCAATGAGAACTAGGCGCAGTAAAAACAAAACGGCCCGCCACCGGAGTGGCGGGCCCATCGTCTGCTTATCTCGCGCTTTACCGGCTACTGGCCGGTTCCTGACAAGCTGACTACTTGCGGCGACGATCCGGCCGTGTAGCTGAAGGTCAGCGCGCCGCTGATCGACCCGGTCACGCTGGGACTGAACTGCACTCCCAGAGTGCACGTGCTGTTGGCGGGAACATTTGTTCCGCATGGAATAGCGCCGCCCGTGGTCGAGATGAAGTCGCCGCTGGCGACCACGCTTGAGATGGGAACCGCAGTGGTCAGGTTGTTGGTAACCGTGACCACCTGAACAGCACTCGTGGACCCGACTGTCACCGTTCCAAAGTTAATAGAGGCGGGAGACAGCGTGATGTCGAGCACGCCAGTTCCCGTTGCATTCTGTATCTGAGTGCTGACCGAAGCGTTGTCGATCACCGTCACGCCGCCAAGACTGGTGCCAGTCGTCAGCGGAGTAAAGGTGGCAGTCACGGTACACGACTTGCCGGCACTCAGGTTCCCGCCGCAGGGTGTGGCGCCGCTCGGCGTCACCGCGTAGTATCCGCTGCCCGTGACGCTGCTGATACTTATCGCTGCCGCGCTAATATTCTTGATGGTCACGGTCTTGCTGCTGGAAGTAGTCAGGCCAACATTTCCAAAGCTCAGGCTGGCAGGCGTGAAGGTCAGCGGCGCGGTCGTGCCGTTTTGACCCGTACCCGTCAGCCCTCCTGCCAAGACGGTTCCAGGCGTCGGAGTTATGGTCAAAGCTCCCTTGATAATTCCGTTTGTTGTCGGCGTGAAACTCACCGCAAATGTGCACTTGGCTTTCGCGGCCAGTGTTCCGTTACAAGGACTGGATCCATTGCCCACCGCCGAGTAGTCGCCGCTGGTGGAAGATGTGAAGGTCACGGTCTGGCTCTGGTTGTTGGTCAGCGTCATGTTCTGCGAAGGCGCGGTAGAACCTACATTGGTGGCGGCGAAGGTGAGGTTCGCCGATAGCGACATTGGGAGTTGCCCACTTCCGCTGAGGCTGACCACATGCGGCGAGCCCACAGCCGTGTCGCTCACCGTGATCGCTCCCGGCATCGATCCGGTCACCGTGGGAGAGAAGGTCACGGTGATGGTGCAAGACTGTCCCGCGGTGAGCGAAACCCCGGTGCAATTATTGATCTGAGAGTAGCCGCCGCTGGCTGCAACCGCGTTTACGGTGACGTTCACAAAGCCGTTGTTTGTTACTGTAATGTTCTGGCTGCCGCTGAACGTGTTGAGAACCTGATTGCCAAAGGCGAGGCTGCCCGGACTCAACGATAGCGACGATGAAACTCCAGTGCCAGTCAGAGAGGCGGTCTGCGGACTATTGCTGGCGTCGTCAGTAATGGTAAGCGTGCCGTTCGCGACACCTGTGACGGTAGGAGTGAAATAAACGCTGACCGTACAGTTGCCGCCCGGGGCAACCGGCTGTGAGCAAGTATTGGTTTGGCTAAAGACGCCACCGCCGGTTGAAATACCGGTGATGTTGAGGGCGACCGCCTGGTTATTGGTTACGGTCTCGACTATCGGCGGACTCTGTACCCCCACCTGCACATTGCCAAAATTCAAGCTGACGCTGGAAAGCGTAACCGAGCCGCCGCACGAGTTCATAGGAGGGAGCTTGGCCATTTCCGTGTACCAATAGGGCTCTGTGGTGCGGTTCGCCGGCAGATATTCTCCGGCCACCCAGACCGTACACCCGTCGCTGGGATCCAGCACCGCCGAGTACCAGTCTCCCCAGCGATAATTCAAGGCGTCGGTATCTTCGGCATCGCCAGAGATGAGAGGACTGGCAATGTAGCCGTAAGTGCCGGAGGTAAGGGTGCCGGGAATGAAATTCAGGCTGTCGAGGCCGGGATGTTCATTGCTGCCGGTGCCTGAAATTCCCAGAATGCCTTGAATGTTGCCAACTTTGTCGCGCGCCACGCTAGGCAGAAAGACAAAAGCGTTGGGATCGACCGGATCGATGATGGGATAGTCTCCGGCGATGTAAACCGCGTTAGGAAACGCAGTATTGCGCTGCAGAAGCCGGATATCCGCTTCGGTTTGAGTATTGTTCGTGGCGTTGGGGATGATTTGTATGGCGTGGGCGGAAGTCCAAATACTTCCCTGCCCGCCATTGGATGTGTAGTGGAAGAACTCCTGCATGCGGTCGGCAACGGAGTCGATATGGATGCCGGTGGTTGCCGTCGAAGGTTGCGGAATGCAGATCGTGGAGTAATAAACGAGAGGATTGAAACAACCCAATTGATCGCCGTTGGCCTGTGTCGACGGCAAGTCCCAACTATTAGCCAAAGTTGGAGTGGGAGTAGTTGCCGTCCAATCGATGGTCCACTGCTCGACGCCTTGCGTATGATTGGGGTCCGTCAGATAGCTGGTGAGGTCCTCCGGAGGCTCGATCATGTAGGTAAACATTTCTCCGTCCCCGGATATCGGAGGAGTGGTATCGGAGTTGTTGGCCGGAACCCAACTGCGACGCTGGTTATAGGCAACGAGGGGATGAGGCACGAGGCAGGCCGGGGTGTGCGAATTGTTGGTCCATGGGTTGGCAATGCTGGCGCGCAGGCCGGCTAAATCGACGGCACAGATCAGAACTCCATTGATGTTGCTGTGATTATTGGGATCCTGCAAATCGTACGTGATCCACATGGCCTGGTCGGTGGCCGCGGTGTAGGGAGGAGTGGCGCTGGTGGAGCTTTGCCACAGTCCTGATTGAGGGAAATCAGGGTAGTAAAAATTCCCGTGGGAGTTGGTTGGAATCACCGTATCCAGGTCGAATTCGAAGGCAAACCAACCGAAGGCCGGAGACGTGGAGGCAACATCCTCGACATTGCTGATGGCCACGCACATATAGTTGTGGGCGTTGCTCTTGGAAGTGATCCGTTTCTCCATGATCCAAAGGTTGTACACATTGTCATGGAGTATCTGAGAATTGGGTGAGTAAGCCGTGGTGCAATTAGGAGTATGGGCGCCGTTGTTACTGTTCTGGCTCCAGGGACCCGAATCGGACTTGGGGCTGGTGCCGCCGAGAAAATTCACAGGTTTATTGGCATTGACGCCGCTCTTGTACCAACACTGGTACGCACTGTTGACGTGCTCACAATATTCAAGGGTTCCCACAGCAATGGTCACATCTGGCGTGGCAGTGGGATTCTCCATCTTCACTGTCGTGTTCAGCCCCGCAAGAGTGCTCATGGTTCCGCTCTGGGCAAAGCCAGAAGCGCATAGCAGTAGAACCAGGCAAGCGAAAGCCGCCACGAACTTGGCAGATCGAGTCAACGGGTGGAACTCCTTGTTGAAAGTTGCGGGAGAAGACAGAGGTAAAGGGTGTCGCATTTGAGTATCCAGTCAGCCGGAAAGCAGGCCGTATATTAGTCCTTTAGAATGATTCTGTTAACGGGAATTGTGAACTAAACGGCTTCACTCCCGTGAGGCTTAACGTCGATTTGTTGATAACGGGATTTCACCTGCCGGTACCGTTGCCAGACTGCGATGGGGACCAACGAATAGAGGATTGGAACCGTCAGGTCGAAAGTGCGCAGCAGAGTGTGCCGGACGCGGTCGCGGGTCCGCTCAAACCAGGAAGCTGCTTTGATCTCGTCGCTTACAGCCGCGTTGACCGGCCAACTCCCGTCATACTGTTTCCACCAGAATACGATGTAGCGCTCGATTTTGCGCTTCAGTTCGGGAGAGAGCACCTCTGGACGCTGGCGATCAGCCACGATACTGGCGCCCTTGACCATGGAATGATGGTCGCCGTTGTAAATGGCCGAGCGGTCCGCACCCTCGAGGGAATTCATCCTGGGATCGAAAGGTACACCGATGAAATCGCAGATGGCAGTCAATGCGGCAACCGGTTCCCGCACCAAATCGTCATATTGCAACTGGTGAATGGCGGCGCCGCGACGCACGAGTTGGTCGGCTTCTTCTTTCATCCGCCGGCAACCGAGCAGAGCCCGGAGATCCATTCCTGGCCGCGCAAACCAGGGCGATTTCTTTGCCGCCCTTACGATGCTGCGGCAAACGTCAGCCGGATCGCGCCAGATCACGATGAACTTCGCGTCCGAAAACCAGTCGGCCAACTGGTTCATGCAATCGTAATAGTTGGGCGACTTACATCCCCACACCGTTGCGCCTTTCTTCCTCGCATACTGCTGGGCAACTTCGCGAAAGGCGTTCGGCAAACCAACCGTGTTCTCCGGAATGCCAGTGGCGTCAATCTTGTGCCGGGTCAACGCTCCATTCCAGGAGTCGACTTTTGGTATCCACGAAGAACTCTTACGAGGCACCACGAAAAGCGGCGACAACAACGGAAAATCGGATTCGTACATGAGGCCGATCTGCGGGTGCTGGTTCAGCAATGCGTATAGAAGCGAGGTCCCGGAACGCCACATTCCAACCACAAAAACCGGGCTCGGGCTCATCGGTCCGGAACTCTGCTCGCAAGGCTGGCCGCTTTCCCTCTTCATGTCGACGGCGGTACTCATGCTGTGGCCTGCACCTGCGAGAAAACATTCATAAGATTGCTGTAGCCTTGTTCCGGACCATACTTGGTCTCGCTCAAGCGTCGGCCGCAAGCGCCCATGCGTACGGCGCCAGCGGGATTGTCCACCAGGTTTTGAATCTTTTGCATCAGTTCGCCGACCTTGCCAGCTTCAAATAAAAGACCCGACTGTCCGTCATCCACGATGTAGGGCAAGCCACCCAAGCGCGAGGCGACTACTGGCTTGGCTGCCATGTAAGCTTCGAGGACGGTGACCGGAAAATTCTCGTACCACTCCGATGGAACGACTAAGCAAAGAGAATTTCGCAGTAGCTGCCATTTCTCATCACCACTTTTGAACCCCAGGAACTGAATGTTGCTGAGTTCCTTCGCGCGGACGTAATCCTTCAATTCCTGCTCCAGTGGCCCAGTTCCAAGGATTTTCAGAGCAACTTGCGGCATCTGTTCAAAGGCGTGAATTAAAGTCCAGCAGCCTTTCTCCGGGGACAAGCGCCCCATGTAGATCGCGTAGTTACCGGCGTCGCTCGCGCCCTCCGATAGAGGCGGCGCATAAACGAAGTTGGGCCGGACAAACAACTTGGAATCTGGAACGCCGGCTTCCTGCATCTTGATCTTGAAGAATTCGGTGAGGCAGATGAACCCGGCGATCTTGCTCACCATCCCCGCAAGCCGGTTGGAGCCCAGGGTGAGGGCATACAATCCGCTGAGAACATAACTATCTTTGTAGCAGCGCTTTCGAACCGCGTTCAGATAGTTGCCGCCTCTGCACGCCTCACAGATCTGTCCTTGCGTGTAGTAGAAACCGTTCGGGCAGTATGGACGAAAGTTGTGAAGAACTTGTACCGCCGGTACTCCCAGCGAATGCAGCTTGTGATAAACCGACGGCGATAACAACGGATAAACATTGTGGACGAAAGCCACGTCGGGCTGGAAGCCGTGGACGACGTCGGAAATTTCGCCGCTGCTCTTCCAGGAATAAACCGTCTGCGGAAAGAAGCTTGCCTTTTCAGCGACGTTAAATCCTTTAATCTCGTCGTTGTGCCTGGAGTAGAGAAGCACCTCGTCGCCGTGGCGCTCGAGCAATTCCCGCTCGGCTCGCACCACGGAATCCTCTCCTCCGAACTGCTGGTACGCCCCGTGTACGAGTAGAACTCTCATGCGTGAAATACATCTTGGCCACGGATCTGCGCGGATTTCGCACGGATCAAAACAACAGAACAAAGATCAAAAAGAAGTATCCGTTAAAATCCGCGGCTAAAATTCCTACGCGCTTTCCTGCTTGGCTATGCCGAGCAGTTCGAGCGTAATCCGGTACACGAACTTGGGATTATTGACCAAATAGCGCCGCCACAAGCGAGCCGGGTCCTGGTAAATCCGGTGCATCCACTGCACGCCCGTGACCTTCATCCAGTACGGAGCGTCCTTGATCCGGCCGGTGTGAATGTCGAAAGCCGCGCCCACGCCGAACATGAGCTTGGTGTCAAGCTTGGAGAGGTATTGATCCATGAACTTCTCCTGCTTCGGCGTGCTCAGTCCGACCCAGAAGAAGTCCGGCTTCGTTTCGGAAACCATGCGGATCAGTCCGGCTTCTTCGTCTGCATTCAAGGGACGAAAGGGAGGAGTGTAGGTGCCAACCACCTTCATGCCCGGGAAACGCCGCGTCAGTGAATCTTTCAGTTGTTCCGCGACGCCATCGTTTCCGCCGTAGAAAAAGTGGGTATAGCCTTTCTCCGCCGACAGTGCGCAAATCCGAAGCATCATGTCGGGACCGGTCACCTGGCGCATCTTGAAGAATCCCCGGAGCCAGCCCACCCACACGGTGGGGCGTCCGTCGGGCGTGGTGAGAACCGAGCGATTGATGATGCGCTTCAGGTTGGAATCGATCTGGGCTTCCATTACGCCCTGCACACCGGTGACGCAGACATAGCCTTTGTCACCGGACGCAAGAGCCGATTCGATTTGAGCGAGGGCGCGGTCCATGCTGGTGGCATGGACCTTGACGCCCAGGATGTTAACGCAACTGTCAGCCGCGTGATTAGACATGGCAGTTTTCCGAGACGAAGCTAGTCGCCGGCAACTTCAGCCAACTCGCCGACTTCTTTCTTCTTCTTCACTTCGCTGGCAATCCACTTGTAGGTAATGGCCAGGCCTTTTTCCAGAGGCATGTTCGGCTCCCAGCCCAGCACCTTGCGCAGCAGAGTGTTGTCGCTGTTTCGTCCGCGAACTCCCTGCGGCTTGGTCAGGTCATGACGCTTGGTCAGTTTCTTGCCTGCGATTTTGCAAATCATATCGACCAGGTGATTGATGCTCACCATTTCGTCGGTGCCGAGGTTGAGCGCTTCGCGATGGTTGGAGGCCATCAGACGAATCAGGCCTTCGACGCAATCATCGACGTACATGTAGGAGCGAGTCTGGTCGCCGTCGCCCCAGATCTCAATCTCTCCACCGTCGCGGGCTTTCGCAACTTTGCGGGAGATGGCAGCCGGAGACTTCTCCTTGCCGCCGTCGTAAGTGCCGAGCGGGCCGTACACGTTGTGGAAGCGCACAATTCGCGTTTCGAATTTGTAGTCGTGGTAGTAGTAGCGGCAGAGTTCTTCCGCGAAAAGCTTCTCCCAGCCATAGCCAGGCTCGGGCTCGGCCGGATAGGCGTCTTCTTCTTTCAGCGGCGTGACTTCAGCGGACTTCTGTTTGGATTGCGCGTACACGCACGCTGAAGACGAGAACAGGAACCGCTTCACGTCGTTCTGCTTGCTGGCTTCGAGCATATGCGCGTTGATCAGAATGTTGTTTTTCGAGATGTCGGCCAGGAAAGCGGTGATGTAACCGATTCCGCCCATGTCGGCGGCCAGGTTGTAGACCTGATCGATATCGCGCGTAGCTTCGAGGCAGTTTTCCCACATGCGCAAGTCCAACAGCCGGAAATCGTCGGCGGCTGACTTTTCATACTCCGGCTGTTTGATGTCCACGCCACGAACCCAGTGACCATCCGCCTTCAACCGCTTGACCAGATGATGACCAATGAATCCACCGGCACCAGTTACGAGAATCCGAGTCTTGTTCCCCATTTCTTTCACTCCCTTAGAGTTTTGTTTTGTTTTGTTTTGTTTGCAGCTTGCGAAACCGTGTGTTGCGTCACTTCTTTGCGGTACATCTTCGATCGAGAACTCTTAGCCAAGGAATCGTGGCAGACTGCCAGCTTGCTCCATTGGAACCTGAACGGGATCGGCCTTGCCCTGAACCCGCACAAACTCGGCATAGCCCAGAATAGCGAAATAAAGCAGAGGACAGTGCCAACTCAGCTCATCATTGAAGAAGGAGTGCACCGTGAGCATGCCGAGCAACGCAAAGAACTCGAGCGCAAGCTGCCGCTGATCCGGGCCGTAGGCGTTGCTGCGGATGCAGCGAGCCAAAAACCACCATGCCGCGATCAAGGCGCCGGCAAACGGGATCAACCCCCAGAAACTGGTGCCGATGAGAACCTCAATCCAATCGCTGTGCATCATGGCCGCGGCGCCGACACCTAGTTTGCCAAGCACGGCAAAGCGGCCGGCAGCGTAGGCTCCCAATCCAGTGAAGGGATGATGCATCAATTGCTCCATCCCATAGGCCCACCAGGCGGTGCGTCCGCTCAGCCCTTCAAACGCAGCCGAGGACTGGTCGCGCTGGGCAACACTCTGTGCCACGACCCAGGCCTTCTGCCACAGTCGGTCGTACAAGACGGTTGCTATGGCTAGAACCGGGACCGCCGCCGCAGTCAGGACCAGCGCGATTTTCAGAAGGCGCTTGTGGAAGAGCACGATAAGCCCAACCCCAAAAGCAAACGCCGCTTCTGAGTTTCTGGTTCCCGACATGACCATGGAAACGAGGCCAAAGACTAGCAGGAAGATATACCAGGCGCGATTTTTGCCGCGGCCAAAGAGCGGCATCAGCCGGCAAATCGCAACCAGGGCCAACACAGCGCCCGAGGTTCCAACGCTGTTGGAAGCTTCCACCGGCACCACGCCGGTAAGCCGGCCCCCATCCATCGCTTCATGCGGCCAGATCGGAAGGTTGATCCAGACGACGGCCAGAGACAGTCCGTAGAAAGTCAGAGTCCAATCCAGCAGGTTCTGGTAGGTCCGGGACGAATCGGCGCTGGCGACAATGGCGGCCAGCAAAGAAACGTCGGCCAGAAATTCGAGCGACTTGTAAGCCGTCCACGAGGCGTTCACCGACCAGGCGGTGGAGGCTACACATACCAGGCAATAGATCGCCATGGCTCCCGGAATCCCGGTGAACAAGGCGCGCATCCAATTGGGCTTTTTCAGGAGCAGTCGAACGATCAGAGCCAGCGCCACGAACACTTCGGGAAGAACCCGCAACATCGCATACGCATCCAGCGGGTCAGCTTTCGCAGCGCCGACGTCGCGGATGCGGAAGACCAGCATGCTGAAGAAGATCAGGAACCATAGCGGATGCCACCAAGTCCAGTTCCGCGCCAGAATCCTGGCTTTCGCCAATCCTTGTGGAAGTGCCTGGATCGTTAGCGCCGCCACGGGGATCGTCAGGAAAATACCTGCCGCCGCAAACAAGACACCGTAGGGCTTGGAGCCGGCCAGCAGAGACACGAGAACCGCAATGGAAAACCCGATCAGGATAAACAGCAAGAGCAGCCAAACTGGACTGCGCCGGGGCGCGTCGAGGCTGTGTTCCTGTGTCCGATCTAAAACGCTGCTGTTCATCGTCCCTCTTTTAACGCCTGCAACACGCCGTAGTAGACAGGCTTCTTATTGAAATTGTCGTCGAATAGCACGGGCTTGGCGTCAGGCATGTTCTTCCAATCCGAGGTGCGCAGCCAGGTATAGCGGTCGGCGATGCCCCAGGTCATGAAGCCGATGCAATTCGAATTCAGTAAACAGGAGTGAACCACATTGTAAACAATCTCTTTTTGCCTGGCGAAGGCCTCGGGAGAGTTTGTCGGGCCCTGGTAAACGTCCATCTCGGTCACATGTACCTTGACGCCGACCTTGCGCGCGTTATCCAGGAAGTCTTTGAATTCGTCGAGGTAGGAAGGCCGCAACTGCGGCATCTCCCAGTGCATCTCGGTTCCCACGGCATCGATCGGAGCGCCTGCGTCTTTAAGTCTCTTCACTAAAGAAAAGAATGCATCCGCACGATCTTTTTCAATTCCAGCTTGCCCGAACGTATCGTTCAGGATAAGTAACGCGTTCGGATTGGCTTCGCGCGCGTATTGAAATGCTTTCACCATGTACTGCTCTGGACCCAGAATGCGCGCCCAGCAACTGTCATGCATCTGTTGAGTTGGTTCGTTCACCACTTCCCAGGAGTAATAAGTATCGCCTCCGTGGCGTACAACCTTCCGAATGTGATCCTTCAGTATCTCGTCCAGGTCCTTCGCCGACCAACCGCCGCAAGTCAAACCGTTAAAGTGCAACCAGGGCTGCGAGTTGGGATTCTTGTAAACCAGGCAATGACCCATGAGTTTCATGTTGTGTTGCTTTGCGAAACTTATGGCCTCGTCCATGGCATTGAAATCAAACCGTCCGCGCTCCGGCTGGGTAAGGTTTGGGAAAACGATGGAAACCGCGGCGTTGAATTCCCGGCCCAGCACGGGCTTGTATTCAGGGTCGCGATTCCACATTCTTCCCTGGATCGTCGTGCCCACCCAAAAACCGGTCTTCTCGGCGGCCTGGCGCAGAGTCTCGTTGTCACCGGCGTCCTTGGTCTGGGACACAGCCAGGGGGGCCATCAGCATCATCATCGCCAGAACAGGAAGAATTTGCCTGAGTACCAAAGTCATTGGCTTTCGGTTACGCCCGGACTTCGGAGGCCAGTTCCTTGCCCTGCACCGGCAGGGCAAGCCCAGCGGGGTAACCGGCCCGCAACAGGGCTTCGCCCGCGTACCTGGTGACCATATCGATTTGTGAGTCAGTTAATTTTTCGCGCCAACCACCGACTGATCCAGTGCGAACGAAACGGGCATCTTCACGATCGATGCGATGCTTGCGCAGCAGAGTTCCCTTGCCCAGCGCGGCTCCAGAAGTCTTGGCCTTCTCTTCTTTTTCCCGCATGTTGCGCAGGGAATTATTTTCGACGGCGCGGCGGATGAGGTCACGATCGCTCTTGATGCCGAGGAAGTCCAACATTTCCAGCAGGCCGTTCTCGGTGTCCTTGCGCAGATCTTCGTAGCGTACAACCAGCAGGTTCCCGTTCTTTGCCAGAGGACAGTTCATCCATGAATCCACATGCGACTGCCACGATCCAAAGCGAGTGACCTTGCCCTGCAAGAAAGCTTCGACGTATCCGTCCATGCCCTTGCCGTGATCGAAGTAATCGGAGAAGCCCATTTCCTTGTCGCGCGCCCAGTTCGAGAGCATGACGTCGCGCAGATCGCGCATGAGATAAATGGCGCGTTTGTACTCGGAGCGATACTGTTCGTGAGTCTTGATCAGTCGCCCGCCATTGGGCAACACAGGCTTCATCTCGCGATGCGTCCCCATTTCCGGCAGCACTTGATTCACATTCAGAAAGCCGGCGTTGTTTTTGGTAAGAATTTCCATGAGAACGAAGCGCAGCCAGGTATTGCCGGAGCGCTCGAAGGACGCAAACAATACATCCTTGTCGTTCAAACCCCGGTGTTCCCACCACGCCTTTGGCGCCCGGAGCTTGGTTCGCGAAGCCTTGTAACGGAGTTCTTTCAGAGTCGTCATAAATAATCTAACCCTCACCTTGCAAAACCGGATTCAATACAGAAACTGATTTCGACTTGCGATTCAATATGTACAGCGAGATCAGGAAAGCCGAAAGATTGGCGATGATGATGCTCCAAACCACACCCCAAAGGCCGAATGCGCGCGTGGCGGGAACGCCAATCAGCAACGAGAGTGCGCTGGCCACGCAGCGAGCATAAAAAATGGAGTCGGGCGACTCGATGGCGCGCAACAGAATCGCGGGGCCAAACGCCGCGGCCCACATCGTAGTTCCCAACGCGACATAAGGGATGAAGTGCGCCACTTCCATATATTTTCCGGCATAGAGCAGGTGAAACACCGGACCCTTCAGCGGAATGAGGACCGCCCAGTAAACAACCGCTCCTGCCACGAAAAGGAACGTAATTTTCGTCACCAGCGGACCGGCGCTGGAGATTCCCTTTTCGCGGCATACCCGCGCCGCATACGGCAGAAACAGAATGGAGAGTGCGGTGTAGCTTTGTTCCATGGGCAAGGACAGATTCATCAGCGCCCGCAACTGCCCAGCCTGCGCCATCCCAGAAAAGGCGCTCACCAGCGGGTAATACATGTAGTAAGGAATCCACGTCACGACGGAAACCGCCAGCGCCCACTTTCCATATCCCCAGTGCTTGCGCCATGCCTCTCGCCTCGTGGGCGGGGCCGCAGTGTCCGGCGGCAGCACTTTGTTAATTTGCGAGAGCAGGTAAAAACCGGTGCCCGCAGCGCCGAGCGCCATCAGCAAATAAGCGGAAAAAGGGAAAATCAGCGCCTTCCTGTAGGCGACGAACAATCCGGCGGTGACCACCACGAAATAGAGAAACGCTCCCACCGCGGCGCGCCCGGGCGCCATGTTCATGTAGAAGGAGCGGCGCATCAGCCAGAAAAAAAGAATGCAAGGCGAAGCGATCGCAACTCCGGCCAGTGCACCCGGCAGGCCATTGCCCTTCCCCAAGACCGCGGCAATCGCCGCAGCACCTCCCAGCAAAACCACGCCGAAGCAGGTCAGAATCAGATGAATGCCGAGCAGCGTTTTCAGATAACCGCGCAGAGAAGCGCTGTAGGCCGATCCGCTAAATACCGCTTGCGGCTCCGCCAGAAACGATTGGTAGACATAAGAGAGCAGCAGGAAAACTGAAAACGCGAGCGCAAATGCGCCGTACTGCTCCGGCATGAGCCAGCGTGCCAGCAGAATGCCGATCAGGAAATTCGAGCCAGAAATCAATCCCTGGTCGACGATGGCCAAGCCGCCCTTGGTCACCCAGCGTGCGAACTTGCCGGAGAAACGGCCGCTCTCAGATCTCTCGCGCTCGTCATCCAGCCCGGCAACGCCGTCGCTGCACAATTCCGGATCGAGCAATTCTTCTGTATTGGGTGAGCTCATTTATTTATCGAGGAACCTTATCTTAAGTGTGGGGCTTCTGGGCTTAATAGCTCACGGCCGCTACGAGAGAACCTTCGCCTGGAGAGGGATGATCGAGTGCGCCATTCAGTTCTTCGGCCAACAGCCTGACTTGCGGCTCTTTGAGCAGGCTGAGGTGGTCGCCGCTGATTTCGCGCAGATCGACTCCACCCGCGGCAACCCGCCACCAGATGGCATACGGGTCATCAAGGCTGCCGACAGACTTCTCTTTTACCCGAAACAGAGTGATCTGGCCGGCATAAGGCTGAACGTCGTATCCCGCGGCCGCCGCGGCGCAGGCTTGCCGTACGTTGCGCAAAGCCCGGGGCAGCATCTGCAATTCGAGCCGCTTGCGCAGCGTCATCAGCACGAAGCTGCCTTTCTTCACGAGAAAGCTGACGGCCTCTTTCAGCGGAAGCTTGCGGAGGTTACGCAACTGGGAACCCCGGGATTCCATCTTGCCGGGATAGGTGTCGAACAACGCAAGCAAGCTGACTTCCTGCTCTTGTGCCCGAAGCTGCTGCGCCATCTCGTAGGCTACCAATCCACCGAAAGAGTACCCGCCGATGCGATACGGTCCCTCCGGCTGCACCCGGCGAATTTCCCGCAGGTAGCTTCCGGCCATTTCCGCGACGCTAGTCATGCAGGGGCGCTTGCCATCGAGGCCTTGAGGTTGAAGCGCATAGAACGGCTGGTCTGGCCCCATATGCCGCGCCAGATCGCGAAAGCCGACTACGTTGCCTCCCACTCCGTGCACGCAGAAGAAAGGCGGACGCGAACCTTCCGGTTGGATAGCAACCAGCGAAGACCATGACGCCGACCATCCCTCTTGCCGGAGAAGCGCCGCGAATTGCTCTACCGTAGGCGCTTGCAACAATGCGGCGAGGGGAAGCCGTTGTCCGAGAGTCTGCTCGATACGATGCATGAGCCGGGCAGCCAGCAAAGAATGCCCGCCCAGATCGAAGAAATTGTCGCGAATCCCAATCTTCTCTTTCGTCAGAACCGCGCACCAGATCCGGACAAGATTCTTCTCAAGGTCGTCCGTCGGCGCCACATATTCGTTCGGTTCGGTGAAATCAGCGGGCTTGGGAGCCGGCATGGCGCGCCTGTCCACCTTGCCGTTCGGAGTTTTGGGCATCGCTTCCAGCAAGACGAACGCAGAGGGAACCATGTAATGCGGGAGTTTCTGCTTCAAAAATGACCGCAGCTCGCTGCCCGTCGGAGCTTGCTCGCGTGAGGGCACTACATAAGCCGCCAAGTGCTTGTCGGCCGGTCCATTCTCGCGAGCGTTCTCCCGCGCCACCACGACTACTTCGCGGATCCCTGGGTACGAACCCAATACCGACTCGATCTCTTTTAATTCCACGCGATAGCCGCGGATCTTGACCTGGTCGTCGGTTCGTCCAGCAAATTCAATTTTGCCATCCGCCAGATAGCGCGCGCGGTCGCCGGTCTTGTACATTCGCGCCGTGGGTTGGCCGCTGAAAGGATCGCGGATGAATTTTTCGGCTGTGACTTCCGGCCGATTCAGGTATCCACGCGCCAAACCAGGGCCAGACACGAAGAGATCTCCCGGAATTCCCACGGGCAGTGGTTGAAGATGCTCATCGAGGATGTGAATCTTCGTATTGGCGATGGGACGGCCAATGGGAAGAGTCGGTGGAATCTCTTCCCAGTTTTCCGGCTCGAAACTAGTCACGATCACGCTGGTTTCGGTTGGGCCGTAGGTATTGACCCAGCGCACCCGCGAACCGGCAAGCTTGTGCCAGGCGGCCAGCGCTGCGGATGATGCTTTCTCGCCGCCCACGATCACGATCCGCAGACTCTCAGGCAATTGCAGGCTGGACTCGGAAAGCTCTCCGACAAGCTCGTGCCAGTAGGCGGTGGGCAGGTCAAGAGCGGTAACGCTCCGCTCGCTCACCCAGCGCAGAAAGTCGCCAACTGCCAGCGATGCATCTTCCTCACGAATCACCAGCGCAGCCCCTGCGATCCAGGTGGGGAAAATTTCTTCGATCGCGATGTCAAAGGAAATCGAGGCGAACTGGGCCATCCGGTCAGCCGGAGTGATGCCAAACAGATTCACGGCCGCAATATTGTGATTCACCAGACCACGATGGCTGAGCTGCACTCCGCGCGGTTTGCCGGTCGAGCCCGAGGTATAGATGACGTACGCCAAATTGTCCGGCTTGACTTCGCCACGGACGCTCTCGCGGCTTTCGGCGAAAAACGAATTCCAGCCGGGATCGAGAGCGATGATTTCGGCGTCAAAGTCGGTCACTTCCGCCAGCAGCCCGGGCTGGGTGAGCACCAGCGACGTCTGCGAGTCTTCGAGCATGTAGGCCAGACGTTCCTTGGGATACGCGGGATCGAGAGGCACGCATGCTCCGCCGGCCTTGAGCACCGCAAGCAAAGCCACCGGCAATTCGAGAGATCGCCGTAAACAAATGCCAACCTTCGACTCAGGCCCAATTCCGCGTCTCGTCAGGAAATGCGCCAACTGGTTGGCGCGCTGTTCGAGTTCGCGATAGGTCAGCCGCTGGTCGCCATGCTCCACCGCGATGGCGCTGGGTGTCCGCTCCGCTTGCGCTTCCACCAACTCGTGCATGCAGAGCTGATGCGGAAACTCGACATCGGAGCAGTTCCAGTCCGTGAGCTGCTGTTTCTCAGCCTCAGTCAGCATGGGCAGATGGGAAATCTTCTGTTCAGGGTCGGCAACAATCGCTTCCAGCATCGTCTGGAAGTGTCCCGCCATCCGTTCCATGGTGCTTGCGTCAAACAGATCGGTGCTGTACACAAAACGGCCGAACAGGCCTTCCGGCCGGTCGTCGAGCTCCAGATCGAGATCAAACTTGGCGGTGCCGATCTCAAGATCAAGCTGGTTCAGATCCCAGCCGGACTCGAACGCCGCTGTCGGCGGAACCAGCGAGAACATCACCGGAAACAGCGGGTTCCGGCTCGTATCGCGGCGGACCGAGAGTTCTTCGACCAGCCGCTCAAACGGGGCATCGTCGTGAGAGAGCGCTCCCAGCGTGACTTCTCGTGCATGTGCCAGCAGCTCACGGAAGCTGGGGTCGCCCGCCAGTTTCACGCGCAACGCCAGGGGATTCTGAAAACATCCGAGCAGAGTTTCCAATTCTGAACGCTTGCGTCCGGAGGTGACCGTGCCGATCACGAAATCCTGCTGCGCACTGTAGCGCCGCAGCAAAGCTGTGAAACCCGCGAGAATCGTGGTGAAGAAACTCGTATTCTCCCGTTGTGCGAGTTGGTGCAGACGGTCGGACAGGTCCCTGGAAAACGCGAACCGTTGCATGGCCCCGCGAAAACTTTGCGTCGCCGGACGGGCACGGTCGGTGGGCAATTCCAGCACCGGCAGCTCTCCATCCAACTGAGCCGACCAGTAGGCGCGAGATTCGTTAAGTTGAACGCTGCCCAGCGATTCGCGCTGCCAGTGGGCGAAATCCGAATATTGCAAATGCAGTTCTGGAAGTGGCGAAGGCCGCCCCGCTAGAAACGCGTTGTAGACCGTAACCAATTCCGGCAAGAAGACCCGATAGATCGAGAAGCCGTCGAAAATAATGTGGTGCAGGAAGAGATAAAGACGATACTCTTCGTCGCCGAGCCGCACGAGCATGGCCCGCAGGAGCGGCCCGCGCTCCATGTCAAACGGAACCCTGGCCTGCTCGCGCGCACGGCGCAACGCCTCGGACTCTCGTTGATCCGAAGCGAACTGCCGCAGGTCCACGGCGTCGATGTTCGGCTCAAAAGGAGGCTGCACGATCTGCACCGGTTGGCCGTTGATCGCTTTGAAGGTCGCACGCCAGGCTTCGTGGCGGCGAATAATTTCAGCCAGGCTACGCTGCAGCGTGGACAGGTCCAGAGGTCCCCGGCGGTAAACCGTTACCGATTCGTTGTAGAGACCTTCTGCAAACTGGCCGTGCAGCCAAATCTGCTCCTGGGCAAAGGAAAGCGGCGCTGGGCCGGGCTCGCTGCGAGGAATCGTGGGCGCATCCTCAACCTTGTGGGACATCCGAGACTGCAAATATTTCCGGATTAAGTCTTGCTTGCTTTCCTGACTGCCGTTTTGGCTGGCTTTTTTCTGGGCAGATTCCTGCGCCTCGAATGGGCAGCGGCCTGGTGCAGCGGACGGCGTGACAGAAGGATTCACTTGCTGCGGTTGCCGGTCCGGGGATTTAGCCGCTGACTGTCCTCCGAACTTGACCCGCAGCGCCTTGAGTCCGCGCAATCCCAGATTCGAGCGCCACTCGATGGGTTGCTGAACAAGTGTGATATCGCAGAGGCGCCGCAAGAGCGCCTCGAACACGACTTGGCCCTCGACGCGCGCCAGCGGAGCGCCAAAGCAAAAGTGAGCGGCGTAGCCGAACGCCAGATGACGATTGTCTTTACGAGCGATGTCGAACCGGTCGGGGTCGGGGAAACGCTCGGGGTCGCGGTTGGCGGCAGCCATCACTGCAATCACGGCCTGGCGCTTCTGGATCAATTTGCCATCCATCTCCCGGTCCGAAGGACACATGCGAGCGGTGTGCTGGCTGGGACTCTCGTAGCGCAGCATTTCCTCGACAGCAGACGGAATCAGCGAAGAATCGTTGCGTAGCTTTTCCATCTCTGCGGGATTGCGCAGCAGGGTGAGCAAGCCATTTCCAATCAAGTTTGTGGTGGTTTCCTGCCCGCCCACCATCGTCACGATGCAGTTGGCGACGATTTCTTCTTCGGTCAGCCGGTCGCCGTCAATTTCCGCGGTCATCAGCGAGTGAATCAAACCTTCGCGCGGATGTTCGCGTTGCTCGCGGATGGCGTTCTGGAAGTACTCCGTCAAACTGGCAACCGCCTTCAACACTCGCGGGTACCGTTCAGGGTTATGCTGGAAATTGCCCAGCATCTCGGCGAAATCCGCGGACCACGACTTCAATTGCGAATGATCGCTCACCGGGACACCGAGCATTTCAGCCGTGACGATTGCGGGCAGCGGCTCGGCGAGATCCGCAATCACATCCATTTCGCCCTTCGACTGAATTCCATCCAGCAGGTGGTTGACAATGTCCTGGATGTGCCCACGCAGTTCTTCAACCCGGGCCGGAGTGAAGGCCTTGGCCGACAAACTGCGCAACCGCGTGTGCGCGGGAGCGTCCAGAAACAGCATTTGCTTCACCATTACGCTCGCGATCGGACTCAGCGAGGAAAGCCCCATCTCGTCAAGTTGCGCGGGAGTAGGCGTGCGGTCTGCCGAGAAGTTCAGCAGCACTTCCAATACATCGGGGTAGCGCGTCACCACCCAGGCGTGCAGAAATGGATCCCAATGCACGGGATCTTCCGAGCGGAGGCGACGGAAAAGTGGGTAGGGATTGGCCAACACCTCCGGTTCGAGAAGGTGATACAGGCTCAGTGCTGCGTCCCGGCTTTCCGGCCTTGTTGGAGTTTTTGTGCTAGACGACACTGCGGTAGTGGTCTCCCGCGAGCTTAGACTCGCTGCTACCCTCGACTCGCGCGAGGATGAGGTCTTCAATTTCGACTGACATCTCGGCGACGGTGGGATGATCGAATAACTTAAGAAGAGTCAGATCGACTCCAAAGGTTTCGCTGATTCTGGCAATCAACTGGGTTCCCAGCAGAGAATGACCGCCCAGCAAAAAGAAGTTGTCGTTCACTCCCACCCGTTCCAGCTTCAGCAAGGGAGCCAGGATTTTCACCAGCTCTTCTTCCACCGCGGTCCGCGGCCCAACATAGGTCTCGCTGTGCAGGTTGTTTCCGTTGGAACTCGGCAAGGCGGCCCGATCTACCTTGCCATTGGCGGTGACAGGCACGCTTTCAATGGACAGGAACTCCGCCGGCACCATGTAATCGGGCAATCGTTTCCTGAGGTAGTCGCGGAGTTCTCCGGCATTCAGCTTCGCGCCGGGAGACAGAACCAGATAGGCTACCAAAATTTTTCCGCCCCGGACGTCGTCTCTAGCCACCACCACGCTGGTTCGCACCGCAGCGTGCTGGCCTAGCACGGTGGCAATCTCACTTGGCTCGACCCGGTACCCGCGGATCTTCACCTGCTCGTCGATCCGCCCCACAAATGCGATCTGCCCGTCGGGCAACCAGCGCGCCAAATCTCCGGTGCGGTAGAGTCGAGCGCCTGCTTCAGCGCTGAAGGGATTCGGAATAAATCGTTCCGCGGTTAGATCGGGACGGTTCCTGTATCCCCGCGCCAATCCGGCGCCGCTAACGTAGATTTCTCCCGCGGTCCCTTCGGCGACCGGCTGCCGACGATCGTCCAGAATATAAATCTGCACGCCGTCGATCGGACGACCGATAGATGGTGGCTGGTTCGCGGAGCTCTCAGCCGCAACCACACCCGAAGTGCTGACTACTGTTCCTTCGGTTGGGCCGTAGTTATTTACCAGAACGAAGGGCAACCGCGACGAAGGATATTTCTTCAGCGTATCAGCTCCGGTGAGCAGGAATCGCAGAGCTGTCGTTTGCGGCCACTCGAGCTGCATGAGATTTTCCGCCATTGCTGTGGCCGCGAAAGCGATGGTAATGCGCTGTGACACCATCCAGTCGCGCAACGCTTTGGCGTCGCTTCGGACTCGCTCCTCCGGAATATGTACGCTGGCGCCGGAAGCCAGATACGGCCACAGCTCCCAAACCGAAGCGTCGAACCCTAACGAGGCCAGAGCACTGGCGCGATCCGCGGAGGTCACTTGAAATGCTCGTCGATGCCACGCCACCAGGTTCGTCAGACCGACGTGGACCAGTTCCACGCCCTTGGGCTGCCCAGTAGAACCGGAAGTATAGATGATGTAGGCCAGGTCCCCTGACTTTGCAGCCACCTCCGGCTGGGTATCGGGTTGGGCTGCAATTTTCTCCGCGTCACCGTCCAGGGTAATGACTTGCCAGGATCCAGCCGTCAATCTTTGAGCTAACGCCGTCATGCTCACCACAGCGCGCGCTCCTGAATCCTGCAACATGAAGGCCAGACGCGCTGGAGGCTGAACTGGATCCAGAGGAATGTAAGCGCCGCCCGCTTTGAGAATGGCCAGAGCCGCTACGACCATGGCGGGCGAACGCTCCAGGTAAAGGCCCACCGCAGTGTCCCGGCCTACGCCAACAAAACGAAGATAGTTGGCCAGACGATTGGAGCGGTGGTCCAGCTCTGCGTAGGTAAGAACTTCGTGACCAGCGCAGACAGCTATCGCGCTAGGACTCGCAACGGCCTGCTGTGCCACCGATTCGGCAACGCAGGGGGCTCCCGGTGCGTGTAAACCTTTCGAAGTGGGCATTTCAGTTTGAATATTCAGCGATTTGACAGAAGACATTAGTTTACTTCGGCGCTATTACGCCGCCCCCGAACCTCTCAAAACCGCGGGGACAGTTTTGGCCAGAATTTCCAGGTCCAACCACAGCGACCAGGTGCGAATGTATTGCAAATCCAATTCCATCCACTTTTCGAAAGGGATCGAACTCCGGCCCTTGATCTGCCAGAGACAGGTGATCCCCGGACGAACGCTGAACCGGCGGCGCTGCCAGTCTTCGCAGAACGTGTCGAACAATTCGTAATCCCGCACCTGCAGCGGGCGCGGACCTACCAGGCTCATATCGCCTTTCAGTACGTTGAAGAGTTGCGGAAGTTCGTCGATGCTGGTCTTCCGTAGGAAGCGGCCCAGCGGCGTAATGCGGGGATCGTTCTTGATCTTGAACACCGCTCCGTCAGCCTCGTTCTTATCCTCGAGGTCTTTGAGCCGCTTTTCCGCGTCCACCACCATGGTGCGGAATTTGTAGATGTCAAACATCCTCTTATTGCGCCCCAGACGCTTCTGGATAAAGAAGATGGGTCCAGGAGCAGTCAATTTCACCAGCACAGCGGTAATTACCATCACGGGCGCCAGGAAAATGACGGCTGCCGCTGACACCACGATGTCAATTGCCCGCTTGATGGCCAGGCCCCAGGCGTCGGAGATCGTGCTGTCATGGCTGACAAGCTGTTCGTCGCCGCCGAACTCATCTGCCCGCTGCTTGGCTTCTTTCAGGTCGAAAATGTTCGGCATGAACCTTACGATAATGCCCTGCTGTTCGCATACCCACGCAATCCGTGAAGCCAATGTGTGAAACGACCGAATCGGCAGCGCCAGCACAATCTCATCCACTACATTGCGGCGGACATAGGCGGGCAGCGTATCCAGGTCGGCGACTAACGGGTAACCCTGTTTCTTGAATTCTTCCAGCCCATCCCACTGCTCGTCGGCAAATCCCAGGATGCGATAGCCCAGGTCGGGCTTGTTCTGGATCCCTTGTACCAGGGTTAAGGCGCGGGCATTTGTGCCAATCACCAAAAGATTGCGCGTGTTTCGGCCATGCCTCCGGGCATAGGCAAGCGCCGCCCGAATGATCATCCGGCTCAAGATCACCGAACTCGTGGTCAACAACCAAAACAACAGCAAAAAGACTCGATTGACCACCCAAATGCGAAACGTCAGAGCCGCCGCTGCGATGACGATCGTCCCCAGGGTTGTCGCTCCGCAGATTTCCCGGACTTCTTCCCAGCGGCTCGACAAACGCATGGACCGATAGAGGCCGAACACACTGAACAAGAAATGCCAGACCAGCAGAAACAGACAAAACAATATTAAGTTGGCGAGTTTCACCCGCATCTCGAAAAACTCGGCCAAGCTTATTCTGCCCACGCGGTGATACAAGGGCAGAGTTGAGACCCCAAAAGCACACACCATCAGCAGCAAGTCAAACAGCTTGAAACCGTTCGAAAAGACTTTGCGATTTATGCCCATGAGAGATCCCTGGAGGAAGTGGCAACAAACAATTCGGTGGGGAAAAGGGGGAAACAACACCAAAGCTGAAGCGAAGCTGGGCGATCTGCCGCCGCCCGTTATGAGTGCCGGTTGAGCCGGCTATTTTTTCGCTTTGGAAATCACCAGCCGTTCAATGGCGTCGATGCTTTCCAGGTTGTCGTGCGTGATCTCTTCGTCGCCAATGCGAACGTTAAACGTTTCTTCCAGGAATGCCACCAGGCGGAAGATGCCCATCGAATCGATGATGCCATTCTTGGTCAGCACTTCCTGGTCTGTGATCTGGTTGATGCCCTTGGACTTGGCAAACTCTTCGACAACGTATTCGCGAATCTGGTCTTTCACGGCTGCTGACTCGATCATTTTTACTCTCCAAATTGTTGGGAATTTACTGCATTTACAACAAACTTGATGGCCCGGGTCAACGCAAGGTCAGCGAACGCTCACCGGTTCTTTCGCGGGTTCTTCCTTCTTTCGCGGGTTCTTTCGCCAACTTCACTCGATCAATCTTCCCCGTCGAGGTCTTCGGCAGTTCAATGCAGAGCTCGATGAATTCCGGAATCATGTACTTCGGAACCCGGGTTGCGCAGTGCTGCTGCAACTCCACAGGCTTGAGTGAATCGGGAACGTGCATTGCCACCACCGCCCTGATGCGGTTTCCCACGACTTCATCCGGAACCGCGAGCACGGCCGCTTCCCGAACTCCGGGATGACTCAGCAGCGCGCTCTCAATTTCGCCCAGTTCGATGCGATAGCCACGGCTCTTGATCATATTGTCGCGGCGGCCCAGAAAATAATAGTTGCCATCCTCCGCCATCTTGACCAGGTCTCCCGTGCGGTACATCTTCTCTTCGAAGTTTTGCTCGAAGCGATTGGGCACACACATTTTCTGCGTCTTTTCCGGATCGGCCCAGTAGCCGTAGGTCACGGCTGGCCCACGCACGTACAACTCTCCAGTCTCGCCCTGAGCGGCACGGCGTCCGTCATCGGTTACGGCGAAGGCGTCGGTGTTCGCACAGGCGATTCCGATGGGCAGCTTTTCCAAACTTGCCAGCCGCTCGCGCTCAACTCTGTAATAGGTGCAGACGTTGGTTTCCGTCGGTCCGTAGAGATTGTAGAGTTCCGACGACGGCGCCATCTCCGCCAGCTGCCGCAGATATTTCATGGGGAAGACTTCGCCGGCGAAAAGTATGGTGCGCACGCTCTTTAATTTCGCCGGCGTCAGGTGAGCGTGCAGGAGTAGAAGCATCAGGGCCGAAGGCACCGAGTACCAGATCGTGATCCCCTGCGTCTCGATAAAGTTCGCCAGGCTGGTGGGGAACAGCGCGAGTTCCTCGGTGATCAGGTAGACCGTGGCGCCCGCTTCGAGCGTGTTGTAAACATCGAAGACCGAGAGATCGAAGTGCAAGGGCGCATGATTGGACAGCCGGTCTTCACTGCGAACCTGAAACTCTTCCGCGCACCACTCCACGAAGGTCAGCGCGTTCTGATGCGACAACATCACGCCCTTCGGCCGTCCCGTCGAGCCCGAGGTGTAAAGAATGTAGGCGAGATCGGTTTCGATGAGGCTCACTTTCGGGGCATAATCCGCCGGAAACTCAGAAAGCAGCGACCACGGAATAAGCTTGCCGTCGCTTCCGTTCTCGGCCTGATCGGTCGAGATGCAACACTCCAGCGCCTCCAAAGTCTCCGGGGTCAGCGCCTGCCGTTTCTCGTGATTCGTAATGAGGACTCGAATGCCGCAATTGCCAATAATGTAGCCTACGCGGTCTGCCGGAGCCTGCGGATCAAGCGGAACATAAACCCCGCCCGCCTTGAGTACGCCCAGCATACATACGACCGACTCCACGCACTTGGGGAAAAACAATCCGACGCGGTCGCCTTTCGTGACCCCTTGTTTGCGCAGCAGATGAGCCATCTGATTCGATCGCTCGTCCAGTTCGCGATAGGTGATGCCCCTGCCGCGGGCCCACACCGCAGTCTTCTCTGGATATGCCTTTGCACTCTTGCTCAACAACTGCTGCAACACGTATGCCATGACTTAAAACCTGGCCCCATTGGATTTGATTTTGGTCGACATCACTTGAAGGTCTGAAACCGAGGGTAGACAGAAATTGGAGATGAACACTGAAGAGGGCGAATTAAAGCCCCTGCATGTTGGCGATGATCACTCTGTGAATTTCCGATGTTCCGGAGTAGATGGTGCCCGCAATCGCATCGCGCAGTTCGCGCTCGAGTTGATATTCCGTCGTGTAACCATAGCCGCCGTGGATCTGGATCGCTTCCAGGCAGCTCTGCACGCAGGCTTCGCTCACGTATAGCTTGGCAATAGACGCCTCCCGCAAGGGATGTCTGCCTTGGCTCTTGAGCCAGGCGGCTTTGTACAGCGCCAGGCGGCCCGTCTCAAGCCGCACATCCATGTCGGCAATCTTGTTGTTGATGGCGGGGAACTTTCCGATAGGTTCGCCAAACTGCTTGCGCTCTTTGGCATACTTCACGCAAGTTTCCATGATCCGCTGCATGGCCCCGAGATGGCTGGCCAGGATGCAGATCCGCTCCCACTCCATCGAGGAAGTGAAAACCGCCTGTCCGCCAAATTCTTTGCCCAGAAGATTCGAAACCGGAATCTCGCAATCTTGCAGCGCAATCTCCGCCATGGGAGAAGTGCGCAATCCCATCTTGTGCAGCTTGCGGCCAACCGTAAAGCCAGCCGTCCCTTTATCGACCAGAAACGCCGTGACGCCGTTCGGACCCCGGCTGGGATCGAGATTGGCGAAAACAATGGTCACGTCCGCGTTCGGAGCGTTGCTGCTGAACGTCTTCGAACCATTCAATATGTAACGGTCGCCTTTGCGCTCGGCCCGAGTCTTCAAACTGTAAGCATCCGAGCCTGACCCCGGCTCCGTCATGGCGTGCAGGCCAAGACCACCGCTCACCAGGCCGGGAAGATACTTGCGCTTCTGCTCTTCCGTCCCGAAAGACCAGATCGGAATCTCAGAGCTCCACATGTGCGCATTGATGGAGAACAGCAGGCCATTATCCTGACAACCGTAACCCAAAGCTTCCAGCGCGCAAACTGTCGTGAGGGTATCGGCGCCGCCACCGCCATATTCCGTGGGAATCGGAAGTCCCTGAATTCCGAACTTCGCGCACTTCTTCCATAACTCCTGCGAGAACTCCTCGTTGTGGTCGCGCGTGATGACGTCGTCGTTCAGCTCTTCGCGGGCGAATCGTAAGACTTCCTTGCGAAAAGCAGCTTGCTCATCGTTCCATGCAAAGTCCAAGGCTTACTCTCTCCTTATTTCTTTCCGGCCCAGGTGCCCTTGAGCTTTGTTTATGCAGAGCTTTGGTAGGCGGATACAGCAGCGGCGGCGGGTGCGGGCGCAGCTTCGGGTGCGGGAAGGGCTGTGCTTTGCGGCACTGGAACTGGCGCTTCCACTTTCTTCACGAAGCGTTGCGGACGGCCGCCCGGCAACTTGATGCGGGCGGGTACGCCCATAACCATCATGTTACTGCGAACGTCGGTTAGCACCAGGCTGTTGGCCGCAATCACCACGTTGCTGCCGATCTTGGCATCGCCCACCAACTTCGCCCCGGGTCCAAAATAAACGTCATCGCCGATGCCGCGGCACGCATGCCCGATCATGCATCCTGTGTTTATGGTGAAATTCTTGCCGATCTTAATGCCCCCGAGATTGATCGCGTACACCGAGTGAATCACGAACCCCGGCCCGATGTCGGCCCGTACGTCGATGTGCACGCTGGTGAATATTTCAACCCACTTCCGGAACAACAAACCGAAGACCTGCAGCAGCTGCTTAACGACTGGAATGCGTACGCTGCGCGCCCAGCGCGAAAAGCGGTAAGCGATGACCGGCCACGTAGAGTGGCGGACCATGACTTCGAGCCGCTTCCCCAGGCTCGGCTTCCAGTTTGGGTCGTTGCGGGTTTCCCGCATTGCCCGGTTGATGTCTTCCCTTAAGTTCTCGAACATTTCGCGTCTAAAGTTTCTTGTAGATGGATTCGGGGACTGGGAAAGTACGGTGGTTGAGCACGGCGCCGAGAACTCGGACGTTGGCGGTCTCAAGATCGTGCACTGCCTTGCGTGCCGTCTCGCGCCGCGAGGCATTCGCCCGCAGAACCAGCACCACTCCTTCGGCATTGCGGCCGAGCATGATGGTGTCATCTCCCGCACGCAACGGCGGAGCGTCGATCAAAACATAATCAAACTCTCTCTGCAGTTCCGGCAACAGCGCTCGCATGCGCTCGGAGCCGAGCAAGGTCTGCGAGCCTTTCTTTTCCGCCCCGCAGCTCAGCAGCCAGAGGTTCGGGCGCGACAGTTGTGTCACGAACCCGCGCACCGGATCCGAAACCTGCAGCGCATCGGCCAGCCCGTAGTGGTTCTTCACACCGAATTCCCGATGCAAGCCGGGAGAGCGGAGATTGGCATCCACCACACAGACCGTGCCCGAAACCTGGGAGGCCAGTACTTCAGCCATGCGGGCGCAAATCCAGCTGCAGCCATTGCCGGATTCGGTGCCCGATACCACGACCAGTCGTGAACCGTTCTCGCCCGGGGCAAAGAATACTCGCTGCACCAGCTTGAGAAGCTCATCCCGCTGCCCGGCTTCCATTTCCAGCGTGAGCGGCTTCACATCGACCTGTGGCGCTGCCTCGGTGTGGCGAGGCGCCATCGCTGGGGGTTCGACCGGCAAAGGTTCGACGGGCAAAGGTGCGGTAGCCGCAGCGGTAGCGGAAGCGGCTTGGAACATCTCGTGTTCCTTGCCGAGGTTTTGCATCAGTTCAAAATTCTTGCTCATAGACTCCTTATTGGGTCTGCCACTTTGCCCCGAAAAGTTTCCCCGGAAAACGTCCGCCAAACCGGCGGCACTTCATTCGGGGCGTTCCAGCCCGCCGCGCCAGGTGCTCAACTGTCGGGATACATCCCGCATATGCTGAACCGCGTCCGCAGGACTCAAATTGTCTTCCGCATGTTTGGGGGGGGCAAACACCGGCTTGTAAGGATCTTCTTGCTCTCCATAGGACACCTGGAATTCAGGGAGAGCTTGGGGATTCAAGTCCATTCCAGACGTGAACCTTGACATACTGGACGGCGCTTCCACTTCGGTCATGAACCGCGAGATATCCAGGTCGTTGATCACTTCAAGTACGATTCCACCGTCGACCGTCCGGTTTCGCGTAGCACAGGCCAGTGAGAGCGATTGAAAGCAGTAATTGTTGATCTGGCGCGGAATGCCTTCGCTTGCTTGCGCTATCAAATCCAGGGCGTCCGGTGAGAACAAACCTTCACCCTGATATCCCGCCACCTTCAGGCGGTGCGCAACGAAACGGGCTGTTTCCTGCGGTGAGAGGGGATGCAATCCACTCAGCGAAGTAATCCTCTGCCGCAACTGCGTGAGAGCAGGACTGGCCAGCTTGTCCGCCAGCGTAGGCTGCCCGACCAGAATAATCTGCATCAACTTGGCTTGGGGTGTTTCGAAATCGGAGAGCAGCCGGACCGTCTCCAGCACCGATGCATCCAGGTTCTGCGCTTCGTCGATCACTACGATGAACCGCTTGCCCGCTCGAGCCTCCTGCGCCAGCACGCGGTTGAATTGCTCGTGCATGCGCACAAAGTCCGCAGAGTCGCTCTCAATCCCAATTTCCGCCAGCAGGAAGCGCATGAACTCGCGGGAATTGCATTGGGTTTGAAAGATGAACGCCGTGCGTGCCGTGTGCGTGAATTTCTGCAGCAGGTGGAAGAGCAATGTGGTCTTGCCCATGCCCGGCCGGGCTACCAGAGACAGGAATCCCCGGTTCGCCTCGATCCCGTAATAAAGAGACGCAAGAGCTTCTCGGTGGGCCGGACCGAGGTAAAGATACCTCGGGTCCGGAGTCACACCAAATGGTTGTTCGCGCAGTCCGAAGAATTCCAGAAACATTAGTGCGTTCTCTCCTGGGCATTTGGATTGCCAGGTTTGCCAGTCACTTCATAGCGAGCATCGTCTTCGACGGTGTGCACTTTGCCGTTGCCGTTGCCATGGCCGCTTCCATTGCCATTGCCTTTTCCGTTTCCGCTCTTGTGCACGCCGTTGCCCCCACGGCGTTGGGACGGAACCGCTGCCAGCACGGGGATCCTCAGCTCAGACATCACCTCAGTCGGAGTACGGAACGACTGGTCGGCATAGTCGAGCGCAAAAACTACTCCCAGGCTCACTGCTGAACCGAGAAGGCAAGCCACTAAACCAAACACCCAGAATGACCGCGTCGGCAAGCTGGGGATCACCGGGTTTTGGGCCACGGACACATTCAGGATGCGCGTCCGATCGAGGGCATCGGCAATTCGCGCCTCCTCCCTCTTCTTGTTGTAAAGCAGATAATTCGCTTCATCCGCTTTTTGGGTGCGCATCAGGTCGCCCTGCAGGATTCCCTGCTCCTCGAGCTTGTGCGCCTGAGACATGTACACGTTCACGATGGCGACCAGCGCGGTTTCCCGGGCCTCGAGTCCGGCTAGGTCAGACTTGGCTTTGGCCAGTTCCGAATTCACCCACGCGTAAGTGGGATTCTGGTCCGTGGTCTCTTCCTTCACCGGTGAAGTCTCTTCCAGAGTCAGCGCGCCCCGCGTATCGGCAATCTGCTTTTCGACTTCTACCACCAGCGGGTAAGTCGGCTGGTACTTGGTCAACAACTCAGTCCGCTTCATTTCCAGCGTCAGCAGAGTGGCCTTCAAGTTCTGCAGGACCTGAGCGTTGTCCCCCTTCTTCATCTGGGTGGTCATACGCGACGGAGTCGATTGGTATTGCCCCTCGAGATCCGTGATGCGCTTCCTCGCCTCGGCGATGGAAGCCCGCGTGGTGTCCAGAGATCCGTGGAAGTCAGCCAGCTTCTGCAGGACCATGTCCCGTTGCACCGTCGGCGCCACACCGTTCTGTTCGCCGGAGAACTTGCTGAGCTGGCTTTCGACGGACATCATTTCCTGCTTGTACTTCGCCGCTTCCTGGTCGAAGAACTCAGCTTGTCCGGCGGGATGGTGCACTTCCAGATGCTTGTCGAGGTAGGACTTGTCCAGGGTCGCGAGCACGCGCTGCGCCAGTTCGGGCTTGCTGGATTCGTACGCGATGCTGATGACGTTGGTCTTCTTGATTACTTCCAGCACCAGGTCGGAGCGTAATTGCAGGATGGCCCGATCCGTCCGATTCTGTTGGGTCTCCCGCGGATGCAGCAATCGTGACAGAAGTTTGGGGCTGTCGAGGCCGCAAGTCGTGACCACCTTTTGCAGCACGTCCTGGCTTTGAATCAATTCCACTTCGGAGTTGATCTCTTCCTCGCCCACGGTGTCGTGATACATCATGGGAGCGTTCTGTTCCGGAGTGATAATGGGATCCACGCGTTCGCGCTTCACCAGCAGTTTCGTCTCGGCTCGATACTTCGTGGGGAGAAACACAGCCGAAAGGAGCACGCCCAGCACGACGCCGACGAAGCACAGGATCATCACCCGCTGATGGCGAAAGCCGATCGCCACCACATCTCTCGCGGTAAATGAAAAGGACCGGTCTCCGCGGCCGTTCGTGGAAATTGGTTCAGTCATATTGCCTCCATACTGCCTTTAATCTTTTTTTAGGCGGACAGAATCAACCGTCCGCTTCGTGCCCTTACGGTATTGTCAACGGCAAATACGTGCCCATGCTCAGGTTCGGGATATAGCGATCGACCTTGGACATCGTGTTCTTCGGAACGAACAACATATCGCCGGAGTGCAGGAACGGATCCTCCCGCAAATCCCGGTCCTTTTCCATCTTTTTTACGTTGATCAGCTTCGCTTCCGTCCACTGATCGTCGACCCGGCGGAACAGCACGACTTGCGAATGCTTGGCCGCGGATTGAAATCCTCCCGCGACCGCAATGGCTTGCGTGACCGTCATGTTCCCATGCATTTCATACTTGCCGGGTTTCGCCACCTGACCGTCGGCCACAAAGTACGGCTTCTCGAACTCTTTCAGCACAATCGAGATCACGGGATTATTCAAGATCTTTCCATACGCCTGACGTACAGTTTGTGTCAGCTCCGGGACCGTCTGGCCCGCAACCTTGATGTCCCCCACTGCTCGCAGACTCACGAAACCGTCCGGTTGCACTGCGACGGCGGTCTGGTTGAACTCCGGACTGAGATCAAACGTCAGGTCGAAGGTGTCGCCGGCTTCGATCCGGTAGCGTGGATTGCGCGTTTTGAACTGTGGCGCATCAACCGATGGCTTGGTTGCGTCCGACACAATCGCATTGGCACTGGGACCGGGATCTGCTGCGGTTTGCGCGGCGCACACCTGGAGTAAAGCGCATACCATGGATGCCCCTAGCGCCCCCATCAACACTCGCTTCACCAGCCCTAAACTTATTGTTTTCATTGCAAAACCTCCATCCTTCAGATAACTCAACCAGCCCTAGTACCGCGTCCTCTAGGAACTCGTAGACTTTGGGGGCATTCCATTCAACACGACAAGAGACAGGGGGAGAAGCCCCTTCTTCGGGCCAGATTAAATGGGCCCGCTCTTGCTAACTCGCAGTCGGCTACTCGACTTTGAGTGTCTGCCCAAGAGGCGCCACTTGCCGTGCCGCACTCGGGGTCAGGTTGTGCTGGCGAATCTTATACAGAATCCCGCGATAGCTGATGGACAGCAACTGTGCCGCCCGTCTGCGGTTCCAGCCCGTGTATTCGAGAGTACGGCTAATGGCGTAGATTTCCGCCTCAGCCCGAAGGCTGCGGAGAGAAAAATGCGAATCGGTCTGAGGTTGATCCGCGGCAACCGGGTTGTCGGCAAACACCTCTTCTCTCGTCAGTGGGTTGCCGTTCTTATTAGCTTTTGCTTTGTTTTCTAGTTGATTCATAGGACTATGCCTCGCCACAAATTCTTGTGTGTTGGTTTCTTTACCAGGGAGAAAAACACTGAAGGGGAGAAGAACATTACGCTGCTTCACACTGCTTCAACGTCGTAACCGGCCACGCGGACATATAACGATCGCTGAATGGGCTCAACCGAGATCACCAGACTGTGATCGCCGTTCTCCGCCACCAGAATGCCTTGTACACCGTCCAGGGCTCCGCCCCGAACCCGCACCCGCTGACCAACGCGGAGAAAGGAACGCTCTTCATAAGAAATCCTGCTGGAGATGAGAGTCTTGAGGTCTTCGATCTGATGATCGGGGATGGGGGTGCCGGTGCCCTGAACTCCAACAAAACTGACCACGCCCTGGGTTCGCAGAACACGAACGCGATCGTCGGCGGAATGCACCATGCGCAGGAAGGCGTACCCAGAGAACAAAGGCGTTTCGATCTGCTTTTGCCGGTCGCTCCAGTTGCGGGTTTGGGTGACGACTGGCAGGAATGACTCAATTCCTTGATTCTCCAGTTGTTTGGCGACTAATTTTTCATGGCGCGAGCGGGTACGAACGGCATACCAGCGCGCCTGATTGAGCAGCCCAGCCTTTTCGACCGCTGGCTGGTATCCTTCCGTCAATCCCGCTTGTGCGTTCACAGCTCCGCCCTCTCAGTCACATCCGCGAGTTTGGAAAAAGAGCGCGGATGTGCTTATGGTTAATCAAGTCAGATCGACGGCTCTACCGCTCGCCGATTTCAAATTAAGGGGGATGTAATACGAACCACCGCTTTGTGGTGGCACACAACGAACATCAAAGTGAAGCGAGTCTACCCAGCCCTGCAACTTCCTGCAAGAGGTAAAAAGCACTAGTGAAGAAAGACTTAAAGTAACTAGCCACGGTCACGAAAATAGAGTTAATCCACTGGAGAATAAAGGCTCCGCAAGAATTTTCATCCGTTCTGTATCGAACCCTCTTCCGTGCGCAACCGAACAAACTTCATGGATAAACTTCCGTGATTTCTGCCGAAATCTTCGGGGTTTGCACCAGGATACCCGGGTAGTTGCAGGGTTTTGCAGGCTTGATCATCGACGCTCGGACAAACATTTCCGAGTTGACTGCTAGGCGGGCATCCTGAAGTTCAGCGTAACTCTGGTTTGCATCTCGACGGGTTGTCCCTTCAGCGTGCGGGGCTTGAATCGCCACTGTTTCACGGCGGCAATCGCGGCGTTGGCCAGCAGGGGTTGGCCGCTGACTAGCTTCACTTGCTGAATTGCGCCATCGCGGCCGATGCGCACCTCCAGCACCACTGCCCCCTGAATCCGCTGCTGCCGCGCTTCCTCCGGATATTCCGGCTCAACCCGGCGCAGCAGACTTCCTTCTGCCGCTTCCGGGACTAACTCAACAGTCCCAGCCGGCTCCACAGCGGAAGCCCGCTGCACTCCGCTCTCGTTTATGCCTGGTTCGTTTGCCGCATCACCCTCTACCGTAGGCGGCATGCGGAAAATTTCCTTCCCATTTTCATAAACCAACAGGCTGCCTGCCGGCGGAGGCGAATCCTTTGAAGCGGCCGCAATTTTGCTCGCCGGCGCATTCTTCTTCTCGCTGCCCGCCGCCCCGGCACTCCCTGCTCCCGATGGCGCGGACGCGGAAAGCGCATTCGTTCCAGGCTCGGCACCTGCCTGCGTCGCCCCCTTCTGCGGGGCAACGTTCGGCGCGGAATCCTGCGAGAGGTTGCGCATCGAAAGGCCGGCGCTGGAGGCTAACTTCGTTGCTTGCCCGTGGACGGTCGCAGCTCTGCGCCAGCCCAGTCGCACCCCCATCAGCGTCCCCAACAACACCGCGCAAGCCAGAACCGCCGCCCCCAGTGCCAGGCTGACAACATCAAATCCAGCCCGCGCACTTCGCCCAGCAATTTCCCGGGGAACATCATCTTCCTTTACCAGCCTCATCGCCGAACCTGCCCGCGACTCCTTTACCTCTGCCGGCATCGGCGAAACCACCCCCACCGGTGGGCTCTGTGCTGCAGTACTGGCCGCCGTACTGCTTGATAACGATAATGGTTCGCTCGCTCGTTCCAGGTTCCTCAGTATGCGCCGTGCCAGCGCTCCAAGCGTGAGTTCATCCCGATCTCCAAAAGCCCCGGGTTTCGGCGAAAAAACTTCCAGGACGCCCGCCAGTTCACCCTTCCGTAGCAGGGGATGAATCATTACCGAACGCACTCCCAACCTCCGCGAAGCCTCTCCGTCGGCCCGCGGGTCAGCCTGCGCATCATCGCAACGCTGCACTTGCCGGGTCTTGATGCACTCCGCGGTCAGACCTGACTCGCTGCCCAACGGCGCACCCAACTCCGGAGCATTGGCTCCGCTGCTGGCGCGGCATACCAGCTCGCCACCCCGGACCAGCACAATCGCCGCGCCGGTCGCGCCCGTGCTCAGACAGGCCTGCTCGACAATTTCATTGAGCACTACCTCCAGCGCCAGTTCCGCCGACACCTCCGCCGAAAGGCCACCGCCGCCGCGCTCCGCGAACAAAGCGGCCAGTTCGCCCAGGTCGGATTCGGCACCCGGACTGCTGCCCTGCAAAGTCGAAGATTTAGGCTCCGGCACAGGATGATCAGGCATTGCCAACCAGGTTCAGCTTGAATTGTGCTGTAGCGGAGTTTCTCGCCAAAACCGGGGGTTGTCAATATGCATTCGACCTTTACGCTTTGGGCAGGGGCAATCCGGCAAAACCGCGGTCGCAAACCAGCCCTCGCCGGTGTGCCGACTCGCCAACCGCCGTCCCAAATCGGTAGAAGGAACCACCAAAAGTAACCTTCTCGGAGCCCTCACCGTCCCTCTAACGCTGCCCGGAAATGTTAGAATCGACTCATCTTGCGAGGAGTTTAAGTGACTTCCTCCGAGTCATTTGCCCGGTCCGACCCCACGACCGTTCCTAGATTGTCAGTCCCTGGAGTTTGAACATGCGGATCGCTGTCGTCGGTTCCGGATACGTAGGATTAGTGGCGGGCGCCTGCTTCGCCGACTTTGGCCATGACGTCATTCTCGTCGATAACGACGAACGCAAGCTGGCCGCCCTCAAAGACGGGCAGGTCCCCATTCATGAAAACTTCCTGCCCGAGCTGTTAAACCGCCACCGCGGGCATCGTCTGGAATTTTCTGCTGATTTGCAGGAAGCGGTGCGCGCTAGTGCGGCCATCTTCGTTGCCGTCGGCACTCCGCCCACCGATCGTGGCGATGCCGACCTCTCCTATGTCGAATCGGTCGCACGCGAAATTTCCGGCGCCATCAACGGATATAAAGTCATCGTCGAGAAGAGCACGGTCCCGGTCTACACCAGCGAATGGGTTCGCAAAATCATCCTGCGGAACGGCGCCGATCCCGATTCCTTCGACGTGGCCTCCAACCCAGAGTTCCTGCGCGAGGGTACGGCCGTCACCGATTTTCTTTTTCCCGACCGCATCCTTGTCGGCTGCGACAACCAGCGCTGCGCCGCCGTATTGCGCGAAATCTACGCCCCTCTCACCAGCGGCGGCTACTACCAGCACCCCGACGCCATTCCGCAACCCGACCGTACTTCGATTCCCGCGCCCATCATCGTCACCACCACCAAGAGTGCGGAACTCATCAAGCATGCCTCCAACGCATTTCTGGCCATGAAGATTTCCTTCATCAACGCCGTTGCTTCCATCTGCGAGTCCGTGGGCGCGGACGTAAATCAGGTCTGCCACGGCGTCGGCGCCGACTCCCGCATTGGCCCGCGCTTCCTGAATCCCGGCATCGGCTACGGCGGCTCCTGCTTCCCCAAAGACGTGATGGCCTTCCGCGCCGTCGCCCGCGATTGTGGTTACGATTTCCGCCTGCTCGATGAAGTCATGCGCATCAACGAAGATCAGCGCGACCGCTTCCTCCGCAAAGTGCGCAGTGCCCTCTGGACCCTCCGCGGCAAACACCTCGGAGTCCTCGGCCTCGCCTTCAAAGGCGGTACCGACGACATTCGCGAATCGCCCGCCATCCTTATTGTCCAGGCGCTATTGCAGGAAGGTTGCAAGGTTACGGCCTACGATCCCGCCGCCATGGAACGCGCGCAGGAAGTCATAACCTCCGGCCTCAAGTGTGCCAACTCCGCCTACGAAGCCGCCCATGGCGCCGATGCCCTGTTGATCCTCACCGAGTGGGAAGAGTTTGCCAACCTCGATCTCCGCCGCCTCCACCAGGAACTCAAGTATCCTATCGTGATCGACGGCCGCAACCTGTATGATCCCGATGTAATGGCGGCGCACGGCTTCACCTACTACAGCGTCGGACGCGCGTCCTCTCATCCTGAGGGCGTACCCGCCGCCTTGAATTCCACCATCTCGAATGCCGCAATAAAGAACGGCATCAACAAAGCATGAGCCCACAACGCGCACTGGTCACCGGCGGCGCCGGTTTCCTGGGATCCCATCTCTGCGATGCTCTGCTCGGCGAAGGCTGGAGCGTGGTTGTCGTCGACAACCTGCTCACCGGCCGCCGCGCGAACCTCGCCCATCTCGCGAATGATTCCCGCTTTGAGTTTGTGGAAAAAGACATCTGCGAGCCCTTCGACGTCGGCAAAGTTGATTTCGTCTTCCACTTTGCCAGCCCCGCCAGCCCCGTCGATTACACCATCCACGGCATTCCCACACTGAAAGTTGGATCGCTGGGAACATTCCACGCCCTCGAAGTCGCGCTCAAATACAACGCGAAGTATCTCGTGTCGTCCACCTCCGAGTGCTACGGCGATCCCCTTGAGCATCCCCAGAAAGAAACTTATTGGGGCAACGTAAATTCCATCGGCCCGCGTTCCGTCTACGACGAAGCCAAACGTTTCACCGAAGCCGTCACCATGGCCTATCACCGCTATCACAAAGTCGACACCCGCATCGTGCGCATCTTCAACACCTACGGCTCCGCGCATGCAACTGAACGACGGCCGCGTCGTCCCCAACTTCATGAAGCAGGCTCTGCGCGGCGAAGACCTCACCGTCTATGGCGACGGCAGCCAGACCCGCAGCTTCTGCTATGTCAGCGACGAAATCGACGGCTTCATCCGTTTAGCGAAATCCTCGGAGCATCTGCCGGTAAACATCGGCAATCCCAACGAGTTCACAATTCTCGAATGCGCGCAGCACGTATTAAAGGTGGCAGCATCGAAGAGCAAGATCGCCTACGAACCTCTCCCGCAGGATGATCCCAAGCAGCGCCGTCCCGACATCACGAAGGCCCGGCAATTGCTGGGGTGGGAACCGAAGATTGATCTGGAGAAGGGCCTGCGAATGTCGCTGGATTATTTTAAGAAGGCAGTAGCCGAAGAAACCGCGAAGAAGCAGCAATCGCGCCCAATGTGAGGACTGCCGTTCTCGGCTGTCCAGGGCCGAAGGCCCGATTCTAGCGGCGCTGACAGCTGCTGGCGCGTGGGGGCTTGACGCACACCCAAGGTAACCGAGTTCCAAGAGCCGTCTTTGACTTTATTTCATCGAGTCATCTACAGCGGAATGAAACTGAGAACTGAGAACTGAAAACTGCCTCTAAGAACTTTCCGCCGCAGCCGCCACGAGATCAATCAACTGCTGTACCCCTTGGCGTTCATCCTTGTTGCTCAATGTGAACGAGACGCCCATCCCGTAGCCGGGATGCGAGGCCCTTACTGAGCCACTCAACCGCAACTTCATCTCCTGCGTGCGCACGATGATCTCCACCGCACTGCCCGTCGGAAAAGCCAGAGGCATTTCCAGGTAGCATCCGCCCGGGCTCAAATCGCTCAGATGACAGTAGTTGCGCACCGAGCTGCCTTGCTGGTACACCTCTGCACCTAGTCGGCAGGCATATCGGTTTTGCCCACGGCGGTTGCCCGGCTCCGCGCGCAGTCGAGCACTAGCTTTCTCGTCGCGGCCTTTTATTTCTTGCTTCGCCGTGTACAGGTTTCCAGCATGATGGTGGTCCGCCTCGACCGAACTTTCACTCGGCCGCGAGGAGTGCTCCACTTCCACCACCTCCGCAGCCAGCTCCCGCTTCGGTGCATCGGCCAGGCTTCTCTGCAACCACTCGTGCAGAGCCCGCCGCGAACCCTGCGGTACATCCACAAACTGCACCCCCGCGCGCCCGTTCCAATCCTGCCACACCACGTGGCCGGAGAGCCGTATCGGCGTCGTCTGCCCCGGCAATTGAAACTGAAAATAAACTTTGCTGGCCGGTGGCAACTTCTTCCCGAAATTGACCGCCATTCCTTCTTCCGACAGATCCACCAGCGTCGCTCTCTCCTGTTCCCCGCCGGCGTAGTCGATCGTCGCATGAGTATGCACCGCCGCCCGGACCTTGCCGCGCTTGTCGCGGTACAACACGGCGTGCGCTGCCCGCAGGCTGCTCACCACCCGCTCATAGGACAATGGCTTGTAGAGAACGAAGTTGACCCCGAGAGAAAACATCTCCCGAATGTTCTCCTGTTCCGCCACCACCACTGCCAGGGTTGATTCGTTCGCTCCGGAAGAACGGCACTCCTGCAATATGGAAACGACGTCCGACTTCTCTTCGCAATCGACAATGAGCAGGTCAAAACGCTCCTGCGCCAGCCTCACTGCCGCGCGCACCTTGTCAGGACACAACTCCACCTGAATCCCCAGTTCTTCCAGCACGCGGCGCAACACTGGCACCGCAGCCTCGTCCATGCACACCAATAACGATGAGAGAGTCATACCTGCCTATCATCCTAGGATCACCCCAGTTCCTCCAGCAAGTTACCAGGGTCATTACGCCGCCACTGTCCTCCTGCGTAACTTCCGCTCCCGCCAGAGGTTAAAATCATTCCAGTATTCATGGATCCCCGAAAAACCGATCGTCAACACACCGAACTCCGAACATCTCGTTGGCTCTGGACCCTATTCACCCTCTGCGCCCTCGCCGCCATCGCCCTCTTCTTTGTTCCTGCTTTCATCATTCGTCCCTTCCGTCACCAGGCGCCGCGCGCGCTCTTGCTTGCCATGGCGTTGCGCCAGCGCGCTCCTCTAGGAACGTTGATCGCAGGTCTCGCCTGTTTGCTCTTCGCCTTGGCACTGTGGAGAACCGCCAACCGCTGGCGCAAAACCCTCCTCGCCTTAACTCTGCTCCTGGTCGCGTTCTCCGCGATCATGGCTCGCCTCAACTACTTCGAATGGATGTTCCATCCCATCACTGGTCCCCAGTTCCTGGCGCAATCCGAGAGCAAGCTCGACCCTAAAGAAATGATCTTGGCCGTCCGCTTCGGCGGCGACGCCCGCGCCTATCCCATCAGCCAGATGGCCTACCATCACGTTCTCAACGACGTGGTCGGAGGCGTGCCGATTGCAGTCACCTATTGAACGCTCTGTCACACCGGTCTGGTGTGGACGCGAACCGTGAACGGAAGAGCCTTGCATTTTTATCTGGCCGGCATCAACAACCAGAACTTCCTGATGCGGGACAAGGAAACCGGGACCTGGTGGCAGCAGATCACCGGCAAGGCTATCTACGGCCCGCTGCAAGGCGCAGCGCTCGAACTCGTCCTGAGCGACGAACTCACGTTCGGTGAGTGGAGAACCGAATCCCCTTCCGGCGAAGTGCTGGCGCCCGTCGCCGAGTACGCGAAAGAATACGACAGCAACTGGGAAGTGGACGAAGCCAAGCTGCCGGTGGTCATCAGCTTCCCGAACACTGAACTGAAGTCGCGCGACGTAGTCATTGGACTCACCATCGACGGCGCCGCCCGCGCCTATCCCTGGGAGACTTTCGCCAAGCAGTCTCCGGTTGTCGATCGCGTCAACGGCACCCCGCTGCTTCTCGTTCTCGGCCCCGACGGCAAATCCTTCCGCGTCTTCCTCAGCCGCATCGACGGCCACGACGCCGAATTCTTTCTGCAAACCGGTTCGCAAGAATGGACCCTGCTCGACACACTCACCAACAGCCAGTGGAACTTTCAGGGCTGTGCCACCTCCGGCGCAGCGCAAGGAAAATGTCTCGCCCGCGTCCCCGCCATGAAAGATTATTGGTTCGACTGGCGTAACTACCATCCCGACACCACCGTTTACAAACAATCCGCGAATTGATCTACACTCTTGGTCGGAAGACAGGCGTTGGGTCCTAGGTCTTAGGTGCTAGGCGTCCAGGCCCATCACCCAAGACCTAAAACCCAAAACCTGCCAGCAGGAGAATTCATCAGTGTCGGAAATTCATGCCATCTTCTGGGACGTCGGAGGAGTGGTGATCACCAATGCCTGGGACCGCACCGAACGCTTGGCTGCGCTCGAGCACTTTCGTCTCGACGACGAAGAGTTTCACTCGCGGCACGAGATGGTGATCTCGTCGTTTGAGCGGGGCAAAATCTCGCTCGACGAATATCTGGACCGCACCGTGTTTTACCGCAACCGTCCCTTCACCCGCGACGAGTTCCGGGATTACATGTTCTCGCTGTCGCAGCCGATGCCGGATGTTCTCGCATTCGCGCGCGCGCTCGCCGATTCGGGCAAGTACTTCATGAGCACCATCAACAACGAGTCCCGCGAGTTGAACTTACACCGCATCGAGAAGTACGGCTTGCGGGAGATCTTCCAGCTGTTTGTCAGTTCCTGCTTCGTAGGACTGCGCAAGCCCGAGAGCGGCATCTACCGTCTGGCCATTGATACTACGCAGATCACTCCGGAAGAGTGCTGCTTCATCGACGACCGCGCGCTGAATCTGGAGTGCGCCGCGAAGCTGGGCATGCGCACGATCCAGATGCAAACACTGGATCAGTTGCGCGGGGAGTTGGGAAAGCTTGGTGTGGCTTAGGTCTTAGGTGATAGGTGATAGGTGATAGGTCCTAGGTCTTAGGCCTAACACCTATGACCTAAGACCCATTAGCTTCTCCGCGGGTTCGTCTTTGCTGGCGCAATCGCGGCCTTGGGAATATCAGACTCCGCGCCGGTAAGCGTCAGGTCGCTCGCCCAGCACTCGGCAACCAGCTTCCAATCTCCGCTCGTCTGTTTGGCGAAGACCCAGAGATATTTGCCGCGCTCCTCGCGGCGTTTACCGGTCGCTCCCGGAACCAGCGCGCTGTAACGTCCCACTTCGTGAGCCATATCTCCGAAGACTTCTACGCGCATGGGATCGACGGCCACTTCTCCCAGACCAGCTTCCAGCGAAGAATAGAAGAACTCACGCACTGCGACCGCGCCGCGAATGGGAGGAAGATTCGAGCGCAGCACCAGCGCGTCCTGAGCGTAGAGTTCGATCAGCTCATCCAGTTGCCGGGTATTGCACGCCAAAACCCATTCTTGTGTAAGCCGCCGGACCGCGGCCTCGCTGCGGCTCATGGGTTCACCTTTGGCAGCCGCGGCAACTCTCAGCCGGTCCGCCTCGCGCGCGCTCTCGGGAGCGTTCGCCCGCGGCGTTGCTGCGCCAACGTCCACCTGTCCGCCCTGGAAATAATGGTGATGATAGTGATGGTGATAGTAATGCGCGCCGGCAGCAGCGCCTGGCGGCGGATGAACCTCATCCTTGGCTTCCAGCGCTGGTGGCGGAGTTTGGGGCAAAGGCATTTCGTCGTGATCCGGCGACGCGCAGCCGGCGATGCGGAACCTGGCGACTGAGATGCTGCGGCTCCCAGCGGAAGTCCGCACGCGCCGCAAAACTTGTTGCCTTCGCGATTGCGATGTCCGCAGACGGGGCAGGGAGTGAGAGCGTTGCTGCTATGTTGCGTGGCAGCTTCCGCGACGGCTTCGGAATCCCCTTCCATAGTAAGGCGCTGCATGGCTTGCAGAGCCACGGCAATGGCCTCCTGATTCGGCTTGGGCCGCCTCATTTCCGGATAGAGCCGCTTATATATCTCCCCCAGAGCGGGATTGTTCGGGCCGACGCTCGGCACACTTTCGGAATCCGGCGTTGGGGTTGGGCCGGACGGCTTGGCGAGTTTCTTGTCTTTGTCTTTGTCCACGATTCAGACCGCGCTGCTGCGGTCATTCTAGCTCAAGCTGAGCCTGCCCTGAGCGAAAGCCGAAGGCTGGCCCCCAGGCAAGCCGAATCTCAACGGCGCGAAAACTCGACCTTCCCTTCCGCTTCGGTAGGCACGCCATTGCAGGTTGCGGGACGATACCGCCAAGTGCGGACGGTTCGCAACACGTTGCGGTCGCCCGCGGGTCCGGCGCTCTGCAGAATCAGAGGACTATGTACGCGTCCGTCGGCACCGATGATGAAGCTGACCTTGACCTTCAGTCCTGCTCCGGCTGGAACCAGCAGAGGATCGGGCGTGGTCAAAGCCTGAGGCGGCCGGGTGTCTTCGCAGCGAGCGCGTGCGCTCACATGCGGGACATCGCTGAACTCGGCTGCACGGGTCGCAGTCTTCCAAGCCTGGTGTTCACGCTCGGTCAACACAGCCTGGCGCAGACTCGGAGACGTAAGCTGCACAGAAGTGTTGCAAGTGGCGGGAACCGAGAGGATCAGGAGCCATGGCCAGAGACGAAGCATTTGCGGGGAACCCTCCAAACAGGGGTTGCTCCTCTATGACCTTGTTTATTGGCAAGTGTGGGGCCAGGTTGATGCGGGGCTAAGTATATTGCTATCAACCCGTTAAGGGAAGTCCCGGGTGGCCTGAGGTTCGCGATGTGAAGGCGATTGCATATTTCATGCTGCGTGGTGACGCTGCAGCCGGATGCAATCAGCTGACGTTTTGCCTGCCCGATCGACGGAGGGTCAGCAGCGTGATTTCGGGCGGGCAATTCAAGCGGATCGGCACGTTGACAGTTCCCAGGCCGGCGTTGGTGTAGAGCGCGAGGGGACCTACCTGATAGGTCCCCCAAAAATATTTCTTCGCCAACTTGGGCAGGTGAAGCGGGCGCAGCAGCGGAAATCTCACCTGGCCTCCGTGAGAGTGTCCTGAAAGCTGCAGGTCGATGGGAAATCGTGAGGCTCTATCGGCGAAGTCAGGTTCGTGCGCCGCCAGAATAACGGCTTCGCCGGCGGGGACGCTACGCAAGGTCTTCTTTAAGTCGGCGGTTCGGCTGAGCACATCATTCACGCCGGCCAGCCAGATGCGAGCGCCATCGCGCTCGATCGCCTCCGACTGGTTCGCCAAAACCTGAATGCTCTCGGCTTGGAGCGCACGGGTCACGAGCGCTGGGTCCGTGTCGTGGTCGTGATTGCCCAGAACGGCCCAAAGGCCGTGAGGCGCGGTCATCTGGCGGAGGAGGCGAGCACACGGTTCTGCCGCCAACGCCCCTTTCCGGCGGTCTCCGACCCAAGGCACGGAAACAAAGTCACCGACGAGCACGACCAGATCGGGACGAAGACCATTCACCATGGGGATCGCGGCGTGCAACGGATGGATCGAAAAATACGGGTCGTAATGGAAATCACCGAGCAGGGCGACCGTAAAGCCATCCAGCCGTTCCGGCCAACGCGGCAGAAAAAAATCCTGGCGCACAATGTGAGGACGATTCGGCGCCAGCAAGATTCCCTCCCCGGCCAGCGCAACTGCTCCAGCAGCGGCGGCCCAGCGAAGGAACTGGCGTCTTGTGGTCGAAAGTGGAGACAAGAAGTTAGGTGTCAGGTCTTAGGTGTTAGGTCTTAGGTCTTAGCCTAAGACCTAACACCTATGACCTGGGACCAGCCGGGCCTCACCCACCCAGTGCGTTCAGAAACTGAAAGCCGCCTGCAGGTCGATGCGGCGAACTGCCACGCCGGTGGAGAACGGACCGCCTTGCAGGCTGTAGGATTTGTCGAAGAATGGCGATCCCAGGACTCCGCCCGGATTGGCCACGTTCACCTTGTTGAATATATTGCGCGCCGAAGCACTCAGCGTGAAGCTGTAACGGCGATCGGAACCGCCGCCTCCCATCATGGGCCCACCCCCGCCGCCGAACAAAGGCCCTCCGCGCGGACCACCTCCACCTCGGCCGCCGCCGCCCCCACCACCGCCCGGGCCCCCCTGGTTACCCTGGTTGCCCGCACCACCCTTCACTTTCGGGCCGAATCCAAAGCTCTTGCTTAGCCGCATGTTAAGGGTGACGCGTGCCGGACCGGTGCTGTAGTTAATGGGGACAAGCCTTTGCCCTGCGGTGGGTGACGCGTTAAACGTTCCCAAAGGCGTGCAATAAATGTTCGCGGCGCTACAAGTGGCTCCTGGAGCGAGCGTGGGCCTGTCGTTGAACTGGGAGTCGCCATTCAGATCGTTACTGGTGGTGATGTTGAAAGGCGACCCGGAACTCGCTATCAGGAACGGGCTCAGGCGAACGGAATAAGGCATGGCGATGGAGCCACCCAGAAACAGGCGGTGGCGGGTATCGAACGATGCCCGGCCGTAATCCTGGCTGATGTCGTAAGAGTTCGATGCAAAACTTGAGACTCCGGAATAGTCACTCTTGGCATAGTTGAGCGTGTAGTAGCCAAATAGCTGCAGCTTCGTTCCGGAGCGAATATTCGTATTCACGATGAGCTGGTTCTGCCGGAGAACGCCTTCGGAGACATACGTGTAGAGGTTCTTGCTGTTATTCGGCGGCGCGCAGTTCGGAGAGCAGGGTGTGCCCGGGTAGGGCGCGTTGGCATTGATGCTAAGCAGTTGATCGAAGCCACGAGAATTCAGATAGGTGACAGCCAGCGTCGCAGACTTGGTGAGCTGCCGCTCCACACTGACGGCCGACTGCAAAATGTACGGCGCATACAACGATGGGCTGATCTGATAATAGCTGGGGATGGTGGAACTGAGTGTGCCACAGTTGCTGATCGGAGTGGTGAGCGGATGATCCAGTCCCGGGAAACAGGTGGGATTGCTAATGACGAATTGCTGTTGCGGTTTAGTGATGGAATTCAGCCGCTCCGCCTGCAGGATCTGCGCCTCCTGGAACCGATCGTAGAAGATGCCCGATCCGCCGCGAATCACAACCTTGGGTGGACCACTTCTGCCGCCGACGCCCCAGGCCACGCCCAACCGTGGCGCCAAATCCACGTGATCATGGATATCGCTCTGGGTTTCGAATCGCAGGCCATAGCTGAGAGTGAGATTTGAACGTATCTTCCAATCGTCCTGAACGTAAAGCCCGGCATCGTAGGTTGTCAGGCTGGCTATCGGGTTCCCCTGCGTGATGGAAAGTTGCTGCGGGATTGCGCTTGGCAGGCCCAAGCACGCCGGAGGAGGCGAACTCAGAGTGGCGCATTGCGCCTCCTGAAATTCCGTAAGAGAAGAGAATGTAAAGGTGCCGTTGAAACCTGCGTTGGAATTATTGACAACGTGCAGGGCCCGAAAACGGACTCCATACTTGATGGTGTGATTGCCATGGATCACCGAGGTGTAGTTCTGCAGTTCGTAGTGATCCTGGTGGTCGGCGCTGATCTGGCCATTGCCGCCGCCGGTAAATGCGCCCAATACGTTGACCGACGGGTTCGTATCCAGTGAAGTCAAGGCGCTGTTGTCCCGCAGATACTGAAAGCGGGTTTCGTTGATGACCTTCGTCCCGAAGACCTGTGTGTCGCCGATCTGAACGGTGTGCTCGGTGGTGGTCGAGTCGTAAGCTTGCGAAGGCAAGGTATTCTGGCCTATACCGCCGTTTGTCACCGCGTCCCGGTAGTACTGGTAACGCGCGGTCAGCGTGTTGTTCTTGGTGATCGCATAGTCCAAACGCGGGCCGATGTTCGTGCGTTGGTGCGGCGTAGGGACGGATTCCAGGATCTGAACAGGATTGAGGTTCTGATCGAGAGTCTGGGCATCGATGGCGGCAAGGTCGTTAATATTTCTGCGCTGGACGCTGACAAAAAAAGACGCGTTCTTGTTGATCGGGCCGCCGACGCTTCCCTCGTACTGCACGGTGTAATAACCGGGCTCGGCGCCGGCGAACGGGTCGGTCGAGTTGAATGCCGAATCGTTCCCGCTGACCTGAAACTGGCCGTGCAATTTGTCGGTGCCGGGCTTGGTGAAGATTTCGATGCGGCCGTAACCCAGCTTGTCGTATTCCGGCGAGAACGGATTCTGATTAAGGCGAATCTCGCGGATCGATGACTTGGGAGGAAGCTGGCCGGCGGTGAAACCGTCGATATAGATCTGTCCGCCGTTAGGGCCGGCAGAAGGACCGGCCAGCGCCTGCAAGTCGGTGAGCAATTCGTCGGGATCGTCGGGCAGCGCTTCCAGTTCCTTGCCCGAGATGACGATGGCTCCGGCGTTGCTCCCGGGATTCACATCGACGGTCGGCGCCGTGTCGGACACCTGGATATTCTGCTCCTCAACCTGGATGTTCATGGCGACGTTGAGGCGCAGGGGCTGACTGACGGTCATGATCACGTTGTCGTTTTCGTAAAGGGCGAACCCCTGAGCAACCACGGTCAACGAGTACTGACCGGCCACCAGCCCTTTGAATTCATACGTGCCCTGCCCGTCGGTTTGCGTTTTTATAGGCGTCGAGGAAGTGGCCGCAGGCGTCATGACGACGTCGGCCTTGGCGATGGCGGCGCCGGAGGGGTCGGTTACCTGCCCGCGCAGAGTGCCGGTCCCGGCCGGGGATGCGGCGGTCTGCGCGACACCGAGCGTGGCGCACAATAGCAGCAACAAAATAATGAGTGCAAGACAAAGTGCAAAATAAAGATAGCTACCAATCTTCATTCCATCATTCCATTTTCATGACATACTTCGGCATATACCTTTGATGCAGCACTGGTTTGCGAGTGGAGCAAACTAAGGACCCCCAGTGTCGCCAGAGGGACCACCCAGGTTCCAGGGCGCAAGCATCATGGCCTGGCCGGCGTTGGGCGCGGCTTGCAGAATGGGCTCGACGCCGCTGTACAGTTTGATCGCGGTAGCTGATCCCGAGGCGGTGCCCTCCGTCGAGACAACGATCACGGCATCGCCTTTGTGCAGTTCCGCCAGAGAAGCTGCGGGCAAGCGGTCGAGCAGCCGCTGAAAATCCAGCCCGCCGGAACGAGCCCCCGGGCCATTTTCCCCAGCGCCCATTCCGCCTGGGGGAGATGTTGGACGGGTTCTTTGGCCATCGGGCGGGGAAGCGGCGCTCGATCCGACAGTGGGTGCTGCTCCGCCGGAGCTTCCCTTTAAACGCATGGCAAACATCTGAGCCATCTCAGGGGGAACATGGCGAAGCTGCGAGTCCTGCGTGATCTTAATTAGCACTGTTTTTTTCGACGAAAGATCGCGGACGCTGAGGACCGACGAACCCGCGTCGATGGAGTTGACGGTGGCGGTGATAATGGGGAACGAGCCGGAGACAATTTCTTCGGCAGTCAGTTCGCCTCCGTCGGCGCTGCGGTCGCCGCGCGCAGTGACTTGGTCTCCGGGATGAATCTCCTGCAGCGTGCTGCGCTTGGCTTCGTCAAACTGCGCGGACTCTGGCGCATAGCGGCGTATCACGGTGGTACCGGAGCTGTGAATCACGACGTCCTTCCTTCGAACCGAGATGGTGGCGGTCCCCGCCTCCACATCCACGGCTTTCGCAATGCCGCCCACGCCGCGCTTCTGCCAGTCTTGCAGGTCCTGTTGATGCTTCGCTTCGAGGTCGGAGTGCTTCATGACCGCAATCTTCAAAACTGGAAGTGGATTCTGATCAGAGGCCCAGCCCGTCGCTCGTATGCGGTCACCTACTTGCAGGTCTTGCAACTGGATGGGCGTGGCTTTCTCCACATTTGTCTCGCCTGGAGCGAAACGAACGATTTGCGTTGCGGGCTGCACGACAATCTTCACGTCGGGGCCGGAATCCGGAGTTAGCGTAACCTCGGTTCCGTTAATGGCCTTAATTGCTCCGATGCGTTTGGCAACAGCGCGGGGGGCAGTTGCCTCCTGCGTTTGCAGCCAGAGAAATGAGGCATAACAGAGACCTGGTCCAGCTGCACTTACAGCAAAGAGTGCGATCACCACTAGGCCGTTTGATCTTTGATTCAAAACCCTGCTGTTTACCTGCTTACTCATCTATTTACTAATGTACATTGCCGCGCCGCACAAAACGGCACGATTTACAAAGTTTTACTTCTGTTTCACAAAAGTGGGAATTCTTGCGTGAGCGGACAGCGCCCGCTAACGAAAGCAAGAGAAAATCGTCGAGGTTTTACGATGGGCCTATTCCGCGATCAGCAGGTTCTCCGCAAACGGCCATTGCTCATCAATCCATTGCGCCTCACAGCGGAAACCGGCGGTGCGAGCCATGAAAATAATTTCTCCTGGCGAGTATTTGTGGCTGCTTTCGGTCCAGATCGTTTCGCCCTCGAGAAACTCGACGAGAAGCTCGGCAGCCGGAACATGCACGGTCTGGCGGCGCATGGACCGAAGATGCATCTCGACGCTGCGGGCTTCGCGATTGATTCTGGCCACGTGCTCAAACTGCGCGAGATCGAAATCGGCATCCAGTTCGCGATTGATGCGAGCCAGCAGATTCAAGTTGAAGGCCGCGGTTACTCCCAGTTCGTCGTCGTAGGCCGCCAGCAATTGAACGCTGGATTTCTCCAGATCGGTCCCGAGCAACAGTGAATCTCCGGGCTGAAGAATGCGGCGAACTTCGGCCAGAAACTGAATGCCGGCGGGGCGATCGAAGTTCCCGATCGTGCTTCCGAGGAACAAGACAAGAAGATGCTGGCCGGTCGAGCGCTGCGCAGCCACTTCCAGCAGCCCGTCAAGATACTCGCGTTCGAAACCCAGAATACTGATGGACTCGATGTCGCTGAGCTCGCGCGCACACATGGCCAGAGCGGAAGGGGAAATCTCGATGGGATAGTAGGCGGTCCGCTGGCGGCGGCACAGCGCTTCCAGGATGTGGCGAGTCTTTCTGCCGCTGCCGCTGCCGAGTTCAGCCACAGAAACCGGAGTAGCTAGCCGGTCAACGATGTCATGACTGTGCCGCCGCAGCAGGCGCTCGTCGGCACGAGTGAGCCCGTACTCGGGCAGATGGCTGATCACCTCGAACAACGCGGAGCCAACATCGTCATACAAATACTTCGACAGCAGTTCCTTCTGGCCCGGCTTGGTGAGCCCAGCGTGCACATCCGCTGCGAATTCATACGTCGTGTTGGGAGTGATGGTTTGAACCAGCATGTTGCCTGCTCCTTCATTGACGATCGCTATCAATAATCAGCGGCTAACGCAGCGAAACCCCGTGTAGGCAAATTGGTAGTGCGCCTGGAACCAGTTGCGGAACGTGCGCCGCAACATGCAGGCCGCGGTGCGCGCCGATCCGCCTTTCATGACGAAGTGTTTGCCGTCGAAGAAATCGGCGGAATATCCGCGGTAGAACGGGAAGGGCTCGAATCCCGGGAAAGGAGCGAACTCGGTGGAAGTCCACTCCCAACCATTGCCCAACATGCCGTGAACGCCGAAGGCGCTGCGGCCTTCAGGAAACGCATTGACCGGCGCGGGACTCCAGCGGGCGAAGTCAAAGTTGCCGAATGTGGCGTCCGGGGCTTGTTCTCCCCAGGGGTACGCGCGCTCGTCACCGTGCGCCGTGGCGCAGGCTGCGCGCTGCCACTCGGCCTCGGTGGGTAACGACTTCCCTGCCCAGCGCGCATAGGCTTTCGCTTCCGCCTGACTTACGTAGACTGGCCAATCCAGCGGCAGCGGGACCTCATCAAACATCGTTCGATACATCCACTGCTCGCCCGCGCGCTTCCAGAAAGCCGGATGCGAAATTCCCTGCGCGGATTTCCAGTTCCAGTCTTCAGTGTTGTCACCGTCGCCCCAGAACGCACGGGTTTCGTAGCCACCTGCATTAATGAACTCGAGATACTGTTGGTTTGTCACTTTGTATCGATCGATGACAAACGCCGGGAGGTTCACGACGTGAGCTTCATACTCGTTGTCCCAGCCAAACAAATCGCTGCCACGCGGGAGTCCGAGTGTAACCGCACCTGCGGGAATGTCGACGCTGCCATGAACCACGGGCGGGCTTACGATCATCAGCGATTCGGATTGCCTCACTTTGCGATTAAGCGGCAACTGATGCAGCATGTAAGCCAGCGTTTCCGCGTGCATGAGGCGGTGCTCAATGGCCACGTTGAGCAAAGTGCTCAACGGAAATCCGTCGCAGGTTGGAAGCTGGGATTCGGCAAGTGCGTCCGCAAGCTCGACGTCCAGAATGGCCCGGATTCTTCTAACGTAGTCCTGCACTGCTGAGATCCTAGGCCAGTCCGAAGGCTGATCCGTGGGCAGTCCGCCGCCAACCGGATCAATGCCGAAGGCAAACAGCCGGTCAAACTCGGGATGAAAGCTCTTCAGTCCAAGAGCGCGTTCGTGAAAAAGATTCCAATCGAATGCCTCGAGGTGTCCAATATAGAAGATGATGCGGTGACGCTCGGCGATGGGCCGTTCATAGAGGGAATCGGGTTTGACCACCGCGAACAGATCGTCGGTGCGTTGACGGGCGTCCGTGAGTCGCTCCATCAGATCGTGGCGGATGACGAAATCGGTCTGCGTAGCTGGCATTCAGATCTCCCAATCTCGTGGTGAAGGACGAAATAACTTCGCGGCAACCGGGCTGTTTAGCGGTGGCTGGCGCGAGTGCGTAGGATTCTATTCCCCCTGGCCGCCCGAGTACCATAGGGTAATGTCCCTACTCGTAATTCACGTTGACGCCTTCAGCGCCAGGGCTTTCGGCGGCAATCCAGCCGCGGTTTGCCCTCTTGCAGGGTGGTTAGATGACGGCTTGCTGCAGGCGGTCGCAGCCGAAAACAATCTTTCGGAGACCGCTTTCTTCGTCCCTCGCGGCGATCACTACGAATTACGCTGGTTTACGCCGCGTTGCGAAGTGAAGCTGTGCGGACATGCGACGCTGGCTTCGGCGTTCGTCGTGTTGCAAATTCTCGAAACCCGGCGCGATTCGGTGCGCTTCGAAACCCGTTTCAGCGGTGCGCTCACGGTTTCCCGTGACGGAGACCTGCTGGCCATGGATTTTCCCCTGCTCGCGCCCGTGGACCTGCGCAGATCCGCCGGCCGCGTTAATCGAAGGCCTGGGAAAAGCTCCTGAGGCGGTGATGCAGATTGAAGACAACTACTTCGCTGTGTATGGGCGCGAGCAGGTCGTAAGAAGCATTCGTCCTGACTTTCGGTTGCTCGAGAAACTTCATCCCGCGGGAGTCGCAATCACGGCTCCGGGCGAGAATGCCGATTTTGTGTCCCGCTATTTCGCACCCAGCTATGGCATCCCGGAGGATCCCGTGACCGGTTCGACTCATTGCTCATTGGCGCCGTATTGGGCGCAGAGACTGGGAAAGAATAGCCTGCACGCGCGTCAGGTCTCGGAGCGCGGCGGCGAACTGTGGTGCGAAGTCAAAGGCGTGCGCGTGATTCTCAAGGGGAATGCGGTGCTTACGTTGCGGGGCGAGTTGCTGGTTTGACCCAGCAGGATGTCGAGCTCCGCTCTGGGTAGGTAACTCAGGGGCTGAAGCCCGATCCGATATTCTTGCCCTTGACGCAGGCCTGTACGGACCTGCTCCACCGTCTGTCTCTTGACAAGGGCGCCTCGCTGCGCTCGGCGGGACAGCCGAGCGCGCCTGCCCTAAGCAAGGTCGAAGGGCGGCTGTCCCTACACAAACCTCAGTGGACCAGTCCTTTGCGCCGCAGAAATTCGCGTGCCACATCTTTCACGTCGCGGTGCTGGCCATCGAGAGCGTAATTGAGTTGCTGCATCTCCCGATCGGAGATCTTGCCGCTTAACTCCGCAATCGCCTGGGCAACCTCGGGATGCTGCTGCACAGTCTGCTGGCGGATCACGGCGACTGCCTCGTAGGGAGGGAAATAGTGGCGGTCATCTTCCAGAACAAACAAATCCAGCGCTGGAATCAGCCCGTCGGTAGCATTGCCAGCAGCTATATCAATCTGACGATCTTTCAACGCCGGGGCGAGCAAGCCCAGATCCATGATTCGGGGCGGCGCAGCGAAGTGGAGACCATAAGCAGCGGCCAGCCCCACATATCCATCGGGCCGCTCCATAAACTCGTAACCAAAACCAGCTCGCCAGTGCGGAGCGAATGCGGCCGCCTGCGATAAGGTTTTGACCCCCAGGCGCCGCGCGTCGTCTCCACGAATTTCCATCGCAAAGGTGTCGTTGAAGCCGAACGGCGGCCCGAGCGTAAGGCCGAAGCGCGTTTCATATTCGCTCTTGACCTGCTGGTAGACCTCCCCCTTATCGCCGCCAACTTTCTTTTTGAGGATGGCGGTTAACGCTGTTCCTGTGTATTCGGGATAGATGTCGATGCGTCCGGCCAGCACCGCCTGCTGGCAAATGTAGGTTCCGGCGAGATAAAAGCGGCGCTCCACTTTCAAATGCGTGCTCGCTTCAATCTGCTGGGCCAGGAGCTCGCCGAGAATCAGCGATTCGGTGAAGTTCTTGGAGCCGACCACAATGCGATCGGAGCGCGAGGGCGCACACGAAGACAACAGCAGCGCCATGAAGAGCAAGCAGACCGGACCCGAGCGCCCACCTGCGAAAACGCCGCAACGCCTTTTGCGCCGATCCCGTTTCATCGTGGCCGCAAACGCTTCTCCAGCCATCCCAAGCCATAATCGGCCGAGAGCGCCAGGACTGCCGCGGGAATCGCTCCCGCCAGAATGAGTTGATTGTTCACCATGGCGAGGCCGCGAAAGATGAACTCGCCCAGGCCTCCGGCGCCAATCGCGGCAGCGATGGTGGCCAGTCCCACTGACACAACAACCGCCACTCGCACGCCGGAGAGAATTACGCTCAGCGCCAGCGGCAGTTCGACTTGAAACAAAAGTTGGCGGCTGGTGAGTCCCATGCCGCGTCCGGCTTCGACCACCGCAGGATCGACGCCGCGGATGCCGGTGAAGGTGTTGCGAATCACGGGCAGCAGCGCGTAGAGGGTCAGCGCCAAGATCGCCAGACGATCGGCGCGATCGCCGAGCCAAGGCACCGGCAGTAAGAATCCAAAAAGCGCGAGACTAGGAATCGTCTGAATGATATTCGCGGTTCCCAGCACCGGCTTGTTCCAAACCGGCCAGTGCGCGCTCAGTATGCCCAAAGGTATACCTATCAGCACCGCGAGCAGCGTGGAGATCCCCACCAGCCAGAGATGTTCCAGCGTGAGTTCCAGGACCTGTTCGCGGTTTTGCAAGAGGAAGTGAAAGAGGTTCATGACTCGCCTCGATTCGTTACCGCGTCCAGTCCGTCTCCGAATGCCCGCACGTAGGAGGCGGCCAACGGGTCGTTGGACCGCAAGAAGTCTGCCGGGGGAAGAACCGTAACCAACCGTCCAGCTTCCATGAGCGCGATGCGCGAACCCAGCCGTAAAGCTTCGCGCAGGTCGTGGGTGACGAAGACCACTGTTTTGCCCAGCCTCTGCTGGAGCGAAAGAAACTCGCGCTGCAGTTGGTTGCGGGTAAGTGCGTCGAGCGCGCCGAAAGGCTCATCCATCAGCAGGATCGCGGGATCGGCGGCCAACGCCCGCGCTACTCCCACTCGTTGCCGCTGCCCGCCCGAAAGTTGGTGCGGATAACGCGAGGCCAGGTGCTCCTCCAGTCCAACCATCTGCAACAATTCCTCGACACGCCGATGTATCTGATCGGCGGGCCAGCCCTCGATGCGCGGAACGAGGCCAATGTTTCTTTCCACCGTAAAATGCGGGAACAAGCCTACATCCTGGATGACGTACCCGATGCTTCGACGCAGACGAATGACATCGCCCTCCGTAGTGGACGCGCCATTCACGCGCACCTCCCCGCTGGTGGGGGCGAGCAGGCGATTGATCAGCTTGAGCGTGGTGGTTTTTCCGGAGCCACTGCGTCCCAGCAGGACCAGCGTCTCGCCGCGCTCTACCCGCAGATTCAGACGCGAGAGCAGTTGCTGGCCATTGGGCAGCGAGTAGGCCACTTCGCGGAATTCAATCACCGGACCGTTGGCGTGATTTGGTTCCATGTTCTGTGAAACCCCGATTCATCAGACCGCACCGATGCACTTTCATGAAAGCATGTCCGCCCAGCATACCGGAGTTCGCAAGCCGACGCAGCGCCAGCCCGCGCCACAACTATCTTTCTGCGACGGGCATCCAAAGAGCTAATAGACGACCTCACTGCCTCACGCTACGATCACTTTTGCGTCCGTCTGTGGAAATTTCCTTTTGATATGAGTGTGCCCGCTTTACGCAATTCTGTTTGCTGGATGATGGTTGTCCTGTGTCCGCTGTCGTTGCTGGCAGCAAATACGGGCGCTGCCGTCGTGCATAGCCAGGGCGGAGTGTGGGTGAACGGCGCTGAGGTGGCAGACTCCACCGTCGTCTTTCCCGGCGATTTGCTGGAGACCAAACCTGGCTCCGTCGCCAATCTCGACGTTGAAGGGTCGTCTGTCCTGATTCAGCCGCAGTCGGTCGTGAAGTTCCAAGGCAACTCCCTGAACCTGGAACATGGAAGCGTATCCGTGGGAACCTCCACGGCGATGAACGTACACGTGAACTGCATCAAGGTCGAGCCCGCTTCGAACGAGCGGACGCAATACGATGTGGCCGACGTCAGCGGCACGGTGCAGGTGGCGGCCCACAAAGACGATGTGAATATCCTGCAAAGCGTCGTGTCGCGGAAAGCAGCGACGGACAACAACTCCTCTCCATCCGCCGTAGTGCATGAGGGACAGCAGGCAACCCGCGACGAGGCGGCAGCCTGCGGAGCCACTCTGCGCCCCACAGGGGCCGGCAATGGCCTGAATATGAAATGGCTCGAGATTGGCGGCGCCGCGGGCGGAGGAACCGCTGTGCTTTGCCTGCTTCTCTGCAAAACTCCCAAGCCCAGCAGCGTCAGTCCCTCCCAGCCATAAGTTCATCACGACAAGTTGCGGTCTTCGGACCTTTGGTGCCTTCCAGTCGTGCAAAACCGAAGCAATATCTATGAATGCAGCGTATAATAAAGATCTTGACCTCGAAGACACCCTAACAGCACGTTGCGCCTTCGCGATTGAGAGATTCCCTGAAAGGCGAGTGACGTGTCGAACCTGAAAACCTCTGAAGATCCGTTCCTTCAATCCCAAAACATCGACTTCAACAAGCGGCCATGCGGTCTGGCCGATTCGACGATTCGCTGGTAGCGGGATCTTCAGCATGCCTACAACTTCGACGTCCGTGCGGAAGCTGGAATATCGCGGCGCCAGGGGTTTACGTTAACCAGCCCTCAAGGCAGGAGGCCAATATGTCCGGAATCAACGGCGACAAAGCCAGATTTAACCGGCGGCGCAGGCAGAAGATCAGCCGCCGTCAGAGCAATCAAAAAATGTTGAAGGCCCTGGCTGAGCAACACCTGGTAGCCCCGGCTGCGCCAGCGAACCTCAAAGAGAAGGTAGCATGACCACTCCCGTGCTCGCACTGCCACAGCCGAATCCGGATGGCATTCCGGCAAAGAAGAAGCGTGTACTCCTGCTGGACACCTCGCAGACCAAACGTGATCTGCGGGCCGACGTGATGCGAAAGCTCGGCATCGAGGTTGACTGCGCAGCGGATGTGGTCGAAGCGCGCTGCTGGTGGCGAGCCGACTTGTACAATCTTGTGCTCATCAACGTGGCCGGGGAAATCGACAGCCGCGACAAATTCTGCACCGACCTTCGCAGCGCCAGCCCTCCGCAGAAAATTGCTTTCTTCGTGGGCGGGCCCGAGTATCTTGCGGCTGCGCCCCATTCCGACGAAGCGCCCGCCGAGCAAGACGCGGACGCCCTGCACAAAGAGCTGGTCGCAGCGCTACTCACTCAAGCTTCGGCAAGCTCATCGCAGCAGCGCTGGGGAATATTGGAAGCGTGCCGGAAAATTTCCAGCGTCCGCGCGGTCAGCGAGGCCCGCACGCGCGCGCTACGGGAAACTCCAAGACCCTCCCGGTGGGCGGAAGCCATCGAGCAGCACTCCGCACTCGCACCCACTCCCCCTCAACGCTTGTTTGCAGCCGAAACCGTCGCAGCAGAAACTTTCTCGGCAGAAACAGTCTCATCAGAAACAGAAAGAGAAGAACTCCTATGAAGAATCTTTATGTCGGCAACTTACCTCACAGCACCACCGAACCAGAGCTGCGCGGCTTGTTTGAGGCGCATGGCGCAGTCGAGCGCGTCAGCATCGTCACCGACCGCGAAACCGGCCGCGCCCGCGGCTTCGGCTTTGTCGAGATGACGAATGCAGCGGAAGCCGATAAGGCGGTAGCCGCCTTGAATGGAACCGAGCTTGGCGGGCGGGCCCTGAAGATCAACGAGGCGAAACCAAAGACCGATGCGCCGCGCGGCGGCGGAGGCGGTGGGAAACGCTTTGGTGGCGGAGGCGGCGGCAGTCGCGACGACTATCAGGGACACGCGCGCCAGCCCAGGGAACCCCGCTGGTAGCTCGACCTGCGGCCCAATTTTGAAAGGGCGCGGCTTTTGCCGCGCCGTGAACGCCGCAAACTCAACAGCGGCTTTAGCCGCTGAGCGGAACGTTCGATCAGCAAGAAACAATGGGAGATTGTTATGCCAGGACGAGGTCGATCAAGCTTTACCAAACGCCAGAAAGAACACACGCGCCAGCAAAAGCAGCGCGACAAGGCCGAACGCCGCATCCAGCGTAAAGACGAACCAGCGGGCACGTCGAGCGATTCCACCGAACTGGACCTGGACGAACTGCAAAGGCACGCCGCTGAGCAGGCCGCGCTGTTTCAGCTCGGAGACGACGCCGATATTTCCAGCATTCCCCGCGAACGCGAGCCGGAAAAGACCGAACCGTAAACGTTCCGCACAATAGATCGAACGATCAAGTTAATCCAAAAAAGTTGGGGCGCGTCTTTAGGACGCGCCCCATCGATTTCCTCACCGATCTCCTTCTTAAGCGAACACTTCGCCGGGCAACCTGGTCAGCGTCCGGCTGGCCAGCGTGTTTTGGACAACATGCTCGGACCGCTCTGCGTTGGCCCAATCCACCTGCTTGCGTTCGATCTTCAATTTCAAAGTGCGCTCGATATGCCGCAGTTCGATGACCTCGCCGCCCGCCACTAAACTGGTGGCCAGCCCTTCCGCCCCCGCTCGCCCCGTTCGTCCCACGCGATGAATGAAATCCTCCGCCATCTTGGGCAGGTCGTAGTTGATCACATGCGCAACATCATCGATGTGCAAGCCGCGAGCCGCTACGTCGGTGGCGACCAGTATTTGGAAGCGAGCCTGCTGAAATCCACTGAGCGCTCCATTGCGCTGCGATTGTGAGCGGTCGCCGTGAATCATCGCCGCGGAAAAGCCTTCACGCACCAATTCCTTGGCCAGCCGTTCCGTGCCGCGCTTAGTGCGGGCAAAGATTAATGTCTGTCCTTTTTCGGCATAGAGCAGTTGCCGCAGCACATCCGGTTTCTCGGCGGGGCGCACTTCATAGGCTTGCAACCGGACGCTCTCCACCGGTTTGAGAACCGACCCAACCGCCACGCGCACAGGATCCCGCATGGAATCGTTCACCAGGCCGGCGACGGATTGCTCCATCGTGGCCGAGAAGCACAGGGTCTGCCGCCGTTGCGGCAGGATCGCCAGGATGCGCTGGATGGCGGGCAGAAACCCCATGTCCAGCATGCGGTCGGCTTCGTCGAGCACAAGGATCTTAACTTCACGCAAGTCGACCAGCTTGCGGCTGATGAAATCCTGCAAGCGCCCGGGGGTTGCGACCACCACGCTGGAGCCGGCGCGCACGGCCTGGATCTGCGCCTTTTCGGAGACGCCTCCGATCACCAGCGCCGCCTTCGATAGTCCCTTGCCCCGCAGTTTTTCGTATTCTTCGTTGACCTGAATCGCCAGCTCGCGCGTGGGCAGCAATACCAGCACGCAGACTTTTTGCGAGGGTTCGCGCTGAAGCATTTCGATGATCGGAATCAGAAACGCCAGCGTTTTGCCGGTTCCCGTCTGCGCCGTGGCCAGCACGTCTTTGCCCTCAAGGGCGTAAGGAATAGCCTGCGCCTGAATGGGCGTAGGGATAAGGAATTGAGCTGTCGCCAGCCTCTGCTGCAACGCAGAAGATAGCGGTAGTTCTGTGAAGCTTGTCATTCGTAATTGTTCTTTCTGGAGGGGCCTGATGTTACACACGTGTCGTGAGTTCCCATGCCGCTCTGATGTCTTGATTTACGCTGAATAAACGGCGGGCAGGAAAGGCGGAGATGAATCTTGATCCAACAGGATCACCGCGTCACGAGCAAACCGTGGCAGTAGCGTTGAGATTCATTGTAGCACAATTCTCGGTGCAGGAAATTAGCGACCCAAACGAGCAGGTAATCGATAGTAACCAACGCAAGTGACTGAAATCGGTCAGCAGATTCCCAAACCTTGGTCGGCGGTTCGGCTCCGCCCAAGGCCTCTGCGGGGACGCTGGCGCGAGAGGGCCGGATTGTGCTTAAATTCGCGAGTTATCCACACAGTTTACTTTGAGACGAGGAGCTTCATGTACAGGAGATTGTTCCCGTTCGTCGCCGGCTTTCTGTTGCTCGCTATTCCAGCCGTTGCCGCCAAACGTGCCTTCACCATCGAAGACCTTTACCGCATTAAGGGAATAGAAGACTTGCACGTATCTCCTGACGGCAAAACCGTTTTATTCGTATTGCAAACGAGCGACCTGGCGAAGGCGAAGCGCACACGGCACCTATGGCTGATGGATGCCGACGGCAAGAACGCGCGCCAGTTCACGTTCGGCGAAAAGGGCGAATCGTCGCCCATCTTCTCGCACGACGGCAAGTGGATCGCCTTCGTCAGTTCGCGCGACGGCGACGACAATCTCTACGTCATCTCAGCCAGCGGCGGCGAAGCCCGGCAGCTCACCAACATTTCCACGGGCGTCTCCGACCCGCTCTGGTCACCGGACGGAAAATGGATCGCGTTTTCGAGCGACGTCTACCCCGAATGCGGCGCCGACGATGCCTGCAACAAGAAGATCAGCGACCGCTGGAGCAAGGGCCCGCTCCACGCCCATCTGGCCGATGCGCTGCTCTACCGCCACTGGACGCAATGGAAAGACGGTCAGCGCACCCACGTCCTGCTGGCCGATGTTTCCACCGGTGCAGTGCGCGACCTGACGCCGGGAGACTTCGATTCGCCTCCGTTCCAACTCGGCGGATCCTTGCAGTACGATTTCTCGCCGGACAGCGCCGAGCTTGCCTTCGACTCCAATCATGACCGCGACCTCGCCTCCTCCACAAACAGTGACGTGTGGATCGTCTCGCTCAATGGCAATCAGCCGCCGCGCAACATCACGGCTGCGAATCCTGCCTTCGACGGCCATCCGAAATATTCGCCGGACGGCAAGTACATCGCGTATCAACTGCAAAAGCAACCCGGCTATGAATCGGACCTCTTTCGCCTGGCTATCTATGATCGCACCACCGGCACATCACGCGTGCTCACCGAGTCCTTCCGCAACTGGGTCGATGCCTTCCAATGGGCTTCGGACTCGAAATCCCTCTATTTCGATGCTCCGGTCGAAGGCGACAATCCCATCTTCCGCGTGAGCCTCGACTCCGGATCCATTCAACAAGTGTTCGTGGACCGCACCATCGACTCCTTCGAGCTCGCACCTGACAATAGCCGCATCGTCTACACCCGGCGTGCCGTCAGCGACCCGGTCGAACTGTTTGCGGTGGACCTGGCTGATGGAAAGTCTTCGACGCCGCAACGCCTGTCTCACTTCAACGACGCCGTCGTCAACGATGTGGACATTCGTCCGGCCGAGCGATTGTGGGTGAAGGGAGCCGACGGAGCGAGGATCGAGGTTTTCATCGTCAAGCCGCACAACTTCGACGCATCCAAGAAATATCCGCTGATTCTCAACGTTCACGGCGGGCCGCAGATGCAATGGCAGGACTCCTTTCGCGGAGACTGGCAGGTGTATCCCGGCTCCGGCTATGTCGTCGCTTTCGCCAATCCGCATGGATCCACGGGCTATGGCCAGGATTTCACGGCGGAGATTTCCGGCGACCATGGTGGCAAGGTTTTTGAGGACTTGATGAAAGTCACCGACGAACTCATCAAGCTTCCTTACGTCGATCCCGACCGAACCGGCGCCATGGGCTGGTCCTACGGCGGCTACATGATGGACTGGTTCGAGGGCCACACCAACCGGTTCAAGGCCATCGCGTCGATGATGGGCATCTTCGATCTCCGCTCCATGTTCGGCGCGACCGAAGAACTATGGTTCCCCAAGTGGGACTACAAAGGTGAGCCGTGGAACTCCGATCAGTACGAAAAGTTCTCACCCTCCTATTTTGTGAAAAACTTCAAGACGCCCTGCCTGGTTATCTCTGGCGAGCGCGACTATCGCGTCCCCTACACGCAGTCGCTGCAGATGTTCACGTCCCTGCAAGAGATGCAAGTGCCGTCGAAACTGATCATCTATTCCAACGCCGGCCACTGGCCCAGTTGGTATGAAATGGCTTTGTACTACACCGCGCACCTCGAGTGGTTCCATCAGTATCTCGGGGGAGACGCGCCTCCCTGGTCCACGGAACAATTCCTGCGCAACGCCGTCTTCGACGCTGCGACGGGTCAACGACTCAAATAGGACAGGTGAGCGCGTTGGGGTTCTGACGTGGTGCTACGCCGACAGAGGCTCGCAGAAGTGTTGATACCTTCGTGCTAGAGACCTTAGCATGTGAAGGAATTTTCACAATTGACAACCAGGGGCAATAGTAAGAAAATCGCTCGGTCTTGTTGTCCCCCTGCTTCCGGTTAACCCTCGGAACCTCAACAAGCCTGTCGGTGAATTCTAAGACTTGCCAGGCTGGTGTTGTCAGCATCGGCAATGCTCCGTTGACAACTGAAGAAAGTTAAGTTGTAGGAGACGGGGGATTACTGTGCCAGGGTTTCGCCCAAAAGTTCGCGAACCACAAATTCTTAAGGAGATTCAATGAAACCAGTTTCCAAGTTTCTCATCGTTGCGGGCGCGGTTCTGATGTCTTCGGCGCTGTTCGCTGCTGAGGTACAAACGAATCCGATCGTGATCCACGCTCAACAGGCTGTTACCCCGCTGGCTTTCCGGGACATGAAGCCGCTGCCCTTCCGTCCGATGATGCGCAAAGAGCATGAGCGCGTAGCCCCCATGCACGTTAGCAAAGTCCCCGATCCCCTCACCCAGACTCTCATTTTGCCGGAGGTTTCAGCCACCATCGGCTTGAACTTTGACGGCATTACGGGCAGCCAGGGCGGCGGCTTCGTGCCTCCCGACACCAATGCCTCGGTCGGTGACACCCAGGTCGTGGAGACGGTCAACATCGCCTATTCCGTTTACGACAAGACCACGGGCACATTGAAGATGGGTCCCACCAACATCCAGACGCTCTACAGTCCGCTGGGTGGAGAATGCGGCACGGGCAACTTGAGCGACCCCGTGGTTAATTACGACAAGATCGCAGCGCGCTGGACCATCACGATGATCGCCTTCAACAACACCTTCACCGTGAATAATGCCTGCGTAGCGGTTTCCACTACCTCCGATGCCACTGGTACCTACCATCTTTACTCTTTCTCCTATGGCAAGACTCTGCCCGACTATCCCAAACTGGCAGTGTGGCCAGATGCCTATTATCTGACCACCAATAGTTTCCCCAGTGGAGGCAGCTTTACCGGCGCCGAGAGCTGCGCGTTGGACCGCACCAACATGCTGGCCGGCAATCCTGCGACTGCCATCTGCTTTCAGCGGGGCGTCACTGATTTTGCCCTGCTACCTTCAGATCTCGACGGCGCAACTTTGCCGCCTACCGGCGCTCCCAATTACGAGATTGAAGAGTCGGCTACCTCCACTACCCAGCTCAATCTCTACCAGTTCCACGTGGACTTTGTCGTCCCCACCAACTCCACCTTCACTGGGCCAACGAAACTGAAGGTTGCCGCATATACCGACGCCTGCGCCGCTACCGGCAACTGCATCACGCAGCCGTCCCCAGGCGAGAAACTGGATTCCCTCGGCGGCCACATCATGCACCGTTTCGCCTATCGCAACTTCGGTGATCACGAGTCGCTGGTGGCAAACCACTCCATCAAACCTTCAGGCACAGGCGGCGCTGTGTCGGGTGTGCGTTGGTACGAGATTCGCAGTCCTGGTTCCTCGCCGATCATCTTCCAGTCGGGGACGGTCGGAGGAGGCTCCGGTTCGGTAGCCAAGTGGATGGGCAGCATCGCCATGGACAAAGTTGGCGACATTGCCCTGGGCTACAGCAAGTCGAACACGTCAACCAAGCCCACCATCGAGTTCGTAGGCCGCATTCCGACGGATGCGAAGGGCACCATGGAATCCGCCAAGAACATCAAGACTGGCACAGGCGTTCAAACTGGTGCAGGAGGCCGCTGGGGAGACTACAGCAGCATGGCCATCGATCCGACGGATGACTGTACCTTCTGGTACGCCCAGGAATACTACTCCGCCAACGGATTCAACTGGCACACCCGCATGGCTTCTTTCAAGTTCAGCGGCTGCATGTAACCTGAGTTGTTGACAATCCGTGTTTTATGAACCGCTTTTCCCGGTTGGGAAGAGCGGTTTTTTCTTGCCCCGTGGCCTGAACTCTTCCCGCAGTATCCTGGTCAACCCGGATACATTCTCCGGTGCTGAAATCATGGAGGCCCCGGGCGGAGTCGAACCGCCGACCAACGGTTTAGGAAACCGCTGCTCTATCCAACTGAGCTACGGGGCCGGTGCGTGTGGGTTCATTATCTCATGTGGATTTTGACGGAATGCCGCGCAACGGTGTGGTTTCTGATTGGGCGTATGCTCGAGGGCTCCGAGCTGCGCGGATCCGGTTTGCTCCGGCCGCGGCAAATGATTTACTCTCAGCCGCAGTCGATCATGAATCCAACCAAATCCAATTCCAACCTCGCTGCCGGCGGTTTTCCCGATGCGATGCATCGCGAGATCTACGAACAACCCCGGGCCATCGCCAAAACCGTCGATCAGCACCTGCAGAATGACATTCTTTTCCCGGGCGAACTGCATGCCATCGAAAGCGCTTTGCTGACCTTCGAGAAGCTGATCATCGCCGCCAGCGGATCGAGCCGTCATGCCGGCCTGGCGGGCGAAATCATGATCGAAGACCTTTCCGGCGTTGCCGTCGACGTGGAATATGCCAGCGAGTACTGCTATCGCTCCACGCACGCAGCGGTCGACCCCATCGTCATGGTGATCACGCAATCCGGTGAAACGGCCGACACCATTGCCGCGCAGCGCGAGGCCCTGACCCGCGGCGTAAAGACCATCGCAGTCTCCAACGTGGCGGACGCCACGATTCCCCGGGAAGCCAGTGCCGCATTGATCACTGGAGCGGGCCCGGAACTTGCGGTGCCCGCAACCAAGAGTTTTACCACCCAGGTCACGATTCTCTATCTGATGGCGTTATTCCTCGCTCGAAAACGCGGCCGCATGACCTCGGAGGTCACGCGCTCTTATCTGCAGCGGCTGCTGCGGCTCCCAGACGCGATCGAGGCCAATCTACGGACCTGGGACGATCTTGCGGAACAATTCGCTCAGAAGCATTTACATGCGGAAAAGTTTCTCTACCTCGGACGAGGGGTGCATTATGCCATCGCGCGCGAAGGAGCGCTCAAACTCAAGGAAATCTCTTATGCCCATGCGGAGGGCTACCCTGCAGGAGAATTGAAACACGGGCCCAACGCGCTGGTGGACGAACACCTTCCGGTCGTAGTGTTGGCTACCTGCGACCATCATGATCCGGATTCGGTTCTGCGCTACCGGCGCACCCTCGAGGTGATGAAGGAAGTCAAGTCGCGCCGCGGGCGGCTGGTGGCGGTCGCCACCGAAGGAGACCACGAGGTGGCCAAGGTTGCCGACGATGTGTTCTTGGTTCCGGCCGCGCCCGAACTATTGCTTCCCATCGTCGAAGTGATCCCTCTACAACTGTTCGCCTTTCATGTGGCTACGAAGAAGGGATACAACGTAGACCGCCCCCGAAATCTGGTGAAAGCTGTGGTCACTGAGTAGGAAGCCCTTCACCACAGAGACACGGAGACACGGAGAATACGAGGGCAAGAACAAAACAAATTACAGATCTTCTCCGTGCCTCTGTGCCTCCGTGGTGAAAAAGCTCTTAGCGTTCCAGTCCTGACGAGAGGTTCATGCCCAATACCAGCCCATCGCACCTCGACCTGCAAGCCGTCGCAAAAGATGTCGTGCAGCAACACGGCTTTCAACCGGACTTCTCACCCGCAGTCCAGCAGCAGTTGGCAGAATTGCGGGCTCATCCTCCCGCGATCAGTGCCGGGGGGGCTGTGCGCGATCTGCGGAGTCAATTGTGGTCGTCGATCGATAACGATACCTCGCGCGACCTGGATCAGATCGAGGTCGCAGAGCGATTGCCGAACGGCGATGTCAGAGTTCTGATCGGCATTGCCGATGTGGATGCCTTCGTCCCCAAGCAGAGCGCGATCGATCAGCATGCCGCCCGGGAAACAACGACGGTCTACACCGGAATCCGAAACTTCCCCATGCTGCCGGAGGAGCTTTCTACGGGCAAGACTTCCCTGCTGGAAAGTCAGGATTGCTTGAGCGTGATCACCGAATTTGTGGTGGACGGCGACGGCCACGTCACCTCCAGCGACGTCTATCGCGCGCTGGTTCGCAACCAGGCACAACTGCAATACAACTCCGTGGGAGCGTGGCTCGAAGGCGCGGCGGCGGCGCCTCCGAAGGTGGCCGCTTCCTCCGATCTTCAGGCCCAACTGCATTTGCAGGATGAGGTAGCGCAGAAGCTGAAGACTCGGCGCTATGAGAATGGAGCGCTCAATCTCCAGACCGATGAACTCCATCCCTTGCTGCTGAATGACCAGGTGGTCGGCGTGGTGAAACAGGAGAAAAATCACGCCACCGAGTTGATTGAAGATTTCATGATTGCCGCCAACGGCGTGGTGGCACGGATGCTGGAGAAAGTTTCATCTTTACGCCGCATCGTAAAGCAGCCCGAGCGCTGGGATCGCATCGTCCAACTGGCCGCGACCTACGGCGAAAAACTTCCAGCCGACCCGGATTCCAAAGCGCTCAACGATTTTCTGATCAAGCGCAAGACGGCAGACCCGGATCATTTTGCCGATCTTTCCCTCGCCGTGATTAAACTAATTGGCCCTGGAGAATACGTTCTCGAACGCCCCGGCGATCCTGCGCCGGGACACTTTGGCCTGGCGGTTCAGGATTACACGCACTCCACCGCTCCCAATCGCCGCTTCGCTGACATGGTCACACAACGACTTATCAAAGCCATGCTCGCGGGCCAGCCCAATCCTTACTTGGATAACGAACTTTCTGTGGTCGCAGCCAACTGCACTGAGCGGGGAGACGCCGCGCGCAAAGTCGAGCGTGAAATGTCCAAGCGCCTGGCTGCGGCCGGGATGCAGAATCGCATCGGGGCGATTTTCGACGCCATCGTCACCGGCGCAACTCCAAAGGGAACGTTTGTCCGCGTGGCGCAACCGCACATTGAGGGATTGCTGGCTCAAGGCCAGCAGGGAGCCGACGTCGGAGACAAGCTCCGCGTCAAACTGATTCGCGTTGACGTGCAGCGTGGGTTTATCGACTTCGCCCGCGTGTGAGAGCTGCGGAACACCGGGACTTAGCTGCCGCTACGCAGTCGATCGATATCAGCATTGGTGTAGACGCGAGTCGCGTGGCGGATGTGCGCTCTGCCCAACCCAGCGGCTTCCGCCAGAGTGACTCCGTAGCCACGCTCGCGCAATGCCTGCGCGGTGGTCATCTGCCAGACTCCAGTGTCGAAAATGCCAGCCGGAAGTTCATTGGGGGACGGTTCAGGGGGAAAACTGATCTCGACGACGCTGGCCGCAGGCGTGCCGTAGAAGATGGGAAACAAATCCATCGTGGCCAAAGCGACTGCACTCGGCGCTAACACAGTCTGGTTTCCGGCGCCGGCAATGAGGCCGCCAGTGGCATTATTGGCGCCAAGCTCAAGAAGCGGACCCGCCAATGACATAGAAGGCGTAGAAATGGAACGCGCGAACAACGGCGAACCATAATTCAGGTACTGAGGGCCCGAAGGAAAATTTGTATCCTGGCCAAAGGCAATTCCAAGGGCGGAAAGCAGGAACAGCATACAACAACAGGAGACGCGCATAGGAACCTCCACGGCTATCAATTATCGGGCAGAGGAGCGTGTCCGGCCAGAGTCGTTGGACCCTACTTGCCGCTCTGGTCAGGGGTTTCGGGCCGAATCGATTGTAACTCCCGCCGACGGCGGCGCCCCGCACGCAGCAGGAAGAACATGTAGAGAACAATCGCAAGATTGGCGACAAGCATCGCCGAGCGCAGAAACGTAATGCCGCGAAAGAGTACCCGGATTTCGAGCGGGAGAAGCAGGGTTCCAGAGCCGAAGGCAAGCCATTCCGCCCAGGTACGTTGCCTCCATAGGCCGTAAGCTTCGGCAAAACGCAAGGCAGAGTAGGTGAATGCGAGTTGCGCAGCGGCCCACAAGCGGGCGTCGGTGAGGTTGTCGGCAAGATCGAGAAAGAGCTGCGCCGAGTGCCGGTCGGTGCTGATGTGCAAAAGAGCCAGCAAGCTTTCGGCAATCACCCAGGCATCCCTGTGGACGAGCAGGAGGGCGCTAAGGCCGATCAGCAAAACCAAAATGCCCTTGGCGAACTCGAAGGAAGCCACTGCCCGCAGCAGATTTCTCTGGGCTTTTTGCAGGTCGATTTTCGTTGCGGGCAAGAGCATGCGGCGCGCAAGCCAGATTACCACGGCAACGACTCCATCTTCATTTGCTTACGTCCGTAACTGGTGGGGATTCGCTTGTGCTGGCAATATCGTGGAAATGGCCAGGAGGATCGCCATGAAAACGTTCGCAAGCTGGTTGGCCTTATCAGCGCTCGCGGTCGCTCCGGGGTGGGCACAATCGCCGGCCGCCGTAACGCCCCCGCAAACCGCCCGGCAGGCGCTGATGGAGATGTTTTTCGGCAAGACGCCGGGAACTTTTGCGAAGCACCTGCCTGCAGCCGCTTTTGACGCACTGGAGAAGTCTGGCGCTCTGGCAACCTTGCAGCAGTACTCCGCGCTGGCCGGGCAATTCCAGACGCAGGGAAAGACCTTCGAAACCTTTGAGACCGGTTCCGTGATGCTGACCGCGGACGATCCTCACTCCGGCCAGAAATTTGAGATGATGGTCGAAAATGACTCCCTGCTGGGAGATGAGGATGATATCGAAGTATCGTTTCACACATACAAGGAAAAGCAACCTCAGCGGAGTCCGTTCCTGCCGCGAATGACGTTTGCGATGAAGATGGAGGCCGGGGTTTGGAAGCTCAATGAAATCCTCGTCACGATACGCCTGCCGCTGGCCGACCCGGATTTTCTCAAGAGCATCTCGGAGGGGATGAAGTCACGAACTGCGGGGACTGCGCCGCTGCAGCCGCAAGGCCAAGCCTCGACGACCACGTTCGGGAGTGACGAGTGGGTATTGGCGGCAATGCAAACCATTCTTACGGCCGAGGCCACCTACGCGGTTAGGTATCCTTCCGTGGGCTATACGTGCACGCTTTCCGACCTGGATGGCTTCGGCGGTGGCGCGGCCAATGAACATCAGGCCATGCTGATCGCCAGCGGTCTGGCCAGCGGGAAGAAGTACGGTTACGTATTTACGCTCTCCGGCTGCACGGGAACCCCGTCAACCAGTTTCCATTTGGTGGCCGTGCCCGGAGGAAACAGTTTTGGGCGGCGTGCCTTCTGCTCGGACCAGTCAGGGTCGATCCGCTCCTCGGGGGACGGCAACCCCGCCACCTGCCTCACCAGCGGAATTTCGGAGCGCTGACTTTCAGCCTTTTCGCGAGCGAACGGCGGCGCGAAGCTCATTTACTATTTCGCGGGAAGCTCTGATGGCTGCGGCGTGCTGGTTCACGTTGAAGGAGATAGCGCCTACGCGGGCGTGTCCGCCGCCGCCGTAGCGCTCGCAAATCTTGGCCAGATTGACGGCCGGCTCTTCCGGAGCCCAGGGGTTCGAGCCCACCGAGACCTTCACGCGGAAGCTGCTTTTGCTGAGCCCCACGCTATAGATGGATTCGGGATGGAGATAGTAAGGAACAAACTTGTTGTAGCCCTCGAGATCGTGATCGGTAACGTCGAAAAAAATGGTTCCGTCGATACACTCGGTACGCTGCTTAAGAATCTCGATGGAGAGTTCGTGGCGGCGGAGCAGCGGGGGCAAGAGCGGGGCCACAAAGGACTCTTCCAAAATAGCCGCCAAGGACTTGGTGGCGAGCAGCGGAATCAGGTTGGGGACGAACCGATCGGGTGCGGACTCGATGACCATGGTCAGCTTCATGGCGGGCGCCTGCATCTCGACGGCTGTTTTGGCGTCGGGATAGAGAGCGCCGTCGATGACGTCGGTCCAATGGACAAGGTCGGCTAAGGGAACGGGATCGAAGCCAAAGCGCTGCTGCGCGATCATGGCAATAAAACTGGTGCAGGACTTAAAGTCCGGGTCGTAAAACTTTCGATTGCTCTGGTCACGCTCGAAGTGGGCCGCGTCGGCGGGCGAGAGAAACGCGCTCTCGTGATGGTCGAACCACCAGGTTATTTTGGGCGAACTGGAGTACTTGAAGTCGACGATAGCGTTTTCGTCACCGTCGAAATGGGATTCGTCAAACAGCGATCCCGCGCGATGGAGAAGGCCGGAGAAGACGAAGTCAACGTCTTCGCGAATGCGCTCGCGATAAAAGCGGGAAAAGATGGCGGCGGAGGAGGCTCCGTCGAAACACTTGTCGTGATAAAAGACTCTGACTTTCAAGGAACGCCCCAGTTGGCCAAGAATCCCCGCCGCCGGCAAGGCCCCATCCCGCGCATTTCGGTCGGCAAGGTAAAAGCTAATAGGAATGACAGCTTAGGGGAAGAAAGTCAAGGGCGATCACCGGAGTTTTGCCAACCTGTCATCGAAAGCCTAAGACGTAGAGGTCGCTGAGAACCAGCCGTAGAGTGCGCTGAGACAGCAATCGCTTTTAATCCTTCTGACGGCAACCGGCGCCTTAGTGGGCCTGTTGCTGGGCCAGGTCGCCGATCACAGGCAGCTTGAACATTTGGCCCTGGTTCGCCTTGATCACGAGGATGATCCAAACGATGAAGCCGCCCAGCCAGATCACGGGCCAAATAAACAGAGTGAGAAAACCGAGCAAGGAGATGTGCACCACGATTCGCAATCCGATCCACAGAACCCACCAGGCCACGCCAAAAAAGATGGACTGCCACGCATGAAAGCGGACGAAGCGGCTCTTGTTGTAGGGTTCCAGTAAGAGAAAGATGATAGCCGGGATGATCGTGAAATAAGCCAGCATTCCAGCCACATTGTCAGCCAGGCCGGAGCCCGCACTGGGGGTCGCGACGACGGGCCGGGCGCTGCATGCCGGGCACGTGGTTGTGCCATCGGCAATCTGTGCTCCACACATATTGCAAAATGCCATTGGAGTTCCCTCCACTCTCAGTTAGGGCACGCGCGTATCGTCCCGAATGACGATGCGGCAAAATACCAGAAACGCGTGCGGGAAGCAAACCGCTGCGGCGACCACCCTTCGGCTGGCTCAGGGCAGGCTGCGGACAAGGGTGCCAGACAGAAGCGCGCGCGGCGGCTTCATTGCGTCGAGGTGGCTTGCCGTTCTGCAAAGTCGCCTACGACGGGGAGTTTGAACATTTCGCCTTGCAGAGCCTTCACGATGAGCACGACCCAAACTACTAATAATCCGAAGATCACTACCATGGACAACAGCCAGACGAGCAGGTGGCCGAGCATGGGAATGAAAAACAGCACGAAGTCCACAATCCGGAGCGCCGCTCCAACTATCAAGGTCACCAAACACACTCCGATGCATTGAAAGGAATGAAAACGCACGAAGCGATTCTTACTGTAGGGTTCGACGAAGAGAAAAACTATGGCCGGGATGATGGTGCAGTAAGCCAGCGCTCCAGCCACGGTCTCGGGAAGCGCACCCACGGTGCCGCGGGCACGCTCGACCGGACGCATGGCGCGGCCGCAGCCGGGACAGTAAGCCGCGGTATCAGGCATCTGCGCGGCGCAGTCTGGGCAAGAGATTGGCATGAATCCTTCAGACCGGCCGCGCACTCGTATTCTTCTTGCGGCAGTCTTCACAAACACCATAAATCTGGAAGGTGTGACGGGTCGTAGTGTAATGGTGTCGGCGCCCGATTTCCTGCTCCAACTGCTCGACTTCGTGGGAAAAAAATTCCACCGAACCGCCGCATTCGGTGCAGACCATGTGGTGATGGCTGCGGCGGTTGTATTGGTGCTCGTAGCGGGCGATGCCGTCGTGGAAAGGCAACTTCGCTGGCCAGTCCGCACTCGGCCAGCAGCTTGAGAGTACGGTAGACGGTTGTGTAGCCGATGCCGGCGTCTTTCTTCTGGACGAGGCGGTGCAGTTCGTCGGTGGAGAGGTGGTCGCGGGTTTCGAGGAAGGAGCGCAGGATGGTATCGCGCTGAGCGGTCTGCTTGAGGCCGACGCGCTTGAGGTGGCGGTGGAGGATGTCCTGGGCTTCGCGCACCATCTCGCGGGAGATGGAGGGCTGGTCGTCGATGCGCTTTGAGGATGCGCTTCTGGAGCATGAAGGGTCAGGATAGCATTTGGGCATCTTGAAAATGAAATTCATTTTCAGGCGGAGGGAGGGCCAGGCGGCGGGTCGAAGCCGCGTTTTACTCCTTCTTTTCCGGCGCATGCTTCGGCTTGAAATTGCTGTTGACGGTGAAGAAACTGTCGGGCAATTTAATTCCGTTCTTCTTCAACGTCAAAAACATCGCATCTTCGACCTCAAGCCGCGGATCATTAGGATTTTTCTCGGCATTTTTTGCATCATTGAGGCGCACCAACGCCAAGGTCAGCATAAACTGGCTCATGCCAGTCGAAATATTGCTATCCGGAGCGTTCGTCGTAAAAAGATGACTCACCTGCGCAGCCAGATCCGGCCTGCCCTCATCCGTCAAAACCTTTTCTGCGCCCTGAATCAGCCCTGAAACATATTCAGCCCGGTCGTCCTGTGACATTTTATCGAACTGCTGAATTTCCATCGCCTGCGCCGGATTCGCGAATAACATGGCTGCCGATAAGAGACGTGACCGCCAGCGTTCTGTTAAACCGATTCATAAGACCTCCCGCTTCCTGCGACAATCCCACGCGAGTCAGTTCTTCTTCTTCTTTTCTGGCGCATGTTTGGGTTTGAAATTCTTGTTGACGGTGAAAAAGCTATCGGGCAATTCAACGCCGTTCTTTCTTCAACATCACAGCCATTGCGTCTTCAACTTCAATCCGCTGAGCTTTGGGGATCTTTTTCAACATTCTTGGCATCCGTAACACGTGCCTTCGCCAACGTGAGCATAAACTGGCTCATGCCAATCGAAACATTGCCATCCGGCGCATTCGTCGTGAAAAGATGACTGATCTTTGCCGCCAGATCCGCCCTACCCTCATCCGTCAGAACCTTCTCCGCGCCCTGGATCAGCGCCCCGACATATTCGGCCTGATCATCATTCGCCATTTTATCGAACTGCTGAATCTCCATCGCCTGCGCCGCGCCTGTGAAAAGCATGGCCGCCGAGACAAATGTGGCCACTAGCATCCTGTTAAACCGGATTCATAGAAACCTCCTGCTTCCCTGCGACAATCCGCGCGAGTCAGTTCTTCTTTTTCTCGGGCGAATGCTTGGGCTTGAAACCGCTGGCGACGGTCAGGAAACTCGGCGGCAGTTCGATGCCATTTTTTCTCATGGTCACAATCATCGCGTCCTCAACTTCAAGCCGCCGCGCATTGGGATCTTTCTCGACTCTTTTTCATCGGCTACACGCGCCCGCGCCAAATTCATCTCAAATTCTCGCCCTTCCTAACGAGATATTATCTGCCGGGATTTACTTCGTCGTAAAAAGCGTATGGACCTGCTCGGCAAGAGCCGTACTTCCTGCGTCCTTCAAAACCTGTTGAGCACCTATGATGAGTTCCGCAACATACTCGTCCTGATCATCGCCAGCCATTTTATCGAATTGCTGTATCTGCATCGCCTGCGCCGCGCTTGAAAAAAGCATGGCAGCCGATAAAAACGTGGCGGCCAGCAGTTTAAACCGGTCCATAGAAACCTCCTGCATTCCCTGCGACAATCCGCACGAGTCAGTTCTTCTTCTTTTCCTGCGCATGCTTGGGCTTGAAGTTCTTGCTGACGGTGAAAAAGTTCTGCGGCAAATCGATGCCATGAACTTTTTTCAGCATCACAGCCATCGCATCTTCAACCTCAAGACGATGCGCATTGGGGTCCTTTTCAGCTCTCTGCGCATCTGCAAGACGTGCCTTCGCCAGAGTCAGCATAAAATCACTCATGCCAATGGAAATATTGCCGTCCGGAGCGTTCGTCGTAAAAAGGTGGCTGACCTGCGCAGCCAGATCCGGCCTGCCTTCATCCGTCAGAACTTTTTCCGCGCCCTGAATCAACTCTGAAACATAGTCAGCCCGGTCGTCTTGTGACATTTTATCGAACTGCTGAATTTCCATCGCCTGCGCCGCATCCGCGAAAAGCATGGCGGCCGATAAAAACGTGGCGGCCAGCATCCTGTTAAACCGATTCATAAAACCTCCAGCTTCCTGCGGCAATCCGCGCCGGTCAGTTCTTCTTCTTGTCTCGCGAATGCTTGGGTTTGAAACCGCTGACGACAGTCAGAAAACTCGACGGCAATTCGATGCCATTTTTCCTCATGGTCACAATCATCGCATCCTCAACTTCAAGCCGTCGCGCGTTGGGATCCTTCTCGACTCTTTTGACATCAGCTTCGCGCGCCAACGCCAGATTTCTCTCAAACTCAACTGCTCCTATGGTATGGGCATCACCGGGCAGCGTCGTTGTAAAAAGATGATCGACTTTAGCGGCAAGATCGGCCCGGCCCTCATCTTTCAAGACCTGTTCGGCTCCGCCAACCAGCAGGCCAACATAGTCGCCCTGATCCTGAACCGCCATTTTGTCGAACTGCCGTATTTCCATGGCCTGGGCCGCACTTGTGACAAGCATGGCTGCTGATAAAAACGTGGCGGCCAGCATTCTGTTAAACCGATTCATAAAACCTCCAGCTTCTTGTGGCACTCCGCGCCGGTCAGTTCTTCCTCTTTTCTGGCGAATGCCTGGGTTTGAAACCGCTGGCGACGGTGAAGAAACTTTGCGGCAGAACGATGCCGTTCTTTTTCAGGGTTACAGCCATTGCATCCTCGACCTCAAGCCGCCGCGCCTTGGGATCTTTCAACACTCTTTCGGCATCAGCGGCACGCGCCAGCGCCAGATTCCTTTCAAATTCAACCACCCCTACAGTATGGGCATCACCGGGTCCGTCGTCGTAAAAAGCTGATCGACTTTGCGGCAAGATCGGCCCGGCCCTCATCTTTCAAGACCTGTTCGGCTCCGCCAACCAGCAGGCCAACATAGTCGCCCTGATCCTGAACCGCCATTTTGTCGAATTCCCTTATTTCCATCGCCTGCGCCGCACTTGTGAAAAGCATGGCTGCCGACAGGAATGTAGCCGCTAGAGATTTGTTCAACCGATTCATAAAAGCCTCCTACATCACTCTCCTGCATTCCCTTGCTGCGATCGTGTTTCAAGTGACGGGAGGAACTTATCACAAGACAGAACCCGAAGCCACCGGCGTGAGGCCCGCGGAGGTAGCTGCTAGAATCGATTTGTTCATGAGCACTCTTACTGTAACTGGTGTTCCTGTTCCCGGCGCTCTGACCGGGGTGCGCGTTGTTCCTCTGGCTGCTCTTGATTCTGGTTTTGCTGGCGGCGGGCGTGGTGGCTTATGCCTACTTGGTTACGCGCTCTGCCCTGCCCCAGCTTGATGGAAGGCTCCAGGTGAAGGGGCTTTCAGCGATGGTGAAGGTGACGCGCGATGGCCACGGCGTGCCTGCGATCGAGGCCGCGACGCTGGAAGATTTGTTCTTTGCCCAAGGCTACGTCACGGCGCAGGACCGGCTTATGGCAGATGGACATGATGCGGCGATTCGGGCCTGGGAGAGCTTTCCGAGATTCTGGGCGCGGACACGCTGAAGATCGACCGCGAGCAGCGCATCCTGGGACTGCGGGCGGCGGCGAAGAAATCGCTGCAGATGGCGAGTCCGCGTGATCGGTCTTACTTTGACGCCTACGCGCGCGGCGTGAACGCGTTCATCGCGAGCGCATGGCAGCCGCTTTCCGATTGAGTTCCGCATCTTGAAGTATCGGCCCAAACCCTGGCAGGCGGAAGATTCCATCGTCATCGCGAACCAGATGGTGAAAGACCTCAACTACTACACTTTTGGGGACATGCTGGCGCGAGAGAAGATTCAGGCCAGGCTGGGGCCGGAGTTGACGGCCGATCTGTATGTGAACCGCTCGTGGCACGATCGTCCGCCGACGGTGATGCGAGAAGACTTGAACGATCAGGAAAATCAAGGCGATTCCAATGGCGAAGATGAGGACGACGACGAGGGGCCGGACAACTCAGTGACGCAGCAGAGAGGCGCAGGGTCCGAAACCTGGGCAGAGCACTCTCCGGAAGCGGTGAACGGATCGAACGACTGGGTGGTCTCGGGAGCGCACACGGTCACGGGGAAACCACTGTTATCGGATGATATGCACCTTGGGCACCAGATGCCGAACCTGTGGTACGAAGCGCATCTTACGTGCGTCAACCCGTCGTGCACTCTGGATGTGGCCGGAGTGACGCTGCCCGGGATGCCCTACGTGATCGTCGGCCACAATCAGCGCATCGCCTGGGGATTTACCAATGTTGGGCCGACGGTAACGGATGCATTTATCGAGAACTTCAATGAGCAGGGAGCATACCAGACGCCGCAGGGCTGGCGGCAGCCGGAGCACCGGACCGAAGTGATCCACGTCAAGGGTCAGCCGGACGTAACCGTGGAGGTGAGGATCACGCGGCACGGACCGATCATTTCAGACATTCTGACGGACATTTTGCCGGGAGAGACGCGGCAGGTGGCGCTGCGTTGGACGCTGTATGACGGCCTGCACATGCCGTTTTTCGATGTCGATAGTGCACTGAACTGGGAGGAATTCCGCAAGGCGTTTTCGCAGTTCGATGCCCCGGGGCAGAATGTGGTTTACGCCGACGTGGACGGCAACATCGGTTACCAGGCCACGGGACACGTTCCGATTCGCGCCGCCGGCAATGGCAGTTTGCCGGCAAGTGGGGCCGACGATGCCCACGAATGGACGGGCTACGTTCCTTTTGACAAGCTGCCGAGTATCTACAATCCTGCTTCGGGAGTGATCGCGACTGCGAACGGGCGCGTCACGCCGGACGGCTATCCCTATTCCATCAGCGCGGAGTGGGAGGCGCCGTGGCGCGCGGAGCGCATTTACCACGTGCTGGAATCGGGGGGGAAGTTTTCGGCCGCGGACATGCTTGCGCTGGAGAACGACGTTCACTCGGAAAATGACTTGTTCGCGGCCGAACGTTTTGTCTACGCCATCGATCACGCCTCGCACCCCTCGGCACGGGCAAGACAGGCTGCTGATCTCATGCGCAACTGGGATGGGCGAATGCTGGCTTCTTCGACCGCAGCCACCATTGCCGTGCGCTCGAGTGAGGAGCTGGCGCGCCTGCTGCTCGAGCCCCGTTTGGGACCTGCCCCGGAAGATCCGAAGCAGCAGGGAGCAACGTTGAGCTGGAAGACCTACCTTTGGGAGATGCAAACGGTGTGGTTGCAGAATGTTCTTCTGCATCAGCCCAAGCGCTGGCTGCCGGAAAAATATCCAAACTACGACGAACTGCTGACCGCCGCTGTGGAAGCCGCGGTGAACGGGCCAGAAGTTCCAAAGGATCTGGCTTCATGGCATTGGGGCAGCTTCAACGCGGTTGAGATTGACCACCCAGTGCTGGGGAGGATTCCCTTGATCCGGCGCTGGTCCGCGCCGGGAGTAAAGGAGCAGTCGGGCAGCAAATACGCGGTGAAAGCTGTGACTCGCCACCACGGGGCGTCCGAGCGCTTCACCGCCAATCTTGCGGACCTCGATCAGTCCACGTTGAACACAGTCACCGGCCAGGGCGGAAACTTCTTAAGCCCGTACTACATGGATCAATGGAAGGCCTGGTATGAAGGCTCGACCTTCACGCTGCCTTTTACATCGCAAGCGGTGGAAGCGAGCGGGGCGCATAGGCTGGTGCTGGAACCGGGAAGATAGAGTTGTGCGCCAGGTCGTGCAGGTTGATATGGAAGCGAGTCAAACGCGCGATTGTTGCGGCGCAAAGAACGCTTGCTCAGGATGACAATCACTACTCAGAAAAAGTCGATGGCCTTCACGTCAGTGATGTAGCCGGTGATGATGATGGTTCCGGCTTGGAGAAAGTCGTTGGGGGGTAGCAAACTGTCGGTGAGCGTGTCGTAGACGCGCAGTTTGCCACCCTCGACTACATACTCCACATCGCGGGTGGTGAAGCTCTGCAGGCCGGTGACGTCGCCGTTGTCCGGCGGAATGACGACCTTGGCATTCGTGGTGTTGAAGATCGAGAGGCAGCCGCGCACTTCGCCCTGGGGGTTGGAGACATTGCCGATGGTGCTGCAGCCGTATGAGCCGATAAAGAGCTGGCCGTTGATGCTCATATCGATGCGGTCGTGGTAGCCGTCGGTGATGGCAATTTCGGCGGCCGGATTGTTGTAATAAGGATCCTGCATTGTGGTCAGGTCGACGAGGTCGAGCGCGCCGCAATAGGTTGCGGCGGTGGGAGTGGCGTTCGTGATGGAGGAGCAAAGAGGGCCGGCCGGTGTTCCCTTTCCAGCCACGTAGAGCGTCGATCCGGACAGGAGGCCAATGGTTGCGCCGTTCACCGGGATGAGCGCACCGACCGTCGGCGGAGTAGTACTCATGTTCAGAATCTGTACGCTGGCCTGTGTGCCTCCGCACTGAGCACCACAATTCAAGACGTAGGCTGTGCTGCCGTCCGCGCTAAAGACGCCGTACACGGGGCGGTCGAAGCCAGAAAGCGTGGTCGTGTCTGGAGTGTTGTTCGTGTTCACGAAAAGGGGATAGATGATCGTCACGGCATCGGAATCGTTACTAAAAACCAGAAGCTGGGTTCCGTCCGGACTCGCAACCACGGTTTGCGCGCTGGGGACATTGATGGTAGCCGTGAGACCGCCAGCCGTAAGGTTCATTACCTCGACTGCTCCGGGAGGGGGTGCGTTAGGCCCGTTAAATGACGCCGATGGCACCGCCGCGTAACCAAAACCCGTGTCCAGGGCGACCATGCTGGTGGTCGGTCCACCCAGCGGTATGGCGCCGATCCTGTTCTCCCTTGGGGTACCGATGACTTGCGCATTATTCGTCGCGGAATCGAAGGCGATCACGGTCGTTCTATCGGGCGAGATCGCAATGAGACCGGGAGAGATGCCGGCGTTGATTTCATTGGCCCTGGCCAGGGTGTCGATCGCACCATCCACGATGATCAGACCAGGGAACGCCGTCGGGCTTGCTGCACTCTGGGAAGCGAGGACCCGGGTCGTCACTCCGCTGGGCGGCGCAGCTATTTTCGGCCCGCCACTACCACAGGAAACAAGACTGAAACTGGCGACCACGAGCAGCAGGGCAGGCAAAAGCGCGACTCTCTTCCGATCAAACGTCAAACGGCAGGCTCCTAACGACATGAAAGATGGAGATTTAGGTGCGAAATAGCGGATTATAGCAGAGCCCGAGGTTCTCATCATTCGACACTTCATCGATTGCGCGGTTCCCGGTTCGGCGGTGAATCGGGACCAGTCCACGGAGTGGAAGCCAAGATGCACGAGCCCCGTTGATCCTGTATTCTGACCAAGTATGGCGGCTGACCTTCTTACCCGCATCAAGCAATCCCCCGCTCTATGCGACGGGGCCATGGGAACGCTGCTTTACGCCAAGGGCGTGTTCATCAACCGCTGCTACGACGAGCTAAATCTTTCCCAGCCCGACCTGATTCGTGCCATTCACCATGAATACCTGCAGGCTGGGGCCGAGATCATCGAAACTAATACGTTTGGAGCCAATGCCTTCCGTTTGGCGCGGCACAGTATCGCGGACAAAGTGCACGACATCAACCGGGCAGGCACGCGGCTGGCCCGGGAAGCCGCCAAGAGCTTCGATGTGTGGGTGGCGGGATCGGTTGGCCCGCTGGGAACGAGGATCGAACCTCTGGGAAAAACTTCCTTCGAGGAGGCGAGGCAGGCATTCCGCGAACAGATTGCGGCGCTGGCGGAAGGCGGCGTCGATCTGCTGATGCTGGAAACCTTTGGATACCTCGAGGAGCTTCATCAGGCCATGCTTGCTGCCAAGGACGTGGGAGCAAATTTGCCGTTGGTCGTACAGGTCACGATCGACGAAGACGGCAACTGCCTGGACGGGTCCGATCCTGAGACTTTTGCGCCCCGGCTCGAAGAGTGGGGCGCCGACGTCGTCGGTTGCAACTGCAGTGTGGGTCCGGTGGCGATGCTGGACGCGATCGAGCGGGTGCATGCTGTCACTTCCCTGCCGCTTTCCGCGCAACCAAATGCTGGCATTCCGCGATCGGTGGAAGGCAGAAATATCTATCTGTGCTCGCCGGAGTACATGGCGAGTTATGCGCGCAAATTCGTGGCGGCCGGCGCGCGGATCGTGGGAGGATGCTGCGGAACCACTCCCGACCACATTCGTGTCATGAAATCCGCTCTGCGGGTTGGAGAAGCCAGGGGGAAGACGGCCTCGGTTCACGTTGCGGGAAGCGCTGCGCCACCAGCGGCTACGCCCGCTCAACCCTTAGAAGAACGATCGAGTTTGGGGGCAAAGCTGGCGCGAGGAGAATTCCTTACCATGGTGGAAGTGGTTCCTCCCAAAGGAACCGATATACGCAAGGAGTTGGAAGGCTCACGGTTCCTGAAATCGGTGGGGGTGGATGCGGTCAACATTCCGGACAGCCCGCGGGCTTCGGCGCGCATGAGTAACCAGGCGCTCTCGTTGTTGGTGCAGCGGGAGGCGGGAATCGATGCGATTCTGCACTATACCTGCCGCGACCGGAACGTGCTGTGCATCCAGAGTGACCTTCTGGGAGCCGCTGCGGTGGGGATTAAGAACCTGATCTGCATCACTGGCGATCCACCGAAGATGGGCAACTATCCGGACGCGACGGCGGTTTTCGATGTGGATGCCATAGGCTTGGTCAATATCGTCCACAACTTGAACCGGGGGCTGGACCTGGGCGGAAATCCAATCGGGACGGGTACAAGCTTTGTGATCGGAGTGGGAGCGAATCCCGGGCTCACCGACCTGGATGAGGAGGTCCGGAGGTTCGAGTTTAAAGTGCAAGCCGGTGCCGAGTACGCCGTGACCCAACCGGTTTTCGACATCCGGCTGCTGGAGAACTTCCTGAAGAGGATTGAGCAGTTCCGCATCCCGGTGGTGGCAGGGATCTGGCCGCTGGTCAGCGTGCGCAATGCCGAGTTCATGAAGAATGAACTCCGGGTATCGGTGCCGGACTCGATTCTGGAGCGCATGCAACGGGCTCCGACACCGGAAGCGGCCCGGCACGAGGGCGTGGCCATTGCCCGGGAGATGCTGGTGGCGGTTCGGCATACGGTGCAGGGGGCGCAAATCAGCGCTCCGCAAGGACGTTACAGCTCGGCAGTGGACGTACTTGAGGCTCTGGGAACAAAGAGTCCCACCACGGCCTAGAATCCCATTTTTTGGAGAGCTGGGCGCGTATTCACCGAAAATTTACAAGAAAAGACTGGACACCCTGCGCAAGAAGTTGCATACAATAGGAAGGAGCTAAATCCCGTTGGCCAAATTTGAAGAGTGCCTCCAGCGCCTGGAAAAGATTGTTCAGGAACTGGAAAAGGGAGATGTGCCTCTGGAAAAGTCGCTGACCCTTTTCGAAGAAGGTATGCATCTCTCCTCCACCTGCCGGAAGGAACTGGAACAGGCCGAAGGCAAGGTGGAGATTTTGCTGAAGAAAAACGGGAAGCTTCAGGTCGAACCGTTTGAGCCCCTGGCGGAAAAGGCGCCTGCCCGCAGGTAGTAGCAGCAGGCAAGCAAATGATCGCCGTGGGGTTTGTGGGTGTAATGTCTGTGGAGTAGCGGTTTCGAACCCTTCCCCGCAGCCCTAGACCGCGGTAGCTGACGGTTGTAAGTCAGGAGGATCTATGGGCTATAGTGTAGTCGTCCTTGAAAGCGATTCCAGGCTCGCTCGGTCTCTGGCCGGTGGGCTTTCTTCTCATTTCAATCCCGTACACTTGACGCACTCTAGGGACGAACTCCGTGAGCAAGTTGCCGGAAGCCGACCCGAGGTCGTAATTCTCGATATGGAGTACTCTCGCCTGACTGATGTGCGGAACTTGCACCACGATTTTCCCTCACTGCCGATTGTGTGCACCTATCGCATCCCGGATGAGGAGTTGTGGATTGCCGCACTGGAGGCAGGCGCTAGCGACGTGTGCCCCGCCGATGACGTGCAAAACGTCTTGAGTTCCGCCTTGCGGAGCGTAGCAATCGCAAAGAGCGCGGCAGCGTAAGTCATCCGAGTCTTGAAGCACCTCTATTGAACCAGCTAGGACGCCGAAAGGCGTCCTCTTTTTTTAGGTTCAGCGGCCGCCTTGTTATACTCACTGCTCCATGTTGCAACAAACTCTCGAGCAAGGGCGGGCGCTAACGGACGTGGCGCTGGACCGGCTGATTCCACTGGAAACCCAGCATCCCGTGTCCATTCACAAGGCCATGCGGCACAGCGTGTTTGCCGGGGGCAAGCGGCTGCGGCCCGTGCTGTGCATGGAGGCCGGGCGGATGGTCGCGGGATCGTTGCCGAAGAAAATCGAAGATCTGGGCGCCGCTCTGGAGATGCTGCACACTTACTCCCTGATCCACGACGATCTTCCGGCGCTGGACAACGACGATCTGCGGCGCGGACGCCCCACCTGCCACAAGGTTTTCGGAGAGGCGATTGCGATTTTGGCGGGAGACGCCCTGCAGACTCAGGCTTATGAAGTGCTGGCGCGAGTGGAATGTCCGGCGGAGGCGCGCGTGAGGATTATCGAAGAGATCGCGCAAGCTACGGGCACGCTGGATGGCATGATTGGTGGACAAGTTGTCGATCTGGAGGCCGAGCACACGAAGCCCACAGCGGAGATGCTGGAGTATATCCATCGCGCGAAGACGGCGGCGCTGATCACGGCCAGCCTGGTGAGTGGCGGGCTTTATGCAGGAGCAAAGGACAACGACGTTAGAAAGCTGCGGGCGTTTGGGCAATCGATAGGGCTGGCGTTTCAGATTGTAGATGACGTGCTCGATGTGACCCAAACCTCAGAGCAACTTGGCAAAACCGCGGGCAAAGATACGGCCGCGCAGAAAGCCACCTACCCCGCTCTGTTTGGGATTGATGAGTCCGTGCACAAGGCGGATTCGCTGGTGAGTGCGGCATTTACGGAGTTGGAAAGTTTCGGCGAACGGGCGGAAACGCTGAAGGAGTTGGCGCGGTACTTGGTGGAGCGGAAGAAGTAGAAGTAGTTGGCAATTAGCAAAGGTCGCGGTGGAGACTGAACCCTTATGGACGGCCCGGTTACTAACGGCTAATTTGCTAACTGCCAATTGCCAATTGCGAATAGCCGTTCCTCACATTCTGTGATAAAAGATGATCACGGCGATGGAGTTCGCCCATAACCGCCTTGCAGCGGCTGGTAGGCTTAAGGCTGATAACTCCTACAAAATCCAAGAATTGATTTGTAGGGAGAGAACTCCATCGTGAAAGACTTCCTCGTCATCTCTGTCGCCGCCATCGTGGGCGCCAATCTCCGTTACCTGCTGAGCCGGCTCGCCGCCCTGGAACTGGGCTCCGTCTTCCCTTACGGAACGCTCTTCATCAACATTGTTGGCAGCTTCATCGTGGGCTTCTTTGTGATATGGACCACCGAGCGGGCACTGGTTGACCCGCGCTGGCGGCTGCTGGTGGTGGTCGGCTTTTGCGGTTCGTTTACCACCTTCTCCAGCTATGCTTTCGAAACCATGGCTTACTTCGAGCAGGGGCAGTGGGGATTAATGCTGGCCAACCTACTCAGCAACAACATTCTTTGCCTCGGTGGAGCCTTGGCGGGCATGGCGCTGGCGCGGGCGGTGTAGAATGGCGGACGCGATGGCAGTGCAAGTCACGATCTATCTGAATGAAGCCGACCAGTGGCACCACCGGCCGCTGCATCTGGAGATTCTCAACTACCTGCGCAAGGAGAATGTCTATGCCGCGACTGCCATCCATGCGGTAGCGGGATTTCTGGGACGGCACCGCGTAGAAACGGCGCACCTGGTCGAGGCTGGTGGCAAACTGCCCGTGATCATCGTCTTCGTGGATACCGACGAACACGTGAGCCGGGTGCTGCCCATGCTGAAGGAAATGGCCGCGCACCGGTTGATCGTGCGCGAGAATGTGGTGCTTGAACAGGGCAATCTGGATTGACATGTCTTCGGCTCCCCTCGACATTCTGGCGATTGCGGCGCACCGCGACGATGTGGAGCAGACCTGCGGCGGCACGCTGCTGAAGATGGCGCAGCGCGGGCAGCGAACGGGCGTTCTGGATCTGACGCAAGGCGAAATGGGCACGCGCGGAACCGCTGAAGATCGCGCGCGTGAAGCGGCGGACGCGGCTCGAATTCTTGGCGTGAGTTGGAGGCGGGCGCTCGACATCCCCGATGGCCGCGTCGAAAACACCTGGGAGAATCGGCTGAAGGTGGCGAGCGTGATTCGCGAGACCCGGCCGCGCGTGGTGATTCTGCCTTATTGGAAGGGGCGGCATCCGGATCACTACACTTGTTCCGTGCTGACGTATGAGGCTTGCTTTCTCGCAGGGCTGTCGAAATTGGCCCTCAGCTCTCAGCCGTCAGCCGTCAGCCCAACCAAGTCCGGCGTCGATGCAAGCGTCGAGCGAGGAGAGTCGCTGGCTCCGCATCGTCCGTTCAAGATCATCTATGCCACGCTTTACTACGATGTGCGTCCGACGTTTGTCGTGGACATCACCGAGCAGTTTGAGCAGAAGTTCGCGTCCATTCTGGCTTACAAGTCACAGTTCAGCGATCAGGAGGCGGGCAAAGACATCTTCCCTGCCCATGGCGAGATTCGCGCGCGCGTGGATGCGATGGCGCGATACTACGGCATGCTGGGCGGCGTGACTTACGCAGAACCGTTTCTGCAGAAGGAAGTCGGGCTGGTGGAGGATTTGCTAGCGGTTCCAGTTAAATCGATTTGATCATCACCGCCGGCAAGCACCTAGATCCCTCGCTTCGCTCAGGATGACAAGCGTCTTTTCGCCCCCGCTGTTTGACGCTACTTTTCCTCACTTCTTTAGCGCGACCGCCAAGCCGTCGCGAATCGGCAGGATCGTCGTGAAGAAATCCACGGAGTTGTACAGCAAGCGGTTGAATTCGAGGATCGCCTTGGTTCGCGGCTCTGTGGGAGTCTTCTCCGCAACCCGGCCGCTCCACAAAACATTGTCGGTGATGAACAGGCCGCCCTTGCGCAGACGCGGCGAGACCAGGCGGAGCACGCGCGGGTAGTCCTCTTTGTCGACGTCGTTGAAAATGATGTCGTACTGCTGCTTCTGCTCGGAGAGAACTTCGAGGGCGTCGCCGGTGTGGAGGGTAATCCGGTTGGAAACGCCAGCGCGCTCGAAGTAGCTGCGGGCAAGTTGAGCGTTATTGGGATCGCCGTCCGTGTAAATGACCCGGCCTTTCTCGCCGACCGCTTGCGCCCACCAGATGGTCGAATAGCCGATCGCCGAACCCAACTCGAAAACCGTCTTGGCATCAATCATCAGGGCCAGTTGCTGCATCACGCGCGCCACGGCTGGCCCAACGATGGGCACATCGTGCCTGGAAGCATAGTCTTCCATCTCGACGAGAACCGCGTCACGCTTGGGAAGCATTGAGTATAGGTAATCGTCGACCGGGCCGGCGGTTGTGAAGTTGTAGTGCCTCCAGTTGGGCTTGGGTTCTTTCTTCGGCTTATTTTGCGCCACGTCTCTCCCTCGGAGTTGAGTCTTGTGGAATTGTCCCCTCAGCGGCTAAAGCCCGATTCAAATGCAGACTTGAACGCAGGCCTGGAAGGCCTGCTCTACCCGCTTCCCGACTTCACGCACCGGCAGTCACGCCGGGCTTCATGGTGACGATTTCGAGGCCGGGCGCCAGCTTCTGCAGTTCGGCGGGACTTCCCGTCAATACCGGGAACGTTCCAAAGTGCATGGGGATAACCGTTTTCGGCTTCAGCAGGTTGCAGGCGTAGGCAGCCTCGCGCGGTCCCATGGTGAAGTGGTCGCCGATGGGCAGCATGACGATCTCAGGGGCGTAAAGCTCGCGGATGATGGCCATGTCTCCGAAGACATTGGTGTCGCCGGCGTGGTAGATCTTGACTCCGTTTTCAAATTCGATTACATAGCCGCAAGCTTCGCCTCCGTATATGAGTTGGTCGCCATCCTGAATGCCGCAGGAGTGATCGGCGTGCACCATGGTGACTTTGATATCGCCGATCTTCTGCGTGCCGCCCTTATTCATCATGGCGATTTGTTTGGCGCCCTTTTTCTCCAGCCATCCGCATAGCTCAGGGATTCCCACGACCTGGGGATTGTGCTGTTGGATGACCTCGACCGCGTCACCGATGTGGTCTCCGTGACCGTGGGTGCACAAGAGAACATCGACGTGCTTCACTTTCTTCTCGGACGCCGGGCACGCCGGGTTGTTCATGATCCAGGGATCGATAATGACAGTCTGGCCCCCTGGAGTAACGATGCGAAATGTGGCGTGACCGAGCCAGGTAAGTTGAATGCCTTTGAGATTCATAAATAGAAAGCTCCAGTCTGCTCCGCTTTTCCGTCGAGCCAGTCGTTATGCAACCATCCGGTTACGCAATATGTAACACCCTCCGCGCAACAAGAGCAGCGACTTTAGTTTAATATGAAACGCCATGACCGGACTCCAGGTGCTGATTTCGCGGGAACAGATTGCGAAGCGGGTCGCCGAACTGGGTGCAGAGATCACGCGCGATTTCGCGGGCCAGCCGGTGATCCTTGTCGGCGTTTTGAAAGGCTCGGCGATTTTTCTGGCTGACCTGGCGCGAGAGATAAAGCTGGACGCGACGTTTGACTTCATTGGCGTCTCCAGTTACGGGAACCGTCCCAGCCCGACTCAGGAACTCAAAAGCGGGTGGGATTCCACGGGCGAGGTGAAACTGACGAAGGACGTAGACCAATCCATGAAGGATAAGAACGTAATTGTGGTGGAGGACATCCTGGACACTGGATTGACGCTCACGGTCCTGAAGAAATTGCTGCTGGCGCATCAGCCCCGATCGCTGAAGATCGCAGCTCTTCTCGACAAACCCTCGCGGCGCAAATTGCCTCTGCAAGGCGACTATGTCGGCTTCACCATCGACGATCACTTCGTCGTCGGCTACGGACTCGACTACGCCGAACGCTACCGCAATTTGGCCGACATCTGCGTTGTGCCGCGGGAGTGAACTGCAGTACCCGGTACCAAGTACCGAGCAACTGCATTTTATCTCCATCAATCGAACCTACCTTGTCGTCTTCGGTTCTATTCTCGGTACTGGGTACTAGGTACTCGGTACTCCAAGCATGGCTGCTATCATAGAAAACAATGGGTTCTGTTCCGAGCAAGCGCGAAACACATCTGCAGGTCGAGCCCTTGTTGTTGGAGGTCGCCGACGTGATGGCGACGTCGCTCGACCTGGATACGACTCTGCGCCGGATTGCGGAGGTGGTTCGCAAGGTCATCGACTATGAAATCTTCGCCATCCTCCTTCTAAACGAGAAAACCCAGGAACTTCGCTTTCGGTTCCAGGTGGGATATCCGCCGGAGTTTACCGAGCGGGCCCGCGTCAAGGTGGGTGTAGGAGTAACCGGACGGGCAGCGCAATTGCGGCAGACAATCCTGGTCGATGACGTGACGCTGGATCCCACCTACATCGCTGCCATCCCCAACGTGCGTTCGGAACTGGCTGTGCCCCTCATCTACAAGAACCGGGTGATTGGAGTGATTGACCTGGAGGCGCGTGATGCAGGCTATTTCAATGAAGAGCACGGCCGGCTGTTGAGCCTGATCGCGTCGCGCATGGCGGTGGGCATCGAGAATGCGCAACTCTATACCCGCACCACGAAGCAGGCGCGAATTCTGCTAATGCTGAACGAGATCGCGCGTGAGTTGACTTCAATCTTGAACCTGGACGAATTGCTGGGCCGGATTGCGGAGCTTCTGCGGCGCTTGATTGATTTTCAGATGTTCAGCATCCTGCTGCTGGATTCCTCCGGGGAGAAGCTGCAGCATCGCTTCTCGTTGCGCTTCAACGAGAATGTCCACTTGAAGCACGAAATTCCGTTCGGGCGAGGATTGGTTGGGCATGCGGCGGAGACCCGGCAGGCGGTGCTGGTGCCCGACGTGAGCAAAGACCCCCGCTACATCGAGGGCAACCCGGAAACGCGCTCGGAACTGGCCGTGCCGCTCATCTATAAGGACAAGGTGATCGGAGTGCTCGATCTGGAGCACACGCGGCGCGGCTTCTTTACCGACGACCACCGGCGCACCATGATGACGCTGGCCGCGCAGGTGGCGATTGCGATCGAAAACGCGCGCCTGTATGAAGAGATTGCGCGGCAGGAACGCCGGCTGGAAAGGGATTTGGCCCTGGCTCGGGAGTTGCAAATGCGATTGCTTCCTCAGGCGCTGCCGAAACCGGCAAATCTAGACTTGGCCGCGAAGTTTGTTCCGGCGCGAGCCATCGGCGGAGATCTTTACGACTTCATTCCGTATTCCCTTTCGCGGCTGGGAATTGTGATTGGGGACGTCAGCGGAAAGGGAGCGCCTGCGGCCATCTACGCGGCGCTGGTGAGCGGAATCCTGCGCTCGCATGCACCCATTGAGCCGGGCCCCGCCGAGATGCTCTCCGCGGTGAACTTGTCGCTGGCGGAGCGACGTATCGAAGCCCAATTTGTGTCGCTGATTTACGCGGTCTGGGATGACGAGCACCGTACCCTCCTGGTGGCCAACTCGGGCTTGCCGCGTCCGGTTTACGTACACGATGGAAAGAACCAGGTGATCGAGGCGACGGGTTTGCCGCTGGGACTTTTCGACGATGCGAGCTACGACGAATTCCGGTTCAAGGTGAAGCCTGGAGACATGTTTGTGTTCTTCAGTGACGGCATTCTGGACGCGCGCAACCGGAGCGGAGAACTTTTTGGCCGGGGCCGGGTGGAAAAGATCATCGCGGAATGCGCGGGCCGATCGGCGGATTGCGTGGTGGATTCCCTCTTCAAAGCCGCCGCTGAGCATTCTGCGGGAGTGGAGACGTTCGACGATCAAACCGTTGTGGCGATCAAGGTCAAGGGCGTCGCCGGGCAAGGCTCCTCCAAGCGAAAATGACCCGGCGTAGCGAAGTTACGGGACCTCTGCATGATTCCGAGCGGGCGCCGGGATTCGTTCTTCACGAGCGGCGGAATGGGTTATTGCGCCGTGGGGTAGATTTGGTGCTGCACTGCGACGATGTTCCGCTAACCAAACTGGTGGAGCGCTACGGAACGCCTCTCTATGTTTATTCGGCAACCGCGATTCGGGAGCGGTTGGCGGCTTTTGAGAATGCGTTTCGCGATATTCCCCACACCATCTGCTATTCCGTCAAAGCAAATTCCAATCTGAGCATTCTGCGCCTGCTGGCGAGGCAGGGGTGCGGCTTTGACATAGTTTCGGGAGGAGAACTTGAGCGGGTGCTGGCCGCCGACCGGCGCGCAGCCCGGAGGATCGTGTTCTCCGGCGTGGGCAAGTCTCCTGACGAGATGACAGCGGCGTTGAAAGCCGGGATTCTGTTGTTCAATGTGGAAAGCGAATCGGAACTCCGGGCTCTGACTGAGTGCGCGGCGCGATTGCGCAAAGTTGCGCGCGTGGCGCTGCGGGTGAATCCAGACGTGGCGGCTGATACCCATCCTTATATCTCCACGGGTTTGCACAAACACAAGTTCGGAGTGCCCATCGGCAGGGCCCGCGCTCTCTACGCCATGGCCGCCGGAACACGGTATCTAAAGGTTGCCGGAATAAGCGTACATATCGGCTCACAGATCACGGATGTCGCTCCTTTCGCAGAAGCGGTGGATCGAGTGGCAGACTTTGTTCGCGAGTTGCGCGCCGACGGGCACCAGGTGGATTACGTCGATACCGGAGGTGGGCTGGGGATTTCCTATCAGGCGCCGGCTTTGAAGTTCGCCGAGTACGTTGCAAAGTATGCGCGCTCAGTGATCAACCCGCTGCGCGGCCTGAAAGTGCATCTGCTGCTCGAACCAGGACGGGCGATTGTTGGGCCTGCCGGGGCTTTGGTCACATCAGTCATTTACAAGAAAAGAAACGACGGCAAGCAATTTCTGGTGGTGGATGCCGCCATGAACGACTTGATCCGGCCTGCGCTTTATGGGGCTTATCACGAGATCGCTCCCGTGGTGCAATCCAAAGACTTGCCGGCCAGGAAAGAGATGGTCGATGTGGTGGGTCCGGTGTGTGAGTCCGGCGACTTCTTTGCACGAGATCGGGAGTTGCCGCGAATGGAAGAGGGCGAATTGCTTGCGATTCTTGATGCCGGAGCTTACGGAATGGTGTTGGCTTCGAACTACAACACGCGTCCGCGGCCGGCCGAAGTGCTGGTGAGTCGAAAGTCAGTCAAGATCATCCGGCGGCGGGAAAAAGTACGGGAACTGTATTCTGCGGAGTTGAACATTGTTGATTGCTGATTGTTGATTGCTCATTGAAAACCCCATGGGTCAGGGTTTCAATCAACAATTAACAATCACAAAATCAACAATAGCCTATTTTTCTCCCCACTTCAGCTTGGTGCGCAGGACTTTGAAAAAATCAGTCTCGGTGCGGAAGAGGCTGACTTTGTGCGTGGAGCGGCGGCAGCGGACCCGGTCTCCATCGCGCAGATCAAGGCCGGGTTGGCCATCCATGCTGAGGTAGGCGACTTCCTCGTCGCTGCGCAGAAGAATTTCAATGACGGCAGAATCGGGCACAACCAGCGGACGGTGGGTGAGCGAATGCGCCGCCACCGGAGTGATCACAAAAGCGTTGACGGTCGGCATGAGAACTGGACCGCCCGCAGAAAGAGAGTAGGCTGTCGAACCCGTGGGTGTGGCCACGATCATTCCGTCGGCCCGGTAGCTGGAGACGAACGCATTGTCCAGAAATAGGTCGTAGTTATTGAGGCGGGCCAGCGGCGTCTTGTTGACGACCACATCGTTGAAAGCGTTGTAGCTTCCCAGCACCTCTTCACCGCGCAGCAAATCACAGCGCATGAGAGAACGTTGTTCCACGGCAGCGCGGCCTTGCGCGATCTGGTCGAGCATGGAGAACAGGGACGAAAGCGGAACGTCCGTGAGGAAACCGAGCGAGCCCAGGTTTACGCCCAGCAGCGGAGCATCGGTTGCAGCCGTGTCTCGAACCGCTGAGAGTAGAGTCCCGTCACCGCCCAACACTACAACCAGATCCAAAGGCCGCGAGGACATTTGTGAGCGCGGTACAACCTCGTGGCCATTGGAATACTTGGCGGTCTCCGGATCGACGATGACCTGGTAACCATGCGCATGGAGCCAGGCCAGCAGTTCGGGAAAGATGCGCGCGACTTCGGGCCGCGCCGGACGCGAGATGATGGCCGCGACTTTCGATGGAGAAGATGAGGGGGAGCTTAGCATGTTGGACGAGTGCAAGAAAGATTGTACCGAATTCGAAGGCGAAAACCTTAAACACAGAGGGCACCCTTCGACTTCGCTCAAAGCAGGCAGGGGAACATAGAAGCCTAGAAGAGTCCTCGCAGAAGGAATTCGCGGTTACCTTCCGCCCCGAGAATTGGCGATTCGATTACATCGGTGCTGGAGCAACCCAGGTCCAGCAAAGTTCTCTTCACTTTTTCGACCGAGGCCAACTGGGCGGCCTCGTCGCGCACGATGCCTCCCTTTCCAACGAATTCCCTTCCCGCCTCGAATTGAGGTTTAACGAGTACGATCACCTGCCGGTCCCGGCGCTCGTCGACAGTTGGCGGGAAGGCGGCGTTTACTACGGGGGGCAGGACCAGCGTCGCGGAAATGAAGGCCACGTCGATCACGATCAAGTCAGCTTTTTCCCCCAGAGTCTCTGCGGTCGTGTAGCGCGCGTTGGTTTTCTCCAAGAGCCGAACCCGTGGATTCTGCCGGAGTTTGAAATCCATCTGCCCATAACCCGTATCTATCGCGATCACGCGGGCGGCGCCATGCTGCAGCAAGCAATCGGTGAACCCACCGGTGGAAGCGCCGACATCGAGACCGACCTTATCCTCGACATCGATCTGCCAGTGTTCGAGGGCGCGCTCCAGTTTGAGTCCGCCACGGCTGACGTATTTCAGATCTTCGCCGAGCAGGCGGACTGCGGCTTCCGCTTCCACTTGCGCGCCGGCTTTTTCCAGCTTCTGGTCGTTGACCAGAACTTTCCCGGCGAGAATGAGAGCCTGGGCGCGTTCTCGTGAGGCAGCTAGTCCACGGTCTACAAGAAGTTTGTCGAGTCGGAGTTTCAAGGTTGGCTCGGGATGAGATGCTGCGAACGGCGAGCGCCGCTCGCCGGAAGTTGCCGATCAAAAATGCCAGCACTCGCTCCGGTGCAAAATGCTGAACCATCTTTTGTTGAATCACTTACAAAGATACTTTCGTGCTTTTCCACAGAATTTTCCACGCATATGTTGAAAACTTTTTCGGCATCGCGTTCTAGCAACAAGAAAAGCCGCCCGCAGGGGCGGCTCTCCGGCGATTCTCCCAGCGCAGTTAGCCGGCCACTTCTTCCAGCAACTTCTGATCAATGTCGAAGTTGGAGTGTACGTTCTGCACATCATCCTGATCTTCGAGCGCTTCCATAAGCCGGATCATGGTGTTAGCCGCCTGCCCTTCCAGCTTGATGTAGTTCTGAGGAATCATGGCCACGCTGGACGATGCGGGCTCGATTCCTGCTTTCTTCACGGCTTCGAGCACGGTTTCGAAAGCATGAGGCTCGGTGAGTATTTCCCAATTCTCGCCATCATCGTTCAGATCTTCGCCGCCGGCTTCGAGAACGATGTTCATCAGGTCGTCCTCTTTCGCAGCACTCTTGGGAATGATGATGTCGCCCTTCTTGTGGAACATCCAGGAGACAGCGCCGGCTTCGGCCATGTTGCCTCCGTTCTTCCCGAAGCAGTGGCGGATTTCGCTGACCGTGCGGTTGCGGTTGTCGGTATTGATATCGAGCAGAATCGCTACGCCACCCGGTCCGTAGCCTTCGAGAGAGAACTCCTCGTAGGTAGCCCCGGGCAGTTCCCCTGTGCCTCGCTGAATGGCCCGCTTGATGTTATCGGCGGGCATGTTCTCGGCCTTGGCGGCGACGATGGCGCCGCGCAGGCGCGGGTTGGTATCAGGATCGCCGCCGCCGTTCTTCGCGGCAATGCCGATTTCCTTGATGAGGCGGGTGAAAATCTTGCCGCGCTTGGCGTCCAGCGCGCCCTTCTTGTGCTTGATTGTGGCCCATTTTGAATGGCCGGACATGGCTAGACCTCGTATCCGATAATTTCTGCTTGATCGCGGGATTCGCCCGTAGAAAGATCACAGACTGCCTCGAAAGTGTGCAGGCGAAAAGGGATTATAGCACGGCTCCGTGCGCCTAGTCGTGGCGAATTCGATGCAGTCCAATTATCGGGTAGGCGAATGTTTTTTATAGGTTATTGACTGCAATGGACATGCGCCCTAACATGCCAGCGGAGCGTTCTCGCCATGTCTGGCCGGGTCATAGGTCACTACCGGGTCCTCGAGAAAATCGGCTCTGGAGCCATGGGCGAGGTTTTCCGGGCGCGCGATGAAAGGTTAGGGCGCGATGTAGCTCTGAAGCTGATCCGGCCTGCTTCCAGCGACAATCCCGATCATCTCCGCCGGTTCGAACTGGAAGCCCGTGCCGCGGCGGCGCTGAATCATCCCAACATCGTAGCGGTTTACGACGTTGGCTTCGACGACGGGTCTCCCTACATCGTTTGTGAATTGCTGCAGGGCAAGACCCTGCGCAAACGGCTGGCGGAAGGAGCATTGCCGGTTCGGCTGGCCCTCGACTACGTGTCGCAAATCGTGCAGGGCCTCATCGCTGCGCACGACCGCCGCATCGTTCATCGTGACCTGAAGCCGGAAAACCTGTTTGTGACCAGTGATGGACGGGTCAAGATTCTCGACTTCGGAGTGGCCAAACTGCAATCTACGCCGGAAGAATCTGGACGCTCCGTGGAAGAGTTGACCACGGTGACCAAAAGCGGCGTTGTGGTCGGTACCGTCGCCTACATGTCGCCCGAGCAACTGCGGGGCAAAGCAGTGGACCACCGCAGCGATATCTTCAGCCTGGGCGCGATTCTTTACGAAATGTTGAGCGCGCGGCGGGCCTTTCGCGGCGAAACCGAGGTGGATACAATCACCGCGGTGCTCCTGGAAAATCCCCCCGAAATCAATCTGGAGCGGGCCAGCGTCCCAGCATCGTTTCAGCAAATCGTGCGACATTGTCTGGAGAAGGAGCCGGAGAATCGCTTTCAATCGGCGCGTGACCTGGCGTTTGCGCTGGATACTCTTGCGAACGCCTCTGGCGCAATCCGGCTCAGGGACCCCCGGCCGCAAGCGAGGATCGTCCCTTGGGCGGTGGCGGCAGTGCTTCTGGTTGTGACGCTGCTGCTCCTGGTGAATCAGTGGCGGCAGAAACCTCTCTCTCCCTCTTACCAGCGTCTGACGTTTGAAAAGGGCACAGTGTACTCGGCGCGTTTCGGGCCCGACTTTCGGTCGATTGTGTACGGTGCGGCGTGGAACGGCAAACCGCTGCAGCTGTTCTCCACGGTCGGCGATTCCCTTTTGAGTCAGCCGCTCAACCTCACGGACGCAGATCTGCTCGCGGTCTCTCGGAGTGGCGAACTCGCTGTGGCGCTTCGCGACGCTCGCGGGGCACACTTGGAAACGGAAGGAGGAATGCTTGCCCGAGCACCGCTTGCCGGAGGTTCTCCTCGAGAGGTTCTGGAAAATGTTTCGTGGGCAGACTGGGACCCAAAGGGTGAACTCGCCGTAGTGGTTCACCATGCTCCGGACCCTGATCGGATTGAGTACCCGGTTGGCCGTGCTTTATACCAAAACAACGGCTGGATCAGCCACCTTCGTTTTTCTCCGAAAGGCGACAAGATCGCCTTTTTGTCTCACCCTGCACCATGGGATGACCGCGGGTACGTTTCGTTCATAGATCTTGGCGGCCATCTCACTGTGCTTTCAACCGAATGGGAATCTGAGGCCGGTCTGGCCTGGAGCCCCGACGGAGAGGAAGTCTGGTTTGCGGGAGCCGCAAAGGGGCTCAACCGCGACCTGATGGCCGTGAATCTGGCTGGAAGGCTTCGGAAAGTGCTTGACCTGCCTGCAGGGATAACCTTGGAGGACGTGGCCCCAGATGGCCGAGTGCTGGTGAGCCTGGATTCCGAACGTGCCGCCATGGCCACTACCGGTCGAGATGGCAAGACCGTGGATCTTTCCTGGCACGATTGGGACATTGCCAAAGACATTTCGCGCGACGGGCAGTCAGTCTTGTTCGAGGATTCCAGTGCAGCCGCAGGGTCCCACTATTCAATTGCCATTCGCAAGATCGACGGCACGCCGCCGGTGCAACTGAGCGAAGGAAGCGCCGGAAAACTCTCTCCGGACGGTAAATGGGCAATTTCCATTCTCCCCGGCAACCCAGGGCGGGTGACGCTCGTTCCCCTTGGTCCCGGTCAACCTCGCACGATTGCCATAGCCGGACTTGAGATTGACAACGGGGTTGCCCATTTCCTGGGAGACGGAAAACGCATCACCCTCAACGCCAAGGAACCCGGCCATGCGGTGCGCACCTATCTGGTTGATTTCGAGGGGGGAAAGCCAATACCGATCACGCCAGAAGGGATTACCGGTGGGTTGATTTCACCTGATGGCCAATACATTCTTCATGTCAACGACGCCCGAGGAGTCGCGGTCTATCCTACCGCTGGGGGATCTCCCCGTCTCATCCCCGATCTCGAACCGGGTTTTATTCCAGTGCAGTGGTCAGACGACAACTCGTCAGTGTATGGGTATTTTCCCGGCCAGGTTCCGACCAAGGTGTACAAGGTCAACCTGATTTCTGGCGCGAAGACTCTCATCCAGGAGTTGCAGCCTGGGACAACTACGGGAGTGGTTAACATAGCTCCGGTGGTTGTGACCCGCGATGGTTCGCGCTTCGCCTACAGCTACTACCAGGTCTCCTCCGTGCTTTATTTAATTTCGGGCCTACGCTAGCCGCAGCAGCCTGCAAACCAGCAGCCTGTAAAGAGGACGTGCTTATTCCAACGGACCCGAGAAATCCGCCGGCACGTAGTGGAAGAAAATGGACGTCGAGGTATGCCCTTCGGCCAGGACATGGCGGTAATGCGGCACCTTGGTTCCCGCGTAGACCAATCCGTCACCCAGCGCCTGATAAACCTTAACGGTGCCGTCCTGAGTATCCAGGCGTATGGGCCACGAGGTTGCCAGATCCGGTTCAGGAGAAAAATCCAGACATAAGGTGACGCTGAACTCGCACTGCTGCCGATCGGTGTGCTTCTTCAGTTCAGCGCCGCTCAAGTAGGACCCCAGATAAACATAAGACGGCTTGACGGCTTCTCCCACGATGGCGCTGACGGCATTCGCAATCTGGTAGTGGAAGAAGCGGGCCACACTCTCATTGTGGGCCACGTATCGCCGCGAACTCTGCTCGTCGCCGAGTCGAATCGCTCCCCGCCGGATGGCATGCCGGTAGTAGCGGCGCAACGCCGCTAGATTGAAAGGGTGAATCAAGTTGCCGAGAGGCACGTATCCTGCTTCTCGAAACCGGTGTGCGCCTTTGCTGACGACTTCAGCCCACTCGGCAAGTCGGCGCTCGGCTTGCCTCTCCGGAATCAAAATGCCCGCACCCGCCAACAAGAAGAGCACGTCTGTCGGGATGGAGGCGGGCGCGGGTTCCCCCGCACGAAGACCCGAAACCGCGGCTTCCAGCCGGGGACCGAGCCAGAACGGATGCAGAGAACCGGTGGCTGGATCACGCACCCAGGCCACCGTTCCCTGCAGATTGAAATTCTTCAGCAAATCCCGATGCGGCTCCAGTTCTGCCGGCACCCTCCCGCGGGGCAGGACCGAACATTGTGGATTGAGGAACAACTGCTGAGCAGAGACCTTCTGCCACCAGCATTGTGACGCAAGCTGCCGCTGCGGAATCAAGTGCAGCGGCAACTCGTCGAGTAGACAGTGGAATTGACCGGGGGGCAGCGTCGCGGTATGGGTTTGCCGCGACCCCACCCCCATCAAGCTTGCAATCCATTCAAGCCATGCCGTGTCTTTTAGTTGTGTAGCCATCCGTTTAGGGTGAAGCGGCTGTCAGCGAAAGCCCGTGACGGGCACTCCACTGAGGTAATCTCGTGCACCAGCGAGCACGGGAAAAACACGATTTGGTTTTGCTGCGGCATGATCCTCTGATAACTGCCCGTACTGACATGCCGCTCGCTCCCAACCGAATCGTGCAGGCGCAACTCCCCGCCTTCGAACTGGCGTGGTTCCCGATGGAAAAAGTAGACGAACGTAATCTGGCGAGACGCGATCGTTTCCTGCGAATCGTCGCTGTGCGCGCCGAAAAAGTCGCCGTCATTGCTGGCCGTGATCTGAGCCTCCACGCGCGTGACCGGAAACTCTTCGACCCCGAGCTGATCCAGCACCCGGGGCAGCACACCGCGGATTCGCTCCAGGATTACCGGCTCATGCTTCCCCAAATCCATGAGCACGTGCGAGCGACGATGGTTGCAATCGATCACTCCTGGGTCCCCGTTAGGCGAAACTACCGCGCTGCTCTGAAAATCTGCCTCGTGCTGCAGCGTGTAGTTCACCAGTTCGTCGAGCTCCTGTGGCGCCAGGAACTCGTCCAGTACGACGCATTGTGCCCGCACGTTCGCAGGCGCATCCAAAACGCCCACGCCGCTGCCCGAGTCATGGCGGCTTTGCTGCGTCCCTTGTTGCACAGGTACGCTGAATGGCCGGGAAGCGCTGATGTGCTGGGGAGCCATTCCTCCTGGCCCCGGCGGTTGCGGTCCTTGCGGAGGTTGGGGAGCACCCATCGGCGGCTGCGGCCCTTGTGGAGGCTGGGGAGCGCCTGTGGGTGCAAGCGGTGCCACGTGCGGCCCCGGTCCTTGCGGAGGCTGCGGTGCACCCGGAGGACCAGCGAAGGGAACCACGGCAGGCATGATCTCTTCGGTCCCCGCAGGGATTCCCGAGCTGGCCAGGATCTGCTCCACAATGCTGCCGCCTAACAACGCAAAGGCGCGTTGCGCGACGGTTTCACCCACCGAGCGAGCTATGGTTGCGGTTACCGCCGATTGAGTTTCTGGACTGCTGCTGGAGATTGCCCTGGAGTTCTGCAGGAGACTCATCAGCAACTCCCGCTCGCGCGGGCTGAGAATTCGTTCATCCTGCATTAACGTTTCAGAAAAAGCATCGAGAATCTGCTTCGCCGTCATTCCGCACACTCCTCCCTGCGTTTGCTTGCGCGTTTAGGTTCCCGGGGGGCGAAGGGAGGAAGCCGCTTCGGCGAGACAGTACCACCAAGCCGGCGAATTATCAAACGGTATTTAACAGCATGCAGTGGAAAACAAGGGCATTACTTTGAGTACCCAGTACCTAGTGCCGAGACAAACCGGAGACAACAAGCCAAGTTCGTTCCAAAAGAGAAATGTGCAGTCGCTCGGTACTAGGTACTGGGTACTAGCATCACCGGCTGGCCATGGCGCCCACCATGGAATGGAACACCTTCATCCCGTCGGTGCCTCCAAGTACAGGTTCGGAAGACCGTTCAGGATGAGGCATCATGCCAACTACGTTGCCGCCCGCGCTGCAGATGCCGGCGATGTTGTCCAGAGAACCGTTCGGATTGGCGGACGGCAAGATTTCGCCGTCGGGTGTGGAATATCGAAACACTACACGGTTGTCGCGACGCAACTCATCCAAGGTTGCCTGGTCGCAGAAGTAGTTCCCTTCCATGTGGCCGATCGGGATGGTCAATACTTCTCCTTGCGAGCAGGCGTTGGTGAAAGGAGTAGCGGCATTTTCCACCCGCACCTGCACCGGCTTGCATACGTATTTCAACCCGGTGTTGCGCATGAGAGCTCCCGGCAAAAGCCCCGACTCGCACAGGATCTGAAAGCCGTTGCAGATTCCCAGCACCAGGCCTCCGCCATCGGCGAAGCGGCGCACTGACTCCATCACCGGAGAGAACTTGGCAATCGCTCCGGTGCGCAGGTAATCGCCGAAGGCAAACCCTCCGGGGACGATGATGGCATCGCAGTTCTCCAGATCATGCGATTCATGCCAGAGAAAAGTCACGGGCTGCCGGGCAACTTGTTGAATAGTCCAGAACGCATCGTGGTCGCAGTTCGAGCCGGGAAAGATGATGACTCCAAATTTCATCGCCTGTCCTTGTCCTTGATGTGGGATTTGAGGTCAGTTTAGCACGGCAGATTCGCAGGCCACAGCGAAACAGTAGCGCCGCCGTCTCGGCGGCTGTCGTGGGGGCGTCCCCGCCCCCACAGCCGGCACCACCCGAACTCATGTGGCGACGGGCGCCTCGCCCGTCAGCGGAGCAAAGCGACGCCGTGTGGAACAGACACTCCCGTCAGTTGCCCCTGACGTTGATTTTGGCGCTGACTGACTGGCTCCGACGCTCCCCGTTCGCGCCCCCACTCCCACCACCATCGTCCACTTTGCATTCCCCCTCCGTCTGGTGTACAAAGGACACGACTGTGAGGGGGGCCAACGGCATAGCCGACGGCCCCTTTGTTGTTTGGAGCGACCTCGGAAAGACCCAGCGCGAAAGGAAGAATATGCCAGAAAAACTAAATCGCCCCAACCGCGATCAATACTTCATGGGAATCGCCATCTCCGTCCGAGAAAGGGCGGACTGCAGAGGACAAAAGGTCGGAGCCGTCATCGTGTTTGAGGACAGAATAATATCCACCGGTTACAACGGAACCCCCGAAAAGATGGTTAACTGCTCAGACGGAGGATGCGTCCGATGCGAAAATCGTGGAAAGGTGTACGCATCTGGAAGCGCATATGATCTTTGTATCTGTGTCCACGCCGAGCAGAATTCGATCCTCTCCGCCGCACGGTTCGGCATCGGCGTCCAAGGCGCGACGGTCTATTCAACCACCCAGCCATGTTTTGGATGTCTTAAGGAGATGCTCCAGGCGAAAATAAGCCAAGTTTATTACATCCACCCTTGGACATCGCAAAGAACGGTGGAGCAGGACCAGCAATACAAAAGGTTAATGGAGGAATTTGAGCATGGGGTCGTACGACTGGAAATGGATGACCCCAGAAAAAGCTGGGCACTCGCCGCAACCGCTGCGACCAGCAAGATCACAGACGAACACGGAATGGAATCCTAAGGGCCCCTGCGCAGCCGGGTGCCCCACCCTTCTCGCGTATTTTTGCGAGAGGGTGGGGATCTTGACCTGGGCCTCTCGGCACTACTTAGGGACGACAGACTTCAGCGGCGGAAATACATATTTAGCGCCATTGTCAACATCAATAGCCTCGTGGAACTCACCCGCATCATAGTTCTTCGCACCATTCGGGCTTATTCGGCTTTGCACTCCCGCAAGGCGATACGTACCGGTCGCAACGTTACCGGGAACTTCCCCTTCCACCTCGAACTTCCCCGGAGCGGTCTTCCTAAAGCGCGCCACGCCGAAACCGTTCGTAAGCCCCGACTGATCTGGCGGCACCTCTCCTCCTTGAAAATAGACGCTGACACTGTCGAAATTCGGGTCGCCATCGAATGTGACGGTATAGTGAAGCGCGTCACCAGGGCTGTAGTGATGCTTGATGCCCGTCGGCCCTTGAGCAGTCTGTGCGGCCAACGCGGCTGTAGCTACGAAAAGCAGTGCTAGTCTGCGCAACATTGTTTTTCTCCTGAATGACGAATTTAAGCAATTCCAAGAACACGAACCGACCTAACCGCCGATGGACCAAGTCTCCGCTTGCACAGCGAAAACAATGACGTCATTCTTAACCTCGGCCTTGACTGCACTCAGGACCGAGTCCCTCACGGCCGCGCAATCGGCTGAAGAGGAACCGTAATACACGGCGTGAGGAAGACTGAACCGCCTCTGGTTCCCCTGTGTGTCCACGCCTGCGATGCTTTGCGCGAAGCCCTTCCGCGCCATGAGGGCATGAAGGGTTTGGTACTCTTCCGCGGACGGATGGCCCCGAAGCTCAACCCGAACGGCATAATCTGGCATGCCTGCAATTACCCCCTGTAAGAGAACTCTGCGGCCCTAGCTAGCCTCATACTTGCTAGTGCCGACGACCCGGCGTTTTTAGCCAAGAATTTTCTTGGCTAAAGCGCCATGTCGGCGGGCATATAAATGTAGAAACGATGTCTAACGGGAAAGTGCGCGCTAACGCGATCCTCCGCGGACCGGAAGGCGAGGAGATATACCTCCGATTGGTCCGCTACGCGGAGATGCTCGCCCGTATGCGCGGATGGAGGAGCGGGGCGACATTGCCCGCGAGCGAAACGCCGCAGTCGCTGGTGAGCAGTGTCCTGATTAAACTCTTAGCCCCAGACGGCGATAGAACTTGGGACGAGGCGAGAGAACCTTCTTTGCTAAACGCCCTAAAGGGCATGGTTCGGAGCGAAATAGGCCATCTCTACGAAAAACTTGAGGAGAATCTACTGGAACCAATTAGCGTCCCACTACCGGGTGGGGAAGAACGAACAGGAGACTCGTTCCCGTTCACCGACCTGCACCCGGAAGCCCTAAACCCCGAGCAGCAACTTCTAAGAAGTGAGAGAGCGAATCTGGAATTTGCCGCCATGACCCTCGTCCTGAAGGAGGTCGAGGGGAACAGTGACCTGGAGTTAGTGGTCCTGGCGCTGTGCGACACGGACAAGCCCAGCGAAATCGCCGCCATGACAGGCCTCTCCATAAAGAGGGTGTATTCGGCCCGCAGAGAACTGGACCGAATCGTGCGCAAGATTACACCGACCCGAGTAATTCGAGCCGCCCGAGACGAGGGCAAGCCATGAAGCACAACAAGAAGAAGTCCGACGAAGCAGCCCGATTTCTGGACAACCTTGCGTCCTTCCTTACCGAAGACGGCACCCGACAGGAGGACCTAGTCGAAGATCTTCAGGTCAGCGGACTTGATCCCAGCCGTCTCAAAGATGAATTCCGCAAGTTGCTATCGGAACACGCCCCGACCTGGAAGGAAAAGGCTGAACGAGAACGCCTCGCTGCCTTAGAAACATTTTCGAAGGGCCGCACAACCCCGAGAACACGCAACGAGACCGTGCAGGAGATACAGGGCGTTATCCTGGCAATGCAGCAGATGGGAGCACCCGTTACCGCTGGGGCGTACCACCGGAAATTTCAGGAAGCGACTGACGCTGACCTGGAAACGCTGCTGGAGGATCTCGGAGCACAGTACCGGCTCCTGAAGAGCGAGAAGACCAATGAGTAACCGGGACGAGCGGGAATGGTGGCCGCGACTGAAGGCGCGGGAGATTGTTAATAGGCTCAAAATCTCCAAGCCGTCCGACCTCTCCATCGAGGACATCGCATGGAACCAGGGAGCTCTAGTGATCGAAGGCGGGCTCGGCGGCTGCGACGCCAGACTTGTTCATACGCCTGGAGTCAGCCCGGCGATACTGAGGGTCAGGAAACACCTCTCCCCGCCGGGCAAACGACGCTTTGCCATAGCGCATGAACTGGGGCACTTGAAGCTTGCGCACAACCCGGGCCAGCCAGCCGAATGCAGCGAGAAAGAATTTCTCGCGTGGTACAACGATCAAAGCGACAAGGAAGCAGAGGCAAATGTATTCGCCGCGGAACTGATAATGCCCGAGTCCTTGTTCGCGGCGCGGTTAACCGGAACAACTCCCGGTTTCGAGATTATTGAGTCGCTGGCCTCAGACTTTCAGACGACCCTAACGGCGACGGCGATCCGATACGTTCAACTATGCGGCCAGAAATGCGCCATCGTCTGCTCCAGGAACAGCAGGGTGGCGTGGTCTTGGCCGGGCCCTGAATTTCACTATTGGATAAAACGGGGCAGGGACCTCAGGGCACACTCGTACGCTATAGATTTCTTCTGCAAGAGCCCAGACGCACCTGAGATGCGCGAAATGCAGGACGTCCCAAGAGATGCATGGATTGATGGCGAAAGCATGCAGGACTCGATCACGGAGCAATCGAGGTCCCTGTATTCCTATGGCTCGGTGATCACCCTGCTCTGGATTCGCGACTAGATACTTAATAGACCAGCGACCCGCTTTTTTCCACAGCCTTCCACAGCCCTACCCTGTGACATCTGACCTTGCACCCCCTAATAAACTATAAGTAGTATGCTCCTCCCCCAAATCATCTCCCAGAAACTCTTCGAAACCCCCGCCAACACAGCATTCGATGTCCGTAACACCTTATTTTTCAAGATTTTGCGCGCAAACCCTTTGCTTGCAAGATTTTACGCCGACCTCTTTCGCCGCCACGGCGCTAACCCAAGCCTTATCAGAGACTTAGAAGCTAGCTCCCAAAAAATTTTCGCGCAAGATCAATCCAACGACAACTCAAACTCCAAAGCACCGAAAGGTTCAAACCACATGGCAGTCAAGTTAAACCCTCGCGTCTGTACTCACATCAAGGTCAACGGCATCCGCTGCGACTCGCCGTCGTTACGCGGTGAAGTCTTCTGTTATTTCCATCAGCGGATGATCCGCGGCGTGCGCACCCCGCCCAAGTCACGTCTCCATCCCATCGCCATTCTCGAAGACCAGGAGTCCATCCAGGCGGCGCTCATGGAAATCGTTAACGCCCTCGTCCGCAATCAGATCGACGTCGCGCGCGCCCGCCTCGTGCTGCGGGCGCTAAGCATAGCGGCCCGGCACGCGGGCAAGTCTCGTTTCGATTACGGGCAAAGCGACATGGTCAAGGAGGTCCCCGAATATCCCGCAGCCCCGCCAGTCGCAGCGCAGTTCGCGATAGCCACGGCCCAAGCCGCAGCGCTGGCGACCATCAACACGCCGCAGGAACAGGAAGAAGAGTCAGAAGCAAAGCGTCTAAGCAGCACTCTTCAGCCATCGCCCGCAGATGTTCGGCGCAAGCCGCCGGCCAGCGTCAAGACAGCACCAATATCCCGCTCCGCAAGGAGCAGCCGCAGCGGATGAGGAAAATGTGACCAGATGGAAAGAGTCGGACAGGAGTGTCCGACCCACACGACCAACTCGGGACTCGCAACTCGGGGCTAGTCGCCTCACTGCGGAGACTGCGTCGGTGCTGCGGTCTTCGTGTTCGCGTCGGCTCCTGCAGCGGGCAGGCTGGTCCGTGTTTCCAGGTTGCGTCGGCGTCGCCGCCTCCGGCGAAGTTTGAGGCGGGATCCCCTTGGCTTTCACGATCGCCCAATGCCAGTCCTGATCGGGAAAGAGAGCGAAATTCAAGGACGTGCGAAAGACCGCGGTCGTTGCCGGAGCAGCCGATCCCTTCACTCGCAACAGCAGGGTCACATCCGGCTGCTTCTGGAACGAGTCTTGCGCCTGCTGCGGCGAGCCGGCCGCGACGGTGGGAACAATCCGCGCCTGGCCAAAGTAGGAAGCCGCGCCTCCGGGCTCGGGGCGTTTCACGATGGTCAAGCCGATGACCACTTCGCGCAGTTCCCACGCGGTTCCGTTATGCATTGAAACCTGCAGTGAATCTCCGTCGATCGTGGCCGGCCCGTCCAGCTTGGCCAGTTCGGTGCGCGGCAACTCGTCCAGCAAAAGCGGATCGGACAGCAGAGAACTGGTCTTCGCACTGAACGAAAGGCTGCAGACAACATCGGGCCTGGAGACGTGAAAACTCTTGGCTCCAGGATCAAGCGAAAACACCAGCGATGAACCAGCCGCGCGCCGGCTTTCGGCTTCGTCAACTACTTTGGACAAGTTGTCGTTATCGACGACCTTCTCAGGCGAAGCAGGCTTCTTGCGAAAGCTGCGCGCCACGTCCCCGAGAGGAGTTTCGCCGGCGTCCTGTGCGGCAGCGCACGGGAGCAGGACCAGCAGGATTGCCGAGGCCAGCAGCGCCAACGTCAAGCGGTTTGGGGTAAGTGTTGGCACAGTAAAGCAATAAGGAGGCAAGCCGAGCGCGCGATTAGTCGCCCGCAAAGAACCCTTCGACTTCGCTCAGGGCAGGCTGCGGCGAGTCGCGCGGCTTGCTCAGGTCCTTCGTTCGCGCAAAGAACGCGCTCTCTCAGGATGACAGACTGTCCTACCGAGATTGTAGTGAGGGTGAGCGGCGAAGCGCAGGTTACCCTGGCAAACTTTAGTACTAGAACTTCCGAGCAGAAGAAAACGCTGGGCGCGCGCGGACGAAATGAAGGCGCAACGGGGCGCGCGCCCAAACCCTGGCCCCAAACTTCTAAAGAAGACCCGAGGCCCGCAAACGCGAAACCGGATCAGACACTGGCTGCCGCCGGAATACCCAGCGGGCCACCGCGAAGCCCAAAGCTGCATAACACAGATGCATGAACCTCATTGATACCCCCAACCCTCCAGAATCGGACATCCACCTCAGGGGAGGATCAGCATCACTATCGGAAAAATAGCAGTGGAATATCGGCGGAGCAAGGCCCATCAGTGCCATCATGGTGGCACGAAGGTAACAGAGCCTGCCCCGCAGTTACACGCACAGGGTGTGACTGTTCACCGGGCCATTTTGTCAGTGAGCTTCGGTATTTTCAGGGTCTCCCGTTCGTCCTGCCGGCGGAACCACAACGGTGGAGAGATTGCTTTCGGAGGTCAGCTTCCGAAAAGCGGCCAGATCATGGCGCTGTAAATCGTCCCAGCGGCTGAGCAACTCGCCGCTTTGCCGCTTCAATTTCTCGAACTGAAGCTGCTCCGCTTCGGTTGGAGCCGAGTCGGCGCTGCCGATGTCGATCGCAAGGAAGGCCAGCTTGGCGTCAATCTGTGGCGGGTAGGCCAGCGAATCCTCATTCGCGCTGATGGTCAGGTTGACGAGTTGATCGCGCACCCCAACCAGTTTTTTCTCGAGATCATCGGCCGAGGACGCAATTGGTTTCGTGCTAGCGTTCTCCGGTAGACGTCGTTTGAGGCCGGCAACCTGTGACCGCACATCCTGAATCTGGTTGACCGCGTCGTAAACCAGGTTGAGTTCCTCATGAATCTGCATCAGCATGTTGAATTGCTGCGCCAGATCCGCCTGGCTGGCATTCACCCGGGGATCCAGTTTCAACGCCAGCGGCGCAACCTGGCTCTCGCCGCCAACCGTCAGCCGCACCTGATACTGGCCCGGCGCGGCCACCGGTCCGCGCGCCCCGCCGCCGTATTCCCAGAGGTAGTAGCCGGGAACGCGATGCGCGTCTTCATAACGCAAGTCCCACACGAAGCGATTTAAGCCGGCTTCCGGTTTGATCTCTTTTTCCGGCTTCTTGTCGTCAGGGTCAGGGGGTTCGTCGAGCCGCTTGGTCTCGGCACTCGAATACTTGCGGATCAGTTTTCCGGAGGCATCCAGGATTTCGAGCTTCGTTTCTACTCCTGCTTTCGGAGCGTCCTTGATATAGAAATAGATCATCGCACCGGACGGGGGATTCTGTGCCGTGCGCTTGGACGGATGCTGCTCCCCGCTTTGGCCAGCCTGAATGCGGTACGCCAGCCCCGGGGTGTAGAGATGAACATCCTTCTTCGCGACCTCGTCGCTGAACTGGCGCAGCGGGCTGACGTCATCCAGAATCCAGAAGGCGCGGCCGTGAGTAGCGATCACGAGATCGTTGTCCTTGACCACGAGGTCGTGTACCGGAGTGGTCGGCAGATTCAGTTTGAGCGGCCGCCAATCGGCGCCATCGTTGAACGAAACGTAGACGCCGTTCTCCGTTCCCGCATAAAGCAATCCATACTTCTTCGGGTCTTCGCGGACGGCGCGCACGAAACTGCCATCCGGAATCCCGTTGGTTAGTTTCGTCCAAGTCTGGCCGTAGTTGCTGGTCTTGTAGAGGTAGGGGCGGAGATCGTCGTTCTGATGGCGGTCCACCGCAATGTAAGCTGTGCCGGCATCCTGCGGCGAAGCCTCGACCTGGCTGACGCGGCTCCATTCCGGCAGATCCCTGGGCGTAACGTTGGTCCAGTTCTTGCCTGCGTCGCGCGTGATTTGGATCAGACCGTCGTCGGTGCCCACCCAGATCAGGCCTTTCGTGACCGGCGACTCGGCGACCGCAAAGATCGTGTCGTAATACTCGGTGCCGGTATCGTCCAGAGTGATCTCACCGCCCGAAGCCTGCTGCTTGCTCTTGTCGTTGCGCGTGAGATCGGGGCTGATCGCCTCCCAATGCACGCCACCGTCGGTAGTCTTGAACAGACGCTCGCCGCCGTGATAGAGCGTATTCGGATCGTGCGGAGAAAGCAGCACGGGCGCGGTCCACTGGAAGCGATGCTCCAGGTTGGCGGCGCCGTGACCGTCGGAGATGTCAGGCTGTTCGGTGATGGCTTTCACCTGCCCGATGCGCTTGTCGAAGCGCGTGATGTTTCCCTGATAATCGGCGGCATAGACGATATTCGGGTCGGGCGGATAGGGCGCGATATAGCCCGCCTCGCCTCCGCCGACGTCATACCAGTCTGAGCGATCGATGGAGCCGTCGTCGCTGCGGCTGACAATCGCCACCGTGCCGCTGTCCTGCTGCGCGCCGTAAACGCGGTAGGGTATCGCCGTGTCAGTGGTGACGTGGTAGAACTGCGCCGTGGGTTGATTGTCTTCGCGCGTCCAGTTCTTGCCGCCGTCCAAGGTCACCGTAACTCCGCCATCGTTGGAAGCGATCATGCGGCGCGTCTCTTTGGGATCAATCCAGAGCCCGTGGTTGTCGCCGTGCGGAATCTTGACCTTATTGAACAGGTGCCCGCCATCCGTGGACTTATACGCGTCTACATCCAATATGTAGACGACGTTCTCGTCTCTCGGATCGGCGAAGATGTGCATGTAATACCACGGCCGCTGCCACAAGCTGTGACTGGGATTGACGAAGTCCCAGGTCTCGCCACCATCTTCGGAACGGTACAGGCCGCCATCGGGATTGCGCCCTTCGATGAGGGCATAAACCCGATCAGAATTAGCTCCGACGGCGATGCCGATGCGTCCATAGGGGCCCTTGGGCAGACCATGCTCCTCCAGCCGCTTCCAGGTCGTGCCTCCGTCGTTGGAGCGGTAAAGCCCACTTCCGGGACCGCCGTCGGCGAGACTCCACGGGCCGCGGCGCGCCTGCCAGAGCGCGGCAAACAAAATGTTGGGATTGCGGGGATCGAAGGCCACGTCGATGCCTCCGGTGTTCTCATCCTTGTAGAGAACTTTCTCCCAGCTCTTGCCGCCATCGGCGGTGCGGAAAATGCCGCGTTCGGTGTTCGGTCCAAAGGGATGGCCAAGGGCAGCCACGAAAACGATGTCGGGATTATCCGGATTGATGATGACCTTGCCGATGGCACGGCTGTCGCGCAGGCCAATGTTTTTCCAGGTCTTGCCCGAGTCGAGAGACTTGTAGACTCCATCGCCGTGAGAAATGTTGCCGCGTATGCAGGCTTCGCCCGTGCCCACATAAATAATGTTGTGATCGGAATTAGCCACCGCCAGGCTGCCAATCGATCCACTTCCCTCTTTATCGAAAACCGGCGACCAGGTCATGGCGCCGTCGGTGGACTTCCAGACTCCGCCGCCCGTCGCACCGAAATAATAAGTCGTGGGATCGCCCGGAATTCCGGCTGCGGTCAGGGAGCGTCCGCCGCGGAAAGGACCGATCAAGCGATACTTCATACCCTTGAACAATTTGTCTTCCGGCTTGCCGGACTCATCTTCAGTAGAGGACTTCCGGTCCGAGGCGGTCGCTGCGGGCGCCGCCGACGCCCGGGTAGGCTTGGCGGACTTCGATTGACGTTCCGGCTTGGTTTGGGCAAAAGCCGCACCCAGCGCCCACAGTGCAAGCATGGCGAAAAGCACTGGCGCCCACCAAGCTCTCTGGGTCTTCCCAGATTTGTTCCTGCAAAACGTGTTTCGACCGGCCATGTTCGATGCCCCCCCAATGTAACGTGGAAAAGTAGAGAAGAAGTAGATCGCTACTATCTTAATGCCGCAGCAGGCGAATGGAAAGCAGTGGTCAGTGGCCAGTGTTCAGTGGCCAGTAAGAACAGAGGCCTACTGGACACTGATCACTGCACACTATGTTTCTACTTCTTGACGAGCAGTTGTCGAGCCGCCAGGAGCTCTTTGCGTTTCGCAGCGTCAACCTTCGGGTAGGAAAGGTCAAGCTCTTCCAGCGTTTCGACAATGGCCGCCGACACCGCCAGGTGGGTGAACCATTTATTGTCCGCGGGAATGACGTACCACGGAGCATGCTTCGTCGCTGTATTGCGAATCATGTCCTCGCAGGCTTTCTGATAGTCATCCCAATATTCGCGTTCGTGAATGTCCGCGGCGGAGAACTTCCAGTTTTTCTCCGGCTCCTCCAGCCGCGCCAGGAAGCGCCGCTTCTGCTCCTTCTTCGAAAGATGCAGAAAAAACTTGCGGATCACGGTGCCGTTGCGCGCCATGTGCCGCTCAAAGCTGCGAATGTCTTCAAAGCGCTCTTCCCAGATGTTGTTCGTCACCAGCGAAGGCGGAAGCTTCTCTCCCTCGAGCACCTTGGGATGCACCCGCACGATCAGCACTTCTTCATAGTAAGAGCGGTTGAAGATTCCGATGTGGCCACGTTCTGGCAGATGTTGCGTCGTACGCCACAGAAAATCATGATGCAGTTCGGCCTCCGACGGTTCGTTGAACCTGTAGACCTGGCAGCCCTCCGGGTTCACGCCAGACATGACGTGTTTGATAGTGCCGTCTTTGCCGCCCGCATCCATGGCCTGAAAGATCAGCAGCACCGCCCAGCAATCCTGGGCGTAAAGTTTGTCCTGCAACTCCGCCATGCGGACAATGTCGTTTTGTAAGTGCTCTTTGGCTTGCTCGACCGACTGCAAGTGCGCGGTGTCGGCGGGATCGAAATCTTTCAGGCGGAAGTGCTTCCCGTCATCAATGCGGTAGGATTTCGCTAGTTTGGCAGTTTTCATCGTTAAGTCGCTCCTAAGACCTTGATAGGAAAGTCTATCGCGTTTCGAAGAAAACATTGGTCTTTTAGAGACGGCCGATTTCACTCACGACGCGGTCAATGACGCGGCTGTTGAAAGCAAAGATCAAGCGAATATATAATTCCGCGCGAAAACAGAATGTTGCAACCTCGCGATGGGTTTTCAAATCACTACACGAGAACTCGACCGAATCATTGTAGTTGATGCGGTTGGGAGACTCACGTTGGCTGATAGTCGCACACAACTCCGTGACCTGATCTATGTCTTGTCCGGGAAGGGCCACAAGAAATTCCTGCTCAATCTCGCGGGCGTGGATTTTATTGACAGCGATGGCATGGGTGAACTGGTTCGATGTTATAACTCCGTCAGGCAGCGGGGAGGCGAGATGAAGCTTGTCCATGCCAACAAGCACGTGCAGAACCTCTTTCAGATCACCCGGCTGAACACCCTCTTCGAAATCTACCGCGAGGAGCAGGGTGCGCTGCAAGCCTTCCGGGGACGTGCTTAAGGGATCGTTTGTCGGCTCACGGGCAATTTCACACATTGGGAACTCGGCCAACCCTCTCGCGTCAATGAATGAACTGGCGATGTTTCACCCGTTGGCCCGTGATCCCCGGCAACTGAAGTAACTTCCAGGTGTAGCCGGATTCGCTCACCTTATTCGAGTCACTTGCTAGACGGACCGGCGCGTCCGTAGTCGTTTTCCAATCGCAGCGCTATGGATGTCAAACGTGGGGTAGTCTTAGGTTATCTGGAGTTTCCAGGGGAGAATTTTCAAATGAGAGCTCTAAGTTTCTTGGGGACCGTGCTCCTAGTCTCGATGCCTGCTTATGCCTTGCAAAGTGACGCTCGTCAGGCCGCATCGGCGCAGCCGGACAATGCCATTCTCATGCAAAAGGTCCGCGATCTCGAGGACCGGCTGATCGCTCTGGAGGGGCAGATTCGGCAAATGAAGGCTCAGGAAGCTCCGGCCGCGCCGCCAGCAGCGGCCCCGGCCAACCCTGGTTCGAATACGCAGGCAACCGGTCCCACACTGCAACCCCAGCTTCCCACCCTGGGCGCCGTTACGAGCGGAGCGGGAACTCAGGTGGCACTGGGCGGCGCCGGGGGTAGCGCCGCCAAGGCCTTGAACCCAGACATCAGTGCGATCGGCGATTTCATTAGTGTGGCCGGCCACAATCCGGTGCAGCCCTCGCCATCGTTGGAGATGCACGAATCGGAATTGGGCTTTCAGGCGATCATTGATCCCTATGCGCGTGGCGATTTCTTCCTCTCTTTCGGCGAGGCGGGGGTGAATCTGGAGGAGGGATATATCACCTTCACCGCACTTCCGGCAGGGTTTGTTGCCAAGGTCGGAAAGATGCGGTCTGCCTTTGGCAAGGTGAACACTCTCCATAACCACGTCCTACCTTGGGTTGACCGGCCATTGGTGACAAACAATCTGGTAGGTGGCGAAGATGGAATCGACGATGCTGGCGTGTCGATCGAGCGGATCCTTCCCGCACCGAAAGGAATCTTCCTGGAAGCCACGGGACAGCTTCTGCGGGGAGATTCAGGCAATCCGCAGAGTCCGGTCTTCCGGGCGTCCAGCAAGAGCGACGTCAGCGCGGTGGCGCACCTGCGCTCCTACAAAGACCTAACCGAGTCCACCAACATTGATCTGGGGCTCTCCTACGCGCGTGGCCACAATGATCTCGGCAGCGATTTCTTGACCCAGCTCTACGGCATCGATGCCACCCTCCGCTGGAAGCCGCTGCGGCGCTCCATTTATCATTCCTTCGTCGGGCGAGGTGAGTTCATCTGGAGCCAGCGCCAGCAGTTGCCCTCCGAACAACGCGCATTCGGCTTCTACACCTCGGGCGACTATCAGCTGGGCCGCCGGTGGTTTGCCGGTGGACGCTTTGATCGTTCCGGCCGCCCCGAGTCTGCCAACCTGACCGACCAGGGCGCTTCCGCGGTTTTGACCTACTGGCCAAGCGAATTCAGCCAGGTGCGCGGCCAATACCGTTTTATCCGCTACGCAGGTAATATCGATACTAATGAATTCCTGATGCAGGTGATGTTTTCGCTCGGCGCGCATGGGGCACATCCGTTCTAGGAGGGACATGAGAACACGCGGCCGTTCTTTTCACTTCACCGTGGTTACAGTGTGCGCCTTGCTGTTCGGGACGCTGGCTCTGCCCATCGCTGCGCATGCCAGGAAACTCAACGTGGTCACCTCGACCACCGATATGGCGGCGCTTACCCAGGAGGTCGGCGGAGACAAAGTTAGCGTTGAGTCAATCGCCAAGGGTTACCAAGACCCGCACTTTGTCGAGGCCAAGCCCAGCTTTCTGCTCAAACTGCGTCAGGCCGACCTGCTGGTGGTGGTCGGGCTGCAGTTGGAAATTGGCTGGCTTCCGCCCTTGATTACCCAGTGCGGAAATCCCCGGATCCAGGTGGGGGCGCCGGGCTATTTGGATGCATCCCAGTTTGCCGAGATTCTGGAGATTCCGCAGGGAACGGTCACTCGCGCGGAGGGGGACGTACATCCCCTGGGCAACCCTCATTATTGGCTGGATCCGGACAACGGGAGGCGGATCGCCAGAGGAATCGCTGGCAAATTGAGCGATGCGGACCCGGGCGACGCTGCATTCTTCCAACAACGCTTCCAGGATTTCGACAAGCGGCTGACGGCGGCCGAGGAGAAGTGGGAGGCGGAGATGAAGCCCTATCGTGGGCACAAGGTCGTTACTTATCACCGCTCATTCCCCAACTTCGCCAAACACTTTGGCCTCGACGTCATCGGCTACGTTGAACCGCGGCCGGGGATTCCGCCGACACCCACGCATACCGTGGAAATGATCCAGTTGATGAGGCGGGAGAACTGCAAGGTCGTGCTGGTCGAGCCTTATTTCGACCTCAAGACACCGCAGTCGATTGGGCGGGAAACCGGTGCGCAGGTGGTGGTGTACCTGCCGTCGGTGGGTGGTGAGAAAGGCGTGGACGACTATTTCAAGCTTTTCGACTACGATATCGGTCTGTTGATCAAAGCCTTCAGCGCAACCCAATAGGAACTCTATGGCAATTCTTCCCTTTCTGCTGGCGCCTTTTTTGGCCAGCCTGATCTTGACCGGCATCCACGCATACCTCGGCGTTCATGTGGTGGAGCGCGGAGTCATCTTCGTTGACCTGGCACTGGCGCAAATTGCAGCGCTCGGCGCCACGATTGCCATCCTGATCGGCATGGATCCTCATGGCAGCGGGGCCTACTGGCTGAGCCTGGCATTTACCTTCGTAGGCGCGGCGATTTTTGCTTTTGCCCGGACCCGGCGGGGACATATCCCGCAAGAGGCCTTCATCGGCATTGCCTACGCCGTGGCCTCGGCGACGGCGATTCTGGCCATGAGCAAGGCTACCGGCGAAACCGAGCATCTGAAGGACATGCTGGTAGGGAACATCCTCGCAGTCTCCATGCACGACGTGGTGAAGACCGCGATTCTCTACGGCGTGATCGGCTTGTTCCACTACATCTTCCGCAAACAGTTCTTATTGATCTCGACCGATCCGGAAGCGGCTGAAGCTCAGGGGCTCAGCATTCGGTTCTGGGATTTCCTGTTCTATGCGTCGTTCGGTTTTGTCGTGACTTCCTCAGTTGCCATTGCAGGCGTGCTCCTGGTCTTTTGCTATCTCGTGGTTCCTTCCGTCGGCGCCATGCTTTTTGCGGACAGGATCGGGCGGCGACTCGCGATCGGATGGACCATGGGCACACTAGTTTCCGGCCTGGGAGTGTACTTCTCGGTGTTGCTGGACACGCCCACCGGCGCGACTATCGTCTGCACCTTTGGCGCGGTTCTAATCGTGATGTTCTTCGTCTACTTGTTTTTCTTTCAAAGGGGGAAACCTCGTGCCCTTGGGCAACCTCAGTAGATGACCCAAAGGACCGCGTCCTCCATCACTGGACTGCTTTCCGCAGACCGTTGATCGTCTCATCGCTGCATCACTGCATAATTCGAAGCCAGACTTCGACTTCGAATAAGCTTGCGGCGCTCCCGGTTTGTCTGCAAGCCGGAATGCTGCGAAGGAGGAAAATCGTAACGGAGAAACCGGAAGTGACCGAAACTACTTCCGGCCGGGGACGACTCGCAATAGCTCGAAGCGAAGGGCTAGGTCCAAGAACTCCACGAATAGCCCGTTGTTGAACGACGATGTGCCCGGCCTCCCCTGGCTAGTTTGCTTTCCAGAACTTGACGCTGTTGACGTACATGTAGCGCGTGACCCCGACGGTTGCGAGACCGCCCCACTGAGTATCATTGGTGCCGTAGAAGTTGACATCGATGACCGCGGCCACAGTTGGGATGCCCGACGTGCAAGTAGACTTGAGGACGCCGTCGATATAAAACTTGATGCTGGACGCTGACCAAACGAATTTGTAACGGTGGAACCCGTCCTCAGGATTCGTCACCACGTTGTACTCTGGGGTGGGATCGGTTGCAGCACTGTTCTTCCATACGGTCCACTCAATCCAGTCATTCCGCGCGGACAAACCCTCAATCTCTGGGGCGTCAATCTCCGTAATGGAAGCGTAGCTGGGCGGAGGGTTATGGATAATAAATGTGGAGCTAATTTGCCCGCTCTCGGTCGTACCCGTGCCGCTGGAGGTTGGCGAAGTTGACCCCGCCCGCATCGAGAACTCGTAGGTGCCGTAACCGAAGCTCAGCTTCGTCGTGATTTCAGCGCCGGTCGAGGTACCGGCGGTCGGTTGCGTCAATTCCATGCGCAGGTTGCCGCCACTCAAATCGATGTTGCCGGGCGAGAACGTAACATTGCTGCCGCCGCCTGCGTAGTTGTTGTTCTCATAGTTCGACACTACCCACTTGGACGTGTCCAATACACCTTCATTGAAGGTATCCTGAAAGGTCGGCGTCCTCGTCGCCAGCACGTCTTCGGAAGGTTCGGGCTCGGTTGGCGCTTGGAGCGGTGTGGAAGCGGCATCTGTGATTATGAACGAGGCTAGCTGTGTTACACGATAGGTGCCCCGGATTGTCACGGCAAAGTTCGTCGAGACGGGGTTGGTCTGGATTGCGAAGTTCGCGGAGGTGGCTCCAGCCGGGACGAATACGCTGACAGGTCCGACACTTGATTCACTGGGATCGTTGAGGGTGAGGGTCACTACCGCGCCTTCCGATGGCGCAGGCGCGGTCAAGTGGACCGTTCCAATCAGAGAGTCTCCTCCGACTACGCTTGAAGCACTGAAGCTGATGGAAGACAAGGAGGCTGATTCTCTGCTCCTCTTGTGTGCTTGTAGCTGTGCCTGGATTAGTGCCGTGCTGCTCAAAACGAGCAGTACAACGGTGACTAGCTTCTTCATTGCTCTTTCTCTCCTGCCTTTTATCGAATTTCCGTCCCCGATAGAATGGCGGACAAACTCTTCCGGATCTATTGATCGTGCTGAGTCCTCGATCAACTCGACCCAACTCTCGACCCACTTCTCGACCCACCTCATCAGCGCAAACAAATAAAGACCGTAACCACGTCAGCGCAAGACCCAAGGAATACCCGAGCTGTTCGGCTCAAGCACGGGCCGCCCAGACGAACGGGTACCCTCTGCCGCGAACAGAACAGCGCCCCGGAAGCGGAATTCAGCTCGGGAGTTTCTTTGCTCAGGTAATAAAACGGAGTCGAGGTCAGACTCTACGCTGGACGAGGAAGCCGGTCAAACTCGGAAGTACATGGGGTTGTCTGAGGAAATGGGGCACGCCGGCGCTAAGGGCGCGTTCGCCTTAACGGGCAGTTAACGCCCGCAACCTGGATGGGAGTCCATTGTGGCTTTCCTGGAATTACGACATGAAGAGAGAGAAAGATTTGGATGGAAACGGAAGGATGAAGCAGACTATACAGCCCGGTGCAATAGAAAAAGCCCCGGTTCCCACCGGGGCCTATGCGACACGCTCAAATCCGTATTAGCTCAGGATGAGTGTTTGGTTCCTGCTCGACCGACGCTTCCAGGGCAACGTGCCCTGGAATCCACCAGTCTTCCGTCCGCTTAGTGGATGTGCATCTCCTTGCGCAGAGGCAACGCTGACTCGGTCACATGTTTGCGCTGGAATATGTAAGCCGGCGTGGGCACCCGCTCGGGATGCAATTCAACGTTGGCGATCGGAGCCGCAGGACCGGAAACCTGCACCCATGAGGCGAGTGATGGTGTGCCGGCCTGGTTTACCAGGAAGAGCATGTAGTAGCCGGGAGGGGCGATGTTTGAGTTGGAAGGAGCGGTGACGCTAAGGCTCCCAGAAGGCTGCCCCGCGGTGAACGACAGACCAACATAGCGCTGATCCATGTCGAAAGAGTGGGTGACCGAGCCGGCCTTCATGAGCACCACAGACGAGATCGTCGAAGCATCCGCGGTGGACAACGTGAATGACTGACCATAGCTGATCGCACTCGGTGCGTTGGCCGCAGACTGGGGTCTATGCGCCGGACTCCCATCGGCGTTGAAAAGGTAGGACGGCTGGTAAATTTCGATATGGTTTTCGAACACGCCCTGAGCGGGGTTGCCCCCAGTGAGAAGAACGGTCGCGTCGGGCAAGAGCAACTGGACGTTGTGATAGAGCCTGGGGAATGCGTTGCTACCGGCCGAGGAGAAAGAATTGGACACCGGATCGTAAGTCTCCGCCTGCATGCTCGCCGTCGTCGCGTCCTCGTCCTTGCCGGAGCCCGCGTCTACCAGCACCTTGCCATTCGGCAGTAGTGTGGCTTCCATTTCGACGCGGTTTTGAGACATGGTTGGGCCTTCCACCCAGCACGGGGCATAGGTCGGACAGGCGGGGGAGATTTGCGTTCCCGCAGCGCTTAAGTCAATCAGTTCGGTGGTGTTGGTGGCGGGATTGTCACCGCCCATGATCATCACCTTGGGGCTGTAATTGTTCTGTGGTGTAAGCGGCAGCAACACCGATGTACCGTAGGTTCGCTCTCCGTTTGGATCATTCAGTCCGGGATAGATAGTCCAGGAAACCAGCGTCCAGTTCTGGCCCGTGGGGTTGAAGTCGAGGGTTGCAGACGATGGGGCGGAATAGAAAATATGCCCGGTGGGAAGCAAGTGCATCCTGGGATACAGCGGGAACTGGAAGCCTTGAAAATTTGCGATGTTGGGATTCCCCGGAATCTGTGCGCTCCATTGCTGTCCGTTCCAGATTTCAGTCGTATTGTTGGTGGTGCCGTTGGTATCGTTCAGTCCAGACGTGGTCATCATGGTGCCGTCGTTAAGTTCGGTAAGAGTTGGGTACCAGCGCCCGTGCGCCGTGGGAGCTATGTCGATGAAGGACTCGCTGGAAGGATCGAAAATCGACGAGTTGGAAAGCCCGGTGAAAGGAGTGTCGCCCTGAGCGCCCACCACAGCCAGCGCTCCGTAACCCTTGGTGCCACCATTGATCAGTACCCGGCCATCTTGCATGACCGACATACCATTGCAGAACATGTCCCAAGTGGTGAGCATGGTGGTGATGTTGTTGTTGGATAAGTCGAGAAGCGCTGCGCCCTGCGGATACTGCGGCCCCTGTGGACAACCGGCCTGCTGCGGCGGGCAGTTGCCGGATCCCGATACGATCAGAATCTTTCCGGTGTGGAGCAGCGCCGCGTGAATCGGATTAATGGGCATGGTTTGAGGCAGCGTTGACCACAGGCCGCCGGGATGAGGGGTGTATTTCGAGGGTGGTGTCGTCGTTCCTCCACCAGATCCAGCCGCTCCACCTCCGCATTGGATAAATGAAAGCGAAATGAGCGCAACGAACAGCACAGCGGCGAACTTCTTCATTGACTTTTTTCTCCCATAGTGACGTTTGCCTTCATGGCATGCGCCGGCGCCAAAACATTTCTCAACGTCGTTCATCACAGCCATCCCTTCACAATCAGTTCCCCAGAATCGAAGGAGACGGAGTAGACCCCAACCTTGTTGGGATGCAGCTCATGCTTACCCTGGTAAACATGGAGGTGTGCCCCGCCTGCAATCGCAGCCTTGAGCACTACACCGGACGGAAACGGGTCCGGTACTTTCCAGATGAATCTCTCTTCGCCGTTTTGAAGTTGCGGCCTTGCCGCCTCTACAATCTTCTGTGCGCGCAAGTAGGCAGCCACGGTCCCGAACGGAGCGACCCAAAGGCCCTTGGATTCCTGTGCCTTGAGATAGTCCAACAAACAAACAAAAGTGTCCGTAGGGATGGGTTCAAATCCAGTCGAGGGATCGCCGATGCCATGAATCTGAAGCGTAGTCCAGGCGCGCATCGCGAGCGCTTTGTCGATCCAGGATTTGTAAACAGCAGCATCGTACCCGGTGTAAGCGGGCTGGCTGGGCAAGTTATACCAGTCAGGCTCGGTGTCCGCAGTGACGTAAGCTGAAGCGCTATCTCCTTCCCAGCCCCGCGCCGCGAAGTCATACCTCTTCACCCATGACACTAACCCCGGAGATAACTCGGTGTAGGGGTAGGCGAAAATAGTTATGTCCGACTTGAAATTGCTGTCCAGGAATTTCTTGGCGTCTTCCACCTCAAGTTCTTCGCTTGCTTGGGTCAACATAGCCACGTGCTGATGGGACACGGAATGATTGCCAATCTCGTTACCTTGGGCTTGCGCTCTTCTCCAGTCATCCAAACGCGTAAGTTTGGAGACGATCACGAAAAACGTTGCGTTTAGATGACGCTTGTTCAATTCCGGAACCACGACATCCAAATGCACAACCCTCGCATCGTCAAACGTGAGCGAAACCGCTGCGGAATGGTTATTCCAGGGCATTACGCGAAGCGTCGGCGTCTGGGCACAACTCAGCCCCAACAACAAACTGCACGCCAGCACTACATGGACAGGCCTTGTCATAGTTCACCAGGGGTTTCACGACAAAGTAGTGCAATTGCTCTGCCAACGAGCTCTGGCCGAGAGCTTCGGTAGTGTTGCGAATCGGTGCCGGGGGTGCTGCAGCTTGAAACTCATACTAGCAATAGACTTTACCCGGATGAGTTGTTGGAAATGCGAGGGCTGCAGCAGGCGATCTCTGTCAGATGAAGTTACTTCGATCGTTACTTTTAGCGTGACGACGGTAACCAAGAGTTGGTTTGCCCTGGGAAGACTTCTTCCACAGGAAGGAAACCGCGTTCCATAACTAAATTGCTCTGCCCATCCCGCAAAGCGCACGGGGGTATGGCGGCCCTCTCGGAATCACGCACTGGTTCACGGTCTTCGCATGGTTAGCAGGATCAGTCCACCGGAGTGTGGCAAATGTTTTCTTTCGAATGCAAGTCCCCTGCGGGCTATACGTTACAGTCGTAACTCCTCTCAAGTAACGTCCCGACGACAACAAGTTCACGCACACGCGCCTCTTCGGCGGCCTGTTTATTGGCCTAAGTCGTGCCGCCAGCAGCAGTTCCGGGTTGCGCTAAGCCAGAACACGGGACTGCCGCCGGCAACCGAGCGTCGTGTGTGGCCTTGGTATGGCGCATGCACTGTATACAACGAACCTCCTCCCACATTTCAGGAGATCAAGTGAAGTTTTGCGTCATTGTATCTGCGAAAGATGAGAAGCTCGGTATTGGCAAAACCTTGCGCAGCGTTCTCGCAGCGGGCGCCAACCAGGCCGACGTCTACGTCATGGATGATGGCTCTAGTGACGGAACTGGCACGATCGCCAGCTCCTATGGCGTTAACGTTCTCCGTAATGAGAAAAACATTGGCAAGGCGAAGAGCATCTTACGGGCTACGCAACACTGGAGCCTGACCCAGAACTACGACATCGTTTGTTTGATGGACGCCGATACCGAAGTCAACCTGGATTACTTCCACGTTTGCATTCCAGAATTCACTAACCCTGAGGTCGCAGCCGTATGCGGACGGGCATTGAGCGTCCCGCACAACTGGCTCACCGCCTATCGTTCTCTGGCGTACTGGATTTCCCACGCCATTTACAAGGGCGGTCAAAGCAATATGGGCGTGGTCACAGTTGTTCCAGGTTGTGCCGCAAGCTTTCGAGCGGATGTGTTCGCGCAACTGGAATGGAACAGCGACACAATTGTTGAAGACATGGACTGCACCATTCAGGTTCACCGCAAGAAGCTGGGCAAGATTATCTACCAGCCGCAGGCGCTTGTCTTCACGCAAGATCCAAATAATCTTCATGGCTACGTCAAGCAGATGTATCGCTGGGATGTGGGCGCATGGCAGGTCGGCAAGAAATATGGCATGCTCCGCGGGCTCAACAAAATCGATCTCGAGTACAAGTTGCTTATGGGCGAAGGAGTCCTCTTCGCAACGATATTCCTGCTTACCCCGCTGTGGCTATTTTTGACTCCTATCTGGGCAGGCAGAATCGCCGGAGGTGAGTTTGCCTTCCAGGTGTTACTAGCCACCATTTGCGCGATTTGTGACCGGCGTGTTGATGTGCTGACAAGTTGTCTGGTCTTTCCTCTGGTGCGGTTTATCGATTGTAGCGTGTTTCTAGTTGCCTTTTGGGGCGTAATGATTCGCCAGCAACGGATTCACACGTGGTTCGCCGTGAAGCGTTACTAGAAACGACACAACATGAACAAATATTTCAACATCGGGCTCGCGCTAACCACCACAGTAATGGTGCCGCTAGTCATGCTTTGCCTTATTCCGCACGCTCAAGGACAGGCAATTCCACCCCACGCGGAACAAGGCAGCATTTTCGACGCGATTGGGTTTCCTGGGCAAATGTGGATGGCCAATGGTACTTACAGCCCGGTGGAAAAGAACAATGTGATTTCCCAGTGGGACTTTCAGCAGACGGCCGTAATTTACTCCGGGTGGCATAACTCCCTGACTGTCGGCCCTTACATCGAGTTTGGCGGGGTGATTGACAGTGCAGGATACACCTACGACAACCAGATCCAGCCGAGCGGAGGCATCAAAGTCAGCAAGCTCTTTCGCTCCGGCATTATCAGCGCGGGCACAGCTTACGCGTACCAGGATAGGTTCAGCTCCGCGACCGCAAGCGGCAGAACAGACTTCATTTCAGACTGGTTTGGCTGGCAATCCATTGCAAACCCGCATAGCCGCTTCCCCGGTTCGAGCTGGGCTAGCATCGGACATACCTCTCCAGTGGAACACGGGAACTTGATCGAACAGGGGTATGCGACCCAAGGCTACGTGCTTCACCGCTTCAGACGCGGAGCTGTCATTTCCTACGGCGAGATCACGCTTGGGCATGATAGCCAGGGGTATGACTGGGAGAACAGATACATTTCCGGAGGCGGAGTGAAGGTCGGCATGCTGTGGGGAGAAATATACACCGATTTCGGCGCCGGCGTGATCCATGAAAGCCGATTCAACTCCACTATTAGCGCTACGGGGCTCAAAGTATTTCTGAATACTTCATATACATGGCACTTATTCGGGAGAAAGGGGGCCTATTAGTATGTTACTGTTTGCTGCTCCAGGTCTCGGCAGCGTCTCAGGCGCTGTTCATTTGGCAGTACGGAGGCCATATATCGCAGCGCTAGCTGTAGCTGTGCTCGCAACAGTGGCGTTCGCAAGCTCGATCACACTCTCGATTCCGGCTCTTTCCCCACCGCCGGTTCCCACGGCTCCCGCTGTACAGCATACTCGGCGACGGCCGGTAACTGTGCACGAACACATTGGCTGGCATGCGCTTGGCCATCGGCAGGATCCTGTGGCCAACCAACAGTTAAGAGTTAAACAACGGCCGGCGGTGTAGCAGTTGATCCAGTTGGGGACTTTTACCAATGAACCAGACGATGACGATGGGGCTGCTGCCTCAACCGACAATTAACTACCGGACCTTGTCCATGGCATTCGCCTTGGAGGTTATGCTCATCACAGCCCTGGTGCACCTTGGCGTCATCAAACCAGGCAGCGTTGTAGTAGTAGCGGCAAAAAGACTGGTCTACACTCCTCTCGTATCGACAGAGATCTTGCGTGCCAGGCCGCAGCCGATAATCAAGGCATACGAGCCAACCGTGGTTGCCAAGCTTGTCCTTCCCAAGCCCCTTCCCGTAGTTCGCCCGGCCCTTGTAGAACCACCCAAAGTGGAGATCAAGGCTAAGAACCCGGTTCTGACAGAGGCGCCAGTCTCGCTTCCGAAGCTTGCACCTCAAGTACAAATCGGCGCGTTCGCTGCGACCAAGGAGAAGCCTTCGTTGCCAAGGTCCCTGCCTTCAGAGCAGGTACAGACCGGCGGATTTGGTGATCCTAACGGTGTCAAGGGCCATGGCGACGGCAAGAGCCAGGTGACGATTTCATCGCTAGGGTCTTTCGACATGCCGAATGGCCCAGCGCACGGAAATGGCACAGGCGGTGCTCACGGCAGAGCAGGCATTGTTGCTGCGTCCGGCTTCGATTCAAAACCAGACGTAACAGTTTCCACCGCAGCGGTTCATGCTCCGCTGCACGACGCTGGCAAACCAGTGGAGATTCTTGGCCGCGATAGACCTGACTACACCGAGGAGGGCCGTAAACTGGGCATTCAAGGCGAAGTATTACTTCGGGTCCGATTCACAGCCTCCGGTCAAGTCTGCGTGCTCAATGTGGTTCAAGGTCTGGGCCACGGACTTGATGAGCAGGCCGAACGCGCTGCCGAAAAGATCAGGTTTAAGCCGGCAGAGAATAACGGGCAACGAGTGGATTCGGTAGCAATAGTCCACGTCATCTTTGAACTAGCATCCTAAAGGGGGACGCTTTCCATGAAAACGCCGTTCAAGTTTCTTCGGGGCATGTCAGTTGTATCGTTGATACTACTGGCCGGGCTTGCCATTTCAGCCCACGGTCAGACGACCGACAGCCTAGCCTCCATAAGCCTCACAGCTCCCAGTGCCACAAGCGGGAGTTCCGTTGAGGGACGAGTCACCCTCTCCAGGCCCACCACAGAAGACATCGAAGTCTCCCTTGCGGCAGACCCTATGACGGCGGCTAAGGTACCATCCAGCGTGACTATCAACGCCGGCGAGATCAGCGCCACGTTCACCGTGACAACCATGCTGAACCACACGGCAATAGGCGGAGACGACACGGTAGTAAGTATTTATGCCAACTACGGCATGACCAAACATGTGGACCTGACCGTTCTTGCACCAGTCTCCTTCGACCGAATGATAGACAAGGTGATCGCCCGGGAACATTCCTTCATCGACAATGTTAAGCAGTACCGCCCCTTGGCCGAGACTTACATTCAGAATCTGCAAGAAGACAAAGAGCACAATGTCAAACCCATTGCCGATACATACTTCCTGGGCCGGCTGGATTTGAGAGAGAGCACGAACGAGGAAGTATTCCAGAAGGACAAGCCGGGCAGAATGCACCGCTTCCTTTCACCCTTCGAGACGCTCGGCAAGAATACTTTCACACGCCATTACGTACCCGCGGGCTTCGCCGCCATGGCGATACTCGACCGTGACTTCAAGAAGGATAACTACTACTTCACTTTTGTGAGGCAGGAGTTTCTGGGAGAAGTGCGATGCGTCGTCGTTGATGTGCAACCCAAGGAGAAAGCGCACCAAGGATCGTTCGTAGGACGCATCTGGGTTGAGGACCATGACTTCAACATCGTTCGGTTCAACGGTACATATTCCAACAAGTCGAACTACGAATCTTATTTCCATTTTGACAGCTGGCGCATGAACATGCAGCCGGGGATCTGGCTACCCTCCTATGTGTACAGCGAAGAAACTTCGCGTAAGCATGACCTCCCGCCATTCATCCAGCCTCGCTTCAAAGCACAGACGAGGTTCTGGGACTATGACGAGGTACACATTAAGCATCAGTCCGAGTTCACAGATGTCCGGGTCGACATGGCTCAAGACACCGCTGACGCAGTCCGAGCACAGGCTACCCCCTTGGAGGCGCAGCGTGACTGGGAGAGGCTCGCCGAAGATAATGCCATTGATCATTTACAGAAGGTCGGCCTTGTAGCTCCTTTGGGACCCGTAGACAAGGTGCTTCAGACGGTAGTCAACAATCTGAGCATTACTAACAACTTAGACATCATCCCGGAGGTACGTTGCCGGGTGCTTCTAACCACGCCGCTCGAATCCTTTACCATTGGTCACACCATCGTGATCAGCAGAGGTTTAATCGACGTGCTTCCTGACGAAGCTGCGTTGGCAATGGTCCTGTCGCACGAACTGGCGCACATTGCGCTGAATCACAGGATGGATACCAAGTTTGCTTTCAACGACCGATTCTTCTTCTCCGAGCCGGCTACATTCCAGCGCATGGACTTTGGCCATAACGCACTCGACGAGCAAGCAGCGGACAAGAGAGCAATCGAGCTGCTGAATAACTCGCCCTACAAGGACAAATTAGCCTCCGCGGGACTCTTCCTGCAGCAGGTACAAGACCGCGCGCAAGTGCTTCCCAACTTAATCCGCCCACATTTGGGCAACCCGTTGGGCAACAAGAACACTACGCGGCTAGCACCTGTAGCTACCGCGGCCCCGAAGCTGGAAAACAAGATCGATCAGATAGCAGCCTTGTCGCTTGGTGCTCGAGTCAACCTGAATCCATGGAGCGATCAGATTGAAATGATGAGTTCCAAACCCGTGACTCTGATGAGCACGGCTGACAAGATGCCGCTCGAAGTCACGCCGTTCTTCCCTTACTTGACCAGAATGTCCATGCAACCTACGGACTTCTCGCAGTCAGCCAACGTCGTAGAGGTAAACCAGTAAAGGAGGGCACATGAGGCCAAGCGATCAGCACTTTTCACTTGACTACTCTTGCGCCACCTTGCGTCCACCGGATTGAAACCGGCTTGTAAGTGATCGTGTATAGGTGCGCCATACTACCTGCTATCTCCCGGAATGCATTGGCGAGGTCGTCGGGCTTATTAGGTTGGTGACCAGCAGAGGGTGCGCCTTGATCGGCTCCAAGGGCGATTACACTCAGCCTGCAGTTCGCGAAAGCGTCGCGACCAACTCAGGCTTCGACCGGCTTCTCTGTAACGACAGGAAGTTTCGCTTGCTGCCAAGCATCGAAGCCTCCAATGATATTCGCCACATTTTGAAAACCAGCTCGCTGCAGCAGGCTGCACGCAATCATGCTGCGATACCCTCCCTTGCAGTGAACCGCGATCGGAAGGTTGCGATCGATCTCGGGCGGCGCGACTTTGAAGTTATCCAACGGCCACCATGACGCACCCTCGATGTGCCCGGCTTCCCACTCCGGCTCGCGGCGGACATCAAGCACCTGCAAGCCGGATCCTTGCAACCGGTCGCTGAGAGCTTCCACCGTAATCTGCGGAAGAGTGGCCAGGGAAAATCCAGCCTGTCTCCAAGCTTCGATGCCACCCTTGAGGTATCCCTGGGAAGCCTCGAGACCGACGCGCGCCAGCCTCATACGTGCTTCCGACACTGCCTCCTGCGATTCCGCAATTAACACGGGACAGGCGGCCAACCCCAGCAGCGCTCCCGCCCACGAAGCAAACTGTCCCGACAACGCAATGTTCACCGATCCGGGCACGTGCCCAGCCGCGAACTGATCGCCCGGACGAACGTCCAGAACGAGTCCGCCTTCGGCCAGAAGAGTCTTCAGTTCGGCGGGTCCGATGGGAGACAAGGCCGGCAGGTCGGACAGGGCCGGCGCTCCAGTACGATTGATTTCCGCGTCCTGCAAAAAATATGCGGGACGGGCAGGCAAGTTACTGGTCAACTGCTTTACGAACTCTTCCCTGCTCTTGATCTGCAACGCATAATTCGTGAGCCGCTCGGTGCCGACGGTAGAAACGCGCTCGGCCCGCATGTTGCGCCCACACAGCGAACCAGCCCCGTGCGCCGGATAAACCAGCACCTCATCGGCAAGCTTGAGAATCTTGTTGTGCAGGCTGTCATAAAGCATTCCCGCAAGTTGCGCCGGGCCATAACGCTTGGAAAGATCTGGGCGGCCCACGTCTCCCAAGAACAGCGTATCGCCAGTCAGAACGGCCCAGGGCGCGGAAGACTTCTCCTCGTCTGTAATTACGAAGCACATGCTCTCCGGCGTATGCCCCGGCGTTTCCAGAGCTGTGATCCGCATCTTCCCAACCTGCAACTGAAAACCGTCCTCGATCGCTACGTGAGGGAATGTCGCCCCGGCTTGCGCCCCAATGTAGATCTGCGCGCCGGTTCTCGCCGCCAATTCTCTGTGCCCGGAAACGAAGTCAGCATGCAGGTGGGTTTCGAAGATGTGGCGAATGGAAACCCCGTTCTTCTCGGCAGCTTGCAGGTAAATTTCCACGTCACGCTGCGGATCGACTACAACCGCCTCGCCCTCCGACGCCAGCATGTAGGACGCATGTGCCAGACAGCCCAGATAAAACTGTTCGAAGTGCATAGTTCTCCCCCGCTAATGATGTTCAGCCAATTCTATCCCTCAAGACCGGGATTCCGCACGGAGCCTGGAAACGAGACAGGACCTTACTGGCGCGCCCATCCCGCATTCGGAATGATAGCGTGCGCCTCCCGAATCGTAATGAGTTGATCACATTTGACTTTAGGATATTTTTCTGTCAATCCACTCGGCCAGCGAATCACCAGATCCGCAGTGGTCGCCTGGCCAAGGCCAAAATGAAGGCGCGAGTCGTTGCATGAATAAAAACTCGATTGGCTCAGGACCTCCTGAACCTGGACCCGGCCTGAGTATCGGGCCAACACACGGGCGCCGATAGCGCTACGATTCGATTTAGTTCCGACAAGCTTGACTTTCAGCCAGTGGTGGGTTCCTTTCACATCGTTTCGCAGCAGTGAAGGAGGCTCGTTCATATTCAGGATCAGAATATCCAGATCGCCGTCGTTGTCGAAATCGCCGAAGGCACAGCCACGGCTGGAATGCGGCGTCGCGACCCCCGGACCGGCATTGGCGATCTCTTCAAAAGTCCCGTTCCCCAGGTTCCGAAAAAGAATGCGAGGCGACTTATCCGGGCTCTGTGGGAGTTTCTTTTCGACCTCCGGGTACACGTTTCCAGTTACAAAAAAGATGTCAGGCCAGCCATCGTTATCGAGATCAGCGATCCCTGTGCCCCAACTGGAGAACCGAACTTCAACACCGAGTTTCGCCTCCAGAGTCCGATCGTCAAAATTTCCCGTGCCATCGTTCTTGTACAGCACGTCCGTGTCTTCGGCAAAGTGGGTCTTGAAGATATCCAAATGGCCGTCCAGATCATAGTCGCCGACACCGACCCCCATCCCCGCCTGCTCCGCTCCGTCATTGCTCAGGGCCACACCTCGCTCCACCCCCTCCTCTTTGAAGGTTCCGTCGTGCTGATTGATGAATAGGAGGCTGGGAGTCGAGTCGCAAGCAACATAGATGTCGGGCCAACCGTCCTCGTTGAAGTCCGCCGCCACGACGGTCATTCCATAGCTGGACCAAGGCTTCCCAATGCCAGACTCAACGCTGACATCGGTAAAGGTTCCATCTCCATTGTTCCGGTAGAGCGAGTGCCGGCCGAACGGAAGGCCCCGCGGACCACAGTTGACGGGAAGGCCCTTCCAATTGCAGTTGACGCCAGAACCCGGCCTGGGAACATGCTCGAAGTCGAACTGCAGGTAATTGGATACGAACAGATCCAGGTGACCATCCCGGTTGTAATCGACGAAAGAGCACCCTGCGCCCCATCTGACTTCGGAGGTTTCCAGGCCAGCTTCTTTGGTTACATCTTTGAACGTACCGTTTCCGAGGTTGCGGTAGAGCCGATTCTTGCCGTAGTAGGTACAAAACAAATCTTCATAGCCGTCGTTGTTGTAGTCGCCGATACAGACGGCGTTGGCCCAGCCAACTGCCTCGAGTCCGGCGGGCCTGGTTATGTCGGTGAATGTTCCGTCCCGGTTGTTCTTGTAAAGCCGATTGGATGCTCCGGCAGGAGCGCCGCTTAACCTTGTACCACTGAGAAGGAAGATATCGATCCATCCGTCATTGTCGTAATCAAAGAACGCGCAGCCGCAGCCATTGGCCTCGATGATGTAATCCTTGTGATCGACGCCGCCGTAGATCACTGGGGCATTCAGTCCCGCCGCAGCCGCAATATCGGTAAAAGAAGCATCAAACGGACGGCCAGATTCGATGGGCTTCTTCTGAGCGGTTGCGCTCCTTCGTCCCATGCCGCCTGCTTGCTGGGCGCCGCATCTCAGCGAGAAAGTGCCGGCAAGAGCTGCCAAAGAAAGATGAAGGAATCTGCGCCGTCCTGTCTGCATGGTTACGAGCGAGGCCTCATGAAAATTACTGCCATCACAATACTACGAATTCGTTTGAACTAGCGCTGATGTAGAGGCTCACTCCGGACGCCCGTGTTCGGCTAGGGGATTGACCCCAAAATGCTGCGTAGTGTTCGCAGCCGCATTTCGAATCTCACCTGGATGTCACCGCCGACAAAGGAAAAGGCATTGGCCAAGTTGGCTGCGCTTAAGATAGGCGTTGGATACCCGGACGCGTGGATTGACTATTCGACGCTCAATGTCACGCGCGGCGACGCCTTCGGTAATATGCGCCGGGCGGAAGCATTCAATCGCTTGCGCAATCTGGCTAAGCTAAGACAATTGGCGGATCCGAACGAGTGGAGAATCGATCCGCAAATCGTCGGCGCGGTTATTGTGTTCAGTCCCAACGCTGAGTTCTTCTCCGCCGGCATCCTGCAACCACCATATTTCGACAGCCAAGGCGACGCTGCCTCTAATTATGGCTCTGCCGGTGCAGGCATCGCACACGAAATCAGCCACAGCTTCGACGAACTGGGCAACATTTACGATGCTCAAGGGCGTCTAGGCAATTGGTGGACCACGGAAGACCTGGCCAAGTTCCACGCGGCTGCGCTGAAGCTGGCGGCCCAATTCGACCACTATGGCCCGCTTTCTGAGATGTGCGTCAACGGTAAGCGAGTTCTGAATGAAAATATCGCCGACCTAGCGGGGTTGCTGGTGGCGCATGACGCCTACGTCCTGTCGCTGAAAGGCAAGACCGACGTGGCAAAAGACGGATTGACCGGCGAACAACGATTTTTTCTGGCGTTCTCCCAGAGATGGCGGAAGATCCAAAGCGAGGCTGCGTTTCGCGCACAGATCGCAGATGATACCCACGCGCCGGGGGAATATCGTAGCGATACGGTGCGTAATGTCGAGGCTTGGTACAAAGCCTTTGAGGTCGCGCCCGGCGACAAGCTATATCTGAAGCCCGAGGATCGCGTTGCGATATGGTGACGCCGTTGAAGATCGCTTTTGTGGAATGGCCCGATGCTCTGTCAACGGTGGAAGCGCCGTGGAATGAGCTGAGAGACTCGGTGTCTGCCGCCCGTCCCGACATCCTGGTCACCAATGAACTACCGTTCGGTCCCTGGCTTGCTGAAGGTGCGGTCTTTTCGGATGACGCGGCGCATCTCAGCCTCGGCGCGCATGATAGCGGGCTGCAAGGATTGATCGATCTTAATCTTCCCGCCGTGATTTCCTCGCGGCCGGTCTGGAACGGCAAACGGCTGGCGAATGAGGCATTCGTGCTCGAGCAAGGAATCGTCCGTCCTCTGCACCGCAAGCAGTACTTTCCCAATGAGCCTGGCTGGTTTGAAAGCGAATGGTATTGCCGTGATGGCTCCGGTTTTAACGTGGCCGAAGTGTTGGGGCTGAAAGTCGGTGTGCTGTTGTGTACGGAAGCGATGTTCAATGAACGTGCGCGGGCGTACGGAAAGCAAGGAGCTTCGCTGATCGTCATACCTCGCGCATCGGGAGTGAATATAGAGTCGTGGAAAATCGCGGGCGCGATGGCGTCGCTCGTTTCAGGTGCATACGTCGTGAGTTCGAACCGGAGCGGCCGATCCCGAGGCGGTACGCAGTTTGGCGGCGGCGGTTTCGCTTATGCACCACAAGGACGGCTTCTCGACGTGACAACCTGCACATCTCCTGCGCAAACGTTAGACCTAGATCCCAACATATCTGCGCTCGCTCAGCGTGACTATCCCTGCTATGTTCCTGAGCTTGAATGAGAAGAGCTGTTAGCGTTCCTCTTCGGGCATGCTGTGTTTTGGACGCTACGAGCCGCCAGGTCCGGCTTGTCGCTCATAACACCGTCCAAGAACGGGCTTCGAGGAGATCACTGGATGATCTCGACTTTCGGCTCAAGTGCGCGCGAATACGACAAAGCCGTTGGCGGGGATAACTATGTTTGCCGACGCCTGGAAGCCATGGAGCGGCGGGCCGGATGCATTGATACCGCCCCCGTTGCCGGCCACAATCTGGTTCACCCAATTGTCGTAGACGTCGCTGTTAAATACTTCCCGCCACGGACCGGCAAATGGGAAGCCAATGCCGTAGTTGTACCAAGTAACTTCCGCGAGCGTCGCAACCACAATCACATCCTGCCCGCTGCCCTCTAACCAACGATGAAATGCAATTACGCGGTTCTGGTTGTGAATGTGGAACGAATTGACGTTGTCTCCGCGCAGCGCCGGATAATTCCAGCGCAGCCGGACCAAATCCTGCGTAAACCGCAGATGATCCACCCTGGCCGTATCGGTTCCTGCACTCAATCCAGCCCACCAGATCAAATTCGACGATGTGGGATCCCAGCTCCATTGCTTGTCTTCCAGAAACTCCTGGCCCATAAAGATTTGCGGAATTCCGGGCGCGGTGAGAAGCAGGCCGGTGGCGAACCGCGAGCGGCTGCGTGCGTACCACGACTCGTGATTGGAGCTGTCGGCCAGCGCGGGAATGCGGAGGTCCGTGCCCACTTTCACGATGTCGTGATTCTCAACGCACGGCACTGCCTGCCAGCCATGAGCAAATCCCTGGGGATAAAGGTTTTCGGCGATCGCATCGAAATCGATGGAGGAGTTCTGCCCATACGAAGCCGCCCGCACCGCATTTCGAACCGCGCCGCGCAATCCATCGTGCTGCACCACGTCGAATCCCGCGCCACCATTGGCGGTCGGCGTCACAATCGACGGCCAGGTCCTGGGATAGTTGCCGACCTCGCCCGGCCAGAACTCCGCGTTTTGCAGCAACCTCGGCTTCGCATAGCGAAGCGTGCTGGTCAAGTTGCAGCAAAAAGTCCATCCCGAATCGCAATTCATCGAGATCAGGCCGCTGATTTCGTCATAGCGAAATCCATCGACGTGAAATTCGCTGATGTAGTACAGGGCATTGTTGATAAGGAACTGGCAGACATCGTTTTTCCAAAGAGCAAAAGAGAGCCCTCCGGTTCCCCGGTCCTGATCGGTGAAATACAAACTGTCGTTGTTATTGCCTACGTTCCTGGCACGGTCCCAGTAGTAGATGCAGTTATCGTCCAGTTGCCTGTTCACCGTGAATCCCCCGGCATGGTTATAGACCACGTCAAAGGCGACCGCAATGCCGTAAACGTGGCAAAGATCTATCAGCGCCTTCAGTTGAGCCGGACCCGGAGTAATGTCCTGCAAGCCAATGGGTGAAAAGCCTTTGGCCGTGAGCAGCCCATTGATGGTGGTAAGGTACCCATTGAGAGCCGCAGGGTCGGTGACCACATAGGGAAAGTCCGGAGAGAACAGATCTGCGCCGTTATAACCCATCGATGGGTCAGTCTCCATTTCATCCATGGGCAGCGGCTGCAGGACATTGGCTCCGAGCGCCACAAGATAGGGAATCTTCCCGATCACATCGAGAAACGTTGACGCGACGCCAGGCGCACTGGGATTGTACGTTCCAATGTGCAACTGGTAGATGATCATGTTGCTGAAGTCGGGCGTGGCGAAGGCCGAATCGTGCCAGGGATATGCCGTGGCGGAACGAATCAGGCTGTTGCAGTTGGGGAATGCCACAGCTGGCGCCAACTCTCGCGCGTAAGGATCGCGTTTGTACCCGCTGTTTCCTGGCCCCACAACCCAGAACCGGTAAGGATCCCCGTCCTGCGCGGTGCTGACAAAACCGGTCCAATATCCATTCGCATCCTCCCTAAGCAGAAGGTCAGGCGTCTGTCCGGTGGTTGGCGTACCGGCAAAAGTGCCATTGATATAAACAGCGCTAGCCAGCGGGGCCCACGCGCGAAACGTGGCGCCCCCGGCGACGAGGTTTGCGCCCATGGGAGTATCTGGCGAGATATTTGCCTGAGAAATCATGTGCGGCTCCTTCCTGGAAGCAACGAATGTACTGCACTCGTGCTAATCTCGAGTCGAGAACACTTCCTGGCTAATTCACCTGGGAATCCTCGCAGCTCCTGGCAATGAGTACGACGCTTCCGCTCACAATTCGCGCCCCAAATGCTTTGCGAGTGTCCTGCTTCGGTGTGCGCCCGGCCCCTTTGTGCTTGAGCTACTCTTAGGTTGTTTTCGATTGATCTGCGGAGGAGGGTAGTCTAGCAGAAGTTGCTTATCCATTCACCCAAAGGTTGCATCCGTTCCACTTTCGGAACAGTGCACGAAAATGTGAATGGGCGCCTGGGCTTCAAGAACCAGGCCGCAAAGAACGGCCTAGCACCCGGTCGCGGGTATCCTGGAAGTGTTTGCCAGTCAGCCCCACGTCTTTGATGATCGGCATCTGGAAATCCTCCAGCAACTTGCCGAACTTGTAACTACCGTCAGCGGACGCGTTACACAAGAAAATCAGGACACGACATCCGAAGGCATCTTAGGGCCGAGGAGTGAGGCTAGGCAGGCGATTTCTGTGGCCGAGGTGAACTCGTATGCCTCGCCTTCCCGCAGCGAAAGACTGAGGAAGTGGACGGCGTCTATTGCATCACGGCAGTATTACGCTGTAGCAATTGCGATTTTCGCGCTTGCGGGCCTGCTCACAATCCTGGGTTGGAAGCCGTGGCGCAGAACGGAACATACCGTCGTCCCATCGACGACGATCCTGCCACAGGCCAGGACGGTGTCAGCAAGTGCTACAACAATGGAAGCTCGACCCCGGTTGAATATCGCAGAGCCTAGAGCAGTCGGTCGAAACGTCACATCTCAGCCAGCGGCCTTCCCGACTCCTTCGGATCATTCGTCCAAGACAGAGGCAGAAAAGGTTGCTTTGGTACAGCCTATTTCCGGCAAGGACGAGATCAAGAACACTATTGTCGCTCCATCCCTGTCAAGCCAAACCCGCGACCGTTTAGGGCCTGCTAATGCCCAGGAACCGCTCGCACCGATACCGTTGATCGACACTACAGGCGGATTCGGCAAGGATGCAGATGTTGTAGACAGCGCGCTTTCGGTACAGGCGAACCTTCCCGTTATGGCTTCACAGGGCGTCTCTGGTGGCGCGCTGGAGCGGAAAGTGCAGCCGATCTACCCGGCACAGGCGCGGTCTACGCGGTTGCAGGGAACGGTCGTCTTGCAGGTTGTGATTGACGAAGTTGGAGAGGTGCGAAATCTAAGGACGGAAAGTGGTGATGCTGTCCTTGCTCAGGCTGCCATCGATGCTGTGCGCCAGTGGCGCTACCAACCGTGTCGGCTTAACGGCCAACCAATAAAGATGCCCACTCATATCACTGTAAACTTTACTCTGCCATGACACGCGATGACTTTATGTGCTCGACAAGGAACCCGCTCTTCCCCTTACAGCAACGCGAGACACGCGACCGTGGTAGTCCAGGCACTGCAGAACCAAGCTAGGCCGAAGAAGACAATTGGCGCGCACCGCGATCAGCGATCGGCAGACTCGCATTCATAAAGTGGTCCCCATCCCCGATACTCTGGATTCTAACGCCAGCGCTCATGGGACTTGAAAAAACGCTGGTGGCACCTCAGTGCACCGCGCAGCACAGCCGGCTGGTTACAGGGCCGGCAGCTGGCAGCTCAAACATTAGTCCGTGCCGACATGGTAACACTTTGGCCGTGGCCATCACCGACACAAGGCCTTCCGCACAAGCTCTCCAGCTCCGAATCCAACGGGCGATGCCAGGAGAACAGCGCTTACTTCTGGCACTGGAAATGAGCCTGTTTGCTCAAGAATTGGCAAAGGCGCGAATCCGGCGGGAGTATCCAGAATGGTCGGACGCGCAGGTCGCACAAGAATTCGTTCGGCTGACGTTCCTGCCCGCCCCCGTACCGGCGCGGTTGCGATGACTGTCTCGGAGGTTTTTCACAGGATCACATCGGCGCTCGGTGAGGCCGGCATTGCCTACATGCTTGCGGGGTCTTTTGCTAGTGCGTACTACGGTGCTCCGCGGACAACACAAGACATTGATCTCGTAATCGCGGCAAACGCGGAGCAATTGCGAATATTCGTCCAACTTCTCTCGAAAGATGAGTACTCCGTGGACCTAGGTGCGGCCCTTGAAGCTAGCAAGCAACAATCCTTATTCAACGTGATTGATATGGCAACGGGCTGGAAGATTGACTTGATCATCCGCAAGTCCCGTCCCTTCAGCGAAGAGGAATTCCGCCGACGCAAACTTCAATCTGCAAGGTAGTCCTTTTTTTGTAGCGAGCGCTGAGGATGTGGTCGTCTCGAAGCTCGAATGGGCGAAACTGGCACAGTCCCAAAGGCATATTGAGGACGTTGCAGGCATACTAAGAATGAGATGGGATTCGCTGGGAATCATGTCAATCTAGCGCAGATTTACCTTTTCCTAAACCGGCTGGATGAAGCCAAGACGACGTTCGATCAGGCATTGGCCGGCGAGTTGGACGGCGGAAGTCTGCGATTGTACATGTACTATCTTGCCTTTCTCCGGGGGGATTCCGCCCAAATGGAACAGCAGGCGGCTTGGGGTGCGGGCAAGCCCGGAGATGAAGACCGGCTACTCTCCGCCCAGTCTGATACCGAGGCCTACTACGGACGGCGGAGCAAGGCGCAGGACTTTTCTCGCCGGGCCGTGGACTCGGCAGTTCGCGCGGACTCCAAAGAGACAGCGGCTCTGTGGCAGGCGAATGCCGCGCTGCGTGAAGCGGAGTGGGGCGACACTGCCTTGGCGAGACAAGGCGTCACGGCGGCATTGGCGTTGTCTCCGGGGCGGGATGTAAAGGTGGCAGCAGCCCTTGCACTTGCTCGAATTGGCGATGCTCCCAGAGCAACTGCTCTGGTCGCGGAATTGGAGAAGAGCTACGCAGCAAATATCCTGCTGAAGCTATACTGGCTGCCGACGATCAGCGCTGCCATCGAACTCAACAAAGGCAATTCATCGCAAGCTCTGGTGTATCTGGAAGCCGCTGCGCCCTATGAACTGCAAGCCGGGACATTCATCAATTATTTGTACCCAGCGTATGTGCGGGGCCAGGCCTACCTGCTGACACATAATGGAACTGCGGCAGCCGCTGAGTTCCAGAAGCTGGTGGATCACAGAGGCATCGTTGGGAACTTTGTGACGGGAGCGTTGTTACACCTTCAACTCGGGCGCGCCTACGCGATGGCAGGCGACACTGCCAAGGCGAAGACTGCGTACCAGGACTTCTTCACGCTGTGGAAAGACGCTGACCCTGATATTCCCGTCCTGAAAGAAGCCAGGGCGGAGTACGCGAAGCTGCAGTAGGCCGACAGAGCACTACTTCGTCGGCTGCTGTTTGCCGATAACTATTGCAACCAGGCTATTTGCGACCAAGTTCCTGACCTGAGTGTCTATTGAAAGCGGCCGATCGCGCTCTGTACCAGATGCAGCGCAGCGGCGGTGGAGCCGTGACAGCGCCCGTCAGGTTCAACACAGGGTTGGGCGGCGTTTCGGGACATTATGTTTCGAGGTGTAGTAGTTGAGCCACCCCTGTTTGGTGTAAGTGTTGGGAGCGGGAAGGTTCTGCAGGGTCGCTGTGCAGTAGGGATAAGCCTCTCCACCGGCCGATTTGCCAATACGCATGTAGGCGACCTGGGGATTGTTGCATAGTGCAAAATGCCGGCTGCCACAAAGGGCTTCCAGGCTTCTTTGTAGGGCAGTTCATAGGGCACGGGCCAGGACTAGATCCCACTCTGGATGGTACCCAGTATGGTGGCTGATTCTGCGACATGTGCTCCCGACCGGTACTGGAAAGTGGACGTTGCAGGTGCCGGACTGGTATGTCTGCTAGCAGTGCCGTTACTTATTGCACGCATATTAGACTCAGTACACTAGTCTAACAAGCAAAGTGCGACTGGGAACTGCGCCAAGGCCTTGGAGACACCAATCTTTGCGTATTCATCGGTTTTCTGCAGGTCCAGGACTTCTCCTGTAAATGCGTTCCGACACTTTTCAGAACAGCTGCGGAATGGGATCAGAACGTGAGTATCGTCCCAGATTCGGAGTCCGATTGGTGGGAGATCGATGTCGTTGAGCAAGCCTGCGACCAGGCGCGGAACAACAACGAGCGCCCTCGTGGTTCCGGACTTCCTGGCGAACGCAACAACGTGTTTGGCTTTCGCGCCTTCCACCGCTAACGGCAGGTATTCGCCGTGCTGAAAGAGATCTGCTTGCTGTTGACGCAAGCACAGAGTTCTCCAGATCAAATATATCTTGAGTCGACCGTCCTCAGGAGTTTCCAGCAAGCGGCCTATTGATAACGCATCAGGATCGTTGCCCCACACACGGATACTCTCGAACATTTGCTGGCGGCGGATATAGTCGACTGGACGCCGGTTGTCTGGGTCGACCAGACTGAAATCCCACAACTCATTGCCTTGGTAGATGTCGGGAACGCCCGGGCACGTCAGTTTGAGAAGCGTCTGCGACAGGCTGTTCCATAGGCCAATGCGGGCGACTCGGCGTTGGAACGGCACGAAGTCGTCGAGGAACCGGTTCTTGGCAGCCGGATTCAGCAATGTCCCTACGAACGATGAAACTGCGGTTTCGTATTCAGTATTTCGATTGATCCAACTGGTGGTTCTGCTTGGCTTCACGGATAGCCTTCAACATGTAGTTTTCTATCCGCTCACAGAAAGTCTTCCAGTCGTCCTTATCGTTCAGAGGCTCTGATGGCCAGGCACCCACCAACGTCTGATAGAGCAAGTATTCGTCATTCGGCGAGGGGGCGGGCCTGTCGTTGACCAGGCACTTATGACCGCGATTGAAGCGTCTCCAGTCCCGCACCCGAAGCCTCCATAGCCCCGATATCTCCGAGAGCACATTGATCCGGGAGCGCACATCCTCGGAGCGCTTGGAGTCGTGCGTGCTGGTAGCCAGCATGGTGTGAGGCCAACAGCGGAGGCGCTCCTGGTTCGCAAGATGAAACTCCGGCGTCGTGGTTCCGAAGCGATGAAGATCGCCTCCGACGTCATTCAAGGAGACCAGGCGGTTGTACCTGTAAAAGGCGGTATCTTCCAGGCCCTTGGCCATCACAGGGCTGGTGACACGCTGGAATTTCATGGCGAAGGTTGTCACTGCGTTCCGGTAAGCGGGATCTTGTCCTTCGGCGATGCTCGTCAGAAGCACCTGGCCGACGAAATCGAAGATGCTGGTATCGGTGGCCGGACTTCTCCATTTGGCCGAGGCGATGGCGCCGCGGATGTAGCGTACGTCACTATCCGAAATGCCCGAGGGGCTCACGTAGGTGCGGTACACGGGAAAGGTGGAGACCACCTCCGTCAGTGCATCGCGCAGGCTGTTGAGGGTGAAGTCGCAGGTGTGCCGTTTGGAGAGAGCGATCTTGGCGATTTGATTGGCAAGTACGTTCAGTTCACTGGCCAGGGCAACCCGGATGATCAGTTTTCGGCAGCGGTAGAAAAGGTCGTCAAGATCGACGTTATCACCTGCAAAGTTTCGGTAAATGCGCTCCAATCGCATGACGGCGGCGGCGTCTACAAACACTCCGTTAACGAGATTCGCGAAGTCGTAGCCCGTGGTGCCGTTGACAGGCCACTCGGCGGGCAGCCGTTCTGGGCCGGAAAGGATTTTCTCGATGACCACATAATGTGACCGGTTCCCGTTGCTCTCGGAACGGTTTACGGCGAGTGCGATGCTGCGTTGCAGACGATCGAAATACTGAGCGGGATCATACAGTCCGTCAGGATGGTCAACGCGGAAGCCATCCACTTTGCCGTCGGCCACCAGACGCAGAACCAGATGGTGGGTTGCCTGGAAGACGGTTTCGCTTTCCACGCAAATACTGGCGAGGTCGTTGGTATCGAAAAATCGGCGGTAGTTGATGTCATCGGAGGCGACCCTCCAGTTGGCCAGACGGAAGGTTTGTGCTTTGATGAGTTCGTGCAGTTCTTCGAAGCTTGCGGGATCGGCAGGCGTGCCGTTGATCAGGTCGACGGCTCCAAGAATGCAAGTGGCGATCTCCTGGGATCGCGCACACAACTCGGCCAGTCTGCGCTTATGGATTTCCTTGTCGCGATTCCGCTCGGCGATGCGATCGCTGCTCGACCTCCTGCCTTCCCGGCAAGTGGCCGAAGGCGGTGATCAGGCTCTGAAACTCCAGTAGGTCCGGATTCTGCGCGCCGAGTTTCGCTGCGAGTGCGTCCGTACAGTGCTGCAGGATGCGAGGGTACTCCCTGGGATCCACGGGAAAGCGATGATTGCGGTAGGACACATCGAACTCGCCGCGCTCATGGTGAAAGACAAGCTTCAGCTCGCCGCTCTCCAGAACCGCGCCGTAATGATCGTGGAGCACTGGAATTAGCACTTTGCCATGGAGTTCGTCCTTTAGCGGATGCCAGTCAATATCGAAAAAGCCAGCGTAGACGGAAGATTCGCCGTTCTCGAGAACATCCAGCCACCAAGAATTGTCACTGCCCATGACTCCCATGTGGTTGGGCACGATGTCGAGTATCAATCCCATGCCGTGTTCGTGGAGAGTAGTCACAAAACGGTCGAAGTCTTCGGGGCTCCCGATTTCGGGGTTCAACGAGTTATGGTCCACGATGTCGTACCCGTGCATGCTGCCGGCGCGGGCCTTTAAGCACGGAGAAACATAGCAATGACTTATGCCGAGTGCGGAAAGGTAGGGAACGATCGCCGTAGCTTGAGCGAAAGTAAAGTCGCGATTGAGCTGCAGGCGATAGGTCGCGAGCGGGATGGGCGAGCGTGGCTTCATGATTCCAAGAACCACACCACGGACCAAGCCGGCAGCGTCTTTTGCTTCAGAGCATCGGCGTTCACTTGCTCGCTGGCATAGATAACCTGCGAAGCAGGGGGAATCAGGCCAGAGAGGGGATCGGTTCCAAGATTCGCCATCAGTATGAGTTCCGACTGGTCTGAAAACTTCCAATGCGCGGTGAGGCCCCGATCTCCGTGGACTTCGTAATCCGCGTTGACAGCGCATCCAGTCGAAAGACGGGAGACAATGTGCTCACACCGTACTCCCAGTAATTTGCGATAGAAGCGCAGCCAGTCTCGATGGCCCGGTTGCACAATGACGCTCCAGTTGAGCTGTGAGGCCTTGAAGGTTCTGGCATCGCTGGGGTCGGGAATCCGCTCGCGTTCAGCGGGGTCATTGAATCTGGCAAAATGAGCGAACTCATTTCGCCGGCCCGCGGTAACAGCAGCAGCCAGGTCCTTCTCGAAATCACAGAAAAAGAGAAACGGTGTTTCAGCCCCGAACTCTTCACCCATGAAGAGCAACGGTGGGGAAGGCGCGAGCAGGAGGATCGCCGCCGCCGCGCGTACCGCACGGTGATCCGCGATCTGAATGATCCGCTCGCCGAATGCCCGGTTACCGACCTGGTCATGATTCTGAAGGAAAGAGACAAATGCAGTAGGCGGCAGGCCCTCGGTGGGTTCACCACGCGTTTCGCCATTCCTGTGGAGCGATATCTCGCCCTGGTAGGCGAATCCGTCGGCCAGGCAACGGCCCAATTGATCGATTGGACGTTGCGAATAGTCCGCATAATAACCGTCCCGCTCACCAGTGATCAGCACGTGCAACGCGTGGTGGACGTCGTCGTTCCATTGGGCGGTGTACGCCTGCGGCTGGCAGCGCTCGGTACGTTGAAGGTAACGCGCCTGGTTTTGGTCGTTTTCCAGGATTAGGTGGACGTGGCGATCCGGCTCGACGGAACTCCGGACGGCATCGGCCAATTCAGTGAGGATGTGGGGTGTGGAGTCGTCGATGATCGCGTGAACCGCGTCCAGACGTAGTCCGTCGAAATGGTATTCGGTCAGCCAGTAGAGAGCGTTGTGGATGAAGAAGTCCCGCACGACTCGGCTGTCGAGGCCATCGAAGTTGATGCCGTCTCCCCAGGGAGTCGAGTGCCGATCAGTAAAGAATTGTGGCGCGTAGGACCTGAGATAATTTCCTTCCGGGCCAAAGTGGTTGTAAACAACATCCAGCAAAACCATGAGTCCGCGCTCATGGGCACTTTGGACTAGCTCTTTGAGATCTTCGGGTCGGCCGTAAGTGCTATCGGGAGCGAAGGGGAAGACGCCGTCGTAACCCCAGTTGCGCTGGCCGGGAAAGTCGGCAACTGGCATCAACTCAACCGCGGTGATTCCCAGATCCGCGAGATAGTCGAGCCGCTCGCCCACGGCGGAGAACGTCCCGGACGGGGTGAAGGCTCCGACGTGCAATTCATATAGAACAGCCTCTTCCCACCGGCGGCCATGCCAGTCGCGATCCTGCCAGTCGAAGGCACCGGGGTCGATAACTTCGCTGGGTCCATGCACGTCCCGAGGTTGAAACCGGGACGCTGGGTCGGAGACTTGCTGCGCATCATCGATCCGGAAATGGTATTGAGTCCCAGGCCTGGCCGCATCGGTGGCTAACTCAAACCAGCCCTTATCGCATGGGTCCAGAGGAAGCCGCATAGACCTGTTCGCACCGGCAAGGAAGAGCTCAACCTGACGTGCGGCCGGGGCCCACAAACGAAAGCGCACGCTTCCGTCGTCGCGGCACTCGGCGCCGAACGGCATGTTATAGCGGCGCTTCATTCGGCTCTTCCTTCTTGCCGTTTCCGCGTCGTTCCAGCAACACGACCATGGACCGCGCCTGCAAAGGATAGGGTGTGCCGGCGTCGTAAGTTTCGACGGAGCGCAAACCGCCTTCTCGTGAGGTGTCCATCCATGCGGTCCAGCGAGCACCGGCACGGAATGCCGGCAAAGTGAATCCAACATCTTCGTGGTGAGCGTTGAGAAGCACGAGGAAGTTTTCGTCGCGGAGTTTCCGGCCGCGTTCATCGGTCTCATCCACTCCCTCCCCGGAGAGAAACATTCCCAGGCAGTGTAGCGAAGGATCGCGCCACTCGTCCTCGCTTATCTCATTGCCGCTAGGATTGAGCCACAACACATCTTTTACACTTGCACCTTTGATTGGGCGGCCCTGGAAAAAACGCCGACGGTGGAATACGGGATGCCTCTTGCGCAGGCTGATCATTCGCTGCACGAACGCCAGCAAGTCGCGATCTTGAGGCTGCAAATTCCAGTTCAGCCAGCTTGTCGCATTGTCCTGGCAGTAGGCGTTGTTGTTTCCCAGTTGCGTATGGCCGATGGCATCACCCGCATACAGCATCGGTACGCCCTGGGACAGCAGCAGCATGGCCAGCAGATTCCGCTTTTGCTTGGCGCGCAGAGCCTGGATGTTGGAATCGTCCGTGGGACCCTCTGCTCCGCAATTCCAGCTGAGATTATTGTTGTTGCCATCCCGATTCTCTTCGCCGTTGGCTTCATTGTGTTTTTCGTTGTAACTGACCAGATCCTGCAAGGTGAAGCCATCATGCGCGGTGACAAAATTGATGCTGGCATAGGGACGCCGGCCGCTGTGTGCGTAAAGGTCGCTCGAACCGGTGATGCGATAAGCCAGGTCTCCCAGCAGTCCTCCGTCACCCTTCCAATAAGCACGCACCGTATCCCGGTAGCGATCGTTCCATTCCGTCCACCCCACCGGGAAGTTTCCGACCTGATACCCTCCTTCGCCGAGGTCCCAGGGTTCGGCGATCAGCTTTACCTGCGAGAGCACGGGATCCTGATGGATGATGTCGAGGAACGCGCCCAGGCGATCAACTTCATGCAGTTCGCGGGCGAGGGTGGCAGCCAGGTCAAAGCGGAAGCCGTCCACGTGCATCTCGAGAACCCAGTAGCGCAGACTGTCCATGATCAGCTGCAGCACCCGCGGATGCTGCATGTTCAGCGTGTTTCCCGTGCCTGTGTAGTCCTTGTAATAGCGGGAATTATCAGGCACAAGGCGGTAATAGGTGCTGTTGTCGATGCCCTTTAGCGAGAGCGTGGGGCCAAGATGATTGCCCTCCACCGTGTGGTTGTAGACGACATCGAGAATCACTTCCAGTCCCGCGGAGTGCAGGGTCTTAACCATGGTCTTGAATTCGTAGATTGAGTTGGTTGCCAGGTATCGAGGTTCGAGCGCAAAAAATCCGATGGAGTTATAACCCCAGTAGTTGCGGAGGCCGCGTTCCGTGAGTCGGCGGTCGTCCATGAAGCTGTGCACGGGCATGAGCTCGATCGCGGTCACTCCCAGGCGCGTGAGGTGTTCGATAACCGGAGCTGTGGCCAGACCCTCATACGTCCCCCGCAAATGGGCCGGAACGTCAGGGTGGCACATGGTGAATCCCTTGACGTGGAGCTCATAGATCAAGGTATCGTGCCAAGGGATCTTGGGTGGTGCATCAGATTCCCAGGTGAAAGCGGAGTCGATCACTCGGTTCTTGGGCATTCCAATGGCATCATCGCGCCGGTCAAAAGACAGGTCCTCCTGCCTGTGTCCGACCCTGTATCCGAAGTGGGCGTCGCTCCACCGGATGGTTCCCTGAATTTGCTTGCCATAGGGGTCGAGCAGGAGCTTGTGGTGATTAAAACGATGGCCTTGCTCCGGGGCGTATGGGCCATACACCCGGTATCCGTACAATTGGCCCGGACGGAGTTCCGGCAGATAGCCGTGCCAGACCATGTCAGTTTGCTCGCGGATCTGGACACGAAGAGTCTCACGTTTCCCAGAACTGTCGAACAGGCAAAGTTCCACTTTCTCCGCGTGCTCTGAGTAGAGCGCGAAGTTGACGCCCTCGCCGTCCCAGGTTGATCCCAAGGGATAAGGTTGGCCAGGCCAAACGATGGGCTGAGTTTCATTGGACATTTAGCTTGTATTCCTCCGACGTACCAGAAGGAAGCTTCTTGGAGCTTAGGATACATCCGTGAGGATCCAAAATCACAATACTGGCGGAATCAGCACGACGATGGGCCTCTCCAGCAACCGATTGCAGATGGTTTACGTAAACAGGCCATTTCACGTTTTGACCGCTGGTCATTGAGTTATAAGGCGATTTTGCAACAATTACGAACGATCACTATGTACGGTGACGGCAGTCACTGACAATCACGCCTGCCCTCAACGAAGGTCGTGAGTGGTACTCGCCTCCCCGAAGAGCACTCCCGGCCACGGGATGCACACCCTCTCAAGACGAGACCTGTCCGATCTTTCGCGAATCACGGAGTCCGACACCAAGCTTATCTTCAGGAGGGCAGCATGACGTACACACAGATGCTTGTGAAGCGAACCAGCAAACAGATTGGTCTGGCGTGTATCACAATGCTTTTGTCGCTGAGCATGACTTCGGCGGCGGTCGCACAGGATTATCCGGCAGTTTCCCACGACACATGGAGCAGCGGCACGCCGATGCCGAAGGCCATTATGGGTGCGGCCGCGGCAGTGCTCGGGAAACGGATCTTTTTGCTCGGCGGGGCTTATGACTGGAACCTCACAGGCGTTCTCGACACCCTGGTCTACAATCCGGCATCGAACACCTGGAGCAAGGGCGTGCCCCTGCCCGCGCCAATCTTTAATCCGTCTGCCGCAGTCGTGAACAATGTCTTGTATGTCTTCGGCGGCGTAGATGGATCCACGTATCTCAATACGGTATGGGCCTACAGTCTGCAGACGAAGACGTGGTCTGCAAAGTCGCCGATGCCTACCGAGAGGCAGTGTCCGGGGCTGGTGGTGGCGAAGAACAACACCATTTACGTGATCGGCGGCAATATCGACTGGACCCGCCTCAACAACGTCGACAGCTACAATCCCGCGACCGATACCTGGACGGAAGAGGCGCCTCTGCTTATTGGGAGGTCCTGCCCAACAATCGGGCTGATCGGAACCCGGATTGTGGCCACGGACGGAGATACCTCCGACGGAGACAACGGAGACAACGAAGGCTACAGCCCTTTCACCAATACGTGGAAGACCGAAGCGCCCGACCCCACGCCCCGGGATGCCGCGTGCGGCGGCTCCATCGGTTCACTACTGTACGTCGCCGGTGGCTACGTAGGGGGGAGTTCGATTCTGACCGTGACCGAAACATTCGACGGATCCGATAATACCTGGACGACGCTGGCTCCAATGCCGCAGGGCACGATGTGGGCCGCTTCTGCCGTGTATAACGGGCAACTGTACTGCTTCGGTGGGGCAGTCGGCTGGGATGGCACCGTCCTCAACAACGTGCAGATTTATCAGCCGTAAGAGCGGCCACGCCTTCCCGCGTAAGGAAGACAAATCGCAAGCAACACCAAGTCGCCCGAAATCTGGGCGGCTTTTTTGTGCAATCACGCCGAGAGGGTGCCCATGACTGACGGTATCGCATTATAAAAGAGCGCTCCTCTTGGAGTAGGTTGTGATTGTCACACCACCACCTGCGAAAAGGAGCACCCTTGTGAACAGTGAAAAGTATATTGGGCTGGACGTTCATCAAGCAACGATCTGCGTAGCAGTGATGGATCCTAAGGGCAAGGTAGTCATGGAATCCATCCTGGAAACGAAGGCGTCGACTATTCTCGAGTTCTTGGCGGGACTGCGTGGAACTTTGTCGGTGACCTTCGAAGAAGGCACCTGGGCGGCCTGGCTCTACGATGTGCTCAAGCCGCATGTTGCCAAGTTAGTAGTGTGCAACCCGCGCAAGAACGCGCTGCTCAAACATGGCAACAAAAGCGACAAGATCGGATGCTCGCAAACTTGCCAATCTGTTGCGGCTCAATGATCTCGAGCCGGTTTACCATGGCGAGACTGGGGTACGCATGCTGCGGGAGCTCGCCCGCAGGTGGGGACGGTTGTCCAGTCGATTTTGCACACTTTCATTATTCTCACCGGCCCGTTTTCTCAGCAGAGTAGGCTTTGACTCGAAGGTCCTTCTGCCTAGCTTTTTTCCCCTGGCATTGGCCCACCTGTTCAGAGCGGCTTTTCCTAGAGGCCTCTAGAAAAACATCATTAGCGGGGAGGTAGGGTCATTACCTAACGAGCAGTCTTTTCGGGGTTAGGCTAGTGCCCTTCTCCCCGCAATATCCAATCCACGCTCTTGTGGAATCGCTCGGACAGCAGAACCAACATCTCTAGACTGGAAGCAGTTTTCCCTCGCTCAATCTTCGAGAGATGCCGCCCCCGATTGAATCACATCTGTTTGGCATCGAAGCCGCTGAGTAGGGCCGCATCCCGCAACTTCTGATCGGCGGTTAGAAAAACGCGTCCCTGAGGAGCGTATTCGCACCATTCCAGCGCCGCCGCCAACTGAAACGAGTCCGCAGCCCGCAAGTCGTAGCGATCTACGAGGTGTATCGACGTCGCCCGCAAAGCATCCGACGGTTGGATCACGGACCAGGAATCTGCAAGACTCTTGGCAAGTTTACTGGCCTTGGCCCAAGCGCGGGAGTCAAGTTGCTTCATCCGCACAAGTCGGGCCAGCGCGCTCGCGATCTCGACCGGGGTCGCCCACCAGACGACGGCGTCATGGATCTTATAGTAGGCAATCGCCTGAGGCGTCATGCCCTGCCGCACGCACAGAGGAACGAGAGCACTTGCGTCCCAGAAAGCTGAAACCCGCGTTACCGACCTTCCCGTTCTTCCCGCCATACCTGCTCCATGACCTTATCGGAAACATTCCCCGCGGGTTCCGGCCAGGAAACAGACGCAGGCCGTTTGTGCAAGGGTGGGGTGAGAGCGCCACGGGCAATCAGTCGTTGTTCCTGCTCGGAGCAGCCTTCCACACGGCAGGGCACGATACGCGCCACGGGCTTGTTGCGGTCGCAAACCAGCACCTCTTCGCCATCTCGGACGAGCTGAATATGGGCGCTGAGCTGCGCTTTCAGATCGCTGATATTGACGGTTCGCATGTCGCAATTATAACGGATGTGACCATGTTGGTCATCTTCTATTTTACTGTTTGGAATGCCAGGGCCAAGGAGGTATGGTCGGAAACCCTTCCCTTACCAAATTTGTGGTCAGGTTAGTGGTGCTGGAGTGCCACCGCAGGTGCTAGTCTGACGTAGTATCGATGAACAACCGCGACATCCAGGCAGCCTGGAAATATCACGATGGCACGAAACACTCCCACTGGAGTATTCGTAACAATCCTCACCTGCTGGACTGGGCGAACCGGCCGCAGCCTTTCAAAATCTATCCGAAGCTAGAGCCATTTCTCCTGCCGCGGGACGTGCCGCAAACGGGGGTGGCCGCGCTCTCCGCGATCTCAGAATCAGTGCCCTCGTCGCGGGCCGATTCGGTACCTGACCTTCACGATCTAGCGCGTATTCTCTATTTCTCGGCGGGGATTACCAAACAGCGCGCACATCCGAGCGGAGCCATCTACTTTCGCGCTGCTGCCTGCACCGGAGCCCTCTACGAGATCGAGCTGTACGTCGTGACTGGCGATCTCGCGGGCCTGGATGCCGGCGTGTATCACTTCAATCCGGCGGATGTATCGCTACGACTGCTGCGAGAAGGTGATTTTCGCAGAAACATGGCTCAGGCGACGGCGATGGAACCCGCGGTGGCTCACGCGCCCGCGACGATCATCTGTACCGGAACATACTGGCGGAACGCCTGGAAGTACCAGGCGCGCACCTATCGCCATTTCGGTTGGGACAACGGCACGCTGCTGGCGAATATGCTGGCCGTTTCTGCAGCTTCGGGGCTGCCGGTCGAGATCGTGGTTGGGTTCGTGGACAGCGAGTTGAACCGCCTGCTTGATCTCGATACGCGGCGTGAGGTTTCCTTGTGCCTCGTACCGATCGGGCGCATATCGGAGAGTTCGCTGCCAGCCCTGAGAGAAGCTCCGGCGCTCGGCCTGGAGACGGTCCCGCTTTCGGACCGTGAGGTCGAGTATCCCGCCATGCTTGAGATGCACGATGCGTCTTCGCTTGAGTCCGAAGAGGAAGTAGCTCAATGGCGCGGGAAGCAACTGGTCTTCCTACCTTCCGCTCGGGCAGGCGAGGAGGTTCAACTGGAGCGCCCGCCCGAAGAAGAACAACTGATGGACACGATCGAGCAGGTAATCCTGCGCCGCGGCTCCACCCGAACGTTCGATAAGACTGCATCCATTACACTGGACCAACTCTCAACCATTTTCGACAGCGCCACAGTCGGTCTTCCCGCTGACTTCCTTAAGCCTCTCGGCGCACAGCTCAACGATCTTTACCTGATCGTGCATGCGGTACAGGGGCTAAAGCCGGGTGCTTACTTCTTCCGGCGCGAGCAAAACACCCTGGAACTTTTGAACGCAGGGGAATTCCGCGCCGAGGCCCATCATCTTGGACTGGAGCAGCAACTGCCGGCGGACGCCTGCGTGGACATCTTCTTTCTGGCCGATTTGAAACGCATCATGGAAGGATACGGGAACCGCGGCTACCGGGCCGTCCAGCTGGAAGCGGGCGCAATCGGCGGGAGGATGTACCTCGCTGCGTATGCCCAGCGCCTGGGTGCCACCGGGCTAACGTTTTTCGACGATGATGTGGTTAACTTCTTTTCCCCGCACGCAAGAAACAAAAGTGCCATCTTCCTGCTTGCGGTTGGCAAGCCGCTGAAACGCAAACCACAATAGAGCCATCTCCCGGAGATGTCGGCCGCCTATCCCTCGCAGCAACCCGCACGAAGTGCCAAAATCTTACGCCGTACTTATTTGGCCGGTCTACCGGAACGACCGCGTTGACCATCAGCAGCGTCACCACCACTGGCCCAAACCATGGTGACTACGTGCCGAGCAATGGTTGCCCCAGTTCGCTTTCGCCGGGCGCCAATTGCACCATCTCGGTCACGTTCACGCCGAGCGCCACGGGTACGCGTTCCGCCGATTTGACAGTCATCGACAACGCCCAAGTCAGCAAGCAGAACGTTCCGCTGACGGGAAAAGGGAGCAACTAGGAACGGAGTAACGGGTTTTGCCATCGGTGTGCAGGCGAGTGACTGTGGGCGGATGGTCGGCCAACCGGAAGCTATCCAGAAACGCTAGTGCAAACGGGCTTCGAAGAAGTTGGCCGGATTGGTAATGGGAAGTCGGCTTGTCGGAAGATTTGCTAGCGATTGCCGAGGATCACAGGCACACCGAAGACAATCCGACTTGGACGAACATGGGTTTTACGCCCTCTCCTCCCTTTCCACAAATCATGGATGTAGCAGGCAGCGGCCCAAGGTGGTTCAGACTCAATTTTTAAGAGGAATCTCAGCAGTCTTATAAGTTAAGACTAATGCCCTTCTCCCCGCAATATCCAATCCACGCTCTTATGGAATCGCTCGGACAGCAAAATCAACATCTCTAGACTCGGAGCAATTTTCCCATCGACTCGATCCTCTGAGTAACGCATGGGAGCCTCCGCACAACAACATTTCTTTCGGCGATCATATCCTCAGATGCCCTCGTGCCTATGGCTGAGGAACCGCGCCAGAAGCGTCATTATCACTGGGAAACCGGGTGCATTGATCCTGTCCAGCTTGGCCCTAGCGGTAGGGACCCAGTTCAACAAGTGGCGTTCGAGAAATTCAGTCTCAGCCCGTGCCAGTGAAACGACAGTACTCTGTTCGGATGTATGTTCGCAGGTGTAGCGGAGAGCGGCGAGGAACTCCAGTTGGGTGACAAGGTAATCCGGAACGGCGCGGCTGGGGTCCGACTTTAGCCCGAGAACTTCGTAGAAGTAGGTATTCTCCAGCGCAATCTCTTGCGCCGGATGAGATTTGTCATGGGCTGATTCGAACAAGGGCACGGGCGGTTCGGGGATGCCGACATCAAAGAGCGCGATATAGGCGGACTCATACTGCTCGTAACTGGTGAACCATTCGAACCCCGGAAATCCGCCTTCACACCCCAACAGCTTCCATAGACTTCGTAACGCCTGCGGCAGGCCAGGCTGCGACAGAAGGTCGAAGCACGCGCGATTTGGCGGCGCAAAGACGAAAGCGAAGAACCGATATAAATCGTTTTTCTGCCAATCGATCGAAGTAACCGCGTTCTCGTCTGCAGCGATCATCGGCATCGCGTCTCCTGTTCGCGAACTTCCGTCTCTACTCCAGCACTTGCCAGACCGAGAAATACTTGCGGCCGTCGCGGTCTTTCTGGCTCCCGTTCCAGACGGCGAACGCCACAGTCGTACCAGCGGGCAGATCGGGCAACTCGAAGATCACGTTCCACTGGCCGTTTTGATACGAACTGTTCGCCTGAAAATTTTGACCCGTGCGTTGCGTGGTGCCGCGGCCCTGGGCTTGCATCACGATCGCGCCGCGCGTGGCGTTCCAGTAGTAAATCTCGACGGGATGCTCGGCATCTCCCATCTGCAGCGAAGGGGCGATCACACGGGACCCTTTTGTGGGAAACATGACGGCAGCTGCATCGAAGAAGCGGTCGTCGGCTTCTGTCTGAACTTTGCGGAAGCGGGTCTCGGGCGGCGTGTTGGGGACTTCCGCGAGTGTGGACGCGTCGTGCGACGGATCGCGCCAGCTCAACTGCACTAGCAGATTCTTATTTACCCGTGCGAGGCGAACATCAACGATTGAGATCTCCAGTGCGGCGGGCTCGTCGGTGTCATAGAGCGGAGGCGTGCGGTTCAGAGCAACGTGCTTCACCGCAATCTGGTTCCAGGCGGCAGGTCCGCCATGGAGCAGACTGTCGGTGTTCGCTGACGACGCAGCCACGGACAGAGACTGTTCGGGGGCTGCCTTCACCCCGGTCTGTGCCCAAATCATCGAAGAGAGCAGCAACCCGGCGGAAGCGACGAGCGGAAGGTAACGAGTTCTCATGGCATTCTCCTACCCTGGATTTGCACCAGCTTTGGCCGGACGTGATAGCGTGTCTCGGCGTCGCGGCCGATGAGCAGTTGCAGTGCCTCACTGCGCCCGCCTCCCTGCGTTTTCTTGAGTTCCGCCTCCAGCCGCACAATCACGTCCTTCACATCGGCTCCAAACAAATAGCTCAAGTAGTCGAGCGGTACTCGCGGGTCTTCCTGAATGCCTTTGCCGTAGTTCTCCCGCTTGGGCGGGTTGAACGGCGGCACGTAGAAGACGTTGGGTTGCGTACCCTTCTCGGGGAAAAGAGGCAGAGCGATCTTGTGTACCAAAACCAGCTTGTGCACAGGAGATTCTGGATCGTCGAGCAGGCCGACGAAGCGCAAGCGGCCGGGACACTGCGCGGCGCAGGCGTTAACCTCGCCTTTCTCCAGGCGCGGATAACAGAAGATACACTTCTCGGATTTACCCGTTACTTCGTTGAAATAAATCTTCTTATAAGGGCACGCCTTGATGCAGTAGCGGTAGCCCTGGCAGCGGTCCTGGTCAATGACCACGATGCCATCTTCATCGCGCTTATAGATAACCTTGCGCGGACACGCCTCTAAACATGCGGGATGGGTGCAGTGGTTGCAAATGCGTGGCAGATAGAAGAAGTAGTTCTCGTCTTCATCCATGCCGCCCACGTCTTCGTCCCAGTTGCAGCCCGACTTCGGCTCGGGCGACGGCATCACCGGTTGCTTCTTGCCTTCAAAGAGACGCTGCTCGTAGTTGTACTCCCAGGCATGGCCGTAGTCGTCCATCGTGGGCAGTGGGCTGGGCTGGAGCGCGCCGTCTTTCCAGCCGCCGCCGATGCGATCCCACTGGCGCGGATAGCCGAGGCCGGGACGGGTCTCGACGTTGTTCCAGTACATGTAGCCGGTGCCGTCGCGATCGGTCCAGAGTTTCTTGCACGCGATCGTGCAGGTCTGGCAGCCCAGACATTTGTTCAGGTCCATCACCATTGCGTATTGGTGTTTTGACATGGCTGCCTCTCCTCAAACCTTCGCCTTCTCGACTTCCACCTTGGTGTCACGGTTGTTGCCCGTGGGTCCCCAGTAGTTCAGGCGGAAGTTGACGTGACCGTACTTGCCGACCAGTTGCGTCGGCTTGATCTTGATGTAGGTGAGCGACTGCCATCCGCCTTCCTTAAACCCGAGAAATTTTTCCCAGCCGTGATACATGGTGACGCGGCCGGGTTTTTCGCCGGGCAGTATCTGCAAACGGCAGACGCAGTGGCCAACTTCGTTGTGGATGCGGACCCAGTCGTTGTCTTGCAGGCCGCGCTTGCGCGCGTCGTCGGGATGCATGTAAACGATCGGCCCGCCGCGCTGTAGGCGCAACATGGCGCGGTGGTCACGCCAGGTGGAATGGATAGACCAGCGGCCGTGGGGGGTGTTCCAGTAGAGCGGATACTTTTCTTCGATCGGCTCCTTGAAGGTGGGGAGGGCTTCGCCCAGTTCGATGTACCAGGGATGATCGATGTAGAACTGTTGCCGGCCCGTGAGCGTGCGCCACGGGCGCTTCTTTTCGAGCTGATGCTTGAAGGGAGTGTAGGCAACGCCCTCTTCAATATCGCTGTTCCACGATTCGGGATCGGTGGCGATGAAGCGCTTCGGTTTCTCCTGCAACTGCTGGTACGTCATGCCTTTGGTTTCTTCCGCGTTGCCGAGGATGAAGTTGACGGCCTGCTCATCGCTTTGAATCGCGCCCTTGCCGGTCCAGTCGTGCGCGAGGTTGGTAAAGTCGCGATCCCAGTCGAAAGCATCATCGTGAAAGGGCCTCAGACCCTTCTTGGTCGCAACTTCGGCGATCTTCTCAGCCAGTGCGCGGAAGATGTCCCAGTCGGTCTTGCTCTCGAACAGCGGCTCGCAGGCCTTGCCAAAGGGATGTATGTAGCTGTGGCAGTCGGTGGTGTTGATGTCAACCTTTTCGTAGTAGCTGGCCGCGGGCAGCACCACGTCGGAGTAGAGCGCCGTGGTGTCCATGCGGTAGTTGATGTCTACGATCAGGTCGAGGTCTTTCCAAAGCGACGATTCCAGAATCTCGTTGCCCTTGGCCTGGTTCAGGTAGTTCGCGCGCCACACGATGAATGCACGCGGCTTCTTGCCGTTCTTCGGCCATAGCGGCATCCATCCGTTCTTCACCGACTCCTGGATGTACCACTCGATCGGCTTGCCGTTATAGAGGTGTGGGTCTTTGTTAGTGGAATGAACGTAGCTCCACAGTGTGGTGTTTTGGAAACGCTGTTTCTTGCGCGTTTCTGGGAAGGCGAGCTTGAAGAAACCCTGCTCCGGCCAAACGCGTTCCTGCCCGACGTAGTGATTGAATCCACCGCCGTTCTTTCCGGTGTTTCCGGTCAGGGCGACCAGCAGGATTAAAGAGCGGTTGCTCAAGTCGTTGTGGAACCAGTGGTTGGTGCCTGCGCCGTGGATGATCATCGCCGGTTTGCGCGTGCCGAGTTCTTTGGCAAAGAGTTCGATCTCGTGGGCGGGAAGGCCGGTGCGCGCGGCGACCTTGTCGACCGTGTATCCGGCGATTTCTTTCTTTAGGAGATCGAACACCGTGGTGACCGAGGGGAACGTCAAGAGCGCCTGCTCTGCCTCCAGGAAAGAAACAATGCAATTATGACCCATATCATCCATACTTCGATACCGAAACTGCAGAAAGCTCCGCAACCGCCCCTGTCCCACACCGGCGCAACTCCTGACTCAGACCGTGCCAAGCACGGGAAATGCCCAAGGAGCAGTTTAAGCAGGAGGTCGAGAAGGAACTAACAGGGCGGGAGACGGAACCGTGGGAGACTATCTACTTCAAACTTTACCAGAGTCAGACGCCCGTCATTGAGCGGGCGATTGAAACGGCAGCTCTGATGCTCAGAAGCGACCGATCCCGAGGCTACTGTTTGGAAATGATCTGTGCAGACTTCCTGGCGGGGCCAACCTGGACCACGGAGATCCGAAGATGCTGCTGTTCTCGATGACGAGATTCTTCAAGTTTCTGTCGGGAGTGTAACGGCAAGCATTTCTTGAAGCTTGAGCGAGAAAGCCTTATGAGCTCGCAGGGCCCAAAACTCACGTGCTTACAACTAGATCCTGTGTCCTATGAGAGTCTGCGGCAACTGGTTCTGCGTCGGGATGGCTGGCGGAGTCAAGCATGCGGCACGATGTCGAACCTGGAGGTTCACCACATGGAATTCCGCAGCCACTCGGGGGAAGACTCGGAAGAAAACCTGATTACGCGGTGCACGACGTGCCACGCTAGAGTGCATCACCGCTAAGCCGGCGCACACTTGTCATCGAATGAGCCGGAGAATATCACTGTAGTCATCCGTCCAAACACGGGGAGGAATCTGCTTCTCGAAAGGAGGCAGAGTTTGCTCTAGTCCTTGGATATTGAGTGCACCGGGACGCAGCGCGAGCAATACCCAACAACTCGTCAAGAAGGGAGCTTCGGCCACATCGAATTTGATAACAGAATCCGCATGGAAGTACGCGCTCGCTCCTTGAAGCACTGGCAATAGGTCAATATGCTGGCTGCTAATGTGGACTGCAATGATTCCATTATCTGGATCCAAGTGCTGCCAGTAGGTTCCAAATGCCTCCAGCGTGAGTAGATGCACGGGGATTGCGTCGCCGGAAAAAGCATCGAGGACCAGGACATCGAACTTCTGCTTGTCTCCCATGGCCAATTCTCGTTCTAGAACCAGGCGTCCATCGCCAAGTTCCAAGTCCACCTGGGCGGCTGAGTCACGAAGGTAGGTAAACACGGGCTGTGGACCCGACGAAAGCTTCACGACCTCAGGATTGATTTCGTAGTATCGGAAATGATCGCCGGGACGCCCATACGCAGCCAGTGTTCCGACACCGAGGCCCACCAATCCTACGCGGAGACTCTCCCCGGAGACATTTCGCTTGGTATGGTTCTGCAGCACGATGCCGATTCCGCTGCTCTTGCCGTAATAGGTAATGGGCTCTCTCTCGTACGGTGGATCAAGCTGCGTACCATGCAAGGTCCGGCCGTGCATCAGCATCCTGCCGCGACGTGTACGGAAGACGTGAACCGATCCATAGAAGTTACGCGCGCTCAGGTAAGGTTCGGGCGAGAACCGGGTGCTGCGATAGAGCGCCGTCCAGGCCAGCACCGCGATGCATACAACATACACCTGCACGAAACGAAAGCCTCGTTCATGAGACCGTTCGCCGCTGCCCAGGATATATGCGCTTAGAACGACAAAGGCGCCGATCATCAGTGCGAAAGGATAGAAACGCAATCTTTCGAGCAACTGAGGAACACCAGGCAACCAGAGGCCACCAAGATAGGCAGCGAGGATGGAGCCACCGGCGAGCGCAGCCGGCAACCGGAAGTCACGCTCGAAAATCCACGAAGCAGGATCGAGAAGTAAGGAGACCAATAGCAAAATGATAGTGGCGGCCAAAGTCAACTGAAACTCGGTAAAGAACGTGAACACATGGGGCGCGACAATGCCAACGAAAATACCTCCCGCAGCGCCGCCGGCAGCAATGGCTAAGTAGAACGAAGTGAGCCGCTTCACGCTGGGCTTCAAGCGCACAAGTTCGCCATGGCAAATCATGCAGCCTGCGAAGAGCAACACCGGAAGGAGGATCGCCTGAGGCTGCCAGTAGCCGACGATCAACGCCGCACAGGTCAGAAACAGGCTGACTGCAAAAAGCGGGTGGAAAATCGATCGCTGATACCAACGCGGGTTATCAAAGCACAAAATGAAACTGAAGAGATACAGAAAAAGCGGCAACACCCACAGCAGGGGAACTGACGTCACTTCCTGGCAAAGCAGGTTGGTTGAGGCCAAAAGCAGCGACGATGGGCACGCCGCCAGCAAGAACCAGAGGGCGTAGGTGAGTACGCTGATTCGGGTTTCGGCGGTGTCGCCGGCAATGTTTCCAGTGGCCGGCGTTGCTTCCGTTGAGTTTCTGACTTTCCACGCGCATATTGCACATCCGGCAACGAACCCCCCGAACAGGAGTGACCAGGACGTGCCTTGGGTCTTCATTCGAAGCATGGGCTCAAGAAGGAAAGGGAAAGTCACAAGGCCCAGCAACGAGCCCAGGTTTGAGATGGAGTAAAGCTTATAGGTGCCCGATCCCCCGCCTAGACGAGCGAACCATCGCTGCAGCAGGGGTCCGGTAGTGGAGAGAACGAAGAAAGGGAGGCCTGCCGAAACCAGAATGATGAACACAACATCGCGCGTCGGATCTCCGCCGGCCTGCGGTTTCCATGAGGGGCCAGGAGTGATTGCCGATGGCCACACGAGGGATAGCGTGAGCACCATCAGAAATGCAATAAACAGCAGCGTGAGATGAATCCTGGTCTGTGCGATCGCCGAAAACCGAACCGAAATCACATGGGAGTAGATGTATCCTCCCAGCAGCAAAACCTGGAAGACCAACATGCTCGTCGTCCAGACCGCAGCGGAACCACCGAACCAGGGTAGAATGCTTTTGCTGACAATCAATTGCACCTGGAACAACAAAAATGCGCTGAGGAAAGACGTAGCTGCGAAGAGCGATGTCTGGGCAGGAGTGGGCTTGGGGGTCGAGTTAGAGTTTGCGGTTTTGAGAAAATCGGCTGTCCCTGAACTCAAGCTGCTCTCCGATAAGAATTACCCGATCAGTGGTGCGTCCCGAGAGTATGGTCCATTTGGAAAAAGACCACTAACGCCGCAACGTGTCTCGGTGCTGAGTTTATAACGGAAAGCTGTGTCTCCAGCCATGTGGCGCTTCTGAAGCCACCGTGTGACGACCATCACATCCCACTGTGACGTAGACTGCTGCCCGTATTTTCCTCTCCCTTTAATGTAAATTAGCAAGGGCGAAGGACCATAAGGCACTCAGGCGCAACCCAGACTAGGGGGAATCGGGCATGGAGAACGAAACCAACGCGCAACCAACCTCGGCATCAGCCTGGCAAGCCAAGCAGGCCTATGCGATGGCGGTAATCAGCCTCGTGGTTGGGCTGGCGATTGGATACCTGTTTCGTGGCTCGCAATCGCTTGCGCCGCCCGCACAACCAGCGGCCAAAATCCAACCGTCCGCTGCTCCGGGTGCCATGGGCGGAGAGATGCCCAGCCTCGATCAAATGAAACAGATGGCTGACAAGAAGGCAGAGCCGCTGCTCGAAAAGCTGAAGACGGACCCGGCCAACAAGGATCTGCTCGTTCAGGTCGGAAACATCTACAAAGCGACCCACCAGTTCAAGGAAGCGGGCGAATACTACGACAAGGCATTGAAGGTCGATCCGAAAAACGTTGCCCTTCGCACCGAGACAGCTTCGTGCCTCTACTACTCCGGCGATGTGGAAGGGGCAATCAGTCAGCTTCAGCAAGCGTTGCAGTACGACCCCAAGGATGCCAACTCGCTGTTTAATCTTGGCTTGTTCAAGTGGAAGGGAAAACAGGACAGTAAGGGAGCATTGGCGGCTTGGCAGCTGTTGCTGAAGTCGAACCCACAATTGAGCGAGGAACGCAAAGCCACGGTGCAAAAACTGATGGCCGACGTCCAGATGCAAGGCAAGAGCTAGCGCTCTGGAAGACGGCTCTCGGCGGCTTCCGCCGTCAAATAAAAATGTGATCTGAAGGAGCGTCGAGCAATGACCGATACAAATCGATCAACTTCTATCGAGCAGTGGACAAGCGTGCAGGCATATGTGCTGGCGGTGATCTGCCTGCTGGTGGGAATCGCCGGCGGCTGGCTCATCCGCGGATCGCAGAGTCCAGCAGCGGCTGCAACTGAGACGGCGAGCGCATCCGCTGCGGCTCCGGCAATTGCCCCGGGCACCCAAACTCCGACCCCGGCACAGATGCAGAAAATGGCCGATACGCAAGCTGCACCGTTGATCGAAAAGCTCAAGGCCGACCCGAACAACGTCGGACTGCTGGAAGGCATCGGGAACGTATATTACGACGCCCAGCAATTTCCCACCGCTATCGACTACTACCAGCGCGCGCTTAAGGCGGAGCCGGCCAACACGGGCGTTCGCACCGACATGGCGACTGCGTATTGGTACACCGGCAATGCCGATACCGCTATTGCGGAATTCCAGAAATCGCTCTCTTACGAACCGAACAAAGCCAACACATTGTTCAATCTCGGGATCGTCGAGTGGCAGGGCAAAATGGACATCGAAAAAGCTACCGCGACCTGGCAGAAATTGTTGGATACGAATCCAAACTATGAAGGCAAAGACAAGGTTCTGGAACTGATCGCACAGGCGAAAAAGCACTCAGGGGTAAAACCGGGAACGCCGGCAAAGCCGTTGCAGTAGCGGGCTCATCGGAGCAAGGTGCTACTTCCGAGGCTTTCCCACTCGCTCGGCCGTCGCGAACATCTTCGCAACGGTGTCCATGTCTTTGGGCTGCACCTTACCCGCGGGGATGCGCTTGTGGGTGAGGTCCTCCAGCTTCAACAACAGATCCACGAGGGCCATGGAGTCGATCAGTCCCGAAGAGACCAGCGGAGTATGCTCGTCAATGGTCAGACTCGGTTTGCGGATCAGTTGAACAATGTGCGCAATCATTTGTTGTGCTTCTGAAGTCATGCTGATATTGGTCTCCTAACGGTCCACCGGGACAACCACGATTCTCCTCAGGGCGCTGGCCTTCTACACACCCGCATTCAGCTCCGGATGCTCGTGCAATAGCTTTTCCCGCGTAGCAGACCGGGCGGCTTTGCCGGCGGTGCTCTTCACGATCCATTTCGGTGGTTTCAGAAAAATCGTTCGTACTGCCATTCCCAAACCCGCGACGACCCGGCTGCGAATCTCCCGCTCGAGTTCCTCAGTGTTCGTGAGAGATTCTTCCTGCTCCACTTCCGCCACCACGACAATATCTTCCGTTCCGAGATCGGGATTGTACACGCCCATCGCAATCACGCGCCCGTCATGAATGGCGGGGTGGCTGCCAACGATTTCCTCGACGTCCTGCGGATAGATGTTCTCGCCTCCAATGATGAGCAGATCCTTTTTGCGGCCAATAACATACAGTTCACCTTTCAGGTAAAACCCGAGATCGCCGGTATGGTACCAACCATCAACCATCGCCAGAGCAGTGAGGTCCGGCCGATTGTAGTAACCTTCAAACAAGCAATCGCTCTTGACGACAATTTCGCCAATGAAATCGCTTCCGAGGACTGCACCAGAGTCCGACACGATGCGAACCTGCTGGTTGGGCAGTAACCGGCCCGACGAAGCGAACGGTAATGCCCCAGGAGTTCCCTCGCCCACCGGCACGATACGATGCGCGCTGCGGAACTGCTGCCCATCAACCCAGATTTTCGCCGGCCCCGATGGCTGATGGATGTCCGACTGAGTCACCGCAAAAACGTTTTCCGCCATGGCGTATGAGGACTGCAGCACTGCGCTGTTGATCGCGAAGGCCTTTTGGAACTCGGTCATGCTGCTCGCTCGTACTGGCTCGGAACAATTGATCAGGAAACGAAGCGACGAGAGATCGTACTCCGCCCAGCGGCTTTGCGGCGTGCGCCGGGGCACGAACTGGAACGCGAAGTTCGGCATCCACGCCAGGGTACAGTTGTACTCACTGATGATCTGCAACAAAGTTTCGGGGTGCATCACCCAATCGAGTGGCGACTGCATTACGAGCGGAAGATGGCACACCATGGGTAGCATGAAACAGGCGATCAGTCCCATGTCGTGGTAGAGGGGGAGCCAGCTGTAAACGCGGTCCGTCGCACTTTCAACCTTCAGGGATTGCGCCAGATATTGGAGCTGCCGCAGCACGGCGGCATGGGTCAGAGCGACTCCCTTCTGAAGTCCCGTCGTGCCGGCTGAATGCTGAATGAACGCAAGGCTTTCTGGCTGAATCTTCGAGATTTCGCTCCGCAAATCAGGCAGCTTCTTTTCTCCCCCGAAATCCCTGCCTCCGGCGCAAAGCAGCTTGGTTTCGCGGCCAACCGATACGCAGTCGAGCATCTCCTCGGGAAACTCGTCGTCAATAACCACGGCCTTGGCACTGAGGTTGGCGGTAACTCCGGCGAGCCCGGAGCGATACTTCGAGGGCTCCACCTTGAAATTGGGATACGCGAGAAATGCCGGCACAGCGCCCAGCATCATCGCCGCCACAAAAGTCGTCATAGCAGGAATTCCCTGCGGCATGATGATGACCACGCGGTCGCCGGCCGTTATACCGTGCTCCCGGAGAGCACTCGCTTCCACCAGGCCACGATGGCGGAACTCGGCAAAAGTTACAGTCTCGCGCTCGTCTTCGTCTATCCAAAACGTGATAAACGACCGGCTGGCAGGCGCCGCCTCAAGCGCCTCGATGAGATTGGCGAATCGAATCACACGCCATTGTATTCGATGCGGTCGAGCGTTCTTGTAACCAGCCTGCCGGTTCATTATTCTTGTCCCTTTGGCCGGCCTCCAGAAGAATGGTCAATATACCGACATCAAGGTTGCGATAACGCAAGGGAGGAATGTTGTTCCAAGGCGCCCTGTATGTCCTGTTGTTCTTGACTTGTGCGATCGTTCTCGCGACCGTTCGTTCGCGAAGCGCGAGGCAGGCTGTTCTTCTCGTTGCCAGCTACGCACTTTACCTCACGTGGGGACCGTGGTTCGCCGCCGTCCTCTTCGCTTCGGCGAGCATGAACTTCCTGGTCGGCAAATGGCTCCGGCGGAAGCCCTCCTGGCTGCCACTGTCAGCGGGGGTTTTTCTGAACCTGGCACTGTTGGGCGGTTTCAAGTACCTGCCGGAATTCGCGATCCACAGCTCACTCAGCACGCTGCAGAGGTTCTCGCACCTGGCGCTTCCATTGGGCATCTCATTCTGGACTTTCCAGGCGCTGAGTTATCTTTTTGATCTCTATCGCGGCGAAGAACTTGACCCGTCCTTCTTTGAATTCAACCTCTACATGGTTTTCTTCCCGGTCACCATCTCCGGCCCGGTCTGCCGCATGCCAGATATGCTGCCGCAATTCCAGTCCGAGGAAACGACCTCACGGAATGACATCGGTCAGGGTCTGCGCCGCATCGCGATCGGCGTACTGATGATGCAGTTAGCCAAGTTGCTGGGACAAGGGATTCTAGCGGGTGACGGAATCGTGAGTGGATTTGACCGAGTCACACAGTGGAGTGGCGCCGACGTTTGGTGCCTCGCCTTCGGCTACGGATTACAGCTTTTCTTTGATTTCGCCGGCTACACGCACATCGCCGTCGGAGCCGCCAAAGCACTCGGCATCACTGTGCCAGAGAATTTCGAACGGCCGTTTGCTGCGACCAGCCCTTCGATCTTCTGGACGCGCTGGCACATGTCGCTCTCGTTCTGGATCCGCGACTACGTATTTCTTCCCCTGGCAATGGTTCGCCGTGGGGTCTGGTGGCGCAACCTGGCATTGGTGAGTTCCATGGTGATCTTTGGACTATGGCACAAAGCCAGCTTGCTCTTTCTAGTCTGGGGCTGCTACCACGGCGTACTGCTTGTGGTGCATCGCCAGTTGCAACAGTTGGAGCGCATGTTTAACTGGGAGCCGTCCGCTCGCCTCTGGACGCCGCTCGCGAGGATCGCGACCGTGGCTCTTGTCAGCCTGGGATGGATCTTGTTCCGCGCCAATTCTTTCCCACAGGCCAGCCAAATGCTCTCCGCGATCATTTCGCCAGCAAGCTATTCCTCGCACTTTCTTAGCCTTAGCCTTTACTCCCTGGTTGCAATTCTGGCGGCAGGATACGCACTTGTGCTGTTGGTCGGAAGCGTGCTCGATCGCTACGCCGAAAGCACCGAAGCCCCGACAGCTCAATCGCACTCACGGACAGTTGCGCTCATCGCGCGTTGGCGCTGGTTTTGGATCCCTTCGCTCTATGCTTTGGCATTGCTTTTTGTTTTTATGATTACGCACTCTCAGGATGGTGGCGCGGCACAACTCATGTATCGCCGTTTCTAGAATTTCCGCCAGAAACAACGATGCCTGCACAGGGAACGGCTGCGATCGAGTACTGATCTGACGCACAGAATCTCCGAAGGCATCGACCGGCAGGCACGTCGCTGTCGACAATTCGGATTACTCGATAAGCCCTCCATCTGGCAGAAGCACGGGAAACCCATCCCAAGGTCGCGACTGAAGCAACTGCGCGACCCCTGCATTGCGGTCGTATCCAAACAGAAAATTCCCGTAGTTGTAGCGTAAGTAGCGGTCCTTTGGCCTCTGCGCAATCGCCCATTGATACTCAGTTGAGGTTTGAACTGGGTTCTCGTCGGGAACTTCCGCCTGGAATGCCAAGCGCAAAAGCTGTTCTGAATGGTTCAGCTGACTGGTAAACGGAGGCTTCTGCAGCCGATCCAGCATTTCTCCGCTTAGACGCCTGCGGTCATGGGGAGTCAGCGCAAGCAAACGCTCGCAATCAGCTTCTGACGGAACGTCGGCCTCGGTAAGCGCATGCCCAGCCTCAGCCGGCATTCTATTTGCGATCTGCCAGAACATTGCGCGTGCCAGCAGGTAGTTCCCTAGCGCAGTAATGTGCACGTGCTCATAAATGAGGTTGCTTCCAATCAGGCCGTCCGGGCTCTGTTTGGAGAAAAGGTCCTCTACGTCCACCAGCTCTGTTCCCGTGGTTGAGGATGCAACGGAGCGGTTGATCTCGTTGATCCGGCTGTCGGCGCGGAACCGCAACGTGTCCAAATCGCGGGCGCGCAGAAAATGTTCTTTCGCTCGCGCGCTATCTCCTTGCTTCCACAGGATCCGGGCAATGCGGAACTGGAGCTCGGCGTATTCATCATCGATCTTGGCTGCCGACTGGTATGTCTGTAACGCCTCGGCATACGAGTGCGCACTTTCCAGATCCGCTCCTTTTTGTACGAGGGCCGTCCAGGAACGCAGATCATCCGGACCGAGTCCACCCCGATGCATGGAGGCGAAGGGCGCACAGTCCTTCACATTGGTTGCAACCGTACTGACGATGACCCTGGCCCGCGCGCTGCGAGCAGCCGCGATGGTATCGCGGAGATTCCGGTCGTAATTCTCATACACATACCACATAAGGGGCGAGCTCGCGGGTACTTGCTTTTCAAGAAACATCTCCATTCCGCGCCATTCTTTCTTCTCGGCCCCAAGCTTGGTGAGAAGCTGGCCAACGCGAGTGGAGCGAGCAAGAATGCTGGCGCGGATCACTGGCAGCTTCATACTGGATGAGACCAGCGCCGTTCCGGGACCGTAGGGTCCGACGACCTCGTTATTTCCCGAATATATGATGAATACATCCGGCGCATGCTCGGCCAACCCCTTGGCAATCGGCAACAGCATGTGTGAATTGATAGCTGCACTTCCCGTATTCACGAACTCGAAGTTCATGGAGGGATAGCGCTGCTGCAACATCACTTCCAAGTATCGGCTGAATCCATAGGCAGGATCGGGATCCCCCATAGCCGCGGATTCCCCGAGCACGAAGACGCGAAACGTGCCCACCGGCTTCTCCGCCGGAATCGCATACACCTGCGGGGTTCGGATCATGCCGGGCGGGAAGAATGGCGCAGGAAAAAACAGGTTGTAGCAGTCGGCTGCCCGGCCCTCTTTCGTGCATGGAACGGTGAGGGCAGTCGGATATCCGACGCCAAACAGGCGCAACGCTGCCTCGAACACGAACAACAGAACGACCGGCGCGACCGCAGACACGATCCACAGCGCCCAATGACGGCGGCTGCGGCCTGCTTTCTCTCTGTCGATCTCTTCAGTCATGCTCAGTCTCTTCACCCCTACTCAGTTGATCCGCGCTTCTCGGGCGAAAGAGGAATTCTCACGCATGTACCTTAGTCCCGCTGAAGCTCGTGGTTAGTGAGGCCTGGAGACTGGAGGTCCTATCGGCGTTCCAATGGGTTTCTTCACGCGCGAAGCACCCGTGAGCTGCGTCACCGTTCCGTCATAGTTGTGGCTGTACATATGACATACGAGAGCACAGGTATTGCTGGCCTTATTGTAGGCAATTCCAATCGTACCGCCGGCGTTAATGGCATTTGGCGCTACCACGTTGGTATCAAAGTTCACCAACCGCTCGCCCGAAACGGTCGGCGATGTCGCACCCATTCCATGTGCGGTGTGGCAAACCGAACAGGAGATACCCACCGTACTGACGTGTTGCGAGTGATACAGGAAGCTGCTGTTGGCAAACACGCTGGTCAGATTGTGGCACTTCCCACATAACGCCCAGGGTCCCGGCGCAGCACCTCCGGCGCTGGTCAACTGGCCAGGAAACAATGTCGAAGCAAGGATGGGGCTGCCCGGTCCACCGGCCGGAAAAATGCCCGGCGAAACCTGGCTCATCTCGTACCTGCGCTCCCAAAGGTGCGGATAGGCCGAGCCGTGGGGACCGGTTGGCCCGGTTCCACCGAACTCGCGATTGTCATCACTATTGTGACAATCGGTACAGAGAATCTGTGTACCAATCTGCCGTCCCTGGGTGACGCCGTCCAGCAGCAGCATACTCGGAAGAAGACTGGGCTGAGGGTATATAGAGGATCTAACATGGGTCACGGGATGACTCGAGGTTGCGGTAGCTGCAAACTGCGGAATCACGTTACCCGGATCTGAAACAAAAGAGACATACCACACCGGGAGGTATCCGAATGCCGAGGATAAAGGCTTGCCGGAGCTGGTGCCGTGGCAGCGAAGGCAGTTCTCGTATTGATTCTGAGCTGGAGAAATAACACTGACCCCATCACTGGCCAGCACCCCATTCACTGCCGCCTGGGACAAGCGAATCTGTGGCGGAATGGGGAATGTGCCGCCAACCTGCTGCGCACCGTGTGGATTGTGGCAGTCAACGCAGGTCGAATGCCGGTTGTTGTTCAACAGGGTCGCTTCGGCGGTATCGTGAGCGCTGGTTCCCGAAGGAAACGGGTGATAGGAAACCTTGGAGAATTCGGCGTAAACATTCGGCAAGGCCGGACTGATATTGTTGTTGCCATTGTGGCAGCTAACGCAGTCCTGGGTCGAAGCGTCCATATTGGCCAGGGCCGGCGTCGCGCCGCGCAACAGTCGTGCCGGGCCATTTGCATTGTGGTCCATGTGACAGCCCGAGCATGCGTTCAGGGCAACCGTGTTATACGGCCCAACATTAGCCGCCGGTAGCGCTGAATTGGGTACGGTCGCATGGACGCTGGTTGGCCATGGCACCAGCGGATTCGGCAAATTGTTCACCGTACGCGGAGAAGTCCCGTGGCACGACAGGCACAGCGCGCCTCCGGAACTGTCACGCACCAGGAAGTTCAACGAAACCTTATCACCGTTCTGCACGTGCGCATTGTGGCAACTCGCGCATTCGACATTTCCGTTGATAAGCGTGACCTTCTTAAGCGGGTCCGCAGTCTGTTGGCTGGCTACCAGACTGGCCACCAAGTCTGGCGAGTCCTTCAGCGAGTTGAAGCTGAACGGATGCGAGTTCTGCAGGCTGGCGCCAAAAACATCGCTGGCGTTCATCTTGCCTGACATTTGGATCTGACCGTAGGGCACCGTCTGACCAGGGGCAACGGTTCCATCGTGACAGCTCAAGCAAAGGCTGCTGGAGCTTCCCACCCAAGGCTGTTTCATCGTCTCTTGTGAGGTTGTGCTGCTGCTGTATAGCGTGTAGGTCTGTGTGGAATAAGTTTGGGCCCACAGCGGCCCTTTACCGATTCCAGAATGAGGAGCATGGCAGTACTGGCAAGGAGGCAGCGCCCCGCCCTTGACCGGAGATTGCCCGTTGGGAGACAAATCGTGCGCTCCCAGAACATCGCCATTAAAAACTTGCGCTTGCAGACTGCCGGCCATGGCGAGGACAGCCACGCATAACCAGAACTTCATTTTCACTGCCCCCCATGTTCCGGCCGTTTTCCATAATAATGAAAGACCTGCACGCGGCTGTTGTAAGAATCCACTATATAGACCTTGTCGTTGCGATCGATGAATAGGCCCGCCGGCAGAACAAATGCGCCCGGCTCGGAACCCTCTGTTCCGAAGTAATAAAGCAGATCTCCCAGCCGGTCGAACACCTGAACTCGTGTTCCAGGCGCCGTCGACCACGTACAGGTGACCTTCGCTGTCGAAGCTGATTCCTTTCGGCCGGAAGAAGCTTCCCAGGCCGTCGCCAACGGCGCCCACCGCGTACTCGAAACCGCCGCTGCGATCAAACACTTCCACGCGGAAGTTCATGGCGTCCACTATCGCGACGTCGTGCCCGTGCAACGCAATTTCGGTCGGAAAATTGAACTCGCCCGGCTGATTTCCAGCCTGGCCGATCGTCTGCACCACATGGCCGCCCATATCCATGACAAACACTTTATTGCGCAGCGTATCGCTGATGTAAATGCGCTGCGCAGCCGAGTCCACGGCAATCCCGGTTGGACGCTTAAAAAAACCTTCGCCGCCTCGCAGGCTGCCGATGTTGCGTTTGAACTTGCCGTTGGCGTCGAAAACGAAAATTCTTCCCGTCTCCGAATCGGTGACGTAGAAATTGTCTTCGGCATCCACCGTCAGGCACTGCGGCGCACGCAACGAGTTCTCGTCCTTCTCGCGGCGCGTTATGAATTTGTACTTGTGCTGGACGAAGTCAAAAAGATGGACGCCCATCGCCCCCGGGTCGGTGACCATCGCCACGCCCCGCGAATTGATGGCGACGCCGTAGGGACGAATCATCCGGTGCCGCTCCGGCGCCCCAACTACAGCGTCGAAAACCTTGGTCCAGAATCCGCGCTTCCCTCCCACGTCGCGGTCGGTGGCAAAGATTCGCTCGAACGCCAGCTTGCGCCCGCCTTCCAGCAGCAGGTCGGGTGGCGGAAGCGGCTCTTCTTTCCTGATCTTTACCTTAGATGCATAAGCCGGCATCGTCAGGCTGAGAGCCACCGCCAGGCACATGCAGAATCTACCCCAGACCGTCCTTACCGGATACCGGATTAGAACGGGTTGAACCATCGCTGGATTCCAATATAGAAGGACGAGAAGTTCGCTGGCAAGCCTCCCAGGGTTCCCTGGGTGGCCGCGCCCTCGCCCTGCAGCAGATGGGTATAACCCGCGTTGAGCCATATCTTGCGAAACTGCCACTGCGTGAAAAACAGGAAAGTCTTCGACGAACTCGTCGACGAACAGCGTCGGAGTCGTCGTATCGCTGATCCCTCGGCCGTAGCTCGCGCTCATCGTCCACCGTCTCATCGGATTCGCCGAGGCGCTGACACTATAGGACGAGCCTTTTTCCAGCAAAAACTGGTTGCCGCCGAGCACCGGAGGGAGGTTCCCTGGCGCAGACACCAGCCCGCCCGCGGTAAGCAGCGCCGTGCCGTAGGAGCTTCCGTAAGTGACTCCTCCGCCGTAGCCCCGGTACATGCAGGTTGGTCCCAAAGCCCTGCGAGCGGCTGCCCGAACCCGCGAGCTGGCCCAGGCCCGTGTGGAACCCATGGTAGTTGGTGTTCCAGATCAGATGCCGGGTAATGTCACGCTTCGCGTTCGCCAGGTACGAATAATCCGATGTGACCTGGGTCGCCAGGACGGTCTGCACGTCCTGCGCGTAGCCGAAGCCCGCGCCCCACTCGAAACCCACCATCCTTCTACTGAAGTTTACTCCCGCCACCAGGCCCGTTCCCTGATGCCCGGCATCGGTGGATTGATCGTTGACCCCGCCGTAGATGTTGAACGAACCCCACAGTACCTTGTGGGCGTTATAGTTCACGATGCCGCTGAAGTGGTTGATCGCCACGCTACGTCCGAACACTTCCTGCTGAGTCCGGTTGAAGGCAAGCGGTCGCGCTCAGGCCCCTGGCGATTTGGACCGTATCGAAGTTGTAGAGGGAGAGCGAATGGCTTTGGGAACCAAAGTTTACCTGCGGCGATACGCTCCCGGCGCTGATCAATTGCTGCTCCACCAATCCCTGACAGGCTGGTGTCGTACTGCACCCCAAAGTTCGTGGTGAGACGAGTCCAGGGTCTGAGACTGGCATTTCCGGAGAAACTCTGGTTCGAGCCGGAAGTGCTGCCGCCGCTACCCTCCTCCCCGTTGAAGTTCGAGTAGGAATAACCGAAGGCAAACTCCGCCCTGCAGAGGCAATCTGTGATTGGTGTTAAAAACCACGGTCTTTGAGCTTTCGGCGCTCTCAATGGTCTCACCCGCGGTCAGAAACGAGGGCAGTTCCGTGTGAGCATGGATATAAGTGAAGTGGCCCGCCATCATCCAGCCGGCCAGAGCGTACTGGCTCTGCACGGTCAAATTGCGCTCAGACGAATGGTCTTCCTGATCGGAACCGAAGATCGACGCCGTTGAACTCGTCTGAGAGTAGTTAGCCGAGACAGGCGGCAGCCCGGGAATCAGTTCGGACCATCCGATGCCGAAATTGGTTGCGTTGCCCTTGGTAGTATATCCCTGGATTCCAGGCAGACCGTAGTTGCCGGTACTATCGAAGTTCTTGCCGAAGGAGACGGAGCCGGGGAAGTGACTGCCGCTGAAGATGCCGGCGCCCACGTTGACGCTGCTGGCGTTGGTCAGCGATCCGCTCCCGGAGTTCTCCTGCGACCGGTTGTACATCGGCCTCACGTAAAAGTTCAGGAAGTTGGGATTGTAGAAAAAGCCATTTACGTTGGCGTCGCCGCCTATCCCCAGGCTGTGGTCTGAAAGCTGCGTATTTCCGTAGTCTGCAGTGTAGCCGGTTGCGATGGTTCCGCTCATGGTCATGCTCACGTCGTGGCCGACCAACTGCGCCCGGGCGGGCAAGGCCAGCAACAGCAACCCCGGCAGCAACCCCAGGAACAGCAGCGCATTTTGATTGTGACTCTTCACCAATTTCCCCTAGTTAACCCAACCCCGTCGTCGGTCGTCGGTCGTTGGTCGTTGGTCGTTGGCAAAACCCCACACGACCTTCGACGAGTGACGAACGACGAACCCCTCCACCCCTAACCCCTAATCCCTAATCCCTGTCCCTCGCTTTTCACAGTTCCTCGATCTTCGCGTTCTCGCGCAGCTTCTTGCCCAGCGCCACCCGCAGGTTTTCGTATTTCTGCTTCTGCAGCTTGACCGTGAGATCCGCTTTGACGTCGGCGAACTTCGTCCTGCCCGGCAAAGTATGGGCATTCAAACGGAAGATCGAATAGGCTGTTCCCAAGTGGAGCAGCGGGCTTACATCCCCCACCTTCATGGCCAGCGCGGCCTTCACCACCTCGGGCGGAAGCTTCTCGCGCTTCACTACCTTGTGGTCGCCCATGTCGACGCGGAAGTCGTCTTCGGAAACTTTCTCCGCCAGCAGCCCGAACTCTTCATAATTCTTGGTCGCCTTCGCCTGCTCCAGAATGCTCTGGGCCCGCTTGCCCATCTCCTTCAGCGTCTCCGGGCTGGCATTGGCCGGCGGCAGAAGCGAAATCGTCTGGATGGAAAAAACTTCGTCGTGGGCAAACAACTGCGGATTCTTATCGTAGTAACGCCGCACCTCGAGCGGCGTAACCGCCGATTTGTCTTCCACTTCGCTTTTCAGTACGGCCTCGATCAGCAGCGAGCGCTTGATCGCACGCCGCAGTTTGGCCTCCGACCCGTCCAATTCCGTCTTCAGGTAGTCGCTGAATTCCTGGTCGCTCGAAAACTGCTGCCGGAACTTCCTCTCCTCGCGCTGCACACGCTCGGGAGCGATCGTCATTTTTCGCCGCACCGCGTCCTGATAGGCCAACTCCTCGAAGATGATCATCTGCATCGCCCCGCGCCGGATTTCAGGTTCCTGCGTCTTCGGGAAACCGTTGTGCAACTTCGCATAGGGGAACAGGGCGAACATCTCGCGCAACAGATCGCGGTCGGTCAGCACCGCGTCGTTCACCCGCACCACCGGCTTCCCCGTCACCTGCAAGCTGGAGGGCACCGGCGCCACGGTAGCCGCTGCCGGAGCCGCCCCCGTAGGCGCATGGGAGGCCACCATCTGTGCCCCTGCGTTGGCGCTGGCTGCCATCAGGATCAGAACCGCGGCTGTGTATTGGTATTTCATTTTGAAGCTCCTTAAATCCTTGCTTGTCGTCTCAAGAAAATGGGGAGAGAATCTCTCTCTCCCCGGTTGGACGAGCTAACCTTAAACCTATTAGAAGGTCGTCGGCAGTGTGCCTCCGTTGGCTTCGTTCGACTCGCCAAAGTGGCACTGGCGGCAGAACTGAGTCGTCGTATTCAGCCGAATTCGGATGGACCGCGACGTCGTTGATGTTGTAGGGGCCGTTCACGAAGAAGTACGTCGCATACGTGCCGGTAGCGGCGCCAGCGATCGTGTGCTGTTCGCGGACGCAGCGTAAACGTTCATCATGTGCTGGTCGTGGCAGGTGGTGCAGACCAGGTACGGGAGGTTAGCAGCGTTGACCGGCGTCGGATAGGCCCACGCGCCCTTGTTGAGAGCCGGAGCTCCGTAGGAGTTCTCGAAGTGCCAGATAATTGCCGGCGGCGGTGATGCTGGTGATGACGCCAGCGGTAATGACATAGATCAGACCGTTGGTTGCATCGCCGTAGGTGCCGCCCAACGCCTTGTCCACCGTAGCGAGCTCGCCTACCGGGTGGTCGTTGTTGTAGTTGGCGGACGAACCATCGGCGCCCAGCAAGGTTGGAATCTTCTGTGTGCCGTAGCTGGAGGGCAGAGCACCGATCTGCTCCTCGTAAGCCCAGTTCTGCATCATGGCGCCTTTAGCAACCGCGCCGTCATGGCAGGCGAGACACATAATGATGCCACGCACGTCGCTATATTGCTGAGCGTTCCAGGTTGTCGGATTCTGAGTGCTAGGAGTCGTGAATGTGTACTTGAGGGAGCTGCCAGTGTTGCTGATGTCGCTGAAGTCGAACGTTTGGCCGACCAGGAGAGGACCCATGTCCTGAGCAAACAGGGCATTGGAGCCGCTCCATGCATCGACGACCGCGCCTTGTGAGCCGTTCCGCCTGCGCCACGAGCACCGCTATGTGGAGCATGGCAGCCGGCGCAACCGCGGCCGTAGTTATTGTGGGCGCCCAATACGTCGACCGTGGGGGCCTTGGCGTTAGGTGCGCCAGTGCTGGTCTGTACCCCTGAGGTGACCTGAGCCATCGTCATGGCGGAAGCCATGATTACTAGCAGAATGACTAAGAATAGCTTTTTCATTGGTAGAGCCTCCGATAAATGTGAACAGGTCGGACGTTGGACCCTAAAGATGTCCGGCGCCATGTTTCACTATGGGTTATGCACGAGAGGCACCGTTAGTCTGTGTACGGCCGGGTTACGAACGATTCCCGGTAAGCATTTGATTCTTCTAAGTTTCGGCTGTTTTCGTCTAAAGTGTTGCAATTTGCATCACTGCCGATGGCCTCAAGTGCTGAGTTTTCTCCCACAGTGAGGTGGTCAAAACCCCCAAGCCAGCCTAGAGGGGTTGGGGGGGTAGGGCCCAGGGGTTACGGCTAGAACCGGAACAGTTCCCCGCACTCCTGACGCGGGGGGTCGTCTTGCGCTTGATTTTGGGTGGCGCAGCGGTTCACCGCTGCGACAAATGGCTCGTCTCTTGGGTCGGCTTTAGCCGCTGAGGTACGGCCAGCTCGCGCTTATTTCGGCGCGGGTTCCGCCGCCTTGGCGGCGTCGGTCTTAACTTCCGCCTTATCTTTACTCTGATCCTGCGGCTTCTCCTGCGCTGCCGGAGCGGCCGGCTTGGATCCACCCGCGTTCTTCTTCTCCGCCTCGCGGCGCTCGAATTCCTTGCGCGCTTCTTCCTGGGTAAAGTAACGGAACTCCTGCACGCGGCCGGGGAAGACCTCGGAGGTAAAAACACGGTTGAGTTTGTCGATGGTGATGTACTGCAAACCGGAGAACATGCCGGGCAAAGCGCCTTGCGCCGCGCCCATATACATCAGCAACTGGCCGTCCTGCGAGTACAGCTGCACGCGGTTCTGCACGGAATCGGTGACCCAGATGTGCCCGTCGCAATCGATGGCCACGCCCTTGGGCATGGCGAAATATCCCGGACCATCGCCGCGCTTGCCGAAGGCGCGAATGAAGGCGCCGTCGGCGTCGAAGACCTCGATGCGGGCATTGAGCATGTCGGCGACGTACAGATTTCCGTCTTTATCCACGGCGACGCCGGTCGGCTTAGCGAAATCTCCGGGCGTGTTCAAGGTGTGTTCCTTGCCGCCGGTGCCGATCTTGCGCAACAGAGTGTAGTTGTCGACGTCATAGACCAGCACCTGGTCCGATTCGATATCGGCAACGTAGAGAAAACGGTTCTCGTTATCGATCGCCAGCCCGGCCGGGACGTTCAGCCCCTGGTGAATGGCAACCTGACCTTTATGATTCGGGCCAAAGACCAGGATGCTGCGAGTTCCAGAGTCGGAGACGAAAAGCCGGTCCTTGTCGTCAATGGCCAGGCCCGTGATCAGCTTAAAGCTGGCGTCCTTGCCGTTCTTGATCAGCTCGGTGTCGCGGGTTTCGGGGTCGATAATAAAGATCACGCTCACCTTGCCGTCGGCAACGTAGAGCTTGCCTTTGGAATCGACTGCCAGCCCGTGCGGCTCACCCATGAAAAAATGGTTCTTCAGCGGATTTTCACCCTTTTCGGTGGAACTGCCGGCCAGGCGGTCCATCCAGGCGCTCTTGCTCTTGGCGGGTTTCGCGTTAAAGTCCGGAAGCTTTTCTCCGGCAAAATAGTTCAGGTACTTGATGCGAGTGACGTTGGGCGGGTTCGGCCAGACGATCTTGGAGGTGTCGATCCGATCCAGCACCGATAACTTCTTTTCCGGCTCGGCATCCTTCTTCTTCTTTTGGGCGGAGACAAAGGACGGGCACGCCAATGCCAGCGCCAGCAAGAACGCCAACACGAGTTGTACCTTCCCCCGCCGAATCGAATTGTTGAGTCGCTCGATCATCGCTGCTTCCCTCCAACTTCTGTTATCGCTCACCACCGAGTCCTCACTATTTGCCCAGGTTCTTATGGCAACCAGCGCAGAACAACGCGTTGTTGGCCTGATCTTTCGCCAGCAAGCCGGGCTGCGCCGAGGCATGCGGCTGATGACAGGTCAGGCAGTTCATCGCAGTCTTGACCTTGGTAACGTCGGTCGGATCCATCACGTCTGAAACCGGATGGCCATCCAACGGATGCCCCAGGTTGTACTTCAGCGGCAGCACAGGAACCTTGGCGAAATAGTTCTCCGGCAGCTTGACCGCGCCGCCGAAGATCGCGACCAGGTGGTCGCTCTCGAGCTTCTGTGGCTTCGTGTCCGGGCCGTGGCACTCCAGGCACAGCTTGTTGGTCTCGGTTACTCGCAGCAGATGCTGGTTGCCGTTGCCATGTGGTTCGTGGCAGATGGCGCATCCCTGCTCGAACACCGGCTGGTGCAATACCGCTTTCTTGTGCAGATCGGCAATGTCACTGTGGCAGCCCAGGCAGATGTCCACCGCATTCGTTTTTGGAAGCCCCGGCTGCCGGCTGGCATGAGGACTATGACAGTCGGTGCAATCGCCCGCCGCGCCCGGATGCTGCACCTTCGCCTTCTCGATCTGCTCGACTTTGTCGGAGTGGCAGGTGACGCATATCGCCTTGGCGCTGGCCTGGGTCAGGACAACCTTGCCGTCCTTGGCCGGCTGGTGGCAGGTGTCGCACGATTTCGACTCAAAAGGATTGTGCATGAAAGCCCGCATCAGCTTGGGAGCTTTCGACTGGTGCGGATCGTGGCAGGAGAGGCAATCGGCCTTTTCGAACGGCTGTCCCTGGTGTGTCTTCACCAGCGCGGCGTCCTTCACATCGTGACAATCGACGCACAGCGCGGGAGTGTCCTTGGTCAAGTGGTAATCGAACTCGCGCTTGCCCCGCTCACCCGTCTTGTGCGTGATGTGGCAAGCCTCGCACCCCATGTCGAGGGCGGCGTGGCGGCTTCCCTTCTCTGGAACATTGGTTCCCTGCGTGTGGCAAGTGAGGCAGAGATTGTCTTTCTTATCGCCAGTGGTCGCCTTCAGCAACTGGTTCTTGTTGTCGGAAGTATGCGGATTGTGGCAGCTCAGGCAATCGCGAACGGCCGGTGGGTGAACGCGTCCCTTGATCTGCGTGGCGTCTTTGTCGGCGTGGCAGGTGAGGCACAGCTTGTAGGGAATGGCCGTGATCAGCTTTACGCGCGTGACGTCTTTGTTGACCCGGATCTCGTGGCAACTGGTACAACCCATCGCAATCGCGGAGTGGACCGCCTTGCCCTTTGTCTTGTCCTCGTGGCAGGCGATGCAGGTGGAGGGATCCGCCTTCGGGTCAAGCGGCACCGGATGTTCCTTAGCGGAAACACGACCGGCAAACATTACCACCACCATGAAACAGACCAGCGCGTTTAGCTTGTGCTTGGTCCTGGGCTTCGATGTAACGGATTTCAACGCCACGCCCACCACCCCTCCTGAGCTGTTTACAAGTCCTTGTGCACGCATCTCGCCTTAGTCCTCTGCCCTGCTAGATTTCTCAACAGTTCTTTGTAACAGATTGCAACAAAGTCAGATGGCAATCGAGTTTGACTAGTTGCGAAATCCCAGTTTGTTGCAAACCTTCTCAGCTTCGGGGCTTATCCCACAGTGGAATGGTCAAAATCACCCAAGCCATTCTGCTCCTGCGCCCGGGTCGTTTGCTAGCTCGGAAATCGAACCTCCAATAGCCATTCGCGGCTTTGATAGTTCTGACACTTCGCCGCCCGTTTCCTCTGTGATATCAGTCACATCCGGCTGTGATCTCGTCACATGGAAGCTCGCCCGGAAGGATAAGTTGCCCCCGAAATCCTAATGCTTAGCCACTGTTTCAGACGCCAACATCCTGCGCCAAATGGCCGCACAACTCCAATCCATTGTGTGATTTGGCTCAAACGGCGCCCCTCGAATCTTCGCGCCGATCTGGCCTATTCTCTGGGATTTCAGCAACTTCGCCCACTTTTTCCTCAATGGCGCAAAACGTGCTTTCTCTCACAGGGGGAAGGGGAAACACAATGGGGACAAACGTCCACTCTGTACCTCGAAAAATCTGGCAAACCCTCGGGGCGATCAAGACCGGCGTCATTCTGCTCATCCTCGTCGTGGTCCTTTCCGCGGCGGGGACCGTGATTCTACAGCGTCCCGCAACCGAAGCCGAAGAAATGCAGCGCGCCTATTCGCCGCAAGTGCTGCGCCTGCTCGACGCGGTGAAACTGACCGACGTTTTTCATGCCTGGTGGTTCGTATTGCTGTTGAGTTTGGTGAGCCTCAGCATTATTTCCGCTTCGATTCAACGCTTCCCCAATGCCTGGAGATTTTTCTCGCGTCCTTATAAGAGCCCTGACGAAACATTTCGCAAAGCACTGCCCGGCCACATATTGATTCCGATAAAAGATGAAGAAACCGCCTTGAGCGTCGCGGAACGTGTGTTGCATAAAGAGGGTTTCAAGCCGGAGCGGATTGTGCGCCAGAACAACTTTTCTCTCTTCTGCGAGCGCAACCGCCTTTCTGAATTGGCGGTTTATATCGTGCACGCCAGTTTGCTTCTCATTTTTCTTGGTGGCATCGTCGATGCGCTATACGGCTGGCGTGGGTTTGTCACCCTGACCCGCGGGCAACAGTCGAGCCAAGTGCAGCCGCAGAATGGGACCGCGCGCACCCTGCCGTTTGCCGTCCGCTGTGACGGCGCCGGCCAGGAGAACTATGCCGACGGATCTCCGAAACGCTGGTGGTCCGATCTGGCGGTTGTGAAGGACGGACAAGTGGTCCTGCGCAAGCAGATCGTTGTGAACGAGCCCCTGGTTTATGGCGGCGTACGTTTCTATCAGGCGAGTTACGGCAACACTGGAAAGCTCGACAAAATGGTGCTCACCGCCACCGCGCGCGCAGGCCAAGACCCAAAGGACCTCGCGATTGGTCTGAACGAGACCCTCCCCCTGGACGCCGATACTACGGTTCGCCTCGCCGAGTTCATTCCCGACTACGTGGTGCAGGATGGCCAGGTGTACGCACGCTCCAACGATCTGGAAAATCCAGCCGCCCATCTGGTGGTTGAATCCAAAAAATTAGCGAAAGCCGTAAACTTCTGGATGCCCCCGATCCCAGGCGTTGAACAAAACGCCTCTTCGCCCTACACATTCCAGGGCAAGGACCTGAAGATGGCATACTTCACCGGCCTCGAGGTCTCGCATGAACCCGGTCAGTGGTCAGTTTGGGCGGGCGTGATCGTAATGGGCTTTGGCTTGGCTTTGGTCTTCTATTTCGTCCACAAGCGGGTGTGGGTCGTGCCCGTGCGCGACGCAAAGGGCCAACTGAAGCTTTGGATTGGCGGAACCGCGAATAAGAACAAAGATGCGTTCGAGCAGCGTTTTCGCGAGCTGGTGGAACAAATCGAATCCGAACTCAAGATTTCATCGCAGACACGCGCCCAGGCGCCTGTCACTGCACTCACCGGAAAATAACTTCCGGCAATGGAGGATGCGTCTATGGCGCGAGTAGCAAAAGCCGAACAGCAACCAGCAGCTACCGGAACGACGCTGGTGGTATTGGTGGGACTGGGGGTCGCCTTCCTGCTGTTCATGGCATTTCTAAACGTGGTCAAGAGCGGCAACTTGCTCAACGACTCCAATCTGCTCTACGCTGCGCTCATTTTCTATGCCGGCGCGGGAACGCTCTATCTCGCCTTCGGCATCACCGGCCTTCCCTCTTACGTTCGCTTCGCCTCCCTGGCCACGTGGGCGGGATTGCTGGCCAACACCGGCGCGGTGGCGCGCCGCTGGTATGAGGCGGGACATCCGCCGTTTGCCAGCATCTACGAAATGCTGCTCATGTTCGTATGGACGCTCGCCGTCCTCACATTGATTGCCGAAAAAAAATACAAGGTGAAGATCATCGGCACCGTGACGATGCCCGTGGCGATTGTCGGCGTGGTGCTCATGCAGTTGCTGCGCACTGAGGTACATCCGCTCGTGCCGGCATTGCAGTCTACCTGGCTGCACGTCCACGTCACGCTGGCCATGCTCGCCTACGCCGCATGCGCCCTGAGTTTCGCCCTGGCCATGATGTTCCTGATCAAGGACCAGATGAAAACCGAAACCTTTCTGGCGGCAACCAGCCTGTTTACGGTCGCTACGTATGTGGGCATCCTGACGCGGTTTGAAAAATGGGGAGGACTCAGCGTCGTCGCCTGGAATTCGGAGCAGAAGTCCGAAGTGTTCTTGTCCAAGGGCGTAAGGCTTTTCGTGGTGATCCCTGATCTTGGCTGGTTGATGGTTCTAGTGTTGGCGGCGGTGGCTGCTCCACTGGTTCTCTACCTGATCTGGCGCAAGACGCATGACCAGGGATTGCTCACCATGGCTAATCGAGCCGTGTTTTTGAGTATTCTGCTGCAGGTGCTGGCCCTGGCGTTCTTTGTGCTGCGGGCACGCGACGGCCGTTATGCTTCCCTCGACGCGGACGGCCTCTTCCCCACCACTCTGTCTGCCAGCCCATTCATCCTTTCGGGCCTGGTAGGCACAGTCTTTGTTTCGCTGCTGTACTTGTTGCTGCTATGGAGGCGCGACGATCTGGAGCGCATGTTGCCCAAGGCAGAGGAACTGGACCGCATCACTTACAAAACCATCGCGATCGCATTTCCCTTACTCACCCTGATGATCGCGGCGGGCGCCTACTGGGCCAATCGTACCTGGGGATCTTATTGGAGCTGGGATCCGAAAGAAACCTGGGCGGCCATTACCTGGCTGGTGTACGCCGGTTACCTTCACATGCGTATTACTCGGGGATGGCGGGGCCGGCGCGCCGCTTACTTCGCCATCGCCGGTTTTGCTGTGGTGATGTTCACTTTCTTTGGGGTCACTTACTTGCTGCCTGGACTGCACGCTTATGCCTAGCCGCACTCAATCCGCGGCAACTGGGCCGGTGGGAGAAACACCCTACGCGGCGCCTGTATCGCCTCGTTGGCCGGAAGGAAACGGGCAGAAGATGTCCGCGGATTCGTTGCCACAGGAAGAGATCCGAATGAGTTCCGTGCGCGTGAACTGGCAGCTCAAAGCAATCTTGCCCATCGGTTTGGTCTTGCTGGCAGGACTGCTGCTCTTCACTTTGGCGACCGTGTCTTTGCGCGACCCCGAACGCCACGCGGTTTTGATCCTCGCGGGAGCGGGAGCGGTCGCTATCTGCGCTGTGTCCATGTTTGTGCTCGCCTTTTTGGTGCAACGGCCCATGGTCGAATTGCAGGAGAAGATGGAGCAAGTGAGCGATGGCGACCTGAACGTTTCGGTCAGCTTCGCCAATCGCAACGACGAGATCGGAGACCTTGGCCGCAACTTCAATTATATGATGCAGCAACTGCGGGAGAGCCGCGAAGAGATTGAGGTTCTGCATCGCACTCAAATATCTCGCGCCGAGCATCTGGCCACGCTTGGCGAGTTGGCCGCCGGCCTGGCCCACGAGATTCGCAACCCGCTTGCCGGCATTGCCGGCGTCATCGAAATCGTTGGCCGCGATCTGCCCGCCACCAGCCCAGCCCGGGCGGTGGTGAAAGATGTTCGCCAGGAAATCACGCGCATCAGCCGTACGTTGACCGAACTTCTGGAAACGGCGCGACCTCACCCGCCCCAGATTCGCCAGAGCAACCTCAACACCACCGTGGAACATGCCGTGATGCTGGCTCGCCAGCAGGTGCTCTCAAAACCCATCAAGATCGAACTGCAGAAGGCGCCCGATCTGCCCGAAGTCGAACACGACAGCGATCAGATTCACCAAGTGCTCCTGAATCTGTTTTTGAACGCGGTTCAGGCCATGGACGGAGCAGGCACCGTGCATGTACGAGTAGGTTCGCAGGAGAACTGCGCCAGCGTGGTTGTCAGCGATACCGGCCGTGGCATCCCTGCTCAGATCTTGGCCAATATCTTCCGCCCTTTCTACACCACCAAGGGCGGTGGCACCGGCCTTGGCCTTTCTCTTGCCCGCCGTATCGTGGAAGAGCATCACGGCCGCATCGAAGTCAGCAGTGTCGTTGGCCGGGGGAGCACGTTCACCGTACTGCTGCCCTTTCACGTGCCCGACTTTCAGACCACCGCTCGTACCACCGCTTCCTAGAGCGTAGGGCCGGCACCCCTTCGACAAGCTGGTAGTGTCTTAGCACTGTGTTGATCACTTGGTGCCGGCCTCCGAAATGGCCCCAGCATTCACGACAACTTTTTTCAAATGGAAACGTATCCGTTATCGCAGTGGTCCAGTCTTTCTCACTAATGTCCAGTTTGTGAATTCCAGATTCGTGCTGACGTGCCCGTGTCCGCTCCGGCTAACCCAGACCGAGACCGCCTGCCGATACCCTACTCAACGCATCCGAGACAAAAGCCGTTAACTTCCCCCCAGCCGGACTAAATTAAGCTGCGGCGAAATGGACGCGAAGATCGTCGGCGATCCGCTCTGGTGAGCGATCAACTGCCGCTTCCCAATGCAACCGTTCCATATACATTGCGTCGCTTCGGTAATAGGGTAGCATTGCCGTGCGAGTGATCATCGACAGATGCACGCGCCAACCACGCGAGTTGCTCAGAGATCCCGAATACAGCGCCAAGTTGAAGCTGTTGTACCCAGTCAATTCGTACCATTGCAGGACGCGTGAGATACCCCCTGCAAGTGCCTTCAGGTCATCTTCCGTGAGGTCGAGAAAGGTTTCACAGCCCGAAACAACCGCCCGCACTTCATTGAAGCCGATAGGGGCAAATGCAGTAATCCAGGTAGCCCGGCCAGCCCGAGCCACGAATCGCAGCCCTCGGGACTCTTCGGTCTCTACTAGGTCTTCCCAATATGACCGGCTTTTGGCAGTCCAATAGGCGATACTGGCCTCACGCTGCAATCGCATGAGAGTCGTAGGGTGAGGATCGAGATATACCTGCGCGTGCGGATGTGGTAACGACCCACCAGACGGATACAAGTAATTTATGTTGTAGGCACAGTTCTCGGCTCTTGGATCGAAAGCATGCACCTTGCGGACGTAATCCACGGCAACTGAGAGGTTGTCAAAAAGTCGTTGAGGAGTAAACCCGCCCAATGTCAGCCAATGCCGCCGCGAGAAAACCGCGACCGCAGCATACTGAGAGTAAGGAACGAGGTTCGGAAACAACACCGACTCTCCCAGCTCTAGGCGTCCGCCTTGGTGAATTGGCTCCAACACTTTGGGAGTGACTCTGCTGATTCGATCTGGGCAGAACGGGCAGCCCGGGTTGGGAGCTTCCAGAATGGCTAGTGCGCCCTCATCAGCCTTTGAGAGGACGACGCCTTCGGCAACACGAGACGAGGTTCCCAGCAGCGGGTCAAACCGGACTTCCAGAGACTTCATCACTTCTGATCCATCGGGCGTGAGAAACTTGGCCGCAATTTGCTCCGAGCGAAACCGGATTGGGCTGGTCTCGTCTTCTCTGCTTACGGTGAAAGCCGGGTCCAAGGGCTACCTCCTCGACTTTGAATCACCTCAGACTTGCACACTCTGACAGAATGTTCCCATATCTAGCGCCGCAGCGCCCCGTTTTTCTGGAGGTCTCCACGTTTGATTGTCTCTTTTGCCGAATCTGGCTGGTTCGGTGGCATGTCCTCCACTTTCTAATTTCATAAGCATTCGTATTTCCAGAGGCCGGTGCTTACGCGACATGCTTACCTGCATCGCAAAGAAGGCGATCAGGACAACGCAGCATTGGTACGCTCGTGCAGGAAAGCCCGTTTTGCCAAGAGCCACTGGATGCGGAATGGCTCATCATCGTGAAAGGATTGCCGGGATAATGCCCCATCGGTAGGGAAAAAGGCCCGGCAATCCCTCTCCCCCAGTTGGAATGCCGGGCTTTAACTTGCGGCCAGAAAAGATTCCGAGGATGGTATCGGAACGCGACGTGAATAACAGTACGCTGGCGTACAGTCTCTGCTGTAATTGAGACACAGACAGCTCGCCGAAGGGATCAGAACGAGGGATTGATTGCAGGTGGTCCGCCAAAGAGCATCCCTAGCTCGGGACGTGTCTGAGGACTGTGTCCTGTGGCCGCTGCGTCAGTGGACATTACTTCCGTTACTCGGTACTCTTCCACAGGTCGAAATATAATCTGACTGCCACGACGACAAACTCCCACCCGAGGAGGATGACCGTGTCCAACACTGTAAGCAACGAACCCATCACTTGCGCTTCGTGTGAATATCGCTATCCCCCGAGTGAAGGAATTTGCCCAATGTGCGGGACTGAACCCCTCCGGCCACTTTTGGTTGTTCGCAATAAATTCAGGCGAGCCAGTCACGAATCCACGTCGAGGTCTGATAGCCAACAGAGACCTCCCAAGCCGGGGCTCTGGAGATTGATCCCGGTCGTCGTTGCCTTGATAGCGCTGATGGCGGTTCCGTCGTTTTTTTACAAGAGCCGCAAAAGCCAACTTGCTAAAGAATCCGGCGCAGCAGCCGAACTTACGGCCACATCAGAGCAGATCAAGTTAGAAAATGCTGGTGAACGAGCTATCGTCCACAATCCAGTCGGAGGAGTTCAGCACGTGGTTGCAGGAAAGCTGGGAACCACACTTCCCGCCACATCAGAGCAGATCAAGCTCGAAAACGCTAGTGAACGGGATATCGTCCACAATCCAGTCGGAGGAGTCCAACACGTCGTCGCAGGAAAGCTGGGAACCGCCCAAACAACCAACGCAGCGAAAGAAAATGATCCCGTCGAGTTGTGGAAGGCGGTCAAGCGAGGAAGCGTAAGCGCGGAAGTCGCACTCGCCAACCTTTACTTGGAGGGAGAAGCAGTCCCCCAAAGCTGTGAACAGGCACACATGCTGCTACAGGCTGCGGCGATGAAAGGCAGTAAGGTTGCCGATAATCTTCTGAAGAGCAGCTATGCAGAACGATGCGAGTGATTGGCTCCGCTGGCCCTAAGCCGCTTTCTTCTGCCCCGCCCGTACCTTCGCCCAACGCGCCTTTTGTGCCGCTGCGATTCTCCGTCTGCCTGCTGCTGATATTGTGTGCGTTGCTTTCGGTGCTCGACGTTTAGCCTTTGCCCATCGCTTTTTCTGCGCTATGCTGATCTTCTTTCGAGCGGCAGCCGATAAAGTGCTCCGCCCGTTTGAAGTTGAGGTTCCCAAAGCCGCGAGCGCGGCAGCAAACCGTTGGACTTCCCGCTCTGCTCTGCCCAATTCCTTCCTCAAGTGCTGTACCACTCCCCACGGTTTTCTCATATATTCCCCCTCGTTTAGGGATCATAGCAAACCTGGGCCCGTCGTTTCCCGGTAACAAGACAACTATGCTGCAACTCAACAAGGAAAGCCGTTTTCTTGGGGTACTGATAGCAAATGACGATTGGGCACAGAGCGTGCCTGTGCGAGTAGGTTCAAAGGAGAGCTGCGCCAGGCGGTCGCGGCATACCTCCTTAGGTCCTGTCCAACATCTTCCGCCCCTTCTTCACCACCAAGGGCGGTGGCGTCGGCCTTGGCCTTTCTCTAGCCCGCCGCATCGTGGAAGAGCGTGTCGTGGGCCAGGGAAGCACTTCACAGGTACGAGCGGTGGTCTGAAAACTCGGGCACGTGAAAGGTAAGCAGCTTCCTAAGAAGAAGGCATGCGCGGAAAAGACTAGCAACAAGCACTCCCCTTCCCTTTCGTAGTAAATTAAACACCGATGCCTACGGAAAAAATCATGGTCGTGGACGACGAGCGCCTGGTGCGCTGGTCGCTGCGCCAGAAGTGCGAAGAATGGGGATACCAGGTGCTTGAGGCCGATTCCGGCGGACCCGCGCTCAAACTCGCGCAGCGTGAATCGCCCGATCTCGTCCTGCTCGACGTCCGCATGCCCGACCTCACTGGCATCGAAGTGCTCGATCAACTCAAGAAAAGCGGCGATGCCCGCGCCGTCATCATGATCACCGCCGATCCTCAACTCGACGACGTCAAGGCAGCGCTCAAGCTCGGGGCCTACGACTTCGTGGGCAAGCCGGTCGATTTCGACGAGCTTCACGTCACCATCAAGAACGCGCTCGAAGCCACCAAACTGCGCACCGAAGTCCAGTCGCTGCGCAGCGAAGTACGCCAGGGAGTCGGTTACGACAGCGTGGTCAGCGTCTCCTCCAAGATGACCGAGCTCATGAACTTCGTCCGCAAGGTTGCCGCCAGCGAAGCTACCACCGTTCTGATTCAGGGCGAAAGCGGCACCGGCAAGGATCTCTTCGCGAAAGCCATCCACTACGAAAGTTCGCGCCAGGAAAAACCCTTTGTTGCAATCAACTGCTCGGCCATCCCCGAGACCCTGATGGAAGCCGAGCTCTTCGGCCATGAAAAAGGCGCTTTCACCGACGCCAAACAGATGAAGAAGGGCCTGTTCGAGGCCGCCGACGGCGGCACGCTGTTTCTCGACGAAATCGGCGAACTCTCTCCCCTGTTGCAAGCCAAACTGCTGCGCGTCCTCGAAGACCAGGTAATCCGCCGCGTGGGCGGTATCCGCGATATGCAAGTGGATGTGCGCGTGATCGCCGCCTCCAACCGCGATCTCGAAAAAGCGGTGCGCGAAAGCCAGTTCCGCCAGGATCTCTATTATCGTCTGGCCATCATTGCGATCTTCATTCCGCCGCTGCGCGATCGCAAAGAAGACATCATGCCCCTGGTGGAGTTCTTCATCGACCGATACAACCGCCGCTTCAAGAAGTCGATTCGTGGCATCACCGAAGAGACTCGCCGTCTTATTCTCGGCCACAACTGGCCGGGCAACGTCCGCGAGCTGAAGAACACCATCGAACGCGGCATGATCCTGGAAGACGAACCGCTCCTGCGCCCGCTGTATTTGCCGTTCTCCGTCGGCGAATCCGGAGGCCGCACCGTCTTCGAACGAACTTCCCCCGCCGACGGCGGACAGCCCTTACCCAACGGCCGCACCTTGCCACGGCTTTATATCCCCGAAGGTGGAACGTCTCTCGAAGAAGTGGAGCACGCCATGGTCGAACTTGCCATGCGCCAGGCAAGCGGCAACCAGACCCATGCCGCCAAGCTACTGGACATCAGCCGCGACGCACTCCGCTACAAGCTAAAGAAATTCGGCCTGATCCGCGGCGACGACGAAGGCTCCCAGACCAGCTCTGAGGATCCCTAAAATAAGACTTGGCGGGCACGGCCCGAAACGTTCTACGTCCCGAAAGCAACAGCTATAGCTGCCCCGCGGGCAGCCCCTCAACATCAAGCGACTGGTCCATTTCCTCAGCCAAGGCAAAGATGGCCGCGACGACCTCGTGGTAATCCCTTTGCGAAGAAGAACTCGTACGACTGCAGCACTCGCACCCGAAGGATCTCGGGCACCCTTGTGATTTGATGAACCGCCCGTTCTCAGACCCACGCTCGCAATCCAGCCTTAGCAAGATTGTGCTTGCGTATCAAGAGGAGTCTTGTCGATGTGTGGTTCGCCTCTTTCCAAATGTGAGCGGTTTGGAACAGACAGTGAGAATTTTACCGAATAAGATTGCTTTGTTTCACTTGGATGTTCCAAGTTCTCAGGCCTGAGCCCGGAACGCGCAAGACTTCGACATGAGAATCCGGAAGCACAATCAAGTTCCAAGCAGAATTTCAGACCGCCGCAAGGCGAGACTTCTAGGAGGATTCCATGAAGAAAGTATTTCTGCTGATCGTTGTGCCGGCCCTGCTGGTCGCGCTGGGGTTTGCACAGACCCCCGCGGCGAGCAGCAATACAGACCAGATCAACATTGAGGGTTGCCTGGGTGGCTCTGACGGTAACTATACAGTTGCGGAAAACAACACTGGCCGGATTTTCAAGATCACTACTAGCAGTGTTGATCTCAAGCCACATCTGGGCCATGGCCTAAAACTTATCGGGCACAGAGCAAGTGAGGCGGGTTCCGCCGCTGCTGATAACAGCTTGGCTGTCACCGAACTGAACATGATTTCAGAACACTGCGCTGCGGCCGCCGCTGCGCCCACTGCGATCGTCAGCACGCCTCCGGAAAGTGCAAGCACACCCGCTGCAACCGCTACTCCACCTGCGGAGAGTGCGGTCACACCCGCCGCAGACGCCCCCGTTGCGATTGTCAGCACACCTGCAGAGACTGCCAGCACAGCCGCGGTAGTCGCTACTCCTCCTGCGGAGCATGCGGTCACACCCGCTGCGGCCGACGCTGCACCTGTCGCGACGACACCCGTCGCGACTGTTAGCAAGCCTTCGAAGGAGACCAAGACACCTGCTGCACGTCCTCGGAGAGGGTCAGAAACACCTGCTGCAGCCGCCGCCGCTGCCCCCGCTGTGACTAGCAGCACGTCCTCGGAGCCTGTTAGCACACCTGCTGCAGCCGCCATTACACCTGTCCCGACTGACAGCGCGTCCTCGGAACCTGCCCGCACACCCGCTGCGCCGGCCGCTACACCCGCCGCTACACCCACTGCCACTTCCAAGGGCTTTCCCTTCTGGCTCATGATTGCGTTTGCGGTGCTCATAATCGTCATTGGCACACTGTTCCCTTTTCTCAACAGGTGGAGAAAACAGAGGAGTTTGGAGCGGACGGGCGCCCCAAATCTGTCTTTTAACCGTGAAGCGAGTTCCGACCAAGGCAAGCGTGACCCGCAAGGACCACGCAAAGCTGCCTAGGCTGAGTGCGGAGTAACGATCTCAAACTTTGATCGCCGGCGGCAACTGCTGCCGGCGATCGGTTGGAAACTTAACGTATTTCTTTGGACGAACTGCTGGCCTCGTTAATTGAGAAACGTAGAGGTCTGCGTGCGAGTCAGCCAGATCGAACGAGCGAAATCCGGAGCGTCCGCATTGCACGACCAAGATTGGAGTGGAGTAATCATGACTTCTCAAATAGTGAACCTACCGGTGACCGCTAGCCTACCGATTGACTGCGACTTCTGGTCGGAAGACGATGGCTGGAAGGGGCTCTGCAAGAGTCCGCCGGTCACGGTACGTGGCAGTAGTTTCGAAGACGCCAAAAAGAACATGGCAGCTGAACTACAAGTGCATATCGAAAGAATCCTGCGTGCGTATCCCAAGAGAAGTGCGCGGCAAATCGCCTGAGCCAGGGCGCGCAACATTCCTGGGACTCTCTTCAACCAACCTGACTTCCGTTGCAGCGGCCAAGACATCACATTTCGAGCGGGACCAGACTTATTTCAAGCTCCGGCCCGACTACCCGCAATGATCGGGGGGCCGACGCGACCTCACTCCTAGTTTGTGCCTTCCTAGGGTTCCCAGGACCTGCCGTGTTTACATCTAACCCTTTAGTTGATATAGAATGCGGATCACGGGAAGAGTCCAATGAGCGAATTCCTTCTGTAGTGCCCCAGAGCTCTTTGGCCTCAGCAGGCCACTAACATGCTTACTTTCCGCGTTTGAAGCCGTGCAGGGACACGCCGGGATAATCGGCGTTCTGCATGTCGCACTACGCTAGCTGGAGGTGGCATATGACCAGGTTCATCTCTCGGCCGCAGTTCCAAAAAGCAATAGCGATAGGTTCGATCATCCTCGCCTTCGGATCAGGTGTTAGTAGCCTGGCCCAAACGCCTTCAGACAGCAAATCCGGCACGCCTATTTCGCAGCCGGCGCCCGCGATTTCGGAAAATGAGCTGGCCAACCTCGTAGCGCCTATTGCGCTTTATCCGGACGCGCTCCTCAGCCAAGTACTAGTCGCCTCCACCTATCCACTGGAGGTCGTCGAGGCACAGCAGTGGCTTCAGCAAAACGGGAATCTGCATAACCGGAAACTGATAGAAGCGGCTCAGCAAGAGAATTGGGATCCCAGTGTGCAGGCCTTGGTGGCGTTTCCGGACGTGGTGGCGCTGCTGAATCGCAATATTCGCTGGACTACGGACCTGGGCAACGCGTTTCTTGCCCAGCAGTCGGATGTAATGAATGCCATCCAGAGTTTGCGGGCTAAGGCTCGGGGAAATGGCCAACTCGTCAGCACGCCTCAACTCTCCGTCAACACGAATACGCAAGGGGATCAGAGCGCCATTGAGATTCAGCCTGCCGATCCTCAGACCATGTACGTTCCGGCCTATGATCCATCCGTTGTCTGGGGAGCTCCCGCCGAAGGCTCCTATCCCGCACTTCCCTACGCCGGAAGCGGCTTCGGAGCGCTGTTCGGAACCGTCGCGAATCTGGCCGGGTTCCTGCCCGGATTCCAGGGATTGCTCGGACTGAAAAGTTGGGGATGGGCGCTGAGTTGGTTAGCCCACGCCTTGTTCGTGAACAACTCCTTCTTTAATGATTTCGGATTCCACAATTTCAATGGCGGCTCTGGCGAATCGAGTCTTTGGGTACACAATGCGCAGCACCGTCTCGGCGTTCCCTATGGGAATAGTTTGGTTGCCAGTCGGTACGCCGGAGGTCGACCGCGCGACAACCGGACGGCAGGCAACTGGCGGGCGTTCGGCAGTACGACGCGAACGCCATCTGCCGGAAAATCTGGCCGGACTTTCTCCCAACCGTCACGGACGGCCGATCCAGGGCTTGAGAAGAATCGCAGTCCCGGTAGAGACCGCTACTTCAGGAATTCAGCAAATAACCGCGCCCGCTCATTCCCAGGCTCGAGATCTCTTGCGTCGAGCCATGGCAGCTTCGCGAATCCAAGCACCACCCGCAGCACTCCCCGAAGACCAGAGCCATCCCGTACTGCTAAGTCAAGCTCATGGGGACACGCGCCGCACTTCTCGGCAGCCCGCATGTCGTCTCACCACGGCTCACCGTCGCAACGCTCGTCCAAGCCAAAGCACTTCTCTGCGCCAAAATTTAAGGCTCCCCACTCCCCTAAATCGCACGGCGGAGGCCACTCCTCCCGAGGCCATTCAGGCTCAAAATCGCATCGCAGATGAATCAGAAAAGGCGCGCTCTTGCGAGTCTTTTGTTGGTGATTGACACTGGACCAGGCCGAAGGTGGAACGTCCCTCGAAGAATGGAGCACGCCATGGTCGAACGCGCCATGCGCCAGGCGAGCGGCAACCTGACCCACGCGGCCAGGCTGCTGGACATCAGCCGCGACGCACTCCGCTACAAACTAAAGAAATTCGGCCTGATCCGCGGCGACGACGAAGGCTCTCAGACCAACGTCTCTGAGGACTAAGACAAGCCTATCGTGCGATCCCCGCAATGCGCCGGGACGGTTCTTCTGAATCACTTCCGGCTGGACCGCCACCATCACTGGTTGTACTTTCTTGTAAAACCCGAGTTGTTATTGGAGTTGCTCTTTGCTGAGACCTTTTGTCCAAGCAGCTTATGCAAGGCGGCGGCCGCAGTCTGTGACATAGTCACGGTTTCGAGTCTCTTACTAGGCCTGTTCCATTGCGATCGCTCGTGGGAACAGGATGTTGTTTTCCAGGTGAATGTGCTGGTGCAGATCAGCTTCGAATTCGAGTAAGGCCTTGTAAAGTGTCTGGTAGCTGACGCATGCATCGGCGGGAGGCGTGTACCCGCTGCTGGCCTGGCGCATTGCACGCAATGCAGCACCAGCGGATTCGTGTTCCTGTTCCATCATCGAAACTGGATTTTGCAGACTTCCGAACGGCGGCGGTAGCACGGGCTCGCGCTGGAGAACGGCTTCCTCCATCCTGACGATGTAAGGAAACAACACCATCTCTTCCTTCATCATGTGCATAGTCAGTTCCTGCGCTAGCCCGGCGAAGCTAGCCCGAACGTGCAGCAATTCGGGATGGTTCTTGCCATGAACTGAGCACACTTTCTCAAGCAAAGGACCGAGGCGAGCAATCTCCTCGCGCGTGTACTTGTGATGAGTGCTAGTGATGTGGGCAACCAGATCGCCCAGCGGCTCCCTTTGCCAGTCATGGATCTTCTGCGCCGCTCGCGTTGTCTGCTCCGCCATTTCGAGGGAATCGAGTACCTGATCCACCGGCAGATTGACCGCGCGGCAGGCTTGCTCCAAAGATTGATTGCCGCCGCAACAATAGTCGATGCCCAGCTTCTCAAAGACCCGGGTTGCGGCAGGGTTTTCCAGGGCTAATTCCCGCACAGTTTTCTCGGTGGTCACGCTCATCGCATCCTCCTCGGCAGCGCATCTGCATTCCTTGCGTGCGTTGCTTGCTGTTCTGAAGTTAGTGGAACAACCGTGTCGTGACGATGACTTTTGTCACAGCGACTGCTAGAAGCCGTCAGACTTGGGCGGAAGGTCTCGAAAGAGCTACTCGGCAGATTGGTGTTCGGCTTCCAATGCTTTCAGATCGTGAATGATTACGGTGCGTCCATCAATTGTGACCAATCCTTCGGATTGAAGGCGGGAGAGATTCCGGGAGACCAGCTCGCGGACAGTTCCGATCTGCGACGCCAATTCCTGGTTGCTGGCCGGCAGAGTGACTTCCACTCCGCCAGCCGTGCGCTTCCCTTCGCTTCGGCCAAGGCGCAAGAGGAACGAAGCCAGCCGATGCCGCACAGTTGTGAACGAGAGTTCCTCAATGATTCCCACAAGTTGTCGCAGCCGGGCACCGACCACGCGCAGCACCTTAAGAGCAACTTGAGGATGAGCCAGACAGAGTGCCTGAAAATCTTGTTTACTGACAAACAGAAGTGTGGCGTCGTCGACTGCCGTCACCGAGGCCGGGTAATTTCCCCCATCGAAGACGGGCAGCTCCGCGACGGAACTACCTGGCCCATCGATACTGAGAACCTGTTCACGTCCACCGGCAGAACTCTTGAAGATGCGGACATGTCCGGACTCGACCACATACAGGCCTGCGCACGGCTCGCCCTCACTGAAAACGGTTTCGCCTGGGGAGAAGCGGTGAGGCACTGCACTCTGCGCCAGGAAAACGACTTCGGATTCCGTGAGCCCCGAGAAGATCTGGGCCTTCGCCAGGGTCTGAACGTGGTCAACCTTGATTTCCGCCACGGTGGCTATTGTACCGAAGCGGGCCAGAACGGCTCTTCTTGCTACACGAAAGGGTGGCCGAGCTGACGCTGGATAATCGGGCGCTGAAAAACGTGCGCCGGGCTGGTGCATCAGCCTGCCTTAGCCTTGTCCTTCCTCCGCTGTGTCTCCGTCTCACGTTCGCAGAAATTAGCAATGTCGCGCAAGCATGTCTTCTCGTAGAATGTGTCCGGCTTTGGGAAGAAGGCGTAGCAGCGCACTGGACTATGCCACCAAATCATGCCCAGCGTGAGCGGAGTGCCGTAGGCCATTTCGACTAGCCAGTGAGAGGTCTCGCGACCCGCTCCTAGCTCAATGGCCGTGAATCTGATAAACGATTTCGGAGCGAATCTTCGTTTTTCGGACTTATCCATGATTCCCGGTTAGTTGCGCTTCTGCCGTAATCAGTGCACCCATCCCGATTTTTCGCGGATCAAAGCCGTTATCTACGCATAACCCTGCACGAACCAACTCATAATTGCTAAGCTGCCTTCTCCTCACTCTCGGAGCCTGGGCTGGCAACCAAATCTTGTCGCAGTTGCTCCATTTGTATTGCTGCTTCTTTCATCTGCTCAGCATATTCGTGCCCCTGTCGTGGAAGGAACCCTCCGTAATTCTCCAGCAGCAACCGGGAGTTCGTATTGATGGCAGTGATGTTGGAACGCGCCTGGCCGGAAAGGGCAGACATTAGTTTTTGTAGCTGCAAATCCCGCACCGCTAGCTCTTGCCTGCTCTGGGCGGCTTCTTCTCCCAGCAATCGCTCGTGGTAGCGGATCAACCAGAACAGACACGCTGCCAGCACAAGCAGGCCAGAATTAGCAATAATGGTTGCTGACAAAATCCTCTTCAGTGCGGCAGTTCTCTCGCTGTTGAATCTAGCGAAAGTGCTGCTCTCCGCTGAAGATAGCGTAGACGCAATGCGACGAAGCTCATCCATGTAGCCCTTACCTTCGTTTGTATTCACCAGCATGAATGAGCGGTGACGATACCCCTGTTGCCGCAAACTAAGGGAGCGCTCTATCTCGGTCTGCTTGGATTTAGCCAAAGACTCCAACTGCGACTCCAGCGATCGTTCGCGGTCCGTCCGATCAGCGAGCCCTGCACGAAGGCTGGCAAAATCGCTTCCGATCCTGGCGTTCGCGTCGGTGTAGGGCTGGAGGTAGGCAGGGTCCGCGGTGAGCAGGTATCCTCGTTGCCCCGTTTCCATATCGGTCAGGTCTCTCTGAACATCGGAGATGTGCGCCTGGATCATCGAGCTTTCCAGCGTGAGCGCCGCAATTTTATCCATCTGTCTTAAATGGTTGACCGCTAGGTAGGCATTCCATGCCACGAAAGCCAGGAGCGCAGGAACTCCTATTTGCAATGTAACCTTTCGAATCATTTAAGTGTGCCGCCCTTCACGTGATGTTCAGAACACCCTCAGTCGTGATTCGACTGGCTTTGCAAATCTCCTCCGCAACTCTGACAGCCGCGTTGTTGCTGTGGGCCGGACCTTCCGCTGACATGACCGAACTGGCAGCCAGAGTGAAAAGCAGAGCATCCTCTTGCTTATCGAAGTAAAGGACTACTTGATTCGCTGCCATGTGAGTAACTCCTACTGATTGTCCTTAACGGATAATAGGCCGATTCAGCACGAGTACGAGGTTATCTATTTTGGTGCGCCTTAAAGTGAGGATGAAATCTACTTTAGGCCCTCCACCAAGTAGAGGTCTCCGAGGGTTCGGTGGAAACCGTACACATAGGTCTGCCCGTCCGGTGTCATCAGGATGGGTCCGATGGTGGAGACGCCAGTCGGATCGAGCGGGGCAATCTGCTTCCAGACGGTTTTCTTTCCGGAAGCAACTTCCAATCGGTAAACCTTAGCGGGGACCTCGCCGGTCCGGTAAAGATAAATAGAGCGGGCGTCCTGACTCCAATTGATGGGAATATCTCCGGGTTCCATTCCGCTGACGATGCGCGGGTCGCCTCCCGCCGAAGAGAATAAGTAGCCTTTTTGGTCGGGCCCAATCCCCACGACCAGTTGGTCGTCCGGAGAAATGGCAAATGCCACCGCGTCGACTCCTTCGGGGGAAATTGCCTTCGGTTTTCCTCCGGAGACATCCTGCGCGTAGAGCCGCACCCCGCGCCCCGGTTCGTTCCCCGAGAAGACAAAGCGCTTGCCGTCGGGAAACCATCGCGCCCACTGGTGGTTAATCGAATCGTTGGTAAGCGACTGAGTTTCACCTGCCCCGGTCGGCAACAGCCGGAGTTGTTCGGGCGAGCTGGGCGTCTGCACGATGGCCCATTTGCGGTCAGGGGAGAGGGCGGTGGCGCCACCTTCCCCTAGTCGAATTGCCGGTGTGCCATCGGTGTTACGAATGTAAACTGCGTAGGTCAGTTCTTGTGCATTTCCGTACTGCACGCCGCCGCCAATTCCCTCTTCATCAAAAAGAAGGGTCTTGCCGTCAGCGGAAAGGTCGGCAGGATAGGAGTAGTCAAGCCAGGAAAGGTCCCGCTCTTTGGTCTGGCCTGCGTACAGAGCCATCACCTCGCGCCGGCGGTCGGCGCGTGCCAGCAGCACCCGTCCGTCGCGCCAGATATCGAACATGATCAGAGAGCCGGGTACTCGTGTCACCAACCGTTGCTTCCCCGACAGATTGACGGCAGTGATGTAGTGAAACAGTCCTAATTCGCTGGCTGTGAACCAGACTTCCTGGCCGTCGGGCGACCAGGCAAGACCCTGCGTGCCGTACCACTCGCGAGTCAGCTCAGTCTTGTGACCGGAAGCATCGACGACGGCAACTGAGCCGCCATCGTCTCCCTGGTTGGGATGGTCCATGAAGGCCACGCGGTCGCCCTTCGGGGAAACTCGCGGATAGCTGATCCAGCCGCCGCTGGTCTCATACAGGACTTTGCCGATGGGATACTCCAACCGGTCGCGGCCCCCCATATTGCGCACCACGGCTAAACTATTTCCATCGGGGGCCCAATCTGCCCATTCCACATCTTCGAGAACTGGCCGGGGCGCGCCACCAGCCAATGGCGCTCTGGCCAGCGTGCCGACGTTGATCCAGGTTCCGACGGGATGGCTGCCTAAGGAGAGTGCCATCTCCCCGGTCGATGAGATGGCCAGAAGCTCAGCGCGGCCCAGCCCCAAAGAACGCGACTCGACCATACCCTGGCGCGCGGAGAAGGTCTCCACTGGATTTCCTTGCCACGCGGCGCTGTATAAGATGGTCTGCCCATCCGGTGCAAAGCGGGCGGAGCGAATTTCTCCGCGGCGAAAAGTGATCTCGTGATAGAGGGGCGCGCTGGCTGCGGACGATCCCCACAGCTGTTTACCCAACACCAGCCCGATTGCAAGAGCAACGAGAAAACCGCAGGCAATCAGCACCGGCAGCAGGCGGCCACTCTTCCGTTTGCTCTCCCCCTCGGCGACGGGAGCTTGTTTTGCACTGCTTCCCTCCACTACCGCAGCAGCATGGCTGGCCCCTACGCGGGAGGAATCCGTGTCACGTTTCAGGCGCCTCAGGTCGGCGCGGATCTCGGCCGCGCTCTGGCAGCGCAACTCGCGGTCTTTTTCCAGCGCCTTGTTCAGGATAATTTCCATGGGCGCCGGCAGTCCCGGATTCAACTGGTGCGGCGGCACTGGTATCTTGTTCAGAATTGCCTCAAAGATGACGGCCGAGGTGGCTCCCGAGAATGGCTGCTTGCCAGTCGCCATTTCGTAGAGCACGACACCGAAGGAAAACAGATCGCTGCGATGGTCCAGCGTCTCGCCGCGCGCCTGCTCGGGCGACATGTAGCCAATGGTTCCCACCGCCATTCCGGGAGTGGTGAGTTGATCGGCGCTGACGGCAGTCGGAGTCCCTAATGTGGGCGCCGATCCATCCACCGCGTAGTGCCCTTGCGGAGTGAGTTTGGCCAAGCCAAAATCGAGGATCTTTGCCTGACCTCGTTGGGTGACGAAGATATTGGCCGGCTTGATGTCGCGGTGCACAATTCCGCCGGAGTGGGCCGCCTCGAGAGCGTCCGCGATCTGGATGCCCAGTTCGAACAACTGTGAAGTCTTGAGCGGACGGCCCTCGATCATGTGTTTCAGGGTCGTGCCGTCCAGGTACTCCATGGCGATGAAAGCCAGGCCATTTTCCTGGCCGATGTCGTAGATGGTGCAGATGTTGGGATGGTTCAGAGCAGAAGCAGCCTGGGCTTCACGCTGAAAACGGCTGAGCGCCTGCGGGTCGCGCGCAACTTCATCGGGCAGGAATTTCAGGGCCACGAAGCGGCGCAACCGGGTGTCCTCGGCCTTATAAACCACGCCCATGCCGCCACCGCCGATCTTCTCGACGACACGATAGTGCGAAATGGTTTGGCCGATCATTCCGGAGATGCCTGGCTTTCGGGTCGCTTCATCTTACGGACGCGGCACCAGCTAGTCAACGAATGACGACTGAAGGATTTTGCTCTGACAAGATCACGCCGCGGAAGATGGGTGCCGCAACAGTATGCGACCACGCTACCTGAAGCCTGAAGATCCTGTGCGAACGGTTGTTAAGCTTCTGAGTCCACTACTGCCGTTGACCCAGCGAACAATCCGGATTCACATTCTGAATGTAGATCCCATTATTGCCAGTCCGGTCGTCCTCAAACGCCACCGCCGCGATACTGGAAGGCGCGATCGCCACCGCCAGCCGCGATTTATCCGCGGACAGCGACGATACTGGAAATTGCGAGCATACCGTTGCGCCCGCATCGTCCAGTCGGGTCGCTTGAATCGTGGACGATCCAAAGCTTTGCATATCCACCCAGAACACCAGCGCGCCGCTGCCCACTTGCACGGTCGAAACGAAAATTTGCTGATCGGTGCCGAGCGGGACAAGGCTCAATCCATCCGCACCCCACTCCAACGCACCCGTCGAGTTGAACTTCTGCCCATACACTCCGTTCAACACCTGGTTGGAATCCTCTTCGGTCCAGAACATGAAGGCTTCGTCGGTGGCCTTGCTGTAAGCCGCGGCGGGCGACACGCGCACGTTGATGGTGTTGCCTGAGCCGGCCACGCCGTTGTGCGCAAAGGCCTCGCTGCCATCGGATCGGATGTGCTGGGCAAAGCACTGCAGCGAAGGAATGCTGGTGTACCAGGCAAAAACCGCGCCGCCGTTTCCGTCATAGACGAAGTAAGGGAAATTGCCGAACTGCAGCGAGCCCACATCGAAAATATCTACGTTGCCGCTTCCCCACAGCAGGCTGCCGGAGGACGAAACCTTATTGGCCCGCAGTTGGCTGTTGCTGCCAAACCCCTTGTTTCTTACCCAGGAGACAATCACCGACCCACTGTCGGCGGTGTGCAAGTCGGCCAGCAAATAGTCGTATCCGGTTTCGCTGAAGACCACGCCGCTGCCCCATTGCGCGACGCCGTGTGCATCCAACTTCTGCAGCACGACGTCACTGTCGCTGGTCCAGGCCACGACAATGGATCCATCGCTCGTGCCGACAATTTTTGGCGCGGCATGGAAGGCGGAATCATTGGTCAATTGCACCCCGTGCCGTGACCAGAGCGGGTCGCCGGATGGAGACATTTTCGCTGCAGTCACCTGCTGATTCGCGATGCCTTCCCGCGTATCGAGGAATGCGATCAGCGCATTGCCCGTGGTGTCAATGCCGAGTCCGTAATCTTCTGTAGAGCTGTTGGTGAGATCCGCCACCATGATCCCGCCCTGCGGAAATTTCTCCACCCCGGTGGAACTCAATCGCTGGTAGAAAACGTCATACCCCTGCGGATGCGGAGTGGCTGGATTCGAATCAAACCAGCTCACGTACCAGCCATTCTGCTTCAGCGGCAACAGCTTCGGCTGCACCTGATCGCTGCCGTTTGGGTTATCGGCAAGTGCCAGGTTAACCATCGGATCGGACGACCATTGCGCCCACGCGCTCGAAGTGAAAACAAACGCCAACAACGCAGTGGCTGAAACACGAAACAGGTTTTTCATGATTTCCCCGGGAGTCTGGATTAGGGCTGGCAACTCGGCCCCACGCAGGGTACTACCTGCGGAATGCCCCGTCAATCGCGGCGTTCAGAAGCTTCCCCTACGATATGGCGCCGGCAATCGCCGTTTCCGGCGTTTGCAGGTGGAACAGCCGCTGCACCGCGGCCGTCATCTGCTCCTGGTCCACCTTCTCTGGAAGTTCCTTGAGTTCTCGGGCCAGGGACCCTGCGATCCTCTGCGTCATCCGGGACATCACCGCATCCATGATTTCGTCCTGGTCCTTGGGGAACGGTCCGTTCTCCTGTCGAAAGGAATCCAGCTCTTGCCGGCAAATCTCGTCGAGCCGCTGGCGCAGTGCCACAATCGTGGGCACCACACGCTCCGCCATCAGCCTGCGGCGGAAGCCTTGCGCCTCGGCCTGCAGAATCTTGTTTCCGTCGGCGGCGGCAGCTTCGCGCTCGCCCACATTGTGGTCCACCACGTTTTCCAGGTCGTCAAGGTCATACAGGTAAACCCCCTTGACCTCGCGCACCGCGGAGTCAATGTCACGCGGCATCGCAATATCCACGATCGCCAGAGGCCGCTCGGTGCGCCCGCGAACCAGCCGCTCGGCTTCCTCGCGGCTCAGAATGGTGTGCGGACATGAAGTCGAGCTGATGATGATGTCGGCCTCCGCCATGTGCTGCCAGCGCTCCTCAAACGCAACCGCAACTCCACCTAATTTCGCGGCCAGTTCGCAAGCGTGCTCGAGCGTGCGGTTGATCACTTTGACCGAACTGGCGCCGTGGTTGAGCAATCCACGGGCTGATAGCTCGCTCATCTTGCCCGCGCCTAACAGAAGCACCTTCTTGTTTTCCAATGACCCGAAGATCTGGCGTGTGAGTTCTACCGCGGCGTACGGAATCGAAACCGCTGCGTCGCCAATCGCCGTCTCACTGCGCACGCGCTTTGAAACCCCAAGCGCTTTCTGCATCACTGCATCGAGGAACCGGCCCGTCGCTCCGACTTTCTGCGCCTGCTGCCAGGCCTGCTTCACCTGGTTGACGACCTGGGGCTCGCCGAGCACCATGGAATCGAGGCTGGAGGCGACCCGGAAGATGTGCAGTAGCGCCGCTTCATCCAGCAAGCGGTAGAAGTGCTTCCACTCGCACAGCATCAGTCCATATTCGGACCCGAGCAGCCGCATCACCGAGTTCGCGGCCAGCGTGACATCCTTCGCCCACAACAGGAACTCCGTGCGGCTACAAGTGGCCAGGACAATGACTTCCTCAATGCCTTCCGCCCGCGACAACTGCACTAGGGCTTGGTAGCGCCGGTCTTCGCTGATCCAGAAGCGCTCCCGCACGGCTACGGGGGCTGTGCGGTAGTTCAGGCCAACCACCATGAGAGTAGGTTCCACAGTCTTGCACTCCTCCCCTACCATTCCTCTTAAAGGCACCCACTCTGCCAAAGGGGGGAAAGGGCCCAAAAATCGATCCTGTTTATTTTCAGTGAGTTAGGTTGGCTTGGATGGGGAGGAAGCGAAGTTCGTAAGGCTGGATTGCGGCATATGGCGCTGGATCGGGGTCTTTTGGCCCCTGGAAAGCTGTTTTCACACTGAGAAACCGAGCCCGGGAGTGGAGCGGCGGGGACCCCTTCGATACTCCCTTCGCATTAGTCTTCCAGGCTGTCGGGGCCTGCTCGTGATGACAGGCGTTTCAACGGCAGCGCAGCCTCTTAACTTGTAACTTCCGCCGTAGTCTCCTTCTCCTTCAAACCTTTCGCACGCGGCTCATAGACGCAGAAAGGCTCCTCATCGAGATAGTTGCCCGTAGCGGCAAAAGCGCGTGCGCGGCAACCCATGCAAACGTTGCGAAACTCGCAGCAACCGCACTTCCCTTTCAGATTGTTGACATCGCGCAGTTGATTGAACACAACCGAGTTTTCCCAAATCTCGGCGAACGGCTGCCTTTTCAGATCCCCGGCCAGGGCCGGCAAGTATCCACAGGGATAGACCTCGCCTTGATTCGAGATGAAACATACAGCGGTTCCGGCGAGGCAACCCTTAGTCATGGCGTTCATGTCGGAAGGATGAGTTCCAGGATGTCCCACCGCCTTTCCGATGCCCTGAGGTTTCAGTTCGATGCCGGTTGAACCGGGCATAGTCATGTCAGTCGGACCAATGCCTGCGGGAGCTGTCGCAGTTTCGATCGCTACCTGTGCAGCCTGGGCGGCGGCTGCCGCGGACCGGTGTTCCACCGCGCGCCGTTGGCGAACCACGCGGAAGTAATGTGGCGCGCAAGTCGCTTTCAGCTCGATGCCACCTTCGAGAGACTGATCGTAGAACCAGTTCAGCATCCGCTCGTACTCTTCCGGAGGAACCATCTGCTCGTTGGCAATGTCCACGCCGCAACCTACCGGCACTAACAGGAAGGTGTGCAGCGCATCGGCTCCAATCGACTTCGCCAGTTCCAGCACCTGTGGTAGTTGATGGGCATTGTGACGGGCGATCGTGGTGTTGATCTGCACCGACATGCCGAGATCTTTGAGATTGCGGAAACCAGTAATCGCAGCATCGAACGCACCCGGAATGCCACGGAACGTATCGTGAGTCTGCGCATCGGCGCCGTCCAGGCTGATGGCAACACGCTTCACGCCGCTATCGACGATCTTCTGCGCCACTCGCTTGGTCACCAGCGTGCCATTCGTGGCCAGAGCCACGCGTAGTCCTTTATCGGTGCCATAGCGCGCCAACTCGAAAATATCCGAACGGAACAACGGTTCACCACCGCTGAGAACAAGTATGGGAGACGACACCGCCGCAATCTGATCGATGATCGCCTTTGCCGTTTCAGTCGAGAGGTCGGAGGGAGAACTCAACTCCGTGGCGCTCGCGCGGCAATGGATGCAGCGCAGATTACAGCCTTTGGTCAGCTCCCAGAAAATCAGTCGTGGCTTATTTTGGTTTCCGTGATTGGAATGATTTGGATTGGTATGATTTGGATGATGCCCGTTGCCGTTTAGCGTAGCCATTTGCGGTTACCCCTCCCACGTGAACCGGGGCGCTGTCGCCCCACCCACGGCACAACGATAAAGCAGGGCTAATGTTGCGGCGGTGACACTCATCACCGGAAATTGTGATCTTGGTCACGAGCTCTAAGCCGCGTAGAATCCTAGGATTGACACCGATATCAAGACGAGTTGGTTCCATTCGACCAGGGCGAGCACGGTCAAATGGAGCGATAGATCGATCCGCCTATAGGACACCTGCCGCAGCGCAGTTGGCAGGCAGCGGCAGCCGTATGCCAGATCGCTACGAGACTCCGTTTGCGTTTAGATGCGCCGAATAGCGTTGGTCGATCTGCTTGATGTGATGGCTCAGCCATTCATTGAGGAACGTCACCACGGAGGCGGATTCGCCGCCTTTATGTGCCAGCAGATCCTGCTGAAATTGTTCCACCCGCTTCACGAATGCCTGATGCTCGGCGCGATGCGAACTCAAGGCTGGGTACTTTGTTTTCTCCAGGAATGCTTCTTCCGCCGCAAAGTGGCCCTTGGCGTAGTCCGCCAGTTCTTTGACAACCTGCTGGACTTTCGCTGCGCCCTTCCCACCCAACATAGCCTCGTGCAAGTCGTTGATCAACAAGAACAGCTTCTTGTGATCGTCATCGCAACGCTTGACCTTCACACTGTAGGATGCGTCCCACTTTACTAATGCCATGATTGCCCCCGAGACAGGTCTGTGAACATATGGCGACGGAGTAACCCTGTCTAGAGGCTTATCGGCGTGTCACTGAAAATCTTTAGGCTGCGGGGGGATTAAAGGGCGGAGGCCGGATAGCTTCCGATTTCCACAAAGGCGATTTCGAGGAAATCTGCCCCTTTCTGCTGCTTGCAAATCAAATGCCAGACTTTTTCGCTTTAGTTGTGATTGGCGATGTCGCGCAACGCACCTGAGTTGCGAATTACCAACGTAGAGCCTTTCGACTGGACGATCTGGCGCTTCTTCAGCTCCGCAAACAGCCGAGTAACGGTCTCTCGCGAAGTTCCGATCATCTGCGCGATCTCTTCGTGGGTGAGCCTGAGCTTCAGCCGGGGCTCCGGTTTGGCGGTATCGCCGTTCTTGCAGCTCCATTCCAGAAGCAACGTCGCCAGTTTCTCGGCGGCAGAGTGGGACAGACCCAGCGCCCGCACTTCCTTGCAAGCATTGTGATACTTTTCTCCCAACTGCTCGGCCACCTTGAAGCAAGCGTCCACGTCATCCTTCAGAAACCGCAGGAAGTCATCGCGCTTGACGAAGTTCACCTGGCAGGGATCAATCGTCTCCGCCGTCACTTCGTAGGGTTTGCCGGAGATGGTGGCGCTCAACCCAAGCACTTCCCCGGGCTCGGCCAGTTTCACGATCATAGTTCTGCCGCTAGGGGAGTTGATAGAGAGCTTCACACTGCCTTTGCAGATAACAAAGATGCCACGCGGCATCTGCCCTTCCACAAATAGCACGGCTCCCTGAGGATACGCTGTGACGAACTTAATGTTTTCAAAGGTCTGCAGCGCAGCCGGGGGTAGATCGCAAAAAATACGATCAGCACGCAGCTTGCAGGTAATGCAGCTTTCGACAATCTCCATTCCGTACGGTGAGAGCATGCACCAACCTCCTAGTGCTGAAGTCAGTGTCCGTCTGCATGCGGGCGCTTGGCTGTGCTGCCGGGCACACGCTGATGTGACGCTCCTCACAATTTTTCCCCTGTGACGCGGATCACACGCTTCTGTGACTTGCCTTGCTGCGTTTCGCTCCGGCATCGTCCATGCTTAGGCAGTCAGTGGGAACCAGCACATCACCGACATTTCATTGCAGGTAGAGGCAGGATTATGAAGCGCAAGTTCAAGACCATGGATGCAAACGAGGCGGTCGCCTACGTCGCCTACCGGGTTAACGAGGTGATCGCCATCTATCCCATCACTCCTTCCTCGAACATGGGCGAATGGGCGGACGAATGGGCGTCTCAGGCGATTCCGAACATCTGGGGTACAGTACCGCATGTAATCGAGATGCAGAGCGAAGGCGGCGCTTCCGGGGCTGTGCATGGCGCGCTGCAGACCGGGTCGCTCGCCACCACGTTCACCGCGTCCCAGGGTCTGCTGCTGATGATCCCGAACATGAATAAGATTGCGGGAGAACTTACGCCCACGGCTTTCCATGTTTCGGCGCGCACGTTAGCCACTCACGCCCTCTCGATCTTCGGCGACCACTCCGATGTCATGTCCATCCGCAGTACGGGCTTCGCTATGCTCAGCTCTAATTCTGTGCAAGAGGCTATGGACATGGCGCTCATCGCGCATGCCTCTGCGCTCGAGTCGCGCATTCCTTTCCTGCATTTCTTCGACGGCTTTCGCACTTCGCATGAAGTAAACAAAATCCAGATGCTCACCGAAGACGATATGCGCGAGCTCATTAATATGGACCGCGTCTTCGAGCATCGCCAACGCGCACTCTCCCCCGATCATCCTGTTTTGCGTGGTACCGCACAGAATCCGGATGTGTTTTTCCAGATGCGCGAACGGGCCAACTCTTACTACGACGCTTGCCCACAAGCCGTCCAATCCGTGATGAACAAATTCGCGGAGCTGGTGGGCCGCTCCTACCACCTGGTTGATTACGTAGGCGCACCCGATGCCGAGCGCGTGATCGTGATGATGGGCTCGGGCGCCGAGGTCGCTCACGAGACCATCGAGCATCTCAACGCGCAAGGCGAAAAGCTGGGTCTGCTGAAAGTCCGTTTGTACCGCCCTTTCCCAGTGCAGGCTTTCCTTGAGGCCTTGCCAGCCAGCGTGCGGAAGATCGCCGTTCTCGATCGCACCAAGGAATCGGGAGCGGTTGGCGAACCACTCTATGTTGATGTCGTGAACACGCTCCACGAAGGAGTGAAAGCGAGCTACAGCCCTCGCAACACTCTGGCGGAGGTCGTAGGTGGACGTTACGGACTCTCCTCCAAGGAATTTACCCCGGCCATGGTGAAGGCGGTCTATGACAATCTGAAAGCGGACCACCCCAAAGATCACTTCACCATCGGCATTCAAGACGACGTCAGCCACACCAGTTTGTCGTATGACACCGGTTTTTCCACCGAGCCTGAAAATGTTGTCCGGGCAATGTTTTATGGTTTAGGCGCGGACGGCACGGTCGGGGCCAACAAGAATTCGATCAAGATCATCGGCGAGAACACTGACAACTATGCGCAGGGCTACTTCGTCTACGACTCGAAGAAGTCGGGCGCGGCGACCATTTCGCACTTGCGCTTCGGGCCCCAGCCGATTCGCTCCAGCTATCTGGTCTCCAGCGCCAACTTCGTTGCCTGCCACCAGTGGATATTCCTGGAGCGCTACGACATGCTTAGCTCCCTGGTTCCCGGCGGCACTTTCCTGCTCAATAGCCCATTCGGAGCGGATGAAGTTTGGGACCATCTCCCGCGCGTAGTTCAAGAGCAGATCATCAAGAAGGGCGCGAAATTCTACGTGATCGACGCCTATCAGGTGGCGCGCGACACTGGCATGGGCAGCCGCATGAATACGATTTTGCAGGTGTGCTTCTTCGCCATCTCCAAAGTATTGCCCGCAGACCAGGCAATCGAGGCGATTCGCAAATCGATTCGCGACACTTACGGCCGAAAGGGCGAAGAGATCGTGGCGCAGAACATGAAGGCCGTGGACGAAACCCTGGCGCACTTGTTCGAAGTGAAAGTCCCGGCTGAACTCACCAGCACGATTGAGATGCCGCCGCCTTTCTCCCCCTCAGCGCCAGAATTCGAGCGCGATGTGCTGGGCATGATCTACGCCGGACGTGGCGACGAATTGCCGGTCAGCGCATTTCCCGTCGACGGCACCTTCCCCACCGGAACCGCGAAATGGGAGAAGCGCAACCTCGCCCTCGAAATTCCAGCCTGGGACCAGAAGATTTGCATCCAGTGCGGAAAGTGCGCCATGGTTTGTCCGCATTCCGTGATTCGCATCAAAGTTTATGACTCGAAAGAACTGGAAGGCGCACCGGCAACGTTCAAATCGACTGAGACCCGCGACAAAGAATGGCAAGGTCTCAACTACACGATTCAAGTAGCGCCGGAAGACTGCACCGGGTGCGGCATTTGCGTCGAGATTTGCCCGGTGAAGAATAAGGCTGAAACCCGGTTCAAAGCCATCAACATGGTGCCGCAACCTCCGCTGCGCGTGCCCGAGCGCGAAAACTGGGATTTCTTTCTGAAGATCCCGGAACTCGACCGCCGCAACATCAAAGTCAGCAACATCCGCCAGCAGCAGGTTCAGGAACCGCTGTTCGAGTTCTCTGGCGCCTGCGCCGGTTGCGGCGAGACTCCATATCTCAAGCTGATGTCGCAATTGTTCGGAGACCGCGCCATCATTGCCAACGCTACGGGATGTTCGTCCATTTACGGCGGCAACCTGCCCACTACGCCTTGGACGAAAAATGCAGCCGGCCGCGGACCCGCCTGGTCAAACTCCCTTTTCGAAGACAACGCGGAGTTCGGTCTGGGCTTCCGGCTTTCCATCGATAAGCAGGCCGAGTTTGCGCAAGAACTGGTGCGGCGCGTCGCAGGAACCATTGGTGAAGAACTGGCGGCCGCACTTCTTGATTCGACCCAGAAAGATGAAGCGGACATTTATGAGCAGCGCCAGCGCGTCGATCTGCTGAAAGAAAAACTGCAAGGCGTAAATTCCGCCGACGCCCGGCAACTTCTTTCCGTCGCCGACCTGCTGGTCAAGAAAAGCATTTGGATCGTCGGTGGAGACGGCTGGGCCTATGACATCGGCTATGGCGGCCTCGATCACGTGTTGGCGAGTGGACGCAACGTCAACGCGCTGGTGCTCGATACCGAGGTCTACTCCAACACCGGAGGCCAGGCGTCCAAAGCCACGCCCCGCGGCGCAGTGGCCAAGTTTGCCGCCGGCGGCAAGCCCGGCCCCAAGAAAGACCTGGGACTCATCGCCATGAGCTACGGCAATATTTATGTTGCGAGCGTGGCCATGGGCGCCAAAGATGAGCACACGCTGAAGGCGTTTCTGGAAGCTGAGGCTTACAACGGCCCCAGTCTCATCATCGCGTATTCGCACTGCATCGCCCACGGCATCAACATGACGACTGCCATGTCAGATCAGAAAATGGCGGTCGACTCCGGCCAGTGGCTGCTCTATCGCTACCACCCCGAACGGGCTGCCCATGGCGAGAATCCGCTGATTCTTGATTCACGGACGCCCACGCGCAAAGTCTCGGATTTCATGCAGATGGAAACGCGCTTCAAGATGCTAACCAAGAGCCGGCCGGAAGACGCCAAGCACCTCTGGCAAGAGGCGCAGGACGATGCCGTCACCCGCTTTCACTTATACGAATATCTGGCGCAGCGGAAGTTTAACGGAGAGTCGGCTAAGACCAAGTAAGCCGAAAAAACAAGAAGGAGACGCAGGGAGAAATCATGATCGATCTCAGCACCACTTACCTGGGTTTGAAACTCCGTACACCTTTGGTGGCTTCGGCCTCACCGCTATCGCAAGAGATCGATGGCATTTGCCGCCTCGAGGATGCGGGCGCATCCGCCGTGGTGTTGTATTCCCTGTTCGAGGAGCAGTTGCGGCAGGAAAGCTTCGAGCTTGAACACCACCTCACGGAAGGAACCGATAGTTTTGCCGAGGCCACAAGTTTTTTTCCCCAGCCCGACGAATTCCGGTTGGGGCCTGAAGGTTACCTCAATCACATCCGTAAGGCCAAGAAAGCAGTATCGGTGCCCATCATCGCCAGCCTCAACGGCACTACCGTCGGTGGCTGGACGCAATACGCAAAGCTAATCGAGCAGGCGGGAGCGGATGCGCTCGAATGCAACATCTACACCATTCCCACCGATCCTGAACTCAGCTCCAGTGCGGTTGAGCAGCCCTACCTCGACATTCTCCAGGCCGTGAAGTCGGTGGTGACGATTCCCGTCGCGGTAAAGCTCAGCCCGTTCTTCAGCAACATGGCCAACATGGCGAAGCGGCTCGACGAAGGCGGCGCGAATGGGTTGGTGCTGTTCAATCGCTTCTATCAGCCGGATATCAACCTGGATGAATTGGAAATCCAGCCGAACGTGCTGCTCAGCACTCCCCAGGCGCTACGCCTTCCGCTGACCTGGATCGGTATTCTTTACGGCCGCATCCGTGCCAGTCTGGCTGCGACCAGCGGCGTGCATGGCCCCGAGGACGCAATAAAACTCCTGATGGTCGGCGCCGACGTCACCATGCTCTGCTCCACGCTGTTGCGCAACGGCATCGGCCACCTTGAGCAGATCGAAGAGGGCATGCTGGAGTGGATGGAACAACACGAATACGACTCGGTTCAGCAGATGAAAGGCAGCATGAGTCAGATCCGCTGTCCCAATCCTTCAGACTTCGAGCGCGCGCAGTACATGAAAGCCGTCAAGAGTGTGCAGCATGTAGTGCTCACCGGCCGCGAAGCCCGGAGGATTCTTGGCGGGGATTAGACCATCATTTTCCACGATGACCAGCCGATCGGTCAGCTCACAGACCGGACTCACAACAATAAGTGAGCGGCATCACAGCACAGTTACCCGGAAAGAGTCATAGTTCGACCGGGCGTCTGGGGACAGGACGGCGCAGTTTGAGTTCAGTATTCTCGAGGGAAGCAGAATCAGTCACTAGAAATCAGGAGGAAGACATATGCCGGTTACCAAGCAACAAGCGCTCGACTACCACTTTGGCTCTCATCCGGGAAAGATTGAAGTCACTCCCACCAAGCCTTGCCGCACGCAACACGATCTGAGCATGGCTTACACCCCCGGAGTAGCAATACCGTGCCTGGAGATCGAAAAAAATCCGCACGATGCCTTCAAGTACACGGGCCGCGGCAATCTGGTAGGGGTCGTCACGAATGGCACCGCAGTGCTCGGTCTGGGCGATATCGGCGCTCTCGCCGGCAAGCCTGTCATGGAAGGCAAGGCCGTTCTATTCAAACGGTTTGCCGATGTGAATGTCTTTGACATTGAAGTAAACTCGCACAATCCGGACGACGTGATCAAGGTCTGCCAGTTGCTGGAGCCTACCTTCGGCGGGATCAACCTTGAAGATATCAAGGCGCCGGAGTGCTTCTACATTGAAGAGACCCTCAAAAAGACGATGAAGATTCCGGTCTTCCACGACGATCAGCACGGCACTGCCATTATCTCTGGCGCTGCGTTATTGAACGCTCTGGAAGTGGTGGGCAAGGATATCGGCAAAATCCGTCTCGTCATCAACGGCGCCGGCGCCTCGGCCGTAGCCACGGCCGAGCACTACATTCGTCTCGGCATGAAGCGCGAGAACATCACCCTGTGCGACACCAAGGGAGTGGTTTACAAAGGCCGCGCGCAAGGCATGAATCCCTACAAGGAGCGCCTCGCGCAAGATACCAAGCTGCGTACGCTGGCGCAGGCGATGGCCGGCACCGACATGTTCCTCGGACTCTCCGTGGGTGGCGTGGTTACGCAGGACATGGTGCGCTCGATGGCTCCTCGTCCGATTGTCATCGCCATGGCGAACCCCGATCCCGAGATTACCTACGAGGACGCCAAAGCCTGCCGCGAAGACGTCATCATGTGCACCGGCCGTTCCGATTACCCCAACATGGTGAACAATGTGCTCGGGTTCCCCTTCATCTTCCGCGGCGCCTTGGACGTGCGCGCTACGACGATCAATGAAGAGATGAAGCTTGCGGCAACCCGCGCCCTGGCCAACCTGGCCAAGGAAGATGTGCCTGACTCGGTGTGCCGCGCCTACGGCGTGGCTCGAATGGAGTTCGGCCCCGATTACCTGATCCCGAAACCGTTTGACCCGCGCGTGCTGGTGTGGGAGTCCTCGGCCGTCGCCCAGGCAGCGATGGAAAGCGGAGTGGCCCAGGAGCACGTCGACATCGCGGAATACCGCGAACAGCTCGAGCGTCATTTGGGCAAAGCCCACGCGATCTCGCGCTTGATGATTCAAAAGGCGGTCCAGGCTAAACCCAAGCACGTCGTCTTTCCGGAAGGAGAGAACGAGAAAATCCTGCGCGCCTGCCACTCCATATTGGAAGAGAAGATCGCAACGCCTATCCTGCTGGGCGATGCCGCAACCATTCACGCCAAGACCGCCGAGCTGGGATTGGATCTGAAAGGCGCGGAGATCGTGGATCCAGCGGTATCCCCGTTTCGTGAACGCTACATCCAGGAACTGTACCGCCTGCGTCAGCGCAGGGGCGTGACCCTCAGCGAGGCACGCACGCTGATCGAGGACTGCAACATTTTCGCATCGATGATGCTGCATATGGGAGATGCCGACGCTCTGGTTGCCGGTGCCACCCAGCATTTTCCTGAAACCATCCGCCCCGCGCTGCAGATCGTCCGCGTTCGCGAAGGACTGCACAAGGTCGCCGGATGCTATCCCATGGTCACTCGCACCGGCGAACTCTACTTCCTGGCCGACACCAGTGTGAACGTCGACCCCACGGCTGAGGATCTGGTGGAGATCGCACTGTGTACCGCTCAGGAGGCTCGCCGCTTTGACGTCGTGCCGCGAGTTGCCATGCTTTCCTTCTCCAGCTTTGGCAGCGCCAAGCACCCCTCCTGCGACAAGGTAAGGAAGGCCGTAGAGTTGCTTCATAAGGCCGACCCAACCTTGATTGTCGATGGAGAGATCATGGCCGATGCCGCGGTCGATCCCGAAATGCTGGAGCAGACCTACCCGTTCAGTTCGCTGAAGGGCGGCGCCAACGTGCTGATCTTCCCCGACCTCGCCTCCGCCAACATCGGCTACAAGCTGCTGAAGACGATCGGAGGCTGCGAGACGCTTGGCCCCATGCTCATGGGGATGAGCCGGCCAGTGCATTTGCTGGCCCGCGGCGCCGAAGTCGAGGAGATCGTGAACGTGGTCGCCATCGCGGTGGTGGACGCACGGGAGACGGAGTTAGTCGGGTCAACGCCGGACATCGAGAAATCAGGCGTGCCGGCGGACTGATCCGACCGTTACTGTTTTCACATCTGCGGGTACCCCGTCCTTGTCTCTCCGTTCTTTGGAGAGACAGGGCGGGGTTTTTGATCTTGACGCACCAAAAGCGGCGGGAGACCAAGTAGCTCTCCTTTTCGCTTTGTCCACTGCGACTATGTGCGCGACTTCACATGCATCGGTGATGAGTGTCACATCCACATTCGCCCGCCTCCACGCATAATTACAACTGATTTTGTGGGGTGTTCTACCACTTATAAGCGTGGAGTTCTCATGCCAAAAGGACGGGTTTCAATCGTCGTCGAGCACTGCAAATCCTGCGGTTTCTGTGTGGAGTTTTGTCCCTCGCACGTGCTCGCGCTTTCTTCCGCTTTCAATTCCAAAGGCTATCATCCACCGCATGTCATCCATCCGGAAAAGTGCAGCGGCTGTGACTTGTGCGGCATGTACTGCCCCGATTTCGCCATTTACGCCACCAAAGTGGCTCCCCCTAAGGCAGGTGACAAATGAAGGCTGATCCTCGCGGAGTGCTCACCGGCACACACTTTATCGACGGCGACCATGCCTGCTGCGAAGGCGCGCTGGCTGCCGGCGCCCGCTTCGCCGCCGGATATCCCATTACTCCTTCCACCGAAGTGGTTGAGCGCTTCGCCGCTCGTGTGCCCAAAGTCGGCGGAACGTTTATCCAAATGGAAGACGAACTCGCGGCCTCGATCACGCTGCAGGGCGCGGTGTGGGGCGGAGCCAAGGCGTTCACCGTCACCTCCGGTCCCGGCTTCTCTCTGATGATGGAACACATCGGCTACGCGGCCATGACTGAAACACCGTGCGTGTTCGTCGATGTGCAGCGCGGAGGCCCGTCAACCGGCCTGCCCACGCTCCCCGCGCAAGCCGACATGATGCAGGCACGTTGGGGCTCGCATGGCGACTATGAGATCATCGCCCTCTGCCCCAATTCTCCCCAGGAGTGCTTTGACCTCACCATCACCGCCTTCAACCTGGCCGAGGAATTCCGCGTCCCTGTGATGTTCATGATGGATGAAGTAGTCGGCCATATGACGGAGAAGGTAGTGATTCCGCCCGCTGACCAGATCGAGATCACACCACGCCGCCACACTCACAAATCAATCGAAGACTATCTGCCCTATGGCACCAACGGCGACGGAGTCCCGGAAATGGCGCATGCGGGCGAAGGCTACAACTTTCACGTGACCGGCTTGACCCACGACGAGCGCGGCTATCCCAACATGACTCCGCCGGTCCAGGACAAACTGGTGCGCCGCCTGCAAAGCAAAATTCGCAACGCCGCTGACCGCATCGCCCTGTTTGAGGAAGAGCAAATCGAGGGTGCCGACGTAGTGGTCGTCTCCTACGGAATCACCTCCCGTGTGGCGCAACGAGCCATCGAATCCGCTCGTGAACAGGGTCTGCGCGTCGGCAAGTTGCGCCTGATCACCGCGTGGCCCTTCCCCGAAACCAAGATCCGCGAACTCGCCGCAAAGGTGAAAGCATTCGTCGTCCCCGAACTCAATCTGGGACAGATGGTGCGCGAAGTCGAGCGAGCTGCCGACGGCAAGGCAAGAACATTTGCCGTTTCGCACGCCGGCGGCGGAGTTCATAAACCCGAAGACATCCTCAAGGTAATCGTGGAGGCAAGCAAATGTCGGACAGCTTGATCACTGATATTGGTAATGCAGCCGTGAATCCCGTCGAGCCATTCTTGCGCACCGACCGCATGCCTCACATCTGGTGCCCGGGATGCGGCATCGGCACCACCGTGAACTCCTTCGCCCGTGCGCTGATCGAATCCAAGATCGACTTAGGATCGCTGGCTCTGGTCTCCGGCATCGGCTGCACCGGACGTGTGGCGGGCTACGTCAAGCTGGATTCTTTCCATACCACGCACGGCCGCGCTATCCCGTTCGCCACCGGCCTCAAACTGGCGAACCCGAAGCTGAACGTCGTCGTCTATTCCGGCGACGGCGATCTCTCGGCCATCGGCGGCAATCATCTGATTCACGCCGCGCGCCGCAACATCGATCTGAAGGTCATCTGCGTCAACAATCTGATTTACGCCATGACCGGCGGCCAGACTGCGCCCACCACTCCCGATCACTCGACCACTTCCACGAATCCTTACGGCACATTCGAGCCGTCATTCAATTTGCCGCACCTCGTCGAAGCGGCGGGCGCGGTCTACGTGGCGCGCTGGACCACCTTCCATGTGCGCCAACTGGCGCGCTCCATCAGTGAAGCGTTTAAGAAGAAGGGCTTCTCCTTTATCGAAGTCATCTCGCCCTGCCCCACGCTTTACCAGCGCCGCAACAAGCTGGGCGACGCCCTCGATACCATGAAGTACTACAAAGAGAAGAGCAAAACCCGGAACGGCGCGCCGACCAATGAAGTCGGCCTCACCATGACCGGAGAAATCATCGTAGGCAAATTCGTAGACCGCGACCGTCCCGACTACGGAACCATGATGCGCTCGCAATACATCGAAACGCTCGGCGACAAATACATCGAACAAGATCAACCGGAGATGGTATGCAGCTAACAGAGATTCGTGTTGCAGGTTTCGGCGGCCAGGGAGTGATTCTCTCGGCCATTCTCCTCGGCAAGGCGGCTTCGATCTATCAGGGCGCTTTTGCCACCATGACGCAGAACTTCGGCCCTGAGGCCCGCGGCGGCGCCTGCAGCGCGCAGCTCGTGCTTTCCGATTCGCCGATTTTGTATCCCTACATCACTCAGCCGGATATCCTCGTCGTAATGTCGCAAGAGGCCTACGTCCGCTTCGCGCCTGAGTTGAAAGACGGCGGCATCATGATCGTCGAGCAGGACTTGGTGCGAGTTTCCGATCTCAATAAGGACATCAAGGTCTACAGCATTCCCGCAACCCGGATCGCCGAAGAACTCGGCAAGCGCATGGTGCTGAATTCGGTGATGGTGGGATTCTTTACCGCAGTCACACACCTGCTCGATCCCGAAGCGGTACGCAAAGCGGTCGCAGATTCTGTTCCCGCCAGCTTCCTTGACCTGAACGTGAAAGCCTTTGAAAAAGGATTCGAGTACGGACTCGTAGCCTTAACCGCTCCCGCCAGCGCCAGGGATGCCCAACTGCAAGTAGAGTACGCGCCGGAGTAGAACTGGTCTTGCGAACAGCCTTGAAAGGTCTCACGAAAGAGCCTTGAAAGGGCGCGGCTTCCAGCCGCGCCGTGCCTAGCAAGAAGAACGCGGGCTTTAGCCCCTGAGGAGATCCAGTTGCCCCACGAACACTTCTAAGATCCGGCCCTAGCTTCCGCACCGTTGCATTCCGCAACTTCTGCTGTTGCGCAATGCAACTGTACTCGTTCAACTCGTAAGCGCTTGATTGCAAAGCGCATCATCTTCGTCCCCGTCAAGACACTGCATAACATGAGCTCTTAGCCTGTTGCGATTATCATCAACGCGCTATTGCCAATCTCATCGCAAGAATCCGCGTCCTATCTTTGCCTTTCGCCTAACTGCCTTGTTTTTCACAAGATCCCCGCCCGCCAGCGCTCTCCGTTGCAACTCGCCTCGTTGTGGCATGGCGATTGCCTTTAGAAAAGCGTGAGTGGCCCGCAACACGGCCCTCCGACGAGGTGACTTATGACAGTCCTACTGGTTCTCTTCACATTCGCAGCCTTCTTACTGATCGATTATTTCCGCACCCGTCATACGGTTGTACAACCCGCATTGCAGATGTCCACGGCAAAACAGGACGCCGCTGTCCCACGCTTGCAGCCCGCCATGGTCGGCGGCTTCGCGGTTCCGGAGAATTTGCGCTATCACCCGGGTCACACCTGGGCATTGAGCGAGAGCCCCAACCTGGTGCGGGTCGGCATGGACGATTTCGCTTCCAAACTGACCGGCAAGGTCGACAGCATCACGCTGCCGCAACGCGGCCAGTGGGTTCGCCAGGGGCAGAAGATCTGCACACTCTATCGCGACGACGCCGCGGTCGACATGGTTTCGCCCATCGAGGGCACCGTGGCGGACATCAACCAGGCACTAGCGGAAGATCCTAAGCTTGCCCTGCGCGATCCTTACGGCGAAGGCTGGCTGGTAACCGTGCAAGCGCCCGACGCCAAGACCAGCTTCCGCAACCTGCTGGGTGGACCGCTCGCCCGCTGGTGGACCGAAGAGTCCGCAAGCCGCCTGCAGCGCCGCATGCCGATGGCCGTAGCCGGCGCCTACGCCCAGGATGGTGGAGTAGCCGTAGACAACGTCTCCGCCCAGATTCCAGACGAGCAGTGGTTGCCGCTGGCCAAAGAGTTCTTCCTGTCATAAGTCAACCGCGGCCGCAAACGAGGACCGCGTGAAATACCAGCCGCCCGGATCCAAGGCTCTCAACCAGCCAGGACACCGGGCGGCTGGTCGCGTTTACCGCAAAGAACGAACTGTGAAAGCTGTCCTCCTGAGCGCAGCCGTGACTTCACGAAGTGAAGTCCCGGCGGAGTCGAAAGCCTGCCCTGAGCGAAGCCGAAGGGAACCCATGCATCATTGTCAGCAACAAAGACGCGTCATGGAGTTCTCGCAGTGTAGTCGTGCCGAGTGTCCACTTTGCGCGTTCTTTATCTCGCAAGCCCTATCCCGTGGGAACCTGCTAATGCGGAGCCGCCATTTTGCCGATCTAAACACTGGAGTGTGTTTACCGCATGTCTGAGTTGGTTATCATCGCGGAATCGGAGTCCGCGCAAGAAAGTCCCGCCTGTGGATGCAATTGCGATGATCACGCACGGGAAGCGAAACTTATCCAGTCCTCGCTGCTGCCCACACAGGGGCTCTGCCACGAGTCCGTCGAGATCGCATTTCGCTTCATGCCCTTTTCCGAAGTGGGGGGCGACTTTCTCGACTTTTTCCGTTTACCGGACGGCTTCATCGGCATCTACCTCGGCGACGTGGTCGGGAAGGGCTTGCCGGCGGCCATGTACGCCGCGCTGGTGACCGGAACCTTGCGCGGGATTCACAAGACCGGCACCGACACCGCCAGCGTTCTTGCCCGATTGAACGAGCGCCTGCTGCAGCGGCCCCTCCCGGGCCGTTTTTGCTCGACCTTGTACGCTCTTTTCAATCCCGCCACGCGAGAACTCATCTTCTCCAATGCCGGAATGCCAATGCCCCTGCTCGTCTCCGGAACCGCTTGCCAGCAGCTAGGAGAAGGCGGATTACCCTCAGGAATGTTTGCAGGCGCCGCTTATGCACGAAACGTCGTACAACTCCGAGCGGGAGATTGCGTTCTGTTCGCGACCGACGGTCTTCATGAATCGCTCAACCCGGATGGAGTCGAATTCTGCGCCGCCCAAATGGAAAAGGTCTGGGCGCAATGCGGCCACAAATCGGCAAAAGAGTCGGCGGATTTCGTCTTCGCCCACCAGTCGGCCTTCTGCAACGGCGTCGCGCCCGACGATGACATTACTGCGGTAGTACTGAAAGTGCTGCCTTAGCTAGGAATAAACTCGCGGGCGGCTTCGTTTTTGAAAGGCGCGAGGCAGTCGCCCCAACGCGAGGCGGGGGTAAGGATCATCGGTCGCTATCAGCAGTTTCGTGCCGACGAAACCTGCGCCGTCGGCGTTACTGCGCCCCGGCAGTTGCCGCACAACGCGCTGTCCTTGAGGTCGATCCACTCCACGGCGTGCGATGAGGCCATGACACAGCGATAGTCCTCGCAGTGCGTCAAGTTCAGCGTGTGTCCCAGTTCATGAACCGCTTCCTTTATAAGGCGCTGGCGAAACAGTTCACGATCGGGCGCAAGGCCATAGAATTCCTGGCGCAGCCGGTGCGCCGAGAGCACGGCACAGGGACCGTTCATCTGCGCCTCCCCGAAAACAAAAGTCAGAATCGGGATATAAAGATCCACAGCCGCGACGCCCAGCATTCGCCAGGAGTCCTCAGTAAGAAACTTTTGCATGCGCTGCAGGATTTCCGAAGAGTGGTACTGCTGCCGCTCTCCGTGGAAGGCGAACTCCGGATCCAGGCGCACCGGAAGCACTTTGCAGGGGACGCAAAGAATTTCTTCAACGGCGGGACGCAGATCCCTCAGCAGCCCGTCATCTACATTCCCGATCGGCAACAGTTGCAGCAGTTTCATCGCGTGCCTTCATCGGGCGACTTCATCGGGCTTCTTGTCTCGATCAGCAGAAGCGCGAGTCCAGCCGTATTTCTTCAGCTTGTGATAGAGCGTGACCCGGTCGATATCGAGAATGTCGGCGGCATGACTCTGATTGCCTCCACATTCCTCGACCACCCGCAGGATGTGAGCACGCTCCATGTCCTCAAGCGTCTTGCTCGAGCCGTTGGAGCTGCTTTGCGGCTTGAAGATGAAGTCCTGTTCATGCAGCTCGGGCTCCTGACCCACAACCATGGCACGCTCCACCGCATTCTCCAGCTCACGAACGTTCCCCAACCAGGGCTGCTGCTGCAATAGATTCATCGCCGCAGGTGCGATCCGGATGATGCGCTTGTTCATCGCCAAAGCGAACTTGCGAACGAAGTGGTCCACCAGCACAGGGATATCCTCCCGGCGCTCGCGCAGTGGTGGCAGCTCGATGCGGAAGACGTTGAGCCGGTAGAAAAGATCGGGACGGAACTTCCCTTCCTCGATCAATTTATCCAGGTCTTTGTTGGTGGCGGCGATGCAGCGGAAATCCACCTTGATGATTTGGTTGCCGCCCACGCGCGTAATTTCGCGCTCCTGCAGCACCCGCAGCAGATCGGTCTGTGTCTTTAGAGTGATGTCGCCGATCTCGTCCAGGAAAACCGTTCCGCCCTCGGCAATTTCGAATTTGCCTTTCTTGCGATACTGCGCGCCGGTGAACGCGCCCTTTTCGTGTCCGAAGAGTTCGCTCTCAAGAAGCGTTTCGGTCAGTGCGCCGCAGTGAATGGCGACCAGAGGATGAAATCTTCGCGGGCTGGCCTGATGGATCGCGCGCGCCACCAGTTCTTTGCCGGTCCCACTCTCTCCGGTGATCAGCACCGAAGCGTCCGTGGGACCGACCGTTTCAATGGCGTCGAAGATCTTGCGCATGGGGGCGCTTTGCCCGATCATTTCCCCCGGACGCGCGACTTCCGCGACGGTCTCACGCAACAGCACGTTCTCCTGCGCTGTCCGCTTGTGTTCTAGAGCTTTTTTCACGAGATGCGCGATCTCATCCGGGTCCAGGGGCTTGGTCACGTAGTCGTAAGCGCCGTTCTTCAGCGCTGCGACGGCAGTCTCCACCGAGGCATAGCCGGTCATGATGATCACAATGAGTTCCGGATCGACTTCGTGCATACGGCGCTGCAGCTCGATCCCGTCGGTGCCGTGCATTTTGATATCCACCAGAGCCGCATCCCAACGCTGTTCCGCCAGCCGGGTGAGCGCATCGCCGGCGTTTTCGGTGGTAGCCACTTCATAGCCTTCTTCGCGAAACCATTTGCCCAGCGAGTCGCGCACGCTCAGTTCGTCGTCCACGATCAGCAGTTTTCCTTGTGTACTCACTTCAATCACCTCACCTTCAGGGCGGCATCACCGGCGGCCGCCAGCGAAGCCTCAGGACCCTGACTCGGCAGGGTCACAGTGAAAGTCGTGCCCCGGCCCAGCTTCGATTCGACTTCGATGCGCCCGTGATGCCTCTCCACGATGCCGCGACTAATCGCAAGGCCCAGTCCGACTCCGCGGCCCTTCTCTTTCGTCGTCATAAATGGTTCGAATATCTGCGGCAATACGTCGGGAGCGATGCCCGCTCCGTTGTCGCGCACCTGGATCTCGGTTTCGGTCTCATCGTCGCTGACCCGAGCCTCGAGCCAGAGAGTCCCGCCCTGGGGCATGGCATCGTTGGCATTCATGATGAGCGCCAGGAGCACTTGCTCGATCTGCGCCGGATCACAGGGCACACGGGGCATATCTTTGGCCAGCTTTATTTGCAGCTCGATTCCGCTCAACTCCAGTTGATGCCGCACCAGCAGCAGGCAACGATCAATCACTGAGCCCAGGTCGGTAGACTGCACGTTCATGGGCGCGGTGCGCGAAAGAGTCAGCAGATTCTTGACCAGGTCGCCGCAGCGGCGGCTTTCCGCGGCTATCATATCCAGCGATTGCATCGCCTCCTCGCGCTTTTCATGCTCGGCCTGGCCTGACCCTACCCACTTCCGAAGCAGTTTGGCGTAAGTCAGAATGCCGGAGAGCGGGTTGTTCACCTCGTGCGCAACCACAGCCGCCATCTTGCCGATGGAAGCCATCTTTTCCACGTGCAGCACGTGATCGTGGGCGCGATTAAGTTCCTTGGTCTTCTCGACCACCCGGTCTTCCAGTGTCTTCGCCCAAGTGACGATCTCTTCATTGGCCGCGCGCAGCTGCAGGCTCATGCTGTTGAACGAATGAGCCAAGTCCCCCGCTTCGTCCTGGGATCCCACCTCGATTTGGTACCCAAGCTCTCCCCGGGTAAGGTGTTCCGTGCCTTTCGCCAGCGCCTTGATGGGTTTGCCCACCACTCGCCACACGAATAACCAGCTCAGCACCGCCACGATCAGCATGGCCCCAGCCGTGTAAAAAAACATGCGGGCGCTGCTGACAGCAAGTTCCGTGTCCCCTTGCGCCAGCGAAAGATTGGTGTCCAGCACGCCCAGAACCTGCTGGCTGGCTGGATGAGCGTGACATTCGGCGTTCGAGCAGCTGGGCTGGTTTTCGATGGGAGTGATAATGCCCAGCACCCGAAGCCCTCCGCCGTTGCGATAAATGCGAAAGCGGTCGGGGCGCTTGAGGCGCGTCAGCGGCTGCGATTGAATATGACAGCCGTAGCAGGCCTCCGCCGTCTTGTCGAGGACGTGGCTGACTTCCAACGGATCCGTGGAGTAGCTGATCCGCCCCTCCTGGTCAAGGATTCGCACCTTGACCAGGCCGGGCTCATCCGCGATGGTTTGGATCGCGTGGTAGAGGCCCTCGCGATCGTTGCGCAGCATGTAGTACGTGGCGCTGCTCTTGATTACACTGCTGACGCGCTCGGCGCTAGTCAGCGTGGCCGCCTCCAGGTGATGGCGGTGCAATCGGATGTTCAAGTATCCGAGCAGTGCGAAGATGACGACCATGACCGCCAACAGCGACCCGATCAACTTCGCGCTGATGCTGTGCGTCAGCCGCTTCCAACCTGAATCGCGAATTGGCTCAGTCTCCCGCATGGGTTAACACCGCTGTGCCAACCAGGGGCTCGGGCTTGCTTCGGAGCCGCTCCTCCACTGTGTGTTCTTGTTCGGGGAAGATCGGCAGGTACTTCACAGCCAGACCGAACAGGGCGAAGCCCATCGCGATAATCATGAGGGTCACGGAGAACTCGGTCCACTTCGGCACGTAGTGATGCCCGACGTAAGTCTCGAAGCCGATGAGGGCAATATTGAGGCGGTTGGTGATGAATCCGAGCAGACTGATGACCGAGGCCAGATACAAACCGTTGGGCGACAGCCTGACTTTCTTGAAGCTGAGCATGGTAATGGGAATCACGAATGCCAGCATCAGTTCGAGCCACAGAAAGTACGATTCGTAGCTGGGCTTAATGATTTGACCCAGCAGGCCGCGATGGAAGTAGTCTTCGAATCGCAGAAAAGCATTGACCCAGAGAGCAATCAGCAAGGCACCCCCAAGTTCGACCAGAACCGGAAGTTCCAGGTGACGGCCGAAGGCCCTGGCGCTCTGCGTGGACTCGAAGATTGTCATGGCCAGACCAACGGCAATCGCCGAACCGAAGAAGAAGAACGGCAGCGCGGGCGAATACCAGAACGGATGCAGCTTGCTCGGCATGATCAGGTAGAGGGATCCAAGGGAACTCTGGTGCAGGGTGGAGAGCAAGATGCCCAAAACGATCAGCACCGGGTAAATCTTCTTAATCCACTTGATTGGAGTCTTCAGATTGAAGCGCTCCAGCACGCTGGGTAGGAACTCGAAGAAAAGCACCGTAGTGTAGGTCATCACGCACATGCCCACCTCGAACATGACCGAATGCGGGTTCATGTAGATGAGTTGGTGCCAGATGTACCAGGGACGGCCCAGGTCGAACAGCAGTCCAACGATGAAAAGTATGTAGCCGAGGAACGCCGTCAACACCGCAGGCCGCATGACGCTGTGCAGTCGCTTGACGTTGAATAGATAGACCGCGCCAACAATGCAGAAACCGCCCGCCGCCAGCATGACCCCGCACAGGCAGTCGAAACCGATCCAGAGTCCCCAGGGGAACTGGTCCGTCATGTTTGAAACCGCACCCAAGCCATAGAAATAACGAACAAAGGTGGAATAAAGGCCAGGGATCATGATCGCAATGAATACAACTCTCCAGAAGGTCAGTTTGATCTTCATCGCGCACCCCCGTTCTTCTCTTCCGCTTCAGCTTCGGCTACTTCCTCGCGGCGGTGCGAAATCCAATAAATGCCTCCCAACACCAGCGACCACGCCGGGATAAAGTCTGGAATCCAGTTCATCACGCGTCCGGTATATTCGGGTATCGCAGTGTCGCCGATCTTGGCCGACGCGGGATAACCGTACTCTTCAACTTTCTGGCTGGAAAGAATGAGTACGCAGGTTCCACCGACTTCGTTAAGGCCGTAAATACGAGGCAGGTAGGTGGTTGGGTTTTGACGGATCCGGTCCTGAGCTTCCCTGACAAGGTCTTCGCGGTCCCCGAACTTGGTGGCACCCGTGGGACAGATCTCGGCACATGCCGTCTGCTTACCGGCAACTACGCGATCCGGGCACATAATGCATTTGCGGACCCGCGGGTTTCGCGAACCCCATTCGTACTTTGGCTGGGCGAACGCGCAGGCCACCATGCAGTACCGGCAGCCTATGCACTTCCAGACGTCGTACACAACTGGCCCTTCCTTGGTCTTATGGAAGGCTCCAACCGGACAAGCCGACGCGCAGGCGGGATGCTCGCAGTGCATGCACAGCCGGCGCATGAATTTGTCGTTCTTGGTCATGACGACGGTGTATTTGTGTTCCGATTGCACCGGCTCCGCGGCCACCGTGTCGTCGTACCGTAGCTTGTTCTGCTGCGCACAGCCGACTTCGCACTGCTTGCAGCCGATGCACATTGTTGCGTCATACAGCAAAGCTTTACTCATATGAATTGCTCCTCGTTGCCCCCAAGCGGGACTTCCGTTCCAACGGTATGAAGTACGAGGTAGAGATATGAATGGGTGAAGGAACAGACTTGGGAACCGAACTCAAAACCTTGGGCCTACTGGCGGTGAAAAAAGAACCGGGTCCGGAGTGGTGAGCATCCGGACCCAGGCGGGCTGTTCCATCTGGCAAAGCGACCAGGAGAGGAGATTGTCGGCTGGCAACCAATCGGCCGGTTTTCTCGTCAGTCCGCCGAATTGAGCCGGACATCTTCATACTCACTCTGGCGCTCATTAGCCGCTGCCGGGCCAGTCGGGACAGCGGTGGTGCTCAACCGGAACAGCCAATGACCACGACTACTTCTGCAGGCTACGAATGTACGCAACGACAGCCTTCACATCGTCAGCAGCTAGAGCTTTCACTGCGGGCGTGTGCTTCGCCGTCCCTGTAACGGCTTTGGCCAGGTCGTCATCCGACTTTTTCTTTGCTTCATCGGAAATCAGGCTCGGGGCTTTCATTGCCGGCTTGCCAGCCGCATCCGCGCCGTGGCACATTGCGCATTTTGCTTTGTAGATCGTCGCTCCGTCATCGGCGGCCCATGACAGATTAGGAATCAGCATGAACAGGGCTACCGCAATTGTCACTACCAGCATCACCAGCTTCGTCGTCTTCATGATTTCGTATTTCTCCTTGTGAAGTTTGGCACCTGGGATCAAGAGCAGTGATTCCTCCCGCATTCCTGCGTTCGTTGCGAAAGTGAACACCGATACAACCCTTCAGGAACTGCATGTAAAAGAACGCAGCAACTCTTCGCTGCCTAGTTGACAGTTTCAACGCTAGGGAGCACAGGTGCAGTGACCCAGGTCACCCTGAACGGTGACTTATGTCGATAGACTAACGGGATCAAAGGGACAAGCGAGGCGTCCCGGCGTCACATCCCCATGTGCCCCTGATCACAGCGTTTCAGACGACAGAAAGGGAGAATGAAGCCGGGCGAGGTGCGGCTATGCCGACACGCACACCGGCTAGGATCGCGCCAAGTTCTTGGCTTTATTGGAATAATGCTGCTGGCCGTCGATGATCTCAGAGCATTTCATGCTCGCATGTGCAGACAGAACTGGCGCCGCGCAGCCGGTGAACTCCGGTGCCAGTCCATCTTTTATTCCAAGGCCTCGATACACGTCGTGTCGCCCCCTCGCCGGCACAGAATCCACCTTTGCAAAGGAGAAACTACATGAGCACGCCTGTACTGGATACGCTTGTACTGGATCACGATAAGAAAGCCGACCTGGCCGGACCGGGAATCGGCGATTACAGAGAATTGGAGAAAATTCTGCCGCGCGGGTACCGCTCCCTGTTGACCCCGAAAGAGACGCAGCAGGCCATCTTCCAGGTGAACCGCTACATCGAAGACAATCTGTGCAAGGAACTCAGCCTGATGATGGTCGAGGTCCCGCTCATTGTGGATGTGGAGAGCGGCGTCAACGACATGCTGGATCGCGATGGGTCGCGCACCCCGGTGCAGTTCCATATTTCGAATGACCGCAATCTGCATCCCCTCGACGCGCAGGTGGTGCAAGCCGCGACCAAGTGGAAACGGGTCGCGCTCAAGCAATTCGATTGCAAAGTTGGCGAGGGCATCTGTACCGATATGCGCGCCGTTCGCAAGGACTATTTTCTCGATCACGACCATTCCGCTTACGTGGATCAATGGGACTGGGAGCGCATGATCACCAGCGAGGAGCGCAATCTTGACTTCCTGAAGGCGACGGTTCGCAAGATCTGGAAGGTGATCGTGGGCGCCGAAAAGTTTGCGCAAAACCTGTTCCCGCAATTGAAGGACTATCGCTATCCCGATCTGCCGGAGGAGTTGATCTTCCTGCACGCCGAGGAGATTCTCGACATGTATCCCGATCTGCCGCGCAAGCAGCGTGAAACGGCGGTGCTGCAGAAGTATCCGGCGATCTTTATTATCGGCATCGGCTGGCCGTTGAAGGACGGCTATCCCCACGAGATGCGCGCCGCCGATTATGACGACTGGGTCACCGACACTCACGATCAGACCGGCAATGATACCCACGGGCTGAACGGCGACATTCTGGTGTGGAACTCCGTGACCCAGCGGCGACATGAACTGACGTCGATGGGCATCCGGGTCACGGCCGAGACTCTGAAAAAGCAGCTTACGATGGCCAAGCAGTTGGACTTCATGCGATTGCCCTATCACCAGGCGATCCTCAACCATGAGATTCCGCTCTCGATCGGTGGTGGAATCGGGCAGTCACGCACCTTGATGCAACTGCTCCGCAAAGCTCATCTCGGAGAAGTCAGCGTCACGGTGTGGCCGAAGGTGCTGAAGCAGATGTGCTCCGATAAGAATATTTTCGTGCTGGAGTAAAGCGGTTCTTGGAAGGGGCAGTCGAAACGACTGCCCCCCTTGATCACGTCACGACGTGACCCACATCATCGACATGATGCGCTCGTAGGTATCTCATTTAATCGCCTCTTCGATCGAGCAGTTCCCGCCAGTTGCGACGCGGCACCCCCTGAGGCGAATGACCCGAATTCTCGGGAAACGGTATCTTTCATCGACCAATTTATCTTTTCGAGGTTCGTCATGAAACACATCCGCATCTTAGGTTTGATTCTATCTACATGCTTCGCCTCCGTGGCATGGGGTCAGCAGCCAGCGGCCAACGCCCCCAACAACTGGAGCGAGTTCCACTATCTCGACATGATGCGCTGGAACCCGTATGAGAATGTGCTCAACGTCCACAATGTTGGGAACCTACGCTTGAGTTGGAGCTACACCACCGGCGATCGGGTGTATTCCTCTCCCGCCGTGGCCGATGGGGAGGTGTATATCGGCTCGATCGATTTCAACGTGTACGCGCTGAATGCCAGCACCGGCGCCAAGCTGTGGAACTACACGACGGGCTATGCGGTGGAGTCCTCGCCCGCCGTGGCGAGCGGGGTGGTTTATTTCGGCTCGTGGGACCACAACGTGTACGCGCTGAACGCCCGCACCGGCGCCCTGCTGTGGAGCTACTCCACTGGCGCCCAGATCCTGTCCTCGCCTGCTGTGGCGGACGGCGTGGTTTATGTCGGATCGTTCGACCAAAACGTGTACGCACTGGACGCCCGCACTGGCGCCAAACTGTGGAGCTACACGACGGGCTCTTGGGTGGAGTCCTCGCCCGCCGTGGCAAATGGGGTGGTTTACGTCGGCTCGGACGACGGCAACGTGTACGCGCTGAACGCCCGCACCGGCGCCCTGCTGTGGAGCTACACCACTGGCGGCCAGGTGCAGTCCTCGCCCGCCGTGGCGAATGGGGTAGTTTACATCGGTGGGGGTTACGTCCCTGAGGGCGCGGGCAACAACGTGTACGCGCTGAACGCCCGCACTGGTGCCTTGCTGTGGAGCTACACCACTGGCTACCAGGTCAACTCCTCGCCCGCCGTGGCAAATGGGGTGGTTTACATCGGCTCGTTAGACAACAACGTGTACGCGCTGAACGCCCGCACCGGCGCCCTGCTGTGGAGCTATGCCACCGGCGGCTATGTGTGGTCCTCGCCCGCTGTGGCGAATGGGGTGGTTTATTTCGGCTCGTGGGACTACAAGGTGTACGCGCTGAACGCCCGCACCGGCGCTCTGCTGTGGAGCTACACCACCGGCTACCAGGTGTATTCCTCACCTGCCGTGGCGAACGGCGTCGTTTATATCAGCTCCTACGACGGCAACGTGTACGCCTTCGGCTTGAAGTGAGCGATGGTAGGGAGCAGGCAGGGGCGGCTTCCAAACGCCCCAGCCTGAAGATGCTTCCCGACCTCAACCTCGGGGCGTCAACAAGCGGCGTTCTCGCCGGACCAATTTATCTCCTGGAGGGTCGTCATGAAACACATCCGTATCCTGGTTTTGATTCTCTGTGTATGCTTTGTGTCCGCGGCATGGGGTCAACAGCCTGCAGCCAACGCCCTCAACAACTGGAGCGAGTTCCACTATCTCGACATGATGCGCTGGAACCCGTATGAAAACATACTCAACATCCACAACGTCGGAAAGCTCCAGCTGAAGTGGACCTACTTCTTCGGCGGCGATGTGTATGCCTCGCCCACGGTGGTGAATGGTGTGGTATACGGCGCTTCTCTCAACAACAACGTTTACGCGATGGACGCCAGCACCGGTGCCCTGTTGTGGAGCTACACTGCCGGCGACGAAGTGTGGGACTCACCCGCTGTAGCGAATGGAGTCGTTTACTTCGGCTCGTCGGATGGCAACGTTTACGCTCTGAAGGCCAGTACCGGCGTTCTCCTGTGGACTTACGCGGCCGGCTACATGGCGTATTCCTCCCCCGCCGTGGCGAATGGGGTGGTTTATATCGGCTCGTACCCCAACGTGAATGCGCTAAACGCTACCACCGGCGCCTTGCTGTGGAGCTACGACGCCGGCAACGAGGTGTATTCCTCGCCCGCCGTGGTGAATGGGGTCGTCTATATCGGCTCGAACGATGACAATGTGTACGCATTGAATGCCAGCACCGGCGCATTGCTATGGAAATACTCCACCGGCAACTGGGTCCAGTCCTCGCCCGCCGTGGCAAACGGAGTCGTCTATATCGGCTCAAACGACGGCAATGTATACGCGCTGAATGCCAGCACCGGCGCCTTGCTATGGAAATACACCACCGGCAACGCCGTGTTTTCCTCACCCGCCGTGGCGAACGGGGTAGTTTATATCGGCTCGGACGACGGCAATGTGTACGCATTGAATGCCAAGACTGGCGCCCTGCTGTGGAGTTACGCCGCCGGCTTAGCGCTTACTTGCTCGCCCGCCGTGGCCAACGGCGTGGTTTATGTCGGCTCGTACGGCGGCCCCCTTAACGCGCTGAACGCCCACACCGGCGCCCTGCTGTGGAGCGGTTCCTACATTGAAGGTTCTTCGCCCACCGTTGTAGGTGGGGTGGTTTATACCGGCACGGGCCTAGGAGAATACTCCGCTTTCAGTCTGAAGTGAAGGAGGGCCGGGAGGAAGATGCCCCCGACTCAACCTCAAAGCATCGCTAAATGCCATTTACGTCGGTGCAACTATTCTGGAGGTTCGTCATGAAACACATCCGTATCTTGGCTTTGATTCTTTGTGCGTGCTTCGTGTCCGTGGCATGGGGCCAGCAGCCTGCGGGCAAGGCCGTCGTCAACTGGAATGAGTTCCATAATCAGGACATGCAGCGCTGGAGCCCGTATGAGGATGTGCTCAACGTCCACAATGTTGGGAGCCTGCAACCGAAATGGCGGTATAACCTTGGCTACGCTACGACGTCGTCTTCGCCCACGGTGGCGAACGGAGTGCTTTATATCGGTGCGCTGGACGGCACCGTGTACGCGCTAAACGCCAGCACTGGCGCCAAGCTGTGGAGCTACAAAACGGGCGGCCGGGTGGACTCCTCGCCCGCCGTGGCGAATGGGGTGGTCTATGTCGGTTCCTATGACTACAACTTGTACGCTCTGAACGCCAGCACCGGTGCCAAGCTGTGGACCTACCACACCGGCTGGCTTGTGGATGACTCGCCCTCCGTGGCGAATGGGGTGGTTTATTTCGGCGGGGGGGACGGGTACGTGTACGCGCTGAATGCCAGGAGCCGCGGTCTGCTGTGGAGAACTCCAAACCCCGGCGGACTAGCAGTGTGAATTCCTCACCCGCCGTGGCGAATGGAGTGGTCTATGTCGCCGGTGAGGGCTGCATGTATGCGCTGGAAGCCAGCACCGGCGCGCTGCTGTGGTGCTATGGCGCCGGTTATCCGGTGTCCTCCCCCGCAGTAGCGGACGGGGTGGTTTACGTCGGCGATAACGGCTACGTCGAAGCGCTGGAGGCTAGCACCGGCGCTCTTCTGTGGAGCTACTACGCGGGGTCGCTTTCTTCACCCGCAGTGGCGAATGGCGTGGTTTATATCGGCGCGGGCTACGAACCCGGCAACGTGTACGCGTTCAATGCCCGCAACGGCGCCGTGCTTTGGAGCTACGCTACCGCTGGCGACGAGGTGGATTCCTCGCCCGCTGTAGCCAACGGGGTCGTCTATATCAACTCCTACGACGGCAACCTCGTACGCGCTGAACGCCAGCACCGGCACCAAGCTGTGGAGCTTCCACACCAGCGACTATGTGGGTTCCTCGCTAACTTCGCCAGTCGTGGTGAATGGGATGGTTTATGTCGTCTCCATGGACGGCAATGTCTTTGCCTTCGGGCTGAAATGAGGGACAAAGCAGGCAGCCTAATTGAGAGAGGGGATGGTCGAAGTGACTACCCCTCGGCTCTCAGGAATTTCCGCTTTGAAGCGAATGCACGTGCAGCCCGTGGTTGAATCTTGGCCCAGCCCTACTTGCCTTTGGCCGCGGCCATCGTATACGTGCCCGTACACTCCCAGTCAAAAGCATCGGCAGAGGCTTTCCCGGCGCAGGTTCCGGAGCCCTTGATGCCCTTTTGCTTTCCGGTTGCGCTCACGATCTTCCACTTGTTGGCGAGAGGTTTCGTGGCGTCGGTGGTAGCGGAACCTTCATACGTGTAGTGAATCTTGTCGCCATCCGCCGTGGTCGCAATGTAGTAGCCGTGGAAGTTGAACTTCGCTTTCCAGGCATCGTGGAATTCTGTATACGTCCCACTCTTTTCCTTGAGGTCATCCCCGCTTGAGGTAGCTTCGCAGGCACCTTGGCCGATCCAATAGAAATGATCCGGCACATCGCCTACGTCGAGTTGGTGTTCCGTCGCCGCTTTCGAGCAGTGCCACTTGATGTCAACCTTGCTCTGGGCCGTCGCTACTGACCCGGAAACAAGCAGAGACAATGCAATCAGCAAGAGCTTGCGCATCTCTTTTTCTCCTTGTTTGTTCTTGAACCGAAAATCCGGGTAACTATAGTGGACGTGCTCCATTCTGGCAAGCGCCAGCGAATCGAGCAATAGGGCAGCGCTTAGACTTCGATCGGGAACTCTGTTCGGAGCGCCGGGGCCGCCAGATGGCTTTTCACAGCTGTGGCCAGACGGCGAATTCCCTCGCGGATCTGTTCCGGAGCGGCGTTGGAAAAATTCAACCGCATGTGGCGCGAGCCTTCGCGGCCGTCGTTCGCGTAAAAGGAATTGCCCGGCACGAAAGCCACGTTCTGTTCGAGCGCTGACTGGAATACAGCCTGCATGTCCAGCCCTTCGGGTAGAGTAACCCAGAGGAATAATCCGCCGTGAGGATGAGTCCAGGTGACCGCGGGCGGAAAGAACTCTTGCAGCGCCTGCAGCATTACGTCGCGGCGTTCGCGATAGACGCGGCGAATCAGCTTGACGTGCTGGTCGAGGAATCCATCGCGCGCCACTTCATAGGCCACGAATTGCGTGAAGGTCGAAGTGTGCAGATCGGCGCCCTGTTTGAGTTGCGCGAGCTTGCCGATAATCTCAGGCGGAGCGACAATCCATCCCAGCCGAAGTCCGGGAGCCAGCGTCTTCGAGAATGTGCTCAGGTAAATGACGTTGCCGATGGAGTAGCCGTCGTCGCGCCGCAGGTTCTCGCGATCAAGCACAACCAGAGGCGGCAGGTGCTCACCCTCATAACGTAACTGCCCGTAAGGATCGTCTTCGACAATCGGAATCCCATACTTGTCGGCGAGCAGCACCAGTTCGTGGCGGCGCCCCTCCGACAACGTGGTTCCGGCGGGGTTCTGGAAGTTCGGCAGCACATACATGAACTTGGGGCCGGTGCGCAAAGGCTTCTCCAGCAGGTCGGTGCGAAGGCCGTCGTCGTCGACCGGAACGGAAATATACTCCGCCCCGTACACGTTGAAAGCCTGCAGCGCGCCGAGATAAGTCGGCGCCTCCACCAGCACGCGGTCTCCCCGGTTGATAAACAGCTTGCCAATCAGGTCCAGCGCCTGCTGCGAGCCTGAGGTGATCAAGACATTCTCAGCCTTCGCCTTGATCCCGTAGCGGGACAGGTTGTTCGCAATCAGTTGGCGCAAGGGTTCGTAGCCCTCGGTCGCGCCGTACTGCAAGGCGGAGGCTGCCTGCTCGGTGAGTACCTTGTGGCAGGCTTCCTCAAAACGTTGGATGGGAAATACATCGGGGGCGGGCAGGCCGCCGGCAAAAGAAATCATTCCGGGCTTTTGGGTGAGCTTTAACAACTCCCGAATTTGAGAACTGGTGATGCCTTTGGTGCGCAGTGCGTAACGAGACGTCCACGCAGTCGACATGGCGGGCCTTTCTAGGTTTAAGCGAAACCGTCTGGCTGACTCACCGCGCCAACGTGGGCCTGGTCATCGATAAACAGCGCGGCCCGCGTCGAGCGCCTTGCGGTCAATTTCCAGCAGATCGAGTTTTTTCACTTTGTCTTCGAGCACGCTCAGGGCAGTTCCGGCAGCCAGACATTCGGTTTCTTCCAGCAGCGCCCCCATCAGCACAATGTTGGCGGCCTTGGTTGAGCCCAGTTTGTCGGCAATCTCCGCGGCCGGAATCGCGACCACCTGCACTCCCGGAGCGGCAAAGTCGGCAGGAACGCTGGCCCCGTTGTAAAGGATGAGTCCGCCGCCCGCTACCTCGTGGGCAAACTTGCGCAGCGAAAACTCATTCATGGCCACCAGCACATCGGGGTGCGCAACCAGAGGCGACCCGATCCGTTCTTTCGACAAGCACACATGGCAGTGCGCGCTGCCCGAACGCATCTCCGGCCCATACGACGGCAGCCAGCTCACTTCCAGCGCTTCCCGCACGCCCATTTCGATGAGGAGCTGTCCCAGCAGCAGCACGCCTTGTCCGCCGAAACCTGCGATCTTGATCTTGATGTCTTTAAAGTGATGGGCGTGTTTCGGTTTGGAAGCGCCGTTCGCTCCAGCTTTCGCAGTGATCTCAAGCACATCCGCTACCGGCCGCTGCGGCGGTTCATTACCGGTGGGAATTTCCGGTTTGCGGTCCCGGAAAACATTCAGCGGAAAAGTTGGAATCATCTTGTCCATAACCCAGCGCCGCGCCTCCACCGGGTCTTTACCCCAGATTGTGGGACACGGCGACAGGATTTCGACAAAGGAGAAGCCCGCGCCATCCCGTTGCGTCTCGAGCGCTTTGCGGATCGCCCGGCGCGCTTTCATGATGTTCTTGTTGTCGGAAAGCGCCACTCGTTCGATGTAGGCCGGAGCTTCCAGCGTGGCGAGAAGTTCCGCCATGTGCAATGGGAAGCCTTCATTCGACGGTCGCCGGCCCCAGGGAGAAGTGGTGCTCTTCTGCCCGACCAGGGTGGTGGGCGCCATCTGTCCGCCAGTCATGCCGTAGATTCCGTTGTTCACGAAAAAGACGGTGATCTTTTCGCCTCGATTGGCGGCATGCACAATTTCTGCCGTGCCGATTGCCGCCAGATCGCCGTCTCCCTGGTAGGAAATGACAATCTTATCCGGGCAAGACCGCTTGATTCCCGTGGCCGAAGCCGGCGCGCGGCCATGCGCAGCCTGCACGTTGCCCACGTCAAAATAGTAGTAGGCAAACACCGAGCAGCCCACTGGACTCACAAAGATCGTCTTGTCCTGCAACCCCAGTTCCTGCAGCGCTTCGGCGATCAGCTTGTGCACCACGCCGTGCCCGCAGCCGGGACAGTAATGGGTCTGGTGCTTCAGTTCCGATTTGCGCTCGTAAAGGTCATAGAACAGAGGCGATCTGGAGTGGATCGGTTCGTATCCATTGCCGCTGACTTCGGGACTAGCTTTGGCACTAACTTCGGACTCAACTTCCGGGTCTGCCACGCTGATCAGGTTCTCGTCTTTCATTTTCGTTGTCCTTCCTGGGACCATGTCCTCGCAGAACCGGTCTCAGACCGCCACGGCCATGCGGGTCAACACCTGCTGCTGCAGCTCCGCGACCGAAGGCACGTTGCCGCCTACCCTGCCATAGAACTCCACCGGCACCTTGCCGTTCAGCGCCAGGCGCACATCTTCCACCATTTGTCCGTTGCTCAATTCCACGACAATGACCTTTTCCACCTTGCGCGCCGCTTTCGCCAGAGCCTTGGAAGGATACGGCCACAAAGTAATCGGCCGGAACAGCCCTGCTTTCACACCTTCCTTGCGCAGCGCTTCGACTGTGGACAGCAACACTCGCGAGACAATGCCGTACCCAACCAGCAGCACCTCGGCGTCATCGGCATAGCACAGTTCGCAGCGTGGCTCCGCTTCCTGTGCGCGGAGGTATTTGGCTTCCATTCTGCGCTGGTGATCTTCCAATTCATCGGTTTCGAGGTAAATGGAACTGATCAGGTTGGCGCGTGTCTCTGGCGTTCCCTTCACCGCCCACAGCTTTTCCGGTGGCTGAATTTCGCGATCCTCAAGATCCAGTGGTTCCATCATTTGGCCGATGAAACCGTCGGCCAGCACCACGGCCGGATTGCGGTATTTATCGGCAAGATCGAAAGCCAGCATAGTGAGATCGGCCATCTCCTGCACCGATGCGGGAGCCAGCACGAGGTTGCGGTAGTTGCCGTGGCCGCCACCCTTCACCATGGCAAAGTAGTCGCTCTGCTCCGGAGCGATATTGCCCAGTCCCGGCCCGCCGCGCATTACATCTACGATCACGCACGGCAGCTCCGAGCCGGCCAGATAAGACATGCCTTCCTGCATCAGGCTGAGCCCGGGGCCGGAAGATCCAGTCATGACGCGCATCCCAGCCGCTGCCGCCCCATATACCATGTTGATGGCGGCGACTTCGCTCTCCGCTTGCAGAAAAGTTCCGCCCACCTGCGGGAAATAGAGCGCGGCAGACTCGGCAATTTCGCTGGCGGGAGTAATGGGATAGCCATAGTAGGCGCGGCACCCGGCGAGAATCGCGCCCTTCACCACTGCAACGTTTCCTTTACACAGCTGCCGCATGTTCGCCTCCTACCACGGTCGCAACCGCTTTTCCTTTAGCCTTCATGCGATAGACCGTAATCGCGCCCGGTTCCGGGCAGCAATAAAAGCAGATTCCACAACCGGTGCAGTCCTCGCCGGTGTAGCGCGCCGGATGAACCCCGTAGGCGCTCAACTCCGGCGCCAGTTCCAGACACTTGGGGGGACAGGACTCCACGCATAGTCCGCACCCCTTGCATTCCTCGACATCGACCGTAACCTTACCGCGTGCTTGGCCCGCCATGCTTCACCTCGGTACTGCCTTCTCCGCAGCGAGCGGCCGCTGCAGCCATCTGGTTTTCTCGCAGAATTGATAAAGTTCTTCGCGGAACTTGGGATGCGCAATGTCGATCAGCGCCTGCGCCCGCTGCCGGATGGTCTTGCCGTGCAGATACGCCACCCCGTATTCGGTCACCACGTAGCGGACCAGCCCGCGCGAAGTAACCACGCCCGCGCCCGGGCTCAGCATAGGCACGATCCGCGAGATCGCTCCATCTTTCGCGGTGGAAGAAATTGCGATGATCGGTTTGCCTCCCTTGGAGCGCGATGCTCCGCGCAGGAAGTCAACTTGTCCGCCAATGCCGCTGTAGAACTGGTTCCCGATCGAGTCAGAGCAGACCTGACCGGTGAGATCGACCTGCAACGCGGAGTTGATTGCCACCATATTGTCGTTTCGACTAATGAGTCCCGGGTCGTTGCTGTAGCAGGTGGGATGGAACTCAAAGATCGGATTGTTGTCGACAAAGTCGAACAACTGCTTCGTCCCGATGGCAAAACCCAGGATGACCTTCCGCGGCTTGAAGTTCTTGCGCGCCCCCGTGAGCACTCCGGCTTCGATCAGGGGAATCACGCCGTCGGAAACCAGTTCGCTGTGCACCGCGAGATCCTTGCGATCCATGAGAAAGGGCAGCACCGCATCCGGAATGCCTCCGATGCCCGTCTGCAGCACTGCGCCATCCTCAATTAAACCCGCGACGTTGGCGGCGATGGCATTGTTCATGGCAGTGATTTGTGGGCGCTTCCAGGCGCACAGCGGACGGGAGGAATCCACGACTGCATCCAGTTCACTCACGTGAATAAAACTATCTCCGAAGGTGCGCGGCATCTGATCGTTAATCTGCGCCACCACGTAGCGTGCACACTTCGCCGCGGTCAGCGACGTGTCCACTCCCACGCCGAAGCTGCAGAAGCCGTGCGTGTCGGGAGGAGAGAGTTCCAGCAGGGCCACATCAATCGGCATGGCGCCGCTCTCGAAAAGTCCTTCAATCTCGCTCAGGTAGATCGGGGTGTAGTCGGCCCGCCCTTCGTTGATGGCCTCGCGCACATTGGGCCCGATAAACATCGCGTTATGCCGGAAGTGCTCTGCCATCTCGGGAGCCACGTACGGAGCGGCTCCCATGGTCATCATGTGTACGATTTCCACGTCCTCCACAAACGGAGCGCGGCGCATCAGCGCCTCAACTAGAGTCTCAGGTTCAGCGCAACCCGGCTGAATATAGACCCGCATTCCCGACTGCACACACCGCAGCGCATCGTCGGGCATTTTCAACTTCAACTTGTAATCCAGTTCCCACGACATCCCTTCCCCCTTTTGCCTGCGATGTCGTTCATCGCAGCTCTTCCCCCCACAGTTCCCGCGTCTTCCTCGCGCTGGATCTACTCCTTCGGGCTTCTGTTCCAGGTGGAGTGTTGGGGATTCCAACTGTGAACCTCCTTTTCAAACTCCCCTGGCTGTCTCGTCTGGACGCACGCCACCGCTGGCTCCTTCGAAGATTCCGCCGCGGTCTCGTGTTCGGCTATGCACTTTTCCAGCCGTTCCCTGACACTACTGTCGTTCAACAGGCCCAAAAGTGCGGCACGGTTCATGGGGTCAAGTCCCTGGAGCAACGGACACCTTAGAAGGTCCTGATCTTTCATTGACTTCCTCCCAGCGCGAGATCCTGCCATCCGGCCGCGCATCCCGGTCAGTTTGATTAGAAACCACACCGCCATTTGGGGCGGTGACCTTAAATACCGCTCTTAGTGAGGTGCGTCACAGCCCACCCTCACCACTCGCCCGAGGTGGTCAAGTACTCGTGGATCGACTTGGCGGCGCGCCGTCCCGCGCCCATGGCCAGGATCACCGTCGCACTTCCCGTGACGATGTCGCCGCCGGCGAATACGCCCTTCCGCGACGTGCGCTGCGTCGTCGCGTCCGCTTCAATGTAATTCCGTTTGTTCGTCTTCAAGCCCGGCGTAGTGCTCTGGACAATCGGATTGGCGCTCGTCCCGATCGCGATGACCGCCACGGCAAGAGGAATTTCGTATTCCGAGCCTTCGATCGGCACAGGACGCCGTCTCCCGGAAGCATCCGGCTCGCCCAGCGCCATCTTCTGGCAGCGCGCGCCGGTCAACCACCCCTTGCCGTCGTCGAGGAACTCGAGCGGGGCGGCAAGCACCTGGAATTCGATCCCTTCCTGCTGGGCGTGTTTCACTTCTTCTTTGCGCGCCGGCATCTCCGCCTCGCTGCGGCGATAGAGAATGAACGCCTTTCCCGCACCCAGCCGCAACGCCGACCGGATCGCATCCAGCGCTGTGTTTCCGCCGCCGATCACGGCCACATTCTTGCCGCGGAAATCCACCATGGGCTCGTCGTACTTCGGGAACTCGTAGGCATGCATCAGGTTGATGCGCGTCAGGAATTCGTTCGCCGAATAGACGCCATTCAGATGTTCGCCGGGAATGCCCATGAACTGCGGGAGTCCCGCGCCGGTGCCGATAAACACCGCGTCGTAGCCTTCCTCGTTCATCAATTCGTCGATGGTGACCGTGCGTCCCACGACAACGTCGGTCTCAAACTCCACGCCCATGGCGCGCATGTAATCGACTTGCTGGCGGATGATCGTTTTCGGCAGGCGGAATTCCGGAATGCCATACACCAGCACGCCGCCGATCTCGTGCAGCGCCTCGAAGACGTGTACCTCATGTCCTCTCTGCACCAGATCGCCCGCCGCCGTCAGACCGGAGGGGCCGCTGCCCACGATGGCGACCTTCTTGCCCGTCGGCGCCGCCTTGGGCAGATTGCTGATATCCAGGTGACGTTGTTCATAGTCGGCGACGAAGCGCTCCAGATATCCAATGCCCAGCGGCTGTACCTTCTTGCCCATCAAACAACCGCCTTCGCAGTGATCTTCCTGCGGACACACCCGTCCGGTAATGGCCGGCAGCACGTTGTCTTCACGAATCTTGGCCGCCGCTCCCAGGTAATCGCCGGCCACGATCAGCTCCACGAAATCCTTCACCTTCACGCCCACAGGACAGTCATTCACACAGGCTGGCTTGGCGCACTCCAGGCAGCGCAACGCTTCCTGCCGCGCCAGTTCCTCGGAATAGCCCAGGTTCACTTCGGTGAAATTATGGGCGCGCTCTTCCGCACACTGCTCCAGCATGTGCTGCCGGGGGATCTTCATCCGCTCTTTCAAGGGGATAACATTCAATGAGGGCTTCTTGGTAGTTTGTGTCACCGGCCGCCTCCTTGCAGTGCGCATGCACCGGTCGAACCAGTACGAACTGACTCGATCTGCGATGCGGTCTCGCGCTGGAATTCTTCCATCGATCTCTGCTCTGCCGCCCGGTACATTGCATTGCGCTGCACCAGCACCGCGAAATCCACCCGGTGCGCATCGAACTCGGGGCCGTCCACGCAGGCGAACTCGCTCTTTCCCTCCACCAGCACGCGGCATCCGCCGCACATGCCGGTGCCATCGATCATGATCGGATTCAGGCTGACGATGGTGCGGATGCGCTCTTTCCGCGTCATCTCCGCCACCGCTCTCATCATGGGGATGGGACCGATGGCCAGCACCAGGTCGATGCGCGTGCCGTTCTCGATGAGCTGCTTTAGCTTGTCCGTGACGAAGCCTTTGTCGGCATAACTTCCGTCATCGGTGGTAATCATCAGCGCATCGCTGACCTCGCGCAGTTCACGCTCCAGAATCACCAGTTCCTGGTTGCGCGCGCCCACGATGGAGATCACGCGGTTGCCCGCCTTCTTCAGCGCCGCCGCGGTCGGATAGGCCATCGCCGTACCCACCCCGCCGCCCATCACCACCACCGTGCCGAACTTTTCGATCTCCGACGGTTTTCCTAGAGGCCCCACCACATCCAGAATGCTGTCGCCGGTGTTCAGCGAATTGAGCAGGTGCGTGGTCTTGCCCGCCGACTGCACCACGATGCGAATCGTGCCCCGTTCGGGATCGGAGTGTTCGATTGTGATCGGAATCCGTTCGCCCTGTTCGTACAGCCTCAGGATTACGAACTGTCCCGGTTTTTGCTTGCGTGCAATGCGCGGCGCTTCGATCTCAAACCGCTTGATGCCCGGCGCCAGGAACTCAGCGTGCAGGATTTTGAACATATGTCTCCATGTTTGCCTAACACGTTTGCCTAAAGGGCTATTGTCCGGAATGGGAAGCCTGCTGGCTGTGACACAAGTCACATGCGAGTGCGAGCAAGATCACGCAGCGCTGCAACCAGCCTGCATCGCCTGCTTACATTGCCGCACCAGACGGTTGGAGATTCTTGGCGTGTTTTCGCCGACGGTTCTCCTCACATCGCTTGGTGATGATCGTCACGGCGCGACCGCCCCAGAAGGATCACAATTAAAAGGGATGTTCGACTTTCAGACGTTCGGCATCAGGACTTTGAATATGCAACCCCGGAGTTGGCTATGGTTTCTAAATGTGCGAATACCGCCTGCTCGGCCACATTCCGATATTTGCATGAAGGCAGACTTTTCCATCTGACCATCGAATCGGCCACGCCGGACAAGTCAGTCAGTTACGAGACAGCCACGCTCGAACGTTTCTGGCTCTGTGGCGAATGCTCGAGAAAACTAACCGTCGTTTCCGACTCGACGGGAATCTTGGTCGTTCCCCTGCAGAAACGTTCGACAGCCGAAAAGCGGGCGATCCCAGCCAGGCGGTGGGATTCAGCTTGACCCACGAAGGAGGCATTTATGTCAACCGCTGCACAAATACGCGACCAGAAGCAGGCCATTGCATTCAGTCAGATCTTATTTGCCACAGACTTCTCGGATGCTTCACGGCGAGCGCTCGGCTATGCCCTTGCGATTGCACGCCGGTATAGTGCCACGCTCTCTGTGGTGAACGCGGTTCCGCCGGAGCCGCGGGACAGGATTCCGCTGGAAGCGTTGCCCCGGGAACTGAACCGCCCCTGGCTTGAAGCGGAACAGCAGATGAAGGAACTCAGCGAGGAAGTTCGAATAAACGATATCAACCATCACCTGGTGGTTGAACAAGGTCCAGTATGGGATGTTCTTTCTTCGGTGATTCAGCGGGAAGACGTTGATCTGCTGGTGCTGGGTACCCGCGGACGGGGTGGGCTGAAAAAACTCGCATTGGGTTCAGTGGCAGAGCAGGTCTTGCGCCTGGCGCAATGCCCCGTGCTCACAATCGGTCCTCACGTTAAGCCTGCGGGCTCGGAAAAGGCCGAGTTCAGGCGGATCCTATTCGCAGCCGATTTCGGACCGGCTTCTGACAAAGCATTCCCCTATGCCCTTTCTCTGGCAGAAGACTATCAAGCGAAGCTGGTGCTTCTGCACATGGTGCCACCGATGCCTGGGCCTGACTTTGGCCCGGCGGCTTACGGCCCATCGGCTTATGCTGCTGAGGAATTTACAAACTGGCAGCGGACGATGCGGGACCAGAGCACGAGAAGGCTGAGACAGATGATTCCACCCAACGCGAAACTTGTGGCCGAGCCCGATTACATCGTCGGAACGGATTTCCTGCCGGAAGGGATCCTGGATGCGGCGGCGGCACATGAAATTGAGTTGATCGTCATGGGTGCGAACCGGACGAACACCCCGCGCCTGACCGCGCATATACCGTGGGCTCTCACTCATGAGGTGATATGCCACGCACAATGTCCCGTTTTGACAGTGAGTAACTGAGGCGGGAGAACTGAAGTTGGCAATGGTTTGCGCAGCCACACTGCTGCGAGGAATCGTTCCTGCACCTTTCGCAGGAGTGATCTCAATCACATGGGCCGGTGATTTCCGTCCTATGAGCCTCGCCGGTGCGCTGCCAAGCTACCCTTTGGAGGTCAAGCCATGTCACACAACAATCGCGATCTTCTTGAAACCTTGCGGTTCGAGTTGAAATTCGTGGAAGACGGCGGCTATGGCCGATCGCCGCATGCGCCGTGGCGTGCCCCATACATTTTTGAAGATTCGCCGAGCTGCCTGAACTTCAGCGATCCCGCCCGGCCACATCCCTGCAGCGAGTGCTTGCTGACGGAGCTTGTTCCACCCGAACTCCGCAAGCAAGAAGTGCCATGCCGGTTCATTCCCCTGAACGACAAAGGCCAGACGGTTGACTCCCTCTACCGCACCGGCACACAAAGGGAACTGGAAGAGGCTCTTCGCGACTGGTTACAGCGGGAAATCAACCGGCTCGAAAAAGAACAAACCCGAGTGCCATAGAGGGTGCCGCTACTTGCATTCTGGGACCGCATAGGAACGGACGAAGAGTCCCGGCTGTCAGGAGTGGACCATTTTTTCCAGCGCGGCTTTGTTGCGGATGACCAGAGTGGCGCCCTTCAACTGCAGCAATTGCCGCTTCTTGAATTCTGAGAACAAGCGGCTGACGGTTTCACGCGTTGTGCCGATCATCTCGGCGATCTCCACATGCGTAAGCGTCATCTTCAGGTGCAGAGGATCTCCGTTGCTGCCGGCCGAATTGGACCATCCCAGCAGTAATCTGGCGAATTTTTCAGAGGGTGAACTGGTCAGTCCGAGCGTGCGAATTTCTTCATACGCCGTGTAGTAATTGCGGCTTAGCTGCTCCGCGACTCGAACCGCCACCTCTCCGTATTCACGCAGAAAGTGAAGCAACGCGTCACGCGTAATGAAATTCGCCTGGCCCGGCTCAATCATCTCGGCGGTAACTTCATAAGGCCGGTTCGAAATGGTGGCATTGAGGCCCAGCACATCTCCCGCTTCCGAAATCTTGGTGATGATGGTTTTGCCTTCCGCGGACGACGTCGAAAGTTTCGCTTTCCCAGCGCAAAGCACAAATATCCCACGGGGCTGTTGGCCCTCGATAAACAGCATTGCGGATTTTGGGTAGACCGCGGTCGATCGGATCTCATTCAACCTCTGCACCGCGAGCACCGGCAGATTGCAAAACAGATGCTCCTCCCGCACCGGGCAGGTGAGGCAGTTGTCGAGGATATTCAGCCCGTAGGGAGCGCGCATAGGCACAGCTTTCCAGCACAGATTGTATCACCGACCACCCCGTGATCAGGATCACCCGAGACTGTGATGTCAAGCATGGTCTGTAAAGCCCTGGGCGAAGAGAATCCCGGTAAGCGGTGTTTCCTGCTGGTGCCGGCTTGGATTAGAAACATCCGGCCGCGAGCCCACGTCCATTCCTGCCGAATGGCGATTTGTGCCGGGAAAACCGCGATCAGGTACCGTTCCAACTGGCTGGCCTCGATGAACGCCGTGACTTGGAAATGCGCAAACGCGCAGGAAAGCGATGACACCATGGAAGCAACACATCGGTTTCGAGTAGATGCCTGGTGGACCTCTGGCCGTACTGGAATTGCGAAATCCAGTTCCGCGCCCAATGCGATCCATTTCACTTCCCCGCCGGCTTTTGGCGGCTTGGAAGGCCGATGGACGCCAGAAGATTTGTTGCTGGGCGCTGTCGCCAGTTGCTACACGACTACCTTCCGGACCCTGGCTGAATACTCCAAGTTTGAATACACCGACCTGCAGGTTGACGTAGAAGCCGTGGTCAGCAAGGCGGAGACGGGCTACAGCCTGGGCGAAGTGTTCATTCGCGTGAATCTGTTAATTCCGCGAGAAGAGGAACAAGCGCGAGCCATCAAGCTTCTGCACAAGGCCAAGGGGCTGTGCCTGGTGTCGCGCGCGCTGGCGATCGAGCAAACATTCGAACCAGCCGTGAAAGTCGCCATGCCGGCAGCCGGAGGCGGCGATTAACCGGCGCATCCTCTCGAGCCGGTACCGATGATTCCACGAGTGCTTGCCGGGCCTCGAAATTTCGAGGTTGAGCGCATCGCAGTATCAGAAGCTCCGAAAGCTCGATGGGAATCCTAAATATTCTCCGATAGTCTATTCTTATCCCTGAGTGGCGATTTTCGCCGCGGCTGGGTTGAGGATTGAGGAGCTTTATGGGTTCGATCGAAGTTGGTCTCGTAGGCAAACCGCAACAGAAACCCCCAACCAAATACGAACTGGATGCAATGTTCAGTCCTCGCTCGGTGGCTGTCATTGGCGCAACCGATCGTCCCGGCACTGTAGGCCGAACCGTTCTGGAAAACCTGCTGCACAGCCGCTTCAAAGGCAAAGTCTATGCCGTCAACTCCCGGCACGAGGAGGTGCTGGGGCTCAAAGCTTATCGGAGCATTCGCGACGTCCCACAACCGGTGGATATGGCTGTGGTTGCCACGCCTGCGGCCACCGTCCCGCTGCTCATTGGAGAGTGTGTGGATGCCGGCGTCAAGTCCGCAGTGGTGATTTCTGCCGGATTCAAGGAACGGGGTGCGGAAGGCGCTGCCCTCGAACACCAAATTCAGGAGAAGTTGCGCCGCAGTCCCATGCGCCTGATGGGGCCTAACTGCCTCGGCATCATGAACCCGACGATCGGCTTAAACGCAACTTTTGCCAAAGATGCGCCGCACCCGGGCACCGTCGCGTTCCTCAGCCAAAGCGGAGCACTGCTGAGCGCCATCCTCGATTGGAGCCAACGCGAGGCAGTGAGCTTCAGCGCAATCATTTCTACCGGTTCGATGCTAGACGTGACCTGGGGCGATTTGATCTACTACTTCGGCGACGACCCCCACACCAAGAGCATCCTGCTCTACATGGAGTCTGTGGGAGATGCGCGCTCGTTCCTCTCAGCCGCCCGCGAAGTCGCACTCACCAAGCCGATCATCGTGATCAAGGCCGGCCGCTCGGAAGCCGCCTCCCGCGCCGCAGCCTCGCACACCGGAGCACTCACCGGCAGCGACGAAGTGTTGGAAGCAGCCTTCCGGCGCTCGGGAGTTCTCCGCGTCCACAATATCGCGGACCTCTTCTATATGGCGGAAGTGCTCGGCCGGCAACCCCGCCCCAAGGGTCCGCGGCTTACCATCTTGACCAACGCTGGCGGGCCTGGAGTCCTGGCCACCGACTCACTGGTAGCCAACGGCGGAGAACTCGCTGAACTCTCCCCCGATACCCTGAACCGCCTGAATGAGTTCCTGCCCGACCACTGGAGTCACAACAATCCCATTGACGTTCTCGGCGATGCCGATCCCGAGCGCTATGCCCGCGCCCTCGAAATTGCTTCCCGGGATCCAAACAGCGATGGCATGCTGGTCATCCTTTCCCCGCAGGGGCTGACTGACCCTTCGCAGGTTGCAGAATGCTTGAAGCCTTACGGCAAGGATCATGGCAAGCCCGTGCTCGCCAGTTGGATGGGAGGGAACAGCATTGCCGCGGGCGAAGCGATCCTGAATGCGGCGGGCATTCCCACCTTTGCCTACCCCGACACCGCAGCCCGGGCCTTCACCTACATGTGGCGTTACACCTACAACCTGCGCGGACTCTACGAGACCCCCACACTCACCGAACACTCCGAGATGGCGAGCGCATCCCGCAGTCAGGTCGAGCAACTCATTCAGAATGCGCGAAGCCACGGCCGCGTGCTGCTCACCGAGCTTGAATCGAAGCAGTTGCTGTCACTCTACGAAATCCCGATAGTGGATACGCGCTTCGCGGCCAGCGAAGACAAAGCGGTCAGGCTGGCTGCAGAAATTGGCTTTCCGGTTGTGCTAAAGGTGGTTTCCAAAACCATCACGCACAAATCCGATGTTGGCGGCGTCAAACTGAACTTGCAGGACGAAGCGGCGGTCCGCTCCGCGTATCGAGCTATTCAGTCTTCCATCGCCGAGAAATTAGGCCCCGATCAGCTCGCCGGCGTGACTGTGCAACCCATGGTCAAGCGGGATGGCTACGAATTAATCCTCGGCAGCAGTGTCGATCCACAGTTCGGGCCTGTAATCCTGTTCGGTTCCGGTGGCCAGCTTGTGGAGGTCTATCGCGACCGCGCCCTGGCGCTTCCCCCGCTGAATACAACTCTCGCTCAGAGAATGATGGAGCAGACCCGGATCTTCACCGCCCTGAAGGGAGTTCGCGGGCGCAAGCCGGTCGACATGGCCGCCCTGGAGCAGCTCTTAGTCCGCTTCAGCCAGCTCGTGCTCGAACAGCGGTGGATTGCGGAAATTGACATCAATCCCCTGCTCGCTTCACCCGAGCGCCTGCTCGCCCTCGATGCCAGAATCGTGTTGCACGGTCCCGACGTAACCCTTGATCGCTTGCCCAAGCCCGCCATTCGTCCCTATCCCTTGCAGTATGTCTCGCCCTGGACCTTGAAGGATGGAACCCAGGTGACCATCCGCCCCATTCGTCCGGAAGACGAACTGCTGATGGTGAAGTTTCACGAGACGCTCTCCGATCGCAGCGTGTATCTGCGCTTCTTCTGCTCCCTCAGCCTGAGCCGGCGGGTGGAGCATGAACGGCTTTTGCGCATCTGTTTCGGTGACTACGACCGCGAAATGGCGCTGGTCGCCGAGCTCACCGATCCCGCCACGGGAGAACGCAGGATTATCGCCGTCGGGCGCATGAGCCGGCTTCACGCCGGCAATGAAGCGGAAGTCGCCGTGCTGGTTACGGACAAATATCAGAAACTTGGACTGGGGTATGAACTGCTCCGCCGCGTGGTTGAGGTCGCCCGGATTGAAAGGTTAAGCCACTTGTCCGCGGAAATGTTGACGGACAACATCGCCATGCAGCTCATTTTCAGGCGCCTCGGCTTTCTTATTCAACCCGGCGACGATATGACCTCGGTTCTCGCCTCCCTGGATCTCTGAGCGCAATTTGCTTGAAATAATGCCGCTTCTGGTTGACGTCCACCTCGACCATGCTCGGGAAGGGCACGACTTCCAGTCGTGCCATCAAACGTCAGAAAGCAATGTGGGCTTCAGCCCCTGCGGGAAATGGGCCTACGCCTTTCTTGAATCCGCTATAACGGCGAGCCGTTCGAAGTCTTGGCATTGATGTACTCCCGTAACCTTCCAGCCTGTGCGCCCCCTTCCAGCCGTGTGTATATTTGAAAATGATTCGTGCTTCTGCTCGAAAACATTCCGCTCGCGCCGCTCACCACCATCAAAATCGGAGGTCCGGCTAAGTATTTCGTCGAGGCCAGGAATCCGGTAGAGGTGCAGGAGGCAGTTACCTTCGCGCGCTCGCGCGATCTGCCTCTGTTTGTTCTGGGTGGAGGCAGCAACCTGGTAGTCGCCGATGCCGGTTGGCCGGGCTTGGCGCTGAAAATCGCGATTCACGGCATCGACCAACGCGGCGGGCACGATGAAGACGGCAAAATTCTTTTCGACGCGGGCGCCGGCGAATCCTGGGACAGGTTCGTCTCTCACACGGTGATGGCGCGCTGCGCTGGAGTCGAGTGCCTGAGCGGCATTCCGGGCAGCGTGGGCGGCACCCCCGTGCAGAACGTCGGCGCCTATGGACAGGAAGTGTCCGAAACCATTGCCTCGGTGCAGGTTCTCGACACAAGGGATGGCCAGGTGCGCGAGCTCTGCCCCGAAGCCTGCGAGTTCAGCTACCGGGCTAGCATCTTCAACACCAGTGAGCGCGGGCGCTTCATCGTTCTCCGCGTCACCTACGCGCTCACGCCCGGGGGCAAGCCGCGCATCGCCTACGCCGATCTCCAGCGCCACTTCGAAGGCCGCGAAACGCCGCCGAACCTCGCCGAAATCCGCGAGGCTGTGCGCCACATCCGCGCGCTCAAGGGCATGCTCATCACACCGGGAGACCCGGACTGCCTGAGCGCAGGCTCGTTCTTCAAGAATCCTGTGCTCTCTGAGGAACAGCACGAAGATCTGAAGCAGCGCGCCGCCGCGCGCGGATTAATCCTGCCCAGCTATCCCGCACTCGAAACCCGCAAGAAGGTTTCGGCCGCCTGGCTGGTCGAGCGCTCCGGATTCGCCAAAGGATTCGGCTTTGGTCGCGTGGGCATCTCCAGCAGGCACGCCCTCGCAATCGTCAATCGAGGCGCAAGCCACAGCCGCCGACGTCCTCGCCTTGAAAGACCAAATCCAGCATCGCGTGGAAGAAATCTGGGGCGTCCAGCTCGAGCCGGAGCCCGTCATGGTGGGCTTTTAGTGTGTGGGTGACTGCTTCTAAACTGCCACTGAGAAGCTGGCGCAAAAATCATCGTACGATAGAATCTTCGTTTCCAGACCAGCGGCAGTCGCCACCGCTCGCAAGGACTTCTCCTGATCGCCGTCGCCTGTAACAAACGTGTCGCAGTAGGGGAGATATACGCTCATGAACAGGTCGTTAGTGCCTGCCTTCAGCTTTTCTCCTGTTTGATAGTCTCTAACCCCCTCATCGTACCAAGGCACAAACATCGCATAGACCAGCGCGCGAAATGGCGGACAGACGCTCATGAACTCCTCGACGGTTGCATCATCGGTGTTCCTTTTCGTGACGCGGTTATAAAACCGTTCTGCTGCAGCCCATACGCACCTACCGCCTTTCTCCAATCGTGAGATTGCAGACTGAAAAGTAGTGGGCGGTGCCTCACCATGCTTTTCGAAGATCGCTTGGAGTTCGACGCGCAACTTAGTGCGCTTGCGCTGGCGGTCCTGCTTGCCCACCATCTTCCGTTCCCGCTGGAATACTCGCTGCTCTCCAGCCGTTTGCTCATCATCGAAGAACCTCGGATCGCGGATGGCCCTCTCACAATCCGACCATCTAACATTCACGGTCTTCCAGTTGAACGTCGTCGGATGATTGAAGTGACCCAAGATCAGTTGCTCTGTCAGCAGGTTGCTGGGAAGAAGGCAGTCGCCGGAACCGCGTTGAAGCTGGCCGCAACTGGCGAAAAGCTTGTTGCGATCTTCGGGTGCGGTCGTCGCAGACAATTCCTCAACGCATGATCCTGCAAAACGGAACCACTGGGTCGAGTTTATCGCGCCCGTTACATTGGAGCGGTCACCAGCTAACCGATTGTGGGCACTCGTATCGAAAGTAAGAATGGGAATATCACCTATCATGAAACGCTCCCTCTGGAGGATAATTCTACTAAGTCCCGAGAAGCAGAATCAACGAGGGGTCGAATTTCTGGCGATCATGGCTAAGACAGCGACAGTACCCGAGGCCAAAGTGGAAGGGGCGAAGTTCGGACGTGATCGCTATTCTCCCGGCATGTATCGCCTCGATTTATCCTCCGTCAAAGATGCTTCTCTCCTGCTGAACGGCCAAGCAAGTACTTTTGAAGCGGTATATCTGAAACTTGCGGATTCCAAGCTCACCGAGGTTGTTTCGCGCTTCGCGTTTGGAACTGCGAAATATGTTACCGATGAAGGGGAACTGGTGGTTGCCTCTAAAGATTGGGCTGTACTGTCCTCAATGAACACATTGGCTGAACTACTTCAGCGCGGGATCAATCCCTATGAAGCGATGTGGTTCTACTACGACCACGATTGGTCAAGGGATGCTGATGAGTGTCACGTGTTCTTTGTCGCGCATAGGGACGCGGTGGTCTCGGAGCATTGCCACTTCAGTTCGGAAGAGCCACTAATCCTCAAACTGGAAAAGGACGACGAACCGATCTGGCACTCCCATCCCTACTTCGATGAGGCTCTGGTTTGCTACTGGTATCAGAAGTTTTATTCGGAAACCATGACGGGAAAGCTCATGGTGCTCCGGCCCGATGAGCCGAGTCTGTACTATTTTCAGCGACCTACCAGCCGAGACGCACAGAAAGACTCAGTAGATGCTGTGAGACTTGTAACCCTCGTTAAGATGTATCGACTGCTGTGGGTCGCAGTCGCTCTTCTCGTTGGGATTGCGTTCCGGGAGTTTAGAGAAATCATGGGAATCATCGCAATCGTGCTGTTGCTCGACGTGCTATGGCGTGCGTGGGCAACTCGACGAGTGTAACGAATCCATCTGAAAACCCAGCCCGTCGCCGCAGCCCGTTTTCCTGTTGCCTTACGAGTCCTTACAGTGCCTGCGTCCGGTGCAAATCTAGTGAGCTTAAATCCTTCTTACCATCTGAGTATTGATTAGGTGGAGTGAAGGGCAGCCGAGGCCGCCCCACCCGTCGCGGTTTCGACGGTTGGGCATTCTTGGTGCCGGTGTCGAGTGTCCAACGCTCGTGTCTCTCCGCTACCGCGCCCGGCTCACTCCCCAGATATTTTCTTCTCTTCTTTCATTTCGTCCTTCATCGTCTTCCGCAGCGCCCGGTTGATCCGCGTCTGGTAGCCGCGTCCTGATTTCTTGAACCAGGCGAGCACATCGGCATCCAAACGCAGCGTGACCGGCTTCTTGATCGGCCGGTATAACACTCCCACATCCCGAAGCAAAATGTAACGCCGCTTCGGCTCCTCCGCCACCGCCTGCAAGCTGATTGTCTTCTTGGGTTTTTGCGGTCTTGCCTTCCGGCCCTTCTTAACTTCCTTAGCTCGTTTCATTTACGAGCATTATACATACAGACCGATCCTTACGACATTGCCGGTACAAAATGTTCCAGTTGGAACATTCAGCACATATGTTCCGAGTTTGTGGCGTGGGCGACTCGCCCGCGCAAATCCATGAGCCCATGCCGCAAAACGGCGCCGCCCCGGTTCGTGACCCCAATTTCTCGATTGTGACCCCATGAGATGGGGCAGGGTGCACCGATCCGGCCCTGCGGCGCCTCAACCTACTCATCGGCAAGTCTTGCCGCCTGCTTAAATATTTTCACAAACATTTGCCGCGTGAGCTTTCCCGTCTGCGTGTTCTGGTTCGAAGGATGGTAAGAGGCCAGTAACACCTTGCCATCGGGCAACCCGTAACTGGCGCCATGTTTGAAGGGATATGCCTGTTTGTTGGAAAGCAAGCCGCACCGTTTCACATAGTTCAGATAGGCATCGAAACCAATCTTACCCAGCGCGACCACAACCTTTACCTTCTCTAATCCTGCAATCTCGCGGTCAAGAAAATGCGAACACTCTAATAGCTCTTGCGGAAGCGGCTTGTTGGCGGGCGGAGCGCAGCGGACCGCGGCGGTGATGTACAGATCTTTCAACGTGAGCCCGTCGTTGCGGCCGGTAGCGTTAGGCTGGCTGGCAAAACCGGTTTCATAGAGCACAGGAAACATGAACTTGCCGGAGGCATCGCCGGTAAAGGGGCGTCCGGTGCGGTTGGACCCATGTGCGCCGGGAGCCAGGCCCATGATCAGCACCCGCGCCTCGGGATCGCCAAAACCAGGCACGGGCTTGCCCCAGTACTCACAGTCGCGGTAAGCGCGCCGCTTCTCGCGGGCCACCTGCTCGCGATAGGCGACGAGACGGGGGCAGCGAGTACAGGCAACGACTTCGCGGTTGAGGATGGTTAGCCAGTTGGGATTGTTTATTGCCATATATTTACTTTAAGTTACTGTATCACGCTTGCGAGCCTTCCCCGTTTCCCCTTGCTTGTTATTACCGAGGATGGTAGGAATACGGGTTGAATTTTCCTGGAGCTTGCTCTGAAACGCGCAATCGCGCCTTCTGATGGCGTTCATCATGCCGACCTCCATCATTGCGTCCTTTAAGCGCCATGTCTGGCAGCCGTCTACCGTCATCGTCCTGGCACTGGTTCTGGGTTTCAATGTACTCGTCGAGTTCGATTGGGTACAGACTGCCTTCCCGCTGATCCAGAAAGGGCAGCTCGCCTTTCATCGCATTCTGTGCTGGACGATGCCGCGCCCGCTTACGGCCAAGTGGGTGCGAGCCGTAGAAATTAGCGATCAAACCCATCAGATTGGTGGCATTACGGACCGCAGCTTCCTCGCGACTCTCATAAACAACGCGAGAAAGGCGCCGCCGGAAGTCATTGTGTTGGATTTCAAGTTTCAAGCTCCCCTGGGCAAAAGTCAGGGGCAAGACCTTGCCAGCCGGGTAGCCCAGGACTCCGATCTTCGCAAAGCCGTCACAGAGGCTGCGCTCGATGGTATCCCCATCATTATGCCGTGCTGGTTAGAAAAAACCAGTTGGAGGGAATGGAAGCGACTCCCTGACTTCTTCAATGACTCCGACTTCCAGTTGCCGGACCGGAATAGCCAGTGTCCTCTTTCTCGAAGTACGTGCAAGCCCTCTCCGGCTTCTGCGGGCGCCGGGTCCGCTCAGGCTTCTGTGCGTATGGGGCCTCGGCCGGCTTGTGTGCGTATCGCGAATATTAACCTGCCAGAGGACGCACGGCAGATTCCCCTGGTTTCGCGGGCGAGCGATGCCGATCCTTGCGCGACCTCCCTGGCACTGGCTGCCGCGGCCGCTCATGATGACGCGATCGATCTCTGCCCGAGGACAAGTGAAAAAAAGATCATCGCCAAAGCAATCGAGGATCGTGACTTCGTAGTCGGTAGTTTTATCCCTAAATCCGGGTTTCAGACGATTGCCGCGGAAAAGTTATTCCTGGGTGATGAAGATGCGATCCAAAGCTGCCGCGGCCGAATCATACTGATTGGAGGGGACTGGCGGGATGACAGCGGAAACGGCGAACCCGTGGATTCCTACAACACTCCAGCCGGTCCCATGGCAGGCATGTTTATCCACGCAAACTACATTGAAGCCTTGCTCGATGATCGCTACCAGCGCATCGTGCCGCTTCCGTTCGGGTTAGCTTTTGACCTGGTGGTGGGCATCTTGTTATATATCTACTTTCATGAGGCCACTAACACGCGGGGCAAGGTTAAGGTGCTTGGGGTGTTTCTACTTCCGCTGCTGGCAAGCTATGTGATTTTTGCGAATTTCAACTGGTATCTCGATTTTATTCTCCCCCTCATGTTGTGCTTCGCTCACATAGTCTTTGAATGGGTGCGGTCCTACCAGCAATTGCGTCATCTTGCTGCGCCACGGCACGGGAGGACTTGAATGAGCGCCCGGCAGAAGTTCGTGGGACTTATTTTCCTGGCGGCTGTGCTGGCATTCGCGCTATACGTGGTGAAGCGAATGTACTCTCCAACCGGCTCGAAGGGAGGGGGTGTCGCGGAATTGTTATCGGGCAAGAGTAAGTCGGTTGCAAGAGCGGAGCCGAAACCCTCTGCCGCGGTGCCAGTACCGTCCTCTCCAGCAGCGTCCTCGAATGAGCAAACACAAGCATCGGCCAAGGATAGGGAAGCGATGGCCACGGGGGGCGGGGGCCCAGGTGGAGCAGCGAATGAAACGAGCAGCGCTGCCCCAGCCGTGAGCAGCGCTGCCCCAGCCCCAACCGTGAGCAATGCGCGTCCAGCCGCAACCGCGAGCAGCTCTACCACACCCCCAACGGTGGGCAGCGCCGCACCGGCAGCCGCAGATCATCTTTCCCAACTCCGGTTGAGGCTAGAGTTCGCTTGTGGATTCGCGTGACCTCCCTCAGCCGCAAGCCGGATGGGAGCTTTACCTTCCGGGGAACTCTGTTGCAGCCGGTTGACCTTGCCGACGCGAATCATCTGGATCAGGGTACAGCGCTGGCTGGGTCCGGCACAGTGAACAACGGACACGTTACGGTGTTGGTGACGGAGTTCACCGTCGCGGGTGCGAACTACCAGCTGCAGCAGGATGACGCGAGTGGATCAAACCGGCGTCCCGGAACCGGACTGGCGGTCGAACTCGATCCGGGCAAGCTGCTGGAAGTGTGGCTTGCATCGTCATCGGTTTATCGGGAGACGCCTTAGGGAAAGCGGCTAGTTCTTGCCTGGCTTTAGAGGCTTAATGTGCTGGCGGATCCAATCGAAGATTCGGGCGAAGCGAAATTCGTGGCGCTCCATTGACCCGTTGATGAACTCGTATCCGACCGCGCCGTCTACTCCAATGTAGAAGCCGTTGCGGCGCAGGAAGACATCGGTGGCGGTGAAGGCGATGCGCTTGTTGCCGTCGAGGAAGCCGTGGTTGTTGCCGAGCGACTCCATCAGCGCGGCTGCCTCTTCTTCGAGCGAGTTGTAGTAGCCGGTTTGTGGACGGAAAACGGCGGCCTCGACCGCGCCCTTGTCGCGGACGCCGTGCAGGCCGCCGAACATGTCGATGAGCCGGTGCTGCATCTGGTAGACTTCCGCGACCGTCAGGTACTCCGACATTTACTTGGCGAGACGTTCGAGAAGGTCGCGGTTGGCCGCCACTGACTGCTCGAAAGCATCCATCACTTCGCGGCGGACCAGGTGCTGCGACGGGACAACGTTTTTCAGGTAGAACTTCAGCGCTTCCTCTAGAATGTGCCGCTGCGATTGGCCGTTGCGCTTGGCGACGGCCACGAATTCCTTGTAGAGCTTGGCGTCGATTTCGGGAGTGAACTTCTTGGTCGTGGCTGGCATGGCAAGCGCCCCTCGACCTCTATTCTAGCGGATTGAAGCGGCAAATCAAGGTAAATCTTGATTTACCAATCTGTGGCTCGTTCTGCCTGCGTTCGTGGCGCCCATCCGTCGAAAACCGCGACGGATGGGGCAGCCTCGGACTTGCTGGCACAAGCGAGGGCCAGCCCCCCATTTGTATCAAGTTCTTCAACGGGTTCAAAAGAGTTGCCCGTTCGGCATTGCACCATGACTCCAACTTCCTTTATCCAGCACCCAAAAGACTTGCATGCTACCAGTTGAGTCAATTGCAAATACATCTAGTTGGCTACCGTTGGCTTGTCCACCAATGGCAATAGAACCACCGGGGGTAAGACCGGTCCCGCCCGGCATCGGGCCGTGTCCCCAATTTCCGGAACCGGTAATCCAAAACACCTGCATAACTCCATCTCGATCTATGCAAAAAATGTCGAGCTGATCACCCTGGTATCCGGCCGCGATCTCACCACCGGGAACGAAGTTTCCTCCAAACGGCATAGCTCCGCTGGCCCAAGTTCCGCCCTCCCCGATCCAAAACACCTGCATCTTTCCGTTTCGGTCCACGACGAACACATCCAGCCGACTGCTTGTTTGCTTAGCCGCGGCAATTCCGCCGCCCGGCACCAGATTGAAGCCAGCTGGCATTGGGCCATGCGTCCACGGATCTTCCCACCCGGCTCCCCAGAAAACTTGCATGTTCCCTGACTGGTCCACGCTGAATAGGTCAACCTGGACGTTGCTTTGCCTGCCGATAGCTATGCTTCCGCCCGGCACAAGGTTCCCGCCACCCACAATTGCGCTGCTGCTTGGCGCGGTGAAAAACTGCCGGAGTTGTCCGGTTTGGTCAATACTAAAGAGATTATTCGCGCCCAACCCTCCATCAGGCCCTTCATCGAGAGAGAAAGGCGTGAGATGCCCACCGGGATACAGGTTTTCGGCTGCCAGTTTCCGTGACCAGTTACTTCCGGGGCTTATCTCGAAGGAAACCAGGGCTCCCGAAGGATCGATGGTGAAAACCATCAGAAGGTTGATGTCATTCATGGTTGCAATATTCCCTCCGGCGACGAGCCCCACGCCACCGGGCATAGGCCCATGAGCAAAGGGCCCGTTGTCAGATTCCCAAAACACGTAGAGCTCACCCATGCCATTCACCGCAAATACGTCGAGTTGATCAGCCGGGGGCTGGCTCCCTGTCGCAATCGCTCTGGTGGCAGGCAGCACGCCACCGCCAAACAGGTCGGAGAAATGACCAACACTCAATCGATCATTGCCAGCGCCCTTCCAAGCGATAAGCAGATCACTGTTGTTGGCCACTATGGCAGGAGCGGTGTCGCTGCTTTCAGGGGAGATCTTCTTCGTGGCGTCTGCGAATGTTTGCCCGTTGTCAGTCGAGAATCGAACGCTCAAATCAGGGTCGGTAAACCCCCTCCACACAAGGAACAACTTGCCACCGACAGAGGCGAGTGCAGGGGTCGTGCTGCTGGTCTCACCGAGCACTACCTTGTTGGAGAATCCGGTTATTCTAACAGGAATGGACACCGGGCCTGGTAAGTAATCTATGGCTATTGCGGCGACACTTATTCGATTATTGCCAACTCCCCTCCATGCGATGAATAGCTCGCCCCCGTGCGATATCAGTGATGGCGCAGAATCGCTCGTCTCTCCTGCGATAAATTTCCCGATGAATGTCCGTCCGCTGTCGAGTGAGAAACTGACGCTTAGGGACTCATTGCCTGAACCCTTCCATGCGAGGAAGAGCGCTCCTGCATGCGAGGCCAGCGCAGGGCTCGTATTGCTCGTTTCGTTTAGGATAACCTTGTTCGTGAGTCCTGAAACACCCGTCAAGATTCCACCAATTTTTGCGAGTTTCACTTGAGCGACACTCATTTGAGCGTTATTCGACCCTTTCCAGGCCACGAACACGCCGCCGCTGTGCGCGACAATCGAAGGAGCAGAATCGCTGGTTTCCTCCGAGATGAACTTGAAGGGTGCCGTGTCAAAGAACATTTTGCCATTGTCGAGTGAACAACTAACGCTCAGGTTTAGATTATTAGCACCTTTCCACGCAAGAAATGGGAAAGAACCTCCAGAGGCCAACGCCGGGCTGGTACTGCTAGTCTCATTCAAGATGGTCTTGGACATGGCAAAATCTCCCGTTTCGAATTCTGACCGCTGGAGGAACAGCACTTTAAGCTTTGGGGGCTGCGACACCGTTCAAGACTGCACAGTCTTACAGATCGCCGGACGCGATCTTACTACATTATCCCACTCCAGCGTTTGACGCTGCTCTCCCTGAGTCTTTACACTCAAGGTTAACGCTGTGTGAAAGCAGCCGGGTCTGCTGCTCGACGGCGTGGCCGGCCTGGCCCCGGACATCGAAGCGAACGACCACCGGCGAGAATGACCGCGAAAGGGAAATGTGAGTCCCGCAGAGACGGCAGAAGCTAACAACGCAGAGGCGAAGAAGAACGACGGCGTGAAGCGGGAGATCTCAGTCGAGATCCCGGCGGCGGAGGTTGCCCGCGAGACCGAGTTGCAGATTCAGCGCTATCAGAAGAGTGCGCGGCTGCCGGGGTTTCGGGCGGGGCATGTGCCGGCTTCCATCATCAAGCAACGCTTTGGCGACGGCCTAAAGAACGATGTTGCCGAGGCTTTGATCCCGAAATATTTTCGTCGGGAAGCTGAGAAGCTGGGGCTGATTCCGGTATCGCAGCCGCGCGTCACCGATCTGCACATTCATGACGGCGAGCCGCTCACCTTCAAGGCCACGTTCGAAGTGCTGCCGGAGATTCAGGTCGAGGGCTACAAAGATTTGCGCGCCGACAAGCCCGAGATCGCCGTCGCCGACGAGGAAGTCGAGCAGGCGCTCACCAGCGTGCGCGAACAGCATGCGACCTACACTACCGTGGAAGGACGTCCGCTTGCCGAGGGAGACTTCGCGCAGGCTGCCATGGATGGAAAACCGAAAGATGGCAAGGATGTGGCCGAGGCCAAAGCCAATCCCGTGCACATGGACGACGTGCTGATCGAGATCGGCGGCAAGAATACGGTGGCGGAGTTCAGCCAGAACCTGACCGGCGCTGCGGCGGGTGACGAGCGGACCTTCGACGTGAGCTATCCCGAGGATATTTCCGACAAGCGGCTTGGCGGGCAAGACTTTTGTCTACACGGTGAAGGTGAACGGCATCAAGCAGAAGAGCCTGCCTGAACTGAACGACGACTTCGCCAAGGAGTTGGGCGAATTCACCAGCCTGGATCAGGTTCGCAAGCAGATCCGCGACAACATGGAGGCGGAAAAGCGCCACACGGCCGAGCGCGAGGCGAAAGACAAGCTCGTGGCCGAACTGGTGAAGCGTAACGAGTTTGAAGTGCCGGAGTCTCTGGTCGACCGCCAGATCGATCTGCGCCTGGAGCGGGGCCTTCGTGCTCTAGCGGCGCAAGGCATGAAGATGGAAGACTTGAAGAAGATGGACCTGCCGCGGCTTCGGGCTGGGCAGCGGGAGCAGGCTGTGCAGGATGTTAAGTCTTCTTTATTGCTGGAGCGGATCGCCGACCTGGAGAAAATCGAGGTCAGCGACGAGGAAGTGAACCGGGAGTTGGAAGCGCTTGCCAAACAGTCAAAACAAACGTCCGAAGCGGTGCGCGCCCGTTTGACAGAGGATGGGGGGCTCGATAGAATCCGAATGAGAATCCGCAGCGAGAAGACCCTCGAATTTCTTTATCACCAGTCCGCGTAGATCGAAAAAGACACGGACCACTTTCAACCCTCCCCGAGAATGCACGAGGCAGTTTGGGGCGGAGTGTGGCAGGCTAGGTGACAGATCCGGCAGAACAAGTCAGGTAAAACCATGAAACAAAATGATCCGCAAATGATGCTGGTACCGATGGTCATCGAGCAGACCGGGCGGGGCGAACGCGCCTACGACATTTATTCCCGGCTGCTCCGCGATAACATTATTTTTATAGGCACGCCGATTGACGACAACATCGCCAACCTGGTGATTGCGCAGATGCTGTTTTTGGCGCAGGAAGATCCGGAGAAAGACATCCAGCTTTATGTGAACTCTCCCGGCGGCTCGATCACGGCGGGCATGGCGATCTATGACACCATGCAATACGTGAAGAACGACGTCATGACGTTGTGCGTCGGCCAGGCGGCCTCGATGGCGGCTTTGCTGTTGGCTGCCGGAGAGCCCAAGAAGCGGCTGGCGTTGCCTAATTCGCGCATCCTCATTCACCAGCCTTCGATGGGCGGGTTGTCGGGTCAGGCGACCGACATCGATATCCACGCGCGCGAAATCCTGCGGATGCGGGAGATTACTAACCAGTTACTCTCCAAGCACAGCGGACAGAAGCTCGATAAAGTGGAAAAAGATGTGGAGCGCGACTTCATCATGAACGCGCAGCAGGCTAAGGAATACGGAATCATAGACGATATCATCTATAAGACCGTAAAAGCGGTATGATCTGCCTTCGCGCTTGCACGGGATCGAGTACCTAGTACCCAGTACCGAGCAAACCACTTCGGACTGGCGACTCGGTACTCGGTACTAGGTACTAAAAAAGAAGGAGTAGAGCCGAGTGAAAAACAAGTCGGGGTCGGACGAGATTTTGCGCTGTTCGTTCTGCCACAAGTCGCAGGATGCGGTAGCCAAGCTGATCTCGTCGCCCAGCGATTATCCCCGCGCCTATATTTGCGATGAATGCGTGGCGGTGTGCAACTCGATCCTGGAAGACGACCGCACGGCCACTCCCCAAACTGCCGCTCCCAATCAATTGCCCAAGCCGCAGGAGGTCAAAACCTTCCTCGACGAATATGTCATCGGGCAGGAGCAGACCAAGAAGAAGCTGGCAGTGGCGGTCTACAATCACTACAAGCGCATCTTCATGAACCGGCAGAAGGCCGCCGGTGACGGCATCGAACTGAGCAAGTCGAACATACTGCTCATCGGTCCTACAGGAACTGGAAAGACGCTGCTGGCGCAAACTCTGGCGCGCATGCTCGACGTGCCTTTCGCCATCGTCGATGCCACCACGCTCACCGAAGCCGGCTACGTGGGCGAGGATGTGGAGAACATCATCCTCAAGCTGTTGCAGGCGGCCGAGGGCGATGTCAGCCGCGCCCAGACCGGCATCATCTATATTGATGAAATCGACAAGATCGGGCGCAAGGACGAGAATCCGTCCATTACCCGCGACGTTTCCGGCGAAGGCGTGCAGCAGGCGCTGCTGAAGATTCTGGAAGGAACCATCGCCAATGTTCCGCCGCAGGGCGGACGCAAGCATCCCCACCAGGAATTCACTCCCGTCGACACCACCAACATCCTCTTCATCTGCGGAGGAGCGTTCGTGGGCCTGGAAAAGATCATCGGCAGGCGCGTGGGGAAGAAGTCGCTCGGCTTCCGCGGCGGCGAAGAAGCGGATAAGGAAGACGCCGTTGTCTCGCGCAAGCGAAACTTCGAATTGTTGAGCGAAATCCAGCCGGAAGACTTGATCAAGTTTGGCCTGATCCCTGAATTCGTCGGCCGCATGCCGGTGGTGGGTATGCTGGAAGATCTGGACGAGTTTGCGCTGATCGAGATCCTCACCCGCCCCAAGAATGCCATCGTCAAGCAGTATCAGCGCCTGTTCGAATTTGAAAACGTGCGTCTGAAGTTTAGCGAAGACGCCCTGCGCGCGATCGCCCGCCAGGCCATGGCTCGCAAAGTGGGCGCCCGCGGCCTGCGCATGATTCTGGAAGAACTCATGCTCGACCTGATGTTCCACCTGCCCAGCCAGAAGAAACTAAAGGAGTTCGAGGTCACGCGGGAGATGGTGGAGAAACGCAGCGCCTCGGTGGCCACATTAGAGAAGGCAGGATAGTAAAAGAGGAGTAAACTGTTATCCGGGCCGCTCGCTGGAGGAGTACGGGGACGGCGACTGTCATTCGGCACCAAGCCATTCAGCACGAGTCGGGCGGCAGCAACCCAGGGGAGATTGAGTGACCACATCCAAGGAAAAATTCGAGACCAAGAAGCTGCCCATGATGCCCATCCGGGACGTGGTCATCTTCCCGTTCATGATGACGCCGTTCGTCGTGGGCCGCGAGTCCAGCGTGCGCGCCCTGGAAGAGGCGCTGGCCGCGGACAAGAAAATCTTCCTGGCCACTCAGCACGACGCCTCCATCGACGAACCCAAATCGAATGAGATCTACCAGGTGGGCACCATCGTCAACATCGTGCAGAGCCTCAAGCTGCCCGACGGCAACATCAAGGTTCTGGTGGAAGGCATTGAGCGCGGGCGGCTGCTGCAGGCCACCGACGCCGACGGTTACATGCAGGCTTCCGTTCGTGTCGCCCGCTACCCCGTCGAGATGAACGCGCAGATCGAAGCCGGCATGCAGCGCGTGACCACGCTGTTTGAGCAGTATGTGAAGCTGTGCCAGGCGCTGAATTACGAGACCATGATCTCGGCCGTGCGCATGGAAGATCCGGCCAAGCTCACCGACATTATTGCCGCCAACCTGCAGCTTTCCATCGAAGAGAAGCAGGAACTGCTGGAAATTTTCGATCCCTCAGAGCGCCTGAACCGCATCGCCGACGTGCTCGATGTGGAGATCGAAAAGCTCAACGTGGATCGTACCATCCAGTCGCGCGTGAAGCGGCAGATGGAGAAGGCGCAGAAAGAGTATTACCTCAACGAGAAGATCAAGGCCATTCAGAAGGAGCTGGGCCGCGGCGAGAAGAGCGAATTCGACGAACTGAAGAAGAAGGTCGAATCCGCGGGCATGCCGAAGGACGTCAAGGACAAGGCGCTGCAGGAACTGAAGAAGCTGGAAGCGATGCCGCCCATGTCGGCCGAGTCCACGGTGTCGCGCAATTATCTCGATTGGCTGTTGGCCGTGCCGTGGAAAAAGCGGTCCAAGGAAATCCGCAACATTTCGCGCGCTGAGAAAGTTCTCAACGAAGATCATTACGGCCTGGAGAAGATCAAGGAGCGCATCCTCGAATTTCTTGCCGTGCGGCAGTTGGTGAAGAATCCGAAGGGATCGATCCTCTGCTTCGTCGGCCCCCCGGGCGTGGGCAAAACGTCTCTGGGAATGTCGATCGCCAAGGCCACCGGACGCAAGTTCGTCCGCATGTCACTCGGCGGAGTGCGCGATGAAGCCGAGATTCGCGGCCACCGCCGCACCTATATCGGCGCGCTGCCCGGACAGATCATTCAGATGATGAAGAAGGCGGGCACCAAGAACCCGGTCTTCATGCTCGACGAAGTTGACAAGATGTCGATGGACTTCCGCGGTGACCCCTCGGCCGCGCTGCTCGAAGTGCTCGACCCCGAGCAGAACTTCATGTTCGTCGACCACTATCTCGATGTCGAGTATGACCTCTCGCAGGTTTTCTTCATCGCCACCGCCAACGTGATGCACACCATCCCTCCTGCGCTGCAGGACCGCATGGAAGTGCTGCGGCTGCACGGCTACACCGAGCAGGAGAAGTTGGAGATCGCCAAGCAGTTCCTGGTCAAGAAGCAGATGTTGCAGGCCGGCCTGTCGGAGAAAAACATCAAGTTCACCGATGAGGCAATCCTGGGGCTGATTCGCTCCTACACGCGCGAGGCGGGCGTGCGCAATCTCGAGCGCGAAATCGGCAACGTCTGCCGCAAAGTCGCACGCAAGGTGGTGAAGGAAGGCGAAAACTATACCGCCGCCGTCACCGGCGAGAATGTTACCGACTTCTTGGGCGTGATCAAGTTCCGCGACACGCTGGCACACGAAAAAAGCGAAGTGGGATTGGTCACAGGCCTGGCCTGGACCGAAGTTGGCGGCTCGATCCTGAGCACCGAAGCGACGGTGGTCGATGGCAAGGGCAAGCTCACACTGACCGGCAAGCTCGGCGACGTGATGCAGGAGTCAGCACAGGCCGCGCTGTCGTATATCCGCTCGCGTGCGCACCGTCTCGGCCTGAATCGCGATTTCTACCGCACGCTCGATCTGCACGTTCACGTGCCCGAAGGCGCGATTCCGAAAGACGGGCCGTCGGCCGGCATCACCATTGCCACTGCGATCGCGAGCGCGCTCAGCAAGATTCCGGTGCGGCGCGATCTCGCCATGACCGGAGAAATCACGCTGCGCGGCAAAGTGTTGCCCATCGGCGGACTCAAGGAAAAGCTGCTGGCCGCGCATCGCGCCGGACTTTTCGAAGTCATCCTGCCCCGCGACAACGAAAAAGATCTGGCCGAGGTTCCCGGAAAACCTGCGCACCGCCATGAAGCTGCACTTCGTGGACACGATGGACCAGGTGCTGCAGATCGCGCTGGAATCCGCCCTGCCGGCGCTCAGCGAGGATGTAACCACGCAGCCGATCGCGCCTCTGACCTCCGGCACCTCAGATAGCCCAACGGCGCATCAGTAAGAGCTTTGAAAGGGCGCGGCTTCAGCCGCGCCGTAAAGTGGATCAAATTCAGAACGGCTTTAGCCGCCGACTGGCGTCCTTAGAGTAAAATCACCTTCCAAGATGTCCACATCGAACCAAAGTCAGATTGCTTTTGAAAATGGACCGGAATTGCCCGCTGTAGGCGGTCAGGCCCGGACCACGGGAATCCTGCCTTCGCAGGAAATCAGCAACCTGATCGCCCGCGGGAACATCAGCGCCTCCCCTGCAATCAACCCTGACCATATCCAGCCCGCAAGTCTCGATCTGCGCCTGGGCGACATGGCGCATCGCGTGCGCGCAAGCTTTCTGCCCGGGCCGAATAGCACGGTCGAGGCCAAGATCAAAGAACTGCGGATGACGCGGGTCGATCTGACGGGTGCGCCGGTTTTCGAAAAGGATTGCGTCTACATCATTCCGCTGGTGGAAGAGTTGAACCTGCCGGAAAACATTTCCGGAAAAGCCAATCCGAAAAGCACCACCGGACGCCTCGACATTTTCACCCGCCTGATCACTGATTACGGCACCGAGTTCGACCGCGTGCCTCCGGGATATAAAGGCAAACTGTACGCCGAAGTTGTGTCCCGCACCTTTACGGTTGCCCTTCGCGCCGGGATGAGGCTTAGCCAATTGCGGTTTGTGCAGGGCAATCCGGTGGCCGGCGACCGCACGATCAGAGAGTTGAACCAGGAAGAACCGCTGGTCTACATGGACGACGAAGACAGTCCGAGCAAGGCGCGGCTGCAGCGCGGCCTGAGAATCACGGTCAATCTGGAAGCCGCGGAGGCGGACGAAATCATCGCTTATAAGGCGAAGCGGTACGCTCCGGCCATCGAACTCGATCGGATTAATTATTATGCGACGGAGGAGTTCTGGGAGGTTCGTCACCAGAATGCGAATAAGAGTCTGATTCTCGAGCCCGGCGACTTTTATATTCTTGCGTCCCGGGAAAGAGTGCGCGTGCCCTCGGAGTTCGCGGCCGAGATGGTTCCCTTCGATCCCGCCGACGGTGAGTTCCGCATTCACTACGCCGGATTCTTCGATCCCGGTTTTGGATATGGCTCCAGCGACATCAAAGGCACCCGCGCCGTCCTCGAAGTTCGAGCGCACGAAGTTCCTTTCTTAATGGAACACGGGCAGCTCGTGGGCCGCCTGAACTACATGCCTCTGCTGTACAAGCCGGACAAGATCTACGGCACGAATATAGGATCGTCCTACCAACACCAGGCGCTCACGTTGAGCAAGCAGTTTCGTCGCGCATAACCTCTTGCAAGTTCCCGCCACGGCATAGCAAACTGAAGTATGGGAACTGAGAACCGAGAACTGAGAACTGAGAACTGCCCATGAGGGTTCTCGCGCGATTTCTGACGGCGGCCACCGACGCCGCGCACTTCCCTGCTCCCAGCCTGCCGGAGGTCGCCTTCCTCGGCCGCTCGAACGTAGGCAAGTCCAGCGTGATCAACACGCTGATCGGCGACAAGATCGCCCGCACCAGCTCCACGCCGGGGCGCACCCGCAGCATCAATTTCTTCGAAGTGCGCTGGCCGGGAAAGCCGCGTCCCGAGGTCATCTTCGCCGACCTGCCGGGCTACGGCTACGCCAAACTCTCGCGCGAGATTTCGCAGGAGTGGCCCAAGTTCATCGAACCTTATCTCAACGACCGTCCCACGCTGGCCTTGTGTCTGGCGCTGGTCGATGTGAACGTTCCTCCTCAAGAGAGCGACCGCCAACTCTTGAGTTTTCTCAACGCCTCGGGCCGCGACTTTGTGCTGATCGCAACCAAAAGTGACCGGCTCTCCAACAATCAATTGCGCAACGCGATGAAAAGCCTGGCAGAAGCCTATCCCACGGCGACCGTAATTCCCTTCTCGGCAAAGACCGGCGCCGGCCGGGACGAGGTATGGAACAAGATCCGGCAATCGGCAGCAGAATTCCCCGCGGCGGCGTTCCAATCGTGAACCTGTCCCGTTTCCGAAACTGCCTGCTCCCATCGTCGCAAGCAGCTTTCACTTCCGCTAAGTGTTGAACTCGAAAGCCCCGTAGAGTAAGACAGAGACTGCTGGCGCAGCTAGGCCCCGGAAGGGCTTTCAAACCGGATGGCGTTCGATGAAAACAGCGACGGCGCGGCCTATCTATCGGCCTTGAAGAGATCAGGCTCGCCTCAGGCTGCCGGCACAACCGCAGCGCGCGCGCCCCAGCCCGCGCATTCCGCCGAAACTCCAGCGGGCCAGGTTGCGCCATCGAACCGTGCCAGCGCCGCTGGCGCGGAAAAGCGCAAAAGCCCTCGTTACAAGTGCAAAGGCAGCGCCCGCTTACAGGAAAACGGCAGCGCGGTGGCGACCTGGGCGACGTTCACGGACATCAGCCTGTACGGTTGCTACGTGGAGGCAGCGAGCACGCTTCGCGTGGGCACCGTGCTCGGCTTGAAACTCGAGGTGAACGGTTTCCGGGTCGAGGCCACCGGAGAGGTGCGCGTGGCCTACCCTAACCTTGGAATGGGAATCCGTTTTATCGGGATGTCGGAAGAAGATCGCAACCGATTGCGCGAACTCGTGGCCTCGAACTCGCAATCCTCGGTGATCATGGGCGGCGGGAAGCGGACTCTGTCGATGCAGAAGCAGGATGCTTTGCGCGCGGTCACAAACCCAGGGGCGGTTCTGCAGGCCATGGTGAGTTTTTTCGAGGATCGTCAAATGATGGGCCAGGAAGAGTTCCTGAGGATTCTGCGAAAGAGCCAATAGCAATCGCAGGTCTCGGCCGTAACTTCCCAGGCCGCATCGCTGCAGCATTGCCATGCTTAATCCCGCGCAGCGTTACCTTGGTTTTTCTGCTCGCGGCGCTGGTGTTTCCAAAGAATTCCCGCGATTGGTTATGATGAAGTCCTATGGCGGTTTACCTTATCACGGGCATTGCCGGGTTTATTGGATCGTCTCTGGCGCGAGATTTGCTGCAGCGCGGCGAGCAGGTTCGCGGGGTGGACAATTTTGCAACGGGCAAGCGGGAAAACATTGCGCAAATCCTGGGGCAGATCGAGTTTCGTGAGGCGGACATTCTCGATCTCGATGCCATGAAGCTGGCATGCGCCGGAGTGGATTATGTTTTGCATCAGGCGGCGGTTCCGTCGGTGCCCAAGTCTGTGCTGGATCCGATCGGAAGCAACCGCGCGAACGTCGATGGCACGGTAAACGTGCTGGTCGCGGCGCGCGATGCCAGGGTGAAGCGGGTGATCTATGCGGCGTCGTCGTCCGCGTATGGCGATACGCCCACTCTTCCCAAACACGAGCGCATGACGCCCGACCCGATTTCTCCCTACGCCGTAGCCAAGCTGGCCAGCGAGCAATACATGATCTCGTTTTACCGCTGCTATGGACTGGAGACAGTGGCCCTGCGCTATTTCAATGTTTTTGGTCCGCGGCAGGATCCTTCGTCGCCTTACTCGGGAGTGCTGGCCAAGTTCATCACGCTGATGCTTGGCGGCCAGCAGCCCACGATCTTTGGCGACGGCGAGCAGAGCCGGGATTTCACCTACATCGACAACGCCGTCGAAGCCAACCTGCTGGCCTGCAAGGCTCCCGCGCAGCAAGTTGCGGGCAAGGTATTCAATGTGGCGACCGGGCGGCGAGTCACGCTCAACGAGACCTTCAAATTCCTGCAGACGCTCACCTCGTACTCCGGTTCTCCAATCTATGGCGCGGCACGCGCTGGCGACATCAAGCATTCGCTGGCCGACATCTCCGCAGCAGAAGCAGCATCTCGGCTACAAACCCAAGGTAAATTTTGAAGATGGCTTGCGGCGCACGGTGGACTGGTATCGAAGCCAAGGGAAGGCCGCGGGGGCTTAACGGGTAGCGCCGCTTTCTCGCGTTCTTTGAGCCGAAGCCCGAAGCCCGCATTACGTTAGTGATCTACGTCAGGATTACTGCTGTGGGTAGAGTGAGGTTATGACACTCTCATCGATGGTGGTTTCGCGTGACTGGCAGGAAGTCAGTGTTCTGGAATGCATTCTTGGCGGCTTGCACATGGACGTTGCCGTCGAGAGCGAACCGCAACGGGCTCTGGCGCGGCTCACGAAATCGAAAGTCGATGCGCTCATTGTTGACTGCGACCTGAACGGCACAGGCCAGTTCTTTCGCGAACTGCAGAGGGAAGCTCCCAGAGCGAGCACAGTGCCGCTGGTGATCATGGGTGGCCCGCAGGGGAAGCACGACATGGAAGGGACCGGCGCGATGTATGCCTTCGATAAGCCGATTTCCGTGGAGCAGGCGGTGCGCACGCTCTCGGCCGCGCGCAACATGATTCTTGACGGACGCTTGCGCTATCACCGCGCCGGACTGGAAGCGCCGGTGACCCTGATTGGCCGCCATCAGAAGCGGGCTGCCGGGCAACTCATCAATCTAAGCCAAGGCGGGCTGCAGGTGCGCGTGGAGGAGGGATTCGATCCCACAGAGGCGTCGCGCGTGGCCTTCGAGCTGCCAGGAACAAAATGCGGGATGAAGGCCGAAGTGGAAGTGGCATGGTCCGACAAGCGGGGAAATGTCGGCATCCGCTTTGTGAATATGACTCCCGAGACGAAAAACACATTGCGCCTTTGGCTGGCGCAGCAGTATTTCGCGAACTAGGGGAAACCAGTTCTCAGTTCTCAGTTCTCAGTTCTCAGTTCTCAGTTCTCAGTTTCTCTTCCGGTTTCTAGTTTCTGGTTTGCAGAACCCAGGTGTGATCGGGGTAGAATGAACCGCCACTGCTCCGCCCCGGAGGGGCAGCACGATAATAGCTCAGCGCTTCAGCGCTGGGAAAGCGAGAAAAGAGGAACGAGTCCCGGAGGGACGGCACTGACGACTCCGCGTCTAGCGAATCCGGACTGCATCCTCGCTCTCTTCTTTCTCTTCCGCGTTGGACACCGCCTGCGCCAGTCGCGCGCCGAGACTTGGTCCTCCCAGAAGAGCAAACACAGCCCAGTAGGCAGCGGCAACGAAAACCGCCGCCGCGAAGGCGGTCCCCAGCGTCAGGGGCCAAGGTGGAAGTTCGTGAGCGATAGAAAGAAAAATCAAAGCGAACATGAGCAAGGCTGCGGTCACAACCAGACTATCCACCAACCAGGTCAGGGTGCGCCCTGAGATCGGCTGGGAGAGCCAGTTCAGTTCCGCGTGGGGATCGTCGGCAGCATCTACGCCGTGGTGCAGGACTGATGCTTCGTCCCGCCCGGTAAACTCTGCCTCCAGCCGGATGGCCGGGCGTGGCGGAGCGGAAAGAGTCAGCCCGTCGTTTTCCTCTTCCCCGGCAATCGAAACCACCGAAGTCCCGAACATGGATCGGGGATGCGCGGCGTCGCGGACGATCGCATCCAGAAGGTTGGAAAAGATCCACTCGTTGATCTGATGACGCGTGCGGACGGGCAAATCCACGAAGCGAATACCGCACTGTCCCGAAGAGCTTGCCCAACTGACCTGACCGCTTGTTTCCACACGCAAGCGAGGGAACTTCAACTCAAAGCGGAGGCGAACGCGCTGCTGCGGGCGCAGCGCAACCACGGCCTGCACGGCCACACCCTCCTGATTCAGGTTGCGGACGATTCCTCCGTTGGCATCGTCCAGCGTCACGTAGGTCAACGTGCGCAGCTCATGCCGGTAGTGGGTGCGTTGCCGCGCGGGAAAAGAAACTGCCTGCATACTCTCCCCAGGAATAGCTCGGACCGAACCTGTTTCCACAAATTCTAGTTTCCGGAGATGTGGGCCGGCAGTGACTCGGCTGGTTCGGGGAACCGCAAAAGTCGGCCCGAGTAGCGCCGCCGTCCCGGCGGCTGTCAGGCGGGCGTCCTTGCCGGTCGAACCGTGTTGCCTCTTACTAAAGGCCATGGCCGACAGGACATGCCTGCATCATTGCAACCAGGGCAAAACCCAGCTAACTTACAGTTAACCCCGGCACAAAACCGTGCGGGACGGACCTGCATCCGCTCGCGCGGGCGAAGGCAAACCGCCTGCGCAAAGTAGTTAATTGACACGGACTCCGCCGGGTGCCCACACTCGCTGTAAAGGAGATTGGCGACCGGTAACGTAATGGCAACGACTCCCACTAAACCGAGCATCGAAGCTGGAGCCGGGTTGGGCGCGGCGCGGGTGCCGCCGTGGCCGGGGGAGCGAGGTGCGTTTGCTGTTGGGCAAGGCGCACCTTATGCAGACACTTTCCACGGAGCGGTTTCTGATGACACTCAAGAGTTGCAGCCGTCGGGACGCGATGCCCTTCAGGCCCTCTTGGCATTCTCGGCGCTGCATCAGCAGGTGCGGCAGCGGCGGGCGCTGGCTGTGCGGCACAGTGGCTTTGAAACGATCGCGCGAGCCACTGAGTTCGAAGCGGCAGAGCAATTCGTTCTGGACGACGTGCTGCAGTTAGTGGCGGAACGGGCGATTGCCATCACCGGAGCCGATGGATTGGGAATCGCCCTGGCGGAGAACAACGAAATTGTTTTGCGGGCGTCGGCGGGCGCGATCAAGCCGGACATAGGCCAGCGCATCCAGCGGGACTCTGCGTTTTCGGGTGCATGTTTCCGCACCGCCCAGATTATCCGCTGCGACGATACCGAGACCGACGATCGCGTAAACCTTTACGCGTGCCGGCAATTGGGCGCGCGGTCCATGGTGGCGGTGCCGCTGTGCGGGCGGCGGCGCGTGATCGGACTACTGGAAGCCTTCTCGGCCGAGCCTTTCGGATTCAACGACAGCGACGTCAGCAGTCTGGAACTGCTGGCGGAGTTGATTCTCGGAGCTCTCAAACCAGAAGACGAAGAACGTTTCGCGGAATCGGCGCAAGTGGCGGAAGCGGAATTGACCGCGCCCGCGATTACGGCGCAAACGGCTCTGCCGTTTCAAGAAGCTTATCCGGATACAGTCGCTGCGGTGGTTGCACTGCTGCCGCAAGTTAAGGACGAAGCCGAAGCCGCGACCGTGGAGCAAGCAGCGGCGCTCGTTGCTGAAGCGCTCGTTGGCCCGACGCTCATTGCTCCAGCGGTCGTTGAGCCGGCGCTTTTGCCCGTGCCGGCAACGGAGCTAACAACCGAGCCGGAGCACGCAATCGAAGACGCGATTGCCCCCGAAATCGCGCCCGAGCCTGAGCATTCCGCGGGTCACCATCCGGGAATCGTGCTGGTGTTGGTGCTGGTAGTGGTCTGTGCACTGCTCGCCGGAGGACTGTGGTGGAAGCTGAAGAATGCGCAGCTCAGTAAAGTGATGATGCAACCTGAGCAGAAGATGACGAAACCGGTTGCCGTGGCCAAGCAGCCGCCGCCTTCAGCCCCGAGCTCTTCAGTTACTCCATCTTCAGTTAACTCCTCTTCCGTCAACTCATCGAGCACGGGCGCGGATGGGCAAACGAGTTCGGCGGCGGAACCTGGCGGTGGAAGCGCCACGCCGCAAGCACGGGTGAAGCTGCCGCGCATCACCGGAATCCGGCACTGGTCTTCCGCCGATTCCAGCACAGTTGTGCTCGATCTCGAAGATCAGGTGCAGTATGAGGCGCATCGCCTGTCCTCTCCCGATCGCATTTATTTTGATCTGCACGATACCGCGCTCGCTCCTGAAATTGAAGGGAAGGCCATCGAAATCGGCGACGCGCGGCTGGTGCGGGTTCGAGTATCGCAGCCGGTCTCAGGTATGACGCGTGTGGTGCTGGAGACGAAAGGCAAACCGAATTTCTCCGTCAGCCTCGAGCCGAATCCCTACCGTCTGGTGGTGCAGGTGCGCAAGCTCGGCGCGGACTCCAAGCCTCAGGCGAATCTTTTCCCGGGAGCAGCGCAGCCGGAGAAGCTGGCCATCGTAGTTCCTCCGCCCACGCGCGAGGACTTGCAACTGCGGGCGCGGATGCCTAAGACTAAGATGCGCATCGTGGTGGATGCGGGTCACGGTGGCTGGGATCTGGGCACGGTCGGCAAACGCGGATTGCTGGAGAAAGATGTGGTGCTGGAAATTGCTCAGCGACTCGGCAAGCTGCTCGAGAGCCGTCTCGGCGCGGACGTGATCCTGACGCGGAACGACGACAACTACATTCCGCTCGACGAACGGGCTGGGATGGCGAATCAATCGCAGGCCGATCTGTTTATCTCGGTCCACGCCAACTACAGCGACTTGCCTTCGGCGCGCGGCGTAGAAACTTATTTCACCAACGTCTTCTCGGTGCCTAACGCCAAAGACAAAGACGTTGAGACTCGGGAACCCGATCATGCCAATAACCCGAGCGCAGCGCTGCTATCGGCGTCGGAGCTCCACGAAAAGATCGAGCAGTCGCGGCGGCTGGCGGCCAGCGTACAACGCTCGCTCTACGGAACCTTGTCGGTCCAGAATCCCGGACTGCGCGACCGCGGCGTCAAAGAAGCGTCTTACGTAGTGCTCACCGAGACTGCGATGCCGGGAATTCTGGCGGAAGTTTCGTTCGTGAGCAGTCCCACCGACGAGCAAAAGCTGCGCAGCGACGGCTACCGCGAACAGATTGCCGAAGCGCTGTACAAGGGCATCGCGCGTTACGCGGCCGGCTCGCGCGGCGTTAAGGTGGCCAGCGCCGCTAAATAGTAGCAAGTCGCGAGTACGAGTACCGAGAAAAACCAGGAAGGGCACGACTTCCGCCCTTAGCCTGCCCTGAGCGAGCGCAGCGAGCCGAAGGGTGCAGATTCAGTCCCCACAAGATAAACTGGCTTTAGCCCCTGAGGGCCGCGCACCTAATACCCACCGCACCGCCTGTTTTCCACAACCCCCGTGTGACATCTAACCTTGTGCCCACGATATCGATTGCGCGATCATGGTCGAGGCCGTGACGGTCCGGAGAGGCCGAATCGTCCCGCTCCAAGCCCTTTGTTCTCTATATTTTGATATCTAAGTTCTTTGAAAACCAGATTTTGCGAGATCCGCTTTCGTGAACCCCGCGCCGGACAAGGGTTTCAGAGGCATCAAGTGAAATACATTTGATCTAACATCTGGATGGTTTCGCAAAACCACCGGCCTCGGGAGCATCGACTAAGACTTTATTTCAGGAACAAATCCACAAGCAGCTGCGAGTCACAATTCCCCACCTAGTCGCAAAGAACGCGACTAGGATGGGGTGCCCTCGGGTCAGGTGGAATCAGTTCTGCCGGGAAGCTATTTGAACGGGTTCACAATTTGCAGGCCGTCGATGTCGCGGGTATGTTGCATGTCTTCCGAGAAAAGTACGGTGCAGCCGGACTGTCTGGCGGAACGGATGACGAGGGCGTCCCAGAAGGAAAGGTTGTGGAGGCGGTGCAGGTCGATGGCGGCGAGGATGTCGGAAACATCGGGAGCGGCGACGTGGAACTCGGCGAGCAGTTCGACTTTGCGGCGGGCGATGGAGGGCTCCACATGCAATTTGCGGGTGACGGTGACGAAATATTCTTGCAGCACCTGGAGCGAGACTACGCCAGTTCGGGCGCGGCGATGCTCGATGATGAGGTCGAGCGCGCGGCGCTGCTTGGCGGGCACGGCCTTATCGTCGGCGTAGATGAGGACGTTGGTGTCGAAGAAGCTACGAGCGGGCATGGTCTTGCCGGGAATGAATCTCGTCACGATTGAAGCGCCAGCCGCGGGAGTGGCCGCGTCCGGAGAGGCGCTTGAACTCTGCGATGCTGCGCTCGGGGTCGTCCCCTCCGGCGACGGTTTGCAGGTAGTCGCGAATGAGCTGATTGAGGCTCTTGCCGAGGGTCTCGGCTTTCTTGCGGGCGCGGGTGACCAGTTGATCGTCGAGCGAGAGGGTGACGTTCATTAACACAGTATATGTGGGCACGGTTTATGTGTCAACCGTGACCGACGCCCTGGCAAAGCAAAGTCAAAATCCCCATTCTAGTCGCAAACAACGCGACTAGGATGGGGCACCCTCGGGTCCTTTTTCAGTTGAATCAGTTCCCTGCTGGCACGCCTCCGTATTTCTGCAGCCACTTCAACTCTTCCCTGACTTTGATTTTGCCGTGCCAGGGATTCTTGTCGAGGCTGTGGCCCTCGCCGGGGAAGATCAGCAGCTTGTTGGGGACGCCTAGCGAATACAGGGCGTGCTCGAGCAGATACTGTTCTAACACCGCGACGCGGATGTCATCGGCGCCGGCGACTATGTGGGTGGGCGTGCGGACTTTGTCGATGTGGAAGATGGCGGCTTCGTCGTGATAGCGCTGCTGGGCTTCCCAGGGGCGTCCGCCGAGGAAGTAGGCGTCGTCCAGAGTGGTGTCGTCGTTGCCCCAGTTGGCTACGTTTTCGACCACACCGGCGCCGGTGACGGCGGCTTTGAAGCGCGTGGTTTGCGTGATCAGCCAATTGGTCATGTAGCCACCGTAACTGTAGCCGCCGATGGTGAGATGATCGGGATCGGCGATGCCCTCTTTCACCAGGGCGTTGACGCCTTCGAGAATATCTTTGCCGGGACGCGAGACGATGTGCAGGAACGATCTGCATCAGGAACTTGTCGCCGTATCCGGTCGAGCCGCGGTAGTTGGGCTCGAACACCAGCCAGCCGTTGGTGGCGGCGAGCGCGGCCCACTGATACCAGTCGGCTGCGAAGTGGTTGCCGTCGGCGTCGTCGGGACCTCCGTGAATGAAGGTGAACGTGGGCAGATGTTTGGCTTCAAACTTGCCCGGAGGATAGATCAACATACCTTCGATGGTAGTGCCGTCGTCGGCTTTCCAGCGGTAAGGTTTGCCTTGAGGCAGATCGCGCTCGGTGAAAAGTTTGTTGAAGGACGTGATGGGGCGCGCCTGATCGAGCTGGCCGGGGCTCTCGGCAAGATACACTTCGGCTGGCTTCTGCAAAGAAGAATAGATGAAGGCAACGCGGGGAGAGTGCGCGGTCGCGGATAAAATTTCGTAAGTGCCTTCCCAGCCGTTCAACTTGTGCAACGACTGGCCGGGCTGCGCGGCCGAGTACATGGGGACTTCGGTTCCGACGCGCGCGGAGGTCAGCACAGTGTCAGCCGCGACAGTGTAATGCTCGGTCATGCCGATGAAATCTTTGCTCCACTGCTCGACGGTGCCGGTTTCGCTGTCGGGCTTTTCAATATCAATCCAGAAAAGGTGGGTTTGGAGGTCGCGATAGGGACCGGTTACGGCTCCGTCTTCGACGGTGAAGAAAATGTGGCGACTGTCGTTGGCCCAGTGCAGCTTTTCTTCCAGGGCCTGGTTGTGGGTTAGTTGGCGGGGTTGGTGTGGTGGAGGCTTGTTTGCGCTGCCGGCTTTTGCGGGCGAGGACGCCGGCGCCACGTTTAGGTCTACTGGCGTAGATTTCTACGTCTTCGGCTTTTTCCTGGCGCTGGTTGATCGCGTTGGTCGTGAAAGCTAGCTTGCTGCCGTCGGGCGAGGTCACCAGGTTTTCCACTCGCAATGGTGACGTTGCGATGGCGCGAGCGCCGGGAGTTGCGTCGGATTCTTTCTCGGTATCGGATTCTTCCTTCGTGCCTTGAGCAGCGTGGCTGGCTAGCGCGGTGGCAACGTCGAGGGCGAAGATGGTGTCGCCGCGTTCGGCGGTGCGATATTGCACAACATCCTTCCATTGTTTCTTGTAGTCGTCTTTCTGGGCCTTAGTCCATGGATTGCGCGTGGCGAAGTAGAGAGTGTGCGAGTCGGCGGACCAGGAAAATGTGTGGACTTCTTCCTCGCCTTCGGTTAACGGGATGGCTTCGCCGCCTGCGGGAGAGATCACATAGATCTGGCTGGCTTCTCCCTTGTCGCCTTTGGCTTTATGTTTATCTTTTTCGTCGCCTGAATCGGAATCTTTTTCGGAAGAGGGCTTGCGCTCGGAGAGGAAGGCGATCCAGCGGCCGTCGGGCGACCACTTGGGGCCGGAATCGTGGCCGGATTGCGTAAGTTGGATCAACGAAGCGCGCTTGCCGTCGTCGCGGTAGAGCCAGAGATCGGTGCGGAAGATTTTCTGGTCCCAGTCGGCGCGCTCGACCTCGATTACGACGGAATTGCCATCGGGAGAGAGGGCGACGGCCGGGTAGTCCACCGAGTTGAAGAATTCGTCGAGAGTCAGCTTAGGCTTGCCATCGGCGAAGGCCAGCAACGCGAAACCGAAGACTGCGACCGACAGCAAGAGATGTTTTGAGATTCTCATAGGTCCCCTTGCGGAAGTAGGGTTATACCTCGGCGGCTTTGCAGTACGCAACTTTTACTGCGCAGGCTCGGCGTTCTTGAGCGCTTCGTCGAGAGACTGGCCGGGATGAGGAGCGCCTTGCACGATGCGCCAGCCATCGTCATAGTCGCGAAGGATGGTCGTGGACCGATAGTGGACACCGCTGGGATACAGGGCCGCTCCAACTTCGTTCAGGGGAGTCCATCGCCAGGTAAATTCGACGTCGGCAACGCTGCCCTGTTTGGCGATGCCGGTGATGGCAATCAGTTCGCGCCGCGCGGCGGGAATGCTGAAGGATTGTTTTTCATTATCCCGGGGAGCGATGAGGGTTTGCAAAGTATCCACGCCCGACGGGGTGAGCATGACATCCCAGCAAGACGGCGGGGCCAGAGCCGGAGGGCAGGCTGCTTTGGTGGCGGAGATCCAGCCGCGGTGCTGCAGCACGAGATAGTGGGGCGAGAGGTAGTCCTGGTTGGAGATGACGCCGGTGCGGAACTCGAACTGCTGGTGGGCGCGGAAAGCTTCGGCACCCCCGATCAGGTCAGCAGCAAGGCGGCGGGTGAGGAAGTCGCGGGGAGAGCAGGAGCCCAGCAGCAATAGAAATACGAGACACGCACCGGGGATTAGTATTTTTCGCATGAACGCCCGACGGTTGAGTCCTTGATTCTAATCTACTGGCCGCGGAGAAAGAACCAGAAGTTGTCTCGGCGGCCGTTCCAGGGTGCTGGCGCCAGTGAAGAGGCCGTCGAGCCTCGCGTCGAGGACAGCCGAGGGCGGCTGTGCCCACATGAGCATCTCCGCGCCGCATGGCCGCTAAGGCTTGGGCTCGGCGGGGGATTGTCCAAAGTGGCCACAGCGCTGTCGCATGCCCTGACGGAACTGCTCGCGCTCCTCGGGCGTCATGTGTTCCCAGCGATCTCTCGTGCGGCCGCGCCAGCGGCGGCCGTAGGATCGTCCACCCATGAAGCGGCCGAAGAGAATCCAACTCAGGCACATAATGCCGAGCGCTTGCCAGAAGGTGATTGTGTGCAAACCAAAGACACTGGGCATCAGCCAATTCCATAGATGCAATACCGCCTCGCCAAAGGCAGCGACAAAGATGATTGCAAGCAAGAAAAATCCGATTCCTCTCACGATCCATCTGGCTTTCATGTTCTTATTCCTTCCTTTCGCCGAGTCGTCATTTATCTTTCCTCAGCATTTCTATTGCTCTCATCCGTCTACGAATTCGTCATAGATTTCCTGAAGGCGTCCTCGCAGATGGAGCACCGCGTAATGTTTGCGGGAGAGGAGTGTATTCACGTTTACGCCGGTCTCGGCCGCCAGGTCCTTGAAACTCCGGCCTTCGATTTCATGGGCGATAAACACATCGCGCTGCTCTCGGGGCAACTCTTCCAATGCACCTTCCAGCTCTTGCACAAGCACATTCCGGGCGTAAGCCGCTTCCGGCCCGGCATCCGGCGACGGAAGCATGTCGCGCAATAACAGCGGCTCTCCATCATCGATGTCGATCATCGAACTGTCCAAGGAGGTGTCCGGCTTTTTCTTGCGGAAGCGATCGGTAATGCGATTGCGAGCTATGCGGAACAACCAGGCTCCGACTTGCTCCAGCGGCTTCATCAACCGATACGCCACAACAAGTTCGTAGAAAACCTCCTGCAGGATGTCTTCCGCGTCCAGCGGATCGTTCACACGCGCGCGGATAAAGTTCCGAAGGCGGTTTTTCTCCTGACTGATGACTTCGGAGATGGATTCGTCCTGCTGGCTCGCCATTAAGTTTGTGCTCAGCGCCTGCTCCATCTACTTGTGTAGACGAACCAGACGTCCGAATATTTTAGGAGAGACGAACAAAATTTCTGGTGGACTTGCGCGGCAAGAAAGGCCGGGAAGCGATCTGACCTTCGAAGCGGGCAGACCAGCGGCCGGGAATGGCGGTTGCACACTTGGGACAATGGCCGTCCGGCGTGAGCCGGTAGTCCTTGATCAGGTAGCCGTAGCGTTCGATCAGGGTTTCGTTGCACTGCGGACAGCGCGTGTCTTCCCACTCGCCGACCATGCTGGGAAGATTGCCGGCGTAGATGTAGCGAAGGCCTGACTGGCGGCCGATTTCGATGGCACGCAGCAAGTCTTCGGGGCGCGTATCGCGCGCGACGTCGTTTTGCATCTTGTAGTCGCCGTGAAAGGCGGTGACGTGCCACGGGATATCGGGCGAGATGCCGGCCAGGAATTCGGTGAGGCGGCGCAGTTCGTCGGTACCGTCGTTGAAGCCGGGGATGAGGAGCGTGACGATCTCGAGCCAGAGTCCCATCTGGTGAATGCGTCGAATGCTGTCGAGGATGGGACCGATGCGGCCGCCGAGTTCGCGGTAGTGGCGGTCGTCGAAACTCTTGAGATCGACCTTGTAGAGATCGAGCCAGGGGCGCAGATATTCGAGAACCTGGGGAGTGCCGTTGCCGTTGGAAACAAAGCCGGTGAGAAGTCCGGCGGCTTTGGCTTCTTTGAAGACAGCTACCGCCCATTCGCTGGTGATGAGAGGCTCGTTGTAGGTGCTGACCAAAATCTTCGCGCCCTGGGCGATGGCGTCGCGCACCAGAAGGTCGGGTGAGGCTTCGAGCGGAGGCGAGACGGCACTGGGATCGCGCAAAGCCTGCGACGTAACCCAGTTCTGGCAATAGGAGCAGTGCAGATCGCAACCCAGCATGCCGAAGCTGTAGGCGAGAGCGCCGGGATGCGCGTGAAAGAATGGTTTCTTTTCGACCGGGTCGCACTGGGTTCCGGCGGTGTATCCCCAGGGGACGTAGAGCATGCCGCCGCGGTTGTAGCGGACTTTGCATACACCCGGTTGGCCTTCGGGAATGGGGCAGCAATGTCCGCAGGCGAAGCAGCGCACGCGCTGCTTGTCGAGTTTCTCATAGAGACTGGGATCGGCTTCGCGAACTCTCTCGTCGAGAACGGTACGGAGGGTGGGCACGGAGGACCTCTGCTCTTATTCTAACGCTGTGGAGTGCGGAAGGCTTCGGGCTTCGGGCTTCCGGCTTCCGGCTTCTAGATTGCGCGTGACATCGTGTGTCGTCCCTCCGGGACTGATTCCTTTTTTCTACTTTTCCCCAGCGCCCAAGGCGCTGGGCTACTATCGCGATGCCCCTCCAGGGCGGAGCACCGGAGCTTCGTCCCGCCGTGATTACACAAAGTGATCAAACGGCCCTAGCGGGCGGGACTTGGCTTGGCGTGCGACTCGTGCTGCTGGTACCAGATCTCAGCTTGCTGTTCGATGGCTGCGGCTTGGGCGCGAGTCATTCCGTTGGCGAGGACTTTGGCGAGATCCTTGCTGCTTTCCTGGCCGCCGGCGCGGGCCAGGACCGTCCAGAAGTAGGCTTTGTTCGTATCCTTTGGCAAGCCATGATGGCCTCCCCAGTACAGCAGTCCCAATTTGTATTGGGCAGACCCGTTGCCGTGCTCGGCTGCTTTGGTAAACCAACGGGCGGCCTCAATGTCGTCCGGTTTGATTGCCTGTTTTTCATCGCCCTGGGCGTAGAGAAGGCCCAGAGCATTTTCGGCAGCGGGGTCGCCTCGCCCCGCTAACTCCCGGAGTTGTTCGAGGCTGGCAGAATCGACAGAGGGGCTGACTGCCGCTGATTTGGAAGCCTCAACCGGCGGCTGCGAGGAAGCGAGAACGGTGTGTTCTCCATTGCGGTCACGTGCCTGGAGCTTGTCCTGAATCGTTTTTTGAATCCATGGAGCGAGAATGAAGCCGAGCGCCAGCGCGATGGTGGCGGCGGCACAGATAAGGGGGAAGAGTTGAGCGCGGGACAGGCGAATGCCACCGACTTTGTGTTCATCGGTGGACGCTTCTTTCTTCTCCGTCCTTTCATCGGGATCGGACGCAAAGAGAACGCTGCCCGGCGGAGCGGTGAAAGGCTGTGGAGAAGGCGGAGGCGGAGCGGGGGGATCTTCTGCTCGCGCAGCGCGATTGAGTGCGGCAAGAATCGTCTCCGCGAAACGCTGCAGCACCGCGCCGTCCATCTGATCGAATGCTTTGGGTTGGGCGGAAAATATCTCAAGCAGTCCGACGACTTTTGCGCCCGAGTTTACCGGAGCGGCGAGCATGGAGCGGATGCCGAGAGCGCGGCAACTTTGGCGATCGACGCGATCATCGGTCTCGGTGTCGTCGCAGCGCAACATGTTTCCCGTGCGCACGCATTCGCCGGAAAAACCCGAACCGACTTGCAGGGCTGCACCTACGGGCGGGGCGGCCTCGCCAGCGCTGGCCCGGCAGATCATGGTTTCGCAGATCATGGTTTCGCAGATCGTGGTCTCGCAGATCGTGGTGCCGGCATCCTTTCCGGCGTTTTCTCCCGAGAGGGCAATCGCCGCGCCAGAAGCCCGAAGCAAAGACTGAGACCGGGAAGCAACCAGCGACAGAACGGCTTCGAGGTCGGAGCCCAGGGACTCAGCTTCTCTCTGGACCGCGGAGGCGGCGGTGAGGGTGTCGGTATAGTTCGGCCGGAGTACGGAACGCTCTGGCGTGGTTGACACGGGAGTAGCCGAAGATGCGGCGTTGGCCGCTGCAGCCATCGCATTGAGAAATAGCCACTCGCGCAAGCGGTGCAGAGCGGAATCCGGAAGCGGCGCAAGACCGAGTCCGACGCGTCCCGCTGGGTCGGCCCAAATCACCCTGGCAGAGGTGGAAATTTGTCCACGGGCTTCCGATAGGTCCAGACACAAGTCCACCTGCTGGTTGATTTCCATTGGCGACGCGCACTGCACGGCTACGCCGACCTCGCTGATGTCGAGGATCTCGTAGAGATCGAGCATCTCGTTCCTGGAGGCGCCGGTGAAACTCGCATAGGCGGGCGCATGCACCTTTTGGCGCACACGGCGGCGGCGGTTGAGCACAGCGGGTCGAGAAGCCTGAACTGTGGCCGACATTGGGAAACCCGGGGTCGAAGTCTTGTCTGACATCTTAACCCGAATTCACAGAAAAGTAAGCAGTAAGATAATCGAAAGGACGGGTGACCGCGATGACACAAAGGCGCGGGACTCTACCCTAAACGCCGCAGAATCTGGGCATGGTGCAGGCTGGAAATGCGCGAGATAGCGGCGACCATCATGCTGGAAAGTAGTTGCATGGTCGCTACATCGCGCTCGTCGAACGCGCTTGGCGACGACGACAGCACTTCGAACACACCCAGAGTCCGGCGATAATAGCGGAGCGGGGAAACAAGAATGGACCGGACCCCGAGGCGGCGGCAACTCGCCAGGTCCACGCGCGGGTTGCGCTCGGCGTCGTGGCAGAGCATGATTTCGCCGGTTCGCACGGCTTCGGCAGAGATGCCAGATTCGGTCTGCAGGCGGACGCCGAGGTCGGGTGCGGTGCGGCCGGCGCGGGCGCGACAGACGATCTCGTCGCCGGCGCGCAGGGCGATGGCTGCGCCGGTGGCACCGGTGAGGTGCTGGGCGCGTTCTGTGATGGCGCTGATGGCTGGTTCAAGATTTAGTTCGGCGGCGTGAATGTCAACCTCTTCTCGGGGATGCACCGTGCGAAAACCGGAGACAGGATGGGCAGCATTGGCGACGCGAAGCTGGCTGCGAAGAGCGATCGTGGGCACACGAGCGTGATGGTCCGCAACATCTAGAACCTGGGGATCGGGAACGGTGCGCAGCAAGTCGCGGACAAGACTGTCGAGTTCAGAATCGGTGATGAGATGCGCCGTCTGCTGGTGGCTAAGCGTTCCGCCCAGGACACGAGAAAGGCTGAGCAGCGAAGGGTTGCCACAGGCGAGGCAATACGGCCTGCTGTTGGCGCTGATCAGTTCACACTGGACGCAGAACGTTGCCGATTGAAGAGGAACGAAATTAACGTCCTGGAAGGTGGTGCCGTACACCGACTTGCGAAACATGATTGCCTTTCCCGCCAACATCAAGAGAAGAATCAAGGTACATTGGGGTGACGAGGTTAGACAGTGGCCGCGATGGTTCCTGATGTGGAAAAGGCGACGATTCGAAATGGAATTGCCCCATTGGCAAACTGAGAAGCATTTGCGAGTGTGCAAGAACTTGCAAACACCTTTCACTTGGCCCAAATCCCGCTTCCAACAGGCGGTTTGACGAGTTGGTTTTTTCGGCCGGGCTATTGATTTGGAGGTAGTGCTGGGTTAGAATCACAAAACGTTCGAGGCGCAAAGCTTTGAGCGACTGGGGGAAGAAAATGCAGTGGACAGCACCCGCTTTTGAAGAAGTTTGCTTGAATTGCGAGATCAACTCTTACGTTAGCGCGAAACTTTAACCGTCGGCCCTCCCTAACCTTTCTGAAGCCTGAGTCATGCGCCTGAAGTCTGCGCGTGAACGCCTTCTTTCGCCCCTTCGGGTCACTTGGCATGGCTGAAGCCATGCCCTGATACGAATCTCTTCCTAAGAATCAAAAATCCGTCAAGGAAGCCGAGAATCCGGTAGTGGCTCAGTTTTGGAAAAGGGGCGGCTGTGTGCGCACGGGAGATCCTTCGTCCCGCTGGTGAAAACGCGGGACTTCGGGATGACGCCGGAGGGGCGCAACGTTGAAGATTTTCAAATTGAGCCACTATCGAGAATCGCTAGCCCGCCTGGGCAGCGACGAATCCCTGGTCATCCTGACTGGTGCGGGGAATGACTTGCACCGTGTGCTGGAGAGTTCGGTCGAGCGCATCGGCGAGAGCGATCGGGAATGCGGAGGTTAGAAGATTGATGTCAAGCTGCAGATCCCGCTGCGAATAAAGCCGGTGAACCGCCAGCGCGCCGCGGTGGCGGTTGGATGAGCTGACCAGATCAAGCGACAGGGTCCAAACCGCCAGACCTTCCAGAGACCGCGATCCGCGAGTCTTACCCCAGTGATAAGAAACTTCGCCGCGCCGCGGCTGTGCGCCGAGCTCAGAGGCGCTGACGGGGTGGGATTCACCGGGAAAGAGCTTGAATTTGACCTCGAACCCGTCAAAGTCGTTGGAGGTAAAAGCTGCCTCCAGAACGCGCCGAATCTGGTCGTAATCGTGAGCCGCTTTGAGTTCCTCGGTGGCCCGCCGGATGGCGAGGTTGTTGATGACAATCTGGCGCTGCTCGAACGTACGCTGGGCGACGCGGCCCAGTTCACCCAACTCAAGATAGCCCAGGCGCTGAACGCCGATCCAGATGCCGATTCCAAGCACGGCTAGCACCAGGCCCAGAGAGCTGCCGGTGGGCCAAAGCAGAAACAGGCTGAGGAGAGCGAACACGGCGGAGACCGCGTAAAGCACAATCACGACTTGGCGATGAGTGAATCCGTGCTGCAGCAGCTTGTGATGGATGTGCTCCCGATCGGCGGTAAATATGGGGCGTCCGCTGATCAAGCGCCGGAGAATGGAGAGCGACGTTTCCAGAATCGGCAGGCCGAAGGAAACGACGGGAATGGCAACTGCGACAATGGTCGGGGACTTTTGCGCTCCTGCCAGAGCGAGCGCGCTGAGCACGAAGCCGATGAAAAGACTGCCCGAATCTCCCAGAAAGATGGTCGCGGGATTGAAGTTGTAGCGCAGAAAGCCGAGGATCGCGCCGGCCAGCGCAATCGTCATCACCGTGACCAGGGAATATCCGTTCAACAGCGTGACTACAAACACCACCAGGGTGGAGAACAAAGCAGAACCGGCCGCCAGGCCGTCGAGTCCGTCAATCAGGTTGAAGGCGTTGGTGATGGCCAGGACCCACACAATCGTGAAGGGCAAGCCCACGAACCATGGCAGTTCGTGCTCGCCGAACAGCACGGGGATATTGAGAATGCGAAGGCCGCCCATGAACAACATGGTGGCGGCAAGAGCTTGAACCGCGAACTTGACGTAGGGGCCGACGTTGTAAAGATCGTCGTAAACACCCAGCAGGAAAACGAGGGATGCGGGTACCAGGACGGTGAGCAGGGTCTTCAGTGAAAGGGCTGCGTGCAGGTGGGGAATGTATAAGGCCATGACCGCAACCGCGACCATGCTCAATGAAAAAGAAATGAAAATCGCCACTCCACCCAGGCGGGGCAGAGGGCTGGCGTGCAGGTGCCGGTCCTGCGAAGGCACCGCGACCCAGCCGCGCCGGGATGCGAAGTCCCGCACGTAACGGGTGAGGACAAACGAGAACAGCAGTGACAGGACGAAAATCGCGAGAAAAGCTACCGTCAACGATGCCACCTCGCACAGTCATTCACGAACGTGGGCGCGCTACATGCTTCCGACAGAAAAGTATTGCAGCAGCGCAAGGCTGCTGGTAGTGAGTTAACGGGTTCCGTTTGGTTGCGTCTGCGATTGAGGGTTAAAGGGAATCTAGCAGTGTCAGGGCAGGCTTTCAATTCCCTGGCATGAAAAACCTGTGGAAAACGCAGATTTCCGAGAGATCAAGGCAGCCACTCGATGCGACCGACATGAGGCAGGCTGTGCTAAACTTTTCAGCGATCCTTCTTCCACCCCAGAGGCTTTTGATGAAGTTCGGCAGATTCAGTTTTGCCCGCAGCCGTAGCCTGCTTGCGTTATCGCTCGCTTTCATATGCTGTTTGGAGTTTAAGGGTTGGGCGCAGCAAGCGCCTACGTCCTCGCCTGTGGAAAACAGCGTGCCGGCGCTGCCCCCGGCCCAACCGCTCTCTCAAGCTGCGATCAGAGGTGGAACCGATCGGGCCGATTCGGCAAAGACTGCGCAGAGCGGCGCGGCAGGAAACTCTCTTGCCGCCGCCAGTAATGAGAGCTCGTCGTTGCTGAGGCTGGGCGCCGGTGATCTGATCGAGGTTAGCGTCTATAACGTGCCGGAGTTGACCACCAAAGCAAGAATCGGCAACTCAGGCGACGTTTACCTTCCACTGATTGACTACGTGCATCTCGGCGACCTCACCGTGGAAGAAGCACAGGCAGTAATCCAGAAGCGGCTGGAAGATGGGGGCTTTGTCCGCGGTCCTCACGTTACGATTTTCCTCGACGAATCGGCTTCGCAAGGGGTAACAATACTCGGTGACGTAATGAAACCGGGCATCTATCCAGCTCTTGGGGAACGCAAGCTGTACGATCTGATCTCGGCGGCGGGGGGATTCGCGGCTACAGCTGGACGAAAGGTAAGCATCATCCGGCAGCACAGTCAGAGCGCGTCGATCACGGTGAACCTGCCGCGGAACCTGGCTGACGACTTGCAGGATAATGTTGAGATTATGCCGGGAGACACCATCACGGTGCCCCGAGCGCCGGTCATCTACGTGGTGGGGGATGTGGGCCATCCTGCCGGGTTTCTCGTGGATAATGGCAGCTTGACCGTGCTGCAGGCGCTTGCGCTGGCGGGCGGGACGAATCGCACGGCAAAGATAGGCGGAGCCCGCATCATCCGCAAGGGCCCGATGGGAATGACCGAAACGCGAGTTCCGCTGAAGAAGATGCTGGAAGCGAAAGCTCCCGACATAAATTTGCAGGCCGATGACATCCTTTTCGTGCCTCTGAGCGGAGCCCGGGTGGCGGCGGGAACAGGCTTTAACGCGGCGATGACCGCGGCAACCGGACTGGCAATCGTCGCCGCCCATCCGTGAGCGGGAGCCGAGGAACGATGGTTTAGGCGGCCGCTTGCGTGCCGCGCTGTTGGGGAAGCTTCAACAGATCTTCGAGCGTTTGGATGTATTTTTCCGCGGTCTGACGGCGGGAAAACTTGCGCAGGATGTGTTCCCTGCCGTTCTGTCCGAGTTCGCGAGCCATTTCCTGATTCGCGGCCAGATAACGAATCGCTTTCACCAGAGCGTCGGGATTTTCCGGCTCGATCGCGAGCCCGGCGCGGGCTTCCTCAAGAATCGCGCGCGCTTGCCCTTCCACACCGAGGATGACCGGGCGCGCGCACGACATGAATTCCAGCATCTTGGTGGGGATCACCGTCTTGAACAGGTCGGTTCTTTTGAGCGGAACCAGGCATACGTCCGACGCGCAGATGTAGGCGGGAATTTTCTCGCGAGGCTGCTGATCGACAAATCGAAGATTGTTCAGACCACGCTCGCGCGCCAGCGCGGCGATGCGCTCTTTTTCGGCGCCTTGGCCTATCATCAGAAAAACAATCTCGGGATTCACATCCTGCAACTGAGCGGCGGCGGCGATAATGGTTTCCAGCCCGTGCGCCATTCCCATCGTGCCGATGTAGGAGACGACAAACTTTCCCTCCGCGCACAGTTCCCTTCTCAAGCCAGTTCCTGCCTCCCCGGTAAAGGGTTCCGGAGCGAAAAGCTTCGTCTCCACTCCATTCTCGATCACGGAAATCTTCTCCCGAGGCACGCGCCAGTGTTCCACCAGGTAATCTTCAAAGGCGGGCGTGACCACCACCACTCGATCCGAACGGCGGTACAAGAAGCCGGCGATCTTCGCCAGAGCCCGGTGCAAAAGCGAATTGCTGTTGCCCATGCCGACCGCGGCCAGCGACTCCGGCCAGAGGTCGCGCACCTCGAAGACGAAGGGAACGTGCTTGCAACGGGCCAGCCACCACCCGGAGAGTCCGACCAGCAACTGCGGCGACGATGCAATCACAACGTCAGGCCGCGACAAGAAAAGACCCGTGCTCGCCGCCGAGACGCAAAAGGAACTGTAGTTCAACATCCGCTCGTGCGCTTTTCGGTTGGGAAAAGGGAGGAGCCAGGTGCGAACCACATTGACTCCGTCGGTTTTCTCGTGAAACACGAGACGCCGGAACTTGTCGCGATACTCGGGAGGCACAACACCGGTGGGATGATTGGGAAACCCTGTGAGCACAGTCACTTCGTGTCCTGCGGAGGCCCAATGCCGAGACAACTCGGCCGCTCGCGCAGCCGGCGCTCCCATCTCCGGTGGAAAGTATTGCGAGACGTAAAGAATCTTCATGAGACGGTGAATAATATTCAGGACGGCCTGTATTCAGGAAGCTCGATCGAGGCCGCCGGCGCCTGGAGCGTGTTCATCGCGGCGAAGGTCTTTCGCAGCGACGGGCACTGCGATAGGCACGGCCACTGGTTGCCCCAGACAGCGTGACTCCTCCAGAGCGAACGTCGCCCGCATCGTGCTCACCACTTCGAGGAACGGGAGTGGCGATTCCGCGCCGCTTTGAATCGCTGTGACGAACGCTTCCCATTCGCCACGATGACCCTTGTCCTGCCGCAGGAGCGAACGAAGCACGCGCTTCTTTCCGCCCCGGACAAGTTCCAGCCGCCGAAAGTCTTCGAGCACCGCCACGCTGCCGCCGCCGAACACTTCGATTCGTTCCTTTGAATAAGACTTATCCCCATTCGCGAGGTAGCTGATGGTGCCCTGCGAGCCGCCGGCAAAACGCAACGAACAGACGATGTTGTCATTGCTATATTGACCCTGATTCGGCAGGCTGCGCGTCTCAACTTCCACGGGGGACGCGCCGGTCAGGAAGCAGAGGAAGTCCACAAAGTGGCAGACCTCGCCGAGAATGCGTCCTCCTCCTTGCAGAGGATCATTCAGCCAGTGATCCGCAGGGAGGAAGCCTGCATTCACGCGATAGTGCAGCGCCAGTGGTTCACGCACATCCTGCAGAAACTTCTTGAGCCGAACGGCTAATGGCGCAAAGCGGCGATTGAAACCGGCCATGAGAAGCCGGCGAGGATATGTTTGATCGTCGTGCGCCGCAACAATGCTGCTGAGCTCTGTTTCATTAAGGCAGAGGGGCTTCTCGCAGAAGACGTGCTTGCCAGAGTGAAGCGCCGCTATCGCCTGCCTCGCGTGCAGATGATGGCGCGTAGTGATGACCACTGTGTTGACCGCTGGATTGTCGAGAATCTCCTGCTCGTCTGTGGTGCAGGAACGAAATCCAAATTTCTCGGCGGCATGGCGGGCGTGCGAACCGTTCGCCGCACCAGCCACGACCATTTCAACACCACCAACTTGTTTGATCGCAGGCAGCAGCGTGCTGGTGGCGAAACTCCCGGCCCCGAGAAGGCCGATCCGAATCGATTTATGGCTCGTGACGGGCCGATCAGCGGCCGCCACGTTCACCTGGCGGGTATCGTCGGCAAGGTCCGCATAAGCGATCAGCACGCCCAGGAATGGCTCATGCGTTTTGCCAGTGATCAAATCGTAGGCGGAGTGCGCCCGCGCGATGGGGAAGCGATGCGTGACCAGTGGATTCAAGCTGAGTTTGCGATCCGCGAGTAGCCTGAGAAAAGCTTCCATATTGCGGGTTTCGGTCCAGCGCACGTAGCCAATCGGATAATCGATTCCCTTCTGCTCATATGCCGAGTCATAGCGGCCGGGTCCGTAGGAGCGGGAGACGCGGAAGTCGAGTTCCTTCTCGTAGAAACATCTTCGCGGGATATCCATGGCAACCGTTCCCACGGCAACGACGACGGCACGATTCCGCGCCACTGCTCCCGCAAGATTCACGGGATCGTTGCTGGCAGTTTGTGCCGCGATGATTACTGCGTCCGCACCGTGGCGGCCAGAGTGCTGCAGGCATAAATCCTGGAAGCCGGAAGAGGAAGTGCTCACCGCATCCGCGCCGAGGCGCAGAGCCAGTTGCGCGCGTTCCGCCGAGATGTCCATCCCGAGCACGCAGCAACCCGCCGCCTTAAGGATCTGCACTGTCAATTGACCGAGCAAGCCCAGTCCGATCACGGCCACAATGTCGCCCAGCTTTACGTCCGCGTTCCGCACGCCGTGAAGCGCCACCGCTCCGAGTGTGGTGAAGGCCGCTTCGTCAAAGCTGACAGTTTCGGAAGGAATGCGCGCGACCAGCAGCCGGGGAACGCAAGCAAACTCGGCGTGCACCGCGTGCCCGGCGCCGGCGCACGCCACGCGATCTCCGGGGTTGATATCGGCAACGCCTTCGCTCACCGCGACTACGGTTCCGGCGCTGCTATACCCCAAGGCACTCGGTTGATCAAGACGGCTGCGGACGGAAGACACGGTCGCCAGCAGTCCGTCACGGCTGATCTTGCTCAGGACTTCGCGCACCAGATCAGGCCGCATCCTCGCTTTCTGCAGCAAGTTCTTGCTGGCGAACTCGGAGGAAGCCCGCTCCGTGCCCGCGGAAACGAGGGAAGCCGCGGTGCGAACCAGCACGCATCCTGCGCAGCAACTTTGGGGCAGGCACTTCCACCACAGTGACTTCAGCGCTGCGGGCATCCTGGAAAACCTGTTTCATGTTCGTGCCGAAAGATTCACTCGATGAACCTTGGATTCGCCAAGCGAGACGACTAGCTGTTCGTCTCGCAATTCAAACTTGCATCGTTCGTCGGTGAGAATTACAGTGACGAATCGTACCGGCAATCGTGATCGAGTCTCATAAACCAGAGAAACGGCCGGCCGAATATCACCATACGTGGGCGACTCCCAGCCGAGCAACCGCGTGTCCGCGCCAGCCGAATTTCCCTCTACCCGTGCGCCTGCTCGCACGATCGCTCCACTCCCCGATGAATTGGAAAGAATACTGCAGCGCACTAGCGACTGCCCCAACGTGAACACAACTTGAAAAGGCGAATCAGAAACCTCGTATGGCAAATCTGCCATCAGCCAATGCAAGCGGGCGTCATGCACACCGGCTCCCTCGATATCATCCACGATCAGCCAGCCAGCGCCGGCCAGCCATTGAACCGCGCGCCGGTGCTTCACGCCAAACCGCTTGTAACCGTCGTGCTCGCCCTCAAAACGGTCGGCGCAAGCTCGATCGGACGCAGAATACGATCGACCCGACGCCTGCGCCCAGTCGACCCAGAGGAAGCGGCCAGCCCGACGCATTTGGTCGCGATGATCGACCATGACAGTGTTGTGAACGGCAGTCCCGGCGAGTCCATTATTCCACGGCGGAGGCCCATTGTAGAGATAAGTTCCGGCATCGCGAGCCAGGTTGATGCCCTGCCACCACAAATCCACGTGCAACTGGTCTGCCTGAAACGGCCGTCGAGTGTAGCGGCCGGCGCGAATCAGCGCCCAGGAAGTTTCATTGCCCAGTCGGAAGTATCCAGTCTCGGTGGAGGGAGGCGAAGCCGGCGCAGCGTTTTCGACGACTGCAGGCTTCACGCCGAACCATAACGCGGCTTCATCCCACGGTCCCAGCCTCAGAGCGGGGCGATTCAGAACAGCAGCACCCAACTGCAGCAGTGGACGAAAATCGCGAGACGTTCCGGGCGTGAGCGGAAGAATCAGGCTGCCATCATCGGAACCGTAGTTCGGGGCAAGCCCGCTCACTGGATCGACCCAGGGACGCATGAACTCAAAGGCGGCTTGCGTGCGCTCGCGAATATCTTCGTGGAGGGGAGCGCTGTGAGTGTCCGCAAGACGCAAAGCCCAAAGCAGCAGATGCAGAATCATGCGCTGATAGTTGAAGGAATGCTGTTGCGAAACGCCCTCCTGTGTGATCTGGTCGAGCACTGCTTCCCGCAAGAGATGAGCGCCAAGGTTAAGCCAGACCTCGGCCTCTCTCAGTTCTGGATAGAGCGTGCCCGCCGTCCACAGACCAACGGCCTCGCTGATCAAGTGATTGCTGCGCTGGGAACGGGCATAACCGAGGGTCTGCGCGGTGCGCCAGGCGTGAGCTGCGATCATGGAGACGAGCAAAGCGACACGCTCGTTTGTCGTGGATGGCGAACGAACGAACGCATGCAGCGCGAACGACCACGCAAGAATGCGCAATGAGCATTCTTGGCCGCAAATCCACAGGGGACCGGACATGGGCGGGCTGCGGCGGGCCCAGTCCTCAATCGCGATCCAGAAAGCCTGCGGAAATCGCTCGTCGCCGCTGAGAGCGTAAGCCCGAACCAGCGGGTACACAAACAAGAACCGGGAAGGCTCAAGGATAAACTTCAGGTCACCGTAGGCGGGCGAAGCAAACCGCATCTGCGTCCAGGGTTGATGCGGTGAAACACTCTGGCCAGTGATCGGATTCTGAAACCATCGGGGCGGGAATTCGCAAGCCAAAGATAGCTGGCCGAAAAATGGCAGGTTGCCGGCGAGAATCCGCTCCGCTTCGGTGAGGACAGACTTTTCCCCGTCGAGCCCGATAACCTTTCCGATCTTCGCTCCGACCGCTTGCGCGTCTGTGAAAAAGAATGGCCGCGTGCCATCACGGCGCGCTGTTCGCATCTCTTCGGCGCAGGTGCCCGCTGCAATCCGCTTCAGGTCCCAGGAATCCCAGCCCTGGACGGAGCGCATCCTCCACAACATCAAACCGCTGCCGCGCTGAAGTTCGTATTCCAGGCGCAACATGCCGTCGCGCATGCCGAAGGTTCGGCCGACCTGCAACATGGTTCCGATCTTGCTCATCGGCTTAGCCATTCACCGTCCTGGCGACGACCGCTCCGCGGCTCTGGGTAAGGCATTCGGCCGCCCGAGCCTGCAGCCACTCATGCATAATGAAGAATTGGCGATCTTCATTGAGATCCGACTGTGGCATGGCGGTAATCGTGCCCCGGTCAAGAGCGGCAACCACCTCGGCGACCTTCTCTATGCCAAAAGCAATCAGCCGATTGCCCAAGTCGATTAGCGACTCGGCTCGGGCTACATCAGGAAATTCGCATCTTTCAAGAACCGGTCCGGTATCAATGCCCGCATCCACATAGTGGATGGTAACTCCGACCGGAACGTGGTTCAGCAACGACCACTCCGGAATGCTCATGCCGCGGACTTCCGGCAGCAAGCCGAGGTGTACATTGAGGACTCCGAGACGCGGCAGCTCCAGTAATTGCTTACGCAAAATATTTCCACCCGTGAAAATGATTAAATCGGGCGACCACTCTCTCAACCGCGCCATCGCATCCGGCGCATTCTGGTTATCGCAGACCGCAACCGGGAAACCATAAAATGCCGCCACTTCCCGCAGGCTGCGGAAATTTCCTTTTCCGTGTTTGAGAAAAGGCTGCAGGTAGGGATTCCTCACTTGTGCCCGCGCATCGCCGTGATGCGGAATCAGTTTCGCGCGCGCGTAGCGGAAAACTTCTTGTGCGCCCCACTGGGCCAGCTTGCGCAGCAGCGTTCCGCGATCCGCGGTGGGAAGCGCAAGGGTGCCGGCCGGAACATGACCTGACTCGGCCATACGCACGGCCATGGCACACGCAGTTTCGCTGTACACACTCGAGCCCAGAACTACGATGCGCATGGCAAGGCCTCGAATGCAGATGCCCCAAATGACCGCGTCAGGCGCTGTTCCAGCAGCAAAGCATCCGCCATGAATTTACATCCCCAACTGAGGTAGCGCAGCGGCTGATATTGGCCCCAGATGGGATAGGAGCCGCTGACCCCTCCGAATACGCCTCGTGGCGCGCGCGCCGGAATCAATTGTTTCAGCATCTCGTTCATCTTGAGTGCGGCATTGAGATAGCGCAGATCGTCAGTCACCTCAAAAAGGCGCAGCCAGACGCACGACATCTGCGCGTTGCCCGTGAGACAGGTAAAGCGCCGCCCATTCTTGAAATCTGAGTCGTACGCGCCCGGCAGGTATTTGTTGATTTCGAACTTCCGCAGCAGCACCCATGCCGACTTCGCAACCGCCTCGATGGCATCGTTACGATGTCGCAAGACGCCGGATTCAAGAACGCCCTGGAGCACGTAGGCAATAAAATGCAAATAGTTGGGATGGCCTCGCAGGTTGATGCCATCGATCCAACCACTGGGCCGGAAGTGCGATAAAACCCAATCCAGATTTCTCTCGGCCGCTAGCCCGTAGCGTCGGCTGTGCTCGCGATGACAGTCGGCAACGCATTTGGACAACTCAGCCAATGCCCACGCAACCATGCTGTAGTAAGTGTGAGCCACATTCTGATAAGTGGCCGGACCGGACCACGATCCGTCCGCCTGCTGCATGTTAATCAGCCAATCGCCGGCAGCGATGGCCGACCGCAAAATCCCAGGATAGTTCGTTTCCAAGTGAGCGCGCACCAAACCCAGCAGGACTTGCCCCGTGTTGAAGACCGATGGCTGTGCCTCGTCTGTGCGCAATCCGCGGTGCAATCCTCCTGGGAACGCGCCCGTCGACATTTGCAGGGAAAGCAACCACTGGGTTGCGCGTTCTGCAGCCACTACAGCGCCGTCGTCGCCGGCCGCACGCACAAAATCGTAAATCGTCGGAACGATGTAGCCGGTAACCTCCGGATACGATACCGAGTATCCCGTGAGCAGGCTGTAATAGGCCGCAATGCCGCCATCCGGACGCTGAGCGTCGAGAACCCAGCGTAGCAACGAGTTCAGCACCTCATCGCTGGGCCGCTTGGTTGCCGCGTACGAATAAAGATGGCGCTGTTCGAAGGTCATCCAGAGCTTGTCGGAAACCAGTTTCTGGATCAGCGGAATTACGCGCTGAGGCGCGCGCAGCAGGCCTCTGGCTTCGGTCAGCGCCCTGGCGATTTGACCGGTCATGGCATCGTCTCTGCCGTTAACTCTGGAAGCTGCGTGGGAGCCTGTCATTGGACAGTTTGTCCCGAAAATATGTTTCCACGCGGAATTGACAAATTCATGCGGTGGCCGCCTCGCGTGGTTGCCCGAACTCTTCCGTTCGCTGCCTGGCTCCGGCGTCAAGGAAAATGCGCATCCAGTTTTCCAGAGTCAGAAACTGCCAGATTTGCATCGACCAGTCCTCGGCCCCGCTCCGGTGTTCGTCAACGAAACGGCGCACCGCTGCCGGGCGGAACAACCCGCGCTTTCGGATGTTTGTCTCAGAGAGTAAGTCATCCACCATCTCGCGCAGATCGTTCGCCAGCCAGTAGTCCACGGGAGCTGCGAAGCCTGCCTTCGGTTGCCGCAACACTTCCGCAGGTAGAACGCCTTGCATCGCCTTGCGGAAGATGTGCTTGGTGGTCGGCTGGAAAAAGCCTTTGAGCTTGAGATCCGGAGGAATATTCCAGGCAGCAAACTCAGCGAGTTCGCGGTCGAGAAAAGGGACGCGGACCTCCACCGATGACGCCATGCTCATCTTGTCGTTGTAATTCAGGTTCAGACTCACCATGAAAATCTTGGTGTCGAGATAAAGCATCTGGTTCAGGAAGTCGGCGTCGCGCACTGCATTGAAGCTGGAAAGGTGGCGAACCGCGGGGTCGGAGGCACGAAGCTGATCCTGAAGCGCGGCCGTATACAAATTCATCTTTTGGCCGGCATCGAGATAGGTGCAGTTGCGAATGAAGCGATCTGCCGGCTCGAGCGATGCGCTGCGAACCATTTTCTTCGCCAAGCGCACACTTCCCTTCATGGGTGAACCTCGGAAGCCGGGCAAAGTATTCACGGCGGACTCAATCCCTGAACGCAGTGGTCCGGGCATTTTTTGATATGCGTGCGCCCAGCGGTGCGCGGCGTGTTTACGATATCCGGCGAAAAGTTCGTCTCCGCCTACTCCTGAAAGCAACACGGTAGCCTGTTTGCGCGCCTCGCGGCAGACCAGGTATGCCGTGATGATCGCAGGGTCTGCGGTGGGCTCATCCATGTGCCACGTCAGACGAGGCAGCAACTCGGCCACGTCCGGCTCAACCACAATCTGGTGGTTCTCACAGCCCAGTTCCCGCGCCAGCCGTGCGGGCACGTTCGGATCATCGAGCGTGGCTTCACCGACGCGATACTTGTGCGGGAACGTAACCGTGTAAGTGCGGACCGGCTGTCTCGTCGCCTGGCACATCATGGCCACGATGCTCGATGAATCCAGCCCGGCGCTGAGAAATGCGCCAATCGGAACGTCGCTCACCATCTGTGCTTCGACCGAATGCTGAAAGCGCTCGCGAACTGCGTCAGCAAGATCTGCTTCGGATCGTGCATAGGTCGCATCCGCCCGGGGAAAACTCAGGTCCCAATACTGCCGGATTTTCAGTTCGCCTTCGCGGAACGTCGCGCAATGTCCGGCGGGAAGTTTAAAAATTCCCTGAAACATTGTTTTAGGATCCGGAACCCACAGAAAAGTCAGATACTGATGCAACGATTCCAAATCGATCTCGGCCTCGATCTCCGGCACGTGGAGCAGGGCCTTCACTTCCGAGGCAAACGCGAGCTTTCTTCCGTGCTGAGCGTAGTAGAAGGGTTTGACGCCGAAGTGGTCGCGCGCCAAAAACAGCTCAGGCCTGCCCGAGCGCAGATCGCATATGGCGAAGGCGAACATGCCATTGAGCCGCTGAACGCAGTTCTCACCTTCCTGTTCGTAAAGGTGAATCACGACTTCGGTATCGGTGTTCGAGGCGAAGTGGTGGCCTTTGCCTTCCAACTCGCGGCGAAGCTCGGCGAAGTTGTAGATTTCGCCGTTGTAGGTAATCCAGACGGTGCGGTCTTCGTTGCACATGGGCATGTGCCCATCTGCCGAAAGATCGAGGATGGCAAGCCGGCGGCTGCCCAGGCCAACGTAGGAACCATCAGGGAATCTTCGCTCCCACAGACCGGAGTCGTCGGGACCACGATGCGCCTGCGCGTGCGTCATGCGGGCGAGCGCTTCCCTGTCCCCACAGTTGACGAGTCCGGCGATCCCACACATGATTGAACTGGCTCCGGTTATTCCTTGACTTCAGTTTTGTTCGACTTCAGTTCGTAGATCTTGGCTTTGGTGTGAAACATCTGAACCGCCTGAAACCCGCAGTAGATCAGGCCTGGTACGCCGTCCAGAAATCCAAACCGAAAGACATAACGATACAGGAAAAGCAGCACGGGAAAGCCGGGCACGGCAAAGAGTTTGCGCTTCAACCAGCGCCGCCGCTGAGCCTGCGTGCCGAAAAGCGAAGGCGGCAGTTCTTTGTCCTGCCCACGCTGCAGCAGTACGCGAGATTCCCAATTGGAATACTCGTCATGTTTCTGGATATAGCGCGAAAGGGATTCCACATTGTGATGAATCAGTGGACTGCGCAGCCTTGCCGTTGCGCCTTCGACGACAATATGCTCGTGCACTTCCATGTCGGCCATCGAGGCGTCCTGGTCCTTCAGGCGGCATTCATAGCGTCCCGTGCCTCGGCGAAACAAGGACAACTTCCACAAGCCCACATCGCCGTGACGCAAAACCCGGCCCAGGAACCACGTGCGAAGCAAGATGGAATATCCATCAATCGCCGAATTTTGGATCGCTGCTCGAATTTCTTCGGCGAGATCAAGCGTGAGCATCTCGTCGGCGTCAAGCAACAGAATCCAGTCGTAGGCAATCGGCAGCGTGTTCATGGCCCACTGCCGCTTCTTGGGCCATCCACCTTGATAATGAAACTGCACGACCTGGGCACCGTAGGATCGCGCGATCTCCACAGTCTCGTCCGTACTCTGCGAGTCGATTACATACACTTCGCCAACATCTCGGAGCGCCTGCAGACATCGAGGCAGATTCTTCGCCTCATTGCGTACGGCAATGATCACGCTGACCGGGAGTCTGCCGGCGGAGACAGCGTTTGCGGCCTTCCGAACTTCTTCGGTCTTTTCGTCGATTTTTTCCATTGCGGCAATCGCTCAAGTCGAAAGGTGCTGCTGACACCAGCTTTGCAACACGTATAACGACCAGGGGCGGGACCAGGAAGTCCGGCCCGCGAGGAAATCCTCCCATACGCCGCGGGCCGCGCGCTCGCTGATCAGAGTCCCCAGAACACCCTCCCCAATCTCGCTTAAACTTTCTTCCAGCACTGGACGCAACGCATCCCGCAGCCAGTGCTCGAACGGCAGCGTGAAACCTCGTTTCCGTCGATGGACAATCTTCTCCGGCAGTTGTCCGTTGAGCGCTCTGACCAGCAGAGGCTTCGGCGTTGCCGAATCCAGCTTCCACGATCCGGGCAGAGCAAGGATGCGTCGCGCCAATCGATGGTCGATCAACGGCACACGCACCTCGAGTCCGTGGGCCAGACTCATGAAATCGGAGTCCCGCAACAGTGTGTTGAGCATATAACAACGTGACTCGAGATAGGAAACACGGTTGACCGGGTCCAGGCTTTGGGCGCGGCTGAGGCTCTCGATCAAGGGTGTTTCCGCCCGCAGGAAAGCCGAGTTCTTTTTCATTTCAGGCAGTAACCCGTTTTGTTGTTCCGGGGTGAACAGCATGCGCGAGAGAAAGTAAGGATGAACTATTCCTCCGCCGTTGCGGCCAAGGGCACTTAATTTGCGATTCTGATCACTCGAGGGAGCAAGTGCCGCAAAAATATTCGCCAACGGATGGCGGACTGCCCCGGGCATCCTGTGCCACGCACTAGCAAATCGTTCCATACGCGGCACTCTGCGGAAGCTGGAGTAACCGGCGAACACTTCATCACCACCCAGGCCCGAAAGAACAACTTTCACGCCCGCTGCGCGCGTTCGCTCCGACACGAAGTAGGTGTTGATTCCATCGATCGTGGGCAGATCCATGGCATGAATCGCCGGAGTAATGGCAGCAAAGAAGTCTGACTGGGCAACCGTGATTTCGTGGTGATCGGTGTGAAAATGCTGCGCGACCGCACGGGAATACTCCGCCTCGGAATAGTCCGCCTCTCGGAATACAATCGAGAATGTACTCGGGCGCACGCCGTTTCGACTCAGGATACCGACCAGGCTGCTGGAATCGATGCCGCCGGAGAGAAATACTCCCACCGGCACATCGCTCACCAGTTGCATGCGCACCGACTCATCGAGCATGTCCCCGACCTGAGTTTCGAGTTCGCTGCGCTTCTCTGCACTGGCGCCAGAGTGATCGCTGGCTTCACCAACATTCGTTCCAACTAAGTCCCAGTACCGCTCTTGTTTCACTTGCCCGTCCTCCCAAGTCAGATAGCAGCCGGACGGGAGCGCATTCACTCCTTCCACCAATGTGTTCGGGTCGTAAAGCGATCCAAAGGTCAAGTAGTTAACCAGGCCTGCGCAATCTGTGACGCGCGGCACGAGGCCGGTTCCCAGCAGAGTCCGAACCTCAGAAGAAAACATGAAGTACTGATCCGAGTGGTAGAAGTACAGGGGCTTGATTCCCATGGGATCGCGGGCAACGAACAGGCGATGCCGCTGAGCATCCCAGATGGCGAAGGCAAACATCCCGCGAAACTCATGCAGGCACTTCTCACTCCAGTGCGCATAGGCTTTGAGGATCACTTCCGTGTCGGAATTGCTGCGAAAGCACAGTCCCGCCTGCTCCAACTTCGCGCGCACCTCGCGGAAGTTGTAGACCTCCCCGTTGTAGACGATCCAGTTGCCGGTCACGGGATCGTTCATGGGCTGATGCCCTTGCGGAGAGAGGTCGAGGATGGCAAGGCGTCGATTCCCCAAACCGACTTCGACGGCTTCCCGCGCTGAGTCACGCAGAATGACGGTGCCGCTGTCGTCCGGCCCACGATGCGCGAGGGATTGAGTGGCGCGCTCCAGCACCTCGGCGGGCACACGCGCGTTGCGGCCAATGATGCCGAAAATTCCGCACATCCGGACTGTCGCTCCCTCGGGACTTCGCCAATCATCTTACGCGAAGCCTTCGACCTCCGGGCCAGCGCAGACGTGCGGTATTTCCGCTTAGTGCACGCTGAGGAACGAATACGCACCGGAGGGAATGCTCACACTGGAGGTGGTCGGATTACAAAAGTGCAATGTAAGGGCATCCGCCGAACTCGCGTACGCATTCAGCGAAAGATTACCTAAGGACTTGGGTGGCGTGATTCCGGTGATCAAATCAGACCTGGTCAGGCCCGGCACAGCCTGCGTCACATCCCTGCAACTCTGAGCCGCCACGCTAACTGCCGCGATGGCTGGCGTGGAATAGATTTTCATCCTGCTCAGAGGAGATCCTTCGCCCACGGTGAGTGTGTTGCCCTTTTGGATCGCGACCGGAACGGCAAAGGTCTTCCCACTCGCCGTGAGGCGCTCCTTCCAGCGTGTGCCGTCGCCCTTGTTGCCAATGTAGTTCGAGAGTGAAACTGGCGCGCCGAACGCCAACTGCGATTGCGAAAGGCTGGCGCCTCCGGCGGGTACGTCGAGCCCGATGTAAGTGTCTTTGTCGTCGTTGGAAGGCCGGTGAATCGCGTCGGCCAAAGTCTTCGCGGGATCGGAATCCACCAGCGTGATGATGTGGGACGGACCTAAACCGCCCGCAGGTGACTCCAGAAAATTGAGCCGGCCTTTTACATTCGGATCTGGACCGCCCGACGCCGGTCCATTTTGCATCAGCGTGCCCACCACTCTTGGTTGGTTGTTCCCCGCGGACTCGCCCGCGAAACAGACCGCATAGACTCCCGGCGTACCTCTGGGGCAACGGTCGGCAAACACACTCGGAACGTTGGCCAGCGTGCTGATAATTGGAGAGACATTGGTGACGGGCGGCATGACCAGGTCAGCGTATGCTCCTCCGGACAAGATCACGCTGCCTGGCCAGAACATGAGAATCGGTTGGAAGGAAGGATTCCTGCTCACTTCGTAGGTTTTGAGTGGCGCCTGCGAATCTGTCGCCTGGCAAACCTCACCGGCACACTGCGGCACACCGGTCGCGACCGCAAATTCTCCCTTTCCATATGGAGCTTTGAGCGCGTTACCGGCTCCCTCGGTGCGGAGGACGTCATAGGAGATGTTTTCTCCTTTTATCTTCGGCCAGGACACAACGATGCTCCCTTTCCCATTGGTGTCCGCGTAACCGGACTGAAGCGGAAGTGAAGATCCATGCGTCGAATCCTTGGCGACGATCCAATACACATAATGTGTGTTTCCAGTGTGGGCGTAGGATGGCTGGCCACCGACAGCAAGCATCTCGGTCTTCGCGCTTAGGCGAGAACCGACCACGATGATACCCGCCGCTCCGATGTTCCCGGCAGGGTTCATGGGAGTGTTCAACTCCATATAGACATTGTCGATCTGAGTTGGACTGTAGCCGCCTCGCATCGTCCCCGTGCGAATTCCGAACTGCGAGAAACCCTGAATCACGCTGTCAGAAACATGCAACGAATTGCCCGACTGCCAGTCGATGCCGTTTCCTACGCCCTGCCCGCTGATCTGCATGTTCTTCAGCCAGCCAACGGCGGAGCACTTGTTGAACGGGCCGGGAGCGAACACCACGGACCCAACGAATTTCGCATCATTGCGTATTCCGAATCCCCCATAGTTCAGTCCGTCCAGAGCGAAGGCCTGATCGTCACAAACGGTTACGAGGTGGCCGAAGGTCGCGTGGGTCGAGGAATAGAGCACTGTGACATCGCGTACGATTGTGGCATTCGCATTTACGTAGAGCGCGCTGTTTGTGCCGCCGATCAGGTTCGGGTGGAATCGCAGATGCTCAAGTTGAATGCTGCCGAAGTGGTTGGCGTTGCTGTCTCCGGCCTTCATGCAATCTTCGTCGAGAAGGTAGCAATCGATGGTTCCGCCCGCCCCGCTGATCAACTGGTTGGTGGCTTCGATGTAGACAGGCGCATGAATCTTGTAGGGAGAACCGGCCGTATCAAGAATTACCGTTCCTCCTTGCCGACGGCGGATACCTCCGCCATAGGGCTCCGCGAGAAACATGGCATCTTCCGAGGCCTCTTTGATGCCGCCGGTCGCCGAACTTAAGCTATAGCCGGCAGGGTGCGGGTACTTCAAAGTCACATCGATGGTGCAGGACGCGTCCCCCGAATGGCCGCCTCCCCCAGTGATGAGTGCCGCCTCCGGGTCACCTGTCGTGGCGATGTAAACGTACTCGTGCGGCGCGACGTGGCTGACCAGGCCCGGCGGGTCAGCCACTCTTAACCCTCGTGGACAAGGCTTGAGCGTGATCGTATCAGCGCCCGCGACTAATGCTGGCGGATTTGCTGGAGATTGAATCCAGTTATAAGCCGACGCGTATTTTGCTGCGTACTGCCCAGCTTCCTGAGCACTCGCCTGGTTTTGGGCAGCGATCCAACTCGACGAACAGAAAAACCAGACGGCCAGCGCAGCTTTCGTGAAGAATCGTCGTCGAGCCAAGCATCTCAGTTGCTTCACAACGCAATGCGCACCACGCATAAGCACCTCGTTCTTATTAATGATTTCCGTTCACGCGCGCTTCATCTGCCAGAGCTTTTTTCAGCCAAGCCCCGGGCCAACTGCAGCAGTTCCTCAACGTGCTTGTCCCAACTGAAGTCTCGCGACCGCAACAATCCCATTTCACGCATGGCCGCGGCCTGTTCCATCGATTGAGATACCTGCATGGCCAGGCCGGCGAGGCTCTCCGGCGAGAAACGTGGGAAGTACAGCGCAGCTTCGCCACATATCTCGCGGTGCACAGCCAAATCCGACGCAATCACGGGAAGGCCGCTGGCCATCGCCTCGACCAGGGGGTGAGCGAACGTCTCGGCGTAGGCGGGAGTCACATACAAATCGCAGGCCTGATAGAGGTGATGCAGAGAACGGTACGAGACCGCACCCAACTGAACGACTTCCTCGCCCAGCCGGAGTTGCCGCACCAACTCTGCCGCCGTGTCCGCGGGGTAGTCTCCTGGATTGTCCTTCGAGTTGAGTTTGCAGGTCAGAATCAGGCGGACGGTGCGAGGGTGCAGCTTCTCCTTCAAAATCGCCAGCGCTCGAATCAGCGTTTCAAAATTCCGATAGTAGTTGTAATGGCTGACGAACAGCAGCCGCAGCGAACCTGCGGTCGTAGCGAGTCGTGCTTGCACCTCTGGTGTTAACGGAGTCTGTTTGCGGAAGAAGGCTTCGTGATCAAAACCGTGGTGGATCGAGACCACAGGCATTCCCGTCCACTGCCGCAGGTCGTTGGCAAACGTGGCGCTGGGAGCGACCGTGCAGTCCGCCGTGCGCACAGACCATCGGGCAAGCTTGGCCTTCACTTCAGTGTCAAGCCACAACCTGTAGTCGCCACGGTCCCGCAAGTCCCGCAGGAAGTCGGCAGAAGTGTAGAGGGCGTTCCGGCTTAGTAGAACTTGCGGTATTGGCGAGCGGTAGAGCGCAACATTTCCGGCAGACAACAGGACATCGGCCCCGGAGCGGCGAATGAGGTCCGGCAGTTTGCGCTGTTCGTACCAGAAGCGGCCGCCGGAACTCGCGGGGGAATCCTCCTGCAGAACAGTAACGCGGGCAGATTCTGCAATCTCACCGCGCACTGCTGCACTGAGCAGGACCGTAGCGCACGCGTCGTCCCGAACCGCAAGGCGGGGTAAAACGTTGCGCACGTAAGTGAGTCCTCCTCCTGCACTGGCTGCGAGCGCGTTGATAAAAAGGTGAATCATTTTTCGGTGCGTGCCCATCGCTGCACCCCCGCCTCAGGTGTGCCCGAACGGTTACGCAATACACGTAACGTAACGGTTACTCGACATTACCCGCGGTCGAGACTTGCAGCATCTTGCGAAGGCGGCTTCGTCGAGTACTCCACCACAAGTCCACCAGCCCCGAATAAAGAAAGCGATATTCTGCAGCGGAGTATTTCACCTCGATCTCCCGGCGCCACAGCAGGCCTGGGATGTCATAACGGCTGTCGATCGCTCCGGCGCAAGGAGCAAAACAGAAGCGATGATGACGCCGTATTACTTCCCAGGCGTTCGCATCGATTGCATCCCATCCAAACGTCCAGGCGAATGCGTTTGTCGGCTTTCCCGTCCATGAGGCGAGTTTGCGCGCGCTGTCGCCAATCTCGCGTTCCAATACTTCGGGCGAAAGCCCCGCCAGCCGTTGATGCGTGAGCGTATGGCTCCCGATGGCATGGCCTCGAGCCGCCAATTCCGCAATCTGCGCGGGACTCATGGGCTTCCAGTCCTCCCTTTGCTCGTCGCCGGGCCTGGAGTTTGGATTTATTCTCGATCGATAAAAGGCGAGTGCCTCGCCGCCGCCGGCGCACTTCGCAAAAGCCGGCACAACAAAAAACACTCCCCGTCCGCCAAAGGATTCAAGCAACGGCGCTGCGACGGTGAAGTTGCTCTCCCTTCCATCATCGAAAGTAAACAGGATCGGAGGCCTAAAGCTGGCCTCGGATTCAGGATGCCGCTCCCACAGCCTGGCGAAACTCTCCAGGCTGGCAATCGTAAAATGCTGGGACGCCCACTCCAACTGCTCGCGGAACTGCGCTGCCAAAGCAGCAGGGGTTTCGTGCATCCCGATAACCACCCCTCGCGAGCGTCCGTTGCCCTTCTGCATGCGGAGCGCTAACTCGTCCACGCGAGCCAGTGTGGCAGCGTGAATCAGCAATGACCGAGCTTGGCTTCTGATGTTCATTGCGCGAAGTTCATTACGCTGGTTCGCTGCAACTGGTTCGGTGCGACTGGCTCACTGCGCTCTGGAATCCTAAATGAGCCCATCGCCATCGGCCGGCACGGGATACCAATCGCGAGTAGGCAATAGCTTGCCTTTATCAAGAAACCACCCGTTCGGCGCCTCGAAGGTGCGCAACTGAAAACCTCTTTCGCAAAATATCTTCTGCCGATCTGGATCCTGGCTGCGCAGCACCACCGCGTCCACGGCCTTCCTGTAGCGGGCAATCAATGCCCCGACAATCCGCAAATATTCATCGGGAGGGACTTCCGGATAAACATCGAGCAAGTTGAGTGTGTTGATTTGGCCGCGATATCCGCGAGTGCGCTGATTCACTGTTACCAGTATTTCCCGGTCTGGCTGTTGGCTGCGAAAGGCGAACGCGGCGATGGTTTGATCCCTTCCGAAGAAATAGCGCCAGCGAATGTAGGGCAAGTCACGCATCGCGGTCAGCTTGGCGGAGGAATCGTGTATAGGAAGATCATTTACCTGCTCCGCAGAAGTAAGCTGCTGAAGAGCATCGGAAGCGTTGCAATCAACGTTCAAGGGCCGAGCAAGTCCCGCGAGGTGGGAGATGGGACTGCCAGCCAAACGGGAGAGTGCGCGACTCGGATTGCTTCGATGCGCGAACTCCTCAACCACCGGCGGCCAGCGAAGCACACCAAACAGTTCGCCGTCCGAGTACGGGATGGGACTCGCCCCCGCCGCTTTCCACAAAGCGGCGGCCTCGGCGTTGGCCGACGTTCCAAATAGAGGCCTCTGGTTTCCGAGCCGGCAATACTGCAAGAAGATGCGGCCTCCGTGACCGCGATGACGATCATCCACGTAGAACGAACTGGAACCCATGAGAAGGATGTTTTCCTTCTCGAACTGGAAGGCTTGCGGGCTGCACAGAATGCATCCTACGAGGTCGCTGGCGGACTGCAGTCCAAAGCCCAGCGGGTTCTGCGGCCTGCGGGCTGGGTTTTCGAGCAAGAACCAACGGAGATGCGCCTCTACGTTTTCCGCGGTTCGTCCGGATTGAGCTGCGATGAAGCACGCAACATCGGCGATGTCGTTCTCTGCGATTGCAACCAGTTCGCTGCGCGGAGTTGGCTCCCGCGGCATTATTCGAGGTGTGGTCATCGCGCGGTTTCCTGGTAAATCTTCACCAGACTTTCCGCTTGATGAGACAGCGTAAGCCTATCGAGGATCGTCTGCCGGGCAGCGTGGCCGATTCGTGCGCACTGTTCGGCATCTGCCAGCAAGACTTGTAGACCCTGCACGAGTTCCTCGAGACCGTCGACTGGAATCAGCCATCCGTTGCTGCCATGATGAATGATTTCGTCGATGCCTTGTCCCCGGCATGCGATTACGGGTTTGCCGCTAGCCATCGCTTCCAGATAAACACATCCCAGCCCCTCGTACCGGCTGGGCAGCGCAAAAACTGTGCAGTTACGCATGGCCTCCGCAACTTCGGAGCGGCTTCGGCGTCCGAGAAAATGCACTTGATCGCCGATGCCCAGCTCTTTGGCCAAGCTGGCAAAACGATCTCGATCTGCTCCTTCTCCGATGATGCGGCATTGCAAGTCCGGATGTGAATCTCTCACTCGGCTGAAAGCCCTCAGTACAAGCTCGTGCCCTTTTCCCGCCAACAGATTCCCCACCATCAGAATTGTCGGGGGCCCGTTTTGTGCAGGGCCAGGCGCAAATGAGCTGGGATCCGTGCCGTTGTATACCACCTGAGAAGTCACCGCTACGCCCATCCCATCGGTCAGCAATCGCTGCACCCTGCCGCTGATGCAGATCACTTTGCTTGCGCTCTTGTAGACATTCACGGAAGCTCGGCGGCGCCATCCTGCTGCGATCCCTTTCTGGAAGCAACTGTTGAAAACATCCAGACCATGAATGGTAACAACAAACGGAATGCCTAGGCCCCGCGAAAGCACTGCCGCGGCATGTCCGCAAGGCAGAGCAGCATGAGCGTGGATCACATGAATCGGCGAACGCCGGTGCAGTTGCCGGACTCTTCTCAGAAGAAGGGCGCCCAAGAACTTGCCTGCACTCGACAGGCCGATGTTTCCGGGCAGCTGCGGATAGCGAATCCAGTCGGCGTGAGACCATTGGCTCGACCTTCGTTTGCCGTGATAAATCGAATCGACCGCGATCACCGATGACGCCACACCGTAGCCCTGGAGCTGCCGAAGAGTTTCAGCTACAAAGCAACCGCTCACTTCGTCCCCAGCGGAGGGATAGAAAGGAGTGAGCGTCAGGACATGCAGCTTTGCTGGTATATCTTTCTTCACTATGTTCCGGGTGCGAACTGAGGCTGGGTGCGCAATTTACCTGCTCTCACTAGTCTCGGTCGAGCGCTCGAGAATTAGCTCGGTAAGACCTGCGATGGTGACGAAACGAGCATCCTGCAAATCGCGATCGGAAAACTGCATGCCAAACCGTTGCTCGATCTCGGTAACGAATTCCACCACCTCCATGGAAGTGAGCCATCCGGCTTCGAAGTAGTCGGTGTCGAGCGAAGTTTCTGACGCGCTTTTACCGATCTTCCCTTTCGCCACGAACCAGTTTGTAAGCCAATCCTGCACCTGTGCCTTCAACTCTACCCCTCGCTTCACTTCTCGATAGCCACGCAACGGGCCGGCGAACCGTCGCATCCCTTCAACTTCAACGGCATCACGATGAGTTCCACTTCCGATGCAGTCAGGGCCTTGAGGTTGGCAACGTATTCCACCAGCACCACCCCCGCGCCCAACAATACTTTGTGGTTGGGAGAGTCCTTGGACGTTCCTCGCGAATGGGCCGGATTATCCGGTGATGGCGTATCCATCGCGATCAGCCGCACACCTTTTTCCACCAGCCAGCGCGCAGCGCTTTCGGACAGAAATGGGTACTCGTTATAGAACTTCATGTTGCCGAAATATTCGGACCAACCTGTGCGCAGAATCAAACGCGCGGGTACTTTCTCGCCCAATCTTTGCTTGAGGTCTACGATATCGATCTCTTGCAGCGGCCGGCAGCCCGTGAAATCCGCCACCGTGGCCGGGCCAATCAGCACATCCAGGGGAACTTCATCGATGGTCCTGCCGTTTGGGATGAAGTGACGGGGCGCGTCGGCATGAGTGCCAATGTGCGTTCCCAGGACCAGCTTGCGGGTCTCGCGGCCTTCGATGCCATGCCGGCCGAGAATTGTGACTTCGACCACCGGATGCCAGTGCGTGGGAAACGTCATCATGCCTTCTTCGATGGGCAATGAAAGGTCGATAATTTTCATGCGTCTATGGTTCCGAGATTTCAGCGCGGATCTTTAGTTCGGAACATCAGTAGTACGGAGCATCAACGGGATACGCCTGCGCTCTCCGTCACCGGCGTTCGAAGAGTCGAGGTCGAGCCGACTTGCAGCTTCTCCGCCACCAACTCGCGAATGCGGGCCTTCTGCACTTTGCCGTTCGCAGTTTTGGGAAGTTCATCGATCGCGATGTACCGGGCGGGTTGCTGATGCTGGGCCAGAGTGCGCCTCGCATGCGCGACCACCCGATCCAGCATGGAATCGAGTTCCACACCCCCCTCAAGTTTCAGCACAGCCACGATGTCTTCGCCATAAAGTTCGTGAGGAATACTCACCACGGCAACGTCTGCTATGCCGTCGAGAGGCATCAGCGCTTCTTCGATGGCTGCAGGGCTGATGTTCACGCCGCCACGAATGATGAGGTCTTTCTTGCGGCCGGTAATAAAGAGTGATCCCTGATGGTCGAGATGGCCCATGTCACCGGTTGGGAACCAGGCGGAGGCATCCATTTCCAAGAGGGCCCCAGCGGCGTCCAGGTAGCCGGCCATCCGATCGCGCGTCAGGATCTGCACTTCCCCATCCATGCCAGGCGCGACGGGTTCTTCTTTGTCACTTACGATGCGGAGTTTTATTCCTGGCAGAAGTTCGCCGACGTAACCGTGCCCTCCGTGAGAAAAACTGCCTTGGGAACGAGCGGTAACAAACAGAGTCTCCGAGAGACCGTAATTCTCGATCAACCGCACGCCGTACCTGTTTTCGAACTCATCCTTCACCTTTAAGGGAAGTGGAGCGAACCCCACAAACGCGTGCCGCACCGAGTTGCGGCAAAACTCCTCCCCCGTGCGGCCACGATCCATGCGCAACAGGATCGACAAGACGGTTGGAGCCAGCCAAAGGGTGTTGGCGTTGTTCTTCTTCGCCTTGTCCCAGAAATTCAGGCTCGAACGCGCGTCAAAGACATGATCCACTACCACGCTGGCGCCACACAGGAAAGGCAAGACAAGCAGGTTATAGAGACCACCCATGTAGGCCATCGAAAGCGTCAGATAGAATCGCGAGTCCTGGTTGATTCCCTCAGCACTCGCGAAGGCGGTTGCGTTACGGAACATTCGTCCCAGTTTGTGCGCTAACCCCTTGGGCTTCGCGGAAGTACCCGACGTGTACATAATCACAACCAGGTCTTCGCCGTCGGCAGTTTCGAGGGGCACGAAATCTGTTGTGTTCTCGAGGTCGTCAATCCTGATCAAGTCGGGCACGCTCGAGTCTTTGATCGGGTCCTGTGCCGTGACCAAGCGCAGCACATTCGCGTGAAAGCCCTTGATTGCATCGGCGCAGGTTGCGCTTGCCAGAATGAGGGTGGGTTTGCAGTTCGCCAATATAAATTGGACGTCATTCTTGCTCAGGGCTGGATTGATGGGGACGATGACCGCTCCGAGATAAATGCAGGCAAAGTAAAGCGCCGCCAATTCACAGCAATTCGGAACCATCACGCCGATGCGCTCGCCCTTCTGCACGCCTCGCCGGCGGAGATCCGCAGCCAGGGCGCAGGCCTGGCGGTGAAACTCGCCGTAAGTAATTTCACGACCGGTGATTGCGTCCACCAGGAAGACCCGCCCCTGGCGGCGCGTCACGACCTCCATGATGGTTTCGCGGATCGTCTTTTCGTGGATCGTCATTGCATCGCCACAGGACTGGGTTGAGCCGACTTCATGAGATTCGAGATGGCCACCCACCGGTCCATCTGGCCACGATAGGCGTGGTTGGGGTCGAGACGCAGAATCGCGCGGCCTGGAATATCCATTTCGAAACGGGGGAAATGACCGGCGGTGATCACAATTCCTTCCGGCAACAGCAATTGATCAATCGAGGCCGAGTCGGCCGCACTTGGCGGACAAAGAAGCAACGCGACTCCAATCCCCAGGTCGAAATGCATACGGTCAGAAAAGTCCGCCAGCTGCCAACAGTTCTCAGGCGCTCCGGGCGGCAAGTTGCCGTGCACCACAACGTTGCTGAAAGTCTCAGAGCAGTGCTGCAGCACGGCGCGATTCGGACTCCCGTAGATCATCATGCAGAAATCGCCATAACGCTGGGCCGTGGTCAGCACGACATCTTCCAGGTAACTGGCAAAGAGGCGCTTCGAGCGCACCGGCAGAATTCTCTCCGCCCCCACAATTTCTCCGCAGGTATGCGGGCCACTCGGCAGCCCACGCGCCTCCATCCTTGTCGCTCAAATACAACGGCACGCTATTGCCCGTCATCCTCAAGACCTGTTCTAGCACTTCGAATGAACCGTAGACTACTCTACCGAGGACAACCGGGCCTTCCGACAGCACCAGGTCCGCTAGGACCAGATCTGGAGAAGGCGATTCGGAAGCGACGAGTTCCAGCACAGGCCGGGCGCGGCGTTTGGCGCAGGTCACGATCATTCCCTCTACCAACGACTGCACCGCCGAGAGCGAACTGCTGATGCTGTGGGCCGAGATGCCAGGCACGGCGAACGACGTCAGCATCTCGCGCCTCTTCTCTGCCGTTATTTTCGGCAAACTGGCAGCCACGCGATTCAGATTGTTCTCATCGAGGTTCACCGGATCGAGTTTGCCCATAGCGACCACGAGTCTGCGCAACTCGACTCCATGCTGGTGTGCAGCCGCGGCGACTTTCGGAAGGAACGAAGAATGAAACTGGCTGCATCCCATCGCCACCGACATCATGTCGTAGAGTTGCATCTGCGACATGAGCGGGCCCATAAATTCTTCCGCAGCATCCATGACCTCGAAGAGATCGATGCCAGTTTCAATCCCAAGATTATTGAAGACGGCCACCGCGATCTCGGTGGGGACGTTGCCTGCGCTCCGTCCCAATCCGAAGAGCGTGGTGTCGATGAAGCTGGCGCCGCAACGAACCGCTTCCACGCTATTGGCAACGGCGAACTGCAGATTGCTGTGGCCGTGGAAACCTAATTTGCACTCGGAACGTTCGCGCGCAGCGCTCAGATATTTGCGCACGTCTTCAGGGAACATGCTGCCCGCGGAGTCGACGCAGTAAATAACCTCTGCCCCGGCTGCCGCGCCCTCTCGTGCCTTTTCGCCAAACGCAGCCGGCGCGATGCCATAGGTCTTCATGAAGTTGAGACAAGGCTTCAGCCCCAATTCTCTGGCCAACGTCAGGTAAGGATAAGCATCCTCGATTTCCGGAGCGTTATAGCCAATGCGGACAAAGTCCATTCCGGCTGCGCGCGCGGACCTGAGTTGATCGGCCGTCCCAATTCCAGGAATGAAGAAGCAGCCAATCTGAGCATTGGGTGCGGCCCGCTTGGCGGCTTCGATGAGCCGTTCGTCGGTGGCCGGCATCGTACCCTTGCCGGCCTTCATGGCGCCCAGTCCGACGCCGTGGCCCACTTCAATCCAGCGAAAACCAAGCCGGCCCAGAACGCCCGCCAGGATCGCAGTATCGTTTTCCGTGAATTTGAAATCTACGGCGTAGCTTCCATCCCGCAGCGTGCATTCCAGGATGTCCACTCGCTGGCCGGAAGATTCTTCATTCCTCAAAACATTATTCATCCGCAACTCTACCGAATCCGCCATCCCCACTTCTCCCGGACGCTGTTTACACGCTGATTGTTCGCTGATTGATTGGGAGTCAGTATACTACCAGTTTCCATCGTCGAAAATTCGGCTGCGTGAATGGATCGAGGGAATATTTCCGGAGGCTTGTTCCACCATTGGAGTCGCGGTATCGGAATGTTGGCGCACCGCTGTTTCCGATGCACAGATCCCTAGTTTAGTATTGCCACTCAGCCTATACCATGGGATTCATTCCACAAGCAAGATTGGCGCGCCAACGCGGCGGTTATCTGCCAACCCTGGATGGCTGGCGCGCCATTGCTATTGCCGGCGTCCTCCTCGATCACGGGACTGCGGATTTTTTTCAGCGATCTACGTGGTATTCATTTCTGCGTACAGGACCCAATGGAGTCAGCCTGTTTTTTGCCATCAGCGGATTTCTCATCTGCTCGCGACTGCTGGAGGAAGAACAACTCTCTGGATGCATTAGTCTGAGGGGTTTTTACGTTCGGCGCGCTTGCCGCATCCTTCCCGCAGCGTTCACGTACCTTGGCATGCTAGCTCTCTTGGGCGTGTCCGGCTTGGTGATCGTGACGCCGCTGGAGTGGTGGAGCTGCGTCTTGTTTTTCCGCAATTACCTGCCGCCGGACTGGATTCGCGCGGGGTGGGGAGGATACACGATCCACTATTGGTCACTTGCAGTCGAGGAACACTTCTATCTGCTGTGGCCAGCGTTGCTGGCCTTTTCTGGACGAGTGCGGGCGCGCTATGTCGCGGCAGGTCTGGTGGCTGCGGTGGCGATGTGGAGGTGGTGGGATTTCCACCACCAACTGGTGAATCGCTATCTGCCCGGACTCCTGTTCCCCTCGCGAACGGATGTGCGCCTGGACGCGCTGTTGCTCGGATGTCTGGCAGCGTTGGTAATGGCTGAACCGCGCTGGCGGGCGTGGCTGGAGCGGCATTTCACTGGGGCCGTATGGTGGGGGTGTGTGCTTGCGTATGTGCTTACGCAGGCGATTACGCGGAAGCATGACTATGGCCTGCACGAGTCGGTGCTGCTGGCGATGCTGGTTGCCGGTACGGTGTTGCATCCAGTTGGGGTGGTGGGGAGGTTCCTGGAAAATCCTGTGATGAAGTGGGTGGGGCGGCTCTCTTACAGTCTCTATCTGTGGCAGCAAGTGTTCTTGATTCCAGGGGCTCGGTGGCCGTTGTCGATTCTGCAGCGGTTCCCGTGGAATCTGATTTTAGTTTTCTTGCTGGCAGCGGCGAGCTATGAATTAGTGGAGCGGCCGATGATCCGGCTGGGACATCGCCTGGCGCCGCCCCCCACGCCGGGCAGAAGAGATCTGCATGAGGAAACCCCAGAGATGGCAGGCGCGGCCGAAGCCGCTCCGCAGGAGGGGTTGAAGCACATAGCGTGATCGCGGCATAAACCGAATACTTAGTAAGCAGCGATGGGTTCGATCAGAATGGAAAGCCATTGAACGGCCCGCTGCGCCTAGCCTTCTTCTTCTGATTATGCCGTTGGCTGGCGCAATGCCTGTGCCTGAGCGAACGGCACAAACGACTTGGTGACCGACATTCGCAGCGCGGCCTTCGGTTCCGGAGCGAGGTCTATCAGCAGAAAAACCGACACCCAAAAGAACAAGCAGAGGTAGGATCCCACGGCGAACAGCCAGTCTTCAAAACCGGCATGTACCAGACCGGCGATCGCGACCAGCGAGAGTGGGATGCAATAGTGGTGGGGATTCCCGGTTCTCCGCATCCAACTGTAGATTCGAACCAGTATCCGAACCAGCATAAAAAGCAAGACCAAAAACGGCACGGAACCCAGCAGTCCCAAATACTCCGCCAGCGCCAAATAGCTGTTGCCATGCTCCCGGTTGGTCCCTTCTAGCGTGTACACCGAAGAAGAACCGATGTCAGGCCGAAGATCCCCCAGTTCACTGGTGCCAAAACCACTGCCGAACAAACGATTCTTGGGGCTCCGATTGATAACGGAAACCGTCTCCGCCCACGGGGAAAGGCGGGACCCGAGCAGGCCGTGGTGAGTGCCGGATTCCTTGAACACAACTCGTCCGGTGAACGATGAGACCATTTCATCCATGTGGGAAGGATTCACCACCGCCATCACGGTAAGGAAGAAAAGAGAAACGAAGGCAAACTGCAAGAGCAAGCGTTGATGACGCACAGCCACCGTGAACACCAGCACGACCACGATTGCGGCCAAGGTGGAGGCGCGGGAGTTGGCGAGGTAAAGCAACCCGCCACACAAGGCCAAGGCGAAAAACCGGCGCTGCCTTAGACCCCGAGTTTCAGCCACCAGAGCGGCCCACAGCAGGACCGGAACTACGACAACGCCGATGATTGCCCCCAGGGCGTTAGGGTTACCGAAGACGCCGTAACCCAAAGCGAAGTAACACACTGCCGAGAGGTAAACGATTACCTCACATGCCAGCACTAGATCCCTTATGAATTTGTGCTCTCGTCCGGCAACCGCCACGCGGGCTCCCGAGGATGCGTACAGGAACAGCAAAAACAGGCTCGCTACTTTAAGCAAGGCCGTTCTCGGTATCTCGGAAACCATGGCGGAAACGAGTGCGGAGAGTACGCACAACGAGGCCACCAGATGGAGGGAACCAAAATGCCGCGGCCGTGGATTCTTGATCCAGATGACGAAGCCGGCGAACGCGGCTATCCCTAAAAAAAGCCAGCGCAGCGAGTTCGCAATTTCAGCAAACGGCAGCGCCGATCCTGCCCAAAGAAACGTTCCCATCAATAGAGGAAAGAATACCTTGTCATAGTGGATCAGTCCGACAAAGGCGATCTGCAATGCCAGAATCGCGCCGAGGTAAGTTGTATTGGCGAACCAGACTGGGCGGCGCGCCATCAAGACAAATAGGGCCAGAACCGCAGCCATTCCCAGAGGGAGAAATATCACCTGAGCCCTGTCCTTCATCGCTCCCTCGCGCATACGGATTCCACTACTTTTACCAATCCTTCAGCCCAAGCCGCCGGAGAATACGCTTCCACTCGTTCCCTGCTTCGGGAACCCATTTCGATTCGAAGTCCGGAATCACGTGCTACACGTGCCATCGTAATTGCGAGCTGAGATGGGTCTCGAGGCGGGACAACAAATCCGTTCCAGCCATCTTGTACCAGGTCCGCCACACATCCGGCAACACTCGAGGCGATCACTGGTAAACGACACGACATCGCTTCGTTCACCACCAGCCCCCACGTGTCGCTATGAGTTGGAAATATCAACGCGTCCGCCAAAGCGTAAAACTCGGGCAAGCCCTCACGCTGAACAAAACCAGGAAATTGGATCGTCCCCGGTGAGACTCGTGAAGCTCGTTCCATCAGTTCCGAGCGGTCCACACCATCTCCAACAAATACTAACCCAATCTTGGCGCGAATCTCATCTTCAAGCAGGGCATAGGCTTCCACAAGTTCAAAAACTCCCTTTGCCCGCACCAATCGTCCAACGTAAAGGAAGTATCGCAAAGGCAGCGCGAGGCGGGTACGCACCTGCAATTGTTCCCGGCTCGCTTCTTCCGCCAATGCCGCAAATAGCGGGATGTCGACGGCGTTTGGCGCTGTGAAGATACGCTCATCCGGTATTCCAAGACCCTTCAGGTACTGCAACGCCGATCTTCCAGGCACAACGAAAGCGTTGCATAGAGTCAAAAAGCGCCTCTTCATGAATTCCACAACGTGATGGCCTCGCCGCTTGTCGAATGCCGTGCTTTCTGACCAAAGCAGCAAGGGCACGTGATGAGCCTTTGCCCAGCAAGCAGATTCCCAGGAGGCGAGATAGTTGTATCCACCACACAACACAACATCGGGCCTGATCTTGTTCAGGGCTGAAAACACTCCACGGTTGAGCAAAACATTATATCTGCCGAAGCGCTGCCGCCAAGATGGAAGCACATCGTATTGAAACTTGATCTCGTTTTTATACACCCGCCATTGGCGCAGGCTGGCATCGTTCTCGGAGAGAAACATAACATGCAGGTCAATTTCCCGTCTCCTCGCCAGGGCATTGAAAACAGGAATCCGGTAGGGCGCAATGATCTCGGTAACGATTACCAGCTTTGGGATCAAGCAACCGACTCCCGGTGGAGATGTCCACATCGCGCCAGGTCTCGAACGGCGTTTCTGCGAGGGGTGAACTTCGAGTCTTTCACGTTAACGCGTCGCCACGACAAAGTAGTTGCTGGCGAACTGATCGCCGCGATAAATTGCGGCAGCAGCGCGGCCCAGAAGATTTGTAATTGGACAAATGCAAAGGCTGGCCAATCGCCTCGTCCATGGCCAGGGGCCGGTGAAAACGTATAAATACATATTGAAGACCAGAAACAGGCTGCCTACCGTGCCGGTTTCTCCCTGTATTTCAATTTTGCGAAAATCCCGCAGTAACCATGCCAGCCCCTGCGGCATGTAGCGCCAGTAATCTCCCGGCGATCCGTGCTGGGGGAAGATGGCAGGCACGCTTAAGATCAGCGTGCCACCCGGACGCAACACGCGAAAGATTTCCTGCAATACGCGCCCCGGCTCGGGAATGTGTTCGATGACCTGGGTGCAAAGGACGAGGTTGACGCTGCCCTCGGCAACCGGTAAAACGCGAGCGTCCCCGACAAAATCTACGGAAGCGCCGGGCTCGATGTCTACGACGAAATGCCAGAGTACCCGGTCGCGGAAGTATTCCGCATAAGGTTTCCCCCTCCCGCCGATGTCGAGCAATATCTTGGTTGTTCCTGCCGGGAGCCGCGAGGCCACTTCTCGAATCAACTGCGTACGACGCTGGCAGTCCAGATAGCTGAAGTCGGTGAGAGATGGGTTGACGATGTCCATCTCCCGCACTGACTCGGTCTGCGAGTATCGTATTTTCCCGGCCTTTTCATTCGCAGTCAATGCGCGCCTCCGAACTGTCGCTTCAGCAACCTTCCTCCCAGCGCACCCAGGGCAATCAAGTAGACGGCTGCACCAACCGACACCACGAGCAGCGGTCGAGAGCTATACGAATTCATCACCCGGACGGCCACCACCATCAGCAACCCAGAAAACCCTGCAACCGCGGCGATGGGACTTCTCCAGAGACCCCTCAAATCGCGGGGAATCAACCGGTACGCAGTGACACCAACCGCGAGTTCGGCTAGGATGAACGCCATGCAAACCCCGGCCAAACCGTAGACGCGAACCAATGCCAGCGAAAGCAAAACCGCCGCGAGGGCCCCTACCGTTGCTGACGCAAGATAGGCGCGATACCGCCCGAGAGCATAGAGAACCGTTCCCGACAGCAGCGATGCAATGGGAGCCACGAGCATATAGGCCGCCATCCAGCGCACCGGCACAACCGCGCCCGCATAACTGGCTCCCAGCACCCATGGCACCACCAGATGAGCGGTGGTGAGAGTCCCAAGCATGAGCGGAATGCTGGCGACAACCAGGACGGAGACGGCAGCATCGACGAGCCGTCTCAACCCGGCCCGGGATTTCGCGGTGAGCGCCATTCGGGGCATGAGCACACTCAATCCAACATTTACGAAGTTGCGCAGGATATCCACGAAGCGAACCGCGGCTGTGTAAAGTCCGAGGGCGTAATCACCCAGGAACCACCGCACGACGATATGTCCGGTGCGGTGGTAAACCGTGGCCATCATGCTGGTCGCCGCGTAGTGGAAGCTCGGTACCAGCATTGCACGCCAGCGGCGGGGAGTAATGACTAGCGTCGGACGGAACCCGTTGTGCCATAGCGCCAGCCATCCGGCCAAGTTCGTTACCAGTGCCGATGCCAAAATGCTGGCGGGAACCCATATAATGTCTTTCGGACTCTTGATCAGAATTAGAACTCCCGCGGCATATAAAGCCTGCTGAATCAAAGCGAGCAGGGAGCGTACGTGAAATAGCTCCAGGGCAGTTAATAGAAAATCCGATCCCGTCAAACCTACGCAGAGAATGCCCACGCCATACCAGCGCAGCAACCAGCGCACATCGGGGCGAACCTCAAAACCCGCAATCAGCTGCAGGATAATAATTGCGGTCAGGATGCTTAACCCGCGCACGGCAAGAAAATCCGGGACCAAGTCGGCGGCGCCGTGCCGGCGGGCGGCAACCTGTTGAACGATGTGAGTGCTAAGCCCCGGATTGGCCACGACCTCGAAGGAAAGCGCACAGCGCCACGACATAACTCCAGAGCCCGTACATCTCAACGCCCAGGCGCCGCACAAGAATCGGAAACGTGATCGAGGTGATCACCGCCCCAAGAGCGCGCGCCGCTCCCACGGACAAAACGAATCCACCGTACCGCACCACCGCACTTGTCGGTTTCATGGTTGGAGTCGCCATGTGCGGGGCAGCACTGCTTAAGACGCTCTTCGTCGAACGTACGGCGGACGACTTGCCACCGTCTGCTGAAACACAACCGCCCACTGCCTGGCGATATCATCCCAATCAAACTGACCGGCGTGGTGAACCGCGGCTGCGGCAAAGGACCGGCGTAAAGCAGCATCGCCAGCCAGCCGGTCCAGATCCTCGGAGAGTTCTCCATCCGAGCGAGCCAGAAAGCCGGTTTTGCCATCGATTACATAATCCGAGCGGTAAAGCTCCATGGCAATGCCAGGCAATCCGCAGGCGGCAGCTTGCAGCAAGACTTGCGGATTTCCTTCCAGGACACTGGGAAAAAAGAAAATGTCTGCGCCCCGCATTTCATCGCCCAGCTTTGCGGAAGACAGATGTCCCAGAAAAACCACATTCCGGCAACCGAGCTGTTGCGCGAGATCGCGGCATTGTGTTTCGGTTTCGCCCCTGCCGGCCAGCCGGAACTGCAAGCCGGGCAGGCGCGCGGCCTGTCGGATCACCAACTCCACCCGCTTGCGGGGCTGCAACGATCCCGCATATAACACGACCGGCGTGGCATTTTCCACGCGCTCTTTGGCAGGAAAATAATGGCGTCGGTCAATGCCGTCATAGATTGGACTCGCCTCTACCCCGAACATCTGGCGGATCGTCTCCACCACATGTCTGGAGTTGCCAAACACCAGGTCCCCCTCCATGATGGAGCGGCCGATCATTCCCCCGCCCGTTACTGCATCCATGGCCATAACAATATATGTGATAAGTGCGGTTCTCAGGCCCATGCGCCTTCGCAGGTCGAAGAAAATACGATCCAGCGGACCCGTACGGGGGAAAAAATAAATATTCGGAGGAGGGAAAAGGCAGTGGCGCAGCAGGCGAGCCGTATTGCCATGTCTGGCCCACGCCACAAGTCGCGTGTTCCTGCGAACGGCCAGGCGCGCGTCGGGGTCCTTCCCATCGCAAAGCATGGTCACGTGAAACTGGTCTTCGGGCAGACGGGCAACGATCTCCTTTACCGTCAGGTTTTGAGCATTGCTGTTGCCGGCAGCGGCATCCGACGGAGTAAAGACGGTGATGAGACGAGTTTTGAGGCGAGTCATCCTGAGCTTGCAACTTAGTTTAAACACTTTTCCGCCCTTCATGTGGAGGGGCGACGATCGACTCATGGTTGGCGACCGCGGACTCGCGCGGCTTGCATCAGCACGCGGCGGAGTGTGGACTCGATTCTTGGCGACGATTTCAACACACTTGCCACCCGGTATCTCACCATTTCTCGCAGATGGCGGCGCCAGGATTTTGTCGCGGTGACGTAGAGCGTCTGGCGCGTACTGTTTCCAAATCGCTCTTTATACCCTTCCGCACCCAGACCTAAATCAACCACCTTCATTTCATCCCTATCACAGGCTTCGATCACAATCCTCGAAAGCAGGCAATGGCCGGGGGAGTGTTCTTCCCATTGGCTGTCGAAAGTTGGTTGATACCAAAACCAGCTTCCGCGGAATTGAAACCCATAGTTCCACGCAACCGGCCGGTCTGCAATCATCAACATGCTCAGAGTTACGACGCCGGTGCCGGCAAAGCGTCTCGCGAGTTCCTCCAGGAAGAACCGCCGCTCGGGCGTGGAGAGGCTGCTCGTGCGTTGTGTAGCTTGGAAGCGCGCCACGTGAGCATCGGCAAACTTCGGCAGGGTTGCCTGAATCTGGGCGTGCGATTGCAGGTGCGCAAATGTAACAGGCCCTTCGCGCTCCATCGCTCGGAGGAACCGGCGAAGCTTCTTCTTCCCCACCAGGGCGGTTTTCAACTCTTGGCGTTGTTCTGTGGAACCCAACTCCACCTGGGCGCACAAGTATGCTGGTCGCACGTGCGGGTGAAACCCATGCTTCCTTGCCGCCGTCCGAAGCGCGGCAGGCGTTGCCGAATCTTCTGGCAGATTCGCCAACGCCACGAAGCCCGGGTTCGTCTTTGCGAGTTCCGCGAAGACTGCATCAACGAACTCCGGCCGCTGTTGCGGTTGGGTCAGAAAGTCGCAATAATCGCCAGTCGTGGCGGCAAGGAAACATATATTTTCTTCGGCCCGATCTGTGGCCAGCGACGCCGCCCCGACCAGATGGTCTCCCTCATAACCTAGGAGCAGCAGCGGCTTGAGGGAAGCCTGATAGGCCGACTGCACCGCCAACGCCCACTCGCACGTGTAAAACACTTCCGGCCGCTCCATCTGCAAAGCCAGGTCATTCCACTGACGATGCAGCATGGGATCTTCAGGAATTTCCCTGTGCAGAACAATGCGCAGACTCACTTCCTTCCAGTCGCTCCGGTTTTCGAGAACACATAGTAATACCAATCTGTAACATAACGCCGGCTGGCACGCGGGTAGTCGTCTCCCAGAACACGCTGCAGCCGGAAACCAAACCCGCCAAGTTCTTGAGCAACCTTCTCAGGAGTTGACCCGTGAGTCTTCAGGCCGCCATGCGCGGGATCCCGCCAATAGCCCTGCCCATGCCAAAACGCCCGTGTTGACAATCGCTTCGCGGCCCGGCCGAGAGTCTGCAGGCCAGCTTTCAGGCCAGCCGGAATCGCGCGCGCCGTAGTCACGAACCAGAGGAGGGGCAGAAAGAAGGCGGAGTCACTCCCGGCAATAGCCCGTGCCACATCCCGCAACCGTTGCGGATTCCACGATGCCCGCACCCAAATCGCCCGCGGGTTATGCGAGGAGAAAATCAGAATTCCCTCCGGCTTGAGCACTCGGTTAATTTCTCGCAGCGCGCGGAAGCGGAATTCGTCGGGAATCACGTAATCCATGCCATTGAAGGCCATCACGACAGCGTCAAAGCTCGACGTCGCGAATCTCGACAGATCGGAAGCAAACTCCGTCTCAAACTCGAGCTGTGGAAACTTTTTCCGGCACGCTGCAACCATTTCCGAAGCATAGTCAACCCCTACGTACCGCGCTGCAGTTGACGAAAGGTAGGCCGTGGTGCGTCCCCCGCCCACCCCCAGGTCAAGGATATCCATCCCCGGCCGGATATGCGTATCGAACAACAAGCGCTCGCAGGGTGTGAGATAGTTCAGCGCGGCATAATACTCCACAACCGCGGGCCGGTTGTAAGTAGGAATATTCGGATCTGCTTCGGAATCGGGCTTTGTATCGGCCATCGGAAATCAGGCCCGAGTCTAACTCATGATCTCTTATGGTGCTGTGCCTCACATGCGACACCGGAAGTCGCGGTGGAAGGAACACACGACGCACTTCAAAATCGGGCTCAACAACAGGCACCTCATGATCGGACCACAAACTCCCATCTGAGAGGAGTACCGCGCTTGATGCCTTGCGCCGCGCGCTTCCCCAGAACTTCCGTTAGATGCCGCGGATGAAGCCCGTGTCCGGGCCGAATGGATCGCACATTTGCCGCGTCAAATGTCTCGCCCTGCTTCACATCCTCCACCACAAACAGTGAACGGCGAAACGCGCGGCTCACTTCTTCCTTCTCGCTCAAGCCAAAGTGCACTTCGCCAAGAGCCTTCTCCGCGGTCCGCACCGCATCCACCATGGATTTGAACTCATGTGGTTCCAAAGAGAACGCGCTATCCGGCCCCGGAGTCGAACGCAACAACGTCAGATGCTTTTCAATGATGCAAGCGCCCAGCGCGACAGCCGCCACCGGCACTGCGATCCCCATCGTGTGGTCGGACAAACCCACGGGTACTCCAAAGCGCCGCGCCATCTCCGGAATCGTCCGCAAATTCATTTCCTCGGCGGGCGCCGGATAAGCACTCGTACACTTCAGCAAGGCAATCTGCGTCGCGCCCGCCTCACCAGCGCTCTGCAAAGCTTCATCGATCTCCTCCACCGTGGCCATGCCAGTGGAGATGATTAGTGGTTTGCCTGTGCGTGCCATTCGCTGGATGAGAGGAATGTCCACCAACTCGAACGAAGCCACTTTATGGGCGGGCACGCACATCTCTTCGAGAAAATCCACTGCGGTCGAATCAAACGCGCTCGAAAACAAAACCATCCCCAAGTCCTCTGCCAGCTTCTTGAGTCTCGGCTGCCACTCCCACGGCGTGTAGGCCTCGGCGTAAAGATCGTAGAGCGTGCGTCCATCCCACAGCGTTCCCCCGCGCACTTGAAAGTAACTCTGATCGCTCTGAATTGTTATCGTGGCGGGCGTGTACGTTTGCAGTTTCACAGCGTCGGCGCCGGCAGCTTTGGCCGCGCGAACGATCTCCACGGCCTGGTCGAAGCTCTGACCATGATTCGCGGACATCTCGGCGATCACATAGGCCGGTTGACCGGGGCCGATGCTACGCTTGCCGATTTGTATCTGCGGCGTCACGCAACGCTGTCCTTGGAACGCACTGAACGCACCAACTCGAAGGCTTCCGCCGCATTGCATCCCGCAACGCTGCCCCAGCGGATCGCGGCGGCGCGCAGCGCTTCGGGCGATCGCGGATGCGGAAACTCCCGCGTCTCCGTCTCATAGCAGGCCATGGCGGCGATCTTAGTTTCGAGGGTCGCGGACACATCCACAAAAACATTCGGACGAAATACCGGCTGCACACCGCCGAAGGCCCATTCCGTCGACGACGGCACCTCGAAGGCGTATATCTCGCGCACCGGCTGCCCGGCCATCGGCCTCGTCGCCGTGAGAACGGCACGATGGATCACGCCATGGTCGACATTCAAATCTCCGGGGTGATGAGTGTAGATCGTTTCCGGCTTCAGCTTCTCGATTACCTCTTCCACCATTTTCACCACTTGCAATAGCGGTACGGTATCGAGACGGTTATCCGGAAGCTTATACAGAAAAACATCTTTCACTCCAACTGCCGCCGCTGCCGCCCGCGCGTGGCGATGGAGAAGAGACGAGCGCTTGGGATCGGCGGCCTCGCGATTCTCGTGCCGTGAAGTGATTCCCTCCCCCAAGATGGCGAAGTACACCTCGCGGCCCTCCTGAACCAGACGCGCCGCCGTGCCCCCGCATCCGAGAATCTCATCATCCGGATGGGCTGCAACCACGAGAACAGGTCTACCGGCCACGGCTCATCTCCACCAGCATGACCCACTTTTCATTGACGAATTCCTTATGCTTGGCAAAATGAGAACGCAGCAGTTCCTCGAATGCTGGCCGTTTCTCGGCATCATAGAATGTCGTGTTTTGCCAGTAGTTCAGCACTCTCTCTGGCGTACTCCAACGTACGCGGTTTACCACGCTGTGCACCGAGAGTGCTTCAAAATTCTCCGCCGCCCAGGGCAACACGATCTCGGACATGAAACGCTCACTGGAGAAAGTAACCGGCTCGGCAAGCCGAATGCCGCTGGCGCGAACGAGGTCAAAAAGAGGCTTGTTATTAGGTCCAAACGGGCCAACCACCACGATTGTGCCCCGAGGCTTCAACCATGCCCGAGCCTGTTGCAAGGTTCGTCGAGCATCGGCGGCGTAGTAAAGACCATACGCGCAAAACATCAGATCGAAGCTCGCTTCTTGCACTCTGGCCTCCCGTAGCGTAGGCGAGAAGCGATCGAGATTGGCCTCGATGGTCGTGAGCCGTTCCCGGCTCACGGCCGCTTTCGAAGTTAGCGTGTCCAGCGCCTCCCGGGAAATATCCAGCGCGACCACTTGTCCAGCTTCGCCAACCCCATCCAACAAGCGCAGCGTCTGCCCACCGGTGCCGCAGCATAGTTCCAAAACGCGGTCGCCCGGCCGCACCTCAATCCGCTCAAACACCCACGTTGCCAGATCAATTTCTTGCGCTGCGGTATTCTCCGCAATTCTCTGTTCCAGGAGTTCCGCTTGAGTCGCCCGCGACATCATCCGCTCCTCAGTCCTGATCCGGCTTGCCAGTGCGGACATAGTGAATGGCTCGGTGCCCGTTCACGTACTCCTCACCCAGACTTCCAAATCCCGCCAACTCAAACGAGCGGCGCGACGCCTGATTCTCCGGCTTCACGAAGGCATGCAGCCTGGCAGCGCGTCGTTCAGCCAGGGCCCGGTTCACGCCCAGATCGATCAGCACGCGGCCATAGCCTTCCCCACGACACTCGCTCGAAACACTCACGTCGATCTCGGCATCCTCACTGGAGCGCCAGTCCGTACGGAGCTGCCCAATCGCTCTGCCCTGCCCGTCCTCGGCGATAAGAATATGACAGGCAGGATCTCTCATCTTACTCGTGAACCAAGACTCGTGTTGTTCCCAGGGAATGGGGGTCGACGAGAAAGCCGCAGCGCGAACCCCAGCATCGTTCGCCCACTCCCATAACAAGCGGATGTCACCTTCTTGCGCGGGCCGCAGGCGGAGTTTGACGCCGTGGAGAGCCGAAACCACGCGCCTCGCCCCCTTCCCATCTACAAGTTCGCGGCAGCGCAACGAGATAGCCTGCCGCTCCTCCTCGGACCTCAATAAACGGTCCACCTGTTCCGCAATCTTCCCGGACGAGACGTCGGGCAAGCTACCCAAGTGAATTGCGCATCCTCGGCGGTCCAACTCCCGCGCAACCGGAGTCTGATTCTCCGCCAGGTCGACGAGTAGAGCGGGAAGCCCCATCAGGCACATTTCCCAGCAGGTGGTCCCGGCGGCGGACACCGCTACATCGGCCCATGCCATCAGTTCTGCCATGTTCGAGATGTCCCGGCGCAGAACGATCTTGTTTCCAACCCCGGCGGCAACGCGTTCCAGCAATTCAGGGCGCGGGTTGCTGCCACCTACGACAACAGTAGCCTCCAGATTATCGTCCTTGATCGAGTTCAGCGCGGCAATCGCCCGCTCTGTGACATTCTTAGGATCGCTGCCCCCCATGGTTACCAGCACCCGATGACCGGAGGGCGCGACTTCCCGTCTCCATCCTTGCCACGCATTGAATTCCCGCCGCAGCAAACAGTAGCGCGGGCCCAGCAAGAGCCTGGTATAAGGCTCACGGTGCTCATAAGCGCTTTCGCTGGCGGAGACATTCTGATTCAGCACGAGATCGGCACAGTAGTAGCCTGCATGGCCGTAGTCGTCCAAGAAGAGGATCTTGAAACCCGCCGACTTCAGAGTTCGTTGGTAATCCGCCCCGAACTGATAGCCGTCCACCGCCACCCAAACCGCAGCCTGCCGGCGAGCTACTTCGGCTGTCTGCCTTGCATCCTCTTCCGTACCAGGCGCGGATATTCTTAAAATCTCAACCGATTCCTTCATCAGCCGTTCCCGAACCCAAGGGCAGGGGTCGGCCATGGCACACACCGCAGTGCCTCCCTCGTCCTGCCAGGACTGCGCCAGCGCGAGACATCGCATCACGTGGCCCGTTCCCATGCCAGGGTTGGCGTCTGCCCGGATTAGCAGCGTTCCTTCACCCACGACGTTTACCCCTGCCCCACCTTCGCCACTCAGCGCATCGCCGTCGTGCACGCTTTGCCTGATGCGTACAATAATTCCCGCAAGCGTCCCGCAGCGGCCGGCTGCCAGCAATTTTCTTTCACATCCGGGCTCACTGGATGCTGCTCCAGATATGCCGGAATTTTCTCGATCTCACCCGGATCATTCAGGCCGATACCTACTCCGAAGCGAATGAACTGTTCCACGTATCCATACGGCCAGGATTCCAACCACTTACACAGGAAGCATGGAATTCCGCGAATGGCGCATTCAAACGCCACGGTGGAAAGAATCGTGATCCCAAACCATGCCTTTGCCAAAAGGTCCTCTCTGAGCGGGCCGCTCACGATGCGCGTGGCGGCTTTTTGCTTGGCTGAAAGTATGCGGGCCAACGTACTGGCTCGTTCCCGTTTGCTTTCCGCCGGATGCAACTTCACGATCAGTTCGCGGCCCGTGGCCAGCGCCAGGTCCGCGAGCGGAGGCAAAACATCCCGGTAAAACTCTTCCGGCCTTCCACCCCCAACATCGTAAGCTTCCGAAATAAAAAGAAGGAAGGGCCGAAAATCCTGGCGATTCGACTGCCCCGATCCGTTCCCGCTCACGGGCAGCGCGGGGGCGCCAATCTCGACCTTCTCCTGGGGCACGCCGCACTTTCGCACCAGATAGTCTTCCTCCATTTTCCCCTTCGCCCAGATCACATCCCCGTAGCTGCGCTTGAATACGTAACGGCCATCGAGCGCGCCATGATGGCAGGCTATGTTTGGCAACCCCCGCGCCCGCGCCAAAAGCAACGGGATCCGCGTGTAGGGATTGCTGTCATCGGCGCACAGCACGGCCTGCACCGGTTCGGCATCGAGAACATTCCGCCACGCATCGCGAACCTCGAGTCCTCGCCGAAACCGTCGCGGAAAACTATCCAAGTATCCCAGCCGGTTCAGGATCTCGAATTCCTCCACCTCTTCTAATTCGCGCAACAGAGATTGCAACCGGCTGTCCAGATCTGCATTTTCAGCGCTGCGGTCGCGCACCGACGCATAGGAAGACAGCCACGCGCACGCTACATTCTTCGGGGGATCTTCCACCCACCCACTCTGCCGCGTTGTCACCAAAAGAAAGTTCTCATCGGGAAACGTCTTCGCATAGGCAATGCCGGTTCGCGACACATTCACATAGGCGGTGGGAAGCAACACCACCGGCCGCGTGGAAGGCGGGCGCTTCCGTGCCAGGCGGCCGCGGAACTGATATCCCGCGTCATATTTATCCCAGAAAACGTCGATGATCTGCGGCGCGGAGAGCTTGCTCGAAACGCGGACGTAGTGCCCCAGCCCGCTCTTCTCGGCTCCACGCCGCAAAGGAAAAACATTTACCCGCCCCGCCCGCAGGCGCTGCAGAAGACTGGCATGAAGACCGGGGCGCGAAACGTACACCTCATCGCCGGGCTCAACCGCCGGCACCAAGCGTTGCAGCAGGATCAGCGTCTCTAATTCGCCGTGCAGGAGCAACGACATGATCTCCCACCAGTCCAGGCCATGTTCGTCGGTCAGCCGCCCGCATCCCACATCCAACAAACTCCGCACTCGCCGGAAATCATCGAACCCATGCCGCAGAGAATCCAGAGTTGTCACAGGACAGTGGAACTGACGTTCCCAGCGCGTGTAGCTATTCACGCCTCCCAGCCCGAGATCTACAATGCGGTCCCAAGGCAGATTGGCCCACGGACCATTTTCCGGGTCGTCTTCGGAATGTATGAGCAGAATCTTCATACCTGACACGAGATAACTAACACGGGCATTCGGAGGGGAAGAAACAGTTCCCTACTGCCTCAAAATGGTCTCACAAAGTTTCAAGTCAAACTCCACGGCAACATGCACAGACCGCTCCAGCGGAGTTTCGATCACGCCCAGCCGTTCCCCAAAGAAATTCCCCGTCGCCGCCAGCGCACTCAGCTTGGCAACCTTGATGGATCCGTTTGGCCGATAGACTGGCGGCAGCAGCGGACGCTCTTTCAAATACTGCGTTCCAAAAAACATCTTCCAATAAATCCCCTCCCCGGGCACAACCGCCCAATGAAAATCATGCGGATCCACCGGCGTCACGCTGACCACAAAATCGAACTGCCCTTCGGAAAATTTCTCGACCCCTGCGCGGATGTCCTGCGAACTCCGCAACGGAGAACTGGGCTGCAGGCACAATAGCGAGTCAACCTGCCCGCGTGTGGGCAGCCGCGCCGCGATGTACTGGCAGGGAATGTGCGATGCCACCAGATCTCCGCAGAGATCCTCGGGTACGAGCTCTGGCACACTGGCGCCGAACTGAGTTGCGGTCCGGGCAATTTGCTCATCTTCAGTACAAACGTAGACCTGATCGAACCATCCGCTTCCCAACGCCGCCTCAATCGAGTAAGCAATCAAGGGTTTGCCTGCCAGCTCTCGAAGATTCTTGCGGGGCAGACGTTTGCTGCCGCCGCGCGCCGGGATCGTGCAGATCATTTTGTCGCGCAAGCTTGTCCTCGGCTAAAGTAGCTTTCCTTCATCGGCTCCAGGGGCGAGCGGCCATTGCGTGCGGTCAGCCCCAGCACCAGCAGTTCCGCCAGCCGCAGATCTTCCTCGTCGTCGATGTCGACACCGCGGTTGGCATCGATTTCTGCCAGATAGTATGGCGATCCGTAGAACGTATTCTGCGCGAGCAGGTCCGCGCACCGCGCCCACCACACCGCCCCAGTCGGGCAAAAAGTCCGAACCAGTTCCTGGCTTCGCACCAGGAACTCAGCACCGAATCTCCATCGCCCGTGGCCCGCCTCGTCCTCGACCATAGCCCACTCGGGATAGACGCAGCGGTAGGTGACAACCGAGATCTGGAACATTCGATTGCCTTCGTGGAACAATCGCCCGTGCTCGACAATATCGGCGCTCGTCACCAAGGGACAGTTGGGCAAGACTTGACACAGACTGCCAGGGCAGGTTCCGGCGGCCGCGAGGGTTTTCAGCACGTGAATCACCGCGTCAATCGACTTGGCCGTGTCAGTGGCTAATTCCGCGGGGCGCTCGATGAACTCCGCTCCGTACCACTGGGCGACGCGCCCAATTTCGGCATCATCGGACGACACAACCACCTTTTCAAACAATCCGCTGTTCACCGCTGCCGATACACCGTAGGCCATCATCGGATGTCCAAAAAACGAAAGCAGATTCTTCCCCGGAAGACGTTTCGATCCGCCGCGAGCAGGAATGACGGCCAACGGTTTGCCGATGTCAGGCAAGAGTCACCCAGGTCCTTTCTTCGGCCGCAGTACGCGCGGCCAGGGCGATGCGTAAAGTGAGGATCGCATCCTCTAATCCGAACCGCGGCCGCGTGCCCGTCTCCGCGCATTCAAGAAAGTGCTCAAGCTCAGCCACGTACATCCCGTTGACTTCGCAATCGAACTTCACCGTTTCAGTTTGCCCGCCGGTGCGCACAATTTGCACGGCGTTGCTCGTAAAATCCCAATGCAACTTGCCCTCCGGCCCCACCAGCGTACAGTTGCGGGAGTACGATCGCTGAATGAAATCGACATGCACGTCGGCGCGCATGCCGTCCGGAAAGCGCAGAAGGATCGTGGCACAGTCCTCCACATTCACATCCAACTGACTTACCCGGCCCGCCATGCAGGCCACTTCCTGCGGCGCTCCGAACAACCACGTCACATAGTCAATCTCATGCGATCCGTCGAGCAAAATCCCGCCTCCCAGTTCGCGGCGCGCGGTATAGCTCTTGCGGTAGTCCTGCCAGGGACGCCAATCGGGCAGGTAACTTCCCGATTCAACCCGCGCCCAAAGAATCTTGCCGACCACCGCCTCATCCACAAGTTCTTTGAGTTTCTGAATCGGCGGATGAAAGCGCAGGTTGTAACCCACCTGCACCGCAACCCCGCGTCTTGCCGATTCGTTTCCTAGTTCCTCCACTCCTTCCAGACGATCAGAAAGAGGTTTTTCGATGAACACATGCGCCCCTGCGTGCAGCGCCTGCAGCGCCTGGGCAACGTGGTAAACCGGCGGAGTGCATACCAGAACTGCGTCCGGCCGAAACTTCTCCAACCCTTCCTCGATAGCCGGAAAACATTCCGTCTGGAATTCTGACGCTGCGTACTCCAGCCTCTCGGGATGCGGATCGCAGGCTGCCAGCCGAGTCAGTCCCAGTTTCCTCAAATTCCCAAGGTGGCGGCGGCCGATGGACCCGGCCCCTGCAACCAACACGGATTTTATCCGGGAGTAGGCCAAGGCAGTTATTTCGCGAAGTGACCGATCACCTTGCGCACGGCACGGATGACATCTTCCATCGTCCTGATCGCTCATCCCGTGAAACATCGGCAGGCTGATCAGCCGCTCGTAGGCGTCCTCCGCGATCGGATACTCGCCTCCCCGGTATCCGAAGCGATCGCGATAGTAGGGATGGCAATGCACGGGGATGTAGTGAACGTTGACTCCGATGTTCTCCGCCCGCAACGCCCGGAAAACCTGGGCGCGGTTTGCGCTCAGCCGTTCGAGATTGAGTCTGATCGGATAAAGATGCCACGCCGGATTCACATCGGCTCGCACCGCAGGCGGCATGACTCCGGCAAGACCGCGGAACGCAGCACCATAGCAAGCCGCGATCCCTCGCCTGCGCAACAGATTCGCCTCCAGCTTTTTCAGTTGCGACAGTCCCAGAGCGCAGGCGATATCAGTCAGTCGGTAGTTGAAGCCCAGCAACACCATTTCGTAGTGCCACTGCCCCTCCGCCTGACGCTGCCGCGCGTCGCTTGAGATGCCGTGGTTACGAAAGCGCCGCAGCGCCTCGGCGCAGTCCGCGCGGTCGGTGGTCACCATGCCGCCTTCTCCAGTCGCAACGTGCTTCACCGGATGAAAACTGAAGACGGTCATGTCGGCGATGCTGCCGGCCCGGCGTCCTCGATACTCGGCGCCCAGCGCGTGACAAGCGTCCTCGATCACGACCAGCCCGTGGCGCGCAGCAAGCTCCAGGATTGCATCCAGATTCTGCCGGATGCCCCGCGTAGTCAACCGGAAGTATCGCCCGCGTGCGCGGCGTGATTCGCTCCGCAACTTGCTCCGGATCCAGGTTGAGTGTATCGGCGCTTACGTCAGCAAAAACCGGGGTCGCACCCTGATACAGCACGCAGTTCGCCGTGGCAGCGAACGTCATGGGGGTAGTGATGGCTTCATCGCCCGGCTTGAGCCCCGCCGCAAAAGCAGCGCCATGCAACGCCGCCGTACCCGAACTGAAGGTCACGGCATACTTGGCTCCTACTCGAGCCGCGAATGCTTCCTCGAATTCTCCGACCTTCGGCCCCGTCGTAAGCCAATCGGAGCGCAGCACGTCCACCACCGCCTGGATGTCGTCCTCCTCAATCGACTGTCGCCCATAAGGAAGAAGTGTGCTCCGTACCGGAGTTCCACCATCGACGGCGAGCATCTCTTTGCTGGACGTTATCTGCATTTGGGTCGGAGGGGTCTTAGGTGATAGGTGTCAGGTCATAGGCCTAAGACCTGACACCTATGACCTGAGACCTGCATCTACGCCGGTATCCGAGCCTTCCCCGCTGCTCCGGGCTCAATCAACTCCTGGAGTTGCTCGTGGCTCAGCCACTGTTCATTGCTGTCGCTGGTGTAGCGGAAGCCCTGCGGCAGGGCCCGGGCCTGAACCCAGTTTCCTTGCTTCCACCAGGGATGCGATGGCTGGATGATATACATTTCATCCAATTCCAGGGCTGTCCGCGCCTCATCCTCTGAGAGCAGCACTTCATGCAGTTTCTCTCCGGGCCGAATACCGATGTATTCCACCAGGCATCCCGGAGCGACCGCCTCGGCCAGATCCACCAGCCGCATGCTGGGAATTTTGGGCACGAAGATTTCGCCGCCATGCATCTGCTCGATCGAGCGGATCACAAAACGCACGCCGTGTTCCAGGGTGAGCCAGAAGCGGGTCATGCGAGGATCGGTAATCGTGATCCGGCCGCGCTTGCGTTGCTCCTGAAACACCGGGATCACGCTGCCGCGGCTGCCGACTACGTTTCCATACCGCGCGCAACTGAAGCGAGTCTGCTGTGCCCCAGCATAGGCATTGGCCTGAACAAACATCTTTTCGGCGCACAGCTTGGTCGCTCCGTACAGATTGATCGGATTCACTGCCTTGTCGGTACTGAGAGCCAGGATGCGCTCCACGCCCTGGTCGATGGCCGCGTCGATCACGTTGCGGCCGCCCATGATGTTGGTCTGGATGGCTTCGAACGGGTTGTACTCGCAGGCTGGAACCTGTTTCAACGCGGCCGCGTGCACCACCACGGTGACGCCTGAAAAGGCTCGCTGCAGCCGGCCTGGATCGCGAACATCTCCGATAAAATAGCGCAGGCTGGGATCATCAAACCCGGAGGCACGCATGTCGTGCTGCTTGAGTTCGTCGCGGCTCAGTATCACCAGCCGCTTGGGATGATATTCCCGCAGCATGATTTCGACGAATTTCCTTCCGAACGAGCCCGTCCCGCCCGTCACCAGAACGACCTCTTCCGCCCAATTCATCAAGCTTGCCTCATGCCGGTCATGATTATTTCTTGCTTGGATCAACGAAACGAAAAACACACGCGGTTCCACTCCTGGCTGGGATGAAGATTGCAAGGTAGTATAGCGGAGTTTTCCCGCGTCTGCGCAGATACTGCGATTGCACCAAAAGCGTTGCGTCCCAGATTCATCCGTGGTTTTCCCGCTGGCAATGCTAGAATATCGGCGAAACCGCCACATACCATTTTGCGAAAATTCCCTGGCAATCAACCAGCCACTGAGTCGCCGGGCTTTCTTTGGACAACGGCTGCCAGCCCGGCCCGTCCAGACCGAAAAGGCTTTGAAAACTTGTTGAGGAGAATGCATGGATTCCGGACCGCTGGTACAGGCCAATAACCCAACCGTTCGCGAAATGCAGCCGGCGGGTACGGATTTTGGGAGGTCGATCAGCACGCGCGTCTACCCCGAACTGCCATCTCAGGAATCGGCCCTCGGCGAATACATTCGCGTTTTGGTCAAACGCAAGTGGACGGTCCTCGCCTGCCTCATCACTATCTTTTCCGTGGTCGCCATCGCCAGCCTCAAGATGACGCCTATTTATGAGGCAAGCGGCAGCATCGAAATCAACAAGCCCGATTCCGGGCTGGTCAACTTCAGCAACTCTCCAACCTTCAACGTCGACTATTACGATCCCACCGAACTGGAAACCGAAGTGATGATTCTGCAGAGCGATCTTCTGGCTCTGCAGGTCGTGAAGGAACTGGCCCTGGATCGCCGGTCCGAGTTCGGCGGAAAAACACCGGCTTCGCCTTCTGCGCTCGATCTTGCTCCCGATCCTCTGCAGGGTGACCCCGCCCGAACTTCTGCCCTGATCTCCAATTTCCGGGGCAATCTGAAGGTCTCACTTTCTCCCAATACCCACATCATCAAGGTGTCCTTCCGCAGCCCTGACAAGGATTTGACTTCCAACGTGGTCAACACCTTGATGACCACCTACACGGAGAACAACTTCAAGTCCCGCTTCGACTCCACCATGCAGGCCTCCGACTGGCTTTCCAAGCAGCTCGTCGACTTGCAGATGAAAGTGGAAACCTCCCAGGAAAAACTGGTGCGCTACCAGAAAGAGCACGAAATTCTGGGCATCGATGAAAAGCAGAACATCACCACCGCGAAACTCGATGAATTGAACAAGGCGCTGACGGCCGCGGAATCCGAGCGCATGGACAAGGAATCCGTGTATCGCCTGGTGCAGTCAGGGGATGCCGACACCATCGTCTCCGCCGCCAGCGTCCTGGACGCGGCTGGAACTGGAACCCAGTCCGCTTCGGGACTGCTGGAGGTTCTCCGTACCAAAGAAGCCGATGTGAGGATCCAGGCGGCCGAACTGAGCACGCAGTTTGGACCGTCGTACCCGAAAGTGGCGCAACTGAATACCCAGATCAAGGAGATTGACGCGCAAATTCTGGCCGAAACCAGGAAGATCGGGGGCAAGATCCGCGGACAGTATATGGCGGCCGTGCAGCGGGAAACCATGCTGCATGACGCTCTCGAAAAACAAAAGCAGGAAGCCAACAAGCTCAACGAGAGCGCCATCCAGTACAGCATATTGAAGCGAGATCTCGAGACCTATCGCACGCTCTATGAAGGGCTGATGCAGAAAATGAAGGAGGCCGGAGTCTCTGCCGGGCTTAAGTCCAACAACTTCCGCATTGTCGACGTCGCCCGCGTCCCCAATTCGCCCATCGAACCTAACATCCCCCGGAATCTCGCTTTCGCCTTCATGCTGGGCTTGACCTCCGGTGTGGGACTTGCCTTCCTGCTCGAGGGATTGGACAACACGGTCCGCACCACCGAACAGGCGCAGATGATTTCCGGCCTGCCGCCGCTAGGCATGATTCCCCTGGGATCGAGGACGGCGCGCGAAGGGGCAAACGCCAAGCGCCTCGTAATCGCCACGTCCAAGGAAGCGGTGGAGTTGGTCACGCAGGTCCGGCCGCAGTCGCAGATGGCGGAATCCTATCGTGCCCTGCGCACCTCGCTGCTGCTGTCCAACCTGGGTGCTCCACCAAAGGTGATCATGGTCACCAGCGCGCTCCCTCAGGAAGGAAAGACGACCACCAGCATTAACTGCGCGGTTGTGCTGGCTCAAAAAGGCATTCGAGTCCTGCTCATCGACGCCGATCTCAGACGGCCAAGCATCCATAAGACGCTGGGGATGGGTCCCCGCAGTGGACTCAGCAACGTCCTGACTGGAAGCGCGACCTTGCAACAGACGGTCACACGATCCGCCATCCTGCCCAATCTGTCGGTATTGCCCGCGGGAACGCCCCCGCCGAATCCGGCTGAACTGCTGGCCTCCACCAACATGCGGGACGTATTGGAGGAATTGCGCGGTCAGTTCGACCACATTGTGGTGGACACTCCTCCCACGCTCTCGGTCACCGATGCTGTAGTGCTGTCGCCGCGGGCCGATGCCATCGTGCTGGTCATCCGTTCCGGACACACCACCAAGCAAGCCCTCCGCCGCTCCCGCGATATCCTCATGCAAGTCAATGCGAAAGTCTCCGGCGTGCTCTTGAATGCAGTCGATCTAAGCTCACCCGATTACTACTATTATTACGAATACCAGGGCAAATATTCCCGGTACTATCGCGATGACGAATCGCACAGCGATGATGATGAGGATGCTGACACCGAAACCGCGGCGGAGGCATCGCCCAATAGCGCGTAGGAAGCAATAGAGGCGATCGCCTTGTCATCCCGAGCGAAGGAGAGATCTGGGTGTTTGCCAGCAGCGCCAACCGAGGTGGCGCAGGCAAGAACCTAGATCCCTCGCTTCGCTCAGGACGACAAGACGAAATGGGGTGGGTTTGTGGTTGTTCCTTTGGACAACATGGAAATAGTCCTCAATTCTGCTTCGCGGAAAAGACTCGTCGTTGGCGCGGCGGCGGCCCTCTGCCTGATCTATGTGTTTTTGGCCGGCCGGCTGTTTGTCGCCTCTGTGTTTGGCGAAAAGCCGGAACTCACAAGTCTGGAACGCGCGGTTCGTCTCGACCCAAAGAACGCAGACTACCGCAATCATCTTGGACGCTTCTACGCTCTGGTTGCCCGAGACCCTGGCGCAGCCATCGAACCCTACCGCGCCGCGGTTCAACTCGACCCGCATTCCGCCCGCTACTGGTTCGATCTGGCCTCCGCCTACCAGGTGCTGGGTGACACTGCGAACCAATCCTGGGCATTGGAACACGCCATTGAAGCCGATCCCACCACGCCCGACGTCGCCTGGGAAGCCGCCAACTTTTACCTCGTGCAAGGCGACAACGAAAAAGCCTTGCGGGAATTCCACGTCGTCTTGGAAAATGAACCCTCCCTGGCAAACCTCGCCATTCAATTCTGCTGGCGTATCAACCCGGACGTGGACGTGCTTTTGAGCCATGCCGTTCCCGCAAAGCCAGACGCCTATATTGCATTCCTCAATCTGCTCATGACCAGACAGGAAACGGCGGCAACCGCCAAAGTGTGGGACGCTCTGATGGCAACGCCGCAACCCTTCGAACTGCGCTACGTCTATGACTATCTTCACTACTTGCTCGACCATAAGGACGTGGATCAAGCCCGTTTAGTGTGGCAGCAAGCGGCACCGCGTTTTGGCCTGTCCTCCTACTTGCCCACCAGAAGCAACTTAATTGTCAACGGAGATTTCAGTCTGGATGTTATGAAGTTCCCCGATGGCGGCTTCGACTGGCAGTATCAGAAACAGCAGAGCGTTGCCCTCACGCTCGATCCCAGCGATTTTCACGCCGGCCATCGTTCCCTGCTGATCACCTTCGACGGACCCGGAGTCACCGATGCGGGGATCAGTCAATTCATCGCGGTTCAGCCCGCCACTGCTTACCAATTCTCTGCCTACTATAAGAATGGGGAAATCGAAGGCGCCGGTGGCCCGCATTTTACGATTCAGGATTTTTACACCCGCGCCGTGCTGTATGACAGCGACGAACTGAAAGAAGCGGGATTCTGGAAGTCTGCCACCGGGGAGTTCACCACCGGAGACGATTGCAAAATGCTGGTGCTGCATGTCCGGCGCCTGCCGGAAGGCAGTCCGATCCGTGGTAAGCTCTGGATCGACGATTTTCGCCTCGTGGCCAAGCGGCAGTAGACCCTCGAATTGAGCAGTTCAATTTCATGAGCCCGACCAGCACCACCGCAAACCCACGCAGCAACCTGGCGGCGCAAGCCGGCACGGTCCTGCTGTATGGAATTTTTGGCCTGCTCTTGTTTGGACCGGTCGCTTTCGGCGCGGTCGAACCCTGGTCAATCCTCCTGATGGAGGCTGGCTCCGCCGCTTTGTTCCTCTTGTGGATCGGCAAGCAGGTTCTGGAAGGCGAAATGAAGATCAGGTGGAATCCCCTGTTTCTTCCCATGGCCGCCTTCGGCCTTCTCATCCTTCTGCAGCTCGTCTTTCGCAGGACCGCGTATCCCCACGACACCGCATCTCTGGCACTCCTCTACGTCTCCTATGCAATGTTGTGCTTCCTCGCCGGGCAAACCCTGCTTCGCGGCTCTCAAGCGCGCACTCTCGCCGTGGTTTTTTCGCTGTATGGAGCCGTCCTCGCCAGCTTTGCGTTGATCCAGGGCATCTCCGCCAACGGAAAGCTGTACTGGATTCGGGAGCCCCGCATGGGAGGCTGGATCTACGGTCCCTATGTAAACCACAACCATTACGCCGGCTTGATGGAGATGCTGGCTCCCATTCCCCTGGTGTTGTCGCTGACCCAGCTGGCCTCCGGCAAGACCCGCGCCGCCGCCGCTGCCGCGGCAGCCATAATGGTGGGCACCATCTTTCTTTCGGGATCGCGCGGCGGCATGCTCGCCATCATTACCGAACTTCTCATCCTGGCGGTGCTGCTCGTCAAGCAGCAACGCGGTTTGCGTACGGCCGTCGGTATCGGCGTATTTCTAGCGATTGTATTGGGCCTACTCATCTGGGTCGGCGGCGGCGAACTGAGCAAGCGCATCGCAACCGTGGGCCCGTCACACTCCGAGATCTCCAGCGACATTCGCCACTACATCAACCGCGATGGTCTTAAGATGTTCCTGAAAAGGCCCGTGCTGGGCTGGGGGCTGGGAACCTTTCCTGTCGTGTATCCGCAATTCCGCTCGTTCTACACCAATTTCTTCGTCAATCAGGCGCACAACGATTATTTGCAACTGCTTGTGGAAATGGGTTTGCTCGGATTGGGAACGATGCTCTGGTTTCTGTTCACGCTCTACAGCCGGGCTGTCAAGAAGATCGGGCACTGGACCAGCGAGATCAGTGGTGCCGTAACTCTGGCGTGTGTGCTCGGCCTGAGCGGCATCCTGGTCCACAGCGCCGTCGACTTCAATCTGCAGATTCCCGCCAACGCAGCACTGTTCTATGTTCTCTGCACCATCGCGGCCTCCGAACCGTTCGTGCAACCGGCTCGCAAACGCCGCGTGGCGCGCAGCAAGCCCCCGCAAGAGGAGCTAGCCTCGCCGCAAGACTTGCAGCAGCCCGCCACAAATTTCTAGGCTGTTCCATAGACTGCGATATCCCGACTACAAATTGTCATCCCGAGCGGAAGCGAGGGACCTTGGTGCTTGCCCGCAGCGTGTACCCAGGCGGCGCAGGCAAGAACCAAGATCCCTCGCGTTGCTCGGGATGACAGATAGGGATTTGATCTTCCCAAAAGCATCGAGCCGCCCGGCAGTACCGGACGGCCCAAACTATTGCACACCTGAATAAGAAAACCCGGGGATCACTAAGGCGTAGATGGACTGACTGGATTGCTGCTCCGGGTGAGCACCCATATGCTCACCCCGCCAATGGCTGCGGCTCCCACGCCGATGGCGATAGGAGAGTTCAACACGCCGCCGCCGGCCGCCGGAACGGCGCCGACCGTCCGCTTTTTCTCTTTCTTCTTTTTGTCGCCCGGGCCAGATTGCTCGTCCCGCGTGGTTTCCTGACCCTGCGCCAGGGTAACCGTACCGCTGTCATCGGTAACGGTCAGATCTCCCTTACGCGCGGCGATTCGCACAGTCCCATCAATGTCGGTCACATTGAACTCAGTCCACGCATTGGACACCGGCGCCACCCGCACATCGCCGGCAATGGTGGCAACGCTCTTGGAGGTGGAGACACTGACGCCCCCGTGTTCAACTTTCAACGAGACGCCTTCAAACTGCACCAGGGAATCACCCAGCACGGTAATGCTGGAACCGGGGGCATGGATATTGGCGGCGGAGTCAGACCGGGTCTGCACCAGGTCGCCGGCAAAAATCGCCGAGGAGTTGGGCACATGGCTGCCGTTCAACCAGGCAGCGCCGTTGGCATACAGCATAGCCGCACCGGAATCGGCGGCAAACAGCGAAGCAGGCACGATCAGCAGCAGCACGCAACTTACCATCTTGCGGAAAGCAGACATGCCCATCCCACGCTCCGTTAATAACTTCGTTGGCGACTGTTAACGCATCGTACCCTCCAAAGTTCTTGCCAGTCAATGCAATTTGTGCTGTAGATCGGCTGCCTCTGTGGAAAACTTTTCGGGACCTTTCACCACGGAGGCACGGAGACACGGAGAAGACCGAAGGAGAACAAGAACAATTCTAGGGATTCTCTCCGTGCCTCGGTGACTCCGTGGTGAAAGATCTCTGCCGCAACCATCTCAGCGCCATTGATCCACGATCTCCCACCAGATCAATCGCAGCCACTCATCCACAAAGGTTTTCGCCCATTGGCGATGAGTCCACCAGCGCGCGCCAAATTGCTCCCCGTTTCGGGCAGCGGCTACCGAGTACTCATGTTCGGGAACTTCCCGCCGGAAGACGCTCAGCGCGCGCCGGGTGTGATAGTCCGAGGTCACGATCAGCACGCTCTTTCCGCCTTCGCGTGCGATGCACTTCTCCGCGTCTTTCGACTCGTCCTTGGTCGATAGCCCATCGATGGGACATACGCTGACCGACGCTCCCTGCGGCAGATCCTGAACGTATTTCTCTGCCAACTGAATCTGCGTGAATTCGTAGAGCTTCGAGTTTGTCGGCACATCCAGCACTACCCGGCGGCCGTATCCCTGCGCCAGAAGTTGCAAAGCGCGCTCCGGACGCCGGTTTGTTTCCCCTGCCAGCACCAGAATCACATCGGAGGGGCGCGGCGCGTCCAGCACAAGAAAGCTCCCTGCCTTCGCAGCCAACACTATCGACAATGCCGCCACTACTCCCAAAGCCAGCAACCACGCGCGCTTCATCGCTCCCTGCCCTTCATGGGTTCCCGACTTCGAAAACGAAAGCTGCTTCCTCAAGACCTTTGACCGCGTCAGCGCCGCCTCACCTGCAACTGCGTGCTAGAATCGAAAACGAAATTCACTGTCAACAGAAAGACACGCGCTGTCCCCACGATGACCAATCAGCCTGCCGCAAATCGTTCCCCTGATCAACGAGATAACGAGCAACTCAAGAACAAGATCCAGCAGCGCCAGGCGCGGGTCGGCATCATCGGCCTGGGTTACGTGGGACTGCCGCTGGCCCTGCTGTTCAGCGAACAGAAGTTTAAGGTCACCGGCTTCGACATCGATCAGCGCAAAGTCGACACCCTCACCCAGGGCGGATCCTACATCTACCGCATCGCCTCTGAGGCCATCCGGACTGCCCAGGCGCAGGGCTTTTCCGCCACCTCCGACTACTCCCGCATCAAGGAGATGGACGCCATCATCATCTGCGTGCCCACGCCTCTCAACCAATATCACGAACCCGACCTCAGCTTCATCACCGATACCACGCACGCCCTCGCGCCCCATCTCCAGGCCGGCCAGTTAGTGGTTCTCGAGAGCACAACGTACCCCGGCACCACCGAAGAAGTCATGCTGCCGATTCTCGAGAAAGAAAACCAGAACGGGCTGAAGGCCGCCCGCGGCGCTTCCTCCAGCACTGCCGGCGCGGAGAAGGAATTCTTTGTGGCCTTCTCTCCGGAGCGGGAAGATCCCGGCAACACCACGGTCGAGCGTTGCGACATCCCGAAAGTCGTCGGCGGAGTCAACCCGCAGGCGGCGGAGTTGGCGGGCGCTCTTTACGGATCCATCTTCCATCGCACGGTTCCCGTGTCCTCGCCCGCCGCGGCCGAGATGACGAAGTTGCTGGAGAATATCTACCGCTGCGTCAACATCGCCCTGGTCAACGAGCTGAAGCTGCTCTGTCTGCGCATGGGAATCGACATCTGGGAAGTCATCGCAGCCGCCTCCACCAAGCCTTTCGGCTTTCATCCTTTCTATCCCGGACCCGGCCTGGGCGGACATTGCATTCCTGTCGATCCCTTCTACCTTTCGTGGAAGGCCAAGGAATTCGACTTTCGCACGCGCTTCATCGAGCTGGCGGGAGAAGTCAACACCAACATGCCCTATCACGTGCTCGCCTCCATCGGCGGAGCGCTGAACCGGCAGAAGAAATCGGTGAACGGAGCGCGCGTCCTCATCCTGGGCGTGGCCTACAAGAAAGATATCGACGATCTGCGCGAATCTCCGGCGCTCACCATCATCGAACTCTTGCAACATGAAGGCGCGCAGGTCAGCTACCACGATCCCTACTTCCCGTTCATCGGCAAAGGACGCAAGTACGACCTGCAGATGAAGCGCACGGAACTGGACAAACTGGGCCAGTACGATTGCATCGTGATCGTGACCGATCACTCCGATTACGACTACAAGAAGATCGTCAGCGAAGCCCATCTGGTCGTCGACACCCGCAACGCAACCAAGGGCATCAACAGTCCCAAGGTGGTGCGGTGTTAACCAGAAGTGCGAACTTCCACGCATCCTCCGCGAGAAATCTTGCTGGCCGACCCAAATAACAGGTGCCCGGTGTTTGGGGATCACGTTCTCTCCAGAAGCAAAGACTCCACGGAGGTGTAATTTTGGCTTCCTTATTGCACTTCCCCCGCCAACCGCCCGACGCGGCCAACGTAAGTATTTGAAAATTAACTACATAAACTTCCAAATTGTTTGCGAAGTGGCCTTTGCCGTGCAGCTTTTGACTGGTGTTGTAAACTATATGCCTCTGCGGTCCCAGGATCATCGCAGCGGCCCAGAAACTTTCAGTCTCGAATGGGTGTTTTCAACCACTGAAGAGGGAATGCGGATATGAGTACTTCTGCCTCCCGAGAGAATCTCTTCTCCCTGCTACCGGAGAGGAGAGCCCCTTGGACGGAATTCGTTTTTAGCACCGGTTCGCAGGCGCTGGTGATCGCGCTTCTCGCGTGGGTGCGCTTGTTGTATCCCGCGGTGGTATCGCCTCCGGAACACACTTTCCGTTCGGTTCAGCTCGTAAGTCACCCTGTTCCAGTCAATCATGAGCCCCAGCCGCCCCTGCGCCGGCTGCCGCAGCCCACGCTCATCGCGCACCTGGACCCGCCCGTCAACCCTCTTCGTCTTCCCGCGCCACAGCCGAAGACTCCCGTAAAAGTGGAAGACGATCCTGCTCCCACGGTGCGCATCACGCTCAAGAAACCGGATCTGCTGCCGGTCAATTCCGCTCCCGTTATTCCGAAACAGGCGGTGAAAACCAACGTATTTTCCACTGGCAGTTCAGCCGCTCCCACTACCGCGCGCGCTCCCTCGCAGGTGCAGACCGGAGGCTTCGGCGATCCCAATGGAATTCCTGCCAAGGCAAGTGAAGGCAAAGCCGTCAACATCGCGGCGCGCGGGTCTTTCGATCTGCCCTCCGGACCGGGCTATGGCAACGGCACTGGCGGCGCCAAGGGTGTGCCGGGCGTGGTTGTGAGTTCCGGGTTTGGCAACGGAACAGCGACCCCAGTCAATCGTCCGCGCGCCGCCGCAGTTCAGCCAGGCGGTTTCGGCGATGCCGATGTTCCGGCCGCGCCCACCGTACACTCTCGTCCGGCAGAGTCAGCGGCCCGGGCAATCCCGGCGGAAATCCTTTTCAAGCCCACTCCCGTCTATACTCAGGAAGCCCGCAGTCTGCGGATTCAAGGCGAAGTTCTCCTGGAAGTCGTTCTGGAGGCCTCTGGCAGCCTCCGCGTCGTGCGCGTTGTGAGCGGATTGGGTCATGGCCTCGATGACAATGCGGTCAAGGCTGCCGAACAGATTCACTTCAAACCGGCGATGAGGGACGGACAGCCAACCGATTCCACCGTCGTCTTGCACATCATTTTTCAGTTGGCATAAGTTGCTCAGAAGGGTCTTATGCGTATTTTTCAGGTAGGTTTACTCTCGTTGCTCCTGTTGTTGGTGTGGTCGTCGCCAGCGGTGTCGCAGGATCCAACCCCTTCCACGCCTTCCGCACCACCGGCGGTGGAAACCGGCGCGGCCCCGGCGGGTCAGAGTTCGGCGGTTTCGTCTTCTCCGCCTCCCCCATCATTCAATGAGGTCATGGACCGGGTGATCCAACAGGAGCATCTCTTCCTGGCGCAGATGCGTCACATGCGGCCGCTGGTTGAGACTTATCTGCAGGATCTCAAAGCCGACAAAGATGGGAACTCCGTGCCAGTGAAAGACCAATATTATCTCGGACGCCTCGACATGAGCGATGGTCCCGAGGACACTTCATTCGTGGGCCAACCCGGCTTCGGCCACCGCATGCTCAACCGGCTCACCGGGCTTTACTCCATGCGATTCCTGCCCTTGGGGTTCGCCCAGATGGTGGTCCTCGATACCGATTTCCAGAAAAGGTTCTACAAATTCTCTTTCGTGCGGCGTGAGTTTCTCGGAGAAGTGCGCTGCCTGGTCATCGATGTCGAACCCAGGGAAGACGCGGGCACGGGCCGCTTCATGGGCAGAATCTGGGTCGAGGATCAGGACTACAACGTGGTCCGATTCAACGGAACTTATTATCCCCACCCCAAAACGACGTACTACCTGCACTTCGACAGTTGGCGCCTGAACCTGCGTCCCGGCATGTGGCTGCCCGCCTACATCTACAGCGAGGAATCCGATCCGAAACATCTCATCTCCAAGAATTTGCACTTCCGCGCGCAGACCCGGCTTTGGGGATACGACTTGAAGGGCCTCAGCAAGAATTCAGAGTTCACCCAGATTCTGGTGGACCAGCCGTCGGACCCTGCTTCGGTAAAAGATCAGAGCGCCGCAGCCGCCGACGCAACTCCCGTGGTCGCCGAGCGCATGTGGGAGCGACAGGCTGAAGATAACGCCATCGAGCGCCTGCAGAAGATCGGCCTGCTCGCCCCTTCCGGCGGCGTGGACAAGGTTCTTCAGACCGTCGTCAACAATCTGCTGGTCACCAACAACATCGATCTGCAAGCGGATGTCCACTGCCGCGTGCTGCTCACTTCTCCTCTGGAGTCGTTCACCATCGGCCACACCATCGTGATCAGTCGTGGGCTGCTCGATGTGCTGCCCGATGAGGCCTCGCTCGCCATGGTCCTGGCCGACGAACTCAGTCACATTGTTCTGGGACACCCGTTCGATACCAAGCTGGCATTCAATGACCGCATGTTCTTCCCCGACGAAGACTCGTTCCAACGCCTGGACTTCAAACACCCTCCGGCCAACGAGGAAGCTGCCGACACCAAGGCTCTGGAAATGTTGAAGAATTCTCCGTACAAGGACAAACTCGGGACTGCGGGGTTGTTCTTAAAAGCCGTGCAACAGAGTGCTCCCAATCTCCCCAATCTGATTCGCCCGCGCTTGGGCAATGGTGTGGCCAACGGCAAGAGCATTCGGATGTCGGCGCTGCTGGCTTCCTCACCGCAACTGGATCCGCAACGCACCGATCAGATTGCCGCGCTTCCCCTCGGAGGACGCATCAAGCTTGATCCCTGGTCGGACCAAGTGGAACTGGCCAAGGCAAAACCTGTCGCTCTGACCTCGGCAAAAGAAAAGATGCCGTTCGAGATCACTCCATTCTTCCCTTTCCTCACCAGACTCTCGAATTCGGGCACCGAAAAGGTCGCGGTTACCGCGCCCGCCCCCAAGTGAGAAGGTGATTGCGAAGCAGTTTGACGCGTCGCAGGTCCTAGGTCTTAGTTGACGCTTAGGTAGGTTTTAGGTTTGCCTAAGACCTAGCACCTAAGACCTAATACAGATTGTGCGTAGAAAAATGGATTGGAGTCGCAGATCCGAAAATGAAACGGGAAGGAGGCGGCCCCCGGGAAAAATGGGCTCGCCTAAAACCTGGCACCTAAGACCTGACAGCGACTACTGGATGGCGCTGCCAACCTGCGAGAATACGTTGTTGGCGTTCGAGCCGATAAGACGGACTGTCCCCACCACGATCACCAGAATTACAGCCAGCATCACCGCATACTCGGCGATATCCTGACCACTCTCATCTTGCCAAAGGTTTCTTAAAGTTCTTGCCACGGGCTCTGTCTCCTTCGAATCTCTTTTTCCCAGACCCCCGCTCCAACAGGGGGAAAAATCACCCAAATGTTGTGACTGGATCGGTCTTCTGTCCCGAGGCTGGTTAAAGGAAATGATAAGTGCAGGAACCACGCCCGCCAATGGCCCATAAGTGCCATCGCCGGTTAGGTCGGCGCAAGCTCCGTAAGTGATACTTAGCCAATGCTTTTTAGCGGAAGCGACTGGTTCACTGCAAACAGCGCCAGCTCCAGCCGCGTGGACACTCCCAGCTTGTCGAAAATATTGCTCAGATGATGCTTGACCGTGTCTTCGCTGATCTTGAAGTATTCCGCAACCTCTTTGTTCGAGTATCCCGCCACCACCGCGGCCACAATCTCCAGCTCGCGCGGGGTCAAGCCAAATTTCTTCTGCCGCGCTTCGTCGCTGGAAGATTGCACCAGGGTTCGCAAATATTGCACCAGGTTGGAGACGGTCTCCCTTCCCACCCAATACTCGCCTGACATCACGGTGTGGATCGCTTTCAATAGCAATTGAGTGGCGGAATCCTTCAACACCACTCCCCGTGCGCCCAACTGCAGAGCTTCCACAATCTGGCTCTTCTCCGCCGCCGCCGTCAGCAGGATCACACGCACCGGAGTCGAACTCGCCCCCGCGCTCAGATCCCGCAAAGCTTCCAATCCCGGATGCTTGGGCATCGCCAGATCCAGCAAGAGAATGTCAGGCTTCAACTGCCGCGCCAGCCGTACCGCCTCTGCGCCGTCCGAGGCTTCACCCAAGACCTTCAGATTCGGTTCGGCTTCCAGAAGACGGCGCAGTCCATCCCGGAAAATGGGATGGTCGTCCGCGATCACGATACGAACTTGTTGTGACTTCTTAAAGTGCATCGGAAACTTCTCCACCTTTCGGAACCTTGACCTCCAGGCGCGTCCCCACACCGGGATTCGATTCTACCGTGAGTGCCCCTGCAATCAAACGTACCCGCTCCTTGATGATCATAGGCCCCTTACCCATTTTTTCAAGTTCGTCCTGCGTCAGGCGGCCGGAAAACGGGAAGCCTTTGCCGTCATCTTCCAGTGTCAGGCTCCACTGGCTGGGATTCGTACTCAGCCGCACCAGCACGTGGCGTGCTTTGCTGTGCTTGCGTACGTTGACCAGACCCTCCTGAACAATCCGCAACATCTCCCGGCAGACCTTCCCAGGCATCTCCAGTTTCTCGATGTCGGTCACAAAACGCGCGGAAATCCCCGTCTCCCGCTCAAACCGTTCCACCGTGTCGGTGACCACACTCAGGAATTTTCGATCATCCACATCGATCGCCTTCAGCTGCTGCATCAGCTCTCGCAGCTTCAGAACTTCCTCGCGCAGCAAGCCCTGGATCCGGCCCAGTTCGCCGCCCACCACCGCCGGAGTAGTCTCCGCCTGCCGCCGAAGCACGTCCACCTGCATCTCCACTGCGATCAGCGATTGCACGGCTCCATCGTGCAGTTCTCGGGCGAAGCGCGCGCGTTCTGCGGCCCCAGCCCGCCGCCGCAGCCGGTGCAGCAGGTAGACGTTGTACACGGCCGGCCCCACCTGGCGGAACAAATCGAGCAGAAAACGCTGCTTTTCCTGGATCTCCACTCGCCACGCTGGGTCAAACACGAACACTCGCCCCCGCCACTCGCCTCCGAAGACGAAGGAAATCGCAACCAGCGAGCGGAACGATTGCCTCTCTTTCAGTCGCGCCAGCGGCTCGCTGGAGGGCGATGGCACCGGGTTGCCCTCACGGTCCAATGCGACTACAGTCCAGCGCTCTTCTTGGTTCTTCGCGTAAAACACTTCTCCCGGAAAATCCTCCAGATAGCTGTGCGCGTCCCGCGGATTGGAATCCAGCCACACAAAAGGGGAGGATATCCCATCCCCTTTGCGCAACTCGCCCAAAAACATTCTGTGGCTATGAATCTCCTGCGACGCAACCAGCAGCCGCTCCGCTCCGCACATGCTGAGGACTTCACGGCAAATCTGCTGCAGAGTTCCCGTCAGCCCCGCATCCACCCGCACCTTCGACAGAATGCGGGTCACCGCCGCCTTCTCCCCCCTCAGGCGTTTCTGCTGCCGCGCCAGATATCCCAGCAGCAATCCCATCACCAGCAAATAAATCGACAGCATGAAGAGGCGCTTCGGCTCGAACTCCGTCACATTGACTTGCAGGCCCGGCAAAAGGTGCCACGGCTGGTTCCCTCCCCGCCTTGCCCACTCGTGCAGCAGCACGAAGCTCTCGATCCACAGCAAAGCCACCTCGGCCGCCGCCGTGCCCAACGTCCCCCATAATCCCCACCGGTAAGCTGCAGCCGCCAGAACAAAAAAGAAGAACAAAAAAAACGGGCTGCGCGGTCCTTCGGCAAAGATCGAGATGAGCGCCGGCCATAGGATATCGGTGGCATGAACCAGAACGCGAAACGCCGCGGTCGACTCCTGCCTCCGCCGCAGCAGCGTCATCACCACCACGCCATGAATGAGGTAAAGCCCCAGCAGACCGTAAGCCACCGGCGCGTGTCCCAACCGCGTGGGATCCATGTAAATCGCAGCGAGCGCCGAAATCGCCAGAAACACCCGTGCCGTCGCCAGCCAGCGCTCGGTGCGCCGGGTTTCGCTGGGGTCGGTTCGAACCTGCGGACTGCCAGGAGAGCGTTGATTAACGTCAGAGTGCAAGTCGAGTCACTTCCTGCTGCCGTACGAATTTGGAAAACGAATTTGTCAGACGTCCCGGAATGCTTCGCATATTATTGATAAGAAAGATCGGGAGCAAGCAAAACTTTCTGACTACCCCCGCGGCAGCCCGTGGCGCAGGTAAATCAGCTCATACCCACGTAAGATTCGTATCAGGGCACGCATTCATGCGTGCCGCAAGCACTCCATCGTCAGCGCGCCTTCAGGCGCTGAATCTCTAAGGCTTCCGTCCGCCCTTCAAATTACCAAATTACCCAATTACAAATTGTTCTTGATTACTTCCGTAACCAGAGCCTTCTCCTATCCCATTCTAAAATGGCAGCGAGGAAGTCCTTTTTGCGCACCCATTGCAAGCTTTGGACCGCCGCCGTCGCAGTCTGCCTAGCGACCCTGGTCCTGGCTGCTCTTATCCTGCCTCAGTCTTTTCGCCTCACTGCCCTCAGCGATGTCATTCAGTGCGTCTTGCTTTTTTCCGGGATGGTTTCCCTCATCCCTCACGCAGTGCGCTCACGCGGGCGCTTGCGCCTGTTCTGGACCCTCATCGCAACCGGCATTGCTCTATGGTTTTCCTACCAGCTGTTTTGGACCTACTACGAAGTCTGGCTGCGCGTCGATGTCCCGGACTTGTGCGCGGCCGACATCATCCTCTTCCTGCACATTGTCCCGCTGATGGCTGCTCTCGCGCTCCGGCCTCATGCCCCGCAGGATGAGTATGCCGGCCGCTTCCGCCGCCTCGATTTTGCCTTGATGATGGTTTGGTGGGCTTATCTCTACACCCTCATCGTGATCCCCTGGCAATACGTCGTCGCCAATGTCCCGGCCTACGACTACAATCTTAATTCTTTGTATCTCATCGAGAAACTGGCGTTTCTGAGCGGCTTGTTCCTGGCCTGGATGAGCAGCAAAGACGGCTGGAGAACCTTCTATGCCAGTCTGTTCGGCGCCAGCCTCACTTACGCCGCCAGTTCTCACATCGCCAACTGGGCCATCGGACGGCACGTCTATTACAGCGGAAGTTTCTACGACATTCCGCTCGCGGTATCCATGGCCTGGATCACCGTGGTCGGCCTGTGGACCCGCGAGCGCGATCCTCAAGCCGGCGTCTCCTCCACTTCCACATCTCACGGCGTGTGGCTGGCCCGGCTGGGAATGCTCGCTGCCTTCTCGCTCCCGCTATTTGCCGCCTGGGCTTTGCTGGATACAGCCCTTCCGCAGCCTATCCGTTCGTTCCGCCTGGTGCTCACTCTGGCCGCGGCACTTCTCTTGGGGGTCATGGTTTTCGTGCGGCAGCGCTTGCTCGACCGGGAATTGCTCCGCCTGTTGACCCACTCGCGGGAATCTTTTATCAACCTGAAACATCTGCAGGCACAGATCACGGAGTCCGAAAAGCTGGCCTCGATTGGGCAACTGGTAGGCGGTGTAACCCACGAACTGAATAACCCCATCGCCGCCATGCTCGGTTATTCCGATCTCCTGCTGACCACGTCTCTCAACCCGGAGCAGCACGAACTGGTGGGCAGAATCGGGCAGCACGTCCGGCGCACCAGGTCTCTGGTGGCCAGCCTGCTCAGTTTTGCCCGGCAAGGCCCGGCCGCGATGACTCCCGTGGATCTCAAAACTTTGCTGCGCACCACCGTCAAACTCTCGGAGCCTCAGTGGCAGGCTCTCCAGATCGACGTGCGCACCGAATTTTCGCCCGACCCGCTCATCGTTCAGGGAGATTCCAACCAGTTGCTCCAGGTCTGCGTGCAAATCATCAACGACGCAATCTATGCCGTGGGCCAGCACAGCAGCCGGACGCTCACCATTGCCGCGGAACGCAAAGATGGTCTCGCCATCATCCACATCTGCGACACCAGCCTCGCCGGCGGCTCAGCCGAAAGCCAGGAAGAAGAAGAAAAAGAAGACCAGACTCTCTCCGGTTTAGGACTCAGCGCCTGTCAGGGCATCCTGCGGCAACATCACGGGCGGATTCTCTGGCAGCAAGACCGCCATACCGGAACCACCATCCGGGTCGAGATCCCGGTCATCTGTCCGGCGCTGGAGAAAGAGAAATCGGCTGAAGCGGGTGTGCCGGTGATGTGGCAACCTCAACCGTACGCTTGAGCTGGCCGCAGGCGGCGTAGATGTCCCGGCCCCGCGGCCGCCTCACATAAGCGGGAACTCCCGCCCCTCGCAGGATCTTTTGAAACGCCTCCACCCGCTGCGCGTCCGGAGTCGCAAAATCAATTCCCGGTCCCGGATTCAGCGCGATCAGATTCACCTTGCAGCGCAGCCCGCGCAGCAACTCGGCAACTTCCTTCGCATTCTCCGGCGTGTCGTTCACCCCGCCGAGCAGCACGTACTCGAATGTGATCCACTCCCGCGCCCGCAGCGGGAATTCGCGCGCCGCCGCCATCAGCATTTCCAGAGTCCACTTCTTGTTCACCGGCATCAGCCGCGTGCGCAGCGCATCGTTTGAAGCATTCAAAGAAATCGCCAGCTTCGGCCGGATCGTCTCCCCGCCAAAGTCACGAATGCGCGGCACAATCCCCGCCGTCGACACGGTCATCCGCCGCTCGGCAATCCCCACGCCCTCCACCAGCAACCGCGCCGCCTTCATGAAATTCTCATAGTTGAGGAACGGCTCGCCCATGCCCATGAAAACCAGGTTGATCCGATCCTCAGGCGGCGACACCTTCTGATCTTTCAGCACCGCACAAACCTGCCCCACAATCTCGCCCGCAGAAAGGTTGCGTTTCACCCCCAACAGCGCCGTGAGGCAAAACTGGCAATCGACAGCACACCCCACCTGACTGGAAATGCAAATCGTGGATCGACCGGATGACGCGCGGCCGGTGTAAGGTCGGCCCGACGAAGTCGGGCTAGGACTTTGGGTGGCGCAGCGCTTCAGCGCTGCGATTGGTTCACGGGCATTGAACTGGGCTTTAGCCCCTGAGGTACTAATGCCGATGCCCTCCGCCTCCGCTCCAGCCTCACTTCCATCCCCAGCTTCCCCTCCATCCCCCTCCGGCATCCAAACTGTCTCGACGGTCTGCCCGTCGGCAAATCCGATCAAATACCGCACCGTCCCATCCACAGAAACAAACTTCTTCTCAATCCGAGCCGCCCCAACCGACACCCCGCTCTCAGCCAGCCGCTCCCGAAACTCTTGCGGCAGCGTGGAAATCTCCGCCAGCGATTCCACCCGCTGCCGGTAGACCGCATCCATGATTTGCTGGGCACGATACCCAGGCTCACCCGCCTCGCTCACCAGCGCAACGATCTCCCCGCGGTCGAGGCCGAGCAACGATGATGTCAGAGACTCAGCCATGTCTTGTTCCGCCACAATTGCCGTTCGCCACAGAAACAGAATATCGGGGGGAGATGCGGATTAAAACCATCGTACTCCAGCCCCGACAGGGGGCGGCATGTGATAGCCCCAGCCTGCCCTGAGCGAAGCCGAAGGGTAAGTCCGGGGTGCCACGACACAAAGGGAACGAGTCCCGCCAGCGACGGCACGCGCTTCGCGTGATGCCTCCACAAACTCCCGTAACAAACTGATTATAAGTAACTAACCATCTTGTTCTGCCTCGCCCCATCGCCTGCACTAAATGTGTAAGAATAGTAGAGTACCTTCTAGGGAAGTTTCCACCTTTCGTAAAGTCCATGGTCAAAGAAGTTCGCAATATCCGCCGTCAGGTGTTGCCCCACGGCCTCACCGTCATCACCGAGCAGATGGAGCACATCCGCTCGGCTTCCATCGGCATTTGGCTCGAAACCGGCTCTCGCGACGAGACGCCGCAATCGAACGGCATCTCCCACTTCATCGAGCACATGGTCTTCAAAGGCACCGAGCACCGCACCGCTGAAGAGATTGCCCGCCAAGTCGATTCCATCGGCGGCAATATGGACGCCTTCACCTCCAAGGAATGTATCTGCTTCAACGTCAAGGTGCTCGACGAGCACGTGCCCGTGGCTCTCGAAATTCTCAGCGACCTGGTACTGTATCCCACTTTCACCGACGAAGACATCGCCCGCGAACGCGGCGTGATCCTCGAAGAGATCAAAATGGACGAGGACAACCCCGACTACCTCGTCCACGAAATCTTCACGCAAAACTTCTGGAAGGATCATCCGCTGGGCAAGCCTATCCTCGGTACGAAAGAAACGGTAAAGAAATTCGAGCGCCAGGCCGTGCTCGATACCTACGCCCACCGCTTCGCGCCCGGCAACATCATCGTCGCCGCCGCCGGGCATCTGAACCACGACCAGTTCGTCGATCTCGTCGTGAAGCAGTTCGAGCACCTGAAGCCCGCGAAAAACGGCTTCCATTCGCCCGCGCCCAAGATCGTTCCTCGCATCGTGCTGCGCAACAAGAAGGCGCTCGAGCAAGTGCAGCTTTGCATCGGCGTGCCGGCCTATCCCATTGCCCACGAGAAGCGCTATGCCGGCTACATTCTCAACACGCTGCTCGGCGGAGGCATGAGTTCCCGCCTATTCCAGAATATCCGCGAGCGCCAGGGCCTGGCCTACTCCATCTACAGCGACCTCAACCCCTACCGCGATACTGGATGTATGGCGGTCTACGCGGGAACATCCCTGACTTCAGCCGCCAAGGTCGTGCAGTCGGTGGTCAGCGAATTCCGAAACTTGAAAAATGAGCCTGTCCCCGAAGAAGAGCTGCGCCGCTCCAAGGACCAGATGAAAGGCAGCCTGATGCTCTCACTTGAATCGAGCACCGCACGCATGTCTAACCTCGCCCGCCAGGAAATGTACTTCGATCGCTTTCAGGATCTCGACGAACTGGTCCTAAAGATTGAAGCCGTAACTGCCGATGATCTCCAAAGCTTGGCCCAGGAGTTCTTCAAAACCGAGTCCGTTGCCGTTACCGCACTGGGCAATCTGAGCGGGCTGAAGATCTCCCGCAATCAACTGGCCTGCTGAGAACGTTGTCATCCTGAACAAGCGTTTTTTGCGCAGTGAAGGATCTGCGCGAGCCGCGCGACGCGTCGCGTTCTTTGCGACGCAATAATCGCGCGTTTGGCTCGCTTCCTCATTAAACTGCACCAATTATCGCTAGAAATCGCAGTTGATTCTTTCCGCTTCCCTGTTGTAACTTTCCATGCGCCGGCGAATCTAATCTGGGTCTGCAGGTGCAGACCTGCCGGACGACCGTACTCACGACTCACCCCAAGGAGAAAACCATGAAGAAGATTTTCGGCAGTTTGATGCTTGCCTGTATCCTGGCAGCCCCAATCGGAGCCTTCGCCCAGGACACCATGAAGCAAGACACCACGAAAAAAGACGACTCGATGAAGAAAGACGATTCGATGAAGAAAAGCGATGCCAAGACCACCAAGAAGGCCAAGGCAAAGAAAGACACGGCGAAAAAAGACGACTCGATGAAGAAAGACGACACCATGAAGAAGGACGAGAAGAAGCCGAACTAGTCCGTCGTCGCGGGATCGAGGCGCGGGCCCCTGCGTCCGCGCCAATTGTTTTTCTATTAGCCGCCAGCAATTGGCGGAATGCGATGCCGCGAAAGTAGCGCCGCCGTCCCCGGCGGCTGTCCCGCGGGGGGCCCGCCCGCGGCCAGTCTAACGTCCGGCCACGCTGAGAACTTCCTCCTGCTCCTCTCCCTCGCCCGCATTATCAACAACCTCTGCCCCGGGATGACCGGTCAACCCCGTCTGCAAATATTTCCGCAAACACCGCGTGCAAGGGACATAGCCGTCCTGCATCGCCTCTTTCGCTGTAATCGTTCGCTCGGTAGCTTTGTCGTGAATGAAAGTACATCCCGGGACGTGAAAGAGTTTCGATCCGTCTGAAACCACGACCTGCAGATCGGGAGGAATGTTATTGGCGGGCAGCGCTTGATGCGACTTGATGAGATTCCGGAAGGTAAGCGTGTTCGCCAGTTTCAATCCGCCAGCAATCAAAGCGATCGCCGCCACCGGCACCAGCCACGCCGACCAGCTCGACCATCCCCTTCCCTTCACAGCAGCATTTTGCGTGAGCCGCTTCTCTAACCGACGGCTGAAACCCGCGGGCACCTCCAGCATGCGCTCATCGCCATAAAGCTGAACCACGTTGCGCGTTCCCGCCAACACCGAGGCACAGCGCTTGCACGTCTTGAAGTGCTCGTCCATCTCCGAACGCAGCGCAGCGTCCACATCGCCATCGACGTAATTTGAAACCTCGCGCCAGACCTCTTCGCAATTCAACGTTTTCTGGTTCTCTACCATGGCTTGTTTCCCTTCTCGAATGGCAACCGGCTGAACCAGCCCTGCTCCCATCCGGCGGCCAGCAGGTCGCGCAGCATCAGCCGCGCCCGCAACAGCCGCGTCTTCACCGAAGCCACCGTGATGCCCAGCGCCTCCGCCGTCTCCTGAATGTTCAGGTGTTCCATATCGCGCAGCACAAAGACTTCGCGATACTTTCGATCGAGCGTGGCCAGCGCCTCGGCCAGCCGCTTCCGCACTTCCTTGCGTTCCAGCGCTTCCGAAGGAATCTCGCGCCAGTCGGCGAACTCCCGGGGCGCATATTCACTCTCTTCGTCACGGCGGTCGTCGAGTCCTTCCATAGGCACAGTTCGCTCCCTTCGCCGGCGCATCAGCGCCTCGTTCACCGTGATCTGGATCAGCCACGTGCTGAAGCGGGCCTCGGCGCGGAATTGCCGGATGTTCGCGAACGCCTTCAGCATCGCTTCCTGCGCCGCATCCTCGGCGTCCTGTTCATTGCGCAGGATCGCGATCGCCGCAGCGTAGACCCGCCGCTCATAGGGCCGGACCAGCTCATAAAACAATTCATGCTGGCCGCGCTGCACTTGCAGGATAAGATCCTGATCGCGCGCGCTGCCTTGCGCCGGATTGTTCAACGTCAAGTTTGGTTCAGACATCTGGATTCAGGTCTCAGGTCTTAGGTCTTGGGTCGCAGGCTTACCTCTTAGGTCGTGAGCTTAGGTCTTCCTAACACCTATCACCTAAGACCTAAGACCTTCCCGTCAATATTCCGGATCCTTCTTCCACCCCGTGATCATGGAAACGAAATTGTTCCAGCCATGCAGGATCACCATGACCAGATGTCCCAGCACGAAGAACAAGATCGCCCACATCACCGCGAAATGCCAGATGCGCGCGTAGTGAAAGCCTCCCATCATCCAGCCCAGCCAGGACAACTGGACGGGCTTCCAGACGGCGAAACCGGTCAGCACCGAAAGAATTCCCAGACCGATCGCGGTGGTGTAGGCGTGTTTCTGCAGCGGGTTGTAGGCTTCGCGAAGCGGTGGCTTCGGCCCGAAGAAGAAGTAGTGCTTCACCATCGGCCAAACTCCGGGGATATCACGATGCGTGAACAGAACCTGGCGGTAGTTGCCGCTGAAAAGCTGGTAGCCAAGATAGAGGACGCCGGTCGCCATGTAGATCCACATGAAGGTGAGGTGCCACTGCAACCCTCCGCCGAGCCAGCCGCCGACGGCGAATGCCTTCGGCCAATGCAGCAAATCCTTCTGGGGAATCTTGGCGCCGAAGCTGGGGAAGGCGCGGAAAATCTGCAAGCCGCTGCCGACCATCACAAACAGCGCGATGACGTTGATCCAATGGCACAGCCGCACCACAAACGGATGCTCGTAGACTGCCCGCGCTACGACCACGGGCGCTTCTTCTTCGCCTTCGGCGTTCTTGCCCGCGGGCTGAACAATTTCGATAACTGAACCGCTCATGTGTGAGCCTCCAAGTAGCGCCGCCGTCCCGGCGGCTGTCCCTTCGACAAGCTCAGGGCAAGCTGTGGCGGCGTCCCGCCGCCGCTTCCGAAAGCCGGCGAGACGCCGGCGCTACAATCCGTAAAACCACGAGTAGCCCTGGTCTTCCCAGTAGCCGACTCGGTCCAGCACGTGCGAGACTTTCAAATCCGTTAAGTACTTGGCCTGCTTGTAGCCGATCTTGGTGGGAATTTGCAGTCGCAACGGTGCGCCATGCTCGCGCGTGAGCGGTTGCTCGTACATTTCATAGCAAAGCAACGTCTGCGGATGCAGCGCGGTCGCCATGTCCAGCGATTCGTAATAATCGTCAGCGCATTCCACCGTGATGAAGCGCGCCGTGGGATCGGCGCCCGCCAATTGCAGAAAATCGGAGAGCCGCGCGCCCCCGAACCGCCCAATCACATCCCAGCCTTCAACACAGATGTGGCGGGTGTTCTGGCGAAAGCGAGGCAGGGCCTGCACCTGCGCCAATGTGTACTCCCCGGGTTTCTTGACCGCGCCGCTGACGGTCAGCGTCCAGCTTTCGAAGATCACTCCCGGATCGTCGACGTCATAGCCGTTGATGGGAAACTTCGCGAAGAGAGTCAGGTCGTTATTGTCGAAAGTCGGCGCCAGCTGGCCGGAGCGAAATAGCCGCGCGGCTGTCCAGTCGCTGAACCCCAGTCCCTTCTTCAGCAACCCTTGCTGCAGGCCGGGGATGGCGAACGCTCCCAGCGCCAGCACGGGCGTCAGCTTAAGCAATTCGCGACGGCTGTTTTGCCGGAATTTCTTTTCATCCATCTGGCGATCGTTCTTGTCGTCCTTGTTCTTCATGCGCTGGCCTTCTCAGATTGCATTGGTCCAGATTGCCCCTGCGATCCTGGAGCTTCACCCCGAGCGCACTGGGATCTGACTCCGTTCCGCACCCATGGGATTCACGAGACTCTCCGAAGTTTCGCCCCAGAGCCGGTTTGAGAATCATAACTCTCTAGAGTCGGGAGACGGCACCTTTTGCTAGCCTTTCTAAAGCTTTCGAGGCATACTAGCGCAAACGTTATCCTTCGTCCTGGAGCAACCCGGTTTCCGGCATGTCGGATCTGAACATCGTACCGAAAATGGAACGCGCCCTCTTTGAAGAACCTGGAGGGCGTGCGCCCGAGGATCCCAAGCAGCGGAAATTGATGGTCGGCTCTCTTTGCCTGCTGCTGCTGGCGTTGAGCATCGTGCTTTGGCGTAACCGCGACTTCTGGTTCCCGGATACGCCCGAAGCGGAAACTGACGAGCCGATGGAGAGTTCGCCCGCGGCCAAAGTTGCTCCAATGCAGCCACCCGCAGCCAATGTCAAGCCGGCGGTGGCGGCAAAGCCAAAGCACCATGTCAGGTCCGCAGCCAAGTCTGCGGCCAAGACTTCCACGCCAACAACTCCTCCTGCTCCAGTGGCCACGACCACCGCGCGGACGGTATTGCCCCCGCTGGAAGTGGAGGTTGTCGCCGGCGACACGCACAGCACCATTCGGCCCGGCAGCAGCTCGGTGCGGGTAAATCTGCAACCGGGCACACCGGCGCAACCCGTCACCGACGCTGGCGCCGCCGGGGATACACAGACCGCAGCGAAAGTGACCAGCAATGCCGCCGAGCGCATGCAGATCTCTACCGACGCGTCCGAGATCGTGACCCGCCCGGTACGGCCTACCTATCCACTGCTGGCGCGGCAGATGAAAGTACAAGGGTCGGTGATTCTGCAGGCGTTGATTGGAAAAGATGGAATCATCCAGAATCTGCACGTGGTGAGCGGGCCGCACATACTGGCCGGGGCGGCGCAGGACGCGGTCCGGCAATGGCACTTCAAACCACACGTTGAGGGCGGCGAAGCGGTCGAGACCCAGGCTAAGATTACGGTCAACTTCACGATCTCGACGAATTAAGGTCTCGGGTCTCAGTTCTTGGGTCTTAGGCAGAACTCGATCGTGGTTCAGGTTTCCGGCGGTCACGAAGAAAACATCGAGCTTCGCTCGACCTGGACAGCCGAGGGCGGCTGTCCCCACATGGGCATCTCCGCAAACTGCGCAACTACCCAAACCCTAATGTCTGAGACCTAAGACCTAACACCTGAGACCCAAGACCTGTTACAACTGGCTCCCATGTCCAAGTTCCTGTTTACCATGCTGCCGGCGAATGATCTCGGCTTGCCGACTCGGCTTGTCCCCATCGCACGGGCGCTTGCCGATCGCGGCCACAACGTTGCCGTGTTCAACCCCGCTCCGGCGCCCGCAAAGCTGATCGAGGACGCTGGGTTGAAAAACCTCCCGATGCCGTCGAGTCCTATGCCGGATCCCTCGACCGACTTCGCGCAAGTGAGCTTGGCCTGGGATGTGGAGGAAATGTTTGGCGCTGCGTTTGGAAGTGAGGAATTTGTGCGGGCGTCTACGGCTCTCCACGTCGATGTGGTGCGTGATTTCGGTCCCGATGTTGTGGTGGATTCGTTTGGCTTGTTCTCGTGCCTGGCTGCTCGTATTCTTCGGGTGCCGCTCGTGAGCGTGCTGCAGGGCAATTTTCATCCCGCGAGCGATGGCTTTGTGTGGTGGAAAGGCGAGCGCCCGGCCGGATTGCCCAGCGCGGCGTCAGCAATCAACAAGGTGGCAGCGGAATACGGCGTAGCTCCGGTGGCGCGCTCTGTCGATCTGCTGGCAGGCGACCTTTCTTTGATCGTCGGCACACCGGAAACGGATCCGCTGCCCGCTAGCGCTGACGTCGCTTACATTGGGCCCATTGTGTGGCAGCGAGGGAATGCTACGCTGCCGGACTGGGTTGCGGCGCTCAGTCGCGACAAACCCGTGATATGGGTTTACTCCGGCAATCCCAGGTACGCGGTTGCTTCGACTCCAATTGACTCCATCGTCGTGATTCGCACGGCCATCGCAGCCTTAGGGGATGCGCCCGTGCATGTCGTTCTCACCACCGGCCACCAAGAGTTTCCTGAAGAAGTTGGTGCCTTGCCCTCAAACTTTCATCACGCCGCCTATCTGCCGGGTCTTGCCATGGCTCAACATTGCGACCTGATGGTGCATCATGGCGGTCACAGCTCGGTTATGACAGGATTGTCTGCCGGCACGCCGGCGGTGATCATCCCGACCATAACGGAGCGCGAGAGCAACGCTCGCCGTCTCGTGGCATTAGGCGCAGGCGAGATTGTGATGCCCGTGGGAGGCGCAGATGGTGAAAAGCACCTCGATGTAGACGAATTCAGCGCCCAGGTGCACCGTGTGTTGAACGAGCCCGGCTATCGCAAGTCGGCGCGTCGGGTCGCCGAATCCATGCGCAAGTTTGGTGGAGCCCGGGACGCCGCGGACAGAATCGAGAGATTTGCTGTTTCGGGTCTTAGGTCTTAGATCTTAGGCAAAACCCTAACACCTAAGACCTAGCAACTAAGACTTGGCCCCAAAAATAACGAGCGCCTCGAATCTCATTCGAGATCGAGGCGCCCGGGCAGCCCTCCCCCAGAACTGCTCACTTGCGAAAATAATGGCGAGGCAGGATTTTGCAAATGGCCCTCCTGTGCCAGGGCACTGCCCTGAAGTGCCATCCCTCCTAAGCCGTTGCAAACCAAGCGCTTGAGCAGATTCCAGGGAAAGGATTCCCAGGTCTGCCACCACCTTACCACTGTGGAGTGGGCGAGCTTTCTGCCGATGAACAGAGCAGCAGCATACTTGCGCAGCCACTATGTCAGCCTTTCAAGATCCTGAGACCTACTGCGCCATCCTCAATGGCCTGCAAATCGGTGTGAGCGTTCTCGATCTGGGGAAAAAAATTGTTTTCTGGAGCGATGGCGCCGAACAGATCACGGGCTATGCGCGGATCGATGTGCTGGGCCATTCCTGCGCCGACAACATTTTCCTGCATTGCGACGAGATCAGTTGTGAAACGTGCTCCGAGAAGTGTTCCATTGCGGCGGCCTTGCATGATGCCAAACCGGTGGAGACCGTGGGCCTGATTCACCACAAGTCGGGGCATCGGACGCCGGTGCGCACCTGGTCGGTCCCGCTGCGGGATAAGCACGGCTCGATCATCGGCGTCATTCAGACCTTTGAAGAGCAGTTTGCAGGGGCTGGTCCGGACCTGATCGACCGCAGCCTGGAAGAACGCGGCTGCCTGGACGACACGACGGGATTGCCCAATCAAGCGACGATGCAGTCGCACTTGCGGGAAAAGCTGGAGATGTTCGCGGAGCTGCAAATTCCTTTTGGCATTGTTTGTGTGCAGGCCCATGAGCTCGGCCAATTCCGGGCAAGGTACGGGCAGGAGGCGAGTAAATCCATCGTGCATGTGCTGGCTCGAACCTTGAGAAATACGGTATGGCCCACGGACTTGGTGGGGCGCTGGAGCGAGGACCGATTTCTGGTGATTTTGAGCGGATGCGGGGAGGCCGCGTTGCAAGCCATCAGCGAGCGCATGCTCAAGATGATCGCCAGCGCCACCATTCAATGGTGGGGAGAAGAATTGTCGGTGGCGGTTTCGATTGGCCGCACCGAGGCTGAGGCGGGCGACACCGTCGCATCGATTCTGCAGCGAGCCCAGCCCGGGACCGGCGTGAAACACGCCGCGCTGCCGGTCCGTGGCGCTGCGGCGGGCGCCGATCCATCGTCTTGAGCGAAACGAGTTGAGCGGAGCGAGTTAGGCGTAATGAGTTAAATCATGTTCGCGATTATCGGCATTGTCGTGGTTTTCGGCTGCGTGGTGGGCGGCTATCTGATGGAGCACGGGAACCTCCGCGTGCTGCTGCAGCCGGCGGAACTGCTTACCATCGGGGGCGCGGCCATTGGTACCGTGCTCATCGCCAATCCGCTTCACATTCTCAAGCAGATTGCCGGCGGCATTGCCGGCGTCTTCGGCGGTTCCAAGTACACCAAACAGGTTTACATCGCTTCTCTGAAGATGATGTATGACCTGCTGAACAAAGCCCGCAAAGACGGGCTGATGGCGCTGGAAAATGACGTGGAAGAGCCGGACAAGAGTCCCGTATTTTCCAAAGGGCCAGCCGTTTTCAAGAACCATCACGTGCGGGATTTTGTGTGCGACTCGCTGCGCATGGCCATTACCGGCATGGATGCTTTCGATTTGGATCAACTCCTCGATCTCGATCTTGAGGTCCAACATCATGACGCGGAGCAGCCCACCGCCGCTCTCACCAGTGTGGCGGACTCTTTGCCTGGTCTGGGCATCGTGGCTGCGGTGCTGGGCATCGTGATTACCATGAGCGCGATGGGCGGCCCTCCGGAAGAGATTGGGCGCAAAGTGGCGGCGGCGCTGGTGGGCACGTTCCTGGGCATTCTGCTCTGCTATGGGCTGGTCGGTCCCATCTCGGCCAGCATGACGAAGTTGGCCGCCGAGGAGCACGCCTACCTCTATGTGCTGCGGGTTCTGATCGTGTCTTTTCTGAAGGGGACGGCCCCCATCATGGCGGTGGAAGTGGCGCGGCGTGCGGTGCCGGGTCATGTGCGCCCATCGTTCAAGGAAGTGGAGGAAGCCTGCCGCAACCGGGCCGCGGTTGAGGACCCGGCGGCCGCAGCCGCGCCCGCAGCCGAAGCCGCACCCGAAGCAGCGCCCGAAGCAGCGCCCGAATAGAGGATCAACCTTGGAGCGCACCAAATGAGCAAGACTCATCCCACCATCATCGTCAAGAAAAGGAGTGGCCATGGTGGCCATCACGGTGGCGCCTGGAAAGTCGCTTATGCTGATTTCGTCACCGCGATGATGTCCTTATTCATTGTTCTGTGGCTGCTCAACTCCAGCAAGAAAGTGCAGGAAGCGGTGGGTGGGTATTTCAAAGATCCCACCGGCACCGCCGCGAAAATTGGATCGACCATGGAGGGCGCCGGTGAGAACTTCACTCTCACCAAAGACAACATGCCCAAGCTGAAAGAGCAGTTGGAGCAAAAGATCCATGAACTGACCAACTTCGAGAAATTCAAGAGCCACATCGAGATGACGGTCACCAGCGAGGGCCTGCGCATTGAACTGATGGAATCCGCTTCCGGAACGTTATTTGACGTTGGCAGTCCCAAGCTGAACAATGACGGCCGCGAGTTGCTGATTTCGCTGGCGCAGGAGATGGGCAAGCTGCCCAACAAGATCTCGATCGAAGGGCATACCGACTCCAAGCCTTACGCCACGTCGGGAAACTACAGCAACTGGGAGCTATCCACCGACCGCGCCAACGCGGCCCGCCGCCTGATGCAGGCTAACGGGCTCGGGGCCAGCCAGGTCACCCAGGTCCGCGGATTTGCCGACCAGCGTCTGCGCAAGCTCAACGATCCGCTCGACCCTTCCAACCGGCGCATTTCCCTCATCGTGCAATACATCCTGAAAACCAACGATGAGAAAGACGCGAAACCCGCTGCTCCAGGCGAGGAAAAGAAGCCGGGCGAAGCCAGCGACGCACCGCCCGCGGAAACTTCCGCCAAGAAAGAATGATGATCCGGGTTGAAGTGTCTCAGTTTGCAGAGATGCTCATGTAGGGACAGCCGAGCGAAGCGAGGCGGCTTCGTCGCAAAGGCCGGCAAACTGAGACACTACCCCGGGTTGAAATAACTTTACAATTCGTTGCGCTCCACGTCTAAACCCACAGGGTATAATCCCCAATTCGATTCTCATTCAGGAGCTTCTGCCATGAAGAACTTCGTCCGCCTGGCCTGCCTTGTGGTTGTGATTTGCTCGGTCGCGCCTTTGTGGTCTCAGGAAAAAGTGGATCTGGAAGTCATGGGCCGCATCCGCTACGAAGGCTTCCGCGACTCCAAGGTCATGGAGTTCGCCACGGGATTGATGGACTCGATCGGCGAGCGGCTTACCGGCTCGCCGAACATGAAGCGCGCCAACGAGTGGACGCGCGATCAGTTCACTGCCATGGGTCTCGCCAACGCACATCTCGAGCCTTGGGGACCGTTCGGCCGCGGCTGGGCCAACCAATACGTCAACGTTCGCATGACCTCACCCGATGTCGCCCCGCTGCTGGCCTATGCCAAAGCCTGGACTCCGGGCACCAACGGCGTAGTGCAAGGCAAATGCATTCGCGTCACCATCGAAGACAAGAAGGACTTCGATAAATACAAAGGCAAGCTTGCCGGCATGATCGTGATCTTCGGTCCTGACGCTGACGTGAAGCCGATCACTGAGGCTCCGTTCAAACGGCTGAGCGATGACGATCTCGCCAAGCTCTCCGACTACCAGATTCCCGGCGACCGCCCGCCCTTCCGCTTCGCCGACATGCTGAAGCGCCAGCAGTTCATCAAAGAGTTGAACCAGTTCTTCGCCGACGAAAAAGTCCTGGCCGTGATCGACCACAGCCGTCAAACTGCCGGCGGCGGCACGGTGTTTGTGCAGTCGGGAGGATCCTACAAGCCCGGCGAGACCACGACCGTTCCTCAGCTCACCATGGCGCTCGAGCACTGGAGCCGCATTGCGCGGCTGCTGCAGCAGAAAAAAGATGTCTCTCTCGAACTCAACGTCGCCAACACTTTCTACGACGACGATCCCATGCAGTACGACACCATCGCCGAAATTCCCGGCACCGATAAAGACAAGAAAGATGAAGTCGTGATGCTGGGCGCACACCTCGATTCATGGCACGCCGGCACGGGAGCCACCGACAACGGCGCCGGCACCATTGTGATGATGGAAGCGGTTCGCATCCTGAAAGCGCTCGACATCAAGCCCCGCCGCACCATTCGCATCGGCCTGTGGAGCGGCGAAGAAGAAGGGCTGCTCGGCTCGCAGGGCTACGTGGAGCATCATTTCGGTTCGCGCCCGCGCATGGATGATCCGGCATGAAGGATATGCCGACACTCCTGCGGCGCGAAGCCGGCGAGGTCACGGTGAAGCCGGAGCAGGCGAAGGTCTCCGCCTATTTCAACGTGGACAACGGCACCGGAAAGATTCGCGGCGTTTATCTGCAGGAGAACGAAGCGGTCGCTCCCATCTTCGAGGCCTGGATGAAGCCGTTCAAAGATCTGGGCATGAACACGCTCACCATGCGCAACACCGGCGGCACCGACCATCAATCGTTCGATGCGGTCGGCATCCCGGGATTCCAGTTCATTCAGGATCCCATCGAGTACGAGACGCGCACCCATCACTCCAACATGGATGTGTACGATCGCCTGCAGCCCGAAGATCTGAAGCAGGCGGCAGTCATCGTCGCCAGCTTCGTCTACGATGCGGCCATGCGCGACCAGATGCTGCCCCGCAAGCCCATCGAAAAGGCACTCCCCAAGGAACCGGAAAAGAAAGAGGGGCAGTAACGGCAATCGGGAAACTGTGCAATTGGCCGCGTCTCCCGGCAACAAGAGTCCTAACTCGCGCGCGCACGCCGCCGCTGAATCTCTTTGTAGAGCTGCTGGAATTGCTGCACTTCAGCGTCGTTAAGCACTTCTCCCCGAGCCCGCGCGAGCAAGCGAGCCAGAGCCTGTTCGAGTTCCCCCTCTGTGTAAGCCTCTAGGTTTGTCAATGGATTTGTCATTTCTCCCCCTAGAGCACCTTCAACGTAGCACCCTCACAGGCAAAGTGCGGTGACCTTGATCACCCTTTCCTAACAGCCTGGCTCCTCGTCGCAAGAGCGCTTGTGTGGCCCATGATCAGTACGCAACGCCCGTGATATGCTTCCGCCCAAGCTGTTTTCGTCGGCCGCCGGGTGACTAACTCCCCGCGCCCGTGAGCATGCAGCGCGGAGGGGGTTCAGATGCGGCAATCCTTTTTAAGAATTCTGCTTCTTGCTGTGCCGATGGCCAGCCCTTTCGCACAGGCCCCGGCGCTGCAAATGAACGTTGTCTACGTTTGCACCGACGGACAAAGCTTCAAAGTTTTTTCGTGCGACAACACCACGGGCGCCTGCGATTATCAGAACTACAAGAAGGGGCAGGCATTCCAGCGCGGCGAAGCGCTTCGCGTACAACTGACTGCTTTGCTCCCGGCGAAATGTCACGCGCAAACGCCGGCCGAGGCGCAGGCCGACCCTCACCGCGGCGAACTTCCTCCTGCGCCTTCTCCGTTTAAGGCGCGCGCGGCAGCGGCTCCCGCTGCGAATCAAGCCGCGAATCAAAGCGGACCCGGGCCCGGCGGATTCAAGGTCGGCGACACGGTGCGCGTCCTGATCGACGGCTGGCAAGAGGGCACGGTCATCGAGGTGCATGGCCGGTCGTACGTGGTACGTCTGCCGAGTGGGGTTAACGCCTTGAAAATGTGGCCGTACGAAATACACCGGCTCGGAAAACTCACGGCGGAGGATCATGCGGCGGGACAATACGATCTCCGCGATCGCGTGCAAGTGCTGGTGAACGGCAAGTGGATGGAGGGCGAGATCCGTGGGCAGAATAATGTCAACATGTACGACATAAAGGTGCCGGGCGTGGATACGGGCTTCGGCTCTGACATTGTGAACACGACCGCCGACAATATCCGCATGTCGACCAAGCCGGCGCCTCCGCCTCCCGCGCAGCGTGCGGCCGGGCAAGCTCCCAAGCCGGGGCTTGTCAGCTGCGCCGGCAAATATGAAGGCCGGTGGGAGCACGTCTCGGGCATGGGCGGCATGAAGGTCGTTTTCCGTTCCGGCAAGGCAACGATTACGGAAGGAGCTAGCGGTGAGATGCCGTTTGATTGCTTCACCGGCGACGGCAAGGTCGTTTTTTACCAAGCCGGATCGTTCACACCGTTTTCCTACGACTTCGACATCAACGACGACGGAACGTTGCAGACGCCCCTCGGAGCAATCAAGAAGATGGGCAAGTGATAAGTCTGCTGCGCGTAGTGTGCTTGCGGACGCGCTCGCCACGCCGACTAAGTCTCAGGATCTGGACATCGCGTCACCTCTTCTTTCGCTCCTCAGGCAAAAGAAAGTGAGGAATAACGGGTACCCGATGCCAACCGCCGTGATTGGCCAACCGGCTCTGTGCGTGATGACGCCGGTCAGGATAAAAACGGGCACCGATATCCACGCCGTGGCCTGCGCAAGAACCGAGGCAAGCGGGGACCGCACCAGCAATGCGACTCCCGCGGCGAGCAGTAACCCACCAGCAAGAACGCCCATCACTCCAGCGACTAGTGGATACGTCTCGCTCTGCAAAATGCCTAGATAGACCATCTCTTGCGCTCCACCGGCGAATTCCAAAGCACCAAAAACAATCGCGAACAATGCAACAGGCATTTGACCACGCATCGACGAACCCCCTTGAAAGAAGTCAACCTCGCAAACCCAATTTACTTTTTCGGCAAAGCATCCGGCATCTCCGACAACCGGTGCACTCCGGAGCGGCGCAATGCGAAGAGCACAACCCAGCCAATCACCGCCGCCGCATAGGCTGAGAAGAAGATCAAAGCCATCGCCGGAAAAAATGTGAAGTGCGCCGGCTGAATTGGTGGGAGTTGAGGATGCGCGTAAGGCAGCGAGTTCTGGATCGCCGTGGCCTTCTCGATCGTCAGAATCACTCCCGCCAGGATGACCGCCATCAGCACGGGCGTGGCTTTCGGAAAACGGAATTCGGAACGCATGGTGAACCTCCTCGATGGAAACGACAACCACGAATGGGAACCGGCAATAGCCCGCGAGTGCTCCTGCAGCGCACCGCAGAGCAATCCCGCGAACTCGCGGAGAAAGAACTCTCCTCGTCGCAATAGCCCCTTGCCCCATATTTCGCTATGAACTTCTCCGAACACGCCAGCCATTTCGTCGCCGTACTCGTAACGGTAAGCGGCGGGGTACAGGTACAGCAGGCATCGGTAGAGGGAGAGCATGGATCAAAGCTCCTTCCGCGCCACGCGCAGGTTGGCAACCCTGGCGAGGTGTTTCAGACGGCTGGCTTCAAGTTGCAGGTTGCGCCGCCCGGCGGGAGTGAGCCGATATGCCTGGCGGCCCCGCGGGCTGTCCTCTTCTTCGAAACGCTCGATCCAGCCATCTTCGAGCAGACGGCGCAACGCTCCGTAGAGGGTGCCCGTGCTCAGCGTGACGCGGCCATCGCTCATCTCCTCGACATCTTTCAGGATGGAATAGCCATGTCGAGGTTGCTCCGCCAGGCTCAGCAGAATCAGAAGTACGGGTTCGGTGAGGGGCAGGACGTCCATATGACCTCTAGCGACATGTCGCCTGACGCCATATTGAGGGATCGACAACCGTCAGTCAAGGAAAAAGTGAGAAATTATGCCTTTAACAGGCCCCTTGAGGCGTAGGAGAATGTTCGCGCATCGAACGTGAAAACGCATCTCAGGCTCGAACTGCGATCCACACCTATCCAGCGGCTAGACGCTGCCCCAGAAGCAGTCCCAGAGCTACGCGCGGCGCAGGAGTGCAGCTTGTGCAAACAGGAAATATCGGCCAAGCGACAAGCAGCGCTGAATCTGGTCCTGATCGAGGGTTATGCCTTCTGCCCGAGCTGCTGTCAGCACGTTCGTAGAGAGATCGCTAGCACATCTTGGTACAGGCGCAGGTGGAGAGAGCGTGTCCGGGCAATATCGAAAAAACACGGATGGGGTTGGGAAGGCCAATCGAAGGCTTAGGCTCGGTCTCTTGCGGCTGACTTCTCCTGCGGCGGCTCGCATCCTTTATGGTAATTCTTCTCGCCGACTCGGATTCGATCATCCGCGCTCTTGATGATTCTATCTTCGCCGCGAAGTTCTTTTTGGCACGGTTCCCCCTCACATGGACCGGGACCGTGCATCTCTATCAGATCGCTCATCTTCGCTTCTCCTTTTGCTGGTGTGGCTTTCTCCGCCTCATTGAGCGTCGGCTCGCCTTAAACACATCCGCTATCACTTCAACCTCGGCAGCTTTTCGTCAAAGTAAAGAAAACAGTAGATCAAGAGAAGGGGTTCAGCTTCGCTTCCCAGCTCTTAGGCACGTTCACATAAGAACGATCCAGCGCCGAGACCGACGGGCATCCAAGCAACCTCAACGTCCGTTCCAGGTCAGTTTTCAGGATCTGGATGGCGCGGTCGACGCCCGCTTCGCCCGCGGCGGCCAAGCCGTAGGCGTAGGCGCGTCCGCAGAGCACGGCTTTCGCTCCCAGGCATAGCGCTTTTACGACATCGGTGCCGCGGCGAATGCCTCCGTCCATGTACACCTCGATGCGGCCTTGCACGGCTTCCACCACTTCGGGCAACGCGCGCAAAGAGGCGGGAAGGCCGTCCGAGCTGCCGTCCGCCATGATTCGAAACCGAAATCGCCGCCACTCCCTCATCGACGGCGCGGCGCGCATCGTCCGCCGTCAGCACCCCTTTGATGACGATTGGACCTTTCCAGATTTTCCTGATCCAGACCAGGTCGGCCCAGGTCGGCGTGGATTCCGCCAAGGCAGCATTGATATCGACCAGCGGCATCTGCCCCTTGCCCGGGATGATCACGTTCGGAAGCCCAGGCAGGCCGCCGTCAAGCAGGTAGTCGATGAGCCAGCCCGGACGCGAGAGAATTTGCGGGACATATGGAATCTTCTCCAGCAGTCCACCGCTGATGAGTTCCTTCATGCCGTTGCGGTAATCGCGCTCGCGAATTCCAGACACCGGAGTATCAATCGTGACGACCAGCGCGGAAAATCCAGCAACCCGCGCTCTCTCGATTGCGGCCTCGGCAGCCCCGCGCCCGCCCATCAGATAGAGCTGGTAGAAAACCGGTCCAGTCGACCCCGCCCTTACGTCCTCGAGCTTGTGTCCGGAAATCGTCGAAAGAATATAGCCCGTGCCGGCCTTGCCGGCCGCTCGCGCGGCCGCCACTTCGCCTCCGGGATGCATGAGCCGGCTGTATCCGACCGGCGCAAGCATGAACGGAACAGCGAGTTTGAAGCCCAGAACAGTGGTGGACAAACTGCAATCGCCAACCGCTACCGCATGACGCGGCCGAAAAGTGACGTCGTTAAATATCCGGCAATTTTCGCGGAGTGTGACCTCGCCTTCGGCGCCGCCGTCGAGGTAGTCGAACACCGACTTCGGAATTCTTTCGCGCGCGATGGGCCGGAAGTCTTCGATGCAAACCACTCTGGGCGAAGCTACAGAGCGGGCAAGTCTTGTCATGGGCACTCCAATATCCAGGACATTGAAGCAGGCCGATATGGTACCACTGTGCGCCACCGCACACGATGGAAATCGTTCGAACGCAGGCGGTGCCTGACCGGCCCTACCCTGTCATGCCCGGTTCGCGAACAAACATCGCCGTGGGATGTCCCTTATACGTGGTGAGCGTCAACTCCCGGTATCCACATTTCACCGCGACCCGAATGGACGCGAGATTCTCAGGCACGATGATGCAGGCTGTCCGCGCCGATGGGAAGTGCGCATCGCCCCAGGCAACGGCCGCGCGGACGGCTTCGGTTGCGTAACCTCTGCCGTGCGCTTGCGAGGCGAGAACCCAGCCGATTTCGGGCACGCCTTTCAGCGATGGCTTCAGGTCCCGCTTGTAGTCGGCAAATCCAATCTCTCCCACAAAGTTGCCCGTGGCCCTCTCCTCCGCCACCCAATAGCCGAACCCGAGCAACGCCCAATGGCCAACGTAACCCAGCAACCTCCTCCAGGAGTCTTCTTCGCTAAGGGGCTTGCCGCCTACGTATCTCGTCACCAGGGGGTCGGCCCACATGGCTGCGCAATGGTTGAAATCGTCAAGCCGGTGGCTGCGGAGTATGAGCCGCTCGGTTTCGAGGATCGGTACCTGTACAGACGAATGAACGGAGCCAGGCATGGCAGCAGTTTATCTCGTCATCTGCATTCCAAACGTCTGGAACTTTGAAGCAGGCCGACATCGTACCACTGTGGGCCACGTACAGGGCTGGAATTCCACGCCGAACACGTTGGTAACCTTGGAAGGACCAGCCTCCTGGTACAGAATTGTAGATAAATAGACGCCGCCCCCTTCTCGGGACCGGGGCGATGCAGCGTTAAGTCTTTACATCAGGTGTAATTCATGGCGGCACCCAAGATCGAAAAAGCAGGAGTTAGTTTTGGCATTGGCAGGCAGGGCGGGCCGATCACAGTTGAAGTTCGCCCGAACCATGACACTATCGCCGCTCTTCGGGGAGTTCAGGTCAGCTTCGAACTGCTGAACGGAATCACCCTCGCGCAGGCGAAGAAACTCACGGATGCACTGAACGAGGACGTAATCGGCGTGCTGGTCACAACAGAGTCGGACGACAAGATGAAAGTAGCGGCAGCTTCCGGGGTTGCAACCAAGCTCTGATCCCCCTAGATGACAAGCTGATGACAAGCTATGGACGATCCCATCGGTGAACGTTTTGGGCGCTACCAGATCCTGACCGAGTTGGGACGGGGAGCCATGGGTGTCGTCTATAAGGCGCGCGATCCCAAGATCAACCGCGTGGTCGCAGTGAAAACCATTTCGCTGGCCGGCCAACCGCCCGAGGAGGAGCTCGACTATCGCGAGCGCTTCTTCCGCGAAGCCGAAGCTGCCGGACGCTTGTCGCATCCTGGAATCGTAACCATCTTTGACATGGGTGAGGAGCCGGAAACGCGCACTCCTTACATCGTAATGGAGTTTGTCGGCGGGCAGTCCCTCGACAAGCTGCTGGCCCGGAACGACAACAAACTGCCCGTGGAGAAAGCGCTACAGCTCACCCTCGAACTGGCCGAGGCCCTGGATTGCGCCCACGCCCAAGGCGTGGTTCACCGCGATCTGAAGCCCGCGAACATTCTGATCACGGAAGACGGTCGTGCCAAAATCGCCGACTTCGGTGTAGCCAAACTAAACCTCGCCAACCAATCTCTAGGGGGCCGTGTGCTCGGCACACCCGCTTACATGTCGCCCGAACAACTCAATGGCGACGCGGTGGACGGGCGGTCTGATCTGTTTTCTCTGGGCGTGATCCTGTACACGATCCTGACCGGTTACCGGCCGTTTCAAGGCAACAGCGCTCTCACGGTCTGCTTCAAGGTGGTCAACCGCGAACCGGTGCCGGCGACCGTGCTCGATACTGACCTGCCGCCGGCACTCGATTACATCATTGCGCGAGCCATGGCGAAAGATCCAGCCCAGCGCTATCAGCGCGGCATGGAAATGGCGCTGGATATCCAGGCGCTGCGCGAAGGACGCGAGCTGCCCAGCAAGACAAAACAGTCAGGCTCGGACGCCGCCTCACGCGCAGCCCAATCCGCGAATGAAACGTCAGCCCTCGCCCCGCTGCGGCTTGCCCCCAAATCCGCGGCCAGCACTCGCCCTCTGCCCATGGAGCGCCGTGCCGCAGAAAACTTGCTGGAGAATATGCGGAAGAAATCTTTCGCCGGTGCTTTGTTTCTGGTGGGACTTCTCGTCTTCGGATTCCGCATGACTCATCTCCTTTGGCCTCCCGCAGCACCACCCCAGAATCTGGCCCGAAACACAGCCGCCCAGGCCACCCCCCGCGCACAAGAGATTGCCCCGGTCAAAACAGCGACGACGCCCGTCACCATGAAGTCTCGGAAGGCAGCGGACCGAACTAGTCCGTCCTCCGCAAAAGTGGCCGCGCCCAGCTCACCCGCAAGCCCAACCTCTCCAGCTCTGCTGGAAATCGAGGTCGAGCACAAGTTCGCCGAGGCTCATCTCTCGATCTGGGTGGATGATCACCTGACGTACACGCATTCGTTGGAAAGAGCCGACAAGAAGCATCTCGTCGTGTTTCATCAAGTCCAGGGCCATGAATTCCACGCCATGCAACTCTCGCCCGGGAAACATCTTCTGCGGGTGCAGGTGACCACGGGTGCGGCCAGCGACCAGCAGTCCGCCACAGTCGCCGGCGAGTTTTCCAGCGGAAAAGAAAAGTTGCTGCACATCCACTTCACCAAACAAGGCAAGATGGATCTAAGCTTGGATTAGTTTTGTCCTGTTGTCCGGATGGCTTTGCGCTCTCGGTACTCGGTACTAGGGTATGAGTTGATTGAGACCGCAGGCTCCTGTAGCTTTGTCGCTGGAGCTGCGCCCTGGACATCTATCTCGTCGACGGCACGTACGAGTTGTTTCGGCACTACTACGCGTTGCCCTCCGCCAAAGATTCCGGCGGGCGGGAGGTCGCCGCCGTCCGCGGCGTCCTCACTTCTGTGCTGGGTATGGTCAAAGGCGGCGCCACGCACATCGCCGTCGCCACCGATCATGTGATCGAGTCGTTTCGCAACGGACTGTGGCCGGACTACAAGACCAGCGAAGGTATCGAACCTGATCTCTGGAAGCAATTCCCACTGCTTGAAGAGGTCCTCTCGGCGGCCGGCATTGTCGTGTGGCCGATGGTCGAGTTCGAGGCCGACGACGCGCTGGCTGCGGCCGCCGCGGCCGCTGCTCCAGATGCGCGCGTCGAACGCGTCATCATCTGCACGCCCGACAAGGATCTCGCCCAATCTGTGCGCGGCACCCGCATCGTCCAACTGAATCGCCGGACCCGCGTTACCTTGGACGAGGCCGGTGTGATCAAGAAGTTCGGGGTCTCGCCCGCATCGATCCCCGACTATCTGGCGCTGGTGGGCGATGCGGCCGACGGCTATCCCGGATTGAAAGGCTGGGGCGCGAAATCTTCGGCTGCCGTCCTTGCCAGGTTCGTCCATCTCGAATCCATCCCTCAGGACTCTCGCGAGTGGCAAGTCAACGCCGCCAACGCCAGCGCCCTGGCGCAGACTCTCGCACGCGAGTGGGACCGTGCTCTGCTCTTCCGCACGCTCGCAACCCTGCGCACTGACATCGCCCTCTTCGACGACGTTGACCAGTTACGTTGGAACGGCCCCACACCCGCCTTCGCCGCGCTCGCGGCGCGATTGGACGCAGCCCGTACCCAAACCCGGCGGTCGGGGCCCAGCCGAAGTGTCAAGAAGAGTGCGCAACCTGATCCCGAACCCTAGCATCTCCGTTCACATCTTGCCGCTCTCCATCGCCGCCTCGGCCCGCAGGCTCTGCACATCTCGCGAGATCGTTGCCACCGCGAGCGTGCGTCCCCCGCGTTTATAAGACACAGCACAATTCCGGGAATTGAGATCGCCGTCAATCTCGACCGAGTCCCAACGCTCGGCGTGACCCACATAATTAATGGCGGCGTCGTAGTGCTGGCTCCAAAAAAATGGCACGGCATCGAATCGCTCGCGATACCCCAGAATGTTCCTTGCCGCCACTTGCCCCTGCCGCTCCGCCACCACCCAGTGCTCTACCCGGATCTGCTCCCCGGAATGCGGATCGGGCCACCGCGCAACGTCCCCTGCTGCAAACACGCCCGCAGCGCTGGTCTCAAGGTATTCGTTGACCACAATGCCGCGATCAATTGCCAGACCCGCTCGCTCGGCCAGTGCCAAGGCGGGCCGCACGCCGACGCCCAACACCAAGAAGTCCGCTTCAAGTAGGGTGCCCCCGCTCAACGTCAATGTGGCTCCGTCCATCTTCCTGACGGTTTCCCCCAAATGAAAGACAACGCCGTGGGCTTCATGGAGCCCACGAATCATGCGGCCGACTTCTGGTCCCATCACCCGCTCCAGGGGCTGGTGGTCAGGCGCGATTACATCCACCGCGATCCCCAGTGTGCGCAACGATGCTGCAACCTCCAGGCCAATGAAGCTCGCGCCCACGACCGCGACGCGCTTGGCGGTTGCAGCCTTGGCGACTATCGCGCGAGCATCTGCAAACGTTCGCAGATAGTGAATCTGGGAGTCGCTGGCGCCCTCGATCTTCAAGCGGACGGGTTCGGCTCCAGTCGCGATCAGGAGGGCTTCGAACCCGTAAGTCTGGCCGCTTTCCAACTGCACACGCCTCCGTGGGATGTCCAGCGCCGACACTCGCGAATTGAGCGCCAGATCGATGTTCTGTTCACGGTAAAAGTCAGGCAGCCGCAATCGCATCCACTCGTCTGGTGCGTTGCCGGCGAGAAAGTCCTTGGATAGATTCGGCCGGTCGTAAGGCGGCCAATCATCCGCGCTGATCATGGTCAGCGGGCCATCGTAGCCTTCCCGGCGCAGCATGTCCGCGGCTCCAAGGCCCGCGGCGCCGCCTCCTATGATCACAACCGAAGCGGGACGGATAAGGTTCTGTCCCGCCGCGGAGCTGCGCAGCTGTTTTCGATCGGGCTCGGCGAGTTTCTCCCGTACGAACACCTTGTCGCCGATCCTTTCCACGCGCCAGCGCGGGATCGGGTCGAAAGCGGGTGCGCGCAACGCTTCTCCCGTGCGCAGGCTGAAACAGGCGTGATGCAAGGGGCATCGCAAGGTGTCCCCCACCACCAGACCCTGCGAAAGCGCTGCGTGGTAATGAGTGCAGTTTGCGCCCACTGCAAGAAACTCGTCACCGCGGCGCACCAGGACCACGTCTTCGCCACATGCTTGGCCGGCGGCCATCGCTCCGTCGGCAAGATCACGAACCAGGAATCCATCTGCAAAATCGCGCTTCTTAGCGTCTTCTACCTCTGCCATGTCTGTGCCCAGGTTGCAGCGTGATATCGAACTAAATTCAAGATGCTCCCTGCTGCTCCGATGGCGCGACTTTATTTGTCATTCCGCGGCCTTCGCCGCCAGGGTTCCGATCACGGCGATGTTTTGCACCAACTCCGGCGGCAGGTTGTGCCGCTCCTGCAGGTAGTCTGGACTGTTGTAACTGACCCAGACTTTGCCTCGAACATCTTCCCAGACCAGAATCTTTAGCGGAAGGTCGATGGCAATACTGGGTGCAGCCAACATCAAAGGCGTGCCCGCCTTGGGGCTGCCGAAGATCAGCAGTTTCGTGGCAGGCATTTTCATTCCCACCTTTGCCGCTTCTCCGCTGTGGTCAACCAGCGCGAACAGGGCGACTCCCTTCGCTTGCAAAATCCCCTTGAGTTTTTCCACCGTCTGGTCTACCGAGTGATTGCTGGCGGTGTCGATGATCCCGCTTCCCGGGTTAAGCGTCATATATCTCTCCCCTTGCGCTCTTCGTAGCGCCGCCGTCCCGGCGGCTGTCGTGGCGTCGATCTAGTGTGGTGTCCCATAAATTCACTGCACAAGTTGGGACGCTTTGAAAGGGCGCGGCTTCAGAGTGTGCGTGAGAACTAGATTCTTGGCTTCGCAGTGGAATAAAGTCCTCTGGTTTAGCCGCGAAGCGGCGTGAGAATGCAGCCCACGGCGTAAGCCGTGGGTAGAAAGTGGTCAGAGGAACAAGCCCCGCAGGGGCGGAAGAGTAGTTCTCACGCACACTCTTTAGCCGCGCCGCAAGTGCCAAAGAATCAATCGCGGCTTTCGCCGCTGAGGGGACGCGCTTTTCGAACCGGCCCACTGCCATGGCTGCCAGAGCTGCCTTCAATACCGCGCTCCCTGCTCCGTCGTGCTTCGCTCGCAGAACCAGGAGCACAGCATCTCGCAGTAATTTCCGCTTTCCCGGCGGAACCCTCTACCAGACCCGGCACACGTTCGCAGCCGGCTTCACCATGGGTTGGCCGGGTTTGCAGGAGAATGCCTCCGCGATAGTCGGGCATGTTTACCACGACTCCGTTGATGCGGTAGCGCGCCGGAGAGTGCGGATCGGTCATAGCACGCATGCGCAGGTCTTCGGGACGCTCATTGGCGCAGTCCCATTGCGCAAATCCGATGAAGAAGCGCTGCTCCGGCGTAAGCCCGTCGATGGGCTGAAGATGCTTGTCCTTGTTGGCGTCTTTCCAGGCAATGTAGGCGAGAATCTCGCCGCCCAGATCGGCGACGTTTTCGCCGAGCGTGAGCTTGCCGTTGAGGTGAACATCTTCCACCGAGATATATCCTGAGTATTGATCGTCGACGCACTTGGTGCGGGCGTCGAATTTCTCGCGGTCTTCTTTGGTCCACCAATCCTTGAGATTGCCTTTGGCGTCGAACTGGCTGCCCTCGTCGTCAAAGCCGTGGGTAAGTTCGTGGCCGATGGTGCCGCCGGTGTTGCCATAGTTCGGGGCATCGTCCATTTTCGGATCGTAAAGCGGCGGTTGCAGCACGCCCGCAGGAAAGTTGATGTCGTTCATCTGCGAATTGAAGTAGGCGTCAACGGTGGGAGCGGAGATTTCCCATTCGCCGTGGTCGACGGGCTTGCCGATCTTGTTGATGTCGCGGCGGGTCTCGAACTGATGGGCGCGCTCCACGTTTCCGGCAAAATCGTCGCGAACGATGCTGACCGAACTGTAGTCGCGCCACTTATCGGGATAGCCAATCTTGTTGCGGATGCTGGCCAGCTTGGTGAGAGCCTGCCGCTTGGTTTCGGGGCTCATCCAGTCGAGCGCCGCGGATGCGCTGGCCCATGGCATCTTCGATGCCTTTCACCATATCGAGCGTGCTCTGCTTCAGTTCGGGCGAGAAGACTTTCGCTACATAAACCTGGCCCAGCGCTTCTCCCAGGTCGTAGTCGACGTACTGCACACAGCGTTTCCAGCGGGGCTGCTGTTCTTTCGCTCCTCGCAAATATTTTCGATAGAACTCGAAGTTTTCTTCCACGAACTTCGAGGAGAGATAGGGAGAAGAAATGTCGGCGACGTGGAAGCGCAGATAAGTTTTCCAGTTGTCGATCGATTCGGAAGATAGAAGTGTGTTGAGCTCCTTCATGAACTCGGGAGCGTCCACGTTGAGAATGGGGAAGTCCGGGTATTGCATTTCGTGGTAGTACGCCACCCAGTCAAAATTGGAGGCAAGCTGGGTGAGATCGGAGACCTTCATCTTGTGGACCAGCTTGTGCGGGTCGCGGCGCTCCACACGAGTGAGCGAAGCCTTGGCCATGGCGGTTTCCATGCGCATGACGGTCTCGGAGTTCTGCTTGGCGGCAGCCGGGCTGTCGCCGATCAGCTCGAAAACTTTTTGCACGTGCTGAACGTAGTGTTCGCGCGTTTCTTTCGACTTGGCGTCGTCCTTGGTGTAGTAGTCGCGATCCGGCATGCCGAGGCCGCCCTGATCGACGTCGGCGATTACGTGCTCGGAGTCGTCCGGATCCTGGCTTGAGCCAGCCCGAAACAGCATGGAACTGCTGTAGGAATAGCCGGAGTAGGTGAATTGCAGGCGCGCCACCACAGGAGTGAGGTCTTTGGCTGACTTGATGTGCGCAATGGCGTCGAGTTCCGGCTGAATCGCTGAGAGGCCGCGCTTTTCTACGGCGCCTTCGTCCATGCACGCAGCGTAGAAATCGCCAATCTTTTGCGTCACCGCATTGCGTTGGTCATTGGGCTGGGCCGCCTGTTCCAGCATGCCCCGGAGAAAGACCAGGTTGTCCTGATAGAGCTTGCCGTAAACCGACCATGAAGTCTGATCGGGCGGGATCGGATTCTTCTTCTGCCAGCCCCCGCAGGAGTAGGTGTAGAGATCCACGCAAGGGTCGACCGACTTGTCCATCGACGAAAGGTCGAGACTGGGGCTGTAGGGCAGCACCGGTCCAGAAGGCGGTTGTGCGGACCGCGTTTGAGCATTCGCCACCGACAACGCTACACCTAGAAGTAACCACAGACCCACGGAGTATGTGCGCATATTCACCTTGGACGGGAATTGCCTTAAAGAGTTAGGACAAGAAAGCCATGGTACTCGACAGCTTGCTTGCCATCAAGGCCGGCAGTCACAGGGCGCTTCCTGAGCCTGACCGGTCCATGAACATCTACATTTACATTGAGATGGAGCAGGCGCGGCTCCAGGCTGGTAGAACTCGCGTTGAGGCCCGTCAACTGATTTGCGAGTGACTTGCGCCACTGTGTGCCATTGAAAAAATGGCTCCTCAGGTAGGACTCGAACCTACAACCCTCCGGTTAACAGCCGGATGCTCTGCCATTGAGCTACTGAGGAGTGTTGTGAAGCGCGCGCGGAGCGCGCGCTTCATTCTTGGCCGGCTTCCTGGCCGGCTTGCTTGGCCTGCTGCTTGTTTATCATAGCATCCTGCTGCGCGGTCTGAAAATATTGTGTAGGCTGCAGGCAGAGGCACGTTCCATTTCTGCGCGATGCTGCGCTTTCGGTTGCGGCGCGATGCTTGCCTGGTTGTTGCCTGCGAGGTGTTTTATGGGTGTTCGTTGGTTCTGGACGCTGGCTTGGTTGCCGCTTGTAGTCGCGGCGGTTCTTGCGGGGGATGGTGGGCAGGGTTCTGCGGTGGCTGGGCCTCCGGTGGCAGAGGTGCGGCCGCTTGAGGAGACTTTTTACGGGACCAAGGTTGTCGATAAATATCGGTGGCTGGAGGATTCGACTAGTCCGGAGACTCGGAAGTGGGTTGCGGAGGAGATGGCTTACACGCGGACAGTGCTTGATCCGCTTCCGGGGCGCGAGGCGATTCACAAGCGGCTTACGGAACTGCTTAGCATCGGGGACATTGGGGTGCCACGGATTGGCGGGAAGTATTACTTCTACACGCGGCGGGAGGGCATGCAGAATCAGCCGGTGCTTTATGTGCGGGAAGGGGTGGATGGAAAGGATCGCGTGCTGGTGGATGTCAATCAACTGGCGGCTGATGGGACTGTCGCACTGGACTGGTTCTGGCCTTCTGAGCGCGGAAAATATCTTGCCTATGGAACTTCTCCGAGCGGGTCGGAGATGAGCACTTTGCATATCGTCGAGACGAAGACGGGAAAACTGCTGCCCGATACCATTGAGCGGACCCGCGCTGCGAGCATTGCCTGGTCGCTCGACAACTCCGGGTTTTACTACACGCGGTATCCGAAGAAGGGCGACGTGCCTGAGGGGCAGGAGAGATACAAGAAGCATGTGTTCTATCACGTGCTGGGAACGGATCCGGAGCGCGACGAGCTGATCTTTGGCGAAGGGCGGGATGCGGAGGACCGGCCTAGCGTGAGTCTCGACAACGATGGCCGCATGCTGCTGATCACGGTGGCGCAAGGCTGGACCAAGACCGAGCTGTTTTTGATGGATTTGAAGAGAGGCACGCCGCCAACGCGCATCACCACGGGCAAGAATTTTCTATACCGCGGTTCCGTGTACAACGGAAGGGTTTATATCGTGACCAACGAAGAGGCTCCGCGCTTCCGCGTGTTTGTGACGGAAGCTGGGGATTACGAGCGCGACGATTGGAAAGAAATCATCCCGCAGACAGGCGGGGTCTTGAAGGACGCTGAAGTGTGGGGCGGGAAGATTTTCGCGCAGTACGAGCAGAATGCCAGCTCGCAACTCAAAGTGTTCGATATCGAAGGCCAGAACGTCAGCAATCTCGTCCTGCCGGCGATGGGCACGGCTTTCGGGTCGGTTTTCGGCACTAGTGGCAAGTGGGATCATGACGAAATGTTCTACGGATTCGAGTCTTTCACGGTCGCGCCGTCGATTTACCGTTACGACCTGAAGAGCGGAGCGGCGTCGCTGTGGGCGAAGGTGGATGCGCCTGCGATTGATGCTGCGGCTTACGAAGTTGAGCAGCGGTGGTTTCAGTCGAAAGACGGCACGCGCGTGCCTATGTTTCTTGTGCACAAGAAAGGGTTGAAGAAGGAGGGGTTGAATCCGACTCTCTTGACGGGGTATGGCGGGTTCGACATCAGCCTTACCCCTTGGTTCGACAGTGAGATGTATTTATGGCTGGAGCATGGCGGGGGTTACGCGGTTGCGAATCTGCGCGGCGGGGCGGAGTTTGGGGAGGACTGGCATCGGGCTGGGATGCTGGACAAGAAACAGAATGTTTTTGATGACATGATTGCGGCTGCGGAATTTCTGATTTCGGAGAAATATACTGACGCGAATCATCTTGCCATTTCCGGGGCGTCGAATGGTGGGTTGCTGATGGGGGCGATGATTACGCAGCGTCCGGAGTTGTTTCGCGCTGTCGTGTGCCGGGTTCCCTTGCTGGACATGCTGCATTACCAGAATTTTCAGATTGCCCGGCTTTGGGTTTCGGAGTATGGGAGCGCGGAGAATGCGGAGCAGTTCAAGTGGCTTTATGCTTATTCTCCTTATCACCATGTTAAGGCGGGGGTGGAGTATCCGGCGGTGTTGTTTATGACTGCGGATTCGGATTCGCGGGTGGATCCTATGCATGCTAGGAAGATGACGGCTTTGATGCAGGGTGTGGCGAAGAAGGGGCGGCCGGTCTTGTTGCGGGTTGAGAGTAAGGCGGGGCATGGGGCTGGGAACCCCGTGGCTAAGCGGATTGAGGAAGGGACGGATGTTTATTCGTTTTTGTGGTGGCAGTTGGGGGTGAAGTGAGTAGTAAGGTGGATCGAATTGACCACGGGGGAAGAAGGCAAAGAATAGTAAAGCGGTAAGTTGCCAAACTTCGTGTATATCAAGGCGCAGACAATGTTTGCTCTTGTCGGGATAAGTTATTGATGTACACTTGTGCCGCGCAAGGAGGTGCCGTCGTGAAACGCCTTGTCTTAGTTACCTTTGCCATGTTGCTCTTGGCGGGATTTCTTCGCTTCGAGTATGTGCATGCTCAAGCTCCCAGTAACTCAGGGGGCAGTAACCTAGAACAGCCGATCAATGAGTACGAGCATCAAATCGCCAGTTGGAAAAGGGAGGCGACACTAGAGGTAGTATTTGTTATTGCGGTTATCGTCTTCGGGCCACTTATCGCCTTATTTCAGAAGTCCAGCAGTGCATGGGCGAAGACCGCAACCGTGGCACTGGGGATTGCGACCAGCATACTAACCGGCGTGAATACACAGGCATTCACGGCGGACTATCGTGCTCTCAAACTAGCAGCCAGCGAAGGTGAGGCTATAACTGCGCAGTTGAGGGGCATGGTGGCGATCTTGAATGACCCGCACACGTCTGAGGCAAACCGGATGACCACCCAAGGTCTCTATTTCAGCAAGCTGGCGGAGTTCCCGGCGGTGATCGCACGGCTGGAGGGTAAAGGTCAGGCTAAGACGGGGACGGCACAGACGCCGGGACTCTTAGTCCTTCCGGTTGTGTACGCGCAATCAGCCGCGGTGCTGCCCGGTTGGGTCAAACAGCTTCCGTCCGACAACTACAGCTTGTATTTCCGGGGAGAGGGGAACGACACATCTCTTTCCGCCGCCAAGACGAAGTCGCTTAATGACGCCTACAACAATGCATTGCGGGCATTGAAAGCGCAGGCCCCTAAAGCGTCTGACGGAGATATCCTGGCTTTAATTAAAGCTTCGGCAATCGTGCAGGATTCGGCGTTTATGCCGAGCAGTAATGGGCAAGGTTACACTTACTACACGCTGTTGCGGCTTGCCAAAGAAATCGGGAGTATCGGTGTTAGGTCGTTGCCCGCTCAGCCGCTGACGACATTCAAAGACAAGAACTGGCGCCCGAGCGACCTTTCGTCAGCGGACAATTTGGGACTGCTTGCTTTGGATACTACTGGAGGGGTTTCGAGGCTGACGGCTGACGGCCAACAGGGGCCTCACATTGAAACTCTGTTTCGAGTGGAGCGTTCGTATCGGGCGAACGCTGTCGCGGCGAATGCAGAAGCAATATTCGTGGCGTCGGATTCCCCGCTCGGCTGTACGGTTTTCAGATACGGTCTGGCCGACAAAAAGATCAGCCGGAAGATCATGGGCGTACGCGAACATTGCCCTGGTATTGCGACCAATGGAAGCGTGGTTTACCTGGCGATGTCAGATCGGAAGGAAGTGAAATATTGGAATAACTGGAGTGCTACGCCTCAAAGTTGGTCTCTCGCCGACATGGACAAACCGGGACCTATGGTGTTCGATCCGATTGGGAATCGGCTGATCGTCGCGGGCTCCTCTGGAAAGGCATACGCGATCTCGCCTACAGATGGGAGGCAGCAGGTCCTGGCGTCAAACCTGGGAGCAGTAACTTCCATCGCAACTTCCAAGATTCACATCCTTTTCGGCTCCGGCAAACGAATACTTTTTGTGGCTCGTTCTGACAATCATGGGGAGAACCCTCCGGCGAATCTCCAATTGACAGGAGGATCTATAGTTGGTGTCGCCGTGGACGCCACGGGAAACCTATGGTTTGCGGACTACGATAATCAGCTGGTTACGGGGCCCTTCTCGTTGAGTTAGAGGCGCCGGGGGCTGCCATTTTTCTGTCGTCCCTACGGGACTTGGTTCCTCTTTCTTAGAGCTTACCCAAGACTTACGTCCTGGGCTATTATCGATCGCCCCTCCGGGGCCTGGGGTGTGGTGGCTCATTCTGCGCGCTTTCCCCAAGGATCCACGCCACGTCCCTCAGGGGCTGAAGCCAGATTCAGATGGCGGCCTTTGACGCAGGCCTGAAGGCCTGCTCCACCCCCGTGGCTTTACGCGGCGCTGAAGCGCCGCTCTTCCACGGTGGTGCTGGCATTGCGGCACCCTTCGGCGCGCTTCGCTTGCTCAGGGCAGGCTCAACAACTGAACGTCGTGCCCTTCCCGGTTTGTCGGAAGGGACAAGTCAAAATCAAGGTCAAAAGCAGCGGGCAGGAGTGCTCGCTCCACACGGGCGGTTTTTCTGCCGTCCCTACGGGACTTGGTTCCTCTTTACTTTCGCTTTCCCAGGACTTCGTCCTGGGCTATTATCGGACGCCCCTCCGGGGCTGGGGTCGCGGTGATTCGCCTTAGACGCAGGCCTGGAAGGCCTGCTCCACCCGCTTCTCTTCCCCGAGATTTAGGAACCTTACGCGGCGCTTAAGCGCCGCTCTTCCACGGTGGTGCGGGCTTGCGGTTTGCCTGAAGGCATACCCTGATACGAATCTTCAAAATCAGAGGCAGCGGACAGGACAGCAGGTTCCTCCGCTCCACCGTCGCTGGCGCTCCGGCTCCGGTCGGAATGACAAAATTGGTGGGGCTGCCTAGCGCTGATGTGGTTTATTTCCACAGGGGTGGGATGTTCAGTTGTCACATGTTCCCGAAAGGGGAACGGGTTAGGCTATACCTGTTGGTTACAAATAGGGAGATGCGGAATGTCAGAGAGTTGGAAGCTGGGAGGGGATGGCGACTTGGACGATGCTGTGCCGGGATATTTGCCTTGGATATTTGCGGTGGGGGATCCGGAGGCTTCGTGGTGGGAGCGGGCTTGCCGGAATCCTAAGCGGGTGGGGGAGTTGTCGCAGGCGGCGTTTTTGGTTCGGGCTCAGAGGTTGGGATTTGGGCTGGCGGTGCCTTGGGGAGACAGCGAGAAGTGTGACTTTATTGTTTGGGCGCGGCCGGGCGGGCGGCTGTTGCGGGTGCAGGTTAAGGGTACGGGGAGGTTGTATCGCGGAGGGTATGATGTGCAGCCGGTTTATTCTACGCGGGGCAGGGGGAAGAAGACTTATACGGCTGCCGATATTGATGTGCTGGCGGCGCATGTGATCGCGGAGGAGAAAGAAGTTTGGTACTTGCTGCCTGTTGCGGCGATTGAGGGGGTGAAGAGTTTGAGATTTTTTCCGGATTTGAAGAGCCGGAATCCGCGGTGGGAGGGGTATCGGGAGGCTTGGGAGTGGCTGGGAGGCAGTGGTCGGTGATTTGCCAGTGGCCAGTTATCGACACAACTGTATTCGTACTAGGAAACCATGGGTTACTGACCACTGGCCACTGGCCACTGACATTCCTAGCCCAGAAATCGGCACACCATGGTTACGAAGGCGTTTTCTGCAAGCCGGTCTTGATTGATCGTTCTTCAAGGCGATGCTAGGCTCGAAATAGTGTCTTCCGCTTACGCAGATTCCGTACAGAACCTTCCCTCCGGCGGTCGAATGGCGCGGTGGCGGCAATCGGCGTCGGCGGAAGTGTGGGTAAAGTTCTTGCTGGCCCTGGTGGGCTTGGGGCTGGCGTTCGGCGCGGCGTTGATTTCGACGGCGTACGGCGAAGCGGGCAATTTGTGGGCGTCAGTGATTCTGGCGTCGCTGGCGCTGTTGATGGCCGTCTTTGTAGGACTGGTTACGGTGCCGTACCTGGCGCGGCGCGTGGCGCTGGAGCGTTTGCGCCAGACCTTTCACTACGAAGTTACGAAGGCGGGCGTGATCTATGTGCTGGTCACGCTGGTGATCGGCATCGCGGCCCTGAACACCGGAAACAATCTGCTGTACATCGTGGTGGCGGCCATGCTGGCGGCGATCCTGGTGTCGGGAGTAGTTTCCGCTCTGGTGCTACGCGGCCTTGAACTGGAGGTTCGGCTTCCCGAGCACATGTTCGCCGGGCGCCCTGTCGTGGGAAGGATCGTGCTGCGCAACCCGAGGCGCTTCCTGCCCTCGTTTTCGATTCGCGTGGTGCCGGCACACAAGGAGAAAGATAACAAGATCCGCAAAGAGTGGAAGTGGGAACGAACCACATTCACATTTCCGCTCAACCGCGCTCCCGAGAATCAGTGGGTGCGGCTGCGCGATTGGCGTGTGTTGCGCGTGGAGGTAGCGCCGCCCGCGCCGGGAATTTTCGACGGGATGATTTATTTCCCCTTCTTGCCGCCGGGAGCCGATCTAACAGCGGACCTTGAGCTGCGTTTTGAGCGGCGGGGGCGGTATTGCGAATCGAGTTTTGGAGTGGCCACCCGCTTTCCGTTTGCCTTCCTGACCAAGACGCGGGAGCTGGCGCTGCAGCGCGAGATTCTGGTGTATCCGGCGATTGAGCCGCCCGACGAGCTGTTTGAAATCCTGCCGCTGGTGCGCGGCGAGTGGGAAAGTTTTGTGCGCGGACGCGGCTCCGATTTGTACCGCATTCGCGAGTACATGCCGGAGGACTCGGCGCGCCACGTGGACTGGAAGGCCACGGCCAAGTCCGGCTCATTGAAGGTGCGCGAGTTCAGCCGCGAGGATGAGCGCAAGCTGTGTATCGTTTTCGACAATCCCGCGGCTGGCCTGATTTCCGGGCAGGCCTACGAACGGGCGGTGAACCTGGCAGCGTCGCTGGCATGGCATTTCTCTTCGCAGGATGCGGAGGTTTCGTTTGTGGTCTCCGGGCACGGCCGCGGTACGGATGTGCACGAGTTCCTGGCACGGCTGGCGGTGATCGAGGCGCAGGCGGATCCTCAGACGCGAAAGGGACCGCAAACCGGGATGCTGCGAGATGTCCCGCGAGAAGTGCCGGGAGAAGACGCGCTCCAGGAAATAAGCCTGGGCAGCACCGCAGAATACAACATTGTGCTCACGGCCCGGCCGCGAGGAAGTTTACCCACGGCCTTGTGGAACTCGTCGTACTTCATCTTCATCGGGGAGTAAGCAGGCACCCGCCGCATCGCCGGAAACACTAAACTCTCCAACAACCCCCGTGCGGTCTCCCTTTCGGCGTTCCCTTCCGTGCAGTGCCTCCCACTGAGATAGCGAAGTGGCCCAAAGGTAACGTTACTTTCGGTTACCTGAGTACATTGAACACTTGGGCGAAAGAGTTTAACTTCCTCTTATTACTAGTGCGGTCTTATTGGATGCGGCGCCGCCAAGCTGGCTCTGGGCGCTGGTTTTGTTTCGAGCCAAGGGCATAAGAGAGCTGTTTCGATGAGCGAGAAAATCAGGATTCTGTACTACGCTCTGTGGGTCGCACATCCCGTTCTCCAAACGGTGATTGTCATCGCTATGCTTCGCCGCGGCCAGCACCGCACGTTCAAGTATTTCTTCGCTTACATCGTCACCCAGATCATGACCTTCGCGGTGGTCTTTCCCACTTACCGCTACTACTATTCCGCGGCCTTTTACGTCTCTTGGATCAGCACCGCCATCAGCGTGGCTCTGGGTTTCATGGTGATTCATGAAGCTTTCCTCGATGTGTTCCGTCCCTTCCACACCTTGCGAGACCTGGGCACCGTGCTGTTTAAGTGGGCCGGTCTGGTGATGCTCCTGGTGGCTGGTGTGGTATCGGTGTCCACGAGTTCGTCGGATATGGCGGCGTGGGTGCAGGCCATCATGACCGCCCAGCGCTGCGTGCGCATTATTCAAGTCGGGATGGTGCTTTTCCTGTTGTTCTTTGCCCGCTACCTGGGCGTAAGCCGGCGGCAGCACAGCTTCGGCATTGCTCTGGGCTTCGGCACCTTCGCTGTGGTGGAACTGGTTCTGATCGCATCCTGGGTGGGCGACCACCTGGGTAACACTTCTATGAGCCTGATCAATATGGGCGCTTACAACACCGCGTTGCTGATCTGGCTGGGTTACACCGTGGCCAAGAGTCCTGCCCGCGAGGCTGCATCTACCCTGCTGCGGCCCCAGCGCTGGGAGCAGAGCCTGTCCGACATCCAGCACCCGCTGCCTGCGGACTCCTTGATCCCCATGTTTGAAGGAATGGTGGATCGGGCTCTATCGCGGACCCACGCCGCGTCGGTACCCCCGCCCGAAGACTCCGGCACTGCGACTGCCACGGCTCGTGCCACGGTCATGCCCATGGGCAGCCTGACCATTTCCGGGCTGGTGGAACGGGTTGGATCCAAGCGGTAACCCGCCGGCCTGCCGCTCGCCCCCTGGCGCGTTCCGTTTCCGTTACTTCGTCGTGTCCAGGCGCCCGATTCCGGATTTCGTAAATGTCTCGCCGCTTAAAGCCTGCCTTTGGCCCTCGACACCTTGCAAAGGTTCCCATAGGGGAAACACCTTAGGAAGAATACAAATCTCCCTGTATTTACGAGCCTCAACGAGTCGCGCTAGGTCGGCGCAACGACGTCCTCCTTGGGCGGACATGGTTGAACTGTAAGGAATTGTTGCAGAGGGGCTTGACTCGTGCCTTATAATTCCTCTCCACGCCACTAATGCCCTATTTTTGGGGCAACTTTGGCGCGAGAAGGAGTGAACCCATGAAGCACGCAGTCAGGATTTCGGTCCTGATGCTTGGACTAGTGGGCACATATATGGCAGCCGCCGTTCCGCAGGTTCCCGCCCCGGACGGGGGGCCGATCATTACGTGCCCACCACAACAACAACTGCAGCAAAGATGCGGCGGCGGACAACTACCGCCGATGTGAAGTAGCAGTTAATCGCAGGTCTGAGGTGGCCGCAAGGTCACCAAAGTAACCTCCAGTAACTTGGGCCGAACCTAGGGCTCGCAATCTTCGGGCTGACGGACTTCATACATAAACCGTCAGCCTCGTTTTTTGTTTGTGCCTTTCCTGATTTGCTAGCCACTGAAAATTCGGCTCGACCGGACTTTAGAAGGGCGCGGCGTCAGAGGTTGCGTGGAAACTCAACTTCCCAAGGGAAAGGGAAGGGCGCGAGTTTACTCGTGCCGTTGAGTCGTAGAAAATGGTCCGCGCGTCAGCGCCTGAGGTGCGCTTTGGCGTGAGCCTTGAGTTCTCCGGCAGCCCGCTAGGACTGCTTCATCAACGCGGATTCGAGCGCCTGCCGCAATTCCGCGGGATCCGCAACCGGCGGCTGGCAGGCAAATCCAGAACACAGAACCGCAAACGACTCGCCCGACTTCAACTGGGGCAGGTTCGGGATGGTCGCCGCCAGAGCAGGAGGAAGGTTTCCGGCAACCGCCTGGTTCACCTTCAGCCGCAGTACGCTCTTGTTGAAGGCGAAAGCGGTGGCAGCCACGGCGGCGAGTGCGGAAGCCTTTTCATCGGATTCGGAGGCGTCGATCACAACCACCTGCACCGGATTCTCCAGCAGATGCAGGACCGCGATCCCGTAGGTCGCGGCGAAGATTCCAAATTGCTCCGCCACCCCGGCAAAAGTCTCCAGCGTTTGCTCCGCCTTATCCCGATACGTCGCATCGCCTGTGTAATGGTGCAAGCGCAGCAGCGCAATCGCAGCCATCGGATTCCCCGCCGGCGTCGGCGAATCCTGTAGCGGCTTGCGGCGCGTGGAGAGCACGCCCAGACTCTTGCCCTCGGCCGCCGGCTCGGCATCGAAGAACCCTCCAGAAGTCGCATCGAAGAACCGCGCGATCATCGCATCGGCGACTGCCTGCGCGAACTTGAAGTAGCTGAGATCGGCCGTCGCCTCGTAAGCATCAAGGCAGGCAATCGCAGTAGCGGCGTAGTCGTCAAGCAGCCCAGAAACCTCGCGGTGCAAAGCCGCAGGATCGGAATAAGCAACCACGTGCAACAGCCGTCCAGACTCTGCTTGAGTGGCATCGGGTTGTGTGGAAGCGGGCGACTCGCCCGCTTCTCTTGCGTCGTGATGATGCGGCTTCCAGGCCTCCGCCAGAATCCGGTCTAGTGACCGCAGCGCAAAATGCCGCGCATCGGTGAGGTCAAGAACCTTCGCCGCCTCCAGATACGCGCTCACACACATGCTGTTCCATCCCACATAAACCGTCTTGTCGACGTAAGGCGTAGGCCGCTGCAAACGTGCGGCATACATTTTCTTCTTCGCGGAATCGAGCAGCCCCTTCACGCGCTCGGTGCTAAGGCTCATCCGGCGGCCAATCTCTTCGATCGGAGCGCGCACATACAGCACGTTCTTCGCCGGATTGTGGTGCATCTCGCCGATCTTCGTTGATGTCATAGTGCAGGGCCGCAACCTGCGCCTCTTCTTCCGTGAGCACAGCCCGCGCTTCGTCCAGCGTCCAGGTGAAGTAATCGCCATCGTCATCCATGGAAATATCGGCATCCTGAGAAGCGTAGAAGCCGCCACGCTCGCGATCGCTCAGCCACTCATCCATCCAGCGGATCATGTCGCGCGCCACATCCGCAAAGAATTCCGAGCCCGTAGCCTGATAGCCGTGCACATAATTCTTGAGCAGTTCGGAGTTGTCGTAGCACATCTTCTCGAAGTGCGGCACCACCCACCGTTCGTCAACCGAGTAACGATGGAATCCTCCCGCCAACTGGTCATAAACCCCGCCGTTGGCCATGTGCTCAAGGGTGGTCACGATCAAGTTCCGAAGATCGTCGTCGCCACCATCCGACTCTCGAGGGTGCCCCATCCTAGCCGCGCTTTTTGCGGCTAGGGTGGGGATTTTGACTTTCCTCGCGTACCGCTCAATCAACAAATCCAAAGCCGAAGGATGCGGAAACTTCGGAGCCTGCCCAAATCCGCCATGCTGCGGATCAAACATGCTGAACGCCGACTTCTGAATCGCCGCTAGGATGCTCTCAGAAACCCGCCCGCCGCGTCCCGCAAATGACTCCGCCTGCGCAATCGCACTCTCGACCATCTTCGCCTGCTCCACAACGTCGCCATGTTTCTCCTTGTAAGCATTGGCGATGCTGGCCAGCACGCGCTTGAAACTGGGCCGCCCATAGCCATCGGTCGGAGGAAAGTATGTGCCCCCATAAAACGGCTTGCCCTCGGGAGTAAGAAAAGCGGTGAGCGGCCACCCGCCCTGTCCGCTGACAGCGCTCACCGCAGCCTGGTATCGACTGTCAATGTCAGGACGCTCGTCGCGGTCTACCTTCACCGCGATGAAATGCTCATTCACGATGGCCGCCACTTCAGCGTCGTCGTAAGACTCGCGGTCCATCACATGGCACCAATGGCACCACACCGCGCCAATATCGAGCAGCATCGGCTTGTTCTCGCGCCGCGCAGCAGCAAACGCCTCCTCACACCACTCGTGCCACTGAATCGGCTGGTGCATAGCGGAACGCAGGTAAGCAGAAGAGGCGCGGGCGAGGGCGTTGAGGGTCGTGGTGGTCATCGCTATTTCAGTTTATACGAGCGTCCCAAAGGTTACCCTGTGTGACCCTGTGTCCTCTGTGATTAAAGATTTTGGGGGTTCATGGAAGTGACGCTGAAAGCCCACAGATTTCAAATTCGGCAATTTTCCACAGCCGTTTCATGTTCATCCGTCACATCTTTACTCGCAGCCTTCAGCTAAACTCTCACAAAATATCCCTGTCGAGCGCGAATCGCGCCGGGGCACCAGATATTTGAAAAACAAGGATTTTGGATAGCGACAGTCCCGCTTTCAGCCCGCTAAGTTATTTGCTTTGAATATTTTGCCGCTAACCCCTTTGAATGGAATATTTTAGCTGGATCTTGCGCACCTCGAATCTTGTAACTCCCTTGGTAACAGTATTTTAGCGGCATCGATCCCGCAAATTTCTTGTCTGGATCTGACTTGGATCCTTGGACTCCGGAGGATCACTCTCTTGACCCATAAGTCGCATATTGATGCGTCCCGCCGATTTTTGTAAGCGCCGCATCCTCGCCGAATACATGCTCGAGCAGCGGATTGTGATAGAGCACGAACACCGCTCGCGGATGCTCCCGCAGACTCTGCTCCAGATGAGCGATCATCCGCCTCAACCCCGCTTCCGGAAACGGATTGAAGAGATAAAGCACCGTGGGCTCGGCAGGAAAAGCGAACTCAGTTGCATCCGCGCAGATCGATTCCAGCGCGAAGCACTTCTGCGATTCGCTCCGATACTTGCTTAGATTTTCCTGAGCGGCCTGATGCAACGCCAGCAGAAGCTCAACGCCCACGATGCGCCGAAAGGGATACTCCGACGCCATCAGCAGCGTGCGCCCCTTGCCGGATCCCAGATCGACGAAGACGAAGTCGTGAAAGTCCAAATGAATCTGCTCTCGCAAAGCCTCGAGCATTGCGTGGAAGAGAGCCGATTCGGTTGGCTGGTAAGGCGAATGGAACACTCCAAGCAGTCGATCGCGCCAGCCTACAGCCGCGCTGGTGGTGTTGACGCGATGCTCCCAATCATATTCGGCGTCGCCGTAACGTTGCCGACGGCGTTCCGGAGTCGAGTCGCCAACGAACTCCCAAAGCGCAATCACCAGTTGTCGCGTGGCCGCAACTCGGCCTTCGCGCCTGGCAACATCATTCCACCATTGCCGCGCCGAGCGTAACACGCTGATTCGGGGCGAACGGGAGGGATCGAAAGGGTCCATTCTCCGCCATCATAAGCGAAGGCAACACAGCAAAGAGTTGCGAGTACCTAGTACCTGGTTCCGAGTAGAAGCCTCTTTGGCTAGGTACTCCGTGCCAATTTACGGCAGCGCGTGGATCTTCGGCGCCGGTTTATATCCCGGAGGCAAACCCTTGGTAGCGAAAGGAAAATCATCGGGCACGCGAACTTCGACGCGGCCCTCGGGCGTCAATTTGTAGGGATGACCGTCAGGATCGACAGGAGTTCCAGTCAACCCCTCAGCGGCCGCCAGTTCCGCCATGCTCGCAGGCAGGCGTCCAGTGCGCTCTCCGAAGCGAGTCACCGCTTCCTGCAAATGTTTTACGTCTTCGTCCACTCGCAGGGCGCGAAGATGTTCGACCGCATTGTCCTTAATCTGTTTGTCCTGCGTGGTCTGGTAAGTCGCCGACCACAGCATCCGAGCCGTCTCATACTCGCCGGCATGCTGCGCCATCTGCGCCGCCATCACCTTCAGAAAGGGATGGGCGTTCGGAACGTGCGACCCGCGCTCGAAGGTCTCGGCGGCTTTCTTGTAGTCGCGAAGCTCCATGTAATAGACGAAGCCCAGGTCGTAGTAGAGCTTCCAGTTGCCGGGATTATTCTGAATGCCGAATTCCATCAATTCAATCGCGCGCTCCGGTTCGCCGGCTCCGTGCGGTGGTTTGGGCGCAAGAAAGCTGGTGCCGAATTCGTAAGCGACCAGGAGATGCGGATCCAGATGAGTCGTAATTTCGAGCAGGGGTGCCAGCAGGTTGTAGCTGGCCGCGAAATTATGATGCCGGAAGCCGAAGTATTGCACGGCGCGAGTCCAGTAAATGCAGGCCATCAGCCCGTCATACCCGAGACTGGCGCGCTTGATCACCTTTGGCGAACTGAGGAACAGAACTTCATCGAGTGTGGCTTGCGGGCGAAGCTGGTCGATGCGATGCAGGACAAACGAACTGGCGGCCAGCGAAAGGATCAGGCATACGCTCGCGACCATCGTGGTTTTCTGACGCGGCTTCATTTCAAATCCCGATGCTCGAAGATCAGCACCGCTCCGCTGAGCGCCATGGTGGCGTAGAACAAGGCGTAGAGCGTGTTCTGCAAGATGAGTTGCCCGGCGACCGGCTGCTCATGCGCGATCGAGGTGATTACGTTGAACGCCGAAAAGTTTGGCACCAGGTAGGCGGCGCCTGTGGCCAGCCAGCGCGAGACTCCGTGGGCCATGCCGGCGAAGTTGCGCAGGTCCTCGGCAAAGCTTCCGATGACGAACAGTGAGAAGGCGAAGACGGCGGAAAGCAGGGGCGAGGAAAATGACGAGAACAACAACGCCAACGAGCAGATGATCAGGAACTCGAGAACGATGAAGTACAAGGCCACGAGAATCAGCGCGTCGGCGCGCACGAATTTGTGAGAAACGTAGAACAATGCGGCGAAGACGCCGATCGCCATGAAGAACGCATTCACTACCAGCGTTCCCGCCAGCCCGAAGAACTTGCCGACAATGAACTCCCAGCGGCGGACCGGGCGCGAAAGCACGGTGTACAGAGTTCGCTTTTCGATTTCTTTGGAGACGAGGCCGATGCCGATAAAAATTGCAATGACGACCCCAAACAGAGAGACCGCAGTCAGGCCAAGATTGATAACGACCAGCCTCTCGATCTCAATCGAAATCTGGCCCACCAGAATAGCGGCTCCCGAGAGCAGCAGCGCGAAGGCGATGAGATTGTAGAGCACTCGGTCGCGGACGGCTTCGCGGAAAGTGTTGGAGGCAATGTGGGCGATGCGGGTGTTCATGCTGTCCTCTTCATGCGGTAGAACTTCATACGGCAGACCCAGCCGTGGTCTCAGCGCGGCGCAGCTTCTCGACAAAGTAAGCCTCGAGCGAGGTGCGTACCGGAGTAATCGCAATCAAGCGCTGCCTTTCGCGGCGGAGAGCGTCGATCATTGCGTCCTGCTGGTTCTCGTTGATGATGGCGCGGACCCGGTCTCCGGTGACATGGCAATCCGCGCCCAAAGCCTTGATCGAGGCCGGCACCTGCGTGCCATGCCAGATCACTTCCACCTTGCCCTGTACGCTGGAGGTCAAATCTTCGACTGCGCCCACGCCGCGAAGTTCTCCTTTGTGAATGATGGCAACACGGTCGCAGAGCGTCTCCGCGTCGGAAAGAATGTGAGTCGAGAAGAAGACGGTCTTGCCCTCGCGCTTGAGTTGCTCCATCAGGTCGCGCACTTCGCGCCGGCCCATGGGGTCGAGCCCGGACATGGGCTCGTCAAAGAACACAAGCTTGGGGTCGTGCAGGATGGCCTGGCCGATTCCCACGCGCTGCAGCATGCCTTTGGAAAACTTGCGCAATTGCACGCCCTGCACGTCGCGCAATCCGACCTGCTGGAGCACTTGTTCGACGCGCTGCTTGCGCTGTTTGGCGGGAACGCCGGAAAGCTGTGCGTAGTATTCCAGCAATTCGTGAGCCGTTAGATAGTCGTAGAAATAGGGCTGCTCGGGAAGGAAGCCGATCTGCGCTTTGACTTGAGGGTCGGTCCATTCGCGGCCCAGGATGCGTGCCGATCCGGCGGTTGGGAACACCAATCCCATCAGCAGTTTCAGGGTTGTGGTTTTACCGGCGCCGTTGGGGCCGAGGAAACCGAAAATCTCTCCGTCCTCAACCGTGAGGTGCAGGGGGTGCAAGGCGCGCTTGGGGCGCTTGCGCCAGAAGCCCACGCTGAAGGTCTTTTCTAATCCCAAGATTTCAATGGCAGGCATGGCGGAAAAAGTTTGCTAAAGAAATCATTTTGTTTTTACAAGAAAAATTATATGCAAAACCGTTTGGGAGTAAAGTGGCAGCGCGGGCGCGGGACATTACGAAAGTAAACGAGCCTGGAACGTACTGTGGCGACTTCGATGATCGGACGGAAGTGTGGGGACAGGGCCTAGTTTCCCATAGGTGACAGGGCCCAGCACGCTGCATAGCTCGCAACCAGAGTGGTGTTGCCCGACGGTTGCGTGCGAACCACCAGATCCTCAGCGGAGCAGTAGGCGCGGGTACCGGTCATGTTGCTGATTGGGGTTGCCGTGGCATAGAACTGATTGTTGATGGTGCTTCCCACGGTGGCAGATCCGGTGGCCGCGAAGCTGTAGCCACCTTTGGGGCCGCCACCGGCCAGAGCCTGGTCGATGAGACAAGCCGTGGCTGAGCTTGGCGTACAAGGCTGCGCCCCGCCCAGCGGCGTCATGGTGGCCGGGAAGCCGACGGTTTCGTAGGCGCCCAAGTACCCGACTTCGGCAACGTCGATGGCGTGTATGGAACCCGCGGCGGACGAGTCGTTGGCTGCCATGCGCGCCCGCAATAAGTTCGGGATCGCGATGGCAGCGATGACCAGGATAATCGCGACCACGATCAACAGCTCGATAAGTGAGAAGCCCTTCTGTCTCAGCATGGAGTTCGGTCTCCCCTGTGCCGCAAATTGGACGATTCCAAGCTTCTCGCCCTCGGGGGACATACAAATCCTGTCGCACTTAAGAGGCCAACCCATCTATTTTGGGCCGGTTACTGCCGTAACCATTTCCCTGCTCACAAGTTCAAGTAACCGCAAACGAACAAAGGGCAGCGGATTTCCCGCTGCCCTCTAGCTTGTACCCTCCCCCAGGTACTCGCCAAAAACCAGCTTAGTTGTTCATCGGGCCCAGGGCGAGGCAAGCCGCGTAGCTGGCTGCGGCAGTAATGACTCCCGGTGCGCCGTTGCGCACCACACCGTCATCAGCGGCGCAGAACGACTTGGTGCCCGACGTATTCGACACCGGAACCGCGGTGGTGTAGAACGTGGAGGGCGCTGCGGCCGCGGGAGCCGTGACTACAACGGCAAATTTGTAGCCGCTCTTACCGTTGCCTCCGCCATTGGTGGCCAGGTTGTTGTCGATCAAACAACCGTTGGCTGTTCCCGGAACACAAGGCGTGGCAGCACCACCCAACTGGGCCAGCGTGGCATAACCTTGGGTGGGATAGGCGCCGTAATAGCCGACTTCCCCGACGATGATGGTGTGCTCGGAGGCGGCCGCGGATGAATCGTTAGCAGCCATCCGGGCACGCATCAGGTTTGGAATAGCAATGGCTGCAATGATCAAAATGATAGCGACTACGATCAGCAGCTCAATCAGTGAGAAACCCTTGTTTTTTTGCATTCTCATGTTTTTTCCCAGTTCGTGTGTCTTTGCCTTATCCCGCACGTAAGATTCTGTTAAGGATGCTTTAGTGGTTGCACTCGTGTCACCAAAAAAATGAGCTTTCCCGAGACTAAAGTAAGCTCCCTATCTTCTTGGATAAAAGGCGTTTAGCCGGTGCCTGAGCTGCAGCAGGTGACCATTGGGGTGCAGGTCGGCTGACAGGAATTGTCATAATGAGTGGCAAGGACGGTTAAGGCAACAGGAAAAACAGACATAAAGGGCAGCAGATCAGCATCCCCTGCCCCTGGGTTGGTACCTGCTCGTCGGGCTCAGAGCAAGGCAAGCGGCGTCGTTGGCCACGGCCGTGGGGACGCCCCGACGCCCCTCTCCGGATTACACCGTCATCGGGCGGCGCAGAATGACTGCGTGCCCCGACGTGCTTGAGATTGGGGCCGCGGTCGTGAAGAACATCGAGGGGGCCGCCGCCGCAACTTGAGAGAAGATCCGTATGGTTAACATTTTCGGGGCTGTAGTCGCCAACATCAAGACGCCGGAAAAGATTAAAGGGCAGCGGATTTGCATCCGCTGCCCTCTGGCTTGGTACCCACGCTGGGTACCGTGCCAATTCAAGCCGTGTTAGTTGTTCATCGGGTTCAGAGCCAAGCAAGCCGCGTAGCTGGCTGCGGCAGTAATGACGCCCGCCGCGCCGTTGCGCACTACACCGTCATCGGCGGCGCAGAACGACTTGGTGCCCGACGTGTTCGACACCGGAACCGCGGTGGTGTAGAACGTGGAGGGCGCCGCAGCCGCAGGAGCCGTGACCACAATGTTAAAGGTATAGCCGCTCTTGCCGTTGCCTCCGCCGTTGGTGGCCAGGTTGTTGTCAATCAAGCAGCCATTGGCCGTTCCCGGAACGCAAGGTGTGGCAGCGCCGCCCAACTGGGCCAGCGTGGCATAACCTTGAGTAGGATAAGCGCCGTAATAGCCGACTTCTCCGACGATAATGGTGTGCTCGGAGGCAGCCGCGGACGAATCGTTGGCAGCCATACGGGCGCGCATCAGGTTTGGAATCGCGATAGCTGCGATGATCAGGATGATGGCAACCACGATCAGCAGCTCAATCAGTGAGAAACCCTTCTGTTGCTTCCGCATCTCTTTTTTCCCCTCGTTTTGGACTTTCGTTGATTTCATGCTGGTCATGGTAATGACGCAGTCGAGCTTGATAATGGCATTTGCGGGGCCAAACCCGCTAGTTACGTTGGTTCCTACCTACCTGAAAGCAAGGTCTTTATTTTCATTATAAGGTCAAACTTCAGACTGGTGGTAACGCGCTGCGAATCCTGTCTTTATGTCAAAAACTGTCAGGGAATTGACGGTTCGCGGCACTGCCGCAAGCAGGACAGTCAATCTCAGAACGAGCCAGAATCCGCATCTTGCAGGCGGACTTACCCGGTTACGCCACCATCACATAAGTAACCTGCTGTGCAGGACTGTGCTGTGCGGCAGAAGTACCGGTGCATATAATCGTTTGGAGAAAAGGCGAGGACTGAGTCATTGGCTTCGAGTGCGACAGCCACCGCGGTACAGCCCAAAGTGATTTCCCGCCCACCACTCCACTGGCTCGCTTCCCCGGAGAGGCGAAGCACGGTTTTGTGCCTCCTATTAGTACTGGTGACGCTGGCTTTCTACAATCCCATCGTCCACAACCAGTTCACAAATCTCGACGACGATATTTACATTCTGGATAACGCCCATGTGCGCGCGGGCCTAACCTGGTCCACAGTGAAGTGGGCCTTCACGAGCTATGACGCCGCCAACTGGCACCCGCTCACCTGGCTTTCGCACGCTCTCGACTGCCAACTCTTCAGGCTGAACCCGGCCGGTCCGCACTATGTGAATGTTTTGTTGCACGCGGGCAGTGCGGTTTTGTTGTTTCTGCTGCTGGAGGGCGCCACGGGATTAACCTGGGCCAGCTTCATGGTCGCGGGGCTGTTTGCGCTGCATCCGGTCAATGTGGAGTCCGTGGCGTGGGCGGCGGAGCGGAAGAACGTGCTCAGCATGTTTTTCTTCCTGTTAACCCTGCATGCATATGGATGGTATGTGCGGCGCGGTGGCGGCGCGCGACGTTACGCCGTGGTGGCCGCTCTGTTCGCGCTAGGATTGATGGCGAAGTCTGAGATCATTACGCTGCCGTTTGTGTTGTTGCTGTGGGATTACTGGCCATTGCGGCGAGTTTCAGTTCTCAGTTCTCAGTTCTCAGTTCTCAGAACAACACACACTGAAGATCCTGCTGTTGCGGGTGATCCGGCTTCGCGGTCTTTCTCTTTTTTGTTCTTGGAAAAGGTGCCGCTGTTGCTGCTTTCGGCGGGTAGCGGCGTGATCACTTTGCTGGCGCAGCGGGCGGGGCACGCGGTGCGAACTTTGCCGGCTTCAGAGCGCTGGGGGAACGCGATCGTTGCTTACGTATGCTATCTGGGGAAGGCGTTTTGGCCGTCGCGGCTGGCGGTGCTGTACCCGCATCCCGGTGAGTCGCTCCCGGCTTGGGAGATCATCGTTGCGGCTATGCTGTTGCTTGCGATTACTGCGCTTGTGTTTCGTTGGCGGGAACGCCGTTATCTGGTGGTGGGCTGGCTCTGGTTCCTGGGGACCCTGGTGCCGGTGATCGGCATTGTCTCGGTTGGCGAGCAGGCGATGGCCGACCGCTATGCCTATTTACCTTACGTTGGACTGTTTGTGTGCTTGGTCTGGGGCGTGGCGGACATCGCGCGGGAGCGGAAGATTTCGGCTATGTGGTTAGTGGCGCCGGCAGTTTTGATTCTGGCAGCCTTGGGAGTGCTCAGCCGCGGTCAGCTCGCTTATTGGCATGACAGCGAGACCCTGTGGAGACATACCCTGAGCGTGACCGACCGGAACTACATGGCGCACGGCGGTCTTGCCCGTGCTCTGGCCAAGCAGGGGCGAACGGAAGAAGCCATTGTTGAGTTCAACGCCGCCGAGAGTCTGCATTCCTATTCTTTCTCAGACCTGGTCGCGCTCGGGGTCTACGCGCAAACCCATGGGCAGGCGCAGGAGGCAACTTCGCAATACAGGCGGGCTCTTGACGCTTCGCAGGATTCGACTTCACGAGCGATTGCTCTGAGCGGTCTTGGTTCGGCTTACCTTCAAATGGGTGATGTCAGCCGCGCGAAAACGAGCTACGCATCCGCTCTGCAGCAGAATCCTAATAACGGCGCTGCTCTCGTGGGCGGCGGCTTGCTGGCGGAGCGCGAAGGCGATTTCGCGCTCGCGGTCGCGAGGATCTCTCATGCCGTGGAGGTGGAACCGAGCGACGTGGGCTATCTCCTGCTCGGGCAAGCGTTACGTCGAGCGGGTCGCTGGGCGGGGGCGGCCGACGCGGAAGCGCGCGCACGGCGGATGTCCCACGATATCGCTCAAGCTCGGCGATCTGCCGCGCAGGTATTGGCTGCGGCTGGCGTCAATCCCGATTAGGTTGCGTCATGCGGGCGATAAAAAAGAATTAACCGCCGAGATCGCCGGGCACGCCGAGGAAGTGAGGAAGCGATTCCGATATCCATGCAGGTTCTTTCTCAGCGCTCTTGGCGGCCTCGGCGGTTAAAGGTTTTCCGCTTTTACCAGCAGGCAGGTTACGTCGTCGTGCTGCGGGGTCGTGCCGACGAAGAGATCCAAATCGGCCATGAGGCGGTCGAGGAATTCCTTGGGAGTTGCGGACACGTTCGCCTCGAGGGCGCTGAACAACCGGGGCTCGTCGAACTCCTCATCGTGGGCGTTGACGGCTTCCACCAGGCCGTCGGTAAATATGACCAGCCAATCACCGGGCGTGAGCGAGACGCTGGCCGATTCATACTTCGCCTCGGGCAGGATGCCGAGGGGCAACCCGCCGACATCGAGGCGCTCGATCGATCCGTTGGCGCGGCGCAGGATGGGGTTGTTGTGACCGGCGTTGATGTAGTGAAAGGTCCGCCGGGCGGCATCGTACTCGGCTAGAAAGGCGGTGGTGAAGCGCAATCCGCCCTGGCTGTTGGAGCAGGCGTACTTGTTCATGTTTGCCACCAGTTCAGGCAGGGCGACCTGCGCGGTGGAAAGCGTCTTAAGGCTGGCCTGAAGAGTGGCCATGAGCATGGCTGCGGGAATGCTCTTGCCGGCCACGTCGGCGACGGCGAACATCACGCGATTCTCTTCGCTGGTTTTGCCGGGGCGGGGAAACACATCGTAATAGTCGCCGGCGACGGTGTTTGCCGGACGCGTGGTGTAGGCAATCGAGAGCCCGGGAATCTGCGGCGGAGCGCCGGGCAGCAGCCAGGTCTGAATCTCGCGCGCAATCTGCAAGTCGCGCTTCATCACGACGCGGTCGGCAATCTCCAGGATGAGCAGCAGGAACATCAGAAGACCACCGAAGAAATGGAAATCGAGTTCGACGACGTGCAACTCGTTGCCGGCATCGTGATAGCTAAAACCGCTGCTGGGAAACACGAGCATGATCAGCGCCGCCAGCAGCAGTACGCGGCGCGCAGGTGAGAGTTTTTCGAAAACGGACCAGAAGAATTCCTTGACGACGTGAAGCTTGTGGCCGCGCTTGGTGAGACCCTCCGGCGTTTTGGCGGCCACGTCGCGCGAATAGAGGCGGTAGCTGGTGCGTGCTTCAGTTTCAAACTGGGACCAAAGTTGGCTCACCTCCAGCCCTTCGGTGACCCGGTGCCAGAATTGGCGCAGCTTTCCTCGCAGGGGAATAGGTTGAGCCGTGGCCGTTTTAGCCGGTGGGGAAGCGGTTGCCATGGGAGCCTTTGATTATAGAGGAATGGAAGGGGGACGAAAGTTTTCAGGGCAGTGGTCAGTGGTTTGCCACTGACCACTTGTTCCTGCGATTGACCGTTTTGGTGCAAAGTGTTATAAATGCCGGTTTTATGATGGTGCGTCTGGGCGGAGGGCTAACTTCCGGTCCGGGCGCGAAACTCCGACGCGGCCAAGCTCCAACACTCCGTTCTGGTTTGCGGTGGAAGCGTGTTCGGAATTCCGGCGATGAATCCTGCGTGCTGTACTGGGCGTGCTCGGACGTGGGATGATTCGCCGGGAGGCGGTGCCTAAACACGTTTATCAATTCCCGATAATCGACTCATTTTGGAGGAATCATTATGCGCACCTGGCTTGCCACTGCTGCGTTTGAAGGATGCCGTGCGGCATCCGGCTTTCTGAAGAAGACTTTTGCTGTGGCCGCGCTGCTTACCGTCAGCGCCGCCGCTGCTGTGGCTCAACCTGGCGGCGAGGCTGCCGGCGGCGAAGCCTCGCTGAAACTTCCGGACCTTTCTTCGGTGCCCTTTCTGAACGGGGCTATCGACGGGCACCGGCTGTTGATGATCGGCATTCTGTTCTGCCTGTTCGGGCTTGGGTTCGGCATGGTCATTTATATGCGGCTGAAGAACCTGCCGGTGCATCGCGCGATGCGCGAGATTTCGGAACTGATTTATGAGACTTGCAAAACGTATCTGGTGACACAGGGGAAGTTCATCCTGCTGCTGTGGGCGTTTATTGCCGTCATTATTCTGCTTTACTTTGGCCTGCTGCAACATATGGAGGCGATGCGGGTCGCGATTATTCTGGGGTTCAGCCTGGTCGGGATCGGGGGCAGCTACGGCGTGGCATGGTTTGGAATTCGGGTGAATACGTTCGCGAACTCGCGGACGGCGTTCGCTTCGCTGCCGGGCAAACCGTTTCCGGTTTATCAGATTCCCCTGGAAGCGGGCATGAGCATTGGGATGATGCTGATCAGCGTGGAACTGCTGATCATGCTGATCATTCTGCTGTTTGTTCCGGGCGACTATGCCGGGCCTTGCTTTATCGGATTTGCTATTGGCGAATCGCTGGGCGCGGCGGCGCTGCGTATCGCGGGCGGCATCTTTACGAAGATCGCCGATATTGGGTCGGACTTGATGAAGATCGTCTTCAAGATTAAAGAAGATGACGCGCGGAACCCCGGGGTGATCGCCGATTGCACCGGCGACAATGCGGGCGACTCGGTTGGGCCTTCGGCTGATGGCTTTGAGACGTACGGCGTCACCGGTGTGGCGCTGATTACTTTTATTCTGCTGGCGGTGAAGAGTCCTACGGTGCAGGTGCAGTTGCTGGTATGGATTTTTGTGATGCGCGTGATGATGCTGGTGGCGAGCTCGGTTTCCTACTTCCTGAATGCGGTGATCGCCAAAGCCAAGTATGGCAATGCTGACGAGATGAACTTCGAGCATCCGCTGACCTCGCTGGTGTGGCTGACTTCGATTGTCTCGATTGCGCTGACCTACCTGATTTCTCACTTCATCATTCCAGACCTGGGCGGCGATAGCACGCAGTGGTGGAAGCTGGCGACGATCATTTCTTGCGGCACTTTGGCGGGGGCGGTCATCCCGGAACTGGTGAAGGTTTTCACGTCGGTTCATTCGCGGCATGTGAAGGAAGTGGTGATTTCGGCGGAGGAAGGCGGGGCGTCGCTGGGAATTTTGTCCGGGTTTGTGGCGGGTAATTTCTCGGGGTATTATCTCGGACTCTCCATGATGGGACTGATGTCGATCGCGTACTTCATGAGCACGATGGGATTGGCGGCGGCCGCGACTATGCTGGCTCCCGCGGTTTTCGCCTTCGGGCTGGTGGCGTTCGGATTTCTGGGCATGGGGCCTGTGACGATCGCCGTGGATTCCTATGGGCCGGTCACCGACAATGCGCAGTCGGTGTATGAACTCTCGCTGATCGAGCAGGTTCCGAACGTTGAAGGTGAACTTAGGAAGGACTTCAACATGAGCGTGAACTTCGAGCGGGCGAAGCATTTGCTGGAAGCAAATGACGGGGCGGGAAACACGTTCAAGGCTACGGCGAAGCCCGTGCTGATCGGGACGGCTGTGGTGGGCGCTACTACGATGATTTTTTCTATCATCATGGCGCTTACCAGCGGGCTCACGGACAACGTCGACAAGCTTTCGCTGCTGCATGCGCCGTTCTTCCTGGGACTGATCACGGGCGGCGCGATGATTTACTGGTTCACGGGGGCATCCACGCAGGCCGTGACTACGGGGGCTTACCGCGCGGTCGAGTTCATCAAGGCGAATATCAAGTTGGAAGGTGTGGAGAAAGCCTCGGTCGAGGATAGCAAGAAGGTGGTGGAGATCTGCACGAAGTACGCGCAGAAGGGCATGTTGAACATCTTTATTGCGGTGTTCTTCGGGACTTTGGCGTTTGCGTTTGTGGAGCCGTTCTTCTTTGTCGGCTACCTGATCTCGATCGCAGTGTTCGGGCTCTACCAGGCAATCTTTATGGCTAATGCCGGCGCGGCCTGGGACAACGCGAAGAAGATCGTCGAAGTGGAGATGAAGCAGAAAGGAACTCCGCTGCACGATGCTACGGTCATCGGCGACACGGTGGGCGATCCGTTCAAGGACACTTCGTCAGTGGCGCTGAATCCGGTGATCAAGTTCACTACCTTGTTTGGATTGTTGGCGGTGGAGTTGGCGGTTACGCTCAGCCACGATCAAGGGCCAATGATTACGAATGTGCTGGCTTTGGTTTTCTTCGCCATTTCGTTCACGTTCGTGTACCGGTCGTTTTATGGGATGCGGATACGGAGCGGAGGGGCGGAGTAGGGCGTTTCAGCCCCGGAGGAGAAAACAGCCGGGCTTCGCCCGGCGGACAGCCGAGGGCGGCTGTCCCCACATAAACCATCCCGGGGCTGAAGCCCGCATTCTGTGTGATGCTTGACGCGGCGCTGAAGCGCCGCTCTTCCACGGTATTAACGGCGGTCTCAGTACAAGTCGCGGCGATGCAAACATGGTTCCCGCGCACGCGCTGCGCCACCCAAAAATCACGGTTTGCGGCGCGGCTGAAGCCGCGCCCTTTCAAAGCTTATTCGCAGGCTCGTCCGATCAAATCAAAAGCGAAAAGCAAAGTCAAAGGCAGCGGACAGGAGTGTCCGCTCTACACGGGCAACGTCAAAGGCAAGCGGGCGAGTCGCCCGCTTCCACACGTTATTAGTTGGGGCCTTTCATTTTGTCTTTGACTTTGTGGGCTAGCTTTTCAATTTCTTCGGCTTTCTTCATCACTTCGAGTGACAGGAGGTTTTCATTCGACTTGTCCACGGAATCCTTTAATTCTACCGCCAGCTTGAGAAGTTTGTCGGTATCGGCTTTGAGCGCGGCCTGCCGCTGCAGGTTGGCTTTCTTGGCGAGTTCGCGGGCCATGCGCTGCTGGGCCTCGTCCGCGTCAGAGTTCCCTCGCGGGGACGCGCCCTTCATTTGCGGAGGTGGCGATACGGGAGGTTGGGTCTGCGCATTCGCGAAAACCGCGAACAGCAGACAGATGGAAAGAGTGCAGGATATTGGTTGGAGTCGCACGGTGTCCTCGAAGACGGGCGTGCCCGTTTTGGAAAGTATGACATTTTTGGAGGGGGTGAGGGCGGGAAATGTTGGAGGAAAGTTGCGACCACCGGGGCTGAAGAGCGTGCGTGAGAACTCGTGCCGTCCCTTCCGGGACTCGTTCCAGTTTTCCACTTCTACCCAGCACTAACGTGCCGGGCTTTCACATCCCGCCCCATTCGGGGCTGGATCTGGGCGGTTCCAGCCCACCGCTTCCCCCTAAATTTGGTTCTCACGGACACTCTGAAGCCCAGTTCTTCATTATGCTCAACGCGGCCCATTCGGCTTCGCTCAGGGCAGGCCGCTGAAGCGCCGCTCTTCCACGTCACTGCACGCATCGCCGCGCAAGGCAAAGTCAAAATCAACGTCAAAGGCAGCGGACAGGAGTGTCTGCTCCACACGGTCCGTGGTTCGCACCTTTCGCGAAAGACGCGAACGATGGGGCACTCCGTCTGATGAGGGTGCGGTCGAAGTCGAAGTCGAAGTCAAAGGCAGCGGGCGGGGGCGCCCGCTCTACATTTACAGCGAACTCATGTTGGAGAGGAACTCGGCGTTGGACTTGGTCTTGCTTAGTTTGTCGATCAGGAGTTCCATCGCTTCTACAGGAGACAGCGGGTTCAGGACTTTGCGCAGGACCCAGATTCGCGAGAGATCTTCGCGGGGGATGAGCAACTCTTCCTTGCGCGTGCCGGAGCGTTGAATGTCGATGGCCGGAAATACGCGCTTATCGACCAGCTTGCGCTCGAGAATGATTTCGGAGTTGCCCGTGCCTTTGAATTCTTCGAAGATCACGTCGTCCATGCGGGAGCCGGTGTCGATCAGCGCGGTGGCGATGATGGTTAGTGAGCCGCCTTCTTCTATGTTGCGGGCTGAGCCGAAGAAACGCTTGGGACGCTGCAAGGCGTTGGAATCGACGCCGCCGGAAAGGACCTTGCCCGAGGGCGGAACGATGGTGTTGTAGGCGCGAGCCAGACGCGTGATGGAATCCAGCAGGATTACTACATCGCGCTTGTGCTCGACTAATCTCTTTGCCTTTTCGATCACCATTTCCGCGACCTGCACGTGGCGGGCGGCGGGCTCATCGAAGGTGGAAGAAATCACTTCGCCTTTGACCGAGCGCTGCATGTCGGTGACTTCTTCTGGACGCTCGTCGATCAGCAGGACCATCAACACAACTTCCGGATGGTTGGTGGTGATGGAGTTCGCGACATTCTGCAGAAGCATGGTCTTGCCGGCGCGCGGGGGAGAGACGATGAGGCCGCGCTGTCCCTTGCCAAGAGGCGTAAGCAAATCCATCACACGGGCGCTGGAGTTCTCGCGGGTGGTTTCGAGCTTGAGGCGCTCTTGCGGATACAGTGGCGTGAGGTTGTCGAAGAGGATCTTGTTGCGCGCTTCTTCGGGCGACTCAAAGTTCACCGCCTCGATCTTCACCAGCGCGAAATATTTTTCGCCCTCGTGGGGAGGGCGCACCTGACCGCTGATGGTGTCGCCGGTCTTCAGGTCAAACTTGCGGATTTGCGATGGCGAGACATAGATATCGTCCGGACCGGGCAGATAGTTGTAATCGGGCGAGCGCAGAAAACCGTAGCCGTCGGGGAGGATTTCGAGGACGCCCTCGGCAAAGATGTGGCCTTCTTTTTCGCTCTGCGCCTGGAGGATTTTGAAGATGAGGTCCTGCTTGCGCAGACCGCTGGCACCGGGCAGCTCCAAGGTCCTTGCGATCTTGGTCAGCTCGGTAATGTTTTTTTCTTTCAGTTCAGCAATGGTCATATTCACCTAAACCCGATCACTTAAACGTATCCGTCTAGCGTTGTCGGGAGATTTTCAAAGGAGGGTATTCCGGGAAGACAAAAAACGTACGAGGCAGGCGGACGGGGCTGCTTTAGGCAGCCCGCCGTTGTGCCTCAGCAAAATTCTCCGGCTCCGACAGAACATCCTGCCGCTCCGCGCCTGCGATTCGGTCGAGCACACCATTCATCGTTTCCTGGATTCTGGTGCTGGGCCGGTGGAACTTCCGCGTGGCCTTGGAGGCGAGCTGGCAAAGCATATAACGATTCCGCAATGTCTGTAAAGCGTCAAAGACACGATCAGAGCGCATGTCGGTATTACTCCTTTCTTATACGTATGGGCATTTCGCCTTCGCCCCTTGTCCCAGGAAAACTGGCCGGAACCCCACAGATCGTCCTAAGCCATTGATTCCACTGAGGTTGTAAAGGAGTTAGCGCAATATCCTACCCAGAATAGATGCGTGACCGGGCTCCGAAGATGCTCGTTTTCCTGAATTGGGCTCACAGGTCGAGGTATCTCAGAATAAGACCTAGAGACTCCGGAGGTCCGTGGAACACCACAATGTATCCGGAAAAAGTGGATAGGTCAACACCTTTTATGTGTTTTTACGGACCTTGAAGGTAAACAGTCCCGAAGCGGCGGCAAGCGGTTTCCGATTCGGACCAAGCCTGAGTTCACTGCCGAGACTGAGGGGCTAAAGAGTGAGCCGCAGAACAAGTGCCGTCCCTCCGGAGTCTGCGTCATCGCTTCTCTTTCACCCCTTTGGGGCTTGTTCTTATTCCACTTTTCGACCCTCGGCTTTTACCAGGCTGCGGAAAAACTACTTTGTGGCCGTCGATTCGCTCTGGCGACTGAAGCCGCTGTTGACATTTATTGGGGTCTTACGGCGCGACTGAAGTCGCGCCCTTTCAAAACCGCGCGGCGAAGGAAATAGTTGAGGAGATAAAGATGATCAGCAGAAGTCTTCAGCAACCGCTGTATTATTTCGGGAGTATGCAAATTCTTGCAAGGTTTTCTGAAGTCGAGGCGTGAGAAGCCTTGCCCCGCAAGACATTTCACGTGCCACGCACAAATTTTCCTTTGCGTTCTTCTCCCGAGCGGCATAGACTTGCGGGCGATCTTGCGGCTTCGCAGGATTGAGTGTTGAACTCGCAGGAAAACCCAGAGGAGGAATCGAGTGAAAAGAACGCTTTTCGTCACAGCGTTAGTGATAACGCTGATCAGCCTCTCCGCGGCGGCCGCGAAAAAGCAGGAGCCGGCTCTAAGCCGGAACGGCGATCCGTCAAAGAAAAACCAGGTGCAGAAAAACGGCGTCAAGGCGCAGCCACCAGCGTCGTGCAGCCCATGCTTGTTCTACGGTGGCGACTTCAACCCTACTGACCCCAACGCAGATGGATTCACGGATGAGAATACTCTGCTCATCACCGGCGGCAGCAGCACGTACGGTGCTGTGAGTATTCCTGCCGGGCCCAACGCCAACGTGACTGGCATTCTGGTTAATGTGCTGGCGACGGCGGCGTTCGATCCTTTCACGGCGACCTACGACATTCGCCAGGGAGTTTCGGAAGGCAATGGCGGAAGCGAAGTGTCGAGCGGAAGCGGGAGCGTCGCAGTGGCTGCGACCGGCCGATCCGCCTTCGGATACCAAGAGTACACAGTTACGGTTACGTTCTCCACGGTCACGCTCACGCCGGGCGAATATTGGGTCAACCTGGAACCACAGTGTCTCAACACGCTGGATGGCAGCTGTTCGGTATTCCGGCAATTCGCCTCGAATACCACGCAGGAAACGAACGCCGTGAACGGCAGTTGGCAGCCGGATAACGAGATCTTCTTGAACTCCTCGTATTTCGCGGCGACGTACGCTAACTGGTGCGATGCGGCCTTTGGCCTAAACACACAACAGTGCGACTGGCTGTCGTTCGGTCTGGTAGGAGAACTCCAATGAAAAAAATATTCTTAGCAGCGACACTCGTGGTAGCGCTCACACTCACAGCGGCGGGGGCGACGAAGAAGCTAAAACCGGATGCGACCCGGAAGGGTCCTCCCCTCCCGCCGGGAACCCCAGTTGTTCCGGCCCTGTGCAATCCCTGTTTGTTTTACAGCGGCGACCTCAATCCGGCAGACGGTCAAGCGGTCGGATTCTCGGACGAGAATACGCTGCTGGTAACCGGCAGTTCCACGTATGCAGCGGTTAATGTGCCGAAGGGCATTACGGCGAGTCTGACCGGAATTCTCTTTAACGTGCAGGCGGATGCGAATTTCGATCCACTCACGGCGTCATATGACGTCCGCCAGGGAGTCTCGGATGGTAATGGCGGGACCAGCGTAGCCTCCGGCACGGGGAACATCGCCGTGGCGACTACCGGACGAGTATTCCTGGGGGTTACCGAGTTTTCGGTATTGGTAACATTCCCGACGGTGACTCTGACGGGGGGTGAAGAGTACTGGTTCAACATGACTCCGGCATGCACCAATGGCGCCCAAGACGGCAGCTGCTATGCGGGCAGAGTGTTCTTCTCCAACACTACGGAGATGGCCAACGAGCAGTTCGGGCATGCGTCGCCGCCGTACGAGATGTTTCTGAATTCGAGCTACTTCGGGTTCACTTGGACAAACTGGTGCGATGCATCCCTGGGTTTAGTCAAGGGTCAATGCCGGTTTGGGTCGTTCGGTTTGGTGGGGACGGCGAAGGCCATTAAGTAAAGCCAAGTCGTTTCATTAAGCAGCCGGGGAGAAATCCCCGGCTTTTCTAGTTTCTACGTCCAATACGTGCGGTCGAGGGAGCGGTACTGGATGGCTTCGGCTATGTGCTTGGGCTCGATCTGCGGCGTGTCTTCAATGTCGGCTATGGTGCGGGCTACTTTCAGGATGCGGTCGTGGGCGCGGGCGCTCAGGCCTTGCTGAGTCATGGCGCGTTCGAGCAGGCGTTCGCAGTCGGCGGAGAGTTCGCAGAAGGTGCGAATGTGGCGGGAGGACATTTGTGCGTTGCAGTAAATCTTTTCTCGGGAAGACGCGAAGCGCTCGAGTTGTTTTTGGCGGGTGCGCATTACTCGCTCGCGAATCTTCGTAGAGCTTTCCGGCTCGTTGGTGGAGCGCATTTCCTTGTAGTTCACGGCGGGGACGTCGATATGAATATCGATGCGATCCATGAGCGGGCCGGAGATTTTCGAGATGTAGCGCTGGATCATGGGCGTGGTGCACTGGCACTCGCGGGTACGGTCGTTGCGGAAGCCGCAGGGACAGGGATTCATGGCAGCGGCCAGCATGAAACGCGCGGGAAAGGTGAGTGCCATGGCGGCGCGGGCGATGGTGACTGAGCCATCTTCGAGGGGCTGGCGCAGGACTTCGAGAACGTTGCGGGGGAACTCGGGGAGTTCGTCGAGAAAGAGCAAGCCGTTGTGAGAGAGGGAGACTTCGCCGGGGCGCGGGATCACGCCTCCGCCGATCAGGCCGGCGTCGGAGATGGTGTGGTGGGGCGAGCGATAGGGACGCTTGCCTACTAAGCCGCTGCCGGGGTCGAGGACTCCGGCGACGCTGTGAATCTTGGTGGTCTCGAGCGCTTCTTCGAAAGTGAGCGGGGGGAGAATGGTGGGCATGCGCTTGGCCAGCATGGTTTTGCCGGAACCCGGCGGACCGATCATCAGGATGTTGTGGCCACCGGCGCAGGAGATTTCGATGGCGCGCTTGGCGGTCTGCTGGCCGCGGACATCTTTGAAGTCAACCAGGAATTCCTGCGATTCCTTCAGGAGCGCATCGCCATCGGCTTTCAGCGGGAGGATTCCGTTGCCTGAGTTCACGAAGTGGATCACATCCAGCAGCGAGCGCACGGGGTAGACATCGACTCCTCCGACCATGGCGGCTTCGCGGGCGTTGGCTTCGGGGACGACGAGGCGGGAAATCTTGCGGGAGCGGGCTTCGAGGGCAATGGGGAGCGTGCCGCGAATGCCACGAACTCCGCCGTCTAACGACAACTCGCCGATGAAGAGGCAGTCTTCGATCGTCTTTTGCGTAAGGCCGCCGTAGGCTCCGACGATGCCCAGCGCCATGGGCAGGTCGAATCCTGAACCTTCTTTCTTGATGTCGGCGGGAGCGAGGTTGATGGTGATGTGCGTGGGGGGAATATCATAGCCGCAGTTTTTCAGCGCAGCGCGCACCCGGTCGCGGCTCTCGCGCACGGCGGCGTCGGGCAGGCCGACGGTGTGAAAGTGGTCCTGGTCGGTCTTGATGCCGGAGCAGTCCACTTCCACCTGAATAATGTTGGCGTCAATGCCATAGACCGCGGCGCTGAGGGTCTTGTAGAGCATCGGTGCTCCGGGCGAGACAGTCTTCGTTTTTTGTGCCGCCGGCGGCACACGGAGGCCTGATTCCGGAATGTAGATAGAGTACGCGGGTGGAGGCGGGGTGCGCTGTGATGGATGTCACGGGGTGGAGCTGTGGATATTAGGGAAGGGTCGTGGACCTGGGGGGCAGCCTTAGGCTGCCAATGAGTGCTATCGCGATATTACGCCAGTTGAATCCCCAGTCCGATGAACGGAATCTATTTCGTCGGTGTCTTGCTCAATAGAAAACCTTGATAGGCCAAGTACGCCGCGATGGCGAGCCCTATCCAGCTGATCCAAATTGGCATGACTGCGCCGTCAATGGTGACCTGCCACCCACGAAGGAGGCGGACGGCATGAAGCAGAGCCACCAGAAAGAAGAGTACTGCAGTGACTTGAGAAAAGGTTCGGTGCGTCATTTTCAACCTCCGAAGAACTTGGGGTCAAGCTTCAAGGCCCTGAAGCACGTCCCATCGTGACATACGCAGTCAGTTTATCGGTTTGTTGACGAGAGCAATAGCGCTCAGAACCCGGTCAATGAGCGCAATCGCGATATTTCGCCAATTGAGAAGGCGAGGGTTGCAAAATCCTTCATCTTGACGCGCTGCGCTCCGGCGTGTGCAATCTTCCGTACGGGCCCCGGTTCGCTGCGTTCCCCCCCGCAGGCAGGCTCCAGTTCTCGACGGCTCGAAACGTCATCTCGAAACGTCATCTCGAATCGTCATCTCGAAACTACGGAGAGACAAAATGAAGTCAACACACTTTCTCCTCACGCTCGTCGCGGTTTTGGCCTTCACTCTCAGCCTGGCGGTGTGTGCCCAGGCACAGACCGTGACCGATCTCGCCAACTTTAATGGCCAGACCGGCTACGGTCCCTTCGGATCGGTGATGCAGGCCACGAACGGACGCTTTTATGGCACAACTGACGCCGGCGGCATTTACAGATCAGGAAATGTCTTCGAAGTGACGTCCGGCGGAGATCTGCGCGTTCTTTATAGTTTTTGCGCAAAGGCCAAGTGCACCGACGGGGCAAACTCCATTTCGGCCCCTGTACTGGGAAGCGATGGAGATCTTTACGGAGTGACATTGGCCGGTGGCAGCGATGCTGGCGACATCAAGGGCGGCGACATTTTTGGTTCAGGAACGGTTTACAAGTTGACCCTTGGTGGCAAGCTCACGACGCTCTATACCTTCTGTCCCTCCCTTCCATGTATTGATGGCCAGGGCCCGACTGGACTCATGCAGGCCAGCGACGGAAATTTCTACGGTACGACGACGGTCGGCGGAAGGTTCAAGGAAGGCACGATCTTCAAGGTCACTCCATCGGGCAAGTTTACGGTGCTGTACTCCTTCTGTTCGCTGGCGAAGTGCACGGATGGCGAGCGTCCGTACTTCCCGCCAATCCAGGGCATCGACGGAAATTTTTATGGCACTACAGACGCTGGTGGGGCAAAGGGAGCCGGAGTCGTGTACGAACTTACGGCTTCCGGAACCTATCGGGTGCTCTACAGCTTCTGTAATTACGGGAGTGGGTCCTGTCCCGATGGGTCGATTCCGACCAACATCGTGCAGGATAGCAAGGGGAATCTTTTTGGCACGACAACGTTTGGCGGCAGCAACAACTATGGGACCGTTTTCGAGATCACATCGACGAAGCAATATGTCGTCCTGCAGAGCTTCGATTTCAATCATGAAAATCCCCTTGCAGGATTGATATTGGCCAATGACGGCAACCTCTACGGAGTGAATCAAGGCACCGGCAGGAATGGTGGAACTATTGTTGGGATTAATCCGGCGGGAGGGGCCACGCCGGTCTATACCTTTAGCGAATGCGATGCCAGCGGCTACAACCCATCGGGATCGCTCTTTCAAGGCACCGACGGAAATCTCTACGGAATGACTGCTTATGGCGGCGATGGCTGCGGTGGGTACGGCACAATCTTCTCCGTCTCGAACGGTCTGAGCCCATTGGTGGAAACTTCGCCCCTGGCAGGCAAAGTCGGGCAGAGCGTGATCATTCTGGGGAATGGCCTGACGGGATCAACCGGCGTCGCGTTCAATGGCGTGGCGGCGGCCTTTACGGTGGAGTCCGATACCTATATCAAAGCGACGGTTCCGAAGGGCGCGACTACCGGCGCGGTTTCTGTAGTCACTCCGTCGGCAACGCTGAACAGCAATCCGCAGTTTGTGGTGACCAAGTAGCGATTGACTCAGTTCTGTGCTCGGTGGGGCACCTTAGGAAGATATTTCGATGAACGGTTCCAAAGCTTTACTCATTCTTGCATGCGCAGCCATCACCCTTAGCCTGGCGGTGCGCGCCCAGGCACAGACCGTCACTAACCTTGCCAACTTCGATGGTTTAAACGGGCACGACCCCCAAGGAGGGGTAATCCAGGCAACCGATGGAAATTTCTACGGCGTAACCTTCACCGGGGGCACGAAGGATTCCGGCAGTATGTTCCAGCTATCTCCCGGCGGACAACTCCGATCCATCTACAGCTTCTGCTCACAACCCAAGTGCGCCGATGGGCTGTATTCCACGGCAACTCCCGTCCTCGGAAGCGATGGAAATCTTTACGGAGTGGTCGGGGAAGGCGGTAGCAACGCTGGTTACGAACAAGGCTCCGGGATCTTTTACAAGATGACGCTTCGAGGGCAAATCACGATCCTCTACACCTTCTGTACGATCGCGCCATGTACTGACGGTCAGTTTCCGGTCGGAATCACGCAAGGCTATGACGGGAACTTCTATGGCACGACATACCGCGGTGGCGCGTTCAATAACGGCACGATCTTCCAGATCACCCCGACCGGCAAGCTCAAGGTGCTGTACTCATTTTGTTCGCTGACGAATTGCGCAGATGGCTGGCAACCGGAGTTCCCGCCGATCCAGGGCATCGATGGAAACTACTACGGCGTAACACTGGGAGGCGGAGCGTTGGGAGCCGGTGCTCTGTACGAACTGACCCCTTCCGGGACCTACAGCGTTCTCCACAGCTTCTGTTACGGCGATGGCTGTAATGGCACGCAACCAAACCAGATCGTGCAGGACGCACACGGGAATTTTTTTGGCACAACCGTGTGGGGCGGCAGCAGTGCCACGGGCGGCAGGGTAGGTTTTGGAACCCTATACGAGTTCACATCCACACACCAATACATCGTGCTGGATAACTTCGACTATGTCCGGGGCGCCCCAGGTTCGGGAATCGCGCTGGCCAATGACGGCAATCTCTATACGACGAGCGCGGGAAGCTACGACACAGGCGACAGCGGCGGAACCATTTTTAAGGTGACTCCAAGCGGCAACTACACCGAACTCTACACGTTCGATGCATGTAGTGACCTGGGTTACCTCCCGGCTACCGCGCTTATTCAGGCAACCGATGGCCTTATCTACGGCTCAACAATCTATGGCGGCAAAGGCGAAGGTAAAAGCTGCGCGGACAATGGCACGGTCTACACTCTGTCCGTCGGCCTCGGCCCGATGGTCCAAGTCGTGCCTTCGGGCGGCAAAGTCGGGAAACACGTCATCATCCTTGGCAACGGGTTGACCGGAGCGACCAGCGTCACGTTTAACGGCGTGCCGGCGGCGTTCACGGTTGAGAAAGATACGGCCATCAGCGTGACAGTTCCCACGGGCGCGACCACCGGCACGGTTTCTGTCGTCACTCCATCGGGAACGCTCAACAGCAATCCGCAGTTTGTGGTGACGAAGTAACGGGCGCGACTACTGATCTTGCGCTCCCTGATCGGGCACTTTAGGAGAACACTTCGATGAGAGCTTCCAAATCTCACTTCACTCTCAGCCTTGCGCTGGCATGCGCGGCCATCACCCTCAGCCTGGCGGTGCGCGCACAGGCACAGACCTTCTCCTATTTCACCAACTTCAGCGCCAGAGACGCGGGCTCGTCGGTGATGCAGGCGACGGACGGAAACCTTTATATGGGCGGCGGCACCGGCGCATACAACCACGGGGCCATCCTCCGAGTGACGCCCTCCGGAGGGTTCAACGTCCTATACAGTTTTTGCTCGCAGCGCGGCTGCCCAGACGGGACATATCCCTCTACTCCCATTCTTGGAAGCGATGGAAACTTTTACGGAACGACGGAAGCCGGCGGCAACCGTTTCGGCGGAGGAACCGTTTACAAGATGACCCTTGACGGCAAACTCACGACGCTCTACTCGTTCTGTACAACCAACCAATGCCCTGACGGCGCCGAGCCGGGGGGAATTATCCAGGCCAGCGACGGGAATCTTTACGGTATAACGATCGGCGCCGCGATCCAGGACTCAGGCACGCTTTTCCGGGTCAGCACCACGGGAGAGTTCAAGGTGGTGCACTTTTTTTGTTCGGCTGTGAATTGTGTGGACGGTTATGAACAATCCACGCCCATCCAGGGCATCGATGGGAACCTGTACGGCACAGCGAGGCTGGGGGGATCTCATAACGGAGGTGTGCTGTACAGGCTGACTCTCGCCGGGGAGTACACGGTCATTTACAACTTCTGTTCTCTTTCGGACTGTCTCGACGGTGGTGGGCCGAACACGATCGTGCAGGATGCCAAGGGGAATTTTTTTGGCACAACCTCGGCCGGCGGCAGCAAACGCTACGGAACGGTCTTCGAGCTCACATCGAAAAATCAATACATCGTCCTGGACAGCTTCAACTTCGTTCTTGGTACTCCTGTTGGAGGATTCACGCTGGCCAGCGACGGCAATTTCTATGGAACGTCAATGGGCACCGAGCCCTTCGTGGGCTATGAGAACGGCGGAACCGTTTTTGAGGTCACTCCAAAGGGCGAGGTCACATTTCTCAACGTCTTCGGGAACAGTTGCGCTCTTGATACTGGCTTCTACCCGGTTGGCTCGATTTTCCAAAACACCGCTGGCACTCTCTACGGAGCCACTGGCTTCGGCAACAGCGTTGGTGACTGCAATCCCAATGGCTTTGGCTATGGCACGATCTATAGCGTCTCAGGCCTCAACCCGCTGGTAGAAACCGCGCCTGTGGCTGGCCCCGTCGGTCAGAGCGTCATCATCCTGGGCAACGGCCTGACTGGATCTACCAGCGTCACCTTCAACGGGGTGGAGGCGGAGTTTGCGGTTGAGTCCGACACCTACATCAAGGCGACGGTTCCAGCGGGCGCGACTACGGGCACCGTTTCTGTCGTGACTCCATCTGGAACGCTCAACAGCAATCCGCAGTTCCGCGTAACGAAGTAGCGCTTGACACATTTTTGTGCCCTTGTGGGGGGCACCGTGGGGAGGACATTAAGATGAAAGATCCCAAATCGTTACTCATTCTTGCACTCGCGTGCGCAGCATTCACCCTCAGCCTGGCGGTGCGTGCCCAGGCACAGACGCATGGTCCCAGCAGTCTTAAGCAGCTGGCCGAACTCACAGAGTCCGACAACGATGGATATCCAGACAGTTTTGGCTATTCGATCGCGATGAGCGGAGATACCATCGTAGTGGGCGCCCCAGAGGCCCACTACAATGTCGGGGCCGTCTACGTTTTTGTGAAGCCCGCGAGCGGCTGGGCGAACATGACACAGACGGCGGAACTCAGTCCCTCCGACGGCTTTACGTTCCTCGATTTCGGGATTTCGGTAGGTATCAGCGGCAACACCATCGTCGTGGGATCCTACGCGAACAATGCTGCCTATGTTTTTACTGAACCGCAGGGCGGTTGGCAGAACATGACGGAAACCGCGGTGTTGAGCAACACCAACGGAGTGGCAACGCTGTTTGGCGAAAATGTCGCCATTGACGGAGCAACCATTGCGGTCAGCGAGCCCAAAACTTTCACCAGCCGTGGACGCGTGCAGATATTTACCGAGCCGGCCGGGGGATGGGTGAGTGCCACTCCTACGGGAAGCATTATTGCCAGCGATACGACGTCATACGACTATTTTGGCTCCTCCCTATCTGTTAGCGGATCGACGATCGTCGCGGGTGCATACAACAACAACAATCTGGGTGCGGTCTACGTGTTTGTCGAACCTGCAGCGGGTTGGGGTGGATCGCACAGTCAAAAGGCGAAACTCACGGCTTCCGACGGCAGAGCGCAGGATGCCCTTGGCGCGACCGTGGCGATCAACGGAACCACAATCGTCGCTGGCGCGCAAAAGAGAAACAACGACACCGGACTCGCCTACGTTTTCGTGGAACCGGCATCCGGCTGGAAGAATATGACGCAAACGGGAGAACTGTCAGCGACGGGGCTAGCTGTAGGAGATGGTTTTGGGAGTGCAGTCGCCGTTGCGCCGACTAGAATCGCAATCGGCTCTGTGACTACTTCTACCACCGGCACCGCCTATGCCTACTCGAAGCCGGCCACTGGCTGGAAAAGTATGCTTCCAACGACATCAGCCACTGTGGCAGGGGGGCAATGGGCCAGCCCGGTTGCGATTAGCGGTTCGATTTTGGCAGCCGGAGCGCCGGGCAACGGCGTTGCGTATGTTTTTGGGCCGTAGAGGACCGTTCCAAGTGCCGTAGCAACGGCTGCTATGGAATGTGGCGCGCATTCTTGTTCTGCCTCGGTGGCGTGTCAGGGCGACGGTTCCAGCGGGCGCGACTACTGGCACGGTTTCTGTAGTCACTCCATCAGGAACGCTCAACGGCAACCCGCAGTTTGTGGTGACGAAGTAGCTGTTGTAACCAGGCCATCACACTCAAAACCGCCTCGCAGGGGTCAATGATCATGACGATCTTTCCGGGCAGGCACTTCTCGTAAAACTTGAGGGCCGCTTCGCATTGGCCGTTGATCATCAGATACGAATTCAATCGCATCATGCACTCCCTCGAGCGAAATGCGCCGTTATTGGGACGATCAACTTAAGCTGGCACTTTCTGTTCTCCAGCCCGTGCAGAATTTTGCATCTTGACGGCGGTCACTCCCTACGATGGAATGTCCGCTGCTCTTGATTGGACGCTGGAACAAGTCCGTATCTACGAGCACGCTGCACTCAGGAGATATTTCGTGCGAAGTAAGAAGATTTCTTTCAAGTTGACTGCCGTAGTGGTTGCCGTTGCGATGACAATGCTGATGGCGGCAAGGCCCGGGGCCGCCCAGCAAGAAAAGCTGCTGCATAGTTTCGGTAACGGCACGGACGGAGTCACGCCCAACGCCCTGATCTCAGACGCTGCTGGCAACCTATTTGGCACAACGACGAACGGCGGTCTCTATGAAGGCCAGGTCCTGTTTGCTGGCACGGCGTTCGAGCTTTCTCCCCTGAAAGGTGGGGGCTGGAACGAGAAGATTCTGCATAACTTCGGCAAGGGTACGGACGGGGAAGCTCCCAACGGTCTGATCTCCGACGCTGCCGGCAATTTATACGGCACGACCCCCTTTGGCGGAGGGAGTGTTTGCTCGAATGCCGATGCAGCTCCTGGTGGCTGCGGCATAGTCTTCCAACTGCGTCCTCCGACTACAAAGGGCAATACGTGGACAGAGGTCGTGCTATACCGCTTTACGGGGGGAAAAGATGGGAACAACCCGAATGGGGTCCTCACGCTCGATTCCTCTGGCAATCTGTACGGCACGACCTACTATGGGGGCGGGGGCTTTTCCGCAGGGGGTACGGTGTTCGAGCTTTCCCCTAGAGCGAACGGCTACTGGTCCGTAAAAGTTCTGCACAGCTTCAATGACAACGGCACGGACGGGAGCCATTCCTCGTCTGGCCTGAGCTTCGATGCCTCCGGCAATCTCTATGGCACGACTTGTGCTGGAGGTGCCTATCAAAGCGGTATTGTCTTCGAGTTGTCGCCCACGGGTGGCGGGAGCTGGGCCGAGAAGATTCTGCATGACTTCAACTCCAGCGGTACCGACGGAGTTTGCCCCGGTGGTGGCCTGGCCTCCGATTCCGTGGGAAATCTCTACGGCACCACGGTCAGCGGAGGCACCCATCATTACGGCACGGTCTTCGAACTGACGCCTTCGGCGGGCGGAGAGTGGACAGAGCAGGTGCTTCATGAATTCAACGGCGGCAGCGGCGATGGTTCTACTCCCTATATTGGAGTACTCTTTGATGCTTCCGGCAATCTCTATGGAGCGACGACATACGGGGGCACGTACAAAAGAGGGACAGTCTTCAAGTTAACACCCACAGGCGGGAGTTGGGCGGAGAGCGTGATGCATAACTTCGGCAGCGGCCCCGATGGACAAAATCCCGCCGGCGACTTGTTGATGGATGGCTCAGGGAATCTTTTCGGCTTGACCCAATTCGGCGGGGCTTATGATGGCCTTTTTGGTAGCGGCACGGTGTTCGAGATTAAGCCATAGCCTCGATAAGAGAGGCGCTAGTGGTTCAAGACCTCCGACACGTTAGAGACGTTTGCATAAGGACGAATCGGAACCCGCCTTTGCGAACGATAGATCAACAGGGCCATAGCACTCACAACCACCTCAGTGAGCGTTATCGCGATGTTACGCCAACAACCGAAAGAAAAGGCTTTGTGAGCAGTCAGGACGCGAACAAGGCAATCGTACAAGTGAGCTTTGATCGTTGGAGAAGTGGTACTGGCGGTCCTTTCGAATTGTTGGCTCCAGAGGCAGAGTGGACATGAAGCCGCTCGTCCCAAGCGTGCGAGGCATATTCGCAGAACATGATCATTATTTTGTTCGACGCTTCTGCCACTGCGAAGGACGGTCTACCGTACCGAAACACCTACACGCGGTATTTCCAGATGACGGAAGGCAAGGTCATCAAAGCGATTGCGCTTTTCGACACGAGAGACTTTGACGAATTCTGGACCCGTGTTTCGCCGGTATCCTGAGATTCGCAGTTAACTAGGAGGAGTGGTGAAAGGGGATGCCATGGCTCTTGATCGCGTTCGTTGCTTCGAATTGAACCGTCGGCGTTGGCTAAAACTCGGAGTCACTTCCGCTTTGGCGGCGTCGCTCCCGGGTACGCTGCTGCGTGCGCAATCCGCACCGCAAGCCTGCGCTCCTCCGATCCCGCAGAATCACGAACCGTCCAACGGGGGCCTGTGCCCGTATCCGATTCCATGGCTCGACAAAAACGGCAATCACAATCAGGCTGCCATGCCGAATGTCGAACTCTCCAGCATCTATCACTTCAAGGGAAAGTTGGCGCGCTGCAACGGCTTCCACGGCATGGGCACGGATAATAAAGGCAATCGCCTCGCCTGGGGCACTCCCACCACCGACTACAGCTACATGGCGGGTGAGTACTGGGCGGCGCGCCAGGCGCACCGAGCCGTCTTCGCGCACACTTGACTCACGGTATTCAAGGGACCGGCGGTCCCCGCGAACCAGATCCATGATTTTCATTCGCCCATTTCGCCCGAAGGCCTGTACTGGGTTACGCCTGTGCCATCTATTGGCCTTACATTCAGCGCGGACGGCAAAACGGCCACGCTCCAGATGGCGAACGTGCCCATCATCGACCAACCTCGTTGGCCGGCCATGGATGCGGAAACCACTCCGGCATTTCTGGATTTCAGACTGGTCTTCACGGCGACCGACGAGCCGATTAAGTACGAAGACCCGATGCGGCAGTACCGATTCGAAGGCTTCAAGGCGAGCAGCACAGCTCGAAGCAACAGTCCGCGTGCCGTCGATCGATTTCACCTTCAAGACCGATCCGCTGGAGACTTCAAAGTGTGATTTCGCAGTCATGGGCGACGAAGCGAACGGCAGGTACTACGAAGCATCGCATGGCTGAAAAGAAGCGGTGTGAAGAGTTTCATCGGGCAGATGATCGGCCAAGACATTTTGCACCACTACATCGTAGAAAGACTGGGCGGCGGTGGCAGGGGCGTAGTCTACAAGGCGCAAAACTTAACATTGAACCGTTTTGTTGCTCTGAAGTTCCTGCCTGAAGAAATTTCGAAAGATGTGCTGGCTGCGGTTCGCTTCCAACGCGAACCCGGAAGTAACTGTTGTAATTCAGGCCTTAGCGCTCAAAACCCCTCCGCGCGGTCAGTGAGTGATAAGGCGATGTCACGCCAATCATTACAGGCACACGACTCGATTTGATTTGTGCGAGGCCATCGCCTCATTCCCTTCTGCTCTAGTTTTCAGCATCAAGGCGCATAATGAGTAAAGACAAGGTCGGTCGCTTTGGTCTTCTCGTGGCAGGGGAAGCAGCTTTTCATAAACGCCGCGTCGCCAGGTTTGCCGTCTTGGAAGTGACCGAACCCCCAGCCGCCGGTTGCGGCGTACTTTGTCGAGTCCTTGACCATAAACTGAATGTTCGTGGGAGGCCCCGGGAACGAAAGATTGGGCCTGGCCAAAGACTTTGTTGTTTTCCTCTGATGGGAGTTACGGTAATGCAAAGCAGCAATGATTGTGCCGTCCGGGATACGGAAGCTTCCCTTCCCGGTAGGCGTTGATTGCTACATCGTTGCCCAGGACGGCGCCTAAACTGTTGAGGTTGCCTGCTTCATGGGCCGAGGAGATCCACTTCCAGTCGCGGTACCCGTGAGGAATTTCGGTAACGAACGGGGCGGGTTCCCCATTCGCATGTCCGGGTGCAGGAGCAATTAGGGCGATAAGGCCGGCCATTGTCGCAACCGCAACCACGAACAATGTGAAGTGTTTCATAAGGTTTCCACCATTCGGCCCGCATTCTACTCCAATCCAATAGGTTTGGCAGGACTGACCGGGCCGGGAATTGATAGCTGATGTAACCAGATGGGATGAGAAGGCCGGTCTCCGGACGGGATGCGGTACGCTCCCAAGTTATCGACGTGCTCAAGGCACAGATAAAAAGGAGACCGGCAATGAAGAAGGTTAGCACCAGAGCAGCAGCGCAGAGCAGGAATATTTCGCAGCAGAAACTGACCATTGGATTGGATCTGGGAGATCGTAACAGTTGGTACTGCGTGGTGGATGAAGCCGGCCAGATACAACTGGAGCAGCGAGTCCGTACGAGTGCGAAAGCGTTGCAGGAAGTCTTCGCCGCCATGCCGCGCAGTCGGATCGCACTGGAAATCGGGACGCATTCACCCTGGATCAGTCGCTTGCTCAGCAAGTTGGGGCATGAAGTGATCGTGGCGAATGCGCGCAAGGTACGGCTGATCGGGGAGAGCCGCAAGAAAGACGATCGGCTGGATGCGCAGGCGCTGGCGCGGCTGGCCCGGATCGATCCCGAGTTGCTGTATCCGGTGAAGCATCGCAGTGCGCAGGCGCAAGCGGATCTCATGCTGATTCGGGCGCGCGCAGGGCTGGTGCGAGCACGAACCGGGCTGGTCAACACGGCTCGCGGGCTGGCGAAGTCTTACGGCGAAAGATTGCGCAGCTGCAACGTGCGCAACATGGATCCGGAGAAAGCCGAAAGCTTAAGTCCGGAGCTGCAAGCCGCACTGGAGTCCCTATTGAACGCAATTGAGTCGCTGAGCGAGCGCATCGTGGAATACAACGAGCGCATCGAGCAGTTGGCGCAGCAGAGTTATCCGCAAACCGCGCTGTTGAAACAGGTGAAGGGTGTGGGCACACTGATCGCGCTGACGTACATGCTGACCCTGGAAGATCCGCATCGTTTTCAAAAGAGTCGCGACGTGGGTGGCTATCTGGGATTGCAGCCGGGACGCAGAAACTCGGGCCAGAGGGAACCGCAGTTGCACATCAGCAAGGAAGGCGATCCTTATCTGCGGACGTTGTTGGTGCAAGGAGCGCAACACATCTTGGGACCATTCGGCATCGACTGTGATCTGCGACGCTGGGGTCTGAAACTGGCCGAGCGCGGTGGGCAGAAAGGGAAGAAACGAGCGATCGTCGCCACCGCAAGAAAGCTGGCGGTGCTGCTGCATCATCTGTGGGTGAGCGGAGAAGCATACGAACCGTTGCACAACAGCAGCCCAACCACAGTAGCCGCAGCCGCGTAAAAACAAAAACCGTTCCAGGAAGAGAAAAGACAAAAACCCAAAGCCGAGTTTCGGTGACTGCGTTAATGGCCTGGCCCAGGTTCGACTCGGAAACAGCCGAACCACAGGGCGCCAAACAGATGGCAGCACCGGCTGAACTGAGAACGCCCAACATGCACCGAGCGAAACGAATCGCTCCTCGAGAGTGCGGATGGAAGCATGGCGACAGTGGCAGACTCGGCCGGAGAAAAAAACTTCTTTCCAATGAAGAACAGAAAAATCACTTGACTCCGACCGGCCTTCTCATGGAAGGCCATTACACTCAAAACCCCAACTGCAGGGTGAATGAGTGAGATGGCTAAGCAACTATCGCTGGCGGGAGGTCGGCACCAAAAGCATTCGGCGAATCGCGTCACAGTTGGAAGTGATGCCAGTCACCGCAACTCCTGCGAAGTTTCCCCATACTAGGATCATGCAACGCATCGTGGATGAAGGGGAGTACGTGTTGGCAGCTTTGTACCGGATGCGAAAACGGGTGTCCGCAAACCGGGAATTGTTTGATCCCGATGCTCAGGAGCGAATTGATGAAGCGATCGTTCGCATCCAGGACGTGCTTCGGTCAACTCGGTCGCAATTGAGATGGAGCGTGGAGCAAGAGGTCAAAGCTGCCTGACTCCCATTGCTGATTCATTGCGTTTTCCCAACTGTCGATATAAAGGCCATTACACGTTTTGATCGCTGGTCATTGAGTGTAACGGCAATTTATAGGCAACAACCCCAGCGGCTCAAGCCGAATTCAAAACAAAGCCAGGTATCGCAGCGCTGGAAGCGCTGCGCCACCCAAAAGCAGCCTCCAAGACTCTATCCGCATTTTGTCGGAGCCGTCGCTGTCGCTCCGGCTACGCTCGGAGTGACCAGGTAGTGAGTGGGGTCGGCTCTACGCGGCGCTGAAGCGTCGCTCTTCCACGGTATTACATGCATTTGTGAGTTGTCCCGGCAGATTGTAACAACCGCGCCAGACCCATTTTTCTAAGAGGTTACATCATGCGCTTTGGCTCTAGTTCGCGGTCCGTGACCAGTTCGGGATGCAAGCGGCGAAAGGTCTGGGCCACGTGGCAATTCCAGCACACGGGGCGGTGAGTAGAAAATACTTCAGGAAGGTGCTCGGGGCGCAAGTCTTTCCACTCAACCGTCTTGTGGTCCGGGTCAAGCAGTGCGGGGGCGTGATCTAAGTGGTGAAGCGGGCCGAAAGTCTTGTGACAGAAGGCGCACTTCTTGCCTTCATACCACTTCGAAACGATATTCCAGACCAGGCAGTTTTCAGGACTGACTTCGATTTGCTGCAGGCACTCCTGGCCGCAATCCTGGCGCTCCGGCCAACGGGAGCATTGCTTCAGACGGAGCGTAGGCTCGGAGAGAAAAGCTCCGAGCGCAGCCTCGCGCACATCCACGTTGACGGCTTCCGGTTTGTGAGTTTCGGGGCAGGTGATGAGGCGCTTGCCCCGGTATCCGAAGTAAGCCCGCACGCCGGGAATGGCGCGGACCAGGAAGAGTGCCACCGCGAGCGCGAGAACGAGAACGGCGATCAGAATGGTTGCAGTCATATGTCACCTCACCGGGCGGATTGCTGAAAAACTGATCGTGCACACCGCATCGGACCTCAGTGGCTAAAGCCAACATTGAAAACAACCGGATTATCGCAGCGGTAAACCGCCGCGCCACCCAAAAGCAAGTGCCAAGACTATTTTTTCACCACCGTTACCCAGCACGCACGGTCAGGACCGGGCAAGTTGCGCAAGCTACGACGTGGTGCACGGTTGACCAGGGCAAGTGCGTGGAGTGACGTGCGGGACGCGCTCCCAGCACAATCAGGTCGGCCTCGCGATCCGCCGCAGTGTCCAGGATACTTTGCGAAATAGGGCCGAACTCCATCACGATCTCAGGGGCATAGGCCAGCGCCGCATCCTTCGGCACCAGTGCCTGCAATTTCTGGACGCCAGTCTCGATCGGCCGGTCCTCCAGGTTCGAGTACTGCTCCATGACATGCATGAGGGTCAGACGCGCCTCAAATTCCTGGGCCAGCTTAATCGCAACCGGCGCCACGGTCAGCGAGGCGGGAGTGAGATCTGTGGCATAGAGAATCTGCTGCAGTTCCAGTTCGACGGGCGCCAGTTCTTTGCCCTTGCCGTGAAATTCCGGAAGTTTGGCCCGGCCGCGGACACTTGGTCCGACGGTCAGAACCGGGCAAAGCGCCTGCCGCAAAATCTCCTCGGCTACGGATCCCAACAACAGCGTTCCCAATCCCGAGCGGCCGTGGGTTCCGACCACGATGAGGTCAATCGCTTTTTCCGCGACGATGCTGCTCAGGTTCGCCCAAACCTGGCCATGACGCACGTAAGCTTGGTATGGAATTTGCCCGAGGCGAGTGGCGATCTGCTGGATCTTCTCCTGGGCCTCGCTATGGGCATCCTCGTAGACCGTGCCTACACACACATAGTCAACTCCGCCGGTCATGAGCAGCAGATTCGCGTCGGAGAGGACATGCGCCACGTGCAACGTGCTGCCGAAGCGGCGGCAGATGGCAGCGGCATAGGGAAGGGCCGACTCGGACGTAGGCGAGAAATCCGTGGCAAACAACACATTCTTCACGGAGATCGCGCCGGGTTTCTTGCTGGCTTCGGGTGTGTCACACCTGCATTCCATGACTGTCATAGGACACCTCCGCACCCAGATTCAGGGTCGCACTCCAGGCTGCTTTCAGCTATGTTCAGTGTCACTTTCTCCTGTGATTGCCGTCACGCCATGGCGAAATCATGTTGAGGATATGGGGGAATTCGGTAGTGGTGAGGCTTCCCTTTGCGACCTTTGCGGCCCCTCTTTGCGACCTTTGCGGTCAAAAGCTCTTAACCGCAAAGTGCGCGAAGGGACCGCGAAGGGCGCAAAGAAAAACAAACTGCGTCACTACAGAAATTCGTGGACTTCAGAGGGGGAACCTGGCTGCCAGATTCAGTTTGGGCAGCAGAGGGATGTACCAGATTCAACAGTTGTTCCAGCCGGTCGGTAGAATTACGATGTTTGCAGTGTTCGGTTTTGTCGTTCTACGAACGCGAAACCAGGTGAATTCCCCCATGACTCAGGCCGCCCCCGGTGCCCCGCAGCATTCCCGTCCTCCACAAAAACTGGAACGGGAAGAATCACAGCTATGGCGATGGATTCTTCTGTTCATGGTTCTGCTGGCCGCGGGCTTCGCGGCCCTCGCCTGGGAGCGGCTTGAAACCCTGCCTTACCACTTAGGCCCGCTGGCGGTGGGCGTGCTGGCGTTATCCGTTCTTCTGGCGGTTTATGCTTACGGCCGGCGGAAGGAAGTCAGCGAACTCAAACTGCTGCTTCAGGATTTGCAGGAACATGTGGGCGCGGCTCCCTCCGAGGAGCAACTCGACCAACTCTCCGAGATGATTGCGCGCTCGCAGCGCAACTTCAAGGAACTCATCGACTCCTTCGAAGATGCCGCCTGCGCCGTGTCTCTGGACGGCACCTTGCGCACGGTCAACAAAAGCGTCGCCGAACTCCTGGGGCTGCCTTACAACGCGATCGTCGGACATAAATTTGTCAACTTCCTGGAAGAACCAACCCGCGGCAGCGTAGAAGCCGGACTGGCACGTTTTTTGGAGAGGAAACACTGGGCTGGCACCGTGCGTGTGCGTATCAAGAACAACGCGCGGCCTCTCTACTTTGATTGCGTTCTCAGTGCGATCGTCAAGAGTGGCGAGGTGGTTGGAGCGAGCGTGCTGGGACGGGATGTGACTGGGCAGCACGAAAAAGAGCTTCGTTTCACCGAACTGTTCGAGACCATGCAGGAAGGCGCCTATTTCAGCACGCCGGAGGGCAGACTGCTCGACGCGAATCCCGCGTTGGTGAGCGTTCTGGGCTATTCCGCGAAGGAAGAACTGCTCGCGCTCGATCCCGGGAAGCTGAACGTCGATCCTGCCCAGCCACCGGTGCTCGGCCGCGCTCCCGACGATCGCGGCGGGGTGCGGGCACGCGAGATCACACTGCGAAAGAAGAATGGAACCCCGGCGGTTTTTCTCGAGTCCTCGCGTGCCGTGTGGGATGCTGCGGGCAAGCTGATTCGTTACCAGGGGACGCTGGTCGACGTCACGGAAAGGCGCAAGCTGGAACGGCAAGTGCTGCAGCAGGAAGAATTCCGCCGACACCTGCTGGAGAGCTTCCCCGACCTGATTCTCGTGGTCGATCTCGAGGAGCGCTACACCTTCGTGAGTTCACGCGTGGGCGACCTGCTGGGATACCAACCTGAAGATCTGCTGGGCAAAAGGATCTCGGAAACCGAGGATCACTCGCTGGAACTGGCGGCGCTCTACAAAGACGTGGCTTCTGGTATCAAGATTTTTGGCGCCACGGACTATGGCGCCCGACACCGCGACGGAAGCTGGCGTACGATGCGGGCCTCCGCCAGCCAGCTGTTTGACGCCGATGCCAGACTCGGAGGCGTGATCATTTCTGTGCGCGACATCACCACGGAAAAGAAACTGGAGCAGCAGATCGTTCAGAGCGAGCGTTTGGCTGCCATGGGCGCCATGATTGGCGGCGTAGCTCATGAACTCAATAATCCCCTGACCAGCATCCTGGGAGTCAGCGAACTTCTGCAGGACAGCCAGACCACGGACGCCGCGCGCAAGCAGATCGCCATCCTGCAGCAGCAGGCGCGCCGCGCCGCCGAGATCGTCCACAACCTGACCTATTTCTCGAGGCCGCCGGCGCCCGGGAAGACTCCCGTCAACCTTGGGGAGGTCGTCGAACGCACGCTCAATCTGCACGCCTATTCGCTGCGGAAGAACAACATCACCGTGGACTTCCTACGCGAGCCCGGGCTTCCCTATGTGGAAGGCGACCCGCACCAGCTGATGCAAGTCTTTCTGAACTTGATCCTGAACGCCGAGCAGGCCATCCGCGAGGCTCGGGAGCGGGGTACGTTACGCATCCGGCTGGGAAATACCGGGGACTCGGTTTGGGCAAGCTTTCAGGATGACGGTCCGGGGATCCCCGGTGACATCCTGGCCAGCATCTTCGATCCGTTCTACACGACCAAGCGACCGGGACGGGGAACCGGCCTCGGCCTGAGCATCTGCAAATCGGTGATGAAGGAACACAACGGCACCATCGAAGCTGCCAACGCGCCGGGAGGAGGAGCCGTGTTCACGGTCACCCTGCGCGCAGTTGCCTCAAGCGCGAGCGCTTAGTTAATCTCTTTCCACGGCCATGGCGACGGCATTGCCTCCGCCCAGGCACAACGCGGCAATCCCACGCTTCGCATTACGGCGAGTCATTTCATAAATCAAAGTGACCAGCACACGCGCGCCGCTGGCTCCGATGGGATGCCCGATGGCGACCGCGCCGCCATTCACGTTGACTCGATTGGGATCGAGCCCAAGCTCGCGCATGACTCCCAGGGCCTGCACCGAGAAAGCTTCGTTGAGTTCGTAGAGATCGACTTCGTCGCTTTTCCAGCCGGCCTTTTCCCAGATCTTTCGCACCGCGTCTACCGGAGCCATCATCACCCATTTGGGTTCGACTCCACTGGTCGCCTGCGCCACAATCCGCACGATGGGCTGCGCACCCAGTTCTTTCGCCCGCCGTGCGCTGGTCACTACCACTGCTGCCGCTCCGTCGTTCACTCCCGGAGCGTTGCCCGCGGTCACGGTTCCATCTTTCTTGAAGGCGGGCTTCAACGAGCGAAGGGTTTCGATGGTCGTATCCTCGCGCGGGCATTCATCCTTCTCGAAGAGCACCGGCGCTGCACCTTTCTTTTTCGCAGGAAGTTCTACCGGCACGATCTGCGACTTGAAGCGGCACTCCTTCATCGCGGCCAGCGCCTTGCGGTGCGAGTGCACTGCGAACTCATCCTGCTCTTCGCGCGTGATGCCGTACTTCTCCGCGACGTTTTCGCCGGTGATGCCCATGTGATAGTCGTTGTAGATGTCCCACAGGCCGTCGTGCACCATAGAGTCGATTACCTGGCCGTTTCCCAGGCGGTATCCCTTGCGCGCCTGCGGCAGCAAATAGGGAGCGTTGCTCATCGACTCCATGCCACCCGCCACCACGATCGAACTGTTTCCGGTCTGCACCGCTTGCGCCGCCAGAGCGACTGATTTCAATCCGGAGCCACAGACTTTGTTTATTGTCATGGCACCTGTCGCCGGGGACAATCCTCCAAAGATTGCCGCTTGCCGCGCTGGATTTTGTCCCAGTCCGGCGGGAAGCACGTTGCCCATGATGCATTCGTCGACCTGATCGGAGGGCACACCGGCACGCTTCACTGCTTCGCGCACTACCACCGCACCCAGTTGCGGAGCGCTTAAATCGGTGAGACTGCCTTGAAATTTTCCAACTGCCGTACGACAACCAGAAATGATGACAACATCATCGAAAGCCGCCATTGATCATGCTCCCGCGAAGATTTCGCAACTTCATTATAGATGCGCGGCCATCGAAAATGATCGAAAACTGTGAACTTCTGCAAGGTGGTTCGCGCTGCCGTGCGATTCGGAACATCCAATGATGGATTCGTGCGTGGCGGATCGCGGCTTCCTCTTCTTCACTTGCGATTGCATGCTCGACGACGGTGTTTTGATGGAGCGGCGTGGAGATTTTCTGGTTCACTCCCATCTCTCAGTGACTTTGGTACAACACCGCTCGTTCGCGACATGCATTTTTTTCTTGACTTCATTTTTCATTAACTCTATACAATCAATTAGTTGCAACAAATGATCGTTGCAGATTTTTCCATGAACAATGGAAGGGAGAATAGAACCAATGGCAACCAAGAAAAAGGCAAAGAAGAAAAAGAAGCATTAAGAAGGCCAGTACGAAGTCGAAAAAGGGGGACGCCGAAAGCGTCCCCTAAGTTTTTGTGCGGAAGTTTCTGGTGCGGGCGACTGGTCTCATCTCCTGGCAAGATTCGGAACCCGCTTCTCCCTCGCCGGACACAATCCACGGAACGCACAATAGCTGCAATGAAAGTCGAGCTTAGGCTCGAAGTTCCCTGCCGCGATACCGCGCGCCGCAGCCAGCACCCGGGCTCGTGCTTCAGCCAATTGAAATTCGGCACGCCGGGAGAAAACTGGAACGTTGCCTTCGAGATTATGAAACACCAACGCACCCACGCTGGTATCCCCACTTCTCGCGCACGGCCATGGCATAGATCGAAAGTTGCAGGCTCTCGTCGGCATCCTCCTGCGATCGAGCCTTGCCGGTCTTGTAATCGACGATCGCAACGCTGCCATCGGGCGCACGGTCCATCCGGTCGATTCGTCCAGCCACCTTGGTCCCGGCGATCTGCACCTCAAACCATTCTTCCGTGTGCAGAACCTCTGGTCTGGGAGCAGAGCGCGTCCCCGCCAGAAAATCCCGTAACTGTGCCTCTCCTTGCTTGAGATACAGCTCCCGCTGATAGCCGTCCTGAATCCCAGCCAGCCCCGGGTCGTCACGAAACAGCTGCATCAACTCGTCGTCGCTCTTCGTTCTGCCCAGTCGCACAGAGTCATAGTAGGTGCGCAGAACGCGGTGCATGGCAGCGCCGTACTGCATGGCCGCGTGAACCTGCCGCGCCAGCTTCCACTCGCGTTCAAACTTGAACTGCAAAGGACAAGTCTCATAGGTCTCGACCGCCGAGGCGCTCAGCCGCGCGTCTAACCCCTCGATGGCCGGAAGCTCAAGCCACACTGCCAGCCGCGAGCCCTCGGGATAAGCCGCATCCGCTGCCGCCGCGATCTCTATCAATTCGGGCTGCGAAGGCAGCGCCGGCCGCGACCTGAGCCAAGGTTGAAGTCCAGGATTGCCGATCAGTTCGCGCATCAGCCCTGCCGGAGTTTTGTCGCGGCCGATTCCCTGCTTCCCATAAATGTGCAGCGAATCCTTCGCCCTCGTCATGGCCACGTAGAAAAGCCGCCGCTCTTCCTGGTCGTTTAGCGTCTTGTCGTCGCCCGCAGCGGCAGAGTCCGGATCGCGCAACTCGCGAGGGAACTCCACCAAAGTTTCCCGGTAGCTGGTGGGAAACGAGCCGCTGGTCGCGCGCAGGATGAAGACATGAGAAAATTCGAGTCCCTTGGCGCCGTGCGCAGTCATCAGGCGCACTGCATCCTCGTCCTCCTTCGACGCCAGCGGAATCACTCCGCCCGCCTCGCGGAAATAGCTCAGGTACTCGATCCATTCGCCCAGTTCCTTGGTCTTGGTGGTTCGCTTCTCCTCCCAATCGGCGGCAAACTTTAGCGCTGCCTGCAGGATTGCGGAATTGAGGTCGAGCCGGAACTGCTTCCCGATCAACTGCAGAGCCGCGCGCGCTTTGGCCTTCCTTCGATTAACTTCATCGCGCGCCTGGCGCACGGACTCCAGCACCTCAAGGCCTCCAGCGACCCCGTCCAACACCGAAGCCAGCGGAACCACTACTCCCTCTTTCGAGTCTTTCGCAATCGCACGCAGCGCCGCACGAAGTTGTTCGGGGTCCACATTGAACTGCGGCAAGGCGGCCACGCGAAAAAGATTGGCGTCAGATGCCAGGTCCACCACAACGGCGACGCAGGCAAACAGATCCCGCACTTCGGGCGTATCGCTTACGTCCATGTTCTCTATGGAGAAGGGGATTTCACGCTCGGCCAGTTGCTGCACAACGTCATCCCGGTGAATGTGCGAGCGGTAGAGGACGCCGAAGTCTTTCCACTTGCACCGCAAACGGCGCTTGGTCTCCTCCATGATGCGGACCACGTCCGGCGCCTCCGCATCCCTTGCGGCAAAGGAAACCGCCTCCACGGGAAAGGTGGCCAGCGGCTTTCCTTCTTTGCTGGCTTCCTCTTCCCGCGCGGACTGCAGGGGAGTCCGCCGGTAGGCAAATGCGCGCTCGCTCACCGCAAACACCGGAGGGTTCTTGTCGACCAGAGCAAAGGCACACTGCAGAATTGGAGTGGTCGAGCGCCGGTTCTTGCCCAGCACGACCAGCTTCATCGGAGGGAAATGCCGGCGGAACAGCTGAAACGCCGCGCTGGATGCTCCCCGAAAACGGTAGATGGCCTGATCCGGATCTCCCACAGCGAAGACGTTTGCTTCCTCGCCCGCCAGCTTGGCGAGAATTTCGATCTGCGCGAAGTTGGCGTCCTGAAATTCGTCGACGAGGATGAAGCGGGCGCGAGCCCGCTCCGCGGCCAACAACTTCCCGTCGCGGGTGAGCAACTCATGGGCTCGCGTGATCATGTGGCCGAATGTTCCCAAATTCTCATCGCGCAGCCATTTTTCCGTTGTAGCAAACACGCGGGCAATTTCCTGGCAGCGCGCGATCACCTCGTCATCGCTCAACTGATCCTTCGATTTCGCAACCCGCGGGACGAAGGCTTCGCCGCGTTCCAGCCGCGCAACATACTCCGCATACTTTTCCGGCGTGACCAGTTCGTCGTGACACCGTCGCAGAAAATCCAGCAAGTCGCGGAGAAACTGCCCCACATTTGCCGCGCGGACGTAGTGCTGCAAGCGAAGCTCATGAACCCGCTTGCGCAGGTAAATCCAGAGATCGCAGTCGTCGAGCACGCCAAAATCTTTTCCAGCGCGCTTCAGCAGGTCGTTGCAATAGTCATGGAATGTCGCCGAATGGATCGGCTTGCCCATCAGCGCGCCCACGCGGTCCCGCATCTCTCCTGCCGCGGCCACGGTGTAGGTGAGAGCGAGCACCTCCTCCGGCTTCGCGTGCCCCTGCTGGACCAGGCGGGCAATGCGGTGGATCAGGACCGAAGTTTTCCCTGTGCCGGCTCCCGCGACCACCAGCATCGGTCCGTGAACGTGCTCAATCGCTTCCCGCTGGCGATCATCGGGAACAAACGGGGCGGGATGAGATTGTGATTTGGAAACAGCCATCGCGGCCCAGAATAACACCACAACCGGTGGCGCGCAGGAACCGCGAAGAGACTCAGAGGGAGTGCAGCGCGGACGCTACGATCGCGGTGGCAGCCATGGCGGCCGTCTCGGCGCGGAGGATGGTCTTGCCCAGCGAGGCGGAAATCCATCCGGCTTGCCGAAACAACTGCAATTCGTCTTCGGTCCAACCGCCCTCGGGACCAACCGCTAGAACAATTCCGTCGTTTGCAGTCAGCGGTTTCACAACGTCGCGCAGCAGAGTTCTCTCTTCCGATTCTGCGAGCACGATCCGCGAAGCTCCTGGAAGGTTTAGCGCCTCAGCAACCTTGACCGGAGCGGCAATCTCCGGCGGCGCGGCGCGGCGCGACTGTTCTGAGGCTTGACGGGCAATGCGCTGCCAGCGTTCCAAGCGCTTCCCTGAGGCAGCAGCCAGATGAGAATCCGTGCGCCGAGCGATCACCGGCACAATCCGCGAGACGCCCAGTTCCGTGCACTTCTCGATCCCCCACTCCATGCGGTCGAACTTGAAGATAGCGAGAACCAGGGTGATCTCGGCTAATTCTGCACGGGAAACCTCTTCGCCCAACTCGAATTCGACGCGGTGGTCGCTTACGGATGTGATTCGTCCGCGGCGCACGGTTTCGCCGGTGGCGATATCGAAATCCTGCCCGACGCGAGCGCGGAGCACGCGCACTAAATGATCCGCATGCTCACCGACGAGAGCGGCTCGATCACCTGAGACTTCGTCGGCGATGAAGCGGCGGCGGGTCATGACTTCAGTTCTTAGTTCTCAGTTCTCAGTTCTCAGTTCTCAGTTCTCAGTTCTCAGTTAAGCGAACCCGCAGAACGCGGACTGGGATTCTTATTCTTCTTGGAGCAAGAGATACCGACAATCAAGCAGGAAGAACGCATGACGGCGAGGCTGGTTTACAGAGAACTGAGAACTGTGAATTCCTACCCGAACATATCCTTCATTTTGCCCAGCAGCGAACGCATCATCGGCTGATTGTCTACCTTCGCCGTGGTTTCCAGTTCCTGCAGAAGTTCTTTTTGGCGTTTGCTCAGCTTGGTTGGAATCTGCACCCGCACTTCTACGTAGAGATCGCCTTTGCCGTGTCCGCTCAGCACCGGCACGCCTTTGTTGCGAATGCGAAACGTGGTGCCGGGCTGGGTTCCATCAGGAATCTTGAGCGTATGCTCGCCATCGAGCGTGGGCACGCGAATCTCCGCGCCCATCGCCGCTTGTGTTACCGACAGCGGGACGGCGCAGTGCAGATCGTTCCCTTCCCGCACAAAGAATGGATGCTCCTTCACGTGCAGCACCACGTAGAGATCGCCCGCCGGCCCGCCGAAAGGCCCCGCTTCCCCGCCGCCGGTAAACCGGATCCGCGTGCCGTCTTCCACGCCGGCCGGAATCTTTGCGTCCACCGAGCGCTGCCGCAGAATCCGCCCATCGCCTTTGCACTTCGGGCAAGGATCGGTAATCACGCTGCCGGTCCCCTGACAGGAAGGACAGGTCCGCGCGATGCTGAAGAAACCCTGCTGATAGCGCACCTGCCCGCGGCCATTGCACGCGCGGCACGATGTAGGCCCTTTGCCCGGCGCCGTTCCGGAGCCCCGGCAATCCTCGCACGCCTCGTGACGTCGCACCATCACGCGCGTTTCGGTGCCGAATGCCGCCTGTTCGAACTCGATGGTCAAGTCCTCGCGCAGATCGGCGCCGCGCTGCACCCGGCTGCGACGCCGCCCGCCGCCGCCAAACGCATCGCCGAAGCCGAAGAACTCGCCGAAGATTTCGCCGAAATCCTGGAAGGTGGTGGCATCGAAGCCTCCGCCTGGACTGGCCGCACTGCCCACTCCAGCATGGCCGAAGCGGTCATAGAGAGCCCGCTTCTCCGAGTCAGCCAGGATTGCGTACGCCTCCGTGACTTCCTTGAAGCGCTCTTCCGCATCCGGATTGTTCGGATTCCGATCGGGATGGTACTGCATCGCGAGCTTGCGATAGGCGCTCTTCAACTCCCCTTCGCTCGCTGTACGGCTTACCGCCAATACTTCGTAATAATCGCGTTTTGCGTTTGTGGCCAGAACAGGCGCCTTTCCTGATTCCTACGACAACGAGAAAACTTCACGGGGCCGGAAACTTACTTCCCGGGATTCTTCGCCACTTTCACCATCGCAGGCCGCAGCAGCCTTTCCTTGAACTTGTAGCCGCGCTGCAACTCCTCGATTACCTGATGATCGGGCGCCTTGGTGGTTTCCACCATCTCGATGGCTTCGTGGTACCGGGGATCAAAAGCCTCGCCCTTCGACAGAATGGGAGTCACCGAAAGCTTGGCCAGCGCAGCCTGCAGTTGCTTGTAAATGAGCTCCACTCCGCTGCGGAACTCGGCCGCATCGGATTTCGATTGCAGGGCGCGCTCGAAGCTGTCCATTACCGGCAGCAAAGATTTGATCGCATCCGCTACGGCGTAGTCGCGGAACTCCTGTTGCTCCTTGACCGCCCGCTTGCGCGCATTGTCGAATTCCGCCTGCGTCCGCGCCAGGCGGTCGAGCAGAGAGTCACGCTCCGCCTTTACCTTGTGCAATTCCGATTCCGCGGCAGACGCCTCCCCGCTCGCAGGCGTGATCGTGGGATCATCCCCATCGCCGCTTCCCGCGGTCAGCTCGTGATCCAAATCCAGTTCCGCATTCTGTTCCGACTTACCGTTAGCTTTACCCATAGAAAACCATGATTACTCCGATTCATTCAGGATTTTGTCGAAGAGGCGCGCAATATAAGAAACCGCCGTGATCGTATGCTGATAATCCATTCGAGTTGGGCCGATCACCGCCAGCGATCCAAACATGTCGGTTCCCGACCTCGCCGGCGCTCCGATCAGCACAAAGTTCTGCATGGATGGCAGCGCATCGTCCAAGCCAATCACCACCCGCACCGCCTCCTGCTTCACATCAAGGTACGCGCCCAGGAGTTTCGCGACTTTTTCTTTCTCCTCCAGAGTCTGCAGCAACTCCTGCAGGCGCTTGCGGTCTTCCTGCCCCGTCACCAGATTGGCCGCGCCTTCCACGAACACCACCTGCGTGCCCGGTTCGGCAGCCAGCGCGCCTTGCTTGTAGAGTTGCTCGATGGAATTCATCAGACGATCGTACTCGCCGCGTTCCTGCTCAATCCTGTGTGCCAGCTCAGCGCGCATGGACTCCATCGTCCAGCCCCGAAAATTCTCGTTGATGTAGCGCGCCGCGAGATCGAGCTCTGACTGTGGCAAATCGAGCCTCAACACGCGGTCGCGCACCAATCCGGAACGCGTGACCAGCACCGCCAGCACCTTCTGATCGCCTAGTCGCGAGAAATAAACGTGCTCCAGCGCGTTCTTGGCGCCGCTGGTGGCCATGGTCACTCCCACGTTCCGCGAAATCAGCGACAACACATGCGAGGTGCGCTCCATGAACTCCTGCACGTCGCTGATCCCCGCCAGCGAGTCGGAAATCATGCTTTCTTCCTGCGGCGCGAGTTTCGCTTTTCCCGTGATCTGTTCCACGTAATAACGGTAGGCATCGGTGGTCGGTATGCGTCCCGAAGAGGAATGCGTCTGCTCGAGAAACCCGGCCTCCGACAAGTCCGCCATCACGTTGCGAATCGTTGCCGGACTCAAACCTTCCCGGCTGGATCGCGCCAGCGTGCGCGAGCCGACCGGCTCGCCCGTGGAAATAAACGTCTCCACAATCGCCGTCAGGACTTCGCGTTCCCGCTTGCCGATATTGGGATCAGATGGCATTCAAACTCTGGGGATTGCTCAGGTTCGGGGCGCGTTCCGCCATTTCGTTGACCGCTGGAACACTGCCGACAGGTTTCCCGCTAAGTACGTTAGATGCAAAAACTTAGCCTTGCGACGCTGACGGCGCTCTGCTTGGATTCTAGGAACGCCCCACCGTCCTGTCAAGAACCCCAGGGGCACCCGTCTCGCGCGGCGTGGTGCCCGGTCCAGTAAATAAACGGCAACAGGCAAACCACAGCCAGTGCACATTATGGATTCGGAATTTCTCAGAATACGGCAGAGTCCACGACACGATTCATGAACCACGATGGCGCTCAGGCGGCTGTGCTGCCTATCGCACTCTTGATTCAGCCTCGCACAATGCAATTGCTGTTCTTTCGGCAAGATCCGTGTAAGGGGGGAGCAACGGGGAGCCGTCTACCACCCGTTGCGATTGCGGCGTGCCTCGGGACACGGTGGTGGGCTCGCTCTGAAACTCCGGTCGCCCACCACCGGCTGGTTTGGATTCCCACATCCCACAAGCTCACCCAGCCTTGCGCCAATCCGGCTGGTGCCGTTGACGACCTATTCCAACGGAATCTCCAAGCCTTCCTTCTCGCCCGATGGCAACCAGGTGGCATATTCCTGGGAGGGCGAGAACCAGGATGGTGTGGACATCTATATCAAACAGATCGGTAGTGAGAAGCCACTGCGACTCACTGCCGATTTCGGCCGCAATTTCTTTCCCGCTTGGTCTCCGGATGGCCGCTATATTGCGTTTTCGCATTCAGGTGGCGTGCAGCGTTCCGGAATCTACCTTGTGCCTGCTCTGGGCGGCCCGCCGCGCAAGTTGATCGAGTTGCCGAATGCAAAGATCTGCATGTCCGTTCCGAGCTGGTCTCCTGATGGAAAATTGCTGACTTTCAGCGACCTATCGTCTTCCACTTCCTCCTGTAGCGTGAATCAAATCAATCTTGAAGATCTGAAGGTTCGGCAGCTCACTTGGCCTCGGTCTGCTTCCACCGGCGATCGATCGGCAGCCTACTCACCCGACGGTGAGACCCTCGCATTTCTCCGTAATACCAAAGAGGTTGACGACATCTACCTCATGCCCGCCTCCGGAGGCGAGCCCCGTCGTCTCACCTTCGATAACCGCTTAATAATTGGTTTGACATGGACTCCGGATAGCAAGGAGCTCATCTTCGCCTCCAGCCGCGGAGGAGCGGGTTTGGGACTTTGGCGGATCTCGGCTCGTGGTGGCACTCCGGAACGGGTGCCGGTCGGTTCCGACCATGCGTTTGCCCCCGTCATTAGCCTTAAAGGACATCGCCTTATCTATGCCTCCGGACTCTGGAATCAGAGCATCTGGCGCATCCCGATCGCTCCCGGTCATCGCACCGGCAAGCCCGAGAAACTGATCTTTTCCGCCGAGGAGCAAGGCCCGCAGTATTCGCCCGACGGCAGTCACATTGCTTTTCAATCCACGCGGTCGGGAAATTTCGAGATCTGGCGCGCCGACGCAGATGGATCAAACCTGGTCCAATTAACTTCGTTTGGAGGTCCCCTGACCGGCACACCGCGCTGGTCTCCCGATGGGAAGCAAATTTGTTTCGACACGCGCCCCGGCCCGCACGCCAATATTGACGTCATCAGCGCCGATGGCGGTCCGCCGCGGCCTTTTCTGAATGACACGGCCGACGATGTCGTCCCCAGTTGGTCGCACGATGGTCGCTCGCTGTATTTCGCCTCCAACCGTAGCGGCGCCTGGCAAGTGTGGAAACGAACGGTGGACGGTGGACAGCCGGTGCAGATAACTAAAAAGGGCGGCTTCGCTGCGCTCGAATCGCCCGATGGGAACAGCCTCTACTACGCGAAGTTTAACGAGCCTGGCCTCTGGAAGGTTCCGGTAGCCGGTGGCGAGGAAGCCAAGGTTCTCGATGAACCGCCAGAAAGATATTGGGGATATTTTGTTATAGGTGGCGGCGGCATCTACTACCTCGGAGATATCGCCGTCTCGGGAAAACACAAACCCGGATTCAAGTCCTTCAATTTCGCAACCCGAAAGATAACCGTGATAGGCGAAACGGAAAAAGATCCCGACCGGGGGGCGCCCGGCATGTCCGTCTCCCCCGACGGCCGTTTCATTCTCTACGTGCAACTCGACGATATAGGCTACAACCTGATCCTGGCCGAAAACTTCCACTGAGCAGTCTCGACTCTCCCCGGCCATATCCGTCCTGCTCCCTCACTTACGCGATACTCCAAAGTCCTCCACGCCGCCGCGCGCGAGCGATGCACGCCAGACTTGCTATGCCCCTGCTGCGCTCGCTCATCGCTCGCAGCTCGCAACTATTAATGCGAAACTATTCTCGATGAAATCCAACCCTCACATTGCCGTGGTCGGAGCCGGCGCTTTCGGCGGCTGGACCGCGCTTCATCTTCTGGAGCGCGGAGCCCGCGTCACCTTGCTCGACGCCTGGGGTGCAGGCAACTCGCGCGCGTCCTCTGGCGGCGAGACTCGCATCATGCGCGGAACCTACGGCCCTGACCAGCCTTACACCGAACTTGCCGCGCGCGCCCTCAAACTGTGGGTGAAATACGAACATCGCTGGAAACGGCAGTTCCTTCAGCGCACCGGCGTGCTCTGGATGGTCAGCAGCCGCGATGACTCGTTCGAACTCGGCTCGCTGGCTGTGCTTCGCCGAGCGCGCATCAAGTTTCAGGAACTCTCCACCCGTGAGATGAAGAAGCGCTGGCCGCAGGTTAACTTTGCGGATGTGCTTTGGGGAATCTACGAACCTGAGTGCGGATATCTTGACGCTCGCGCCAGTTGCCAAGTCGTGGTGGATGCGTTCGTGGGGAAAGGCGGTGTGTACCGGCAGGTCGCGGTTTCACCGGATGTTCTGGAAAGCGGACATCTGCGCAGCTTGACGCTCTCCGATGGTTCGCGGTTGAAAGCTGACATATACGTCTTTGCTTGCGGTCCTTGGCTGGGCAAGCTGTTTCCTGAGACTCTAGGTAAAGTCATTCGCCCCACTAAGCAGGACGTCTTCTTCTTCGGCACGCCCGCCGGAGACTCGCGCTTCAGCGACGCACATCTCCCGGTGTGGGGCGACCACGGCGAACGCTTTTTCTACGGCATCCCAGGCAGCGACCGCCGCGGCTTCAAAGTTGCCGATGACACGCGCGGACCTGCTTTCGATCCCACCTCGGGCGAGCGAGTGGTCAGTCAAACAACACTGAAGCGCGTTCGTGAATATCTCGCCTTTCGCTTTCCCGCGATGAAGGACGCTCCTCTGATCGAGACGCGCGTCTGCCAGTACGAGCAAACTCCCTACAGCCACTTCATCGTGGATCGCCATCCTCGAATGAATAACGTCTGGCTGCTGGGCGGCGGCTCCGGGCACGGCTTCAAACACGGCCCAGCGCTGGGTGAGATGATGGCGGAGTTCATCCTGAAAGACAGTGAACCGAACGCGCTCTGGCGGCTTTCGCGGTTCTCTACGCGATAAAAGCTTTTAACACAGAGGACACAGAGTCACAAAGAGGCTTCACCCTGCGTTCCTCCGTGACCGGAGCCCTGCCCTGAGCGAAGTCGAAGGGTGTTGAAGATTTCCCTACTGAATCTGTATCACGCTTGCCGATTCGCCTGCCTTTATCTCTCCAACGCGCGCAACCACTCTCCGCGCAAACTCGAAGATCGACTTGGCATGCGGCGAGTTCTCGCCTTCCAGCACGATCGGCTTGCCACCGTCTCCGGACTTGCGCACCTCGGGATCAAGCTCAATGCTTCCGAGAAACGGCACACTGAAATGCGCGGCCATCTTCTCCGCGCCGCCGCGCGAGAAGATATCGATCTCGTGGTTGCAGTGCGGGCACGTAAAAAAGCTCATGTTCTCGACCACGCCCACCAGATCCACCTTCATCTGCCGGAACATTTCGATCGCCTTGCGCGCGTCCTGAAGCGAAACGTCAGACGGAGTGGAAACCACCACCGCGCCCGTCAGTGGCACCGACTGCACCAGCGACAACGCTATATCGCCCGTCCCCGGCGGCAGGTCCACGACCATGTAATCGAGATGTCCCCACTCGACCATCCCTAAGAACTGCTTCACGATCTGATGCAGCATGGGACCGCGCCAGATGATGGGCTTGTCGCCGGGATTGAGGAATCCCACCGAAATCACCTTGACCCCAAAGGCCTCCAGCGGTTCAATGCGGTTGTCGCCAACCATCTTCGGCTGCGCGTTCACGCCCAGCATCAGCGGGACGTTCGGCCCGTACACATCGGCGTCGAGCAGGCCGACCTTATGTCCCATCTTGGCCAGGGCGACTGCCAGATTCACCGACAGCGTGGTCTTGCCCACTCCACCCTTGCCCGAACCCACGGCAATGATGGCATCGACTCCCGGCAACGGTTGCGGCCCCGGCGCGGCTTGTCCGGGATGAGACGGCATATGTGCGTTCAAGGGATTACGCTCCAAGGGGTGAATTTCGATGATGAGACAGAACCCAAGCCTGATTATACAGGCGTGAGGTGAACCAGCGGCGGCCAGGGGACCCGTGAGCTGCTTGGTCCAAAAAGCAGCAGTCAATCGAACCGTCACATTCGCATAATTTTCGGCTGCCGTCTAACTCACTTGCAATCTTTTTCAGTCTCGGAGAGGATAGCCGATGAGAGGTGATGCTCCATGACTGATGAACTTGAGGACTACAAACAAAAACGCGCACAAGAAAAAGAGAAGCGCGAGCGCATAACTGAAAACATCAAACCTGAATGGGATGTATTGAAGGGTGTAGCACAAAGTCTGGTGATGGAGGGTCAGGACATTGAAGGTGAGAAATTCGACTGGCACCCAGATCAACGCGAACCTGCCTTGATTCTGGGAATGGTAGCCGCCGTTTTTCAGGACCGGCAACAGAATGGGAAACTCACGGAATGCCTCGTTCGTTTTGATCGAAAGCCTTTAGGTCCGAACCAAGTCTGGGCTGCCGATGAAAAAAATCCTCTGCAATCGCTGGTCTGGTCTCTCACGCTTGTGCCGGTTGGAGAGGAAAATTTGTGGTTAGTTTCATTGCAGGGGCAACCCTTGTCAGCGTTGAACCTCGCAAAGAAGATTGCAGTTAGGCTTGCCGAATACCATCAGCAATACAAGAAGCATTACGAAACTTGGTGGCCGGGTAAGACCGGCTAAGAAGGGCGGAAAAGTGTGAGCACACCTAAGACGAGAAAACGCGTCCTGATCCGAGCCGCACCCGAAAAAGCGAACATCGAAGATGTGTACGATGAACTTACATCAATTCACTCCACACTCAATGAGTTGCTTGCCGAGGTTCGAGCAATCAAGGAAAACCTGCCCGAACCCGACGCCTCCAGTCACAACTGATGGAGGAAGCGAGCACAATCCATGCTCTGTTGAGGCCCATTGGAGTAAACTTTGAGCTGTCGTGGGGAGTAAGGTCGGATGGCTTCGCTAAATGGTGTCATCACGCGCGATCCAGAGATTCTTGGTGGTACGCCCGTTTTTCGCGGGACGCGGGTTCCGTTTCAGGCGCTCCTGGATTACATCGAAGGCGGACAAACTCTCGACGAGTTTCTTGACGATTTCCCCACCGTAACGCGTGAGACCGCAGTCGACGCACTTGAACACGCCAAAGGCGGCACGGCTTAAAGCCGTGCCTTTCCCGATCCCATTTATCGGATAGCCAATAGTGCGATAATGCGGTTTCAGTGCCGCTTTTTGAGAACGCTACCGCGTTAATCCGCGCAAACTTGGAAGAAATCATCGCTCTGGGACGACCCAAGGTTGTCGAGATAGGCGAACTAACGACCGACCAACTGGCCACGATCAACGAATTTCGAATTCGGAATGACCTCCCGCCGATCATTGCGCAAGTCAAGTTTCTCGGCAGGCACATCTACCAAAGCAGGATTGTGGCAAACGGATACACGGTAGATGAAATCATTGAGCAAATAGACAGTGCCATGCAGCCTTGCTCGATTGTCAAGGTTTCCGAGGTGCGCACCGCGCTGGAAAATCCCAATCTACGAATCGATCGTTACGGAAATGCCGTCTCCGACAGAGCAGTTCTTGAGTGCACCAGGAGGCACCCGTGGTCGGAGCTTTTCTCGGTAATCCCGATTGGAGACGTAATTAGGCCAAAATGAAAAGGACCATCAACCGCGATGGCCCTTTCACTAACTCTGAGCGGCTCGCCTGGGTAACGGCTTTCTCTCCAGCGCCTCAGTCGCTCCTCAATTAGTCTATACCGTCCGTACGCTTTGTCAAGGAATCCTGGGTTCTGGTGATGTCAAGCAGTCTTTGTCTATCCAACTCATTTCAAGCGACTTACACGATGCGGAACCGGCGCGGAGGACTCAGTACCCTTCCCCTTCCAGGCGCACTTTGCCCCGGAACATGCGGAACAGCAGGGTGAAGTAGGCGAGAGCCAGAACCGCTCCCAAGGCCCACCATGTGAAGCCGACTGTTAGCCCGTAACGGCCTGCGGCCGTGTTGTAGATGGTCAGGTTGTAGGCGGGATTCGTGCTGGCCGGCAACACTATGGGATACAGCGCAAACGCTGCGCCCACCAGCATCCCGACGATGTAGAGCGCCGAGCCAACGAAAGCGAGTTTGTCCTGGCCTTTGCGGATGGCGGCGATCATGACGCTGAGACTGCCAAACACAATCACGGGGATCAGATAGCCGACGACGTGCTGCTTGTAGTTGTTGAGCACCACGGGCTGCACGTAGCACGTCGCGATCAGGCCGACGATGGTCAAGATCAGTTGCAGCGGCCACGCCCACAACGCGATGCTGCGTGCGCGCTGATTCAAGTCGCCGTCGGTTTTGACTGCGACATATAACGAGCCGTGTGCGGTCAGCGTTACCAGCGCGATCACGCCGGTGAGCACCGTGTACCAGTCGAGAATTCCGGTGTTGCCGCTAGCCCGAAAGTTCGTCCACAGCGGCTCGAAGAAATAGCCATCCGCTCCCAAAGGCACGCCGCGCACCACGTTGCCCAGCGCCGCGCCGAAAAAGATGGCCAGCAGTACACTGGAAACGCAGAAGATCAAATCGAAGAAGCCGACCCAGACTGGATTCTCCATGTGCGCGCGCAGTTCGATACCGATGCCGCGCAGCATGAGCAGCCACAGCACCATCATCAGCGGCAGATAGAAGCCGCTGAAGCTCGATGCATAGAGCAACGGGAAAGCAAAGTAGAGCGTCGCTCCGGCGGCGAGCAGCCAGACCTCATTGCCGTCCCACACGGGACCAATGGCGCGCAGGATCTTGCGCCGCTCGTCCCTGGTCTTGCCCGCGCCCAGGTAGATCGCGCCGGCGCCGATATCGAAGCCGTCCAGCACCACGTAAGCCGCTACCATCACGGCGATGATCATGAACCATAGCGTTTCCATGAGTCCTCGTTCTCGTCCTCGTGTGTGGGTGCGAGACGCCCCCACGACAGCCGCCGGGACGGCGGCGCTACGGCTGCGCTACTTTAGTGATGCGCACTCACTCCGGCTACCGGACCTTGTTCGATTTCGCGGCGCACCAAGAACAGGAACAAGATACCCAGCACCGTGTACATGCCTAGAAAACCTAGCAGCGTGAACATTCCGTTGCCCGCCGAAACCATCTTGGAATATCCGTCCGCCGTGCGCATAAGGCCGTAAACCAGCCAGGGCTGCCGTCCCAGTTCCGCCGTCATCCACCCTGCGGTGTTGGCGATGTAAGGAAAAGGCAAGGCGAGCAATAGAATCCAGAGCATCCAGCGCGCGCCGAACAATTTGCCACGCCACAACAGCAGCGCCGCAAGCAACATGATGGCGATGAAAATCGTCCCCAGCCCGACCATGATGTGGTAGCTGTAATAGAGCAGCGCGACGTTCTCCGGCCATAGATTCTGCGGGAACGCGTCGAGCCCCTGCACGTTGGCCTTCCACGCCCGGTAAGTCAGGAAGCTGAGCGCATCAGGAACTTCAATCGGATTATCAATCTTGCGCTCGTCCAAATTCGGCTGCCCGAGGATGACCAGCGGCGCTCCGGGCTGGCTCACGAACAGAGCTTCCATGGCTGCCAGGGTGACCGGTTGATTCTCCGCAACCAGCCTCCCCTGGCCATCCCCCGTCGGAAATAATTGCAAAATGCTGAAGATCAATCCGGCGACCACGCCCACTCTCAGGAAAATCCGGCCGTGCGCCTCAAACTTTCCCCACAGCAAATAGAACGCGCCCACCGACGCCATCACAATCGCGCCCGTAATCACGGCTCCGCTCATGTTGTGGGCATACTGCCACCATGCCCAGGGATTGAGCACCAGCTTCCAGAAGCTGGTCAACTGCACCGAGCCATCGGCGGCTCCGGCGTAGCCCACGGGATGCTGCATCCAGGCATCGGTGGCCACGATGAAGAAACCCGAGAGCCACGACCCTAGAAATACTGCGACCGCCGACCACCAGTGCGCCCGCGGGCTGAGGCGCTTCTCTCCATAAAGAAACAGGCCCAGAAACGCCGACTCCAGGAAGAACGCGAACATGCCTTCCATGCCCAGCGTCTGCCCGATGACGCCGCCGGCAAAGCGCGAGAAGTGCGACCAGTTCGTGCCAAACTGAAATTCCATGGGGATTCCGGTCACCACGCCCAGCACGAAGTTGATGCCGAAAATCCGCGCCCAGAAACGGGCCGCCTCGTGGTAGGTCTCATCGTCGTTACTGCGGCGCAGGGCAAGCGTCTTGAGAACCACAATCAGCGGCGCCAGACCCATGGTGAGTTGCGGAAAGAGATAGTGGAAGGTAACGGTGAATGCGAAGTGAATGCGGTGAACCAGCAGCGCACTATCCATGAAACACTCCCGGGCGCACCGTATAGGCTAGCCATTCCGTCGAGAGCCTGATGTGACGCAGGTCACGTTGGTTCGTGGATTACCGTTTCGCCTTGCGCCGCCGCTCGAGTTCCGCTCGACGGATTTCGCGCCGCCGTCCCGCATCGTCGTAGCGACGCTGCTGTTCTTCAGTCTCGGGAATCACCGGAGCGACCTTCAAATGATTTCCCTGGGCGTCGATGGCCACAAACGTCAGATACGCCGATGCCACGTGCTGCGCTGTGTCGGCAATGTAGTTCTCGACGAAAACCTTTACGCCAACTTCCACCGAGGTATGAAAAACCCGGTTCACCGACGATCTTAGAATCACCAGATCCCCCACCCTCACCGGCACCAGGAAATCAATGTGATCCACCGACGCCGTCACCGCATAGCTGCGCGCATGCCGGTGAACCGCCATCGCGCCCGCCAGATCGATCCAATGCATCAACCGGCCGCCGAGCAGTGCGCCCAGCGGATTGGCATCATTCGGCAGAACCAGTTCCGCCATCTCGGATTGCGAATCCCTCACCGGCCGCGGCATCAGCATTTCTTCGGTCATGGTATTTCCTCTTTCCGTGGGTTTGTGCCCACCTCGGCACGTGTCGCCTGAATTGCCTCCGCATCAACTCCTCTTCAACTCGCAGCCGCCTGCGTCATTGCCTGCCTTTTCCTCTTTTCAAGATACGACTCCAGAAAGCACTCCGCCATTCGCTGGACGCGTTCATCGCGATGCCGCTCTAGCCACCGGGCCTCCGCCGGATCGAACTGCAGCATTCCGTGCTCCGCGGGACGATGTCCGCGCTCGCATACATAGCGAACCTGAATGCTGGCGCGGCCGACGTTTCCGCCACTCACGGTTTTAGCCGCAAACCGCACCGAATCCCACATTCGCTCACGCGGCAACCGCCCGCATCCCTCCGCGTAACCCAGGTTGCAGAACTCCCGCAAATCCTCCGGCGCTGGAGTTTCGCCCTCATGTCCAGGCGCAGTGCACTGTCCGCTCCACCCGCATCCCAGCGGAAGCCGCCCTGCATGCAGCCAGGTCCCATTCTCCAACCTCTCCAACGGCATGAAAAACGGACACGCCACCAGTTAACTCTCCAACTCTGAACTCAAGTGTTGAAATCCTTGAGACTCGCCATTGTAATCACTCGCCGACAGGCCCGCCAGTTTCACCAGCAATTCCGACAGGGCGACCGAAGATGTAGTAGTCTCGTCTTGAACTGGCCACCGACCGCTGGCCCCTGCACACTGACCATGGACCGCATTGCCGCGCTCAACGACATCCTTACGCAAAATCCGAACGACACGTTCGCCCGCTATGGCCTGGCTTTGGAGTATTCCAAACAGGGCGACTTCGATCGCTCGCTCGCGGAATTCTCCATCCTGCTCAAGACCAGTCCTGACTACACGCCCGGCTACTTCATGGCCGCGCAAACGCTGGCCCGCGCCGACCGAATCGCCGAAGCCAAAACGATGCTCACCGACGGCATCGCCTCGGCCCGCCGCACCGGCAACCTGCATGCGCAGGGCGAGATGGAAGCCATGCTGGCAGAATTGGGATAAGGATTGCCAATTGCCAATTTCCTATTGCCAATTTGTCATTCGGCAATCGCCATTTGGAAATCGACAATGACTCACTTCGCCAATCTATCCATAGCCCACTCCACCAGCCCCGGAAAAAGCTGATAGACCTTCACTGGAAGATGCATCGTCCAGGGCACAACCACTTCCCGCTTCTGCTTTACATATCCCCGTAGCGTAGCCCGCGCCACACGCTCCGCGCTGATCCCGCGCCCTGACCCCACTCGCTTCACTTCATTGCCACGCACCGCATTCTCGCTGAACGGCGTGTGCACGCGGCCGGGACAAACCGTCAGCACATGAACCCCGTCTTTCTTTAATTCCACGCTCGCCGCCTTGCTTATTGCATTGAGGGCAAACTTGGTCGCGCTGTAGGCGGCGTGAAACGGCACTGGAATGTGACCCGCCACGCTCGAAATATTGATGATTGTCCCTCCGCCCTGCTGCCGCATCACCGGAATCACCGCCTGCATGGCGCCGACCGCCCCGAAGAAATTCGTGTCGAACATTTCCCGGCACGCGGCCATGTCCATCTGAGCCACCGAATCCAGGAGTCCATGCCCCGCGTTGTTCACCCAAACATCGATCCTCTGGAAATGATGCAGTGTCAGCCCGATCGCACGGTCGACGTCCTCCCGATGCCGCACATCGCAAGCCATGGCCAGCGTCCGCTCGGCGTGTCCCACCCGCCCGCGCGCCGCTTCCACCCGGCCCGCATCGCGCGACAGCATCACCACAGCGGCTCCATGATCGGCAAAGAGCTTTGCAATCGCTTCCCCAATCCCCATGGAAGCGCCCGTCACCACCACAATTTTTCCTGCAGGTTCCATAGCGCGCTTTTATTCCTAGTAACTTGTGAAGTCAAGGGCTGGGTTACAATCAGGATGCGCGCTCGTTTTCGGCCGATCCCGCGCTCACCACCGGAGACCGCTTGGACGCCCTTCTACCCTTGTTCCCGCTCGATGTTGTCCTGTTCCCCGGCACTCCGCTACCCTTGCACATCTTCGAACCGCGCTACAAAGAAATGATTAACGAGTGCCTCGCCGAGCATCGCAGCTTCGGGGTCATACGCGCCGTCGAGCAGAGTTTCTCCGACGTGGGATGCACCGCCGAAATTGTCACCGTCGTGAAGGAGTATCCCGACGGCCGCCTCGACCTGGTCACCGAGGGCCGCAAGCGTTTCGAAATCGTGCGCGTCAACCAGGAACGTTCCTTCCTGCAAGCCGAAGTTCTCATGATCAACGACGACCCCGGCACCCCGCCGCGGGAAGACACCTCGCGCGCGGTTCAGTTGCACTCCGAACTGCTGGCCATCGCCGGCGCCACGCAGGATCTCTCGGCCGCCGATCCGTCGTCGCTCTCTTTCTATCTCGCCGGCTCTTTGCCTCTCGATCTGGATTTCAAACAAAAGTTGCTCGCGCTGCGCTCCGAACCACAACGCATTTCCCTCCTCATCAATTATCTCGAAACTATCATCCCCAACCTCCGCCGCGCCGCCAGCGCCCGCGAAAAGGCAGGCGGCAACGGCCACGTGTACTAGAAGCGTCGGTTCTCCTTCCCGCGTATAATCCAAAAAAGCATTCTGGGGGTTCTGCATGTCTCTTCCGCGCACACTGGGCGAATTGCGCCGCAGCGCTTTTTCCGAAGAACGTCTCCGCACCCGCCGCGTGAAAGACGAACTCCGCGACAACCTTATCGCCCGGCTGCGTCACCACGACGACGGCAGCATTTTCCCGGGCATCGTGGGTTACGACGACACGGTTGTGCCGCAAATCGTGAATGCCGTTCTCTCGCGGCACAATTTCATTTTGCTCGGCTTGCGCGGCCAGGCCAAAAGCCGCATCTTGCGCGCGTTGACGACGCTGCTCGACCCTCAAATGCCCTACCTCGCCGGATGCGAGATTCGCGACAATCCCTACGTCCCCATCTGCCGCCGTTGCCGCGAAGAGGTTGCCCGCCTGGGAGATGCCACCACCATTTCCTATCTCACGCCCGACGATCGCTACGTGGAAAAGCTGGCCACACCCGATGTCACCATCGCCGACCTCATCGGAGACATCGATCCCATCAAAGCCGCCCGCGGCGGCCACGAACTCTCGAGCGAGTTCACGGTTCATTACGGCCTGCTACCCCGCGCCAATCGCGGCATCTTTGCCATCAACGAACTGCCTGATCTCGCCGGGAAAATCCAGGTCGGCTTGTTCAACATCATGCAGGAAGGCGACGTGCAGATTAAGGGATACCCCATTCGCCTGCCGCTCGACGTAGCCATCGTCTTCAGCGCGAATCCCGAAGACTACACCGCTCGCGGAAAAATCATCACGCCGCTTAAGGACCGCATTGGCTCCGAGATTCGCACGCACTACCCCGCAACGGTGGATGAAGGCATCGCCATCACCGCGCAGGAAGCCTGGACCGGCCGCAACGGACAGGCGATGCACCTGCCCACTTACATTCAGGAAGTGATCGAGCGGATTGCTTTCGCCGCCCGCGAAGACAAGAAGATCGATAAACGCTCCGGCGTCAGCCAGCGCCTGCCGATCAGCGCGATGGAGAATGTCATCTCCAACGCCGAGCGCCGCGCCTTGCGCAACGACGAAAAGCTGGTTGTGCCTCGCATCAGCGACGTTTACGCTGCGCTCCCCGCAATCACCGGCAAACTCGAACTCGAATATGAAGGAGAGATGAAGGGCGCTGATCATGTCTCCCGCGAGTTGATCCGCGCCGCCATCGCAAAGACCTACGACGAATATTTCACCGGCGCCAATGTGCAGCAGATCGTGCAGTGGTTCGACCTCGGCGGCGAGATCCAGCTTTCGGATTCCGTCTCCGCCATCGAAGCGCTCGAGAACCTGAAAGAAATTCAGGGCTTGATCGACAAGTTAGGTCCGCTCGGAGTCTCGCAGAAAGAGAGCCCCGAGCAGCAGGTTTCGGCAGCAGAATTCATTCTCGAAGGCCTGCACGCGCACAAGCGTATAGGCCGCAACGAGGAGCGAGTCTTCAAAGCTGGTGACAAGAAGCCCGAACCGCAGCGCGAGAAAAGTTTCGAGAAAGAAGAACCGCCGTACCGGCAGAGAAGGCAGTTTAATTAGAGCTATTATGAAGCGCATCCGCTACAGCAAATACGTTCCCGACCCGGCGGGTGAAATGAGCATGGAGGATCTGCTCAGCGCGCTCTCCGACTACCTGCTGCGGAGTGGCTTCCAGAGCGACATGTGGTACGAGATGCCCGAGGGTGAGCAAACCCTCGACGATCTTCGCCGCACCATCGAGCAAGCCTTGATGGAAGGCGATCAGTTCGATGACGACATGCGCGAACGCCTGCAGCAAATGGCCGCCGACGGCGAACTCGACGAACTCATCGAAAAGCTGATCGAGCGCATGCAGCAGGAAGACTACATCTCAGTCGACCAGCCTCCTGATCCGGCGCGCCCATCGGGCGTTGGCGGCCAGGTTGGAGAAAATCAGCAGCAGGCGAAATTCGAAATCACCGACAAGAGCCTCGATTTCCTCGGCTTCAAATCCCTGCGCAACCTGCTCGGCTCGCTCGGCAAATCCAGCTTTGGACGCCACGACACCCGCGATCTGGCCACCGGCATCGAAGCCAGCGGCGCATCGCGCACCTACGAGTACGGAGACACGCTCAACCTCGACATCACCGCCACGCTCTCCAGCGCCATTCAGCGCGAAGGCCTCACGCTGCCGCTCAACATCGAATACCGCGACCTGCAAGTTCACCAGTGCGAGTACCAATCTTCCTGCGCGACGGTGCTCATGCTCGACTGTTCGCACTCGATGATCCTCTATGGCGAAGACCGCTTCACGCCCGCGAAAAAAGTCGCCATGGCGCTGTCGCACCTGATTCGCACGCAGTATCCCGGCGACTCGCTTTCGCTCGTGCTCTTCCACGACTCCGCCGAAGAAGTTCCGCTCTCGCAGCTCGCCCGCGTCAAGGTTGGCCCCTACTACACCAACACGCGCGAAGGCCTGCGCGTGGCGCAGCGCATCCTGCAGCGCCAGAGAAAAGACATGAAGCAGATCGTCATGATCACCGACGGCAAACCCTCGGCCCTCACTCTCGAAGACGGACGCATCTACAAAAACGCCTTCGGCCTCGATCCGCTGGTCGTCAGCCAGACGCTCGAAGAAGTCTCGAAGTGCAAGCGCGCCGGAGTCCTCATCAACACCTTCATGCTCGCGTCCGATTATGGATTGGTGCAGTTCGTCCAGAAAGTCACCGAGATGTGCCGCGGCAAGGCCTACTTCACCACGCCCTACACGCTGGGGCAGTATCTGCTGATGGATTACATGTCGAGAAAGACGAAGACGATCCACTGAGCAAGAGTCCGGAGGCTTACCCTGTGTTCCTCTGTGCCCCCCGTGTTAAAGATTTTTCTCGCCTCTGCTGATACTCTTTACTATTCATGGCAAATTGCATTCGATGTGGCCGCCAGCTTCCTGGCTTAACCTTCGGCAAGAAGATCTGCCAGTGGTGTGTTCAGCACGAAGCTTACCAGCGCGGCGAAGTCCCCGACGACGCACCGCAAACGGTCATGCCCACTCCCTGGGTCCGCCGTGAAGCCAGCATGGGCGTCACCCAGGTAATCCTTGGCATCAACGTTGCGGTATTCCTGGGCGTGGCGCTCTCGAGTTCGAGCGTCATGGACTTCCCCGTGCGAGAACTCGTCGTGTGGGGCGCGAATGTGGGCGCGCTTACCTTCTCGGGAGAATGGTGGCGGCTGCTGACCGGCGTGTTCGTCCACGGCGGCCTGCTTCACATCGCCTTCAACATGTGGTGCTTGTGGAATCTGGGCGCACTCTGCGAATCGCTCTATGGACGCTGGACTTACGCCGCCATCTATCTGATCTGCGGCGTGGGTGCCAGTCTGGCAAGTGCAGCCTGGCACCCTTACGTACCAAGCGTCGGCGCCTCCGGAGCTATCTTCGGACTCGCCGGTGCGCTCCTTGCCGCTTTCAAGCTGGGAGGGATCTCGGTGCCGCGTTCGGCGCTCTCCGGCACCCTGCGCAGTCTGGGTGCGTTTGTTGTCTACAACCTGATCTTCGGAGCGATCATTCCGGGCATCGACAATACCGCCCACATCGGCGGCCTGGTCACGGGACTGATCGTCGGCGCGTTAATCGCGCTGATCGCTCCGCAGCAAGACCAAGGTCCACGCCGTCTCGCAGTTTTGCTTGTCGTCACCCTCGCCCTGGCCGGCGGCGCAATCGAGGCAGCGCATCACTACGGACTGCCGCTGCGCCTGGGGACATCCCCTTTCGCACACGCCGCTAGGCTCATGCAACCCAATTTGCGCGGACATTTCGCGTTGGATCTCGACTCGGGAGACTAGCCCTCGGCTTTCTTGACCGCTAGTTCTGCGCCCTGGAATCCGATGCGGCTGTGCGTGCCATCGCAAAACGGTTTGTTGACCGAGCCGCCGCAGCGGCAAAGAGAAAAGGCAGGCTTGCCGGTGAGGTCGAACTGGTTTCCGTTAATGTCGACAAGTTCAATCGAACCCTCGGGTGCCTCCACGCGGTAGGGACCATTGGGACGGACTGTGATCTTTACCTGAGCCATGACTTTGATTCCTCCAACCTTACGGGTTTCTAGTAAGGATAAGACGATACCACCAAGCGGGGGTGCGTGTCGCGGGGGCTAAGGCCCGCATCGATGCCGGGCTTTACGCGGCGCTGAAGCGCCCCTCTTCCACGTTACTCTCAGCGGCTGAAGGCGGCATGGGATAAGAGGGCACTGTGGTACGACCGGAATTCGTGCCCTGCCTAAGATCCTTGCAGCATCGGGGAGGGCGCCGCGCCTCGCTTCGCTCGGCCGGACATCCGAGGCGCGGCTGTCCCCACATTAAGCCAGACACGTGGATCGCTACACCGGGCCGACGCGGAGGATGCGGCGGACATCGAATACCAGGACCACGGCTCCGATTACGAGCACCCAAATGGCCGAGCGTGCCATCCAGAAATTGATGGCGGTGACGAGTTCGGTGGCTTCCGGGAATGAGAGGCTGCTGGCGCTTAGCGATTGCAGCAGGTTCGCCTGGCAAAACCTGTAGATCAGTCCCCAGGAATAGCAGTCGATGCCGAGACGGAGGCTGGCGCTGAGGCGCGTCCAGCGGGGGTGAGACAGGTTCATGCAAGCCAGGACGATGCCAGCGAGGCTCAGCGCAGTCAATGCCCAGAAGAAATACGGCCACTTGGAGGACAGCGTGATGGCCAATCCGAAGAAGTGAAATAAGCGGCGGAAGGCGCCGAACTCCACCCAAATAACAAGGCTGGCGACGGCGACCGTCAATTCGAAGATAGTCTCGCCGCGAGAGATGTGGTTGGTGTCGCGCTCGGCCGGGAGCGAGCGCGGGTTCCATTCGTTCACCAGTTGAAGCTGGGCTTGAGAACGGTCCAGAAGCGCGAAAACCAGTGTGTTGATGAATAATGACCAGGTGCAAGCAAGCCACCAGGGCTCGAGGGTTGAGAAGAGCGCTGCGCCGGGATGAGCGGCGCGAAAGTCGGGGGAAAAGATGGCGATGCCGATCCAGAGAAGAAGCCAGGGGAGCAGGAAATAAAAGATCAGCGACCGGATGACGACGCTGTAGATGGGAAACAGCGCCGGGCCGATCAGGGACCGCTGGGGCAAATAGCGCTCGGCCACGGCCATGGGAGAGCCGCAGCGTTTGAGGATGGGCTCGACTTCGGCGTCGGTGAGTTTGCGGCCGAGTTCGGCTTCCTGGTCTTCGATCTGCGAGCGAAGATCTTCGGACAGCTCCGCGATGATGTCGTCCTTCTGATTGCGCGGCAGCCAGAATCTGACAGCGTGCAGGTAACGATCGACGAGTGCCATGACTGTGCTCCTTAATGTGCCTTAGAAAATGTCTTCCAGAGATGCGTGGATGTTTTTCCACTCGATCAACAACTGTTTGAGAATCAACTTGCCATCCGGGGAGAGACGGTAGAAACGCTTGTTCCGCTTGTCTTCTTCGCGCCACTGGCTAACCAGCAGGCCTTGAGTCTCCAGGCGGCGAAGCAGCGGGTAGAGCGTGCCTTCGTCGATGGCCATGCCATGATCGGCCAGGGTCTTGCGCAGGGTGTAGCCGTAATGTTCGGTGCGCAACGCCGCCAATACCGCCAGGGGAAGGCTGCCGCGGCGGAGTTCCTGGCGGAGGTTTTCGAACCGGTCATCGTTGTGCGTATCGGCGTTTATGCTAGGCGACATATAGTGTATGACGTACACTGTATATCACACAGTATAATATGTCAAGAGATTTCTTGGATGGCGCGCGGAGCTAAAAGCCCGCATTGATCCAGAAGCGTTTTGCGGCACATCGACTTCGCTCAGGGCAGGCCGCAGAAGCGCTGTTCTTCCACGTGATTCCTAGGCTTTGCTGGATTTTCCGGCTTCCCTGGCAAGCTCTTCGGCGAGCTTTAGGGCGTTCTTGGAGTGTTCGTGCGCCTGCTGGCTGAGTTCGTGAGCGGTTAGATGATCTCCCTTGCCGTGCGCGACGGCCGCAGCGGCGTGGGCGTGGGCCGCGAGGTTGTGGAGTTCTGCGGCTCGATTGTGCGTGCTCTCTGGCATGGCATTTTCCTGTCCGGTTGGACGCTATTCTCCGGCCGCGGATGGACCTTATGCAACGTGCTCGTCATCGTTCAAGTACTCTTCAGGGACATCGTTTTCAGGCACCTCGCGCGTGGTTACCTCAGACACGTCGGGATCCTTGGCGTTCTCTACTCCTTGTACGACACCGGCTTCGAAGACGTTGCCTTCCTCTATTAACTCCTCCACGCTCTCGGAGTCCGCACCGGCTTCGTCTGATATTTGTTGAACGTCGCCGGACTGTCCGGCGGAATCTGGCCCCAGTTCATTCGGCTTGCGACTACTGTTCTTAGCCATAATGTTCTCCTCCAGAACTAGATGCGGTATGCGGCTGCGCCGTTGCGAATGATTAAATCTAAGTGCTTCGGCAAGAGCCAATTCGCCGGGACATCACGCACAATCTAAGCAGCCAGAGTGCCAGCGGAAACCAGGCTACGGTAGAGATCGAGGTAGTCGTCGATCATGCGCTTGGCGGTGAAGCGTTCGCGGGCGCGAGCGTAGGCACGGTCGGCATGGGCCTGGCGCAGGCCACGGTCAGCATCGAACCGGCGAAGGGTTTCAGCCAGACTGCGCGCGTCGTTGGTGCGGAAGTAGAGGGCGGCATCGCCCCAGACTTCGCGGAAGCTGGGGATATCGTTGGCGACGATGGCGCAACGGGAGAAGGCAGCGTCCAGAGGGGCCATGCCAAGGGGTTCATAACGCGCCGTGGCGGCGTAGACGGCGGCCCGGCTGTAGAGAGCACGTAATTGAGCTTCGGTTTGGGGGCCGCGGATCGCAACGCAACTCTGATCGGTCGCGACTTTCACGTCGGCGCGGATGGGAATGCGCGGCAGGGGGATGGTCTGCTCCGCGCCCACGATGCAAATCGAGAACGGAAGGGCATGTTGCGTGAGCAGGAAGACCTGCTTGCCGGCGTCGAGCAGGCGGCCGACCGAGAGCACGGAATCGTCTTTGCTGACGTAGGGATTGAAGAAGATGGGATTGCGGCCAGGATAGATTATGGCGGCGCGACGCGGGCGGCTGTAAGTCGAGATAAGAGTGTCCAACATACAGGCCGAGGGCGCGACTACGGCGTCGGCGGCGGCAATGCCGCGGACGATGGTATCGCGATACCACTTCAGAAAGCGCGTGGGGCGCGGGCTGCAACCCTGCACGGCTTCGGTCCAACTGATGAGGTCGCCGTGGGCCATCACCACGCGCGGGACGTCGACGGGGAGGTTGCCGTGGCAGAACTGGTGGAGGTGAAGCAGATCGGGGCGAACTTCGCGCACTAGGTTTGCGAGATAGGCAGAGGATTCGGGCAGGTCTTTTGGTGCTTCGTCCATCCACTCCAGGCGGAACGCGGTGGGCCGATATTCGAGGCCGTGAAGAAGATCCATCCATGCGGTCTGGTCGGGCAAGGGGATTTCGCCGAGGCTGACCAGCATGACCCGGACGCCGCGAGTGACCAGTCCCGTGACCAGTTCGCGGGTGTAGGTCCAGGAGCCAGACATGGTATCGGCTGTGACCAGTACGTGCACGGTGCCTCCGGGAGCCTGCGGGATGCCGCGGCGAATGCGGCGTCCGGCGTGTTGCGCTCGCCTATTCTAGTGCCAATCGGGTGAGGCGGTGAAGGTTTTTTTGGTGAAGGAATTGAGTGAATGTTCCAGCCGGAACATTGGAGCGATTTGCAATTGTATGTACAGAATGTTCCAGTTGGAACATAACGGCGTTTTTACCGGAACACTGTGGAAATCGCGGAAAACTCGGAAAACCACCTTAAAGCTATAATTGGTGGGCGGCAAGTGGCTGGGAGGGATGGGTTTAGGGCAAGAGCAGGAAAACGTGGTAGAAAAGCCACAGGGCGAAGGAAAAGCATCGAAGACCGGGGCTCGATGCTGGCGCTCGTTGGGAGCGAGTGCCAATTACTTAGAGTTGGGGAAAATAGGGGAACGTCCCGTCTGTCCCGCATTTCCCCGTCTGTCCCGCATTTCCCGCATTTCCTGACGGCAAGCGTTGGATCATGAGTTGAATTCGCCGATAAACGCCCCCCCTTGCCGGACTCCACTTTGATTAAAAAGGAGATCTTGGGCGGGTGGCCCAGCTTTCCAGTTCTTCCTTCCCATTCCGGAACGTGGGTGCCCCGTCCCTTCGACTTCACTCAGGGCAGGCTCGTGCGTTGTTTGCAAGGGCGGGTACGATGCTGCCTGTACCATGGGGTTTGTTATGCCCCAGCGGCCTGCATCGGACCTAGGGCGCTCATCACCTGCGCTTTATCACTTCCTCGTGCTACCGGCGATTGACGAAGATTTCGTTTCGGAGTCGGGCGGCGTAGCTTCGCAGGTGCAGGCTTCGTTGTACCCGCCCCTTCGCAAAGAACGCGAAGGAGTGGGGCACGCATTATAAAAGGGCGCCCCTTTCGAGTAGGCTGCGGTTGTTCTGTGAGAAGCAGACCACCAAAGCGCAACGAAAGGAACACCCTGATGAACAGTGTGAGATATATCGGAATGGATGTCCACCGGGACACGATTTCGGTGGCGGTGCTGGACGAGGACGGTCGAGTGCTGATGCAGTCGGTGCTGGCCACGCGGGCGGATGCGGTTCTGGACTTCGTTCATGGCGTGCGAGGCAGGCTGCAGGTGACCTTCGAGGAGGGAACGCACTCGGCGTGGCTTTACGATGTGCTGGTGCGGCGGGTGGCGAAGCTGGTGGTGTGCAATCCGCGGAAGAATGCGCTGTTGAAGTCGGGGAGCAAGAGCGACGCGATCGATGCGCGGAAACTGGCGGAGTTGTTGCGGGCGGGGATGCTGTCGCCGGTGTATCACGGGGAGAGCAGCGCGCGGGAGGTGCAGCCGATGGCGCGCAGCTATACCCAGCTGACGGAAGACACGACGCGAGTGATGGCGCGGTTGAAGGCGGTGTTTCGGGGCCAGGCGGTGAGCTGTGTGGGCAAGAAGCTATATGGCAAGCGGCATCGCAAGGAATATCTGGGGCAGTTGGAGGGTGGGTTGCGGCGGCGGGCGGAGCATTTGTATCAGGAGTTGGACGCGCTGCAGCCGTTGCGTCATGCGGTGCGGCGGGAGTTGATCGCGGAGTGTCGCAAACATGCGGCGGCGCAATGGTTGCAGTCGGTGCCGTTTCTGGGGCCGATTCGCGCCGCGCTGCTGATCGGGCGGGTGCAGACGCCGCATCGTTTCCGCAGCAAACGCCAGTTCTGGAGTTACTGCGGACTGGGGCTGGAGACGCGCGACAGCGGCGAATACCGCATGGTGAATGGGCAGGTGGAACGCCGCCGCCCGGCGCTGATTCGCGGTTTGAACTGGAACCACAACCACGAGATGAAAAATCTGTTCAAGAGCACGGCTACCGCGGCCAGCGTTCGCCAGGGAGTGTGGCGCGAGTTCTATCTGGGGCTGCTGGCCAAAGGCATGCGGCCGGAGATGGCCCGCCTGACGCTGGCCCGCAAGATCGCCGCCATCACGCTAAAGATCTGGAAGAAAGGAGAAAGGTTCAACCCCGAGCAGGTGAAGCTACAAGCAGCTTGAGCGCGCAGAGTACATCGGAACGCGGAACCATCGTTTCTACTGGTTGCCAGGTCCGGCGGTCGCTGAGCGCTCGGGTTCGAGGGTAAGTATCTATTGCCGGGTTTAGGCGAAAAGTCTCACGGGGCACCGTATGCTCCCTCGGACAACCCAACAAAGCCATAGTGCCGCGCTAGGTCGCGAGTCTCAGATAGAACCATGGTTGGCCCTTGCCAACACCCTGCTTGCCGGCGCGAAAGCTCCCTCGGAACGGCGCAACGAGATGGCTCCACGGAACCCGATCCACGCTCCGGCACCACGTCTTACCGCAGAGGGGCTGGATGTCAGAAAAAACCTCCTCTAAGTAAGGAGGGAGAGTGTTTCTTCTTGACATCCCCTTTTATAGAACCCACCGCGTTGGTGATGGCAGCGAGATCAAAAGCCTGGGCCACCCGCCGGAGGAGCTTCGGCAGGGATTTGGGGTTGCAGGGGAAAGGGGCGGCCAGCCCCTTTATCCCCTGCTTATCTCTGTAGAAGCACGACTCATTCTTGATAGCCAAGGCTTGATCTTGCATGCCAAGCTGTCGGATGAGGTCGCCAGTGTCAGGCAGATTGGGCGACTAAACGGCGCAAGCTTGTGCTAACGCCTTGCCTGTCACCAACAGTCAGACTGCTCCTAGCGGGGTAGCCTGCACTTCGGCGTTATACTTCTGCTTTGAGGAATAACGTTCTTGTTGCGCGTCATGTTTCTGGAGAGCGAACATAGTGAGGCGAAGGGTGCCGCTCAGGGCCGCAAATGACGCGGGCCTTGGCTCGCAAGCTTCATGCAGAACCCGGCCCCGCGGGGAAAGCTAGATCAAGGGGATTCTCATGGCAAAGCTTCGGATGTCAGCACTCGGACTCGGGTTGACCCTGTCTCTGACGCTAGCGTCTTGTGGAGGTGGATCCCAGGCGTCTCCTCCACCGCCGCCGCCGACCTTCACCGTGCTGTATTCGTTTACGTACGGGGCCGACGGAGCGGGCCCCTCCACTGCAACAATGGTTGGGGATGCACAAGGCAACCTCTACGGTACAACGCAGACCGGCGGCGATCTAACCTGCAACGTTTCTCTTCATCCCGGCTGCGGGACTGTATGGAAGCTAGACAAGGCCGGGAATTTGACCCCACTCCACATCTTCTCGGGAGCGGCTCTTGACGTGGGGGGGCTTCGGGGTTGGCCCAGGACGCAAACGGCAACCTATATGGCACTGCCGCGGACGGTTACGGCAACGGACTCGTGTTCGAAGTAGACAAGAACGGCACGTACACGGTGTTCTACGACTTCGCGGGTGGGCTGGACGGATTCTTGCCAAACGGGGGCTTGTTCCGGGACGCGGCGGGAGACCTATACGGGACCACCCTTCAGGGAGGTGGCAGCGTTGATCAGTGCCCAAACCAGCAAAGTTGTGGGACGGCTTATGAGCTGGACCCGGCCGGCCAGCACAAAGTGTTGTACTCCTTCCTCGACAGTCTGGGTGGAGCGAACCCGAACACTTTGATTGGAGACGGTGCGGGCAATCTCTATGGCACTACCTTGCTCGGCGGCCAGGGGTGCCCGCAGCTGGCTGGTTGCGGAACAGTCTTCAAGCTGGATGCATCCGGCAAGAAGACTGTGCTTTACTATTTCACCGGCGGAAACGATGGCAGCACCCCCAACGGGAGTCTGGTGCTGGACTCGGCGGGCAATCTCTACGGCACGACGCAGGCTGGTGGCGATCTCGCATGCCCGTACAACGGCGGCGCCGGCTGCGGCGTTGTCTTCAAACTCGACCTCAACGGCGTGGAGACAGTTCTGCATGCCTTCCATGGCCGTTCCGATGGGAATGTTCCTGTCGCCGTGGTCCTGGATGCCGCCGGTAACTTATATGGGACCACCCAATCGGGTCCGAATGCGAATATCTGCGGAACCATTTTCAAGCTGGACACCCTCGGGAATCTAACCAACCTGCACAGTTTTGACTCGGCGGGATCAGATGGATGCTTTCCGGTCGGCGCATTGATTCAGGGCGCAGCGGGCAACCTATACGGCGCTACCATGGGGGGAGGAGCCCTCCAAGATGGAACCTTGTTTAGGGTTAAGCCATGAGTAGAATTATGGGGGCTGGCCCACCTTATGGTTTATGCTGGCACCACCACGACTGAGGCTGCCGCACCTTTCGCGGTTTTCGAAAGGTGCGCATCCCTCAGCCGATAGGTAGAGGCTTTCCCCTTCGCTCCTCTAACTTTGTCGAAGTCATAAATCTTTAGGCCTCGTTGTTCACCAGCAACGCTGCATGATTCTATTCCGGCGGTGAATTCACGGCAGCCTCAGGTGTGGTAGTGCCTACGTAAGAACCATAAGGTGTGCCAGCCCCCACTTCTCCGAAGAAGGCTCGTGGAACTGGGTGGGGGTTTTCAGGAAGAGAAGCCCCTTGGCTACCGGCTGACGAAATGCGCACCTTTCGAAAACCGCGAAAGGTGCGGCAGCCTCAGGTGTGGTAGTGCCAACGTAAGAACCAAAGGTGTGCCAGCCCCCCGAATCGACAACATTGGATTTACACGAATAAACGACGCGATATATACTCCTGCGCACCGAATCAGACTAAGGTCGTAGGCGTTGCTACCGACCCTCGGTTTAAGCGGACCTCCGACACAAGAACTGATCATTCGGAGAGGAGTTGTTATGAGTAATAAGGCTGTGTTGACACTTGGTAACAGGCGATTGGTTTCTCGTGCTGCTTCGAAAATTATGGCTCTTCAAGTCCTGAGAGAGGAGTGGGAGACATACGTAGATGAAAATGGAAAAGTCTCCGAGCTCGACACCGTGCAATTGAACGCTCTGGGGCACGACCTGCTTTCAGCTATTCACTCTGTTCGGGGTGCGCTCCCCGAGGTGAGCGAGGCTTTTGGCAAAGTGGAAATTGGCGAGGTCAAAAATGAGGTCGCTCGTGCTCTCACCGAGGATAATGTAAGCCCCGAACGTCAAACCCAGACACTTGCAAAGTTCGATAAGTTCGCTACTTCGCATAAGCGGTGGGAGTCCATCTTCCGGTCGCTCGACGAGAAACTGGACAAGGAATCGGTTTCCGTCCGAGAGAAGATGACAGGGAAAGGAGCAGGTAATCCCATCAAGGCCGCTTTTGGCGAGAGTATCTGCTGTTCCGTCGGGTTTGCGCTATGTGGCGCAGGGTTTGCTCTAAGAAGCAAGTTACTGATCAAAATAGGGAATGCCTTGGTTGAAAGATGCTGTTGAATTGTGCAAGCATTCGATAAAGGTAGAGTGGCGAGCGGACTATCTCCGGGGGCTGGCTCACCTTTGATTTATGCTGGCACCACCACGACTGAGGCTGCCGCACCTTTCGCGGTTTTCGAAAGGTGCGCATCCCTCAGCCGATAGGTAGAGGCTCTCCCCTTCGCTCCTCTAACTTTGTCGAAGTCATAAATCTTTAGGCCTCGTTGTTCACCAGCAACGCTGCATGATTCTATTCCGGCGGTGAATTCAGGACAGAGTAAGTGTTTTTTCCTAGTCTTGGGCGGCATTCAGGCCACGGGCCGTATCTTCATTTCCGCCATAACCAACTCGTTCACCAGCACCGGGCCACTCTCTCCCCGAAGATAGTGAGGAGCGCTGCTCCAGCGCCATTGCCACGGTTCGAGCGCCAGCGAGGCTTTCACCGGGTTCTGGTGAATGTAGTGGAGCTTTTCCTGACGCTTCTCATAGGTTCGGACCACGAAATCGTAGAAGCGGCGCTGCCACACATGCTGTGGGTTGAGCGATTGATTCCACAAATCGCCTTGGCGAGGATCGCGGCTGGCCCGCAGCCGCCCGAGCAGGCGGCGGGCGAATCCCTGCTTGATGGCCTGCATAACCACGGACGGATTGCCTCGCTCGGGTTCGCTCAACAGAAGGTGGACGTGCTCGGGCATGACGACGTAGCCAACCACGACAAAATGGTAGCGTCGGCGCACTTGTTCGAGCACCTCGACGAATAAATCGCGGTTGGGTTCGGTAGCCAACCAAGCACGCCGGTGATAGCAACTCGTGGTGATGGAATGCAGATGGCCTGCGCCGTAGTAACGATGAAGTCCGGACACGGGGAATTGTTCTCACGGATCGAGATCGGGTGGCTGTGACGGATGAACATTACCCACTACGGCCTGAGCGCACTTCTCCGAAGAAGGCTCGTGGAACTGGGTGGGGGTTTTCAGGAAGAGAAGCCCCCTGGCTACCGGCTGACGGAATGCGCACCTTTCGAAAACCGCGAAAGGTGCGGCAGCCTCAGGTGTGGTAGTGCCTACGTAAGAACCATAAGGTGTGCCAGCCCCCACTTCTCCGAAGAAGGCTCGTGGAACTGGGTGGGGGTTTTCAGGAAGAGAAGCCCCCCTGGCTACCGGCTGACGGAATGCGCACCTTTCGAAAACCGCGAAAGGTGCGGCAGCCTCAGGTGTGGTAGTGCCTCCGTAAGAACCATAAGGTGTGCCAGCCCCCTGGAGTCGGGTGATTTTGTTCTTCGCCGACGATTTGAGTGAGGGAACAGCGAATCAGTTCACGCTTAGCCTTAGCCGCATATCGCGCGCAAGATTGTCGATGGCGCGGATTTTTTCGGCGGCGGGGGTGGGGACTCCGGGGACGGCCATGGCTAGTTCGCAGGAGAGCAGCATGACCGTTAGCGACTCGCACATTTCACTGCGAATCTGTTGCTCGACCGAACGGCGGGCCTGGGTTTCCTCACGCTTGCGGCGGTGCAGTGCCGAGCGGACCTCGCGCAGCAGGCGCTCCATGCCGCTGACGGCGAAGTTGAGGTAGACGGGGAAAGCTGTGCCCAGATGCTCCAGCACCTGGTCGCTTTCGGCGGGCTCGTTTTCCAAAAGGAATTGATCGAGAACGACTGCGGAGTAAGCCTGTTCGCGCAGGCGAGCCACGGCTTGCGAGAGATTCTCAGCCCAGTGAGTTTCTTCGCCTGTGGCTTCTTTCAGAGTGGCGGCGCACTCTTGGCCGCGTGCCGACGGAGTTATGAGTAGAATCATGCTGGTTCCGTAGCATGCGAAGCGCCACAGCCTGCGGCGTTGAAAAGATGAGGCTTAGAAAGGGATACCCAGATGCCGTTCCCGTTCCGGAACAGCGGCCAGCCCGAATTCATTTCATAATTGAACTCGGTGCGGCTTTGCCGCGAGCATACGGGTTCCGGGAATGCCGTCGCAAGGATCCTCATGGTGCCGAAACATGGCCAGGGCGCAATCATAACCGCGGATCACGTCACAGGGCTCATGGCGTTCGCAAGGCACACAGGAGGCCAGATGCCGGGCGCGCATTTGTTCCAACACGGCAACCTGCCGCCTGGCGTCTTCGACGGCCATGATCGGAAACGGCACCAGCACTTCTACGGGGTATTCTTCGATGGTCATATTCCACCTCTTGGGAGAGTTGTGATCTGCTAGGTCTGGGCCGCGTAGTCCTTCAGCTTGCGGTACAACGTTGTCTTGCCGATGCCGAGCAGGCGCGCCGCTTGCAGTTTGTCGCCGTTAAGTTCCGCGATGGCGTTGAGGATGGTCTGGCGTTCCAACTCCGCCATGGGAACGATTTTGTTTTGGCTGTGCCCGTTGCCGTTGGATGGGAGGATAATCTGCGCGCCGGCTATGGCTGGAGGCAGATCGGGCACATGAATCAAGGGCCCGCTGGTGAAGGCGCAGGTGCGCTCCAGACAGTTTTCCAGTTCGCGGACGTTGCCCGGCCAGTCATAGGCCAGCATGACCTTGATGGCCTCGTCAGTGAGAATTTTTTCCTGCCCCGAAGCCCGAGAGGAGCGTTCCATGAAATGCGCGATGAGCAGAGGGATATCTTCGCGACGTTCGCGCAGCGGCGGGATGCGCAGGCTGAGAACATTCAGACGAAAATACAGGTCGCGGCGGAAAGCGCCTTCGGTTACAGCCTGCTCCAGGACGCGGTTGGTGGCGGCGAGGATGCGGACATTGATGGGAATGCGGCGGGTGCTGCCGACCGGACGAATCTCCTTTTCCTGGATGGCACGCAGAAGTTTGGCCTGAAGGTCGACGGGAAGCTCGCCGACTTCGTCGAGAAACACGGTTCCACCTTCGGCGATGGCCAGCAGTCCGTCCTTGGCTTGATTGGCGCCGGTGAATGCGCCTTTGACATAGCCAAACAGTTCGCTCTCGATCAGCGTAGGCACGAGCGAGCCACAGTCGACGGGGATAAACGGCTTATCGTGGAAAGGCCCGGAGTAATGAATGGAGCGCGCGACCATTTCCTTACCTGTGCCGCTCTCCCCCAGAATCAGCACGGGGTGAGAACTGTTGGCGGCTTTGGCAATGATGCGGTAGAGCTTCTCCATCTCTGGCGCGCGGCCAACGATGCCGCCATAGCCCTGCTTGGACTTGAGCTTCTCGCGCAGCATGCGGTTTTCGCTTTTCAGCTTGAGGTGGTTGGAGACGCGCTCCAGCAAGAGCTTGAGTTCGTCGATGCTGAAAGGTTTGGTCACGTACTCATATGCGCCATTTTTCATCGCCTGCACGGCCGACTGCACCGTGCCATAGCCCGTCACCACGATCACAAGAGCTTCCGGGCGCTGAGACCTGATATGGCGGAGAGCCTCCAAGCCGCCCGCGCCGGGCAAGCGCAGATCAAGCAGAACGGCGTCGATGCTTTGGGTTTGCAGCAATCGATAGGCGTGTTCGGCGGAATCGGCGACATGGGCCATAAAGCCCAGGGACTGGGCGCACTCGCGGCAAGCGTCGCGGATGGAGCGTTCGTCGTCGACGATGAGGAGGTTAAGAAAATTGGCGGCCATGATCTGAGGCGTGGGGATGGAGTGAGTTACGGCGGCTGACGTCATAGGAGTGATTCCTTCTTGATTTCCTGAAATGGTGTTGGTGATGGGGGTCCCGAATCTAGATGGGCCGGGTCCAGAAGATTATTGGCAGGCTGAGATGCACGGGGGAGCAAGATCATGACGCGAGTGCCGCGGCCTGGTTCGCTTTCGAAGTGGATGAGTCCGCGATTGGTGGTGACGATGCTGCGGACCGTAGTCAATCCCAGGCCTGTACCTTGGCCGGCGTTCTTGGTGGTGAAGAAGGGCTCGAAGAGGCGTTCGCGGGTTTCGGCGTCCATGCCGTGACCGTTGTCGCCCACCACGAGCAGGACACAAGGAAACGCAGGCGGACCGCTTGACGCCGTTGCGGCGACGGGTTGGAATCTGCAGTTGCTGGTCTCGACGGTAATCCGGCCGCCGTTGGGCAGAGCGTCGCGGGCATTGAGAACCAGGTTCAGTATGATCTGCTGGGCATGCGCCTGGTCGATCTTGACAACGCCCAATTCCGGATCGAGCTGCAGGTCGAGTGTGATGTTTTCACCAATCAGGCGAGTCAGCAGGCCCTGCATCGCTTCGGCGATTTCGTTGAGGCAGAGCACACTGGCGGACGTGGCTTGCGGCCGGGCAAAAACGAGCAACTGCCGCACCAGGCCGGTGGATTGCACAATCGCCGCGCGGATCTCATCGGCATAGCGCCGCCGGCGGTCGCGCGCATCCAGGCTGGAGAGCAGCAGATCGCAGTACAGCATGACGCCGGTCAGCAGGTTGTTGAAGTCGTGGACCACCCCCCCGGTCAGGCGGCCGACCGCCTCCCATCGCTGAGTTTGAAGCAGGCCCGGTTCCGCGGGGACCGCATCGCTGCTCCGCTCCACCACGAGCAACGCGTGGTCGGGCTCGCCTGCGCAACCGGGCTGTCGCCATGCGGTCCACTTCGCGCTGGTCTGTCCACGGCCGGCGCCTGGAGCTTCGATGTCGATGCTGTCACGCCGGGAATCCAAGAGGTCCCGCAGCTGCGACTCCAGGTTGTCGCGGTCTTGCGGACGAACTAATTCGCCGAGCCGCAACCTGCGCCGGCTGGCGACGCCACGGTCCAGCGTCCGCTCGAAGGCCGGATTCATCTCGACAATCACGCCTTGCCCGTTGCAGCGGGCCACGGCGATGGGAGCATGTTCGAAAGCGGCGCGGAAGGTCCTGCTTGGGTTATCTCCCGCTGGCGCATCTGACCACGGAAATGGGGTTGCGGTATTCATACTGCTACTGTGGCGCGGGAGGATTCCCGGAAGAAAGCCCACCACCGGCTATCCGATACTTTGGTGCTCCCAAAATGGGAGTAAGGAGCTAGCGTAACCATCCCCCTTCCGATTTCGATCCCACTATAGGAGGGTCAATCCGACACTGCGAAGGACATCCGTCACTCAAAATCAGGAAAAGTCTGTGGAAAACTTGGAAGGGACTTAGTTTCTAGCGCATAGGGGAAATAAAAAGCAGTTGAAAACATCCGGAAAGGCAGGCGCTGGAAGAAAAGCAGACTGCTTATTCAGTGGAAGAACCGGGGGATTGCCGATTGGCCATAGATTTTGGTTCGTCAAGTATGACTGGAGATGTCACGCGAAAAGTCAGACGGCGGCCCCTCTGCACTCGAACCCCGTCTGGTGGCTGCAAGGTTCCCCGTGCAAACAGGCTCGAGGTCTGCAGGGCAAGCTGTCTGCCCTCGACGGTGATCGTGCTCAACGTCAATCGGAAGTAGCCTGACCCGGCGTCCGCACGCGCGGATTCGACGTGTCCGGTGGCAACCGCGCCACGCTCGATCAGTTGATCCCCCTCAATCGTGAGGGGAGCGGCAACGGATGCCGTGAAGGTGTCGCCGTCATGAATTTTGGCAGTGGAAAGAGTGTTTTCCAGTTGCACGGTTAAGAGGGTTCCGGAGGGCAAAATGCGCGCGTGAGACCCGAAAGGCAAAGTGCCGGGTACTTTCGGATCGGGCGAGACAGCGGGATGAGGGTCTTCCCCGGCTGAGGCTTGATCAACAGATGCATGGAAGGGAAGCTTCTGTTCACTGGCCGCCGAACCTGCGTCGTTGGAATGCGGGTCGGAGCGGGCACAGCTTTGACTCAGGTTCAGGACCAGGCCGAGAGCAAGGCAAAACATCCCGAATACGGGCCGGTTTTGGAATAATCTCGTCATCGCATACATAGTCGCGCGGCTATTTAGTCTGTCATAGTGGCAAATGAAGTACCAGATCAGGATTAGGAGAATCAAGCAGATGCGCACGCAAGGGCAAGCATCCGTGTAGAAGTTGCATGATCGCCGTCACGGCCTACACGGGTCCGATGGAGGCGTCCCAGGCTTGAGGGGTGATACAGTGCCAGGCGAGCCATGATTTTTCTCGAGACGGAACGGCTGCTCTTCAGGACGCACGAGGCCCAGTATGAGGCCGACTTTGTTGCCATGCACACGGACCCCGAAGTCCGGCGTTACGTGGGAGGGCAAGGTTGGCCCCTGGAGAAGGCGCAGCGCCGGTTTCGAAATGAATATCTCGGCCGGCCCACAGAAGCTTATGGCCTATGGGCAACAATTCTCAAAGAGGAGGGAAGGTACATAGGATGTTGTGGGCTGCGGGCTGCACAGGGGAGGGCGGCGCATCTCGGATACTATTTTGCCCGCACTTACTGGGGACGCGGGTTTGCCTCGGAGGCTTCCAAGGCCTTTATTGACGTCGCGTTTACCCGCTTGCGATTGCTGCGGCTTCTGGCGGACGTGGGAGAGGGGAATGTGGCGTCAGAACATATTCTGCGAAAGTTCGGGTTTAAGTACGTAAGCCGGGAAGAGATTCCCAGCAGCGGTCGTATCATCCTCCGATACGAACTTTGCAAGGCAAAATAAATCGCGGAGAGCGTTACCGCTCCCCGCGAAAAGGTTTGAATAGAAAAACGCGCAGCTAGTTGGAACCGCCGGCGTTGGCGCTGTGCGCTTCGTTCTCCGGTTGCGCAATCACACCATCAAATGGAGTCGCCCCAACGTAGTGCCCATGCACCACGCTGACGCGGCGCAGCGGGAAGCCGGAATCCGGTCCACGCTGCCATGTGCTGCCGCCATCGCTGCTCTCAAACACAACGCCGGTCTGGCCGCTGGTCGCGAGCAGCCGTTTATGGCTGCCATCGTAGGTCACGGACGTGATGTCCTTGTCGGGCAATCCCGCGACTACATGGTTCCAGCTCTGGCCGGAATCCGCGCTGTGGAAGGCGCCTTCGCGGGTGGCCACGAAAACCTGCCCTTCCGGCGCCACGGTCACGCTGCGAACGTTAATTGGATATGAGGCCAGCACGGCGGGCTGCCAGGTGGCCCCTGCATTCTGAGAAACCAGCACGGTGGAGCGTGTTGCAGCGACCACCAGGCCCTCTTGAGCCTGCACGGAAACGAAGTCCTGCTGACCTGCAATCGGGCCGCCCATCCAGACCTTGCCCTGATCCTTGCTGCTGAAAAGTCCGGCGGAAGTCGCCGCAAACCAGCGGCTCGATGCCACGTCGGTATCGCTGACCCGGCCTTCGAGAACGGTGCGGGTGCTGGAAGTGGACTTCACGGTCTTGGTCTTGCCACTCTTCAACTTCACCGTACGCTCGACCGTCTTCTCCAGCACAACATTGTTGATGGGATGCCAGGCCGCAGTGCCCGGGACCAGTTCGAAGACGCCCCGGTTGGTTCCAGCGACCAGCGTTCCGTTGCTGGCTTGCTTCAGCGTGAAGACATCGCGCCCGTCCAGGCCTGAGCTTTTCTGCTGCCAGCTTTGTCCGCCGTCGTGAGTCGAGAACACGCCGCCGAACTCGCGGTCGTTCACCACACCAATGTAAAGCGTGTTGGATTCCTTGCTGTCGGGCAGGATGGCGCTCACGTAACGGTGGGTGTATCCGTGGTTGGAAGTAGAGAAGGTGGCCGCGGAGTCGTCGCTAGCCAGCACTCCGCTGCGATCCGTCGCCAGCAGCACCCGCTGCGAGTTGCGCGGATCGATCAGCACATCATTCACCACCACTTCCGGATTGCTCGTGCGCTTCCAGGTCTTGCCCTCGTCGACGCTCTTCCACAGACCCTCGGTGGTCCCGGCATAGACCACGGCCGGATTGCTGGGGTCCTGCTTCAGCACGCGGGTGCGCCGCGCCGTGAAGGGGATGCCCTGAATCTTCTGAAACTGATCGCCGGCATTCGTGCTCTTATAAATGCCCGAGCAGGCGCTGGCAAAGACTTCGGAAGAATTGGCCGAACTGACGATGATGGAGAAGACGTCGGAATCGTCAATCATGCCCTTGTTGATGTGCTGCCAGTTGGCGCCACCGTCGCTGGTCTTCCACGCCAGGTGCCAGGTGCCGGCATAGACCACGTTGGGATCTTTGGGATCGACAGCGATGGACTCGATGTTCTTGATGCCCGCGTCAGAAATGTGCTCCCAGTGATTTCCACCGTCGCGGCTGCGGTAGACGCCATCCAGGGCGCCCGCCACTATGATCTTGGGGTCGGAAGCCGAAACCGCCATGGCGCGCACCGATTTGCCGTGCATAGCCGGCAGCGTGTCCCATTCTTTGCCGCCGTTGTGCGTGCGGAAAATGTCACCCGCACTTTGGTCCTGCACGCTCCAGGCGGAAACGAAAATGGTCTTCGAGTTGTGCGGATCGATCGCGATGTGATCGAGCACATAATCGTCGCCACTTCCCAGTTTGGCAAATCGCGACCAGTTATGGCCATCATCCTCGGAGACGAAAATCACACCCGTGCTGGTTCCCAGGAAAACGCGGCTCGGGTCATGCGGATCATAGGCCAGACTGCGGACATCGCCTCCATCCGGACCCAGAACAGCCCATTGGCGCGCTCCTGCGCCAGCCGCGCATACCGAAGCTAACATCAACATTGTCAACAACTTAAGCCAAGCATATTTCATAATAGTCTCGTCCCCAAGCCGAGAGAGTTGGATGCGCACCCAGCCTGACAGGGTAAGCCAGCCCCGGCAAGGTTACTGAAGGGCATTCCAAAAAACGAGCCGGTCGACATCGCCGACCGGCCCTTTTGACTCCGCTGCCAAAGTCAGTTTCCCTTCTTGGCAGCCGCTTTCTTCTTGGCCACTGGCTTGGGATGATCCGGAACCGCTGGCACTTTGGCCTCATCCACAGGTTCGGTGCCGGTCGAGTCGAAGGTCGCGCCCGGAGGCACGATCCAGTACTCAGCCGTCTTGGTGCCGCCACTGCCGGTGCGCTCTTCGATGCGGCTGGCATCGATTCGCTGCTGCGCCTCGCCCTGCGTCAGATAAAACTTGGAATCGACAGCACGTTCCGCCGCCAGATTCTTGCGTTTTTCCGCCGGCTCTGCATTCCCGATGATTACCAGCTTGTTGTCGGGGTTCTGCTGCAGGTTCTTGGCTACGTCATCCAAGATCGCCTTACAGGTGTTGTCAACGCGCCAGGGCTTCTTCTCGTTGGGGAAGTCACACTGGCTGAGTTTCGCCGCCTTCGGCGGCGGTGGCGGAGGATTCTCCACCATCACTTGGGCTGTGGCTTGGGCGGTCAGACCGCGCGAGTCGGTGCAGGTAGCGCCGACACTGATCGAACCCGGAGACGCGCCAGTGGTGTTCAGTGTGGCCGAACTGCCACTGCCGGAAACGGTTCCGCCGCTCGTTGTCCAGCTTGAGACCGAGACGGGAACTCCATCCGGGCTGGTGCACTTGCACGTTACCGCTGCACTCGCACCTGCCTGCACGGTCGACGGGCTGGCCGAGCAGCTCATGGTTGGCGGGTTCTTCGGCGGCAGCGGCTTCACCGTGTAGTTAGCCGAGCAGCTCGCTTCGTTGTTCTTCTTCTCTTTGGCGTCGGTCACATGGGCTGTGACCGTGTAGCTGCCGGGGGCCACGCCGTTGGTGTCGATCTGTGCGGTTGTGTCCTTCCCGGTAACCTGACCTCCGTTGCCGCTCCAGGCATACGTGACCGTGTGCTTGGGGTTGAAGTTGCTGGCGGCGACGGTGGCGGTGATGGGCTCGCCCACCATTACTTCACTGGGCTGCACCGAGCAACTGGCGGCCGGTATTACCGGCGGCGCCCCACCCCAGCTGTATACGAGTCCGGTGCGCAGTCGAACGCCCTCGAACGTCGGGCGGCGTAGATCGGGGAACTGAGGAGCAGCGCCGTCGGCATAATTGTGCCGCGTCCAGACATAGTCGGCTTCAAATACGCGCCAGGCAAAGTTCTTGGTAATCGGCAAATCCATTCCTCCGCCGAGAATGGCCCCAATTCCGTTACGGCCGTCAAAGTCGCCGACCCTGACCCGGTTCCAACTCACCAGAGAATGCAGAAAGTAGTTTCCAGCGTCGGTGCGCCACATAAAGCGCGGTCCCGCCGAAACTGTGGTTTCATAAAACGGGGTGCTGGAGTTGCTGGCCGCGTTAGTGCCAAAGTCGAATTCCATCCCCCAATGCCGATCGAAATTATAGGTCAAAGAAACCCCGCCTCCCTTCGCCAGATCCGACAGCTTCAGGGCAACGGGATTGTTGGGATCGTTGCCGGGCGTCGGAACCGTGGCGCCCGGATGCATCCATTGATATCCAACAAATATGTCATATTTTGGATTCGAGTCGCTCTGCGCCAGCGCAGGACTCGAGATGAACGGGACTGCCAGAGCAATCAACAGGCCGACTGCTACCCGGCCCTTCCGCAGTTTGGAACAAAGTGACATTGCGTCCTCCAATGATTTGCGCGCTGTGCGTGCGCTTTGGTGTGCGCGGCCAGGCTGAAAAGATAGCGCAGGATTACAACTCTGGGAACTGGCAATTCTAACCCACGCAATCTTAAAGCGAAATACCGATTTTTAATAATTGCATGATCTGACCACAAACAACCGTAAGCTTCGATTTGTCTCAAAATGACATTACTACAAGACATTGCCCCCAACCGAACGGCTGCGCGTGGCCTCCAGACCTTGCCCGACAGGAAGCTGGCCGCGTATGGTTGTAGTTCGGTGCTGACGAAGCAACGTGTAGAAGAAAACCATTGAAGCAATGACCCAAGGGATGAGCCGCGAAAAGGTACTTATCGTTGAAGACGAAGAGAACGAGCGCACGGGCCTGGCCGAGTTAGTTTCCTCCTGGGGGTATCGGGCAGAGACCGCCCGCGATGGAGTGGATGGCCTGGAGAAAGCGGCGCAATGGAATCCGTCCATCGTCGTTACCGACCTCAAGATGCCGCGCATGGGAGGCATCGAACTGCTCGAACGATTGGGAGAGCAATCACAAATCATGGCAGTAATTCTGGTGACCGCGCAGGGCACGATCGATAGCGCGGTGCAAGCCATGCGCATGGGAGCCTATGACTACATCACCAAGCCCATCGACACCAACCGCTTGCGCACCATGCTGCAAAACGCAACCGCGCTGCTGGGAACCCGGGCGGAATTGGAGAGTACCCGGCGCAAGCTGCGAGATACCGGTTCCCTGGGCCACCTCAAGGGAGCATCGCGCAAGATGCAGGAGATCTTCCGGCTGATCGAGCTGGTTGCACCCAGCACCGCGTCGGTGTTGATTACGGGAGCCAGCGGAACGGGCAAGGAGTTGGTGGCTCGCACCATCCATCAACTGAGTCCCCGCCGCGACCGGCCCTTTGTCGCCATCAACTGCGCCGCCATTCCTGAAACCTTGATCGAAAGCGAGATCTTCGGTCATGAAAAGGGCGCCTTCACCGGCGCGCTGGAACGGCGCACCGGCTGCTTCGAGCTGGCCGAAGGGGGCACGATCTTGCTCGACGAAATTGGTGAAATGCCGGTCGGAACCCAGGCCAAGTTGCTGCGCGTACTCGAAGACCATAAGTTGCGCCGACTGGGCAGCAAAGTGGAAACGTCGGTGGACGTGCGCGTGCTGGCCGCCACCAATAAAGTTCCCGACGATGCTGTCGCCAGCGGTGAGCTGCGCAACGATCTCTATTACCGGCTCAATGTCTTCAACATCCACATGCCTCCGTTGCGGGAACACAAAGAAGATATCGCCGATCTGGTCCAGCTTCTGTTGTCGGAAATGAGCGCGAAGCACACCCGCAAAGTGGCCGCGGTGAGCGAAGCGGTGCTGAATCTATTCAACAACTATTCCTGGCCGGGAAACGTCCGCGAATTGCGCAACACCATTGAACGCGCGGTGATCGTCTGCGACAGCGGCATGATCGAAACCAAACATCTCCCCCCGGGTTCGGTCACGCGCCCCTGCGCACTCCCGCCAATGACCCGGACGCCGTACGTCTGGGCGTGGGCACGACCGTGGGCGAGGCGGAAAAGATGCTCATCCTCAAGACGCTGGAGTCCACCAGCAATAACAAGACGAAAGCTGCGGAAATTCTCGGCATTAGCCTGAAAACCTTGCATAATAAACTTAAGGAATACGGCAGCAGCAGCGCCACGGACGCGGTCCCTGACAAGGAGGAAGAAGAAACACAGTGAGCAGTGGTCAGTGGCCAGTGGAATACCTTCCGCCATTTCGTCACTTCGTCCGTAAGGTTCGCTTAACTGGCCACTGATCACTGGCCACTGATCACTGACCACTGGCCACTGCTTTCCCATGCGACGCAAAACCATTATCGTGAGCGGCATCACCATCATGGTTACGGTGCTGGTGACTGCGTTCTCGTATATCTATGTTTCGCAGATCCTGCGTCAGCGCATCACGAATGCGTACGAAAGCGCCAGCCGCCTGACCCAGCAACTGGCTTACTTCGCCGAAAATGATCTGCCGGATTTGAGCAGCACGCGCATCGATACCGATGACCCCGCGGCGGTGCGCCGTGCCCTCGTCGAATACCTGCCGATGGATACCAACCTCTTGAACAATCTCGAATCCGAGGTTGCGCTCTGGCCCTTCATTTATGACGCTTCCGTGGTGGACGCGGACGGCAAAGCACTCCTCCATACCAATGCTCAACTGGTGGGCAGGCAAGTTGCCCCCCGCCCGGACTTTCACGCGGTCACGACGGCTCGCTTCCGGGAGCAGCTACGCCTGGTATACCGCCCCGCCACCGTGTACGACGTGAGCTTCCCGCTGCAACTCAACGGAGCGCCCTTCGGCACCATCCACATGGGGGTTTCCACGGTCTTTCTCAGGAGTGAAATCACACCGCGCCTTATGCACGCTATTTATTTCTCGATTGCGGCGATCTTCGCCTCTCTGTTGCTCGCCGCCGGTGTGTCCAATGTCGCTCTCGGACCGCTTAAGGAGATCAGCCGCAACCTGGATAGCGTCAGCTCGGGCGCGACCGGGGCACTCTCCGGAGACGAATCGGAACACGACGAACTCGGACTCGTCACTCTGAAGATCGCCAACCTGGGCCGGCAGATGCGCGACAGCCGGGAAATTTTTTCCGCCCTGAAAGACAATGTGGACCAGCTCATGTCGAAGCTGCAGGATGGATTGATGCTGTTCACGCGAGATTCCCGCGTGGTCCTGGTTAGCGCGCCGGTCGAGCGCTTCCTCGGCAGGCCGCGCGCAGAACTGCTGGGCAGAACAGCCCGGGAAGTTTTCTCCCGTGATTCTTCCCTGGGCTCGCTGGTGCTCGACGCTTTCGAGCACAAGCGTCCGCTCCTGCAACGCGAGTCCGTGGCCGCCGCCGGCAGGCGGGTCCAGCTTTCTTTGGATTTTGTGCAGGAGAAGAGCACTCAGATCGGCGCTCTTTTAATCATGCGCGACGCCGAGTCCGTCCGGCGCATCGGCGACGAAATCGAAATGTCCCGCCGCCTCTCGGCCAGCGGCCGCGTTACCGGCGGTGTTGCCCACGAGGTGAAGAATCCCATCAATGCCATCGTGCTCCACTTGCAGCTCTTGCAGAACAAGCTGGCGCAATTGGACCCCGACACCCGGCGCCACATGGACATCATTGGCAGCGAAATTCACCGGCTCGACCGGGTGGTACAAACTCTGGTGGATTTCATGCGGGCCCGCGAGCTGCGCCTGGAGGAAGTGGACCTCCGCCGCGTGCTCGAGGACGTGGCGCTACTCGCGGCTCCGGACGCGGAGCAGCATGGCGTCACCATCAAGCGCGACCTGCCCGGAGAGCCGCTGCTCATCAAGGCAGACGTCGACTTCATGAAGCAGGCCCTTCTCAACGTGGCCCTCAACGGAATCCAGGCCATGCCAAATGGCGGCCTGCTCGCCATCTCGGCGCGCCGCGACGAAGATGCGGTGGTCGCCGAAGTCTGCGATCAAGGCGGGGGCATTGCCCAAGATGTCCAGGACAAGATCTTTGAGCTTTATTTCACCACCAAGAAGGACGGCAACGGTATCGGCTTGGCGCAGACTTACCAGATCCTGCAGTGGCATTACGGGTCGGTGGAATTTGAATCGGCCGAAGGGGTGGGTACGACATTCCTCTTTCGTCTTCCCCTCGCCGCTTCAAGCTTGACCCTGGAGCATGCCGGTTCCCGAATTGAAACGGCAACGTTAAAGCCCGCAACTTGATTTCTGCTGCGACTCCCCGAGGCGTAGAATCTGAACAGACTCGCCACGCAACGTGGATATCGAAGATGACCCTGGGCGTAATCCTTCTGGTCTGTTCCGTAGGGCAGCTTCACAGTGGCCTTCCGTTGAAGACTTGTCATCCCGACCGAATCTTCCCCATCCAGCAAGGAAGGGGAAGCGCAGTGGAGGGACCTGCTGTCTTCGCCGCAGGTGCACAGGCGCCACCCACGCAGCCTTCATCCGCTCCCGCGCAGGACTCCAATCAACCCAAGCCCGTTCCGAAACCTCACCACCGCAAGAAAACCGGTAGGCCGAATTGCTCAACGGTTGCACCGCCGCCGAACTCCGCGGAAAATTCCGCCCCGTCGAAGCCGTGCCCGCCACCCAAGAAAGTGGTCCGCCACGGAGGATCGGAGGAACCCGCGGTCCAACTTACGGGGGGCACGAATGCCGAACAGGCCTTGCACCAACGCTCCACCGAGCAACTCACACTCGCCACTGAAGAAAATCTGAAGAAGATCGAAGGACGCCAGCTCAGCCTCAGCCAACAGGAGATGAAGAATCAGATCCATCAGTTCCTGGACCAGTCAAAAACAGCGGCCGGCGCCGGAGACCTCGACCGCGCCCACAATCTGGCCTTGAAAGCTCGCTTGCTTTCCGAGGAGTTGCTTAAACCCTGAACCGACTCCCGGCATTTCTGGTAACCCCAGAATCCCCTTCGACGATAGTTCCGATACAAGCAACGCAAATTATGCGTTGGACTGACCCCCGGGGAGCGGTTAGTGTGAAGTTATCGTCCGGGTTGCAGGACTCTCGGGCGAGTCAACGAGAGGAGCTACGCATGAAATCCCGACGACGTTCCCTCAAGCGTTCGGCTCAGGCCGTCTCGCGCCGTATTCTTGGGAGAGAGGGCCGCCTTTCGGTCGAGCACAGGGGTGGAGAAGCTGCAAAACGATCGCGTACTGCCATGGATCTGGAGAAACTGTTGCACTTAACCCAGCAGTTGTATGCTCACGCTCTCACCTTGCAAGAAGTGATTCGGAGCGAAGGGAAAATTACGTACGAGGCTCTGCGGCCGAGATTCGACCGGCAGGCTGCACAGCAATTCGAACTCTTCTGTCATTCCTCCCAACGGCACTCAGTATCCCGCAAACGTAGTGCGGCGTGTGAATAGTGGTTTGAATCAGACCGAATAGTGTGAAAGTCGGCGAACTCATGGACTTGTGAGTTCCGCCCCGCATCACTTCCCTTTCGCTCGCGCCGCATTCACTTTGGTCAGCAGATCCTGCGACATCGACTGCACCGGACCGGGAATCTTCACCGCTTCGGTCAAAACCTCGCGACCTTCGTTCAGTCGGTTCAGTTTGGCGTAGGCAAAACCTAAACGATAAAGCGCGATAGCGTATTGCTGATCATCTTGTCCCTTGAGCAGTCCCGCCGCCGACTTTAGTTCCGGAATCGCCGTCGCTGTCTTGTCCTGCTTGATGTAGGCATACCCCAGAACCGAATGCGCAATCCCTCCTGACAGCCTGCGAGACTTGTCAGCATCCGGTTGATCCGCCTGGGCCACGGCAATCGCTTTCTGGGAGTAGCTAATCGCCTTGCCCACGCTCCCCGGCTGGGCACTGTCAACGTAAGTGCCCGCCAGCAGCAGCAGGGCAGGCAGCGAGTTGGGATTCGCCGCCAACACCTTTTCTCCATACGCAAACAGCCGCGCCTGATCGTTTAACTGGCCCGGCCCCAGGGTATACATGGCGTAGCTTGAAACTTGATCCTGAAACTTCGAGTCCGGAAACGCCGCCGAGTACTTCTCGATATCGGCCATCCGGCTCTTCGCATCGGTCTCGGCGGCAATCACGTTGAAACCAGCCGACTCCAGAAAATCGCAGCCGTTCTTGGCCGCGCTCTTGTCATTCGCAACCTGCTGGCTGAAATCTTCGTCACTCATGCCTTCCGGCTTAACTTGTTTGCCGATGGAGCGGCAAACCTCCCCGCCCTTCACGGCATAGTCCATCAACTTTGGATTGTTCTTCGCCTGCTGGGCGATGCTGGCCTGCGAGACCAGGATGTCGAGATTCCGCGGCGACCCGGCCAGCGCCTTATCTCCGGACTCGAGCGCTTTGCTCAAGTCACCCGTGGCCTGGTAGGCCTGCGCAACCTGCCAGTTCCCGTAGGCCACGGCCGCAGGGTTGGCGGCATACTTCTGCACGAAATCCTGGTACATGGCAAGTTTTTTCGCCGCGTCCGGCTCGTTGGAGATCTCCTGCAAATCATGGTCTTCGGGCGTACCGGCGGGAATCACGATCTTGTCGGTCTGTGCACCGGCACGCGACACGAAGAACAGAGTTGCGAGGAGAAAACAGGAGAGGGAAACGACAACCAGCACCAGCGACCCCGCATGGCGTTTCATGGTCAGCTCCGCCGTAATGCACAAATGGATATCCACTTCCAACCGCAGGCGAATCCTAGCGCTGAATGCGGCTGGAAGCAAGCGCCATACGTTACCACGGCCGAGACACAAAGGCACGCAGAACAGGTAACGAGCAAATTATCGATTTCCGATTGCCAATTTCCAATTGAAAGTACCCCGCGGGCAATCTTTCCGATCGGCAGTCGGAAATTGGAAATTGACAATGTAATTTTCTCCGTGCCTCCGTGTCTCCGTGATGAATATTCAATACGACTTCAGCTAAAGTAAATTGATGCGCGCAATCCTCGGCCAGCGTCCGCTGCGCTTCGTCTTTGCCGCCAACGTGATCTCCATGTTGGGCAGCGGGATGAACTCCGCCGCCGTCGCCTGGTACATCCTGCAGGCGACGCACTCGGAGATGGCGCTCGGCACCTTCGCCGTTCTGCAAACCGTTCCCGCCATGCTCATGCTTCCCTTCACCGGCGTGATTATTGACCGCGAAGATCGCCGCCGCCTGGTCATGTGGCTCGATGCCCTGCGTGCCGTGATCATCGTCACCGTTGCTATTCTCGCCTTTCAGCACCGCGTCCAGGTGTGGCAACTCTACCTGATGAATACCCTCGTCGCCGCCGGCTTCTGGATGTTCTGGCCAACTATCACTGCGCTAATCCAGGAACTTACGCCCGAAGGTCAATTCGTGCAGTCCAATACTTTTCTCTTAGCCGGCGTGCAGGGAGGATGGCTGATCGCCGGCTCGCTCGTCGGATTCATGTACAACCATATCGGACTCGGCGGCGTGCTCCTGATCGACGTCTCCACCTACGTGGTCTCGTTCCTGTGCTATTTCGCTGTGCGCAAGGGACGCCACGTCGTGCTGCGTCCAGAGGAGTTGCGCGCCGATATCCTCGCCGCTGAAACCCAGTTGCAGCGTTTCTGGCGCGAGATGCGCGAAGGCCTGCACTTCCTCCGCGACCATCGCGCCGTCGTACTGCTCGGCATCAGTTGGGCGCTGTTTCTTGGCGCGATGATCACTGGAGTCGTCGTTACCCCATCCCTGAGCGAGCGCGTCTTCCACGCCGGCGCCGTCGGTTATGGATGGCTCAACGCTGGATGGGGTACCGGCGCTTTCCTGAGCGCGCTGTATGCGCCCGCGGTTATCGCTCGTGTGGGCGGACGGCGCTCCATCGCTTTCTCGATGGCACTGATTTCGGTATGCGTGGCCTCTGCTCCCGTTGCGCACTGGCTCGCGCTGGGGATTGCGTTCTATCTGGTGATGGGTTCGGCGCGCGGTGTCGGCGGCATCGCCATGAACACCAGCCTCATGCAAATGGTCCCGAAACACCTTATGGGACGGGTGCAGAACGCCTTCTATTTCGCCGGAACTTTTCTGCAGCTTGTGCTCGCGCTCGCCGTTGGCGCGGTCGCCCACAAGGTCAGCCTGGTGGCCGCCTTCGCTATTCTCGCCTGCGTCTACGGGCTGTCGTTTGTGGCCGCCAGTTGGCCGGTAGGAACCGGAGTCGCGGTGGATGAAGTCGGAGTCGAGCTAAGTCAGAAGTAAGAAGTCAGAATGCAGAAGTAAAACAAAAGCGTGCGCCCTCCTCTGCCCCTTCTTACTTCTGCATTCTGAATTCTGACTTCTGACTTTTGCATTCTGACTTTGCCTTCTGCCTTTTCCTCCCACCTGTTATTCTTTCCCATTCCAAGGAGCACTCATGTCCTCTGATCTGCAGGGTCGTAACGGCGTCGTCTTCGGAGTCGCCAACAAGCGCTCGATCGCCTGGTCCATTGCCCAGGGACTGCACGCCGCGGGCATGAAGCTCGCCATCACCTACCAGAACGAGCGCCTGGAGCAGGAAGCCAAAGACCTGATCCTGTCGCTGCCCGGCGCCGAAGCCTACATGTGCGACGTCAGCAAAGACGAAGAAATCGACCGCCTCTTCGCCACGCTAAAAGAGCGCCACGGCAAGCTGCACACGCTGGTGCACTCGATAGCGTACGCGCCCGCCGACGAACTGAAGGGAGATTTCATCAACACCACACGCGAAGGCTTCCGCATCGCGCTGGATGTGAGCGTCTATTCGCTGGTTGCAGTCGCCCGCGCGGCCGCACCGCTGATGGAAGACGGCGGCTCCATCGTCACGATGACTTATTATGCTTCGGAGAAGGTCGTGCCCCGTTACAACGTGATGGCCGTGGCCAAGGCAGGCCTGGAGTGTTCGGTCCGCTATCTTGCCTATGATCTGGGGAAGAAGAAGATCCGAGTAAACGCCATCTCCGCCGGGCCGGTGAAAACCCTGGCCGCGCGCGGCATCTCAGGCTTCGGCGATATGCTCAAAGCCCACGCCGAACACGCCCCGCTCGGCCGCAACGTCGATATTGCCGAAGTCGGCTCGACCGGAGTCTTCCTAGCCTCCGACGCCAGCAGCGGCATCACCGGCGAAGTCATCTATGTGGATTGCGGGTACAACATCATGGGGTTCTGACGAAACGCTCTTACGATGACCACACCCCGCGGATGCCTTAGAATCTATAGTAATGAGTGACCTTGAACAACAGCTTCGTAGCCTAAGCAAGTGAAAAATTCGAATCGCTCGTCCACCAGGTCTTGACAGCCAAATACCCAGGCGCCGGCATCAAGAAGGTTGAAGGTTCCGGAGGGGACGAAGGGATCGACAGCTTTTCAGGACTTCTGGACATTGGGCCGGCAATCTGGGAGAGTAAGCACTTTCCCGACCGAATCAGGGACTCACAGAAGAAGCAGATTGCCAATTCTATCCGGACGGCGTTCAAGCATCAAACGCCAGCTCGCTGGACACTCTGCCTGCCGATCAATCTGCGGACACCCGAACACCGCTGGTTTCAGTCCAAGATCGTCAATGCCTACGGCGGCCCCGAAAGAATCAAGCTGATGCAAGCGTCGGAAATCTTCACCGAGCTAATGAACAATAGGCCGCTCAGGGACGCGTTCTTTCCCGACAACTCAATGTCGAACGCGCTCAAGCTCCGGCAGATGGCAACGAATACCGAAAATCTCAATACAGAAGAGCGCGGAGCCCTGGCGGTCGAATGCGCCCAACAATACCTGCAAGATCGCGTAGACCTCGACCCTCGGCTGAAGGCCGTCGTTAGCATCGGCGGGGACGGCATGGCGCGGCAGATCATGCCGCAGACCGGGCTGGTCATGTCGATGATCGAGGGCGAGAGGACAACCCATTTTCTTGCCCGTGACGTAAAGGAATTTAATCGAGACCCACTAACCCTCACTGTTTCCGCATCCGGAGCCACATGGGCTGAGCTAAATGCCGCTCTCGACGAGGGCCGGTCGTTCTCTGCACCTGCCGGGGAGCTGCAAGAGGTCAGCTCGGCTTCCCCCCTCCTTCAGTCACTTTTTGGCGACAGAGACCCAGCGCACTTGCAGTTAGACGTCCGGCCACTTCCGCCCCCGGAGTTAGCGGCAAAAGTTATACCAGTACGTCTAGTGGCTGGAACTCCTCCGATGGCAAAGGAGATCGCATACCTGCCGTTTCGAGTCGCCCGCTTCGGCAGGAGAGAAGTCGAACTGGTCAGTACGGGCAGCATGCCGCTTGAAGCCTCGCTGAAAGTGCGTGTTGGCGCTGGGGCCACGATAACTATCCATCCAAAGCTGCAGGGCGCGGACGTACAGAGCCTTGATCAGGTGCTCGACTTTCTAAATGAACTGGAAAGCTCCGGAAAGCTAGAAGTGTTCAGCCTCGAGCCTGCCGGCACGCTGCTAAAGGTATGTGAGAAGCCTTCCAGTAGCATCAACGTTGCCGACCACCTACGAAAAATAATTAAAGACGCAGCGATGGTAGCAGCGTTTTTCCAAACACAGATTCGCATGCCCGAAAAATATTACAGGCAGGACGTTGAGAATCTTGAGATGCTCAAAACCATCGCCACTGGCGAGCCGTTTTTTGACATCGACGTGAGTGGCTCCCTTGTAAAGAATTCTGCGACAGACCATGTCCTCGAGATGCTCGACGGGTTCCCGAAGTCAATACGGGTAGAACATCCGGCTGGGTTGAGCGTGCTCAAGGTGTTCGACCACACCATCGGGCCGGTGCCGATTACGCTTGAGGCCGAACACGCGGCGCCCGTTTCCCCGGAAAAGATACGCGAATCCTATCTAGCGGCCGCAGAGGGGGATTCTGTGGAGTGGAAGATGCACTGCAAAGGTCCCTGCCGGTACGTCTTGGGAACTCTTCTGTGCGACGCCAGCGGACACGCGTCTTTGGCTTCTACTGCAATTCCGGCGCCCGGCACCCAACGGTGATACGAAGAGAACCGAAGGGAGAAAAGCGAACACCATTCCTGGCTCAGTCTACGATTGTGATCCGCCGCGCGCTCTCCCCATCCCGCTCCAGAGAAATCTCCACATCCCGCTCCCGCAGAAACCGCGGAAACTTCTCTCCCCACTCAATCAGCAAAATGCTGCCCTCGCCACGCAGATCGTCCAGCCCCAGCGTCTCCAGTTCCCGCGGCGTATCCACGCGGTAAAGATCAATGTGATAAATGCTGGCTCGCGGCCCGCGATACTCGTGCACCAGCGTGAACGTGGGACTGGTGACGTCTTCTTCTTCCGCCGCTCTCGAATCCGGCGGCGATTCCCTTGACCAGCGTGGTCTTTCCCGCGCCCAGATCGCCGCGCAGCAGCACCAGCTTCGGCGGCGACAGCAACTCCGCCAGCGTCCGCCCGAAGGCGATCGTCTCCTCCGGCGAATGTGTGGTGATCTCGCGTGTCATTTCCCGGCCAGCCGCAGCCATGTGGTGCACAGACCACGACCAGTATAGCGAGGAGGGGACTAGATCGACCTCGGCACGCTGAGAGCCACCGATTTGAGGCCCAGCAGGTCGCGATCCGTCACGTGGTCCAGCGACGTCCGCAAGCGGTGATGGTCGTCGTCTTCGAGCGCGACGAAGCGGAACGGTTGCAGCACTCCGTCAGTCGTCTTCCGCATCGGAGTGAAGGATCTCGGCCATAGCCCGGACCGGCCCCGATTGCGTTTGAAAGGCCAATTCCACGAAGGAGCCGTTCCCCAGCGAACGCGGCATTTGCAGCAATCCGCCGGTCGAGGAAATAGTTTGGAGTTTAGCTTTTGTGCGCCGGCCATCTTCTAAACGAATCGCAGCCAGGACAGATTCGCCAAGCTGGACCCGGGCCGCGCGCCGCGAAGGGTGCGGTTGGGGGAAGTGGGTCATAGGCTGTCTGCACTATGGCACACGTACGGGAGCGGGTAACAGGTTACGGAAGCAGATGGCCGGATTCCCGCGCTGGACGCGGCGTTTCAGCGATCCAAGCGGCGTACCCTCAAGCACATGGGGAAGGTTACTAACTCATTAATGGCCCGGAGGACACGCAATGTCTTCTCCTGCGGCTCCGGCCACTCACCAACGCACGAGTTTTTTCTCCGCCATTTCGCGCGTTCGCCGAAACGCCTCAGGCAGTCCCTTCAGCAGATCAGTTGCCACCAGCGAATGCTCACCCACCGCCTCGCGCATCACGTCGCCGGCAAGCCCATGCAGATGCACCGCCGCAAGCACGGCCAGGAGAGCCTGCTTCGAGTGCTGCGCGATCATTCCCGCAACCATCCCGGTCAGGATGTCTCCCGTACCCCCGGTGGCCATCCCAGGATTCCCTGTCGTATTGACCCAAGCCTCACCGTCCGGCTCGACCACGACCGTTCGACGCCCTTTAAGCACCACGATCAACTCGTGCTTACTCGCGAACTTACGCGCCACTCCGAGGCGATCTTTCTGCACGTCGGCAATCGTACATCCCACCAGTCGCGCCATCTCGCCCGGATGCGGAGTGATCACCAATGCTCGACCCTTGCCATTCAATTCATCCGTGCGGCCCTCAAATGCATTCAGGCCATCGGCGTCCACGACCATAGGAAGTTTAAGTTGTGCCACCAACGCCCGCACCAGCTCCGCAGTCTGCGAGTCCCGCGAAATCCCCGGCCCGATCGCGACCACACTCTTCCCTTTCGCCAACTCCTCGATTCGATGCAGCGCGCTGGTCGAGATCGTTCCCGCGTCCGTCTCGGGTAAGGGCTCAGTCATCACCGCTGGATGAAATCCAGCCACCGTCCCTAAAACGGAGTTCGCAGTCGCCACGGTCGAAAGCCCGGCCCCCGCGCGCAGCGCGGCTATCCCTGCCATGGCTACCGCTCCAGCTTTTCCGAGCGAGCCTCCCACCACCAGCACGTGCCCATAGTTACCTTTGTTCGACTCCGCGGGCCGCGGCCCGATCAGTGGCCCAATGTCACGAGCTGTGATCACATTCAGTTGCAACGCCGAAACTATCGCCTCTTCCGGCGAACCGATGCCAGCCACGAAGGTCAATCCCGCAGTCAACAAGCTGAACACGTGCGCGGGACGAGGCGCTGTGAAAGTGACGATGGCGTCAGCCCGAGCGATGGTCCCGTCTTGAGGCAGCATCGAGTCGGCGTCAGCGCCGGAAGGAATGTCGGTAGCGACCACAGGGCCCTTGCTCGCATTCATGATCGCGATCGCGTGGGCATACAAGCCGCTCACCGGAGGCTTGAAGCCAGTACCGAGAATTGCATCGACACACAGGTCCGCCTGTAGCGCCAGGCGTAACTGGCCACTCATCAATTCTTCGCCGAAATGCACGGCAATTGCTGGCTCCGGCAATTTGCCAAACATGACCGCCGCATCGCCTCGCAGATCGGCAGGGTCCGCCAGTAGGATCACCTGCACTTTTTTCCCCTGCTGATGCAGCCGCCGCGCGGCCACAAAGCCATCGCCACCATTATTTCCCTTGCCGCAGAAAACCACGACGCGCCCGGCTCCAGCATGGTGCGCGAGCACATACTCCGCCACCGCCGCACCCGCATTCTCCATCAGTGTGAGCGAAGGTACACCGAAGCGCTCGCTGGTAGCGCGGTCAATGGCCCGCATCTCTTCTGCGGAAACGATTTTCATGATTGGGGGGAGGCCGTCTGCTCCAACTGCCGCAATTGCGCAGGCTCGCCCATGGCGATCAGGAAGTCCTCGGGCTCAATGCGTTCATCGGGCGCGGGGTTGAATCGCATCCCCTCCTGCCGCTTGATCGCCAGAATAATCACACCACGGTCCTGGCGGATGCGCGAACTCTCGATGGTCTTGCCCGCGAACACGGAATCCCCCGCAACCTGGATCTCGCCAATCTCCAGATCGATGCCCAGATGCGTGGTCGCGGTGTCGAGAAAGCTGACCACGTGCGGCCGCAGCAGCGACTGCGCGATGCGCTGCCCGGCGAAAGAATACGGTGACACCACAGAGTCGGCGCCCGCGGTGAGCAGATGCTTCTCCGCGCCATCTTCGCTGGCGCGCGCGATGATCTTCAAATGCGGATTCAGCCCCCGCGCCGTGAGCACGATATATAGGTTGGTAGCGTCGGTAGTGGTTGCAGCGATCAGCCCCCGTGCCCGCTCAATCTGAGCCTTGCGCAGGACTTGCTCTTGCGTGGCGTCTCCCGTCACCACCAGCCAGTTCTCACCGCTGTAGCGCTGCAGCTTGCTTTCAGCGTTTTCGATCACCACGAAGGGCACGGGCCTGCGCTCCAGTTCGCGCGCCACGCTACGTCCCACGCGCCCCATGCCACAGATGATGTAGTGACCGTCGAGGCGTCCGATATCGCGCTCCATGCGCCGCCTTCCAAAGAAGCTCTGCAGCTCGAATTCTAGCAAAGCCTGGCTCAGCGCCCCCACGCCCAGCAACACCAGCGACACCCCCGTCAAGAATCACAATCACGTTGAAGACGCGCCCGGCGTGCGAAAGCGGATGCACTTCCTGATATCCGATGGTGGTAAGCGTGGTCACCACCATGTAAAAGCCATCAAACCATGGCCACCCCTCAATGAAGTGATAGCCCGCCGTTCCCGCCGCCATAACCACCAGCAGCAGCGCGCCGATCACTCGCAGATTACGGACAGCTTTCATGGAAATGCAGTGGTCAGGGGTCAGGGGTCAGTAAAACCAACCGAATGGCTACACGGGTTTTACTGACCACTGACCACTGGCTACCACTGGTGACTGACCACTTTCTTCGACGACTATAAAGCAAAAAGGCTCTCCGCGCTGTGCGGAGAGCCTGAACTTACTGGCCACTAGCCACTGATCACCGCCGCTGCCCTTCTGCAGCGCCTGCACCCGGCTGTGCTTCACGCTGTAGGTGAAGTACACCACCAGTCCGATGAACAGCCAGATAATCAGCCGCGCCCAATTCACCCAGCCCAGCTTGTACATCATGTAACCGTTCGAGATAACGCCCAGGATTGGAATCAGTGGCACCCACGGCGTACGGAACGGCCGCGGCTGGCTGGGATTGGTACGGCGCAACACCATCACGGAAATCGACACGATCACAAAGGCCAGCAGCGTGCCGATGTTCACCATTTTTCCGATGTCGTCGATCGGCGTCACGCTGCCGACGATCGCCGCCAGCAAGCCCACGAGGATCGTGTTCTTCCACGGAGTGCGGAACTTGGGATGAACATCCGCGAAGAACTTCTTGGGCAAAAGGCCATCGTTGGCCATCGAATAGAGCACTCGGGTTTGGCCGAGTAACATCACCAGCATCACGCTGGTCAGTCCAGCCAGCGCGCCCAGCGTAATGATGTGCGAAGCCGTGGTCAGGCCGCGGTCGAGAAACGCGCGCGCAACGGGCGCCTCAATGTTGATCTGCTGCCAATGCACCATTCCGGTCAACACTCCAGCCACGGCAATGTACAAGACGGTACAGATCGCCAACGAAGCAATCATGCCGATCGGCAAGTCGCGCTGCGGATTCTTGGCCTCCTGCGCCGTGGTCGAGACCGCATCGAAACCAATGTAGGCGAAGAAGATGTAAGCCGCGCCCGCTCCAATTCCGGCGAAGCCGTTGGGCGCATACGAGTGCCAGTCCGTGCCCCAGTTGGCGCTGTTGATGTAGCGGGATCCCAGAGCGATCACGAAAAGCACTACCGACACCTTGATGGTCACGATGGTCGCGTTGAAGCGCGCGCTCTCTTTGATTCCGATGACCAGCATCGCCGTGATCACCAGCGCGATGATGAAAGCCGGAAGGTTGAATCCGATTTCCGCTCCAAACAGATGGGGCGCGCCCAGCAGATCATGCGCCCGCTGCAACAATTCCGGAGACTGCGCGCTCACGATCGCGCTAACTTGATCAAGGAAGGCTTGCGTGCCCGGCACCAGGGAAGGATCGGCGGCCAGCGCCATCTGCCGCGCGACAACTTTCTCGGCGGTCTTCAGCGCCGTCCAGTGATCGTAAGCCAGCCACAGCGGCATCTTGATGTGAACGATGTTCAGCAGTTCGATGAAGTGGTTCGACCAGCCCGAAGAGACCGTGCTGGCGCCCATGGCGTATTCGAGCGTGAGATCCCAACCGATGATCCAGGCCAGCAACTCGCCCAGCGTGGCGTAGGCGTAGGTGTAGGCGCTGCCTGCCAGCGGAATCATGGCCGCGAACTCGGCGTAGCACAGTCCGGCAAACGCGCATCCCAACCCGGACAGGACGAACGACAAGGTGAGTCCCGGACCGGCGTATTGTGCTCCCAGCCCCACCATCACAAAAATGCCGGCACCGATGATCGCGCCCACGCCCAGCGCAGTGAGTTGGAAAACTCCGAGCGTGCGTTTGAGGCTGTGCTCGCCCGTCTCGCGGGCTTCTTCCATCAGCAGGTTCAGGGGCTTGGTTGCCAGCAGATTTGCCATTCGTTTCGTTTCTCCTTAGCGGCTACGCGGAGGCGCGCTTTGCGCCCGCGCTCCTCGACCACGCGTAATATACCGGGATGCCCAGCAGCACCACAATCAGCCCCGGCCACGTGAACTGCGGTTTGTAGCGCAATAGTACGACATCGATGAATAAAGCCATCACAATATAAATCGCAGGCAACACAGGATAACCCACCGCGCGGTAGGGCCGCGCGGCATCCGGATGCGTCCGCCGCAGCACAAACAATCCCACAATCGTCAAAATGTAGAAGACCAGCACGGCAAAAATAATGTAATCGAGAAGCTGCCCGTAGCTGCCCGAGACGCACAGCAGGCACGCCCACACCATCTGCACCATCAGCGAAACCGCCGGCGTCTTGTACGTAGGATGCAGTTTGGCGACGCTGCGGAAGAACAGGCCGTCCTTCGCCATCGCATAGTAGACGCGCGCGCCGGAAAGAATCAGCCCGTTATTGCAGCCGAAGCTGGAAGTCAGAATGGCCGCCGCCATCAGCAGGCCGCCCACAGCGCCGAACATCTGCGTCATGACCGCGGTCCCAACCCGATCTTCGGCGGCATACTTGATTCCGCGCTCCAGAATCGTTGCCGCACCCGGTGCTCCGTCGAGGGGCAGCGCCATCAAGTAAATGAAGTTGCACGCAATGTAAAGCGCGATAACCACGCCCGTGCCCAGCGCCAGCGACAGCGGCAGATTGCGGCTGGGATTCTTCACTTCACCCGCGGTGAACGTAACGTTGTTCCAGGCGTCGGCGGAAAAGAGTGATCCCACCTGCGCTACGGCCAGGATCGTCAGCGTACCCACCATCACAACCGGACCGCCCACTCCCACCTGCACGGCGTGCTCCGCGCCCAGTCCCGCATTGCGCCAGAAATGTCCACTGAAGTTCGTGGCCAGCGCCTGCGCATTTCGTCCCAGCGCAAAGCCGAAGAACGCCAGTCCCAGCAGCGCCGAGACCTTGGCCGCGGTAAACACATTCTGAATGAGCGCTCCGGTCTTCACGCCGAAGATATTCACTACCGAAAGGAAGACCACGAGCAGGATGGCGACCAGATTCTGCGTATTGATGCCGACATCCATGTTGCCCAGAACCATGGGCCCGATCGGAATCGGGGGAACCTTCCAAATGATGCAGAATCCAATGGGAGGAAGAAATCGCAGGAAAGAAAACTCCCAGGAACTTGCCGAAAGCCACGCCCACAGCGGCGATGGTCCCGGTCTGAATTACCAGAAACAAGCGTCCAGCCATAGAGAAAGCCCCACAACGGCCCCAGCGCTTCGCGCAGGTAAACGTACTGCCCGCCGGCTCGCGGCATCATCGCCGCCAGTTCGCCATAGCTGAGCGCGGCGACGATCGTCATGAACCCGGCCACCGCCCACGCGCCAATCAGCAACGCGGGCGAATCCACTTCGCGGGCAATCTCCGCCGAAACAATAAAGATGCCCGAGCCGATCATCGACCCCATGACCAGCATGGTGGCGCTGGTCAGGCCAAGGCCCTTGACCAGTTCCGTATCTTGATGGCTATGAATTTCCCAGTCGCTGCCCGCGGCCGTTGTCGGTGTGTTCAGGGCTCCTCCTAAAGCGGTAGCGCCGGCGTCCCGCCGGCTGTCGCGAGGGCATCTTGCCCTCGCCCGCCAGGACGCTTATCGGAGTCACATGACTTTACCTCAACACGCGGAAAAATTCCTCTGCAGATTTGCGGGGATCCCGTAACAAGTCAGATATCACCGCCACGGAATCGGCCCCGGCCTCGATCACGGAAGCTGCATTCGCACGAGTGATCCCTCCAATAGCGACCAGCGGCTTTCGGGTCAACTGCCGCGCCCGGCGCACCACTTCGAGGCCCACCACCGGATCAGGCCTATCTTTGCTTGAAGTGGAAAACACAGGTCCAATGGCGAGGTAATCCGCCGAAGTTCGATCCGCTTCCTGTATCTGCTCTGGATTATGCGTAGAAACCCCGAGCCAGCGATCTAGACCAATGATCCCTCGAACCGACTCCGGCGAAAGGTCGTCTTGCCCAACATGTACGCCGTCGAACTCGGCCACCAGGCAAAGATCGGCGCGGTCGTTCATGACGAGTTTGACCGTCCCGCCTAGCCGACGTCTCAGCTCGCGCGCCTGCTCCAGCATCACCCGGTTCCCGCTCTTGTTGCGGTATTGCAGCAGCGTGCATCCCCCCGCGACAAGCTCCTCCGCAAAGGCCGCCAAGTCTTCTGTCGTGGAAAAGAACGCCGCATCCACGATGGGATAAAGGCGAGGAACGGAGATCACGCCGCCGTATCCTTTTTCCCATTCTTCGCCAGGAATCGCTCGATGAACCCCGTATCAAATCGCCCGGCGCGAAAGTCTGGATCGGCCAGAATCTTGCGGTGCAGCGGAATGGTCGTGTAAACACCCTCTACGATAAACATCTCCAACGCCCGCGACATGCGCGAGACCGCTTCGTTGCGGTCCTTGCCGCGCACAATCAACTTAGCAATGAGCGAATCGTAATAAGGCGGGATCACGCCCTCGGTGTACGCCGCCGTATCCACGCGCACGCCGGTCCCTCCCGGCGGATGAAACGCTGTGATCTTTCCCGCCGACGGCGTGAACTTCTCAGGGTGTTCCGCATTGATGCGGCACTCAATCGCATGACCGCGGTGCACAATCGGCCCCTGCAGCACGTCCCGCATGTGAGCGCCAGCGGCGATCATGATCTGGCTTTTCACCAGATCCACATCCGTGACCATCTCCGTCACCGGATGCTCCACCTGGATGCGCGTGTTCATCTCAATGAAGTGCAAGCGGCGGTTCTGGTCCATCAAGAATTCGATCGTTCCCGCATTCGTATACCCGATCTGGGCCAGTGACTGGCACAAGACGCCGCCGATCTGATCGCGCAACTCCGGCGTCACTTGCGTCGAAGGCGATTCCTCCAGCAACTTCTGATGCCGCCGCTGGATCGAGCATTCCCGCTCTCCCAGGCTCACTACGTTGCCATGCTCATCCGCCAGCACCTGAAACTCGATGTGCCGCGGATGCTCGACATACTTTTCCATGTACAGGTCGCCATTGCCGAACGCACCCGCCGCCTCAGCTTGCGCGGCCTTGAAAAGCCCCGGCAGTTCTTCTTCGCTGCGCACAATGCGCATGCCGCGCCCGCCACCGCCTGCCGACGCCTTCACAATCACCGGAAAACCCACCTGCCGCGCCCACTCCACGGCTTCGCCTTCGGAGGCAATGATTCCATCCGAGCCCGGCAGGATCGGCACGCCCGCCTGTTTCATGGCCGCGCGGGCTTTTTCTTTTTCGCCCATCAGCCGCGTCACTTCCGGCCGTGGCCCAATGAACTTGATCCCACTGGTCTCGCAGACCTCGGCAAAGTTGGCATTCTCCGCCAGCAGTCCGTATCCGGGATGGATCGCATCCACGTTGGCAATCTCCGCCGCGCTGATCACCGCCGGGATGTTCAGGTAGCTCAGCGCCAGTTGTGGCGGCCCGATGCAGATCGCTTCGTCCGCGAAGCGCACCGGCAACGAATGGCGGTCCGCCTCGCTGTAAATCGCAACCGTGCGGATGCCCAGCTCCTTGCACGCGCAAATGACACGCAAGGCAATCTCTCCGCGATTCGCAATCAGAATCTTCTTAAACATTTCAGCTTCAATGTGGGGACAGCCGCCTCGGCTGTCCGCCGGGCGCAGCCCGGCGCTTCACTGCGTTTCCTCAGACACGAAAAGGCGCGCGAGGTGCGCGCCTGGTTTTCACAGGGTGGATCTCCCACGTCTCACTTCTTCGGCCTTATGGCAAACAACTCCTGCCCGTATTCGATGGGCTGGCCGTTGCTCCCCATCTTCTTCACGATCTCTCCGGCCACGTCCGACTCAATCTCATTCAGCAGCTTCATCGCCTCGACAATGCACAACACCTGCCCGACTTCCACCATGTCCCCGACCTTGACGAACGGCGGCGCGCCCGGCGAAGGCGCTTCGTAGAGCGTCCCCACGATGGGAGACTTTACGATGTGCAGGTCTTCTTCCGGGACCGCCTCGACCGGGGTTGCCGGCGGTGCGGCAGCTGAGGCTACAACCGCAGGCGCCCCAGTCTGAGGGACGGTCACGGCCACATAGGGCACTTCCGCGCGTGTCTGGAACACGGTGTGCTTGTCCGCCCGCTTGATCTTCACCTTGACGTCGCCGCGCTCCAACTCGAACTCGGCAATGTCTTTTTCGATTATGAACTCGATGAGTTCCTTCAGCTCTTTTTGATTCATTCGTGTACGGTGGGACTGCCGCTTCAGGTCTTAGGTGTCAGGTGTTGGTTTGGTTGTCATCCTGAACAAGCGTTCTTTGCGCAGTGAAGGATCTGGGCGAGCCGCGCGACGCGTCGCGCTCTTTGCGACGCATCAATCGCGCGTTTGGCTCGCTTCCTTATCAAACTGCACCACCATCCTAAACCACCAGAAACCCCTTGCTGGTCGGAGTCAGCACTTCAACGCCGCCTTCTGTGACGGCCACCATGTCCTCGATCCTCACGCCCCATTTGCCGGGGAAGTATACTCCCGGTTCAATCGTGATGACCATGCCCGGCTGCAGCACTTCCTTCTGCCCGGCCGCAACCCTGGGTGCTTCGTGAATCTCCAGGCCTACCCCATGCCCGGTCGAGTGCGTAAAATACCGTCCCAGCCCAGCCTTGCGCAAGACCTTCCGGGCCGCCGCATCGACTTCCCCGACGCTGACACCCGGCCGCACGGCCGCGATCGCCGCCTCTTGTGCTTCTTTGACCGACTGGTACGCGTCACGCGCTTCTCGGGCGCTTGCCCCCGAAGCTGCGCCCACCCATACTGTACGGGTCTGGTCCGAGCAATAACCAGCGAGTATAACACCGAAATCGCAGACCACGAATCCACCCGGCGCGATGGTTTGCTCCGTGGCCCGGCCGTGGGGCAGCGCCGACCGCGCCCCGGATGCGATGATGGTGGGAAACGACATCTCTTCCGCTCCCGCCCGCCGTGCCCTATACTCCATCTCGGCCGCCACCTCGGCTTCTTTGACGCCCGGCCGCAAAACTTTGAGCGCCCGGTCGAACAAGGAGGCTCCCAACTGCACCGCCGCACGGATCAGCCCCAATTCATCGTCGTCCTTCACCATGCGCGCCCGCTCCACCATCGCGGGCGCATTCCTTAACCGTAAGCCCGAGGGCAGCAGATCCACCAGGCGTTTTCTTTCCGCGACGGTCATGTGTTCGGCTTCAATCCCGAGGGTCCATCCCTTCGATCGTTTCCGGTGGGATCCGATCCACTCCCCGAGCGCGGTCAACACCGCCTTGCGCGCAATGATCACCTTCGCGCCCTTGACCTCGTCTCGCGCCTGCGTGTCGTAGCGCACGTCCGTGAAAAAGACGCTGCCGGTTTCCGTCACGAGCAAGAATCCAGCGCTCCCGGTAAAACCGCAAAGATATCGGATGTTAGGAAGATGGCTGACCAGCAGAGCATCGAACCGGGTCGCGGCGAGACGCTCCCGGAGACTTTCTTGGCGCCCAAGAAAGTTCATTGCAGGTCAGTCTATCAGGCGGCTCAAAACACGATTGTCGTCCCGAGCGGAGCGAGGGACCTTGGGGTTTGCCGACGCGGTGCCGGGTGCGCCTCTGTTGTTGGGCCGTGCCCGTGAGATCAAAAACCTGGGCCAACCGCCCTATGGTCCACTACCCGGAAAGAGCATTAACTTGACGTGTACGAGATGGAAACCAGCGATCTCGCAGTCTAAGTACCGGCCGCTCAATAACCACAGCCATCCCTATACCGACGATCATGCTGAACACCACGCAGAACAGCCACTGCCCGCTCTCCATTGCGCTGCTCCACGCTACCGGGCTGCCGGTCTTCATGCATCTGAGTCGAAAATAGGGGCGAAGGTAGAAGAGGATCATCCAATGCCACAGATAGATCGAGTACGAATAGAAACCGATGCGAGCAAGCAGGTTGACCGGCAACGCCAGAAGGTGATCCTGCCGGAAAGGTACATGGATCGTCCAGACTAATATGCAGGCAAAACCGAGGAACGTGCACGTAAGTCCCCAAGTATACATATGCCAGTACTCAATGTTCAGATAATAAACGGGACTGAGCAGCATAACGCCCGCAACGAGAAGTGGCCAACGTGCCACTCGTGCAAGAAGCTGTGGCTTGAAATGAAATAAATACCCAACCATCACACCGCAAAACAAACCGTCCATCCGAAGATGAGTCGGCAGCAAATAGCTATAGTAATCGCCATACGACACCGGTTTTGCCGCCATACGAAGCAACAGCGAACCGACCGCGATCAGAAGAAAGACGGCTGGAATCGAAGCGAACGGGTCTTCTTTCTTGCCGCGTAGTTTCATCAAAAACAGCAGGAACAGCGGCAGCACGAAATAAAAATGTTCTTCGACAGCTAATGACCACATGTGGCCCGATACGCCCTCAAAATAGCTGGAAAGAAACGTGGCATCAATCAAAACCTTGTGCACGACAGTCTTGGTGCCGAGGATTTTGCCGAACATCAGCAGGTATACGAATGCTTGCGCCAGGGTGCAAACGTAAAAGGCAGGATAGATCTTCAGACCTCTGCGCAGCCAAAACGTTTTAAGACGAATGTCTCCAAATCGTTTGTATTCCTGAAAGAGAAGACCCGAGATCAGAAAACCGCTGAGCACAAAGAAGAGATCGACACCGCACCATCCAATTCGATTCCAGAGTTCTGAGACGTCGGCGTGCCTGCCAAGCACGAGGAGGATAGCAACGGCGCGCAGTGCGTCGAGTACCTTGTTGCGGTTGTGGTCGCTACCATTCTTATACCGAGTTCTCAGTAGCTGATACATCAACTTGATTTTATTGAGTTCAGGTAGCGAAAAAAGGTAGCCTAGGTAATCTCTACACCAGTGGGGCTGTGATGGTGAACGAGCATCGCCCGTTTTTTGGATCGTTACTCGCCGGAAAATGCCCATCCCGGCTCAAACCGGAGACGGAACGGAAGAAAGTTGTCGTATTCTTACGTGAACGAAAGTAGGGGCAGGTCAGGAGGCCGAATATCCACGCTTGTTGGCGTGGTGCATGAGCCTGTTTACCTACTCACAAGACAAAACCGCCGGTCCTGACAGGTTCTTCAGGCCGGCGGTTCTAAATCTTCAACTGCGCTGCAATATCTGACGCTGTTACGTCTGATGCTCTACGTCTGAATGATTCGCGGCGTGATGAAGAAGATCAGTTCCTGGTTCGACGTCGAAACCTGAACGTGCTTGAACAGGTTGCCCAGGATCGGGATGTTACCCAGCAACGGCACCTGATTGATGTTGATCGAGTTCTGCGTCTGGATGACGCCGCCGATCACCACCGTGCCTCCGTCGGTCACCAGCACCTGCGTCGTCGCCTGCTGCGTGATCAACTCCGGGTTGCCCTGCACTTCCTGAGCGAAGTTCGGGGTCGTGTTCTCCACGTCCACGTTGAGGAAGATCGTGTTTTCCGAGGTGATTTGCGGAACCACCGTCAGCCGCAGGAAGGCATCGACGTAAGTCACCGTCGGAGGACCACCCAACTGCGCCTGCGTCACGATCGGCACGCGCACGCCCTGCTTCACGATGGCCTGAATGTTGTTCTGCGTGACCACTCGCGGCCGCGACAGAACCTTCAACAAGCCGCGCGACTCGGCCATCGAAAGAACGGCATCGATGCGCACCGTGTTGCTGGCGTTCAAGAAGGTCAGGCCGCTGGTGGGTGCGGTCGATCCCAGGTTCGAGAACAGGGGAATCGAGCTTCCCGAGGTCGAACCGGTACCGGGTACCGTGATGTAGCCCGGAGTCAGGTTGCTGACAGTCGTCGGCGAGCTGCCCGCCTGGGAAGCTCCGCCGACCGCGCTGTGGCCATTGCCCCAGCCGAAGCCGAGCTGCGTGCCGATGTCGCGCGCGAACTGCCGCGTCGCCGCCACCACCCGCGCCTCGATCTCGACTTCCTGCGTCTTGCGGTCAAGCTGCGTCAGCAGGCGGTCGATGATGGGAATCACTTTCGGAATATCGTTGACGATCACGGCGTTGGTTCGCTCATCCGCAACCACTTCACCACGCGCCGAAAGGAATTTCTTTACCGTCAGCATCACGTCCTTGGCGTGGGCGTAGCTCAGGAAACGCGTGACTGAAACTTTCTCCACGGCCAGCGCTTCCGATTCCACCTGGGCGCGGCGCCCATCCGCTTCTTTCTTCAGCGTGTCCACCGTGGCCACGCGCAGAACATTGCCCTCCAGTTCCCGCGCCAGGTCGTTGTTCTTGAGTACGATGTCCAGAGCCTGGTCCCACGGCACATCGTCCAGCACGATAGTCAGAGTACCGTGCACGTTGGGATCGAGCACCACGTTCAAGCCGCTGATCTCATGGATCAGGCGGAAAAAGTCTTTCAGATCCACATCCTTCAGGTTCACCGAAATCGGCTCGCCCGTGTATCTGGGGCCGGCTGCAGCCGGTTGCTGGCCAGCCTGCTCCTTCTGCTCCGCTGCCAGATTGACTGCGGGCTGGATGCCAACGCCGCCAGTGCTGGAAGACGTGCTCTGCGACGACTGCGCCGCATTCATACGCACCGGCAGCAGTTCTGCGGCCGTCTTGTCGGAGAACTTCGCCGCCGCTTCCTGCGCCCGTCCGGCGGGATCTGCCGCCGGGTCTGCCGTGGTCCTCTTGGCGTCGTAAGCAGGCTCGACAAACACAAAATCGCTGGATGAAGAGGAAGCCGCGGCTGCCTCGGGCTTCTGAGCCGTGGCCGCTGTCAGGCTAGCTGCAACTGGCTGCGCCTTCGGTGTCGATTCCGTTTTCGCTTCCATAACTCGCGATCCGAACGGAGACGTAATCTTGGCAGGCGCCGCCACAGTCTTTGGAGCGCTTACACTCGCCGTTGCTTCCTGCGTGTGCAGCGTCAGCACGAACTTCCCATCCGCCGTAGAGTTCAAGTCATAGCGGCAGGCGCGCTCGAGATCGACCACTACCCGTGTAGTCGGAGGCGTCTGGCCATCCATGCCGATGCGAACTTCTTTCACTCCGGCGCTGCCCACCGTGATGTGGCTCTGCCCCGTCGCCATCACAGTTCCGGGCAGGTCCACCACCAGGCGCGCGGGCGAGTCTGCCGTGCTCAGCTTGGGTGTCACTGTGCCTCGAGCGCTGATCTCGACCCGGATCTCATCCGCACCACGAACCACATTCACTCGTTGCAGTTCGTTGCGCTGACTCGCCGGTTGTGACGCCGGCGTCTCGGCGGCTGAAGCTACCAGCCCCAAAAGCAGCCACGGTAGGAACACACTCAGCATTTGCTTTCGCATTTCGCTTCTCCCCAACTCGCGAGCCTGGCCCGCGTGTCCTTCGTAAATTCGATTTTTCCCGCGCTCCGGTTCCCCGGTGCGCTGCCGACGGAACCTAAACAGCCGGCGTAAGTATCCGCTTAACCACTTCCCGCGTGAGCGATTTGCCCAGCTTGTCCTGGTACGACTCCTGGAAGACAACCGAGTCTCCCGTAATTTTCACGACGTAGCCGTTGAATACGGGATCGTTTTCGTGCAGGAAATAAGCCTTGTTCAGGCTGTTCGTGACCACCGCGATGAAGCCGCCTTCGGACTTCACCACACCCCGCACATTGATCTGCCCGATCTCCAGGCACTTTTTCCCCGTCGAGCATCCGGGCGTGGTGCTCTGCTGCAACACCGGACTGAAGAAGGGGTCACGCTTGCCGGTCATTGCCCACTTCTTGTCCTCCGGCTTCGGCGCCTTGGCAGCTTCCGCACCCTGGCTGCCGCCGGCCGGTTTTTCACTGGCGGCAATCTTGGTAGCGGGTGCCGGCTTGGGAGCCGCCACCTTTGCCGCCGCTACCGCCTTTTGTTTAGGCAAGAATGCATCGTGTGGTTTCCCGGCCTTGGTCGCCGGAGCGGGAGTGCCCTTCGCCGCCGAAACCGCCGCTGGCTTTGACCCCGCCGGTTTCGCTGCTACGGACTGACCCGTAGCGGACTTCGCCGGAGATTCCGTCGCCGCCTTGCCTGCCTGCGGGCTTGCGGGCACGCCTGACGCCGCCAGCGCCGCGTTGGTCTCGTTAGTCTTTATCTGCTGCAGCGATCTTGCCACGCTGCGCGCGTTGTCGATGGCGTCCGGGTTTTGTCCCCAGGCCGCCCCCGTCATTATGGTCACTGCCAGAATGCTTGTCATCAGCTTCATAAGCGATTCCTATTTGCTCACGCCTGCGGTCGCCGTTGCAGGCCTAGCTCCCGGACCCGCCGCTGCCGGCGGCTCCAGGTCGTGACTGTAGAAGGTCGTCGCGGTAAACGTTGCCACCACGCTCTCGTTCGGCGCGTACTGGTACTGGTGCTTCACTTTCGCGTTGGCGGGATTCTTCGTCGTGGCCACCAGCAGACCGCTGACGTTCACGATGCGCTCCAGCTTGCCCACCCGGTCAAAGAAGTTCAGCATGGAGTAGTACGGACCATCCAACTCCATGTCGAATGGAACCTCCGTGTAATACTCCTTCGCGGCCACCGGCCGGGCCGCATAGCGGCGCAGTTCAATGCCCGCCTTCGCCGCCTCGCCGTCCATCGTCTGGATGAAGCTGTCCACCTGCTTCTCGTCCGGAACGATGCGCCGTTCGATCTCCAGTTGCTGTTTCAAGTTGGCCAGTTGCAGCTCCATATCCTTCAGCTTGGGACGGTAGGACTCCAGTTCGTTGTTCTCCCGAACTTTGATCTGCACCGCATGCTGGGCCGCCGCATTCTTCTCGCCCTGGCTCTTGAACACCGTGAAGTACAGCGCCGCCGTTACCAGCGCTCCTCCCGCAATCACCGCTCCCCACTGTTTCAGCCCCGACAATTCGTTGAAATTCGTTGACATAGGTCCGCCTCTAGGACTTTCCCTTCTCGCAGGTCAGCGTGAACTGGAATGCCTGCATGTCCTTGATCGCATCGTCCTGATAGGTTTCTTTGATCTCGACGTTCTTGAAGAAGCCCGTCTTCTGCAGGTTCGCGATCAGGCTGGCCACCGCGTCCGTGCTCAGCGCCGTGCCTTCCAGATTCACGCTCGCACCCTGGTCATCCATCTTGCTCAGCCAGACCGCTTCGGTTCCATTGACCGTCTCGCCCAGCATGGCCAGCAGGTTGACCGGTCCGGCCTGGCCGGCGCGCAGCGGATCGATCACGTCCACCCGCCGCTTGTAGCTGTTGGCCTGTTTCTGCCGCTCCAGGAAGCGCGCCTTCACGTCGCTGAGCTCGCGGTTTTTCTGCTCGGCCGCCTGCATCTGCGCCGCGATCGACTTCGCCTGCCGGTCCAGCCGGTACCAGTAACCGAAATTCAACAGTCCGGCCACCACCAGCACCACCAGCACCTTCAGTTTGGGTGAACCCAGGTCGCCCATTTCCATCGTGGGCATCGCAGGTCCGCCGCCACCGGCGCGCTTGTTTTTCCCTTTGGAGTTTTCGAGCAGATTGATTTTGATCATAGGGATTCAAAGCTCCTCAAAGCCAGGCCCACCGCTACCGCCAGTTGCCCCGGATTCTGCTCCACCAATTCCGCGCCTGGCCCGTCTGCCGGCGGCACCACACGCTGAAATGGATTCAACAATTCGACCGGCATCGAAAATTCCTGCCGCAACGCTTCCATCAATCCCGGCACCTTCGCGGAACCGCCCGCCAGGTAAATCTTCTCGATGTGCTCGCCCGCGGCGCTCGCCCGGAAGAAGTCGAAGGTCTTCTGGATTTCCAGCACGATGATCTCGGTGACCTGCTGCAGGATTGGCGCTTTCGCGTCCTCGCTCACCGTTCCAACCTTCTCTCCCAGCTTCAGCTTTTCGGCATCGTCGAAGTTCAGGTCGAGTTCCTTCTGCAAGGAGTCCGTATACTGGTGCCCGCCCACGCTGACGTCGCGCGGGAACAACGGCGTCGTCCCCTTTACGATGTTGATGTTCATCACGCTGGCGCCCAGGTTCAAAAGCGCCACCACCTGGCCCGGCGCCGGCTGGTAGTTGTACTCGTAGCAGTTCTGCAGCGCCAGGGCATCGATGTCCACAATAGACGGGGTGCGTCCCGCCATCGAGAGTACGTTGGTGTAGTTCAAAATCTTGTCCTTCTTGACAGCGACCAGCAGCACATCCATCTGCGGGCTGCCCGCTTCTTCGGACAGAATCTGATAATCCAGACTCACGTCCGCCAGGTCGAAGGGAATATGTTGCGCCGCTTCCTTCTCGATGGTCTCGGCTAGTTCCTGATCGCTCATCGAGGGCAGCGAGATCTTCTTGACGATCACCGAGTGTCCGCTCACCGCCGTGGCCACGGACTTGGTTTTGATCAGGCAGTCGGCGAACAACTTCGAAATCGCGCTCGATACCGTTCCCGAGTCCACGATCATCGAATCCACAACAATGTCAGAGGACAGCGGTTCCAGCCCCAGGTGCGCCACTTCAATCTGCCCACCCTTCTTCTTCAACTCCACCGCCTTGATGCTGGAAGAGCCCACATCCAGACCTACTATCGTCTTCGATCCCATTCCAAACATGTGTGCCCGCCTTTTTGTAGCGCCGGCTTCCCGGCTGTTTTGTAACGCCGGCGTCCCGCCGGCCTTGGTTAACTACTGTGTCCCGGCAGCCTTCATCGCCGCCTTCGCTTTATGCCTTGCCCCCGGCTCCAACTGGCTCGACTTCTCTTCCATCCACTGGTCCAGCCTCGACTTCTTGAAGCGCCAGCGGTTGCCCAGCTTGAAGGCGGGAATTTTCTCTTCCCCCACGTACTTGTAGAGCGTGTCCGGACTCACTCCGAGATAGTCCGATGCTTGACGAATGTTCATCACTTCTCGCGAGTCGGCCATATTCTCTGACCAGTTCCTTGCCTCGCCACCAGAACCCTCCCCCGCGCCGGTGTCTCCGGCCCGCCCTCCATGCCCGTCCGGAAGGCTCTCGGTGTCCCGAGCATATATCAGCCCTGAAAGACCTCGGGTCAAAGCGAATCTCCGTGTTTTATGCCCATTTTCTAGATTTCGCCGAAACACCGGCAGGCGGGTATCTCTATATGTTGTGTTGTGGATCTGCCTAGATACAATTAGGAGTGGCTTTCGAGCGGGGCGTCTCGGGTCACTCGCGAACCGGTAACTGAAGTACTAGAGACGGTACGGAAGTACTATGTCGCACGCTCAAGTTGCTGTGCGGAAAAGTGTTAGCGGGATCAGAGTAACTCGACCGGAGATGCATCCTGTACTGAAAATGAGCCCGCGCCATCCTTATTTTCAGGACCCGCAGGCTCTTGTACACTGGCCGCGTCGAAATCGCGCTAAAAGGGGGATATATGCCCGTTGACTGTGGGAGTTCGCCAAAACAGACCGCAAGGGTCACCGATGACAAGCCCTTACGGGCGGTTGACCTCGCCTTCGTCGTGGGACGTGCAATTAGAAATATTGCTTTACTGGGACGTGTCCGGTCACTCACGGACTCGTAACTGAAGCGGTCCTATCAACGCACGGTGATCCTCACTGCACGTCGGAAACCTTGCCGTTGATAAAAATCACTTTCATATCCTTGTAATAGTAGATCTGCTTGGTGCCGAGAGTGACTCTCTTCTCCGGCTTGCCCATGGCGCTTTCCACCTCGTCGAAGCTCATTCCCTTCTCGATGCTCACGGGCTCGGCCTGGGCCTGGTCGCCCCCCTGCTGCTGACCCTGGTCCTGTGCTCCCTGCTGACCCTGGTCTTGGCCTCCTTGCTGCTGTTGCTGCTGGCCGCCCTTGTCTGCACCCTTGTCGTCCTTCGAGTCGTCCTTACTGATCGTGAACACCTCAGCAATGACTTTATCTATCGAACCCTTGTTCGCATTCACCAATGATCCCTTGGGGAACTGAAATACGACTTCCGCCTTGTTGTACGTCGGTGGATCGGTCTTGTTGCAGGTGTCGCATGCGACAATGCCCAGGGTCACGCTGTCCTTAGCCAGGTTCACGTCGACCTTCGTGGGATAGACCTTGTCACCCTTGGCGAACAGGTGGGTCGTCTGCTCTTTCCCAAAATGTCCCAGGATAGACTTCCGTCCGACCACCGACAGACCGCTGGGAGTGTGAATCGCTCCACCCTCGTACTTCGTCTTGAAATCGCTCGAGTCCGAATAAGGCACGGCCAGGATTCCGCCCTTTTGGATCGCCAGCACCGTACCTTCCTCCACCACCTGATATCCCCCCGTGTCCGATCCCATCTTCACCAGTTTGTATTCCTTCACCAGTTGGTCCTGTAGCGTGGGCGCCTGTGCGCTGGCCAGAGACATCGAAAAGACCGTGGCTGCTACCAGAACAATTCCTGGAATTACAAGGCGAGATTTCGGCGACATCGTAAGGTCCTCCGGTTCTGCTCTTTCCAAATTGATTTCCTGAAGCGCAACTCTTGCCTGGGCTCTAACCGTGAGCTTGCCGTCGGCGAACGCTGATCATGAACACCTGCGCGATAACCTTTTGCACCGAGGGCGCCGTGGCATTCACTAAAGACCCCTTGGGGAACACAAACACCACTTCCGCTTTGTTGTATGTCGGTGGATCGGTTTTGTTGCACTTATCGCACGCGACGATACTCATTGTCACACTGTCCTTTTTCAGATTCACGTCGATCTTCGTGGGATAGACTTTGTCCCCCTTCGCGAACAAGTGGGTCGTCTGGTCCTTCCCAAAATGTCCCATGATCGACTTCCGTCCGAGCACTGCCAGTCCGCTGGGAGCCTTAATCGCTCCATTCTGATACTTCGTCTTGAAATCGCTTGAGTCCGAATAAGGCACGGCCAGGATTCCGCCCTTTTGGATCGCCAGCACCGTACCTTCCTCCACTACCGAATACCCGCCCGTGTCCGATCCCATCTTCACCAGTTTGTATGTCTTCAGCAATTCGTCCTGTAGCGTGGCCTTTTGTCCGCTGGCCAGCGACATCGGACAAATTATGGCCGCCACCAGGACAATCCCTGGAATCAAATGGTGAGATTTCTGTGACATTCTTGGGCCTTCCCTTCAGCCTTTTCCTATAGCGACTTGCTAAAGCCAAACTCCTGCCGTGCTCTGGACCGCGAACACCGAGTCGGCAAAGTGCGACTTCGAATAATCGGAGAAAGGGAGCGCCGTCATCCGACGCTCCCCAGGTTTGATATTAGTTAAACTGCCGTCCTGCAACCGTCTCCGTTTTACACCCCCCCGCCAGCGGCTTCCTGTTTGACGTCCGACTCGGTCTTGTCGGCCTCAGCCTGTTGGTCTTTCAGGGTCTTTGCCGCATCGGCATCCGGTTTGGGAGCAGGCACATCCGAAGCCTTGGTCAACGTGTCCGGCGCCTTCGGCATACCGTTTGTGCCCTGCTTCTTCGCCATTTCGCCCAGGCCGGCGGTGAGCTGTTCCTCGAAGTGGTTGTACATTTCCTGCAGGTCGTCCACTTTGACCGCCACGGTCGTTCCGGCCGCGCAATCCCCCTTCTTGGTTGCCGAGACGCTCGCGTTCACCGTGTTGTCGGTTGCATCCGCAGTATCCGTGAGCCGCGTGACCACGTCACCCGAGGTCAAGCTACACTCCGTCCCGTCCGCTGCTACTCCAGTCACAGCGGTGTCCACCACAAACGTACGCTTTGCCGGATCTAACGCTGCTGGCGGAGCGTCCGCGCTGGCTGTCGTCGCCGTCGCGGTGGTGCCACCTGACGCCGCCTGTGCCTGTTGCGCGGCCAACTGCGCCTTCACTTCCTCGGCAATCGCCTGCTTCACTTCGGGAGTCAGCGTGACCGCGGTCGAGGCTGCCGCAGTATCGCTGCTGCCTGCATCCGCTTCCGCCGCCGGGGCCGCAGCTTCCTCAGCCCGTGCCGCATACGCCGCCTGCAGATTCGCCGCGATCAGGTAGTCCGTCAGCCAGAAGTAAGGCGCAGAATAGACGGGATAAGGAGTCCACCAACTGCCGTAGTAGCCCCACCACGGTCCTCCCCAACCCCACGCCGAGACGCCCCAGACAACGGGCACGCCCCAAGGCTGGTAGCCCCATCCATAATATGCCGGGGCATACCAGTATCCTGGGTAATAGCCATAGTAGGACCGTCCACCCCAGTAGTAGCCTTGATAGACGCCGACATGCACCACCCCGCCCGCGACGTAGGTACGCGAATAGTAGGACCGTCCACCTCGCGACATGTAAGCGTGCTGCACATAACCGCCATGCCCATGGACGAAGACACGCTCTCCGTGGCCGCGATCATGCATAACCGTGCGCCCGCCGTGGACTCCGTGCTCAATGTGCATGCCACCGCGATCGACCGAACGAATGTGTCCATTGGCACGTACGCTCGCGTGTCCTCCACCCTTCAGGTTGACGTGCCTGACTCCTGCCGGCGTATGCGTGGTGCCTCGGCCGCCCGCCGCTGTGTGGCCGCCTGCCGCTGTGTGGGCACCTGCCGCTGTGTGGCCACCTGCCGCCGTGTGGCCGCCTGCCGCCGTGTGGCCGCCTGCCGCCGTGTGGCCGCCTGCCGCTGTGTGGGCACCTGCCGCTGTGTGGCCGCCTGCCGCTGTATGGCCGCCTGCCGCTGTGTGGGCACCTGCCGCTGTGTGGCCGCCTGCCGCCGTGTGGCCGCCTGCCGCCGAATGGGATGGCGCTGCACTATGCGTCTGTGCATGAGAAGGCGCCGACGAATGGGATTGCGCCGAGTGCGTTTGCCCCGTTGCATGCGATGGTGCCGAAGAGTGTGATGGCGCTGCACTATGCGTCTGCGCATGAGAAGGCGCCGACGAATGGGATTGCGCTGAATGCGTTTGCCCCGTTGAATGGGATGGTGCCGACGAATGCGACGGGGCACTCGAATGTGGCGCCGATGCATGCGATGGTGCGCTCGCACGAGGTGCGCTCGCATGTGACGCCGGCGCAGACGAATGCCCACCGCCACTACCAGACGGCTTATGCTGACCCCATGCCATCGCCGGAATCACCAGGCACAGCAGCAGCACTACCCACCTCTGCAGCATCTTTTCATTCTTCAAAATCTGATTCATAACGCCTCCTGAACCATCCACCTTCTTAACCGCCACGCTATTCCCCGTAACCCCGTCCTTCATCGGAAGTTGCGGCCTCTGGACCTTATCTCGCACCGGCCTCTGCCAACGGACGAAACTCGCCGATTCCACGCACTGGTTTGAATTATTTTCCAAGACCGGAGGGAAGTTTGCAGGACGCGCAGTCCGGTTGCGATCAGACGCCGCCGACAGCCTACACCCCTGGGGCGAAAAAACGTTATCAGAAGTTGGCTTCTCACGCAATCATTCTTCTGAACGATAGTGGACCGGGGCCTGCTTCCCTCCTGTGCCAGGCTGCTGTAATCTATCCTTCTTTCGCTGGAGGACCACTTGCGCTACCTCGATCGCCTGCAGCCCCTCGCTCTCCTCGTCATGCGCCTCGCTCTTGGCGCCGTCATGCTCGGCCACGGATACCAGAAAGTTTTCGGCGGACTTCAACACCATGCTCAGTTCGTCGCCAGCCTCGGTCTCCCTGCCTGGACTGCCTACCTTTCTTCCTTCACCGAATTCTTTGGCGGCATCCTTGTCTTGCTGGGCCTGTTCACCCGCGTCGCTGCTTTTGCCATCTGCATCGATCTTTCCGTCGCCATCGCCAAAGTGCACTTCCACAAGGGGCTGATGGGCAACGGCGGATACGAATTCCCCCTGGCTTTAGCGACCCTCGCCTTCGCCCTGATCTTCTTTGGCGCCGGCCCCATCGCCTTCGACCACATCCGCGCTCCCGGCGGCGGAGGCAAACCCAAGTAAACGGCCCTGCGCACCGAGCCGGAGCGCCAGCGACGCACACACCCTTGTCATTCCGACCGGAGCCGGAGCGCCAGCGACGGCGGAGTGGAGGAACCTGCTGTTCCGCGCCAATAGAAAGCCCGCGACTGGCAGAACCGGGAAGGGCACGAGCCACTCGTGCCGCATCCGCATCGCATCGCATCGAGAGCACGGCTTCAGCCGCTGAGGTACGCTCGCGGAACACCCGCCGCGGGTGACAGAAGTAATGTAGAAACGGCTCGCCTCCGCTGACAGAATTGGAACGCGTCAAGACACCTGTGCACGGGGAGGCACCATGAGATTCCTGAACCTGGCGTTCACTTTTCTCCTGCTCGCGGCCGCCGCAGGCTTCGCGCAAGACTCAGCCCCGCCGCAAAATATCCAGTTCAGCACCACCGCTTACGAGGCCCCGGCTTTCTACGCCACGTACCCGGTGCCGGACAAGGGTCCGGTCGCATACTCTTCCCAGGAAGTTAAGCTGCAAAACGGCGGATCGGCCACGTTGCACAATTACACCTTGAGCCTGCACATCGATCAAGACGCTTTCCTGGTGCTGTACTGCGACATCCCCAACACCCGGGGCGACACGGCGGCGCTCGACCAGATGCTGGACGGGGCTCTGGCTCAACTCGATAATGCCAAGCCTACCCCGAAGATCGACTCCACCTACAGCGGGCTGCCGGCACGCATGGTAACGGCAACGGGCACATACACCAGCGGAAAAACTACGTTTACCGTTACGGCTTACCAAAGGATCACCGTCCGAGGCAGCCGCGTTTGGCAGGGTATCGTCATCTGTGACCAGAGGACGAACTGCAGCGAAGCGGACGCCAACAAGTTTCTCGACAGCATCAAGATCAGGTAGAAGCGAACCAGCCGCCGATAAGCACGATGGCCACCCACGCCTCGTAGATTCAGCTCGTCTCGGCAAGAGCCAGGCCTTGAAGATCGCTCACGACTTATGTTTTCATAGCGGAGTACCGGAGCCCCATCGCCGGTTCGCATGCGCGCCGTAAACCTCCACCTTTAGCCTGGATTCTAAGGAGAAAAATCATGAGCAAAGTCTCGTATATTCCCAAAGACTACAATTCGATCACACCGTACCTGATCATCAGGGGCGCCGCCCAAGCCATTGAGTACTACAAGAAAGTTTTCGGAGCGACTGAAACCGTTCGCATGAACGGCCCGGATGGCAAAGTCGGTCACGCCGAGTTGAAGATCGGTAACTCGCACATCATGCTGGCCGACGAGAATCCCAGCATGGGGCAGGGACACACCAGTGCGGCCACCATCGGCGCCAGCCCGGTGAGCCTGTATGTATACCTTCCCGACGTCGATCGCGTGGTTGAGAAAGCGGCGGCCGAGGGCGCGAAAATTCTGAAGCCGGTGCAGGACCAGTTCTACGGAGACCGCTCGGGCTTCATTCAAGATCCGTTCGGACATCTGTGGGGCGTTGCCACGCATGTGGAAGATGTGTCGCCCGAGCAGATGAAAGAGCGGATGAAGAAGATGATGCAGGCGGCGTAGTTTGGATTGGAACAAGAGGCGGGGCAGCCATGCCCCGCCTCTCGCATTTTCGAATTGCTTCCCTGCGGAACAGAGTCAAAAGGTTTGAACACAGAGGGCACAGGGTTCACAGGGGAATTCATTATCGACCGCCAGTCTGCGACGAATTGCAAGGTGTCCGGCTCACCATATTTCCAGCTTGATCTCGCGATAACGATTGAGTAGCTCGAAATCTCTTCGATTGGTCGCAATGAGGCGGGCGCCATAGGAGCAGGCGGTGAGAGCGATGAGAACGTCGAAATGCAGGTCGCGCAACTTGTGCGGCTCGAAACCGTGATCGGCACGAATGTTGGCCAGTATCTCGCCAGACTCCAGCCAGTTCTTTTCCGTCGGAGTCAGGATCGGGTGGTTCCTCGCCAGAGAGCGGAGGAATTTGTGTTCCGCCGGCCCGATTACGCCGCGCAGCAGTTCGGCGAGGACGACTGATGACGTACGGACCAAGCCATCCACCGATTCGATCTTCTTGCGGTGGCGCCCGGTACGGGCTCGTCAACTAGAACAGAGGTGTCGAAGATGACGATGTCACTCATCAAGTCCGGAGAACTTTAGCTTGCCGGAGTTCCTTTTCATCAGGGCCTTGAAGCGCTTCAGTGCGACGATTTCGCGGAGGGCGATGTGAACCGCGTCGGTGCGGTTTTTCGCCTTGAGCACTTTCACGGCCTCGTCGGCCAGTTGAGTGTCCAGGCGGATTGATGTCATCGTTACGGCCATAGTGCTTGCCTCGCTTCTCGTATATACAGGGTAAGATAATGGTATATACAGGTCAAGGGCTAATTGCCCGCTCTCGAAGTCAAAGTCCCCACCCTGTCGCAAAGAACGCGACAAGGCTGGGCCACCCCATGTGAGGGATGATCGCGAAAGGGTGGGCCAGCACCCCAGTGGAAGGTTGATGACTCCCCCCAACTTATTGCCTGATCCTCGGGTTCGCCACCGAATACAGCACATCCGTTAGGAAATTCACTGCGACATACGTCAAGCCCAATCGCGAGGATGCATCCCTGCACCAGATAGTAATCGCGGTTCGAGATGGCTTGGATCGTCAGGCGGCCTATGCCGGGCCAGGAGAAGATTGTTTCCGTCACGATTGCGCCTGCTAGCAGCGCGCCGAATTGCAGGCCTAGAACTGTGATGATGGGGATCATGGCGTTGCGCAGGGCGTGGCGGTAGACGACGGTGCGCTCGGGCAGGCCTTTGGCGCGGGCGGTGCGGATGTAGTCCTGGCTTAGCTCTTCGAGCATGGAGGTGCGGACCATGCGGGTGAGGATGGCGGCTAGCGCTCCGCCCATGGTGATGGCGGGGAGAACTAGGTTGGCGAAGGAGCCGGCGCCGGAGACGGGGAGCCATCCCAGCTTGATGGCGAAGAGAAGAATCAGGATTGGGCCCAGCGCGAAGTTGGGGAACGACAGGCCGAAGAGGCTGACTACGCTGAGCAGGCGGTCGTCCCAGCGGTTGCGGCGCTGGGCGGAGCGCACGCCGGCGGGGATCGACAGGATGATCGCTACGAACAGCGAGGCCAGCGTTAGTTGCAGCGTGTAGGGATAGCGCTGGGTTAGCAGGCGCGTCACGCTTTGGTTGTAGCGGAACGAGGGGCCGAGGTCGCCGTGGAGGACTCCTTTCCAGTAATGGAGGTATTGCTCGCCTAGCGGGGCGTCGAGGCCGTAGGCGTGGCGCGTGGCTTGGATATCGGCTTGGGGCGCGCCTTCGCCTAGCATTTGTTGGATGGGGTCTCCGGGGACGAGGTGGATTAGGAGGAAGACGAGGCTTACTACCAGCCAGATTACTGGGAGGGTGTAGAGGACGCGTTGGAGTAGGGCTTTGGGCATGAAGTCAGTGTGCTAGTGATCAGTGCGGCAGGTCCTCGCACTCCGGTCGGGATGACAATTCTAAACAGGTCCGAGCAACCGTGACGAATTGAGACGAAGGCCATCGACTTCGCTCGATGGACAGCCGAGGGCGACTGTCCCCACACACTACAACATTTACCGCAGTCAATCTCCGGCCTGCTTTGCTGGTTCCGCTTTGCTCTCGGCGTTTTCTGCTTTCTCGATCTTCACTTTTGCGATGCGGTGACCTTCCATTTCTTCTACCGTGTAGCGATGGCCTTCGTATTCGAAAGATTCGCTCAGATACGGGATGCGTTGCAGACGGGCCAGAACGAATCCGGCCAGGGTTTCGAAGCCGGCGTCGCGGGGTAGGATCAGGCCGTGCTGGGTTTCGAGGTCGCGGATGTTTACTGAGCCTTCGAGCACCAGAACGGACTCGTCTTCGAGTGCAGGCTCCGGCACAGAGACGTCGAATTCGTCTTCGATGTCACCGACTAGCTGCTCAAGAATATCTTCGACCGTGATTACGCCTGCTGTGGAGCCGAACTCGTCGACTACCACTGCGAGATGGCGGCGGCGCTGTTTGAATTCGGCCAGGAGTTCTGCCAGGACTTTGGTTTCGGGAACAACCAGAACGTCGTGCATGATCTGGCCAATCTGGGTGCGCGCGATGCGCGAGGCCACGGGCTGGCCAAGATTGACCAGCCGGAGCCGCACCCAGCGGACAAGTTCCTTGTAATAAAGGACGCCCACGATGTGCTCGGGGCCGCGCTGTGGATCATAGACGGGAATGCGGGATTTTTGGCCTTCGACCACGCGGTTCAGGGCTTCGTCGAGGGTCAGATCCGAGGGCAGGGAAAAAATATCGGGGCGGGCGACCATGATCTCGCGGACGGTAATGCTGTCGAGTTCGATGGCGTTGTGGATCATCTCCTCCTGCGACTCGGGGATCTGGCCGACCTGGCGGCTGGCGGTGACGATGAGCTTGAGTTCGTCGGGGGAGTGGACGGCGCCGCCGCGGCGGGCGTCGCGGGCGCCGAAAACTCGCAAGACCAGGCCGCCAGACCGGCGCATGAAAAAAAGCACAGGCCTCGTAATCGTGAGAAAGGCTTCCATGGGAGCGGCCACGGCGAGCGCGATCTGCTCGGCGCGCTGCAGGGCAAGAGTCTTCGGGACGAGCTCGCCCAGCAGAACGTGCAGGTAGGTGATCAGGCTGAAAGCGATCGCAATGGCGATGCCGTGAGCATAAATCGCGGCGTGCGGAACCTGTTGTACGAAACTGAGAGATTCGACTAGGCGGGCGACCATGGGTTCGCCGATCCAACCCAGGGTGAGGCTGACCATGGTGATGCCCAGTTGAACGCCGTTGACGACTTCATCGAGACGCAGATGCAGGCGCTGGACGATGCGGGCGCCGGTGCGGCCCGATTCGATGAGTTGCTGAATGCGGGTGTCGCGGACGCTGATCAAGGAGAATTCCGCGGCCGCGAAAAACGCATTGGCCGCCACCAGGAGAAGGATCAGGAGCACGCGGAGCAGCACAAAGGCGATCATTTAGGGGTAATTCTGATGGGTAATTCTAGCATTCCAAAGGGGCTTGGAGGCCCGGAGCCCCGCTGGCACGTCTCAGATTGCTTCGCCTCCTCAGATTCTTCAACATAGGGGGCACAGAGGACCACAGGGTAAAACTCTTGGCCTTGCCAGGCTAACCTTTTTTCTATGGGGACGGTCTAACTGGCAGGTGACTAGTCGTTTAGCTGCCGCAATCATACTGGGCTCATCTCGAAATCTCTGGAACAAAGTCAACGCAGGGTGCGTACAAGTTAATAAGAGCCCAGGACGGCTCTTCCAGCAAGCGATTCCCATCAATCATTAGGAGGCGGTTGTGAACGGAAACGGAAATAATAAAAAAAAGCGGCGCAGACTGTTTATATGGGGCGGCATTGGGCTGGGAATAGTCCTGGTGATTGCTATCGGTGTGTTCGCGGCTACGCGCGGCGGCACCAAGATTGATCCCTCGAAGCTGGCGAAGGTGGAAAAAGGCGACCTGGCAAAGAGCGTGGTGGCGACCGGCAAGGTGACGCCCATCGTCAAGGTCGAGGTGAAGTCCAAGGCCAGCGGTATCGTCAAGAAGCTGCTGGTGGACTACGGTGATCGCGTCAAGCAGGGCCAACTGCTGGCGCAACTCGATAAGGTGGAGATCGAGGCGCAGGTGGAGCAGTCGCGCGCGGCTCTGGAAGCGGCGCAGGCCAACCTGAAGAGTACGCAGGCCGACTTGGAGCGGGCCAAGGTGGACGCGGAAGGTCCGGATGTGCCGCTGTTGAAGCGCGCCTACGACCGCGCGACCGGCATGGCGAAGGATGGAGTCGTTTCCGCTTCGGCACTGGACGATGCCGAGAAGAATTACGAAATGGCGCTGAACAAGCAGAATGTGTCGAAGGCACAAGTTACGGTTTTGCGAGCGAAGATTGCGCAAGCGCAGGCACAAGTGGCGCAGGACCAGGCCAATCTCAAGCAACTTGAGGAACAGTTGAGTTACACCGACATCGTTTCTCCGATCGATGGCATCGTGCTCTCTCGCGATGTGCAGATGGGTGACGCCGTCAGCTCCATTCTCGTGCTGGGTTCCTCGGCCACGCTGGTGATGACGCTGGGCGACACCAGCGAAGTTTATGTGAAGGGCAAAGTCGACGAGAGCGACATCGGCAAGGTGTATCTGGGACAGCCGGCGCGCATCAAGGTGGAATCGTTCAAGGATAAGACGTTCACCGGCAAGGTCACGAAGATTTCTCCCATGGGCGTGGAGAAGGACAACGTCACCACGTTTGAGGTACGGGTTTCGATTCAGAATCCGGGCGGCGAACTCAAGGCTGAGATGACCGCCAACGCCGAGATCATCCTCGAAGAACACAAGAGTGTTCTGCAGATTCCGGAAGGCGCGATCCTGTATGACAAGGATAAGAAAGCCTCGGTAGAGATCCCGAATCCCAAAGGGAAAGATGGCAAAGACAAGATCGCCGTCAACATCGGAATCTCCAACGGCGCGAAGACGGAAGTGCTGAGCGGGTTGAAGGAAGGCGATCAGGTGGTGCTGCAGTAGCAGGTCATAGGTCTTAGGTGGGCCCTAACACCTGAGACCTAACACCTGAGGCCCAGCGGGGTTCCTATGACTCTTCTCGAAATCCTGCGCCAGGCTTTGGCCACATTCCGAGCCCACAAGATGCGGACCTTCCTCACCATGTTTGGCATTGTGTGGGGCATCGCGTCAGTCATCCTGCTGGTGGGGCTGGGCCGGGGGTTCAGCGTCGACCAAAAAAAGCACATGGAGACGCTGGGCAAAGACCTGGTGATCGCGTGGGGTGGCCGCACCAGTTCGCAGGTGGGAGGGCGGGCGGCAGGGCGCGAAATCCAACTGAATGTGGATGACGCGCAGCTCATTCACGACGAGTGCTACTCCGTAAAGAATGTGAGTCCCGAACTGCGGCGCAGCATTCCCGAAGTAAGCCAGTTCAACTCAGCCAATCGAGGCGTGGTGGGAGTGTGGCCGTCGTATCAGGACTTTCGCTCGTTAAACCTGAGCGAAGGCCGGTTGATCACGGAAGACGACGAGCACAGCGCGCGGCGGGTGGTGGTGCTGGGATTCGCAGCCAACCGGCAACTGTTTCCAGGACAGCCTTCCATTGGCGCTGCCCTGCTGATCAAGAGCGTGCCTTACACCGTGATTGGCGTGCTGGCGGAAAAGAAGCAGAACTCCAATTACGACGGTCCGGACAACGACTACCTGTTTGCGCCCTATTCCGCAGTAGCGCGGGATTTCCCGCCGCCCGAGAAGAAAGGCGCCGCCATCACTCGAGGCTGGCTCGATGACATCGTTTTCGAAGTGGCCAATCCCGAGGAGCACGACGAGGCGGTCCTGCAGGTGCGGAAGATGCTGGCGCGCGTCCACCATTTCGACCCGCTCGACAAAGATGCAGTGTTCATTTGGGACACCATGGAAGGCGCCAAGCTGCTGGATAAGATCTTCGGCGTGGTTACGATCTTCTTTGGCTGTGTGGCCGTCGTAACCCTTTGCCTGGGCGGGATCGGAGTGATGAACATCATGCTGGTTTCGGTGTCGGAACGAACGCGCGAGATTGGTACGCGGAAAGCCCTGGGCGCGACCAAACGCGACATCCTGCGGCAGTTCTTTGCCGAGTCGGCAATGCTGACGGTGGCGAGCGGAATCTTCGGCCTGAGCTTCGGCGTGGGAACGTGCTGGGCGATGAAAGCACTACCGCTGCCGGATTTTGTTCCTCATCCCATTGTTTCTCTGATTTCGATTGTGGCTTCGATCCTGACACTTTCTTTCATCACCGTGACCGCGGGCATGTATCCCGCCCAGCGCGCCGCGGAAATGACACCTGTGGAGTCGCTACGACATGAATAACCAAAGCATTTCTTCCTTTGGCATTCCGGTTTCTATTCCGGCTCGATCTTCACTATTGGTGATCGGGCTGGCCGTCCTGCTTGCTTCCACCTTTGCGGCCGCTTCCACGCCGCAAGGACACTTCGAAAAAACCTTTCAGGTCAGCGGCCCTGTGGATCTGGAAGTACAAACCCGCTCCGGCGACATCATTGTGCACAGCGGAGGGTCGGGCTCGGTTTCCATTCGCGCCAAGATCTACGTTGGCGACCACTGGCTGTTCGGTAACCGGCACACGGACGTATCCGACATTGAACAGCATCCCCCACTGCGGCAGGACGGAAACAGAATCCACATCGACAACGTGACTGTCCGCGACATTTCTGTGGATTACGAAATCACTGTGCCTGTCGACACAACGATCCACAGCCACAGCGGCTCGGGGAATCAGACCATTGAAGGGACGCATGGGGACGCCGACGTGCAGACGGGGTCGGGAGATGTGAAGCTCTCGCGGCTTACCGGAGAGATTCATCTGCAGACCGGCTCAGGCGACGTGCGGGCGCTTGAGATCGCAGGTCCGATGCGCGGGAACACGGGAAGCGGGGACGTCGAAGTGCAAGAAATCGCTTCGGGTGATATCGACCTGCATACCGGCTCCGGCAATATTTCGGTTCGTGGAATTCGAGGCGCACTTCGTGCCCAGGCGGGAAGCGGCGACATCACGGCCGAAGGCACGCAGGCTGGCGCGTGGGAGATTCGAACCGGATCAGGCAATGTGCACGTCCGGCTGCCCGCGACTGCCGCATTCGACGCGGACATCTCCACCAGTTCGGGCACGCTGGATGTGGATGCGCCAATCACCATGACCGTGCAGGGGCGGGTGCAGGAGACGCGCAAGTCGATCGTGGGCAAAGTGCGCGGCGGCGGGCCGTTGCTCAGCCTGCGGACAGGATCGGGCGATATACACATCCAGTAGCAGCAGGAAGGCAAATCCACCACGGAGGCACAGAGACACGGAGCAAAACAATAGAGAAATCTCCGTGGCTCCGTGCCTCCGTGGTGAAAAGTAAAGACCATGTTTCTGAAGGAACTCATTTCGCAAGGCTGGCAGGCGCTGATGCGCAACCGCATGCGCTCCCTGCTCACCATGCTGGGCATTGTGTGGGGATTGGCTTCGGTGGTGTTGCTGCTGGCCTACGGACAGGGTCTGGGCGGCAGTGTGCTGCACGCTTTCCTGAACATGGGCAATGACGTCATCGTGCTTTGGCCGGGACAAACGAGTATGCAGGCCGGCGGCCAGCGCGCGGGCAAGAAGGTTACTTACGAATATGAGGATGTGGAGGCGATTCGGGACGAAGTGCCGCTGGTCCGCGCGGTGAGCGCTGAGATTGACCGCGACTTCGGAGTCAAACTTGGTACCCGGGTTGTGAGCATCCCGATGCGCGGCGTCGAAATGCCTTACGGGCAGATGCGCAAGCTCACTCTGGAGGACGGCCGCTACTTCGAAGAAGACGATTTTTCAAACCGTCGCCGGGTGGTGATTCTGGGCTACGAAGCGGCGAAAAAAATCTTTCAGGGCGCACCCGGCGTGGGTCAGCACGTCAGCGTTGGGGGACTTGATTTTGAGGTCATTGGGACGCTGCGGAACAAAATCCAGGACTCCATGTACAACGGACCGGACAACAGCGATGGCTTCATCCCGTTCGGACTGATGCGCGATCTGAAGAACTTAAAGGATCCTGACGAGATTATTTTTGAACCGACGGCCGCGGAACTGAACAAAAAGGCGCTGGCCGCGGTGCGGGAAGTCATTGGGCGGCGGCATCACTTCGATCCCAAAGACGACAAGGCGACGCCGGCGTGGGACACCATCGAAGACCGGGCCATGATCAACGCTTTTTCGCTGGGGCTGCAGGCGGTACTGGGACTGATCGGCGTGATCACGCTGGCGGTGGGCGGTATCGGCGTGATGAACATTATGCTGGTGTCGGTCACGGAGCGCACGCGGGAGATCGGCCTGCGCAAGGCGATTGGAGCGCGACCGCGGCACATTCTGGTGCAGTTCCTGCTGGAAGCGCTGGTTCTCACCTTCGCTGGCGGTGTCGTTGGGATGGCCGTAGCCGAGATACTTACGTGGATCATCCCGCCCATGCCGCTGTATGACGAGTTCTATAAGACCGCCAACCATGAAGGGGCAATTTTCCTGCACGCTTCGCTGAGCGTGATGATGATCTCGTTCATCATTCTTTCTCTGGTCGGAATATGCTCGGGGTTCTATCCGGCGCTGAAAGCCTCGCGCATGAGCCCGATTGAAGCCCTGCGATACGAATAGTGGTCAGTGGCTAGTGGTCAGTGGCTAGTGGTCAGTGGCTAGTGGTCAGTGGCTGTCAGTGGCCAGTAACCCCAAATCGCCAACGTGGACAAGGTCTTACTGATCACTGCACCTATTACCTCCGTGCCTTGACGCCCGCGGTTACGAACAATTACTTTCGAGTCTCTGGGAGCACTGCGTCTTCCGTCTGTGAGGGAACCTTGGCGCACCGTCCGATCATTACGCTGACCACCGACTTCGGTACCAACGACCACTTTGTGGGCGCCATGAAGGGCGTCATCCTGGATATCGTGCCGGAGGCGCAGATCGTCGATATCTCTCACGCCGTGCAGGCCTTCGACGTGCTGGATGGAGCGCTCACTATTTCCCAGGCGTATTCCTACTTTCCGAACCGGACGGTGCATGTGGTGGTTGTCGATCCCGGCGTAGGCACGGCGCGGCGGCCGATCGTGGCCTCCAGCGACAAGTATCATTTCGTTGCGCCCGATAACGGCGTGCTTTCGCTGGTCTACGCGCGCGAAGAGCGCATGCATGTGCGGCACATCACCTCCGAGCATTATTTTCTGCAGCCGGTGAGCAACACGTTCCATGCCCGCGACATTTTTTCTCCCGTGGCCGCGTACCTGGCCAAAGAGGTCGACTCGCTGAAGTTTGGGGACGAGGTGGAAGACTACGTGAAGTTCTCGGCACCCAAGCCAAAGGCCGTCGACGAGAACCGCCTGCGTGGTGTTGTGCTAAAGGTCGACCGGTTTGGAAACCTCATTACCAACTTCACTCCGCAAGACGCTCCCGCGCTTTTCGGAGCGGAGGCCAAAGCATTCAAGATCGTCGTGGGCAGCCGCGAGATTACCGACATTCGCAATGCTTATGCCGAGGGCGTTCCGGGAGAGGTGATCGGCGTTCTTGGCAGCATGGGATTTCTGGAAATCGCCTCCAATCGCGGAGCCGCAGCCCAATTGACCGGAGCCGGCAAAGGCAGCGATGTAACCATCATTTGGGGCGAGGCTGCCGCTGCGGGCAAGGGAGCATAGGGCAGTGGCCAGTGGTCGGTGACCAGTGGCCAGCCGATCTTACTGACCACTGATCACTGGCCAGTCACTACTGCTCAGCTTTTCGGCTTGGGGTGAGCGTAGCGCTCCATCTCGCCTGTCCACTTGAGAAAACGCCATAGACTGACGCGCTCGCGCCAGAGAAATTCCCAGAATTCTAGAAAACCGATCTGCGTCATCTTGACGCCGCAATAAGTCTCGATGCGCCACAGCAGATACGGGCTCCGCCACGGAGCCAGACGATGGCCTTTGGTGGCGTTCCAGAGAAAGCGAAACGAACGGCGCATGGAAACATCATAACCACAAGGAGAGCTAGTCGACTATCCGCAAGTTGTGCGCCTAGACTGTTGTCGAATAGTGTGTGGGCTGAAATATTATTTGTCATGCCGAGCGAAGCGAGGGATGACAATTCGTAATGGTCTGCAGCAGCTTGCCAATTCGGTCCGTGTTAGAATCCTGTCTCCGCCAGGAACTTTCCTACCATGTCCGATGCAGACACCCGCCAGAAGGCCGAAGACCACTACTATGCTGCACTGGATTTGATGGCGGATGGAAAGCTGGAAGAAGCTGTTGCGGTGTACCGACATTCGTTGGCCGTCGATCCAACCTTCACCGAGGCGATGCACGGGCTGGCGCGCGCGCTGCAGGATCTGCAGCGCTACGACGAGGCGATCGGAGTTGCGCAGCAGATTACGGAATTGGATCCGGATGACGTGCTCGCGCACACCAGTTTGTCGGTGCTTTATCAGAAGAAGGGGATGATTCCGGAAGCTGAGGCTGAGGGAGCCAAGGCGCGGGTGTTGGGGTGGAAGCAGCAGTTGAAGGGCGGCCCTTAGCTGGTTAGCTACGAGAGACCTGCAACATTGCGGAGAGTTCAATGACAATCTCCAAAGATCCGTTTAGCATCGACATCGTTCTCCGCCACCCCTCGTGTACGCCGCAGAGCATATCAAAGGCGTTGTCACTAAAGCCGAAGGGCTCCTGGGCAGTTGGCCAGAGAGTCATCAAGGTGCCCGCGAAATGGACTTTCTTCTACTCCTGTTTGCAAAAGGGCGATTATGTCTCCAAGCTTGAAGGTGCGTTGACGAATGTCGTCTCGTTTCTCGAAAAGAACTCGGCCTTCTGGACCGACTTCATTGGTGGGAAGGGAGAAGTGGAACTGATTCTCAATCACACGATAAGCCCTCAAGAAGAAGGAGATAAGTGCTTCGAGTTATGTCTGGCTCCAGCTTTCCTGCGCGACCTCTCCATTCGGACCATAGGTCTGAGAGTGCAAGGCTGGCAAGGGAACGTCAAGAGGGTGCGTCGCAGAGACAAGAAGATCAGCCGTGCCAAGCTAAAGGCCAAGAGCTAAGGGCTAAGAGCTTTTTACAGTTCGTACTTCTTCATCAAGTGCCGGAACGAGCGGTAGGAGATGCCGAGCAGGTCGGCGGCTTTGGTCTGCACGCCGTTCGAGCGGTCCAGAGCATTTTGCAGCAGCGTGCGCTCGATGTTTGCCACGTAGCCTTCCATGCCTACTCCCTCGGGAAGCACCGCACCGGGCGCTACTTCGGACATTCCTGAAACTCCTGCACCTGCGGCGGCGGCACGAGCCTTGGGCCGTTCCATCGGCAACTCGACGTGCAACTCGTCCGTCATCTCCAGAGCAACCGCACGCTCTATGGTGTTCTCCAACTGGCGGACATTGCCCGGCCACTCATAACCGCAGAGAGCCTCGAACGAATTCTTGTCGACGCGCAGGATACTTCGGTTAGCGGCGGCCGCGTACTTCTTCAGGAAGTGATTGGCCAGCAGCGGGATGTCTTCGCGGCGCTCGCGCAAGTTCGGCACGCGGATGGGAATGACGTTCAGACGGTAGTAGAGGTCTTCGCGGAACAGATTTTCGGCAACGGCTTTGTCGAGGTCGCGATTGGTGGCCGCGATAACCCGCACATCAATGGGGATTTCGCTGGTGCCGCCGACCGGCCGCACCGTGCGCTCCTGCAATACCCGGAGCAGTTTCACCTGCATGGCCAGAGTCATTTCGCTGATTTCGTCGAGAAAGATGGTCCCGCCGCCGGCCACTTCAAATAGTCCACGTTTGTTTTGATTGGCGCCGGTAAAAGCTCCCTTCAGATAGCCGAAGAGTTCGCTCTCCAGCAGAGTCTCCGGGAAAGCCCCACAGTTCACCGATACGAAGGGTTCGGTGGCGCGCGGCGAACAGATGTGGACGGCGCGGGCTACGAGTTCTTTTCCCGTGCCGCTCTCGCCGTTGATCAGGACGGTGCTGGCGGTGGAAGCCACAGTGCGCACTGTCTGCTTTAGCTTCTCCATCGCCGGACTGGAGCCGATGATGTTGTCGAGCGAGTTGTGGGAGGCCGCGTCCCGGCGCAAGGCGAAGTTCTGTTTACTCAGACTAAGTTTTTCCAGCACGCGGTTGATGGCCAGCTTGATTTCATCCACCAGGCCGGGGCTCTTGCGAATGTAATCCGAAGCTCCTCCGGCTTTTACTGCTTCGACCGCGGCTTCGTAATCGTCCACAGCGGTGATGAGAATCACGGGCGAATCGGGCGAAACGCGATGCGCATGGCGCAGGACTTCGATGCCGTCGATGTTCGGCATCTTGATGTCAGTGATGATCAGATCGTATAGAGCGCCGTCAATCTTGTTCTTGGCCGCCTGGCCGGATTGCACAGTCTCGACACGGTGTCCGTCGCGGCGCAGGGCGATATCGAGCATTTCGCAGATGGAGCGCTCATCGTCGCAAACCAGGATGTTAGCCACGCAGCCTCCCTTCTGCCGCGGCGGCGGCGAGTTGCGCGGGCGGAGGTGCGGGCAACGCAGGTGGGGCGAACGTTTCAGCCGAAGCAGCACGGGCGGTCTGCTTTTCCGCGTCGAGCCGTTCAGCGTCGAGCCGCCTCAGCCTCAGGACGAGAGTGGTCCCCTGCCCGGGCTTGGACCGCGCCCAAACTTTCCCTTCGTGCGCCTGTACGATCTGATAGACCACCGCCAGACCGAGGCCCGTACCGCCTTCAAAGTTCGATTGGAAGGGCTCGAAAAGTTTCTCTGTCTGTTGCGGGGTCATTCCGGTTCCGGTGTCCGCAAAGCTGACCTGCCAGTCGTCTCCCTGGCGTTCGATGGACACTTTCAGAGTGCCGCCGTTCCGCATGGCACGAACCGCGTTCTGGGCGAAGTTCCAGAAAACTTGTTTGATCTTGTCGCCATCCGCGAGCACCCACGCCTGCGGCACGGCAAACCCGCTCTCAATCGTGATGCCGGTATTTTCCGAGGTCATGCGGTGCCGCATGAGGGTGAGTGTGTCCTCCAACAATCGCACCAGATCGACTCTCTCGAAGTGATACTGTTTGCCGCGGGAGTAAGTCAGGAAGTCGGTAATGATGCTGTTCAGGCGCTGCGATTCGCGAGTCACGATCTCCAGCAGGCGCCGGTGCTCCTCGTTCATTTCGGGTATGCCGGAAAGCATGCTGACCGAACCGGCGATGGAGGTCAGCGGATTGCGAATTTCGTGGGCGATCGCCGCCGCCAGCCGGCCTACGGCTGCCAGGCGGTCCTGCATGCGCACTTCGCGCTCCAGCCGCCGGATCTCGGTGAGATCATCCAACGCGTAGACATAGCCCAGCGTGCCGCGCTCCGGCCCATTCAACGCGGCGACTCGCACTCGAGCCGTCCTGCGGAATGTTCCCGTGGTGTCGAAACGAACTTCGGCGTGAGTGTGCGATTCGGTATTGGGCAGGGCATCGAGAAATAACCCGTTGACTGGTTTTCCCAGCAACTGCTCAGGCGAGCGCTCCAGAAGTCTCAGCGCCGCATTGTTGACCAGCGTAATGCGCCCATCGAGACCGGTGGTGATCAATCCACTGCCAATGGATTGAATAATATTCTCGTGCAGGATCTGAAGATCCTCCAGCGCCCCACTCGCGTCTTTCAGCTGCACCCGCGCCTGGCGTAACTTGGCGACGAGCTGGCCGGCCAGGTATGCGACCGCCAGAAACGCAAACAGGTTCACGAAAATGATTCCCCGCAGCGCCTTCAGTTCAGGATGGGTTGTGCAGTAGGACGGCACTACTCCGTAATAGTTGAGTTCAAGGACGGTACCATAAAGAATAAAGGCCAGCGCCGCCACCAGATGCGCCCACACTCGGGGGAGCAGTATGCCGGCCACGATGATGACCAGAGGGTAGAGAAAGTTCAACGAACTGTCCCATCCTCCAGTCTCATGCACCACCAGGCTGACCATAATCAGATCGGTCAGGACTTGCAAGGATGCCTGCAAGCGGTGTTCGTGCCAGAATGACAACAGGACGATATAGAACAGCGAGACGGTATACCACAGAAGGATCGTGCTGAGGAAAAGGCGCAGGGGCAGACGTGTGGAGGTCAATTCCGCGACCGCTAGCTGGATTCCGAGCAGGAAAGTCAGGATCAGGATCCGTACTTTGACCAGCCAGGCCAGCCAATTCCGCTCGTCAAATGTCGATTGCATTGCTATCTCGGGTCTTAGGTCTTAGGTCCTAAGTGTTCTGCATTAAATGTAAGGCGTTCGGGTCTTAGGCCTAAGACCTAACACCTAAGACCCAAGACCTGGTTCTTTCTTACCCAGCCAGCTTGGCGATCATGGCAAACAGTGGCATGTAGAGCGAAATCACGATGCCGCCGATGGTGATGCCGAGCACGCCGATGATGGCCGGTTCCAGCATAGCCAGCATGTCTTTGGTGGCTGCATCCACTTCTTCTTCATAGAAGTCGGCGATCTTCTGCAACATGTTGTCCATGGCGCCGGTAGCCTCGCCGACTCCGATCATCTGCGTCACCATATTGGGAAACACTCCGCATTCTTTGAGCGGGTCCACGATGGTGCGGCCTTCTTCGATGGCTTTCCGCACTTTCATCAGCGCTTCTTCCAGCACAGCGTTGCCTGAGGTCCTGGCGGTAATGGCCAAACCTTCCAGGATTGGCACGCCTGAAGTAATCAAAGTGCCCAATGTACGCGTGAATCGGCCGACTGCGATTTTGCGCAACAGCGAACCGATGATCGGCAGATGGAGCAGGACTTTGTCGAAGTAATAGCGGCCTCGCGGGTGCTTGCGGATCTGCTTAAGACCGAAGACTGTACCCACGGTGACAACGATGAAGACCCACCAGAAACTCCCCACGAAAGCGCTCAACCCCATCACGATACGGGTGGGAAGAGGCAGGGCGACACCCAGGCCGGCGAAAAGATTGGCGAAGATGGGCACCACCCACTTGAGCAGGGCGCCAACAATCAATCCCGCAATGCTGACGACTGCGACCGGATAGATCAACGCCGATTTCACAGCCGCTTTCAGGCGAACTGCTTTCTCGACGTAGACTGCCAGCCGCTGCAGAATGAGGTCGAGAATACCGCCGGTTTCACCCGCCTCAATCATGTTGGTGGTGAGGTCGTCGAAAACGTTGGGATACTGCCGCATGGCATTCGCCAGCGTCGCGCCGCCCTCCACCGTGGTGCGGACGCCGGTTAGCGTCTTCTGGAACGACTGGTTTTCCTGGTTGGCCGCCAGGATTTCCAGACACTGCACCAGCGGCAGACCGGCATCGATCATGACCGAGAACTGGCGGAAAAAAATCGCGATGTCCTTGACCTTGACGCGGCTCGATCCGAAGGTGGGCATGGCAAATTCTTTGCCCTTTTCCCGGATTGCACCCGGCGTAATGCGCTCGCGCCGCAGTTGCTGCCCCAGCGCCTGCTTGTTTGGCGCCACGCGCTCTCCGGAAATTTTCTGTCCGGATGCATCCTTGCCGGAAAATGTGAAGACTGGCATGGTTTTAGACTCCTCAGTGTCGTTGCTTGCTTTCTGTATCTCTTGCGGCTCAAATCTGTCTTGCCTTGCCCATCGCGCCAGCCGCCACGCGATGAGTGGTCAAACGCTCTAGTGTTTTGTCGGCGTCGCCCCACGCGCCATCGTTGATCCGGACGCGCCGCTCCGGTTCGTCAAGCCGGCCCCGCGGTTAATCATTTCCTGAAGCTCATCTGGATTGCTGGAGCGCTGCAGAGCAACTTCCAGCGAAATCTGCTTCTGGAAGTACGCCGTGGCCAACGCCTGGTTGAAGGTTTGCATTCCGAACTTGTCTTGTCCGGACTGCATCGCCGAATAAACCTGGTGGATCTTGTCTTCCCGGATCAGGTTGCGCACCGCAGGGTTGGGAATCAGGATTTCCATAATCATGCAGCGGCCCTTGGCGTTCATGGTCTGCAGCAGGCTTTGGCACATGATGCCTTCCAGCACCAGTGAAAGCTGGGCCCGAATCTGCGGCTGCTGGTGCGCGGGAAACACGTCGATGATGCGGTTGATCGTGGAAGTTGCCGAGTTCGTGTGCAAGGTGCCGAAGGTCAAGTGGCCGGTTTCGGCGATGCGCAGGGCCGACTCGATGGTTTCCAGGTCGCGCATTTCGCCGATCAGCACGACGTCCGGGTCTTCACGAAGAGCGGCACGCAGGGCATCGGAAAAGCTCCTGGTATCGGCGTGCAGTTCACGCTGGTTGACCACGCAGTTCTTGTTCATGTGCACGAACTCGATGGGATCCTCGATGGTGAGGATGTGCTCGTGCCGCTCGCTGTTGATCTTGTCGATCATGGCCGCCAGGGTGGTGGACTTGCCGGAACCGGTTGGTCCCGTCACCAGCACCAGGCCGCGCGGCTTGTCGCAGAGCTTGCTCACCACCGCCGGCAGGCCGAGCTGGTTGAAAGACTTGATCTCGAAAGGAATCAGACGGAACACGGCCGCCGTCGCCCCGCGCTGGTTGAACACGTTGGCGCGGAAGCGGGCCAGCCCCTTCAATCCGAAGGAGAAGTCCAATTCCAGGCTTTCCTCGAAGCGGTGCTTCTGAGAGTCCGTCATGACGCTGTAGGCCAGTTGCTTGGTCTCGGCGGGCGTCATCTGCGGAAGATCCAGCGGCACCAAATGCCCGTGGACGCGAATTTGGGGCGGCGAGTTGGTGGTGATGTGGAGATCGCTGCCATTCATCTCCAGCATTCGTTTTAGCAAATCACTCAAAGACAGACCCATAATCGCAATCCTTCCTTGTCTCTTAACGTTTAACGAACTAGTGAATCGTCTCGCGGGCCACTTCTTCCAGCGTGGTGATGCCCGCCGCCACTTTGATCAGACCGCTGCGCCGGAGCGTGATCATGCCGCGCTCGATGGCTTTCTTTTTCAATTCGACTGCCGAAGCGCCCACCAGCACCAGTTCCCTGATTTCATCGTCCACTTCCATCACTTCATACAAACCGCAGCGGCCCTTGTATCCCGTGTTGTTGCAAACGCCGCATCCCTTGCCTTTCTGGATCTGAATCGTCTTGGCTTCTTCGGGAGTAAATCCTTCTTCGATCAGGGTTTGAACCGGGACCTCCACCGTCTCCGTGCATTCCTTGCAAATGCGCCGAATCAGGCGCTGGGCGCAGATCAGGTGAACCGAAGTTGCCACCAGGAAGGGCTCAATACCCATGTTCATCAAGCGCGTGATGGTCTCGGGCGCGCCGTTGGTGTGCAGCGTGGAAAGCACGAGGTGGCCGGTGAGAGCGGCCTTGATGGCGATCTCGGCCGTTTCGAAGTCGCGGATTTCGCCGACCAGAATGATGTTCGGGTCCTGCCGCAGGAAGGAGCGCAGGGCAGCGGCAAAATTCAATCCAATCTGCTCCTTCATCTGCACCTGGTTGACGCCGGCCAATTGAAATTCGACCGGATCTTCGGCCGTCATGATGTTGGTGTCGGGCTGGTTGAGGCGCGAGATGGACGAATATAGAGTGTTCGTTTTTCCTGACCCCGTGGGTCCGGTGACCAGCACCATTCCGTAGGGTTTGAGAATGGCCTTCTCGAACTTGACCAGGGACTCCGGCTCAAAACCCAGCTTGGTCATGTCGAGCCGCAGGTTTTCCTTGTCCAGCAAGCGCAGCACGATTTTCTCGCCCCACAGAGTAGGCAAGGTGCTGACACGGAAGTCGAGCTGCTTTTTGCGGCCGCCGATATTCATCTTCAGCATGATGCGGCCGTCCTGCGGCAGCCGCTTCTCGCTGATGTCGAGCTTGGCCATAATCTTCAGGCGGGAGGTGATGGCGTCCTTCAGCTTCATCGGCGGCGACATGATCGGCTGCAGCACGCCGTCAATCCGGAACCGTACCCGGAATTCCTTTTCGTAGGGCTCGATGTGGATGTCGCTGGCGCCCCGCTTCACCGCATCGGTGAGCACCAGATTCACCAGCTTGACCACCGGAGCCTCGTCCGCCGCCTTCTCCAGTTGCGACAGCTCCATCTCCTGCTCTTCCGCTTGCACCTCGATGTCGCTCTCGCTCATCTCCGACATCGACTGCATCACGGTTTCGAGGTCTTCCTCCTGCTTGCCCCCGTACGCTTTATCGATGCCAGTCAGGATGGAACTCTCGGAAGCGACCACCGGCTCGATGTTGAAGCCGGTCATGAACTTGATATCGTCCATGGCGAAGACATTGGTGGGATCGACCATGGCGATCGTGAGCGATGCACCCACCCGGCTCAGCGGAAGAATCTGGTAGCGCTTCGCGGTTTCAAACGGAATCAGCTTGACCACAGCCGGGTCAATTTCAAAATACGAAAGATTGATGGCGGGAACGCCATACTGCCGGGAGAGAAAGTTCGTGACGTCCTCATCCGTGAGGAAGCCGAGCTTCACCAAGGCGGACCCCAGACGGCAGTTCTGCTCCTTCTGGGCCTTGTTCGCTTGTTCCAACTGCTCTGGGGTAATGATCTTCTCTTTAACGAGAAGGTCACCCAGCCGTTGAGACATACCTTCGATCTCCTATCCACGTAGTGGAACGATGCCGAAAATTCACCGGCACTTACACAAAGCGCTGCTTTTGCTGTGGGAGAAGAGCAGTCTCTTTGTGGTGACATAAATTGTCACCGCAAGTCGATTACCGTACCAGTTACCGTGGTACTTGGACCGGTCGGCACCGTGGGCCCGTTGCGGGCGATGTCTCGGAACCCGCGCCAGATGACCTTTTATTGCGGCGAAACCCAGAACTCAAGCTGCAGTACATGCACTTCGGTAAGTGCCGCTAAACCCTGCCACATCCGGTGTGGACCTGCTTACGGCCGGGTTAAACTCAACAGTGAGGAACGCTTAACTTTGCGAGTCGACGCAAGAAAGCATCAGATTCGAACCTACTACCACGCTTTATTTCACGCGTGGGGACGGCAGCATTGGTGGCCGGCACGGTCGCGCTTTGAGGTGATCGTGGGCGCTTATCTGACGCAGAACACCGCGTGGACGAACGTGGAGAAAGCTCTGGAGAATCTCCGCTCAGCTCACCTGCTTAGTGTGAGAGGGATCCGCCGGGTGGGTTTGGCCGAACTCGAGCGTCTGATTCGCCCCGCCGGATATTTCCGTCAGAAAACCAAACGCCTGAAGATCTTTGTTGCGTTTCTGGACCAACAGTACCAAGGCTCTCTGACGAAATTGTTCGCGCGGCCCACAGAAAAGCTGCGGGAAGAACTTCTCAATTTGCATGGTGTCGGCCCCGAAACCGCCGATTCCATACTGCTGTACGCCGGCAACCATCCGGTGTTCGTGGTGGACGCCTACACGCGGCGGATCCTTGCTCGCCACGAGATTCTTCCGGAAAAAGCCGCTTATGACCAGATTCGGGAACTGTTCGAGCGGGAACTGGCGCCCGTGGCAGATTCCGCAGCCGCCGGCGGCGACACCGGCAATCAACATTTAGCGGCGGGATTTCCCGGTGCTGCCCATCCTCCGTCGGCAGTGAGCACGGCGAAACGCACAGCTCTGGCCCAGGTTTACAACGAGATGCACGGCCTGATCGTCGGCGTGGGAAAGAACTACTGCAGAAAGTCACAGGCGCGATGTGACGAATGCCCTTTACAGAAGTTCCTGCCTCGGTCTAACTGAAGGGTCTTAAGTATCAGGTCTTAGGCCCGAACAATGAATTACAACAAAGCATTCCAGAGACGATTCGTGTTTGAACATGCTTGTAGTTCCGCAATTATCGCGCTCGCGATTACTTCCGTCTGCTGCGCCCAATCGCTGCGGCAGGAAGCTGAAAAATCTGGAGTTCTTGTCGGAACAGCCGTCCGTCCTTCACAACTGTCGGAACCTGGTTACTCCTCGACCCTCGCTCGCGAGTTCAACATGGTGGAAGCGGAAGACGCCATGAAGTGGTGGGCGCTAAGGCCCGACGCAGCCACCTACGATTTTCGCCAAGGCGATGAGGTGGTTCGCTTCGCGCAGGCCCATCAGATGAAGGTCCGCGGCCATTGTCTGGTTTGGGGCCGCTACAACCCGGATTGGCTGACGCAAGGTCACTTCACAGCCCCGCAACTGTCGCGGCTCTTGCACGAGCACATCACCCGGGTGATGAAGCACTATGCGGACGAGGTGTTCGCGTGGGATGTGGTCAACGAGGCTCTCGATGAGCACGGGGAAGTGCGCGATTCAATCTGGTACGACGAGCCCGGCATCGGATGGTCGAAAAAAGGAACCGACTACATCGAGCAAGTGTTTCGCTGGGCCCGTAAGGCAGATCCGCATGCGTTGCTGTTCTACAACGAAGCGGAAGGTGAAGGACTGAACCGCAAGTCGGACGCGATCTACGCCATGGTCAAGGATTTCAAGCGCCGGGGCGTTCCCATCGATGGCGTGGGATTGCAGATGCACATACCGGCGCTCGATGTAGACATCCCGGCAATCGCCACCAACATCGCACGGCTAACGGCATTGGGTGTGCAAGTTCATATCACGGAGCTTGACGTCTCCCTGCCGGTGGATTCTGACGGCCGCCCTCGGCCTGACGACTTGACCCGCCAGGCAGATATCTATCGCGGGATCGTCAGGGCATGCTTGAACAGTGCGGGCTGCACCGCGATCCAGACCTGGGGATTCTCCGACAAATACTCCTGGATCGGATCTCATTCGCGCGGCGCTCGCGGGCAGGCTTTGCCCTTTGATCGAGCCTACCAGCCCAAGCCCGCCTATCGTGCGATGCTGGATGAGCTTTCGGCGGGACGCTCCCCCGCACATTGACTCTAGCGGCGATTTGGGGCGCTTCCGCAGCGGCCTGCATCTATAATGAGTTGCGAGTCCGCTTATTGCCTGCAGGCCACGACTGGCCTGCAGCGACTGGACCGCCGAATCCGCGTGGTGCAGACCGCTCCAACTCGACCTCCTAAAACTCCCAACCGCAAGCAGATCATTATCCTGCTGACGGTGGCGGTTTTTCTGCTGCTCGCGATCCTGGTTTCTCAGACCGCGTTTAACGAAACCATACTGAGCCCCGGCACCAACCAGCAGACCGTAGTTTTTTATGCCCTCTCGCTGCTCATTTCTCTTCTGTTCGTTGCTCTCACGTTCGTGCTGGCTCGCAATCTGCTCAAGCTGCTTGCCGAGCGCCGTCTGGGCGTGCTGGGGTCGAAATTCCGAACGCGGATGGTAGTGGGAGCGCTGCTGCTGTCGTTCGTTCCGGTTATGGTGATGTATTGGTTCGCCTACGGACTGATGAACCGCTCGATTGACAAGTGGTTCTCCACCCCGGTGGAGGAAGTTCGCGCCGACACCGATGCGATGGCGTCGTTACTTGCCACCTACGCGGCACAGAATGCGCACTCACGAGCCGTAACTATAGCTGCCTCGCCGGAGACGAAGCGCGCTTTCGAAGGTCATGGGTTTTCCGCAGCCGTCGAGGTATTTCGCAGGCATGAACCCGCTTTGCAGGGTGGATTTGTGGTCGCTTTGGAGAACGGAGTCGCAGAGGCGAGCTTCGGTGTTCCCGCTCCCTGGCCGGTGTTGAAAGACAAGCTTCCACTGGCGCAGGTTGCCGCCGGCCAGTCCAGCCATTTCACGTGGGAACAAACGGAGTACGCAGTGGGCAGCGCCCCAGTCGGGCAGAATGGCCTGATTCTGGTGGCCATGCCACTGCCGTCAGAGTTCTCCAGGACGGTAACCCAGATCCAGGCTAGCCAGCGGCGCTATCTTCAGTTGAGCCTCGAGCGGCGGCACGTGCGCCAGACATACATGGGCCTGCTTCTGCTGCTCACGATGATGGTGCTTTTTGTCAGCACCTGGCTGGCGCTGTTTCTCTCCAAGCTGGTGACCCGGCCCTTGTCTGCGTTGGCCGAGGCGACGCAGGAAATCTCTCGCGGACGCCTTGATTACCGGATCGACGTGAATTCCGCCGATGAAATTGGCGATTTAGTCCGTTCCTTCAACCGCATGGCGGAGGAACTGGAAACCAGCCGGCGGCAGATCGAAGCTTCCAGCCGCGATGCCAGTGCTGCCAATGCTGAGCTGGACCAACGCCGGCGCCAGATGGAGACCATCCTCGAGAGTATCCCCACGGGAGTCCTTTCGCTCGATGCCGCGCGCCGCGTTACGCACGCCAACCAGGCCCTGCTGCGCATGTTCCATCCTGAAAGTTTTGCGGACACAGAGCACATGCTGCGCGGCGCGCGCCTGGCGGACGTATTTCCTGCGGAAGTTCTTCAGGATCTGGAACCAATGCTGCGCCGCGCCGATCGCATGGGCATGACCACCAGCCAGATGGAAATGCCGCTGCAGCGTACTCCTCTGAACGTGGCAGTCACCGTGGCAACCCTGCTCCATCAGGAGGAGCGCTCGGGATACGTGCTTGTTTTCGAAGATCTTTCCGATCTTCTGAAGGCTCAGAAGCAGGCGGCTTGGCGGGAGGTGGCGCGGCGCGTGGCGCATGAGATCAAGAATCCCCTTACGCCGATCGCGCTCTCCGCCGAGCGCATCCAGCGTCATTTGGAGCGGTCCCCCTCCGACCCGGCCTCACTCGAGGTCATCCGCTCCTGCGCGCAAACCATTGCGGGCGCAGCCGAAACCGTTCGCCGGCTGGTCGATGAGTTCTCCACACTGGCGCGGTTTCCCGCGTCGAATCCGCATCCGGCGGATATCAATGAAGTCATCGAGAGCGCGGTCTCCATGTTCGATGGGAGACTGGATGGCATTCGTCTGCACAAGTCGCTTGCTCCAGACCTGCCCAAAGTCATGGCCGACGCGGAGGCGATGAAGCGCGCCGTCGCCAACCTCGTGGACAATGCCGCCGAAGCTATGCAGAATTCGCTGGTACGCGAGATCCAGATTTCAACCTCGCTGGTGGCCAGCCGCGATGCGGTCGAAATTACCGTCGCAGATACCGGCCATGGCGTGACCCGCGAGCTGAAGGAAAAACTCTTTCTGCCTTATTTCTCCACCAGAAAGCGCGGGACCGGTCTCGGCCTGGCAATCGTGAGCCGCGTCATCGAAGAGCATCACGGGTCTATTCGCGTGGAAGAAAACCAGCCGGTGGGAGCGCGCTTCATCGTGGAACTGCCAGTCGTTCCCGAACCCGCGCTGGCCGCGGTTACGGCTCAGCATGCATAAGATTCTCATCGTCGACGACGAAACCGGCATTCGCGAATCGCTGCAGGGAGTGCTGGCGGACGAAGGCTACGAAACTGCAACGGTCGAGAGCGGTGAAGAATGCCTCAGACTGCTCCGCCGCGAGCGCACATACGAAGTCGTGTTACTGGATATCTGGCTGCCCGGCATCGACGGTCTGGAAACGCTGGAAAAAATCCGCGAAATGGACAACCCTCCCGAAGTGATCATGATCTCAGGCCACGGAAACATCGAAACCGCCGTGCGCGCCACTAAACTGGGCGCGTATGACTTCCTGGAAAAACCGCTCTCCATCGACAAGACGCTGATCCTGGTCAAGAACGCGATCGAATCCAAAAAGCTGCGGCACGAGAATGTTGACCTCAAGAAACAGCTTTACGCCAAGAGCGTGATCGTGGGTGACAGCATTCCGATGAAAGCGCTGCGCCAGCAGATTGGCCTGATGGCGCCCACCAACGGCCGCGTTCTGATCTATGGCGAATCCGGCACCGGGAAGGAACTGGTCGCCCACGCGATCCATGCGCAAAGCTTGCGCAAGGATGAGACTTTTGTCGAGGTCAACTGCGCCGCCATTCCAGAAGATCTCATCGAAAGCGAACTGTTCGGCCATTACAAAGGATCATTCGCGGGAGCCACGGCCGACAAGGAAGGCAAGTTTCAAAAGGCAAGCGGAGGAACGCTGTTTCTCGATGAAGTGGGCGACATGAGCCTGAAAACGCAGTCGAAAGTGTTGCGCACCCTCGAAGAACAGCGCGTCGCTCCCCTCGGCAGCGATGAAACGATTATGGTGGACGCGCGCATCATCGCCTCGACCAACAAAGACCTGGAAGAGGAAATCTCCAAAGGAAATTTTCGCGAAGACCTGTTTTACCGGCTGAACGTGATCCCTTTCTTCGTGCCTCCGCTGCGCGACCGCAAGGAAGATATTCCGCTGTTTGCGCGGCACTTCCTGAAAGATCTGGCGGCGACCTACGGGCGCCGCCCACGCGAGATCACCGACGACGCCGTCGAGGCTCTGATGCGCTATTCCTGGCCGGGCAACGTGCGCGAACTGCGCAATGTGATCGAGCGGATTGTGATCATGAATCCCATGACCACACGATTCGACCGCAAGCATCTGCCGCCCCTGGTCTATCGCGATGGCCACCGGCGGGCGGCGCGTAGCGAATTCTCCACGTTGCACCAGGCCCGGGACGCCTACGAGAGGGATTTTATTCTCAAGAAGCTCGACGAGAACCACGGCAACATCACCCGCACCGCCGAAGTGCTGGGCCTGGAGCGCAGCCACCTCTACCGTAAGATGAAAACACTGGGCATAGCGGTGAAGGAGTAGAGTTCGCTCGAAGCACGCTTGTCATCCCGAGCGAAGCGAGGGATCTAGGTTCTTGCTTGCGCAACCCACGTCGCCGCTGCAGGCAAACACCAAGATCCGCTTCGCTCGGGATGACAGCTTCGCTCCGGTGCAATGGGATACAGCAGGCGTAAAGCCGGTCTAGTGCTTCACCATGCGGATTTCAGTGCCGTTCTTTCTGAACTCCACTTCATCCATGAGCTGGTTGATGAGAAAAATCCCGCGCCCATGATGGGAATAAACGTTTTCTCCGACTGAGCAACTGGGAATGGCCTCGGGCGCAAACCCCGCGCCTGGATCTCGCACCACTATCAGCACGCCGCGCTCATCGTCGCTGCTAACCAGGCACTCCACTGTCTTGGTAGGATCTTCTTTGGCGCCGTGAATCACTGCATTGGCCAGCGCCTCTTGCAGCGCTAACTCGATCGCAAGATCCTTGCCGTCCAAGGCCTTCATCTGACGGACGACGGCCATCACTTCCTGGACTACCGGATCCACTGCTTTGCGGTCGGCGGAGAGCGTTATCCGCAAAAGCAAGTGCAACTTGTCTGGATCAAAGTCTTTTTCGGGAAGAGCTTCCCCGCTGGAATCCGTTGACATGTTCGGCTCGTTAGCGTTGCAAGGCTGCTGGTGACTGATTCTAGCTGGTAAAGCATCAGCACGACAAACTCCACGATTGGAGCTGTCTCAAAGTCATCAACAGCTGTCAAAGGCATCAACTACTAAGCGCGCTAAGTTACACGAGGAGATAAATCCCTGATACTTAGTGCCCTTTAGTGACGCCGCTCGTGAGTTCAGAACTTCGTATCTCGTTTCTCTTGACGGCATTTCCTCGTGAAGGCGCTCTTGGCAGTTCGGCCTTTCCGTCCGTCAAATGCTCCAACTGTCTTCTCCAATCAAGTTCCTCCACGAAGCCGCGCGATTCCCGCCAGTTGGGCTGAACCTTTACGTAAAGCTCGAGGAAAACTTTGGTCCCTAACATGCGCTCGATCTGCAAGCGGGCCGACGTACCGATCCGCTTCAGCATCTGTCCCTTCTTGCCGATGAGGATGCCTTTCTGGCCTTCGCGCTCGCAGTAGATCGTGGCGGAAATGCGCGTCAGCTTGACGCCCTCCTCGAAATTCTCAACGAGCACCGTGGTTGCGTAGGGCAGTTCTTCCTCGGTCTCGACCAGCACACGCTCGCGCACGATCTCCGCAGCCATGAAGCGAGCCGGTTGGTCCGTAACTTGATCTTCTGGGAAATAGGGCGGACCAGCAGGCAGCGCCGCCGTCAACTCCTTCAGCAGGATGTCGAGACCATCATGTTTCAGCGCGGAAATTGGGATGATCTCCTGGAATTGATGCAGCTTCTTGTACTCCTCAATCAATGGTAGCAACTTGCCCTTGCCTCCGCGCAGCAGGTCTACTTTATTAAGGACAAGGCAGACTTTCGCCGGTGAATGCTTGAGCATCTGTATCGCAAATTCATCGCGCCGATCCAGCTTGCGCGTCGCATCCATGATCAGGAGGACAACGTCACAGCCCTCCAGCGCCTCCCGTACTTCGACCATCATCTTGCGGCCCAACGAGCTGTCCGGCTTATGCACGCCCGGAGTGTCGATCAGAACGATCTGCGCCGCATCGTGGCCTTTGCCCTTAGGCAGGTTGACGATTCCTTGGATCCGGTTGCGTGTGGTTTGCGGTTTGGGCGAGATGATGGCCAGTTTTTCGCCCACAAGAGCATTGAGCAGCGTGGACTTGCCCGCGTTGGGCCGTCCAAGGATACAGACAAAACCGGAGCGGAAGGGCATAAGAGCGCAGGTCTTGGGTGCTAGGTCTTAGGTCTTAGGTTCCAATAGAGATAGCGAAGGCTCTCAGATCACAACCGGAGCCTAACACCTAAGACCCAAGACCTAAACACCTGTTATATCAGCTTCAACTGCCGCGGTTGGACTGCGGTAATTCTGACGCGCTCCACCTTGCGGTCGGTTGACTCCAGAACCTCGAAGCGCAAGCCGTCGTCATCCACCGTTTCGCCGCGCTGCGGGATATGTCCTGCCAGTTCGCTGACCAGTCCCGCCACAGTGGCAGATTCCCTGCCCTCCGGTTTCGTTCCGAACAGTTCGGCGAGGCGGTCCACGTCCATTCCTCCAGACACAATGAAAGACTGGTCATTCTCGCGCAAGATCTCCGGCTTCTCATGCTCGTCCCGGATTTCACCCACGATCTCTTCCACCAGATCTTCGATGGTGACCAAACCAGCCACACCGCCATACTCATCGACCACGATCGCCATCCGGATGTTGTTTTTCTGCATCTCCCGCAGCAGGTCGCTGCCCAGCTTGCTCTCGGGGACGAAATACACGTCGCGCCGCATCAGCGTATCGAGCGTGCGCTTCGAAGCCTCACTGTCCGGCACTTGTAAAACGTCCTGGGCGTAGACGATGCCTTTGATGTTGTGGATGCTTTCTGCGTACACCGGAACCCGCGAGTAGTGCTTGGTGCGCAGCATTTCGATGAAGCGCTCGACCGTGGTCTCCACCGGCACGGCAAACATCTCGGGACGCGGCTTCATAGCTTCGCGCACCGTCTTGCCGCTGAATTCCACCGCGGACTGAATCAGTTCGCGGTCCCCTTCCTGGATAATGCCTTCTTCCTGCCCCGCTTCGATCAACGCATCTACGGCTTCGGCCGCGCTCTCCGGCTGCTCGTTTGTGTTCTGGCGGGTGAGCGACGCCACCGATTGCAGGAAGCCTAGGACTATCGTCACGGGCAGCACCAGATAAATCAGCATTCGAACCAGCCACGTCCAGCGGATGAGCCACACGCCGTTAGTACGCGAGAAAAAGACAAAGGGCAGGAATTGGTTGAAGAGGATGACGATCAGAATCAGGCTGACGGCAGCCTGCAGGATTTCATAGATGCTCCAGCGCTGGTCACCGAAGACCACAAAGCCCACAAGCAAGGCGATGGTTGCCGTGGTCAACTGCTTGAGCACTGACATGGAAAGCGATGCCCGGCCGCGGCTGACGTGCAGGTTGGGCTCAACTTTCTGCTCGAAGACGTCGATGTTGTCCTGAAATTCGCGCGATAGAAATTTGCCGATCTCCTGGTAGACACGGTCAACGTAGGAGGCCAGCGCCAGCAACCCCAGCAGCGGGATTAGCGCGAGTGTGACGCCCCAATTCATGCCGTTCTCCGCCTTGCGCCGGGCGCGCGATGATTGCGTTTCTCCCGGCTCGAAACCTTGCCCGGTCGAGGCTGCGCCCTCTCGATCAGCCCGACCTCCAACTTGAGTTGCCGCCGCAATCGGCCCTCTTCACGGGCCATCTCGCCGTTGTCGCGCTCGTGATCGAAGCCCGCCAGATGCAGAATGCCGTGCAGCGCCAGAACTTTCACCTCGTCCGCTACAGAATGGCCAAAGCGCCCGGCGTTTTCCCGGGCGATGTCCGCGGAAATTGCCACGTCTCCGGCAGCGCGCCTGGCCTTGCTGCGTTCCACCTCCGGCGATGGAAACGACAATACATCCGTGGCTTTGTCGGCTCCGCGAAATCGCCGGTTGAGAGCGCGCAACTCGAGACTGTTCGTCACCAGTACGTTCACCGTTTCACGCAAATGAGCCGCTCGTCTCGCCCGCAACACAAAACGTTCCAGCGTTGATGCGCTCAACCCCGCGATTCTTTTTCGGAAGATAACCAACTTCCTCCCATCGTGCCCGCTCGGACACTTTGGAAAATAAACAGGAGGGCCCGATTTCAGCCCTCCCGCGCCACCTAGGATTCTATTCTCCCGAGGCTGTGGATCGGTCATTCGCATCCGCCGCGGGATTTTTCGCCTCGGCGCTCCTCACCCCTGCGCCTCCGGACTCAGCGTTTTTCCCGCCCGCCAACAGCAGCATCTGCTGCTCGGCGACCAGCGTCTTGTGCTCGTCGTAGGCGCGAATAATACGTTGCACCAGGTGATGCCGCACCACATCGGATTCATCGAAGTGAACGAACGTCAAACCTTCCACCCGCTTCAAGATGTCGATCGCTTCCAGCAACCCGCTGCGGCGCGCGTTGGGCAAGTCGATCTGCGTAACGTCTCCGGTAATCACCGCCTTCGAGTTGAATCCAAGACGCGTGACGAACATCTTCATCTGCTCCGAAGTCGTGTTCTGGGCTTCGTCGAGAATCACGAACGAATCGTTTAACGTGCGCCCGCGCATGAATGCGATCGGCGCAATCTCGATGACGTTCTTCTCCAGATAGCGGTCCACCTTTTCCGGATCGAGCATGTCATAAAGCGCGTCGTACAGCGGACGCAGGTAGGGATCGATCTTGTCCTGCAGCGTGCCCGGCAAAAAGCCCAGCCGCTCGCCCGCTTCCACCGCCGGACGCGCCAGGATGATGCGGTTTACCCGCTTGGCCAGCAACGCCGAAATCGCCATGGCCACGGCAAGATAAGTCTTACCCGTACCCGCCGGGCCGATGCCGAACACCATGTCGTGCTTCTCGATCGCCTCGACATACCGCCGCTGATTCACGCTCTTCGGTTGCACCATGCGGCGCCCCAGCGAGCGCTGGCGGCCGGCGTCGGCGAGTCCGCGCAAGGTGGCACTCGCATCGGCGGTCAGCACACGCAGCATGCTGTTGAGATCGCCGTTATTAAAGCTGTAGCCGGATTTCTGCAGGCTTTCGTAATCGGCAAACACCTGCTCGGCGCGAGCCACGTCGCGCGCCGCGCCCTCCAGTTCAATGGCGTTCGATCGCAGATCAATGGTGATGTTCAGACCGTCTTCCAGCACGCGCACATTCTCATCGCGCGTGCCGAACAAAGTCTCGATGTTGGGACTAATCCCGATGCTTTTCTTCATTCAGTCTCTTCGATGAACCTTGTAGTACAGTGAACCATGCGGGACATGGATGAACATGTTGAGACAGCCGCCTCGCCTGCCCTGAGCGAAGCCGAAGGGGCTGTCCGCCGAGCGAAGCGAGGCGACCCGACCACAGCCCTCTCCAAGAAAACACACACCTCAGCCGCTTCGCAGACAAAACAGGATTATGCTTCGAGACGGGACCGGCCGGGATGCGCATGCCCAGAGGGCAAGTCACTACCATTAGTTAAAGCGTACCCCGCGCCGGGGTGGGAGTCAATGGCGAGGCAACCGTTTGACCAGTCGAGAGTTAGTCCCGTAGAATAACCTATTCGGTACTCACCGGAATATCTCGCAGTACACACAAAGGGCAACGAAGCACTATGGCTAATCATTTTTCGGCGCTTAAACGCGCCCGTCAGACCGAGAAGCGCACGGCCACCAATCGCGCCAACACCTCCCGCCTGCGCACCGCGCTGCGGACTCTGCGCGAAACCATCGAGAAGGGCGACAAGCAAGCCGCCGAGCAGACCTACCGCCAGACCGTATCCGCGCTCGACAAGGCGATCCAGAAGGGCACCCTGCACGGCAATACGGCCGCACGCTACAAGTCCCGCCTCGGCGTCCGCGTCAATGCGATGAAGTAGCTGTTGGCGCTTGGCCTTTAGCTCTTAGCATGGCACTTAGAACGTCAGGCTTGCGAGATTCTGCCGTTTGTGTTCATGCACCGACGATACCGAAATACTCCCTGAGAGCGTCGTTTCGCTCCTGCTCAGACGCAAGCAAAGTCTCGGTTTGCCGGCCATTGTTCGTCACAATCAATTTCATGTCAGCCAGAGTGATTCGCCCGTCGTTGGTAGCCCTTGTACAAATACTCTTCCGCGTGAAAGACGATTCGGGAGATGTCTGGTGGTAGTGGCACATGCCCGCAAAATCGTGCAAGCAGCGCGACTGCTGCACGAAGGAATATTGCCTCTTCCACTTGCCATCGGGCTCCATCTTTTCTAGCTGCAACCTCTTACCCCGACGCACGATTCGGAAGATGCCGGCAGGATCGGCCTGCTCGAGATTCGTCCGGAGGCGCAGCGGCTCCACGAACGACTCCCCGAAGCCGATGTCGGCCAGCCACGGTTCATCCAAATCGACCCGCAAGCACAAATGGTCGAACTCCGGTCCCTCGCCGCCTGCGTCTCTTGCGACGCGAGCCGAGAGCAATGTGACTTTAAATCCGAGGTAGCGTAGAAGCGCGGCAAATGATCCGTTCAACTCATAACAGAAGCCACCGCGGCGACGCTGTACGATCTTGCGGAAGAATGCTTCCTCGTCGAGCACAATCTTGCGGCCGCGGGCGATATCGAGATTTTCGAAGGGAACGGTCAATAGATGCGCGCGATGGATCGCACGTAGAGTATCCAGGGTGGGCGCAGTCGAACCTTGATAGCCGATGCGATCGAGATAGGCGCTTACATCGAGCATGACGCACGGCTGAGAGCCTGCCGTTTACGGCTTGAGCTGAATGGCTGATGGCTGACAGCTGAAAGCAGCTACACCGGCAACTGATCCTGCATCCATCCCGGAGATTCCAACTTCGGCTCGGTGGTCAGATCCATCACCAGACGTTCCAGCACCATGCGCTTGCTCACAGGATTGGAGCGCAGGGCGAGATCGGCCTTCGCCACCAGGCGTATCGCACGCGTCAGATCGCGGCGGGACTTGTAGCGGCGGGCCTGCTTGATGATGTCATCGGCGGCAAACGGAGGCACGCGGAATCCCTGCCACAGCGCGGCCCACAGCATGCGCTGGTCGCGCACGTTGCGCTCGAGAATCACCAGCATCTGCCGGAAGGTTTTCGCCAGCATGTAGATATGCCCGATGGCGGCCTCTTCGCCATCGCCCGATGTCAGGATCGCATCCAGCACTTCCAGCGCGCGCACCCGATCTTTAGCGGAGATAGCGTCGGTCAGTTCATACAGCGAACGCTGCTTCGCGGCTAGCACCATGGTTTCCACGTCGCCAAGCGTGATGCGGTTCCGCGCGCCGACGTAGAGCATGAGCTTCTCCAGTTCGTTGGAGATCATCATCATGTCGCCGCCGAGCGCATCGACCAGTTCGCGGGCGCCGTCGGGATCGATTTTCACGGCGCGGCTGGTGCAATAGTCTGAAATCCAGCGCACCGCTTCGCCTTCCTCCACCCGCGCCAGTTCGACGATGCCGCAGTACTGGCCCATGGTTTCGCGGATGCGCTGGTAGCGTTCTTTGTCCTGCATCTCCATGCGGCGCACGTCGGCCGGAATGCTGATGTGGTCGGCGACAAACACCACCAGCGCGTCGGGATTCGGGTTCTTGCAATATTCTTCGATGGCGGCGAGTTTTTCTTCATTCGAGCCACGGCCAAAAAGACTCTTCACCCCGCGCACAAAGAAAACCTGAAATGGCGCCATCAGAGAGGGTGTGCGGGCTCGGTCGAGAACTTCGGCAAGATCGTTCTCTGCGAGGTCGAACTCGAACAGGCTGAAGTCACGCAGATCAGCCGGAACCAAGTGCTCGAGGATGGCGTCCCGAAAACGCTTGCGGAAGAAAGCCTCATCGCCAACGAAAACATAGGCTGGACGCAGCTTGTGCGATTCGAGTTCAATGACGAACCGATCAGCCTGGGCAAAAGCCCGCATCAGAAGTGACCCTCGGAATTCCAACTGGCGGTAACACGTCGTCGGTCGTCGGCCCTTGGTCGTCGCCCGGCTAACGACCGACGACCGACGACCCTCTGAAACTCTAGCATCTAGAAGCCCTCCAGAATGTTAGAGACCAGGGTACGGGCAAAATCCTGGGAGAGCCGCCGGAAGGCGGGCGAGTCTTCCTCGAAAAAACTGGCCAGATCCTGCGAAACTTCGTACTGCTCGCGAAACAGGTACGAGGGATTCTGGTAAAGCACCTTGCCCTGACGGTCCGTGAGCGAGACCCTCATGCTCACCACTACCAAAACGCTGGCAGCCTGTCCGGTCGCGGTGTTGTAGGTGAGCGGCGTCGAAGAGGCCGAGACGACGGTGCCGAGCAGCGTGGCATCGGCAGCTTCGCCCGAACTATTGAGGATGTGATAGTGCGTGCGCGTAGTGAACTCGCGCACCACCGACGAAGTCAGCATCTGTTCGATGCGGTAAGTGTTGGTCTCGTTTACGAACGCCGGTACGGCAATGGTCTTAACGTTTTCCGGAAGCTGCACGGCGTGGCCGGCCGTGTGGTATCCGCAACCGGCGCTGGCCACGCTCCATGTTAGGAAGAGCAACGCCAGCCACGCGGCCCGCCGAACCTTCATTGTATTTTTCCCAGCGGGCGGGTTGCAATCATGCTCTCGGCGCACTCCAACGCAGTCATAGCCGCGATGCGCAAGTTGTCGGCGGCCGCCCACAGCCAGATCCCATGGGGCCGGGCCGCTTCGCTTTTGAGAGAAACCAGAATATTGGCCTGACCCGCCGTGTTCACGTTGTTCGGCTGCGAATCGTCTTCCGCACCCGCCAGCGTCACGTGGTCTCCAGCCAGAGCCTGCGACAATCGTTCCTGATCCACCGCTTGCTCCATCTCCAAAAAGATGGCCAGCGCATGGCCGTGAAACACTGGAGGCTGGAGCAGCATCAGCGCGGGCTGCGGCGCGTCCGCTCCGGCAATCTTTTGATAATGTCGCCGCACGCGTGCTTCCAGCGACTCCAGCGACAGTTGCGATTTCTGCCCGTAGCGCGCAAGCATGTTGAACGCCACCTGCTCATCGAACACGTCCTTGGGCAGCGGATGAAACGACAGCAGATTCACGGTTTGCTGGTGCAACTCGTCCATGCCTTTCTGCCCCTGCTCGGACGCTGGCTCAAAAACGGTCGCCACCGCGCTCCGTATCGCGCCCGTCTTGCGCGCCCGCAGCAGCAGCAGAGCCAGAGTCACAGCCGCAGGATGAGCCACCACGCACGGAGCCGGCTGCAGTTCGGGTTGCCACATCTCGCCCCGCTCGCGCTCGATCCAGAGCGAGCGCACATTGGCCCCCGCTTCCTCTTCCAAGGCGCTGGAAAGGTCGATGATCGCGCTGCCGGCATCGCGGGCCCGCTTCCAGTTGTTGCGCGTACACTCCGCGTCGGCGGCAAAGAAAGTGAAGTCCACGTGCGTGAACTGCTCCGCACGCACGCTCTGGATGAAGTTGATTTCATCGCCTGCCGCTTCCAGTTGGCCGATCGATTCGTCATCGTCAAGCAGGCGCACATCCACGGCCGGGAAGTTGCGCTCATTGAGCATTTCAGCGACTTCCTTCCCTTTGAGCGTGGCCGCGCCGACGATCGCCGCGCGATACAGCTGTCCGCGCGCAGAAGGAGAAAGTGAAGGCGCCGCGATTTTGGACGGCGTACTCATGAAGTCTGCGAGGCCTCCTTGTAGGCAGGCGGCGGAGGCTGGTTCCGGCGGCGGAACATCCACTGCAAGCGCCAGAACACTCCGGAAAACGTATAAAGCAACGCAACCCCGAACAGCACCGGCTTGGAGAAGAACCAGATGCCGGCGAACAGCGCCCCAAAGAGAATGATCAAACGGAAGGGATGGCGCGAGCGGAAATCAATGTCTTTGAAGCTGTAAAAGCGCCAGGTGCTCACCATCAGGTAGCCCACTGCGGCCACCATCGCCAGCCAGGTCATCGCTGTGTACCAGGATTCGAGCGGAACGCCTGACTGAAAATGGACCACGGCCGCAACCACTCCTGCACCCGCCGGAATGGGCATGCCGACGAAGTACTTCTTCCCCGGCCGTCCGGGATTGGAAGGCTGCGGATTCGACGTGATGTTGAAGCGCGCCAGACGGCTGGCTCCAGCCATGAGAAACAGGAAGGCGGCAATCGCCCCCAATTGGGTGAGCTTGATGTTCCAATTCCACTCGCTGAGCGCGACCGGGGGCATCAGATGAAATCCCCAGGTCCAGGCCAGCATCGCCGGAGCCACGCCAAAAGTGATCACATCCGCCAGCGAATCGAGTTCCTTGCCAAACTCGCTGCTGGTGCCAGTCATGCGCGCCACGCGTCCGTCAAGGCCGTCGAACAGCACGGCGAACCCAATTGCCTTGGCGGCATTGTCTAAATGCCAGTAGTTTATGGCGCTCGCGTGGACAATCTCGAGAATGGCGTAGAACCCGGCCGCCATATTCCCCGTGGTGAACAGCGACGGGAGAATGTACATCCCCTTGCGCATGCGGCGTGGACGCCGCTGGTGCTGCCCGGGTTTTGAAACGGGAAGATCCATCAGCGCACTCCTTCGCTGGCAGAATAACGCCCCGCACTCGCCAGTTCGCCCTTCGGCTGCAGGTAAGCCAGGACGCTCGCCCCGCCCCGAACCCGGTCGCCCACTTTCACTTGCAGGACGGCGGCAGCGTCGAACAAAACGTCCACGCGGGAACCGAACTTGATCAGCCCCACCCGTTGGCCGCGTTCCAGCCGGTCGCCCACTTTCGGATGGAAGACAATCCTTCGCGCCAGCAATCCCGCGATCTGCTTAAAGACCACAACCTGGCCATCGCCCTCCATGCAGACAATATTCTGCTCATTGTGCTCCGCCGAAGCCCGATTCATGGCGTTCATGAACTTTCCGCGCTGGTAGCGCACTTCGCGCACTACTCCTGCAATCGGTGAACGGTTCACGTGGACGTCGAAAACGCTCAGGAAGATGCTGATACGAGCCTGCTTCTCCCCGTTCGTCGTTACGAATGAGACGTCTGTAACTTTCCCATCCCCCGGCGACACCAAAGCGCCTGCGGCATCTGGAATTGCCCGCTCCGGGTCGCGAAAGAACCAGAGGAAGAACAACGCAAGCAACAGCGGCACCAGGGCCCAAGCAGGATGTGCGAACCAGCCGACCAGAACTCCAGCCGCAGCAAGAGCCAGCCCGTAGAAGTAGCCGTCACGAACCATGGGAACAGCCATTATAGTGCAGAGGCAGGCGGCGCTCGCTCACGATCGATGAGAAAGCGTCTAAGTCCAAATAAAGAAAGGCGCAATGCGCGCCCGATGAGTAGATACAAAACCCCTGTAGCGGCGACGGCCGCCTTCAAATGGCCAGAAATTATGCTACGTGAGTTCCGAACTGCTGCCGATACTCCCGCTCAATCGATTGCATCTGGTCCTTGAGCCGCAGCTTCAGCTTCTTGAGCCGGACTTCCTCAAGTTTTTCATCTTCGCTGAGATAACGTTTTTGGGTAAGAGAATCAAGACGAGTGGAATACTGCATGTGCTCCTGAGCCAGCTTGCGGAACTCATCATGGCTGGTCAGGAGAGTGTCTTTCGGAGTCAGCATCCAGCAGACCTCCAAACCGGGATTCGTGTTTAAAAGTACCACAGCACCAATGTCGGTTCAATGCCGAATTCTGGTGCAGTCTCGTAATGAGAAAGTACTAGCAAAGGTTTAGACGACAAAGGATTGCGTCTTCCGAAGGGTTAGAGTAGTAACTCTTGCGTAAACCTGTTTCTTCGAAGCCTGCTTTCCGATAGAGGGCGCGCGCGCTTCGATTTGACTCGCGGACTTCCAGGAATATTCCACTGCCCTTTTCAGCCCGCGCATGGGCGACGAACTCGCTCAGCAGGCGCGTCCCCACGCCCCGGCGGCGATCTGTTCCAGCAACCACGATGTTCTCCAGCTCCCACTCCGCCTCAACGCGTTGCGCCACCAGGAATGCCAGAATTCCAGGCGCTTCGCCCTCATCTTCCGCTATCCATGCCCAGCGCTCGGAGCGCTGCTGTCCGCTTGTGGGGACGAACAACGCCTCATACTGCTTTTGAGACCAGTCTGCGGCGGCGGGGCTCTCACGCTGCAGAGCCATCATTGCGGGAACGTCGGCGGCTTGTGTCCGTCGGATGCGCAAGTTGGTTGTCATCCTGAGCAAGCGTTCTCTGCGCAGCGAAGAGCCTGTCCCGAGCTTGCCGAGGGAATCTGGGCGAGCCGCGCGAAGGAGCCTGCCCTGAGCGAAGCCGAAGGGTCGCGTTTCTTGCGACCCATTCATCGCGCGTTCGGCTCGCTTCCTTATCCTATTCTCTCCAGCATCTCGGCATCGGTGCGGCGGATGTAGTTCGCCTCTAGCTCCTCAGGCCGCACCGTCTCGCCGGACTGAAGCTTGCGCCATCCCAGCCGAGCAACCGCAGCAGCAGAGATCGGCGGCAATGGTAAGACTGATAAGCCGGCCGCGGCCGCCGCCTCGCTTAGAACGGAGTTCGGAGTCACCACTGTCCATCCCTTCGCCTGGGCAAGGAACTCACTTCTGGTCAAGATATACTCTCGCGGACCGTGGTCCGCATGTGCCGGGATTTCATACTCGCCCACGTAAACTTCACTCCGGCCCGCATCCAGAGCGCCCATGATCTTGCCTTGCGTGCCGCTGGCGAAGACGCACACTTCCAGCAGCGACACCGCCGCAATCGGCTTGTCCAATACCTCAGCCAGAGCCTTAACCGCCGCCAGTCCGATACGAAGCCCGGTGAACGACCCCGGCCCCGAAGCCACAGCGAAAGCGCCGACGTCGTTCTTAGTGAGTCCGTGACTTGAGAGCAACGCAGCGATTTGTGGAACAAGTTCTGCGGAAAAAGTGCCGCCGGCCAGGGACACGACCCCGATTACTTCGACATCGTCGCCCTCGCCAGATCCCTTCCCCGCTCGCGCCAGCGCGATGCTGCCCTGCTTGCCGGAGGTATCGATGGCGAGGAGAAACATGAAGAAGTTACCTGAACTATCCGTGAACATCCGTGGAGATCCGTGACCGATTGTTCTTGACCTATCCCTCCACCAGTTCCAGCAGCACACCCCCGGTGCTAGACGGATGCACAAACACATACCGATGCCCACCTGCGCCGGTCTTGATCTCCTCCGAGACCAGCCGAACGCCGTCTTTCTTCAGCCGCTCGACCGCCGCCCGCAAATCCGGAACCCTCAGGCACACGTGATGCAGCCCCTCGCCGCGCTTGGCGATGAACTTCGCGATCGTCGAATTCTCCGAGGTGGCTTCTAACAGCTCCAATCGGCTCTCGCCCACCGGAACCATCACCAGCCGCACCTGTTCCTGCTCCACCGTTTCTTCGGGAGAAATACTAAGGCCCAGTTTCTCGTAGATCGCTTTCGCCGCCGCGAGCGACTTCACCGCAATCCCGAGATGATCGATTTGAGCCATCAGCTCTTGCCCGCCTTCGCCGCGATCTCCTCAACCAGCGTATACGGATCGCGCTTGTGCTCAGCCACTTCCGCCGCCAGCCGTGCCAGGTTGCCGTCCGCAAGTTGCGTCCGCGCCTTTTCCAGCAGAGTGTCGCGCAGCATCTCGACCAGGCGCTCCTGCCAGTTTTCGACGCTCCTGTTCAGCGCCAGATTCTCCTTCTGCAGATACGTCTCATAATCCGAAATCGCGGCCGCCAGTTCTCGGACTCCCACTCCCTCGACTGGCAACGGTCTTCACAATCGGCGGCGTCCAGCCATCGTGGCGCATGGCCAGCGACTGCAGCGCGCGGATCTCGCGCTCCACGTGCTCAGCGCCGTCGCGGTCGCTCTTGTTGATCACGAAGATGTCGGCAATCTCCATGATGCCGGCCTTGATGGTCTGCACATCGTCGCCCATGCCCGGCACCAGATATCAGAATCGTGATGTCGGCCAGCCGCACGATGTCCACTTCATCCTGACCCACGCCGACGGTCTCAATCATGATGAGGTCGCGGCCGGATGCGTCGAGCACAGTGGTCACATCAGCCGTGGTGCGCGCCAGCCCGCCCAGCGAGCCGCGCGTCGCCATGCTGCGAATATAAATCCCCGGATCGGAGAAATGCTCCTGCATGCGGATGCGGTCGCCCAGAATCGCCCCGCCGGTGTAAGGACTGGTCGGATCGACCGCGATAATGCCCACTGTGCGATTCTCTTTACGATAGATGCGAGCCAGCTGATCGACCAGCGTGCTCTTCCCCGCCCCCGGCGGCCCCGTCAGCCCGAGCACGCGCGCCTTCCCGCTGTGCGGAAATAACGCCTTCAGCAGCTCGGACCATCCCGGCGCGCGGTTCTCCACCGTCGAAATGGCGCGAGCCAGCGCGCGCACGTCGCCCGAGCGAAGCTGCTCAATCCATGTCTGGATGTCGTTGGTTCAAACGATCAGTGTAAAGCACCCTGAAAAGCAGGAAATTGTAGCAGTTCCAGCAGATAGCTTTTGACCTCCGCCGCCGAACCCCTTACCATAACTGAGAGGCAATCATGGCTAACATGGATATGATTCCACTGAAGCCGGAGCGTAAGGCGCAACTGGAAGAATACGCCAAACGGCGCGGCCAGGACCCTGCCGCAGCCCTCGACGACGCTCTGGCCGCCTATCTCGAGTGGGAGCGCCAGGACTTCGCAGAAGCGGTCGAGGGTGTCGCTCGCGGTTACGAAGATCTAAGAGCCGGACGCACCAGACCCGCCACCGAGTTTCTGGCCGATCTCCGCCGCAAGCATGACCTTCCGCGTTGAAACGACGGCAGCAGCCGAGCACGACGCGGACACAATTCTTGACTGGTTGCTGTCCGAACATGCCGGAGACACCGGCATGCGTTGGTTCCTGGCACTCCAGGAGGCTATCGCATCGCTTGCTGAATTCCCCGAGCGTTGCCCGTTAGCCCCGGAAAAAGCGGCCTTCCCTTTCGAGGTACGCCATCTGCTCTATGGCCGAAAGCCGCATGTGTACCGGATTTTGTTCACGATTGAGGAACAAACCGTTTATGTGCTGCATATCCGCCACGGCCGCCGTCAACCACTGAGGCACTAAGCGACCCTAGTCCTTCAGCAATTGCCGCGCAATCACCAGCCGCTGAATCTCGCTGGTGCCCTCGCCGATCGTGCACAGCTTCACGTCGCGATAATACTTCTCAGCAGGATAGTCTTTGATGAACCCGTACCCGCCGTGAATCTGCACGCCTTCATTGGCGCACCTCACGGCCACTTCACTGGCATAGAGCTTTGCCATCGACGACTCCAGCGTCGTCTTCATGCCGGCGTCTTTCATGGACGCCGCGCGCATGGTGAGCAGCCGGGCCGCGTCAATCTCCGTCGCCATGTCTGCCAGTTTCCACTGAATCGCCTGAAACTCTCCAATCGCTTTGCCGAACTGCTTGCGCTCCTTGGAATAGTTCAGCGCGGCCTCGTACGCTCCCTGCGCCATGCCCAGCGACAGTGCCGCAATCGAAATGCGGCCGCCATCGAGCACACGCATCGCGTCGATGAAGCCGTCGCCTTCCTTGCCCAGCAGATTCTCCGCCGGAATCGCGCAATCTTCGAAGATCATTTCGGCCGTGTCGCTGGCCCGCAGCCCCAGCTTGTTCTCTTTCTTGCCGGGACGAAATCCCTTCGTATCTTTTTCGACGATGAACGCGGAAAGCCCGTGGGTCTTGGCGGCGCGGTCGGTCACCGCAATTGCCACCATCACATCCGCATAGTGGCCGTTGGTGCAAAAAGTCTTTGTGCCGTTGAGCACCCAGTTGTTGCCGCGGCGCTTCGCGGTCATTCGGGCGCTGCCCGCGTCCGATCCCGCAGATGGCTCGGTCAATCCCCAAGCGCCGATAAATTCGCCCGTGGCCAGCTTGCTGACGTATTTCTTTCTCTGCGCCTCGTTGCCGGCAAGAAAGATGTGATTAGAGCAAAGCGACGTGTGCGCCGCGACAATGATGCCCACCGAGCCATCCACGCGCGACAACTCTTCAATGGCGATCACATATTCCACGTAACCCATGCCGGCGCCCGCGTACTCGCTGGGGAAAACTGTTCCCAATAATCCCAGCTTGCCCAACTCTTTGATCGTAGCCAGCGGAAACTCGCACGCCTCGTCCCATTTCATGACGTTGGGTGCAATTTCGCGCTCGGCGAACTCGCGGACACTCTTCTTCAATTGTTGCTGCTCGTCACTCAATTGAAAATCCAAGATCCCTCCATGGCATGTGAACGGACTTTTGATTAGAACATAGCTGCAGAGGAGCGGAAAGTTACCTCGGGCAGAGAAAACGAAAAGTGCGGCAAGCCGCATCATCATTGGAGATTATGCGCATGACGGCCTTAATCCCAACCGACCGGATGGTTAGCCAATAATTCATTCCAGCAGATTTCTGATTGCGGCTAGCACAATCAACGGGCGATTTCATCTGCAATGAATCTCTCGAATACTTCGTTTGAAAGCAACCGTCCGCGAGCCGTCAAGCAGATGAGGTCTGCCCGCTGCGCCATTAGCCCGCACTCGACAAGGTCTGCAATCGCTGGGCGAGCCGCGTCGACTGCTTCCTCGCCGAACTTCGAAGCGAGTTCGCCCAGGCTAACGCCCCGTGTCAGCCGCAGCCCAAGAAAGAAACTCTCCTCCAAGGCTGCCCGGTGCGAGACCACGGTCCGCTGCAAACCTGCTCCGCTCATATATTGTTCCAGGGAATCCACGGGTGCGAATCGTACCGCCGCGATGTCGGGAGTGGCGGAGGCTAGCATCGAATGCGCGTCCACGCCAAAGCCGAAGTAAGGCTGCCGCGTCCAGTACTTCAAATTGTGCCGCGACTCGAAGCCCTCACGCGCGAAGTTAGAAATTTCATACTGCGCAATCCCCGCCGACCGAAGCCGCTCACACGCTGCGAGATAGGAATCCGCCATGGCTTCTTCATTCGGCACAAAGTGCGCGTGATAACGATTGCCGCCTGCCAAAAGTTCGCGCCCCAGCCGCGAATCTTCGTCTACCTCGAGTATGTAGACGCTCACGTGCGGAACGCCGGTCGCGATAGTTTCGGCCAAAGACCATTCCCAACTTTCTGCAGTCTGGTGCGGCAACCCGGCGATGAGATCGATGTTGATGTTCGTAATTCCCGCGGCCCGCAAATGGGCAATATCCTCCAGCACGGTCGCACGGTGGTGCAGGCGTCCTGCCGCCGCCGCTTCTTCATCCCCAAACGACTGCACCCCGAGACTCACGCGGTTCACGCCGCAGCGCAGCAGGCTTTCCAGCATGTTGCCCGTCAGCGTTCCCGGAGCGCACTCCACCGTAACCTCCGCTTCGGGACTCACCTCGAACTGCCGCCGCACGGCGACGAACATCCATTCCAGTTGCTCGCCTTCAAGCACGGTAGGCGTGCCCCCACCCAAATAGATGGAATCCACTGCGCGCTCCATCTGTCCGCCCATCTCCGCCGCGACCTGCGGCGCGTTTGCAACGTCGGCACAAACCCGATCCACATAGCGCTCGAAAACCGCACGTGGAAACACGTCAGAGGCAAAATTGCAGTAGCTGCACTTGGTGCGGCAGAAGGGTACCGAAATGTAGACGCCAAGAGGCATGCCACATCATTATCCCACTCGCTCGACCTGCAAACCTTTTCCATCCCCCGGCCTGCCTCGGCCATCCATATTGAGGTACCCTGTTAGCAGCGCCGCAGGCGCCGCTTCACCGCCCGATCGCTCAAAACCCGATGGCTCAGGAAGAAGAAGTATTAGGCAAAGCCTATGACAGCCGCCTGATGGCGCGGCTGCTCAAGTATTTGCGTCCTTACCGCTGGCAGGTGGCGATTGCGCTGGCCTCGATTGTTCTGAAGTCCTTCGCCGACGTGCTCGGTCCGTATCTCACCAAGGTGGCGATTGATCGCTACCTCGCGCCCAAAGAAGCGCCAACGGCGGCATCTTCCGGCATCTGGAGTTGGCTCAGCCCGCGTCCCGTCACCGGCATCGCGCAGATCGCAGCCATCTACGTCGGCCTGCTTGTCTTCAGCTTCCTGCTCGAGTTCCTGCAAACCTATTACATGCAGTGGACCGGACAGAAAGTGATGTTCGATCTCCGCCGCCAGATCTTCCGCCACCTGCAGCGCCTGCACGTCGCCTTTTTCGACAAGAACCCGGTCGGTCGGCTGGTCACGCGCGTCACCACCGATGTCGACGCATTGAACGAGATGTTCACTTCCGGCGTGGTCTCCATCTTCGAAGATCTTTTCGTGCTCGCGGGCATCCTGGGAGTGATGCTGTGCATGAACTGGAAGCTGGCGCTGATCACTTTTGCCGTGCTTCCCTTCATCGTCGTGGCGACCAAGATTTTCCGCGACCGGGTTCGCGATTCCTACCGCCGCATCCGCGTCGCCATCGCGCGCATCAACTCCTACCTGCAGGAACACATCAGCGGCATGGTCGTGCTGCAGCTCTTCAACCGCGAGCGCAAGGCCTACAACCGCTTCTCCGAAATCAACCGCAGCCACATGGACGCGTTCAAAGACGCGATCATGGCCTACTCGGTTTACTACCCTGTGGTCGAGATTCTTTCCGCCATCGCCATTGCCTGCGTAATCTGGTTCGGCGGCGGCGACGTGATGCGCAGCACCCCCGTGACCAGCGTTGCCGTGAGTTTCAATTGGAAGACGCTGATCTCATTTCGCCTGGTGTCGACGGCGGCGACGCTGGGCGTGCTGGTCGCCTTCATCCAGTACGCTCTGCGCTTTTTCCGCCCCATCATGGACTTCAGCGAGAAATACAACATTCTGCAATCGGCCATGGCCGCCAGCGAGCGCATCTTCAAGCTGCTGGACACGCCGGTGCAGGTGGTCTCGCCCGCCATAACCAAAAGTCCCGAGGGCCCAGGCCGCATTGAATTCGATCAGGTCTGGTTCGCCTACCGCGACTTCGATTCGAGCAAGGACCATGTGGGGACGGGCGCCTCGCCCGTCCAGACCGAGCAAAGCTCGGCAGGCTCTTCGCTTGCAACGAGCAATGCAGCAGGCAGCAACACAGCCCCCGACTGGGTCCTCCGCAACGTAACCTTCACCATCGAGCCCGGAGAAACCGTGGCCATAGTCGGCCACACCGGAGCCGGCAAGACTACGCTAATGTCGCTTCTGCTGCGTTTTTATGATGTCCAGAAAGGCGCAGTCAGAATCGACGGCGTAAACGTCAAAGACATGGATCTCGCCGACTTGCGCAGCCGCTTCGGCGTAGTCCTGCAAGATCCGTTCCTGTTCAGCGGCACCATCGGCGGAAATATCCGGCTGGGCACCGAGCGCATTCAGGACGAAGACGTCGAGCAGGCCGCCGAAGATGTGAACCTCGCCGACTTCATCCGCGCCCTGCCCAAGGGCTTCGACGAAGAGGTCCGCGAGCGCGGCTCCACGCTTTCCACGGGACAGAAACAGCTCATCTCGTTCGCGCGCGCTCTGGCCCACGAACCGAAAATCCTGATTCTCGACGAAGCCACGTCCAGCGTAGATACCGAAACCGAATTCCGCGTGCGCGACGCCCTCAACCGCATGGTCGAGGGACGCACTTCGCTGATCATCGCCCACCGGCTCTCGACGGTGCAGCGCGCCGACAAGATCATCGTCATGCACAAAGGCCAGGTCCGCGAAATGGGCACGCACCAGCAACTCTTGGCCCAGCGCGGCATCTACTTCAAGCTCTACCAGCTGCAGTACAAAGATCAGGAGCTCGGTGTGGCGCGGGCACCCTCGCCTGCGAATGCGGACGGCGTCACGGAACCGGAAGTACGGCCAAAGGGGATGACTAGGTCGAAGTCCGAACGAAGTGTCGATTGAAAATCTCACTCGGGAACTCCGGTCCTGTGATTGGTGTCTCTGACCGTATGCGTCTCATGCAGGCGTGCTGGCTGTTTCTAATGCTGGCGGGAGTGTCGTTCTCCTCCGGCACCATGGAGGACACGGACCGGCCTCGCCCGTCAGCCTCGCTCGGTTCATGCACAAGCGACGGGCCGATGCTAACGTGCAACGACGGGCAGCCAGTTTGGCTAAGCACCAATGTTCTACTCAAGAACGCGACACACTGCGAAGCGCCTCAAATGCCCGCTCTGTTCCGCCAGGCGAGGATTGAAGGACTTGTCCTTGTCAACATTCTGGTTGATGAGAAAGGACAAGTTGCTTGCGACAAGTTGATCAGCGGGCATCCTCTGCTCGCGGGTTCCATAATTGATGGGGCGAAAACTGGACTTTCCGACCGAAAAAAGCGCGGACGAGGGGTGTCGTTCTACGGGCATCTGCGCTTTCATTTTTCGACGGGGCCCATTTCGAAAAGCGAGAATCCTTGCACCGTTGCACATTGATAGTCCCTAAGGAGGAGCGAGAGGTTCTATACAATGCTTTCTTGCGAATCCTGACCTCACCCGGCGAAGCTTCCGGAGAAATGTACGGTGCGCAGCTCATCAACCTCTCAGTCCGATCCCAAGTACTTGCTCCGCAAACCCGCCGCCGCCACGCAGAGGTCTGAAAACACACGCGCCGTGAATATCGACTGCGCCCCCGCATTCTTCAGGATTCCCGGACAGTCCCGGCGCAGTTCGCGATACATCTTCATCATTAGGGGGAACTGTAGGTTGCGTTCCCCGAGACACGAACGCGTTGCAGACTTCCCTCATTACACCACGCACGGTTCCCCCGTGAATGTAGGGATCGGTCCCGTCCAAGTCGCTCAAAGACTTATTCAAACGACGCCTCACGGACTCGAAAACCAACCACCTATGCCGCGGATTCGCTTGAGCCCAGGCCACTGCCAGACCGAGTTCAAATGGCATGTTGAAACGAGGCGTGCGGGGAGCATGGCGATCCAATTGCACTCGTGAGAGATCGTGAATCGAATAAGCGCAACTTTCGATGAGACTAGCGATCCGGCCGAGTCGCCGATTGCCCGTGATTCCGAGCGTGGCTTGCGGCAGGAAGCTTATGGCACTCAGCGCCGTGATGTAGGCGAGGTACAGCCGGGTGAACTGTGGGTCGTACGGGATGTTGAGAAAAACGGCTTCTTTGGTTTTCGGCATGGCGACAGAAAGGTCACCAGAGCCCGTAATCGTGAAAACCTGCTACCTCGTCGACGTCTTCGCTCTGCGGGATGATGTCTTTCGGGCCTGCCTCTTCGGGGACGCCGTGCTGACAATCCGTCCGTCAAAATCAACACCGACCAGCGCAAGGATTTTCCGCGCTCTCGCTGGCGGAACTCCGAGGCGCTTGGCAGTCTCTCGGAGAGAGAGCGGCTTGAAATCGAGTTTCACGGGGCGTCGCATCGAATTTCCTTTCAAGTGTTTTTTTATTTTACCACGCGCATTCGGGTCACTTTCACGGGAAATGATTTTCCATCGACCTATTCGCGATGTGTTCTAGCTTTACAATGCTCTCTTGCTAATCCTGATCTCAGCTGGCGAAGCTTCCGGAGAAATGTACGGCGCGCAGCTCATCGAAGCCTTGCGCCGCCTCGATCCGCAACTTGATTTCTTCGGCGTTGGCGGAGACCGCATGCGCGCCGCCGGCTGTGACACCGTCGTCGACGCGAAAGATCTTTCCGTCGTCGGCATCACGGAAATTCTTAGCCATCTGCCGAATATCTACCGGCTATATCACCATCTGATCCAAGAAGCCGACAGGCGCAAGCCCGATCTTGCCATCGTTATCGACTCGCCCGCCTTTAACTGGCGCGTGGCGCGACAGATGAAGAAGCGTGGGCATTCCTGTGGTCTACTATGTTGCGCCGCAGTTCTGGGCGTGGCGGCAGGGACGGGTTCGCCTCATCCGCAATTACGTCGATGAAGCGCTCGTCATCTTTCCGTTTGAAGAGAAGTTCTACTGCGACTCGTGGAGTCGATGCTACCTTCGTCGGCCATCCCCTTGGCCGAATTGCCGCACCCCTCAATCGAGCGCGGCGACTACGCTGCGCAGTTTCATCTCGACCCCGCAAAACATTGGATCACGCTCATGCCCGGCAGCCGAGTCAAAGAAGTACGCATGAACCTGCCCACCATCCTCGAAGCTGCCGCGCAACTCGGCCCTGATTTCGAATTCCTGCTACCCGTCGCGCCCACGCTCGACCGCGCCTTCCTGCAAGACCTGATCGACGGAAAAACGCCAGGTCAACGGCACATTACTCTCGTCCCCGAATCCCTGCCCGCGCTCTGGCACTCGCGCGCCGGCATCATCGCCAGCGGCACGGCGACGGTTGAAGCCGCAATGATGCGCACTCCATTCGTGATGGTGTACCGCGTGTCGCCTCTCACTTACCTGCTGGGCAAGCCGCGAGTCAAAGTCCCGCGCTTTGCCATGGTCAACCTCATCGCCGGGGAGGAGATCGTCGCGGAGTTGGTGCAGAACGACTTTACGGCTGACCAGGTAGTCGCGGAGATCAAAAAAATCCTTCCCGAGGGCGCTCCCCGCAAGCGCATGCTGGAAGGCCTGACCCGAGTTAAAGCGTGCCTCCGCGCCCCTGAAGACCGCGCTGCAGGCCCCGCCCTATTACCGGCAGACCATGCTGCCGCAATCATTTTCTCAATCGTCCATCAGAAGATTACCAAGGGGTAGCCTGAACCCGAATTTGCGCATCCAACATACATACCCAAGAGAATAGACTTGGTAGGGGACAGACGGTTTGACGATCATCCGGAGGAGTGGAAATTTGCAGTGTTGGGCTCGCGCTGTGGGGTGGGTTTTCAACGTGACGCTCATCGGCGTATTGAGCAGCACTTCGGTGGTCGCGCAGTCGCCGCAGGCTCCGACGCAGGTCACACCGGCGCCAGCCCCTCAAACCGCGCCTGTTCCGCAGGCCCCCGGGGACATCAGGGGCTACGGTGGTTGATCAAGACGGGGCAGTCATCGCCAACGTGAAAGTAACCCTGGCGCAGCCAGGCTCGACGGAGACAAAACAAGCGCTTTCCGATAACGATGGACGATTTATTTTTGCAGGAGTACCTCCTGGAGCCTTTCACCTATCCTTTTCAGCTCCCGGCTTTGCGACTCTGGAGACCTCTGGAGTTCTGGATGCCGGGGAGGACCATGCGATTCCCCAGATTGCTCTCGTGGTTGCTCGCGCCCAGGTTGACGTGGACGTCACAGAATCGCGAGCGCAAGTGGCAGAAGATGAGGTTAAGGTTGAGGAGAAGCAGCGCGTGCTCGGTGTGATCCCTAATTTTTACGTCAGCTATACCCCCAACGCGGTGCCTCTTACCACCAGGCTGAAGTTCCGGCTTGCCTGGAAGTCGATCATAAATCCGTTCACCTTTGGAATCACCGGCGCAATTGCCGGAATTGAGCAGGCGAACAATACCTTCAGCGGATACGGACAGGGCGCGCAAGGCTATGCGAAACGTTACGGCGCCGCCTATGGCGACCTTGTTTCCGGAACATTGCTCGGAGGCGCGATACTGCCCTCGTTGTTCAAGCAGGATCCGCGTTTCTTCTATAAGGAAACCGGCAGCCGGAAATCAAGGGTTCTGTATGCCCTGGCAACGTCCGTCATTTGTAAGGGCGACAACGGGCGCTGGCAGGCGAATTACTCGGGCATCCTCGGAGGCGTGGCCGCGGGCGGTATCTCGAATCTGTACTACCCCAACCAAAATCAGAGCGGGACGGCGCTCGCCTTCGAGAATGCGCTCATCGGCATCGGGGCAACCGCCGCTGGCAACATTCTTCAGGAATTTGTCGTTCGCAGATTCACTCCCCATCTTCCTCCCGCTCAGGACCCGGGCAAGCCTTAGAGTAATCGTTTCCAGCACAGCGCCAAACTCTTGAGGCCAGCAGATTAATCAGCCTCCGGGGATGGCGCGTTTTTTTTCAAACCTTGTGCTCCCAGCATCTTTTAGGTGAGAATCTTCATCATAGGGAATGGTTAAGCGTTTCCTGGAGACTCTCCTTAATGCAGATTTGCCTTCGGCGCGCCCACAGCGTCCTGTCGAGTTCTCTCGCCCTGCTGCTATTGGCTCTCGTCGCGACCCCCTCGCGGGCCGCCGAGAAGACCCACTTGCGCGTCGACGATTACCAGATCGAGGTCGAGTTAAATCCCCATCTCCATCAGATTTCGGCGCGGGCAAAGGTCAAGTTCACGGCGCTTCAGGATCTCAGCGTCGCCGTCTTCGAACTGCACAACGACTTGCGCGTCACTCGGGTCCTTGACGAGAAGAACCAGCCCCTGTCTGCCGAGCGGGTCACCCAGGATTCAACCATCCGCGTTCCCCTGCCCGCGGGCTTGGCCAAGGAAGCTTCCACCACGCTCACCTTCGAATACGAAGGCGCACTCGAGACCGCCGACGATAGCCCGGTTCCCGGCCTCAAGCTCGCCTATGTCGGCGACGACACCAGCTACCTGCTCTATGCCGGACGCTGGTTCCCGGTGAGCGGCTATGGACTTAACCGCTTCACTTCGACCATCAGCGTCACCGTCCCGGCTCACATGCTCGCGGTCGGAAGCGGAAAGTCCACGGTCACCGACAATCCGCCCTCGAAGAAACCCAATACCAACGGTCTTCCTACCAAGACATTCACGTTCGTCTATACGAAACCGAGCTTCCCCGGCACCATCGTCGCGGGCATCTTCCAGGAATATCGAAGCGACGAAGCCGGAATGGACCTGCACGTCTTGTTCAAGCCCGCCCATCAGTCTCAGGCTCCGGAATACACTACCACCGCGGTCCAGGAATTCACTTACTACATCACGCTTTACGGAACTCCCCTGTCGCAGAAGCTTAACGTTGTGGAGTTGCCGGGCGACACGGTTCCCTATGCCTGGGCTCCGGAGATCGCTGCTCTCGCCAGCCCTTCGATCACGGAGAAAACCAATTACCGCCTGCTCGCCAATGCCATCGCTCATCAATGGTGGGGGGTTTTGGTAAGTCCCGCCACAAAGGACGACTGGTGGCTGGTCGATGGATTCTCCCGCTATTCCGAAGCGATGTACGTCGAGAACGCAGCCGGTACAGCGGGCCTTGAAGAAGCCATAAAAGACATGTCGGTGGGCGCGCTGGCTTACGACACCGTTCCGCTCTCCAGCGCCAGCAAGCTCGATCCCTTCTCCACCGAGTTTCAGTCGCTGGTGACCGACAAGGGCGCGATGATCCTGCACATGCTGCGTTGGGTGCTGGGCGAGGACAAGTACAACAAGACCATGCGCGAGTTCGCCGAGACTTACGCCGGGAAATCGGCCAGCATGGACGACTTTCGTGCCATCGCCGAGAAAAATTACGGCGAGCAACTCACCTGGTTCTTCTCCCAGTGGCTCGATTCCACCGGAGCCCCGGAATTCAAAGTCAAGTACACCACCTACCGCCTGGGCAGCAACAAAGGCTTTCGCGTTACCGGCGAGATTTCCCAGGATCTCGACCTGTTCCGCATGCCCGTCGACCTGCGCATTGACACCGACGGCAAAACCGAAGACAAGAAACTCGAAGTGGTCGGCACAAACTCACCCTTCAGCATTGAAACTTTCGGACGCCCGCGGCGCATTGCCGTCGATCCCGACCATCACGTCCTCACCAACTCTTCCGATGTGAAACTGCGTTCTTCCATTCTCCGTGGCCAGGCTCTGCAGCAGCAGGGCGACCTTTCCGCTGCACTCGCCGAGTTCAATAAAGCACTCGACCTCAACAAAAATAGTTCCCTGGCTCATTACCGCATCGCGGAAATTTTCTTCCTGCAGAGAAACTATCAGTCCTCGGCGAACGCCTACCGCGCTGCCATCAACGGCAACGGAGAGCCCCGCTGGACCGAAGTCTGGAGCCATATCCAACTAGGCAAGATCTTCGACGTCACCGGCCAGCGCGAGCGCGCCATCAACGAATACCGGCAAGCCATCCAGACCAACGACGACACCTTCGGCGCACTCGAGGAAGCGCGCAAGTATTTGCAAAAGGCCTACGAGCGGCCAAAGAACAAAGAGTGATGAGCAAAGACTGATCGCGTCGTTCTACTTCTGCAGGGTCAGTTTGTACACCGATCCCATGTTGTAAGTTCCTCCATTCACGCTGCTACCGTAAAGGTTGCCCTCTGAGTCCATGACCACCCCATAGGAACTGAACCCGCTGGGGAAGTTATATACGATGCTTTCCGTGCCGCTGGTATTCACTTCGAAGACGCCCCCGGAGCCGTTCGCGCCGCCTTGAGTAACGACGCCAAAGAGATTCCCCACTGTGTCTATCTGTATAGGCCCCTCGGGCTCGTCCCCGGCAGTGCAGCCCGGCGGAGTTACACAAAAACTGTACGGGACTGTCTCCTGCCCGGTGCTTGTCACCTTGAATACCTTGCCGCCGTCGGTCGTATTAAAGGACTCAGCTATCGTAACCCCGTAGAAGTTGCCTTCTGCGTCGCGGTTCAGGTTGCCCGACATAAGTGATTCGTACTCATTGGCAAAGCTGTATAGCACGGTTTCCGTGCCGGCCGGGGTTATTTGATAGATCGTGCCCCCGTTGTAGGCGCCACCGCCTGCCGTGCTTCCATACAGGTTTCCCGAGGCGTCCAGGATGGGCCCGGAGACGGGATACTGTCCGTCGGGACAGTTAGGATCCTGAGAACAAAACAAGTGCACTATATGGAACCTGCCGCTCGTGTCTATCTTGAATACGTCGCCGTTACCGCCATCGCCACCTGCCTGAATGTCATTGAGCGTCGTGCCGTAGACGTTTCCCGCGGCGTCAACAACCACGCTGGCTTGCGGAAGGCTTCCATCGTTGCCGCCCTTAAACCTGTAGAGCACCGTCTCTTCTCCTGCGGGCGTTAGCTTGAACACGATTCCGCATCCGGTGAAAAAGCTGCCGCACGAATTGGGTATTCCACCGCCAAAAGTGGTGCCGTACAGATTTCCCGCGGCATCCATAAAAAGACTCGCAGCCGGGCCTGCTCCATCCTGCTGCGCAATTCCCTTGAAGCTGTAGAGCACTGAGAACGTGCCAGATGAGGTCACCTTGAATACGATCCCATTTCTGAACTTACCCGTACCGGATGTGCCATAAAGATTCCCGGCATTGTTGACGATCAGCCCTGTGCCAGGCCTGCCTTCTCCGTTGTTTTTGAAGCTGTAAAGTGTGCTGAATTTGTAAGTTTGAGCCTGAGTGAACAGACTGGTTGTGATTACAGCGAGCGCCACTAGCAAATACGGGCGTAGTCCTGACTTATGCACGGGAGCCTCCGTTTGATTTGACGCACTACCTAGGGGAGCGTGGATCTATTCACTTAGCGGCGCTATCTCGATGCTTACATGCCAGTTCAGCGGAGGCTATCAATGGCCGCCATCGCTGTCAAGACGAATAGACACTGTTGGTAGGGTCTTTCGTCTTCACACTAAAGCACCGCAACAAGATAAATTTGTCGGTTGGAATAACGAAGTGAGTTTCTTTCTTGCTCTCAGCCGGTCTTGGTGCCGGTTCCCAAAGCCTTGGACTTCTTCTCCCGCGCTGGGCCGAATTCCAGCACCTCGCATTGCAAAAACTCGCGAGAAGGAACGTCGACCACAGGCACGGAAGATCGCCGCATTTCGCCAAGCCGGCGGCGAATGTGCGGCATGAACGAGGCTTCCCCTGCCCGGCCATAGGCCTCCGCAAAATCGAACTGCACTCTATGCAGCGCGTCTTTTTGTGGTGCACCCAGTTGCCGATCCTGTAGCAGCCGGTCGTCTTGCCGTCGATCAAGCATGCCAATCCTGCCGCGCAATCGACGAATGCGCGCTACGGCCCGCACCACCACGCGGACGAACTCGGCCCCGCCGTCGTCCTTGCGTCCTTCCCGCAATCGCCGCTGCGCACCTTCGGCAGAAAACCAGGTCCGATATCGCTTGAACTCCTGCGGAGGACTGAGCCGTAACACTTCGCAGAGATAAGCGTTGACTACAATCTCTTTTTCGTCACCTCTCGAGGGGCGATTCCCGCCTTCGCCGCGCTTGCGATACTGCGCGAACGAAACTTCTTCGATGCGGCCATGCACTCCCGCTTCCTCGAACGCCTCCAGCGCCGCCGCCTGGGCATGGGTCAGTCCCGCTTCGGCGCTGCCCTTGGGAAAAGTCCAGCGCCCGCCGCCGCGGGTACGAACCAGCAGGAACTCGATACCGCCGTTGTGCACCCGGTAGCAAACCGCGGCCACCTGCTCGCATTCGCTCAATTTGCGAAGATGCGATAGTCGTACGAACCCGGGCGGCGTTTGACAAGTGCGGGTCATCGGCCGGGGGACAATCAGCCGCGAATCCCGGGCTTTCCTGGCGTCGGCACTCATCGCATCAGAGTGCCTGATGCCACCCGCTTCTGCCTAGAGCACAGCTTGGTTCTCCATCGTCGCAAGCGTGCCGGCCTATGCCGCGCTTGCGAGCTGTGCGGGAATCTTTCTATCTACTTGCGCCCCTCGCGTTCGCGAAGACAATATTCATATCTTGTCGGCCGCAATCCGCCCCGGGAGATGGTCCTTGGAGAACATGCATTGCCTTCGCTGCAACCGCGAACTCGAGCCTGGACACAAATCTGTTGCTCTCTACATGTTCGCCCAGACCGTTGGGATCAAGCCACGCCAGAAGTCAACGGCCCATCGCATTTCTTTCTGCCCGCAATGCGCCGTTTCCCTCGCCATGGGACCACCGCCCGAGGGCGCCCTTAACCTGGCCGCCTGGGACATGATCCGCGATCTCGTTGGTTCCGACCCCGCACTGAATCAAGCTGCCTGGGAAAGCCTGAGCGGAGTCGTAGGCTTACTGCCCGCCACTGGCACCGACGGCGCCTCTCGCTCAGCGTCCGCCGCAGCTTATTTCGAGTTCTGATGGCCTAAAGCTCTCTTCTTGCCGGTTGCGCTGCAGATCGCGCAGCCGCGCCCAGTCCGCATCCTCAGCTAACTTTTTCGCTCTTCCGTGGTCTAAACTGGTAATGACGGCAGGGAACTTCTCAAGACCCGGCTGCGTATTACTGATCAGATGCTTGAACGGAAACGGTTGGGCGGGATTGAGACCCCTCGCCTGAACGTCGCCCGGGAACCCCCACGCACCTCCCCGGAAGCGTGGGGGTGTACAACATGCGAATCCTACTCGACATCGTTCGGCAATCGCTCTCCACGCTGTGGGCGCACAAGCTGCGCTCCTTCCTCACCATGTTCGGAATCGCCTGGGGCGTGGGCTCGCTGCTGCTTCTGGTGGGTCTCGGAGAAGGCTTCCGCAGCGGTCAGGAGAAACAACTGGCCACCCTCGGACAAAACATAATGTTCATGTTTCCCGGACGCATCCCGGCGTTCGAGGGCAGCACGCAATCCGGACAAACTTATTACTTTACCTACGCTGACTTTTCCGCCATACGCCAGCAGGCAAAGTTCGTCGGCGCTGTGTCTCCAGTGTTGAATCGTGAAGACATCCGCGCCGTCAGCGACTACGGCTCGACCAACGGCCAGATCTTCGGCGTGGCTTCCGATTACAACCAGATTCGCAACGTGCCCATCAGTCCCGGCCGCTGGTTCAACGATCAAGACAACGGCGAGCACCGCCGTGTCGCGGTCGTGGGTTGGGAAATGTTAAAGAACATGTTCCCCGGACGTCCCGCCGTGGGCTCCACGATTCTCTTGAATGGAATCAGTTTCGACGTTATCGGAGTGGTCGCTAAAGTTGGCCGCGATGGCAACAATGGCACCAACTCGCGCATCTTCATTCCCATCGAAACCATGCGCAACCTGTTTCGCCTGACCAAGGCGAATTCCGAAGACGCCATTTCTTTTATCAACTACGCGCCCATCCGCAAAGGCCTGCATACCGAAGCGAAGAACGAGATTCATCAGATCATCGCCAGCCGCCACGGCTTCGATCCTAAACTGGAAGACGCCTTTGAAGACTGGGACACCATCGAAAACATGAAGAAGGTGGGCAAGATCTTCGACGCCATGGATTGGTTCCTCGGTGTGGTCGGAGTCGTGACCCTCGGACTCGGCGCCATCGGCATCATCAACATCATGCTGGTTTCGGTGAGCGAGCGCACCAAGGAAATTGGCTTGCGCAAAGCGCTGGGTGCAACCCACAAAAATATTCTTACGCAATTCTTTGTCGAAGGAGCTTTTCTGACCGCATTCAGTGGCGGCATCGGTTTGGCTCTGGCCACCGGCTTTGTAACGTTGCTCGCCATGTTGCCGGCGCCCGAGGGGTTTGATACGCCGCGAATCATCCCAGCATCCGCGCTAGCCGCCATCGGTTCGCTGGCAATCGCGGGAATTTCCGCCGGCCTCTATCCCGCGCGCAAAGCCGCGCTGATGGAGCCGGTAGAAGCGCTGAGGCAAGAGTGATGTCAATACCGATCACGCTGTCGTCCCCCATTCGGCGTCAGCCCAATTGCTGTCATTCTGAAAAATCAGAAGGATCGGATATGCCAGCACGGGCAACGCCGATGATGCAAGAAAACCAGATTCTTCGCTTCGCTCGCGATGTCAGACAATTTAGCCCACACGATTCTGAGGCTTTGGAGCTGGAAGCTCATGCCCACTCATGACCGTGGCCTCGTCAGCCAAGCCTACAACGCGCTACGCCACAATCGCCGGCGCAGCGTGCTGACCATGCTGGGCATGGCCTGGGGAATCGCCACGGTCGTCCTTCTGCTGGCCTACGGCTCTGGTTTCGAGCGCGGCCTCTGGGTAGCGTTCCGCTCCTTTGGCACGAATCTGGTTTTCATTTTCCCCGGCCGCACCGAATTGCAGGCGGGAGGAACCAAGGCCGGCACTCAAGTCAAGTTGACCACCGATGACCTGGATTACATCCGCGACGAAGTGCCCTTGCTCAAGCACGTTTCTCCCGAGGTCGCCAAGCAGAGTCTCGTGGCCTACGGCACCCGCAGTGCTACCTATGGCGTCAGCGGAGTCTACGCTTCGTATGGCCGCATGCGCCGTCTGGACACCTCCGAAGGCAGCTTCTTCAGCGAATCCGACGACTTCACGCACACGCGCGTCGCCATCATCGGCTCGGATGTGCGAAAGAAGCTTTTCTCCGGCCAGAACGCTCTGGGCGAGAGCATCCGTCTCGACGGTATTTCGTATCAGGTGATTGGAGTGCTCCGGCACCAGGTGCAGAACGGCGACGACAACATCAACGGCCACGTCTACATCCCGTTCAGCGCCATGAGCGACCTGGCCAAGACCTACTATCTGAATTCGGTCGTGATGGAATACGAAGGCGACCATGCCAAGGTCGTGACCGCGGTGCGTAACTCCATGGCGTTCCATCACAATTTCAATCCCAAGGACCACCGGGCGATCTTCGTCTTCGACGTTTTTGCCGATCTGCTCGATCTGCAGGTCATCAGCACCGGCATCAAGATCCTGCTCGGCTTCATCGGATTGCTCACACTCGGCATCGGCGGCGTCGGCCTGATGAACATCATGTTGGTCTCCGTCACTCAGCGCACCCGTGAGATCGGCGTGGAAAAGGCCCTGGGTGCGCACCGCTGGCACATCCTGTTCCAGTTCCTCACCGAAGCCCTTGTAATCACGGCTCTAGGCGGCCTTTTAGGCGTGATGCTGGCTTATCTGGTTTCCTGGACGGTAGGTTCGCTCACGTTGTGGAGCGCCTTTGAGGAAAACGCCAGCGAGGGCGATATCCACCTCTACATCAACTCCGCCACGCTGCTCTGGTCAACCGCCATCCTCAGCTTCGTAGGCATCATCAGCGGCATGCTGCCCGCGATCAAAGCCGCGAGGCTAAATCCGATCGAAGCGTTGCGCTACGAGTAGACTTTACTCTCTGCAGCCCTGTCATCCTGAGCGGAGTTGTTGGTTCGCGAAGCGAAGCAACAACGCAGTCGAAGGACCCCTAGCAGCTCAACACTTCCGCCGGCGCGACGCGGAATTCCTGCCACGACTTCTGGCTCCCGGGACGCGAGAGAGAGCATTCAGCAATCGCCGCGCATTGTTAGGTGACTGCAACAAGTGCACCGTCTCCCGCAGCGCGGCCAATTCACCCGCCGGAACCTGGACAACCTTCGTCTTGCCACTCTTGCGAACGACCCTGTTCGCCATCATTTATCTCCATCGGCCGAAGAACCCTCGCACATAACCTACTTTACAATCGTTCTGTGCACGAAACCGCCACCACCCGCCTCGACCGCGTCCTCGCCCAGCTCCGCCTCTACGAGCACCCTCTACTGAACTTCTCCGCCCGCTCCAAAGGCGAAGGGGTGGAACTCATCATCCAATTCAAGGACGCCTCGGTCCCGGTGCATACGTATTACCTCGATCTGCACCCCCGCGACCTTGACCACCCGCAGTTCGAATGGAGCTTCCAGCGCCAGCTCTACGACGCGCTGCATGACTACTTCGTCGAAATGTTCATCCGCACCCCACAAGATCGCGCCGACCGCCAGCGGAAGGGACTGTGAATCCCCTTCGCGAAAAGATTGAGCGGGAAGTCCGCGAGCGCGGCCCCATTCCCTTCTCGCGCTTCATGGAACTCTGCCTCTACGATTCCGATCTTGGCTACTACTCGCGAAACGCGCAGCAGTTCGGCAAGGCAGGCGATTTCTACACATCGAGCGACGTGCACGCGGTCTTCGGCCGCCTTCTTGCCCGCCAGTTCGACGAAATGTGGCGCGCTCTCGGCTCGCCGGAGCACATCGACTTGGTCGAACTCGGCTCCGGCCGTGGCTTGTTCGCGCAAGATGTGCTCGCCTGGTCGGAAAAGAAGTTTCCCGATTTCTTCCGGTCGCTGCGTTATGTTGCTGTGGAAAGCTCGCCCGCCCTGCGTGAACGGATCACGGGCAGTCTCGCGCGTCATTTCGACTCCGGAAGAGCGGAGTTCGCCGCCATTGATCTTTTCAAGACTAGCGAAACCCCAGCCGCGGAGCGGCGGAAGAATGCAGCCCACAGCCTGCCCCGAGCTGGCCGAGGGGGCGCGAGCCGTGGGTCGGCTGCCGACAATGGGCAAGCCCCGGAGGGGCGGAATAAAACACCCTCAGCCCCAGCCCCCACCATCGTCTTCGCCAACGAATTCTTCGATGCCCTGCCGGTCGAAATCCTAAGCGCGAAGGGCTCCCTGCGCATCGACACGAGCGAGGGCCGCTTCATTGAAGCTTGGGCCAAGCCTTCGCCTGAGGAACTGGAATTCCTCGACCGGTACTCGGTCCATCCCGAGCCGCACGAACGCATCGAAGCGCCTCTAGTCGCGCAACAATTCATGGATCGCATCGCCGCCGGCATCCAGCGCGGATTCCTAATCGCCATCGACTACGGCTACACCCGCGAAGAGCAACTTGCGGGACGACATCGCGGAACGCTGAAAGCCATTCGCCAGCATTCCATCAGCGCCAATCCCTACGAAGCCCCCGGCGACCAGGACATCACCGCCGACGTAAACTTCACCGCACTTGCTGCCGCTGCAGAAAAACAAGGCATGCAGACGCAAAAACTCGTAACGCAATCCCAATTCCTGATGGGCATCGGCGAAGCCAACCAGTTTGCCGACGCTTTCGAAGACTGCCGCCTGCCCCAGGAACGAGCGAAAGTCGCGCTGCAACTCAAGCATCTGGTCACTCCAGCAGGCATGGGCGAGAGCTTTCACGTTCTGATTGCCAGCAAGGGAGTCGTGAAAGAAAAAGTCACTGCATTGGCGGGTCTAGGCTTTGGCCGGAAGACATCCCGCTGAATTGGCGGCCTATTTCAAAATCTTCGTCATTCCGAACCCGGCGCCAAGCCGGGTGAGAGCTTGCCCTGAGCCTGTCGAGGGGAACCTGCTTTCCGTTCCGGCGCCGCCGCCTCCGGATACTCATACACCCCGCGCCCCGACTTCCGCCCCAACCGTCCCGCCTTCACATACTGCACCAGCAGCGGAGCCGGACGATATTTCTCCCCCAGAGACTTGTGCAGATACTCAAGAATATTCAGCCGCGTGTCGAGTCCCACGAGGTCGACCAGCTCGAACGGCCCCATGGGATGGTTGAGCCCAAGCTTCAGCGCCTTGTCGATGTCCGCGGCCGAGGCAATCCCTTCCTGCAGCATATAGAACGCCTCATTGCCGATCATGGCATTGATGCGGCTGGTGATGAAACCCGGCGCTTCCTTGATCACCACCACTTCCTTGCCCATCCGCTTCCCTACTTCGACGGCGGTGCCGAGCGTGTCCTCGTCAGTCTCCAAAGCCCGCACCACTTCGAGCAGCTTCATCTTATGTACGGGATTAAAGAAGTGCATGCCCACGCACTTCTTCGCGCGGTAGGTCACGCTTGAAATTTCCGTGATGCTGAGGGAAGACGTATTCGACGCCAGAATCGTCGTCGGACGGCAGATCTTGTCGAGCAGAGTGAAAATCTCAATCTTCGACTCCATCTCCTCCGGAACTGCCTCGATCACCAGGTCAGCCTCGCGCGCGGCTTCGTCCACCGATCCGGCATATTCCAGCCGGCGGAAGGCTACGTCTGCCTCCGGCGACGACACTTTCCCCAACTCAACCGCCTTGTCGAGATTCGCCCGGATTTCGCTTTCGGCTCGCCGCAGCGCCGCCGGCAGCAGGTCTTCCAGAATGGTGCGGTAGCCGCCCATCGCCGCTGCATGGGCAATGCCGCGGCCCATAATGCCGGCGCCAATCACCGCGACGGTTTTCACCTCCGCCACTACGGGCCCACCTTTTCGAGTTCGGCAATCGCGGCGTTGATTGCCCCGCCGGTAGTCCGCAGGGCCTCTGCCAGACGCTGGCGTTCCTCGGTGTTCATGGCGGGAATGTAAATACAGATGCGGCGCAGCGTGGCCGTTATGTCCTCTACGTAATTCATCGCACGGATGAGTTCACCTGTTACTGGCATGAGTGCTCCTGTATATTTGTCAGCTTTTTCCAGCCGAGCCGACCTTCTATTCTGGACGTGTCCGTGAATTTAGTAAAGGCAGGCAGGCCAACTGTAGGGGTGCTGTTTGAAAAGTCAGAGATCTTATCCCCTCGGCGTCATCCCGAAGACCCGTATTTTCACCAGCGGGGCGAGGGATCTCCCTCAAGCACACGGCCGCTTGAGTCAAATTGCACCACCGCCGTTAGCGAACCATCAGATCCAGGCTGGCGCACATCCAGGCCGGCTTGCCGATAATGTTTCCGGCAATATTCCAGCATACTGAATCCATCCTCGTAGGCGGCGAAGCCACCGTCCACCGGCTTGTCCAGATAGATTAAGCCGCCTCCAACCACGAAGAGAGCCACCATCGGTTCCGGCGAGTCCTCGGTGATCACCAGCGTGTGGGCCTCGCCTGCGGGCTCGTAGATGAAAGTCCCCGGCTTTGCAACCCAGTCGTGTTCCAAGTATCGCCAATAACCACGCATCGTATAGCCGTGAACCGTGCCAACGTGATAGTGAGTTCCTATCCTTGAACCGGGGAGGCCTTTGAGCACAACGCTGAATCCGCCAGTCGTAACGTTAAAATGGCAGGGCTGAAACCACACACCGTCCGCATAAGGCACCCATAACCGGTCGTCTTCCAGGTTGGTGTTGGTGATGAAGTGGTCGCGGCTTCTTTGGTCGCGTTCAAGGCCATCGGTGAAACTGGAGAAGCTGGCAATTGGCATCTTTCCCTCTCTAGGTGTTGAGTCGGCGCTAGCTTAATGGAAACCGCATATAATCGCTATCGATTCTTTTAATGGGCCCTCCAAGGCCACTGCGAATCTAATTCTTATGGCAGATCAACCTTTAAAACGCTATATTTTCGCAAGCGATTTCGATCAGACGCTCACGTTCAACGATTCCGGCTACGTGCTCGCCGAATTGGTCGGCATCCCCACGGCGGAGTTCGAACGCAAAGCCAAAGGGATGGCGAAGATCAACCTGGTGCAGCAGGGAGCGGAACTCGCCTACCTCCTGCTCCACGACCCGGAGTTCAAAGCCAAGGTGCGGAAGGAGCATCTTCATGAGGTGGGAAAGCGCATCCGGCTCAAGGGGGATATCAAACTTCTTTACCAGATTCTCGAAAAAGGTGTGGACGGATACGTCTTCGATTTTTACGTTCTGTCGGCCGCGCCTGTCGAGGTGATCCACTCGGCCCTCGAGGGTATCGTTCCCAAGGATCACATTTACGGCACCGAGTTCCGCTACAAGGCTAACGGCGAGATCGACACGATCATTCGCGCCACCGCGGGCTACGGCAAGGTAGCGGTCCTCAACCAGTTGCTGGCCGAGCACGTCACCGGCCCCGATCACGTCATCTACTCGGGAGACGGCAGCTCCGATATTCACGTGATGTTGCAGCTCAATGCGCGCGACGGCCTCACCATCGCGGTTTCGGAGTCGCCCCACGTTTCGCAAATCGCGAAACGCACGGTGCTTAGCACCAGCGCTCTGGCGGTGCTGGCGCCTATTCTCGAAGAAATTGCCGGATGGGAACATTCGCGCATTCGCACCTTCTTCGAAGCCAACGGCATGCTGATCCAGGAGTGGGAGCGGGTTCGCACCGACTGGCTGACGGTGCGTCCCGCCATCCCAGAAGCTTCAGAACCGGCAAGCGTGGCGTGACGAGTTTCGCGCTTCCGTCTAGCCGCGGAGCGGCGTCAGAATGCAGCCCACGGCGCAAGCCGTCGGTCAGAAGTGGACCGGGAGTCAGCCCCAAAGGGGCGAAAGACTCGCCGTCACACGGAATCGTAGCGATGGGCCATTTCCAGAACTCTCGATGACCACTCCATGCTGCGCGATAAAAACCTGATCCCGCTCTCGCACCAACATCAGCGCGCATTGGCTCTATGCGTGCGCATAGATCGCGCCCAGCCCATACCCGCCAGGGATCTTGAATCCTGGCAAGCGGAGATCGAGCAGCACTTCGAACAAGAAATCAAAATCCATTTCTCCGCCGAGGAAAAAGTGCTGTTCCCTGCTGCCCTCCAGTTCTCCGAATTAGTCCCTCTGGTGGAAGAATTGATCGCCGACCATACTTCGCTGCGCGATTGGTTTAGCCAGGCAAAGGCGCGCAGCATATCTGCCGAAGGTTTGCCGGCTTTCGCCGAACAGCTTTCCGCTCACATCCGCAAAGAGGAACGCCGACTCTTCCAGCGCCTGCAGCAGTTGATGGACGAAAAAGATCTCGCAACTCTTGGCGTTCGGCTGGAGGAAGCTCTCAAGAACGCCGCGCAGTCCTGCATCCTGCCGAATGAAGCGACAAAGCTCAGGGCAAAAGAGTAGCGCCCCACTGGCCACTGAACACTGACCACTGCTCCTACGTTTCCAGCCGATACCGCGTTTCTGCCAACACAAAGAGCTTGCGCCAGAGCAACCGGTTCACCGTCACCACGGTGGCCGCCATCATGATGGTCGCGGCCAGCAGCAAGTCGAAATTGCCTGCGTCAGTCGCCTGCTGGATGGTCGCACCCAGCCCGATCGTGGTGTAAATCTGCCCTTTGAAATGAAAATACTCGGCCACGATGCTGGCATTCCACGCTCCACCAGAAGCCGTCACCATCCCCGTCACGAGATAAGGAAAAATTCCTGGCAGGATCAGTTTCTTCCAGCGCTCGAAGCCCTGCACGTGAAAGACGGAACAGCATTCCTTCAAATCGGTCGGGATCGCCATCGCACCTGCGATCACGTTGAACAACACGTACCACTGCGTGCCCAGCAGCAACACCACAATCGACGCGATCCCAAGTCCTTCGCCCAAACGAATTAGTACCAGCAGGATCACGGGCAGCAACGCCGTCGCCGGAACGGAAGCCGCAATCTGTGCCAGCGGTTGCGCGATGCGCGCCAGTCGAGGATTGAAACCAATCGCCACTCCCGCGGGAATCGTCCACAGCGCCGCCAGCAGCAAGGCCAGATTCACACGCAAAAACGTCGCACCCAGGCCAAGAGCCGCCTCATGCAATTCGGCCTTCTGTAGTCCACTGAGAATGATTGCGACGCGAACCACTCCGTAGCCAATGCCAGCCAGTGCCGCCACCGTGAGCGCGCGCAGCAGCCACTCCCGCCAGGCCGGCGCGGGCTCGTCAGAAGTTTCTTCCGTCTGCTTTTTTGCAAAATACAGAAGAAGACGTTCCCTTAGCGGTTGCACCGTCTTCTGCCGAATCTTGGCGAGACCTCTGGAATGCTCCACCAGGTTCAGCACCCACGATCGCGGCGCATCGGCGCTTTCCACCTGCTCCACCTTGAACTTCTCCGCCCACGCAATCACCGGCCGCCACACAAACTGATCCAGCAACACAATCAGCAGGACCATGGTGGCAACACCCCAGAGGATCGAAGTCATGTCGCCCGCGCTCGCCGCCGTCTGCAGATACGAGCCCAATCCCGGCAGACGAAAATCGCGCTGTCCCAGCACAAACATCTCGCACACCATCAGCGCGAACCATCCTCCCGCCACCGACATCATCGAGTTCCACACCAAACCAATGGCCGAAGACGGCAACTCCAATTCCGTGAAGCGCTGCCACCAGCTAAAGCGGTAGACCGTTGCCGCCTCCCGCATCTCGTTCGGAATGCCCTTCAGCGAGGCGTAAAAGCTGAAAGTCATATTCCAAACTTGGCTCGTGAAGATGAGAAGAATGGTTCCCATTTCCACTCCGAGTTGCCTGCCGGGAAAAAGTGCCACCATGGCCAGCATCACCGGAGGAAGAAAGCTGAGCACGGGAATCGACTGCAGCACGTCCAGCAGTGGAACCATAAAGCGTTCGGCGCGCGCGTTATACGCCGCCACATAGCCGTACACCAGCGCGAATCCCAGGCTCAACATGTAAGCGATGGTAATGCGCAGCAGCGAATAGCCCGCATAGGCCGGCAGCGCGCGCACGCTGCGCGAAATCTCGACCGAAGGCGTGAAGGGGCCAAGCCAGGAGCGGCCCACGCTCGCCACGCCATAAAAGATCGCAATCGCAGCCGCGAACATGATGACGTCGGGCAGGCGCGAAGTTTCGATGCTCGGCAGTTGCGACCACAGCCGATACGCCGAGAATCCGCGCAGGGTGATGCTCTTCTTCATGCGATGGCTTTTCCTTCAACCGGAGTTCTGATCAGGCCTTCGGCGTGGGATTTGAATTCTGATTCTCACCTGGAGGTGGCGACGGCGTAGTTACCACGGGTGCTGGTCCGACCGATGCTGCTTCGGCTTGTGCCGCCTCGGTCTGCACCAGCCGCCCCATTCCGCGATCGTAATCGAAAATCTCCGCGTAGCGGCCCCAGTTCATCGCCGTATCGAACTGCCGCTCCACTTCATCCTCGGAGAAATGCTCGTCGAGAATATCGCGAAAAAATTCGTCGTTGATCGAGTGGTCCGACTTCCGCTTCAAAATGCTGTCGATCTGCTTCAGGATGGTGACGTGTTCCAAGGCCGCCCGCCGGAACAAAACTTTGCGAGCCTGAATGTCGGCATCGGCGAATTCCGCTCCTTGCTTCGAGAGTTGCACATCGCCTTCCTTCAGCCAGGCGAAACCCAGCAACTGGCAGGCTTCCAGGATGGGCAGCAGATCCTCAACGTCCATCACCAGGTCTTCGGCGAGGCGAAATAGGTCCTCCCGACCGCCGCGATCGTGCAGCAGTTCGAGCAGGCCGGCGATGCCTCCCACGCGCGCGTGCGGCAGTATCTGGTACTTGCTCGTCCGCACTGGCGCCTGCCCCCCTTGGAAGCCTACCGGCGGCACCACGATTTCCCCAGTGCTCTCCGGATCGGGCAGAGCGTGTTCGACGTCCGGTTCGGTCATGACTTTGTAGATGTAGTCCACCAGTTCCACAAAACGGGCAGACTTGCGGTCGCGAGGTTGCGAAAGGCGCACATTGAAATCCGAGCGGATGCGCGCCGGATTCCTGCCCAACACAACAATGCGGTCGGCCAGGATCACCGCCTCCTCAATGTTGTGCGTGACGATGAAGATGGCGCTGGTGGGCATCTTCTTGTTCAGCCACAACTCCAGCAGTTCGCCGCGCAGGTTTTCCGCCGTCAGCACATCGAGCGCGGAGAATGGTTCGTCCATGAACAGCACTTCCGGTTCCACCACCAGGGCGCGGGCAAATCCAACCCGCTGCTTCATGCCGCCGGAAAGCTCTTTCGGATAAGCCGTCTCAAAACCGTCCAAGCCCACCGTGTCCAGCATGCGCAGCGCGCGTTTGCGGCGCTCCACTGCAGCCACTCCCCGCGCTTCCAGCGGCGCCTCCACGTTTTCCAGGACCGTGAGCCAGGGAAACAGCGCGAAACTCTGGAAGACGATCGCCACGTTGGGGGCTTGACCGTTCAGCGGCTTGCCGTGCCAGAACAGCGCCCCCGACGAAGGTTGCGAAAGACCACTGAGAATGCGCAGCAGCGTGGACTTGCCACAGCCGGAGGCGCCCAGGAGGGCAATGATTTTCCCCGGCTCAATGTTGAAGTCCGTAAGCCCCACCACCTGAATGCGCGTCCCGTCCGGCTGGGGATACGACTTCTCAATCGCCCGGGCTTCGATAATGGGTTCCGTCGCCAAGAAAACTCTCCGTAACCTCTATACACGAGTCGAGGCAAGGTGCAAAGCCTTCATGGCGCCCAAGCCGTTGCCTGTCTTTGCGTCCTTCGCGAACCTTGGCGACCTTCGCGGGTTAAAGGCTTCTCGCCGCCCCCACGCGCCTATCGATGGGCGCGCGTCCTAAGCCCCAAAGTCCTCATCCGGCAGGATCTCAAATTTCTTTGGGAGCCGGTCCGTGACTTCGGCGAGATGCGCGAGTTTGGCGGTCAATTTCGCCGTAAGCTCCTCGGGAGCAAACCGCCATTTCCAGTTTCCCCCGTGCAGGCTGGGCGTGTTCATGCGGGCTTCGCTGCCCAGGCCCAGCACATCTTGCAGCGGGATCAGGGCAAACTCGGCTGCTGAGGTCTGCGCCGCGCGGATGAACGCCCAATGAATCCCATCGTCGCCGCGGCCGAGATAGGCCTCCGCGTTGCGGCGCTCGTGTTCGCTGCATCCGGAATGGAACCAGCCTGCCGTGGTGTCATTATCGTGCGTTCCCGTATAGATAACTTTGCCGCCGGCGCGATGCGGCAAATACATGTGCGCGCCCTCGTCGCCAAAGCCGAATTGCAGCACCGCCATTCCAGGAATCTGCAACCGCTCGCGTAGCGCGTGCACTTCCGGCGTGATGTAGCCCAAGTCTTCCGCGAAGAATGGCAAGCCTCCAAGAGCCTGGCGCAGCTTGTGAAACAGATCGTCTCGCGGACCATCCACCCAGCGGCCGTTAATCGCGGTGGGATCGGCCGCCGGAATCTCCCAGAACTGGTCGAACCCGCGGAAATGGTCCAGCCTTATGTAGTCGCAATTCCGCGTCGCCCAGCCCAACCGCTGCACCCACCACTCATAGCCCTGCGCCTTCATCACATCCCAGCGGTACAGAGGATTGCCCCAGCGCTGCCCGGTTTTGCTGAAGAAATCAGGCGGCACGCCAGAGACTACTTCTGGCTCGAGATCCTCATTCAGCCGGAAGAGTTCGCGGTGCATCCACACATCGGCGCTATCGTAGTTCACGAAGATGGCGACGTCGCCCACGATGCGAATCGAGCATTCCGAGCAATACCGCCGCAGCGCTCTCCACTGTTCGTAAAAGGCGAACTGCAAAGCGCTGCGGATCTTCAAGTCGACCGCCAGATCCTTGCGCGCCCGTTGCAGGGCGCCCGCTTCACGATGCGCCAGTTCCGCCGGCCATTCATTCCAGCTCGCCAGCTTTTGCTGGGCCCGCAGCGCATCGAACAAGACGAAATCGTCCAGCCACCACGCGTTCTCCGAGCAGAACCGCTCAAATCGTCGCCGCACTCTGTCGGAAGCTGAAGTAACAAAATTGCGCCCGGCCTCAAACAGCAACGGCATTTTCGTCGCAAAGACGTGATCGTATTCAACCGCGCTGGAGTCGGAAGAAACTGCCGAAGAACTTGCGGACGCAAGCCCGGGAATCTTGGCCGCATCGATCCAACCATGGCCGGCCAACCGTTCCAGACTGATCAGCAGCGGGTTTCCGGCGAATGCCGAGGTGGAAGAATAAGGCGAATTGCCGTAACCCAGCGGCCCCAGCGGCAGAACCTGCCAAAGTCCCTGGCGAGCCGAGGCAAGAGAGTCGGCGAACCGATAAGCGGCCGGACCAAAATCACCTATACCGCCGCGCGAAGGCAACGACGTGGGATGCAACAAAATGCCTGCGGCGCGCGGAAACGGCATACAACTTGGTCAGTACTCGGAATTCCCGATTTTTCAAAACACACTTGTCATCCCCACCCGAGACTTGTCATCCCGAGCGAAGCGAGGGATAGGTTCTTGCCTGCACCAAGTGTCGCCGCCGCTGGCAAACACCCAGGTCCCTCGCTTCGCTCGGATGACATTCGTCTGGGACACAGCAACGGCTCCCTACATTCCTGATTCGCTTTCCCCACGGGTCAGCGTCTTCAATTCTTCCTGGTTGATCTTGATCTTGCCCGACTTCTCCCTCTGACTGCGCAGGTTGTTCACGAACAGCCCGAAAAGTTCCTGCCGCTGGCTCTGCAGCAACTGCTCCCGAATCTGGTCGCTCTTGGCGGCGAAGTCGGCGTCCGTAGGCGCTTGCACCTCGAGCAGTGAAATCACCGCCCCGTTGGCCCCGCTATTGATCGGCCCGCTGATGTCTCCCGCCTTCATGCTGAATGCAACCGAGGCCTCTCCACTCATCGAGCCGATATCGGGGACCTGACCATCGGGCGTCACGAAGTCGCTCGTCTTCACCGTCGCGCCCAGCTCTTTTGCCGCTTTCTTCAGATCATGTCCGGCCTTGGCGCGGTCGGAAAGCTCCTGCGTCTTTTGCGACAGCAGATCGTTGGAGCGCTCGTTCTTGAATTCCGTTTCCACTCGATCGCGAATCTCCTCGAACGTGGGCGTTGACGGCGGTTTCACCGCCAGCAACTGGAACACCGCGAAACCCCGCGACGTCGAAGCCATCTCCGGCGGCGACTTTTCCGCCGCCGTGAAGACTGCATCCATGAACTGCGGTGCAGGCCCTAATCCCGGCACCACGTCTTTGCGGCTGAAGAAGTCTGAAGTCACTACCGACACGCCTTTCGCCGCTGCCGCGGCATCCACTCCCTGGGTCTTTGCCTGCTGCAGCAACTCTTCCGCCTGCTTCTGCGCGGCCTCTCGCGTCTTCTGCTCCTTCAGGATGGGCTCGATCTCGGCTTTCACTTCGTCGAGCGTCTTCATGTGCGCGTCCTGTTTGTCGTCCACGCGAATAATGTGGAAGCCGTAACTGCTCTTCACCAGGTCGCTGATCTGCCCCTTGGGCAGCGAAAACGCGGCCTTCTCAAACTCAGGAACCGGTGCGCCCCTTCCCGATCCATCCCAGAGATCCGCCTTCCTTGGCGCTGCCCGGATCTTCGGAATTCTTCTTGGCCAGGTCCTCAAATTTTGCTCCGGCCTTGAGTTGCTTGAGCAGGTCCTCCGCGCGCCGCTGGGCCTCAGCCGCGCCTTTCTCGTCCACCTTGCCGTCGGACCCGGCAAGCGGCGTCTTGATCAGAATGTGGCTGACCTTCACCTGCTCGGGCACGCGATACTGATCGCGATGCTGATTGTAATAAGCCTGCAGATCGTCGTGCGTGACCTGCACCCCGCCCTGAATTTTTCCCGTGTCCAGCACCGCGTATTTGATCTTGCGCTTCTCGGGGACGGAGTTCGCGTAGCTTTTCTGATGGCTGTCGTAAAAAGCCTTGAGTTCCTCATTCGCGGGATGAAGCCCTTTCTTGATGTCGTCCTGCTTCAGGACGGCATAATCGAACTTCACCTTCATATTCTCTTTGTTGAACTCCCGCCGGATGGCCGCATCGCTCACCGACGCGCTGCTGGTAATCAGCGCCTGCATCTTGCCGATTACGATCTCCTTGCTCACGTTATCTTCGAAGGTCGCAGGCGTCAGGTTATGCTGCTGCAGCAACCCTTGGTACTCGGCCTCGCCAATGAAGGTTCCTCCCGGAAAGAAGACCGAGGCATAGTGGCCGTGCTGCAATTCGTCCTTCACTTCTTCTGGAGTCGCCTTCAACCCCAGGTGCTGCGCCTCGTTCAACAACGCCTGCCGCCCAATCAATTGGTCGACCGCCCGCTGAGTATCCTGCTGGATGAGAAAGGGCAGCAGCATCGACGCGTTCTTGCCGTATTGCTGCGCCTGCTGTTCCGCCATCTGTCGCGCTGTCTCGCGCACTTGCTGCACGGTAATGTCCTCACCACTCACCTTGGCAATGACTCCCTTGCCGGGCGTGCCCGCCAGGTCGGTGCCCAACCCGCCCGGGATCAGCGTGATCGCCATGGCCCCGCAAATCAGCAGCAGCAGCCCGCTAAGCACAATTTTCTTGATCGGTCCCTCAGTTTGCAGAAATCGAATCATTTTCTTATCGCTCCGGAAGTGTGCAGAAGAATTACTTATTATAAACTAAGCAACCGCCGTTTAAGCGCGGCAACCTCGTAACTCTGTCATCCTCAGCGAAGGTGGTGCTTCGCGAAAGCGAAGCCCAACCGAGGTCGAAAGCCTGCTCTGAGCCGAGCCGAAGGGGATCCCCACCCGCCACAACGAAACCTTACAGGGAGTTCAACGCTCCTCGCCTGGGTCGTCTCTAACCGACCTCGCCCGGGAGCAAGCGCCACACCGGTTTCAAAATCACCCAATGACCCGATCGCACAATTGCTCAATCGCCCCAGCCGTTTTCCACAGCTATTTCTGCTCCGCATGTGACGGATGACCTTGTCTTCCACAGAGCCTCCCTGTTTAACTCGTCAATGCAAGGCTTGGATGTTGAGTCGTGCCTAGTCCTAGGAAACTCACGGCCCCCGCAACCTTCCCATGCGAGTAAGGGACAGAGGGACATCTAATCAGGGCGACCAGGTAAGCTACCCTGAATAGCTCAGGGCTGCCGCCCGGTGTTGGTGGTGATCACTACCATTGAATTTAGCAATTACGCAGGGTCAGGAGAGTAGAAAGAGGCACAAGGCATTCAAAACACTACACATTGAAAGTAAGTTGGGCAATTCGGGTAAGCCCCTCAGCCCCCGATTCTGTCATCCTGAGCGAAGGCAGTGCTTCGCGAACGCGAAGCACTGCCGCAGTCGAAGGATCCCTGGCACAGTTGTGCCACCATCGGCCCGGCAAGGCATTTCGACCAACTCCCCTGGCCCGTTAAGTACAGCAATTTATTCGCTACTCCTCCGGCACATCGAAATTCACCAACTCTCCCTGGAATCCTCTCGTCTTCCATGCCCCATAGCCGATGCCAGCGGCCATCCAGATCGAACCCCCGATCAGCGCCAGATTCGAAAGGTGAATCCAGATGAACAGGCAAATGAAGAAACCCAGCACCGGCGGAATCAATTGCCCCAGGGTACGATCCGCGCCCCGGATGTAGTAGTGAGTCAGCGACGCCAAATTGACACCCATGAATGCGATCAGCGCGCCGAAATTGAGCAGCTCCGCGCCATTGTCGTAGCTGATCAGGAAGGCGCCAATCAGCGCAATCACTCCCACGAAAGCCACGTTGTTGGCGGGAATCCGCGTCTTGGGATGGATCGCTCCAAAGAACTTCTTCGGAATTGCACCGCTGCGTCCCATGCCGTAGAGCAGGCGCGCCGCGCCCAGTTGCGATCCCATGCCCGAGCCCACAGTCGCAATCAGCAGCGTGATGCTGATCGCCTTGGTCATGAGAACACCGCCCGCAATCCCAGCGACGTGGCTGAATACGTTCTCATCTCCGAATTCCGAGAAGACGCCGAAGTCCTTGCCGAAATGTGCGTAGCTCAGTAACTGCGCGCCGTAAACCTCAGCCGCCGCCAGGAATCCAGTGATGACGCAGACCAGCACCGTCGCCACGAAAATGTTGCGCTTGGGGTTCTCCACTTCTTCCGACAGTGTCGAAATGCCATCGAATCCGATGTAGGTGAGCACCGCCACAGACGTCCCGTGAAACACGCGGTTGATCGTGAAGGTTTGCGGGTTGTAGAACGGACGCAGAAAATATGCCTCGGGATACTGCGGCAGATGAAAGATGTAGCGGATGGTGTACCAGAAGAACGCCAGGATGACCGCGCCCATAATCGCGCACAAAGTCTTATTGATGCGGGCCGAAGTCTGCACCCCGCGCAGGTTCAGGGCCGTGAACAGCGCGGCAAAAAACAACGGCCACAGCAGCCCCGGATAAGGAATCTGATAGCGCGTTCCGGTCAGCAGATCGGCCATCGCCTTGGCACACCAGATGGTGCAGATCAAGGGATTGAGAATGTAATCCATGGTCATGCTCCAGCCGGTGACGTAGCCGAGCGAGGGATGCAGTTCGCGCCCCACATAGGTATAAGCCGAACCAGCGCTCGGATACACCCGCGCCATGCGGCCATAACTCATGGCCGTGAAAACCATGGCAACCATCGCGATCAGGATGGAAGTGACCACGTGCCCCTGCCCGGCGTTGCTGAACACTCCGTAAGCCGGCATGGGCGCCGTGGGCTGAATGACGATGATGCCGTAAAGGATGAGATCCCAAAGCGTGAGCGTGCGGCGCAAGCGCGGGGCGGACGATACAGAGACGGCCGGGGCAGTTTCCATGGGTCCGGCTATTGGATTATGCGGAAGTCCAAAATGTCAATATTAAAACGTTTCTATAACGCACCGCTGCTAGACTCACTTGGGAGTGTAGTCGAACCAATACCCGCGTTGCTCGTTCCCTGACAAATGCCGCGTGTTGTATTCGAGAAGATAGTTCAGGTGCGCATCGTCGAGCGGGAACGCCTTGTCCGGCAGGTAGGGATAGTCACCCATACTGAGGAACGGGAGAGGCGCAACAAAGTTGCCTTCTGCGGCGTAGAAGTCCATGTCTTTCTCATAGCCGTTCGCCGCGAAGAAATAGTCGCGCACCCAGCCTTGGGGCAGCGCAGGCAATTTCGACGGATCAAAATCGAGGCGCACTTCATCACCCGATCCGAATACGACAAGCTGATCGTCCAGCGCGGTCAGCAGCGGCAACACATCGCCGTAGCGTGTGTAAGCTCCCGCCGGACGCGTGTACGGCCCGGTCGCACTCACCTTTTCGTAGACGTACTGCACATTCCCTGGAGGTGAGCCTTCAATCTTCAGCGGGAATCCGTGGAAGCCGAGATCGGCGCGGACGAGCGGAACCGGTGTCAGAAGGGGTGTTCCGCTCTCGGCGCGGTGGGCGGGGCGCCCGCCGGAAAGCCGCCGGGACGGCGGCGCTACAGCTTGCGCCGTGCGATCGATCAGAATGCTGTCCCAATAAATCTGCAGATTGGTGGTGATGCGAATCTTCCGCGTGCCCGCTGGCAGCTTACCGGTGAGATCGGCAGTCATGGTGCGCGGACCGCCGGCGGGGAATCCCATGTCATCGGTGACGCGCGTCCATTTACCGTCCGCGTCTTTCTCGTTTCCAACCAGCGCTTCCACATAAGGAGAGATCGCCTGCACCCCGGCTTGCGACGCGGCGTACATGCTGTTCGCCGAAAAGTACTCGACTTCGCCATGCAGCAGCAGCCACAACGGCCCGCCGCGATAAGCCTCGCCTAGATCGAGCACCAGGCTGTGCGGCTTGGCGAAGCCCTGAAATTGTGTGAGCTCAAAATCGCCAAAGTAGCGATGCGCCAGAAGATCTGGCAACACATCGTGGCCATGCTCATCCCACGCGCCCGCGGGCGGACGCGCATTGCGGCTCACCACCACCTTGAACTCCGGATACGGCGGGTTCGACGCAAAATATTCATTGGGATAGACGTTGAGATCCGCCGGGTGATCGACCGCCAGCACGCGCACCTGGTCGAGGTAGACGGCTTCCTCCAGCGGTTCCATGAAGCGGAAGCTGAGCTTGCCGTCTTTTTCGCGGATGGCGTTGCGATCGATCTTGATGTACTCAACCGGCCGCGGAATGTCGCGCTGCCCCGGCCCAACCCAGTGGCCGATCACGCCCGCGCCCAGCATGTCGGCAACGAATTCATAGCGCTCGCCATTCCAGACAAACAGCGTAGGACAGGAGCTGCCGCGGCGGTCGATCTCGGTGAAATTCTGCTGCCGGTCGCCCGCCACTTGGATCTCGTCTTGCAACACGCCCGTCGGCCACGTCATGCGAACGATGTCCGCCTCTTTTGCATCGCCCAGGCCAACCACGATGTCGGTCGAGTTCTGCCCCAGGTATCCGTTGGATCCCGCGATCTCAAATTTCTGCCGGTTGCCGCCCGCGAACACTTCCACTTTGGTTCCGATGGCGCTCTTGTTGTCGTTCAGTCCCTTAAGCGAAAGGCGCAGCCAGTGATTCTGATTGCCGCCTTCATTCCGCAGCAGTACGGCGGGACCGTGATTCTGCGTGATCAGCAGGTCGGTCGCACCGTCGCCATCGTAATCGCCGGTGATGATGGCGCGCGGGTCTTTCAGTTGAATCTTGTCGAGACCAACGTCGGCGGTGACGTCCTTGAAACCATCCGCCCCGAGATTGCGGAACAGCCGCACTTCGCCCTTACCCTCTTTGGTTTCGCCAACGGCGACCAGGTCGACCCAGCCGTCGTTGTCGTAGTCGAAGGCGGCCACGCCGTAAGCGCGGACCCAGTTTGTCTTCGGAAGTTCGACTTGATCGAAGCTCTTGCCATGGTTGTTGCGCCACAGCGTAAGACCGGGCGCTCCCATGTGCGTGAAGGCCAGGTCCATCCAGCCGTCGTGGTCGAAATCGAGGACTGCAATCCCCATGGTGGGCAATGTCATCCGCGCACCCGACCATGGCTTGCGTGCTATGAACTTGCCCTCACGCGGGTTCTCGAGGACCATGGGCCACAAGCCACCGACGACTACGTCAACGGCTCGATCATTGTTGCAGTCTGTCCCGACTGCACCAGTACTCATAAGGTTGCCCATGCCGACAGACTCAGTCACGTCCGTGAAGGTGCCATCGCCGTTGTTCCTGAACATCGCGCTGGGCAAGAACTGCCCTCGCCCAGGCTCGGCCGGCACAGGCGCCGGCTTGGCACCGTAGGTGGTTAAGTAGAGATCAAGGTCTCCGTCGTGATCGTAGTCGATAAAGGTCAAGCCAAGGCTGAATCCGTCGCTCTTGAGGCCTGCGGCTTGCGTCACATCCTTGAACGTACCGTTCTTTTCGTTGTGAAAAAGAAGAGGTCGACCGTTCACGTTGATGGCTAGGTCAGTGGCGCCGTCGTTGTCGTAGTCACCCGCAGTGCAGCTAATACCGTGCAGAGCGGGATCAAGCCCGGCTTTCTTCGTCACATCTTCAAACTTGCCGTTGCCTAGGTTGTGATAGAGACCGAGTCCGCCTTCCGGCCCCTCGTCGGCAATGAAGATGTCCGGCTTTCCGTCGCCGTCGAAATCCAGAAAACACGCACCCGGGCTGAGAGAAGCAACGAAGCCTTTCTCGCTTCCCGCAGCTTCGGCATCCGCCTTCGTCACAATCCCCGCCTCCTTCGTCACATCCACAAAGCGCACCTTGATCTGCGCAGGCGCTTTCAAGACGGCTGACTGCGATTCGACTGCGCGCGAGTACTGGCCCTGCTCACCATAAGCCAGGCTCATGGGCGCGCCGATTTTGTTTTGCGTGATGTACTGGAATTTCTTCAGGTGCTCGCGCGCGTGGTCGATGTCAGTCGATTGTTGATAGGCGCGCGACAATCCGAACTCCGCGGAGGCGTGCAGCGGGTTGAGTTGCAGCGCGTGCTGAAAGGCTGCGATGGCCTGCTGGAATTGTTTCGCTTGCACATGCGATGCGCCCAGGAAATACCAGGTGTCAGCGTCGTTCGCGTCGAGTCCAGTCACGTGATGAAAAGCATCAATCGCGGCCTGAGCATCTCCGGTGTTCTTCGCTAGCAGGCCGAGGTTGTACCACGCGTATGGATTCTTGGGATCCCGCTTGAGCGCGTCTTCCAGCGCGGCCCGGGCCTCGTCGATCTTCTGCAGGTTCAGAAAGGCGATGCCTTCATTCAAGCGCGCGATCGCCAGCTTGGGATCGAGTTCCGCGGCCTGCTGGAAGGACTTGAGTCCCTTCTCGAAGAACTGCTGGTTCATGTAGGCGGCGCCCAGATTGTTCAGGCGCGCCGCCTCCGCAGGATTCGCTCTCGGCTGAGTTTGAGGAGCGGTTGTGAACAGGCCAAACACGGCCAGGAATATGCCGGCTAGAGCTGCTGAGCTTCGGGGAGTCATTGATTCAAAGATTTAACCACAGAGGACACAGAGGACACAGGGTAGACCGAAACTCGCTTTTGCGGCGGTGGCAAGGACAGCAGATTCCTCGTCGCATTCGCTCCTCGGAATGACAAAGTTATTTGCCTGATGACAAGATCTTCCCTGGCGCAGCGACTGGCTTGCCGTATGGCCGGTTCGCCACAACACCCTTCCCTTCCTCGACCGTGACAGTCTGTCCGGCGTTAACGTTCGAGAGCTTATCTACTTGGCCACTGGGCCATTGAATCTCAACGCTGTCGGCTTTCGTTTGCACACCCAGGCCGAAGGTGAGCACCAGTTCCCTCTGCGAGAGGTAGCTCGATCCGGAGCGCAGCATTTCCCACTGTTTATCGCCTCCCGAAGCGACATGCACCACCGCGCCGATGCCGTCGCGATTCGACTTTGTTCCTATGAGTTTCAAACGCAAGCTGTGATTGGTCCCGCCTTCGTTGTGAAACAGGAAAGCCGGGCCGGCATTGGTGGTGACGAGCACATCGAGAAAACCGTCGTTGTCGATATCGGCGTAAGCCGCGCCCCGCGCCACTCTTGGCGCGGAAAAGGCCTGCCCCATCTGCGCCGTCACTTCCTGAAACTTGCCGCTGCCCAGATTGCGAAACAGATGCGCAGGCTCGGCGTAGCTCACGCGCTTCTGCACGCGCTCGATCTGGTCTTCGATGTGGCCATCGGCCACGAAAATGTCGGGCCAGCCGTCGTTGTCGTAATCGAAAAAGAAGCAGCCGAAGCCGAGCGTGACCAGCGTGGAGCGGCCTACTTCCGATTGCGGAGCCTCGTCGACGAACAAGCCGTTTCCCTCGTTGTGATAGAGCGAGACCATCTGATTGGCGAAGTTGGTGATGATCACGCTGGGATGCCCGCTGCGATCGTAGTCGGCGGCATCGACGCCCATGCCCGCACGCGCCACGCCGTGTTCGCTGAACGCTATACCGGAAGTTACGCCGCGCTCTTCGAACGTTCCATCTTTCTTGTTCCGATAGAGCTTGTTGGGTTGGGTGTCGTTGGCGATCAGAATGTCAGGCCAGCCGTCGGCGTTGTAATCGAGGATGGCGATGCCGAGGCTCTTCGACGTCGGATCGCCGAGACCGGCCTTCTGCGTGGCATCTTCAAACTTGCCGCCGCCGAGGTTATGCCACAAGCGCACCGAAGTTCCTTTGTACGATTCCGGCGTGCAATAAGACTTGTGCGCACCGTCCAACGTGCAGTAGAGATCGGTCTGCTCGGTCCACTGCACGTAGTTCGCGACCACCAGATCGAGCTTGCCGTCTCGGTCGTAATCGACCCAGGCGGCGCTGGTCGAGAACTCGCTTGCCCCCCACATGCCAGCAGTTTTAGTGACGTCGGTGAACGTGCCGTTGCCGTTGTTGTGGAAGAGATGGCTTTGTCCTAGTGCGGTGATGAAGAGATCGTCGAAGCCGTCGTTGTCGTAGTCTCCGACGGCGACTCCGAGTCCGAACATGGGCACGGCCAGCCCCGCCTTGCGGGTTACATCGGTAAAGGTTCCGTCGTGGTTGTTGTGGTATAGCTTTGGGGTGGTTGGTCCAGCGTGAGGGTGCCCCGGCCAGTCTTCGCCATTCACCAGGAAAATATCGGGATAGCCATCGTTGTCGTAGTCAATGAATGCGCAGCCCGGGCCCATGGTCTCGGGCAGCCACTTCTTTCCGAATGCGCCGTTGTTGTGGGTGAAATGGATTCCGGCTTGGGCTGTGATGTCACGGAAGTGAATTTGCTGGGCCTGAGTGGATAAGGCCAGCGAAAGAACAATCCACCACGGAGACACCGAGACACGGAGGAACCTTAAACAGGATGTCACTCCGATCCTCCCGCCGCGACTCTGGCTCCGCGCCAGGCTTTGCCCGGCGGGACAGCCGAGAGCCTGCCCTGAGCCTGCCGAAGGGCGGCTGTCCCTACATGGTTCGTGTTGAGCGCCGGCAGCGCTACCGAGACGTGCTCGTGAATCGCCTGCCTTTCATTGTTATCTTCCGGATGCAGTTGGCGGTAGGGTCCGGTGATCGCCTGCGACGATTCATCGGCCTTGAATCGCAGGTAGCGCGCCTGATGCTCCTTCGCAAGCTTTTCGTTGCCCAAGCCGCTATAACATAGCATCAAGTTATAGTGTGCCTGCAAGTCTTCGGGGTCAATCGCAAATACGGATTGCAGGACGCTCACGGCGTCGGCATACTTGCGCTGCAGGAAAAGAATCCGTCCCAGATCGTTGAGCGCAACGCGGTCGCGCGGATACTGCGCCAGAACCATGCGCAAACGCGCGGCAGCGCCTTCATAGTTGCCGTCCGCGCGCAGCACGCGAGCATAGAAAAAGTTGGCCCGCGCCAGATTTGGCGACAAGGCCAACGCTTTCTCGAGCACGCTGCGGGCGCGCTCCATATCGCCTTCCTGCACGGCGCAGCGGCCAATATTGACCCAGCCGTCGGGGTTGTTGGGGTCTGACTCAGTCACCTTCTGGAATGCCGCGGCCGCACCTTTCAGATCGCCCTGCAGGAACAGTCCGATTCCATAATCATTCCAGCGCTGCCATTCCTCTTTGCGCACAATGGTCTTCGGTTCCGGAACGGGCGCGTTATGTGCGGTCACGGGGAGCGTCACCTCGTCTTCTGCGACCACGACGATGGGCAGGTCGGGAATCTTTTCTTCTTTCGCCGAAACTCCGCTCAGCGATGCTGTGAACACGGTCGGGCGGTCGTCGTAATCAGGTGAAACCGAGTTCGGCGATGCCGGGTCGGGCTGCCCGGCGAAAGACTCGTGCGTCCCAAACCACGAGAACTTGCGATAGCACAGGCGCGCATGCAACGTGATGTTGTTGCCCGCACTTTCAGGAATCGACATGCGGTAGTGCACGGTGTCGGCCGCGCCAGGAGGGATCAGTCGCACGTACACCACAGCTCGCGTAGCCCAGGCATTGCGCTTGTTGATGGGATTGCCGTGCGCGTCGATCTGCAGCGAGCGATAGAAGTGCGCACCCTTTTCCACTGGACCCTTGCCATCGCCTTCCACCATGCCGCTCCAGAAGATGGTCTGGCCCTTGTCATCTGTGGCCTTCAGTTGGAGCCATGTGTCGTAGGCATCGACGGTGCCGCCGGGGAAAAAGTGTCCAACCTTCTTGGTGCGGACAACTACGTTGACGCGCACCGTGTCGCCGCGGCGCAATGCCGGCTGCACGCGGTTCAAGGGAGCCGTGATGAGAGCAACTTCTCCTCCCGCGCCGGGAGTGATTTTGGTTTCTGCTTCCTCGCCGACGGCGAACGTTGTGGCTAGTTCCGATTGACTGGCCGCGTTCGACTTCAGCGGCGGCTGCGCGGGTGACAACGCAAAGATATCCACCGTAAGAGCGCCGCTCGTCAGGAATCCCTCAGTGAGCTTTAGTTGGGCGGCGTCTTCATTCGCCGTGGGCAGCGCGGTGTTGGCGCCGGGGAAGCGATGCGAGTGAACGGAGCCGTTGATGTTGCCCGCATCCTTCGAAGACTCCGTCGGCATGTGACAGTCGGCGCACTGCTGCGGCTTCGGCGGATAGTAGAACGAGCGCGCGCCTTGCCCGGAGACTCCGCTGGCCTGCCAATTGTCGTACTCGTTGAAGCCGCGGAACCAGCGGTAGTGATTCACCGGCACGTCGAGATGTACTTTGTGGCAAGTGGAGCAGAACTCCGCCGTCTGCGTGCGCATGAACGGTTTGAGGAATACGCGGCGGTGCGGCTCGGGATTCAGCCGGATCAGGAAATCGTGGAGGGCGCGCGCTACGGGATTCTGCGTGGCCGCGAGCTCATGCAGCTTGGGATACTCCAGATAAAAATCGCCCTGGCCCATGGTACTTTTCACTTCGGCGATGGAGTGGCACATCATGCAACCGAGGCCTGCCTGCGATTCCGGACGATGCACGATCTGTTTGATGGGCGTATCCATCAGGCCGCTGTAGAGCAGGGCCGGGTCGTGGCATCCGCCGCACCATTTCGAAGGTTTGGTGCCGACCGTATCTTGCATGTACTCGATCGATTTGCGATACCACTGATTGTTGAACGAAGAGAAATGGTGCGCCGAACTGAACCACTGATTGTAGATATCTTCGTGGCAGCGCTTGCAGGAGTCGGACTCCATGAAGAACTTGCTGGGAATCTTCTGCTTGCCGTAGACTTGCGCGGAGCTGGGAAAGAACGAGCCCTCAGGTCCGTCGCCTTCGCCGTTCATGTTGTCGGGCGGCATAGTTGGATTCTGGATGCGACCGCGCGTCTGCCAGCTTTCGCGCATATAGCGCGCGCCATAGCCGACTCCACCGACTAGTGCCAGGCAGATTGCTACACGAAGAGTGGAGGTAGCCGCGTTCGAAGCCAACCACCCACTCCGTCCTGACTTGTCGGCGATCAGGAGGCCTACTCCGATCAGTGACACCACGATGTGGAAGTACAGCCACCTCCACTCAGTGCGCGGAGTGCCGGTCTTGATCAGAATGAGTCCAAGAACAGCGCTGGCCGCCACCAGTAGCCATCCTGCGCGGGCAAGCAGGCTGCCGCTGCGCAGCCAACGAAGAAACAGCGGAATCAGAAGAATCGCAGTCACTACTCCGCCCAGCGCGTGCAACAGCACCACACCGGCATAGAAAATGTTCGGCTGCGGGAAGGTGTAGACGTAGGCGGCTGAAACAACCAGAAACGGGACGAGCCAGGACAAGGCCCGACCGGCGAAGCCTTCGGATCGTGAGTCTTCTCGCATCGGAAACAATCAGGCGCGTACTGTATTAGACTTCAGCCAGCCCCACAGTGACTGAAATCGCGTGTCAACCAACTTACCCAGCCAGGGCGCCGTGGGAAATAATGCAAAAATACTATTGGAGATCGAGTAGCTTCAAACAATCGGTGGGATTCTCCACGCACCACATTCCTTCTCGAGCGCTGCGGCGACGCACAGCACCTGCTCGTCCTCCCATGGCCTGCCGACGATTTGCACGCCGATAGGCAGGCCTTCCGGCGATCGGCCGACCGGAACCACCGCAGCCGGATTGCCCAACAGGTTGAAGAATTCCGTATAGCTCCAAGCATCGAGGTAGTGCACTGTCGTACCCTCAATCTGCCAACTGCGCTCTCCGTGCCGGAAAGCGGGAATCGCCGCCGCCGGGCACAACAGGATGGGGTATTGCTGCATCTGCGCGAAGAACCGTGCTCGGAGCAGATCGCGCTGGATCCAGGCATCGAGCAGGGTCCGTGCAGTGTGGGCTGGCTCGGCCGCCGACCATTCCAGAAACTGCTTGAGGATCGGACTAAGGCCGGCGTCGCCTTCCTTGAACATCGGGCGCAACAACATTCCACCGGCAACCACGAAGAACCTGTGCCATAGCTGGCGCGCTTCTTTGAGTCTTTCGGGCTGGAAGCGATCTACCTGAAATCCCGCCCTGCACAAGGCTTCCGCCGCAGTACGCACGGCCGCACGGGTTTCCGGCGTGACTGGCGTGCGGCCATCGTCTTCGAAATAACCGACCCGCAGTTTCTTAACCTCATCGGCACTGGGCCAGCGCACCGGCACCGGCGCAGCGCAGGCGTCGCCAATGTCTGGACCTTGCATCACCTCGAACAGGACTTTCAGGTCGGCAACGGTACGCGCCATCGGTCCCACGACGCCGATCAAGGCAAACGGCCCGGCGGATACGGGAAAGTGACCGGTCGCGGGAATGCGTCCCGGCGTGGGCTTCAGGCCGCAGATGCCACTGAAGTGGGCCGGCACGCGAATCGAACCTCCACCGTCGCTGCCTGCGCCGCCCGCGGACATGCCCGCTGCGATGGCTGACGCTTCGCCGCCGCTGGAACCGCCGGGCGTTCGCTCCAGGTCCCATGGGCTGTTGGTGCGGCCATAGAGCAGGTTGTCGGTTTCCCACGCCATCAGAAGTTCGGGAGTGTTGGTCACACCCAGCACGATTGCGCCCGCATTTTTCAGCCGTGTCACCAGCGGGGCATCTTGCGCTGCGACAAATCCCGCGCGCAGCCGGGTTCCGGCCTCGCAACGCATGCCCGCGACGTCCAGAGAACTCTTGATGCTGACGGGAACACCGTGCAGCGGACCGAGCGTCTTTCCCTGCATGACAGCGGCCTCCGCGCCATGAGCTGCGCGCCGCGCCCGCTCCGCGTCCACCTGCACAAATGCGTTTAACTTCGGATTCAGTCCTTCGATCTGCCCCAAGTGCGCCTCTACGAGGTCGACCGGGGAGATCTCTCTTTCCCGGATTTGCTCGGCCATGGTGACGGCAGGAAGGAAGATCAGGTCGTTCACAAGATTCCTCGCAGGGTGCGATCGAGCATTCGCTTCTCCTCCGCGGTGAGAACGCGGTATTTGCCTTTCGCGAGTTCGCCTAGCTGCAGCGGTCCGATGGCCACGCGCACCAACCGCAACACTTCGACGCTCATGGCTTCCATGATGCGCCGAATCTGCCGGTTCTTGCCCTCATCGAGAACAATTTCGAGCCAGCAGTTTTTCTGTCCTGCACGCAAGCTGCGTGCCTGCTTCACCCGCAGCATTTCTCCGTCATTCGCTTTCATCCCTCGAAGCGCCGCTTGGATGAACTTTTCATCTGCCACCGTTCCGACTTGCACATGATAAGTCTTGTCCAAATGCGTTTCCGGCGCAGCGATGCGTGCGCCCCATTCGGAATCGTTGGTCAGCAAGAGCAAGCCTTCGCTGGCCTTGTCGAGACGGCCGACCGGCGCCAGCCACGGGAAGGCTTCGCTCGGAGGAGTTATTCTATTAGATGAACATATGTTCAATGCTCCGTACACTGTCTCACGGCCTTTTTCGTCCGATGCCGTCGTCACCACGCCGCGAGGCTTGTTCATCATGACGTAGATTTTGCCTTGCGGCTTAACCACTTTTCCATCGACGGCAATCTGTTTATCCTTTCCGGAAACGGGCGTCTCGGGATCGCGCCAAACTTTTCCGTTCAGGCTTACGCGTCCAGCGCGAATCAACTCCGCGGCACGTGACCGCGAGCAGTATCCCGCCTTCGACAAGGCGCGCGCCAGGCCGATCTGCCGCGTTGCATCGTTCTCTTTCACCCGTTCATGCTAACCGAGAATGCGAGCTTCGGCTTTCGGGCTTCGGGCTTCGGACTTCGGCTTAGAACGTCGAACCTTTCGCCGGAAACGTCAGCTTTCCACGGGATAAGCTGAAGCCCGGTAGCCGAAGCCCGAAGCCCGCTCTATCGCACAATCCTGCAGCACTTGATAGGATGTTTATCGTCGGCTGACTGAAAAAGGAGCTTTCATGGCCCATCAACATCCTCCCCGCTTTCTTAAAATTGTGGACGATGCCAAGACTCGCGTGCGCGAAACCAACGTCGAGGAAGTGAAGAAGCAGATGGATCGCGGCGAGAAATTCATGCTGGTGGATGTGCGCGAAGAGAGTGAATTCGCCAAAGACCATCTGCCAGGCGCGATTCACCTGGGCAAAGGCATCATCGAGCGCGACATCGAGGCCCGTGCGCCCGATCTCAATGCTGAGATTGTGCTTTACTGCGGCGGCGGCTTCCGCTCGGCCCTGGCGGCTGACAATCTGCAAAAGATGGGCTACACAAATGTGATTTCGATGGACGGCGGCATCCGCGACTGGCGGGAGAAGGGGTATCCGCTGATCAAAGGGTGAGTGCAGTTCTCAGTTCTCGTTCAGCTTTCGTTCTCGGTATACCGTACGGAACGAGCGGAGACAATAGTTCCGCCCACCTATGAATGGCCGCATCTTCTTCTGGTCGCTTACGTCGGCACTGGCCGGATTTCTTTTCGGCTTCGACACCGTCGTCATTTCCGGCGCCGAAAAAACAATTCAGGCGCTTTGGGGCCTGAGCCCCGGCCTGCACGGCATTGCCATGGCTTCGGCCCTTTACGGCACCGTGGTTGGTTCGCTGCTCGGGGGCTGGCCGGCTGACCGGTTCGGACGCAAAGCCACGCTGCTTTGGATCGGCATTCTTTACTTTGTGGGCGCGGTGGGCTCGGCTTTGGCGCCGAATGTTGCCGTGTTCATCGCCGCGCGCGTCATCGGCGGGTTGGGCATCGGCATCTCTACCGTGGTTGCGCCGATGTACATTTCGGAGATCGCGCCGCCCAAGCATCGCGGACGGCTTGCGGGGATGTTTCAGTTCAACATTGTTTTTGGCATCCTGATCGCGTTCGTCTCGAACGCGCTGCTGGCGGGCGTCGGCGAGAACGCCTGGCGCTGGATGCTGGGCGTGGCCGCGTTTCCGTCGTTGCTCTACGCTGTGTTCTGCTTCGGCCTTCCCGAAAGCCCGCGCTGGCTGCTGGGCAAAAAGGGCGACCGCGAAGCCGGCCTCGCAAGTCCTGCAGCGAATTGAACCTGACGCTTCCAAGGCCGAAATCGCGGCCGAGGCGGACGCGATTATCGCCGCGTCGTCGGAGCAAGCGTCGTCGGGACATTTCTGGACGAGGCGTCTTCGCAAACCGATCCTGCTCGCCATCCTGATTGCGTTCTTCAATCAGATGTCGGGCATCAATGCGATTTTGTATTTTGCGCCGCGCATCTTTGAACTTACCGGCCTGGCCGCGAAAGCCGCGCTGTTGCAATCCATCGGCATTGGCGTCACCAATCTCGTTTTCACCTTCGTCGGCCTCTGGCTGATTGACCGGCTGGGCCGGCGCACTCTTCTTTATATCGGCTCGTTCGGCTACATCGCCTCGCTCGGCCTGGTCGCGTGGGCCTTCTTTACAAGTCATTTCTCGATCGTGCCGGTTTGCATCTTCGCGTTCATCGCTGCTCACGCGATCGGCCAGGGAGCGGTCATCTGGGTTTTTATCTCCGAAATATTTCCCAATCGCCATCGCGCGGAAGGTCAGACGCTCGGCAGCTTCACGCACTGGATCTTCGCCGCCTTGCTCACCACTTTCTTTCCGGCCATGGTCACCAAGTTCCCGCCCGGTTATGTTTTCTTGTTCTTTACCGGCATGATGGTTCTGCAACTCATTTGGGTGAAGACCATGGTTCCGGAAACAAAGGGTGTGCCGCTGGAGGAGATTCAGAGGCAACTGGGCATCGCGTAGGTACTTTTTGAATGTATGGATCGGTCAATTCTCAATGAGCGGTATGGCCTGATTTCGACACTTGAGAATCGATGTGGAATCGTGCCCCGCGATGCCCTGCGGGAGCTGCTGGGTTCTGGGCCCTAGAGTGGGAACGGCTGGCTTGCGCACAATCAGGTATGCAATCCGCACCGTTCCCCTGTATGTCCCGGAATTGAATAGAATCTCGTTGCCCTACGCCGTTTTCTCTAGTTTGGCAGCGGCTTTCCTTAGTTGCACGGCCGCCAAGCTCTTCACCTTTGCCACCGACTGGTTGTATTGTTCTCGTATCTGGGTTACTCGTGCGTCTATAGCTGCTTTGGCATCGCCCTGAGCCTTGGCAGCCTTCTTTTGCAAGGCTTGCACCTTGGCATCGGTCTCGCTTTTGATTTGCTCCGACCTCTGCTTCGCCTGCTCTAGCTTGTTTTCCAGCTTGGTATTGAGGCTGTCGATTTTGGCTTGGAGCTTAGCCTTACGTTCGGCCCGTGCCTGAGCGAACTCGGCCTCCAATTGGTCAATCTCAGCTCTGAGCGCCGCCGCCTCTATGGCCTGTCGGTCTTCTTCGAAGTGCTCCCTCGCTGTGCGAAACACAACACCACCCAATGCTTCCATTCTAGTGTCGACCGGAGTCACCCACTCTTCGCTGACGTCAGCAACCACCGCGCACTTGCCGGGTGTAAGCATGGCGGAAGCGTCGTTGAGAAAATCTGCGTTCACGCCAGACCTGTCCACGTCGCCGATGATGCCGGCCGTCGCTCCAATTGCGGCACCGATCCCTAAGCCGACGGGTCCCCCGAGCAGTCCGATGAGGCTGCCGATCGCCGTCCCTCCGATGGTGCGAATTGGGAAATCGCCTTCCGCCTGCTTTACAGTCACGGTTCCATCGGCATTCTTCTGGATCACCGACTCAGCATGAATCGTAACGCTTCCTTCTCCATCAAGTTGGCTGAGAGCTCGTGATCCTTCATACGCTTTCGATTCGTCGTTAAACACTACAACCATCATTCTTTCCATGAGCGTTCTCCTTTACGTGACATTTAGAGTTATCTCACATCTGCGAATGAGCATAGGACGCCATTGGCAAGGCGTATGTGACCCGCATCACAGCTCTTTGCGCAACGAGCACACAACTTAAATCCGGCGAGTGGTCGATTGCTGTTGCAAAATCGCGATAACACTCATCACGGCAGGAGCAACGCCCGCACATCCAAGGGATTTCAGCGCGGCGGTAGAGGGGGAAGCGCCACCTTCTGCTGAATCCCCACGCCCTCGACTACGGTGTAAATAAAATCCGCGGGCAGGTCTCGCAAGACTTCCGTCTCGCCGTTCGGCCAGCGAATGGTTACCTCGCTCATCTTGTCGTTTGCTCCCAATCCAAAATGCAGCCGCAAATCGCTCTGAGAAAGATAGCTAGCGCCGCCGCGCACTTCGCTGAACTGCACCAGCGTGCCCGCTTTCACCGTGACTCGCGCGCCAATCGCGGCCTTGTTGCTTTTCGTTCCTACCAACTTGAACAGCACCCGGTGATTTGTGCTGACTGTACGATTCATTAAAAGCGATGGCGGCTCGCCCACGTTCAGGACCACTATGTCCACATTGCCATCGTTGTTGATGTCTCCAAAGGCCGCGCCCCGCCTCGATTGGGGAGGCATGTTGGCGAACACTGAAGAAACATCTTCGAAGCTCCCGTCGCGATGGTTGCGGAAGAGCACCATCGGCTGGCGGTAGGGCGTGCCGCCGGGAATCGTATCCACCTGGGGATAGACGTGGCCATTCGCGACGAACAGATCGAGCCAGCCGTCATTGTCAACATCGAAGAATGAGGTTCCCCAACTCACAAAGGGATAAGTCGGCTTCATCAGTTTCGCGCGCACGCTGACATCGGCGAAGTTGTCCTTGCCCAGGTTGTGATACAGGGTCGAGCCTTGCTCCACAAAATTCGTGACGATCATCGACAGGCGGCCTTCGTGAAGATAGTCGCCCCAGTCGACGCCCATCGAGCCTTGCTCCATGCCGTCGCCGCTCAGCGCGACTCCGTCGAGCAATCCGACGTCTTCGAACGTACCGTCGTGCTTGTTGCGGTAGAGAAAATTCGGCCCAGCGTCGTTCGCCACATAAAGATCGGGCCAGCCGTCGTTGTCGTAGTCGCCCCAGGTCGCGCCCAGGCCGTAATAGTGATGCGGGTCGTCGACGCCAGCCTTCTTTGAAACTTCCTCGAAGGTGCCATCGCCTTTGTTGTGAAACAGCAAGTCGGATTCGCCGGGCAGGCCCCACGGCCCGCACTGCACCAGCACTCCCTTGAAGCGGCAGAAGCGGGGATCGTTGCCGAACTGCGGCAAGTTGTCGATGTCCACGTGAACGTAACGCGAGACAAAAAGATCGACGCGGCCGTCGCGATCGTAATCGGCCCAGGCCGCTCCGGTGCTGAATCCACCTGCGCCCACACCGGCCTTCTCGGTTACATCCTCAAACTTGCAGTTGCCCAGGTTGTGATAAAGCGCGTTGCCGCCGTAGCCGGTAACGTAAATATCCTGCAGTCCGTCGTTGTCGTAGTCGGCCACGGCCACGCCCATGCCCCAGCCCTTGCGCGTGAGGCCGGCGGACTTGGTGATGTCGGTGAAATGGAGCTCGTTATTCTGTGGGATCGGTATCCTGATGATAGAGCGTGATCATCAGGTCGCCGCCCTGCTTGTAGCGCTGCACCGTGGAGCCGTTGACGGTGATGATGTCGAGCTTGCCGTCGTTGTCGCAGTCGATCAGCCCTACGCCACCGCTCATGGATTCGACGATGTACTTCTTATCGGGCGAAGAAATGTGCGGGACGGTAAGGCCTGCCTTCTGCGCGACGTCTTCGAACCTCGGGAGGTTTACTGGCGGGTTGGGAGCTTGCGCCTTTTGCAACGATGAACTCGCCGGAGGTTCGGCGGGAGCCTGTGCCGGCAGCATCGCGGTCAGCAGCAATCCCGTACACAGGGAAAGCGTCCAAACAGAAAAAGAGGCCAGCATAGGCAGAGCGATTATACAGGCGGATTCTGGAGCACTGAGAAACCAGCGATACTGGCTGCGGTGGGAATTCTTGCCCGGTTGACTGAGGGGATGAAGCCCGAATTTTTCTGAGGCGGCTTGCGGCACGGCCGGAAGCCGTGCCCTTTCAAATCAAGAACGATTTGAGCGCAAAACAAAACGCTCCAGACTCAGTTTGAGTCACGGAGCGTATGTTGATCAGCCCTCCCCCAAGTGCTGCTCAATTAGGAGAGTACCGTAGCGCCGCACATTCGTACATAGCTCTACCGTGCCATTCTCTGGCACGAACGTGTAGAGTCTTTCTCCTACACCTAAAGGCCTTTAACATCAAGGCATTACGTGATCACTGGAATGTTGCGTAACGCCCGCTGTGCCGAATATCTGCCGGTAGCGCTCGATTTCCGAGGGTGGGCCGAGCGCTTTCGCGTAGTTGTCGGAGAGCTTCACTGCCGGACGGCCTTCGACGCTGGATACTTTGCTGATCAGGCTGATGGGATCGAAGCCGCCATCGCCGCTGGGATCGCAGCCGCGAAAATCGTTGGTCAGCAGCGTGCCCCAACCTGCGCTGAAGCGAATGCGGCGGCCCGGAGTCCACTTGCGTCGATCATGGAAGTCGGCTGCGTTGACGAAATCCCTGACGGTGGTTCCACTGGCCAGGGTTCCACCAAAATAAGCGTGCAGGCCGAGGATCTCGTCGACGTCGAGGGCATCGGAGGCGATGATCAGCTTGTCGCGTGGATCGCGGCCGCGGGCCCGCAGCCATGCGATATATTCATCTCCGGCTATATACGGATCCTTGCTGTCGATGCGCTGGCCCGTCCAATCGGCGGCCCAGTCCGGCGCGCCCTCGAGGAATTGCGTGGTTCCGAAAGTATCGGGCAGCATGATGCGGAGCGCGCCATCGTATGTGCTCTGCCACATCTCGAGGACATGGTATTGAGAAGCCTTCAGGGCCTCTTCGTCATCCTGCGGCGCGAGCGCGGCGAGGACCATGGGGATCTCATGCGCGTTGGTTCCAATCGCTTCCAGGTCGTGCTTGTGGGCGAGGAAGGCATTCGAGGTTCCGGTGAAACCGCTGCCCAGGTTCGCCGCCATCGCCTCGACCACGTATTCCTGCCAGAGAAAGCTGTGACGGCGGCGGGTTCCGAAGTCGGCCACGCTGAGATTCGGAACTCCGCGCAGGCGCTCGATCTTGTCCCACAGCTTGGTCTTCGCCTTGGCGTAGAGGATGTCGAGGCCGAACTCGCTCAGCTTTTTCAGATTGGCTCGGGTGCGCAGCTCGTTGATGATGGAGAGCGAATAGAGCTCCCACATGGTGGTATCGGTCCAGAGGCCGTCGAAGACTAAATGAAAGTGTCCGTCCTTCTCCGACAGTTCGTAATCGGACAATCGGAAATCGCGCTCCAGCCATTCCAGAAAGGCTGGCTCAAAGATTCCGCGGCGGCCGTAAAAAGTGTTGCCGGCCAGCCAGACCAGTTCAGACCTGCGAAAGCGGACGTTGCGCGCGTGATCCAGTTGCTCGATCAGTTCTTCGTGCGCGAAAGTGTCGACGGGACCGCTGGAAGAGCGGTTGAACAACGTGAACTGCACATGCGTCTTGGGGTAATGCTTCCAGATAAACTGCAGCATCAGCAGCTTGTAGAAGTCGGTATCGAGCAGGGAGCGCGTGACCGGGTCGAGTTCCCAGTTGTGGTTGTGCGCCCGCTCCGCAAAGTTCACGATCATGCACTAGTATCCTCATATGCCTTCGCAACAAAAGCAAATCAGCAGATGATGTCTCAGTTTGCTCCGCGGCCGTTCTCCGCGACCTCCACGATTCAAGCCCTGTGACTGCCAACGCCTAACAAAATCTTAGAGCGCAGAGATCGCTGAGAACCTCCGCGGAGAAAGCGGAGGTAGCAAAATCGTCTTCGTCCTTAGATGAACCGGACTTCCAGATCGCTTTCGAAATAGAGTGCCAGGCGCTCGGCTTCGCGCTCGATCCCCGCACGCTCGGTCCGGGAAATTTTCGCGAATGGCTCGATCTCCACCAGCAGCCGCCTGCCATGAAGTTTGTGAGACCAGACACCTGCCACCGCGCCATCGATGAGGACCACGGGCGAGATCCAGCCCTGCTTGCGGTAGACGCGCTTATAGTGCTTCGCGCTCACCAGGTGGTCTTTGTCGCGATGAGCGAGCAGATAAGAATCGAAGTTCGGCAGCAGGCGAATCGAAGCTTTTGCCGCTGGGCTGCTGTTCAGAACCGCCACATCCTCGCGCAGCAAGAGACAGTTCTTCGTGTCGCCGGGAATCTCCGCCAGTTCGTCTTCGAGCAAAGCACGCAGCGGCCTTACCTCTTGCATGGGAATGCCCGCCCAGTGGGAGAAGTCAGTAAGCGTCGCCGGACCATAAGCGCGCAAATACTTCCGCAAGAGAGCGCACTGCGCTTCCGTCGCCGAAATTGTTTTCGGCTTCAGGTGGGGCAACCACCGGTCGACGCGAATGAAAACGACTTCGTTACCCTCGCCCGCCCCGTAACAGACCAGTCCCTGCGCCACCGGCACGCGCACGTGGCTCCAGACTTTTTCCATCCAGGCACGCACGCGCTTGCTCACTTTGGGGCGAACGGCGGCAGCGATGGCAGCCCTGCCTAGCGGCCCCGCGGCGAGGGCTTCCATGATCAACGGGGTGAGTGCTTCTCCTTCTTCCCGTGCAATGCCGCATCTGGCCATAACTCGCAGCACTGCCGCCACACGGCTCGGCTTCAGAGCGGCGATGTAGAGGTGGAATTCATCGGTAGGGATGAAATGCAGTGTCTGGCGCATGAGAGAGGTCTTGACCAGAGTGCGAGTCTTCCACAGCGCGTTTTCGATCTCGGCTCGCGTGATGGCATGATTGCGGGTCCAGAGCTGAAGACAGGCCGCCCACATGACCTGCGCCTGCACGCCGCACATGTCGCGGCAGATGCTCACCGCATCCGCAGGAGGTTCTCCAACAGGTGATGGCGCCGCAGCCGGAAGCTGGCGATCGCCTCGATTCGAATTCGTGACCCAGTTCTCTGCATTCGCCAGCGGCGCGCTCAGCCTAGCAGCATCCCATCTTCACCTCGCCGGCAGCGGTGAGTGGAGGACCGAAGGCTTCCTGTGGTGCGGGAGCACCGTTCAGCGTATGGATCCAACGTCGCACGGCATCGATTACCACGAGAACCACGCCCGCAATAAACATGCTCACGAGGATACTATCCAGGTAGCCGGTAAAGACCTGACCGGGCTTAGAGGTCAATGGCCAGAAAATATTCTTGATCCCAAGCACTCCCGCCGTCACCGTAGTGACGCCCACAAAGCACAACGGAACTGCGGTGATCCAGACATACTTCTGCTTGCCCATGTTGATCAGGAAGGTAGTGGTCACCGCCAGCGCTATGGTCGCCAGCAACTGGTTTCCGATTCCGAACATGGGCCATATCGTGGAAATGCTGTTGGACCAGATCAGGTACGCCCAGCCCAGAACCACCAGGGAGCTGGTGATCACATTTCCGGGCAGCCAGGCGTTGTTGCCGAAGGGCTTGTGCACTTTGCCCATGAGTTCCTGCAGGACGTAGCGGGCCACGCGGGTTCCGGTGTCCACCGTAGTCAGGATGAAAAGAGCTTCAAACATGATGGCGTAGTGATACCAATACCCCATCAGGCGAGCCATCCCGGGCATCCCCCGAAAGATCTGGGCCATGCCGACCGCCAGCGAAACCGCTCCTCCCGTCCGCCCCGCCAGCTTCTCTCCTACTTCACGGGAGAACATGTCGAGATTGACCGTGCCCATGCCCAGATGGCTGAAAACCGCGGGCGTTGTATTGATGGCGAAATAGTCGCCCGGAGCAAGCGAGCACGCCGCAATCAGCGCCAGGATGCCCACGATGGATTCGCACACCATCGCGCCATATCCGATGAAGCGGGCGTCCGTTTCTTTATCCAGCATCTTGGGCGTGGTACCGGACGAAACCAGTGCGTGAAAGCCCGAGATGGCACCGCAGGCGATCGTCACGAAGAGGAATGGAAACAGAGTTCCTTTGATGATCGGTCCGCCGCCGTGCACGAATGGCGTGAAATTCGGAAATTGAATGTTGGGATGAACAATGAAGACGCCGATGACCAACACGATGATCGTGCCCAGTTTGACGTAGGTCGAGAGATAGTCGCGCGGTTCCAGCACCAACCAGACGGGAAGTACCGAAGCCACCAAACCGTAAATGGCCATGAGGATGGTGATCTGGTGAGGCGTGAAAGTAAGCATCGATGCAAATCTGCTCTGGGCCACCCAGTGTCCGGCGACCACGCTGCTGAGAAGAAGCACGACGCCAAAAATGCTGGGGCCGGTAACCTTAATCTGGCCGGCATGGCTCTTGAACATCCACAAGCCCATGATGACGGCGATGGGGATGGTCATGCCGATGGTGAAGACGCCCCACGGGCTATTAGAGAGCGCATTCACGACAACAATGCCGAGGCCAGCCAGCGTCACCAGAAGAATAAAGAGCACAGCGATCATCGCCACTAGGCCGGCAAAAGGACTGATTTCGGTACGGGCAATATCCGCCAGCGAGCGTCCGCGGTGACGAATGGAAGCCACCAGCACGGTGAAGTCCTGCACGCAACCTGCGAGGACGCCGCCGATCAGTATCCACAGGAAGCCGGGGGCGAAGCCAAACTGCGCCGCCAGGGTAGGACCGACCAGTGGTCCCGCTCCGGCGATGGCCGCGAAGTGATGTCCGAAGAGCACCCACTTGGGCGAAGCAACGTAATTATGTCCGTCAGGGTAGGTGTGCGCCGGGGTGGTACGGCGATCGTCAAGCGCCAGGGCTTTGGCGGCAATGAAAGCACTGTAGTAACGGTAGGCAATGGCGTACACGCACAGCGCACCCAACAAAACGGGGAATGTATTCATGACTCGCTCCAAGACCGGCAGGGAGTGGCTGATCCTGCCAGCCTAATCGCGTGCATCCTACACCCATTGTGCAAACTGACACAAGGACCTCCGTCACGCGAAATGGAGGCTGCGGGCACAGACCGCTGCCGAACCGAAAAGATCGAGCATGCAAACGGACAGATGGATTGAGGTCAACCGCAGATGATGGTGAGCGCGGAAGGAATCGAACCTTCAACCTACTGATTAAGAGTCAGTTGCTCTGCCAATTGAGCTACGCGCCCACGGTGGGAGTCTTACCAAGCGGGACAATTTGTGATTGTAACATTTCCCAGACGCGGGGTCATCGCTCGCACTTCCCCGCTGCAATCGGCAACGCTGTTTTTGAAGCGAAGGGGTACGGCTCTTACCAGCACAAGGATAGAGTGCACTCTTGGAGCGAGAGGAGCGGAGTTGACTGCGCCGGGTTTCACGGCGCGAACGAGGCGTCCTTTATGACCGCTGGCGCGCTTCCGCACCCAACGGGCCGGAAGTCTCGCTGGCCGCGGGGCGACGCGGCGGAAGCGAATCTGGCTCCATCTTTCTGCTGGGGCGCCTCTCGACTGTGCCGATCACGGGAGCGTCTTCCATGCCATCGGCGTAAGCCATGGAGACGAACCGCTGCTCGGAACACAGTCGATCGATCATCCGCTGCTGCCCAGTGCTGAGCACGGCGTGAGGAAGAATGGGAAAGTGACGGAACATCCAGAGAAAATAGACACGCTGAAGAAACGATGGCATCAAATAGCGCGGCCCGATGGGGGTTTGCACTTGCACGACACCGTCCGCGAGTTTCTCAATCCACATAGACGAGGCCCACCTGATTTACTAAGTTTGGCCAGAGCAATTCCAGGGCCGCCATTATTGCACCAAGGTCGGTGCTAAGGGAAGCAGTTTTTCACAGACTCGCGAGAATTCCGTCGAAACAGGGGCAAGTCTTGCCGGGCGGTTGGGCACATTTGGTTGAGTTCGGGCTTCTTGTCCGCGTTTGGGAGCCCTGGCGAACGGATTTGACTACCCCAAGAATGGTGCATAAGGCCGGGCACAGGAAGACTGGCACGAGAGGACTAGGCGGGAATCTCCGGCAGTATGTCCATGCGTTCGATCTCGGCGGCGACCCCGAAATCCTTGCCGGGACCTTGCTCCACGCGCAACACGCGGGCATGGCAGCACACCCAGCACTTTTCCCCCGACGTCAGCTCGGGAGGAAGAATGAGGACTAGTTCGACATCGGAGCCTTCCATCATGCGGGAATTGGTATAGAGGAATACGCCATTGGTGCTGACATCGCGAGTCTGGGCGCTCAACTCGGCATTTGCCGCAGTGCCGCGGACGCGCACCGGCAGCTTGGCCACGACTCTTTCGACGGGAACGGCGATCAATCTTAGATGTCATTAATCTGAACCCAAACCCAACTCCTCAACAAGTCTTAGACCGAATCGCACGCGGGATCAAGAACCAACCAGCGGAGAAGCCTTTCGGCTTCCCGCTGCGTTCGACAGTATAGACCAAACTTTGGAAGGATGGGTTGCGAGCTGCTTACATTTCTGGCCGGCGCAGGCGGGCCGCGGGTACCACGAGGGCCTGCTCCATGGTGGGAACATTCGTACCTCGCAGCCGGGCCTCAGCCTGAGCCAACTTGTCGGGCTGATTGGTCTGGTAGTAGGCCTGCACCAGGAGTTCCATGGTGAAGGGATTGTCCTGATCTTCCTCCAGATAGCTGATGGCTTCGGCAAACTTCTTCCGATCGATATTCTTTGGATCCGCATTTTTCTGACCCGTGCTCGCCTGATCCATGAGGAGAGTCCCTGCGGCTCCGTTGTAGGAACTCTGGATGACGCGGTTGCGGCTGCCGGCCGCCATGGCCTCGAGTTGCTGCAAAGACTTGTCGGCCAGGGCCGGGTTGCCGGCATGTGCTGCGCGCACCGTGCGGTTGCGCAGAATGCGAGACATTTCTTCATCCTTATCGGACTTGGAAATCGTGCCATGTCCCAGCGACTCCTCTGCGTCCTGCAGATATCTCAGCGCCACTTTATCGTCGGTCTGATACTCGGCCAGGTGCCGGTACCCCTGCGCTTCCCGCAAGGGCTGGTCCTTGGCGCGGGCAGTCTGCGCAATCTCCTGGAATAGCCTGTCGGCCTCGGAGAAATTGCCGTCCCGCACCCAGGTCATCGCCTTCTGCATGCTGTAGTCGAGCCGGTCCGCCTCATTGTGGGCGTAGCGGATGGCCTTGTCGTACTCAATCCGCGCCTGCTCCTGGTTCCCCATCAACGCATAGGTGTCTCCGAGGCCAACCTGAGAGGTCACAAAGTCAGGATCGATCTTCAACGCGGCGCGGTAGTGCTGCAGCGATCCCTCAAAATTTCCCGCCATGCGCAGTAGTTCGCCGTAGGAGTCCTGCGGATTGGGTTCCCTGGGCAGCAGCGCGACGTAACGATCCATAGCTGCAAAGGCCTTGGCAAATTCCCGGTTGCGGGCGTCCACGTAGGCCAGATCGTTCAACGCAGCCGGAAAATTCTTGTCGATCGCCAGCGCGTTCTCCATGATTCGCAGGGCTTGGTCGTCGGCGTTCTCCAGCAGCAGCCAGTTCCCGGCGAGGTAGAGCAGATGCTTGTCCTTGGGATACATCTCGAGCATATCGTTCATGGCGGAAATGCCGCCGATGAAGTCGCCTTCCTGCACCTTGGCGATCCAGGCGATCATCAACTGCTCGCCAGGAGTCAGCTTGGGCGCGAGCGCCTTGGCCTTTTCGCGGGCCGCGCTCACTTCCTTGGGATCGCTGCCGTTGAAGGCAATCCAGGCCCAGGCAACAGCCAGGTTGGGATCTGCCTTCACGGCCGCGCGCCATTCGTCGTTGCAGCGCTCGAGATAAAGATTCTCGTAGTCGGCCATGCCCTTCTCGTAGAGCGCGCGAGCCTTGGCCGACGAGGTGGTCACGGGCAGCGAAGCGGTGTGCGCCTGCTTGACGTGGTGGGCATAAGCGAAGTTGGGCGCGGAAAGACAGACGGCACCGATGAGGATAAGGACAGCGCAAATGGAGCGACGCATCGAGGTCTCCGCAACAGGCGCTTTGGGGAAAAGCATTCAATGACTGCAGCGTAGCATCGCCGGAATCAGGTTACCTAGTGACGGAAGTCATGCGACGGGTGGCGGCAAAAAGAAAAGCCCCTGCCGCAAGCGGCAGGGGCTTAAGCGAAGAAACGGCTAGAAGGTGAACTTTGCCGCCAGCTGAATGCCGCGCGGACCGCCCCCGCCGAGGAATGGGTTGCCGATGCCCACGTCGCCGGTAGCGGTGATCTGGTAGGCGCCGTTGCCAACCTCGCGGCCGGCCGCGTTGGGCGGAGCAAATCCGCACGCGCAACCCGGCGTCCCATCAGGATAGGTAAACAACGGTGAAATGGCGTTGGCTGCGGGGTCGGCAATGAAGGCCGGCAGCACGGGGTTCGAGAAGTTGGGGTGGTTAAGAATGTTGAAGAAGTCGGCGCGAAGCTGCATGGTAAGGCGCTCAGTGAGAGCCGTGTCTTTGTAGATGGCGACATCCCATTGCTTGAACGGCGGCCCGCTTAGCGCATTTCGTCCAAGATTCCCGTAATGGCGTGTGCCCGGCGCACAATCACTCGCAAAGCCGCTGTAGGTCTGGAGGGTAACAGCACTCGTGCACGGCATCGCAAACGAACTGAGCTGCAGGAAGTTGGCGGGATTGTGTTTGTCGTAAACGATCGGCCCAACCACATCGGGTCGATCGAAGCCATCGCCGCCGCCGCTGTAGTCATCTTCGAAGTTATAGTTCAGGTTAAAGGGCTGACCGCTTTGCAGGGTGGCGGCGCTCTCGATGCCCCAACCATTCTTCAGTTTAGCCATGCTGCCGCTCATTTTGGGGAAAGCATAGCTGGCAATCCAAACGAAGCGGTGAGGAATGTTGAAGTTTGACGGGCCGCGTTCCGCCTTGGGACGGTTGCTGTCCTGCGGCTGCGCGGCATTCACGACGAAGTCTTCGCCATCGCTGGAGTTATCGAGGGATTTCGACCACACATAGTTGATGAGCGAAGTGAAGCCGTGATAGTTGGCCACCCGGAATTGGGTCTGGAGCGAATGGTAGCTAGAGCTTCCGAAGGAATTTTCCTGGAAAATATAGGCCGCGCCGTAGGGAAAGCCGAAGTTTCGCGGCACGGTAAAGTCGTTGATGGTGCCGGCGACACAACCAGACCCGATCCCTAAAGCGTCGCAGTTGTTGATCGCCTGCTGGCTCGGCTGATTGAGGTCGTAGAACTGGAACAAGCGATGCCCCTGCGAGCCGACGTAACCCACCTGCATCGATACTTTGCTGGAAAACTGGTGCTGAATGTTGAAGTTGTAGTTTTCCATGTAGGGTGTCTTGATGTTGCGGTCGAAGGAGAAAATATCGCACTCGACGTTGCAGTTCGGCGCGCCATAGATCGGCGTGTTCGGAATATAAACTCCGTTCACATCGAAGGCTGCCGGGTTAGCATTCGCCATTTGAACCGGATCGGGACCAATGTTGTTGTAAGCCGGTCCCGGCGCGTAGAACGTTGGGTAAGGCAGGTGGCCGAGCATCATATCCTGCGAGAACGCGTCGAAGAAGAGGCCGTAGCCGGCGCGCAACACCGTGTTTCCCTTGCCGGTCACATCCCACACGATGCTGACACGGGGCGAAAAGTCCTTCTTGTCGGGATTGTAGAGGCCGTTAAGCCCGCCGGCCCCGCCGACCTGCTGGAGGAGGCCGGTGCTGGGAATGAAATCGGAAAACAGGTGGTTCCTTTCGGCGACCACGCTATAGTAGTCCCATCGCAGTCCGTAGTTGAACACGACGCGCGGGGTTACATGGTACGCGTCTTGAAAATAAAATCCGAAGCCGTTCTGGTAAGTGTGGCGGAGAGTATCACCCGTATAGTCGAAAAGTCCAAACGACCCTTGCTGGGGAATCATCTGCAGCAAACTCTCCAGATCGTTGAAACGGATCCGGCCTCGGGAATATTTATCGAAATGCTGCTGCACGCTGGTACGGTGGAATTCGCCGCCGAACTTGATATCGTGCTTGTTGATTTTCCAGGACAGGCTGTCGATCAACTGATTATTGGTATCCACGCGTTGCCGCGGGTCTCCGGAAGTCGCACCCAACTGCGAAAAGAACCCCGCGCCACCCGTGGCGTTCGGGGACAAAAGAATGATGGGCAGGCCCTGGGAGTCGCAGGTTCCGAACGACGCCGGAACGTTACAGAATCCGATGCTGCCCGGATTGAAGCTTCTATCTTGCGGGAAAAAACCTTCGGCAAAGCGGTTCCAACCGTAGCGAAATTCATTCACCTTGGTTGGCGAGAGCACACTCACTAAAGAGATGGAAACCAGTTGCACGCGGGTGGGTGTAACCGTGTCATAACCAGGCAACCCGCCGCCCGAGGCGTTGAGGGCCAAGGGAAATTGCTGCGTGCTGTCGCCGAAGAAATAGCGGCCACTGATGTTGTTCTTGGCGTTGAAGGTGTGATCGATCTTCGCGATCACGCTGCTCAGGTTGTTAAGCGATGGAGCGTTGGCAACATAGTCGGGAGCAAAGTTTGTGCCGTTGAAACAGCCTGCATCAATAGAGGTAACGCCCGGGATATAGTTCTGCGGATTGTGGGGATAGAAGTTCACCAAAGCCTGCCCGATCGGGCTGACCACTCCCCCGCCCGTAGTGATCGCCGTTGTCTGCAGCAGCGATTTGAGCCTGGGTCGGCACACAATCAAGTGAAACTACACCGACCGTCTCGCGCTGGCCTTCATAGTCGAGGAAGAAAAACGTCTTGTCCTTGACGATGGGTCCGCCGATCGAGCCGCCGAACTGGTTGTTGTGGAACGGCGCTTTGGGAAATCGCCGTTGCGTCGAAGTAGTTGCGGGCGTCGAGAGCGTTGTTGCGGAAATAATCGAAGAAATCGCCGTGAATGGCGTTGGTGCCGCTCTTGGTCACGATATTGACTACGGCGCCGGCGTTGCGGCCATATTCCGGTTCATAGTTGGATAGGACACGCATGTCGGATATTGCGTCGATGGGCAGAATTGCCGATGGAGTGGCGAACACGCCTCCCTGATTGATCGCCGGATCGTTGCGGTAACCGTCGTTCATATCGGTGCCGTCGAGCAGATAGTTGTTGGAGCGGCCGCGGGCGCCGTTCATCGAGAACTCGCCGAAAGAACCGGGAGAGTCGGTGATCTGATCGGGAGAGCCGGCCACGCCGGGATTCAGGAAGATCAGCTTGGTGTAGTCGCGGCCATTGATAGGCAGGTCCTTGACTTCGTTCTGGGTCAATACTCCGCCCAGGGTATTTGTTGTGGTCTCCACCAGCGGCAGTTGATCGGCCGCAACTTCCACTCTGGTCGACACCTGGCCCGGCTTCATTGCGGCATCCACGCGGCGCTCGGTGGCGACGTCGACCGTCACGCCGGTGGTCACGGAAGTTTGAAAGCCGGTCAGCGTGACCGTCACGGTGTAGGTGCCAATCTGCAGCTCGGGCAACGAATAGCTGCCGTCGGCGCTGGTTTCGGTGGTGCGCTCCAATCCCGTACCAACGTTCTTCACGGTCACCTTGGCGCCAGGGAGCACTGCACCGGAGGGGTCGGTTACCGTTCCAAGAATCGTGCCGCGGAAGGTCTGTGCGGATAGGCTGACTGCGGCCAGAAGCACAAACACAAGGATCATGCGCGCTTTCATAGAGTCTCCTTAATGCCAATGAGTTTGAGGGAGTAATTTCAGGTGCGTCAGGCTCTGCTTTTCAGGCCCTTAAGTTCTACGAGGCCTGCAATTCCTTGCATACTAACAAGATGCGCGCCCAACCGCACAGGAAACACTATCGAAACCCTATCCCAAGAGTCAACCATTGAGTTCTGATGGAAGCAATAGATTTTACGAATAGGGTAACTCGCAGGTAACCTGCCGAACAGACGGGATGAGTCGGAGGGTCTTCGGTTTCAGGTCTCGGGTCTCAGGTCTTAGGCCTTCGAAATCTTGGGCCTAAGACCTGACACCTAAGATCTGCGCAGCTAGAAGGTGATGGTTACGCCGCCGCGGACGGAGCGGGCAGCCTGGACCAGATAGACGGTCTGGCCGTCCTGTCCCATGACCGGAACGTAGCCTTGTGCCAGCAGGTTGCGCAGATCGATGAGCGCTTCCATGTGGGCAGGCAGGAAGCCCAGGGTTGGAATCGGCTGGCGGACGAAAAGATTGAGGAAAGGATCGCTCTGTCCCGGCGAAGCATTGAACATATCCACGGGAGTCAACGCCGGACCGTTGACCCAGCGATAGGACGCAATCCAGCGGGTATGAGAGCGAGGGAGCGTACCGCTGAACTTGCCGGCCAGGGCGTGACGTCTCTGAGTGGTGATCCACTGCCCGGCATCCTGGAGTTGGACGTCAGGCTTGGCGAGGTCGAGCACGTCGCCGCAGGCATAATCCAGAGTGGCGGTGAGATCGGAATAAAATTTCCGCTCGAGTACAACCCGCAATCCATGAGCGTCCAGGGTATTGCCGGCATAGGTAAACGTGCCGGAGTAGACGTCGGGCAGCAGGAATCCACCGGCAGCAGTAACGTCACCGGTGCCAATCAATGCCGTATTGGCCACGCGATCGCTGAACACCGCAACCTGCATGTTGTTCTTGCCGATGCGGCGGGAGACATTCAGTTCCTGGTGGTGGGCGCGTTCCAGTCGAGTGGCAAAGTTAACCATGCTGACGCGAGGATCGGCTTCGCTCAGATCCGCAGGCGCCGAATCGAAACCCTTCTCGGCCCGCGTGTTGGGCAAAGAGGTCGCGTAGTCATACTCCACGATGGTGTTGGGAGAGGTGTGCACATCGACGGAGCCATAGGGCCGGAACGCGGTCACGTGCCCAAGAAATTGGATGGACTGCAGTTCGCTTCCGAACCTCAGTTCCAGCATGTCGCCCAGGGTGAGATCGTCTCCCGCACTGAGCGCCAGCGCTTGCAGCGCAGCATAGTGCAGGCTGGGATCGGAGGGCGCGAACCGGCGCATGGTAACCGCCACGGAGGGCCCGGAGCCGTCGAGCAGAGCGTGCGAGTACGTGGCGCGCAGAACGGCGGAGGGAAGATTATCTCCGTAGCCAACATGTCCATTCAGCCCGACGCGGTCGGCGGAGAAAATAGAGCGCTCCACCGCGAAACCCGTGCTCATGTCCGATCCGCTCCCATACCCACCTGCCGCCGAACCGGCCAGGAACGAAAGGCTCGCCTTCTGGTCGTGAGACCGTTGTTCGACACTCGCAGCGGGATCGTCAAAGACACGTAAAACCGGACGATTCGCCACCGAACGCAACGTCCACTTCCAGTCGTCATCATCGGCGGTCCCGCGCAGAGGTCCCACCCGCAGGGCGTTCAGTAAAGTGTTCAGGGTAATGTTGAGGCGAAGGCTGGTGCCAGGCTGCAAGCCAACTTTTTCATTCAGGGAAGGCAGGAAAGAGGGGGCCGAGACTTTGACTGAGTATAGCCCGGGAAGCAGGTTGGCAGCGGAAAAGAACCCTGCACCGTCGGTAAACACGGTGAGAGTCCGCGCCGCTGTGCCGACGATCTCCACCACTGCGCCCATTTGGGGCGTGCCCGAGGCATCGCGCACGTACCCCGAAATCACGCCCGGCCGCTCTCCGGCCCACACCGGAAGCGACAGCACAACGACGACTGCCCAATATCCGAGATGGCGAAGCTTCACTCCAACCCCCGGGGAACAAGCAGCCGGTTACTCTACAGCAAACGTCGCTGAAGGGTCAATCGTCTGCTTGGAGATGTTGTCGTTCACTTTAATATCGATGCGATATACGCCCGGCTGGAGGTTGGCTGCGGCAATCGATTTCTGCAACGTCACCTGTTCGCCGATATTTCCCATCGTCTCGGTGGATTCGGTTTTCTGGACCACCGGTTTATTGGTTGCGACGTTAACGATATCAAACTCAAACGTGGCCGAAGGCTTGTGCGTCTTCTCGTCGACGCCCAGATTATAGACTTGCATCCAGAAGTTAACCTTCTGGTCACGACTCCGTTTGAAGAGGGCGGGCTTGCCGTCAGCCGGGGCCACGCGCGGACGAACTTTGTTCAAGCCAATTACGAACTGGCCCGTGCTCACATCCTTGGTGGGCACCGGCTCCATCACATCGGCCACAATCAGCGAGGAGTTCGACAGTTTGTCATCCGAGTACTCCGGCACCACAATCCCGCGGCTCCACAAGCCCTTGCGGTCGCCGTTCACGTCTTTTACCGCGATCTCGACTTTGTAGCGTCCCGGACGCAGCGGCAGCGCCTTCCAATACACCGCCGAATTCTCCGCCGTACGCGGCAACAGTTCGGCGGGGACATCCACCTGGACCGGTTCCTCCTGGGTCTGCACAATGCGCCCGGTCAACGTGCTCACGCGCATAAAGATATTGACCGTGCCGCGCTGCACACCATCTTTGTTGGCGAAGGTAATATCGCGATACTTCAACTGGACGGTGATCGGCACCAATACCGTGTCTCCCGTGACCTTCACGAAATCTGTGCGCACATCAAAAGGCATCAGGTTGGTAATGATCTTGGTATTAACGATTTCTTCCAGATCCTTGAACTTGACCGGGGGCGGCGCTTGCAGCTTGGCAAACTGCTCCAACCGGTCGAACTGCTTGACGGCATCCATGGAGGTGAACGGACCGTTTCCCAGCTGTTCCAAACCGCCACCACTGGAGCGGCTTGACTTATTGGACAGGCCCATCTGCTCATACAGAGTCAAACCGGCGTTGGGCGTCTGTTTGAGAGCATCCTTCTCCGACCGGTCGATGGTCATGCGGTATTCGCCGCACATACAACTGTCGACGAATTCGATGATGATTTCCTGCCCGATGCCTTCCAAGTAGCGGTAGCGCCACTGTTCGAAGGGGAACGTAGAGGTCTCGCCCCCGCCTTCGTCCATGGGCCGCTGATAGGTCCCGCCCGAGGGATGCGAATCGACTTCGTCGGCCGGACCGTACATTATGTAGATGCGGCCGCGGTCGGTCTTCCAGCCCGGAATTCCCGCGGGGAAATGCTCGTTGGCGTAAGCGATGCGGCGGTAGTGTTCTTCCTTGTATTCGTTCTCTTCCGTGTCGGGCGTGGGATCGCGGCGCTGCCAGAAGGCTTCAATAAAGTTGTCGCGCTCTTCGTCGTTGGAGAGCTGCTTGAAGGCGGCTCTTTCCTCGTCGGTGATGATCCAGACTACGTCTTCGTTCAGCCACTTCTTGTACGTCTTGCTGAGTTCGATCTTGAGAGACGATTTCTGCTGTTTCTTCTGCTTTTCCGTGGGCTTGCGCTTGAGTGGATCCACTTCGTCGGTAGGCTGTCCCTGAGATCCAGTGGCCGTCGCGCCGGATACTGGTGCGCCGGATCCTGGTGCGCTGGATCCTGGTGCGCTGGACGATGGCTGGCTCGACGGAGCAGGCTTGTCACTTTGAGCTTTAGCTTGGCCCGCAAAGCCTGCGGCCACCGCCAAAATCACAAGAAACGAAAGATAGCGTGAACCAACCCGAACCATGAGAGGGACTCCTACCGCGACAAACCCTTGTCGGTCCATTCTAGGCCCTCAGTTGGGCGAAAGCAAGGCTAAGTCACATCAGAAGAATGGATTGAGACCCGAGCTATCCACTCCGTTGGACGCCGCCAGACTCCTGCCGAGTTGCCCGGTCCGGCCTCGAATAGTTTAGAACTGGACCCGTGACAAGCTATAATTTTGGGTTGCTATAATTTGCATTCGCGGGGCAGCGCTACTCTCCGGATTCCTCAGGATCCCGGCACTCCATTCAGGGTTGGAACTTTCCTGCCAACAGGATCGTATCCCAGAATGTGTGCCCGTCAATTGCGGATCGGTCGGTAGTTGTGAGCGAGGTAGTCTCAGGAGTAACCACCTGAGATTCGAGCCGCTGCTGGCCTGATCGGGCAATAGCCCGTGGGATGGTGACGGGAGCCATGAAACCCTGGAAAAAAATTGCGATTGCCCTCGGCGTAGTGGCGTTGTTGGGCGCCATCGTCGGTTTCACTGTCTATCAAAGTGGCAAGAACGTGGTCACGGTGCAGTCCGGGAAGGTGCAGCGCGAGGATTTATCTTCGGTGGTAAGCGCCTCGGGTGAAATCAAGCCCAAGACGTACGTCAATATCGGCGCGAATGCTTATGGCAAGATCACCCACCTGTACGTCAAGGAAGGGGATCACGTAAGGAAGGGTCAATTGCTGGCGCAACTGGAAAACGTGCAGTCCACGGCCGATGTAAGCGCGAACCAGGCCTCGGTGCAGGCCGCGGAAACCGATGCCATCGCCGCCGATGCCGCCCTTAACACCTCCGAAGCCGATCTGCTGCGCGCCAAAGCCGACTACGACCGCAACCAACTGGACTGGGAACGCGCGCAGAATCTCTACAAGGATGGGCTGATCGCAAAATCTGATTTCGACAGCCGCCAGAACGCGTGGGCCACGGCCGACTCAGGGCGGGTACAAGCCCAGGCGCGCGTCGCACAGGCCAAGGCTCAGAAAGACTCCGCGGACCGGCATGTCGCTCAGGCGCGGGCCAATCTGACCCGCGTGGCCGATGTGCTGCAGAAGACTACCTACTCGGCTCCCTACGATGGAGTGGTCACCAACTTGCCGGTTCGGGAAGGCGAGTCAGTGGTCATCGGCATTCAGAATGCGCTCGGCAGCACATTGCTTACGCTGGCCGACATGTCGGTGATCACCGCCGAAGTGAAGGTGGATGAGACTGACATCGTGACCGTGCACCTGGGACAGCCCGCGGAAGTGACCATCGACGCTATTCCCAAGAAGGTTTTCCATGGCACGGTCTCGGAAATCGGGGACAACGCCATCGTGCGCTCCACCGGTGTGGCCACCTCCCAGCAGGCGACTGCCAGCGAAGAAGCCAAAGACTTCAAAGTGGTTGTAACGGTAACCGATCCTCCGCCAGACCTTCGTCCCGGACTCTCGACCACCGCCAAGATTACGACGGCTTCCCGCAGCGGCTCGCTGACTATTCCCATTCAGGCGCTCTCGGTCCGCACCAAAGCCCAACTGGCGCAGGAAAAAGCTGCTCCCGGCGCCGTGCATGCCGCCGCTCCGGTGTCGAAAGATGCATCCAAGGACAAGGACAAAGACCAGAAAGAGGACGTGCAGGGCGTCTTCGTCATTCGCAACAAGAAGGCCGAGTTCGTGCCCCTAACCACGGGCATCGCCGGAACCAGCGACATCGAGGTGGTCAGCGGTTTGAAGGAGGGGGACGAGGTCATTACCGGCAGTTACAAGGTTTTGCGCACGATTCGTTCCGGAAGCAGCGTCAAAATCGATAACTCCGTCCCCAAGAAGGAAGACGAGACTTAACCTTCTCCGGCTTCATCCGTCCAACGGACAAGCTGGTCTGGGGTTAGAACCTACAGCGGTCTCGAACAGCAGTCTCGGATAGCAAACGGAGCTCTCGGAGTCGAATTCAATCTCGGAGAACCCAGTGGCATCGGAGCAGGAGAAGAAAATGGCAACCGCGGAATTAATCAGCATGCCCGAAAACGCCGTAGCAGCACCGCCTCAGTCCTGCATGATCGCGGCTGAGGATCTCTGGAAGACCTACGACATGGGCTCGGAGCAGCAGGTGCACGCCCTGCGCGGCATCAATCTCCGCATTGAGCGGGGAGAGTATGTTGCCATCATGGGACCCTCCGGCTCGGGCAAGTCCACGCTCATGAACCTCATCGGCTGCCTCGACACGCCCACCAAAGGTGAATACTGGCTCAACGGCCAGTTGGTCAGCGAACTCGACGATGATGAACTGGCGCGCATCCGCAACAAGGAAATTGGCTTCGTGTTCCAGACCTTCAACCTGCTGGCCCGCGCCACCGCCTTGCACAACGTGGAGCTGCCGCTGATCTACGCCGGCATTCCAACCGCGGAGCGCATCGAACGCGCTAAGGCCGCATTAACCGCCGTGGGCATGGAATCGCGCATGACTCACAAGCCCAATGAGCTTTCCGGCGGCCAGCGCCAGCGCGTTGCCGTCGCCCGCGCTCTGGTGAATCGGCCTTCCATCATTCTGGCGGACGAACCCACGGGCAACCTCGATTCGGCAACCGGAAGCGAAATCATGGCGTTGTTCGACCGCCTGCACGCCGAGGGAAATACCATCGTGTTGGTCACCCATGAGCATGACATTGCCGAGTACGCGCATCGCATCGTCAACATCAAGGACGGAGTGGTCGAGCGCGACGAACGGAAGAAATAAATAAAACTCACTTGTGATCCCAAGCAAAGCGAGAGCCTGCCCTGAGCGGAGTCGAAGGGGATCTGGGTGCTTGCCTGCGTCGGCGGTACTGGTAGTGCAGGTAAGGAACTGGATCCCCCGCTTCGCTCGGGATGACAAAGCGCGAGTGGAAACCGACAACTGTGAAACTGGCCTGGAGACTAACTCCAACTGGCAGTCGATTTTCCTGCGGCGGGCATCAACGCTTCCTCATTTTTCAACAAGGCCACCACTACCTGGTCGCGGCCACGGTGTTTGGCCTCATACAGAGCGGCATCGGCCGCCGCCATCAGCTCCTTGGGCGACATGCCGTGTTCGGGAAAAACTGCCACACCGATGGAAACTGTGAGCATGCCCATCGATCTGCCCTGGTGCATGACGGTCAGTTCCTTCATTTTCAGCCGCAAGCGCTCGGCGCGTGCGCTGGCAGCTTCCAGATTCGCCGTCGGCAGGATGACGATAAATTCCTCCCCGCCGAATCGGCATACGAAGTCCTCCGCCCGAACGCCTCTGGTCAGGGACGCCCCGGTTTCGCGCAATACCGCATCGCCCGCATCGTGGCCATAGGTATCGTTGAACCTCTTGAAATGGTCGAGATCGATCATGAGGACTCCCAACGATTGCGCTGCTCTCGCCGCGCGCCGGACTTCGCGTTCTAAAACCTCCTCCAGATAGCGCCGGTTATACAGACCGGTCAAGGCATCCCGCACCGACTGGGTTCGCAAGGCTTCCCGCAGTCTTATATTGGCGATGGACAATCCCACTTGCGCGGCGAACGTTGTCTTGAGCGAAAGCTCCGATGAATCGAATTGCGGCTCCTCGTCTGTAGCCTGAAGATGCAGAATGCCCAGCGTTTCACCTTGCGCCACGATCGGGATGCACAGGTAGGTATTCTTCATACCCTCCGCATGGGCGCAGGGTGAGGTCGAATCGCCTGCCAAGACCAGATGCGGATGCCCCGTGCGCAGGGCCCAGCAATCGAGAGGTTCGAACTCCATTGCGGGAAGCCGGCAGTCAGTCCACGAACCGATCACCTCGGCCAGGCTGCGCGAGGCATTCAGCAGCGCCATCGCACCCCGGGCGGCGGGAAATATCTTGGGCGCAAAACCCAGGGCGGTGGCATACGCTTCGTCCAGATTCATGCAGCTCTGCAGCAGTTCGCCCATCTTGGCCAGCAGGGTCGCGCACTCCGAGCGTTTCTGTAGTTCTTCCACCATTCGTTCATTGTTCCAATCGTATTCCCGGCGGGCGGAGTCTTTCTCGAGAATTTCCTTCTGCAGCCGGGTGTTGGCGTCGGCCAATTGCGTGGTTCGCTCCAGAATCTGCTGCTCTAGAATCTGCTGGCTCTGTTTCTGATCTTCGATGTAGGTACACGTCCCGAACCATTTGATAATTTCTCCCTCGTGGGTACGGATAGGATTGGCCCGGCATAAAAACCAGCGGTAGGCTCCATCGTTCGCGCGCAAGCGATACTCGATTTCGAAGGGATCTCCGCTGCGCAGCGAGTTGCCCCACTTTGACAGGACGCCATCCAAGTCATCGGGGTGGATGATCACTTTCCACCCCGTGCCCCGCATTTGCTCAAGCGTCAGCCCAGTGTAATCAAGGCACTTCCGGTTAAAGAAGTCGGACATACCATCGATGTCGGAAGTCCAGATAATCTCTGGAACCGCTTCGGCCATCGTCTGGAAGTACAGCTCGCGCTCCCGGGCTAGGTTGAGGCTAACTTTCTGAGTGGCCCTGAAGCGATCGAAAAACGATGAAGCGATGGCGGCTCCCAGCACCAGGAAACTGATCGCGCTGATGGCCACGATGCCGATCGCGGAAATGCTAATCGCGTGCGTAAGATCAATCGCAACTCCCGAAGCGTAGAAGGTCGCGGCCCACATCCCCGTGTAGTGCACCAATGGAATGGCGACGCCTATGACCAGCGCCGCGGCGATCTTCCGCCGGGTCGCCCGCCTCTCGTCCCGCAGCCGGAAGACAAGCCGCAAGGCCACCAAGGAAGCCGCAATGGCCAGCATGATCGACAGGACAACAATTCCGCGGTCATAGACAGTCAGTGCTGCGCAGCGCATGGCAGCCATGCCGGCATAGTGCATGGCCGCAATCCCACTGCCCATGACCAGGCTGCCTGCGATTTCCCGCCACACACTCATCGTCGGTCGGCTGACTACGAACAGGGCGGCCGCGGAAGCGGCGATCGCAGCCAACAGAGAAAGCAGTACGGTGGGAAGATGATAAGCAACCGGCATCGGCATGGTTAAGGCGAGCATGCCGACGTAGTGCATCGCCCAGATCCCCAGGCCCATGACCGCAGCGCCAGCGCTCAGCCACATGGCGCGCACCCAGCCGCAGGCTGAGGTCACGCGTCCCGCGAGATCCAACGCAGCGTACGATGCAAACACTGCCAGCGCGACGGAAAGCGCCACCAACCGGTAATCGTAGCTGCCGTGCAGTATGGTCATCGCTGTCATCTATGGCGTACGACCCTCCGTTCAAATCTTTGCGACTCGTGGAATGTCAGTCAGCCCGAATTCCGGCAGCCTACACTCCCGCTAGGGTTCCCACACTGCATATCGGCAGCATTCCCTGTCTCCATGTGAGAAGAAGCTAATTTGACGGTAGGGCGGGAGTTCCCAGGGCAAAGGCAAAAAGCAAAAAGCCTCTCTGCCAAGAGGCCTTGGTGAGAATTGATTTCAGGATCGCGTTCGTCAACTAGGGCGTTGTGCTGGCGTGTCCCGATGCGGTGGAGTCTGTCGGCGCGCGTGTGCCCGCAAGGAAGAAGTTGTGATCGTAGAGGTTACGGTACATCAGCCCGGCAATCTCGGCCGCCTTCGGACCGAAGGTTGGCCGCCCGCCCTGCAGGAAAACCACGACCACGATGCGTCCGCGGCTGGTGTTCACGTAGGAGGCGAACCAGCCGAAGCGCGTGCCGGCGTGGGAGCAGGTCCCGGTCTTGCCTAGAATCTCTTCCTCGTTAAAGTTGAGCCCGAGCCGTCGTGCTGTGCCGTATTGCACGGCCCCCGCCATACCATCGGAGAGTTCCGGGATCAGCGGTGCGATATCAAGCTGCCTCTTAATGCGGGGCTGAAAATTCATGGTCTCTTCGGGCGTTGTAGGATGCTGCAGGTAATAAAGCGTGCCGCCGTTGGCGATCGCAGAAACCATTGCGCCTAATTGCAATGGAGTCATGGAAATTCCCTCGCCGAACGAGCACATCTTGCCCACGCCGCCCAGCTTCTGCGGAATCACCTCTTCGGGATAAGTCCCTAACTGTTCGCCCGGAATATCGTAGCCAGCCAGCTCGCCCAGGCCATACTGATGGGCGTAGTAAGCGACTTTTTCGAAACCCAGTTTGCGTCCCAGCGCTTCGAAGTATGCGTTGTTGGAGTGGGCTAAAGCCTCAGTCAGGTTCATCTGGCTGCGGCGGCCGAGCGGAACCTCGGTGTCCTTTGACACCAGGCCTTCGTTCAGCGCGGCCAGCGCCACGGAAAGTTTAATGGTCGAGCAGGGTTGCGCGCCGCTCGACAGCGCCAGCTTCTGATTCACCATGGCCAGAACGCGTCCACTCGTCGGCTCAATCGCCACCACTGTGCCGTTCATGTTTCCCAGGGCGTCAACCGCCGCCTTGCGGACGACCAGGTCTTCACCTTCAGTGACATCGCCGCCGGTGATCCCCTCGGCGAACGAACTCACAAAAAAGCGCTCGTGATATCTGTGTTGGGACCTGCTCACCGAGGTCCGGGTCAGGTTTGTGCGGTGGCTGGCCGTGCTGTGGGCGCCCCTGTTGCGGCTGCTCGTACTGCGGCTGCTCGCCAGATGGTGCATGCGGCGCCGGGTCCGCTGGCTCTCACTCAGTTTCGCGGATTTCGATTTGGGAGGATTCAGCGGGTGCGGGTTGACGTGCGCCGCCCACATTGCCGGCGCAATTAAAAGTCCTCCCACCATCACCACCAGACGAAGATAGCGCGTTCCCAACTTGCACATCTTGGATCGTTCCCCTGCTTACCCCAGATTTCCTATCTACTCCGATGCACGAAGCCTGCCAGCCGCCCGCCCTGACAGAAACTCCACCCAACTCCGCGATACTACGGCAGTTAGAGCATTTTACGCAATAACAAAGTTTCTATTGAAGGAAACACTAATTTCGATATAACCCATTATGGAACAAGTACTTGAACGGGAATTACTTTCGTCTCAGAGCCTCCAGTAACGGTTACCTAGTTACTGAAAAGATACGGCCTACTACCGCAAAGCTTTTCTTCTTTAGCAGTGGTCAGTGGCCAGTGGTCAGCAAAACGACTTCAAGGACGCGGGCAGGTTTTTATTGGCCACTGATCACTGATCACTGATCACTGGCCACTGCTCTTACATGACTTCGCCGCGTTTGCGCAGAAAGGCCGGAACATCCAGGTCGTCCTGCTCGAAGTTAGCCACCATCGCGCTGCGCATGGAGTCAAGCGAGACCACTTCGGCGCCCAAATGAGCCATCCCAGCGGAGGATGACTCGGCCAACCTCGGTTGTTCAATCAGGTCGGGCAGCGCCTCATGATATGGCTCCGGAAGGGGCGGCGTGGGAGCAGGGCCCACAGGATCGGGAAAATCCATGGCGTCGTCGTGCGACGTCGCAAACGAGTGATGCAATTCAGCCGGACGCTGGTGCACCCGGCTCACTTCACGGAAGCCAGTGGCGATTACCGTGATCTTCACTGAGTCCTTCATTTTCTCATCCATCACTGCGCCAAAAATGATATTGGCGTCCTCATGCGCCGCGCTCTGGATGATGGTGCAGGCCTGCTGCACCTCGGCCAGCTTCAGCGAAGCAGAACCGGTGATGTTGATCAGAATGCCGCGCGCTCCGTCGATCGCGCCGGCCTCGAGCAGCGGAGACGCAATGGCCCGCCGCGCCGCTTCCGTCGTGCGATTCTGGCCGCTCGCCGTCGCCGTGCCCATCACCGCATACCCCATGCGTGCCATGATGGTTTTCACGTCGGCGAAATCGCGGTTGATGATGCCGGGAATCGTGATGATGTCGGAAATTCCCTGCACGCCCTGCCGCAAAATATCGTCGGCGATGCGGAACGATTCGAAGAATCCCGCATTCTCGGCGACGGCCAGCAGCTTCTCGTTGGGAATCACGATCGTCGTGTCCACCGATTCCATCAGCTCGGCGATGCCCTTTTCGGCCTGCGTCATGCGCCGCTTCCCTTCAAACGAAAACGGCTTGGTAACCACCGCGACGGTGAGCGCTCCCATCTCACTGGCCAGCGACGCGATGATCGGAGCCGCGCCGGTGCCCGTGCCGCCGCCCAGGCCTGTGGTCACGAACACCATGTCGGCGCCCTCGAGCGCTTCGATAATCTTGTCCGAGTCCTCGAGCGCCGCCTTGCGCCCCACTTCCGGATTGGCGCCCGCGCCCAGTCCGTTGGTAAGCTTCACGCCCAGCTGCAGCTTCACCGGCGCACGCGACAGGCGCAGCGCCTGCAGGTCCGTGTTGGCAACGATGAACTCGATGCCCTCCACACCGGCATCGATCATGCGGTTGACCGCGTTGCCGCCGCCGCCGCCCACGCCGATGACCTTGATCTTGGCATCGTTGAGCGGTTCTTCGTTGAAGCTGATGCGAATGCTCGAATCTTTTTTCATTGTCTCCACCTAATTTGAATTACGCTTCCTTTGCGATCTTCGCGGCTTCTCTTTGCGAACTTTGCGGTTAAGAGCTTTTCTCAAGGTCAGAAAGAGCCTTTAACCGCAAAGCACGCGAAGAAGATCCGCAAAGAGTGAAAAGACGACCCCCCACTGATCACTGACCACTGCCTTCACCCCACCAGCATCGCCCGCAATCTCGATCCCCACCGATCCCCCTGAAATCCGCGCGCCACCCGCGCCCTCTGTCCGTAATGCACCATGCCGAGCACTGTGGCAAATTCCGGTTCGGCCAAAGTGGCTGGCATCTTTGCCAACGGCGTCGGCCACGACAGCCGCACCGGACGCCGCAATACCGACTCGGCCACATCGAAAATTCCCGGCAGCCGCGACCCTCCGCCGCTGAGCACGATGCCGGCCAGACATGCCTCGAACATGCCGCTCTGCCGCAGAGTTTCGCGCATCATCTCAAACAGTTCGCGCGCCCGAGGCTCGAGAATTTCCGCCACCAGCCGCTGCGGCAGCAAGCGCGAAGGCCGGTCACCCACCGATGGCACCTCCACTTCATTTCCTTCAGGAATCAGCGTGACGATGGCATTGCCGTGCGCCTTCTTGATTTTTTCCGCCTCGGCCAGCGGCGTGCACATCCCGACCGACAAGTCGCTGGTAAAGTGGTCGCCTCCGACCGGAATCATTCCCGAGTAGGCAACCGCTCCCTGCAGGAAAACGATTAATTCCGTGGATCCTGCTCCGATGTCAGCCAGGCAAACTCCCATCTCGCGTTCGTCGGCGCGCAGCACGGAATCAGCCGCCGCCAGCGGCTCGAACACCGTGTCATCCACGTGGACGCCTGCGCGATTCACTGCCGTAATCACGTTCTGCGCCGCGCTCGCCGCCACCGTCACCAGATGAACGCGCACCTCCAGCCGCGCCGCCATCATGCCCAGCGGATCATGCACCCCCGCCTGATCGTCGAGGATGAATTCCTGCGGCAGCAGGTGCAGCACTTCCCGATCCGCCGGCAGCGGAATCGCCCGCGCCCGCTCCACCGCCTGCTTGATTTCGTCGCGGCCAATTTCTCGCGGACGGGTCCCCAGGCTGATGCCGCCATGGCTGTTCACGCCGCGCACGTGCGCTCCGCCAATGCCCACGATGGCGTGCTCGACCGCCGCACCCGCCATATCTTCGGCCGCTTCCACGGCTTTCTGAATCGCCGCGACCGCCTTGTCCAGTTCCACGATCACGCCCTTGCGCGACCCCCGCGACTCCGCCACGCCGTGCCCGCGATAGCGCAGTCCGTTGTCGGTCACCTCCACCATGAGGGCGCACGTCTTGGCGCTGCCCACGTCAATTGCCGTCACGAAATTTCCCTGCTGATTCGCCATTCTTTTATGAGTTCCCCAATGAATTCCCTGCACCGTTATAAAGTTGCACTCTCACTGCGCCGGCCTCTGATTCGTCTGACTCTTAGCCACCGCCGGACTCGGTTTCTGACCCGCGCTACTGCCGGAGGATTTTTTCGCCGCCATCGCTGTCCGGGCCTTCCCGGCCGGCTTTCCGCTCGACGCTGCCTTCTTAGCGCCCGCAGTTGTTTTCCCCTTCACAGCACTCTTCTTCACCCTGGTTCTTGGAGCCGCCTTCTTCGTTGCTCCCGCAGCAGACTTCGGATCAAGTTTCTTCTCCGTCAATTCAAACGCAGGTTTAGGCACGGCACGATCGTGCGGAGCCATATGAGTAATCAACGCCGCCGGCTTCACTCCCGCCGCTGCCGCTGCTTTCGCAACCGCCGGACTCAGAGGCGCCGGTTTGGCCGTGCGCTGCATATCTGGATTCACGATGATCTGGTTGTCGTAGCGCAGGTCCACCGACTCCAGTTTTTGAAACTGCTGCCGCCAGCCCTGGGCATGAGTTACAAAAATCTTGTAGCGCCGCAGATAGTCCGACGATCCCAGATGCACCAGCACATCGCCCGCCGGATCGTTCACCCGCACCTTCACATCTTCCAGATCGGAAAGATCCACTTCACTCAGATCCTGCGAATAGCGCGCGCCTCCTGCATCCAGTTCGCGCACCATTTCGCCATAAGTCTTCATCCTCGGCGCCCGCGTCGAATGCGGCTCTCCCGGATTCATCCCCAGGATCACGGGGAAGGAGTACTTGTGCTTCGGCGTCAACTCCATGAGCGTTCCGCCAGCATCGATCAGCGACATGCGCGGGCCCACCCGCGCAAACGCCACCGGCGTGCGTTCGTGAATTTCTACCTTCAGTCGATTGGGAACGAAGCGCATCACGCTGGCCGATTCCACCCACGGAATCTGCTCCAGTTGCGCCTTCTGCTGCGCCAGCGGAATGAAAAAGATGTTGCGCCCAATGTCGGCGCCCATCACTTCCATGATTTGCGCCTTGGTCACGTTCTGCATGCCCGCGACTTCGATGTTGTCGCTCGATTCCACGCGGAAGCGCCACGAGTGTTCGCCGTAGTGATACAGCCAGGCAGCGCCTAATCCCGCCAGGCAGACCACGCCGGCGGCCACCGCAGCCCACAGCAAACCGTTCGCAGTTTTTTTAGGAAGAGTACTTCGGCGGGCGGAGACGCGCTTTTGCGCCCGCAGGAACGGAGATTCCTCGTCTACATCCAGATCGAGCAGACGCGCGTCGTCCATCTCCAAGTCATGCCCGCGCAGATCATGCCCGTGCAAATCATGGAGACCCGGGCGCGCAGCTTCAGCGCTGGGTGGGTACAACTCCTCCTGCAAGATGGTGGGACCCGATTTCCGCGCCATCAGTAGGGTCAGTTGTCGCTGGTGAATCGCTGAGCCTTCAAACTATAACGTCATTTCGCCAATTGAGATAGACAAAATGTTGGTTCTTTTTCACAGGCAGGAATCGGATTGGGCATCGGCGAGAAGAATCGAGGAACGAGTCGTTGGGCAAGGAATATGTGGAGACAGCCGCCTCGGCTGTCAGACGAGGACGAAGGCCAGCCGCTCTCTAGGTAAAACTGCAGGCAGCACTCCCCAGCCACAAACAAAAGAGCGAACGCGGCAGTTTCACCGCGTCCGCTCTTCCAGGAGGAGAGAAGTCTTAAACCGGCCCAGCGCCCAGCGTCTCGACGTGAACCACAGGAACCCTCACCACAGGAGGCTGAGGAATGCTCACGCGGGGAACGTTGACCCACACCCGCGGACAAACGATGTGAATCTCGGGCTCAGTCTCGCGCTCAAAAACAGCCGGAGCAAAGCGCACGCGGGCCGCTTGCTCTTCGATGCGCGCCCGATTGGCTTCCAACCGCGCCAGTTCGGCCTCTGGCCGGACTGACATCACTTCGAAGCTGGCCATTCTATTCTGCGTCCGGGCAATCCTGGTCTGAAATCGCGCCATGGCTGTAGCCACGCGGCAGGACCCCGTCTCCTTCCGCGCCGCCACCAGATTGGTCTGCTCTATGAACCGGTCAACCCGTTCGGAAGCCAGCGACACCAAGGCGACCGGCCGGCCGGCAACCTGATCCACAATCCGGTGTGCCCAAGCCGCGCCGCCGTCGTGGTAAAAACCGTTCAACCCCAGTGCCAGCACCCCGGCGGTCAGCCATCCCCACGCCTGTGTTTTCATCACCCTATCTCCCATCTGGCAAATAGACGAATGCGCTCTGAATCCGTTAGCAAGGGAAAATACGCGGCCCGGCGGGAAAATGGTTCCGTACAGCGGAGGCGAGGAAACCATGTGGAGACAGCCGCCTAGGCTGTCCGGCTAGGGCGAAGCCCGGCCGCACTTGGAACAACGCAATCCTCAAGGCAGGGCGTCAACTCGTTCTTTCAGCTTCTCCACAACCAGCGGCCCCAACTGCGAAACGCTGCCCGCTCCCAGCGTGAGAATCATGTCCCCTTCTTGCGCCACCGCGGCTACTGAGGTCACACCATCCACGAACGAACTCACATACTGCGCGTCCCGTCCACCCTTCTCGCGGATCGTCCGCGCCAACGATTCCCCGCTGATTCCCTCGATGGGCTTCTCGCTCGCCGCATAGATATCGAGCACAAACAGCGAATCCGCATCGGCAAAAGCCGTGCTGAACTCCTCGATCAGATCGCGGGTGCGAGTGTAACGGTGCGGCTGGAACACCACATGAATCTTGCGAAACCCGCACTGCCGCGCCGCCGCCAGCGTCGCCCTGATCTCGGTAGGATGGTGTCCGTAATCGTCAACCACGCTCACACCCGCCGCCCGCCCGCGCAAGTGAAACCGCCGGTCTACTCCGCGGAACTGGTCGAGCGCGCCGCGGATCGCCTCCACCGGAACATCGAGCCCTACCCCAACCGCAATCGCAGCCGTCGCATTCAGAATGTTATGCAGTCCGGGTACATGCAACAGGAACTCGCCGAGGTCTTTTTTGCGATAGCTCACGCGAAAGCGGCTCAAGGGCTGGCCCTCAACTCTCGCATTCGCCGCGCCGGATTGAGTTTCCAACTTGATTAGAAAATCCGATCCCCGCTTCGTCCCGTAGGTCACCGTGCGCCGCTGCACCTCAGGCAGCAACCGCCGCAGCAGCGGATCGTCGTTGCACGCCACCACCATCCCATAAAACGGCACCCGGTCCATGAACTCCAGAAACGTCTTCTTCACGTCCCGCATGTTGCGGTAACAATCCATGTGCTCGCGGTCGATGTTGGTCACCACCGACAAGATCGGCGAAAGCTTCAGAAACGACCGGTCGCTCTCATCCGCTTCGGCCACGAGATACTGCGACTTCCCCAGCCGCGCATTGGATCCCATCGCATCCACACGCCCGCCCACCACCACCGTAGGATCGAGACCACCGCCGGCCAGCACCGCCGCCACCATCGAAGTCGTAGTCGTCTTGCCGTGCATCCCGGCAATGGCGATGCCATACTTCAACCGCATCAACTCCGCCAGCATCTCCGCCCGCTGAATCACGGGAAGATGCAGTTTGTGCGCCTCAAGCACCTCAGGATTCTCCGCCGCAATTGCCGAGCTAGTCACCACCACTTCGGCTCCGGCAATGTTTTCCGCACGATGTCCCTCAAACACCACGGCACCCAAGCCAGCCAGCCGCTGCGTAACTGCAGAACTCTTGAGGTCCGATCCCGAAACCCTGTACCCGAGATTCAGCAACACTTCGGCAATCCCGCTCATGCCGATCCCGCCAATGCCCACGAAATGTATCTGCTGAATCTTGGCAAACATAAATCTAGGGGTTAGAGATGAGGGGCCAGGGGTCAGCAGAATTGAACTTGGTTTGCTAGCCCCTGCCCCCTGACCCCTGGTCCCTGCTCTCTTCCATCCCCGCCACCCGCGCCGCCATCGCCGCAATATCCCGCGCCGCATTCGGGTGCGCCAACTCTCGCGCCGCTGCGCTCATGATCTGCAGCCGCCGCGGATCCCCAAGCAATGCCGCAATCGTCTCCGCCAGCCACACCCCTTCCAGTTTCGATTCCTCGACAACCACCGCTGCTCCCGACCGCGCCAGCGCCTCCGCATTCACGCGCTGATGATCGTCCGCCGCCCGCGGAAACGGCACAAAGATAGCGGGCTTTCCCGCCGCGGTGATCTCCGCTACAGTGCTCGCGCCAGACCGGCAAACCACCAGATCCGCGCGCGCGAAAGCCGCCGGCATATCTTCAATGAACTTGAAAACCTCCGCTGCCTCCCCTAACCCGCCGTACGCGGCCAGCGCGTCATTATAGTCACGCTCGCCCGTCTGATGGATGATGTGCATCCCCGGCGCCTGCCGCCGCAACTCCGGCAAACACCGGATCATCGCCTCATTGATCGCGTGCGCCCCCTGGCTCCCGCCAAACACCAGCAGAGTAGGAGTCCCGCCCCGCTTAACCTGAATCTCAAAGAACGCCTGCCGCACCGGCACGCCCGTCACTTCCGCGTGCCGAAAATATTTCGCCGTCTCCTCAAAATGCACCGCCGCTCCCGACACAAATCGCGCCACCACACGATTCGCAAACCCAGGCACCACATTCGGTTCAAACGCCAGCGTCGGAATATGTTTCACCACCGCCGCCAGCATCGCCGGACCCGACGCGTATCCGCCCACTCCAATCACCACATCCGGCGCAAACTCATTCAGCATGCGGCTCGCGTCCCATACCGCACGCGGCAAATCGAATGCCGTCTTCGCTCGCGTCATCAGGCTGACGTTCTTCAGCGCTCCCACCCGCACCAGTTGCAGCGGATATCCCGCCGCTGGCACCAGGCGGTTCTCAATCCCGCGCGCCGTTCCGATGAACAGCACCTCGGCCACATAACTTTTCTTGAGTTCGTTGGCGATGGCCAGCGCCGGGATGACATGCCCCCCCGTCCCGCCGCCCGCCAGAATGGCCCGCATGCAGTGACTATAAACCAGATCTAGACCGCCACGGATCAACACGGATTCACACGGATAAACAAAATGACTTGAAAAATCCGTGAAGATCCGTGTAAATCTGTGGCAGAGGTTTTTTCTTATTCCGCCTGCTTCGTAATATTCAGCAGCACCCCTACGCAAGCCAGCGTCACAACGAGCGACGACCCCCCATATGACACCAGCGGCAGCGGAATTCCCTTGGTGGGCATCATTCCTAAGACCACGCTGATGTTGATGAACGCCTGCAAAACCACCATGCTCGTAATCCCGACCGCCAGGTAGCGCCCGAAAACGTCTTCCGTGCGCCACGATGCCCGCATCCCACGCCAAAGAAAGATCGCAAACAGCGTCACCACGCACATCGCGCCCACCAGGCCCAACTCTTCCGCGGTCACGGCAAAAATAAAATCGGTATGCGGCTCCGGCAGATAAAACAGCTTCTGCTTGCCTTCCATCAGCCCGGTGCCGGTGACTCCGCCCGTTCCCACGGCGATCAGCGACTGAATAATGTGGAACCCGGCTTTCTGCCGGTCAGCGTAGGGATTCCAGAACGCCAGCAGCCGGTCGAGCCGCCATCTCACGTGAAAGATCAGGAAATACAGCGGCACCAGCGAAGCCCCGACTGCATACGCGAAATACCGCAGCCGCATGCCCGCCACATACAGGATGCAAGCCGCAATCCCCGCGCAAGCAATAGCCGTACCCAGATCCGGCTGCAACACAATCAGCCCCAGCAGCAGCACTATAGGCGCGGCCGCTGGCGCCAGCGTGTTGCGCCAGTCATCCATCGTTTTGGTGCGCGCTTCGAGGAAATAAGCAAGAAACAGAATCAGCACCGGCTTGGCCAGTTCCGAAGGTTGAAAGGAAAACCCGCCCGCGTGGATCCAGCGATGCGTGTTGTGCGAGCGGTCAAGAAAGAACACGGAGATCAGCAGCAGCGTGGTCAGCCCCAACAGCGAAAACACCAGCGCCGGATGCTTGTAGCGCCGGTAGTCCACCCGCATCGCCACCACCATGGCACCCAGGCCCACCACCGCGCAGATCAACTGCTTCGACAAAAACGCATACGGAGACCCAAACCGCTCCCGCGCCATCACCGCCGACGCCGAAAACACCATCACCAGTCCCACAAACACCAGCAGCATGGTCACGGTAAACAGCCAGCGATCGACACTCACCCGCTTTGCCATGGGAAGTTCATTTCACCACGGAGTCACGGAGACAGGGAGAAGGAATTACTGATTGTTGATGGTTGACTGTTGATTGTCTTGGTTCCGGGACTGGCACGACTACGAATATTTCAGCTCTGTCATCCTGAGCGTAGCAAGTGCTTCGCGAAGCGGAGCACTTGCGAAATCGAAGGATCCCTACCAAGCCTGCGCTGCCGGCGGCTCCAAAAGATGTTTCTACCTATGCGGTCGCGTCTTCTCAGTGCTTCTGTGGCTCTGTGGTAAACAGCCCGTCACCCCAGCCCGCGCACAATCTCCTTGAACACCCGCCCGCGCTGCTCATAATTCTTGAACTGATCGAAGCTCGCGCACGCCGGAGCCAGCAACACCACGTCGCCCGGCTGCGCCACAGCATTCGCCTTGCGCAGCGCATTCTCCAAAGTCTCGGCGTGCACCACCTCAACACCTTTAATCTGCGACTCGATCTTCCCCGCCGCCGCGCCGATCGTGTACACGCGCTTCACCCGCTGCCGCAGCAGATCGTTGAGCACGCGTGTAGTCGCTGCCCTTGTCCTTGCCGCCAAGAATCAGGTGGATATTCGCCGGAAACGACTCCAGCGCCTTGATGGTCGCATCCACGTTCGTGGCCTTCGAATCGTTGTAGTAATCCACGCCGCGGATCGTCGCCACAAACTCCAGCCGGTGCTCGACCGCCTTGAAATCGCGCACGGCCTGCCGGATCTTCTCCGGCGCGCATCCCATCAGCGCGCCCGCGCACACCGCCGCCAGCACGTTCTCCAGATTGTGCGCGCCCTTCAGCGGAATCTCGGAAACCAGCATGATCTCGCGCTGCTGCGCCCCGTCACGAAACAAAATGTTCCCCTCGCGCACCCACGCCCCCTGCTTCACTTCCTTCTGCCGGCTGAACCAGAACACCTGCGCCCGAGTTCGCGCCGCCATCGCCGCGCAAGTCGGATCATCCTCATTCAGCACCGCGAAATCATCGCCGCGCTGGTTCTCAAAGATGCGCGCCTTCGCATCCACGTAAGCCTCAAACGTCCGATGCCGGTCCAGGTGATCGGGCGTTACATTCAAGACCACGGCCACCTTCGGACGGAACGTCTGAATCGTCTCCAGTTGAAAGCTCGAAACCTCGAGCACAATCACCGTCTCCGGCTTCGCCCGCTCCGCCAGCGAAATCGCCGGAGTCCCAATGTTCCCGCCGACCAGCGTCGGCAATCCGCCCGCCGCCAAAATCTCGCCCGTCAGCGTGGTCGTCGTGGTCTTTCCGTTCGACCCCGTGATGGCCACGATCGGTCCCGGCAGAAACTGCGCCGCCAGTTCAATCTCGCCGATACACGGCCTCGCCCATGGCCCGCGCCTGCACCAGCATCGGCGCATCCACCGGAACGCCCGGGCTCACCACGATCAAATCCTGCCCGCGAAAAGTACGCTCGCCGTGCCCGCCGGTCTCGACCGTGATTCCATGATCGAGCAGCACCGGAATCTCGTTGCGCAGCTCGTCTCCGCTCTTGGTGTCGGACACGGTTACCCGCGCCCCATGCGCCTTCAAGAACAGCGCCGACGCCACCCCCGACTTGCCAAGTCCGACCACCAGCACGCGTTTGTCTTTAAGTTCCATCAAACCCATTTCACCACGGAGTCACGGAGACACGGAAAAAACCCAAAAACATGCTTGCAAAAATGCCTAAATCGTTCTTCGCCGTGAGCCCCAAGGATTTTTTTCTTCCTTCGCTCTTCTCCGTGTCTCAGTGCCTCCGTGGTGGATTTTTCTTCTACCGCAATTTCAAAGTCGTCAGCGCGAACAGCGCAAACACCAGCGACGCGATCCAGAAGCGCACGATGATCTTCGACTCCGACCAGCCCATCAACTCAAAATGATGATGGATCGGCGCCATCTTGAAAATGCGCTTCTTCCGCAGCTTATACGATCCCACCTGCAGGATCACCGACACCGCCTCGATCACAAACACTCCGCCAATAAACGGCAGCAGCAGTTCCTGCTTGATGATCACCGCGACCGTCCCAATCGCCCCGCCCAGCGCCAGCGATCCCACGTCGCCCATGAACACTTCCGCCGGATGCGCGTTGTACCACAAGAATCCGATCGACGATCCCACCATCGCCCCGCAGAAAATCGTCAGCTCGCCCACCTGCGGCATGCGCGGAATTTCCAGGTAAGTCGCAAAAGTCGCGTGTCCGCTCACATAGGTCAGCACCGTCAGCGCGCCGGCCGCAATCACGGTGCAGCCGATCGCCAGCCCGTCCAGCCCATCCGTCAGATTCACCGCGTTGCTCGATCCCACGATCACCAGCACCACGAACGCGATAAATGGCAGAAACGCCAGCGGCCACAAGTGCGGAAACCGCTCCAGGCTTTGCACCACCAGATCCGGATGGAACTGTTTGAAGAAACGGCACAATCAGCTTGGTCGAATACATTCCATAGGTCTGCATGGCGATCAGCATCACGGCGATCACGATGCTGGTGGCAATCTGCAGTCCCAGCTTGGCCCGCCCGGTCAGGCCCAGATTCCGCCGATGCACCACTTTGGTGTAATCGTCGGTGAATCCAATGGCCGCGAACGCGCACGTGGCAAACACCGCAATCCACACGAAACGGTTGCTCAAGTCCGCCCACAGCAGCGTAGGCACCACGATGGCGATCGCAATCAGCAACCCGCCCATGGTCGGCGTTCCGGCCTTCTTCTGATGAGCCTTCGGTCCTTCTTCCCGAATGTATTGTCCGATCTGGAATTCCCGCAGCCGGTTGATCACCAGCGGTCCCACGATGAGCGCGGTAAACAGAGCGGTAAGACTGGCGAATGCGGTGCGGAACGTCAGATAACGAAAGATGCGGAACGGCGGAAAATAATGTTGCAGCTTCACGATACAACAGCCAGTAGAGCAATCAGCCTCCGTACCGCCCAAGGATCGGGCACTTCATTCATTCAACAATGGCCACGGATTTTCTCGGATTCACACGGACAAAAGCAATGTCTTGAAAAATCCGTGAAGATCCTGTGTAGATCCGTGGCAAGAAATTACAGCTCCCGCCGTGCCTTCCAAACTTCCAGCGCCTTCTCCAGCTTCACGCCGCGCGAAGCCTTCATCAGGACCACGTCGCCGTCCCGCGCCTCGCGCGCCAGCCATTCCCCGGCTTCCTCCGGCGTCGGCCACAAACTCGGCCCGCATCCCCGCCCGCTGCGCCGCTTCCACCATGGCTTGTGCCAGTCCGCGCACACCCAGCAGCACATCGATCTTTTTCTCCGCCATATGCCGGCCCGCCTGCCGGTGCAATTCCTCCCCGGCCGGACCGAGTTCAAGCATCGCGCCCACCACTGCGATGCGACGCTTCGCCGCCATCGCCGCCAGCGCATCCACCATCGCTGCGCAGCGCTTTCGGATTGGAATTGTAGCAATCGTTGATCACCGTGATGTTACCCAGTTGGAGAACCTGTCCGCGTTTGTCCGCTGGAGCCAGCGCGGCCAGCGCGCCGCAACCGCCTCCGAAGGCTTCAACCCGCGTTCCAGCCCCACGGCCATCGCCGCCAGCGCATTGAGGACGTTGTGTTCTCCCACCAGCGGCAGCCGCGCGCGTTCGCGCACGCCCCCGACCACCAACATCGAATTCCGAGCCCTCCGCCCCGCTTCGACTGAATATTCTCCGCGCGCACGTCCGCTGTGGCCCGCGTGCCATACATCACCACCTTCCCCTTGAAGTCACGCCCGAACTGCGAGACATACTCATCGTCCGCATTCAGCACCGCCGTTCCGCCCGCCGGCAGAGATTCGATCAATTCATATTTGGCGCGCGCAATGCCCGCCACCGAGTCGAAAAACTCCAGATGCACCGGCGCGACGTTCGTCACCACGCCAATCTCCGGCTGCGCGATCTTCGCCAGCGCGCGGATCTCCCCGGCGTGCGACATCCCCATCTCGATCACTGCCACGTCATGCTCCGGTTCCAGCTTCAGCAGCATCAGCGGCAAGCCAAAATGATTATTGAAGTTGCCTTCGGACTTCAGCACGCGAAACCGCGTGCCCAGACACATGCGCGATGGCTTCCTTCGTAGTCGTCTTTCCCATCGAGCCCGTCACCGCGATCAGCGGCTTGCCCCAGAGCTTCCGCACCGCCATGGCCAGAGTCTGCAGCGCCACCAGCGTGTCTTCCACCGCCAGCAACGGCATCTGCCCGGGATAGCGATCGCAACTGATCCTTGCGCACAACCGCCGCCATCCGCGCCTTTCTCCAGCGCCTGCGCCACAAAGTCGTGCCCATCCAGCCGCTCACCCTTCACCGCAAAGAAAAGTTCGCCCGGCCCACACCGTCCGCGAGTCGATCGAGTATCCCTGAGCCACTTCTTCGGGCGGAAAGCCTCCCTCGGCGGAAACAAACTCCGCGATCCTGGCCAGTGCCAGCTTCATGCCTGCGCACGCTTCCGCGGCCGCCGGTTCGCACTCAAATCCCGCCGCCCGCAGCGCCTCGCGCGCCACCTCAACATCATCAAACGGACGCCGCGCCCTCCCGCGTGATCTGCACCTTCTCGTGCCCTTTGCCCGCCAGCAGCACAATGTCTCCCGGCCGCGCCTCCCGATCGCCAGCGCAATCGCCTTGCGCCGGTCGGCCTCCACGCTGTATTTCACGCCCGTCTTCTGCAGCCCCACCAGCGCATCATTGATAATGGCCAGCGGATCTTCGCTGCGGGGATTGTCCGAGGTAAGCACCACAAAATCGCTCCCCCGCCCAGCCGCCTCGCCCATCAGCGGACGCTTCTTCCGATCGCGATCTCCGCCGCATCCGAAGACGGTCAGCACTCTTCCCTTCGCCCCGCCGGAAACGAACTCCCGCGCCAGCGCCGTCAGATTCCGCAAAGCATCGTCGGTGTGCGCATAGTCCACGACCACCGTGAACGGCTGGCCGCAGTCCACGCGCTCAAACCTTCCCGGAACGCAAGTCAGCTTTCGATCCCCTGAGCAATGGCCTGCAGCCGCGCACCCGCGCGCGATAGCCCGCTCCCGCCGCCGCCAGAATGTTGTACACATTCACCCGCCCGATCAGCGGCGAGAACACTGCAATCGTCCCCTCCGGCGTCACCAGATCAAAACGCGTCCCGCGCGGTGTGATGTCGACTTTCTCCGCGTGCAGGTCGCCGCGCTCCCATCCATACTTCAGCACCACTGCGAACTGCGCTTCCGGCTGAACTCCGCCAGCTTCGCGCCGTGCTCATCATCCATGTTGGTCACCACCGCGCGCGGCGCATCGGTCCCGCAGCCTTCAAACAGCACCCGCTTGGCCGCGAAGTACTCTTCCATTGTCTTGTGATAATCCAGATGATCGCGCGTCAGATTGGTGAATACCGCCACGTCAAAAGGGACGCCGAACACGCGCTCCTGCGCCAGCGCGTGCGATGAAACCTCCATCACCGCGTCCGTCGCCCCGTTCCCCAACGCTTCGCTGAAAATGCGATTCAGCTCCAGCGCCTCCGGCGTGGTATGCGGCGCCGGCAAAATCTTCCCCGCGACGTGATACTCAATCGTCCCGATCAGCGCGCTCTTTCGCCCCGCCGCCGCTAAGAATCGACTTCCACCAGAAAGCGGTCGTGCTCTTCCCATTCGTCCCCGTGATCCCCGTGATCGCAATCCGCTCCGCCGGCTTCTTATAAAAGTTCGCGCTCACCCGCGCCAACGCCCGGCGCCCGTTCGGAACCAGAGCCCAGGCCCACATTCGGACGCGCTTTCTCTACCGCCGAATCCGTCACCACCGCCACCGCCCCGGCCGAGATCGCCTGATCGATAAACCGGTTGCCGTCGCTCGACTCGCCGCGCATGGCCACAAACAAGCACCCCGGCTTAACCCGCCGCGAGTCATATTCCACACCGCTCACGCCCGGGTCCCCGCTATGCGCGAGGACTTCCGCTCCATCCAGCACCTGTTGGAAGGTCATTGCTGAGAATTATATGGCAGGAACATCACACGGGAAGGAATTGCTGATTGTTGATTGCTGATCGTTGATTAAAAACAACTCGGACCCATACACGGAGGGCTTTCGATCAACAATCGCAATCATAAATCAACAATTGAAGTTACCAACGGCACGTTCCCCATCTCGCAACTCGGCGCTACATTACTCCCATGTCTACCGGAACCACCCCCGCCAAATTTCGCTGCGCCCAGTGCGAAATGCCGGAAGATCAGTGCGACTGCGACAAAGTTCTGCTTCCTCTGCCAGTCGCAGCTCGATATCCGCATCTGCAAAGACGGACTCATGTACTGCGAACCCTGCCGCACCGCCTGCGACTACAAAACTTCCGACGCCGATTCCAGAGGCTATTAGCGAACCACCAACGACTGTTCTTAGCTTGCCCTGAGCTGAGCGAAGGGACCAACCACACCCTCAAATCACCACGGCTTCCCGATACTCCCCAAACACCCGCCGCATCGCATCCGAAATCTCTCCCACGGTTGCGTAAGCCTCCACCGCCGCCAGAATCCGCGGCATAACATTCTCTCCCGACCGCGCCGCCGTCTCCACCGACGCTAGCGCACTCCTCCACGGCCCCGCATCCCGCCGCGCCCGCAACGCCCGCACCCGCTCGATCTGCTTCGGCTCCAGCGCCGGATCAATCTTCTGAGTCGGAATCGCCTTCTCCTCTTCCACTCCAAACCGGTTCACTCCCACAACCACCGCATCCGTGCGATCCACGGCCTGCTGATATTGATACGCTGCGTTTTGAATCTCCTGCTGCACAAATCCGCGCTCAATCGCCTTCAGCATCCCGCCCATCACTTCAATCTTTCCCAGATATTCCGCCGCGCGCTTCTCGATCTCATTGGTCAGCGACTCGACGTAATACGACCCCGCCAGCGGATCGATGGTCTGCGCCGCACCCGACTCATACGCAATCACTTGCTGCGTGCGCAAAGCAATCCGCGCCGCCTGCTCCGTCGGCAGCGCCAAAGCCTCGTCATAAGAATTCGTGTGCAGCGACTGCGTCCCGCCCAGCACCGCTGCCAGTCGCCTGGATCGCCGTGCGCACAATATTGTTTTCCGGTTGCTGCGCCGTCAGCGTCGATCCCGCTGTCTGCGTGTGAAAGCGCAGCATCCACGACTTCGGATTCTTCGCCTTAAAATGCTCCCGCATGATGCGCGCCCACATTCTTCGCGCCGCGCGGAACTTCGCCACCTCCTCCAGAAAATTGCTGTGCGCATTAAAGAAGAAAGACAGCCGCGGCGCGAACTTGTCCACATCCAGCCCGGCTTTGATCGCCGCCTCCACATACGCCATCCCATTGCCCAGCGTGAACGCCACTTCCTGCACCGCCGTCGATCCCGCCTCCCGCATGTGGTAGCCGGAAATCGAAATCGTATTCCATTCCGGAACGTTCTCCTTCGCCCAGGCAAACATGTCGGTGATCACGTGCATCGCCTGCTGCGGCGGATAAATATAGGTCCCGCGCGCGATGTACTCCTTTAGCACATCGTTCTGCACCGTGCCCGAAAGCTGCCGGATGTCCGCGCCCTGCCGCCGCGCCACCGCCACGTACAACGCCAGCAGAATCGACGCCGTTGCATTGATGGTCATCGATGTAGAAATCTTGGTCAGCTCGATGCCCGCGAACAGCCGCTCCATATCTTCGATCGAATCGATCGCCACTCCCACCTTGCCCACTTCGCCCGCCGCCAGCGCATGATCCGAATCCATCCCGATCTGCGTCGGCAAATCGAACGCCACCGAAAGCCCCGTCGTCCCGTTCGCCAGCAAATACTTGTAGCGCTTGTTCGACTCCTCGGCATCGCCCATACCCGCATACTGCCGCATGGTCCACAGCCGCCCGCGGTACATCGTCGCCTGCACACCCCGCGTAAACGGATACTCTCCCGGATACCCGACCTCGCTCTCATAATCCGAGCCCTTGAGATCCGCTGGCGTGTACAGTGGGTTCACCGGAATATGCGAGGACGTCTCGACCTCCGTCCCCACGCTGTGATTTTCTGCCTTGACTGTCTCCGCCATGATCAACGCTCTTTCCGAACCCCGAAACCTTTGTCATTCCGCCCAAAAAGTCTTGTCATTCCAAAGCGCGCAGCATTCTTGTCATTCCGAAGCGCGCAGCGCGGAGAGCCTGCCCTGAGCTTGCCGAAGGAATCTGCTGCCGCATGCAGCGTCACCGAACCCACCATCACCGCACTCCGCCCTTCCCCCTCTGCTTCACCCTCCAGAACGAACTCACCCCAAACCACGCAAACGTCACTGTGAAACAAATTGCAACCGCCAAGCCCCGCAATCCAGCCTGCCCGGCCTGATATTTGGCGTACTCTTTGGCCGACTCAATCCCGCCAGCCCCTGCCATCGCCAGGAAAACAAGCCCTGTAACCTCCAGCCACAACTGATGCGCCGCCCGCCCAAAGGCGCGAGCCGTGGCGAGACGGCGCTCGTCGCCGCCCGCGCGATCCGGCTGCGCTTGACCTGCTGTGACGCCACGCGCGCCACCACCCCTAACTTTTGTACAGTAGAAACCTTGCTCACGGCCTCGATTTTAACAGCCTCCCGAATATAAAAGCGCTACAATACGCAAACCTGCGTTCGCGACCAGAACGATTCGGCGTTCGCAGGCATCCAAAGCATTAGTGTCAGTTCTGACCGAAAGGCGATCGGGGGACCAGGTGGACCAACAACTCAAACAACTCATGAAGGAACTCGGCGAAGCCATCAACGAATCTCTCTCTGATTCCGAACAGATCGCCGAGGTCGTCTCCCGCATCAAAGAAGGCGGCTACGATATTTTCCTGGTCCTCGAAGCCACCATCGGCGTCAGCAAGCAGGGCGAGAAATCCTCCGACAAGACTTCCCTCGTCACCACTCTCTCCACCAACCCCGAATTCAAAATCAACGACCAGGATCTCAAGTTCCTGAAATCTCTCCGCATCAAAATCGAAGAAGAAAAAGAAAAATAGTATGTAGCGACAGCCGCCTCGCCTGCCCTGAGCGGAGTCGAAGGGCTGTCCCGGCAGAAGCGAAGCTCCGCTGGATCTTTCCAGGCCTCGAAACCGTATTTTTCAAACGGCGCAATCCTGATCCAGCAAGCAGGCGCACGGCTGCTTTCGCACCTGTGCTACCATCTACGTTTTCTGGGGTGCTTCGATGAAAGACACTCTCGGAGTCCTTCTCGCCGGCGGCGCCGGAGAGCGCCTTTATCCTCTTACTCGCGACCGCGCCAAGCCCGCCGTCACCTTCGGTGGAATGTACCGCATCATCGACATCACTCTTTCCAACTGCCTCAACTCTGACCTGCGCCGCATCTACATCCTCACCCAATACAAAGCGCTCTCTTTGAACCGCCACATCCGTGAAGGCTGGAACATTCTGGGCCGTGAAGTAGGCGAGTTCGTCGAAGTCCTGCCGCCCATGAAGCGGGTCAGCGACCAGTGGTATCAAGGCACCGCCGACGCGGTTTACCAGAACATCTACTCCATCGGCTCCGAGCAGCCCAAGTATGTCCTCATCCTCTCCGGCGATCACATTTACAAAATGGATTACGGCAAGATGATGAAGCAGCACCTGGATTCCGCTGCCGACATCACTCTCGCCACCATCCAGATCGATCTGGAAGAGACTCCACGCTTCGGCGTGGTCGACGTCGACAAAGACGGCCGCATCAATGGCTTCGAAGAAAAACCCAAAGAAACCAAGCTGCGTTCGCCCTGGAACCCCGAGAAGGTCGCCGGTTCCATGGGCGTTTACCTTTTCAATGCCGACGTGCTCATTCCAGTCCTGCTCAAAGACGCCGAGGACCCGAGCTCCAGCCACGACTTCGGCAAAGACATTCTGCCCAGGATGGTCGATGACTATCGCGTCTTCGCCTACGACTTCATCGACGAGAATAAAAAAGAGGCGCTGTACTGGCGCGACGTGGGCACGCTCGAGGCCTACTACGAAGCCAACATGGACATCGTCTCCGTCTCGCCCATCTTCAACCTCTACGATCACGACTGGCCCATCCGCACCCATCAGCGCCAATACCCGCCGGCAAAATTTGTGTTCGCGGAAAAGGAACGCATGGGCACTGCGCTCGACTCCATCGTCTCCAACGGCTGCATCGTCTCCGGCGGCATCGTCAAGAATTCCATCCTCTCGCCTGACGTGCGCGTGAACTCCTACTCCGAGGTTGACCAGTGCATCCTGTTCTCCCACGTCGCCGTGGGACGCCATTGCCGCATCCGGCGCTGCATCATTGACCGCAACGTCCACCTGCCTGAAGGCACCACGATCGGCTATGACACTGAGGCCGACCGCTCACGCTACTTCGTCACCGATAGCGGCATCACAGTGGTGACCCGCGACTATTCCCTCTTCGAGAATCCGGTGACTGTTGACTACTTCACCAGCGAGTAAGGATTCAAAAGATCAGAGATAATGGGCAATCTGGTTGAATGTTCCGGTCGGAACATTGTGCTGAGTGTTCCGACTGGAACATTTCAAAATGGCGAAAATCTCGCGGCGTAAGGTGTTGATGGGGAAGCTCAGGTCGGGATGACAACTCATGTTGAATAAGCCAGCCTTCCGGAACTCACAGGGCTTAAGCCTTCCGGATATTTGCATGCTGTACCCGTCGTATGGCCAGCCCGCCGCGTGATGTATAAAAAAAAGAAATATTCAATCGGATTTCATGATTGACGCTGTGGGGCTGTCGAGAGCATAATCCGGCACATCGTTCTCCATCGCGGATTTGACCCCAGCCAGCAAAAGGCGGAGGCTTCCATTCCAAACCCCAGCCTTGTCTTTCCTTGCTGCCGTCGACCGGGAAACCAGCTTGGGAGACAAGAACCGCAGTTAAATTTCTAAGGAGCGAATCCATGAGACGTACTTGTTTGAAGATACCTGCTCGAATGATCGCGGGGCTGCTGACCGGCCTGCTGTTTGCGATCGTCACCATCCAACCCAGTGCCCACGCGGCAGATTCCCGCAACCAGCGTCCGTTGAGCCTCGGCTACGACAAGGCTCATGAAATCACCCTGAACGGTGCCGTTCAGCAGGTCGTTACCAAACGCATCGCCGGCAGTCCCATCGGAATGCACCTGATGGTGGCCGGTCCAGAAGGCGTGGTTGACGCTCATGTCGGCCCGTACCTGAGCAAAGGCACGCAGGAAGCCCTGCACGCCGGTCTGCCCGTACGGATCGTTGGGGCGATGGAGGAAGTCCACGGCAAGCACTACCTGCTGGCCCGCCAACTGATCTTCGGAGGACGCACGGTCACGGTGAGAAACGAAAACGGATTCCTGGCGCGTGCGCGCGGCCCGCGCATGGCACGTTCCAAACCCGACCATAGGAACGCCAAGACCACGCAGAAAGGGGTGTCGCTATGAACCGGAGATCTTACTGGAGCATCCCTGCATTAGTCGTTTCGATCTTAGTCTTCTCAACCGTGGCATTCTTGACCGGTTGCAGCAGTAGCTCGCGCCCGGCTCCGGTCGTGGCGATTTCGGCCACCAGCGGAGGCAGCCAAAGCGCGCAGGTCGACACGGCGTTTACAAATCCGCTGACCGCGACGGTAACCAAGGGCGGAACGCCGACCAGCGGCGTGAGCGTCACCTTCACGGCTCCGGCATCGGGAGCCAGCGGCACATTCGCGACCACCACTCCGGGAGCAACCGATACCGAAGTGACCAATGCCAGCGGTGTGGCCACCTCGCAGGTGTTCACCGCGAATTCGACGGCCGGCGCTTACACGGTAACGGCCTCGGCTCCAGGAGCGACCGCGACGGCCAGCTTCAGCCTCACCAATACGGCCGGTGCGGCGGCAAACCTGACAGCGACCGGCGGAACTCCGCAAAGCGTCGCCACCGGCTCCACAGCTGCCTCGCTGGTAGCGCAAGTCACGGATGGCGACGGCAACGGTGTGGCCGGGGTTTCAGTGACGTTTACGGCTCCCGCGACGGACCCAAGCGGCACTTTCACCAGCACTGGCACAAACACCGAAACCGACACCACCGATGCGAGCGGCAACGCCACCGCGGCGGACTTTGTCGCGGGGGCGGTTGGCGGACCTTACAACGTCGTGGCCACGTCAGGGACGTTAACGGCGGTCAACTTCGTTCTGACCAATACAATCGCCGTCATAGTCTCGCCCCTGCCCGCCGGCAACTACGTCTATGCTTTGGCCGGAGAGGACAATAATCCAGGAGGCGTCAGCCCCTACTTTGTCGCGGGGGTCTTCACTGTCGACGCCAGCGGGGCGATCACTGGCGGTGAACAGAGCTTCTCCGACGATTTCTTCTATTTCCAGGACAACATTGCAACCGCCACCAGCAGTGTCGGCCCCGGGAATAACGGGAACGTGCTGATCACTCTCGACACCGGAGACCTCAACATCGGCGTGGCCGGAGTTGAGACACTCAACGCCAGCCTGGTTTCGACTACAAATGGCCTGCTCACTGAATACGACGCCTGGGCTAGCGGCAGTGGAACGCTGGACCTGCAAACCAGCACGGCCGCACCCTCGGGAGGCTACGCATTCTTCAACAGCGGGGTTGACTTCAGTGGTTTCTCAATCGTGATTGGAGGCGTAGTCAACGTCGACAGCGCGGGCGGCATCTCAGGAACCGGAAGCGTTTTCGACCAAAACGACGGAGGTACCCTGTCTGCCGACCAACTCTTTGCGGCGAGCACAGTTACCGGTCCGGATGCCCTGGGCCAGGTTGTGTTCACCCTTAACCCCCAGAGCCCCAGTACCACGGTGGCCGAGTTCGAAATGGTTGGCTACATCGTCGACGCCGACCACATTCGCTGGGTCGAGAACTGGAACGACGATGTCCTTGGGGCCAATGCCGGCGGCACCGCTCTTGGCCAAAATGGCAAGAATGGAACCTACGACATGAGTTCCCTCTCCAGTTCCAACGGCGTATTCGGCTCGGTTGGCGCAGACATCAACGGGCCACTCCAGGTAGCTGGCCTGCTCACCTTTAACGCGGATGGCAGCATAAGCGGCAATGTGAGCTTCAACGACTTTGTCGCCGGAACTCCGCAAGGCGGGTCCACTCTCATCGCTGGAGGCACCTACACCATTGACGCGTCCGGCACCGGCAACGATGGCGGCACCGGCCGGGCCACTATAGCGAACGTGACCGACGGCACCTTCGTTTATAACTATCAACTCTATTTAGCCCATACCGGAGCCGTGGTGATCTCGATGGACGCCAACGATGCGGTCGCTGGTCTGGGCTACCCGCAGAACGGCACATTCACTGCAGCTTCCTTCAGTGGGAACTATGCGCTGAATGAGGACCAACAGGACACGATCAGCACGATTTTCGGGTTCGAGTATGACGGCATCGGCACGGTCACGGCTGACGGGACCAGCGCCTTCACCGGCTTCCTCGACCAGAACATCGGTCTGGTCCCCACCAACGGCACCGCTGGCGGGGTGACGGGCACCTTCGCCGCCAACGCGAATGGAGTCTTCACCGGCACCATCTCCGGCATCTCTTCTAACGGCAACGCGTCGGACGACTTCACCTTCTACTTGTTGGGAGCCTCCAGCGGCGCATCGGTCGGGGTCATCGGCATCGAAACCGACACCGACCAACTAACCCTGGCAACCTTCGTGCTTCTTCAGTAGCGGAGGAGCAGGCTTAACAATTCGTGTTGCACTCAGTGGCGCACTCCGGTGCGCCACTTTTTTTGGTTGATTGACGCCACAGGACTGCACAGAGCATAATTTACTCAGCATAATCCGCCCATCATTCCCCATCGCGGATTGGCCCCAGCCGGCAAACGGCGGAAGCTTCCATGCAAGACCCACGCAGCCTTGTCTCCTTGCTGCAGTCGACCGGGAAACCAGCTTAAACAACAACCATAGCTAAATTTCTTAAGGAGAACGTCACGACCAGCAGAAAGGAGAATCGCTATGAACCGGAAATCTTACCGGAGCTTCCCCGCGTTAATCGTGTCAATCTTAGTCTTCTCAGCCTTGGCTTTCTTGACGAGTTGTGGCAGTAGTTCGAGCACGCCGCCCGCTAAGGTCGTAACCATCGCCGCAACCAACGGAGGTGGGCAAAGCGCGGTGGTGGGCATGGCGTTCGCCAATCCTCTGGCGGCGACGGTAACCACGAATGGAACGCCGGCCAGCGGCGTGACCGTGACCTTCACGGCTCCGGCAGCGGAACCAAATGGCACATTCGCGGGTGCTGTGGCCACGGCAACGGCGACCACCGGCTCGAACGGCTTGGCCACGTCGCCGGCGTTCACAGCGGGTACGATGGTGGGTACTTACAGCGTGACGGCCTCGGCTGCTGGAGCGACGCCGAACGCCAGCTTCAGCCTCACGAACACCGCCGGGGCGCCTGCAAACCTGGCAGCGACGAGCGGAACGCCGCAAAGCGCAGCTGCGGGCGCAACATTTGCGGCGCTGGTAGCGAACGTCACGGATGGTGGCGGCAACCCGGTGCAGGGCATTTCGGTGTTGTTTACGGCTCCGGCGACAGGGGCCAGCGGCACTTTCACCAGCACTGCCACGAACACTGAAACCGGCATGACCGATGCGAACGGCAACGCCACCGCGGCGGACTTTGTCGCCAATGCAACCGCCGGCGGACCTTACAACGTGGTGGCCACGTCCGGGACGTTAACGGCGGTCAACTTTGCTCTGACCAACACGGCCGTCGTCGCTGCCCCACCCTTGGCCGCGGGCAACTACGTCTTTGCGCTGTCCGGGTCGGATGCCTACGACGCCAACTTCGCGGTTGCCGGCGTCTTCACAGTCGACAGTAGCGGCGCAATCACCGGCGGCGAGCAGGACTTTGTCGACGGTTATACCTTGCATGACCCCATTGCCAGTTGCACCACCTGCATCTCGGCGGCCACCAACGGCAATATACACATAACCCTCAACACTGGGGACCACTTAATCGGACCTGGAATTAATGCCGCCCGTACTGGCACCGAGGTGTTGGACGTTGCCATGGTTTCAACTTCGAGCGGCCTGCTCACCGAATACGATACTTGGGCAAGCGGCAGTGGAACCCTGGACCTGCAAACCAGTACGGCAGCACCCTCTGGCGGCTATGCATTCTTTGTTGCCGGCGTGGATAGTAGGTGTTTTTGTAACGACGGCCTACGCTTCGCGATGGGAGGCGTAATCAATGTTGACAGCCCAGGCGGCATCTCAGGAGCCGGCAGCGTTTTCGACCAGAACGATGAGGGCCAACTATCGTCGGACCAACTCTTTGCGGCGAGCACTGTCTCCACGCCGGATAGCATGGGCAGGGTGACCTTCACCCTAAATCCCGCGGCCCCCACTTCCAACGTTTCCGAACTCGGGTTGGCGGGCTACATCATCGATGCCGACCATATTCGCCTGGTCTCCGACTCGAACACCTGGGTTGTGGTCGGGACGGCCCTTGGCCAAAATGGCAAGAATGGAACTTACAGCATGAGTTCCCTCTCGGGTTCCACCGGCGTATTCGGCGCGGTTGGCGCAAACCCCATCTCATACAGCGGCTCGACCGCTGGCCTGCTCACTTTTAACGCTGACGGCAGCATAAGCGGCAATGTGAGCCACAACGACTCCTACGGGCAAAGTCCGCCAGGCGGGTCCACTCTCATCCCTGGAGGCACCTACACCATTGACGCGTCCGGCACTGGCAACGATGGCGGCACCGGTCGGGTCACTATAGCGAACGTGACCGACGGCACCTTCATTTATAACTATCAACTCTATTTAGCCCACACCGGCGCCGTGCTGATCTCGATGGACGCAACCGAGGCGTTCTATGGTCTGTTCTACCTGCAGAACGGGACGGGCACATTCACTGCCGGCTCCTTCAGTGGGACCTACGCGCTGAATATCAGCCAAAATCAAAACAAGAATTCCGGCCCCCCGCCCAAGAACGACGGCCTCGGAACCGTCACGGCTGACGGGACCAGCGCCTTCACCGGCTTCCTCGACCGGAACTTCGACCTGATCCCCACTGCTGGCACTGCCAACGGGGTGACGGGCACCTTCACCTCCAGCGCGAACGGAGTCTTCCCCGGCACCATCTTCGGGATCTCTACTTTTGGGAAGGCCTCGGACGACTTCACCTTCTACTTGTTGGGAGCCTCCAGCGGCGCATCGGTCGGGGCCATCGGCATCGAAAACGACACCGACCAAGAAACCCTGGCAACCTTCGTGCTTCTTCAGTAGCGGAGCAGCAGGCTTAACAATTCGTGTTGCACTCAGTGGCGCACTCCGGTGCGCCACTTTTTGTTGCGGGACAGGCACTTGGGGCAGCCTTCGCGGTGCAATGCCGCGTCCGCTTTTCCCCGCTGCTACAATTCCCTGTTTCACCTAAAGTTGCGGACGGAGCGTTGACCCCGCGAACTTGCGGAGGTTTGTCCGCGTACTGTCTTGTGTGCTATGGCCCAGGCGGGGACCAGCAGGTTCCTCCACTGCGCTTCCTCTTCCTGTCGGAAGAGGAAGCTCCGGTCGGAATGACAAGTGTTGCCTTAGTCTTGCAGATCTAGCTTTCCGGGGAGCTTAGGGTTGGAAGACGTTCAGGTAGTTGCGATGCTGGTGCGCCGCTGTGTTGCCGGCGATGCTGCTGCCTGGGAGGAAATCGTCCAGACCTACAACCGCCGGATTTATAACATCTGCTACCGCTTTGCCGGATCGGCCGACGACGCCGAAGATCTTGCCCAGGAAGTTTTCATCAAGATGTACCGCACGCTCGCCAGCTACGACCACACAAAAGGTGCGTTCGTCACCTGGGTTACCACCATCACCCGTAACCTGCTGGTCGATCATTTCCGCAAGACCAAGCAGGACCGCATTACCGACTCGCTCGACGCCGCCTCGTCGGCGCATGAAGACGCGCAACCCCTCAGTGAGCAAATTCAGGACCAATCCGCCCCTCCCGACGCCCGCGTGCGCAGCCGGGAGGTCGGCGAAACCGTTCATGCCGCCCTCGCCAAGCTCTCCCCGGAGCTTCGTGAGGCAGTGATTCTAAGGGACTTGCAGGATTTTGACTACCGCGAAATCGCAACCGTTTTGAAGGTTCCGGAGGGTACTGTGAAATCTCGAATAAATCGTGGCCGCGCGGAACTAGCCCGGCTTTTGCAACGTACCTATAGGCAGGTGATGTGATGCCAGACCAGAACAATTACGGAATGCAGTGTCACGAGTTTGACAGCCTGCTCAGCGACGCGCTCGATGGCGTTCTGACCGGCGCTCAACTCGAAGGCTTCCACGCCCACGCCCGGAGTTGTTCCGTGTGCGGGCCGCTGCTCGCCGAAGTCGAGGCGGGCCGCAACTGGCTGAAGGATCTCACGGAGGTGGAACCTCCAGTCGGTCTGGTCACGAACATTTTGGCATCCACAACGGGCGTTGACACCCAGCGCCTGCGGGTGAACGTATCTACGTCGCAGCCGCCGCGCGTAACCTGGTGGGAACGCGCCCAAGCCTGGGCCTCGGGGAACATGCAACCGATCTGGGGCACGGTGCGCCAGCCGCGGTTCGCCATGTCGTTTGGCATGGCGTTCTTCTCGCTGTCGGTGGCCTTGAGCGTACTCGGCGTAAAACCCGCCGACTTGCGCTCGATCAGCCTGCGGCCCGCTGCCATACGGCACACGTACTACAACACGCAAGCCCGCGTAGTGCGCTATTACGAGAATATCCGGTTCGTCTATGAGGTGGAGTCGCGCGTGCGCGAACTCAAGCGCAACGTCGCGCCCGCCGCAGCCGCGCCGGCCAAGAAAGACCACAAGAACGACACAACACAACAGCCCGAGCAGAAGCAGGATCGCAACTACAGCCTGAACGAGAACCATCTCATTCTGGCCTGCGCTCCGCTGGGTCCATCTGTAAACGATCTGCCTGTAGTGTCGGTGACCACGTACAGGAGGTTCGTATGAACTGCGCCACGCACAACGATATTGCCGCAGTCGCATTTTGCCGTACTTGCGGCAAGCCGCTCTGCGGCACCTGCACCCGCGACGTTCGCGGAGTAATTTACTGCGAGCCCTGCCTCGCAGCCCGTCTGGAAGGCACTGCCCCGGCAGCGGGATTCGTGCCTCCGCAAACGCCGCCACAAACCGGCTATCAACAATTCATGGATCAGGGGCTCGGTCTGAAGGTGCAACCCGGGCCCGCCTCGGGGCCGAATCCTACAGTCGCGGGTATCCTGGCTGGATTCTTTCCGATCGGCGTGGGGGCGGTCTATACCGGCCAGTACGCCAAAGGACTGGCGCATCTTGTCATTGCCCTGCTGATGATTATCGGCGTCGGTTCCGATCTGCCCTGGTACGTGATCACCGCAATCGGCATCTGCATGGGCTTTTTCTACGTTTACCAGATCATTGACTCGGTGCGCACCGCCAAGGCGATCCAACTGGGCCAGCCCGCGCCGGATCCATTCGGCCTGGCTCAGACCTTCGGCGTGGGCGAAAAAATTGACGCTTCTAAAATACCGGCTGGAGCCGTCGTTCTGATCGGCTTGGGCGTGATCTTCCTTCTGCACACCATTGGTATCTTCGAGTTCGGCCTCGCATCGTTTCTGGCCGCTGATTTTGATCTTCCTCGGCGTCTGGCTGTTTGCCAAACACTGGGGTCTGCTCGGAGGCAGCCGATTTGCGTGTCCGTGCGACCGCTGCCGCACGCGCAAGCTGATGGGCCCTGCGATGCTGGTCACGATCGGCATCCTTTTCATGCTCGAGAATGTGGGCAACGGAAACCTGCATTTCGGCCGCACCTGGCCCGCGATTCTGTTAGTGATTGGCGTCGTCAAGCTGGTGCAGAGCAACGCCTCATCGGCCGGGCACATCGGTCCTTTGCCAGGGGCCCCGCCTGCTGTCGGGCCCATGCCACCTCCGCCTGCGCCGCCACCAACTTCCAATCCGGAGCCAACGTCTTCTTCCGGGGAGGTGCACAATGTCTAGCCCCGTTCAAAACCCGGTTCCACCCCCGGTTCCACCCATGGTTCCACCGCGCCATCGCCGCCGCTCTTTTGCCGGACCGGTTGTGCTGATTGTCCTCGGCATCGTTTTCCTGCTGGGCAACCTGCACATGCTGTCCTGGATGCGCCTGGGAACTTTGTTCGCTCACTATTGGCCTGCGCTGTTGATCCTGTGGGGCGTGATCAAGCTGATCGAGTACCAGCAGGCGCAGCGCGATGGCGTGCCCGCGCGCGGCATCGGCGCCGGAGGAATCTTTCTGGTCATCGTCATCGTCGTCTTCGGACTCATGGCCACCCAGGCCTCGCGTTTCAACTGGGGCGAGATCCGCAACAACATGAACATCGACGACAATGACCTGAATAATCTCTTCGGCGAGACCTACAATTTCGACGACCATCTCGAACAGGATTTGCCGCAAGCCATTACCAGCCTCCGGGTCAACGACGATCACGGCGCGGTCCGCGTCAGCTTCTCCAACGACAACAAAATTACCGTCACTGTCCGAAAACGCATCGGTGCGGAGAGCCAGGGTGACGCCGACAAGTACAACGCGGAAACCAAGCCGGCCCTCACCACCACCGGAGGGCTGTTGACGCTCGAAGCCAGGACTCAGGCCGCCGGCGATCACGCCGTGCTGAGCGATCTGGATATTTCCATTCCCCGCAAGATGGAACTGCACGTCATTTCGCGCCGTGGGGATGTTTCCGTCACCGGCCGTGACGCAGACGTGGAGATCGCCACCCACAACGGCGATGTTTCCGTCGAAGACGTCCACGGCAACGTGAAACTCAATCTCGAAAAAAGTTCGGCCAAGGTCGAGCAGATCACCGGCGACGTCCACATCAGCGGCCGGCTCAATGAAGTGACCGTTACCGACGTCAAGGGCTCGGCTCAGCTCGAAGGCGAATTTCAGGAGAGCGTCAGGCTCGCCCGCATCGGCAAAAGTGTCGCTTTCAAGTCTTCCCGCACCGATATGGAGTTCTCCCGCATCGATGGCGATCTGAATCTCGATTCCGACGACCTCCATGCCGACCAGATTACCGGCCCAGTGCGCCTGACCACGCGCTCCAAACAGATCCGCCTGGAGGAAGTCTCCGGCGATGTCCGCCTGCAGGATGAACACGGCGGCATCGAAGTGTCCATGCGTTCACTCGGCAACGTGCAGATCGACAGCCGCAACGGCGACATCCACTTGAGCGTGCCCGACAAGTCTGGCTTCCACCTCGACGCCCGCACCCGCGACGGCGAAATCCAGTCGGACTTTGCCGAGCTGAAGATTGACAACAATGACCGTGAGGCGAAGGCCAGCGGCACCGTCGGCAACGGCGCCTCTCACATCGTGCTCAACAACGAGCACGACGGTATCGAGATCCGCAAGGCCTCAGCGAAAGCCTTGGCCCCGCCGGTTCCTCCAGTGCCTGCGGCAAAGCCCCCCAGATCTTTGCCGCCGCCCAAGGCAAAAGTCGAACCCACGGAGAACTAACCTCCTAACGTTGTCATCCTGAGCGCAGCAAGTGCTTCGCGAATGCCAAGCACTTGCGGAGTCGAAGGATCCCTGTAGCCCGCGCCACCGCCAGCCCTTAAATCCATTGCCGAAGGCCCTGCTCCACCCTCCGTGCATCCACTCCTTTGCCTTCCGCTCCACCATCTGCGAAACTAAATTCCACCCACTGAGAACTGAGAACGGAGAACTGAGAACTGCCCCATGGGCCGCATTCACGTACTTCCCGAGCATGTTGCCAACAAGATCGCCGCTGGCGAGGTGGTGGAGCGCCCTGCCTCCGTGGTGAAGGAACTGCTGGAGAACGCGTTGGACGCGGGCGCAACCCGGATCAAGATCAACATCGAGGCGGGCGGCAAAAAACTGATTCAGATCACGGACAACGGATGCGGCATGGTGCGCGACGACGCCATGCTGGCCTTCGAGCGGCACGCAACCTCGAAAATCAAGGACGCTGAAGATCTGCTGAGCGTGGCCACCCTGGGATTTCGCGGCGAGGCGCTGCCCTCAATTGCCTCGGTATCGCGCCTGCGCCTGGAAACACGAGATGCTGAATCCCCATCCGGAACCATCATCGAGATCAACGGCGGCAAGATGGCGCGCGTCGAAGAGGCCGGCCTGCCCGAAGGAACGTCCATCACCGTCCGCGATCTTTTCTTCAATACCCCGGCGCGCAAGAAATTCCTGAAGGCGGAATCCACCGAACTCTCGCACATCGCTTCTCTGGTCACGCACTACGCGCTGGCGCATCCCGAAAAGCATTTCGAATTGCATTCGGCCACCAACGCGATGCTGGTAGCCCCGCCGGTCGCGGGATACAGCGAGCGCGTCTATCAGGTCTTTGGCAAGGAAACTCTCGACCAGTTGATTGCCGTGGCGGCCGTGCAGTCTCTGGAACACGTCGGCTTGCCGCAGCCTCCACCCTGGCGGAGGCAAGAGGAAGAGAGTGAAGATGACGCCGCTCGCGCGACGCCCGGCGAGATGCGCCTTCACGGCTTTGTTTCGAAACCCGAGATCCAGAAGCTGAATCGCAATTCGATTTTCATCTTCGTCAACGGCCGGTTGATTCGCGACCGCCTGGTCCAGCACGGATTGACAGAAGCTTACCGCAACATCATTCCGCCCACGGTCTATCCGGTGGTGCTGCTGTTTCTGGAACTGCCGCCGGGCGAGGTCGATGTCAACGTCCATCCCTCGAAGACCGAAGTCCGCTTTCGGCAGTCGACCGTGATGCATAACTTCGTCCGCGACACCGTGCGGGCCGCTCTGATGAAAGCGCGTCCGGCCCCGCAGTTCACCACCGAGATTCACGCTCACGCCACGGCCAGCTCGGGCCTGACGCCCGGCGCGAGAGAGTGGGAACCCTCTTCCGACCTGGCTTCCGCGACAGGCGCGCCGGCACGCGTGTTGTACGATCCCCCTGGCGGCGCAGGATTCGCCCTGCAAGCTCCCGTGGCTCCGCCGGTATCCGCGCGCTTCCAGTTCGAAGGCGGAATCGCAGTCGAAGCGAATGCCGCGATTCCCGTAGCGCGCGGACTGGAAAGTCGCTTCGCCACGACGATCCCGGAGACGATTCCAGACAATGGCTGCGCCCCCGCGCTCGATGCAGCAGAGAACGCTCGCGACGAAGAACCCACGCTGGCCGCGCTCTCCACCCTGCGGCCTCTGGGCCAAATCCGCAACTCCTTCATTCTCGCCGTCAATGAAGATGGTCTGTGGATTGTCGACCAGCACGTGGCCCACGAGCGTGTGCTGTTTGAACGCATCCTGAAACAGCGGGCGGCGCAGAGAGTCGAGAGCCAGCGCCTGCTGATGCCGATCATACTGGAGCTGTCTCCGGCGCAGCAGGCGGTGTTTGCCGAGATTGCCGACGAACTGCAGCACAACGGCTTCGAGGCCGAGCCCTTCGGCGCGCGCAGCGTCGCCGTGAAAATCGCGCCCGCGGGAGTGGATGCCGGCGCGGTCGAGCACATGCTCCACGAACTGCTCGATCAGATCTCGCGCGAAGAGCAGTCGCTGAACCTGGAAAAGATTCGCGGCCGCATTGCCGCCTCCATCGCCTGCCATGCCGCCATCAAGGTCAACATGCCCCTGGAGCAAAACAAAATGGAGTGGCTCCTCGCCGAGCTGGCGAAAACCGACCACCCAATGTCGTGCCCACACGGCCGGCCGGTCGTCCTGCGGTATTCTGTAAAGGACATTCAGAAGGCGTTTAAGAGAATCTAGCTGGAATCAATTGATGATTGTTCATTGATGATTGCTGATTTTCAAACCTAAACTCTCGGGTTTCAATCATCAATCATCAATCAGCAATCAACAATCAGCAATTGCCGTCCCTATGACCGAAGCCGACCTCCAGCAACTCCGTCGCTCGAAGTGGCGTCTCGATGGCAAGCCCATCCGCACCATCGAAGAGGCGCGCGCCTTCGTCGAGACCGTGGGATTCTGCCTGATGTATCCCGTGCGCCCCACTATGCCCGTGCCCACGTTCATCGGAGCCTTCGTCGGCTCCGACGATCGCCTGCCCGCGTGGCAGCACGCGTACTCCGATCCCCGGGCGATGGCCGCTACCGAACTCATGGTGCGCCTGCTGCGCGAGCGCTCGGCTTACGAGGCAAATTTGTTCGACGAGAACAACGCCTTCCTGGTCGCGGCTTCGGTGTTCCCTTATTTCTATGCGCTGGTGGGCGAGCGCAATCCCAAGCTCGCGCCCCGGCAGGGACCGCGTTCTCCCTACTCGCCGCTGGCTTGCGATGCCTTCGAATTGATCAATCGCGACGGTCCCATCTCGAAGCAGAACCTGCAGGAGGCGCTGGGCGGCAGCGTTTCGCTCGCCGCGCTCGACAAGGCGCTGGGTGAGTTGTCGTGGAAGTTGCGCATCACGCGCGTCGACTACAAGGCCAGCGAAGGCTCGTTCTGGGATGTCCTCTACCGCTGGGCTCCGGATGCGGTCCGCGAGGGCGTAGGACTGTCGGTGCAGCAGGCACTCTCGGCGCTACTCTCCAAATATCTGGACTGCGTGATCGCCGCCGAGCCCACCGAACTCGAAACCTTCTTCGGAAACTTCGTCGCGCGCTCGCGCGTGAAAGAAGCCGTGAACGCGCTGCTGGCCGCCCGCGAACTCAGCTTCATCCACGTCAGCGGAAGATCGATGCTTCACATCACCCCGGCGAAGGAGCCAGCGGTGGCCCCCGCCCGGCCGCACCGCGCGGTGAAGTAAGGCCTTGGTGCACATGAGATTCGTATCGGGGCATGCCTTCAGAGCCCGCCCTGAGCGAAGCCGAAGGGCATGCCGTAACTGCTGCTTTATCGGCCCGCCTTCAGGCGCTGAATTTCTTTTTGAGACCAAGTAGGCAGTCACCCTCTCCGTGTACAATCGTCTGCTCTCCAAAATGAACGACCACTCTCACTCCGACCACTCCGAACGCAAGCTGATCATCGCCATCGACGGTCCGGCGGGCGCGGGCAAGAGCACCATCGCCTCCCGTCTGGCGCGCAAACTCGGCTACGTGAACCTGGAAAGCGGCGCCATGTACCGCGCGCTGGCGCTGAAAGCCATCGACAAGGACGCATCGCTCGACGACGAAGCCGCGCTGGTAAAGCTGGCGCAGGATTCGCGTATTCAGCTCGAGCCCACGCTGGGCGGAAACCGCACGCTGCTCGATGGACGCGACGTTTCTTCGCGCATTCGCGAGCGCGACGTAACCGAAGCGGCCTCGCGCGTCTCCATCCATCCCGGAGTGCGGGCATGGATGGTGGCGCGTCAGCGGGAAATGGGCGCCGGCGGCGGCATGGTAATGGAAGGCCGCGATATCGGAACGAAAGTCTTCCCTGACGCCGATCTGAAAATCTTCCTCGACGCAGACCCGGTAGTCCGAGAAAAGCGCCGCATGGAGCAGCAAAAAATCAAGGGAGAGGTAGCCGCAAATGTAGCCGCAGAGCTGCGCGAACGCGACCGCCGCGACCGCACGCGCGCCGCCTCTCCGCTGCAGGCGGCGGGAGACGCTGTGGTCATCGACTCGACCAAACTGAATGAAGATGAAGTGTTGGCGCGAGTGGAAGAATTGGCCAGGCGCAAGTTAGGGCGCTAGCCAGCGGGAAGCGGGTGGAGCAGGCCTTCAAGGCCTGCATTAAATGCACTCTCGAGAAACCGGGCTTCAGCCCCTGAGGTACCTCGGCGGATAAATCCGCTCTTCATAAGCTGCCTGCATCGCAGCGCTGAAGCGCTGCGCCACCCAAAAACCTACTTCTTCACCGAGATCCCCAATTCCTTTAACTGCGCCTCGCTCACCGGCGTCGGCGCATCCACCATCAAATCCACCGCCCGCGCTGTCTTCGGGAACGGAATCACCTCCCGCAAACTCTCCGCTCCGGCGAGAATCATCACGATGCGGTCCAGCCCCAGCGCGATCCCGCCATGCGGAGGCGTGCCATACTCCAGCGCTTCCAGAAAGAATCCAAAGCGCGCCCGCGCTTCTTCCTCGTCCATGCCCAACGCGCGAAAGATTCTGCTCTGCACATCCTGCCGGTGAATACGAATCGACCCCGACCCCAACTCCGTCCCATTCAGCACCACGTCGTAAGCCAGCGCCCGCACCGCGCTCAGCGGCGACAGCGGATCGTGCAACGCCTCCACGCCCGACTCCAGCTTCGCCATGTCTTCTTCATGCGGTGAGGTAAAGGGATGGTGCGCCGCGTTCCAGACCTTTTCGCCCTCATCCCACTCGAACATGGGAAAGTTCGTGACCCACAGAAACCGGAAATCTTTCGCGGCATCGCCCGTCTTCTTGAAAATGCCATGGCGCTCGGCATACTTCTGCGCCAACGCCAGACGCAACAGCTCCCGCCGAAGCGTAGATCGCCAGCTCCTGCGGCGTAACCTTGTGATGCGCGGAAACCGCCGTCTGCGGCCCGGCTTGCCCCGTCCCACTTTGCGCGGACCCCGCCACCAGCACAATCAGATCGCCGTCTTCCATGCCGGTCTTCTTCGCAATCGCCGCCGCCGCTTCAGGAAACTTGTTCCCAATGCGCTTGAAGTCTTCAAATATCTTCGCCCCGCCCTTGGAGTGGAACATCGGCTTGATGTCATCGCGCTCTTTGCGCGAAAGCTCGCCCACCTTCGGCGTGCGAATCGCCACCACCGGCAAGTTCGCATTCACTCCCAGGTCCTGCAGATTCTCCGCCGCAAAACATTCCCGCACGTCGGTAAACGCCGGCAGCCGCAAGTCCGGCTTGTCGATCCCATACAGCCGGATCGCCTCGTCATAATCCATGCGCGGAAACGGCGTCTTGATCGCAAATCCCGCCGCGGCAAACGCCGCCGTCAGAAATCCCTCCACGACCTCCCAAACCCGCTCCGGCTGCGGATACGACATCTCCAAATCGATCTGCGTGAACTCCGGCTGCCGGTCGGCGCGCAAATCTTCGTCGCGGAAGCAGCGCACGATCTGAAAATATTTGTCGAACCCGGAGATCATCAGGATCTGCTTGAACATCTGCGGCGACTGCGGCAGCGCATAAAACGTCCCCGGCTGCACCCGGCTTGGCACCAGATAATCGCGCGCGCCCTCCGGCGTCGACCGCGTCATGAACGGAGTTTCAATCTCAAAGAATCCCTGCCCCGACAAATAATCCCGGATCGCCTTCGCCACCTTGTGCCGCAGTTCGATGTTGAACTGCATCGCCTCGCGCCGCAAATCGATGTAGCGATACTTCAGCCGCGTCTCTTCATTAGTCAGCGCGGTATCCGAAGGCAGGAACGGAGGCAGCTTCGACTCATTCAGAATGCGCAACTCCTCTGCCACCAGTTCCACTTCGCCGGTCGCAAGGTTCTTGTTCACAGTACTCGCATCGCGCAGCTTCACCGTGCCGGTCACGGCAATTACATACTCGTTACGCAGCGCCTCTGTCTTTTCGTGGATCGCCGCATCGCGCTCCGCGTTGATCACCACCTGCGTAACGCCGGTGCGGTCGCGCAGGTCAACAAAAATCAGGCTGCCCAGGTCGCGTCGCTTATTGACCCAGCCCATCAGGATGGCCTTCTTGCCTGCGTCGGCGGCGCGCAGCGCTCCGCACATATGCGTTCGTCGTAAATCGCCTAAGAAGTCGAGCAAGCTGTGTCCTTACAGTAAGAAACTGATTTAAGTGATGAACCAAGGATTATAAATGGTGGGAACCTTGAGGTGCGTGTGGGGACAGCCGCGCTCGGCTGTCCAGTCGAGCGCAGCGAGGCGTCCGGCGGCCGCGTCCCTTCTTCATCGCCAGGCGGGTGGAGCAGGCCTTCCAGGCCTGCGTTAAACACTGCCAATTGGTCCGGGCTTTAGCCCCTGAGGTACATCCCGGGCGGGCAAACCGATTACTTCTTGCTCGCCTTCCCGTCCATTATTGCCGTCCACTTCGTTCCGTCTTGTGACATCTCAAACCCGAAGTTGTACGAGGTCGCCGACGTCACCTTGATCGTAAACTTGCCCTTCATGGTCATGCCGCCCATCTTCTCTTCGCTGGTCCAGGTCCAGGTGTCGCCGTCAATCGTGCCCTTGGCGTCCACGAATTCGCCGGTGCTGCTGAACTCGTGATACGTATAAGCCTTGGCCTCGGTGGAATATCCCATCACCGACAAACTCACGCCGTTACCCATCGAACTCTTGTAGTCCGAATGGCACACCAGGTAAAAACCGCCCTCCATCCACTCGCACTTTTCGTTCTCGGTCATCGTTCCGCCCGGGCCCATGGTCGATGCCTTCATGTTTCCATCGAGAGTCCACGTACCCACGAACACGTCCAGCTTCTTCAATTCCGGCGCCGGCTTGGGAGCCTCCGTCTGTGCCATCGCCGCGCCCGCCAAAATCAACCCTGCCACCAAAATCATTCCCGCTCGTTTCATGTGCAGCTCCTTAAATGTTTTCTTTTTTCGTGTGTTTCCCGGCACGCGGATTCTAGCTGCCGCTCGGCATCGAGTCAACGCAGACCGTCGCACATGCAACTTTACCCACGGCTACTCCTGAATCTTCCGCGCCAACTCGCCGCGCGGCACCGAAACCTGTTCGCCCGTCGCCAGATTCTTCAACGCGAACGCATCCGCCTTCACTTCGTTCTCGCCCACAATCAAAATGTATTTCGCTCCCGCCTTGGTCGCCGCCTCAAACGATTTCTTCAGCCGGAAGCTCTCATCTCCCAAATCGACCACCAGATCGTGACGCCGCAACTCCCTCGCCAGCCGCGCTGCTTCGCCGTTCATCCCCGCGCCCAGCGGGGCTACATAAACATCCGGCTTCTTCACCACGCCCTCTGCCGACTCCTGCAGCGACATCACCAGCCGGTCTTCCCCAATCGCAAACCCAATTCCCGGAGCCGCCGGCCCGCCCAGCGCCTCGGAAAGCCCGTCATAGCGCCCGCCGCCCAGAATCGCATTCTGCGCGCCCAATGCTCCGTGCGTAAACTCAAACGCAGTCCGCGTGTAGTAATCAAGCCCGCGCACCAGGCGGTCGTTCAGGACAAACGGCACGCCCACGGCCCTCAGAATCTCCTGAACGGCTTCAAAGTGTTTCCGGCATCCCTCATCCAGGAACTGGCTGATGCGCGGCAGCGTCGCGATGATCGGCTGATCCTCGGGCACCTTGCAATCAAACACGCGCAACGGATTCGTCACCGCCCGCCGCTGGCAATCCGCGCACATCGTCCCCACCACCGGCTCTAAAGCCTTCCGCAACGCCTCATTGAACGCCGCGCGGTCGTTCGGACATCCGACAGAATTCAGTTCCAGATTCCACCCGGCAATCCCCAACCGATCGAGCAAAGTCGCCAGCATCTCCAAAACTTCCGCATCCCGCGCCGGAGACTCGCTGCCCGCCGACGCCGGACCGATGACTTCGGCGTCGATCTGATAAAACTGGCGATAGCGGCCTTTCTGCGGGCGTTCGCGCCGGAACATCGGCCCGATGCAGTACAGCTTGTTCAGGCCGCGGTCCCAAAGCTTGTGCTCAATGTAGGCGCGGACGATGCCGGCCGTGGCCTCGGGGCGAAGCGTCAGGGATTGTCCCCGATCGCTTTCAGCGCGCCCGCGATCCTCCCACGTGTACATCTCTTTAGCCACGATGTCAGTCTCTTCCCCCACGCCGCGCGCAAACAATTCCGTCGACTCGAAAATCGGCGTGCGAATTTCCTGGAAGTTGTAAGCGCGGAACACATCCCGCACCGCCGACTCCACAAAATTCCACAGCCCCGTCTCCGGCGGCAGCAGGTCTCGCGTTCCTCGGACAGCTTTAATCATTCAGCTCTCAGTTCTCGGTTCTCAGTTCTCAGTCCTGGTGCACACGCTCGGGGAAAAAAGATTTGTCATTCCGAGCGAAGCGAGGAATCTGCTTCTGCGTCCGCCGCCACAACCCTCCCGGACCACCCCCACCGCCGGCGTCACCGCTCCCGCAAATACTCCCCCACGTACCCCAAATAATTCCTCGCATACTTCATGATCATCTCATCCTCGCCCGCCTCCAGCTTCCGCCGGAACCTCCCCGGAGACCCCATCCACAGCGATCCCGGTTCCACCACCGTCCGCTCCGCAATCAGCGTCCCCGCGGCGATAATCGATCCCGCCCCAATCTTCGCACCGTTCAAAATAATCGATCCCATCCCGATCAAACACCGGTCTTCGACGGCACATCCATGCAAAACAACGGAGTGCCCCACCGTGACATACTCGCCCACCGTCACGCCATACTGATTCTTCATCCCATGCAGCACGCTGCAATCCTGCACATTCGAATGCGCCCCAATGCGGATGGCGTACACATCCCCGCGCAGCACCGCATTCATCCACACCGACGCATGCTCGCCCAGCACCACGTCGCCAATAATCTGCGCCGACTCATCCACATAACACGTCGCCGGAATCACCGGCTTCATACCCTTAAACGATCGAATCATGTCTCAAACCCTGCGAACCAAGCCTGACAAAGACTCTCAACATACCAGATTTCACCAACCGACGTTACGAGTGAACGATGGTTTACCCTGTGATCCCCTGTGCCCTCTGTGGTAAAGATTTTGTGGAAGCCGCCAGGCGAGCAAATCAGAGCGCGATTCTTTTGCCGAACTACAGCAAGCCGCTGACCCGAGCGGTTCGCTATCCTCCTCGCAGTATCGCAACAGAGACCTCGGCATGATTCTTTACATTCTCCCGACGCACGCGTGACATTCCTACTCGCTTTTTACAGGGTCAAGACGCGCCGTTGACACCCGGCCAGTTCCGCCTCCGTAGTCTCGAACCTGTAAGCGGATTGCCATGAGGACGCAGGCTGACAGCAAGACCGAAGACAGCAACCCCGAACCCCAGGTTCGGGAGTCGATCCCGAGTAATTCGCGAAAGGAGAAACGAATGCAACTCAAAAGACTAATTCTCGGGCTGCTCACGATCCTGGGCGTCTGTTCCGCTACCTTCGCTCAGCAGGCCGGCTACTCACAAACTAACCTGGTCGCCAACACCGCCGGGGTGGCCAATCACACCGATGCTCAACTCTCCAACCCGTGGGGAATCTCGTTTATCCCCGGACAGCCCTTCTGGGTCGCAAACAATAACGGCGGCACCTCCACTTTATATGATGCGCAGGGGAACAAGGACCCTCTGGTGGTCGGCATTCCCAGCGCCGCAGTGAATCCCTGCAACCCCGGTTGTCCCACGGGCACCGTCGCCAACACAAACAATGGTCTTTTCAGCGGCGGGGTGTTCCTGTTCGATACCGAGGACGGAATCATCGCCAACTGGACCGGTCAGGGCGATGCGGTGGTCGCCGTAGACAATTCTTCCCATGGTGCCGTCTACAAAGGTCTGGCCTTGGTGACCAACAACTCCGGCACTTTCCTTCTGGCGGCGAACTTCAACGGCAACAAGATCGGTGTGTTCGACCGCAACTTCAACCCGGCTCATCTCACTGGATCGTTTACCGATCCCAACCTTCCCGCGGGATACGCTCCCCACGGGATCCACGTGATTGGCAACGCGATCTTCGTGACCTACGGCGTGCAGGACGCCGCCAAGCACGATCCCACGCCTGGCGCCGGCCTCGGCATCGTCGACATCTTCGACATCAACGGCAACTTCACGCAGACCTTCGCCTCGGGCGGCACCTTGAACGCTCCCTGGGGAGTGGTCCTGACTCCAACCACCTTCGGAACCTTCGCCAACGACGTGCTGATCGGAAATTTTGGCGATGGAACGATCAGTGCCTTCGACCGCCAGGGTCATTTCCTCGGCCAAGTCACTGACTCCGCCAATCACGTGATCACCAACCCCGGCCTCTGGGATATGGTCTTCGGCGTGGCCGGCACGGGCGATCCCAACACTCTTTACTTCACTGCGGGAGGCGCCAGCCAGACCAGCGGCTTGTTCGCCACGCTCGTTCCCGCAGCGGCGGTCAGCAATGCCGACTTTTCTCTCAGCCTTTCGGTCCCCACGGTTACCGTGACGCCAGGAGGCTCGTCCATAGTCACCGTCCAGTCGGCTGCGGTGGGAGGTTTCAACGGTCAGATTGCACTCTCCTGCTTGCCGGCTGCGGGATTAACTTGTTCTTTCTCACCGGCAACCATCTCGCCCGGATCGAGCGCTGCCAGCTCAACTCTAACCCTTGCTGCGGCCGCCACTCCTCCTGCGGGTGGCCGATACGGCGCAGTCGCTATGGCCCTGCTGCCGGGGCTGGGCCTCCTGGGGACCGTCCTCACTGCCCGTCGGCGCAGACTCGGTGTAACAAAAGGAAAGAGCGTCCTGTTGATGGCTGGACTCGCTCTGCTGGTTGTGGGGATGACTTTCACCGTCGCCTGCGGCAGCTATTCCAATTCCAGCCACCAAACCACCAACGGTCAGGCGACCGTAATGGTGCAGGGAACGTCTGGTTCGATCAGCCACTCGATTCCTGTCACCGTCACTGTCCAATAACAACCAGCACCAAGCGGGAAAGGCCGGGGCAGCGAATGAGCCCCGGCCTTAACCGTTCAAGTGCTGGTTTATTCTTTCGGGCGCAGCAGCCCCTCAACGCTCCGCAGCTAGCGCAGGCTTCAATTCCCACTCCGGCACTCGTCCCCAAAAGAAACCCAGCTCCGTCACCGACCCTCCACTCCCCCTCATGCTACAAAAGAACCAGGTTTCCCCACCCGCGCGCCTCCGGACCTCGCGCGGGACTCATGCCTCCGAGCCTCATCCCGACCACAGGTGAGACTCCTATGCTGCGCACCTCGCTCTTCTTCTTGATTTTCTCCTTATTGCTCTCCCCACTCACCATCGCCCAGGACGCCGCCACCGGCGCCATTCACGGCACGGTCGTCGATCTTCACGACCTCAACATACCCGGCGCGATGATCGCGGTGGTCAACGCCGCCACCGGCACCCGCTACTCCGCCACTTCCGACGCCGAAGGCCGCTTCTCCATTGATCTTCTGCCACCTGGCGACTATTCCGCCCGCGCCTTCGTATGGGGCATGTCGCCGCAAGTCACCCCGCAACTCCACGTGGATGTCGGCGCCGCCGCCGAACTCGAATTCCATCTCACCATTGCCGGCGCTCAGGAAGAAATCACCGTCTCCGGCGCTCCGCAAGTGGTCGAAACTCAACCGGCAGCCGTCTCCACCCTCCTCGACGAGCGCGCCATCGCCGATCTCCCCCTCAACGGTCGCCGCTTCTCCGATCTAATGCTGCTCTCTCCCGGCGTAACGCAGGATCCTCGCAGCCTGACCTCCGCCACCAACGGCGATCTCTCTTTCGGCGGCCTGCGCGGATTCCAGAACAGCTTCCTCGTCGACGGCGGCGACTTCAACAACGCCTTCTTCGCCCAGGCTCGTGGCCTCTATCGTGCCCCTTATCAGTTCTCCAACGAAGTCGTGCAGGAGTTCCGCGTCTCCTCCAATTCCTACGGCGCTGAACTGGGACGCTCCGGCGGCGCCGTCGTCAACGTCGTCACCAAGTCGGGCTCCAACCACTGGCACGGCACCGGCCTGTACTACATTCGCGACAGCGGATTCGGCGCCGCCGACGCCTTCATGACCTTCAAGCCCCACAGCCGCCAGCAGCAAGGCGGAGCCACCATCGGCGGCCCCATCAAGAAAAACAAAATCTTCTTCTTCGCCGGCTTCGATCAGCACTACTTCCACGTGCCCGACGTGGTCGAGTTTCTCAACGGCACTATGCAGGTCGTCCCTCAAGCCGGCACCGGACCGTACTCTCCCGGCGACTACGAAGCCAGCGACCAGAGCCTGGTCTTCGCCGCCGCCGCTCAACTCACTGCCCTCGCCGGATCCTATCCCGCCGCGCAGATCGGCAACGCCTCCTACGCCAAACTCGATATCAATCTCACCCCGCGCAATCAGCTCGCCGTGCGCTTCAATTCTTCCCGCTACTGGGGATCGAACAACGTCTTCCTTGATCCCGCCAGCCCCGTCACCTATGATTCCATCTCCGACAACGGCGAAGAAACTGTCTCCACCGAAACCGGGTCGGTCTCTCTCACCTCAGGCCTCACTACTCGCGTCACCAGCCATCTCCGCGCCCAGTTCTCCCGCGACCTCCGCCAGTCCTATACCAACACCAACGCCACTCTCATCAAAGTCCCCGATATCCTCGACGGCATCGGACGCTCCAACCTGCTTCCCCGCGCCACCCGCGAACACCGCGCCCACCTTGCCGAAACTCTCAGCTTCGATACCAGCCGCCATTCCTTCAAGTTCGGTGGCGACTCCCTCATCACCTGGATCTACGATTTCTTTCCCAGCCAGCAAAACGGCGAATATGTCTTCGATCCCATCAAGGTCGATCCCTTCACGTTCGAGCCGCAAGAAGCCGGACTCCCGCTCACTCCGCTCCGCGCCTACGCCCACGGTGTTCCGCACTACTATCTCCAGAGTTTCGGCTCGGCCTCGTCCAATCCCAACAGCAATGATTATGCCGCCTTCGCCCAGGACACGATTCGCGTCACCGACCATCTAGCCGTCAACCTCGGCGTTCGCTGGGATCTCCAAACCTTTACCACCGCGGGATTGCTCTCGAACCCCCTATTTCCGCCCTCCGGCAAAGTTCCCTTCAAGCCCAATAACTTCGGCCCGCGCGCCGGACTCGCCTACTCCATCGGCAAGACCAGACCGCTGGTCATCCGCGCCGGCTATGGATTGTTCTACGTCCGCATTCCTCAGATCTACAACTCCGCTATCGCCACCGATAACGGCCTCACTGACGCTCAACTCTTTCTCAATAACTCCAACTACTACGACCACCAGGTCTTTCCCACATATCCCAACCCGCTGGTCAGCTGCCCGGTCATGTCCGCATCGTGCAACGTTCCAGCCGGATTCACGCAAGGTATCACCCACAACGTTTCCGCTTTCGCCCCCAACTTCGTGACCCCGCGCGTGCAACAGATGAGCCTGACGCTCGAACGTGAAGTCGCCAGCCACACTACCATCGCGGTTTCCTATCTCTATGTCCACGGCGAACATCTCATCCGCGCCCTCGACGTAAATCTCCCGCAGCCGGTTGCCCTCACCTACCCCCTCTTCGACTCCACCGGCTCCATCTTTCAGGGCGGATACTACACCGTCGATTCCTTCTCCACCTGGCAGTACACTCAATCGCTGACCTGCCCCTTCCCGCCCTGTATCAATCCTCTCGGCCGCCCCATCGCCCAACTCGGCTCCATCGACGAATTTCAGAGCGCCGCTTCCAGCGCCTACAACGGTGCAACGCTCTCCATCAACCGCCGCCTGTCTCGCGGCGCCTATCTCCGCCTCTCCTACACCTACGCCCATGCCATCGACGATGGCCAGGACGCCCTCGTCGCCGGTTCACCCGCCACCGTGCAGAATTCCTACCAGCCCACTGCCGAGCGTGGCCCCAGCGTCACCGATCAGCGCAACCGCTTCGTAGCCGCTTTTTCCGTCGAACCTCGTCCCTTCCACCGCGAACACGAACTCCTCGGCCATATTCTCAACGACTGGAAAATTTCCAGCATCGTCACCGCCGGCAGCGGACGCCCCGTCAACGCCACCGTCTCCGGCGACGCCAACCAGGACGGCAACTACGGGAACGACCGTCTTCCCGGCTACAGCCGCAACGCCTTCACCGGACCCGACTACGCCTCCGCCGACCTCCGTTTGGTCCGCAAAATCCACGTCGCCCAGGGCTATCGCCTCGAGTTCACCGCCGATTCCTTCAACCTCTTCAACCACGACAACCAGCGGGTCCAGATCACGTCCAGCGGCCTAACCGCAGAGGCCACCACGTTTACGCAGTACACGGTCTACGTCAACGGAGTTCCTTCCCCCGCCTACTACCGGCAACCGCAAAATTTCCTCAAACCCAACGCGGCCTTCGCCCCCCGCCAAATCCAACTAGGCCTGAAACTGATTTTCTAGCCCTCCTCAAACCTTTGTCATTCCGAACCGGGCGTCAAGCCCGGTGAGGAACCTGCTTTGGCCACCCGGAAAACGGAAAAGGGTGCCCCATGTTTCGCGCTCTTTGCGAAACGTGGGGTACCACAGTTTGCATCCATCTAAGGATTTGAAATGCAGCTCATCTTCTAGTCCGCACCATACTCCTGTCATTTCGAACCGGGCGCCAAGCCCGGTGAGGAACCTGCTTTTGTGTGGGGACGAAAATACTCATGTGGGGACACCCGCCTCGGCTGTCCAGCGAGCGGAGCGAGCAGCCCTAGCAAATGTTGTTGGGGATTTCTATCGCGAGGAAAAAATCAAGCCGACCCACTGTGCCGTGTGACGGGCCGAGAATGAACCGTCAGGTAGACGTTGGGAACCCGCCGAGACCCTTTAGGCATCTCCGCATGGCGGAGCGTCGCACACCGGATCCTAGTTCGAGTCGAGTCCCCGTTCATTCAGCATTGGTTCAAAAATCGGTTACCGTCATCACCAACCCCGCAGGCCGGCTTTCACCTGTGATGCTAGGAGAACTCCCCGTAGATTAGCAATAGGGAAACCGCAAATAGTTGGCAGAACACTTGCATCCAAAGTAATCATCCCGCCAACTTCCGAGCTTGCAATCCCGATGCTCCTGTGGGGACGGCCGCCTCGGCCGTCCAGCCCAGCGCAGCGAAGCGCGCAGCTTCGACTTTGGGTGGCGCAGCGCTTCCAGCGTTGCGATAAGCACCCACGATGCATTCGGCTTTAGCCCCTGAGGTGCCTCCGCTGACATTCTCCCGCTGCCCCTTCTCCAACGGCCATTCCCGAAACGGTCTCAATCTCTATTTCTCCGCTCCCACCGCCCAATAACTACTCCTCGCCAAAACCACACTATCCCCCGGATTCCTCAACCGTACCCGCAGCTGGTGCAACCCCGGATGCGGACTCTTCGGCTCAATGCTCAACAAATAACGGCTGTGCAAATGATTGGTGAAATCAACCATCCGCGCGTCAAATCGAGCCCATACACAATCCCGCCCTTGGCGCTCTTCACCAGCGCCGGAATCACCACCACATTCGATTGACTATGGAAAGTTGCTTCTTGAGATAGAGCGCCCGCCGGCAGCGCCAACAACAGAAGAAGATGTACCCCGGCCCGTCCCAGCCTGCCCTGAGCGGGGCCGAAGGGCCTATCCCGCCTTGCGATTCTCGCCCAACACCTCATCCAGCGCATCTGCTAATAGATGCGCCCGCTTCTGGTAATCGGTTGCCCCACTGTCCTGGTTTCGCTTCAAAAGATGATACTCATCCGCGATATTCAGCGCCGCCAGCACCGCCAGCCGCACCGTATCGATGGTGTTCGTCGCCTCGGCCACGGCACGCATCTTGGCGTCCACATACTCCGCCAGCTTCAAAATATATTCCGGATCCGATCCCCGCAGGTTGTAAGCCTGATCAAAGATCTCCACCCGCACGCTGCTATTCCGCGCGTCCTTCAATGTCGAATCCTTGGTAGCCGTAGCCATGATCGCTAGCCTTTACCCTCAGTAGACTCCTCGCCATTACAAAAAATCCTTGTCATTCCGAAAACTCCCTGTCATCCGAAAAGCCCTTGTCATTCCGAGCGAAGCGAGGAACCCGCTTTCAGCGTCCATCTGCTCCACCCTCACCATCCATCTCGCAAGCCTGCACCGGGCGAAGCCCGAATGCTAGCAGCAGCCAAGCTCCCTAGCTAGCTCGCTCTTCCGCGATCGACTCAATCTGCTCCAGCATCTTCTCCACCCGCCCGCGAATCTCTTCCCGCTCTTTCCGCAACTGCACCGCGTCGCGCTTCAACGTCACCAACTGCTCTTCGCGCTCTTGCAGTTGCTCACGCACGCGCTGCGCATCGCGTTCCGCCGCAGCCTGCGCCTGCCGCGCCGCTTTGTACATCTCGATAGTGCGGTAAATCTTCTCTTCCAGCACCTGAAAATCGTCCGCCGGAACCTGCTCCGTCACCTTCTCCACCGCATTCAACGCCATGATTGCACTTTTCCCCGAAAGATCTTCAACTTTCCCGCAGTATACTCCACCTCCCTGTGGATCGAGCATGGCTCATTCGTGAGTTGCGTAGCCGTGTCACCACAAAATTAGCTATAATCTCCCCCATGAAACCGATAACCCTCCCCACGCTAGCCACGGTTTTCGCCCTCATCGCTTTCTCGCTCCCCTGCGCCGCCAAAACCGAGGTCGAACTCAAGGACGCTCAAGGCAAATCCGTCGGTACGGTCCTTGTCTGGAACGACGTGGAAGGCACCGGGTTCCAACTGAACCTCCACGATCTCCCGCCCGGCGAGCACGCCATTCATATTCATCAAAACCCCAAATGCGATGCCCCCGATTTCAAGTCCGCCGGCCCCCATTTCAATCCCGACGCCAAGAAGCACGGCCTGGAGAATCCCGAAGGCCATCACGCCGGCGACATGCAAAACTTCACCGTCGACGCCCAAGGCAAAGCCCAGCTTCGCTTCGTGAACAAAGACGTCACCTTCGAAGGCACTGGCGCCCACTCTCTCTTCAGCAACGGCGGCACCGCAATCGTCATCCACGCCAAAGCCGACGACATGAAGACCGATCCTGCCGGCAACGCCGGCGACCGCATAGCCTGCGGCGTCATCACGAAATAGTAGTTGGGCAGTTCACAACTCTGTCATCCTGAGCGGAGCAAGTGTTTCACGAAGTGAAGCACTTGCGGAGCCGAAGGACCCCTTGTCGGCGTAAACTGTCCTCGGCCCAGACAGGAATTCTCATCGTGCGACGGAATCACCGCTCCCGCAACTTCCCCAACCTCTCCGCCGCCGCATCCAGCGTCTCCACCTTCTTGCAGAACGCAAACCGCACCTGCCGCGCCCCATCCCGCGCATCCCGATAAAAACTCGACCCCGGCACGGCCGCCACTCCAATCTCTTTCACCAGATACTTCGTGAACGCAACATCGTCGTCAAATCCAAACCCGGAAATATCCGTCATCACGTAATAAGCTCCCCGCGGACGAAAACACTTGAAACCCGCCGCCTCCAGCGCCGGAATCAAATGATCCCGCCGCACCCGGTATCCCTCCGCCAGCTTCGCGTAATATTCCACCGGCAAACTCAACGCCGCCGCGCCCGCTTCCTGCAGCGGCGCTGGCGCTCCTACCGTCAGAAAATCGTGCACCTTCCGGATCGCATTCGTAATCTTCTCCGGCGCAACCGCCCATCCCACGCGCCATCCCGTCACGCTGTACGTCTTCGACATTCCGTTGATGGTCACCGTCCGCTCCCGCATCCCCGCGAGTGACGCCATCGAAATGTGCTCGGTCCCGTCATACAAAATATGTTCGTAAATCTCATCCGTAATCGCCAGCACATCGAACTCCACGCACAAATCGCGAATCAACTCCAGCTCCGCCCGCGTGAAAACCTTCCCCGTAGGATTGTTGGGTGTATTAAGAATGATCGCCTTCGTGTGCTTGTCGAAAGCCGCACGCAACTCCTTCTCGTCGAAAGTCCACTCGCCCCCATCGCCCGCCGGCGGACGCAGCTTCACAAACCGCGGCCGCGCCCCGCTCAACACCGAATCCGGACCGTAGTTCTCATAAAACGGCTCGAAGATCACCACCTCATCGCCCGCGTTGCACACCGCCAGCAAAGTCGAGATCATCGCCTCCGTCGACCCGCAACAAACGGTAATCTCCTTCTCCGGATCGACCGCAATCCCTTGCCACACGCCCATCTGCCGCGCAATCGCATTGCGCAAATTCTTCGCGCCCCATGTAATCGCATACTGGTTCACGTCTGCCTCAATCGCCGCCCGCGCCGCCTGCTTGATCTCCGCCGGAGCCGCAAAATCCGGAAACCCCTGCGCCAGATTCACCGCTCCATACACCATCGCCTGCCGGGTCATCTCCCGGATCACCGACTCGGTAAACTGCGAAACCTTGTCGCTAAGAAAATGCTTGGTTGGATTTGATAGAGAGGAAGTCACATCCGCCATAGCTGGCAGATTAGCACAAGGAAGAGAGACTGGAAGGACGTAGCCAAGATGAAACTGTCATCCTGAGCGGAGCATTTGCTATCGCGAAGCGAGAGCAAATGTGGAGTCGAAGGACCCCTTACCACTCTGCTCCATCACAAGCCCCGCAAGGAGTTTCTACCAGGGCCGCTACACCCTCTGCACCCCGCCCAACCCCTGCAGCGCGGCAACGATCTGCGCAGACCACTGCGCAATCTGCTCATCGCGCAACGTCCCCTCATCCGACTGCAATCGAACCCGCAGCAGAATCGAATACTTCCCCGCCCCAATCGACCCGCCCCGAAAAATCTCCGCCGGAACAAACGCACGAAGCGCCCCCAACCCCAGCCCCGTCACCGCGCGCCGCATCGCCTCAAACTCCACCTCATCGGCAAACACAAACGAGAAATCCCGCTCCACCGCCGGATACTTCCCCAGCGGCGCGAACCGCACCGCCCGCAGTCCGACCGCATGCAGCCGCTCCAGATCAATCTCCGCCAGAAAAACATCCTGCCGCAACTTCCGCTCCGTCTTCACGCTCTCCGCAATCTGCCCAAACTGCGCCACCACAGCCCCATCCATCAGCGCCCGCGCCGATCGCCCGGGATGAAAATACTCCGCCGTCTCCCGGTCGAAGCTCAACTCGCGATACGCAAACGCCGCCAGCAGGTTCTCCACATCACCCTTAAACGAGCGAAACGCCTCGGCCGCTGCAGCATGTTCGCCCTTGCTTACATCCAGCGCTCCGCCGACCGGCAGCGAATTCCTTACCGCTGCCATCGTAGCCCCCAGGCACACGCGCGCCGGCTCAACCCGCTCCCCGCCTCGCATTTCGTAGACCCGTCCCATCTCGAACAGCCGGACGTTTTCCGAATCACGATTAAGATTCCACGCCAGCATGTCCAGCATGCCCGGAGCCATCGAAGTCCGCATCACGCTTGCTTCCTCGCTCAACGGATTTTCCAGCTCCAGCACCCGGCGCGAAGCAGTTTTCGGGCGGTCCAGCGCTTCCAAACCAGTTTTTGGGTGGCGCAGCGCTTCCAGCGCTGCGATTTCAACTTCACATTGAGGACCGGCTTTAGCCGCTGAGGTACTGCCCTCCACTGCACCCGAAAATCCAAACAACTCCGCGTCCGCATGGGAAACAAACGTCAGCGACACCGCCTCGTTGTATCCCAGCGCCAAAGCCCGCATCCGTAAAGTGGCGTCCATAGCCGCATGTGGTGGCTCCACCACCGCGCCACTAAACGCCGGCAGAGTATTCTCAAACTTGTCGTAGCCATGCAGCCGCGCGATCTCCTCAATCACATCAATCTCGCGCTCCACATCCAGACGCCAGCTCGGAATGTGTACCCGGAACTGCGCGTCGCCCTGTCCTTCCGGAATCACCGCGAACCCAAGCTTTTTCAGGATGCGAAAGATCTCTCCCGCCTCCAGATTGCCGCCCAGAATGCGCCGCACCTCCGAAACCCGCAGCACCACCGGCGCCAGGTCGATCTGCCTCGAAACCACATCCACCACATCGCCCACCAATTCTCCGCCGCCCGACTCCAGGATCAGCGCAGCCACCAGATCGCACGACAAAACCGTCGACTCAAAATCCGCTCCGCGCTCAAACCGGTGCGAAGCGTCGGTGTGCAGTCCATGCCGCCGCGAACTCTTGCGCACGGTAACCGGATCCCACCAGGCCGACTCGATCAAAATGTTCCGCGTCTTGTCGGTAATCATCGTGTCGAACCCGCCCATCACGCCGGCAAGCCCGACGGGCTTCTTGGCGTCGGCGACCACCAGATCGTCGGAAGTAAGTGTGCGCTCCACACCATCCAGCGTCTTCAGCTTCTCGCCATCCTTAGCGCGCCGGATAACCAGCCGCCCGCCTTCCAGCAGATCCATATCGAAGACATGCGTAGGCTTGCCCATCTCCCACAGAACATAGTTGGTGGCATCAACCGCATTGCTGATAGGCCGCTGGTCCAGCAACGCCAGCCGCCCAGCAATCTTCTCCGGCGAAGGCTTGATGCTGGTGCCGCGGATCACTCGCGCAGAAAATCGCGGACAAAGCTGCGGCTCTTCCACGGTGATCGGGAACGCCGCGCTGCTCGAGGGTTTTGCTGAGAACTGAGAACTGAGAACTGAGAACTGCTTCAGAGTCAGATCATAAATCGCCGCCGCCTCCCGCGCCACGCCGTAATGATTCATGGCGTCCGGACGATTCGTCCCAATCTCCATTTCGAAGACAGTGTCCGCCCCCGAGCCGCTGATCCCCTCCACAGCAATCCCAACCCCAGTCAAATCCTCAGCCAGCCGCCGGTCATCAACGGTGAGATCAACAAAGTCCCGAATCCATTGTGGAGAAAGTTTCATGGTGTAGCGCCGGCGTCCCGCCGGCTTCATGCGCCGAAAACGCTCTGTCATCCTGAAGCGCGTTCTTTGCGCTGAAGGACCCCTTGCACCTCGACACCAAAACCGGCGCATTCAGGAGTTCTCACGATGCCCTGACCCGGTTTGGATTCTGGCTGACCACTGACCACTGGCCACTGACCACTGACCACTAAGCAAACTGCTCCAGGAACCTCACATCTCCCTGAAAGAACAACTGCAAATCATCCACCTCATATTTCAGCAAAGCAATCCGGTCCGCACCCATGCCAAACGCAAACCCAGAAACTTTTCGAGGGTCATATCCGTTGTCCTTCACAAACTCAAACACATTCGGATCGACCATGCCGCAGCCGAGAATTTCAATCCAGCCCGTCTGCTTGCACGGACGGCAAGGGTCGCTCCCGCGCCTCCCGCTCCCACCGCAGATGAAGCACGAAACAAACAGCTCCGCGCTCGGCTCCGTGAACGGAAAAAACGACGGACGAAAGCTCGTCTTCACGCTCGATCCAAAAAATTCCTTCATGGCGTGATCGAGTGTCCCCTTCAAATCGCCAAACGTAATGTTGGTGTCGACCGCCAGCCCCTCGATCTGATGAAACATCGGCGAATGGCTCGCATCCGGAGGATCGTTGCGATGCACCGTCCCGGGAATCACAATGCGGATCGGCGGCCGCATCTTCTCCATCGTCCGAATCTGCACCGGAGAAGTATGCGTCCGCAGCAGCAACCGCTCCCGCTGCGGCTTCCCCTGCTGCCCCGCGATGAACAAAGTATCCTGCGTATCCCGCGCCGGATGATTCACCGGAAAATTCAAGGCCTCAAAATTGTAATAGTCAGTCTCAACCACAGGCCCATCGGCAACGGAATACCCCAGCTTCTGAAAAACTCGAACCATCTCATTCGTCGTCTTAATAACCGGATGCTCCGCGCCAATGGGACGCCGGACGCCGGGAAGCGAGATGTCAACCCGCTCCGCCGCGGCAGATCCACCTTCACCGCGGCCAACCCGCGCTCCCTCCACCAGTTCCTGAATCCGCCCCTTCAACTCATTCACACGGATGCCCGCTTCCCGCTTCGCATCCTTGGGAGCGCCTTTCAACCACAGATCGTTGATCTGTGTCAGTATCCCGTTCTTCCGCGCCATCCAGCGGTCACGAAATGCTTTCAACTCAGCGTCATTTCGAACCGCTCCCGACTCTGATGCGCACGCACGAACGCACTCAGCAGCCGATTTCTCCAACGCCGCCGCCGAATAGTCCGTCAATTTGGAAACGGTATAAGCCATTGCTCAAGAATTGTGAGGACTTGTCATTCCGAACCGCGTCAGCGGTGAGGAACCTGCTGTTCTCTATCCAACAGCAGAAAAGCAGATTCCTCGCTCGCTCTCTCCGCGCGTTGCGCGGCTGCGGGCGGCTGGGAATGACAAATGATTAGTCTGACAGCTGAGAGCTGAAAGCGACTACGCGAGCGCGCCCTTGGCCTGCTCCACCAGCGTCTTAAACGCCGCCGCATCGCGCACCGCCAGGTCCGCCAGAATCTTGCGGTCCAGTTCCACCCCCGCCTTCTTCAACCCGTGGATAAACTGGTTGTAGCTCAACCCGTTCAGCTTGGCCGCCGCACCAATTCGCACGATCCAGAGCGACCGGTACTGCCGCTTCCGCTGCTTCCGTCCAGAATAAGCTGAACTTGAGGCCGCGTTCTACCGCTTCCTTGGCGGAGCGGTACAGCTTCGATTTTGTCAGGAAATATCCGCTCGCGCGGTCGAGTATTTTCTTGCGCTTGGCGCGGCGTTTGGTTCCGCGTTTTACACGAGGCATTGGTTTTCTCCTTTTTGCTTTCTATGTACTGGCGGCTGGAGGCAAGGACGATTCGCCATGGCGGCGATCTCTGGCCTCTTCACGCGCCTGAAACAGGTGTTAGGGTTTAGGGGCTAGGGCTTAGAGACTCACTGGCCTCTGAGCCCTAACCCCTGGCCCCTAATCGCTGCTTCACTGATACGGGATCATCCGCAATACTTTGCGGAGATCGCCGTCGCTCACCAGCGTAGCCTTGCCCAGTTTGCGTTTGCGTTTCTTGTCCTTCGACGTCAGGATGTGGCGCAGATGCGAATGTCCGCGCTTCACTTTGCCTGTCGCGGTTTTCTTGAAGCGCTTGGACGCGCCCTTGTGCGTTTTCAATTTCGGCATAGTTCCTCGGAATTAGCTGCCAGCCGCCAGTTGCCAGCCGTCAGTCCTGAATAGTCAACTGCTACAGTTCAATTGCTCTGGAATCCTGGGTGCGATCCGCGCCCGTCGTAAAGCAGATCAACCAGATGAAGAGCTAAGCCTGCGAAGCCGGATTCGGAGCCGCGGCGGCTGCCGCCGGCGCCGGCTGCTTCTCGTTTGCGGGCGTCGGCTGCTCCGGCACTTTCTCCGGTCCCGGCTTCTCTTTCTCCGGTCCCAGCTTTTCCTGCGCCAGCTTCCGCTCCTGCTTCGCTTTCTGCTTGGCTTCTCGTTCTCTTTCCTTTTCCCGCTCGGCCGCCGTTTTCTTCGGCGCCAGAATGGCGTGCAAAGTGTTGCCCTCTTGCCTCGGCCGGAACTCCACGATGCTCTGCGTTTCCACGTCCTTAATCAGCCGCTCCAGTATGGTTCGGCCAAGCCCGGTGCGGGTCATTTCGCGGCCGCGGAAGAAGATGGTTGCTTTTACCTTGTCTCCTCCATCGAGGAAGCGGAGCACGTGATTCTTCTTGGTCTCGTAATCGTGGTCGTCCACATTGATGCGGAACTTGACCTCTTTCACGGTGATGGTCTTCTGATGCTTCTTGGCTTCGCGCTCCTTCTTTTCCTGCTGGTAGAGATATTTCCCGTAGTCCATGATGCGGCAGACGGGAGGCTGCGCGGTGGGCGAAATCTCGACCAGATCCAGGTTCTTGCTGCGGGCCAATTTCAGCGCTTCGTAGGGGGGCATGATGCCGATCTGCCCACCCTCATCGTCAATCACGCGAATCTCGCGGGCTCGAATGCGGTCATTGGTTCGGATAAAACGTTTGTCGATACGGTCCTCCGCGCTTTAAGCGACTGGGAATAGGAAATTATAACATGGGGTCTGACGGCGTCGTGCCCGGTCAACGGAGAGAGGGATGAGTTCAGAGTCAGGGCCATTGGGTAGCGCGCTTAAAATCGGCGTGCATGACTAATTCGGGAGCAACCTTCCCGTTTGGCAGTTCGGCAATCACAACCTGAAGCCCAGATTTTCTTCCGTACTTGATTGCGGGAACACAGTCCGTATCGTTGCTTACGAGAATGATTCTGTCTGTTGCGTGATTCGTTGAGTAGGCCGCGATATCGAGCCCAATTCGCATATCCACGCCTTTCTGCTCGAAATCGGGGCCGAAGTCGGCATCGGTGGGAGGCCCGTTCGGATTTACAGGTGTTTGCTTCGGTTTGAAGCCTCTGAATTTGAGAACGCCTCGCCGCACAGCGAAGAGATCTTTACATGCTAATTCCTCAAGCCATTTGTCCGAGCCGCCGAAGGTATGCTGGTTCCCGGAGACCGGAAGTCTCACGGTGCCAGAATAGGGGGCGCAGTCGTAGTAAAGCACACGGAAAATTTCCTCGTCCTGGACTGCGCACTTCTTAGCGAAGGCCTCAATGAAATCTGGATTGTAGGTCTTGCCAGCCTTATTCGACTTGACGCGGAGATACCCGCCGTCAATGAGGATGATCACTTTCTTGCTCATAAAAGCCAAACCCTCGGAGTTGCCCCCGAGGGTTCGTAGAAACCTGCTCGCCTACGAGCGTAACGGATATGAAATTACTATACGCAACATGGCAGCACATTGTCAATACCCAAAGGCATTAGGTGGTGTCTTAAATAGCGTGTTGCCAGAACACGGGGCTTACGAGGTGGGCCATTTCCCATCTCCCTTGAGGATGGCTTGTAGGTGCGAGAACAAATGCGGATGACATCTCTCGCCCGAAATATTGTTAACGGTAGTGATGCGCTTACTACCAAGCGCGATATGGATGTCGATTCTATCGGGGTTTTGCTTTGTCGGTTTTTGCATCGCCCAGATGTGAGCATTAGGAAGGTATACAGTTTTCTTACGCATCACGGCATTTTATGCGGCTGAAAGCAGTTCGGCAATGCTCCAAACTTGGTCGGTTAGCCCCGCTTCCATCGCGGGTGTGACTCTGAGGCTGGAATGAACGCGACAGAAGTTGTAATACGCGAAGTGCAGGGCGACAGCGGCTTTAAGGTGCGACAGCTTCTTGCTGAACGCATTCGTGAGCCGCGTAAAACGTCGCATCGCCATTCGCATGGTCAAGTTCTGCCGCTCTACAAACGAAGTGCTGATATGGTCAGGGTCGGGATCGCCTTGTCGGACTTTGGATATAACCCCCGCGATGCGTGGTGGGGAGTACCTCGCTTCGGGGCTGTCGAACTGCCCGTAGTCGCCAAACATCTTCGTGAGCTGGGCGAAGTCCACGTCTGTCCCAAAGCACTCGGGAACGGTCACGGTGTGATGGTTCAATCCGCCAGTCGTGAGTTGCACGCGGTTGGCGAGGCGCTGATTCAAGTCCCACAGGAATGCCCACGTGTCGGGCTAGGGATCCTTCGGCTCCGCAAACCGATTCGCATTACGAATCGTTTGGCTGCGGTCAGGATGACAGGGTGGTGGGGTGACGGATCGTAGCGGAATGTCCCCAGAGGCCAGCGGCGCGGCTTTCTTTCGCCCCGACGGGGCTCGGTGCTTTTAGGTGTCCCTTGGTCCCACGGCTTGCGCCGTGGGCTGCATTCTGCCGCCGCTTCGCGGCTGCTTCATCGCCCGTTTCGGTTTTCTCAGGCTGTGGAAAATCTTGTCAATAGGCAGAAATTACACGATCGGGGTTATCTGGTGGCAAGCAAAGGGAAAATATTCTTGGCAAAGGTGGCGGGTTTACCCTTTGCCGGATGATATACTGTAAGTATAGAGTAAAAAATTCAGGAAAAGACGGAAGGCGCGGCCCCATCTGCGGATGGAACACGGCCGCGCCTTTTTGTTTTTGGAGGCGAGGACTGTGATGGGACAACGAGGGATGCAGTTTCAGAATGCCAAGGAACGGGGTGAGTGGGCGGAGGCGCGGTTTCTGGCGCGGGCGGTGGAGCAGCGGTTTCGGGTGGCGAAGCCGTGGGGAGATTCGGCTCCGTATGACCTGATGGTGGAACAGGATGGACTGATTTACCGGGTGCAGGTGAAATCGACGATGAGGCGGCCGAAGGGAGGGGCGTATCCGTGCCACATGCCGGCGGGTCAGAGGCTGGTGCATGTGCTGGAGGAGATTGATTTTGTGGCGGCTTACCTGATTCCGCTGGATCTTTGGTACCTCATCCCGGCGGGAGTGGTGGCGCTGCGGAAGGGGAGCATCTGGCTTGCGCCGTGGAGGCGGCAGAGCAAGTATGAGCGCTATCTGGAGGCGTGGCATTTGTTGCGGCGGTGGAGAGGAGGGTCAGACGGCAAGAAGCGGGCTGGGGGTGAGGTTGGGCGGGGACGGGAGAGGGCTCGGGGTGAACTGGAGATTCGGGTCCCGTAGTTAGCTCCAAGTCAAAGTCCCCACCCTTTCTGCTTCCCCCTCGGCTTCGCTCGGGCTTCGGCAAAGAGGGCAGGCTCCTTCGCAAAGAACGTGAAAAGGGTGGGGCGCCCGGCTTCCTCCAAACGGTTTATGATTTTGGACTTTGGATCGGCGTAGATAAAATCTTGGCTCCATCTCAGAGAAACAGTAAAAATCTGGACTTCACTGCCTTATATCCTCCGCCGGCCCTCTGACACTGTTCGTCTTCGATATAGTCCAATCCTCCGACCCTGTGAAAGGGGCAGTTGTGAAAGGGGAACGTTGCATCACTTTTGGGATGCTACCGTTCGCGGATTGGTATAGCTGGTCAAAACCGCACGGTATGAAAATAAATCTGAAATATCCCCGCATCTGTATCAAATTGACCTGTAATCTCTTCGGACTCGTGACATCGTGCCAGTATGTACAAAAATAAGCCCAAGCCAGAAACTAACCAGGCGATACTTGCTCGAATCAAGAAGGAAATGGATGAACCGCGCATAGCCGAATCCGCGCGGGAAGAAGACGGAAACCAGACCACGCGGCAGAAGCTGGAAAAGCTGCCGTGATCGCCCGGCAGAATGGCATTTCGCATCAAGATCTGATTCCGTTATTCGGCGCCGTGGGTTGGGGGCCGGCTATTCCCGCAGCAGCGAATCGAGAACTCGCGCCAACTCGGCCTTCTGCTGGGGCCTGGCCATGGTGTCTGGACGTGCCTCGGTGAGTTGCGCGAGTTGATGCGACAGGATGCGCACGGCGATATGCTGAGGAAGGTAGATCGCGCCCCGTGGAGGCGTCAGCTCCCAACTTGTCTTGTCGCGGCGGCTCAGAGGCCATCGTTGGCGTTCCAGCCCCCGGCGCGCTTGCGCCTTGCCATCTACGAAAAAAAACACTTCATCGATTTGAACATCCGCCCAGCCCTGGTTCCCAGCTGTGTGCAGCTTGCTTACCGTGAAATGGTCGAAGACAATCACAGGCTGAGCCGACGTAAAGAGGTCACGCCCACGCAGGCTCTCTTCCGAATCCGCACATGCTTGAAGGAAGGCTGCGTCTACCTGCTCGGGCTTGGGGTGAACGGAATGAACCTGCACCAACGGAAGACGAGAATTGGTTGTGCTCACGATTTGGTTTGCCGCAAGGCTTGAGGAGGATGGCGTCTGGCTTGAGGATTCTTCTGTGGCATCGGGCACTGTGTCCTCAGCCGCTTCGTGCGGTCCGTTGTCCAAGGTCGTGGGATTCAGGCTCGCGGTTCGGAGCGGACTAGAGAGCACGCCACTGGGAGCCGCTTTGACGTAACGAAAAAAACGAGGATGCCCCCGCCGTTTCCAATAGGGTGCATCGTAGGAATCGACTCCGGGGCCTGAACGCAGCAGGCTGAAAAAGGAGTGCTGGGCAGGATTGACGACAATGCCAGCATGTCCGCGCCAAACCGCCAGGTCGCCCGGTTGCGGATTTGCCACTCGGCGGAAATCGTCGATGCCCGCGAAGAGGTCCGAAGAGGGAGCGTATTCGTAAGGGAAACCGGCGCGCTGATAGAGTCCGTGAACAAAGTGAGAGCAATCGGAGGAGAAACCCTTATGATGGCGGGAATCCAGTGCGGCATTCAGAATCGCCAAACCCTCATCCGAAGTCAGGGGCCGGGACCCGCCGGTTTTGTGCTGCAGGTTAGGGTCTTCGCGAGTGGCGCGATAAGCCCCGATCGACCCTGCCTGCTTCTGTTGCGCCAATGCGGAGGGGGCAACGGCCAGGCAGAATAACAGGGCGACTTTGGCATGGAACCGCATAGTCCGTATATAACGCGCCCTCGTAAGGCGGCACAGGTCACAGGGGTGCCCCCCAGGTCCGTGAAAAGTGTCCTGACTTCAGATGCACCTTAGAGTGCAGGAGGTTTATATTGCGCGCAACTTTTGTAACGGGCGGAAAGCGCTGCTGCTCGGGCGTTTTCAGGTTTTCGGAAATCCGGCTAACCGGCAGAAATTACCGTGACCGAGGGTTACCCGCCGGCGAACTGGGCGAGGACAGCCGACGCAAACATGTCAAGGTCACTATTTGCCAATTGATATAGTGAATATGGCTCGAATTTCCGGATGCCTAGGTTCCGGTCTGCAGGATGACCACCAGCCTTCGCGGCCCGTGCGCGCCCTGCACCAGAATCTTCTCGATATCGGCGGTGCGGCTGGAGCCGCTGATGACGCACGCGAAGGAGTTGCGGTCGAGTTTTCGTTCCTGGGAGAGGCGGCTCAAGGCAGTGGAGAGATCGGGAACCAGTTGAGACAGGGTTGCGTAAACGATGTGGCAAGGTGCGATCACCGAGGCGCCGCGCCCGCCGCACGCAGCAGTCACGAGAATCGAACCGGTTTGCGCGATGAGAGCATCGGCGAGGGTGACCGTGGCCTGGGAGGCGTCGAGCGGCGCGCCTTGACTGGACCAGCGGATTGCCCGCCCGGGCGCGGCCAGTTCGATAAGCCGGCGCAGCGAGGGATCGTCCTGCACAAAAGCTTCGCCCTCGGGCAGCGACTGCAGAACTTTTGCAAGCTGTTGCGCGCTCGCGGCAGAGTCGGCGGTCAGCGCGCATTCCATGAGGTTGGCAACGCATTCCTGCTGAAATCGCTCGAGCGGATTGGCGATTGGAGCAAAAATGACGGGAGCAGAGATTGCGGGCTTGGATTTCGCCGCCGCAGACTCCGGGACTACGGTGCGCAATCCGGCTCGAATGCGCTCCAGAATCCGCTGCCGGCTTGAGTTTTCAGGCTGTGCTTTTTCAGTTTGCGCTCTCTCAGTTTGCATCAAGGCCTTTTCTCCAGCGTGCGCGAAACGATTCGGAGGGTAGCGGGACGGGTGCGCGATGCTGGTTCCACACCCGCATCGGGTCGAAAATCGAACCCGCGAGCCCCAAGCCGTAGATCATGCGAAGAGCCTTGCGCACCGACCATCCACCCAGCGCGTAAATCCGGGGATGAAGCATGGCTCGCCGCCAAGCCTGGAACATCAGGCGCTCACTCGACTTGGTGGCTCCGGCCTCCGTGGCGTTGCGGCGGTTTTGCAGCAAGTGGTGGTGCAGATCAATTTTCACCGGACAAACGCTGGTGCAAGCGCCGCACAGCGACGACGCGAAGGAGAGGTGCTTGAACTCTTTGATCCCGGCCAGGTGCGGCGTCAGCACGCTGCCGATCGGTCCGGGATAGGTGGTGCCATACGTGTGGCCTCCGACGTGGCGGAAGACGGGGCAGATGTTCAGGCAAGCGCCACAGCGAATGCAGTGCAGCACCTCGCGCTGCTCGGCGTCGGCGAGCAACTGGCTTCGTCCGTTGTCAACCAGAACCACATGGAATTCTTCCGGTCCGTCCACTTCGCCCGGCCGGCGCGGACCTCCGATCAGCGTGCTGTAAGTGGTAATCCCCTGCCCCGTGCCGGAAGTGGCCAGCACCGGCCAGAGCACCGCCAAGTCCTCGAGCCGGGGGATAACTTTTTCAATTCCGGTGACCACTACGTGAATGCGAGGAATGCTGGTACACAGGCGGCCGTTTCCTTCGTTGGTGGAAATGGCAATGACGCCGGCATCGGCCACTAAAAAATTTGCGCCCGAGATGCCCATCTCAGCGGAAAAAAAAGCCTGGCGCAGTTTGCGGCGCGCCACTGCCATCAAATACGCGGGATCGTCGTCGTTCACTCCCGGGTCTAACTTCTCGCGGAACAAAGTTGCGATCTGGTCGCGCTTCAGATGCATGGCAGGGGTAACGATATGGTAGGGCGGTTCATCGCGCAGTTGCACAATGAACTCTCCAAAATCGGTTTCCCAGACTTTGATGCCAACTTTCTCGAGCGCCGGGCTGAGGTGGATTTCTTCCGTCACCATGGATTTCGATTTCACCACGGTGCGCACGCCGCGCTCGACGGCGAGGTTCTTCACATAGGTGCAGGCCTCTTCCGAGTTGGCAGCCCAGAAAACATGGCCGCCGCGCGCCGTTACCTGCTCTTCGAACTGGAGCAGATAGCGATCCAGGTGATTGATGGCTTCCCGCTTGATCTCATGACATTTTTCGCGGGCAGCCTCCCAGTCGTTGATCCGAGCCCGGCCTTTAAGATGTGCGGCGTCGTAGCTCTCCATGCCGCGGCGGATTATTTCGCGGTGAACCAGGTCGGCCGACTTCACGGCGGCATCCTGCAGGAAGCGTTGTGCCGCAGTCTGGCTCACGGCCGCTCCTGCGGCGAGCCACTGCGCGCCAAGCTCTGCTGAGCGAGGATACTGGCCAGATGAATAGTGCGGGTCGGTGCGTTGCGTTTGCCCAGAATTCCTTGCACGTGCAACAAACAACTGGGATCGATCGCGGTCACGAACTCGGCTCCGGTCGCGGCAATACTCTCGGCTTTGGAAGTTCCCATGGCGGCAGAGATGTCGGGAAATTTGGCGGCAAAAGTCCCGCCGAAACCGCAGCATTCATCGAATTGGATCATTTCAATCAGCTTCAGCCCGTCCACTTCCCGCAAAAGCTGCAGAGGTTCTTCGCGAAGGTGAAGTTCGCGCAACCCGTGGCAGGAAGCGTGGTACGTAACGGTGTGCGGGAAAGTCGCGCCGACATTGGTGACCGCTGCGACCTTCACGAGAAATTCCGAAAGCTCAAAGGTGCGGCTGCCTACGGCGATCGCTTCCGCGCGCATCGAGCTAGCAGCCAGCAGGTCCGGATAAAAGTTGCGAACCATGGTTACGCAAGAACCAGACGGACACACGACCACCTCAGCATTTTTGAAGACCTTAACGAAGTGTTCCGCACAAGGCCGGGCTTCGTTCCAGTATCCGGTGTTGAAGGCAGGCTGCCCGCAACAAGTCTGATCTTTTGGGAACTCGACCGCGTACCCAACCCGGCGCAGCACCTTGACCGTGTCGACCGCCACCTCAGGCAGCAGTTGATCCACGAAGCAAGGAACGAATAGCGATACTTTGCGTGACACCAGTCAACCCTCGTAAACTCTTTACGCCATCGCGCTAATGCAGCACCAGACGGGTGAACGGAAAGACATACGCCTGGAGGGTCACCAGGATTCCTACCAACGCTGCCAGCGCAATGCTGTGGAAGAACACGTAACGCAAGATGTCGCCCTCGTGTCCGTACCACTCGGTGGCGGTGCTGGCGACGACGATGCTCTGCGCATCGATCATCTTGCCCATCACGCCACCCGCGCTGTTGGCTGCGGCCATCAGGATCGGAGAGAGCCCGATCTGCTGCGCCGAGATCTTCTGCAGGCTGCCGAACAGGACGTTGGACGAGGTATCCGAACCGGTCAGCGCCACACCCAGCCAGCCGAGCAGGGTTCCGAAGAAGGGATACATCACCCCCGTTCGCGCGAACGCCAGGCCCATAGTGGCGTCTACTCCCGAGTAGCGGGTCAGGATGCCCAGCGAGAGCATGGCGGCGATCGTCATGAGCGAGAAGCGGACGTGCCACAGAGTCTGAAACCACATGGCCACGATTTTGGGCAGCGAAAGCCCCATGATGAAGCCGGAGATGATCGCCGCAAACAGGATCCCCGACCCAGTGGCCGAGACCCAGTTGAAGCCGAACACTGCCGCCTCAGGCGTAGGTTTCACTACCACCGGGGGCATGCGTTGAGACAGCTTGTTGAGACCGGTCACAGGAAACTGCGGGTTGGTGATCTTGCTCGGCGGAGTCGACCAGGCGCTCAGGGATGGGAACACCTTTTCGGGAGTATTCATGACCTTCTTCCCGGTCATCGTGCCCCAGCAGAAAACGCATACGCTGAGCACCAGCCACGGCAGCCATGCGCGAACGACCTCGCCGCGGCTGTAACCATGGTGACCGCGAGCGGCGCGCTGCTCCCCTGCCTGGTGTCCCTCGAGTCCCCAAATCTTTTTCGGATGCCATATCTTGAGAAAGAGGATAAGGCACACCATCGAGACGATGGCGGCAATGATGTCCGTCAGCCACGGGCCGTGGAAGTTCGAAACCAGGAATTGCGGGATGGCGAAGGTAACCCCGGCCACCGCAATGGCGGGCCAGATTTCCTTCATCCCTTTGTACCCTGCGTACGCCCACACCAGCCAGAAGGGCACCAAGACGGAAAAGAATGGCAGAATGCGGCCCACCTGCGCGCCCAGAATAGTCTCGCTGTACCCGGTTACCGCGGCGAGGGCAATGATGGGCGTGCCCAGCGCGCCATAGGCCACGGGCGCCGTGTTGGCGATCAGCGACAAGCCGGAGGCCTGCAGCGGCTTGAAGCCCAGGCCGATCAGAAGCGCAGCGGTCACCGCGACCGGCGTTCCGAAGCCGGATGCGCCCTCAAAGAATGCGCCGAAGGAAAAGGCGATCAGCAGCAGTTGCAGGCGCGTGTCCTGGGTGATGCCCGTCATGCTTTCCTGCAAGACCTTGAAGCGGCCGGTCTGCAGCGTCATGCGGTAAAGAAAGATGACGTTCAGGATGATCCAGCCGATGGGAAACAGTCCATAGCAGGCGCCGTAGATGGCGGTGATGCTGGCCATCTTGACCGGCATATGGAAAACGCCGACGGCGATCAGCAAGGCAGTGACCAAGCCCAGCACGGCGGAGTAGTGCGCCTTCATGCGGAAGACCGCCAGGGTCCCCAGGAGCACGATAACGGGGAAGGCAGCGAAAATCGTGGAAAGCCACCAGTGCCCGAAGGGATCGTAGCCTTGTGACCAAGGCGTAGCCGGCGACACACCGGACCAGGCCAGCACAATCAGCGCGACCAGAACCAATGCCATCAGAATGACGGGGACTGGGCTTCCGGCTTCCGGCTTGGTGGCCGGAGACGGGGCGGAAGAAGAATTAGCTGCGACGGCCATAAGCACCTCGTTCGTACTTGCCGCAAGCGGCGGCGCACCAATGAAATCGCATTAGCTAGCCTCTCCGACATCGAAACGGTCGGCGAGTCGGCAAAAGAGTGTAGCGGGAGCCGAAGTTTCTCAACCTGACGACTTTGCGGGCCGGATTCTATCACAGCCGCGGCCATGCGCGGGTTGAGTCAACCGCTACCATCATCCCGGAGAAACAGGATGAGGAATTCTCCATGGTTCGTCTTTTTCACGATGCGACGTAGCTCACGGCTGGATGTGACGGTGATCACATGCAACAATCACGTCCGGAGAATTCCGGCGCTTGACTTCGCCCCAGCGGCAATGGCACACTTGATATGTACATATGATAGGCACACAAAGAGCGCACATTATCATCCCTGGCGACCTACTGCGGGAAATCGATGCCCTGGTAGGGCCGCGCGGGCGCAGCGCCTTCTTGCTGGAGACGGCCCGCCAGGAAGTGCAGCGCCGCAAGCTGCTGCACTTTCTGGAAAGTGAACAGCCCGCGTGGAAGGCGGAGGATCACCCCGAACTGGCAGACGGGACCACAGCCTGGGTGGGGCAACTGCGCGAACAAGGTGAGAGGCGCGGCGCGAAGGGCAAACGGCGGGCTGTGCGAAAGCTGAAATAGTTTTTTCACGGCAACGCGAAGACACAGCAACCGCATGCAACTGCTCCTGGACACCTCGGTCCTGATTGACGCCTTGCGGCTGCGCCGCGGGCGGCGGCAGTGGCTCGCGGAACTGGTTCGCCGAGGCGACACTCTGGCAACTTCCACCCTCAACGTCGCCGAAGTCTACGCCGGCATGCTTCCCGAGGAGGAACCGCGGACCAAAGCTTTTCTGAACGCGCTGGAATGCCATGAAATCACGGCCAGCGTCGCCGAGATGGCGGGCAAGCTCAAGAGACAATGGGCGCAGAGGGGCCGCACTCTCACCCTGGCCGACACGCTGGTCGCCGCCGTGGCTCTGCAGCACGGCTGCCCCCTGGCCACTGATAACCGTAAAGACTTCCCCATGCCAGGTTTGCAGTTGTGCAAGTTGCCCGAGGAGTGACTGCGGCTACGCGACGGATGCTCCAGTGCACCAGAGCCCCGGGCCGAGCGGGCAGAACCGCCGGGGCGGAGCTAACCGATAAAGAATTTCACGATTTCTTTGACCAAGTCGAACAGCGCTTCCCCAGCGCCTTCGAACCTTCCGGAGTAAATCATTAAGAAACAAAACTGATGCCACCACCACCAAACCGCAGGCATACATGACACGTACGCTAGGACTGGCATGAGCCATACTCGAACCTCCACCCCGAAGCGTTCGGAAGGCACTGATTCGATGTTCCAGGTTCTGTCCAATAAGATAAAGCAGTACGTCCAATTTTCGCGCCAAAGTATACACCTGACAGATGGGATACCTTGTCTTATTTTTTGGATTGGGAGGAGCGAAACCGTGGATCGTTAATCGACTGCACCCACCAGCGAGCCGTCTCGTATTTCATCGATCCGAGCCGTAATCCAGCGATTTGGGGCGTGACGCCCAGTTAGATACAGCTTTTGATAATTGTCGGTGAGGGCTTCGGTGAACTCTCCCTCAGAGCCGCTCTGTACCACGTTGAGCGTGATGGCTGGCAGCGGTTTGCCGACGAACGATTGCATGAAGGCGAGCTTTTTCTCAGCGGCCAGCTCGCGCAAGATACGGTTGCGTTCGCGGGCGACTTGTACCGGGACTTGATTGGGCATGGCGGCGGCCGGCGTGCCGGGACGCGCGGAGTAGGTGAAGACGTGCAGGTAAGTAAAGGGCAGGTCTGCGATGAGGCGGCGGGTCGCTTCGAATTCGGCGTCGGTTTCGCCGGGGAATCCGGCCATGACGTCGGCGCCAATGGCGGCAGTGGGCATGGCGGCGTGAATCTTTTCAATCTTCCCGCGATAGTGCCACGGCCGGTATTTGCGATGCATGCGGCGCAGCACGGCGTCGCTGCCGGATTGCAGCGGCACATGCGCGTGCTTGGCGATGCGTGGCGAGGAGGCAACCAGCGCGATCAGTTCGTCCGACCAATCCATGGGCTCGACGGAGGAGATGCGGAGCTTTTCGAGTGCGGTCTCGGACAGGATGGCGCGGATGAGAGATTCGAAACGCGGCTCCCGGCGTCGGGCTCCCGGCGCCCGGTTCGCGGGCTCAAGCGGGGAATCCCGGAAGCCGGAAGCCGGAAACCGGCTTTCCAGATCGCGTCCCCAGCGGCCGAGGTTGATGCCGCTGATCACGACTTCGCGGTAGCCTGCGGCTACCAGCGAGTTCACCTCGCGAAGGATTTGCGGCAGCGGCAACGACCGGCTGTGGCCGCGCACACTCGGGATCACGCAGAAGGAGCATCGATTGTCACATCCGTCCTGAACTTTGAGGTTGGGGCGGGTGCGGTCGCTCTCATGAAAGCCGGCGGCATCGAACATGGGCGCTGCGAGCAGCTCGGTGTGGGCGAAGATGTCGGAAACGAAAAGCGGTCGTTCGTCGTTGGTCCCTTCGCTCAGCTCAGGGCAGGCTAAGGACCGCCCTTGGCCTATTCCTGAAAGAGCTGCGACAGCTACAAACCCATCGCGCCGCGGAGTAACTTCATCGAGCACAATATCCGCGAGTTGATGTTTGTGCGAGTTTCCGATCACGCAGGTTACGCCCGGCAGTGCAGAGATTTCCTGGGGAGCGCGCTGGGCGTAACATCCGGTGACAATGATTCTTGCCAGCGGATTCTGTCGCTGTACCCGGCGGATGGCGGCGCGGGCATCCTGATCCGCCGAATTCGTGACAGTGCACGTATTTAAGATAACCAGGTCGGCTTGTGCGGCGGAGGCGCGGGCGAGGCCGCGGGTTTCGAACTGGCGCTCGAGGGCGGCGCCGTCGGCCTGAGTGGCGCGGCATCCGAAGTTTTCCACGTGGTAGGTTGGCACGGCACTATCGTAGCGCATAGTGCGGTTTTGCGGTTGCCCAGTCTTCGCCGGACAGACTTCCGCTGCTGCCGAAGCGCGTGCCGCTTCAGCAACCATAGGATCCCGATAGCGGTCAGGCGGAGGCGGTGGTCCTCTTCTGCGTGAAGCATTCGCGGCAGAAGATGGGACGTCCTTGTGTGGGGCGAAAGGGGACGGTGGTCTCCTTGCCGCACTGGGAGCAGGTGGCGCGAGTTTCGACGCGAGTGTAGTGGCGCGCGTCGCGCGAGGGGGGCGCGGCGGTGAGGACGGCCACGCGCTTGGACTTGCAGGTTTTGCAGCGCTTGGGTTCGTTCTTGAAGCGTTTGTCGTGGAAAAACAGTTGTTCCCCGGCGGTAAAGACGAAGTCGGCACCGCAGTCGATGCAGGTCAGCACCTTGTCCTGAAATTCCATTGAGGATGGCTCCCTTGTGGGAGTTGGCGGTTTGCCAGGGAAGCGAGGCAAACGCGCGCTTATTGCGCGACGCTTCGCGCGGCTCGCCCAGATCCCTCGCTGCGCAAAAAGCGCCTGCTTAGGATGACAAACAGCTACTCCTTATCCCGTGCTTGCGCCCGCCACACGCGGGGAAAGCGGTGGTGCGAGAGCAACACAGGTTGTGTACATCCCCCTCAAACTGCCCCTGGACTCGGCCCGCCACGCACCTGGAACGGAGCGTGGATACAGCTACTCCAAAACGCCGAATGAATAATGAGTATTTGAGTAATCCCTCGTGCAACTCTCTCCGGTAGGGGCCAGATGGAGCAGGGTCACCCCGGGACGGGGCGACCCTTTCATGCCAATAGTTACCTCTAGTCTTGCTCCTTGCGAACTTTCTTGCGAGCGCGTTTTCGGGCCAGCGCGGCCTTTACGCGCTTCTTTTCACCGGGTTTCAGGTAAAAGGAGTGGCGCTTGACCTCTTTGATAATGTCTTCCTGCTGCACTTTGCGCTTGAAGCGGCGCAGCGCGTTTTCGAGGGATTCACCCTCTTGCAGCCGAATTTCCGCCAAACAGACACACCTCCAGACCCGTCCGGTAGGACGCAATAGTTATTACAAGGATTGGGGCGGGAAGTCAAGCACAATGGAAGGACTTGGAGGGAGGAAAGACCTTAAGGGGGAGGGAGTGATCTAGTTCAGCTTGAGGCGAAGGAGTTGCGCAAGCTTCCTTTGATGGAGGTCGAAGGTACAGAGGCAGTCCACACCCAGTTCGAGTGCAGCTGCCACGTGCAAGAGGTCGGCGGTACGGGTACCCAGTTTGGCAGTGGTTGCCGGGACAGTCGGTGCGCTCGTTCACTGCGAACCGAGTACAGGACTTGAAGCAGTAGCGCACGCAACAGCTTCTCCGGCGCTATTGATGGCCGTCCAGCCTTGGCGTACAGCTTGTTGAACCGAGGCCCCAACTCGCGCAACGCTTCGTCTGCCATTGCACGAAGCGGACGTAAGGGATGGTTTTGAGGGACTCGCTGTTCGGGGCTTACGTAACTGAACACTCCCATCTGCTGCTCGTCGTCTCCACGCATGACTTCTTCCTTATCAGTCCCTGCTGTGGAAACAACAGATTTTTTCTTGCAGTGCGTGGCGATCAAGTAAACAGGCTCCCAAAAGGTATCACAATGTTGCTCAGATTGTGGCCAAACACAGATGGCCAAACACTATCCGTGCGTTCGCGTATCCATCCAGAAACCAAGCTCATCAGAAACGGGGCGATGGCCGCGTGAAGAACGATGCGGGCATGAAGTTGATCATCCACGGCGACAAGACCATTGGACCCGGCGAAGAGGATGGCAGTGACGATGAGCCCCCAGCCGAACTCCGCGTTGGCCAGCCGCCAAGGTTTCCCGAGAACACGGTTCAACAGGGATTGATACACGCCCCGGAATGCCAGTTCCTCGGCGAGGCCGGGCATGATAAGGAGGAAGGCCCAGCCCTGGGCGTCGAGTTTCTTGCGGACTCCAAGAAAGAAGAAGACTGCGGGCACGGCCAAAGCCAGGAGCCCAGCCACGATTGACGGCTTCAACCACCCTGGCCGGAAGCGCGACGTCACGCCCACTGAGGCTAGCGAGATTCCGGGGATGAGGGCGACCACTAAGAATGGCCATGCCGCCGAGAGGATGCACTCCTGCCAGCTCCAGTGCAGGTGCTGGAAACCATCGACCCGAGGTATTTCTATGAGGGGCGACGTCCAGGACGACTAAGGACGCGACGAACAACAACAAGCTCCACCGCCGCGTGCGCGAGTGCCAGACGGCGATCAAGACAAAGGGCAGGGCACATGCCAGAGTGAGCCCCGCTTGTAAGGCGACACGGCAGAGATAACTGCGAAGCCGCACGCCATAGTATAGCTCTCTGATCCCCTAACAAAGTTCAGGGGGTGGAAGGTGTGGAATTCCACCCCTTCGGCTTCGCTCAGGGCAGGCTCTTGGCAAAGAACGCGCAAGGATGGGCCACCCCTTTCCTTGCTGGCGCGCACATTTCGCGGCGGCAAAGTCCCTGCTACACTGAGTCAGCTACAAATTCCCAAGTTTCTGCATCCAACTAACTGTGTATCCGCAATTAGTGCATTTCGGGCGGTTTTTCCTGCCGACTTATGGCTTCCTGGTAGCCCTGGGAGTTCTGATCGGTTTGTGGATCAGTGTGCGCAATTCCGAGCGCCTGGGGATTGACGGCGATAAGGCTTGGAACCTGGGGATTCTGGTGGTTCTATGCGGGATCGTGGGCGCGAAGGTGCTCTATGTCATCAATGAAGGCATGCCGGCGCGCGAGATTTTCAGCATCGAGACTCTGCAAGCTGGAGGAGTCTTTTCCGGCGGATTGATTGCAGCGTTTCTGGCGGCGTGGTGGTACGTGCGCAGGCATCATCTGCCCGCGCTTAGAACTTGCGATGCGTTCGCGCCGGGGCTGGCGCTAGGACATGCGATTGGGCGCATCGGCTGCTTCGCGGCGGGTTGCTGCTATGGGAAAGAAACGCATCACTTCTGGGGAGTAGTGTTTCGCAATCCGCTGGCGAAACAGATTACCGGCACTCCGCTGAACGTGCCGCTGGAGCCGACGCAGTTGTTCGAGTCGGCGGTGGAGCTGACGAATTTCTTCTTTCTGATGTGGCTGCTAAAGCGCAGGAAATTCGATGGCCAGATATTTGGCGCGTTCATGTTTATCTATGGCGTGGCGCGATTCTTCCTGGAATATTTGAGGGACGATCCGGGACGCGGGTCGGTGTTTGGCGGAGCGATGACTGGCACACAATTGATCGCGATTGGACTGGTCATCGGCGGCGGGCTGATCTGGTGGCTGCGGCCGGGGGCGAAGGCGGTCCCGGCGCAGACGGTGAGCGCCACGCGGTAGGAGCTTTCACCACACGCCGCCCTAGAATCTCTTCCGAAGAAATTCCAGAAGGCTATAACCGACCAGAGCGGCTACGGCGGCAATTTCAAGATTGGCTGTGGTAAAAACGTCTCCCATTGCCCAGACTAAACCGCGTTTCTGCCCCATGCCCGAGCGTTCGAATTCTCCCATCAGCAGATTCGAATAAAAGAGGAAGATGATAAAACCGACCTCGATCGCCGCTCTCCACACGTTTCTCTTCATTCGATGTCGACTCCGATGCACTATTTGTACAGGATTACGTGTGCCGGGGCATTCCAAAAGATAGCACGGCGCGGATTGAAGCCGCGCCCTTTCAAAGCCGTGTCGTTGTAGTATCCTCCAGCGAATGCCGGAATTGTTTCCCATTCTCATATCCATTGCATCTGAAAATGCCGGCAAGCGGCTGGATCAGTTTCTTGCTGCGCGGCTCGAGACGGTCAGCCGGGCGCGGGTGCAGGAGATGATTGCCGAAGGGAAAGTGCTGGTGAACGATGCTGCGGCGAAGGCTTCACAAAAGCTGCGCGGCGGGGAGCGCATCAGCGTGCTGGGCGAGGCGCAGCGGGCGCCGCTGAAGGCTATCGCCGAAGAGATCCCGCTCGACATTGTTTATGAAGACGACGATCTTGCCGTGATCAACAAGCCTGCGGGAATGATGGTGCATGCGGGAGCGGGGGCGACCGACGATGCGCGCAATCGCGGAACCCTGGTGAATGCGCTGCTGCATCATCTGGGGAGTTTGTCCGGCGTCGGCGGAGAGTTGCGGCCGGGGATTGTGCATCGTCTGGATAAGGAGACGAGCGGATTGATTGTGGTGGCAAAGAAAGACGAGGCGCATCGCAAGCTAAGCGCGCAGTTTGCGGCGCGGGAAGTGAAGAAGAAGTATGTGGCGCTGGTGCATGGGTGGGTGAAAAAAGATTCCGGAACGCTGGCGCAGAACATCAGCCGCGACCGGGTGCGGCGCACGCGGATGACGACGCGGCTCGAGGGCGGGCGCGCGGCGGTGACGCATTATCGCGTGGTGCGGCGGCTGGATACAAAGTTTGGGAAGTTCACCTTGCTCGATGTAAAGATCGATACCGGGCGTACGCACCAGATTCGGGTGCATGTGGCGGCGATGGCGCATCCGGTAGTGGGGGATACGATGTATGGGGCTCCGCGGCAGGCGCGGGGGAAGAATGCGGTAATTGGGTTGGAGCGGAATTTTCTGCATGCGGCGGAGTTGGAGTTCCGGCATCCCCGGACCGGGGAGACGATTGCGCTGAAGAGCGAGTTGCCGCAGGAGTTGCAGGAATTTCTGAGAAAGCTCGATTCAGGAAGTCAAAAGCTTTAACGCAGAGGTCGCGGAGTTCGCCGAGAACGCCTAGCCAAAGCGGTTGCGGATATAATGAATAACAAAATGGGGAGCCTTCTCACGAGAAACATCTTCACAAATTCAGCGTTGCGGTGGCTGGCGGTTTTGCTGCTGGTGGCAGTGTTGCGCGAGGTTGGGATGGCGCAGGCGGGGACTGCACCGGGAGCCGCGGCATCGCCATCGGTATCCCCGCAAACGCCGGCGGGAACGAGGAATACGGCCGGCCAGAAGTCCGAAAATCAGCCCGGGGAACAGAAGTCCGGCGAGCCGGGTGCGGAGAACCTGGATATCCCTCGCATCAAGGTGGGCATCAACGAAGTGAATGTGGTGTTCACGGTGACGGACAAGCACGGGAAGCGCATCACCGATCTGAAGCAGGCGGACTTCCGCTTTGTGGACGACAACAAGCCGGCGGCGGAGATCCGGAGCTTTCACGCGGAAACGAATTTGCCGCTGCAAGTGGGTTTGCTGATCGATGCCAGCAGTTCGGTGCGGGACCGGTTCAAGTTCGAGCAGGAGTCGGCGGTTGAGTTCTTGAACCAGACGGTGCGCTTGCGCTACGACCAGGCCTTTGTGGTGGGCTTCGACGTGACCCCGGAAGTAACGCAGGATTTTACCGACGACACGGAGAAGTTGGCGAATGGCGTGCGCAAATTGCGTCCCGGAGGCGGAACGGCAATGTTTGACGCGCTCTACTACGCATGCCGGGACAAACTGATGAAGAAAACGCAGAACGGGCCCACGCGCCGGGCGATTGTGCTGTTGAGCGACGGCGAAGACAACCAAAGCCATGTGACGCGCGAGGAAGCCATCGAAATGGCGCAGCGGGCGGAGGCGATCGTGTACGCGATCAGCACCAACGTAAGCGGCACCAAGGACAAGGGCGACAAGGTTCTAGAGCGCATTGCGGATGCGACTGGAGGGCGGGCGTTTTTCCCGTTCCAGATTCGCGATGTGGCGAATGCATTTGCCGAGATTCAGGATGAGCTGCGCAGCCAGTATGCCGTGTCGTATAAGCCGGCCGACTTGAAGGCGGATGGGCACTTCCGCACGATCGAGATCGTAGCGCTTGACCGGAAGAATTTCCGGGTGAGAGCGCGGCGGGGATATTACGCGCCGGTGCAGTAAGGCAGCTTCCAGCTCGGGCCTTCCAGCTTGAGTCAACTACATTCGTTCCTTCTCACAGGCAATACAGATGCCGGGATATTCGGGGACACCACTTCCGAAAAAATTGGGGATTAAGGCAGGCTTTCGCGTGCGGTTGGCGAATGCTCCGGCGGAAGTGTGCGCGGAACTGCGCGAGGCGCTCGCCGAGTGCAAGGCCGTGAAGCAAGGCGATGGGCTGGATTTCGCGATCCTGTTCACAAAGTCACACGTGGAATTGGCGAAGGAGTTTTCGCGGATGGCGAAGCCGCTGGCTCCGGCAGGCATGTTGTGGGTGAGCTGGCCGAAGAAGAGTTCTGGCGTGGCTACGGACTTGGATGAGAATGTGGTGCGCGAGATTGGGCTCGACGCCGGACTGGTGGATGTGAAGGTGTGCGCGGTGACGGAAGTGTGGTCGGGGCTGAAGTTTGTGCGGCGGGTGAAGGATCGAAAGACAGGATAGACCCTAGCCCTCAACTTGCCGGCCGTCAATTGCTAACTATCTTTAGCCGGTGGTGGACATTTTGGATGATTCGCGGATTCAGAAAATACTTCGAGAGCCGGCATGGTGCGGGTAGGGATCATTGGGTTCGGTTTGGCGGGGCAGGCATTTCACGCGCCCATGATCCGGGGCGTGCCGGGGATGGAACTGGCTTGCATCGTGGAGCGCAGGGGCACGCGGGCGCAGGAAAAATATCCTGACGTGCGGGTCGCGCGCACGGTTGAGGAAATGCTGGCGGACAAGGAAATCCAGTTGTGCGTCGTTGCGACGCCGAATGATTCGCACTTCGAACTGGCGCGGGCGTGCTTAATAGCGGGACGGGATGTGGTGGTGGACAAGCCGTTCGCGCCGACTTTGAGGGAATCTGAGGAATTGGTGCGGCTGGCGGCCGAGTGCGGGCGGCTGATCACGGTGTATCAAGAGCGGCGGTGGGACGGGGACTTTGGGACGGTGAAGAAAATCGTGCAATCGGGCACTCTCGGGACGGTAGTCGAGTATGAGTGCCGGTACGACCGGTTTCGCCCGGAGCCGAAGCCGAATGCGTGGCGGGAACGCGCGGATCAGCCCGGAGCGGGCATCTTGTTTGATCTGGGGCCGCATGTGATCGATCAGGCGCTGGTGTTGTTTGGAGAGCCGCGGGCGATTACTGCATCCGCGTTCTGCGAGCGGGAAACTTCGCAGGTAGATGATTCGTTCGATGTTTGCCTGGAGTATCCCACTCTGCGGGCGATGGCGCGGGCACGCATCATCGCGTTTGCGCCGGGACCGCATTTTCTGATTCATGGCACGAAAGGCTCGTTTTTGAAGTATGGAGTGGACCCGCAAGAGGCGCGGCTGCGGGCAGAGGATTTTCCGCGGGGAACGGACTGGGGCGCGGATTGGGGAGAAGAAGCGGAAACCTTGTGGGGAACTTTGAGCCTGGTGGGTGAGCCGAGTGTGAAGGTAAAAACGGAGCGCGGAGATTATCGCGGGTTCTATGCGAATGTGCGGGACGCGATCGAGAAAAAAGCAGCACTGGAAGTTACCCCGGGGCAGGCGTTGCGGACCATGCGGGCAATCATGCTGGCGCACAAGAGCAGCCGGGAACGGCGCACCGTTGAATGGAATGAGGCTGTAGACTAGAGCCTCGAGTTGGGCCGAGATGGAGTGTGCGCTCTGGAGGCATAGATGGACTATCACTCTTTTCGATTCCCCGGTGAAAATGATTCTTATCGCCGCGCCCGCAACGATTTGCTGCACGCAGAGATCGAACTGAGACGCCACGTGGAAGAAGTCGCAGCTCTACGCCGTCAACTTCCCCTGGGCGGAGAGGTGGCAGAAGATTACGTCTTTGACGAGGGCGCAGCCGATCTCAACGACTCGCAAACCGCAGGGCAGGTATCTCTCTCCCAATTGTTTCACCCCGGCAGAGACACGCTTGCCATCTACAGCTTCATGTTTGGACCAAAGATGAAGGCGGCGTGTCCGATGTGCACTTCCATCATCGACGGCCTCAACGCCACTGCCGTCAATGCCGGCCAGCGCATGAATCTTGCGGTAGTGGCAAAGTCGCCGCTGGAGAGACTCCGGACCTTCGCGCGCGAGCGCGGATGGAACCGCTTGCGTCTTCTCTCTTCCGCCGCGAACAATTACAACCGCGACTACTACGGCGAGGATGCGGAAGGAGGCCAGCAGCCGTCGCTGAATATCTTCGTTCGCCGCGGCGGGAAGATTCACCACTTTTGGCATTCCGAACTGGTACTGGTTCCCTCCGACCCCGGACAGAACCAGCGCCACGTCGACATGATCTGGCCGCTGTGGAACCTGCTCGATTTCACTCCTGAAGGCCGGGGCACGGACTGGTATCCAAGCCTGACCTACCCTTAAACGCGAGGTGACCCATGATTCGCTATCGTTTGATTCTGTTGTTGCTCGTTGTATCCGTGCTGATCGTCGCCGCCACGGCACAGCAGGCGCCTGCGGCGCGTGTGATTGAACTCAAGGCGTCCGACGGCACTGTGCTCAAGGCAAGCTACTTCGCTGCGGCCAAGTCCGGGCCCGGAGTATTACTGTTGCACCAGTGCAACCGGCAGCGCAAAGTATGGGACGATCTTGCCGTGCAGTTGACGGCGGCGGGGCTCAACGTCCTGACCCTTGACCTGCGTGGCTTCGGCGAGAGCGGCGGCAAACCGTTCGACAAACTAACGCCCGAGGAGAACGCCAAGGTGCAGGCGGAGAAATGGCCCGGCGATATCGACATGGCTTTTCAGTATCTGGTCTCGCAGCCCGGCGTCACGCGGGATGTGATCGGCGTAGGAGGAGCGAGTTGCGGCGTCAACAATTCCATCCAGACCGCACGGCGTCATCCCAGTGAGGTGAAATCGCTGGTACTGCTATCGGGCGGAACCGACCTCGCGGGGCGGCGGTTTCTCCATTCGGAGTCGCAGCCTCCCGCACTCTTCGCGGTGGCCGACGACGACGAATTCCGTCCCACGGTGGACGTCATGCCCTGGCTGTTCACCGTCGCCTCCAACCCCGGCGATAAGTTTCTGCACTACGCCAAAGGCGGACACGGCGCCGACATCTTCGCAGTTCACCCGGAATTGCGGGGAGTGATCGTGGACTGGTACGTGACCACTCTCATCAAAACGCCGGGGCGCGCCCCGGCGGAGAAGAGCAGCGATCCGATGCTGCAAGCAGGGGAAATCCTAAATGAAATCGACATGCCCGGCGGAGCCGAAAAGGCCGCCCGCAAGCTCGCAGAGGCACGCCGCAGTGATCCTAAAGCCGTCATCTTTCCGGAAGCGATCGTGAACCTCATGGGCTATGAGCACCTTCAAGCGGGCGACACCAAGGGCGCGGTGGAGATCATGAAGCTCAATGTCACCGCTTTTCCGGAATCGCCCAACGCCTACGACAGTCTCTCCGACGCTTATTTGGCGGACGGTCAAAAAGAACTGGCGCGGCAGAACGCCAAGAAGGCGATCGAACTTCTGGCAAACGACACTGCGGATCCGCAGGCGCGCCGCGACGCGATTCGCGACAACGCTCAACTGAAACTCAAGCAGTTAGGCGAAGCGCAGCCATAACTCAGGGCTGCAATTTGCAGAGCGAAATAATGTCGTTGGCAATCTGAATCGCCCCATCCTCGACACTCGCAATGGGATGGGGAGCATCGGCGACACAGGCCTGTGACTTCTGGCTGCTGATCGGGTCATACCACAGCAAGCCCTCTGGCACGGCGGAGCTAGTGTCCAAGCCCCCGTAGACATTGTTGACGTACGTCTTGGGGAAGGCAAGCACGCCGCCGGGTGCGTCTATGCTGTCGGACAAGAACAGGGTTGAGGCGATCGGACTCGGGTGTCCGTTCACGGCATTGCTGCAAAGCGGCTTGGCGTAGACGATATCGAGCATCTTGGCGGTGGCGGTTCCGTAGCAATAGCTGAGCTGGCCATTGCCACAGGTGGTAGAAGCCGAGCCCTGGTTGCACATGCATCCATAGTCCATGCGCGCCAGCGCCGGACCGCTGGTGACTTCGACCATGGAAAAAATCCCGCCGAGGCCGTAGTTTGAGAGCGCATAGGCGATTGCTGCGCCGCCTCCACTGTTCCCCGTGGCGCACAGAGGCTTGTTGACGTTGTTCAGCACGTTGGTGTAAACCCACTGCGCGAGAGTGGCGTAACGGCAAGCCAGGCGACGCATTCCGCCGGGGCCGGTCATCCAGCCATAGGGCTCAGTCTTGGTGAAGGGCATGCCGAACGAAACCTGCACCGTGGTAAAGCCAGCATTCAAAACATTCTGCACCGCGGTCTGACCGAAGGTGAATGCCGTGTCGTACAGGCCGCTACCTCCGGCGCCGACGCCGTACATGGCCACTCCGTTGGAGGTTCCCGTGGGCGTATTTATCTTGACGTACGCGTTCCAGTTGGCGACGCTTTCGCAGCTAATGGTTATCTGCTGGCAGCTTGCGCCGGAGATTCCGCCGCCGGGGCAGGCAATGGATTTCACATTGCTCACGGTTCCCAGCGGGTCGGCCGACAGCACGGTGACGGTAGCCGAGGCGGATTTCGTCTTGTCTGCTTTAGACGTGGCAGTGATGTTGTAACTGACAGGACTTGGCACCGCCGCAGGCGCGAAATAGAGCTGCGTTGTGGGATCGACCGTACCGTAGGTGACGTTTCCGTTGACGACGCCGTTTACCTTCCAGGTGACGCCCTGATTGCTGCTGCCGCTAACCATCGCTTTAAGTTGCTGATTGGCGCTGATGCCAATCGTGAAGGAAGCCGGGGTGAGGGTGACAGAGATGGATTGAGTGGAATCCTGCGACAGGCACACCTTCTGACCGCCCGCAAGAATCGTGAAGCATGCGCAGAGGAAGATATACTTGCGGGAATTGCGTCGCATAGGCGTCCTGTGGACAAGAACTTTAGCACGAATGAGCTCCGCCTACCACGACTTGGCTTGTGGCGAATGCACTTTTGACAATCTCTTGACAACTGCCCGAAACGGACGTGGGACAATTGCGCCCGGTCGAGACCCGGCAATTCAGGCTACGCCTGCAAAAGGAGCGGTTATGAATCTTCGCGCCAGCCTTCCACGGTTTGCAATCCTTCTTCTTCTCGCTGCGGCGCCGTCGTTGTGCGCCGCGCAGACCTACACCGTCACGGATCTAGGCGTGCTCTCCGGCGACGATTACAGCGTTGCCCGCGGAGTCAACGCAACCGGTCAGGTCGCCGGGGCGGTGGGCAGCGACAGGAACAACACCAGCTCTGTTTCCCTTTACAGCAACGGCCAACTCAGTAGTCTGGGCACTCTCGGCGGCACCAGCGGCATTGGCAACGGGATCAACGCTTCCGGACAGATCGCCGGGTATTCCACCAACTCTTCCAAGACCTATCGTGCCTTCCTATCGATCAACGGGACGTTGACTGACATTGGAGATCTGGGCGGCGGATCGGCCGTTGCGTACGGCCTGAACGATGCGGGACAGGTCGTGGGCTCCGCCGTCACGGCAGACGGCAGCAATCATCCGTTTCTTTACAGCAGCGGCGTGATGACCGACCTCGGCACTCTGGGATCGCCGAATGGCAACTCGTGGTGGAACAGCGCGCAGGGCGTGAATCGATCCGGTGAAGTGGTGGGAACGTCCTATGACGCGCAGGGCAACTTCTTTGGCTTCACCTGGAAAAACGGGACCATGACCAAGCTTGGGACTCTGGGCGGCTCCTGGAGTCAAGGGTACGGTATCAATAACAAGGGGCAGACCACCGGCATCGGGTACACAAGAAACAATCTCTCAGCTCATGCTTTTCTCGCTAGCGCTGGCAAGATGACGGACCTGGGAACCCTCACTGGCGCGCTGTTCACGAGCTGGGGCCTCTCCATCAACGACTCTGGCGTTGTCGTCGGCTACTCGGATTATCAGGGAACGTATCACGCCTTCGTGTACAGCGGCGGCAAGATGAAGGATCTGAACAAGCTGATTTCGCCGGGATCGGGGTGGGTGCTGCTCCAGGCTTTCGGCATCAACAACTCCGGCCAGATCGTCGGCACGGGCACGCTCAATGGCGCAGAGCACGGATTTCTGCTGACGCCTAAGAAATAGACTGGATAGAGAGAGTTCAGAATCTGCAAATAAGCCACGTCCCTAATCGGCGTGGCTTTTGTCTTGTATGCGAAAAAGTAGTCGCATCACGACAACAAAGCCGGATGCCGCCGCGAATTCCTGCCGAGCCTTGCCGGTTGAATCGAGAACGCCGTGGTTCCGCGCATCACTTTCTGAAACGCTGCCTGGAACTGCTGCATTTCTTCATGCGTCCCGATGGTGATCCGCACCCAGGTGGGCATGACCGGCCAGATGCGTCCGATGAAGACTTTCTGCTGGGCCATCGCGTCGATCACTTCCTTGCCCGCGCGTTTTGTCTCAAGCAGGAAGCAGTTCGACTCGCTGGGCGTGTAGGAGTAACCGTTGCGGTCAAGCCACTGGAAAGTTTCCTGGCGGATGGTCGCGTTGATGCGCTTGCGTTCCGGCACCAAGCCCGGGTCCTTGAGGCTGGCCGAGGCAGCGACGATGGCGGTGATGGGCATGAAGTTCCAGCCGGCGCGGTTCATGATTTTTTCCAGCAGGCCGGGGCGGGCGATGGCAAATCCGCAGCGCAGGCCCGCCATCCCGTAGGTCTTCGAAAATGTTCGGAGCACGACCACATCCTTGCCGGCCTTCACGAAATCGAGCGCCGAGGGCGCATCGCAAAAATGGATATAGGCCTCGTCGACCATCACGATGGAACCCTTGGGCTTGTTTTCGACAAGGTACTCGAGGTCGGAGTGCGGCGTGAGCGTGCCCGTGGGATTATTGGGGTTGCAAATGTAGAACACTCCAGCCTCGGGCCCAGCCGCGATCATCGCCTTGACGTCGTGAGCATAAGTTTTGGTGAGCGGAACTTTCACGACGCTGGCTCCGGCAGCCTCGGCCGAGAACATGCCGCCCTCATAACCGGGATCGGCGGTCACGTAGCTTCTTTGCGGTGAAGTGAAAGCAATGACCGTGAACCTCAGCGCAGGGCTGGAACCGGGAAAGACGCGGACATGGTCGGGGCTGAGGCCCTCGAGTTGGGCGAAAGTGTTCACAAGATCGTCGGCAAGATTGAAGAGGTAGCGTCCACCAAGAGGGATGATGGCGGAAATGGCGTCGCGCGCTGTTTGGCTGGGGCCAAGCGGATTCTCGTTGGAGTCGATCATGACCCCATCTTTGGAGAATGCCCTGCCCGAGAATGAACTGCGGGCCGCAGCGGCGAGCATGGGCTCGGTAACGATCGGGAAGGCTGCTGCAGCCGAGGCGGCGGCGGAGAGCTGCAGGAACGAGCGGCGGGAAAAAGGTGGGAGATTTTGGCGCGGCATGGCGAGCCTCCGGTTCAGTGTAGACATCAGACCATAAAGCCCGTCACTCTGTCAGGTTATAGATGAGCCCGTTTGGATCCTTGACGTAACACCTCGGAAAATCGGGTTCGTCCTTAACCACGCGACAGCCCTTTTTCTTGAGCCTTGCCTTGGCTTCCTTAACACTCTTAACCGTCACTTCAAAAACAGGTCCAAGAGCAGGACCGCGCTCAATAAAGAAATTAATGTTCTCTCCGTGGAGGCTGACCATATTTGGTTTCTTATCCGTAATCTCAAAACCGAGTTCCTTGACATAGAAGTCAGCAGCCTTCACGGGGTCTTCGGCCTGGATCAAAATATCTGTGCCAAATGTATTTGCCATAAGCTCGACTTTCTCGTCCCAGCAATTACTACGGCAACGGTTCGCGCCGCGTGGCGTAGTACCCGGTGCGGCATTGGATTTTGTAGTTCTGTTTGGACTTGAGTTCCAGTTTGCGGTAGCCGCCGTCGAGCACCGTGTTAGTGGGCGTGTAGCCCAGGTTGTATTGGCTGCGCAGTTCGGCGGCGATCTGGTCGAAGGCCTCTCGCAGTTTGTCGAACTTGTTGCCGACGTTGATGACGCGGCCTCCGGTTTGCTCGGTGAGCTTGCGCATTTCACCCTCGCCCGAATAGCCCATCTGGAAAGATCCATAGAAGCCGCGATCGGCGCAGAGCAGCACGTAAATGATGGCGTCGGCTTTCTGCGCGGCTTCGATCGCGTCTTTGATCTTGAGCCGGCTGCCTTCGTCCTCGCCGTCGGTGAGCAGGATCATGGCCTTGCGGCCAACCTCCTTGGCCAGCATGTCGTGGGCAGAGAGATAAACGGCGTCGTAGAGCACGGTGCCGGCCGCGGCGCCGGGTGCGGTGGGAACGGGACCGCCGCTGCCGAAAGAAATGCCGGTGTTGATCTTCACTTTGTTCAGAGCGGCCTGGAGGCGGTGAACGTCACGGGTGTAGTCCTGCACCAGTTCGGCATCCACATTGAAGTCGATGACGTAAGCCTCGTCCTTGTCGGTGAGAATCTGGCGGAGGAACGCCCCGCCAACTTCCTTCTCCATGTCGAGCACTCGCGCCTGGCTCCCGGAGGAGTCGATGAGGATGCCGAGGGTGAGCGGCAGGTTCGATTCGGCGGCGAAATACTTAATGGTCTGCGGCTTGCCGTCTTCGAACACCGAGAAGTCGTCTTTGGTCAGGTTGGGAATGAGCGCGCCATGCTTATCTTTCACATTGAAGAAAAGTCCAACGACGTTGACGCTGACTTTGAGGGTCTCAGCCGGCCCTTGGTCCTCGGGCTTCTGGACGTCGGCGGACTTCTGGCCTTTCGGTGGTTGAGTTTCAGGGCCCTTGGGGATGTTGGGAATCTGGGCCGCGGCGAATGGAGCGGCGGCCGGCAAAGCCGCGAGCAAGATTAGAATGGACGCAGCCGCCAGGGCCGGGGAGAACCTTGGGTAAGCGGATAATTTGAACATGCCAGCAATCCCTCGAAGGACTTTTGTTAGTCTAACCTTTAGAGTTGGATGCACCAAATGGCCGGGTTCAAGCATCCGAAGAAATGAGAATGTTCCCCCGGTGTGGCGGATGAGCGAACTTGCCGATGGCCTCGGCCAAGTTGGCGGCGGATCGTGAAAAGAACGGACGGTGTTTGTGAACATCGAAGCGGCGGCGCGTAACACGAAGCAGCGGAGCGGGGAGAGGTTGGCTGGCAACGGCGCTGGTCTTGGCGTGCCTGTGCGCTAGCGTTCCGGCGATGGCACAGTCTTCCGCAAGCCAGACGCCGAGCGAGCCAGCACAGCAGGCGCAGCCGGCGCAGAATATCCCCGATGCCCCGTCGACCGTGCAGCCGCCTGCGGAGAAGCCAGAACTCCCGCCGATCCCAAGGCCGCAAGAACAAGAGAAGAAGCCAGTCGAAAGAGACCCCTGGACGAACCAGCCGATTAACAAGCCAGCGGCACCGCAGCCCGGCACGTCGAACGATGAAGAGACAACCTCTCCGCCGCCCCCCATGCCACCGGTCAAGACCGTGCCGCCGGGAAGTTCGGCAAAACAGAACCCGAGCGCCCAGGAGCAGCTTTACACCTTCACCGTCCATCCAACGTTTGTGCAGGTTCCGGTTACGGTGAAGAACCGCGACGGGCGTCCGGTCGATGGCCTTCTCTCCACCGATTTCACCGTCAAGGAAAACGGGATCGTGCAGAAGCTAAGCTTCTTCACCGCCGATCCGTTCGCGCTCTCGGTCGCGATTGTTCTGGACACGGGACTGTCGGACGCCGAGCTGCAGAAGGTCAACCAGACTTTTTCGGCGCTGACGGGGGCATTTGCTCCGTACGATGAAGTCGCGCTTTATACCTACAGCAGCACAGTAAGCGAGGTCAGCGATTTTGCTGGAGTGACAAAGAAGTTGACCGCAGTATTGAACCAAATGAAGACGGTGCGTGGAAACTACGATGGCCCTCCGGTTTTGGGCGGACCCTTGGCCAACGGACCGATGATCAATGGAGTTCCGGTGGGAGGTGCCCCCACGGAGCCGGTATATACGCCTCCGAAAGAGGCGCACGTGCTGAACGATGCCATTCTGCAGGCGGCGCTGGGCCTGCGCAAACGCGACCGCACACGGCGAAAAATTATTTTCGTCATCAGCGACGGTCGGGAATATGGCAGCAAGGCCAGCTACAGTGATGTGAAAAAAGTTCTGTTGTCGAACGAGATCCAGGTGCAGGCCGTGTCGGTGGGCAATGCGGCCCTTCCGGTCTACGACAAACTGGAACGGCTGCACATCCCGCGTCAGGGTTATGGCGACATCCTGCCCAAATACGCGTCGGCCACCGGCGGTGCGGAATACCGCGAGCTTTCCCGGAACGCGATTGAGGATGTCTACGCCCGAGCCATGAGCGAGGCGCGCAACCAGTACACGCTCGGATACACGCCGGCGCGTCCAAAGACGCCGACCGCGGCCGCCTACCGCAGCATTGAAGTGGTGGTGCACCGTCCCGGACTCAAGGTTTACGCCAAGGATGGTTACTATCCGGTCGTGGCGGCGCGGTAGTGATGCTAATTGTCGATTGCTGACTGTGGATTGCTGATGGAAAAACTGACCTTGGCCCTTCAGCGACAACCAGGCAAACCTTGGGCCCCTTAATCAACAGTCAGAAATCAACAATCAACAATTGGGTTGGATTTCCCCCTTCCGGCCCGCCGCCCAGCCAGGGGTCACCTGAGTAACCTGCCCCTGTACCGACCGCGTGTGGTATAAAAGCCCGAAGCCCCCATAGGGATATTTTTGCGCCGGAAGCGCCCGCAAGGGTGTGCGGCCCGCGCTTTTTGAGGAAAGTCTTGAGTTTCATCAACTTCGCAGCCCGCGAGATCAACTGCAAGATCGTGTACTACGGCGCCGGATTAGGCGGCAAAACCACGAACCTGCAGATCATCTACCAGAAGACCGCGGAACAGCAAAAGGGCAAGATGATCTCGCTCGCCACAGAAACCGAGCGCACTCTCTTCTTCGATTTCCTGCCCCTCGATCTGGGTAACGTGCGCGGCTTCAAGACCCGAATCCATCTTTACACTGTGCCCGGCCAGGTCTTCTATGACGCCAGCCGCAAGCTGATTCTGCGTGGCGTGGATGGTATCGTCTTCGTCGCCGACTCCCAGGAACAGCGCATGGACGCCAACGTCGAAGCCCTCGACAACCTCATGTCGAATCTGAAAGAGCACGGCTACGACTTCAACAAGATTCCCTACGTGCTGCAACTCAACAAGCGCGACCTGCCCAATATCCTGCCCGCGGACACGCTCAGTAAAGAACTGCGCAAGAAAAACGAGGCCGTCGTCGAAGCCGTAGCCTTCCAGGGCGTGGGCGTGTTCGAAACTCTGAAAGAAATCGCCAAGCAGGTTCTCACCGAACTGAAAGCCGGCGGCTAGGGGACCGTGGAAGAGCGCCGGTATCACGCACAAACGCGCGCCGCCGGTTGTGCCGGACGACTCTACATAATTAAAAATCAGAATCGTCAAAGATCAGAAAAAGAAAATAACATCCCCGGCCGCCATAAGCTGGCTCTTCTTCGTGCCGTTCTGATAAGCCGGATTATCGTACGAGCGCTCATACCGCACCTCAGGACGAAACAGAATCGTGGTTCCAATCCAATGCCCCCAACCGAACAGATGCTCCGTGTAGCGCGTTTTGGTTCCGGTGCGTTGGCCAACGATGTCGTCGAAATACTCATTCCGAATCGAGATGTAGTCGTGCGCCCCAAGCTGCCGCTCCAGATAATTCGCTATCGCCCACTCCGGGGCATAGCAGGTGAAAGCGGTGTGGCTGCTGCAAACGGCTCCACTGGAGCCCGTCTCCGGCTGAATCGGATCAACCGGAGGCAAGTTCGAACCCGCCGCCGGACTGTACGCCACGTTGGGCACCTGTTTCATCCACTGGTACCAGGTCTCGGTCCCCGTATGCCAATTGCTGTTGATCTTGTGATACCAGGTCAGATAGTAAGCCTGCACGTTGTTGTAACCGTATTTGCCGCTGTCCTTCCCCAGATTCGTTTCGTTGTCGCAGAGGTAGAGAGAATCCTGGCTGGTCCTCCACGAATACTGCACGCACCAGTTGAGCGTAAGGCGCGAGTCCGTCAGGTTCCAGGGCGCCGTTTCGCAGCCCGGTGACAGGCCGACTTGAGTTGTCCAATGCGAGTTCAATCGCGTAGTAGCGGTGATCCCCGTTTGCGTATAGCAGTCATACGTATAGAGCAATGAGTGGCTGTAGCTATAGTTATTCGGCGCGAGCTGCGCTTCGATGTCCGGCAGAGAAATGTAGCGTCCGATGCGAACGTCCGTGCCCTCGCCGACGTGCGGGAAGTACAGGTCCAGATACATCATGACGGCATCGAAGCCATACTCTTTCCCGGGAGGATGCCCCAGCAATTGCTGGCTGAAATAACCTTTCGCCGTCGTGAAACGGTAGTCGAGTCCCCACAGCCCGGAAAGCCGGAATCCCCAGTCAAAATGGTCGGTTTGCACCGTGTCGGGCTCGCGCTCGATGTAGAGCACTTCCTGGTCAGGCTCGATCGCGTTCGGCACTTCATCGTAAGCTGCGGGGAAATTTTCGTACTTCCCGAGCGATGGATTCACTCCGCCTTTCGACGTGCTGAAGTTTCCACCCACATTCAGCCAGCCATAAATCTGAATCTTGCTTTTCTTCCAGGCGTCACCGTGCGGCCCCTCCCACAGCGCCGTCATTAAAGGCGCGGCCTGTGTCCAGGGCTGGCCAATCGACACCGTGCCTCCAACCGGCCAGGTGGAAAAAGGGAACGGCGGTCCATTAACCGGCGCCGGATCTCCGCGAAACGCCGGGGCGGGTGCGCTCGCATTCGGCACAGCGGCCTTCCAGTCGTCGGCGTAGGCCTTGAAAAGCCGGTGGAAAAAGCTGCCTTGATCTGTCCCGGTGTTGCCGGTGGGACTCGCGCTGGCCGCTGCCGAGGTTTGGCCATTGCCCGTCGATTGTCCGTAAGCCGTGGTTCCGCAAAACGGAACGGTGATCTGGAGCGAAAACAAGATTGCGAGAGAAGAAAGTGCTTTGGAAGAGATCAAGCGAATTGGAGCCCTCGAATTACTTCGAAACCTTCCGCCCAGAAAAGGTTATCCGGCCACGCAGGAAGCCGTAAAGCCCTCACGGAGAATTTCTATTGCTCCACTGAATTCCCTCTTGGCGGGGTAGGCGGGCCAGCTGGCCCACCCTTGTTTCTTGTTAGCACGGCCATAACTGAGGCTGGCTCGCATTATTGCAGCTTCGCGTACTCTGCCTTGGCTTGCTTTAGAACCGGAATGTCAGGGTCGGCATCTTTCCACAGCGCGAAGAAATCCTGGTAGGCGGTGCGGCTCTTAGCGCTGTCGGCTTGTAGCGCGTATGCGCGCGCCAGACCGAGGTAAGAAAGCACGTATTCGAGGCCGGTGGGATCCACGCCCCGGTGATCGAGCACCCGCTGGAATTCCGCCGCTGCCTCCTGGCCTTTTTTCAACTTCAAGTAGGCGCGTCCGCGGTCGTAGGCGGGCCACAATCCAGCCACGATTCCGAACTCATACGGCCTGAGCTTTTCCAGCCATTCCAAGGCTGCTGCTGGATTGTCGTGGTTAATCTCATTCAAGGCGTGCAGCCAGGGATCGGTCATCGACTTATTAATCGTGTCGTCGGGGAACTCCTTCAGCAGTGCGTCGAATATGGTTTGCGCCTCACGGTCGCTCCCTGAGTACGCCAGGTTAAAAACCGCGAAACCCTTGGTCCCTTTGTCGGGGCTAAGAGCAAGGGCCTGCTTCACCTTGGAAGGAACGGCCGCGTTATTCCCCATCATCAGCTCGGTCGTCGCCTGGTTCAGCAAGGCTTGAGCCGCATTTCCCTTCAGACCGGCACGCTGGGCTGCCTCAAAGACTTCCTGGTACAGCGCCAGTGATTTGCTGCGCCGGCCATAGAATGCCTCGACGCCGGCCAGATTGCTCTTCATGAAGATCTCATCCGGCTTGCCATTTGCCCACTGAACCTGGCGCTGCATGGCACCCGTGTCTCCCTGAATCAATGCGATCTGGTAGAGTTCCCAGCGAATAGGAAGGTTGTCGATTTTGTGGGAGAGAGCCTTCTCAATAATCGCTTTGGCTTCGTCGTAACGGCCGAGGGCCATGTAGTCTGACGCCAGGTTTTCGTAGGGATAGCGGACCGTGGGCGACAGTCGATTTGCTTCCCGAGACTGTTGCACGGCCTGGTCGCGCTGTCCGAGCTGATCATAAACGACGCCGAGCGTAAGGTAAGGTGACTCATCACGCGGGTAGGACTGCTCCCAGAGCAGGAGCGCTTCCTTCTCTTTGTCCAGTTCCCCCGTGACGACGGTGTAGTACCGGGTTGTAATGTAAAGCCTTTCTTTTTCGCTGGCCCGTTGCCGGCGCTCAAATGCCTGCTTCATATACTGCATGGCGCTATTGCCCTCGCCGGAGTTGTAGAACACCATGCCCAGCCGGGCGTAGGCGACGGCGAAGTTGGGGTCGAGCTCGATGGCTTTTTTATAGAACGGGATGGCTCCCACTTCCGACGAGATGCGTTGCGTCTCCGCAAGGTTGAACATCTTGAGCGCTTCCAGAGATGACGTGGTGGCTTCTTGAAGAGGCGTATCAAATTTTTGGATGGAGCTGAGCGACTCGCCCAGCTTGGCGCGCAGGCTGGTCGCGGCCTGGCCCAGCGATTTTAAGATGACCTCTTTGTTCTCTGCCTCCGCCTGTTCGTGCGCAATCGAATCGCCGGTGGCGCAGTTCAGCGCCTGCAGGTCGATGACGTAGTGATTGCCCAGGGTAGAGATGGAACCGCTCAACATGGCTTTGATACCGGCGCGCTGGCAGACCTCGCGGGCCAACTGATTGGTCAGCCGCTCATCAGGGGAACGTCCCATGAAGCCCAGGGTTTCCCGCACGCTCTGTTGAGAGAGGATATTCAAGAACGGAGACTGCTCGAGTTGAACGGCCAGCGCTTGCTTGAGAGTGCCGTCGAACACGGCATCTCCAGTCGTGTTTGTGAAGTCAGAGAGCAGGAGCGTGTCTTTCTCAGTGAGCGCAGGCTTACGGTGTTGGTAAAGGAAAAATGCCCCGCCCGCCAACAGAGCGGCGACCACGACCGCTGCCACAGCCGGAACCACCCAGCGTTTTCGAGCAGGCGCGGCCACGGCCGGCGAACTGGCGTGCACCGAACTGATATGGGCCGCAACCGGAGCAGAAATTGCCGCGGCCGAAGGGCCGGAGAATGGCATGGCGCTTGCCGCCGAGGGCGCTACGCTTTCAACTGCGGCCACGATACGGCGGCTCGAATCAGTGTCGCGCTTTAGTCTCTGCAACTCGGCACGCATTTCCGAAGCATGCTGGTAGCGCAGTTCACGGTCTTTCTCGAGCGCGCGGTTGATGATGCGCTCCAGTTCGGCTGGCAGATCGGGATTCACGCGGATCGGTGATACCGGGGCACGGTTAAGAATGGATTCGAAGATCACTGCAGACGTGTCCCCACGGAATGGGACGTTGCCCGTCGCCATCTCGTAAAGCACGGCGCCGAATGAGAACAGATCGGTGCGGTGATCGAGCTCCTTCCCGCGAGCCTGTTCCGGCGACATGTAGGCAACGGTGCCGACAGCCATGCCCGGGCTGGTCAGGTGTTCGAGATCCACGGCGGCAGTGGCGGCGGTGACTCCCACGTCGGCCGGACGCTGGGCGCCGGCAGCCACCTTGGCCAGTCCGAAATCCAGAATCTTCGCGTGGCCGCGGTCCGTGACAAAAATATTCGCCGGCTTTATATCGCGGTGAACGATGCCTTTGGCGTGAGCGGCATCGAGGGCATCTGCGATTTCGATGGAGAGCGAAAGGATCTCGTCCGTCTCCATCGGACGGCCGGCAATCCGGTGCTTCAGCGTCACGCCGTCCAGAAATTCCATGACGATGAAGGGCTGGCCGCTTTCCTGCCCGATCTCGTGAATCGTGCAGATATTGGGATGGTTCAGAGCAGAAGCCGCTTGCGCCTCGCGTTGAAAACGGGCCAGGGCTTGCGAGTCCTTGGCCACTTCATCGGGCAGAAACTTGAGGGCGACAAACCGGTGCAGATTTAGATCTTCAGCCTTGTAGACGACGCCCATTCCGCCGCCGCCGATCTCTCTACGGTGCGATAGTGCGAAATGGTCTGGCCGATCATCAGGGGCAAATCTTACGCGGGCGAAATGGGCAAGTCAATGAAAGCTGTGGGCTGAGTGTGGCACACAGGGATAGTTGGCGCATCATCGCCATTGCACTAACAATCTTTGCTTGAGATAACCGCCAAGTCGCCCGGACAAAAAAAGGCGCCGGGATATTTTCCGGCGCCACTGACCAGCTGTCTGCTACGGTAGAACCTGGAATGCCGGGTTGCTGTTGAGCGTGCCGGTTGGCGTTGTCACCTTTCGACCGTGCCGGTGGTCGCTCCCGTGGGAACCGTCGCGGTGATTTCTGTATTCGAGACAACGGTGAAGGTCGCGGTCGTGCCGTTCTACTAAATCTCGCGAGACGCGCCGACCTCTTTCAAAGGCTACGACTAACGCGCAGCAGTAGAGTGCGATAATCCTGCAGGGGCTGATCACCCACTACGGGAATCACCCAGGAGAAAGACACGCGATGGCACTCACGGCGGACGCCCATCTCCTCGCCAATCTTGCGACAGCCGATCGGTACCTCGACGGTAGGGCGATATTGGCAAATGCACTCGGCACCATCATCGGCGGTGTCTTCCTCACTATCTTCTACTTCGCTTGTGCGCAAAAGCTTCTCCGACCGCCGCGCCTCACGGGCACCTGGGTGCTAGAAAGCACCGTCTCTCAGACAAAATACAATCCCTTCAGGGGGATGGTTCTGCGCTACAAGGTCCTGCTGCTCCAGGATGGGGCAAGACTTTACGGAACGGCAGAAAAGATTTATGAGAAGTCAGATAAGGAAAGGATATTTACAGGCGCAAACCGCTCCACCGCTATCCTCGACGGCGCTATACAAAAGAGGTACCTCGGGCGCAGCGCTATTGTCCTTCACGTCGCGGAGAAGGGCGAACAACGATCATTCTCGTGGATAATGGAAGCACGCTGCAAACAATTCGGCCGCGCAGTCACCTAGTCGGAGAGTTCTCAGGAACCGCCGGCGATGCTTCCGGTACCGTGTCCCTCGATCGAATCCACCACCCTAACTTGCTGAACGAATACTGCGGCTTGCCGCTTGGCTGGTTCAGTCGCGTCGTAGAGACCATAACTCTGCCCTTTTACAGCAAAGAGTGGAATCAACTTAAGAGGAAGGCGGATAACCTCGCAGCAACCGCCGAAGAATTCTGGAAAACGCACAACTGCCACCTACTGATAGCCGCCCTGATCCTAGCCGAGGACCGTCGCTTCTATAGCCACGGCGGCGCTGACCCTATCGCGATCTGCCGCGCATCGCTCAAAACACTGGGCGGAAAGCTCCAGGGGGGCAGCACCATAGAGCAACAGCTAGTCCGGTGCCTAACCTCGGACCATAGAAAATCATTAAGACGAAAGCTCAAGGAGATCGCCCTTGCAGTGAGGTTACACCAAAGTCTGAGGAAGGATCTGGTCCCAGTCGCCTATATAATCGCGGCGTACTACGGCTGGCGTATGAACGGCGTCCGCCAAGCGGCGCACAGGCTTTCCATCGAACTGCAGGATCCGAACGCGGAAGAGGCCGCGAAGTTGATCGCCCGAATAAGACATCCTAACCACACCATCCTAGTCCCCAACAGGAGTCGCGAGTGGCGAAGCGCGAGGCCTGGATCACCGGAGAACTTCGAGCCAGAGCCCACCTGCTGTATTGATTGAATTAGTGGCCGCTCCAGAACGAAAAAAAGGCGCCGGGATATTCCGGCGCCATAAGGAAGAATCTCGCGAGATGCGGTCTAGCGAGGGTCTTACCTACCAGAAAATCTATTTGCTCTCCGCGATGGGGCTGGCCCCGAAGTCGCGGCGGTTGTTGGCTGCGGTGCGCGCCGCGCGGGCGGCAGGCATGTTGGCGGCAGCCGCTCCGTAACGCTCCAGCAAGCGTGTCACGAGCCAAACGCCACTAAAGTGCCATTGACGAATTGGCCCTCTCGTACTAGCGTCCGAACTGCGTCGCTTCCCAAGGAACTTAAATACCCTCGTTCAGCAAAGGTGACTGGCCGCGCCTCTGCTCCTCACCTCGTTGCGGCGCGTTCGAGACCCTAGGGCGCGGCCCGTCAAATACGAAACCGAATCTCTGGGCCGAATTCTAGGGACATCTCCGTTCTGGGGAACCGCTGAATCACGCCCAGGGAGAACGAGGAGCTTCTCTCATGAAAATCTCGCGCAACTCTCTTTCCAGCAGCAATTTGAAATGGGCATGGGTGCTCTTCTGTCTGACCACAACTGCCGCATTTGCAGAGACCCCGTCGTGGGTAGCCGCCACCAGTTCCGGAGGCGCCGGGACTGCTTTCTCCAACGCTGTTAAGGTCGGACCCGACAATCACCAATACGTCACGGGTAACTTTAGCGGAACAGCAACGTTTGGAGGCACCACTCTTGTGTCCGCAGGCGGCTTGGATATCTTCCTCGCCAAGTACGGACAATCCCAGGAGCTCCTCTGGATCGTGCAAGCAGGCGGGGCCGACGATGATTCCGGGCAAGGGGTGGCGTTTGATGGAGCCGGAAATGTGTATCTGACCGGCAGTTTTACCAATAGCGCAACTTTCGGCTCAACCGAGGGTGCAACCATAACCGTGACCGGTGTGGGGATAACCATCTTCCTCGCAAAGTACTCTCCCTCCGGCGCTCTCGTCTGGGTGCAAACCGGCGCTGCGCCGTTCCCCCAGCAAAACAACCCCACTGGCTTGGGCATGGCGGTGAACGCTGCTGCCGGCACGGTGTACATAACCGGCTTTGCCCAGTACGACACCACGTTTTCCTCGGCGAATCGGACCGTGAATGACGTCCCGGGTGTCGGATACTGGCATATGTTCCTGGTCAAGTACGATACCAGCGGAAACTTCCTGTGGGGCGAAACCAACGCAGCTGAACCTAACAGCATGGGATACGCGGTCGCGGTCGACGCAAAGGACAACGTCTACGTCACCGGCTGGATGGAGGACACAACCACGTTCTACAGCAGCGACGGTGAGGACATAACCGTGACCGGCTTTAGCCCGGCTCAGACCACTGGCGATTATCCCGGCGACGCTTATCTGGCAAAGTACGATGGCAACGGCAACGTCAAGTGGGTGAATCACATCGGCGGATACAAGGCCATAGGAACCGACGTCGCGGTAAGCCCTGGTGGCGACGTCAGCATGGTGGGCTTCATCGGGAACATCAACTACGGATCGCCGGGAGAGGCCGAGACTATCGTCACCTCCCTGCCTCCTGGGACAAACGTCAATCTGGGTGGCGGGGTTTTCACGGATCCTTACAACCAGGACATATTGATTGTCACTTACGATTCCGCAGGAGTGCTGAAGCTAACGGACCGGCGGGGCGGGAGCGATCAAGAGACCGCCAGTGGAATGGCTTACGACCTCAGCGGCAATCTGTACGTGACTGGAGTCTTCGTGGGCGCGACTAATCAACCGACTCTTTTTGTCGAGGAATTCTCGGGTAAGGAATTGCTTTGGCAGAAGGCGGCGGGAAATGCGGGGGAATGGATGGGGGGTAATAACGGGATCACTCCCGCGGTGTCCGTTGATAGCGCCGGCAGAATCTTTGTCACTGGCGGGTATCAGGGTACGGCATCGTTTGGAAAAATCAAATTAGAAAGCGTTGGCACATCCAGCATGTTCTTGGCAGAATTGGCGCCCGACTCGGATTAGTTTGGCGCCAACTCTACCTCGCGGGGCGGGTCAGCCTGAGGGGGCGGGCCCGCCTTTGTTTTTGTTGGCACGATCCTAACTGCGGTTGCCCCTCGCTTCGCGATTTTCGAAAACCGCGAAACGTGGGTCAGCCTCAGTCGTGGTCGTGCAAACGTGGGCCAGCCCCCTACAAAACAAGAACAGTGACCTGACCCGACGAACCATCGTTCCTGCACTCTCGATGAGCGAAATCGCCTGGTTACAACAGTCAAGACTGCATCTTGTTGCCGCCAGCCAAGACGATACCTTTGTCACTGGAGATCTTTGAGCCTGCTTTGCATATCAGCGTCTTCCTGCATCGCCTCTAGAAACCGGCAGCCTCGTCCCAGTTACCTCCGTATTCTCGGTCCACCGTTTCTTGCGATTCGATACCGAAGTGCACGACCGGAACGGTATTCGTCGGATAGCCCGCCCTCACAAGTGCATTACGAAATTGCGTGTGAATCTCTGGGTCCTGACGGAGAAGTTCCCGCTCCTTGTCGCTGGCCGTCCTGATGGAAAAGCTCAGATGCCCCGGATTGATTTTCGTCGCACCTTGATAACTGAACACCTCCGCATTTGGAACCCGCTGGCGGACGATCTCCCTAATCCCCCGTCTTGCACGGCGGATAGCAGGCCATCGCTTCCAGTCTATATCCAGTGCAATCACGCCGATTGCCGCTCCCATAACTGATGACAGCAGCAATGCTACCACCACCAAGATTATCCCCTTCATGGCTATCCTTCTTTTTTGGGAAGCGCTCCCCCGGGTAGATATCTTCTGCGCCTAGAAGGGCAGAGATTCTGCTATTCGTGTTTGATTGGGCCGTACCCTGGGGTCTTGAACACGTCGCATTGAGGAGCAAAGGTGCGGCCAGTCACCTTTTGCTGAACGGGGGGATTTATTTTCCTTGGAAAGCGGCGCAGTTTGGACGCTAGTACGCGAGTGCTATTTCGTCAATGGCTCTTTAGTGGGTCTGGCGCTGCAACCCTTGGACGCTATCGCGCATACAGATGACTGGCGAAATATCGCGATTGCACCAACAATCTTTGGCTGAGATAACCGCCAAGTCACCCGGGCAAAAAAAGGCGCCGGGATATTTTCCGGCGCCTAGAGTGAAGAGATCTCGCGAGATGCGGTCTAGCGAGGGTGTTACCTACCAGAAAATCTATTTGCTCTCCGCGATGGGGCTGGCCCCGAAGTCGCGGCGGTTGTTGGCTGCGGTGCGCGCTGCGCGGGCGGCAGGCATGTTGGCGGCAGCGGCTCCGTAGCGCTCCAGCAGTACCGGCGCCATCGTGTTTTCCGCTTCCTTGACAAAGATCATTTGATTCTCGGAAGCCATATCGACGCGGACAAAGTCTCCCAGCTTCACCTGCGCGGTCGCCACTAAATTCGCCAGCGGGAAAACCAGGTGCCGTTCGATTGCCCGCTTCAGGTGACGCGCGCCATAACGCGGATCGGTGCCTTCCTTCAGCAGGAACTCCTTCACCCCCGCGGTGCAATTGAACACGAACTGGTTTGTCCCGGCGGCCATGAGCACGCGCTGCTGCACCATGCCGAGCTCGATTTCGAGGATCTGCGACAGATGCTCGTCGCGCAGCGTCTTGAAGACCACCGTCTTGTCGATCCGGTTCATGAACTCCGGCGTAAACTTGCGGCGCGCGGCATCGACCGCAGTGCGCTGAATCTTGTCGTCAAAGTTGTTGTCCACTTCCACAGCCTTCGGCGCAAAGCCAAAGCCCCCGTCAACCAGATTCGTCATCTCGCTGGCCCCCAGGTTTGAGGTCAGGATGATGATGCACTGCGAAAGATCAACGCGGCGATTGTCGCCCAGCGTAAGTGTTGCCTTGTCCAGAATGCCGAGCAGCAGTTGCCAGAGCGAGTCGCTCGCTTTCTCAATCTCGTCAAACAGTAAAATCGAGAGCTTCAGCTTCTCCGTGAACCACTGGTTGAGCGCTTCCTGTGTAAGCAGAGGATGCGTCTCGCGATGGCCAAGGTATCCCGGAGGCGAGCCGATCAGCTTCGCGATCTCATGCGAGTGCTGGAACTCGGCGCAGTCGATCTTGATGCAGGCATGAGAGTCGCCGAACAGCGCCTCCGCCATGGCTTCCACGACCCGGGTTTTGCCCGAGCCGGTGGGACCTAAGAAAAGCAGGTTGCCCACGGGACGTCCCGGAGCGTTCAGGCCGGCCAGAAACATCTGGTAAATCTCGGCGACCTTTTCGACGGCCTGGTCCTGACCGACGATGCGGCGGCGCAGGGCGGCTTCGAATTCTCCGGCATCGGCGCTGCGGCGGTTCGGATCGAGCACTGTAGCTAGGTTCGTTCTCATAAAGTGGCGTCTGTCCTATCCCAGGCCGTATTCTCGGCCTTTTCCCCAGTTTCTCCCGGACTCTCCAGGCCTTGTTCGCTCGCGGCTCCCCACGATTCCAGGGTTGACAAAATCTGTCATTTGGAACCAAGCCGCTTGCCTGACCCGTACCGCATCCGGGGCTGCCTTGGAATAAGCAAACCACTGGCCATGCCCAGCGGTTGCATCGAGGACGCGGAAACCCCGTATCTGGCGGCAGTTAGATGGCCGGCGACGATATTAGACCAGACCGCGGTGAAAGTTAAGAGGGAGTAAGAGAAATAGTTTGCGCATGCCGGGAAAGGAATTGGTGCGGCAAGGCCAGTCTTGCGCAAGAAGGAAATACCAACGCCGGTGAGGTTTACCCTGTGTTCCCCCCATGCCCCTGTGTTTAAGATTTTCTTCCCGGCTTTCCGAGCACCCACCCGCCGCCGATGCCCTCCAGCCCGGTGTGCAGCTTATTGCAATGTCGAACGCCCTCCCCCACAAGCATAAGGGCGATGCCCGTGAGTAACTAGCCGCCTCAATCGGCGCGGGATAGATTCCAGTAAGGGTAGGTCTGGAGGGATTTTTGCGCCGCTCATCTGTCCTTACGATTGCTGCTGTCTCGTGTATTTTGTTTGCAGTAGCCGCGATGCGCCTGACTCCACGGCCGTCGTCGGCTTTCGCGGCGCAGCCGCAGAGTGCGCAACCGGCGCCCGCAGTGGCCGCTGCAGCACCGAAGGGCGCGCAACTGCAGCCCGTGAATGCGAAGGTTTCGGCCACAATCAAGCCGGCGGACATTCCTTCGCCAAAGTTCTCAACTGCATCAACTGAAATTTATACCGCGAAGCGCGGCGAGAGCATTCCTGCCATCGCCCACCAATACTTAAAACGCACCGCCTATTTAACGTCGTCCGAACTCGCCGAGGCCATCCGCCGGACCAACGGAAAAGACAATGGCAGCCGCTCCGGCAACATCCTCAAAGCCGGCGAGCAGATCACCATCCCCGGAATTCTTCCCGCGCCCATCGTCGAGAAAACGGTTCCCGTGGCCAAAGATTTTGAAGTCCGCGCCATCTACCTCACCGGCGTCATGGCCGCCAGCGATCACGGACTCCGCATCATCCGCCACTGGCGCGAAGTCGGCGGCAACGCCGTGGTCTTCGACATCAAAGACAGCGACGGCAGCGTGAATATTCCCTTCGAGCATCCGTTGCTCGGCAAACATCAGGTCTATATTCACGACCTGCCCAAGTTCGTCCACTTCCTGCACTCCGAGAACATGCACGCCATCGCCCGCATCGCCATCTTCCGCGACGAGCGCATGGTGACCGAGCATCCCGAGCTGGCAGTGCAGTCGAAGAGAACGAAGCAGCCCTGGCGCGAGAACGGCAAGCTGGTCTGGACCGATCCTTCAAATCCGAAGGTTCAGGAATATGACATCGCCCTGGCCAAATTCGTAGCCCAATCCGGCGCCGACGAAATCCAATTCGACTACGTCCGCTTCCCCGCCGAAGGCGACCAAAAAGACGCCAGCTTCGTCTACCAGACCGAGCATCCCGAAGCAGATCAGGATGCCGAAACGCAGTCATAGAGGCTGAAGCGAGAATCTCCAGAGCCCAGCCCAGAAGCGGCAATGACAATCTCCACGGCGCCTAAGCCGTGCAGCGAAAGACGGGAAAGACCGCCAGTAGCGACGGCCGAAAAACGATCGCGAAACCAGCCGCGCGGCCACCAGCGCTCCGACGTAATCACCGCGTTCCTGAAAAAGGCCTACGCCGAACTCCACCCCACCGGCGTCCTCCTCTCGCTCGACGTCTTCGGCGTGATGGCCTGGCAGCGCCCCGTCGATCTCTCCCACACCGGACAGGACATCGTCGGCATGGCGAAATATTGCGACGTGCTCTCGCCCATGATCTACCCGTCGCACTTCTTCGGCATGGACAACATCGCCCACCCCGGCGACGCCCCCGAGCACTTCATCGCCGAATCCATGCAGCGCTTCGATCTGATCACGAAAGGCAGCGGAGTCGTAATCCGCCCCTGGCTGCAAGCTTTCCACTGGCGCACCAAAACCTATTCGCCCGAATACATAAAGGTGCAAGTAGCCACCGCAAAGGAAAAAGGCGGCATAGGATTCTTGTTCTGGAACGCCGCCAACGACTACAGCAAGCCCTACGCAGCCATGCCCGAAATGAAAGCCGCAAAGGATAAATACTTTCGCGGGGATGAATTGTCGGGAACAACAGTGAAGGCAAGCCTGACGCCGATAGCCGCTCCCGCGCCCACAGAAACCGGAAGTCACTAAAGACCTTTGTCATTCCGAGCCGGGCGCAAGCCCGGTGAGGAATCTGCTGTCCCAGACACCCTCATCACCGCCGGCTCGCCCCACCCCTCCGCCAAGTCCTCCCAAGTCGGATTTCTCTGCTCAATCAAGGCCACCTTCTTCTCCCGCCGCCACCCTTTGATCTCCGTCTCGCGCGCGATCGCATCGCCCACATTCCGAAACGATGCAAAATAGACCAGCCGATGCACTTGATACCTGAGCGTGAACTTCCCACCCTTGCCAGCCCGATGCCGAAGTACCCGCGCCATAAGAAATCCCGTCACGCCGACGTACAGCACGCGGCTCTTACTCGCCAGGATGTAAACGTAGTAGCTCCGCTCACGCGCCATTGCCGCTCCAAAGGACAGCAGATTCCTCCGGGCAAAACCCGCCCGTTCGGAATGACAAAACTTTAAGGGATGGGGCTGAAGAAACGCAGCGTCACTCGTCACACCCGCACCTGTGTAAAACGCCTTTTGTCATTCCGACGCGCGAGCGAAGCAAAGCAGGAGGAATCTGCTGTCCCAGCCCCAGGCACAAACCCCTTGTCACCCCGACGCCCGAGTGAAACCCCACACCTTGTCATTCCGACGCGCGAGCGAAGCAAAGCAGGAGGAATCTGCTGTCCCGGCCACAGGCAGGGCCCCCCATCCCCACTCCGTGCCACCTCGCCACCACGAAAGTGCTTTGCATTTCCTCCCACACAAGAGTAAAAAGGAACCCGACTGTGAGGGGGCCACGGCTACGCCGTGGCCTTTTCTCTTTTGCACCCGCATGCCTTTTAGGTGGGATCTCATGAACCTTGCGGCAGTTGTTGTTGAGAACTTTCGCTGCATCGAGTACGAGGCCCTTACATGCGAAAACCTCGTGGCGCTTGTCGGAGCAAATGGCTCGGGGAAGAGCGCCTTCCTAAAAGCAATCGACCTGTTCTACGACACGTCCCCGAGACTGGCCCCGGAAGATTTCTACAACGGAGACACGAAAAGAAGCATCCGGATCACAGCAGTCTACGTGGACCTCGACGAGGCCGAAAGAAACCGCTTTGGCAAGTACCTTCAGAACGACGAACTTTCAGTTGTACGCGTGCTGTCGCTTGTCGAGGGGAAGCCCAGCGATAAGTACCACGGATCGACCCTGCAGGCCCCCGACTTTGTGCAGATCCGAAGAGCAGGAACCGCAAGTGCCATGAAGGAGATTTACGCAAAGCTCCTAGAGAAAGAAGAATACAAGGGGCTCCGCAAGTGGAAGAACCAGCTAGACGCTATGGCTGCACTCACTGAATGGGAACAAGCGAACCCCGGAGCTTGCAAGCATGAACTCGACGAGGGACAGTTCTTTGGCTTCAAGCAGGTGGCTCAAGGCTATCTAGGCACGAGCACACGATACCTATACATACCAGCAGTGAGGGACGCCGCCGACGACGCCGCCGAAGGAAGAGGGTCCGTCATCACTCAGCTGATGGATCTAGTTGTCAGAAGTCTGGTGCAGAACCGAGCCGACTTCAAAGAATTCAAGGAGAGCGCCGACCGCAAATACGGCGAGATCTTCAGCCCCAGCAAATTAAAGGAACTGGAAGGGCTGGCGGATGGCCTCACGAACACGCTTCGCCAGTACGTCCCTGACTCGGCAGTCGATCTGCAGTGGCTCTCCTTGTCGGGGCTGAACATTCCCATGCCTCAAGCCACGCTCAGACTAATTGAAGATGGGTACAAAACCGGGGTCGAACGTACTGGGCACGGGCTGCAGCGCGCATTCATCATGTCCCTGCTCCAACATCTCGCCATCGCTCAGGCGAGAGCGGACGCAGGCGCGGCCCCGGAACCCGACGCGGCCGTCACGAACGTCGGAAAAATAAAGACGCCTAACCTGATTCTTGGTATCGAGGAACCCGAACTGTATCAGCACCCAGGCAGGCAGAGGCACCTAGCCGACCTGTTGACGAAGCTTTCGAAGGGGCAAATACCAGGGGTGGCTGAGCGCACCCAAGTCATCTACTCCACGCACTCCCCATTATTCGTCAGTCTTGACCGATTCAACGAGGTTCGTGTGGCGCGGAAAGTCCCGGGCGAGACTGGATTTCCGCGAAGATCGCAACTCACGACCCGCACTCTTGATTTTGTTGCAGAACGCCTCTGGCAGGCCGACGGCATGCCCGGAGCAAAATACACGGGCGCAACTCTGCAACCTCGTCTGGCTGCGCTCTTCGAGCGCGTAAGCGAAGGCTTCTTTGCATCCGTGGCAATCTTGGTAGAGGGCGACAGCGACCGCGCCGCAGTCATCGGGGCGGGACTGGCAAACGGCTGCGACCTCGAAGCCCAAGGAGTATCCGTTATTGCCTGCGGCGGCAAGAGCAACGTCTGCACCACCGCGGCCATCTTCATCTCGTTCGGCATACCTATCTACTGCGTCTGGGACAGCGACGAGCACGAAGGCGAGGCGGCCGGTGCTTGTGAGCAGTGCAAGAGACCCTTTGACAGGAAAGGCAATCCCCTAGAGAACCGTAGAATTCTCCGACTTCTCGGCGTTCAGGAAGAAGACTGGCCTGTTTTAGAAGAGACAGGGAAACGGAGTTCTCTCAGGAAATCGGAGAAGCCGAGTTCATCCTCCTGCTGGAGGCGCAGATGCAGCTCTTTGGCATTCGAAAGAGAGAGCACGCGCTCAAAAACCCAAGGGTTGTGTCAGGAATGCTGAAGGCGGCCCGTGAGTCAGGCAAGACGTCACCTTCATTGGAAATGATAGTGAGAAGCGCACTCGCCTTGAGGCGATGACGGCAAATCGACCGCCCAAAAAGATGCCGGCCGGGCATGGCGGCGAACCGGACTCGAAATCTTCTGGAGCGTGGAAACGCCGAGGAGTGCTCACTCGGCGCTCCGCAATAGCTGGGCGGGATCGAACCGCCGTCTTCCGGATTATCAATCCGGCGCTCTCCCATCTGAGCTACGGCCCCAAAACTAATTGCAACCGCAACTAGCTTTCTCAGTCTAGCAGCCGGGCAGCCACCCGTTCACTTTTCCCAACACTTTGGTTTTTCCACAACCCCCATGTGACATCCAACCTTGACGCCCACGTAAACTATAAGCAGTATGCCAGCCCACCCCCAAAGCCTCCAGGAATACACTCCACCCTCGATCCACCCATGCAAGCCGTAGCTAAGTCCCCTCTCCGGCTTAGAAAAGGGCAGGCTTTCCCACTTCGGGTTTTTCCACAGCCCCTATGTGACATCTGACCTTGCGCCCCCTCCTTAAACTAGTATTAGTATGTTTACCCACTCAAGAGGGCTCCCTGAACGCCTTTGGGCCCTCGCTGGCGCAGGCCGCTCGACAGGAATACGGGGGCGTGCGCCTCCGGCGGGGTCTCCTCAGGGGCTAAAGCCCGCGTCTTTATTGGGCCCTTAACGGCACGGCTGAAGCCGACTCCTTTCACAACGCCGTAGCGGCACCCTTCGGTGCGCTTCGCTTGCTCAGGGCAGCCTAAAGGCTGAAGTCTGTGCCGTTTCACGAACGCGCTGCGGCCCGATACACCTGGGCCGCTGGACCCTTCGGCTTCGCTCAGGGCAGGCTAGCCGGGGGCGGCTGTCCCCACATGAGTTGTGGCGCTGCCGGCGAACAGCAGGTTCCTCACCGGGCTTCGCCCGATTCGGAATGACAAACCTTTTTTCCGGGCTGGGCACCGCCCGCTTGGAATGACAGTTGAGGTGTGAGTCTTGGGAAAATATCGCGGTAAATCTCCGGCTGCCGGAATGGAAGTGTTTAAGACCTATAAGCAGCGCGGGGAATGGATCGAGTTGCTGTTTATGGCGCGCGGGGCCAAGCGCGGATACGTTCTCTTGAAGCCCTGGGGAGACTCCGCCCGGTACGACGTCGGGATCGACCATGGCGGGCGAGTCAAGCGGGTGCAGGTGAAGGGCACGGACTGTCGGGACGGGGACGGTTACACCTTGCACCTGGCCGGCACCAAGCTAAAAGCGTATACGACCGAGGAGATTGACTACTTCGCCATCTATCTGCTGGAGGAAGACATCTGGTATATCTTTCCGGCGAAGAAACTCATAGGGCAAGGGTCGGTTATGCTTAGTCCGCACAGCGAAGGAAGCTTGCATGAGCGCTACAGAGAAGCCTGGGGGTTGCTGGATTCGGGGAAACAGGCCTCCAATCGATCGGCCGAGGCCGCAACTGGTAAAGTTGGCCGCAAACGCGGCAATCGCAACGGCGCCGCGGGTGATTGTTAAGCACCGTCCGGTAAGGACCGCGACTCTGCCGGCTTAGCGGCCCGAGACACCTGGGCCGTTGGACAGCCGGTGGCGGCTATCCCTACATGAGTTGTGGCGCTGCGGAGGAAAGCAGATTCCTCCGGGCTGAACCCCGCCCTTCGGAATGACAAGGGTTTGAGGTTTAGACCGGGAACTTCACCCGCCGGCTGCCAACCCGCCTCGGCTATAATGTTTTCTAACGTGGGTTGGGTTTTCGGGCCTCGCTCCCCTGCAGTGCCAGAGGAGGGATTCAGCCTCGTTGCAGAACACAGAACAAAAACCGCAACTGAAGGAGTCCGCATGGCTATTCAGAAGTCGGAACATATCTGGCACAATGGCAAGCTGATCCCCTGGGATGAGGCGACGATTCACGTGATGTCGCACGTGGTCCACTACGGCTCTTCGGTGTTCGAGGGGATCCGCTGCTACGCGCCGCCCTCGGGGCCCGCGATCTTCCGCGCGCACGAGCACATCGAGCGGCTGCTGAATTCGGCCAAGGTGTACCGCATCGAAGTCGACTACACCCGCGACGAACTGGTGAAGGCGATGGTCGAAACCGTCGGCAGCAACGGCGTGTGGCCGTGCTACGTACGGCCCATCGTTCTCCGCGGCTATGGCGAAGCGGGAGTGAATCCGTTCAACTCGCCCACCGAGGTTTACATCATCAATTATCCGTGGGGGAAATATCTGGGCGGCGAGGGCGAGGGCTGCGACGCCTGCGTTTCGTCGTGGACGCGGATTGCGCCGAACACCTTGCCCGCGATGGCCAAGTCGGGCGCGAACTACATGAACTCGCAGCTCATCAAGATGGAAGCCATCGTGAACGGCTTTGCCGAGGGCATTGCGCTCGACGTGAACGGATTTGTGAGCGAAGGCTCGGGAGAGAACGTATTCATCGTGCATCGCGAGAGGCTGATCACGGCGCCGCTGGGGAATTCCGTGCTGCCCGGCATCACCCGCGATTCGGCGCTGCAGATCGCGCGCGACCTGGGGATTCACGATTGTTGAGCAGATGATTCCGCGCGAGATGCTCTACATCTGCGACGAAGCGTTCTTCACCGGAACGGCTGCGGAGATCACGCCGATTCGCACGGTGGATAAGATCAAGGTGGGCAAGGGTGGAATTGGCCCGATCACCAAGGCGATCCAGAAAGAGTTCTACGCGGTCGTGCGCGGCGAAAAGAGCGACCGCCACGGCTGGCTGACTCCGGTGCCGGTGCGGACCAAGCAGCCCGTGGGAGTGTAGTCAGGGTTTGCAGTTGAAGAGACGAAGAATGACTTGCGGGGCGCGAATGATTGCGCCCCGTTTTCTTTGGGAAGCCAACACCTTCTCTGCGACATTGAGAAAGGGCCGAACGAGCATTCCCCAAACGTAAGGTGCTGTCCAGTTGCCGGAGTGGGGTCGTTACCTAGGTCATCTTGGGTCAGGTACCGATTCGAGTCATCATACGAAGAGCTTTGGGGGCAAACCGCCTCCCAGGAAAGCGCCTGCGATGAATATTGACGATCTGCTGCGGATTGCGACGGAACGGCGAGCCTCCGACTTGCATTTGAAGGTGGGGAACTATCCTCACTTGCGCATTGACGGCGAATTGCTGCCGTTGACCGATCAGCCGCGAGTGAGCGCGGAAGACATGCTGACGATGGCGTTCAGCATGATGTCGGCGCGGCAAAAGCAGAAGTTCAAAGAGACCACGGAAATCGATATGGCCTACGGCGTGGCCGGGCTGGGACGGTTCCGTGTGAATATCTTCCAGCAGCGCGGCAACGTGGGCCTGGTGCTGCGCGTTATTCCCACCAAGATTCGTGCGCTGGACGAGTTGTTCCTGCCCAAGGTGGTGGAGCAGATTTGCGAGATGCCGCGCGGGCTGGTGCTGGTGACGGGCGTGACCGGATCCGGTAAGTCGACGACGCTGGCCGCGATGGTGGATCGAGTCAACTCCAGCCGCGCCGAACACATTATTACGATTGAAGACCCCATCGAATTTCTGCATCGCGATAAGAAGGGCTACGTGAACCAGCGCGAGATCGGCGTGGACACGCCGTCTTTCAGCGCGGCCTTGCGGGCTTCGCTGCGTCAGGATCCGGACGTGATTCTGGTGGGCGAAATGCGCGACCTGGAAACGATTTCGACGGCGCTGCACGCGGCAGAAACCGGCCACATGGTTTTCTCGACCCTGCACACACTGGACGCGGTGGAAACCATCAACCGTGTCATTTCAATTTTCCCGCCGCCGGAGCAAAAGCAAATTCGCCTGCAGTTGGCGGCGGTACTGCGCGCCATCGTGAGCCAGCGGTTGGTACGGCGTTGCGATTCTGAAGGACGTGTGCCCGCGGTGGAAGTGATGATCAACACGGCTTTCATTCGGGAATGCATTCTGGTACCGGAAAAGACGCGCTCGGTGCGCGACGCCATTGCGGCGGGTACGTCGCAATACGGGATGCAGACGTTTGACCAGTCGTTGTGGGATCTGTTCCAGGCAGGGCTGGTCAATTACGAAACCGCTCTGGAGAATGCCTCGAACGCCGACGACTTCAAGCTGCGCATGCAGGGCATCGCTTCGACCGCGGATATTTCGCGGCAGTCGATGCAGTCGGCTGGTTACGGCGGACGGTAGATTCGGCTTCGGGCTCCCGGTTCCGGAAATTTGACATTCAACTTCTTCCGGACGCTGGAGCTGGACGCCGGATGCCGCCCCTTTATTCTTTTTTCCCGTCTCCATTGAAAAGGTTTATCGTTAGCAGATATGGCGTTTCCGCGTCCTAAGAAAAGGTTCTATTCCGAAGAGGAGTTGTACGAATACGCCGTGGGGGCGCTGGCGCGGCGCATGCGGACCGTTGCAGAATTGAAGCGGTTGCTGCGCGCGCGGGTGGAAGAGGCCGAATCTGAGTACGGAAAAACTTTAGTCGAGCTGATCATCCGGCGATTAAAGGACCGCGGGTACCTGAACGATTCGCAGTATGCCGCATACTTCTCTTCGCTGCGGCGGGACAATCAGAAGTTTGGCCGGATGCGCGTGGTCACCGATCTGAAGGCGAAGGGCATGCACAGCGACGTGATCGACAAGGCGGTGGACGCGGCCTACGAGGGCGTGAGCGAGGAAAAGCAGGCTCGCGAATATCTGCGGCGAAAGCGCCTGGTGAAACCCAAAGATCAGAAAGAGGCGGCGCGCATCTTCCGGCAACTGGCTCGGGGCGGGTTTGGGACCAAGACCATCTTTACGATTTTGAAGCACTGGAATGTGGATGAGGAAACCTTGAGCGAGTTGGAAAGCGAAAGCGCATGAAGGGAAGCGAGCCAAACGCGCGGTTATTGCGTCGCACAGAACCCTTCGGCGCGCTTCGCTTGCTCAGGGCAGGCCGCGACGCTTCGCGCGGCTCGCCCAGATCCTTCACTGCGCAGAGAACGCTTGTTCAGGATGACAAAACCATTGCGATTCGAGCGAACCTCTCGGGAGGACTTGGGGGCATCCAAGCGTGAAGGTGCACTTGGCAAGATGCTTTTCGATGGTGCATACTCCAAGGCCTGTTTCAAAACCGTTTCTCAGGAGGGCTTTATGAAGTTCTGTCTAAAAGTAATTCTCGCAGCAGTGTTGCTCAGCGCAGTACCCATCGCGCTGGGCCAGGACGCGGCGACCGACGTGAAGAAGGGCGCCGAAAAAACCGGCCACGAAACCAAAGTAGTCGCGAAAGACACCGCTAAAGGCACCGAGAAGGGCGCTAAGGCCACGGGCCACGAAACCAAGAAGGTGGCTAAAACCGTTGGCAAGGATACGGAGAAGGGTGCCGAGAAGACTGGCCACGAAACTAAAGTCGTGGCGAAAGACACCGCTAAGGGCACGGAGAAAGTTGCCAAGAAGACCGGCAGCGGCGTCAAAAAGGGGACCGAGGCTACCGGGCACGAAGTGAAAAAGGCAGGCGAAAAAATGGAGGGGGACAAGCCGAAGCCGCAGTAGCGCGCAAAGCAGGATTAACCACAGAGGGCACCGAGAGGCACAGAGGATTCAATGCAACGATTTCCTCTGCGCTCTCCTGTGCCCTCTGCGGTTTCGTTTAGAATTGATCTTGATCCCGATTGGCATGCTGACTGGCTCTGAAATCCGGCGCAAGTTTCTCGACTTCTTTGTGCAGAAGGGGCACAAGGAGGTGCATTCGTCGTCGCTGGTGCCGGCGAACGATCCCACGCTGCTGTTTACCAACGCGGGGATGAACCAGTTCAAGGACGTTTTTCTGGGACTGGAGAAGCGCGACTACGACAAGGCCGCCACTTCGCAGAAATGCGTGCGCGCCGGCGGCAAGCACAACGATCTGGAGAATGTGGGCTTCACCAACCGGCATCACACGTTCTTCGAGATGCTGGGGAATTTTTCGTTTGGCGACTACTTCAAGAAAGACGCCATCGCTTATGCCTGGGAGCTGATCACTTCGCAGGAGTGGTTTGGGATCGACAAAGGACAAGTTGTACGTGACGATCTTCAAGGGCGAAGGTGGCGTGGAGCGCGATATCGAGGCTTACGACCTGTGGGTCGGGCAGGGCGTGCCCAAAGATCGAATGTTCGAGTTGGGGCTGAAAGACAACTTCTGGCAGATGGGCGACACCGGGCCGTGTGGTCCGTGCAGCGAGATTCATTACGACATGGGGCCCGCTGCGTCGGATCAGGGGCATGCCGACTGCGCGTTTCCTTGCGATTGCGGGCGGTATGTCGAGATCTGGAATCTGGTGTTCATGCAGTTCGACCGCGATTTGAGCGGGAAGCTGAATCCGCTACCCAAGCCGTCGATCGATACGGGGATGGGATTGGACCGCACGACGGCGGTGCTGCAGGGCGTGGTCTCGAATTACGATACTGACTTGTTTGCGCCGCTGATCAAGCGCGCCGCTGAATTGACCGGGACATCGCTCACTAAGGAACTGGAGAAAGAAGCCAAGGCAAAGTCGGCTGCTTCTCTGCGAGTGATTGCGGACCACTCGCGCGCAGCGACTTTCTTGATTTCTGACGGAGTGTTGCCGTCGAATGAAGGCCGTGGATATGTGTTGCGGAAAATCATTCGGCGCGCCATCACGCATGGGCGGCTGCTGGGCCAAACTAAACCGTTTCTGCACGAGATGGTCTTCGCTGTTGGCAGCCTAATGCAGGACGCCTATCCCGAACTCAAAGAGACCGTGGACCGCATCTCGAAGATTGTCCTGACAGAGGAAACGCGATTCGCGCACACATTGGATATAGGTCTTGAGAAGCTAGAGTCACAACTGAAGGGGCAAGTGGAGGAGATCGACGAATTAGTCGAAATGGAGCACGATGTACGGGTTATGCTGGAAGACTTCGACGCTATGTCGCCAGAAGAGCGGGAAAAACTCCCCGAGACTTTTCGGACTTCTTTATCGTCCATGCAGGCAAGGGTCTTCGAAAAGATGGCAGAGGGCCTTGAAGCCTTTGAGCGAATCAATAGCCAGATCGAACGGCTGAAGGACCGCAAAGATTTTGATGAGGGCGGGGCGGGTGCCGCGTTCCTCACTCACTTGCAGGACTTGGAGCGCGACCTGCGGCTGGGAGGGTCGGGCTTGAGGGTCTACTCTGGTGAAAAGGCGTTCAAACTCTACGACACTTACGGAATGCCGCTCGACTTCATGCAGGACGCGGCTCGAGACCGCGGACTGATCTTTGATCAAGCCGGATTTGATCGTGCAATGGAGGAGCAAAAGTCCCGCGCTCGTGCCTCCTGGAAAGGCGCTCCAAGCAAACCGCCAATCCAGCGTATCAGCAGCTTCCGAAATCGATCTTCGAAGGTTATCGGCAGACTCGATCGGACGGCTGCGAGGTGCTGGCGATCATCCACAATGGGCAGGGCGCGCAGGAACTCAAGGCTGGCGAATCGGGCGAGGTCATTCTTGATCACACGCCGTTTTATGCAGAATCCGGCGGGCAGGTTGGCGACCGGGGATGGTTTTACTCGGACGATCACAATACCGTCGTCGCCGACGTGACGGGATGCTATTCGCCGATTCAGGGGGTGCGGGCGCATCAGGTTGTGGTGAAGTCCCCACTTCGCGTTGGCGATAAAGTTGATGCCGTTGTCAATGCTGACGTTCGTCAGTCCACTATGCGGAATCACACGGCTACGCATCTGCTTCATGCCGGGCTGCGCGAAGTTTTAGGGAAGCATGTGAAGCAGGCGGGGTCGCTGGTGGCGCCGAATCATTTGCGATTTGATTTTTCGCACTTTACCGCGGTGGAAGACGAAGAGTTGCAGGACATTGAGGACATTATTAATAAGGAAGTGCTGCGCAATCAGATCGTCGAGACTATTCCCGACGTTCCCATTGACGAGGCGATCAACACTTATCACGCCATGGCTTTGTTCGGAGAAAAGTATGGCGAAAAGGTGCGCGTGGTGCGGATTGGCGATTTCTCGACTGAGCTTTGCGGCGGCACGCACACCGGCGCTACCGGCGAGATTGGGCTGATTAAGATTTTGAAGGAAGGCAGCGTGTCTTCGGGAGTGCGGAGCGTGGAGGCGATTACCGGGCTTGGGATCGCTGGCGCACTTCCGTCAGGATCATGAATTGGAGGAGGTGGTGTCGGCGTTCGTGGTTCCCACTCTTGCGCAAAAACCGCGCAAGAATGGGGCACCCTCTGTCGAGGAGATTTCCGCCCACGCCGAGACTGCGTCTCCCGCTGAGGCCTTGAAGGCCGAACTGGAAAAGAAGGACGCTGAGATCAAGCGTCTCACGCGCGAATTGGATCAGGCGCGGATGAAGTCGGCTTCGTCTGGCACGGCGAACATTGGCGATCAAATCAAGGATGTGAAAGGTGTGAAGGTGCTGGCGCATCGCGTGGACAATCTGGAGCGGGCACAATTGCGCACGCTGGTCGATCAATTGCGCGAGAAGATTGGTTCGGGCGTGGTGGTGCTGGGGTCGGCTTCGAATGGTAATGTCTCACTGATCGTGGGCGTCACCAAAGATTTGATCGGCCGAGTGCAGGCAGGAAAAGTGATTGGCCCCGTGGCGCAGAAAGTTGGCGGCAAGGGCGGAGGACGTCCCGATCTGGCCGAGGCTGGCGGCAAAGATGCGGCTGCACTGGACTCCGCGCTGGCCGAGGTGTATACCGTCGTGGAATCGCTTTTGGGGCCCTAGCAACTCAGCCGTAAGAAGATGCCCATGGAAGACCGTATCAGGATCATCGAGCACAAGGGAAAGCAAATCCTGCTGGTGGACGTTTCTCACTGCACGCCGGCGGAGGTTGCGAAAATTGCCCTGTTGGTCCCCTCTTATGTGACGACCGAGCCTCGGGGCTCGGTGCTGTTGCTCGCCGACTTTACGGGAGCGGAGTTCGACCGGATCGCGATCGACCGCCTGAAAGAAAGCGCAGTCTTCGACCGGCCGCACCTCAAGCGCTCGGCATGGGTGGGAATCGAGAAACTGCCCAAGGTTTTTTACGAACACATCAAGAATTTCTCGCAGCGCGATCTGCCCGCTTTTGATACCCGCGAGGCAGCGATGGACTGGCTGGTGAGCGAGGAAGAGATGCGGGCGTCGGATCGCACCCTGGGGGACCTGCCCAAGCGGAAGCCCACATCCTCGGGAAAGTAATTCCTTTGACTTGGCTATCATTACATTATGCAAGTCAGCATAGCCGACGCCAAAAGCAAATTGCCGGAATTGATTGAAGCGGTTGAACAGGGCGACCGTGTGACCATCTGCCGCCGGGGTGTGCCGGTCGTGGACATCGTCCGCACGAAAAAGCCAGTTTCCAAGAAGCGCATTCTTGGCACTCTCCGAGGACAGATCAAAATCATCGATCCGGACTGGTGGAAGCCGATGACGGATGAGGAAGTGGAAGATCTTTTTGGGTGATTTGGTGAGTACCACCTCGTTCCAAATGCCGGCATTCGCGGGCGAGAGCGCCCGCGCCACACTTAGCTTCTCCATTTCAGCGTAACCGGGCCCGCCATGGGATGCTTCATCTCGCTGCCGGTGCGCCTGGCTTCCAGATGCGCGGCCTTCAACTGGAAATACCATTTGGCGGGACGGTCGGCATCATCGATGAGCATGAGATGCGGATTATGCTTCAATCCTTCGGCTTGCAGTTCCATGGTGCGGCGGTCCTGTTCGACGAACTTGGCGAAGACGAATTTCAGCAAGCTCGGGGCCAAAGGGCATCCAGCGGAAGATATTCCAGGCGGCGACTACGTCGATGCGGCATTGATTGCGGGTGATGGGCGTCACCGTGGTGAGCGAGGAAAACCAGTACTTCCCTGCCCGGATGGTTTCGGTACGCACGTTGGGCAGAACAAAATCGATGGTGGTGGTGATGGAACCGGCGGCAGCGTAGAGCCGCAGAAGCCTGTAGGGCGCGGAGTTTGAGCTGGGCGTATGCGCGCTCATGCGAAATCCATTGGGGATGGGCTCGAAATGTTTTTGCTTTTCGTGGATGCTGTTGCGGCTGCGCCACCACCACGCCTGATGTACGAACGGCCCGTGCGCGGGGTCCATGAGGCCGATGATGCCGTGGTCGATGCTGACGGGCATGTCAGCGGTAAGGTAGGCAAGCTTGTACTTCTCTCCGAACTTCTCGATCTGTGGGGCGGGATCCGGGGCTTCTTCTCTCATGGTGAATCCCGCGCCCAGCGGGCTGGGGTCCGGGATGTAGACCCAGACAAAACCGTCCTGCTCTTCGCAGGGATAGCTGCCGGCGTAGATGCGGTCCACTTTCAGATTCTGGTCGGGGGTAAGTGAGGGGATCAGCTGGCACTGGCCGTTGTGTGCGTCGAAGGTCCAGCCATGGTAGGAACATTCGAGGTTTTCTCCATCGAACCTGCCGCAGTGAAGCGGCATGCCGCGGTGAGGGCAGGCGTCACGCAGCGCGAAGGGATGACCCGCGCGATCGCGTCCGACGACGAGGGGAATCTCAAGCAGCATGGCTTTATGGAGCTGGTTGCGATGGACGCGGTCCGCGGGCAAGGCGCGATACCAGAAGCCGGTGAGCATGAGCGAGTCAGGCGCCTGGCGTTGAGGAGAGTCGAGTTCGGGCATGGAGCGGGATTGCCGATTTCTAAATGAAAACCTATGCTAGCATCGCGGAACCTTCCGGCGCGGCGGTGTGCAAGATTTGGCATACTCGCCGCAGTGGCACTTCAGCGATATTGTCACGGGGAGATTCCTGTGTTACGTTAGGTGAAATTTCACGCCTTCGTAAATACTTTTTTCAGGGCCCTCAAATAAATAGTACTGTAAGCGCGAATGCGTGCGGGGTAGCGCCACTATGAAGGAAGCGATGGATCCGATTCCGGCTCAGCCATCAGCGGACGAGGAGAATTTTGCCAACCGCAAGTTGATCCGTCCGGCGCTAACGCGCCCGGATCACAATCACGGGAACCACAACTCCAATCACATGCAGGTCACGGAACGCCGGGAGCGGACGGAAAGGCACGACCGCCCGGAACGAGGCGGGGAGCGGAGGTTCGAACGGACCGACCGCGGTGACCGCGGGGCGGGGTCGGGAGGCGGGCGCAAGGCCGCGCCTCCGGAGCAGACCAACGCGGAGAATTTCTATTATCAGAAACAGATGCAGACGAAGACGCCGATGGTGATCGTGTTGCGCGACGGCGAAGAAATCCATGGCATCATCGAGTGGTACGACAAGACCTGCATCAAGGTAGTCCGGGAAGACGGTGGGCCCAACCTGATGATCTACAAGCCAGCCATTAAATATATGTTTAAGGAAGACGAGAGCGGACGGTAGGAATTGAGTAACTGGGCAATTCAGTCATTGGGCAATTGAAGACCCGAACACCATTTTCTCAATCCGTTTTTTAATTCACTCAATCGCTCAATGGTTTACGCTACTGATGCTCCCGTTGACAATCTCACTTATCTCCCATAGCATCAATCACTTGAGGGACGATCTGAGTGCATCCGGGAGCCGTTCGTGATTAAGCTCGACATTATCAACGAAGTGGTAGCCAGAACCGGCATCACCAAGACCAAAGCCGAGTTGGCGGTGGAAACCGTCTTTGAGAGCATGAAGAAGGCACTGGCCCGCGGCAATCGCATTGAGCTGCGAGGATTTGGCGTGTTTAATGTGCGCCCGCGCAAGACCGGCATCGGGCGCAATCCGCGCACTGGAGCCGAAGTGTCGATTCCTCCGGGCAAGGCAGTGCGGTTCAAGCCTGGGAAAGAATTGCAGTCGATTGATTGAAGATGAGTGCCTAGTACCGAGTCGCGAGTCGCGAGTACCGAGAAAATCCGTTCGAACTGCCGCCCGCATATTTTCTAGCCTTATCTTTCATCGTTTTCTTTTCCCCGCTCTATGCCTTGTTTTTTCTGGGTACTCGGTACTAGGTACTAGATGCTCCTTCTCGTAGTAGCATCTAAAGGAAAGGCCTCGATGGAATCGCGGGGCCGAAGAATCGCATGTCGGAACCTACTCCTCCCGTAACTTCTTCCACGCTCGAATACTACCGGCCGATACCGGTGTATGCGGCCCGCCCACCGCGGCAGCGTTATTGGTTGCACGCATTGTTGCTGCTGCTGACCTGCTTCACCACGCTGGTGGTGGGGGCGCGCATGCAATACAACTTTGTGCACAACCAGCCCGTGTTTTCGTTGGACGATAGTGCCGCTCCATTGTTCCCGGTAAGCTGGACGTTTTCGCATCCTGGGCGATTGTTGCTTGGAATTCCATTCGCGAGCACGCTGATGCTGATTTTGCTGGCGCATGAGATGGGGCACTATCTCTACTGCAAGCGCTACGGAGTGTGGGCGACACTGCCGTTTTTTATTCCTGCACCAACGTTGATTGGGACTTTCGGCGCTTTTATCCGAATTCGCTCGCCGATTCGATCGCGCACCGCTCTGTTTGATATTGGCATCGCCGGACCGATCGCCGGATTCGCTGTGGCGTTTGCCGTTCTCATCGTTTCCCTGAACCTATCGAAGCCAATCCCAACGAGAGGTGCGGCCGGGACTCTGGATCTGGGGTTTCCGCTGATCTTCCAGCTCGTGCACCGGTTCCTGGCGGCACAGGGCGGGGCGCAAGGCATCGCACGGTTGCCGCTGGATCGTGTCTTGCTGCATCCCACGGCGATTGCGGCCTGGGTGGGAATGTTTGCGACGTCGCTTAATCTGCTGCCCGGCGGACAGCTTGATGGCGGGCATATTATCTTTTCGCTTGCACCGCGGGTGCACAAGTTCGTATCGCGGCTGACGATTCTGATTCTTCTGCCCATGGCTTACTACTTGTGGACAGGATGGTTCGTGTGGGCGATCCTGCTACAGCTAAGCAGCTTGCGGCATCCGCAAGTGGCCGAGTGGCCGAGGGTTTCGGGCGGGCGAACGTGGCTGGCCCTGTTTGCGCTGCTGATGCTGGCGCTCACGCTGACGCCGGCGCCGTTTGGACACGCATCTGTGCCGGAAGTGATACGCGAGTTTCGGGGACGGTAGGCCAGAAGTTAGCCGGCGTCCCGACTTTCTTCCATTTGGCAATCAGCAACCGACGCTGGTTGTGGGCGTTTATTCTGCGCCGCCCCGCAACCGGCTATGACTGCGGCCGTAGCCGAAATAAATCGCCATCCCCACCATCAGCCACACGATCAGGCGCAGCCACGTGTTCCAGGGCAGGCTGAGCATCAGTCCCAGAGAAATGCCGATCCCCATTATCGGGACGATCGGAACCAGCGGAGTCTTGAATGGACGGTGCAGGTCTGGACGTTTCACACGCAGAGTCCACACACCGGCGCATACGATGACAAAAGCGAGCAGCGTTCCGATCGAGGTGAGCTGTGCGAGCACTCCGATAGGAAGCACTCCCGCCAGAATCGCCACAAAGAAGCCAACGACAATCGAAGAAATCCACGGAGTACGGAAGCGAGGGTGAACCCGGCCCGCCCACTCCGGCAGCAGTCCGTCGCGGGACATGGAGAAGAAGACCCGCGACTGTCCCATCAGCATCACCAGCATGGTTGTGGTGAGGCCCGCGAAAGTTCCCAGCATCACGACGATGCTTCCCCAGCGCACGCCGGTGGCTTGAATTCCCACGGCCACCGGAGCGGAGGTATTGAGCAGTGTGTAGTGGACCACGCCGGTGAGCGTCCAACCGAGCGCAACATAGAGCACGGTGCAGATGGCGAGCGAGCCAAGAATGCCGATGGGCATATCGCGCTGCGGATTGCGGGCTTCCTGCGCGGCAGTCGAGACCGCATCAAAGCCGATGTAGGCAAAGAAAATCACCCCCGCGCCACGCGCCACGCCCGACCATCCGAATGCGCCGAACGATCCCTGGTTGGGAGGGACGAAGGGATGCCAGTTGGCGGCTGCGACAGCCGGATGGCGCAGCAGATAAGCAGCCGCGATCGCGATAAACGTAAGAACGGTGGCCACCTTGATGAACACAATCAGGGAGTTGAAGTTGGCGGATTCGCGCACGCCGATCACAAGAATGGCGGTCATGAGCGCAATCACAAGATAGGCAGGAAGGTCGAGAATGCCGTGGGCAGACGGCAACTTCGAAGGATCCACTCCGGCACTTGCCAGCAGCGGCCCAACAGTCGCAAGCCGCGCCCACTGGCCGTTGTAGAAAACCAACAAGGTTCCGGGAGGGGCGGTGAGCTGCGGTGGAAGCTGGATGCCGAAGCTTTGAAAAAGAGCGATCAGATTCCCGCTCCAGCCCACGGCTACAGAGGCCGCGCCGAATGCGTACTCGATGATCAGGTCCCAGCCGATGATCCAGGCGAAGATCTCGCCGAGGGTGGCGTAGCCATAGGTATAAGCCGAACCGGCGATCGGAATCAGGGAAGCGAACTCGGCGTAGCAGAGTCCAGCGAAGAGGCAGCCGGACGCCGCCAGAATGAAGGACAACACAATCGCAGGGCCGGTGAAGGTGGCGGCCACGGTCCCGGTCAAAACAAAGATTCCCGCGCCGATGATGGCGCCAATCCCGAGCGTGACCAGGTTGACCGGCCCCAGCACGCGCCGCAGGCCGGTGCCGCTTTCGTCGTGCGCTTCTGCCAGCAAAAGGTCGAGTGGCTTCGTCGCCAAGAAATCAGACAAGGATGTAGTCCCCCAGGAGTTGGCGCAGCCCTGTGTACGATAGACTGATTCGCCGCCGCTTGGCATTGTACCCGGAGGCATGGCGTTCACGCTGAAAGAGGCCTTCCACGGGGACTCGCACCCGTGCCCGCTTCTTTTGTATACTCCTTTATTCAATCGTTTTAATGGATGAATCGGAGGTGGTCTTACCTTGAAAAGGCTGGCGGCTGTTCTTCTCTGTCTGGCCGGGTGTTTCGCTCTCGCGTCTGCCGCGGGTCAGACCATCTCAGTTGATGTAACGCATTCCACGAATCATTTCGTGCCCAAGGAAACTTTAGGAGCGGGAGTAGACCGCATTGCCGTTGATGCGATCGATAAAGACTTGCTGCCGGTGACGTTGGAGAAGACGCTGGCCTCGGGGTGGCAGCCGGTTACCTATCGTCAGAATACGGAACTCGCGGTCGAGGCATGGCATTGGAATCCGCAAGGAACATGGAGCGACGCGAGCGGCAAGGGATATTTCACGGGCTCGGCGACTCCGACGGAAATGATTCGCTACTCGTATGGGTATGCGCTGCCACGCCGCGGATTTACCCGCAACGACGGTACCGACAACGTGGGCTTTTCGCGGCTGACCGATGGCGACCTGAATACTTTCTGGAAGAGCAATCCGTATCTCACCGAACGCTTTACCGGTGAGAGCGATGCGCTGCATCCGCAGTGGGTGGTGTTGGACCTGGCGCAGGCGCAGCAGGTAAACAGCATCCGCATCGCGTGGGCAGAACCCTACGCCCGGCGTTACCTGGTGCAGTACTGGAGAGGCGGCGACGACCCGATCGGCGCACCGACGCGCGGGGCGTGGCAAACTTTTTCGGAAGGGTCGGTTCTGCAGGGAAAGGGCGGCAGCGAGACAATTCGCTTGACCGATGCCGCCATGCCCGTTCGGTTTGTGCGGATATGGATGACCGAATCCTCCAATACTTGCGTTGCCAGTAGCACCGGGGATCCAGGATCGAATGACCCGCGGAACTGCGCGGGCTATGCCATCCGCGAACTTTACCTCGGCACCAGCACACCGGATAACACGTTTCACGACATTCTCCGGCACACGCCCGAGCAGGAGCAGACGACGACTTATTGCTCGTCGGTCGATCCCTGGCATCAGCCCTCAGATCTGGGATCCACCAAGCAGGCGCAGATGGGATTCGATCTGTTCTTCACCAGCGGTGTGACCCGCGGCCTGCCGGCCATGATGCCGGTCGCCATGCTCTATGACACGCCAGAAAATGCCGCGGCGGAGATCGCCTACCTGAAGAAGCGCAACTATCCGATTTCTTATGTCGAGATGGGAGAGGAGTCCGACGGGCAGTACATGCTTCCAGAAGATTACGCTGCGCTCTATCTGCAGTGGGCGACGGCGATTCATCGCGTGGACCCGGCCCTGAAGCTGGGTGGGCCGTCGTTCCAGGGTGTGAACAAGGACATCGAAGTCTGGCCGGACGCGAACGGACAGGTTTCCTGGACAGTGCGGTTCCTCGCCTATCTGAAGCAGCACGGGCGAATGAACGACCTGGCGTTCTTTTCCTTCGAGCACTATCCCCTCGATCGTTGCAAAATGCCCTGGGGCATGCTGTATGACGAGCCCGAGTTGGTGAGTCACATTATGCGGGTGTGGCATGAAGACGGGATTCCGGCGGACATGCCGTTGTTCATCACGGAGGGAAATCTTTCATCGGGCGCCAGCGAAACTTATCAGGATATTTTCGCGGGAGTCTGGCTGGCGGATTACATTGGATCGTTCCTGAACTCGGGAGGGAAGGCCGTCTACTTTTTCCATTATCTGCCACTGCAAATGGAACCGGGATGCAACAGCTCTCCGGGTACATTTGGAATGTTCACCGTCGACGCCAATTATCAGATTCAGCAACCGCTGGCGCAGTTCTTTGTGGCGCAATTGATCAATCTGGAGTGGGTGCAGCCCGGCGGCGGTGAGCATCAGGTATTTGCTGCAAACGGCGACGTGGAGGACGGAGCCGGTCACGAATTGGTGACTGCGTATGCAGTGAAGCGTCCGGATGGAAAATGGGCGGTGATGGCGGTGAATCGGGACCAGCATAATGCGCACCGGGTTCGGATTACATTTGACGGGCCGGCGGACAAGGAGAGCCGCTTCGACGGGCCGGTGGAGATTTCCACGTTCGGAAGCGCGCAATATCAATGGCATCCCGCGAAGATGCGATTTATGGCTCACGCTGAGAATAGCGGTGAACGTACGATCGTGGCCACATCCCAAGGCAATGCCGATCCCGACGGGCCGATTGTGCACACAACAATAACCGCCGAGAAGAATACGATGTACGATCTTCCGGCAGCGTCGGTGGTGGTGATCCGGGGGATCGTCGGGCCGAAATAGTCGAAAGGTTAGTGGCTGGTCGTTAGTCGTTGGCAAAGCAAGAAGGCCTGCAGCCGCGAGGAATGGCGAACGACCACCGACTAACGACCAACGACTGATTCTCACATCAGCCATATGGCGTCAACATCAACAATTATCTGGGTGCGTGGAATCTTTTGCGCGGCGGCGTAGGCCAACATGGCGCGCAGCGTGCTGTTGAGCCTTTCGCGGCTGGGTGACTTGAGCACGAAATGATAACGGTAGTCGCGCTTGAGCCGCATAATCGGTGCGGCGGCTGGGCCGAGCACGCGCACGCCTTCATGTCGGTGCTGCTCGAACCATCTTCCCAGAGTGCCCGACCACTGCAACGCTTCGTCGAGTTTGTCGCTGCGGATGAGCACGTTGGCCAGGGCTGAGTATGGCGGGTAGTGCATCCAACTGCGAAAGCGCAATTCTTTCTCGTAGAATCCGGCGAAATCGTGGCGGGCGGCGTATTGCACGGCGTAGTGGTCCTGAAAATAAGTTTGCAGAATCACTTTGCCGGGAGACTGGCCGCGCCCGGCGCGCCCGGCAACTTGCGTGAGCAATTGGAAGGTGCGTTCGGCGGCGCGGAAGTCGGGCAGTCCCAGGGCGCTGTCGGCGCCGACCACGCCGACCAGAGTAACGCCGTGAATGTCGTGGCCCTTGGCGATCATCTGTGTGCCGACGAGCAAGTCGAGCTCACCTTCGCTGAGCGCGTTCAGCGTGCGCTCGAAATCTTCGTGTCCCCGGACAGTGTCGCGATCGAGACGCGCAATGCGCGCCTGCGGAAACATGCCGTGCAGCAGTTCTTCCAGCTTCTCCGAGCCGGTGCCGAGAAAATACACGTACTCGCTGCCGCAATGGATACAGGCTTTGGGCACGGGCGCGGCGTAACCACAGTAGTGGCAAACCATTTTATGTTCCCGCTTGTGATGAGTAAGAGCGATGGCGCAGTTCTGGCATTCCAGAGTCTTGCCGCAGGTGCGGCACAACACCAGGGGAGAATATCCGCGGCGATTGAGCAGCACCATGACTTGCTCTTTGCGATCGAAGCGCTCTTTGATCTCCGCCGCCAGCTTGCGCGAGATAACCTGCTCGTGGCCGGTTTCCTGGAATTCCTGGCGCATGTCGATGATCTCGACTTCCGGCAGGGGGCGCCGCTCCACGCGGTCGGGCAATTCGACCAGCGCGTACTTATTTTTCTTTGCGTTGAAATACGACTCAAGCGACGGAGTTGCCGAGCCCAGAACGACAACGGCATTCGCCATCTTGGCGCGCACAACCGCAATGTCGCGGGCATGGTAGCGCGGCGTCTCCTCTTGCTTGTAGGAAGAATCGTGTTCCTCGTCGACGATGATCAGCGCGAGATCGGCGACCGGCGCGAACACGGCTGAGCGCGTGCCGACGACCAAGCGCGCGTCTCCGCTCTTGATGCGGTGCCACTGCTGCGCACGCTCTTTGTCGGACAGTGCGGAGTGAAGGATGGCAACTTCGTCGCCGAAGATCTGCTGCAGATCGGCGGCAACGGCGGGCGTGAGGCCGATTTCGGGGACGAGAAGAATAGCGGAGCGTCCCGCTTCGAGCACCGCACGCATGCCCGCCAGGTAAACGGCGGTTTTGCCCGAGCCGGTGATGCCATGCAGAAGAATGCCAGAAAACTTTCGTGCATCGACCGCTTCGCGCAAGCGGTCCAGTGCCGATTGCTGCGCCGAGTTGAAATTGAATTCGAAGGATGGCCGTGGTTTGCTCCGCGAAACGGCGAAAGGCGCCGGCTCTTCAATGATCTCGATCAGACCGCGTTTGACCAGCGTGCTGAGCGTCGTTCGCGGGACTTCAAGCGCTTGCAGCGTCTCCACGGGAACCCGGCCTCCAGAGGCGGCGAGCGTCTCTACGAACCGCCGCTGGTTTTCGTTCAGCTTTGCATCGGCGGATTTTAGCTGCGCGATTTTGATGGTGCGGGCGGCATCGCGGACGGCGGAGACGTCTTCGCGCACCAGCCACTTCTTTCGCACCATCCCGTTCAAAATCAATTTTGAGACGCGTGTCGCAGATCGCAGCTTTTCTTCGCGGACTGGCATGGGCTCGCCGGGCGCTGGCTCTTGGGCAGCCAGATAATCGAGCACGCCGAATTCGGCGGCTTGTTCTTCCGGAGTGCGCCGCGAACGCGTTGACGATCCTGACATGCCAGCCAGATGCAGCGTCAACTGGCCTTCCTTGGTGATGCGGTACGCAATGGAACGTTTGAACTCCGCGTTCAGCGGCAGCATGGTGCGAAAAACTTCGCCGAGCGGGGCGAGATAGTAGTCGCCAATCCAGCGGCCGAGGCGCAGCAGTTGATCGTCGAGGACCGGCGAGGCATCGAGCACGCTCTGGATACTCTTAGTCGCGACCGAGGGTTTGCGATCGTGCAACTCAACCACAATGCCGGTCATTCGCTGCTGGCGGAAAGGCACAAGCACGCGCCCGCCGACCACGGGAGTGGCCTCGGCAGGGACACGGTAGGTAAAAACCATGTCGAGCGGCACCGGCAGAGCAACGTCGCAATACTCGGGCATTGATTGGAAGGATAACCTAGCGTGGATTCCGAAGGGCCGCATCTCATTACAAACTGTCATCCCTAGCGAAGCGAGGAATCATGGTGTCTGCTTGCTCCCGCGACACTTATAGCGCAGACACGAACCAAGATCCCTCGCCTTGCTGGGGATGAGAGCTCTTGATGAATGCAAATCACTCGGCAGACTTTTTTGAAGGCTCGATCCCCAGATACTTCATCACCATCTGCAAATCCTTCCAAGCCTCGCCCTTCTGCCGCGGATCGCGCAGCAGGAATGCGGGATGGTAAGTGACGGCCAGGCGCGCACCAGGCCATGCAGGATCGTTGCTGCGTACGCCTGCCGGTTTGAAGTCGTACCAGCGGCCTCGCAATTCGGACATAGGCGCATTGATGGCAAGCAGATTTTTCGCCGCCACCGCGCCCAGTGCGACAATGGCCTTGGGCTTGATCACCGCGATTTGCCGCATGAGAAACGGTGAACAAGTTTCACACTCGTCGCGCTCGGGCGTGCGGTTGCCGGGCGGGCGGCATTTGACGATGTTCGCGATGTAGACATCTTCGCGCCGCAAGCCCATCGCTTTGATCATGTTATTAAGCAACTGGCCGGCGCGGCCGACGAAGGGTTCGCCCTGCGCGTCTTCGTCGGCGCCCGGACCTTCGCCCACGAACATCAATTCTGCCCGCGGATTGCCCACTCCAAAGACGATCTGCTTGCGGCCCTGCTGGTGCAGTTTGCAGCGCGTGCAGTCGCCCAGGTCTTCGCGAATCAACTTGAGCGCAGCGACAGGATCGGCCACTCCATACTCCAGCTTCGGCGTAACGATTTCTAAAATATTATCCTCGGCAACGGCTGGGACGACGGCGGATTTTCTTGCGGACATTTCCTCTCGCAGTTCTGCCTGGGATGCTGATGAAGACAAAGACACCGCAAGGACGTCGGCGTCAGCCGGTCGGGCCTCCATCAACTGGGAAGGCAGCGGCTCGCGCCGGTAGAAATCGTAGATGCCCAACTCATGGTAGTAGCGGACGCGCTCGGTGAGAGCGCGCCGCAATTCCGGGTCCAGAGTGCTCGCCACTCCTCACTTCTCCACATCAAAATAAATCTTCGTCGTCGCCCGATACAGCAGCACCTTCGCCCCATCCAGTTGCATGTCGAGCGAGTCCACGTGCGCCCACTTGATGCCGCGCACGGTCTTCGCCGCCTCGGCCACCGCATTCTTCGCAGCCTTGGCGAAGCTTTCCTTAGATGTTCCGATCACGTCGATCACTTTCTGTGTCATTCCACGCTCCTTAAGAGAAGTCTGAAAAAAGAAGTTTGAGGAATTGTACGCCCGCGAGGGAGAAAGTGCTTTCAGGCCTTCACCGGCGACTTGCGCCGCTCGCGAATCCGGACGACCTGGTCGAGCACGCGCTGCGCCACTTCCCACTTCGTAGTCTCCGGGACCTCGATAACCTCGTCGTGGGTAATGATGGTCACTGCATTACGATCGGAGTCGAAGCCGATACCCTCGCGGGAGACGTCGTTGACCACGATGGCGTCGAGATGCTTGGCCGCCAGCTTCTGGCGGGCGTTTTCGAGGACGTTCTCGGTCTCCGCTGCAAAACCCACAACAATCTGCGACTGCTTGTGGAGGGAAATCTCCTTGAGAATGTCAGCCGTGGGTTCGAGCTCAAGCGTGATCGGTCCCTTGCGTTTTATCTTTTGCGGGAATGCCGATTTCGCGCGGTAATCGGAGACAGCAGCGCTCTTGATCACGATCGTGGCCTGTGGCAATAGATTGAGCACGGCATCGCGCATCTGCTCGGCAGATTCTACGCGTGTGACCTCAGCCGCTCCCGGCGGCGTCAGCGCCGTCGGTCCACTAACCAGAAGCACGCGGCCACCACGGCGCAAAGCAGCTTCGGCCACGGCATAACCCATGCGTCCGCTGGAGCGGTTGCTCAGGTAGCGCGCAGGATCGATCTTCTCGCGCGTGGGTCCGGCGGTGATCAGAATGGTTTCGCCCGCGAGATCCTGCGACGCGCCCAGCGCTTCGAGAACCGCGGCCACGATGGCTTCATTCTCGGCAAGCCGCCCGGAGCCGGTCATACCGCATGCGAGATATCCCGAATCCGGGTCAACGACCTTCACCCCGCGCTGGCGAAGGATTTCCAGATTCGCCTGCGTCGCGGGATGATTCCACATGTTGACGTTCATCGCCGGAGCGACCACAACTGGAGCGGTGGTTGCGAGATAAAGCGTAGTGAGAAAATCACCGGCAATGCCTTGCGCGAATTGCGCCAGAATGTCGGCAGTGGCGGGAGCGACCAGCAGAGCGTCCATCGACTGCGCGACCGCGATGTGCTCGATAGCGGAATCGATATTCGCGGTGTGCTCTTCACCGGGCGAGAACATTCCGGTGATCACTTTTTCGCCGGAAAGCGCCGCGAAGGTGAGCGGGCGAACGAACTCCTGGGCCGCGCGCGTCATGATGACCTGCACATGAATGCCCCGGTCTTGCAGCAGCCGCACAATCTCGGCCGCCTTGTAAGCCGCGATGCCGCCCGTCACTCCGAGAGCAACTTTCATGGTTATTAGATGCAGTCGACCGCAGCGCGCTTAGGCGTCGTGTCCAAAGGCCTGATCCAGAACTTCGGCGGCCTGCTCGGCGGCGCTGCGCGTTTCGGGGATCTCCCATTTCACCTTGCCCGCGCGGATTTCGTCTTGCGCGATGCGGCAGGGCTTGCGGGAATTGGTTTGGACCACCGGGGGGGCTCCGGATTGTAGTTGGCGGGCGCGCCGGGCGGCGACAAGAATGTAGCGATAGTTGCTGTCGAAGCCTTCGATCAATTTCATGGATTCTCTCCCCTTGAATGCCGGTTGCAAGATTTCGATTGCCGAAAGTTTGTGCGCTTCGTTCTTCGCCAGGGAAGCCAAGAACAGCTTCCCCTATTCTCCCACGAAATTCAAGGTTGTGGGGGCTGCGCGGCTTCAAATATGGTTACGGAGGATTACCCCCTCCGGAATCGTCGGGCGGCTTAAACGAATCCAGAATCTCTTTCAGGCGGTCGCGAACGTTAGCCAGGCGGCAGCGGTTTGCGAGAGCCACGATTGCAGCCTCCTTATCCGACAGCGTCTTCTCCGAACGCAGCAGGCGTTCCGAGATCACAATCGCCCGCAACATTTCGATCGATTCCTCCAACCGGTCGTTTACCAGAATGTAGTGGTAGCGATCATAGTTTTGAATCTCGCGGCTGGCCGTGACCAGGCGGCGCTGAATGACTTCTTCGCAATCCTCGCTGCGCTTGCGCAAGCGCTCTTCCAGGATCTGGCGATTCGGAGGCAGGATGAAGATGCTGGTGGCTTCGGGAAGTTTTTGCTGGATCTGCGCCGCGCCCTGTACGTCGATGTCGAGCAAAAGGTCGCGGCCGTTTTGTTCCGCCTCGCGCAGAAAGCGGCGCGCCGTCCCGTAGTAGTTGCCAAATACCTCGGCGTGCTCGAGGAACTCGTCCTCGCGAATCATGTTCTCGAATTCGGAACGTGAGACAAAATAGTATTCCCTGCCATTCGTCTCACTGCCGCGCGGAGCCCGCGTGGTGTAGGAAATGGAAAATTCCAGATCGGGCACCGACTTCAGCAGTTCATTGACAAGGGTCGACTTGCCCGAACCGGACGGGGCCGAGATGATGTAGACGAGGGGCTTGTGGACCGGAGAACTCATTCCAGGTTCTGCACCTGCTCGCGTGATTTTTCGATCTCCGCCTTCATGACGAGTCCGGCCTCGGTGATTTTCAGCGCCTCACCGGCCAGCCCCGATGTCTTCGAAAGCATCGTGTTGGCCTCGCGGTTCATTTCCTGCAGCAGGAAGTCCAGCTTCTTCCCCACTTCTCCCTGTTCGTCAAGCAGCCCCAGAAAGTGCTGGACGTGATTTTCCAGGCGGACGATTTCCTCCTGAATGTCACTGCGGTCCACGAGAAGCGCGGCTTCCTGCAGCACGCGTTCGCGGTCGGCACTGGAGCCCAGCAGTTCCTGAAGGCGCGCTTGCAGACGTTCCACATAGCTGTGCAACACGGTGTGCCGGTGAAACTGCACGGTCTTGACGGCCTCGCGCAGGTGAGACATACGCTCGCGCAATTCCTGCTCGATGCTGCGGCCTTCCTGTTCCCGCATCTGATTCAGGCGGTCGAGCGCCTCACCCACTCTGGCCATCACCGCCGATTCAAGCGCTCCATCCTCAGGATCTCTGGCAGTATCGAGCGCACCGGGAATACGCAGGATTGTGTTGAGATCAGGCTCGGCGGGGATGGCAAACTCACCGGCCGCAGCCCGAAAGGCCGCGATGTAAGCGCTGACCAGCGGGCGATTCAGCGCCAGAGTTTCGCCGCCGCCGCGCTCCAGGCTGAGCGTGACTTCGACGTGTCCGCGGGCAATCTTCTCTTTGAGCAGACGGCGCAGTTGCATTTCGAGCGAATCGGAGCCCGAGGGCAGACGAAAATGCAGATCGAGAAAGCGGTGGTTCACCGATTTCAGCGAGAGTGCGAAGGCCAGATGACCGTTGCCTTGGATAGAAGGCGACCTATCAGGAGACATCGAGGCCGAACCAGGCGGCGGGCTGACGCTGCCTTCGGTCTGGCTCGTTACCTCGCCTTTGATCTGTGCAAAGCCCGTCATGGAGCGGAGTGGCATGTGTGATGTCCTAGATTTCCAATTGCCGATGTCAGCTCGGTTGCGCCGGCTCCAGTTTTGGATCGAAATCGGCAAACTGCAGTTCGTACAAACGCCGGTATGTACCCAACTTTGTCATCAAGTCATCGTGAGAGCCAATGTCAGCGATAGCGCCATTCTCAATCACCACGATGCGGTCGGCGCGGCGCACCGTCGAAAGCCGGTGCGCAATCACAAACACAGTGCGGCCGCTCATCAGGTTATGCAACGCAGATTGCACCAGCGCCTCCGATTCGCTGTCGAGAGCCGACGTCGCCTCGTCGAGTATCAGGATAGGCGCGTTCTTCAAAATCGCGCGGGCAATGGCGATGCGCTGCCGTTCTCCTCCGGAAAGGCGTACGCCGCGTTCCCCGATCATCTCATCGTACCCCGAAGGCAAGGCTTGGATGAAGTCGTGCGCCAATGCGGCGCGGGCCGCGGCCTCGACCTCTTTCAGCGCCACGTGCGGCTGGCCATAGGCGATGTTGTTGCGAACCGTGTCATTAAACAAGACGGTCTCTTGCGTAACGATTCCCACTTGTTCCCGCAACGAAGCCAGCGTCACATCGCGCACATCGTGGCCGTCGATGAGCAGACGGCCTTGCGTGGCATCGAAGAAACGTGGGATCAGGTGAACCAGCGTACTCTTGCCTGAGCCGCTGGACCCGACAATTGCCACCACTTCTCCGCGGCGAACTTCAAGATTGATGTCGTGCAGCACTTGCGCGTCTTCGCCTTCGCTGCCATAGCTGAAGCTGACATGATCGAATTGGACGGTCTTCGCGAATGCAGGCAAACGCCTGGCATGCGGCTTTTCGCGGACATCGTCTTCGATGTCCATGAACTTGAAGATTTCGCTGGAGGCGCCCAGGGCCTGCTGGAAATTATTGTTGAACAGAGCAAACTTTCGCACCGGATTGTAGAGAGCCAGGACCGCCGCGACGAAAGTGACGAAGTCGCCCAGAGTGAACTCGTTGTGGGCAATCCTGCCGCGACCCAGCAGCAACAGCAGCGCGATGGCCACCGCGCCAAAAATATCCATCAGTGGAGAACTGATGGCAGCCGCGGCCACCGAACGCAAATTAGCGCGGAACAAGCGGTTGGCGGCCGCCCGAAACCGCGCCACTTCCCACGACTCCATACCAAATGCCTTAACGATTCGGTTGCCGGTGATGGTCTCGTGGAGGAGGTTTTGCACATCTGCCAACTGATCCTGGCCCCGCCGTGTGGTGGTGCGGACGCGGCGTCCGATACGGACGGCGGACACAATGATGAAAGGAACAAACAGCAAAAGTACCCACGCCAGTTCACGGCCCAGCACCACGACGGCGCCCGCAATAAAAATGAAACTGAACAACTGCTGCAGAAACTCCGCCAAAACGCTCGACATCGCATACTGCACGCGCTCAATGTCATTGATGATCGTCGAAACGAGCGTCCCGGTCGCGTGCTTCTGAAAAAAAGCCGCCGACCGCCGCAAGACCGAGTTATAGAGGTCATTGCGCAGGCTCGTGATCATGCCGAAGCCGGCGTGGTTTACCAGATAGGTGCCGCAAAAGTCGAAAATTCCCTTAAGCACGGTCGAAGCCACCAGCGCATAGGCCACGATCGTCCAGGCATTGTGAAAATGAGATGGAACGAAACGTTGGAGATAGATCGCGTGCCCAGTACGGGGAATCGTAAACAGCAGTATATTTTCGGAGCCTGAGGCGGGATTCAACACGCGGTCCAGCACGGGCTTCAGCAGGACCAGCCGGAACGCTTCCAGAAAACCGACACCGGCCAACAACAACACACCGGGCAGCAATTGCGGCAGAAATGGAAACACGTAGCGGACCAGTCGCGTCAGTTGGCGCATACCGCTCCGCGCAGGCCGCAGTGGCTTACTGACGATGGCTCATACATAGGGTGCAAGGGCTTATTTTACTGCTGTCGTTAGTCGTTTGTCCCTTCGCTCCCCTCAGGACAGGCTAAGTACGATCGTTTGCCCGAAAGCTGTTTGGAAAGATCCAGAGCGGCCAACGGCCAACGACCGGTTCTCCTACCTCGGCATATCGCGATGCACGACCTTCACGTGGTATCCGGCCTTGCGCAGGCGCTTGCCGACTTCTTCTGCGATCATCACCGACCGGTGCTGACCGCCGGTGCAGCCAAAGGCGACGGTGAGATAGCTCTTGCCTTCATTGATGTAGTGCGGAAGCAGGTAGATCAGCAGATCGGAAATGCGCAGAATAAATTCCTGCGTCTGCGGAAACGACCGGATGTACTTGGCCACGCGCGGATGGCGTCCCGTAAGCGGCCTGAATTCGGGCACGAAGTGCGGGTTGGGAAGAAAACGAACGTCGAAGACCAGATCGGCGTCTTCGGGCACACCGTGGCGGAAGCCGAAGCTCACGGACGAAACCAGAATGCTCTTCTCCGACGCCTGCTCGCGGAAACGCTCCGTAATGTGGGCGCGCAATTCGTGCACGTTGAACTTGGAAGTGTCGATGACGACATCGGCCAGGGCCCGAATGCTCGCCAGGTGACGCCGTTCGGTTTTGAGCGAGGCATTCACCGGCGCATTCGCGCCCAGAGGATGTGGACGGCGCGTCTCGCTGAAGCGCCGCAGCAGCACCGCGTCGGAGGCTTCCAGAAAGAAGACTCTGGTGGGAATCATCCGCCTCACTGCCTTCAGAATGCCCGGCAGTTGATCGAGCTTCGAACCTTCGCGGACATCCACGACAAGTGCCGTACGGCGAATCTCGGCCGACTGCAACGCCATTTCGGCGAAGCGCGGAATCAGTTCGACGGGAAGGTTGTCGACGCAGTAGTAGCCCAAGTCCTCAAAGGCTTTGAGCACCGACGCCTTGCCGGAGCCACTCATGCCCGTGATAATGACCAGTTCCGCGGCATGCGGGACGACATGCGCGATGGCCTGCGGCATTTTCTTCCCTCGACGCGGCGGTTTCCCGCGCTTCCGGGACCCCGATGATTTCCTTGGCGGCATGAAATGGATAGTAGCACTGCGAGTGGCGCGCGTGGGAGAGATCGAACTTGATCCCGGTTTCCGATTTGTCTAAGCCCCGTTCGGACAGGTAAGCTAATCGGCCATGAAGAAGTTTCAGGAACTTAGCGAACGCGAAGTGTTGGCTCTGGCAATTTCTCTGGAAGAGGAAGACGAGCGGGTGTACTCCGATTTTGCCGAGGGATTGCGGCAAGACTATCCAGCGTCGGCGGCGATGTTCGAAGGCATGCGCGAAGAAGAATCGGGGCACCGGCGGCGGCTGATCGAGCTCTACCGGCAGAAATTTGGCGAGCACATTCCTTTGATTCGCCGGCAGGACGTGCGCGGATTCGTGGAGCGTCCGGCGCTTTGGCTGATCCGGCCTATGCGCATCGACTCGGTCCGCAAGGAAGCCAGCACGATGGAAGTCGAGACCCGCCGGTTCTACGAAAAGGCCGCAACGATCACCCAGGACGCCAGCATCCGGCAGCTTCTTGATGATCTTGCTACCGAAGAACGTGAGCACGAACATCGCGCTCAGGAACTCGACGCGGAGAAACTGCCCGGTAACGTGAAGGAGGATGAAGAGCGGGCGCAGCGCCGGCTTTTCGTTCTGCAGATTGTGCAACCGGGGCTGGCCGGGCTGATGGATGGTTCCGTCTCTACGCTCGCTCCCGTCTTCGCCGCCGCTCTAGCTACGCAGAAAAGCTGGGATGCTTTCCTGGTGGGATTGGCGGCGTCATTGGGCGCGGGCATCAGCATGGGCTTTGCCGAGGCGCTGTCGGATGACGGCAGCTTGACTGGGCGCGGACATCCCTGGGTGCGCGGGGTGATCTGCGGAGCGATGACGGCGCTCGGCGGAATTGGACACACGTTGCCGTTTCTGCTGCGCGACTTCCACCAGGCGCTGTATTGCCGCGGGCGCGGTGGTAGTTGCGGAATTGGCAACCATCACCTGGGTTCGACACCGCTATATGGATAGTCCGTGGGTCTCGGCTGCGCTTCAGGTTGGCTTGGGCGGAGTGTTGGTGTTTATTACTGGCTGGCTGATTGGGAGTTCGTAGAGCGGGCTTCGGTCGTTGGACCCAGAGCCGAGCTTCGCTCGGCGGACGGGCGAGGGCGCCCGTCCCCACACAAGACCCGTTCCAACACACGACTCGTACCCACACCTCCGGACACAGGCCGCCTGGACGGCGGTGCTACTCCTATGGGGCTTCGATCAGTTCCATTTTGCCGTCTCTGGTGCGGTGCAGGATCATTACTTTGCCTTTGGGATCGCGGAAGACGAAGACGTCGCGGTCGCGGAAGTGGGCTTCCTTGATGGCTTCTTCGAGGGTCATGGGGCGCATGGCTACGGCTTCGTCGGAGCGGACCAGATGCACCTCGGTGGTCTTGGCCACCGGGGGATAGCGGTGTACGGCGACCGGCACGGCGGTTTTTTCCGTCACGCCAACCTTGGCTTGCGCGCCGGCCCCGTCGTCCTGCGGGGAGTGGCCGTTCCACTTCTTTACTTCTTCGCTCTTGCGGGCCGAGCGCTTCTTCGATTGCCAGCGCGTCTTGTATTTCACCGCCTGCTTTTCGAGGTGATCGAGGGCCTGGTTAACGGCGATGGTCATGTCCTTGGCTTGCGCCAGGCCGACGAGCGGACCGTTGCGCGGGCTGATGGTGATCTCGGCTTTGTGGCGGTGTTTTTCGACGGCCAGGATGACCTTGGTTTCAAATCGGTCGCCGAGGATTTTGCGAAGTTTGGTGAGGCCAGTTTCTACTTCTTTGCGGATAGTGGGAGTTACTTCGTAGTGCCTGCCGGTGTATTCCACGTTCACGAGCGCCCCTCCTTGGTCTTGCTTCGATCTTGGGCACTGCTTTTCAAAGTCAGAAGTTAGACGTCAGAATGCAGAAGTAAGATCAAAATCTTAACCACAGGGGACACAGAGGTCCACAGGGTAAGGCGACCGGCCTGATTTCTTCGTTGCTTTTCTCACTTCTGCATTCTGACTTCTCACTTCTGACTTCTTCATTCCTTTACTCTGCGCTGATGCGTGCTGGGGATGCGCATGTCCTCCCGGTACTTGGCAACCGTGCGGCGCGTGACCTGAATGCCTTGCGACTGCAGGATGCGGGTTAGTTGCTCGTCGGTCAGCGGACGGCTGGGGTCTTCCTCGTCGATCAACTTCTTGACGCGGCGTTTGAGGATGAGCAACGACGTGTTGCCGCCCTCGGGGCCTTGCACGCTCTCGCTGAAGAAGTAGCGCAGCTCGAATACGCCTTGCGGTGTATGCGCGTATTTGCTGGCTACGGCGCGGCTCACGGTGGAGGGATGCACGCCGATTTCTTCGGCCACCTCCTTGATCATCATGGGTTTCAGGTAATCGATGCCCCTTTCCAGGAAGTCCTGCTGGCGGGCGACGATACAGTAACAGACTTTGGTGATGGTCTGCTTGCGCTGCTCAATGTTCTTGATTAACTGGATGGCGCTCTTGTAGCGCTCTTTCACGTAATCGCGAGTGTTCTTGTCGTTGGTGTCGCGGGTGATCAGCTTCTTATAGGCGGGGTTGAGGCGAAGCTGGGGCAGGTCATCGTCGTTCATGAGGACCAGCCACTCGTCGCCGTGCTTGATAAAAGCGACGTCCGGTTCGATTAGGCGCGCCGTGACTTTGTTGTATTGCAGGCCGGGACGGGGATCGAGAGTGCGGATGTAGTCGATAGCCTGTTGCACCGCGTCGGCGGGGCGACCGATTGCCTTGGCTATATCCTTGTGCTGTTTGCTCTGCAGGGCGCGCAGATGCTGGTCGACGACGGCGATGGCATCCTCGAGGACTTGCGCTGTGCCGTTGCCGGGCTTTTCTCCGACGCGGTCTCCATTTTTATGGAGCGTGAGCTGTTGCTGGTGATGGCGCAACTGGAGAAGGAGACATTCGCGCAGAGTACGGCAACCCACGCCCGGAGGATCGAGCTGGCGAATCACTTCGAGGGCTTCCTGGAGATCGGCCGCCGTGAAGGTGGACTTGTAGACCGGACGTGGAGGTGCGGGTGCGGGAGCAACGGTCGCGGCGGAATCTCCGGTGCGCGAGGCGATGGAGGTTTCGGCCGGCGAGTCGGCGGGGCGCAGAGTACCCAGCTCAGGCGGCAAATTCTCGTCAACACCGTTGGCGGCGGAGAGTTCGGATGGATTCGATTGCGCTCCGATCAGTTCGCCGGAGTCGCTGGCAGCGATGTCCTCAGAGGTTGCTTCGCTTGACGGTGGCTCGTCGTCCTGGCCCAAGCCAAGGGCGGCCGCCTCGCTGACAATGTTTCTCGCGGCTGCGGCGTCGGCTTCAGGTGGCGCGGGCGGGGCAACGCCCAACATCTCCTCGTCGCTGGCTATCAGGTAACCGTCTTCGTTGAGGTTGCCGATAATCTGTTCGGCAGCCTCGCGCACCTCGCGCCGCAGGCTCAACGCTCCCAGTTGCCAGGCCAGGTGGTCGGTCAGCGTGGTCGGCTTCGAGAGGAAATTTTCGAAGGATGGCCGTTCGATCTCCTCCATCTCGCCGCGGGTGCGGTATCCGGGATCGAGATAGTCCTGGAAGAAGGATCCGAAATCGATTTCTTCGAACGGGTCCTTCTTTTCGGCCGTGATGGGAGTTTCTTCGGTTGAAGTCTTAGTGGGGCGATCGCGATCTTCTTCTTTGCGGCCAACCTCATCGATCAGCGGGACAGACTCTTCGAGTTCCTCGAGAACGGGGTTCTCGACCATCTCGGCGTTGATCATGTCCTTGAGTTCAAGCTTGTTGAGCGCCAGGACGGAAACCATCTGCACCAGACCCGGGGTGAGGATCTGGCGTTGGGATAGCTTGACGCTCAGTTTGTGCTGTAACAGGACCATGTTTCAACATTTCAAGGTTTCAGAGTTTCAAGGTTTCAGAGTCAATCGTCGATTTTGGAACTTTGAAACCTTGAAACTTTGAAACCTCACACCAAAGAAAAACTTTCTCCCAAGTAAACCCTTCTCACTTCCGGATCGGCCGCCAACTGTTCGGGCTGGCCGTGGCGGAAGATTCGGCCGTCGTCGATGATGTAGGCGCGATCGGTCACTGACAGCGTTTCGCGCACGTTGTGATCGGTGATCAGCACTCCGATGCCGCTGGCCCGCAGACTGCTGATGATTTTCTGCAGGTCGAGGACGGCGATGGGATCGATCCCGGAAAACGGTTCGTCCAGCAAAATGAAAGTGGGATTGATGCACAGACAGCGGGAGATTTCCACGCGCCGGCGTTCGCCGCCGGATAAGGCGTAGCCGCGGTTCTGCCGAATGTGCTCCAAGCCCAGTTCATCGATAAACTTCTCCATCTTTTCGCGGCGCTCGTGCCACGACATCGGCTGCGCCTCCAGCACCGCGAGGATGTTCTCCTCAACCGTGAGTTTGCGAAACACCGAAGCTTCTTGCGGGAGATAGCTGATGCCATACTGGCGCGCCCGGAGGTACATGGGAACGTCAGTGATGTCCTGACCGTCGTACAGCACGCGGCCAGTGTCAGGGGGGATCAGGCCTACAATGGCGTAGAAGGTAGTCGTCTTGCCTGCGCCGTTCGGGCCAAGTAAACCCACGACTTCGCCCTGCTCGACGCGCAGGCTGACACCATTCACGACGCGCCGGCCACGATACGACTTGCCGATTTCATCCGTGGCCAGGGTACGCATTTATCGTGCCACTCGGGTCTGAGTTACCACAGGAGTACTTGTCTTGCCTTCTACGAGCACCCTATCATCGGCCCTGAAGAAAGTCAACGAAACCCCGGTAATCTTGCCACGTTCGGCATCAAAAATGCTGGGAGGTCCACCGGTAAGGACGAATTTGTCTTCGGCGGCGGTGTAGACCAAGGTCTGTCCCTCGGCGCGGCGGCTCGGTTGCTGGACGACGACGTTGCCCTTCGCCACTATGTGATCGAGTTGCCCAGGTCCGGCAAGTGATTGATTGCTTGAGGTTTGGCTTCGAGGCAGAAGATATGCATCCATGGTGTTAGCGGAAGCCGTGAAGCCAGTACCCTTGGCTGTCACTCCTCCTTCGTAGTGAGCGACACGGTCCGCATCGGCATACGTGAGGCGGGCCGATGTGATGGCCACAGGGCCGGTTTCGCCTAGCTTTTCCTCAGATTTTGTACTCGCTTTGCGCTCTCCTCCGGATGGAGCCTTAGGGGACTGAACCTTACCCGCCTGAACTTTATCCGGCTGAAGGAGTTTTGACTGAACCAGTACCGTGGAGACCGGTTGCCCGGCGGTGCCCTGGGCCACCAGATAACGGCGATCCCGATCGAACTGGATCGAGGGGGCCTCAACGATGTTCGCGTCCTGCCACAGGCGTGCATTGCCCTGGTATAAAGCGACCGCCGGAGAATTGTGCGCAGTCATGGCAGCTGCCGTCACATGAATCGGGGAAGCGGAAGCCAGCAGCGCGCCGTTGGGTTGCTCTCTGAGTTCGCTGTAGGTGCTCTTGACGCTGCCGTCGGCGAAGGCGTCGTCGGTGACGCGATTGATGCGGATCGTCCGGGCGGTTGTGACCATGGCGCCCTCGGAAACCCGCGGGTTGCCGGTAAGCACCAGGATCCGGTCAGCAGGGGTGTAGATAGCCTTGTCCGCCCAGGCTTGAGTGCGTTTGCCGGGAGCCAGGCCGTCGTCGTAGACGACGGTTCCCTGCTGCTCGATGGACGCAATCCCTCCCTTGGGAAAAAACGAGGCATCGAGCGTCTGACTGGTGCTCACGCGGTCAGGCAGCGCTGGCGATAGACTCACGATCTTCGCGTCGGGCGCGCCGTGGATCGAGGTTAAACGGCTGGAGCCATCGGGGGTCGCGGTGAACTTCGCGTCAAACCGGCCTGCAGTAACGACAGTTCGAGCAGACGCTTGCGAGTTGGCAGGACTCGAGTTCTGCGCCGGCACGATCGTGATCTTCGCCGCGCCGGAAGTTATGGCGTGATCTAAGCGGTTTCCCTCCGCAACGAAAAAGTCTATGACCGGGGCAGTAATATCGAAGTCCTGCGGCGCCGAGGAACCTGTCGTAGAGGCATTTGTGCTGGCATTATGCTGCGTGAGCCGGACTCCATCCATCGCGTGCACTTTTTGGAGTTGGTTCTGGCCCAGGAAGTCCAGGATCGCGCGTCCCGCATCGCCCTGCATCGGTTGCGACCCGAGACGCTCGACGTGGACGTTGCCGGTCAGGGTAGCCGTACGCAGCAGGTTTTGCTTGCCTGTAAGTAACATCTCGGCTTGATCGGCGCGGGCGCGCATCGGGTCGGCGTTTTGTCTCGTGGCCTCCGCATTTACATTTCCCGTAGCGAGCACGCGCCGCACTTCGTTGTCCGGCCCCAGGAACAACGTTGCCTGGTCCGCTTCCACGGTTCCGGTTTCATTCTGCAAGCGGGGATGCTCGAGCACTGCTTGATGCGGGTCGTGCGTGATTCTGCCATGGGTGGCCAAAAGGCTTTCGGCCTTTTGCCCGCTCATCGTTATATGAATCTGTGAGACGAGCGTGAGCACATTCGTTTTCCCGGAATACAGCACACCCACGGCCCACCCGCTGGCCTGGGGCGTACGAAAATCAACCCGCGCATTGGTGGTGGCATCGCCGCTCTCCTGGTTGAAGACCAGGTCTCTGGTCTCGAGGTGGATGGAATTCTTGAGTTCCCTGGGAGTGCTTTGGTCGGGTCCGGTCAAGCCTGTGGGATTGGCTTCCAGATCGATCTGCACCTCTCCGTGCGCCGTAACATTGCCGGATTTCTTGTCGTAGGAGAAGTCGTCCCCGTAAATCTGATCGAAGCGGGAGGAATCGCGGCCGTAGAGAACGATGCTGACGTTGTGCAGTTCCGCGCTGCCGTCGAGCTTGAATTGCTTTAGCTCGCCGGCCTGGACGGTGAACAGGGTTCGCTTGCCGTCGGACTTGGAGAACTGAAAACCATTTGCCGTCTGCTTGATGTCGATGCCAATCCTGTTGGGAAGTTCCTTCAGCACGTTGCGCAGGCGCAGACGGGCATAGAAATACGTTCCCAGCGATCACCGCGATAAACAGCACCGCGGTCACGGCCAGCCAGCGGCGGAGGCGGTAGATGGGGAGCGGCATCGCAAGTTCAGTTTAATCCAAAGGGAGGGGAGGCTTCGTGCGGTGATGAGTAGGAAGGCTGGGCCAGCCTTAAGAAGGGCTGCCCTTAACCGCCATTCGGCGCCCCGGATTGATTAAACGTAAGTGGCATTTCTTGCTTTTCCACACGCCCGTCTTTTTTTGAATAGAAAGCCTGATAAAACTTGAAATCTGTTCGGTTTTCCGAACGGCATTTCCCCTCTATTATACGAATGATATCGCGTTTGGCAGCCTCAGGCGTTCTGATGCCAAACACGATACCCTCAAGATCGCTAAATTGGTATCTCAGCTTACGCTTGGATTTCTCCTTGAAGTCGGTTTCCATTGGCGTGAGAACTAACCTGTATTCATCCTCAAACTTCCAATCTTTAAGCTTTATCGTTATTGCCTCGTAAAAAGTGTCCCAATACTTTCTTCTCCAAGCACCTTCATCGCTATAAACGGCGTCGGCGCAAGAGCTTTTGTTTTTGTGTTCATCAAAATACCAACGATTCAAGGCAGGAACTGGAAGTACGCCCAGCGATCTGAAGAAATCGATTTCAGGGTATTTCTTTTCGTAGTTAATCTCGTGAAACTTGCTTCCGCCCGCTCCGCTGTTGCCATGCATACCCATGTGGGGCGCGCCGTCGATCTCATTCGTTCGGAATATTCAGGCAGACGCCTCTGTGCCCGTCTCCATCGTGTCCCCACATCGAGGGATTAGTGTAATTGCCAGTGAACGTCGCAGTGTACCACTGGGGATGAACAAGCCGTTCCAGGGACCTCAGATACTCTTCAGGAAATCTAGCGAAGAGCATCCTGCGGTTCTTCTGGGCAATGGTCTGTGCTGGCGCGTTATACATCGCTATCAAATCAGACTGAGAAGACAAATGCCTCCCGGTCGCGTGAAGTCTTTCGATTCCGTCTTCCACCTCTGGCCGCTGTGCTTCCATGCTGTTCGCGCAATTCACGCCTGCGCCTATAACGTCCCTTACCTCAAGGCGACGCAATGGATCGTTGTCGGGCCGCCTTGGCATGAGGTCGTGATTTTCGTATACAGTGAATATCGTGTTAAGCGCATACGTGTGCATGCTCCAGAGATAAGCATAGAGCTCGTTTTGCCTAATCGGACCCGCCCGCGACGCGAGAAGGTTAGGCCATCGCGCGGCCAATTCGTCCTTGAAGAACAGTCCACAGATTTCTTGATACAAGCCTTGATACGCTGGCGTTGGAAAGTCACTGGCCGTTTTGAATACGGGTATGTTGACGGGTGCGATAAGAAAGTTTTCCCCATCAATCAAGAATGTCTCGCAGATGCTTTCGAGACACAGCAGATAGTGCTTTATGAGATTTTTCCAGACGATCTCGTCGCCGCGCCAAAACATGTCCTTGAACCCCTCGACGGGATCATTTAGCTCGTCTGGAGGCGCGAAATATGTCTCCTGCCTCTCAAGCTCCTGGTATTTAGCGAGTAACGCTTCCGTTGGGCGAAATCTGTATAGAAACTGCATTTAACGCCTCGATGCGTCCCATATAATAGTGTAGCTCCCCCGAGCCGTGATCGACCGCAAGTCACAATTCCCTTGACTCCGATCCTCAAATCGGCGATGCTATCTCTATACGCATTAGCTCTTTGACAATAAAATAGCGTTGAGATATAAGTCCTGCCGATCCAATATTTTGCAGGCCGACGGCCCGAATTCATTGGCATTTGTCCACAGATGTTGGCCTAAGTCCTTTGAATGTAATATTTTACGGGTAAGTTATTTGCTTTCAAATATTTTAGCCAGATCCTCCCAGATCAAACAGACCGTAACATGCTGATTCCAGATATTTTAACTCGAAGGTACGAGTTTATTTTTGATCTGGATCGACGGGCTGGGTCCGAGCGGTAAGCGGGACCCTGAAATCCCGCAGCGACAGTTCCAGTCCGCCGAAGTCGGGATGGTCGTTGTGTCCGATGGTAAAGGCGATGTCGATGGCGTCGCCGGCCAGCAGCGGCGACTGCTGCAGGCGTTCGGCCATGTGCCAGCCGAGGGCGTCAAAGACAGTTCTCAGTTCCCGGTTCTCAGTTCTCAGTTGAAAACTCCTGGCTTCGGCTTTCTCGTCGCGCTTTAGGGCTGCGCCATCTGGATGGCAGGTCGGCGTGGCCAGGATTGCTACCTCCGACAGCTCTTCTTTCCCGGATTCTTGGGGAGAGAATTCGTGGCCACGGATCTCTTCTCCCGCTTTTAGCTTCAGCTTGATGTGTTTGTCTTTCAGGATCTTGGGCGGGGCGATCAAACGCACACCGCGCGCCGCAAATGCGGGCTCGTGATTGCCCGCTCCATGCGGTTCGAGCAGTTGCAGCACTTGAAAAAGTCCCGGAGTGATTTCGTCGAGATGCAGTTCGGCTTCCACATCGAGCACGGGATCGAAATCCGCCAGGGTCAGGCGCGTTCGCGCGAACGCATCGAGTTCCGCACGCAGTTGAGGCACGTTCGCGGAAGGCATCGCGAAGCCGCAGGCGTGGGAGTGTCCGCCGAAGCGAGTGAAAAGTGCATGCGAGGCCTCGACCGCCTCAAGCAGATGGAAGGGGCGAATCGAGCGGCCGGAGCCAAACGCCTCGTCGCCATCGCGCGCGATGACGATGGCAGGCCGGTGGTAGCGCTCGACCACGCGCGTCGCCGCAATGCCGATGACGCCGCGGTGCCAACCCTCGCCATCGACCACAATGCAGTAGGCCTCGCACAGCGCGGGATCGCCGGCGATGCGCTCGTCTATCGAGCGCAGAATGCGGCGCTCTTCTTCCTGGCGCTCGGCATTGAGGCGGTCGAGTTTCCCGGCCAAGAGACGGGCTTGATCCGCATCTTTCGCGCTGAACAGATCGATCACGTCACGGGCGATGTCCATGCGGCCCGCGGCGTTGATGCGCGGCGCGATGCGGAACGCAACCTCGGTGGAGGTAGGCGGACGCTTGGCGGAAATCTGCGCCACTTCCAGCAGCGCCTTCAGCCCGGGATTCACGGCGCGGCGCAGAGCGTCGAGCCCGAGCTTGGCGAACACCCGGTTCTCGCCCGTCAGCGGCACGGCATCGGCTATGGTTGCAATCGCCACCACCTTCATGAACGATTGCAACATGCGCGTGTGATCTTTTTCGGGCAGGCGGCGCTGCATCAATCCCTGCGCGACCTTGAACGCGACGCCGGCTCCGCAAAGCTGCTTGTAGGGATAATCGCATCCCGCCTGATTGGGATTGACCACGGCCAGCGCGCTTGAGGCACGCCATCGGGTCCGGGCAAGTGATGATCGGTGACGATCAGATCTACGCCCAGCCGCTGCGCGGTCTCCGCCGGAGCGAAGGCGCGGATGCCCATGTCGACGCTGATGATCAGGCGAATGCCCGCGGCGGCGGCGCTCTCGATCACGTCGCCGCGCAGGTCGTAGCCTTCGCGAATGCGATGAGGCACATGGAAATCCGCCGCGCCTCCGCAGAGTTCGATGGCAGTCTTGAGAATGATGACCGCCATCGTGCCATCCACGTCGTAGTCGCCGTAGATCAGGATGGGCTCCTTGCGTTCGATGGCCGCGTCGATACGATCGACGGCGGCGGGCAGGCCAGTCATTTGCTCGGGTGCATGCAGGTGAGCGATCGACGGGATTAGGAAGCGGGCAGCGTCATCGGGTTCCGTCAACCCGCGCCGGATGAGCAAGGTCGCCAGCGTGTGAAGCGGGCTGCCCGGCCCGGTAGAATGACGAGCGCGATTCGAAATCGGCAGATCGGGCAGATCGCCGAGAGCGGTAGCCAGGTTCTGCGCGCGAACTGGATCTTCGGCAGCCAGTTCCCAGCGCACGGCTAGTTCTCTTCGTCCTGGTCCGGTTCGTCGATGGGGATGCCGCCGAAATCATCCGACACTTCCAGCAGGTGCTGATAGCGGTCGTACCAATCGGTGCTGACTTCGCAGAGAAACATCGAGCCTTGATAGGCCCAGCCTAACTGCAGGAATCCGATCTTGCCCACATGGGCGCGCAGCCAGCGCGCATCTTCCACATCGTCGCCGTCGGAGAACTCGGAGTTGGTAAGGCGCTGCACCAGTTCGTCCAGTTCTTCGCGCTCCAGCTTCCAGGAATGCATGGTCAGGAACGGAGCAGCCGCCGTCTTGGCCAGTTCGACGAAATCCTTCCAGCCGTCGGGATTCGTTCCCATCTCCCACATGACGCACTGCACCTCGTCGTAATCCACGTAGCCGTGGAAACGGCTCATGCCATGGCCTTCGATGAAGGCGATCATGTCATCTTTGATGATGGTTAAGTCTTCTGGCGTGGGCGACATAGCGGACTCGAACCAGTATTGTATGCCGTTTGGGTAGGAACCTGCCAGCGCGGGGTGGTGAGCCAGTTTCAGGATTGCCGATGACGCTCATTGTTTCAGGACAAAGGCCAACTTGCTTGCGTCGGGCGAAAGCGTAGGATTGCAATAATCGGCGGTTTCGGCCAACACGGCCTCCCCCTGCTTGCCGGCAGCATCGTACCAGAAGAGTTGAGAACCGCCGCCGGCCGCGCCGTGCTGGTAGAGAAGCTCATCGCTCGACGAGGCTGTCAGGACGCTCCGCCAGGTGTCGGTATTAACGGCGACATGGTCGGCCAAAGGCTTGGCCTCACCTTCCAATGCTAGACCGCGCGGGTTGAAACGTTGCACCATCAGCGTGTTGTCGCGCACGAACAACAGATATCCAGGGGCCGCATAGATGGCGTTGGAATCGTTGCGCAGCAGCAGCTTGCGCTCTTTGGAATCGAGCGCGGCCAGATGGATGCCACTGTCTTGGCCAACTCCGCCGTGGGCGAAGTAGAGAAAGTGTTTATCATCGGGTAGAAAATCGGGCCAGCGATGGGAAGTCTCCTTGGCGTCCAGCGTGGTCAGAGCGACGCGCGTGCCCCCGGCGGCATCAACGCGCGAAAGGCCTGAGGTGGTATCTGCCGCAAAGACGATGGTGCCGGTGTTGTTCCAGCTTCCTCCGCGCCCAGAGGGAGCAGCGCAAAGGGCCTGTGGAGGACCGCCACTGGCATCGACCTTATTCAACTTGCCAGCGGCGAAGAACCCTACGTAGCGGCTGTCGGCGGACCAGAACGGATAGGTTGCGCCGTCGGTTCCCGACATGGGCTGCGCGACTGCCGAGTTCAGCGGCCGGATCCAAAGCATTTGCTTGCCGTCTGTATTCTTGGCCGTGAAGGCGACACGCAGGCCGTCCGGCGAGAGCACCGGCGGGCCGGCGTTGTTTCCAGTCAGCACGAGCGTTGCTTTCTCCGGCGCCAGGATGTAAGAGTGAACCGAAACCTGCGATGCGCGCGAGGATTGTAAGTAGGCGAGCGCGAATGCAATTGCGGCAATGGCGAGCACTCCCGCCGCAACCCACGGCAGCCAACTCCGGCGCGCAGGTACTACGGCGGGAGACTGGGTTGCAGTTAACGGGGCTTCGGCAATCGCCTGCAACTGGAGCTTCAAGTCGTGCGCGGTCTGAATGCGCTCGTCGGGATCTTTATCAAGGCAGAGTCGAATCACTCGCTCCAGCCCCGGCGGTGTCTCGGGACGCAGAGTGCTGACCGAGGGCGGGTCCACGGCGAGAATCTGCCCCACGATGCTGGCCTGCGTTTTCCCTTCGAACGTGCGCTTGCCCGTGACCATCTCGAACAGCATCACGCCGAAAGAAAAGATGTCGGAGCGGGCGTCAGCCTCGATGCCCTGGATCTGCTCGGGCGACATGTATTGGACCGTCCCGATCACCGCTCCTGCGGTGGAAAGCGGTGTGGCGGGTGACGGAGAGGGCATGGTCTGCGTCAGCGCCGCGGCGAAAACAGAGGCCGAAGAGCTGCCTCCGGTTCCGGACGCAATCGTTGCGCCGAGCGGCTTGGCAAGACCGAAATCGAGAAGCTTGGCGCCCGACTTGGTGAGCATCACGTTGCCGGGCTTCAGGTCGCGATGCACGACTCCGGCGCGGTGCGCTTTTTCGAGAGCATCGGCAATTTCGATCGCGATGCTCAGTACCTGTTCGGGAGGGAGAGGCCCCTTCCTCAATCGCTCGGCAAGAGACTCGCCTTGCAAGAACTCCATTACGAGGAAGTCGATGGGGCCTTCGTTGCCCACATCGTGGAGAACGCAGATATTGGGATGCTGCAGCTGGGAGATAACCTTGGCTTCACGTTCGAAGCGGGCGCGCAGCTCAGTGCTTGCCACCAGTTGCGCGTTCAAAACTTTGATGGCAACTGTGCGCTCCAATCGCGTGTCACGAGCGCGATACACTTCGCCCATGCCGCCCGCGCCGATCGGCGATTCGATTTCGTAGGGGCCAAGTCTCGTGCCAGAGGTCAGAGCCATGCGTGGGCGCAATTATAGTCCCAGGCACCACGTTGCTGCCGATCCGACGATTCGGGGTGGGTTTGTCGGCGGTGGCAGCGAAGCGGTCCCTTTCTACACGCAGGCAGCTATAAGGTCAGTTGGGGAATACCCAAGCCGTTAGAGCAGAGTCAGAATCGGCAGTGAAAAGCACCGCTTTACGGCCAGCGGTTGTTCCCGCGCCCACCAGGTGAGCGCCATCGAGAGGAAGCTCCCGCCGTTCGCCAGTTCGGACGTTCCACCTCAAGGTCGTGAATTTTTTCAAGGTCGCGGCGTCGATGTCGAGACTAAACAGCGACACCCCATCCGGCAGTGCGGCGACTCCGAAGATCGGACCGGCTTGTTTCGGAAGCTGTCGCACAACATGCGCATCGGAGGCATCGAGGATGGTCAGGATGGAATCCGCTCCGCCAATGACTACTTGCTTGCCATCGGGCATAAAGGAGATGGCAAACGGCTCCAAGAGCAGGTCGGAGTAGGTTGTTTTCAGTTTGCCGTTTCGATCGTAGATCCTGATGGCAGTGTCGGCGTCGGCAGTTGCGAACAAAGCACTATCCGGAGAGAAATCCATACTTGTGCTGCCACCGAAGTCAGTTTTCAGGACCGCAACCCGCGTCCCCTGCGCCGGATTCCATAGCTGCACCGGGGCTTCCGACAAGTTCACCGCCAGCAACGAGGCATCCGGGGAAAACGCGAGGTCGCCGATGGGGTTGCTGGCAACGGCCAGAGTCCTCACCGCTTTTCCCGAAACGTCCATAATGACCACAGATCCGTCGCGCTTACCGAGGGCAAGCCACTTTCCATCCGGCGAGCACGCCAGCGCACTGACCCCATCTTCCGCCGGGCGGCTGCTCGCCAGTTCACCCGAGGGCAGCCGCCAAACATAGACCGACCCATTGCGCGCAAATCCGGCAGCCAGGCCACTGGGGCCACAGACTGAGACATTACCAATGCGAACCGGAGTGGTGATCGTAACCAGTTTGCGAACATCCTGCGCGTTCAAGCAAGTTGCGACCGCTAAGATCAGCATCAGCCATCCGGCCCGGCCCCTCGTGGCAGCCCCAGTCATAGCAACCCCAGGACAAGCTCGAATCGCACAGCGGCATGGATGTCTTTCGGATCTCCGACTAGGGTGACGGGACGAATGAGTTCGCGGCTGGATGAATCGCCGCGCTTGAAATTCTTGTCGGGATCGCCGTCGAACACCGGATCGGTCGCGAAGTAGAGTTGTGTTATCAGCGGTTTATGACCGGGCGCTGTGACCAGGTAGTGTATGTGCTGGCAGGCACGCGCCGGATAGTGTCCCGGCATTACGGAAGAAAAATCGTACTTACCTTCCGCGTTCGCGGCCAGCTTGGCGCGATACCGGTAACCGTCGAGGTCGTAAAGGCCCATGTGATCCGTTTGCCAGATTTCGATTGCCGCTCCCGGAATTATCTCCCCGCGTGTATTGAGCACTTGTCCGGTCACGACCAGCGGCATGCCCGGATCCCCAGGTTGGCGCAACGCGTTCGAGCCGGGAGAGCGCCGCTTATAGAAGGGTCCCAATTGGTCTGGCGGCGTCAACTGGCGGATGGTTTCATTCTGTACCCATGCTTCCGCGAGAGCTGAGGGCAAGAGGTTGGCCGTGCTGGTTACGACTCCGAGGACCATGCACTTGGCGAGGAGATCCCTGCGGTTAAGCGACATGATTTCACCCCAAACAGGCTCCGAGTCTAGCATGCGGAGTAAGCCCACACAACGCAGAGTTCAGAACAGGAGTTGCAACGCCGAGAGTGTCTTACTGACTGTCCCGCTTCTGCACTGGCCTCTTTCTCCCACTCCATTTAGAATCCTCTGTCCCACTCTCAACGAGATCGACAGGGAGGCGCATTCGCCTTGATCCCGCGTTATACACGTCCGGAAATGGGCCGCATCTGGAGCGATGAAAATCGCTTTCGCACCTGGCTGGCCGTGGAAGTTGCCGCCACCGAGACCTTGGCCGAGGCTGGCATGGTGCCCAAAGAGGCGGCGCACGCGATCCGCGAGCGCGCCGATTTCAGCGTGGAGCGCATCCAGGAGATCGAGGCCGAGGTGCGCCACGATGTGATTGCCTTCACTACGGCGGTGGCCGAGATCGTCGGCCCGCACGCGCGCTGGTTTCATTACGGACTCACCTCGAATGACGTGGTTGACACGGCGCAGGCGCTGCTCATCACGCAGGCCTCGGCGTTGATTGCGCAGGATCTGCAACGGTTATCGGAGGTGCTCGAACGCCGCGCGTGGGAATTCAAAGACACACCCATGGTGGGACGCACGCACGGCATTCACGCCGAGCCCATTACGTTTGGCTTCAAGCTGGCGAACTGGTACTCGGAGACGCAGCGCAATATCGCGCGATTTGCTGCGGCGGCCGAAGACATGCGGGTCGGGAAGTTTTCTGGCGCGGTGGGAATCTTCGCCCATCTGACGCCGGAGATCGAAGAGAAGATATGCGCACGCCTCGGGCTGAGAGCGGCGGCGGTGTCGTCGCAAGTGATCCAGCGCGACCGACATGCTCACTATCTAGCGACATTGGCGGTGATTGCATCGACGCTGGACAAGATTGCAACCGAGATTCGCCACTTGCAGCGCACCGAGGTGCGCGAGGCCGAGGAGTTCTTCAGCGAAAAGCAGAAAGGCTCTTCCGCCATGCCGCACAAGCGGAATCCGGTGACCAGCGAGCAGATCAGCGGACTGGCACGGGTGGTGCGGGGCAACGCACAGGCGGGATTCGAAAACGTCGCCTTGTGGCACGAGCGCGACATCTCGCACTCTTCAGCCGAACGCGTCATCCTGCCGGATTCGACCACGCTGGTGGATTATCTGTTGAGTAAAACTTCCAACCTGATCGAAACGATGTTCGTGTATCCCGAACGCATGCGGGCCAATCTGGAGAGCACGCATGGACTGATCTTTAGCGGGCAACTGCTTCTCGATCTGGTGGAACACGGAGTTTCCCGCGAAGACGCGTACCGCGTGGTGCAGGCGCATGCCATGCGGGCATGGAAAGAAGGTCTGGATTTCCATCAGCTTGTGCTGGCCGATAAGGAAATCACGGGGAAAGTTCCGCGAAAACAAATCGAGTACGCCTTCGACTTGCCGCGCCAGTTGCGGAACGTGGACAAAATATTTGCCCGCGTGTTCGATCAGGACGCTGGCGGCGCGAAATCACCCGGGCGCGCGAAGCCCTCGCGCGTACGCAGTCGCCGCCGCTAATCGGTACGTCCCTCACTGCTCATCAACCCCATCCGTATCAAAAAGTTGCGGCCGTTTTTTCTTCAGCGCGCTCTTCGCAGATGCATCTTCACTCCGATGCGCCGCATCGAAGAATTAACCGAGTAGTTAAATCGTAAAGTTTCGTCAATCGGGTCGGAGGTGACCTGTGACAATGGCTGTGGCAACAAAAAAGAAGGGCTTGCTGAAAATTGTGGGTTCGCTGCTGGCGGTGGGGTTGTTGAGCGCGACACTTGTCGCCGAGACCGAGGCCGCGACCCGCTACGACAATCAAATTCAAACCAGCGTCGCGCAAAAACTGGCGAAGAAGAGGCAGTTCAGGGATGTGAAATCCAGTGTGGAAGACGGCATCGTAACCCTGACGGGCACGGTTGATCTCTACCAGCGCAAGCTGGACGCGGCCAAGCTGGCTCGAAAAACTGCGAGCGTGCAGGGCCTGCGCAACCTGATCACGGTGGCCGGGGCGAATGTTCCCGACGAACAATTGGAGCAGAAACTGGCAACGAAGCTTACATACGTGCGCACCGGCTTCGACAGCACGTTCGACTACTTTGCGCTGGGCGTGAAGGATGGCGTGGTCACGGTGGAGGGGCAAGATCGAACCGGCATTGGCCGCGACGAAGCTGTCGCCGACATCGCGAACATGCCTGGCGTGAAGGACGTAATCGCGAACATTTCGGTTGAGCCGGCGTCCATTTTCGACGATGGTCTGCGCCTGCGCACCGCTCGGGCTATCTACCGCGACCCGGTGCTGCGCAAATACGCAATCGACCCGGCACGGCCGATTCGCATTATCGTCGTGAACGGCCACGTGACGCTCTACGGCGCGGTGGACAGCACCATGGACAAAACCGTCGCGGGTCTGCGAGCAGGGCAGATATTCGGCGCCTTCAGCGTGGAGAACAAGTTGGCGGTGGAGAAGGATTCGGGACAATCAGGGATATAAGCTGGTTGGCGGTGAGCGGGAGAGGCGCGGCGCAAGCCGCGCCTCTTTCATTTCGGCGGCGTGTGTTCAAAGGGGAGCTTCGTGTAGCGCTCTTTCTCCACCTCGATGATTAAAGCCACGCGTCCTTCTGGACTGCGCATGGGGAACGGCTTGCCCGTGTACTTGTGCGAAATAGGATCCATGACTTTCAACTCTGGATCGGGCCGCCGCTCGATCACGCGGCCACGAATCTGCACTTCCTCATAGGGATTGTCAAAATCCACGATGGACAGGGCAACTCGCGGATCGCGGCGCGTATTCTTGGCCTTGAGAGATTTCTCCCCGGTACACACGATCAGGTGTTCGCCCTCGCGTCCGATCCAAACCGGCACGGACTGCGGAGAGCCGTCTGGCATGAGAGTCGCCAAGTGGGCAAAGTTTGGACGATCGATGAGTTTCCTGGCATTCTCCGACAATGTGATGGCCACGGGTGTTCCTCCCTTTTCCTAACTCAAGGAAGCCGGTTGATCAGCGAGGCGACATATCCCGCGCCGAATCCGTTATCGATATTCACCACGCTCACGTTCGACGCGCAGGAATTTAACATGCCCAGCAGAGCCGTCAGCCCCTTGAACGATGCACCGTAGCCCACGCTGGTGGGCACAGCAATGACAGGAACGCCGACGAGGCCTCCCACAACGCTGGGCAGGGCGCCTTCCATTCCGGCGCAGACAATCACGACGCGCGCTTTCATCAGCGCCTCGCGATTGGCCAGCAGGCGGTGAATTCCCGCGACGCCCACGTCGTAGAAGTGCTCGACGGCGTTGCCCATGAGTTCGGCAGTCACGACGGCTTCTTCAGCGACGGGGATGTCGCTCGTTCCCGCCGAAACCACGGCGATGGTTCCTTTGCCGTACGTGTGCGAATCGCGCTGCAGCACGATTGCCCGCGCCAGTTCGCGATATTCCGCGGCGCGCACTTTCTTTTTTACCGCGGCAAACTGCTTCTGATCGGCATGTGTGGCCAGGACGTTGCCGCCATGCCTGGCCAACCGGGCGAAGATCTGTGCCGTTTGCGCCGGGGACTTCCCTTCACCAAAAATCACTTCGGGCATGCCCGCGCGCAGGGTGCGATGATGGTCGACTTTGGCAAATCCGAGGTCTTCGAAGGGCAAATGGCGAAGACGGTCAACCGCTTCGTCGGGTGTAAGTTTGCCGCGGCGCACTTGCTCGAAGAGTTTGCGGATGGATTCGGCGTTCACGGGAGCACTCAGCAGTCAGCACTCGGCATTCAGCCAGGCGCAGTCTAGAGTAGCATTCGCCGTGCCAGTAGCGCTGGCGTCCCGCCGGCTCTTAAGCGTCTGCCCTGAGCTTGCCGAACAGTGCGTCGCTCTCGGTGCGGCGGCGCTACTTTGATGCGGAACGGATTCTGGCGAGCACGGCAGTGCAAACTTTGCGGGCTGAACCTGGCTGGTTGAGATGCGCCAGGAACAGGCGGCGCAGGCCGGTCGGCTTCACTTTGCCAGCGAGGTAGGTGGCGTAGATGTGACTTCCTATGCGGTATCCCCATTCCTGCGCGGTGGATTCAAACCTCTCCACATCGCCGCGGACGGCAGCCTGGGCAGCTTTTTCACACGCGGCGCGCGATAACGCGGGGAAATCTTCCCTCTCAGGGGCTGGCCTTGATGGATAAAGCACTCGTGAGCCGAAGTAGGCTACGGCATGCTCGATCACACGGGTGTAAAAAGTATCGGAGGACAGGGCTCCGCTTGTGTTTCTTTGCGCACCATTGCCGTTTGCGCCGTGTCCATTTAGACGTTGGGGCAGGCCCTGGCAGGCTTGATGCAGGAAGCGAGTTGCATCCTCGGCGGCGTGCATCATCTGAAATTCGCGGATATAGAACGCATTCACCTGGGGAAAGTAGGCGCTGCCGCGCGCTTCCACGCTGGCCAGCATCGCTTCGAGTTGTTGCCCACCAATGCCTTTGCGCGAGAGCAGGCGCCGCAGCATCGCATCCGATGAGTTGCCATGAACCTCGGGCAGCATGTCGACCAGAAACCTCGGCTGCGTGCTGTTGTGCGGGGAATAACGGTTGATCTCGAGAAAGCTGGCCAGGCTATCGATCAAGTTGTAGATGGTAGGGGCAAAGTCGGGACCGCTATCGCAGCGGCTCCACTGGTCGAGAAACAAGCGGTAGCTTTCATACTTCTCAAGGGGCGTGGCATTGAAGACGCACAGGACGTCGTCGTTCACGCGCACTGCGTCGACCTTGTCGACACGCTCGCCCGCGGCGCGCCAATACAGCGCGTTGACGTTCTGCAAGACGGTGACAATTCTGGCGTCCGGCATTTCCTTGCGCAGCAGGCGCGGGAGATGTCCCGGAGCAAGGTGCGACTCGCCGAAAAGCACGAAGATCATGGCAGTGGGATGCTGCCCGCGGATTTCGGCAATCTTGGCGGCGGCGTGACGATCGCGGGCGCCAATCTTGCGCAGGTTTTCGCGAGGCATGCAATCGAGGCCGTAGATGGCTTCGCCGTGGTCGCGGGCAGTGACCAGCAGCTCGCAGAACGGCGTCCAGTCGTAGCCCCAGTCGAGATCGAAGCGGATGCGCTGGCGCAGCTCGTTTTCGTCGATCTCGCGGCGCCACCATTCTTCAAGAATGTGCTGGTCGCGGGCGAAGATGGTTTCAACTCCGAGCACGACGCGGCGGTCTCCGGCCAGGGCGCGTTGCTCGACCAGCGTTGCGGCATAGCGCTGGGCGGCGGGCAGGGCATGGTAGTCGCCGATCAGGACCACATCGGCCGCATGCAGAACACTCTGAGTCTCTTGGGGATCGAGCAGACAATCGTAATCGCGGAAGGCCTGGCTGAACTCGCGCAGGTATTTGCGGCGGCCGTGGGAGTCCTGGGCGCGGATTTCGCGCTCCACTCCAGCCAACGCGTGGAGTTGCGCGGCGCTGCGGCGGGATCGCAAATTAACCGTGGATGCCATATTCTCAGTTCGAGCTTCGAGCGGCGAGCGCCGAGCAACGGGCTTCGATTCTTGAAGTTCGCCTTTGCTCGTAGCTCGCAGCTCCTTGACTCCCGCTGTTCGACTCCCTATGCTCCAAGCTCGGAGGCGCTTTTTGCCGAATCACCCGCCGCAAAATCTGACCATCGCGACCACTGGCGCCAGCGGGTCGGTGTTTCTGCGGCAAATGCTGCTCGCGGTCGAACGTGATGTTCGCGTTCAGACCGTGAACTTCATCGCTTCCGACTCCGCCCTGCGCGTGCTGGCCGAGGAACTCGGCATCAAAGGCCGCTCGAATCTTGTCCGCCAGATCCTTACCGGCAACGAAACGAAACCCTCAGGCCGCGCCACCTCGTCCAAGATCCATTCGTCCAAGATCCAGGAGCAATCGAACGCTGACATCGGAGCCAACGTGGCCAGCGGTTCTTATCCCGCCGATGCCATGATCGTGATCCCGTGCAGCGTGGGCACTCTGGCTCGCATCGCTAACGGCATCGCTTCGCACCTGATTGAGCGCGCCGCCGACGTCTGCCTCAAAGAGAAGCGTCCGCTGGTGCTGTGCGTGCGCGAAACGCCGCTCAACAAAATCCACATCCGCAACATGTACCGGGCCGCCGATGCCGGAGTGACCATCTTTCCGCTGATCCCGGCCTTCTATTACCGGCCGGCAAGCTTGGATGACATGGCCCGCGAGTTTGCTTATCGCGTACTCGCCCACCTGGGCCTGCCCCAACCCGACGCCTTCCGCTGGAAGGGCTGAAAATCAAGCACCTAGCCGCCAACAGCCAGATGTCTTGAGAGCCGCCTAAGGTAAAAGATCGGCGCTTTTAGGGGAGATATTCAGTGTAGACACGCGAATGTGCGAGTCCCAGATACCGGGCGGTCATGTACGACGGGGGAGAAATCTAGCCGGAATCTTTTCCCCACACGATTGCCGGGATTTCCAACGCGACGATCTCGCTTGCTTGGCGTAGAATGCGGCAAATTCCCTGATGGGTGATTCATGTCTCTGACGATTCGGCAAGCCAAGTGGGACGAGAAAAGATTTGTGTCTTCTCATCGTTGACGGTGGAGACTCCTCGTGGCGTCAGCGTGCGCCGGGTTCCTGTTGCTGGCTGCAACCGCGGCCTTTCCCACCGATGACCGCAATCCGTACGCGGGTGACGCCAAAGCCGCCAAAGCAGGAGAGTATGAGTTTCGCATCAACTGCGCGCTGTGTCACGGACTGGGAGCGCACGGCGGCGGGCGCGGTCCGGACTTGACGCGGGCACAAAAAAAGCATGCTCATTCCGACGCGGAGATGTTTCAGGTAATCAGCAACGGAATTCCGGGTACCGTCATGCCAGCCAACGGAACCAACGGCCAGGGCGTGGGCATGACCGATGAAGAGATCTGGCAGATCATCACCTATATCCGCAGTGTGGAGTTGAAAGCGCCGGCCAAGCCGCTGGGCAACGCCGCGCATGGCAAGGAGCTTTTCTTTGGCGACGCGAATTGTTCGCTGTGCCACATGGTCGAGGGCAAGGGTGGGCGCCTGGGGCCGGACCTCACGGCGGTGGGAGGGTCCCGCACCAGAGAATCGATCATCGACTCGGTGCGCAATCCCAGCCGGCGGCTGGCGTGGGGGTTAACTGAGGCGACGAAAGAGTTTCCCCAGGAATACGAGAGCGTCACGGTGGTAACGGCCGATGGGAAGGAAATCAAGGGCGTGGCTCTAAACGAGGATAACTTTAGCGTGCAGATGATGGACGCGAACGAACAAGTTTACCTGCTGGAAAAAAACAAGCTGCGCTCCTTCAAGAAGAGCCGGGAATCGATGATGCCAAAGTTCGATCCGGAGATTTTGAGCGACAAAGATCTCGAGGACATCGTCGCCTACCTGGTGAGCGTGGGGGCGAAATGAGGGCCAGCGGCAATGATCAAGGGGCAGGAAAAAGCTCTCATTGCAGAGGTCGCGGAGAAATGCCGCGGAGGTCGCGGAGGATACCTCCTGTTCTCTTGATCGTTTGCCTTGCCTGCGGTCTCTTCGCGACGCAGGCTCGCGGGCAGGTTACATTCGAGCGGCTGCTGAATTCCGGGAAGGAGCCGCAGAACTGGCTGACTTATTCGGGAGATTATTCTGGCCGGCGCTTCAGCACGCTCGATCAGGTCAACACAAAGAACGCGCATTCGCTGGTGGCGAAGTGGGTGTATCAGACTGGAGCGACGGGCAAGCTCGAGACTACGCCGCTGGTGGTGGATGGAATTCTCTACGCTACCGCGCAAGACGACCGGGCGTTTGCTTTGGATGCGCGTACGGGGCGGCCCATCTGGATGTATCAACATCCACTGCCGGGGGACATTCGTCCGTGTTGCGGGCGGGTGAATCGGGGACTCGCTATCCTGGACGACAAGGTTTTCCTGGGAACGCTGGATGCGCACGTGATCGCGCTCGATACGAAGACGGGAAATGTGATTTGGGATGTGGTGGCCGCCGAATACCAGAAAGGATACAGCTTCACGGTCGCGCCGCTGGCAGTGAAAAACCTGGTGGTGATTGGCGTTTCTGGAGGCGAGTACGGAGTGCGCGGGTTCATTGACGCCTACGACGCTGCGACCGGCGCGCGCAAATGGCGCTTCTACACTGTGCCGGGGCCGGGCGAACCCGGGCATGAAACGTGGGAGGGCGATTCGTGGAAGATTGGCGGCGCTCCGGCGTGGAACACGGGAACCTACGATGCGGTGACGAACCAGATCTTTTGGCCGACGGGGAATCCTTCGCCGTCGAATCGCGGCGAAGGGCGCGCGGGAGACAATTTATACAGCAATACTTTGCTCGCGCTCAGCGCCGACACGGGCAAGATGAATTGGTACTTTCAATTCACCAAGCACGACGAACATGACTGGGATGCGACGCAGGTGCCGGTGATGATCGATTCCGGCGGCAAACATCTGATCGCGCAAGCCAACCGCAATGGCTTCTTCTACGTAATTGATCGCACGACCGGCAAACTGATTTCGGCCAACTCCTATGGCAAGACCACTTGGAGCAATGGCAAAGACACCGAAGGACGTCCGCTCGCGAAGAAGGAAGCTGCCCCCACGCTAGAGGGACATACCGTATGTCCGGGTGCGCTGGGGACGACGAACTTCATGGCGCCGGCATTCAATCCGCAGAGCGCGCTGTTTTACGTAACCGCGCGCGATCAATGCGACATCTTCAGCACGGCGCCGCAGCCTTACGAGGCAGGTCATGCGTATTACGGCAGCGCATATTTTCCTTCCGAAGAAGCCGAGCCCTATCGCGGATTCCTGAAGGCGATCGATCCCGCGACGGGAGAAATCAAGTGGAAGTTTGAACACACGTCCCCGACGTGGTCAGGAGTGCTCACGACCGCCGGAGGCCTGGTCTTCACCGGCGACGCGGAAGGAAACTTCATTGCCCTGGATGCGGCCTCGGGCAAGGCGCTGTGGCACTTCCAGATGGGTGGAGCAGTGTATGCCGCGCCGATCGCCTTCGCCGTGGACGGCAAGGAATACGTGGCGATCGCGGCGGGCAGCGCAGTGTACGCGTTCGGATTGCCTTAGAAACCCGCCTCAGAACCGCACCACCGCTCCGGCGGAGAATCGGTAGTTGACCTGGTGAGTGGCGAGCCCTTGCAACAGGCTGCCCCCGAAGGCGTGTGTGTAAAACTTATTCAGATCAACGCTGGTATGGTACCAGTCCAACTGTCCTAACCGAACCGAGAAGTGCCGCGTGATCCTGCAATCGACTCCGCCTCCCAAAGCCATCGCGAAATCGTTGTACGTTGTGGCGGTCGACAGATACCGGAGACGTCACGCTGCCGGTGATCGTACTCGCAGCGCAGGCTGGTTCGATCCCAACCGAACAGAGCATGCACGAAGGGAGTGACTCTTGACTTCGTCCGGTATGAAATCACCGGTCCCGCCAGGAATGAATAGGCCGTCTCTTTGGGGAGTCCGGCCAGGGTGCTGCCCCTCGCCTCTGTGATTGGAGTGGCGGAGCGGCCGCCAACGTCAGCGGCAATGCCAAGCCAGCGGCCGGCATTGTACTGCGCCTCGGCATTCCAGCCATTGAAAAAATAGGTTTGCACGGCGAACGGGTTGGAAGACTGGCGCAGATCCAGGTCCAGGAGTGCGCCGGTCAGTTTGCCATGATCCGCACGGAGCAGCGAATACCCTCCAAATAGCTGCACTTTCGGCGTTGTCTCTTGAGCAAAGGCAAACGAACCCATCAGGATGATCAAGGTAATCGTTGCCGCAGCAAAGCGAATCATTCCACGTTCTCCCTGTTGAGAATAACGCATCTGAGAATAGCGCATCCGGAGGTTCGCGTCTTCAGAACGGCATGTTCCGCGGATGCTTCACCCCGGATTGTATCCATGAATCAAGTTAAGAACGCGGACGCAGGGCGGGGGTTGCCCGCGCACACGCAAATATGGGAAAGCTTTGCCAAACTTCTTGTACGGGAGAATTCGCTAGGGTCGCCGATCGGGGTCGATGGTCTGGTCGAGATAGATCCAGAGCACGCGGGCAAACAGCGTGATGGTAGGCGCGAACGGCAGGAATATCACCACCGCCCAAATGGTATCTTTCGTGATCCACCAGCCAGTCACGGACCACAGCAGCGCCGCGATCAGCGCGACGATCCCCAGCGCCAAAGCGTAGCTGACATACATGGCGCCCAGGAAGTAGCCCGGCTCGCGCTCGAACTTGAGATCGCAGACCGGACAGCGCTGGTGCATCTTGGGAAACCCCCGGAAGATGGAATAGCGGAAGATGCTTCCCATGCGGCATCGGGGACAGCGCTGGCGAAGAATGCTTCCCACCGTGGACGGACTGGTGGCGTCTGGCATCATGGTTGCGACGCAACGAGGATAACAGAGCATCAAACGCCCCAAGACGTGGACGGTTCCAAGTCAATGCGTGAATGGCCTGGTTACATCAATCGCCTGTCCACAGAACGTGATGTGGGCTTGCGAATGACGTCAAACAACCACAAGGCGACCATCACTTCGAAAAACTGTTCGAGAGGCTTTGTCCATCTCATATTCAAGGACGTTAGGAGCAAGAACTCTGCCAAAACAGCCTCGCCTTTGTTCACCGCGCGATACGGCAAGAGGTAGTTGTTTTGGCTAAGATCTTTTGCCGCATATAGGAAAAGTTGACATACAGGCAATACTGTATCGTTCGCGACTGAGCCAGGCGACTCCATCGGGCAGCCGGGGTCATGAGCGTAACGGCCTTCCATGAGAAGGCCGGTCGGAGTCAAGTGATTTTTCTGTTCTTCATTGGAAAGAAGTTTTTTTCTCCGGCCGAGTCTGCCACTGTCGCCATGCTTCCATCCGCACTCTCGAGGAGCGATTCGTTTCGCTCGGTGCATGTTGGGCGTTCTCAGTTCAGCCGGTGCTGCCATCTGTTTGGCGCCCTGTGGTTCGGCTGTTTCCGAGTCGAACCTGGGCCAGGCCATTAACGCAGTCACCGAAACTCGGCTTTGGGTTTTTGTCTTTTCTCTTCCTGGAACGGTTTTTGTTTTTACGCGGCTGCGGCTACTGTGGTTGGGCTGCTGTTGTGCAACGGTTCGTATGCTTCTCCGCTCACCCACAGATGATGCAGCAGCACCGCCAGCTTTCTTGCGGTGGCGACGATCGCTCGTTTCTTCCCTTTCTGCCCACCGCGCTCGGCCAGTTTCAGACCCCAGCGTCGCAGATCACAGTCGATGCCGAATGGTCCCAAGATGTGTTGCGCTCCTTGCACCAACAACGTCCGCAGATAAGGATCGCCTTCCTTGCTGATGTGCAACTGCGGTTCCCTCTGGCCCGAGTTTCTGCGTCCCGGCTGCAATCCCAGATAGCCACCCACGTCGCGACTCTTTTGAAAACGATGCGGATCTTCCAGGGTCAGCATGTACGTCAGCGCGATCAGTGTGCCCACACCCTTCACCTGTTTCAACAGCGCGGTTTGCGGATAACTCTGCTGCGCCAACTGCTCGATGCGCTCGTTGTATTCCACGATGCGCTCGCTCAGCGACTCAATTGCGTTCAATAGGGACTCCAGTGCGGCTTGCAGCTCCGGACTTAAGCTTTCGGCTTTCTCCGGATCCATGTTGCGCACGTTGCAGCTGCGCAATCTTTCGCCGTAAGACTTCGCCAGCCCGCGAGCCGTGTTGACCAGCCCGGTTCGTGCTCGCACCAGCCCTGCGCGCGCCCGAATCAGCATGAGATCCGCTTGCGCCTGCGCACTGCGATGCTTCACCGGATACAGCAACTCGGGATCGATCCGGGCCAGCCGCGCCAGCGCCTGCGCATCCAGCCGATCGTCTTTCTTGCGGCTCTCCCCGATCAGCCGTACCTTGCGCGCATTCGCCACGATCACTTCATGCCCCAACTTGCTGAGCAAGCGACTGATCCAGGGTGAATGCGTCCCGATTTCCAGTGCGATCCGACTGCGCGGCATGGCGGCGAAGACTTCCTGCAACGCTTTCGCACTCGTACGGACTCGCTGCTCCAGTTGTATCTGGCCGGCTTCATCCACCACGCAGTACCAACTGTTACGATCTCCCAGATCCAATCCAATGGTCAGTTTCTGCTGCGAAATATTCCTGCTCTGCGCTGCTGCTCTGGTGCTAACCTTCCTCATTGCCGGTCTCCTTTTTATCTGTGCCTTGAGCACGTCGATAACTTGGGAGCGTACCGCATCCCGTCCGGAGACCGGCCTTCTCATCCCATCTAGTGGGTGTTGAAAAAGTCACTGTCGATTAGCAGGTGGGATTCAGCAGAAGCATGTTAGAAGAAAGTGATCCTGCCCATGCTGTGTTTGATTCTCATCGTCGGAGGCCTGCTGATCATGATGGGGCAACACGACCGCTCCGAAGCGCTGTTCTATTACTTCCGCCTGGAAGATCAGGTTCCAGAGACTCACCTGCTGCGGCTCATCGAAAAGCACATCAGCTTTGAGTTTGTGCGCGAGCGACTAAAAGCCAGCTACAGCGAGACGGGTCGCCCCTCGATTGATCCCGAACTCCTGCTGCGCATTGTGCTGATCGGCTATTTGTACGGCATCACCAGCGAACGTAAGTTGGTGGAGGAACTGCGCATGCATCTGGCGTGGCGCTGGTTCACCGGTCTGGGCTTCGATCAGGAGATCCCGCATCACTCCACGTTCTCGAAAAACCGGCATGGGCGGTTTCAGGAATCGAAGCTGTTCGAGGAGTTGTTTGAGCAGATCGTGCTGCAGTGTGTGGAAGTGGGATTGGTGCAGGGCAAGCACCTGTCGGTCGATGGCAGTTTCGTGGAGGCGAATGCGGCGAAGGAAAGCCGCATTCCGCGCCAGCAGTTAGCGGAAGCGGCGCAAGTGAACCAAACCGTGCGCCAGTACCTGGTGGAACTGGAGCAGCAGAACCCCACCGAAGAGCCCGTGCATCAGCAGGATCAGGTATCGACCACGGATCCCGATGCGACCTACGCCACCAAAGGTGGGACTCCGGCCCGACTGGGGTACTACGACAACTATCTGGTCGACAACCACAGTTGCGTAATCGTGGGAGTGCAGGCCACGGCGGCGCGCATGAGCCAGGAAACTGTGGCCGCGCAGGACATGCTCACTCGCTTCACGGAATGGCAAGGACGAGAGCCGGAATCGGTAGCGGCCGACACCACCTACGGGAACGGGGAGTTCTTGCAATGGTTGGCGGATCGGAGCATCACTCCTTATATGCGAACCCGCGACAGTATCCACAGAAAGAACAGCCCGTTCTACGGTCCCGATCGGTTCACATACCAACCCGAAAGCAATAGCTATCGCTGTCCTGCGGGGGAACAGCTCAACTATGTCGGCCTGAATGTCCGCAACCGCGCTCACGCCTATATCGGCAGCGGCAAACGTTGTGGAGCCTGTTCGCAAAAAGCGCAATGCACCAGCGGGCGATATAAGTATCTCGCTATTCACATGGATGAGCCGGCCCGCCAACGCGCTCGCCAGTTGGTCAACACCCCAGAGTTCGCGAAGGCACAGCGGGAAAGAAAAAAGGTGGAAGCCCTGTTCGCGGAACTGAAGAATCAGATCGGGCTGCGGCGCTTGCGCCTGCGGAGAATGAAATTCGTGCGGGAGCAGTTCTTTCTGGCAGCGGCGGCGCAGAACATCAAGCGGCTAGTGCGCTTCCTCAGCCAACCGACAACACCTACCGTGGCAGCTGTCATTTAGCTGAGGTGAGAGGAAAAACTCGACGGCAGCGATAATCGCAGCCAAGACTACATTCCGATCACGGACTTTTTCAACAGCCACTCGCGATATCAATCATTGAGCTTTTCCTGCTTTGCCTCTTTCGCCGGAGAATCTTCCCCTGGTTCATCACCTAAGAGACCTCCGGCAAATGTAAGAAGGTTGCTTCCTCGATACCCGCTTCTGTAGCGAGTTGACGCACAGGGGGATTTCGTACTAATGTGCGATTACACCGGAAAGGAGGTGGTCGAATGACAAGTTCTGAATGTGGCAGTAGTTGTGGGAGTCTAAGACCAGGTGAGGTGGCTGAGACTTAGAGCTGGTTGCTCTAAGCGGGGCTCCGGGCGCCGATTCAATGACGACGCGCCGGGAGCTACAGCCCGCACACTAGCCGGTGAGTACGGACGGAGCATCGCGTCGGTCGCGCGAAGGCTGCCGTTCTTGGGCTTCGGCCCCGACCCGGGAGTCGCCGTGAGAGGCCACGTAGAGTGACCACCTCTTGGTCAATCCCAAACAGTCCACCGGACGGCCCGCAGGTTTAACCTGCGGGCCGTTTGTCGTTTTGCCGACGGACTGGGGCGTTCGAGGCAGACCAGGCGGCTCGCGTGATATAGGTCACAGCCTCAAGCCCGCCATTTCAGTACAGTAATGTAAGCATGGGCGGATTCTCCATTCTGACCAACCGCAAGCGCGCCATCGTCGCGCTGGCGCACTCCATCGTGTTCCTGCTGATTGCGGTGCGGCAGATGGTTGCAGCCACCCCGGCCGACGGCGTCTGGGTACCCTCCACCGTGCCTTCGGGCACGTGGATTGTCTGCGGAATCTTTACCGTCGTCTCCGCCATTCTTTTATGGCTCCTGGTAATTTCCCGCGGATGGATGGAGAAAATCTATTTCGGATTCTGCAGCATCAGCGCGTCCTCGGGCTTGTTAAGAATCGCTGCTGGCGACCAGGCTTTTCACGCCGGCCTCTACATAAGGGTTGTCATGCTGGTCAGTGCAGTTTTGGTTGGCCTGCTGATCGTCCGCAGGCACTCGCGCACAAATTCGGAGTTCGCAGAAGGTAGTTCGTAACCGTCCCCCTCGGCGTCATCCCGAAACCAAACTCAATGGTCAATGCCAGTTGGCCGATTGCAGGCACTGAAGTATCCTTGCCAAGTGTCCTACCTCGACAAATCTTCTTTGGACGAGAAGCGCGAGCGCCGGCGCCTGGCAGACAACTACGCCGGCATGACCGATGGCGAGTTGCAGCGGCTGGCCCAGAACGCCGAGTCGCTGACCGAGATGGCCTGGGACGCGCTTGAAGATGAGATGGACCTCAGGCACCTTGAATGTGCCGACGACCCGGCACAGGAACCGCGGCAGGAAATGGAAGTGCGGGAGCTTGTGACCATCCAGCAGTTTCGCGATCTGCCAGAGGCACTGCTGGCCAAGGGCAGTCTGGAGTCGGCGGGCATTGAATGTTTTCTCGCGGACGACAACCTGGTTCGCCTGGACTGGTTCATTTCTAACTTCATCGGTGGGATCAAACTCAATGTACGCGCCGCGGATGTAGAGAACGCGCGCAAGATTCTCGACGAGCCGATTCTCGAAGGCCTCTACGTGCAGGGCATTGGACTGTACGAGCAGCCGCGCTGTCCCAACTGCCGGTCGCTGGACGTGAATTTTCAGGAACTGGACCGTCCCATCGCCTACATGAGCGCATTCCTCCGCGTGCCCATGCCCGTGCAGCGCCCGGCCTGGCGCTGCCACGCGTGTGATGCGGAGTGGGCAGACGATGGGGCCGAGGGGGGCAAGAGCGAGGCTCCTTCGTAGAAGGACGCACTGGCCTGCATCGCCGCGACTGATGCTACCGATCTATCTCTTGAGTCCGATTTCCGGGCCCTGCATCTACGAAAACATGCCAACCATGACAGAATTCAGCCTGGGCGAAGCTATTGCAGTTCTCAATCGCACTCCCGCCACTCTCGATACACTGTTGCGCGGGATGCCCGACATCTGGGTGCGCCGCAGCGAAGACCGCACCAACGAAGGCAAAGGAAGCTGGAGCGCGTTCGACATCGTGGGCCACCTGATTGTCGGAGAGCGCACCGACTGGATGCCGCGCGCGCGGATCATCCTCGACCACGCCGAAGCGCGGCCCTTCGATCCCTTCGACCGCTTCGCGCAAACCAAAGAGAGTCAAGGCAAGTCTCTCGAGCAACTCCTGGACGAGTTCGCGCGCCTGCGCAAAGAAAATCTGGCTGCGCTGCAGGCACTGAATTTGCAGCCGGAAGACCTGGCCCGGCGCGGAACGCATCCAGAACTGGGAGTGGTAACGCTATCGGAACTGCTGGCGACCTGGGCCGTTCACGACCTCACTCATGTGCATCAGCTATCCCGCGTGATGGCCTACCAGTATCGTGATGCGGTCGGTCCGTGGAGCGCTTACCTGGGAGTGCTGCACTGCAACGGGCACAGCGCTCCGTGAATCACTGACCACTGGCCCCTGCCAAAAACGCCCCGCGCAATTTCCGCGCGGGGCGGTGCGAGCGAGGGACCCAAAGGACAACTCTCAGGCTGCTTCCCGCCGCTTCTGGATGGTCTGCAGTTGCTGGCGATACTTCTGCGCGTTGCCCACGATCTTGCGCTGCGGCAGGCTGTTGATCCACAGTTCGTGAGGAATGTTGCGGCGTTCGCGGCGCGTGCCGACGGCTCCCCGATGCAAGACGTTGGTCGCTCGCTTTTCCGCGGTCTGTTGCTGCCAACCGCTGCCGGAACTTACGTTGAAGATCCCGATGTAGCCATTCACCAGCAACTGAAGTGGATTCTGTATCTTGTTCATGCGATCGAACTGCGTCGAGCCCTCGGTGCGGAAACTCTCAAACCAGGATGGATAGACGAAATCGGACAACAGGATGTTGTCGATTTGATAGCCCAGGCTATCGTCCTCGCATGCGTCGCAAACTTCATAGGCGTAGAGAGTTCCGGCCGTGTTGGTGGTCTGCACGAACACAGTCAGGTTGATGTTGGGGTCGCCGAGCATTTCCAGCAGTTCGTGGCTGGCGGTGACGGTCCAGGACGTGCCCGCCTTCAGATCGCTGGCGGCGAACACCTTGCCGATGGGAAGCCCCTCGGTAGTGAGGTCGTGGTAACCGAGAGCGTTGGCCTGGTCGGAGTCGTCGAGCATCACCAGCCACCAGCTCCCGCTGGGTGGCTGAGTGCCCTTGGGGACAATGGTGAGTTCGGCATCGGTCCCCCAGACGGGACGGAAGTCGTTGGTCACTTGCTTCTGGAGCGCCCCGACGACCGGCACAATATCGGTGTCGGCCAGCACGGTGCTCTCGTTGATCACAGATATTTGGATGGTTGTGGTTTGAGTGTGCGTGGGTTGAGGCATAGAGGTGGACTCCTTTGCAAAGCGAAATTCGGAGAACGCGCAGCGTGAGATGCGTGACTCTGTGAGCAAAAGCTTATACGCTGATCCTGCGGAGGAAATGTTTGTGCCGCCAAAAAAGTGAAGCGCAGTTCCAAATTGGGAACTGGGCGCTTCCTGGCGGCGGTTGTCCGCCGCAGCTTAAAGGGCTTGCCATAGAGACGTTGCTGGCAACGTCTTGGCGGCGCCGGCAGAGACGTAGCAAGCTACGTGTCTACGTCCCCATTCGTGTTGATCCGCCATGCTTCCATCCGCTGAAATCAAGGTTGCGGTCACGAAAGCCGCCACAGACGCGGGATTTGATCTCGCGGGCATCGCTTCGGTGGAGGACGCTCCGGAGCTGGAGTACTTTCCGCGCTGGATTGCCGCGGGGCACGCCGGCGAGATGAACTATATGGCTGCGCGCGACGAGCAGGGACGTCTGAAGCGCGCGTCGCTCGCCAACGCCGCTCCCTGGGCTCGCAGTGTTGTGGTGTGCGCCATCAACTACAACACGGCGCAACCGTATTCCACGCAGGAACCGGAGGAAGCGCGCGGCTGGATTTCCCGCTACGCGTGGAGCCGGCAGGACTATCACGACGTGGTGATGCGCGCGCTTGCGGCAAGTTGAAGCGGCTTTGAGAAATGCATGTAGGAGCGACGATCTCATCACTCGCTGTTACGTCGACACTGGCCCGATCGTCGAGCGAGTGGTGGCGAAGTATGCCGGCATCGGATGGATCGGGAAGAACACGTGCATCTCAACCAGAAGCTTGGGTCGTGGCTTTTTCTGGGCGTGATTCTTACCTCGCTCGAACTTGAACCTGCGCTGCCCGCGCCCGATCGCTGCGGCACATGCACGCGCTGCATTGACGCCTGCCCGACTGACGCACTGATCGCGCCCTATCAGCTCGATTCCAACAAGTGCATCTCCTATCTCACGATCGAGAAACGCGGCGTGCTTCCTGAGGATGATGAGTTGCGCTCCGGGATGGGGCGGCATGTTCTTGGGTGCGACATCTGCCAGGATGTTTGCCCCTGGAACCGGAAGGCTCCGGCGACTACAGGCTGCTGAGTTCCAGCCGCGCGAGGAGTTGGTGAATCCAGCGCTCGACTGGCTGGCGGAGATGAGCGCGGAGGAATTTCGGCGAACCTTTCGTGGATCACCGGTGCGGCGGGCGAAGTACGCTGGCCTGCGGCGGAACGCGGTCATCGCCATGGGCAACAGTGGCGACCGGAAATTCCTTCCGCTGCTCGACAAGCTGGCTAGGGATGAGGACGAGGTGGTGGCTGAGAGTGCTGCCTGGGCTATCCGGAAGCTGACCTAGATCCAGATCAAAAAAAATTGCGGAGCGATCTTGGTAAGATATCTGGAATCAATAAGTTGCGGTGTTCTTGGCCTGTTGGGATCCGGGTAAAATATTGGAAACAAACCGTAAAATATTCCATTCAAAGGACTTAGGAGATTCCTAGGGGGCTAAGTGCCCTGGAATCGGCGACCCCTCTCGCAAAATATTGAATTCGCGGTAGTTATCTCATTGCTATTATTATGTCAAAGAACCAATGCGTAGAGAATATGGTCGCAGGCTTGGGAATCGAAGTCAAGTATATTATTGCCGATGTTTCGGTACAATAATCGTGGTACAAAGGAAGCGCCAAAGACCGATTCGGATCGGTTTGATCTTGCTGTGCGCCAGATCGTAAGTAAGCGGATAACGTATGCCGAACTCACGGGTCAGGTAGGAGAACCATTCTAGCGTGAAGCGGCAAAAGCGAGGCAAGCGGAGCAATTGATGCTACGCCACAAAGGTGTCGGTGATCGCCCTGCTCAACCTTTTGAGCCGTCTCCGACTTTTGCCTCCAAGAACTGCACCGAACTATCGTATCGAATCAGCTTGCCAGCCGATAAGTTTAGCATTGACAAGTTTTCTGAGGCTCTTGGCAGCGTCAGTGTTGCAGAGGGGTGGAACAGCGCGTTGCTCGTTTCAAGCAATCCTCAAATTAACGACTATCACGTGCACGTATATTGGGAAGCTGATGACGACGACCCATCAAAAACGAAATTGCAAGTGGACTACCATGCTTGGCCGCCAGAGAGCGATGAGAGCGAGAGGCACCACGTCTCTGCCGATGACTTCTTCGACTGGGCGAGCGAATACATTGGGGAAGCAACGGTACAGGCTCACATACATGGGGAGTTCGAGTTTCCTGTGGAGCACTGGGAAAGCCGACTATTGTTACTCCCGACCAAGGTTCCGTTCGACAATAGGACGGCTGTGATTGATGGGTTTTCCGTCAGTCTGCCGACAGTCCCTCAGGGCGTGAATCAAACATGGGTTACTTGGGACAAGAAGAAATTGAAATTGCAGATGTATGCAGATCGACTGCTGCATCTCAAGAAATTTACACCTCACGACGACATTGACGCCTTGAGCGTCGTCGCTAAGAAGTTGATAGGAGAAAAGAATTTATGAAACCGCGTTTCAGGGCCGCCATTCGGTGTAAGGATGCGCCAGTGTTCGGCTCGCCAGGTTCGCGCTATGAGCGAGGCCACTGGCCGAAGTGCAGAGATAGATTTATTTCTACTCTGAAGGATTTTGAAGTGCCATTTTGTTCGGTGCTTCGAGAGGCAGCATCACAATACCCCAGTATCGCAATAGACGATGAAATTCTCGGCGGCACGCCGAGAATAGCTGGTACTCGTATTCCCGTGTACATGGTGATTGATGCAGTCGAGTACTACGGGGAGTTGGAAGGTGCCCGTAAATCATATCCCCAACTGTCCTTGGAGCAGGTCAAAGAGGCGTTGGGTTTTGCAGGAGCAGTATTGGAGCACCCTGTTGACAACGAATCTGAGACTTCTATTGGATGAGTGTGTCACTGATCCCCTAGCCAAAGCGCTAGGGGATTCTTCTTCTGCGCTGAATATCGAATACATTCGGGAGAATGGAATGGGGAATACGGAGGATGCAGATGTAATTCGATATGCGACAAGAGAAAATAGAATCGTCGTAACAACCGAAACGGGAATCAATCACAAGAAATTCAAAATCTGCACACACCCCGGAATTATCGTTCTCAGCGGCAAGCATCGCCACGAATCCATCCAAGCTGAGATTTTCCAGAAATTCTTACTGTCAGGACACCGTAAAGGGGCGCGTCACGCTGTCACCTTTTTGAGCCAGAATGAAGCCCGAATCAAGACCGGAGAAACCACCCCGGACACTATCATCAAGTTGTGAAAGCGAGAAGAAATGAAGCCTTTACCGCCGCCCGATGTTCCCGGCAAGACAGAGTTTCAGAAATTTGATAACGCTGTGCGAGAAGTGCTCACCGTCTCGAAAGACGAACTGCTGAAACGCGAGGAACGTGAGCGGGTGGTGAGAATCTACAGCAATGGATCAATCGTGAGTCCGATTAACCCCGAGGACGAGAAGGACGCGAATGAGTATTTAGAACGCCTAAAGCAAATAAAAATTACGTTGTGAATCCGCCGAAGCCGCATCCTGTGTTGCCAAGTATGTTATTACCGAATTCGACGGAGGGGCCGGGAATTCGTGGATACGGATTCAGAAAAATCTTAAACACAGGGGACACAGGGTAAACCTCATTGCAGCAACTCGGCGGCGACTGCCCTGCCTTGTCCGGCTGCCAGGTAGGCTTCTCCGCGTTTGACCGAGCATGTTTGGCCGATTACGGGGCGGCATCGAACTCTTTCTTGTAGGCCTGCCAGCGTTGGCGGACTCCGGCCATTACCGACTGGTACTCGGGGTCGGCGCGCAGGCTGTCGTAGTTCTTGTCGCGTTCAAACCAGGGGTAGTTCACATCTCCGAGCGCGACGGTGCGTTTCAGCCAATCCAGGGCATGCTGGCGGTCGCCGAGCAGGGCGTAGATGCCTCCGATCCAGTAGGCGGCGTCGCCATCGATGATCTGTTCGGGACGGTGTTCCAATAACTTGGGGTTGATCTTTTCCCGTTGATGGCGCGATGCGTAGAGGAAGGCCGCCATCATGCGAGGCGAGTCGTCGCTTGATTCGCGGGAGAGTAGAACTGAGCGATCCAGATACGGTTGGGCTTCATCGAGTTTGCCTTCGTAATAGAGCAACCCGCCGAAGTAGGCCAGGGCTTTGAATTGATCTGGGTTGGCCGCAACCAGTTGGCGCATTTCTTTTTCCGCTTCAGGCGCTCTACCGCTGTAGAGAAGCATGCGGGCGTGCATCCAGTGGGGCTGAGGAGGTGTGGGATTCAGTTCGGTAATGCGGCGGTAAGCTTGCTCGGCGCGTTCGTTGAGGCCAGCGTAGTAGTACGAATAACCCAGCATTTGCCAAGCGGTCTCATGGTTGGGCGCAAGTGCAATCGCCTGTTTAAGAGTGCGGATCGCCTCCTGCTCCCGGCCTTCCTCGCCATAAGCGCCCGCCAGCGCTATCAATCCCTCTAAGGACTGGGGATTGATCCGCAATGCGCTCTGGGCGGCGGCCTCGCCGCGCTTCAGATTCGCCTCGGCGTCCTTCACGAAGTTTGCGCTCTGAAAGGAATAGGACGCCCCCAGCAATGCGTAGGCGTCTGCGAAATTCTTATCCAGCGAAATCGCACTCTCCAGGAGACTCTCACACCTTTCGAGGCTGTCCACGCGCGAATCCATCAGATACTCATTGAAATAGAAACGGGCTTGCAAATAATCGTTGTAAGCCTCCACGCTGGTGGTTACGGGCTGTTGGATGGCCTTCTGCTCCAGGGGAGAGATTTCGATCTGGAGACCTTCTACGACCTTGGTGGCAACCTGATCTTCGAAGCTGAGGATGTCAGCGCTGTGCAGATCGTAGCGTTGCGACCACTTGGTGTTTCCAGTGCGGCCGTCGATCAATTGAACGGTCACGCGGATTACGTCTGAAGAACGCTGGTAGGTGCCTTCGAGAACGCTCTCCACGTTTAATGCTTTGGCCACTTCGGCCGGCTCGGGGGCTTCCTTGGCATACTTCAAAACCGATGTGGTTGGCCTCACGGCGAGATTCTGCAATGAGGTTAAGCGGCTGATGATGGCGTCGGTGATGCCAATGCCCCAACTGTCGGTGGTGGCTGCTGAAAGGTCGCGGAAGGGAAGCACCGCGATGGTTTCCGGAGTCGCTTTTGAAGCGATCTTTTCCGCTTGCGGTGAATGAGCACGTTGATCGTATTTGCGTACTGCAAACGCGAACAGAACTCCCGCCACCAATACTGCCAGGGCTAACATGAATTCCTTGCGGTATCGACCCGCCAGGAACGATCCGGTCGCTGCGGGAGCAGCGACGTGAAGGCGCTGCGACTCGGTATCGCGCTTCATCCGTTTCAGGTCGGCTTTTAACTCTGTGGCGGACTGGTAGCGGACGTCGCGATCTTTCTCCAGGGACTTGGAGATTAAGTCTTCGAGCTTGGCTGGGAGATCGGGATTCAGACGCACGGGGGCGGCAGGTTGTTTGTGAAGGATGGCATCGAAGATTGCGCCCGAGGCTTCACCACGAAAAGGCAACGTGCCTGTCGCCATTTCGTAGAGCACGACTCCAAAGGAGAAGAGATCGGTGCGGGAATCCAGTTCCTTGGCCAAAACCTGCTCGGGCGACATGTAGGCGACTGTTCCCAGGGCGCTGCCGGGGCTGGTGAGATGCTCCTCGGCAACTGTGGCGGTGGCCTCGATCGCGGCCGCTTCCGGCTTGCGCGTTACCTTGGCCAGGCCGAAGTCGAGAATCTTGGCGTGTCCTCGTTTGGTAACGAAAATGTTGGCCGGTTTGATGTCACGATGAACGATGCCCTGGGCATGAGCGGCGTCGAGTGCGTCTGCAACCTCGATGCCTATTTCCAGGACTCGATCCAGTTCCATGGGGCGATTGCCAATCAGGTGCTTCAGGGTTGCGCCGTCGAGAAACTCCATGGCGATGAACGCCTGGCCGTGCTGGTCGTCAATTTCGTAGATGGTGCAGATGTTCGGATGGTTCAACGCGGAGGCTGCCTTGGCTTCACGCTGGAAGCGGCTGAGGGCCTGCGGGTCTTTGGCCACGTCTTCGGGCAGGAACTTGAGGGCGACGAAGCGATCCAACTTCACGTCTTCGGCTTTATAGACCACACCCATGCCGCCGCCGCCCAGCTTCTCGACGATGCGGTAATGCGAGATGGTTTGGCCGATCATATTTGGCCGATCATGTTTGGCCGATCATGTTTGGCCGATCATTGCTGGCGATCAATGAATAGGGTCCGCTTGGTGCGGGATTTCATATTAGGGGGCCGCGCTGTGGCGCGTCAATGAATTGGGGGGCGCTGGAGGAGACGGTGTTCGAGAGCACGGCTTTACTCCGGCTGTGGTTGAGATGTCAAGGACAGCAGGTTCCTCCACTCCGCCGTCCCCTTCGGCTTCGCTCAGGGTCCGGCTCCGGTCGGAATGACAAGCCTTGAATTGGGTTTCCTGACCGGCGCGTGGAGAGGAATTTCAAAATCTCCACCCCTTCGGCTTCGCTCAGGGCGGGCTCTGCCGCAAAAAACGCGGCAAGGATGGGGCACGCATTATAAAAGGGCGCCCCTTTCGAGTAGGCTGCGGTTGTTCTGTGAGAAGCAGACCACCAAAGCGCAACGAAAGGAACACCCTGATGAACAGTGTGAGATATATCGGAATGGATGTCCACCGGGACACGATTTCGGTGGCGGTGCTGGACGAGGACGGTCGAGTGCTGATGCAGTCGGTGCTGGCCACGCGGGCGGATGCGGTTCTGGACTTCGTTCATGGCGTGCGAGGCAGGCTGCAGGTGACCTTCGAGGAGGGAACGCACTCGGCGTGGCTTTACGATGTGCTGGTGCGGCGGGTGGCGAAGCTGGTGGTGTGCAATCCGCGGAAGAATGCGCTGTTGAAGTCGGGGAGCAAGAGCGACGCGATCGATGCGCGGAAACTGGCGGAGTTGTTGCGGGCGGGGATGCTGTCGCCGGTGTATCACGGGGAGAGCAGCGCGCGGGAGGTGCAGCCGATGGCGCGCAGCTATACCCAGCTGACGGAAGACACGACGCGAGTGATGGCGCGGTTGAAGGCGGTGTTTCGGGGCCAGGCGGTGAGCTGTGTGGGCAAGAAGCTATATGGCAAGCGGCATCGCAAGGAATATCTGGGGCAGTTGGAGGGTGGGTTGCGGCGGCGGGCGGAGCATTTGTATCAGGAGTTGGACGCGCTGCAGCCGTTGCGTCATGCGGTGCGGCGGGAGTTGATCGCGGAGTGTCGCAAACATGCGGCGGCGCAATGGTTGCAGTCGGTGCCGTTTCTGGGGCCGATTCGCGCCGCGCTGCTGATCGGGCGGGTGCAGACGCCGCATCGTTTCCGCAGCAAACGCCAGTTCTGGAGTTACTGCGGACTGGGGCTGGAGACGCGCGACAGCGGCGAATACCGCATGGTGAATGGGCAGGTGGAACGCCGCCGCCCGGCGCTGATTCGCGGTTTGAACTGGAACCACAACCACGAGATGAAAAATCTGTTCAAGAGCACGGCTACCGCGGCCAGCGTTCGCCAGGGAGTGTGGCGCGAGTTCTATCTGGGGCTGCTGGCCAAAGGCATGCGGCCGGAGATGGCCCGCCTGACGCTGGCCCGCAAGATCGCCGCCATCACGCTAAAGATCTGGAAGAAAGGAGAAAGGTTCAACCCCGAGCAGGTGAAGCTACAAGCAGCTTGAGCGCGCAGAGTACATCGGAACGCGGAACCATCGTTTCTACTGGTTGCCAGGTCCGGCGGTCGCTGAGCGCTCGGGTTCGAGGGTAAGTATCTATTGCCGGGTTTAGGCGAAAAGTCTCACGGGGCACCGTATGCTCCCTCGGACAACCCAACAAAGCCATAGTGCCGCGCTAGGTCGCGAGTCTCAGATAGAACCATGGTTGGCCCTTGCCAACACCCTGCTTGCCGGCGCGAAAGCTCCCTCGGAACGGCGCAACGAGATGGCTCCACGGAACCCGATCCACGCTCCGGCACCACGTCTTACCGCAGAGGGGCTGGATGTCAGAAAAAACCTCCTCTAAGTAAGGAGGGAGAGTGTTTCTTCTTGACATCCCCTTTTATAGAACCCGCCCCCATCTGGGAAGTGAATTCGGTTGATCTGCTTTTTCGTCTTCCGCTGGTCCGCGATGCAGATTTAACGTTCCTTTTACATCCCGTATCTGTTTATTTTTCTATCGGGTAGGTGCTGTATCCCGTATTCCTTGTTGACGAGTTGACTTCCGTAACTCGCGTTCTCGTTTATCGGCAACTAATCTACCTTGAAGGGGTTCTTACTAAGGGATAGCCATGCCTGATGTGGGGAGAATACGGCGCGCTTTATGCACGTTGTTGGTGCTGGGGTTGGCGTGTGCCGGGGTGGCCAGAGCATCGTCGGCTACGCTTTTGCTGGAAGAGCCTTACGGTAAGCTGGGATTTTTTACGGCCACGGGACATGCGGCGGTGTATTTGTCTGGAGTATGCGCTGAGACGCCGCTGGTGCTGCGTCCCTGCGCTCCTGGGGAACAGGGAGTCGTGATCAGCCGGTATGACGGAGTCGGCGGCTACGACTGGGTGGCGATTCCGCTGATTCCCTATCTTTACGCGGTCGAGCAGCCCGACGATATTCCGCTGTTTGTGGACGCGAAGATGGTCACTTTTCTGCGGGACCAATACCGCCGCAAGCATCTGGAAGCGGTCGCGCCCGATCGGGATAACGGAGGAACTCCGGGCGGAACCTGGTATGAGCTTGTGGGCACGGCTTACGACCGCACGACCTATGGGTTTGAAATCGAAACTACTGCGGAACAGGATCGGGACTTCATCGAGCGCTACAATTCGGCGCCGAATCGTTCTCACTTCCACCTCAGCTACCGCAACTGCGCCGATTTCGCCAAAGACGTCATGAACTTCTATTACCCGAAATCGCTGCACCGGAGCATCGTTGCCGATGCCGGAGTCACTACGCCGAAGCAGATGGCCAAGACCCTGATCAAGTTCAGCGGGCGGCATCAAGAGTTGAAGTTCACGCGTTTTGTGATCCCGCAGGTACCGGGCAGCATGGCGCGCAGCACTCCGGTGCATGGTGTGGTTGAGTCTTTCCTGAAATCGAAGAAGTATATCGTTCCCAGTGCTGTGGCCTATCCGATCTTTGCGGGATGTGTGGTGGCGGTGTATGTGGGAACGGGTGCGGGACGCTTCGATCCGGCGCGGCAGGCGATGGTTTTCAACGCCGGACGCGCTCTCGAACCGCCTCTCGGGGCCGAGGATCGCCGCGTTTATCAAAGTGAGTTGAATCATCTCCACCTGAGCGTGGCCGATCCGGTTTCGGAAGGCGCGGGTATCCGCGTGGAAAAATGGAGCCGCCTGTTACGCAACTCCGCTCCGGATCTCGATGCTCAGGGTCATCCGGTTATGCGGGTTCACGTGGGAGGGGAAGTGGTGAGTATCGGCGTCTCGGGCAGCAACATTCTCGCCTATGACGCACCGGAACAACTCACCGAGCAGCTTCTTGAAGCCCGGTTGCATGCGGAACTGCGGCGGGGGAATCCGCCCAAAGCTTCGGAAAGCGATATTACGCGCGACTGGAATCTGCTGCAGAAAGCCATGAACCGCTCGGACGCCGACGTGGCCGCGCGGCCCAGTAGACCGCTGCAGCCGGGCTCGCAAGCGCGCGTGGAGCGCGCTGGGAATCAGCCCTGATCGGTGCCACGCTTGCGACCGAGAGATGATGTTAAATTTCTGACTCGTCAGTTGAAATCGTGGGTGGATTCCGGCTCTGGCAGCTTGCCAAGTGAGTGATAGAGAGCAAGTTCGAGGACTCGGTAGGTGCGAAAGCCGTACGATTTTCTCATAGTGACTTTGGCCTTGTTGTTAAGGCCTCCACCACACCGCTGGAAATCAGTTTCTGCGCCCGGAAATAGTTGAGGATGAGCTCTCGGTGCTGACGGAGGGAGCGTGCAATCTTCTTCATGGGCTCGATGCGGGACCGCATGGTCTGGCGACACCATTCATCGAGGAACTTGCCGGCCCAAGTGGGCGAGTTGTACTCCCAGAGTTGCTGAAAAGCTTCCTTCAGAAGGTAAGCGCGCACGGTTCTCAGGTTGTAGCGGAGGAGGTCGCGGAGCCGGAAGTGCTGCTCCCCGCCGAGATTCTGACTGCGTTTGAGCAGCAGCCAGCGGGACTTCGGGGAGGACGTCCAGGGTTTCAACAAGAGGTTCCGAGAGGAAGCACGTTGACCACGCCGGGAGCGGCGGAATCGTAAACGCTGCGCGACTGATCGGGCGGAATCGGCCGATGCGGATATTGAGATGACCAGGCGCAAGCATTTCCGGCCATTCTACGTGGCAATTACGAGCCACTCAGTTCATGTTGGAATGCATTTATTGGACCGGAAATGAATTTCGACGAGGAAAGCGGTCGATTCGAGTGGCAATCCAAATGACCGGGACGAAGCGCGTGCCCTGACCGCCGAAAACTGTTCAAGGCTAAAAAACCACAATCAAGGCTTCAGACGCAAAACAACAACAGATATATTCACGATTTATGGTGTAGCGAGGGGTTTGTAAATAAGACCGATAACTATTCCGATGATAGTCCACTGGACAAAGTAAGCCACAGCCTGTCCCAGAGCGAGTTTCAGCCCGATGTTCAGGTTCACGTAGTTGTGCAGCACAAATGCGCAAACCACGAAAATGCCAATGAGAACGCCGAAGCGCGCACCTTCCATAGTGCCCGATCCGCCCTGATGTATCATTGCGAAAATTATGGCGACAACCAGGATCGCCATGAAGGTTGCGACCAATCCAATTGGCATGACAGTCATCATTTTTTCCTTAGGTCGGAATACGGCCGGGTACTTGCGGCCTTCATTGATAAGAGCTGGCACCAGCCACAACACTAAGAAACCAAAGGCAAAAGACGCGACCGTGCCACCAAGCGCCGCCAGCGCGAGACGTGAATAGTTCATTTGCACTCCTTTACAAATTGCGGATCAGAATCACAGTCGGTTCGGCAGGACTGGTTCGCCCAAACAATGAAGATTTAGGCAGGGCGAGATATTGAGACTCCTCTTTGCCTACGACTACGGGACCGTAGCTACAGAAAACCGATGGAGTAAGTGCAGTGGAAGGCCCTTAGGGCTTTGCGGGCAGCGGCTCCCAGAGCTCAATCTTATTCCCATCCAGGTCATAGATCCAGGCAAAGCGACCGTAGGATTCATCCATTCGTTTGGCGTCAATCTTTACTCCGTCTTGTTTTAAGCGGTCGAGCAAAGCATCCATATCGTCCACGATGTAGTTGATCATGAACGGTGCGGGGCTGGGATCGAGATACTTAGTGGAGGCGGGAAAGATAGTCCAAACGGTAACGTGTTCCTTTTGCGGGTCGTCGTGTTCGCGCCACGGAAGCATCACGCCTTGGCCTGTGTCAGCGAGTCCAAGATGCTTCGAATACCATTCGCGCATCTGATCGCGATTAGCGGATTTGAAGAAGACACCGCCGATTCCAAGGATGCGTCCGCGCTGCTCCGTTTTGATGGGCGGCTTCGACTTTTCAGGTTGCGGAGATTTCACTTCCTGTCCTCCTATTGAGCGGGCCGCGATGAGCAACAGCGAGCCGAGCGCAATTGTGCTCCAGGGTATTCCTTGCATCGGCGGATTATACATAAGTTTCGATTCGAATGGAGAAATCGGTTCGCTCAGAGTTCGCTCAGAGTTCGCCGCGATTCACCCATTCTAGATCGAGCATGAGGTCTCGAACTGGCTTGGCATCGCCCGTAGAGAACCAGGCTTGCGGGATCGCAAAGTATCCCAGATTGCGTGTTCATCGGCACGAGGCGCGGATGACTTCTGCAAAACGGCGTAGCGTTTACCAGGGAGGCAAGGTGGTTCCAGAGCCAACTGGCCACGAACACAAAAAGCTGAGTCCGCGCTATCCGGCGTTCGGCGGCCGGGCGAGCCCAACTTCCGGCCGCCATTCGAACGCATCAGTGACCCACAGATTCCTCTGACGAGGCAAATTTCTAGAACCTCGCGGCGCGGCTGGAAGCCGCGCACTTTCAAAACGCAGGCTACTGTTGCTGGTCCGGCTGCGGTTGTGGTTGCGCCGGCGGAACGATTGCACCGGGCCTGCCCGGGGGATAGATCCCCGGTTGTCCGGGCTGTTGCTGCATCTGTAATTGGCGCTGCTGCATCTCCTGCAACATTTGCTGCGGCGTTCTTACACCCGGCTGGTCCGCGGGAGGCGGCGGTTGTTCCGCTTCCGCTGTGCCCTGCTGCTCAGCGTTCTCATCGGTGGCATCTTCCTGGGGGTCGGGATCGGGAGCATCCGCAGCGTCGGCTACCGCTGGAGACGTGGGCGCTTTCTCGCCAGCATTTGGAGTTGGCGTGTCCGACGTCTTGGCGACGAGCACGACCCGCACAAGTTGGTTGGCATTGTCTGGGGATCCCAGCAGTATGTAATTGAAGTGCGATCCATTCAGCAGCTCGGCCATCACTTCTGGCGCGGGACCCGGACCCAGCCGCATCACCACGCGCTCGCTGGCGGTGGGCGGGATTTCGATGTCGGCTGAGGTGTGCTTGCGCACGCCACGTAGAATGTCGCCCAGCGTGGAGTTGGGCGCGACGATGGTCAGCTGCCCGTCCTTGTAACTCACTTGGGGCGCGACCGGCGCGATGGCATCCAGCGGAACCTGGGGCACAGGCCCTTGCGGTCCCGAGGGCAGTGGAGGTGGCAGGGGTTGCTGCTTCTTGGCTTTGTGGACGCGATGCGGCGTGGTCGGCGTGTCAGCCCATCCCGTCACCGGCAGGCACAGGACGCCCGCGACCAGCAACGCGGTAAGCTTCAATCTCGCGCTCATGAGAAACCCTCCATGCGATCCTTATTCACTGCTCATTCCGGGGAGACGGTAACCATCTAACAGCAATTTTAGCACCGCTTTTGGCCTGGAGTGTCCGCTGGCGGCCAACCCCCAACTCCTGTACCTTATAGAACGTATTGACTTTACTCTTCTTGCAGCGGAACTTCGAAACGATGAGTAGACCCGGATGTGCAACTTGTTGCACTTACTGGAATTCGCTTGGAGCGGCGGTTACAATCCTTCTCCTGGGGACAGAAAGAAGTGCTTGAGGCCGGCCGCTTGTTGAAACACAGATTTGTGAGGGGCAGGATGCAGTTAACGATTCAGTGCCGCCTGCTGCTAAGTTCCGCCGTCCTGGTGCTGCTGGTATTTTCTGCTTCGAGGGTTCTGGCGGAGAGTTGCCTCACCGCCAGCGACATGGACGCAGCGACGCGCAGCGCCCTCAACGGCGCCGCTCTTCGCTACTTCGACCTCATTGCAAAGGGCGATGCGGCCACGCTCCGCCAGAATGCCATTCCGAGCCTGGCGGCTGATTTCTCCAGTGTTGAAGGTACGGTGAAAGATAATCAGGCGGCGCTTGCCGGTTCCACGGCCGCGGCTCGGCCGCCGTTCCTGCTGGAAGCGGAAGGGACAGGGCCCATTCCGCGCGCCGAATTCTTCTGCGGCGTGTTCGGCAGCAAGGGCCAGACCCGCGACAGCGCCGCCTTCTCCATTAACGGTCTTGCTCCCGGGAAGTATGGCGTGGTCATTCTGGACGCACCGTCAGCGAAGGGCGCATATACGGTTTCGTTAATTCTGCAGCAGCAAGGTTCGGACTGGAAGCTGGGAAACCTCTATATCCAAGCCGTGCAATTTACCGGTCACGACAGTGCATGGTTTGTTTCGCGCGCGCGAGAGTTCCAGACCAAAGGTCAGGTGCACAACGCCTGGCTCTACTATATCGAGGCGATCTCCCTGGCCTCGCCCCTGCCGTTCATGGCTACCAAGGCTTCCGACGACCTCAACGACGAAATGCAGAAGCTACAGCCGGCCGATTTCCCGGTCGAGGGTAAAACGGCGGATCTTCTAGTCGAAACCGCGATCTACAAACTCACCGCGTTGTTTCCTCAAACCGTGGGCGATGATCTGGACTTGATCGTGCGATACCAGGCGAGCGATATTTCCAACTCCAACCTGGCCTATCAGAACAACGTTGCCGTGATGAAAGCGTTGGTGGCGAAGTATCCCGAACTCAGAGGCGCATTCGCCGGAGTCGTCGTCCGCGCCGTCGACCCCGGCGGCCACGACTATGGGACGATGCTGGCGATGAAGGAGATCAAGTAGCAGTTCTCAGTTCTCAGTTCTCAGTTCTCAGTTCTCAGTTCTTGCTCTAGCACACAATCCTGTGGATCTTTGTCGTCGCGCAGACCCAGGAACACTGGGGCGCGCAACTTCGGGCCACTTCCTGTGCTGGCTCCGTCTGTCCATTCCGCGTACTCGATTTCGGCTACAAGTTCCGGCTTGACCCAGTACACTTTTCTTAACGCCTCGACTTCGCCGTAGAAAGGGTTCTTCCTGGTCTCGCGTTTTTTCAGCAGCTTCCAGATTTCTTCGAGCGACTTCTGGTCGAATCCGCTGCCCGCCTGGCCCACATGAATCAGCCGGCCTTGCTTGTCGTAGAGTCCCAGCACAATTGACCCGAAATGTGCGCGGCTGCCCTCCGGTTCGGTGTAGCCCCCGATTACGGCTTCCAGCCGATGCCTGATCTTGATCTTCAGCCACTCGCTCGAGCGGCGCTCCTGGTAGATGCTGTCGCGCTTCTTGGCGAGAATCCCTTCGAGGCCTTTGGCGCGCGCCATCTCGAACAGCGCTTTTCCTTGACGCTCATAGTGATCGGAATAGCGCAGCGAATCCCCTGGGATAATGAGCGAAGCCAACTTCTGCTTGCGATCTTCGAGCGGAAGCTTCCGCAGGTCGTAGCCATCGAGATAAAGCAGATCGAACGCGTAATACAGGACTGGTACGTCCGCATTCGTGGCCGCACGCCGCCCGCCGGGACGGAAGCCGGTCCGCTGCTGCATGAGGCTGAACGATGCCCGCCCCTGTTCATCGAGCGCAACCACTTCGCCGTCGAGAATTGCTGTTTTGGCCTTGACGAACTTCGGCAGGTCTTTGAGTTCCGGATAGCGCTGGGTAAGTTCGTTCTGATTCCGCGAAACCAGCCGCAGCTTGCCGTTTTCGATGAATGCTACCGCCCGGTAGCCGTCCCACTTGATCTCGAACAGCCACTCTGGCCCGTCAAACGGTTCGTCCACGGACGTCGCTAACATGGGATGGATCGCCGTCGGCATGGGGCGCTTGACCGGAGATGAGGAGATGGAAGGGAGAGCTTTTAACACAGGGGGCACAGAGGTCACAGGGTAGTTCTTGGGCATCGATTCCGGTAGGGTCTCACTTTGGTTTACCCTGTGTTCCTCAGTGCCCTCTGTGTTTATTTCTTTAGTTTTTTTTTAGCCGTCGTCTTGGCTAAATTTTTCTTGTCGAGTTTTGCGACCGCGTCGGCGAGCCAGGCGGCCTTCAACTTTCCTCGGCCGGAAGCAGGCCGACTTTTCCATTCCCTCGATCCCTCATCTTCCGCAATCTCCGCCAGGCTGCGCTTGCTCAGCACCGACTCGTCATACTCGTCGATGTCGTATCCCTCGACAACGTGGTCGTCATGCTTCTTAATCAGCAGCCACTCGTTCCCCTTACTGCCCGGACGCCGGCCCTTCATCTTGACCAGTGCGAAGTCTCCTTTCAGCTTCTTTCCGTCCAGACGGAACTTCAAGTCGCCCTTGGCCAGCATCGTGGCTGCTTCGGCTTCGGTGCCGGGCATGTACTTTCCCTTCACCGCAATCGGAGAGAGCGGCTGCCAGGTGCCTACGTCCCAGACCATCACTGTGCCTGCGCCGTAGTTGTCTTCCGGGATGATGCCCTCGAAATCAAAATACGAAACCGGATGATCCTCCACCTGCATGGCCAGACGCTTGTCCGCGGGATCGAGCGACGGTCCCTTGGGCACTGCCCACGACTTCAGCACCCCTTCCATCTCCAGGCGAAAGTCATAGTGCAGCCGCGTGGCGTCGTGCTTCTGCACGACGAACCTGTGCCCGGGCCTGGTCTCGACTTTCGGAGGAGGCTCCGGCGTCTGCTCAAACTTCCGTTTGCGTTTGTATTCTTCGAGGGCCATGAGAAGACCATTTAACCACAGAGACACAGAGTCACAGAGAAAACCATTGGTGCGAGAGAGGGAGTGTAGGCATAGGCTCACGTGGGAACGGACGCATTCGTCCGGCCAGCCGAGCAAGCTCGGCTACACCGGCCTACCACAACTCTGGAGTTGCTTTAGAATGCTTGCACACATGCAACGCGAATTCCCTGAAGTTCCGCTGGTCGGCGTGGGCGCGATCATCATCGAAGACGGCCGCGTCGTTCTGGTGAAGCGCGGTCACCCGCCGCTGCAGGCCGAGTGGTCCATCCCCGGAGGCGTGCTCGAAATCGGCGAACTGGTGCGCGAAGCCGCCATCCGCGAGGCCCGCGAAGAAACTGGACTCACCGTCGAACCCGGCGAGCTCCTCGGCGTTTACGACCGCGTTCTGCGCGATGCCGACCAGCGCGTGCAGTATCACTACGTTTTGATTGATTTTCTATGCCGCCGGGTTGCGGGAGATCTTGCCGCCGCCAGCGACGCGGCAGAAGTGCGGTGGTTCAGCAGGGAAGAACTGCCGGCGCTGAACCTGGCGGAGGATACGCTTGATGTGATTCGGAAAGGCTTCGCCAGGCGAGGAGTCAAGTCGTAGATGCCTGGCCGGCGCCTTGCAAGCCGTCCACAATCTTCAGATCATCGGTGCTCATCAAGAGCGGCATCCCCTCGTCAGGGGAGGAAGAAAACGTCGCCGACATCACACACCCAGTTTCTTCACTTCCTCGTTGTAATACTTGCGGTAGAGGATGTCCCACTCCTGGGAGCCTTCCAGGATGGTGCGCTTCTGGCTTTCGATCTTCTGGCGGGCGGCCTGGTCGATTCTCGCCTCTTGATTGAGAAGGTCTTCGAGAAACTTTCGAGTTTCCTGGCGGATGGTGTTGGGGTCTTCGATGAAATCGACCTCGTCCATCTGTTTGAGGGCGTCGGCGACGGCTCGGGCCAGCACATTCACTTTGTCGCGGCTCAGTCTCACAGCACCGCCTTGTACTTGCGCACCAGTTCGGTCTTGACCTTGCGAAACATCTCCTGGTAGTTGGCGCCGGTCTTGTTCATCTCCTCGGCGTAGGCTTCGAGGATGACGCGGACCTCGTCGTTGATGCGGTCTTCGAGGGTGAGTTCTTCGAGCAGCGCGGCATGGACGCGCTCGGTGACCTTGGGCACGGACGAGGTTTCGATGGCCTTGGCGGCAATCAGTTTCTTGGTAACTTCGCGGGCCAGGTAGCCCACATAATCCTTGGAAAGAAGCATGTGCGGATCGAAAGTCCTGTGTCAGCGGGAGCGTTTGCGAATTACAAAGTGTAACACAGCGGCAAGCGGGCGCGCGGACGATGACAGCAACCCATGCACGGGTTTGGATCGTGAGAAAATGACTTTCATGGACGCGAGTGGCCTTCCCGCCGTGGAATTCCGCTCGCCTCGGAGATCCCCATCGACGCGACCACGCTGCAGGTTTTGACCATCGTGTTTATCGCCACCCTGATTCGGTCCGCCTTCGGTTTTGGCGAGGCGCTCATCGCAGTTCCGCTGCTCGCTTTCTTCATCCCCCTGGAAGTCGCCGCCCCGCTCGTCGTGCTGGTCTCGATTACTATCGCCGGCATCGTTGTCGTGCAGGACTGGAAAAGAATCCACCTCCGGAGCGCAGGGTGGCTGGTGCTCTCGACCCTTCCTGGTATCCCGCTCGGTCTTCTGCTTTTGACGAGCACTCATCAAAGAATGGTGAAGGGCGTGCTGGGAGCGATTATCGTGGCGTTCTCCGTCTACTCCCTGATCGGCAGCACACCCCTGCATCTACGACGGGACAGTCGCGGATGGCTCTTCGCCTGTGGATTCTGTGCCGGCGTGCTGGGCGGTGCCTACGGAATGAATGGCCCGCCGCTCGTGATTTACGGCGCCATGCGGCAGTGGTCCGCCCAGCACTTCCGGGCGACGCTACAGGGATATTTCCTGCCCGCCAGCCTCATTGGCATGGGCGGTTATTGGCTGGCCGGACTCTGGGTTCACGCCGTAACCCATTATTTTCTGCTCTCACTTCCGGTGACGCTGCTGGCTGTATTCCTTGGCAGGGTGATCAACCACCGCATGCAGGGAGAGGCTTTTCTTAAGTACATTTACCTCGGCTTGGCAAGCATCGGAGCTCTCTTGTTAGTGCAGGCCATGACCGGGCGGCTCTGAGCGCAAATCGCCATTCCGCTATCTATATCGTCTTACGATATACTAAAAGCGCGACTGGATCGCGGCACGATACAATCGGCGGCAAATGAAGAAGCTCACCTTGTCGGACTATCAGGCGCTGGCGGAGTTCCGCTACCAGATCCGCCGCTTTCTTCACTTCAGCGAGCAAGAGGTCAAGCAGGCGGGGCTGGAGCGCGGCCAGTATCAACTGATGCTGGCGATGAAGGGCATGCCGGCCGGGGTGCGGCCGCGGATTCGCGAACTGGCCACCCGCATGCAAATCCGCCACCACAGCGCCGTCGAGCTGGTGAACCGGCTGGAAGCCGGCGGATTTGTCCACCGTACGCGCGCGCAGAAGGATCGCCGGGAAGTCTTGCTCGCGCTCACTGCCAAAGGAGAGAAGGTCCTCGGCGAATTGGCGCTTCATCATCACGACGAACTGCGCTCGGCTGGTCCGGAGCTGGTGGCAGCTCTTCGCCGCATCATGCGCGAAGGCACAGACGCCGCGGTCGCACATTCTGCTTCGCGCGAAACAGGAAGAACATAAGACATCCATGAGCAGGAACGACAGTGAAACTCCAAAGCAAGGATCTTCTTCGGCAAGTTCAACCGCCTCCCCCTCCTTCGACCACCGCACTCTCACTGCAATCGACTCGCCCCCCGCGCCTTTCCGTATGCTGCTGGTGTCACTCCTCGCCGCTGCCATCGGCCTGGTCGCTGGAGTGGTTGCTTTCGCGTTGTACAAGCTGATTGGCCTGTTCACTAATATTTTCTTCTTCCATCGCTGGTCGGCCGACTTCTCCAGCGCGCAGCATAACCATCTCGGATGGATGGTTATCGTCGTTCCGGCCATCGGCGGGCTCATTGTGGGCGTCATGGCCAAGTACGGGACATCGAAGATCAAAGGCCACGGCATCCCAGAGGCCATGGAGGCGGTGCTGTTCAACCGCAGCCGGATCGCGCCGCGGGTAGCCATCCTGAAGCCCATTTCGGCGGCGATTGCGATCGGCACCGGCGGCCCTTTTGGGGCGGAAGGCCCAATCATTCAAACCGGCGGAGCAATCGGCTCGCTCGTCGGCCAGGCCTTCCACACTACCGCAGTCGAGCGCAAAGTACTGCTGGCCTGCGGCGCCGCCGCCGGCATGTCGGCAACGTTCAACACTCCGATTGCCGGTGTGATTCTCGCCATCGAGCTGTTGCTCTTTGAATTCAAGTCGCGATCGTTCATCCCATTGGTGATTGCGAGCACGCTGGCAACTGCGGTCCACATGCGGCTTTTGGGTTTGGGACCGATGTTCCAAGTCAATCCGATGGACTTTGGCATTCCCCGCGCTTTGCCCTTTTATCTTGTGTTAGGGCTGATCTGCGGCCTGGCGGCCGTGGGCTTCAGCAAGCTCTTGTACTGGGTGGAAGATCAGTTCGACAAACTTCCGATCAACGAGATGTGGTGGCCGGCCATCGGCGCCCTTGGACTGGGGATCATCGGCTTCTTCGTGCCGCGCGTACTCGGGGTTGGCTACGACACCATCGGCGACATTCTCAATGGCCAACTCGCCTGGAAGCTGTTACTGATCGTGATGCTCGCCAAGGCCGCTGCCCTGGCGGTGTCGCTCGGCTCCGGGACTTCCGGCGGATTGCTCGCGCCCTGCTTCATGTGGAGCGCGGCCATGGGCGGCATCTTCGCCATGGTAGCGAACCACTTCCTGCCCGGCGCTCACCTTTCGCCGGGAGCCTTCGCACTGGTAGCCATGGGCGCGGTGTTTGCCGCGGCCTCGCGGGCCACGTTTACGTTTATCATCTTTGCGTTTGAAATCACGCGCGATTACAACTCCGTATTGCCTCTGATGCTGGTGAGCGTGATCGCCGACGGCATCGCCATGCTGCTTATGCCCAACAGTTCGATCATGACGGAAAAACTGGCGCGCCGCGGACTGCACGTCCATCAGGATTACGAAGCCGATGTTCTGTCCCAAACCAGAGTCGCGGAAACGATGGAACAGGACTGGCCGGCTATCGCGGCTGGGACAACCGTGGGCGCACTGGCCGAACGCATTGCGCAGCATGATCCCGCAGTCGCTCGCCATGAGGCTTTGCTGATCCTGGACGACGGAAAACTGGCTGGCATCATTACCCGCGGCGATCTGCTGCGCGCGCTCGACAAAGATTCTTCCGGAACGATGAATGTGGAGCAGGCAGGAAGCACGCGGCTGGTGGTGACTCATCCCGATGAGATTGTTTCGGAAGCTGCCTCGAAAATGCTGCGGTATGATATCGGACGGCTGCCAGTAGTCGATCGCGCCGACCATCGCAAGGCCGTCGGCTACCTGGGCCGCAGCGGCGTGATGGCCGCGCGACTGCGCCGCTTCCAGGATGAACACGTGCGGGAAGCGGGATGGTTCACATCCTCTGAAGAAGATCCATCGGCACCATAGCTTGGGCACTACGGCAGAGCAAAGACCCCCACCACAGGACTATCATCGTGAGGTCACCTTCCGAGAATGAGTGAAACTAGCAAGACGAACGAGCGATGGTGGACAACTCTGTTGCGCCACCGGACCACCTATTTGAGCCAGCGCGAGGGTCAGGCCATTACCATTCTGGCCTTGGTGATAGGAGTCTTGACAGGGTTGGCCGTCGTGGCCTTCATCTTGGTCACGGAACGGCTTGGGATGCGACTGTATCCTGTCGGCAGTTCAGCGTGGCGGCGCGTGCTCATCCCTGTACTCGGTTCTCTGGGCGCGGGATACTTGCTTGCGCTCTACTTCCCGAGGGCGCGGGGCAGTGGCGTCCCGCAGACAAAAGCGGCGTTGTTCGCCCGCGAAGGCGTAATCACGGCGCGCACCACGTTGGGCAAATTCCTTTGTACTTCAGTCACCCTCGCGAGCGGAATCCCTTTGGGACGCGAGGGGCCCTCGGTGCAGGTCGGAGGTGGCATCGCCTCTGTGCTGGGCCGCCACCTGGGCTTGAACGCCGAGCAAGTAAAGAAGTTGATTCCCGCTGGAGCAGCCGCAGCCATTGCGGCCGCGTTTAACACGCCTCTGGCGGCAGTAATGTTTTCGCTGGAGGAGATTGTCGGCGATTTGCACTCGCCGGTGATGGGCGCGGCGGTGCTAGCCTCCGCGGCCTCCTGGCTGACCCTGCGCTTGCTTCTGGGCAACGACCCGCTTTTCAAGGTGCCGCAGTACCAACTGGTTCATCCGCTGGAGTTTGGAATTTATGCCGTGCTGGGCGTGGCTGGTGGGCTGGTATCGGTCGCGTTCACCAAGCTTTTGTTGATGACGCGGGAGCGCTTCCTGAGGCTCCCGGTGAACACGCTATGGCTCCAACCCGCTGTGGGCGGATTGTTGGTTGGTCTGATGGGCTGGTTTGTGCCGCAGGTTCTGGGCGTGGGTTACGGTTACGTCGGGGAAGCCCTGAACGGAGGAATGGCTCTCAAACTGATGGCGCTGCTAGTGGTTCTTAAACTTGTGGCGGTCACGACCAGTTATGGCTCGGGCAATGCCGGCGGCATTTTTGGCCCCAGCCTATTTATCGGCGCCATGCTGGGAGGCACGGTCGGGAGCATCGCCCACCGGCTTTTGCCGGGCCAGACCGCCACGCCTGGAGCCTATGCTCTCGTCGGCATGGGAGCGGTTTTCGCCGGAGTCCTCCGCGCCCCGATGACCTCAGTGCTGATGATTTTTGAAACTACACGGGACTATGCTGTCATCGTGCCCCTGATGATTTCCAATCTGGTGAGCTTGTTCATCTCCCGCCGTCTTCAGCGGGAGTCGATCTACGATGTCCTGGCGTTACAGGATGGCATCCATTTGCCGACAGCGGAGACACGCAATCAGCGTGGGAGCCGCCATGTCATCCGCGCCATGCGCCCGGCAATGGAGGTTTTGAAGGCTGAACTGACGGTGGGGGAAGCCTTGGAGCAAGTGCGTTCCAGCGACCTTCGTGCCTGGCCGGTGATCGATCAGCGCGGTGTGACCGGGGTGGTCAGCCGCCCAACTATCGAGCGAGAACTGGCCGCGGGCGCCGCTTCCAAGCCAATTGGCGGGCTTGTGAATGCGCTCGATTTCCCCCACGTTCACTCCGACCATCCGCTTGATTTGGCGCTTGATCGCATGGGCGCAACCGGACTCGAGCTTCTGCCTGTGGTCAGCCGCGCTGACGTGCATAAACTTGAGGGCATCATAACCCTGCGTGATGTCTTAGGTTCCTACGGGGTTGGCAGGCAGAGTAGAGAATCACAGACTTGACTCACGTTTTGATACAGCGCTGAACTCCGCGCGATCCAGCCAGGAAGCGGGCCACGGTGGCAGGTCAGCGGGAAATCAGGGCTTGCGTTGCGCCGCCTCGATCAGCGGCCGCAACGCTTCTACTGAGATTCCCAGCGTGCCGCCGGAGAACCCGTCAATGTAGGCGGAGTTCACTCCGATCACTTCGGCGTTGGAGTTGAACACGGGACCGCCGCTGCCGCCGTGGGCGGTGGGCGCATCGTAGATCAGCTTGTCGCCCACGATATCGCCCAGATGTCCGCACGTGGTCGAAGGACGAATCAGGGACAGCGCCGCCAGTTCGCTGGCTGCCGTGATGTCGTTGTGCCGGTAGGCCAGCCGCTGGTAAATTCCGCTCGGCGACTTGGCCACCATCCCGGCGATTCCCATGGGATATCCGATCACCGTCACCAGTTCTCCGGGCGATGCGACGCCTTTGGCCAGGGGCAATACGGCCAATCCGCGCACCGCATCCTTGTTCTCGATGCGCAGCACGGCCAGGTCACTCAAAGATGAAACTGTGCCCGGCGTCAAGCTCAGCGGTGTTGGTGAGCCCGGAAAAAATATCACGAGACTCTCCAGCATGGCGGTCGCACCACGATCGATCAGCCCTTCGGCTTCGGTGTCGCCATACCAGGGCTCGGCCACATGGCGGTTGGTGGCCAGCAGACCGTCGCCCACGAGAAATCCGGTGCCCGAGACGCGTGCCCGAATCGTCGGCGACTGGTGGCGGAACCCGACCTGGTATACGCCGTAAATGTAACCGATGGAATTTCGATAGCGGTTTAGCGCCAGAGCCGGCATCGCCTGCTGCTTCTCGAGTTGCGCCACCTGCTGGGTAAGCTGGGTTACCTGCCGGTGCAGTTCATCGGGCTGCGCAGTCTGCGCCGTGAGGGGCGCGTAATAGTGGAACATAGACACCGCGCCAGCCAGCAACACCACTGCCAGCACGGCCTGCACTAACTGCTGCCAGCTCTCGCTGACCGCGTTCGGTTCCTGCGGAATCTCCGGTCCGGACATGAATGGTCATCTTCGCCTGTCCGGCGGGGCTTTTCCACGGTACGGAAGATGATGTACAGGGGATATCGAAAGGGTCTTGAGGATGGCAGGGTACCGCTGATTTTGGGTGGCGCAGCGCTTTCAGCGCTGCGATTAGGGGCCCCCTTGAGTTTGGGGCTTTAGCCCCCGATGGACGCAGGCGGAGTTTTTCCGCGGCCGACTAGGGCTTCGCAATTCCCAGGCGCTTGGCCATCGCGTCGTAGAGAAATCCCTTGCCCGGGGCGTAGGGCTGCACCCACTCGCCGTCGATCACGAACTGCGGGATGGCGCGCTTGCCGGTGTGTTTGACAATCTCGTCCACCGCGCCCGGCGTGGTTTCGATGTCAATGTCTTTGTAAGGAATGTTGTGCTGGGCCAGAAAGCGCTTGGCTGCGCGGCAATCGGGACACCACGCTGCAGAGTAAACAGTAAGTTCCATTGGTCTTCGATGAATTGTTGTAGAGACGTAGCTTGCTACGTCTTTTTCTCACCAATGTCGCCTAGACACGCTCCAGCTGAGGCAGCGTGCGCTCGTTGACGACGTTGCCCGTGTTCAGGGTGGAAGCCGGCTCGAACAACAGAATCCAGCATTCTTCGACCGCCACCGGCCGATGTTTCACGCCGCGCGGCACAACGATGAACTCGCCTTCTTCGATCCATTCGTGCCGTTCGAGGAACTCCATGCGGAAGCGTCCCTTCACCACGAGAAACAGTTCGTCCTCATTCTCGTGGTGATGAAACACGAATTCGCCTTTCAGCTTGTCGAGCTTCACATGCTGGCCGTTCAGTTCGGCGGCGATGTAGGGCTTCCAGTATTCCGAGATTTTGGCGAATTTGGCGGCGAGGTTGACCTTGTCCATGGTGGATTCCCCGGTAAGAGTATGCCTGTGCAGATTCACTCGGGACAGAATTGGTCGCAAAAGAAGTCCGCTGCGCGACTCCGTGCTAAGGCCTTGAGGTCTAGCGTAGAGAATCGCGGATTGACAGCTCTCAGGGTATATATTATGGTATATACCATGCCGAAGACCGCCAAACTATTCCGCAATGGCCGCAGCCAAGCCGTCCGCTTGCCTTCTGAGTATCGTTTTGAGGGCTCGGAGGTCTATGTGCGCCGAGACCCGGACACGGGCGACGTCATCCTGTCTCGGCGCCCTGAATCGTGGGAAGACCTCTTCGCGTTGATAAAGTCAGTCGAGGTCCCCGAAGGCTTCCTCGCGGATCGCAAGGATGCTCCACCACAGAAGCGCCGGTTGTTCTAAATGCCTGTCCGCTACCTTCTCGATACCAACACTGTGAGTTACGTCATCAAGGGGAACTTCCCACAGGTTCGAGAGAGGCTCTCGAAGGTTCCTATCCATGAGGTCGGAATTTCCGTAATCACCGAGGCGGAATTGCTTTTCGGCGTCGCCCGGATGCCGCAAGCTGCAAAGCTGGGAATCGTGGTCGAGGAATTCCTGCGGCGCGTTGAAGTGCTTGTCTGGGATTCGGCAGCGGCTCGGGTCTATGGGAGCCTTCGCGCCACGCTCGAGGAAAACGGTGAACCGATGGGCAACCTTGATCTGATGATCGCCGCCCAAGCACTCGCCGCAGGGGCAACCCTGGTGAGCAACGACCGTGTCTTTCGGAGAGTCAAGGGACTGAGAATCGAAGACTGGATCAAGCCGTAGCGACCTTACATTTCAAAAAACAAAAAGCCGCCAGCTTGCGCTGGCGGCTGAGGCTTGATGGCTGAGAGCTAGCTGTTCTCGTATAACAGCACGCCCTCGGCACTCTTCTCTGCGTCCACCGGACGGTAGAACAGCTTGTTGTCCTCGAGGAAGACCTCGATAAATGCGGGGCGCGTGGTGATGGTGCCTTGAATCAACGCCTCTGACAACGGGTCTTCAATATATTTCTGCAACGCCCGGCGCAGTGGCCGCGCTCCGTAAGTGCGGTCGGTGAGGGTTTGGTTGAGAATCCACTTCTTGGCCTCGTCCGCTACAGTCACCGTGATCGCCTTCTGCGCCAGGTTCTGGTTGAGCTGGTTGACCATGAGTTCCAGAATCTGGATCAGGTCCGCCTCACTCAACGCCATGAACAGAATGATCTCGTCCAGCCGGTTCAGGAATTCAGGATTGAAGGTGCGTTTCACTTCGCCCTTCACCAACTCCTCGACCTTGCTCGAAACCATTTCATCCTTGGTTGACTGGAAGCCGAAGCCCTCGCGCTTCTGCAGGTGCCGCGCTCCAATGTTCGACGTCATGATGAGGATCGTGTTCTTGAAGTCGACGGTGTTGCCGAGGCCGTCAGTAAGCTGACCGTCTTCAAAAACCTGCAGCAGGATGTTGAACACATCGGGATGCGCCTTCTCGATTTCGTCCAGCAGCACGACCGAATACGGAGCCCGCTTCACGCGCTCAGTGAGCTGGCCGCCCTCTTCGTAGCCGACATATCCCGGAGGAGAGCCGATCAGCTTCGAGACCGAGTGCTTCTCCATGAACTCGGACATGTCGAAGCGGACCAGAGCTTTCTCCGTTCCAAACATGAACTGCGCCAGCGTGCGCGCCACTTCCGTTTTGCCCACGCCCGTCGGGCCCAGGAACAGGAACGAGCCAATGGGACGGTTCGGACTCTTCAACCCTGCGCGCGAACGCCGGATCGCCCGGGCCAGTGCGTTGATCGACTTATCCTGCGAGATGATGCGCTTGTGCAGCTCTTCCTCGATGCGCAGCAGCTTCTGCGTCTCTTCTTCCTTGATCGAGGTAATGGGAACGCCGGTCCAGCGCGAAACTACATCTTCGATGTCCTCGCGACCGACTACGCCGGTGGAAGATTCATCCAGATGATATTTCTCGCGCAGCGCGCGCAAATTCTCGCGCTCTTTGCGTTCTTCGTCGGAGTAGAAACGCGCTTTCTCGAATTCATGGTTCGCGATGGCGTTCTCCATGCGGTGCACGATGAACTTGATCCGCTTTTGGACTTCCGTGATCTCTTCCGGCTGCGAAGTCTGGCGCAGTTTTACGCGAGCCCCGGCTTCGTCGACGAGGTCAATCGCCTTGTCCGGCAGGAAGCGATCTGGGATATAGCGGTTCGAATGCGAAACCGCGAAGTTGATGGCATCGTCGGTATAAGTGACGGCGTGGAACTTTTCGTACCGGTCCTTGATGCCGAACAGCACCTTCACCGCGTCGGCCTCGTTCGGCGGCGGAACTTTGACGGCCTGGAAACGCCGCTCGAGCGAACGGTCTTTCTCGATCGACTTCCGGTATTCTCCCGGCGTGGTCGCGCCTATGCACTGAATCTCGCCGCGCGACAAAGCTGGCTTCAGGATGTTCGCCGCGTCCAGCGATCCTTCCGCCGATCCCGCGCCCACCAGCGTATGCAGTTCGTCGATAAAGATGATGGAGTTCTGCGACTCCATCAGCTCTTTCATGATGGTCTTCAGCCGTTCTTCGAACTGCCCGCGATATTTGGTTCCCGCAACGATCAAGGATAGATCGAGCGCCAGAATTCTCTTGTCAGCCAGGAATGACGGAACCTCGCCGTCGGCAATGCGTTGCGCCAAGCCTTCGACGATGGCCGTCTTGCCCACGCCCGGCTCACCGATCAGCACCGGATTGTTCTTGGTGCGCCGGCACAGAATCTGGACTACGCGTTCAAGTTCTCCGTCGCGGCCCACTAGCGGGTCCAGTTGGCTATCCATCGCCGCCTGGGTAAGATCGCGCGAAAACTCGCTCAGCAGCGATGACTCACGCTGCCTTTGCGGCTGAGCTTTTTCCTGGCTGGTGCGCGCCAATTCTTCGCGGATGGTAGCGAGGCGCAGGCCGCGCTCGTGCAGAATCTCAGCCGCAAAGCACTTCTCTTCTCTTAGTAAACCCAACAGCAAATGCTCGGTCCCAATGTGCCGGTGCGAGAGCCGCTCCGCCTCTTCCGCGGCATAGGCGAGCACGCGCTTGCACTCATTGCTCAGCGGAAGATCGACCGAGGTGGAAACCTTCTCCCGAATCGTGGTGTGACCCTCGATCTGCTTGCGGATGGATTCAACCGAGGCATGCGAGCGCAGGAAGCGGTTCGTCAGGGCCTTATCTTCGCGCAGGAGCCCCAGCAGCAGATGCTCGGTCTCTATATAAGGAGACCCGAACTGGCTTGCTTCGTAGCGCGCAAAAAAGATCACGCGCCTGGCTTTCTCCGTATAACGTTCAAACATAATGCCCTTCCCCCTGACTCCTACCGGCCGAGAAGAACTTGAACCCGCTCGACCTGGCCCCCTAACTCCTTGACAGGCCTGACCAGCCCCGTCGTCATTATGCAATCAAACGGCCATGCAGCCCAAGTACCCGAACGTTTTTATAATGTTACCGAAGGTACCTGTTCAGTCGCCCTGGGCCGCCGACTGACCAAATTTCTTGCACATTGTCTTACTAATCTTGCGCTCTAATCTTGCGCTTTCCCGTCCTAGGCCGGTAACGAACCGGGCTCGATTTCTTCCACGCGCCCCCGCTCCAGCCGCAAAACCCGATGGCAGCGCCGGGCAAACGACAAGTTATGCGTTGCAATGAGGGAGGTGAGCTGGTGCTCGCGATGTAAGCGCGCGATCAATTCGAAAACCGCTTCCGCTGTGTGTCCGTCCAGGTCCCCGGTGGGCTCATCCGCCAGCAACAACCTTGGACCGGTAATGAGCGCCCGCGCCAGAGCCACCCGCTGTTGCTCTCCGCCGGAAAGCTCTCCCGAGCGGTGATGCGAGCGTTGCTCCAACCCGACCTCACGCAGCCAGCGTAAAGCTTGCGGCGCCGCCTCTGCCCAGGTGCGTCCCCGCACCAGCAGCGGCATCGCCACGTTTTCCGCCGCCGTGAATTCCGGCAGCAGATAGTGAAACTGCCAGACAAAGCCCGCCTCGCGATTGCGAAACTCCGCTGCTTCGTCCGCCGACAACGCGTTCAGTTGCAATTGCGCGCAGTATACGTCACCTGCGGAAGCATGATCAAGAGCGCTGAGGATGTGCAACAAGGTACTCTTCCCGGCTCCTGACTCTCCGACAATCGCGAGCATCTCGCCGCGCTTCACCTCAAACGACAAATTCTCAAAGAGCACCAGATCCGATTCGCCGGACCGGAAAACCTTCTTTAATCCTTGAACCCGGAGCAACCCTTCTTGTTCCGCCATCTGTTCCGTTAGATGCACTCCGCCGCCCCTCGGGTCCATCCTGTCCCGGCCTTAGTTTCCCTCGGCGGGAACACTAGGACGCCATCTTCTCACAACAAGGCCCAGGCTCCGCTATGGCACGTTCGAACCATATGAACCTGCAAAGAGAACACCTGCTGAAAACGATACTTGGGGCGTGACTTCCGCGATGTGACCTGCATCACGGCTCAGCATGCTCGATCCCACAAACGCGCGCTAGCCCCAGAAGCCGCAGAAATGATCGAGACAAGGCAATTCCTAGGCTTCGACCTTGGCTTCCGCGCCCGCCAGATTGCGCAGGGAGTCCTCGTAGGGCGGGCGGGCGATGCCGCGCTCGGTGATGATCGCAGTCACAAACTTCGCCGGAGTCACATCGAAGGCGGGATTCTCGATGGCCACGCCGTCGGGTGTCATCTGCCTCCCGGCGATGTGCGTGACTTCCTGCGCGTTGCGCTGCTCGATAGGAATCTTGCTTCCGTCTGACGTAGCGAGATCAATGGTTGAGATGGGCGCGGCCACGTAGAACGGGATGCCGTGCTCCTTCGCCAGCACGGCGACGGTATAGGTACCGATTTTGTTAGCGACATCACCGTTAGCCGCGATGCGGTCGGCGCCCACCACGATGGCTGCAATCTTGCCCTGCTTCATCATCGCGCCGGCCATATTGTCGGAGATGACAGTCGTCGGGATGCCGTCTTTCATCAGCTCCCAGGCAGTAAGGCGCGAGCCTTGCAGGAACGGGCGAGTTTCGTCGGCATAGACGTGGATCTTCTTGCCTTGCTCGACCGCCGCGCGGATCACGCCCAGCGCAGTGCCATACCCAGCCGTTGCCAGCGCGCCGGCGTTGCAGTGCGTAAGCACTCCGCCTTCGCTTGGCATCAGCGTGGCGCCGTGGCGTCCCATGGCCTGGTTGGCGGCGATGTCTTCGGCGTGCATGCGTTGCGACTCTTCTATGAGTTCCTGCTTGATTTGCGCGATGGGACGAATGCGCAAGCGCTCGAACTTCTCCTGCATGCGGCGGATGGCCCAGAAGAGATTGACAGCGGTTGGGCGAGTCTTGCCGATTATGTCGCAGGCCTGGTCGAAGTCGCGTTTCAGATCGCCTGTAGATTCGGCTTTGGAGTTCTTGACGGCCAACGCAATGCCCATGGCCGCGGCCACGCCGATGGCAGGCGCCCCGCGCACCACCATCGTTCGGATGACGTCGGCCACCTGCTCGTGCGTCTTGCAGACGACGTAAGTTTCTTCCGTGGGCAGCTTCGTCTGATCGATGAAGCGTACGCCTTGGTCAGTCCATTCGAGAGTTTGAATCATGAATTCGGTCGTTGGTCCCTTCGCTCCGCTCAGGGCAAGCTAAGAACAGTCGTTGGTCGTTCGCCACGGACTAGTTTTACGCTCTGTGCGCCGCACAGCGATTCCCCGGGACATTCGTCACTGCCGGTCGGCCGCAGATTTCGCAATTGGCTGCGACTGCAAAAATCATCGGCGCGGTGTCATCCATCTGCATGACATGCTCGGTGCGGACGTCGCGGGCGGTAAAGATGGAAACGAACGGCGCCGGGCCAGCGGCCTTCTCCACGCTAGGCCTTCCCTTCGCTTCTTCACGCTCCACGAGGCACATCACGCCCACAATCTCAAATCCAAATTCGCGAGCCGCTTCGATCGCCTGAACCGTGGAAGCGCCGGTGGTACAAACATCGTCGACAATCACCACGCGCGCACCCTTCTCATGAAAGCCCTCAATGCGCTGTCCGGTGCCATGCTGCTTTTCAGCTTTGCGCACGAGAAACCCGTTCAGTTCGCCACTCACCACCGAGACCGCCGTCACTATGGGATCGGCCCCCATGGTCACGCCGCCGATCGCCTGCGGCTTCCACGCCCGCTTCCGGATCTCATCGGAAAACACTTCGCCCGTCAAACGCGCACCCTTGGCGTCCAGGGTCGTGGCGCGGCAGTCGATGTAGTAGTCGCTCGTGCCGCCTGAAGAGAGCTTGAACTCGCCCAGCCGGAAAGACTTATGGGCAAGCAAGCGCAGCAGATCCTGGCGCGGGGAATGCATGAAACCTTACGATAACACGGAGAAACGGCCTGCGTCCGGCCGCTCCCGCCTTCGGTTCAGCCTCGCATGAGTCAAGCGTGGTAACCTGAATATTCTTCGACAACGACGCTTCGAGGTATGAAATTGCAGAGTGCGCGAAAGCTTTTCTTCTTCCTTCTTGCTAGTCTCCTTCTCACGAACTTGAGCGGTTCCAGTCTGGTTTCGACCGCGTTCGCCGAGGGCACGCGCACCTGGGAGCAGTCGAAATTTGAGGAATTGACCAAGGGCACGGCCACGGGCGTGGCGATTCGCAGCGGCGGTGGCCTCACGCTGGCGCCCACGTTCAAGAGCCTTTATGCCACGCCTTCCACTTACATCTGGGCGATTGCAGCCGACGACTCCGGCAATGTCTATGTGGCGGCGGGCGCACCTGCCCGGGTGTACCGCATCACGCCCGACGGCAAGGCAACCATCATTTTTGAACCCAAGGAACTCCAGGTGCAGGCTCTCCGGACCGGCCCGGGGGACGCAATCTACGCGGCCACCGCTCCCGATGGCAAGGTCTACAAGCTCGAACACAAGCCGGGCGGCAAGGGGCAGCCGGCAAAAGCCGACCCATCCCAGGATACGACTTCCGACAAAGACAAAGAAAAGGATAAAGAGAAAGACACAGCCAAACCGGCCGCCGATCCCTCGTGGAGTTCGTCAGTCTACTTCGAACCGGGTACGAAATATATCTGGGATCTTGCCCTGGACAAGTCCGGCAACCTCTATGTAGCGACCGGCGACCACGGGGAAATCTATCGCGTTACGCCGAAGAGTGAGCATTCGGTCTTCTTCAAGAGCGATGAAACCCACATTCGCGTCCTCGCCTTCGATGCGCAGGACAATTTGATTGCGGGCTCCGACGGCAGTGGTCTCATCTATCGCATTTCTCCCACGGGCGAGGGATTTGTTCTGTACAGCGCGCCCAAGAAGGAGATCACGGCGCTGGCACTCGATCGCGCAGGGAACATCTACGCCGCAGCAGTGGGTGAAAAGCGCGGCGGCGGGACGAGCACATCGGGCTTAGCCACATCGCTTCTCGGCTTGAGCACAAACGCGCCCGCGGCCAATACGACGACGCAGCCGCCAGGCCTCACGATCACGCCCGCGCCCAGCGCGCCTCTGACGGTCGGACCATTTCCATTCCCGGGCGGCGGTGCAAACGGCGGGTCGGATGTGTACCGCATTGCGCCCGATGGTTCGCCCTCAAGAGTGTGGACGTCCCGCGAGGATATTGTCTACGCTCTGGCCTTCGATTCTCAAGGACGCCTGCTGGCCGGCACCGGAAATCGCGGCCGCGTTTTTGCCATCATCGGCCTCGATGAATTCTCCGATCTGCTGAAAGCACCGGCTTCGCAGGTTACCGCGTTCGCCAAGGCTCCCGGCGGTGGCCTTTATGCCTCGACCAGCAATCTCGGAAAAGTGTTTGCGCTGGGACCGCAGCCGCAGGGTGAGGGCACCTACGAGAGCGATGTGTTCGACGCAAGAATTTTCTCGCGCTGGGGCCGCGCCGAGTTTCGCGGCGCAGGCAGCGTGGATCTCTATGCGCGCAGCGGCAATGTGGATAATCCCGACCGCAACTGGAGTCCGTGGAAGAAAATCGACGTCAGTAAGAGCGACCTGACCAAGAGTGACCTGACAAAGACCGGCGAAACCGGAATTCCAGCGGCCCGCTACGCCCAGTGGAAAGCGGTGCTGCACGCCGGAGCTGGAGCGCCCAGTGTGGACGCCGTGGCGCTGAATTACTTGCCCAAGAATGCCGCTCCGGAGATCGACGACGTGACCGTGCAAGTCGGCGTCAAGTACCAGCCGCTGCCAAGAATGTCGGGTCAAGGCCTGGGATCGGATTCCAGCGGATCTTCTTTCGGAGGATCTTCCGGGACACATTTTGAAGCCCCAACTCCGAGTTCGCGCGATCGCGACTCCATCGGTGTGAAGTGGACCGCGCACGATGAGAACGACGACCAACTCGCCTACTCCGTCTACTACCGCGGGGATGGCGAGACGCGCTGGCTGCTTCTCAAAGACAATCTGACGGACAAGGCATACTCGTTCGACGCGAGCCTGCTGCCGGATGGCGGCTACACCGTGAAAGTGGCTGCCTCCGATGCGCCGTCGCACTCGCCCGGTGAGGCCTTGACGGCGTCTAAAGAAAGCCGCCGGTTTGAGGTAGATACGACTCCACCGCGTATCGAGAATCTGGCAGCGTCCCTCGAAAGTGGGCTGCTTCATGTCACATTCCGTGCAGTCGATGGATTTTCTTCTATCAAGCGCGCGGAGTATTCCGTGGACGCCGGCGAGTGGAAGTACGTCGAGCCGGTCGGCCAACTCTCCGACGCAAGGACGGAGAGCTACGATTTCAAAGTCACGCCGGAAACCGCGAAAGACGGTGCGGCTTCATCTGACCACGTGGTGGTGGTGCGGGTCTACGATCGCTACGAAAACATGGGCGCAGCCAAGACGTTGATTCGCGGGAAGTAGAGACCACACCGCGTTTAGAACCACCATCCGTACATGTCCGCATTCCCCTGCTGGGCGCGGCCAACCGGCCTCTTTCGCTCGCGTCGCCCACCTGCAAGAATCGGCGAGTCATGTCCCCCAACCTGCGCTCGACCAAACCGTTCCTCATCTTGTTCACGCTCGTCTTGATCTTGTCCATGGCAGCGTGTAGCGGTACCAGCACGTCCTCCGGTACCGGAGGCACGGGCGGCAATGGTGGCACGGGCGGAACCGGCAATCAAAATTTAGCCTGCAACGGCATGAGCCCGGGCCAAGGCGCGAGCCTGGGTGGATTCGTGCCCTTCACCAGCGGCAGCGAGTGGAATACCGACGTCTCGTCTGCTCCCGTCGACCCCAATTCCGCGACCATCATCAGCAATTTTGTCGGCTCGGTCAACGTGCATCCGGATTTCGGAGCAGACCCCACGTATGGCATTCCTTATGTAGTGGTGGACGGCAGCCAGTCGCTAGTGGATATAAACCTGCAGGCCTATGGCGACGAAAGTGATCCCGGCCCCATGCCGGTGCCTGCGAATGCGCCGGTAGAAGGCGGGTCCTCGAGCACGGGAGACCGGCACGTCCTGGTGCTCGACAACGGCAACTGTTTTCTCTATGAGCTGTACAACTCCACTCCCAATGCCGACGGAAGCTGGAGCGCGGATTCAACCGCTGTCTGGGATTTGCTCGGAGACGAGCAGCGCCCCTACACCTGGACTTCCGCCGATGCTGCCGGCCTGCCCATCTTCCCAGGCCTGGTTCGCTATGACGAGGTGGCGGCAGGGAAGATTCAGCATGCCTTCCGCTTCACTCTGCCGCGGACGAGAGCGGCCTTCACTCCGCCGGCTTCGCATGATGCGGGAACTTCGAGCGATCCAACTGCCCCGCCCATGGGCATGCGGCTGCGCTTGAAATCCAGCTATAATATTTCTGGCTTCGACACGAGCATGCAGGTGATTCTCACCGCCATGCAGAAGTATGGTCTGATTCTGGCCGACAATGGAAGCGCGCTCTATGTCACCGGCGCTCCCGACAGCCGCTGGAGCTCCGATCTCGATTCGCTGAAGACCGTGCCCGCCTCCGCTTTTGAAGTCGTGCTCATGAACTCCGTCTACACTAACTCGACCGCACCCTCTGGCGCTGCGCCCACCATCAGCGACTTCACCGCGACTCCGCAAAGCGTTTCATCTGGAGGAAATGTAACGCTCGCCTGGACGACCAGCAACGCAAACTACGAGATCGTCTCGCCCGGCGTGGGCGCAGTACGCGGCACCAGCGTAACTGTAAACCCGGCCGCCACTACTACCTACACTCTCTACTCCACCAACCAGTACGGCCGCACCACGGTCACCGTCACGGTGACCGTACCCTAGAACGTCTCGCCATCTACACCTTAATTCTCTCTCTCTGCCGCTCCTGAATTCTCTTCGGAGATCTTCATGGCGCTGAGTTCCCCCGCGCGGCGCAACTCGGGGAATCTCCACGCCCAGAGGGCAATCACGACCAGCGTTCCCACTCCTCCCAGCAAAACGGCAGGCACCGCGCCAAACCACTGTGCCGTAACTCCCGATTCGAACTGCCCCAGTTCATTGGATGCCCCGATAAAAACCATATCCACGGCCATCACTCGCCCGCGCATTTCATCGGGTGTGCGTAACTGCGTCAGCGAGGCGCGAATGATCACGCTGATCATATCGGCCGCCCCGAGCAGGATCAGCGAAAGCAGCGAGAGCACCAGGCTGGTCGAGATGCCAAATAAAATGGTGAGGATTCCGAAACCGGCGACTGACCACAACAGCGTCGGCCCCGCCCGCCCGCGCAGCGGACGGTGCGCCAGTGCCACGGCCATCAGGGCGGCGCCCACTCCGGGAGCGGTACGTAACAATCCCAATCCCCACGGCCCCGTGTGCAGAATCTCGCGGGCATAGACTGGAAGAAGCGCTACCGCTCCGCCCAGCAACACCGCGAACAGGTCTAGCGAAATCGCGCCCAGTATCAGCTTCTCGCGCCAGATGAAGTGCAATCCTGCGAAGATGGTCTTCAGCGTCGTGGGCTCACGCCGCCGGGCTTGCGGACGGGTCTTGATGCGGAAGGTGGAAACCAGCGCGCCCACGGCGGTCAGCATCGCCGCCGCGTAGACCGCAGACGGCCCGCGGAAGAGTGCATACAGAATTCCGCCGAGCGATGGCCCAAGAATGGTGGCGGCTTGGAACGTGGTCGCGTTCCACGCCACGGCGTTGGGGAAGTGCTCTTCGGGGACGAGTTGCGGCAGAATCGAGCGGCTGGCCGTTCCATTAAACGAGCGCACCACACCCAGCAGAATCAGCACTCCATAGATTGGCTGAACCGAATGCGCCCCGCGCTGCGCGATCACCAGCAAGAGGCCCGAGCACAGCGCGAATCCCGCATAGCACGCTCCCAGCACCTTGCGCCGCTCGAAGCGGTCGGACGCATGGCCGGAAACCAGAAACAGCAGAATTCCCGGAAGAAACTGCGCTAGCCCCACGAGCCCCAGGTCAAGAGCGCGCTTGGTGATGTCGTAAACCTGCCATCCCACCGCAACCGCCTGCATTTCGACGGCAGCCACAATGAGGAAACGCGCAATCTGGAACAGCACGAAACCCGGATGCGTGAAGGCGATGCGTCCAGCTCTGGAATCGGCGGGCGGTGGCATTTGATCTTCTAATGTGATCTTCTAATGTGCCATAGAAAGAGAAGACGCGTATGTCGCGCAAATCCAGCAGGTAAAATCGACTCATGCCCACGCTGCTGCGAACCGTCGGGTGGATTGCCTGCGTAGTCTACTCAACCATCCCGTCGTTCTGGCTGCTGATTCATCCGCGGGCAGAGTTCTGGCGTTCCCGCCAGCGATCGCCGTATAAGACTCTCGTACCGGTCTGGGTCGGAATGTGGGCGCTCGGGGGCGCGCTCACGGCCCCCTGGCGCGGCGTCTCGCTCTATGAAACAAGATGGGCCTGGATTCCCGCCAGCGCTTTATTCTGCACCGGACTTGTGCTCTACAAACTCTCTCACAGCGAGTTTAGCCTGACTCAACTCGGCGGATTGCCCGAGGTCGTGCAGAACCACAGCCACCAACGCCTGGTGACCACAGGCATTCGTGCCCGCGTCCGCCATCCAGTCTATCTGGGCCATCTTTGCGAGATGCTGGCCTGGAGCTTGGGCACAGGCCTGGCGGTCTGCTGGGCGCTCACGGCATTTGCGATCATCACTGGAGCAGTAATGATTCACATGGAGGATGAAGAGTTGGAAAAAAGGTTCAGCGAAGAGTATCGCCAGTATCGATCCGCAGTGCCCGGAATTCTGCCAAAGATCAGGATATGAGTGGATCAAACGAAACCAGATGCAACTCGGCGTCCTCAGCGTCCTCTGCGTTGAAAGTTTTATTTCTGCGGACCCATACGCGTCGAAGAGCCGGTAGTTATAATCCGACTTGGCTGAAAGCTCAGAGCTGACAGGCTGAATGCTCACATGCGCTTTGAACTCTTCATCGCGACCCGCTACCTGAGCGCCCGGTTGAGGCGTCTTGCGGGCGTTCGCCCGCAGCGGAAATCCCGAGCAACGCGAGGGACCCCCCGATGAGATTCGAGTTGTTTGTCGCAGCCCGATACTTGAGAGCAAAAAGAAGGCAGGCGTTCATCGGCATCATCACCGGCATTTCAATCGTCGGGGTAGCCGCGGGCGTAGCTTCGCTCATCGTCGCGCTCGCCATCAACAACGGCTTTCGCCAGGACTTGCAAGAGCGCCTCATCGGATCCACGTCGCACGTAAGCCTGCTGCGCATAGCCGACGACGGCATCAAGGATTGGCCGCCTCTGCTGGAGCGCCTTTCCAAACAGCCACATGTGGTCGCGGCCGCTCCCGCGATCTTCGAGCAGGTGCTGATTTCCCGCGGCCCCCGCGCCCGCGGCGCCGTCCTCAAGGGCATGATTCCAGCGGATGAGCGCAGGGTCGGCGACCTGCTCAACACCATAAAAGAAGGCTCCGCCGCCGCCCTGGAGGAAACTTCTCCCGAGCCAGAAAAAGATCATGCGGGGTCAGCCGCCTCGCCAGCCCAGGGAGGGTCAGCGACCAACTCTCCAGATTCCCTCGCCGGAGTACAAGCGCGTGTCGCCGCGATGCCGCCAATCATCCTCGGCAAAGACATGGCCGACAACCTCGGCGCAACGGTCGGTTCCGTCGTCCTCGTGACCAGCCCGCAAGGCGAATTGACCCCGTTCGGCATGGTCCCGAAATACAGCCGCTTTCGCGTCGTGGGAATCTTCAACTCCGGCTTTTACGACTACGATTCATCGTGGGCATTCACGCGGCTGTCCGATGCGCAACGACTGTTTGGCCTCGGTGATCTGATTTCAGTAATCGAGTTCAAGGTCGACGACATTGATAAGGCTGACATAGTTGCCCGCCAACTCGAAGACGCGGCTGGCAAGGGCTTCATGACCACGAATTGGAAAGAGCAAAACAAAGCCCTGTTTCACGCCCTGAACATGGAGCGCCTGGTCACTTACATCACCACCGGACTGATCGTCTTCGTGGCCGCTCTGAACATTCTGATTTCTCTGATCATGATGGTCATGGAAAAAACCAAAGACATCGCGGTGCTCATGTCGATGGGAACGCGCAAGTCGCAAGTACGAAACATCTTTATTGGCCAGGGAGTCCTGATTGGCGTGATCGGCACGGCCATCGGCCTGCTCCTTGGTTACGCCATATCTTACGCGGGCGGTCACTACCACATCATTTCGCTCTCGCCCGAGGTCTACTCCATCGACTACGTGCCCTTCGCTCCGCGCCTCATGGATGGCGTATTCGTAGCGCTGGGGGCCATCGGGATTTCTTTCGTAGCGACGCTCTACCCCTCATGGTCCGCAAGCAGAATTCTCCCTGCCGAAGCGTTGCGCTACGAATAAGTTTGCGAGGGATTGTGTGGCGCGGGCACCCTGCCCGCAACTGCCTAAAGTATCCGACATCGGCAGGACGTTCCAACAGTCGACCCCATGGAACTTTCTCTGCCCCGCCGCCGTACAATTAAATAGGAAAAGAAGGAGGCCTTATCATGTTCACTTTCCTCCTGTGGTGCATCCTGTTCGTACTCTGCTGGCCCCTGGCTCTGCTGGCGCTAGTCACCTATCCCTTCATCTGGCTGCTGTTGCTGCCGTTCCGCATACTCGGTGTCGCGGTCCACGGAGTGCTGGAGATCGTCTACCTGGCGATCACACTCCCGTTTCGCATGCTAGCCGCGCCGTTTCGGATCTAGGTAGGGAAGATTGAGAGATCTTGGGTGGTGCAGCGCTTCCAGCGCTGCGATAAGGATACTCAAAACGGAACGGGCTTTAGCCCCGGAACTCACCTCAACTCTCCATCACCTTCAAACGATCACTCACTAACAACCTTGCCTCGGTCGCCCGCTGCACATCGTCCGCCGTCAGCCCCGGAGCCACCTCCTCCAGCACCAGGCCGTCTTTCGTCACCCGAATGTACGCCATCTCCGTCACAATCGTGTCCACCACCTTCACTCCGGTCAGAGGCAGCGTGCACTTCTTCAAAATCTTGGGCGCGCCTTCCCGAGTCGTATGCTCCATCGCCACCACCACGCGCCGTGCCCCGGCCACCAAGTCCATCGCGCCTCCCATCCCCTTCACCATCTTCCCGGGGATCATCCAATTCGCCAGGCTCCCGGATTCATCCACTTCCATCGCCCCCAGCACGCTCAAATCGATGTGCCCGCCGCGGATCATGGCAAACGAATCCGCGCTCGAAAAATACGACGTCCCCGCCATCTCGCTCACCGTCTCCTTGCCCGCGTTGATCAGGTCGGCGTCTTCCTGACCCTCCATTGGATAAGGTCCGATCCCCAGCATCCCATTCTCCGACTGGAGAACCACTTCAATCCCCGGCGGAACATGATTCGCGATCAGCGTAGGCATTCCAATGCCCAGGTTCACGTAGAACCCGTTTTGCAGCTCGCGCGCAATACGATTCACAATCCGCTCACGCTTCTCGACGTCTTTGCCTGGCTTGTTCATCGCTATTGTTCTCGGTACTAGGTACTCGGTACTAGCTCCTTGCCTTCCTCACCGTCCGTCTCTCAATCTTCCGCTCGTACAACTCTCCCTGAAGAATCCGCTTCACGTAGACCGAAGGTGTGTGAATCAAATCTCCATCCAACTCGCCCACTTCCACCAACTGCTCAACTTCCGCAATCGTCACCTTCGCCGCCATCGCCATCATGGGATTAAAATTCCGCGCCGTCTTGCGGTACACCAGATTCCCCATGCGGTCGCCCTTCCACGCCTTCACAAACGCGAAATCCGCCTTCGACCAGCGCTCCATTACGTAGGTCCGGCCCTCGAACTCGCGTGTCTCCTTGCCGTCAGCCACCACAGTCCCCACACCCGTCGGCGTAAAAAACGCCGGAATTCCCGCGCCGCCGGCGCGAATGCGCTCTGAAAAAGTTCCCTGCGGCACCAGATCGAGATCGATCTTCCCCGTCAGCACCATCTCTTCCAGCAGCCTGTTCTCGCCCACATAAGATCCAATGTGATGCACAATCTGTCCTGCCGCGAGCAGCAACCCGTTGCCCAGCCCGTCCACACCCACGTTATTGCTGATGGTGGTCAGATTCTTCGATCCCTTCCGCACCAGCGCGCGAATCAGATTCTCCGGGATGCCACACAACCCAAAGCCCCCGATCATAATGACCGAGCCATCCCCCACATCCTGAATGGCCTCATCCGCACTGCCCACAACCTTATTCATAACGTCCGCATTCTAAATGAAATTCACCACGGAGTCCCGGAGTCACGGAAAAAACCAGACTGCTCATTTCTTATTCAACGAAGACTTCATTCTTGATTCTCCGTGCCTCCGTGGTGAATTATTTTTTCTTCCCCGGATTCTTCCTCAGCCCATGGGCCTGCTCAAATTCCGCGACCAGCGCCCGCGTCGCCAGATTCTCCCGGATGTGCGCCAGCCGTTGCTCCACCTTGAAGAGCGCGTCCTCCAGATTCTTTTTGTTGGTGATCGCAATGTCCCGCCACATCGAATACGGACTCGCCGCAATCCGCGTCATCTCCTGCAGCGCCCGCCCACCCGCCGGAAGCAAGGGGGCTTCTTCTCCAAACTCCTCGACTAACGCCGCCGCCAGCGCCGTAGAAATCATCTGTGGAACGTGGCTGATCCACGCGCACAACCGGTCGTGATCCTCCGGTGGCAGCATCGCAATGCGCGCCCCAATCTGATCGATCCATCCCGCAAATTCCGCGAAGAGTCCCTCACGCAGATTCTGTCCCGGTAGTGGAGTCAAGAACCACACCGCATTTTGGAACAAGTCAGCATCCGCACAATCCACGCCGCTGTGCTCCTTCCCGGCCATTGGATGTCCTGGCAGAAATCGCTTGCCCGCATTCTGCCCAAACACGTTCAGCGCCCGCTCCGCCACCGCCACCTTCGTGCTTCCCACGTCGGTCAGCAACGTGCCGGCCGGCAGTCCTGGACCCAAGCGCCCGATTAAATCCACAATCGCCAGAACCGGCGTCGCCAGCACCACCAACTGGCTACCGCGCACCGCGTCCGCGGGCTCGACAACTCCTTTGTCGATCACACCGCGCATCTTCGCTTTCTTCAGCGCCGACTCCCGGTCGCACCCCACAATTTTCCCGGCGAACCGCCGCTTCTGCAGCGCCAGGGCAAACGACCCGCCGATCAGCCCCGTCCCGATAATCGTGATTTGCCGAATGGGCATAAGGAAATCTCGCCACGGAGACACGGACCCACTGAGAAATAAATTGCGGATTGTTGATTATTGATTGCTGATCAAAACCATGCGAAGAATGATTTTAATCAACACTCAACAATCAGAAATCAACAATTGCCTTTCTCCGTGCCTCTGTGTCTCCGTGGTAAAAAGAGCTAAGCAATCTTCCGTCCCACTGCCGGCGCTATCATCCGCAACTCATCCATCAACTTTGCAAACTGCTCCGGAAACAGCGATTGCGCCCCATCCGACCACGCCTTGTTCGGATCGCAATGTACTTCAACCAGCAACGCATCCGCTCCCGCCGCCACTGCTGCTCGCGCCATCGGCGCGACCTTGTCGCGCCGCCCCGTTCCATGCGACGGATCGGCCGTCATCGGCAAATGCGACAGCTTGTGGATAATCGGAATCGCCGAAATATCCATTGTGTTTCGCGTGTAAGTCTCAAACGTCCGGATTCCGCGCTCACACAAAATTACTTCATAGTTCCCGCCCGCCATAATGTATTCCGCCGAGAGCAGCAGTTCCTCCAGAGTCGCCGCGATTCCGCGCTTCAGCAGCACCGGCTTGCGCACCTTCCCCAGTTCGCGCAGCAGATTGAAGTTCTGCATGTTGCGCGCCCCCACCTGCAGAATGTCCACATACGGCAGCATCATCGCAATCTGCGAGATTTCCATCACCTCGCTGATCACCAGCAGCTTGAACTTCTCTCCCGCCTCGCGCAGCAACTTCAGCGCATCTTCTCCATGCCCCTGAAAAGAATAAGGAGAACTCCGCGGCTTGAACGCTCCGCCCCGCAGCACGCGCGCCCCTGCCTTCGCCACCGCTTCTGCCGTCGAAAAAAGCTGTTCCCGGGATTCCACCGAACACGGCCCCGCCATCACCACCACATCGTTTCCGCCAATGCCGATTCCATTCGCCAGCTTCACGATCGTCCCCTCGGGACGGAAGCTCTTCCCCGCCAGCTTGTACGGAGAACTGATGCGATGGACTTCCTGCACTCCCGGCAAGAGTTCGAGGTTGCGGATGTCAAAATCAATCCCTGCTCCCACCGCGCCCAGTACGGTTTGCCGCGCCCCAGTCGACCGGTGCACCTCAAACCCCATCTTCACCAGATGCTCAATCACCTGCTGAATCTGCCCCTCATCCGCCATGTCCTGCATTGCCACAATCATAAGAGGATCTCTGCTTCTTGCTTCTAGTTCTTAGCCAGCAGTTTTGGCTTGTCGCTCACCTGCACTGTTTGTCATTCCGAGCGCAGCGAGGAACCTGCTGTCGCATCCACCACCAACGACCCTTCCACTCAACGAACACATCCGCCACCCCAACCCAGGGCGCTTCAGCCCCGCCCATAGCCAACGACCAGCGACTGACGATAAAGTTAATCAGTCACGTCCGAATCCAACTCCGTCTCCGCCTTCGCTCTGTCCGCCTTGGCTCCAATCCCCTCCTTCTGAATATTCCGCATCACATCCATAATCCGTTCAAAAATCCGCACCAGATCGCGCCCTGGCAATGGACCTCGATTCATCTCCTTCACATTCTCAAACACCATCCGCTCCCGCTCCGGCTCATAAATCGGCAAATTCGTGTCACGCTTCAGCCGCCCAATCTCTACCGCGGCCCGCGCCCGCTCGCTCAGCAGTTCCACCAGCCGCCGGTCAAGCTCATCAATCTTCTTTCGCCAATCTGCGATGTCCATGAAAACCAGCCCTCAGCCTTCAGCTATCAGCCATCAGCAAATTCGCACCCGTCATGGTGTGACGGTTTGCAATCACCCACGCCTACAATGGCCGCATTTGTGCGGATCATGACGCCTTGCCTGACGGCTGATGGCTGACGGCTGAAAGCTTGGTTACAAATTCTCCCACAGCGGCCGCTTCCCGTCCCCGGTTCCGCTCAATCGTCTCCACAATCGCGCTTCCCACCACCACCGCATCCGCAAATTTCCCGACCCCAGCAAACTGGTCCGCATTCGAAATCCCAAACCCAACCGCGATCGGCAACTTGGTCACGCGCCGCAAACGTCGCACTAACTTCTGCGCATCGGACGCCAACTGCTGGCGCGCTCCCGTCACTCCGGTTCGCGACACCGCGTAAACAAATCCACGCGAGGCCTCCGCAATCCGCTTCAACCGCGCATCCGGACTGGTCGGTGCCGCGAGAAACACCGGCGCCAGATCATGCTCTCGCATCGCCCGCAGATAGTCCACCGCTTCTTCTACCGGCAAGTCCGTTACCAGCACGCCATCCACTCCCGCATGCCGCGCCACCAAACAAAACTTCTCCATCCCCATCCGCAAGATTGGATTCAAATACGAAAATACAATCAGCCCGGTGGACTGCGCGTGTTCCCGCACCTCCGCCGCCAGCGTCAACACCTGCGCCAGCGACGTCCCATGTTTCAGCGCTCGCTCACTGGCCCGCTGAATCACCGGACCATCCGCCACCGGATCGCTGAACGGCACACCCAACTCAATCACATCCGCGCCCGCCTCAATCGCAGCCAGCACCACCGCCCGCGTAGTGGCGAGGTTCGGATCCCCGCAAGTTACATACACGACCAGGGCCGGCTTCTTATAAAAAGATAAAGGCATAATCGGAATGATCTACCCTGTGGCCCTCTGTGACCCCTGTGGCAAAGACTTTGAAATTTCATTCCAGCGAAAGTGATTCCCGCAAAATCCCGATGTCCTTATCCCCGCGCCCGGAAACATTCACGATCACCACATCTGATTTCTTCATCCCAGGTGCGCGCTTCACCACTTCCGCCACGGCATGCGCCGATTCCAGCGCTGGAATAATTCCCTCCGTCCGCGCCAGCAAAGTAGTAGCCTCCAGCGCCTCCGCATCCGACGCCGGAACATACTCTGCGCGCCCCGCATCTCTCAACGCCGCATGTTCCGGCCCAATCGACGGATAATCCAGCCCCGCTGAAACTGAATGCGTGTTAGCAATCTGTCCCGCCGAATCCTGCAGCACGTAAGAATAAGTCCCTTGCAAAACTCCCGGCGACCCTCCTCGAAACCGCGCCGCATGATCGCCCAACGCTTCGCCGCGCCCGCCCGCCTCCACTCCAATCAAGCGAACTTTCTTATCCTTTATAAACTCGTAGAAAATCCCGATTGCATTCGACCCTCCGCCCACGCACGCAATCACCGCCGCCGGAAGCTTCCCCTCAGCCTTCAAGATCTGTGCCCGCGCTTCCCGACCGATCACGCGATGAAAGTCCCGCACCATCGTCGGATACGGATGCGCCCCCAGCACGCTCCCCAACAAATAATGTGTCGTCCGCACATTCGTAACCCAATCGCGCATGGCCTCATTGATCGCATCTTTCAAAGTACGAGAGCCCGACTCCACCCCGCGCACCTCCGCCCCCAGCAGTCGCATGCGGAACACATTCAACTCCTGCCGCCGCATGTCCTCTGTCCCCATGTAGACCACGCATTCAAAGCCCATGAGTGCGCACACGGTCGCGGTAGCGACGCCGTGCTGCCCAGCCCCAGTTTCAGCGATCACCCGCCGCTTGCCCATGCGTTCGACCAACAGCGCCTGTCCCAAACAGTTATTGATCTTGTGGGCGCCGGTGTGCAGCAAGTCTTCCCGCTTCAAATAAATCTTCGCCCCACCCAGCTTCTGCGTAAGCCGCCGCGCGAACGTCAACGCGGTAGGACGCCCCGCATAAGTCCGCAGCAACTCGTCGAGCCGCCGCTGAAACTTCGGATCGCGCTTCGCCTTCTCATACTCGCGCTCCAACTCCTCCAGCGCCGCCATCAAAGTCTCCGGCACATACCGCCCGCCATAAACCCCAAACCGCCCAGGAACGTTGGCGGGAACAGTAACGCGCCGGGTGCCCCGTCCTTCTCGCGTTCTCTGCGAGAGGGCGGGGATTTTGACTTTGATTGCTCTCGGAACCGTAGCCATCCCTAACTCGCCTTCCGATCGGCGTCGCGCACGGCTTTCACAAACGCGCGTACCTTCTCCGGATCTTTCTTCCCTGGCTTCGCCTCGACCCCCGAGGCCACATCCACTCCCCAAGGCTTCAGAAATCCAACAGCCCATCCAACGGTTGCCGGCGTCAGTCCGCCAGCGACAATGACAGGATGCAGATTGCCAGTTGTCGAGATAAATGAATACGCCTCTCCCCACGCAAACGTTTTGCCAGTTCCACCGCGCTCCTCTTTGGAGCCAGAATCCAGAATGATGCCAGCAAGATTCGGAAAATCATGAAACGTAAAGAAAACACTGTTCTTCCATTTACGAATGGTCTCAATCGCTGGCAAGCAAAAAAAAGCTGCCCGATTGACAACGTACTTCTCCGGCCTCTCGTACTCGTCCCCATGAAACTGGACCGCCGTCAGGCCCGCTTCGTCGGCGACTGTCGACACCCTCTCCGGCGTTTCGTTCACAAACACACCGATCTTATCCACACCCTCCGGCAGCTTCGCCACAATCTCCTGCACCGTCTCAACACTCACGTACCTCGGACTCTTCTCATAAAACACAAACCCCACCGCATCTGCCCCGGCCTCGACGGCAGTCAGCGCATCCTCCAGATTCGTCATCCCACAGATTTTGATCCACGTCATAAAGCCAGCCGTCAGTTGCCGCCGACCAGTTGTCAGTAAACTTCGAATCTTCTTAGGTTTGTCATTCCGAACCGGCGTCAGCCGGTGAGGAACCTGCTGTTTCTCTCCACGAGCAACAAACTAGCCCGCTCACCGCCCACTCGGCACCCAGTACTCGGTACTAGCAACTAAAGCGCGCAGCGCATCTCCAGGTGACTTCGCCCGCATCAGCGACTCCCCAATCAGAAACGCCTGATACCCCGCCGCCCGCAGCCGCGCAATATCTTCTCCCGACCGAATGCCGCTCTCCGCCACCCGCACGACATTCTTCGGAAGCCTCTCGGCCAACCGGAATGCCGTCTCCGCATCTACATTGAAAGTCCGCAGATCGCGCGTGTTCACCCCAATCAGATCGCACCCTGCGTCCAAAGCCCGCTGCAATTCTTCCTCACAATGCACTTCGCACAGAACGTCCAACCGACGCGCGCGAGCGCCCAGGGCGAGTTCCATCAACTCCGCTTTCGATAAGGCCGCCACAATCAGCAGCACCGCATCCGCCGAATTCGCCCGCGCCTCCAGCAACTGAAATTCATCCACGATAAAATCCTTGCGCAGACATGGGACCTTCACCGCTTCTGACGCGTTGCGCAAATTCCCGAGCGACCCCTGAAAAAACTCTTCGTCGGTCAGCACCGAAAGTGCGGCCGCCCCTGCTGCTTCCAACTCCCGAGCCAACTCATTCACACGAAACTCTGCCCGGATCAATCCTTTTGAAGGCGACGCCTTCTTCAGCTCCGCAATCACGGCCACGCCGGTTCTGCTTTTCTCCTCCAGCGCCCGCCGAAACCCACGCGGCACGTGCCGTTCCGCTCGCCGCTCCAGCTCTCGCACATCAGCCCCGCGCTTGGCCTCAACCACTTTCCCGCGCGTGGAGTTCACAATTTGGTCCAGGGAAACAGGCATAACAGTGCCTGAATTATACGGGAAGGAAGCACTCGGCAATCCCGGAGAAGATCACCGGCAAACGCCCTCGAGTTCCTTGTAGAGCTTCTCCGCGTGCTCCGGATACTTGATCTGCTTCACCTGCATCCACTGATCGAGCAGCGTGCCCGCGTCATGCAGCCCCACGTCGGGATCGCCGCCATACACCGCATCGCTCTCCGCTTCCTCCAGCGTCACCAGCTTGAACCCTTTCTTCTTCAGCAGATCCAGTGCTTCCGGCAAAATCGTGCTGCTGAACGCTCCCAGGTGCAGCAGCAGCACGTGGTTGATGTCGTGGCCGTAAATCAGCTTCGCCTGCGCCCGGCCCAGGTCAATAAATTCTGAAGCCGTATTCAAGTAGCTCGACCGCAGCCAGTCAATCGACTTCGTATCGTTCTTCGCTGCGCATCGCGCATACGCAAAATTCCACAAATAATCTTCCCAGTCCAGTGTCACCTGCGCAATCCTGTAGCCGTGCGCTTTCAAATAGGCGTGTATCGCGCGGCGCTTCTCCACGGTGTCTCCCTCGTGCAGGTACGGATAGCGAAACCAGTGCCAGTCGTCCTTCGTGCCTCCCTTTAGCAACTCCAGTGCCGGTTCATCTTCGTCAATCTCCCGCTCGAACGCCTCAGGCGTATTCTGCTCCAGATCCATGTGCGAATAAGTGTGATTCCCCACCGGTTCGGCCGCTGCCCACAGCTTCAACCCTTCCGCTCCATCCGCGCTTCCTTCCAGTTTTTTTGCATTGATAAATCCATATACCGGGGGCACGTGCCGCTTCTTTAGAATCGCAAGAACATTCTTCGCAGTCTCCACCCGCGTAACGCCCGGCGGCAGCTCTCCGTTCTGCGGCAGATCGTCTATCGTGATCGCCAGCTTCTGCGCCACGCCTATCCCACACAGCGTTAGAATCAGGAACGCCATTCGGGAGGTCACACTCACAGGATTTCTCATGCAGAAAAGTGTACGGGACTTCGTATGCCAGCGAAAGCAGATGGGCGGCCAACGCTCTTCGACAACGAAACCGCCGGCTGATCTCATGGAGAGCGGACAGTCTTGCCCGCTAAAGGCCTAGGAAAAGTATGCTCTTTGGTGCCATCGAAGGGACTCGAACCCCCACACCGTTGCCGGTACATGGACCTGAACCATGCGCGTCTGCCAATTCCGCCACGATGGCAATCTGAATTGCAATGCAGCGGCGGCCCTAAGGCCGCCGTATCAGGAAGACCAACACCTTCTATTTTACAGCCCGGCATCAGCCTGTCAAACCGAGCTTTCACCACGGAGTCACGGAGACACGGAGGAAAACCTCCGATTTGTTCCCTTGTTCTTCCGTCTTCTCTGTGTCTCCGTGCCTCTGTGGTGAAAAGGTTTGTGCGGCAGGCCTAAACCCTATCCCAGCTTCGCGGTCATCGAAATCTTCGCGTTCAGCACCTTCGATACCGGACAGCCTTTCTCCGCAGCCTCGGCATACTTCTGGAAAGCGGCCGCATCCGCACCCGGGACCTTCCCCACTACATCGATGTGGCTCGATGTGATGGTCCACCCTGAATCCAGCTTCTCCATGGTCAGGGTCACGTTCGTGCTGATACTCTCCGGCGTCAGATTGGCCCCACCCAATTGACCAGAAAGCGCCATCGAAAAGCACGCCGCATGCGCTGCGGCAATCAACTCCTCCGGATTCGTCCCCGGTCCATTCTCAAACCGCGAAGTAAACGAATACTGCGTGTCTTTCAACACTCCGCCCGGAGCTGAAATCGTTCCCTTCCCATCCTTCAGTCCGCCCTTCCACACCGCGCTCGCCTTGCGTTCCATCGGTCTCTCCTCATCCGGACACAAAATCTAGTCCCCGGACATTGTAGACGTAGATCGCCCAGCCGGGCCTCCAGATGCAAAACTTTTCACACTCAATAAAAATCCGAGCAACTCAAATAAAACCCGCAGCCCGGACAGCTCATCTTGCACCGGCTCTCCTTCAATTCCGCGGAACAGTTCGGACAAAAGCGCTCCGGACGCCCCAAACTGCTCCCTGGCGCCGCTTCGGTTCGCTTGGCTTCCCGCCTGCTTTCTTGCGCCTTTTCCCGCCCGCTTGTGCTCATCCGCGCAAGATAACTCAGTGTGCGCTAGCGCACAAGTCAAAAACCGCCTTCATCCACAGGGCCGCCGAGGGAACGAAATTTTTTCTTTACCGGTTCACAAATCTTCATCCTTCCACAGACCCTTTTGCGCTAGAATGCCTCTGCATTGGAGAGTGGACTCCACCTGGCCTTGGATGCCGCTCTTGCCTTCCCCCAGGAGGTAGTAGATGTATCGGCCGTATTCCAGTTCCCTGACGGACTCGCGTCCGTTCCTGGACGTTCAGTCCATGATCCGCAATCTGGCTCAGGATTTCGTCACCTCTTTCAACACCAGCAACTACGACCAGGTTGCCGCTCTCTTCGCGGAGGACGGCGTGCTCATGGCGCCACACCACGACCCTGCCTACGGCCCCAAGGCCGTAGAGCGCCTGCTCCACAAGATAGGCGACGCGGGATACGAAGACCTCCGCCTCGAAACTGTGCGGGTCGAAGCTTCCGGTGAACTCGCCGTGGAAATCGGCCGCTATACCGTCGCCATCCGCCAGCCTGACGGCACCATCCTGGCCGATCGCGGCAAGTACGTGAGAGCCTGGCGCCGTCTCGGCGCATGGCTAATCGTTGCCGATTGCTGGAGCAGCAACCTGCCCGTCCCACGTTAACCCGCACGCCAGAGTCGGGCTTTCCCTCGGGGCTTTAAGGTCCCCGTTCTCTGGATGCAAGCCTGGAAAGGCTTGCTCCACTCTTCTTGAATTTGTCGCAGTACCGGACCACGGTTCAGGACTTGGTGGCGAGCATTTCGCAGACGCGGCGGATCATGTCTCGTTGCGTGTTGTTGAGGGTGAGAAACTCAAAGCCGTAGCGTAAACCCTGGCGGTAGCGCACGATGGCCCGCACTTTCAAGGGATAAGGACTGAGCGGCAGCGGAATCTCGAGGGAAACGATTTCGCCAGTTTCGAGGTCGCCTGTGAGAGTGGCGCCGATGCCATCCTGACCAAGTTCTGTGGAGCGGCCCCAACAACCGCGGAATTCCCCGGCCTGAAACATGCGGACCTGCATGCGGGCGTCGATGGCAAAGCGCGGAAAACGACGAACATAGGTCGAAGTCGGCTTATTGATAGCGAATTTCTTGCCTGGGGCTGCCATATTCATGTTCAGTGGCCAGTGGTCAGTGGCCAGCAAACATGCCGTTTACCGGCCGATACCGCGGATCACTGGATGTAGTTTCGCGGCCTTCTAGAAGTCAGGACTAGCGGTCAGCACCGACGCTCGTTTTGCTGGCCACTGACCACTGACCACTGGCCACTTTCTAGTTGCCATGCAGCAGGTAGCCCGGTTCCAGCGGAAGCTTGCCCGCGATCTTGACCACCACGACGCTGCTGTTTATTGAGTACACATCCACAACACCCATGGCTCCAGGAAGGGATGCCACTTTGTTGACGAGTTCATCGTCGGAAGTGGCTAGCACGATGGCGGGATGGTTAGGACGTCCGTGATTAGAACTTGCGATGAGACCGTTGACTTCGCTCTCGGACATGCCATAAACCTTTTCAAGGACTACCTTCATTGCGGGCACGGACGGGGAGCGCATAACAAAGGTGACGGGCTTGCCATCCGGCCAACGGTTGGTCTGCGCTTTGCAAACCTTCACCAGCTCGGCGAGGGTGATGGTACCCACCGCATTGGACTTGTTGGCAACCAGGGCAAGATCCCGTGCCGACGCCAGCGAAGCGATGACCAGCACGAATATGGAAACTCGCAAAAAGCGTCGATAGAGCACTCTTCGTCTCCGCAGGCGATTCCAAGCCTCAGAGTCATTGTGCTTGAACGTTAGACATTCATTAAAGGTAACTAAGGTCACGCAGCGGAGTCGGCAACAAGAGTATGAGCCGGTCTTGGAATCTGCCGCATCAGTCTACGGGGGTAGCACCGCTTGAGAAAAAGGGCGCGGCCTCCCCGCCGCGCCCTTGATTGTTTAGGCCAACCTTCTGCGTGATCGTCGAACGTTTACTTGCTCCGCAAGGCTGCGTGGCCCCGCACGGCTGCGTGTGCCATACCGATACGCGCCTGCGCCGTTCCCGGAGCGCCGGGGGCACTCTGCAGCTCAAATGACCCCACCCCGATCTGATTGCTATCGGTTTCAAGCAGGAGGACAGTTGAGCTGTCTACCACGTAGAAGGTGTAATTAACAAAATTGGTGGTCGTAGCCTCACCGCGACCAGTAGCAGGAGAGTCAAGAGTGTAGCTGCCGCTTAGGGCCTGATCGCGGATTAGGTTGGTGTCATCGTTGACGTCGGCAGCTCCAGTGAACGTGCTGCTGGTTGTGGTGAACTGGGCGATATCATCTTCCTCGAGGCCAATCGAAAGGTTGAAGCCAGTGAGATTGAACCCATAGTTTTGCGAGGCCGCGAGCGTTTGACTGGTCTGAGCGTAGGCGGCGCCGAGGGTGACGCTTGCCGCATCGGTTTCCAGCATCAGAAGTCCGCCTGTGGAAGGGTAAATGACCCATTGCGTGGCGGGAGTGAAGCCAGTGAGATTGACAACAACCCGGCCCCCGACCGAACCGCCCGCGGCAGCGAGGCCGGAGAATGGCACTTGCGCCACCGATACCGTACCGTTGTCGTTGACGTCCTCAAGGCCACCGGTAAAGTTGCCCGTTCCGTCAGAAGTCATAAGACCACCGTCGGCAATAGGAGCAGTGACGCCGCCCGCCATTGTGAACGCCATGGGGCCTGTGGGGATGGAAGCACCGGTTTGGCTGAAAACGTCGCCGGCAAGGAACTCGGTATAGTCGGTTTCGATAAACTTCAGGTGCATGGCATCAATCGGGTAGAAATCAAAAGTGAGCGGGCCGAATGTGGTGGCAAAGGAGATGGATCCAGGACCGGTCCCTGAACCCAGGGTTGCGGGGTTCACGCTGGTTAGAGTCTGATCGGTGTACACGATACCCGCGTCGTTGAAGTCCTGGACCCCGGTGCCGGCAACGATGCTGGCTCCCATGGGATTGAGCGTGAACGCGCCCGCCGTCGCAAGAGTACTACCGTTGCCGTCAAGACCAAAAAAGCTGAAGGCGTAAGGCCCCTGGAGCTGGGTCTGACTGGTGACCGCAGTCTGCAAGTCGATGGTGCCGCTTCCCGTACCATTCCTGTCGAACTCGGTGACCAGGCCGTGCAAGTTCGAGGTCAGGACAAAATCCAAGGTAAAGATTCCGGCTGAACTGCTAATCTTGGCCGTCCCGCGACCGTCGGGGCCGACGCTGTAGGAGCCAGTAACCGCCTGGGCGATCGGCGTCTTTGGAATGACCTCGAAGCCGACGACGTCCATCGTGCCCCCGGTAATGCCGCCGCTTCCATTAGCTACCAGAGCGCCCGCTACGGTCAGGAATTGTCCATTGAAATCCACGCCTGACGATGAAAATACGTAAGTGCCATTCAGGCTGCTGGTGCTGAAGCCGACGGGGTTGGGCGTGGGCCGACTGCTGCTGCCTCCGCAGGCAACGAAGAATGCAAGTGTAGAAAGTCCTAGGAATAGGGCGATTGGGTTGCGTACTGACATGACTATCCCCCTGGGAGAACGAATCGTGGAGCTGGTCACCTTTGATTCCGAGGTTAGCACAGCTGAATTCACTTGCGGTAAACCCGAACCAAGGAAACAAGTAGCGCTTGGGAGAAGAAAAATGTGGGGCCGGCGCAAGGTTCACATATCTTTACATTCTGAGGAGGAAGCTCCGAATAAATCTCCATCGGAAAGAAGCTGGAAGCGCGGAACCGTGGTAGAAATGCCTTGCGGGGACAGTGGCGGGGCAGGCACAGTGCAGGGACCTTCGCTTCTCTCAGGATGAGAGTTATGAAGTGGGCAGTGAGATTCCGGTGTTTGGCATATTTGTGGGCGCTGATGGTCGCGGTGAGCGCTGCAGCTGCGGGGCAGGCGGGGGCGGGGCAGAAGAATCCGCCGGCGAGTGCATCCGAGAAGCCTGCGCCGGACCAGACTGCGGCCGACAAGACTACCTCTGACAAGGCTTCTCCCATCAAGGACGATGGACTGGTCATTGAGCCGGTGGAGTTGCCGGGGACTTATCCGCACGGGACGTATCAGGTGGCCTTTCATGTGCGAGGAAATTACGTGCCAGTGCTGCACTGGAGAGTGACGAGTGGCACCCTGCCCCCTGGCATCACGCTGGATGACAACGGAGTACTGCAGGGAGAGGCGGGGCGGGCGGGAGAGTTTCGCTTTGAGGTGGAGGTGCGGGACAGCGGCAAACCGCAGCAGGGGGCGTTGAGGGGATTTGGGATCAAGGTGGTGGAGGGAATCACAGTGGCATGGAAGGTTCCGGCGCACGTGAACGGAAACCGCATCGATGGCAGTGTGGAAGTGACGAACTCGACGGCGGACGACATGGATTTGACATTCGATGTGAAGGCGGTGGCGGAGAATGGACGGGCGACCGAGATCGGGTATCAGCATTTCCCGTTGAAGCGGGGCACGATTGAGATGGCGTTGCCGTTTGGCGACTCGCTGCCGTACGGCGGGTATGTGGTGTACGTTAACGTCGTGGGCGAAGTGTCCAGGAGGAACGCAATCTACAAGCAGCGGATGCAGACGCCCGTGGCCCTGCAGGTGGTGGTGGGGCCTTAGAGGCAGTTCTCAGTTCTCAGTTCCAGTTCCAGTTCCAGTTCTCAGAAAAAGCGAAAGCCTTTCCACGGCTGGAGGTTGCCCCGCGCCGCAGCAGATTCCGACGAACTCTATGGATCAATCAATTCGCTGGGAGGTGAAGCAGAGCGAGAGTTCCGCGTGACTGGAAGCTGGAAGCTGGAAGCTGAGAACTGAGACTGAGAACTGAGAACTGAGAACTGAGAACTGAGAACCAAGAAATTAAGAGTTCCGAGGTGGTGTTGTGTCCATTCGTCTCAGCCAGTAGCTCGCGTTAGACCCTCGCTCGACCTGCTCTCGCTGCTTCCCTTGCGGGGCCGCTGCGCACGATCTTCGCTTGGGCTCCGGGCTTACCGCCAACTGGACAAACCTACTCAACGCCTCGGAACTCTGTCTTGCCTTCGACTGGGTCTCTCGTTCGTCTCGACCAGCGCTTTGCTATAGACCCTCACTTGCCTTCCCTCCTCATTTTGCAATGTTGAGGGTGACTCAGCTTGAGCCCCGGACGCCGCACCAACCGGAAAAACTTAAGAAACTGTCAAAGAACGATCTTGTTGTACTCCTTCTAATTCTGGAGTCAACAAAAACTCCGCGCCTTTATCTGATTTATTTTCAATCGAGTGCAAGCCGTCCACAGGCGGGTGACCGGATTTTGTGCAGTTTGACCAAGCCGTTTCGCCCAGAAAACAGGCGGGGCGCGGGTTTTCGTGACGGAGAGCCGGTCCGCGAGCGAGTGCTGCGGGTTTGTGGCCCTTCTATAGCTGTGAAAATCTGGTGAAACCCGCACCGGGTAGGCGATCACGGCAATCCGGCGGCATTGTCTTTTCGCCGCGCCTGGCGCGTAATCGAGTTGTGCTTACCTGAATATTACTTGCTAAGGCATAATTCCTTGACAACCCGAGTAAGTCTGCTAAAGTTCGAGAAAAGCTGCTTGACCCTACAACTGATTCACAGGTGCCCTGTCTATGAAGAATGTTTACGAGGTTTTAAGGCAGAAAGAGATGGAGCTGACCCGGTTGGAAAAAGAAGTGGAAGCCCTGCGTTTGGTCGCTCCCTTGCTGTCCGAAGGAACGGAAATGAACTCGGACATGGTGAAACCGGCACTGGCCACCGCCGTGAACGGACCGCAGCAGCCGATCCGCATCCCGGCGCCTCCGGTAGTGCCGCCGGCGCAGCCGGTGCGCGCAGCCGGATGGGACGATACCGCCAAGCGCTGGCCGTAAGCGTTCGCGACGGCCTTCGCCTCTCTCGCTCCCACCGCCTTTTCATTTCCGAGCGGCGCAGCAGCCTGCCCCGAACTGCGGAAGGGATTTTTTCCACCCTCGATCGAGCAGCTTGAGAACGCCATGAACTTTCTGGACAAAGTTTTTTCCGGCAAGCCCAGCCGGGCCGACTTCGCCCAGATGATAATTCAGGCCCTGCACAAGGCTGGCATCGAAAAGGTCGATGAGTCCGTAAGCGATTTTTCTCTCAAGTTGGAGAGCGGGGGCACACTTTTTCTCAGCAACGTCTACGCCAACTTCTGCAGTGCCCCGCGTAGCGCGCGTCAGTCTATAGTCTCGGAATTCGTCACCGCAGCAGCTTCCATCCCCGAGCTTCCTTCGATTCCGTCCGACTTTGCGGCAGTGAAACCCAGCCTCATGCCCGTCATTCGCGATGCCGCCTACTTCAGCATGGTTCAGCTCATGAACCGGAAGAACGGCAACAGCAAAGACGATCGCGGACTGGATGTTGTGCTCAAGAATCTCGCCGGCGGACTCGTGGTCGGGCTCGCCTACGACACCGAACGCAACATCGCCTCGATCAATCGCGACTTCTTTGAGCCGTGGGGCGTCAGTCTGGATGAAGCTTTCAAAGCCGCAAAAGAAAATCTTTGGGAGAAGACTGACCCCAATCGTCTCGCCGGACAAGGCGGTGTCTACCGGGGCGAGTGGGCCGATTCCTACGATAGTTCGCGCATCCTGCTGACCGAGCTGATCTATCGTCTCTCGGTCGACGGTGATCCGGTGGCGTTCGTGCCAAACCGTGACCAGCTCTGGGTCACGGGCACCAGCAATTCGGCGGGACTTGCCGCGATTCTAAAGGGTGGATTGGAAAGTCATTTCAAGCAGGGCCATCCCCTCTCGCCCGACCTCTACGTGCTGGTCGATGGAACCTGGAAAGTGCATATTCCCGAAGATAAGTCTCTTCGAGATCTGTGGATGAAGATCAAAAGGCAACGGGACGCGATCGACTACGCCCAGCAGCAAAAACTTCTGAATGAAATTCACGAGATAGAAGACATCGACATCTTCGTCGCCAGCTACAAGATCTACGAGCGCAAAGATGGATTCGCCTACAGCGCCTGCGTTTGGACCAAGGGCATCGACAGTTCCCTGCCCCGTTCGGAAAACATTGCCTTCATGGCAGACGTCGAGAACCCGGATTATTTCGTAGTTCCATGGGAAGCTGCCGCATCCGTGGTCGGGAATCTGCTGGAACCGGAGCCGGATTTGGCGCCGGTTCGTTACCGGGCCCGGCAATTTCCGAGCGACGAGCAGCTAGCAAGACTGCGCCCGCTGGCCCTTTGAACTGCGTTTGAAAGGGCGCGGCTCCCCCGGGAAAAACTGGATGTGCAATCGCGCTTTGAGCGCGGCTTCAGCAACCCCGAACGCGGGCAGTGAAGTGGAAGAGCGGCGCTTCAGCGCCGCTTTAAGCGTCCAGGATGGAAACGGACTTCAGTCCAGGTGATCCCACTTTCTGTCCTGCGGCATCCAGCTACGCCCCAACAATCTCCCGCAAAGCCCCCAAGAGCCGATCCACTTCCTCGACCGTGTTGTAGTGCACGAGACCAATGCGCAAGAACCCTCCACTTTTTTCCACATCCAGCCGCTCGGTAAGGTTCAGAGCGTAGTAATTTCCATCCCAGGTGAAGAAGCCGCGATCTCCCAGCTTGGTGGCGAGCGCGAGCGGAGTCTGGTCCGCAGTTTGGTTAACCACACGCACAGCGAGCGTGGGACATCGCCAACCGAAGCAATCGGGATCGGTAATGCCATAGATCTTTAGCCGCGGAATCCCGGAGAGCCCGGCAATCAAACGATTCATCAGTGCATGTTCATGGCGATGAATCGATTCGAAAGCCGCGATGATGGCGGCACGTCGCGTGGCCGCATGAGGATGCGCGCGGCGCCCAAGATCGGCGATGTAATCCACGCACGCGGTGATGCCGGCGATGCACTCGTGGTTCAGCGTACCCCACTCCCAGCGGAGCGGGACAGCGTCGGTAAGGGGGCGGACCTTGTAAGGCCGCAGCCGCGCCAGATGCTCGCGCTTGCCGTACAACACGCCCATGTGCGGGCCATAGAACTTGTAGGTGGAGCAGACCAGAAAATCGCAATCCAGCGCTGCAACGTCGATCAGGCCGTGCGGGGCGTAGTGTACGGCGTCGACGTAGGCAAGCGCCCCGAAAGTGTGCGCGAGGCGGACGATCTCCTTCACCGGATTGATGGTTCCAACCGCATTCGAGGCATAGCCGATCGCGACCAGCCTGGTTTTGGAATTGATTTTCGCAGCAAGATCTTCGACGTCGAGAGTGCAGTCTTCCTTGTGAAACTCAGCCCAGCGTATCGTAACGCCTTTTTCTTCGAGCGCGAGCCATGGCGTAACGTTGGCGTCGTGATCGAGGCGCGTGACCAGAATTTCATCGCCGGGGCCAAGGTCACGGCCAATCGCGCGTGACATTGCGTAGGTCAGCGTCGTCATGTTGGGTCCAAAGACGATTTCGTCAGCCCCACAGTTAAAGAAGTCAGCCATAGCGGCGCGCGCATCCGCGAGGATAGCGTCGGTACGGCGGCTGGTCGCGTAGGCACCGCAAGTGTTGGCGTTGTCGCGGCGCAGATAATCGGAGATGGCGTCAATCACGCGCTGCGGAACCTGCGTCCCGCCGGGGCCGTCGAGGAAGACAGCAGGATGTCCGTTGACGGTTTGCGCGAGCGCGGGGAATTGCGAGCGGGTCCAGACGATGTCGAGGGCGGTGGACAAAGCATTTTCAATGAGCATGACGTTATCTATTTTTATCATGGGTCGGAACCGGATGTTCTTGCTACAGGTGGCTTCCCATGGCATGATCCGAAGCAGTCAGGTTCATGAAGAAGACAATTGCAGCCGTTGCCGTTGCCGTCGCTCTGCTTCTCGCAGGGCTAGCTTATGGAAGGTATACTGTCCGCCGCGCTGAGGCGAGGGCTGCCCAAGCCGGGCGGGACAAAGCGTATCAGGCTGCGCTGGCGCAGGTTCAAGGCGATCTTCAGCTCGGAATGTCGAGATCTGAAGTTGACAAATACCTTGACTCGCGGCGAATACCCTACGCGAAGGTCGCCCAGGACATTGATATCAGTGTTGGTCGCGACCCCGGCGACGTTATCGTTTGCAACTACTGGTCTGTTTACGTTGAGCTTCGATTTAGTCAACTCAAAAACCAAAGCGATCCATCGCCGCTTGATAATCTAGACAGCATTTCTCTTCAAAGACGCGGACATTGTCTCTGACTCGGCGAGAGGAGAGGGCAGGCTGCCGGCGCCATGCCTACCCCATCACCGTGGTGTGCTCGGGCTTGATCTTGTAGAGCACGCGCACCTCGCCAGGCTGGCCGTAGGGATATTTGTCGACGCCAAGGTATTTCTTGGCCATCTTGTCGATGTGAGCGCTGGCGCCGTCTTCGGTGATCTCGACCACGCGCCCGCGAATCTCCAGATAGCGGTAAGGATTCTCCGGATCGACCACAGTGATGGCCACGCGCGGGTCGCGGCGCACGTTCTTATCTTTCTGCCGTCCCCTGGCGGAGTTGAAAATGACGTGTTCGCCGTCGAAGTCGCACCACACCGGCGTGACTTGCGGCCGGCCGTCGGGCATCAGCGTACCCAGGTTGGCGAAAGCGCGTTTCTGGAAAAGATCTCGATATTTCTCGGGGATAACCTCCGGCATAAGACCTCCTTGCGGTCGTGCGATGAATTGACAGGACATTATAGATCGAAGAGGCATTAGGCATGTGGGGACAGCCGCCTCGCGGCTGTCCCGCCGAGCGAAGCGAGGCGGACTCTCCCTCGAGGCCGCTGCACTATGGGCTCAGCGCTGATTTGCCGCCCGGTGGCCAGCGCAGTATGCTTTCAGATCATGATCACACCAAACCAGGAGAGCGCGGCTCGCGCCAGTGCCGCATCTCGCCAGGCGACTCACCGCCTGGCTTTCGTGGTTGTGCTGCTGGTGCTGCTGCTCGTCGCCCCCGCGGTGTCTGGCGCGCAAACCGCGAAATATCCGCAGACCATCGTCTTCATGACCGACTTCGGCGTGGTGGACGATTCCGTTGCCATCTGCCGAGGCGTCATGTATTCGGTCATGCCCGAGGTGCGCATCGTCGACCTCACGCACCAGGTCACGCCGTTTTCCGTTCTCGATGGCGCGCGTTTTCTGTATGGCGCTACGCCTTACTATCCCGCGGGAACGGTTTTCGTGGTGGTCGTCGACCCCACGGTTGGCAGCACGCGCAAAGCGATCGTCGCCAAGTCGAAGCGCGGCCAATATTTCGTGCTGCCCGATAACGGCCTGCTCACGCTGGTCGAGCAGCGCGACGGCATCGAAGCCGTCCACGAGATCACAAACACTGATTGGGTGATCGGCAACAAGCTATCGTCAACCTTTCACGGTCGCGACATATTCTCTCCCGTAGGAGCGCACCTGGCCCGCGGGGAGGATTGGACGAAGGTGGGTCCGGAGATGACCGCTGCCTCGCTGGTGCGCCTGGAATTGAAGGCGGCACGCCTCGACGATCGCGGAGTTACGGCCGAAGTGATTGCTACCGACGGTCCCTTCGGCAATCTGGTCACGAACCTCGACGCCGAAGATTTTCTGAAGGTCGGCTACCAGCGCGGTCGGGAGGTACCGGTGAAGGTCGGCGGCAAAGAGATGAAGATCAAGTTCGTGCGGACCTTCAGCGATGTGGCGCTGGGCCAGCCTCTGTTGTATATCGACTCGCGCGGACATCTCGGCCTGGCGGTCAATCAGGGAAGTTTTTCGGCGACATACGGCGTCAAGCCGCCGGTGGAATTGTTTATTCCGCGGGCTGGAAAGTAAGCGTGGCACGGCTGCGAGGTATTGCGGCTCGGGTAAGTGAGGGAAGGGTGGAACATCTATGAGCGCGTCTTCATTTGTGAAGTCTGGATTCCAAAAAACGCTCCCCGGCGCAGTTATGGCGGCGTTGTTGCTGCTGCCCTGCCTGCTGGCGGCGCAAAGCTATCGCGGCGCGATTCGCGGCAGGGTCGTGGACCCCAGCGAAGCCGTAATCCCCAACGCCAAAGTGATAGTGAAAAGCACTGCCAACGGTCAGATGCGGGACACGCTGACCGGTCAGGACGGCGTGTACGTGGTGGCCGAGTTACCCGCCGGACAGTGTGCGGTCACAGTGGAGGTGGCTGGGTTCGTGAAAGCCACGCAACTCGCGCTGGTCGAGGTGGGGAGAGACACTTCCGTGGATTTCAAACTCGCGCTGCATGGCGGCGAGGTATTGACCGTAACCGCTCCCCCGCCGCTCGTTGAATCCAGCCGTGACGTGCTGGGAGAGGTGGTCGACCAGACATTGGTGACCGAACTCCCCCTCAACGGCCGCGATTTCGGCAAACTCGTGGCGCTCGTCCCCGGCGCAACCGTCGAGCCCTCTGGGGTGGCCGCTATCCAGAGCGGATTCGGCCAATTCTCCATCAACGGCAACCGCGACCGCTCCAACAACTACACCGTCGACGGCACCGACAACAACGATCCATTCTTCAACAACTCCGCATTCAACCAGACCGGAATCGGCGGCGCGCCGGCATCGCTGCTTCCGATTGATGCCATTCAGGAGTTCAACCTTGAGGCAAATTTCGCCCCTGAGTACGGCCGCAACAGCGGGTCTGTTATCAACATTCTGACCAAGTCGGGCACCAACCAACTTCACGGCTCCGCCTTCGAGTTTCTGCGCAATAGCGCCATGGACGCCCGCAACTACTTCAATCGCGCCCCCGCCCAGAAGAGTCCGTTCCGCAACAACAATTTTGGCGCCTCGCTCGGCGGCCCCATGATCAGGGACAAGACGTTCTTCTTCGGCGCTTATGAAGGCCAGCGCGAGCGCGTGGGCTCCGATTTCAGCTTCCTCGTGCCCACGCAGGCCCAAATCGCGGGCGCGCAGACACTGGTTTCCAACAACGGCGCCGGCAGCATCACTCCCAGTCCGGCGCTGACAAACATTCTCGGGATCTTCACCTCCCTGCCTGGCTACGACGGAACCTCGGGAATTCTCGCCGGAACCGATCTCGACAAAAACAGCGTCGACAGCTTCATCGTCAAGATCGACCACCAGCTCACTTCCAGCGAATCGCTTACAGGACGCTACGCCCTGGCTCGCAGCCAGCAAACCTTCCCGCTCGGCGGGCTGGGATTCGGCGCGGGCTCTCGCCTGCCCGAGTTCGCCCAGACTTCTCCCGCACGCGTGCAACTGTTCTCGGCCAGTCTGCTCTCCGAGCTGAGCGGCAAGAAGGTCAACGAAGTGCGCTTCGGCTACAGCCGTTACCGCACTTCGTTCAGCGCGCTCGATGCCAATACCGATCCCGCCAGCTTTGGCACCTCTGCCGTTCCCTTCAATTTGGGCACGGGCAAACTCGGATTGCCGGAAATCGATTTTGGCGGGGCCTTCGAGAACCTCGGAGCCAGTGGGTTCAGCATCCCACGCGGGCGCACCAGTCAGAGCTTCCAGATCCTCGACAACTTCACGTGGATCAAGGGACGTCACACGGTCAAGTTCGGTGGCGAATACCGCCGCGCTACGATCGACAGCTTCAACGACAACCTGGAACGCGGAATCTTCTCATACGGTTCCGATCCGAGCAGCTTCAGCTTGTGTCCGGCTTCGCCTCTGTGCGATTCCGGGACGGTCACGCTGGCCAACTACTACATCGGCAATACTTTTCCTTTGATCGACGCCGGCAACACCCAGCGCAGCACTTTCAACAACGGCCTGGCATTTTTTGCTCAGGATGATTTCCGCGTTTCTCCAACCTTCACGGTGAACTACGGCATGCGTTGGGAATACTTTGGCCCGCTCGGCGAGAAACACAAGCTGCTCTCAAACCTCGGACAGGACGGCAACCTGGCGATGGTGGGCACCGACGGGTTGCACGGCGCTTACAACCGCGATCTCAACAACTTTGGCCCGCGCGTGGGCTTCGCCTGGAGCGCGCTTTCTAAAACCGTAGTTCGTGGGGCCTATGGCATCTATTACGACTACATCCCGCAAGACTTGATGATCGCGAACTTCACCAACTCCGCAGGCCTGGCCACTAATCCCATCGGACCGCAGGCCGTGCTCTCCCTGAGCAACACGTATGACTCCACGGTCTGGAGCGGGCAGAATCCGACGGGGACGGTCGTCAGCCCGATTCCACCGCCCTATCCGCCGTCACAATCCGACATTTTCTTTACACCGCGCAACCTGGTCACTCCTTACTCGCAAAACTGGAATTTGAATGTTGAACAGAATCTGAGCGGGAGTCTCGCTCTGCAGTTGGGCTACGTCGGCAGCAAGGGGACCAAGCTTGTCCGCCTGCGCGACGCGAACCAGCCCTTTGCCGACGGCACTCGCCCCAACCAGAACTTCGGTTTCATGGACGAGTTTGCCACGATCAGTGCATCCAACTACAACGCGTTTCAGGCGACGCTGCGATCGCGCGACTGGCACGGGCTCTCCGGATTTGCGGGATACACCTCTCCAAGTCGCTGGACGATGCCTCCGACGGAATCGACTTCAACTTCGCCACGGTTGCCTTGCCGCAGGACTCCAACAATCTCGCAGCCGAGCACGGCCCGTCTAACTTCGACACCCGTCACCGCTTTACCGCCGCGTTCTCCTATCGGCTGCCTCGATTCGGCGGTCCCAAGCGCCTGAGCTGAAGGATGGGAACTCAACAGCATCGTCACGGCGCAGAGTGGCCGTCCGGTCCCGATTGTGGATGCGAATGACACCAGCGGCCTGAGCTTCGACCAGTTCCCAAGTCCGTCCAACTTCCATCAGCGCCCCAATCTGGTGCCCGGAATGAATCCCATCAACTCTAATTGGAGGTCGGCCCCGATTCGATCGGCTACCTCAACGGCAACGCCTTCGTGGATCCTCCACTCGGCACGTTCGGCACTCTCGGCCGGAACGCAATCTATGGCCCTCATTTCTGGAATGTCGACTTCGCGCTCGCCAAAAGCACGCCTCTGACTGAGCGTGTGAATCTGCAATTGCGCGCGGAGTTGTTCAACATCTTCAACCACCCGAACTTCGCCTTGCCGAACTTCTTCGTGAGTCCGGGCTCGTCCGGACAGGGCGTGATCACTCAAACGCCTGACCAAGCCCAGACCAATCCCGGCCTCGGCGGCGGTGGTCCGCGGGTGGTTCAGTTGGGAGCGAAGTTTGTGTTTTAAGGGAAGGTGTGGGGCGGGCGCCCCTTCGACTGCGCTCAGGGCAGGCTCCCGCCCGCCTCTCGCCGTATGCGCCTAGCTGGCGACGTCGGTCTGAATGCGCGGCAGCACCGCGCGCAGTAGCGCCTCGAAGCTGGTCTTGACGCGCTCGCCGGTTTCCATGACTTCTTGATGCGAGAGCGGCTGATCGAGAATGCCGGCCGCCATATTGGTGACGCATGAGATCGCGAGCACTTTGATTCCCATGTGACGCGCGGCGATCACCTCGAAAACCGTCGACATGCCGACCAAGTCGGCGCCGATGGTTCGCAGATACTCGAATCTCGGCGGGCGTCTCGTAACTCGGCCCGAGCAGGGCGGCATAAACGCCTTCGTGCAGCGTCATTCCTAGCTTGCCCGCTTCTTCCCTCGCCAGTTCGCGATACGATCGCGAGTAGCCTTGCGTCATGTCGGGAAAGCGCACGCCGAAGCGGTCGTCATTCGGTCCAGACAGCGGATTCGCTCCCTGCAGATTGATGTGGTCGCGGATCAGCGCTAGTGCGCCCTGCTGATAATTCAGATTGATTCCCCCCGCCGCATTGGTCAGGATGACGGCACGAATTCCCATACGCCCGAACACCCGCATGGGAAACGCGACTTCCTGCGCTGAATATCCTTCATAAAGATGCACCCGGCCCTGCATCACGGCCACGGTCACGCCGCCCGCCTTGCCGATCACCATTTGTCCAGCGTGTCCGATCGCGGTAGATCGCGGAAAAGCGTGGATGTCAGCGTAAGGGATGCGTGTAGCGTCGGCGAGAGAATCGGCAAACCCTCCGAGACCTGAACCCAACACCAAACCAATCCTTGGACGGAGGGTAGTCCGCTCCAGCACAAACTGCGCAGCCGTTTCCGCGAGCGTGAATTGATCTTCCATAAGTTAAAGGTTACAAATCGTCATCCACAAGGAATCGCCCGTGCCCGTTGCGTTCCAGCCAATCATATAAAAACGTCTGATACAGATAGGACGCCACAATCTCCTCTCCCAGTTCATGCGTTTCGGTACAGATAAAAGGCAGGCGCAATCCTGCCAACACCGCAATCAGAGACTGTGTAACTTGGTTGGGGCTGCCGCGGCCGTAAGGATAAGCGCTTTTGATCTGACTGAGAGGCGCGGTAATTACCAGCAGGCTGTGGGGAAGTTTGCTCATGCGGCGCAGTCGTTTGACAAATACGGCCCGATTTTCAGTGAAGGAGCAGACCAGGTCTGAGAGATCTTTGCGCTCGACCACGCACGAATCTTCCATCCCGGCCACACTGTAATCCCCCAGTGACAGAGCGCGCATTTCAATGCCGGAAAACCAGCCTTTGAACCGCCGGAAAGAAAACGGAATCTGCTCGCGCGTGTCGACCACCACGGCCGGCAGCGGCGTGCGCAGTTGAGTCCCACCGCGCTCGGCCAGCACCGGCACGGCGGGATGAGCGACCGGTGCCGCGCTCATCTGCCATTCCAGCGGCGAGGCAATTAAAGTTCGCGCCTTGCGTGCCATTCGTCTCCAGGTAGCGCCGCCGTCTCGGCGGCTGTCGTGGAGGCGTCCCGCCTCCACTGGTCGAGGGTAAGATTCAATCGCGACAGCCGGCAAGATGCCGGCGCTACGTTTTAATATTTCTTCTCGAACTTCGCGAACTCGCCCTCCAGCTTCCACTGCACCCGCGCCCGTTCGCTGGCAGCAAGAAAGAGCTCGCATCCCGCGGAAGGCTTCCCCGCGCCCGGAGCATCGCCTACACAAGCCGGCGTCATGTGAAACACCAGCTTCGTGTCGGTCCACAGGCTTTGCCCCGATAGAAAGCTGTACTCCAGGCTTTGTCGCGCCATGCGCTTCAAATCCACGTACGACAAGCGGTAACTCTCCACCGCGCGCAAATATTCATGCGTCATGTCCGAACGCGACACTCCCTCGTCATCCGTCGCCAGCGCCACCGGAACCCCGTACTTCATATAAATCGGCAGCGGATGGTCATCTCCGCTCACGCCCAGGATCATGTCATTCGAGGTCAGCGAAATTTCCACCAGCACATTCCGCTTCGCCATTTCATGCAACAAGCCGATGGGATCGTTCTCGTTCATCACATCAACCCCGTGGCCGATACGCTCCGCATGGCCGCGCTCCACCGAAGCGCGAATGTGAAACGTCAGATCCTCCGGCGGCACAAGTCCCAGCGCAAGTTCGCCGGCATGCAGCGTGATGTGCACCTTGGGATAGACGCCATGCAGATAATCGAGCATCGCCATGTGCTCGTTGAAGTCGTGAATCGGCACATACCAATCCTCAGGCATTACCAGATTCAGCCCGACAAACCGCGGATCGGAGGACGCCAGTTCGAAGCCCAGCAGTATCTGCGCGAACACGATTTCATGCGGCAACCCGCGCAGCACCTGATAAAGATAGCGCACGCTCACGTCGCATCCGGGAGCGGCATCCGCGGTTCCACACTTGAGAATCTCTTTGGCCCTGGCGTCGTCAGCGGCGAGTCTCTTGCTGGTATCGGCCACCACACCTTTTAAGCCGGCGTTCAGCAGGGCTTCCCGCATCTTGGCGAAATCCTGGTTCCATTCGACCTTCCCCGCCAGTTGCTTCGCCGCGCCGCCATCGGCGGTGTGCATGAACTCAACATATTGCAGATGATCCATGCCCGCTCGATTCGTGGACGCGGCAATTCCCTCGGCCACATGCGTGTGCGACGCCAGCCCGAACTTGTCGAACGTGGTAAAGAAATGATCGTGGCCCGATTCATCGCCCGGCTTCCAGTTGCGCATCGACCAGGCGTCAATCATCTGGTTGTAAAGCACGTGATCGCCATAGGCGCAGCGTGCCGCCGGCTTGGCCGTGTAGTTCTCGCAGGAGTCGCAAGGTGGCGCGATCAGCCGCGAAGACGTTCGGTCAACGCACAGCCCGCCGTCTGCCGCGAAATCCACTAGGTCTTCGGCATAGATCGCGCCGTCCAGATGATTGTGCAGATCGCCACCCTTGGGCAGGTCGCGCACAAACGCCTGCAATAACGGAGGCTGCTTGCGCACGGACTCCAGGTAGTGGGCCGTGCGCTGCTCCGCACTCTGGGCAGCCGCCAGCCCAGTCAGCAGCAGAACGGGCAAGCAGCGGCACCATACCCCGCGCATGGTTGGTAGCACGATCAACCCTCCCAAGTGAATCGTCGAAGTCAGGAAAGGAATTGTAATCTGTCGCGGGCGCAGCGTTCACGGAAAAGATTCACGCAAAGAAGATGAGACTGGAGAACGTCAGCGCAGCCAGGCAATCACTCCAATAACGATGGCAACCGCTAGCAAGGCTCCGAGGATGTACTTGTTGGCGGCCACCCATGACTCGGACGGCGCGGCCGAACTTGAGAACAGAGCGGAGTCGTCGGAGCCGGGCGCATCCTCCGGAACCTTCTCCGCGACACTTTGCGGCAAATCCTCAACCACGGGGGCAGTTGTAAGTTCGCCGGCGGCCGGTTCCACGGTCGGGTCCGAAGCTTGAGGCGAACAAGTTTGAGCCCCCGATGTTTGAGTTGACGAGGAATCCTCCAAAACAGAAAGCTCCGGCGCATCGCTCGTGGCACGGATTACTTTCGGTTCCGGTTCCGGATGCGCCTTTGGGCCGGCGCCTACCGCCGGCGGCGAAAGGCGCTCGCCGCGCCACTGCTTCTCTTCGCATTCCACGCAGAAGGTGCGTCCCGGCGATACCGGAAAGCCGCAGCCCTTGCACTTCTGCACATTTCTCAGTTCCACAGGCACGGGGATAGAGACCGGCTCAGCGACGTCATTGGACCGGCCGCCACCAGCTGAAGCCCGCGCGGCAGCGGACCAGAAAAGCCGATTCTTCGTGGGCACGGGCTCTGCCTTCTCCACAACCGTTTCTTCCAGAACCATCTTTTCCGGTTCTGGCGGCGGAGTATCTTTCTCTGGAGCCGCGGCCGCCAAGTCCGTGCCATTCGCACTCCCAGCAGATTCAACAGGCAAGACGTCGGCAACGATCACATCCCCGGACAGCTCATCTTCCCTAGCAACCGGTTCCAGGACCGCCGCCGTGCTCTGGGCCGCCACCGCATGTTGAACCGCGGTTTCCACCATTTCGCTCAAGCGCTGCAAGGCGGAAAGATCGCGCTCCTCAAAGGCGTGCGGCTTGCCTGAAAACAGCTCGAAGACGCCGAGCACCTGCTGCTCGCTCACGATCGGCATCACCACCACTGAGGCGATACCCAACTGGCGGCAGGCTTCGCGGTTCACGCGCGGATCGTGTTCGGTATCGTCACAGTGCAGGGTCTGGCGCGTGCGCACGCTTTCTCCCGAAAGCCCAGATTCGGTGGAGAGCAGTGCACCCAGCTCAGGCGCATTCGAGCCTGCGCTAGCCCGGCAAAGCATGTCGTTGTGCTCGCCCCGGCGCAGGGCAATCGCGGCCCCACTGGCCCCGGTAATGTACTGGGCGCGCTCGGCCAGCAGTTGCAGGGCGGCATCGAGATCGCTTTGAGCCATTTCGGCCAGCGACTGCCCGCCATCCTCAACCGGAAATCGCGGCTCCGTCTCCGCAGACTTGGGCAGATGCGCGTTGGCGGCGGCGATTCCCGCGGAGACGCTAGCGGTCGCGGGCCGGCTGGCGCTGGCGTCCGCCATATCTCCCTCCGCTGGCGCTGCGCAGTTGAGGTCGGCAATCGAGCGATGATCCATGGCACCCGTCAGTAAATTGGAGTCTCGCTCGGTGAGGGGGTGGTGTCAAGAGACGAGCTTGGGTCTCAGGTTATCGGGTTTGGATTATGGGTCTTTGAGCACAGACACGGTCTAGCTCGGCACCTGACACCCAAGACCTAACACCTAAGACCCGCTTCCCGCTCCCGCACCGCGGTATTCGCCAACTGATTCGCTTCGGCATTATCCTCGCGCGGCACGTGAGAGATGGAGAAACTGAGGGCGCGAGCCAGCTTCCGGCAAGTCCAGTGCAGAGAGTAGAGGCGCGAGCTGCGGCAGATATACTCGCCGCGCATCTGGCGGACGACAACCTGCGAATCCGAGTAAACGTGCAGCGCCTTGGCCTTCAGAGAGAGCGCGCACTGCAAGGCTTCCAGCAGCGCCACATATTCGGCAACGTTGTTATCCTGGTGTCCGATCCACCTGGAGATGCGGATAGGGCCGCTGGCGCAGCCGTCGATGACCACCCCGATACCCGATGGCCCTGGATTGCCCAGGGAACCACCGTCCACATAGGCCACGAGTTCTGACATCAGCAATTCTTTTGTACTGTTAGCAAGATGCGCCGAGAATGTTTCTGCGTCAAGATGAATCTTTGGTTCAGGTTGAGGATTTTTCGCTGTAGCAGGGGTTGTGCAAGCTTTTGTGTATAACCCGTCCCAATTCGGAACGCAGCTTAGTAAAGTTCCGTGCTGCAGTAAGTTGCACTGTCGGTTATACACAGGGTCAAGCTCATGCATTGCACCAATAGTTTGCGTTGACATTTGTGAACGCTCTGTTAAGGTTGCTTCCGTCGACGGTTGAAAGGGACAGCGAAATAAAACTTGCTGACCCGAAGTAGACTGGGTGATCAGTCGGGCGGGGCAACCTGCCAGACAGCCGGACCTGAAAAAACCGACGGCTCTGCGAGGGGCAGTTGGGGTTCGGGACTGTGAAAGCAGTGATCGCATCAAGGGGCTGTGACGGTACATGCGTCCACGCTGTTGGCTCCCTCGCAGGAGGCGGCGGCTAGAGCATAACCAATGTCACGGCCCTTTCAATTTTTTCCCCTCCTTTTTGCCTCAGAAATCGTACATTCCCAGTTCTTCTTTGCGTCCTCTGCGGCTTTTCTTCGCGACCTTCGCGGTTAAAGGCTTTAGGATGTTCCCACCCCATCTTTCTAAATGGATGTAGATCGTAGGTGGTTAAGAGTTTCGCACTCACGCGGCCACGGCCCCGGCAATCATCTCATCGACATAGCACCAGATCCAGTCTTCTTTCGGCTCGATCGAACGCATCACGGGATGCCCGCCCTGCTGAAAATGTTTCGTGGCGTGTTTGTTCTTCGACGAATCGCAGCAGCCCACGTGCCCGCATAACATGCACATCCGCAGGTGAACCCAGGTATCGCCGATCTTTATGCAGTCTTCACAAACATGCGTGTCCGTGGTCGTGACCTTGATCTGATCCAGATGCTTGCATTTCTTCGCCATGTCATCCCCCAGAATTCGTCAAGCTCTTTCCAGTTCCGTCCGGTCCCACCGCGCCAGATTCGCGCCAGCCTCGTAAGTGCTCTGCAGGAATCTGAGCAGTGCCTCGCGGGGCGAGGCCGAGCGGCGCACATCGTCGTACATCAGCAGAAACTCCTTCATCTGCGGATGGTAAAAAGCCGCCGCAGGCTTCACTTTTTGTTCCGCAAAGCCCGGCGGCTCCGGCGCGGCATAGACATAAAACGCGGCACCTTTCACGTCGCCGCCGCCCGGCCAGAATCCCACGCTGATCACCTCATGCGAATACGCCTCGCGCGTAATCGAATCGGCCCCGGCCCGTTCCGGAGCGCGCCGCCCGGAAAAGCGTGTCACGCAGAGGTCGAAGCTTCCCCAGAAAAAATGCACGGGACTATCCTTGCCCATGAAGCCTGCCCGAAATTCATTGAAGATGGTGTCACACAAAACCAATATCCGCCAGAAGCGATGCACATATTCGCGATCATAGGAGGCATGTTGCGTATCGCTCTCAAAGCGCACCGGATTCGGCACTTCGCTGGGCATCGTCCAGATCTTCACTTCGATGCCCAGCGACCGCAAGGCCGACATAAACTCAGCATAGAAGTCGGCGACCGATCGCGGCTTGAGCGCCATCGTCTTCGACGCGCCCCAACTGCTCTGGATGATCAACCTGTGCTCGATAAAATCGAACTGAATTTCGAAAATCCCGTCTCCGTAAGGAATCGCAGAGGTCGTCAGTCCCCGCGCGCTGACATAGAGCGGAACCTCCCACCAGTGATTGATGCGCGGGCTTAACACCAGCCGCACCTTGCCCACAATCTGGGTCCACATGTGCAGCGTGGCATAAGTATCCTGCCACGCGGCAAGGGGCAATTCCGGCCAGGAATCCTGGTTCGGGCTGTGAGGGAGCGCGGCCATGGCGAAAACCTCCGCTGGTAATCAGGAAGATGGTACACCTTGCCTTCTGATTTGTGTGGTGCAGCACTCGAGGTCGGGTCGCGCAGCGACTCCGGTTTTTGGGCAGCTCAGCGCTTCGGTTTTGGGTGGCGCAGCGCTTCCAGCGCTGCGATAGGCAAGAGGGTGGAGCAGGCCTTCCAGGCCTGCGTCAAGAAGTGCCTAGAAACTCGCGGGCTTTAGGCCCAGAGGTACTTATCGCCTCACTTCTTCCTCTCCGGCAAATACTTCTTCTCAATCGACGCCACGACTACATAGTTCGGATCCACCATCTCGTTCAGATGAATCTTCCCCACTTGTGAGAGCAACTCGTAAGCATCGAGTTCGGATAACCCGTAGTCCTTGTGAATCCAATGCACCAGTTCGGTGAAGGCGATGCGCAGCGCGTCGTCCAGTGGACGGTAGGCGCCGACGGCCATGATGGCATGATCGTTCTCGAACTGCGGCCATGCGATGGTGCGGCCTTTGATCACGCTCAACTGCACGCGCGCTTTCAACGGCACCTCGATGGCGGTGCCCGCAATTTCTCCATCGCCCATGGCGGCGTGGCCGTCGCCGATGTAGAAAAGTCCGCCCTTCACGTTCACCGGAAAATAAGCCGTGTTGCCTACGCTGGCTTCGGGCGAGTCCATGTTGCCGCCGAATTCGGCCGGCACTACGGAAGTGCGCGCTTCACCCTCCGCCGGAGCGACCCCGATGCAGCCAAAGAAAGGATGCAGCGGAATCTTCACCGAGAAATCGGAATCGAGCGCCTTGAAGGTACCGGTGTTCGCGGCATGATCGATGTGATAGAACCAGATGCGCTCCGGCAGCGGTGGGTGCAGCATGGGCGTGTAGTTGGTCTCATTAAGCGCTCCAAATCCCGGAGCAAATGCGCCCACGCCGGTGTCGCTATCGACTTCGAGCTCGAGAATCTTGACGGCCAGCGTGTCCCCCGGCTCCGCGCCTTCCACGAAAAACGGCCCGGTCAGCGGATTGTCGCCCTTCACCATGCTGAGCGTGTCACCCGGCTTCTTGATCGCGTTGCCAAAGCAGTCAAGCGTATTCGTATCGAGAATGTCGCCCGACTTCAAACGCGCCACCGGTTCGACCGTCGCGAACAAGTACTTGACGTTGGCGTTGGTGGCTGTGTAGTGAACCGTGTTTTGAGCGAGGGCTGAACCAGCCAGCAGCACGAAAGCAAGAAGACGAGCGATCACAGGTATCCTCCGGAGTGTCGTCCATTCTACTTTGTCATTCCGAATCGGGCTGAAAGCCCGGTGAGGAACCTGCTTTCGCTAGGCCCAGTCGCCCACTGCAACCCGACTATTTGACTCTATCCCGAGGTGCGCGCTTGGTGCGCGGATTGACTTGCTTCGGCTCGTCAATTGCCCCGCCGATAGCCGCGCGCACCATGTAGCCGGACCGCGTCAGGCCGGCCGCTTCGGCCAGAGCATCGATTTTTGCCATCTGGCTTTCCCGCGCCGTGATATTCACGCGCACCGTTGCATCTGGAGCCTCGACGCGCACCAGGAAGGCGATGGCTCCGCGCCGCGCCGCGTCCGCCGCGATGTCGTCAACTTTCGATGGCTCCGGCACCGCGTCTCCGTCCTCAATCATGCCCTGGATATGGAGCGCCAGCGCTTCCGCCGCCATCCGGCTTGCTTCATCGAGGGTCCTTCCGGCGGTGATGCAACCCGGAAAATCGGGAAAGCTTACGCCGAAATCGGAATCGTGCTCCTTATGAAGATAGGCGATATATTCCATGACTCACTCCTGGAGATCACCTCAGTTTGATCCCCGCTTGTTTCTCGACACTTTTTAGGGTGCCGATCGGTATGTCCCGATTCGGGTGCGGCACCGTCACCCTCCCCTTTTTCGTTGGATGTTTGAATTGCTTGTGGCTCCCAACTTGATTCACCTCATACCAGCCGTCTTTCTTCAATTCCTTTATGACATCGCGGCTGTGCACGTTGCCTCTCGGGTCGTTTTACCCAAATATGATACACACTTACTACACACCAATCAAGCACAAGAACGCTCTTGAGCAGGCGCAATCGGAAGAGTCACAGCACATGCCCCCGCAAGATCAATCCCGCAACAGCCGCAATCGCAATGAGCAGCGGTTCCGGCGCCTTCCACTTGAACAACACTGCCAGCGTGATGACTGCGATCAGAAGCGTGGGCCAGTCGTAAATCGAGCGGCGGGCCAGGACCACAACAGAACCGGCAATCGCTCCGGTAGCGGCGGCCGTTACTCCGCGTACAAACGCGTTCAGTTGCGGATTCTTCGCCCAACGTTTGTAGGAAGGCGCCAGCAGCACAACCATCAGATAGACGGGAAGAAATACTCCGAGCGCCGCAGCTGTTGCGCCCGCCACTCCAGCCACGACATATCCGATGAAGGCCACCGTAATAACGACCGGGCCGGGAGTGATCATGGCCACGGCCACTGCGTCGATAAATTGGTGGTCGTTGAGCCAGTGATGTCCCTCGACCACGCCGCCATAAAGAAACGGCACAATGGCGAGGCCGCTGCCAAAAACAAACAGTCCCGCCTTGGCGAAGAACAAGAAAATCTGCAGCACTGGACCGCTCGCGGGAAGAGCCAGGCCCAACGGCAAAACAATGCTGGCAATGGACGTCCCTCGTGCGGGAATCGCCTTGACTGCCAAGTTGATGACGCCTCCAGCTACCACCAGCCAGATGATCTCGCGCGAAGTCCACGCAGTGGAGATGGCGAGCACCAGAAAAATTCCCCACAGCAACGGCTCCCTGCGAAGCGTGAGCTTGGTTAGTTTGACCGCCGAACGCGCGATGATGGCAATGACGGCCGCGCCAATGCCGTAGAAAACCGCCTGCATCCAATTCAGCCCGCCGTAGCGCACGTAAGCCGCCGATAAAGCCAGCACCATGAGAAACGACGGCAGGACAAATGCAATTCCCACCAGAGTGGTACCCAGAATGCCGGCTCGCACGTACCCGAGATACATGGCCAGTTGCGCCGCGAGCGGCCCGGGAGCCAGTTGCGCCAGCGCCAGTCCTTCCACATAATCTTCCCGCGAAACCCAGCCGCGGCCGTCCACCAGGTCCTGCTGCATGCGTCCCGCGAGCGCAATCGGACCGCCAAAGCCAACCGTCCCCAGCCACAGAAAGTATCCCGTGAACCGCCCAAGCGACACCGGCTTGGGGCGCGCGCTTTGAACCTCTAAGTCAATGGCCGTGCCCGTCGGTGATTCACTGTTATTGATCGTCGTCATTGCCTATTTCTTTGAGTTCGTGAGGTTCAGTGCGGCCCTCAGACCCTTCGCCAGCTTCGCCGCATCATCGTTTGCCCAGAAGTGCATGAAGAACAGCCGCGGCTCTTCCGTCAGCATGTGGCTATGCAACGCCGTAACCTCAATTCCGTTGTCCCGCAACGCCTTCATCACCGGATTCACTTCCCTCGCCAGCAGCACGAAGTCGCCCGTGATCGCGGCCTTCCCTCCTCCAGTGGGCTGGAAGTTAATGGCCGTAGCAACTCCCATGGAGGGCGGCACGACCATGGCATTCTCCGTGATGGTTTCGGCACGAGGCACACCAAATTGCAATATGCCTCCATTGACCTTCCCGCTGCGCCCTAGCGCTCCCTCTACGGCTTTCTGGTCAATGCCCAGAGGCTCGGGGGGGACCGCGCCGCCCGCGTCAGGTCCCGGCGTTTTGGTGAGCGTAATCGCACCGCGAATCGCGTGGGCCATCTTCACCGCGTCACCGTGGCTCGCGATGTGCAAATACACGACGTGGGGCGTTTCTCCAATCAGGTGATTGTGAACCGCGGAGATTTCAATTCCCCCCTCCTGCAGCTTGCGCATGACCGGCCTAAAGCTCGTCTTCAGTGAGAACAAGATCACCCATCACCATCGCCCCTTGTTCGGTTTGCACAAAAGCAGCCCATGATCCCAGGGCGAGACCCGGTTTTATGGCAACCTCGCCAAGCGTCACATGCAAGTCCTTGCGTGGCATGCCGAAGCGCATGACATCTCCCGACTGGATTTCCCCGCCTCGTCCCATAGCATCTGCCACTGATTTCCAGCGCGAGTCGGGCGCGGTCTGGCCCTGCCCAAAAGCGCCGGAGATCAAAGCGAGCACTGGAAGAATGGTAAGAAGGCACATAATTTTCGGCTTGCCCTGAAGACCATGCCAAGGCTCGGCCGCTGTCGATATTTGATCATCTGAATCTCTCCTCCGTGCCATTCATGCTCAAGTGTTGCTGTAGTAAAGTCCCTCGATTAGCTCCATGCCGCGACGCAGAAGTTCGTCGTCGGGCACCTCCTGCTTTGCCCAACCGTTGAGCACCTGATCGAGGCCCACGCCTTCCGTCCGGCCGAACCTTTCATCCCCGAGGTCAGCGTCGTGAATGATCTGCGCGAGCCGCCTCACCCCCCCATCGCGAATTGCAAACTCTTTACACAGGGTCTCGAAGGTGCAGTCGTGGTCGCGATGGCCGAATCCCTGCGGCGAAAACATGTCGAAAGGCACCGCTGCCGGATGAGCCTCAGGATCATCCGCGAAAACAAACCTCGCCTTGGGATCAATGAATCTTCCGATCAGCCACGCCGAGGAAACGCGATCGATGCCCGGTCGCGGCCGCGTGATCCAGACCCGGTTGCGGTACTCCGCCGCTTTGGCCTTGCGTTTGGAGGAAACGGCTTCCGCCTCGTCGGCACTCGCCAGAACGGCTTCCACGCGCGTATGCAACGGGTTGGCGAAAAAATCGGTTGCCGTGATTTCTTGAAAGCGCCGCCGCAGCCGGCGCAACTGCCTCGGTGGGCGTTGGGAATGTGGCAGGTTTATCAGTTTCTTCAACTCGCGCAGCAGGCGCTCATAATGGTGCGAACTCGCCTCCAGAAAAAGCTGACGCAAGCTCGCATCGGGCAGATCATCGAATGCGTGCACCTGCACCAGCGAGGCCTGGCCCTTGTAGCTCCGGATGGTCGCGGCCAGCCACTCCAGCTTCTCCTGGTTCGCTGGGGAATTGGGCAGAACATGCCCGGAGGAACGGAGGGGCAATGTGCCGTAACGCTGCAGTGTGCGCCAGACTTCCACGCGCTGGCTCGCCCGGTTCGCCGGCAGGCTGAAAACCAGCAACAGCCAAGGGGAACGGCCTGAGTGGAGTGTTACACCCATTCATAGATGTTATACTAATAACACAGTAGGTGGAAAGAGGAAGATGGCCGTCTCAGCTTGCCGTTTTCTTGCGCGCATAAAACTTCCTCGCCTTCGCCCGGTTGCCGCATTGTTTCATGCTGCACCAGCGGCGGTGGTGATTCTTGCTGGTGTCGAGAAAGAACCACCGGCAGGTGGGCGACGAACAGGTGCGCACGTGCGCCACATCGCTGGAGGCGAGCAGGTCCGCAGCCGCGCGCGCGATCGGCCACAGCATCGCATCGAAGGTGGACGTCATATCGTCGAAGCGCCACTCCAGCCGTCCCTCGCGTTGCACCAGCCGCGAATGCAGCGCCGCGGCGTGGAGGTTCGCATTGAGCTCGTCCATCGCAACCTGTGGCACGGTTTGCTTGTTCATCACAGCGGAAAAGATGACATACAGCGCCTCGCGCAGGTGAATGGCGCGGCGCAGAGCCTCTTGGATTTCATCGGGCGCGAGGTGGGCGCGCTCGTATAAAAAATCAAGCTGCGCTGGCGCGAGGATGCCCGTGTCTTCTCCGAAACGCGCCAGTTCGTAATAGTTCTTGAGCAGTTCTTTAGGCTGGGCACTCGTACGATCGTCCAGTGTGTTGATGAAATCGAGGCAGACGTTTCCGCCGACCAGTTCGAATTTTGGCGGCCGGCGTCTCTCAAGTTTGGTTTCACTCATCGTAAGTTCGGTAAAACTCCCTTCCAAATCATATAACCATTAAAATCACCTTGACAAGTTATATGGGGTCGTCTACGATCTCATGTAACCTGTAAACATAGTTTAACAGGTTAGTATATCGGGAGGCCAATTCCCATGATTTCCCATCAAACTTCTCAGATTATGGCCATGATTCGGAGCGGCAAGATGATACACATTGGAGGCAGACCTGTGATCGTCCCTCAACCCAAAGCCGCGAGTTCGCGCGACAGCCGCGCCGCCATCAAGCTGGCGCTGGCCTTTGTGGCGATCTATGTCATCTGGGGATCGACGTATCTCGCGATCCGCTACGCGGTCGAGACCATTCCTCCGCTGGTGACGGCGGGAATCCGGCACTTGATCGCAGGTGGGATCATGCTGGCTTGGGCCTGGTGGCGCGGGTTTCGCCCGACCCGGCAGCAGTGGGTCGCGGGATTTGCGTTGGGCGCGCTCTTCTTCTTAATTGGGCATGGCTCGCTGCACTGGGCGGAGCAGTACGTGGGATCGGGCCTAGCGGCGTTGCTGATCGCGACCGAACCCATGTTCATCCTGGTGCTGGGCTGGATGATGGGCCAGCAGAGGATCAGCTTGCTCAGCGCGCTGGGCTTGGGTCTCGGCGTGGTGGGCGTGGCCATGCTGACCGGCGCCGAGCTCACAGTGAAAGGCTCGAGTCTGTGGGGACTGCTGGCAGTGCTGCTGGGTTCTTTGTCGTGGGCTTTAGGTGTTGTCGTTTCTCCGCGGCTTAAGCTGCCTTCTGACGCGCTGGGGCGAACCGCCCTGCCAACGCTTTGCGGCGCACTGATGCTGCTGATCGCGGCGGGAGCCGCGGGCGAGTTTCAGCAGACGCACTGGGCCAGTATTTCGTTGCGGTCTATCTTTGGTCTGGGATATCTGATCACGTTCGGGTCCGTGGTGGCCTTCACCGCCTACACGTGGCTGCTGCAGCGCGTTCCGCCGGCGCTGGTGGCGACGCATACGTACGCGAATCCGGTGGTCGCGGTGATTCTGGGATGGTTCTTGGCGCACGAGCCTTTGTCGTTGCGAGTTGTGTTGGCGTCCGTGGCGATTCTGGGAGCGATTGTGCTGATCCGGCGCGGCGAGCGAGCGGCTGCCGTCAAAGAGGTAGCTCCGGCGGCTACTGAGGTTGAGACGGCTGAGGAATGCGCTTAGGAGCACTCTATCGGGTGTTGAATAATATAGTGCCATTTCTAGTTTGATTACCGGTCCCGATGGCCCATTTCTTAGAGGGATCCGGTAGCTTAGCGAGCACGACATGGCAATTCCGTATTACCACGTTGATGCATTCACGGGTGAGCTCTTTGCAGGGAACCCGGCGGGGGTCTGCATCCTTTCCGCTTTTCCCGCGGATAGCATCATGCAGAAAATCGCAGCTGAGAACAGGCACAGCGAGACCGCTTTTGTTGTGCCTCGCGCGGATGGTGCTTTCGACTTGCGTTGGTTTACACCCAAGGTCGAGGACGACCTATGCGGGCATGCGACCTTGGCATCCGCCTATGTGCTCGCGCTGCGGAAACACAACGTCTGGCCGGTTCGTTTTCACACTCGCAGCGGCATGATGACTGTTGCTCAGGACCAGAAAGAAGACAGCTTTGAAATGGACTTTCCCGCCAGGCCACCCCAACCATGTGAGACGCCAGTCGGCCTCTTACCAGCCCTGGGTTTGAAAGCGGCGCTGGTAATGAAATCGCGCGATTACCTCGTGGTGGTGGATCAGGCTGAGCGAGTGCGAGCGCTCTCGCCCGATATTGCCGCTCTTGCCAAGCTGGACGCCGGGAGCGGAACGATTGTTACCGCTCCGGGCAAGGGTGACGTGGATTACGTGTGCCGAATGTTTCTGCCCTCGGCCGGCATCGATGAGGACCCCGCCACCGGCTCAATACACTGCACACTGGCTCCATATTGGGCGGGGCGGCTGGGTAAGGACACGTTTCGTGCGCAACAACTCAGTGCCCGCGGTGGAACCATGCAGTGCACAATCGGTGGCGATCGCGTGAAGATCGCCGGCAGGGCACGCTTGTACCTTCACGGCACGCTCGAACTCTAAAGTTTGCCTCCAGAGCCAGAACCTGACACGCGTCCAAGGGAGCGCGCCTCGCCCCCTCTTGACTTTAGAAACTATTCTTAGACTATAATAATTCTCATCCAATAATTACGGTTCCTAATGTCCTCCCCTCACGAACAATTCCGCGAACTGGCTTGGAAGTGCGGCTTGGCGGCTACGCATCAGCGGCAGATCATCTACGAAGCGGTTGTGGCCATGCCCGGGCATCATTCCCCAGAAAACATCTACACCGAAGTACGGCGGCGGACTCCATCCATTTCTTTAGCTACCGTCTACAAGAACCTGCGGCTGTTCGTGGAGCATGGACTGCTGCGGGAAGTCAGCCCTCATGCTTCCACGCTGCTCGTGGAAGGCAATCTCGAACCGCATCATCACCTGGTCTGCACGCGCTGCAAGGCGGTGCAGGATATTGAAGGTGATTTCATCAACTACAAGAAACTGTCGCGGCACGCGCCGCGCGGCTTCGATCTTACGCAGCCGCTGGTCGAGGTGTTTGGCCTCTGCCGCCGCTGCCGTGCAAAAACCTAAGCAAAACATTCTGTACGCAATGAATATCTTGTCCGACATTTCCGAAAGCAGGAGTCTCGACACGAGCGCCGATTGCGCGAATGGCAAGCCAGGATGCGCTTGTAGTTCGTCATCGTTTATTTAAAGGAAGGAGCAATCATGTCAACCGAAGCAAAGTGCCCGTTCACCCACACCGCAGCTGGAGCCACGGTGAATGCCGACTGGTGGCCGAATCAGCTGAACCTGAAGATCCTTCACCAGCACTCCCCCCTGTCCGATCCCATGGACAAGGCGTTCAACTACGCGGAAGAGTTCAAGAGCCTCGACCTGGACGCCGTAATCAAGGACCTGCATGCCTTGATGACGGACTCGCAGGATTGGTGGCCGGCCGACTTTGGCCACTATGGGCCGCTGTTCATTCGTATGGCGTGGCACAGCGCCGGTACGTACCGCATCGGCGACGGCCGCGGCGGGGCGGGGGCCGGTCAGCAGCGCTTCGCTCCTCTCAATAGCTGGCCCGACAACGTGAACCTCGACAAGGCGCGCCGGCTGTTGTGGCCGGTCAAGCAGAAGTATGGGCGGAAAATCTCCTGGGCCGACCTCATGATTCTCGCCGGCAATGTCGCGCTCGAGTCGATGGGCTTTAAGACGTTCGGTTTTGGCGGTGGGCGCGAGGACGTCTGGGAGCCCGAAGAGGACATTTTCTGGGGCCCCGAGGGCAAGTGGCTGGCGGACGAACGCTACAGCGGCGAACGTGATCTTGCGAATCCGCTCGCGGCCGTGCAAATGGGTCTGATCTATGTGAATCCGGAAGGGCCGAATGGAAAGCCGGATCCGATCGCCGCGGCGCGGGATATCCGGGAGACTTTCGCCCGCATGGCGATGAATGACGAGGAGACGGTTGCGCTCATTGCCGGCGGTCACACCTTTGGCAAAACCCACGGTGCCGCGGTTCCCACTCAGTATGTCGGCCCCGAGCCGGAAGCCGCCGGCATCGAGGAGCAGGGCCTTGGATGGAAGAACAAATTTGGCACGGGCAAAGGGGATGACGCGATCGGCAGCGGCCTGGAAGTCATTTGGACCACGACGCCTACGAAGTGGAGCAACAACTTCTTCACCAACCTGTTCAGCTACGAATGGGAACTGACCAAGAGCCCGGCCGGTGCGCAACAGTGGAGACCGAAAAATGGCGCAGGCAACGGTACGGTGCCGGATGCACACGATCCGTCAAAGCATCATGCGCCATCCATGCTGACCACTGACCTCTCCTTGCGGTTCGACCCTGCTTACGAAAAAATTTCACGGCGCTTCTACGAGCATCCGGATCAGTTCGCAGACGCGTTTGCGCGGGCGTGGTTCAAGCTGACGCATCGCGACATGGGGCCGATCTCGCGGTACCTTGGCCCGCTCGTCCCGAGGGAGACTCTGGTGTGGCAAGACCCTGTTCCCGCCGTGGATCATAAATTGGTCGCGGAGAAGGAAATTGCTGCTCTCAAGGCCAAGGTCCTCGCATCCGGACTGTCGATCTCCCAACTGGTCACGACTGCCTGGGCGTCTGCGGCGTCGTTTCGTGGCTCCGACAAGCGCGGTGGAGCAAACGGGGCACGCATTCGCCTCGCGCCGCAAAAGGATTGGGAAGTGAACCAGCCGGCCGCACTGGCGAAGGTTCTCAAGAAGCTGGAGGCGGTCCAAAAGGAGTTCAACAGCTCGCAATCCAACGGGAACAAGGGGAAGAAGGTCTCGCTGGCTGACCTGATCGTGTTGGGCGGCTGCGCAGCCGTCGAGGAAGCTGCGAAAAGGGCCGGGCACAAAGTGAAGATTCCCTTCTCGCCGGGGCGCATGGATGCTTCCGAGAAGCAGACCGACGTGCACTCATTCGCAGTAATGGAGCCGGTCGCTGACGGGTTCCGCAACTATCTCCGAAGTGGACAGGTCCTGTCGGCTGAGGAGTTGCTGGTGGATCGGGCGCAGTTGCTGACACTGACTGCCCCCGAGATGACGGTTCTCGTCGGCGGCATGCGCGCCCTGAATGCGAACTTCGGGCAGGCCAAACACGGCGTCTTCACTAACCGGCTCGAGACGTTGACGAATGATTTCTTCGTTAACCTGCTCGACATGAATACGAAGTGGGAGCCCTCCCCTACATCCGAAGGCGTGTATGAGGGGCGCGATCGCGCGACGGGCAAAATCAAGTGGACGGGTACGCGCGTCGATCTCCTCTTCGGTTCGAATTCCCAGCTCCGGGCAATCGCAGAAGTCTATGCGTCTGACGACTCGAAGGAGGCGTTTGTAATGCACTTCGCGGCTGCGTGGAACAAGGTCATGAACCTTGATCGCTACGACCTTGCCTAAGCTCAGCGAAAAAGAAAGCTTTCTGTTTATCAAGAAGTGGACAGTGTGCTTATGGATAGCGGCGGACCGGCCTGCCCTGAGCGAAGTCGAAGGGAGTCTCCCCCACACGAGCCGGCGTTACTTCTAGCTTTCGGCGGGCGCGAAGAAGACCAGGACCGCTAGTTCTTCTTTGATGTCGTAGAAGTGATGCGCGACTTCGGCAGCGACGAAGATCAGGTTGCCTGCGGAAACGTCGCGGTCTTCGCCGCCGGCCTGGAAGCGGGCGCGGCCGCGGACTACGTAATAGATCTCATCTTCGTGATGCGGCCTCTGCAGGTCGGTGCCTCCGGCGGGCAGGACGTAGAGGCCGGCGCTGATTGCGGGCACGCGGAGAAACTCGCGGTAGGGCTTGCCGCTCTGGGCGCGCTGCTGGTCGATCTCGGGAAAGCTGGCAAACATTGTTTTCGCGGTTTTAGTGGGAGTTGTCTTGGCTGACGTTGGTTCCGCGGGCTTCACGCGAAGATACCTCCGAAAATCAAGTCGGTAAACTGCGGAATCAGGTTCCCGGCCTGCAGTTCGCCTTCCGGCTTGTGCCATTGATAGATCCAGTTGATCATGCCGAGCAGGGCAAAGGCGGCGGCGCGCGGGCTGACTTTCCTTTTGGCGTGATGAGATTGTTGGGCTTGTTTTTGCACTTCGGCCATCAGGTTCTCGAGGAAGTGGACGTATTCCTTCTTGCGGGCGTTGATGCGCTTGCGCAGCGCCGGCGGCAGCGGATGGTTTTCGTGCAGCATCACCGTGATCTCGCGGTCGCGCGGGCTGAGCACGACCTCGATGTGCAGGCGGATCAGCGCACGCAAGCGCTCCTCAGGATCGGCGATGCCGCGCACCGGGTTGAGCACGCGCTCCTGCGTGATTTCCATGGCATGGTCCATGATCTCGAACAGGATTTCGTCTTTGCTCTGAAAATGGTGATAGAGGCCGCCCTTGCTCAGCTTAAGCGCGGCGGCCACATCGTTCATAGACGTCGCGTCATAGCCGCGCTGCTGAAACAGGCGTGCGGCGGTGCGCAGGATCTCCTGCCGGGAGTCAACCACGGTCTCGCGGGCCATCGGGTGACATGGTAACGGTACGGCAGGCAAATGCCAAGCCGAACCCATCGTCTGCCTTGAGCAACGCCGTTGAAGCTGCCACCTGCGCCGCTCCAAGCGAAACGAGCAGACCTATCTTATTCAACTTGTCTGCGTCTAACCGTCATAAAAAGCAACCCAGCTATCCGCGCCGGGAGGATCGATGAAACGTCCGATCAGGTATCGCTGGAGGCAGTGGCTGTTCTTATTGTGCGTTGCCGCTGGACCCGTTCCCCGGGGCACGGCACAGACGAGTGTGGCAGTTCAAAAAATTCAAGTCGCCGACGGCATCTACCAGTTCATCACTGCGCCTGACGGATACGTACCCAACGGCAACTCCGTAGTAATCGTGAACCAAAACGACGTTCTGGTTTTCGACACTTTTACCCGCCCTTCAACCGCCCGCACCGTGCTCGCCGAGATTCGCAAGATCACGGATAAGCCCGTCCGTTACGTCGTGAATTCGCACTGGCACCCGGACCACTGGTCTGGGAATGAGGTCTATGCCAGGGAGTTTCCTAATCTCGAGATCATCGCAACCGAGGAAACACGGCAATTCATGCTGAACATCGCGAAGGCATGGCCGCCGATGTATACACGAGAATTGCGCAAGGATGAGGCTGACTTCGAAAAAGAAGTCAGCAGCGGCAAGGAAGCGGACGGAACGATTCTGACTCCCGAACAGCGCCGCATAGACGAAGACCAGTTGGGCCGGGAGCGGGACTATATCTCGGAAGCCATGACGGTGCAACGGACGTACCCGACACTGACGTACGACGATCACCTCACACTGCGCCACGGGGGCCGGGAATTTCGCTTCGTCAGCATGGTCGGCGACGCTCGGGGCACTACCGTCCTCTATCTTCCCAAAGAGAAAATACTGGTAACGGGAGACTTGCTTTCCTATCCCATACCGTATTTCACGCCCCCATTAAGCCAGCATGCCAAGAGCTTAAGGACATTGGCCCAGTTCGATGCCGATGTAATCATTCCGGGCCACGGCCCCGCATGGCATGACCGGGATTTCTTGAACCTGGAAGCCGAACTATTTGAGACCATAGTCAGCCAGGTCGATAAGGCAGTGCAAGAGGGCTTGGTGACCGTGGAGGAAGTGCAGAAAACGGTCAACCTGGAATCCCTTCGCGTGAAGTTCACCCACGACGACAAGGCGTTGAACGGGAAGTTTCAACGGTATGTCACTCGCATGGTTGAGAATGCATACCGCGACGCCCGTGATGGGAAGAAATTTGAGTATTAGGCGACTTAGGGCGCCAGCGGGTCAACCACGGTCCCGAGGGCCATCGGGTGTCATGGTAACGGGACGACAGGACAAAAGCCAACATACCGTCCCTTGAACAGGTTCCCGAGGGTTACTGCAGGAACCTGACTTCATGCTTGACATCGACTTGGGGGGAAGGTAGCATCATCAGATAACCGACCGACCGGTCGGTACGCACAATGGATTCCGGCCCTCCCCCAGACCCGTCGGTTGACCGGAATCCATCCCTACAAATCAAGGGCATTCTTACTCCCTTGGAACGAGAGGAGCACGCCGGTGGCTACTATTTTTTATGAACACGACGCTAATCCCAATGCCCTGAAGGGCAAGACGATCGCCATCCTCGGCTATGGCAGCCAGGGACATGCGCAGGCGCAGAACTTGCGCGACAGTGGATGCAAAGTAATCGTGGGGCTGGAACCCACGCGCCTCAGCGCACAGCAGGCCCGGGCCGATGGCATGGTGGTGGTGGCTCCGGATGAGGCGGCGAAGCGCGCCGACTGGATCCACGTGCTCACGCCCGACGAAACGCAGGCGGCGGTGTATGAGCAGTACATCAAGCCTTATCTGCATCCCGGAAAAATTCTTGGCTTCTCGCACGGGTTCAGCATTCATTTCAAAACCATCATCCCGCCTGGCGATGTGGACGTGGTGATGATCGCGCCCAAAAGCCCCGGCCATCTGCTGCGGCGGGTTTATAGCGAAGGGCGCGGGGTGCCTTCGCTGATCGCGATTCAGCAGGACTCGAGCAAGCGGGCGCATGAGTATGCGCTGGCCTACGCACACGGTATCGGCTCGACCCGCGCGGGAGTGTTGCAGACCACATTCAAGGAAGAAACTGAGAGCGACCTTTTCGGCGAGCAGGCGGTGCTGTGCGGCGGGCTGAGTTCGCTGATCAAGAAGGGATTCGAGACGCTGGTCGAGGCCGGCTACGCTCCAGAGATTGCGTACTTCGAGTGCCTGCACGAGGTGAAGCTGATTGTCGATCTGATCTACGAAGGCGGGCTGGGAAAGATGCGCCATTCGATCTCGAACACCGCCGAGTATGGCGACCTGACGCGCGGCGAGAAGGTTGTGGGCGATGCCACGCGAGCGGCGATGAAGAAGACTCTGGCCGACATTCAGGATGGAACGTTCGCTCGGGAGTGGATCAAAGAAAACAAAGACGGCGGCCATCACTTCGCTGAATTGCGCAAGAAGGAGTTGCAGCATCCCATCGAGGTCGTGGGCGCGCAGTTGCGCGGCATGATGAGCTGGCTGCCCGGGCGCGAGACGAAGAAGCCGGCGGAGGCGCCGAAAGAAGAAATCAAACAGGCCGTGAATGCCTAGGCGGAAACGCCTCGCTGGCCAGCCGTGGTGTCTGAGGAAAGGAGTTGAATGCTTAAGGGCTCCGAAATCGTTTTGCAGTGCATGCGCGCTGAAGGGGTGGACCTGGTGTTCGGTTATCCCGGGGGCGCGATCATGCCGTTGTATGACGCTTTGGATGGCAGCGGAATACGGCATGTATTGACGCGGCATGAGCAGGGCGCAGCGTTCGCGGCTTCGGGCTACGCGCGGGTTACGGGAAAAGTTGGCGTGGCCATGGCTACCAGCGGGCCGGGCGCAACCAACCTTGTGACCGGCATCGCCGACGCCAAGATGGATTCCGTCCCGCTAGTCTGCATCACTGGTCAGGTGCGGACGGCGATGATCGGAACCGATGCGTTTCAGGAAACGGATGTTTTCGGCGTGACGCTTTCGCTGACTAAATGGAGCCGGCTGGTGCGCACCGTAGACGAAATCCCGGAGGTGATCGCCGAGGGCTTCTACTGGGCGCGCAGCGGACGGCCGGGGCCGGTGGTCATTGACATTCCCACCGACATATTGAAGGCCACGAGAGAATTCTCCGGGCCGGTGAAGTTCACTCCGCACGCCCGGCCTGCCGATGCCAAGGCGGATGGCGCATTCAGCGACACGATCGTGGCCTTGCTGCAACGGGCTGCGAAACCGGTGGCGCTGGTGGGTGCGGGGGCAAAGCTTTCGGGAGCGATTCCGGAATTGCGGCGGCTGCTCGACGATTTGAACGTTCCCACGTTCGCCACGGTGCACGGATTGGGCGCGGTTCCTCCGCAATCGCCCTATTACCTGGGCATGGTGGGCATGCACGGAACGCGCGCCGCCAACACCGCATTGCACGAGACCGATTTGTTGATGGTTTTCGGAGCGCGGCTGGATGATCGCGTGACCGGCGATCCGACGCGCTTTGCGCCGCATGCCAAGATCGTCCACTTTGAAATTGATCCAGCGCAGCTCGACCGGGTGCGGGCTTGCGAGTTGCCGGTGATTGGCAATCTCGCGGATACAATTCCGGCGTTTCACGCGGAATTGCGCCACGCTTCCCTGCCCGACTGGAGCGGCTGGCGCGCCGTTGCCTGCGGGCCCGAGCGCGCGGAGCTTGATCCGCGGGGACTGGCGCAGCCCACAATTCGTTTTCTGGATGAGCTCTTCAGCCGCTTGCCACAGGACAGCGTGATCATTGCCGACGTGGGCCAGCACCAGATGTGGGCGGCGCAGCGCTACCGTTCTTCGTCGCCACGCGGCTTCATTACTTCGGGCGGTCTTGGAGCGATGGGTTTCGCCCTGCCCGCCGCCGTCGGCGCGCAACTGGCGAAGCCGGAGACTTGCGTGCTCTGCGTTTCCGGCGATGGCGGCTTCCAGATGAATATTCAGGAACTTGCCACCGTTCATCGCCTCGGCCTGCCCATAAAAATGGTGATCGTCGACAACAAATATCTGGGCATGGTACGGCAGTGGCAGCAGCTTTTCTACGAACGCAACTATGCGGAAACCGATTTGAGCGACAATCCGGATTTCGTCGAGATTGCCAGGGCTTACAAGATTCACGGATGCCGTTTGAACGAGGCTGCCATGGAAGAGTATCCCGTGTCGGCCGAGACGGGAGATCTCATCGAGAACTTCCTGCGCTCGCCGAACGCGGAGTTGCTGGTGTTTGAATGTCATCCAGAGGCGAACGTTTATCCCATGGTTCCGGCGGGCGCGGCGCTCTCGGAGATGGTGTTCGAGGACAAGGGCATTGAGTAATTGAGCAATCGGGTGATTGTGCAATTTGAAAAGCCAAGAAGTTCAGGTTTTCAATCGCCAAATCACCCAATCGCACAATCGCAAAATTTAGAGGTGATGGCCATGCAAGTCTTTCACGTCCGCTATCGCAACGCACAAGGCGCACTGATGCGCATCCTCAACGCGGTTTCTCGCCGGGGGCTCGATCTTACGTCGGTGCACGCAGAGTACTCTGGGCAGAATCACCTGGTTACCCTGATGCTTGAGGTCTCGCACAAGCAGATCGGCCAGCTTTACCGCGAGTGGCATGCGATCGTGGATGTGATCGACGTACGTTCCAGCGCAGCTTTGCGTGAGCACGAAGAAGCGGTATGGGCGCCGCATCCGCCGGCAAGCGTCGCGGAGCAATCGGCGCGGGCCGCACGGGCTTGAGTTTTCGTTTCGGTGTTAACTTTGTCAGCCGCATGAGCGCTCCCTGGGTAAGCGCCATGCGCTTGGGGAACCTGCAGTCGGAATGCGCTTCTGGCATCCTTTCAGACTGCAGGTTTCCCGTTTTTCTTGTCTACATGTTGTCCCGAGCAACGCGAGGGATCCAGGTTCCTGCCTGCGCCATCCCTGTCGTAGCCACGAGCACACCAAGATCCCTCGCTTTGCTCGGGATGACAGTCCATTCGGAATGACCACTCATGTTGTAATCTTTCCTCATGGATCTTAAGCATCGCAGCCGCGGCATTACCGAGGGGCGCGACCGGGCTCCGGCGCGCTCTATGTTCAAGGCAATTGGTTTCACCGACGCTGACCTGCGCCAGCCGCTGGTCGGCGTGGCCAATACCTGGATCGAGACCATGCCCTGCAACTTTCACCTGCGGCGGCTCTCGGCCAAGGTGAAAGAAGGCATTCGCGCCGCCGGCGGCACTCCCATGGAATTCAACACCATCGCCATCTCCGACGGCGAAACCATGGGTACGGAAGGTATGCGCGCTTCGCTGGTGAGCCGCGAGTTGATTGCCGATTCGATTGAACTGGTTTGCCGAGGCCAACTGTTCGACGCGGTGGTGTGCGTGGTGGGCTGCGATAAAACCATCCCGGCCGCTGCCATGGCTCTCGCGCGCATGGATCTTCCGGGACTCGTGCTGTATGGCGGCACCATCGCCGCCGGCAGCTATCGCGGCAAGGAAGTCACCATCCAGGATGTGTTCGAAGCCGTGGGCGCCAACGCCGCCGGAAAAATTACCGACCAGGAATTGCACGATCTGGAAAACGTGGCCTGTCCCGGCGCGGGCGCATGCGGCGGCCAGTACACCGCCAACACGATGTCCACCGTGATGGAGATGATTGGGCTTTCTCCCATGGGCTTCAACAGCGTGCCTGCGATGGACACGCAAAAAGATCAGGTTGCCTTCAATTGTGGAAAGGTCGTGCTGAATGTGTTGAAGCAGGGAATACTCCCGCGGCATATCCTGACCCGGGATGCGTTTGAAAATGCAATTGCATCGGTGGCAGCGACCGGTGGATCGACCAACGCGGTTCTGCATCTGCTCGCGATTGCGCGCGAAGCCGGAGTCGATTTGCAGATTGACGATTTCCAGGCCGTGAGCGAGCGTACGCCTCTGCTCGCCAATCTGAAACCCTCGGGGCGTTTTGTGGCCGCGGATATGCACCGCGCCGGAGGGGTACGATTGCTGGCGCGGCGCCTGCTGCGCGGAAATCATCTTCACTCCACGGCCAAAACCGTAACGGGACTTTCGCTTGAGGCGGAGAGCGTGAGCGCCATCGAAACTCCAGGACAGGAAGTGATCGCGCCGCTGGAAAAGCCTCTAAAGAAAACCGGAGGGCTCGTCATCCTGAAAGGAAATCTTGCTCCCGAAGGTTGCGTAGCAAAGATAAGCGGGCATGAGCGGCTGGAGCAGCGCGGACCGGCGCGGGTTTTTGAGTCGGAGGAAGATGCCATGGCCGCCGTGACCGGAAAGAAAATCAAGCCCGGCGATGTCGTCGTCATCCGCAACGAAGGTCCCAAGGGCGGTCCCGGCATGCGTGAAATGCTAAGCGTCACCGGCGCCATTGTGGGTGAAGGATTGGGATCGTCGGTCGCGCTGTTGACCGATGGCCGTTTCAGCGGCGCAACCCACGGATTGATGGCCGGCCACGTCTCGCCGGAAGCCGCGCTGGGCGGCCCGATCGCAGCCGTGCGCGATGGAGACATGATCCGCTTCGACGTTAGCCAGCGCGTTTTGGAAGTTGAGATCAGCGACGAAGTTCTGCGACAGCGCATGAAAGAGTGGAAGCCGCCCGAGCCGCGCTATCCTACCGGCGTGTTCGCCAAGTACGCGGCGCTGGTCTCGTCGGCCTCGCAGGGAGCGATCACGCGGCCGCCGAAATGAACCACTTCTTGGAATGACGCGCTTACAATGACTGAGCGTCGTGGCGGGGCGGCGGCGCTAAGCGGAGTCCCCAGGGAGGATCTTGATGTCAGATATGAAAGACAAAGTAGCTCTGATTACCGGAGCGAGCAGCGGGATCGGCCGGGCGACAGGCCAGGCCTTCGCGGCGCGAGGCGCAAGGGTAGTTCTTGCCGCGCGGCGCGAGCATGAGTTGGTAACGCTCACAAGTGAAATCGAGGCTCGCGGAGGTAGAGCCACCTTCGTGGTTACGGATGTTGCAATCGCCAAAGACGTCGAACGGATGGTGGCGCATGCGATTGCAACATTTGGCCGGCTCGACTTCGCGGTGAACAACGCCGGCATTGAGGGAAAGCTAGCCAGCATCACGGATCTACCCGAGCAGGAATGGGATCGAGTTCTCGACACGAACCTGAAGGGGACCTTCCTGTGCCTGCAGTACGAGGCCAGAGCCATGCTTGCGGGCGGACATGATGGTGCGATCGTCAACGTCGGCTCCGTAAACTCTTTTCTTGGCTTCCCTACCGGCTCGGCATACGTTGCCTCGAAACACGCACTAATCGGTCTGACTTCAAGCGTTTCCGCGGAGCTGGCGCAGCGAGGAATCCGGGTCAACCTTGTGTGCCCAGGATTGGTCGATACGCCGATGCATCGACGTGGCCGCCACCTTCTTGGGGACGCACTCTACGACAACCTCCTGTCACAACGCGTCCATACCAGGCGCGTCGGCCGCGCGGATGAGATCGCCCAAACTATCGTCTTCCTGTGCTCGGACGAGGCCAGCTACATCTCGGGCACCACGCTGACACCCGATGGAGGGCTCACTCTGACAATGTGACATGGATTGTTTCGCAGCATCCGGATGGTCGTCAATCGCGCCCGTCCCTGAAGGAAAAGCGACTATGAAGATTGCCCATGACGTGACCGAGTTAATCGGCAACACACCGCTGGTCCGGCTTAATAAAGTGACCGAAGGCTGCGCCGCCGATGTGGTGGCGAAACTGGAAAGTTCGAATCCTTGCGCCAGCGTAAAGGACCGCATTGGAGTCAGCATGATCACCGGTGCCGAACGAGCCGGGAAGATTCACCCCGGCAAAACGGTGCTGATCGAGCCCACCAGCGGCAACACGGGCATCGGCCTGGCTTTCGTGGCGGCCGTGAAAGGATACAAGCTGATTCTGACGATGCCGGAAACCATGAGCCTGGAGCGGCGCGTGCTGCTGCTCGCCTTTGGCGCGGAGATCGTTCTCACGCCCGGTCCAAACGGGATGAAGGGCGCTATCGCCAAAGCAAACGAGATTCTCGCGCAAACTCCCAATAGTTTCATGCTGCAGCAGTTCGACAACCCGGACAATCCCAAGATTCACTTCGAGACCACGGGCCCTGAAATCTGGAATGATACCGATGGACGTGCCGACATTTTAATCTCCGGCATCGGCACCGGCGGCACCATCACCGGCGTTTGCCAATACATCAAACCGAAGAAGCCGTCTTTTAAGGCGGTTGCTGTCGAACCGGCGGATAGCGCAGTGCTCTCGGGCGGCAAGCCTTCGCCTCATAAAATCCAGGGCATCGGCGCCGGGTTTGTGCCCAGCATCCTGCGCCGGGATTACATCGACGAAATCATTACCGTAACGAACGACGAAGCGATCGACATGGCCCGCCGCCTCGCCAAAGAAGAGGGTTTACTGGTGGGCATTTCGTCGGGAGCTGCCGTGATCGCCGCCCTGCAAGTTGCCAGCCGGAAAGAAAATGCCAGTAAGCTGGTCGTCGTGGTTCTGCCGGATTTCGGCGAACGCTACTTGACCAGCGTTCTATTTGACGCGCTCCGCAACCAGGCGCTGCAGATTCCAACCGCGGCGCTTCCGGGCTGATTCATCAAGTAAGTAATCAATTTTTTTCGCTTTACTAGCTACCTCACGAGCTATAGAATTTCTGGCTTTACTGATACCACCTACGATTTTTCTACCTCAGCGCAAATACGGATCATAACTCTAACTTGAGTTTTGGATACCCCCCGCCAAAGCGAGAAGGAGCATGTGTATGCCTACTGGAGTTGCTAAGCTGACTCCCGTTCTGCAATACCTTTGGGGAGGGTTGAAGAAGGCCTTCGGACTTCTCCGGAGCCGTTGGCTTCTGGCGCTCTCATTGGTACTCGGGCTTATTGTTCTGGCTGAAGCGCTCCGCAAAACCGTGGTTATTGACGCCATCAGCGTGCCAAAACAGTTGGACGATGCTGGATATAAGCCAGATGTGATCAGCGCTGAGATCAGGGATAAATCTACTGAAATCGAGGGCGCCATTATTGGGACCCAGGCGCATACGGACAACTTAAACGTCAGGGAGGCTGAACTTCCAGACATCGAAGTGCCGACGACAAAGCTTTCGATAAGATCCATCATCCAGCTGGTTCAATTTCTTACGGGATACGAATCACTTCACCTGAGCGGAGAGCTTATTTGCTTGAGGCCGGACTGTTCCGCAACAGATAAGGACGTGGAGAAAGCGCGGCGGTTTGATGTTATTTCCCGAGTGACGGATGGTAGCAAGACTGTACACAGGAAGAGGTTTCAGGCCCGCGATGTTGACGACGCCGTAGAACAACTCTCTGAAGAGCTGCTTTCACAAGTAAATCCGTACTTGCTCGGCCGGTACGTTAACGAAATCAAGATCGATCCCGTAAGAGCTTCTTCCATTTTTCAGAGCGGTGCCGACAGTCCGAGGTATCGGTACCGTGCTTTTGCATACAATGGGTTGGCGAATATCCAAGTGAATCAGAAGGGGCGGGTCGGCGAGGCAGTTAACAATTACAGGAAAGCGATCGAGTTGGAGCGCAAGAGGGCGCCTCTATGTTCTCTGCCTGCGTGGCTGGCCCGCTATGTTTGTCCCGCAGATTATTCGTTTCTGCATTGCAATCTGGGGAGGGCTCTCGTGCAGCAAGGGAACGTTACGGAGGCCAATAAGGCGTACAGCAAAGCGAAGAGTCTTGGACCTGATAGCGCCTATCTCCACGGTCTGTCGGGAGATATTTTCGAGGCGGAGGCGAGATTGGATGAAGCAGTGTCGGAATATCAAACGGCGATCGCCATGGGTCTGAGGGGCGACCCTCACGTGTACTACCAATTGGGACGCATCCTTTGGCTAAAAGGGAATTTTGACCAAGCTTCAGAAAACTTCCGCAAGGCATCTGACATAGACCCTAAACACAAGGAACACATTGAGGCTCTAACCTCGGGGCGCGATCTTTGGTTGAAAGGGGATTTTAACCAAGCCCTGGAAAAGTTCCGCAAGGCATCTGATATAGATCCCAGGCTCAAAGAACAGATTCAGGTCGTAACCTCGAAGAAACCCGACCTCCCGTCGCCGAAGAAATGATGTGTGCCACCAGCAAGCTTCCGGCACCACTACCCCCCCAGTCAGAACGGCCAGCGTTCGATCTGCCACTCTACAGCGAACTCAAGAACGTCAGCAGTTCCTTTTTCTGCCGTGGTGACAGCTTAAGGAATTCACCAATGACTGTCTGAGCTTCGCTGCCATGGCGCAGGATCGCGCGCTCCGGGGTGGGGGAAGCGCCGTCGTGCATCAGCTCAGGGCGCGTGCGCAGCCCCCACAGCGGCGCGGTGCGAATCTTGTTCGCGGTAGCGTCGCCCCCGCTCTGCACGGGAATGCCATCGCCGGTGCCGAGAGCGTGCAGCAGGAAATCGCTGTAGGGGTGGATAACTTTGTCTCCCAAAGCCTCGGGCACCTGGTACTGGCCCCCGTTGATCTTGGTTCCGGCCGGGGCAGTCCTGATGGAAGCGATGTGGCAAACGCTGCAGCCGATCTGCTCAAACACGTGCTCGCCTGCGCGTGCGTCAGGTGCAGCCGCAATCTTCTCATCGCGGGGCGGCGCTTTCGTGGCGCGTATGAAGCTGACGAACCGGTCAAGGTGCGAGAAGCCATCGCTGTGCCGTTCGTCTTCCGGATCAGCCACCGACTTGTACTCAGCAACGGATTTGCCCAGGGCCGTGTTCTCGACGGGAAAATACCGGTTGGTGATTCCCTCCTCGTTAGTGTAGGCATCGGCAGAAAATGAAACGACGCTGGCATGCTGACTCTTCCAACCAAACCGGCCCACGCGAAGTATGTTCCCCGCCTCCACCACCGGCACAAGAACCGCCACGCCCGCGATGCGTCCGTTCGACTCTTCCTGCTGGCTCCTTGCAATGGCCAGCAAGGTCGCATCATCGATCGCTTCCACGTAGCCGTCGCCCAGTATGGAGGTCGCTTTGCGATGAGATCGAACATTCTCGCTGTCGGGGATGCTGATATCGATCGCCGGATTGGTCGCATGGACATGCATCAGCGTTCCGCCGGGAGCGGGAACGAACGCACCCGTCGTTGGATCATGGTGGCCGGCGCGCGCTACAGAAATTATGCTGTTGCCGCCAGAAACGGGGTTCCGATGACATTCAAAACAGGATTGACCGTTGTAAATCGGCCCCAGGCCGCTGGCTACAGTCTCAGGCTGCTCGAACACTGCGCGGGCGGAGTCATAGACGGATTGGCTGACGAATCCATTGGTCAAGTTGTCGAATCCAGCCGGAGCTTCGCTGGCAGGGCCTCCCGCAGCCGCAACGCCAAAGAATAGGAAGAGAAGCGCAAAGCAGGAAAAAAGAATCACCAGCAAAGAAGACTTCAAGATTAAGAATTGCCTGCGCAAGTTGTACGGGATCGGCCGGGATGTATGCCTGGTTTCGAAGCTTTCGTGCCTCATAAATCCCCACACCGTCCGTAAGCCTGTGCAGGAGATCCCGTCCAGCTAGTTCGCTTCCAGTTCTGCCAGCATCGCGGGGTCTGGGATGGGCTGCCTCAAAGCTGGAATATACAGCGAAGCGCCACTCAGTTCTTCCGCAGTCGCGTCAGACAAGCGCTCGAGGGTGAAGCTGGATATTTTCTCCGGATGCTCGCCGCTTGCGGTCGAACGAACCAATGACACGCGGTGGTTCTTGGGATAAACAGAAGTCAGATGATCGATAAGGCCACCCAATGTGCCGCCATCCAGCCTCTGACCGTAGTGCGCACGATAAGATCCGACCGATCCCACCTGCACCAGAATTACATGCGTATCGACGCGGGGAACGACCTGGAAGGCCATCAGCCACGAGGCCTCGTAGACCTGGATCCCCGGCGCCATGTCAACTTGAAGGTCGCACAGGATCGAGTCCAGCGATGAGATTCCAGGTATCACGCGAGCCGGGCGCCCCAACTCCGAAGCCTTTCTCGCAATGATCTGAGCAACGCTGTCGTAGGCCATGGGATTGCCGTAGGTCACGTAGCCGACCGGACGGCCGTCACCCTTTGCCTCCAGCACCATGGCTGCCGCGCGGTTGTAGTTTTCCATCCGGATGCTGCCGTCAACGTAGGAGTCCAGGAGGTTGATGACTTCTACTCCCTCCCTTTTCTCCGCCGGCAGCCAGGGGAGCAGCGGTTCCTGGACGATCGAGAAAAGCTTGCAACAGCTTGCCATCGCATCCACGGCCTGCTTCGTCAAATGCTCTGGAAACGACACGCCGGTCCCGATGATGTACAAATCACACGGCGCCTTCATGCCGCTTGCACCGGCCGATTCTGCTCCGGTCAACCTAGGGGCGCCGATATTCCAAGGTGCACTTCGGCTCGCGCCAGCATGATGTCCGTCGGTATCTGGACGATACTGCGGCAGTACATGGTTTCCGTGGATTCAAAACTGCCATTCTCGAAATACTTGTTCGAAGGGGCGCCTCCCCCGCATACCGAGAAGTATTGGCAGGTTTCAGCGCAGCGCTTGCAGCCTTCCTCGATAGCGTTCGCAATTCGGGTGAACTTAGGCGAGCTGAAAATGTCGGCTATCGGATCGTGGAGAATGTTCCCCAAGATGAAATCGCCGTAGTCCTTGCTTTTCGCGTCAATCAACTCCGGCGAGAACGCTGTCATCGACCCATCCCAGGCCACCGTCAGTATCGCATGCGACTGGGTTTGATCGTTCCGCAGTTCAGGCGCGGAACAGCCCTGGGAGGAGTTGCCCGTGATGGCTGCAATCGCATTATCAAACTCACGGATCGAAATCTTGTTCCGGCAGCGTTCCTGGCAATCCGCCATGCACTCGAAGAACCGCCGGATGCTGGAAATATTGCCGTCCCCCGCAACACTGCTGCTGCTGTTAGCCCCCTCGAGTTCTTCGATATTGAAGCCCAGCCGGTCGATCCCCGTTTCCAGAAAAAAATTGAACACCGCCTCCGGCTGGCCAAGCGACTCTGCGGTAACTACCGCAATCGCATGAAATGGAACCGAGCGGCGCTGCAGCGTCCGAATACCCTCCATCACCTTGGCGTGGGTGCCCTTTCCCGCGCGGTCCTTTCGATGGGCATCGTGGATCGACGCGGGCCCATCCACACTCACCCCGACGTTGATGTCCCACTCGTGAAAGAAATCGCACCACTCATCGTTGATGAGCATTGCATTCGTCTGGATAGAATGGCGTATCGTGAAAGGGTAGCGGCGGGCTGCCAGTTCGGCAAAGATCTCTCGGTAATAGCTGACCGGAAGTGTGAGCGGTTCGCCGGCATGCCAAACCATACTCAGGTCCGAGCCCACCACGCCGGCTGACACCAGGCGGTCGACAATCTCGACCGCTTGCTTGGGTAACATTTTCTTGGTGCTAAGGCGGTTGGCCAAATAGCAGTAATCGCAGTCGATATTACAAAAGGGCGTCGGCTGCAGGACTAGCAGCTTGACGCCCTTGCTATTTGACCCGTGACAGGGACTACCGGTGGCACCAGCGGACAACGCCCGACCTCCAGCCAAAACTTAGTAATTGCCCCAGTTGCCCCAATTGTTCCAGGACGACCAGTTGCCCCAGTTTCTCCAGTTGTTCCAATTTCCCCAATTTCCCCAATTCCCCCACTGGGCCACCAGGTTCATGTCTCCCTTGTCGCTCTTCTTCTCATTCAGCGCAGGGTTTTGCTGGAGCTCCTGCAGGCGGCTTCGCACCGCAGCCACCCTCTCCGGGATTGCCGGCACCGGCTTGGTAGTGGACGCGTTTGTCGGTTGAACACCAGCCTGCACGCCGATCAGGAGTCCGATCAGCACCAGGAACCAGTTGCGGATTCTCTCGTACAACGATACAAATCGAGCCATGTTTCCTCCCCGTGCCACCACTTGAGACAGTACTTATAGTTGCTGCGCCGCCGCGGTGTAAATATCCTGCATCACCTTGTCATAGTCTTTCTGAAGGTCATTGTTGCCGATCCACCCTCGTACTTCGTGGGTGGGGGTCGCCTCCTCAAAGAAGTGAGCACTCGCGACTTTTCCCGTCCAAAAATACTGCGAGGAGCTACCCTCGGGGTGCGCACCCGGGCCAAATGCCGCCTCGAAAATCTTGAGCAACTGACTCCCATTACGGGAATCGGCGTGGATGGAGACCGCATAAAACTTGTCATGCACGAAAATGTAGATGATGTTCGAAATCTGCGACGTCCCGATCGTGAGATCTTCATCGGTCTTCCGGTAGGCCTTCACCGTTCCCCGGTCGCGGTAGACTTCCAGATTCTTGAACTGCGAGACGGGGCTTCCGAAAGCTACTCCCCGAAATCCGTTCTTGTGATCCAGAAATTCAGTATGCCCCGGAACGTCGGCGGGAAGATCGTGTATCACCGGTTGATTTGAGGACTGCGGGGCTCCCATTCCGGCCGAGCCTCCGGCTTGGCCCGCCGCTTGAGCACCCAGAGCTCCCAGCACCAAAGCAAGCACTGCAACGCTGGAAAGCGCACACAGAACACGTCGAGTGTTAATCATTGAACCCTCCCCAGTACTTCACCCCAGAATTGCCAGGAGACGAAAATAGGTCCCGACACATTTACAGGAACGCCGATTCTTTGTCAACAGAAAAATCGATTCCACATCGTTCCCACAAAGGCACACAACGCTACTTCTTGAGCGCGCTTGTGTGCGTCGCCACGCACAGCCACTTGCCATTCAAATAAACCCACGTATCCGTGAAGCGCCCATGGTGATCGAAGCGCTTTCCGTTGTTCAACCCTTTCGCGTGGTAGATTCCGGCAACGACGGCTGCGTTTTCGTATACGAACACCCGCACGTCACTATTTGTCATAAGGCTCGGAGCGTAGGAAAGGTCTTTATTGTCGACCAGGAACTGGGCCTTGGTCATGAAAGTGCCGTCATTGTCCGTGCTGATGAAGGTATCGGCGATCAGTCCCTCCAGCGCCTTCGAATCGTGATGCAACTGCGCCTGGTTCCATGCATTCTCCAGCGCAATCAACAAGCTTTCGCTCCCGCGTGAGGACGCAGCGGGATCCTGAGCGTTGGCCATACAACCAAGCCAGAGCAAGCACACCACAACCCTGGTCTTCGTCATTCCGATGCCCTCCTTCCCCTTTGGCGGACTCCGCCACCATAATTAGGTTGTCCACGTGGTAAGGACCCAAGGCTTCTGGGGCCGGATCGTGAGTGAAATCGCCGTTAGCAGCAGTCACTTCCTGCTTGCCCGTGATCCAGGCGCAACTCGCAATCCTGCCAAAGTATCATGGCTTCGTTCTAACAAGGAGACGATATGAATATGAAACGGAGACAATTGCTCGCCACGGTCCTCAAAAGTATTGCCATCGGCATCGTTGGCGGCCGGTCCACCGCCGCACAGGACGACCTCGATCCGGTGAAGCTGATGCCGGACACACACAAAGTGATTTTCGAGAATTCTTTCGTGCGCGTGGTTGAAGGGAGGGTGCCGGCCGGGGGAAGAGAAATAAAACACAGGCATCCGCATAATGTCATGGTGTACCTGGCCGATTTTGACGCGGAAACCAGGACATTCCCCGATGGCAAGTGGACTCCCAGTCACCGCACCTTCGGAACCGCCACATGGAACGAGGCATCCGTGCACGAGATCAAGATAGGGACAAACGCACCGTCGCATACTATCCGCATCGAATTGAAGTACTGAATTCCCCTTTATGGCCCACTTCGCTGTGGGGATTGGCCGCATTTGGCCAGCCCGGTGTCGAGGCCGTCCTGGAAATGCTGCGTCGCGAATTAAAAACGATCATGCGGCAGGCCGGCACCACCTCTGTCGATAAGATCACCCGCAGCTACTTGGTGGTTCGCCCTTCCTGAAAGGCGACCCTGTTCTGACGAATCGCCCGCCAAATTTAGGGTGTCCGGAAACAGATCGTCTGAGTCGCACACTTCTGAATGGTCGGCAATCCTTAACCGTGCGGTCGTTGTCGTAAAATGGCCTGCTCACTCACGGAGTCGGGTTATGACAAAGTTGCGATCAAAGTGACTTTCATCGTTTTCAAGGCCCATCCTTATTATTGGATACGGCAAACCCTCAATTTCGTCACCTTCTATGCTACGTTCCGCGTGCCATAATGCTCCTTTCGATGGCTTCACTGCTGCAAATTCCACCGCCGGACACCCTCCGCCGTATTCAGCGGATTCAAGCCCTCACCATCGTCTGGATGAGCGTTGAGGCGGCAGTATCGCTATCGGCAGCTTGGATCGCTCGCAGTCCCGCTCTGCTCGCGTTTGGCGGTGACAGTGCTATCGAGCTCCTCTCGGCGGCGGTTGTGTTGTGGCGATTTCGGGCTCGCGCCGTGCCAGAGCACGCGGAGAAACGTGCTTCCCGAATCGCGGGAATATTGCTTTTTGCACTCGCTGCCTATGTGGTAGCGGCTTCGGCTCTCACCCTGTTCGGGTACAGTGAACCCAAACCCACGTATCTTGGGATCGCCATCTTGATCGCCGCGGCCGCAATCATGCCTTGGATTGCCACGGAGAAACGGAGACTCTCTTCAGCGATAGGCAGTGCTGCGCTGAAGGCAGATTCCGCTCAATCCGCCTTGTGTGCTTATCTCTCCCTGATTGCGCTGGCGGGACTTGGGGCAAATGCCATTTGGCACGTAGCTTGGGCGGACCCGGTTGCGGCTATGGTGGTCACTCCCCTTATCGTCTGGGAAGGTCGCGAGGCACTACGCGGCCAAGCTTGTGGGTGCTGCTAAAAGACTTGAGCTTGGGTTCCGCCGCGCCTTCCGCACCTAAGGTCGAACAGCCGGAACATACCTCAGAATGAGAGTACAGGGTAAGAATCGTAACCGATGGACGCCAAACCTGCGTGGTGCCGGGAGGGGGAGTCGAACCCCCAAGGTACTAAGTACCGGCGGATTTTGAGTCCGCTGCGTCTGCCAGTTCCGCCATCCCGGCTGAGTGCCTAAACTGAAGAGAAGTTTAGCTTAATTTACATGCTGGGCCTTTGCAACCGGCGGCCGGTGTGGCTTAATCTGCAGTACTACCATACGCCCTTCTGGGGTCATCCCGAAGCCCTCGCGCTGTCACCAGCGGGCGAAGCTCGACGTGCCACAAAGTCGCCACCTTTCAAACTGAGCCACTCCCGCTTTGGATATCCTTATTTCCTCAGCTCACCGATAAAAACACCGTAACCCTCGAGCGAAACTTCACTCCCGTTCGCTGCAGACTTTCCCGTCGCCAGCAGCTTCCTCGCCGCGGCGAAGCCGTTGCTCTTCAACTCCAGATTCACTTTCTGCGGCGTGGCCGACATGTTCAGCGCCACGACCACGCCGTGATCCTTATAAATGCGCAGGTAGGAGAGAACATTCGCATCGCTCTCATTGATTGCAGTGTAGTTCCCGTCCAGCAGCGCCCGGTTGGTGTGCCGCAGTTTGAGCACGTGCTTGTAGAACTCCAGCACCGAATCCGGATCCTTCAACTCCTCCGCTACGTTGTGCGTCTTGTAAGTCTCGGGCACGGGAAGCCACGGCGTCCCTTTGGAAAAGCCCGCGTTTTCGCTGCTGTCCCATTGCATCGGCGTGCGCTCGCCGTCCCGGCCCTTTTCTTGCGGCCACCCCGTACGCCCGATCGGATCTTTCACATCTTCCTGGCGAGTCGGCGGCGTGGTTTTCATCCCAATCTCTTCCCCGTAATACATGATTGGAGATCCGCGCAGCGTGAGATAAAGCGCCGCCATCACTTTCGCGATCTGGTCGTTGTGCTCGCCATCGCCGTAGCGGTCGTAGGAGCGCACAATGTCGTGATTGCCGATCACAAACGTGGGCCAGCCCGAGGCCGCATTCACCGCCGCAATCTGCTTGCGAAACTCCGCCGGCGAAAGCTTGTTGATCATGGTGAAAAGAAAATCCATCGGCAACTGCAGTTCGTTGTTGCCTTCGCCGTAGTACTTGTTGAGCCCGGCGACGTCAGCCGTCCAGGTCTCACCGGCTAGTACCGCGTTGCTTTCATCCGCCACCTTGCGTAATCCCCGCAGCACGTCATGAACTTCGGGCAACTCGGTGTTGTATTTGTTCTCCTCGATCGGATCCCCATAGGCGTTCTTGCCCGGTTTGACGATCGGGTTATCGTGCAGCTCTGGATCTTCAAACAGAGTACCCACCGCATCCAGCCGGAATCCCGCCACACCGCGCCTGTACCACCAGCGCGTCACGTCGAACATCGCTTCCTTAACCGCCGGGTTGCGCCAGTTCAGATCCGGTTGCTCCGCGTAGAAATAATGGTAGTAATACTGATTCGTGGCCGGATCAAACTTCCACGCTGGCCCTCCAAACGTTGAGACCCAGTTGTTGGGCGGCTCTCCCGGCCCTTTTCCATCGCGCCAGACATACCAGTCGCGATGCGACGACGCGCGTGACGACTTCGAGTCCAGAAACCACTGGTGCTGATCGGAGCTGTGATTGACCACAAGATCCAGGATGATGTGGATGCCCCGCTTCTTGGCCGCGCTCGCCAGCCCATCGAAGTCCGCCAGCGTCCCGTACATGGGATCGATATTTTCGTAATCGGAGACGTCATAGCCAAAGTCCACCTGCGGCGAAGGAAAGAAAGGTGTAATCCAGATCGCATCGACTCCCAAATCCTTCAGGTAATCCAGCTTCGACGCAATCCCCTTCAAATCGCCGACGCCGTCATTGTTGCTGTCGGCGAAGCTGCGCGGATAAATCTCATAAAACACCGCGTTCTGCCACCATGGATGGCCCGCTGCATCCACCGCATGGGAGGAGGTTTGCCCGGCAGCAGTCAACGCCAAAATGCACACACAGACCAGAACCCTGAGCTATCCGCGAAATGATGCTCTTCACCTTAGGACCTCCATCCCAGATAGGCACCACAATGATCCGATTGCGAAGGTCGGTTGACCAACAACGGTCAATAATGCTCATGTCGGGACAGCCCGCCTCGGCTGTCCGACCGAGCGAAGCGAGGCGTTTTTGCCTCGAGGCCGCCATCGACTCTGGGTGGCGCAGCGCTTCAGCGCTGCGGTAATTGCGCTATTTCGAAGGCGGCTTCAGCCGCTGAGATCACACCGCGTGCTACTCCAGCGACTTCGGATCCGACTTGTTCTTCGGCGACTTCGTATTCAGCAGCGACACCAACTCCTTCGCACACGCCGGAGTCGCAACCTTGTGTTCGACAATAATTTCTTTCGCGTCCAGTTTCTTTCCGTACAGCTTTTCGTTGGCGCTGCCGTCGGAGCGCAGAGTTGACCCTTCCAGCGACACTCCCGCAAACAGCCCCTTGTTGCGCGAGTACGAAAGAATCTCCGCTTTCATCACCACGTCCGTCGCACCCTCCGCGGTGCGGCCCTTGGGACCAGCCGCCGCCGAAGCGTCCGCCCCCAGCTTCACTTTGCTGGATAGCAGCGAGCGCGCTCCGCCCGGATTCATCACCAGCAGAACAAAGTCCGTGGCCTGTCCTCCCAACTGGAACCCGATGCTCACTCCTTCCAGCGCGTACAATGCCGGAGGTCCCCACGGCCCGGTGTAGTGCGCGCCGCTGCGGCAAATCATCACTCCACGGCCAAAGCTGCCTCCCACACCGAACGCGGCCTTCAACACCGAAGGCAGAACCACCACGCACTCCGCCTTATCCAGCAAGTCCTGCGGAATGTCGTCGGGAATGTTCAGGATTTCTTTCAACACCTGCCCCGCGTCTTTCACCCGGTCTTCTTCCTTCTCGTCCTTGGCGCCGGCCAATGCCGGGGCCGCAAACAAACATACGGTCAGAAACCACGCCACAGCTTGGTTCATCCTCGTCGTGATTTTCATGATTAGTTCCTCCGGACTCGCTCTCCTCACACGGCCCATCTTAAACTTCTCCTCACGAATTGTAATTCCCGCCATGTGGAAATCGGAAGTTTGGTTGTCGTTCGCTAGTGGCTCAGTTTGAATCTGTCCGCGTTCTTAAGGCGTCATCCCGAAACCCGGCGCAGTTCAGCCGAGTGAGGGATCTCCCATACACAGCCGCATGCGCTGCGGGAGATCCTTCGCTCCGCCTGAAAAGCGGCTCCGCTCAGGATGACGCCACTGAAAGAAATTCAAACTGAGCCACTACCTGTCGTTCTGATCAAGCGTTCTTCGCGCAGTGAAGAATCTCGGCGAGCCGCGCGAAGCGTCGCAGCCTGCCCTGAGCGGAGCCGAAGGGTTCTTTGCGACGCAATAATCGCGCGTCTGGCTCGCTTCCTTACCTGGGTTCCTTAGATCCTTCTCGTGCGCGACTCGCCAATTCCTGCAGCTTTTCGAGCATGACCAACCGTGTGCTCCTTTTGTAACTTGGCACCCGCCTTCACCCCCTTCTACAGTCAAATTAAGATCATGGCGGATGGCCAGCCGCCCTTCGGCACCCGGATTGCATCTAATATCTCGGAGTACCCTCTGGCCATGGGTGAGAGTGAAAAAATTGGACGGTTCAGGAATGAAATACTCGCATTGCCGGCTGATCGCGGCGCTCTTGGCGGCTTTCTCCCTGGCCTGTGCCTCGCCGGCCTTCGCCCAGTCTTACGCCAGCAGCACGCCCAGTATCAGCTCCTATACGACTGCTGCGAGCCCTTCCACTTCTGACGACGACACCCAGTCCGGCACTCTGCTCACCATTCACAAACGTGTCGACGAAGTGAACCTGTTGTTCATCGCCACCGACAAGCACGGGAAATTTGTCCGCGACCTCAATCAAGCCGATTTTGCTATTCTCGACGATCACAAGCCGCCGCAGACCATTCTCAACTTCCGCCGCGAGACCGATCTGCCTTTGCACCTCGGCTTGCTCATCGACGTTAGCGGATCGGTGCACAGCCGTTTTGATTTCGAGCAGGATGCCGCCATCAGCTTTCTGCGGCACTCCATTCGCGCCGGCTTCGACAAAGCTTTCATCGTGGGCTTCAACACCAAGAGTCAGATGTCGCAGGACTTTACCGACGATGTCAAGCTGCTCTCTGGCGGCGTGCACAAGCTAAACGATGGCGGAGGCACCGCGCTCTACGACGCCGTCTACCATGCCTGCAAAGATAAATTCCTGAAGGATCGTCCCGATCATGCCGTGCGCAAGGCTATCGTGGTGGTGAGCGACGGCGAAGATAACCAGAGTGAATTCACTCGCGCGCAAGCCATCGAAATGGCGCAGCGCGCCGAGGTCATCATCTACGCCATCTCCACCGACGACAGCGGCCTCATCCTGCGCGGCGACAAAGTTCTCGAACAGCTCGCCGAAGCCACCGGCGGGCGCGCCTTCTTCCCCTTCAAGATGAAGGACATCACCCGCTCTTACGCCGCCATCGAAGATGAACTCCGCAGCCAGTACATCGTCAGCTACAAGCCCGCCGACTTCGACGCCGACGGCCGCTTCCGCTCCATCGAAATCTCCGCCCTCAAGAAGGATCTGCAAGTCCGCGCCCGCAAAGGCTACTTCGCCCCACAGCAGTAACCCCGGCTTCCGGCTCTCGGCTTCCCGCCTTAACACCAAATAAGTATTCATGTGGGGACAGCCGTCCCCTTCGACAGGCTCAGGGCAGGCTCTCGGCTGTCCGCCGGGCGCAAGCCTGTATGTCAATCGGCCCCTCCGTCGCATCTTTTGTCCTTGGCCGCATCAACCTAATCGCATCAGTCATCGAGACAGTTCACTTCACTATCTGAAACACAGGGTTGCTGTTGAGCGTTCCCGACGAAGTGACTACAGAAACCGTTCCGGAAGTCGCGCCGGTTGGAACTGTCGCCTTGATGTAGGAATCGGACTCGACCGTAAACGCCGCCTCCACCCCGTTGAATGTCACGCTAGTCGATCCCTTCAGGTTGTTGCCGAGAATAATGACACTGGCGCCAACTGAGCCTCTCACCGGCACAGTTCTCACCAGTGGGCTCAGGCCGTTCGGTTGTGCCGTAGAATCGTCCGTTCGTTGCCTGGACGATCGTTTGTCCTTGCGCCAACTGCCCGTTCACGCCATCGAAGTTGGCGAAGTCGGTCACAGTCTGTGCCTGGACGCACACCGCCAGGCTGCAGGTGAAGGCTGCGCATGCGAACGCAAGCCCAAGAGTGATGAGAGATTTCGAAAGTTTCATGATGTCCGCCCCGGGTTCGCGAAATCTTCTTGCTGCTCCGATCGCTACTTCCCCACCACAAATTGCGGATTACTATTCAACGTGCCCGATGGCGTGACCACAGAAACCTTGCCGCTCTTCGCTCCCGCCGGAACCGTCGCTTTGATATAGGTGTCGGACTCAACCGTAAACTCCGCTTCCACCCCGTTGAACGTCACGCTGCTCGATCCCGTCAGGCCGTTGCCCAGAATATTCACGCTGGTTCCGAGTGTGCCTCTCAGCGGCATAGTTTGCACCAGCGGACCGAGGTTGTAATTGAAGCTGTATTCAGCGCCGTTCGAATTGATGCCGTAGTATTCGATCGCACCGTAGAAATTGCCGTCAGGAGCTTGATACAGCCCGGTATAGGGAACCGTGCCCCCACCGTAAGTGAAATTGTGCAGCGTCGTATACGCGCCCGCTGGAGTGATCCGATAAATGGTTCCGTAACCGTCGATCCCCTCCGTCGTTCCATAGAAATTCCCGTCACTGCCCAGCGTCAACGTATTCGGAGCCGTGCCGGCGCCGTAAGTGAAACTGTGCAGCAGCTTGAATTGATGCGTTGACGTGATCTCGAATGCCGTGCCCTCGCCGGCGCTCCCTCCGAAGTACGTCGTCCCAAAGAGATTTCCAGAGGCATCCTGCACCACCGCGTTCGGGTCATACCCTCTGGGACAGGGGCCGTTCGCACAAAAGAAGGTGTGAACCACGTTGAAGGTTCCCAAAGGACTCAGCGAATACACGACACCGCCTCCGTGGGCTCCTCCCCAGCGCGTGGTGCCAATCAAGCTTCCGTCGATGCCCTGGATTGGCGGAGAACCTGGCTCTTTGCCATCGGCGCAGTTGGCAAGCGAACAAAAATCGTGCACCACCGAGAATTCGCCAGCGGTGCTGATCTTGAACAGAGTGCCGGCGCCGAACTCTCCACCCTCGAGGGTAGTGCCGTAAAGGCTGCCATCGCCGGCCTGCATGATTCCGGAGGGGTTTGCGCCGTCGAGGCATCCACCGGCCAGACAGAACGTGTAGAGCGTGGTGAGCTGCCCGTCCAGCATCATCTTGTAAACCGTTCCCCAGCCAGCTCCATTATTCAAATCGGAGCCTCCGCCCCACGTCACTCCATAAAGGTTTCCATCGCTGCCGAGGATGGGGGGCGTTTCCGGGAGTTGTCCATCGGCACAGAGCGGTTTTGAGCAAAAGCTGTAGATCGAGCTGATTTCTCCGGCGGGCGTAATTCTGACGACGTTCCCCACCGAACCGTCGCCCTCGCCGGCGCCGGCCGTTGTGGCGTAAAAATTTCCGTCCGTCGCCTGGATTACCGTACTCGGCCCGCTCCCGTTGGTACCGCTGAAGACCGCGAGATAGGACAAGGTTTGTGCCTGGACGCGCACCGCCAGGCTGAAGGTGATGGCCAACGCGGTAACGAGCAGCAGGGAAAATCGCATCCACTTCATTTTTCTCTCCACTGATTCGAGATGACGATTCGAGATGACGATTCGAGATGACGATTCGAGCCGTCGAGAACTGGAGCCTGCCTGCGGGGGAGCGCAGGAAAAACAGAGCCTGCGTAACAGAAGATCACAAACATTGCACACTCTGGATCAAGCGTCGTCAAGATGAAGGATTTTGCAACCCTCGCCTCCTCCGTTGGTGAAACATCGGCATTGCACACAATATAAAAGGGCGCCGTCCGGGTCTGCTGCACGATTTCCATGTTGCTCTGCTGGAGAAAGGCATGCGGCCGACGATGGCACGTCTCACCCTGGCACGGAAGATCGCGACCATCGCTTTAACCCTGGAAGAAAGGAGTGAACTTCGGCAGTGGCTCAGTTTGAATCTGTCCGCCTTCTTGAGGCGTCATCCCGAAACCCGGCGCAGTTCAGACGGGTGAGGGATCTCCCATGGACAGACGCATGCGCGCGGGAGATCCTTCTCTCCGCCTGAAAAGCGGCTCCGCTCAGGATGACTCCACTGAAAGAAATTCAAGCTGCACCACTACCTGAACTTCCACCGCCTTGACGGATTCGCGGCGATCCTTCATTCTCTTCGCCATGGACCCGCACCTGTTTGTGGCTGAAGTCTACCGCCGCATGGCTCTCCGCATGGCCCATACCCAACGCCTGCCACCGACTCGGGAAAGAATTGACGAGGTGGCCGATGAATACCGCCATTTCTTGCCCAGCAATCGAGACGCGGCAATTCTGGATATTGGCTTCGGCGATGGCTGGTTTATGGCGGCCTGCCTGAAGCTGGGCTACGCAAACATTTCTGGAGCTGAATTCGCGCCCGAGAACAAACCGTACTTACAGGGTTGGAATGTCAAATTGCATAAGATCGAAACCGAAATCGGCCAGTTCCTGGCCCATCATCCCAGTGAATACAATTTCATTCACATGTCACACGTGATTGAACACATCCCCAAATACTCGCTGCTTTGGGTCGTCGATGCGCTTTACCAGGCGTTGCAGAAGGAGGGCACCCTGCTTCTGCGAACCCCCAATATGGAAGGACCCTGCGCGAATTCGTCTTATTACGTAACCCTCGCCCATGAGTACGGTTTCAGCGGCTCCAACCTGAGATCGCTCTTGTCCGTGTGTGGGTTTGACGATATTCGCCTTCACCCGCCTCCCCCACCCAGGACCCTGCGCCAGCAACTCGGTGCTTTAATGCGGTGGCCACTTCTTCAGGAGAGCCGGATTCGGCATCGTCTTTTTGGCGTGAACTATGGCGGCCAATTCGGCGCTGAACTTATTGCAACCGGCCGGCGCGGCGACTTCCCTCCTCTTTTTGACGAGCAGTACCGCTAGCGCAGAAGCCTTACGGTAGGATTTCGCGCCCTCCCGCAAAACCACCCCTGGCTCACTGCCACGCAGATCAGGTGAGCCAGTTAGTCGCACTCAGGATAGGTTGCCCCGACCGGGGAAATGGCGTTTTTCCCATGCTGTATCATGAAGTTCCCGACCTGAACTGGGTGGCAATGACGCTCAGGGGGCGCAGGCGTACTCTTGCGGGGGAAATTATCCATTGAAGAACCACCCGAAGAAGAAGTACCCGTTACCGGTATGTCCGCGCCGGATGAAGGGCCGCTGACAATGTCGACAGCGACGGCAATCGCGGTCAAGGCTAGAAAAGTCGCGACGAGCTTCTGGCCGGCAGACAGATCAGACCCGCCTTTTTGCGGGCCCTCCTCTACTACGGCGGGAAGGCGCCCGGCTGCGGCCCTCTGCCGGTACTTCGCCGCCTTTTCTCGCACCCAATCCAGATCCTTCCCCTGGCATGACTCAGCTTTCGCGAACCACCTCTGGGCCTGGATCTTGTCCTGGGTAACACCATTGCCGTTGAAGTACAACCCCCCGATATTCATCATGGCAACACAGTCGCCGCCCGCGGCAGCCTTCATGTAGGCCTCCATTGCCATGCGGTACCAATAGGGCCGTTCGCCCCCTAAGATTCCTTTGTTGTACTCGTAACCCAGGATGGACCATCCCGCAGGATCTCCTGCCTCGGCGGCTTTGTTCGCCCAATACGTTGCGCGCTCCGTGCTGGTCGGGGTCCTTGCCGCCGCGTAAGCGTAGGATAGCGGCACCATCGCGGGCAGCCAGCCAGCCTCTGCCGCCTTTCGAAACAGGTCCATGGCGGCGGGCTCATTTTTGGGCACGCCCAAACCGTCACGGTAAAGGACCGCCAGTTCGTAAGCCGCCTGCGCTTCGCCGCGGTCGGATGCCAAACGGTACCAGTAGGCCGCAGCGGCGTAATCAGGGCTCGCCGTTCCATCCGCGCCCAGCGTGCCGTATTGATAGAGTTTCCCCAGCGCCACTTGCGCTTTTGGGTTCCCGGCTTCCGCCTTCCCGGTGAGGTCGTGCTTCAGTTGATCGATCTGGCTCGGCTTTGCGCCCAGCTTGGCCAGGACCGGCTTGTTCGCGGAAGCAGGCCCAGTCCCGTACACGTAGCCCGTCTTGCCCACTCCGCCGAGCGCTTTCAGGGCAAGTGCCTTCGCCTGATTCAGGTTTATCTGGCTCGGACCGATCATCAATGTCCTCGTGCCGCCGGTGAAAACAAACAGCGATGGATTGTTTGCCGGCCCGATCCACAATGCCGAGTCACCGAGGCCCGGCACATCTACCGGGTGTTCGTAGGTGCGTTCATCGATTTCCTTGCGAAGCTGTTCCACTGCCGCGTTGTTGGGCGCGGCCGAGTAGCGCACCTCGATGCTTACGCTAATGACTTTCGACGGTTTGGGTTTGCCGGGCACAAAGTTCGCGAATTCGCATCCCTCACCCATCTTGCCTTTGGTGAAGTCCTTGTCCAGCAGCGAACGGAAGGGTGCGTAGGGACGGGGTTGTTCAAGTGCCACTCCCAGAACCGATTCCGCATCCGCTTTGGTGACCAACTCGCAAGGCTGCTTGCCTTGCGCATAGCAGGCTGCGCTTCCAACCACGGTCAGCGAGACCGCGAGAAGAGTAGCCGACACATTCTTTCTAAACCTACGCATAAAGCTCCGTCCGTGTTAGTGCAGAACGCTCCGGGCTTAAGTCTTAACTTTGCTCCTGAATCACTTATTCTTATCGTCCACTCAACCGGCAGAGTGTGGCCCATCCGCTGCTCTGTTCACTCATCGAGTTTAGACCGCGGTGTTGGAAAAGCAAACCGGCATAATATCGGCATATCTAGAACGAATAAATATTCATGTGAGGATAGCCGCACTCGGCTGTCCGCCGGAGCCTGCCCTGAGCGAAGTCGAAGGGCGCAGCCCGGCTAGGCTTTTGGGCGGCGTTAGGCTTTTGGGCGGCGTTAGGCTTTTGGGCGGCGTTAGGCTTTTGGGTGGCGTTGGTGGCTTAGGCTTTTGGGTGGCGCAGCGCTTCCAGCGCTGCGATCGAGGCAATTAAATTCTCCGGCTTCAGCCGCCGAGGGACCTCAGTGGAACACTCCTCGGAACATCTTTCGGACCCCAGCCGTCCGCGCAACTTCTCTCACGCCCTGCGCTGCCCCCTCATCGCAGCAAGCATGAATGTCAATCGGCCCCTCACCCACACCCTTGGCCGCATCCACCAGCAAATGCCAGGCCTCCCGATACTTCTCATATTTCTGCCCCTTCATGCCCGGCCGAAAATACACATTCGCATCCCGATCCCCCACCACCGCATAAGGAATGATGTACCAATCATCCGTCGGAATGATGTAAATCGCGAAAAAGTCCACTGTCCCCGGAGCATACCCGCGCCGCCCCCTCGCCCCATCCTTCATGTTGATGCTCATGCAATAGCAGCCCCCGCGGCACTGATACAGCGTGCACTTCACCTGCACCCGCAGAATCGGCCCCGCACCACTCTCCACCCCCACGTCATAAGGCCCAAACCCTCCATAAGGACTCGACACCCTCAGCCCGTAACTCATGGCCAGCACCATGAAGTACATCTCCGCCCATGCTCCACGCTCCTTGGTTCCCTTGATCCGGCATCCCAAAATCTTCCGATGTTTCATCGCTCGCCTCACTCCTTCTTGCCCACAAATAGAAATCGCGGCCCAAGAAGGCCGCGAAGTTTGCACCACTCCAGTTGTAATCCTCAGGAGGTGTCATCCTGAGCGAAGGAAATGCTTCGCGAAAGCGAAGCATTTACGCAGTCGAAGGACCCCTCGCCCGCCGGCGCCAGCAACGGCCTCGCAAGGCGTTCCTACAACTGCTCGCCGTGCTCCGTAAGGCTTGTCATCCCGACGTGAGGAGGGACCTGCTTTTTGTTTTACCCTCTATATCTAGTATGACATTTTGCATAGGGTATAACCGTCACATTAGCCAACTTTATATTCCCTTTCCCTTCAACAACCTAACCCAAGCTTTCGCCTTTTCTACCTCTTGACAACAATTTTGACCCATTTTGTATAACTAGTGGCTAATATTGCTCACCCATAGCGGCCAAATTATGGCAGCAGTTCGAGTTAGGCTGACCCCCCGTTGCACTACCACGAACACGCTGCCCCATTTGACCTTTGGAACGGGTTTTGAGTGTAACCGTGATTTCGACAGTTGGCGCAAGAGCCGACAGTGCTAACTTGCGATTGCATTCAGGCGAGCCTCAAGCTCATCGACTATCATCAGTCCGGCCCGGTATAAGGGCGGATGTTTTGGGCGTGTACAGAATCGTCCAATCGCCTGAATGATCAACTGTTAGATCACGATTCAATGACACTGCGCGGTCGTTGTCGCTATTGACCGCTATAATTCGGTTGTCGGCTCACTTGGTGACCGTGAAGTTCTTGTTGCTGGTCAGCGTTGCGGTCGGCGTGGTTACGACGACAGGACCAGTGCTCGCGCCGGCGGGAACGGTAGCGGTCATGTAGGTGTCGTTGTCTACGGTGAAGCTGGCGGGTACGCCGTTGAAGGTGACGAAGGTTGAGCCGGTGAATCCCTGGCCGAGGATTTGCGCGGTTGCTCCGATGGCCCCTTGAGATTTGACGAACGCCACGAACGGGCTCAGGCCATTGTCGAACGAATAGACGAAGCCGTCACCGCCGTTCCCGCCGGAGACGCCGTAGAAGAGGCCATTGGTGTCCTGCATCAGATTGGCGACGGTATCTCCGTAGACGTAGCCGGGGAAGGCGGTGTAGGTGCCGTCGAGATTCCAGCTAAAAACCTGGGAATAGTAGTAAGTGACGCCGTAGAGGTTGCCGTCGTTGGCCTGCACAAGGCCGGCATTCGGATTGTCGCCGTCACCCGGAATGTCAGTGAAGCTATAAAGGACGTTGACTCCGAAAAGGCCGCTGATGTCGTAGATGGTACCTTGGCCGTGAGCTCCGCCCCTTGGGGTGGTGCCGTAGAGGGTGCCGTTGGAAGCCAGAATGGGTGGAGCAACGGGATAGTGCGGTCCGACCGAGCAACTGAAGCGGTGAGTTTCTTTTAGCACTCCTGCAATGGTGAGCTTCACCACGGTTCCGCAGTTGTTGGCGCCCCCAACGTTCGCGACAGCATACAGTAAACCATCCGATCCCTGGACGAGGCCGTAGACTCCGACTCCGGTGGTTGAGGAGTTGAAGGTGTAAATGACGCTATAGGTGCCGGTGCTGGTCAGCTTGTAGATGGTGGCCTCGTCGCTGGAATCGGGGGTGCCGGAAGTTGCGCCGTAAAAATTGCCATCGACGGCCTGAATGGGAGGACCGTAGGGATATTCGCCGTCGCTGCCTCCGGCAAAACTGTGCAGCACGGTGAGGGTTCCTGATGGAGTGATGGAGTAGAGAACGCCGAAACCGTGGGCGCCTCCCATGACCGTGGTGCCGTAGTAACTGCCATTGGTGGCGAGAGTGAGGCCACCGCCGGGGTTACTGCCGTCGGTGCCGGAAAAGCTGTGCAAGACGATGCTGTTGTTGTCGCTCAGGTTGATTTTGACGACGGCGCCCAGGTCGTTGGCGCCTCCGCTGTAGGTGGTGCCGTAAAGGCGTCCGTCGCGGCCCTGCGCAAAGGTGACGTACAACGGGTCTGCGCCGTTGGTTCCGTTGAAGTTCAGCATGGTGCTGACACTTTGCGCGGAGAGCAGGGAAGCGGCAGCGAGCAGGAAAGAGATCAGGAACCTTGAGCGATGCACAGTTGGCCTCGATTCAATGGCGTTACGAATTCGACTTCGCGAAGAACAGCGCGGTCACGTTGCTGAGAGCGAGATCATTGGGGGCACAAGCATAGCGATCATAGAAAGACGACGATTGGCCGTCAAGGTGAAGAATTTTGCAGACTGGCATCATGGCGGTTCCCGGACTTCTTAATGTTCCGGTCAGTCGGCCATGGATCGTAAAAAGCTTATTTTCTTCTGTGTCTAGCTGGCGGCGTGATCGGCCTTTCGGTCATAATTGTCGCTGACATTCGCATTCCGTAGCCCCGCGTAGGGAGCACAGGAAACCAATCAGGCTGCCGGTGCCTTCTGCTCAATTGGTGAAACATCGCGATTACACTCATCATGCCAGAACCATCTCGTTGCTGGGCGGCTAAACGGACATAGGTGCCGACATATCGCTCGCCCTCGTTTGCGCCCGCGCCTCCTCTGTGCTAACGTCCCATTGTTTCCAGATTAAGATTCCAAGATTAAGATTCCGAGATCAATCCTCCGCTCCCCAAGGAGACGCCCATGGCCGGCATCATCTTCCTCGTACTCCTCGTCGTCATCGCCGTTGTGCTCATCGGCATGTACAACAGCCTGGTGCAGTTGCGGGTGCGCTGCGACTCGGCCTGGTCCGACATCGACGTGCAGCTCAAGCGCCGCCACGACCTCATCCCCAACCTGGTCGAGACCGTCAAAGGCTACGCCGCGCACGAAAAAGGCACCTTCGAAAACATTGCCAAGTTCCGCTCCCAGGCCATGCAGGCCACCACGCCCGAGGGCAAGGCCATCGCCGAAAACCAGCTCACCGGAGCGCTGAAGAGCCTGTTCGCCGTGGCCGAGAATTATCCTGAGTTGAAGGCCTCGGAAGAATTCACCCAACTCCAGGGATCGTTGAGCCAGACCGAAGACTCCATCCAGAACTCGCGGCGCTATTACAACGCCGTGGTGCGCGACCTCAATACGAAGATCCAGTCATTCCCGACGAACATTATCGCTGGCATGTTCAACTTCACCGCCCGCCAGTTCTTCGAAACCACCGACGCCGCCGACCGCGAGCCGGTAGCCGTAAAGTTCTGATCGTATGATTGGAGCGATAAAGAGAAGCGCCCCGGAGGGGCAGCCCGATAATAGCCCAGCGCCTCCGGCGCTGGGAAAGAGGGAGAAAAGGGAACAAGTCCCGGAGGGACGACTGAAGTCCTCGCACACACGTCGCACCTTTTATCCACGCCAGAGTGCTGCTGTAACAACGTGGAAGAGCGGCGCTTCAGCGCCGCGTAAAGAGGCCACAATGAATGTGGGCTTTAGCCCCCGTGGTCGCACTTTCTATCCCGCACGAACGCTCCTTCTCTTCGCCACCATCCTCGCCCTCGCCACTCCCCTCGCCGCCAAATCCTGGCGCGTCTCTAACTTTCAAGACACCATCACCGTCAACCCCGACGGCAGCGCTCTGGTCAAAGAAACCATCACCCTGAACTTCGTCGGCGAGTGGCACGGCATTCACCGCACCATCCCCATCGAATATCCCGGACCGAACGGCACCAACTACCAGCTCTTCGTCGACGTCACCAGCGTCACCGACGAAAACGGCGCCAAGCTCAAATACGACTCTTCCACCTCCGGCGCCTACCGCGACCTGAAGATTTACATCCCCAACGCCGTCGACGCCATGCGCACCGTGGAGATCGCCTACCGCGTGCGCAACGGCACGCGCTTCTTCGACGGCTACGACGAGTTCTATTGGAACGTCACCGGCAACGACTGGCCTGTCCCCATCGACCAGGCCGCTGCCAGCGTGCACTTCCCCGCTTCCGCCAGCGAATCCCTGCGCGCGCAAGCTTTCACCGGCGTCTATGGCTCGACCGAGCGCGATGCAACCGCGAAAGTAAACGGCTCTGACGTTGAATTCGAAACCAACAATCCTCTGCCCATGCGCGGCGGCCTCACCATCGATGTCTACATCCCGAAAGGTATCCTCACACAGCCCGGCCGCCTTACCAAACTATTCTGGTTCATCGGCGGCAACCCCTCAGTTTTCCTTCCCCTGGTCACCCTCGCGGTGATGCTTCCGCTGTGGTGGTATAAAGGCCGCGATCCCGACCCCGGCATGTCCGTCGCACCCATGTATGACCCCCCGGAAGGCATCTCTCCCGCGGAAGCCGGAACTTTGCTCGAGGATCGAATTCATCCCCGCGACATTACATCGACCATCGTCGATCTTGCGGTGCGCGGTTACGTCAAGATCGAAGAGACCGACGACAAAGGCCTCCTCTTTCATCACAAGGACTACATCTTCCACCTGCTCCAGAAACGCCAGGACTGGCGAGGTCTCGCTCCTCACGAGCGGGTCATGCTGGAGAACATCTTCGCGGGTGACGCCGCCGAGACGCGCCTCTCCAGCCTGAAGAACCGCTTCTACACCGCCGTCCCCGTGGTCCGCACAGACATTATGTCGGCGCTCAAGCAGAAGGGCATCTATGCGCTCGACCCCGAGTCCGCCAACGGCTACAGTATCGGAGCCGCGTTCTCCATCCTCATCCCGTTCGCGGTCCTTCAGTTCCTGGGATGGGTGGATTTTCTTAGTTCAGTCCCGATGGTCATTGTGTCCGTGCTCATCGCGGCCGTGATCTGGTTTCTCTTTGCCCGCGTGATGACGGCGAAGACTCTCAAAGGATCGCGCACTTACACCGCCGTCCTCGGATTCCAGGAATTCATGAACCGCGTAGACGGCGAGCGCCTAAAGACGATGCCGCCCAACACCTTCGAAAAATTTCTTCCCTACGCCATGGCCCTGGGCGTCGAGCACCACTGGGCTCAAGCCTTCGCGGGAATAGTGAAAGATCCGCCGTCGTGGTACGTCGGACCGGGATATGGATATGGGATGGGATTCAATCCCATCTTATTTTCATCGTCGATGCACGGCATGGCGACGGATATGCATCAGGTGTTCGTGTCCGCGCCGCGCGCCAGTTCCTCGGGATCGGGATGGGGCGGCGGTGGCGGCTTCGGCGGTGGCGGAGGCTTTTCCGGCGGCGGCTTCGGCGGCGGCGGCGGCGGCGCGTTCTAGCTCTTGCCTCAGGAAAATTTCTGGTGCGCCCGGAGAGACTCGAACTCCCAACCCTCTGCTCCGAAGGCAGATGCTCTATCCAGTTGAGCTACGGGCGCCGAGGGTATTTTACGGCAAGGTCGCGAGGAGCGCACGTGTGGCTGGGACGAGATTGTTTCGCTCTGGAGCGGCGGGCGAGGACGCCCCTCGGACTGCCGGCACGGCCCTTCGACTTCGCTCAGGGCCTCACTGCCCCACCGTGCCTCACTGCCCTGCAGTGTCGGGCCAATACGTTTTTCTTCTGCTCGTGGTGGCGCAAACCCGATCTACCCGCGAGATCAACTTCAAAATCAAAGGCGACGGACAGGAGTGTCCGTCCCACACGGTCAAAATCCCTTTCGGCCCACCTGCTATTCCATTTCAAAACTCAGGTAGGTGAGGCCGTCGGAGCGTTCGACCTGGATTACTACGGGGTCGCCGGTCTTCAGGCTTAGGACGGCGGAGCGCAGCGTTGCCATGTCGGGGATGGGAGTGGTGTTGAGGGCGTGGATGACATCGCCGGTTTGCAGGCCGGTATCGGGCGTGATGAGGTCGACGGCGCGGCCCAGCACGACCACGCCGGAAGGAATGCGCAGCGAACCGATCTGATTGCGCAGGTCGGTGGTGAGATCGATGGCGAGAATGCCCAGCCGTGGGACAAGGCTGTTTTCGGCGTTGGCAGCATCGAAGAGTTGATCCATCTGGTCGCGATGTTCGATGGCAGGAATATAAAGAGTTTTCTTCTGGCTGCCGCGCAGGATTTCGAGCTGCAGAACCTGATCGAGGCGGTGCAGATAGAGAGCTGACGAAAGCTGCGGAAGAGTTTCGATGCGGCGGTCGTCGGCGGTAAGGACGATGTCCTGAATCTGCAGGCCGGCGGCGGCAGCGGGGCCGTCGGGCTTGACGTCGGCGATGAGGACTCCCCAGTGCTGAGCGAGCTGGAGGCCGTCTGCGAGGGTGGGTGTGATTTCCTGCGCCACCGCTCCGATCTCGACGCGATGAACGTGGCCGTACTGGCGCAGGCTGTGGTAGACGAAATCCACGACGCGGGCGGGGATGGCAAAGCCCAGGCCTTCACTGCCGCCGCCCTGGGAAAGAATGAAAGTGTTGAGGCCGAGAACCGATCCATTCATATCGACCAGCGGTCCGCCGCTGTTGCCGGGGTTGATGGGAGCGTCGGTCTGGATGTAGGTGAGCGGCTTGTCGGGATTGGCCTGGCGAGCGACGGCGCTGACCACTCCCATGGTGACCGAGTTTTGCAGGCCCTCGGGACTGCCGATGGCGAAGACGAGCTGGCCGACGCGGGGCCGCTGCTGGGTGAGCAGGGCTAGCGTGGGAAGATCCTTTTCATCGATCTTGAGCAGGGCGAGATCAGTCTCTTTGTGCGTACCGACGAGGCGGGCCTCAAAGATGCGGCGTTTGCCCGCCGCGGCCGAGCGGCCGTTGTCGGTGGGCAGGGGAAGAGCTACGCGGATGCGCTGCGCGCCTTCTACGACGTGGGCGTTGGTCATGATGTAGCCGTCGGGATCGAGGATGACTCCAGAACCGACGGCGTGCTGGCGCACGATGAGAGCGGTCTGCGAGCGGTTCTCTTCGTGCAGCGGTCCATATCCGGTGACCAGAATCTGAACTACGGCGGGAGACACTTTGGCAGCGAGGGCTTCCATGGCGTTGTTGATTTGCAGGAGAGCTGCGGCGGCGGATGCGGATTCGTCCGGCTTGGGCTGAGGTTTTTCTGGCGCGGACTTCTTGCCGGCATTCTCTTCTCCGGCGGTCTTGGTGGCGGGAGTTGGGGTGGTGGGTTTCTGCGCCAACAGACACGTGGTTGAAGCCAGGACAAGAACGGCCACTTGGCGGATGAGAGGGCGCGGCCGACGCTGCGCCTGTGCGTGGGGGAAGAATGAACCGGGCATGAGTGCTCTCCTCGGAAAAGACAGAGACTCTTATGAGACGGTACCACGGGGGGTACGGTTGCGGTGTAAAGCTTCGACAAAGGGAGACACCCTGCTAACTAAACCTCCGATTCTCCCGTCTATTGGAATCGGGAGGATCCAAGATCATGAAACGAGCAGGGGTCCTCATCTGGTTGTTCGCTTGGGCGCAGATTGGACTAGCAGCGACGGCTGATGAAAAGGACATACCTTTCGGAAACAATCCCAGCGCTGGTCATTACTTGCAGGTTGGGGATGTGAAGATTTACTACGAAGTCTACGGCTCAGGCCACCCCCTCGTGTTGCTTCACGGTGGTCTGTATGGATACATTGATGAATTTCGGGGAGTGATTCCGGAGTTGAGCCGGCACTACACCGTCATCGCCATCGCGTTGCGCGGGCACGGCAAGTCTGAACTTGGAAAGCAACTGCTCTCCAATCTGCTCTTCGCGGAAGATTCGGCGGCCGTGATTCGGCATGCCACCAGCGAACCGGTGGATCTGGTTGGGTTCAGCACCGGCGCCATGGCTGCCTATCTACTGACAATTGACCACCCTGAGCTGGTGCATAAGCTGATTGCGGTGGGCGGACCCATTGCAGCGTCCGGGTCGACGGAAGCGGCCGGGAATGAGGCAGAAGCGGACAGCAACCCGGCGGAATTGGAAAAGCAGTTGCCGCCGAAGTTCGTGGAGCGCCGCAACAGGATTTATCCTGATCGAACCGCCTGGGACCGGCTGGTGGTTGCGATGGGCAAGGAGGCGTTAGCGGAGCCGGACATCCCGAAAGAGAAAGTACAGAGGATCCAATGTCCGACCCTGATTGCCGCCGGCGACCAGGACGGCTATACGAAATTGGAACATTTCGTGGAGATTTATCACTTACTTCCACACGGTGAGTTAGCCATAGTTCCGGGGTGCGAACATACGGTGTTCAAGTGCAACCCGAACCTGATGGTCGACCTAGTCGAGCATTTCTTGCAGGAATCGGAGACACCTGGAGCGGCGAAGTAAAGTCGGGAAGGTGCTGGAGGGAATGAAAGAACATGGAGAGATTGAAGAAGGCGTTGGTTGCCAGCCCAGTATTGGCCTGCCTCCTTAGCGCTAGCGGGAGGGAGTTGCAAGCATCCGGCATCAAGAACAGCGGGGATAACCACGACACCAAAATGCAGGTTTCAACCCTCCCTTTGGATTCCCTGGATGGGTTGGAAGTGCAGAGCGTCAGGGAAGACGGGGTGGACCCGGTTAAGACAAAGGCGGACATTGCAATGTATCGGGGACACCGGGCGGTACGGATCGTCAACGATGACGGTCTGACTGCCACCGGTACGCCGGCGGGAGCTCAGGCCATCGCAATCGTTAAGACGTCTGACTTCAAAGATGGCACGATTGAAGTCGACGTGGTTGGCGTGCCGCGCGAGGGAGCTCCGCCCACTACCAGAGGGTTTGTCGGCATCGCATTCCGTGTTCAGAACCATGGTTCCCGGTACGAATCGATCTATCTGCGCATGCTAAACGCGCGCGCCGACGATCAATTGCAGCGCAACCATTCGACCCAGTATGTGGAGCAGCCGGACTTCACCTGGCAGCGTTTGAGGAAGGAAAACCCTGGCGTGTACGAATCCTACGTCGACCTCGACCCCGGCGCATGGACCCACATCAAAATAGTGGTTGCGGGCACCAAGGCCAGACTTTACGTTAATGGCATCGACCAGCCCTGCCTGATTGTGAACGACCTGAAATTGGGAGAAACCCACGGCCAGATTGCGCTTTGGACCGGCTCAAATACTGAGGCATACTTTTCGAACCTGACGGTTCGGTAAGGGCGGGTGGGACCACCCGCCTCGCCCTCGCGAAGATTAGATTCAGAGGCAAGGTCAAAAGCGGCGGACGAGGGCGTCCGCCCTACACGAGGCGTGCCTTCCCTCTTCCGGTCTCAACCCCATGCTGCATGATTTATGGCTGCCCACCCTTGCAAAGAACGCAAGGATGGGCAGCCTCGGTCGTGGTGGAGCAAACGCGGGCCAGTCCCACCCGGCCTCGGGATGACGCTGAATGGGATTAAAGCGCTTGTGCGATACACATAATTGTGAGATCCTTACACATTGGAGATTCTGCGTGCGCACTAACATTGACATTGATGACCGTTTGATGCGGGAGGCCATGCGGCGCAGCGGAGTTCGTACCAAAAGGGCTGCGGTGGAAGCCGGGCTGCGGTTGCTGGCGGAGACCCACGCTCAAGGGTCGATCCGCCGGCTGCGGGGAAAAGTAGTTTGGGAGGGCGACCTTCATCAGTCGCGCCTGTCGCGGGGTCGAGAGTAGGCCGGGCGATGGTCATCGTCGACACGACCGTGTGGATGGATTATCTGCGCGGCACCGAGAACCCGGAAACACGCTGGCTGGATCGGGAACTGCAACGGCAGCGGCTCGGGCTCACTGATCTCATCCTGTGCGAGGTGTTACAAGGGATTCGGGAGCAAAGCGTGCTCGCGCGGGTGAGGGCCGACCTGTTGAGATTCCAGGTCTTTCAGACGGGCGGTAGCGAAATGGCATTTGCCGCGGCCCAGAACTATCGCGACCTCCGCCAGCGGGGATACACCGTTCACAAGACGATCGATTGTCTGATTGCCACTTTTTGTTTGCGGGCCAGGCACGAACTGCTGCACCGGGATCGGGATTTCGATTGCTTTGAGAAGGTGCTTGGGCTGCGCGTGCTGCATGCTAGGGCTTGACCCCTCACAGCTTTCGGCGGCCTCCCGTCGAAAACTCTTCGCTGCACGATTCACAAATTCCCACCCTTGCAAAGAACGCAAGGATGGGGCAGCCTCGCACGACCAACTTCAAAAGCAAGGTCAAAGGCGTCGGACAGGAGTGTTCGACCTACACAGGCGGCGAGGCCGGAGGTGCTGCCGAAAAAAAGCAGGTCCCTCCCCTTCGCTCGCTTTCGCTTCGCTCCGGTCGGGATGACAGAGTTTTCATTGGAGTTCTGACCCGGCACACGCCAGGGGGAATCTAGTTCTACCCTTAACTAACTGGGAATCAGGCTTTTATCCCGGGTGCATCCGTGATATAACCGCCCCTGAGCAACAAAAGTGGGCGATCCGCCTGCCAGTGGCGTATTCTGGTGGGGTTGGCTCGGCTTCGGAGCGGCACGAATCCGATGGTCAGAGTTTGGAGGATGAGGTCCGGAAGATCGGGTCAGGAAGATTGAGCCACGTGAGATCGAGCGATGAATTAGGAGGCACTGTGGCCGAAGCACGGACCGGAAAAAGATTTCCGCTGGAATTGCCAATCAAGATTCACGAAGAGAATGCCAGCGGCGACACCAAGGGGCTTACCGGCAATCTGAGCGCGGCGGGAGTTTACATTCGCGCCGACGCGGCGCTGGAGATTGGGTCGCCGGTAGAGTTTGAGATCACGCTTCCCCCCGACGTTACCGGGGGGCAGGAGAATGTGACCATTCAGTGCAAGGGGCGCGTAGTGCGCTCCGACCCCACGGGGACCAGCCCGGACGGCAAGGGTGTGGCCTGCGTGATCGATTCGTATGAGTTTGTGAGGAAGTAGCAATAAGGAAGCGAGCCGGGCGGGCCCTTCGGTCGCTTGCGCTCTCTCAGGGCAGGCTACGTGGATTCGCGCGGCTCGCCCAGATTCCTCACTGCGCAAAGAACGCTTGTTCGGAATGACATCACCAATTTTGGAGCGTCGATAACATGCTCAAACTGATACTGGCGGATAACCAGGCGATCTTCCGCGCCGGGATTGCAAAAGTGCTGGCAGTGGAAGACGAGATGCGCATTGTGGCGCAGGCGCAGACCCCGGAGCAGATGTTCATGGCTCTGGACAAATTCCGCGCGGCGGTGCTGATCGCGGCGGCGGGCTTTCACAACGATTTCGCGGCGATCGTGCAGTCGGCGAACCGCGCCAAGACTCGGGTGGTGGTGCTGGCCGATACGGGCGAGAGCGCGCAACGGCACATGGCGAACGGGGCGCATGGCGTGGTCTACCGCAACGTGACCAGCGCGGCGCTGGTGGATTGCGTGCGCAAGGTGGCGCGCGGAGAAACCTGGGTGCAGGACGTCGCGGTGCCGAGCGAACTCACCGAGAACGATATGGTCGGGCTGCGGGTGCGCGACCGGTTGACGGCAAAAGAGCTGCGCATCGTGGCGCTGATCGTGCAGGGCTACAAGAATAAAGAGATTGCCACGCAGCTGGGGACGACGGAACAGGTCATCAAGAATTATCTGCGGAATGTGTATGACAAGATTGGCGTGTCGGACCGGCTGGAGCTGGCGCTGTTCACCATCCATCACCGGATTTTGAATGAGGCGGCGGCCGCGACTACTGCGGGGCCGGCGCCGCAGACCCCGGCGGGTGTGATGCCGTAGGGATTTCTTGCACACACCAGTAAAGCCGCCCAAGGTGGGCGGCTTTTTCTTTGTCTTGCTCCCTGCTATCCGCGGGAATGACGCCCAGGCTCCCCAACCGTAGTATTCAGAGTGCCGGAGGGCATTCGGTTCGCAGTCATCCCGGCGTGGAACTGCGCAAAGACCCTATCCCGGTCGAAAGGACTGATGGCCAACTTGACCATCAGCCCGAGGGTCTTGAAAAGTTCGGCCGTCGCGCGTGGAATGGAAGTCTTGGAGAACAGGATGACCGCAAACAGGTCGTGAGAAGGAAGCAGGCCGCCAAAACCCAGTGCGGATTTGACGCCATGAGCGCTCACGAAATCCTGGGCGGGAACGTAGGGACTCCCAAGAGCCTCGGGTACGTGGAAGACGTTGAAGTTGGTTTGCTCCGAGTCGAGCATGAGAGTGGAGTCAGGCTTGACGAGCGCCCGCGCGTTGAGCCCCATCTCGGAGAGGAGTTGCGAGATCATGGGAGCATTTCGAATCGCCTTTTCGTTGGGCAGCGGGATCGCCTGGTGCCCCTTCGACCCGGTTGACAAATTCCACTCAGGCCGGTCACCAGCGGTGGCGAAAAGCACCAGGCATTTCATCGCAGGGGTCTCGGCCGCACCCGCCAGCCGGGCTCGGGCGAACTGGCGGAGGTCTTCGTCAAGCTGGCCGAAAGCATGAGTCTTGAAGAGGCGAACCAGCGCGCAGGCTCTTTGGCCGTTTTTTTTGGAAACCAGATTTTCATAGAGATAACGGACAATCCCCTCGGCCGCCTCTTCCATGCTCCTGGCCCCCTTGCCTATTTCTCGCAGATTCGAGCCCAGTTCGAGCATATGCGTCAGGGTAAAGTCTTCGAGAGCAAAGGCGCTGCGGACCTCTCCCATACGAACCTCGCTAACACCGCGATGGTAATCCCGAGAGGAGTTGGGAGTGGAGAGAAATCAGTGAAGGGGGGATTTTTCGTGCTTTGCCAGTTCCGTTTTGGGACTACGATTCCGGAGCGGGCAAACGGCCGATGGGAGCAGTCGAACTCTTCGAATCTTTCTGCGCGCGCGACGGCCAGGCTGGAAGCCATCAGGCCATCTCATGATTAACGATAGGAATATACTGTGCGCCCTCAGGGGCTAAAGCCCGCGTTCTTGATTGCCCTGAGCGGCACGACTGAAAAGTCGTGCCCTTCCCGAGCGATTTTGAAGCCAGTCCAGATGTAGCTGCCATCCTTAGCTGAGCTTCTCGGCTATCGACTTCGCTTGCGTGAACAGATACAGGTAATCTGGGCCGCCGGATTTGGAGTCGGTGCCTGACATGTTGAAGCCGCCGAAGGGATGGGCGCCTACCATCGCTCCGGTGCATTTGCGGTTGATGTAGAGATTGCCTACGTGGAAATCGCGGCGGGCGCGGTCGATCTTGTCGCGGGATTTGGTGTAGATGGCGCCGGTGAGGCCGAACTCGGTGTCGTTGGCGATTTCGAGAGCGTGGTCGAAGCCATGAGCTTTGATCACAGCCAGCACGGGGCCGAAGATTTCTTCCTGCTCGAGCTTTGATTTGGCGGGAATGTCGGCGAAGACGGTGGGGCGGATGTAATAACCTTCTCCGGCTTCGGGGACGCGCTCGCCGCCGGTAAGGAGGCGTCCGTCTTTCTTGCCTTGCTCGATGTATTCGAGGATGGTCTTCATGGAGCCTTGGTTTATCACGGCGCCCATGTTGCTGTTTTCGGCGGGATCTCCGACAGTGATTTTCTCGACGCGGGCTTTGAGCTGTTCGAGGAACTTATCGTAGACGCGCTCGTCAACGATGGCGCGGGAGCAGGCCGAGCACTTCTGTCCCTGGAAGCCGAACGCGGATTGCGCGACGCCTTCGACGGCGGAGTCGATGTCGGCGTCGGCATCGACGATGATGGCGTCCTTGCCGCCCATTTCTAAGATTGTGCGCTTGATCCAGATCTGGCCGGGAGCCTGCGTGGCGGCGGTTTTGTTGATGTGCAGGCCGACTTCGCGGGAGCCGGTGAAGGCGATGTAGCGCGTTTTAGGATGCGCGACGACGGCATCGCCGAAGCTGGCTCCGGCGCCGGGGCAGAAATTCACTACGCCTTCGGGCATGCCGGCTTCTTCGAGGAGTTCGATAAATTTGGCGGCAATGGTGGGGGAATCGCTGGATGGCTTCAGGATTACGGTGTTGCCGCTGACGATCGAAGCCAGAGTCATGCCTGCCATGATGGCGCAGGGGAAATTCCAGGGAGGAATGACTGCGCCCACGCCGAGCGGGATGTAGGTGAGCGAACCGTGCTCGCCGGGCAACTGGACGGGGGGTTCGGCTTTGGCGAAGCGCAGGGCTTCGCGGGCGTAGAACTCGCAGAAGTCGATGGTCTCGGAGATGTCGGCATCGGCCTCGCCCCAGTTCTTGCTGACTTCGAAGACGAGCCAGGCCATGTAATCCATTTTGCGCTGGCGGAGCAGGTCGGCGGTGCGGAACAGCAGGCTGGCGCGCTCTTCGACTGTCGTGTTCTTCCAGGAGTTGAAGGCTTTCAGTGCGGCTTGCATCGCAGGCTCGACATGCTCTTTGCCGGCTTTCTGGTGAATGCCGACTATCTGCGACGGCTTCGAGGGATTCAGCGACTTGATCTTGTCGGTGGTCTTGACGCGCTGGCCGCCGATGATGAGGTCATACTCGCGGCCGAGTTGGCCGCGGACTCGTTCGATGGCGGCGCGCATCTTGCGGGCGTTGTCTTCTTTCGTGAAGTCGAAAAAGGGTTCGTTGATGAAGGGGCCTTGATGGGAGGATGTGCGCGGGCGGAGGGGGAGTTCGGCGATTGCCATGGAGGAATCCTTTCAACCTTGGAGCTTGGACAGTAGGGTGTGCGTGATTATTTTACACCTTGGGCGAAGGGGTGATGGGTAGAATGGGACGAGTCTCACGTCATGAGCAAGCGCATAGTTTTGGCTGTTACAAAGCTCGTGTGCGGTCTGGCAGGGGTGGTTTTTTTGTTCTGTCCAATCAGGACGGGCACCCAGATTCTAGTAAATGTCGGTGCCCTAATTATCGCTCTGATTTGCGGCGTCATAATTTACAACCTGGATGACAGCGATGAGAGCGAAATCGGGTTATTGGCCCCAAGACCCAACGAAGTCGGCACTCTATCGCGATCGGCAGCCCGAAGAGCGAGACCGACCCGAGTCCCCGGGATCGGCAGCATAAAGCCAAAATCCCCACCCCTTCGACAAGCTCAGGGCAGGCTCTAACGTCGCAAAGAGCGCGGCGTTAAGGATGGGCACCCTCGGGTCCTTCAATTCCCTCCCTCCCTCGCGCTCAGGAGCGGGTGGCTGCCGCTACTGGCACCGGCTCCAGGTGCGCGGTGAAGTGGCGCAGGAACGGCGCTTCGTAGGTCAGGCGCATGCCGGGAATGCTTTCGCGATGCTTCCAGACTTCCAGGATGATCTCGACCACGTAGTCGATGTGGCTTTGGGTGTAGACGCGGCGGGGAATGGCCAGGCGCACCAGATCCATTTGCGCGGCTGCCGCGAACATGAGCGTGCCGATCTCGACCGAGCGGATTCCGCCTTCGAGGTAAAGCTCGGCGGCCAGAGCTACGCCGGGAAACTGGTCGGGCGGGATGTGGGGCAGGAAGGCGCGGGCATCGAGATAGATGGCATGGCCGCCGGGCGGTTGCACGATGGGCACTCCCTGCGATGCGATGTGATTGCCGAGATACGCGGTGGAGGCGATGCGGTAGCGCAGGTAATCCTCTTCGAGCGCCTCTTGCACGCCTACGGCGATGGCTTCGAGATCGCGGCCGGCGAGTCCGCCATACGTGGGATAACCTTCGGTGAGAATGAGCAGGTCTTTTTCCTGCTGGGCCAGCAGGTCGTCGTTGGTGCAGAGGAAGCCTCCGATATTGGCCATGCCGTCTTTCTTGGCGGACATGGTGCAGCCGTCGCCGTAGCGGAACATTTCCTGCGCGATTTCTTTTGGAGTTTTGTTTTCGTAACCCTTTTCCCGCAGCTTGATGAACCAGGCATTTTCGGCAAAGCGGCAGGCATCGAAATAAAGCGGGATGCCGTGGCGCTTGCAGACGGCGCTGACCTGGCGGACGTTCTCCATGGAAACGGGCTGGCCGCCGCCGGAGTTGTTGGTCACGGTGAGCATGACCAGCGGAATGCGCTTGCGGCCCACGCGCTCGATCAAGGCTTCGAGGGCGGACACGTCCATGTTGCCCTTGAAGGGATGAGAGAGGCTGGGCTGGTGGCCTTCGGGGATGACCAGATCGACGGCTTCGGCGCCGACGAACTCGACGTTGGCGCGGGTGGTGTCGAAGTGAGTGTTGTTGGGGACGATATCGCCTTTCTTGCAGGCGACAGAAAATAAGATGCGCTCGGCGGCACGGCCCTGGTGCGTGGGGATGACATTTCTGTAGCCGAAGATATCCTGGACGGAATCGCGGAAGCGGGTAAAACTCCGGCTGCCGGCGTAACTCTCGTCGCCTTCCATGATCGCCGCCCACTGATGGGTGGACATGGCGCCGGTGCCGGAGTCGGTGAGCAGATCGATCAGGACGTCGTCAGCGGGGAGAAGGAAGAGGTTGTAATGCGCGGCTTCGAGGCAGCTGTTCGCGCTGGTTGCGGGTGGTCCAGCGGATGGGTTCGACGCTTTTGATGCGGAATGGTTCGATGATGGTGGTGACGGGCATGAGGGCGCGCCTTTGGAAAAACTGGAGATTAGGAAGACCTTCCATGATACGCCGGGTTGTGGGCGAGGAAGCGAGAAGGCAAGGTTGAAGCGGAGAACCTTAGGGGCAGGTCAGCTGGGCCGTCGCGACTATTTGTTTGGTCGTCATGGTCATTTGCGTCAGGGGCACGCGCGGGTCTACCGGGGCAACCGCCCAGATGGGATATGTTCCAGGGGGAGCAATCGTAGAGCATTGCGCCAGACCATTGCTACTTAACGTAATAAGGAGCGCACTAGGTGGGTAGGTCCAAGGCAGGTTAGTCCACCAGAGAGCGTTGACCGGCGAGGTATGGCTGGATCCGCTGTAGGCGCCGATGGCGGTGAACTGAACCTGGCCGCTGGCGGTGGCCGGGCTGATCGTGAGGGATTGCAGTTGCCGGCTGCTGCCGCAGGCCAGCAGGGAGAGGGCCATCAGAAAGAGCGCAGCACAAGGGAAAAGTGGCTCAAATTTGGGCATAGGAGCCTCCCGATACGGTGATAGGGGGAGCGGGAACGCCAGAGCGCTCCGCTTTATTATCCTCCAACCCGGTGCCCGACAAATTGTTTTCCACGAAATAGCGGTGTACGAAGGCGGACGATCGGACCGCTGGCCGCGTGCGTTCCGGGTGTTACACTCAAGAGTTTTCTTGAGCCGCAGGCGCACGGCAGCGGGGTCTGGAGCGGCGTTCAGGCGAGGTAGATATGGAGATCAGGAGAGTGGGCGTAGTGGGCGCGGGGACGATGGGCAACGGCATTGCGCACGTGTTTGCGGGCAGCGGTTACTCGGTAGTTCTATGCGATGTGGAGCAGCGCTTTCTGGAGCGTGGGCTGGCGACGATCACCAAGAATCTAGATCGTGAGGTTGCGAAGAACAAGATCACGGCGGAGGACAAGGCGTCCGCGTTGAAGAAGATCGAGCCGGTGACCGAGCGCTCCAGACTGGCGGACTGCGACTTCATCGTGGAAGCGGCTACCGAGAAGTTTGAAATCAAGACGGAGATTTTTCGCGATCTTGACCGGCTGGCGCGGCCGGAGGTGATTCTGGCTTCGAATACTTCGTCGATCTCGATCACCAAGCTGGGGGCGCTGACGAAGCGGCCGGAAAAAGTGATTGGGATGCACTTTTTTAATCCGGTGCCGGTGATGAAGCTGGTGGAGGTGATCCGCGGGCTGGCTACTTCGCAGGAAACCTTCACAACCGTGCGCGACTTGGCGGTGAAGCTGGACAAGACGCCGGTTGAGGTGAACGACGCTCCCGGATTCGTCTCGAACCGTGTGCTCATGCCGCTATTGAACGAAGCCATGTATGCCGTGATGGAAGGCGTGGCCACGCCGGAGGCGGTCGATGAAGTGTTCAAGCTGGGGATGGCGCATCCCATGGGGCCGCTGACGCTGGCCGATTTTATTGGGCTCGACGTTTGCCTCGACATTATGCGGGTGATGCTCGACGGGTTGGGCGATCCTAAATACCGGCCGTGTCCGCTGCTGATCAAGATGGTGGATGCGGGGTGGCTGGGGCGGAAGAGCGGGCGGGGGTTTTATAAGTATTGAGGATTCGAGTACCTAGTACCGAGTACCGAGTCAAACCGCGCAGCAATCATGACTCTTGATCCCGTTTCACCGCCCGCACGCCGCGATGGGCCGTTCTACGTGCTGGCCGCTGTCGCAGGCATGGGCACCGGATGGGCGGATGTGGCGGTCAATGACCTGCTTTTCACCGCCCTGCTGGTGCTGATGGCTTGCATGCTGCTCGGGTTGCTGCGGCCGCGCTGGCCCTGGCGGTGGGTGGCGGTGGTGGGAATGTTCGTCCCGCTGAGCGAACTTGTGGCCTACTTAGTCTTCACGGTGAAACCGACGCGGGGCCAGGTCTATGGATCATTTCTGACATGGCTGCCGGGCATTGCGGGCGCTTACGGCGGATCGCTGATGCGCGGCGTTCTGGATAATCTGCGGCAGGGGAAGTAGGGCAAGGGTCGGGGGTCGGGGGTCAGGGGTCAGGGGTCAGGGGTCGGGGCAGGGAGCACGGGTCAGGGGTCAGTGGCTGCGGCGCTTTGCTTATGGGGCTTGCAGACTATAATGCTCCCTTATGTCTTTCCTTCGTTTTCTCATGCTGCTTTCGCTTGTCCTGTGGATCGGCGGGCTGATCTTTTTTGCATTCGTGGTGGCGCCTACGGCGTTCTCTGTTCTGCCCAATACTCATCTTGCCGGCAACGTGGTGGCGCGTGCTTTGGGTAAGCTGCACTGGATTGCCATCGCTTCAGGAGTTGTCTATCTGATCAGTTCCCTGCTTTACAGCCGGCTTACGGATGGCAACGTGCGTTTGTTTGCGGCGCGTCACATATTGCTGTGTGCGATGCTGGCGCTCACGTTGATCTCGCAGTTCGGCATCATTCCGCGCATGGACGTTTTGCGGGCGTCGCTGGGAGAGGTGGGTTCGGCGGCGATTGACAATCCCGAGCGTATTCAGTTCGATGCGCTGCATGTATGGTCGACGCGGGTGGAAGGCGCAGTGCTGCTGTTGGGGTTGGTGGTGGTGTATTTGACCGCGCAGCAGGTCGGATTGCGCTAGGCTGCGCTAGTTCGTGATGAGTTGCGCCGGGCTTCGCCCCTTCGGCTTCGCTCAGGGCAGGCTCAGGCTTGGACAGCCGAGGCGGCTGTCTCTACATGAGCCTTGCTCACGTTGAGCAATATCTACTTTCTCATTTATCCTAAAAAGTTGCTCGACGGTCGCTGAACACACAGTGGGTCTGCACTCTGAGTTTGCTTCGGCGTCGTATTACTCAAAAAGCCAGGAGCTAGCAGCTAGAAGCTTCCTTATGAAAACCGGCATTATTGGCCTGCCTCAGGTGGGCAAGACATCGCTGTTTCGGATTCTGACCAAGGCACATCTTTCGGATCACGCGCACGCCAACCCGCGCGAGGCGCATATTGGCGTCGCCAAAGTTCCGGACGATCGACTGGATCGCCTGGCTGCGCTTTACAACCCGAAGAAACTTACGCACACGTCGGTAGAGTACGTCGACGTGGGGGCCATCGGCCAGGAGGCGCTGAAAGACAGCGCTTACGCGGCGCATCTGCGCAACGTGGATGCGCTGGCGCACGTGGTGCGCGTGTTTGACGATCCGGCGATTCCGCTGGTGGGGGAGATCGATCCGCTGCGCGACATCAGGAACGTGGAATTCGATCTGCTGGTCAGCGATCTGGGACAAATCGAAAAGCGGCTGGAGCGGCTGGAAAAAGATCTCAAGAAGATGAAAACGCCGGAACTCGAAAAGGAATTCGAACTGCTGAAGCGCGCCAAGGCGCAAGTGGAATCCGACAAACCGCTGCGCGAAATGGAAATGACGGCCGAGGACAAGAAGCGCATCAAGGGCTTCATGTTCCTGAGCGAGAAGCCGATTTTCTACGTGCTGAACATCGGCGAGTCCAGCGAACTCGGCAAGGAACTGGAAGAAGCGGTGAGCAAGTACAAGCTCACAGAAATCGCGGCGCGGCCGAATGCCGCGGCCACAGCCATCTGCGGCAAGGTGGAAGCCGAACTGGCGGAGATGAGCGACGCCGATGCCGCCGAATTTTTGTCGAGCTATGGCCTGACGGAGAGCGGCCTGGTGCGGCTGATTCGGACCACCTACAAACTGCTCGGCCTGATCTCGTTTTTTACCGCTGGAGAAGACGAGTGCCGCGCCTGGCAGGTTCCCGCGCATTCGCGCGCGCAAGAAGCGGCGGGAGCGATTCACTCCGATCTGGAAAAGCATTTCATCCGCGCAGAAACTATTCGGTGGGATCAACTGCTTGAAGCCGGATCGGAAGCCAACGCTCGCGCCAAGGGCACGCTGCGGCTAGAGGGGAAAGATTACATCGTGCACGATGGCGATGTTATGCACATTCGGCACTCGGGATAAAACCTAAACCCACCACGGAGACACGGAGTCACGGAGAAAATCAAGAAACGGGTTTCTCGGTGGCTCCGTGCCTCCGTGGTGGATTCATGTGTGAGAACTGATATCATCCTCGCCAACTGCACATGAGTGCGATTCTCATCAGCATCTTGCTCGGCCTTACTGCTGCCGCCGCTAACGTGTTTGGCGGGGCGATTATTGTGCAGCGCAGTTGGGAGCGGCGCTATCTCCGCTACTTCGTCGCGCTAGGCGCGGGATTCATGCTGGCTACGGCTTTGGTCGAGATGGTGCCGGAAAGCCTGGCACTGCGGGGCAGGAACGCGGCTTTCCTGATCCTGCTGGGTTACCTCATCATCCATTTTTTCGAGCACACGGTAACGCCGCATTTTCACTTTGGCGAGGAGACGCACAAAGATGAGTTCATGCACTCGCACAAGGGATACTCGGTGCTGCTCGGCCTGATCATTCACACGTTTTTTGACGGCATCGCGATTGCTTCTGGATTTCTGGTATCAAACGGATTGGGCTGGATCATCTTCTTCGCGGTCTTCCTGCATAAGATCCCGGAAGGCTTCACGGTGAGTTCGGTGATGCTGGCCAGCGGGCGCAGCCGGGGCACGGCGTGGGGAGCGTCGGCTGTTCTGGGCGGGGCTACGCTGGCAGGGGTTCTGACCATGGCGATCTTCCGGCAGCACGTGGATGCCGGGCTGCCGCTTGCCGCCGGGGTCACGATCTATGTGGCGGCATCGGATTTGGTTCCGGAGGTGAACAAGGAGCCGGCGATGAAGATGGCGCTGCTGGTGTTTGTGGGCGGGGGAATGTTCTTTTTGCTGGAGAGGTTATTTCACCTACACTGAGGGCAGTTCTCAGAACTAGAGAGTGCGTTACCCGATCATGCCGTCAACTCACTTCTTTGTTTTGTGTCCCGGAAGCGGCAGCACGTGCAGTCCCGGAATCTTCTTGAAATCCTTCGCATCTGACGTCACGACAACGTCGTCCTTCGCGGCAGTCGCGGCTGCGAAACAGTCAGCGTAAGGCAGGCCATAACCGGCCTTGAGCCGGGCGGCTCGCGTCGTGACCGCCTCCCCCGCATCGAGAACTGCGAGGGGCAGCAACTTGACCCGGTCCATAATTTTGGCGGTTTCTGCGAAGCCCTCCGCCTTGGCTATGGTGTAGTAGACCTCGCCCCAGTTAACCACGGACATGCGGAGCGGCTGTTCGGCATCACGGGCATCCTTGAAAAGCTGGTTCACGGTGTCGGCGCCCGGCCCACCGGTGAGAAAGCGGTAGAGGGCGTTGGCATCGAGCACGTGCAGCTTCATCGCAGATCTCGATCCTTGCCCCGCTCCACCCGATCGGGCAGCCCGCGCCCGGCGAGCATTCCCTTCATGGCATCGATAAACTCATCCGTGACCGGCTGAATGAACAGACGGCCTTGCTCTTCCAGAAATGCCACCCGAGTCCCTTCGTCGATTCGGAACCTTCGCCGGATATCCACCGGGATCACTACTTGCCCTTTGGCCTTGACTGTTGCGTACTCGATCACCATAGTCTAACATTGTACACTACAGTTGTACTATAATAAATGAGTTGGAATGACATTTCATAGTTGTACCATACTGTGAAAGTCTGCAGGACGGAGTGACTGGCTTCCTCCTAGTCAAAGGTTAGAAACGGGATGGCGCGATAGAAATGCCTCTCCAGGAAAGAGGTGACGCTGGCGGGCAAGGGATCCTTCGCTTCGCTCAGGATGACAGAGTTAGAGAGAAGCCGAGAACTGTCGTCTCAGTCCACCGTGTGCTTGGCGGTGTATCCGTCGCGGGCGACGACTTCCACCTTCTGTTCTTTACCCTTCTGGTCTTTCACCTTGAGTGGACCGCCGTCGGGGGCCACGATCTGCACTTTCAGTTTGCGGTAAGTGCCGTCGAGCTTGGTGTTGGTGGGATGATAGGCCAGCGAGTATTGATTGCGGATGTCGCTGGCAATGTCTTTGAAGTCCTCGCCATATTCTGCCTGAAAGCGCGGAAAGTAGGCGCGTCCGCCGGTCATGGCGGCGAAGGTGCGCATTTCGTTGTCGGCCTGCAGGTAATCCATTCGGCTGATCGGGATGCCCATGCCGCGGGGCGCAGCGCGGCCGGCGGCTTCATACATTTCGCGGATGATCCACCCCACGCTGATCGGGAAAATAGTCACATCTTTCGTGTCCTTGACCTTCTTATAGACCTTATCCAGCGTGATTCGGCTGAAGGTATCGACTCCGGTGCTGATCAGAATGATGTACTTCTTTCCTTCCACTCGATCCAGGCGATCCAGGGTGTCGTACAAAGCGTCAAACAGATTGGTCTCGGAGAATCCGGGAATTCGCAACTGGTTCAGCGCTCCATAGACACCTTGCTTGTCCTGAGTAAAATCCACCAGGATGTGGGGGTTCATGTCGTAATAGCTGACCGCGACCCAGTCATCCTTGGTAAGGGTGTCGGCAAAGGCATAGGAAGCCTGCAGGGCGTCCACCATGAAACGATAGTTGGTGTTTCCGAATTCGACCAGCAGTACTGCCGTGATGGGGGCTTTCGATACGCCGAAGTTGGTGATCTGCTGCGGCGATCCATCTTCGAACAGGCGGAAATTTTCCTTCTTCAGGCCGGGGACGAACTGGCCGTTGGCCTTCAGGCTGACCATTACATCCACGTTCACCAGGGGCACGTTCACTTTGATGGAATAGTCAGGCATCCCTTCGATTTTCGCGGGAGCAGAAGTCGGAGGCGGGGGCGGAGGAGTTGCCTCGGGATTTTTCTTGGGGATGGCGTAGGGGCCGACGTTATCCGTAGGGCCACCCGCTTCCGCCGGAACCTCTTGTTTGGGCTTAGCGTTATTTTGTGTGTTGTTTTGAGTGGTATCTTGCGGCGGGGCTTGCGACTGGTCCTGGGCGGAGACCGACGTGACGCCGGAAATCAAGAGCAGCGAGACCGCCAATGCCAGCAACAGTTTGCAGAAGTTCTCGGGACGCGACGACTGGTTCATGACCATCCATTTGGCGAACATATAAACCCCGGGGGAGAGGAGATAAGACTCTATGGAGCAAAAACCCCCTGTGCTAGTATAGACGCAGGGATTCGTGATTGGGATGTTTTGCCCGGCTCCCGATATTCCCCTCCTGGCAACGACTTACAATCTGGCGGAGTCTAATCCAGTAGATGCAGGACTTGTACAGTCCCCTGTGGGCGTTGTTCATGAAAAAATCAGGAATCGCGTACTTCGTCGCTGTCGCTGGTCTCGCTTCTGCCTGTTTTACGTCTGCGCAAACAACCCCTGCCGCGCAACTTGCGCCAAACCCTCAAACCATTGCCGTCAGCCAGATTCACGCGGGCATGCGCGGGTTTGCCTACACGGTGTTTGAGGGAGTGAAGCCCGAAGCCATGGAAGTGGAAGTGCTGGGCGTGCTGCGCAACATGAATGGACCCAAGGGCAACGTTATTCTGGTGCGGCTGCATGGGAAGAAGGTGGAATACACGGGCGTAGTCGCCGGCATGAGCGGGAGTCCGGTTTATCTCGACGGCAAACTCGCGGGCGCCCTCGCCTTCCGTATCGGAGAATTCTCCAAAGAGCCCATCGGAGGAGTTACGCCCATCGCGGACATGCTGGAAATGAGTGCGCTGGACCGCTCGCCCGCCGAAGAGACTTCCGCGATAAAGCCTTCGGTGAACGCCGTCGCAGGCAAGACTGCGGCGCCGGGTGAGGCGTCGGCGCTTCCGGCGTCAGGTCAGGATTTTGCCAATTACCTCAAGCCGATCGAGACTCCGCTGGTGTTCAACGGTTTCTCCGAACAAGCGGTTCGTCTTTTCGCGGGGCAATTTGCCTCTTCCGGAATCGTTCCCGTCATGGGCGCGGGGTCGGTGAGCGATGACAAACAGCCGGAGCCACTCGAACCCGGCTCCGCCATCAGCGCCGTCCTGGTCCGCGGCGATATGGACATTGGGGCCACCTGCACCGTGACCTACGTGGATGCGCAGCGACTGCTGGCTTGCGGACATCCGCTGCTGCAGTTCGGCTCCGTTGACCTGCCCATGAATAAGGCGGAGGTTCTGGCCACGCTGCCCTCGCCGCTCAACGCTTTCAAGATTGTGAACACCACCGAGCCCGTGGGAACCTTCGTGCAGGATCGTCACAACGGCATTCTGGGCGTCTTCGACCGGCAACCGCAAATGATTCCGGTCACGCTGACCATCCACAGTGGCGCCGGGTCGAAGCAAATCCATTACGAGGTGCTGAATAATCCGAAGCTGACGCCGGTGGCTCTGATGGTGACCGTGTTCAACGCGCTGCATGGGGTCAACGAGTTCGGCGAAGAAATTACCTACCGGCTCACCGGCAACATCGGGGTGAAGGGATTTCCTGAAGTCACGATGCGCAACATGTTCGCGCCGGCGGAAGGGGCACAGCCCGCGGCTATGCAGGCCGCGCTTTCCCTGGGCGAGCGCTTTGGACGAATCTATGACAATCCCTACAACGCTCCGGCCATCGCGGGCGTGACGCTGGATTTCGATCTGGTTCGCGAAAGGCGCTGGGCGCGCCTGGAGAGTGCGCGCACCAACGTAACGGAGGCTCGTCCCGGCGAGGACGTGACCATCGAAACCGTGCTCGCTCCCTACCGCGGCGAGCGCATGGTGCGGCAGATTGCGGTGAAGATTCCCACTTCGGCGAGCAAGGGAACCCTGCGCATTCTGGTGAGCGACGGCGATACTCTCGACCGTATCGGACACGGCAGTCCGGCCTTCGGCCGCAAACTCGATCTCGCCTCCACCATCGCGCTGCTGAATAAGGAGCACTCCAACAATCGCGTCTACGTTTCGCTGCTGGAGGCCGACCCGGAAGCCCGTGTCGCCGACAAGGTCATGCCCACACTGCCGATCTCGATCATGAATGTGATGGATGGGATGCGCGGCAACCAGGAAATGATCGTCAGCGGCGAATCAAACGTGGATGAAACGGCAACCGCCCCGCTGGACTACGTGGTGTCTGGGGCGCAGTTGCTGACCATCACGGTGAAGTAAGTACTGAGTTGCGAGTACCGAGCGCGCCGCCTTCAGCTTCTTAATCGGCTTAATCAAGCCTCTTCCACAGCACACCCCTCCGCTATGTGCGGTATAATTCGCACGCTTACCCATCTCACGCCCCGAGCTGTCGTAAACGAACTTCTCTTTAGTTTTTGTTGTTTGTGGATCGACTGAGGAGGGAACCATGCCACACGATCTCGATCGCCAGCAGGACCCAGAAAGCCAGCCTCAACCCCACCATCACTCTTGCGGAAACCTATTCGGATGTGGCGAGGAGCAAGGCACCGGAGTGCTCCGTGAAGACATCAAGGATGCCGCCTTTAGCAAACGGTCCGCAGACCGGATTCTGCACATGGACGAGATGAATCAGGAGCAGCTCGACGGCTATCTGAGCGCCCGCGGCCGCTCCCGCCGCCGACTGCTGCGCGCCAGCAGCCTCATGGGTGCGCTCGCCGGGATTGGGCCCTGGTTCACCAAACTGGCGCGTGCAGCAGATGCACTGGACACAACCGCTGCAACGGAACAGCAGAAAAAAGACGATCAAGGCCGCGTCCACGTCGTGGAGAGCAACGACAAGACCGTGCACCTGGGCGTCTACGACACCACGCTCGAACCGATTCTAAAAGTCGATTCCGGCGATACCATCAGCTATCGCAACACATGGTCACACTTCTTGAACCAGATGCAGCCCGGCGTTCCCGTCGAGACCCTGGCGAAGCTCCGCCTCAGCAATCCCGGAAGAGGGCCGCACTCGATCATCGGCCCCGTCTACGTCAACGGCGCCGAGCCCGGCGACGTGCTGGAGGTCCGCTACAGGCACATTCGTCCATTCGACTGGGGAGCGGTATTCAATAACCCGGGGACGATTGGAACTGGGCTCCTGGCCCAGGACTTCGCTGATGGACAGGTTAAGTATCTGAAGCTCGACCTCCCCAACATGACGGCCGAGTTTAACCGCAACATTCATGTACCGCTCCGGCCCTTCCAGGGGACGTTGGGACTGGCGCCTCCGGACGGCTTCTATCCGCCTTTGTCTCCGGGGGTGACCAGTTCCGTTCCTCCAGGCCCTCATGCCGGCAATGTCGATCTGAGTGAAATGGCCGAAGGCTCGAGCATGTTCATCCCGGTATGGAAGCCGGGAGCGCTGATCTTCACAGGCGATTCCCATGCCGTGCAGGGGGATGGGGAAATCTGCCTCACCGCACTGGAAACGCGCATGCAGGAATTGCGCATCCAGGTGGTGCTTCACAAGCAGAAGAATTTTGCCTGGCCGGTGGCGGAGACTCCGACCCACTGGATCACTTTAGGCTTGGACAAGGACCTCAATGTGGCCATGACCCTGGCGGCGCGCAATGCCATCAACTTCCTGGCCACGCACGCCGATCTCACCAAGCTCGATGCTTACGCCTTGTGCAGTATCGCCGTCAGCTTCCGGGTAACTCAGGTGGTGGACATCGTGCGCGGGGTTCATGCCATGATCCCCAAGAACCTTTTCGCAGCCGAACTGCGCAAGCAGATCGCCGTTGTTTAGCGCGTCTTGAAACACAAAGGTCGCCGTGCCGTTATCCTCGGCATGGCCAGCAAAGCTATTCTTCGTCCTCACCCATCTGCTGGGTAAGATAGCGCTCGTAGCCTAGCTCCTTGATCAGGTGCATCTGGGCTTCGAGGAAGTCGACGTGTTCCTCCTCGTCCTTGAGCAGCTTCACCAGCAGGTCGCGGGAGCCGTTGTCGCCTTCCCTGGTGGCGATGGCGACAGCGTCGTTGTACTGCTTCACGGCGCCGACCTCAAGAGCTAAATCGCTTTCGAGCATGGACTTCACCGTCCCGCCGACTTTTAACTCGAGCGGCATCATGGACGGGCTGCCATCGAGAAACAGGATCCTTTCGATCAGCACTTCGGCGTGCTTCATTTCGCCGATGGATTGTTTCTTGATGAAGTCGGAGAGCTTGTGGTAGCCCCAGTTTTCGCACATCTCGGCGTGCAGAAAATACTGGTTGATGGCCGTCAGCTCTTCACGGAGTGCCTTGTTTAATTCAGCGAGGACTTTGGAATTACCTTTCATGGCGAAGCGAGTATGCCAGAAGGAAAGGCTCACCGGCAAGGTCTGGGATCACATCTGAGGGTTTGTTCAAAACAACAGCACACCGGCTTTTTCCATGTGCTTGAAGCCATCGGTGAACCAGGCGGTCAGCACCATCAGCGTCCCGTTGTAGCCCACGTGCGCCAGGAAGCTTGACGCCACAGACTTGGTCATCGCCCGAACAGATGTGAGCACTACCCCGACCATAAAGACGATCAGGACGGCTCCCCAGGAATTTCCGTATTGGAAAAAGTGCATCAGACCGAAGGGCAGAGCGGTGAAGAGAATTCCCCAAACTGCTCCCCAGCGCCGCGCCACCACGGGATAAAGGAATCCGCGAAAGAACAGTTCTTCCATCAGAGGGCCGAGAGTGACGGCGAAGGCCGCGGTGAGATAGGCGTCGAAAGGCCGGTCAAAGAATTGATCGAAAGGCGTGTTCTTCGGCATGGGCAGGAATCGCCCCAAAACGTCGAAGCCGAGCATAAGAACTCCCACCCCCACAAAACTCACTCCGGCGGCCCCTGGCCAATTCCAGCGAATGGCCGGCCAGAAGCGCGCGTGATATTTCCCTTCGACCAGCAGAACCATGTAAAGCGCCATCACGGCGTAAATCAGCAACTGGGAAAGCAGCACCAGTGCCGGCTTCTGCAACAATTCCATCCAACTGGCGTGGGGATAAATGAACCGGAACAATCCCGGAACGACGAACAACTGCGCGAGGAGGAACGTGAGAGCCGTCAGGGCAAAAATCAGAAGCACGTCCCAGCCGCTCCAGACGGGGTTCTCGCCGGCTTTAGGGGCGGGTATTGCCGGTTGAAGCGCGGGCGTGGAAAACGGTACGACAACAAACGGGGTCGGCGTTTGCGGCTCGCTGTTCAGCGGCGGAGGCTCGAAATGCGGGTTCTCAGGGGATGACAAGACTGTCCCTTCTATCGATCGCAGAACACAAGATTAGCATTGTTACTCTTGGATTGCTGAATCGCGCCTCAAGACTTCGTGCGGATCGCCGAAACAATTCTGGCTACCGATTAGTTGCGATCTCCCAGCCCGTGTTTCTGGCCACAGAGTTTGCACTTCGTGGGCGTCTCGGTGTTATCCACGAGGTGATGGACCGGCTTGAGAGTACGCAGGTAGGCGAACATCGCCTTGAGGTCGTCGTCCGTCATGTTGCGAAAGATCCACCAGAGCATGGCCGAATTCAGTTTGCGGGCGCGAACCGAGCCGGTGCGCATGGTCTGGACGAAGAGTGCCTCGTCGTAATAACCGATGCCGGACGGATCTGGCGTAAGGTTGGCGGAGTTTACGCCCTTCTCCATCGGATTGCCGCCAGCCATGGCCATTCCAGGGATTGGGTCAAACTTAGGAGTGAGCGGCGTGTGGCAGTCGCTGCAAGTTGCCATCCTGACCAGGTAGGCGCCGTACTTGGCGGGAGTGGATTTGTCCGGCTCCGGCACCGGCGCGGTCACCGGTCGCGGCGCCGTTTGAACGAGGCGCGCGAATAGAAACGGAATTTTCCCCGCAGGCAGATCGCTGTGTGCCGGCGGCACGCTGCGCAGGAAAACCACAACCGAAGCCAGGTCTTCGTCGGACAAGTCGCGGAAGTGTTCGTAGGGCATGACCGGAAACAACGTGCTTCCATCGGCCGCGATGCCTTCACGGATGGCGCGGGCGATGGCGTCATCGCTCCACTTGCCGATGCCGGTTTCCGGATCAGAGGTGATATTGGGCGCGACCAGTCGAAAACCTCCTTCTTCAAATAAGACTTGGCCGGAGCCTTCTTTTGCGGCCAGCACGGGTGGGTTCGCTTTGCCGTCGTGCTTCGTATGGCATCCCATGCAGTGCATGACGGCGTGCACCAGGTAATCCCCGCGCTGCATGCGCACTGCCGTCGCTTCAAACTTACGCGAGGTCAGGGCACGCTTCTTCGCGCCAATCACCGGCCGCCAGCCTACGGTGAAGGTTATGGCGATAGCGGCGAGTAGCAGCACGACAAGAAATCCGTAGCCGGCAATTTTCGCCAGCAGTCTTCCCCAACGCCTGGCCATGTTTCGTCTCCTGGATCGTTTGTCAAGATGGATTTGCCCAGCGGAGGCGAATTATCGGCTGCTTGGCCGCGGGAAGCAAGCTTATTCCTTCTCTAACGCGCCGTCGCAGTAGCGAGGGGCCTTATGGCTTTGAGTTCCTTGGAATATTTCCGCCTGACCCGCTGAACGGCAAAGGCGTCCTGCAAATTCAGCCAGAACTGCTCGGAAGTCCCGAAATACTTGGCCAGGCGAGCCGCCATCTCGGGGGTGATTCCCCGCTTCTCCCGAACGATGTCGTTGACGGTCGGGGGAGAAACATGCAGTTCCACTGCCAGCCGGTAAGCGGAAATGCCCATCGGCTCCAGAAATTCCTCCCGAAGAATTTCCCCCGGATGCACCGCCCAACCCGCCGGACCTTCATTCTTGATCCTCACGATTTCCTTCCCCCTGCACAAAAATCAGTGGTAATCCGTTATCTCTACCTCGAAGGCGTCCCCATCCTTCCACACGAAGCACACGCGGAATTGCTCGTTGATCCGGATGCTGTGCTGGCCTTTCCGATCTCTATGCAATGCTTGCAGTCTGTTGCCAGGAGGAATTCGCAAATCCTCCAACTTCCCCGCCGAGTGGACCATAGCCAGCTTATTCTTGGCCGCGCTTCGCAGGTTCGCGGGAGGCATTGCCTGGCTCTTGCCCGTGTCCCAAAATTCCTTCGTGCTTTTGTCCGCGAAGGTCTTGATCACTGCAATTAATTTAACGGATGTCGTTATTAACGTCAAGCATTAATGTTCCTAAACGTTCCGCGAGGATTTGGATCGTGTGGGACGGACACTCCCTTCGACTTCGCTCAGGGCAGGCTCTGTCCGTCGCTTTTGATTGTCATCCTGAGAAGCGGAGTCGCGCGCAAAGCGAGCGACTCCCGAGTTTTCCGAGATTTTCACAGTGTTCCCGATAAAAACGCAGCTATGTTCCAACTGGAACATTCAGCACAATGTTCCAGTCGGAACATAACGTCGATTTGCCGCTACGCGCTCCGCTTGCCGTTGCCCGCAAAATATCCCGCCAGCGCCTGCCCGGTGTAGGACTTCTTCACCCGCGCCACCTGCTCGGGCGTGCCTTGGGCCACGAGGCGGCCGCCTTCTTCGCCGCCTTCGGGGCCGAGGTCGATGATCCAGTCGGCGTTGCGGATCACGTCCAGATTGTGTTCGATGATGACGATCGAATTGCCCAGGTCGGTCAAGCGGTGCAGCACGTCGAGCAACTTCTTCACGTCGTCGAAGTGCAGGCCGGTGGTGGGCTCATCGAGAAGGTAAAGCGTCTTGCCGGTCTGCCGTTTGCTCAACTCGCGCGCCAGCTTGATGCGCTGTGCCTCACCACCAGAGAGCGTGACCGCAGATTGGCCGAGATGAATGTAGCCGAGGCCCACATCGACCAGCGTTTGCAGCTTCTGCTTGACCTGGGGAATATTTTCGAGAATCGGCAGAGCGTCGGAGACCGGCATCTCCAGCAGGTCGGCGATGGAGTTGCCGTTGTATTTCACCGCCAGGGTCTCGTGATTGTAGCGGCGGCCGCCGCAGACCTCACAGAGCACATAAACATCAGGCAGAAAGTTCATCTCGATGCGGCGCTGGCCTTCGCCCTGGCAAGCCTCGCAGCGTCCACCGGAAACGTTGAACGAAAAGCGTCCGGCCTTGTAGCCCCGCTCGCGTGCTTCGGGCAGCATGGTATAGATCTCGCGGATCGCCGTGAACACGCCGGTATAGGTTGCGGGATTCGAGCGCGGCGTGCGGCCGATCGGCGACTGGTCGATGCGAATGACTTTGTCGATGTTCTCCGCGCCCACGATCGCCTTGTGCTCGCCAGACTTCTCGCGCGAGCGGTAAAGCTGGCGGGCGAGAGCGCGGTAAAGAATGTCGTTGACCAGGGTGGACTTGCCCGAACCGGAAACTCCGGTCACCACCGTCATCACGCCGAGCGGGAAAGTTACGTCGAGATTCTTGAGATTGTTTTCCTTCGCACCAAGAATGGTCAGCGCCGCGCCGTTCTTCTGCCGCCGCTCCGAGCGCATCTCGATCTGCACTCTGCCGGAAATGTAAGCCCCGGTCAGCGAATTGGGTTCGCGCATGATCTCTTCCGGCGTTCCGTGAGCGACCAGGCCGCCGCCGTGGCGGCCCGCGCCGGGCCCGAGGTCGATCACGTAGTCTGCGCGCCGGATCGTCTCTTCGTCGTGCTCCACCACGAGCACGGTGTTGCCCAGGTCGCGCAAATTTTCGAGTGCGGTCAGCAGGCGGCCGTTGTCGCGATGGTGAAGGCCGATGGAAGGCTCGTCCAGCACGTACAGCACGCCGCGCAGCTTGGAGCCAATCTGCGTCGCCAGACGAATGCGCTGCCCTTCGCCACCCGATAAAGTCGCCGCCGAGCGGTCGAGCGCAATGTAGTTCAGTCCTACCGCATTCAGGAATTGCAGGCGCTCCACGACCTCATGCATGACGCGGCCTGCGATCTTCTCCTCGCGCCCCGCCAGCTTGATGCTTTGCGCCACCTCGAGCGCCCGCGAAATCGGCAGGGCTGTGAAGTCCGCAATCGACATGCGGTTTACCTTCACCGCCAGGCTCTCCGGCCGCAGCCGCTTGCCCTGGCACGCGGGGCATTCCGTCGCCGACATGTGATCCATCAGCCAGTCGCGATAGCCTTCCGAGGTCGACTCCTCGAGATTCTGTTTCAAATATCCGAAGATTCCGCGGAAGCCCGTCTTGCCGCGGCCGGACTCGCCGTTCAACAGCAGATCCTGAATCTGTTCGGGAAACTTCTCAAACGGTCTGTTCAGATCGATGCCGTGCGCAGCAGCCGTCACCTGCAAAGCATGAATCAGGCCCTGTGAAGCCGAACCGGGGCCCAGTCCACCATCGAGCAGCGGCTTCGACCAGTCCGTGATCACCTTCGCCGGATCGAAATCGTACCGGCTGCCAAGGCCGTGACACTCGGGACAAGCACCGTACATGCTGTTGAAGGAGAACGAGCGCGGCTCGAGTTGCGGCACACTGATGCCGCAATCCGGACAAGCCAGCTTCTCCGAATAAAGTTGCTCGTCGCCCCCGACCACCGCGACCTGCACCAGGCCGCCAGCCAGCTTCATCGCCAAGCCGACAGACATTTCGAGGCGGTGCTCAATCCCCGGCTTCACCAGCAGGCGGTCGATCACTACCTCGATGGTGTGGTTCTTGCGCTTGTCGAGATTGAGGTCGTCATCCAGATTCACGATTTCGCCGTCGACGCGGGCGCGCTCGTAGCCGTGCTTGAGCAGCGTCTCCATCTCCTTCTTGAATTCGCCTTTGCGCCCGCGGACGATCGGCGCGAGAACCATTACACGATCTTCAGGAGTGAGAAGCATCACCCGCTGCACGATCTGCTCGGCGGTCTGGCGGCTGATCGGCCGGCCGCACTTGGGGCAATGCGGCACCCCGATCGACGCGAACAAGAGGCGAAGATAGTCATAGATCTCGGTGATCGTGCCCACGGTCGAGCGCGGGCTGCGGCTGGTGGTCTTCTGCTCGATCGAGATCGAGGGGCTAAGTCCATCAATTGCATCGACATCCGGGCGTTCCATCTGGTCCAGGAACTGCCGCGCGTAGGTCGAGAGTGTCTCCACGTACCGGCGCTGCCCCTCGGCATAAATCGTGTCGAACGCAAGCGAAGACTTGCCCGAACCGCTCAGCCCGGTCACCACGGTGAGGGTGTTGCGCGGAATTTCAACGTCGATGTTCTTGAGATTATGCTGGCGCGCCCCGCGCACCGATATCCTGGTAATGGCCATGTAACCGCTTGTCTGGAAATCCGGGGAGGATTGCCCTTCCGTAATATCGACAGGTCCACAGACATGGCCGACATTAGAAGTGCACAGCTCTACTCCGTATCTTAATCGTCACTAGCGGCGGGCGTCAACGCAGGTAGATTGAAGAAGCCGCATAGACGAAAGTTGGGCTGGCGGCATCTGACTACTGCAATTTGATAAGGGTGATTGACCGTGATTGCGCTCTTCATGCCTCTGATTCTCTGCCTCACCGTAGCCGCTTCGGTCGGAATCGGCGTCCTGTCGGCTTACTTCGCGGTTATTGGCATCCTTGATGTGTGTGGCCGCGCGTCGCAACCGCGTCCTGCCGAAGGGCGCCCGCGGCTCATTCTCGTGCCTACGCAGAACCACGCCGGCGGCGACTAGGAAGCACTGGCAATCCGCCCGAAAAAAGCAGCCGCTTAACCTTTCCGCCCTCTTTCGATCCCATGGTTTGGCAACTAGAACGGGAACCTGAGCGTCAGAATTCCGTTGTGATTATTGTTATGGAAGTGAGTGGTTGCGGTCTGGAAGCCGCCGCCGAAGGTGCACCCGACCCGATGCCACAGATGAAACCGCCCGAAGAGCAGGCCCGGAGTCACAAAATTCTGCTTCATCCCGTCATGCGGACCGCCCTGGAAGAACGTTGAATTGAGTTCGACTTCCGGCCAAAGTTTGCGCATCAGGTGATATTGAAACGCATTGTTCCAGAGATAGCAGTTTCCGATGAGACGAGTATCCGAGGTCGGGAAGGCAACTCCGAAGGTACCTTGAAGATCGAACTTCCTGAAGCCCTTGCCGTAGGCGATGGTCGGAGTAATGATGGGATGCAAGGCTCCGTTCTTGTAAGAGCCGGTGGGAAGAGTCCAGCCTAGAAATCCAGTCAGGATGTAACTTCCGTGTTCCTCATTGGAGGAGAGAAAGCGGTATTTGATCAGGAAAGCATTATCTCCGAAGCCGTCTTTCGTCTTGCCGCTGTGGTGCTCGATATACGGTGGCGCATTGAAGATGACTTCCACCTTCTCGAAGGGAATGAGTTCCAGTCCTTTGCCGCCATCGTAATTGTCGGTAGCGACGCCTTCGGCATTTCGCTGCCAGAACTGATCGTAACGGAATTCTTCCTCCAGCCGCGGCGTGGTCGTGGCGACGGGCGTGACCCAGTGCGGCTGCTCGGCCTGCGTCTGGTCCACGCGTGGGAACCAGTTCGTAAAATATCCGTCCTGGGCAAAACTCACCGTTGATGCCAGACCCAGACTGATCGCGGCGAACAAAACGGCAGCCTTACGCATTGATCCCCCCTTGAATTTCGAAGTGCGAAAAGAAGATCAGAAGTGTATAGCACATACGATATTGATGTAAAGTACGATACGTTTCTATGCTAGTTTATGCGCGCCGGCGGGGAGGGGCCACGGTTGACCGTGGTCTGCGCTGACTGTAGGATTTCGTTCCGATGCCGAGGAACGGACAAACCGGGCGCAAAGGGGAACTGCTGAAGCTCCGGGATGCGGCCTTGCAGCTGGGGATCAGCTTCCCCACGATAAAGCAGTGGATTTACAAGAAGAAGATTCGCAGCGTTCAGACCCTTGGGGGACATCACCGAATCCCGCAAAGTGAACTGGACAGACTGCTTTTCCGCACCAGAGGGAACACGGCTGCGGAGCGAACTCAGGCGGTGCGCCGGGTGAGCGGACGCAATCAACTAGTGGGCCGCATCGATCAGGTTCGCATCAGCGGACTCATGGCGGAAGTGAAGATTTCCATCGGTGAACAGCAGATCACTTCCATCATCACCGCGACGTCGGCGCGCGAGATGCACCTCAAGGCCGGCCAGACCGTCGTCGCCCTGATCAAGGCCACCGAAGTGATGATTCTTCGCGTGGGAGATTGATTGCACTCCTACCGTTCTAGGCTCGTATCGCGACAATCTCAGCAATCGTGAGGAAGACGGCATAGCTGGCGAAGAGAAAGGCTCCGTATTTCCCTGCTGTTTCCGGATGCATGCGGGGCATGAAGGTGGCGAAGCGGGAGAGCAGCACAGCCTCGCCGAACATCCCGGGAAGCGCAATCAGAAGCGCGGCCGAGGTCCACTCCGCGACCGGGACATAGCGCCACCGGAGCAGCAGGATGCAGACGCCTGACGTCACGATGGGCGTGATCACGAAGTTGATCCAGTAAACCTGGCTGGACCTTTCAAACACCTGCGGCCCGCGCAGCTGGTACCAAATCGTTCCTATGACCCAGAAGGCCGCGCCGAACAGCAGGAAGAGCAATTTGTCAGTCATTTTCATGGATGTTCCGGAGAGTTGAGATTGATGTACCACTTGGTACAGTTATCTTGTACCATATGGTACATTATGAAAGCAAGATGCCCCGCAAAAAGCAGCACCGCAACCGGGAACAACTGCTGGAGAGCTGCCTGGCGGCCTTCATCCGCGCCGGAACGCTGGATCTCAGCCTCGATACATTGGCGAAGGCAGTGGGGAGCAACAAGCGGATGCTGATCCACTACTTCGGCGGCCGCGATGCCATCGAGGAGCAGGCGATGTCGCTGCTGGAAGACCGGTTGAGGGCGAGATTCCGCGCCAGCGCTTTCCCAGTAGGCGCGTCGCTTCAGTCCGTGGTGGCGACCCTGTGGGAGCAGACGACCAGTGCCGAGTCCCGAGGCGTTCTCTTGTTGGCGATGGACCTGACGCGGCGAAGCTGGAGCGGGTCAGAACGAGCCCGGAGATTCTTTGAAGAACAGCAGCGGCTGTGGGCCGAAATGCTGCAGGAATTTCTGCCTGACGCAGGAGCGGTCGAAACGCTCCTGCAACTGTTTCAAGGCGCGATGCTCGTCTATCTGGTTACCGGCGACCGGGAACGCGGCAGGCGCGCTCTGGACCGCTTGATTTCGACCGAAACCGAGTTAGAGCAGAGGAAGAAGAAACGCAGCGCCAGGTAAGGCAAGACAATTAAGAGGCCGCCGGTTGTCGTGCAGACCACGAGAGCTTCCGTGGCAGCCTCGTGTTAGCATTTTCAATAGTTGTCTCCTCCCCGGCGGCACGCGCATGGCCCACTCTCGTCCCATCTCGATTTCATTGCTTCCTGCGATGCTTTTGGGAGTTCTCCTGTGCACGTCCGCTCCAGCCGCGGAGCAATCGCCCTGGCGCGAAATCCGCTCCACGCATTACACCGTCATTACTGACGCCGGCGACAAGAAAGGCATCGAGATCGCGGTGCGCTTCGAGCAGATGCGAGCCGTCTTCGCGACCCTGCTGATGAAAGACCGCCTCAACGAGCCGCTGCCGCTGACCATCGTCGCTTTCAAGAACGACAAGAGCTACTACCAGAGCGCGCCGCTGCGCCAAGGACAGCCCATCGACGTTCCCGGCTTCTTTCTTCCCGGCGAAGATCAGAACTTCATCGTGCTGAACTTATTTGAGGCGGAATCCTGGCGCGCGGTCGCCCACGACTTCGCGCACCTGCTGCTGAACTACAACTACCCTCCGGTGCAAAGATGGTTCGACGAAGGCCTGGCCGAATACTTCAGCTCGATCCGCCTCGATGACAAGAAGTACGAAATCGGCGGCGATCCCGAGCTGCATTCCGCATTCACCCAGAACCTGCTGCAGAACCAACGGGAAGCCACCCCTCCGAAGTCGCTGACTGAACTTCTCGGCGGCCAAGCCTGGCTTGCGCTGCCCGACCTGCTCACCATGCAGCATGACACTTCCACCTACGCCGAGAGCACGCACCACACGCTTTTTTACGCTCAGTCGTGGATGGTGATGCATTACCTGCTGCACGAGAAGCAACTGCAGCAGACCGGGACTTACTTCGATCTAGTCGAGAACCAGCACGTACCTGTGGAAGAAGCCATCCAGAAGGCATATGGCGTGACGCCTGCCCAGTTCGACCAGGCGGTGAAAAACTACTTTCACTCGCTCACACCGCTGTTCGTGACGCTCGACGCCTCCAGGCAGTCCGGCTCCCAACCCAATCTGCCGCAGGTCTACCAGTTCCCTGAGATCGTGGCGCCGGACAGCAGCGTGATCACCTCCAAGGTTCTCCATGAGGCCGACGCCCGCGCCTTAGTAGGTGAGGTCAAGATCAGAATTCCCGAACGCCGCGAAGCCGGCCTGCAGGAATTGCAAGCGCTAGCCGCGGTTCCCGAGCCGACCGTTGCCAAGAGAACTGATGACAAGGACGACAAGCAAAACTCTCTCCTGGGCTCGGCCGGCCGCAACGAGATCGCCCACCGCGCTCTGGCCTGGGACCACCTGCAGCGCAAGGAGTTCGATGCCGCCGCCGAAGAACTGGCCAACGCCGCCGCGCTTAACCGGGGCGACATGTGGATCCGTTACTACCTTTGCGTGCTGAAGTACCGCATAGCGCAGTCGAAGCACGCCGACATCGTAGGCCTGCCCAACATGATGCAGGACCTGCGCGCCGTGCTGGAGTGGTATCCCGAATTCGCCGAGGCGTATAACCTGTTGGCCATTGCGCACATGAAAGGAGGCGGTCCGGTGGCGGCGATGCAGGCCGAGCGTGCCGCCATACAGCTCAGTCCGCGCAACCAGCAGTACGTTTACAACATGGCGGAGATCTACATTTCAGACAAGAAGTGGGAAGCCGCGCGCGCTTTGCTGGAGCGGTTGAAGACGAGCGGCAATCCGCAGGTCGCGGCGGCGGCGCGCGAGCGGCTGGAAACGCTCCCCAACGAGCAGAAATATGGCCTCACGGCTGCGGCCGCTGCGAACAAGAAGTTGGAAGCGCCACGCTCGCCCTTCGACGTGCTCGAGCAGGATGCGGCCAAGCGCGCCGCCGCCGAAAAAGCGCAACCCATAGGCACGGCGGACAAGCGGCCCGCGAAATTTCTTCAGGGCCGGCTGGTGGGCGTGGACTGCTCCCAGTCCCCGGCCGCGGTTCTCACCGTGTCCTCCGGCGGGGTAGTTCTAAAGCTGCGCACCGCCGACTACAAGTCCCTGCTGCTCATCGGAGCCGACACGTTCTCCTGCGCCTGGAACGACCGCGCCGTCTCGGTGAACTACAAGCCCGGCGGGGCGGTGGATGGAGATTTGTTGTCGGTGGAGGTGCGGTGAGGTCGGATACTAACGGCGCTGTCATCCTGAGCGGAATTTGTCCCGCGCGAAGCGCGTGACAAACGGAGTCGAAGGATCCCTACAACGCTTCGGCTGCCAATGCCCCATCAGGGAGTCCTCCCCTGACGCTCGGCAGCAGCGTCAGAATGCCTGTACGCCCTTCAGGTACTGCCGGCGCAATAGGGATCCTTCGACTGCGCGAGAGCTTCGCTTCGCGAAGCTCTCTCTCCGCTCAGGATGACAGAGCGAGTTCCGGACGTCTCCTCCATTTTGTCATTCCGACCAGAGCCGGCCCCTGAGCGAAGCCGAAGGGGACGGCGGAGTGGAGGAATCTGCTTTTCGCCGGAGTCCTGTGTGGATTTCTGCTGCGCTAAAGGGCATAAGGCCTGAGGTCATCGGGCCAGTGTGGGCGCTTATCCGTCCCTGGCACCACAGCGTATTCGGGTTCGCTGCCGACCTCAACGCATGGCGAAAATGAGCCGCGACGACTTGCCAAAGTCCCAACGAAGAAATTGATGCTGCCGTCAGGTTCAAACCGGATGTTTTGCGCATAGCTTCGTCCGTCGGCATCACGTGCGCAAACGCCGACCGTTCCATTGGGCCAGTACACGCGAAAGCCGTTTAGCGAACCTTCTTCGAATGTGAGCTCGATGACACCCTTGTAGTGATCATCGTAGGGCAGAATCTTTCCACGGAAGTCGATGAACAGCTTTCGCTGCCGCTTCCATAGCGCCAGGAGAGCGGAATGAAAGGCGAATGCCTCGCTAGTCAGCTCTCCAAGCTCGTCAAAAGTAATTAGCGACGTGTATACGCCCTCCTTTTTCGAATAGTGGCTGCCGGACAGCAGCCTCAGACTTTCATTATGAATTGCATAATCAGAGTGATAAACAGCATTGCGAATCGTGTTGTTGTAAATCCCTTTAAGTGCAACGCCAACCTCGGGAACTCCCGCCTTAGTGGCCATCTTATCGATCTCGTTGATCTTCGCGATCGGCCCGGCGGGAACTACTCTCTTCATCTTCACCCCATTGACCTTGACGTCCCTAACTTTGTTTAGGTGCACTAACGGGTGGATGGAATATTTCATGCCGATGCGCAGTCGCAGCAAGTTCGCAAGAAGCTCGTAAGGGACTCTCATCTCAATCATGTGGCTGTATGCAATCAGCGCTAGCCGTGCCTGCGTATTGGCCGGGTTCGGGAACTTATCTTCTGGCAATTCGAACCCGATTAGTTGCGTAAAGTCCTCCAAGAGCGCTATCGACTCAGTATAGGAATCCCAGCCTGTATCCTTTATGCCAGTGACACGGACCATCGTGCAGGCCCATTCAAACATGCGGTCTACGTGGTTGAAGTCATCGTTCCAGAAGAGCGGATTCAAGATGTCCGCGTAATGTCGAATTCTGCTCTTGGGGGGAGTTGCTGTGTTTTCGTCGTGTTCAGGCATCGGGCCGGGCTGCTCCGCGTTTCGTGGTTTTCTCGAAGCGTAGGCATATGCTGATGGTATCAGGTGGCCAATCCTTCGCGCCTTGCAAAGGGTGGGCATCTCCGGAGTCCCGTAATGGCAGCCGCCGCAACCTAGGCTCTGGGATTCAGCAACCGCTCGACTCTCTCCGGCTCGCAAGCGATGATCTTCAAATAAGCCTGGGTTGGACGGTCCGGCTGCGCGCGGCCTTGCTCCCAGTCTCGGAGAGTGCCAAGGGGGATATGGTAGCGGACGGCGAATTCCTCCTGCGTTAATCCCAGAGCGCGGCGAATGATTTTTGCCTGGGGCGTTCGCTTCATCCGCCTAAGATCTTCGGCATTCAACGGCCGCGCGTCGCGGTCAGCACGGGCGGCTGCCTCGATGGCCGCAGGCGTCATAGGCCTAAGCGTTTTGTTGGAAGTAGTCGTCTTGTTCATTCTGGCTTGCCCTTCGGGCTGAAACAATTGCGAATGCGTTTCCTCGCGCTCGGTATACGCTACAAATAACAAAGTCTTGCCCTCGGCTGCGCCGATGATGACAAAACGCTCCTCGCCATGTTCCTCTCTGTCATCCAGCCGCTCAATGGCGAACGGGTCGTGAAACACGGTCTTCGCCAAATCGAAGCTCACACCATGTCCACGGAAGTTCGCTTTGGCTTTGGCCTTGTTCCACTCGAATTCCAGCTTCATAGTACTACGGGATACCAGTAGTTAGTCAACCGTGATCTAACAATAAGTACTTTTCCCACAGCCTGTCTGTGACATCTAACCTTGCGCCCGCATTTCAAATCGGCGATCAGTGCCCCCCTCGGGGAAACCGGGGACAGACGGGTGAACTGCACCCTTTTTGTTTGGCTAAACGTCCCGACTGTCCGACGGATTCCCTTCCGCGAGCTCTTCTTACTCGAACGGGATGTCCACTTCAGCGTAACTGCCGGGAGCGGTTTCGTTTACAGCCGAGGCAATTCGGTCAAGGTGTAAACGAACAATCCGCCACGTCGAGTTTCCGAGTACGACAATGCCAATCCTTCGCGCGGTTAGGTTTTGCTGATACCGAATGTTCTTATCCGTCGTGAGCAGGAGATCAAAGCCTTCTTCCTCGGCCGCGGCAAGCAGTTCGCCGTTGGAGATTTTCTCCCAGCCGCGATTGATCGCCTCTGTGACTTCATGGCCTGAAAGCGCTTTGGCAATGCCGCTCGGCGTGCCGTGATCAAAGAGGATGCGCATTGTTCGCGGCAGGCGCGCCGGCAGAAATCTGTGGGGTGTCCAGGCTGCGGGCGGCAAATTCCAGCACGGCCTGAATCTGCTCCCGCGTTACATGGAACTGCTCAATGATTTCCTCGATGCTCGAACCGGCCTCAAGATTTTCAAACACCGCCGAGACCGGCATACGCGTGCCGCGGAACACCCAGGCTCCACTCCGTTTGCCGGGGATGCTTTCAACGGCGGGGCATTGCGACCAGTCGAGAGTTGACATTGGCGAGACTCCTTCCAATTCAAGAATAAACCCAACCCGAATAAACGGGAAGTCGGAAAAAAGCCGGGAGTTAATCGGATCTGGAATTCAACAGGCGCTCGACTCTCTCCGGCTCGCAGGCAATGATCTTCAAATATGCCTGGGTTGGCCGGTCCGGTCGCGCGCGCCCTTGCTCCCAGTCTCGGAGAGTGCCAAGGGGGATATGGTAGCGGACGGCGAATTCCTCCTGCGTTAATCGCCAGAGCGCGGCGAATGATTTTTGCCTGGGGCGTTCGCTTCATCCGCCTAAGATCTTCGGCATTCAACGGCCGCGCGTCGCGGTCAGCACGGGCGGCTGCCTCGATGGCCGCAGGCGTCATAGGCCTAAGCGTTTTGTTGGAAATAGTCGTCTTGCTCATTCTGGCTTGCCCTTCGGGCTGAAACAATTGCGAATGCGTTTCCTCGCGCTCGGTATACGCTACAAATAACAAAGTCTTGCCCTCGGCTGCGCCGATGATGACAAAACGCTCCTCGCCATGTTCCTCTCTGTCATCCAGCCGCTCAATGGCGAACGGGTCGTGAAACACGGTCTTCGCCAAATCGAAGCTCACACCATGTCCACGGAAGTTCGCTTTGGCTTTGGCCTTGTTCCACTCGAATTCCAGCTTCATAGTACTACGGGATACCAGTAGTTAGTCAACCGTGATCTAACAATAAGTACTTTTCCCACAGCCTGTCTGTGACATCTAACCTTGCGCCCGCATTTCAAATCGGCGATCAGTGCCCCCCTCGAAAATAAAGCGAAACAGCGGGTGCCATTACCATAGTAGTTTCGGCAAGAAACGTAGACGGCCCCCGTCCACCACAGGCAAACAGCAGGTTCCTCCGCTCCGCCGTCCCCTTCGGCCTCGCTCAGGGTCCGGCTCCGGTCGGAATGACAAAATGTTGAGAGAGCCTACGAGCCTGACGAGGGGGTTATCGAATCCAGGCAGCAGAGTGTCCGCCCGCGGGGGTATCGGGCGCTGGGGAATGGACCTTCCTCAAAAGTTCCTGATAGGCGGGCTCTTTGTTCAAAGTGAGCAGATCCAAGTCCTGGCGGAACATGAGGAAGGTCGGACTGTGTTTATCGTATTCTTGCCGGAGCAATTGAAGAGCTTCTTCTTTCTTCCCGAGCCGGGCGCACGTGATGGCGAGGATAGTGCCCGGCAACTTCTCTTGCGCGTAAAACTTCTTCTGGGACAAATACAGCTCATGAAATAGACCGCGCGCGCCGTCCCGATGAAAGCCGGCCCTGGCAGCGGCTGTAATATCCTTCAGGACTCGATCATGACTGAGTTCCGCCGCCTTCTCGCTCTCCACCAGGAAGTTTGGATAGTCGCGGAGAGTCATATACATGCTGGCCAGGTAGCGGTGCGGTGAAAGGAACTCGGGGTCGGTCCGCTCAACCTGCTTGACCAGTTCGAGTCCTTGCTCGGTTCGTCCGGCATGGAACAACATCAGGCCTTTGTCGGCAAGGATGGCGTGGGAAGCGGGGTCCAGTTCCTGTGCGCGATCGATTTCGCGGAGGCAAACTGGATACCAGCCCGGAGCGGCAAAGGCATTGGCGAACCAGAGATGCGTGATGGGGTCGCGGGGATTGAGTTCGATGGCGCGTTGGAACTCCCTTTCCCCGGCTTCAAAATCCCAGTTGCCCCAAACCTCATCGAAGGCGAGTGAGCGATGCGCTTCGGCGAGAGAATCATCCAATTGAATTGCTTTTTTCGCCGCCGCAATGGCGCGGCCGTAGGCTTGGTTTTCCGGCATCAGCGTATATTCGCGCAGCAGATTGTAGGTGTCGGCCAGTCCCACGTAGGCCTGGGCGTTGCCGGGGTCATGCACCACGGCCTCCGTAAAGTAGTCCAGTGCGCGGTTCAAGCTGTCGGGAGTCCTCTTACTCCATTCGAACCGGCCCCTGAGATAGAGGTCGTGAGCCAGTTGTTTCTCGGGATCGGGAGGGGCGGACGGTCCGGACTTGGCCGTGGCCAGCAGCGAGCGGAGGAAAGACGTGTGCGCCTTGGTGGTGTGAAGGTCCAGGACTACAAGAACAACGCTAATGGCCAGCAGGGAATAGGGCAGGATGCGCCAAAACCGCCTAGACCGTTTGCCGGGTGGCGGGGCTGCGCGCGAGTTTGCGATTTCCGGATGCGATTCGGCCGGAGACTGCCGGGCATTTGAGCCAGGGTAGGTGTCGGGTTGCGCCGCGGTACCGCGCGGCGAATTCTCTCTGGGTTTTTCCGAAAGCAGCCATTCATCCAGCTCCGCAGTAAAAGCGTAAACACTTCCGTGGCCGCCGCCGGGCACGTGATGAACCGGCAAAGAGCGTTCGCTTTCCCACCGCTTGGCTGTCCTCTCTCCCTTGCTCAGATAGTCAGCGATTTCTTTCCAACAGTCCAAGCGGACGCGGGGCGGCGCCGCTTTTGAAAGACTATCTGTGTCATGTGGGGCCGACGGCATGAGATGGCCTGCAGAGACGCAAGAAGGCATTTGTAACGGGGGAGGGTTACTGGTCATTATACACCCGTCGGAAGAGACGACAAGAGTTTGGGCGCGGGTTCACCCGTTATTCTCGCTCCAATCTTTAAGGCTTTTTCTTGCCCAAACAAACCTCAGGGATTGGAGCCTAAGGGGAGGGCTTCACCATGAGAAAATCCGTCTTAATCTTGTCAGGATTGTTGTTCTTATGCGCTTGCGGCGGCGGAAAGTCCGCTACAACTGCACCGGCTATTTCTGTTTCACTGAGTCCATCAGGGACCAGCATCGACCAGGGGCAATATTTATACTTCACCGCCACTGTGAGCAATGACGCCAGCAACAAGGGCGTGACCTTCACCATGTCCGGCACAACCTGTACCGGCAGCGCATGCGGCACCTTCACCAACGTCGATACGACCGGAGCAACCTACAACGCTCCGCCATCGGTCTCCGCCAACATGACAGTGACTATAACGGCGACATCTGCCACCAACCCATCGAAATCGGTGTCCGCGGCGGTCGTGGTTTCACCCCCGCCGAGCATTACGACGACGACGTTGGCTGGCGGCACGGTGGGCACACCTTACACAGCCACGGTGCAGGGCAGCGGCGGCGCGGGCACGCTCACCTGGAGCCTGGCCAGCGGCTCATCACTTCCCGCGGGCCTCTCTTTGAGCAGTGCGGGAGCGATCTCGGGCACGCCCACTGCGGCCGGCACGACAAGCTTCACAGTCAAGGTGACGGACTCTTCGGGGGCTAAGCAGGGGCCGGTTTCACAAACGCAACAGCTGGGCATCACGATCGCTCCAGTGGTGTTGACGATCACCACAACATCGTTGCCAAACGCCACCGTGAACATCGCGTACAGCGAGCCGTTGCAAGCTACCGGTGGCGCTCCTCCGTACACCTGGGCTGTAGCCAGCGGTTCCTCCATGCCGCCATGGCTGAGCTTGAGCGGTTCCGGAACAAATTGGAAGGTTGCCGGAACGCCCACAGGGACCGGAACGTCAAGCTTCTCGCTTACTGTCACCGACTCAAGCAAGCCGACGGCACAGAGTAAGACTCAAGCCTTGAGTGTCACGGCGGTCACAGCTTCGGCCGCCTGCAGCGCCGGGAACGAGTCGGTACTGAAAGGGCAATACGCTTTCAGCCTGCGCGGTTATAGCTCCTCGGGCTTCCTGGCGGCAATCGGCTCCTTTACTGCAGACGGCAAGGGAAACATTACCGCCGGTATGGTCGATAACAACGGCGCGCTTGGCGTGCAATCTCACAGCATCACGGCCAGCGGCAGTGCGTACTCGGTAGGATCCGACGGTCGCGGATGCGCCACGATTGCGACTCCCTTTTATATCTTCACTACGCGCTTCGCTCTTGAAACTCCAACGTCCATTGTGGCGACCGGGGGTTCAATCGAGGAGTGGGAGCCAGGACCGTCTCCCTACATCGCCGCGGGACAGATCCTGCAGCAGCAAACCATTCCCGCAAAACTGCCCAAGGGCAACTGGGTGTTCGAGCAGACGGGCGTCTACACAACCAGTAATTACCGCGCCGGCGTCGTAGGGGTCATCACCGCCGACGGCAACGGTAACTATACCAGTGGCGAATACGACTCCAACGTGCTGGGCTACTGGCATAACTACAGCGGCCTGACCGGGACCTACACCAACACTGACCCGACCACCGGGCGGTATACCCAGGCGACAACCTTGAAGGGAATCACCGATCACCGTGTGATTTATCTGGTATCCGGCACAAAATTCCTGGAGTTGACGACGGATGCTCTCTCGTCCTCAACTGTGGTTCTCGTCGGCGAGGCGCAGCTACAGAGCAGCTCCTCGCCCCTGACCGGCAAACTGGTCTATTACGGGTCGGAACCAGGTTCTGTCCAGTTCGGACTTGCTACCGTAACCGGATCGAGCACGTTTACGGCTAACGGCTATCAGGATAACGCAGGCACTTGGACCAACCCCTCTCCAACGGTTCTGTCTTGCGGTTACGGAATAGACTCCTACGGCAGGCTGGAAACCGGCATCGGTTCCGGTTGCTTAGGCTATGCTCTCGTTTCCTATCTGAGTGGGCCGAATACGGGCGTCGTGATGGGACTGGATGGCGGGGTTTGGATGGGGCAGCTTAAGCCTCAGTCGGCAACCTCCATCAGTGCGGGCAATTACTTCGTCGGCACGCAGGAGACCGTCAACCCGAACGTGGAGACATACGCAGGTACAGGGACGCTGACCAGCGCCGGCATCACCGGTACCTGTGACACCACTTCAACGGCTTCGTCCCAGCAGGCCAATCAGCCCATAGCCGAGACGCTCACGGTGAATTCCGATGGGACCTTCAGCACATCGGATCATCTTGGAGTGATTTCGGGCATCGTCATTTCCAATTCCGAGATCGTACTTGTTGACAACCAAACCAGCTCGTACCCGACGATACTTGTGATTTCCAAAGTACCTACGGAATAGCTGCAAACTGCGAGGGGCCTTGGCGCGGTGTTGCCCCAAGGCCCTACGCAAGGACATAAGGACATGAAGAGCAAGGATCGCGCGGGTGCCGCGGGAAGGCGTCGAACAGACCCGGCAGACCACGGTCAAAAATGAACTCCACAGACCTGTAACGAAAAACCCTCCCGCTGGCAGCGGGAGGGTTCACGATCCACGATGATCGAGGTTAGGCGCGGACGACGTTGCCCGCCTGAAAACCCTTGGGACCTTTCAGCAGATCAAACTCAACGGTCTCTCCCTCGTTGAGCGAGCGGTAGCCGTTCTCTTGAATCGCGGAGAAATGCACGAAAACGTCCTCCCCCGTGGAGCGCTGGATGAACCCATATCCCTTCGCCCCGTTGAACCACTTTACTGTTCCCTTCTCTCTCACGGAAAAACTCCTTTCCTCTGATCATTAAGAATTAGTTCCCTGGATTTCCCGCATTGTTGCTCCGCATGAACGGAGCGCCCCCTCGAGAAAGCCGGTGAACTCGGTTGCGTCTCTATGTGCCTGTGCCGAAGAAATTGCCCCAAAGCAAAAGACTCCTCGGTTCAGCGGCGCATGAAGAAAATGCGGCGCGAACTTCCGGAGCCCGACCATCGGCGCTGATTTCTACTGCCCTGCTCAAGACATCAACCTGCCTTACGAACTCATGCTCCGGCCTGCACCAGTTTATGAGCGAACCGATAATAAGGAGTATTAAATCGTTTCGCAACAAAAATTAGTGTCCTGGGCCAAAATATAGCCCGGAAGCCGCCTCTTAAGCTTTAACAAGGTATAGGAAACGGCGCGTTTTACCCCTGCACCTTCGTTCCCCGGGAGACCTCCCGGCTGGCCGCAACCCTTTGATAAGATTAGGGGATACGCCCGTGCCCGATCAGACCACAGCAACCGCACCCCCACTCAAGGAAAGCACGCCGCCCCTGCCGCAGCGCCCGCGCCGCGCGCGTCCCGGGATGGCGATCTCCACTGCCAAGTACCTGCTGCGCACCGACGTACACACGTTTGCGTTCTCGGTCGCGGCCAACTCGATCCTGTCGTTCTTCCCTTTCGTGGTGCTGCTGATGACTCTCATCCGGCGGGTATTTCATTCGCGCGTGATGTACGACGTCGTAGTCGAGTTGCTGCGCGACTATCTTCCCGCCGGGCAGGAGTTCGTCATCCGCAACCTGAACGCGATGGTGAATTCGCGCCAGCGCGTGCAAGTGGTCTCGCTGATTATTTTGCTGGTGACCTCGACCGGCGTCTTTATGCCGCTGGAAGTGGCGCTCAACCGCATCTGGCGCTTCCCCAACAACCGCTCCTACTTCGGCAATCAGTTGATCTCGCTCGGCCTGGCCTTTGCATGCGGCGTTCTGGCTCTGCTCTCCGTTGGAATGACCGCCGGGATCGTACGGCCGTTCGAATTCTTGCTGCGCGGGCACGCCATGGGCCTGGTGCGCCTGGCGGAATTCCTAGCGATGAAGGCTTTCGCTATCGCCGCCAGCATCACTATCTTCTTCCTCATCTACTGGGTGCTGCCCAACGGCAAGGTTCCAGCGCGCGCCGTGCTGCCCACTGCAATCATCATGGGACTGCTCTCGGAGGCTCTGAAGTACGGCTACATCATGGCCCTGCCCTGGCTGAATTTCGCCGAAGTCTACGGGCCTTTCGCGCTGTCGGTGAGCATGATGTTCTGGGCATTCCTCACGGGATTGCTGCTGCTGGCCGGCGCGAATCTTAGCGCCGAGGAGCATCTGCGGCACGGGCTCTGACCTTCACAGGTCGTTGCGCATTGACTCCGGCTAGCTAACCCGAATCGGGAATGGCTCTTTAATCCACAGGCTCTTTGTGACAGCTGTCACTGTGCCGATTCCCGGTGCTGATTTAACATAGGCACGGTTTCCCAGATTCCTCCGAGCAGACATTCGTTCCCAGGTGATCGCATGACCGGGATTTGCTGGCGTCTGCTCGCCGCATTCTTGCTGATCGTTGTTGCTTCGATCTTTGTAGCGCCCAGGTTTCTGCGCGGGCAGGATGCCGCCGCGGATCGCGCGCCGATCTTCACCTCCGCCCCTCAGGCGTTGCGCAACTCCCCGCCCACCGCACCCGTCTGGATTCCTCCTCCCGGATTGCTACGGCCTCATCCCGCCCCGCCCGGCGACACCTTTTTTCCGCGACTCATTCGCGCTGCTGGAATCATCTTCTCTGGTCGTGTCACTGCCATCGGACGCGTACCTTCGTCCTCCGGGCAAGCATCGGCTTCCACCACCGTTACGTTCCAGGTTGAACATGCCATGCGGGGCACCTTGCCGGGTCAAAGCCTGACGATCCACGAGTGGGCCGGCCTTTGGACCAGCGGCGAGCGCTACCGCGTCGGCGACCAGGTGCTGCTGTTTCTGTATTCCCCCAGCAGGTTGGGCCTTACCAGTCCGGTGGCGGGGGGAATAGGCAGATTCGCAATGGATTCTCAAGGCAGGGTCGTGATGAACGCTCAGCACGTCGCACTCCTGGCGGCGGACCCCATTCTGGGCGGAAAAACTCTTGTCTCGTACGCCGACTTCGTCCAAGCCTTGCGGCGTTCGAGCGGGGAGGAATGAGCCGGACATGACCATACAGAACAACATGGCATTTACCGCCCGCTCATTCCTCTTCCGGTTGGCCGTAGCCTTGGTTATCCTCCTCTTTTTCGCCGCACTCGTCCGCGCCGGCGGTCCAGAGTATGTGGCCGGCTCCAGTTATTTCAACTCCGGGACCATGGGCCAGCCCATCACATGGTCATCAGGGCAGGTGAATTACTACACCGACCAGGGCGATCTCAGCCCCATCCTGCCCCAGGCATCGGCCAATGCTCTTGTCGCCAATGCATTTGCCCAATGGACGTCCGTTTCCACTGCAGCCCTTACAGCCACCAATGCAGGCCAGCTTGCCGAAGACGTTAAAAGCAGCAATCTCGCGGTCGACTCCAACGGAACCGTCACCGCTCCCGCCGACATCACTCCCTCCGCCACGCAAACTCCGGTTGGAATCGTCTACGACTACGATGGCTCGGTCACTGACGCCCTGCTGGGTGCGGGCGCGGGCGATTCCTCGCAGTGCTTCTGGAACGCAGTCTACGGGGGTGTGGACAACTTCGGCGCAGGCGCAAACTTTCTCCACGCGCTGGTGGTCATCAACGGCCAGTGCGCGCTGCAGTCGTCGCAACTCACTGACCTCGAATACCGGCTGGTGCGAGTGCTCGGCAGAGTGATCGGTTTGGGTTGGTCGCAGCTGAATCTGAACGTGATCACCGGCAATCCGCGGCCTACGGCCGATGACTACGCCGGCTTCCCCGTCATGCATTTCATGGACCCGGTTACCTGTGTGCCAATCACGGTCTGCTACGCCAACCCTTACCAGCTGGCGCCCGACGATATGGCAGCGCTGTCCCGACTCTATCCCGCCAGCCCGTCGGCCACTCGCATTTATGGTTCGGTCTACTTTGTGGACCGCGTGGATAACATCGCCCAACCTATGCAGGGTGTGAACGTGGTCGCGCGCTGGATTGATCCTTCCACCAACCAGCCCTCGGACAAATATGCAGCTTCGTCGGTTTCGGGATTCCTCTTCACCGGCAACGCCGGCAATCCCATCACGGGCTTCAACGATCCGCTGGGAAATCTTTACAGCGAGTTTGGATCATCCGATCAAACGCTGGAAGGATTTTTCGATCTCGGCGGATTGCCCATTCCGAACGGCGCGAGCACTGCGCAATATCAGATCTCAGTCGAGCGTCTGGATCCCCAGTGGTCTTCCGGCGTGAGCCCTTACGACCCGTCGCAAGTCGCACCCTCGGGGAGTTTCCAGCCCTTCGTGGCGACGGTGACCGCAGGCGGCGGCCTCGAGCAGGATCTTCTCCTGTCCGGCAGCGCTCAGCCCGTTCCGCTGTGGGCCGCCACCGAAAGCTGGAGCGCTCCCGCGCCAGTTCCATCCCCAGGCGATTGGGTTGGTTCCTTGAGCGGCTACGGCGATGTTGGCTACTTCTTGATCAGCGCCCAAGCCAACCGCACTTTGTCGGTCGCCGTCACGGCGCTCGATGAAACCAGCGCCCCCAGCGAGTCGAAAGCCGAACCTGTGGTCGGCATGTGGACCCTCGGCGATCCGCAGGGTACGGCTCCGCCAGCTCTTACCGCGGCCCCGTTCAACTCGGAGACCTTCGGCATGAGCCGTCTCGACGCGCAGATTTTGAATTCCAACAGCTTCATCATCGGCATCGCCGATCTGCGCGGCGACGGCCGCCCCGATTACCACTACCACGCTCACGTGCTCTACGCAGATTCGGCGATCCCGTCCCGGGTGTCGGTGAACGGCGGCGCAATCACTTTGCAGGGGTCCGGCTTTGCGCCCGGGCTCGGCGTCACCGTGGGCAGCACAAGCACGCCGCTTCTGGCCACCAATGCCAGCCAGATGCTGGCAGCCGTCGGCGCGCACAGTGACGGACCGCAAACCATCACCGTCAACGATCCGGTCAGCGGGGCATTCTCCATCATGACCAACGTGCTTACCTTCGGAGCGGCTTCTACCGACAAGATTGTTTTGTTACTGGGATCGAATCCTCCAACGCCGGTGGGAACCCAGGCCACGAATCCAGTGATCGTGCGGGTGCTTGCTTCCGACGGCGTCACCCCGGTGAACGGCGCAACCGTGGGATGGACCACCACCAACGGCGCCACACTCTCAATCTGCGGCGGAGCGGCGAACTGCTCTGCGATCAGCAACGAAAGCGGAATAGCTTCCACCTGGGTTACCCCCGCCGCCACGGGGAATGCAACGATCACGGCCACTCTCGCTCCGGGCGTGTATTCCCCGGCTCAGTCGGTCACGGCTACGATGACGGCTACATCTTCGTCCTTGGACATCGGCGTTACTACGCCCTATCTCTGGATCGCCCAGGGAGCATCCGTCAGTGTGCCGCTTACGGCGCGCGTGGTAAACCTGGGTGCGCCAAAGGCTGGCGTCACGGTGAACTTTGCGATCGCGCAGGGGTCGGGATCGCTCAGTTCCGGAAGCGCGTTGACCAACAGCAACGGCTATGCGTCGGTGACGCTAACGTTGACGAACTTCACCTCTAACGTGCAACTCACGGCTTGTGTTGCGCCCGGAAACAATCCTTGCCAAACCATCTATGGGAACGCGGTGGCGGCCGCGATGATGAACCTGCAGGCGGTGGCTGGCGGGGGCCAGGTGGTCACGGGGACGACGTTTCAGTTTTTGACGGTTCGCGCGGTCGATTCCTCGACGCCGCCCAACCGTGTCCTCGGGGCGAGCGTGCTGTTTCAATCCACCGTGCTCCGTCCGGCAGGGAGCAATCTAACGTTGGCGCCGGGCGACCCCACCGTCACTCAAACCGGAATGCCCAACATACTGAGCGCGAGCCAGAGCACAGTGCAGAGCGATATCAACGGCTTGGCGAGTTTTGTCCCCTCCGTGGGATCGTTCACGGGACCACTGCAGATTGAGATTCAGGTCTCGGCCGGGACTACAGCCGTATTGCAGGACGAAGTGGAGACTTTTCCGGCCGGCAGAAGCGGGAACACTTCCCCCAACATTAGCCTGTGGCACGGAAGTGTTCCCGCGTCCAGGGGAGCACTTCGGCAACCATGGGCCGACGATCGTTGAAAATGACGACTGCTGAGGATCGGCGAGTGCATCGCACGCGGCGAGCTCCGGAGTTACTTCTTCCCCGCTGCGGGACGGCGCGGCCGCTGCTTCGCCGAGACCGCCCTGATGATCAGCTTGCGGCGCGCTCCGGCAGGCATCGGAACCTTGGCGCGGTTGAGGGCCACGTTGATGAGGGCGCGCACTTCAGGATTGTCAAGCACGTGGCCGTCGGGTTCGCCCGCGTCATACAGCCGGATGTTCCTAACCGCGTTGCCGCTGCCCTGCAGGCGCTTGGCGGGATCGGGTAAGCCCGCGCCTTGCAGAAAGCACAGCGTCACGCGGCCCGGAGGCAGCACGAGGGAAAAGACCGCCTCCGAGGGCCGCTCCGTAGGGCTGAAGCCGATCACCAGCCAGTTGTAGTTGTCGTAGACCATCTCGACCGCGCCGGGGACGAGCTTGCGCATTTTCGTCAGGGCGCGGCGGGCGAAGGCCTCGACCTCGGGATCGTATTTCGCGAGAAAAGAGTCGAGTTGGCGCGCGGCGTCGGCCCGGGAGAGTTCGGTCTTTTTGCCGCCGATTGACGGTTTTGTTTTCGCCATCACACTCTCCTTATTTTCGTGTCATTCCGAGTCTTCGCGAAGCGGAAGTGAGAAACCTGCTTTTTTGCCTGCACCGGCAAACAGCAGGTTCCTCCCTTCGGTCGGAATGACAAAACCTTAGGGCTGAGGTGCCGGAGCTCGGCAGCTGAAGCCCGAAGCCCGCTTACTTCTTGGTCCACTGATCCACCCAATCGTTTACTGTCTTGTACCAAAGCTGCGAATTCTGCGGCTTCAACACCCAGTGGCCTTCGTCGGGGAAATACAGCATTTTCGACGGCACGCCTTCCATTTGCAGCGTGGTGAAGAGCTGCAAGCCTTCGCTTACGTCGAGGCGGTAGTCGCGCTGGCCGTGGATTACGAGAGTCGGCGTCTTGAAATTCTTCGCGTACTGGTGCGGCGACCACTTCTGGTAGCTGGCGCGGTTGTCGTAGGGCGTGCCTTTGAACTCCCAGTTGTTGAACCAGAGTTCTTCGGTCGTTCCCCAGGCGGACTCGGCGTTGAACATGCCGTCGTGCGACACCAGGCACTTGAAGCGGTCGGTATGGCCGAGGATCCAGTTGATGGCGTATCCGCCGTAACTGGCGCCCAGCGCGCACTCACGGTCTTTATCAATGAACGGGTAGGTCTTCTCGGCGTAATCGAGGCCCTTCATCAGGTCTTCAAACGGAGCGCCGCCCCAGTCGCCATTGATGGCGTCGATGAACTTCTGCCCGTAGCCGGTCGAGCCGTGGAAGTTGATCATGATGACCACGTAGCCTGGGCTTGATGAGGTTGGTGCGGCGAAGAGTTCGGGATTCCAGCGGTAGCTCCAGTCGTCTCCCCAGGCGCCCTGCGGCCCGCCGTGGATGAGGAACTTCACGGGATATTTCTTGCTGGCATCGAAGTTCGGCGGCTTGACCAGGAAGCCTTGGACTTTGTCGTTGTGAGCGCCGGTGAACCAGAAGGATTCGAGCGGCTGACATGGCGATTTTTGAGAGAACGGCGTCGTTCACATGCGTCAAGGTTCCAGAGGCGTTCGTTCGTCCATGACAACCCGGTCATCGGGCGGGTGGGCGTTCTCCTGCATCGAATAGCATCTTGCTCCGCGACTCTGCCGTGGGATATATCGCGCTGTAAATTTCGACGGGCGCGGTCAGTGACATGCGTGTGAACAGCGAGCGTCCTGCCGTCGCTGGCCATATTGAGATCATCATTGAACCCGCCCGCGAGCTTCCAGTATGACATTTGGACTTCCGACGAAAACACGGTAGATCGGGCTGCCGCCCATCATTTCGGCGGTAAAGTATACCGGACTTCGAGTCTGGCGACCATGCCGTGGACTCCAACCCATCGGTCGAAATCCTCCGTCAGATTCTTCTTCTCGCCCGTCTTGCGGTCATACAGCATCAAGCGGAAGCGGTCGCTCTCGTATCCCGGACGCTGCTGGGCGCGGTAGGCGATGTAGCGGCCATCGGGCGAATAGAGCGGCGTCGAGTCGCTGGCGGGATTGTCGGCGGTGATGTTTTTGGTTTGTGCCAAAACCTGAGCGGTGCGAGTCGCCCGCTCCCGCGACATAGTCCGTGCCCACACTGACCGGGACGATCCAGAGATCGTTGTTGGTGGAAGCAGCTTCGTTCTTGTCGTGATTCGAGGTGTAGCAAATCTCCTGCCCGTCGGGCGAGAAGGCGTAGTCATCCTGCCCGCCGAGCGAGAACACGGGCGCATCGTAGTCGCCGGGGGTCAGATCGCGAGGGAAGTGAAGGAGCATGAACCGCGTATCCTGGTGAGGTTCGTTGTTCGGTCGTCGGCCATTTCGCGGGCTCAGGGATGGGAGCTGGGACGACAAAGAGGTGCGTGCGCTTGCCTTCTTTGTAAGCGTTCCAATGGCGATAGAGAAGATGCATCGAAGATTTGGGCTTTGACCTTTGATTGCGCTGCCTCTTTCAGTTTCCTCGCGTTGCAGCGCGCTTCGGTATCAGGGGCGCCATCGCATTCCGGGTACACGTCGGAAGTAAACAGGATGTTCTTGCCGTCGGGCGACCAGATTCCCCACCCGCCTCGGTCGCGATCGAAGTCAGCCTGGCACTTGCCGTGGCGCTTCCCATAGCACCATTAAACTCCGCGATCCAGACCTGCGATCCGTCTCTCTTTGGTCGAGAGGAATGCAAACATCGTTCCGCCCGGCGCCCAGCGCGGGCGGTCGGCATCCTGATCCGAGATGATTTCCCGTTCCTTGCCACCCGCGGTGGGTACGATCCAGATGTGCGGGGTCTTCGTGTTGGCTTCGAGATTCACATCGACCACGCTGAAGATCACCCACTTGCCGTCCGGCGAGACGACAGGCTCACCGACGCGCTTCAGCTTCATCATGTCTTCGAAGGTGAAGGGATGCTTGGATTGGGCGAAGGCGGGAAATGTGAAAGCGGCGACGACGGCAACGGCGAAGATGAAACGTCGCATTGTGGGGACCTCCTGCGGCAAACGGAAAAGTGTAGCAGGTTTGGTAGCGCCGCCGTCCCCGGCGGCTGTCCTGCGGGCGTCCCGCCCGCTCAGTTGATAGCGTTGAACCCGCTGGCAGTATGGTTAACTTGACAGCTTAATGGGAGCTTGCAGGGCCGAGCGCAAGTTGCGCTCGGGACAGCCGACGGGACGCCGGCGCTACTGTCCGGTCCACGGATTGACCAGACGCACGCCGCAGCCTTCGAAGTCGGCGGTGTTGCGCGTGGCTAAGGTAGCGCGGCGAGATCGGGCAATAGCAGCAATCTGAGCGTCGAATTCCGCGATCGGGCGGCCTTGCGACCGGCGTCCTGCGGCTATTTCCGGATAGGCGCGTGCCGCTTCTTCGTCGAAGGGAAGAACGCGGCCGCTAAGAACCTTGCCGAACATCAATTCGGCGCCCGCGAGTAGTGCCACGCGGCGTTTCCCCTGCGGCAGAAGTTCGATCCCGAACAAGATCTCGGCCACGGTGACGCTGGTGATGAACAGTTCGCCGCCCTGCTGCTGTTTCCACCAGGCCAATACCCGAAGTGATGGCTGCGGCTGCATGGTTTCTGAAATGACGTTTGTATCGAGGATGAGCATCCCGTTTCGCCTGAACCTTCAGCGGATTCTGGGATCGCGGATGGGGCCGCGCGGTGGAAGCTTCAGATCGACTCCGCCCAAAGGTGCAAAAATCTGTCGGATGGCCTCGCCCAGATTTTCCGACTTAGCCTCGGTTCGCGCCAGGGCGGTTTCAAGCAACTCGCGCGCCTCCTGCTCCATGGAGCGTCCGTTGCGGGCCGCACGGATGCGGAGCCGCCGCTTCGTATTCTCGGGGAGTCTGCGGATGGTGATACTGGCCATGGAGCAATGATATCATTGATGGCATTGATTGCATAGTGGGGTCGAATTTCGGGGGCCCGGCAACCCCCTCCTTACCACAGCATCCAACTAAGAGACTTAAGCCGTGCCGAGCTGATTTTGTAGAGACGTGGCTTACGTTTCTGGACGGATTCGGTAGACTATACACATGAGGCTGGTTTCACGCGACACCCTGCTGTTTCTGACCCTATTTCTCCTTGCCGGCGCAATGGCCGCTCTGCCCGCCGCTGCGCAGGAAGGTCCCCTTGAGAACACGCCGCCCACCGGCATTACGCCCGAGGAAATCATCAAGCGCTTCGCGGCCAAGGAAAAGGAATTCAAAGAGGCGCGCGACCACTATACCTACCGGCAGGACATCGTAGTAAGAACTCTCGACGGCAAAACCCCTACAGGCGAGTACCACGAGGTCTTCGATGTGCTGTTTGACGACAAGGGCCGCCGCATAGAAAACGTGGTGTTTGCGCCGCAGTCAAGTCTGGACCAGGGCGGCCTTTCGCTCGATGAAGGCGACGTTCAGGACTTCCGGAATCGCCTGCCTTTTGTGCTGACCAGCGATGAGATTCCGGAATACAACATCCTCTATGTGGGCCAGCAGCAGGAGGACGAGTTGCACTGCTATGTTTTCGACATCGCTCCCAAGCAGATTGTGGGCAAGAAGCGGTATTTCCAGGGACGCATCTGGGTATACGACCAGGATTTCCAAATTGTAAAGACCTACGGCCAAGCCGTGCCGGAAGTCCGGGACACGAAGAAGAAGGGCAGCAAGAACGAACATCTCTACCCCAAGTTCACAACCTGGCGCGAGCAAATCGACGGCAAGTATTGGTTTCCAACTTACACCCGTGCCGACGACACGCTGCACTTCAACCTCAATGACATTCACATCCTCGAGATTGTCAAATATGAGGACTACAAGCGCTTCGGTTCCAGCGTGAAGATTCTGTATCAGGGCCAGGAGATTCCGAAGGGCGAGCAGAAACCGGAGCAGAAGCCGCCGGAGCAGAAGCCACAGAAATAGTAGTGAGCACCCGCGCGCAGACGACCTAACGATCCGGTGCGGCGGTGTGGACTGTTTCAATCGCGGGTTGGGCGGTGCCAACGAGCGGTATGAGCTGACCCTCCCCGTGGTGGAACATAAGAAACCTCTTGTCGTGGACGCACGCTACCTCAAAAGCCGACTCGTCCTTACCGACTCGAAGTTGACGCAAGACCGTCCCGTCCTGAGGATTGAGCTCCAGGATGGACTCTTCCATTGGCTTGCCCGAGGCCTCCGCACTATGGACGATCGCGTAGAGATTTTCGTCGCTTGGGATCAGCGCGGCAATTCTGGCGCCGTCCGGCAATTTAGGCCTGATTGACTCAATCGCACCGCCAACGCTGACTCTCAAGATCGGGTAGTCGCTGTCCGCCTGCAAAAAATAGATGTATTGGCCTTGCGGAACGAATTGGGCCGGCGCGAGGTAAGCCGCGGGACCCTTCCCACTACCATCTTTGGTTTGGGCTACGGATTCGGGAGCATCGCCCCTCGGTATTTCCAGAAACTTTAGAAGGCTGCCATCGTCTTTGAGCATGGCCAGCTTTGGGCCGCGGTCCACTACATCATAGCCATAGGCAAGAAAGGAGCCTGACGAAAAAGGGCTGACGTGAGTAATGCGGAGGGCGGAGTCCAGTTGAGTCTTCTTCTGGTAATTGCCTTCTCGGTCGAACACCACGAGGTAATCGTGGCGCTCCGGCCGGTCTTTGGCAGACTCTCGGCGCCCGCCCGAATCGCCGTCACGGTCCTTCTCCGGCTTGTCCCCAGCTGCGGCACTTACCAGGAAGACTACCTTGGACTCAGATGGGGCCTCACTAATCTGATGGAGACGATAGAGGTCGGTAACCCGGTTCAGGGGAAAAGAATGGGCCTCGCCAGACGGCGAGACCGAGATCATGAGCAACGGGTTGGGCTCCAGGGCATCCTTCGGTGGCGGCGCATCCGGGCGGAGGGGCTGAACAGTCGTTATGAAGATGGTTCCGTCGTCCGAGCAGTGGAAGGGTAGCCGGAATGCGGGCGCGGCGCCCACGCCTTTTACCGGCTCACCCTCCTTGAAAGTAACTCGATATAGGGGAAGCTCGTTGTGCGGTCTCTTCGATGAGGGATTGCTGCCTTGCTGCGCCCAGCCCACGACCGTGGCGACAGGCAGGAGGGCCGCGGTGGCCAGGAGCTTCCCGATTTGGCTCACTGCCCCGACTCCTTTCGTTCTGCCTGTGCAGGCGACGAGGCGCGTGCGACCGGGGGCGCTGATTCTTTGTCATAATCATACGGGAGATAGCGTCCACTGCAGTCGGCGATCAGCATCGGGGACTGTTTTGCTGCTCGGTGAATCTGATCCTTCATACCAGGATCCTTAAGCAGGCCACCGAAGAGGCAATCCCCGATCGGTCGATGCTAGAAAATAATTGTCCACCGCATCTCAACGTCACCGTTTTGAACTCATAATAGTCGCCACTCTCTCCCGTATGCGTGACTATTTGCGAGTGGCAGTTGTGTGGTCCGTCGCATTGGTAGGTCGTGCTATGCAGGATTCCCACGCAGTCCGCAGGCGGCTCCTGCGCGCTGCACATAGCTGAGTACAGCAGACAAACAACGCAAGCACTTATACAGTAGCTAACTCTCATAATGTCCTCCCGAACCCGTCAGCGGGGATTTCTAACACAAGGACCGCTTTGAAGAAAAGGGAAGTAGGGTAGGTTCCAATTCCAGAACAGGCGCTGAAAACAAAGAGCAAACGGCCTTCTCCGGACCGCGGGGGGGGCGTTCACTCGTCTGATTTCGTAACGGGACTTGCAGGGCACCGTCTAATAGAACAAATACTTCCTCCACTTATCGTCGCTGCGACCCATGAGCCGCATGATATGCCGGCTGGTGTGAAGGTTGAAGGCGCGGGGCTCGCGCATCAGCTTCATGCCAGCTTCGGGAGGAAACTGGTTGCCCTTGCGGCGATTGCAGGGATGGCAGCAGGCCACCAGGTTCTCCCACGTGGACGAGCCTCCGCGGGAGCGGGGAATCACGTGGTCGAGCGTCAACTCACCGGAAGGCAGCACGGTGGCGCAATACTGGCAAGTGTTGCGATCGCGCAGCAGAATGTTCTTTCGCGACAAGGCGCGGCTCTGGTGCGGGATGCGGCGGTATTCGAGCAACCGGATCACGGAGGGTACACGGATGGCGATGCGCGCCGCGTGCAGGAAGTGTCCGTTCTCTTCTTCCGTCATGGCCACGCCCTTGAGCACCAGCACCAGGGCGCGGCGCGCCGCACAAACGTTAATGGGCTCGTAGGACGCATTCAGAACGAGCACCGGCGCATGCAGCGCGTTGCCGTTGCTATCGCGATGCATGGCCGCCGCCGCGAAAAGGCCGGCGGCGTGTCTGCCTGTTGGTCCCGCCTCGGATTCGATCCTGCCTGACATAATTCTAAAGTCCTACGGCTTTAGCCATTGGAACGCGCTCTGATCCGACGCTTTCGTCCGTCTGCCGGTCGTCGGCGTGCGGTCCAATCTCCGCGTGCTGTGCCGAGATCTTCAACGTGCGGGCCACGGTTGCGACCCAAACTTTGGTTGCGCCGGCGCGGCGCAAAACCCGCGCGCATTCCGAAACAGTTGCGCCGGTGGTGTACACGTCGTCCACCACCAGCACCTCGCGGCCATTCACCAATTCCGGCTGAGCGACTCCAAAAGCTCCCCGCAGGTTCTCGCGGCGCTGATGGCTGGTGAGGCCAATTTGCGATGCGGTCTCGCGCTTTCTTTCGAGAACTCCCGCGCACAAATGCAAGCGATCCCGCATCGGATTGCTTTTCATCGCGGCGCGCGCAATTAGTTCTGCCTGGTTGAAGCCGCGCTGGCGAAACTTGGTGCGGTGCAGTGGTACCGGAACCAAAGCTACCGAGTCCGCCGGGAACTCTGGTTCGAGCACCGCAACCGCCTCCGCCAGCATGCGTCCGAGAACGTTCGCCGCTGGGCGCACGCCGCCAAACTTCAGCAGATGAATCAGCTCGCGCAGCCCGCTTTCATAACTGCCATAAGCCGCCGCGCGCACAAAGGCCGGCTCGATGCGGCGGCACAGCCCGCATCGGGATTCGCCGGGAGCAACGGCGTACGAGGAGAACAAACGCTCGCCGCAAGTGGCGCAGACTCCGCCTGTAATTGGGCGCATGGCATCGAGGCATCCCTGGCAGACCGGGAGGCGCGAAATCCTGACTAATGGTGTGCCGCAGATGCGGCAATCCGAGGGAAACAAAACAGCGAAGAGACTTTCGGCGATCTGGCCAGTCCAACCTTGTTCAAACCAGCTTCGACCAAAACGGACTCCGCCGGTCGGGATTGGGCTGCTTCCGGAAGCAATAGAAGGGCTTGCCACTGCAGCTTTGGCCTGGCTAGCCCGAATTCTGTCCCCACTACTGCTGAAGACGGCCTCCGTGTTGCCCGCAGGGTTCTGACTTGGCGGGCGGCTCTACGATCGCCTGCTGGAATAGAGTATAAAGGCGGCCGGGTCCGCTAGGCAACGTTACGGTCGGCTCCGGGAGCCGTGGTCGCCACCTTCTTGACCGCTTCGGGAAGCCGCTCTTTCACCGGCATGAACACCAAACGATAGTCGCGCCGGAAGCATTCCGCGCAGCGCACCGGCTGCAGCAGGAAAATAGGCAGAATATAACGTTCGGAGAACGTCCGGCGCCGCGAGCGGAAGCCCATGTCGCTGCCACAATCGTTGCAACGGAATTCGAGGTACCGCTGGAACCAGAACTGGTCGGGGGAGTTTCCTACCACGTTACACCTCGCAATGACTGAACCACGAAGCGGCCTCGGACCGATTTACGTATTCTACCTCTAAGCTGGGGCGCAAGCCAGTCCGAGTGTCGCGATCGCCCGGCTGGAGCCCGCATCGGACTTGTAATTCAGCCCGCCCGCGTGCTAACGTGCCGCCGTCCAGTGTTTTGAATAAGTTAGAGAACGACGTTATCCCAACCTAATTCGTTGCGAGGATTTTGCCCATGAGCCCGGTCGCCCCACCTGTTGTCGCCAAGAAACACGTTCCCTACGTTCCCGAAACTATGGAGATGAAGGAGTTCACCTTCCGCGCCCTGCTCATCGGGCTGGTAATGACGGCGATACTCGGGTCGGCTAATGCTTATCTAGGTCTGAAGGCCGGGATGACCATTGCGGCGACATATCCAGCGGCGGTGATCGGCATGGCGCTGCTGCGGCTGATGAAAGGATCTCTGCTGGAAGAGAATATCGCGCGAACCGTGGGCTCGATTGGCGAGTCGGTCGCGGCAGGGGCAGTATTCACCATCCCGGCTTTTGTGATGGCAGGATTGTGGCCGGGGCTGACCCGGGAGAAGTATTGGAATTCCGTCGCGCTGATGATGATCGGCGGCACGCTGGGCATTCTGTTTGTTACGTTGCTCCGGCGGGTGATGGTGGAAGATCCGGACCTTCCCTATCCCGAATCGGTGGCCGCTTCCGAGATTCACAAAGCCGGTCAGCAAGGCGCCAAGGCCGCCAAGATTCTGTTTGCCAACATGGGATTTGGCGGGCTCATGTACCTGCTGGGCGCGGTCAATGTTTTCTCGGCGAACAATACTTTTCCGGTGACCATCAGTGCGCTGGGCAAGAGGCTGCTGCTGCGCACCGGCACGAATCCGAGCGTGGCAACGACAATCACTGGAGGCGCAACGCTGCTGACGGCGCCCGACATCAGTCCGGCGTATCTCGGCGTCGGCTACATCATTGGTCCACGGCTGGCGGCGCTGAATTTTGCCGGAGGCGTGCTGGCCTGGGGCTTGCTGGTTCCGCTCCTAACGTTCACGATTGGACCATACATTCAGGCGGCACAGCCTGCGGGACAAACGCTGGCCTGGCCGCTGCTGGCGGGAGCGATCTACTATTCGATCGTCCGCCCCATCGCAGTCGGTGGAATGCTGGTGGGAGCTTCCTACACATTGTTCAAAATGCGCAAGCAGTTGGGCGCGGGCATGGCGCGCGCGGTCTCGGACCTGAAGAAGTCTGCCGCCGCTCACGAGGCCACGAGTCGCACGGATCGTGACCTTCCCTCGAAGGCGATCTTTGCCGGCATCGCGCTCGTGTTCATAGCCATGATTGCCCTCTACTACTACTTCATCGGCGGGGCAGGAAACTTGTCGAGTTCGCAGGTCATTACCGGCTTCGGTGGTGGCCGCGCTGGTCATGATCGTTCTGGGATTCTTCTTCGCCGCGGTTTCGGGAAACCTGGTGGGCATGATCGGCTCGTCCAATAACCCGGTATCGGGACTGACGCTGTGCACGCTGGTGATTGCGGCGCTGCTTGATGGTGGCGCTGGGCGTCTCGGGAACGGGAGGCGTGGCCGCGGTCCTGGGCGTGGCGGCCGTGGTCTGCGTTTCTTCGGCCGTCGCAGGCGAGATGCTGCAGGATTTGAAGGTCGGCTACATCCTGGGCGGCACACCCGCAAAGATGCAGCTTGGAGACTTATTGGGCATTGTGGTGGCATCGCTGGTGCTGTTCGTCCCCCTGGCCGTGCTCGACCGGGCATACCACTTCGGCAGTGCGGCGCTGCCTGCCCCTCAGGCCGGACTGATGGCCATGCTCTCCAAAGGCATTGTCGGCGGCGACATGGCCTGGCCGCTGGTCATTGTGGGGATTCTGCTCGGAATCGCCATGATCATGATCGAAGTGAAGAGCGTAATGCTGTTTGCGGTCGGGATGTATTTGCCGCTGGGGACCACGTTTGCGATCTTTTTGGGCGGCGTGATCCGCTGGGTCACCGACAAACTGCGCGACCGGCGCGGCTACAACGATGCGCAGAAAGCGCGGGTGGAGAACACGGGCGTGCTGACCGCTTCAGGACTGATCGCGGGCGAGGCGCTCTGCGGCCTGGTGATCGCAGGACTGGTGGGGTCCGGCAAAGACGTGACTCTGGTCCACTGGACGCCTTCGTTCTGGATCGCGCTGGCTGCGCTGGTAATGCTCATCCTGGTGATGGTGCGGGTGCCGCTGGCCAACGCCGGAAGCCCGGACGAACCCGCGCCACCGACGGCCATCATGTAATCAAGAATCAGAATGCAGAAGTTAGAAGTCAAAATGCAGAAGTTGAATTCGGGTGTTACTTCTGCATTCTGCCTTCTTACTTCTGCATTTCCTCTTTGACAGCTATGTCGATCTCCGAAAATATTGCCGCAGTGTGCGAGCGTATCGCCAGCGTGGCGCGCCGCGCCGGCCGTTTACCCGAAGAGATCGCGCTGATGGCCGTCAGCAAGACTCAACCACCGGAGCGCATCCGCGAAGCTTACGACGCGGGACAGCGCCTCTTCGGTGAGAATCGCGTGCAGGAGTTTGCCGGTAAGGTCGAAGCTCTTCGGGATTTGCACGCTGCCGAATGGCACATGATCGGCCACCTGCAGACCAACAAAGCCGCAAAGACAGCGGAGCTATTTCGCGCCGTGGATTCAGTCGATTCGCTGAAGCTGGCGGAGAAGCTGGACGCGGTGGCCCGCTCACTCGGCAAGAAGCTGGATGTTCTCGTCGAAATCAATGTAGGGGGCGAGGCCGCCAAGAGCGGTGTAGCGCCGGACTCGCGCGCACTCGACGAATTGCTAATGGCTGCACCTCGCCTGGAGGCGCTGGCGTTCCGCGGCCTGATGACCGTACCTCCCTTCACCGACGATCCCCAAGAAGCGCGTCCCTATTTCCACAAGCTGCGTGAATTGAGAAATACGATTGCCGCGCGTAGTCTGCCCAACGTTGCTATGGGCGTACTCTCCATGGGCATGTCGCACGATTTCGAGGTGGCGATTGAAGAAGGATCGACCTGCGTGCGCGTGGGCACGGCGATTTTCGGGGAACGAACAAAGGCGTGAACCACAGAGTCACAGAGCCACAGAGCCACAGAGAAAATCTAAAGCCATGGAAATAATCTCGATTGTCTCTGTGTCTCTGTGCCTCTGTGGTGAGATTTTATGTTTGCCATTCATGAAACGTCTGAGGGGGTGACCTTTGCAGTCAAGGTCCACCCCCGCGCCAGGAAGAACGCGATCACCGGCGAACTCGGCGACGCGCTCAAGCTTTCTCTCACCTCGCCTCCCGTGGAAGGCCGTGCCAACGACGCCTGCATCGATTTCTTCGCAAAACTTTTGAAGGTGCCACGATCTTCCGTTACCATTGCCTCCGGCTTGACTGGCCGTCAAAAAAAGGTTCGTGTGACTGGGTTGTCGGCAGAAGAGATCAGAAAACACCTGAAGCGCCCATGAGAGATATTGGAAGGTCCCCCGAGGTCCTGACTCACAAACTCAAGCGGATCAAACTGCTGCACACGGCGATCTGGGCGATCATGGCCGCGTCTATCGTCGCTGTGCCCTGGGCCGCGTGGTTTGGGCAGTTTCGCCTGGCGTTTGGGATGACCCTGTTAGTGCTCGGCGAGTGTCTTGTTTTGGCCCTCAATGGCGGCCGGTGCCCGCTGACTGATATTGCCGCCCGCTACACAGCGGAGCGCACCGATAACTTCGACATTTACTTGCCGCTCTGGCTCGCCCGTCACAACAAGCGTATCTTTGGTGTTTTGTTCGCGGCGGGGGAACTTGTTCTGCTGTGGCAGTGGGTGAGGAGGGCGAGGCCTTGAGCTTTTCCGAACGCTTGCAGGAAATTCGCACCGGGTTTGAGCGTCCCTTCTGGGTCGCCAATATCAGCGAGCTTTTCGAGCGGCTGTCTTACTATGCCGTTTTTGCCGTGTTGGCTCGCTACCTGCACGAGAGCCTGCACTTTGATGTCGAGCGCGCCAGCAGCCTGACTGGGATGTTTGGTGGTTGGGTTTGGTTTCTCGCCATAGGTGGCGGAGCGCTCGCCGACCGGCTTGGTTTCCGCCGAGCGCTTTCCATCGCCTATCTGATTCTAAGCCTCGCCTATTTCCTCATAGGTTCGATCGGCTCCTCCTGGCTCGCTCCGTTGCGCAACAGTGTGCCGCTGGTGGCGCTTGTGGCGTTCGTCCTGATCCTTCCGGCCTTGGGCGTTGCTCTGGTGAAGCCTTGTGTGGTCGGGACTACGGCTCGCGCTTCCAAAGAAAATGTCCGCTCGGTGGGATATTCGATCTACTACACGCTGGTGAACGTCGGCAGCACAGCGGGACCGCTACTCGCCTCCTGGGCGCAACAGCATGGAAGGGTGGAAAATGTATTTCGCATCGCCGCGTTGAGTGTGTTTCTCATGCTCTTTGTCGTGCTGCTGTTGTTCAAAGAGCCGCGCCGCGCCGACGAAGGCCCGACGGCAAGTCTCGCCCAAGTGGGCAAGAACTTCCTCACCGTGCTCTCGAACCCGCGGTTCATGATTTTCCTGCTGATTTTCACAGGATACTGGATCGTCTTCTGGCAGGAATTCATCGCGCTGCCGCTCTACATTTCCGCCTACATCGATCCGAAGGCGGACACGGCGCGAATCCTGGCCACCGATCCGGTGGTGGTCATCCTGTTCACCATGGTGATCGGGTTTCTGACCAAGCGCCTGCACGCGTTTAACGCCATCATCCTGGGAACGCTGATTTCGAGCCTGGCCTGGATCCTCCTGATCGTGCATCCGTCGGTCTGGATGGCAGTCGTCACGCTGGTTGTGGTGGCGATCGGCGAAATCGTGCAACAACCGCGCTACTACGACTACATTTCACGGCTCGCCCCCGAGGGGCAGCAAGGCACGTATATGGGGTTCGCGTTCCTTCCGCTCGGCATAGGATCCTTTGTTGCCGGCAAGTTCAGTGGGTGGGTGATGCATCACTTCGGGGAGGAGATGCACCGGCCGGAATTCGTCTGGTGGTCGGTGGTCGCCGTTGGGGTCGCCACAACCCTGCTCTTGTGGATCTACGACCGCTTCGTACGACTGAAATGAAGCCATCCGCCGCTTGACTTCACGTCCCGCCTCTGGAATCATTCGCTCCCAGCAAGTGAATCGAAGGAGGATCTATGCCACATTATCTTCACCAAGTCGCGTATTCCCGCGAGGGGTGGGAAGCGCTCCTGGCGCATCCCCAGAACCGCATCGAGGCGGTAAGGCCCGCAATCGAGAAGTTGGGAGGCAAGATCGAAACCGCCTGGTTCGCCTTTGGAGAATACGACGTAATCCTCATTACCGAACTGCCCGACAATGTGAGCGCGGCGGCCGTTTCCATGGCGTTTGCGGGTGGGGGCGCGTGCAAGGCGGTTCAAACCACGCCGCTGATGACCCCGGAGGAAGCTGTGCAGGCCTTCAAGAAAGCCGGAGAATGCGGCTATCGGCCGGCAACAGTCACGGCTCGCGCCGCGTGAGGCGGAGTCCAGCAAACTGCATCTTAGTTGAACAAAGGCGGCCTCGGCAGGCCGCCTTGTCTATGCTGGAGAAGCACTAGCCGAACTTCAGCTTGGTGGAACATGTGTCAGCTCAAGACCACGCCCGCCGCCGTCGCTGCTCAAATTCGCCGCGCGCTGAGAGACGGCGGCTCCTCCGAGCATGCCGAGGGCGTCCAGTGGTTCTTCAAAGATGAAATCAAATCGCATGGATGGTATACGGCGGACTTGCGCCGCGCCGCCGTACGATTTCGGAGGGAAGTGAGAAAAGAACGCGGGCTAGACTTTCTGGTCGAAGTTGCCGATCATCTTTTTTCCAGCTCGGTGCTGGAAGAAAAAGTTGCTGCTGTCTTCCTGCTGGAAAAACTCGATGCCGAATTCGGAGACCGCGAGTTCAAGAGGTTCGAGTCGTGGATTGACCGCATCAGCAGTTGGGCCGATCACGATGCTTTGGTCCATTACCTGATCGCGCCGATGGTCGCATCGAAGCCCGCACGCGCGAAAGCAGTTTTCCGCTGGGCAAGGTCGCCGAACCGCTGGCTGCGCCGTGCCGCCTGCGTAGCGCTGATTCGAGGGGCGCGAGCCAAGATGTTCTTCCCCGAGATCACGAAGCTTGCGAACTCGCTGCTTACGGACGAAGATGACATGGTGCAGAAGGGATTGGGCTGGCTGCTGCGCGAAACTGCCAAGTTCGATGCCAGGCGAACTGTTCCATATCTGATGAAGATTCGCGAACGCGCCCCACGTCTGGTGCTGCGCACCGCCTGCGAGACCCTGCCGCCAGCGGTTAGAAAAAGGATTCTGGCTTAAGTCCCCGGCTTCAGAAATAGCTCAGCCAGGCATCGCTGCGCCGCCGCTTCAACCCCGCAAACCAGCGGCACAGTGGATAAAGCCCGAGCACGACGACGGCCCACACCAGATAAATAAGCGGCAGAGAATATCCCCATCCGGGCGGCTTGGTAATGGGAAACTGGCCCAGACTCGGAGACTCGAACATCCAATGTACCTGCCCGTAGCGCGCATAGCATGCCGCGACCGCGAGCAGGTGAATGAGAGGTATGTGTAAAAGATAATAAAACATCGGCACTTTGCCGATGATGAGCGCGGGCCGCAGCCAGCGCGGCGTTCCGGCGTCAACCGCCCACAGGAAAAGCAGCGCCGGGCCCAGCGTCATCAGCAGGTACAGCAGCGATGGCGGATACTTCGCGGTATTCAGAAATGAGAGCACGGTAAAGGCTGCGGATTTCTGCGTGCTCCAGGGCAGCGGATCACCGTAAACATTAATGCCGCGCAGAACGACGAATGCCGCCGTCAAGCCAATGCCCAGCGGTAAGAGAAATGCCTTGCGGCGCGCCGACGGCCAACTGTAGATCTGTCCCAGTCCGTATCCTGCCGCCGTAACTCCGATCCAGGGAATGAGAGCATACGTGACAAAAATGATGCGCCCCGGACCGTTCACGATGAAATTGGGCGAGTGCAGGATAGACCAAAGCGGGTTCGAGGATTGCGCGGAATCGAACAAGTTGTGACATGCGATCATCACCACGCCGAATGCCGTCGCCACCGAAGCCGGCAAGTAAACCAGCGCCGAAAGTACGATCATCGCCCAACCCAGGGCCCACAAAACCAGGAGGATCGTCAGGTGATAGTCGAAGTTAAACTGCCAGCCGAGGCAGCGCGTCACCGTGAACTCCAGAAAGATCAGCCAGAGCCCGCGGGTAAAAAGGAATCGCGACAACTCCGCTTTGGATTTCTTGCCCAGCGAGAGATATGCGCCGGTGCCGGTGAGCAGGAAAAAGACTGGCGCGCAGAAGTGCGTGATCCAGCGCGTAAAGAATAACGGGATCGTCGTACTGGCGGGGTCGGTGGGATTGAAGCCCGAATTACCGAAAAAGTCCCGCACGTGATCGAGCGCCATCAGAATCATGATTACGCCTCGGACCACATCGATCGACTCAATGCGGACGCGTTTCGTAACCACAGACTCAACGACAGGCTCGGCTATGGCAGCCATCTCGCGTCATAGTGTAGCAAAGGAGTCAGCTCCAACGAATTGCAAGTCTTAATGCGGCCTCTCCCGATTCGCTCAAATCCCTCCCATTGTTTACAATAGACGTTTGCCCATGGACCTGGCTGCCATCCAATCTGCGCTGCGCGAACGCAACATCGACGCGTGGCTGTTTTACGATCACCATCATCGCGATCCCATCGCCTACCGCGTGCTCGGTTTGCCCGCGGGTCTCATGGTTACGCGGCGCTGGTTTTACCTGGTGCCGGCGCAGGGCGAACCCGTGAAGCTGGTCCACAAGATCGAAGCCGGCCACCTCGATTCCCTCCCCGGCAGCAAGCGCCAGTATTCGGGATGGAAGGAACTGTTCGACAGCCTGAAGTCGATGCTCGCATCCTATCGCGACATTGCCATGCAGTATTCGCCGAACAACATTGTCTTCACCATTTCCCTGGTCGATGCCGGGACCGTCGAACTGCTCCGCGGTCTGGGCAAGAACATCGTCAGCTCCGCCGACCTGGTCGCGCAGTTCGAAGCCACCTGGAGCGACGAGCAGATCAAGACCCACTTTGCCGCGCGGGACGCCATCGATGCGATCACTGCAGCGGCCTTTAAGGAAATCGGGCAGCGCTCACGAAATGGTGGAACCACGGAACATTCGATCCAGCAATGGTTCATGGAATCGTTTCGACGCGAGAACCTGGTGACCGACGATCCGCCCATCGTGGCCGTCAACGCGAATGCCGGCAATCCGCACTACGAGCCGCGCGCCGATCATCCCGTTCCGATTCGCGAGGGCGATCTGGTGCTGCTCGACGTGTGGGGGAAGAAGGACGTTCCGGGAGCCGTGTACTACGACATCACATGGATGGGATTCGTCGGTAAAGCGCCTTCGGACCGCATGCGCCAAGTATTCGAAATTGTGCGCGACGCGCGCGATGCCGGTGTGAAAACCGTGACCGACGCGATCAGCGCCGGACGCCGCATCGCCGGATGGGAAGTCGACCGCGCCACCCGCAACCACATCAAGCAGAAAGGTTACGGCGATTATTTCATTCACCGTACCGGACATTCCATCGGCACCGACGTCCATTCCAACGGAGCCAACATGGACGATCTGGAAATACACGACGAGCGCCAGATTCTTCCCAACTCTTGCTTCTCCATCGAGCCCGGTATTTATCTGCCGGAGTTTGGCGTGCGCAGCGAGATCAACATGCTGGTCCGCCCCAAATCGGCGGAAGTTACCGGCAACATCCAGCGCGAGATTGTGACGATCTGATGGCAAATCCCACCACAGTCAAGACCAAGACCGCCGAGCCGGAACAGTCCGCCAGCACGATGGCCGTAATCGCGCCTGCGGTGGGCTGGCTGATTCCCGGCGCCGGTCACATCATCCAAAGGCGCTGGATTCGCGGTGCTCTGCTGTTCGTCTCCATCGGGACTCTGTTCGTGCTCGGCCTCATGATGCAGGGCCACATCTACAAGGCCAACGGCGGCGACATCCTCGACATCCTCGGATTCATCGGCGACCTGGGCGCAGGCGGAATGTATATTGTGACTCTCGCCATGAACTGGGGCCAGGGCGCCATCGCTTTCGCCGTCGCCGATTATGGAACCAAGTTCATGATTGTCGCTGGACTGCTGAACTTCATTGCGGTGGCCGACGCCTACCACATCGCCATCGGGAAAAAACAATGACCATCCAGCTCACTCACTTCAGCGCGGCCTTCGTGTTCGCGCTCTTCGCCTCCATCGTCTTCGGCATCACCCACCGTGAGACCACGCGCGACATGATCCGCTACGGTCTGTATTGTTTCGCCATGTTCCTGGGCGGCGTTTTCGTAGCGGGCTGGGCCATGTGGCTGGTGCGGCGGTGAGCTACTGGCTGCTAGCTTCTAGCTAATCCGACCGAGCGACGATCATGCGACTCCATTTTCCTGGCAACGAAGTGGCTAGAAGCGAGCAGCTAGGAGCTAGCAGCTTCTTCTACCCCTCCCACACGAACGCATCAAACACTCGCTTGGAATCGAAATTCAGCCGGCGGTAGAGAGCAACAGCTCCGGCATTGGCCTCGGTCACGGTTAACGAGAGCATCGAAAAACCGCGTTTGCAGAGACTGACGGACGTCGCGGCCAGCAAAGATTCGCCGATGCCGCGCGAGCGGTATTCGGGTAGCACGCATACCTGCGTCACATGGCCGACATCGTGGCGCACCCGCGAGCACAGGATCAGTCCAATCAGATTTTTCGCATTGCGATCCACGGCGGCGAATGACGATTCCGCGTCGAACACCCCGCATCCCGGAAAACGCACAATGTTGTTCAGAAAGCGTAACGATCCAGCCAGCGTGTGGTACTGGTCATTGATCTGGGCGTCGACGTGGCCGCGATAGGCGGCGGTAATCACGGCGGCGGCGGGTTGGTAGTCCGCTTCCGTCCAACGCCGGATTTCGACGTCCGGATGCGTCGCGATGGCCCGCGCAACACTCTTGCCCAGATCGAGAACCATAAACAGCCGCGGATGGCGCTGGAATCCCTGATCGAGAAACGGCCGGGCAACGCTTCCCGCATCGTACGCCAGCAACTGGGCTTCCACCCGATGGATCCCCGGAGACTGCTGCAGCGTCTCGATCACATGCATCAGCAGCTTGAGTTCTACCTCGCGCGCGCCGGGAGGGCGGCCGCCGTTGGCCACAAAAAGATCGCCGACCACTCCCTTGCTGCCTTCATACACGAAGAAGCTGTAGCCGAAGATGCGTCCGCGCTCGATAGCGGCGTATCCCGGAAGAATTTTCGCGTCGACATAGCGCAGGATCATCTCCGCCGACCCTTGGTAATCCCATGAGAGCAGACTCGCCCAGGCTCGCGTCTCTTCGTCGAGCAGGGGACGCAGATCGACAGAGGAAAAATGTCTGAGGTCGAGAATCTCCACGGAGCTCCTGCAAAGTCAGCCAAGAAATCCGGCCGCGTTTCTGCCGGCTGGTTCTTCCAATTTTACGGCGGCAAAGCTCCGAGTTTAGTGCGTTCCCGCACGCGAGGCAAACCGGCGGAACACAGGGCGGCAACAGCGCTGGGAGCGGAAACCGGGTTGAGCAGGCCTTCAGGCCTGCGTTTGAGGCAGGCATTTGGATTGGGCTTCAGCCCCTGAGGTACTTCGGTAGCCTGCTAATGCGTCGACCCTGTCCCCACCCCAGCAACCCAGTAGTAATCCACACGCTGCGCCGCATAGTGTCCGAGATAAGAGACACGGCGGCCTGCCACCAGCTTTGCAACCTCCCCCAGCGAATTCTCCGGCGCCACCAATAAGTGCTCTTCTTGAGGAACACTGCCCCAGTCGTAGTTGAAGGTCAGCCGGTTGCGATAAAAGGTCAGGCCGTATTCCAGTTCGCGTCGAACATGGTAGACGGCCAGCGGCAGCGGATGAGTTTCCATACCCGCAATTTCACGCGCCAATGGCCGCGCCGAGTAGGTTTGATCCAGATCGACGGATCCCAGTCTCAACACGATTCCAACACCCAGCAGAACCGGAATCACGGTGACGAAGCGCAGCATTCGGAGACCCGTTTTGCGCACCAGCGTCAACGCAATTCCGGCGCACAGCACAAATGCGATGGCGAGCGCCACCAGCATAGGCTGCCCACCCGGAAATCGATGCTGCGTGATCAGGTAGCCAATCAGCAGAGCCGGAACAACCGGGGCCGCCGCCAGCAGTGCGTGCAGCACCACCAGCCACATCGCGGGCGGCTTAGCCTCGCTTTGCTCCAGATGCCGCCGCAGATAGCCTACTAACAGCAGAGCCCCCGCCGGAACTGCCGGAAGAATATAGCCGGGCAACTTCGATCGCGAGATCGAGAAAAATACCACGGGCACTACCAGCCAGCAGCACGCGAAAATGCAGAATTGCGTTTCGGAATCCATCTGCCCGGCATCCATCGGCCTTCGTCTCGCCCACCACAAGCGCACCGCCTGAGCGAATGCCGCAATCACGAAGACCGTCCACGGAGCCAGGGCCAGCGCCGTGACCGGCAGGTAGTACCAGAAGGGTTCAGTATGATGATAAAGATCCTCCGAGAACCGGCCGAGATTTTGCTGGACGATGAATTCACGAAAGAACTCTGAGTTGCGCATCTGCACCGCGACATACCACGGCAGCGCGATCGCGCAGAACAGGACAATTCCCGGCAGCCACAACGACTTCAGCACCAGCCGCAATTCCCTAACCGTGCTCGCATAGAGGACGATCACCGCTCCGGCCAGAAACGGCGCGACCGGCCCCTTCGCAAGCATCCCCAAGGCCATGAAGCCATAAAACACGGCAAGGTAAATCTTCTTTCCACTCTCCTGCCAGGCCCACCAGCCAAGCATTCCAATGCTGAAAGCCGCGGCCAGCGCCATGTCCATCGAAGCGGCGTGAGCATATCCGGCGATTCCGGCGGAAGAAGCGGTAATCAGTGCGCCATCCAGTTCAAGTCCAGTGCGGAAGCGGCGCAGAAAAAAGTACACCGCCAGTACGAGCAGACTGGCATCGAGCGCCGAGGGCAGCCGAGCGGCCCAATCGCTCACGCCAAAGATCGCGTACGCCAGCATGGCTTGCCAATAATAAAGAGGCGGCTTTTCCAGCCAGGGCCGACCGCCCAGTACGGGCGTGATCCAGTCGTGGCGCTGCAGCATTTCGTGCGCCACCTGCGCATAGCGCGGCTCATCGGCTCCGATCAGCCCGAACTGCCCCAGGCCGTACAGAAACAGAAACGCGCAGAAGCCCGCCAGCAACAGCGAGTCGGTGCGGATGCGATTCGTCATGGAAGGCTTCCGGGAGCGGCGGGCGTCATTAGTAAATTGTTGTTTGTCGATTGTTGATTGAAAGGCGTAAGGGTTAGAAGTCTTCAATCAATAATCATCAAATCAACAATTCCCCGCAGAGGCAAGCTCGTAAGCTATTGTACGGAAGGACCGCGGCGCAGCAGTTCCAGGACCGGGCGCACTGCCTGGGCCAGCGGCCCGTCCAGCGAGCAACCGCTGGCGCACTCATGGCCGCCGCCGCCAAAACACTCGGCCACTAGCGCCACGTCGAGTTTTCCCTTGCTCCGCAGGCTCACGCGAAAACGCCCGTCCGGCAACTCGCGGAAGAATGCCGCCACCTCAACCTCGCCGATGGAAAGCACGTAATTGACTAGGCCTTCGCAGTCCTCTTCTTTCGCCTCACAACGTTCCATTTGCTTCAGCGTCACCCAGGTCCAACCGACATGGCCCTCGGTACTGAGGTTGCGCAGCGCTTCGCCGAGCAGCCTCAACTTGGCCACCGAGTGGGCAAAATAAATGCTCCGAGCACAATGTGAAGGGTCGGCGCCGGCCAGCACCAGTTCGCGCGCCAGAGCGAACGTATGCTCGTTCGTCCCCTGAAACATGAACGATCCCGTATCGGTCATCAGCGCGATGTAAAGGCAGGTCGCAATCTCCGGAGAGAAATGCGCTCCCGCCTCGCGCGCCAGACGGAACACCATTTCCGCCGTCGCCACGGCGTGCGGATCGATCCAGTTGACGTTGGCGAACCGCCGTCCGCTGACATGATGATCGATGTTGATCAGGAAGCGGTCTTCCAAACCCGCCAGCCTTGTGCGGTGAATGCTGTCACATTCCAGAATGATCGCAGCTTCGTAACTGCCGGGGACCCGATCGGCTTGCAACACCTGGTCGGCGAAGGGCAGCCCGCGATAGATGCGCGGCACGCCGTCGTGCAGCACCACGTCGGCCTGCTTCCCCATGGCGCGCAGAACCTGGCAGCACGCCAGTGCCGATCCGATGGCGTCGCCATCCGGCCGCGCGTGCGACGTAAGCACGAATCGGTCACGCTGCTCGATTTGCTGGAGAACATCCTGCAGCATCGCTATGCCTTCTCCTCAGCCGGCTTCGCACGAGCCTTCATTCTCTTCTTCGCCCGTGCCAGCAGTTCTTCCACGCGCGCCTTTTCCCGCTCCGAACGGTCCAACCGGAACAACAATTCTGGCGCCCTTCTTATCCGCAAACGCTCCACCAGTTCGTGCCGTATATATTCCTTGGCGGCAATCAGGCCTTCGAGACTTCGATCCGCTTCCTCATCGTCGCCATCTACATCCACCAGAACCTGCGCCGAGCGGCCATCATCAGCCACATGCACCGCAGTCACGCCCACCAATCCAATGCGCGGATCGGCGAGTTCTCCTTCCACCAGGGTTTCAATCTCCTCGCGCAAGGCCTCACCCAACCGCCCGCGATGGTACTTTACCCCGCGCTTCTCCACTTTCACCTCGAATAAAACGCATGAGAATATCAGAAAATCAGATGCAGGTGTTGGCCCTGTAGTGCTATTGTCGCGCACAAAAGAGGGATCAAGGTAAGTACAGAGGTAATGTGCGATAGCGAACAAACCTCGCGCCGCGTCGCTTTCACATGAGTGGCTCACGTTTCAATGGCACGTCCGTCTTTCCGAAGGTCCACTAGACGTGTGTATCATTCGGCCTGGGAGGGGAATTTAATGAAAGCTAGGCCTTTGTTGCTGGCAATGACAGCCACAATGACGGTGGCAATTGCTGTTTCGTCGGCGGCGGAACAGTCAACCGTTCGACGCCTCGACGGCAGCCGGATTACCTCCACAGAAATTGACGCAACCTTGACCCGGCTGATGAAAGCCGCAGAGGTGACAGGAGTCGGTCTCGCGGTCTTCGACCAGGGAAAGGTTGTTTACCTCAAGACCTACGGCGTCCGCGACAAAGAGAAGAATCTGCCCTTGACCCCAGACTCTGTCATGACCGCGGCATCCTTTACCAAGGTGGCATTCGCCTACATGGTCATGCAACTCGTCGATGAAAAGATTCTCGACCTCGACAAGCCGGTCTACCAGTACTTACCCAAGCCGCTCCCGGAATACCCCATGTACGAGGATCTGGCCGGCGACCCACGCTATAAACGAATTACATCGCGAATGTTGTTAAGCCACACCAGCGGCTTTCCCAATTGGCGTTGGATCAATGACGACCGCAAGTTGAACATCAATTTTGAGCCGGGCTCAAGATTCGCCTATTCCGGCGAAGGCATCGATCTTTTGCAACTGGTGGTCGAGACCATCACCCATAAGCCCGTGCAAGATCTGATGAAGACTCATGTTTTTGAGCCCTTGGGAATGACTCGCTCCAGCATGGTCTGGGAGAGCCGCTTTGAGAGCGACGCTGCCAACGCATATGACGAGTGGGGACGGTCCCTTGGCCCTCACGGACCGTCGAAAGCCGATGCCGCAGGTTCGATGCGGACCACGGTCTCTGACTTTGCGCGCTTTATGCAGGCCGTAATGCAGGGCGAACGACTCAGCAAGCAGACCCACGAGTTAATGCTCAGTCCGCAGGTCCAGATTTTCTCCAAGCATGAATTTCCCACCCTGGCCAGCGAAACCACCGATGAAAACAAACCAATCCGCCTCAGCTATGGGCTGGCGTGGGGCCTGTACTGGACTCCTCACGGAAAGGCCTTTTTCAAAGAGGGCCACGACGAGGGCTGGCGAAACTACACAGTCTGCTTCGAGAACCACAAGACCGGCATTCTGATCATGACCAATAGCTCGAATGGCGAGGGTATCTACAAGGAACTGCTGGAAACCTTGCTCAAGAATACTTTCACTCCCATCGAGTGGGAAGGCTTCACTCCCTACGATAAGTTGCCGCCGCGCGAACCGTTAAGAGAACACAAAATAGTTGCCGTCGATTCGAAATTGCTCGACCGATATGTCGGCCGCTACGGAGATCCGCCAAACCTCATCCTGACCATCCGGCGCGAAGGCGACCACCTCTCCATACAGGAGAACGACGAGCCCAAACAGGAGTTGTTCCCGGAAAGCGATAAGGATTTCTTCTCGAAGGTGGCGGACGATGTTTTTACCTTCGACGTCGACAGCCAGGGACGCGCCGTCACGATGACCTTACACACGGGTGGCAAAGACATACCGGTCAAGCGGATCGACTGAGAGCGACTCAAGACTCGCACAGGAAGCTACAGGAATTCAACGAAACAATCGGCAACTTCAGCCCCGTGGTTGTTGGCGATTCGAGTGGCCTGCCGCTCCACGTTCTTCATCAATCCATCGAGATAATCGCGTGAATCGGAGATGCTGACCACGCCAATGGTGGCGCGATTCCACAAGCCGCTGGCATCAAGTTCGGCGACAGAAATATTGAATCTGGCCCGCAGCCGGTCCTTCAAGCTGCGCACGACTTGCCTTTTGTCTTTAAGGGATTGCGCCGCTTCGATGTGAAGTTCGAGCGTGAGGAAGGCGATCATCTAGGGGACAGGGATCAGAGGATAGGGATCAAGGAAGGAGGCTGACCCCAAATCCCCAGCCCCTAACCCCTGCCTACGCAATTACTTCCGCGGCAATTCTCTCGGTCGCAAACGCCTCGATCACGTCGCCGACTTTGATGTCGCCGTAGTTCGAGATCGAGATACCGCACTCCATGCCGTTCGTAACCTGGCTGGCGTCGTCCTTGAAGCGCCGCAACGATCCCACCTTGCCCTTGAACACCTGTACGTTGTCGCGCAGCAGCCGGACTTCGGAGTCGCGCTTGATCAAGCCATCGCTCACGCGGCAACCGGCAACGGTCCCAACTTTCGGGATGCGGAAAACATTCAGCACTTCGGCTCGGCCTTGATAGTGTTCCTTGAAGGTAGGTTCGAGCAAGCCGCTCATCGCGCGCTTGATCTCATCCTGCAACTCGTAAATGATCGAGTGCAGCCGGATGTCCACTTTTTCCTGCTCGGCGATTTCCTGCGCCTTGCGCTCCGGCCGCACGTTGAAGCCAATGATGATGGCATTCGACGCCGACGCCAGCAGAACGTCGGTCTCCGTAATCGCGCCCACGCCCGAGCGCAGCAGCTTCAACCGCACTTTCTCGTTCGAGAGCTTGGTCAGCAGATCGGTGATCACTTCCACCGAGCCCTGCACATCGCCCTTGAGAATCACATTCAGTTCTTTGGTCCCCGCAGCCTTGATCTGTTCCGCCAGTCCTTCCAGCGATACGCGCGAACTCTTAGCCAGCGCCGCCTCGCGCGATTTCTGCTCGCGGTATTCCGAAATGCCGCGAGCCTTGTCGCGGTCGGCCACTACCACAAACTGATCGCCAGCCTGCGGCAGCGCTTCCATACCGATGATTTCCACCGGAGTCGAAGGCGGAGCCGTCTGCAACGGCGCGCCCCGGTCATCGAACATCGCGCGCACTTTCCCATAAACGTTGCCCACCACAAAATTGTCGCCCGCGTTGAGTGTCCCGTTCTGCACCAGCACCGTGGCCACAGGACCGCGCCCGCGATCCAGTTTCGCCTCCAGCACCACGCCAGTCGCCGCGCGTTCCGGCGTCGCCTTCAACTCGCCCAGGTCGGCCACCAGGCAAATCATTTCCATCAGCAGATTCAGATTTGTTTTCTTCTTCGCCGAAACGTCGACGAAAACCGTCTTGCCGCCCCACTCCTCCGGCACCAGGCCACGGTCGGCAAGCTGCTTCTTCACTCGGTCGGGCAATGCGTCCGGCTTGTCGATTTTGTTGACCGCTACAATGATGGGAACTTCTGCGGCGTGCGCGTGGTCGATGGCCTCAACCGTCTGCGGCATGACGCCGTCGTCGGCGGCCACCACCAGCACCACAATGTCAGTGGCCTTCGCGCCACGCGACCGCATGCGCGTGAACGCCTCGTGCCCTGGCGTATCGAGGAACACAATCTCGCGGCCGAACGCCGGCGATTCCTTGTCGGTAATCCGCACCTTGTAGGCGCCAATGTGCTGCGTGATGCCTCCCGCCTCGCCTTCCGCCACATTGGTCAGGCGGATCGAGTCGAGCAGCGTCGTCTTGCCGTGGTCCACGTGCCCCATGATCGTAACCACGGGCGGCCGTATCCCGGTTTCCGGAACCAACTCTTCGCTGGCCGCGGCCGCATCAATCTCTTTCGCAGTCTGCTCTTCGAACGTGATCACGTTCGTATCCGCGCCGAAGAAGCGCGCCATTTCACTCGCCAGTTCCGCGTCCAGGGTCTGGTTGATGGTGGCAAACACACCCTTGGACAGCAGCCGCGAAATCAGATCCTTAGCGCGAATCTCCAGCTTCTCCGCCAGGTCCTTCACGCTGATCCCTTCCGTGATGGTGATGCTGCGCGTGATCGGCATGGGCTCGTTCGACACCACCATGCGCGGCGGCGGCGTATAGCCCTTCATCGGGCCTTCTTTCACGCCGCGCGGAACATAGCGTTGACCCGGCCGTCGCGCCGGCCCACCCGGACGGCTGCCCGGCCGCGTGGTTCCCGGAGGTGGAAGCGCTGGACCCACGCCCAGCGGACGCGCTCCTGCGGGCGATTGCCGCGTAGGATGCATAGGCCTGCGCTCGCCTGGACGCAGCGGCGGACGCGGCGTACCTGGACCCGCGCCCGCAACCGGCGGACGGCGCTGAAAGATCGGCTGGCCCGGCACTGGTCGCCCAGGTGCAGGACGCGACGTGCCGCCGATTGGCACTCCGGGCTGCACCGGCGGCGGAGTTGGATGCAGCGGAGCTTTGTACACCGGCCGTGGCCCGGTTTGCGGAACGATCATGCGCGGCACGGGAGGCGGCGGAGCAGATGGACGTGCCGCAACCGGAGTTGCTGGCGGCGCGCTCGCTGTAACCACCGGAGGCGCCGTCGCAGCAGGAACCTGTGCCGCCGGAAGCGGCGTCACCGGGCGGGCCGGAGGCGCACTCACGGGGGATGCTGCTGTGGGAGGAGCGACCACTGGGTGCGCCGGACCAACCGGAACTGGCAGCACAGCCACCGGTGCGGCCGGAGGCGCCACTGCTGGCTTCGTCACCACGGGCGCGACCACAGGCCGGCTGACGGCAGCCGGAGGCGCGACCACCGCAGGCTTTTCTCCCGGCGCATGTGTAACCGGCGGCGCTGCCGGACGCGCCGCCACCGGCGGTGCAGCTTCCTTCTTCTGCGTGATCGCCCTCAGCACATCCCCGGGACGGGAAATGTGCGACAGATCAATTTTTGTTTTGATTTCTTCTTCGCCGCGAAGCGCGCGCGAACTCGACTTGCCCGCCGGGGACGAACCTTCCGCCGCGGAGCGGATGTACGCACGTACTTTTTCCGCTTCGTGCTCTTCCAGAGAACTGGAGTGCGTCTTCTTCTCGGTCACCCCTACCAACGGAAGCGTATCCAGAATGGCTTTGCTCTTGACTTCCAGCTCTCGGGCTAGATCGTTGATTCGAACCTTACTCATCCGGCCTTTCGTTGATCCGTGTTTTAGTTAGGTCATCATCGACCTCACGGAGTCACTTTCTTCGGTCCCACGCCGTTGAACGTATGCCAGCGGGCCATAATTATTCTCTGGTTTCGGGAGCGGATTCTTCTTCCGAAGCAGGCTGCTCCGCGGAATGCTCCGCCTGCCCTTCGTGCTCGTCCGCGGCAAGCGTGTCTGCTTCGACAGTGCCTTCTTCCGTCGACGCTACTTCCGCGCTCGCCGCCGGTTCGTCTGCGGACGCCACTTCTTCCACCGCCACAGGAACTTCAGCCGTAATGTCTTCTGCACTGGTATCAGGCTCTGCCACAGCAGCTTCAACTTCGGCCGCAGCTTCCCCTTCGGCCGCAGCTTCCCCTTCAGCTACTTCGCCTTCCGCCGCACCTTCAACCGCCGCACCCTGCTCCAGGCTGGCAAAGTAATTATTCACCGCAAGACTGATTTTTTCCACCGTCTTCGGCCCGATGCCCTCAATCGCCTCAAGCTGCTCCGGGGTCATGTCAGCCAGCGCTTCCACCGTGCTCACGCCTGCAGCGCCCAACTTCTCCACGAGCCCATCGCCCAAGCCCGGCACTTTCTCCAGCGGCGTAGCAGTCTGCGGCATAATGTCCGCCATTTGCTGCTCCACTTCCTGCCGCTTCTCTTCTTCGCTCTTGATGTCGATCTTCCAGCCCAGCAGCTTCGCCGCCAGCCGCACGTTCTGCCCCTTCTTGCCGATCGCAAGGGAAAGCTGGCTGTCGTCAACCACAACCTCGAGATGCTTTCCGCCGGAGTCAACCACAGTAACCTTGCTAACTTTTGCCGGCTGCAGCGCCTTCTCGGCGAAGGTCACCGCGTCTTCGTGATACTCGATGATGTCAATCTTTTCCCCGTGCAGTTCGCGGATGATCGACTGCACCCGCATCCCCTTCATGCCCACGCAAGCGCCGACCGCATCCACATCCTTGTCCTTGGACATGACTGCAATCTTCGTGCGCTCGCCGGCTTCGCGCGCAATCGCGCGGATCACCACGGTACCGTCGTAAATCTCCGGCACTTCCGTCTGGAACAAATGCTGCACCAGGTCCGGCACGGCGCGAGACACCACCACCCCCGGCCCTTTCGAAGCTCTCTCCACCCGCGCAATCACCACCCGCACCCGCTCGCCAATCGCGAACGACTCCAGCCGCGATTGCTCCTTGCGCGGCATGCGTGCTTCCGCCTTGCCGATGTCGAAGATCACATCGGGACCTTCCACCCGCTTCACGGTCGCGTTCACCACTTCGCCCACGCGTCCGATGTACTCGTTGTAAACCGTGTCGCGTTCCGCCTCGCGCACTTTCTGAAAGATCACCTGCTTCGCCAGTTGCGCCGCAATGCGCCCGAGGATTCCTTCCGTAACTTTCGGAATCCGCAACTCTCCGCCAACCTCAAGGTTGGGATCGGTCTTGCGCGCATCCTCCAGCGTGATCTGCAGCAGCGGATCTTCCACCTGCTCCGGAGTCTCCACCACCGTCTTCACCGCAAACGCGTTGATCTTGCCGGTTTCCTTATCCAACTCGGCGCGCAGGTTTTCCTGCGTCTTGTAGTATTTGCGCGTCGCCATCACAATGGCGTCTTCCACCGCACTCACCACAATCTGCGGATCAATCCCCTTCTCGCGGCTCAACGCATCGATCGTGTTGTAAAGCTCACTAGCCATATGAATGATTCCGTTATGAAGCCTGCTCAACAGCAGGTCTTGGGTGTTAGGTCTTGGAAAAACTTAAGACCCGAGACCTGATACCTAAGACCTGTCTTCAGATTTCCGGCACCAGATTCGCCTTCTCCACATTGGCGAATTCAATCTCGATCTTTTGCCCTTGTTCCGCTGCCGCCGCGCCCATCTTCCTGCGCGACTTGTGGCTCGACACGCTCAAGTCCAGCCTCAGGCATCCATCGCGAAAACTTTCCAGCCGCCCCTCGAAGTACCGGTTGTTGTTCACCGGATTCCTCGTCGTCAACTTCATCCGGCTGCCGACAAAGCGCTCAAACTCAGCCGCCTTCGTCAGCTTCCGGTCCAACCCGGGCGACGAAACTTCCAGCGTGTAGCTACCCGGCACCGCATCCTCGACATCGAGGATCGTGCCAAACTCGCGGCTGAAGTTGGCGCAGTCTCCGTGCGTCACCCCCGCCAGCGGATCGCCACTCGCCGCTCCGGGCTTGTCCAGAAACACGCGCAGCATGCGGGCCTTGCCACTCCCGCGAAACTCGACGTCGACCACTTCCAGCCCGCTGGAGGCCGCTACCCGCTCCGCAATCTCGCGTACCCGATCAACCTCAAGTGCCATGCATCCAATAACTTACGACCCAGCCCACCCTGCAGATTCCTCCGCAACGAAAAAGTGGGCTTGCGCCCACTGGTGTGCTTCGCCAAATGCCGGTATTACACAACAGTTCTCAGTTCTCTAATATACGCCGGATGAGGGGTAAAAGACAAACGACCGCGGGGCGAGAAGTGAAGGGACGTTCCCTGCAACACTCAACCGAGAACGTCACAAATTCACTCGGCTGTATAGAACATATCTCCGCTAAGGACGCAACTTACAGTCTCCAATTGAAGCACGCGGAAAGTAGCTGCTGAGTTAATTCCACTCTCCGCGGATCTGCCCGGGTGTGGCGCGATCGCGATCAGTGAGAGCCTGCCGTCTCCCACTCCACCTGCCCCTTCGCCACGGTCGCATTGATCGCAACTCGCGGGCAGACCTCCACCAGTCCAACCGAGAACATCTCGTCAACGAATTGGGTCACATCCTTCTGCGCTTGCTCTTGCCCTATCTCGTACTCCCGCTCTACCGCGCTGATCAACTCCGGGAGCGCTCTGGGCGCTTCCAACAATTGCCAAATCAAAGACCCGGTCCCGCTGAGACTGTAAATCGACGCCAGATTTCCGGCCTTCCCGCGCACCGGCACAATAAGAGTTTTCCCTCCGGCGACCCGGGAAACAACGCTACGTGCGCGTGTAAAGAACTGCTGCCCTGGCTCGTGATTCATTCGAAGTTGACCACGCTCATATCCAACTTTGAGACTAAGGCAGGCCTTCCGCCTTAAACAATCGTTCTTCGAGGGCAGGTATTGGTTTGGTTATCGTTCCCTTTGGTTCCCAACGGACAAAAGCAGAGGCGACGCCTCAAACCCGATCAGTTGCTACAATGTTATCGATTCAGAATGCGGCTCGTCAGTCCACTATTGAAGCGTGCGGTATATCCAGCTCTGCATCACAGCGGATGCCTCGACCGCATCACGCCAATCGGCGGCTACGCTGTCGTGAACTACCACGGAGTAGTCCCGGCGGACCATTCCGCCGATGAAACCTTTCTCGACGGAAATCTGGTCCAGTCCGAAGTTTTTCGGCAGCAGATCCAATTTCTGAAGTCTCACTATCATGTCGTTCACCCCGATGACTTTCGAGCCTGGATCGAGCAAGGCAAGCAACTTCCTCCGCGCGCTGTTCTGGTGACCTGCGACGACGGTCTGGTTAACACGCTAACGGACATGCTCCCGGTTCTGCATAGCGAGGGCGTCTCGTGCCTTTTCCTGGTGACCGCGGCTTCCTGCAGCGATGAACCGGGCATGCTTTGGTACGAGGAGCTTTACCACCTGATGCGTAACAAGCCGCTGATCGCACCGGATCTGCAGCTTCCGGCGGAAGAAGGCCCGGAATCCCCATCCTCAACGAGTTTTCAAGCCCAGTGGTGGAGCGCCGTGAGAAAAGCCTCGCGGTTGGAGGCAAAGGCAAGAGCGGATTGGATGGACAAAGTGCGCCATCACTGTGGACCGACACAGGCTTTTCTTTCTGAGAGGCGATGGCGCCTCTTGAATATTGCGGAACTGAGAAAGATGACTCAAGCCGGAATGAGCATCGGAGCGCACACCCTGTCGCATCCTGTTTTGTCGCTGTGCAGCGAGGAAGAAGCGCGCCGCGAGATCCAGGAAAGCAAAACTAACCTGGAGCGCGCGCTGGGCCGACCAGTCTGGGCCTTCGCTTATCCCTTTGGCAACTCTTCCACCATGGGAGAACGAGAACTACTCCTGGCTCGCGAAGCCGGGTTCGCCTGTGCATTCCTTAACGTCGAACACTGGGGCTCTGAGCCTTCGAATCGGTTTGCGATTCCTCGAACCCACGTGACGTCGGAAACCACGCTTCCCGAGTTCGCCGCTCATCTGAGCGGCCTTCACACCCGCCTCCAGCGCGCGGTGGGAGCATAGCATCGTGGTTCGGTTGCGTCTTCAGCGAGAATCCGGCATCCTTACACCAGCCTGCAGTCTTCGCGGTATGAAAGCCTGAAAACCTGTGCAAGTCACCGTCCTGAAGGAAATTCCGGAAGACCCCGATCTCTCTGAGGCTTGGAATTCCCTGGTGCTGGCCATGGACAATCCAGAGGTGTTTTTCACCTACCAGTGGGCGCTGGCTGCCAGCCGTGGCTTCCAGGACCGCCTGTCTCCCCTGCTTTTTCTCATGTACGATTCCGGCCAACTCGCGGGCGTGGTGGCCCTGGCGGTCGATCCCAATGCGCCTCGCGCAGCGTTTTTCTTAACCTCCAGCACCGCCGACTACTGCGATATCGTAAGCACTCCGGCAAATCGCAAAGCGGTGCTGCTTGCCCTTCTGCAAGAAATCCAGAACCTCGGTCTCAGCGACTTGGTTCTGGCCAACGTTCCTGCGGATTCAGCCACCCTCAAGGAGCTTCCCGGCGTTGCCGGATTGCGCCACTTTTACCTCACCTCGCGCACCGCCTACAATTGCGGCGTCGTCCAGTTGGGTGGCGACGAGCAGCGCGAGACCCTTCTCCGAACGCTGGCAACCCGGAGCAGGGAGAAGCGCGCCCTCAAGAAACTTTCAACCCTGGGTTCGGTGAAGGTCGTTCACCTTACAGAACCGGAGCAGATCGGGGTGAGCCTTGAGTCGATCGTCTCCGCTCAGATTTCACGTTTTCTCGCCAGTAATCGCGTGAGCCCGCTGCTTGGCCCCGAGCGTCGCACCTTCCTCCGGCAATTGAGCGATCTGCTGTCTCATTCCGGATGGCTCAAGATCAGCCAGTTGGAGATCGATGGCCGGCCCGTTGCCTGGAACTATGGTTTCCGATTCGGGGGGAGTTGGTTCTGGTACCTGCCCACTTTCCAGATGGAGTACGAGCACGTGTCACCAGGATCCTGCCTGCTTCGTCTTATGGTCGAAGAAGGGGCCAGGGATGCTTCTCTTCGATGGCTCGACCTCGGCCTCGGAGACGAACCCTACAAGGAGCGATTTGCCAACAATACCCGGGAGACGCGCTACGTCCAACTCTCCCGTGGCTTCCAGCGCCACGTTGCCAGCCTTGCGCGCCAGATGTTAACCAGCACAGCCGACCGCTTTCCACAATTCGGCAACAAACTCCGGGAGGCCCGCGCCCTTTTTCAGGTTGCGGCAAGCCGCGTTCAGGAGAATGGAGTCGTGGCCACCGCTCGATACTCCATTCAGAAGGCAGTCAGGCCCTTGGCCTCCCAGGACGAGGTGCTGCTCTTTGAAGCTCCTGACCTTCAACTGTCTAAGGACCCGGCCTGTCAACTGCTGCCGCTGACCAGGGAGCATCTGGTGGAGGCGTCGATCAGCAACGCCGGCGACACGCACACACTCCGCTACCTGATGCGATGCGCCAATCGCTTGACGCAACCGGGAGCCTCAGGTTTTGTGCTGCAAGATGAAATCGGCCGCCCCATCCATTTTCTGTGGATCACCAGCTATGACGGCTTCCGTTTAGCGGAGATCGGCTACAATCTCGAGCCGTCTTCCCCCAGTGCTGCCATGATCTTCGACTGTTGGACGCCCGCCGCGGATCGCGGGCGCGCCCACTATGCGGCCGCCATTCGCCAGGCAGCCGCAACTCTGCATCGGGAGGAAAGAGAAGCCTGGATCTTCAGCGGAGCGAAAAATGTGTCGTCCCTGCGGGGTATTCTGAAGGCTGGTTTCGCATATCGCTTTTCCTTGGTCCGCCGCAGCAGGCTCGGTCGCGCGACTATAACTCGTCACGACACCACCACCGCCATTTGATGCCTGTCAAAGTGGTGTCTCAGTTTGCGGAGATGCCCATGTAGGGACGGCTGTCCGGTCGAGCGAAGCTCGATCTGCTTTTTCTTCGAGGCTGGCAAATTTAAGCACTACCCCCAACCGATGCGATACCGTGGAAGCACGTTCTGAAGGCTCACCTTCACCCCGTCTTCCATTTGCCGGGGTGGAAGGAAGGAGCGGCAAAACTGCCACACCCCCCGCCCCCAGTGCCCCCAGTGCCTGCCCGCGCAAAGCGCAAGGCTTGTGCGCTGGGGTTAGGATGGCGCGAGGACGCGAGCGAGAAGGGCGGACTCTCAATGAATACTCAGTTGCTGGGAGGCGCCAACTTCAGTATTACGCTCTGATGTTCACCCTCTTTGAGTCGAACCGATTTGGCTAGCGACTCATGTGCGTGAATGAACTCGGGGTCCAGAAGGTCGGTTTGGTAGGGGTCTTCGTCAGCCGCAAATAGCAGAAACTCACCCGGATTCAATCCCTTCAGGCTAAAGTGGCCGCGGGAATCCGTGGCTCTCCGGTCATACAGATCCCGACGCTGACTGCCCTCATCAGACGGAACGATGACGACGTAGACGTCAGACGCCGGCTTGTCTTTGTTGTCCGTAACGAAACCCTCGACGCTCGCGCCGTTGGCTCCAACCACGACGTCGAGTGAGTATGACGTGCCTGCGACGTTGAAACCCGAGTCAGTGACATCCCTTCCACCCAGCTTCACAGTTTTGACAAAGCAAGCGTCTAAGGCCTTGCCGAGAGACCCCACTGACAGGCGATAGGTGGCAGGCGGAACATCCTTTATTTCGAAAGACCCATCCTTTTGGAGCTTCTGCATGGGCCGGTCGGTCGTCCCACCAAAGTGCTTGCATACTGATGTCGACGGCACCGCCGCCCCAACGCTTGTCGTGAAGGCTGGAGTAAAGGTTCACCTCGGTCTCCGACCAGTCGATTTTTTCGCCGTTGTCCATGCGAAACCGGCCACGGACCTGACCATTGGGAACAGGGGAAATCCGCAATCCTTCGACATCGGCAGCTGTGACCTCCACAGTTTGGTCCCCGCGCATCACCGATGGGTGCAGGTAGGTGCCAGAAATCAGGAGGACACTATAAGACCCTGGGAACACCCCACTGATGTCGAACTTGCCCTCCTTGTCAATCGGCCAAGGGCTGACATGGCGCGTAAAATCCTCATCGAGCGGACGCAAAACGATATTTGCATCGTCCCGTGCTTCTACCGGCAGGTTCGTTACTTGTCCGCGAACATGAAAGGGCTGTGCCACGCCCAGGGTGATGTTGACCGGAACTTCGTCTCCGGCATGGAGATCAACGGAAAGCGCATGACTCCTGTCGGACGAGCCCGGATAGTACGTCGCTACATAAACCAGACCATTCTTCTCCGCAGCTTTCGCGGATTGCGTGGGTCGGGGCAGTCGAGAAGGTGGTTGGGCAACAATCGTGTAACGGTTTGGAGCCAGATCACTGATGCGATACTCACCCAAGTCAGTCGTGAAACTCCCGCCACCCGGAGTCGGGACTCTGTCCTGCCAAAAGTGTGGAGGAAGGGCTACGACCTCAACTCCCGGCACGGGATCGCCGTCGATGTCAGTGACCTTTCCAGTGATCACAGCTGCAGGCGCCATGTGGAAAAGCAAATCCTTGATTTCCTGCCCTGCCTCCAGTGAGAGCAGCATTCGGTTGCCGTGGTGGCGCTTTTCAGCGTCAACAAAACCAGAACGGTCATAACCCACGCGGTAGGTTCCCGGTTTTACGTCCTCGATCATGAAGTGGCCATCGGCGCCTGTAACGGCAACAAGATCGGCTGAGTCTCCTTGCTCCTCAGCAGTTCCAGATAGCCGAACGTTCGCTTTCCGGATTGGCTGGCCCCCGGGTTGCCGAATGATCTGGCCCTGAACTGTGCAGTTGGAGGGTGGTTTCGAGGCAGGAATTTGCGCTTCGGTCGCGGATAAGAGCAGAAAACAGGACAGAAGCACAAACGAGGATTTCATTAGTTAGTGTAAATCCAAGTAAAGATTATATGCTCCAGCCTTTTTGGTTGGTTGGTGAAAACCCTCCACCTTCACCCCGTCTTCCATTTGCCTCAACTCCGCACTCTCTCTAGAATAAAGATTCACCCCCACCAGGGAGAATTTCCGAGACACTTATGATTCACTTTCCCGTACCCGAAGCTCTCACCTTCGACGACGTCCTCCTCTTACCCGCGCGTTCCGATGTAATTCCCGCGACCGCCTCCACCCAGACCCAGCTCACCCGCAACATCAGCCTGAACATTCCTATCGTCAGCGCCGCCATGGACACCGTCACCGAGTCGCACATGGCGATTGCTCTGGCCCAGCAGGGCGGGCTCGGTATCATCCATCGCAACCTCTCGATCGAGCAGCAGGCCAATGAAGTCGACAAAGTGAAGCGCTCGGAAAGCGGCATGATCGTCGATCCGGTCACGATGTCGCCCACCGACAAAGTTAGCGACGCGCTCGAAGTCATGCGCAAATACAAGATTTCCGGCGTGCCCATCACTACCAAGGATGGCAAACTGGTCGGCATCCTTACCAACCGCGACCTGCGCTTCGAAACCCGCTTCGACATTCCCATCGATCGCGTGATGACCAAGAAGAATCTCATCACCGTGCCCGTGGGGACTACACTCGAAGATGCCGAAGAGATTCTCCACGAGCACCGCGTCGAAAAACTTCTCGTCGTCGACGACAAGTACAACCTCAAGGGACTGATCACCGTAAAAGACATTCAGAAAAAGCTGAAATATCCCAACGCCGCCAAGGACCCTCAGGGACGCCTGCGCGTTGGCGCCGCCATCGGCGCCACCGGAGATTTTCTCGAGCGCGCCCAGGAACTAGCCGAAGCCAAAGTTGACGTGCTCGCCATCGACAGCGCGCACGGCCACTCGACCAAGGTGCTCGACGCTGTGAAGCTCGTGAAGTCGAAGCTGCCCGAGATGCAACTGCTCGCCGGCAATGTCGCCACCTTCGATGGCGCCTGCGAACTGGCTCGCGCCGGAGCCGACGGCATCAAGGTCGGCATCGGCCCCGGTTCCATCTGCACCACGCGCGTAGTCACAGGCGCTGGCGTTCCGCAGATCACCGCTATCGCTGAAGCTTTCCGCGCAGTAAAAGATGCCGGGGTTCCCATCATCGCCGATGGCGGCATCAAGTACTCCGGCGACATCACCAAGGCGCTGGCCGCGGGCGCAAGTGCGGTCATGATCGGCTCACTCTTCGCCGGCACCGACGAAAGTCCCGGCGAACTGATCCTCTATCAAGGCCGCTCCTTCAAGTCCTATCGCGGCATGGGCTCGATCGGTGCCATGGCACAAGGTTCCAGCGAACGCTACTTCCAAAACACCGAAGGCGATTCCTCCGCCGCAGTCTCAGCCAACGACGGCGATTCCAACCGCCTGGGCAAACTTGTTCCCGAAGGCATTGAAGGACGCGTACCCTATCGCGGTTCAGTCGCCATGATCGTTCACCAAATGGTCGGCGGGCTTCGGTCAGGCATGGGCTACTGCGGCTGCGCCACCATCGCGGAACTCTTGCAGAAAACGCGCTTCGTCCGCATCAGCGGTGCCGGACTCCGCGAGAGTCACGTCCACGACGTCATGATCACCCGCGAGGCGCCCAACTATGGCGTCGAGTAATCCGCGCGCTTGAACTCCGATCGCCACGACGTTCTGAAGGCCTGGATCGCCGCGATTCTTTGGCTCATCCTCATCGCCATTGAATCCAGCGCCATGCTTTCTGCCCGTAATACTGGCCGCTTTCTCTATCCTCTGCTGAAGCATCTCGTCGGCATGGACTGGGAACGCTTCCAGATTTGGCACTACTACATTCGCAAAGGAGGCCACGTCGTCGGTTACGGCATCCTGAGCGTCCTGCTTTTCCGAGCATGGCGCGCCACTTTGCCCGCAATGACTAACGTGAGGTGGACGTTGCGCTGGACGACCATTGCAATTCTGGGTACCGCTTTCGTCGCCAGTCTCGACGAGTGGCACCAGAGCCTCATTCCTTCACGCACTGGGACGATTCGGGATGTTGTCCTCGACACATGCGCGGGAGTCGGAGTGCAGTTGCTCATTTTTTTGTGGTGGATGTGGAGAAGAAGAAGCGACGGAAATCGCGGCTCCATTCAGCCGATTTCCGGCTAACCTGCGAAGTGCGGTTAGGAAGTTGATTCGGAAGGCGTCCCCCTCGAATTAACCGTGAAATGATCAATCTGCTGTTATCGGTGAGAAGCCCCCCGCGACCCGCAAAATTCCCGCGGACAGCAGCGCCAGCGCCGCCGAGAAGTAAAACGGAATCGCGCCGCCGTAATGCTTCCACAATTCTCCAGTGATCAAGCTCGCAGCTAAAGTGGCCACACTGGTGACAAAGAAATAAATGCCGAGAGCGCGGCCGCGCACCTGCTCGCCGACGGTCTCCACCACCAGAGCCTTCAGCACCGGCTGCGTAAGAGCATAGTAGAAGCCATAAACCGCCATCGCAATCCAGATGGCCAGCGTGGAGGGCGCGCGCCCGAAAACAAAATAGACCGCGGCAAAAATCACGTAGCCGGCGGAGCCAACCAGCCGCCGCGAAACATGGTCGCTAAACCAGCCCGCAGGCCACGACGCAAGCGTGTACGTAATGTTGAAGACCAGACCGAGAAGGGGCGCAAGCGCCACAGGAATCCCCAGATTCTGCGCGCGCAGAACGAGAAACATGTCGCTCGAATTGCCGAGAGAAAAAAGTGTCACGGCAATGAGAACGAAGTAGAAACTCATGGGAAGCTTTATTTTCGTGCCCCCTCCCGCCACCAGCGAAGTGGGCGCGGATTTTTTCGACCATTCATCCCGCCTTGCGGTCTCACGGATCCCAAGCAGCGCGACCAGCACGCACAGCGCTCCCGGAACCGCAGCCGCCCAGAACACGCTGCGGATTCCGTAACGCGCGAGCAGAACCAGCGCAGTCAGAGGACCGGCGATAGCTCCGGCGGAATCCATCGACTGGATCAGCCCGTAAGCCGAGCCCAGCCGCCCTTTCGGCGCTGACTCGGCCACCATCACGTCGCGCGGAGCGCCGCGCACGCCCTTGGCGAGGCGATCAGTGAAGCGAATCAGCAGAATTTGCGGCCACGCCGTGACAATCGCAAGCAGAGGCTTCACTGCATTCGCTACAAAGTATCCGGAGACAACGACCGGCTTGCGGCGCTCGATGCGGTCGGTAAGATATCCAGAGAAAAGTTTGGCAAACGACGCCACGCTCTCGGCAACGCCCTCGATCAATCCCAACTGCGCCGGTCCCGCCCCCAGCGACGCCAGAAACGCCGGCAGCACCCAGTACGCCATCTCGGTGGCAGTGTCGTTCAGAAACGAAGTGACGCCGAAGACGTAGATGTTTCGAGCAGCGGAGGGCTCACGCTCGGGGGAACGGTCAGGCATGATTAATTTTTACCACGGAGACACCGTTCGGCTTCGCTCAGGGCAGGCTCCGGCACGGAGAAGGACCAGAAAATCTAGGATCTTATGATGGATTCAATGCATCGCGCGAAACACTGAGAACTGAGAACTGAGAACTGAGAACTGAGAACTGAGAACTGAGAACTGAGAACTGAGAACTGAGAACTCGAGAATCTGAGAACTGCTTCTCAGTACATCGCGTCGTACTTAGTAACCACCCACTGCCCCTCTTTGTTTTCGGCGGTGACGGTGAAGAGCTCCTTGTAAGTGCTGGCCTGGCCCGGGCTGTTGAGGCGCTTGCCGCGGTAGTGAAGGATGGTGAGGGGCGGGTTGCTTTCCCACTCCGCCAACTCCCATGAGAGAAGCGGATGCTTCGCCTCCGAATCGCAGATGAAGTGGGCGTACTTCTTGCGGTAGTCGTGCTCCCACTTGGAGAGCAGATCGTCGCAGTGGCCATCGCGCAACTCGCGCAGAAACTTGTTGGCGCTATGCTCAATGGTGCGGTCGCGCAACGGATTCATCCGGATGCTGACCGGCAGGCCGGTCAAAGTATCGCGCTCTTCAGAGCGCGCCAGCACTGGTCCCTGATTGCTAAGCCAATGGATATAGCCGAGAAATCCACACACCAGCAGCGCGGCAACGCCGACAGCAATGCCGATCTGTATGCGAGTAAAGCCCATCCTGAGTAAAGCTTATAGGGATGGCAACTTACGGCAAGATTACCGGCGGGAGCCGCGACAGGACATGTACCTGTGGGAAGGTCGGAGACGCTGCCTAAAACAGGTTCCTCCTTGGGCCTGCACCCAAGGCAGAATGACAAAAGCTGATAAGTTTCGCCGCGAACAAAAAAGGCACGGCTCATGCCGTGCCTTTCCAGACAAAATCGCACTTACTCTTTCTTGTCTTCTTCTTCCTTGACCGGCTCGACGCCGCCGTCGTGCTGGGCTTGCGCTTCGGCTTCTTCCATGGCTTTCTTGGCTTCCGCGACTTTCTTCGCGCGGTTTTCGGCGCGCTTCTCGCGCTTTTCGTCCAGCACCTTTTCGCTGCCCAGGAGTTCGAGGAAAGCCTTGTCGGCGCCGTCGCCCTTATTCCATCCGGTGCGGACAATGCGCAGATATCCGCCGTTGCGGTCGCCGAAGCGCGGGCCGATGGTATCGAACAGCTTCACCACGGCCTCATCGGTCATCAGGTAAGCCGAGGCCAGACGGCGGGCGGCGAGGTCGCCGCGCTTGCCGAGCGTAATCATCTTCTCGACGAGCGGCCGCGCGGCCTTGGCTTTGGGAACGGTCGTCTCGACCCGCTCCTCCACGATCACCGACGTGACCAGGTTCCGCAGCAGCGAGCGCCGGTGCGATGTGTTCCGTCCGAGTTTGTAGCCTGCTACTTTGTGACGCATGTTGAAACCTCAGTGGCTAGGGGTTAGGGATCAGGGGTTAGGTTTCAGGTATCGCTGGCCCTGACCCCTATCCCCTGATCCCTGCATTCTTACAGCTGATCGTCCGGTCCGTAGGCCGAAGCCGGAAGGACCAGATTCGAAGTCGGACCGGGCACGGCGTTGCCGTGCTCGTCGATCTTCATGCCCAGGCTCAGACCCATCGAGGAAAGAATTTCCTTGATCTCGTTCAGCGACTTGCGGCCGAAGTTCTTGGTCTTGAGCATTTCCGATTCTGTCTTCTGCACCAGCTCGCCGATGGTCTGAATGTTCGCATTCTTCAGGCAGTTATAGCTGCGCACTGAAAGCTCGAGTTCCTCGACGGAACGGTTCAGGTTCTCGTTATGGATCTCCGGCTTCCGGTCGTCCGACGAAGATACGCCGGTTTCAATCTCTTCCTCGAAGTTGATAAAGATGTTCATGTGGTCCTTGATCAGCTTCGCGGCCAGGCCGATGGAATCGGCGGGCGTGATGGAGCCGTTGGTCCACACTTCGAGGGTAAGTTTGTCGTAGTCGGTGATCTGGCCGAGACGCGCCGCTTCCACCGTGTAGTTGCACTTGCGCACCGGCGAGTGCACGGAATCGATGGGAATGAATCCGATGCCAAGGTCCTCATCGAAATTCTTATCGGCGGAAACATAGCCGCGGCCGCGCTTCAGACGCATTTCCATGTCAAGCTTGCCGCCTTCGCTGACGGTTGCGATGTAGACGTCCTTATCCAGAACCTCGACATCACCATCCGCTTCGATCATGCCGCTGGTCACCACGCCGGGCTGATCGGCGCGCAGATAGATAGCTTTCGGCGCATCGCCCGCCAGCTTGAACGGAATCTGTTTCAAGTTGAGGATGATGTCGGTCGCGTCTTCCACCACGCCGGGGATCGACTGAAATTCGTGGAGCACGCCTTCCATCTTCACCGCGGTAACCGCGGCGCCTTCGATGGAGCTCAGCAGCACGCGGCGCAGGGCATTGCCCACGGTCGTGCCGAAGCCGCGCTCAAAGGGCTGCGCCCAGAAGATTCCGTACTTGTCGGTGAGGGTGGAAGTGTCAACTGCGAGACGTTTCGGTTTCTGAAAACCTTTCCAAAGCATTTGTTTCTCCTTCGGCCGTTTGGCTCAGTTCTGGCTCCCTGAACAGGTCCGGATTCAGGTCAAGCGCCAGGACAGGCTGATCTGGCTCGAAATGTGGACCGAGAATTGAGCGATTTAGCGATCGGGAGATTGAGTGATTTTAAATCGCTCAATGGCCCGATGGCACAATCGCTCAATGTCTTACTTACTATACAGTTCAACGATCAACTGCTCATTCACCGGCAGTTGAATATCTTCGCGCTTGGGCAACGAGAGCACTCGCGCGGTGTAATTATCGCGATTCACTTCCAGCCAGTTGGGCAGCGTGCCGTGGCTGGCGAATTCCTTGGCCATTTCCAATACCGCGAGCTTCTTGCTGTTCTCGCGGATGGAAATTTCCTCGCCCGCACTCACTTCGTAGGAAGGAATGTTGACCTTGCGATTGTTGACGGCGACATGCCCGTGGCGCACCAGTTGCCGCGCCTGGCGCCGCGATTGCGCGAAGCCCAGACGAAAAACCACATTGTCCAGACGCCGCTCGAGCTGTTGCAAGAGCAGTTCGCCGGTCACGCCCCGGGTGCGCGCGGCCTTCTCGAAGTAGTTGCGGAACTGGCCTTCGAGGGTGAAGTAGATGCGTTTGGCTTTCTGTTTCTCGCGCAACTGCAGACCGTAGCCAACGATCTTGGCCTTGCGGTCTTTCCCATGTTGTCCGGGAGCGAAGTTGCGCTTCTCGATGGGACACTTATCGCTAAAACATTTTGCGCCTTTGAGGAAAAGCTTCATCCCCTCGCGGCGGCATAGACGGCAGACTGCATCGGTATAACGTGCCAAGTTGTTCTCCTTTTAGATGACCGGTTTACGGGTTTGGCTTCACCCTTCGTCCCGGACGAAAATCAGTGGCCAGGGATCGGTGATCAGTGGCCAGCATACGCTTTTGATCTTACTGGCCACTGGCCACTGACCACTTGTTCTTAGACTCTGCGCCGCTTGGGCGGACGGCATCCATTATGCGGAATCGGAGTCACGTCGCGAATAGAGCGCACTTCGATGCCGGACGAGGCCAGAGCTCGCACCGCCGACTCGCGGCCGGAACCGGGGCCGCTCACGCGCACGTCCACGCTGCGGACACCGTGATCGCGCGCCATGTTGGCCGCGTTCGACGCCGCCTGCTGCGCCGCGAATGGCGTACCTTTGCGCGATCCGCGGAAGCCAAGCGATCCCGAACTCTTCCACGACAGAACGTTGCCATTCATGTCGGTGATAGTCACGATCGTGTTGTTGAAGGACGCTTGCACGTAGCACAGTCCATGGGGAACGTGCTTGCGCTCCTTCTTCTTGAACGTCTTCTTCTTGCCTTTTTTCTCCGGTGCGGCAGTGCCGCCCGCTGCTGCTGGTTTTGCCATTTCAGAGTTCTCAGTTCCCAGTTCTCAGTTCTCAGCAAACCCCGGTTCTAACTGAGAACTGGGAACTGAGAACTGAGAACTGCTTTTAGGTCTTCGACGTCGCCTTCTTCTTGGTCGACACCGTACCCTTGCGCGGGCCCTTCCGGGTGCGCGCGTTGGTATGGGTGCGTTGTCCGCGGACCGGCAGGTTGCGGCGGTGACGGAACCCGCGATAGGAGCCGATTTCGATGAGCCGCTTGATGTTCATCGAAACTTCCTTGCGCAGATCGCCCTCAACCATCCCTTGCGCCTCAATCACGGTGCGGATGCGGTTGACTTCTTCTTCGCTGAGGTCCTGGACCTTCTTCATGGGGTCCACCTTGGCCTCGTCAAGAATGCTCCCGGCGCGCGGATGCCCGATGCCGTAGATGTAGGTCAACGCAATGTTGATGTGCTTCTGGCGCGGTAAGTCGACGCCTGCGATACGTGCCATAGTTCTTAAACTCCGGGCGGCGGGGCTCTAGCCCTGGCGCTGTTTGTGTTTCGTGTTGACGCAGATCACCCGCACCACACCCTTGCGGTGGATGACCTTGCACTTGTCACAGATTTTCTTTACCGATGCTCGTACTTTCATAACAGTTCTCAGTTCCCGGTTCTCAGTTCTCAGTCGAAACCCATCCCGACTTGAACAGAGTTGAGAAACACGATCCTCGCAATCTCACTTGTAGCGATACACAATTCTTCCGCGATTCAGGTCGTAGGGTGAAAGTTCCACCGCGACCTTGTCGCCAGGCAGGATGCGAATAAAGTTCTTGCGCATCTTGCCGGAAACGTGCGCCAGTACCTGGTGCTTGTTCTCCAGTTCCACCTTGAACATGGCGTTGGGCAGCGGTTCCAGAACCACTGCCATCACTTCAATCGCGTCTTCTTTACTCATTCGCTCCTAGCTTCTAGCTCCTAGCTTCTAGCCAACCCGCAAGCTCGACTAGCTAGAAGCTAGGAGCTAGCAGCTAGAAGCTCATTTCGTCAAAATCACCGGCCCGTTTTTCGTCACTGCCACGCAGTGTTCGAAATGCGCGCTAAAGCTGCCGTCGACCGTGACTGCGGTCCACTTGTCGCCGAGCACTCGCGTTTCCGGCTTGCCGTAGTTCACCATGGGCTCGATGGCCAGCACCATGCCTTCGCGCAACTTCGCGCCATGACCGCGGGCTCCGAAGTTCGGCACCTGCGGCTCTTCGTGCAAGCGCGTCCCGATGCCATGCCCCACAAACTCACGAACCACGCTGAAGCCGTTGGCTTCCACGTGCTCCTGCACGGCCGCTCCCACATCTCCAACGGAGTTGCCGATGAGCGCCTGGTCGATGCCGCGGTAGAGCGACTCTTCGGTCACCGTCAGCAGCTTGCGCAACTCCGGCTTCACCGCATCGCTGACTGGAACCGTGATCGCGGCGTCGCCATAGTAGCCGTCGAGCACCACTCCGCAATCGATCGAGACGATATCGCCCTCTTTCAGCGTCCGCTTCTCCGACGGGATGCCGTGCACAATCTCTTCGTTCACCGACGTGCACAACACACAAGGATAATCGTAGTATCCCTTGAACGCTGGCTTGGCGCCGAGCTCCGCAATCTTCTTTTCGGCGGCGCGCTCCAGATCCATTGTAGTAACGCCCGGCGCCACCATCGAACGCACCTGATCGAGAACCTGGCGCACGATGCGGCCGCTCTGCCGCATCCGCTCAATCTCCGCCGCCGATTTGCACACAATCGCCATTCCTAAGCGTGGTGGTCCTCGATAATTCTGAAAATCTGCCCCGCGACCTCGTCCATCGGCAGATCGCCGTTCACCGAACTCAGTCTTCCCGTGCGCTGGTAATAATCCGCTACGGGACGAGTCTGCTCCTGGTAGGCCGCTAAACGCGGCTGAATCACTTCCAACCTGTCGTCATTGCGAGTTACCAGCTTCGTCCCATCAAGGTCGCAAAGTTCATCGACACGGGGCGGCTGGAAGTGGACGTTATAGATCCGCCCACAGGTGGGACAAGAACGGCGTCCAGTGATCCGGAGCAACAATTGATTATAGTCCACGTCCATCAGGATCACAATTGGCCATGCACGGGTCGGGCGCGAGTTGTCAAAGAGCTTGTCGTCGAGCAATGCATCCAGCCATCCGGCCTGAGCCGCAGTCCGCGGAAAGCCGTCCAGAATGTAGCCACGTTTGCAGTCCGGCTGACTCAGCCTGTGCTTGACCATCTCACAAACCAGGTCGTCGGAAACCAGTTCGCCTCTCGCCATGATTGCCTTGGCAGTCATGCCGAGTTCCGTGCCCTGCGCCACGTTGTACCGCAGAATGTCTCCGGTGGAGATCTGCGGAATCGCGTACCGCTCCATGATGCGCTTGGCCTGCGTGCCTTTACCGGCGCCCGGCGGTCCAAGCAGAACCACGGGACCTACATCGCGTGAGGTTTCCTGCGCCATCAATCCCAGTTCTCGGTTCTCAGTTCTCAGTTCTCAGTTCTCAGAAAAACCGAGCGCAACTTGCGACTCCGGCAGCTCCCGTTCCGAAACTGAGAACTGAGAACTGCTCGTCATGACCAATTTCTGCGGCCGCGAATGCGTCCGCTGCGCGGTGTGAATCCATCGTAATGGCGCATGATCAGCTGCGCTTCGATCTGCGTGACCGTGTCCATGGCCACGCCCACCACGATCAGCAACGACGTTCCACCAAAATAGAAAGTCACTCCCAAGCCGTTCGTCACCCACACCGGAAGCTGCTCAAACAGCCTCCCTCCCAGCCAGAAGGGCAAATGGTTCAGGTGAATGCCGGCCATCATCCACTCGGGAATGAATGAAATGATGATCAGATAAAGCGCGCCCACCAGCGTGATACGGGTCAAAACCTCGTTGATGTAATCGGCGGTGCGCTTGCCCGGACGAATGCCCGGAATGAAGCCGCCATACTTTCGCATATTGTCGGCCACTTCGCTGGGATTGAAAACGATCGACACATAGAAGTACGCGAAGAAAATGATGCCCAGCGCATACAGCACCGTATAGAGCGGCTCACCCCAGCCCAGCATTCGAATCATGTCGCCGAAGTAGCGGCTGTTTTTCAAGCTGTAGCCGAGCATCTGCGGCAAACCCAGAATCGAAGACGCGAAAATCACGGGCATGACGCCGCCTGCGTTCACCCGCAAGGGCAAGTGGGTAGACTGCCCGCCCATCACTTTGCGTCCCACCACGCGCTTAGCGTATTGCACCGGAATGCGCCGCTCGCAGCGCTCGACGTAGACGATGAACGCCACCACCGCGACCATGAACACGACGAGGCCCGCCATCAGCACCGGTGTGATCGCTCCCCAGGTTCCGTTCCTGGCTTTATCAAAAAGATCCTGCACGCCGCGCGGCAGGCCCACCACAATGCCGGCAAAGATCAGCAGCGACATACCGTTGCCGATGCCGCGGTCGGTGATCTGCTCGCCCAGCCACATGATGAATGCGCTGCCTGTGGTCAGGGTCAGCATGGTCATCAGGATGAACCCGGGACCGGGATGAAGCACGAAATCCCCGGCTTTCTCCAGGCCGATGGCGATGCCGAACGACTGCACCGCGCTGAGAATCACGGTGATGTAGCGGGTCCACTGGGTAATTTTCTTTCGCCCCAGCTCGCCTTCTTTTTGCAGCTTCGCGAGTGGCTCATACACGACGGTCAAAAGCTGCAGGATGATCGATGCCGTGATGTACGGCATGATGCCCAGGGCAAAGATGGTCATTTTGCGCAGGCTGCCGCCGGAAAACAGATCTACGAAACCGAGCAGCGATCCGCCGCTTCGATTGAACGCATCCTCGAGCTTGAGGAAGTTGACGCCGGGGGTGGGAAGATGCCCGCCCAGCCGGTACACCGCCAGCATGGCCAGCGTGAACAGAACCCGCTTGCGCAGGTCGGGGATGCGGAAGATGTTCGCCAGCTTCCCCCAGATTGGGAATACCCCTTGCTCAGCCATTACTGCAAGACCTCAACCTTGCCGCCTGCCTTGGTGATTTTTTCCTGCGCCGACTTGGAAAATTTGTGCGCGTGCACCGTGATGGCAATCGTCAGTTCGCCATCGCCGAGAATCTTCACCGGAAGTTTGGCTTTGATCACTCCCGCCTTGCGCAGCACTTCGGGCGTGATAGGAGCGGCGTGCAACTCCGCGCCCAGCGCAACCAGCCGCTCCAGGCTCACGATGTTGAATTCCTTCCGGAAAATGTTGGTGAAACCGCGCTTGGGCATGCGGCGGTGCAGGGGCATCTGGCCGCCTTCAAAGCCGCGGATCAGGCGCATACCGGTGCGCGAGCGCTGGCCTTTGTGTCCACGAGTGGAGGTCTTGCCCATGCCGGAGCCCATACCGCGCCCCACGCGTTTGCGCTTTTCCGACGCCTTCTTCGGTGCTCGAATGTTGGATAAATTCATAAATAAGCTCTCAGCCATCAGCCGTCAGCTTTCAGCCATGAGCGGTTTGCGCCCCGGGGCTGACAGCTCGAAAGCTGACGCTTACTTCAAGATCTCGACCAGATGCGGAACCTTGGCCACCATGCCCCGAATCGCCGCATTGTCCGGACGCTCGATCACCTGGTTCAACCGTGTGAATCCCAATCCCTTCACAACGCGCTTCTGCGTCACCGGGGCGCAAATGGCCGAAACTACCCACTTCAGGTGTATCTTTCCGGCAACCGCTTTCGGTTTCTTCGTCGTCATCGTCAATTCCTCAATTCCGCTACTAGGTACTCGGTACTAAAGCTCCTGCACCGACTTGCCGCGCATGGCGGCGACGCTCTCTCTGCTCTTCAAATGCCGCAGCGCGTCAAAAGTCGCCTTGATCACGTTGTGCGGATTGGTGGTGCCGATCGACTTGGTCAGCACATTCTGGATTCCCACCGAGGTCATCACCGCGCGCACCGCGCCGCCGGCAATCACTCCCGTGCCTTCCGGAGCGGGCTTCAGCAACACTTTGCCGGAGCCATAGCGTCCCAGCACCAGGTGCGGAATCGAAGTCTGCGTCAGGTTGACCTTGATCAGATTCTTCTTGGCCGACTCGATCGCCTTGCGAATGGCCTGCGGAACTTCCTTGGCCTTGCCCGCGCCGTGGCCCACCACCGCGGCCGACGGATCTCCCACCACCACCAGCGCGGCAAACGAAAGGTTCTTGCCGCCCTTCACCACTTTGGTGACGCGGTTGATGGCCACGACCTGGTCTTTCAACTGGAACGAATTTGCATCGAGCTTCTTGATCACCGTTGGCATTCTTTTCCTAGCTTCTAGCTCCTGGCTTCTAGCCACTAGCTAACCCAAGGGGTGGCTAGCAGCTAGAAGCTAAAAGCTGTTCTTCAAAATTTCAATCCCGCTTCGCGGGCTGCGTCGGCCAGCGCCTTCACCCGTCCGTGATAAATGTAGCCGCCGCGGTCGAACACCACTTTGCTCACGCCCTTGGCCTTGGCGCGCTCCGCAATGACCTTGCCCACGGTCTTCGCGGCCGCCACGTTGCCGCCGGTACGCCGGTCTTCCTTCTTACCCTCGGCGGAACTCGCCGAAACCAGCGTCTGGCCGTGCAGGTCGTCGATGACTTGCACGTAAATGTGATTCAGAGAACGGTACACGTTCAGCCGTGGACGCTCCGCCGTGCCTTGCATCTTCTTGCGGATGCGGTCGTGAATGTGTCCGCGCTTCTGGTTCTTCGATTTCTTCGTAAACATAAGATCTGTCCTCGGTCGTCGGTCGTCAGCCAAAGACCAAAACGTCCACCGCAGCTTTCAGCCCCGGCCGACGACTGACGGCCGAGGACCGACGACGGTTTTACTTCGCTCCGGTCTTGCCCACCTTCTTCTTCAACCTCTCGCCCGCATACCGCACACCCTTGTTCTTGTAAGGGTCGGGGGGACGCAGAGAGCGCATCTCCGCCGCCACCTGGCCCACCTGCTGGCGGTCGATGCCGGTGAGTGCGATCTTCGTCTGCTTGGGATCAACCGAGGCCTCGACGCCGGTCGGCAACGGGTACTCGATAGGATGCGAATAGCCCAGGCTGAACACCACGGTCCCTTTGCCCTTCATCTCGGCGCGGTAGCCGATGCCTACGATTTCCAGGTCGCGCGTCCATCCCTTGGTCACGCCTTCGACGGCGTTATTAACCAGGGCGCGCGCCAGTCCGTGCAGCGCGGCCTGGGAATCGTTCTCGCGCACCGCGACGAGGTTCCCGTCCTTCTGCTCCACCTTGATGCCGGCGGGAAGAGCGGTGTCCAGCTTGCCCTTCGGCCCCTGCACCAGTACCGTGTTGCCTTCGATTTTGACCGTCACCCCTTTGGGGATCGGGATCGGCTTTTTTCCAATTCGTGACATAAGAGCTTCTAGCTTCTAGCTCCTAGCTTCTAGCCAGGCGCTTCATCCGTGATTTACTTTTTCGTTCCGTCCGTTTACGTCTACGCAGCGTGATTAGCTAGCAGCCGGAAGCTGGTAGCTAGAAGCCGCTTTACCAAATCTCGCACAACAACTCGCCGCCCACGCCTTCCTTGCGCGCCTGGCGTCCGGTCATCACGCCGCGCGGCGTGGTGAGGATGTTGATCCCCATACCGCCCAGCACGCGTGGAATCTCGCTGCGGCGCACATAGACGCGGCAGCCGGGGCGCGAAACGCGCTCCGCCTTTGAAATCGCCGCTTCGTTGTGCGCGCCGTATTTCAAATAGATCCGGATGACTTTGTGACCCTCTTCCTCCGTGGCCTTGAAGTTCGAGATGTAGCCCTCTTCCTTCAGGATGCGGGCAATCTCCACCTTCAGCCGGGAAGCCGGGACGTCCACCTTCTGGTGCCGCGCCTGCAGCGCGTTGCGCACTCTCGTCAACATATCTGCGACCGGATCGGTCAACCTCATCGTTTGCTTCTCCTCTCGCCACCCGTTCGCTCCGCGTTCAGCGGAGAACCTGCGGCGGCTTCTTTCCTCTTACCTCTTTTCAACCGTCATCCCTCTGCAGCTCTGTCATCCTGAGCAAGACGATTTTGTCTCGCGAAGAGCCTGTCCCGAGCTTGCCGAGGGAATCTCAGCCTGCTCGGACTCGGCCGCGCTACCAGGACGACTTCGCGACACCCGGAATCTCCCCGCGCAGCGCCAGCCCACGGAAGCACAAGCGGCACAGGCCAAACTTGCGCAAATAAGCGCGCGGCCGTCCGCATATCTTGCAGCGGTTATGCCGGCGCGTGGAAAACTTCGGCGTCTTTTCCTTGTTGTTGCGCGCCACCTCGAACTTCTTTTCGATCTTTGCGTCTTTGACTCGTTTCGCTGTTGTCATGTAGTCCTTAAGGGTCTTTGCTTGTCGAACCCTGAAACTCGAATCCCTCAAACCTTACTGCGTGCGGAACGGCATGCCCAGATGCTTCAACAGCATGCGCGCCTGGTTGTCGTTCGCCGCTGTGGTCACAATGGTGACGTTCATTCCCTTCTGCTTGTCGACCTTCTCGTAAGAGATCTCCGGGAAGATCAACTGGTCGTGCAACCCGAGCGTATAGTTGCCGCGGCCGTCGAACGACTTGGTGGAGACGCCCTTGAAGTCGCGCACCCGCGGCAGAACGATATTCACCAGCCGGTCGAAAAATTCATACATGCGGTCGCCACGCAGCGTCACCATGGTTCCGATCGCCTGCCCTTCGCGCACCTTGAAGGCCGCAATGGATTTCTTGGCCTTGGTGATGATCGGCTTCTGGCCGGTGATCTGTCCCAGTTCGTTCACCGCGGGATCGAGCACCTTCGAATTTTGTGTGGCCTCGCCCATGCCCATGTTCACCACGATCTTGTTAAGGCGCGGAACCGCCATCGTGTTCTTCAGTTCAAGCTCTTTCAGCAGAGCTGGCGCCACTTCCTTCTCGAACTTGGACCGCAGCCGCGGCCGCTCCTTGGCGCTGTGGTGCGCTTGCGCCGGAGCTTTCTGCTCCTGCGCCGATTCCTTCGATGCCTTCTTATCTTTAGCCATCGCGTCTGTTCAACCCCGTAAGAATTGGGCAATTGTGTGATCAAGCCATTTAGCAATTGAAAATCACGAGCCGTTTTCAATTGCTCAATCACCCGATTGCGCAATCACTCGATCATTTATCCAGCGTCGTTCCGCACTTCTTGCACACGCGCACTTTCCGGTCTCCGCGCACTTCGTGTCCGATGCGCACCGGGCCGCAACTCGGGCAGACAAGCTGCACGTTGGATAGCGCAATCCGGCTCTCCTGCTCGGCGATGCCGCCCTTGATGTTGCGCTGCGGGTTCGGGCGCACGTGTTTTTTCACGATCATCACGTGCTCGACCAGAAGCTTGCTGTCGTCGGGAAACACGCGCAGCACGCGTCCTTCCTTGCCTTTGTCCCGCCCCGTGATGACTTTCACGGTATCGTTGCGGCGGATATCCACTCGCTTGTGTTCGGTGCTGACAGTTCTCATTCTCAGTTCCTAATTCTTTCTCGGTACTAGGTACTCGCAACTCGGTACTAAATTACCTCGGGCGCCAGCGAAACGATCTTCAAAAACTTCTTCTCGCGCAACTCGCGCGCCACGGGACCGAAAACGCGCGTCCCCACCGGCTCTCCCGCCTCGTTGATCAGCACCGCGGCATTCTGGTCGAAGCGGATATACGTTCCGTCGCGCCGCCGATGCTCCTTGCGCGTCCGCACGATCACCGCCTTCACCACTTTGCCCTTCTGCACCTGCCCATCGGGAGCGGCTTCCTTCACGGCGGCGGTGATTATTTCGCCGAGGCCGGCATTCAGCCCGGTGGCACCGCCGAGCGGCAGAATCATCTGCAGCTTGCGGGCGCCGGAATTGTCGGCAACCTCCAGCATGCTTCTCATCATCACAGCCATGGCTAATCTCCTCTTGCCTGTCATCCTGAGCGGGACGCCCTTAGTCTCGCTTTGTCATCCTGAGCGAGACGGTTTTTGTCTCGCGAAGGATCTCGGACTTGACCGAACCCGCCCGCCGCGACAGCGAGCGAACCGCACTGTTCGGCTCGCTTCCTTACTTAACGTCCTGCTCCAGCACGATCTCCGGCACCAGCGCGGTCTTGCGCACAATGTCTTTCAGCTTCCAGCGCTTCAACTTTGACAGCGGACGAGTCTCTTCCAGCCGCACCACGTCGCCCACGTGCGCTTCATTCTTCTCATCGTGCGCGTAGAACTTTTTGTTGCGTGCCACCACGCGCCCGTAAAACGGATGCGCCTTCTTGCGCGTCACCTGCACCACAATGGTCTTGGCCATGCGGTTGGCGACCACTTCTCCCACCACTTCCTTGCGCCGGCCCTGCACATGCTCGCTCTGCGGGGTTGCAGACTTCCCGGTTGCACTTTCCGCCATTAGCGTTTCTCCGTTGCGGCCGAGCGCGTGCGCTCGCCTAAAATTGTCTTGACGCGCGCAATGTCCTTGCGCAGACCGCGAATCTTCTTCAGGCTCTCGGTCTGGCCCATGTTCAGCTGAAACTTCAGCTTGAATAGCTGGTCCGCGAGATCCTGCCCCTGGTGCTGGAGCTCGGCGTCGGTTAAGTTGCGTATCTTGTCGGATTTCATAAAATCAGTTTCCAGTTTCTAAAACCATTCCTAAAAATCGCTTTGAAAGGGCACGGCTTCAGCCGTGCCGCCCAGGGCCCTAAGAAAGACTGAGCTCTAGCCCCTGAGGTATATCAGTGCGCCGAATCGCGTTTGACCAGAGCCGTGCGCAGCGGCAGCTTGTGTGACGCCAGACGCATCGCCTCGGTCGCATCTACGATCGTGACCCCTTCCATCTCAAACAGAATCTTTCCCGGACGCACCACCGCGACCCAGTGATCGGGCGCGCCCTTGCCCTTGCCCATGCGGGTTTCGGCCGGCTTCTTGGTCACCGGCTTGTCGGGAAACACACGGATCCAGATCTTGCCGCCGCGCTTCACGAAGCGGGTCATAGCCACCCGGCTGGCTTCAATCTGGCGGTCGGTGATCCACCCGGGCTCCAGCACTTTCAGCCCGTAGTCGCCAAACGCCAGCGTGCTTCCGCGCCAGGCCTTGCCCGTCATGCGCCCGCGCTGCTGCTTGCGGTACTTCACTTTCTTTGGCATCAACATAAATCAGCTCTCTTGTCATCCTAGCGAGACTTCTTTGCTCTCGCGAACGGATCTCGACTCTTCGGAATTCCCGCCACTGGGCAATTGCTCGACTTCTCTAAAACGCTCCCACGCCCGCCTGCTGCTCCCGCTTCTTAGTCGGCAAAATCTCGCCCTTGTACACCCAACACTTCACACCAATGACGCCGTACGTGGTCCGGGCTTCGGAAAATCCGTACTCGATGTCGGCCCGCAGCGTGTGCAGCGGCAAACGTCCCTGCAGGTACCACTCCGACCGCGCGATTTCGTTTCCGTTCAACCGTCCGCTCACCCTCACCTTGATGCCTTTGCACCCGAAGCGCAGCGCCGAATCCACCGCCTTGCGCATGGCGCGGCGGAACCCGACGCGCTTTTCCAGTTGCAGCGCAATCGCCTCCGACACCAACTGGGCATCGAGTTCCGGCTTGTGCACTTCCTGGATGTCGACAAACACCTCGCGCGACGTGCGCTTTTGCAAGTCGCCTTTCAGCTTGTCGATTTCCGCGCCCTTGCGCCCGATGATAATTCCCGGCCGCGCCGTCTTGATGATGATGCGCAGCTTGTTGCCCGGGCGCTCAATCTCAATGGCGCTCACGCCCGCCGACTTCAGCTTGTCCTTCAGTTCGTTTTTCAGCTTGATGTCTTCAAGCAACAGCTTGTCGTAGTCCCGCTCCACAAACCAGCGCGACTTCCACGGCTTGGTATAGCCGAGCCGAAAACCATAAGGATGGACTTTTTGTCCCATTGCTTCTCCTAGTCAACCAAAAAACCTTGTCATTCCGAACACGCGCAAAGCGCGGGTGAGAGCCTGCCCTGAGCGCAGTCGAAGGGAACCTGCGGTACCGGGTGCCCCATTTCTCGCGCGTTCTTGTGCGAGAAGTGGGGGATTCTATCCCTACTTGGCAGCCGCCTTCTTCTTACCGGCCTTGCCGCCCGCCGCCTTCTTCGCCACCGGCGCGCGCCGCTTAGCCGGAGCCGCCGTACCACCAGCCACCCGAGCCGAACCATTCCCGCGTTCCGCCAGCACCAGCGTAATATGCGCAATGCGCCGCTGATAGCGGTAAGCGCGTCCCTGCGGCGCCGGACGAATCCTCTTCATGCGCGGACCGTCGTTCGCGATGGCGCTTTTCACATACAAGTTGTCGATCTCGACATCCAGATTCTTTTCGGCGCTGAGAAAGTTTGCGTTGTCGAGCGCCGACTGCAGCAGCTTGCCCACATGCGCCGCCACCCGCTTCTTGGTAAACAACAGCGTGTTGCGCGCCTCTTCCACTTTGCGCCCTTTGATCAACTCCAGCACCAGGCGCGCCTTCTGCGGCGAGACTCGCAGGTAACGCATTTCAGCTCGGAATTCCATCCCCGTCTCCCTTTATGCCTTCGGCGGCGGCGCCGCTGCCGGCGGTGCCGACGGTGTAATCGCTCCCGGGCCTCCCGGGATGCCCGCCGGCTTCGCTGCCACTTCCGTCGCCGCCCGCATGGAATGGCCCTTGAAGTTGCGCGTAAAGCTGAACTCGCCCAGCTTGTGCCCCACCATGTTCTCGGTGACGTACACCGGAATAAACTTTTTGCCGTTATGCACCGCGATGGTGTGCCCCACCATCTCGGGAACCACGGTGGATCGCCGCGACCATGTCCGCAAAACTTTCTTTTCGTTGCGCGAATTCATGGCCTCCACCCGCGACATCAGGAAGCCATCCACGAACGCGCCCTTCTTGGTTGAACGTGCCATAAATTGACTCTCACCTTCAAACTCAAAACATTGTCATTCCGAAGGTCGCGAGCGACCGGAGGAATCTGCTGTCACCGGCAGCGCTACTTCGTCCGCCGGTTCACAATGAACTTATCCGTCCGCTTGTTATTCCGCGTCTTGTAGCCGCGCGTCGGCTGCCCCCAAGGCGTCACCGGATGCCGTCCGCCCGAGGTCTTGCCCTCACCACCACCATGCGGATGGTCCACCGGGTTCATCGAAACGCCCCGGTTATGCGGACGCTTTCCCAGCCAGCGGGAGCGTCCCGCCTTGCCGATCGTGACGTTCTCATGATCCAGATTGCCGACCTGCCCAATGGTCGCCATGCAATCCTGCGAAACTTTCCGGGTCTCGCCCGAAGGCAGCTTCACCAGCGCGTAGTCGGATTCCTTCGCAATCAACTGCGCCGATCCGCCGGCCGAGCGCACCATCTGCGCACCCTTGCCCGGCTTCAATTCCAGATTGTGAATCGACGTGCCGGGTGGAATATTTCGCAGGGGCAAAGCGTTGCCCACCAGAATGTCGGCCTCAGGTCCGCTCACAACTTTTTGTCCCACCTTCAACCCTTCGGGTTGCAGGATGTAACGCTTCTCGCCATCCGCATAAGCCAGTAACGCAATCCGCGACGAACGGTTGGGATCGTATTCAATGGTGACCACGGTAGCCGGAATCCCGGTCTTGTCGCGCTTGAAGTCGATGATGCGCAGCTTGCGTTTGTGCCCGCCGCCGATGAAGCGCATGGTCATGTCGCCCGAATTGCGGCGCCCGCCGGTGCGTGGTTTGGGTTCAACCAGCGGCTTATGCGGATGCATCGTCGTGATATCGTCGTTGACAATCGTCGTGCGATAGCGCAAAGTCTGCGTCGTCGGTCGGTATGTTTTGATCGCCATATTAATCTCTTGTCATTCCGAACCGGGCCGAAGGCCTGGTCAGGAGCCTGCTGCTCACCGCCACTACAAATTCTGCGCGTACTCCGGCATCTTCTCGCCGGCCCGCAGCCGCACATACGCCTTCTTCCAGTCCGGACGGTAGCCGGCAAATTTTCCCCGCCGCCGTTCTTTTCCCGGATACGTCGCGGTACGCACGGAAAAGACTCTTACTTTAAAAATCGTCTGCACCGCTTGCTTGATTTCCGTCTTCGTCGCCTTGGGCGCCACCTGGAAGACCAGCGTGTTCTGATTTTCCTTGATCGCCAAACCTTTTTCGGTGATCACTGGACGGCGAATGATCTGGTACGCGGATTTCATCAGGCTACCTCCGCCGCTTTTTCATGCCGCACACGCTTCCGCGGAGCAGCCGACGCCTTCTTCGCGCCCTCATCTTTTGTTTCTTTCGCTCTGCGCTGCCGCTTGGGCAAAGTGTCCTTCAACGTGAGCTGCAACTTCTCGATTGCCGGGTGCGAGAAAATCACGCGATCGTATTTCAGTAGGTGATAAGGATGAACCTCATTGCCCGCGATCAACTCCAGCCCTTCAATATTGCGCGCGCTCAACTCCAGGTTGCGGTTCGCGGCGTTCGGCACTTCCACAATCAGCACCGACGACTCCACTTTCAGCGCGTCAAGTACCGCCCGGAACGCTTTCGTCTTTGCGTCCTTCAGTTCGAAGGCATTGACGATGGTCAGCTTGCCATCGGCAAACTTCGCCGCCAGCGCCGAGCGCAATGCGCCCAGAAGTTTCTTGCGCGGGAACGCGTAGTCATAGGAGCGCGGCGTCGGACCGTGCACGGTAGCGCCGTGCCGCCACAGCGGCGAACGGATCGAGCCGATGCGGGCGCGTCCCGTGCCCTTCTGTTTCCACAGCTTCTTGCCCGATCCGGAAACTTGCCAGCGGGCCTTGGTCGCATGCGTCCCGGCGTGCTGCCCGGCGCGGTAGTGCTTCACCGCCTCCCAGAGCAGATCTTCATTGACCGCGCCGAAAATCTCATCGGCGAGATCAAACGTCCCGACCTTGTCGCCGCTCAAGTTGTAGATATCAATATTCGCCATTGCGTTCTCGCTGTCTTGCTCGGTACTAGGTACCAGGTACTCGGTACTAAGCCTTCTTCGCCGCTCTCTTCGCCGCCTTCAACGGATCGACCGTAGCCGAACCGGCAAATCCACGGCGCTCTCTGGGCGGCTTCTTCGCCTTCATGATCACCAGATATCCACCTTGCGGCCCCGGCACGCTGCCTTCGACCACCAGAAGATTCTCGTCTTTATCCACACCGAGCACGCGCAGGTTGCGCTGCGTCACGCGGGCATGGCCCATGTGTCCCGACATGCGCATTCCCTTGAACACGCGCGAAGGAAACGCCGACGAACCGATCGAACCCGTGATCTGAAACATCGACCCGTGCGATTTGGGACCGCCGCCGAAATGATGCCGCTTCACCACACCCTGGAAGCCCTTTCCCTTGCTCACCCCCACGATGTCGACAAACTTCTCGCCTTCAAAAATCTCGACCAGCACCCGGTCGCCGACCTTCACTGCGCCCTCGCCATCGCCATCGCTTTCGAGCGGCACTTCGCGCATGAACTTCACCGGCGGAAGATTGTTCTTCGCCAGATGTCCGCGCGCCGGCTTGGTCAGCCGCGACTCCTTCACAAACTCCACCAGGCCAATCTGGGCCGCTTCGTAACCGTCCTCGCGTCGCCGACTTGTGCTGCGTAATCACGCAAGGACCAGCCTGCAGCACCGTGACCGGGCGCACGTCGCCCTTCGAGTCAAACAGTTGCGTCATGCCGACCTTCTTGCCCAGAATTCCCGTAACCTCTCGTTGCCATCTCTGATCTCCATGCCCAGCGTGGCTCGTCGAATGCTAACGACGGCTATTGGCTGGGGAGCTTCTAAGCTCATGTGGGAACGGACGCATTCGTCCGTTCCGCGGGCGAAGCCCGCGCCTGCCTGCGCTACTTATGCTCTTTCCCGAACGCCTTAATCTCCACATCCACGCCCGCCGGCAGATCGAGCTTCATCAGCGCGTCCACCGTCTGCTGCGTCGGCTCCAGAATATCGAGCAAGCGCTTGTGAGTGCGGATCTCAAACTGCTCCCGCGACTTCTTATCCACGTGCGGCGAACGCAGCACGCAGTATTTGTTCTTCATCGTGGGCAGTGGAATCGGCCCCGCAATCTGCGCCCCGGTGCGCCGCGCCGTTTCCACGATCTCGCCCGTCGACTGATCCAGGATGCGGTAGTCGTAAGCCTTCAACCGGATGCGAATTCTTTCTTTTCCAATCACGTTTCACTCTCTCTAACCCCTCCCGGCGTCTCCGGAAGGAAAGAACAAATTTGCTCGTGTGGAGCGGGCACTTCTGCCCGCTTGCCTGCAGCGCCACAAACGTAGCGGGCAAAAGTCGCCCGCTCCACACGGCACTTCCTACTGCACAATCTCCGCAATCGTTCCCGCGCCCACCGTGTGCCCGCCTTCGCGAATGGCAAACCGCAAGCCCTTCTCCATCGCCACCGGCGTGATCAGCTCGATCACCAGGCTCACGTTGTCCCCGGGCATCACCATCTCCGTGCCTGCGGGAAGTTCAGCAACGCCCGTCACGTCCGTCGTCCGCAAATAAAACTGCGGACGGTATCCCTTGAAGAACGGCGTATGCCTCCCACCTTCTTCTTTCGTCAGGATGTAGACTTCCGCCTTGAACTTCGTGTGCGGCGTGATCGACCCCGGCTTCGCCAGCACCATGCCGCGCTCCACATCTTCTTTCGCGATGCCGCGAAGCAGCAGTCCCGCGTTGTCGCCCGCCAGCCCTTCGTCCAACTGCTTCTTGAACATCTCCACGCCGGTGACCACCGTCTTGCGCGTCTCGCGGAAGCCGACGATTTCCACTTCCTCGCCGACCTTCACCTTGCCGCGCTCGATACGCCCGGTCACCACCGTGCCCCGCCCTTGAATCGAAAAAATATCTTCAATCGGCATCAGGAACGGCTTGTCCAACTCGCGCGCCGGCTGCGGCACGCTCTTGTCCACCGCCTCCATCAAAGCGTCAATCTGCTTCTCCCACTTCTCTTCCCCGTTCAAAGCCCCTAACGCAGACAGCCGGATCACCGGCACATCGTCGCCCGGAAACTTGTAGCTCTTCAGCAACTCGCGCACTTCCAGCTCCACCAGATCGAGCAGCTCAGGATCGTCCACCGCATCGCACTTGTTCAGCGCAACCACGATGTAAGGCACGCCCACCTGCCGCGCCAGCAGCACGTGCTCGCGCGTCTGCGGCATCGGACCATCCGTCGCCGCCACCACCAGAATCGCGCCATCCATCTGCGCCGCGCCCGTGATCATGTTCTTGATGTAGTCGGCGTGGCCCGGACAATCCACGTGCGCGTAGTGCCGGTTCGCCGTCTCGTACTCCACGTGCGCCGTCGCGATCGTGATCCCGCGCGCCTTCTCTTCCGGAGCGTTATCGATCGAATCGAACGACCGGAACACGATCTTCGGATTGTGCTTCTGCAACACCTTCGTGATGGCCGCCGTCAACGTCGTCTTGCCATGGTCAATGTGACCAATCGTCCCCACGTTGCAGTGCGGCTTAGTGCGGTCAAATTTCTCTTTCGCCATATTCGTCCTTTGTAGCGCTCTCCGTAGCGCCGGCGTCCCCGCCGGTCTGTCGCGCGGGCGTCTCGCCCGCGCACCCTCGTTCGGCACATACCGCTGTTCCGAACCAATCTTCAGCTTACCGCGGGCTATCGCCCGCTATTGGGCCGGCGTAACGCCGGCGCTACCCCGCCTACTTCGCCGTCCCCTGCACCTTGGCGATGATTTCCTCCGCCACCGATCGCGGAGCCTCCTCATAACGCGCGAAATGCATCGAATACTCGGCGCGGCCCTGCGTCGACGAACGCATGTGGGTCGCATAACCAAACATCTCCGCCAACGGAACGATCGCCTTGATCACCTGCGACCCGGCGCGGTGCTCCATGCCTTCAATGCGTCCGCGGCGTGAACTCAGGTCGCCCATGATCACGCCGGCATAATCTTCCGGTGTCACCACTTCAACCTGCATCACCGGCTCAAGCAGCACGGGCGAAGCCTTGCGCGCAGCTTCCTTGAACGCCATTGAACCGGCAATCTTGAACGCCATTTCGTTCGAATCGACGTCGTGATAGCTGCCGTCATACAGCGTCGCCTTCACATCCACCATGGGATAGCCTGCGAGAATGCCGCCTTCGAGCGCTTCCTGAATTCCCTGGTCGATCGGCTTAATGAATTCCTTCGGAACCGAACCGCCCACAATATCGTTGACGAATTCGTAGCCCGTCCCCGCCGGTTGCGGATCCAGCCTGATCTTGGCGTGGCCGTACTGGCCGCGGCCGCCGGTCTGGCGAATGTATTTGCCTTCCGCCTCGGAGTGCCTGCGAATGGTCTCGCGGTACGCCACCTGCGGCTTGCCGACGTTGGCCTCGACTTTGTACTCGCGCATCATGCGGTCGACGATGATTTCCAGGTGCAACTCGCCCATGCCGCTGATGATGGTCTGTCCACTGTCGGGATCGGTGTGAACTTTAAACGTCGGATCTTCTTGCGCCAGACGCGACAACGCCACACCCATCTTTTCCTGATCGGCTTTGGTCTTGGGCTCAACCGCGACGTGAATCACGGGAACCGCAAAGGTAATATTCTTCGAGCGCGATGGGATGCCGCTCATCGCAAATCGTGTCGCCTGTACTCACACCCTTGAGGCCGACCGCCGCACAGATGTCGCCCGCCAGAATTTCGCTAATTTCTTCCCGTTTATTCGCGTGCATCTTGAGCAGCCGCCCAATGCGCTCCGTTCTGCGCCGGCCCGTGTTCAGCACGGAGTCTCCGGTCTTAAGCTGGCCGGAGTACACACGAATAAACGTCAACTGGCCAACAAACGGATCGGCCATAATCTTGAACGCCAGCGCCGAAAACGGCTCCTTGTCGTCGGCCTCGCGGAAAATCTTCTCCCCGTTGTCGGGATTCAGCCCATGTGTTTCCGGCACATCGAGCGGCGAAGGCAGATAGTCCACCACCGCATCCAGCAGCGGCTGCACACCTTTATTCTTGAACGCCGTCCCCACCACGACCGGGAACACTTTCAGCGCAATGGTTGACTTGCGCAGCGACGCACGCAACTCATCCGCGGTAATCTCTTCGCCTTCCAGAAACTTGTGCAGGATTTCGTCGTCGTTCTCGGCAATGCTCTCGACCAGTTGGGCGTGGAATGCTTCGGCTTTCTTCTTCAGTTCGGCGGGAATTTCTTCTGTGACGTACTCGGCCCCCATCGTGTCGTCCTGCCACACGATCGCCTTCATGTTGATCAGATCGATGACACCCTTAAACTTGTCTTCCTGTCCGATGGGAATCTGAATGGCAACGGGACGAGCGCTCAGCCGCTTGCGGATGGTATCGATGGCATGCTCGAAATCCGCGCCCATCTTGTCGATCTTATTAATGAAGCAAATGCGCGGCACGCCGTACTTGTCGGCTTGGCGCCAAACTTTCTCCGACTGCGGCTGCACTCCGTGCACCGCGTCAAATACCGCGACCGCGCCGTCGAGCACGCGCAGCGAGCGCTCCACTTCCGCCGTGAAATCCACGTGGCCGGGCGTATCGATGATGTTGATACGAATATCGCGCCAGGTGCACGTCGTCGCTGCGGACGTAATCGTAATGCCGCGCTCCTGCTCCTGTTCCATCCAATCCATCGTCGCCGTGCCTTCGTGCACCTCTCCGATGCGGTGCGTCTTTCCCGTATAGAACAGGATGCGCTCCGTCGTAGTGGTCTTGCCGGCATCGATGTGGGCCATGATGCCGATGTTCCTGCAGCGTTCTAATGGGACTGTTCTGGGCACGACAATTAACTCTTTCTGGGCTCCAACCGCTAATTAAAATTTGGCGATTGAGCGATCGGGCGATTTGGCGATTGAAAACCTCAACGCCGGTCGCCTTTCAAATCGCTCAATGACCCGATTGCTCAATGACTCAATGCTTCCTTACCACCGGTAGTGCGCGAAAGCCTTGTTGGCCTCGGCCATGCGGTGAACGTCTTCTTTCTTCTTGATGGCCGCGCCTTTTCCGTTAGCGGCGTCCAGCAATTCGTTGCTCAACTTGTCCACCATGCCTCTTTCCGCGCGGCCGCGGGCATACGTGAGCAACCAGCGGATCGCCAGCGAGGTGCGCCGGTCGGCATTCACTTCCACCGGCACCTGGTAGTTGGCGCCGCCGACGCGGCGAGTCTTCACTTCCAGCAGCGGCTTCGCGTTCTCGACCGCCTTTGTAAACAGCTTCAAAGCTTCGTCGCCGCCTTTTTCCTGCACCTTGGTAAGGGCCTCGTAAAAGATGCCCTCGGCGGTCGAGCGCTTGCCCTGCCACATCATCGAGTTGATGAACTTCGTCACCAGATTCGAGCCATACACGGCATCGGCTGGCACGGTCCGCTTTGCTGTATGTCCTTTACGAGGCATTCCGTTTCTTAGCTCCTGCTCTCAGTTCTTGACCTTACTGGCCACTGATCACCGACTCACTGGCCACTGCCTTACCCCTTCTTCGCGCGCTTGGCGCCGTACTTCGAACGTCCTTGCTGGCGGCCGGCCACGCCCACCGCATCCAGCGTGCCGCGAATCACGTGATAGCGCACGCCCGGCAGATCCTTGACGCGGCCCCCGCGGATCAGCACAATCGAGTGCTCCTGCAGGTTGTGGCCAACGCCAGGAATGTAGGTTGTCACTTCAATCCCATTCGTCAGCCGCACGCGCGCCACTTTCCGCAGCGCTGAGTTCGGCTTCTTGGGCGTCTGCGTGTACACGCGAGTGCAAACCCCGCGCTTCTGCGGACATCCTTGCAACGCCGGACTGGCGGTCTTATACCGTGGCCGCTTCCGCCCATCACGCACCAATTGATTAAAAGTAGGCACTCTTTGCCGCTCCTTGTCGCTCAAAAACGTAGCTCACGAACGTCGCCAGTTCCGAAGTCGCTCGCCGAAAAATTGCGTACCGTATCCCTCCCTTGCGGGCGGGAAGCGCAGCGCCAATCAGCTTTCCCGGACCTTAGACTGCACAATCCGGACTGGCCAAGCACCATCGGCTCGCCATGCTTCTCGCCGCACACGAATCGCGGAGAGAGATTCTTGGGTACCAAATCTAGATTTATGCTGCCGACGGTGGCACCCGGCCAAAGCTCCGGGGGTGCTCCGTATCGCCAGCTCTGTCCTGCATATCCTTTCGCAGACCGCCGTTGCGCCTGACTCGGGCGCGCCAGCAGCCCTCGTGATAGGGCGAAAGGCAGCGCAGGAACGTTTCAGCGAGGAAAGTTTCCGGCTGGCAACGCCACGACTTTACCGGAAACGCATTTCTCAAAAGCTCTACCGCAAGTTCCCACACAACTCCGCAGAAACTCACAGCCCACACCAAGCCTGGATTGACTCGCGGAACCTAATCACTATAGCAACTGAGTGGAAACATCGTCAACCCGTCTTTTTGCATCCCACTGTCGAAACCGGAGCGATCCCGCCAAGCACCTTCGCGCGCGTTCAACAACGTTCGCAGGGTCGGCTTGCTGAATCCGTCTCCAGCCTCTACACTAACAGTTTTCCATTCCATATGAGCGGCTCGCCCATCGGAAACGAACCGTGAGCGACGAGAGGGTGCATGGGTAGGTTGGGTTTCGGTCCGTCCGTTTGGGTAGTCGTCACCGTCTCCTGGTTACTGCTCTTGCCAGCTTGCGGCGGCCACAAGCCGCCCGCACCCTCGCCCTTCCCCGCGAGAATCACGCTCACCCCCAGCCCCGGCTTTTCCATGCAAGTGGGGACCACTTTGGTGCTGACCGCCACCGCCCTTAACAGTTCTAACTCACGCCTTAGCACGGGATTCACCTATAACATAAGCCCTTCGAGTCCTGCGGGAGTGCTCGACATTGCTCCCAACGGCTTCGCCTGCGCCGGCACTTGGAATGCCCCGGCTTACACCCTCTGCACACCCGGCAACACTGGCATGGTTCAGGTAACTGCCTCAGCCGTGGGGGCAACCAGCGCACCCACCCTGATCTTCGTTCATCAGCCCATCGATAATATTCAGGTGAACCTCATTCCTCCAGTTAACTCTCCACCGCCCGCATGCCCCAACCAGCAAGCCCTGCCGCTAGCTTGCAGCCTCCCATTCAATGCGGGCAATTGCACGACGCAAATAGATTCTCAGGGCCAGCCGTTTACCTCCTGCAAATGCCTTTCGCAAAACCAGACGGAAACTTTACAGGCCACCGCCTACAGCCAGGGCGTCGATATTACCGCCTCGGTGGGCCCGTTCACCTGGAACCAATCCAGCAATACTGTGAGCACGATTACTCCGGTCGTGAACTCCACCCTCAACGTCGCGACCAACCAGGCCACTGTATCTCCCAGCACTCCGGGGCAGACCCAGGTGATCGCATCAGCCTCGGGAGTCTACAGCCAACCCTACTACTTCGAGACCTGCCCGGTGCAGTGCATCGCGCTGCAGCTCAGCGTGAACGGCCAATTTACTGATCAGACAAGCTTTGTCGTTAGCAAAGGAACGTCCGAGACAATCACCGCCACTGCTGTCGACATTCAAGGCTGCAGGGTCCTCAATCCGCCGCTCACCTGGGTTTCCTCACAGCCGGCTGCGCTGACCACCAGCAGCGGCACCGCGGGATGCCCCGCTGGCACAACCTGCACCGTGACCACCTCCCAGCCGGGCGCGGCCGCCATCACCGCATCCTGCACGCCGCCAACTTGCAACATCGGCTTCCCGCTGAATCCGGCGAATCTCTCCGCGCCGTACATCCCGCAACCCGTCTACCCCGTCACCGCCATTTCCGGATTGGTAACCGGCGCCGCCAGTTCGACCAGCGTGCTCGCAACCACGCAGGACTGTTATAGCGACATCTTGTGCGCCGTGGGTCTTTATAGCGTTTCGACCTCCAGCAACCTCCCCGGTGCCGCGAGCGAATCGCCCACCCCGCCCAATTCTCTGATGTTCGACCTGGCCGGAGACAAAGCCTACATGGGCAGCGAATTCGGGGCTTTGGCCGTCAATCCCATCAACCTCACGAACGGCTCCAGCTCATATACGTCTTTTCCCGCTCCGGGCACCACTCGAGGCTTGGTCACCGGCAAAGTCCTGGCGATCTCGCATAACGGCAGCATGGCGATTTTCTCCGATACCGTTTCCACTCCCAATCAGGTATACGTCGTCAGCACGGGTCCGTCGTCCACGACGGCGCTGAACATCAATAGCGCAACCGCCGCCGCATTTTCGCCCGACAACTTGAAAGCCTTCATCCTGGGCGATGGTGGCAATACCTTGTATATCGACTCTCCCCTGCAACCGTTGCAGCCTCCCATTTCTTTGAAAACGCCCGCCAGTTCGATTGTTTTCAATTCTACCGGGACGTTCGCCTTACTCTCCGGCGGAAGCCCTGCCGGTACTCTGGGCATCTACAACACCTGCGACAACTCTGTCGTCAACCCGCCTCCACCGGCCCCGCAACTGCCCAGTCCTCCCTTGTTCCTGAAGATGGTGCCGGCAGGCAATGTTGCCCTGGGCAGTGCAATTGCCCCCATCCCTCTTCAGGCAGCAGGCCTCGACTTGTTCTTTGGCCTCGACGACACTGGCATCGATATCATCGCCACCACCTCTTCCCAACCATCACTCACCGCGCTCTGTCCCCAACAGATCAACCTCGCCCAGACCACCGCGAAAACTCCATTCTCACCCGTCCACATCAATTTCAATCAGGGCACGTTCCACCCCATCGACTTTTTCCTTTCGCCGGATTCCACCCAGGCCTATATCGTTACCACCGATCAAGGCGTCCTGGTCTATGACTTCAACACTGGATCCGTGTCCAGAATCCAGCTCTTCAACGACGCAACTCCTGTAGCTGCGGACATCACCGTGGATGGCACACTGATCTACGTGGCCGGCTCGGATGGATTGCTCCACCAGCTCAATACCGCTCTAGGCATCGACCTATACCAGACTTCGTTTTTGCCCCTTCCCAATTCTCCCAACAGCTTTTGCTTCACCGGAGCCGGCTGCCATCTTAATCTGGTGGCGGTAAGACCGTAAGGATTAGGAATCGGGATTCAGGATTCAGCAAGTAGAATTGAGGATTGAGCAATCGCGTGATTGGGCATTGAAAAAACCAAATGCACTACGGGTTGAAAACTGCAGAATTACCAAGTTGCACAATTACCTAATTTCTTTCCCCAAGTCCTTCGCCACACTGTCGAGCACGCCGTTGACGAACTGCACCGATTCCAGGCTGGAGAATTTTCGCGCGATCTCGAGCGCTTCATTGATCACCACCGCCCGCGGCGTCTCCGGATAACCCAGAAATTCCGCCACCCCGGCGCGCAGCAGGTTGCGATCCACCGCGGCCATGCGCTCCATCCGCCAGTGTTCCGCATGGCCCTCGATCAGCTTGTCGATTTCCGCGCCGCGGTCGGTCGCTACCCGGAATAAATCCTCCGCAAATCCCCGCACTTCGGCGCTCGCCCCGCCATGTTCCGCCCAAAACGTATGCCGCACCTGGTCCACCGTCTGCTTACCCATGTCTGCTTGAAACAGCATCTGCAAAACCAGCTCGCGAGATTTGCGCCGTGTACCCATAGAACAGTTGCCAGTTTCCCGTTGCTAGTTGCCAGTTTACTGCAGAGAGGCGCTACTTGCGCTTTCGTCTGGGCCAGGTTACGTCCCCTCTTAGTGCGGCCCGGATGAATTGCCGTAGTCTGGGAAAAAGGTCCTCATCAATGGACCACAATACTGGGCTACTTGTTCATCCAAATACGCCCGTTCCAGGCCCCGTGAGATGTGATGATGGCGCGTAGACTGAAATGAGTGGAGCTTCGTGACATCCAGTGTGTTCAAAGGGACGCCTAAACAAGACGCAATTTGCCCGGCGCTCTCCGATAGCTCCTTTGTTCTGACGACCAGCAACCGATCGGACGGCACCGCATTCAAGATGTCCGCATTGTGTGCAGACCAGTAACTCAGGTAGCCACGAAGAGTGTACAAACCGTGTTGCACGAGAATCGACTCCTGCGGTGGATGGGTAAACTCTGGCCGGAACCGAAAATCTCGGAATGCCTGCCATGTTGCGGTGGATGGGTGGGTCAGCTGATGATCAATAAACGAGTCCAGCCAGGAATAGCAGTCACGGATCGTCAGAATGAACTTGGCGTCGGGAAACTCATCGGCAAGGATTGTTATGAAGAAGCGATTCAGTTGGGATGAATCCATTTCCAGTTGCAGGCGCAGGTCTCTGGTCCTGAGGTAGCTGCGGATCTTATCGGAATCGGCTTCGCGAGATAAAATCAGCTTAATCAGATCAATGGGTTTGGGTTCGTGCGCAGCTCGGTACTTTGAGGCAAGCAAACCTGCGATGGAATGTGTACCAGATTTTGCCATTCCGACACAGTATGCGTGAAATCGCCGGTTCTTCGTCCTTGTCCACTGCCACGTCATACTTTATCGTCGATGGTTTTGTCCAAGACTGAAAGGCTCGCAGACCTTCAATCCTCCGATCTGTCTAAACTTTGTCACCCTGCCCAGTTTGTCATCTCGAACTCTTAGGTTTCTTATTCCGAGCATTCATCTTGTCATTCCGGACATTTATTCTGTCATTCCGAGCGGAGCGAGGAATCTGCTTCTTGCTGGCGGCTGATAGCTGACGGCTGACAGTGTTCTTGCTTGAGCCCGAAGCCGGAAGCCCGATAGCCGCCTTCAACGATGCCATCTCCACCGCCGCCAGCGCCGCCTCGAATCCTTTGTTGCCCATCTTCAGCCCGGCCCGATCGATGGCCTGCTCCAGAGTTTCGCAGGTGAGCACGCCAAAAGCATGTGGCACGCCAGTCTCCTGTGCCGACTGCCCAATCCCGCGGGTCACTTCGTTCACGATCACGTCATAGTGGGCGGTATCGCCGCGCAGCAAACATCCGAGACAGATGACCGCATCGTACTTCTTAGTCTCCGCCAGCTTCCGTGCCGCCAGCGGAATTTCAAACGCCCCCGGCACCCGCACCAGATCAATATCTCTTTTCCCGGCGCCGGAGCGCACCAGACCGTCGATTGCGCTCTGCAACAGCCTCTCGGTGATGAATGCATTGAATCGTGAAACGACGATAGCGAAGCGCTTGCCCAAAGCGCTCAGCGTGCCTTCAAGCGCAGGAACCTCAGGCGAAGGGATGGGCTGCACAACAATATCCTTCTTGTCTTTCCTCTCCGTGACTCAGTGCCTCCGTGGTGGGTTCGCCTTTGATCCGTGTGAATCCGTGAAAATCCGTGGCAAGGAATTTACTTCCCTTTGAACATCGCCGCCCGCTTCTCCAAGAACGCCGTAGTCCCTTCCTTCTTATCTTCGGTCGCGCAGGCTACGCCGAACAGCACCGCCTCTAGATACAATCCCTCACTCAACGTCATTTCCATACCCTTGTTCACGGCTTCCATCGCGTACTGCACCGCCAGCGGAGCGTTGGCGATAATCTTTGCCGCAATCGCTTCCGCCCGCGGAAGCAAATCGGCCGCCGCCGTAACTTCATTCACCAGCCCGATGCGGTGCGCTTCCTGCGCCGTGATCATTTCGCCCGCCAGCACCATCTGCATCGCAATGCCCTTGCCCACCAGCCGCGGCAGCCGCTGCGTCCCGCCATAGCCCGGAATAATCCCCAGCTTCACCTCCGGCTGCCCCAGCTTGGCATTTTCGCTAGCCAGCCGCATCGTGCAAGCCATGGCAATCTCGCATCCTCCGCCCAGCGCAAATCCATTGATGCATGCGATCACCGGCTTGCCCAGATTCTCGATGAGATTGAGAACGTTCTGCCCGCGGTGCGTATACTCCTTGCCCGTAACCGCGTCGTGCTTGGCCAACTCGGCAATGTCGGCGCCCGCGATAAACGCCTTGTCGCCCGCGCCGCTAAGAATTACGACGCGGATCGACGCATCATTCTTGATGTCATGAAACGCCGCCCGCAGCTCTTCCATCGTCGCCATGTTCAGCGCGTTCAGGACCTTCGGCCGGTTCACGGTGACGTAGGCAATCGAGTTTTTCTTTTCCAGAAGTATGTTTTCGAAGTTCATAGGGAGTTCACTTAACAAGTTCGAATGCAACTAAACCCACTTGACCATCCACAAAGACGTGCTCCCGACAACGCACGCGAGAGCGAGGAGGAAAAAGCCAGTGCTCGCCGCCAGGCTCTACGTCGTCTGCGATCTCGTAGATGTCGTTCGAAATCCGGTCGGCGTGCACAGGCCGCCAGCAGTCAGTACCATCATCCCGTAGCGGCATGTGGATTACTTCGCTCACTACCTAACCTATATGGGACTGAGGGGCTCGCTAAAGCGGGAATCCGTGTTGCAAATCCGTGGCAACTAGGTCTTACTTCCCCGCGCCACCGCCGCCACTTCATCCTTGCTCAAATCGCAACTGATGCAGCGCTGCGTCCACAACCGGTGGCCAAATACCTTCCCGCATCGCGGACATCGCCACTCCGTGAGCCACCACCCACCCGCCAGGTAAACCCCAATCCAGCCCAGCAAAATCGCAAAATCAGCGAACTCTCCCAGCTTCAGCTTCCCAATCATGAAACCCAGAAACAGGAAGCTGAGAAACAGCACCACGACGAGATTTCTCCGCGCCACGTAACTATGCCAAGCGCGGCGATACTTTTCGACATCCTGCGGGCCGCCTTCGCCCGGCGGTTGATCGGTTTTTCGGCGTTTCATGGCTTTCGATTCTACAGTTTATTCGCCTTCGGGCTCTTCGGATCCGAATAATCGTAGAACCCTTTGCCGGTTTTCATCCCGTACCACCCCGCCATCACCAGCCGCTTCAGCAGCGGAGGCGACGCAAACCGCCGCTCCTTGAACTCGTCAAACATCACGTGAGTAATGTAGTAGGTCGTATCCAGCCCGACAAAATCCAGCAGCGCAAACGGCCCCATCGGATAGCCGCAGCCCAGCTTCATAGCGTTATCAATATCTTCAATCGACCCAACGCCCTCTTCATAAGCCCGGATGGCATCTAGCAAATAAGGCACCAGCAGCCGGTTTACGATGAATCCCGTCTTGTCCGACGTGCGCACCGGAACCTTGCCCAGCTTTTTCCCAAACTCATAAGCCGTCTCGTAAACCTCTTCAGCCGTGGCAATCGTCCGCACCACTTCCACCAGCTTCATCAGCGGCACCGGATTAAAAAAGTGCAGCCCGATGAACCGCTCCGGCCGCTTCACCGAAGTCAAAAGCTCAGTCACGGAAATCGAAGAAGTATTCGAAGCAAAGATCGCATCTTTCTTCACGATGCCATCAATCGACGCATACATCTTCTTCTTCTCTTCCACGTTCTCGATGATGGCCTCAATAACAATGTCGCAATCGGCCAGGTCCACCTTGTTAGTCGTCCCCTTCAGTCGCGCGCGGGCTGCGTCCTTCTGCTGCGCTGTGATCCCGCCCTTCTCGACCGGACGCTCGGCAAACTTCGCCAAAGATTTCTCGATCCCGGCAAATCCCTTGTCGAGAAACCGCTGCTCCACTTCGAGCACGGTCACATCAAACCCAGCCATAGCGCAAACCTGCGCAATGCCAGACCCCATCAGCCCGCAACCAAGTACGCCAACCTTTTTGATTTCCATAATGACTCCGAAGAAACACAGCCACGGATCACACGGATTTTCACGGATCAAGAATGAGGGCTTCGCTTTTCATCCGTGTGAATCCGTGAAAATCCGTGGCTAAGAATTAGTCATGCTTTCCACAATCATCGCAATCCCCTGACCGCCGCCGATGCAAGCCGTAGCCAGCCCATACTTCTTCTTCCGCCGCCGCAACTCATAAAGCAAAGTAATCACCAGCCGCGTCCCGCTAGCCCCCAGCGGGTGCCCCAGCGCAATCGCCCCGCCATTTACATTCACCTTCTCGCGATCCAGTCCCAACTCTTTCTCAACCGCCAGATACTGCGCCGCGAATGCCTCATTCACCTCAATCAGATCAATGTAGTCCAAAGAAAGCCCAGCCTTCTGCAGCGCCACCTTCGTCGCCGGCACAGGACCGCGCCCCATCACCTTCGGCTCAACCCCGGCAATACCCCAGCTAACAATCCGCCCCAGCGGCTCCATGTTGCGCTTGCGGGCATCCTCCAGCGACATCACTACCACCGCCGCCGCCCCATCCACAATGCCGCTTGCATTGCCCGCCGTCACTGTCCCGTTGCGACCAAACGCGGCCTTCAGCTTGGCCAATCCTTCCATCGTGGTCTGCGGACGCCGGTGGTCATCTTCCGTAAGGGATTCTCCCGTGGCCTCACCCTTCGCATTCCGCAGCGGCACCGGAACCAGCTCTTCCTGAATGCGTCCTTCTTTATAGGCTGCATCGGCCTTCTGCTGCGAGCGCAGCGCGAACTCGTCCTGCATCTCGCGGGTAATGCCATGTTCTGAACCGTACAGCTCGGCCGTGTTCGCCATGTACAACCCGCAATAGGTGTCGAGCAGGGCCACCATCAGCGAATCTTCCAGCTTGCCGCCCGGAGCCAATGTAAATCCGTCGCGCCCGCGAATCACAAACGGAGCCTGCGACATCGCCTCCATCCCGCCCGCCAGCACAATCTTCGCTTCCTCCAACTCAATCATCTGCGCCGCATTCACAATCGACTGCATCCCCGACCCGCACAGCCGGTTCACGGTCAGCGCCGGAGTCTCAATCGGCAGCCCTGCCCGCAGCCCTACATGCCGCGCCCCATACAGCGCATCGCCCGTAGTCTGCTGCGCGTTACCAAACACAACGTGATCAAATTCCTTGGGATCGATCCCCGCCCGCTCGATCGCGCCTTTTGCCGCAACCCCGCCTAACTCCTGCGCCGTGAAATCTTTCAACTTGCCGCAATAGCGGCCAAAGGGCGTGCGCGCCCCACTCACAATAGCGATATCACCCGGTTTCAACATGATTTTCCTGACAGACCCCGCCTCAGAGCGGATCAAAAGTGATAGCCAAACTGGTTAGTGTAGCAGCGCGCGAGCGGATTTGACCACCAAGGGTAAGGCATTTGGCGGCGCCAGTTCGAGAGCGAGGTTCTCAAGTCCTCTCCTCCGGCACTCCTGCAACCTTGCGTGGATTGCGCACCTGCCGTTAGGATGGATGCAGAAGGAAACAACGCATAACTCGTTGAAAGTCGGGGCGTAGCGCAGCCTGGTAGCGCACCTGCCTTGGGCGCAGGGGGTCCGCGGTTCAAATCCGCGCGCCCCGACCAATTCGCTGTTCCTCCCTCTATCTTTACTTCTCGCATCAGCCACACACAGCTCAAGGAACGACTACCGCCGCTCCGTCAATGGCATCATTCTTGACGGCGGCGAGCGCTTCGTTGGCTTGATCCAAAGAAAATACAGTTACCCTTGGTTGCAGCCGAATGTCGGCGGCGATTCTGAGAAAGTCTCGCGCGTCGGATCGAGTCATGTTTGCGACGCTGCGGATCTGGCGCTCGCCCCACAGCAGCCGGTCGTAATCGAACTCAGGAATGCGGTCGAGATGGATCGCGTTGATGGCAACGACGCCGCCTTTTCGCAAACTGGAGAGCGCGGCGATCACCACATCTCCGCTGGGCGCAAACGTCACGGCGCGGTCGAGTTCGACTGGCGGCTTCTCCGTTTCACTGCCCACCCACGCGGCCCCCAAAGTAGCCGCCAACTGGCGATGCGAAGCGCCGCGCGTCGCGACATACACCTCGCAGTTCCACGAGCGCAGGACAGCGATCGCGAGATGCGCGGATGCACCAAAGCCGAATAATCCAACGCGGTCACCCGGCTCCACGCCGGCCACTCGCAGGCTGCGAAAGCCAATGATGCCGGCGCAGAGCAGCGGCGCTGCGTGCAGGTCGTCCAGTTCTGAACGTAGCTCGAATACAAAGTCGCTGCGCGCCGCAGCATACTCCGCATAGCCGCCGTTGACGGTGTATCCAGTGAAGGTCGGAGCATCGCAAAGATTTTCGAGTCCGCGCCGGCAGTACGGGCAATCCCCGTCCACGCCACCAATCCAGGAAACACCGACGCGCGTGCCGAGCGGCATCTCGGCGGTAGCACCATCAACGATATCGCCCACGATTTGATGGCCGGGGATGAGTGCATCCTTTCGCTGCGGCAATTCGCCTTCCACGATGTGCAGATCGGTACGGCACACGCCGCAAGCGCGCACCCGAAGCAGCACTTGGCCTGCTGTAGGTTGAGGCTTATGAGTCTCTTCGACACGAAGAGGCTGTCTTGCGGTTTTGAGGATGGCGGCTTTCAATGGGTTAGCCTCGAGGTCGTGAGGCACGAGTTACGACTTGCGCTTGCCCTTCGCACGGACGCGTTTGTACTTGAGCGCGATCATCCCCCTGGAATAGGTCTTGTTCTCAACCAGCGAGAAATTACGTTGAGGGAAACCGCTGGGGAACAGCGGAATGCCTTCCCCCAGCAACACCGGAACCACTCCGATATAGAGTTCGTCGACCAGATCTGCCTTGAGGAACTCGCGGGCGAGTTCGCCTCCGCCCATCAGCCAGATGTCTTTGTTCTTGCCCTTGCGTTTGCGGAGCCGCGCAACGAAGGCGGCCGGGGATTCATTGACGAACGTGAGCCCGTCCCGCTCGCCCGGCGGCCTGGAACGGGAGAAGACGTAGGTCGCCTTTCCTCCGAAGCTGGAGATCGAACCACCCATTTTGAGAGCGGCGTCGAGTGTCTTGCGCCCCAAGACGTACGCATCGATGGTAGCGAAGAACGGAGCCATCGAGTAGTCTTTCGGCGTAAACAGAAAGTCGACCGCTCCGTTGGGCCGCGCGATATACCCATCGAGGCTGATGCCCAGGCCGAGAACAACTTTTCGCATGATGCGGAATTGTAAATGTTAACGTCCTCTCATCCTCTAGTAACTACAGTAACGACCCTAAGTGCACAATTTTTGCTGCATATTTAACACTCCTGCAATATCTTTCATCTAGGATTGACGTAGGAGGCACCCCATGGGCTCGCCGCGCATTGCGAAGTCGCTGCCGCTGCAGGTGGCCGCGATTTGTTACCGCAGGCGAGGCACCGCCGTGGAGTTCCTGCTAGTAAACACCAACCGCGGGAACAAGTGGACTTTTCCCAAGGGATCCCCGGAGGCCCGCCTCTCGCACAGCCGGTCCGCCGAGCGCGAAGCCGCGGAAGAAGGCGGCGCACTGGGCACGATCGAGCCGCGCCACTTTCATCTCTACATCCACTCCAAGGGCGTGTTCTGGCAGTCGGGCGGCGTGCAGGAGTTTGTGGTGAAAGCCTTTCTGATGGAAATCCATGAGTTGCGCCGCCCCGATGAACCGCAGCGCCGGCCCACATGGTTCAGCGCGGAAGAAGCCCGGCAGCGGCTGGCTAAGGGCCGCGAAGTGAAGTATGCGCATGAACTGGAAGCCGTGATCGATCGCGCCATCGAGCGCATCCACTTTCACAGCGAGCTTTGGGGAACGAATCCCGGAACCCGCAATGGCCGCGCCGCCGCGCACTCCTGATTCATCTCTCGCCACTCGGTACCAGGTACTCGGTACTCGCTTTTTATGAGACGATGAATCCAGCCCCATGATTCAGCTTTCCGGCGCCGGAAAACGTTTCGGTCACAAACTTCTTTTTGAAAACACCGACTGGCTGATCACGCCCCATGACCGCGTCGGTCTCGTCGGCGCGAACGGTACGGGCAAATCGACGCTGATGAAGATCCTCGCGGGCCTGGATACCTTCGACTACGGCTCGCTCATCGTCGCCAAGGGTACGACTGCTGGATATCTTCCGCAGGATGGGCTCTCGCTTTCTGGCCGCACCGTGTTTGCCGAGTGCATGACGGTATTCAGCGACCTCCACGACATGGAGCGGGAACTGGAAACGCTCACCCACCAGATCTCCGAACTCGACCATGAGAGCCCGGAATATGCCGATGTCGCAGACCGCTATCACAGCCTGGAGCACGAATTCCGCACCCGCGACGGCTATTCGATCGAAGCCGAGGTGGGACGCGTGCTGCAGGGGCTTGGCTTTCGCAAAGGAGACTGGGAGCGGCAGACGGACGAGTTTTCCGGAGGCTGGCAGATGCGGCTAGCGCTGGCCAAGCTGCTGCTGCAGAAGCCCAACCTGCTATTGCTGGACGAGCCGACGAACCATCTCGATCTGGAAGCGCGCAACTGGCTGGAAGAATATTTGCACGACTATCCGCACGCCCTGGTCCTCATCTCGCACGACCGTTATTTTCTCGACGTGACGGTCAACAAGATCGCGGAAATCTGGAACAAGCGGTTCTGGTTCTACACCGGAAACTACGACAAGTTTCTGGCGCAGAAGACGCAGCGCAACGAACAGTTGCAGGCGGCCTACCGTAACCAGCGGGACCGCATCGAGCAACTGGAAATATTCATCAACCGCTTCCGCTACCAGGCCACCAAGGCCAAGCAGGTGCAGAGCCGCATCAAGGAATTGGAAAAAATCGAGCGAATCGAGATTCCGCCGGAAGAAAAGACGATTCACTTCTCGTTCCCGCAGCCTAAGCCCAGCGGCCGCATCGTGGCCGAGTTTGAGGGCGTGGCCAAGAGTTATCCAAAAGGTGACGGCGGCGAAAAGGAAGTCTTCCGCGATGTCAGTTTCCTGATCGAGCGGGGCGACCGCATTGCACTGGTGGGCGTGAACGGGGCGGGCAAGTCCACGCTGATCAAGCTGCTCGCGGGCACGGAACCAACAACCCACGGCGAATTTCGCCTCGGCCACAACGTTCAGGCCGATTACTTTGCGCAGGATCAGTACAAAGAACTCAATCCCGACGCGCGCATCCTCGACGATCTCGGCAACGCGTCCCCGGGCTCCACGCAGACCGAACTCCGCAGCCTGCTGGGATGTTTTCTGTTTTCCGAGGATGACGTCTTCAAGAAGATCGGCGTGCTCTCTGGCGGCGAGCGCGGGCGCTATGCCCTGCTGCGCCTGCTGCTGCATCCGGCGAATTTCCTGCTGCTCGACGAGCCCACGAACCACCTCGACCTGCGGGCCAAAGACGTCCTGCTGGATGCGCTCGTGGAATACTCGGGCACGGTCGTCTTCGTGTCGCACGACCGTTACTTCATCGACAAGCTAGCCACCCGGGTTTTTGAGATCGGAGACGGGAAGGTCGAAGTCTATCCCGGCAACTACGAAGACTATCTCTGGCGCAAGCAGGGCGGAAGCGCAAAGCAGAATGAGTCCATCCGCCAGCAATTGAAAGCAGTCGAACCCACGCCGGAGACGCCCTCAAACGGCAATCAGGCTTCAGGCGATGCCGCTCCGGCCGCCAAGGCGAAGCGTCTGAATCCCATCAAGCGCAAGAAAATGGAAGATCGCATCCATGATCTGGAAGCGAAAATCAGCCGCGCCGAGACTTTGATCGCGCAGTGTGAGACCGCCTTGCAGGACTTTGTCAGCGCCGAGGAAAGCCAGCGCCAGTCCCAGGAACTCGACCGCCAGAAAACCGCGCACGCCGCCTTCATCAAGGAATGGGAAAATCTCAGCCAGTCGCTGCAGGAAACCGACTAACGGAAATCGTCAAACAGTCAAGATCACCCGCGCAACCGTTCACTCTCTTTCGTAATCTCGGAGGATGACTTACCTCTGTGCGATATTGAGCTTGGCCGATGGGACACGAACCACCAGAGGCCCAAGATCCCAGACTCACCGCAGGGCGGCACGACAGGCCGCGCGGGAACAAAGGAAGGTCGCATGCTCCAGTCCAACCAGAACGACGTGAAATCCACCTCGCCAGCCTCGAACCCTAACTCTTACAATCCCGTGAAAACCACTAGCGCGCCCATCGAGCAGGCCACCATCGGCCGCACGCTCGTTATCAAGGGCGAACTCAGCGGCGCGGAAGCGCTCTATATCGATGGCCGCGTCGAAGGCAAGATCAGCCTGCCCGACCACCGCGTCACCATCGGCCGCAACGGCAGCGCGCAGGCTAACATCACCGCCCGCGAAGTTGTGGTATTGGGCAAGGTGAATGGAAATATTGATTGCAGCGACCGCGTGGATATCCGCAGCGAAGGCTCGGTCACGGGAGACGTTTCCACCATGCGCATTAGCGTGGAAGACGGCGCCGTGCTCAAGGGCGGAATCCAGGTCAAGAGCGGCGAACAGAAGCAACACCAGGCGCAGTCTCAGGCGAAACCGGCGGAGACGAAGCCGGCCGCACCTGAACCACAGAAGGCCATGGCCGCCACCGCCAGCGCGTAAGAGCGGCTGGAAGAAATTGAAGTTGTCATCCCGAGCGAAGCGAGGGATCTAGGTTGGTGCCGGCAGCGGCGACATCGCTGGCGCAGGCACAAACCCAGATCCCTCGCTTCGCGTCGGGATGACAGTTCGTAATAGTTCTACTTCTTCTCCTGCGGCTTCAAGTCCAGCGCGGCGGAGTTCATGCAATACCGCAGCCCGGTGGGCGCGGGACCATCCTCAAACACATGCCCGAGGTGGGCGCCACAGTTCGCACAGCTCGCCTCGGTGCGAACCATCCCGTAGCTGGAATCCTTGTGCTCCTCGACCTTGCTCTCGTCCGTCGGCTTAAAGAAACTCGGCCAGCCCGTTCCGGATTCGAATTTCGTCGAGGAATCGAACAACGGCTCTCCGCAGCAAACGCAGTGGTAGGTCCCCGCGTCCTTGGTCTTCCAGTACTTGCCGGTGAAAGCCGGTTCGGTTCCCGCCTGGCGGGTAACCCGATACTGCTCCGGCGTAAGCTTCTGTTTCCACTCCGACTCGCTCTTTGTAATTTTTTCTGCCATGAATGTGTCGCCCCCAAATCAGTGGTCAGTGTCAGTGGCCCTGGTCAGTAGAACCTTGCGCAAACGCGGTCTTACTGGCTACTGACCACTGATCCCTGGCCACTGTTCTTTAGATGTTCGGCAGCCCGGAAAAGTGGCGGACGCAGGACCATACCCTCTTCTGGTCTGTCAAGGATATCCGTCACAACCACATTGTGACATCTAACCTTGTCTTCCACAGGGCCGTCAGGCAAGTATGGCCGAAACGTCTGCGAGTCCCTCCGGCCCGGCGTTCTCCTCATGAGACGCCGGGCCTTCAAGTTTAATCCGCACTCCGACACTTCCCCGCCAATCTTCCGGTACTTGCCGCGGAAGAACAATAGCGGTTCGCCCTGGCGCACCACTACGTCCTCCACTTCCGCGATGAAGATGGTGTGGTCGCCCGCCTCCTCGGCCGACTGCAGCCTGCATTCCAGATAGGCCAGCGCTCCGTGCAATATGGGAGTGCCCTGGGCCGTGCGGTCAAAGCGCGCCCCGGCTTCCTCTTCGGCGTGCTCGTGAGTGTGGACCGGCCGCGCGTAGTATTCGGAAATGACCCGTTGGTCCTCGGCCAGAATGTTGACCCCGAAGCGCTTCTTGGCGTGCAGATGAGCGTGGGTGCGCGCGCTGTGGTCCACGCATACCAGCAGCAGCAGCGGATCAAGCGATACGGAAGCGAACGCGTTGGCGGTCATGCCATGGACTTCGCCGTCCAGGTCGACCGTAACAATGGTCACTCCTGTTGCGAAGCATCCCATGGCTTTTCGAAATTCGGCTGGACTCAGAGTCATTGACGACTCCCATAGTAGCGCCGCCGGCGTCTGGAGTCTTTCCTGCCGCGACTCCCTACGTGACCAGGGCAGCGGTCGGTGCCAAGATAAGCACGCGACGCGACTGCCTACATTATTACCACGCCCGCGTGGCTTCATTGCTGCCCGCCAATCCCTCTTGATGTATTATTCGATTCGACACTGGGCCTGAGGAAGCAAAGCAGTGGCTTTGAATGCCATCGGCGAAACTACATCGGCCGCAGCACGGGCGGACGAGCAGCCCGGAGTTCCCATTTCGCGCGACCTGGCGCGGCGCCTCATCCGCTGCAGTGATGACGATCTCCCCGCGCTGCTCGCCGCCGCCCGCGCCGCGAGAGATAACTTCAAGCCGGGCGTGATCACCTATTCGCGGAAGGTCTTCCTGCCGCTGACCAATCTCTGCCGCGACTACTGCGGCTATTGCACTTTCCGCCGCGATCCCGGAGAACCCGGCGCGCACACGATGACTCCGGAAGAGGTCCTCACTGTTGCGCGTGCCGGCGAAAAGCTGGGATGCACCGAAGCCCTCTTCAGCCTCGGCGACAAACCCGAACTGCTCTTCCCCGAGATGCGCGACACGCTGCGGCATCTCGGATATAAATCCACTCTGCACTATCTGGAAGCCATGTGCGAACTCGTGCTGCGCGAGACCAGCTTGCTGCCGCATCCCAATCCCGGCCTGCTCAGCGCCGAATGGATCGCGCGTCTGGCCGCCGTTTCGCCCAGCATGGGCCTGATGCTCGAAACGCACCAGCCGCGCCCTGCTTGCCCCCGGCGCGGCCCACGATAACGCTCCCGACAAAGTCCCGGGCAAGCGCCTGCGCACCATCGAAGACGCCGGCAAACAGCAAGTTCCCTTCACCACAGGCCTGCTCATCGGCATCGGCGAAACGCCCGAAGATCGCGTCGATACCCTGCTCGCCATTCGCAACCTGCATGAGCGCTACGGCCACATCCAGGAAGTGATTGTCCAGAACTTCCGTGCCAAGCCCACCATTCCTATGGCTCACGTGCCCGAGCCCAACCAGGACGAAGTGCTGCGTGCCGTGGCGGTAGCTCGCTTATTATTGCCTAACCTCAATATTCAGGCCCCTCCCAACCTCAATGCGCCGTATTATGAAGAGTTGCTGGACGCTGGCATTAACGACTGGGGAGGAATCTCGCCACTGACCCCTGACTATATCAATCCCGAGAAGCCCTGGCCGCATCTGGAGCAACTGCGCCTGCGCACTGAGGGCAAACGATTCCAGTTGCGCCAGCGCTTGCCGGTCTATCCAGAGTTCTTGCCCCTAGTCATGTCCCAGCCCACATTGCTCGCAGAAAAGCTCCAAGCCGCCCGCGACCGTGAAGGCCTCGCCAGAGAAAAGAGGGCGGCATGATCTGTGTGCTCACCGGCGGCACAGGCGGCGCGAAGTTCGTGGATGGGTTGCGGCAGGTGATCCCGCCGGAAGAAATCACTCTCATCGTCAATACCGGCGACGACTTGTTGTGGTGGGGACTCTACGTCTCCCCAGACATTGATTCGATCACCTACGTTCTCTCCGGTCTGCTCAGCCGCGAGCGCGGCTGGGGCGTGAAGGGCGATACTTTTCTCTGCCTGCAAGCCATGGGGCAACTCGGCGAGCCCACGTGGTTCCACACGGGTGACCGCGACCTGGCAGTGCATCTGCTGCGTTCGCGACTGCTGGCGGAGGGCAAGACGCTTTCCGAAGCCACGTCGACGATCTGCGGCAAGCTCGGCGTAAATGCCCGCATTCTTCCCATGAGCGATTCGCGCGTCGAGACCCGCGTGGATACACCTTCCGGCGAGTTGAGCTTCGAAGAGTATTTCGTGCAACGCTGGTATCAGGATCCCGTAAACTCGGTGCGTTTCGCCGGAGCCTCGGACGCCGAGCCTGCGCCGGGAGTGATCGACGCCATTTTGTCGGCCGACGCGGTGCTCATCGCACCAAGCAATCCCATATCCAGCATCGGCCCGATTCTCTCCGTGCCCGGAATCCGCGAGGCCCTGCGTAGCGCGCGCGGCAAGGTTGCCGCCGTCAGTCCGATCGTTGGAAACGCTCCCGTGGCCGGACCTGCGGGCATTCTGATGACCGCACAGGGATTGCCTTGCTCGATCGCAGGCGTGGCCAAGGCTTACGAAGATTTTCTCGATCTCCTCATCTGCGACACGCGCGATGCACGCGCGGCGGAAGCGCTGCGCGCAAGCGGAGTGCGGGTGCAGTGCGCGCAAACCATCATGCGCTCCGTGGAGGACAAGGCCGCGCTGGCCCGAATCGCGCTCTCGTTGGCAATGCCCGGACTGCTTGCCGACGAGAGAATTTCTGACAAACCCATTACCAGCGCCACCATTGACCGGCCGTGATCCTTATTCCTGTCAAGAATTCGTCGGCAGCCAAACAGCGGCTCGCCGCGGTGCTCGACCAGCCCGCGCGCACGGAACTGGCGCAGGCCATGTTGCATGACGTTGTCGTCACACTTGCTGCCTGGGCGCGCCGTCCGGCCTGCGCGCTTGTCACCAGCGACCCCTTTGCCCTCGAACTCGCGCGGCAATACGATTTCGAAATTATTCCCGACCACACAAACCCCGGCGAAACCGGCGCCATCGAGATGGCCACGCAGGTCTGCGTGGCGCGCGGCATCGACAACACGCTCGTCATCCCCGCGGACATTCCGCTGATTCAAGCCAGCGAGCTTGACCAGATTTTCGCTCAAGCACCCGCTGAAGGCTCAGTGCTGGCCCCCGCCGCTGACGGACGCGGCACCAACGCCGCTTTCCGCCGCCCCGCGAATCTTTTCCCCTTGCGCTTCGGCAACGACAGTTTCAAACCGCACCTCGCCGCCGCGCAGGCAACAGGCAAACCATGCCTCGTGCTGCAATTGCCCCGCCTCGCGCTCGACGTGGACAATCCCGAAGACTTGCAGCGGCTTCTCGCCCATCCTGGCGAAACCCGCACCCAGAGCCTGGTTCGCAGTTGGGGACTCGACCGCCGCTTTCTTGCCACAGGAACGGAGGGCGGGTGAGCCAGCGTCCGCGAGTGGCCGAAAAGCCAGCCGCGAAGCGGCGGAATAGTGCAGCCCACGGCGCAAGCCGTGGGTTAACGCCGGATCGAGAGCCAGACCCGAAGGGGCGAAAGAGACAAACCTCTCTTGCTTTGCCAGTCGTCCTGCGCATCATCGCCATCCCGCTCAAGGATGAAGTCAGCCCCGGCGATTCACTCGCTGACAAGCTGCTGCAAGCGCTACAGCAGAACAGCCTCGCATTCGAATCCGGCGACACTCTCGTCGTCAAACACAAGATCGTTTCCAAAGCGGAGGGCCGCATCGTTGATCTGGCAACCATCAAACCCTCTCCCCACTCGATCGCATGGGCAAAGAAATACAAGTTAGACGCCCGTGTCATCGAGCTTGCCCTGCGCGAGAGCCGCGCGGTGATCCGCCGCAAGAACGGCGTGCTCATCACCGAGACGCGTCACGGCTTCATCTGCGCCAACAGCGGCGTGGACGTCTCCAACGTCGATGGCGGCCGCCACGCCCTGCTGCTGCCCGCCGATCCCGACCGTTCGGCGCGCAAGCTTCATCGCGAACTCAAGCAGCGGACCGCGCTCGACATCCCCGTTCTCATCACCGACACGTTCGGCCGTCCCTGGCGCGAAGGCCTGGTCGATTTCTGCATCGGCATGGCGGGAATGAAGGCCCTGCGCGACGATCGCGGCCAACGGGATCCGCACGGCTACACTTTGCACGCCAGTCTCGAAGCCATTGCCGACGAACTGGCCGGCGCGGCTGGACTCGTCTGCGGCAAGCTTAACCGCACGCCGGCATGTGTCATTCGCGGATTTCCCTATGAACCTGCCGTAGGCCGCGCGCGCGACCTGCTCCGCCCCGCAGCCAGCGACTTGTTCCGCTAGACCCTCGCCAAATGGCAACCTCTAGGAGTAATTTGGAATACCATCAGGTGAGGAACTCGTGCCCCGCGAACTCTCAACTTCGGAATTGGAGAACTTTCCTTCTCTCGACTGGTTTGACGTCGTGCCGCGAGTCGCGCCCGCCGTGCGCTCTTCGGTCGAAAGAATCCTCGAAACGCAGAATGGCAACGCCATCTCGCAGGAGGAAGCCTACGCGCTCGCCCGCTCGGAGGGCGACGACCTGCTCGGCCTGCTCGCAGCCGCCAATCTGCTGCGCGCCGAACTCTGCGGCAACCTCGTCACTTACGTCGTGAATCGCAACATCAACTTCACCAACATTTGTTTCGTGGGATGCAAGTTCTGTGCCTTCAGCCGCGGTCCGCGCGAGTCCGACACGTATTTTCTAAGCCCAGGCGAGGTCGCGCAAAAGGCCGTGGAAGCCTGGCAACTTGGCGCCACCGAAGTCTGCATTCAAGGCGGACTGCCACACGGCCTGCCCCCGTTTTACTACCGCGACATTCTGCGCGCGGTGAAGAGCGCTGTGCCTACGATGCACATTCACGCCTTCTCTCCCATGGAAATCGTTTACGGCGTCGAACTCACCGGCATGCCGCTCGCCGACTATCTCTCGATGTTGCGCGACCACGGGCTGGGCACGTTGCCCGGCACCGCCGCCGAAATTCTCGACGACGAAGTCCGCAACATTCTCTCGCGCAACAAGCTTTCCACCGCACAGTGGATCGAAGTCATTCGTACCGCCCACCACTGTGGCATCCGCTCCACTTCGACCATGATGTACGGCCACACGGAAACGCCCGAACACTGGGTCCGCCAGATGCTTTTGCTGCGCGAGATTCAGGATGAAACCCTCGGCTTCACCGAATTCGTCCCGCTCGGCTTCGTGCACCAGAACACATTGCTTTTTCATCAAGGCCTAGCCCGCAGCGGACCAACTCTCGCCGAACATCTGAAAGTTCACGCGCTGGCGCGTCTGTTGCTCGCCGGCTCCATCCACAACATCCAGGTTTCGTGGGTGAAGTTGAATCGCCGTCTTTCGCAACTCTGCCTGCATGCCGGCGCCAACGATTACGGCGGCACGCTGATGGAAGAAAACATCTCACGCGAAGCCGGAGCCACTGCCGGCCAGTACACCAGCCCTGAGGACTTCCAATCCCTGATCCTTGAACTGGGACGCGTCCCCGCCGAGCGCAACACAACCTACACGCGCATCAAACTCAAGCTGCCGCTGGAAGAGTTCACTGCGGAAGAAACGCTGGAGCCGGAATTTGCATGAGCGACGCCTCGCGTCCTATCGCCATTCTCGGCGGAACCGGCCCCGCAGGCATGGGCCTCGCCCTGCGGTGGGCGCGGGCTGGAGAAAACATTCTCATCGGCTCGCGCGATGCGCAGCGCGCGCAGGAAGCCGCCGGCAAGATCAAGCAGAAAGCAGGAAACCAGGCTCGCGTCTCCGGTATGGAAAATTCCCCCGCCTGTGCCGCTACGGATCTTCTCGTGCTCACCGTCCCGTTCGAGGGCCAGGCCGCGCTCCTCAAGCAACTCAAGCCTTCGATCCGCCCCGGCAGCATTCTGATTGACGCCACTGTCGCGCTCGCCGCCGGAGTTGGTGGGCGCGCCTCCCGCACGCTCGGCGTCTGGCAAGGGTCGGCAGCACAGCAAGCCGTCGAACTCGTGCCCAAGGGAGTGAGCGTGGCAGCGGCATTCCACAACCTGTCTGCCGAACTGCTCAACGGAGAAGAGCCTCTCGACTGCGATGTGATCGTCTGCAGCGACGATCCGCAGGCCGCTCAACTCACGCGCGCACTCGCCGCAAAGATTCCCGGCGTCCGCGCCATCGACGGCGGCAAACTGGAAAACGCCCGCATCCTCGAGCAGATCACCGCTCTGCTCATCGGTCTCAACATCCGCCACAAAGGCCACGGCGGCATCCGGATTACCGGCCTGCCGCCCGAAGCGTACCGCTAGAACTCCCGGTCCGCGCAAGGTGGCCGGATTTGCACCGGCCATCGAAAGCGATTGATCGTTCTCTACGACGCCCCTAGTCTTCCAACGCCTGCGCCGTCATCTCCGGCGGCTCGCCGCCACCCGCGGCCTGGGCCACGATCAAGCGCCGCGCTTCCACGTCGAATCTTCGGCAGATGCAGCGCGAACCAGCCCGCGCCCAGCAAACACGCCAGCCCGCCAATCGCCACGGTGCGGGGCGCACCTAAACGGTCGGCCAGCACGCCTCCCAGCAGCGCCCCAATCGGAGCCATGCCCATGAACATCATCGAGTACACGGCCATCACCCGCCCGCGCAGCGCGTCCGGCACCATCACCTGAATCAGAGTATTCGAGCAAGCCATTTGCAGCATCATCGCGTAACCCACCGGCAGCAGCAGAAGCACTGAAATCCAGAACGTGTGCGATAGCGCGAACACTACGAGACTCGCTCCGAATCCGGCGCAGCACCACGCCACCCACCGCCCCAGGCCTTTCACGCCCTCGCGGAACGCCAGCGTCAGCGCGCCGAACAGCGCTCCCACGCCGGTAGCGCCCATCAGAATGCCCAGCCCGCGCGCTCCGCCGTGCAGAATCTGGTCGGCAAAAATCGGCATCAGCACCACGTACGGCATGCCCACCAGGCTCACCAGCCCGAGCAGCAGCAACAGCGCGCGGATGGGCGCTGTCCGGTCAACGAAGCGGAATCCCTCCAGCATGTGCTCCAGCGGCGACGCCATGGCCGCGCGGACCGGGCTGTGCACTCTCATCATCAGCAATCCGATGATTACCGCGATGTAGCTCACGGCGTTGGCAGTGAAGCACCAGCCTTCGCCAATTTTCGCCACCAGAATCCCGGCGATGGCCGGACCGATCACGCGCGCGCCGTTGAACATGGAAGAATTCAGCGCGATCGCGTTCATCAGATCGTCCTTGCCGACCATCTCCACCAGAAACGATTGCCGTCCGGGAATGTCGAACGCATTCACCACGCCCAGCAGCGCGGCCAGCACAAAAATGAGCCACACCCGTTGGTCAATCGCATGGGAGAGCGTCAGCGCAGCCAAAACAAAGGCCAGCGCCATCGACGCGGTTTGCGTGGCGATCACGACGTGGCGGCGGTTGACGCGGTCAGCTGTGATTCCGCCCAACGGCGCAAACAGAAACACGGGGATCTGGCTGGCGAATCCAACCGATCCCAGCAGCAACGCCGAACCAGTCAGCCGGTAGACCAGCCACGACTGCGCCACGCTCTGCATCCACGTACCGATCAGGGAAATCAGTTGTCCGCTGAAGAAGAGTTGGAAGTTGCGGTGTCGGAGCGCCCGCCACGCCGCCTGCCAGCGCGATCCCAGCCCGGAGGCCGTTTCCGGGCCGTTCGGCGGCACGCTTTCCTGAATTGGAATTCTCGATTCCGTCACGATTGCTTCTCTGGATGACGCCACCCGCTCTCCCGATTACTATAACCTGCACGTTCTTCGCGATGTCGCGTAAGGCAGTTTTCCACAGCCGGGCAGGCTTGTGCCTTTCTCGACACCAAACAAATGGATAGCCGCTTCCCACCCCTCATGTCCCGGCCCCCTTACCCAGTCCCAATTTTTGACTTCCCAGACCGGCCGGATTGCGCTACAGTTACGGTTGCAGTTGCGCTTTCCCGGCGATTTCCCAAGGAAGTGACACGCCCATGACTGCTCCCCCGGTTGGTGTTGAACGCCGCATTGGACAGCGCTTCTCTTTTAACCTGCCAGTCTCCTTGTTTGACGTTGCGACCGCCGCCGAAGGACTCGGCTTCACCCAAGACCTCAGTTCCCGCGGAGTCTTTCTGTTCACCGACATGGCGCTGCGCGAAGGCGCAGAAATCGAACTCACGCTAAAGATGCCCTCCGAGATCACCCTTGGCGAAAACATGCGCGTGCGTTGCCGGGGCCGCGTTCTGCGCATCGTCAAGCCGACGGACAACGCCTGGAAGCCCGCAGCCTCGGCCGAGACCGGTGCCGGATTTGCCGACACCAAGTGTTCCGAGACCAAGATCGGCGTGGCCGTCTGCCTGAAGGGCTACGAATACCTTCCCGAAACTGAGGACGCTTCCGCCGACTTCCGGCGCATTTCGGCCCTGCACAGCCCGAGTGAGACGGAGCGTCCCGCAACCCCTGCGCCCGGCAATCCGCGCGCTGCCGCCCACTGAGCCTGCGCGCTGGATTGTCATCCTGAACAAGCGTTCTTTCCGCAGTGAAGAGCCTGTCCCGAGCCTGCCGAGGGAATCTGGGCGAGCCGCGCGAAGTGTCGCGTTCTTGCGACACAATAATCGCGCGTTTGGCTCGCTTCCTTACTAAACTGCACCACTGAGCCTGCGCCCGAAAATTCCCGATCTGCCCTGGCACATGCTAACTTTAGTTTTGTCTGCACTTCTCAGTCCTGTTCATTCTTCCCGGCTTGGCTTAGAATATTATGTAGTTAACATTGCGGACTCGGAGTAATTCCTGCTGTGCGCCTCGCGTTAAGCTTCATGATCTTGCAGATCGCTGCTCCTATGTATCGGCGCGGGTCTCGGCGCGAGCTGTGTGCGCACTTGCTCTCCCGTAGTTACGGAGGTCACTTGGCGAAGGGTACTTTCTCTTTCTAACATGCAAACACCGAGAGAAATCAGCGAGAACCGCGCCATGCATGGGATCGCCGTTGCCGTTCTGACCGAGGACCGCGAACATCTTTCCGAACTGCAGAACCGGCTGGAATCGACGCGCCTGGCCCATGTTGTGTTCACCAACGTCGGCTTTCCAAATACGCCCACGGACTCTATCTTGCGCCAGATTCAGGATCTGCGCGCCGAAGTAGTCTTGATCGATATTCCTGCCGAGAATCCTCATCCCGCCATCAAGGCCATCGAACTGATTCAAGCCAACACCCTGCAACTCGCCATCTTCGCCAACGGCTCCCTGCAGCAGCCCACCACCATCGTGGCCAGCATGCGCGCCGGAGCCGGCGAATATCTGGACGACAGCGCCGGCGCCGAGGCTCTTCTCGAAGCCCTGACGCGCTTTAGTTCCAATCGAACCCGCACCCGCGGCGGCGCGGGCAAGGCCCGCATCTTTACCTTCCTCAGCGCCAAAGGTGGCGCTGGCGCCACCACCGCCGCCGTTAACACCGCCATAGCTCTGCAGCAGGCCCACGGCAGCGTGGTTCTGGTGGACTTTGCCCCCGTCGGCCACGCCCAACTCCATCTCAACCTGCGTCCTAGCTTTGGAGTAGCCGATGCGCTCCAGAACCTGCACCGCCTCGACGTTTCCCTGCTCGATGGCCTGATGACCACTGCCAAGAACGGCTTGCATCTTCTCGCCGGCCCGCAGCAGCCTTATCCCTCCATGCCCACGCCCGCCGAATTGGCCCGCCTGTTCGACCTGCTGGTGAATCACTATCGCTACGTGGTCGTCGACGCATCCAGCCGCCTTGATTCCACGACTCGCCTGCTCTCCGACCTCTCGAACGCAGTGCTCATGGTCGCTCAAACCGACGTCGTCTCGCTGTGGAGCGCCGGACGCATCCATGCCTTCCTCGAAGAAGGCACCGGCCGCAACCGGCTGCGCATGGTTCTGAACCGCTACAAGAAGATTCCCGGCTTCACCGACGAAGACATCGAGCGCGCCACGCACTGCAAGGTGTTGTGGAAGATTCCCAACGCGTTTCACGCCGTCTCGCCCGCCATCGATCACGGTACGCCCGTGGTCCAGCAGGAAGGCCAGGAAGTGAGCCGCTCCTTCCGCGCCCTGGCGGCAGCATTGGCCGATGCCGCTACCACCGATGAAGGCGGACTCGATCTCGTCTACGCGCAAGAAAAGTCCGATAGCAAGAGAAAAATCCCTGGACGCTTAGTCATCACCCCCGCCCGCGCCGGCCAGTAGAGCTAATACCGGGTACCGAGAGAAACCCACATCTGACCTGACAGATTTGCCAGCAGCCAGAACGCCTGGATTTTTTTCTCGGTACTCGGTACTGGGTACTAGGTACTGGGTTCATCTAAGATAGAGCGATGCGCGAAGCCCCGTGCCCACCGCTGCAAGAGACCAAACCGCCCATTGCGGATCTGCGTCTGCTGGTTGAGCCCGAACCCTGGCCTCGCGTCTTCGCGCAAAACCTTCGCGCCTTCTTTCAGCGGCCCGCGGTCTTCAATCGGCATTCATCAATCTTCAATCTTCAATCTTCAGCCACCTTCTGGCCTGACGTTTTCGTCGACCGTGGACTGCCCTGGAACCGGTTCGTGGAATCCGGAGCTTGTCACGTTCTCGCGCTTGCCCTGATCTGGATGGGATCGCGCATGCTCGCGCTGCAACCTCATTCCGCCCCTCGACCCACTTTCACACACGCCGAGGTCGTTTACTACACACCCTCGGAATACCTGCCGCCGCTCGACACTCGGCGCCCGGATTCCCTTCACACCCGCACGGCCGATCCCGAATACTCTGCCCAGCCCATCATTTCCGTGCCTCCCGAGGCCGACAACCGCTCGCAAACCATCGTCACTCCGCCCGATATCCAGTTGCAGCATGACGTGGCTTTGCCCAACGTCGTCGCATGGACGGGAACGCCACAGCTTCCGATCAGCCCAGCTCCAGCCGTTCCGGCCGCGGAAACCTCGCGCCTGGCGCCGCGCATGGAACGCTCCGTCATCGCTCCGCCGCCCGACGTGCAGTCGGCATCGCAGAAGATATTGCAAGCTCCGCAGCCGTCTGTCATTGCTCCGCCACCGGCTGTGGAGACTCCTTCTACCCGGCATCTCGGCGACCTCAACGTCGGACACAGCTCGGTGATAGCGCCAGCTCCGCAGCTTTCCCTCGACGAGCAGCGCGCGGTCCCGGGCAGAAGTTCCACGGCTTTGAGCAGACGTTCGCCCGAGGTGATCGCACCGCCGCCCGCGCTCGCGGCGTCAGGACGCTCCCGCTCCGGCGGAGGCATGATCGCCCTCAGCCTCCATCCCGCGGTGGGCGCGCCGCCCGATCCGCCTGCGGGCAATCGCCGGGGCAACTTCGCCGCCATCCCCGAAGGCCATCGCGGAGCCTCAGGAACGCCCGGCGCCGGCGCTGGACACGGGAAAGAGAATGGGAACGGATCGGGAAAGAAGAGCAGCGGCGACCTGCCCTCGGGATTGTACGTCGGCAAGAGTTCGGACCCGCCCGCGCCGGTTGCGGGCGATCCCGCCCCAAAGAAATCGGATGCGAACGCGATCAATCCGAACCTGATTGCCAGCGCGCGCCCGCCGCGCGTGTCAGCCCGCATGCAACCGGAAAGAGAGGGCAAAATCTCCGAAGAAGAGCGCGCCGTCTTCGGCAGCCGCAAGTTCTACTCGCTTAGCCTCAACATGCCCAACCTGAACTCCGCCGGAGGCAGTTGGATCGTCCGCTTCGCCGCACTCAAACCGGATGCGGGCTCCGGACACGCATCGTCGGGAGATCCTTCCCCTGAAGATCTCTCCGCGCCTTCAGCCACGCGCAAAGTCGATCCCGCGTATCCCCAGGAACTGATGCGGCAGAACGTTGGCGGCACCGTCATCCTTTATGCCGTCATCCACGCCGACGGCACGGTGGGCAGCGTCCGCGTGCTGCGCAGCGTCGACGACCGCATCGACCAGTTCGCCAGCGAAGCCATCGCCAAGTGGCAATTCCAGCCCGCCACAAAAAACGGCGCTCCCGTGGACGTGGAGGCCACGTTCTCAATTCCCTTCCGCCCGGTGCGCGTAGGATCAAGCTTCTAGAGGACGGGGTTACGGGGACAACGAGTGCTATGGCGATGTTCCATCAACAATCCTCTTGAGCCCCCGCTAACCCCACGGCTTTCATTGACTTGTCCTCGCGTCGAGCCTACCATTGCACGACGCGATGTTACGGAAACTGGATTTAAGTTCCTATTACGTCTACGTTAGAACTCGTCTCGCTTTGCTGTTGGGGCGTGCGAACGTGTAAAGGGCCAATAGGCCTGAAAATCACCGGGAGGTGAAGCGAAATGGTTTACAGGCAAAAGTGTACATACGTATTGCTGGTGGTGTTGTTTGTGGCCGTCTTCGGTAGCGGGTATTCATGCGCCCAAGCCACGGCGGCCGGAACTATCCTGGGTACAGTAGTCGATAAATCACAAGCTGTGGTGCAAGGTGCGCAGGTCGTTGCTACCTTCAAGGCGACCGGCTTCACTCGGACAGCGACGACCGACGGTACAGGATCCTATCGGTTCGATTTCGTACAGGCCGGAATCTACCAGATCAAGGTTACAAAACAAGGTTTCGCGTCTGTCCTTGAAACTACCGAATTGCTGGTACAGCAATCGGCGACGGTCAACGTGACTCTGAACCCAGGGGCCGCGTCTGAAGTTGTGGAGGTGGCGGGTACAGCTCCAATCATCGATCTTGCAAAAACGAGCGTGAGTCAGGACATAACGCCCAGTGAAGTCGCCGAGTTGCCTCTTGTGGGCCGCGACGCAGCCAATCTTGCATACCTTGCTCCCGGAGTAAAGGCCGCCGACTCATACGATCCGACCAAGAACCGGTACGCGATCCTCTCCATCAACGGTTCCGATGGACGCAATGTGAACACCACTGTCAACGGAGTCGATAACAAAGACAACACCGTTGGTGGGCGGTGATGCAGCTTCCGCTCGAGGCGGTTCAGGAATTCCAGATCAGCACGCAGCGGTTCTCCGCAGAGAACGGCCGCTCGCAGGGCGCCGCCATCAACATGATCACCAAGTCAGGCACCAATACCTATCACGGGTCGATCTTCGGGTATTTCCGCAATTCCGCCCTCGATACCGACGAAAAGGTTGCGAACGGCGACGGCAGCATCCACTCCAGAGCACCCCGACTACAGCCGCCAGTTGTTCGGCGGTTCGGTAGGCGGTCCGTTTGTGAAGGACAAGCTCTTCGGCTTCTTCGCCATCGAACGGCAGCGCGAGAGCCAGGGGCTCTCGGAGGCGAGGAATTCTTATTACCGAACTGGTACTCGCTCAACAGGCGGGACTGGCCGCGCAGCCAGCCTTATCGATTCCTCGGCCGTTTCATGAGTGGCGCTATAACGGTCGCGCGGACTGGAACATCAACAAAAGAAACACAGCTTATATCAGCTACAGCTCACAGGCGAATAACAGCTTAAACGACCAGTCTGACGGCACCGGCGACCTCACGAATGGCAACTTCACTACCAACCATCTTCAAGTTGCCAACCTCACGTTGAATTCGCAGCTTTCTAGTTACCACTCGTCAACCAGTTCACCTTCGGCTTCCAGTACTGGAATAACATGATCGCCAGCCACATCAGCGCCCCGCTGGTTACTTTCCCGAGCCCTGCGTCATTTGGCACGAACGTCAACGTTCCGCAGCAGTCGTTCCAGCGAAGTGGCAGTTCAAGGACGACGTCTCCAAGACCATCGGCAAGCACACGTTGAAAGGCGGTGTTGACTACATCTGGAATCCGGTGGAAGGTGGGTTCTTCGAATTTAACTCGACCCTGGAATTCGATTTCACGCCGAATCCCAGCACAATTCTCGGAGATCCCGCGACGTATCCGCAAGGTTTTGGACACCGCGGGGCCGATCGGTGAGCATGTCGTTCTCCAACGGCGATCCGTATTTTATTGTTGCCACCAAGCAGCTTGGCTTTTACGGCCAGGATGATTGGAAGGTGACACGTCGTTTGACCTGAATCTTGGACTCCGCTGGGATAAGGACTTCAACGCTCTCGGCGCAATCCGATATTACCAAGAGCCGTACCTATCAGGATTGGTCGCGCTCAACAGCCCGTCTCGAATCCCTTCGTCAGTCATCTACCCCACGACGACACCAAAGATTTCAGCCCGCGTATCGGCTTTGCTTACGACCTGACAGGCGCTGGAAAGCATGTGTTGCGCGGCGGTTTCGGCCTTTATTTTGGCAATTCCTTCCAGAACATTCCGTTGTTCATGGAGCAACAGGCCAACCCGACGATCTTCCAGACGCCATTGAGCCTGTCCAGCCCCAGCGACCCAGTGCCTGGCACCGGACTCAACCTTGGACAGTATCAATACGGCATAAGTCCATTGCCCACGCTGCCCCCTCCCGGTACTCAGCTCGCCGATGGGAGCGTCGGCCGATCATCGACCCCCACTATCGGAACCCGGTGTCGGAGGAATTCAATGTCGGCTACACCTTGGCACTCAACAGCAACTCCGTGTTCGAAGCGGAGTACACGCATGTTCTTGGGCTGCATGAAAACAAGACCATCAATATCGACCAGAAAGTGCCAACCGGTACGGACTCGAGCGGAAATGTAATCCTCACCCGGCCGCTCTCGGCCGCATTTGCCGCGGCGGGCCAACCAGTGCTGAATAGCGTGCGCGATGATACATCCATTAATCGCAACCGCTACGACGGAGTGAACTTCAGCTTCCGCCAGCGCATGACCCGCCACTTTTCGCTAAACGCGAATTACACCCTGGCGTGGGCTCAGGGCTATGACTACGGCGGTTTCTCTGCCTTCCGCAACTACGCCCGTAATGGCTATGACCCATTTGCGTCCTACGAGTTTGGTCCAACCAGCAACGACGAGCGTCATCACATAACCGTCAGTGGAGTGGTCAATTTGCCCAAGGGATTTGAATTCGCGCCCATCCTCCAATTCGGCTCGGCTCGTCCCTACAATTTGACAAATTCTACAAACACCATTAACACAGGCGGCGGCACCAGCAACGCTGTCGTGGTGCCGAAAAGCGATCCCGCGGAACTTCCTTTCTTACGCTGGAAACGATGTGGGCGCGCAGAACTGCTTCTACTCTGACGACCGACTGCACGATTGCGAAATTTGACCCGCTTCGCGGAGACTCGGTATTCGAGCTCGACGCCAAGCTGGCTAAAAATATCAGACTCGGTGAACGGGTGAACTTGCAGATAATAGCGCAGGCGTTCAACCTCACCAACCGCGCCAACTACGGGAGCAATTTCGGGGGTAACATTTCCAGTGCCAGCACCTTCAGCCACCCCATCGGATTCTTTGCTCCCACCGCTACCTTTATTCCGCGATCGTTGTGGAGTGAATTCGGCGTCCACCTCACGTTCTGATTTACGACTAACACGAGATCCCACCCTTTCGCGTTCTTTGCGAAAGGGTGGGATCCTAGTAACTTCGAATTCGGCGGTAAAGCCCCCCGTCTAACCCGGCCGAAGTCCAATCGGGTGTCAACTTCGTTTGTGAAGCGCGCTCGATCCGGGCACCCCCGATCCTCCCCCTGACGATCCTAGAGACCTCACGAAGGCCATCCTGCACCGGGATTTCGCGGGGAAGGAATTTTTCAACAGAGCCACAGGCGATTACACTCAAAGCTCCGGTCACCGCGGTCAATGAGTAAAGGCGACATTACGCCAACTAACGCTGCGTGCCCCGAAACAGTCGTTTCCCTTACTGGCAGGTGATTACCGTGGACGCCTGAATCATCCTTGCGCTTGACCACGACCCGCTAAGGGGAGCGTTTGGATCCGAGGGAGCATAAGCGACAATCGGAAATGGTCCCGGAGCAGTGCACTCGAACAGGAAGGGCTGGGTAGTCAGCGTGTACTGCTGGGGCGGCGGCGCCATGAGCTGAACAGACCACTCCACCGGGATCGAAGTTACTGTGGTCGGTGAACTGGAAAAATTACCTGTCGCGACGAATTCAATCTGCTGGCCGTTCGCAGTCTGAGTCATGGTGATGGATTGAAGCCGGCGGTTGCTGCTTCCGCAGGCCAGAATCAAGGAAGTTACGGGCAGGAGAAGAATGAGGGCGCAAAACCTGTTCATGGCGATCTCCTTTTAGACAGCGTAAACCTAAGAGAGGTTACGGAGCAACAGCGTATCGAATCGCCCTGCCGCTACTCAATTTACGCAAACAGGCCTTAGCGCTCATTGAGAACCCTGGGCTGGTTGGCCCGGCCTAAACCACATCCAGGGCGCCCCGCCCAAGGCTTCGCTTGGGCGGGGATTTTGAAGTCATGCGCCGGGCACGCTCAATGGTGAGAACAACCTCGTACATAGATTTCCACAGCCCCTATGTGACATCCAACCTATACTATCTAACAGCGAGGTACGCTTTCTGAGGAGCGAGTCTATGGCGCGTTGCGGATCGCCAATGATGATCAAGCCGTTCCTCTCGGGGGCCGGGTTTACGCTTCCGGCGCTTCGTTTTAGCTTCTTTTGGCATTTCGTATTATTATCACCAAGATTCCTGACTGGGGTTGAAGTGGTGCCCCAGCCGGGGATCGAACCCGGACGCCCGAATGGGCACGCGGTTGCAAACCGCGTCTGTCTGCCAATTCCAGCACTGGGGCACAAAACAAGCGCTGAATGTAGGGGCGGTGACGCTGGCAAAGGCTTCTGCCGCCCCTGCTTGGTTCGGGCCGATCAGCGCGGCCCTGAACCTCTCCTCATCGCGCTCCTTTCTCGTCGCATTTCTTGAGAAGCAACGCTGAGCAGATCAGCCAGCATGTCCGCGTTGCTGTAGTCAAGCCGTGTACCAGATGAAACGTTACGGAGAGCGCAACAAATATTATCGTTAGCGTGCCGCGAGTGTAAGCAGTTCTTCACCGTTCGCACATAACGATATTCGAGAAACGCAGCTTCCGTTGCTAGTTTTTTGTACGCGATCTGTAAGCATGTAGCAGCAAGAAAGTAATTTCAGCGCTGCAACTTTCACGCTAGATTAGATAACGCACAAAGCGCGTTGTTTGTTCTTCGCCGCATTCGTCATTCTGCGAGCATATCAGCCGAAGCTACAGAACATCGAGCCACTAAGTTTACATCAGCTGAACCGCGCTTCAAAACACCACTAGCCCTACGCAGCACTTAACGCCATCTTTTATCTTACAGCGCGCTTACTTGCGTTTTCAATTATTAGCGCTTTACAGCTAAACATCTAGCATTTTGTTGCAAGAATGCCGATCTTTCTTTCGCATCATTACCACTAACTAGCTTGTATCACCGCTTCAAGCATTCAACTACACTAACATACGCATTCGCTTAAATATTTACCCCGTACTGATGTTACTTCTAACACAATCTATCTTGTTCTCTCTGATTCTTCTCTATCATGTTCCACAGCGTCACCGCAGCATCTCCCGAATTATCTGAATTAGTTTCATTCCGATTACACTCTAGATTATCACTGCAGCGCGTAGCAGCAGCAATCTAGCAGATCGACAGCAGCAGCTCTATACATGTCCACAGCCCCTCACTTGCGCAATCATGGTCGAGGCCGTGACGGTCTGCTACACAGCAAATCGTCGCGTCCTAAGTCCTTTGTTGTCTAGATTTTGACCTGTAAGTTCTTTGACATCCGGATTTTACGGGGAAAAACTCCGTAACATGATGATTCCAGAGATTGAGGGGGGAGGGGGGATACCCCGATTGCTGCGACGCAGCATCGCAAGCCGCACCAGCTCCGGCAGCGTCCTGCTAGATTTATTTTCTGCTTGGGTTCCCTACCTCTCAGCGATCCCTCGTCAGGAGAGGGAAAGCAGGTTCCCCACGAGCTTGGTGCCCGGTTCGGAATGAAACTGTGGGGGGAACAGAGGTACTCGGTACTCGGTACTAGGTACTGAGGTACTCGCTACTATCGGCTAGCGGCCTTCTTTTTCTCCAGCGCGGCGTAGATTGCAGGGTCGGTGCAGACTTCGTAGTAGGTGCGGCCGGTCCAGCCCTGCACCGAAAAATCCTCAACATTGATTCGCGGCACGCGGCTCTGGCGCACCACGATTTTGCGAAAGATGTCGCGGTCGACAGGCACCGTGGCGCTGAATAGCTGGTACTCCCCTTTATCGGACGAGGCGATCGCAGGCGGCAGCTTCACCGACAGGGGCACGAGGGAAACTTCCTGCTCCAGCTTGCGGAACGCCGCTTCATTCATGCGAATGCCGCCCAGGTTGTAGCTGAGGATGGAGTCTTCGGGATTCTCCGCTTCATCTTTCGCGGGCTCGGCGTCCGCCGCCTGGAACACGAAGACGTGGAACGGCCCGGCCTGCGGCTCCATTACCCTGCGGACACGCTTGTTGCAGGAAGAAAGCCGATCGCTCTCGTTCAGCGCTTCCGAAATCATGATCTGATGTTCGCCATCCATCAGATAGAGCGGCGCCGCCTCTTGCAGTGTGATGCCCACGCCCAACTCCAGGCCCGGCATGCCCGAGCGCTGCATCAGTTCGTTGTAGCCGCGAACGATCTCGATGATCTCGCGGGCCAGCACGCAGGCGCGGCTCACCGCGAGTTCGGGCTCGCCGGTGCGCTCCAGGATTGCCAGGATGATGGCATCGCCCTCGAGAAAAACTTTCTGCGCCCCGTACTTGCCGAGCAGCTTGTTGACCGGATCATAAAAATTAAGGCTGAAGTAGGACGCGGGATTCAATCCCTTCTCCATCAAGGTCCGCGTGAGCCGCGTAGAGTCGCGCACGTCGGCCTTGAGCACCACGTGCCGCAGGACGCGTTCCTCCTCCGGTTGCTGCTCCTCGGGTAAAAGGAATTCGTAGAGCGTTCCGTTCATGCGGGAAAGCTCGCGCAGTTTCTCGGTGCTCACCACGTTCACCGAGTCGAGCGCCGCGTTCAAAGTTTCGAGGCGCCGCAGATCACGGTGATACTGGGAAAAATCCTGCAGAAAGCGCGCCGCCAATTTGGCCCGCTCTGTGCCGCGGCAGCCCGCGACCTTGCCCACCGCGGCATAAAGGCTGTTGGGCGAAAGCTTGCCATGCTCCTGAATCATGCGCTCGACACGGTCGCATTCAGGACGCGAGATGAGAGCATTCTTCAACTGCTGCGGATTGATGCGAGGCGCGTATTCGCTGAGCAAGGGCACGGTGTAGTACGAGGCAATCACGCACTCCATGACCTGCTCGTCTTCGAGCAGCCTTACCCACTTGGCGAGGCGCTGCTGCTGGGCCACGCCCTCCGCGGTGGAATCGTCGGGTGTGCCAGTTCCCACCAAGGCCCGGGCATTCTCCGGAGCGCACAGCCAGGAGTCGATAATCTCGCTGGTGGTCTCTTCGCCGAACAGCGAACGTATGAAGCCCCACACGATGTCCTGCAGGTGAGGATAGCGGTCGGGATCACGATCCCAGTTGCCCAGCATCACGTAATGTTCGGCGCACAAGTAGTCGTCGCGGCCATCCTCGGAAAAAGCCAGGCGGTTCAGGAATAGGCCGTAACTTCTAAGGGCTGCGCTGCCAGTCTTGCCGTCTCCAAACAATGACCGGCGCATGCGGGCCAGCGTTTCCTTCTCGATCTCGCGCAGGGTTTCGAACAGATCCTGCCCGGTCTTGCGCAGGATGATTTTCTTGCGCACCTGGAAGGCCGCGACGCACTCGCGATACTCCACCGCTTTGCCTTGCCTCATGCCTTCATAACTCTTGAGCAGAACGCGGCAGCGCTCGAGCACTTGCGCGAACTGCTGGTGCATCTCGGTGCGGAGAAACTTGGTCACCGCCAGGCGCGCCAGCAGGTCGATGGAAACATTTTCTTCTTTCTTGGCGCGATTCAGCGCCGCCAGATGCAGTTCGGCCAGCAGCGGCTTCCAGTCAGACTTTTCCGCTGGGTTGCGAGTTAACCCGGCGGCAGCGTTTCTCATCCACGATGGTCCCTGAAATCGCTGTGGAGCCTCCGCCGCCAGCAGGCCTTCCAACTCGCCGTGGCGCACGATCAGCCGCACCACTTGCGCCCGCGCCGCCTCCACCATACGCGGGCTTAGGGCCACGTCGTGCCGCAGGTTGTCGACCCCGACCGCAAGCCCTTCGAGCGCAATCGAAGGCGCGGCCGCAATCATCTCCGGCAGTTCCAGTTTGTCGGGCTCCTTGCCCAGGCGAAAAATGGGAAGTCGGGGCATCGTGAATAACTGAGAATTCTTGGAAACTACTGATTACACATGTACATATCGAGGCTAGCATGCGTCCTGCTGCGGCTAAAGTTACCTCGGTTACGGGGTGAGCGCGAAACATGCCGGATTGGCCCGATCTGCCACGCGAACTATACCCGCCCAGTCCGAACGCGCATGTCGCGGCGTGGTTCTTGCCAGCTACGAGTGAGGTGCCGCAGTGAGTGCACATTACTTCAGAAGAGCCGAACTTCGCGGTGTTTCACGCTCGACATGGTGACAGGTTGCGAGATCATGCGTCCAAGGCAAGGACGAAACACATCGCTTTTGTTGGTCAGTTCATTGGACTCCTCACTAAAATAGTCTCCCAGGAATCGGAGGAATGAATGCTGAAGCGTAAATGCGGCCTAGCCACAGGCGCAGCGGCGAATATTCTGTTCTGTCTTCTGTCTCTTGCGCTCTCGAATGCCCAGCAGTTGCCGGCAAATGGAGCGCGGTTGGGTACACTGGAGAACCTCAAGGTTCACTCCGTTGCATTGGAGAACAACAAACTTGGGGACTCGGCCGATCAGCCCGTTGCTGTTTACCTGCCGCCTGGCTACAAAACGTCGCCTGCAAAGCGGTATCCAACCTTGTATCTGCTGCACGGATTCGACAGCAATATTCGCTCGTGGACGAGTCATGGCTATCAGGATATGGATTTGCAGGACAGTATGAACGCGCTGATTGCGGCGGGCACCGTGCGAGAGATCATTGTGGTAGTCCCCAACGGCCGCAATGCCTATCTGGGCAGTTTCTACGCGAACTCCAGCGTTACCGGTAAATGGGAAGACTTTGTTCTGCGGGACCTAGTGTCCTATGTGGACAGCCATTACCGGACCGTGCCTCGAGCTGAGAGCCGCGGAATTGCAGGACATTCGATGGGCGGTTACGCGGCCGTCATGATGGGCATGAAACATCCTCAGGTATTCAGCGCGGTTTATGCAATGAGCCCGTGCTGCCTGGGAATGGAAGCTGACTTGACGTCGATCAATCCAACATGGCATGCGGCACTGGCGGCGAAGAGTAAGAATCCCAAAGAACAGTTCGCGAGTGATCCTCAGTCACTCGAACAATTCTGGGTGGACGCTTTTTTGTCGCTAGCGGCCGCATTGTCACCAAACCCGGACCAGGGACCGTTTTTCGTAGACCTGCCATACCGGGAACAGAACGGAAATCTTGTCCAGGATGAGCCGGCATGGACAGAATGGCACGAGAAAATGCCGCTAGAAATTGTCTCGAACTACGGAACTAACCTTCTGCAGCTTCACGGACTATTCATTGACTATGGTCTCGAGGATGATTTCTCGCACATCCCCGTAACAGCTCGCTTGTTTTCCGAGAAGCTTGACCGGCTGGGCGTACCACACATACTGGCAAGCTACAGGGGAGACCACTCAGACCATATCCGTGAACGCCTGGAGACCAGTGCGCTCCCCTTCTTCTCGCGAGTCCTGGCCGGAGAGAACGATGAAACGAGGTTGGAGAAAACCCACTGAACGATCATCCTCAAGCTCTCCGTCCACGGTGTAAAATCGATCCGTCGCGGCAGCCTTGTACGTAGTCTCGCGTCCTCACACAAAGAAAATCAGGAGAACTACAATGATCGGCTTCTCCGTTAACGGCAAGCGGGTCGACCTCGACATCGATCCTTCCACGCCATTGCTATGGGTCATTCGCGAACAGCTTGGTCTCACGGGAACAAAGTATGGGTGCGGCATGGCGCAATGCGGCGCCTGCACAGTGCACATCAACGGAGAGGCGGTGCGTTCGTGTGTCGCACCAGTCTCGCGCGCGGCAGGGAAATCCGTGACCACCATCGAGGGGCTATCGCCGGATCTAAGCCATCCTCTGCAGCGGGCGTGGGTGGAGGAAGACGTTCCGCAATGTGGCTACTGCCAATCGGGGCAACTGATGAGTGCGGCGGTGCTGCTGCGCGAGAAGCCCACGCCTACCGATGAGGAGATTGACGAGGCGATGACCGGCAACATTTGCCGGTGTGGGACCTATCCGCGCATTCGAAGAGCGATCCACCGCGCAGCCACGATGGCAAGGGGAGGTGCGCGATGATCGACCTGAAGATGAGCGGCGGGATGCAGCGACGAGATTTCCTGAAAGTTTCGGTGGCGGCAAGCGGTGGCTTGCTCATCGGCTTTCACTTTCCCGGAATCAGCAAGCTGGCGTCTGCGCAGGCGGCTCCCAATGCTTTTATGCCCAACGCATTTGTGCGGATCGGCACCGATGAACGAGTCACGGTGATCGTGAATCACTCGGAGATGGGCCAGGGCGTTTACACCTCGCTGCCCATGCTGCTGGCGGAGGAACTGGATGCCGATTGGACCAAGGTTGGCTACGAATCTGCTCCAGTCGACGCCAAGTACAACCACCCAGCGTTCGGCATGCAGATGACGGGAGGAAGCTCCAGCGTGTGGTCGGGATTGGAGCAATTCCGCCAGGCGGGCGCTGCCGCTCGCGCCCTGCTGATCGCCGCAGCAGCGCAGCAATGGAATGTTGACGCTGCCTCGTGCCGCACGGAATCAGGGGCAGTGTTGAATGGATCCAATCGCAAGCTGACGTATGGCCAGCTCGCGGCCGCCGCGGCAAAGCTGACGCCGCCCGAGCACGTCCAATTGAAAGATCCGAAGACCTTCAAGCTGATCGGCAAACCCATCAAGCGGCTCGACACTCCCGAGAAGTTGAACGGCAAAGCCGTCTTCGGAATCGATGTCAAATTGCCTGGAATGCTGACGGCTGTGATAGCCCGCCCTCCTATCTTTGGGGCGAAGATGAAGAGCTTTGACGACTCCCGGGCGCGTTCCATGGCGGGAGTGCGGAAGATTGCCGCTGTTCCCGCGGGCGTTGCAGTGATCGCCGATACGTTCTGGCAGGCCAAGGTCGCGAGGGATGCTCTGCGGGTTGATTGGGACGAAGGGAGCATGGGCACTTTCAACACCAGCCAGATGATGCAAGACTTCCGCGAGCGGGCAAAGTCGACGGGAACCAGCGTGCGGAAGGACGGTGACGCGGCGGGTGCGCTCGCGAGTGCGGCAAAGAAAATCGATGCAGTCTACGAAGTCCCTTACCTCTCACACTTGATGATGGAACCGCTGAACTGCGTGGTGGATTTGCGCGCGGACTCGTGCGAGGTATGGACTGGTTCGCAGTTCCAGACGATCGACCGGGCGAATGCCGCGAAAATCGCGGGGCTGCTCAACGAAAAAGTCCAACTTCATACGACTTTCCTCGGCGGAGGCTTTGGACGCAGGGCGAATCCGCAGTCAGACTTTGTCGTGGAGGCGGTCCATGTCGCCAAAGCAGCGGGAGCTCCGGTCAAAGTAATGTGGACTCGCGAAGACGATATGCAGGGTGGTTGGTACCGCCCAGCTTTTTTGCATGCCATCGAGGGTGGAATTGATGCTGAAGGGAATGCAGTGAGTTGGAGATCGCGCCTGGTGGGGCAATCGATCATGGCAGGGACGCCGTTCGCAGAGGCAATGATGCATGGAAAGGCGTATGATCCCGCGTCGGTTGAGGGCGTTGACGATCTTCCTTATGCGATCCCGAACGTAACGGTTGAGTCGCACCAGGCGGAGATCAATGTGCCGGTGCAATGGCTGCGTTCGGTGGGACATTCGCACACCGCTTTCGCGGTTGAGTGTTTCGTGGACGAACTCGCCGCGCTCGCGCAGAAGGATCCCTACCAGTTCCGGCGCCAACTGCTGCTGAAACAGCCTCGGTATCTTGGCGTGTTGGACCTCGCCGCACAGAAGGCGGGATGGGACAAGCCTCTGCCGAAAGGCATGGGGCGGGGCATCGCCGTGCACTTTGCGTTTGGCAGTTACTCGGCGCACGTTGCTGAAGTATCGGTTACGGAGGGTAAGGTGCGGGTGCACCGCATGGTCTGCGCCATCGATTGCGGCCAGTACGTGAACCCGGGCATTATCGCTGCGCAAACCGAGAGTGGAGCCATCTTCGGCGCGTCGGCAGCTCTCTTCCAGGAGCTTACATTCGCCAACGGGCGTCTGCAGCAAACCAATTTTCACACTTTTCCCGTGATACGCATGAACGAGTGTCCTGAGATCGAAACCTACATTGTGGAGAACAATGAGAAAGCCGGCGGAATTGGAGAGCCGGGGGTGCCGTGCGCAGCGCCGGCCATCGCAAATGCTGTGTTCGCCGTTACCGGGAAGCGTGTCCGCCGGTTGCCCATTCGTGTGACGGAGGCTGTATGAAGCGCTCGTGCGTAGGACCTCGATTTTGCCTGGCAAGCCTGATTGTGTCAGCCATGGTTAGCGCGCTGTGGTTCTCGCATTCCGCAGCCGCAGCGGAGCCGCCGGCCGCGCCGAGGAAAGTTGCTGCCGGTGCATCCAGCAAAGATGGAGCGCTTTTCACCGCGTTCGTTTCTGTGTTGCGAAGCCCGCGCTGCATGAACTGCCATTCGCAGGGAGATTTTCCCCGGCAGGGCGATGACGGGCATCCACACACGATGAACGTTCGGCGTGGCTCTACTGGGTTCGGAGTAACTTCGGAGAAATGCAATACCTGCCATCAGGATCACAATCTGGCGGGCGAGCACCTTCCACCCGGCGCGCCGGGATGGCGTTTACCGCCTGCGGGCATGCCGATGATCTGGCAAGGCCTGACCGACGCGCAGATTTGTGAATCCATCAAGGATCTAAAGCAAAACAGAAACCGGAACCTCAATCAATTGGTCGAGCACCTCACGGAAGATAAGCTGGTGATGTGGGGCTGGAATCCCGGCGAGGGTCGAACTCCCGTTCCCATGCCGCATGATGAGTTTGCGGCAAAAGTGAAGCAATGGCAGGCAGGAGGCGCGCCTTGTCCAGCGAGGTGAAGGCCTTACTCGGTACTCGACATAGCCCGCGACCGCGGGACTAATTCTTCGAGCTTCAACCGGCGCGGAAGTCGGGCACATCTTCTCCGGGCTTGAACAGGGACGCGCGGGGAATGTTTCGCGCCTCTGACATTTTTCGGTTGACCTCATCAAACTCGGCCTTCACCCAGCCCACGCTGGAGATTTCAATCTCTCCGTCCTGCGTGATCCAGAACACGGTTGGGACGTTGGTCAAGCCGTAAGCGTTCGAAACGGGATAGGCTTCCGTGTCATCAAGCAGCACGGGGAAAGTCACGCCAAATTCTTTGTTGAACGCTGCGGTCTGCTTGGGATCATTCTGAGAGACTCCGATGATCCTGACACCCTGGTGACCGTACGCCCGCTCCAGCCGCTCCAGAAACGGAAAAGCGTACTGGCACACGGGACACGACACCTTGAAAAATGCAAGAACCACGGGCCCACGCGCCAGTTCCTCGCGCAGCACGAAGCGCTTGCCATCCATCGCTTTCAGTTCAAAGTCGGGCGCCTTGGTGCCCGCGGTCAATACCGCCATCGGTCGTCCTCCGGTTCGTCTTCTCAGGATGCTCCGCAGCCAGCGCATATGCCCTCGCCCTGACCTGCTCCCATTTTAGATGATGCGGGAGGAAAGCAGTGGTCAGTGGCTAGTCTGGGCAGGTTTGCCATCAAAGCATTTCCGCTTTTCGCAGGATCTTCCGCGCCAGCCCCGTCAACGCCACCTTCTTCAGCCGCTCGACAGGGACCCATTTGCCGAACTCGCGCGATGATGCAGCGCTCCACACTCGCACCGTGTAATCCGTCATTGTGATCGAATGCCGCAGCGTGAATGACGGCCCCGGCCTCGCTCCGTTGGTTTCCTTCGCTTCCATTTTGTCATTCCGACAACTCGCGAAGCGAGTCGAAGGAACCTGCTGTTTTGCCGGTACCTGCCCATCCGCTAGCCCAGGCAGCTCCCACATGCCCGGCATCAGAGACGCATCTCGCGCCCGCTGTACGAGAAACACTTCACCATCACGGGTGTCCAGCACATACTGAATCTCACGCTTTTTCTGCGGCGCTGCTTTTCCGACCGGCGCCAATTCTCCGCGGGTCGCGCACAACTCGATCACCGGACACGTCAAACATGCCGGCGCACGCGGCGTGCATACTACAGCGCCCAACTCCATCATTGCCTGATTGAAGTCGCCCGGCCGCTTCGCATCCAGCAGAAGATTCGCCGCTGTCCACAATTCTTCTGCAGCCAGCCGTTTCCCCGCTAGCCGCTGCAGCACCCGCTCGACGTTCCCATCGACCACCGCGGCCGGCTCCCCGAACGCGATGCTGGCGACCGCCGCCGCGGTATAGCGTCCAATGCCGGGCAACTCGCTTAATCCTTCCTCACTCGCCGGGAACTTTCCGCCGTACTCGCGCACGATCACCTTTGCGGCAGCGTGCATCATGCGTGCCCGCCGGTAGTAGCCGAGGCCGCTCCAGGCCGCCAGCACACTGGCCTCGCGCGCGGCGGCCAGTTTCTCCACCGAAGGAAAGCGCCTCAGGAATTCGTGGTAGTGCTCGATCACCGCCGCTACTCGGGTCTGCTGCAGCATGATCTCGGAAAGCCATACGTCGTAGGGGTCGCGGCTCGTGCGCCACGGCAGATTGCGCCGGTGAAGGTCGTACCAAGCGAGCAACCGCCGCCGAAATTTCTCCCGCTCGCTCTGCATCACCACCTCGACCTGCGTGACCAAACTCATGCTCCGTAACACCTAGAACCAGCGCAGGCGATTCTACTTGATGCGCTCGGATGCTGAACCCATTGCCCACCTGTGTGCCCCAGTATTGACCCGGCGCTGCCAGGCACGAAATAATAGCTGGGCCTGGCATCCGCAACATTCGCGTGAGTTTGTTCACGCCCAGCAGCCGCGAGGAGCATCATGAACGACTTCAACCGCAAGGTGGAAGACGCGTCGGCGCGCGTCAGCAAGTCTGTCGCCGAGGCCGCCGAACGCATCGAGAAAGAGATTCCCGAATTCATCAAATACCTGAACGACGAGGTGGTGCCAGCCGTGCGCCAGCACTCGACCAAGGCCCTGCGCACAGCCAGCGTAAAACTCACCGAACTGGCCGACTACATGGAGCAGCAAAAAGCTTCGAAAAAGTGAAGCTGCGCCGAGCGGCCTTTCTCGACTGCGCCGCAATCCTGATTCTGGTTACGATCCTGGTGGTTTTCCTAACCGGCTGCGGCCATCCCAAGCAGACTCCGGTGAATGTGCCGCCGCCACCGGGGCCGTCCTCGTCCGATTCGCCTGCCGCGTCGCATTCCGGGAGGGTAGCGAGGCATAACCGTCCGGTTGTTGAAAGGGGCGATAAAGAAAGCGACGCCGACCTCGCCGAGCCGACGGTTCCCGCCGGTGCCACGCCGCTGGCTACGGAAACTGGACGGGCGAGCTGGTACGGTCCGCCGTATCACAATCGGCGCGGATCGAACGGCGAAGTCTACAACATGCACGCCATGACGGCAGCGCATCGCACGCTGCCGCTGGGATCGATCGTGCGTGTGACGAATCTGAAGACTGGCCGCACAGCGTTAGTGCGCATTACCGATCGCGGCCCGTTCATCCCCGGCCGCGTGCTTGATTTATCGCTGGCCGCTGCGCGCAGGCTCGACGTTTACCAGCCCGGAGTCGCCGAGGTGAAAGTGGAAGTGATGCAGACTCCTGCCCCGCTCGAGACGGGCGGAAAGTGGGCAGTGCAGATTGGCGGGTTCCCCGACGAAGACACTGCCACAAAACTTGCTTCCCGCCTCACACGGCGCTACCACACAGCGAAGGTGAAGCGCTTCAACAGTCCGGCGGGAGATTGGTGGGTGCGGGTGCGGGTGCTCGATGACGATCGCCAGCGCGCCCAGGAACTCGCCGCGGAAACGACAACTCCTGAGGGTGCGGTGTTTCTGGTGAGGCTGGACTAGGGCCTTTCACCACGGAGTCACGGAGCCACAGAGAAATGCACGTTTGATTGTTGTCGTTTGTTTTCTTCTTTCTCCGTGACTTCGTGTCTCCGTGGTGGATTCATGTGTTATCGTTTTCGCCATGGTGGCTGAACGATGACCGATCCCACGAGCAACTGCCTCTTCTGCCGCATCCTTCGTGGCGAGATTCCCGCGAAGAAAGTTTACGAGGATGAGCATGTCTTCGCCTTTGAGGACATGAATCCGAAGGCTCCCACGCACGTGCTGATCATCCCGAAGAAACATTTTGCGGGATTGAAAGAAGTGCAAGCTGACGACGCCGAAGTGATCGGCCGTTGTCACCTGGCGGCGGCCGAGATTGCGCGCCAGCGGAACATCGAGCAAGGATACCGGACGGTGCTTAACGTGGGTCCGGGTGCGGGACAGTCCGTGTTTCATCTCCACGTCCATCTTTTGGGAGGGCGCTCGCTGAGCTGGCCTCCGGGGTAGGAGCACTTCTCAGTTCTCAGTTTTCTAGTTTCTGGTTTCCAGACACCCCTCTTGTCATTCCCAGGCCGGCTTGACCTTTAGCTCTTTCGTAATTACAATGTAATTACAAGAAGGAGATTTGTATGCGACTCGAACTCACCCGCATCGGCAACTCGCGCGGCATTCGCATTCCCAAGCCGCTCATCGTGCAGTGTGGTTTGGGCGACGTTGTGGAAGTCCGCGTGACTCCGGAAGGTCTTGTCATCGCGCCCCATCGCGCCCCACGTCATGGCTGGAAGCAGGCCTTTGCCGCGCCACCTGCCCCAAAACTGGAGATGCTGCTCGATTCAGCCTCGCCGAATGCGTTTGATGCCGAGGATTGGAAATGGTGAGCTATCCCCGGCGGGACGAAGTGTGGCTTATCGCGCTCGACCCGTCGCGGGGCTCGGAAATCAAGAAGACCCGCCCTTGCCTTGTAATCTCCCCTGACGAAATGAACGAGCCGCTGCAGACTGCACTGGTAGCGCCCATGACGACCACGCTCCGCAGCTATCCCACGCGCGTGAACGTGACCTTCCGCAATAAAACGGGGCAAGTCGCTTTAGACCAGTTGCGGGCGGTAGATCGTCAGCGTCTGATCCGTAGGCTCGGCACCATCTCCTCTAAGACTGCGAATGAGGCTTCGAGGGTGCTGGTGGAGATGTTCGTTCGCTGATGTCGCTGCGCGATGTAGCGACCATCCTACTGCACCGTCGGATTCTCGTCTTCCGGCGCTCCGTGGCGGCGCAGCAGTTGGGGAAGGTTCTGGGAGAAGGCCGAGCGCGGCAGGACCATGTCGCATCCTACCTCGTGGGCTTTCTGTTTCAGATCGCCCTGCACATGCGAGAGGAATCCGATGATCGAGGTTCCCTTCTTGAGCTTCGCCTTCAGCTTGGGGATGAGCGTGAGCGGTTTTGCGTTGGCGTTGTTGAGGTCGAAGATGATCAGCGACGGTTTCTCTTCGCCGTTCTGCTGCATGCGCTCGGCCAGGTCTTTGTCGTTCTTGGCGAACTCGACCTTGACGTTGAGTTTGCGCGCCGTCTCTTGAATCTTGGCCGCGAAAAAAAGGTCGTCGACAAAGGCAAAGATGCGCGAGTTGGAATCTTCGCGCAGAGCGGGCAGCGGTTCGGGATCGACTGGAGCAAAAGGCGCCGCAAAGCCGGGACGTGGCCGGCGTGCTCCCTGGCCATTATTGCCGTTACCCGACAAGGCGGCGCGATAGCTGTGATCCATAGGCGCGGTGTAAATGCCATCCTGATTGTGGCGCGACTGGCTGGGGCCGGCGGGGCGGGGCCCGCGGGGATTGTTAGGGCGGCGTCCGCGCCGCCGTCTACTTCTGCCTCCTCCGCCACCGGAGGGCCTTCCTGGTCCTGCGTTCATAGTCCTCTCAAGGCTGCTGGGCCGGGCCTTACACCCGGTGCAGGGTTTGCAAACTTACAGAATTTCAGGTTCCCCATTGGTTGCGGCGGGCTCTCACAGTGTTGGCGCACAGCCAATTTTCTCGCGGGGCCTATCCACTGACTCAGTCACATCCGACAACCGTCAAGTCTCGCGACCGCGCTCCAGGGGGGCATGAGCAACTCTCCATGCGGGATTGCGGGTTGGGCTGGACGCAATCGTGAACGCAATCGCGATCAACTACTTCTCTGGTGAAGCAAACTCGTACTGGCGAAAACAACTTTCTAAATTTTGCGTATTCGGTTATCCGTTATCGGAAACACGTCGCGCCGCCGGGAACGGCCTGGGACGCGGAAGGCCTACGCGGGAACGTGGCCAATGAGAACAACCTAATGGTACTCGTCCCGGCGCGGGTGCGCAAGGGGCAAAGTGGGAGCCTTTTGCACAGGAGGACATGGCTGCCGGGGTGGGCTGCTCGGCTTCGGCTTTCCGGCTTCGGCTTTCCGGCTTCGGGCTCCAGCGAAGAACGGCTTCCAAAGATGCTTACTTCACGTCCGTCACCTGCTCCCTTTTCTCGTCATAGACGCCGAACTTCTTCGCTACCGGCTTCAGGGTGGGATAGAACTGAACGAATGTGTGCTCGACTGCGGCGTGGGCGTCATGACAGGACCAGCAACCGTTCCCCTTGGGCATGGCTTCGGCAGTCTTGCCCTCGGCGTCGAAGCCGAAATAGGCCCACTTTTCGGGATAACGGGTTGAGTCTTTGATTTCGACCGCCAGGCCCATCAAGTCCGTTTGGAAGTGGCCGGTTTTGTTGATGGAGCCCTTGCTTTGAGCGTCCCGCTCGTCGATCACAAACATGGTCTGCTCCGGCCACTTGCCCGAACCCACAAACTCCTGGTAGGCCCAGCGCTGGACGAAGACGTTGGTGAACATCTCGTGGCTGCCCGGGGCGGGGCTGTAGTTCATGCCATAGCCGGCGGAAAGGAACATCCACTCGCGATAGTCATCGGGACGAAGAAGCTGGCCCTTGGCGTCGTATTGCGGCTTGGGAGACTTCTCTTCGGGAGCGGCCGCCAGCAGTGCGAAGCATAGGGCAAGGAGCAAGGCCATACCAACAAAACGTCTCATACCAGCCTCCTGGATGATTCTGCCAATGGATTCCCCGAAAACGGTTCACCACAACCCCAGTAACGGACTCCGCACAGTATCGGCCCGAGTTCACCGGAAGACCAGCCCGGTTACTGCACAGGGCAGGCGATTCGCTGCTTTCCTAACCTCTCTGGCCAAGCCGTAGAATACGATTCTAAGGATGGACGCGCCCCGCAAACTCTTCGAGTCGCCGCGATGGTTCTGGATCGCCGCCATCTGGTCCGGTATTGGATTATTCGATGCCACGCAGACGGTCTTCGTGATGCGGGCGGAGGGCATGCACCATTTCTGGATCCGCCTGTTCTTCACGCTTCTGTTTTCGTGGCTGCCCTGGGCCTTGGCGACGCCGCTGGTGTTACGCCTGGGACGCAGATATCCTGCAGCACAATGGATGCGGCTTTCCACCTGGCTCACGCACCTTGCCGCCTGTGCCGCCCTTGGTCTGGTTTATGCCGGATGGATTTCCGTGTGGGAAGAGTGGCTGAACCCGTGGGCTCTTTCACCGGGCCCCGATCCGTTCGCGCAACTCTGGCTGCGCAAGTTCGATAACGGGCTTCTTTCGTACTTGATCCTTTATGGTGTCATCCTTCTGGTCGGCTCTATGCTCGACTCCCGCGAACGATTGGCCCGGCAGCAGGCCGAGACTGCGCGCCTCAATGAGCAGCTCTCGCAGGCTCAGCTCAATGCCCTTCGGAGACAAATCGAGCCGCACTTTCTTTTCAACACGCTCAATGCCATAGCCGGCCTCGTGCGCGAGAAGAGAACCGATGCCGCCGTGGACATGATTGCCGGGCTTAGCGACTTTCTGCGCCGCGTGGTTGAAGAATCCGGCCGGCAACAGGTGCCGCTGGCCGAGGAATTGGACTTCGCGCAGAAGTATCTGGAAATTCAGAAGGTACGTTTTGCCGAGCGCCTTCAGGTAAGCGTGGATGTTCCCAGGGAACTCTTTCCCGCTCAGGTTCCCAGCCTGATCCTGCAGCCCATGGTTGAAAACGCGGTCAAACATGGCATCGCGAAACGAGTGCAGGGTGGCGCTATCCGGATTGCCGCGTCGCGCTCCAACGGCATGCTCACGCTCAGCGTTTACAACGACGGACCCGGCCTGCCGGCGGGTTGGGAGAAGACTCATACCGGGGTCGGTATCTCCAATGTGCGCACGCGCCTGCAAAACCTTTACGGAGACAAGTTCGAGCTGAGCATGCAGAATCAGGATCCGGGTGGCGTGGAGGTATCGGTTTCGGTGCCCTGCGTCTTCCCGCCCCTTGAGGAGTGATTCGTGAGCCCGAAAGAACGGTCTACGGAGCACTGGACAGAACGCTCGGCAAAGATACGCGCGCTCATTGTGGACGACGAACCGCTGGCACGCAGCAACCTTTCCGTGTTGTTGCGGCGTGATCCGCAAATCGAAATCATCCGCGAATGCGCCTCAGGCACCGAGGCACTGGCGGAGATTCGCAGCACAAGGCCGGACCTGGTCTTTCTCGACGTTCAGATGCCGGAATGCGACGGCTTCGACGTGCTCGAACTGCTGGGCAAAGACCTTCCTGCTGCCGTCGTCTTTGTGACGGCTTACGACCAATACGCGCTGCGCGCCTTCGAGGCCGGCGCCCTTGATTATCTTCTGAAGCCCTTCGATAATGCCCGATTCGATCGCGCGCTGGACCGCGCTAAACAAAGGCTCGTGCGTGGCAGAGACAGGCCGGCGCAACTCGAGCGCCTGGCCATCAAGAGCGTTGGTCAGGTATCGTTCGTGAAGGTTTCCGAGATTGATTGGATCGAAGCTGCGGACTACTACGCGTGCCTCCACGTGGGACCGAAAACCCACCTGTTGCGCCGGAGCATGTCGGAACTCGAGCAGGAATTGGATCCGGCCGTGTTCTGCCGCATCCACCGTTCGACTATCGTGAACCTCGAACGCGTCCGCGGTCTAAAGCTCGGTGAGGACGGCGAATACGACGTGCTGCTCGAAGATGGCGCGAGACTCCGCCTGAGCCAGCGTTACCGCAAGCAACTGCAATCCCGCCTGGGCATCAACGGTTCGAATTAAGTTAGAGAAACAGCGCTCCGCGGAAGCGCAGCGCTGCCTCTGTAGAGCGTCAGTTCACCACCAGCTGAATCGTAAAGGGTGCAGTGGAGTCGGTGACCGGGTTCGCGCCGCCGGTGGTGGCGCCGATGGTCACCGTGTAGGTTCCCCTTGGCGTCCCGGGGTTCTTCGGGTTGGTGTTGCTGCTGCTGCCGCCGCCGCAAGAGCCCAGCCACAGCGTGGAGAAACTGAGAACCACAATCAGGCTGAGCAGGCGCAGGCCGCGCGTGCGCGATCCCGCCACAAAAACGACTCCGAACAAACCAGGAAGCAGCAGCGCGTAGAGGATGCGGCTTCCGCCTAAAGGCGGATGCAACTGCGCCGTCGGGGCCGTGGTCTCTAGGGTGATCGTCACTGCGGTCGCGTTGGTGGGTTGACCGTTGCCGGGACTGATCGTGCAGGAAATTTCTGACCCAGGAAGGGACGGGCTTCCAGTGCAGCTATAGGTGAGCGGCAACGCTGTAGTGGCACCATTGCCACTGCCCACGATGAAGCCAGTCGTACTGTTGACGACGACATTGACCTGAGCGGTTCCTCCCACCGTTACGGGGAAGGTGTTGCGCGGTTGTCGTGAAGGCTGAAGGTCTCGGTGGTCGCGGTCACGGTCAGGCTGACGGTGGTGGTGTGCGATGTACCGCCGGAGCCGCTGGCGGTGCCAGTGACGGTGATGGTCTGCGCGCCGGAAGGCAGCACCATGTTGGCCGCTGTGGAGATGGTCAAGGTGGTAGTTCCGGAACCCCCCACGCCGCCGTAGGTGACGCTCGAAGGACTGAAGCTGCAAGTCGCGCCTGCAGGCAAACCCGTGCAACTGCTGGGAGTGAAGTTTACGGTTCCCGATCCACTCACAGGCGCGACGGTCAAGGTGGCCGAGGCTGATTGTCCAGCGGGGATGGAGCTGGGAGAGAGCGTGCCAGCAGTAAGAGTGAAGTCGGAAGGCGTTGCCGCAACCGCCCATGCAAGGAAGAGGGCATTGGCGTCAACGGAGCCTAGTCCGGTCACAAGGTTGTAGTGTGTGGCCGGATCAAAATTGGACGCGGAGTAGCCGAGCACTCCCGCCGCTGGGCATTGCACGTTTGAAGGCTGCCCAGAGGGCGTATTTGGCTTACAGTAAACGTTGTTGTCTCCGCTCGTGACAGTGTGGAAAGCGCCATTGGAAGGGCTCGCGGCCAAAGTGTAAAGCATCGGATTGACGTTGCCCAGACCGGGCTTGCTTTGGAGGCCGTTTGCTACCACATACTGGTTGAGCAGGGCCACGATGCCGGCGAAGGCCGGCGACGCGACGGACGTGCCGCCCACGATGGAAGAGTAAGTGTCCACAGCAGTGAAGATTCCGCTGGCGCACGTACTGCCGTTAGTGGGTGGGCTTACCGGCGTGCAGAAAACGTAGCCCGGAAAGGTAGGAGAGGAGAAAAGGGAGATGTCGGGGACGTAGCGAACGCCGGTGGGCGCGCCGGGAACCGATAATCCCTGCTGCCATGTGGGCTGCGCGAAGCCGCCCCCGGTCGGGCCCGCTCCGGGTCCCAGGCACGTGGTGCCCGTCTCGTACCAGCAGTTGCTCGCCCCGCCGCCGCTGCTCGAAATCCAGTAATCCTGCTGAAAAGTCTGCGCCGAGGTGATGGCCACTCCAGGGCTGGGGTGACAGAACGAAAACCCTGAGTTGGCGGCACAGAACGTGCCCAGTTGCTCATCGTCGTTCCAGGCAATCTCAGGAATGTAGGTGACGGCTGTGCCGCCGTTGGCGCCGATCGTTGTGCCCCACAACGACGGGTCGGGAGGGTTGGCGTCGTCAGCGATGGTGATCTCAGTGCCACCGACCGCGGTGACCTCCGGACTGCTGGCGGGATAACTTACGCCCAGCCCTCCAACGGCCGGGTTGAATGGTGGCTTAGCGTTGGGTGGGTGGAAATCGCAGGTCGCTGCACCGACGTCGCCAGACGAGTTCAGGATGGTGACGCCCTCTGCGTTACCCTGCTGAAAAATAGTTTCCAGGTCGAGGGTTGACTGAGCCTCGCAGCCCTCTCCGTAGCTCGCGCTGACGACGGTGGCGAGAGGGGGGCCCGCCGGAGGATTGATGGCTGCGGTCATGGCGTCGAAGACGCCGTTGTTGGTTTGGGCGTTGATAAAGATGATTTGCGCATTACGGGCGACGGCTCCGGACCATTCGACGTCCAGGTCGGCTTCGCCAATGTCATTGGCGGAAACGCTGCCCCGGTCGGTGCCCACCAGCACATACTTCAAATTTGTGGTGTTGCACGGCGAGATGATGATCCCGCTCGCATTGGTCGCACAGGCGCCGCTGCCGGTGGTGGGAATGGGATTGAGCCCTAAGCCGTTGCGGAAGTCGTTGATGTCGTCCAGAAAGATGTCAGTCTGCCCCGCAATGGCAAGCGTTTGTCCGGTACCGTCGATCACAGTTGAGGCTGTGTATAACGGAATGATGTCGTAGAGCGTGGCAAAGTCGCCGGGAGCAACGAAGTTCGGCCAGATGTAGTTCGCATCGTAGTACTCGGGATGCGCATTGGGTCTCGAACTGACGCCCCGGGTGCGATAAGACGGCTGCGGACGAAAGTCATGCAGACCCATCACGCTGCTGACGATGCCGTCGAGCGCGGCGGGAATCGTGACCGGCGCAGAATTGGCGATGTGTGTTTCCCCGTTAACCTTGTAGTTATGGATCTCGCTTCCAAAAGCATGTTGCACCTGGGCAGCAGTGCCGCTGAAGATGACGGAGTTACGACCGCCACCGACGCTGAGAATCTGGAAACCCTCGGCCTTGAGCCAACCGGTAACCTTGTTCAAGTCGTTTTGACTAAGGCCGAAGCGATCGGCGAACTGCTGGGGCGTGAGCCACTTGTGGTAGAGGGGCGAAGAACGATTCTGCTGCTGCAGGAGAAGCCGGTTAAGTTCCTTTTGCTGGATCGGCGAGGGAGCCATGAGTAGCGTGATATAGCTTAGGCTCAGTGAGGGATCAGCGGTGCCCAAGTCATATTGAGCCTGCGCTTGGGGGTGATGGCTCTTGGCCAGAGGAATCATCTGGCTTGAGTCGATGGGTCCGGTGATGCGGTCTTGCTGCGCGGCGAAGCACAGGCTTGTAGCTACAAGAGGCAACAGAAACTTCCAAAATCGCATGAAACGCTCCGTCTGCGGGTCGGGGTTGAATCCTAGTGTCCTTAGCTTATACGGCTTTATTGCAGTCTGATCAAGTTTCACGGGAGCAAGGTTGTATGTCCGGGGGAAAGTTACAAAGTCATGTGGGGGGCGTGATTACTTCAGTCACATACCGAGCAGATTGGGATGGAGTTTGGCGTATCCGTGCTCTTGCGCCCAGAGGTTGAGCGGGACGGAGGCGAGTTCGTCAACGAGAGGGTCGGCGAGTCCGCTCTTGGTGAGGTCGATGGATTTGATATAGGTCTGGCAGCTGTCGCAGCACTCGACGCGGATGTAGGGAAGTTCTTCGGCGGTGTAGACCGGAAGTTTGGCATGGTCTTCCTGGCCGCATCCGGGACAGACGACGCGGCGGAACTCCCATTCAGTAAGGCAGAAGCCGCAGAGCAGGCTGCGGCGGCCGCCGTCGCCCTGCTGGCGGAGAACGCCGAGCGCGGGTTTGCGATTGCAGAAGGGACACAGGGGATGCGTGTAGCCTTCAAGCTGCAGGCGAGAGTGCGAGCGCACGAATTCCGCATAAGGCTGAAGAAAAGCGAGCACGAGAAACTCCTGGGGATCGGTGGGCGAGTCAGTGCGGGTCCAACATTGGGTGAACAGGTCAGTCCAGGAATCGGGGTTTGAGCTGCGCAAATCGTGCGCCACCTGGGCGAGGCGCGCCGGGCCATGATCTTCGACGAGCGAGAGGAATGGCGGGAAGCTGGCGAGGAGTTCGGGGTTGGTAGCACCAGCATCTTGCTGGCCGGAGAGCGGGCGGGACGCCCGCTCAGCCTGCCCTGAGCCTGCCGACGGGACTGCCGACGGGACGCCGGCGCTACTGCGTTCGATGCGCTGGTAGAGTCCTTCCTGGAAGCGGGCAACGTGGATGTAGAAGCCGAGGATCTCCGTGGCGAATGGATGCTTGGCGGCGAGGTGTTCCGCGCGCCGGATGCGCCGCTGCCAGGGAGTGGTAGCCATCGGGCGATTATGGGGCTTTGACTCAGGGCAAGCAACTGCCAACAACTTCTTGACCACAGAGGCACAGGGACAGGAGGTGCGAGTACCTAGTACCGAGTACCCAGATTCCTCCGCCCCTCGCGTTCGCTCGCGGGTCGGAATGACAAAGGTTCGACTTTGTACTGGGTACTCGGTACTCCGTCACTCCGTGCCTCTGTGAAAACTCCGTTGACTCTGACCAGCGCCAGGGATTATAGTTTCTTGCAAATTTGGGGTGCAGTCCGTTCGGCTTGTGATTCGAAGCAGTCGGAGGATGCGCAATGGAATTTTCCCGCAGAACCTTCCTCAAAGGCGCGCTTGCTGGTGGAGCGGGCTTTTCTCTCCTGGGATTTGATCTGACTCCAGCGGTCGCGCAATTAAAAGAGCTTAAGATCGCGCGCGCCACCGAGACGCGATCGACCTGCCCGTATTGCGCCGTAAGCTGTGGCGTCCTCATCTACACGATCGGCGACAAAGCCAAGAACGTGACGCCTCAGGTAATCCATGTCGAGGGCGACCCGGACCATCCCATCAATCGCGGAACGCTGTGTCCGAAGGGAGCTTCGCTGGAGCAGGACATCCTGAACCCGCGGCGGCTGCTGAAGCCGCAGGTGCGGCGACCGGGATCCGATCACTGGGAAGACATCGCGTGGACACAGGCCATTGACGAGATCGCGCAACGCGTGAAGAAGACGCGTGACGACTCCTTCATTGAGAAAGACGCGCTGGGCCGCACCGTGAACCGCTGCGAGAGCATGGCGTTTATTGGCGGCTGCACCGACACCAACGAATTCAATTATCTCGTCGTCAAGACCATGCGCAGCCTGGGGCTCACCTATATAGAAAACCAGGCCAGGGTTTGACACGGCCCTACGGTCTCAAGTTTGGGACCAACATTTGGACGCGGGGCCATGACGAATGGCTGGACCGACATCAAGAACGCCGACATGATGTTGGTCATGGGTGGGAATCCCGCCGAGAACCATCCTTGCGGCTTCAAGTGGGCCATTGAAGCCAAGCGGACCCGAAACGCGAAGTTGATTGTGGTCGATCCGCGCTTCACGCGCACGGCAGCGACTTCTGATTTGTTTGTGCAGATTCGCGCCGGGGCGGATATTGCGTTTCTGGGCGGAGTGATCCACTACGCGCTTGAAAACAACCGCATCGCCAAAGACTACCTCACCAACTACACGAACGCCGCTTTCATCGTGAAGGAAGGCTTCAAGCTGCCGGAAGACGGGCTGTACTCAGGCTTCGACGCCGGCTCGCAGACTTACGACCGCTCCTCGTGGACATACGAGTATGGCAACGACACGGGTGGCGTTACCGCCGCACCTCCTGCCGCGCCAGGCCCGGCGGCACATGCTGCGGCAACCGCCGCGCCTGCCGGCCCACCCCCGTGGGATCGGCAAAGCCGCTGCCCGCACTGCCGCCGAAGGTGGCTTACGACCTCACGTTGCAGCATCCCCGCTGCGTATTTCAGTTATTGAAGCAGCAGTATTCGCGCTACACGCCGGAGATGGTCGAGCGCATCACCGGCATTCCGAGAGATCAGTTCCTGAAGGCTGCCGATCTGTTCACGTCCGTCCGCAAAGATGGCGACATGAAGAAAGTGGGCACCATCCTGTACGCGGTGGGGTGGACGCAGCACAGCTTCGGAACGCAGATCATCCGCACCGCAGCCATGTTGCAATTGCTGCTGGGCAACATTGGGCGCGCCGGGGGCGGCATCAACGCTCTGCGCGGCCACTCCAACATCCAGGGCGCTACCGACATGGGCGGCGTGTTCGACATCTGGCCGGGCTACTTGAAGGTGCCGAATCCCACCGACGTTGACCTGGCCGCTTATTTGAAACGAATCACGCCAACGGCATCGAAGCCCGCGCCATGGGACTCGTTCAACTACTGGTCGAACACGCCGAAGTTTGCCGTCTCCTTTTTGAAAGCCCTGTACGGTGACGCCGCCACGAAAGAAAACGATTTCGCATTCAGCTACATGCCGAAGGTGGATCGCAATTATTCCTGGACGCAGATCTGGGACAACATGTATCGCGGCACCGTGAAGGGCATGCTCGCCTTCGGCATGAACGGCGTGGCCATTGGGCCGGACTCGCAGAAAAACATCGACGCGCTCAAGAAGGCCGACTGGCTTGTGGTCGGCGAGATTTATCCCGACGAGACCAGCGAATTCTGGAAGTCCCCGGGAATCACGCCCGAGGAAATGAAGGGCATCAACACCACGGTCTACCGCTTGCCCTGCGCAGGTTTCGCCGAAAAAGACGGATCGATGACCAACTCGGCGCGCTGGCTGCAATGGAAGTTCGCCGCCGTTCCCCCTCCGGGTCAGGCGCGCCTCGATCAGGACATTGTCGCGCAAATCTTCTTGAAGGTGCGCGAACTTTATCAGACGCAAGGCGGCAAGTTCCCCGACCCGATCCTGAAGCTAACGTGGGCTTACTCAAACCCGCAGCATCCGCCGCTCGCCGAGTTTGCGAAAGAACTGAACGGCAAGGCTCTCGCCGATCTCACCGACCCGAAGACGCAGGTCACCATCAAGAAAGGCCAGCAGTTGCCCGGATTCGCCTGGTTGAAAGACGACGGTACCACCGCCTGCGGAAACTGGCTTTATTCCGGCTGCTGGACCGAGGCTGGGAACCTGACCCAGCGCCGGGGCACGGAGGATCCTTCCGGCCAGGGCGTATACCAGAACTGGGCGTGGTCGTGGCCGGCGAATCGTCGCGTTATGTATAACCGCGCCTCGTGCGATCCTTCGGGCAAGCCATGGGATCCTTCTCGCAAGCAAGTCTGGTGGAACGAAACCGCGCAGAGTTGGGTTGGCAACGATGTGCCCGACTTCAAGGCGGACTCAGATCCCAAGGACCACATGGGGCCGTTCATCATGAACCCGGAAGGCGTGGGCCGAGTATTCGCCCCGCTGGGCGCTTTCGCCGACGGTCCGTTCCCCGAGCACTACGAGCCGATCGAGAGTCCGGTGCATAACGTGCTGCACCCGAACCAGTCGAATAATCCCGTAGTCAAGAAGCTCAAGACGGCGGCGGACAAATACTCAACGACGGGCGATGGCTTCAATGTAATCTGCACCACCTATCGGCTCACCGAGCACTACCACTACTGGACCAAGAACAACCAGATGAACGTGCAGCTGATTCCCGAAGCGTTCATCGAGATTCCAGTCGAACTGGCCGCCGAACTCGGGATCAAAGGCAATGACAAGGTGAAGGTCACGAGCGCGCGCAGCTACTACATCGCCAAGGCGTTCGTCACCAAACGCATCAAGCCGATGACGATCGACGGCAAGAAGATCTACCAGATCGGCATTCCGATCCATCAAGGTTTTCGTGGCATTCAGGAAGACGAAGACAGGAACGCCAGGACGCTGTTGAACCGGCTTTCGCCGACGGTGGTAGATCCAAACGCGTACACGCCGGAATTCAAGGGCTTCATGGTGAAGGTGGAAAAAGCTTAAGGAAGCTACTAGCTCCTAGCTTCTAGCTAAAACTGGGAAGCTAGGAGCCAGAAGCCAGAAGCTGAATTTTATGAGCCAGGCAACGTTATCAATTAAGAGAATTTCCGGCCACGCTGGGCCCGCGCCGGGCGAGGATGTCGAACGCGGCGAACTGGTCTGCAAGCTGGTCGACACCACCACTTGCATCGGCTGTAAAGCCTGTGAAGTGGCCTGTGTGGAATGGAACGGCTATACCTTCCACGAGACGGTTTTCGACAACAGCTACCAGACCATGCCGCAGACGGCGTGGAACTACTGGAACCTGATCAAGTTCAACGAGCACGAGCGCGAAGACGGCAGCATCACGCTGCTGATGCGCAAAGACCAGTGCATGCACTGCGCCGATCCGGGCTGTCTGGCGGCTTGTCCCGCGGATGGCGCGATCGTGCAATACACCAACGGCATTGTGGATTTTCAGCAGCAGAATTGCATTGGCTGCGGCTATTGCGTCAGTGGATGTCCGTTCGACATTCCCAAGTTCAATCCTCACACCAAGAAGATGTTCAAGTGCACGCTGTGTGTTGACCGGGTGAGCGAGGGCCTGGAACCGGCGTGCATCAAGTCATGCCCCACCGGCTGTCTGCACTTCGGCACCAAGGATGACATGAAGGATCTGGCGGAAACTCGCGCCAGGCAGCTGCGCGAGAACTACGGTATCGAGAAGGCGGGCGTCTATGATCCGGCGGGTGTCGATGGAACAGGCGTCATCTATGTGCTGCACGATGTGACCAATCCCGAAGCCTATGGCGGATTGCCGAAAGATCCCCACGTTCCGTGGGTGGTCCGCTTCTGGAAAGGACCGGCGAAGTGGATTGGAAATCTCGCCATGCTCTTCGGCGTCATCGGCGTCACGCTCCACTACTTCCGCTATGGTCCGAAGGAAGTGCATCCCCAGACGCATGAGAACGGAGGGCAGCCGTGAGTTCGCACGCCATTTCCTCGCCACGAACCACGGGCGAACCCGGAGAACGCATCCTCCGCTACACCCTGAGCGAGCGGGTGAACCACTGGTTCGCCGCTTTGACTTATTCCTACTGCCTGATTACCGGCTTGGCGTTCTGGTCGCCGTACATGTACTGGCTGGCCGCGATTGTCGGCGGCGGGCCGACAGCCCGCTTCTGGCATCCCTGGCTGGGTTTGGCCTTCACGGTGTCCGTGTTCTGGATGTACAAGATGTGGGATCGCGACATGCTGATTACCGACGCCGACCTGCGCTGGAAGAGCGCGATCAAGCACTACATCGAGAACGAGGACCAGCATCTTCCGCCCGAAGGCCGTTTCAACTACGGCCAGAAATTATTCTTCTGGCTGATGTTTTATGGAATCATTCTGCTGCTGATTTCGGGGATTGGGCTGTGGTTCGTCGAATCCATCCCGTGGAGTCTGCGCTGGCTGCGTTATCTGTCGGTGACGGTGCACGTGGTTGCGGCGATGGCGACCATCGGCGGCTTTATCATTCACGTCTACATGGGCACGGCCATGGTCCGCGGCGGTTTCACTTCCATCATTCGTGGAGAAGTTTCCGCCGCTTGGGCGAAAACCCATCATCGGCTCTGGTACGATCAGGTCACGAAGGGTAAGTCCGCCGAGAGGTAATCTTCATAAAAATCCTATCGCAACCGGGCTGCATCCAAAGTCAAAGATGATCCCGGGGATGAAATCCACTACAGAGAGGGTTTATGCGCTGGTTTGCCAATTCATGCGCCCTTATTGCAGCGGCGATGTTGCTGTCTGCGGCTGCTTTGCATGCCGCCGACGTTGACAAGAAGTTTCACGATGCTCCGGCTTCGGTGAAAGCCACCAAGAATCCATACGAAGGCGATCCAGCCGCCCCAGGCGGGGAAACGCTTGTATGCACGCAATTGCCTGTCGTGCCACGGGAAGTTGGGTAAAGGAACGGGCAACGTGCCATCGCTGGTGGATGGCAAGCTCGATTCGGTGACGCCGGGTGAAGTGTTCTGGTTCATCACCCAGGGCGACAAAGATAACGGGATGCCCGCCTGGGCTCAATTGCCGGCAAAGCAACGCTGGGAGATCGTCACATATGTGAAGTCGATGGGAACGCCGCAGACCGCGCTGGCAGGCACGCGCGGCACCGCCGCCGACGTGAGCACATCGAGCTGAAGGCGCCGCCGCCGACGCCGCCCTTCACCGACTTCCGCTATGAGAAGCCGGGAACGGTGCGCAAGATCACGGTTGCTGATCTGCCGCAGCCGTATGCGACCAAGTCGGCGTACAACGGGCCGAAATGGTGGCGCGGCCGGAAAATGCGTGGCCGGTGGCGCTTCCCGGATTCAAGGTGGAACTGTATGCCGCGGGGCTCGACAATCCGCGGACCCTGCGCACGGCCCCGAATGGCGATGTTTTTGTCGCGGAAAGCGACCCCGGACGCATCCGGGTTTTCCGCGGCATGACCAGCGACGGCAAGCCGGAGCAGACCGCCGTCTTTGCCAGCGGCTTGAAGCATCCCTACGGCATGGCTTTTTATCCGCCCGGACCCGATCCGCAGTGGTTATACGTGGGCAACGACCGACGAGGTGGTTCGCTTCCCGTATCACAACGGCGATCTGAAGGCGAGCGGCGCGCCGCAACACATCGCCGATCTGTCCTGGAGCTGGCTGGGGCACTGGACGCGGGCCGTGGCATTCTCGCCGCGATGGCAAGAAGATGTTCGTCGCGGTGGGCTCGGCATCGAACGTCGATGATCCCGACACCCATCCCGAGGAAACAATCGCGCCGACATTCTGGCGTGCGATCCGGCCGATTGCGAGTTGAGCGTGTACGCCTACGGCATTCGCAATCCGGGCGGCGGGATTGCGGTGAATCCGCAGACGGGCGAGCTGTGGTGCTCGGTGAATGAGCGCGACGCGCTGGGCGACAACCTCGTCCCCGACTACATCACGCACGTGCAGGAAGGCGGCTTCTACGGCTGGCCGTGGTGGTACATGGGCGGCGCATCAGGATCCGCGGCATCAGGGCAAGCATCCGGAGTTGAAAGACAAAGTCATCGTGCCCGACGTGCTGCTGCAGCCGCACAACGCGTCGCTGGAATTGACTTTCTACGAGGGCAAGCAATTCCCTGCCGAATACAAGGGAGACATTTTCGCCTCCGAGCACGGCTCCTGGAACAAAGCGGTGCGCGTGGGCTACGAAGTGATTCGCGTGCCGCTGCACCAGAGCGGCCATGCCAGCGGCGAGTATGAAGACTTCCTCACCGGCTTCGTGCTGCCCGATGGCAACGTCTGGGGGCGTCCGGTGGGCGTCACGGTGGCGCCGGATGGTTCGCTGCTGGTGAGCGACGACGGATCGAACTCGATCTGGAGAGTCAGCTACACGGGAAAGTGACGACATTTTCAGAAGCCCGGCAGCCTGCTAACTGCAGAAGGCGAAGATCTCCTTCCAGACGTCGGTGAAGATCTTGCCGCTGAATCCAGACTCCGACTTCAGCAAATCGTAAGCTCGATACTTACGGCCCCCGCCACGCTCGGCCTCGATGAGCTTATACTGCCCGACGATGTCCATGTGGTCGCCAGGGACCAGTACATTTTCGTCCTTGGGCCAGAGCATGGACATGGTGTTCACGATCCCGTCGTTGTCCCATATCTCAATGGAGTGTTGCGGCGCCCCGCTCCAGCGTGTGGTCACCTTGGCGCCCAGGGCCGGTTGCTGAAACGGGCCGCCGGCGCACGCGCGGTAGCACGTCCGGTAGGCAATATCGGTGCCCGTGCTGAGCGCAGCGTCCTTGGCGACCTCAGGATAGGTCCAGGGTTTCGCAAGCTCCCAGTCTGGCGCGGGCAGTCCCGGATCGAAGCGAAACGGGCGTCTGCCAAGCGTCACGTACGACCGGAACTCGATGCCCTGCAACTGCTTCAGTTCTTTCTTGCGATCCTGAACGTCGAAGTGTGCGGGGCTCATCGGTTTGCCTCGTGGAGGACACGAAGTCAGGTCGTCGATCCCACGGAAATCCGAAGCCATGTGGCGCAAGTAAAGTGCGAGTTGGGAATCGGCTTCCTGCGCTTCCGCCATCCGCACGGGACCCGGTTTGCCGATATGCTCGTTGGCTTCGCTTAAGGCATCTTGCACGGCACGAAAGAATTCGGCGCCCGTGAGGCAAGCCGCGCCGCCCGTGATCGAGCTTTCGATCCGATCCACGAGCAACAGTTGTGAACCGGCGAAGGCTGCACGCAACTCCTCCACGATCGCCCTGCGCCCGACGCCGTGGGCACGCACCCAGTCGGCGATGTTCGTGCCCCAATGCGGCACGGAGAGGAACACGGCCCGTTTCACGTGATTGAGGATTGTAACCGGGTTCACCTTGGCTCCGCCGTCAACCGCAATCGGCTGTTTGCGGTGGTGCAAGTCCCACAGTAGCCAGCGAATGTCGAGCCCGCCAGTCGAGTGCCCGACCAGGGTGACGTCATCGCCGATCGAAATGTCACCGCGCGCAATGCGCCTGGCAAGGTAGATCCCCAATCTCGTTGCGCGCGTGACCACCGCCGCTGTGGGAAGATTGTCGAAATAGTGGAGCACTTGATTTCGAGTTCCCCACTTCTGAAATAAGGGCGTGATGCCGCCGTAGTATTCGAGCTGGCCGAGCGCATCGAAGCCGGCGAAGCCGGGGATAAGCACGACGTGAAAACGTTTGGTCGGTCTCCTCGCGTTTTGATCGGCCACGCTCAAGAACCTCCTCAAGTCTCACCAAGATTATCTCCCAAAATTGGAGTTCGACCCCAAAGCGGCACTCCGACAATTGTCCCGGCCTCGCGGTGGATCAGCCTATCACAGGCTTCGAACCGACACTTGGGCCGCGACGGCTACACTTTTCGGCCAAATCGATTAAGATTCTAGAGCCCCACGCCGGGGGCGCGCCATGGAGACACCCTCTTCCCCGAGAAAGCTGGCAGGCCGCTACGAGGTAGGCAGATCCTCGGGCAGGGCGGCATGGGCCTTGTCTACCGGGCCTACGACACCGTTGTACGCCGCGAAGTCGCGGTCAAGACCATCCTCGACATTCCCGAGCCAGCTTCGCTGCAGCTGTTCTACAAAGAGTGCGATGTGCTCGCCTCCATGAGCCATCCCAACATCGTCGAGATCTTCGACATCGGCGAATTCGAGGAAGAAGGCAAGAAGAAGCCGTACTTCGTGATGCCGCTGCTCCCCGGCACCACGCTGGAGTATTTCATTCGCAAGGCCAGCCATCGCCTGACGGTCGAGCGCACGGTCGAGATCATTTCCCAGACCTGCCGCGGCCTGCAGGCCGCGCACGAGCGCGGGCTGGTCCACCGCGATCTGAAGCCGAGCAACATCTTCGTGATGGAAGACGACTCGGTGAAGATCATCGATTTCGGCGTCGCCCACATGGCCGACGCGCACACCACGCGCGCGCAAAAAGGCACGCTGCTCTACATGTCTCCGGAGCAGATCGAATTGAAGCCGCTGTCGCCGGCCTCCGACATTTTTTCCTTGAGCGTCGTCTGCTACGAAGCCATGACCGGCCGCAACCCTTTCCAGCGGGCCCGGGCCGATGAAGTAGTCGATGCGATTCTCCACCAGATTCCGCCCCTGGCGTCGGAATTGAATTCCACGGTAAGCCAGCCCATCAGCCGGGTGGTGCACAAAGCAATGGCGAAGCAGTCGTGGCATCGCTTCGCCAGCGCGCGCGATTTCGGCGACACGCTGAACAAAGCGCTGCGCAACGAGCCGATCGAGTTTTTCGATCCCGAGCGCACGCGGCCGCGGCTGCAGCGCGCCACCAAGGCGCTGGAGGAAGGCGATTTTCAGTTTGCCGGAGAAATCCTGGGCGAACTCGAGGCCGAAGGCCACATGGACACTTCCATTGGCTCTCTGCGCCGCCAACTCGACGGCGCGGTCCGGCGCAAAACGCTTGCCCAGTTGCTCGATGCCGCTCGCGCGCGCTTTGAGGAAGAAGAAGATCCGCTCGCGCTGCAGAAGTTGCAGGAAGCTCTGCAGATCGAACCGGACAACGCGACGGCACTTAGCCCTGAAGAGCAGAATTGAGAACCGGCGCAGCGAACGGCAGATTGAGAACTGGTATCGGCTGGCCCGGCAGCACATCGACAATCATGCCTACGCCCATGCCCGCGAAGCCCTGCAGAACGTTCTGCAACTCCGGCCCAAGGAGGCCCGCGCGCTGCAGTTGCTGGCCGAGGTCGACCGCCAGGAGCAGGAGTACAAGAAGCTCCGCCAGGAGAAAGAGCAACTCCATCGCGCCGCCATGGACGCCTGGCACAAGGGCGACGTCAGCAACGCCCTGGCCAAGTTAGGCGTCGTGCTCGATCTCGACCGGCGCGCCCCCGATTCCATCAACCGCGAGAGCGGCGCCAACTACCAGAGCTTTTACAACGAGGTCCGCTCCGAACACGACGCCATGAACACCGCCTACGCCGAGGCGCGCAGAAACCTTACGGAACACAATTTCGGCAAGGCCATGGAGGCGTGCCAGACCTATCTGGCCAAGTACCCGAGCAACGCCATTTTCCAGGCGCTGAAATACGACATCGAGGAACAGCAGCGGCAGGAGCTCTCGGCCTTCATCGCGTCGGTCGATCGCCAGGTGGAAGCGGAGCCGGATCTCGACAAGCGCGTGAACATTCTGCGCGAAGCGCTCGATCTCCATCCCGGAGAATCGCATTTCGAGCGCGCGCTGCGGCTGGTGCAGGACAAGCGCGACCTGGTGAATTCCATCGTCGCCCGCGCTCACCTTCACGAAGAGCAGGGAGCGTTCGGCGACGCGCTGAACGATTGGGAAATTCTGCGCACGATCTACAGCCAGTATCCGGGATTGAAGTTCGAAGTCGAGCGCCTGCAAAAGCGGCGCGACCAGCAGGCCCGGATCGAAGTCCAAGACCCGCCTGGTCGAGCAGATTGACGCCTGTTTGCATTCCAGCGACTACGCCCGCGCCCTGGACCTGCTGCAAGGCGCAGCGGCGGAATTCCCCAATGATGCGGAACTCGACGGAACTGGAAAAGCTTGCCCAGGACGGCATCACAGCGCAAAAACGAAGCCCACCGCCTGATGACCGAAGGGCAGGAACTGTGCGCGCAACACAAGTCCGCCGAGGGATCTCAAGTTGCTCCGCCAAGCCTATGAGCTGGACGAAAACAATTCTCTGGCTCGCGCGGTTCTGGCCAATAGCCTGGTGGAACAGGCGCATTCCATCGTGGAAAGCGATTGGCGGGAAGCCGAAAAGCTGGCTCGCGAAGCTCTGGACTTGAATCCAGGCGCATCCCATGGCCAAGACCATTCGGACGCTGATTCTCGACCAGAAGCAGGAAACTTTCGTCGAAGAATGTGTTTCGCAGGCGCGCAAGCTGCAAAGTGCATCCGATCTCGCCGGCGCCTTGTCCCGCATCGAAGAAGGATTGTCGGTTTATCCGCGCGAGCCCCGGCTGACTCAGATTCAGGAAACGGTTCAGCGGGATCTCCAGACGCAGCGCCGCCAAGCCCGCCGCCGCGATCTGGAAGAGCTGCGGCGCATAGAGGGTGAAATTGACGCCGCCGCGGATGCCGATTCGAAGCAGGCCTTAGGGGAACGCGTGCAAGTGGTGGCGGACAAGTATCCGAACGACGGGGAACTTCTCTCCGTCGCGAATGGCCTTCTGCATCGTCTGGGCCTGCTAGAAGTGGACCGAAAGATTACGACTCAGTCACCTGAAAGCGAAAGCGCAACCCTCACCTACAACACTCCGCCGCCCATCGTGCCTCAGTCTTCATTGGAGGCGACCAGCAATGTTCCCACGCCTCCAGCCTCGGCTGACGCCGTTCCAGCTCCGCCCGCGCCGCCGCTTCCGCCGTCGGCGCCGGTCGCTGCCTCCGCGGCCAAGCCTCCTACAAGCGCGCCCAAAGTTAAAGCTCCATCTTCAACTCCCAAGCAACCGGCAAGACCCAAGCAAAGTTACACAACCATCATCCTCGCCTCGGCGGCTGTAATAGTCCTCGTCGGAGTAATCTTTCTGTTCGTGCGGAAAGGTCGCACTCCGCAAGTCGCTCAACCGCAAGAGGCAGCGGCCCCGGCAGTTGCGCCCCCTGTAACGCCGCCGCCAGCACCGGCTCCGCCCATGGTGAGACTGTCGTCTGACACCGGAACAGGAAAAGTCACATTCGATGATCAGCCGCCCGCCGAATTTCAGGATGGACAATGGTCTCTCGATAAAATTCCCACCGGGGACCACAAGCTGAAATTCGAGGGACCGCAAGGAGAAGCGTCCTTCACTTTCTCAACCGACGCGGGAGCCTTGCCGGTCGTCAAGAGCCCCATCGAATCAAAAGGCGTATCTGCGGTGGTCGTGAGCGGCATGGCCGATCACCTGCATGTGTATTCCAGCGACTCGGCCGTCAAGGTCAGCCTCGATGGCCAGCCTTCTCTTGATGTGCCCCAGGATGGTCTCGACCTTCCTTCCCTCTCCGCCGGAGCTCACCAGCTTGCCGTGACCCGCGGCAGCGACGAGTACAAACTCGACATTGACGCGGGAGCAGCGCCCACGCTGAATGCATTCCTGGAGTCCGGCCAGAACTTGGGCACGCTGGTTGTAATCACCGGCCAAGACAAGGCAAGAGTCTTTCTCAACGGAAAACTTCAGCGGCAACCTACCGAGGGCGGCCAGTTGCGCATCCCGAATCTCGAACTCAAGGACTACGCAGTGCGAGTGTCCAAGAGCGGATTCCAGGATCTTCCGGAGCAAAAGATTCGGATTCGCAAAGGCGAGCAAGCCAAAGTGATCTTCAATCTGCAGCCCATGCTGGTTTCGTCTTCGCTGACCATCCAGGGCGGAGTTCCAGGATCCACAGTTCTCATCGACCAAGCTCCTGTGGGAACGGTACGGTCCGACGGCACGCTCACCGTAGCCACCGTCAATCCCGGAGATCACACCATTGAACTGCGCAAAGATCGGTTCAAGCCCAGGCAGATCAAGAAACACTTCGTGGTCGGACAAGCTGTGTCCCTCGCCGCTGCAGATGTGGCATTGGAAGCCTCTCCCGGCGAGTTAAGAATCACCTTCACGCCTGCTGATGCTCAGGTAACGCTCAACAAAGCAGGCGAGGCTCCGACCAAAGTGAGCAGCGGCGGCGCTCTCAGTTTGCCGGCCGGTTCCTACAATCTCACGGCAAGAACGGCGGATAACTTCACTCGCACATCCACGGTAGAGGTCACTGCCGGTCAATCCCGGAGTCTGGATTTATCGCTTTCACCCAGCGGCATGTCAAAGTGGGAAGACGCGGCCGGCTGGAAGCAGGAAAAAGGCTCGTTCGTTCGCAAGGGCGGAGACTTCGTGATGTACGGTGTCTCGCCCACGACGGGCACATTTGTTTTTTCCGCCATGCTCACCAAGGGTCATCGCCTGGGATGGTTGCTCAACTACACGGACGCCAGCAATTACGTCCTCTTCCAGATGGACGACAACAACTTCTACCGTACAGTTGTGAAGAATGGTCAGAAGGCGGCCGAGACTAAGATTCCCCACAAGGGCGGCAAGAAGAGCTTCAGCACGCTGCAGGTCCGCGTGGGACCGACTGAGATCGTCCACCAGATCAGGCAGGGAGACACTTGGGTGGTTCTGGATCGCTGGAATCAACCCGGAAGCAATCTAACGTTGGGCAAGTTCGGCTTCTACATTCCGGGCAACGACCAGGTCGCGCTGGCCAGCTTCGGTCACTACCTTGACCTGAACCTGCACTAGCCAGACGAGTTGGTGAATGGTGGGCGCTATAGGATTCGAACCTATGACTTCCACCGTGTGAAGATGGCACTCTACCGCTGAGTTAAGCGCCCAGTTTGGTGCGGTAAGTTCATCATTATACACAAGTTCCCTGCTCATAATCTGGCTCACCGCACTGCTTCCGGCGTTGCAGCGGGCTTCCGAACGCGCGCTTGATCGACTCCTCCAGAGACTTGAGAAACGAAAGCTTTGAGTTCCAACTTCCCGTGCTAACGGCTGAGCCGAAGCTGACCGATGGCTGCCGAATCTGGAAACGCGGATGTAACCCGAGGGCGTGATTCCGTAAGGTTGGTACTCGAGCGATGCAACAATATCTTGAGTTCGCTCATTCCGATGTGCCCGCGGCAGAACTTCGCACACGAGAGGGGCCGGTCTCTCTTTGCTCGTGGCCATCCAGTCCATCCCAGAGGAGAGCGGTGGCGATCCAGCTATCGCAGTCGATTCTCATGGTCTGGCCATTGGGCAGGGCAATGGTTACCGCACCCAACTGCACGTGGCGCGGCGCGCGGGCCGGCCCCGTTCTGGTCGCAGAACAGGGTTTGGATGGGGGAACCGGGCGTGATAGCCTATCGGCGGCAGCGGCTCAGGCGGGTCGGGGTCGTGATGCCTAAAGTAACCCTTCATGCCGGACCAATCCAGGCCAGTTCGATCCCCTGTATCCCCATCATCTGCGGAGACTTCCGAGGGTTCGGCGGGACAAGAAAAAGAACAACTTTCTTCCCACCAACGGGTTCGATCTAGTGTGAGCACTGCCGCCATGGACCGAGGGGTTCTAATGGCCGCGCTAGGGCCGCGCCCAGCCGGCAACCTGGAACCGGTGATGGCCGGCGCCGAAAGCTATACCGACGCCGAGGTCATGCTGCGGGTGAAGGCGGGAGACCAGTCCGCTTTTGACTTCCTGGTGCAGAAGTATCGCCGGCCGCTGGTGAGTTTCATGTACCGGATGGCGCGCAACACGGCCGCGGCGGAGGATCTGGCGCAGGAAGTTTTTCTGCGCGTCTATCGCTCGCGCCAGAGTTACGAGGCCAGCGCCAAGTTCACCACCTGGCTGTATCGGATTGCGACCAACCTGGCGGTCAATCACGCGCGCGACACACGCAAGGAGCGCCCGGAGGTGATGGTCAGCCTGGACGAGCCGGATGAGGAAACGGGCACGACGATGGATTTGGCCGACGGCACGATGACGGCCGAAGAAGCTCTGGTGCGGCGAGAGCGGATGCTGGCGATCCGGAGCAAGGTCGAGGCTCTTCCCGAGCGGCAGCGGCTGGCGGTGATCATGCACAAGTACCAACAAATGGATTACAAGCAAATCGCCGAGGTATTGAAGTTGAGCGAGTCGGCGACGAAATCGTTGTTGTTCCGGGCGTATGAGACTTTGCGGGAACAGTTAAAAGAGTTTGCATGAGATCCTTCGCGCGCAAAGAGCGCTCGCTCAGGATGACAATTGGAGTTGGACGAACTGACAGTGGCGAAAAGAAGCTAAGGGGAGCACGGTTATGAAGTGCGAAGAGATTCAAGAACTGACGCCGGACCTGGCGTCCGGCCTGATGGAAGTGACGCCGGAGATCGGCGCGCATCTGGCGGGTTGCGGTGTGTGCGCCGGAAAGCTGGCAGAGTTCAAGCAGACGATGGCGTTGCTGGACCAGTGGCAGGCTCCGGAGCCGTCGCCATATTTTGATGTGCGTCTGCAGGCACGGCTGCGGGAGGAAATGGCCAAGCCGCAGGCGGGATGGCTGGCGTGGTTCCGGCGTCCGGCGCTGGCCGCGGCGCTCACGGTGCTGATGGGGGTTGGCATAGGCCTGTTTTTCACTAAGGGCAGCGGCATCTACAGGGGAGACGAGGTCGCGGTGGTCGAGCCTCAGACACAATCGACGGAACCGGGCACAGCAGTGAGCGATCTGCAAGCTCTGGAGAAGAATCACGATTTGTACTCCGAGTTCGATTTGCTGGATGACATGGAACTGCAGCACGATGTGGTAGAGAATCCGTAGGGTTGATCGAAGTAGCCAGAACGCAGGGGACGAACCTATGGGCGGGGGAGAATGGGACGGGGAAATTTCATGACGGGATGGATGACGACGGCTGTGCTGTCGGCGGCGACCGTTGTGGCGTCTTTCTCTCCATGCCTGGCGCAGCACGACAATTACCGGCCTGTACAGGCACGGCCTCCGGCACAGAATCAAAATCATCCGCAGCCTCACGAGGGACAAGCACATGCCGGTGACTGGCTGCGCCGGTACAAGGGTCTGCCTCCGGGAGAGCAGGATCGCGCCTTGCAAAACGATCCCGGATTCCGCCGTATGTCTCCCGAGCAGCAAAAGCGTTTGCGGCAGCAATTGCACTATTTCGCGAGCCTTCCTCCGCGGGAACAGCAGCGCATCGTCAACAACATGGACAGGTGGGCGCATCTGACGCCGGAACAAAAACAGCAGGCGCGCGGAGTGTTCGGCCACATGCAGCAGCTTCCGCCCAACCGGAGGCCCATGGTCAGAACCGCGATACGCGACCTGAGCGTCATGCCACCGGAGCGGCGCGAGGAGATCATCAATTCCAACCGGTTCAAAAGGATGTTCTCACCGGAGGAACGCGACATTATGCGCGCCGCCGTCAGGCTGCCGCTCACGCCACAGGAGAATGGCAGATCAGAAGAACCGCCGGCGCCCGAGGAGTAAGGCAGTTCTCAGTTCTCAGTTCTCAGTTCTCAGTTCTCAGTTCTCAGTTCTCAGTTCTCAGTTTCTGGTTTCCAGCTTCCGAAATGATCGGCAGGAAATGATCGGGAAGGGCACGACGTTCAGTCGTGCCGTCAAAGACCGCACGGGATGCGAGCTTTAGCCCCTGAGGCCCACCTGCCCGGGAATCGGTTCAATGGAAATCGTGCGAGGTGGTCTCGGCTTTCGTCACAAACAGTGGCAGCACGCGTTCCGCTTTGACGGAGATCACATTGTCCTGATTCTGCAGGATGCCTTCGATGGCCAGAAACCGTTCTGAGGCCAGCAGCAGGCGGTTGCGGTGAAAAAGATCGGGCGTGATGATCGCGTTGGCCACTCCGGTTTCATCTTCCAGACTGACAAAAACAAATCCCTTGGCAGTGCCCGGACGCTGGCGCGTGATGACACAGCCTCCGATGCGAAGACGCTTGCCGCTGGGAAGGTCGCGGAGTTCGCTGGCGCGGCGAATGCCCATGGCATTGAGCCACTCGCGGCGGTAAGCCATGGGATGCGGTCCGACGGTGAGGCCGGTGCCGTGGAAGTCGGCAACCAGGCGCTCTTCGTGATTCATGGGCGTAAGTGGGGAAGGCGAATCGGGTTCGGGCAATTTCTCCAGCAGCGGCCCGGATCCGCGGACGGCGCGTTCCACCTGCCAGAGAGCATCGCGGCGATGAAAGACGGCTTCACCACGGAGGCACAGAGGCACGGAGGTATTGTTGATTTTTGATCTTTGATTGTTGATTGAATCCGTGAACATCCGTGGAGATCCGCGGCCAATTTTTGGATTTGTCTCCATGTCTCCGTGTCTCCGTGGTGGATTCCCGATTGCATTCAGCGCGCCGATTTCCGCCAGCCTGGTAAGTTCGTCCTTGCGCAGTTCAGGAACGCGGCGAGTCAGATCATGAATCGAAGTGAAAGGAGCACAAGCGCGCTCACGCACCAGAGCCTGGGCAGCCTCCTCACGCAAGCCACGGACGTAACGCAATCCAAGGCGTAGCGCCGGCCCTTCGGCTTCGCTCAGGGCAGGCTCGCCGGCTGTGGTTTTACTGGCCACTGGCCACTGACCACTGGCCACTGCCTCCAGCGTGCACATCCACTCCGAGCACGTCACATCCACCGGCAGCATTTTCAATCCGTGGCGCTGCGCATCTTTGGTGATTGTCGCCGGAGAATAAAAACCCATGGGCTGGTTGTTGAGCAGGGCGGCGGTGAAGGCGGCAAGGTAATGGCATTTCAAGTAAGCGCTGGCATAAGCGATCAGTGCGAAGCTGGCCGCGTGTGATTCGGGAAATCCGTAGAGTGCGAAAGACGTGATGGACAGGATGATTTGTTCCTGCGCCTCGGGCGGAATTTTGTTATGCGTCATGCCAGCTCGCAGCTTGGCTTCGATTTCTTTCATGCGTGCCTGCGATCGCTTGAAGCCCATGGCGCGGCGCAGGTCTTCCGCCTCTCCGCCGGTGAAGTTGGCTGCGATCATGGCAAGACGAAGCAGTTGCTCCTGAAAAAGTGGCACGCCGAGCGTACGTTTGAGCACAGGTTCGAGCGAAGGATGCGGATACGTAACCTCTTCGCGTCCCTGGCGGCGTTGCAAGAAAGGATTCACCATCTGGCCGACGATTGGCCCCGGCCGGATGATCGCGACCTGCACCACGATGTCGTAGAAGCGTTTCGGGCGCAGACGCGGCAGGCATGACATTTGCGCGCGGCTTTCCACCTGGAATAAGCCAACGGTGTCGGCTTGTTGCAAAGCCGAATAAACCGCGGGATCATCCTGCGGAAGATGCGCCAGATCTACTTCCTCGCGATAGTGGTTGCGAATAAGTTCGATCGAATCCTTGAGCACGGCCATCATGCCAAGGCCGAGCAGATCAACTTTGATGATGCCCATGTCGGCGCAATCTTCCTTGTCCCACTGCACCACCACGCGGCCGGGCATGGATGCGGGTTCGAGCGGAACCACAGAATCGAGTTGCCCCTGGCAAATCACCATGCCGCCGGAGTGCTGCCCGAGATGACGCGGCATATCCTGCACGGCAAGGCACAACTCGTAATATTTGCGCAGGCGGGGATGTTTTAGGTCGAGCCCGGCATCGCGGAAGCGGCGGTCGAGCGCATCGTTTTCGTCACGAAATTCCCAGGTGGCGACCGCGGCAGAAATTTTGGCGAGCGTCTCCGGATCGAATCCCAGCGCCTTGCCCATTTCGCGCGCCGCCATGCGGTTGCGGTACGTGATGACATTTGCCGTCATAGCTGCACCGCGCTCGCCATAACGGCGGTAAACATACTGAATGACTTTTTCGCGCTCGTCACCGCTGGGCAGGTCGAGGTCGATGTCGGGCCACTCGCCGCGCTCCTCAGATAGAAAGCGCTCGAAGAGAAGTTCCATGCTGACGGGATCGACTGCGGTGATGCCCAGCGAATAGCAGACGGCGCTGTTGGCGGCCGATCCGCGCCCCTGCAGCAGAATGTTTTGCTCGCGGCAGAAGCGGACCAGATCCCACACGATCAGAAAGTAGCCGGCGAGATTAAGTTCTTCGATCAGCGCGAGCTCGCGCTCAATCTGGCACCGGGCACGGGTTTGCATATCGCTCGAAGCGCGGCCATAGCGATGGCGAAATCCTTCCCCTGTGCGATCGCGCAGAAACGAGTTCATGGTCTCGCCTTCGGGAACGGGATAGCGGGGGAACTGGTAGCCGAGGTCGTTCAATGTGAATTCGAGGCGTGAAGAAACCTCGAGCGTGTTGGCAATGGATTCGGGCAGGTCGGCGAAGAGTTGCCGCATCTCCTGCGGTGATTTCAAGTGACGCTCGGAATTGCGTGCCAGCAGCCGTCCAGCGGTCGACAGCGTGCAGTGATGGCGAGTGGCGGTGAATGCGTCGCAGAGTTCACGATCTTTCGCGGCGGCGTAGCAAACGCCGTTGGTCGCGAGCGGAGGAAGATTGAGCGACCGGGCAATGGCGATGGCGGCGCGATTGCGGGTTTCTTCTTCGCGATGGAAATGGCGCTGCAATTCGATGTACACGTTGTCCCGGCCAAATATTCCAATCAGTTGCTCGACTTGCTTATGGGCTTCTTCGATGCCGCCCTGCTGCAAAGCGGCAGCCAGTGGCCCGTCCACGCCGCCGGTCAGGCAGATCAGACCGTGAGCATGTTCTTCCAACTCTTCTTTCTGAATGGCACCCTCACCTTTTTTCGCGCGCAACTTCATTTTGGTGATCAGGCGGCAGAGATTCTGATAGCCGGCGCGGGAAGAAACCAGGAGAGGAAGGCGAAATTCACCACGGAGACCCCCTTCGGCTGCGCTCAGGCTAGGCTCCGACACGGAGAACTTCTTAAATTCATGATTGTTGATTGTTGATTGTTGATTTTCAGAAGATCGTGAATTTGCTTTTGTCTTCTCTGTGTCTCTGTGCCTCTGTGGTGAAAGATTCGCGGTGACCTCCGCGCCGATATGTGCTTTGATCCCGAGCTTCTTCGCTGCCAGGTGAAAGCGTGGCGCGCCATAGACGCCATCGGTATCGAGCAGGGCCATGGCAGGCATGTTGAACTGAGCGCAGGTCGACATTAGATCCTCAGGCAAGGAAGATCCTTCGAGGAAGCTGAAAGCGGAGCGGGCGTGAAGCTCGATATACATTGAGTCATTGAGTGATTGAGAGATTGAGTCATTTGCAACCCAATTTCTCAATGACTCAATCACTCAATGGCTCAATTCCTTCAGTCATAACTTCCCTCCACGAACCAGCCTCCGCCGAGCAGATCATGCACGAGACGGCAGAGAGCGGCGCCGTCTGCAGTTTGCAAAGCGATGTCCCATTCATCGCGCGCCCAGGCTTCCCGCTCCCACCAGTCGCCGGAACTGCGCCATGGGCCGGCCTTCCAGAGCACATTGCCCTGCACTTCTTTTTTCTTCGAGCAGACCACGCGCACTGGTCCCCCATTCTCCAAAGTCACTGTGGCACGCAGGGGCGGGCGGAACATGCGCAGAGCCGCGACGGCAGATTTTTCTTCTGCCACGGCTTTTTGACGGTTCGTTTCTGAAGCTGTTCCAGGCAAAAAGCGCTTCATGCGGAAACCTTCGGCGCGGTAGGTATCCAGCAACTCCAGAGAGCCCACGCGAGCTTCACCGACCAGGCTGGCAATGCGCGCCAGCGTGAGTTCCAGTTTTTCCGGCTCCGGCGACGGAGGCAGAAACAGGCCGCCCTGTGCCGATCGCGGCCGCGCCGGTTCCGCGGCGAGATGAATCTTCATGATGGGCGCACCTGGCGGATGAGCGTTCAAGTCCAGTTGCAGCAGCTTGAGAAAAAGTTTTGGGTCGAGCATGGGAAGAGGGAGACGAAGAGTGCGCTGAAAAGAAATTGCCGATTGCCGATTGCCGATTGCCGATTGCGAGACGAATTGTTGATTGTTGATTTCTGATTGTTGATTGAAGGACGAGAAGCTTTCGAGTTTCAGCGTGAGCCGCAGTTCCTGTGTGTTCAGGGCGCGCGAAGCCAGGCGCGCGCAAATCTGCTCGAGCAGACGATTCAGCAGAAAAGCCAGCGGCTCCAGCAGCACGATGGGATATTCCAACTCGACTGCTTCTTCAAATACCGCCGGCGCTTCCACCGGGACCAGCGTGCGCGAAGCCGCGCCCCGCGCCAGTTGCTGCAAGCGCAAGCCTTCCTGTCCCAGGCGCTCGCTCAGAGCAATTTCCGGCAAGGCAGCCAGAGTATGCAGATTGCGAATGCCCCAGCGCTCAAGGGTTGTGAGCAGACGCTCAGCGTCTTTTTTCCGCCCGGCTTCTTTTTCTTTAACTTCGATCTCTTTCCCGGCATTCCAATCGGCAAACAAAACTTCCACCGGCAGAGATCCCAGAGACTCCCCTTCTTCCCCCGGTGGAATCACAGTCACACCGGCAAATCCGCGGGCGGCGAGCACGGCAGCATCGGGATTTGGAGCCACAGCAACATTGGCTTCGAGCCCGAGGCTGGTAGCGCGGTCAGACATGGCATGAGCTATTTCGGGCAGAGAGCCGAAAAGAGATTCCATGCCTTCGAGATCAACCAGCGCCGTGTCGGGCGCGGCATCTTCCACGCACGGCGAGAACGATTGCGCACAATCCAGCAGGGCGGCGTGCGCCGTGGCTTCCTGCAACTGAGAACGCGGACGCAGTGTCAACTCCGAACAAAGCTCCGCCTGGGCTTTCGTCATGCCGGGTGCGATCCCTGCGCGGCCTGCGCTCTCATTCACGACAAAAACTTTTTCCAGAGGAGGCTTGCCCTCAAAAATGGCTACGGCCCGCGCGCGCAACTCCGGCTCGGCGCGACACACCGCAGCCACGGGAAAATTCGGCACGAAGATGCAGGCAAACATGAAGCAGTACCCAGTACCTAGTTGTCAGTACCCAGTTAGGTTTTTTCTGGCACTGGGTACTGGCAACTGGCTACTGTTTTTCATCCCGTCCAGGCGGTTTTGCTGGCGAACGTGATTTCGGCGGAGCGAACCGGTTTGCGATCCATCCGGGACCGCACTATCTCCGCGGTGATTTCCAGTCCGGTCAGCAATTGCGCGTGGGAGGGCATCGGCAGTTGAGGGATCGCGGAATCTTTTACCCGGTGTCCTTGCGACCCCAGCTTGATCAATAAGGAAGAGCAACTTCCGGCGATGGACTGCCGCTCGATGGCCAGCAGCACGGTGGGCGTATGTTCCACGGCGCGGCGGAAACGGAACCACGTGGTCAGCGGGATGCGGCGCGCTGCTTGCTGCGGCAGATCGCCCAGATCGAGGGCGATCAGTCCGAAGCCTCCGCTTTCGAGCAGCAGATCCGTAGCGCGCAGAAGCTGTTCCAGGCGATGATCGGCATGTAGGGAACTTTCCCCGCAGCGGACCCATAGCAGCCGGTCCAACTCGACCCCGGCAGCAGCGGCAGACTGCGGATCGAGAGCGTCGCTGGCATCCACGACCGCGCAAAATTCTCCACGCCGGGTGGCAGCGGCCAGTGCGGCCAGCAGCAAAGTGGTGCGGCCGGAAGAGGCCGGACCGCAGATTTCAGTCAAGCAGCCCCGCGGCAGGCCTCCAGTAAGCGCATCCATCGCGGCGACGCCGCTCGAAACCATTTCTGGCGCAGAACGCACCCCCAACCGCGAAGCTGAGGTAACGCTGGCGAGCCTCGCATCTGCAGGAAAAGCCCGTTGCGGCGGGCGCGCCTCGGCAAAAAGCTCCGCCCCGGAAGGCTGCGGGCAGGCTTCGGCGGCCTCTTCAACATCAAAAACAAAAGGGCGGCCCTGGGCCGCCGAAGTGGAAACCACTGCGGAAGACATAGATTCCTCGGAAAATTTCAGGGAACGCCGGGGCGGAAGACCGCGGAGGCATATTCGCTTTTTATTCGCCTTTAAGAATTGTGCGCCCGGCGGCTGAGATTGTCAAGCTGAGATTAGAAAGCCTTCCATCCCCCGGCCAATTACCCCGATTGCTTACCTTGGCATCCTCCATCCGTCTAAGCCAAACAGCACAGCGGTCAGGCGCACGTGCTCCATCCAAATTGCTTCATCCCAGGGTTGCGGCTGAATCGGCTGTTCGATATCCCCACAGAAAAGAGGAGTCTTCCATGCACAGAACTCGTCTGCTTGTTTTGTTAGCCAGCATTTTGTTGTTAGCCAGTCTTTGCCCCGCCCAAACCGTAATGCTCGATCTTGCCTCGGCAGAGCCAGCATGCCGTCGTCACGCAGCGCATCGGCCTTACCGACATCACCGTCAACTACCACCGGCCGCTGGCGAATAGCCGCCAAATCTGGGGCAAGCTTGTGCCTTATGGAGAGGTCTGGCGCGCCGGAGCCAACGAAAATACCACCGTCACCTTCACCGACCCGGTCATGATCGAAGGCCAGCCGCTCGACAAGGGCACCTACGGCTTGCACATGATTCCCGGCGAAAATCAATGGACGGTGATCTTCTCAAAGATGTCTACCGCGTGGGGAAGTTTCAGCTACAAGCAAGATGAGGACGCGCTGCGGGTTACCGTGAAGCCACAGACCGCCGAATTCCACGACGCGCTGACCTACGACTTTGATGACGTCAAACCTGACTCCACGGTAGTTACCCTGCGCTGGGACAAGGTCGCGGTGCCCTTCAAGGTCGCGGTCAAGCTCAACGACATCGTCGAAGCCAGGGTTCGCCAGCAAATGCGCGGGCTCAATCAATATTACTGGGAGGGCTGGGACGACGTAGCGACCTATTACCTCACCAACAAAATCAATCTGGACGAGGCGCTGAAGGATGAAGAGCAGTCCATCAAGACGGAAGAACGCTTCGACAACCTGCTGACCAAGTCGCGCATTCTCGAGGCCATGGGCCGCAAAGATGACGCTACGAGCTTCCGCAACAAGGCGCTGGAGAAGGGCAGCGCGCAGCAACTCTACTTCTACGGACGCCAGCTTCAGGGGGAAAAGAAGCAGGAAGAGGCCTTCGCCGTTTATCGCTCAAACGCGAAGAAGTTCCCCGACTATTGGACGTCACACCTCGGTCTGGCCCGCGTTTATAGCGGCCAGGGCGACTTCGACAAAGCCGTCAAGGAGATACAGGCGGCTCTCCCGGGCGTGCCGGATGATGCCAACCGGTCCAACCTGGAAAAATACGTGAAGCGTTTGCAGTCGAAGGACGATATTAATCGTTAGCCAACCAGCGGCAGTGATGTCGAGAAAGAAATAGGCCAGCCTGAAGGCTGGCCTATTCATTTGCAGCCTATCCCTAGTAAAAACTTTCACCATACCCGGCAAGCGTTCGCTCGAACCATCTTCTGACCCGCCTTGCAGCCGAAGGACTGCGCAAACTCGGGCATATTCGAAACCACGTTGTCGATGCGGAAGATGGGTAGCGAGTGCGGATCGGTGGTGACGATCAACCGCGCTACCTCCGGCCTGATGTTCGCGCACCAGGAGTAGGCGTAGGAGAGGAAAAAGCGCTGGCGATAGGTCCATCCATCCGGACCTTTATCCTCGAGCGACTTGCCCTGCTTCTGGAGTGCGGCCTCGAGCGCAGACAAAGAGAGATGGATGCCGCCGTTATCCGCCGTATCCTCGCCCTGGGTAAGCAAGCCATTCTGCTTGACCCCGGGGCCGGCGTCGGGAACTTCCTGCGTGTATTCGTCGGAAATGCACTTGCCGCGTTCGTCGTACTGCCTGGCATCCTCCGCAGTCCACCAGTCGCGCAGGTTGCCGTGAGCGTCGAACTTACGCCCCTGATCGTCGAAGCCGTGAATGATTTCGTGACCGATCACCATGCCGATGGCGCCATAATTCACGGAATCATCCATGGCCTTTTCGAAGAACGGCGGCTGCAGAATGCCGGCGGGGAAGTTGATCGTATTCAGTTGCGGATCGTAATACGCATTGATAGTGGCGGGCGTCATCGTCCACTCAATGCGATCCACCGGCTTGCCGATCTTGGCAATCCAACGTTCAAACTCGAAGGCCGAGGCCTGTCCCACGTTGGCGAGGTAGCTGTCGCGCGTTACTTTCACGCCGGAATAATCGCGCCAGTGCGAGGGATAGCCGATCTTCTCTTCTATGTCCTTCAGTTTCGCGAGAGCTTGTTCCTTAGTGGCAGGCGTCATCCAGGCCACGCCCTGAATGTCGTCATGCAAGGCCCGCTCGATGGCATGCACCATTTCGATGGTGCGAGCCTTGCTCTCCGGTGGGAAAGCGCGGTCCACATACGCCTGGCCGAGCGCCTCACCCAGGTCGCGGTCGGCGTTGTGCACGCAGCGCCGCCAACGCGGCTCGTTCTGTTCCTGGCCGGCCAGCGTGTGGTAGTAGAAGTCGAAATGCTCGTCGACCATGGCCTTGGTTAAATAGGACGCGGCCCGGGTAATCAAATGCCAGCGCATGTAGGTCTTCCACTGCTCGAGCGAATGCTCCTCCAGCAGCTTCTCCTCGGCGCGGAAGAAATCGGGCGCGGTGACGATGTAGTGGTCGCTGGCTGGAGCCTTCACCGCTTTCAGGTAAGCATCCCACTCGATAGAGGGCGTAAGCTCACGGATCTGCGCCAGACTCATCTTGTTGTTGATATTCTTGGGATCCCGGCGCTTGATGTTATCCATTTGCGCCTTGGCCATGGCGGTTTCCAGGTCTATCACGGTGCCCGCGTCGGCGCCGGCTTGCGCTTCCGCCTCCCCCGCCAGCACAAACATCTTCTGCACATGCGCGCGGAATTTCTTCAGAGTCTCCACCGACTTCTCGTCGGTATTGATGTAGTAGTCACGATTGGGCAAGCTTAGACCGCCTTGATCAATCTGCGCCACCACTTTAGAAGCGTCCTCATAGTCCTGCTGTCCGGTGAAGCCGAAAAAAGAGGAGTTCGTCTGATTGTCGCCTTGCTGCCATGCGCCCGGAAACAGGTGGTGAAGATGGGCGACTTCAAGCGTGAGTTCTTTCTTCGACTTGAGCGCGGCAATACGGTCTAACTCCGGGCTGCAAGGGCTTCAAACCGGCGGCCTCAATGCCGCTCTCGTCCATGCAGGCAGCCCAGTAGTCGCCGATCTTCTGCTGCACCCCGCCACGCTTGGGATCGTTCTTGCTGTTCGCTTCCATAGTCTCGCGCAACACGTTTTCGTTCCACAGTTCCAGATCGCTTCCGGTGCTCCAGAACACCTCGTCGTGCGGAATCGGGTTGGCCGCGAGCCACTTGTTGCAGGAGTATTTATAAAAGTCGTCGCAAGCCTTCAGCGTCTGGTCGACCAGATTGGGATCAAAATGCTCGAGCTTGGGAGCATCTTTTGTCTGATCGTTCGCGGCGGTCATACCGGGAACAGTAAGGGTCGCATTTTGCCCGAGCGCAGCCACGGGTAAAGTCAGAAGTAGAAGATACGGGATGACTCTAGGAATGAACATAAGCCTCTTTCCGGAAGTATCGGCTAATAGGAAGATGCAAGTTCCGGGCAGCGCAAGGCCACCCCCAATCTGTAGAACAATACTACAGACGGGCCTAAAGCCGGACAGTTAGCCGGAATCCCGAGGCAAACCCTGTCAGGGAGAATGCGGCTTAGAGCGGGAGCAGGGCGAAAAGCGATTTCTACTTCGGCGATTCGAAGCGATAGCCAATGCCGCGCAGCGTCTTCAGATACTTCGGGTGGCGCGGATCGGCCTCGATTTTCTCCCGCAGCCGCCGCACGTAAACGTCGATGGAGCGCGGCGTCACGAAGGGAGTCTCTTTCCACACCGCGTCGAGCAGTTGGTCGCGCGTGAGCACGCGCCCGCAGTGGTTCGCCAGATACTCGAGCAGGCGAAATTCTCGCACCGTAGTGAGAACTGCCCTGCCCTGCACCTGCACCGTCATCGACGAAGCGTCGATTTCAAGATCGCCCAGCCGAAGCATTTCCGGAGTTACGGGCGGTTTGCGCAAACCGCGCAGCACGCTGCGCACGCGGGCCACCATCTCGCGCGGGCTGAACGGCTTGGTGATGTAATCGTCTCCGCCCAGTTCGAGCCCCTTCACCCGGTCTGCCTCGGCTGTCTTGGCGGTCAGGAAGATGATGGGCGTCGAGGAAAGCGTGGGGGTTTGCCGAATCTGCCGGCAGAGATCGAAACCGTCTGCGCCCGGAAGCATCACGTCGAGAAGAAAGAGCGCCGGCATTTCGCGCAAGGCTTCTGAAACCACCGACCCGCCGCTGACAAAGCTCTGCACGTCAAAACCAGCCGCCCGCAGAGTATGGGAGATCAGCCGCGCGATATCTTCCTCGTCTTCCACGACGAAGACAAGGCTGCGTGACACTGTGGCCATGGCCGCACCGCGGACCGGTTCGTAAGATCCCAGGGGAGAGTTCATTGTCACGTATGGCTGCCTGGCCGGTCAGACAAGGCTTGCTGCCGCGCGCCGGATTCTGCATAGACTGTATGTTGAAAATGTTGCGAGAATGTTTCTCGCGTGTTAAGGAATGATGAATTTCGGAAGGCAGTCCTCAGTTCTCAGAAAAGGCCGGACCGACCGCATCCATTTGTCAACCTCAAGCGGCGGATTTGACGGAGGCTATCAGCCCGTTCAGTACCTTGCCCAACTCTGAAGCTTTTTCGAGCAAGGGCTGCGTTTGAATCGGACTTAGATAATCAAGGTTTTGAGCGATTGTGAGCTGAGTCTCAATTTCGACCAATGAACCTCGCGCGTGGCAGCAAATGGTGGAACCCCTTCCGGGAAAAGCGGGCCTGGCCTTCCGCGGTGTTGCTGGGCACCGAAACAGCGGCTCGTCGAAGTTGATTCGTCAAGCCGTAGAGTTCATCCCGGGGAGCCGATTGGGTCAGGCGATAGATGGTCCGTTACCAGATCCATTGCCTTGCGCCATGCAATTAAATCCCTGTATGACTCGCCCATGTCCTCCAAGAAGATTCTCACAATAACGTTGCGGCGCTGGCTGTGACATCTGAACATAGTTCCAACAGAAAACTGTGAATCCCCATCCCCCAGCGAGCATCTCGCAAAGAACTGAGAACTGAGAACTGAGAACTGAGAACTGAGAACTGAGAACTGAGAACTGAGTTCTTAGGTTGCGGCCCGCTTCTTCGGGGCGTGCCGCAGGCTGCGGCCTTCGATAAGGCTGTAAAGATCTTCCGCAAGATTGGTGGTGTGGTCTCCGGCGCGCTCCAAAGCCTGCGCCATGAGAAGCACGTCAAAGCTCGAAGGATTGTTGTCCGACGCGTGTTCGGTGAGGTGCTTCTGGAACAATGCATGACAGACGCGGTCGATGTCCTTATCCATTTGCAGGACCTTGCGGGCGCACTCCAGGTCGAGATCGACGAATCCGCGATACACCAGATCGAGCATCTCGCGCAGGATCGTCGACATTTCCACCAGTTGACGCACGTCGGAAGCCGCCATCTTCTCCGTCCGGGATTGCACCCGCATGGCGACGCTCATCATCAGGTCGCCGATGCGCTCCAGGTTGGTGGTGCACTTCAGGCTGGTTAGCAACTGGCGTGCCCGCATCTCGTTCACGCGTGTGATGGCAGCCGGCAGGCGCTCGTCGATATAGCGCTCGATGATGTCCAACTCCTGCTCGCACTCTTTGATCGCCAGGAAAGCCATGCGCGATGAGTGCGTGAGCAGATCGCGCACGTTGAAAGCGGCGTCGCGAGCGATGAGGAACGCCTTGAGCGCCGTTCCCGTCAGATCGTTGAGTGATCCCGTACCTTTCCTGACGGCTTTCTTGCCGCCTTCCTGGCTCTGGGCGGGCTTCGCCTCAGCAGTTTCAACTGCACCAGGCTCTTCAATTGGGGTCCGCGATGTGGCGGCTTTGCGGGGCATGCTTCGCAAGTCTACCCCCAGATTGTGAACGGACTGTTAAGATATTTTCGCCGGTTTTCCAGCGCGTGACGCTGGGGAAGAGTCATGGAGTTAGTCGAACATCTCCGCCGTCAGTTTGCCTACGATGCCTGGGCGAACCGCGAGGTGCTTGCAGAGTTAAAGTCGAACAGCTCGTCCGGCGCCACGGCCCTTGCATCTTCTGGCGCACATTCTCTCCGCCGAGCGCCTCTGGCTGGAACGCATCCGCAACCAACCGCAAAGCCTGCCCGTATGGCCGGACTTCACCTTCGAGCAATGCGGAGCGCAAATCGCCGGCCTCGACCTGCTATGGCGCGAATTTCTCGCCCATCTTCCCCCCGCGGGACTCTCGGAGAAGGTCACCTACAAAAACAGCAAAGGCGAGCCGTGGACCAGCACCGTGGAAGATATTCTGACCCACGTTGTGCTGCACTCGGCGTATCATCGCGGCCAGATCGCCAGCCAGGTGCGCGACGGCGGAGAGCAACCCGCCTACACGGACTTCATCCACGCCGTGCGCCAGGGCCTGATTGAATAAGACTTGATTGAATCGTGTGGGGCGGACACTCCTGTCCGCCGCTTTTGACTTTGCCTTTGAGCAGCGGCCTGTCACAGTCAAGCCGTATTCAGCGAGGCGGCCCGACGTGCTCAATCAACCCTTCGCGTACTTTAACCACTTCACGATTTCGGGCAGGGTCGGACGCTTGCCGTACATCAGGATGCCGATCCGGTAAATGCGTCCGCAGAGAATGAGAATTCCCGCAATCGTGCCCACCAGCAGCGCCAGCGAAAGAACGATTTGCCAAACCGGCGGCGGTTGAACCGCAATCCGAAGGTACATCAACACCGGCGAAAAGAAAGGGACCATCGAAGTCCACACCGCCACCGGAGCGTCCGGAGCGCGCATGACCGGCCCCATCATGAAAACCGAAATAATAAGGGGAAGAACGATAATGAACTGGAGTTGTTGCCCTTCCTGCTCGCTGGTGATGACAGCGCCAATCGCGGCATAAATACTGCTGAAGAGCAGGTATCCGAGCAAGAAGAATAAGGCAAAAGCCGCCAGAGTCAGCGGCGGAATGCGGATCTCTCCCGTGCTGGCGCTCGCCGCCAGAGCCGGCAACGCGTAGGTCCCGGCCATCACAATCCAGATCACGATCTGTGTCAGACCCACCGCGCCGACGCCAATCAGCTTTCCCGCCATAAGTTCGGTCGAACGTTGCGGAGGAAAGTAAAACTTCCATGACGCGCGAGTTCTTTTCTTCCAGCACGGCACGCATAACGGAAACACCGTAGAAAATGACGGCGGTGTACAGCAGCATCACCATGGCGAAAATCGCAAAGAACATCCCCTTGTCGTTGGCCTTGGTTTCCTTGCCTCCTTCGACGCGCATAGTCTCCAGCTTCACGGGCTTGAGCAGTTGGTCGACCTGCGCGCCGCTGACCCCTCGTTGAGCAAGTTCTTGCAGCAAGATGGCGCGGTCCAATTGCTCGCTGAGCCACGACTTCTCCATGAACCCACTGGCCTCCCGGCCGTAGTAGGTAACCTTGCGCGCCGCCACCGCATCGTCGCTCAGCCACAGGTAACCATCGATGTCGCCGGAGTTCACCCGGTTCCGCAGGGCGGTCCGCTCCGCTTCGCTGGCATTCGCGTCCACCTCAATCGCATAGTCACGGCCAGGCCTGTCGTCATCTTCAGCGTCTTTGTCCTTATCTTTGTCGGCCCCGCCTTTCTCCTCATCCGGCTTGCTTCCGGCCAGAAGTTGCTGGCGCACAATCTCGCCGAACTGAGGCGTCGAAGTCACCACCACCAGCCGTTTCATCTTGGAGCTCTTCATGCTGGAAAGTTTTGCGGGGATCACAAACGCGCCAATCATGATCGCCGGCAGCAGCAGGGTGAGCACGATGAAGGAACGCTGGCGCACCCGCTCCAGATACTCGCGTTTGATAACCAGCCAGGTATTACGCATTGGCCTTCCCCACGGCTTCGATGAAGATCTCTTCCAGCGAAGGCTCCATCAGCTCAAACTTGTTGACCCGGGCGTGCGAAGCCGCCGCCCGCAGCAAATCCTGGGGATCGGCCCCCGCAGCCAGCCGCACTTCCACGTAGTTTCCGTAATCGTTGAACGACTGCACCAGTTTCGGATCCTTCAGGAACTGCGCATTGCCCTCATACTTGATCTGCACGTTCCGCTTGCCGTATCCTGCGCGGATCTTGCCCAAATCGCCTTCCAGAATGGCCCGCCCATGATTGATCAGGCAGATGGAATCGCACAGCCGCTCCGCCGTGTCCATCTGATGCGTAGAAAACAGAAGAGTCTTTCCGGCTTTCTTCAGTTCCAGTAAGACATCTTTCAGCACCACCGCACTGGCGGGATCGAGCCCTGAGAACGGCTCGTCCATGACCACAAATTGAGGATCGTGCACCACCGCCCCAATGAACTGCGCTTTCTGCTGCATGCCTTTGGAGAGTTCTTCCACCTTTTTGCCGGTCCATTCTTTCAAGCCCAGGCGCTCGCACCACTGTTGCGCTCGCTGCGCCGCATCGTGCCTCGACAATCCTTTCAGCTCCCCAAGAAATACCAGCTGATCCAAAACCTTCATCTTCTTGTATAAACCGCGTTCCTCGGGCAAATAGCCAAGTCGCTGCGAGTGCGCCCGCCGGAACGGTTCACCAAACATCGTCACCATTCCGGAATCGGGGACAGTGATGCCGATCATCATGCGCAGCGTGCTGGTCTTTCCCGCGCCATTCGGCCCCAGCAGGCCATAGATCTCTCCCGGCCGGATCACCAACGACAAGTCGTCCACGGCCACGAACTCGTCATAGCACTTGCGGATCTTGTTCAGTTCTACGGTATTCACTAAGAGTCCTAGAATGGAAGACGGCGTCAGGGGGGCACCCGCGCAGTCTGAAATCGATCCAGTAAAACACAACTGATCTTCTCTCTTCAAACTCGTAGAGCGGAAATACTCATGTGGGGACAGCCGCCTCGCCCGTCCCGCTGAGCGAAGCGAGGCGGCTCGTCGCCGGGGGCCGGCACCTAAGACACCACCCATGCGGTAATATCTCTGCAATGAAGAAACACCCAATTCTTATCCCCCTCATGCTCTGTGCCGCGACCGTGCTGGGCGCGGAACAAAAGAAAATTCCTCCCATGCCCGTCCCAGTCTCCGGCAATGCCGTGGCCAGCGTCAGCGACGGCCTCGAGATAATTTCCCTCATGGGCATCGGTCCCAAGCGAACCTGGGACGACGTTACCAACAAGGTCTACATCATGAGTCTCGCCCACCCGAAGTGGCGCGACGGCCGCACCGTGCCCGGAGTCGCGGGCCGTCTGAACGCCGCCGCCGTCGGAGCCAAAAGCCTGGTCATCCTCATGGGCGGCTATGTGGTGGATAATCAGGGTGCCGAACTCACGCTTCCCGACGTAAACGTCTATGAACCGGGCCCCCGCCGCTGGTCTCGCGGCAAAGACATACCGGTTGCCGTCGATGGCGCCGTGGCTGGCGTAACTCACAACCGTTTCGTCTATCTCATCGGCGGCCGCTCGCCCAATGGCCCGGTAAACAATGTGCAGGTCTATGACCTCGAAAAAGATTCCTGGAGCCAGGCCACTCCGTTCCCTGGCACGCCCGTCTTCGGCCTCTCCGGCGGCGTGACCGACGAAGCCATCGTGATCGTCGATGGCGCGAAACCTGGCCCCGCGGGTGGACCCAAATACGTAGCCTCCGACGAGTGCTGGCTGGGCAAGATCGATCACAAGGATCCCAACAAGATCGAATGGAGCAAGCTGCCGGCACATCCCGGCACGGCGCGCTTCGCCATCGCCGGCGGCGGCTCCAACCACCAGCACAAGATTCTCTTTTCCGGAGGCACCGCCACTCCGCACGACTACAAAGGCGCAGCCTATGACGGCAAGCCCACGGAAGCCTCTGCCGTCAGCTTCGATTACGACTTGCATCGTCACCAGTGGGAAACTATCAGCGAAGACACCTACGATCCCCGCGCCGACAGCCGTGGCATCGTCTTCACCGCAATCGGCCCCCTGGTCATGGGAGGAATGGTAAGGAATATGGCCGTCACCGCGCGAGTAACACAGCTGCCCCAGAAGTGAGGAGTGCAGGGGGAGGGGGCAGGGGGCAGGGGGCAGGGGGCCAGTTCCATTCCCCAATTTGTGGAAAAAGGATTGACGGCGGCGTGACCGCTGAGCTTCGGGCCGATCAACCAGGGCGTGGATATCCGATCAAAAAAATTCGCGGATCGAATCGGATAAAATCTCTGGAATCAATTACTTACGGCGAGTCAACGTGACGCCGGTCCGGCTAAAATATTGATTCCACATAACTTGCCTGTAAAATATTGAGGGCAAGGGAGTTAGGCGCACAGCCACCGAGTAAATCCTTTAGAATCAGTGGGGCTATTTCTGCCGCGAGAGAAATCGGCCGGACCCTGGAGTTAAAATCTTGTTGCGGAAGGAATTAGCCGCACGATATTCAGTTTTCAATGAACTGTTTCTTGAAGAATAGTATGATCTGGTTGTGGCGATGAAGTCAAGGGAAATCGGGGCAGGGTAGTGGTGCCGAAGAAGAATTAGTTATGATGCCTCCCAGTCCTAAGATTTTCAAAGTCGTGTCTAGACGGTGCAATATTTCAGGACGCCGCATGTCACTGTCGGTATAAGGCCGTATGCCGCTGCCCAACGACGTCATCGCGAAACTTGCAGAGTGCGCGCACGCCAATTTTGAGAGCGGTAGAGATTTATGGTTTGGACGGGCAACACTGTCTACTGTCGCGGTCGCTGTAGGGCTGGTATTTGAACTCCCCGAATTGCTGTACGAACTAAAATCCATTGCACGAGAAAGCATCCCCTCTCTGAAGTATCGGGTGGTCCTGCTGGAGAATCGGGTCCATTTAGCGAAAGTGATAGCCTTCGTTGGATGGATATTGATCGTGGGAGGAGTTGTCGGCGAAGGATATACAGGGAGTAGAGTTAACGATTTGGACGCCAGCATCCAAGGCTGCAGCGCTGCCCGGTTGACTGAGGTTACAGCCGAAGCTGGCGAGGCCAACGAACGCGCCTCTGACAATGAAAGGAAAGCGGCGCAATTCGACAAAGAGGCGGCGCAGCTACGCAAGGATGCCGAGGCGGAACGACTAGCCCGCATCGCAATTGAAGCGAACGTAGGATGGCGCAGGCTCAACGAACAACAGCGCAAACTGATGGCTTCTCGCTTGGCTAAATACAGCGCTTGCATTTGTCGGGTGCCCTGACTCCGCGATACAATTCCTGACGATTCGTTTGTGGGGCCCTGCACTTCCTACAACTCTTCGCGCCATGGAAACGACAATGTTTAACCCTCGTTAGTTTCGCCATCCTCTTGAGTCCGCGAGTGCGGACTTCTCGTTCTGTCTCTGGTAATTTTGATCGGCGCATTCGCAAGGTTTTTTCCTGGCGAAGAGCGTGGGAAATTCGCAGGTATCTATGGAAGCCACATCCACTGCTGCCGAGCAGCAGCACACATTATGGGCCTCACTGGTGGAAGCCGTTCGCGGCTCGCATCAGGACTACACCACCGGCAGCCTGAACCGCGCCATCCTGCTGCTGGCCGTACCCATGGTGCTGGAGATGGTGCTGGAATCGCTGTTCGCCGTGGTCGACGTCTTCTGGGTAGGACGCCTCGGCGCAAACGCCGTGGCCACAGTGGGGCTCACGGAGTCGATGCTGAGCCTCGTGTTCGCGGTCGCCATGGGATTGAGCCTGTCGACCACTGCGATGGTGGCGCGCCGCATCGGAGAAAAAGATCCCGAGGGCGCGGCAGTCGCGGGCGTGCAAGCGATCGCTCTCGGCTTGATCGTTTCCCTGGGAATCGGCCTCCCGTGCGGATTGTTTGCGCCGAATCTGCTGCGCCTGATGGGCGCGTCGCCTGAGATTGTCGCGACCGGCAGCGGCTACACCAGAATCTGCCTGGGCGGAAGTTTCGCCGTGCTTCTGCTGTTTCTCAACAACGCCATCTTCCGCGGTGCCGGCGATGCGGCCATCGCCATGCGCCTGCTCTGGGTCTCGAACATCATCAACCTGGTGCTCGATCCCTGCCTGATCTTTGGCTGGGGACCGTTTCCGCGCCTGGGCGTGACCGGCGCAGCTTTGGCAACGCTCATCGGGCGCAGCATCGGCGTGCTCTACCAGTTCTACCGCCTCATGCGCGGCACGGAGCGGCTCCGCATCCTCACAAGTCAAGTCCGGCTGCAGTGGACCGTGCTCTGGCGGCTCATCCGCGTTTCGCTGACCGGCATTCTGCAGTTCGCCATCGCGCACACCAGCTGGATCGGCCTGGTCCGCATCGTCAGCATCTTCGGCGCTGCAGCGCTCGCCGGATACACGATTGCCATCCGCATCGTCATCTTCGTAATCCTGCCTTCGTGGGGATTGAGTAACGCCGCAGCGACTCTAGTAGGTCAAAACCTTGGCGCAGGCCATCCCGAGCGCGCTGAAAAAGCAGTGTGGCGCACCGGCCTTTACAACGTGATTTTCCTGGGCGCGATCGGGGTCATCTTTATACTCTTTTCCGAACCGATCGTCCGCCTGTTTACGCACGATCCAGAGGTGGTGCCGCTCGGAGCGGCCTGCCTGCGCATCATCAGCTACGGCAACCTTGGCTACGCCTACTTCATGGTAATGATGCAGGCCTTCAACGGCGCCGGCGATACGATCACTCCCACCATTGTCAATTTTTTCGGCTTCTGGCTGTTCGAGATCCCGCTGGCTTATTGGCTATCGATACCGCTGAAGATGCATTCGAATGGAGTGTTCTTTTCCATCGCCATCGCTGAGAGTTCCATGGCGGTAGCTAGCGCGATTCTCTTCAAGCAAGGAAGGTGGAAGAAGCAGAAAATCTAAACCGATGCCGGGTGCCCCACTTCTCGCTGCCTTTGCGAGAAGTGGGCTGTGGATTACTGCTGGAAAATAAGGTTAGAGGCGGTGGTTCGCGAATGGCGGGATCGTTCGCTCTGTGCTGAAGGATCGGGGTATCACGGCCTCGACCATGATCGCCCCTTTGAATTTGGGAGACAAGGTTAGTGGCTGTTGAAAAAGTCCGTTATTCTCGAAACAGCGAAAATTTAGGGGGTAGAAAATGTCTAGGAAAGCCAAGAAAGTCGTTTGTAGGGCTTCCTACATGCAAAGTGTTTTCGGCCATTTTCTGGTGAGGGAGTTTTTCAACAGCCACGTTAGATGTCACAAGTGATTTTGGAAACGTAAAGATGAAACGAATGAACATGGTGCGAGGTTCGTGGTGCTCACCCTTCGAAAATCGCGAAGGGTGAGGCAGCCTCGTTCGTGGTGGCGCAAAGATGGGCCAGCGCCCAACACGGCTTCGTCTTCGCCGCCGGGTCAGCTTCCAATCCACGTCATCTCATCAGCCCTTACCTAAGGCGTAGTTAGCTGTGGACAAAGATATTCCGGCTTCAAGAAATCCTGCAGGGCCGCTCCATCTGGATCCCGATTGCGGTAACAAGCAGGAAATGGCGCATCTCTCACCTCCTGAGCCCGGTGGGAATTCCAGACAGACTCAAACGACGCACCCCGGACGTTACCCATATAAGTGAACTCCTTGGCGATGTCGCATCCCAGAACATTGAAGTTGGCATCGACATTGACATGCGTGAGACCGGCGGAGCAGCTTGCGCATGAAAAAGTAGCAGTTTGATTTAGGCTATGCTCTTCGCCCGTTTCTTCTTTGCCAAAAGCCCTCATTGTAATGCGCAAGGAGGGCAGAAACAGGTCGGGCGGATATTGCTTTGCATAATCATTCAGGTGTAACCAAAATTCCCGCGCCTGGCCTTCGGAGAGAAGGACGTCCTGGTTTGATAGAGCCGTCCGAGTGCGCTGGACATTCAGAAAGTGAAATCGTTTGATTCGGGGATAGAACTCTGGGATCAACAAGTGGGCAGAGTCAATATTCTCCCGGGTTAGAACGCAAGCGAGTTGCAACTGAAGGCCAGTGGAACAAAGGGCCTGAAGGTTCCTGAGGACAATCGCTCCTCGACCACGGGTGCGATCGTTCACATCGGGATTCACCGAGTCCACCGAGACCTGAAGAATGAACCTCTTGCCTTTAACGATTTCCACCAGTCGGTGACGGCGCGGGCCGTCCAGGCACAGGCCATTGGAGAGAACGCCGAGTTGCAGCCCTTTTTGGATGCATTTGCCGATGATCTCGTACACCGCCGGATGGAGGAAGGGTTCGCCCCCCGCGAGAACAATGCCGAACACTTGAAGATCGGCTAGTTCGTCCACCAGATCTAGCAGGCGCGCCTTTTCCATGAACCTGCCGGAAAATGGAGATGCGTAACAGTATTTACATGAAAGGTTGCACGCGTCCGAGATCCAAAGACAGGCCGACAGGGGTGCCCTCAGTGGGGCACGCCACGCGGTCATGCTGGCCATAAGCCTGCTCCCTTCAGGATGGACACAAAAGTTCCCACCTCTTCCTGCCCAAATTTCTTAGATCGAAATGCTTCGAGTTTCCCCTCTGCATGCGCCTTCTGAAGGTCCTGAAAAAGCTCGAAACCTGCCGTGTTAGCTTTGTAGATGCGGTCGCTGATGCGATCAAAAACGATGCCCCCAAAATCTTCCTGCCGGGTGATCGCATTCAAGAGGGGATCGCCTTGCGGAAGCAGGCCGGCGCCGGGATAGTATGTATAGTTCTGGACCCACTCGTTTGAGATCCATTGCACGCTCCAATCGTCGATTGCTACTCGAAAGACTTGACTGGCGACCTGTTTCACTCCTGTGAACTTGCCTGATTTGTCGGCGTAGACGTCAGAGCTACTCTTCAAGAAGGTCGAGTGACCTTTCTTTACCGGAAATTCCTGATTAAGCGAGTACATATACAACTCAATCTCGGGCTGCTGCTTCTTCTCTTGGTTAGATGGCATGATCAAACCTCCATATGAAATCTACTTACATACAATTTGTAACTGGCGTGTCTTGCGTTACGCGATAATTAAGCACGGTGCCGGAAGTCTTGTCAGTGACCAGCATCACTGTTATCCCGGGGTTTACGGTTTTGTTCGGATTTCGTAACAAAACTTGTTTCTCTATTCGGCTGGTGGGGTAACCGTGGGCCAGCCCCCCGCCCGGAATGACAACGAATTTAGCAGGTCGATGGTGGTGGAGGTCCCTTGCGAGGCCGATGGTCGTGCGGACAGGTAGGGTCCTGCGACCACGCGTGGACGACAGTTGGATTGGCGCGCAATGAGACAACCACGTCAACGACCGCTTTTGTCGGTGACCTTGAGACCCCGATCGAACTGAGACCTGAGACCTGAGACGTAAAGCTACCGCGCCCTAGCCAGCACCAGCGTGATGTCATCCGGCTGCTCGTTGTCGCCGATCCAGTCATCGACGGCAGCAGTCACTGCCTCGCTGATCTGCACCAGCGGAGAGTGCCGGTTCGCGCTTACCAGGTCAATCAGCCGCGCCTCACCGAATTCGCCAAACTCGTTTTCCGGCTCGGTAACGCCGTCGCTGTAGGCCAGGAAGATTTCGCCGGGATGCATTTCCACCGAGCCTTCGTCGTACGTCATATTGTCGAACAGCCCAACGACCGTCCCGCCAGCTTCCAGCCGCCGCAGTGCGCCGTCTCGCCCAATCAAGATGGGCGGCAGATGGCCACCGTTGCTGTAGGTCAGTTTATGGGATCGTCCGTCGTAGATTCCTAGAAACAGCGTGGCATACTTTTCCGGTGGAGTGCTCTCGTAGAGCTGATGATTGAGCAGGCCGAGCAACGCACCGGGAGAAATCTCGACGCCCTCCGGCCACGCCGCCATAATCCGGCCCGCGCCCGCAACCGCGCCCACCGCAACAGGTTCCCGCATCTGCGGCAAGTTCTCCACGCTATAGGCGCGCACCGCGGAGTGGATGGTCGCCATCAGCAGCGCAGCCGAAATTCCCTTCCCGCTGATATCTCCAACCGCGAGAATCAGCTTGTGGGAACTGGCGGTGAGGAAGTCGTAGTAGTCGCCGCTCACGGTGCGCGCCGGCCGGCAGAAGCCATGCACTTCAAGCGACTCCAGTTCCGAAACCTGCCGCGGAAACAGTTGCGCCTGCACTTCCTGCGCGATGGCGAGTTCGCCTTCCAGCCGCTGTTTTTCTTTCTGCTCCTGAATCAGCTTCTCGATGGACTCCGTCATCGAGTTGAATGACAGCGAAAGTTGCGCTAGCTGATCCGCGGACTTGACCGGAATGCGATGGCTGAAGTCGCCGCGATCCACATGCTTGGTGGCGTCATAAAGCTGCGCCACGGCGCCGGTCACCGTCCGCGTCATACGTGTGCCGATAATCAGCGCGATCAGTTCGATCACGGCGAAGAAGATGAGGATTCCGAGAAGAATGTACTCCACACCTTCGACAAACTCTCCCAGCGCCGCGAACAGGTGGCCGTAGAGCACCGAAGGGCGGGTTCGCACCTGCACCAACAACGCCCCGCTCGGCTCGCGTTCCCCGGTCTTCCAGTCCAGCACACGCAGCGGCGCGAAGAACGTAACCTCGCGGTCCAATCTGCCGGCGGCCGCTGGTACCGTGCCTACGGTAAAGGTTGGACTGGGATGCAACTCCACAGTAGTTCCGTTCTTCTTCTCGCTGATGACGATTCCACCTTTGTTCGTCTCGGCATTCACGGGTGTGCTGGTCGGTGGTCCAGAGCCGGGCTCTCCGTCTTTGCGTTGCTGCGAGAGTATCGGGGCGTCTAACAAAGTGATCTCGCCCATATCGGCGGCCATCTTCCCCACTAACTCCTTGTCAAAAGGCTCGCTGGTGACAACGATCAGCGTTTTCCCTCCGGCGGAGAGCAGCGTAACCACACGCAAGTGGAGCCCGTCGCGGTCGCGCGTGATTTCGCGCAATCCTCCTTTTGCAAAAGCGGGGAGGGAAAGCAGGAGGTCCCTTGGATTCATCGTCCAACAGACAGAACCCTATCGCCATGCCAGGCGCACATCCGGCGGCGTGCCCAGGCAGAGTCGCGTTTCCTCAGGCCGGCCAGCGATTCGGCGGTGGGCTTATCCCCGCGCTCCAGGCGTGCCGCCAGTTCGTTGCCGACCGCGGCGTTTACCGCTTCCAGGCTGCGCAATTGCGAGTTGATTTCCGAAGTCACCACGAAGACGGCGAACTGCCCAGCGAACCCGTAGAGCGTGATGAGTGCCATCGCGACCAGCAGCACTGCGGGAATGACGCCGATGAAGACGTAGGTTACGATGAGCCGGTTGCGCAGGCGCCACAGCAGCTTTCGCTTCAGCCAGCGGAAAGCAACAATGGAAAACAATAAAGCCGCGTCGAACAGAAGAAACTTGACCCAAAAGCCAACGCTGTCCGCCGCCCTGGGCGCGACCAGTTTCAACAGCATTTGGAGGGCGAAGAGTCCCGACCGCAAGGCCCAGGGAATACCACGCTCCACGCGCGACCCATCCCTGCGGCCACAGACCGGCCGTCAACATCCTCGCGCGCAGGTTCCAATAAAACTTCTTCATGGTTTCGATTCGCCGCTTCGCACGAAACGTGCCCAAACAGGCGTCGGCCCTCAAGTCCACAACTACTAGATTTCCGGATACAGATCGAAGAACGCTTCCAGGCTGGTGCGCAACTGCTTCTCGATCTCTTCCTTGCTGCCTTCGAGCACATGCATGGTAACGTGCGCCTCGCGTCCGTTGGTAAGCTTCACCGGAGCCTGGCCCACCTCGGCCACATCCTCGGAGGGCAGCAGCCGCATTCCGTAAACCAGCGTCAGATTCGCCATGCCTGAATTCTAATCGAAACCAGTTCTCAGTTCTCAGTTCCCAGTTTCTCAGTTAAATCGTGGGTTGCTGAGAACTGAGAACTGAGAACTGGGTTATCATTCTGCCGTGCTCCCAAAATTAATTCTGCTCCTCGCTGCGTTTCCGCTAGCTCTTCCCGCCGTATCTCAGCAGGCTTCCGAACCCACTTCCAACCAGCCACAGGTAAAAGTCAACTTGCTGAACGTTTGCACGCCATCGGCGGAGGAGCAGAAGGAAATCGCCGGGGCGCTGGCACGCATCCTCAAGCAGCCTTTGTTCGCCCCCGACTTCGAAATCTCTCATGGCCTCTCCACGCTGACCGAGGCTCCGAACTTCCTTCAACCCGGACAGGGCGCACAAATGTCCGACGAACCGTCGGTCGCCCGCTACGTCCGCATTCGCCGCGAATTCGCCGTGCAGGCCTTGTTTGCCAGCGTGCAGTACTCCTTCAGCAACGATGGGCAGAACATGGTTGAGACTCTCGTGCTGCATGTGCGCGAGCCCAAGGATTTGATCCTGGTCTCGATGGAAGACAGCGCTACGGCGATCGGCAGCGCCGAAAGTATGGTCGGGGCCAACACTCCCGCCAGCCGCATCCGGCTCGAGCGCTTCGGAAAGTCATCGATCGCGCTGGCCCGCTGCTCGGGATCCGAAAACGGGCCCCCGCCCGACCAGAGCGCCTACGAACCGTTGTTTCGCAGCGCCTCAGAAGTGCTTGCCAACTATCGCACCCTGCTGGGCGTCCGGCGTACGGTTCCTGCGGAACTGGCGCAGATCCCGGGTGCAGGACCGAAAGAGGCAGTCAAACCGAAATCCACCAAGCCTGGCGCGAAAAAAGTGGAAGAGAAAAAATGAAGGAGAATTACCCCGCGTCCTCTGTGCCCTCTGTGTTGAAGATTTGTTTTGGCAAGTGAGAACCGCTGCAATGCATCGAAATCTGGAATCCGCAATCTAACGGCTAGCACAATCATGAGCGAAACCCGCAACGTCGTCATCATCGGTTCCGGCTGCGCCGGACACACTGCCGCGCTTTACACCGCCCGCGCCAATCTGAAACCTCTGGTGATCGAAGGCCACGAGCCCGGCGGCCAGCTTTCCCTCACCACGCTGGTGGAGAACTTCCCCGGCTTTCCCGAAGGAATCATGGGACCGCAACTGGTCGAGAACATGCGCAAGCAGGCGGAGCGCTTCGGCGCGGAATACCGCATGGCGCATCTCACCAGCGCGGACCTTAGCAAGCGCCCGTTCCTGCTGCATCTGGGCGTGCATCAGGTTCACGCGCAAGCGTTGATCATCGCCAGCGGAGCTTCCGCCCGCTGGCTGGGCCTGCCCAACGAGCAGAAGCTCATCGGGCACGGCGTTTCTTCCTGCGCCACGTGCGACGGCTTCTTCTTCTCCGGAAAAGAGATTGTGGTCATCGGCGGCGGCGATTCCGCCATGGAGGAAGCGCTGTTCCTCACCCGCTTCGCCACCAAGGTCACGCTCATTCACCGCCGCGGCAGCTTTCGCGCTTCCAAGATCATGCTGGAGCGCGCGCAAAAGAACCCGAAAATCCAGTTCCTCACTGACACTGTGGTCGAAGATGTCTACGATCACACCAAGAACGAAGTCACCGGCCTCAAGCTGCGAAATGTGAAGACCGGCGAGGTTACCGACTTCCCCACCAGCGCGCTGTTTCTCGGCATCGGCCACGAGCCCAATGCGAAGATATTCCACGGCCAACTCGACACCGACGCGGACGGCTATCTGAAGACGCACAACTATGTGCACACCCGCGTCCACGGCGTCTATGCCTGTGGCGACGTTCAGGACCGCCGCTATCGCCAGGCTATCACCGCCGCCGGAACCGGCTGCATGGCTGCCATTGAAGTCGAGAAGTTCCTGGAAGACCACGGAGGCTAAAGACCATCCGCTACCGACGACGCAACGCAAGAATCACTCCCGTCCGCGTTCCATTGTAGATAGAGTTTGACTGACAAGCGGGAAACCAAAGACCCGCTTCCCGGTGTCTAACGCTGAAGAGGCGCTGGCCCGGCGTTGTCGCGGAGGTGTTTATGATCGCTCGCTTCGTCTGTTTGCTTGTTCTCTCCGGCAGCCTTTTCGCGCAGCAATCCTCTCAACCCTCCCTCACCATCTACAACCAGAATTTCGCCGTCGTGCGGCAGCAATTGCCGCTCGATCTCAAGTCCGGCGAGAACCAGGTCAACGTGAACGACATCACCATGCACCTCGAGCCCGACTCGGTCATTCTGCGCGATCCCACCGGCAAACACGCCGTGCAGGTGCTGGAGCAGAACTATCGCGCCGATCCCGTCTCCCAGACTCTGCTGCTCTCTCTCTACGAGGGCAAAACGATTGATTTTGAAGTCGGCACGACCCAGGGAGTTCAAACCATTAAGGGCAAGGTGATTCGCAGCGGATATGTCCCCCACAACGAATCCGCCATGAACCTCTACGGCCAGCAGTATTATCAGGCCCAGATGGCTGCGGCTTCCGAGCAGCCGATCATCGAAGTCAACGGCCAGTTGCGTTTCAGTCTTCCCGGAACGCCCATCTTCCCCGCGCTCACCGACGACAGCATCCTCAAGCCTCGCCTGGAGTGGCTGCTCGCCACCGACAAAGCGGGCAAGTTTCCCGCCGAGTTTTCCTACGTCACCGGCGGCATGACCTGGCAGGCCGACTACAACATCGTCGCGCCCGAGAAGGGAGATCTCGTCGACATCGTGGGCTGGGTCACCATGGACAACCAGACCGGCAAGACTTTCGAGAACGCGCGCATCAAGCTCATGGCCGGAGATGTGAACAAGATTCAAGCCGGGAATGAGCGGCCGGAGCTATGACCAGATGGTTGTTGTGAACGGGGCCGCCGCGAAGGCGGGACAGCCTGTCACCGAGAAGGCTTTCGACGAGTACCACCTCTACACGCTCGAACGCACCACCACGCTGCGGGACCGCGAAACCAAGCAAGTGGAATTCATTCGCGCAGCCGGGGTGGGCACGAAACAAATCTACATTTACGATGGCGTCAAGATCGAGGGCAACCGCTACAACGGCTGGAACTGGGACAACATTCGCAACGATCACTCCTACGGCACAGAATCCAATCCGAAGATTTGGGTGATGCGCGAGTTTCGCAACTCGGATGCGAACCATCTCGGCATGCCGCTGCCCAAGGGCCGCGTACGCCTCTATCGCCGCAATGACGATGGGCAGATTGAATTCACCGGCGAAAACACTATCGACCACACGCCGCACGACGAAACCGTGCGTATTTACACCGGCAATGCCTTTGATCTTGCCGGGGAGCGCCGCCGCAGCGACTACATCGTCGACAACAACAAGCGCACGGCTACGGAATCCTTCGAAATAAAGGTCCGCAACCACAAGAAGGAACCGGAGGATGTCCGCGTGGTCGAACACCTTTATCGGGCGGTGAATTGGGATATCGCTTTCAGTTCCGCTGAATATAAGAAGACCGACAGCCACAACATTGAGTTTCCGGTGACCGTCGCACCCGGCGAGGAGAAGACGATAACCTACACCGCGCACTACACCTGGTAAGAACCCTCAGCACCCCTGCGCCCAGACCAACGCTTGCCTGCCCCGAAATCGCCCGGCCGCGTTACCGGGGTAATCTTCCGGGATCATTACATTCCTCTTATTCTCGTTACGGACGATTGACCCATGAAGAGCCGGATCGCGGTTGCTTTATTTGTTCTCGTGCCAATACTGATGTTTGCTCCCGGCCAGGCTCCTGCCCAGGAACTGTCTGAAGGCGGCCGCAAAGTTGTGACTAAAGTGCTTCCGCAGTATCCCAGCCTTGCCCGCTCCATGAACCTCCAAGGCATTGTACGAGCGGAGGTGTTGGTTGGTCCCGATGGCAAGGTTAAGTACGTCGAAGTAAAGGGTGGCCATCCCGTGCTTGCTGATTCAGCCCAGAACGCGATACGCCAGTGGAGGTGGGCGCCCGCTCCGCGCGAAACCCACGAGAGTGTTGAACTGAGATTCAATCCCTAGCCTCCGCAACCCTCCTGCCACTCCGCGCTTCGACCGTTGTGATCGCCGCCCTGCTGCGGCACGCCCCTCATTGTGATACAACGTTCTGTGCTCCTCATCCTTATCCACCAATCGGCCTCGGGTTGTCATCCCGAGAAAGCGTTTTTTGTGCAGCGAGGGATCTGGGCGAGCCACGCGAAGGAGCCTGCCCTGAGCAAGCGAAGCGCGCCGAAGGGTCGCGTTCTCTGCGATCCAATCATCGCGCGTCTGGCTCTTTTCCCAGGTGCGGCATGTTAAGAGCCTTCTTCGTCCATCTTTCCGAATACCCATCTTTGCGCAATTTTGCCGAACGTTCCTCGCTGGGCCGCCGCGTCTCCGGCCGCTTCGTTGCCGGCACCGAGATCGCCGATGCTGTCCGCGCCACTCAGGCGATCAACCGCTCCGGCATGAGCGTGACCATCGACAACTTAGGCGAAAATGTCACCAATCCCGACGAGGCGCGCCACAGCTCCCAGCTTTATCAGCAGATTCTCGACGCCATTGCTGCCAACCAGCTCAACGCCAATATCAGCCTCAAGCTCACTCATATGGGGCTCGATGTGGACGAGAAGCTGGCCCGCGACATCGTCAGCGGACTGGTCACCAAAGCCGCATCCATGAATCCTCCCGGCTTTGTGCGCGTCGACATGGAGGGATCGCCCTACACCCAGCGTACGCTCGATTTCGTCCACGAACTCCACCGCATGCCCGGGTTCGGCAACTCGGTCGGCACGGTGATTCAGGCTTACCTGAGACGTTCCGAAAGCGACATTGAGAAACTCCTGGCCGAAGGCATCCGGATTCGCCTCTGCAAAGGCGCTTACAAAGAACCTCCGGAGATCGCGTTCGCCTCCAAGTCCGAGGTCGATGCCAACTACATCAAGCTGATGAAGATCCTGCTGAAGAGCGGCATCTATCACGGCTTGGCCACGCACGATCCGGGCATCATTCAGCGCGCCCAGGCTTTCGCGCTGAGCGAAAAGCTCTCCCGCGATTCATTCGAGTTCCAGATGCTCTACGGCATCCGCCGCGACCTGCAGCAAAGCCTGGTGCGGAATGGCTGGCGAGTCCGCGTCTATATCCCCTTTGGCACGGAGTGGTACCCCTACTTCATGCGGCGGCTGGGCGAGCGCCCGGCCAACGTCCTGTTTATCGCGCGCCATATGTTGCGGTCGTAAAGGCGCTGTAGAGACTTTAGCGGCCATCGCCTTTGCCGAGCTGCGACCGCGTGGGTTTCCCATTGCAGAGTTGTGCGCGCGGGGGTACGATCACCGCAGTCTTCGTAAGTCCAGTTGCGGCAACCGGACTTTCCCCAGGAGTTGCTTATGACGCTCAGCCACATTGAAACTGCAGATGTACATCAGCTTGAGGGATTGAACGCTTTTCTGGCTGCGCGCGAGTTCCTCTTGACGCATCGCGAAGACTACGAGACTGCTTATCGTGATTTCCGCTGGCCTCAGCTCGATAAGTTCAACTGGGCGCTCGATTACTTCGACACCTTCGCGCGTGACAACCCTAAGGCGGCACTTTGGCTCGTGGACGAGAACGGTCCCGAGGTGAAGCTGAGTTTTGCCGAGATGTCACAGCGCTCCAACCAGGTTGCGAACTTTTTGCGCCAGCAGGGAGTTCGGCGCGGCGACCGCCTTATCGTGCAACTTCCCAACGTGGTCGCGATTTGGGAGATCATGCTCGCGGCCCTCAAACTGGGTGCCGTCGTTATTCCTGCAGCCACACTGCTCACCGTCAGCGATTTGCGCGACCGCTTCGATCGCGGAAAAGCCCGGCACGTGATCACCATCCCCGGCCTGACCGAAAAATTTGTCGCCCTCCCTGGCGATTACACTCGCATAGTCGTCGGCCCTGCGGAAGCAGGCTGGATACCCTACGCGCGAGCCTACGAACAACCCACCGAGTTCACTCCCGACGGCGAGACCAATGCTACCGATCCGTTCATGCTGTATTTCACTTCGGGCACTACCGCTCTGCCCAAGCTGGTGCTGCACACTCACCAAAGCTATCCCGTCGGCCACCTGGCGACGATGTACTGGATCGGCATCCGCCCCGGCGATGTGCACTTGAACATAAGCACCCCGGGATGGGCCAAGCACGCCTGGAGCAGCTTCTTCGCGCCGTGGAACGCCGGCGCCACTATCTTCGTGCACAACTACGAGCGCTTCAACGCCAAGCGTACTCTCGAAGTAGTCGCCCGCTGCGGCGTCACCACGATGTGTGCGCCACCGACCGTTTGGCGTCTCTTCATCCTCGAGGATTTGAAGTCGTTTCCCGTCAAGGTGAAAGAGTTGGCAAGTGCCGGCGAACCGCTCAACCCGGAAGTGATCGAGCAGGTGCGAGCGGCTTGGAATATCACCATCCGCGACGGTTTTGGTCAGACCGAAAATGTCCTGCTGCTGGGCAATTTTCCCGGACAGCGCGTAAAACCCGGCGCCGTCGGCAACCCCTCGCCCGGGCACCGCGTCGTTCTGCTCGATGCCGAGGGCAACGAGTCCGATGACGGCGAGATCTCGGTCAGGTCCGATCCCAAGCCCATCAGCCTGATGCAAGGCTACATGGACGATGAAGAACGCACCGCAAAATGCTTTGCCGGAGGCTACTATCGCACCGGCGATTTGGCACGCCGCGATGCCGATGGTTACTTCACCTATATCGGCCGCGCCGACGACGTCTTCAAGAGTTCCGACTATCGCCTGAGCCCGTTCGAACTGGAGAGCGCACTGATCGAGCATGCCTGCGTCGCCGAAGCTGCGGTTGTGCCCAGTCCGGACGCCATTCGCTGGAATGTGCCCAAGGCATTCATCACCTTGAAGCCCGGTTTTCAGCCCTCGGCGGATATGGCGCGCGACATTTTCAAATTCATCCGCGTCCGTCTTGGTCCCTACAAGCGCGTCCGCAGGATCGAATTTTCCGAACTGCCCAAGACTATTTCCGGCAAGATTCGGCGCGTGCAGCTACGTGGCATCGAATTGCAGCCGGGCGAAGGCCGCCGTCCCGGCGAGTATTGGGAAGATGATTTCCCCGAGATAAAGGACGCGGCCTAAACAACTCTTTGGGACAGCACGAGATAAGCGGAAGGCTTGGTAGCGCTACCGGGAATCGAACCCGGGTTTGAAGATTGAGAATCTTCCGTCCTAACCCCTAGACGATAGCGCCAGCTTCGTAGGCGTAAATTCCCATTATAGCAAAGCAATTCTTGCCATTTTTGTGCGAAGGATGAGGTTTCCACAGCCTGCGAAGGGTTATACTGACTTCACACTGCCACTAAAGCTTATGTTCTCTTAGAACTCTGCGGGGCGAGGTGTACGTGGTTCGCTGAACCAACTCAATTCATTGCTAAATGTAGCTATCTAAAAGGAGTATCGGAATATGGCAAGGAAATCTACTTCAGGCGGCAAGGCTAATCGCACCAACGCAAACCCAGAGCAAACCAGTGCCGGCAGTCCGGCCAACTTGCCCGCTGTGCCCGATGTGCCGGCAGTCGCGGCGGAACCGGCACGCGCAGAAATCAAACCGGAAGTCACGGTCACGCCGGCAGTCAAAGCCGCGCCTGAACCCAGGAAGAAGTTGGAGGTCGTGAAGACTGAGCCCCGCAGAGTGGTTCCAATCAACCTGGAGGATGAGATTCGCCGCCGCGCCTATGAACTCTACCAGCAGCGCGGAGCCGCGCCCGGCAGCGAGTCCGAGGACTGGCTGGCTGCGGAACGTGAAGTTCGGCAGCGCTACCATCAGCAGCAGAGCGCCTAACAGCGTCCGGACCTGTCAATAGCAGCGGCGGCGGATTTTCGGTCCGCCGCCTTCCGCCGGTTGCCTCGCAGGGCCGTTTCTGAAAAAATAGGCTGGGGTTCTGTCACATGGCGGAATTAGGCAGTTTTGCACTCTTGCTTGCTCTGGCGTTGAGCCTTTACACGTTCCTCGCCGGGATCATCGCGCTCGCCTTCCAGAACCAGGCCTCGCCGCCGGGGAGCCGGCCCTCCCTTGCTTCCGAAGGCACTTCGTTCGTCGCCTTGCTCCGCCAGGGTTCGGAGCGCATCGGCGAAACTGCCCGCCGCGCCGGTGTCGCCACCTTCGGCGCCGTCTTTCTCGCGTCGGTTCTCCTCGTCATCTGCGCCTTCCGCGACGATTTCTCTATCGCCTACATCTTCCACCACAGCAACCGCGATCTTCCCGGTCCTTATAAGTTCGCCGTCCTGTGGTCCGGCCAGGAAGGTTCGCTGCTGTTCTGGTCGCTGCTGCTCGCCGCCTATGGATTCGTGTTGCGCCTGCGCTACAAGACCGACCCGCGGCTCTTCGCCTACGCTTCCGTGGTTCTCGCTGGCGTGCAGATCTTCTTTCTGTCTTTGCTCAATTTCGCGGCGCATCCCTTCGCCGTCATGCAGGGCAACATCCCCGCCGACGGCAACGGCCTGAACCCGCTGCTGCAGTATCCCGAGATGGTGATTCATCCGCCCATGCTCTATCTGGGCTACGTCGGCTTCACCGTGCCTTTCGCCTTCGCCCTCGGCGCGCTGATCATGAAGTATCCCGGCGAGAAGTGGATTCACATCACCCGCCGCTGGACCATGGTCACCTGGGCCTTCCTCACCTGCGGTGTCTTTCTCGGCGCGCACTGGGCCTACTCCGTGCTGGGCTGGGGCGGCTACTGGGGATGGGACCCCGTCGAGAACGCCTCGCTCATGCCCTGGCTCACCGGCACCGCCTTCCTGCACTCGGTGATGATGCAGGAAAAGCGCGGCATGTTGAAGATGTGGAACATGTGGCTGGTCTTCGCCACCTTCTGGCTGGCCATCCTCGGAACGTTCCTCACCCGCAGCGGCATCATCAGTTCCGTGCATGCCTTCGCGCAATCGTCCATCGGCGAGTGGTTCGCCTGGTTCCTCGGCATCAGTTTCGCGGTATTCGCTTTTTTCTTCGTCAAGAACAAGTCGCACCTGCGCAGCGAACACAAGCTCGAGTCGCTGGTGTCGCGCGAGTCCAGCTTCCTGTTCAACAATCTGCTTTTCGTTCTTCTCTGCTTCACCGTGCTCTGGGGAACCTGGTTTCCGAAAATTTCCGAACTCGTGCAGGGCAACAAAGTCACGGTGGGAGCGCCGTTCTACAACCGCGTCGCCATCCCCGTGGCTTTGCTGCTTCTCATACTCACCGCCGTGGGCCCGCTGCTGGCCTGGCGCAAGACTTCGCTCGAAAGCCTGAAGCGCAACTTCCTGTGGCCGACCATCGGCGCCATTGCGGTCGCCATCTTCCTGATGATCACGCCGCAAAGTTGGGGCTCGGCCTTCGGCCTCAAGCCCTGGAAGGACATTTCATACTTCTATTCGCTGATGGCGATTGCGCTCTCGGTGCTGGTGGTCCTTACCGTGGCCGCCGAGTTCTACCGCGGAGGCCGCGTCATCTCGCGACATACCGGCCAGGGCATGTTCGCCTCCATGGTGCAACTCACCCATCGCAACACCCGCCGCTACGGCGGATATATCGTCCACTTCGGCGTGGTGGTGGTGATCATCGGTTTCGCCGGAGCCGCCTTCAATCAGGACAAAGAGCAGGAGATGGCCAATGGCGACAAGATGACCCTCGGCCCCTACACTCTGGTCTGCCGCTCCTACACCGACGATGATGCCCCCAACTACGCCAGCGAGTGGGCAATCATGGACGTTTACAAGGGCGGCAAGCAGATCGACACCATGACTCCGGTGCGCCGCTTTTACAAGGCCAGCCAGCAGACCTCGACCATGCCCGACATCCGCTCCGGCCTCAATGAGGATCTCTATCTGGTGTTTGAGGGCCTCAATCCGGATAACGGCCATCCCATCATCAAAGCGCATCTGAACGCGCTGGTGATGTGGATCTGGATGGGCGTCTGGATCATGCTGATCGGAACCGTCCTGGCCCTGGTTCCAAACGCGCCCGCGCCCGTCCGCGTTCCAGCGCCCGCGCGGCTGGAAGCCTCTCGCTGTGGTCACGGGAGACTGATGTTAGAGGGTCGTAGGTGCTAGGTGCTGGGTCTTAGGATGTGGCCTGAGACCCAACACCTAAGACCCTGAGACCTGAGACCGTGGAGGCAATAACGAACTCGAACCCAAAAACGAAACTGGCCAGGCACGGTCAAAAGGCCGCGCAGACTATCTTGGTGTGCGCCGCCGTCTTCGCGCTCCTGGGTGCGGGCGATCCCGCCACTCGCTTCAACGAAATCGGCCACCAGATGATGTGTATCTGCGGCTGCAACCAGATTCTTCTGGAATGCAACCACGTAGGCTGCCCCGCTTCCGACGGCATGCGCAACGAACTCATGGCAGCCGTCTCGCGCGGAGACAGCGACAGCCTGGTCGAGCAAAGCTTCGTGCAGAAATACGGACCGACGGTTCTCGCCGCTCCCACCGCCAAGGGTTTCGACCGCGCGGCCTACATCATTCCGTTCGCCGCGCTGATCCTCGGCTTCGGCCTGATTGTGCTGGTGATTCGCTCCTGGAAGAATCGTCCCGAACCCGCCCTCGCCGATGGCCTGCGCCCGGTCCGCGGCCCCGAACTCGATCAATTCCGCGACCAGGCCCGCAAGGAGACTGACTTATGACTTGGTTCATCTGCGGCCTGATGCTGATCGCGACTCTCTTCTATGTTTTCTACATGCCCGGAAGGCTCTATCTTGGTCCGGAGAAAACCCGCGCCGGCTACCTGCGCGAACGCAAAGATGCCGTCTACGAGAACCTGCGCGATCTCAACTTCGAATACAAAGCCGGCAAGGTGCCCGACGCCGACTACGCTTCGCTGAAGTCTTCCTTGCAGGACGAGGCCGCCACCATCCTGGCCGAGATTGCCCGCCTGGAAAATCCCGCGCCGCAAAAAGGAACCAGATCTTGAGCGCAACCCACCGTAGAGCTGTCATCCTGAGCGGAGTGGAAACTTCGCGAAGCGGAGTTTCCACGCAGTCGAAAGCCTGCCCTGAGCCTGCCGAAGGGGATCCCTTGTCCCTTAACGTCAGCGCGCCTCCTCCCGAGGCGTTCTCTCCTCGTTCAGCCGGTGCGTTCGTTCCAGCAACGCGCGAACGTGCTTTTTTGGCGGCACTCACAGTCCTCCTCCTCACCACCCTCGCCGCGGCCCAAACCCTCACCGGCACCGTCAAGAACTCCACCACCGGCAAGCCTTCCGCCGGAGACGAGGTAGTCCTGCTCAAGCTCGGCGGCGGTATGGACGAAACCGGCCGCACCAAAACCGACGCCAAGGGCCAGTTCAGTTTCAAGCTGGACGATAAGAACTCCCCGCACCTGGTCCGCGCCATCCATCAAGGCGTTACCTACCACCGCATGGCGCCTCCCGGAACCACTTCCGTGGAACTCGAGGTTTATGACGTCGCCAAAAAGATCGACGGCCTCGAAGTGGTCGCCGACATCGTGCGCCTTCAAGTGGAGCAGGGACAACTCGTGGTGGTGCGTGAGTTCGGCGTGCAGAACACTTCCAAGCCTCCGCGCACCCAGATGAACGACCGCAACGTTGAGTTCTACATTCCCGATGGGGCTCAGATCATCCCAGACTCAGCCACCGCCACCACCGAAAATGGCAATCCGCTGAAATCCGCTCCGGTGCCCGAAGGCGAGAAGAACCGCTATGCCTTCATCTTCCCGTTGCGGCCGGGGCTGACCCGCTTCGAGGTGGCCTACCAGCTTCCCTATAGCGGAAGCGCCAATCTTGATCCCAAGTCGGTGTATCCCTTGGAACACTTCGTCGTCATGATGCCCAAGACGATGCAGTTCACCGCCGCGACCGATTCGGCCGGATTCAAATTAGTTCCTTACCCGCAAGAGCCCGACGCCATCGTGCAGGTGGCTTCCAACACCACCGTCGGCCAGAACCTGGCCTTCAAGGTCTCTGGCGAAGGCGTGCTCCAGGCTCCTCAGGAAGAGCACTGCCAAAGGCGAAGCAGCCGACAAGGCGAATAACCGCCCCGGCGGCGGACTCGGCCCGCCCATCGATGCCCCCGACCCGTTGCAGAAATACCGCTGGCACATCCTCGGCGGCATCGCAGCGGCTTTGATCCTCGGCGGAGTTTACGTAGCCGTGCGGCAACAGTCCGCGGCCCGCGCTCTGGCCCGCCAAAAGACGGCTGCGTCTGTGAAAGGGGCCGCGCATGTCCCCGCTGTGCATGATGAAGAAGATGAGTACGGGCCTGCACCAAGTCTCGGGACGCCCACGGCCCGGCCTGCAGCGGCAGCGCGTCCCACCTCCATGCTGCTCGACGCGTTGAAAGAAGAACTCTTCCAGCTCGAAGTCGAACGCAGGCAAGGCCAAATCTCGCAATCGGAATACGAGACGGCCAAGTCTGCCCTTGATCAAACGTTGGACCGCGCGCTGAAGCGCGAAGCGCAGAAGGCGTAAGCGCGGGGTCGCCGTGGACTAGCTTTCGCGCGGGGTCGCCTTTTTAGGCTCAGCGGCAACGCACCCGAGAGTCCAGAACAGAAGAAACCCTATTGGGAGCAGCAACAGGATAATATCTCGGGTGACGACATGGATTTCCATGTATCTGCGTTGCCACTCGTTGGCAAATAAGCGTTCCAGCCGGAGTGGATCAAGCTCCCGATAATCCGCCCACACGGCAAAGACCGCGATTATCCCGCAAATAACCACAAAATGAATAAAGCCCCGGATGTTTTGGAATACAGCGACCAGCGCTCTTGCACGAGCCAACTTGAATAATCCTAGATAGAGTAAACCAGAAATGATAAAGAGCAGCACATAGTCCTTGACGAGGCTCAAGAGCATGGTCGTGACAACCTTGGGATCTACGCCCCTAAAACTTACCCAGACCAAGGTGCCCCCCAGCAAGAACAGGTAAAACACAACACCTGTTCGGAGTCCAATTCCCCAATTCTCCACGCCCTCGCGCATACCTGTCGACAACGATTCACCCAAGGAGGCTATAAATCCGGCCACGACCCAGATGAGCGCGGATCCGCCCAAAAGCAAGGCGATTTCCAACAGCTGATCTGTGGTCGAACTCCTGAACTTTTCTAGCAATGCTTGCCGACCGAAGAACATGTATGCGAGCGCCATTACGATTAGCAGCTTGATCGCCCAAGACCTCAGGTCCCTAAGCTTCTCGCGCCAGGACTGAAACTCCTCTCTCACCTTCATCCAAATTCTAACAGCGTGGCTTCTTTCAACAAGAAATACGCAGCACATCGATCCCCACAAAAACACGAACATTACGGCCATCCTAAGGTAGTCGTCACCAGAAAGGCGTGGCCGACCGGAGGCCACATGGGCGTTAAAAACGAAGGTCTCGAACAGCGGCAGGGTTGCACAGGTCGCCCAGACCACTCCCATCACGTGCATCCTGTGCTGGAAGCGCCCATCTTCGGCCTCTCGGATTTTATGCTGGCCCACAAACCCACCTCAACGTGATCCCCTGCCGATCCCCAAGCTGGGCTTTCGATCCAACTCTTATGGGATAGCGCAGCCCGGGGACTCTGGAATTAAACCTAGGTTCGGTTGGCCCGACAGCGTGCTAGAAGCCGACAACGGCGGGGGGAAATGTGGCCCCCGAGCGCCAAGGATTGTCCTACGGCCCACCCCTCTGAGTCAATCGGCCCCTGCAAACCCTCCCCCTTCCACACCTCCACATGTGACATCCAACCTTGCCTTCCACAGCCCGCTCCGCCGATCATCGTCGAGGCGGAGGCAGTGCGACTGTTCGCGCAGCTGAGTCGTAACTATCTTGTTTCCAAGATTTTACCCGCAAGTTATTGATTCCAAGAGATCTTTTCGAACAATTATATATTTGACTTAGGATGGGTTTTGAACCTTGGAAAACCCATACTTTGTTTACCGATACGGTTGCGGGCACGAGTTCTTTGAGGATCGTGTGCTGGCAGGAGTATCTGACTGGTCGCACTGTCCCTGCAACTCTTGTCAGCCCTACCATGCGATAGCGTTTGTAGATCACCCCTGCGGCGGATGCGGCGGGGATTGGAGCCGCAGCAGAGCAGCTCCGCAGGCGAAAATTACGGACGAGGAGGCGGAAGAAAAAATACGGATAGGAACAGCGTTTTTCGGGGACGATAAAAGGGGTGAGAACTTCGTAAAACGGGGGCGGACATATTCTGAGGGTTACGGGTAAACCTTTAGAATACCCACCGTTTTTCGAGTTCATACGGAATGTAGCAATCTTCCTTGACGACGGTGTGCCCACGGGCCGTTATTTTCTCCGCTAGAGAACGCAGGTGGTTCATCCCGCAGGTTACAATAATCACCCCGTCGGACACTTTTCGAGTGTCGCAGCATCGGGAGATTTCATCTAACCAATAGTTCTCTCGTATTCCTTCCGCCCGACGTAGGTAGGCATTTACGCGATAAGGAATCCCGTCGTCGTCGAGTTCATTGTTCGGCGGGTGCAGCAGTTCTTGATAGATTCCGTGGTCTTTGCGCTTCTGGTCATCCATGTCAATTGAAAGCCACTTGCTGTCGCCAACCAATTCGCGGCCAAAGGTACGGACATCGTGATTGGCGTCAACTTCTTCGGCCACAAGGACAATGGGATATGCGGTAATATAACCCTGCAAAACAGTTTTCAAATGTTTGTCGGGATTGTCGGCTTTCTGAAGATCGTGATCGGTCCCGATGATGACGTATTGCACGGAGGTAGAATACTCCCATGCCCCAAGAAGCCCTGGTAGACAAAGCGAAGTTTGATCGGCTCCTGACTAAGATGCTGAACACCCCGCCTCTGCCGAAGTCAGAGGTCAAGGTCAAGCACCGAAGCCGAAGAAGAAGGGTTAGTGCGAACACGAGTGATCGGCTTCGCGGGTCTTGATAAAAAACGCCAAGTCTCCTCGCCGCTCGGCGTCTAATGTTGCATCGGGAATAGCAGCAACCCGCCGTCTGGCCGCGTCCTTGTCAAATTGATCTCCGCTGTGTTCCTCTACTTCCTCGATTGCATCTTCAAGGGTGTGACGGCGGTAGGAAGTTAGATCGTAGTAATAGGGTGGGATTGGCGGCTGTGTTTTTGAGCACGGCTGTTTGTCTGAGTGGGTGAAAGTGTAAATAGCGATCACTCCTACCAACCCGAGCCACAACCAACTACTGTTTTTGCCCATAACCTTTTCTCAGGAATCGCGGCTGGAATTATGGCCGGAACGTCGCTTCGGCAGCGGTGTGTATGGCATTTCCCCCGCCTAGGTACAACCTGCGATAGCCCCAGCCGCGAGAATTTTACTCCTTAGAACACTTCCCGAGTAAGGGTTTTGTACGTCATGGGCTTCTTGGTGGCTACCTCTTTCAAGAGTGTGTCAAACATCCAAGGCTGTAGTTTGCGGCGGTTGTAGCGCCAGCAGAACTCTTGGAGGTAGCTATCGAGATGGTCTTTGCTGAGTTTGTGGTAGGAGCCGACCACGCCGCGCTTGAATAATGAGAACGCGCCTTCGATGGTCTTGTTTTGTACCTCGCCAAGCTCTTTAATATCGTCCTTGTGGATCGTCACCTTGTGCTGCGAAACGGGAACGATAGACGGAACGACAAACCCGTAAACGGGTGAGCCGTCCGTTACTACCTGCTTGGTTTCAGGGCTGAGGTTTTGCTTCAAGACGGGCTGGATACTCGCGGCCTTGGCGTTGTCGATCTTCTGGAGATGTACCCGACCGCCACGCTCGGCGATACCAAGGATTGCAACCTTAGCGTCCTTCGCGGCCTTGACGCCTCGGCGGGTGATTCGACCGCCCAGATAGCTTTCGTCCACTTCCACAATCTTGCCTTGTCCGCCCAGAGGCTCGGCGTTTAGTTCTTCCATCGCCTTGCGGATACGGTGGCACAAGTACCACGCCGTTTTGTACGCCACGCCGATATGACGGGAGATTTGCAGGGCGCTCATGCCCTTCTTGGCTTCGCACATCAAAGCCATTGCCATAAACCACTTCTGTAAAGGCAAGTGCGAGTCGTGGAACAACGTGCCAGTCGTGGCGCTGAAATGCAACCCGCACTCGGCGCACTCGAATAATCGGCAGGGCTTCTTGGTTTTGCCCTTGGTCTGAATCGTATAGACCTTGGGATTCTGGCAAGCAAGACACCGCACGCCTTCAGGCCAGCGGGATTTAATCAGGTGGTCTAAAGCCTGATCTTCGGTTGCAAAATTCTTGGCTACGTTAAGGAGATTCATAGTGCGCTCCGAAGGGACGATATCTTCATTCGCAGGACTGCCAAATCTGAAATGGCGGCTTGTCGGTAATTCGGTTCAAATAGTTGGCGCTGGCCATTCGTCAGCAAGCCTGCATGGATTAAGGCCCCTTCAACTGCGTCCAGACCAACTGTCAGATTTTCTAAGACTTGAACGATCTCATTCAGGACTGTTTTTTCGGCTCAAGTCATGGGCGGCCTCCATGCTCAGAACTGTAGCAGAAAGGCTTTCCTAAGTCAAGTATATAATGGTATCTTTTCGCATTTTCTCTCTAACATCATGATTCCAATAGATCGAGGGGAGGGGGGTACACCCTGCAACTGGAATTTTCCCGAAACGGACCCACTGCATCTCCCCGCGAGGCGTAACATCAAATAGCTGAGATTCAGATTATGGGAAACACTTTCAAGACCGCGTTTCTGCTGACCGCGCTTACGCTGCTGCTGATGTTCATTGGCCGCTACTTCGGCGGCCAGAATGGGATGATGCTGGCGCTGGCCTTTGCCGCCGTGATGAACTTCGTCTCCTACTTCTTCTCCGACAAGATCGCGCTGGCCATGTACCGCGCGCAGCCCGTCACGCGCGAGCAACTGCCGCGCGCCTACGAGATCGTGGAGCGGCTGACCCAGAAGATCGGCCTGCCCATGCCGAAGATTTATGTGATCCCGACCGAGTCGCCAAACGCCTTTGCCACGGGACGCAATCCGAGCCACGCTTCGGTGGCCGTGACTCATGGCATCCTTGGGCTGCTCAACGACGAAGAACTCGAAGGCGTGCTGGCGCATGAACTCGGGCACGTTGGCAACCGCGACATCCTGATCAGTTCGGTGGCCGCGACCATTGCGGGCGCCATCACCATGCTGGCCAGCATGGGACGCTTTGCCATGATCTTTGGCGGCATGGCGCGGCCGCGACCGCCGCGGCGGAGGCCTCTCCGCGCTGTTCATGCTGATCGTGGCGCCGATCGCCGCCAGCCTGATTCAACTCGCCGTGTCGCGTTCGCGCGAATATCAGGCGGACGCCACCGGCGCACACTTCACCGGCAATCCCTACGCCCTGGCCAGCGCTTTGCAGAAGCTCGACGCCTACTCGCGGCGCGTGCCCATGCAGGCCACGCCATCGACGGCGCATCTGTTTATCATCCAGCCGCTTCTGGGGATGAACTTCGGCAACCTGTTCTCGACCCATCCGCCGATTGCCAAGCGCATCGAGCGGCTCACGGGACGCCCGGCGGAGTTTATGCAGTAACGCTGTCAGCTCTCAGTTATGAGCTCTCGAGCTAGCGACTCTGACGCAAGATTGCCGTCTGAGCTTCGGCGTTGCTGATTCGTGGCAGTGCGACGCAGTTTGCCTAGCGAACGCTCGGAGTCAAACAATGAGCTGCTGTGGCTGAAAGCTCGCAGCTGATAGCTCGACAGCTGGTCCAGTGACATTCGGTAACTCCGCCGCCCTGCGCCAGATAGTAAAATCCAGCCAATGTCCCCTGAGACCGTCATCGCCGTATCCTGCAAAGCTGCCGAACTGGAACGAGCGCTTCGCCGCGTGATTCGGGGGAAAGACGATGTGGTGCGCCTCGCGCTGGTCAGCATTTTTGCCCGCGGACACCTGCTGATTGAAGGCGTTCCGGGAGTCGGCAAGACCACGCTGGGACAGGCCCTCGCGCGCGCCATCGATTGCACCTTTCAGCGCGTGCAGTTCACCAGCGACATGCTGCCTTCCGACGTGCTGGGGATCTCCGTGTATTCGGCGATGGAGCAGGAGTTTGAGTTCAAGCGCGGCCCGGTGTTCACCAACGTGCTGCTCGCCGATGAGATCAACCGCACGACGCCGAAGACTCAATCCGCATTGCTCGAAGCCATGAACGAAGGCCAGGTCACGGTGGACGCGCACTCTTACGAACTGCCGCAGCCGTTTCTGGTGATCGCCACGCAGAATCCGGTGGAGCATCACGGAACCTATCCTCTGCCGGAGTCGCAACTTGACCGCTTTCTGATGCGGGTGCGCATGGGCTATCCCGAGGCCGCGGCGGAGCGTGAGATTCTGCGCTCGGAAGCCGGCGCGGCGCATTTGCACGATCTGCATCCAGTACTGAGCGGCGCTGACGTGCTCGAGATGCAGGAAGCCGTCAAGCTCATTCGCGTGGATGAATCGCTGGTGACGTACGCTCTCGAAATCGTGCGGCGGACGCGCGAGTCGGAGTATTTGTCGCTGGGAGTCTCGCCGCGCGGCGCGCAGGCGCTGTATCGTGCGGCCCAAGCCATGGCGTTCCTCGACGGCCGCGGCTTCTGCACTCCGCAGGATTTCAAGACGCTTGCGGTTCCCGTCTTCGCCCACCGCGTGGTAGTGAACGGAGGCTACGCTTCGACAGCGAAGAAGTCCGAGCAGGCCGATCAGGTGTTGCGCGAGATCGTGGAGAATGTGGCTGTGCCGGTGTAGTAGTGGCCGGTGGCCAGCGGTCAGTAGTCAGTTCTTCCTTTTCAGTCTCTAATCTGATGCCCGACGCCGGAAGCCGGAAGCCACATTAGACCCCAAGGTATCGGATAACTAAAAAGTTACTCGCAATCCACAGGGGAGGCGCGTATGCTCCCTAGCATGTGTGTCACGGTTTCGATGCTGGCCAGCGGGAGCAGGGGAAATTGTGCATTCGTGGCCAGCGCCCGCACCAGGATTCTGGTAGATGCTGGCATTTCCTGCCGTGAGACGTTCAAACGCATGAAGTCGCTGGGCGAGGATCCGCAATCGCTTTCGGCAATTCTTATCACCCACGAACATTCTGACCATATCTACGGCTTAGCAACGCTGGCGAAGAAGCTGCGCATCCCTGTCTTTATGACTGGGGCGACGCACGCAGCCTGGGCGCGGGCCATGCGCACGGTGAACGGCGAGCGGCCGCAACTGGAGAAACTGGAACGCTTCGAGTCCGGGCATCGCTTTCAGGTTGGCGATATTGAGGTGAAACCCTTCACCATCCCCCACGACGCAGCCGATCCCGTGGGGTTCACGTTCCGCGTAGAAGGCACCAAGGTGAGCGTGGCCACCGATCTTGGTTACTTGCCGGTAAATGTCCGCGACCACCTGCGCGGGTCTGACATCCTGATCATGGAGTCGAATCACGATGTGGAGATGCTGCGCGGCGGGTCGTATCCGTGGGCGGTAAAGCAGCGGGTGGCGAGCAACGTAGGGCACCTGTCGAACGAGAAACTCGCGGATTTCTTCGTCAACGACTATGATAATAATGCAGCGTTTGTGGTGCTGGCGCATCTCTCTGAGCAGAACAATCATCCGGAAATAGCGCGCCGGGAGGCGGAAAGAGCGCTGGCAGAGCGGGGTGGGTTGTTCCAGAACCGGGTGCTGGTGGCGATGCAGTCGGAGGTTTTGACGCCGATCCGGCTTTAGAAGGACGGGGGTTAGGCCTTAGGTCATAGGTCTCAGGAAAATCTTAAGAGCTATGACCTAGCACCCAAGACCCGGCTTCTGTAGTTACCTATGAGTCAGTGCATCGATCCGATTGTGGGCAAGATCCTGGCGGGCTGGCGCTACGACATTTCCGGCCTGGCGCCGGAGATGCGCGGCGACTACGAGAGCCACTTCGCGGGATGCGAGCACTGCCGCAACCGCCAGCGGATGCACCGCATCATTGACGTGGGCCTGATCGCGCTGGCTTCGGTTTCGGGCGGCGTGTTTCTGCTGGCCTTCGGAGTGATCCGCCACTTTGGTCCGCGGCACGCGTTCTGGCTGGAGATTGCGGCGCTGGTGGGCTTTGCCTTGTCGGCGCTGATCTGGCTGGTGGTGGCTGTGGCTACGCCCGCACCCGTCACTGTGCTGGATGCGGCCAAGCAAGGCGCGCGCCGCGTGCACGACCGCCTGCCGCAGGAGATTCGGGAACGCCTGCCGGAAGAATTGCGCATGAAGATTACCGGGACTTAGCCGCTGGCGGTTTCCTAACTTCTTCAACACAGAGGACCCAGGGTTACACAGAGGTGGGCTTCTCAAGAATCCAGCCACGATCTCCTTCAATTTCTCGGAAATGCAGCCAGCCACATACTGCAGCATCGGTTAGTCTTCTTTCTGTGAAGCCGCTAAGGGTTAGTACCGCTTTGTATTGGATCTGCGCCTTTTCCGTTGCGTTTGGGACGTTATCGTCCCTGTCGGCGGCGCAGGATGCTTCCATGAGCGGAATGCACATGGAGGCGGAGGGAGCGGCGCAGTTGCCCTCGCCGCACGCCGGGTCGGGGACGGGCTGGCAGCCCGCTTCTGTTCCAGAGCCAGAGTGGATGGTGATGCGTGGCGGCTGGGAACTGATGGCGCATGGCGTGATCTTCGCCGGCTATAACCAGCAAGGTGGGCCGCGCGGCGCGGGCAAAGCCGAGTCGGTGAATTGGGGCATGCTGATGGAACAGCACACGCTGGGTGGCGGAACACTTCTTCTGCGCCAGATGTTCTCGGCAGAATCGCTGACCTCTCCGCATCCCGGCTTTCCGGAGCTGTTTCAGACGGGGGAGACTTACCACGGAGAGCCGCTGGTCGACCACCAGCATCCGCACAATGTGTTCGCGGAACTCTCGGCGTTGTACACGCTGCCGCTGTCGAAGAAAGTCTCGTGGGAGCTATATGGAGGACCATCGGCGGAGCCAGCGCTCGGTCCGGTCACCTACATTCACCGCACGTCGGCGTCGGAGCTGCCGCTGGCGCCGCTCAGCCATCATTTACAAGACTCGACGCATACTAGCTTCGGCGTTGTCACGACCGGATTCGTGATCGATCGCGTCAAGCTTGAGGCATCGGCATTCAACGGGCGCGAGCCGAATGAACAACGCTGGAGCATTCAAGCCGCTGCACTGGATTCGTGGTCGGGACGGGCGAGCGTTGCGCCTGCGCGCGATTGGACGGCGCAGTATAGCGTTGGACGGCTGGAGCATCCAGAGGCTCTCGAGGCCGGCAGCCAATGGCGGCAGACTGCTTCGGTGGAGTATGACAAGCCCTTGGCGCGCGGCAATTGGGCGACGTCGCTGGTGTGGGGACGCGTGCACAAGATCGCGACTGGCGCGAATCTCAACGGCTACGTACTCGAATCCACGCTGAATTTTCTGCGGCGCGATTATGCCTTTACGCGGCTGGAACTGGTGGATAAGGACGAATTGTTTCCGCAGGCGGCGGTGCATCCGGCTTACCGCATCGGAGCTTACACCTTCGGCGGGGTGCGCGATCTGGTGCAGAATCGGGCGTGGCAACTGGGGCTGGGCGCGGATGTGACGGTTTACTCGAAGCCTGCGGCGCTGGATGCGGCGTATGGGAATTATCCAGTGTCGTTCCAGATTTTTCTGAGGGTGCGCCCGGGATTACAGGTTGACGGCCACCATCATTAGCAGAGACTCAGGGAGCACAGCCTTCATGCTGCGTAACAACCCTATGCTGATGCTTTAAGCACGTCCGAGCGCAAGTAGACGATGAAACAGTAGAGAGCAGGCCCGAGCGGCGGAAACAGCATCACACAAAACCAAAACCCCTTTTTCGACGCAGAGGAGCGATCGAAGCCGAATAAGAAGTACTCCATCGCAACCATTGTGGTTGCAGTTCCGAGTACACCAGCAAGCAGAAACAATTTCACAACGGGGAGAAGAGCGTTGGGAATCTCACCCACCAAGCGCAATGCCACCAACATGAAAAACAACACCAAGGATAGACTCGCTGCAAGGCGATAGATGCGCTGGGCTGTGCCAGACAACATCCATTCCTTGTTAATGTAGTAGTGCCTCAGCATCCCAAAGCCCCAGCATTCAGCGTTCGAAACATTCTATGCCGGTCTTGGACAACCATCCAATCCTTCTTACGCCTTCTTACGCTTTGATGTGGCAACTGGCCAGGCCGCGCTTCTCCAGATACTGCTGGTGGTAGTCCTCGGCGGGATAGAACGTCACCGCGGGAACGATCTGGGTCGCAATCGGCTTGGAGTAGCGGTGCGCCTTTTCGAGCGCTTCCTTCGAGGCTTGGGCCTCGGCCTGCTGTTCCGGCGTGTGGTAGAAGATGGCGGTGCGGTATTGCGTGCCCCAGTCCGGGCCCTGGCGGTTGACTTGCGTGGGGTCGTGGTTCTCCCAGAAGACATTCAGCAGGTCGGTGTAGGGAATCTTGGCGGGATCGAATTCCACCTCGACCGCTTCGGCGTGGCCGGTGCGGTCGGTGCAAACTTCTTTATAGGTGGGATTGTCGGTCTTTCCGCCGGTGTAGCCTACGCGGGTTGCGACTACGCCGGGCAGCGCCCGGAATGTCGCTTCTACTCCCCAGAAACATCCTGCTGCGAATGTGGCTTTTTCCATCTTGAGATTGCTCCTTGTAGGCGCCTTTCGAGTGACAATCTATTAGATGACGAAATCGGCAGAAAGTCACGTCCGAGGGCACGGGAAGGCGTCGAGCTTCGCTCGACGGACCCTTCGAACTAGGCAGGCAGCCGAGGGCGGCTGTCCCCACACAATACAGGCCGGCTGGACGCCAGCGCTACCTGGTGGCCTTTTTGGGCAATTGACGCTGCTCGCGGTTTCACGATAAAGTGCGTCCAACGTTGTCGCAGTTCGCAGTCCCAGGAGAAGTCTGTGGTTTCAGGATCCAGCCGCGCCCGGAGTGTGCAGAAGTTTGCCATCTGCCTGCTTATGGCGCTGGCGACTGCGCAAGCTGCGCTGGCTGTTCCGAACTTCATTCCGCAACAACGCGTCGGCTATACCACCGGGGACCAGTGGGAGCCCGCGATGGCGACCGATGGCCGCGGCCACATCTATATTCTTTTTCCCCAGTATGGCGCGGTAAGCAACTGCCCGGCCTGCACCGCGCCCACGATGGCACTGCTGGTCAGCAATGACAACGGATTGTCGTGGCAGGCGCCCCATGCGCTGGTGGCTTCCTCGACTGGCCAGTTCGATCCGCAGATTGTGGTCGATCCCGTGGACCGGCAGACGGTTTATGCCTCCTGGCTGCAAAACAACAAGCGCGACGTGATGGTTGCCAGGTCGCAGGACTTTGGGGCCAGCTGGTACCTCGCGATCGCGGAGCACTCGCGCGGCAACGAAGATGCGGACAAGCCCGTGCTGGCGGTGCACGGCGCAGATGTGTACGTGGGATTCAATCACGAGCAGAAGATCGTGGTCGCCGCATCGCATGACTATGCCCAGAATTTTTCTTCGGCGACGGTGAATCCGAGCGCGGACCCGGGCTGGTCGCTGGCTGGCGGCGCGACTGTCGATCCCTCGGGCGATGTCTATTTTGCGTGGACGGCGTACGCGCGGCGGGAGCTTAGCACGCGTCCGGTAAGCGTCTACGTGAGCCGGTCGGTGGACTCCGGACGGAACTGGAGCACGGTTCTGCTGGACGTTTCGAGCGCGCCGCCGGGTTGCGTGGCCCAGGGATGCGAGGCCGAGTACCTGGGGGCGCAGATTGCGCTGGCGTCCGATGCCGCGGGTACGGTCTACGCGCTGTGGAACGCAGGCAGCGCACACGGCGGGGCCGAACGCATATACTTTTCGTCTTCCACGACGGGCGGGGCAAGCTGGTCGGCAAAGGCAGACGTTTCGGCCGCGGATGACCAGGTGGAACACTGTTTTCCGGCGATTACTGCGGGAGCGGCTGGCGACGTGCGCATCGCGTGGATGGACACGCGCAACCATCCGTTGTGGAATGTTTTCCAGCGCAGTTCGAGCAACGGCGGCGCCACCTGGTCGGCCGAGACCCAACTCTCTGGCGGGGCGCGGGGCTTCGACCGGAGCTACGACTATGTCCGGCCCGATGGGTTCCGTTTTCCTTTCGGGGACTACTTCTCGATCGCCATCGACAACCTCGGGAACACGCACGCAGTGTGGGGCGAGGGGCGGAACTTCAAGTCTCCGGGGTCGATCTGGTACACTCACGGGCGTTGATAGAAGCAATTGTTGATTGCTGATTGTTGATTGAAGAACCCGCGCTTTACGATTTTCGGTTTTCAATCAGAAATCAACAATCAGCAATTCGTTTCATTTCGCGGCACCTGTCCTTTCATCCCAGTCTCATCCTTTTGAGAAAACTAACGGAGGTGTTCCATGCATTTCATGGGTGTGAACCTGTGGGCGGTGTTGGTAAGCGCGCTGGCGGCGATGGTGGTTGGGTTTGTGTGGTACTCGCCGGTGCTGTTTGCGCGTCCGTGGACGATTTTGATGGGGTACGACCCGGATGACAAGGCGAAGCTCGCAGAGATGCAGAAGAGCGCGGGTCCGTCTTACATGCTGTCGCTCGTGGCTAGCTTGGCCTCCGCGGCGGTGCTGGGGAAAATTATTGCGGTCGCGACCATCAACACGCCGCTGTATGGCATGAAAGTGGGGCTGGCGGTGTGGCTGGGATTCGTGACCACGGTGCAGCTGACGAATGCCCTCTTCAGCCGGCAGCCGGCTAAACTTTACGCGATCAACACCGGCTATCAGTTGGTTTGCTACCTGGCAATGGGAGCGATCATGGGGGCTTGGCGGTAGGAGGCTGTTGATTTTGTGGGCCTTTTGCGGCACGGCTGAAGCCGCGCCCTTTCAAAGCGCGCTTATTCTAGAATCATGCCACCGGTTAGGTCACCCAGACGGGTGACGCCGCGATCCTGGCACCAGCGTTGCAGTTCGTCCACAATTTTCTCGGTGGCGCAGGGATCCCAATAGCTGGCGGTGCCGATCTGGACGGCGGTTGCGCCCGCTAGCATAAACTCCGCTACATCGGCGGCGGTTGAAATTCCTCCCATGCCGATCACAGGAATATTCACCGCATGCGCGGCGTCGTAGACCATGCGCAGGGCAATCGGCTTGATGGCGGGGCCAGAGAGCCCGGCGGTGACGTTGGCGATGCGCGGCTTGCGGGTGTCGGCGTCGATGGCCAGAGCCATGAAAGTGTTGACCAGCGAGATGGCGTCGGCGCCCGCTTCCTGAGCGATGTGGGCCATCTGCGCGATGCTGGTTACATTCGGAGAAAGCTTGACGATCAAGCGGCCGGCGGGCAGCGCGTTTCGCCTTGGTGACCACCTCATCGAGCAAGCGCGGATCGGTGCCGAATTGCAGCCCTCCCTCGGCTGTGTTGGGGCAGGAAACGTTTAGCTCGTAAGCGGCAATGCCTTCGCCGTCGTTGAGAATCTCGATGGTTCTTTCGTAGTCCTCGCGGGTGTAGCCGAAGACGTTGGCGAGAACCACGATGTTCTTGATCTGCTGGAGTTTGGGTAGCTTCTCTGCGAGAAACGCCGCCGCGCCGATGTTCTGCAGGCCGATCGAGTTGAGCATGCCGGCGGCGGTTTCCCACAGGCGCGGCGGCGGGTTGCCGGTCATGGGCTCGCGGGAAAGGCCTTTGACGATGAATCCACCCAGCTTGTCGAGGTGGACGACATCCTCGAACTCGACCCCGTAGCCGAAAGTCCCGCTGGCCGCAATGACGGGGTTCTTGAGCTTGATACCGGCAAAAGTCACGCTGACATCCAACGGAGACTTGCCGCCGTTTTTGGATGAGGAGGTCACTGTGGCGCTCCCTCTTTAGCAAACCCAACCAAGTCTTCAGCGTGATGCGACGGGGCAAGTGCCTCGGTGAGCACGCGGCCCACGGCGTGAGTGGGAGCGTTGATGCCGAGCAGCGATGCCAACGTGACCGCCAGATCTACCGGCTCGGCATGGGTGCGATACGTTCCCGGACGAAACGGCAGTCCGTAGAAAGCAAGGGGCACATGAGTGTCGTAGGTGTAAGGCGTAGCGTGGTCCGTACCTTTGGACGAGCCTACCGTGTAGATTTCGGGGACTCCCATCACGTACCAGCCGCCTTCGGGTGAATAACTGTGCAAGAACTTTTTGCCAAGAGCGGTATCGGAGACTTCGCCTTCCGCGAGTTGTGACTTCGTATAGTAGTCGCGCAGTCCGGCTTGCTTCATGGCCTCACCCACGGCAGTTTCGGCGTCGTGCTCCTTGATGTGCACGGCGGCGAAGGCGTCCTGATCGAGCCATGCAACCGGGTAGTCGAGCTTGATGTAGGAGGCGGCATGGCCGGGTGAAAACTTTGCCGTCAGCGCGCTGTTGATCTGCGCTTCGAGCTTGCTGGCATCAAGATTGGCGGCGGGGATGCGGAGTTTCTTCGCTACGTCGGGCAAAGCGGAGATGCCGTGGTCGGCGGAAAGCACGATCCAGGTGTTGGCGAGACCCACGCGATGGCCGAGGAATTTGAAGAAGTCGGCGAGTTCGCGATCGAGCGCGAGCGCCATCGCGGCCATTTCCGGCGAATCCGGCCCGACCTGGTGGCCGAGAATGTCGTTTGCTGAAAGGCCGATGGCGAGCAGGTCGGTAGCCTGTCCGGCGCCGAGATTTTCGTAAACAACTAACTCTTTGGCGAATTCGAGATCGTACTCGTTGGCGAAGGGCGTGGAGCCGACCACCTCGTAGAAACCTGCGTCGGAACCGTCTTTGCTCTTGCGATGCGCGGTCGAGCGCAAAACTTCTCCGTTGCTTTCCCAATTGCGGTCCCAGTATTTTGCCGCCCGATTACTGGCATTGAACTCGTGCGCCCACTGAGGCAAGTCGCGGAGATAGTAAGTGGAAGTAATCCACGCGCCGCTTTTCGGGTCGATCCAGTACGCGGCATCAGCCGCAAAGCCGCCGGACAGGACAGCGGCGCGGTCTTTCAAGGAGAGGCTAAAGACTCGCGACAGGCCTTGGGTTGCGAGTTTGAGTTCGTCGCCAAGCGTGTCGGCAAGCAGGTTGTGCGGCGATGCGCCGGCTTTGCCTCCCGCAATGTCCACTGGCTTGGTGTCGCCGTCCTCAACCGAGGTGACCATCTTCCTTTTCTTCGGATCCCACCACTCATTCGCCACGATGCCGTGACCGTTGCTGTAAGCGCCGGTGAACAGAGTGGCGTGTCCGGAAGCGGTGCGAGTGTTGGCATAGTCGTAGTTGCAGTCAGTGAAGTTGGCGCCGTGGTCGAGGAAAAGGCGGAATCCGCCTTCGCCGAACTGGTCGCGGTAGCGCTCCAGATAGTCGCCGCGAAACTGGTCGATGACGATCACCACGACCAGCCTGGGATGGGCGTTGTAGGCGGAGGCGAAAGCGGCCGGGATGAAAGCGAGAACGAGGGCAGCTACGGTCGCCAGCGGAATACACCGCACAGCAATGGAGCGGGGGGGATATCTCATCGCGAAGGTAGTGTACACAGTCGGGCGGGCTGGACGAAAGCCGAGTAAGACAGTCGAGCTTCGCTCGACGGACCCTGCGAAACTCAGGGAAGGCAGCCGAGACGGCTCCCACATGAGTACCTCTCGGGTAGTGGCTCAATTTGAAAGGGGCGGCGTATGCGCACGGGAGATCCCTCGTCCCGCTGGTGAAAACGCGGGACTTCGGGATGACGCCAGAGGGGTGCGAAGCTAGGAGATCTCAGATAGACCCACCGCCACTTCTCGCCCCCGCGTGCATTTCCCGCCCGGTTTCCGATAAAGTAGTTAGTTCCCATGCTTGAATTGAGCTTTGTTCGCGACAATCTGCCTCGGGTGGAAGAGATGCTGCGCCAGCGGGGCGCGGATCCGGCTGCCGTGCTCAAGGATTTCCGCGAGGTGGACACGCAGCGCCGCCAGGCCATCACCGAAGCCGAGACCATGAAGGCGCGGCGGAATAAGGCCTCCGAAGACATCAACAAACTGAAAAAGAGCGGCCAGGATGCCACCGCGGCCATCGCCGAAACGAAAGACATGCGCGAGCAGATTCAGACGCGGGAAAAGGTCGCCGCCGACCTCGATGCCCGCCTGCAGGACATTCTTGCCGGCATTCCGAACATGCCGCACGCCAGCGTTCCAGTCGGCGACAGCGCCGAAGACAATGCTGAGGTCCGCCGCTGGGGCGCACCGCCGAAGTTCGACTTTACTCCCAAGCCGCATTGGGACCTGGGCGCGGAACTGGGCGTGCTCGATCTCGAACGCGCGGTTAAGCTCACCGGCGCGCGCTTCGCCGTTTATTGGGACCTGGGCGCGAAGCTCGAGCGCGGGCTGGCGAACTTCATGCTCGATCTACACACGCGCGAGCATGGATATACCGAAGTGCTGCCTCCGTACCTGGTAAATTCCGAGTCGATGTATGGTACTGGACAACTGCCCAAGTTCGCCGCCGATCTGTTTCGCGTGCCTCACGGCGAAAAAGATCTCTGGCTGATCCCCACGGCCGAGGTGCCGGTTACGAATCTTTACCGCGACGAAATTCTCGATGCGGCGCGGCTGCCGATTTCCCTCACCGCATACACGCCGTGCTTCCGCAGCGAAGCGGGATCCTACGGCAAAGACGTGCGTGGCATCATCCGGCAGCACCAGTTTCAGAAGGTGGAACTGGTGAAGTTTACCCGGCCGGAGAATTCGTATGAAGAGCACGAGAAGCTGACGCGGAACGCCGAGACAGTCCTGCAAAAGCTCGGCTTGCACTATCGCACCGTGACTCTGTGCACCGGCGACATGGGGCCATCTTCGGCGAAGACGTATGACATTGAAGTCTGGCTGCCGGGACAGCAGTTGTTCCGAGAGATTTCATCATGCTCAAATTTCGAGTCGTACCAGGCGCGACGGGCGAATATCCGCTACCGTCCGGAGGGCAAGAACAAGTCCGAGTTCGTGCACACGCTGAACGGAAGCGGTCTAGCCGTGGGGCGGACCTGGGTGGCGATTGTCGAAAACTACCAGCAGGCCGACGGCAGCGTGGTGATTCCCGAGGCGCTGCGGCCTTACGTGGGTGCGGAGCGGATTACGAAGAGGAGCATCTAGCTCCTAGCTTCTAGCTTGAGCTGTAGCCTAGCTCTAGGGCTAGGAGCTAGAAGCTAGAAGCTATCGGCTAGAAGCTGCGCCATTGCCAAGAAAGGACGCGGTCACTAGACTTGCAAAGTGTGGACATCAGCACGACCGCCTCGGGCGCGCCTTCCCTACCGATGAACGGCGTCTGGGGAACAATCCGAAGCTACATCTTGTGGCAGCATGAGCGGGGCACGCTGCACTACGACATCATGGTCACGCTGATCCTCATCTTTGTTTTCTTCTCGCCCCGGGTTATCAACTTCAACGATAAACCCGTGCCCCACGATCCGCATCTGACGGATGTAGTGGTCACGCCCGATGCGCAGGGCGGTCTGGTTTACCAGATTCCGGCCAGCGCGATTACTCCCGGAGACGACCAGGCAGAGCGGAATCAGTTGCTGCATGTCATTCAACCGATTTCCGGCGATGTCGCGATCGTGAACTACGAAGGCTTGCGCGACGGCAAGGGGCAGGTGCAGGGGTACCGGGTTTGGGTGAAACGAAAATAGTGAGACGAATTTCGCCGGGAATAATTGTCTGCGACCAGCGTCAGGGCAACAGGCCATGACTTTCTCCATCCACTGCTTGTTCCTCGCCTTGAGTCTTCTTTTGCAGCAACAGCAGGCTCCCTCTCTCGAAACTGTGTTAAAGAAAATGGACTCCGCCGCGGCCAGCTTCCACACCGCGCAGGCCGATTTCGAGTGGGTTCAGTATCAAAAAGTCGTGGACGAAAAGGACATGCAGAAGGGTACGGTTTACTACCAGCGGGCAGGGAACGAAATGGAAATGATGGCGCAGATTAAAGAGCCTGACGCGAAGTTCGTGCTCTACAAAGGCGGCAAGCTTCAGGTCTACCAGCCAAAGATCGACCAGGTGATCGAGTATTCGACGGGCGGCAATCGTAGTGAGGTTGAGAGCTATCTGGTGCTGGGCTTCGGGGGGAGCGGACAGGATTTGGCGAAGTCCTTCGACGTGAGCTACCTGGGCGAGGAAACCGTGAGCGGCATCGCAACTGGGATGCTGCAATTGATTCCGAAAAGCCAGAAACTCCGCAACAACGTCTCGAAGATCGTGCTCTGGATCGACTTAAGCCGCGGCATCTCGGTGCAACAGCAGTTCTTCCAAACCCAGGGCGACTATCGCCTGGCAAAGTATTCTTCGGTGGAGCTGAAGGGAAAGATCGCCAATGACGTGTTTCAGTTGAAAACCACGAAGAAGACCCAATTTGTGTCGCCCAAGGGGTAAGTAGTTGAATCTAAAGCCAAGAATGTGTGCTGAAAAGTGAACGCCGGGCGCTATACTGCCCTAGGATTTCATTCGAGTTCATCCATGGCCAAAGTTTTTACGATTCCTGTCCCGCCCAAATTGGGTCGTCCCCGAAAAAGAGAGCGTACGTCCGATCCTCGCTACGTCGATGGCCAGCGCCTGCTGGTGGAGGCCATGAAGTATCTGGCGCAGAGCGACCCGGTGGCCAACCGCCCCGCAATTGAACTCATTTCCGAGCACGTGCGCACGCGCTTCCGCATGAGCGATTCGCCGCTGGCGTAGGAGCGGAATCTCGCCTTGCCGGCTCTCGCTCGTTCTTAACGCACGGCCGCCGCGCATTTTTCTTGCCCGGCTCACGCAGGATTGCGATCCCTGCCATAGGATTTACCCATGAATAGAGCTGCCGCCAGGATTATGACCACGGGATAGCATTCCAGCGTGTAGCGAGGCTCCGGATTCTCCAGAGTTCCGAGGAAGAGGGAGCGCAGCAGCAGGAACCAAACGAATAGTCCGATGCCGGCAAAATTGTGCGAGCGCAGCAGTCCGGCGGCTGCGGCTCCGACGTAGGCCAGGTTGACCAAGCCGAAGACGATGCTCACCGCGAGCCATGGGACTTCGTCATCGAACTCCCACCAGCGTGGGTCTGAGGGCAGCAACTCGGTTCGTGGACGCAGCCACATGTCGGCAATGCGCACGGCGGGAAGCCAGAGATAGTAGCGCAAGGGCGCAGCGCGAATGCGCGCCGCAGCCAGCGCCGCAAAACGCGCGTCGAGCTCCGGAGTCAGGTCATGATCCTGGTTGTAGTCGGCGAAGAGCTGCTCGGTTTCCTGGCGCTGCCCTGCCGAATCAAAGGCACGCCGTGGCAGCCGCGTGATATCGATGGCGTCGTCCGGGACCCTCCAATAGATCTCCTGCACGGAGGTATAGTCCGCGATCCAGGTCTTAATCCAGCGGTTGAATCCGGCCATCACCAGGTCATTCGATTCCGTTGCGTAGCGGGGCGCGAGCGGCTGGAAGCGGTGCATGGTGTGCAGGTTACGCAGCGTCCACGGGACGAGCGGCGCGAAAGCTCCGATGGCCAGAATCACTCCTGTGCGGAACATGGGAAGCAGCCGGGGCGCCGAGCTGGAACCTCCTGCCAGCTTTACCGCGATGTATCGCAGGACCATGAGCCGCCGGAAGAGCAGGAGCCAGCATCCACCAATGGCGACGAACAGAATGCCGCCATCCGGACGCAACAGGATGCATGCGCCAATGGCTAGGCCACACCCGAACCACGCGGCTGGCGCTGGCGTCGCGCTTGAGTCGATGTCGCGGCGAAAGGCGGCAAGTCCAGAGACAGCGAAATCCAGCGCCAACGCCGTGAAGAACACCTCCAGCGTCTCAGTAAGAGCCGCCGCCGCGTAATTGGCCAGGAACGGACAAAGTGCGGCGAGCAGGAACGCTGCCTTCGATGCACGCACGGAGAGCAGCCGGCGCGCAAGATCCGCAACGAGGAAGCACGTACCCAGATCGATCAGGACCTGAATCAGCAGAACCGCGCGGAAATTGTTCGATCCGAAGATGGCGAAGATCGCCGCCAGAAACGCCGGGTATCCCGGCAGGCGCGAGAATGTCGGCACGACCTGGCCGGAATTGGTGATGCCATAGACGCCATGCTGCAGCCAGTTCGAGGCAATATCGGCATAGAGCCGCGAATCGTCCACCACCCCGGGAACGCGAAACACAAAGAGGAGCCGCAGCGCGAGCGCCGCAAGACTCGCCGCGATAAAGAACCGCGCATTCTTCCGCACCACTTCGAGCACGCTGAGAATATAGCGCGTTTGAGTCATCTTCGGTCCGGGAAAGTGCGTCTTACTGCGATAAGGACTTCCAGCCCTGTGCCCTGTCCGCCGAGAATTGACCGCCTGCCGCCAGCAGCATACGATAAACGATTAGTCCTCCATGGCCGAACCCGTCTTTTACGATCCGCAACGTGCCCGCTGGAAGCGCCTGAGGCGTCTCATCGACGCGCTGGTGCTGGCGATCTCGGCGCTGGTTATTTTCTTTGTATACACCACCCTGCGGGACGAGCGCCTGCCTGAACTCCTGTTTTCGCCCCAGAAGCGCGCTTTTAAGGCGTTGAAGGAAAGTGAGAAGGAAAAGGCCCGCGACCGCCAGAAGAAGCTGGCCAACCGGTCGCACCGCAAGTCGAAACTGCCTGCTTCGGAAGTCACGTTAAACGAGGAAGAAGGCATTCGCGCGGCATTCTACGTACCTTGGGACGCCGCCAGCTTCTCTTCGCTGCGCGATTTTTCCCGCCAAATCGATCTGCTGTATCCCGACTGGCTGCACGTACTCACTCCCGACGGCCGCCTGCAGGCCGTGGACGACCAGACCAACAAATTTTTCGACGTGGTGCAAAACAATCAGGTGCGCTCCGTCGACGACCGCGTGATGCCTTTTCTTAAGACGGAAGACCCCGCCATGGAAGTTTTCCCCATGGTGAACAACTTTGACGGCACCGAATGGGTGGGAGAAATCACGGGCTTTCTGAATAATCCCGAGGCCCGCGCGGTTTTTCGCAAACAGGTGGGGATGGTTCTCTCCTCGGACCGTTTCCGCGGCTTGATGGTGGACTTTGAGGCTTTCCCCAAGATCGGGCAGCCGGGCTACGTTGCGCTGCTGAACGAACTTTCCTCGGACCTGCATGCCCGCGGCATGAAGCTTTACGTCAGCGTGCCCGCGCACAATGAGGAGTTCGACTATGCCGCGATCGCAGCCCCGGCGGACGGCGTGGTGGCCATGAACTACGATGAACACTTTCCCGGCGCTGCGTCGGGGCCGGTCGCCTCCCAGGATTGGTTCGTCAACAATCTCAAGTTCGCGGTTAGCGTCATCCCCCGGGAAAAGCTCATCTGCGCCATCGCCAACTACGGCTATGACTGGGTGCTCAAACCGAAAAAGGGCCAGCTGCCGCCTGGTGTACGAGACAGTTCGGTAAGCGTGCAAGAAGCGTGGTTGGCGGCGCGCGATTCCGATGTAGATATAGTTTTCGACGACGATGCGCTGAATCCGCATTTCAGCTATCTCGATGAGCGCAGCCTGCGCCACGACGTCTGGTTCCTGGATGGGGTCACAGCTCTGAACCACATGCGGGCCGCACAGACGCTGGGCATCAAGACTTTTGCTTTGTGGCGGCTGGGTGGCGAGGATCGGACTCTTTGGAGGGTTTGGGACATTCCCGGCGACCCCGGGTCAACCGCCAAACTGCGCAGCGTGCCTCCCGGCCAGGATGTCGACATGGAGGGTCAGGGCGAGATCCTGCGCATTGAAGACCGCCCCACGCCCGGTATTCGCGACCTGACGATCGATGCCGGTACGAGGCTGATTACGGACGAAAATTTTCAGTCGCTGCCCGAACCTTACCGGGTAGCGCGCTACGGCTATAGCCCTAACAAAGTTGTACTTACCTTTGACGATGGCCCCGATCCCGAGTGGACGCCCAAGATTCTCGATGTACTCAAACGCGAGCACGCTCCCGCCACCTTCTTTCTGATCGGCATCCAGACCGACAAGTTCTCCGGGCTGGCGGAACGCATCTACAACGAAGGCCACACCATCGGCAACCACACTTTCACCCATCCCGACGTGAGCAATATCTCCACCACGTACATGAAAGTAGAATTGAACCTCACCGAGCGGCTGTTCGCGAGCCTGGTGGGAGTGCGCGCCACGCTGATGCGTCCACCGTACGCAGTGGACGAAGAACCCGACACCGCCGACCAGGTGCGGCCGCTGGAAATCCCGCAGGACATGGGGTACATCACGGTGGGGAACCGGATCGATCCCAACGATTGGAGCGACAAGCCGAAGCGGCACACCGCCGAGGAGATATCCGCCTACGTGCTCTCGCACCTTCCGCCGTGCCGGCAGGAGGACCTGCGTTGCGGCAACATCGTCCTGCTGCACGATGGCGGCGGCAATCGCGCGGAAACCGTGCGTGCTCTGCCCATGATTATCGATGGCGTCCGGACCCGCGGATACGAGATCGCGCCAGTCTACGAGTTGTTGGGCAAGACCCGGGCCGACGTGATGTCTCCGTTGCCCGCCGGCCAGCTATGGGCTGCGCGCCTTGACCGGCTGGGCTTCTGGCTCTTCGACCTCGCCGTAATGGGGATCACCTGGATCTTCTTCCTCGGAGATCTTCTCATGACCGGGCGCTTGCTATTCATCGGCACCGCTGCCGTCTACGACCGCCTGCAAGAGAAGATCTTTGGAAAGCCCGCTGAGGTCGCCTCGTACAAACCCAAAGTCGCGGTGCTCATTCCCGCCTACAACGAAGAGAAAGTGATTGTTCGCACGGTGCGCGCCGCCCTGAACTCGAACTATCCCAACTTGCGTGTGATCGTGATCGACGACGGCTCCCGGGACCGTACCCTCGAGGTCGCGCGCTCTGCGTTCGCCAGGGAAGAAGCTGCGGGGAGAGTCCTAATCCTCACCAAGCCAAATTCCGGCAAGGCTGAGGCTCTCAACTATGGCATCGAACACATTCAAGATGCCGAACTCTTCGTTGGCATCGATGCCGACACCATCATCGCCAGCGACGCCATCTCGCGCCTGGTGCCGCATTTCATCAATCCGCAGGTCGGCGCCATCGCGGGCAACGCCAAGGTGGGGAACCGGGTGAATCTGTGGACGCGCTGGCAGGCCCTCGAATACATCACCAGCCAGAACTTCGAACGCCGCGCCCTGGATGTGCTGGGCGCGGTCAGCGTGGTGCCGGGCGCGATTGGAGCCTGGCGCGTCTCGGCGGTGCGCGAGGCCGGAGGCTACCACATCGACACCGTCGCCGAGGACGCCGATCTGACCATGGCCCTGCTGCGGCGCGGCTACCGGGTCGAGTACGAAGACATGGCGCTGGCCTACACCGAAGCGCCCACCACCGCGAACGGGCTGATGCGCCAGCGTTTTCGCTGGTCCTTCGGGATTCTGCAGGCCGTGTACAAGCACAGTGGAGTGTTCGCGCGCAAGGGAGCGCTGGGCTTTGTGGCCTTGCCGAACATTGTGATCTTCCAGATTCTGCTGCCGCTAGTCTCGCCGCTCATCGACATCATGTTTGCCGTCGGCGCCATCTGGTACTTCATCCAGAAACACTTCCACCCCGACTCCACGGATCCCGCCAGCTTCCATAAGCTGGTCGCATTTTTCTTCGCGTTCCTGGTGATTGACTTCCTGGCGTCAGCGCTTGCGTTCGCGCTGGAACGCCGCCGTCCTGACGACAAAGAGGATGTGTGGCTGCTGAGCCAGGTCTGGCTGCAACGCTTCGCCTACCGCCAGCTGTTTTCGGTTGTCCTGTTCAGGACGCTGAAGCGCGCCCTCGAAGGCCGCAGGTTCTCCTGGGACAAACTCGAGCGCACCGCGGCCGTGAAGTATGTGCCGTCGGAGAACCGGGATTCGGTGAACGTGCCGTAGTCTGAAAAAGCCACGAGAGGCTATGCATCTAATCGGTTGGGAACTACTTCTTCTCGGCCACTTCCAGCCGCGTCTCGGCCTTGTGCAAGGCGTTCAGAGACCGCTCCACATCGACATTGATGTCGCCACTCGTCAGTCGCTGCTCGGCGCGTGCTTTCGCGTTGCGCGCGCGTTCCACGTCAATTTCCGACGGGCGCTCCGCCGTCTCGGCTAGAATCGTCACCTTATCCGGCAGCACTTCCGCAAATCCCCACGCCACTGCGAGGCGCTGCTCCCCGATGCCGGAGCGGAACGTGATTTCGCCCACCGCCAGTTCGGTGATAAGCGGCGCATGCCCCGGCAAGACTCCCAGATACCCGTTCTTGCCGGGAATCTGAACCTCCTCCGCCGCCGTGTCGACGACTTTCTTTTCCGGCGTGACGATCTCGAGTTGGAAAGTATCTGCCATCAGTGATCTGTGACCAGTGGTCAGTGGCCAGTTGCGGTCAGTACTAACTGACCACTGGCCCCTGGCCACTGCTCTTACACGGCCGCCTTCATCTGTTCCGCCGCTTCCAGCACTTCTTCAATCGGACCCTTCATATAAAACGCCTGCTCCGGGATGTCGTCGTACTTGCCATCGACAATCGCCTTGAAGCCCTTCACGGTGTCGGCAATCTTTACGTAACGTCCAGGGGCACCCGTAAATTGCTCGGCCACGTGGAACGGCTGCGACAGGAACTTCTGGATCTTTCGCGCGCGTGCCACGGTAAGCTTCTGGTCTTCACTCAACTCGTCGATACCGAGAATCGCAATGATGTCCTGCAGGTCCTTGTAAGTCTGCAGCGTCTTCTTCACCCGTTGCGCTACGTCGTAATGCTCCTGGCCGACGATACGCGCATCGAGAATGCGCGACGTCGAAGCCAGCGGATCGACCGCGGGATAAATCCCAATCTCGGTCAATGCGCGCGAGAGCACGGTGGTCGCGTCCAGGTGAGCGAACGTGGTTGCCGGCGCCGGGTCGGTCAAGTCATCAGCAGGAACGTAAATCGCCTGCACCGAAGTGACCGAACCCTTCTTCGTCGACGTAATGCGCTCCTGCAGTTCGCCCATTTCCGTCGCCAGGTTCGGCTGGTAACCTACGGCGCTGGGCATGCGGCCCAGCAGCGCGGACACTTCCGAGCCGGCCTGCGTGAAACGGAAAATATTGTCGATGAAGAGTAGCGTGTCCGCGCCCTCGGCGTCGCGGAAATATTCCGCGACTGTCAGTCCAGTGAGGGCCACGCGCAAGCGCGCTCCAGGAGGCTCCGTCATCTGGCCATAGATGAGCGCAGCCTTTGATTCTGCGGGCTTGCCCGGCTTGATCACACCGGATTCCGTCATCTCCAGCCACAGGTCGTTGCCCTCGCGCGTGCGCTCGCCTACGCCCGCAAACACGGAGTAGCCGCCGTGCTGCTTGGCGACGTTATTGATCAGCTCCATGATCACGACGGTCTTGCCCACGCCCGCGCCGCCAAACAGGCCGATCTTGCCGCCCTTCAAAAACGGCTGAATAAGATCGATGACCTTCACACCTGTCTCAAACATCTCCGCAGTCGTGGCTTGTTCGTCGAAGGCAGGCGCGAGACGGTGAATCGGCATGCGTTCGGTGTATTCGACCGGGCCAAGCTGGTCGACGGGCTCGCCGATCACATTCATCACGCGCCCCAGCGTGCCGCGGCCCACCGGCACGGAAATTGGCCCTCCCTGATCGATGGCGTTCATGCCCCGCACCATACCTTCGGTGGCTTCCATCGCGATGCAGCGCACGCGGCCTTCGCCCAGGTGCTGTTGCACTTCGAGAATCACGTTGACGGGGTTGGGGACGGTGAAGCCGTCGCTCACCACTCTGACGGCCTGATAAATAGGCGGCAGCTTACCTTCGGGAAACTGAACGTCCACCGCCGGCCCCGCAATTTGAACGACATGTCCGATGTTTTCTGGCATAAAGTCAGCTTCTAGCTCCCAGCTCCTAGCTTGGTCATACCGCTTGCTACAGCACCGCCGCAGGATGAACCTCGAATAATCCCGCGCTCGCAAACCTGTTTTGCCAGAAGCTAGTAGCTAGAAGCTAGCAGCTTCTTCTTCACATCGCCGCCGCACCGCTCACGATCTCGATGATCTCTTTTGTGATCTTCGCCTGCCGCGCCCGGTTCATGGCCAGCGTCAGCGAGTCGATCATGTCGGTGGCGTTGCTGGTGGCGGAATCCATCGCGGTCATGCGCGCGGCATGCTCGGCCGCCACCGACTCCAGCAGCGCACGGAAGATCTGAATGGAAACATATTTCGGCAGCAATGCGCGGAACAATTCCTCGGGCGCCTGCTCGTAGATGTAATCGACCTGGGCCGTGCCGAATTGTGCCGCAGCGGGTTCACCCGGAGATTCGGTACTCCGCAGGCCCACCCCCGCGCTGATTGCCGCCTCCTTGGCCTTTTTCTTCTCTTCTTCCGTCATCTCCTCGGCCAGGCGGACTGCCTGCTCGCCGATCTGCTCGATGGGAAGAATCTGTTCGACGATGAGGCGCTGTGCGATCACCGACTTGAATTCGTTGAAGACCACGTAAACCGCGTCGATCTCTTCGCGCTGATAACGCCCAATCACGCTCTCCGCCATAGTCCGCGCTTGCGTGAATTCCAACTTGCCGAGAACTCCAACATGCTCTCCCGTAATTTGTATCGCTCCGGCACGTTCGCCGGCCTCCGGCCGAGTTTCCAGCGATTCTTCGGTCTCGGCCAGGCTGCGCGTCTGCACCGGGGCAGCGGGATAGCGCCGCCGCAAAAAATCGCGTCCCTTGCGTCCAATCGCCTCGATGTCAACATTCTTCCCTGCCTTGGACTCGAGGAAGCGGGTGGCAGCCTTTGTGATATTGGCGCTGAATGCGCCCGCCAGCCCCTTGTCGCCCGTGACAACGATCAGGAGAATATTTTTCTCGGCGCGTTGCGCCAACAAGGGATGCTTGGGTTCACCGGTCTCCGGATCGTAAATCTCCGCTCGCGCCACCAGCGACTTCAGCACATTCGTCAGCATCTGCGCGTAAGGCCGCGCCGCCAAGGCGCGATCCTGCGCCCGGCGCAGCTTCGCGGCCGACACCACCTTCATCGCCTTGGTGATCTGCCGCGTATTCACCACGCTGCGAATCCGCCGCCGAATGTCGAGAATGTTTGCCATCGGAAACCAGTTCTCAGTTCTCAGTTCCCGTTCTCGGTTCCCAGTTAAAGCCCCTCGGCTCTGAGCTTTTGCTGAGAACAGAGAACTGAGAACTGAGAACTCTCATTTCGCCACTGCCTCCCGCGACGCCACAAACTGCTGCTTCGCCTGCTTAATTACATCCGTGATCTGCGCCTTCAGCGTATCGTCGAGAATTTTCTTCTCCATGATCGTTCGCAGCAGCCCGGCGTTGGTCGCGTCCACGTATTCGTAAAGCTCCTTCTCGAAGTCGCGTACCTGATTCACCGGAAGGTCATCGAGGAATCCGCCAGTACCCGCGAAAATGATCAGAATCTGCTTGGAGAACGGCAGCGGCGAGAACTGGTCCTGCTTCAGCAGTTCAACCAGCCGTTGCCCGCGGTTGAGTTGAGCCTGCGTAGCCTTGTCGAGGTCGCTGCCGAACTGCGCAAATGCGGCCAGTTCGCGATACTGAGCGAGTTCCAGTTTCAGAGTTCCAGCCACCTGCCGCATGGCCTTAATTTGCGCGCTGCCGCCCACGCGGCTTACCGACAGACCCACGTTCACCGCCGGCCTCACGCCCTGGTTGAACAAATCGGTTTCCAGATAGATCTGCCCGTCGGTAATCGAAATGACGTTGGTCGGAATGTAGGCCGAAACGTCACCCGCTTGCGTCTCAATGATCGGCAAAGCGGTCAACGAGCCACCGCCATTTTTGTCGCTCAACTTTGCCGAGCGCTCCAGCAGCCGTGAGTGGAGATAAAACACGTCCCCCGGATACGCCTCGCGTCCCGGTGGCCGCCGCAGCAGCAGCGAAATCTCGCGATAGGACGCCGCATGTTTCGATAGATCGTCGTAGATGACCAGCGCGTGCCGCTTGGTATCGCGGAAGTATTCCCCGAGAGCGCATGCCGCATACGGCGAAATGTACTGCATCGGGGCGGGTTCCGACGCCGAAGCCGCCACGACGATGGTGTATTCCATCGCCCCGGCATCTTCCAGAATCTTCACTACCTGCGCAATCGACGATCGCTTCTGCCCGATCGCGTTATAAATGCAGACCAGGTCGTTGCCCTTGCTGTTGATGATGGTATCGAGCGCGACCGCGGTCTTTCCGGTCTGCCGGTCGCCGATGATCAACTCGCGCTGTCCGCGGCCAATCGGAATCATGCTGTCGATGGCCTTTAGCCCGGTCGCCATGGGCTCGCGCACCGGCTGCCGGGCAATGACGCCGGGCGCCAGCCGTTCCAGGGCAATGAAGTTGTCCGTCGTGATGGGGCCCTTGTCGTCGATGGGCCGGCCCAGCGAATCGACTACGCGCCCGATCATGGCATCGCCCACGGGCACGCTCATGATGCGCCCCGTGCGCTTCACTTCGTCGCCTTCCTTGATCTCGGTGTATTCGCCGAGCAGCACCACGCCCACCTGGTCTTCTTCCAGGTTCATGGCGATGCCGGCCACGCCGTGCGGAAAGGACAGAAGTTCGCCGGCCATGACCTTGTCCAGTCCGTACACGCGCGCGATGCCGTCGCCCAGCGTGATGACCGTGCCGGTTTCGTCCACCGAGATCTTCGATTCGTAGTTCTCGATCTGCTCGCGGATCAGTTTGGTTATTTCGTCTGCCTTGATTTGTGCCATAGAATCAGCTCTTAGAGAGCTTCTAGCTTCTGGCTTCTAGCGAATGACCCTAGCCGTACGAGCTAGGAGCTAGAAGCTAGTAGCTAAGAGCTAATAGCTTCTTTCAATCTCTCCAACTGCCCTTTCACCGAACCGTCGTAAATCGTGCTGCCAAGGCGGACCACTGCTCCCCCCAGAAGCGACGCATCCTGCCCGTAGTGGGCGCGGACTTTCTTGCCGGTCAGCTTCCCGACCTGCGCCTCGAACTCGCGCTTTTCCGCTTCGCCCAATTCGCGGGCGCTGGTGATCTCGGCCTCGGCGAATCCCAGCCGCGCATCGAGTTCTTTCTCCAGTTGCCGGATGATGGGTTCCAGAAAATGGACCCGCCGGTGATCGATCAGCACCGCGACCAGATTCCTCACCGGCTTTGAAATCCCGTCACGCTCGGCGATTACGTCCAGCACCCGCCGCTTTTGCTCAGCAGGAATCGCGGGATTCTCCCACACCCGCCGCAGATCCGCACTCTCGCTGAGCAAACTGGCGATCGTGCGCAATTCCGCAATCGAACGATCGGCGTCGAGATGCGCGCTGAGAACCACATCCGCGAAGGCCCGGGCATACGTGCTGGCGACGGAGGCCATTCTCTAGTGCCCAGCCTTTCCCGGCCCGGAGCTCTCAGATACACCCAACTCGCCGGCAAAACTCCGCACCAGCGCCTGATCGGTGGCAGCATCCACATGAATCTGCTTCTGCGCCAGCCCCACGGCCAGATCGGCCGCGTAAGCCGTCAGCTCGCGACGCGCCGCTTTGGCGGCAGCCGCGATTTCCTGCTGCGCCGATTGCACCATCTTCCGCGCATCCTCCTGAGCCGCGGCCTGGATGCGCGCTTCCTCCGTCTCAGCTTCTTTCTCCGCGGCATCGCGCATCATCCCAATCTCGACGTCCAGCTTCATCAGGCGCGATTCAATCTCGGCCAGCCTCCGGCGCGCTTCCTCGCTGGCCTTCTGCGCCTCCTGCATCGCTTTCTGGATCGCTGCCGTGCGGGCGCTGAACATTCCCGGCAAATACTTGCGGCCGGCCCAGAAGATTACCACCGCGATCACCACAAAGTTCGACAGCACGCTCAACCAATAGGCATGCTGCAGGCTCATCCCTGTCCACTTCGCAATCAGCAGCACCGATGCAGACTGTTTAAACTCCGCCGTCTCGTCCGCTTCTTCTCCGGCGGCTTCGCGCGTCTCGTGCGCCAGTTGCCGCCCGATGCCCGCCGGCTGCTTCGGTGCCTGACCGACCTGCTGCTCTTGTGGAGCAGCGGATTCCTGCTGCGCACGCAGCGGCGCAAGCATCCCGGCAAAACCCAACGCGAGCAGGGTCAGCAGGCACACCCGAATAGCTCGGTAAGCGGAAGTCATCTTCTTCTGATTCTGATTCTGATTCTGATTCTTCTGATTCTGAGCCGTGACGCTCGACACTATGGATTTCGGCATCAGCGTCCCGCTCCGGCCGGCTGCAGTACGCGCCGCACAATTTCCGTCGCCAGGGTCTGAACCTCGCCTTGCAAACTTGCCTGCGCCGCCTCGCGATCCTTCTGGATGTCAGCCTTCGCCGCCTGCACCTGGGCCTGGGCCTTGTTGCGAGCTTCGTTCAGCGCTGCGGTCCGCGCATCCAGCGCTGCCTTGCGCCGGGCCTCCTGAGCGCGGAACACCGTAGCCCGCGCCTCACGCAGCCGCTGCTCGTATTCGGACGTGCGCGCCTCCGCCGCGGCAATGTCAGCCCGCGACTTCTCGACCGCACCCTCTGTCTTGCTGCGCCGCTCCTCCAGCACGCGCCGTAAAGGCTTGTGCACGATGGTGGCGTAGAGCAGGTAGAGCAGTGCCAGCAGAATCACTGTCGGCACTGACCCGAGCAGTAATTCGCCTAGTTGTCGTAGCGTTTCATCCATTGAGTGCTGCTATACAGGAGAATGAGGGCTATGAAAACTGTTAAGTCTAACGTCCGCAGATGCTTATGTCAACGCAAAGGGCGCGATTTTCGTGCGATTTTGGCTTCGCAAGAACAGTTTCAAAACGGGCGAAATCCGCTTGTCAAGCCTGATTCGGCGGCTCATGCAGAAATCTGCAACTAGCCCTTGACTTCCCGGTAAAGAGGATTAGCATTGAAGTATCACCTCCGATCCAATTCAGGATCGAATGGGCCGATAGCCAAGGAATGTCACCGCTTCTTGGTTGCCGGCCCATTTAAGCTATCCGTTCAGCCCACCACCCACTCCCTAACCTTCCTCACCACCGACTCCGGCGCCTCCACTTCCAGCTGCACCACTCCATCCTTGTAAGCCCGCGAATAAATTCGCGCCTTGCCTTCGAGCATGGCCAGCATCTTTCCTTCTTTTTGCGGCACGCGCAAATGCACGCGGCTGACTGGGTCTTCTTCGATCATGGCGTCAATGCGCGCCAGCAGCCGATCCAACCCGGTGCCCTCCGCCGCAGATACATACACCGTCTTCGCGTCGAGCACACCGCCCCTCACCAGACTCTCGGCCACTTCCACATCCAGCAGATCGACCTTGTTCATCACCCGCAGCCGCGGTTTCTTCTCCGCTTCCAGTTCTTTCAGGACAATCTCCACCTGCGCATCCTGCTCGGCCGAGAGCCGGCTGCTGGCATCGGAAACATGCAGAATCAGCGACGCCCGCTGCACCTCTTCGAGCGTGGCGCGAAACGCCGAGACCAGCGTGTGCGGCAGGCTGCGAATGAATCCCACCGTGTCCGAGAGCAGCACTTTCCGTTTCGAGGGCAGTACCACCGCCCGAATCGTCGGATCGAGTGTGGCGAACATGCGCGGCGAAGCCAGCACCGCGGCCCGCGTCAGCGCGTTGAATAGCGTCGACTTGCCCGCGTTCGTGTATCCCACCAGCGCGACCGTCGCCACCGGAGCCGACTCCCGCCGCTGCCGCTGCTGCGCCCGGATGCGCCGCACGTTCTCCAGTTGCTGCTCTACGTGCCGCACGCGCCGCGCAATCTTCCGCCGGTCGGTTTCAAGCTGCGTTTCACCGGGACCGCGCGTTCCGATGCCACCGCCGAGTTGCGACATCTCCACGCCACGCCCCGCCAGCCGCGGCAGCAGGTATTGCAACTGCGCCAACTCCACTTGCAACTGGCCTTCCCGCGTGCGCGCGTGCCGCGCAAAAATGTCGAGGATCAGCTGCGTGCGGTCGATCACCCGCCGCTGAACAATCTTTTCAATATTGCGCTGCTGCGAAGCGCTCAGATCGTGATCGAAGAGAAGAAGGTCGGCATTCACGGACGCGGCCGCGCCCGCAATTTCTTCGAGCTTGCCCGCGCCGATCAAAGTGGCGGGATCGGGCCGGTCGCGCCTCTGCAAAATCTCGCCGACTACCTTCGCGCCCGCGCTCTCCGCCAGCGTGCGCAGTTCGGCCAGCGACTCGTCCGCATCGAACTCAGGAATGCTCGGTTTGTTGGTAACGGACTTTCCCGAAGCTGCGGACTTGCTGGGCGCAGCCGACGCCGCATCCCGCGCCGCCTGCGCCTGTGCTGTAACTGTGCCCTTCGTCCCGCTGCGCCCGCGCGTGCGCACGTCAATCCCAACCAAAAACGCGCGTTCCTGCAAGTCCTCTACCTTGCGCGCCGTCTCTGCACCAAGCGGCACACGTCCACCTGCGGACGCACCATCGCGGGTCTTCTTGGGATGAGAACTGCGCAAACCGAAAACGCCTTACCCTTCGGTGCCTGAAGCGCTCGCCGCCGAAGCCGCTGCCGGCGCCGGTGCCGACGCCGACCCAGGCGCAGCAGTTGCGGCCTTGGCCTCGGGATGCGCCAAATGCGCCCCATGGGACGCGGTTCGGCCCATCACCACGGTCGAGATGGCGTGCTTGAAGATCAATTGCTCCTGACCATTGGCCTCGAGCACCACGGAATACTTGTCGAAGGAACGAATCCGGCCCGTCAACTTCACTCCGCTCAACAGGTAAATGGTGATGCTCAATCGCTCCTTGCGGGCCGTATTCAGGAAGGAATCCTGGATGTTCTGCGCCGGCTTGCCGCTTTCCATAGCCGATCTCCTTAGATTCGTTAACTAGCAACACAACCAACTCGCCCCGTCCGCAGGCACCCTCAAGGCAAGCTCAAATCAACAGCATGTTCCTCACGGAATTCCCCTCCTGAGGAACACGGGGGGACAACCTGCCTCCTCGCCGCACGGTTTCTCCGGACGGCGCCGCCTGGCAGGTAGCTGTGAGTACGATACGGTGTCCTCTCCGGCTTTTCAACCCGGAACTTTGTGGAAGCCCGACTTTTCTTGCACAGTGTAAAGCTTTCCTCATCGCTCCTGGCCGTTGTGTACAATCCCGGCGTGGGCAATTCCGCCCTTGCGTAACGCCGATCCTTCCGCATCCGGAAGGATCCGGTGAAAACCTTAGGAGGCATGATGGCAAGCGCCGCTCTCACAACTTTCATTGCACCCCAAATCAACTTTCCCCCGGACTTCAACACCAACTTTCTGATGCTGGTCCGCTGGATCCACTTCCTTGCCGGCATCACCTGGATCGGCCTGCTCTATTTCTTCAACTTGGTGAACGTTCCCCTGATGAAAGAACTCGACGCCGCCACCAAGGGCAAAGTCATGCCCGCGCTGATGACGCGCGCTCTGTGGTGGTTCCGCATGACGGCGGCGCTGACCGTGCTCGCCGGAATCACCTATTGGGAAGTTGTTGTGACTTCTGACGTCCACAACGGCCAAAGTCTGGGATTGGCTCCTTCCCACGGCACGGTATTGGGCAGCTTCTTTCTGATCTGGACGATTGTCTGGGCCATCCTCTACGCCTGTCTCATCCCCGGCAAAGGAATCTTCGACAACGGTGCATTCGTGGGCGTGGTCTATGCCGTGGTGGTCGCGGCCGCGTCGTGGCTCTTCCTGAGTTTGAACAGCCACGGCTGGGAGAGCAGCCGCCTGCTTTCCATCGGCATCGGCGGCGGCATTGGCTGGGTCATGCTGCTTAACGTCTGGGGAGTCATCTGGCGCATCCAGAAGCGCCTGATTCAATGGACGCGCGACAACGCCACCAACGGCACGCCCATGCCCGATAAAGCCAAAGCCATGGCCCGCCAAGCCTTCCTGGCCTCCCGCGCCAACGCCTTCCTGTCGCTAGTGATGCTGTTCTTCATGGGCGCTGCCAGCCACTACCCGATGTTCGGGAAGTAGTAAAGCTGCGTTCGATCAACGAACCCCACGCCAAGGCGTGGGGCTGATTTTTGGTGCACAAAAAAGAAGGGAGCCGGTATGCCGGCTCCCTCTGATGCAAACGGTGCGAGCTAGAAGCTGTAGCTCACCCCGAAGCGCAAGTTGCGCGGGAGTTGGTAGGTGAACGGCTGTCCGTACCAGGCGCTCTTGGTCACAGCTGGGCCCGCGGTGTTGTCGTTAATCCACTGCTGCGGGTTGTACCCAGTCATATACGCTTGGTACGAAGACGCGTCAGAGAGGGCATTTTCCTGCGGAAGCAATGGGCTCGGGAAGAATGTTGCGTTCATGCCGCCATAGTACGAGGTGACGACACGCTGACCTAACAGGTTCTGGACGTTTACTGTAAAACCGAGCGTCTGATGTTCACCGGTCTTGATGGAATGTCCGATGTTGACGTCAGACTGGGTGAACCATGGCGCGCGCCTGGAATAGGGGTTGCCAAGCGTAATCGCCCCGGTCACCGGATCCTGGGTCATGTTCACCCACTTGTCGCGGCCGTATATGGCCACGGCTTCGGAGACCGATTGCCCGAACATGGTGCCCACGTCGATGTACGAGTACTGCGGGCTACCTTGGTAGGCAGTCTGGAAGAGACCAAAGGTCGTTGTCATGTGCTTCCAGGGGAGCTGGTAATAAACGTACCCCTTGAAGGTATTCGGACGGTCGGTCGGCAACGGCCCATTATTCGACTTACCGTTGGCGCCGTAGTAGTAGAACGGCTCGTCAAACGCACGGCTGGTGTCTGGCGAGTTACGTCCCGGGAATCCTCCATCGGTCTGGTCGGTATTCGTCAGACCCGCATAGTTACCCCACAGGCTGCTCCAGGTGTAGCTGAACATTCCAGCCCAACCACGACTCATACTCTTGGTCAGCCGGATCTCCAGCCCATCATAGTTACGAACAGCTTTGGGCATGGCGGGGCAGGTTGGGCAAGTTCCAAATGAGAGACCGAAATTCTGGTCAAAAGTACCGTTGAACGCCCATCCCGGAACGCCGAATTTCTCCCCGATGGAGGTCAGATAGCTGGCGTAGCCGTTGACGGTACGGTTCACGCCCTCACCCGGATTGACGATGGTATAGGTTTCTCCCCAGAAGGGGTCGTTTAATGAGGAGTCCTCAAGGATGTGGTCGAGGCGGCGGCGATCATAACGGGCCTCGAGCGCCCAGTCCTTAGCGAGCTGATAGTCAACCCCTCCAACGTACTCGTGCTGGCGATAGGGCTTGATGCCAGGAGCGCTAGGTTCCCAAGGGCGCAAGTTGATATTTTCAATCAGTGAAACACCAGAGGGATCCGTCAGAGATACGGGTGTTCCAGTGGTCCAGTTAGCTCCCGAGCTGGGCGCGCCATTCGGGCAAGCACGGCTGCTCGTGAACTTCAGGCCGTTATAATCGTTGATGTCGAACCCGCCCCCCGAATTCGGCCCAAGAGCATAGGCACACTCTTCGAAGGACTGCGCGCCATACGACGTCTGTGCCAGCAGGAGTTTCATGACATCATTGACAACTCCATAGCTACCGAAGATTTTCGCCTTGCCGCTGCGCGTAGGATCCCAGGCAAAACCGAGCCGGGGTGCAACCTTGTCTGTCCAACCGAAGTCGATGGACTTGATCAGGTTCTTATAACCACCGGGAGCTGGCAGGTATTCTTTTTCGACGCGCAGGCCAAGGTTGAGAGTTAGGCCGGGACGAACCGTCCAGGAATCCTGGACGAAGAGTCCATGGTTATTGTCGACGGCGGTTGCGGGCAGGATCGTCGCGAAATCCAGCACGTACGCATACCCGTACAGGCCGCTGCAGTGTCCCCACTGAGCTACCAGCAACGCACAATTGTCATTGCCGGTGGATGTAAATGGGAACCATGAATGGGCGCCCGGGACCACCCGAAGTAAGGGCACGTTCCCGTTCTGATTAATGACGTTGCTCAAACGGTTGAACTGGTACCCGACCTTGATATTGTGGGTTCCGCCCCAGCCGCTCTTAAAGAAGGCCACGTCCTGATTGAACTGATAGTGTTTGCTGGCGTTATATTGAGTGAATGCGCCGTCGTAAGGTTCGGTGGTACTGCCGTTAGGCTGCTGCAGGCTGGCGGGCAGAGGATTACCTTGACGATCAACTGCGCCTTGTCCACTAGCGCGCCATTGAAGGTTCGGGGTTGACGTCTGCCAGCCAAAGTCGTGGTAGTTAGTGAAGAAGTAGCCGAATCGCGTGGTGGAAACAACCTTCGGGGTCAGGCTTATGTCCGCGCCGAAGTTGTAGGTCGCATTGGGATTCGACCAACCAATGCCATGGGCGTAGGCCACTATAGGAGTGTTGATAGAGGTGTTAACGAAACCCGGGAATGCTGAATCCGCTAGCGGCAGGTTGGATCCGGTTTGGCGCGCATACTGACTGAGCAACGAACCGAACACACGGATCTTCTGCGTCAGTGAGGCATCCAGGCGAGCTGTAGTGAAGTAGGTCTGAGTGTCCTCGGTAAAGTATTGAGGCCCGAGAGCTGCATTTCCGGAAGCCGGGGAAGCAGAAGTGAAATCCACGGTTCTTGCCCGGGATTGGATAAAAGGCGCAACGCCCAGGAAGAACCAGAGCCGGTCTTTAACGATGGGACCGCCAATGGTTACACCAGGGTTAAGATTACGGAAGTGATCTTTCTTCCTCTGATATTCTTGAGACGCGGCATCAAATCCACCGCAGGGACCACCATTGCAAGCGGTAGAGCCGTCTGGGGCACCGAGAGAACTCGGGTCATACCGCAAGAAGGGGATCGGCGAGCCATCCGCCGCGGAGCTTTCATAGGTGGCGAAAAACTGGCCGTGGTAAGCGTTGCTGCCCTTCTGCATGACGACGTTGACCACGCCGCCCAGGGCGCCACCGTGCTCGGCCTCAATCCCTGAGGTCTTGATCTGAACCTCCTGAATGAACTGGAACGGAACATTAGCGCCGGAAAAGCCCCCCGAGATATTCTCCGTGTCTTGGCCTTCCACGAGGTAGCTATTTTCCGAATCCGCACCGCCGCCAATCGAATAACCGAAGTCCTGTCCGTTGCCGGAGCTGCCCGGCAGGGAGCCGCCGGTGTTGCCAGTCAGGCCGGCAGTCCCACCGGCCAGAGGTTCGTTGCGGGCCATTGGCGCGAACTGAATCATGGACTGATAAGAGTTGCCGTGCGGGACATTCTGAATGACATCATTGGTGACGTTGGTCTGGTTCGTATTCGTGGTGACGTCAATCACCGGCGCTGCGCCGGTCACTTCGACCACGGTGCCCGCTGCACCCACTGACAGTGTCAGGTCAAGAGTGGGAAGGTGGCCTACTTCGAGGACGATGCCTTCGCGCTTCAACTCGGAGAATCCAGACGCCTTCACGGTGATCATGTAGGTGCCGGGCGGGAGGTTGGCAAAGCGATAGTAACCGCTGCCGTCGGTCGTAAGGTTCTTTTTCCCTACGAGTGCGTTACCCGACAGTTCAACCACGGCATTGGCAACTACTGCGCCGCTAGGGTCTTTTACGGTTCCTTGCAGTCCGCCGGTGGTTTCTTGTCCAAACACATTGGCTACCAGCAGCAGCACAGAGAACAAGCAAACGGCAAACATCCCGAACTTCGCTGAATTACGACTCATAGTGTTGTCTCCGTAAGTGAACGATTTCTTGTCGTTCTTGTTATGTCTTCTATTCCTGGTGAGGTTAGTACAACTGCCAAACCCTGAGACCCATACCACAGGCCCGGTACTCAACCTTTGGGCCTTAACGAACATTACCACCTAGCAACTAACACTCCAAAGCTGCCGACGTTAACAGTCATTGTTTTCAATGAGTTGTGATCCCAGTTGCCGCAGTCATTCTTTGGATTGGAAGATTGGGCTGTCGATTCATATGGATTTACGTAGAAGTCGCGCGCCCCGGAACCCAGCGAAAAGCTCATTTCCATGCCCGCTCGAACCCGCCTGCGCGTGCCGGTTCAGAGTCAGGTGAGGCCGGACATGCAGCACGCGCCTCCTGCTACAATCAGTGTTTCCGTGACCACTTCTCCGACGAAGTCCAAGTCGTCCAAGCCGCATGCGGCGAAGGCGCATTCCCCGTGTGCGACGCGCCCTGAGTCTGTGCCAATGCTCGATCTGCGGCGACAGTATGAGCAAGTGGGGGCCGCAGTGCTCGCCGCCGTCGGCCGGGTGTGTGCGTCACAGCACTACATTCTGGGCTCCGAGGTCGAGGCCTTCGAGCGCGAGCTTGCCGACTTCTGCGGCGCGCGCGACGCCGTGGGTTGCGCCTCTGGTACCGACGCTTTGTGGCTGGCTTTGGCTGCCGCGGGAGTGCAGCCCGGAGATGAGGTCCTCACTACGCCTTTCAGCTTCTTCGCCTCGGCCAGCGCCATCGTGCGCGCCGGCGCGCGTCCGGTGTTTGCCGATATCGATCCGCACACTTTGAATCTCGACCCCACTCGCGTCGAGTCTTTTCTGCGCGGCCGCCCGCGCGACAAACTCCGGGCGCTGCTCCCGGTTCATCTCTACGGCCAATGCGCGGACATGGACGCGTTCCAGCGGCTGGCTGAGGAATTCCATCTGTCCTTGATCGAAGACGCCGCGCAGGCCATCGGAGCGCAGTGGGAAAATCGAGCGGGCAAAGCCCGCAGCGCAGGATCCATGGGCGTCGCGGCAGCGTTCAGCTTTTATCCCACAAAGAATCTCAGCGCCTGCGGTGACGCCGGTTTGGTGACCACCAACGCTCCCGAGATGGCGGCGCACATGCGCCGCCTGCGCAATCACGGCAGCCCGCGCCGCTACGTTCACGAAGAGTTGGGATGGAACAGCCGCCTCGACGCCCTTCAGGCCGCCATCCTGCGCGTGAAGTTGAAATATGTCGAGGGATGGAACCAGGCCCGCCGCCAGCGCGCCGCAAGCTACGATCATCTGTTCGCTGAAGCCGGCCTGGCAAGTTCACAATCGGCGGTCAACTATCCGCAATCTACCATTCCGGACGACTTCCCGATTCACCTGCCCTGCACGGCGGCGGCCGCTCACCCTGTGTTCCATCAGTACGTCGTTCGCGCCTATCGCCGCGAGGAATTGCGCGAGTTCCTCGCTGCGCGCAAGATTGGGACGGAGATCTATTACCCCATCCCGTTGCACCTTCAGCCCTGTTTTGTGTATCTCGGATACCGCGAAGGCGACTTCCCCGAAGCCGAGCGCGCCGCGAAAGAAGTGCTGGCCCTGCCCATGTTCCCCGAACTCACCGACGACGAGCAGCGCTGCGTGGTGGAAAGCATCGCCGACTTCTACTGCTAGCACCGATGCTATGCCGAAACTGTCGTAGAAGACGTAGCAAGCTACGTCTCTACGACATACCAGTTAGCGATGACGATGCTTCGTCGCCGCCTTCGGCGCTGCTTTCTGCTCGCCCGGAGCCAGCACCCGGCGCACAATCGGCGTGTTCAGCTTGTATTTGCGCTCGCTGACGTTGCCGGTGTCGTCTTTCACGCGCAGGGTGAAGACGGGCAGTGTGCCTTCCTTATCGAAATTCTCGGTCGTCACCGTCACGGGTAGCACGCCGTGCAGACCATGCTCGCGGTAGGCAGTCTCATAGCGGTGCTTGCGGACGTTCCAAGTGAAAACGCGAATCTGATCGTAGTCGTAAGGCAGGCCGTCGTGCGCTTCGGTGATGGCGCACAGATACTGGGAAACTCTCTTGTCGGCGCCCTCTCTGCCCGGGTCTTGCACCTGATTCAAAACGAAGAATGCAACGAAGCGCTGGCCTTCGGCATATTGCGCGACTTCGAGCGGGACGTCCAAGTCCACCATGCGGGCCAGCACCCAGCCCACGCGGTTCTGCGTGTCGCGTACCAACCACCAGTCTTCGAGCACAGGGCTGGAGGCCGTTTTCCCACCCGAAGTCTTCCCCTCGAGTGCCTTCCCGGATTTGGCTGCAGCGAGCGCTGCACCTGGCTGCTTGTCCGCTGTGGCGCGCTTCAGCACGGAAACCTTCGCTCCGGCGGAAAGCTGATACAGATGCTCGGTCTCGCGGCCGGGCGTGAGGTGCAGGTTCGTGTCGTTGCGCAGCACACCGGGCGCCTGCACCGGATCGTTCAAGTTCTCCCGGGTGAGCTTTTGCAAGCCGTCGTAGGTCTGCTGATCTACCAGGTAACGTTGCTCGATCCAGCCTTCGAGGCCGCTTGCGGTGCGCACGCGGGAAAAACGCTTCTCGCGTTCCAGCACCTCCACCCGGTCGCCGTTCTTCACCGTCCCGACGCGACTGTAGATGGTGGCCACCTGGTCGCGGAGCGTAGCCTGTACCGCCGAGACATAGTTCACCTCCAGCACGCGGTGGCCTTTGCGATTGCAGGCGGAAAAACCGATAAGGGAAAAAGCGGCCAGCACGAGCACCAGAGCGAGCCGGCAACGATGCGATGGACGATACGGTTTCACGATGCTTGCGACATGCTTAGCGAGACTCACCTGCAAGGTTCAGTTCCCACTATAGCGCGTTGCAACCCGCTTTCCCGGCACGAAAGGTTTACGGAAAATGCACTCCGAAACCTGAATTGCAGAATCATCGGGCCAACACCGCAACGTTTCGGTCTATAGTCGGCGAATGCAGGATCGCTCTCGCGATGGCATCGGGAAAGAAGCCCCGCCAGGACCGCGCTACGGATTCACCGCCTTCGGCGTCTTTCTGTTTTTTGGCGCGCTGATGGCTTCCCTCGCCGGGACCACGCTAGCTTGGCCTGGCACGGTTCTCGACCGCATGTGGAGGCTCAACCCGAGCGCCTACAAACAACTCGCTCCTCTCGGCAGAACTCTAGGCCTCGCCTTCCTGATGCTCGGCATTGTTTTGGCGCTTGCCGGAGTGGGGTGGTTTCGCCGCCAGCTCTGGGGATGGAGACTAGGCGTTGCCATCATCGCCACTCAGGTTCTGGGAGACCTGGTTAATTGCCTCAGAGGGGACTTCCTGCGCGGCGGTGTGGGCGTCGTGATTGCCGGGGGATTGCTGGTTTACCTATTGCGGTCAAATGTGCGGGTCCTCTTTGAGGGAAGCAAAAAGGGGACATCCTGACACAGCGACCCCGCTTCGGTTACCATTTAAGAGAAACACGTGATGAAAAACATGCCCAGGTATCGGATTACTCTTCTGTCGTTGCTGTTCGCCGCTGGTTGGTGCGCGGCCGCGGATGCGCCGGTCAATGAGGTGTTGCGTCCACCCAAGGGCGCGCAGGTGGCCATTGTAGTGTTCGAGGATCTGCAGTGCCCGCAATGCCGCCGGGTGGCGCCCATTCTCGAGCAGGCCTCGAAGACCTACAAGATTCCCCTCGTACGCCACGACTTTCCCCTGCCCATGCACAACTGGTCCTATGACGCGGCCGTGATGGCGCACTACTTCGACACGAGTTCAAAAGCTCTGGGCAACGAGTTCCGCGACTATTGCTTCTCGAACCAGTTGGAGATCAATCCCCAGAACCTGCGCAGCTATGCCGAGAGGTTCGCCGCCGCGCATAAAGTGGACTTCCCTTTCGTGGTCGATCCGCAAGGCAAGCTTGCCGCCGAGGTGAACGCCGACCGCGAACTGGGAAAGGCCATCAAGCTCGATCACACGCCCACAGTGTACGTGGTCAGCAGCCGGCATCCGGACAAGCCATATGTGGAAATGAAAGACTCCAGCCAACTCTACGCTCTGATTGACGCGATGATGAAAGACTAGCAGTGAAAGTTGTTGGCCGGCATGCCTGTGCAACGGCGCTGATGCGCTGCACAATGTCCTACCCTCCCAAGGTCACGAGTTGACCGACCCGAAGCTCGCCCGCCCTGACCACCGTGCCGTATACGCCGGCGTAATTCCCGTTCATACGAACAACAGTCTTCATCACTTTAGAATCTCGCTCGGCTGTGTCTGGGTCAAAATTAACCATGACACATCGCTCATCCCTCATCGTAACCGTGAGGGCTGCCCCGCTGTTCACTTCACCAAACATCAATGTCCGGCCCACCCATCTGCCTTCCTCAAACGGCTCAGCGCTATCTGTTTCGATCACAACGTTTGGTCGAAATCTGCGAAGGTCAACGTCTCGGCCTGATTCGCGCTCGACGCCATGCACCGTGCCGAGGCTGATTACCGAAATACAGGCTTCGTCGAAGATGCCATGATTGAGATTCATCAATTCGACATCACTGCCATACCGGCTCGAAAGTTCCTCCCGTAGTTCGTCGCTTCGGAGTTCGTACTCTTTCCCGTCCGGCGTACAAACGTGCGTTGGAAGTAGCTCGGCAGTGTTGCTGTCGAACCCGAATGGTTTATAGAGGAGCAACTGCGGTAGCTTACTCGCCGTCAGCCATGGTAACCCACTTTTGTCATTGAGTCGCCGAAAAGCGAACCTGCGATCACCCTCAATGCCATACCAACTTAGCCTTGCAACATCTAGTAATTCACCGGCCATTGACTTAACTGGGTAACGAAAGATGGCACCAATTCGTCCTATTTCCATATGACTCCATAGCAACTCTATACTGTGACAATGTAGACGCCCAACGGTGGAGTTGACCGGGCGCGGCGCTTACAGATTAGGCAGCCTTTCGTTTCTTCTTCGCACTTTCGTGCGCTGACAAGCGGCCTCTCGCTTTTCAAGCTCGCTCTTGGTCAGTCAAAGTACACAATTACCCTTGCGATTGCATCACAAAGAATCAATCACCTGCAAGCGGGCGCATGCAGAATCAACAACCGAGTGAGGAGCCGTCGAGGAATCCGCCGCTATTCCGGCCGCCCGGTATAGTGCTCCTGAGAGTGGACGTCGGCGTGGTCTTCCAGCGATTCCAGATGGGTGATCACTTCGGCGGGTCTTGCCAGTTCCACGGGCAGGCGCTCTTCAAGCGCAGTGGCCAAGCGGTGAGCCTCCCCTACCATAGTGGCCTGCGGAAACAGCAAGTGGACTTCGATGATTTGCCGGTAGCCGGTAGTGCGGAAGCGCACACCGTGATAATGCACCCCGAGTTCATCACAAATTGCGTCCAATTTCTCGCGGATCTGTTTTCCCGCCTGAGGGTCGGAATAGTCGAGCAAGCCAACGGCTGAACGCCAGGCCAAGCGTCCACCTGACCAAAGAATGTTCGCGGCGACTGCGAAGGCGATCAGCGGATCGAACGGCTTCCATCCCGTAAGCATCACCAGACCAAGCCCGGCCACGACGCCAAAGCTGGTCAGGCTGTCGGTGAGGACGTGTTTGCCATCAGCTTCGAGGATGAGCGAGTGACTGCGCTTTCCCACCCGGAGCAAGTACCAGCCCAGCGCCGCATTCAGAAAGCCGGCGGCGAGGAGCAGCAGGGTTCCGGATCCCAGATGCTCTAACTTCAACCCGTCCAGCCACTTCCCGGTTGTGGCCACCAGTATCCAGATTGCGGCCAGAACGATCATCGCGCCTTCAAAGCCGGCCGAGAAAAAAGTGATCCGTTCGTAGCCGTAGAGAAAGTTGGGCGCGGCGGGTTTTGTGCTCAACCGCAGGCTGAACGCGGCAAAGGCCACCGCCACCACGTGAACGACAGACTCGGCAAAGTCGGAGAGGATGGCCGCGGAGCCTGTCATGAAGTAGGCGGCAGTTTTTCCCGCCAGCATCATCACGCCAACGAGCAGAGACAGACGCATGGCCAAGCGCGCCGCGCGCAACTCTTCATGCCCGCGTTGCGTCGTGGACGAACTGGGCAATGCAGCTAGAGTGTCGGCCATACGTGCTCGCGATGCGGAGTAATGCCGCAGAGCAAGACTGACATGCGCTTTAGAGGCTGACTGTGATCCGGGTCACAGAGGTCGCCCTAGGGGACGTGCGGCAAGAAATTCTCTTCCCACTTCTCAACGCCGGGCGGAACGACGCCCTTGAGTAGGGCGGCGAAGGCTTCGAGCGTTTTGCGGGCATCGCCAAGCAGATAGTAGAACGCTTCCCAGTTGTCACTGTCCTCGCCGTCGTGATTTGGAATCACATATTGGAAGTGCCACGCCTCCTGCAGTTCGCGGTAGGCACTTGAGGCGCGAGTCTCGATGTTTTCCAAGTCCCGGCCCGACAGCTCTCCTTTTTGCCGCCGAGTCCGGCGCAGCAGCTTGCGCCGCATAACGTCGGTGACGAACTCCTGCAGCGACAGGTTACGCTCAGGCGCCTTTGAGTACGCGATCTCCTCCTTCGAAAGCGGCGAGACGAAAATACTTAGCCGGTTCATAGCCGCGAGGCGAGGGTGCGTTTGCAGTGCCCGGCCCACAAAAGGATTCCCTTCGAAGAAAACGTCGCCACGTCGAAGCAATGCTTCGAGCTCCTGAACATCCAGCGCTTGCAGGTCGCTGCGCACCTCCAGTACGGCGCATCGATTGTCCGACCGTAGCGCATCCACCTGAGCCCGCGTGCGGAAATGGTAGTCGATGCCGTCGCGTTCGCCCGGACGTGGAGCGCGGCTGTTGAAAAGCACTAATTTGTGAAGCTGGTCATGCAGCTCAGGATAGAACTTGCCCAGGGCCTTGAACAGCGGGCTCTTTCCCACACATGACGGCCCGCTAAGAATTACCAGACGTCCGGATTTGTCAGAGCCCATGTTTACCACCTGTAGCTAAGAAGACGCGCGCCGTGGATAACGGCCTGTGATCTTGCGGACGAACCCGTGAAAGCGATGGAAGCCTGCAGTGTGCGGCAGAAACATAAGCGGACACTCGCCCGGAACCACCTGCAGCCCGCGCTCGCGGCAGAACTCGACCGCTCTTGGGCTAACGGCGCCTTTGCCTGCTGCCCTGTACATCCAAATCCGCGGTATGTGCGCCTCGGCGCAGTCGTTCACAACTTGCTCTGTTTCTTTCGGGGAAGTCATCAGCAAGGCTGCTTCCACAGGAGGCTGGATGTCCTGTACGCGGGCAAAGCAGCGCCGTCCCTTCACTTCCGCGATGTTGGGGTTCACTGGAACTACGTCATACCCACGGCGACAGAGTTCGTCAAACAGGGTTACGCTGAAACTGGCAGGGTCCCGCGAGATCCCCGCCATGGCAATGCGTTTCTGAGCCAGGAAATCCTCGATGATTCTGAGCGATGCATGCTGAGTTGCCATACTCCCTCCCTGCCCGAAAGCAAGTACGCAATGGCTGAACCGACATCATTTCTACGCGCTCGCCTGGCAAATGTCAGTGATCAGGAACACGAACGCGCCAAGGCATGGCGAGTGCGACACGCGAGGATCTAGTCACCGAATCCGATTCCGATGGCGCGCGCGGTGCGCACCATTTCGCCTTTCGGGTCGACGGACTTGAGATGCCCAATGGCGGCGGCCACGTCGACGGAGACAATATTGCCGCCGCGCAGTGCGACCATCTTCCCGAATCCGCCTTCGGCAATCAGTTCGACAGCCGCGACGCCGAAGCGCGTGGCCAGCACGCGGTCAAACGGAGAAGGCGAACCGCCGCGCTGGATGTGCCCCAGCACACTTACTCGCACCTCTTTGTTCGAGAACAGGCCGATGGCATCGCCGATGGTGTTGCCCACAGGCCAGCCGCGCGCCATTTGCTTGAGTTCGTGCGGCAGGGTGATGCCCTCCGCCACGACAACGATGGTGAAGTGCTTGCCGATGCGCTCGCGCACCGCAATGCATTCGCAAATGCCCTTGATGGTGAATGGAATTTCCGGGATGAGGATGATGTGAGCCCCGCCGGCGATGCCGGCCTCGAGCGCGATCCAGCCGCAGTCGCGGCCCATGACCTCGACCACGATAACGCGGTGGTGCGAGGCCGCGGTGGTGTGAATCTTGTCGATGGCGTCGGTCACGGTGTGAATCGCGGTATCGAAGCCGAACGTCACCTCGGTCGCAGAAAGATCGTTGTCGATGGTTTTGGGCACGCCGACGATCTTCATTCCCTTCTGAAAAAGTTCGTAGCCGATCTTCTGCGAACCGTCGCCGCCGATGGTGATGATGGCGTCGATGCCCAGCTTGGCGGCGTTGGCGATCACCTGGTCGGAGATGTCGCGGGAGACTTCCTTGCCGTTTTCCTCCGTCTTGTACTGAAAAGGATTGCCGCGGTTGGTGGTGCCGAGAATCGTGCCGCCACGGGGCAGGATGCCGCTCACTTCCTTGAGCGTGAGCTCGAAAGATTTTTCAGGCCAGATCAGGCCGTCAAAGCCGTCGGGAATGCCGATGACTTTCCACTTGTATTTCAGGATGGCGGCCTTGGTGGCAGCGCGAATGACCGCGTTGAGGCCGGGAGCATCTCCGCCTCCGGTGGCGATACCGATACAGCGAATGTCAGCCATAGGAAATCCGTCGTTGGTCGTGGGCTCGACCGCGAGGGGGGCAGCCCCCTCTACGATAATACTTTGACTTCAAGGGATGGCAACTTACGAGTGGCCGTGGGAGTTTGTCAGCGATACACTCCGCTGCGGTGGCCGATTCGAATCACGAGAACTGTTACTGCCCGGTGTTGGATTTCGCAGATTACACGGTAGTCCCCAATACGATAGCGCCAGAGGGTGCCGAGCGAACCGGTGAGGGCTTTGCCGAGGGTGCGCGGGTCTTCCTGTTTCGCGACGCGGTCATCCAGGAAATCGGCGATGCGCCGGGCGACGATCTTGTCCAGCTTCTTTAGTTGGTTCCTGGCGGTTTGAGTGTAATCAATCGTCCAAGCCAAGGTCGGCTCTCACTTGGGCGCTGGAATGAATTTTCTCTTCGCCTTTACGGACGCGCTCGAGCACGTCGGCCGCGAGATAGTAGTCCTCGAGATCGTCGAGGCCGCTCTCGATCAACTGACGCAGGTAGAAAGCTTTGGTGCGGCCAGTCTGGTCGGCGAGGAAATCGAGACGCCGCTGGGCTTTTGCGGAAAGTCGTATGGAGGTGGGCATGGAGGATAACTCGAATACGTGTATTCATTCTATCACGCCTTGTGCGCCCGACGGCCCAGAAACGGCCAAGCCGCCCACCCCCGCGACTTGCGTATCGAAAATCACTCTTTCGGCGCCGGCCTCCCAGAAAACGTCATGCAAGTTCCGAATCGCGTCCCGTTCTCTCTATTCGAGAATGCGCCGGGCGGGCGGTGAGCTGCGGCGGCGAAGGTACGACCCAAACCATGCACTATCGGAGATCGAGCAAAGTTCGGGCACTCTGCTAAGATTAAGCTATCCGAGGCGATCATTTATGTTGACTGGGCGCAAACTGGCGCTGACGCTTGCTTTCACGGTTCTGATTGCACTGGCCTTTGGGGTCAGTTGCACGGGGTTTTTCCCGAAAAACACTCTCACGGCGATCTCGATCCAGCCTCCGAGCCCGCAGATCCAGGTGGGGCCAACCAATACTCAGACTTTGCAAGCTTGGGGAACTTATCAGGACAACTCCAGGAGCCAGATTACGAGCGGTGTTGAATGGACAAGTAGCGATAACACCGTGTTGCAGATCGACCTAACCAGCGGTGTGGCCACGGGTGTGGGCACGGGTGGCAGCGCCACGGTAACCGCCGCTGCGCAGGGCCTGAGCACGACGGCCCAAGCAACTGTCTATCTTGGCAACATCACAGGTTTTGAAGTGTGCATGGGCACATTCGGCGCTACAACTTCTTGTTCCAGCGGTTCCAGCCCTCTCATTTGGAACGTAGACGCCCTGAACGGCGAGATCATCCAGAACTTCGTCGCGCAGGGAACCTCCAGCGCCACAACCTTGGACTTTACAACCGCGTCTACCTGGACTGTGGTGACGCAGCCGACAACAACCGGGACGATTTCATGCACCAACAGCGGTGTAACTCCAGAGACCTGCTCTGTAACCCAAGGCGCAACCGCGGGGACCTACACGGTTACCGTGACATACGGCACAACTAACACGGCCACACTGAGCGTAGTCGTAACGAATTAAGGCAGGACGGCCCACTTCTCGCGCCGGTTGCTCCACCGCACTACAACGCGACGGCTCACAAACAACATGGCCAGTGCTGCGTCAGCACTGGCCGATGTGCTCGCGCAATATCCAGTTTCAATTTCCCTTATGCTCTTTCGGCGCGCTTTGCTTGGGCGGAGCGCTTTGCTTGGGCGGAGCACTGTGGCTCGGCGGGGGCGCGCTCTGTTTGGGTGCACTCGCCTTGGGCGCCGGATGCGGCGTGTTCTGAGCCCGTGGCGCGCTTGCCGGAGGAGCCTTCGCTTCATGCGCCGGAGCTTTAGCTCGTGGTTCATTTGCCGGACGAGCCTTCGTCTCATGCGCCGGAGCTTTCGCTCGTGGTTCGCTGGCCGGACGAGCCTTCGTCTCATGCGCTGGAGCCTTAGCTCGTGGTTCGCTGGCCGGACGAGCCTTCGTTTCATGCGCCGGAGCCTTAGCTCGTGGTTCGCTGGCCGGACGAGCCTTCGTTTCATGCGCCGGAGCCTTAGCTCGTGGTTCGCTGGCCGGACGAGCCTTCGTTTCATGCGCCGGAGCCTTAGCCCGTGGTTCGCTGGCCGGACGAGCCTTCGTTTCATGCGCCGGAGCCTTAGCTCGTGGCTCACTTGCCGGACGAGCCTTCTCTCCATGTGCCGGAGTCGAGGCATGTGAACTCGAAGTAGCCGTACGATTCTTTGCGGGCGCCGAGGCGCGCGCTTCCTTAGGCGATATGGCAGGTGCACGATAAGGAGCTCCGGCAGCCTTAGCCGCTACCACGCCGTGTCCCTTGAATTCGCCGGGTTTCGCAGTCGCGGCCACTGCGGGCGCGCCATGATTCACCGAGGCGAACAACTGCCGGTTGTGGCTGGCCTCGCGTTCGTGCTGAACCTGCGCCGCGACCGGACGGGTGTGCGGTTGGCGGGCAAACGCTTCTTGTTGTGGAGTCGGGCGCGCCCTTATGCCGCCTTCGCCGCCGTTAAAGGCAACGTGGGACTCGTTGTTCACGATCACCGTCCGGTTAACGTAGACGTTGGTGATCTGAGTTTCATTCACGCGCATCACGGCAGTGTTGTAGAAGAAAGCGCCGCCGCGCCACTCGCCGCCATAGAAGCCTTCGCCGCCATAGCCGTAACCATAGTTAATGCCGCCGTAAAAGCCGATTTCCGGGCCCCAGTATCCGGCATTCCAAGCGTAAACGCCGTCGTTCCAGCCCCAGTAGCCGGGAGTCCATAACATGCCGACGGGAGCGACCACCCAGGTGCCGGGCACCCAGTAGTAGCCGTCATCGTCGCTCCAGGCCCAGTAGCCGGGTGTCCACAGATAGCCGGGGCCGGGGCAGAAAGGCTGCTCGTAAACCGGCAGAGCGGGTGGACCAACGCGAACAGAGATGCCAATCCCGATCTGCGCGGAAGATGTGGAATTGAGAGCTGCGGGAATAACCAGCAGCAGAAGTCCGAATGCTAGCAAACGCACTGCGCCTTGAAGTCTCATTGTGTTTTCCTCTTGCCCGGCGCGCTTACCCGAGAGCTTATAGCGCTACAAGCGGGCAAAATTGCTGTTGTTAAACCTATCTTACTAAACCCCTGGCTTTGGAGGATGTTGCTGGGTAAAAAAGTTGTTTGGGAATGTGAGGGGTGATGGGTTGGTCTTACTGAGAACTAGTTCGTCCTCTTCGAGCGTGCGATGCGTTCATCGATGGGCTTGCGGCCGGCGAATCCCTCGGAGGTGCTGTGCCAGTGCGTGATCGAGCGTTCGCCCATCTTCCAGCAGAGCAGCACGACGCCGCCTTCCACTTCGCAAGGAAAATCGAGCAGGCCGATGTCAAGATCTTTGACCTGCACCCCGATGGAGTCGATTTCGGCGATGGCGTCTTTGGCGCGCTGCTCGGCCTTGGCGCGCTCCGCCTTGCGGCGGGCGACGGCAACCACGTCGACGTGAGTGCCACCGTTGAGAAAAATGCGGTGGTTGAGCGCCTGCATTTCGGCTTCGACTTCTCCCATGATCTTCTTGCCGCTGATGGCGGTGCGCAGAAGAGATTCGAGCACCGGAAGCAGCGACTGAGCTTCGTCGAGAGTGAAAGTGCGGTCAGACATAGTGGATGGATCTATTCTAACGCAAGGTGGAACCCAGCAGTTGGCAATTAGCAACTAGCATTTGGCATTACCCCGGCCCTTGCCGAAATCTGCACTTGACGCTAACTGCCAATTGCCAACTGCTAACTACGGGCACCGCTCAACGCGATCTGCCGTTTGAGGGATCGGGCGAGGTCGCAGTGTTCACGTCTACGTGGAGTTGTTGCGCGGGCGAGATTCCCGGCGCGTAACAGTTGCCATCGCGGCTGTAGTTGGAGCAGTGGGCCGCGACATCTTTCCGTTGCGGCGATTGTGCGAACTGCCAGACTTCGGCGGAGGGGACGCCGCTCTGGGCGGGGCTTGGCGGGTGTGCGGGCGGATTTACAGGAAACACGCAGCCGGGCGCGGGCGGGCAAGCGTCATTGATCGCCCAGAAGACGATCTGGCGTCCGCCGGCGTTTTCGCGAATATCTTCAGCGGTCACGACATCGCCGTCGTCTTTCGAAGCGATACCGGAGCAGTAGATGCCGGCGCGGAATCCGGCGGCGGTAACACCGTCGACCCAGGCGTAGATGTAGGCTTTCTGCTCGGGCAACATGCGTCCGCCTTGCTCCTGGTCTAGGAAGATGATGGTGCGCGCGGGAAAGCCTTCGCGGCGGGCGGCAGCGGCAGCGGCTTGCGCGTCGGAGTTACCCAGCTTCGTTGCGTTGGCGACAGATTTCAGTTCGGCGTAGAGGCGTCCGTTGAAGAGCACGAGGAATCCGAAGCCGGCGGATTCGACGGCGGCGCGGTGGCCGCTCCAGGTGTTGGTGCGCTCCCCGGGAGGATTGTTTAGCCAGTAGCCCGTGTAGGAAAAAATCTGGTGCAGGGCTTTCAGGTTGGCGGCGCCGGGGTAGGCGTTGCGGTCGAAGCCGAGGTAGGCGGAGGTTTGGGCCCGTGAGTGTACGCTTCCCCCAAGGACAAGCGACATCACAAGTAAGCGTTCAAGTACACGAGTTTTCACCGCTTCGGCCACTCATACGGGAACAAATTCGCCGCTTGCTCTGGAGTCAAAACGATTCCCGCGATTTCCGCGGCATGAGCGAGCAAGGGATCACGGTTGCCGGCTAGGTCTGTGGCTGAGGGGAGAATCGTCTCATCCGGCGTAACTCCTGAGTGTTCCAGGCTCTTGCCGTCAGCCATGATAAGGTCGGCTTCCGAAATCGAGGTTCCGTAATGGAAAACAAGACTAGGTCCGGTTTCGTGATCGTAATACCTCGCTTCCATCACTCTGCCTAAGGTCCGATCGCCCAGCACGACCCCGCGCTTCTCGATTTGCACCACGCGCGCAAACAGCTCGGAGGCTGATGCGGATCTGCTGTCCACCAGCACGATCAATTTTCCCGTAAAGCTCTTGTGGCTGCCCTTTGCGATCAGAGGGTTCGTTGCTCGTCGCGTGACTCGATCTGCGATCTTGACGTCCTTTTCAAACATCCCCCCGAGGAGATCCTGAAGATTCGATTCTGCCCCGCCCGGGTTGCCCCGCAGGTCCACGATGAGCGTGTCGTGCCTGCGAGCCTTTCCGATAGACTCCTGTAACGCCGTGCCCGTCTGGAAAAAGATCGGCAGCTTCAAAATCATTACGCCATCGCTCAACTCCTTGTACTCGGGTCGCATCAGGCGCAGTTCATCTTCCGACTCTAGACGCACTCTCCATTTGTCTCTCCCGGTCATGTCACCGTAATCCATAATCGCCGCGGGCTGCCGCACTTTCGCCTTTACGACAGCGTGGCTGATTTTGCCGGACGGCGCTCGCAAATCCAGTTGCAGGCTGGACTGCGGCATTAGCGTCTTGAGAACGTACTCCATCTTCGTCAGGGATTCTCGCGTGGGCGTGAATCCGTTGATCGTCAGCACCTGATCCCCAGGCCTCAGCCCTTTGCCTTCCGCGTCACTCTTTGGTTGCACATGCGTTACAAAGCACCGGTCGCCGACCATCTGAAACCGCCAGCCGTATTCTTGCGGGATGGGATCGCGGGGCGGAAAGAAAGACGTATGGGAATCGTTCAAGGTCTCCAGCAGCGCGGCAACTTGTAGGATGGCTTCGTTGTACGAAGTTGCTTTCGCGATCTTGTCTCTAGCTTCACTGGCCTTCTCGTCCCAGTTCACTCCGTGTAAGGTTGCGTCGTAGTAATACTTGCGTACGTCGGCGACAACTGTTTGCAGCATCACCTGCACGCGCTCGCGCTCGAGGCGGGAGATTTGCTGTGACAATCCGGAGTGCGCCAGCAGAACAACAATTGAGATCAGAGCCAGAGGCTTCAGCCGTGATCGGTTAGGCACAGGATGTGCTCCTTGGACGAATTCTAACGGACCTTGTGGAAACGCCGCCAGTCTACATCGACTCCGGGGTCCCGCTGAAGTGAAAGCGCGATGGAGACCACTAAAGACACACTTTACAGGTTGTGAAGATTTCCCAAAAGATGTCATCCCCCGATATGCACCATCGTCCTCGACGCCGGCACGAAATCCGGCTCGCCGATGTGGTGGCGCTCTTCTTTTTTCTGGATCACGCCGCGGATGAAATCTGCCAACTCTTCGTCGCTCGAGCCGCGGCGCATTTGGGCGTGGAGGTCGTGGTCCCACACGGAGAACAGGCAGGTGCGGATTTTGCCGTCGCTGGTGATACGGATGCGGCTGCAGTGTCCGCAGAAGGGATGCGAGACGGGCGCGATGATGCCGATTTCGCCGACGCCATCGTCGAAGCGGTAACGGCGGGCGGTTTCCGAGCGCGCGTGCGGGATCTCGACCAGCAGGCGGTACTCCGCCATGCGGGCCAAGATTTCGTCGAGGGTGACGACGGTTGCGGGCGACCAGGTGCGGCCTTCTTCGAGCGGCATGAATTCGATGAAGCGCACGGTGACGCCTTCTTCGCGGGCGAACATGCCGAAAGGAATGATCTGGTCTTCGTTGAAGCCGCGCATCAGCACGCAGTTCACCTTCAGCGGCCACAGTCCTGAGCGGCGCGCGGCGCGGACGCCGGCCAGCACGTGATCGTATCCGTTGGGCACGCGGGTGATGCGGGCGAAGCGGTCGGGATCGACGGCATCCATGGAGACGGTGACGCGGGTGAGGCCGGCGCCTTTCAGCGGTTGCGCCAGATCGGCAAGCAAGTGGCCGTTGGTGGTGAGCGCGATGTCGAGCGGCTCGGAATCCTGGCTCGGGAAGGGCACGGCTTTAGCCGTGCCGTCAGTGCTGCTGGCAAATAAGGGCTTCAGCCCCTGCGGGCGGAGTCGGGCAAGGTCGCGGACGAACTCGACGACGCCTTTGCGTAACAGCGGCTCGCCGCCCGTGAGTCGAATCTTCGTAATCCCCATGCCCACGAGCACGCGCGCCATGCGCAGGTAGTCGGCAAACGGCAGATCGCCGTAGAGCGCGCCTTCATTGCCGGTGCGGCAGTAGACACACTTGTAGTTGCACCGGTCGGTGATGGAGATCCGCAGATCGGTGATGGGGCGGCCGAATTTGTCGGTCAGCGGCACGGTCGTTCGTCGTTGGTCGTTCGTCGTCGGCCTGTTGATCGCTGGGTTGGCCCACGACTAACGGCCATCGACTAACGACTTCTGTGGAAAAAGAGACGCAGGCGGGAACATCCCGGCGGGCGCTTCCTTTCCAATGCTCCTTGCAGAGCGCGGGAGGCGCGGGCGTTTCCACCCTCACCCTCGGGTGATTCTCTTCGCGAACTTTGCGATTCCTTGGCGAACTTTGCGGTCAAAAGCTTTTAACCGCAAAGGGCGCGAAGATCACGCGAAGGACGCAAAGAAGAACCATCCCTCGCCGCCGCAGCCTGAGTATGCCCGAAGGCCGTGGCGGTCGGAAACTCGCTTCATTATAGAGCCTGCGGAACGGAAAAGCTTCCGGAACTACATGCCGTCGTAATTCGGCCCGCCGCCGCCCTCCGGCGGGACCCAGGTGATGATCTGGTAGGGGTCGGCGATGTCGCAGGTTTTGCAGTGGACGCAGTTTGACGGATTCAGGCTGATGCGCTTGCCGTTGGGTTGGCTCGCGTCGTCGACCATTTCGTAGACGTTGGCCGGACAGAAATTTTGGCAGGGGCTGCCGAATTCCTTCACGCAGCGCGCATTGCAGATATTGGTGTCGTGGATGACGAGGTGCGCGGGCTGGTCCTCTTCGTGCTTGGTGCCGGAGTGGTAGAGGTCGGTGAGTTTGTCGAAAGTGAGTTTGCCATCGCCCTTCGCGGGGCCGATAAGATGGGCTTCAGCGCCGCCATTAGCAGGAAGCTCGGCGAGCTTGCGCATGTGTTCGTGGCCAGCATGCGCGGGATAGCGGTTGCGCAGGCCGCGTCCGCCGGAGATCATCTGCAAGCCGGTGTGGAACATGCCGGCGTAGAATCCTTGCTCGAATCCCTGGTGCATGTTGCGGACTTTCCAGAGTTCTTCTTTGATCCAGCTGGATTCGACTTTCTTCTGAAACTCGCCGAGCATCGCGGTGGAGCAATCTTCCTTCTTCAGCGCCTCGAAAGCCGTCTCGGCGGCGAGCATTCCGCTCTTGATGGCAAGATGAATACCCTTGAGGCGCGCGGAGTTCAGGAAGCCGGCGGAGTCGCCGAGAATCATCCAGCCATTGCCGGCCACGGGCGGAATCGCCCACCAGCCGCCGTAAGGCATGGACTTTGCGCCGTAGCGAATCATCTTGCCGCCTTCAAGCAGCTTCGCGACAAGAGGATGTTTCTTGAACTCCTGCAGCACGCGCTGCGGGTCGAGGCGCGGGTCGGGATAGTCGAGCCCGGTGACGAAGCCGAGCGAGACCACGTTGTCTTTCCCGCCGTAAATCCATGCTCCACCGTATTCTTTCGTGGTGAGCGGCCAGCCCATGGTGTAGATGACTTCGCCGGGCGCAATGCGGCCGGAAGGTACTTCCCAGAGTTCTTTCACGCCGACGCCGTAGGTTTGCGGATTGGCGTTTTTCGCCAGATCGAGTTTCGATACGAGCTGTTTCGTTAACGATCCGCGCGGGCCTTCGGCGAGGATGACGACTTTCGCGTTGAGGTCGTATCCCGGCTCGAAGTTGGATTTCTGGTGGCCTTCTTTGTCCACGCCTTTGTCGTCGGTGCGGACCCCGGTGACGCGGTCACCGTCGAACAGAAGCTCGGAGCCGGCGAATCCGGTGAAGATGGTGATGCCGGTCTCTTCCACCTTGCTGCCCAGCCACTTCACAAAACGATTGAGCGAGATGACGTAGTTGCCATGATCGCGCAGCGGCGGCGGCGTGATGGGCAGCTTGAACTTGCTCTTCTCGGTGAGAAAGTAGACGGCTTCTTTCGTGACTTCGGCGTCGAGTGGAGCTTCCTTCTCGAAGCCGGGAAGAAGTTCGCGCATCGATCGCGGATCAAGCAGCGCGCCAGAGAGGCAGTGCTGGCCGATCTCGCGAGCTTTTTCGAGGACGTAGATATTTTCTTTGCTGAGTTGCGAGTCGGGGTGCGCCGCGTTGTGCTGATCAATCAGCTGAGATAGGCGCAACGCGCATGCCATGCCGGCAGGCCCGCCGCCAACGATCACCACGTCGGCCGGCATTTGCGGGCGTTCAACGCCTTCGATAGGTTTGCGGAAAATCAGCATAAGAACAACTCGCCACGGATTTTCACGGATCGCCACAGATAGGATCGAGTGGTTTGATCCGTGCAAATCCGTGAGAATCCGTGGCCGATTTAGCCCCCCGCTTTCGCCTTCTTCACTTCCTCAGTCAGCGGCGGAACGATATCGAACAGATTGCCGACAATCGCATAATCGGCGATTTCAAAAATCGGCGCCTCCGAATCTTTATTCACGGCGATGATGGTCCTTGAGCCCTTCATGCCAACGATGTGCTGAATTGCGCCGCTGATGCCGAGAGCGAGATAAAGCTTGGGCGCCACCGTCTGGCCGGAAGAGCCGATCTGGCGGTCCATGGGCAGCCAACCCGAGTCGCAGATGGGACGCGAGGCCGCAAGGTCGGCGCCTAGAGCATCGGCTAGTTGCTTGGCGATCTCGATGTTCTTCTGCTCTTTGATGCCGCGGCCCACGGCTACGATCACTTCGGCTTGCGTTAGATCGACGGCTTGCTTGGCTTCTTTGAACACTTCCTGCGGCTTGTTGCGAATGACGCCGTCAGCGATTTCGACATTCACAGTTTCCACCGGGGCAGGACTAGCGCCAGCCTCAGCCTTGTCTCCGCGAAAAGCGCCGTTCTGGAAAGTGGCGAACCACGGGGCGTCGCTGGTGAAGCTGACGTCGGCGGCGAGCTTGCCCTGAAACATCTGACGGGTGAAGACCAGCTTTCCATTTTCGTGCTTGAAGCCGATGCAGTCGCTGATGACGGCGCGTCCCATCGCAGTGGCCAGCTTGGGGACGAAGTCGCGCACCTGATAAGTGTGCGGCATCAGCACGAGCTTCGGCTGCTTCGCCGTGAGAAGTTGCTTGAGCGCGGCGGCAAAGGCATCGGGAGTGTAAGGCTCGAGCTTTGGAGACTCGACCGCGTAAACCTTCGCGACCTTTTTGGCGGCGACCTCGGCGGCGAAGGTGGACGCAGGCCCTCCGGCAACCGCTGCTTCGAGAGTCCAGCCTGTGGCGGCGGCGATGGCCTGGCCGGCCGTTATGGTTTCCCAGGAGACGCGGTTGAGTTTGCCTTCGCGTTGTTCGACGACTACTAAGATGGTATCGGGCATAAAGTCAGCTTCTAGCTCCTAGCTTGCGCGGGTCAGTCGCCCGCGCGACAGCCGGCGGGACGCCGGCGCTACCTTTACAGCACGCGCAGTTCATTGCGCAGTTTGTCCACCAGCTTTTTCGCGATCTCGCCTGGCGAACCTTCTATGTGTTCGGTCTTCTTCGTTTTCTGCGGCACGTAGAGGCGTTCGATCTTCTGCAGGTTCTCGCCGATCGCAGGCTGCACTTCCGCCAGCGCCACCTTGCGGATGGGCTTGTTCTTCGCCTGCTTGATGCCGATCAGCGTGGCATAACGCAGCTTGTTGATGCCAGACTGAATCGTCAGCACGGCGGGCAGCGGCATGTCGACGAACTGAAAAAATCCCGCTTCGAGTTCGCGCTTCACCCGTATGCCGGCCTCGTTTTTCTCAATCTGCATGATGATGGTGGCGTGAGGCCAGCCCAGCAATTCGGCGAGGATCACGCCGGTTTGCGCGTAGCCGTAGTCGTCGGATTGCAGGCCGGTGAAGATCAGGTCGAACTTTTCATCTTTGATGGCGGCGGCGAAGGCTTTCGCGGTGTTCAAGGCGTCGAGTCCGACGAAGGCATTGTCTTCGAGGTGGATGGCGCGGTCAGCCCCCTTGGCCAGGGCTTCGCGCAGCACCTGCTGGGCGCGCGCCGGGCCGGAAGTGATGACCACCACTTCCCCGGTATGTTTCTCTCTTTGACGCAGCGCTTCTTCGAGGGCGAACGCGTCGGGCTCGTTCACTTCGTACGAAACATCTTCGCGGATCCAGGCCGCGGTTTCATTCAGCTTGAGCGGTGCATCCTTTTGCGGCACCTGCTTCATGCAAACCAGGATTTTCAAAACATGACTCCTTCGTCCCTGTCGCTACCGTGAGCCACAAGGAAACTTGCCAGTATAAACGACCCGCGGCGGAAATGTGGGTCGCCTTCCCGTCCGCAATGTGATCCGTGTCACAGACGGGTGCAGCCTCGCAGGGTCAGCATGGCCGAGAGGATTTCATGCCAGACGACGCTTTTTGTGCCATGCGGCAGAGCATTATTGACGGCGCACCGGACACGGCTTCCGATCTAGCACAGAGGGCGGTTGCAGAGGGGATCGAGCCGCTCGATGCCATCACCAACGGCTACGTCCCCGGGATGCATGCCGTGGGCGAACAGTTCGGGCAGGGAAAGATGTTTCTGCCGGACATGATGGCCTCCGCCGAGGCTATGCGCGCGGCGATGGCGGTGCTGGATCCCGAAATGAAGAAGTTGGGAACCGAGCAGCCCATGGCCGGCGTCGTAGTGCTGGGGACTACCAAGGGAGACATCCACGAGATTGGGAAAATTCTCGTGGGAACTTTACTGTCCGCGCATGGCTTCAGGGTTCACGATCTCGGCGCAGACGTGGCCGGAGAGAAATTCGCGGCCAAGGCGCGCGAATTGAAGGCGGACATCGTCGGCGTCTCGGCGCTGCTGACCACGACCATGCGCAATCAAAGAGGCGTCGTCGAGGCGCTGGTCAAAGCGGGACTGCGGTCGCAGGTCAAAGTAATGGTGGGAGGAGCGCCGGTAACACGGCAGTGGGCGGAAGAAATCGGCGCCGATGGCTACGCCAAAGATGCCATGAGCGCAGTGGCGCTGGCTCGCAGCTTGATGGAACGAAAAGCTCAATCCGTCACGGAGCCGGCATGAGGCCGAAACTCGAACTGCTCGATAAACCGCTGATCGAACGCATTCTCGGGGAAGCGTTTCAACTGATCGAAGACCCCGGCGTGCGAGTGGCGCCGTACGTGGTCGAGTTGCTGCGCGCGGCGGGAGTAAGAGTGACGGATGGAGTGGCACATATTCCAGAAGCGCTGGCTCGGCGGCAACTGGATCTGGCTCCGCGTGAATTTTACCTCTACGACCGCAGTGGAAAAGCTGCGGTTCACTACGGAGGCGATGATGTCCACTTCGATCCCGGCTCGTCGTGCCTGAACATTCTGGACCCGGAAACGCAGCAGGCGCGTCCGGCGATGGCATCTGACTTGGTCAGGCTGGTGCAGGTTGCGGAGATGCTGCCGCAATTTGCCGCACAGTCAACGGCGATGGTCTGCAATGACGTGCCGCCGGAGATCGGCGATTGGTACCGGCTTTTGCTGGTGCTGTGGTATTCGGAGAAGCCGGTGGTTACTGGAGCGTTTTCCGCTTCCAGCCTGCACACGCTGCTGGAGTTGCTCGCGATTGAGAGCGGAGGCCGCGAAGCGTTGCGGAATAAGCCGCGGGCTATCTTTGATGTTTGCCCTTCGCCGCCGCTGAACTGGTCAGAGTTTGCGTCGCATAATCTGGTAGATCTGGCGCGGGCGGGAGTACCGGCGGAAATTGTCAGCATGCCGCTTGCCGGGGCGACGGCTCCGGTAACTCTGGCGGGTTCAGTGGTGCAGCACGCGGCCGAGTGCATCAGCGGAATCACGATTCATCAGTTGGCCCAGCCGGGTGCGCCCATTGTTTGGGGAGGCGCTCCGGCGATCTTCGATATGCGTACGGGAAAGACTCCCATGGGCGCGATCGAAACCGCCATGCTCGATGTGGCGTGCGCGCAGGTTGGCAAATATCTGGGCCTGCCGACTCATGCTTACATGGTCGCCGGCGACGGTCGGGTCATTGACGCGCAAGTGGAAATGGAAAGCGGGATTTCGGCCGTGCTGGGCGCGCTGGCGGGTATCAACATGATTTCGGGCGCCGGCATGCTCGATTTTCTCTCCTGTCACAGCATCGAGAAGCTGGTGATCGACGCGGAAGCGATTGCATCAGCGCAGCGTCTGATCGAGGGCATTGAACCGCGCACGGATTCATTGGCGGTGGCCATGTTCGCGCAGACTGGACTGCAGGGAGACTTTCTTGAAACTGAAAGAAACGCGGGCGCTGTTCCGCAAAGAACAGCACTTCCCGTCGGCGGTGATTGATCGCGGCCTCGCCATCCAATTGGCGAGACGCCCGGATATTTGGCGCGGGCGCGGGAAAGAGTGGAGGAACTGCTGGCGGCTATGACCGGCACCCGATTCTTGCCGGCCGGGAGCAAGCAGATGCTGATTTCGCGCGAACGCGAGGGCAAGAAGAGCGGGATTGGAAGGACTGCCGCCCGGCCGATTACGCGCACGCGCCGGACGACAGTCGGCGCTACTCGGTGAAGACCACCGACTGCACGCCTGAGATCTCAAAACGTTTGCGGCAGCGCATATTCTTGCAGGCCATCAGGTCGTCTTTGCGCAGCATGTAGGATCGGGCTTTGGCGAAGCGGGCACGGTCGCGCTCGTCGGCGCGTCCCGCAAGCTGGCGTTTCTTGGTGCGCACCACCCAGGTGACCTCGTACTCGGCCGGCTGGTGGCAGTGGGGACAGTTCAGCGTGGCTGGTTTCTTTTCCTGACGCTCGTCAAAAAAATCGCGTTCTTCCATGAAATACGATTATTGCATGTTCGACGCGGTCCAAGCTATGGCAACATGAAGGTCGGGATACTGCGAAGAATGGCGCGCAAGAAAAAGCTGAAACGGTTTGGCGCGGTGCAGGCCGTGAAGGAGTTGGCGCGGGAGCGCCTGGGCGCGCCCCCTGCCGAGAAGGTGGTTCCGCACAAGAAAAAGAAACCGGCAAAACACAAGCCCACTCTGGGAAAGCTGCTGGGTGAGGCGGAATAATCGCCGCGGTTCCTTGCGCCAGCCGATCCTGCTAATTGAAGGTGGCGGTCACGGTCAGATTGTTTTCCAAAATGACCGAGCAAACCGAGTTACCGGCGCCACTCACTGAATTGCAGTTCGCCCAACTTCCGAACGACGAGCCGCCCGTAGGAGAAGCCGTCAGCACCACCGTGCTTCCCGCGGTGAACTGGTCGCTACAGGAACCTGGCGTCGAGCAACTGATGCCGCCGGTGACCGTCCCTGTGCCGAGGCCGGCAAAGCTGACGGTGAGGATTGGCGGGGTACCGGCAGGCGTGCAGCCCGAGGTAGCCGGTCCATTCACCGTGACCGGGGCGTAGTTGCTTACCACGTCATTGTTGCCGTCTTGCAGAGTCGCGAAAATGTTGGCCAGTCCGCAGCCGAGGTCCGTCGACGGCGAAACCACTCCCGCATTCGTCACCTGCACCACTTGCGGATTATCCGATTTCCAGTTGACCTGATCGGTAATGTCTACGTTGCGCGGAGGATGGCTGTAGCTTCCGTAGGCCTTGAAGTAAAAAAACAAAGCGGGGTCGGCCGCACCGAACTTACCGCCCGAGGAGGGTTGGACCTGAATCGATAGAAGATGCGAATTGAACCCGCAGCTAGACAGGCTGAAGAAGAATGTCGCGGCGGCGATAAGGGCGAGGATGCTGAACCACTTCCGGCTCATCAACGGCTCCTGGGATCGAGCAACCCGCCTGAAAACTCGCACAGCGGGGAAAAAGTAAATCTAGTCAAAGGTGGCGTAAAAAGCAACCATTAAGAGTGCTTGGGTAGTGTCTTAACTCAGTGTTGCTTGCTTCCACAGGCCGACAAGGAAGAATGCCGCACCACAAACGGCAGTCACCGCCACAATGCGCAGGAGGATCAGGTCTATTGCCGGAGTCGGAATCCAGCGGAGGTTTCTTTCATCGCTAGGGGCATTCCAAATGAAAGAGTAGACAGTTCTGGAGCGAGTGATCTTCTCTCCCTGATAGGGGTTGACGGTTTCACTTCCGACGCTGCTCTGGCTCTCGACGACAAAAGTAACGTGCCATGGAATCCATGCGCAGCAATAGGCCACTAGAAAGCAGTAGAGAACGGCAACAATTCGTTGTGATCGGTTCATTTTGAAAATGGAGTTCGACCTGTGTCTACCCAGTGGATTCCGCGAGATTCATCAAAGCGAAGCTTGTGTCCAGCCCCACAGCGTGCCGAATCAGAAAAGTGCCAATCTTTGGGAACGGCTCTCGCTGTCCAGAATCCCGTACCGCTTCCCTGTATGGTATGGATCACTTTTGGAGCTTCGCAGTTGTTTCCATCGCATTCAATCTCTACTGAGACAAGGAGACATTCGCCCCGCTGAAATAGGCCCGGTCTACCAGCAATCACTAGTTCCCGAATATCTTGTGCGGAATACGCGGAGCCAAGGCCGCAGTCTGGGCATACAAAAACTGCTGTCCGATTCTCCGTGGATGACGACCGAAGATTGCCGGATTTTTTTGTCAGGGTGGGACACGGCAGAAGAATGGCGTGAACGTTTGGACACGAAAGATAACACTCTCTGTAAGCAGTCATAAACGAAGGGCGCGGCAATTTTACGCCGCGCCTAGCAGTTCAGCAATCGACCAAACGTGATCCGTCAAACCCGCTTCCATCGCGGGGTGACGCGCAGAGAAGCATGAACGCGACAGAAATTGTAATACGCAAAATGCAGACTTACAGCAGCCCGAAGATTCTCCAGTTTCCGCGAAAAGGCGTTCGTCAGTCGCGTGAATCGGCGAAGCTGCATTCTGATGGTCAAGTTCTGCCGCTCCACGAAACTAGTCGAGATGTGATCGGGATCGGGATTACCGCTGCGGACTTTGGATATAACCTCCGTGATCGTTCCTGGGGAGTAGCGCTCATTTCCGTGCTGGCCATAATCTCCATAGAGCTTTGTAAGTTGCGCGAAGTCCGCATCCGCCGCGAACGATTCTTCGACGGCCTTGCGGTAGAAGATGTAGGCGTCAGTGGTCAGTTGGACGCGATGATCAGCGATCCGATTCCAGAGGTCACGCATGAAGGCTTGAGTGTTCGCGCTGGAGCGCTTGCCGACCAAGAACGAGGGAATCAACTTCGTGTCCGCGTCCAGAGCAATGAAAACCCACTGATCTCCGAAGTCGGCGGGATCATCCTTTCGGACGTGTCGCGCCTTCTTCATCAAGAAAGTCCAGATTTCGTCGCACTGGATACGGCGGCAGGGCAACTGGCGCATCTTGCGATTCATCAACCGCGCGGAACGTTCGCCAGCAAGGACCAGCAGTCGCATGATCGTGTTGCGGTTGAGTCCAGTGAGCCGTTCTGTGGCACGAATCCAGCAGCCTTCCAGAAGGCATTGCAGCGCGCGCGCAGCGGCATCCGTGCTGGTGCGCATGGCTCCAAGAGGCGATTGGGGCTGAGGTTCGGCAAAGGTTGCTTTGCAGGAATTGCAGCGCCAGCGTTGAATACGGCGCTTGCCGTAGGTGCCGAATCTCTTGCAGATTTGGTGTTTGCATCTGGTGCAGGTCATGGCATTTCTCCTCTTGAATTCAGCGGAGAAACCTGCGACCATGAATTGAGGTCTAGGGCGTGGGTCACTCCGCGCTTTGGATTAGCCCCGACTCCTGTTCAAGCAGAAGCCGGGGCGCTTAATCACAGATCATCGAATCATGGAGGTCTGATTCTCAAGGCTGGCCTCCTTTCTGTTCAACCGCTCAGTGTTTCCGCACTGAGCGTTTCGCATTTAACTCCAAAGTCATTTCTTCCCGCGTTGTATTCAAGGGATCAGGCTCACCGAGTTGCTGAGGAAATGCCTTCTTACGCGCTTCCTCCCGCGCCACTTTCGCCTTCTGTGCTTGCACGAAGCGATCTCTAGTGGCCGTGAGTTCATTCACCACTTGTCCTGCTTTGGTGTAATCCCCCAACGTGGGGACTTTCCCGACCCATTTGTATTCGATAGCTCCTGCCCCCAATCGCTTATCAGCGACCACAACGCCATCGTCAACCATCCGATTTACGGTTGTGGCGATAGAGGCATTAGGAGCCTTGTAGTGTCAATAGGGAATCCGAGTTCCTTCAGCGCACGTTGAATCTCGCCAGTGTTCAACCATTCCTTGCGAGAACCCCGAAGTACCGTCATACAGGCTTCTGTAAGTCCGCCGAGATCAAGGTCAAGGGAGGAAGGGCAATATCACTCTCCTCTGCCAACTCAGCCCATGCCGCCATGCGGCGCTTGGTTTTGGCAATCTCAACCGCGATCCGCTCTTGTTCCAACATAAGAGCGGCGAGTTTCTCGCGCTCTTTCTCAAGGTGTTCTTTTGCATTTACTTCGCTCATGGTGGAGGTAGAATACATGTCGTCTCGTAAGGTGTCAAGACAAAACGTAAATTATAGTGTAAAAAAATGGGAACGGGCCATAGGGCAGGCTCAAGAGTTATTGAACCGGGCGGAGGGGCGGGTAGCTCGACTGAAAGGAGCTATTAAGACGTTCTCGGAATTGCGCGACTGTGGGCAGGCGTTTAGTGGGCCTGAATCGCCGGAGCAAATTGTACTTACCACGCAACCGAACGACCATAGTTCGAGGTCAGCAACACAGTGTTAAGACACTACCGAGTGCTTAGAACCGCTCCTCATCCCTTCACCGCCTCGGCGACCACCTCCGCAAACGTGCGGATGTCGTCCTCGGTAGTGTCGAAGGAGCACATCCAGCGCACGATTGATTCCTCCTCAATCCACACATAAAAAAAGTATTGCTTCTTGATCTTTTCAATGGAGTGCCGCGGGATCTGCACGAACACGCCGTTGGCCTCGACCTTCCACACAACCTTCACTCCCGGGATGCGGCTGAGTTCCTTTTCCAGCACCCCAGCCATGCGGTTGGCGTGCTCGGCGCTGCGCCGCCAAAGATCGCCGGTCAGCAGAGCCTCGAATTGCGCCGCGATGAAGCGCATCTTCGAAGCCAGTTGCATGCTCTGCTTGCGCAGGTAGAGGAAGTCCTCACTCATTCCAGGATGAAAAAACACCACCGCTTCGCCGCCCAGGATTCCATTCTTGGTGCCGCCGAAAGACAGCACGTCCACTCCTAAATCGCGGGTCGCCTGGCGCAGCGTTTGGCCAAGCGAGACCGCGGCGTTGGCGATGCGCGCCCCGTCCATGTGCAGGAACATGTCATGATCATGGGCGAAGCGGGCGAATTCTCGAATCTCTTCCGACTGGTAGACCGTGCCCATTTCGGTGGATTGCGTAATCGAGATCACACGGGGCTGGGCATGGTGCTCATCGCCGATGCCGTGATACGCGTGACGGACCGAATCCAGAGTGATCTTGCCCGCCTGCTGCGGCAGCGGTATCAGCTTGCACCCGGTATGCTTCTCGGGCGCGCCGCATTCATCGGTATAGATGTGGGCGTAGTCGCTGCACAGCACCGAGTGAAAAGACCGCATCAGGCTTGCAGGCTCAACACATTCGCACCCGTCCCGTTGAACGTGAAAAAGACCGCGATGTCCGGCCCAAAATGTTCCTCGAACTTCTTGATCGCTGAACGGGTGTAATCGTCGTCGCCGTAAGCGACCACGTGGCCCTGGTTGGCGCGGGCAATGGCCTCAAGAATCTCGGGATGCACGCCGGCGTTGTTGTCGCTGGAAAAGCCGCGGGTGGGCTGGGCCAGAATCTTCTTCATAGCGCAACAATGTAGCAGAGTCGTAGCATGTGAGAGGATGAAAGAGAAGTGAGAGGGGCTTAAACGGACTTTACGCGTCTCTTCTCTATTTCTTCACCGCTTTGCGAAGATTATTTTGCGTCCGAATGGCCGTTAGGAGAATCTGGTAAACAGAGCTAACGCCAGCTCTTTGCCGTCGTCCAAAGCACCGGCACGTTAAAGTGAATACGCATGTCCAATAGATCTCATAACAACTATTTGATGCGGTACCTTCTGCTGCTGGCCCTTGCGGCCAGCGCAGCGACGCTGGCCTGCTCCGGCAATGCCGCGCAGGGTGCTCACGCCGGTGCGCCGCCTGGAATGCCGGTGAAGGTGCAAGAGGCGCGAGCGATTCCCGTCGATGATGCCAGCGAGTATGTAGCCACGCTGAAGTCGCGCGATTCGGCCGTGATTATGCCGCAGGTGGAAGGTCAGATCATCAGGATCTTCGTGCACTCCGGCGAATCGGTTGCCGCCGCGGCCCCGCTGATGGAAATCGATCCGCTCAAGCAGCAAGCCACGGTCAAGAGTCAGGAAAGTGCGCGGGCGGCGCAGCAAGCGAACGTGAACTGGACCCGGCAGCAATATGAGCGCGCCCAGGGACTCTATGCAGCGGGAGTTGTCAGCAAACAGGATCTCGATCAGGCAAAAACCGCGATGGACGCGGCCCAATCCCAGATGGACTCGCTGGACGCTCAGGTGCGCGAGCAGGAAGTACAACTGCATTACTACCGCGTGGCTGCGCCCTGGAGCGGAATTGTCGGCGATGTTCCGGTCCATGCCGGCGACCGCGTTACGACCACGACTCAGCTCACCACCGTGGACAAGCCCGGCAGCCTTGAAGTCTACGTGTATGCGCCAATTGAACGTTCCTCGCAGCTCAAGTTGGGCCTGCCCGTGCAAGTGCTGGCCGGCGACGGTAAAGTGCTGGCCGACAGCCGCGTGAGCTTCGTTTCGCCGCAGGTGGACAACACCACCCAGACGGTACTGGTGAAGGCGCGCATCGCCAACAGCAACGATGAGCTGCGGCAATCGCAATTCATCCGCGCGCGCATTGTGTGGGGAACGCACCAGAACCCGCAGGTTCCGATCCTTGCCGTATCGCGGCTCGCCGGCCAGTACTTCGCCTTTGTGGCCGAACCGCAGAATGGCGGTTCCTACGTGGCGCGGCAGAAACCGCTCAAGATCGGGCAGACGGTAGGGAATGACTATGAAGTCCAGGAGGGCATCAAGCCCGGCGACAAGGTGATCGTTTCCGGAACGCAGTTCCTGCTGGATGGGGCGCCGGTGATCCCGCAAAGTTAGAGTCGGGCTTCGGCTTTCGGGCATCGGGCTTCGGCTCTGAAGTCGCAGTTTTCAAACAAGTCAGCAATTGGCAATTAGCCGGAGAGGTGTTGTCCAGTCCCCGGCAGGATGCCAGACTGGCCAAATGCTAAGTGCTGAGTGCTTGGGCCGAAGCCCGAAAACTGAAGCCCGAAGCCGATTCTCCTATGTTCGTTGCCTTCTTCATCCGGCGTCCGGTGTTTGCCACGGTTTGCGCGCTCCTGATTATTCTTGCGGGCGCGGCGGCGATTCCCACGCTGCCGATCGCGCAGTTTCCCGACTTGGCTCCCCCGCAGGTGGGCGTCAGCAGTTTCTACACGGGAGCCAGCGCGCAGACGGTGGAAAGCGCGGTCACCATTCCGCTGGAGCAGCAGATCAACGGCGCCGAGGGGATGAAGTACGTCACCTCCACCAGCGGCAACGACGGATCGAGCAACATTATCGTCACCTTCGATCTGAACCGTAATCCTGACTTGGCCACGGTCGACATCCAGAACCGCGTCAACACGGCACAGGGACGCCTGCCCGCCTCCGTGAAGAATGTTGGAATCACGACCGCGAAAACTTCGCAGAACTTTGTATTCGGCGCTGCCGTCACTGCCGACAACAACAAATACTCCACGCTCTTCATGAGCAACTACCTCGACATTTACGTCCGGGACTCGCTCAAGCGAATTCCCGGCGTCGCCGACGTGATCATCTTCGGCGAGCGCAAATACTCCATGCGCTTGTGGCTGGATCCGGGGCGTATGGCGGGGCGGGGACTAACTGCGCCGGACGTGGTCAATGCCCTCTCGGAACAGAACGTGGAAGTCGCGGCCGGCCAAGTCGGCCAGCAACCCGCCAAAGAAGGACAGCAGTACCAGATCAGCGTGCGCGCCGTGGGACGGCTGAGCGAAGCCAGCCAGTTCGGCAACATCATTCTGAAAACCAACGCCGACGGGACCCTGGTCCGGCTGAAGGATGTGGGCCGGGCCGAACTGGGCTCGGAAGACTACAGCTCAGACCTGCAGTTTAACGGGCAGGATGCGGTCGGCATCGCGGTGACGCAGCTTTCCACCGCGAACGCGCTCGACGTCGACCGCCGCGCAATTGCCGAACTGGAACGGCTCTCGAAGAGCTTCCCTCCTGGCATGCGCTACAAGCTGGCATTCGATGTCACGGACGCCGTCAAGGAATCTATTCGTGACGTGGTCTTCACGGTAGGTGGGGCGATCCTGCTGGTTATCCTGGTGATCTTTATCTTTCTCGGCGACTGGAGGACGACGATGATTCACTTTATCGCCACTCCGGTTTCACTCATCGGCACCTTCATGTTTGTGAAGTTGCTGGGCTTCTCCATCAACACGCTGACATTGTTCGGCATCACGCTCGCCACCGGCCTGGTCGTCGACGACGCTATTGTCGTGATTGAAAACATCGAGCGCCACATCTCTGAGGGCGAACACGATTCCCATAAAGCGGCGGCCGCTGCCACTGCCGAGATTACCAGCGCGGTCCTCGCCACCTCGCTGGTACTGGTTGCCGTGTTTGTGCCCGTGGCATTCTTTCCCGGGACGACCGGCATTCTGTTTCGCCAGTTTGCGCTGACCATCGCATTTTCCATTGCCATTTCCGCCTTCAACGCGCTCACCCTGGCTCCGGTGCTGGCGGCGATTTTTCTGCGCGACTCCCACCGGCAAAAGTGGTGGTGGCTGCGAAAGTTTGACGACGGTGTCGCCGCCCTCACCCGTGGCTACCGTCGCTTGCTGCACCACTTCCTCGATTATAAGTTCGCCGCGGCTGTGCTCTTCTTCGCGGGGCTGGGGCTCACTTACTTCGTGTTTACGCGTGTCCCCGCAGGCTTCGTCCCAGATGAAGATCAGGGCTACCTCATCATTGTCATCCAGGCGCCCTCGGGAGCGTCACTGGAATACACGAAAGCCATCGGCAAGCAGGTTTCCGGTCTGCTGAGTGACGTTCCGGAATCGGAGGGAACATTTTCCGTGGCCGGCTTCAGCTTCGCCGGCGCCGCATCGAACCAGGGCCTTATCTTCGTTCCCCTGAAGCCTTATTCCCAGCGCAAGGGCCACGAGCACACGGCTACTGCCATTCTGAATAAGGTTCGTCCCAGACTTTTTTCGATTTCAGGGGCAATCGTATTTGCAGCGCTGCCTCCCGCCATCAACGGCCTCGGGCAATTCGGCGGATTCCAGTTCATTGTGCAAGACCAGGCGGCGCACAGAATTGAAGAGCTCTCGGACACGGCGCACGGTCTGATGCAGCAATCGGCCCAGCACAAGGAGATAGTGGGCCTGTACACCCCGTTCACCGCCAACGATCCACAATATCTGGTAACCATCGACCGCGAGAAAGCGAAGAGCCTGCATGTTCCGCTGTCGCAGATCACCGACACGCTGGGCGTTTACATGGGTTCGTCCTACGTGAACGATTTTGATTTCAATAACCGCTCCTATCGAGTCTATGTCCAGGCGGACAAGCAGTTCCGTTCCGAGGCGCAGGACATGAAACAGTTCTACGTGCGTTCTGACAGCGGGGCCATGGTGCCTTTGGACAACTTGATCAGCATCAGCCAGACCACTTCGCCGCAGGTAATCACCCATTACAACCTTTTCCGCTCGGCCGAAATCGATGGCTCGGCTGCACCAGGCTACAGTTCCGGGCAAGCGATCGCGGCCATGGAAGACCTCGCCAAGAAAATGCCGCAGGGATTTACCTATAGCTGGACGGGACTGTCGCTGGAAGAATTACAGGCGGGCGGAACATCTCTGATTCTCTTCGGTCTGGGTACGCTGGTCGTGTACCTCACGCTCTCCGCGCAATATGAGAGCTTCGTGTTGCCTTTCATCGTGCTGCTGGCCGTGCCCATGGCGCTGCTCGGCGCGCTGGCGGCGCAGTGGACGCGGGGACTGCAGAACGACGTTTTCTGCCAGGTCGGGCTGGTCATGCTGGTCGGACTCGCCAGCAAGAACGCGATTCTGATCGTGGAGTTCTCCGAGCAGTTGCGGCAACGCGGCATACCTCTGGTGGAAAGCGCCATCCAAGCGGCAACCATTCGCTTGCGGCCGATTCTGATGACTTCGCTGGCCTTCATCCTCGGAGTCGTACCGCTCGTCTTCGCCACCGGAGCCGGAGAAAACGGGCGCCACTCCGTGGGCACAACCGTCTTCGGCGGCATGATCATGTCCACCGTGCTGAATCTTTTCTTCATTCCCGTGCTGTATCTGATCATCGAGGGCTGGCGGGAGCGCGGCAAAGCGCCGGAAAAAGCGTAAAGCCGAGATGGCTCATGTGGGGACAGCCGCCTCGGCTGTCCGGTCGAGCGAAGCGAGACCGTTGTTAGTCAAGGCAAACAGAGCTCGACTAACGGCCGTTGCTCCCCGACTTCCTCCCCGCCTGTTCCCCCGCCTTCTTCCGCGCCTTGCGCCGCATCTTGGCCATCCATTCCCGGGAATACATGGTGCCGCGGCACTTGGGTGAGCCGCAGTAGCAGGGTGCGGGCATCTCATCGTCATAAAGGTTGTAATCCCAGAGCAGTTCCTCTCCGGCCGCGATGTCGCGCAACGCAAAGATCCACGCCCGCTTCTTGATTTCATCAATCTCACAGTTGGGATCGCAGGAATGGTTCAGGTAAGCGCCCAGCCCTTCGCCATCGATGATCGTCTTGCCGTCCTCCAGACCATAGAGGTAAGTGCGGGTCGCGCCATCGTACAACCGGTTGGCTTCCTCCGGAGTGATGCGCGGACCGCCATATTCCACAATGCGCGTACCTTTGCGAACCGGCGTGGTCGTGAACACGCCTACCGAATGAATGCGTGAGGGACGAACAACAAGAGGCATGCAACTAATTTCGCATGCTCGGGAGGTTTCAAGGAAGACGAAAAGATGGAGAAAAATTCGGCGGAGGGAGTGAAGCCTACGGATCGTACACCGCGCTGCCATAGCCTTGTTTGCGGGCAGAGTCCTGCATCGCCTCCAGTCGTCTCTTCATCTCTTCGAGCTGAGCCTGCATCCCCTCGGCTTGCCGCTGCTTTTCCTGCTGATGCTCGTTCCACTGTACGCAATTGGCAACGCAGTTGGCGGGAGCAAATTGGATCGACTGATTGATTTCGTCAATTTGCTTTTGCAAGGACGCAACCTGGCTCTTTTGCGCCTGGATCTGGGACGTCCAGTGCTCGGCTGTCTGTTTTACTTCGTTTGAGGAAGGAGTCGAGGTCGAGTTCGAAGCCGGGTGCTCCTCGCCCGCCGCCGCACCCACTGGTTCAGTTCCGGCGTGCGCATGAATCTCTTCATTCGTGATGACCTTGGCGGCCTTGGCATCCTTGCCCGGCGCGGATTTCGGCTTTTCCTTTTGCTGCCTCTGCTGCCGCGCAAGGTCCCCCAGGGACGGCAAATCCTGGGCATAGGCCGTCGCAGCAAGCAAGAAAACCGCTGCCGTTAAGCCAAGAAAAAGCCCGCGCTTCATGCCCATCGAAAGCCCTCCAAAGCACTGCTCCAACCCATGTTAGCCGCATAGCCCCGACAGGCCAGCGTTACGAACGGACCGTGTACGGGCGGGCAAACGAGACCACTCGAAAGACTCAGCCTGCGAATCGGATCGTAGAGAGAAGAGGAGGACGGAATCATCGCACTCCAGCCGCGGAGCGGCGGCATGTGAAAGCCCGGCACGGACGTGCCGGGTAGAAGCGAGAAGCTGGATCGAGTCCCGAGACGGCACGACTTTCTCTCGCGGGCCCTATGCCCCTGCTGCACTGGCAGAAGTGCCCATGCCGGCTAGCCTGCTCCCTGCGATCGCCGGCACAATCTGAATCTGCACCAGCCGCGGCGCCGAGACGTTCTCCTTCTTAGCCAGCAAATTAGCCGAGGGAATGCCCGTCCGCGCAAAAGACTTCTCGCAGTCCAGGGTGGAAGGCCCGCGCATATTCCCCTCCAGGAACGCCAGTCCCGGACACCGGCTGCAGGTCGAGCCGTGCGCGCACTGCGAGCAACTCGATAGATCGCGCAAGCGAATCGAGCGCACTTCTTTCAATCGTTCTGAATCGCGCCAGATGTCGATGAACCGCTGCTGCCGCACGTTCCCGCAAGACAACGGAAACTGCACGCAAGGATAAAACTCCCCATAAGGAGAAACGTAGCAGGCGGTGTGGCCGGCGCTGCAAGGCAGAGATTCCATGCTGTTTTCACTGGGCGCGGGTGGCGTCGCGCAGAATTCATCGGCGTTGCCCACCAACGCTTCGTCCCGGAACAGGCGGCGCAGAGCGGACTCGCCCGCGTTCAAGTCCAGGATGGACCGGTCGCCATCCATCATCGGCGTGACCGTCGGATCCAGCGTGCAGTCCGTGCCCAGTTCGTCGGCCAGCGCCCGCACGCCGTGATAATCCTGCATATTCTCCGTCATCAGCACATTCGCGATGATGACTTTCAGCCCTTGCGACTTCAGAAAGCGGATGGCGTTGACCGACCGCCGCAGCGAACCTGGCACCTTGGTGATCGCGTCGTGCACTTCCGGCCGGTGCGAATAGATGCTGACCTGAATCGACTCCACACCCAGATCGCGGATGCGCGCCGCCTGCGCTTCGCGGATCAGCACGGCATTGGTCTTGAGCTTGATGCAGAAAGTAAGCGCGCGCGCGTGCTCCAGAATTTCAAAGAAATCTTTGCGCAGAAAAATCTCGCCGCCGCTCAGGGTAAGAATAAAGACGCCGGCCTCCGCCATCTCTTCGAGCAGATGCTTGATTTCGGCGGTGCTCATTTCCCCGTGGTCGTCGTGATCGAGGTAGCAGTGCACGCACTTCTCGTTGCAGCGGTAGGTGAGATCCAGTTGCACGCTGAGAGGAACTCCCAGCCGCAGCGCCCGCTCGCTCATCTCCTGCATCAAGGCGCTCATCGCGACTCCTGCACAGACGCGACGGGTTTCGGGATCGGCTCTTCTGAGATCAGCAGGATGCCGTGCTTGGCCAAATCTTCGGCCAGCGCCTCGGCGTCCCGCATGGCTTCCTCGGGCTGCACTTCGAACTCGGAGCAGATCCGGTGCTCCACGATCTCATCGAGCGGCGTGGCCCCATCGGCGGCCTGCCACAGAATGGTCGCGGTCGGGTTGAGTGTGAACAGCGTCGAACCCTGACCCGACATCACCAGCATTTCTTCTCCCAGCCTGCGAGCTGCGATCCGCGGGCTGCGTGCCACATAGAGTCTCTTATTCATCCAATCATCTCCCAAACGCGCGCATCCGGCACAAACGTCAGCCGGTAAACCGGCACTCGATCGACGAAGTCGCACGCCGCCTGAAATGCCGAGCAGACCAACTCCTGATCCTCGGCAAAGAAAAGCATGTTGGCCAGCAGTTCGCGCCCGGCATCGGCCGCAGCCACTGGGTCGATGCGATTCTCCGGGCCCTTCGCCAACAGGTAGAGTGCAGCCACCGGCGCCGACGTATTCTCGCCCAGCTTCGCCAGTTCCCCGGTGAAGGGCGTGCCGAACGCAACGTAACCCTCATCCTGCTTGCGGACGTACGAGATCTCATCGGTGAGAAGAGTGGCGTCGGCGGGCGCGAGCCGTGAAATCGTCGTCTTCCCCGCTCCCGAGACCCCTGCAAACAGAAACGCTTTCCCATTGCGAATGGCGCTGGCGGAGTGCAATAGAAATCCACCCTGCCTGGCCAGCACCAGCGTATGCACGATGCGCAGAACGGCGTCGATCGAATACGGATTCGCGGATTGCTGAATCCATCCCCGTCGCGTGGCTGGATCCCACTCGGCACGGAAATCCCCCCGCTCCATGAACCATATGCCAGAGCGGTGGGTAACGCTCACGTCCGCGTCCGGATCGGAAAATGCGGGCGCCACCAGCTCCACGTCGAAATCGAATTCCGGCAGCAGCTTCCCCGCTCACAAACCCGGCATAGCGCTCTTCCAACATCGCAAGAAAGCCCGCATCGGTGGTATTCACCCGGACCGGCACGCCGCCGATCGCAATCACCACGCTGTAGCGCTCGACTTGTGCGGCTAGCCCTGGCACGGAAGAATCGATTCCTTTGGACCCGATTTCTCAGAGGTTCGAACCACACGGTGCAGATAAACGAGCGCACGTGCCGCGAAAAACGAGCGCCGAACAATCTTCGCGATCAGTCGTTCGATCCCACTCAACTCGGCACGCACTGGAATGCTCTTTCCCGCCCGCATCAGATAAGCGACCCGCCCCAGCAACTCACTCTCGATCACCGGCTGATCGGGCGCGGGCATGGCATCGCCCTGGGTTATCCAATAGGCTGTCCAACACGGATTTCCGGAACCTTCTGCCCGGGAGACGACGCGATGGGCACACAGCCTGCCCTCCCGTCCGACCAGCACAACCTCTCCCACCTGGACTTGATCCCCGCCGACGCGCTCGACCACCAGCGTGTCCCCCGGCCAAATCGCCGGAAGCATGCTCCAACCCGTAGCTGCAAATCGCAGTTCTCCGTAGGAGCGCAGAACCTCGCCCGCAAGCTCGCATTTCACACCGGCGGCGATATCCGCCGGGGCGCCGCCTGCCTGCCTCATGAAACCTTCGTGTTGAGATTGCAAGAGGCTTCGGAAAGGATCTTGCCGCAAGAAAGCGCCGAGGTTACAAAGACCTGCTCGTAGCGAAAGCCGGGCTTCTCGTAAGGTTTCTTTTCAATTGCCGCAGGACGCGGCTCTTCGCTGGATGACTGATTCTTGGCCATAATGGTAGTCCCTCGCTACTGTAAGGCCGATTGCGACACCGCATCGCGCACCCGGACTCTCGTTGGCTATTGGAAAATCATCATACACCCGCATGTTTCGAGGAAACCCCCAAAATTTAACCGTAGGAGGAAGTTTTCCACAGACATTTCCACTCCGCACATGTGTTGAAAAATGGCGGAAGCGAGTGGGGGTCGAACCCACCGGCGACAGGAAGACCTGCCGCCCGCCGGTTTTGAAGACCGGGACGATCACCGGACCGCATGCGCTTCCCTCATGTTCCATGGACCACCACGAACGAGGCTCCCTCACCCTTGCGTTCTTGGCAAGAGCCTGCCTGATCCTGTCGAATGGCGGGAACCACGACGCAAAGAAAGATCCGTGTTCATCCGCGCAAATCCGTGGCTGATTCTTGCTCAGCCGGTGGCGCCCCTGCGCGTTACTTCGGCTGCGGCACGATCCGCAGATACGGTTTCGGCGCCTTCCACCCTCCTGGATACTTCTGTTGCGCTTCCTCGTTCGATACCGAGGGCAGGATGATCACTTCATCGCCCTGCTTCCAGTTCACCGGCGTCGCCACTTTGTGCTTCGCCGTGAGCTGCATCGAATCCAGCACGCGCAACACTTCGTCAAAGTTACGGCCAGTGCTCATCGGATAGGCAAGCTGCAGTTTGATCTTCTTGTCCGGACCGACCACAAACACCGTACGCACCGTGGCATTATCCGCCGCCGTCCGTCCCTCAGACGTGTGCCCGCTCGCGGCCGGCAACATGCCATACAGCTTGGCAATCTTCAGCTCCGGGTCGCCGATCATCGGATAGTTCACCTTGTGCCCCTGCGTCTCTTCAATATCCGCGGCCCACTTGCCGTGGCTGCTCACCGGGTCCACGCTCAAGCCAATAATCTTCGTATTGCGCTTGGCGAATTCAGGCTGCAGGCCCGCCATATAGCCCAGTTCGGTGGTGCACACCGGCGTGAAGTCTTTGGGATGGGAAAACAAAATCGCCCAGCCGTCGCCGATCCATTCGTGAAAGTTAATCGTGCCCTGTGTGGTTTCAGCCGTGAAATTAGGTGCAGTGTCGTTGATGCGGGGGATTGTACCGGTGGTCTCGCTTGCAATCGCGGTGCTCATATTTTCTCTCCTTGTTGAATTCAATTTCGTTAAATCAATTCGCTCGAAGTGGTGAAAATGTCAAAGGTGACGCGCCGCAGCTCTCAATTCGGATGAAAGTCGGATGAAAACGAAACCCACCCATTTCGCCGGGTGGGTTGGAAGAAATCTGGCTTGCTCCCTACCCACACGGCGGCGGACACATGCAACAACCCGCCGCGCCAGCATTCGAGGGGCAAAACACCAAGTTAGAATAGAAGCCGGCCCTAACCGTGTCAACCGCGAGACAGGCCAGACAGTTTCGGGTTGCCATGCGACCGATCTCCGCGACCTCCGCGTTTAGGATTTTGTTTTCCTGCATCGTTAACCAGCCCCCCGCATCTTTTAGTCCGTAGGGATGTTTTTGCGATCCTGCCCTCAACACATCAACTCGAACCCAACGATAACCCAAACGAAGAAAGGAGAAACCCAATGCCGTACGTTACTGTCGGAAAGGAAAACTCCGGCAACATCGACCTTTACTACGAGGACCACGGCTCCGGCAAGCCCGTCGTCCTGATTCACGGATATCCACTCAGCGGCTCCTCCTGGGAAAAGCAACTGCCAGTTCTTCTGGACGCAGGCCACCGCGTCATCACCTACGACCGCCGCGGCTTCGGCAAGTCCAGCCAGCCAACCACCGGCTACAACTACGACACCTTCTCCGAGGATCTGCACAACCTCGTCACGAAACTTAAGCTGCGCGATTTCTCCCTCGTCGGTTTCTCCATGGGCGGCGGCGAAGTAGCGCGCTATCTCGGAAAGTATGGATCGAAAGGCGTAAGCAAGGCCGTAATCATTTCCGGAGTCCCGCCCTTCCTGCTGAAGACGCCGGACAACCCGGAGGGCGTGGATGGTAGTGTCTTCGAAGGCATACAGAAAACCGTCGCCGCGGACCGCTACGCGTTCTTCACCGAATTTTTCAAGAATTTCTACAACACGGACCTCCTGCTGGGCAAGCGCGTCAGCGAACAGGCCGTCCAGGCCAGTTGGAACGTCGCAGCCGCATCCTCGGCCACGGCCAGCCTCGCCTGCGTGCCAACCTGGCACGAGGACTTCCGCAACGACGTGAGCAAGATCGACGTGCCCACGCTGGTGCTTCATGGCGACGCAGATCGCATCCTGCCGATCACTGCCGCGGGACTCCGGACCGGAAAGCTGATCAAAGGAGCCCGTTTCGTCGTCGTCAAAGACGGGCCGCACTGCATAACCTGGACCCATGCCGATGAAGTGAACTCTGAACTGGTAAACTTCCTGGGCAAAGACGCTGCAATGAATACAACCTCAACGCACAGGAAGGAAACAGCTGCGTAATCAGTCTTTAAAAGCTGCTATTTCGCTGGGGTGCCGCTGAAGCGGCACCCGAATTTTAGTTTTGTGCCGTCAACTCTGACCGGACACGCGATTCATGACCCAGACACAACGACGTCTAACAATGACGCAATGGGACGTCTTCTCTTCCCGTCCTCTCGAAGGCAACTCGCTGGCCGTAATCGCAGACGCCCGCGGCTTAACCGACTCCGCGATGCAGGCGATCGCGAAGGAGATGAATCTCTCCGAAACCACGTTCATCCTGCCCCGCGATGCCGCCACCGAGCGCGAACAGGGCATTCGGGTCCGCATCTTCACCGTGCAGGAAGAACTGCCCTTCGCTGGCCATCCCACGCTAGGCACCGCATTCGCACTGCGCGGCCAAACCGGCGCAAAAGAAATTGTCCTTGAACTCAACATCGGCAAGGTGCCGGTTCACTTCGAAGACTCAGATGGCAAACCTGCGTTCGGCGAGATGACCCAGATCGATCCCACCTTCGTAAGGCAGCACGACCGCGAAGCGGTTGCGCGAGCAACGGGATTGCGCCCCGAAGACTTCGACGACTCACTTCCCATTGAAACCGTTTCCACCGGAGTCCCCTTCACCGTGACACCGCTGAAATCGCTGGCCGTCATGCAAAATCTGCAGATCGATCTCAACCGCGCCGCCGGGTATCTCGCCCAGACTGCGGGCAAGTTTTTTTATTTCGTCACCCGCGAGACCGTCGACCGCGAGGCCCGTCTGCACGCCCGCATGCTGTTCTACAACGGCGAGGACCCGGCTACGGGATCCGCTGCGGGCTGCTCCGCGGCCTGGATGGTGGCCCACGGTGTGGCCAAGCCCGAGGAGCGCGTCCTCATCGAACAAGGTGTCGAGATGAAGCGCCCCAGCCGGATTTTCGTGCGTGCCTCGCGCAGCGATAACCGCGTAGTTAACGTGCGCGTCGGCGGACACTCGGTTGAAATCATGCGCGGCGAAATTTTCCTCTAAAGTGCCATGCGCAAGCTGCGCGGAGTCGCGCCTTTCGGGACGCCGAAAAAAGTCAATGGCCAAATCCTGCCATTTGCTTCGACGCCACTTTACAGCGCGACCGCTTATCGATAGGATGCATTCGCTCTTCTATTTTTCACGAACAGAGAAAACTTCCGCTGACTTCCGGTATGGGACATCCGGTCGTCACCTCCGGCAGTCGGCGGATCCAGGCGGTGAATGAAACCCAAGCGCACCATCCTTTGTGTTGACGACAACGAACAGTCCCTTTCCTACCGCAAAATCATGCTTGAGACCCGCGGCTACCGCGTCGCCAGCTATTCCCGCGGCGAAGAAGCCCTCGAACGTTTCAAGAAGGGCGGCGTCGATCTCGTAGTCACCGACATGGCCATGCCCGGACTCGACGGTCCGCAACTGATCGCCGCCATCAAGAGCCTCTCGCCCCACACTCCGGCCATTTTGATTTCAAGCAAGGTCCGCGTTTACGAGCACGCATCGCAAGCCGACGTATTCCTGGCCCGCGGAATGTACGCTCCCGCCGACTTGCTGGAACGAATCCGTCTGCTTCTAATCCGCAAGCGCGGCCCCAAACGAATGCAAGAGCGCCCTTCGCAACTCGCGCACCGCCAAGGCGCAGCCTGAGAGCATCTCACCGCCGAGCACGCCAAGATCGCCGAGAAAATTCTTGTGATTTTTCTTTCTCGCATTTCTCGGCGCTCTCGGCGTACTCGGCGGTTGACAGCCCATCCATCGTGTAAACTCAACTCAGGCATGGGCCCTTTCATTGAAGCCATTGATCTACACAAAACCTATCGCGTGGGAAAAATCGATGTCCCCGCGCTCCGCGGCATATCCTTCAGCATCCAAAAAGGAGAATTTGTCACGGTGGTCGGCCCCTCCGGCAGCGGCAAATCTACCCTCTTCTATCTGCTCGGTGGGCTCACCCGCGCCGATTCCGGCAAGGTAATTCTCGATGGCGACGACTTCGCCACGCTCTCCGATGCCGAGCGCACCCGCATGCGCAAGCGCAAGATCGGATTCGTATTTCAGAAGTTCAACCTGCTGCCTACGCTCGACGCCCGTTCCAACATCGCCATCGCCCAGGAAATCTCCGGCAATGGAGGCCGCGATCCCGCGTTCTTCCTCCGCATCTGCGATCTCTTAGGACTCACCAGGCGCCTCAACCATCGCCCCAACGAACTCTCCGGCGGCGAGCAGCAGCGCGTAGCCCTGGCCCGCGCCCTGATCAACCAGCCGGCGGTGGTTTTAGCCGACGAACCCACCGGCAATCTCGACACCGAGAATTCCAACATCGTTCTGAAGATGTTGCGCCAGTCCAACCAGGAGTTAGGCCAGACGGTCCTGATGATCACCCACAACCCCGAAGCCGCCAAGTTCGGAGACCGCATCATCCACATGCGCGACGGCCACATAGTCAAGCCCGAAGAAGATCCCCAGTGGTCCGTCCACTAAGAAGATTGGAATGCCCGTGAATGCCGGCAGTAACGTGGAAGAGCGGCGCTTCAGCGCCGCGTAAAGCGTCAAGAATGAAGGCGGGCTTCAGCCCCTGCGGTCGCAACCGTTGCCCCGTCCCAACCCCTCATTTATAATCAAACTCGCTGAGCGGGAGTAACTCAGTGGTAGAGTGCGACCTTGCCAAGGTCGAAGTCGCGGGTTCAAATCCCGTCTCCCGCTCCAGTTCTCTCCCGGCCTTCTCAGGAGGTTCCATGAGACCCCGGCCTGCTTGTCTCCTCACCATATGCCTTGCCCTGCTGGCCTGCAGTGGCAACAATCATGCGCTCCAGTCCGTCACCGTAAGTCCGGCTGCCGTCACCGGCTCCCAGGCTCAGTTCACGGCCACCGGTATTTACAACACAATGCCCACCAGCGTCGACATCACCGGCACAACAACCTGGTGTATCGGTTCCAGCAACGGTGTTTGCGACGGCAATATAGCCCAGTTTGCATACGTCACCGCCGGATTGGCCCAATGTCTCTCCGGCTTTTCCGGAACCGTTACCGTCTTGGCAGGACAGCACGGACCGGCAACGGGCCCAGATCAGGGATATAAGTTGCAGCCGTTCGGAGCGGCCCAACTCACCTGCCCGTGATTCCCCTTCGGCGCCAGCCGCGGCTCCCGACTTCCTCAGTCGTTGTCAGGCGGAGTCACCGGCCTCTTAGGATCAAGAAACACTTCTTTCTTGAGCGGGGCGTCAATGCTCTGGAAAGTACGTGGGGCGGCGCTGAAATTAAAGAACTCCCCCAGATCGTCGTTGGCGTACGAATCGGCGTAATCGCCCGGCGGAATCGTACCCACGTTGAAAATCTCTTCGATGAACTTCAGCATCGCGCCGAAATCAAGCCCCATGACGTTGCTCACCGTCCCCGCCGGAGTATAGGCCGAGACCACCAGCAGCGGCACCCGGAAGCCATACACATAAGCAGACGTCCCCAGCGGCGCTTTCGAATTGAGCGCCGGCGGCACCACGTGGTCGTACCATCCTCCCCAATCGTCCCACGTAATCAAGATGACCGTATTATTCCAATAGGTCTCTCCGTCCGCGCACTTGGGCTGGTTGCCGACCGCGTTGACAATCGAGGCTACCCACGAAGGTCCTGAGCCGTCGGTTCCCGTCGGATGATCGGACTCGAGCCCGGTGGGGACCACCCAGCTCACCGCTTTCAGTTTGCAATTGCCAATATCGGTGAGGACGTCGGCTGTCTTGATGTCGACATATCCGTTCGACGCGCCTTTGGTCCAGTACGGCCCGGTGCATTTGCCGCCACTAACCGCGCAGATCGCCTCAATCGCGTTAGGCGCGGTCAACAACGAGGTGTTGCCAACGGTGTAATACGTCCAAGAGATTTTCGGCTTGGCGGCGGCGAACACGTCGGCCATCGTCGCATGATTGAAGCACGGGAAAACGCTGGTTTTCTCGTCTTGCGTGGTCGGATTTACGAGGGCCACGATTGTGCCGGCAACCGCCGGGCACCCATTGATGCTGTACTTGGTGGGGATGTTTTCGGAAACGAACCAACTCGGGTCTACACCGTCCCCAGCCTGCGAGGTGCCTCCGAAAATAAACTGGTGTGCCGGAAAGCTCGGCCCCTGATTGGTCTGGAACATGTAATTGGCGTAGCCGTACTGCGACGCGATTTGGAAATAAGGCGCAACTTGACTGTATTCAACGTAGGCGTACGAAGGATAAGTGGGTCCAGGGCACCCCGTAGCCCCTACCGCGCAGGTATACGTCACATGATTAAATCCGTCCATGGCGCAGGATGTGCTTGGGTCTGTAATCACCGGCGCGTCACAGGCCAAGCCCCAATTTAGGTGCGAGTGCCCGGGATCGTAATCATCCGCGTCGATGCTGCCCGCGCTCCCCAGCGTCGTTGCCATCGGGATCGCAACGGACTGCACCGTGAACACCGTCTTCTTCCCGTTCGTGGTCGTGTATGCCAGCCCCGAAGTCGCCACATCCAGGCCCGGCAGATAGTACTGGTTGCTTGGCGAATTGCTGCCGAGCAGATTGTCCATCGACCGGTTTTCCTGGTCCACCACGATGACGTGCTTGATCGGCGTCGGATATTTAATTTGCGCGCAAGCTGCCGTTGCCACGAAACCGGCAACCAGAACCGCCAGGAATCTGAAAGCATGTTTCATCTGAGTACTCCTTGCCGGCAGCGGTAGCAGCGCGGTCTGACCGTCATCCTGAGGCGGACGATTCTTGCCCGTCGGAAGGACCTTATGACGCTGAGCCCATACCGCCGAAGAATTCCTTGCGTGACGAAGCCGGGATTTTGGAACCATTCCCCGTTGGGGGTCGGAGGAAACGGTGCCCGTCTAACTTACCTCAACTTTTCCAACCTCAGCAAGATGAAGGATCTTGCATACTTCCCCAGCGGCGGGTGGTCCACATCTGCCGGCTCAGTTTGTTAAATGCTCGTGTGGGACAGCCGCCCTCGGCTGTCCGTCGAGCGACGCTCGACGGCACGGACGTGGAAGAGCGGAGCTTCAGCGCCGCGTCAGTCCCCTAACAGGAACCGGCTTTAGCCCCTTGGGGTGGGGTTGAACCTTTCTCCTTTCTTCCAGATCTTTAGCGTGATGGCGGCGATCTTGCGGGCCAGCGTCAGGCGGGCCATCTCCGGCCGCATGCCTTTGGCCAGCAGCCCCAGATAGAACTCGCGCCACACTCCCTGGCGAACGCTGGCCGCGGTAGCCGTGCTCTTGAACAGATTTTTCATCTCGTGGTTGTGGTTCCAGTTCAAACCGCGAATCAGCGCCGGGCGGCGGCGTTCCACCTGCCCATTCACCATGCGGTATTCGCCGCTGTCGCGCGTCTCCAGCCCCAGTCCGCAGTAACTCCAGAACTGGCGTTTGCTGCGGAAACGATGCGGCGTCTGCACCCGCCCGATCAGCAGCGCGGCGCGAATCGGCCCCAGAAACGGCACCGACTGCAACCATTGCGCCGCCGCATGTTTGCGACACTCCGCGATCAACTCCCGCCGCACCGCATGACGCAACGGCTGCAGCGCGTCCAACTCCTGATACAAATGCTCCGCCCGCCGCCGCAACCCACCCTCCAACTGCCCCAGATATTCCTTGCGATGCCGCTTGCCATATAGCTTCTTGCCCACACAGCTCACCGCCTGGCCCCGAAACACCGCCTTCAACCGCGCCATCACTCGCGTCGTGTCTTCCGTCAGCTGGGTATAGCTGCGCGCCATCGGCTGCACCTCCCGCGCGCTGCTCTCCCCGTGATACACCGGCGACAGCATCCCCGCCCGCAACAACTCCGCCAGTTTCCGCGCATCGATCGCGTCGCTCTTGCTCCCCGACTTCAACAGCGCATTCTTCCGCGGATTGCACACCACCAGCTTCGCCACCCGCCGCACCAGCACATCGTAAAGCCACGCCGAGTGCGTTCCCTCCTCGAAGGTCACCTGCAGCCTGCCTCGCACGCCATGAACGAAGTCCAGAACCGCATCCGCCCGCGTGGCCAGCACCGACTGCATCAGCACTCGACCGTCCTCGTCCAGCACCGCCACCGAAATCGTGTCCCGGTGGACATCCATTCCGATATATCTCACACTGTTCATCAGGGTGTTCCTTTCGTTGCGCTTTGGTGGTCTGCTTCTCACAGAACAACCGCAGCCTACTCGAAAGGGGCGCCCTTTTATAATGCGTGCCCCATTCCTCGCGTCCTTCGCGAGAAGTGGGGCTTTGACAGCCTTGGCGCATGCCTGTAAACGACCGCCAGCCGCGGCTCCCGCCCCTCAGTCGTTGTCCGGCGGTCCGATCGGCCGCTTAGCATCGAGAAACACTTCCTTCTTCAGCGGCGCTTGAATGCTCTGGAACGTCCGCGGCGGTTTGTTGAACTGGAAAAACTCTCCCAGATCGTCGTTCGCGTACGAATCCGCGTAATCGCCGGGAGGAATGTAACCCACGTTGAAAATTTCTTCGATGAACTTCAGCATCGCCCCGAAATCCAGCCCCATGACGTTGCTGACCGTACCCGCCGGCGTGTAGGCCGAAACCACCAGCAAAGGAATGCGGAACCCGTAAACATAAGAGGACGCATTCGCTGGCGCCTTGGAAGATAACGCCGGAGGCACCACATGCTCGTACCATCCTCCCCAATCGTCCCACGTGATCAGGATTACGGTATCGTCCCAGTAAGTCTCGCCGTTCGTGCACTTGGGCTGGTTGCCGACGGCGTTCACGATCGATGCTACCCAGGACGGTCCGGCACCGCCGCTCTGGGTCGAATGGTCCGAGTCGAGCGCCGTGGGTATCACCCAACTCACCTGTTTGAGTTTGCAATTGCCAATATCGGTGAGAACGTCGGCCGGCTTCACGTTGACATACCCGTTCGACGCGCCTTTAGTCCAGTAAGGCCCAGTGCATTTGCCGCTCTTCACGGTACAGATGGATTGAATCGCGTCCGGCGCCGACCACAAGTAGCCTTGGCCCGGCGTGTAATACGTCCACGTAATCTTCGGGCTGGCTGCTGCGAAAACGTCGGCCAGCGTCTCGTGATTGAAGCAGGGATAGATGTGTGTGTTCTTGTCCTGCGTCGCCGGATTCACCAATGCCACAGTCGCAGCCGGCGCAGCGATGCACCCATTCGTCGCGTTCACAGTATTGGCGGCATTTTCGGCAACGAACCAATCCGGCTGCGGACCATTCCCCGGCTGCGACGTCCCCCCAAAAATGAACTGATGCGCTGGAAAGCTCGGCCCCTGATTCGTCTGGAACATGTAATTGGCATAACCGTACTGCGACGCGATTTGAAAGTAGGGCGCAACGTCCTTGTACTGAACATACGCATACGACGGATATTGCGGTCCCGGGCACCCGGCAGCTCCTGTCAGGCACGTGACTGTAACGTGGTTAAATCCGTCCATCGCGCATGCCGTACTCGGGTCCGTAATCACCGGCGCGTCGCACGCCAAGCCCCAACCTGTATGGGAGTGGTCAGGGTCGTAGTCATCCGCGGGTTTGCTTCCCGGGCTGCCCAGCACCGTGGCCAGCGGAATCGAAACCGCCTGCACCGTAAACACGGTCTTCTTCCCTTGCGTGATCGTGTATGCCTGACCCGTCGCCGAGACCACCAGCCCGGGGAGATAGTACTTGTTGCTCGGCGAATTGCTGCCGAACAGATTGTTGACAGTCCGGTTTTCCTGATCGATCAAGATGACATGCTTGATCGGGGTGGGATAAGAAATCTGCCCCCAGGCCGTGGTTGCCACCAGCCCGGCGACAAGAACCGCCAAGAATCTAAGAATGCGTTTCATCTGACACCTCCGCATCACATCAATAGTAGCCCTAATTCTCGTGTGGGGACATCGCCCTCGGCTCATCCGGGGGACAGGTCCTGATGTGGGGACAGCCGCCCTCGGCTGTCCAGTCGAGCGAAGCTCGACAGGCTTGCTCCACGACGCGTGCAGCCCCGTGGAAGAGCGGCCCTTCAGCGCCGCGTCACGCCACAAATCAGAGCGGGCTTTAGAGTGTCCGTCAGAACTAGCTGTTGAGGATTCGAGTGGAACTCCGCCACGGATTTTAGCCGCGAAGCGGCGACAGAATGCAGCCCAGGGCGCAAGAGGCTGTTACGAAACTCAATGCCGAGCGCCGACGGTGGAACAAAGCCCATCCCATCCGCGAAGCGGCGGCATGGGAAAGCCCGGCACGGAAGTGCCGGGAAGCCGGAAGTGGAACAAACCGAGTCCGCTTCAGCGGATGGCACGAGTTTCGTAACAGCCCCGCAAGCCCTGGGTAAAAGTGGAAAAGGAACAAGCCCCGGAGGGGCGAAAGACTAAGTTCTCACGCGCACTCTTCAGCCCCCGCGCTGTGGCCCGGAAACCATTTTCCCGCGAAGTTGCACCAACAAAATGCTGTTGACTCCAATCTAACTCTGTACTACTATCCCCGCCTGAGTTCTCGTCTCTCGCGTTAGATCTCTCCCCCCCGAAACCCAGCACTCAGAGCCCTGTTGATAACCATGAAAATGAGAACCGGTTGTAATTGTCTCCTTCGGTCCGTTCTGCTTCCGGCAATATTCCTTCTCCTTCCCCTAACCCTCACTGCCCAGAATGTGCTTACCTGGCACAATGACGTTTCCCGTACGGGCCAGAATCTGAAGGAAACCACTCTCACCTTCGCCAACGTCAACTCCACCCAGTTTGGCTTGAAATTCAAGCTCTCCGTAGACGGGCACATCTTCACGCAGCCCCTTTATGTCGGCAACGTCAACGTTTCAGGGCAAGGCATGCATAACGTCGTTTATGTGGCAACCGAGAACGATAGCGTGTATGCCTTCGACGCCAACGGCAGTCCCACCACCTCGCTCTGGCAGACGAGTTTCACGGGGCCTGGAGTCGTTGCGGTTCCTTGCGCCGATGTCGGCACTTGCGAAATTTCCCCGACGGTCGGAATTACCGGAACGCCGGTTATCAATCGAGCCAGCAACACCCTGTACGTCGTCGCGTTCACCCTGGAAAACGGCGTCTATTATCAACGCCTCCATGCCCTGGACATTACCTCCGGAGCGGAAAAATTCGGTGGCCCGGTTGTGATTCAAGCTTCGGTTGTGGGCGTCGGAGCTGGAAGCGTGGGCGGGATGGTCGCCTTTAATCCCTTGCTCCAGAACCAACGGTCCGCCCTACTGTTATCCGGCGGGGTGGTTTACATCGCGTGGGCATCATTCGCCGACCTTGGCGACTACCACGGCTGGGTGATGGGCTACAACGCCTCAACCCTGGCGCAGGTCAGCGTATTCAATGACACGCCCAATGGCTCCCAGGGGGGCATCTGGCAGAGCGCTGGCGGTCTTTCCGCCGATAGCAGCGGCAACATCTACCTCACCACTGGGAATGGCACCTTCGACGTGAATACAGGAGGCGTTGATTACGGGGACAGTTTCCTGAGGATGACCAGCACCCTCTCCGTAACTGACTACTTCACGCCCGACAATGAACTGAGGTTGGAGGACGGTGATACCGACTTGGGTTCCAGTGCAGGACTAATTCTTCCCAAGCAAAGTGGTTCGCACCCGGATGAAATCACCGGAGCTGGCAAGCAGGGGATCATCTATCTTGTGGACCGTGACAACATGGGGGCGTTCAACTCCGGCAGGAACGCGGTGATTCAGGCAGTAAAGGGTTCCGCCAACGGCTACTACAGTAGCCCGGCGTACTTCAACAGTGCGGTCTACTATTCCGGCCAGCAAGACTATCTGGACCGCTACACCTTGATCAAAGGAGCGCTGTCCAAGACTCCAGCCTCAAGTTCGCTCACGACCCTCGCGGCCGGAGGCACGCCATCCATTTCCGCCAACGGCTCGGCGAACGGCATAGTGTGGGTCGTTGACGCCCCGTCCATGAAGTCAACGACTGCCCAACTTCACGCCTACCAGGCCTCCAACGTTTCGCTCGAGTTGTACAACAGCGAGCAGAACTCGACGCGCGACACTTTGGGACGAGGCATCCGGTTCTCAGTCCCCACAGTCGCGAACGGAAACGTATACGTCGGCAGCAAAAGCGGATCCACCGACAGTCTCTACATCTACGGCCTGCTGCAGTAGCGTTTCAATCTGCACGAATGCTCATGTGGGGACAGCCGCCCTCGGCTGTCCAGTCGAGCGAAGCTCGACTGGCCGTTCTTCATCAGCGCCACAAAGCGCGCGTTACCGTGGAAGCGCGCGGGTACAACCCGATCCTACCCCCCTTGTTTTGGTCAACGAACTCCTGCACCACCGTGGAAGAGCGGCGCTTCAGCGCCGCGTCAGGCACACAATCAGAACGGGCTCTAGATACCGCGTGAGCACTGGGAAGAAAAAAACGGGTGGAGCAGGCCTTTTTAGGCCTGCGTCAAACGGGCCAGCTTGGATTGGGCTTCAGCCCCCGAGGTAAGACCGCATGCGCCACATTAGATGCGATCTTCAAAACCCCCGTTCAGCCAGAGCCAAACTGACGGAGAATTTCTTCGCGTCGGCGGCACAAGACTGCTAGCCTTAACGCTCGTCGCGATCTATCTACTCCGCGTCAGTTTAAACACCGTCCCATCGTCGGCAGACCCTCCCGAGGCCGTCGTCCCGTAAAGATTTCCCTCCGCATCCAGAGTCATAGCTGCATAAGGATACGATCCGTCATTCGGGTAGCCGGCAAAGCTGTAAAGCACTGTCTCCGTGCCGTCCGGCGTTAACTCATAGACCGTGCCCTGATTGTAGGTACCGCCGTAGGCAGTCGTGCCATACAGATTCCCGTGCCCGTCCCGAACCAAGCCGCCAAGTGGAATATATGCGCCGTTCGAGGCCGAGTTGAAGCTGTACAACACAACCGGCGTCCCGCTCGCAGTCACCTCGAAGACAGCCCCGTCGTTGTAGGCCCCGGGGCCGCCCACGCCGTAGAGATCCCCCGCGGAATCTCTCAACAATTCACAGCAGCTTCCCTCCGCATAAATGACGGTTAACGCACCGTTTTGGGCTAACTTAAATATGCTTCCCGGCCCCTGATAGGCCTCGGTAGTCGTCCCATATAGGTTTCCCGCCGGGTCCGAAACCAAAGCCGCCGTCGGATACCTCCCATCCGCAAGCCCGGTAAAGCTGTACAGCAAACTCTCTTTGCCCCTCGCGGAAAGCTTAAAGACGGTTCCCTGGAAAGGCGGCCCGCCACCCACAGTGGTGCCGTAGAGATTGCCCGCCGCATCCCGGATAACCCCCGCCTCGGGATTCTCTCCGTCGTTGGGGTAGCCCAGAAAGCTGTACAGCAGCCTCCACTTGTTGCCGCTCGTCAGCTCGAAAACTGTTCCGTAGCCGTACGCACCGCCGCTCTGGGTCGTGCCATAGAGGTTTCCCACGGCATCCCGAAACAACCCACCCCAGATGTATTTCCCGTCGGTCGGGCTCCCCACACAGCTATGCAAGATGGTCATATTGCCACTAGGGTCCATCTTGAAAACCGATCCTAGCCCGTACTTGCCGCCGTAGTACGTGGTGCCGTAGAGATTGCCCGCCGAGTCTCGGACCAGGCCAGCATAGGGCGAGGCCCCGTCTCCATGCCCAACAAAAGTGTGGAGCAAACTATACGTGTAGGTTTGCCCTTGCGCCGGCGGGAGCGCGCAGCCCGCACCCAAGAACGCAAGAAAGATCGCTTCCAAGATCATGAAGTGACGGCGACTGATGAGCATAGAGCGTCCTCGATTCGCGACAGCAGGCCCGCAATCGCGCACCACACGATTCCCCCCCCGAGGCCAAGGCCGCGCCGCGAAGAACTTCCACGTGCGAAGCACGCCCCAAGCGCAGCCGAAGGGTGACTCCGTGAGGATTAAACCCTACTACTCAACCCGGAAAATCTTCCGGCTCTTCACCACCCCAGACGCCGTAGTCACCTCGATGTAGCCCGATTTAGCCCCGTAGGGAACCGCGGCACTCAGATGCGTATCGGAATGCACCACGAAGCTCGCCGGCTCGCCATTGAACGTAACTTTGCTTGTCCCGTTCAAATGATTTCCCAGGATCAATACGCTGCCGCCCTCTCTCCCGCTGAACAGTGGCGAGTTCACAAACGACGCCAGACCCATGTTCAAGCTGTAAATGGTCCCTTCGTCGTTAGTGCCGCCAAACTCCGTCACGCCATAAAGCGTGCCGTTAGTATTCTGCACCGGCGGCGACAATGGAGACATCTGCAACAGGTTTACGCTGTTGTTGAAGCTGTAAAGGTCCTTGTAGGTCCCGCCCGTGGTCGTGTTGAACAGAATCCCGTCGTCGTAGGTCCCGCCCTCAGCCGTCGAACCGTAATAGTTGCCGTCGGTCGCCAGCAATAATCCCGCTCCCGGATACGCCCCATCTCCAAACGTCGCGCCAAAACTGTGCAGCACGGTCACCGCGAGTCCAGTCGTGACCTGATAAACCGTTCCTTCTCCATTCGTGCCGCCGTCCTGCGTCGTGCTATAGAAATCTCCATTGGCCGCCTGCACCAGCGGACCGATCGGAAACGCGCCGCCGGGTCCGCACGGGAACATGTAGCTGTTGTTCAACACTCCAGCCGTCGTCAGTTGCAAAATACTCCCGCAGGAATTTGCCCCGCCCAGCGCAACCGGAAGATACAGGAAGCCATCCGTGCCCTGCGTCGGCGGCGCAATGGGATAGGTGCCGATCGCCGGCGTCAGAATGTAAAGCGTCGTGTACGTACCCGAGCTGGTGATCTTGTAAACCAGTCCGTTGTTGCCCTTGCCGCCGCTCGCCGTCCCATAAAAATTCCCGTCCGATCCCAAGATCGGCGGTCCCCACGGGAAGGCTCCATCGAAGACGCTGTTGAAGCTGTGCAGCAGGGTGATTGTGCCCGTGGTCGTCATCTTGAAAACGGTTCCCTGCAAGTTGCTCCCGCCCAACGTCGTGGTGCCGTAGAAATTGCCGTCGGTCCCGAGCGTGAGCCCGCCCGTCGGATTCGCCCCATCCGTTTTGCCGCCCGCGAAGCTGTGCAGCACCGTGAGCGTGCCCGATGTGGTCACTTCAAAAAATGTGCCCAGCCCTTTGCTGCCTCCGTTGTAGCTGGTTCCGTAAAGCTGGCCGTTGGTGCCTTGCACCAGCGTGACGTACCACGGATTGGCTCCGCTGGTTTTGCCGCCGGCAAAGCTGTACAACGTAGTAACGGTTTGCGCGCCCGCCACCGCTGCCGCGCACAGCACAACCATCGCGGCAAGAATCATTTGTTTGACGCGGGATTTCACGCGCCGACTCGCCCGCTTTTCACGCACGGCGATCACTTCCACAGAATAGCTTCGTTGCATGACGTAACCTCTGGGATTTGAAATCGGACTTGGAATCGTTCCCCTGTTGAGGGCCAGAGGAATCGGATTGGTCGCCCAGAGTACTCCAGCTTTTCAGGCCCTGCAAGATGAAGAATTTTGCATACTTCCCCGCCCCATCAGGGGCTCCATTCAGCTTTGTCATTCCGAGCGAAGCGAGGAATCTGCTGTCCCCGCGTCCACCACGAATCGTGCGCTTGGCAGGCCCCTTCTCGGTTGGACTTTTCTCCCCCGAAACGCTAACTTAATCTCTAGGGGGCGCGGTACCCAAGTGGTAAGGGAGAGGTCTGCAAAACCTTTATGCGTCGGTTCGATTCCGACCCGCGCCTCCAGTCCTCGCAACCCTTATTCAGAACCCAAATAAGGATTGTCATTAATATTGTCATTAATAAGGATTGTCATTCCGAGCAAAGCGAGGAACCCGCTGTTCCCGCCCTCTACTGCGGCCACTCGGAGTCGCCACAGACGCAAGCAGCACCGTGGAAGAGCGGCGCTTAAGCGCCGCGTCAAGTGCCCGGGAAGAAATTGGGCTTCAGCCCCGGTGGAATCATTCCCAGTGCAGACTCGCTCAGTCCGCCGCCACCGACTCCTCCTCCACCTCCGCCCACTCCGGATCGACACAAGCCTGAATCGTCAATCCAGTCTCCTTTAGCAAATGCCAAGCCTCGCGGTAAGCCCCATACTTCTGCCGCACGCTCTCCGGCGTGAAGTGGATGGACAAATTCGTCCTCCCCATCACCTCATACGGAATGATGTACCACTCATCAATCGGGATCAGCAGAATCGCAAAAAAATCCACCGACCCTGGTTCATACTTTTTCCGCTGCGGCCCCATCACATTCAAGCTGTACCCCTCCCCGCGCCGCTTGTAAATCGTGGACTTAACCTGCACCCGCACCACCCGCGCCCCATTCTCCACGCCCACGTCATATCTGCCCGACTCCCCAAACAGCCGCAACACCTTCATCCCCAACCCCACCGCCAGCATCATGAAGTAAAGCTCCGCCCACTCCCCGCGCTCCTTGCACCCTTTCAACAACCCGCCCGCCAACCGATTAGCCTTCCACCTCATAAGCCCAATCCTCTCTCCGTCTCCAGACAAAAAAATACGAGGCTCTCCCAAGCCTCGCGTAAGCACTGTCATCCTGAGGCGGCGCTCTCTCCCCGCATCAAAGATGACCTTGTCATCCTGAGGCGGACGCCCTTTGTCCGCCGAAGGATCTCCGCCACCACTGCCCTTGATCGTCGCCCCAAAATCACTTTTCCGCCAGCTACTCCCAGTGTTTCAATACTTACCACCCAAGTCACGGTCATCCGTCACATGGATTTAGCTTTCTCCTGTGGAAAACTCTGAACTCGGCGGCGTTCCGCCTTGTAGTCGTAGCCCGGATCAAACTCAATGCTGCCAAACGCCTCCAGGATGCGAACCTGCTTCCTCCGCCGGACGTACTCCTCCAGCGCCGCCGTGACCGCCTCTTTCTTGGTTTTGTGCTTCCCCGCAAGCCGCGCCTGTTCGATCAGATCGTCCAAAGCTCTTTTGATGGTCATACGTACAGTCTTACACAGGGAAACGTGCAATCAAGCCCCGTAAACCTGCTTAACCCCTTTGTCATTCCGAATCGGGCTGAAAGCCCGGTGAGGAATCTGCTGTTTGCCGGCATCACCACGGACCGAGGGTGCCCCATAGCCTGCCCTGAGCGGAGTCGAAGGGTATCGCGTCACTTTGCGAGACGTGGGATTCCACGGCCCCATCCCTCTGGGGATTTGGGAAGCGCCACGACCGGGAAGGGCACGACTTCAGTCGTGCCGCGGCCCCAAGGCAATGGAACCGGGGAAATGGATCGACGCAGGAACCCCTAAGCGTTGAGCTCCTGGTCCTCCTTCGTCATGTTCGCAGTAGCCACACCCACCGTAAATTTGGGCCGGGGAAGTGCGTTACCGCCATCTCAATAAAGCGGCCATGGTAGACGCCGTACACTACTCTTTTCTGCGTCTCTCCGCTCGCGAACATGACGTTAAGCAAGAGGCGATCTTTTCGAATTGATGGTCTGAGCCATGCCCTGTTCTCCCACTGACGATCGTGCGTGGTATGCGTGAAGTCGCTGACGCTGTCGTAGGCCCAGGTATCGACGTGGCCGGAATCAATAGCCGCCTTAATTGCATCCAAGAGCGCACTTGCGCTCTTGCTGAACAAGCGAACCGCCATTACACACCTCCTAATATCCCTAGACCCGATCCCACCGGAGAACTCCCTAGCTCCGCCTCGCGGCCGCACACTCGATTGCCGCGACGATCTCGTTCTGGTCCCAATTCGCGACCGGAGCCCCGGTCCGTCGTAGCAGATCCGGCGCTGCGCCTCTTGAGCCTTTGAGGCGGACGCCGCATAGGCCCTTGCCAAGGCTTCTAGCCTTCTCCAATTCCCATTCGACCCACTCGCGCCAAGCAGTTCCATTGCCGATCAAGCAGACAAGGACGGAGCACCCACCAATCTTCTTGGCGATTGTTGCTCTTAAATAGCTAGACTCGTCGCTATTTATTGCCGCTCGAACGCTGACGTCCGAGAAGTCAAACTCTAGATTCGGATTGTGGGCCATCAAGCGAAGCCCGTTCACCTGATCCCGATCTTCGTAATGAAAGCTGAGAAACAACTTGCGCACACGGGCAGCTTCAGTGAGTTGGCCACGGGCGGCCCGAATAAGCTGCGACTGGGAATCGAAGCCGCGCTTCTTCAGCAGATTGCCCAGTTTCGCGTCGCCGCGAGCATTCAAATCGACACCATAGGTGCTCTCAACATTCTCGACCTTTGTATTTGCATTCTTCCTTCGGAACATCCTGTTAGCTCCTTTGCAACTCCAGCTCTGTCCCGGCGGGCGATCCATAGGGTGTGCTCGCGTGAAATCGCATTCTCGGCGTCGCTGACGAAATTGGAGAATTCCTGTTCCGTCGTAATGTGGCGCGCTCTCTCCTCGATGAAACCCAGCTCAATCTCGGCTACAGAATAAGATTGAGCCAGTTCCTTATGTTGCTTGAGTTGCAACCAAGCTATTAGCGCGCTCGCGAGTGATGCGAAGAAGCCGGTTAATCTAACGTTGGAGCTGGGCCAACGGACCAGGGCGACGGCGGCAACAAGAGCAGCAAGCTGGCTGGCGAATACGACGCCGAAGTATCGGCCCTCAGCGACACGGTTACTCTTCGCCTGATCGCCGTACCAACTCCGCTGATCGGAGATGCGCCCCTCAAGATATGCCTGCTTTCTTTGGGCTAAACTCCCTTCCCGCACAGCGCGCATGCGATCCGATATTTGCGGTTGCCTGGAAAACTCCCCGCCAAAACCGAAAGCTAATTGCTTCCTCTCCTTAACAATCGATTCCAGGGCCGAGACAAATTTTTGGTCTACGTCTGCAGCTGAAATCCCGGCTGCATACGGAGCCGCCCCAGTCATGTAACGCCACGCCATGCTCTTCGCTGACTCTGCCACCGCCCGCCCGCCGTACCACAGTTGCTCGGGCTTCTGTGCCTTCAGGTAAAGGGTGAGCAGCAGACTCGCCGCCAAAGCAATTGCGCTTGTGACGGCGAGCGCAGGCTTCATGCAACCGAACGCAAAGACAGGCGAGGCTGCGGCAGAGCCAGCACCCGCGATGAGAAGGATGAGGGTCCCTCTCATAAGGCTGAGATACTTTCCCTGCGCACAGGCCGAGGCCCGGTCCGCAGCCAGGAAAACCGCAGGATAATCTTTCCCCGTGAATTTCAAATTACCCCCGTTACAAGCCCAGTTTTCTGTAAACTTCGTCGGAGTAGTAGCGCGCCCCTGAGGCAGAAGCCTCAATCCTGTTATATTCGTCCGGGAAACTATCGAGGGCAAGCTAGATTATCTTTGCCTTGTACTCCACGTGTGCCGCTACCCAATCCCGCAGCGCTAGCGGGCAGCGTTCCGGGTCCATCTGACGCTTGCCATTGAGGTTTGCGACAATGATGGGAAGATTTAGCTTCTGCGAGATTTCGATCTCCCACGGGACCCACTTTCGCAGGTTCTTTGTCCCTTCGCCGACCAGGACGATCGCGTGTTTCGCGTTTGAAAACCGATCCCTCAATCTAGCCTTGATCGTCTCGTCTGACGCGCGATCTGTCAGCGGCCCAATATCGTGGGCATCGTGGAAATTGAAATCCATATTTTCGTTCGACTTCCAGCCCTTCATATACGCGTACGCCCACCGGTCATTGTCTGCATCGAAAATTACATAGGTCTTGTTCCTATAGCTCACGTTACCTCCATCAAAACGGAAAGGGGCCACGGCGCGCCGTGACCCCCTTCACAGTACGTCTCACACACATCTACTTAGTTCGACCTCAGCGGCTAAAGCCGTCGAGGTTTGGTTCCGTTTGGCATGGCTGAAGCCATGCCCTTTCAGAGCAATTCAACAGCAGATTCCTCGGTCGCGCGAAAGACGCGCTCGGTCGGAATGACAAACCTTAAAACTTAGCTGCACCCGCTCGTGCTCCCGCAACTCCCGCAGCGATAGCACGAACCGTTGCGCGTCATGATGCTGCCGCAGAAGCTGCAGGTGGGAGCGTCGCCCAGGTCGATGATGCTGGCCAGCGCGTCGGCGGCGTGAACGGAGCCGGGCTTCGGGCCTCGGGCTTCGGGCTTCGGCTCCACGCCCATTCAGCTCGCCGGTTTCTGACGGCTGAGAGCTGATGGCTGACAGCTTGGGCCGGAAGCTTTCGAACAGCAACTGCTGCTGGCCGGTGAGGAAGCGCAACTGGAGCCAGCGGAAGATGTAGTCCATGATCGACTTGGCGAAGCCGATGTCGGGATTGCTGGTCCAGCCGCTGGGCTCAAAGCGCGTGTGCGCGAACTTTTCGCAGAGCAGCTTCAGCGGCACGCCGTGCTGCAGCGCGATGGAGGCGGCCAGCGCAAAGCTATCCATCAGCCCGCTGACCGTCGATCCTTCTTTGGCCATGGTGATGAACAGTTCGCCCGGGCTCGCCGTCGGGATAGAGCCCGACGGTGATGTAGCCCTCGTGGCCTCCGATGTTGAACTTGTGCGTGATCGAGGCGCGCTCGGCCTGCAGCTTGTGGCGCACCGCGCGCGGAGGCGCGTTGAGATTTTCTTCTTCTGCGGTTGACGGAAGCCGGTCGAGACGCGGCGCTACTTTGCGCGGTCTTAGTCCCGGCCGCCGAAAGCGGCTGCGACTTCTTGCAGCCGTCGCGATAAACCGCTACGGCTTTCAGGCCAAGCTTCCAAGCCTGAAGATAAGCCTCCATGATGTCTTCGACGGAAGCGCTCTCGGGAAGATTGACCGTCTTCGATATCGCTCCGGAGATGAACGGCTGCGTGGCCGCCATCATCCGCAGATGGCCCATGTAGGCGATCGACCGCGTGCCCTTGGCCGGCTTGAACGAGCAATCGAAGACGGCCAGATGATCGTCCTTAATATGCGGCGCGCCTTCGATGGTGCCGGTAGCGTCGATGTAGCTGACAATCGCATTCGCCTGATCGTGATCGTAGCCCAGCTTGAACAGCGCGGTCGGCACCGTCTGATTGACGATCTTAATCATCCCTCCGCCAACCAGCTTCTTGTACTTCACCAGCGCAAGGTCCGGCTCCACGCCGGTTGTGTCGCAGTCCATCATGAAGCCTATGGTGCCGGTGGGGGCTAGGACTGTTACCTGGCTGTTTCTGTAGCCGTGTTTTTCGCCTTGGGCCAGGGCTTCGTCCCAGGTGGCTTTGCTGGCTTCGTAGAGTGGGGTGGGGACGTTGGATTTGTTGATGTTGTTAACGCTGGCGCGGTGCATGCGGATTACGTCTAAGAATGGTTCGCGGTTGATGTACCAGCCGGGGCAGGCTCCGCCGGGCATGGCCTGTGCAACTGGCGCCTCGCTTCGCATCGGCTGGACAGCCGAGGCGGCTGTCCCTACATGGGCTATGCCTGCCCCTAGATTGGTTTCGGCTAGATTCTTTTTTGTGGCTTCTGTGGCTGGGGTTAGCGGCTCGCATTGTTCGGCTATCTTGCTCGATTGCAGATAGGCTTCGCCGCACATGATTGCGGTTACGCAGGCGGCGTAGTCGCGGCCGGCTTCGGAGTCGTAGGGCAGGCCTGCGGCCATCAGCAACGCGCCCAGGTTTGCGTAGCCCAGGCCCAATGGGCGGTAGTCGTGGGAGTTGCGCATGATGGCTTCGGTGGGATAGCCCGCGTTGTCTACCAGAATTTCTTGCGCAGTGATCAGGACATCTACGGCGTGGCGGTAGGCTTCCACGTCGAAGGCGCCGTTGGGGGCGAACTTCAGGAGATTCAGGCTGGCGAGGTTGCAGGCGGAATCGTCCAAGAACATGTATTCGCTGCAGGGGTTGCTGGCGTTGATTCTTGCCGTGTTCTTGGAGGTGTGCCAGCGGTTTGTGGTGGTGTCGTATTGCATGCCGGGATCGCCGCAGTGCCAGGTGGCCTCGGAGATCTTCTTCAACAAGTCTTTGGCTTTGTAGGTTTGCATGACGCGGCCGTCGCCGATTGCTTTAGTGGAGAAATCGGTGTCGCGGATTACGGCGTACATGAAGTCGTCGGTTACGCGGACGCTGTTGTTGGCGTTCTGGAAGAAGATGGAAGAGTAGGCGTCGGAATCCGGGTGCGAGCCGTCGTATCCCATGGAGACCAGAGCGTGGGCTTTGGCTTCTTCTTTCTGTTTGCACTCAATGAACTCGACGATGTCGGGATGGTCTACGTTAAGGATGACCATCTTGGCGGCGCGGCGAGTTTTGCCTCCGGACTTGATTACTCCGGCGAAGGCGTCGAAACCTTTCATGAAGCTTAGCGGGCCGCTGGCCGTGCCTCCGCCGCTTAGGCCCTCGGTGGAGCTGCGTAACGGGGAGAGATTGGTGCCAGTGCCGCTGCCCCACTTGAAGAGCATGCCTTCGGTCTTCGCGAGAGTGAGGATGGAGTCGAGCGAATCCTTTACCGAGTTGATGAAGCAGGCGGAGCACTGCGGCTTGCTGTAGCCGGTGATGCCGAACTCGACCTGCTGGGTCTGGGGATTCCAGTGCCAGTTGCGGGCGTCGGAGTTGGGCTCGATACGGTCGCAGCCTACGTTGAACCAGACGGGCGAATTGAAGGCGGCGTACTGGCGGACGAGGATATGGACCAGTTCGTCGTGGAAGGTGGCGCCGTCTTCGGGAGTTTTGAAATAGCCCTGGGCGAGTCCCCAGTTGCGGATGGTTTCGGCTACGCGGGTTACGAGCTGGCGGACTCCGGTTTCGCGCTCGGGCGTGCCTACCTTACCGTGGAGGTATTTGCTGGCCACGATGTTGGTCGCGGTCATGGACCAGTCTTTGGGGACTTCGACATCTTTCTGTTCGAAGATCACGTTGCCTTGGGCGTCGGTGATCTGGGCGAGGCGGAGATCCCATTCGAGTTCGTCGTAGGGGGAGACGCCGGGCTTGGTGAAGAAGCGGCGGAAAGAGAGGCCGGGGGCCTTCTTCTTATTAGGGGTAACGGGGGTGGCCACAGTGGCGTCAACGGTAGTGGTTTTAAGCTCGGGCATTGGTCTCTCCATTAATATTAGATTCTAATCAACATAGCCCGATTCGGCGTCCCATGGCGGCGGAGGCGGGGTTTCGGGCGTTCCCGAACGGGAAGCGTTCGGGGTGCGGCGTTCTTGTAAAGAGCTTTTGTTCGCCCCTTTGGGGGCTGTGTTGCAGGGGCTAAAGCCCCGGATCAATTCTGCTTCTAACGCGGCGCTGAAGCGCTGCGCCACCCAAAAGCCTTGCTCAGCGCCGCGCAAAAAACCGGCCCAGCACCACGCGTTCGGGGTATTGCTTAGCCCGCGCGACGTTTTATGTTTGGGCTCATGATTTTTCAAATAATAGGCCGCCGCAAACAAGCGACAACGCGGCTGCGCCGATCATTTCGTTGCCTATAAAAAATCCCATCATGCTGGCGCCAACTCCCGCCTCAAGCAGCACGGCCAGACCGCAGATCAGAACGAGCGTCTTGCGCAATCTCGTTTCTGTGATGCCAGCCAGTAGCGCGACAATCGCAGTTACGAGCCAGTGCCACCCGAGCGAGAGAAAAACGACCCGGAAGGCTGCTTTAAGGCCGGGATCCAGATTCGACACGGCCAACGCCGGGGAGGCCGTCTTGCTGTAGCCGGCGAAGCAATGAAGCGCAGCGCTTACGATGAGCACCACACTGCCCAAGATGACGAAAACGCGTGCAGCTTTGTTGCGTCCGTTGATCGAAACCTCCCAAATGAGCCGGGTTCTGTAAAGAGCTTTTTCTCCCCTTTTAGCAGCGGGTTCCTCGGGCCAAAGCCCAATTCAAATGCCTATCGTCCAACGCAGGCCTTGAAGGCCTGCTCCACCCCTGCAAACCCTTCGGGTTTAGAAGCCGGAGGGAAGGGGGTGAGGACAGTGGAGATTCTTGTTGGCCCCGGAGTCTAGATATGGGGCCGGGTGCTTGACATCCGGTTTCAGGGTCGGCTGATGAGCCTGGGCTGGGATTGGAATGCTATCGGCGGAGTCGGACAGGAGTGTCCGACCTACACGGACTGTGCTGCTGTCGACCCGCGCGGGCGAGTCGCCCGCGCCCACACGATCCGTGGTGAGTTCCAGCGACGACTGGAAGTCTGTGGGCAGGCCACTGGCTTTTTCGGCCGAGGATTGCATCCATTGGTTAAGGGCGGCGCAGATGGAGCGGCGCTGGGCCTGGTCGTTGATAACTACGAAGCGGAGGAAGCAGCGTCCGGAGGCGAGGCGAGCGCGCATGGGATTGACATTGGTGAACATGCGGTCGAGAGTGAAGGCCATGTCGTCGTCTTCGGAGAATTGGAGGACGGCTAGCATGCGGCGTTGAGGAACGTCGGCGGCTAAAGCCGCATCCAGCTCCGGGAGCGAATCGCAGCGCTGAAGCGCTGCGGCACCCGAAACCGCCGAGCTTTGCTCGGCTGGACAGCCGAGGGCGGCTGTCCCCACATGGGCCTTGCTGGCTCCCAAAGTATTTCCGGGGCTGAGATCCATGACCTCCTCGGCCAGGGCGAAGATGCCGGGCTTGCTGGGGACAACGAGGAGGCTGTGGGGGGAATCGCAGCGGAACCAGCGCGACCACTGCAAACGGCGTGGGTCGACGGGGCGATCCAGGCCGTGCCGGGCGAGGGAATCGGCGACGATGCGGGTTAGAGCTTCCATCTTCGGGCTCCTCAATTCAAAGTACCGCAGGGGCTAAAGCCCTATTCATAACGGCATCTAGTGGCACGGCTGAAGCCGTGCCCTGATACGAACCCCATGGGGCTTAGTGTTGCGTACGTTTGACTTGGACGGTCTTTCTATCCGTTACTCGTATAAGTCGTTCACCCGGGGGGAGGATCGGGGGAACGGCCACCGCACTTCGCAAAAACCGGCTTCCAGTTGCTTGGACTTCTTTTATTGTTAGGCTTACGGGTGGCGCCGGGTCACCTCTGGCCTGACGCCTTCCTGTAAGTGCTTGACATCTCTCTTCAACATGAAATCCACTCCGTTCCCGCGGAGCGATTTCCAAAAGGTGCTACGGGAATGCAAAGTTACTCCCGCTTATTGTGCCTGTCAAGAGGGAAACACCATAGGTTGTATCTCCAGCAATGACGGGCTTGGTGCGGGGGTTGTGGATTCGTTTTCCACAAGCGGGGTTCGAAGCAGTGGTCAGTGGCCAGTGGCCAGTTAGGGGCGTGGTTTTGGCGGCATTTTTTTCGATTCCGGGAGGAGTGCAGGAAGAACCAGCGCCTGAAGGCGCGACCAGGCTGGACGCGGTTGCGGCATCGCTGAAGCGACGCCCTGATACGATCCTTGCGACTGCGGGGGCTAAAGCCCTCCATTTTTTTGGGGTCTTTTGACGCAGGCCTGGAAGGCCTGCTCCACCCTCCTCTTTAATACCTGAACCTAGAAGGCCTGCTCCGTCCAGAGTCTCAGGGGTGATTGAAGTCGCGGGCGAGGGCGCCCGAGCCACATTGCTGGCCGCCTTTGTTAAACAGAGCGAAGGCCGGGGATGGGAGTGCGGCGGTCGCGGTAGGGTTGGGGCGATTTGCGGGTTAGTTCGGGCGGGAGCGGGAGGGTAGGAGTCTCGCGCTTCCGCAGTGTTGTGGGCTGCACGGTTTCGTCCTGAGGAGGAGTTGCGTATTGCGGTAGTGTGCTGGGCTGCACTGGAGTTTCGTCCGGAACTGGAGTCTCGCCGGGCAGCAAGGGCACATAGATGTCCTCGAAGATCTTCTGGGGCGCGATGCTGAGAAGACCTTCGGTCGATTCGACGAGGTAATCGCCTTTGCGTCCGGAGTGCTGACGGCCGATGAAATCGGTGAAGGTTAGGCTGGTGGTGAGTTGCTTGGCTTTGACGAGAAAGCGGGTGCGATAAGTGATCCATGGGGTGGTTGCTTTCATGATGGCCCAGTCAGTTCCTAATTTTCGATAATGAAGATGATAAGTAAGCGAGCCAAACGCGCGATTATTGGGTCGCAAAGAGCGCGACCCTTCGGCACGCTCCGCTTGCTCAGGGCAGGCTCCTTCGCGCGGCTCGCCCGGATTCCCCCGACAAGCTCGGGACAAGCTCTTCACGGCGAAAAGAACGCTTGTTCAGGATGACAAATCAAACTGCGAACTGTCGATTCCCCAGGTTGCGTCCGTCGGCCGGTTACGGTCTCGACCGAGGTCCGATTCATTTTTTTCGTTGAGGGCGAATCAGAATGTACGAGCGAAAGAGCGCGCGGTCAATTCAGTATTTTTGGTGCAGTTGAGGAAAATGTTTGCCACGGATTTGTGCGGATCGGCACGGACCAAGAATTTTTTCGGAGGTGTGGCTGTAAGCCGCGTGGAGGGCGCGGGTTCGATTTGCGGGAAAGCACGAGAGGGAAAATTTGCTAGAACGCGGAGACTGATTGTGCACAGGGGGTGCACAGGAAATGCAGAAAGGCACTGGTCAGTGGTCAGTGATCAGTGGCCAGTGGTGCTCGCGGGTTACGACTCGCTTGGCTTGGTGGGACAGCCGAGGCGGGCTGTCCCCACATGAACTGTGCTGCTCCACATGAGCCTTTGATTGCGAGGACCAGTGGGTATAACGTGCACAGTCGGAGTAGAAATTTCTTCGGGGGTTTGGTGTAGGGGGGAATTTCCCGGATGGGAAAGTGAACGGGGTCAGTCAGTTGGGTGTGATGGCGGACGGAAGGGTCCTTGCTGTCTGAGGGTGCGGGACAAATTCTCTGGGCAGGAGGAGTTATGACAACGGATCCGGTTTGTGGAATGGCAGTGGACGAGAAGAAGAAACCCGAATTCCAGACGCAGTTTGCGGGCAGGAAATATTTCTTCTGCTCGGAAGATTGCAGAAAAGAATTCGAGGCTGATCCGAGTGCGTATGTGGAGACTGCGGCAGCTTAGGAACTGGTGTTGATGGACTGCGAAAACCAAGGCCCCGCTGGTCGCGGGGCCTTTTCTGATTGGTGGATTCCGCTCGCTTCGCTTTCTTCTTCTGAAGTTAAAGGGGGGCGGGCGGGATGGAGAGTGCTGTCGGCTACGAAGATGCCGGCTAGTGTGCAGCAATAGAGCGTGAGGAAGAGCCGGAGGCGACAGGATCGTTTGGTAAGGCGCATTGGGCCCTAAGCATGGTACGGGTGGACGGAGTGCGCGGTTCCGCGGAGAAAAACCTGTGCGCGGGGAGAACGCCTTGAGACGGTTGAGGCTCTGCCGGTGGGTGAGGGGTCCTTCGACTTCGTGGCCGCTTCGCTCCGCGAAGCGGCCACTACGCTCAGGATGACAATTTAGTGATGCGTTAGCGTCCAGCCATGGCTGGCTCGGGAACGGCTTTGCCGGACTTGAAGGCTTCGTAACGCTGGTTCACTTCGTCCCAGTTGATTACGTTCCACCAGGCGGCTAGATATTCCGGACGGCGGTTGTTGTATTTCAGGTAGTAGGCGTGCTCCCAGACGTCGTTGCCGAAGATGGGATAGAGGCCTTGCGAGATCGGATTGTCTTGATTAGGCGTCGAGATTACCTGGAGATCGCCGCCTTGCTTGCCGGCCAGCCAGACCCATCCGGAACCGAATTGCTTGGCGCCGGCGTCGTTGAACTTGGCCTGGAAATCTTTGAAGTTGCCGAACAGTTTTCGAGATGACCTGGGCGATGGGGCCGGTGGGATCGCCTCCGCCTTTGGGCTTCATGATCTTCCAGAACATGGTGTGGTTGACGTGGCCGCCGCCGTTGTTGCGGACCGCGGTGCGAATGTCTTCGGGAATGGAGTTGAGGTCGCGGATTAGATCTTCGGGAGTTTTGCTGGACAGATTGGGATGCTTTTCAAGAGCGGCGTTTAGATTCTTTACATATGCGCCGTGATGAAGGTCGTGGTGAATGGTCATCGTCTGCTTGTCGATGATGGGTTCGAGCGCGGCGTAGTCGTAGGACAGGGGCGGTAGTTCGTGAGCCATGAGTTTTCCTCCAGAGTTCTTATTGTACTGATGACGGGGTTGGGGGTGGGGATTCAGGGGGTGGGGTTTGCGAGGAGATATTACAACAGGGGTGGGCTCCCTCAGGGGCTAAAGCCCGACAATCTTGGTGGCTCTGACGCAGGCCTAAAGGGCCTGCTCCACCGTGAGTTCTAGTTGGTGGGTGGGCCTAAGATCTCGCGGACTTTGCGGGCCAGGCTTTGGAGGGTGAAGGGTTTTTGCAAGAACGTCTTCTGGGCATCGGGCGCCAGTGGGGTGGAGAAGGCGTCCTGGGCATAGCCGGAGAGGTAGAGGACTTTGATGCCAGGGCGCGCGGGCTGGAGTTGCTGAACGAGTTCGTGGCCGTTGAGACCGGGCATGACTACGTCGGTGATAACGAGATGGATTTGGTCGGGGTGGTTGGCGGCAACGGTTAGCGCAGCCGGGCCGTTCGCGGCTTCGAGGATGCGGTAGCCGCGGGATTCCAGAGTTTCGCGAACTAGCTGACGGACCGAGTCTTCGTCCTCGACTAGCAGAACGGTTTCGGTTCCGCCGGCGGCGGCGAGGGAAACGGGAAGGTCACCGCGAGTTTCGGAGGGCTCGTCTACTCGTGGGAAATAAATAGTGAAGACGGTGCCGCGTCCGATTTCGCTTTGGACGAAAACGTAGCCGCCGCTTTGCTTGATGATGCCGTAGACGGTGGAGAGTCCAAGGCCGGTGCCTTTGCCTTTTTCCTTGGTGGTGAAGAAAGGTTCGAAGATGCGGGCCTGGGTTTCGCGGTCCATGCCCTGGCCGTTGTCGCTGACGGAGATCATGACGTAGGGACCGTTCTTGATGAAAGTATTTTCCGGGCGGTAGGAATCGTCGAGGGTGACGCTGGCGGTGCGAATGCAGATTTTGCCGCCGTTGGGCATGGCGTCTTTGGCGTTGACCACGAGATTCATGATGACCTGCTCGAGCTGGCCGGCGTCGGCGCGAGTACAGCCCACGGCGGGAGCGAGAGTGGTGGTGAGTTCGATATCTTCGCCGATGAGTGGGCGGAGGAGGCGCTCCATGTCAGTGACGATGGCGTTGACGTCGATGACCTTGAGTTCGAGAAGCTGTCTGCGGCTGAAGGCGAGGAGCTGGCGGGTGAGGGTGGAGGCACGATCGGAGGCCTGCTGAATCGCTTCGGCTTTGGCATGCAGAGGATGCCCGAGCGTGAGCTGGTCGAGCAGAACTTCGGTGTAGCCGCTGATGACCATGAGCAGATTGTTGAAGTCATGAGCGATGCCGCCGGCGAGGCGGCCGACGGCCTCCATTTTCTGGGCCTGGCGGAACTGATCTTCGAGGAGGCGGCGTTCGGTGATGTCTTCGGCGATGGCTTCGAGGACGTCGGAGGGTTCGTCGCCACCGGCTACAGCGCGGCCGCTGATGCGGACGGTGATGATGCCGCCGTCCTTGCGCTTCCAGCGGACTTCAAAACCATCCATGCGTCCGGAGCGGCGGAATTCGTCGACCAGGCGGGTGTATTCGGCGGGATCGACGAAGACATCTTTTTGAGGATCGAGGGCCAGGATCTCGACGGCGGAGTTGTAGCCGAGCATTCCGATGAGGGCGGGATTGACGTCGAGAAAGCGGCCGTCGAGGCTGGAGCGATAGATTCCGTAGACGGCGGTCTGCACCAGGGAACGGTAGCGGACTTCGGAACGGCGCAAAGCCTGCTCGTTGCGTTTGCGGTCGATGGCGGCGGCCAACTGCTGTGAGACCAGAGTGAGGACTTCCTTGTCGTGCTCGGAAAAGCGGGTATTTTTGGAATAGCTCTTCAGGACGATCGCGCCCAGGACATGATGGTTGACCTTGAGTGGGACGCCCAGCCAATGAAGAGGAGGCTTGCCGGTGAGTTCGACTTCGCCGCGGCGCTGCATTTGTTGTGCGACTTCAGGGGTACAGAGCAGAGGTTCGCCGGTGCGCAGCACGTATTCGATGAGGCCGGAGGCTTGTTTTGCAGGGGCGGAGTGCTGTTCATCGACGAAGTAAGGGAAGCTAAGCGATTGCGATTCCGGATCGTGAATGACGATGGAGAAATTACGGGCACACATGAGTTCGTCGACGATGCCGTGGATGGCAGCGAAGAACTGCTGGAGATCCTGCGCGGCGCTGGCTTTTTGGGCAATGCGATAGAGAGCTGAACTGAGGGCTTCGGCGCGCTTGCGCCCGGAAATGTCGCGATAGTGGGCGTAGAAGGCAGCCGGCCGGCCGGCGACGATCAAGGGAGCGCCGGAGATGCAGACGTCAAGTAGGGATCCGTCATGGCGGCGGCGTTGGGTTTCGACGGTGATCTGCTCGCCGCGCTGCAGGCATTGCCGAGCCCAATCGGATTCGGCGGCGCGCTCGGGAGGAAGGATGAGGGCGTCGATGGGCTGGCCCATGGCCTGCGAGGCGGAGTAGCCGAACATGCGCTGGAACTCGCGGTTGACGCACTGCGTGCGGAAGGAGGCATCGACGACGAGGAGAGCGTCGGGCGAAGTTTCAAAGAGTTGTTCGAGATACTGGCGGCGGAGGTCGAGGATTTCCTCGGTACTTGTTGGTTGCGAACCGCTTTCGGCAGAATTCTTTTCTGAGAGAGTTTTTTCCGCGGAATACCAGGAAAGAGAAGACGGCTGGGCGGCGGGGTTGGGGACAGTGGGTGGAACGAATGCGGGTGGGGCTCCGCGCTTGAGCGCCCGGCGCAGAGTTTTGGCGCGTACTAATTCCCCCGATTGCGGCGCCCGGGTGGCACGATCCCCCATTTCGAGAGCTCCCCCTCTGAAGCTCAGCCAAAAGCATGGTAAAACGCGGAGGAATCAGTCGAAAGTTACTGAGGTAATTGAAGAAATTTGGTGATTGGGTAATTTTGTAATTTGGCAATTGAAAATCTCGAAGGGGTAGCGGACCCTCAGTGGCTAAAGCCGGAAGCTGTTGCGGCCCTTGGCGGCACGGCTGAAGCCGTGCCCTTCCCGTTTCTCGTTTCCCCAGACAGCAAGCTCGAAAGCGGTATCGCTAGCTTGCTTCGACCGCATCGCAAACCATAGACTGGTGGCCGCATTCGGCATCCCCATGTCAAAAATCCTCCTCGCTCACTTCCGCGGGCTGATTATTTTTTGTGCAGCTTTCATCACAGTGCTCGCATTGTCGCCTTTCGCTGTTCCGATCACTTTTGCCCAGGCTCCTTCTGCCGTTGCGGAGAACGTTTCCAAGTATGTGCGGAGCGAGATGCAACGGCAGCATATTCCGGGGCTGGCGCTGCTGGTTTCGCGTGGGGGGAAGATCGTGCAGGCTGAGGGATTCGGCCTGGCGAACGTTGAGCTGCAAGTGCCGGTGAAGCCGGAGACGGTGTTTCAGTCGGGATCGGTGGGGAAGCAGTTTACGGCTACGGCGGTGATGATGCTGGTGGAGGAAGGCAAGGTGGGGCTGGATGATCCGCTCACAAAATATTTTGCGGACGCTCCCGCCACGTGGAAAGAAGTGACGGTGCGGGAGCTGTTGAGTCACAGTGCCGGTTTTGGCGACTATCCCGAGAAGTTTGATTTTCGCAAAGACTGGACGGAAGACGAAGAGTTGAAGCTGGTCGAGAGCATTCCGCTGGCGTATCGTCCGGGTACGAAGTGGGAGTACAGCAATCTGGGATATCTGACGCTGGGAGTTCTGATTCACCGCGTCACCGGAGAATTCTACGGAGATTTTCTGCAGCAGCGGATTTTCCGTCCGCTCGGAATGCAGACGACGCGCATCATCAGCGAGGCCGATATTGTTCCCAATCGCGCCGCCGGTTACCGGCTGGTGAAGGGCGAACTGAAGAATCAGGAATGGGTGTCGCCCGTGGTCAACACTACGGCCGATGGCAGCCTGTATTTTTCCATTCTGGATCTGGCGAAGTGGGATGCGGCGTTGTACACCGAGAAGCTGCTGAAACGCTCGAGCCTCGAGCAGATGTGGACGCCGGCGAAGCTGAAAACCGGACGAACCAATAAGGATGGCTATGGCTTTGGCTGGTTCATCGGCGAGCGGCATGGGCACCGCGTGTTCAGCCACGGGGGCGCCTGGCAGGGATTCGAGACTCACATCTCGCGCTATGTGGACGACCAGTTGACGGTTGTGGTGTGGACGAATCTGGCTGGGGCAGAGCCGGGCGTGATTGTGGAGCATGTTGCGGATTTGTATTTGGCGGAGGGGAAGAATTGAGGCTGTGATGTTCGGTACTGACACACCGCCTCATTGTGCCTGCGTTTGTGGTTCCCATCGGTCCAGACCAAGGGAAAAATGTTAAACCACGTGGGAAAGCTGAGCGCTAGTAACCACAATTCTCGCCGCTCTCTTCGAGCGCGGCTTCTTTCTGATTACGATCTCGACGTCACGGTCAAGCGCATTCAGAAAATGCATCAGGCGCTCCACGGAAAACCCCTCCAAGCGATAATTCACCAGAGCGGAAATCTTCGGCTGATTGATGTTGAGCAGGCGCGCCGCTGCCGTCTGCGAAAGGTGGAGCGCCTCAATGATCTGATTGATGGCAACCGCCAGGCGCACTCGTGTTTTTTTCTCGCCGGCATCGCGCAGACCAAGATCCGAGAACACGTTGCCTGAGCTCTGCACCACAACCTCACTATTTTTTCCGTTTGCCATATCGCGCCTCGTAATCCTCGCTCGCTATTTTGAGTCTTCGAGAAACAAGTTCCACATCCGTCTGGGCCGTCTTAATCCCCTTCGGCGATTTCTTCTGGAACGCATGCAACACATACGCAGCGTTCTCAAACTGCACCGTATACACTGCCCGGTAGGTATCGCCTCGGTGATCCTCCACGATTTCAAGAACTCCAGGGCCTTCGCCCTTCCACGGCTTTGCCTTTGGATGTTTCCCGCCAAACTGGGCGACGCTGAGAGCGACGCCAATTTCATCCTGCACGGGTTCAGGAAATTCCAGCAAGTCGCCCTTGGCTGATCCGATCCAAAAGAGCGGCTTTTCTCCAAAAGCACTCTTCGAGCGCGCCATCTAAAGTATCCCACTTCTAGGATATTCCGGCAAGCTGTTCGAGACCGGATAGTGTCTCCGTTCGCAAGCTTATACCAAGAAGCCGCGTCGCTTCGGCGGGACAGCCGAGGCGAGGCTGTCCCCAGATGGGCATTTCCGGGACTGACACTGTACGAATCTCCGGAGATTCTGTACGCACAATCCCGCGAGCCGTCCCGCTTATTTCTTTTGCAGTTGGTCGAGGGCAGCGAGGACTTCTGCGCTGTGACGGGCGGGATCGACGCTGGTATAGGCTTTGGCTACCTTGCCGGCGGGGTCGATCAGGAAGGTGTGGCGCGCGGCGAACTTTACCACTCCCAGGTTTTTCAGCGAACCGTAGGCGTGGCTAACCGTGCCGTCGGTGTCGGCCAGGAGTTTGAAGGTGAGTCCTTCTTTGGCGCAGAACTTTTTGTGCGAGTCCACGCTGTCGACGCTGACGCCGAGAACGACCGCTTTGCGCTCGGCGTACTTGGGTTGATCGACCTGGAAGTTGTGGGCTTCGCGGGTGCAGCCGGGAGTCTGATCCTTGGGATAAAAATAGAGGACGATCCAGCTGCCGCGGTAGTCCTGCAGGCTGACGGAAGCGCCTTGCTGCGAGGGCAAGGTGAAGCCGGGTGCGATGCTGCCGGGGCCGGGAACCGCGGCGCGCGATTCCGAGATCAGGCGCGGAACCAGGATGCTGATAATCCCGATGGCCAGCACGATCAGTGTGACACGCAACATGGGGGACCTCCGGGCGTACGGCAGACCCTTGGCATTGTAGAACGTTTGCGCATTTTGCGGCACTGGTGCAGTGATAAGGAAGCGAGCCAAACGCGCCCTTCGGTCGCTTGCGCTCTCTCAGGGCGGGCTCCGTGGATTCGCGCGGCTCGCCCAGATTCCCTCGGCAAGCTCGGGACAGGCTCTTCGCGGCGCAAAGAACGCTTGCTCAGGATGACAATCCGCCCTTTGGTCCAGCAAAATTCCGCGCAATTGAATATCATGGAGCATTCGGCTCAATCCGACGGAGATATCAGACGTGGCTCAGACGGAAACTGACGGTCAAGAGGTATTGGAAACGCGGGAGTGGGTGGACTCGCTGGACTATGTGCTGTCCAAGGGCGGGCCGGTGCGCGCGGGGCGGCTGCTGCAGCAACTGGCGCTGCATGCGCGGCGCGCCGCGGGAGTGAATCTTCCGTTCTCGGCGACTACGCCCTACCAGAACACGATTCCATCTGCGCAGCAACCCCCGTTCCCTGGAAGCCAGGAGATGGAACGCCGCATCAAGAGCCTGGTGCGCTGGAATGCGCTGGCGATGGTGGTTCGCGCCAACAAGATTCAGGAAGGCATTGGCGGGCACATTTCGACGTTCGCTTCGGCAGCGACCTTGTACGAAGTTGCTTTCAACCATTTTTTCCAGGCGCAAACCGAGAGTGGAGACCGCGACTTTGTTTATTTTCAAGGCCACGCCGCGCCGGGAATTTATGCTCGCGCTTATCTTGAAGGGCGCATTCCGAAAGAGAAGCTGGAAAACTTTCGCCGCGAGTTGAAGCCCGGGGGTGGGCTGAGTTCGTATCCGCACCCGTGGCTGATGCCGAATTTCTGGGAGTTTCCCACGGTTTCGATGGGATTGGGGCCGATTCAGGCGATCTATCACGCGCGCTTTATCCGGTATCTGGAGAATCGCGGGCTGAAGCAATCGACCGGCGGAAAGGTGTGGGCGTTTCTGGGTGATGGTGAGATGGATGAACCGGAAGCGCTGGGATCGATCACGCTGGCCTCGCGGGAGAATCTGGACAATTTGATTTTTGTGGTGAACTGCAACCTGCAGCGGCTGGATGGTCCGGTGCGCGGCAACGGAAAGATTATTCAGGAACTCGAGGCTATCTTCCGCGGCGCGGGATGGAATGTCATTAAAGTCATCTGGGGCACGGACTGGGACAGCCTGATTCGCGCTGACCGTGACGGACTGCTGGTGCGGCGTCTGGGAGAAATCAGCGACGGGCAGTATCAGAAATATTTCGTGGAGAGCGGAGCTTACTTCCGGCAGAATCTGTTCGGCACGGACCCGCGGCTGCTCAAAATGGTGGAGCACCTTTCCGACGAGCAACTGGCGCGCATGCGGCTGGGCGGGCACGATCCGATCAAGGTGCATGCCGCTTACCGGGCTGCGGTGGACCATGCGGGGTCGCCGACGATCATCCTGGCCAAGACCATAAAGGGTTATGGCTTGGGCGAAGCGGGCGAAGGCAAGAACATCACGCACCAGCAAAAGAAATTGAATGAAGATGAGTTGGAGCTGTTCCGTTCGCGATTTGGAATTCCGATTCCGGACGAAGAACTGCATAATGCGCCGTTCTACCGGCCGTCCGACGACAGCGCTGAGATCAAGTACATGCAGGCGCGGCGGCAACAGTTCGGCGGATACATGCCGCAACGCAAGGTGCGGGCTACGCCGCTGAAGTCCGTGCCGGAGTCGTACTTTGAAGAGTTTTACAAGGGCACGGAGGGACGGGAAGCTTCGACCACGATGGTTTTCGTGCGGCTGCTGGGGAAACTGCTGCGCGATCCGGAGTTGGGCAAGCTGATTGTGCCCATCATTCCCGATGAAGCGCGCACGTTTGGCATGGAGGCGTTGTTCCGGCAGGTTGGGATTTACTCGAGCGTGGGACAGCTTTATGAGCCCGTGGATATGGACACGCTTCTTTATTACAAGGAAGCGAAGAACGGACAGATTCTCGAAGAAGGAATTACGGAAGCGGGGTCGATGTGCTCGTTCATCGCAGCGGGTACGGCCTATGCGAACCACGGCATCAATACGATTCCGTTCTTTATTTATTACTCGATGTTCGGGTTCCAGCGCATCGGAGATTTGATCTGGGCGGCGGCCGACATGCGGTGCCGCGGATTCCTTGTCGGTGGCACGGCGGGGCGAACCACGCTGGCCGGCGAAGGCTTGCAGCATCAGGACGGGCACAGTCATGTTCTGGCGCTGCCGGTACCGAACTTGCGGGCATACGATCCGGCATTCGCGTATGAAATTGCGATCATTATTCAAGATGGCATCAGGCGCATGTACGTGGATCAGGAATCGATTTTCTATTACCTCACGGTGACCAACGAGCCGCTGCACATGCCGGAAATGCCGAAAGGCGAGCACGTGCGCGAAGGCGTGTTGCGCGGACTCTACCGCTTCCATGCATCGGACGCGACGGATGCCAAACTGCGCGTGCAATTGCTGGGCAGCGGAACCATCATGTACGAAGTGCTGAAGGCGCAGACGATTTTGAAAGAGAAATACGGCGTGGCCGCGGATGTGTGGAGCGTGACCAGCTACAAAGAACTCTACCGCGACGCCAACGACTGTGAGCGCTGGAATATGCTGCATCCCGGCGAATCGCCGAGAGTACCATTCGTTACGGAGACTCTGAAGGATGCGCCGGGGCCCTTCATTGCCGCGTCCGATTACATGAAGGTGCTGCCGGAATCTTTGGCGAAGTGGGTGCCGGGACAGCTGGTGTCGCTGGGAACCGACGGCTTTGGCCGCAGCGAGAGCCGGGCGGCGTTGCGCGACTTCTTCGAAGTGGACGCGAAGCACATTGTGCTGGCCACACTGGGAGCGCTGGCGCGGGAAAACAAGATCAGCCTTGAGCAAGTGAAGCAGGCCGTCCGGGATCTCGGGATCGATGCAGAAAAATTGAACCCGGCGACGAGTTAAGCGCTGAGCCGCCCTGCAAATCAATAAGGAATGGAATCAGTGATCGAATTCAAACTCCCCGCACTCGGTGAAAACATTGAACAGGGCGACCTGGTGCGCCTGATGATCGCGCCTGGCGCGACGGTGAGCGAGGGGCAGTCGGTGATGGAACTGGAAACCGATAAGGCGGTGGTGGAAGTGCCTTCGTCGGTGAGTGGAACAGTAAAAGAAATTCTGGTCAAGGAAGGCGACAAGATAAAAGTCGGGCAAGTCGTTTTTACGGCGGATAGTAATGGAGCCCCCGCTGCGGACGCGAAAGAAACACCGCGTCAGCCAGAACCGGCGAAACTTGCTGAGGCTCAGCCGGCGCAGGCTTCTTCGAGCACATCTTCCAATACGGCGGCGGCGGCGAAACCGCAACCTGCTCGCGCACCGCAACCAGACTCTCAGCCAGCGCCGCAACGAACCCGATCGACGGACGCCCCAACAGCCAGCGAGTTCCGGCTGCAGGAACTTGGGGAAAACATTTCGGAGGGCGATCTGGTGCGCTTGATGATCGCTCCGGGCGCGAAAGTTTCCGAAGGCCAGCCGGTGATGGAACTGGAAACGGACAAGGCCGTGGTTGAAGTTCCCTCATCGGTGAGCGGCATTGTGAATGAGGTGAAGGTCAAGGAAGGCGAGAAGATCAAGGTTGGGCAGGTGATTTTTACGTTGCAGGGCGCGACGCCATCGCAGGCGGAAGCTGCCCGGCCACGGAGTCGGCCCGTGGAACACGTCACCGGCCAGCATGGAGCGCGGCTGGCTTTTCAGGCCGCGATTCGCGCCGAGGGCAAGACGGAGGAACAGGCGCTGCCTCCCGATCAGCCGCGGCCACGTCCTGCGACGTTCTCCATGCCAGTGCAACTGGGAAAAGTTGCTGGAACCGAACATCGCGATCCGGTTCCCGCGGCTCCGAGCACGCGCCGCCTGGCTCGCGAAATCGGAGTCGACGTCTATGAAGTCAAAGGCACGGGTCCCGGCGGACGCATTAGTGAAGACGACGTCAAAGTCCAAGCCAAGGCCTTGGTGGCCGCCGCGGCTACGGCCGCGCAGGCTCCGCCGCGCGCGGGACATTTCATTGAGCCGAAGCTGCCCGACTTCGCGAAGTGGGGGAAAATCGAACGCGTTTCCATGCGCGGGGTTCGCCGCAAGACGGCGGAACATCTGGCGGAATCCTGGAACACGATTCCGCATGTCACGCAGCATGACCGTGCCGACATCACCGAACTGGAGCAGTTGCGGGCGCGCTTTGCTCCGAAGGCCGAGCAAGCCGGCGGCAAGATGACCGTGACTGCGATTGCGCTGAAGGTTTGCGCCGCTGCGCTGAAAGTGTTCCCGCAATTCAACGCCAGCATCGATATGGAGAAAGAAGAAATCGTTTACAAGCAGTACATCCATATCGGGGTTGCGGCGGATACGGATCGCGGGCTGCTGGTTCCGGTAATTCGCGACGTGGACAAGAAAAATATCGTGGAGCTGGCGGTGGAGTTGTCGCAACTCTCGCAGAAGGCGCGAGATAAGAAAATAACGCTCGCCGATATGGAAGGCGGAAGTTTTACTATCACCAATCTCGGCGGCATCGGGGGCACGGCGTTCACGCCGATTGTGAATCATCCCGAGGTTGCCATTCTCGGACTTTCGCGTTCGCGCATGGAGCCGGAGTGGATTGGCGGAAAGTTCGAGCCGCGGCTGATCCTGCCGCTCTCGCTCTCCTATGATCATCGCCTGATTGATGGCGCGGACGCCGCCCGTTTTCTGCGCTGGGTGGCGGAAGCCTTCGAGCAGCCTTTCCTGCTTTCGGTGCAGGGGTAGGCGCAGCCGCATTATCTGGAACTAGTCTCCAAAGAAGGTCAGTTCATGAACGAACCTCTCAACCAAGGACTGGACGGAACTTCCGAGGGTACGAAGAAGTTGCACATCGCCGTTGCCGGCGGCGGACCGGGCGGCTACGCTGCCGCCTTTCTCGCGGCTGACCTGGGCATGCAAGTTACGTTGATCGATCCGGAGGTGAATCCTGGAGGCGTGTGCCTCTATCGCGGCTGCATTCCTTCGAAGGCCCTGCTGCACGTGGCCAAGTTGATTGAAGAATCCCAGCAGGCCAAGAACTGGGGCATCGAATTTCCTTCGCCAAAGATCGATCTGGCGCGGTTGCGCTCGTGGAAGGAAGGTGTCGTGCGCAAACTCACCGGGGGGTTGGGACTACTTTCCAAGCAGCGCCACGTGGAATACATCCAGGGGCGCGCGGCGTTTGAGAATTCCACGACGTTGCGGATCAGCAAAGTTGATGGCACTGAAGTCGTCCTCAGTTTCGACCGGATTATTCTCGCGACGGGCTCGCGGCCTGCGATTATTCCGGCGCTCAAGCTGGATTCGCCGCGGATGATGGATTCGACCGGAGCGCTCAATCTGGAAGATATTCCCGGCAGTCTGCTGGTGGTTGGCGGCGGATACATCGGCCTGGAACTCGGTTCGGTGTACGCGGCGCTGGGAACGCGCGTCACTGTGGTGGAAATGCTGCCCGGGCTGCTTCCGGGTGCGGATCGCGATCTGGTTCTCCCGCTGCACAAACGTCTGGAGAAAATGTTCGAAGCAATTCTGCTGAACACTACGGTGGCCTCACTCAAAGAAGATGGCGCGGGAATTCGCGCAAACTTCGAGGGCGGGGCGGTGCAGGATAAGGACCGCGAAAAGATTTTTGACCGCGTGTTGGTCTCCGTCGGACGCAAGCCGAACTCGGAGATCCCCGGCCTCGAGAAGACGCAAGTGCAAGTTAGTCCGCGGGGATTCATCGAGGTGAACAAGCAACTGCAGACTGCGGATTCTTCTATTTATGCAATCGGCGACGTAGTCGGGGAGCCAATGCTGGCGCACAAGGCTATGCACGAGGGACGCGTTGCGGTCGAGGCCATTGCCGGGCACAAGGTCGCTTTCGAACCCAGCGCGATTCCGGCGGTGGTGTTCACCGATCCGGAAGTTGCCTGGTGTGGTCTGACCGAGACGCAGGCGGAAAAAGAAAACCGCGAAATCAAGGTTGCGAAGTTTCCCTGGGGCGCATCTGGACGCGCCGTTACGATTGACCGTCCCGACGGTGTGACCAAACTCCTCATCGATCCGCAGACCGAACGCGTGCTGGGCGTGGGGATTGTTGGCGCGGGCGCCGGCGAGCTGATTGCCGAGGGAGTGCTGGCCATCGAAATGGCGGCGCTGGCGAGAGATGTGGCGATGAGCATTCATCCGCATCCCACGCTCTCGGAGACGGTGATGGAGTCTGCGGAAGTTTTCTTTGGCACGAGCACGGATGTATATCGCCCCAAGCGCACGTAATACGGATACGAAGTCCATGTCCACTTTTTCCAAGGGAATTGTTTTTCTCACGCTTGCTCTCGCGGCTTGTCTGCCGCTTTCCGCGCAGAATCCGGTTACTCAGATCCTGCAACCCTCGACGCCAGCCACCACTACCTCGAAAGCGTCGGACCAACTAGGGCGCGATACGCCGTATGGGACCGTGTATGGATTTCTGCAGGCGGCGCAATCTGGCGACTACGGGATTGCGGCGCAATATCTGCAGATGAGCCCGGCGCGCCGGCAGAGCGAGGGCGACGCGCTGGCGATGAAGCTGAATACCGTGATGAACGGCGCATTTGCCGGCAGCCTGCGGCCGAGCCGACAACCTGAAGGCACGCTGCAGGAAGACGTTCCGCCCGGCCGGCAGAGGCTGGGAACCATGTCGGCGGGCGACGTGGACGCGGAACTCGAACTGATTCGCGTAACCGATCCGAGTGCGGGGAAAATCTGGCTGATCTCTTCCGACACTCTGGCGAAAGTGCCGGAACTCTACGAGCAGGTTGAGGCGCGGCAGGTAGAAACACGATTGCCCGGGTGGATGGTGAAGCATCAGTTCGCGGGGATGCCGCTGTGGCAGTGGCTGGCCTTGCTGCTGCTGATTCCGGTGGCGGGGGCGGCGGCCTGGCTGCTGCTGGTGCTGCTGCGAATTCCGTTGCGATGGTGGGCGCGCAGACATGTGGAGGTTGGACTGGCGGACTGGCGCTCGGTTTCCACTCCAGCGTGGCTTTTCACCGGCGCGATTATTCACCGGATTGTGTCCGGCTATGTTGGCATCGCGCTGCTGCCGCGGCACTACTACCGCCAGGTTGTCGCGGTCGTGGTGATCATCAGCGCGTTTTGGATTTTCTGGCGCGTGATTCGCTGGTTCTTGCAACGCGTGCGCAACCGGGCTCTGGCTCACGGCCATTCCGGCACCGGCTCGCTGATGTTGCTGGGCGAGCGCATCATCAAAGCGATGGTCGTCGTGATGGCGCTTTTTCTTGTCCTGAGCGTGCTGGGCTTCAACATGAGCACAGCGCTGGCAGGCGTCGGCATTGGCACTCTGGCCATCGGCTTTGGGGCGCAGAAGACCATCGAGAATTTATTTGGCGGCGTTTCGGTGCTGGGGGATGAAGTCATCCGGGTGGGCGATGTTTGCAAGTTCGGCGACCGTACGGGGACGGTCGAGGATATCGGGCTGCGCTCGACGCGCGTACGCACGGAAGAGAGGACGCTGCTGGCCATCCCGAACGGCACGGTCGCGGCCATCAATGTCGAGAACCTGAGCCGGCGGGACAAGATTCTTTTCAAGACAGTTCTCGGGCTGCACTTGAGTACTCCGGCTGACCATCTCCGGCACGTGCTTGCGGAAATTCGCGGCGTTTTGTCCAGCCACGACAAGATTGAGACCAACACAGTTCGCGTGCGGCTTGTAGAGCTGGCGTCGAGTTCTATTAACGTAGAGGTTTTGTGTTACGTGATGACACGGGATTTCGATGAATTCGCCGCCGTCCGCGAAGATTTGTTGCTGCGCATCATGAATTTTGTGGAAGACTCGGGGACCAGTCTCGCGTCCCCATCGCAGACACTCTACTTGAGCGGCGACCCGGGACCTGAAAAGGACAAGATCAAGGCCGCGGCGAAGAACATATCTTTCAAGGGCTCGCCTGATCGCGCGCAGTCAGAGCCCGCGGCGCCCAACCATAAGCCGAACGCAGGAAAGGACGATTAGTTTATGGCCTCGCTCACCTCCACCACTTCTCGAGTTTTGAATTCCAGCCTGGCAACCCGCATCATGAGCGCCGATGAGGCGGCGGGGCTGATCCAGTTCGGCACTCGAATCGGCATGAGCGGATTCACCGGCTCCGGTTATCCGAAAGCTGTACCGCTGGCATTGGCGCGGCGCATCTCGGACGCAAACCTGCGTGGGCAGAAAGCGCAGGTCAGCATCTTCACGGGCGCTTCCACAGGGCCAGAGTTGGATGGGGCGCTGGCGATGGCGGGCGGCATCCAGCTCCGGCTACCCTATCAGTCGGATCCGGAGACGCGCAAACGGATCAACGCCGGGGAGATGGAGTATATGGACATCCACCTCGGCCACGTCGCGCAATATGTGGAGTACGGGTTCCTGGGCAAGATGGACTGGGCGCTGGTCGAGGTCACGGCGATTCTCGAAGACGGGCGGCTGGTTCCCAGTTCGTCGGTGGGCAACAACCGGACGTGGATCGAACAGGCGGAGAAGGTAATTCTGGAAGTGAATGCATGGCAGCCGGCTGAACTCGAAGGCATGCACGATATTTATTATGGAATGCAACCGCCGCCGAACCGGCAGCCGATTCCGCTGGTGCATGCGGGACAAAGGATTGGCACACCCTATCTTCACGTTGCGCCGGAGAAGGTGGCCGGCGTGGTGGTGACCGATTCTCCCGACCGCAATAGCGCGTTCAAAGCGCAGGACGAGAGTTCGCGCCGCATTGCGGGCCACATATTGGAGTTTCTCGAGTGGGAAGTAAAGTCAGGACGCGTTCCCGCCTCGCTGCTGCCGCTACAGTCTGGGGTGGGGAACATTGCCAACGCCGTGCTGCTCGGCCTTCTGGAAGGGAAATTCGAGAACCTGACCTCGTATACCGAGGTCATTCAAGACGGGATGATCGAGCTGTTGCGGAGTGGCAAGGTCACTTGCGCTTCGGCGACTGCATTTTCTCTGAGTCCGAAAATGCTGGCGCAGGTCAATGCCGAGATGGCAAACTTCCGCGATCGGATTGTTCTGCGGCCGCAGGAAATCTCCAACCATTCGGAAATTATCCGCCGGCTGGGCGTGATTGGCATGAATGGAATGATCGAAGCCGACATTTATGGCAACGTGAATTCGACGCATGTCATGGGATCGCGCATTCAGAACGGGATTGGAGGGTCGGGCGATTTCGCTCGCAATGGGTATCTGGCGATCTTCATGGCTCCGTCGACGGCGCAGAAAGGGGCCATCACCACGATCGTGCCGATGGTATCGCATGTGGACCATACCGAACACGATGTGGGCGTGATCGTAACCGAACAAGGGCTCGCTGACCTGAGGGGGCTGTCGCCGCGGCAAAGAGCTAAGGTCATCATTGAAAAATGTGCGCATCCGGACTATCGCTCTCTGCTGCTCGATTACCAGGAACGCGCGGAACGACTGTCGTTCGGCAAACATACTCCGCACCTGCTCCCCGAGAGCCTGAGCTGGCATCAGCGTTACGTGCGCAGCGGACGCATGCGGCCGGGCGAAGAGTGAAGTTGAATTTCGAGATTTACGACTTTGAGTGCCAGCGCTGCGCCAGCCAGAGCAGAAGCCAGTGGGTCGGAAAGTACACTGCCGCGGGAACAACGATCAGATATCCCAGAAGATATAAGAGTCCGGGCATGGCGTGCTGTTCGTGAAAGAAAGGGCCGCGGGCCCAGTTGACATCGTATTCCGGACGCCAGAAGTAATTGATGGGAACCACGATCCATGCGGTCAGCGTCTGATACTTCCACCCTCGCCGGTCGTAGCCTAAACGCCAAATCGCCCATAGCAATAAAGGCGGCGTGACCACGTGAAACAGGCTGAGCAGCCGAATCCCCAGCGGAACATGGGTATCGAAAATGAATTCCGTCCCGCCGATGAAGTGCCGTCCACTTGCGAGAGCGCCCGCCAGGTCGATGGCGAACAGACTCTGGAACAATAGCAGCCCGGTTGCCTGCCAGGAAAACAGGAGCGGGCTCTCTAGCCAGAGGGCGGCGGTAATGAAGAGATTGCCGAGATCGCAAAAGTACAGAAAATTCTGCAGTCCGTATTGCCGCCAGTACAAAGGTATCCAGGCCATTACGCACGCTGTCCAGACAACTTTGAGCCAGAGCGGGATGCGCATGAGAACGTATTGTATCCGCGATCTGCGGAACACCTACCACGGAGGCATGGAGACCCGGAGGAATCCATTAAAATGTGTTCTCTGTGTCTCTGTGTCTCCGAGCCTCCGCGGTGGAAGTTTCGGAAGACTGAAGCCCCAAAAGCCTGTTCTGGCAAGCCCAGACCGCCTCAAGTGCGAGTACCACAGTAACTTGATGAGGCTTACGGGTGTACCTACGATGACCTCAGTATGGGTTATCAAGCGCTCTTATTTTGCCCCGATGAGAAGACAGCTCGCACCGTAACCCAGGTGCTGAGCGAGCTGGATTTCTCCGTCATTCCCTGCTCTGAACCTTTCGCCGCGGTCAAAAAGTTGATGGGCGAACATTTCGACGCCGTGGTCGTGGACTGCGACAACGAGCAGAACGCCACGTTGCTGTTCAAGAGCGCCCGCAACGCGCCCAACAACCATTCATCCCTGGCGGTGGCGGTGGTGGAAGGGCAGGCAGGAGTAGCGAAGGCTTTCCGGATCGGCGCCAACCTGGTTCTCACCAAGCCGGTGAATGTGGAGCAGGCGAAAGGCACGTTACGGGTTGCGCGCGGACTGTTGCGCAAGAGCGAAGCGGCAAAACCCGCGACAGGAACGGCAACAACCGCGAAACCCGCGGCGCCTGCGCCTCTGAAGCTGGTGCCGCAACAAAAAGTTCAGACTGGGTCCGCTGCAAGCACGGCGGGGCCGATCGGGACTTCTGCAGCCGCGGCAAGTATTCCAACTCCGAAACCGACGCCGCAACCCAGGGTTATGGCGTCTGTCCCCAACGAAATTAGTGAGGCGGATACCGATCTGTTCGAGGCGACGCATGAGGAAACGGGTTCGCCGTCGATGGTTGCGCCGGAGGTGAAGTTAACGACCGGCCACCCGGAGATTCTGTCTCCGACGGTTGGGCATTCGCCGAGTTTGGGAGGGTGGGGAAAGAGTGCTGCGAGCGCGCCTGCGCCAGCCCGCGAGCCCAAACCCAGTGTTTCTCCGGAGCACAAGGCGTCAGCCGTTGTTTCGGAGCCAGAGAGTCCGGTGGAGACGGTCGCGGCTAGTGGGAGCGGTTCTTCGGTTGAAGAGGGTTCTGCGCCGGCGCCTGCGTTCACGCTGGGCGGCAATGTCAGCAGCGAAACGAAATCCGCTGCCGGGGGAAACAAGAAGGCACTTCTTGCAGTGGCTGCGGTTGTGCTGGTTGGCGCCGTTGGCTACGCAGTGTGGATGCAATGGGTACGCTCAAGCGGGGCCGAAGTTCCGTTCACGCACGTCGCCGCGCAACCGTTGAGGACTCCTGCCAAGGTTCCGCAGGTGGCGCCGAGCGCGGCTCCGGTGGCCGCAGCTTCCGACAGGTCTTCCGCTACCTCGTCGACTCCGGACGCCGAAGCCACTCCAGGTTCGACCGTTGCGGCAAACAAACCTGCGGCGGCGGCGAAAGGGACTGCGCAGCCCATTATGATCAAGAGTGGCGCGTCCAAACCGGTGGCAAAACCTGTGGCGAGCATCGATGCTCCCATGCCGAGCATCACCGGGATTGCTCCTGCAGGAAATGATGCGGCGCTTCCCGATCTGATCGGCAACAGCAAAGCTCCGACTCCCAAGCTCCAGGATCTGCACGTCTCCGAGGGAGTATCGCGGGGACTCTTGGTGAAGCAGATCCAACCCGCATATCCGGCGGGCGCACTGCGGATGCAAATTGAAGGCGCGGTTGAGCTATTGGCAACGGTCTCCAAGGACGGCAACATTACCGCGGTGAAGGTTCTCAGTGGAGATCCGCAGCTCTCGCACGCCGCGGCCGATGCGGTGAAGCAGTGGAAGTACAAGCCGTATCTGCTGAACGGCGAACCGGTTGAGATTCAGACGCAGGTCACGGTGAAGTTCAAGCTGCCGCGCTGAGCTTTACTGTTAATTTCTGATGGTTGATTGAGAAGATTCCCGGACCAGAGGCGCTTTCGTTCCGCCTGACCGTGCAAATCAGCAGGTGCCGAAAAACAATGAACGACAACGGCCAGAATCGCTCTTCCTCCGACGAACACCGAACAGAACACAGAGCAGCTCCGCGCATCAAAGTAAGCGTCCCGGTGGAGTTGTTTGTCCCGGGCAACGATGTTCCCCTCCGTGGCGCAACTTCCGATCTCAGCGAAAGCGGCTGCTATATCGAATCGATCTTCCCATATCCCATCGGGACTATTTTCGAAATGAATCTGAAGCTTACCGGGACTGTGCTTGCGCTGGGCACGGTGGTGACCTGCGACCCGCAAGTGGGAAACGGGATCAAGTTCACCAAAATGCTGCCCGAAGACCAAGAGGAACTGCGTAAGTACGTGGAGACCGCCCAGCAAGCCGGATGACGGGGCTTGCCGCCTGGCGCTCCTCCGTGGCCGGATCGAGACGGCCGGTAAAGATTCCAGCCTGTGAATATCTGCCCATAAAAATGCTTTTGGTGAAGCGGCAACTAAGCGGTCGAGCTTCGCTCAGACAGCCGAGGGCGGCTGTTCCCACATGGGCACTCGATAACATTTAGCTGGGGTGGGTCAGCTGTGCACGAGGGGCGCCCGTCGTTGTTGTTCTGGCATGCAAAATCTTTCATCCTGCCCAATCTTTCGTCCGCGAAGTAAACTTTTCGATGCGTTCGCTCTTGTCGGAAGCAGCCGGAGGAAACATGAACCGCTGGAAGACAGTCTGCCTTGCGTTTGCGATGCTTGCCGCTACGGCGATCGGGGCGTCGGCCCAAACCGTTACCACGCTGGCGTACTACGGAGACTATTTCTCCCGTTTTTCGTCCTTCACTCAGGGCAGGGACGGAAACCTTTACGGAAGCGTGACCGACGCTGACTATGGACACATCGTGAAGATCACGCCCTCGGGCGTTCTGACCGTTCTCCATGACTTCTGCCCTCAATCGAACTGCATCGGCGGCTCGGGTCCCACCGGACCGCTGGTGCTCGGCACCGATGGCAACTTCTACGGAGTGCTCGGAAGGGACGGCAACACGAGTGGCTATTGTGGCCTTATTTTTGGCTGCGGCACAGTGTACAAGATGACGCCGGGGGGCACAGTGACTGTTCTTCACAGCTTTAGCGGAAGCGACGGAACCAGCCCCGATTGGCTGATCGAGGGAAGCGACGGCAATCTTTATGGCACTACCGTTCTGGGCGGCGGGTCGGCTCGCGGCTTCTGCGGCTGCGGAACCATTTTCAAACTCACGCCGGCCGGCGTGTTCACTACGCTGCACACCTTCGTTCAGACTGACGGCGATGAGCCCAACGGAGTTATGCAGGCCACTGACGGCAATCTTTACGGCACAACGCATGCCGGTGGGAATCTGAACCGGCTTTATTGCCAGACTCGTGGTTGCGGCACGGTATTTAAGATTACGACCAGCGGTGTCTTCACGTCGTTGCACAGTTTTCAAGTGGGGGATGGCGCCTTGCCCTATCAGCCCCCGGCGCAGGCCAACGACGGAACTTTTTATGGCACCACCTTCGAAGGCGCGAACGGAGGCGACGGCACCATATTCAGCATCACTTCTCAGGGAAAGACAAAGACGGTCTACACCTTTACAGGACTGGCAAACTATCCGATCGTGGGGCTGGTTGCGGCCAGCGACGGTAATATGTACGGCACAACCCAGGCGGGCGGCTGCAGCGATGCCGGCTTCATCTATAGCGTTAGTCAGGCGGACGTGGTCTCTCTCGTCTATGACGGCAACTGCCAAGAGGGCAACGGCTATAGCGACGCGCTGATGCAGGCCACGGGCGGAAAATTCTACGGAACTTACGCAAACGGGGTGGAGAGCGTGCTGTACAGCCTCGATATAGGCCTCAGTCCATTCATCACCTTCGTGATTCCGTCAGGCAAGGCTGGACAGACGGTGCAGATCCTCGGCCAGGGTTTCACCGGGGCAACGAACGTCACATTCAACGGCGTCGCGGCGGCGAAGTTTACCGTGGTCAGCGATACTTATATGACGGCGGTTGTACCGACTGGCGCGACTAGCGGCGCGGTCGTGGTGACGACTCCCAGCGGCACTCTGACGAGCAACAAGAATTTCAGTATTAGTAACTGAGTGCCGGCAACGTTTCCTTCTTGACGTCGGCGCCTGGCTGCGCTCGGCTGGACCCTTCGACTTCGCTCAGGGCAGGCTGGCCGAGGCAGCCGTCCCCACATTGTTCGCTGTTCGCTCGACGGCCGAGGGGGCTGCCTATTACCAAATCTTGATCCTGTGGCTACTCGTGCTGCAGGACCTCATCGACGACGGCTTTGCCGCCTTTATCTACCGTGATCACTTTGTGGATGGAAACATAGCCGCTCAGGGTGATGTCAACGATGTAGTTGCCGGGGTCGAGCACGACTTCGACGGGCGAGTTTTTATCCAGCATGTGCTGGTTGATGGCGACCTGGGCACCCTTGGGCTGAGTTTTAATGCTGGCCGTGCCCATACCCTGCGCTTCCTTGCCGCCGAAAAGCTTCTTCATTTTTCCGACGGTCTTGATGTCGTCGACGTTGCCGAGCAGCCGCAACGTGGGGGAGAAATTCACGGTTTGGCCCAGGGTGAACTGGGCGTTGGTGGTTTCATCGAGGAAGCCTGACTTGCGCACCAGGACGACGTGCGGTCCCTTGTCGAGGGAAACCTGGGCGGGAGTGAGCTTGCCGGTGTCTTTGCCGTCAATGTAGACGTTGGCCCCAGCGGGCGTGCTGGACACTGCCAGGGTCGCCATGAGTTGAGTGAGGTGGGCGATGACGAACGATTTGCTGCCGGAGGTCACTTCGACGGTTCGCGTGTCGGAGGAGTAACCGGGCTTGCTGGCCGTAACCGAATGTTGTCCGGGGTCTAAGCCTGGCAGAGTGAAAGGTGTAACCCAGGAAGGATCGGTCTTTCCATCGATTTGTACTTGCGCACCCTGGGGAACGGAATCGATGGACATCTGTCCGGGCATGACTAACGGAGCTTGGGGCGCCGCGGATTTCTTCCTGGCATTCTTGCCCTTGGCCGCGTGAGTTGGCGCGGGCTCCGCTTCAGCTACAGCGGCGGAGGGTTGGGCTTGAGCCGCTGCCGGTTGTGACGGTGCGGGCTGAGTGCGGGCGGCGGGTTGTGTGGCCGCAGGGTGAGTCGGTGGTTCGGCGCTCGTGGATTGGGCATTGGCGGTGGAGCGAGGTGAGTCACCGTCACTATTCAGACTGTTGACATGCAGGACCAAAGCTACGGCGATGATCAGAATCACGACCGCCGCGCCGGCGATGGAATACACCATCAGCTGCGGCGGGACGTTCTTGATCTCCTTCATTGCTTTCTCGGCGACTTCCCGGGGCTGAACCTTGGGCTTCTCCGGTTCATATTCATAGGCCGTGGAATGGGAGGTACGAGAATCTGCTGGCTCGAAGGCCGGCGGTGGTGGCGGCGGAGGAGCGATGTAGGCTTCCTTGAGCGGAGGCAGTTCGGTCATCTCCGAGAAACTCAAGCTGCCGCCGCGAGACGGAGCGTCGTCCTCGGCCATCATGGGATCGACGGCAATTTTCGGCGACTGGGCGCGGGGAGCCTCTACGGCGGGCTCATCGACAGCGGACGAAGACATGGAAGCGGATGGTGGCGTGGTGTTGCCGGGAGCCGTGACCGGTGTAGATGACGCCTGTCCGCCTGCCCATCCGGCTGCGGCGGCGGCCGCCTTGCCAGGAGCCGACTCTGGGGCTGCGAGTTTCTTTTCGACAGGCTGGTTCTGTACGGGCTGGGCTGCACGAGGCTTGGGCTCGGGAGAGCGGCTCGCAACGGGTGCCGGCTTGGGTGCTGCAGGGGGAGCGGATGCTCCGACGAATTTTGCCTGGGTCGCTGCTTTGACGGCGTTTGGAATGGCTGGGCTCTTGGCGGGCGCGGCTGCCGGCTTCGCCGCCTGCGGCTTGGATTCCTTGCATTTCTCCAGATCGTCGAGCAGTTCCCTTCCGCTCTGGTAGCGCTCTCCGGGATCCTTGGCGAGGGCTTTCATGATGAGATCGCTCAGCACCGGGTGGAGTTTGGCATTCACGTGCATGGGAGGCACAGGTGTGCTGTCGAGGATGCTCTGACGCAGCGATTCGCAGAATCTTCCCCATCGAAGGCCTTGCGGTCAGTGACCATTTCGTAGAACATTGCGCCCAGAGTGAAGAGGTTGGAGCGGGCGTCAATACTCTCGCCGCGAACCTGCTCCGGAGACATGTACTGCAGGATCGACGGGACGCCGGGCATTTGCGCGGTAAACTTGCCCACGCTGGAGACGCCGTAGCTCAAGATTCTGACGGTGCCATCCCAGCCGCACATGATCTTTGCGGGCTCCAAACTATAGTGAAAAACTTTGTGGGAGTGAGCGTGATCGAGGCCGCTGCAGACCTGCCTTCCGATGTCGAGCAGATCCCAAATGGAAAATCCTTCTTTGCGGGCAAGCATGGTGGCGATGCTATTGCCCTGAATGTATTCCATGGCGGCGCAGAATTGGCCGTCGATTTCTCCGGCGCCGAAAACGGGCGAAAGGTTGGAGTGGCTTAGGAGCTTGGTCGTCTCTACTTCTTCGAGGAGACTCTTTTCCAGTTCGGCGGCGTGTTCGCCAAAGGCAGATAACTGGATCGCTTTCAAGGCAACAGTCTGGCTGGTTTGCGGGTCGTTCGCCTTGTAAACGGCGCCGGTTGCAGACTTAGCCAGTTCACTCAGGATTTCGAAGTGGCCGATTTTTGTGGACATGGTCCTCCTCATCCCGGAAAAAGCCGCGCTGCCTCCAGTGGAGAGCGGCGTGGGTTAAACGTGGGGCAGGTTAAGGCTTAGGATATCGCTGAGAGGTCCTAGGTTCGAGTTACCAAAGTACTGAGAAAAACAGGCTTTGCGGCGCGGCTGGAAGCCGCGCCCTTTCAAAACGTTTCGATGCTACCTGCGAGGAGCGGTGTGGGACCGCGCGGAGAATAGCCCGATCGTTGGCGTGACCTATCGCTTGCCAGAGCGTTAACTCTGTTGAAACAAGCGAGTGTGACAATTGTCATGCAAGCCGGATGACGATCTCCACTGGCGTCGGCGCGCACGGGAATTGAGTATGAATGCGGGGGTTTGGTGCGCGAGGTGGCGTTCTTGCCGGATCGGACGCAAGTTGTGGGAAGCAGACTTGGTCGTTTATCCTTGAGGCTTCTGTGGACTCAGCTGGTCCGCGGTCCGGCACGCCGCCGCTTCCCTGGGATTCAATTGGGTTTCAACCTATGACTTTGACCCGATTTGTCACCAAGAACGCCCTACGCAACAAGCGCCGCAGCATCCTGACGGTGCTGAGCGTAGGGGTTTCCCTGCTGTTGCTGACCTTCATGATCACGCTGTGGCACGGCTTCTATATCGACAAGGGCAGCGCCGAATCGACCCGCCGGCTGGTGACGCGACACCGGGTGTCGCTTACCTTCAGCTTGCCTGGGTTCTACCGCGAGAAAATTCGCGCTTTACCCGGAGTGGTTGCGATCGTGCCCAATACGTGGTTTGGTGGCTTATATAAAGACAACAAGCCAGACAATTTTTTCGCGCAGTTCGGTACCGATCCCGACGAGTTCCCGAAAGTCTACACGGAGATGGAGATCCCTCCCGATCAGCTCGCCGCCTGGCAGCGCGACCGGGCCGGGGTGATCGTAAATGAGGAACTGGCTCAGAAATTTGGCTGGAAGGTGGGGGATCGCATTGTGTTGCAAGGCACGATTTATCCCGTGAACCTGGAACTTACGATTCGCGGCATCTACCATTGGCCGACAACTAGTAAGACGGTCTACTTCAACGCGCAGTATCTGGAAGAGTCAGTGAGCTGGTTCAAAGGCCAAGCCGGCACTTTCAGCATTATGTCAGGGTCGCCCGACGACGTGGCCAAAATCTCCAGCGCCGTGGACGATATGTTTCGCAATTCGCCGCAGCCCACCAAGACTGAAAGCGAGAAAGCCTTCGGCCTCACCTTCGTCAACATGCTGGGTAACGTGAAAGCTTTTATTCTCAGCATCTGTATGGCTGTGGTGTTCACCACGCTTCTGGTTTCCGCCAACACCATGGCGATGTCGATACGCGAGCGGACGCGCGAGGTGGCCGTTCTTAAGGCCCTGGGTTTCGAGCGGCAAACCATCCTTGGACTATTTGTGGGCGAGGCCATGTCGCTTTCGATTGCGGGTGGACTGTTTGGCTGCGGGTTTGCGTGGCTGCTGCTGACCATCATGAAACGGTCGCCCATGGGCTTTTTCCTGGCCCATATGCAGGTTACGCTCGGAACGCTGGGTGTGGCCCTGGGGGCGGCGGCCCTGGTCGGATTCTTCAGCTCGCTGGTGCCGTCCTACCATGCGTCGCGGGTGGAGATTGTGGAAGGGCTCCGGCACATCGGCTGAATACAGCGGGTTGAATTTATGACGTTGAGCAGTTTTGTAATGCGTAATGCGTTTCGCAACAAGCGGCGCAGCCTGCTGACGATGCTGAGCATCAGCTTCTCGCTGCTGTTGCTGACGCTGATGGTTTCCATCTGGCGCACGTTTTACGTTGACCTGGGATCCCCGCTTACGGCGAAGCGGATGATTACGCGCGACCGCGTCTCTTTATCATTCCTGTTGCCCGCGTACTATCGGGAGAAGATTCGGAACATCCCCGGAGTAGTGGCGGTGGCGCCGATGACTTACTTTGGGAATCACTACAAAGATGACCGTGCCGAGCAATGCTTTCGCCCAGCTAGCTACCGACCCGGAAGAGTATCTGAAAGTTGCCTCGGACAAGATTGTTCCACCGGATCAGGTAGTGGCATGGCAGCGGGATCGCGCCGGGGCCCTGGTGGATGTGACGCTGGCCGACAAATATGGCTGGAAAATCGGAGATAGGATCACGCTGCTGGGAACGATATTTCCGGTGAATCCTGAGCTGACGATTCGCGGCATCTACCACCGCGATCCGCCGCAGAATGCGCTGTATTTCAACGCCAAGTATATGGAAGAGTCCCTAAGCTGGTTCAAGGGAAAAGCGGGCTGGTATGCCATTCAGGTAGCCGAACCGAGCGACGTGGCGCGAGTCTCGAGTGAAATTGATGACATGTTCCGCAACTCTCCTCAGCGGACGAAGACGGAGAGTGAAAAAGCCTTTCAGCTTTCGTTAGTGGCTACGCTGGGAAACGTGAAAGCTTTTATTCTTGGCATTTGCGGCGCGGTGGTGTTTGCCATCCTGCTGGTTTCGGCGAATACCATGGCTATGTCGGTACGCAGCCGGACCCGCGAAGTTGCCGTGCTGAAAACATTGGGCTTCACTCGCCAACGGGTGCTGTCGCTCTTCGTGCTGGAGGCCGTGGCCCTGGCGGTGGCAGGCGGTATGGTGGGGATTGTGGCGGCAGCGGGATTGATCCGATGGTTGACGCACTCGTCGGTGGCGATCGGCATTCCAACTGACATGAGGGTCACGTTGCCCGCGGTTGGGCTGTCATTGCTGGTGGCGGCGATCGTAGGATTTCTGAGCGGATATGTTCCCGCATACGGCGCGTCGCGCATAAATATTGTGGAGGGGCTGCGCCACATCGGGTAAGTAGCGCCTAGGCGGCTGTCGTGGCGGTCGCTGCGGGGGCGAGTCGCCCCCGCGACAGCCGGCAGGATGCCGGCGCTACGGGAGATAGGGCTTATCTATGGCGATACCGATCAGCTATAACATCCGCAATTTGAAGCTCCGCAAGGGGCTCACCATCATGACCGCGCTGGGCATTGCGCTGACGGTTACCACCGCGATCTTTCTGATGGCGTTGCTGGCGGGCATGAAGAGGGCTTTCGTTTCCAGCGGCAATGCGCAGAATGTGCTGGTGCTGCGCAAAGGATCAGAAGCGGAATTGTCAGGCGGCTTCGATGCCGCGCTGTTTCCCACGCTCAAGGTTCTGCCCGGCATTGCGAAGGACAGCCACGGCGAGCCGATGGTTTCTGGCGAGTGGGTGGTGGTGATCGTGCTCCCGCGCAAGGACGGGACGGGAGAAGTGAACGTCACGGTGCGAGGCATGATGCCCGATGGGCTTGAACTTCGTCCCAGCGCGAAATTGATCGACGGACGCTGGTTCCAGACGGGGCAGCGCGAGGTGGTAGTCAGCAAATCGATTCGTTCGCGCTTTTCCCACGCCAGCATTGGCGACACCATGGAGTTCGGCAAGGGCTTGTGGAAAGTGGTTGGCGTCTTTGACGCCGGCGGTTCGGCGTATGAATCGGAGGTTTGGGGCGATGTGAATCAGATGGCCGCGGATTTCGACCGGCAGGGCGGATATTCCTCGGCTTACCTGCGCGCTACCGATGCCATCGCCGCCGACGCGCTCACGAAACGGGTGAGCGACGACCAGCGTCTTAAACTCGAAGGAGTGCTGGAGACGGATTATTACGCGAAGCAAACGAGGTCGGGCACTCCCATCAAGTACATCGGCATCGTGGTCGCGATCATTATGGCCATCGGATCGAGTTTCGCGGCGATGAATACGATGTACGCCGCGGTGGCGTACCGTGGGCGCGAAATCGCAACCTTGCGGGTGCTGGGCTTCTCGCGTCCGGCGATTCTGACATCGTTTGTTCTGGAATCTCTGATGCTGGCTTTGCTGGGCGCGGTGGTGGGAATTCTGCTGATGCTGCCCTTCCATGGGATGCAGACCGGAACGTCGAACCAGGTGACGTTTAGCGAAGTGGTATTCAGCCTGCAAATTACGGCGCAGGTTGCGGCGTATGCGATAGCATTCGCGCTGATCATGGGATTGGTGGGCGGATTCGCTCCGGCATGGCATGCGGCGCGGCAGAATATTCTTACTGCGTTGCGAGGCTGAAATAAGGAAGCGAGCCAAACGCGCGGTTATGGCGTCGCTAAGAACGCGACGCGTCGCGCGGCTCGCCGAGATCCTTCGCAGCGCAAAGAGCGCTCGCTCAGGATGACAAACGAAACTTATGCCGATTGACGCAAAACACGAAGACTTGCAGAGCTTGCGCATCGACCGCACGGAGCGCGGTGCGGGCGATGGAGAACCGCCTGCCTGGGCGCGCCGCTACATTGTGATCGGCATCGCGATCGTCGCTGTGTTGAGCTTGTCCGCGCTGGCTTATCGCTTGGTTTCGCGCGACGTGCCGGAGGTGGAGGTGGCGCGCGCTTCCGCGGAGAGCAGTGACGTGGGCGGCACGGTGCTTTCGGCCACGGGCTACATCGTGGCTCATCACACCATCAACGTGAATTCTAAAGTCACCGGACGCCTGGCCTGGATTGGCGTGGAAAAAGGCGACAAGGTGAAGGAGGGTCAGGTCCTGGTGCGGTTGGAGGATCAGGAGTTTCGCGCTTCTTACGGACAGGCGAAGGGCGCGTTGGACAATGCTCGGGCTTATCTCGAGGAACTTGAGCACGGGTCCCGGCCGGAAGAGATTCAACAAGCCCAGCACAATTTGGATGAAGCCCGCGCCATGCTGGTCAACGACAAACTGATTCTTGACCGTACCAAAGAACTTTCAGCCGGGGGCGTGGTGTCGCGTCAGGCGCTGGACGACGCCACTGCCAAGTTCGAGTCGGACCAGCAACGGGTGAATTCGCTCGACCAGGCTTTTCAAATGATGAAGATCGGTCCTCGTGCGGAAGAGATCGCACGCGCCCGCGGATCGGTGGCGCAAGCACAGGGACAGTTTGATTATGCCAAGTCGCAACTCGACGCTACCGTGATCCGCGCGCCGGTCACTGGCACAATTCTCGACCGCACCGCGGAAAAAGGTGAACTAATCACCGCACAGTTTGCCAGCGCGGCGGCGGGCGGGCCTCAAGGGTCGGTGGTGTCGCTGGCGGATTTGAACGATCTTCAGGTTGAGCTCGATATCGCGCAGGCCGACTTTGCCCGGCTCGGCCCCAAACAGAAGGGTATCGTCACCACCGACGCCTATCCCGACCGCAAGTACAAAGGGGAGATCGCGCAGATCTCGCCCGAGGCCAATCGGCAGAAGGCCACGGTACAGGTGAAAGTGCAGGTGCTGAATCCGGATGAGTATCTGCGGCCGGAAATGAACGCCACGCGTGAAATTCCTGGCGGATGAACAGAAATCCACCAGCACGCAGCCGTCGGGAGCGTTTGTACCGGCCAGTGCAGTGCGGGATCACGACGGCAAGAAAGTCGTGTTCCTTGCCTTCGACGGAAAAGCACGCATGCGTGAGGTTCACGTGTTGAGTCAGCGCAGCGATGGCTTTCTCGTCGACGGATTGGTGGGGGGTGAAAGCGTGATCACGAAAGGACCGCAAGATCTGAAAGATGGGGACTCAATCAAAATCAAGGGGCAATCCTAATCATGAGCACAGTCGCCGAAAACAAGGTCGCTACGGGAACCAAAGTTGTGCAGGCGCGCAACGTCAGCAAGATTTTCAAGCGCGAGGCTTTTGAAGTGACGGCTCTTGACGACGTCTCGATTGACATTGCGGCCGGCGAATTCATGGCGCTGATGGGGCCCTCGGGCTCGGGCAAGACCACGCTGCTGAACATGATCGCAGCCATCGACCGGCCGACATCCGGCGAGTTGCTGGTGCAGAATCAGAATGTTTTCCGTTTCAGCGACTCACAGGCGGCGCACTGGCGCAACGAGCACATCGGATATGTCTTCCAGACATTTAACCTGATTCCGGTGCTGACCGCGTTTGAAAACGTGGAACTGCCGCTGCTGCTCACGAAGCTCAACCAGCAGCAGAGGCGCGACCACGTCTTGACCGCGTTGAAGCTGGTCGGCCTGGAGGATCGGGCCAACCACCTTCCCAAGCAGCTTTCCGGCGGACAGGAGCAACGCGTGGCTATCGCGCGCGCGATCGTGAGCGACCCTACCCTGTTACTGGCGGATGAGCCCACTGGCGACCTGGATAGTCATTCGGCAACCGATGTTTTGGAGATCTTGAAGCGGCTGAACGAAGACTTCCACAAGACGATCGTGATGGTGACGCACGATCCGCACGCCGCTTCGTATGCGCACGTCACCCGGCACCTGGAGAAAGGGATGCTGCTGCCGCCGGGATAGTTCACTCACTGAGGACTGCAGTTGCTGGATACATCGCCTCAAGACCTACGCCGCTACATCAGGATCGGGACGATGCGGGAAACCTGCCGAAGATTTACATCCGCCACAGGCGCCAACTAGGGTTTTCAATGGATGGGCAGATGCCTGGGTAACGGCTTATGCTTTATGATTGCGTGGTTCGCGTCTAGCCTCTCATCCGCGCAACTCGCAGCGACTGAGCGGTAGCGGGCAAGCGAAGGGTGAGTGTGCAGGAGGAAGGAACAACATGCACATCAGTTCAACCATCCGTTCGCTGACAATTCGTTCACTGTCGCTCGTCCTGGTGCTGCTGGCCACGTCGGCGGCATCCTTTGGGCAGTTCAGAGTAGCGATTACATTCGGCCCGCCGGCGATCCCGGTGTATGAGCAACCGATTTGCCCTGGCGACGGCTATATCTGGACGCCCGGGTACTGGTATTGGGACGACGATGCAGAAGATTACTACTGGGTACCGGGCACGTGGGTGCTCGCCCCTGAGATTGGGTTTCTCTGGACCCCGGGCTGGTGGGGTTGGGGCGGCGAGGCATTTATGTGGCATGAGGGTTTCTGGGGGCCAACAGTCGGTTTTTATGGCGGGATCAATTATGGATTCGGTTACTTTGGCGAGGGCTTTGTGGGCGGTCGTTGGGACCATGATCACTTTTTCTATAACCGCGAAGTGATGAACGTGAACGTCACCGAGATCCATAACGTCTACAACGAGAGGGTGGTCGTCAACACGGAAAACCGGGTGAGCTACAACGGGGGCAACGGAGGGATCGAGAGGCGTCCCACGCCTCGAAGAAGAAGCGGTCGCGGGTGAGAGACACATCCCGCCCGCGGCAGTTCAAACTCAGCATGTGCAGGCAGCACGTGGCAACCAGCAGCTCCGCGCGTCGGTGAACCGCGGCAGGCCGCCCGTCGCGGCCACGGCAAGGCCGGGGGAATTTAGCGGCCGCGGAGTGGTGGAGGCGAAGAAGGCAGGAGCTCCTTACACACCGAGGAATCGTGGCGGTAGCGAGCCCCGCGCCGCATCGCCAGGAGCACGCCCGGCAGTCCATCCGAAGGATATTCCGCCGGCGGAGCGTCCTGCCGCGCCCAACACGGGGAATCCGAAGCTGGACCAGAAGTATCAGCAACAGCAGCAAAAGCTGGTGGCGCAGCAAGAGAAGGAACGGCAGAAACTCCAGCAACAGCAAGACAAAGAACATCAGCAGGTGGCCAGACAACAAGCTAACGAGGCCAGGACGCAGCAATTGGAGCAGAAGCACCAGCAACAGACTCAGCAGTTGCAGCAAAAACATGCAACGCAGGTACAGCATTTGCAGACCCGCCAGGCTCCTCCTCCGGCAAAACAGCAGAAACAGAAGAAGTAGCAGGCGGTCTTGCTGAAAATGTTGATAGGTTGAAACAGTGCGGCCGGGGGACGGGCACCCGGCCGCTGTTTCATTTCATGATCCGCTGTAAATTTCGTCGAGCAATTTGCCGCCTGGAGAAACCAGCCGGATCTGCAGTGCCATCTGCCCATCCGCGTGCGTGGAGCAGCTCAGGCACGGGTCAAAGGCGCGGATCACCGCTTCGACGCGGTTGAGCATGCCTTCGCTGAGCTTTTCGCTACGCACGAAATGCCGCGCCGCCTGTAGAATGCCGCGATTCATCGCCAGATTATTGTGTCCCGTGGCAATGATCAGGTTGGCCCAGGTGATCAGCCCTTGTTCATCGACGCGATAGTGGTGAATCAGGGTGCCGCGCGGCGCTTCGCAACAACCGACTCCTTCGAGATTGTTCAGCGAGGCAGAGTAGCGGGCGTGCCTCTTCGTGATGATGGGATCACGCAAGTAATCCTCAATATGCTCGAGGGCAAAGAGTATTTCGATCAGCCGCGCATAGTGGTAATGAAATGAGCTCAACACCGCACCGCGTTCCAGCGCGCGGAACTCCACCCATTCCTGCTGCGCCAGCGGCGTGCCGCAGTTCTCCACCAGGTTAAGCCGCGCCAGCGGGCCCACGCGGTAGATGCCGTCGGGATAGCCCAGTGGCTTGTAGTAGGGAAATTTCATGAAGGTGAACGGTTCAACGGCTTCTCCCAGATAGTCGGGATAGTTCGCCGCTTCCAGTTGGTCCGCCACGATGTTTCCGTGGGAGTCCGTAAACCGGATTTTGCCCTCGTAGTAGCCGGCCCGCTCATCCACCGTGACCAGCCCCATAAACAGGCTCGGGAAATTGGCAAAGGTGCGAATCTCTTCGCGGAAATTCTCGAATTCGATTTTGAACCACGCCAGCGCCTTCTGCGCGATCGCGATCACTTCCGGCATTTGCGCCAATAGCTTGTCCCGTTTTTCGACACTCAGCGGTTCATTCACCCCGCCCGGAACCACCCAGGCCGGATGAATGCGCTTACCCGCAAGTGTTTCAATCACCTGCTGTCCGAATTGCCGCAAGCGGATGCCTCCGCGTCCCAGCTCCGGATGCTTGCGCATCACGCCGAAAAGGTTGCGTTCTTTGGGGTCGCCATCCATCCCGATGAGGAAGTCTGGCGACGACAGATAGAAAAAACTCAGTGCGTGCGATTGAATGAGTTGAGCCAGATTCAGGATGCGCCGCAGTTTTCCGGCGGACGGAGGAACTTTCATGGCAAGCAATGCATCGCACGCCTTTGCCGAGGCCAGCAGATGGCTCACCGGACAGATCCCGCAGATCCGCTCCATCAGGTAGGGCATCTCGTAGAACGGGCGGCCTACGCAGAACTTTTCGAATCCGCGGAATTGCGTGACGTGGAAATACGCCTCGGAGACCTCGCCCTGTTCGTCTATTTGCAGAGTGATCTTGGCATGACCTTCGATGCGTGTAACCGGATCAATCGTAATCGTCTTGGACATGATCCTGTCTTTCTAAAGCTTCCGGGCGAGTTAGGCCCCAAAGCGAGACAAGGCCGCCACATCCGGAATGCGGCCGGCAAGCAACTCGCTGATTACCGTGAAAATAGTGTCGGCAGACGGCGGGCAGCCCGGCACGAACACATCCACGTTCACGACTTCGTGAACCGGCCGCACGCGCGGCAACAGGGAGGGCAGGCGCTCTGCCGGCACCTGTTCCTGCAGCAGCCCGTTTCCCCTGTAAACGCCGTCCAGCAGTTCGGGCACGGGGATAGGGTTGCGCATCGCAGGCACGTTTCCCGTCACCGCGCAATCGCCAAGCGATACGAGGACGCGCGTGTGCGCCCGCACGTGCCGTATCTTGTGCTCGTCCTCGTCGCTGCTCACTGAGCCTTCGATCAGCGCGATGTCAACGTGCTCCGGAAACTCTTTGTAATCCACCAGTGGCGAATACAGCAGATCAAATTGCTCGCTCAGCTCGACCAGCCGTTCATCCATGTCCAGGATCGACATGTGGCAGCCGGAACAGCCGTCCAGCCAGACGGTTGCGAGCGTCGGTTTGCTCATCGCACACCCTCCCGCATGTCTTTCAAGTAAGAGAGAAAGTCTGGATCCTTCCGTTCTTTGCCACCAACCTTGCTCTTCTCGAACAGTGCGCCCGTGGGGCACACCTGGACGCATTTCCCGCAACTGGTGCAGGTGTCGGACTCGCCCCAGGGCTGTTGCAGGTCGCTGATGAGCAAGGAATTGACGCCGCGGCCGAGCAGATCCCAGGTGTGCGCGCCCTCGATTTCGTTGCACACCCTCACGCAACGGATGCACAGAATGCACCGGTTATGGTCCAGAGTGAAGCGTTCGTGAGACACGTCCACAGGAAGCTGCGGAGAGCGGTAGGGAAAACGCACATGGGTGACGCCGAGCGCCTTCGCCAGGTCCTGCAATTCGCACATGTTGTTGGCGACGCACACGGAGCAGACGTGATTCCGTTCGGCAAACAGAAGTTCCAGCACCATGCGCCGGTATTTTTGCAAGCGTGGCGTCTGCGTGGTAACTTCCATGCCCTCTTCCACCAGGGTCACACACGCGGGTTGCAGCCGATTCGAACCCTTCAGCTCCACCAGGCACATCCGGCACGCCCCGACTTCGGTCAGCCCGTCGAGGTGGCACAGGGTGGGAATCGAAATCCCATTTTCCTGCGCGGCATCGAGAATCGTTTGGTCGGCGTTTGCGCTGACGTCCGTGCCATCGATGGAAAGAGTTTTTACCGCCGGCGCGGGATTCATGCGGAGGCCTCCGCCAACTTGCTGCACTCGCACACCCCGGCGCGGCAATGTTTGTGCACGATGTGCTCGATGTATTCCTCACGGAAGTAGCGCAGGGTGCTCAGCACCGGATTCGGCGCGCTCTGCCCCAGCCCGCACAGGCTGGTGCTACTGACCATATCGCAGAGATCCTCCAGCAGTTCCAGGTCCTGCGGCGTTGCGATTCCGTTGGTCATGCGCGACAGGAGTTCGAACATCTGCGCCGTCCCGGCCCGGCACGGAATGCATTTGCCGCACGATTCAGACATGCAGAACTCCATAAAATAACGCGCTACGTTCACCATGCAGGCGCTGTCATCCATCACGATCATGCCGCCCGAGCCCATGATCGACCCGACTTCCTTTAGCGACTCGTAGTCCACGGGAAGATCGAGAAATTGTTCCGGGATGCAGCCCCCGGATGGCCCGCCGGTCTGCACCGCTTTGAACGCATGCCCCTCGGGCACTCCGCCGCCAATTTCAAAAACAATCTGGCGCAGGGTGGTGCCCATGGGCACTTCAATCAAGCCGACGTTCTGCACTTTTCCGGACAGCGCAAATACCTTCGTGCCTTTGCTTTTCTGTGTGCCCAGCGCGGAATACCATTCTCCACCCCGCCGCAGGATGGTTGGAATGTTGGCAAACGATTCCACGTTGTTGATCAGGGTAGGCATATCCCACAGGCCAGACTGTGACGGAAACGGCGGTCGAGGCCTGGGCGTACCCCGGCGGCCTTCAATCGAAGCGATCAGCGCTGTCTCTTCGCCGCAGACGAATGCGCCGCCTCCGATGCGGACTTCGATGTCAAAGCTGAACTTGGTGTTGCAGAGTTGGCTGCCCAAAAAGCCGAGCCGCCGCGCCTCGCGAATGGCAATTTGCAAGCGCTTGATGGCCAGCGGATATTCCGCGCGCACATAGATGTAGCCATAATTCGCTCCCACGGCGTAGCCGGCGATGATCATCCCCTCCAGCACGCGGTGCGGATCGCTCTCGAGCACGCTGCGATCCATGAACGCGCCCGGGTCGCCCTCGTCCGCGTTGCAGATGACATACTTCGTGGTCCCAATCGTCTTGGCCACGGTGCTCCACTTCAGGCCCGTGGGATAGCCGGCCCCGCCGCGGCCGCGCAATCCGCTCTTCGAAATTTCCTTGACGATTTGCGGCGGAGTCGTCTCCGCCAGGGTCTGTACCAGCGCCTGGTAGCCGTCCGCAGCGATATACTCCTCAATCTTTTCCGGGTCAATTCGGCCGGAGTTCTCCAGCACGATGCCGGTTTGCCTCTGGAAAAAAGGTTGTTCCCGAGAGCACAGCAGGCGCTCGGGTGCTCCGCTATCCAGGTTTGCCACAATCTCCGCCGCATCCGATTCCACCACGTTCTTCATCAGGTGGCCATCGGGCTCGCTACTCACCAGCGGTCCCCGCGAACAAAGACCCATGCAGCCTGTTCCCCGTACGCGGCATTTCGCTCCAGTGCGCTGCACTTCCTTCTCCAGCGCCGATTTGATCGCCTCGCTGTGAAGAGACAGGCAGCCGGCGGCAACGCAAACATTCACCTCGTGGGGAAACTGTTCCTTCACCGTGCGCGCTTCATTCGCAATCTGTTCGAGTTCCTCGAGAGTCATCAGTCTTTCCATCCTTCCAGCTTGCTGCGAAGGACGGCCTCATTGACGTTGCCGGCGGCTTCTCCATCAAAAATAAAGGCGGGCGCCATGCTGCAGGACCCGATGCAGCGCGCGCTCACCAGCGAAACATTTCCGTCCAGCGTTGTTTCCCCTGCCTTGACGTGGAGTGACCCTTCCGCTGTGGCAAGCAGTTGGCTGGCTCCCTTGATGTAGCATGCTGTGCCCAGGCACACCAGGCATGTGTGCTTTCCGGGTGGCTTTAACGTGAAAAAATGGTAGAAGGTCGCGACCCCGTAAGCTTGACTCAACGGTACGCGCAGCGACCTGGCGACGAACTTCAGGGATGGCTTGTCGAGATATCCAAAGTATTCCTGAACGGTGTGCAGCGTTTCGATAAGGGCGTCGCGGGCAAACCCGTGCCGCCTCATGGTTCCATTTACGATCCGCCAGCGCTTGTCGTTCGAAGGAAGTGGGGGCTTCTTCGCAGTGGTAGGCATGACTTCTCAGAGCGGCGAAGCCTCAGTATATATCACGGAGGTTTTCTTTCACTACAACGCCCGGCGGCATAATTCTGCTTAAACCGCCAGTCTGTTCCGGATTGGGAACAATTCCATATTCTTCGATGCCATTGCCGGAGGATGAAGTAAGACAGACTTTGCCTTCTTCCCGAACATCTGTCACAAGGGCGCCGGCAGCATGTCTGCGGCACAGATTTGGAGTTCCATTCCGCCGGTAACATTGCTTTGGCCTCGCGGATTGTGTAATTTATCCTAAGGTTATGGTGGGGAAAGCAGAAACGACAGACGCTGCGGTTCGCTCGGCGCCATGGTGGCGCTGGGCGTTCGTCAGCATTGTCATGTGTTCTCTCGTCATTGCGCTGGCGACGCGAACTTTCCACGATCCAGTTCCCCACGCTGCGACGGTTCGTTCCGGTTCGCCGCAGGCTATGCGGCAGCACATGGATCGCGATGCGGTCCGTTGGGCCGCTCCCGTGGCCAACATCACGGTGGCGCAGGCTCCCACGTTCTATCCCCGTGTGGCCCCGGCCGGCCCGCCTCTTCCAACTCTCCTTCTCGAGGAGAATCTCTACGATCGACCCCCTCCCGCCTGCTGATCTTGTCTTGTATTACCAAGAAAGCCTACTTCGACTGATCTTCAAATCAATTTACTGATTGAGGCGACTTGGCTTGCCACGTTGACGGCAAGCGTTGAGTTCGAGGAGAGCCGAGTCTGGTGCGAGATGTATTATGTCCCCTTGTGCGGGGCCTCGTCGCCCGCTACTCCTTCCCGTAGCGTGTAGGAGACTAATGCACTGCCTTTGGTTCCCGCCTTTTGCGGGGGCGATCTTCACCGCTCGCAGTGGTGCAGATCAAGAATGAAAAAATGACACTAGAACGCAGACACATAGTCATTGGAGGGGTTGTAGGGCTTGCCGCGGTGATCGCGGTCGCGCTGCTCCTCAAGCACCCGTTTGGTGACGCGGATGCCAAAGAAGTCGAGAGACAACGGGTCGCTCCAGTCGTATTCGTAGCCCGTGCCCCACTGGAAAGCGCCATCACTCTCACCGGTGAGTTCCGCCCATTCCAGCAAGTCGACGTTCACGCCAAGGTAGCGGGTTACATCCGCCACATCTTTGTGGACGTGGGGGACAAAGTCAGAGCCGGGCAGGAGCTTGCTGTTTTGGAGATCCCTGAACTGAACGCGCAGGTCACGGGCGCCCAGGCGGACATCCGGCGCAGCCAGGATGCGGTTCGCCGCGCCCAAAGTGAAATCGAACGAGCGGAGTCTACGCACCGGGCTTACCACGCGGCTTATACGCGGCTCAAGCAGGCGTCGGAGGAGCGTCCGGGGTTGGTCGCCGAGCAAGAACTAGACGATGCGATGGCGAAAGACAAAGAGACCGACGCGCAGATCAATAGCGCTCGCGCCGCTCTGGCTGAATCGCAGGGCCAACTCGGGATGGCGCAAGCCACTCTGGAACGCCTGTCGGCCTTGCAGGCTTATTCGCACATCACCGCTCCCTTCGCTGGGGTGGTTACCAAGCGTTATGCCGATACCGGCGCCCTGATCCAGGCTGGAACCTCCTCTGAGACGCAATCGAAGCCCGTAGTGCAACTGGCAGAGTGGTCCCTGTTGAGGCTGGTAATCCCGGTTCCCGAATCGGACGTGCCGCTGTTGCATTCAGGCAGCACCGTGCAGGTGCATGTTCCAGCTTTGAATCAAAACTTTCAGGGCCGTGTGGCCCGCTTCGCCGACGAGCTGAGTGACGAGACGCGGACCATGCACACAGAAATTGACGTGGAGAATCCCCAGAATACTTTGACTGAAGGCATGTACGCCGAGGTCAAGCTGGCTTTGCGGGGGAAAGAGGATGCGCTCGCGCTTCCCATCCAGGCGGTGGTCCAGGATGGCGACAAGCATTACGTGCTGGTTGTGGACGACCAGGATCGCGTGCAGAAGCGGGACGTTGAATTAGGACAGCAAACCTCCACTACCGTGGAGATCCTCCACGGTCTCACGGAGAAGGAGCGAGTGATCAGCGCCGGTCAGTCCGGCTATCAGATCGGCGAAGCGGTGAAGCCGAAGGTGGAAGCAGGGTCCGCCCACGAAGGCCAGACGGGAGAGCGAAAGTAATGCCGAGATTCGCCCTGAAGAACCCGTTCTTCGTGATCATGCTCTGTCTGATAATCGCTGTGGTTGGCTTGACCACCGTGGTGCGGATGCCTGTGGATCTGTTCCCGCAGATCAAGATTCCGGTGGTCGTAGTTGCAACCTTTTACGCGGGGATGCCGCCGGAGCAGATCGAGGCCGACATTACCGATACTTTCGAGCGTTTTTTTACTCTCGGCAGCAACATCGACCACATCGAATCGCGCTCTCTGACAGGCGTGAGTCTGATCAAGATTTACTTTAAGCCCGGCAGCGATGCCAACGCCGCCCTGAGCAACATCGCGAACCTGGCGATGGCAGACCTTCGCCGTCTGCCTCCCGGTACTTTGCCGCCGGTGGTGCTCAAGTTCGATGCCTCGAGCCTTCCGGTTTGTCTGGTAACGCTGAAGGGGGAGGGCCTCGACGAGACGCGGTTAAAAGATCTGGCGCAATTCCAGGTTCGTAACCAGATCGCGAATGTATCCGGCGCTTCTGTGCCACAGCCCTTTGGCGGGCGCTATCGCCAAATTATGGTCTATGTGGATCCGGTCAAGCTGGAGGCGCACCAGCTTAGCTTGATGGACGTGGTTCACGCGGTAAATGATTCCAACCTGATTCTTCCCGCGGGGGACGTCCGCATTGGTCCCAGAGACTACAACATTTATGCCAATGCGCAGTTGCCCAACGTGGAGGAACTCAACCGCATACCGTTGAAGACAGTGGGCAACGCGTCGGTAATGGTTGCCGATGTGGGTGAGGCCAAGGACTCGGGCACCCTTCAGACCAACATCGTTCGCATCGACGGGCAGCAATCTGTCTACATTCCGGTACTGAAGCAAGGCGGCGACAGCAATACCATCACGATCGTCAGCGGAGTCCGGTCCGCGATCAAAGATCTGCTGGATATTCCAAAATCGCTCAAGACGGCGGTGGTCTTTGATCAATCTCTCTTCGTCAAGAGCGCCATCAAGAATGTCATGAAGGAAGGCGGGATTGGGCTGCTGCTGACCGCGATCATGATTCTCGTCTTCCTGGGAAGTCCGCGAGCCACCCTAGCCGTACTCCTCTCGATTCCCCTTTCCGTGCTGGTGTGCTTCTTGATCATGAATGCCGCGGGTGGATCGATCAATGTCATGCTGCTGAGCGGCCTGGCGCTCGCCCTTTCTCGTCTCATCGACAACTCCATCGTGGTGCTGGAAAATATCTTCCGTTACATGGAAATCGGTGAAACGCCAAGAGTGGCGGCGGAGAAGGGAGGAATGGAAGTCTCACTCGCCGTCCTGGCCGCGACCTTCACTACCTCCATCGTGTTCTTCCCCGTAACGTTGTTCTATGGCGTTAGCCGATACCTTTTCATCGATCTCGCTCTCGGCGTGGTTCTGTCCATCTTTGCCTCCTACATCGTCGCCATGACGGTTGTGCCGCTCTATTGTGCGCACTTTGTCCACCTCGGGGACGTAGAGGAAGAGATCGAACGGGAGTCGGAAGCGAGGTCTGCTTCGCGATCCCTTTTCAGGCGATTCCTTGGCCGATTCAATGAGCTCTTCCATAAGCTCTTGGAACTCTACGAGCATTGGGTGACTCGCACCCTGGTGCGACCGGGGAGAACGGCGGCCGTGATTCTAGGCAGCATAGCGGTGATCCTGGTCGGAATTTTCCCGTTCGTCGGGACCGCGTATTTTCCCCGCACCGATCCCGGCCAGTTCGTTGTAAATGTCAAGGCCCCGAGCGGCTCACGTCTTGAGGTAACCAATCAATACATCGCCCGCGTCGAGAAAGATATCCGCGAGGTAGTACCCCCCCAAGATCTCGACATGATCGTCTCCAACGTCGGGATCACCCCTGACCTCTCCGCCATGTACACCAGCAACTCGTCCATGGATACGGCATTTGTCCAGGTGAGCATAAAGGAAGACCACAAGCTCGGCAGCTACGAATACATGCGGCGGGTTCGCCGCAAACTGGCGGAAGACTTGCCGGAACTCGATACCTATTTTCAGGCGGGAGGACTGGTCGATTCCGTGATCAATCTGGGATTACCGGCGCCCATCGATGTCCAGGTGAGAGGCAACGATCTCAATGGGGCTTATAAAGTTGCGGTGAATATCGCCAAGGAGATCCGGAGCCGCAAGGGCGTGAGCAGCGTGCTGATTCCCCAAAATCTTCTTTACCCCGGACTGCAGACTGAATATCGATCGCGAACGTGCCAGCCTGATTGGACTATCCCCGAAGCAGGTTGTGGACAACGTGATCACCGCACTGACTTCCAACGGAATGATCGGGCCTAGCTACTGGATCGACCCTAAGACGGGCAACAACTACATGCTTACCGTGCAGTACTTCGATAAGCAGATCCAGAACATGAGCATGGAGGATTTCAAGCAAATCCCGTTGCGCGCTCCGAATGTCAGGAATTACACGACCCTGCAATCCGTGGCTGATATAGCGCCGATCAATACCCCGACGGAAGTCGACCATTATCAACTTCAGCGCGTTATCGACATCTATGTGATGCCTTCGGGCGAGGCCCTGGGCACGATCAATGGTGAAGTCAACGACATCGTTAAGCACGTGTCGCTGCCGGAAAACACCAGGGTCGAGGTGCGCGGATCCGTGGTCGGCATGCAGGAATCGTTCAAGCGCTTTTCCATTGGTCTTGTGCTGTCGATAGTGTTGGTCTACCTGATTCTTATGGCGCAGTTCACTTCCTTCATTGACCCGCTGATCATTCTGGTTGCGATCCCTCCGGGGCTGGCAGGAGTGGTTTTGATTCTTTGGCTGACGAACAGCACCTTCAACATCATGTCGCTCATGGGCGTGATCATGATGACCGGAATCGTGGTTTCCAACAGCATCCTGATCGTCGAGTTTGCGCGCCAGTTGCAAAAAGAAGATTTCTCGCTGCAGGAGGCCCTGGTGCGGGCTTGCAAGATCAGGCTGCGCCCCATTCTCATGACCTCGCTCGCCACCTTGTTGGGCATGCTCCCAATGGCTCTGGGCATTGAGACGGGCAGCGAGCAATACGCACCTCTGGCGCGAGCCATCATCGGCGGCCTCGCGGTTTCCGTGGTGGTCACCGTTTTCCTGGTACCCGCGGTCTATCTGATGGTCCACGGCAGAGACGATCAAAAGAATAAGAAAGAGGAGGAACAGCCGGCATGACATGGAAACTGGCGCTTTTGCTGGGCGCGTTCTCAATGCAAAGTTGGGCGCAATCGGCACCGGTCTTGCCGGGCGCGCCTCCCTCGAATGTGGTACGGCTCAGCGTGAAAGAAGCCGAGGCGCTCGCGCTGAAAAATAATCCAGCAATTTCCGTGGCGCGGCTCAGTGCGCTGGCTTCGGAGCAGGTGACGCGCGAAGTGCGTTCGAATCTTTGGCCGCAAGCCTATGGCAACCTCACGGCGGCCGATGCCCGAAACAACAGCCGCATCACCGCCGGAGCATTGAATAATCCTATCGTCTACAACCGAGCTGCCGGTGGCGCTTCGGTGAGGCAGCTCATCACCGACTTCGGGCACACTACGAACCTGGTCGCCAGCGCTCGCCTTCAGGCAAGTGCCGACGAACAAAGCGCAGCCGCCACGAAACAGGACGTTTTGCTGGCCGTGGACCAGGCCTTTTACAACGCTCTGCAGACCCGTGCCGTGCTGCAAGTAGCCGAGCAGACTGTGGCGTCACGGCAATTGCTATCGGACCAGGTTTCCGCTCTGACGAGGAGCAAATTGAAGTCGGACCTGGACTTGAGCTTCGCTAATGTGAATCTGGCGCAGGCGAAACTCCTCTACCTGGACGCGCTCAACAACGACAAGGCTTCCATGGCAGCCTTGTCGGCGATTCTGGGATTTCCGACTCTCGAAGCTTTTGAGCTTGTGAACAATACCGAACCATTGGCCCCGCCCCCAGCCGACGTGGACCCGCTGATCGCCGACGCTTTTGCCAAGCGTCCCGAGATTCTTGCGTTGGAATTCCAGTCCGAATCCGCCGAAAGACTGCACCGGGCAGAGCATGACCAGTTCTATCCGACCATCAGTGCCCTCGGAGCTTTTGGAGATTCTCCGGTCCGCGATGATCGCGTCTATGGGCCTTATGCTGCCGTGGGAGTGAACGTGGAGTTTCCCGTCTTCAATGGATTCCTTTACTCCGCGAAGTCGCATGAAGCGGACTTGCGCGCCCAGGCCGCGCGGCAACGGCTGAACGATCTTCGCAATCGCATCTCGCGCGATGTGCGCACCAGTTGGCTGGCGGCAAGCACGGCATTTGACCGCGTCAGCGTGAGTGAGCAGTTGCTGGCGCAGGCGAACCAGGCGCTTGATCTTGCCCAGACCCGATACAAGCTAGGCCTCAGTTCGATTGTGGAACTCAGTCAGGCACAGCTGCAGCAGACCCAGGCCGAGATCGGAAACGCGCAGGCCGGATATGAATACCGTCTGGCTCTGTCGGTTTTGCGCTATCAGACTTCAGGACTGTAAGTCAGTTCGCAAGGTTGCCGGGCGAACCCCACGTGATGCGGTTGCGCCGTGCCCATTTCGAACCGGTTTTTCAGGGAATGTAGCTGGGTTTCTCTGCATCCCGGACTGCGTGGCGGAGGGAGAGGGATTCGAACCCCCGGTACGGTTTCCCGTACAGCGGTTTTCAAGACCGCCTGTTTCAACCACTCACACATCCCTCCGGGACCAGCAAGCGGAATACTCGTAATAGTTTACACTCCACCCGCGAGAAACCAGTTAGTTGAGGAGGGAACCATGGTGAGCTGGCAATTTTCGTAGTTATACGCTGACGCTTGGGGCAACCCAGAAGATCGCCTTTCCTGGACCCAGGTGTCGCCGGTCACAGACGGAGGAACCGAATAATGCTAAGTTTCCGCTTATGGCCGGGTCTTTCATCGTCGGCGAGGCGTTGGTCTTGGGACTGGCTTCCGGACCTGCCTGCATGGCCTCCTGCGGCCCTGTGCTGGTTCCATCTTTGCTCACAGAGCGGGCGGGCCTGCGACTGAATACCCGCTACCTCTCTACTTTTCTGGGCGCGCGCTTCGCGGGATACCTGCTGTTTGCCGCGGCGGCCTGGGAGTTAGGCGCCTTGGTATCAATTCCGCCCGCGCTGCGCATGTTCCTGATTGGCTTGATTCATATTCTGCTCGCTGGCGTGCTGCTTTGGTACGCATACTCGGCCGGGCATGCTTGTGCCAAGTCGTGTTCAGGTTCAGAACTGGTGAGCATTGGCGGGACCGGAGAACGCGCCATTTCCGGTGCGGCAGCGTTGGGTTTCCTGACTGGATTGAGCCTTTGCCCTCCGTTTGTGGCCGCCGGTGTTAGGGCGGCTGAACTCGGCAGCGTGACCGCGGCTCTTCTCTTCTTCGCGGTGTTTTTTCTCGGAACTTCCGTCTGGTTTGTGCCCTTTGTGGGCCTGGGTTGCGTCGTGCGCAACGAAGCGGTGACCACAGTCGCACGCATGGCGATGGTGCTCATCGCCCTCTATTACGCCTATCTTGGAGTGGCCATGCTGCTCGGGAGAAGGATATATGGCTACTGAAGCTCGGATCCTTCAGTCCCGACAGGCACCGCGAAGTATCGCCAGATCCATTCTGCTGACCTTACCGATTGCACTCTGGTCGTTGCTCATGTTCGGCAATCCGCAACGGCATTCGAATCGATCGCTGCAGATCGCCAGCCTTCTTACCGCGATTTTCATGATCATGCTGTTTTTCATGATGATGCGGACCGGGAACACCTATCGCTGGCGCCGCTGGTTCTTCGTGGCGCTGGGAATTTTGTTCCCTGTAGGCTTCATCCACATGGTCATGGTGATGCGGGGAACGATGGGTATTCCAATCGAGGAGATGATCGCGGGCCGAACACCGTTCTGCTACTTGCCCATTCCTCTCCTCATCTTGCCGGCGGCGTTCACCAAGACGCTGGTGTTCCCCGGTTCGATCTTGCCCGGCGGAGGCATGTCTGGCGGAGGAATGGCAGCCATGGCCGGCGTGTGGCTGGCGATCACGATCGTAGTCGGCAAAGGCTGGTGCAGCTATGCGTGCTTCTTCGGGGGAATTGAAGAAGGCATGGCCTCGGTGCCCGCGCGCGCAAAGCTGCGGAAGATCGATCCGCGCTGGCGTTATGGCCCCTGGGCCGTGCTGCTGGCGATGGTATTGCTGTCGCTGGCTTTGTTCGAGCCCGCCTACTGTATGTGGCTTTGCCCTTTTAAGGCAGTATCGGAATATGTAGCTGCCCGGAACACGGTGGGGCTGGTACAAAACGGAATCTTTGTCTTGCTGTTTGCCGGACTCGTCGTAGTGCTGCCATTTCTGACCAAGAAGAGAACGCAATGCGCATTCTTCTGCCCGTTTGGGGCGTTCCAGTCGATCTTCAACAAGACCAGCGTCTTCGATCTGAAGATCGACCAGACGCGCTGTTCGCCCTGCGTACTCTGTCAGAACGCTTGCCCCACGATGTCCCTGACGAAAGAATCCATCGCACGGGGCGAGACGCTGATGTCTTGCATGAAGTGCGGCGCATGCGTGGATGCTTGTCCGAAGGACGCCGTGGTCTGGCATATCAAAGGAACCGAAGTAGCGACGAAGCCGGAACGGGCGCGGCTCATGTTTCTGTACGCCGCCTGGGGCATGGCGATCATGTTCGGCGGCAGCATCATCGCTGAGGGCCTTGCGACCATACTGCACGTCTTCATTTAGGAAGGACGAATGAGCCTGCGGGCAAAACTCGGCTACACAGCGGCGGGGATGACAGTGTTCGCGGCCCTGCTGGCGCCTTTCGAGCTGTACGGACTCTTCACGAAAGGATTTGCCGGGCTGGGTCTGCACGTGGACGAAATGTACTCCGGTGGGCCGAAGGTGCGCACGGTTCAGACGAGCGCTTACTCGATCGATATTCACCGGCCCGTATTTCCACACATGTTGCAGACTGAAAAGCCATTTGTGCAGCTTGATTGGAAACCCGTGAGCACGTTGCCACCTCACGTGTCCGACGTCGTGGACGTGGATGGTGACGGGCAACCGGATATCCGCGTGAGCTTTGACGTGCCGAAGGATCCCAAAGCTCCGCTACGCGTGAACGTGGAGGCTCTCAACCCGCGTTACCAGGCCATGCAGAATGTGGGGAAGGAAAAGTTTTCGAAGCTGATTGTGCGCGTGGATGATGCGATCCTGGTGCGGGTCCCGCTCGCGCATCCGTAGCCGGGGTGTTTTGTGGTCCCCTTCTCGTCAATCCCAGCCTCTAATCCGGCTTATTTAAGACCGAATGCCCGGGAATGAAACTCCATGACCTCGGTGAAGTGATCCAGGAAATAGGACAGACTGTGGTCGCCGGGATAAGGATGATACTCGTGCTTCACGCCTTCCTTCTGCAATTGCTCGTGTAGAGCGGCTGCGCCTTTTTCAAAACCATAGTTGTCGTCCTGGCCGCAGTTGAAATAAATAGCGAGCTTTCGCAGGGCTGGGAGACTTCGCTGCGCGAGAACGAACGGACTGTTCTCTTTCCAGTGCGGCGCCTCGATTGGGCTTCCGAACACTGTAGCCAGCAGCTTGCCCAGTGGAGCGCCGGCGCGCGCCGCGGTGTCCAGGTCTTGCGGCGATTCGGTGATCAACGCCGCGCTTTGCGCGCTGACTGCCGAAAACATTTCGGGATGAGCGAAAGCAAAACGCAGCGCACCATAGCCACCCATGGAGATGCCGCTGATCGCTCGATTATTCCGGCCTTTGCTGATCCGGTATTTCGTTTCGATCATCGGGATGAATTCTTGCAGGAAGAAATCACTGTAGCGGACCGAGCCGTCGGCGGAATTGATGTAGAACGTTCGTCCGCCTTCCGGCGCGACGATGAGGAATTCCCCCATCTTGTGCTGCCGCCGAAGATCGTCGAACAGCGTCCATCCGCCGCTGTTAAAGAGGGTTTGCTCGTTGTCGCCGAGGCCGTGGAGAAAGTACAGCACGGGATATTTTTGCGCGAGACGCTGGGATGCTCCGGCATCGTAGCCGGCAGGAAGGTAAACGCAGTAGTGAACCAGATGTTTCAGAATCCTGCTGTTCAGCGCGTCGCAGTCGATGCGGCTTTGAGCGCGCGCAGAAAGCGCAACAGCGAAAGCCGTGAACAGGAAGACGATTCGGGGCCGGCGATGCATTCGTTTCAGTTTACTCGTAGCGTAAGGCCTGCACCGGATCGAGCCGGGCTGCGCGTCCTGCCGGGTAAAGGCCCGCAGCGAGACTCACAAGGAAAGAAAACAACAGCGCGAACGCTACCAACCACCACGGTACCGACCAGAAATGCTCCGGCGGAAATGACTGACTCTTGAGATACACATTCGTGCCCACGTTGATGACCTGCCCGATAGCCCATCCCAAAGCAACTCCAACGATGCCGCCCAGAATGCCCATGGCGCCCGCTTCCGCAAAGAAAAGTTTCTTTATGTCACCGTCACTGGCGCCGATAGCCTTCATAATGCCAATCTCGCGGCGACGCTCGAGGATGGCCATCACCAGCGTGTTTACGATCCCGATGAAAGCGACAGCCAGGGCAAGGCTGCCGAAGATTCCGAGAAACACGTCCAGCACTTTAAAAAACTGCTGGATGCTGCGGCTGGCATCAAGGATGGAGAAGGTGTTGAAGCCCATCTTCTTGATGGCGTCTTCCACCTTCTGCACCTGGCTCGGATTTTTCACTCGCACACTCACCGAGGAATAGAGGGGTTGATCAGTGGTGGCCCGAGAGATTTCGCGCAGGTCTGTAGGCTGCATGACGTGCAGGCTCTGGGCCAGTCTGAGTGGAAGAAAAACTCTTGCCCGGCCTGGCCCGCGCATGCTTTCAGGATCGAGATCGGCGACGCCTACAATCTTCAACTTCTGCTCACGCGAAACAACCGAGTAGGCAGCGCCCGTGAGACTCTGGCCACCTGATGCAGCGGTGTGATCGTTCGCGGCCGTCGAAGGCGCGGTTTGTGCCGCTTCGCGCTGGGCATAGCGCATGATCAATTCCTTGCCCAGGAGTGGAGGGGCCAGTTCGGCTACCTTGGTTTCGTCAAGCCCGGCCTTTGGCATCTTTCCCAAGAGCTCTTCGGCGAACGCTTTCTGAAGAATCGCTTCGGGCGCTGTGTCGGACGAGAAGAAGTGCCCCTGCACTGTTTCAAACGCGTCGTTCGATTGGGCGGAAGCAGGCAAGGCTGCGATCATCGTCAAGTGCGGCTTGTCTTCGTAGCGCAGTTCGGTAATGAAACGGATATCAGGATAAGCCTCAGACACGTTAGGCAGGCGCTCGATCTCCTGCCGCGTGGGTTCGTCAAGGATGCGGCTTTCGCCTGGCGCCGGCCCGCTGCGTTCTTCCTCGCGGTTGAAGTTGCGCAGATCGCGCCGTGAGGTGACAACCACGGTATCGAACAGTCCCGACTTCATCAATCGGCGGGATGCGAGCTGCTGCAGCCCGATTCCCAGAGAAAGCATCGCGACCAGCGATGCCACGCCCACCGAAATGCCGATGGTGGTCAGCGAATTTCGCAGCAGAGATTCGCGCAAATTGCGCAGGGCAAGTTCGGTGAGATCGGGAAGCTTCATGGCTGTCCCTCCGCACTGGCAAGATTGATTCCAGCGTTGGCGGCCACGGCTAAGTTCGATTCATCGCCGACCAGCTTGCCATCCGCCAGGAAGATGAGGCGCTGGGCGTAGCGTTCGGCCAACGCACGCTCGTGCGTCACCATAACGACCGTCATTCCCAATTGCTGGTTGAACTCGCGAACCAAATTCATGATCTCGGTTCCGGTATGGCTGTCGAGGTTGCCGGTGGGCTCGTCGGCGAGCAGGAGTTGAGGCCGATTGATGAGCGCGCGAGCCAGTGCGGCCCGTTGTTGTTCCCCGCCGGAAAGTTCACTCGGACGGTGGTTGGCGCGCGCCTGCAGACCGACCCGCGTGAGCGCCTCGCGCGCGAGACTGTCACGTTGCCCGCGATCGACCTCGGCAAACCGCATTGGCAATTCCACATTTTCAGCGAGAGTCATACTTGCGATAAGGTTAAACGATTGGAAAACCATTCCTACGGTGTGCAAGCGATAGTGGGCGAGGTCCTCGCGAGAGAGTTGCGCGAGATCTCGCTCGTGAACAATCACGCTGCCCGACGTAGGACGGTCCAGTCCTGCGATCAGATTCAATACCGAAGATTTTCCGGAGCCGGAGCTGCCCAGCAGGGCGACGAAATCACCGGCACGAACTTCAAGAGTAATGCCATCCACGGCCCGGATGATCGTCTCGCCCATGCGGTAATGACGGCAGAGCTGTTGGGAACGAATCACCGGAGTGTTCTTTAGAGGAGACCTGTCCGTGCTGCTCATCAGGCTAGCGGACCTCTCCTCTAAGCACGCGCAACGCGTCGGCGGCCTTTACATCGCCGCTCCGCGCCTGACCGGAGGCGCCATTCCCTTCCACCTCCAGCGTGTCTCCCTCGCCGGGTGCGAGAAACAGGTTCTCCTCCACCCCATGCTGTCTGGTGTAAAGGTCGTAGTAGCGGCCCTGCGCAGCATAGAGTTGTTCGTGCGTTCCCCGCTCCAGAATTTGCCCCTGCTCCATCACCAAAATCTGGTCAGCCCGGCGGATGGTTGAAAGCCGGTGCGCGATCACAAACGTGGTGCGGCCCTGCATGAGATAAGAAAGTCCGTGCTGGATCATCTGTTCCGATTCGGAGTCGAGGCTCGAGGTTGCCTCATCGAGAATCAGGATGCGCGGCTCGGCCAGAATTGCCCGGGCAATTGAAATCCGCTGCCGCTGGCCGCCCGAGAGCTTCACTCCGCGCTCGCCGACCACGGTGTCGTACTTGTCTGCGAAAGATTCGGCGAACTCGTCCACGCGCGCGATCCGGCAGGCACGCAGGAATTCTTCATCACTAGCGCCGGGGCGCGAAAACACGACATTTTCGCGAATCGTCCCATCGAATAGAAACGATTCCTGCAACACGACTCCGAGACGCGTGCGGTAGGAATCGAGGCGAACCGTGCTCAGGTCCGTGCCATCCACCACGATTCTGCCTTTGGTGGGCACGTAAAAAGCGGAGATCAGGCCGATGGTTGTGGATTTGCCCGAGCCGGACGAGCCCACCAATGCCGTGACTGTGCCCGGCTTGGCGCGGAATGAAATATCGCGCAGCACGTCGTGAATTCCATCGTAGCTGAAACTTACGTTGTCAAACTCGATCCGTCCAACGATGTCGGGCAGCGGCACGGAACGCTTGGGATCCTGATCTTCCGGCCGCTCCCGCATAATCTCCTGCGTTCTTTCGAGTCCAGCTAACGCTTCCGTGAGCTGAGTTCCGATGGAAACGATTTGCATGATGGGCGCAACCAGAAAGCCCAGCAACAAGGTGTAGGAAAAGAAACCGCCGACCGTCAGCGTGCCTGCGGCGATCTGGTGAGTGCCCACGTACATGGTGACCGCGCCCACACATCCGAGCAGCACGCTCGCCGAAAGGCTCATGACCGAGGTCGCCGTGAGGGTGCGCATCACGTTGTCGAGCAGGCGTCGCACACCCGTGGCAAAGATCGCTTCCTCGCGCTCTTCGGCGTGATATCCCTTGATCACGCGCACGCCGCCCAGCGATTCCGTGAGCCGGCCAGTGACCTCGGCAGTAATCTTGCCGCGCTCGCGAAAAATCGGCCGGATGGTCGCAAAGGCCTTGTTGAGCGCCACCGCAAAACAGAGCAGCGAGCCGACCGCGATCAGCGTCATCTGCGGGCTGGTGCGAAACAACAGGACCAGCGCGATCCCAGAGGTAACCAATCCGCCTGCGAAGTCCACCAGGCCCGTGCCGAGCAAGTTTCGCACACCCTCCACGTCGCTCATGATGCGCGATACCAGGTTGCCGGTCTTGTTGCCATCGTAAAACGCAACCGGCAGGCGGGAGATGTGAACCTGCACCTGTTCGCGCAACTCCGCGATTAACCGCTGCGCTGCCTTCGATAACAACTGCGTCAGCGAAAAGGAAGTAAGGCCCTGCACTACGGTGGCCGCCAACACGAACAGAACCAGCGGCCGCAGCTTATCCATGTGATGCTTGGCGATGACGGTATCGATCAGAAACTTGGTGGAATAGGGCAACACCAACGCCGCGACGCGGTTGATCAACATCAACACAAACCCGAGCGCGAGCAGCCAACGCCGCGGACGCATCAGCTTCCAGACTTCCGGCAGAACGGCGCGGAGTCTCTCGACTTTCGGGGTCTTCTGGGCTGGTTTTGGGTCGGTACTCAATCTGTAATTGGACTCCTCTGAACTCCAAATCGCTTCATTATTACTGCATTGTGACACGTCTGGGGCAGCCGTTGTATGCTCGGGGCGTGCCACGTCCGCCTTCGCCGGAGCGCTCTCCAACCCTGGGCCTGTTGCTCGGCCTGTTCGTCACGCTCGCAGCGGTCGTGGCCTACTCCGCTTATATCACCTGGCAAGTGGCAGGGTTGCGCAAGCTTCAGGCCGAACTGATTGACCGCAATCGCAAGGATTCCCTGCAGTTGCTGCGCATCCAGAACGATCTGAACCTGCTGGCGGTGGCCATGCGCGACATGATCGACAACGACGAACCGTATCCGCTCACTGCCTGGGCGGCGCAGTTTCAGCGCATTCGCACCGATTTGGACGATGCCATGCGCCTGGAAGCCACCTTGGCGCCGGCGGGCCGGACGACCGAGCAGAGCGCTTCGCTAAGCAGTTCGCTCATGCAGTTCTGGGATGCAGTTGACCGCGTGTTTGCTCTGGCTGGCGACGGCAAAGAAAAAGATGCGAGGGCGCAGATCCAAGTTTCCCTGCAAGCGCGACAGGAGGCTTTGAGCACGACAGTGGCCCGCCTGTTAGTGCAGAACAGCGAGAATGAAGAACAGGCCGCACAGCGCATTGTTGAGATCTATGATCGCGTGCAACGGCAGGTCTATGTGTTCCTCGCCGCCACGCTGGCAGCGATTCTGCTGACTGGATTTTCCATGATCCGGTGGAACCGGAGGCTGTTTGCGCGCATGGCTGAGCTTTCAGAGCGGCGCAGCGAGCTGGCGCAGAAACTGATTGCCACGCAGGAGTTGACGTTGCGTTACATCTCGCGCGAATTGCACGACGAATTCGGCCAGATTCTCACGGCGATGGGATCGATGCTCGGACGAGCCGGAAATCAAGCTCCGGAAGGTTCGCCTTTGCGCAACGACTTGCAGGAAGTCCAGCAGATCGCGCAGGACACGCTGGACCGGGTTCGCAGCCTCTCGCAGGCGTTGCACCCGGTGATGCTCGACGAGGCCGGGCTGGAAGCCACACTCGACTGGTACATCCCGACCGTGGAAAGACAGACCGGAATTGCCATATCCTATGAGAAGCTCGGCGTGCCGTTTGCAGTGGACGGCAGCGCTACGGTGCAGATCTATCGCGTGCTACAGGAAGCGTTGAACAATGTGGCGCGGCACTGCGGCACGAAGCAGGCATGGGTGCGACTGCGTTTTCTGCCTGCGACTCTGGAGTTGGAGGTGGAAGATCACGGTGTGGGTTTCAGCGGACGGCCAGCCAAACAGGGCATCGGATTGGTCGCAATGCGCGAGCGCTCGGAGTTGATGGGAGGACGGATTGTGTTTTCGACTCCCGCCGCAGGCGGCACATTGTTGCACCTGACTGTGCCCCGCGAGATGGTTGAGTCGCAGCAAAAGGATCGAAGATAGAAACTTAAGAAGCCTATGACAAAGAAGATCACAGTGTTGCTGGTAGATGACCACAACTTGGTGCGGCGGGGTTTCCGGCGCATGTTGGAAGATGAGCCCGATATGGCCGTTGTGGGCGAAGCCGGCGACGGCGAGGAGGCCGTCAAGCTGGCGCGGGAGTTGAAGCCGAAAGTTGTGGTCATGGACTGCGCCTTGCCCAAGATGAACGGCCTGGATGCAACCCGGCAGATTCTTGATGACTTGCCTGAGACGGCCGTACTCATGCTCAGCATGCATTCGGAAAGCACCTGGGTGCGGCAGGCGATCGAAGCCGGCGCCAAGGGATACATTCTGAAGAATGCGATGAACCTGGAGCTGGGGCCGGCCGTGAGGCGCGTAGCCGAAGGAGAAGAAATTTTCGATCCGCAGGTCGAACCGCACTCGGCGCTCAAAGGCGAGCGCAACAGTGGGCTGACGCCGCGCGAGCTTGAAGTCTTGCGGATGATCGTCGATGGCAAGTCGAACAAGGAAATTGCCCGGGTGTTGGCTCTCAGCGCCAACACGGTTGCGGTTCACCGTGCCAATATCATGAACGCACTGGGCATTCACAAAACTGCTGACCTTGTGGTTTACGCCATTCGCGCAGGATTGGTAAACGTTCCGTGAATCGCAGATCCTTTCTGCGCGGCATGGCAGGTCTGGCGTCGGTGTGCCAGTTGCCCCTGCTGCGGGCTCTGGGCGCTGCGGCCGGAACAACGGCTTCGCCCGGTTTTCAGTTTGTGGACGTAACCTCCTCTGCCGGTATTCAGTTCCTGCACAACAGCGGTGCTTTCGGAGGAAAGCTTCTGCCCGAGACTCTGGGCTCCGGTTGCGCCTTTCTCGACTACGACCGCGACGGCTGGCAAGACATTCTTCTGATCAATGGGATGGATTGGCCCGGCCACAAGCAGCGGCACTCCACCCTTCGGCTCTATCACAACAACGGGAACGGCAGCTTCACCGACGTTACTGCCCGCGCCGGACTCGAGGTTGAAATGTACGGCATGGGCGTGGCCATCGGCGATTATGACAACGACGGTTTCCCCGACATTCTGGTGACCTGTGTGGGGCAAAACCGGCTATTCCACAATACCGGCAGGGGAACGTTTGTGGATGTAACCAACACCAGCGGCTTGGGAAAACGTCAGGCGTTCAGCACGTCCGCTCTCTGGTTCGATTACGACCGCGACGGCCTGCTCGATCTTTTTGTCTGCAACTATGTGAAGTGGTCGCCGGAGCGCGACGTGTTCTGCAGTCTCGACGGCAAACACAAATCCTATTGCACTCCGGAAGCCTATCGCGGCGAGACTTGCTGGCTATTCCACAATCGCGGCAACGGCACGTTCGAGGACGTCACGGCCCCCAGCGCCATTTTCGACAGCAGTTCAAAATCTCTGGGCGTCGCCACGCTCGATGAGAACCAGAGCGGCTGGGTCGACCTGCTGGTGGCGAACGACACCCAACCCAACAAGCTGTATCGCAACCAGCGTAACGGAACTTTCAAAGATGCCGCGGTCGAGTCTGGACTGGCTTTCAGCAGCGAGGGCAAGGCCCGGGCCGGCATGGGCGTGGACGTCGCTGATTTCACGAACTCAGGCCACTCCGGCGTGGCCATTACGAACTTCGATAACGAAATGACTGGCCTGTACGAGTTCGGAGGGAAAGCCTACGAAGATGTTGCGGCGCAGGCGGGTGTGGGCTTGGCCTCCAAAAACAGTTTGGGGTTTGGATGTGTTTTTCTCGACGCCAATCTCGATGGCTGGCTTGATCTTGCTGTGGCCAACGGACACATCGACGAGACCGTCCGCAACATTCGCGGCAATGTGGGCTATGCCCAGCCGCCGCAATTGTTTCTGAACAATGGCAAGGGAAGTTTTCGCGACATCGCCGCGCAAATCGGCGGGGGATTCGATCAGCCGAAGGTCGGGCGCGGACTGGCCTATGCCGATTTCGATCGCGACGGCGATCTCGACCTGCTGCTGACCACGAATAACGGCCCCGCGTATCTTTACCGGAACGATCAGCTTGCTGGAAATCGCAGCATCCGTTTTCGGCTGGTCGGCACCAAGTCGAACCGCGACGGGATCGGCGCAATCGTCCGCATCTTCGCTGGTGGGTTGAGTCAGTCGCGCATGGTGAAGAGCGGCTCCAGCTATCTATCGCAATCGGAACTCCCGGTTACATTCGGCTTGGAGAAGCGCGATCGCGTCGAGCGCGTTGTCATCACCTGGCCAGGTGGCAGAACCGAAGAGTTCAAGAACCTGGCAGTGGGACGATGCTACGAATGCACCGAAGGCAAGGGAATCTCGCCGCAGGATGGATTTTGATTTCGCTGTCCTCGAAACCATTTCAGGGCCGCGTAAAGGTTCCCGCGGTGGTCACGTCAATGTCGACCGATTCGTTCACTCGCAGAAACAAATTGCTCGGATTCTTCATCCCCCACTTCGCATAGGGTACGGCGAAGTGAAGGGTTGCGCTCCAATGATCGGAGGACATCTCCACTTCTGCGGGCACGGTGAGTTCATGGTCCACTCCGTGCACGTTGAAAATTCCATGGACTCGTACTGAGGATTTCCCTTGCGGCAACAAAGTTCCATCGACGTGATCCGCGCGGAATGTGATCTCCGGATAGCGCTCGCTCTCCAGCACTTCCCGGTGCATTTTCCGGTCACGCAGTCCGTTGCCGCTGTCGCCACTCTTGGTGTCCACCACGATTTCGCCGGTGAGCCTGCCCGAAGCGGGATCAAAACGCAGAGAACCTTGCTTCAAGCGGAAGGTTCCGTGAGCCGTGTGAAGCGTATCGCCAATCGTGAAATTGACCGCAGTGCGCTGAGGATCCAGCTGAAATGCCACACTTTGATCGGCCGCCGCGACGGCAGCAACCGCGGCAAATACGATCACAACCAGGAACGCCCGGCGCATTCGACTTCGACTGGATCTTTGAGCATCCTCTCTCATGGGATTATGCCGTCAACAGTCCCCACCCCAGAGTGAGACCGTCGAGAGCAAGGTGGAAAGGCGAGAGAGTGCCTACATGCAGGGCCAGCAATCTACGAAAAATCTCGGGGTGTTTGCGAAAAGTCTGGAGAGTGCGTTGCTGAAAACTGGGGCGGCCGTCAAGCATCAGCATCAATCGCGCCATCAGTGACGGCCGCAGTGCCAGGCGGCGGTGCTGGGCCTGGTAACGGGCGAGATTACCGGACCCCAGACATTCGGCCAGCGCCAGCGACTGGCTGAAGGCAAGGCCTAAACCTTCGCCTGTGATCGCATCGACGGTGCCGGAAGCGTCGCCGATCAACGCGACATTTCCTCGCCAGACACGCCTCAGTTTGCGATTCGCGGACAGCGAACCTCGTTCGGCAGAGGCCGTCTCAGCGACGCGAAGACGGGCGTTGAGTTCAGGAAATGCCGGCAAGGATTCTTCCAGGCGAAGCCCGGGGGTCCGCGAGGCTACTGCCACACACATTTCCTCGTTGCTCACCGGTGTGGCATAGCACTGACTGTGTTTTCCCCAATAGATTTCCATGCGGCCGGTCCAGGGCGCGACGCGATAATGCTGGCGAAAGGCATATCGGAGGCTCGTTCGCGACTGCGGATCGAGATTCGCCCAACGGCGCACGCGTGAGTTGACGCCATCGGCTCCTACAATCCACCGGGTGCGGATCGAGCGATCCCCGAGATGGACTTCCTCGCCGGAAATTCCCGTAACTACGCTCTGCCACAGCAGATCGACCCCCAGCCCGGCTGCACGTTCGGTCATGACGCGATGCAATGCGGTCCGGCGAACAGAGAGGCTCCGGTTACCCGACGGGAAGTCGGCCTCCGCGGACAATCCGGAACTGAGAAAGCGAACGCCGCGAATCGGAGAGGCCTCAGCCGCAGGCACGGCAACTCCCAGCCGTTCCAGCGCCACGATCGCATCCGGCATCAGCGCTTCGCCGCAGGCTTTGTCAATGGGCGGCCGGGCTCCGTCGGCCACCACTACGCGGAATCCCTGCTGGCGGGCGGCAATCGCGGCCGCCAGCCCGGCTGGGCCGCCACCAATCACGAAGATGTCTGTCGAATGGAGCAACTGACCTGACCTCACCATTCCAAAAGTAGAAGTTCGGAACAAAATCCGGGGCCCATGGCCGCCAGCAGACCCAGCGTGCCCGGCTCAGGACGCCGGTTCTTCATCACATCTTCGAGCACACACAGCACGGAAGCCGAAGAAAGATTTCCCACCTTACGCAGGCAATCCCAGGAAGCATCGAGCTGTCCATTGTGCAATCCCAGTGCGTCCGCCGAGGCGTCGAGCACTTTCGGTCCTCCGGTATGGAGAACGAAGCTCTTGAGATCGCTTCGCTGGTGCCCGTTATCCGCCAGAAATGCGTCCACATCCCGCCCCAGGTTTTGCCGAATCAGGGTCGGAACTTCCGTAGACAGTATGATGCGGAAACCTTTCTCGGAAATATCCCAGCCCATCATTTCTTCTGTGCTGGGATAAAAGACAGAGCGAGTAGCGAGAATCTTGGGTCCGGAACTCTCAGGCCCTGAGGATTCAAATTCCGGACCAGTGACGATGACCGCCGCCGCGCCATCGGCGAAAAGTCCTGACGAGATTAGATTCGCGACCGACAGATCTTCACGCTGCAGGGTGAGCGAACAGAGTTCGACCGACACCAGGGCCGCGGCCTGCTTTGGATAGGCGCGAACGTAATCGGCGGCGCGCGCGATTCCGGCGGCGCCAGCCACGCATCCCAAGCCAAAAATCGGAGTGCGGCGGATGTTGGCCGGCAGCCCCATGCGGTTGATCAGCAGAGCGTCGATCGACGGGCTTGCGATTCCAGTAACCGTCGTAAACAGCAACGCTCCTAGATCGCTTGGCTGCATTCCCGCGTTCTGCAGTGCGACACAGAGCGCCTGTTCCCCCAATTCCTGCGCGACCCTGATCCAGATGTCATTGGCCTGGCCCCAGGTCTTGATGTCCACGTACTGTTCCGCGGGGATCGCGAGGTAACGGCCATCCACGGTCACGTTGCGATGCAGGCGCGCCAGCAGCAGAGGATTCTTGAGTTGGTCTCCCCAATAGTCCTGGAGGCGATCAAGGAGAACTTTCTGGGTGTAGTAGTGCTTCGGGAATGCACTTGCCGCGCTTGCGATCCTCATGAATTCTGCCTCCTGGGGTCAGTCTTGGCACGAAATCAGTCTCACAGCGGACCGAATGCGGGAAGCCTTCACCCCATTCGTCGTTGCGTTCCCGCGCTGGCGATTACGGGGGGCTTGTGCCAGCCCAGCTATTGTCGCAGAGTTGGGAATTTTTGTTTGTCATTGGCCTGTATTCGTTTGTCATCGCCCTGTAAAAAGAGCAGACTCGTTGCCGGTGAGCCCGCCCGGCACCGCTCACGGCAAACATTCCTCTGCAGCCGCCCTCACACGAACCTGTTTTTGGGTTCGCGGCACGTGCAAGGCGAATGCGGGTTTCGCAGGCCCCATGCTTGCAGAAAGGTTCTGCCCTTTACTGCAGGACTGCGATTGAACTGGGGGTGTTCCCGACGCCATAGGTAAAGATATCGACCAGATTGCCACCACTGGCGCTAAACGACTGAATCCCTGCACTGGTGCCCCGATTCCCCACAAGCAAGTATTTGCCGCTCGGGTCCGCAACCAGGAAACTTGGATTCGCCTCCGTGGAGAAGGCGCCCGTGGTGGTGGAAGAAGTAAGGATCGTAGGCACTCCGGTACTGGAACTAATCGAATATACCGCAACGTTGCTGGATCCCTGGTTCGCCACGTAGAGAAACGCCCCTTTGGGATCCAAAATCAGCGCTACCGGATCGGCATAAGTTTCAGCGATTGGAGAACCGCTCACTGGTGACAACGTGCCAGACGCATCAATCGCGAAAATGGAGATGGAACCCGATGAGGTGTTCGCGGTATACAGGTAAGTGCCACTCGGGTCAATTGCCAGACCGTTCGGATTAATCCCGCCGCTGGGCGTGGAGCCTAGCGATGTGAGTACTCCCGCACTCACGCTGAAGCCCACGATCGACCCACTATTACTTTGTTGTCCACCCGAGGCGGTGACGTACAGATAGTTGCCTGATGGCGTCAGCTGCATATTCAGCGGTGGCAACCCAATCGCGAACGGAGAATTGGCAAGTTGTGTGAGCGCGCCCGTGCTGCTATCGATCGAAAAGACCGAAATATTGAAGGATTGGGTGTTCGCCACGTACAGGTAGCTCCCGGCAGGGTCCATGGCCAGGAATTCCGGCTGCGAGGCATCGGGTCCAATGGGTGTCCGCGGGCTCACCTCGGTCAAAGCGCCATTGCTGGCAATGGTGAACAGGGAAATATCGTTTTCAAGCTGACCCGGATTCGCACACGTACAAGTATTTTCCCGAAGGATGGATTACAACGGAAGTAGCTCCGACGCCCACAGGGTACGGACTTCCCTGGATTTGCGTGAGCACGCCCGAGTTGGGGTCTTCCCGGAACGCTGCGACTTGATTGGCGGCGGGGATGGTCGCGTACACATAGTGGCTCGTGGTCTTACTGCAACTAACGCAACTGGCGATGCATACGAGAACCAATACCAGGACCAATGCCTTCTGAAGCATCCTTGACTCCTGAGAAAATTTGAAAGCGAAAAAACAATAATACCGGGCTGCCGGGAAACTCCCGCATGAAAAGCATCCCCTATCATACGGTGACCGCGAAGAAAAAGGGGCCGCACCCGTTAGACACGGTTCCGTGCGTCCGCGGTAGGAGACTTCTGCGATCCTGCCGAATCTGGCTCGCTCCCCGTTCCTGCGCTCACTCCTGCGATGCCGCGCTCCTGAAACCAGTTGCACGCGGTCTCGCTACGCGCGGCTGTCCGACTCAACTTTCCTATGGGTTTATCGCCAGGTCCCAGGCGCTTAGTGCGCTGGGCTCGGTCGGGGAGCACCCGGAGAACTTTCCGCCAGTCCGCTGTCTTCTCCGCCGCGTAACGCCATCCGCAGGCGGTCGAGATACACATAGACCACGGGCGTTGTGAATAACGTCAGCGCCTGGCTCACGATCAGTCCGCCGACAATGGTGATGCCGAGAGGACGGTGCAGTTCCGAACCCGTACCCCTGCCCAGCGCCAGCGGCAGACCTCCCAACAGAGCAGCCATGGTCGTCATCATGATGGGGCGGAAGCGCAGCAGGCAGGCGTCGTAGATAGCCTCGACCGGCTTCTTCCCTTGGGTGCGCTCCACATCGAGCGCCACGTCGATCATCATAATGGCGTTCTTCTTTACCAGGCCGATCAGCAGGATGATGCCGATGGTACCAATCACGTTGAGTTCATTGTGCGTCAACAGTAAGGCCAGCAGCGCTCCCACACCCGCCGAAGGCAGCGTCGAGAGAATCGTGATGGGATGAATGTAGCTCTCATACAACATCCCCAACACGATATATACGGTGATCAGTGCAGTAATGATCAAGACCGGTTCACTCGAGAGGGAATCCTTGAAGGCGGCCGCTGTGCCCTGGAAACTTGCCTGAATCGTAGTGGGGAAGCCGATGGAACGCTGTGCATTTTCGATGGCTAGTGTCGCCTGCCCGAGAGAGATTCCGGGCGCCAGGTTAAATGAAATCGTGACCGACGGAACCTGGCCCTGGTGATTCACCGCCAAAGGCGTATTGGAAGGAACGAAACGGGTGAACGCCGCCAGGGGAATGGGACTGCCGTTGGAGGCGCGCAGATAAATATTCTGCAAAGCCTCGGTGGTTTGCTGGAACTCAGGCGCAACCTCCATGACTACGTGATACTGATTGAGCGGGCGATACATAGTGGAGACCTGGCGTTGCCCGAACGCGTCATAGAGAGCATTGTCAAGATCCTGCGGACTCACCCCCAACCGGCTGGCTGTGTCGCGGTCGATGACCAGCTTCGCCTGTAAACCATGATCCTGTTGGTCGGTATTCACGTCGCGCAGCTCCGGCAGCCCGCCTCAGTTTCTCCAGCAGCCGGGGCGACCAGTTGTTCAAATCGTCGAGACTCTCGCCCTGCAGAGTGTATTGATATTGCGCGCCTCCGAAGCGGCCGCCAATCGTCAGGTCCTGCGCCGCTTGCAGGAACAGCGTAGCCCCCGGAACCACCGCAAGTTTACCCCGCAGTCGGTTGATCACATCGTCGGCCGTGACGTGCGGGCACGATTGCCAGAAATGGCGGGTCTGGCAGGTGCTGCGCTGCTCGAGTGGCTTCAGCATGACAAAGAACCGGCCCTGGTTTGTCGCCGAGCCTCCACCCGCGAATCCGACCACCGTATCGATCGCGGGATCCTTCATCACGATTTTTACGAACTGTTCCATCTTGCCGCTCATGGCCTGGAATGAGATATCCTGTGCCGCCTGAACCGAGCCCATGAGCCGTCCCGTATCCTGCTGCGGGAAAAATCCTTTGGGCACCTGGATGTAGAGGTACACGCTCAGGCAGGCTACAAGGATGGTCACTGCCAGGGTCACGGGTTGGTGCGCCAGCACCCATTTGAGCGCCTGCCGGTATGCCACCAGGAGGCGGTCGAAGAACCACTCACTGGTGCGATAGACAACGTTATGCCGCTCGTTCGGTTGCGATGGCCGCAGGAATTTCGCGCACATCGTCGGCGTGGTGGTCAGAGAAACCAGAAGCGAAACTCCGATCGCAATACTTAGCGTGACCGCAAACTCACGAAACAGCCGTCCCACGATCCCGCCCATCATAAGCAGTGGGATGAACACCGCTACCAGCGACGTGCTCATCGAAAGCACGGTAAAGCCAATCTCCGCGGCTCCCTTGAACGCGGCCTGCACCGCGCCCATGCCCATCTCCACGTGGCGCATGATGTTTTCCAGCACCACGATGGCGTCGTCCACCACGAATCCCGTGGATATGGCCAGCGCCATCAGAGAAAGATTGTCCAGGCTGTAGCCGAGCAAGTACATCCCGCCGAAAGTGCCCACCAGCGAAAGCGGTACGGCAATGCTGGGAATCACCGTCGCCCGCACCGTGCGCAGGAAGACGAATACCACCAGAATCACCAGCACGATCGAAATCAGCAGCGTGGATTCGATGTCCTTCACCGAGGCGCGCACCGTGACCGTGCGGTCCATCACCACCTCCAGCTTGATAGCCGGAGAAATCGAGGACTGAAGGTAAGGCATCAGAGCGCGCACGCGGTCCACCGTCTGGATGATGTTGGCGCCGGGCTGGCGGAACACAACGATCAGGACCCCGGGCTTGCCGTTGGCCAGGCCGACGTTGCGCACGTCCGCCACCGAGTCCTTCACCTCCGCCACGTCCCCCAGCCGCACCGCGGCGCCATTGTGATAGGCGATAATCAGCGGCCGGTATTGATCTGCGGTGAAGAGCTGGTCGTTATCCGAGAACGAAGACGAGATCGTGTCGTTCGAGACCTGCCCCTTGGGCCGGTTCGCGTTGGCTGCATTCAGTGCGTTGCGCACCGTGTCCAGTCCCACTCCCAACTTGTTGAGCAGCATCGGGTTGACTTCGGCCCTCACCGCGGGCGGCGCTGAACCGAAGGTGAACACCTGGCCCACTCCACTCACCTGAGAAAGCTTCTGCGCCAGAATCGAGTCGGACGTGTCATACAATCGTGCCACCGGAAACGTGTCCGAAGTGAGCGCCAGAATCAGGATGGGGGCGTCCGCGGGGTTGGCTTTGCGATAGGTTGGATTGCTCGGCAGATTGGCAGGAAGCTGGCTGCGCGCGGCATTGATGGCGGCTTGAACGTCGCGCGCTGCGGCATTGATGTCGCGGTTCAAATCAAATTGCAGTGTGATGCCGGTCGAGCCCAGTTGGCTCGACGAGGTCATCTGGTTCACGCCCGAGATCCGCCCGAACTGCCGCTCCAGCGGCGTGGCCACTGCAGATGCCATGGTTTGTGGATCTGCGCCCGGCAAGCCCGCCCCGACCCCGATCACCGGGAAGTCCACCCTGGGCAGCGAAGCCACCGGCAGGAAACTGAAGGCAAGAATCCCCGAGAGCAGCAGGGCCGCCGCCAGCAGCGACGTACCAATCGGACGCCGGATAAATGGAGACGAAATATTCATGCTCTAATTAGCAAGGCCTAATCCGCCGGGAACTCCTGTGGAATCGGATTGCCGACCTTGTACTTCTCAAACCTCTGCGCCAACCGGTCAAACCACAGGTAAACCACTGGCGTGGTGTAGAGCGTGAGCAACTGGCTCAGCAACAAGCCGCCCACAATGGTGATGCCTAGGGGGCGTCGCAACTCCGCGCCGGTTCCCGACCCCAGCGCCAGAGGCAAACCGCCGAGCAGCGCCGCCATCGTCGTCATCATGATGGGCCGGAAGCGCAGCAAGCAGGCCTGAAAGATCGCTTCCTCCGGCGGTTTGTGCTCCTCGCGCTCGGCCTCGAGCGCGAAGTCGATCATCATAATGGCATTCTTCTTTACGATGCCGATCAGCAGGATGATGCCGATCAGCGCCACCACCGTCAGATCGTTGCGCGTGATCTGCAAAGCCAGGATCGCACCCACGCCGGCCGAGGGCAGGGTGGAAAGAATCGTGATGGGGTGAATGTAGCTCTCATATAAAACTCCCAGCACGATGTACACGGTGATGATGGCGGCGAGAATCAGGAACGGTTCACTCGAAAGCGAATTCTGAAACGCGGCCGCCGTTCCTTGAAAGGAGGCGTGGATGCTCGCCGGCATCTGAATTTCTTTTTCCACTTCCTGGATGGCCCGCGTGGCATCGCCCAGAGAGGCTCCGGGTGCGAGGTTGAACGAAAGGGTCACCACCGGGAACTGTCCTTGGTGGTTGACAGCGAGGGGCGCGTTGCTCGATTGCATCCGGACAAACGTGGAAAGCGGAACCGGAGCTCCGCTGGTGGTTGCCGCGGCCGCATTGGCGCTGGGTGCGCCGGAATTCGCTATCGTGCTGCTGGGGCGAACGTACATGTCGTTCATCGCGTCGGGAGTCTTGGCGAAGTTCGGCATGACTTCCAGCACCACGTGGTATTGGTTCAACTGCGTGAAGATGATTGAAACCAGCCGCTGGCCAAAGGCGTCGTAGAGCGTGTTGTCGATAGCCTGCGGAAGGATTCCCAGCCGCGATGCCGTATCGCGGTCGATCGTGAGGTTGGTTCGGAGCCCGCCGTTAAGCTGGTCCGTAGCCACATCACGCAGTGCCGGCACGGTACGCAGCTTTTCCACGAGCTTCGGTGTAAACAGCGCCAGCTCTTGCGCGTCGGCGTCCTCAATCGAGTATTGAAACTGGGTGCGGCTTACCCGATCCTCGACCGTCAAGTCCTGCACGGGCTGCATGTAGAGAGTAATTCCGCTGACATTCGCCAACTCGGGCTGCAGCCGCCGGATGATGGCAGATGCGTCGTCGTTGCGCTCATCGCGCGGCTTCAGGTTGATCTGAATGCGGCCGCTGTTCGGAGTCGTGTTCGTGCCGTCTACTCCGATAAAAGACGACAAGCTATCCACATCTTTGTCTTTGAGAATCACTTTCGCCAGTTCCTGCTGGCGCAGGGACATCGCGTCGAACGAAACATCGTCCGGAGCTTCCGAAACCCCAAGAATCACGCCCGTGTCCTGCACCGGAAAGAATCCCTTGGGCACAACCACGTAGAGTACGAGCGTGAGAATCAGGGTTCCGACGGTCACCAGCAGGGTTGCCGTCTGGTGCTTCAACACCCATTTCAAGGTGCGACCGTAAAACGCGATGACCCGGTTGTAATAGTCTTCTGTGACCTCGTAGAAACGGCCCTTCTCGCCTTCCTTGCGATGCTTGAGCAGCTTGGCGCACATCATTGGAGTCAGGCTGAGAGAAACCGCGGCCGAGACCAGGATGGTGACTGCCAGCGTGACCGCGAACTCGCGGAAGAGCCGGCCAACAATGTCACCCATGAACAACAGTGGAATCAGCACGGCAATAAGAGAAACCGTGAGCGAGACAATGGTGAACCCAATCTGCCCCGAACCGTTAAGCGCCGCCTCCAGCGGCGATTCTCCGGCTTCGAGGTAGCGGTCGATGTTTTCGATCATGACGATGGCGTCATCCACCACGAACCCGGTGGAAATCGTCAACGCCATGAGCGTCAGATTGTTGAGGCTGTATCCCAGCAAGTACATCACCCCAAACGTTCCCACGATCGATAACGGAACCGCGACGCTGGGAATGCACGTGGCCCGCAGGTTCCGCAGGAAGAGGAAAATAACGATGACCACCAGCACGATGGTCAACGCCAACTCGAACTCAACATCCTTCACCGACGCGCGGATGGTCGTGGTCCGGTCGGTGAGAATCTGAACCTTCACAGCCGACGGCAGCGACGCCTGCAGTTGCGGCAGCAATTTCTTGATGCGGTCGACCACGCTGATAATGTTCGCCCCAGGCTGGCGCTGGATGTTGACGATGACCGCCGGAGTCAGATTCATCCACGCCGCGAGCCGCGTATTTTCCGTGCCGTCGATCACATTGGCCACATCGCTCAACCGCACCGGGGCACCGTTGCGATAGGCGATCACGATCGGCTTGTATTGATCGCTGGAGAAAAGCTGGTCGTTTGCGCCGATGGTGTACGACTGGCGCGACCCGTCGATGACGCCTTTCGCCTGATCCACATTGGCCTGGGCCAGCGCCGTGCGAACATCTTCGAGGCTCAATCCGTAGGAGGCGAGCGCAGTTGGGTTCACCTGAACTCGCACGGCGGGCTTCTGTCCGCCACTGATGGAAACCAGTCCCACGCCCGGCAATTGGGAGATCTTCTGGGCCAGAGCTGTATCGGCGAGATCCTCCACCTTGGACAAAGGCAGCGAGTCCGAAGTCATGGCCAGGGTGAGAATCGGAGCATCGGCTGGATTTACTTTGTTGTAAATCGGAGGATTCGGCAGATCCGGGGGCAAGTAGGTGGATCCCGAGTTGATGGCGGCCTGCACCTGCTGCTCTTCCACGTCGATATTCTGGTCGAGGCCGAACTGCAGCGTGATGATCGAGCTGCCAAATGAACTCGTCGAGGTCATCTGGCTCAATCCCGGAACTTGCCCGAACTGCCGTTCCAGCGGCGAAGTCACCGACGACGCCATTACCTCGGGATCGGCCCCCGGATAAAACGTTACAACCTGAATGGTTGGGTAATCGACTTCGGGCAGGGCGGAAACGGGCAGTTGTAGGAAGGCGACCCATCCCACCAGCAGCACGCCCACCATCAACAACGTGGTCGCCACGGGCCGGAGAATGAATAGCCGTGATGGACTCATGAAGCCGGAGTTCCTGATCCCCGAGATGCCGGTGCCGAGGTTCCTCGTGTCGGGCTGGCGCTGCCGCCCGCACTGGGGGCGCTGTTTCGGAACTCAATCGTGCTGCCGGTTTGCAGTTTGTCCTGGCCGTCGGTCACCACCGTGTCCCCGGGATTAAGGCCGCTGGCAATTGCCGTGTTATTGCCTTGAGTAATCGATATTGTCACCGTTCGCGCTTCGACGGTCTTGTCCGGCTTGACCAGATAGACGAACGTTCCTTGCGGGCCCCGCAGGATTGCGGCCGTGGGCACCACCGTGCTGTTCTTTCGCGTCTCCAGAAGCAGGTTCGCGTTCACGAACTGGTTGGGCCAAAGCTGATTGTCTTTGTTATCGAAGACGGCTTTCAGCTTGGCGGTTCCCGTGCTCTGATCGATCTGGTTATCGATTGTCTGCAGTTTGCCTGTCGCCAGCTTGGTCTGATCGTCGCGGCTGTAAGCCTCCACCATCAGCGTGGAGTTCTTCATGTGTTGCGACACCGTCGGCAACTGATCCTCGGGCAGGGTAAAAATCACCGCAATCGGCTGCAACTGCGTGAGGATCAGCATCGGAGTGGTGTCGGATGAGTGCACAATATTTCCCGGATCGACCTGCCGCAGCCCCACACGTCCGGTGAACGGCGCCGTGATGTTGCAGTAGACAAGCTGCAGCTTGGCGTTGTCGATCTGCGCCTGATCCGTGCGCACCTGGCCGTCAAGCTGGTCCACCAATGACTTCTGCGTGTCCACCTGCTGCTGGGCAATGCTGCCGGAGGGAATCAGCGTGGTGTAGCGCTCCAGGTTCAACTTCGCATCGCGCAACGTGGCCTGGTCCTTGAATACCTGTGCCTGCATCTGTTCCAGTTGCACCTGGAACGGCCGCGGGTCAACTACGATCAGCGGCTCGCCTTGCTTTACCGTCTGACCCTCCTGGACGTTGACGCGCATAATCTGACCGTCGACTCGGCTCTTGATATTCGCGGTGTAGAACGCGGTCACCGACCCCAGCCCGACCAGGTAAACGGGCATATCCTGCTGCTGCACCTTGGCCACGGCTACCGAAACCGTACGCGGACCCGCAGCTTGCGCCTTCTGTTGTTTGGAGTCAGCGCTGGTACAGCCGGAAAGCGACGCGCATATCACACCCAGCACAACCGCCAAAGCGAGCCCAAGCCGCGAGCGTTGCGCAAACAGCGGTTGTTCGTGACGAGAACTCGAATCAATCATCTTTGCGGTTTTGGTCAAGTGCACCTTTCCACAAGCCCGGCGCAGAACGTGCGATTTGTTAGACGCATTCATTTTCGAATCGGTTGCGGAAACTCTGCCTGAGAAACGCAGCAGATCGCATTGCTAGAGGTCCTCCCTCCGACGAGGGTCATGTAGAAACCGGAACGCAGATGTAATAGTAAAACCGCATCAAATCAGCATCAACTCTGGCGATACGGCAGGTCAAGGCCAGGGCGAAGGTTTTACAAATCTTTACGCGCTCGAACCGCTAATGTGGGGACAGCCGCCCTCGGATGTCCGGGAGCGAAGCTCCGCTGCTAGCTCATTGCAACACCGCCGATACGGGATGCCGCGCCTCATACGCCGCAATCTCCGCCTCGTGTTGCAGCGTGAGCCCAATATCGTCCAGACCATTGAGCAGGCAGTGACGCACAAATTCATCGATCGGGAACTTGGCGCGGAAGCCGTGATCGTCGCGCACTTCGCATTGTTCCAGGTCAATGGTGAGTTGGTAATCATTGATCTCCCGGGCTCGCCGCATCAGCTCCGCGGCTTCATCTTCGCTAAGGAGCACCGTGAGGAAGCCGTTCTTGGTGCCGTTATTGGCAAAGATGTCGGCGAAGGAAGATGAAATCACGGCCCGGAATCCGAAATCCGCCAGCGCCCACACCGCGTGCTCGCGCGAGGAGCCGCAGCCAAAATTCTTCCCCGCCACCAGAATGCTCGCGCCCGCATAACGCGGCTCGTCCAGAACAAACCCAGCATTCTTTTTCCCATCCGCCGCAAACCGCCAGTCGTAAAACAAAAACTGGCCAAAGCCGGTGCGCTCAATCCGCTTCAAAAACTGCTTGGGGATGATCTGGTCGGTGTCCACGTTGATCCGGTCAAGCGGAGCCACGCACCCGCGATGTGTACGAAACGGCTTCATAGCGCATTCCTCCCTGCGTTGTCATCCTGAGCGGAGTGAGAACTGTCCGTCTCCCAGCACCTGTCATCCTGAGCGGAGCGAGAAGTTCGCGAAGCGAAGTTCTCGCGGAGTCGAAGGACCCCTACCCTCTTTAAGATTCCGCGCGGCGTCAGGGCGTTCTACCCCATCACCGATACTTCCAATCCCTTATATCCGTGAAATGCCCGGCAATCGCCGCCGCTGCCGCCATCATCGGACTCACCAGATGCGTCCGCCCACCCCGTCCCTGCCGCCCTTCAAAATTCCGGTTGCTGGTCGAAGCGCAGCGCTCGCCCGGTTGCAGGATGTCGGGATTCATTCCCAGACACATCGAGCATCCCGACTCGCGCCACTCGAATCCCGCATCCAGAAAAATCCGGTGCAAGCCTTCCTGCTCCGCCGCCCGCTTCACCGTCTGCGAACCCGGCACCACCATGGCGCGCACCTTCGCACTCACATGATGTCCCTTCGCCACCCGCGCCGCCGCCCGCAGATCCTCAAGGCGCGAGTTCGTGCACGATCCGATAAACACCCGGTCGATCCCGATGTCTTCGATACGCTTCCCCGGTTCCAGCCCCATATACTGCAAAGCCAGTTCGGTCGCGCGCCGGTCGGCTTCTTTCAAACTGCCGACCTCAGGCACGCGGCCCGTCACCGGCGCCACCATCCCCGGATTCGTACCCCAGGTTACAAACGGACAAAGCTGCGCGGCATCCATCTCCACCACTTTGTCGAACGACGCGCCTTCGTCCGTCGGCAAGTTGCGCCAGGATTCGACCGCCTTCTCCCATTCCCCATCCCGCGGAGCAAACCGCTTGCCCTTCACATAAGCGAATGTCGTTTCATCCGGCGCAACCATCCCAGCCCGCGCCCCGGCCTCGATGCTCATGTTGCACAGCGTCATGCGGCCTTCCATCGAGAGCGCGCGCACCGCCTCGCCGGCATATTCGATCACATGCCCGGTAGCGCCGTCGGTGCCGATCTGTCCGATGATTCCCAGCGCCAGATCCTTCGCCGTCACGCCCTCCGCCAACCGCCCGCGCACTTCGATCTTCATCGTCTTCGGCGTCTGCTGGGCCAGGCACTGCGTTGCCAGAACGTGCTCCACTTCCGACGTTCCAATGCCGAAAGCCAGCGCTCCAAAAGCCCCGTGCGTACTGGTATGGCTGTCGCCGCACACAATCGTCATCCCCGGCTGCGTCAGTCCGAGTTCTGGCCCAATCACGTGCACGATTCCCTGCTCAGGAGAATCCATGTCGAACAACCGCACGCCGAACTCCTTGCAGTTAGCCTGCAGCGCCGCAATCTGCTTGGCGGCAATAAGGTCGGTGATCGGAGTTCCGCGCGGCTCGGTGGGAATGTTGTGATCCACGGTGGCCACGGTGCGAGATGGCTGCCGGACTTTTCTTCCCGCAGCACGCAGCCCGTCAAAAGCCTGCGGCGAGGTCACTTCGTGCACCAGATGCAGATCGATGTAAATGATCGGAGAGCGTCCGCCCGGCTGCGCCACCAGATGCGCATCCCAGATCTTCTCGAAGAGTGTTTTCTTTACCGCCATGGGAGCTGAACAATCAGTTTTTCACACCCCAGCACGCCCGAGCAAGATCGGAAGCTGCGGGCGCGGCAGTGTATCATGAGAGTTGCAAGCTTTACCCTGTGTTCCCCTGTGCCCTCTGTGTTAAGGAATTTGTCCTAATGAATTTCAGGGGAACGCGCAACGCCCATGATCAACGGCAAGCGCATTGCGGTCGTAATGCCCGCGTACAACGCGGAAAAAACCGTCGAGGCTACGGTGGGAGATCTGCCGGATCTGGTCGACATCCGCATCCTTGTGGACGACCACAGTTCCGACCAGACCGTCGATCTCGCGCGCCGTCTCGGCCTGCAGGTTTTCCAGCACGACCGCAACTATGGCTATGGCCGGAATCAGCAGACCTGCTACCGCGAAGCCCTGGCCGCGGGCGCAGATGTCGTCATCATGCTCCACCCCGATTATCAGTACACCCCGCTGCTGATTACGGCCATGGCCAGCATGGTGGCCTACGAGGTTTACGACGTGGTTCTGGGCTCGCGCATCATCGGCGGAACGGCGCTGCGCGGCGGCATGCCGCTCTACAAATACATCTCCAACCGGCTGCTGACCGCGTTCGAAAATCTCTTTTTGCGCGTGAAGCTTTCCGAATACCACACCGGATACCGCGCCTTCAGCCGCAAAGTGCTCACCGAGTTGCCGCTGCTGGAGAACTCCGATGACTTCGTCTTCGACAACCAGATGCTCGCCCAATGCGTACACTTCGGCTTCCATATCGGCGAAGTGTCGTGTCCGACGAAGTACTTCGAAGAAGCCTCATCCATCAACTTCCGCCGCAGCGTGAAATACGGATTCGGCGTCCTGGCCACAACGTTGCAATTTGCGTTGCAGAGGGCAGGCCTGATCCATCTGCCCCGCTTCAGCGACAAAGGCCGCAAACTCGAGCCCGGCTATCCCACTTACTACGCCCGCCGAACTGACGTAGCACGCCCTGCGTAAGACTTCGCAGAGATGTTCGGAAGGGATGGGGAGATTCGAGCCCCCAACTTCCTTCTGGAAAGAAATAACCTTCAGCGAATCGGGCAAACGCGCACCGCGCTGTTCTGGTATGGGCAATCGAGCCCGGCAACCCCAGGTTGCTGCACCACCACCCAGCTCACGCCGTATCTGCTCTTCAACCGCGAAAAGTCTTCTGTACGGAAATTCTTCCACGGAGTCTGAGCTTGCACCTGCGCCCACCACTCCTCGGCCAGCGCAGGAAACATGCTGACCACTCCGTTGTCCTTGACTCCGTCGGCCAGGTGGCTGCGCTGCGCAAGACAACGGAATCCGACCTCATCTTCGCCAGCGAGATCCATATATTCCGGGTCGAGGGCGAAGTCGGCATCCACGGGCGTGTTCTGCCGGATCCAGACAAATGCCTGCGCCCACGGATTCCTGGGTGCGGCGTCCGGCCATTCCACGTGAGCGCTTGCTGGAAAAAGGGCTCGCTGCCCCAGGAACATCCCGAGGCTTAAAGGTGCAAACAGTAACAGCCAGCGCAACACGCGGTCTTTCAGCACAAACTCGGCGAGAAACCCGCCCATCACGACAAACATCACGATGTAAAGAAAATGCAGGCTGCGCAGCGGTTGCAGGCGGCCCAGAGCTTCAAAGCGGGCCGGCAGGTCCACCAACAGCGCCGCCACCAGATAGATGAGTCCGTAGACCACGAAAGCACGGCTCGCGCGTTCGAGCATCCACCACTGCCGACGCCGCGCTATCCGTCCAAACCACCCGAACAACGCCAGCGGTGCGACAAGTCCCAGCCACTCATACCAAGCCCAGTTCTGGATGTAAAAGTAGCCGTGCCGTTTCGCCGCCTCGTGATAGGCAGCGGAAGCCGCTGGCGACAAAGGTATCCACAACAGGGCGGCGAGCCCCGTCGTGGTCGTCGTCCCCCAGCGGCTCTCGAATCGTTCCATCACCAGCAGCAACACGTAAAACGAAAATGGAAACACCCACATCAGCGGATGCATGCACCCCGCAAAAGCCAGCCACATCAGCGCACGCACATATTTCTTCTCCAGGGTTCGCACCAGCATGAAGATTCCCGCGAACGCCGCCAGGTTCCGCGGGTTCAAATACTGGTCCATGATGTAGAGCGCGGTGCCGGCCACCGGAATCGTCAATAGCGCTGCCACCAGGCAGACTCCACCCCACCGCGCCCTCCTCGCGTCGGGGAAAAACAGCCCGCTCAACTCCCAACAGGCGAGAAGCAGCAGAAAAATGGACGCCACATGCCACAAGAACAATCCAACTTCCATCGGCAAGTGAGTCACGCGCAGCGAAGCCGCAACCACATTGGGAAACAACGTCATGCTGGCGTGCGACTGGAAGAATTCTTGTCCCGTAGGGAACAACTCCGGATGCAGAATCTTCTCCACGCCGGGCAGATAGATCTCCGCATCTTCTGAGAAGGGATGGTAGCCCTGCACCATCACGGCTGCAAAAGTCAGCAGCCAGAGTCCCAGTGCGGACTTCCATTTCGGTGGAGATGAGAGGGGGAGAATACTCAACGCGAATCAAGCCTCGACCAGTTCGCTGTCGTCCTGCCGCACATCTAGCTGTTCTCTCGCTTGTTTCCTCAGCTTCCGTGCAGGCACGAGAGAGGCCGCAAGAATCACGATCAACGGGTCGATGGGACGCCGGTAGTAAACCTCGGGGCTGGTGATGTAGTAGACCGCCGGAAAACTGATTAACACAAGAGCAAAGAGTACAGCGATTGCGGGTTCGGATCGAAATGCTCGCCATAGCCCGACGAGCGCAAGCGTGGTAAAAATCGCACACAGGACAATGTTGGGTGGATCAAGCGGCTCCTGCGCCAGGTAGGCGCGATCGACGCTCCAGAATCCTGTCCACATATAAACCGCCCGGCGCAGCGTGGTCCACGCGTACCAACCGGGGTTCGAGCCAATGAATTCGACCGCCTGTTTCCGCTCCTTCTCCATGTAGCCCAGTTCGCCCAACCGCTGGTACTGCTGCCATTCGGCATCGCTGTGCCATGGGCCGAGATCATAGGGAGCCCAATGAGTGGTTGCGCCTTTGGTGCCCAGCCTCAAGACCATGCCCATATTGTCGCGGAAAGGGATGAATCGATGAAAAGTGTTGTAGTTCCGGATAAACCACGGTGACACAAAAAGGATGAAGGCCAGCGCCGCAAATGCAGCGGGGCGGAACCACTCCTGCCTCCGGCGGTGAAGACGATAGCAAACCCATCCCCCAAGGAAAGGCAGCACAGAAACGATTGCCGGGCTGGTGAGTGCCGCCAGACCGGAAAGCAGGCCGAAGGCGATCCAATTTCGCCACACCAGGCCCGCCTCAGATCGATCTTCAAGGTGCAGCGCAAAAAGAAAAAGCAGGCTGAGCAACAGCGTAGCCAGCCAAGTTTCCCAAATCCTTTCGACCGGGAAATAAACCGCGTATGGGAAAAATACCCAGCCCCATCCTGCCCACTTGGCTGCACGCTCGCCAAAAGTCCTGCGAGCAATGAAGAAGATCGGGATGCAGGTCAGCGCAGAGGTCAAAGCATTCAGCGAAAGCAGCACCACTGCCGAAGCCTTGGTGTAAATGCCAAACACTTTGAAAACGCCAGCAACGATATAAGGATAGACGGGGCTCATCCACGCAGTTGGCCCAGTTTCCGCGAAAAGCGGACTGCTGAATCCCCGGCCTTGCACAATGGAGCGGGCGATTCGGCCGGTTTCGTAGCCGAAGTGCCAATGATCGCGGGAAGGGTCGAGCTGCTCGGGCAACAGGAAGACCATCACAACCAGGCGGATGGCCAGAGCCGTGAGAACCATCCACATCAGGGGGGATTTAGGGAACCGGTTCCTTCGGGGGGACGCCAGAGGTCGGCGCGCAACCGAAACGTAGGATTCCTCTAGAACTTGGCTCATTCCCTTCCCCAAGAGGCACGGCAAGACCGGCAGGGGCCTGCGTGTCTCTGATTCCCATTACGGTATACCATCCTTCCCAGAATGGGAAGTGAACGAGGAGCGCCCTGTGTTCTGAGGTGTGCCTCGGCGGCTAAACAGGCTGCGGAAAAACTCCAGTTCGAGCAAGGTTCGGGAAGGGCACGAATTCATTCGTGCCGTTAAGTCGTTGAAAATGAGCCCGCGCTTCAGCGCCTGAAGTAAGCTTCTTGGATACGCGGCTAATTTTCCCGCAACCTCTGAAGCCGCGTTCCTGGTTTGCGCGCCGCTACCCAAGACCGACAACAACCTTGCGCGCTTCGCCGGTCCTACGTAGCATCTAACTTACATGGCTGCTGCCCTTATGCCCGAGCGCCTTCGGCCCAAGATGGCCTTTGGCGAGATTGTCAGCTTCGCCTACGACACTTTCTGCAGCAACAAAGTGCGCTTCATCCTGACAGCGCTGGGGATGGTGATCGGAACCGCGTCTCTCATTCTTGTCGTCACCATCGGCATGACCGGCCGTCAATACGTGCTCAACCAGATTCAGGCCATCGGCGCCAATCTCATCTACGCTCAATATCAGGGCGCACCGCACATCAGCCAATCCACGCCCGACAACATGACCATCGACGATGTGGAAGCGGTGCGCGCCCAGGTTCCCGGCGTGGTCGCAGCCTCGCCCGTGGTTACTTTGTCGGAGCGCGTCCCTTTTGGCGATGGCAAGGAGCGGGAAGTCCAGATCCTGGGCGTCTATCCTGAATATTTGCAAGTGCGCAATCTGGTCGTGCTCTCCGGCCGCTTCTTCGACGCGGAGGATTCGCAGGCACACAACAAAGTAGGACTGATCACGGAAAAGATGGCGCAGGAAGTCTACGGCTCAACCCAGGCGGCAATTGGAAAGGTCATCAAGCTGACGGGGTTGCCCTTCACCATCATCGGGACCTTCAAGGAGCGCGTCAACACGTTCGATCAATCGGAGGTGGTCGGCAGCACCATGTTGATCCCCTACACGGTGAGCCGCTATTTCCTCGACACACCCAGCGTCAAGCTCATTTATTTCTCCATGGAAGACCCTTCCATGGTGCTGGCGGCGACCGCGCAAATCAAGCGCGTGCTGCAATCGCGCCATCGGGCCGAGTCGGTCTATGATGTCGTGAACCTGACCGAGTTGCTCGCGGTTGCCGACCGCTCGGCGACCATGCTCACCTGGATGCTGCTGCTGATTTCCGCCGTTACCCTGCTGGTTGGCGGCATCGGCATCATGAACATCATGCTGGCCACCGTGACCTCTCGCATCCGCGAGATCGGCATCCGCAAGGCGATCGGCGCCACCAATCGAGAGATCCGTTTTCAGTTTCTCGCCGAGGCTATCCTGATTTCGCTGATCGGTGGCTTCGCCGGCATCGTCATCGGTCTCGCCATCCCTTACTCGGTACGCTTCCTTACCGAGTACCGCGTGCCGATCAACGGCTGGTCCGCCGTCATCGCCATCGTTGTTTCCTCGCTGGTCGGAGTGATTTTCGGCACCGTCCCGGCCGCCCGCGCTGCCCAGCTCGATCCCGTCGAAAGCCTCCGCTACGAATAGCGGCTGGGCCCTTTAAGCTCCTGAAAGAAAAGGGCTTAGCTGTGTGAGACGAAATAGAAATCAGCAGACGCCAGCCCCGATGGGGCCGGGATATGAAAGCCCGGCACGGAAATGCCGGAAGCAGTGGGAAGACGTAGAGCAACTCCCGTACAGCCTGCCCTGAGCGAAGCCGAAGGGGACGCCACCGATTCTCAGGCAAATGCACTGACGCGAGCCGCCCAGGCGCGCCGCTCTCGTCCCCCCAAAACCCTCACGATGCCTTCTGCAACGAAAAAGTTGCATTTTCCATGCACTCCGAAGTAATATGATTTACGTAGCTTGACAATTGTTTTCCCGGTGTTCTAGACCCTTGTACCGCTCGTAGCTAACTTCCAAACTTGCAGTTCAGCTGTGCAAAAACATAAGAGGTGGTTGGTCCGCCTCCGTCCCGGTTCGGAGAGTTCAATATGGCGTGGTACGCATACTGCCTTACCGAGCACCAGACCCTTCCCAACGGCACCCGTTCCCGTCGCCCATTCGTAATTGAAAACGTTCAAGGCGTGAACGGAGCCCCTGTGCTCAGCTATCCCAGCGGCGAGTTTGCTGTGATTGTGAGCGAGTACGACCAGAACGCCGGACAACTTGATCAGAAAGCCGCCATCGACCATGCTCGCGTGGTGAGTGGCTGCTTCCGCAACTCAACCGTACTGCCGTTCCGTTTCGGAACCATCTTCGAAAGCGACGACGCCCTCCGTCAGGCTGTCCGGGTCAACCGGCGCGCCTTTGGGGTTAGCGTGGCTAAGCTTCGCGGCAAGTCCGAAATGCACATCAAGCTCACGGTCACTGACGGCTCTCTGCGCGAAGCCATGATTGATGTCGTCCTGCCTGATACCGTCGGCGGCGACTATCTTTCTAAGCTGCGCGTCAAAGCTTCCCGCGAGCGCGAGCGCCAAACCAAGGCCCGGGCCCTCTCGGTGCAGGTGCACAAGCTGTTTAACCCCCTGGAAGAAGAAGTAAGCTGCAAGAAGGTTGCTCCGCAAGGTATGCTCATCGACATCGCCCATCTCATCGATTCCAAGTCGGTCGAGAAATACCAGAACCGCTACAGCACGGCCGCCAAGCAGTTGAAGAACTGCGAGGTCGCCATCAGCGGACCCTGGCCCCCTTACCACTTCCTGCCCGGGAAGCTGCGTACCGTGGCCGGAAACAGCTAGTCGCCACCTGAACTCTTCGGGCCGCCGTTCGCCAATGGCGTCGGCGGCTCGAATCGCTCTAAGAGCCATCCACGTGCAATCAATATGCACCCTTCTGCACTCCGAGACCGCTCCCTCAGCCGTCAGTTCGGCTGCCCTTCGACACCAAGCTGGCCCTAAGCCTCGTTCCATCAATCACTTATGGATTCGCCGGATCCCACCCACAGGTTCTAGGTCCTTTGGTTCGGCAAGTGCTCCTTCTCGATGTACTAAAGAGGCCGCAAACCCAAAGATGATAACCTTCACTCTCGTTTCCAATCACCAATTCCCGAAGTGCTGTTCCGCCTGGCGAAACGGCTACTTCCATTGCCTTTCCTGACAACCTACCAACACTGACCTCTTGGAAACGTGGCCCCAGCAATGGGGCCGCTTTTTTGTTCTAGAAAACCCGCCAGACAAAGTGTGCCAGCAGCGCGAACAGCAGCAACATGAACACCCCGCCAATCCAGACCAGAAAATTCAGCGTCAGCTTCGTCGAATTGATTTCTTTCTTGTCCATGCCTCACGCTAACATGCCGCTTCCCCGCAGACTGCTCACTCGGATACACTGCCTACTCTATGACCAAGGCCTTTCGCTTCTCCGTCGCAAGCCACCGCGTCGTAACTCTGATCGCACTTCTGTTCCTCTCTACCGTCTTCACGAGCGCGCAAAACCCGCCACAGACCCAGCCTCCCCTGCCCGCGTGGCTGTCCGCACCCCAGACTTCCACTCCGAATTTCCCTCCGCTCCTCCTCCAGCAGCTTTCCGCCATCAAAGCTGCCTCGCTCAACGACGACTACGCCTACCGCCAGCTCGCTCACCTCACCGAAAATATCGGACCGCGCCCCAGCGGCTCGCCCCAGGCTCGCGCCGCCGCCGAATATGTCGCCGCCGAACTTCGCAAACTTGGCCTCGAGGTCCGCCTCGAGCCGGTCGTCGTCCCGCACTGGGTCCGCGGCGCCGAAGCCGCCGCCCTCGTCGAGTATCCCGGAATGGTTCCCGACACTACACAAAAAATCGTTCTCACCGCGCTCGGCGGAAGCTCCTCCACTCCTCCCGACGGCCTCACTGCCGACGTAGTCACCGTCGACACCTTCGACGAACTCCAGGCCCTCGGCCGCGACAAAGTCGCCGGCAAGATCGTCCTCTTTAACGAAATCTTCGACAAGCAAAAAGTCGCTGCCGGACTAGCCTTCAACGCCTACGGCGAAGCCGTCCGTTACCGCGGCGCCGGGCCCAAAGCCGCCGCCGATCTCGGCGCGGTCGCCGCCCTGATCCGCTCCCTGGCCAGCGCCGACTACCGCCTTCCCCACACCGGATACAGCTTCCCCGCCGGAATCCCCGCCGCAGCCGTCACCCCCGAAGACGCTGACCTCATCGTCCACCTCGCCGCTCAGGGCAAAGTCCGCATGCATCTCACTCTGAACTCACAGAAACTTCCCGATGAAACCGGCTACAACGTAATCGCCGACCTCAAAGGCCACGACCACCCCGAGCAGATCGTAGTCGTCTCCGGCCATCTCGACTCCTGGGACCTCGGCACCGGAGCCATCGATGACGGAGCCGGCGTAGTCATGGCCATGCAAACCGCCGAAGTTCTCCAGCGCCTCCACCTGCGCCCCGCCCGCACCCTCCGCGTAATCGCCTGGATGGACGAAGAATCCGGAGGCGCCGGCAGCCGCACCTACGCCACCGAATTCTCCAAGGACTTCCCTAACTACATCGCCGCCATCGAGAGCGACGCCGGAGCCGCCCATCCTCTAGGCTTCGAAGCCAAGGCCATCCCCGCCGCGCTCGACGCCCTGCGCCCGATTCAATCCGTTCTCCAGAGCATCGGCGCAACCGTTTTCCACCCGACCACGTTTTCTCCCGGCGCCGACATCGAGGCCATGTCCGAAGCCGGAGTCCCCGCCTTCGGAGTAATGCAGGACAGCCGCACCTATTTCAACTACCACCACTCCGCCGCCGACACGTTAGATAAAGTAGTCCCCACCGAACTAAGAGAAAACGCCGCCGCCATGGCCGTCCTGGCCTACGCCCTAACCAACATGAAGGACCCGCTGCCAAGATAAGGAAAAAAGGAAGCCCGCCAAGGTAAGAATTCTTCTGCTTTTCATTTGACACTACTCCCCACCCCATTTACTCTGTCCGCCAAGCTTGAGGGGGACAATTCAATCATCTCGGAGGAGCCAATGGCTCTCTGCAGAGTTGGTGTGTGTCCCTCAGCCTTTCTGCTTAGTCTAAACAACTGCCTGCCTAACGGTATTTCCCTCCCATCATTGGAAACGATGGTTCGAGGTGTTGCCATTAGGCTAAAGACTTTCTTCGCCGCTTCCATCGTAATAATTTCCTCGTTCGCCTTCGGTCAGGCGATTCCGCAGTTCTCAACCGTTGAACCGCACCAATATGACACGATCAACCTTGGCACGCTCGGAATCCAACTGAACGTTCCGGTACGGTCAAAGGCTGGGCATATTCCGTTCTCGCTTAGCCTAACGGGGACATCGCAGGTAGTACTCGCGCCCATGGGCGGTTTCGTATCCCTTCCAACCCTGGGCGCCCAAGAACCCCACCTTGGCCGAGAGGTAGGGTGGAGGACCGATACGAGTTGCAACAACGGTGATGTATACAGCGGGTTTTATTTCACTGATTCGGATGGAAATACGCATTCATTTGATATCACAGTCGGCTACTCACCGTTTGGCGGTTGCGGACCATCCACCGGGGCAGCCTACGCTACCGACAGTTCTGGCCTCTACATGAGCGTAGACAGTCAACCAAGGTAACCCTATAGAAACTGTACGGGACCCAAACGGTAATGTCTTATCTGGCCCAAGTGACGTATTCACCGCATTCACGGACCCAAATGGGAACTCCATAAGCAACCCAGGGTCCGGTGTGTACACCGATACGCTGAACCAAAACGCCATCACGGTCACTGGTAATAGAGGAGCGTCGCAGACGACCACGTGGACAGATGCGCTGGGTAACAACCAGTCTGTGTCACTTACGGCGACACCGTACACGAATTATCCGGCTTTCGGATGTACGAACGACAGTGGGCCGTTCACAGGCCTCAACGTTCCCACTTCTATTTCATTCCCAGACAATTCTACGATGAGCTTCACGTGGGAGAAGACCTACTCCAATAACGCGGATGATACGGGCAGAATTGCCTCGATTACCCTGCCGACGGGCGGGCTAATCAGCTATGCCTACTCCGGCGGCACCCATGGCATCAACTGCAGCGACGGCACGCCCGCGACGATGACTCGCACAACACCCGACGGCACGTGGAAATATACTCACACTCCGGGCACCAACCCTGTCACCACAGTGACCGACCCGCAAGGAAACAATATTGTCTATACGTTCTATTCCCCTGTGTTTCAAATTAAAAAACAGGTCTACAACTCTGGCGGCATCGACACTGCACATTTAGTTCAGACGGTGATTACTTGCTACAACAATCCCAGTTCGACCCCCGCCAACTGCAATTCAGTCTTTGGGCTTCAAGTCACAGAAAAGGACGAGTACACGGCTTATCCCGGAGTAACCGGATATTCTGCGGTGAAGACAACCTATACCACGGGTGGGCTCGTAACCGACGTCAAGACATTTGATTTCAACGCGACGACTCCGACGAACGAGAAGAAGATCGTGTACGGCAGCGGCAGCCCAACTACGCAGACCTGCACTGCGATTGGCAATTTCATCATCGCCAAGCCATGTAGCATCACGCTTTACGATTCTCACAACAACGCGATCCTCAGCCAAACCTGGAACAGCTACGACGGCTACGGAAATCTTTTGCAGACCTGGAACCTGGTGAGCGGTAGCGGAGCCTCCGGGACGTATCTAACGAAGACATACACCTACGACTCTCATGGCGTAGTGCAGACTATGACGGAAAAGCTGCTGGCTGGGGGAAGCTATGTGACTGGAGGGGGGATGAACTACACCACGACCTCCTGCAACAGCATGTTCGTCACGAGCCAGTACCCTACAAATTTCACCAACCTGACGACTTCGCAAACGTGGGATTGTAATGGTGGAGTCGTGACTTCTTCCACTGACGCGAACGGGCAGACAACCCATGAGGACTTCTATTCAGGTACCTCAGCCGATCCGTTCTATCGTCCTGTCGACAGCAAAGACGAACTCAACAATGTCACCACGTTTGCTTACACTCCCAACAGCACAGAGAGCGTGTTTTTGTTTAACGGTGGAGCGTCAGTAATCGACACTCTTTCCACAACCGATTCCATTGGGCGACCGGCTATTTCGCAGCGCAGGCAAGGGCCAAGCAACGCGAACTGGGACACCATATCCCGAACGTTTGATAGCGACGGCAGGGTGTACGAGACCAGTCTTCCGTGCGTTAAGGGAGCAAGTGTAGCATGTTCCGCATCCACCGAATCGCAGACCTATGAAGCGCTGAATCGCCCGCGAATACACACCGGAACCGGCGGAGACATCGCCACCAAGACCTATCCCGACAACGATGTTCTCACTGTGCTCACGCCTGCGCCCACGAATGAGAATGCCAAATCCGTGCAAAAAGAGTATGACGGGTTGGGAAGGCTGAAATCCACTTGCTTGATCAGCAGCGCAACGGGCAGTGGGTCTTGCGGACAGGCGAACGGCGGAACCGGTTTCCTGACAACCTACACCTATGACGCGGCTGGACGACTGTTGCAAACGGTCGAAAACGCTCAAGTTTTATCGCCGAAACAACCACGCACGTACACCTACGACCTGTTAGGGCGTGTACTGAGTGAGACGAACCCCGAGTGGGCGCCAGGCAACAGCACGCCGTTGACCGCTAACTACACCTACGATTCGGTGAGCGGAAGCCAGGCCTGCGCTAGCCCCACGGGCATGACCCTTGGCTCGATTGGCGATCTGATTAAGAAATTAGACCCGAACGGCAATACGACTTGCTACTTCTACGACACACTGCATCGCAATATCGCGATTACGTATGCCGGGCCTAACAGCAACGGAGTCAACAAGTATTTCGTCTATGACGCTGCCACGGTCAACGGCGCGGCCATGCAATATGCCGAAGGCCGTCTTGCCGAGGCGTATACGTGTTCTGGCACTACGCTCCCGTGTTCTTTCAAGATCACCGACGAAGGCTACAGCTACGACCAGCGCGGTCTGATGTCGGCTTACTACCAAAGATCGCCCAACTCAGGCGGCTCCTACTACACAATGACTGCAACCCACTGGCCGGATAGGCAGATTGAGGCCGTTACAGGCGTGGGGCTGCCGACGATCACCTACGGAGCAACGGGCAATCCGGGACTGGACGGCGAGGGGCGCGTCACCATGGTCAGCGCAAGCAGCGGTACAAATCCTGTCAGTGGAGTCACGTATAACTTATCTGACAACCGTGAGCCGATTGGCGCATTGTTGACCGTGGCCCTCGGAACCGGAGACACGCAGAACTTTACTTACGATAGGACCACAGGACGCATGAGGACCTATTCCGCGTCGGTCGGCTCCACGCCCACCGTGATTACTGGCACTCTGAATTGGAACGCCAACGGCACGTTGCAGCAACTCAGCATCTCCGATGGTTACAACTCTTCCGATACGCAGGTCTGCAGCTACCTCTACGACGATTTCATCCGCGTGGCGGGCATTACCGGAAGCAGTCCTATTCCGGGCGTAAACTGTCTCAACGGGTCTACCAAGGTGTGGAACGAAACGTACACCTACGATGCCTTCGGCAACATAACCAAAAGCACGACCCAACCGGGTACGACGTGGGCCTGTGCCGCTTGCTACAACACCGTTACGAATCAGTACAACAGTGTCCTCTCGGGGAACATTAGGTACGATAACGACGGAAACCTTCTCAACGACACATTCCACACCTATACCTGGCTGGCCGACGGACACGTTGCCACGATCGATACGAATACCATCACGTACGACGCCAATGGCAACAAGGTGGAAGAGAATGTGGGCGGGACGATTCACGAATATGTTTCCGCCTTCGGCGTCACGGCACAAATGACGGGAACCGCTGAGAATGCGACGAACGTCGATCTGCCGGGTGGCGTGCAGGCAATCTACTCCGGCGGCATGCTGAAGCGCTTCCGCTACCCCGATTGGCAAGGGACGATCCGCGCGGAATCGAATTCTTCTACGCGGGTGTTCACCGAGTCGCTGGCCTTCGCACCGTTTGGCGAGCGCTACGCGGTGATGGGAGCGCCGTTCAATGTGGACAGTTTCACCGGCAAACCCGACCAGATCGTCAGCGACGAATACGACTTTCCGGCTCGCGAAGAGCACGGCGGCCAGGGCCGCTGGATCAGTCCTGACCCGATGCGCGGCACGGGCAACAAGTATGTCTACGCCGACAACAACCCGTTGAGCAAGGTGGATGTGTACGGGCTGTTCACGACTGCAGAGAGGATTGATCCCAGTTTTCAAGCATGGTTTGATTACGAAGGGAATCGGCCGGACCCACTGTTGGAGTCGCAGGGGCCGGGGAGTGTGCAGACCGGGGCCGGGGCATTTACAGTCAGCGAAAATGATTATCTGGCTAGAGTTGATTTAGCTTTTAGCGCAGCGCATGTTTCGGTCGAGACCCCGCCGGTTCTGCAGCGCAAACTGGCAGCACAGGCGCAAGCCCAGGGCCAGCCAGCGGCGCAAAATACGGTAGACCAACAACAGGGTCAGGGGGCAACGCAAGGGACTTCGACCACGCCTGCCGCTACGGCACCGACAAAGCAGTTCATCAGCATCAACTCGGCCGGGATAGCCGGAGAAAAAACCTACAATCCTGCCTCTAAGAGTGAGAACCTAGAGTTCAACGGAAATATCTACAAGGACAGCCAAGGGCATTGCTGTTTCCTTCAGACTCCTGCGAAGGGCACAGCCGATTCGTCATCGCCGCCCGACGTGAGCACCCTGCCTGGGGGGGCAACGCGAGTTGCAACCTATCACACGCATGCGGCCTACGATGCAAGGTACGACAACGAACACTTCTCTCCCGCTGATAAGACCAATGCGGGAAGGCGCGGCGTGCCGATCTTCGTGGGGACTCCCGGCGGTGTAATCCGGAAGTACGATCCCGCAACTGGCCGAATAACCACGTTCCATTCGACGACCGATTGAGAATCGAGGACACGATGACATCTCTGCGAACTCTAGCGGTTGCTTTGGTTGTATGCTCAATTACCGTGATGACATTCGGCGGTGATCAACACAGCGTGAAAACTGCCTCAGGCTATGTTCCTGCCTCGGGTTTCGTCCCGGACGAAGCCACTGCTGTTCGCGTTGCAGAGGCGATCCTGATACCGATCTACAGCCAAACGAAAGTCGAGGGCGAGCGTCCCTTCACTGCGAAACTAACCGGGAACGTTTGGACAGTGACGGGACACTTGCCGGCTGGTGTGGATGGGGGCGTAGCCGAAGTACGAATCGACAAGCGCGACAGTCGAATTTTGCGTGTGACTCACGGCAAGTGAGGTCGAGAAGAATGACCGTGAGGAACGCCGTCGCGCTCGTTGTAGCAGCTCTTGCGCTGTCGTCAGCGTGCTTCCCTCAAGCGAAGAGTACGACGCAGGAGGAGCCGGTTTTCCGTGCTCCGTTCAAGCTGAAAATCCATGTGGATGATGAGCGCTATTACGAGCAGAGTTTTGACCGGATTCCGTATGTGTCCGGCAACGACGTGTACCTCTTCGCAGGGGAAGCTTTCGGCATCAATGTGACCGCCACGGAGAACGAAATATCCCGCATAGCCTATGAGCGTAACCCGGCCAAAGCGGACGTGGAGCTAAGGTTCACACAGGAGAAATCGCAAAACGGTTGGATGATGATGCTGGTGCTTCTGACCTGCTCCCCTATTTCCGAACAAATCGAAGTATGATTTCGTCGAAGGAAAGGGGAAGGGAGCATGTCGAAGAGCAAGCATACGGAGGCGCAGATGATCGGGGGGCTGAAGCAACTGGAGGCAGGGCGCAAGGCAGAGGACGTGGCCCGAGAAGTGGGCGTGTCGAAGCATACGATCTACGCCTGGAAGGCGAAGTACGGGGGGATGGACGTGAGTGAGGCGCAAGAAGCGAAGCAGTTGCGGGAGGAGAACACGCGACTGAAGAAGCTGGTGGTGGATCTGAGTCTGGACAAGGAGATGCTGAAGGCGGTGATCGCAAAAAACGGATGGAGCTCGTAGACCAGCGGGCGGACGCGGACTGGCTGCGGTTGAAGTACGCAGCGAGCCGGCGCCGGGTTTGCGGGCTGATGGGGATCGCGGTAGCGAGTTACTGCTACCGGACCAGACGCAGCGATGAACCGCTGCGCACGCAGCTGATGGAGTTGGCGCGGTCGAAGCCGCGCTTCGGGTATCGGCGGCTGCACGTATTGTTGCAACGAGGTGGAGAACGGGTGAACCACAAAAGATTGCATCGGATCTATCGCGAGGCCGGGCTGATGATTCGTCGAAAGAAACGGAAGCATTGTGTGCGCCAAGGAAAGCCGCTGCTGGCGCGGACTTCGGCGAACCAGGAGTGGGCGCTGGATTTCTTGCACGATGCGGTGGAGTGCGGGCGAGCGATCCGTGTGTTGAGCGTGGTCGATGCCTACACGCGAGAGTGTTTGGCTTTGGAAGTGGACACGAGCTTCGCCAGCCGGAGAGTGACGCGAGTACTGGAAGGGATCATGGCCGAGCGCGGACAGCCGAAAGCAATTCGCTGCGACAACGGGCCGGAGCTGACGAGCCGGCATTTTCTGGCGTGGTGCGTGGAACGGCAGATCGAGTTGGTGCACATTCAGCCCGGCAAGCCGACGCAGAACGCCCACGTGGAGAGTTTTCACGGACGGCTGCGGGATGAGTGCTTGACGGTGAGCCGGTTCCAGAACCTGTTCGATGCGCGGCGGAAAATCGCAGCGTGGCAGAAGGAGTACAACGAGGAGCGCCCACACAGCAGTTTGGGATACAAAACACCAAAGGAGTTTGCAGCGCAGGCCGCAAGCTTCTACACAGCTGAGCGAGGGGCAAGGGATTCAAACGCCATCCCTTGCCCCTCGCGCTCCCCCATCCCGGCTCAACCCCGAGATGGAGCACCAGAAAGTTGTCGTATTCTTACGTGAACGAAAGCAGGGGGCAGGTCAGGCCGACGGACACGTTGCCACGATCGATACGAATACCATCACGTACGACGCCAATGGCAACAAGGTGGAAGAGAATGTGGGCGGGACGATTCACGAATATGTTTCCGCCTTCGGCGTCACGGCACAAATGACGGGAACCGCTGAGAATGCGACGAACGTCGATCTGCCGGGTGGCGTGCAGGCAATCTACTCCGGCGGCATGCTGAAGCGCTTCCGCTACCCCGATTGGCAAGGGACGATCCGCGCGGAATCGAATTCTTCTACGCGGGTGTTCACCGAGTCGCTGGCCTTCGCACCGTTTGGCGAGCGCTACGCGGTGATGGGAGCGCCGTTCAATGTGGACAGTTTCACCGGCAAACCCGACCAGATCGTCAGCGACGAATACGACTTTCCGGCTCGCGAAGAGCACGGCGGCCAGGGCCGCTGGATCAGTCCTGACCCGATGCGCGGCACGGGCAACAAGTATGTCTACGCCGACAACAACCCGTTGAGCAAGGTGGATGTGTACGGGCTGTATTCGATTCTCGTGAACGGTCTTGAAGTGGGATATCAAGAAGGGCTGGTCTTCCCGTTCGACACCGCCGAGTCTCACCCTCCGCAGTCTTCCCAGACCGGTGGCCAGACCACGACGCAGCCGTCGAGCGGGAATAGTTCCTCCTCATCAACCCAGACGCCAGCCGACCAGCAGAGCGCTCAGGCAAAAAAGGGCAACCAGCAGGGCCAACCGGTACAGCAATCCCAAAAGCAGTCTTTCTGGCAGAAGTTTCTAAGCGTTTTCTACGTAAAAGCGTCGGTTGGAGTGGCTATTGAGGTAGGAGTCGAGGTTCACGGAGGGAAGGCTAAGAGTCCCGACAAAGTTGGTGCAAAGGTAGGCGGCGATGTCAAGTCAACCATGACTGTGACGACGCAGGGGGTGTCGGTATCAGCCACCAAAGAGGCTCAGGCAGGCTTGAATGTCGGCAAGGACGTGGTAGGGCCGCAAACATCCACGGAAAACGTAACTGTAAAGAACGGGCAGGTATTGCAGAATCACGAAGTTGAGAAGTCATCGTCTTGGCTGTTCGGAACCGAGAAAGCTGAAGGCACTGTTTCTAAGGGCGATGTGGGATACGGAGGCGAGGTGGCCGCAGGGGTCCTCGTCGTTGGCTTCGAGATAGGCATTGACACTGACAAACTGATGGAACTTGCCGCGCCGGATAAGTGATGCCAGCGATGACGCTATCAATGGAACCACTGACTTGGTTGCCGCATCCGGGCAGCATCGGGAGGTACTCTTATGGAGGATTCACCGCTCATCCAGAACGACTGGCTGGTGCAGCCGCGCTCTAAATTTCTGTTTGCAACCTCTGCTGTAATCACGACGACGATCATAGCATTCGTTGTCGCGGCTAACCTCGTGTTGTCCTCGGGGGGAATGCTTCCCATTCCGGCGGAAGGCGTTCTTGTCGAAGTTGTCGGGGCATTCGTCGGCATAGTCGGCGCACTCGCCGCACTGTATCTCTGGGTAGGCATGGGCTTGTATTGGTTTCGTTTGGATCACTCATCGTCGGCAGCAAAGAGGCTGTGGTTCGTCGTCCTGGTGGGCTTAAACTGGGTGGGCGCAATAGTCTACTATATTGCCGTCTATCGCCGGGCAGTCTCTGGAGGAGGGGCTCGATGAAATGGAAGCTGGTCTGGTTTGCGGGCGCGATTGTTTGCGTGCTGTTCTACGCTGCCGTGGCTCTGGCATACTTCGTCCCGCAGATCGCTACATTTAGGCCGATAGGGCGAGCAATGCTAACGTTGGGGCTTATTGTCGTGGCACCAATATTTGTAGGGTTGCTGGCTCGTCTGTGTCGGCAGGGAGCAAAACCCGGGGACAGACGGGACGTTTCCTGGTTCTTAAGGGGGTGGTTTCGCCGGAGCACAACAGAAATACGAAAGCCCCGGTAGTCATCCGGGGCTTGAAACTGGTACTGGACACCGCCTGTCAACTTCTATGATAGACCTGCTCTTTGCGATGTCAAGCCCAATTCACCATAAGAGGATCCTTCGACAAAAAGCGGGGACAGACGGGACGTATTTCCCGCAAGTCTACGTAAATTGGCACTCACGCACGCCAAGTGCCAGCATCGCGGCTAATCTCCGACGCTTTTCCTTCGCCCTGTGGCTTTTCTACCACGTTTCACCGCGCTTTCCCTAAACCCTCCCTCCCAGCCACTTGCCGCCCTCCAACTATAGCTTTAAGGTGGTTTTCCGAGATTTCCGCGATTTCCACAGTGTTCCGGTAAAACGTGAGTTATGTTCCAACTGGAACATTCGCACCAATGTTCCAGTCGGAACATTACGCCATCCTCACAACCGCCCCTCGCAGCCACAGCCCACTGGTGACTCCCGTCACCCCAAACGATGGTCTGATCCCTCAAGTGTTCCCCTCGCCCCGCCGATGAAGTCTGCAGCAAAGAACCACATCTCTTTCTCGGAGGCCCAATGTCTCATCGCTTCACCGCGTGCCTGCAGCGTCGCGCATTGCCGTTTCTAACGTTAACAATTTTTCTATCGCTTCTCTGCCTCGACCTTCCTGCCCAGGCGCAGCCTCCCGCCGACCCTCCGAGCCCTCTGTTCATGCTGCCCCCGTCAGTCCAAGTGAGAGACCGCATCACCTCCTTCATAGATGAAGACCAACGCGTGACCCTGCGCGGCAACCTGCATCCCCTTGCCATTGCCCGATACGATGCCGGCGCAGTCGCGCCCGGTTTTCCCATGGAGCACATGCTCCTCACCCTGCTGCCCGACGCCGCACAGCAAGACGCGCTGAACCAGTTGCTGGACGCGCAACACAACCCCGAGTCTCCTTACTACCATCAGTGGCTCACGCCCGAGCAGTATGGAGAACGCTTCGGCATCTCCGAAGCAGACACGGCGCAGGTCGTGGGATGGCTGCAGGGGCATGGCATGGAAGTGGAAGAGGTCACAGCCGGCCGCCGCGCCATCGTCTTCAGCGGCAGCGCTGCGCAAGTCGAGTCGGCATTCCACACGCAGATTCATGCCTACAGGATGGGCAACGAACTCCACCACGCCAACGCCACCGATCCTGAAATTCCGGCCGCTCTCCTTCAGGTTGTCGGAGGCGTGGTCTCGCTGCACGACTTTCACAGCGAACCGATGCACGGCGCGGTCCGGAAGCCATCGCCTGACTTCACCAGCGGAGGCTCGTACTACCTGGCTCCCGCAGACTTCGCCACCATCTACGACCTTGTCCCGCTGTATCAGCAGTCGATCAACGGCAGCGGCCAGTCCGTCGCCATCGTCGCGCGTTCCAACATCAAGATCGCCGACGTGCGCCAGTTCCGAACGTTTTTCGGGCTGCCTGCCAACGATCCGCAGATCATCGTCAACGGAACTGACCCAGGCGTTTTCAGTTCGGGCGAGGAAACCGAAGCCGATCTTGACGTGGAGTGGTCGGGTGCGGTGGCGAGGAATGCGGCCATCAAGTTTGTGGTTTCGAAGTTGACGAATGCGAGCGATGGCGTGGACCTCTCCGCGCAATACATCGTCAGCCACAACCTGGCGCCGGTCATGAGCACGAGTTTCGGGCTGTGCGAGGCCTCGCTTGGCACTTCCGGAAACAGGTTTCTGAATAGCTTGTGGCAACAAGCGGCGGCGCAGGGCATCACCGTCTTCGTCTCCTCGGGAGACAACGGCGCGGCGGGATGCGATTCCGCGTCGGCCGCGTCGGCCACGCATGGACGCGGGGTGAACGGCCTCTGCTCCACGCCCTACAGCGTTTGTGTTGGAGGCACCGAGTTCAACGACGCCTCTAACCCTTCGCTCTACTGGTCGGCCTCTAACGCCGCGGGCACGCAGTCATCATCTTTAAGCTATATACCAGAAACCGTGTGGAACGAAAGCGGCCCACGGGGCAGGTTTGTGGGCGAGTGGCGGCGGAGCCAGTTCCCTCTATACCAAGCCTTCCTGGCAAGCGGGCACTGGAGTTCCCGCCGATGGCAGACGCGACGTTCCTGACGTTTCCCTCAGCGCCGCCGGCCACGACGGCTACCTCATCTACCAGGAAGGCGGACTCTATGTGGTCGGTGGGACGTCTGCCTCATCGCCTTCCTTTGCCGGGGTGATGGCGCTGGTAGTGCAGCACACAACGGCCCGGCAGGGCAATGCCAATACGACGTTCTACTCTCTGGCCAGCAAACAGAGGGCGGGCGGAGCATCCGTTTTTCACGACATCACCAAGGGCAACAACAGCGTGCCGGGACAAGCGGGCTTCAACGCCACCGCCGGATACGATCAGGCCACCGGGCTGGGCTCCATCGACGGTTTTGTCCTGGTCAACCACTGGAGTGACGCCACGGTCGCTCCTTCCTTTCAGGCGACTCCGTCGGTGAGTTCTCTGTCGATCACGGCCGGATCGAACAAAAGTCTCACGTTGAATGTCACTGTTAGCGGCGGTTTCGACGCGGCAGTTGCCTTCTCCGTGACCGGGCTGCCCAGCGGAGTGTCGGCCATTTTCACGCCGGCTAGGCTGTCCGCTCCCGGATCGGGCAGCAGCGTGCTCAAGCTGAGCGCGAGCAGCAGCGCCAAGGCGGGGGTTTATTCGGTTACGGTTTCGGCGACGAGCGGATCGACCAGGCAGCAGATGCCGCTCTCGGTTACGATTGTGCGCCAGGTGTCCCGTTCGCTCTGACGCGTCCGGGCGCAGGTCAGCGATTTGAAAAAAGTCAAAGGCCCCACTTCTCGCAAAGAACGCGAGAAATGGGGCACTCGGCATAGGCACTCGATAGGAGTGAGGTTCTGTGCCTCTCAGGTCTGGGAATTGCGACCTTTCCAAATGTCAAGAAAGTCCTGGGAACATGTTTGCAGCTTTTCTCGTAGCTCCGGAATGGGAAAACGCTCGTCTTGGACTTCAAGGACCTGGAGAATAATATTGTGAGCGGTGATGAGGACGCTGTCTGCCTCCCTTCTCTGAGCAGTGGGGCAAAGGTAAACCCACCGCCTTAAGCGGCGCGAGTCGTGAGGCGAGCGAACCGGGGTGCTGTGGGCATGAGTCAGGGGGATGTAGTAGGCGGGAACGATCAAGGCCCCTAATCGGCCAGCGCGCTTCGCCATTGTGGCAAAGTCAAGTCTGTTCCAGTTGTGATTCAATCTCTTGGTCCCACACTTCCTACAGTCTGTGATCAAGAAGCGATCTTTGACGCGTCGAAACCGGTCCTCGACCTCGATTTCGCGGACGTTCGTGTTCTCAAATGCTTGTTGCCCAAACGTCTCCAAGATCGGTTTCAAGACCTTATGCTCTGTCACGTAGCTATAATCCCAGAAGTCATCTAATTCTTCCGGGTGCTCGTGAAGGTAGCGCAGAGTGACGGCGTGCTCATAGAAGCTTCGCAACAGCTTAAACGCCCCTACTCCATAGCCATTGGCGCAAAGCAGAAAGACCTCGTGAAAGTCCTCACAGCAAAGCCTCCCATAGCCGAATACAAACTTCTCAATTGGTTCGCTCCGGGTCAGCGTACGAATAAAGGCGACATCCAGCGCCTCTCGCAAGTGCGAATGCCGCTCAAGAAAGGCGCGATGGCGCTCCGCAAAATCGCTCCACTCAGTGGGAATCCCGGCAATGAACGAGGGCTGCTGCCTATCCACTTTCACACCCTTACTCTCTCAACTTATTCAGCCTATTCCTCGTGCGAGCAAACAGCGACGAGCGGCTTTTTCTGGTTCACCTCAACCGAACTCCGGCGGGTTGCGGACCTGGGAGCAGGAATTCGCTCGGCCCTAGATTGCAATACCAACTTCAGAGATGCGTCCGCGCGCCAGCAGGACGACCCTTCGGCGCTCCAAAACTCCTTAGAACGGTAGCGGCATCGGCGGCATTTCCGATCTGTTTACCGCCAGGAAGAAGCAAGGTGAAATCCGGAGTTGGTGAACAGATGAATCGCTCAGCGTACGAAACTGTGAGCGAATTCACAAGTGAGACCATATAATGATCGGCTCGAAGAGCCGTGGGGCGATCCTGAAAGCGATGGATCATAACCGCCACGTTATATGCAAGGGGCATATAGATGCTGCTATTAATCGGCTCCAGCTTGGGCCACTCGATATTCTTTTGGCGCTCAAACAGGTCATCGGGGATTGAGAGCTCATAATGCAAAGCGACAGGATAATCAGAACACACGAACCAATCGGGGCCATCAGAATATAGGAGTGAGTAATGCATCCCGTCTAGCTGGTCGAGGATAGCGTGTGTCAGCCTCAAAATGCCAAGCGAAGCTTCGGTCTTATGGACGACCGGAAATATGTGGCCGTCTCGCAGTCCTTCGAGCAGTTTTGATTGAAAATCTGGCTCCACTTCGATGCCGTATTTTTCAGCCACGCTCAGGAACGTATCAAAAACTTGTGGCGAGTTTACGATGTCATTCGCATCTGCCCCGCGGCTATCGAAGACGAGCTTCTCGTATTTCCTTTTTGCTTGTGGTACGCGAGCAGCCAGCAGCGCCAAAAAGGCCGTAAGCGTTTCCCTTTCCTCGTATGTAAGCAATGATCGCCCTGGATTTGCTGAGAGGGCACGAAACAGTGCACACGCCCGTCCCTCGTACTGCTCAAAGAATGTCTCCAGATGGTCAGGAGCAAATCCAGGTACATCGATGTCGTGATAATGCTTTTCAAAGCCAACACTCCCTGGCGTGGCTTCACGGTGCTGATCGTGGCCGGGAGAGAAGACGTAAAACAGTGAATTGCGCTGGCCGCCCAATGTGAATCGCGCTAGGTAGCCCGCAGACACGAAGTGCTGTCTAACAACTCGCTGCTGGGTTCGAGAGACCCTTTCCATGTTCTATATTCTGCCAGCTCCGAGGATGCTGCATCCCCGAGTAATGCCGGACCGAGACGGCCACGTTCCCTTAAATTATCACGAATCGCGGGGGGGGGCTGTGGTTGACGCATCTCAATTGGGGCGCTTATCATTTTGGTTTGGCCCTTACTCAGTGGCGGCTCCCTGTGGAGCCGCCGCAGGATTTTAGAAGTGTGACCTTATGGATAAGAAGAAGTTAGAAAGCTTCAAGAAGAGGCTGGAGACGCGGCAGCAGGATCTGCGGCGGACGGTCTCGCGCACTCAGGCAGACGGGCGCTCCGCCGATGAGGATACGGCGCAGGACATCGCCGACCGCGCCGCCAGTTCCTACACCAAAGAATTTCTGTTCAGCCAGAGCAACAACGAGCGGCGACTCCTGCAGATGGTGGAGAGAGCTTTGGCGCGCATCCGCGAAGGCAGCTTCGGCGAGTGCATCCACTGCGGCAAAGAGATCAATGCCAAGCGACTGGAGGCGGTGCCGTGGACGCGGCACTGCATCGAGTGCCAGGAGAAACTGGAGCAGGGATTGCTGGAGGAAGCTCCGCGGTAGGGGCGGCATGCAGTTTTGCTCTACGGCGGTCGCAACGCTCCAGGCCAACAGCAGGTTCCTCACCGGGCTTGGCGCCCGGTTCGGAATGACAAGAATTGTGGGTTGATACGATTTTGACGGTGCTGTTTTCCGGCTGATAAACTAGTGGTTTGTCCCACCAAGACAGCGAGTCATCTACAGAGAGTCATTACGTAGACTCACGAAACTGAGACTGGAAGGTAGTCGTGCGCGCAGAAACCCGCCATCAACTTAAACAGGACGCATTCAGCCGGGTCACCATCGGAGCTGCGGAAAAGACCGCTCACTGGAGCGTGGAACACAGGAACACGCTCATGATCGCGGGCCTCGCCGTCGTGGTGATCGCCGCCGCGGTGGTGGGCGGGTGGTATTACCTGAGCGCGCAGGATGAAAAGGCGAGCTTCGATTTGTCGGTGGCGGTTCGGACTCTCGAGACGCCGCTTCGTCCCGCTGGAACGCCGGCGCAGCCGGACTCTCCCAGCTTTGCCTCGGCGAAGGAGCGCGCGGAGACTGCCAAGAAACAGTTTCAGGCGATCGTGGAGAAGTATCCGCACACGCGCACGGCGGATATGGCGCGCTACTTTTTGGGAGTGACGGCAGAGAATGCGGGCGACAATGCCGCCGCGGAAAGCAACTTCAAGGCGGTGGCTTCGGCCGGCAACAAAGAGCTGGCTTCGGTGGCAAAGCTGGCGCTGGCCGCGCTCTACGGCAACACGAACCGCACCAAGGATGCCGTGGCCCTCTACCAGGAGCTAATCAACCAGCCCACGGTTTCGGTGAGCAAAGTGACGGCGCAGTTGCAACTGGCAGAACTTTACCAGACCAGCAACCAGCCGCTCGACGCCAAGCGTCTGTACGAGCAGATCAAGAAAGACAATCCCGGCGCGGACGCGGTGCAGATCGCGACCCAGAAACTGGCGGAGCTGAAGTAGGCGCCGTTTGCGGCGCAGACGGCAAAAAAAGCTTTTAACCGCAAAGGCCGCCAAGGATCCGCTAAGGCCGCCAAGAAGAGCACTTCAAGTGAAATTTCCGCGGATCATTCTGTTCGGCGCGCTTCTGGTTGCGCTGGGCACCAGTTTACTGCCGGCCCAGGCCGCTGCGCCCGGCTCATCCGTGCAGTCAGGTTCTTCTGCGCAGTCAATCTCCTCGGTTCCGGCATCGCGGTTGGCGCGGCTGCGGCATGGCATCAATGCCAGCGGATGGTTCGCGCAGGTCTATGACAAGCGCGGGTACACGAAGGAACACTTCCAGAGCTGGACCACGGCGGAAGACATCGCGCTGATCAAATCCATGGGCTTCGATCACGTGCGGTTGAGCGTCGATCCGCAACCGATGATGGTGAGCCACCGGCCCGACGAAATTCCGGCGGAGTATCTGGGATATCTTGACGCTGCGGTGAAGATGATTCTGGATCAGGGGCTGGCGGTGGTGATCGATCTGCATCCGGACAGTGATTTCAAAGCACGGCTGGCGAAAGACGACAGCTTTGTGCAGGAGTTTGCCGACTTCTGGCGGGCGCTGGCACGGCATTATTCAACCTGGGATGCGGAGCGGGTGTTTCTTGAAATTCTGAACGAGCCGGAATTTTCCGATCGTTACCGCTGGAACGGAGTGCAGGCGAAGCTGGCGGCGGCGATTCGCGAAGGGGCTCCGCGGCACACGATGATCGCGGCGGGAGCGCACTCGTCGAGCGACGATGAACTGGTTTTTCTCGAGCCCTTGCGCGATCCCAACGTGATCTACAACTTTCATTTCTACGAGCCGCATATCTTTACCCACCAGGGTGCGCCGTGGGGAGTGTATTCCTGGCACTGGATGAAGGGACTGCATTATCCGTCGTCGCCGGAATCGGCGGCGAAAGTCGCGGCGGGGGTGCCGGAGGCGATGGACCGGATGGCGGCGATCCGCTACGGGCAGGATCACTGGGATGCGGCGCGCATCGACGCCGAAATTACGCAAGTCGCGGAATGGGCCCGGCAGCGCGGAGTTCCGGTGGTGTGCAACGAGTTCGGCGTCTTCCGCGATTATGCGGACCCACGGGACCGCGAGGCGTGGATTCACGACGTGCGCACGGTGCTGGAGCGGCACGGCATGGGCTGGACCATGTGGGATTATTCGGGAAACTTCGGAATCGTGACGAAGAAGGATGGGCGGCATGTCCCGGATGAAAGCACGCTGCGGGTGCTGGGGCTGAAGATTCCGGCGTCAGGGAAATAGTCGTTGAATAGGTTCGACTCGAGAGCGGACCTCGGGGGCTAAAGCCGATCCAAATCGGCGCCTTCAAACGCAGGCCTGGAAGGCCTGCTCCACCCTACGGAGCGGCTGCGGGCATGGGCTGGCCTACCGTCATCTTGAAGATTTTTATGTTCTTGCCGAACGACTCGAAGCGCAGGTCGTGGAATTCCGCAAAGTGCTTCTGCAAGTCTGCCGGAAGATCGACTCCCCATCCGGCTTGAGCAACCCAGACGGTGTCCCCTGGTTTGAGATTGTAGGATTGCACGAATCGTCGCCACTCCTTGGGGAAGTTGTCCGCCCAAAACATCCACGCGGTTTTATAGTCGCTGGAAACGACCTGATGGCCGCCGCAGGAAAATTGTTCGAAGTCGGCCGGGGTTACTTCCAGAGAAATGGGACGCTGTTGGCAGAGATAGTGGCCGACAGTGAGATCGCCCTGATAGTCGGTGAAGATGAGTTCGGACGGCTTAATGTTTTCGCGCACAAAGTTAAGGGCATCGGCCATGTGCGTCCGGGATTGATCGGCACGCTCCATCCGGGGCTGGCGGGGTTTGCCAAAGGCGATGCAGGCTACGAGGACGAGGGCTGCAATGGCAAGTCCGCGATCCCATCTGCTGGACGCCAAACACACAATGGCCACGCTGACGCCGGTCACCGCGGAGATGATGAGGAATGCAACGTGCCGCGTGCCGCCGTAAGGATAAACATGAGCCAGGCTGGTGGCGCCGGCAATCGCAAAGGGAATGAGCAGGAATATTCCTAGCGGGCGAGGAGAGTTTCGGTCCTCTGGCAATCGTTGCCTGCACAGAAGAATTGCGACTCCTGCAAAAAAGACGATCCCCATTGCAATCCCCACGGCAAGCTGCCCGAAGAAATACTGAAAGACTCCAAAGGTGTGGCCCACCAGGAACTTCACGGGATTGTCGTGTGTGGGATCGAAATAAGAACGATGCAGATAATATTCGCTTATCCAGCCCTGCATCGCGGTTCTTGAATCGCCTGCGCCTAGCCTGGAAAGATGGGTCTTGTACAAGAACACCGCGAGAGCCAGCCCGCCAAATTGGCCAACTGCCCAGGCTGCCACTAGGCGGGCGGGCGGGCGCTCGGTGAAGATTCTGAGCAGAGCATAAACACCGAGTGCGGCAGCGAACAAGAACGCCGAGTAGTGAAACAGCATGGCGAGGTACAGGCAGAGGGAAAAGGCCACCATCCGGCCGGGGGAGTTTTCCGCGAAAGCTACATCCAGAAAGTACAGAGCGCTGACCAGGAATGCCAGCAGCAAAGCGTACTGCCGCACCTCCGCCGAAAGCACGACGATGGGCGGAAGCAAGGCGACGAAGAGAAGTCCGATCAAGCCGGCGAGGCCGCCAGCGGCTTTGGTTAGCCATTTGTAGAACATCCAGCAAAAGGCCGTACCCGCAAGCACCGAGGGCAGGCGCAGCCAGAGTTCCGATGTGCCCAGGACGCGCCAGAAATGGAGTAAGAGTATGAACAGCGGAGGATGGGCCGCAGTGAGAGCTGCTTTGTAGGCAAAGTCCAGCGAAACCTGGTTGGCCAGACGGAAATGCAGGGCCTCATCGGGATTAAGGAAGGTTCCGGAGGCGGTCCAAAGACGCGCCAGGAACCCGAGCAGGGTGAGGAGGATTGCCGCGAGACCAGCGCGGTCTTGGAACCACTGATTCTTGTTTTCCGTCAACGATCCCTGTCCTCGTGGATCATCTCTTCGGCGGTGGGAAAAGGACCGGGGCTCTCCGGCTGACGGGCGCGGAGTTCCGCCATTCGCTCGTGGAATTCGCGGCGCCGTTGCAACTCCTCAGACGCAGGCGTGGCGTGCTCCACCTGAAATATACCTCCGTCAACCAGTTTAGGTAGTGTCCTAGTAGTGTGTTAAGACAGCACCCTAGTCTATCTCGCCTTGACACTGCTTTCTATCAGCCTTTATCCTTAACTCTTGCTCCTTGCGGTACTTGCGCCTTCTTGGCGTGCTTCCGCGAGCTTGGGGCGGCGACTGGACGGGGCGCGGAGGTTTCCGATGTTCTTCGAAATCAAAGATTTAGAACTTCATCCCGTAGAGTTTGCGGAGAAGTTCGCGCCGGGCGTGATCGACCTGGGAACCGATTACCGCCAGGTCACGCCCATCGAGAGCAGCGGGCGGGCGGATCTGGTCGAAGAGCATCACGGCAAGCACAAGATAATCCAAGACATACGGATCAGGGGCCGGTTGGCGACTAGCCTGGAAACGAACTGCGCGCGCTGCCTGGAGCCTATTACTCAGGATGTGAAGCGGGAGTTCGACCTTTTATATCGTCCTCAGGGGGCGGATGCGGGGCGGGACGAGATGTCGGTGACCGACGCGGAGGCTGAGATCAGCTATTATGAGGGTGAGGGAATTCTGCTCGACGATGTGGTGCGGGAGCAAGTACTGTTAGCTGTCCCGTTGAAGGTCACGTGCCGCGAGGATTGCAAGGGATTGTGCCCGCACTGCGGCCAGAACCTGAATGAAGGGCAGTGCTCGTGCGCCGTAACGCTCGAGGAACCGCGGTGGGCGGCGTTGAAAGAAATCCGGGGCAAGCTGGCGCATTGAGGGTTATTGAGATTATTCATGCGAGGCCGCGAGGCCTTGGCGAGAGGAACTTATAGACCATGCCGAATCCGAAACGAAGACATTCTCAGAAGCGCACCTCGACCCGGCGGGCGCACGATGCGCTGAAGAGCCATTCGCTCTCCGAGTGTCCAAACTGCCACGAGAAGAAGATGCCGCATCGCGCCTGTGTCAAGTGCGGCTACTACAAAGGCCGCGAAGTTCTGGAAGTGAAGGAAGCCAGTTAATTTCCTGCCACCATGCCTAGCGTGATTGCGCTGGATGCGATGGGTTCGGACCGCGCGCCCAAGCCTGAAATCGAAGGCGCGATCCATGCCGCGCGCAATTACGGAGTGCGCGTGCTGCTGGTCGGTCCGGAAGCCACGATCAAAGCCGAATTGGAGCGTCACCCGGCGGCGGCGCGGTTGCCACTCGAGATCGTCCACGCCAGCGAAGTCATTTCCATGGAAGACAAGGCGGTGCAGGCCGTGCGCGCCAAGCGCGACTCCTCCATGCGAGTCGGGTTGCGGCTGGTTCGCGAGGGACAAGCGGCGGGCTTCGTCACGGCGGGCAATACCGGGGCCGCGATGGCTACGGCCAAGATGGTGCTGGGCGCTTTGCGCGGTGTGGACCGGCCGGCGCTGGCGGCGGTTTTTCCGACTGCTCCAGGAACGGCGGCGATTCTGCTGGACGTCGGCGCGAATGTGGATTGCAAGCCGCACAATCTAGAACAGTTCGCGGTAATGGGCGAGATTTATTTCCGGTCCATGTTCGATAACAAAGCGTTCGGCCGATCGATGTTTGCAACCGGGCGCCGCCCACGAGTGGGATTGCTTTCGATCGGCGAAGAAGAAACCAAGGGCAACGAGCTGACCCGCGAGTCGTTCCAGCTATTGAAGCGGCTGCCCTTGAACTTTGTGGGCAATGTCGAGGGTCGCGACCTGTTCAATGGACATGTTGACGTGATTGTGGCCGACGGGTTCGTAGGAAACGTGGCGCTCAAGATCTCCGAAGGCGTGGCGAACCTGGTGCGCACGGTTCTGAAGGAATCGCTGAAGGCAACGATTACGCGGCAGGTTGGTTACATGCTTTCGCGCAGCGCATTTTCCGATTTCAAGAAGCGCATCGACCACACCGAATACGGCGGTGCACCGCTGTTGGGAGTGAAAGGCGTGTGCATTATCACGCACGGTTCGTCCAACGCGAACGCAATCAAGAATGCGGTGCGGGTGGCCGCGGAGTTCTCCGAGCGGCATATCAATGAGTCGATCGAGCGGGGACTGGCCGAGATTCGTCCCGCACTGGCAGAAGCAGAAGTGGCACCGGCTCACTAATTTCTCGCAACCAAGATGATGAAAGAATCCAGTAACGGGCATCGGATCGCATTCATGTTTCCCGGTCAAGGATCGCAGGTCGTGGGCATGGGCAAGGATCTCGCGAAGATGTATCCCATCGCACGGCAGACGTTTGAAGAAGCCGACGAGGCTCTGGGCTACAAATTGTCGCAAGTGTGCTTTGAGGGGCCTGAAGAACAATTGCGGCTGACCGAGATCACGCAGCCGGCGATTCTCACCACCTCGATCGCGGCCTTGAGAGTTATCGAGGGCCGCATCCCCAAGCCGAACTTCGTGGCGGGCCACAGCCTGGGTGAGTACTCGGCGCATGTAGCGTCTGGCACGATGAGCTTTGCCGATGCGGTGCGCACGGTGCGCAATCGCGGAAAATATATGCAGGAGGCGGTTCCGGTCGGTGTGGGGACCATGGCGGCAATCCTGGGCATGGCATTCGAGAAGGTTGCCGCGGTTTGCCAGGACGCGGCACAGGGCGAAGTCTGCGCCCCCGCGAACGTCAATTCGCCGGAGCAAATTGTCATCTCCGGCAACACCGCGGCGGTGGAGCGCGGGGCGAAATTGGCGGATGAGCGTGGTGCGAAACGCGCCAAGGTGCTGCCCGTGAGCGCGCCCTTCCATTGTTCGCTGATGAAGCCTGCGCAAGACCGCCTGGAAGTGGATTTGAACGCACTGAAGATGCATAAACCGGTGTATCCCGTCGCGTGCAATGTGGAAGTCTCTTTAGTCAGCGATGAACAGCGGGCACGCACGACGCTGGTCGGCCAGGTAACGGGCACAGTGAAGTGGGAACAGTGCATGCGGCTGCTGATCCAGCAAGGCGTCCAGACCTTTGTGGAAATCGGGCCGGGGAAAGTTCTGTGCGGGCTGATGCGGCAGATTGACCGGTCGAAAACCTGTGTGAATGCTGGCGACGAGGCGTCCCTGACGAACACGTTGCAACACTTCGGAAATTAAGTCTCAGCGAAATTCCAGATCGCAAGGCGGCGAGCTGATCGTCTTATCCGTTTTGTCCACATACAACTGGGCGTGTTGTGCGCGATCGTTCACGATCAGGTCAACGACCACGCCACTTCCACCGCCGGGACAATTGCTGGCGCCATAAATCCGGTAACTCTTGACGACGCCCCACTGGCCGCCAGGGCCCCAATCCTGCCAGAATTCGTTGAAGGGATACTGCGCGTGATTCTGCGGATGTTGTTTCCATCCGGGATCGTGATAGTAGATGCCGTAGGCGGTTTCGAAGTCTTGCTTCTGCAAGGACGAAAAGAATTTATCGGCGGCGCGTTTTTCCGGCCAGAAGCGGTTCCACCAGACACCGAAAGCCAGGAGCAGAACAAGAATGACTGCCGAAATGTTCCGGGTTCTTCGCCTTCGCTCTTTCTCGGGATGGTACTCTTGCGCGTCCAGAAGGGTCATCACTCTCTAGCATAACGGACGCGGTGGGTAAGTCAAAAGTTCCAGGAAGAATTGAGTCATTGAGCAATTGAGCAATCGGGCGATTGAAGGTCAACGTCACTAAGCAACGGTGCTGCCGGAGCGCATTTGCTGAACAATTGCCCAATCACCAATCGCCCAATCGCTCAATTTTCCTAAAGCGTGCGCTTGAACAGCGGTATGGCGATTCCGAGAGTAATGGCGGCAAAGATCGTCAGGAAAAGCATGTCACCCCCCACGGCTGCGAGGGTTGTCTCTTTCAGCAGCAGACATTTGAAGCCATCCACAGCATAGGAAAAAGGGTCAACCCGGGCGATCGCCCGCAGCCACGGCGGGAATGCCTGGATGGGATAAATTGCGCCGCTGGGAAAGAACAGCAGCGTATTCAGAATGCCGAACATGGCCCGCGGCACCAGCGGATCTTCGATGCGGACCATCAGCAGAAACATCATAGTATTGAACGCCAGCGAAGTCAGCACGATCATCATCAGCAGTCCGAACATCGTGACTGGATTGAAAATCGTTCTCACACCCGCTATCAGCGCTCCGATCACGCAAATGATGACTCCCGTCATCACCGCTTTGATTGCGCCCGCCAGATTGAGCCCCAGCACCAGCTCAAGCTTGGTGATAGGCGTGACCAGGTAGCCTTCATGTACGCCGCGCGCCTTGTCGTCGATGTACAGCATGCCGCCGCCAATCATCACCGAGACGAACATCGCGAGTGTGAGCGAGCCGGGCAGCAGATATTTCATGTATTCGATGTAAGGATAAAGCTCGACAACCGAAAGCGCAGTTTGCTGCAGGATGCGCGGCCCAACCGTGGGCTGGTTCAGCGCGTTGGTCAGTTCGGTGAGTTCCGACTCCAGCGCGGAACTCATGAAGTTATCGCTGTTATCCACAACCAATGCGATCTGCGGATGGTTGTCTTCGTAGATGCGCCGTGAGAACTGCGGCGGAATGATTACCGCACCCTCAAGCTTGCCGTTGCGCACGTCCTCCACCGCTTCTTGTTCGTTGTCGTAGGGAACCGCCACGAAGGTGCGAATATTGGCCCGTACGGAGTCAAAGGCCTCGCGCACCTTCAGCGCCTGCGTGCCTCCGTCCTGATCGACAATGGCGAGCCGGGCGTCGCGAATCTTGCCGCCGAACGCATTCCCCAGGATGATGAGCTGCACCAGGGGAAAAATCATGGAGGCCAGCATCAGAGTTGGAGAACGAAAGAACTTGCGCATTTCGCGCTCGACTATGGCCATCATCCGATTCATAGCTTCAACCCTGGGCGGCTCATGGCCGCAACCCCGGGCTCTGCGGCATCACGAAGGCGTACGCTTTCTGCAGTTCATCACGTAACTGCCTGCCCGTGAAATGCACAAATACGTCGTCCAGCGTGGTGTTCTGCACCGACAGCGACTTCACCGCGACCCCCGCTGCAACCGCCATTTCAACCAGTTCGGTGGTGGTTCGAGAGCCGTTGCCGGTCAGGACTCGATACATGGCTGCTCCCTCGTGCTGTACCGAGGTGACGTCATCGAGCGTGTGCAGGCGCTGCTCCCAATCGTCCGGAGGATTCTCGAACTGCACTTCAATCACGTTCGAACCCGGCACGCTGGCCTTCAACGCGATGGGCGCGTCGAGCGCGACCAGTTTGCCGTGATCTACGATGGCGATGCGGTCACAGAGCCGGTCGGCCTCGTCCATGTAATGCGTGGTAATCAAGATGGTGAGTTGGCGCTGGCTCTTGATGTTGCCCAGCATCTCCCATACCGAAACGCGCGATACCGGGTCCAGCCCGGTGGTAGGCTCGTCGAGGAAGAAAATTTTCGGATGATGCACCAGCCCGCGGGCAATCTCCAACCGCCGCCGCATGCCGCCGGAGAGAGTCTTGGTCTGCGCATCGCGCCACTTGGTTAGATCCACCAAGCCCAATAATTCCTCGATCGAGCGTTTTCTTTCTTTCGCGGGCACATCGTAGAGCTTGGCGTAGATGCTCAAATTCTCTTCCACCGTAAGGTCGAGATCGCTGGTCAACGCCTGTGGAATCACGCCGATCGTCCGCCGCACAGCATCCGGATCTTTGGCCACGTCGTGGCCGGCAATGCGAGCCATCCCCGAAGTGATCGAAATCAGCGTGGTCATCATGCGAATCAGTGTCGATTTCCCCGCCCCATTCGGTCCGAGTAAGCCGAAGATCTCGCCCTCTTTCACATTGAACGAAACATCGTCCACGGCAGTGAAGTCGCCGTATTTCTTGACGATGTGCTCGACTTCGATGGCATAGGGCGTTTCGGCGCTAGGCGCGGGAGCACTGCCGCCGTTCGCTTTGGCGTTCATGTCTGTCATCATTGCTGCCCCGCTGCCGTCGCGCCCTGCGAAGTGCTGCCTTTCAACTGCTCCGGCGAAACCAGCACTTCGGCCGTCATCCCTGGCACGAACGCGCCTTTGGGATTGTCTAACCGGACCTTTAGCACGATCGTCCTGATATCTCGTTTCATCCGGCTCACATCGCGCTGTGTGGCGAAATCGGCCTCCACGCCTTTGAAAAATACTTTGCCGCTGGTGATGGTCCCGCCCGGCAGCCGGACGCGCAGAACATCGCCGTAACCGATATGGTCCGCGTAGGTTTCTGGAATTGCCACGCGCACCCAGGTGTCCGTCAGATCGACGATGGTCACAATCGGCGCGCCGATGTTGACTACCTCTCCCTGCCGCGCCGCGCGCACCGAAACCGTGCCGGTCACAGGCGCATAAACGTTGGTGTAGCCCAACCGCACCGCAGCCTGGTTTTTCTGTGCGACCGCGGTCTTAAGATCAGCCTGCGTGGCTGCCACCGTGCTCTTGGCGGCATTGGCCTGATGCGTACGCGCAATGGCGGAGTTCAAATCCGCCTCCGCCGCTCTTACCAAATCCTGCTGAGCCTGCACGGTTGCCTGCGACGCCTGCAAGTTGGTTTCAGCCTGCACGCGCTCCTGATCCGATGCGACGCCGGCCTTGGCCAGTTCGACCGTGCGCCGGCTGTCGCTCTCGGTGCGATCGAGCGTCGCTTTCGCCTGCAAGAGCTGAGCCTTCGCGGACGAAAGCTTGGCGCGCGCGTTCGCCACGTCGCTTGAAGTAGAGCCTGATGTGGATTCCTCAGTGTGTTGCATCTCTGAAACTTTATGTTGCATGCTGGCGATGTTCGCCGCAGCCGCCGCTTCCTGGGTTTGCAGCTCCGAGGGATCGAGCACGGCGATCAGGTCTCCTGCCTTCACCGGAGTGCCTTCATCGACCAGCAGCTTCTGAATGCGGCCTTCCACCTGCGCGCTGACGATCACCTGATTCGAGTTGACGGTCCCGATCAGGACTAGATCTTTGGAATGATCGGTGGAGAAAAAATAGTAAATGGCGGCGATCACGGTGATGATGCCGAGAAGAATGAAGAACCGGTTACGAGCGCTCATCTTGCGACTCCTGATTTGCGAACTGCCGGGGCTGTGCCGGCACGGGGCTCAAACAGGGCTGCGGAAATGAAGTCAAGAACCGCGGCTCGCCGCTCGGCGATGCGCTGCGGCGTCAGTGGATTGAAGCGCACGATCCGCTGCATCACCGGAGCGCTGCTGAAATAGAAGACAATCATCGCCACCATGGAAGGAACGAAATGCGCCGGATCGACTTGCCGGAATTCACCTTCTGCGATTCCTTTATGCAACAACTCGCCCACCCGCTTATAGATCGGTTGAAAGTAGGTCTTGACCAGCCGGTCGATGTGCTCCGAGTGGCCTTCGCGTGCCCGCATCATTTCGCGCTGCATCAGCTTGGGATAGATCTGGTTCGAGGCGATGAAATCGAAATACGCGCCTACGTAGGCCATGATCTTCTCGCGCGGCGGCAGGTCGCTGTCGAGCACCTGGAAAACTTTCGCCTTCATCCCGGAAAATGCGCTGTCGAGCACCGCGCCGTAAAGCGTTTCCTTGTCCTTGAAGTAGTAATAGAGCAGGGCCTTGTTGACCCGCGCCTCGCGGGCGATGGCGTCGGTGCGGGCTCCGGCAATGCCGAGTTCAGAAAACTCCCGCGCCGCAGCCTGCAGAATGGCGGCGCGGCTCTCCTCCGGCTGCCCGCGGGAACCCATGCGGGGGGCATGTTGGCGATGACGGAAGAGTTGAGCCATGACTAATTAACCAGTTAGTTAGATAGATTATGGCAGAACGGGACGAAGATTGCAACCGGTTGGAAGAAGAACGAGATCGGAGGACTACCGCGCGCCGCCTGCAATCGACGGCACCAGCAATACTTCATCGCCATCCTGAAAGGCGTAACCCGGCCCGCCGAGGAAGCGGATGTCTTCCTCATTCACGTAAATATTCAGAAAGCGCCGCACCTGTCCGGCCTCGTCGCGCAAGTGCGGCTTCAGGTCTGGAAATTTCTCATCAAGGACAGAGAACAGTTCTCCCAGGTTCGTGGCCGCACACGCGATCGAGCCTACGCCCGCCGTGTGCCGCCGCAGTGCGGTCGGAATTTGTACGGTGATCGCCATCGAGGCTACCCTCAGCGGCTAAAGCCGCCCTTCATTCTTATCTCTCGCGGCGCGGCTGAAGCCGCGCCCTTTCAGAACAAACGCAGACTATGCTCCCACCGTAGCGTCCGACTCGCTCGCGACCTCAACCGTGTCCAGCGTTTCATGCAGGTACCTCTCGAATTCGGCTAGCTTAGGCGCAATCGGCCGCTCGATCTCATAGACACCGGCGAGCACATCGGTCGTCTTCAAGCCGTTTCCGGTGATGCACAACACGGTCGTTTCCTCAGGCAGAATGCGGTCCTGGCGATAGAGCTTGCCCGCCGTGCCCACGGTTACGCCACCGGCCGTTTCTGTAAAGATGCCTTCGGTTTCCGCCAGCACTCGGATCGAGTCGATCACCTCGGGATCGCTCACGTCCTCGCTCCATCCGCCGCTGTGCTTGATCGCCTTGATCGCATAGTGCCCGTCAGCAGGATTGCCGATGGCGAGCGAACGCGCAATGGTCGTGGGCTTCTGCGGATCGATCTCCGCGCTGCCGGTCTTCACCGCGGTTGAAATCGGAGAGCATCCCGTCGCCTGAGCCCCGAAGAACTTCACCGGCTTCTCCTCGACCAAGCCGAGCTTGATGAGTTCATCGAACGCCTTCTTGATTTTCACAATCAATGACCCGCCCGCCATGGGAACGACCACGTTGTCCGGCAGACGCCAGCCCAACTGCTCGGCGATTTCGAAGCCGACGGTCTTCGATCCCTCGGCGTAGTAAGGCCGCAGGTTCACGTTGACGAAACCCCAGCGGCGCTCTTCGGCAATCTGCGAGCACAGGCGGTTCACCTGGTCGTAGTTGCCAGCGATGCGCACCACGTTGGCGCCGAACACTTGCGTGCCCAGAATCTTTGCCGGCTCGAGGTCAGAGGGAATGAAGATCCAGGCCTTCAGTCCGAGCCGCGCCGCATGCGCCGCCACAGCATTAGCCAGGTTTCCCGTGGAAGAACACGCGACCGTATCGAACCCGAAAGCGAGCGCCTGCGCGAGCGCCACGGCGACAACGCGGTCTTTGAAGCTCAGCGTCGGCAGGCAGACGGCATCATTCTTGATATAGAGATTCTGCGCGGCGGTCTTTGCGTCGTTGGCGCCGGCCAGCCGCGCCGCGAGCCGAGGCGCCTGAAATAGAGGCGTGAATCCGACCGGCAGCCGCGGCTCGAAACCCGCGGGCAGCGGCAGCAACTCGGCGTAGCGCCACATGTTCGGCGGCCGCTGCGCGATGCGCTCACGGATGCACTTCTGCGGATCAAGAGATCCCTCGCCCAGCAAGTACCGGATCCAGTCGTAGTCGTAGGTGATTTCCAGGGGAGAGAAGCACTCGTCGCAGATCGAGCGGGGCTGGTTTCCCCAGCGTCGGCCGCATTCCCGGCAGCGCAGTTCGTAGTGTGCCATATCGCTACTCGCTTTCTGTTTCCAGCGAATAGCCGGGGACGAGCCGGGGAAAAAGTGCCCTAAAATACGAAGGCCTCTTTTCCCAGGAAAAAGGAAAAGAGGTTATCGGAATGCAAATAGAAATAAGCTTCGCATCCGAATCTCATGTTCCCCGTTTCCGGGCGGGAGTTGGCACCTGGCGGTCGGGATATATGATCCCGATCCGGTTGCCGTGGCGTCACAGGGCTCGTCCCTCAGCCACTCTGCATGAAATTCAGCCTGCCCCGAAGGGCAAACTTGTCCTTATGATGCTACACAGCCAGATGGGGTTCGTCAACAGAAATTCAATTCCCGGAAATACTCATCTAGAGACAGCCGCCTCGGCTGTCCGCCGAGCGAAGCGAGGCGACTCCTTTGCATAGGCTGGCAAATTGAGACACCACCGAAATTCGAATCCTAGCTTAAGCTCCTCGGATGCTTTTCAATCATCAATCAGCAATCAGCAATCAACAATCGTCCTCACCGGCTGTACTGATTCTTCTTCTTGTCCGCGTGCCGTTCCAGTCCAAACTGAATCAGCCTGTCGATCAGTTCCGAATACTCGAGCCCCGACGCCGCCCACAGCTTGGGATACATGCTGATCGCAGTGAATCCGGGCATGGTGTTGATCTCGTTCAGATAAATCTTTCGCGTGTCGGGATCCATGAGGAAGTCCACGCGCGCCAGGCCGGAGCAATCCACCGCTTTGAATGACTGCACCGCCAGTTCCTGGACCTTCTTGGTCTCCGCCTTGGTAAGCTTCGCCGGAATAATCAGCTCGGAACCTTCGTCGAGATACTTGGCGTTGTAATCGTAAAACTCTTTCACCGGAACAATCTCACCGGGGATCGATGCCATCGGCTCATCATTGCCCAGCACCGAGCACTCGATCTCGCGCGCCTTATTGTTCTTCCCGCCCACGCCCTGCTCGATGACAATCTTGCGGTCGAACTTCGCCGCTTCCTCAATCGCGGGGCCGAGTTCCTTGCGGTTGTGAGCCTTGCTGATTCCAACCGACGATCCCAGGTTCGCGGGCTTCACAAACACGGGATACTTCAGCTTGCTCCCGACCAGCTTCTCAACTTTCTTCGGTTCTTTCTCCCAGGCGCTGCGCAGAATGGTGACATGTTTCACGATGGGTATTCCGGCGGCGATGAACAACGATTTCATAATGTCTTTGTCCATGCCCGCGGCCGAGCCCAGCACGCCCGCGCCCACATAAGCGATGTCGGCCAGTTCGAGCAGTCCCTGAATCGTTCCGTCTTCGCCGAACGTGCCATGCAATACGGGAAAAATCACGTCGACGTTAATGGCGCGATCGCTGGCGCGCCGCGTGAGCGCGCCATCCGTCTGAAAAGGGACGAGCCCGCTCTCCCGGTGTACTGGCTCGGGCGGCACCACCACCGCTTCTCCTTGTGCCAGCACCGCCGCTGCCTGAGTAGTTTCAGGGTCGCCCGCGCGCAGGTTACGCGGCTCGATGACCAGCTTACCCTGCAGCAAGTTCTCGGCATGCTCCGCAGTCAGCCAGTGGCCTTCTTTGGTGATACCGATAGGCACAACCTCATATTTATCTTTGTCGATGGCTTGCAGGACCGACGCAGCCGAGAGCAGCGAAACCTCATGCTCTCCGCTGCGCCCGCCAAAAAGAATGCCGACTCGAAGCTTTTTCATAGTCCTTCCCTACCGAATATATCCCCAAATCCTCATCAACTCGACGAGGTCTTCCGCAACGCTGAGTGCAAACTCAGGGCGTATTGGTCTTCCAGATTCCGCTACGTTACCGGTGTGCGTTTGAGCGTGAAGCAGCCGAATCTTGTGGGCAAGATGGTATTCGATATCAGACCAGCCGCAAGAATTGCGCGCGGCAGGAGACTCCAAAAGACCGCGCACCGTCTGCAGGTCTTCCCACAGATCCCGTCCATTCCGGTGTCCCTGAGCGCTGAGCTTGGCCGAGACCAACCCCTCGGTTACGTTCCGCGCCTTTGTCAGCAGATCCCGATAGGCACTCGCAGCGACCCGTTGGCAGAACTCGTCATATTGAACGGCGATCTCCACCCTTAGTACTGGTTCAGTCACAGAGGAAAAATCGGCTCGCGGGCACTTCGGCGAGACTTGAACTGGGGCGATTGTCAAAATCTGACGCCCGGCCACGTCTGGTTCTAATCGGAACACCCGCCAAAGGGCGCTCTCGGTAGACTGGCCCGTCAGGAAGTAGCCTGGCCGTCCCCGTCGCGCGTCTTGCGCCCAGTCGTAGTCCACATATGTTGTCGCAGCAGCGTACTTTTGCATCTGCGATCCATGAGAAATGCATGATCCGTCCCTCCAACTCACGCCGGATTGGAGACCCCGAGAAACGAAAATCATACCTGACCGATAAGGCGGCCCATCCGGCGACTGCAGCGGTCGGAACAAATGACAGGTGGGAGACAGAAGTTGACCCTGGGCGATGGAAAGTTGGCTATCGAACGTGTCCGGTCCGATGTAGGCAGCGCGGAATATGAGTGGCTGGGGCTCCACGAGGGTAGGTACCCCGTCCGAGTCAGGCTCAAGTATCGCCCACGACCGTCCCAGGCCGATGACGTAAAGCTCGGACGCACTGACGATGGAGGGCATGTGGAGTCAACTTTTCCGAGAGCGAACCTACAGAATTTTCTTCCCAAACGCCGACAGCGCCAGCTCGACCGCCAGATCAGCGGTCTGGTTGTGCTCATCGATCACAGGATTCACCTCGACGATCTCGAAACTCAGCATGCGTCCGTGGTCGGCAATGATTTCCATAGCGAGGTGAGCTTCGCGATAAGTAGCGCCGCCGCGCACCGGAGTGCCCACACCCGGCGCGTCCTCGGGATCGATCCAATCCATGTCGAGCGAAATGTGATAACCGGCGGTCCCGCGCCCTGCCATGCGCAGAGCCTCTTCCATCACGGTACGCATGCCACGTTCGTCGATGTCGCGCATGGTGAAAACGCCGATGCCTGCCCGGCGCACATTTTCCTTTTCGATGGCGTCGATGTCGCGCACTCCCACCAGCACGCAATTCTCCGGCTTCACCTTCGGGGAAAAGTCGAAGATGTTCTGCAGCTCTGCCGGACCCAGTCCCATCAGCGCGGCCAGCGGCATTCCGTGTACATTCCCGCTCGGCGAACTCTCAGGCGTATTGATGTCGGTGTGCGCGTCAATCCAGATCAGCCCGATCCGCTGGTTCTGACGGCGATAAAACTCCGCGACCCCCGATACCGTCCCCGCCGCCATCGAATGATCTCCGCCCAGCGCCAACGGAATCTTCCCCGCCTCGAGCGTCTTGATCACCAGCTCTGCGTGCTTGGTGCACGTCGCCGTAATTTCTTTTAAATACTTCGCGTGCGGATCACCTTCTTTTTTTTGTTCGGGGATCGCCACGGCAACGTTCCCGCCATCTTCAACTTGATGCCCCAACGCCTCCAGACGTGCCTCAAGCCCCGCCACCCGGACGGCCGAAGGCCCCATGTTGACGCCACGCCGGGACTGGCCCAGATCAAGCGGCACTCCGATCACCCGAATCTTCTTGGGGGCAATATTGGTTGTGCTTATGGTTGTCATAAGAATTGGGTAATTGTGTAATTTGGTAATTTGAGAAGCAAAGCGCGGAAATCCTCGCTTTTAAATTACCCGATTACAAAATTACCCCATTACTCAATTCTTCTTTACGGGTACAGCCGATGCAGCATGCGGGGAAACGGAATCGTCTCCCGCACATGCTCAAGCCCGCAGATCCATGCCACGGCCCGCTCAATGCCCATGCCGAAGCCGCCGTGCGGCACGCTGCCATACTTGCGCAAATCCAGATACCACTTGAACGCCTCTGCCGGCAATCCGTGCTCGTGAATGCGTTGTACCAGCAAATCGTGCGAAGCCATACGCTGCGAGCCGCCAATGATTTCGCCGTAGCCTTCCGGCGCCAGCACATCGACGCACAGGGCGAGTTCGGGCCGCTGTGGATCGGGCTCCATGTAGAAGGCCTTCACCTTCGCCGGGTAACGATGCACCATCACCGGCTTGTCGAATTGCGCCGAAAGATAGGTTTCGTCGGGCGAGCCCAGGTCGCCGCCCCATTCGAATTTCGTTTCCAGCGCGCCCTTGGCGTGGCCTTCTTGCAGATTCTTCACCGCATCGTCGTAACTGATGCGCGGGAACGGTGGCTCAATCTTTTCGAGCTTGGAAAGGTCGCGGCCAATTGCCTGCAGGTCCACGCGTCGCCGCTCCAGGCAGCGCTTCACCACGAAACTGATCAGCCCCTCGGCCAGATCCATCAGGTCATCGAGTTCGGCATAGGCAACCTCCGGTTCGACCATCCAGAACTCGGTGAGGTGACGGCGTGTCTTCGATTTCTCCGCGCGGAATGTTGGACCGAACGAATACACCTTGCCCAGCGCCATCGCAGTGGCTTCGATGTAAAGCTGGCCGGACTGCGTGAGATACGCCTGCTCCTCGAAGTAATCGACGGGGAAAAGCGTGCTCGTGCCTTCGCAAGCCGCCGGAGTAAGGATGGGCGGATCAGTAAGCGTGAATCCACGCTCGTCAAAGAAATCGCGCACCGCTTTAACGATCTCTGCGCGCACCCGCAAAATCGAAGCCTGCCGCTGCGACCGCACCCAGAGATGCCGGTGCTCCATCAGGAAATCTACTCCATGTTCTTTGGGCGTGATGGGGTAGGGATCGGTCTCCGGCACGCGCTGCACCACTTGCACGTTTGCCACATCGAGTTCGTAGCCGCCAGGCGCACGCTTATCGGCGCGAACTTTGCCCTCGACGATCACGCTCGACTCCTGGGTCAGCGTCTTAACCGCTTCGAACACCTCGGGCGTGACCGCGTTCTTCGGCACCACACCCTGGATCACACCCGAGCCGTCGCGAAACTGCGGGAACAATAGCTTCCCGCTCTCGCGCAGGTTATAAAGCCAGCCGCGGATAGTGACGGACTGCCCTTCATGCTTCCCGATTTCTGCGATGGTTGTCACAGGTGAAGACATAGTGTAGAAACCCATTTACCGCCGAGCGCGCCGAGATCGCAAGAGAACCTCCTGCCCGTTCTTTCCTCTGCGTGCTCTGCGTCCCCTGCGGTGAAAGCTTTTAAGCCGTTTCCAGTTTCTCGAACGTCGCCCCCAGCTTCTCCAGCGGATTCACCTTCTCGTTCCCTTCCAGTTCCAGCAGGAGCGGCGGCGTTTGCGGCGCGGAGCGCAATAGTTCCATGGCTTCCTTCCAGTCGATTGTTCCCTCTCCCGGCCACAGGTGCGAATCGCGGACTTTGGCATTGTCGTGGACATGCGTCGAGGATATCTGTTTCCGCACAATCTCGAAGGCCTCGCGCACCGAACTCATCATGTGGGCGTGTCCGAAATCGAAGCACACCCCCACATCGTCAAAGTGTGCCGTATGGATCATGTCCATGAGTTTTTCCGGCGTGGAAAGTTCATTCGGAATGTTCTCCAGCAAAATGCGCACGCCCAGCGGTTTGGCAAATGCACGCAAGTGCTCAATGGAGGTCATCGCCGATTCGAACTTCTTCTCGCTGAAGCTCTCATTTGGCAGACCAAGATGCTGCACCAGAAAGCGAAACGGAATCTGCTCCGCGATCTCCAGCGCGCGCTTCACCTCATCCATGGCCTCCACCAGTCCCGCGCGGTCGGTCGACGCCAGGTTTATAGGCGGCGCTCCGGCCCGGCCCCATTCGTAATCGGCATAGAGCGGCGAATGTACGGAATTCAGCGGAATCCCGCTCCCGCGAAACCATTCGGCAATCTCTTTGACGTGCGCCTTGCGGTTCGCATAATCGAGATGCTGCCGCGCCGCAAAAATCTCGATCGCCTGCACTCCGCCGCGAGTCAGGCCATCCAGAATCCCCGGATGCAGCCGCTCCTTCACGTACAGATAGGTCGATACTGCTTTCAACATGATCGTCCTTGAGGAATTATTGATTGATGATTGTTGATTGTCGATTAAAACCCAAGAATGCGGCGTTTGATTTTCAATCAGCAATCAACAATCAGCAATCAACAATGTCCTAGTACCCCACTGCTTTTCCATTGTGCCGGCCATCGCTGGCGCCGAGCCGCTCGCCCGTCTTCGTATCGATGGCGATGCACTCTGCATCGCTCCAATAAGGATAGACAGCCCCACCGTCGTGCAACCCGACCTCCACGTTGTATCCCATTTTTTGCAACACCTGCACGGTATCGGGCGAAAACCATTGTTCGACGTTCAACGCGTCCGGCATCCACTGATTGTGGAAGCGGGGAGCGTTCACCCCCTCCTGAACGTTCATCCCGTAGTCCACCACGCCCATCAGAATATTGGCAACAGTCGTGATGATTTTCGAACTCCCTTCCGAGCCCAGCACCAGAAATGTCTTGCCGTCCCGCACAACGATGGTAGGAGCCATCGACGACAGCGGACGCTTCCCCTGACCAATGGCATTCGCCGCACCCTGAATCAAACCGTCGGAGTTCGGCACGCCCGGCTTGGCCGAGAAATCGTCCATCTCGTCGTTCATCAAGAATCCCAGGCCCTCCGCCGTCACCCGCGACCCGAACCAGTCATTGATCGTCGTCGTAACCGAGACTGCGTTTCCTTCCACGTCCACGACCGAGTAGTGGGTGGTGTGTGGCGACTCATGATTCGCCAGCGGCTGGGGATGAGCAGCGGCATACTGCTCAAGCTCGCTGAAAATCGCAGGCCGTTTTAAATCTTTGCTCGGGCTGGCCCGGTCTGCATCGATAGATTCACGCCAGGCCGCGCCGTATTTCTTGTCGATGAGTTGCGCCACAGGAATCTTTGAGAAATCCGGGTCTCCCAGGAATTCCGCGCGATCGAAAAACGCCCGCCGGAACGCCTCCGTCGTGTAATGAATCGACTGCGGCCGACCGGTTCCCGAGTTTCGCGAGATCGTATCCTTCCAGAACATTCAGCGATTCAATCAGAACCGTCCCGCCGGAAGACGGCGGCGGCGCGCTGATGATTTCATATCCGCGATAGGTCCCACGAACCGGCTCGCGTTCTTTCACTTCATAGTGCGCCAGATCCTCAGCCGTGATCAGCCCTCCGCCTCTTTGCATCGCGGCCGCCAATTCCCGCGCCAGCGCGCCGTGATAAAAGTCATCCGGCTTCGCCGCAATCCGCTCCAGCGTTCGCGCCAGGTCAGGCTGCCGGAAGATCTCGCCCGGCTGGTAATAGTTGCCATCCCGCTGAAAGATTCGCCGCGACTCGGCGAACCTGCCCAGGTATTTATCATCCTGCAAATCGCGAGCCTCTCCCCAAGTCAGAGCATAACCCTCGCGTGCCAGCCGGATCGCCGGAGCCATCACCTGCCTGAACGTCAGCTTGCCGTATTTCTGCTCGGCGTAGACCATGCCCGCCACAGATCCAGGCACGGCGATCGCCTTGTATCCATATTCGCTGGCGCCCTCGATCACGTTGCCCTGCGCATCCAGATACATGTCGGCCTTCGCCGCCGCCGGGGCTTTCTCACGATAGTCGAGGAAATGCACTTTGCCATCCGCCATCCGCACCAGCATGAATCCGCCGCCGCCCAGATTTCCCGCCGGCGGATGCACCACCGCCAAAGCGAATCCCGTGGCCACCGCGGCATCCACGGCATTGCCGCCAGCCTGCATGATCTCAACTCCCGCCCGCGAGGCCAATTCGTGAAAGCTGACCACGATGCCGTGCTGCGCATGCACTGGTTCCGTGGAGCCGACGGCAACGGCCGCTGCGAAAACCGCAACCGCCGCCATCAGCGGCAGAATCAATGATCTGTACCGGAATCGCATGAAGGTCGAAGATGTCCAGGAGCGGGGGACTCTTGAGGCTAGCCGACGGCGGCAAGCAGAGTCAAATCAGTTTTGCTCGCGCGCGGGGGGTCTGTGTGGGGCGGGCGCCCTCGCCCGCCAACTCTATCCACGAGCAGAATCTCAACCCCTCTTCGACTTCTTCGGATGTGCGCGCTTAGAAACACCTCTCTTCTTCTTCCCGCCCTTCCTTCCCGGCGTCTTCGCCGCCACCATCTCATACGACTGCCGGATCAACTCCCGCAACTCGTCCCACCGCACCGCATCCAACCGGTCCAGCATCACCCACTTGTAGCGTCCCACATACGGCGCTGGGTGAATGTCCTCGCGCTCAATCAGTTCGGCAAAGATCTCCGGCGCGCACTTGAAACAAAGCCGCGGATTGTCCAGGCCAACAATCGCAAAGATCTTCCCGCCGATCTTGAAGCAGAGATCGTCGCCCCACTGCAGGTTCTCAGTAGCCCCGGGAAACGCTAGGCAGAACTCACGAATCGTATCTACATTCATTGCGCCTCAATTCTGAATCGGATTGATCCGGCAGTAAATCAAACTTTGTAAGGAGAGATTGAAATGCAAACCCGCAAACTTGGCAACTCCGATCTGCACATCACTCCCGTGGGCTACGGAGCCTGGGCCGTCGGCGGTTCAGGCTGGCAATTCGCCTGGGGATCGCAGGACGACAATGACTCCATCGCCGCCATTCACCGCGCGCTCGAACTCGGCGTCAACTGGATCGACACCGCAGCCGTCTACGGCCTGGGGCACTCCGAGGAAGTCGTTGCCCGCGCCCTCAAAAGCTGGTCCGGTCCGCGGCCCTACCTCTTCACGAAATGCGGCTTGCGTTGGGATGCCAAGGGTCAGGTGCAGAAAGTCTTGAGCGCCGGTTCGATCCGCCGCGAAGTCGAAGACAGCCTCCACCGCCTTGCCATCGACGTGATCGATCTCTACCAGATTCACTGGCCTCCCGACCCCGATTCACCCGCGCTCGAAGAAGGATGGTCTACGCTCGCCGCCCTGCAACGCGAAGGCAAGGTCCGCTGGATCGGAGTTTCCAACTTCGATGTCCAGCAACTGCGCCGTGCCCATGCCATCGCTCCCGTAACCTCGCTGCAGCCTCCGTATTCGCTGGTGCACCGCGAGATCGAAGACGAGATTCTGCCCTACTGCTTGCGCGCAGGCATTGGAGTGATCGTTTATTCCCCGATGGCTTCCGGCCTCCTGACCGGCGCCATGACCCGCGAGCGCGCGGCCAGGCTGCCCAACGACGACTGGCGCAGGTTGCATCCCGACTTCACAGAACCGAATCTCTCACGCAATCTGGGGCTGGTTGAGCGCTTGCGCGAAATCGCCAACCGTCACAACCGTTCTATCGGCGAAGTCGCAATCGCCTGGACCCTGCACCATCCCGCGGTGACCGGATCCATCGTCGGAGCGCGCAATGCCCGGCAGGCCGAAGGCGTCATGCGCGCCGGCGACCTCCGCCTCGACGATAAAGAGGTAAACGAGATCGAAGACTTCTTCGCCGAAACCGCAGCATGAAGCGATCCCAACAGGGAGGCAAGAAAAAACCTTGTCATTCCGAGTCATTCGCAGCCGCGCGAAAGCGCGGCGAGAATGACAAGGAATCTGCTGTCCTGTCCTCGCCTGCGCACCCTGCTGCATGGAAGAACGCTAAGCCCTCCCCACCTCCTTAATGACGGTCACCTTGCTGTAAGCCACGCGAAATCCCAGCCGCTCGCAATTGCGCTGTGAGACCGTCCCGCCTTGCGTAACCACCACGGCATACTCGCATCCCGCCTCGGCCGCTGCCGTCAGGCGGGCGCGCAGCAGAGCAGTCTGCAACCCACGCCCGCGAAACTCGGCGAGCGTTCCGGCCCCGCACACCGCGAATATCCCGTGCTCAGCAATGACGAGCCCCGCCCCGCAAGCCGCCGCTTTGCCCTCGACACTGGCCAGGAAGGTCACCGCGCCCTCCATCTGGTAGAGCGGCGCAATCAGGCCCGTGAACGCCTCGGGTGCGCCGTCGGGAAAGAATGCGCGCTCCACGATAGCCGACAACGTCTCCGCCTCCTCGCGAACACCGCGGCGAATCTCGCACCCTGCGGGCGCCGTAAACTCCTCGTCGCGATCCAGTCGCCGGTAGAGCACATTATTCAGCTGGCCAATGCTGTACCCGCGCTCCTTGAACATCTCAAACACTGCCGCCTCGTGCAGCGGACACAGATCCACTTGCGATGGAGCTTGGTGCGAACGGTAGAACTGCTCCACCCGATCCAGATCCTCAGCCGCGAACGGCCGATCCAGGCCCGCCCCGGTCGCCCTGCCGATGGGTGAACCCAGACCGGCGAATATCATGTGTCCGCCACAGACCTCTTCCTCCGCAGCTCCAATCGCGGGCCGACTCTTCTGAAACTCCCGCGCATAGAACACCTGCGGCATCTCTTCGCACGCTTCCAGGCGGCGCGCCAACACCTTTTCCACGAATTGCATGTCAGAAATCCTTTCTGGATTGAGAAAACGGGAACCGAACGGAACGAAATGCAGACACCCCGGCGCATCTTCGCTCAGGAACTACAAGCCTGCGGGCTAGCGGACGGCAGTCATAGGCAGGTAGTTAGAGTACGTGGAAATCGGACAATCTTCAAGGACACTTGCTAACCAACGCGGCCAAAGACGGATCGGATCCCGTTCGCACGGAGCTTCCGATCGTCCAATCTTTCCCAAAACGGAAAGGACGCGCCCGAATGAAGGCACCATGTGACAGAAATCACAATCGTTTTTTGAACGCTACTCCGATAATGCACCAAGCATGTCGTGATGTGGCATGTGGCTCAAAAAGCAATTCCGCGAAAGAGCACAGACCATGAAGAAATTCAAACCACAGTTCTTCGGACCACAGTTCTGCTGTGTGGGCGGCCTGCTGATCGTGGCAGTCCTAGGACTGCTCGTGTCGCCAGCAGCGGCAGTGGACCGAAACGAAAAGAACACGGCCCTACCCGCGACTTCTTCGGATGCTTCCCAGTACGTCGGTTCGGAAACCTGCAAGAGCTGCCACGAAGACCTTTACAACACCTGGGAGAAAACGTCTCACTGGAAGACCACGCTAAACAAATCGGGCCCCTCAAAGCAAGGCTGCGAAGGCTGCCACGGTCCCGGCGCGGACCACGTGGCCGACGGCGGTGACAAAACCAAGATTTTCATATTCAGAGACCACTCTCGGGAGGAGACAAGCACCCGCTGCCTGACCTGCCACGGCGAAGGCCATGAGCAGTCCCATTTCGCCGAGTCCGCCCACGCCAGCAACGCGGTCGGTTGTCTCGACTGCCACTCTCCTCATCACGCTCAGGAAAAACAGCACCTCCTGGTCCAGAGCCAGCCCCAGTTGTGCTACAGCTGCCACACTGCGGCCAAGGCGGATTTTGCCAAGCCTTTCCATCACCGCGTCAACGAGGGCCTTGTGCAATGCAACGACTGCCATAACCCCCACGGGACTGCCACCATCCGGCAAGTGCGGGCCCTGCCCGGCGGCGACGCCGTCTGTTACAAGTGCCATGCCGACAAGCAAGGGCCGTTCGTCTACGAACATGTGCCCGTGAAGACCGAGGGTTGCAGCAGTTGCCACACGCCCCACGGTTCCCCCAATCCCCGGCTCCTCAAAGTGAGCCTGGTGAACATGATGTGTCTGCAGTGCCATACCTTCCCCACCGCGGGGCCAAGTGGGCCCGCACACAATCAATCGGCGAAGTATCAGGCCTGCACCATGTGTCACAACCAGATTCACGGCTCCAACTTCAGTTTCGTCTTTTTCAAGTAAGGAGAACCGATGGCGTTGCCAATAAAACTCGACCTGCAATCATTGCTTGTGTGGGGACGGGCGCTCTCGCCCGTCCCCGAGCGCAGCTCGGCGGGTACCTCCTCCGCGCTCGCCATTGTTCTCGCGGTGCTGCGTTGGACCCTGATCGCTTTGTTACCCGGAATGCTCTTTGCCCAATCTCCCTCCAGCCCCACCCCGCCCGCCGAGCCGGATGGCGTCACCAGCGGCGGCTATCGGATTCACTCCTCGGTTGAGCTGGGTTACCGGTCCAACAACGTAGTCGGCAGCGGCAATATGTACGACACCCTCGTGAATCTGCAGACTGGCCCGCGCTTTCTCGACCAGACGCTTTCCATGCAGTCACTCGATCACCAAGGCTTCCTGTTCGACGATCTTTACCTCAACAGCTTTGGCTGGGGAGGCGATCCTAACAACGCCCTGCGCCTTCGCGCGGGCAAAAACAAATGGTACAACCTGCAGGGCAGCTTTCGGCGCGATCAGTATTTCTCCGACTACGATTTGCTGGCCAATCCCCTGAATCCTCCCACCTCCACTCCGGCAATTCCCGCGCTGAACTCGCCCAACGCATTTGCCACCACGCGGCGCATGAGCGATGTCGACCTCACTCTGCTGCCGCAGTCCCGCGTGAGCTTTCGCCTGGGCTATTCGCACAACAACATGACAGGGCCGGTCTACACCAGCATCCACGAGGGGACTGAAGGCCTGCTCCTTCAGCCCTGGAACACCACCATGAATTCCTACCGCATGGGCGTGGACTGGCGGATCTTGCCGCGAACCGTCCTCAGCTACGACCAGTTCCTCGATTACTACAAGGGAGACACGGACACGCAACTTGCATCCTTCGCACCGGCGCTCTTACCCGGTGGAAGTTCCGTTGAGTTGGGCTTGTCCATCGACACTGTTAACAAGGTGCCTTGTGCCGTGAAGGCGCCGGCAACCAGCCTGATTGATTCCACGGGAACCCTCACCAATACCACCTGCAGCGCTTATTTCAGCTATCTGCGGAACCAACAGATTCGCACTTCGACGCCCACCGAGCGCTTAGCTTTGCGCAGCAATTACTTCCAGCGCGTGGACCTGGTCGCTTCTTTCGCCTACAGTGACGCCGAGATGAGCACGCCCTTGGACGAGTCCTTCAACGGTCTGCTAACCCGCACCAACACCCTCGCCTTGACCGGCACTGGAACTGCCGCCGCCAGCCGAATTTCAGACACATTCGATCTCGGGGCCACTGTGCGCCTCAGCCAGCATCTGCGCCTGATCGAGAAGTTTTATTTTTGGGCCTACCGCATTCCGGAGAACGGCAATTTAAACGAGCTCGACTATAGCTGTGCAGCCCCGCCTTGCTCGCTGCTGAGTACGCCGCTCATTACTCCGGAAGTCCCGGGGGGAACGCCCACCGTGACCCGGTCGTCCTTCAACCAGACCTGGAAAAGAAATCAGGCCGAATTAGCTTGGGACATTTCGAAAAAGGCGGGAGCCCGCATCGGCTATCGCTACGGCGATCGCATCTTCAATCTCTTCGACGATTTTGCCGGAGGCAAAACCTTCAACACCTTTTCAACCACCGGCGAGAGCCATTTCGTGGTTCTTGAGCAGACGGCGCTGCTGGGCCTTTGGGCACGGCCCACTCACGCCCTGCGATTGAATTTCGATTGGGAGCACGCCAATTACAACCATGTGATCGTTGCCGTGGCGCCGCGCAAGGAATCGCGCTACCGCTTCCAGGCCGCCTATAACCCGCGGCCGTGGGCCATCTTGGGCGGGTCCTTCAACATTATCGAGGACGCCAACGCTTACTCGTTCACCAATTACGCGGGACACAACCGGAACTATGGTTTCACCGCCTCGCTCACGCCCCGCCCGCGCTTCAGCCTCGACCTGGCCTATAACTACAACGACGTGATCCAGAATGCCATGATCTGCTTCGCCGACACGCCGCCAACCGGCGCGATTCTTCCCTTCGCCACCACCGCCACTTCTTGTGCGGCGAACGAATCGGCCAATCCTCTGCTGGCCAACTCGTTCTACACCAATCACACTCAGTTCGGAATGACCACCGTCCGCTTCAAGTTCGACAAGCGCACCACGGTCAACCTGGGCGGCAGCTTTACCAACGTGGATGGCAGCGTTCCGCAGTTCAACATCCTGCAGCCGCAAGGCTCCGCGCAGTACAAGTATTACCAGCCAGTCGGCAGCCTGAGCGTGGACCTGGGCCATAAGCTGGCCTGGAATACGGGCTGGAATTATTACCAGTACAACGAGGGTTCGTTTGTCGGGCCCACGGCGCCGCGCTATTTTCACGCAAACTCCGTGACCGAGTCGCTGCGTTACGCATTCTGAGAAGAGCAGCTTTCAGCTGACAGCTTCTACACCTGTTCCCGTGCTTCCGCCAGCGCCACGGTTATGTCCATCTTCTTCTTGTTGCGGTAGATCGTTATCTTCACCGTGTCTCCGGCGCGGTGGTTGTTCATCAGTTGCGCCAGGTCCATCTCGTTCTCAACTTTTTCGCCGTCGATGGCTACGATCAGATCTCCACCCAGCATGATCAGCCGGTTGCCGAGGTAGGCGCGCTCAGTGCCGCCGTGCAGTCCGGCCTGGTCCGCGGCGCCGCCGGGGGTCACCTGCAGAATCAGCAGACCGTAGTCCGCGGGCAAGCCCATTTCATCCGCCAGGTCCGCACTGATCGGGATCGTAACCACGCCCAGCGCCGGCCGCCGCACGCGCCCCAGCGTCATCAGATCGTTGAGCACCGCCTTCGCCGTGTTGATGGGAATGGCGAACCCGATGCCCGCATTCTGCCCGACCTGGGAAAGAATCATGGTGTTGATGCCAATCACTTCTCCGTGCCAGTTCATCAGCGGACCGCCCGAGTTGCCGGGATTGATCGCAGCATCGGTCTGAATGGCATCGCCAATGGTCGCGCCATTCGGTTCGCGCACCGGACGGATCGAACTCACAATCCCGCGCGTCATCGTTCCCGCCAGCCCGAACGGGTTGCCGATCGCATAAACCTTCTGCCCCACCTGCAAATTGCGCGAGTCACCGAGAACCGCCGGAACCAGGTCGGGCGCTTTGATCTGGATGACCGCCAGATCGTGCGCCTGGTCGGTGCCCACCACCGTCGCCTTGTACTTCTTGCGGTTGTGCAGCGTGACTTCCACCTGCCGCGCATCGGCGATGACGTGATAGTTGGTGAGGATGTGGCCATCCTTGTCGATGACAAAGCCCGAGCCCTGGCCGTCCTGCGGCACCAGCCCGTAAAAGAAGTCGAAGGTCATGACGCGCGAAGTAACGTTTACCACCGCCGGAATATTCTTCTTATAGACGCTGATGTTGTTCTGCTCTTCGCTGTCGAGCCCTTCGCCGCCAGAAGCCTCGGTGATCTCCACCTGCGCAGGATGGCTCAACCAGTTCACCGGATTCGCGCCGGCGAACTTCGCATTCGAGCGCCAGGTGGTGAAGTAGAAGAATGCGCCGGCGATCAGCATCGCAAGAATTGCAGGTCGTATGAGTCTCATAGGGTTCACCCTCAGGGTCGTCGAACCGGATTCTTGAAAGAAGGCCTGGTTTGATTCTACGTATGATTCTAAACAATGTTCCGCCTGGAGGCACGCGGCGAAAACCTCTCGGAACGGGTGGCCCACTCAAGCCGTCTTTTGGCTTGAGTGGGGCAGTTCCACCGCCTGGACGTATCCCGCTGCGGTTCGCTAAGCAGACCGGCCGAAGGTCGCACCTAGTCCCCCCAAAAAGCGCGAACCCAAAAAGCGCAAAAAAGAGACGCCCGTCTTCACTGGGAGTAGGAGTGAAGGCAGGCGCACTCAGGCGCCCGAACCGCGTCACTTAGAAAGGCGCAGGGTCGTGCCGGATGTCACTTGGCCGTTATTTTGTCGCGCCAGGCCATGACTTCGAGTTCTGCCCGGACGGCGTCCATGACGGGAACCACCGGGCGCGCCTCCATCGTAAACGCGGGGAGCATCGAGCAGAACTTGTGAACCGTCAGGGGATCGTCGCAGTCCACCAGCAGATGCCCGCCCCAATCGCCTACCCGCACCACGAAGAACTCGATCTTGAAATTCTCTGGCGCCTTCCACTGACCAAACACCTCCAGGATTCGTTTCTGCGCAGTCTCATACTCCGCCGGCGACCCTTGTGGGCGTTCGTTCCAGCTGATCACGTATTTCATCGCATCTCCTTGGCAAGTCGTCTCAACCCTAACCGCCGGATGAGTCTACTCCTTCGTGATGAATATTGAGCGATGGCGGGTGATGGGTGCCCCATCCTTAACGTCGCGCTCTTTGCGACGTTAGGGTGGGGATTTTGACTTCCTATCTTCAAACGACGACGTGTCGCGCACTCGATCCCCGCTTTTGGCTTGAGCGGGGCAGTTCGACCGCTGGACGTATCCCGGGATATTGCTTTGAAAGGGCGCGGCTTCCAGCCGCGCCGCCACGCAAGCCCCCTTCCACTCTGTCATCCCGAGCGAAGCATGAGCGTCCGAAGGACAGTCACGCGCAGTCGAGAGCCTGCCCTGAGTTGCCGAAGCCCCGAGCGAAGCCGAGGGGGAAGCCGAAGGGACCTCACGCCCCGTCGATATCCAGCATCGATATCCAGCAGCGGCCCGACAGGGAATCCTCTGAGATCTCGGTCCCCGGCTGCCCGGTGGCGCCGCGCGCCAGTGTGGGGCGGGACAATCCTGTCCGCCAAAGTGACGAAATGACTCTGCCCGCTGTGCTGAAAACGCATTAGCCCCAAGGCATGAGGACAATCTAGTTTTGTTCGCCGGACTAAGTCAGTGATATATGAACATACCCACTCAAAAAGTTTGTCCCAAAGCCGCATTTCGTCTTGACTTAGTAAGACACAGATGCTAAAAGGGCACCGTCAAGTAACTCGAGGGCTAAACGGAACCAAGGTTCTCGTTTCGCCTGATCTCCACGGGCCACTCGGCGAACGAGCCCATCAGGCTTAGGTAAGCAGTTACGATCCCGGGACATTTACACAGATTCAAGCGGGGACGGCCCACGGCCATACCCGCGATCCGACCCCGTTCGTGGGATGAATCGCTCGCGCTTCTTGTCAATTCACTTTAGGAGCTCAACAAAAATGTCTGATCGAAATAAATCGACAATGAGACAATTTGCAGTCGTGTTTGTAATGGCCGCCCTTCTGCTTCTTGCCAGCGCACCCATGCTGCCGGTGCAAGCCGCCGGCGGCGCCAAGACTTTCGTCAACCGCACCTCGTCCCCGGTATCGGTTTCGCTGTTCGTGCGAGAGGGCGATAACCCAGCCAACTTGGCGGGAACCATCTCCTTTGACTTGAAGGCCGGTGAAACCAAAAACATTCAATACGGCAACGCTACAAACATCTACGTGAGCGGTTACAGCCTGAGCGCCGCATTCAATGGGGCCACGTTCAGCCAGAATGCCACCATAACGGCGCGTGGATCCTCGCTCGACAACCAGTGGAACACAAACAGCGTGTTCGAAATAAACTTCGCGCAAAGCTCGTTTACTGTTAACGCGCACAACTAAAGAGTTGGATCAGGGGGCTGGCCCACCCTTTCTGACTTAGCTTACTCTCGCGGCTGCCCCGTCCTTGTCTCTGCGTTTTTTGCAGAGACAGGGCGGGGAATTTGACTTTCGCTGCAAAACCTTCTGCGTCAGCAGGGATGCCGGACAGGAGATCAAAACCCCCGCCCTGTCGCGAAAGACGCGACAAGGGCGGGGCAACCTCGAAGAAGTAAAATCAAGCGGAACGGCTGGGCCAGATGTAGATTGTCAAGACGTTGTACCCATCGAAGCCGGACCGACAAGGCTTACTTTTGGCGCCGAGCCGTGCAAAAGTCGGCGCGATAAGTCCGCGCCTTGGAAATCGTTACAGCCGATTTGCACTTTCGCACCGCCCCTGCGACGGCGGCCTTCGTACGGTCTGGGAATGGGAACAACGTATTGAAAGATCACAGCCAGCCCCCAAGCGGCGCTCGAACGTATAGTAAAGGGAACGTGAAAGCTCCACGGGCAATGAAGAAACCGCCGGACAGCTCGGAATGGAAACCGTTTTTTGCCAAACGGAATGTCGCCCGCGGGTGTCTCGTAGTATTCGCCGGAGTTTTCTTTTACTGGTTTACGATCGCCTCATATCGGGCCTGGACCCTGCAGACGGCAGACCATTTCACTTGCGCGATGCAGTTTCACGATCCTCGCTCCGGTTTTTCTTACGTCCGATTTGACCTACAGGACCAGCATGCGAACGAACCTTATTTCAACGGCGGGATCTTCCTTAACTTGGGCGACCACCCAGAAGGGCCGTTCAAGGTCGAGTCATTAGTATCCAGTAGCAGAGGCTACGGAGATCAGTCGATTAACATCAACTTGGCCTATGATCGAGAGAACAAAGCTCTGTGGATGCAAAAGGTGATGGATGTCGCCTTCTACCGCGGATCTGGATCTCCCAGGGATTTCCCGTTCGACTCCACCAACTTCGCCTTTACCGCTGGATTCGATCCGAAGCTAGATTTCGGCGCGGTAATTGTGCGGAATTTCAACCCTAGCTTTTACATCCCCTGCGATACCTTTGGTGCTGAAGCGTTGAATGGTGGCGTGTACCGCGTCCATTTTTCGGCCCAAAGGAACCCTCTCGTAAAGCTGACGGCGATAATTCTGCTCTGCGGGGGATTTCTTTTTCTGCTCGCGATCGCATTTTACGTCAAAAGGGACGCGCTACCGACGGCGGTGGCGTCGTATTTCTTTTCATTGTGGTCCATCCGTTCAATTCTTAGCTCAGAAATAAAATCATTTCCAACGAAGCTCGATCTTGCGATATTGTCATTCTGCGTTGTCCTCCTGATCGGAGTGGCGTTGCGCTTAGCGTTTGCACGAGCGAGGTCTCAATAGAAGGTCGAAAAATAAACTAGGAAATTGAGGGACAGGACGGAACGTTCCCCACTGACTAGTTCGAATCGCAACCCAGAGAGAAGCGCAGAGCAGCACACACCTCATTCATTCGTGCGGAACTAAGCTGGGCCACACGTCTCCCCAGGCGCTGTTGCGACACGGTAACTGCATTGTGCAGGTTCACCACGCACGGGGACTTCATGCCGTCCTCCTCATTCAGCACCACTTCCGACGGCACGCCGCGAATCGTGGAAGTGACAGGCGCAACCGTGACTGTGGATAAATACGCGATGGCGCTGTTGCGGGTGAGCACGAGGGCCGGTCGTTTTTTGTCGGGCGCGGCAAACTCGTACAGCCGAACCTCACCTCGGGCTATTCTTCCTCGGGCTATTCTTCCGGCCACGTGGCCTCCGATTCCCAACCCTGCGCTTCCGCGCCGGCTTGCGAATGTCGCAAGTATCCCTGGCGGTCGCGTTCTTCACTGGCCCCCAGTTCCAACCGGCGGAGATGTTCCCGCAGGGCGTCGCGCACCAACGCGGAACGGTTTCGCTTCGTGCGCTTTGCGGCTTGGTCGGCGGCGTGTAACAGCTTTTTATCCAGCACGATTTGCACGATTTCCATATGTGGAATCTATTCCACAGTATACTCCACATAGAAGGCATTTTTTTCAACGCAGGTCCCGCCCATATCTCCTCCCGAAGCCCAAGCCCCGGCGAGCGAGCAGCTAGCGGGCCGACTAGCTTCATCGCAGCCATAGGGAAAGAGCTTCGGGGGCTGGCCCGGCCCAAATCAACCTGAGAGTCCCCGTCCAAGCTTCCCTTGGGCGGGGCTTTTTGATCTTTGCCCTTTTCCACAGCCCTTGTGTGTGACATCTGACCTTGCGCCCAAAATTTAAATCAGCGAACATGGTCGAGGCCGTGACGGTCTGCTCCACAGCAAACCGTCGCGCTCTAAGTCCTTTGCTGTCTAGATTTTGACCTCTAAGTTCTTTGCCCAACGGATTTTGCGGGGAATTTCCCGCTAACCCGATGATTCCAGAGATTGAGGGGGGAGGGGGGATACCCCAATTTCTTGCTGCAAGTGCGCGAATCCCAGCCGTTCGCCACCGTCGCTGCAAACTTTATTTTCGCGGGGGAATCCACAAGCAGTAGGTGAGTCCCGGTGCCAGAATCCCCGTGCTTCGGTTCGACATCAAAAGACCTCACAACACGAGGCTATCCATGTCGATTCGACCGGTAAAGCGGCTCATTAAATCGAAGCCTACTCTTGAAGGCGCGGGCGTGCATTTGCGCCGCGCCTTCGGCTTTGGAAACACGAAGGAGACGGATCCGTTTCTTCTGCTCGATGATTTCCGCAATGATGTTCCCGAAGATTATCTGGCGGGCTTTCCGTGGCATCCTCACCGCGGGATCGAGACCATCACCTATGTGCTGGCGGGAACGGTGGAGCACGGCGACAGCATGGGGAACCGCGGCGCCATCGCCGCCGGCGACGTGCAGTGGATGACTGCAGGCAGCGGCATCATCCATCAGGAGATGCCGAAGGGCGATCCGGCGGGGCGGATGCATGGCTTTCAGTTGTGGGCGAATCTGCCGTCGGCGCTCAAGATGACCGCGCCGCGCTATCAAGAAGTGAAGGCGCTCGATATCCCCGAGATCAAAGATGACGACGGCACGCACGTGCGGGTCGTCTGCGGAAGTTTCTGGGGGAAGAAAGGCCCGGTGGATGGCATCGCGGCCGATCCCATTTATCTCGACGTCTCGGTTGCTCCGGGCAAAAGAAAAACGTTGCCCGTGGAGACAACTCGCCACGCATTCGCCTATGTTTTCGGTGGCGCCGGCAAGTTCTGCAACGCCTCGGGCCCACTCGCCGTGCCGACTGAAGCGGTGAAATGGCTGGACACATCGCCTCCCGTGGAAGCGGATAATCGTTCACTCATACTTTTCGATCGCGGCGACGAGGTCAGCGTGCAAGCCGGCGACGACGGGATACGGTTCCTGCTGGTCTCGGGAAAACCTCTGGAGGAGCCGGTCGCTTGGTATGGGCCGATTGTCATGAACACGCAGGAACAGCTCCGGCAGGCGTTCGAGGAACTCGAGCAGGGGAAATTTCTGAAGAAGTCTTGAGTTGGCGTCCGCGAACGTCCGGCCATAGTTGCAAAATTCTTCACACTCCCCTTCCGTTTTTTCCTGCGCTATAATCCCGCGTCAGTTGTTCCCCCCTGTATCGCAACATTGTGGGCATGATCCATCCAGGCTGAGAGCTCGATCCTAGGGGAAAAGCACGCTCGCGCGAAGTGGAGCGAGCAAGAAACCCAAGAAGAGGAAATCTCATGAACACGCAGACACGTTCGCAACTGCTTACTTTAGCTTTCGCGCTCGCAGGCATCCTCTTGAGCCTCGGGATGCGCGCTAAGGCCCAGACGGAAGTCACACTCTACGATTTCGCCAACAACCCCGACGGATCCAGCCCTTACGCTGGCCTGATTTCAGATTCGGCCGGCAATCTCTACGGCAACACTGAGTTTGGAGGCACCTTAGGTTGGGGCACAGTGTTCGAACTCGCCCGCAACTCCTCGGGCGGATGGACGGAAACCGTGCTCCACAACTTTGGCGTCAGCGACGGCTCTGTCCCAATGGGCGGGTTGGTCTTCGACGCCTCCGGCAATCTCTACGGCACGACAGAGCAGGGCGGAACGGACAAAGATGGAGTCGTCTTCAAGCTGACTCCGAACGGGATCGGAGGCTGGAATGAGACCGTTCTGTATTCCTTTCATGGCTACGATGGATCCGAGCCGCGAGGAACGCTGATTTTCGACTCCACCGGCAATCTTTATGGCACAACCACTTTCGGCGGAATCAATAATTGTTTTTCCGGCTGCGGCGAAGTGTTTAAGCTGGCGCCGGCCGCGTCCGGTCGCTGGACTCTGACTCTTCTTCACCAGTTTTCGGGCGGCCTCGATGGGAAGAATCCGGAATCAGGTGTGGTTTTCGATTCGGCAGGCAATCTTTACGGCACCACTGAGATGGGCGGCTTTACCGGCAAGGGCTGCGCCAGCGCCTCCTGCGGAGTGGCCTACGAGTTGTCGCCCACCGCGAAAGGGCCCTGGAAGGAAACCGTCCTTCATGAATTCAAGTTGCAGGCTGACGGAGGCTTTCCCATCGGGCGTCCGATCCTCGATTCCGCCGGGAATGTCTATGGCACTACTGAATTCGGCGGCACTTATGGGGTTGGCGTGGTCTTCGAACTCAGCCGCTCTGCGGGTGTGTGGACTGAGACGGAACTTTTCTCCTTCAACTCTACCGACGGCGGGGAACCTTGGGGTGGTCTCGTCTTCGATTCGGCCGGCAATCTCTACGGCACTACTTACAACGGTGGTGCTCATGACGGCGGCGTGGTCTACAAACTGACACCCGGTTCGGGCGGCTGGACCCAGAGCGTCCTTTACGATTACAGCAGCGGGGGCAGTGCTGGGGCTGCAATGTTCTCTCCCGTGCTGCTCGACCATTCCGGAAATATCTATGTCACAGCGGCGAATGGCGGATCTTTCTCCACATGTAGCTTTGGCTGCGGTGCCGTGTTCGAGATCGAGCCGTAGGGTCAAGTTCGGAAGTCAGGACTGCTCCGCCTCGGCGCGCAGCTTTTCCCAAACCTGCCGCACCTGCTGTCGTGTGTTGTCTAGGGAGCCGGAGTTGTCGATTACGTAGTCGGCGGCTTTGATTTTTGCTGCGTCGGGGAGTTGCGCGGCCATGCGGCGGGCTACTTCTTTACGCGCCGCCTCGAGGTCCAGTTTCTGGCGAACGGCGAAGCGCGCGACGCGCTGCTCGTCGCTGCACGTCACGACGATCAGGCGATTGAAGCGTTTCGCAGCGCCTGCTTCGACGATGAGCGCGGCTTCCACGATGGCGACGGCGTGCGGATCCTGCCGTCCCATTTCTTCCATCCACTCCTCCTGGCTGCGAATCACCGCGGGATGCACGATGCGATTCAATTCCTGCACGCGGGATGGGATAGCGGAAGACGAGACTGCTGCCGCCGGATTGGATTCCGCGGCAGGTGTGGCTGAGCCAAACGCAGCCTCGGCCAGCTTGGCGCGGTTCACCGTGCCGTCGTAGTTGAGAATCTCGCGTCCGAAATGAGCAACCACCTCGTAGTAGACGCTTTGTCCAGGCTGCATGAGTTGATGGGCAATGCGGTCAGCTTCGACGAGGTGCGCGCCAAGGGCGGCGAACATCTCGCCAACAACGGATTTGCCGCAGGCTATCCCGCCGGTGAGGCCGACTTTCAGCATAGGCAGTGGCCAGTGGTCAGTGGCCAGTGGTCAGTAAGAGCCCCTTGCATAAAATCCTTTAGGAAGTCTCTCGGAGTTTTCAACCGCCAGCCAAAACCGAAGGCGGGCCCACTGATCACTGGCCACTGGCCACTGACCACTGCCCTCTCCGCATCTTGGCGGCTTTCACGGTGTTGTACATCAGCATCGCGATGGTCAGAGGACCGACGCCGCCGGGGACGGGGGTCAACGCTCCCGCGACCTCGGCCACTTCCGGATGCACGTCGCCGACCAGCGTCGATCCCTTCGTGCGGAAAGCTTCTTCACGCTTGGCGCTTTTGTACAACCTTCCCCCGAACAGGCGTTGGAACACCGCCGCGTCTGTGACCTTGTTCATGCCAACATCGATCACAGTTGCGCCGGGCCTCACAAACTCGCGAGTGATCATCCCAGCGCGGCCGATGGCGGCGACGAGAATGTCGGCGCGGCGGCAAACTCCCGGCAGGTCGCGGGTTTTCGAATGGCAAACTGTGACCGTGGCGTTGGCATTGAGCAGCAGCATGGCAGCGGGCTTGCCCACGATGTCGCTGCGTCCCACGACGACGGCTTCCTGGCCGGCGATGGGGATGTGGCTGCGATTCAGGATCTCGATCACTCCGGCCGGCGTGCAGGGCACCAGGCCGGGGCGCTGCGTCGAAAGAAAGCCGACGTTGACCGGGTGGAAGCCGTCAACATCTCTTGCTGGATCGACGGCCATCAATATACGTTTGGAGTCCACTTGTGGGGGCAGCGGCAACTGCACCAGGATGCCGTCAATCTCATGGCGGCGGTTGAGACCTTCGACCAGAGCCAGCAGTTCGGCCGTAGTCGCGGTTTCAGGCGGCGTGTGCTGCTCGCTGTGGATGCCGACTTCTTCGCAGGCCTTGACTTTGCCCCGCACGTAGATTTCCGACGCCGGGTTATGGCCGGCAAGGACGACGGCGAGGCCGGGGCGGACCCCGCCGGCAGCCATGGTCCTTACTTCCGCAGCCACTTCGCTGCGGATGTCGCTCGCGATCTTCGTGCCTTCGAGGATTCTGGCGGGCATAGCTTCGTTGAGATTCTATCGTACAGGCAAAAGGAATCTCACGACGGAGGCACCGAGGCACGGAGAAAAACAAGAACAAGAGCCAGGCCCTTCGTACCTCCGTGCCTCCGGAGTGAGTGGATTTTGAGTACAATGCCCTTGTCATGATTGCCAAAGATCTGCTGGAAATCCTCGTCTGCCCCGCCTGCAAGCAGCCCCTCGAGTACCGGGAGAACCCGGAGAGCTTGAAGTGCACCCAGTGCCGCCGGGTATATCCGGTGAAGGACGACATCCCCATCATGCTGGTGGACGAGGCAACCATTGAGGGCTAACCGCGGATTTTGCTCCCTAAGCGCCTGCTGGGGACCTGCCTAGTCTACCCGGGAAACAGTTTTACTCCCTATGCCTTGCTGTCTTCCCCTAGGCTTGGACGTCGAAGACTGGGAGGCATTGCGCGTCTGAGCGCAGCAGTTCTGCCCGAAATGACACTCTGTGTCTTATTTCGGGACGGTGAGCATAGCCAAGCCAGACATAAGGGACGCAGCGAGCTCTGCGGGGGTTGTCCGCAACTTCCAATATTCACAGGGGTTTATGAAACTAAGGCGGCCCGCTTTCCGTATTTAGAACTAAGAGGGCAGGCACGGCAGCTAAATTGCATGCAACTTGCGTGGCTGCCGATGACTCTAATAGGCACAAGTGGTGCAGGGTCGGAGTCGGAGGTGATGACGGCCATGTTTGAAAAGGCAATGAGCGACAGAGCTACTAACGATAAAGACAGATTCACGGCAACCGAACTGGCGGCCTTGCGGAGCGATCTGCTGCAGGGAGGCATGATCGATTCCTACGAGGCTGCCGAACTGCTGCAGGTCTTTCTGATGGGGCGCGGCTATGGGGTGTCGCCCAAAGCAGCTTTGGATGCGGCAGGCCGCGTAGAGATGGCGGGGTGTGCCCTGCCAGTCCTGCAGTATGAACTGGAGAACCTTGCGCTGGTGATGTAAGAGTTTTTATGGGGGCGCGGGTCGGTGACCCCGCGCCAGAGAAATTCTGGGCCGGCTGATCGAAACAAGATTGACCGAACCAGTTCCACGGAAAGAGAAAGCCGGGCCAACCAGCCCGGCTTTGTGGTTTTTGGGGGCCTGTGGCCTGCGGGTGGACCGCTGGAGAATTGGCGTAAGGTTCCAGTCGGAACATTCAAAAATGGCGAAATTCAGCGGCGTAAGTTGTTGATTCCTCGTGCAGGCTCTTGGGCGGAGCAATGGAATCTTGGGGGGTTAGGCCGGAAGATAATGTCTACTTTCGAGGGGGTCGAATGGCTACGAATGTAGACTTGACAGGCGTGGGTTGTACTTTATAAGGTGCGCGGCGGCGGGACCAAAGGCGGCCAGACACCAGTCAACAAGTGATCTGGCGATGTTTCACGATCCACTGCGATAGTTTCTGTTGCCGATTAACCATTCGGAATCGTTACATTCATTTCACAGTCTTGCAATCCCATATAATGGCGCACGGATGGTCACCTCTGGCACAAAACTCGGGCCTTACGAAATACAGTCACTGTTGGGGGCGGGTGGAATGGGTGAGGTGTATCGCGCCCTCGACACTCGCCTCCATCGCACCGTTGCCATCAAGATTCTTCCGCCCCACCTGATCTCTGACTCTGACCTCCGCGCCCGCTTCGCTCAGGAAGCGCAAGCTATCTGCGTGCTACAGCACCCTAATATCTGCGTTGTCCACGACATTGGTTCGCAGAATGGCGTTGACTTCATGGTCATGGAGTTGGTCGCCGGTCAGACTTTCGACAAGTGCATTCCTGCCGGCGGTCTTCCGGCCAATGTAGCTGTCAAATATGCAATCCAAATTGCCAACGCCCTCGCACATGCTCACCGCGCCGGTATCATTCACCGAGATCTGAAACCTGCGAACGTCATGGTGGATGAGTCTGGCCTGGTCAAAGTGCTGGATTTCGGCCTGGCGAAGCTGGTCGTTGCCCCTTCCGCCGCCGGCGAGGCAGCAACCGTTGCCACCATGCCCGGCATGATCGTCGGCACAGCCGCCTATATGTCTCCGGAACAGGCGGAAGGCAAAGCCACCGACGCTCGCAGCGATGTCTTTTCCTTCGGCTCTGTCCTGTACGAGATGCTCACTGGCAAGCGAGCCTTCGAGGGCCATTCGAGTGCCGAACTTCTCGCGGCCGTTATGCGGGATGACCCTCGTCCGCTGAGCGCCATCCGCCGCGACATTCCATCGGAAGTCCGGAGTATTGTTGCCCGCTGCCTCAAGAAGGATCCCGCCGCGCGTTACCCTTCTGGTGCAGAACTCGCCGCGGAACTAAAGGCAGCGCGGGAGTTGCTGTTTCCGGAATCAGGCGCCGCTCTGACTCCTGCGCGCATTGCCCATGAAGTGCGACGTGCCCGTGTTTTGGTTCCAATTCTGTTGATCGCCCTGCTGGCCGCCGCGGGCGTCTTCTGGCTGGTGAAGCATTCCCGCGAGGCACGCTGGGCCCGCGAAGTCGCGATCCCGCAGATCACGCAGCTCGCGGATCGAGGGAGTCTGCCCGCGGCCTACGCGCTTGCCGTCAAAGCCGAGAAATCGATTCCCGGTGATCCAGCGCTGGCCAAGGTCTGGCCGTCCATTTCTTACCAGCTCTCGGTTGAGACCAAGCCTGCCGGCGCGGACGTGTACTGCAAAAGCTACCTCGAACCCAACGCGCCGTGGGAATTCGTGGGGAAAACCCCGTTCAAAAATGTGCGAGTAGCGCGCGGCACACTCCTGTGGAAGTTTGAGAAGGCTGGATTTGGCCCGGTTTACCGCACGTCGCTCGCGCTGATTCCTCGTATTTCGGTACCGCCGGGAGAACCGTTGGAAAGCAGCGTTACCCTCGACGAGGCCGGCAAAATTCCCTCCGGCATGGTGCGTGTAGAACCGGCAAAGTATTTTAAGACTCTCTTCATACCCGGCTACGAAGGTATGCCCGAGTTGCCGCTCAAAGATTACTGGATCGATCAATACGAAGTCACCAACAAGCAGTTCAAGGCATTCGTTGACCAGGGTGGATACCAGAAGCGCGACTACTGGAGAATTAACTTCGTTCGCGACGGCAAGCAGCTTTCGTTCGACGAGGCTATGTCGCTCTTCCGCGATGCTACTGGACGCCCGGGACCCAAAGACTGGGTGCAAGGAGAATATTCCAAGGGCCAGGACGATTTCCCCGTCACTGGCATCAGTTGGTACGAAGCCGCTGCCTACGCCCAGTTCGCCGGCAAGAGCCTGCCTACGGTCTACCACTGGAACCGCGCCGCCGGGCCCTCCTCTGCGGCCTTTATTGTGCCCGCGAGCAACTTCGGCGGCACCGGCATCCTGCCGGTCGGAAGCAAACCCAACATGAGTCCGTGGGGTAACTACGATATGGCCGGCAACGTGAAGGAGTGGGTCTGGAACGAAGCCGACCCGGGCAAGCGCTACGTTTTGGGCGGCGCATGGGATGAGCCCAACTACATGTTCATCGATCCCGACGCGCAGGCAGCATTTCTTCGCGCCCCTAATATTGGCCTTCGCTGTGTTAAGTACATCGAGCCAGATTCGATTCCCGCAGTCGCGACCGCCGCCATGCCTTCTCCCCGCCGTGACTTGTCCAAGGAGAAGCCGGTTTCCGATCAACTCTTCCAAGCCTATCGCAGCCTTTACGCGTATGACCCACTGCCGCTCGATGCCAGCGTCGAGAAGCTCCCCGACAGTGATGAATGGACGACCGAAAAGGTCACCTACACGGCAGCGTACGGAAATGAGCGCGCCATCTCCTATGTCTTACTTCCTAAAAAAGGCAAACCGCCGTTTCAGACTGTAGTTTTCTTCCCCGGATCGAACGCCTTGCTACTGCGCAAATTCTCGATTCAGTCAACGGCGGCCCTCGATGGGCTTCTTCGCAGTGGACGTGCCGTTATCTATCCGGTGTACAAGAGCACCTACGAGCGCGGCGACGGCATGGAATCCGACGTGCCCAACACCAGCAACACCTGGCGCGACCACGTTGTGATGTGGGTGAAGGACGCCTCACGAGCCATCGACTACGTCCAAACACGTCCCGAACTTGACCACAACAAGATCGCTTACTATGGCTATAGTTGGGGAGCGGTAATGGGCGCAATCGTCCCAGCGGTTGAGCCCCGTATCAAGGCTTGTGTGCTTGCGCTGGGCGGGCTCGAATTCCAACCCTCGCTTCCCGAGGTCAACATCATCAACTTCATCTCACGTGTGAAGCAGCCCGTCCTGATGCTCAATGGCCGCTACGATTTCTTCTTCCCCATGGACTCGACTCAGGAGCCGTTTTACCAGATGCTGGGATTAAAGAAGGACCAAAAGAAGCATTTGATCTACGACACGAGCCACAACATTCCCCGCAACGAGCTGATTAAGGAATCCACGAACTGGCTCGATCAATACCTGGGACCAGCAAGTCAGAACTGAGCGGTGTGCTGCGGGAAGGAGGGCTCGTCCGTTCGCTTAGTTCCAGTGGTGCGAGTGCGACCAGATTTTCTGGATGTCGAATTCGACGCCGCGGCAGAGGTACATGGGTTGGTTTTCCTCGCTCATGCCGAAGCGCTCATAGTGGTCGAAGGGCTGGAATGAGTTGCAGTTGTCGCGGACGTCGTCTAGGCTCCACTGGATCACGATCAGGTTCTTGTAGACCTGCGGCGGCGGGCCCCAATACCAATGGGTCTGGTGGCGGGACCAGGCGCGGGGCAGTCCGTATGGCGGGCCGAACTGGTTGATGGCTCCGGCTTCGCCGTAGTTGCCGGCCCAGATGCCGGTCTGGGCGCGCTCTTCGGGCGGCAGCGAGTTGTAGATGGCGGCGACTTCGCGAGCCATCTCCGGCCATCCGAACTGGTCGGCAACCGGTTGCGGCACGAGCGACTCGTGTTTCACCTCGGCTTTGGCAGGTTTGAAACCGATCGCGTTCTGATAGGCAAGGAGACGCTCGGGTGGCAGCATCCACGTCACCAGCGGGATAGCCGGAAGCGACGCGAGCACGATGATGGCGATGACGGCCGCACGCATCCAAACTGCACGGTTTGCGAGCCAGCGCTCGGTTACGACAGCGCCCCCGGCGAAGAGCATGGGATAGATCGGGAAGACGTAATAGTTCTTAGCGTGCGCGACTTCCATCAACACGAAGAAGACGGCAAAGGTGAGGCCGAGCACGCGCCAGCGGCGGTCGCGGAGAAACCAGACCAGGCCCGCGATCCAGACGGGCAAGAGGATCGGGTGCATGTCCAGGACTTGTTCTTTCACGAAGGCCAGCGGGCCGAGCACGACGTTCTTGCCTTCGCGGCGAACGTTCTCCAGATCTTCGATGGTCGGGAAATGATGGCGGATTTGCCAAATGAGGTTGGGGAGGAAGAGCGCTACCGCGATGGCGCCGGCGATCCAGATCCACTTCTTAGCGAACTCGCGGCGATGATGGGTCAGCAGCAGGGCGACGGTGACCGCGAATCCGAACGACAGCGTGGAGTGTTTGTTCTCGAGGCCGAGTCCGGCGAGCAGGCCGAACCATAACCAAAGGCGGGAGTCGCCGGTGCGCAGAATCCTTGCGACCACGAGGATACAGCCCATCCAGAACAGCGGCTCGAAAGCGTTCATGGTCATCAGGCTGTCGATACTCAGGACGGCGGGGCAGAGCAGCACGGCGAGTCCGGCGAGAAATTGGGCATAGCGGTCACCGCCGAGTTCACGCGCGATGAGGATGGTGAGCGCGATGAGCGCCGCACCGGCCAGGGCCGGCAGAATACGCAGGGCCGCCAGCGATCCGCCCATCCACAGCGCGATTTTGGCATAGACCGCGATGAGTGGCGCGGCGTTGACGTAGCCCCAATCGAGATGGCGGGCCATATCGAGGTAATAGAGTTCGTCGCGGAAGTAGCCGTAGTGGCGGACGCTGGTGAAGATGTGGAGGAGAAGCTTGACTGTGCAGAGGCTGATTAGAACGCCGACTGCGAGAGATGGAAGCGCCGGCGGTTTCGATCTTTCGCTCATGTTGGTCTGCGCCGTTCAATTGAGTTGCCTGACAGCTTGCGTCGTTCGGGTGTCTGGCGGTGAAATCCTTTAGGGATTAGAGTCCGTGGTTCCCACCCTTCGCAAAGAGCGCGAAGGATGGGGCACCCTCAGCTTGCCACTGCACGCGCCTTAAAATCAAAATCTTATTTCTTCTTTGCGGCCGCCGCAGCCGCGCGGGCGGCGCGCTCTTGCATGGCCAACATCACCACCTGGAGCATGTCGTCCTGCGGGGCGGGCTTGCCGGTCCAGATTTCGAACTGGCGGGCGGCCTGGTGGACGAACATTTCTATCCCCGGGATGATCTGCGCGCCGCGCTGTTTCGCCAATTGCAGCAGGCGGGTTTCGGCGGGGTCGTAGATCATGTCGAAAACGTAACGCGCGTTGATTTCTTTTTCCTGCAGCGGAGTTTCGCGGGTGTTGCCCATGCCGACCGGCGTGGCGTTGATGATCACGTCGAAAGCGAACTTCTTGAGGTCGGCGCGCTTCATGGAGCGCGCGTGGGCGCGGCGCGCGAGCTTTTGCCCCGCAGCGACGTTGCGGTTGAGGATGTAGACTTCGGCTCCTCGTTCTTTCAGGCCGAAGACGGCGGCGCGGGCTGCGCCTCCGGCGCCTAGCACCAGGATCTTCGCGTCTTGCAGGGTGGTGAGGCGGCGTTCCAGAGGGCGTACTACTCCGGACGTGTCGGTGTTGAAGCCGTAGAGTTTGCCGTCCTGGGCGCGGACTACGGTGTTGCACGCGCCGATCTTCGTGGTGTGAGAGTCGGTGTTGTCGAGATGAGGAAGGATGGCTTCCTTGTACGGCATGGTGATGCTGAGGCCGTGGATGGGAATCTCGCGCACGCAGTTGAGCAGGTCTTTGAGAGTCTTGGCATGCAGAGCTAGATAGACGGCGTTGACGTTTTCGCGGCGGAAGGCCGCGTTCATGATGGCGGGAGAAAGCGAGTGGGCGACGGGATCTCCGGCAACGCCGTAGACGCGGGTGGCGGCATCGACCGTCTCGATGCGGTAGACGCTGCGCAGTTCCTGCGCTGTGGATTGGCCGGGGGCGGTTTCTTCTCCGGGACCGACGGCGGCGAAGGTGAATACGCTGCCGGCGCGGACTCCGAGGACGCGGCTGATGATGCCTTGTTCGCCCATGCACAGTCCGACCAGAGAATGGTTGTCGGCTTCGCGGCCCAAGAATTGGATCATGGAAACATTGTCGGAGAGAGTGGTGGCGGTGCTGACCACTTTGTAGAAGTCAGCGGGGAAGGCGCGCATCTTTTCCAGAGTTTCGTCGAGCTTCTTCGTTCCGCGAAAGTCGTGGAAGGAAAGGATCAGAGCGGAGCGGGAACGCAGCTTCTGTAGTTGCGCGGGCTTGCACTTCAGGGCAGTGGAGAGTTCGACATCCACCAACTGGCAGCCGATGGCCGAGGCCTTGGAGAGGACGTCGAGTTGAGAGGCGATGGAGCCGCGGAATTTGCCTCCAGCGGCGGCGCGGCGGCAGGTGGCGATGACTACCGTACCGGGGTGAGTTTCGAAGAAATGCTTGACTTTGGGAAGAGCTAAAGCGGGCTTTGAAATGTAGTCCAACCTGAACTCCAGGAAGGGGTTATCGCGAACCAGGGCCTCGGCCTTCTCCACTAGTTCGGCGGGGTCGGACGCGGCAACCGCAACGCAAACCCGCGGCAGACGCAGGGGGAGGAGGCGGGGCGGGTAGCTGTTGGCGGCAGAAATCATCTTGAATCAATGGTTTGAATCATTGCCCTGATCACTGGCCTGTTCTGAATTAGGTTCGGCGCGAATCTTACAGGGGCTCAATACCAAGATGCAACAGAGTATTCACAAATTGCGCGAAAAACCTATTTCTAACGCCGCCTGACACCCTCGTAACCTTGACCCCCTCTTACCCCCTTGTTACCTTCCAACTGAAGCCTTGCTTCCGCGACATTTTGCTGGAGAGAGGGCAGCGTGTGTCCCTTCTCGGAGGTAACATGAAGAAAACAGGACTGTTAGTGCTATTGATTGCGACGGCGGCCTGGGCGCAATCGGCGGCTGATGGGAGTGCGGCGGTCTCGGCCACGCCGGATGGGACGATTTCGACATCCGCCAACTTTCCTACGCAGCGGGTGCAGATGCCCACTTACGCAGACGTTTACTGCGCTGGTTTCATCAACCGCGAAACTCTGCCCGACGCCAGGTTTATCGCTGGCGGGTTGGATACTCCATTTACCACGAAGTTCGTCAAGGGCGACATCGTCTATCTGCAAGGGACGGGCTACAGTGTCGGCGCGGAGTACGAGATTGTGCGCGCTTTGCGCGACATCAACGAGTATGAGATGTTTCCCGGACAGCGCAAACTGCTCAAGGAAACGGGACAGCCTTACATGGAAGTCGGTCGCGTGCGCGTGATCGACACCCGCAGCAAGACGGCGGTGGCGCGGATCGAGTATTCCTGCGATCCCGTCAATCCGGGAGACACGGCGATTCCATTTGCCGAGAGACCGATGGTGTCGTTTCATGCGCCACTTCGTTTCGACCGCTTCCTGCCAACGGGCAGCAAGGTTTCCGGGCGCATCGTGATGGGAAAAGACTTTGACTCGGTGGTGGGAACCGGGCAGAAGGTTTACCTCAACGTGGGATCGAACCAGGGCGTGAAGGTGGGCGACTACTTCCGCGCCACACGGAACTATTCGGAGACGCTGGGCGATCCGGTGGATTCGCTTTCGTTCAAGGCGGCAATCAGTGAAGACACACAGAAGAAACAGCCGTCGGTAGATCCAGCGATGTTCACCAGGTCGAACGGTCCGGTAATTCACATGAGAGATCTGCCGCGCCGGGCGGTGGGCGAGATCGTCGTGATCGGGACCACGCCAACCACGGCAACCGGGATGATCGTGTTTGCCATGGAAGACGTGCACGCCGGCGACGGTGTGGAATTGGACGAGACGCCGCAGGCGCAATAACCCTTCGCAAGCAGTAAGGACGCAGTCGAGCCGGGGACGGGCAACCGTCCCCGGTTTTGTTTGCAGTGGTCAGTGGCCAGTGGCCAGTGAAAAAACTTCTTGCTACGATCGGCCTTTGGTTACTGACCACTGATCACTGGCCACTGCTTTTCTCGCCGAAGACTTCTGCGGTGAAGGCTTCGATGGTCGCGCCTTTTTGCCAGGCGTCCAGGGGAAGTCCGGCTTTGCGGCAGGTTTGCTCGAGGAAAGTTGTGCGATCCCAGGCACGCTCGACGGGCACCTGGGGCAGCAGCAGGCCGCGGCGGCCGTGCCCACTGATGAGCAGACCGTGGCGGCCGACTACGATTTCTTCGGCGGCAAGCGGTTGCGCGGGGGAGAGAATGCTCAACTCGATTTGGAGATGCGGAGCTTCCTCCTGGGTGACGGGCGGGAAGCGGTTGTCGTCGAAAGCAGCAGCGCGCGCGGTTTCCGCCACGGCCCGGAAGACGGAGCAGGTGGGCAGTATGTAGCCGACGCATCCGCGCAATTCGTCTTGCAAGTAGAGAGAGGTGAAAGCGCCGCGGGGTTCGGCGAGATGAGGCGTGGGAGGATCCAGAGAAATCTCGCGACGCTGCAACGCCGAAGAAATGGAATCGTGCGCCAGCCGCAGCAGCAGGGCGCGTTCTTCGGGAGAGAACTCATGGCTGGAGAGCTCCGGGCCGGAAACCGCGCTGGTTAAGGGCTTGCCGCCTTCAGATTGATTTGCTTTCGAGGCAGACACTTCCGGGAACGAATTAGGTTGTAGGGGCGACATCGGCATCTGCCCGTCGCGGGGCCGGCTGTGGCTTCTGGCGACGGCTGAGAACAAATGCGCGGCGGCGGCGTTTGGAAACGCGCCGGTCAATCTTCGACCAGAAGGCGGCGAAGTAATCGACCGCCGAAACCAGCGAAACGCAGACTACGAACCAGATTGCGACGTAGGCAATCCAGTGCACCGGGAAGATGAAGTTTCCGTAAACCGGCCACTCCTTCCAGCGGTGGTCGAGAATTACCGCAACCACGGAAACGATTTGCACCACCATCTTGAACTTGCCGAGTTCGCTGGCTTCGATAGTGAAGCCGCCGGACGCAGCGATGGAACGCAGGCCGCTCACCAGAAACTCGCGGCCAATGATGATCACCGCGATCCAGGCTGGAACCAGGCTGGGGTTGAACTGCACCAGCGTGACGAAGGCGGCGGCGATCAGAAGTTTGTCAGCCATGGGATCGAGCAGAATTCCCATGGTCGTAATCTGGCCGCGCTTGCGGGCCAGGTATCCATCGATGCCGTCGGTCATGGAGGCGGCAATAAATATCGCCGACGCGAGCAGTTCTTTAGCGCCGTGCTCGCTGCTGAAATGATTGGAAGACAGTATCCAGATCAGCAGAGGAATGCTGAAGATGCGGATCAGCGTGATGGAATTGGGCAGGTTCACCGCGGTCAACAACGCTTCCGGGAGACAGCTAGATTATCCTCCACGGGGAGAGGGAACGCAATCGTGGAGAATGTGGATTTGGACACGAAAGTTTCCAGGACGGTTCCGGGGGATCCGCAAGCGATTATTTTTGCTTGGCCGGAGTCGTGGCACTGGGTTTGGGTTGCTTGGCGATAATCTGATCTTTGATCTTGTCGTAAGTTGCCTGCGGGATGATCTTCTTATGAACCAGGTCGAGTTTGGTTCGATACGGACGGCCATCGATGATCTTCTGCGCGTGGGCCTCGCCGATACCGGGTAGGGTCTTTATTAGTTGTTCTTTGGTAACCGTGTTGATGTCGAGCTTGTCGGCGGCAGATGCGGCTTGCGGCACGGCGGCTGCGTTAGAGAGCCGCGGTGCAACCGCGGGCAACATCAGGGAAGCTAGCAGCAGAGGCAACATCCGAGCAAATAGTCCCTTGGTTCGTAAACTCATAAATCCCTCCTTGCGCTATGACCTCAACGGCTGAAGCCGATCTGAGATAATCTCGACCGCACACTGAAGCGCTGCGCCACCCAAAATGAGCCATTCACGACGCGGCTGACGCCGCTTCCCTTAATCAACTCGCTGGCAATATTGGCCCGTGCTCTTGTTTAAACATTCGCAAAGATCCGGATTCTTGGGGTCTCTAACTACGGTGCAGTTGTGCAGATACCCCTTGGGGTTCGTGGGATCACAGGATTCCCCCAAGTGTTGTAGACACGATTGTGCTCCCCCTTGCTGGCCAGAGTTCCCAGAAGGCTGCTGCGTACGGGGGGCAGTTGCACCGCTTGTCGCCGCCATGCCGCTCACAATGGCTCCAAGAACAGTCGAAGATGTGCTCTGTTTTTGCGTAGCAGCGTCGCCCTCGTTTGCCCCTGCTTCGTTCTCGCTTGAACTGACCGGTGTGGTGGGCTCGTTGGCAGCATCGACTTCAAGCGGGCAACTCTGTATAGCAATGATCCTGTCTTTGATCCTGTTGTAGGTGACCTTGGGAAGGGCATGCTTCTTCACCAAGTCGGCTTTCGCCTTGTAAGGGCGGCCAGCCATGATCTGGTGCGCGTAGGCATCGCCGATGCCGGGAAGGGTGACCAGTTGATGTTTCGTGGCGCAGTTGATGTCCAGCAGGTCAGCGGCAGAGGCGGCTTGCGGCGCGGCGGCTGCGTTAGAGAGCCTTGGCGCAAGAGCGAGCAACATCAGGGACGCGAGCAGCAGAGGCAATATCCGCGCGAACAGTTTCTTGGTGCGTAAACTCATAAATCCCTCCTTGTGCGATTAACCCTCAGCGGCTACAGCTGGTCTGAAATAATATCTCGGAGCGCAGCGCTGAAGCGCTGCGCTACCCAAAATCCCGCCTTAAGCATAAATGCCGCGCTGACGAATTGTGTAGGCCACGCGGTCGATCGCCAGCATATAGGCTGCGATGCGATTGTTCACCTTGTGCGTCTCGGCGTAGCGGACCACATCGCCGAACGAGGAGATCATGATCTCTTCCAGTTGCTCGTTGACCACCGACTCCTTCCAGAAGTAGCCCTGGCGGTCCTGCACCCACTCGAAGTAAGAAGTAGTCACGCCGCCTGCGTTGGCCAGAATGTCGGGAATCACGAAGACGCCCTTGTCGGTTAAGACATCGTCGGCGGCCGATGTGGTGGGACCGTTGGCGCCTTCGGCCAGGATGCGGCATTTCACGCGATCGACATTGCGCGAGGTGATGACATTCTCGGTTGCCGCGGGAATCAGGATTTCGCACTCTGTGGTCAGCAACTCGGCGGCATCGTAGGCTTCCGCGCCGGGGAAGCCGTGCACCGTCCCGTTCTTCTGGCGGAATTCGACCAGTTTGTTCAAGTCGATCCCATTCTTGTTGTACAAGCCGCCGCCGACTTCGGCGATGCCCACCACTTTGTAGCCGGCCTGATGCATGAGATGGGCTGCGTTGGAGCCTACGTTGCCGAAGCCCTGCACGATCACGCGGCTGCTCTCGCGCGACAGGCCGAGCTTCTTGATGGCCTCGTCGCACACCACCATCACGCCACGGCCGGTAGCCTCACGGCGTCCGCGGGAGCCGCCGATGTTGATGGGCTTACCGGTCACGCACGCGGTCACCGTCTGGCGCATGTGCATGGAGTAGGTGTCCATCATCCACGCCATGATTTGTTCGTTGGTGTTGACGTCGGGAGCGGGCACGTCTTTTTCCGGTCCGATGAATTCGATCAGTTCGGAGGTGTAACGCCGGGTCATGCGCTCGATTTCGCCCATCGACATCTTGTGCGGATCGCAGATCACGCCGCCCTTGGCGCCGCCGAAGGGAATGTTAACCACAGCGCATTTCCAGGTCATCCAACTGGCGAGGGCGCGCACTTCATCGAGGGTGACGTCGGGGGCGTAGCGGATGCCACCTTTGGCGGGGCCGCGCGCGATCGAGTGCTGCACGCGGAATCCGGTGAAAACCTCGAGGCGGCCGTCATCCATCTGGACCGGGATGTAGACCGTGAGTTCGCGGTTGGGGTAGCGCAGAACCCGCCACAGGCCGTCATCAAGATTGAGCTTCTGGGCAGCCAGGTCAAAACGCGCCCGCTGCGACTCCCAGGGATTGCTTTCTTTGTCGACGTGCGGTGGGGCGGTTAGCGTGGTCATAAATGGGTCTCCGGAATGAGTGCGAGTCGAGATGTTGGCCGGCGCCGGGACGCGTTCCCGGAATGAACGGGCAAACGTTCCGAGTATATGAGCCGAGGTGCTGGGGAAGCAAGGCGGAGGGTAGGTTTCAGTTTCCGAGTAGCCGACCACACATCCAGAACGCGATCTAGTATTAGCTGCACTGCCTCGCGGTATGATGGACTCTGCATGTGCGGCAAAATGCTCAGTGTTTGACGGTGCCTGTTTGACCGTACGGGACCGTAAATGGGCGTTGTGCAAAGCCAATACGTAAGAACCGGCTGGTAAGGAACCGATCCGGAGATCTGAATGGGAGTTCAGGGTGGACGCAGATACTGCCATCGGCGGGCGGGGTGATCGTTTCCCTTCCACTCGGTCATCGCTGATTGAGGCTACCGCTTCCGGTCTGTCGAATGAGGCGCTGGACCGGGTGATCGCGATCTACTGGAAACCAGTGTATCGATTCATCCGCCTGAAGTTTCAAAAAAACAATGAAGACGCCAAGGACTTGACCCAGGGCTTTTTCGCCAACGCACTGGAACGTGACTTCTTCGCGCGCTTCGATCCGGAGAAAGCATCTTTTCGAACCTATCTCCGAATGGCTGTAGAACGTTTCGCTGCCAACCAGCATGCCGCCGCGAACCGGCAAAAAAGAGGCGGTGACACCGAGTTCGAAACCCTAGGAGAGCAGGCGGTTTCCACCGAATCGCCAGAACAGGTCTTCGAGCGCGAGTGGCAGCGGCAGCTATTTTGCCTTGCCCTCGACGATCTGCGCGTGCACAGTGAAGGATGCGGCAAGCAACTTGAATTTCAGATCTTTCAGGCCTATGACCTCGCGGAAGGCAAACGTCCTTCATACGGGGACTTGGCCAGGCAATATGGTGTTCCCGAGACTTCTGTGACTAACTATCTTGCGTGGGCGCGGCGCATGATGCGTGGCTTTGTAATGGACCGTCTACGAGGCACGACCGCGAGCTGGCGAGAACTTCGCGATGAGATGCGGCTCGTATGGAGTTAAGCGACTCTGTCCTTGACCATTTACGCCTCGTGGCTGCTCTCCCCGATTTGAGCGGGACCCGCTACGAACTAGAGGGCGAAATCGGACGCGGCGGGATGGGCATCGTCTATGCTGCGCGAGACCGCGTACTTGATCGCCGGGTTGCACTCAAGATTATCGACCTCACCCCTGCCGGTGAAGCGCAATTGATCGCAGCACTCGAACACCCTGCCATCGTACCCGTCTATGAAGCCGGCACGCTGCCGGATGGACGGGAGTTTTACGCAATGAAATTGATCAAGGGGGCGCGCCTTGACCACTACCTTGCCGCGCAACCGACGCTCGCCGAGCGATTGAGGCTGATCTGGCGTGTCGGCGAGGCACTGGCCTACGCCCACTCTCACGGCGTTATTCACCGTGACCTTAAACCCCAGAACGTGATGGTCGGCGAATTCGGCGAGGTCTACGTAATGGATTGGGGAGTAAAGGCGGTCGCCGGAACTCCCGCGTTCCGTGCTCCTGAAGTCGTTCTCGATCAGCGTTCCGACATCTATGCTTTGGGAGCGTTGCTGCGGTTCCTGCTTCCCGACCCCAATCCTCCCGCCCTGGGAGCAATCGCAGCCAAGGCAATGAGTGCTGACCCGGCAGCCCGGTATCCCGAGGTGCCCGCACTTCTGGCCGATATCGAACGCTTTGAACAAAGATTGGCCATCGAGGCTTGGCCTGAACCGCTCTGGCATAGCATACGCCGGTTCGCGTCGCGCAATGCTCTCCTGCTTTGGCTGATAGCAGCGTACACGCTTGCCAAGTTCCTGATCTTTTTTCTGCGAAAGTTCTAAAGGAATTCCGTTGAATGCGGAATTCAATAGTAGGAGGGAACACGATGAACAAGATCGCGGTCGGATTGCTATTTGGCTTGATACTCGGCGCCTTTGACGGCGCAACCGCATGGCTCTACCCGGAAGTGCGTCCGGTGTTGACCAGCATCATGATCGGCTCGTCCATCAAGGGCATGATTGTTGGCGTCTTTAGTGGCTGGTTTGCCCGCAAGGTGCAATCAACTGCGTGGGGAGTGGTGGTGGGCTCCGCTCTTGGGCTGCTGTTCGCTTTCTTGGTGGCCGCCATGGATGCCGCGAAAGGCAAGCCCCATTATCTGGAAATCATGCTTCCCGGCTTCGTTGTGGGCGCAATTGTCGGCTTCTTGACGCAGAGGATCGGAACGCGCGATCTCGCCAATCGGAGGACACTATGAAGCATCTGCGAATCCTGCTGCTTTTTGCCTTTATCGCTATCAGCGCCATAGCTCAGTCGGATCCATGGTCGCCGGTGCGCGTCTTCGAAGGACAATGGGAAGGTTCAATCACCGGCAAACCGGGAAAACAGCTCAGTTCCCGCGAGTATCAGTTTGTATCGCACGACATTTTCCTTTCCCAGCGTGATCATTCTGTGTACGAGGCCAAATCGCCGGATGAAATGCCAAAGACCCGCGAGGATTTTGGCTACTTCAGTTATGACAGGTTTCTGAAGCAGATTGTGTGGCGGCAATTTCACAGTGAGGGTTTTGTTAACGAATACAGGTTGGAGTCAATAAGTACGGATGGGAAGGCGCTGGAGTTTGTCACCGTGCGGATTGAGAATCTTGCGCCTGGATGGAGAGCAAAGAAGTCATATCGCGTGCTTTCTTCCGATGAGATCGAAGAAACGTTTTCGCTGGCTCCGCCCGGCAAGGATTTTGATGCCTATACAGTGGCTCATCTCAGGCGGGTAAAGTAACGGCGTGTCCGTAACGAACCTGCTCCCGCGGGAGCAGGTTCGATCTGAGGGGGACCTGTGTGGGCTCAATTTTCCACGTCCGCCAGACGGCAGATGAATCCCCATCCGCCGCCGAGTTCGCTGACCGCCAGCATCAGTTCGTTGCTGCCCTTCTTCAATGGAAGGTAGACCGTGTCGTTTTCCGGGTTAACGATGCCAAGGAACCCGGGGTCGCGGAACCCTTGCGCGCTGCGGCCACGGAAGAGAATCTTGCCGTTCAGGAACACGCTGACGTCGTCGCTGTAGCCGATGGAGAGCTTTCTCACCTGGTCGCGGTCGGAATCGATGCTGGCTCTCGCATATACGACCTTCATTCCCGGCTGGGGTTCCAGGCGCTTCGAAAAGTCGCCCTGGAACGAGACCATAGGATGTGGGGCTTCGCGATAACGATAGAGGACCACAAAGCCGGGCGGCTCCGCCTCCACGTCTTGCCAATGTATGGCATCGCTCTCGGAGGACGGAAGCGGGCGCTCCAGATTACGTGCGAGCGCATCGTAGGCAGGGGACAGGCTCCAGTGGGTAAGAGTGCTGGGCGGCATCGGAGGCAGATGCCGCTCCCAGGGCGCGTCGGGCGTTGTCCGTACTTCGAAATTCGAGAAATAGGTTGCGCCCGTCAGGACATACAGGGCCACCTGGCCTTTCTGGATGCCGCTTTTCAGATCGTTCATCACGAGCGCGGGCTTGTCCATATCCTTCACATAGAGCTTTGCCTGCGCGCCCACCACCTCCAGGCGCAAGTGGAACCAGACATCTTTCGGGATATCGACCGCGCCGGTGAAGCCTGGGCCGTTATAGATTTGCCAGTTGGCCCCAGTGTTGAGAACCGGCGTGTACTGCATAGCGTCAGGAAGTCCGGATTTATGCTGGCGGAGATACACCCATTCGGCGTTGGCGCCGTCGGCGGCGACGCGAAACTGAATCCCGAAAAATCCGCGGCTGGCGGGGGTTGCGATGTCGACATCGACAACGCCGTCGCGCATTTCAAAATCTTTCACCATCGCCGCTGCCCCATCGAGCGAGAGGCACTTCCGGCCTTGGTATTCAGCCACCTTGGCTTGTCCTTGCAAATCCCAGCGCGAGGAGTCCGCGGGAACGGAGAGCGCCTGCGACGTCTGGGAACGGGCCGCGGACGCAAGAAGAAGAACAAGAACACAAAGAGCGAGACGTCGAGCAATCATCGGCGTTGTACCTCTTGCTTTGTCTGCGATTTGCCTTAAGACTCGTCACAGGTAGACGATTTGACCAGGGAATCGTTAGCAGGCCATCAGCGAACTGCTCTATTGGTGCGCCGCCCCAACCTTGCGGGAGGAATTGCTGGACTCAGCGGGTTATGCCCTCCAAACGAATCTCCATCCCCTCGGCGGCAGCGCGCACTTTAGGATAGTAATTGCGGGCTTCGTGCACGACTTTGTCGATTACGGCGTCGGTGTGCTCGGGATCGTGGTGGAATAATACGAGTTCTTTGGCGCCGCTCTCCATCACAATATTGACGGCTTCACGCCAGTGGCTGTGCCCCCAGCCGCGGCGGTGCGCTTCGTATTCCTCGGGAAGGTACTGCGCGTCGTAGATGAGCACGTCCGCGCCTTCGGCCAGCTTGCGGACCGCTTTGTCGAACTCGGCGTCGCCGGGCTCGTTATCGGTGGCGTAGACGAGCACGCCATCTTTGGTTTCGAGGCGGAAGCCCATGCATCCCTGGGGATGGTTGAGCCACGCGGTCTGCAATTGGACGCCGTCTTCGATCGTGACGCGTCCGGCCTCGATGTCGTAGAAGTCGCGATGCGCCGTCATCTGATCGAGTCTCACGGGGAAGTACGGCGCGGCCATCTGATCGGCCAGGACCTGTTTGAGGCTGCGGGTTCGCGTCGAGCACTGGAAGAGGAACCGGTTCTCCGCATTGGCATACAGAGGACGGAAGAACGGCATACCCTGAATGTGGTCCCAATGAAAGTGTGAAACGAAGACATGGGCAGAAAAAGGGCGGTGGCCAAACTCGCTCAGCAGTTGCTGGCCGAGCACGCGAAATCCGGTGCCGCAATCGAAGACGTAGATGCGGTCGCCCAGGCGCACTTCGACGCAGGAGGTGTTGCCTCCATAGCGCATGTTCTCGGATTGAGGGGTCGGCGTAGAACCGCGTACGCCCCAGAACTTAATCCGCATAGGCTCGTTGACCGCACGAGGGCCCGGTTGCTTGGTGTTCCTTGGTATCTTCCGACGGCGGGCGGCGGGAGTCAATTGCCGGATTGGTTCACGGGCACTATTTCTCGGCAGTACCGAGTTATGCTTCGATACACCCGGGATCGTTCTTAGACGGTTTTGGCCCCAAGCTTCTCGAACTCAGCCTCGGAAACCCAAGTGAGATTGTACAGAATGCGACCGGGTAGATCAGATGGCAAATCCCCAGGCCTTGGCAATCTCTCCACGGCGCATAGCGTGTCCGAAGCGCCGCGTTCGACAAATCGTGGCCATGGTTCACCAGGTTCACGTATTGTCTCCCAATGGTAGACACTTGGCGGGCCCTGCCGCTGAGGGATCACGCCCACCCATCCGGTGAATCCATCCCTTATCCACCATAGTTCCCCACCAAGAATTCCGATCCCGTGGGAACGCAAGACTCCACAACCGCGGGGATCTGGCCGCGAGTCCATCCGAACTCGCCATTGCTGGCGCGGAAAGCATCGCGTTCAAGCTCGGGAGAAAACATGCTTCTCGCGTGAGACGGCCTCTTGATTATAGAGCGAGTCGCTACCCCAACGCCCGTATAGCACACCTCCCCTATAATGAACCGCAAGGCCCGACGCCGGGCAAGCTGAATCATTCATGCCCCTTCCAGAGTTCAAAGAGTTCTCGCGTCTGGCGCGTTCGGCCACGCTGGTGCCGGTGGTGAAATCGGTGAGCGCCGACCTGCTCACGCCGGTGTCTGCGTTTTTGTCGATTGCGGCGGACGAACCACACGCGTTTCTGCTGGAGTCGGTCGAGCGCGGCGAGCAGATCGGCCGCTACACGTTCCTGGGAGCGCGGCCCTACATGCGGCTGCGGGCGCGGGAGTCTGCCGTCGAGATCGAACGCGGCCGGAGGCGGGAGCATCGCCAGGGCAACGTGTTTCAGGTGGTGAAGGAACTGCTGGGCGAGCATCAGCCGGCCGCGATGCCGGGGCTGCCGCCGTTCACTGCCGGGGCCGTTGGCTATTTTTCCTACGATGTGGTGCGCCAACTGGAAAAGATTGGCGAGCACGCCAAGGACGACCTCTCTCTGCCGGATTGCGAGCTGATGTTCTTCGACCGGCTGCTGGCTTTTGATCATTTGCGTCACCAGATTCACATCGTGGCTGCGGCGGATGTTTCGCGGGAGAGTCCGCGGCGCGCCTATGACCGGGCAGTGCGCGACATTGCCGCTCTCGAAAGAAAGCTGGCCAGCGGGATTGCGCCCGGCGATGTGGCGAAAGTCCAACAACGCCAAGGCGGGGAAACTCAAAATCCACTCGGGCACTACCCGAGCAAAGTTCCTGCGCAGTGTGGAGCGCTGCAAGGACTACATCGCCGCGGGCGACATCTTTCAAGTCGTGCTCTCGCAGCGGCTCGACTTTGTCCCCGGAGTTGCGCCGTTCGATCTTTACCGCGCCCTGCGCCAGGTGAATCCCTCGCCGTATCTTTATTTTCTGCGAATGGGGGCGACGCAGATCCTCGGCTCTTCGCCTGAGATGCTGGTGCGAGTGACTGGACGCAAGCTGGAATACCGGCCCATCGCGGGCACGCATCCGCGCGGGCGCGACGAGGCCGAAGACCTGCGCCTGGAGCAGCAGATGCGCAACGACGAAAAGGAACGCGCCGAGCACGTCATGCTGGTTGACCTGGGCCGCAACGATCTGGGGCGGGTTAGTGAGTACGGCTCGGTCAAAGTGAAAGATCTGATGTATGTGGAGCGCTACTCCCACGTGATGCACCTGGTCTCGGCGCTGGAAGGCACGCTGCGCAAGGATCTCGGTGCGCTTGACGCATTCGCCGCCTGTTTTCCCGCAGGCACGCTGAGCGGGGCGCCAAAGGTGCGCGCCATGCAGATCATCGAAGAGCTGGAGCCGGTGCGCCGCGGCATCTATGGAGGGTCGGTGCTCTATGCCGATTTTGCCGGGAACCTCGATTCCTGCATCGGCATTCGCACCATGCTCATGCAAGGCAAGCATGCCTATTTGCAGGCGGGGGCGGGGATCGTGGCGGATTCTGACCCCGCGCGCGAGTTTGAGGAGTCGATGAACAAGGCGCAGGCGTTGCTGCGGGCGGTGGAGATGGCTAGGAGACAGTGGTCAGTGATCAGTGGTCAGTGGCCAGTCACGCGCTATCTACGGTGTGGCAGAGAAGCCAACAGACCATTGAGAATCCCGCCAACTTCGGCTGTGGTGCCTTGCAGATTCTCACTCTCGCGTAGTTCCGAGGACTCGCCACTGACCACTGCCAAGAAATTCCCTACCAGCTTTTTCCCTGCGTCGGTCAGCACGCTTTCGGGATGAAACTGCACTCCCTCAACCGCAAACTTTCTATGGCGCAGGCCCATGATGGTGCGGGTTCCATCTTTCTCTGTAGTCCAGGCGCTGACTTCCAGTTCTGCCGGCAGGTCTCTCTCCTCCACGATTAGCGAATGGTAGCGAGTGGCCGTCATCGGCGTCGGCAGGCCGCGGAAGATGGTTTTGTTGTCATGCGTGACCGGGCTGGTCTTGCCGTGCATCAGGTGTGGGGCTCGCACCACGCGAGCGCCAAAGGCCGCGCCGATGGCCTGATGTCCCAGGCAAACGCCCAACATGGGTACTTTGCCGGCGAAGTGCTGGATCAGAGCGATGCTGATGCCCGCATCTTGCGGCGTGCACGGCCCGGGCGAGATCACAATACGCTCCGGTCGCATGGCCTCGACGTCAGCCAGCGTAACCTGGTCGTTGCGGCGCACTTCGACCTTCGCGCCAAGTTCTCCAAAATGCTGAACCAGGTTGTAGGTAAAGGAATCGTAGTTGTCGAGAACGAAGACCACGGGAAATGCCCTGCTTGCAGTTTACACGCAGGTACACCTGCACCCTGAACCAGAGCATTTTCGAATTTGCGGTAAACCCTTATTCATGCTGACTCCCCCGGAACGTGCCACGCCCCGGCCCAAGGGTGGTATTGACGGGACCTGCCCGCTAACGTCATTCTTGAATACAAAGGTTGTTGCCACTTCATTAGCTTGGAGTAACGCATGGCAGAGGCCCAGGACGAGAAAAGGGCTGCACGGCGCTTCGCGCTCCGGATTCCGGTATCCGTTGCCCGGGGCGAAGACACAAACTACGGCGAATCCGCTGAAATCCGCGACGTAAGCGCGCGCGGCATTAGCCTTTACCTTGATTCACCGATCGAGCAGGGGTCGCCACTCGGCTTCACGCTCACGCTTCCGCCCGAAATTACGCTTACGGAAAGTATCCGCGTGCAATGCAAAGGGCGCGTAGTGCGGATAGATGACAATGCCGTCGATGGCAAAATGGCCGTGGCCGCCGTCATCGAAGAGTACGAATTCCTGCCCCAGAGCTGAAACGGTGTCCGGAATACCGGTGACCTTTTTGGGCCTGTCCGCCGTCCCGCCACTTCTTTCACTTCCTGACAAGTGATAAGGTTCCTTTTAGAGGCTCAACTGTTCTTCGTTCTCAAGGGATTTCTTTGCCGCGATCAGGCTTCCAATTTGTTGTCGTTGTGCTACTGCCGGCGATGGTGGTCGCGAGGGCCTCCCCGCAAAATGCTGGACCTCAGAAGACCGGTTCCTCCAAACCTGAGGCCGCGGTCGTCACCCGCGTGCGTGTGGTGCACGAGGGGGGCTTGCCGGCTCTGGAAGTTGTTTCCACTCATCCCGTAGTACCCACAATTCAGTTGCTGGATTCGCCTCCACGACTGGTTATGGACCTCTCCAACACGCGCATGGGAGTAAAGCGTAAGCGGATTCCGGTGCTGCAGGAAAATATTCTGACCATCCGGACCGAGCAATACCAGATAGAACCTCCAGTCATGAGGATTGTGCTGGACCTGCTCGTCCCCTACGGCTACTCCTGGGATGCCGCGGGCAACCGCCTCATGGTGCGGCTGAAGCCTCCAGATTCGAAGGCAGATACGAACGCAGTGAGCAAGTCGCCATTCCAGCCGCCAAAAGTTGTGACGGTGGCACCGGGGGCCGCGCCGGCGGTTGTGCCCGTCAGCAGCGGAGTTGGCGAGGTCGTGTTGGCTGACAGTCGGTTCGCGGCAGGATCATCCCTCACCGCCGGGAGCGATACCACTGTGTTGGCATTGTCGAGGGGAGGCGAGGTCCGCGTTTGTCCTGGAACAACAGTTTCGGTGACTCCTTCGAAGAGTACGAAAGACCTGATGCTGGGCATGAGCACAGGCGCGCTGGAGACACACTACGCGCTCGGTGCCTCGGCCGATACCGTGCTGACTCCGGATTTCCGCATCCTGTTCGCGGGTCCGGGAGAATTCCATTTCGCCATCAGCACTGACTCGCATGGCAATACTTGCGTGCGGGGACTGAAAGGCAACACCTCATCGGCGATTGTTTCGGAGTTGATGGGGGACCGCATCTATCAGGTGAAACCAACCGAGCAGGCGGTGTTTCATTCAGGAAGGCTCGATAAGGTCGACACTGATGTCCCGTTGGAATGTGGCTGTCCGCCGCCCGTTCCCGTCCTGCGAACAGATTCAGCGCCGTCGATAACGCCCCCGGATGCTGCGACTGCGAATACTACCTTAGCCCAGACGCTCTCCAGCGGACCCGAGATCCAACCCCTACCACCTTCGCAGCCCGGCGAGGTTCACATCCAGGTCGATGCGCCAATGGTTTTCCAGGCCAAGAACCATCCCCAACCTGTACCCACGGACGAGGCGGCGGCGCTGCCAGTCATGGCGTCAGCAACCAAGCCAGTTCTGCTGGAGGCACAGGTGCAACCGCCGCCCGCGCCTCCAAGTTCGCAGCCTGAGCACAATCGCCTGTTGCGACGGATCGGAAGGTTTTTCGCCGCCGTCTTTCGCTAGGACTGGCGTTAAGATCGTGTGGACGGCGTGAACTAGACACTTGTCATCCCGAGCGAGGCGAGGGACCCAGGTTCTTGTCTGAACAATCGATGTCGCCGCTGCGAGCAAGCACCTAGATCCCTCGCTTCGCTCGGGATGACAGTTCGTAAAGCTGCGATCTTCCCTACCCGCGGTTGATAACCCGCCGCAGCGGTTCCACTTTTTCGCGCGCTGCATCGCGGAGGTCTTCTGCCAGATCGGCGCCGCGCTCGGCCACATCGCGCACGCGGTCCTTTGCGTCGCGGACGCGGTCCTTGGCTTCTTCCGTCCAGTCCTGCAGCGTGTCTTTGGCGTCGTCGTAGCCGCGTTTCAGGTCGCGACGGAATTGCTTGCCGGTTTTCGGAGCAAGCGCCAGCGCTGTCAGGGCTCCCGCGCCCAGTCCAATAAGAAAGAAAGTGACGGCGGTCCCTACGTTGCTTCCCTCGGAAGATTCATAACGTCCAAAGCTCATGATGTTAACCTCGTTTCGCGTGGCAGGAAAACGCCAGGCAACTTCCTCCCCGGCTTCATTCTCTCGCAGCTGCAATTCTAGTCCTCCGCAAGGGTGGTGGCGAATTTACCCAAGGGCAAAGAATGTGGTCCCGTTAAGATGAACGCAGCTTTGGGAAGGTTTCCTTTCCGGCGACCTGAGTGTAAAATAACTTTTCGGCCCTTGTGCGGCGGAAAATGTGGCCTGCCCGCCTTCCGTCAGCTCAGCAAACCGCACTTATTTTGAGGAGATTGTCTTAAGCGATGTCGATCCCTGCCACCCAACTCCGTCCCGGCATGATCATCAAGCACAACAATGATCTGCACTCTGTCTTTGCCGTCGAACACCGCACCCCCGGCAACCTGCGTGCCTTCATCCAGGCCAAGCTCCGCAACCTTCGCACCGGAGCCATGTTCGAGCACCGTTTCCGCTCGCCCGACCCGATCGAGAAGGTCAACGTGGATGAGGTCGAGATGCAGTTCCTCTACGCCGACGGCGACAGCTACTACTTCATGGATACCACCAACTACGAACAGACACACCTGACCAAGGAAATTCTGGGCGATGCCGTTGACTACCTCATCGCCAATCTCGAGATCAAGGTGGAGTTTTTCGATGGCAAGGCCGTGGGCATTGAGCTGCCGCAGACCGTGGAACTCACCGTGGTCGAGACGGAGCCTGGACTGAAGAGCGCGACCGCCTCGAGCGTAACCAAAGCCGCGAAGACTGAGACCGGGCTGGTGGTGCAGGTGCCGCCGTTCATCAATGAAGGCGAGAAGATTAAGGTGGACACGGCTGAGGGTGTGTACTTGTCGCGGGCGTAGGGAGAGAGACGTGAAGATTGGCATGAGGCTTACGCGACTTTTGTTCGGCGCTGGCGTGGGAATCCTATTTATCTGGACGGCAGCGTGCCTTGTAAACATTTTCCGTTTTCATCGCTTTAACCAGTTCTTTGCCAATTCTCACGACTTCCTGTATTCCGGTATCGTCCTTGTTCTGTTAGGCGGAACAGTGGGTCTAGTGCGGCATTTTCACTTCCGAGCATGACTTCTCGCCGCGCTGTCGTCCGCGTACGCGCGATGCAGTCTGTCCCGAGAGGATTTAGACGCTTACGAAGGGCGCGTGGGATGGTTGTGTAGGGGCCTGGCCGGGTCTTTCCTGAGTAGCGGGTGTCCTGCTGCGACGCACTAAGACCCCAGCCGAAAGATTGCCTCGCGCGCCGAAACAATCGGAATGCTCTCTACTGTCCGCAGAGCCAGCAGGTCCGTCTTGTCGCCCGTGACCAGCAGCGTTGCCCCTCCATCCACCGCGGTGTTCAGGAACACATCGTCGTCTGGGTCGGGACTCATTCTTATCCGCGACTGCAACTCGACCCGCACGGTTTGGTAAACAAGATAAGCGGCGATATCTGCGACGAACGCGTCGGTGATTTTCCTGAATTTCCGGATGCGCGGATAGTCGAGCACGCGCAGATACTCTTCCACAATCGGATCTGAAACCAGGTGGACGGCTCGTTTGCCTTGCACGGCACGCAGGAGCCGTCGCCGGTGAGCCTGCCCCCGAGATCAATCCGCTCACAAAGACGTTGGTGTCGATTACCAGACGCGGCCGGACTCCCTCTGTTTCCACGTCAGATTCGTGCTTTCTTTACGTCAGGCCCGCGCCGGGCTTTCCTGACAGCCTTCACGGCCTTGGCGACCGAGTTTTCGACTTCTGCCGCCGACATTCCCCGGTTGGCGGATTGCACTTCATCGATGGATTTCCAGGGATCGATGTTTCTCAGAGCCCGCCGGACGATCAGCGCTTGCGCGAGAATCCCGTTGATGGAAGTTCCCTTGTCGAAAGCTTCCTTGGCGACTTCCTCGTGAACGCTGGCCGGAATTCTGACGTGAATCTGGCCGTTGAATGCTCGGGACATAGCAAACTCCAACTCGTATTATACCACTATACCATGGTATATGCATGCCCCCGGCCCGTGCTTGCTGCCCAAAGCTGGCTACGCCATCCTTTTCGCGTTCTTTGCGATCCCTGGTCTCCGCACCGGTCATTCCACACAAACTGCATCGGCGCCTGAGTCACGGGCATAGGTCTGCCGTTGTGGGAAATGCTCCGGGCTGTTATTTTGATAAAGCTCAATGACGGAAAACGTGCAAGCGCGCCGCTTCGTGGTCCGGGGACGCGTGCAGGGCGTCGGCTTCCGCTGGTTTGTGGAGCGCGAGGCGCACATTCTCGGCATCGCCGGCTGGGTGCGCAACCACGCCAACGGCAGCGTCGAGGTGCTGGCGCAGGGTACCCGCGATCAGATCTCCGGCTTGCGCTCGCGCCTGCGCGAGGGGCCGCGCGCGGCCCGCGTCGATGCCGTGGAAGAATCCGAAGTCCGGCCGGCCGCCGGTGTCAGTTCATTCCGTATTGAAGGAGCGTGGTAGATTGTCTCCCAACTCAAGCCTGAGTGCCGACCAACTCAAGCGATTGATCCGCGAAGTCCCCGACTTCCCCAAGAAGGGGATCCTCTTCTACGACATCACCACTCTGCTGAAAGACAAGGTCGGTTTCGCCACGCTCGTCGACAGGCTTTCCGAGCACTATCTCGACCAGAAGATCGACCTCGTCCTCGGCATGGAAGCCCGCGGTTTCATCTTCGCTCCGGCACTGGCATACCGACTGAACGCTGGGTTTGTTCCCGTGCGCAAGGTGGGCAAGCTTCCCGCCGAAACCGTCAAGTTCGACTACGCCCTGGAATACGGCACCAACTCGCTCGAAATGCACCGCGACGCCATCCAGAAAGGCCAGCGAGTGCTGATCGTGGACGATCTGCTCGCTACCGGAGGCACGGCTGAGGCGACGGCCAACCTCGCATCTCAGCTCGGCGCGAAGATTGCCGGACTCGGCTTTGTCGTGGAGTTGGATTTCCTGCACGGGCGGGAGAAGCTCAAAGGCTACGAAGTGATGTCCCTGCTGCACTATGACAAGTAGCCAGGCTGCTTTATTTCCAGAAGTGCGCGATCATCAGTCCGATGCCAGCCCAGACGCCGCCGCTCACAGCGGTGGCCAGCGTGATTCCCAGCAGTTTGTACCAGTTGATGTGCGGCAGCTCAAGGCCAGGCCGGACCTTGGCGTCGTAGACCAGCCACGAGCGGAAGAATCTGGCGTCTTCCCAGTTCGCAGGTAGAGCGCTCCGCCAGTCGTGTAACGGCAGGGCATCGTGAGTGCTGGATTGGGGGGAGAGCTGCAATCTGTAGTTCATCATCCGCACCTCAGAATGCATCCTTGCACACCGCTTGCCATCTTCCAGACCCTTGTAACCGTCTGAGAATTAAGATGCCTCCAACGGCTAAGGAGGTTTACCCCACTCTGTGCTGCGTCAAAACATCCTGAAACGGGACAACCGTGGGCTAATTTTCCCACTTTGGCACCTAGACCAACGGCCCAAGTCTTTCTTCTCTATTCTTACCAGACAGCAATCCAGAAAGCGACAGTTATTTGCACAGTGTCTGCCAGTCGTCAGCTCTCTTCCAGTGACAACTTCGAGTCCTTGGGCAGATAGCCCTTGCGCCGGAACCAATCTTCCATGGCTTCGCGGAGTTGGTCCAAGGGAACGTTTGTGCCAATCTCCATGCGGCCGTCAGAGGCGGGGACTGTGTCGTCAAACAGGCTGGCGTTGGTGAAGTTGCGCATGGAGAAGCTGTCCAGCCATTTCAGCGGACAGGGAAGCCTCTGGCCATGATCGTCGTACTCGACGCGAATCTTGCGGGCAAACATGACTTGATTTAACCACAGACCATACGGCAGGCGAGCAAACATCCCGGGTATTGGCTCAGTTTGAATTTCTTTCAGTGGCGTCATCCTGAGCAGAGCCGCTTTTCAGGCGGAGCGAAGGATCTCCCGCGCGCATGCGCCTGTCCATGGGAGATCCCTCACCCGGCTGAACTGCGCCGGGTTTCGGGATGACGCCTCAAGAAGGCGGACAGATTCAAACTGAGCCACTACCACATCCCGGCCGTGCTTGACAGATCGGCGTGAGGTCACTAGTCTGCCCAGCACCACGCTTGCAGCGTTGGCCGCGCGGTCAGTTTTTTGAACGGACAACCGCCGGTGCGCTGCGGCTCAGGATTCCGGCAATTCACAGGAGGATCGCATGCTTACGAATCTCATTTGGTGGATTATCGTTGGACTGATCGCAGGTTGGGCTGCGGGCAAGATCATGAAGGGCGGCGGCTACGGCGCGGCCATGGACATCGTCCTCGGCATCGTCGGCGCGGTGGTGGGCGGATGGCTACTGGGCGCGCTCGGCATCCAAGCCGGCGGTTTCATCGGCACCATCGTAGTGGCAATCATTGGCGCCATCTTCCTGATCTGGCTGACACGCCTGATCAAGAAGGCCTGAGCATCACTATGAAAGATCCCGGCTGCGGGTGGTTTAGGTCAGAGGTGTCAGGTCTTAAGGTATTAGGTCTTAGGCCTGAGACCCAACACCTATGACCCTAACCCTACACCGGCACCCGCTCCTGCATCGCGGTGACCACCGCTTCCAGGTGGGCCAGCGTTTCTTCGACGGTGAGGGAATACATCTCGCGACCGAGCCCCTCGCCCGCTTCCAGTGCGGCTTTGAGATAATGGCCGGCAATTTCGATGGCGAGTGAGTCCGTGATGGCCTTGCCGGTCCGCTTCTTGTACTCCACCCACGCCGGATGCGGCAGGGCCACCCAGACGGTTCGTCCGTCGACCAGAAACTTGACGTCAACGGCGTCGGCGTGCCGCGTGGCAATGGCGACGATCAGCGCTTGATAGACGCAGTGAACCGGCTTCTTGCTCCAGCGGTCGGTGGCAATGAAATCCTCAAACATGGCTAGGAAAACTATAGCGGACGAGCAGGATGCGGGCAAATGGCCGGCGGCGCGAGATGCTCATGTGGGGACAGCCGCCCCTTCGACAAGCTCAGGACAGTCTCTCAGCGACCTCCGGCCCTACCCGCCGGCGATTGCCCCGATGATCAGCAGCGGTTCCTTCCCCGACACGACCGCGTCAGGCAGCGGCGCAGTCCGGCGGCTCGTGGGACAAATCCTCCTCGCAGGCGAAGAAGCGCAGGAACGGCCGGCGCTGTTGCGTGAGGTGATCGCGAATCGTCCCGCGCAGCATGGGATAGCGGGCTTCGAGCGTGTCCAGTATCGAGCGCAGCGTGACGGGGCCGTCGACTTCGAGCTGTCACCTCGCTGCCGACGTGCGCCAGCGTTCGCAGATGCTGCGGGAGTATGATGCGGATCATGTTTGAGACTCATCTAGGCGGCATGCGGCGCTCTGGCACTGGCGGCGAGACCCTGAAGCTGTATCAGTGTTAGCCATGTGCACAACCAGTTCAGGAAGCCGGGCGTGGCAGCGATGGCGCCGTGATCGTCGCGGAAGACCAGCCCCGCCATACCCGCCGAGAACGAACCGTGCGATAGTGCGTTCCGTATTCGCCGCACGTAGTCGGAATTCAGGAACTTGCTAACCTGCGCAGAACATCGGCCCCCGGCTTTGGAGCTTTCGCGAATGAGATCGTTGAGAACTCCTTCGCGCATGTACACGAGCGCGACGTACAGACGAAGGACGAGGGAGCCATGGACCATCATTTGAACCCTGAGAGGCACGGGGAGCCGGACGATCCTGTCAAGGGGAGTCACTGGAGGGTTCCCTTGTCTGGAATCGAGGCTGCTCGCGAGCGCGAACCAAAACACGCCACTCGAAAGCTGCTCGAACCCGTTCTGGGGAATAGGGATGCCGCAAAGCTCGCGCAACAATTCCTCGCCCGTCAGGCGAGTCGCAAGATCCTCTACAATTTCGCGGCAGGTGCGGAACTGCCGACGAGCGACATCATCGCTCAGAGCCGTCCGAAGTATTAAGAGATCCGCCTCGGCAACGTCGCCGCCAAGCATCGCCGTCACGTCGCACCCAGGTGGAGGGCCTTCCCCCGGCACGCCAAATGCGCCGTAGAACTCCCGCAGCAGATCGCCGAGTATGTCGCCCGTTGCAGCCATGTGATGGCGCACCAATCGCCCGCACCTTTGCGGTGCGGATGACCTTCCATTTTACTGTAGGACCACCGGGACCATTGTCCTGCGTCAAGCGTTCAACCCCGCGGATCATTCCAGCGTCTGCACCTCCACGCTCAGCACCCCCGGCAAATCCCGCACAATCGGATTCCAGCTATCTCCGGCATCGGCCGAGGCATAGACCTGCCCGCCGCTGGTGCCGAAATAAATTCCGCACTTGTCGAGCGAATCGACGGCCATGGCGTCGCGCAGCACGTTGACGTAGCAGTTGCTCTGCGGCAGGCCCTTGGTAAGAGCTTCCCACTCGTTGCCGCCGGTGCGGCTGCGGTAGACGCGCAGCTTGCCATCGGGAACAAAGTGCTCGCCGTCGCTCTTGATCGGGACCACATAAATCGTCTCCGGCTCGTGCGCGTGAACGTCGATCACGAAACCGAAATCAGTCGGCAGGTTCCCGCTGATCTCTTTCCAGTTGTCGCCGGCGTCGTCGCTGCGCATCACGTCCCAGTGCTTCTGCATGAAGAGCACGCCCGGACGCGACGGATTCATCGCGATGTGGTGAACGCAGTGGCCGACCTCGGCGTTCGGGTCAGGAATGTATTGCGAGCGCAGGCCACGATTGATCGGCTTCCAGGTCTTGCCGCCATCGTCGGTGCGAAACGCGCCTGCGGCCGAGATGGCGATCCACATCCGCTGCGGATTGCTGGGGTCGAGAATAATGGTATGCAGGCACATGCCTCCGGCGCCGGGTTGCCACTTGGGGCCGGTGCCGTGACCGCGCAGCCCGGAGAGTTCCTTCCAGTTCTCCCCGCCATCCGTCGAGCGGAAGATGGCGGCATCTTCCACGCCGGCATAAACCGTATCCGGATCGGTGAGTGAGGGCTCCAAGTGCCACACCCGCTTGAACTCCCACGGATGCTGGGTGCCATCGTAGAACTGATGCGTGGTGAGCGGTTTGCCGGTTTTCGCGGACACGTCGTAGACGAACTTGTTGCTCGCGGCTTTCGGGGGACCTGGGGCAGGCGGTTCTCCCGGCGGCGTTCCGGGCTGGTGCCAGGTCTTGCCGCCATCGTCCGAACGCTGAAGAACTTGTCCGAACCATCCGCTGGTTTGCGACGCATACAGCCGATTCGGGTCCGCGGGCGATCCCTTCACGTGATACATCTCCCAGCCCGCGAAATGCGGACCGCTGACATCCCACTTGTCGCGCTTGCCGTCCGCGGTAAGAATGAACGCTCCCTTGCGCGTACCTACAAGAACACGGACTGTGCTCATGCTTTGCTCCTGATCCGAAGTGTAATACGGTCGATGTCGAACGAATCTGCCCGAACGAAATTCGATAGGCCCACCCTTCGAGCCTTCGAAGGGTGGGCATCACACAACTTCAGCGAATTTAGGCCGCTTTCTTCACCTGACTCCGCATCTGTTGCATCATCTGCCGCATGGCCGCGATGTGGCCGGGGGAGCGCTTCTCAATCCAAGCTTCGTAACGTTGCGCTGCCTTCTCGAGATGGCCGAGAAACTGCTCGTTCTGAAAGCGCTGCCGGAACTGTGGGATTACCGCCTTTGCGCTCTCCCACACGCCGAAGAACTCGCCGGTGGTTTCAAAAAACAGGTCCTCGTGCAGCAGGCCGTAGTTGAGCATGGCGCAGGTTTGCTCCCAATAGCTTAGGACCATCATTGCGAATTGTCCGCCCTCTGATCCCATGGGAGCGATTCGCATCGCGTCGTCGAGGTTTTCAACGATGTAGTTCTTGAAGAACCAGTCGCGCGCCTGGCGCAGCCGCGCCTCCCGGCGCTGTTCAAACAATTGCAACTGGAGTTGTGCTTGTTCGTGCGTGGGTTTTGTTTCCATGGATGCGTCTCCTTTATTTGCTTGCTATGAAGCCTGGTTAATTAAGACTGCCGAATCAACCTGCGCAATAGAAATTTGGACGCGCGTCATGCTTTTTGGTAATAAAGCGCGATGACGCCCGACGCGAACAGCTTGGTTTGTTGAAGTTTTAGCCTCAGGGTTTGCCTTATTCCTTCGAAGAGCGGGTTTCCAGCGCCAATCAGAACAGGATTCAGAATCACCCGATACTCGTCGATCAAACCCTGTTGCAAAAGAAACGAAGCCAGGGTGGCACTCCCCAGAATCACTATGTCTTTGCCGGATTCCTGCTTCAGCCGCAGAACTTCCGCCGCCGCATCGGTCTTAACCAGCCGGGAATTGTTCCATCCCGCTTTTTCGAGCGTTCCCGAGAAAACAATCTTCGCCAGATTATTCATGTGATCGGCAATTTCATCTTTCGGCGCGGCCGGCCAGCAGCCCTCCATATGCAGATAAGTGGTCCGGCCGAAAAGAAGCGTATCCGCCGAACGCAGCATATCGTTGGCGTATGCAAAAAATTCCTCGTCAAGAACAACCCAATCCAGCTCCTTGTTGGGCCGTTCGAAAAAGCCATCCAGCGAAACCACATTCGAAACGATTACTCTGCGCATGGTTTTCGCTAGGCCGCCTTTCCGCAGTTCACCATCCACGGTATGCCGAACCGATCGACGAGCATACCAAATCGGAGAGCCCAAAATGTCTCCTGCAGCGGCATCTGCACGGTGCCGTTCTCCGCCAAAGCATGAAAGACGCGTTCCGCATCCGCCGGATTCTTGATGCCAAGTGTCACGGAGAAGCCTTGTGGTTTCTGGTAGGTCTCCGGCGGACAGTCAGCCCCCGTCAACGCGCCGTCGCCCACCTTCAGGGTCGCGTGAAGGATCTTGCTACGCCACGCTGCGGGCACTTGGTCCGCAACCGGCGAGCCCTCATACGTCATCATGAAAGTGATTTTGGCAGCGAGGCACTTTTCATAGAACCTAAACGCCGCCTCGCATTCGCCGTTGAAATTGAGATGAGGATTCAATTGCATAACGCACTTCCCTGTAGTTGGTTCCTATGGTTGTGACTCGAGCGCGCTTTGATTCGCGCGCCAATGCTAATCTGTGTCCGCTGTTCCGTCCGACCACTTGCCGACCGGAATCAAAAACACGGTCAGTCGATCCTCGGCATCCTTAGATGCCAGAATCGGGGAGCCTGGCAGATCTGCGCCCCACGTGACAGCGTCTGTTTGCGGAACGAAAAACATCAGGTGGGGATGCCAGTGCCCGTCGTGGTCGCTCAAGTATGATTGCCTTGACATCATGTAGCACATCGCGCCAGCGTCCTGCGTCGGCAATTCCTTCTTGTCGAATGCGTTTTTGATACTTTCGAACATTTGAGCTTTCGATTGTCCAGCCAATACCAACTCGGTCTTCTTGATCGTAATTGGAACGTAGGATCGTGCGGCCGGCGGGTTGAAGCAGATCGCCGCCCGTAGCTTGGGGTTCCAAAAGTCACGATCGTCGATTCCGGCGGTCCATGATCGCTCCACCATGCACACGAAGCCGTTCTTGCCTTTGACTGCGGCTTCGTAACCATGCCGCCCGAGGACCATGACCTCGGCGTCCCGTGAGATGGACTCCGGGGCCGCGCTACGTGCCAGAGCTATCTCGGCGGTTCGATCGGCCATCAGATACTGGTCAAGCGGCGCCATGCCCGGATACGGTGTCTTTGCGTCCTGTGCTTGTGCCGTGGGCCTTGCGCTCAGCAGCACAACCAGCGCAAAGGTGACCAGTGCGATCGTCTCGACTGATACGATCGAACCTATCAGCATCCTTGCATGTCCATGCAATCGCATTGTTAGCCTCCCGTTGGGGTTTCTGTACTTGCTTTGCGGGTTAGCAAATCACGGGAACAGTATCCACATTTAACTTGCGAAATACAAGTGATAGTTTACTATGAAAAAGATGACAGGGAAAAGAGCAGGTCCAAAGCGCCGGTCGGGCTGTCCACTGAACGCTTCGGTGGAGATGCTGGGCGACCGCTGGTCGCTGCTGATCATCCGCGACATGATGCTGCGCGGGGCACGCACCTACAAGGAATTCCTGGAGTGCTACGAAGGCATCGCGACGAACATCCTGGCGGATCGTCTTCGAAAACTGCAGGCTTACGGAATCATCGCCGCGGAACCGGATCCAAAGGATGCGCGCAAAGTCACATACCTGCTGACCGCGAAAGGAATCGGGCTGGCGCCGGTGCTTACCGAGATGGTGCTCTGGGCTGCTGCGCACGAAGATACTGGCAATCAAGCGCTCGTCCGGCAAATGAAGGAGGACAAGGAGAGGTTTCTGGCTGCGGTGCGGCAACGCTGGGCTGGCCGCCATTCATTGCAAGCCTGATTTCCCTATCGATACAAGTCAGCCTTGGACAACCTCGCCTCGGGCAACATGTCTTGATTAACATGCTTCGATTAACATGGTTCGGTGCGGACTCGCGTTCTCAAGCAAGCTAAACTCAACATTCTTCGCTTCTCACACCTGGGCAAGTTTCCCTGGCTCGTCCACGGATTCTCCACCCGCTTGGGTGGATTCTCCCGCGCGTACGGCGGCGGAGCGCTCAACCTGGGATTTACCAAAGACGACTCAAGAGCCGCAGTCGAGCGCAACCGCAAGGCATTTCTGCAGCAACTCGGCGCCGGCATTGAACCGGGAAAGCGCATACGGAATGATCGCCCCCACCTTTGGCCGCTGGTCACGCTGCGCCAGGTTCATTCCGACATTATCCGGTTCCTCGATTCCCCTCCTGCATCGCAACTTGTCGGCGATGGCCTGATCACGGCCACACCAGGTCTGTTGCTCGGCGTTCAGACCGCCGATTGCCTGCCCATCGTTCTCGTCGATCCGAAACGCCACGCCGTGGGTGTGTTTCACGCTGGCTGGCGGGGTACTGTGAAGCGGATCGTCGAAAAGGGGGTGGGCGAGATGCGCCGCCGGTTCGGTAGTTCTCCTTGCGATCTCAACGCCGCGATCGGCCCCGGCATTCAAGGCTGCTGTTATGAAGTGGGTGCCGAAGTTCGGGAAAAGTTCGAATCGCAGTTCGCCTATGCGGCGAAGCTCCTCCGCGAAGTCGAAGAACGCGATCCGGTGCGCGAAAAATATCCCATGTTGTTCCTCACGGCGCGCGCGCCCGGCCACAGTGTTTTGCCGAAGAAGATTTTTCTCGACTTGGTGGAAGCCAATCGTCAACAACTGTTGGCCGTGGGCGTGCCGGCAAAGAGCATCGAAGCCTCACCGCTTTGTACGAACTGCCGCCCAGACTTGTTGTTTTCCTATCGCGCAGAGAAAGGAAAAACGGGGCGGATGTTGGGCGTGGTGGGAATCCGAGGGTGACGCAAAATCAGAATGTAGAAGTCAGAATGCAGAAGTAAGCCCGGATTCGCTTTACTTCTGCATTTTGACTTCTGACTCCTGCATTTCTATCCCATAGGCGGTGCGGCCGCGGGCGGAGGCGCCGCTGCCGCGTCGGTGATTCCCTCATTCACCAGGTCCTTTAACTCCTTGCTGGGCTTGAAGAAAGGAATCTTCTTGGCGGGCACTTCGACCTTTTCCCCGGTCTTGGGATTGCGGCCCATGCGGGGCTTGCGCTGGCGGGTGCGAAAGCTGCCAAAGCCGCGAATCTCGATCTTGTCGCCCGCGCGCAAGGACCGCACCACGCTGTCAAAGATCGTCTCCACAATCACTTCGCTGTCTTTGCGCGTAAGTTCCGCTAAACGCGAGACTTCATCGATCAGATCGGCTTTCGTCATAGTTCCTCTTCGCTCCCGGCCACCCTTGCAGTAAGGAGTCGCCACCGGTGGGCGGCGGTCCCCGGTTCCATATTGGCAACCTCCATAACCTTCTCAAATTTCAGGGGTTGTACGCAAGTCTCCGTTTTGGAACGAGGGGGGTGTTAGGTCTTGGGTGGTGTTAGGCCTTGGGGGACCGCGGCGTATTGGAACTTCGCATTCCAGGCAGGAAGTGTACCCACGCCCTAAGACCTGACACCTAAGACCCAAGACCTGACTCACTTCCACAGATAATAGAACCCGACGTGCTGCTCCAACATTTTCTCTGTGTTGGGAAGGTACTGCGAGACGTCGCCCAGCATCAGATCGAGCAACGTTCGGCGATCTTTCTCCGGGTGCACCAGCGTCGGCTCGCCCGAGATATTCACTGATTTCGCCGTGTCTTTGACCACGGCTTCAAAGTCGCCCGTGTCATCAATCAGCTTCATCGCTAAGGCTTCTTTGCCGGTCCACACCTTGCCGTTGGCGATGGCTTTCACATCGTCGAACTTCATGCCGCGCCCATCGGCCACCGCCTGGATGAACTGCCCGAACATGTTGTCGATCAGCGACTGCAGGTAGGCCTGCTCCGCAGGAGTGAGTTCGCGGGCCGGGTTCCCCGTATCTTTGAACTCGCCGGTCTTGAACACGACACTTTTCAGCTTGGCCCACTTCAGCAGATCGCCATAGTTCACCCACTCGGCGATAACACCGATCGAGCCCACAATGCTGCCTTGGTCGGCATAGATCTTGTTCGAGCCCGACGCGATATAGTAGGCCCCGCTGGCGCCCACGGTTTCGATAGAAACCACGATGCGCTTTTTCTTTTCCTCGCGGATGCGTTTGACCTCGCGATAGATTTCTTCCGACGCAGCCACGCCGCCCCCGGGCGAGTTCACATGCAGGATGATGGCTTTGATAGAGGAATCATCGGCGAACTTCTTCAGCTGGCCAACCACCGGCTGCGGCGAGAGAATCACGCCATCCAGGTCCACCACCCCGATGCGGTCGCCAAAGCCGCCGAATCCGGCCTCACTGCTGCCCGCGTGCAGCGTCAGGTAAACGAGCGAAAACACGGCCAGCACAAAGAGGAAGAACGCTCCTCCTCCAATCAGAATCCAGAGCACGGTGCGGGAACGTTGGTCAGGCATAAGGGAAAGTTTAGCACCGGGGGGGAGAGAACAGGTTTCCAGTTTCTGGTTTCGGTTTGGGAAGGGCACGGCTTCAGCCGTGCCGCCAAGAGTCAAGAAAGACTCGGGCTTTAGCTCCTGAGGTCAAGCTCCTGTCCAACCGTAGAGGACCTATGAGATGGCTTCTAGAAACTTGCCTTTGACGTAGGAACCACCACGCGCAGCGCTCCGCGCTCGAGGGTGATCTCCCCTGGCGTTCGGCAAACGTATTCACCATCTGCATAAATACTGAGGGGAGTCTCGGTTTCGACGCGCGCCTGCGCTGCCTGGAAGGCCGTCACCTCGCGGATCTTCAAGTGGCGGCCAAAGTAAACCGTGGGGAACATGCTAGCGAGTTTGAAGGGACCGACAGCCCCGATCACGCAGACGTCGAGTTGGCCGTCATCCACCTGTGCGTGGGGCGCGATCTTCATGCCGTCACCGTACGTGGAAGTGTTGGCGAAAGCCGCCAGAATCGTGGACTGGTCGCTGCGAGTCACCCAGCCACCGGCTTCATCAGGCGTGAAAATCTTCATGGGGAGCGGGGCGAACCGAAAGATCGTCGGAGCCAGAGTTAACGCGTAACCGCCATGTCCGCGCAGCCAGCGCGGCAATTCGTTGGCCCTGCGAGCTACTTCGCTATCGAGTCCAATGCCGGCCACGCTGCAGAAATAGTACTGAGTCCTGAGTCCCGGGTTCCGAGCAGACTCGTGTGGCGCGGACCCGCCCTGAGCGTCCGTCGAAGGCGCCCCACCCGCGGCTTCCAGCGAAGTGATGACTCCCAAATCGATTGCTCGGAGGTTGCCCTGTCCGCCGCAAAAGCCTCGCCACGCCGCGAGCGAATCGGCGAGGCGGCGCAGCCTAAGGGCGCGGGCAAAGTCGTTACCGCTGCCGGCCGGGACAATCAACACGGGCAATCCAAGCTTCACCAGTTGACTCAGGTGCCGGTGGATGGTGCCATCGCCGCCAAAAAGCAGGATGATATCGGCTTGATCCCCAAGGGCGGGCATCCCGATGCGCCAGTCGATGGTTGCATCTGTCTGGAAGGGCTTGAGGCTTTTCGGAGAACATCCCAACCCGAAGATGGCGGCCGCGCGCATGTGCGCCGATGAGAGTAGCAGAATCAACCGCTTGGCGGGACAAAACCTCGGAGACTTGTCTGAGCGCCAGAGCTGGGGCCCTCCCAGAACGGGCTGTTCCCATTTGGTAACCTCACGGCCCTTAGGACACTTCCCCAAAACCGGGAACTGCTGGCATGATTGATGCTGACGTCTGCTTTCTTCGAGGCGGGATGTGAGACGACAATCGTTAACCCAAATATCGTGTTGTCTTGCTGTTAGCCTGATTTTGACCGGCTGTGGATCTCAGTCCAATCCGCCGGTTGTCAGTGCAGCTGCGCCGTCGATCACCTCCCAGCCCGCGAACCAGAGCGTTACCGCTGGCCAGACGGCTACCTTCTCGGTGACGGCGGCAGGAACGACTCCCTTCAGTTACCAGTGGCGCAAAGGCGCTATCCCGATCCGCGGCGCGACCTCCACCAGCTACACCACCGCCGCGACCACGACCCCTGACAGCGGCTCTCAGTTCAGCGTGGTAGTAAGCAATGCGATCGGAACCGCCACCAGCAACGCGGCTACGCTCACAGTGAATCCCGCGGTGCCCGAAACCACCGACGTGCTGACTTACCACAACGACATTGCGCGCACGGGACAGAACCTGACGGAAACGACACTCACCACCAGCAACGTCACTTCTTCGAGGTTTGGCAAGCTTGGGTTTTACCCGGTCGATGGCCCAGTCGACGCTGAACCGCTCTACGCCGTGAACGTTGCCGTTCCGAACAACGGCACGCACAATATGCTCATCGTTGCCACGGAGCGCAATTCGGTTTATGCCTTCGACACGAATTCCGGCGCGACGATCTGGCACGTCTCCATGCTGAAATTAGGTGAAACGACATCGGACGATCGCGGCTGCAGCCAGGTAAGTCCCGAGATTGGGGTCACTTCCACTCCAGTCATTGATCGCGCCAGCGGGCCGAATGGCGCGATTTACGTGGTGGCGATGTCGAAAAACAGAGTCGGCACCTATTACCAGCGCCTGCACGCGCTCGATCTCGCGCTCGGCACAGAACTGTTCAGCGGCCCAGTGGATATTCAGGCGACTTATCCGGGAACCGGAGACAACAGCAACGGCGGCGCAAGCGTGGTCTTCGATCCGGGGCAGTACAAGGAGCGCTCCGCGCTGCTCTTGTTGAATGGCGTCACTTATACCGGCTGGGCTTCGCATTGCGACTTCCGGCCCTACACAGGCTGGATCATGGGCTACAGCGAATCCACGTTGGCCCAGACCAGCGTGTTGAATGTGACGCCCAACGGCAGCGAAGGCGCCATCTGGATGTCCGGAGCCGGACTCGCCGCCGACAGCTCCGGCAACATCTACTTTCTCGATGCCAACGGCGACTTTGATACGACTTTGGATGTCAACGGTTTTCCCAGCGACGGCGATTACGGGAACGCCTTTATGAAGCTCTCAACCGCGGGCAATCAGCTCGCCGTGGCTGATTACTTCGAGATGTACAACGAAAACGCGGAGAACAGCACCGACACCGACCTGGGCTCTGGCGGAATGATCGTGCTGCCCGATCTGACCGACGGCCTGGCCAACACCCTGCACTTGGCAGTCGGCGCCGGCAAAGACGGGAACCTGTATGTGGTGAATCGCGACTCCATGGGCAAGTTCAGCGTCAGTAACAACAACATTTACCAGGAACTCGCGGGAGCATTGCCGGGAGGGGTTTTTGCGATGCCCGCATATTTCAACAACAGGATCTACTACGGATCGGTGGGAAGCCCCATCCAGGCCTTCACCATCACCAATGCGCAGCTCTCGCCTTCCGCAACCGCGCAAACCGCGAACAGTTTCAGATATCCCGGGGCGACCCCCAGCGTCTCGGCAAACGGCACGAGCAACGGAATCGTATGGGCTGTAGAGAACACTAACCCGGCAGCATTGCACGCTTACGACGCCACCACCCTGAACGAACTCTACAACAGCAACCAGGCCAGCAACGGCCGCGACCAGTTCGGCGCAGGCAACAAGTACATCACTCCCATGATTGCCAACGGAAAGGTGTTTGTAGGAACCACAAACGGCGTAGCCGTGTTCGGCCTGCTGCCGTGAGCTTTGTCAGCTGTTGGACTGTAGTCGGAGGCAGTCGCCACATCAGTAGTTGCTAGTTCCTACTCAACTCAAGATGACCACCCTCTTGATTTGTCGGCCCACGCGGACCGTAACCGTACATTTACCGAGAATAGGAGCGAGAGGCAGAAGAATCTTGAAGTCATTCCTTTGTTCACCGTCTATACGCACCGCATTCCCTTGGATCTGGCGTACAGCTTCACTACGAGAACGTGCAAAGCCGGCTCGGACTAACAGTTTGTCAAGATGCACCGGACACCCAACCCCGGCAAGAGTCGGGTCGTGTATGCTGCCAGTAATCGCCCACACCTCGCTCAATTTCACGTGCCCTTCTTCAACGGCATCCGGGACTTCGCTCTTCTGAAACTGTTTCCCCCAATCCCCGTCCGCTTTCCCTGCCGCCTCTGGCGAATGAAAATCCGCCACAATCCTCCGTGCCAGTTCCTTCTTGGCCTGCATCGGATGCACTTCCCGCTTCATCTTCTCGATCTCGGCGACCTGCACGTCCGTCAGCAACTCGTAATACCTCCACATCATGTCGTCGGAAATGCTCATCACCTTGCCATACATTTCCAGCGGCGGCTCGTGAATCCCGATCGCATTGCCCAGCGACTTCGACATCTTCTGCACGCCATCGAGGCCTTCGAGAATCGGCGTAGTCAGTGCCACCTGCGATTCCAGTCCGTAGGCGCGCTGCAACTCGCGGCCCACCAGCAGATTGAACCTCTGGTCGGTGCCGCCGAGTTCCACGTCGGCCTCCAGCGCCACCGAGTCGTATCCTTGCACCAGTGGGTAAAGCAACTCGTGCATGGAAATCGGCTTTTCGTCCTGGAAGCGTTTGTGGAAGTCCTCGCGCTCCAGCAGTTGCGAGACGGTGTACTTCGCCATCAAGCGTACGAAATCATCGGCGGTAAACTTGCCGAACCAGCGCCGATTGAAGTCGACCACCGTTTTCTGCGGATCGAGAATCTTGAAAACTTGTGCCTTGTAAGTCTCTGCATTTTCCTCGATCTGCTCGCGCGTAAGCGGCGGCCGTGTAGCCGAGCGTCCCGTCGGATCGCCGATCATGCCGGTAAAGTCGCCGATCAGAAAAATTGCCGTGTGGCCGAGATCCTGAAAGTGCTTCAGCTTGCGCAGAACCACGGTGTGTCCCAGGTGCAGATCGGGAGCCGTCGGGTCCATGCCCAGCTTCACGCGCAGTGGCTTGCCCGTCGAGCGCGACTTCTCCAGCTTGGCGCGCAGGTCAGCCTCGCGAATAATTTCCGCCGAGCCCTTTTTGAGATACGTCAGTTGTTCGTCGACAGGGGCGAAGTTGGGCATTTCTTATGCATTATGGCAGATCGGCCATCTGCTCGTGGATCAAAGCGATCTTTGCATTTAAACCTTAGGCACCTAAAGCTTAAAAGCTCGGGGAGCTTTTATCCTTTCGTCAATTTGACCTGAGAGTGGAGTATGAAGAGAGGCCTGTGAAGGAAACTAGCGGACGGAGTTGGAATCGAATCTATGTTTATTCGAGTTACCTGCGAATTATGACGGAAGGCACCGAGGCGCCCGGCTAAGCGGTAGGCCAGGTTCTTGTACTCTGGCGCCCCAAGAGTATGTGATAGATGTAACAGTGCTCTAAAGAGTTTCCTACTTCTGCACTCTGCCTTCTGACTTCTGACTTAGCTTCACCAGCCGCCGGCCTTTCACTTGGCACGTCCCGCCCAGCACGATGTTGATCGCTTCGGTATACGCAATGTGCTCCTGCTCCAAAATGCGGGCTGCCAGCGTATGCTCATCGTCGCTTTCGAGCACTGGAACAGTCTTCTGCACGATGATCGCCCCATGATCGAGTTCTTCATCGACGAAGTGCACGGTGCAGCCGGAGACTTTTACTCCGTAGGCAAAAGCCTGCTCCTGCGCTTCGAGTCCGGGGAACGCGGGCAGCAGCGAGGGATGAATGTTGAGGATCCGCTGCGGGAACTGCCGCACGAACCAGGGCGAGAGCAGCCGCATGTATCCCGCGAGGCAGACCAGATCCACATTGTGCTGCTTCAGCGCAGCCACGACTTCGCGGTCGTGCTCTTCTCGCGCCTTACCTTTGGATGGAATCACGACAGCATTCAAGCCGCGCTGTCGCGCTGTGGCGAGGCCCGCTGCGTCCGCTTTATTGGAGATGACAACGGCAATGCGCGCGTCCGCGATGCGGCCCGCATCAATGCTGTCGGCGATAGCAACAAAGTTCGAGCCGCGTCCAGAGAGAAGAATGCCCAGGGAGTGCATTGTTGATTGTTGATTGCTGATTGTTGATTAAAACCTCAAACTCGGAGGCTTTTGGTTTTCAATCAACAATCAGAAATCATCAATCAACAATTCTCAGTCGTAGATCACTTTGCGCTCGCCTTTGACGATGCGGCCGACGGTAAAAGCCTTTTCTCCCACCCGCTCCAGTACGGTCTGCGCTTTCTTGAATTTCGCCAGGGGAACGACCAGCAGCATGCCCAGGCCCATGTTGAAAGTGCGCAGCATCTCATCTTGCGGAACGTTTCCCAGTTCTCGTAGATGCTCAAACAAAGGCGGCACCGGCCAGGAACCGAGATCAATCGCGGCTCCGGTTCCACGGGGCAGCACGCGCGGAAGGTTTTCCGTGATGCCGCCTCCAGTTATGTGCGCCAGTGCGGAAACGCATTGGGCCGCAATCAGCTTTCTCAGCGCCGGCCAGTAGCTCTTGTGCGTGCGCATCAACTCATTGCCCACTTTATTCTTGATCTCGTTGACGTAGTCCTCAGGCGAGTAGTGGGCCACTTCGAACAGCAGCTTGCGGGCCAGCGAATATCCATTGGTGTGCAAGCCGTTCGAAGGCAGACCGAGAATCACGTCGCCGATCTGCACATCCTTGCCGGTAATAATCCGTTCGCGTTCCACCACGCCCACGATAAACCCCGCCAGATCGTACTCACCATCGGGATAGAAGCCGGGCATCTCGGCCGTCTCCCCGCCGATCAGGGCGCACCCGTTGTGCTTGCAGGCGTCGGCAATGCCCTCCACCACTTTCTCCGCAATCGTGGGCTCCAGCTTCCCCGTCGCCAGATAGTCCATAAAAAATAGCGGCGCGGCGCCCTGCACCGCGATGTCGTTGACGCAGTGGTTCACCAGGTCAGCGCCCACGGTGGAATGCAGGCCCATGGCGAAGGCGACCTTGAGCTTCGTTCCCACCCCGTCCACGCTGGAGACCAGGACCGGATCCAGGTACTTGGTCTTGTCCACCGCGAAGAGGCCGCCAAACCCCCCAATTTCGCTGAGCACGCCGCGGGTAAAGGTCTTGTGCGCCAGATACTTGATGCGCTGCTTGGTGCGGTTGGCGCGGTCGATATCCACACCGGCGTCGGCGTAGGTGATGGGTGCGCCAGCGGACGTGGGGTTCTTGGGCACGGGTGTTTCTTTCTCTTTCTCAGTGCTTCAGTGCGGGGACACGCTGGGTTCCTGGCGAAGCAGCAGCTTCTAAGGCCGCTCATTGTAACACGTTCGCCGTAGGATGCAGGGCAGATGGGATCTCAGTTCGCGGAGATGCTCATGTGGCGACAGCCTGCCTCGGCTGTCCCGCCGAGCGAAGCGAGGCGGCGTCTTCATCCAATGGAGCCAACACGCCGACACACTCCCGCCGCGCGCCACGGACGCTCCCGCCCGCTCGTCGCAACCAAAAGCTTCCTAGTGAGCGATGTAATCCGAAAAGAAATAAGCGAGGACGGCGAAAAGAGCCAGCCCAGAGACACAGTAGGCCGTCAGAACCCAGGCGCCGCGGCCCTCACGTTGCCTAAACACCGACTGCTGGGTAATCGACTGCTGGGAAACCGAAGAAGAGACATCAGGGGCCCGATCTTCCATGCCAGAAATCCTCCGAACGGAAAGATCGTGGCGCAGGTAAATTATGCGTCACGCTCGCCCGCGTCGTGGCAGGCAAGACTCTCAAGCCCGCATTTTACTATGCTTTTATGACGCTTGAACAAACAAATGTGATTCTTATCACCAGAAATGACGCGGAAATCAGCCTTAAAGCGACACGCCTCAGGCGGCACCCTTACCCTTTGCGCGACCTCCCGCCTTTGGATAAGAGCGGCACAGGCCTTACTATTACCTTATGCGTAGTCTCTTGCTGTCGTTCCTTCTGGCCTGCACCTTGGCTGCACCCTTCACCGCCCCAGCACAATCGGGCGAAAAAACCACCCCGCCGCCCGCTCCCGCAAAGCCTGCCGGCACCGCTGCCTCCAAGCCGGAAGAACCCAAGCACGATTATTCCCAGGAGGCCTTTGTCGTCGAGCGGTATCGTTCGGTCTACCGCTTTGAAAACGATGGAACGGGCCGCAAAGAGACCGTCGCCCGCATCCGGGTGCAAAGCGAGGCCGGGGTCCAGCAGTGGGGCCAGATTCAGGTGGGCTACAACTCCGCCAACGAGCGCGTTGAGATTGCCTACGTCCGCGTGGTCAAAGCCGACGGCAGCGTGGTGAAGGCGGGCGACGATGCCGTGCAGGATCTGAGCGCTCCCGTCGAACGCGAAGCCCCTGTCTACACCGACTACCGTCAGAAGCACATCACCGTGCCCGGCCTGCGCCCCGGCGAAGTGCTCGAGTATGACATGGTCACGGTCACTCACACGCCGTTGGCCGCGGGCCAGTTCTGGGCCGACTACGAGTTCGACAAGAACAACATCACGCTCGATGAAGAACTCGATGTAGACGTTCCCTCGGACCGCCCTCTTAAGCTTAAGAACAAGCCAGCCATGGATCCGAAGATCTCGGAAGCCAACGGACGCCGCATCTATCACTGGACCAGTTCTCACCTGGAGCGCGAAGACGACAAGAAAGACAAAGACCAGGACAAGAACAAGAAGAAAAAGAAGAAGAGAACCGATGCGGAACGGCCCGACGTCCAGTTGACCACGTTCGTGAGTTGGGAACAGATCGGCCGCTGGTATGCCGGCCTCGAAAAAGACCGGCGCGCGCCCACGCCGGAAGTCCGCGCCAAAGCTGAAGAACTCACCAAAGGCCTCAACAGCGACTTGGATAAGGTCCAGGGTCTCTACGACTACGTCGCGAAGAATTTCCGCTACGTCAGCCTCTCCCTCGGCGTGGGCCGCTATCAGCCCCACGCTTCCGGAGACGTTCTTCACAACCAGTACGGCGACTGCAAAGACAAGCACACCCTGCTTGCCTCCCTGCTCGAAGCTGAGGGCCTGCATGCGTCTTCGGTATTGATCAACTCCAGCCGCAAGCTCGATCCCGACGTGCCTTCGCCCTCGCAGTTCGATCACGTGATCACTTTGCTGCCCATGACGGCGCCTCACGAAGAAGTCTGGATGGATACCACCAGCGAAGTTGCTCCCTTCCGCCTGCTGGCCTTCAGTTTGCGCAACAAGCTGGCGCTGGTCATTCCCGCCGACGGCACGCCCCATCTCGAGGAGACGCCCGCCGACACGCCCATGCCCGACAGCGAGATTTCCGAAGTCGACGGAAAAATCAACGAGATCGGCAAACTCGAGGCCCACGTGCACTACACCTTCCGCGGCGATGAAGAACTCATGTTGCGTTCCATCTTCCGCCGTGTCCCCGAAGCGCAGTGGCAGCGCGTGGTCGAAAACGTAAACGCCGGAACGGGCGGCGACATCACGAATTTGAAGATCAGCGATCCGGCCGCCACCCGCGAGCCGTTTACCATGTCTTACGACGTCGCCAAGCCGAACTTCCTCGACTGGTCCAAGAAAAAATCCGATCTCACCCTGCCGCTTTGTCAGTTCAACCTGCCGGACCTCGGCGATGGTGACGACGACGGCGACACCGACGCCGAGCCCTTGAGGCTTGGCCCCAAGGCAGAGTACGCCTACAAGATCAAGCTCGACCTGCCCGCCAAATACACCGCACATTCTCCGTTGCCCTTATCGGTCAGGCGCGATTATGCCGAGTACCAGGCCACATACAAACTGGAGGGCGCTACTTTCACCGCCGCGAGAACGCTCATCTTTCGTCAGACCGAGTTGCCCGCGCCCCGCGCCTCCGACTATCAGGCGTTTCGCCACGCCGTCAGCTCTGACCTTGGACAGTTTCTTTCTGTCGAGAACAGGGTAGCGGGTACGCCCACGCCGCCGTCCGACATGAAGGCCGATGACTTGCTGGAAAGTGGGCGCGCGGCCCTCGCCAGCAACAATCTGCCCATGGCGGTTCAGCTCCTCAAACGCGCTACGGAAGTGGATCCCAAGAACAAGATTGTCTGGAACGTCCTCGCCGCTGCCTACCTCGGAATGCGCCAGAACGACGAGGCGATCGCCGCGCTCCACAAGCAGATTGAAATCAATCCCTACGACGAGTACGCCTACAACGCTCTCGGCCGAGCCTACTGGCAGGAGCGCAAGTACCCCGACGCCGTAACCGCCTTCAACAAACAGATCGAGATCAATCCCCTGGACAAGTTCGCCCACGCTGGCCTCGGCGCAATGTATTCCGAGTGGCACAAGTACGCCGAAGCTGCGCCGGAGTTGGAAAAGGCCGCGTCCCTCACGCCCGACAATGCGGAACTTCAGGTGAGCCTGGGCGACGCCTATCTGAACCTCGGCCAGGACGAGAAGGCGCTGGCCACCTTCGACCACGCGGTCGAACTCTCGGCCACTCCGCTGGTGTGGAACAACATCGCCTATCAGCTATCGCTGAAGAAGTCTCATCTCGACCGCGCCCAGCAATACGCCGAGTCGGCAATCTCAGCCACCACCGCCGCGTTGCGCAATATGTCGCTCGACCGGCTAACGCCGCAGGAACTGCCTCTGGTTCCCTCCCTGATCGCCTACTGGGACACGCTGGGCTGGGTCTATTTCAACCAAGGCAACCTGGACAAGGCCGAAAAATATATTTCCTCAGCCTGGCAGCTCGGCCATCACGGCGAAGTCGGCGACCATCTCGGCCAGATTTACGAGAAGCAGGGAAAGAAAGACTTGGCGCCTCGCACCTACGCGCTCTGCCTGAGCGGACTGCGCCCCATCCCCGAAACCCGCGACCGCCTCGCCGCGCTAGCCGGCGGCGCCGCCAAGGTAGATGCCGCGGTAGCGAAGCACAAAGAGGAACTGCAGCAGTTGCGCACCATCGACCTCGGCAAGGTCGCAAAGATAACCGGCAGCGCCGAATTCTTTGTGCTACTCAGCCGTGGCCCCGCTTCTGCAGCTACGGTGGAAGCCGTAAAGTTCGCCGGCGGCGACGAAAAGCTCAAAGTCTTCACCGACGCCCTCCGCACCGCCGAATATCGCCTGACCTTCCCCGACGACACGCCAGTAAAAATCCTCCGCCGCGGAATCCTCTCCTGCTCGACGGCCACGGGCAACTGCATGTTCGTACTAATGCTGCCAGACGATGTAAGAACGGTGGACTGAAGCCCACGGTGCGATAAGGACCCTCGCGAGGGTATGTCGGACCGCCAGCCGCGAAGCAGCGACATAATGCAGCCCACGGCGTAAGCCGTGGGTGGGAAGTGGAACGGAAACAAGTCCCGGAGGGGCGCAAGAGCAGCTATGACTGACGCTTGGCTCCCAACTCCTGCCCAACCACAACTATTTCGATGAGAAACTCACAACCCGCTCATAAGCATGAGCCAACCTCAGCACCAGATCCTCCCGCCAGTGCGGCCCCGCAATCTGCAGCCCGATGGGCAGCCCGCTTTCCGTAAACCCGCAAGGCACCGACACAGCTGGCAGTCCCCAAACATTGAACGGCCGCGTGTTGCGCAGCAACGCCAGCTCCGCCGGACGTAGCGCGGCAATATCTTTCTTCAGATCGGCAATCGCCGGCGCCGGGATGGGCATCGTAGGCGTGACCAGCAAATCCAAGTCGGCAAAAATATCGCGAGCCCGCTGCCGCTCCTGATCCAGTTCGCGCCGCCGCAGAATATATTCCGCCGCCGAAATGTTCTCCCCCGAATGAATCCGTCGCAGAGTCTCCGGCTGATACAACTCAGGCGTCCGGGCGACATTCTCGGCGTGATAAGAAAAAGACTCCGCGGCTTGCACAGTGCGGTCCGAGGACACTTCGATCTGCACGTCCCGAACATCTGCCACCAGCGTGCCGATCACAACCAGAGCCTGCTCCACCGCCGCGCGCACTTCATCGTCAAGATCTTCAAAAAAATGCGCCCGCGGAATTCCGACGCGCAGAGTCTTAGTCCCATCGCGCAAACCAGAAACATAATCGGATACCGGAACATCCACGCTGCACACGTCGAGCGGATCGTACCCCGCGATGGCCTGCAGCACAACAGCAGCATCGCCGACTGTCGCGGCCAGCGGCCCAACGTGATCCAGCGACCACGAAAGCGGAATCACGCCGCGCGCCGACACGCGCCCATAAGTCGCCTTGATCCCCACGCAACCGCACAGCGCAGCCGGTTCGCGAATCGAGCCCGCCGTATCGGTCCCAATCGCCGCATAGCAAAGTCCGGCAGCAACCGCAGCCGCGGAACCTCCAGAAGATCCTCCGGCAATATGCCCCGTGTTCCAGGGATTGTGAACGTCGCCGAAGAAGCTGACCAGGGAGCTTCCGCCATAAGCGAACTCATGCAGATTGTTCTTCCCCAAAATGACCGCGCCCGCCTGCCGCAGCCGCTGCACCACCGTCGCATCTTCAGTCGGGACGCGATGCTCGAAAACCGCGCTGGCAGCGGTTGTCCGCGTGCCCGCGGTGTCGATGAGATCTTTGATCGCAATCGGAATCCCATGCAGCGGCCCGCGCCATTCCCCGCGCCAGATTTCGCTCTCCGCAGCCCGCGCCTCCGCCAGCGCCGACCCGGCAGTCACGGTGATGAAAGCGTTCAGCGACGGATTGACTCTCTCAATCCGTTCCAGGCAAGCCCGAGTCAGCTCGACCGGAGAAATTTCCTTCCGCCGCAGACGCGGGGCAAGCTCAGCAATGGTTTCCAAAGTAGGCATCGGCGACGGCGGCTTTCATTGTAGTGGACAGCCCAAGAAACCCTGCCCGTAGAAAAAAGCAACCTCCAGCAAGGACCTATAATCAAAAGCGCTGTTTTGCACTCCGGGAGGCAAGAATGGCGGAAATGACGATTGCCCCAGTCGCAACCCACGGGTTCTTTGTCGACGGCCGGTGGATGGAAGACGGCGACATCGTCGAAGTCCGCGCGCCCTTCGATGGCAGCGTGATTGGGCGAGTCGTCCAGGCGCGGCGCGAGCATGCCGAGGCTGCCATCGCCGCCGCCGTCAAGGCTTTCGGGACCACGCGCCGCCTGCCTGCCTTCGAGCGGCAGCGCGTGTTGCGGCGCGTGGCGCAGTCCATTGCCGAGCGGCGTGAAGAATTTTCGCGCACCCTGGCGCAGGAAGCCGGCAAGCCTATCAAGATGGCGCGCATCGAAGTGGACCGCGCCACATTTATCTTCAACGTTGCCGCGGAAGAGGCCACGCGCATTTATGGCGAGTATCTTCCCCTCGACTGGCAGGAGTTTACGGCAGGACGCTGGGGCATCGTAAAGCGCTTTCCGCTCGGTCCCATCGCGGGGATCACGCCCTTCAATTTTCCGCTGAACCTGGTCGCGCACAAAGTAGCGCCGGCCATCGCCGCAGGATGCTCGATGGTGTTGAAGCCGGCGCCCCAAACTCCTCTGTGCTCGCTCCTGCTGGCGGAATGCGTGCAGCAGGCGGGCTGGCCCGATGGCGGACTCAACGTGCTCCCGCTTTCGAACGACGACGCCGGCCTGCTGGTCACCGATGAACGCATCAAGCTGATCAGTTTTACCGGCAGCGTGCCCGTGGGTTGGGACATCAAACGCCGCGCCGGCAAGAAGAAAGTTGTGCTCGAACTGGGGGGCAATGGCGGTGTGATCGTGCACAGCGACGCCGATCTCAGCTACGCCGTGGAGCGCTGCCTTGCAGGCGGCTTCGCCTACGCCGGGCAGACTTGTATTTCCGTGCAGCGTATTCTGGTCCAGCAGTCGGCCTATGGCAAGTTCACCGATCTTCTCGTCGAAGGTGTCAAGAAACTGAAAACCGGCGATCCCATGGAGGAGTCGACCGACCTCGGTCCGCTGATCCGCGAGAGCGACGCCATCCGCGTCACCAATTGGGTGGAGGAAGCGGTTCGCTCCGGCGCCCGCCTGCTGTGCGGCGGCGGCCGCCGCGGTTCCGTAGTTGATCCCGTGGTGCTGACCGGCACCAAGCCAGAGATGAAAGTGAACTGCCAGGAAATCTTCGGCCCCGTCGTGACCGTCGAGCCCTACCACAATTTTGACGAAGCGTTGCGCCGCATCAACAATTCCAACTACGGTCTGCAGGCCGGCTTGTTCACGCGCGATGCGAAGCTGCTTTTTCAAGCGTACGACGAACTGGAGGTTGGGGCGCTGATTGCGGGCGATGTCCCTTCATTCCGTATCGACCAGATGCCGTACGGCGGCGTCAAGGACTCCGGCCTCGGCCGCGAAGGCTTGCGCTACGCGATCGAGGAAATGACGGAGCCCAAGCTGTTGGTGATGAATCTGCGCTGAAGATAGAAAAGAAGCAAGCGGTCCGGCGACGAGAACCATTCGTCCTGACAGGTTCAATTTTGAGAAATTCTTTCGCCTGCGGGAAAGTACGCGACAACCGCGGGCGAAATATTTATAATCTGCTGTTTCGCAATTGGCGCAGGAAATCTGTGGGTGTTTTCTTTGCGCTCCACAACCACGAATCGCCAACGTAGCCAGGATTTTTTGCATTATCTGCTTTTTCTGACGCTCGTACGTAAGCATGCCGCAGATTTTTCATCGCAGCACGAACACCCTGTCCCGGGCCACGATTTTTGGCGCGGTCTTCGTTGTTGCCGCGCTCGGTTGGGTGGCGATGGAGGTCCAGCGTTCGCCTTACGTTACCTACGCCGGAGTGCGAAAACCGCAGCCCGTGCCCTTCAGCCATCAGCATCACGTTAGCGGACTCGGCATCGACTGCCGCTACTGCCACACAACGGTCGAGACTTCAAGCTTCGCCGGCATTCCGCCCACCAAGACCTGCATGAACTGTCATTCGCAGATCTGGACCAACGCGCAGTTGCTTGAACCGGTCCGCGCCAGCTACCGCACCGGCCAGTCGCTGCAGTGGACGCGGGTGAACCAGTTGCCCGACTTCGTTTTTTTCAATCACAGCATTCATATCAACAAGGGAGTGGGTTGCAACACCTGCCACGGTCCGGTCGACCAGATGCCGCTCATGTATCAAGAGGAATCGTTGCAGATGGAGTGGTGCTTGAGTTGCCATCGCGCGCCGGAAGAGAATTTGCGCCCGCGCGATCAGGTGTTCAATATGCGCTACCAGCAGCCCACCAGTACGAATCCCGTGGTGGTAGATGGACAGAGTTACACCGATCAGCTCGCCCTAGGCGCAGCCCTGGTGAAGAAATACAGCGTGCGCAGCGTGAACGACATCACGAGTTGCAATACGTGCCACCGGTAAAGCTTATTGGAGCGACAGCCGCGAAGCGGCGAAAGAATGCAGCCCACGGCGCAAGCCGTGGGTAGGCAGGAAAACTTAGAGCCAGCCCCGGAGGGGCGAAAGAAACGCGCGACGAAACAATGGACGAACCAAACAAACACGGGTCAGCGGCAACAAGGCGCGAGGAAGTTTGCCCCAGCCAAAAGGGCAAACTCGATCTCGACTCCCTCCGCGCCCAAATCAACGAGGCGAATGAGAAAGCTGGCCCGGAATACTGGCGGAGCCTCGAAGAGCTCGCAGGCAGTCCCGCCTTCCAGGAGGCCCTGCACCGCGAATTTCCCAAAGGAGCGTCCGAATGGGTCGAGTCCCTCTCGCGCCGCGGCTTTCTCAAAGTGATGGGCGCGTCCATGGCGCTGGCCGGCATGACCGGCTGCGTGCGCCTGCCGCTCGAACCCATCGTTCCCTACGTCCGCCAGCCCGAGGACGTGATCCCCGGCCGCCCCATGTTCTACGCCACCGCGATGACGCTCGGCGGATACGCCAGCCCGCTGCTGGTCGAGAGCCACCTCGGACGTCCGACAAAGATCGAAGGCAACGACCGGCATCCCGCGTCGCTCGGCGGCACCGACATTTTCGCGCAGGCCTCGATTCTCGGCCTGTACGATCCCGACCGCTCGCAGAGCGTTATGTCGATGGGCGACCAGCGCTCGTGGCAGTCGTTTATGACTGCGATTCACGGCCCGCTCAGCGCGCAGAAAGCGCTGCAGGGCGCGGGCATTCGCATTCTCACGCCGACAATTTCTTCGCCCACGCTCGCCGATCAACTGCGCGGCTTCCTGAAGATTTATCCCCAGGCCAAGTGGCATGTGTACGAGCCCATCAATCGCGATAACGTGCTCGAAGGCGCGAAGCTGGCCTTCGGCCAGCCAGTCGAGACGCGCTACGATTTCGAGAAGGCCGACGTAATCGTCTCGCTCGACGCCGACTTCCTGTATGCGGGTTTTCCAGGAAATGTCCGCTACATCCGCGACTTCGCCAAACGCCGCAATCCCGATGGCAACATGAACCGGCTGTACGTGATCGAGAGCACGATGACCACGACGGGAGCGAAGGCGGATCATCGACTGCCGGTACGGACTGCACGTGTGGAATGGTTTGCGAGATCGCTGGGTTGGGAACTGGGGTCGAAGGCCGGCATACCGAAGGTCGAGCCGGAGCACGCAAAGTTCGCCGCTGCGGTAGCCGAAGAACTCAAGAATCACCGAGGCTCGGGCTTGGTGGTCGTGGGGGATCATCAGCCGGCAACCGTCCACAATTTGGCCCACTCAATAAACCAAGCTTTAGGCAACGTCGGCAAGACCGTTTTCTATACCGATCCCGTCGATGCTAGCCCGGTCAATCAAACCGATTCGATAAAGGACTTGACTGCCGACATGCGCGCGGGCAAAGTGGATTTACTCATCATCCTCGGCGGTAATCCCGCCTACGACGCGCCGGCCGATCTCGACTTTGCCAACGTCCTCAAGAATGGCAAGATTCCGCTGCGCGTACACCTCGGCCTCTATCAGAACGAAACCGCTGAGCTTTGTCAGTGGCACATTAACCAAGCGCACGAACTGGAAGCTTGGGGCGATGCCCGCGCGTATGACGGAACGGTCAGCGTCGTTCAGCCGCTGATTGCTCCTCTATACAGCGGCAAGAGCGCGCTCGAGTTCGTGGCGTTGATCTCCGGCCAAGCAGATGCGGCGGGCTACGATCTCGTCCGAGCATACTGGCAGAAGGAACACTCAGGAGCGGACTTCGAAGCTTTCTGGCGCAAATCGCTACACGACGGATGGATCACGGGAACGGATTTCCAGTCGAAACAGAGAACGGCCAAAGCAGTGAACGAAGAGGACTCGCTCTATACGTTGGCCGAGGGCACCATCGAGCTCAACTTCCGCCGCGACCCCACCATCTACGACGGCCAATTCTCCAACAACGGCTGGCTCCAGGAACTGCCCAAGCCGATGACCAAGCTCACCTGGGACAACGCCGTGCTCATCGGCCCCAAGATGGCGGAGCGGCTGCAGATCAAAACAGAAGACGTTGTCGAACTCGAACTGAACGGCAAGAAAGTCACCGGCCCGGTCTGGATTCAAGCCGGCCATCCCGACAACTCAGTCACTGTGACGCTTGGCTACGGCCGCACGTCGCGCCGGACGCGTCGGCACCGCGCAGGGCTTCGACGCGTATGCGCTGCGCACAACCGCCGCGCCGTGGATCGCCACCGGCCTGCAAATTCGCAAGACCGGCGACACCTACAAGCTCGCATCCACCCAGGGCTACCAAAGCATGGACACGCCCGATGGCGGCCATCGTCCGCTGGTTCGCGAGACCACGCTTGAGGAATACCGCAAAGAGCCGGGCTTTGCTCAAGAGGAGGAGCCGGCGCCGGGGCTCACGCTTTACAAGCCTTATCCCTATAAAGAAGAAGACTACGCGTGGGGCATGGCGATCGATCTCAACTCCTGCGTGGGCTGCAACAACTGCATGCTGGCCTGCCAGTCGGAAAACAACATCGCCGTCGTCGGCAAAGAGCAGGCCGCCATCGGCCGCCACATGCACTGGATTCGCGTCGACGCCTACTACCAGGGCGACCGCGACAATCCCAAGGCGTTCTTCCAGCCCGTGCCCTGCATGCATTGCGAGAACGCGCCCTGCGAAGTGGTCTGCCCCGTCGGCGCGACCAATCACTCGAGCGAAGGCCTGAACGACATGGTCTATAACCGCTGCGTGGGCACGCGCTATTGCTCGAACAACTGTCCGTATAAAGTGCGGCGCTTCAACTTCCTGCTGTTTCAGGATTGGGAGACGCCGCAATACAAGATGATGCGCAATCCCGACGTCAGCGTGCGCAGCCGCGGCGTGATGGAGAAGTGTTCCTACTGCGTGCAGCGCATCAGCGAGCGCCGCATCGACGCCGAAACCGCCTCGGTGCGCGAAGGCAAACAGATCAAAGTCGGAGACGAACTGCAGACCGCGTGCCAGCAGTCGTGTCCGGCGGGCGCGATCGTGTTCGGCAACATCAACGACCCCAACAGCAAGGTCTCGAAATTGAAAGCGCAGTCGCGCAATTACAGTCTGCTCGGCGAACTCAACACTCGCCCGCGCACCACATATCTGGCGGAAGTCAGCAATCCAAATCCAGAGTTGAAGGGGTAGATGGACGAGCAATACAGAACAACGGTGAACGCGCAAGAGACTCCGGTCATCGAGCCCGGCTACACCTTCGGCACCGTCACGGAAAAAATCAGCGCCATCGTGCTGACGCGTCCCGCCTCGAACGGATGGTTCGTGGGCTTCGGCATCGCCTTCCTGCTGACGATGATGATGCTCTACGCCATCGGCTATTTGTTCCTGAAGGGCACCGGCATCTGGGGCGTGACCGTTCCCATCGGCTGGGGCTTCGCCATCGTCAACTTCGTCTGGTGGATCGGAATCGGCCACGCCGGAACGCTCATCTCCGCCATTCTTCTTTTGCTGCGCCAGTCGTGGCGCAATTCCATCAACCGCTTCGCCGAAGCCATGACGCTGTTCGCCGTGGCCTGCGCCGGAATCTTTCCCGCCATCCACGTCGGGCGTCCGTGGCTGGCTTACTGGCTGTTTCCCATTCCCAACACCATGGGTGTGTGGCCGCAATTCCGCAGCCCTCTTATATGGGACGTCTTCGCCGTCTCCACCTACGCCACCATCTCCGCGCTTTTCTGGTTCATCGGCCTCATCCCCGACCTGGCAACGCTGCGTGATCGTGCCGCGAATCCCGCCACTCGAATCATCTACGGCATCCTCTCAATGGGCTGGCGCGGATCGGCGCGGCACTGGCATCGCTACGAAACCGCCTACTTACTCTTGGCCGGATTAGCCACGCCATTGGTTCTCTCGGTCCACACCGTCGTGAGCTTCGACTTCGCCGTCGGCATCGTCCCCGGTTGGCATACAACGATCTTCCCGCCCTACTTCGTCGCCGGCGCCATCTACTCCGGATTTGCCATGGTGCTGATGCTCGCCATTCCCATCCGCAAAATCTACGGCCTGGAAGATTTCATCACCGAGCGCCATCTGCAAAACTCGGCGAAAGTCATGCTTGCCACCGGATTGATCGTCGCCTACGGCTATGGCATCGAGGCCTTCATGGGCTGGTACAGCGGCGATCGCTACGATGCCTTCACCCTGTGGAACCGCCTGCATGGGCCCTATGCCATCCCTTACTGGTCTCTGCTCATGTGCAACCTCTTCATCCCGCAGGTGCTGTGGATTCGCAAGCTGCGAACCAGCCCCGTGGCGCTGTTCTTTGTTTCCGGAGTGATTCTCGTCGGCATGTGGCTGGAGCGCTTCATCATCGTCGTCGTCAGCCTGCACCGCGACTTCCTCACCTCATCCTGGGGAATGTATTACCCGACGCGTTGGGATTGGATGACCTACATCGGCACCATCGGCATGTTCCTCGCCGCCATCTTCCTGTTCGTGCGCCTCCTGCCCATGATCTCGATCTTTGAGATGCGCACCCTCCTGCCCGAAGCGGAGGTCAAGGAATGAAGCGCGAACGCATGTACGGCATCATGGCGGAGTTCGATTCGGCCACCGCTCTGGTCGAGGCCGCGCGAAAGACGCATCAGGCCGGTTACAGGAAGATCGATGCCTACAGCCCGTTCCCCATCGAAGGCCTGGCTGAGGAAATCGGGTTTCACCACGATGAAGTTCCGCTCGTAGTGCTGATTGGCGGCATCATCGGCGGCCTCACCGGTTACCTGATGCAGTACTGGATGTCGGCGGTCGATTATCCCCTCAACATCGGAGGCAAGCCTGCGCATTCCTGGCCGGCATTTATTGTCATCACCTTCGAGATGACGATTCTCTTTGCCGGAATCTCCGCCGTCTTCGGCATGCTCGCGCTGAACGGCTTGCCCATGCCCTATCATCCCGTATTCAACGTGCCGCGCTTTGCGTTGGCATCAAAAGACCGCTTTTTTTTGATCGTGTTTTCTTCCGATCCCAAGTACGACCCGGCCGGCACTCTCGATTTTCTGCAAGGCCTGCAGCCGCGGTCCATTTCGGAGGTGCCCACCTAGAATGCAGCGCCTCCGCCAAATTTCGGCCCACTCTTCAAGCGCTGCGTGTCCCATGTCATACGATGGGTGCCCCATTCTTGCGCGTTCTTTGCGAAAGCGTGGGATTCCACGGACGCCTCAAGCTTGGGATTTTCTGACGCGTGGACTCCTGTTGGCGACAGTCGCTCTGCTCTCCGCCTGCCGCATCGACATGCACGTGCAGCCGCGGCAGAATCCGCTTTCGCGCAGCGACTTTTTCACCGATCAGCGCTCCGAGCGCCCGCCCGTCGAAGGCACCGTAGCCCGCGGGCAGTTGCATGAAGATACGTATTTCTACACCGGCAAGGCGGGCAATAGTCCCGGCGACTACATGCCGTTTCCCGTGACCAGGGAAGTTCTCGAGCGCGGCCGCGAGCGCTACAACATTTATTGTTCTCCCTGTCACTCGCGGCTCGGCGACGGCAACGGCTTTATCCCCTCGCGCGGTTTCGCGCGCAAGCCGCCGTCGTATCACATCCCGCGGCTGCAGAAGGCTCCCCTCGGTTATTTCTACGACGTGATCACCAACGGCTTCGGCATCATGCCCGACTACGCATCGCAGATTCCACCAGAGGATCGCTGGAACATCGTAGCCTACATTCGCGCGCTGCAGCTAAGTCAAAACGCCACCCGGGCCGACGTGCCCGCGGGACGAGACGTGCCCTCGCAACCGTCGGCCTTCCACGGCCAGCCAGGCTCGGGAGCGACGCTTCCTGTAATTGATTCCGGAACAAATCCGCAGGCCGAAGTCCACAAGGAAGTGCAGAAGGAAGAAAAGAAATGAGCGCCACCACTCCACATCTCGATCTAACGGCGCCCGAGGTCGTAAAGAAAATATCGCAGCGCTCGCTCGTGATCGGCGGCGTCTTCACTCTCATTGCCGTGGTTCTAGCCTTCATCCATCCCGACGAGTTCTATCGCGCCTACCTGCTCGGCTTCATGTGCTGGCTGGGTGTCGCCCTCGGCTCCATGGCGATTCTCATGATCCGCCACCTCACCGGAGGCGGCTGGGGCACGGTCATTCGCCGCATCCTCGGTGCAGCCATGCGCACGCTGCCGCTGCTCGCGATCCTCTTCATTCCCGTCGTAGTCGGAGTCCGGCGGATCTACATCTGGGCCCAGCCGCTGAGCAACATCCAAGACAAGCATCTCCGTGAGCACCTCGAACAAATCACGCAGACTTATCTGACCGTGCACGGCTTCGTTATCCGCGCCATATTCTATTTCGCAATCTGGAATCTGCTTTCGTTCCTTTTGTCGAAGTGGTCGAAGCAGACCGACCAGCCCGGTGCTCCCGACAATAGCGGCCGTTTCAAAGCCGTCAGCGGCCCTGGCCTCATTCTCTACGGCTTCACCATCTCCTTCGCCGCCATCGACTGGATCATGTCACTCGATCCCAGCTGGATCTCCACCATCTTCGGCCTGGTCATCCTCATCGGCGAAGTGCTGTCGGCCATGTGTTTTGCGGTCGTGGTCGAACGCATCCTCTTCAACTACAAGCCCATGTCGGAGATGTTGAAGCCGGACTTCGTCCACGACCACGGCAAGTGGATGCTGGCTTTCACCATGGTCTGGGCCTATTTCAGCTTCTCGCAGTGGCTCATCATTTGGGCCGGGAACCTGCCCTCGGAGATCACTTTTTACCTGACCCGCATCCGCGGCGGCTGGGGATCGATTGGGTTGTTCCTATCCTTGTTCGGATTCGTCGTTCCCTTTGCGATGTTGCTCTCGCGCCCATTCAAGAGGGACATTCGGAAATTAGTGTGGCTCGCGGTGTGGCTGATGCTGATGCGCTATCTCGACTTGTTTTGGATCATTGAACCGAATTTCTCGAAGAGTCTCACAGTGACCTTGGCAGACATTGTCGTCCCCATCGCCATCGGCGGTATCTGGCTTTGGTATTTTTTCCGCAACCTGGCTTCGCTGCCGCTTCTGCCGGCCTATGACGCCGATGCCCACGAAGTTCTGCAGCCGTCACATGAAGCGCATGCGTAAGGCATAACGCATAAGGATAGATGAGGAACAAAACCAAACACGAAGACACGGCCGGGCACGGAAGCTACGAGCGCCAGGACTTGCAGGCCTCCGGCGTTCTCTATTTTTTCCTCGGACTGACAGTGGTAACGCTGGTCTGTATTCTTGGTCTCCGGGGCCTCTTTGCATTTCTTGACCATCGCGAAAAGACTTTGGAAACTCCGGTGAATCCGTTGGTCAAGAACGTCCCGACGGACACCCGCCACCTTCCGCTGGACTACAGAGACTACCTGAAGGAGAACTTCCCGGACCCGCGTCTGGAAATCGACGAGCGCAATCAACTTGATGACGTCCGTCTGCGCGAAGAGAACACGCTGTACACCTACGGCTGGGTAGACGAGAAGGCGGGCACCGTTCATATTCCTATCGAGCGCGCTATGGAGCTGTTAGCGCAGCGAGGGCTTCCAGTGCATGCGCAAGGTGCCGCCGGCGACACTGTGGCCGCGAAGACGGGGACTAGAGGCCATCCATGAATCGGCCGATGCGAGTGGATTTGGCAAGGGCACGGCTTCCAGCCGTGCCGTTAAAGGACGTTTAGGATTCGGGCTTTAGCCCCTGAGGTGCTCGTTCTTATTGAAAAGCGGGTAAGAAAGGTCAAGAAGTGAGTCGTAACCGGAACAATTCGATCTCCACCGCACGCGTGTTGTTGGCAGTCGCGCTGCTGGCAGCTTCCGCCCTGGCGCAAATGAACAACGGTGTCATGTCTCCTCCGGCCAACACGCGGCCTCCCAGGCTGGAGAACGTCGGCATCGAGCAACACCTGAACGCGCAAGTGCCGCCCGATCTCACCTTCCTCGACGACACCGGCAAAACCGTGAAGCTCGGAGATTACTTCGGCCGCAAGCCTCTGATCCTCAACCTCGTTTATTACAACTGCACCATGCTGTGCGGCGAGGCTCTGGCCGGGCTTTCCAGCGCCATGCGCCTGGTGAAGTTCGATGTGGGCAATCAATTCGACGTGATCACCGTAAGCTTCGATCCGCGCGAAACTCCCGTGATGGCCGCGGCCAAGAAGAAGGACTACGTTGGTCGCTACGGCCGCGCCAATGCCGCCTCGGGCTGGCATTTCCTCACCGGCCAGCCGGACTCGATTAACGCACTTACCAAAGCTGTCGGCTTCCAGTATCGGTACGACCCCAAAAGCAATCAGTATGCCCATGCCACCGCCATCATGGTGCTCACGCCTCAAGGCCGCATCTCGCGCTATTTCTACGGCGTCGATTTTCCGCCCAAGGATTTGCGCATGGGGCTGGTGGAAGCTTCGCAGGGCAAGATTGGCAATGCAGTCGATGCCGTGCTGCTCTATTGCTATCACTATGATCCTGAGACCGGAAAATATGGTGCCATGGTAGCCAACATCCTGCGGCTCGCCGCAGCCGCGACAATTCTTATCATCGGCATTTTTCTTTTCATTCTGTGGCGGCTCGATCTCTCTGTGCAACGCCGGACTTTACAACCTGGTGCGAGGACACCGTAAGACTCGACGCGAAATGGCGAACGACCAACGACTAACGACCGAAGACCGAAGACCGACGACTAAGTATGCTCAATAATTTTCCATTATGGCCGGTGCAGGCTTCCACGATGGCGAGCCGCGTGGACGCTCTCTATATCTTCCTGCTCATCGTTACCGGCATGATGACCCTGCTCATCTTCACCTGCCTCATTTTCTTCGCCGCACGGTACCGTCACCGCCCCGGGGTTCGCGCCGAGCAGATTGAAGGCTCCACCGCGCTCGAAGTCACCTGGAGCACGATCCCATTCCTCATCTTCATGGTCATCTTTGCCTGGGGCGCGGTGGTCTACTTCAAAGAGCGCACCCCGCCCGCAGACTCCACCGAAGTGTATGTCGTCGCAAAACAATGGATGTGGAAGCTCGAGCACGCCGAAGGCCAGCGCGAGATCAACGAATTGCACGTCCCCTTAGGACGCGACGTGAAGCTGATCATGACTTCGCAGGACGTCATCCACAGTTTCTTCGTCCCAGCCTTCCGCATCAAGCAGGACGTTCTTCCCGGCCGCTACACCGTGACCTGGTTCCGCGCCACCAAGCCCGGCGTTTATCACCTGTTCTGCGCGGAGTATTGCGGCACCCAGCACTCCGGCATGGTCGGCTCCATCGTGGTCCTGGAGCCCGCTCAGTATGAAGCCTGGATGAATGGTGGTTCGACCGGTCCGCTCTCCGCGACGGGAGAGAAGATTTTCGCCGAACTCGGCTGCTCCACCTGCCATCGCTCCGATACTCAGGGACGCGGCCCCAACCTGCACGGAGTTTTCGGCAAGCCGGTTCAACTCGAAGATGGCCGCACCGTAACCGCCGACGAAAATTACCTTCGCGAGTGCATCCTCGATCCCGGTGCTAAGCGCGTGAAGGGATTCCAGCCCATCATGCCCACGTTTCAGGGATTAGTCAGCGAAGAGCAGGTCAACGCTTTGGTCGCCTACATCAAGTCGATTGCCGCGGCCAAGGGTGAGGCCGCCAAAACCAGTGCCAGCGCGGCCGCTCAGCCAGCCCAGGCAAAGGGAAGTCAGGTGCAATAAAGTATGCCCATAGGGACACCTCAACCCGAACGCGAGAACTACTTGAACACCAAGTACGGAGTGTGGTCCTGGCTGCTCACCACCGACCACAAACGTATCGCGCTTCTCTATCTTCTCTCCATCACGTTCTTCTTCTTCATTGGAGGCTTCTTCGCGCTGCTCATCCGCCTCGAATTGCTCACGCCCGCGGGCGATCTCGTCCAGGCCGACACCTACAACAAACTTTTCACCATGCATGGCATGGTCATGGTGTTCTTCTTCCTCATTCCATCGATTCCCGCCGTGCTCGGCAATTTTCTCGTGCCCATGATGATCGGGGCCAAGGACCTCGCGTTCCCCCGCATCAACCTCCTGAGCTGGTATCTCTACATCATCGGCGGCGTGATGATGATGCACTGCATGCTGACCGGCGGCGTCGATACCGGTTGGACCTTCTACGCTCCCTTTAGCACCAACTTCACCAACACCAAAATCGTTGAAGCCGGGCTCGCAATCTTCGTTGCCGGATTCTCTTCCATCCTCACCGGCCTGAACTTCGTCGTCACCATTCACCGCATGCGCGCGCCCGGTATGACTTGGTCGCGCCTGCCCTTGTTCATCTGGGCGCACTACGCCACCAGCATCATTCAGCTTCTAGGCACGCCAGTTGTCGCGGTCACCATCGTGCTGGTCGCCGCCGAACGCGCCCTGCACCTCGGCATCTTCGATCCCAAACTCGGCGGCGATCCGCTCTTGTTCCAGCATCTGTTCTGGTTCTATTCCCATCCCGCCGTCTACATCATGATTTTGCCCTCGATGGGCGTCGTCACCGAGATCATCGCCTGCTTCTCGCGCAAGCGCATCTTCGGCTACGGCTTCGTGGCGTTCTCGTCTATTGCGATCGCCGTCTTCGGCTTCCTTGTCTGGGCTCACCACATGTTTGTGGCCGGGATGTCGGTCTACGCCGCGCTCGTTTTTTCCTTGCTGAGCTACGCCGTCGCCGTTCCCTCCGCCATCAAAGTTTTCAACTGGACGGCCACTCTCTACAAAGGCTCCATCCACTACGACGCACCCATGCTGTACGCCTTCGGCTTTCTCGGACTCTTCACCATCGGCGGCCTCACCGGACTCTTCCTCGCAGCCCTCGGCATCAACGTCCACGTCACCGACACGTATTTCATCGTGGCCCACTTCCACTACATCATGGTCGGAGGCGCGGTGATGGGCTATCTCGGCGGAATGCATTTCTGGTGGCCCAAGATTTCCGGCAAGTTGTATCCCGAGGGCTGGGCGCGCCTCGCCGCGCTGATCGTCTTCATCGGCTTCAACCTCACCTTCTTCCCACAATTCCTGCTCGGCTACATGGGCATGCCGCGGCGCTACTACGATTACAGCCACATGCCCGAATTTCAGATCTTGAATGTGCTATCGACCGCCGGCGCAACCGTTCTCGGCGTCGGATACCTGCTGCCCATGGTTTATTTCCTCTGGTCCATGCGCTACGGCAAGCCCGCCTCCGACAATCCTTGGAATGCCGCCGGACTCGAGTGGAAAACAGCCTCCCCACCACCGACCTTCAATTTCGACGAAGAACCCGTCGTGACCTGGGAAGCTTACAACTACGAGGAGTTGGACGCGCCCCACAGCGAGGAGGTTCCCGTTGTCAGATAGCTCCACCGCAACCGGCCCTCACACCGAAGCGCACAATCCGGCGCTCTTGCACCACTTCGCCGATCCGCAGCAGCAGCGCGATTCCGCCAGCCTGGGCATGTGGGTCTTCCTCGCCACCGAAGTCATGTTTTTCGGCGGCCTGTTCTGCGCCTACCTGGTTTACCGCCTGAAATATTTTGGCGATTTCGGCGCCGCCAGCAAGACGCTGGCCGTCGGCCTCGGCGCTACCAACACCGCCGTTCTGATCTGCAGCAGCTTAACCGTGGTCCTGGCAGTGTGGGCAGCCCAGACCGCCCGCCGCACGCTGCTGATCACCAGCCTCATCCTTACCATGCTCCTCGGTCTCGTCTTCCTCGGCATCAAAGCCGTCGAGTACACGGACAAATTCGAGGAGCATCACGTCCCCGGAGCGTCCTTCAGTTTCGAGAAGGTCCCCATCCCGGGACATCCCGGCGAGTACGCCAACCCGCGCCACGCGCAGCTATTCTTCTCGCTCTACTTCGTCATGACCGGCCTGCACGCCCTGCACATGATTGTCGGCCTGGGCATTTTTGCGTGGCTTTTAACCATGGCCTGGAAAGGCCGTTTCACCCCCGAGTGGAACACTCCAGTCGAGATCGGCGGCCTCTACTGGCACTTCGTCGATATCATCTGGATCTACCTGTTCCCGTTGCTCTACCTGATCGATCGGCACCCGTGAAGCTTGCATGTTTGAGGCTTAATTATGTCTGACCACTCCAAATCGTCGCCGTTGCCAACTTATTTCGCCGTCTTCTTCGCGCTGCTCGTCGGCACTGCTCTCACCGTCTATGCCTCGGGTTTGGACCTTGGCCGCTTCAACGCCGCCGTCGCCCTCACCATCGCCAGTATCAAAGCGACCCTGGTCGCTCTTTTCTTCATGCACATCAAGGGCGCCAGTGAGAAACTCACCAAGCTGGTCGTGATCTCGGCATTGTTCTTCCTGCTCCTGCTGCTGGGACTAACCATGACCGACTATGCCACCCGACTATGGAGTTAGGACGCGGACAAGAGGGTGGAGCAGGCCTCACGCCGGTGGAGCAGGCCTTCAGGCCTGCGTTGAACGCGTCGACTTGATCGGGCTTTAGCCCCTGAGGGATCTGAGTGTTCATCGCCGCTCCGCTTCCGCTTCAATCTGCGGTATACTCGCGCCGACCGTCGAAACACTGCATTCCTATGAGGTGACCTATGGCGTTCTGCAATGCTTGCGGCACAAACATCGTTCCAGGAACCAGATTCTGTAGCAAGTGTGGCGCAGCGATACTCACGTCAACGCTGCCCCCAGCCGGCACGCCCACAGCCGCGGCTGGCTCTCCGCCGCCCGCCGCCTCCGCTAGTCCAGCGGTTTCCTCCCCTGCACCGGCTTCAGGCGGCGCTCTCAAAGCCATCGTGATCGTGGTGGGAGTAGTCTTGCTCGTGGCTTTTCTCGGCCTCGCTTCACTCGGGTTCTTCGCCTGGCGAGTCGCTCGTCACACCCGCGTTCACCAGGAGGGAAACAATGTGAAAGTGGAGACGCCTTTCGTCAGCGTCGAGACCACGGACGATCCGCAGAAAGCGGCCCGCAATCTGGGAGTGGATCCCTATCCCGGAGCGCAGGCTTTAAAAGAAGGCGCGACCTCCGCGACCTTCGGAGGCGTTCATACCGCGACGCTGAATTTTGAAGCCTCCGATTCCGTGGACAAAGTCTGCAGCTTTTACAAGCCCAAGTTTCCCAATGCGATGGTTGTGACCTCCGATGCCGATCAGTGCACGATTGTCTCCAATGATCGGAAGAACATGATCACCATTAACGTCAAAACGGAGAACGGCAAGACGCGGATCGTGATCACTAATGTGAGTAAGTCCGGCGCCGCAAATCCATCCTCGAATTAAGAATTGAGCAGGGCGGCCGCATGCCGAATGAATTTGCAAAACTCGCCGAAGCCTCGAAATCCGCGCAGGTAGACGCGGCCGGACTAGCCGAAGCCTTGCGCTCTGAGATTCGCGGCGAAGTCCGCTTCGACCGCGGCACTCGCGCTCTCTATTCCACCGACGGCTCCAACTACCGCCAGGTTCCCATCGGCGTCGTGATTCCCCGCGATGACGACGACGTTCTAGCCACGGTCGCCCTGGCCCGCGAATTCGGCGCGCCGCTTCTTTGCCGCGGCGGCGGCACCTCCCTCGCCGGCCAGTGCTGCAACGTCGCTATCATCCTCGATTTTTCCAAGTACATGGCGAGGATCCTCGAAATCGATCCCGTCCGCCGCATCGCCCGCGTGCAGCCCGGAGTCGTGCTCGACACTCTCCGTGCCGCCGCCGAAAAACACCATCTCACCTTCGCCCCCGATCCCGCCACCCACGATCGCTGCACCCTCGGCGGCATGATCGGCAACAACTCCTGCGGCGTTCATTCCGTCATGGCCGGCAAAACCGACGACAACATCGAAGAGCTCGAAATCCTCACCTACGACGGCGTCCAGATGAAAGTCGGCCTCACCTCAAGCGCGGAACTCGCACACTTCTCTGCGGCCGGCGGACGACGAGCTGAAATCTACACCAAACTGCAATCCATCGCCTCCACTTACGGCGACCTCGTCCGCCAGCGCTTCCCCAATATTCCGCGCCGCGTCTCCGGCTACAACCTGAACTACCTCCTGCCCGAGAATGGATTCCACGTTGCCCGCTCCCTCGTCGGCTCCGAAGGCACCTGCGTCACCATTCTCGAAGCCACGTGCCGTCTGGTCCAAAGCCCGCCCGAACGCGTGCTGCTCGTCATCGCTTATCCCGACATTTATCAATGCGCCGATCACGTCCCGGAGATCATGACGCACAAGCCCATCGGCCTCGAGGGCTTCGACGAACTTCTAGTCGGCTACACGCGAAAGAAGGGCATCAACTCCGAAGGCCTTGCGCTGCTGCCCGAAGGCGGTGGATGGCTGATGGTCGAATTCGGCGCTTCCACCGCGCTCGAAGCTGAATCCCAGGCCCGCGGCCTGATGCAGTCGCTCGGCCACAGTGCGAATCCTCCCAACATGCGTCTCTACACCGAGCCGCAGCAGGCCAAACGCGTGTGGGATGTCCGCGAATCTAGCCTCGGCGTCACCGCGCATGTCTCCGGCGAACCGCTCAACTGGGAAGGTTTTGAAGACGCCGCCGTCGCTCCCGAAAAGCTCGGCGGTTACCTCCGCGATCTGCGCAAGATGATGGCGGACTTCGGCTACAAGGGCTCGCTCTACGGCCACTTCGGTCACGGCTGCGTCCACAACCGCATCAACTTCGACCTGCAATCGAAAGACGGCATCGCCAAGTTCCGCAAGTTCATGGAAGCGGCTGCCGATCTCGTGGTCAGCTATGGTGGCTCCATCTCGGGCGAGCACGGAGACGGTCAGTCTCGCGGCGAACTGCTCCCGAAAATGTTTGGCCCTGAGCTCGTGCAGGCCTTCCGCGAGTTCAAGTCCACGTGGGATCCCGAATGGAAGATGAATCCCGGCAAGCTGATCGAGCCCTACAAACTCGACGAAAACCTTCGCCTGGGCGCCAACTACTCTCCCTGGGAACCGCAAACCAAATTCCAATTTGCCACCGACCACGGCAGCTTCGCCTTGTCCACTCTGCGTTGCGTGGGCGTGGCCAAGTGCCGCCGCGAAGAAGGCGGCTTGATGTGTCCCAGCTACCGCGCCACGCACGACGAACAACATTCCACTCGCGGCCGCGCCCACCTGCTCTGGGAGATGACCCAGGGCCAGGGCCGAGAGGATGGGATCATCCGCGACGGCTGGCGCAGCGAAGAAGTCAAGGAATCCCTCGACCTCTGCCTCGCCTGCAAAGGATGCAAAAGCGATTGCCCCGTCGGCGTCGACGTTGCCACCTACAAGTCCGAGTTTCTTTCTCATTACTACGAAGGCCGTGTGCGCCCGCGCAGCGCCTATGCTTTCGGCAACATCGATCTCTGGGCGCGGGTCGCATCGCACGCGCCCGGCCTGATCAATCTCACAACCCAACTCCCATTCCTGCGCGACCTCTCCAAGCTTGTCGCTGGAATCCCCAGGCAGCGCGCCATCCCGGCCTTCGCCCCTGAGACCTTTCAAAACCTGGTTTCACCGTACGCGAAAACCCGGCGCGCGAATCGCCGAGAAAAATGGTTTTGGGTGGCGCAGCGCTTCCAGCGCTGCGATTGTGCCTCCCCTTTCTGCCGGGGCTTTAGCCCCTGAGGGAGCGCCGGTTCTCCTCTGGCCCGACACTTTCACAAACTACTTCCAGCCCGGCATCGCTAAAGCCGCCGTCGAAGTCCTCGAAGCCGCAGGCTTCCGAGTCGTCGTGCCCAAAGCCAACCTCTGTTGCGGACGCCCGCTCTACGACCACGGCATGCTCGACCGCGCCCAGTCGCTTCTGCTCCAGATCCTTGACGAACTCTCTCCCGAGATCGAAGCCGGAATTCCCATCGTCGGCCTCGAACCCAGTTGCGTCGCCGTGTTTCGCGACGAACTCGTCAACCTCTTTCCCCACGACGCACGCGCCCAGGCCCTCTCGCGCCAAACGTTCCTGCTCAGCGAATTCCTCGAAACCAGCGCAAAGAATTTTCCGCTGCCCCAACTCAGCCGCAAAGCGATCCTCCACGGCCACTGTCACCACAAATCCCTGATGAAGATGACCGCCGAAGAGGCCGTCCTGCACCGCCTCGGCGTCGACTTCCAAAGCCCCGCTCCCGGCTGCTGCGGCATGGCCGGCTCCTTCGGCTTCGAGCCCGATAAATATGACGTCTCCATCGCCATCGGCGAGCTAGAACTCCTCCCCGCCGTTCGCCAGGCCCCGCCCGACTGGCTCATCATCGCCGACGGCTTCAGTTGCCGCGAACAGATCTCTCAATGTTCACCTCGCCATGCCCTGCATCTGGCCGAAGTCCTCCAGATGGCGCTCAATGGCGAAGGCGCGCCCAATTCCCGCCCCTATCCCGAGTCCTCCCGCACCCAACAGCGCCAGGCCGAAGTCTTCCACTCCATGAAGCGCGCCGGCCTGGGATTGGCCGCCCTGGCAGCGGGCGGAGCGCTATTATGGGAACTATCCAAAAGACGCTGATTCTACAGCATTTAGCACAATTTTATAGCTCGATGCTATCCTCCACCCCTCGCCAGATTGCCTTCCTTCTGGGACAATAGATTTCGCGGTTCATAGCGGAGCTACTGCGGCGAGGTACGTGGCGAGCACCGCTGCGAGAGTCTACCGTGGAAGAGCGGCGCTTTAGCGCCGCGTAAAGCCCCGAGCAATTAGCCGGGCTTCAGCCCCGGTGGTCGCCTTTTGCCCGGAGCGCTGCGTGAGTCATGGATCATGAAACTATCACCGCCCCAGCCGTAGGCAAGGTCCCCGCCGAGGCCCTGCCCACTCTGGTAGCCTCCAAGCCCCAGGACGCTCCCCTGTGCGGCTCCGTCCTAGTCCTGATCCAGTTCGACGTCTGCGAAGAAATCCGCCTCGACCAGCTTCGCCAAATCCTCGGCGCCCGCACCGTCGACGCCAGCTTCAAACACGTCGCTCCCGGATACGTCCGCTTTCAGCGTCCTCCGGTCGAGGAGGTCCTTGAACCCCTCGTTCTCGAAAGCGGCGAGCGCCTCCAGGGCGACATCAAGTATTTCGACTACGGCGTAGTCAGCGTGATCTTCGAGCTGCCTTTCTCCGGCGATTGGGACAAGCTGGTCCAACTCTCCAGCCGCTGGGTTTGGGACACCAATTTCGAGAGCCTCGCCGCCCGCATCGTCAAGCAGAAACTAGAGCGTGCCGCTCCTGCGCTAGTCAAGCCCTACACAGCCGAATGGCTGAAGGAAGACTATTTCATCTTCCACCTGCGCGAGATTGCCGGCTCACCCTCCGCCACCGATCTCCTCGCTTCTCAAGGAGCCTGCATCGCCCAGGTCGTGCGCGGTGAGACCCAGCCGCTTTCCGACGGCGAGCGCCAGGAAATTCTTCAATCCCGCATCTCCTACTATCCCAACGATCTCGCAGTAATCGGATGGAACGCCGCCTTCCTCTACGACAGTCCCGTCGGCGCCGAGACCGTCGTCCAGCTCCTGCAATACGCCAACTCGCAGTTACTCGAGTTCCGCCACTACGACGAACTGCTAACCAAACAACTGGAAGGCGTCTACGATTTCCTCGACCGCGGAGGCCGCGGCCTCTGGTCGCGCTGGCGCACCGCCCGCGCCGCCTCCAAACTCCACACCGTCCTGCTCGACGTAAGCGAACTCACCGAGCGCGCCGACAACGCCATCAAATTCTTAAGCGACATGTTCTCCGCCCGCCTCTACAAACTAGCCGCTTCCAAAGTCGGCGTCCCCGACTACAAAGACCTCGTCCAGCAAAAACTGCAAACCTCCGAAGAGCTCTACCGCTTCATGGTCGACGAATTCAACCAAAGCCGCGCTTTCGTCCTCGAATTAATGGTTGTAATAATTCTGATCATCGAGCTGGTCTATTTCTTCCGCGGCAAACCCATCTAAATTGTCATTCCGAGAAGCGAAGCGACGAGGAATCTGCTGTTTGCCTGCGCCACAACTGCTCCCGCGTGGAGCACAAACGGAAAGGGCGCGGCTTCAGCCGCGCCGCAAAACCCGCCATCTCGCAACCTTGTCATTCCGAGAAGCGAAGCGACGAGGAATCTGCTGTCCGCCTGCGCCACCACTGCTCCTGCGTGGAACAAAACGAAATGGGCACGACTTCAGTCGCGTCGTCAGGGACGACACGATAAGATGAAACAGCGGAAACTCGAAACCAAGACCTAAGACACAAGACCAGAAACCGAGAACTGAGAACCGAGAACCGAGAACTGAGAACTGCATTGCAAGGCCTGAAACACAAACGAGTCCTAATTACCGGAGGCGCCAGCGGCATCGGCGCGGCCACCGCCGCCCGCTTCCTCGAAGAAGGCGCGCAAGTCTGCATCCTCGACCGCGACGCGAAAGCGTGCGAATCCATCCGCCACCAGCTCCCAACCATCTCCGAAGCCATCATCGCCGACGTCACTGACCTCATGCAGGTCGAAGCCGCCTTCGCCGAAGCCGTCCGCTCCATGGGCGCAGTCGATGTCCTCATCAACAACGCCGGCATCAGCATCCGCCACAACTTCCTCGACATCACTCCCGAAGAATGGGACAAGGTAATCGCCGTCAACCTCACCGGAGTCTTCTACGTAGCCCAAACCGCCGCCCGCCACATGTACCAACGCGGCGCCGGAGTGATTCTGCAAACCGCCTCCACCAACGGCACAGTAGGACAACCGTACTACGCCGATTACAACGCGACAAAAGCAGGAGTAATCGAGCTAACCAAAACCATGGCGCTCGAACTAGCCCCCAAAGTTCGAGTCTGCGCCGTAGCGCCGGGCTACGTGCTCACCCCCATGCAGCGCGCCGAATACACTGACGCAATGCTTGAAGAAGTGAACCAAAAAATCCCCCTGCGCCGCCACGCCAAACCAGAAGAGATAGCAGCCCTGTTCGCGTATCTGGCCTCCGACGATGCGGCGTATGCGACCGGCCATGTCTACACCCTGGACGGCGGCGAAACCGCAGGCGCCCTAGCCAGCCGCTAGGGGAATCAAAGGGAACGCTCAATAAAAACACGGATGCTCAATAAGAAACAAGGATGTCATTCCGAACCGGGCGAAAAGCCCGGTGAGGAACCTGATGTTCTCTGTCATCCTGAGGCGACGGCTTTATCGTCGCCGAAGGACCTGGGCGAGCCGTGCGACTCGCCCGCGTTTTTTGCGGGCGAATCAATCGCGCGTCTGGCTCGCTTCCTTACCCCTCCAATCCCCGAAGCCTCTTCACAATCCGCCCGCTCAACCGATTGATCGAACTAGGCCGCTGATCCTGCTTCGGCATCCCAGTGCGAGCCCCGCGACGGAAGTGGTGCCGCGTCAGCAGCCACCAGCTTTCCTTATACCGTTCATACTTGTGTCCCTTCCGATGCGGAGTCAGCCCCACCGCGCCCATCCCCGCCAGCGTCCTCGCCGGAAAGATATACCAAACATCCTCCGGCAGAACGTAAATGGCAAAGTAGTCGATCTCTTTCTCCGTATACAAACGGCTGCCACAAGCATGCAGCTGGCACAAGTAACAACCCTCCACCCAATTCTCCGTGGATTTCACCTGCATCCGCAGGAACCGCCCATCGTGCTCCACCACCACATCGTAGCTGGCCGTCTCTCCCCAGGGCTTCGCCACATTGAAGCCCATCCCCGCAGCTACCGTCATAAACAACAGCTCCACCCACTCGCCCCGCTTCTTGTAATTAGCAAAAACTCTCTTACCCTGCCGCCTCATAGGTTTCTCCCAATACCACGTCAATGCCGCCACTTCGTTGTCATCCCGACCGGAGCTACTCCGTCCCGAAGGGAAGGAGTAGCGGAGTGGAGGGACCTGCTGTTTCCTATCAGGTTGTCATCCTGAGAGAGCGCAAGCGACCGAAGGGCGCGTTTGGCTCGCTTCCTTACCGATTTCCGCCTGTGCCCAGAAACACAAAAGGCGCAGCCCGGAGGCTACGCCTTCTTTTCGTCGATTTCTCGACCCTATAATTCTATTATATCAACCCGCTATAGGGGAAACCGTCACATTTTCCAACTTTATATTTCCTTTGCCTGCTGTCACATAGCCAAAATCGTTTACTCTTTAGCTATTGACAAGCTCCGGCTACCATTTTCCATAGACCAAGCCCGAACCGCTCGAAGCGGCCCATCCGCGACCTTGCCTTGAAGGGCGTGGCTTCAGCCGCGTCGTAATGTAACCTCCTACTCAACCTTGTCATTCCGAGAAACGAAGCGACGAGGAACCTGCTGTTTGCCTGCGCCACCACCGCTCCCGCGTCGAGCACGACCGGGAAGGGCACGAGGGCTAAGCTCCGTCTCTCCTACACCTTTGTCATTCCGAGAAGCGAAGCGACGAGGAACCTGCTGTTCGCCTGCGCCACCACCGCTCCCGCGTAGAGCACGAACAGGAAGGGGCACGAGGGCTAAGCCCGTCTCTCCTACACCTTTGTCATTCCGAGGAGCAAAGCGACGAGGAACCTGCTGTCCGCTTGCGCAACCACCGCTCCCGCGTCGAGCACGATCGGGAAGGGCACGAGGGCTAAACCCGTCTCTCCTACACCTTTGTCATTCCGAGGAGCAAAGCGACGAGGAACCTGCTGTCCGCTTGCGCAACCACTGCTCCCGCGTCGAGCACGATCGGGGAGGGCACGAGGGCTAAGCCCGTCTCTCCTACACCTTTGTCATTCCGAGGAGCAAAGCGACGAGGAACCTGCTGTCCGCTTGCGCAACCACTGCTCCCGCGTCGAGCACGATCGGAAAGGGCACGAGTTCTGTTCTTAGCCTGCCCTGAGCAAGCGAAGCGCGCCGAAGGGTGCCGTAGGGCAGCCGAAACGGAACCCGGCTTTCAGCCGCTGAGGTTTGCCGTTCCTGTACGGAGGTGCCAACAGCAGAAAGTGACGAAATGACTCTGCCCGCTGTGCTGAAAGCGCGTCAGTTCCCATGGCATGAGGACAATCTAGTTTTGTTCCCGACTAAGTCTGTGACATGTGAACATCCCCATTCAAGCCAAACCGGGCTTGAATGGGCCACCTGCGCGCATTCCGTTTTCAGCGTGCCAGATCTGGCCGATTTCTAGAAGGATTAAGATGATATAGATGGCGGAAACACCACACAAGGAGACAGCGAGTTCTCCGACTCGTAAGCAGGTACGTCATCTAATCGATGAGGCTGAGCTGTCATACCGAAAGGTTTGGAGCACCTTAGTCTCCATGAAGACAGGAGTCGGTCTAGATGGAAACGCAATCCTCGCCTTTCAACCAACACTCGCCTCTGCACTTTTTCGACTGGATGATGGGTATCGGAAACTAATCCAAGCACAGAAAGCGGCTATTCGGAAAAAAGGCATCTATCCCAGAGCATCGGTTTCGACAACGAATGCAAGCTATAGCCGAGGACCTGAAAGCCCTGCGCTCAACAATGAAAATCGGTCGCGATATTGGCGACGCATTCGCTTGGGCATTTCTTAGAGAGGATCAAGAGCTCATTGAAAAACATTTTAGCCATCCGCCCAATCCTCATACGCCTCCCGGTATAGGTGGTAGAGGAGAGCTGGAATTCGTCCGGCAGTTTAGACCAGCCGGTTTTCTGATGCTATATCACGGCACCACGTCGTTCTTAAGAATTGGTGATGTAAGTTTCGTCAACCTTAAGAGCGGCCGTGTGACCGCAATTGGAGAGCTGAAGTCAAAACCAGACGGTCCTGGAAAACTCATGGCGACTTTAGTCATTTTGGGTTCCGATGGAGAGAAGCTTCCGTTCGGAATCAACGTTCCAGAACCCAAACCGGATGAAAAGAAGAACAGTTTCCTTATTGATCCATTTTTCGAAGAAACTCTCAAACGCCAGACTAAAGAAATTGCGACTGCACTCCGTCAGCGCGAGACGAAGAATAAAACCGATCTTCGAGACGCCTATCACATCGACGAACTTGCGCAATTCGCTGTTCAACTTTCAACCAAACGACTGGCATTCCAGCGGATCGGCAGAGGTATCGTCTTGGCTGGCTGTTGTCCATATCGCGGACGGTCCCTTTCGAGCCGAATCTATTCCGCGACTAAGGAGGCTTCGGTGCTTAAACGTATGGCCAAGATCAAGGAAAATGTCGCAGTGATCCTTGATCCTTCTTTAACCGACAACGGAATAATGTTCTCTGAACTTGATAATTCTATTCGTGTTGGGCAACCGCCACTTTTCTGGTTTCCGTGCGACATCGACTTCTTGGAAAAGATCTACTTTATGCGCGCTATAACAGCCACCGTGTTAAATCCGGCCCACCTTCTCAAACGCCTTCGGGACCACGGATATGAAGTGCAGGCAGAGCAACACGGACGTAATCCACCTGTTTTCACTGTAAGCAAGCGTTCGGCGAACACGATTGCAGGCATAGAACAATTTGATTTCTTTCTCAGGCTAATGCAGCAGCGATTCATGCGAGAGGAAAAGATTATGGAAATATTCGAAAGCTGCCTGAGCCAAATGCAGAAGATGTCTCCCACTCAATCCATTCGGATGCAGATGGGCTTCGCCCATTTCCTCTGATTCCGATGAGCTACCCCCGACCAGATCTCATTTCGTTCTGAAAAGATCACCCTTCGCGATTAGGAGGGTAGCCTACTCAAGCCCGGCTTCGGCTTGAGTGGGGTAGTTCGGGGCTAGACACGGAAATTCGGGGAAAGACGGAACGTTCCCACTAACTAGTTCGCATCGCAACCCAAAGAAAAGCGCAGAGCGGCACACACCTCATTCATTCGCGCGGAACTAAGCTGGGCCACACGTTTCCCCAGGCGCTGTTGCGACACCGTCACCGCATTGTGCAGTTTCACCGCGCACGGGGCTTTCATGCCGTCCTCCTCATTCAGAACCACTTCCGATGGCACGCCGCGAATCGTGGAAGTGACCGGCGCAACCGTGACTGTGGATAAATACGCGATGGCACTGTCGCGGGTGAGCACAAGGGCCGGCCGTTTCTTGTGGGGCGGGGCAAACTGGTAGAGCCGAACTTCACCTCGGGCGATCTGGCCTCGGGCTATTCGTCCGGCCACGCGGCCTCCGATTCCCAACCCCGCGCTTCCGCGTCCGGCTGCGAATGCCGCGAGTAGCCCTGGCGGTCGCGCGCTTCACGGGCTCGCAGTTCCAACCGGCGGAGATGTTCCCGCAGGGCATCGCGCACAAAAGCGGAACGGTTTCGCCTGGTGCGCTTCGCGGCTTGGTCGGCCGCATGTAACAGCTTTTTATCCAGCACGATTTGAACGATTTCCATATGTGGAATCTATTCCACAGTATACTCCACATAAAAGACGCTTCAAAGGGGGCGTATCGCGGCAGGCGGGAGGCGGGAGGCCCAGCTTTCCGCCACTTTTCTTTTCCGTTCCGGAACAGAGGGTGCCCCATCCTTGCGTTTTTTGCAAGGGTGGGCGGCGATGCTGCCTGCGCAATTTTGTGTGTGATATCTGCGCGGCTTGGCCCTACCTTGCGCGCTTCAAAGCTAATCCTGTGCCTGCATGTAGGCTCGCAGGATTGCGTTGATGCGGGTCTGGTAGCCGCGCTGTTGCCGGAACCAGCGCAGCAGGTCGGCGTCCAGCCGCATCGTAACAATTTCCTTCGGCGTCGGCATTATGACTTTGGCGCTCTTCCAGAATTCCTCATCTGTGGCATGCGCGTCGGGGTCGGCCGCAATTCCCTTGCGTATCGTAGTAGCACTCATGCGGCGTAACTTGCCCCAGTTCGTGCCGCTGCCGCTCGTGGGAGCCGGCTTGTTCGTCTTTGTCACGAGACAACCATCTCGGCTAGAGCACACGCTCTTTCCTTGGCTTCATCCTCCGTCGCTCCGTACACAATCACGCCGGGGACAGCCGCGATCTCTGCGATCCAGCGGCCATCGTCTTCACGCTCGGTTTCGATATTCCAGTGCATGCCTCGGTAGTGAATCACTTTACTTCTCGGTGAGCTGTCCCTTCAGTAGCTCTTCGAGGTACTTTGCCATTACCGATACATCGAGCTTGCCGTCATCCCAGGCCCGGTCGGCAGCCTCCAACGCGTCATAGTACGGGCGCCGATTTTCTCGGATGCGTTCCGGCACGATCTTTCTCCCAGGAAGCAATCTGCCATGCTTCATACAAATCAGGTAGTAGCAGGCAGCCCTCGCAGTTCTGCCGTTCCCCTCGACGAAGGGATGAATCCAATTCATTCTCCACAGGGCATAGGCCGCGATCCACGTCGGATGGTCAACAATTGTCCAGTTCTCATGAATGAGGGAAAAGAACCGGTCCATCAAATTGGGCACATCCCTGAAATGTGGTGGGGTATGCCTGCCGACGTAGATTGGCTCCTCCCGGTATCTTCCGCCGAACTGAGCGATATTCGCAACCGCAGCATAGTTGAGCGCCCATAAGGTGTATTTGTCGAAGGCCTCGATGCCCTTCTCTAAACCGATCTCGACGCAGTTTGACAGGAGGTCATACTGCCGCAAAAGATTCTGTTCCTGGATTCTTGTATACAGCGCGGGATTATCTTTTTCGCGGACGGACATGGCTGGAGGGCTGCGGCCCGCCGCACGCGGGCCGGAACAAAGGACTACGGCAGCAAGCGTATATGCTCAGATGCCTGCCGCACACTGGCTTTAGTGTTCTTGGCGTTAGCGGGCGCATTGCCGTAGGCAAAGCTGATTCTCTGCTCGTGCAACTCATCCTCGGTTATCGGAGTTTGGCGCGATGCCTCAAGCGCTTTCAGCAGTTCGGGATCAGCCTTAATCTCCCCGAAAAATTGTTTTCGATCTGCCATGATTAACACACTTTCTTTCGCCGTTTGTTCGAAATCCCGGAACCCAGATATATAGCCGTCGGTCCCCGCTGTCAATAGTTTACCTAGGCAAGCCAGTGGATTGAAAGAGGGACGGCCAGATCTCTCAAATTGCACGAACCTTACGTGTGTTCCGTCTTCCCATCCAACAAATTCAGCGAGTGAGGAATCAGGTCGAGCACAGCCTCCAAAGATTCCACCGCACCCCCAGGACTGCCCGGCAGATTCAGAATCAAAGTCTTCTCCCGCACGCCGCAAACGCCCCGGCTCAAAGCCGCAAACGAAGTTTTCTTGGCGCCCTCAAGCCGCATGCGCTCGCCCACGCCCTCAATCAGACGATCGCAAATCGCCTCGGTCGCTTCCGGAGTGACATCGCGCGGCGCAATCCCCGTCCCACCCGTGGTTACGATGAGACGCACTTCCAGCGCCAGATGGACGAGGGCATTCTGAATCTGCTGGGAATCGTCCTGCACGATTTGCGTATGCACGACGCGAAAGCCGGCTTTCTTCAAAACTTCGACCACCGCCGGCCCCGAAAGATCCACGCGTTCCCCGCGAGAGCAGGAATCGCTGACCGTGACCACAGCGGCCGTAAAAACCGGCGCGGTGCCCTCAGTTGTCGAGGAGGACATCTTCTTCCTCTTCCGTCCGGCCGCTGCCAGCGTCACCCGCACTCGTGCTGGTCGCACCACCGCCGGCTCCGGCGCTCGCACTCTCAGCGCTGTCTTCAGCGACTTCCGCGCCGGCATCGCGCTGCGCTTCGTCGAGCAGCCGCAGGCCCTCCATCAGCAGGCCCTGGGTGTTGAGCTTCGTGGTTTCCTGGTCGGTCTTGCCTTCGAAGTTGAGTTCGAAGTTGCCGCCAGTCCACCTCAGAACTTTGAAGACAGCCTCGTCTCCCGACAAAGATCCATAAGTCGCGTGCTTCACTTGCCCCTCGACAAAGAAGACTTCGCACTTCTCGCCTTCGTTGTTGAGCTTGAGCTGGCAGCTCTTGCGGCCCATCTCGAGCGACTGCATCAGGTCAATCACATTCATCTGCGAAAGGTTCCCGCGCACCACGCCGTCAGACGGAGCGGTCTTAGCCATCTTCTCCAGCGCGATGCGGTCCACAGTGCGCTTGATGCGCCGCGTGGCTTCTTTCAGAAAGAAGGGTTTGGCAATATAGTCATCCGCCGCATCCTGCGGAGATAGACGCTCATCAATGTCCACCCGGCTAGCCATTAGTATTGCGGAGAAATTAGCCGTAGCCGGCCGGCTCTTCAGCTTCTCCACCAGTTGCCGCCCGTCCATGCCAGGCATGCGGTAGTCGCAAACCACCAGCTCCGGTGGATCGTCCACCGCCTTAAGCAAAGCATCCGCCGCGTCCCCGGCAGCCACCACCCGCGCAAACGGCGCCAGCGCATGCTGCAACATCCCCAACACCATCGGGTTGTCATCGACCAGAAGTAGTTTGACGTCGTTGGCCATGGAATTTACTTGTTGCGCCGGTACTCCCCGCTCTTGCCTCCAGTTTTGCGCTCCAACACAATTTCCCGGATCTCAATCCCTTTATCCACCCCCTTGAGCATGTCATATATCGTCAGGGCGGAAATGCTGGCGGCTACCAGGGCTTCCATTTCGACTCCCGTTTCTGCGGTGGTCGCGACTTTGGTGGTGATGGCGACGCCATTCTCGCATAGGCGCATCTCGACATCAACGTGGGAGAGAGGCAAGGCGTGGCACATGGGGATCAACTCCGAGGTGCGTTTGGCGGCCATGATTCCGGCCAGGCGCGCCACCTCCAGCGGATCGCCTTTGGGATTTTTTGGCAGCGCTTTCAGCACGGCCGGCGGCATGCGCACGAACGCGCTGGCTTCGGCCTCGCGCCTGGTGGGGGCTTTGCCGGAGACATCGACCATACGGGCGCGTCCGGCTGCGTCGTAGTGAGAGAGTTTTTTCGCCATGCAGAAGTTCTATCTTACATGGGAGGCGCGGGCCCGCGGCTAAAGCCGCTCCTGATTTTAGGTGCTTTAGGGCATCGCTGAAGCGATGCCCCGATACGAACCTAATTTGCGGCGCGGCTGAAACCGCGTCAAAACAGAGTCACGGAAGCATCACGGCTACCCACTCGCCCGCGAGGAGGTGCTCGCGATCGGGGGGGATGACGATGTAGCAATTCGCGCGCGCCCGGGCTGCGATGTCGCCGGATCCCTGCCAGGGTACGGGCTCCGCTTGTGAGTCTTCGTACTTTCCGGAAATCGTTGCGGGGAGGAATCTTGTTAGTCCCGTCTTGATGCGGATGTCGGATTTCAGACGGGCATGGACGAAGGTGAGCGGGCGTGGGGACATTCCTGATAATGCTTCGAGGACAGGCCTGGCAAACAGTTCGAAGGTGACCATGGTTGAGACTGGGTTGCCGGGGAGACCGAAGAAATACTTAGACGGGTCTTGGTTAGAATCCGGGGCTGACGCCCCTGAGCGGGCGAGTCGCCCGCTCCCACACGAGTGCGGAACTCGGCCGAATACTACCGGCCTTCCAGGCTGGATCTTGGCTCCCGTGAAGAAGAATTCGGCTTGCAACTCGGCGAGAGCCTGCTCGACCAAGTCGTAGCGTCCCATGGAGACTCCGCCGGTCATAATCAGCAAGTCTGATTGCAGTCCTTCTTCGATCAGTTGCCGCAGGTGGTTTGGCTCGTCGGGAGCGATGGGCAAGAGCACGGGATCGCCGCCAGCCTTCTGGATCTGGACCGCCAGCGAATAGGTGTTGGAGTTGCGAATCTGCGTGGGGCCGGGTTCGGCATCGACCTCGACGATCTCATCGCCTGTGGTCAGCACGGCCACGCGCGGACGAACATACACCTGCAAACGCGATCTGCCTACCGAGGCCACGAGGGCGATGTCAGCTTCGTTGAGCCGCGTGCCTCGGTCGAGCAGTAGGCTGCCGCGTTTGGCCTCGGCTCCCTGAGGGACGATGTTTTCTCCCGGCGCGACGGCTTTTGTTATTTCGACAGAGTCTGCTTGCGCCGACGTGTATTCCACCATTACGACGGCGTCCGCGCCTGGCGGCACTGGGGCGCCGGTCATGATGGAATAGGTTTGGCCTCGATTCAGTGTGGGTGGGACTTGACCAGGACCTGCTTTGATTTCTCCGATTACTTTGAGCTTGGCTGGAAGCTTAGCCAGATCGGCTGCGCGGACCGCATAGCCGTCGCGGGTGGATCGCGGAAAGGGAGGGATGTCGCGGTCGGCGGTGATGGGTTCGGCGAGGATTCGGCTCGCGGCGTGGAGCAGGCTTACGGTTTCGGTGCCGCCCGGCGAGATGCCCGCTGCGTGGTCTTCGACAGTGCGGCGGGCGTCTTCAAAGGTCGGTACGAGGGATTGGGTTGGCGGGGCGGCCATGGAGAGATGATAGTGGAAGGATCCCCACTTCTCGCGGAAAACGCGAGAAATGGGGCGTCCGGCGAAGACTATCTGTATCCGGAAAACTATTTCGTTCCGAGCGGGCCGCCGTAGGCGACCGAAACAGCAGCGTCGAATACTATTTGATTCACAGCGCCGACGAGCGGGTCAGCATCGACCGTTGCTGCTTGAAATCCCCCGGGGACCGGCTCAGATCCAGCGGGCCTGCTCTAGGTCCGAGTAGCAGCTTCTGACAAATTCTCCGGTGAAGCGGGGCTTCAGCGCGAGTACTTTCTGGACTACCTCAGCCTTCACCTTGCTCGCAGGAGCTTTCTTCCTGATAACCGAATGGACGAAGTGGATGGTGGCCTTAACCTCCAGCTGAGCGGCGGTGTTCAATCCAAATTGTTCGAGAACCTTCTCCACTCTCTTCTGAAATCTAGGTTCCAGGTTGAACTTCTCGGAGAACCTGCCGACCGAGATGTCGAACCCATATCCACTCGGTTCGCTCGCGACGTTCAGGATGCCCAGAGAGTCAAGAGATCCCAGGTCATGGGATAGCTCGAACGAGTACGGGCCGTAGTGGTAGATCTCGTACTCGTAGTTCAAGGGTACTCCAGAATCTTGAGCAAAATAGATAAGCTTCTGAACTTGCGTCTTCCCAAGCCTCGTCTGTGCGTTTCTTACCAACGCAACGATTGCGGCTACTCTCAGTTCATTAGGCATGTTTATTCAAACCTTTCTTTAGTTAACCGCGGCTGCACTGACAGCGCCAGCGGCGTGATCTTTCCAGAACTGTGTGCAAAAATCGTGCACCTCTTGCTTGGTCTCTTTTGTAGTGAAAACCCTATACTGCTCGATTTTCTTGAGGCTGCGGATGATTCCAGACTCGTTTTGGACCAAGCTCGGGGCTCCGGTGCTAGGGCTCAATACGTAGGTTCCAATTTTTTCGAATTTGTGCGGCGAGCCTTCGGCGGCATCACAAAATACTTTCGCGTCCTTGAGTTCACGACGCAAAGTCTCCTGCAGCCAACTGAATCTAGTTCTCTCTTCCTCGTCGATGTGCTCAGGTGTTGTGAAAGCCTGCACAAAGGGGTCTCTTGTTAGGATTCTCCGAGCTTCATCGTTCCTGATGTGCTTCCGCAATAACGAAAAGACGACATTGTCGTCCCACTTGACATATTCGTTTAGCGAAGTTGGATATCTGCCGACGTATGTTTTCAGAAACTCAAGAAGATGACGGTCGTATGCCCTGCGTATCTTGTGAAAGTACACCTGTGTAAACATGAAGTATCGTGCTAACACCATGGCCTCGAGAGCGTGAAGTCCCCCATGTTCGATTGCGATGACAAGGTTACCGGCTCCGCCAGGGTCTTCGATAAGGCATAGGCTCTGGATCAGTCGTTGATAATCGAATCGTCCATAGTGGACCCCGGTGAACAGGCTGTCTCGGTAGAGGTAATCAAGCTTGTCTGCGTCAATTTCGCCAGCGAAGATTTCCTTGAGAAGGACGATGTCCGGCTCAATGTTCTCGGCAGAAAAGAAGCTCGCGACATCTTGAGCCGTAATGCCGAGTTCTTTCTTGAACTCGTTGATAAGAGATCGGATCGGATCTGAGAGGATGAATCTGCGTGAGATTTCCTCATGTTTTACCCCGCGCAGGAGGTCCTCTGACGCATGGGAGAATGGAGCATGCCCGGCGTCGTGAAGAAGGGCGGCTAGCCTGAGGAGCTGGCGATTGCGTCTGACGTCCGCATCGCTCCACCTCTTCTTCTTTGCCATATCTTTCATCATCAACGTGTCAAACATTCTTGTCGCGAATTCCATTACGCCCATCGAGTGGGCGAACCTCGAATGTTCGGCGCCGGGATATACCATGTGCGTAAAAGCCAATTGTCTTATATAGCGTAGGCGCTGGAACACGGGAGTATTCACAATTTTCATCTCGGTTTCATTTAGGTAAATGAAACCGTGAACGGGATCTCTTACTTCCTTCATCTGCATAGCGCGATGCCCCGATTCAATCTCGCTTCTGGCCCGCACTCGACTAACGGAGTCTATTTGTCGCTACGTCAGAAATCAAGATAAACTTGCCCATTTGTACGGGCGAAGCTTCATACGCCCCTACATATTGTATGTCCAATGTCACTCTGCCACAACGGCGGCCCTACGTGCCTTGAGCGGTTCCATCTACTTCGACTTCCCATCCAAACAATTCCCTCGGCTGGATTAACCTCGATTAGGTCTTATTTCAAGGCTGGAGCAGTTCAGCACTGCTTGTACGCGAAAACAAGGATTACGACTTGGAAGAACAATAGCAGAAATCGTGGCGCATCGTTGAGGAAGTCCTGTGGATTATGCGCCTGTTTCCACCGACAGAGTCCTTAGCGCTGTTCCTAGGTGAGTTCCATATTTCTTGCGGCCCTACGGCGCGGCTGAAGCCGCGCCCTGATACGAATCTCTTTACGGCACGGCCGAACCCACTGCGGTCCGATAACACCTGGGCCGCCGGACAGCTGAGGGCGGCTGTCCCCACATAAGCCGCGCCCTTTCCAAAACCTATCTGGCCAGTTCCTGGCCCAGCACGGTGGGGTTGCTGGCGTAGGAGAGGCCGGTTTCGAGGTCGACCACGCGGTCGCGGACCAGTTGGGCGATTTCGCCGTCGAAGTGTTGCATGCCTTCGGATGCGCCGGCCTTCATGGCGTCGAGCAAGGTCTTGCCGTCGCGCTCGCCTTTTTCGACGCACTCCCGCGTGCGCGCATTGGATTTCAGGATTTCTGCCACTGGGATGCGGCCGCTGCGATCGGTCTTGGGCAAGAGCCGCTGGCAAATGATGTAGCGGAATGATTTCGCGAAGCGCTCGCGCACACTCTGCTGTTCAGCGGGGGAGAAGAAACTGATAATGCGCTCCACTGTTTTGGGCGCGTCCATGGTGTTGAGGCTGGAGAGCACCAGGTGGCCGGTCTCGGCCGCTTCGAGGACGCTCTCGATGGTTTCGCGATCGCGCATCTCGCCGACCAGGATGACCTTGGGCGCCTGCCGCAGCGCGGCGCGCAGGGCGTGAGCGAAGCTGGGAGTGTCGCTGTGCAGTTCGCGCTGATGAACGGTGGAGCTTTTATGGTTGTGCAGAAACTCGATGGGATCTTCAATGGTGATGATGTGGTAGTTCTTTTCGCGATTGATGCAGTCGAGCAGCACGGCCAGAGTGGAGGACTTGCCCGATCCGGCGGGTCCGGTCACCAGTACGACGCCATCGCGCAGGTTGGCTACATCGGCGAGATGCGCGGGCAAACGGAGCGAAGCGAAATCAGGGATGGCGGTGGGAATTACGCGCATCACGACGGCGCAACTGCCGCGCTGGATGAAGACGTTGACACGAAACCGGGCCACGCCGGCCAAACCATAGGAGATGTCACACGATCCATGTTCGTGCAGGGTTGCGACCGCCTGTTTGTTCTCACCAATCAGATCGACGGCAATGTGGCGGGTGTCATCGGGAGTAAGAGCGGCTAGCCCCTTTACCTGGATGGGAATGAGCTGGCCATGAACCTGGACCTGGGGAGGCCGTCCGGGAGAAAAGACCAGATCGCTGATTTTATCGGCGGCACGCAGCATTGCGCTCAGCAGAGCGGGCGTAGGCACTTTGCCATTGCCGGAGTAGCCTTCCAAAGAAACTGAAATTGGGGCGGTGCCAGGAGCTGCCATTCCATCCTCTGTACTAACCTGTTTTTGTTTCCCGGGGGATTGCACGCACCACAGAAGGGAGATTCGGCAACCGGAGCTAACCTATTAGCTGAATTTTACCCCGCTGTCGGGAGAGATATAAGGGCAGTTAAGGACATGGTCCTTAGTAACGTGGAAGGGGCGGAGGAGATTCGTACCAGGGCATGGCTTCAGCCATGCCAATGGACATCCAAAACGGAATGGGCTTCAGAGACCGCCAGCGCCTGAAGGCGCAGCCAAAAGCGTCCGGCACGCCTGAAGGGTGCCCTGATACGAACTAGTACTCGGAACTTCTTGAACTTACTTTTTGGCTCCGGGTTTCTTTCTTGTACCGAAACCGGTTTCCACGGAAGCGCCTATGCTGGACAGCATCTGCTTGGCCACGTCGGCATACGGGCCCGTGGGCTGAAGCTCAAGATACTTCTGGAAACACTCCGCCGTGCCCGGAGGCGCGACCATCTTGTCGCCTTGCAGGGTGGCCTTGCCAATCATGTTGACGCCCTTCTGATAGTAAGCTTCGGCCTTGTTGGGGTCGGCAGCAATACATTTGTCGAAGGCAGCGATGGCATCGTCGACTTTGCCGGCATTGGTGAGCACGGCGCCGGCGTTGTAGTAATAGCCTGCCGCGCCTTCAGGATTCACTTGCGCCGCCAGGGTATAGGCCTTCAAGGCCTCGTCAACTTTCCCGGCTTTGCCGGCAGCTTCTCCCAGGTTGTTGTAATACGCCGCCAAACGCTTGTTATCTTCGGGATCCTTTTTGGTGGCGGTCTCGATGTTCTTTTGCCGGATCTCAATCGCCTTCTGATAGTCGTTGACCGCTTCCAGCAGGCGCTTGGACTTCTCGGCGGGATCGGTCTGCTTGAGCGCCGACCCGCGATAGGCATCGGCGAGTTGCGCCCAGATTATGTCGCGGGTCGCATCCGCCTGCGTGGCTTCGGTTAAGATGTTGATGGCGCTATCGAAGTCCCCAGCTTTGACTGCAGTGTTGGCCGCAACGATCTTTTCGTTCAGGGTCTTAATCGTGTTCGTTTCCCTCTTCTGTTTCTCCAGTGCCTCCTGCATCTGCTTGGCTTGTTCCGGAGTCAGGCCCTGGCCCTGGGCGGCCCTCTCCTGTTCCTTCTTCAGATCGAAATCGAGCGTGTTCTCGCCCAGACCCGCCGGAAAGCCTTTGGTGTTGAAGAGTTCTTTGCCGGCTTTAAAGTCGTCAGCGCTTTTGTAAAGTATGACGTTATAGCCACCCGGGGTTAGGCCCAGCGAGAAATACTCACCCTTCTTGTTGGTCTTGAGGGAATATTTCTGGCCATTGGCCTGGTTGACCCACACCACCATTGCGTCAGGAATGGGATTCCCCTGAAGATCCTTGCATACTCCCTTGACGGTTGCCGAAGCCTGGGCGAAACCTGGAGGCGCACACACTCCCAGCATTACGAGAACGAATACGAAGATTGCACAATGCTTTTTCATCGTGGCCTCCCGGCGGACAACATTGTTGATTGATTGATTCTAGATTGTTGATTGTTGAACGAATGAAAACCGTCGTGAGACCGTTCTCCGTTTTTCAATCAACAATCAACCATCACAATTCAATAATTTCTTTTGCGGCATAGGGAATCGGATCTCTGGCTCCCGCTGCGGCAAAGGCCCGCAGCCGCAACACGCAGCTATCACAGACACCGCACGCCTGATCCTGGCGGCTGTAGCATGACCAAGTTAAATCGAATGGTGCGCCTAATTCAAGGCCCAGGCGCACAATTTCGGCCTTGCGCAAGCGGATCAGTGGAGTGGCGATTTCGATAGTTCCTTCTTTCGTCCCCGCTTTGATGACCTGATTGAAGGCTTCATAATACGCCGGCCGGCAATCGGGATAGCCGGAGCTGTCTTGTTCCACAGCGCCGATGTAGACTTTCTCCGCTCCCAGCACCTCGGCCCAGCTGACCGCGGCGGCCAGGAAATGCGCATTGCGAAAGGGCACATAGGTTACCGGGATGGCGTGGCCAACTGCGTCTCCGTTGGGCACGGGAATGTTTTCGTCGGTCAGGGCCGAACCGCCGATGGCGCGCAGAGCCTCGTTGCGCACCAGGAGTTTGTGTTGAATGTTCAGGCGCTGGCAGATTGCCAGGAAGGATTGCCGCTCGCGGTCTTCGGTGCGCTGGCCATAACTCACGTGCAGGGCCGCGGCAGCATGGCCGCGGGCCGCCAGCGCCGCGCACACGCAGGAATCCATTCCACCGCTGAGGAGGACAACCGCACGGGACTTTTGCGGATGAGGCATCTGCGTGTGAAAAAGCAATTGATGATTGATGATTGTTGATTGAACATCGCTGCGACATTCAAGGGTTTCAATCAGCAATCAACAATCAACAATCAACAATTCTTCAAACCCCCTTCACCGCCGGGTCCCAGATGAACTTGTGCAATTGCAATCCCAAGCGGGCGGGGATGTTATCCGCGAGCATCCACTCGGCTAATTCCTGCGGGGCTAACAAACAGTGCGAGCTGTCGCGCGCTCCGGTCGCGTCTTTGCGAAAAGCCGGCGAGAACAGGACCGCGTGTACGCGCTCCGCGAGCCGATGCCGATCGATGAAGTCGCGGGCAAATTCATAATCGGCACGCCCGCTTAGAACAAACTTGACCTCATCGTGGGCGGTCAGGGTTTCCAGATTCTCGGTGTGAAAGGTGTAGGCCTCGCCCGAGTTCGGACACTTCACGTCCACGATCTTGATGACTCCAGGCGGAACCCGCTCCAGCGGCCGTTCACCGCTGGTTTCGAGCAGCACTCGATAGCCGGATTCGAGCAGTTGCCGCATCAGGGGGACCAGTTCGCGCTCTTGCAACATGGGCTCGCCACCGGTGATCTCCACCAACCCGCCACTGGGACTGAGCCGCATCACCTCGTCGCGCACGGCTTCGGTATCCATCCTGCGCCCGCCCTGGAATGTGTACTCACTGTCGCACCACGAGCAGCGCAGATTACATCCCGTCAGACGCACAAAGACACAGGGCAACCCCGCATGCGTCGACTCACCTTGGAGCGATTTGTAGATTTCGGTTACTTGCATTTGTTAGTAGCACCGGCCCGGGCGGGGGCGGGACGCCCGCTGGACAGCCGCCGGGACGGCGGCGCTACGACTCCGAGTAAGTTGCAGTCGTCGAATCGGTCTCGTACACAGTGACGTTTTTTACCCGCACGCGGCCGTTGGTGACACTCTTCAGCCGCGTGTTCGACTCGTCATAAAAGTATTTGGCCAGATTCTCCGCCGAGGGATTGATCACCGTGAAGGGCTCGATATCGTTGATCATCTGGTGATCGAGGCGCTCGATGACGTGCTTCATCACCTCGCGCAGGTCTTTAAAATCGAGCAGCAGGCCGGCTTTGTCCAGCTCGGATCCAGCCAGCGTTACCCGGATCTTGTAGTTATGGCCGTGCGGATTCTCGCACTTGCCCTTGTAGTTGCGCAGGTAATGCCCCGCGGCAAAGGTATCGTCAACCGTTACTTCGAACATGCATCCCTCAGCGGCTCCGCGTAACTACAGGCGATGCCGCGCTCGATGGTGAGACATCCAATTGTACCGCTCGCAGCGGGGTCCCGCTTGACTGCCTACGGCTCCGTATGTAGGCAGTGGGCAGCGATCGGCATTTCAACAGCAAGCTGCGTTACAATCTGACCATTCGCTTCGCTACTGGGTTCAACCCGCGCCTGCGGGATTACTGCGAGGCGGTAAGGACTGGTCCTGATGAACGTCCTGTTGTTGTCGATGCCGGATTCCTTCGAACACATGCCCCCGGTTGCGATCCGCATGCCCAACGGTGCGCTCACGTCGCTAGCGGGCAACGTCGATCCGCATCATCGCGTGGCCGTGGCTGACTTGATCCTGGTGCACCGCGAGGTTCGTGAAACTGTCACCCGGCTGGTTCGAGAGCTCGACCCGGAGGTCGTCGGACTCTCCATCATGACGTTTCAACGCCGCACTGCCGGCCGCATCATCGAACTGGTGCGCGCTCTGCGGCCGGGAGTGAAGATCGTGGTGGGTGGCTACGATCCCAGTCTTGCGCCCGAGGCTTATGAGGACATGGGCGTCGATTATCTGGTGCGCAGCGAGGGTGAGGTCACTTTCCGGGAACTGCTGCGCGCTCTGGAACAGGGCTCAGGGGTCGAGCAGATCTGCGGCCTGTCGTGGCGGAACGGCGATCGCTGGGCGCATAACCCCGCCCGGCCGCCGCACCGGCTTGAAGATAAAGAAATCCGCCCGCCGAACCGCGATGCGCGCGTGCTCAAGGGATACACGCTGCTGGGCCGGCAAGTGGATGTAATCGAGACCTCGCGCGGCTGCACCTTCGATTGCAGTTTCTGCTCGATCATCGAGATGCGCGGACGCAACTTCCATACTTATTCTTTCGACCGCGTGTTGGCCGACATTCGCGATGCCCGCGATCACGGCGCAAGAACAATCTTTCTAGTCGACGACAATATTACACTGAACGTTAGGCGCTTCGAGGCGCTGTGCGAGGCCATCATCGAGGCCGGGTTGCACACGATCGACTACTTCGTGCAGGGAATGACATCGGCCATCGCGAATCATGGAGAGACCCTCGCGCCTTTAATGCGGCGAGCGGGATTCCGCTATGTGTTTCTTGGCATCGAAAACATTCTCGAAAACGACCTTGAGTTTCTGAAGGCCTCGGCCAAGAACACGGAGCGCACGAACGGGCAAAACACTGGCAATGCCACGCTTAAGGCCATCGACTACCTGCATCGCAACCAGATGCTGGTGGTCGGAGGATTGATCGTGGGCAGTCCGGGCGACACTCGCGAATCCATCGAAGCCAACTTAGAATTCGCGCGCCGTTACGTGGATTGGCCCTATATTCAGCATCCAACGCCGTATCCGCGCACGCCTATGACGAAGGATTTCCGCGACCAAGGGCTGATCATGAATGAACGGCTCGAAGAATACGACGGCACCACCGCCGTGGTGCGGACCGAGCACCTGCCGGCAGAAGAAGTGGAATTCATGCGATGGAAGGCCGAGCGCTGGATGAAAGTTCACCACATTCCCATGGCGCTTAAGCATGATCCGAAGTTTGTTCTGACGACTGGGTGGAAGATGCTGGGCCACACTTTCCGCGGAAGCTCGATCCGCTCGGCGCTGGGATTGGAAAGCGATAAGAAAGTGTTCGAACGGTATCGGGAGATTCGGAGGGCCGAGCGGGAGTATGTGTGACTTCACGATCCTAAGCGATTTGTCATCCTGAGCGAAGCGAAGGACCTATGTACTTGCTTCTAGCGCCACTTCTTTCACTTTCTAACCTCAACAAACAAAACAAACTCATGAGCAATGAGCCACCGGACGATAACCTTTAAGATAAGGTTTAGTCCCAATGCCGAAGATCACCACCGGAGGACGAATTACCATTCCAGCGCGGATTCGAGTCGCGATAGGAGCCCGCCCTGGCGACCGCATCGAGCTCACAAAAGTCGGAGACAGGCAATTCCGATTACCTGTGATCAAATCCCCGCTCCGAAGAACTCCTCCACCACCCGCATCTCCGTAGTCTTTTTGTAATTCGGCAGGCTCTCGATAAACACCCGCCCATACTGCTTTTTTAGAATGCGGTTGTCGAGCAGCACCAGCAGACCGCGGTCGTGGAGCGAGCGGATGAGCCTTCCGAAGCCTTGTTTCAGCGTGATCACCGCCGCCGGCACTTGATACTGAAAGAACGCGTTGCCGCCGTCGGCGTCAATTGCCTTTACCCGCGCGGCTACGACGGGATCGCTGGGCACCGCAAACGGCAGGCGGTCAATGATCACGCAACTCAACTGTTCGCCCTGTACGTCCACGCCCTGCCAGAACGACGAAGTGGCAAACAGGACTGCATTCGGCGTCAGCCGGAATTGTTCCAAGAGGGCATTCTTAGGGGCGTCTCCTTGCAGGAGTAGACGGAACGGAAGCTGCGAACACAGTCGACTGTGAATTTCCCTCATTTGTGTGACGCTGGTGAACAAAACGAAGGCGCGTCCCCGAGTAATCTCCAGCAACTGCCGGATGCGTTCCGCAGCCAAGGCCGTAAATTCCTCAGCACCAGGGACGGGAAGGTCGGCAGGCACATAGAGCAGCGCCTGGTTCTCGTAGTCGAAATGAGATGGCACCAACAACTCTCGTGCATATTCAAGTCCGAGCCGTTGCCGCATATAGTCAAACCCGCCTCCAACGGCCAACGTTGCTGAAGTCAATACAGCGCAATCGAGTTTATCGAACAATGACATCTTCAGAATCGACGCCACATCAATCGGGGTAGCCTGCAGGAATACCGTATGGCGGTCATGCCCGCCGATTCCGCGCGTGCTCCGTCTCTCGACCCAAAAGACAATGTTCGGTCCGTTCTCTTCCATTAAGAAGCGCAACTGGTTTTTCAATTCTCTGGCACGCCGGGAGAAGGCAAAAACCTCCTCGGACTTTTGAGATACCTGCTCCATCTCAGATTCAATCCACTGCAGCGAGTTCAACAATGCCGAATACTCTTCACCATTTTCTTCCAGGAATTCGCGCCGATTTTCAAATGCGAATCGACCTTTTCCAGTGGGCAGGAGTGAGAAGAACAAGGCCGCATTATCACGCAGACTCCCGATAGATCCAGAAATTCCGGCCGAATATATCCGATTGTGGGTTACTTCTTGTTCTACATCACGCGCTAGTTCATCCATGCGCGCGTTGCTAACGGACACTCCAAAATACTGTCCTGCTACATTTTCGATTTCGTGCGCTTCGTCGAAAATCACGGAACCAACGTCAGGCAAGATGCCGGCATCGTGCGAACCGTCCCCAGCTCTCTTAATCACAAGGTCGGCAAAGAAAAGATGGTGGTTGACTATCACGATATCGCTTTCCGCAGCTTGCCGCCTCATCTCTGTAATAAAGCATTTGCCAAATTCGCTGCATTTTTGCCCCGTACAAGTGTCGGCCCTCGCGTCGAGCTTATGCCACAATGCACTGTTCTCGGACATTCCGGTCAATTCGTTTCGATCGCCAGTCTGGGTGGTTTTCTCCCAACTGGAAATCTCCGAAAAGTGACTGATCTCCTCCAATCCACTCAATACGGGCTTTGCTGTAAGGTCGTAGAGTTTCTTGCGGCACAGGTAATTGTTGCGGCCTTTCATGTAGCAGACCGAAAGCCGTCGCTTCGAACTTTCGTCGCCGGAAGCCGCTTCTCCAAACAGCGCATGCTCCAGAAATGGAACGTCCTTGTAGAAGAGTTGTTCCTGCAGGTTCTTTGTGCCGGTCGAAATGATCACCCGCTTGCCCGAGCGGATCACGGGCATCAGATACGCCAGCGTTTTCCCCGTGCCCGTGCCGGCTTCCACAATCAGGTGCCGCTTTTCTTCGAGCGCCTGCTCAACGGCCTGCGCCATCTGCAACTGCCCGCACCTGAATTCGTATGCGGGATGCGTGTGCGCGAGCACTCCGCCCGGCGAAAAGAATTGATGCAGCGAAGCGTCCTTGCCGGCGGGCGCGGAGCGACTTGGCGTTGCGGGAGACGCGGGTTGAGAACCTAAAGCCACGGGAGTCTCTATAATACGAGTTCCGGGCAAAACGCATCGGCAGAGTTCATGTGGGGACGGCCGCCCTCGGCCGTTCCGTGCCGACTCGAAGAGTCGGCCACACTATCACTATGCGGAGAACCATTGGTCTGGCGACCCAGGGACAGCCGAGGGCGGCTGTCCTCACATTAAGACCTATTTTGACTCAACCCACTTACAACTCGACCAGCACCCTTGCCACCACCGCAGCGGGCGTTCCGACGCTTGCCATCGTGGGCCGGCCCAACGTAGGCAAGTCCACGCTGTTCAACCGGATTGTCGGCTCGCGCCGCGCCATCGTTGGCGATGAGCCTGGCATCACGCGCGACCGCCTTTACGGCGATGCGGAGTGGCGCGGACGCCATATGCGCATCATCGACACCGGCGGAATCATTCCGGAAGACAAGGATTTCATCCCTTCGGAAATTTTCCGCCAGGCCCGGGTTGCATTCGATGAGGCCGCCGCGATCGTGATGGTGGTCGATGGCCGCGCCGAACTAGCAGGGCCGGATCTTGAATTGGTTCGATTGCTGCGCAAGACGAATCGTCCGCTCTTTCTCGCCGTCAACAAAGCCGACACTGAAAAGCAAGCATCCATCGTTGACGAATTCCATCGTCTCGGAATCAATCGGATGTTCCCCATCTCCGCCGAACACGGCCGCGGAATCGACGATCTGCTGGATGCAGTGTTGGAGATCTTGCCGCCGCCTGCTGAAGACTTAAACACAGGAGGACCCTTCGGCTTCGCTCAGGGCAGGCACAGAGGAAGCACCGGAAGGAACGGGTCAGGTTGAAGATGAATCCGCCTCCGAACCCGAGCCCGTCTATGAAACCAAGGTCGCCATCATCGGCCATCCCAACGTGGGCAAGTCCACGCTGTTGAATTGTCTGACGGCTTCCGACCGCGCGATCGTTTCGCCCATCCCCGGCACCACGCGCGACGCGGTCGACGAAATTGTCGAGCGCGATGGACGCCGCTTCCGCTTCATCGACACCGCCGGCATACGCCGCAAAGGCAAGACTCACCTGATGGCGGAGAAGCTTTCCGTCGTGATGGCGCGCAAGCATCTCGAAGGCGCCGACATTGCGCTGCTGGTGATCGACGCAACGGAAGGCGTCAGCCAGCTCGACGCCGCTATCGCCGGCTACGCCCACGAGAGCGGACGTTCGATGATCATCGTGGTGAACAAATGGGATCTCGTCACGGGCGGCGCGGTCAAACCCGGCAGGCCGTCGAAAGCTATGCGCATGCGGGAAAGCAAGCGCCCCGGCGACCGCGAGGCCTATGAAGAGCGCCTGCGCTACGATCTCAAGTTCCTGAACTACGCGCCCATCGTCTTCATTTCGGCCCACACCGGCAAAGGCACGGAGAAAATCTTCCCGCTGCTCGAACAGGTCGCCACCGAGCGCCGCAAGCGCATCCCAACGTCGGCCATGAACCGCTTCATCGAGACCGTGGACTTCGAGCGCGCCTCCGTCCCCATGCGCTCGCGGGTGAAAATTCTTTACATGACGCAGGCGTCAGTCGCTCCGCCGACGTTTGTGCTCTTCACCAACCGCGCCGTGAAGCTGCACTTCTCCTACCAGCGCTTTTTGGAGAATCAGATCCGGAAGGCCTTCGGCTTTTTGGGCACACCGATTTGGATTAAGAATAGGGCGAGGAATTGAGACCTCTCGGCTCTCCTATTCTCCAGCGATCTCCCGATTCATCGTCAGCAGCCCCACACGCTGCACGCCGGCGTGATGTGCCACGTCAATCACGTCGGCCACGTACTGGAAGTCAACGTTGGCATCACCCCGCACGAAAACCACTTTCTCCGCGCGCTTTAAATAGATTTCCGCCAGCCGCGTCTCCAGATCTTCCCATTTGACCTCGTCCTGATTGATCTTCACTGTCGGTGGCTGATTTTCCTTTATCCAAACCACTTGAATGACGACCGTGCGGGGCTGCGCGATGTTCTGCGTCTGCTTCTGGTCCGGCTGCGGAATCTGCGCCGTCTCTCCCTGATCCTTGTCCATCGACACCACGACCATGAAGACGATGATCAGGGTCAGCAGCACATCGATCAGCGGCGTGACGTTAATCTCGGGACCGCGCGCACCTCGGCCTGCCATTGAGAAAGACATGGAAGAGCTCCTCTGCTTTTCTTTGGCACGCGCGTGTCTGCAACCTCAGACACCTGGAGCGTGGTGAGAGTTCCCTCGCTGCCGGCAAACAGCAGATTCCCTTCGGCTTCGCTCAGGGCAGGCTCTCGCTTCGCTCGGAATGACAAAGTGCGTCTAGATGACACAATTTGCGAGATACCGGCCCCGCTCTATCCGGCGGGCGCGGGCGCCGGTGGCAACGGCGGAGGCTCTTGCGGTGGAGAAGATGTGCCACGTGGAACTTGAGGTGCCGGAGTGGGCGGCACGGGATAGAGCACAGCGCTCAGCGCCGGATAACGCGCAGCGAAGAAATATATGGAATACGCGGGAAAGAATACGATCGCGGGCGCGGAAATCAGCGATGTCACGAACAGAAAAACAGCCAGAATCACGCACGCGGCCACTACCGCCATGGTGATCGTATAAACTGTCCACCCCAGTCCTGCCGCCTTTCCGGCCAGCACGGCGGCAATCACCACTCCCGCCCCCGGAATGAAAATGATCAGCGCAAGAATGAAACCCAAAATGCCGAGGATGATCGTCGCCGTTATTGCCAGCACGATCTTCATCCCCACATAACCCGCGTAGCCGCTCTTTTCGGCCTTGATCATCGGCCAAAGCCGGCTCCAGCCTTCCATCGCTCCAATGTCTTCCAGCGCCATTTGCGGCACGACGAAGTCCTTGGTCAGCACATAAATCACGGACATTACGATAGCGACAATCATGATCGCGAAAAACATAACGATGCCCCCCAGCACCAGCGGGACCATATGCTGATTTGGATCTCGGAGCCATCCCACTGCAAAGGCGAAGCCCAGCGGAATTCCTACCAGCACGATCAGCACGCCGAACCCAGCCAGCGTATAAACCAGCTTCCAAAGGAAATAGCGGAATCCCGGATGCTGCCGCCGGCTCCATCCCTGGCGGATGTGGCATTCCTTCGCTAGCACGCTGTCAAACAAAACGAAACGCATGACGCTGCTGATGTACATCAGCAGAATACCCAGCACGAATGCAGCAACCACCAACACTGCGATCAATCCGGCGAACAACATGGGGTCCATCCCCGCTAAGCCCGAGGGCGGAAAATGCTCCGTGCCCGGGTGGGGAGGGATGTGGAAGCTGGAAACATTGGGAGTGTTGCATCCGCCGCCGGAGCTGAGTTCTCCGGCCAGCAATCCCACCAGGGCCAGCCGTGCCCATTGCCCGAAACGAAAGGGCTGTAAAAGCTGCCGTTTTGTGTGTTCAATGGCAGGAGAGATCGCGTCCACGGCGGAAAATGGCAAAGCGCACCTCGGCTGCGAAACAGACTTAGCAGAAAGGTACAGCGAATAGCGCCAGGGATCAAATCAAATCGGAGACAGGAAAGTCAGAAGTTAGAAGTCAGAAATGCAGAAGTGAAGAGCCAGAATGCAGAAGTAAGAAGTCAAACTGCAGAAGTAGAGCCCTCGTCCTACTTTCTGCATTTGACTTCTGACTTCTGACTTACTCATACCGCAGCGCTTCCACCGGGTCCAGCTTCGACGCCCGCATGGCGGGAACCAGACCGCTGATTACGCCCACTACCAGCAACACGGCGCTCGAGATCACGATGGTCATGACGGAAATACGCAGGTGAATATCGCCCTGCCCGGAATCGTCCTCAAACAGCGGCCCCATCATCGGCAACGTGCCCACTGCCCATGCGATGAGGTACGAAAGCAGCACCCCGATTGCGCCGCCCAGCAGCATGATCAGCAGAGTCTCCGCCAGGAATTGCAGCTTGATGTGCCGCTTGCGCGCGCCCAGCGCCCGGCGCAGGCCGATCTCGCGAATCCGTTCATCCACCGAGACCAGCATGATGTTCATCACGCCCACGCCGCCGATCCCGAGGGTCAACGTCCCAATAAAAGCGAGCAGCACTTGCAGTCCAATGGTGAGAGCATCGATGACCGGGCGGAATTCGTCGCGCCCGAACATCTGAAAAGCTTTTGGGTCGGTCGGCGAAAATCCCTGCCGTGACGCTACCGCGGCCAGCACCTGCGCCATCGCCTTCTTTTCAAACTGTGGCGCGATCGGTTCAAACAGCATCACAGCTGCGTAGCGCGTGTTCCACAAATCTCCGGCAGTCGAGTAAGGAATCCACGACGACTCATCGTCGCTGCTGAAATAATTGCTGAGCTGAATCTTGCGCGCCATTACTCCGACCACGGTGAAGCGCACGCCGCTCACGCTCACCGTCTCGCCCACGGCGGGCCTGCCGCTGAACAGTTCTTCCTTGAGCCGGCCGCCCAGGAAGATTACCCGCCGCCGCTCCAGTTCGTCCCCCGAATCGAGCCAGCGGCCCTCGGAAGGCACTTCGTTCCGCATCTCGCCGTACTCCGGACACACTCCACGCACCGGCGCCGTTCCCACCATGCGGTCGCCATAGGCAATTCCCGGCCGCCTCACGGTTTCGCGGCACACATGCCGGACCAGCGGCGCGGTGGCCTTCACGATGTCCACGTCGGCCTGCTCGATGACAACTTTCTTTCCCGCGCGCTGGCCGCCGGGCTGCTCGCTGGTTTGCTGCGGCCAGCAAATCACCACACTCTTGCCGAACGCGTCGAACCCATGCACCAGGACGCTCGCGGAAACTGCTGCCATAAGCGATCAGCAGCGTGACCGTCGCAATACCCCACACGATCCCCAGCATGGTAAGGAAGCTGCGCGTCAGGTTCCGCTTCAGCGCGATCCAGGCTTCGAGAATGATTTCGATCAGCATAAGACACTCCAAATTGACGTGATTGGAGCGATTGCGAGTCGATTGTCGATTGAAAACCCAGCGCAGCTGGGCTTCAATCATCCAATGACCCGTGCACCCGATCGCTCAATCTTTCCTACCCCCCCGCCTCGTACCGCAGCGCCTCGATCGGATCAATCGACGCTGCCCTCCGCGCCGGATACAGCGCCGCCCCCACCGCAATCGTGCCCAGCAATCCCGCGGCGATCAGTCCGGAAGTCCAATCCGGAACCAGCCCCGCAAAAAAGTCCGGCATGGGAAGCAGGTTCACCAGCGCGCAAAATCCAAATGCAACTCCCAGCCCAATCGCGCCGCTCAAAAGAGCGATGATCAGCGCCTCCACAAAAAACTGCCGCAGAATTGTTGCCGCGGGAGCGCCCAGCGCTTTGCGCACGCCGATTTCCCGCGTCCGCTCGCGCACCGCCACCAGCATCACGTTCATTACGCCGATGCCGCCCAGCAGCAGCGTTACAATCCCCACCGCACCCAGAAAATACTTCATGCCATCCGTCATCGTCTTGAAGGCTTGCGCTTCCTGCACCGTGTCCCAGATGGGACAAGCTTCCTTGTCGCGCGGATCGTAGCGGTGCATGCGTGCCAGCGCCACGCGCACTTCGTGTTTGCAGGCTTCGTGCTGCTCCACTGACTTCGGCGTCACCAGCAATTGATCGAACGTGGTAGGCGTCCCCGGAGGCTTGTCGGGAAAGTCGCGGCGCATGGCGGAAAACGGAACGAAGATCTTGTTCACATCCCAGCCGTCGTAGCTGGAATCCTGTTTCTTCTTCGCCATCACGCCAATCACGACGAAGGGGAAATCATTCAGATAAACGTTGTCTCCCACGGGATTCCGGCCGGGAAACAATTGTTTCGCTGCATCCGACCCGAGGAACGCCACCCGCCGCCCCTCGCGCATGTCGTCCCAGTCGTAAAAGCGTCCCAGGCCCACGTCGAGACTGCGAATGTAAGCAAACTGCGGATACGATCCGGTCACGGTGAGCGCGGCGTTGTTGAAGTTGCTGTGCGCTCGCACCGTATCCTGCTCCAACTCTGGAATGTCGTATTGGCAGTCGGGAGTTTCCGCCTGTACCACCGGCAGGTCTGCATCTTCCCAATGCACCTGGCGCCCGGCATGTGTTCCTCCGGCTTGCAAGCTGGTGCGCCCGTGGAAGACGATCATCACGTCCTTGCCCAGATTCCTGGCTTGCTCTTCCTGCCCCTTACGCAGGCCTTCGCCCGCCGCCACCATCAGGACGATCGAAACGATCCCCCAGGCGATGCCAAACATGGTGAGAAACGCGCGCAGCTTGTGCGCCCACAACGTCCGCAGCACATCGTGGAAAAGATCTCGCAGGGTCATAGCGCTTCTGTTGGTTGGACGCGACCGAGCGGGGAAAGTAAGCCTGCCGCGCGGTTTAGTCTCTCGCTATGGGTACGTTGGGAAGGAGCTAATTGTTGCAGGAAAATGGGACCGCTCAGATGGTCTTCTCCATCGTAAACAGCGGCGTGCCATGGAGAGAGTGGAGGCCTTCGCTGGTCCGCCGAAATCCGGCTCTTTCATACAGACGAATCGCTGAACTGAGAAACGGCGTTGTACTGAGGAAGAGCCTGCGGTGACCTTCGTTGCCCGCCCAGGCCTCCACTTGCTGCAACAGCGTTGCGCCCGCTCCCGAACCCCGTGCCGCCGGAAGCACCGCCATGCCGCGGATGTAAACGGATTGGCTTGTCACAACGGCAGCCACGGTCCCCAACACAACACCCTCGTGCAGCGCCACCCAAACCGGTCCCTCGCGCATGCGCGTGAGAACCTGCTCCGCGCCAGGAGTGGTTGCGGCGAAGCCGCCCTCCGTGTAAAGAGCCTTGAACTCCACGAACGATTCGTGCAGCAGTGCTGCAATTACCGGAGCATCTTCCGGCCCGGCGCGGCGAACCTCAAGTTGCGGTGCCGATCGCATTGCTCCGCTCTCCGCCGCCAGTCTTCGCCTCGTCGGCGATTCAAGGTTGACCCACCGTGAGCGTTATCCCGGCCCGTTCCATCCAATCATCGAATTGCCGCAACGCCAACTCACACTGCAGCCGGTGACGCTCCTTCCGGTCGCGAATCTTTTTCTCCAGGGCCGGCAAGAGATCAAACGTGATGTTCGCCGGCTGGAAGTTCCTGGCGTCGGCATGGGTCACATAGTGGGTCAGCGATCCAAACGCGGAAGCCCGTGGCGGAGGCACAGCCTCACCGCCGAGCGCCAGCGCCGCCGCATGCAACCCTGCCATCAAGCCGGTGGCAATCGATTCCACGTAGCCTTCCACGCCGCAAATCTGTCCCGCGAACAAAACTCGCGGATGCGCTTTCATCTGCAGCGTCTCCTGCAGCAACGCCGGCGCATTGATATACGTATTGCGATGAATCTGCCCGTAGCGCAGGAACCGCGCATTCTCGAGGCCCGGAATCAACCGTAGCACACGCGCCTGCTCGCCAAACTTCAAATGATTCTGGAATCCCACCAGGTTGTAGGAGTCCGCGCGCAGATTTTCCTGCCGCAACTGCACGACCGCATAAGGCATTCGCCCGGTGCGCGGATCCTTCAACCCCACCGGCTTCATCGGCCCAAAGCGCAGCGTATCGCGCCCGCGCCGCGCGATCTCCTCAATCGGCAGGCAGCTCTCGAAGTAGTTCAACTTCTCCCAATCGCGTTCCTCCACCGATTGCGCCGTCAAGAGCGCGTCGTAGAACCGGTCGTAGTCCTCTGGCGTCATGGGACAGTTAATGTAATCTGCCGACCCTTTGTCGTACCGCGCCGCCATGTACACGCGCGACATATCGATTGAGTCCGCCTCCACAATCGGACTGATCGAGTCATAGAAATACAAATGTGGATTTGGGGTGGCGCAGCGTTTCAAAGCTGCGATATCCGGATCATTCGGTGAATCGGCTTCAGCCGCTGAGGTATCGGCACTCAGTCGCGCAATCTCCCCCGCCAGCGTTTCCGAAGTCAAAGGCCCAGTTGCAATCACAGTGATCTGCTGGCCCTCTTCTTCAATCGAAGTCACCTCTTCCCGCCGCACCGTAATCCGCCCCTCGCTAGAAATCGCCTCCGTCACCTTCACCCCAAACGCCACTCGATCCACGGCCAGTGCGTGCCCCGCCGGAACCGCGCACTCCCGGGCAATCTGCAGCAGCAGCGATCCCGCGCGCCGCATTTCTTCTTTCAACAACCACGGAGTCGTATTCTCGCTGTCTGACTTCAACGAATTCGAGCACACCAGTTCGGCAAAGTCCGCCGTCTGGTGCGCCGGCGTCGACCGCACCGGCCGCATCTCAAACAATTCCACGTTCACGCCGCGCCGCGCACACTGCCACGCCGCTTCCGATCCGGCCAACCCCGCTCCAATAATGCGAACCCGCGCGCTCACGATGCCTTTTCCGCCAATCCCCGTAGTGCGTCCTTCGTCCGCCATAAGACTAGAGAATTTCCCGCGTATCTCCAACTCGGCGCGTCACGCGCTCGCGATCGAGATACTCCAACAAAGGGATCGCATACTTGCGAGTCACTCCGGTGAGCTCCTTGAACTTCGCGACATCAATCTTCGCCGACTTCACTTTGTACGCCGCCATCTGCCGCCGCAACTGTTCCAGAGCGCTGCGATGAAAAACCAATTCATCGGAAACCTTGATTAACACTTTGTCGCGCAGCAGCAGCGTGACAATCTTCTGTGCCCGCACCTTGTCCACCTTGAGCCCCGCAATCACCTCCTGGAGCGCGGGCACCTTCAGTCCTGCCGAGGCAAACGCATCCTCGATCTTCTTCTTCGATTCGGCCTCTTCATCCTTCATCGCCACGCCATGCCCCGCCAGCCGCACCAGGTCTGCAACCACTTCGAGTTTCTTGGCCCGAACCAGCATGGCAACAGCCGTCTCGAATACTTCAGGGTTTGCGTCCACGTGCGCCCTCAACTCTTCTCTGCTGATTCCACCCACCAAGGGATTGTTTTTGTGGAAATCGGCGGCCGTACTCACGATGCGCGATTTGAGGGCTTCCAGCGCGGGCGAATCCAGGAATAGCTCACCCGCTCGCACCACGTCGCCCCTCTGCGCCGCTTGAACCACTTGCGCGTCGATCACGTTCTTCGCCCAACCTGTTTCGGCGACCAGTCGAGACATCGCGATTCCTTCATGATGCCTCCGGGCGATCCGCGCTCTCACAATCGCCTCCGCATCTCCCCCTGCCAGGACCTGCAGGAAATCGCCGCGTCCTGGCATACGCGGAATCGGCGCTGCGTCCAACACAACTCCGCCGCCAATCGTCACCACCGGCGAAAATTGCCGGATAATAAACCGGTCTCCCGGCAGAAGCAGCGCCGCTTCCGGCAGCTTCAACCGCGCAAACGCCTCCCGCCCGGGCAGAAGTTGCGGACGTCCTGGCTGTACCACGACACTCGGGTGCCCCACCTTTGCGTTTTTTGCAAAAGCCTGCCCTGAGCTTGCCGAAGGGATGGGATCCAGTTCCTTTCGTTCGTACAAGACAACCTCCGCTACGGCCTCCATCGTGTGGGAGTGAAAATGCACCCGCGAGCGGTCTTTCAGAGGGCGCGGCGCCGAAGACAACAAGCGCAACCGCACGTCCGCCCGCCGTGTTGCCTCGAACGTCGCCGGAGGCGCCAGGGTCATGCCTCGCGACAAGTCTTCTGTGCTTGCGCCCGCCAGGTTCAGCGCCGTCCGTTGTCCAGCGACCGCTGCATCCGCCGTCTGACCATGCACCTGCACGCCGCGCACGCGCACGCGCCGCCCCTTTGGGAAAACTTCCATTTCGCCCTCGCGGCGAATCGTTCCGGCTACCAGGGTTCCCGTCACCACCGTGCCGAAACCCTTCATGGAAAAAACACGGTCGATCGGCAGCCGCGCGATCGCATGGGAATCTCTCGGCTGCACGTTGGCCGCAGCCGCAACCATCTCCCGCTTCAGATCTTCCAGACCGGCGCCTGTCAGAGAACTCACAGCGACGATCGAACTTGGTTTATCCAAACTTGGTTTATCCAAACTTGGTTGATCCAAACTTGGTTGGCCCAAGCCAGGTTGACCCAGACCAGGTTGCCCCAGAAATGTTCCGCGCAGAAACTCTTCCACCTCCAGCCGCACCACCTCGAGCGTCTCCGCATCCACCGCATCCGATTTCGTGAGTACGGTGATGCCGCGTTGCACACCCAAAAGTTGCAGGATGTCGAAGTGCTCCCGCGTTTGCGGCTTGATCGCTTCATCCGCCGCGATCACCAGCAGCACCAGATCGATCCCGCCCACACCAGCCAGCATGTTGCGCACGAAACGCTCGTGCCCGGGAACGTCAACAAAGCCGAGGCGCAAAGTCTCGCCCGTGGGCGTGGGCAAGTCCATGTGCGCGAAGCCGAGGTCAATCGTGATGCCGCGCCGCTTTTCCTCCTCCAAACGGTCCGCATCGATCCCGGTCAGCGCTTTTACCAGCGCAGTCTTGCCGTGGTCGATGTGTCCTGCCGTTCCTACAATGATGGATTTCATCTGAACGTTCATCTTACTGGAAGCAGGCTAACGCTCGGACAGACTAGCTACACTCGTCCAATCGGGTGTTGGCGTCATCCGAGTGCAGCGCTTCAGGCGGAGCGAGGGATCTCCCGCATATTGGCAGCGTGGGCACGGGAGATCCCTCACCTGGCTGAACTGCACCGGGTTTCGGGATGACGCCTCGGGGAAAAGGCCCAGAAATCAAACTGCGCGACGAACGTGGAGCGGAGACTCCTTGAATGATTGCAATAGCTTGCAGATAATATCAACGGCTTGCAGATAATTTTAACGACTTACAAGGAATTTCGCATTAGAAGCCTTCTGAGTCTCCGCTTCCTCGCCGGATGACCTTTGAATCGACCGGAACAGTCGAACGCCATCAGGGGCCTATATCTGTGCGATCCGGAGGCATTCTACGAGCGGTTTTAGGTCCGCGTTTCGCGTGGGCAGGATCGCGCAGGTCCAATTCGTTCTTAGCAACTTACGAATGGGCGCGATGAAAACAAGGGACATCGGATAGTCTAAAACCGTTCCTCGATTTCCTGCGGCTTTGTTTTCAATAGCTTCCAGATAAGTCTCTGAGAATGCTGCGTCGTCAACCGTTGGCTGGTGGCTATTCGCTAAAGGCGACGCTAAAGGGTCTTGCCAACGACTAGCTGCCAACGACCAACGACTCTTTGTAAAGGCTCTACCCAGCCGCCCCGCTTAATGCGACAATAGAGCTTCCCCATGACCACTGCCGCTCATGCCATTTCCCCGGACGTGCTCCGGCAACACGGCCTCACCTCCGACGAATACGAAAAGATTAAACAGCTTCTGGGACAGCGCGAGCCCACAATCACCGAACTCGGTATCTTCAGCGTGATGTGGAGCGAGCACTGCTCCTACAAGTCGTCACGCGTACATCTAGAGCGCCTGCCCACGCGCAGCAAGCGTGTTCTGCAAGGACCGGGCGAGAACGCCGGCATTATCGACATTGGCGACGGTTTGGCCTGCGCGTTCAAGATCGAGTCGCACAATCATCCGTCGTTCATCGAACCGTTCCAAGGCGCAACCACCGGCGTGGGCGGAATCCTGCGCGACATCTTCACCATGGGTGCGAGACCGGTAGCAGTAATGGATTCGCTGAGGTTTGGACCGATCTCTGCTCGTGTGGAGAGGGATCGTGTGGGTCGGGCACTCTCTTCGACAAACTCAGGGCCGGCGTTGCCCGCTACGGCCGGGCTTCGCCCAGGCCGGACAGCCGAGGCGGCTGTCCCTACACAATCTGTTCCTACACAAGCTGAGATCCATCGCAACCACTCCATCCTCGAGGGCGTTGTCAGCGGGGTCGCTTCCTACGGCAACTGCTTCGGTGTACCCAACCTGGGCGGCGAAACCAAGTTCGAGCCCTGCTACTCCGGCAATCCCCTCGTGAATGCATTCGCGATGGGCCTGGTTCGCAAGGACGAAATCTTCTACGCGCGCGCCGCCGGCGAAGGCAATCCGGTGATCTACGTGGGCGCCAAGACCGGACGCGACGGCATCCACGGCGCCACCATGGCCAGCGAAGAATTCAGCGAGGCTTCGGAAGCGAAGCGGCCCAACGTGCAGGTCGGCGATCCGTTTCTGGAAAAGTTGCTGCTCGAAGCCTGCCTCGAAGCCATGCAGACCGGTGCGATCGTCGGCATTCAGGACATGGGCGCGGCGGGACTTACCTGCTCGACTTGCGAGATGGGCGGGCGCGGTGGCGTCGGCATCGAGATCGAACTCGATCGCGTACCGCAGCGCGAAACCGGCATGACTGCTTACGAAATCATGCTGAGCGAGTCGCAGGAGCGCATGCTGCTGGTGGCGCAGAAAGGCCGCGAACAGGAGGTCTTCCGCGTTTTTGAGAAGTGGGGACTCGATGCGGTCGAAGTCGGCAAAGTCACCACCGACAACAAATTGCGCGTGCGCCAGCACGGCGAAGTCGTCGCCGAGATTCCGAATCAGGCGCTTACCGACGACGCGCCCGTATACAAACGCCCGCTCGCGCGCTGGGAGCCTCCAGTGCCGCGCGAGATGCCGGAGCACATTAAGCTCAGCGACCTCGGGCTTAGTGAAATTCATGACCTCACGCAAAGTCTCAAGCAGCTCCTCGCCAGCCCAAACATCTGCGGCAAGCGCTGGGTGTGGCAGCAATACGATCACATGGTGCAGACCAACACGGTCGAGGCGCCGGGGGCGGGCGATGCGGGCGTGATTCGCATCAAGAATCCAAATCCAGGCTTATCGCAGGATGTTCCGCAGCGCGGACTGGCAATGGCGCTCGATGGCAACGGACGCTGGTGCTATCTCGATCCGCGGCTGGGCGCGATGCACGCCGTGGCCGAGGCCGCGCGCAAAGTGGCGTGTTCGGGAGCAACTCCCGTGGGCGCAACCAATTGCCTGAACTTCGGCAATCCCGAGAAGCCGCACATCATGTGGCAGTTCTCGCAAACCATCGATGGCATCACGAAAGCCTGCGAGGAGCTTGGAGATTCCCATCACCGGCGGCAACGTCAGCTTCTACAACGAGACGCTGGGCGAGGGCATTTATCCCACGCCGGTGCTGGGAGTTGTGGGAATTCTCGAGGACGTGCGCAAGACCGCGAAGATGCATTTCGCCGCGCCGCGGACGCACGATCGTGCTATTGCGCGCCGGCGAAGCAGCCGATATCACGGATGTAGAGAGCGAGTTCGGGTCGTCGGAATACGCCAAAGAGATTCTGGGAGCGCTGTGGGGATATCCTCCGGAGCTCGATCTGGAGAAAGAAGCCGCGCTGCAGAAGACGGTCATCGAATTGATTCAGCAGGGCTTGGTGGATTCCGCGCATGACTGCGCGGATGGCGGATTGGCCGTGGCGCTGGCGGAGAAAGCGTTTGCCAAGGGCGTGGGCGCGCGGGTGAATCTGGCGGCAAACGGGCTTCCGGCGGAGTTTGCGCTGTTTGGAGAGGATGCGAGCCGCATCGTGCTCTCTTGCGACCAGGCTCACGTTTCGCGAATCCAACAGATAGCGGAGAAACACGGAATCGCAGTGGACGTGCTGGGAGAAACGATCCGGAGCGGCTGGAAATTTCGCTCGACGGGCAGGTAGTTGTGTCCGCGGCGGTTTCGGATTTGGATCAGGCTTACGAATCCGCGCTGGAATTGACTTTGCGGACTGATCCGGAATTGGTGGCGGCGGATTGAGATTCAGCATGGACGAGCGAGCCGAGGACATTTCGTTTCCAGTATATGTGCTCGCCAAAGATTGCGGCGAGGTAATGGCATTCGGCTCGCAGCTGGCGATGCAGGGATTCATGGAACCGATTGACGTCGAAGGCAACGAGTATGAAGCATGGGACAACGATGGAAATCTTCTTCGCCTCGACGTTACAACACCGAAAATTGCTTGGCTTAGGGTGATCAAAACTGGCACCCAAGTGAGCGCTCAGGAATTTGCCGGGCTACGCGAGCGGGCAAAGGTGTACGTAGAGCCAGAGCCGCTGCTGAGAGCTATTCGTCGCAAGTTGGGTTGGCTAAGAGCTAGCGGCTAGAAGCTAAGAGCTGAATGTTCTTCGACAAATTCCACGACGAGTGCGGGGTAGTCGCGATCTTCGCGCATCCCGAGGCGGAGAAGCTCGCCTACCTCGGCCTTCATGCGCTGCAACATCGCGGCCAGGAGTCGGCGGGGATTGTTACCTCCGATGGCCTGACTTCCCGCGTCCATAAGGCGATGGGACTGGTCGCCGACATCTTCACCGAAGATGTGCTCTCGAAGATACGCGGCACGCTGGCCATCGGGCATACGCGCTACTCCACCGCCGGCGATTCGGCGCTCTTGAACGCGCAACCCATTCTGGTGCAGTCGAACAAGGGCTCGATTGCGGTGGCGCATAACGGCAATCTGGTGAACGCGATGGAGGTTCGCGGCCGACTGGAGCGCCAGGGGTCGATCTTTCAGACCAACAGCGATACGGAAGTGATCGTCCACCTGATCGCGCTTTCGTCGGAGCACACTCTGCCCGAGGCAATTGCGGACGCACTGCGGCGCGTGGAAGGCGCGTTTTCGCTGGTGCTGATGAGTCCCGACCGGATCATCGCGGCGCGCGACCCGCGCGGCTTCCGGCCGCTGGCCATGGGACGCATTCCGGCGCTGGAAGGGCAGACGCGCGACACCATCGTCTTCGCCTCAGAGACCTGCGCCTTCGATCTGATCGGCGCAACTTACGAGCGTGACGTAAAGCCCGGCGAGTTGATCGTGGTTGGGCCAGAAGGCATCAGTTCCCGTTTTTATTCGACGGCCGCGCCCCAGTCGAGTTGCATCTTCGAGCATGTCTACTTTTCGCGCCCTGACAGCATAGTGTTCAGCCGCGCGGTGCAGACCAGCCGCGAAGAACTGGGACGGCAGTTGGCGCGCGAAGCGCCCGTGGAAGCCGATCTCGTCGTCCCTGTGCCGGATTCGGGCGTAACCGCCGCGGTGGGCTACGCGGCCGAGAGCGGCATCCCGTTCCGCTTTGGTTTAATTCGCAATCACTATGTGGGCCGCACGTTCATCGAGCCGAGCCAGAGCGTGCGCGACTTCGGTGTAAAGCTGAAGCTGAATCCCGTGCGGGCGCTTCTGGAAGGCAAGCGCGTGGTGCTGATTGACGATTCGATTGTGCGCGGCACCACCAGCCGCAAAATCGTGCGCATGATTCGCAGCGCCGGTGCCAAGGAAGTGCACATGCGCATCTCGTGTCCGCCCACGATTTCGCCGTGCTACTACGGCGTGGACACGCCTTCGAAGAAGCAACTGATAGCCGCCAACAAATCGGTCGAGGAGATTCGCGAGTACATTCGTGCGGATTCACTCGCCTACCTCTCGCTGGAAGGACTAAAAAAAGCCTGCGGCGAGGGAGAGAAGACCTCTTATTGCACGGCTTGCTACACCGGAAAGTATCCTACGAGCATTGTGGACGTGGAAGAGATATTGCCGGCGTCGGTGCCGCGCTAAAGGCAGCCTTCAGACCTGATTCATCCCCATCTGGCTGCGGGCGAACAGCGTGCCGCGCTGCTTTGACCGTCGCAGGAACCTGCGGATCCCATACGTCGTCAGCCAGACAAAGAAACAGCCCAGCCAAAACGCAACGGGAATGTACCACCATCCCAGCACTTCATGCACTGGATCGCCATAACGCGGGAAATGGATTCCGAAATCAAAAACACCAGGCCCGATCCACAAGCCAGTCTGGCGCGGGAGAAACGGCTTCAGGATTGCCGTAAGCAGGAGCCCGCCCCCAAGCGCGTAACCAGTAATCACCCCGAGAAATACGGCAAAACCCTGCACGCCTCTCTTTGCCAATTCGAGCGTCGCCCGCACAATCAATAATGGGGAGATGCTTCTGCTGGCCCGCTGAATCAGTCGATCATTGCCATACTCCGAAGCCAGACTCTCCGCCGGACCTAGGCGGTGGAGAATCTCATCGACGCTGGAGTTCGGCTCCTGCGCAGACTCGCGAATATGCACGCTGATCTCGCGGATGATTTCTTCGCGGTCGGCGATCGACATTGCCGGAAGACTCTCACGAAACTTGCTCAGATAATGGTCGATACGCAGCTCTTGCTCTTTCGATGGATTCACTTCATCACCTCTTCCTTCCGTGCTCCGATTACGGGCTTGAGCAACCGCCCCAGCTCGCGCGAAAACTCGGTCCAGGTCTCGGCCATGTGTTTCAGGCGTGTGCGTCCGGCCGTAGTGAGCCAATAGTATTTTCGGGGATGGCCGGCCTCGGCCTCCACCCATTCCGAAGCCAGCAAGCCCTCGTTCTTGAGACGGCTCAGAATGGGATAGATGGTGCCCTCGGCGAGAGCGAGTTGTGAGCTGTCTTCGAACATGCGGATTATTTCGAGGCCATAGAGCCGGCCCGACCAGAGCGCAGCCAGAGTCGCCATTTCCAGCGAGCCCTTGCGCAATTGTTGCTCCCAGCGTTCGGCCGATTGGCTCTTTTCCGGATCGACAACACTGGAGCTGATGATCTTCATAGCACCATACCTTGCACTACAATGTATAGTGCCATACGACACTTGTCAAGGATTTTTTGGGCGCGAACGACGCGGGGAATCGATTGCAGGTCTGGCCGGATCGCGACATTTTGCCAGGAGTTCAGCAGGGCGGTCACTTCATCGGCGAGCGAGCCGCCTATTTCCATGACCAGCCAGCCGCCGGGCTTGAGCGCGGCGTGGGCTTGCGGAATCAAACGCGCGATTACCTCAACTCCCGTGGGGCCGGCAAAGACGGCGTTGCGCGGCTCGAACTTGCGGACTTCGAGTTGGACCTGATCTACTTCCGATTCGCCGACGTAGGGCGGGTTGGAGACGATGAAGTCGAAGGAGTTATCTTGCACTCCGGCGAGCAGGTCGGTTTCGCGGAATTGAATGCGGGACTCGAGTTGATGGCGGGCGGCATTGGCGCGCGCAACTTCGAGCGCCGCTGAGGAGATGTCGGTGGCGTGGATTTCGGCCTGCGGCAATTCTTTGGCCAGGGCAAGCGCGATGCAGCCGGAGCCGGTGCCTACGTCGGCGATGTGCAGGAGGCTTGCGGGCGTGGGCACCCGCCCCACACCGTCCAGCACCGTTTCGATTACATGCTCGGTCTCCGGGCGCGGAATTAGCACGGCAGGGGTGACGATGAGATCCATGCCCCAGAATTCCTGATGCCCGGTAATGTACTGCGCGGGAACGCCCCGGGCGCGCTCGGTGAGCACGGCGTCGTAGCGGCTTTGTTCATCGGCGGTGAGTTCACGCTCGGGATGGGCGTAGAGGTGGGCGCGATCGCAGCCCAGCGTGAACATCAACAGAAGCTCTGCGTTCATGCGCGGGGAAGGGACTTGCTCCGCGTTGAGGCGGGTGATGGCGGAGGTGAGGGCTTGCTTCAGTGGCACAAGACCATTTCACCACAGACAGACACGGGATCGTCATCCCGCCCGGATAGACGTGGAAACAGGCGGATACTAAAGCCTTAACCGCCAAGGTCGCGAAGAAAGGCCGCGAAGGGCGCAAAGAAGAGCGGGGCAGCCGAGATGGGCTGTCTCTACGCGAGATCAGACAACGCTGGCGGCTTCCTGCTTCAGCTTCTCGGCCTGGTAATAGGTGGTGAGCGCTTCGATCAGCGGCTGGAGCTTGCCGTCCATCACGGCTTCGAGCTGATGCAGCGTGAAGCCGATGCGGTGGTCGGTGACGCGATTCTGCGGGAAGTTGTAGGTGCGGATCTTCTCGCTGCGGTCCCCGGATCCCACCATGGCCTTGCGCTCCTTGGCCAGTGCCTGCTGTTGCTTCTCCATTTCGATTTCGTAGAGGCGGGAGCGCAGCACGCGCATGCCCTTTTCGCGGTTCTTGATTTGCGACTTTTCGTCCTGGCAACTCACCACTGTGTTGGTGGGAATGTGCGTGATGCGGACCGCAGAGTAAGTTGTATTCACCGACTGCCCGCCCGGACCGGAAGAGCAAAAGGTGTCGATGCGCAAATCCTTGGCTTCGATCTTGATGTCCACGTCTTCTGCTTCGGGCAGCACGGCGACTGTTACCGCAGAGGTGTGGACGCGTCCCTGCTGCTCGGTGGCGGGGACGCGCTGCACGCGGTGCACGCCGCTTTCGTATTTGAGCTGGGAATAAACGCGGTTGCCTTCGATGATGGCGATGACTTCTTTCAAACCGCCGGCCGACGACTCTGAAGAGGAGAGCACCTCGACCTTCCAGCGCTGAGTCTCGGCATAACGGGTGTACATGCGGAAGATTTCGGCGGCGAAGAGAGTGGCTTCGTCTCCACCGGTGCCGGCGCGGATTTCGAGGATGATATTTTTCTCGTCGTTCGGATCTTTGGGCAGCAGCAGAACTTTCAATTCTTCTTCGATGGCGGTGACCCGGGGCTCCAGCTTGTCGAGTTCTTCCTGAGCATAGGCGCGCATCTCGGGATCTTTTTCCTCGGCAAGCATGGCTTTACTCTCGGCGATGCCGCGTGTCAGATCCTTGTATTCGCGATACTTCTCGACCATGGGCGCGATCTCGCTGTGCGCCTTGGCGGTCTTCTGGTATTTCGCCGAGTCGTTCACGATATCTGGCGAGGCGAGAGCGCTGGTCAGCTCTTCGTAGCGGGCTTCGATTTGGTCTAGGCGTTCGAACATCAGTCAGTTCTCAGTTCTCAGTTGCGGATTTCGATTCTCAGTTCCGGTCGCAGTTCTCCGAACGTCGGTCCAAGACGGATGAATGTCATTCTATGGGTTTTTGCTGAGAACTGAGAACTGGGAACTAGTTCGGGGGAAGCCCCCTAGGCAATCACCAGTTCGCCGCCCTGCTCTTTCTCCAGAGCCATGGCTTGGTCGAGCGCGGTGATGGCGCACTGAGCCATTTCGTCGGATGGGGGCTGAGTGGTGATGCGCTGCAGCCAGAGGCCGGGAGCGGTCATCAGGGCGAAGAGCGAGCCGCGATGCCTGGCGGCGAAGCGGATGATTTCGTAGGACACGCCGGCGATCACCGGCAGCAGCGCGATGCGCGAGGCAAAACGCGCCCAGAACGTGGTGAACGGAACCATCATGTAGAAGCCGATCGAGATCAGCATCACGGTCATCAGAAAGCTGGTCCCGCAGCGGGGATGGAAGGTCGAATACTTCTGCACGGCTGCGATTTCGAGCGGGTCGCCGTTTTCGAAGGCGAATACGGTTTTGTGCTCGGCGCCATGATACTGGTAGACGCGGCGAATGTCCGGGAACAGCGAAACTCCCCAGATGAACAGCAGGAACAGGATCAAGCGTATCGCGCCGTCGACCAGGTTGAAAACGATCTGGCCGCCCAGCGCAGGATTCGCCTTCTTGAGTTCCGTGGCCGCGAGCAGCGGCAAGTACTTGTACATGAAAATGAAAAATGCCAGCGAGATGATGACGTTGACTGCGGCCAGCCATCCGCTGATGGCGGCGGCTTTCTCGCGGGTCTGGGATTTGGAGTCTGTCGTGGAAGATTCCGCCTCGCTTCGCTTCGGCGGGACAGCCGAGGCGGCTGTCTCCACATGAGTATGAGCATTCTCGCTCTGCATCACTTCTTCGATGGCTACGTTGGCGGAGAAGCGCAGGGCGCGGTAGCCGAGGGACATGGCGTAGCCGAGCGTCATTACTCCCCGGACGATCGGCCATCCCATCCATTTATGCTTTTCCGAGGGCCGCTCGAGCGGTTCGCTCATGGTGACCACTTCGCCAGAGGGCTTGCGGCAGGCGATCGCCCAGGCGTGCGGGGAACGCATCATCACCCCTTCGAGCACGGCTTGCCCGCCGACCAGGGTTTCTTCGCCACTTTCAAGCGCGGGCAAAAGCTGCACGGCCACCAGGAAACGCAAGAGATTTCGCAGAGAACGCACGGTGTTTAGATGCTCCAGGCGCGAGAAAGCGCCAAATACTTAGGTTAACACAAGGGTCGTTTAAGATGATGACGGCTAAGTGGATGCGGCGGGCTGAGTTATGGGTAGACGGGCGAGAGCCTGCCCCTTCGGCACGCTCAGGGCAGGCTCTGAGCTTGTCGAAGGGCGCCCGTCACCACACGGGTTGAGGAGGCGCATGCAGCGGTTAGCCGAAACTTGTGAGGCGATTTCCGCCACGACCAAGAAGCTGGTGAAGACAGCGATCGTCGCTGACTACTTCAAGTCACGCACCACAGACGAGGCCGCGGTGTCGGCGGTATTTCTCTCCGGCAGGGCATTTCCTGCCTGGGAAGAGACAACCTTGCAAGTCGGTGGATCGATCTTGTGGCGCGTCGTGGCGGAGATTTCCGGGCAAGATGAGGCCGCTCTCACGGCCGTTTATCGCAAACATGGTGATTTGGGTGCGGTGGCCGGAGAGGTCCTCCCGGAAAAATCCGGGCAAGGCTCGGGTGTTCTTGACGTAGCCGACACTTTTCGGCAGATTGCGGCGGCGCGCGGTCCGGCGGCGAAGGCCTTGCTGGTCCGCGATCTTCTGACACGAGCGACGCCGCTCGAAGCTAAGTACATCATTAAGATCATGACTGGTGATCTGCGGATTGGGCTGAAGGAAAGCCTGGTCGAGGAGGCGATTGCCAACGCTTATGGCGGCACGCTGGCCGGTTTTCTGAAACAAGTGCAGCGGGCGAACATGCTGCTGGGGGATATCGGTGAGACGCTGCGGCTGGCTGCGGAAGGCAGGCTGGCGGAAGCGAAGATGAGGATGTTTCATCCGTTGGGATTCATGCTTGCCAGTCCGATTGAATCGGCCGAAGAGGGGTTGAGTTATTTCGCCGAGGCCGCAGTGGAAGACAAGTATGACGGCATTCGGGCGCAGGCGCATGTTGCCGAGGGCGAGGTGAAATTCTTTTCGCGCACGCGGGATGAGATCACGGAGTCGTTTCCGGAATTGCCGGATGCGCTTGCGGGCTTGCCGCAGGATGCGATTCTCGATGGCGAAATCGTGGCGTGGGAGCATCCGGGACGGGCGCGTCCGTTCAGCGTGCTGCAGCAACGCCTGGGACGGAAGAAAGTCAGCGACCGCATGTTGCAGGAGATTCCTGTGGCGTACCTGGTTTTCGACGTTCTGTACGCGGGCGGGGAGTTGCTGATTGACCGTCCGCTGCGGGAACGGGGGCGAGTCCTGGATGAGCTGCTGCAAACGCAGAATCCACCACGGAGGCACAGAGACACAGAGAAAAACGAAGAACTTGCAAGGTCAATTGGGCTTCGGTATGGATGAAGTAGAGGCAATCGGCACCGTCGTCCGTGCGCCGGTGTTTCGAGCCGCTTCTCCTGAGGAACTGGAAGAGTTGTTTGCCGCGGCGCAGGCAAGGGGCAACGAAGGGCTGATGATCAAGGACCTCGACTCGACTTACACGCCGGGAAAGCGTGGCAAGTCGTGGCTGAAGATGAAACGCGAGCTGGCCACGCTCGATGTGGTCGTGACCGCGGTTGAGTACGGTCATGGAAAGCGCGTGGGCGTGCTCAGCGACTACACGTTTGGCGTGTGGGATACGAATAAAGAGCGGCTGGTGAATATCGGCAAGGCGTACTCCGGGCTGACCGACTCCGAGATTGCAGAGATGACGCAGTGGTTCCTGGAACACACGATTGAGGATCAAGGCTTCCGACGCATCGTCGAGCCGAAGATTGTGCTGGAAGTCGCCTTCAATAACATGATGCGGTCGGACCGGCATGACAGCGGCTACGCGCTGCGCTTCCCGCGGATTGTGCGGCTGCGGCCGGACAAGACGGCGGATGAGGCGGATACGATTGACACGGCACAGAAGATCTATGAAAAACAGACCGTTGCGCGGTGATCCAGCTACGGAGCATCCGGCGCCGGCATGTCGGTGTTGAAAATATCCAGCAGCACCTTCCAACTGCCGTCCGCTTCCTTCTTCCACACAGTTACATACTTCCCTTTGTCCGTAACGGTTTTCCCCGGACCAGTGAAGCTCATCTGATAAGTTCCGCTGGTGTAGCCAAGTTCGCCGGACTTTGCAACGTCGGCCTTGTCGGCATGCCAGGTGATTTTCAGGTCCGGCAGTGTGAAAAAGCCGGAGAACGATTTGGCAATTGCCTCTCTGCCCTCCGCCACGGGAGCATTGGGCGCCAGCACCGCTCCTTTCTCGTCGCAGAACGCCACCGACTTGTCGAGGTCTTTCGCGGAGAATACTTTCATCCATTGTTCGTCGGCCGCCCGCACGGCGTCGGTTGCGCTCATTGGATGCTTGTCCTCGGCGATTGAAGCGCTAAAGAAAAACACAGCAAGGCAAAAAGCAAGAAAAAATGAACGGGGTGCATTCATGTCGCTTCTCCTTAAAGCAAAGGCAGCTGGCGTGAGATTCTACCACTCAACGGCTCAGTGGCTGTGGTGATGCTGCTCTTCGCTCTCGCCCACCGGGATCACGCAGCCATGCGCCACTTCGCATTCCACGTGCTCGAACTGGATGGTCGTGTGGTCGATGCGGAAGTTGTGGTGCAGGCACTCCTTCACGTCGCGCAGGATGCGTTCGCTGACCGACGGCGGGATGTCGGCAATCGAGATGTGGCAGGAGAGCGCGCGCGTTTCTGAGCCGATGCTCCAGCAGTGCAGGTCGTGCACGTCGTTGACGCCCTCGATAGAGCGGATGGCGGTCTCGACCAGTTCGAGCTTCAGGCCGCGGGGCGTGCCTTCGAGCAGGATATTCAGCGTCTCGCGCACAATGCCGAAGCCTGACCAGAGGATCAGCGCTCCGATTCCGAACGACAGCGCTGAATCGATCCAGTAATTACCTGTGACCAGGATGGCCCAGCCTCCGGCGATGACGGCGGCGGTCGAAAGCGTGTCGCCCACTTCATGCAGCAGAGCGCTGCGGATGTTCACGTCGTTTCCAGAACCCCGGCCGGAGCGGTACAGCAACATCGCGATCACTCCGTTCATCACCACGCCCGCTGCGGCGACCCACATCATCACCGAGGCCTGAACGTGCTCGGGATGCTGCAGGCGGCGGAAGGCCTCATAAAAAATGAAGAAGGAAACCGCGACCAGGGATACGGCATTCACCAGCGCGGCCAGCACTCCGGCGCGATGGTAACCATAAGTCTTGGTGGAACTGGCCGGACGGGACTGCAAATAAACCGCAACCAGAGACAACAGCAGCGCCAGAAAGTCAGAGAGATTGTGTCCGGCCTCGGAAAGCAAGGCCAGCGAGTGAGCGTGGATGCCGGCCGCCACCAGCAGCACGATGTAGGCGAGGGTCACGCCCAGCGAGATCTTGAGCACTCGCTTGGGACCACCCGCGCCATGACCGTGGACGTGCATTCTCTAAGTGTAAGGGCAGTGGGAGCGGGCTTCAAGCGGCGTAAGCAAGTGGTCAGTGGCCAGTGATCAGTGGCTAATCAGTGGCCAGTAAGACCTGGTCAGTTGCTGGCCACTGACCACTGATCACTGACCACTGACTGTCAGCGCTGGATATTCTGTAGATAGCGGTCGTTGTAAACCGTGGTCGAGTTCTGGACGAATTCCAGAATGCGGTACATCTTTTCCCGCGACTCGCGGCTCATCTCTCTGAACTGCACCGCCACTCCCGAGCCAGGATGGATTCTGGCGATCGTGCCTTCCGTGCTCAAAGCACCGTCGGGGTCATCGATGGAGAAGACTAACTTCACAAAGGAACCGGGAGTCAGGATGGCGCTGGTTTCCACATAGCAGCCGCCCAGGCTGATGTCGACCAGATTGCCAAAGATTGGCCCACCACCCGGCTGAGGATGCAACTCGATGGTGAGCCGGCAGTCCATCCGGGCATGCAGCCGCTGGTCCTTCCGCGAAGGCTGTTTCTCCTTTTCCATATACATGCGGCGGTCGGCCTGAGTGAGAAGTTGCTCCGCATCATTGCCGTCGTCCGGAGACACCGCCATTCCCACGCTCAACGAGAGCATGTCCTCTCCACAAACATCGAACCCGGCTTGGCGCGCGAGCGGACGAATCTGCTCGACCTTCCTAGTCGCGCCGTCGGCGCCAAGGCCCGGAGCAATCACCACAAATTCGTCTCCACCCATGCGGGCCACGTAGTCATACTCGCGGCAAGTGTCTTTCAACGCCTGGGCAAACAAACGCAGGACACGATTCCCTTCCAGATGCCCGAAGCGATCGTTGATCTTTTTGAATCCGTTCATGTCGCAGACCATGAGCGTGAGCGAGGCATTGTCACGCTTGCAGCGGGCCAACTCGCGGTCGAGTTGCAAAAACAGCGACCGGGCATTGGGCAGGCCGGTCAGGTAATCGGTGGTGGCGGAGCTTTCGGCCTGCTGGTATTTGAGAGCATTCTCGATGGCCAAAGCCATCTTGCCGCTCACCGCGAGAAGGATGCGCAAGTGGTCGGAAGTGAAGGCGTCCTTCTCGGCGCGGTAAAGAGCGAGAACGCCGATTACGCCGGCCACTCCCTCCAGAGGAAGAGCCAGGGCTGAACGCAACGTGCTGAATTTGTCGGGATCGTTCAGGTAACCCGGTTCGACCGAAGGATTTCCGTTCACAATCGGTTTTTTGTTCTGCGCAACCCAGCCCGAAAGCCCGTCGCCCACCGGAATCCGCAACGAGGCAAACAGGCGGTAGTTGTCGCCATTTACATACTCTGGGATCAAGACGTCGTCGCGCAGGATGTAGATGGCAATCGCGTCGTAGGGCACCATCGGTTTGAGTTTCACCGAGAATACAGAGAGCGTTTCACCCAAGCTGAGCGACGCGCCCAGATCCTGGCTCAACTCAAACAAAGACTGAGCCTCCTGGCGCGCGGCCGCGATTGAGGACAGAAATGTTGCTTCCCGCGCCGGTGAATCCGAGGCTGTCGCATTTTCAAATCCGGCGTCCGGCGCATCCCCGCGCATAATCTGGATCGCTGCCGAAGGCGCCGCATTGCCGTCTCCCGCCGATTGCGCCAAGGCCAGGTTCTCCAGAGACCGGTAACGCCGCTGGAGCACGTGCACTACCCGAGGATCGAACGCCTTACCCGACTCCGCAATCAGCTGCTGCATCACGTCATCCAGCGGCATGGCACGCCGGTATTGCCGATCGGAAGCCAGCGCGTCCAGATAGTCGACCGCAGAAAGGATTCGCGCGCCGACTGGAATCTCTTCCCCTTTCAATCCGAAAGGATAACCGGAGCCGTCCCATTTTTCATGGTGAGCGCGCACGATCGGCACCACCGGATAGGGGAAGCGAACTCGTTCCAGAATTTCCGCTCCCACCACGGTGTGAATCTTCATCTTCTCGAATTCTTCCGGCGTCAGCCGGCCGGGTTTCGCGATGATATGTTCCGGCACCGCCAGCTTGCCGATGTCATGCAGCAGTGCTGCGGCATGCAAGGCTTCCAGTTCGGCCCCCTTCACGCCCAGTTCCTTGGCTACCTCGATGGCATAGATGCGAACCCGCTGCAGGTGGTCGTGAGTGGTCTGGTCTTTGGCCTCAATGGCCAGGGCAAGGGCCTCAATGGTTCGCAGATGCAGGTTCGCAATCTCTTCCACGTGCCGCTTCTCGTCTTCCAACTTGCCCAGATACAAGCGGTAGGAACGATAAATGAGATAAATAGCGGGGACGAACAGAAGCGAGGTCTCCCAGTTGAACGCGCGGTTGAACCAGGCAATAGCACCCGCGATGCCAGCTCCAACCAGGTAATAAGGGAAAGACCAGAAATAGCAATCCACCAGTATCCGGCGAAGAGGCTTGCCTTGGCTGAATGAAATCACAACCGCAATGCATCCGGCATTGACGATGAAGTAGGTCGAAGCCGCCAGACACAGAACCAGAGGGCCGTTGACGATCAGAGCGTTGGCCAGAGAGTTGTGATAGACGACGTAAGCCAGAGCGGTCGATAGGGAGCCAGCACAAACGTTGAACGTCAACTGAATCGCGCTGGGCCGGCTGGCATTCCAACACTGGGCGAGCATGCCGATCGCGCCCAGAGTAATCACCTCGGAGTAGCTCAGCTCCGCAATCCCCACGAGGATGAACAGAAAGTTTACGGATAGCGTGCCGGTGATGCCGGGCAAGGTGACCCGCAGCCGCGAGGCCAAAACCGCGATGCCCAGGTAGCAGATGAACTCCGCGATGTTCTTGCTGCTTTGGTGGATCGCACCCTGCAGCAGACACGCCATGCCCGCAGCAATCACCAGAACGATGAAAGCCGTTGCGCCGAGAGATAGGCCCTTCCACGAGTGTGCGCTGGCGGACATTCGTTTTTCAGTCAGTGGGTCCCGCCGCGCTGCTTTGCCGGTAGCGCACAAGATCCCTCGAATCTAAGGATAAACAGCTAAGGGATTGAGTAACAATGATTTGTAGGCCGCGCGGGAAACTTCCGTAATACCTTGAATTGCTGATTTCTATACAATTCTTGGGAGCACAGCCTACCCCTGAATGCCGTCAAACCGATGGACGGCACCGTGCTCGACAGCGTCTGGCAGGTCCGTGTGAAGCACGGTGGAGGTTTCCGGATGTGCTCCCCAGTCGGCTCTCAGGCGAACCCGGTGTCTTACCTATGCCGCAGCCTCGACGACTTTCGCCTTTGTGATCTGGACGATCTTAGGCTCTACGAGCCTTACCAGATCGGCCCAATCCATCCGCATGAGATCGCGATGCGTGCCCGCGTTGAAGGTGATCTCCTTGATCGAGGTCAAGCTCTCGTCTACATAGACGGCCATTCCGTAGAGGTTTCCGAACGGCGGCATGGCGCCGGCCTCGCAATCGGGGAACTTGTCCTTGAACTCCAGTTCTGTGGCAAGCTCCACCGCACGTGCAACCGCAGCCCGCTTCAGCAGCGGGAGATCGACATGGCGGGACGCAGGAACGACCGCCATCGCCAGATCGCCATCAATTCTTACGATCACCGTCTTGGCCAGCTCTTTTCCCGAGATGTGCGTAAGCGCCGCGATGCCCTGCGCCGTGTACGCCAGTGAGTGAGAGAAAATCAGATAACGGGTGTTGTGACTATCGAGAAACTCCCGCAGCTTGTTAAGCGGCATGGCAACCTCCCTCTGTTCAAGACACGAGAACGTTGAGGAACGACTTATCCAATTCTTCAGGTGGCCCTATCGTATCCGCGATGTGGCCCGATTCTCAGTGATCAGGATCACGGCGGTGTGATCCCGGGTGATCTGAATTTCCCATTTCTGCGGACACACGCCGCAGAGTGACAGGAATCACGGCAAACCGGCCCACAAGCGAGGAGAATATAGGTCTGGGAGAGAGGAGGACCGCTTATGAGACTTCCCCAGATGATTATGGGCGGGGCACTTATTGTTTTAGTGATTTTGCTGTTCAGCCATAACCCAATGCAGCGTGCCATCGCTTACAACTCTTCCAATGAGGTGACCGTGCAAGGAGTAGTACAGGACGTGCAGGAATTCTATTGTCCCATCAGCGGGGATGAAGGATCTCATCTGATGGTAAAAACGGAGAACGGCACACTCCAGGTGCATGTTGCCCCCAAGCGGTTTCTTCACGGCAACAGTATGAGCTTTAGCAAAGGAGACCAGATTCAGGTGGTCGGATCAAGAATCATCTACCTGGGACACGACGCCCTGATCGCCCGCACGGTGGTTCGGGGCAACCAGACTATGGCGTTCAGGAAGCCCGACGGAAAACCGGTGTGGGTGGAATAGGCCAGGCTGGTTGCACGTGTTGCTGATGAAGCAAAGTCAACGATGCCGCAGTGCCGCGTGAGACGGTGTCGAGGAGGAAAGATGCAGAGACACTTTTCCAACCGGGGTGAAGCCCTCGCTGAAGCTGCCGCTGCCAAGGCGAGGGCAGGTCGAAAAGTCTGGGCAAAAGCGCCGGCCCGACGATTTGCCCAGCGGGACACAGCCGTTCAATGGCGCCGGCAGCCTCTTGAGGCAAGCGGCCAGAACATCGGCACAACGAAGGAGGGACCAGCGGCCTGCCGAACGGAAGGAGCCTGAGAGGGCAAGTAGACGGCTCCGAGGAGGCGAATATGCGAGGACTGATGTGCAGAATGATCGTTGTAGCCGTGGCTGCCGGACTCTCCCAGTACAGTTTCGGCGCCATCGAACCTGATCGAGCTACCCAGGACATGAAATCGATGAGTGTCGCCGAGTTGGAGCAAGCCGGCGACGCTTGCCGGGCGCAGAATGACTACGAGCATGCCATCCAGTATTTTCGTGAGGCGCTGCGCAAAGACAAAAAGAATGCTGTGCTCTCCAACAAACTGGGGATGGCCGAGTTGACAGGCGGCGATCTGCAGAGCGCGCGCGCCGACTTTGAAAAGGCCGCTAAAGCGAACAAGAAGTACGCCGATGCATTCAACAACGTTGGAGCGGTGTACTTCCTCCAGAACAATTTCGGTCAAGCAACCAAGTATTTCAACAAGGCGGTGGCGCTCGATGAGAGCCGCGCACCTTTCCATGTCAACCTGGGCGCCGCGTGGTTCAGTCGGAATAAACTGGATAGGGCCATGAACGAATACTCACGCGCGCTGGAACTGGATCCAAAGGCGCTGGAGGAGAATGCCAGAGTTGGCCTCACCGCTCAGGTCTCGAGCCCCGAGGAGCGGGCAAAACTCTACTACATGCTCGCTAAGATTGAGGCTAAACGGGGCGACGTGCAGGGGTGCCTGGCGTGCTTGAAGAAAGCGAAAGAAAACGGTTACCGCAACCTCGCTCGTGTCTACAAGGACGAGGAATTCAGCCGGCTGTGGGATGATGCACGGCTGGCGGAGGTCGTGCCGCCACCGGTGCCGAAGCAATGAAATCGAGAGGGCGACGACTGCTGCCGGTTGCATATGGGCCGCTACGAAAGACGCGGCCCTATCTGCGTTATGAGTAGGCTTCTGGCTTAATGTCACTATCCGCAGCATGAGCTGCGAAGCAAAACACAGTCTTCCCTGTCGCGCGGATCTCCTTCGCGCCTAATGCCAGTTCTTGCTTTGCCCGGCGGGCGCAGCTTCGACGGGCCTGTCGCAGCGCACAGGTGGGCATCGGTCACAATAAGGATTGGTCGTTGTCCTGATAGATTCAGCTCTTGCTGGAGGTCACCGCAAAGAACGCAGTCGCCTCCTGCTCCACGTTCTTGCTGCCGCAGGACGGGCAAGAGATGGTTTCCTTTTCGTGCTCGGTCAGGGTGATGATCTTTTCAAACGTCTTATTGCAATTTTTGCAGACGTAGTCGTATACCGGCATGATCAACCTCCCATGCATCTTCTTCTGGACAAATTGTAGCGCCATCCACGGCGAGAAAGGCTCGAGCAAACAACGCTGAGTCGAAATGTGGCGGAAGATCGCATTGCCTTCTTCGCCCTAGCGCTTGTAACCGATCTTGCGGAGAAGATCGCGCCGCCACGCGATATCCGCTTCCGCTTCGATCCCTTTCGGAGAGCTGCCGTCGATGACCCCGAGCACACCCCGGCCTTGCTCACTCTGGGCAACAACCACTTCCACGGGATTAGCCGTCGCGCAGAATATCGAGCACACCTCAGGCGTGTTTCGGATCGCGCTCATCACATTGATGGGGTATGCATTCTGCAGTAGCAACACAAACGTGTGGCCGCAACCGAGCGCCTGAGCGTTCTTTACAGCCATGTCGCGAAGCGTTGGGTCGTTTCCTTCCGACCGCACGAGACAAGCTCCGGAGCTTTCGTTGAACGCCAAGCCAAACCTGGCTTGGGGCACGGTCGTAGTCACCGCCTCATACAGGTCTTCCACGGTTTTGATGAAATGGGATTGACCTATGACGATGTTGGCATCCGCCGGAAGTTCCATACGAACCGCTTTGATCTCGAGCATGGCGTCCTCATCTGGTTCCGAGGCGTACCTCTTACGCGCTTCGCCTGCGTTCCGCGTGCGCTCTTTCTATGTAGCGGCCTGTCCTCACCTCGACGCGCACCACTTCGCCTGGCCCGATGAACAAAGGGACCTGAATGGAGAGACCATTTTCCAGGGTGGCCTGCTTCCAGGCGCTGTCTTGTTGTGAATGCGCCGGTGGCGCCGTCCGCTGTACGCGAGCTTCAGCTACGGCGGGAAAGACGACGCTGATTGGCTCTTCTGCGAAGAACTCTACGGGCAGTTCCATGCCGGGTTGAAGGAATTGCGCTGCCGGCCCCAGGATGGCTGCCGGGACCGCAATCTGCTCAAAGGTACTCGGATCCATAAACGTGTAGGTGTCGCCTTCGCTGAACAGGAACTCCATCGTGCGCCGTTCGAGTTCCACGTCTTCGAGGCGTTCCTGCGGGCGGAAGTGCGGCTCCCACATTCGGCCGCTTCTGGCATCGCTGAGCTTGGTCTTGACTACTCCGCCCAATTTCGCAGCCCCAGCCTTCGATTCCACTTCGAGCACTCTGTAAATATGACGGTCGATGCGGATCACTGTGCCTTCTCTTAACTCGGTTGCGATGACCATAACCACGCCTCGTAGTTGGAGTTGTGGCCTTCATTCTTCACTCTCATCGGGTAATCTTCAGTGATCGAAATCACGGTCCTGTGCATCACTCGATCTTGAACACAACAAGGTGAGGACTGAGCAGAATTCGGAACCATTCCCTCAGATTGCACAAGTCATTTTCTTGGCATCGTGTATTGCCACAACGCAATCTCGTTCCCATCAGGATCTCGAAAAAGTGCAAGCTTGCCGTTTCCCTTGTCCTCGGCAACCGAGACCTGAACTCCCTTCCCCTCAAGGTCAGTGCGAGCCGCGTTGAGGTCGTCCACGCGCAAACAGAGCCGCGCATTGCCGTCTCTACCGACCTTGCCGGGCACAAGTTCGAACAGCATTCCACCAAGATCGAAGCGCGCCACGGCATCGGTGGAAACCAGCTTCAGGCCTAGCACATCTTTGTAAAAACGCACCGCTGCCTCAAGATCGGAGACGTAATAGAAGACGCAATCGAACTGATAGTTCACCGAACCGCAGTATCTCACGCCGCTGCGCTGCTCCAGCGTTCAACAACTGGCGAGTCATGATCTTGCGCGGAAGTCGCAACGAGTAGTGACGAGTGTCACTGATTTTCCCGCTTCATGGACAAACAATACCAGGGAGGCATAGTCCGTGACGGCGTGTTCCGCGCGTATTGGGCGCGGTGGCGAAAGGCGCCGTGGACTCTGCGTCGCTGACAACAAGCGCTAACGTCAATTTACGATTCGGAGACCACGATGGAACCGTTCCGCCTTCATCTCTTCGTCTGCACGCAGCCAAAACCAGAGGGAGTCCCGTCCTGCCCGGCGAGCGGGTCGTTCGCGGTGCTCGACGCGCTGGATCGCGAGACGCGTGCGCGCGGCATAAACCACGATGTGCAACTCACTACCTCCGGCTGTATGGGACTTTGTGATGAAGGCCCCGTGATGGTCGTCTATCCGGCAGGCGTGTGGTACCGGCGCGTGCGGCCGGCGGATGTATGCGAAATCGTGGACACGCATCTGCGCGAGGGCAAGCTGGTTGATCGCCTCAGATGGAACGATGCCCCCGCGATGAAGGCCATGGCGGTCGAGCACGGGGAAAAGTTCCGTGCCGCGATGGCTGCCCGCGACAAGGCAGGCACGCTGCCCGACCGCCTCGATCAGATGATCCGCGGCTACATGCCGAGCCGGTGCATTCTCACGGCGATTGAACTTGATGTCTTTACCGCCGTCGGGGACGGAGCCAATGCCGAGCTGGTCGGAACAAAGATCCAAGCCAATGCTCGGGCCGTAGGCATGCTGCTCAACGCACTCGCCGCCCTGGGATTGCTGTCGAAAAACGGCGACGACTACAAGAATACGCCGGAGTCCGCACGCTTTTTTGTTCAGGGATCCAAAGACAACCACCGCAATGGCCTGCTGCACATCGCCAGCATCTGGCATCGCTGGAGCACCCTAACCGACGCGGTGCGCACGGGCACCCGCGTCCCCACCAGTCGCGAAGAGACCCCCGAATGGACGCGCGATTTCATTGCCGGCATGCAACGCAACGCTAAAGATCGTGCCCCGCTGGTGGTGAAGGCCTTGGGCACAACCGGTGTACGCCGCCTCCTCGATCTCGGCGGCGGTTCTGGCGCATACTCCGTTGCTTTTGCAAAAGCTGGTCCCGATGTGCGGTGCGAGATCCTCGACGTTCCAGAGGTCCTGCCGCTCACTACCGAATACGTCAGCAACGCCGGCGTCTTGGCACAAGTCACTCTTCACGCTGGAGACATGCTCCAGGACGACTTGGGCTCCGGCTTCGACCTCATCATGCTGAACGCGATCTGCCACATGTTTTCCGAGGAGCAGAACCGCGAGATCTTCCGCCGAGCACACAAGGCGCTTGCGCCGAATGGCCGCCTCGTCGTTCAGGACTTCCTCCTCAATTCCGAAAAAACCGGGCCCCAGCACGCGGCATTGTTCTCGCTGAACATGCTCGTCGCCACCGATGCCGGCGCCAGTTACAGCGAGCCCGAATACACTCAATGGATGAAGGCTGCGGGGTTCTCGGATGTATGCCGGATCAACCTGCCTGGGCCCAGCAGCCTGATTGTGGGAAGGCGCTAGACCACCTAGACTTGGGCCTTTTCGCTCTCGCGTTTGCTTTCCTCGAGGCAGGAGCGAATCTTCTCCAACAGACTGGGGAAGAGATACTGTTTGGGAAGCCAGAGCGTTACGTGTTCGCACTCTACGGGCTCGAATGCGGTCATAACAATCACCGGGAAATCCGGGTCGCGGCCACGAACCGTGCGAGCCAGATCGAGCCCGCTCATGCCCGGCATCTGGAACGCCGTTACCAGCAGGTCGAAGTCCTCCTCTTCGAAGGCGCGCAGCGCTTCGGCTGCATTCGAGGCAGGGACGGCTCTGTAGCCCTCTGTACGCAGGATGTCACACGCCAGGCGGCAGAGGATTTCATTATCATCGACGACTAGAATGTTTTTCACGGCGTGCTCCCGGCCGCAGCAGATTCCTCGGAGGCCATGGCTGCGATTTTGGCAAATGTGAGACCACCATCGGCCTTGATACCGATGGAAACGCAGTCGCCGCCCTTGACCTGGCCGGTGGCAACCAGGTTGGCCAGTCCGTAAACAATGTTCTTCTCAATCACCCGCTTCAAATGTCGAGCACCGTACTTGGGGTCGGTGCCCTCCCGCAGCAGCCATTGCTTGATCTCGGGTGTGCAGTGGAAGGTGAAATGGTTCTGTCCAACGGCGCTGGCAAGACGCCGCTGTACCTTATCGAGTTCCAGGTCAAGAATGTGCTCAAGCTGGTCCAGGCGAAGAGTCTTGAACACGATAACCCTGTCCAGCCGGTTCATGAACTCAGGCGAAAACTTTCGACGCGCCGCGTCCGTTGCGGTACGCGCGATCTTGTCGTCCAGGTTCGCGTCCTCAATCGGCGCTTGTACGGCAAACCCCATGCCCCCCTCGGCGAGCCGGCTCATTTCTGGCGCGCCCACGTTCGACGTCATAAAAATGATGCACTGGGAAAGGTCGACGTGCGTATTGTCGCCGAGCGTCAGACTGGCCTTGTCCAGGATTCCAAGCATGAGCTGCCACAGCGACTCCGATGCCTTTTCGACTTCATCGAACAGCAGAAGCGTGAGTTTGAGTTTCTCGGTGTGCCAGCGAGTCAGGGCCTCCTGGGTGAGCACCGGCGGCGTATGCATGTGGCCGATGTAACCGGGCGGTGAGCCGATCAACTTGGCGATTTCGTGATGTTCTTGAAATTCCGCGCAATCCACTTTGATGAAGGCGTGGGGATTGCCGAAGAGCGCTTCGGCGAGCACCTCGATCACATACGTTTTGCCGGAGCCGGTCGGCCCCAGAAACAACAAGTTCCCTACGGGGCGATCGGGCGAAGACATGCCCACAAGAAAAATCTGGTAAATCTCAAGAACTGCGTCCACGGCGGCATCCTGGCCGACGATTCTGGAGCGCAGGAACCCGTCAATTACCCTGGTGGCATCGCCATGAAGTGTGGCATCGAGTGGCTGGACGGCCGGTGCTTCGAGAATGGCAGAATTGCCCGGATTGGGCCCGCTGGACATACCAAGCCCCTTGCTCTGCGCGACTTAATTCTCACACCTTTCCCCACAAGAAACTGTGACCGTGGACACGGGTTATCGTGACACTGTTGCAAAAGCAATACCCCGTAGGTCCCTGTCTATACGGCTTTGGTTTTGCCAAAACGTCACCATTAGCTGTGATTCGCGGTACAGCCGCCGCCCTCGGCCAGCGAGAAGATATGGAGTTAACCGATCTCCCCTGGAGGGATGCCATGAAGAGGATATTGATTCTCGGTGCCGCAGGCCGGGACTTCCACAACTTTAACGTCCTGTTTCGCGATAATTCCAACTACCACGTGGCCGCATTCACCGCTGCCCAGATTCCTGACATTGCCGGCCGCCGTTATCCGCCGGAACTTGCGGGATGCTTGTATCCCGAAGGCATTCCTATCCTGGAAGAGAAGGACCTGGAAAATCTGGTCGCCGAACACGAGATTGACGCGGTGGTGTTTTCCTACAGCGACATTTCCCACCAGAACCTGATGCATCTCGCCTCCCGCGTGGTGGCGGCGAACGCCGACTTCTGGCTCCTCGGAACAGGGCGCACCCAGCTCAAATCAGTAGTGCCAGTCATCTCTGTGTGCGCGGTGCGAACCGGATGCGGCAAGAGTCCGGTCTCGCGCCTGGTTGCGGAAGAATTACGCCGGCAGGGTCGAAGGCCGGTAGTCATTCGACATCCCATGCCTTACGGAGATCTCGCGGCGCAAGCTGTGCAACGCTTCGCCACCATGGAGGACCTCGATATTGAGCAATGCACTATCGAGGAACGCGAAGAGTATGAACCGCACATTCGCAAAGGGACCGTGGTGTATGCGGGAGTGGACTACGAAAAGATTCTCGAGCAGGCCGAGGAGGAAGCGGATGTCATTTTGTGGGACGGAGGCAACAACGACACCTGCTTCTATGCTTCCGACCTGGAAATCGTGGTCGCCGATCCGCATCGTGCGGGGCATGAACTGTCTTACTTCCCCGGTGAAGTGAATCTGCGGCGCGCGGATGTAATCGTGATCAACAAGGTGGATACCGCCCTTCAGCGTGATCTCGAGATGGTTCGCCATAACGTAAGGCTTAACAACCCCAAGGCAGTTGTTTTTGAGATGGCCTGCCAGGTCGCCGTTTCCGAGCCCTATCAGGTAAAGGGAAAGCGCGTCCTGGTGGTGGAGGACGGTCCTACACTCACTCATGGAGAAATGCCATTCGGCGCCGGCGTAGTGGCGGCACGGCAATGTGGGGCAGCAGAACTCGTGGACCCGCGGCCTTATGCCGTGGGATCGATCCGCAGCACCTATGAACGTTATCCGCACCTGACGAACCTTTTGCCCGCCATGGGTTACAGCGCTACCCAGAGGCGCGAACTGGAAGAAACCATCCGCCGCACTCCGTGCGATCTGGTTCTGATCGCAACTCCGATTGACCTCGCGCGGGTCATCAAACTCGAAAAACCGACTCTCCGCGTGACCTATGAAGTGGAAGAACTCACCAAGCCCGGCCTGGCCGAAATGCTCGCCCAGTTTGTACGCGAGCACGAGCCAGAACTGGCAGGGGTCTGATAATGAACGGCAAAGATTTTCTCTCGATTCGAGATTTCTCGCCCTCGGAGATCCTGTACCTGCTCATTCTTGGCCGTCAGGTAAAGGCGGACCCGACCGCCTATAGCATGGCACTCCGGCGTCAGACTTTGGCCATGATCTTCGAGAAACCTTCTTTACGCACCCGGGTAACTTTTGATGTCGGCATCCAGCAACTGGGGGGCTTCTCGCTTTACCTGTCTCCCGCCGAGATTAATCTGGGCAAGCGCGAGTCCGTGTACGACGTGGCCAAGAACCTGGAACGCATGGTGCAAGGCATCATGATCCGGACGTTTGATCACGAAGTGGTGGTGCAGATGGCGCGGCACGCCAACATTCCTGTCATCAACGGGCTCACCGACTACAGTCATCCCTGCCAGGCGATGGCCGACTACCTCACTATTTGGGAGGCCAAAGGCAATCTGGAGGGTCTGAAGATTGCATTTGTGGGCGATGGCGACAACGTGGCACGCTCCCTGACGTTTGCCGGGGCCCAACTCGGCGCGCACGTCTGGCTGGCCACGCCTCCGGGATACGAACTCGACGCGGATTCTGTGCGGTGGGCGCGCGAGCGCGGCGCCGAGACCGGCGGCACTTGCACTGTGACCAATGATCCGGAAGAGGCGGCCGCAGGCGCGGATGTGATCTACACAGACGTGTGGGCAAGCATGGGAAAAGAGCCCGAAGCGGAGAACCGCAGGCATGTCTTCCTGCCCTACCAGGTGGATTCGACCCTGTTCCGCCGGGCCAAGCGGGATGCCATTTTCTTGCATTGCCTGCCTGCGCACCGCGGCGAAGAAGTCACCAACGATGTTATCGACTCAGCCCGGTCGCTGGTATTTCAGCAGGCAGAGAACCGGCTGCACTCCCAAAAGGCGATCATGCTGGAATTGATGAAAGGCGAGTTCCTCAAATTGCCGGGACTGGTCGACCTGCAAGAGTTGGTGCACGGGTAAGGACGGTGGCAAGTGGCTGGAAGCCGGGAGTTGACAAGAACCTGTGACAACTCCTGGCGCCAGCCACCGACCGCCTGAGACTGCAACTTTATGAAGACCATGCTCCTTGCCGTCGGCGGCAACTCCCTGATTCGCGCGGGAGAAAAGGGGACAATTGCCGAGCAGCGGGCAAACGCTGGGCGGACAGCGGCTCAGATCGTCGGCCTGATCCGTGCCGGCTACCGGATCGTGCTCACGCATGGCAATGGTCCGCAAGTTGGAGCGGAGCTGCTGCGCTCGGAAAAAGGAGCGAGCCAGGTCCCGGGGCATCCTCTCGACGTCTGTGGCGCCTCGACCCAGGGTGAAATCGGATATCTTCTCGAACAATCCCTGCAAGCCGAGCTGCGGCAGGCCGGTCTGCACGTGCCGGTTGCAACTGTTCTCACCCAGAGCCTGGTGTCGCCAGATGATCCTTCCATGAAGCATCCCACCAAACCTATTGGCCCTTTCTATTCGCGCGCCGATGCCGAGGAACGCAAACGCCTGTTGGGATGGGAGATCGTGGAGGATGCGGCTCGCGGCTATCGCCGCGTGGTGCCATCCCCGATGCCGATTGAGATTGTTGAGCTCGAGGCAATTCGAGATCTGGTCGAGCAAGGTGTGCTGGTCATCGCGTGCGGAGGCGGTGGGATTCCCGCGGTCTGGAGGGACGGGAGATTGGAAGGCATCGAGGCTGTCATCGACAAGGACCGCGCCTCGGCGCTGCTGGCGTCACTCCTCGGCGTGGATCTGTTTGTCATTTCAACCGACACCGACTATGTCTACCTGGACTACAAGAAAGTCTCGCAACGCCCGCTGCGCCGCGTGGGCGCGGCCGAGTTGGAAGAGCACGCGGCCGCGGGCCATTTTCCACCCGGGAATATGGGCCCCAAAATCGAATCCGTATTGCAGTTTCTGCGCGTTGGCGGAAAAGAAGCCATCATCACTTCTTGCGAGAATCTGTGCCAGGCGGTTGCCGGATCTGCCGGCACACACGTATTCCCCGATTACGCCCTCGTGAAGGTCGATCTGAATTCAGAACTAGAAATCCCGGTGGGAGGACGCTAATGCCACAGCCAACCGTCGCCCCTCTCAAGGTAATTAAGTTCCCCACTTTGGAATCCACGCGGAGAGATGGCATGACCCTGAAACATGTCGTCGAATCTCAGCAGTTCACTGTTCCCCTGCTCATGGAATTGTTCGAGCGATCGCAAGGGATGGAGCGCGTGGTGGCGCGCGGAGGCTCGCTCGACTACCAGAACCGCATCATGGCCACACTTTTTTATGCGCCTTCCACCCGAACTCGACTCTCGTTCGAGGCCGCGATGCAACGGCTGGGCGGCAGGGTCTTGTCCACAGAGAATGCCGGCACCTTCTCTTCGGAGGTCGATGGGGAACAGGTAGAGGACTCCATTCGGATTATCGGCGGCTATTCCGATGTGATTGTGATCCGGCACCCGGAAGATCAAGGAGCGCGGCGTGCCGCGCAAGTTTCACCAGTGCCGGTGATCAATGCCGGGGATGGCGATGGTGGCCAGCATCCGACCCAGGCCTTACTCGATCTGTACACGATTTACCGGCAGCGCCCGCTGGATGGCCTGAGCGTGGCCATCATTGGCGAATTGGACAAGGGTCGAACGGCGCGATCGCTGGCGTATCTGCTGGCTAAATTTGAACGGGTGAAGATGTTCTTCGTGAGCCCGCCGCAACTCCAGATGAAACCGGACATCCTGGCTTATCTCGATGAGCACGGCGTCCGCTATGAACTGGAGTCAGATATTGACCGCGTGATTGGCGAGGTGGACGTGGTCTACCAGACCCGAATCCGGCCCGAGCGAGGTTGCGATGTGAGCGGCCTCAGGCGTTATGCCATCGATTCGAAAGTCGTGCAGCGCATGAAACCGGACGCGCTGATCCTTCATCCCCTGCCCCGCACAGTAGAGCTGGACAAGTCAGTCGATGCCGATCCTCGAGCGATGTATTTTCGTCAGGCCAGGAACGGTCTTTATGTGCGGATGGCCCTATTGACCATGCTGTTGGAGTAGGCGTTAAGAGAACCCACCGCCCGAATCTGCTGCAAGTTGTCGAGGAGACTGGTGGCGGCGCGATATAGAGCAAGATCTCGATCACTGGAAAACACTTGGCGCGCGGCCGGTCCATGACTGCGCTTTCCCGGTTATCGTGGTGGGAGAAGGGAAAGTGTCAACGGCGGCAACGACAGTCCCTCGACCTCAACGGTCCAAACATCGCCTTCGCCGGTCGGATGTCCGGCCGTAAGCGTTCCGGAGCTGACGATTTCTCCAGCGCTCAGAGGCTGGTTGGGGAACCTCCTCACAATAGCAGCGCCGAGTTCCGCCAAGCACAAGGCGGGACTCCTCAGGCAGTTCCTGCCGGATCCTTCTTCCACAAACTCTCCGTGCTTCGATATGCGCACCTTAAATTGTGGTAGCTGGTTCACCAAACTGGCGATGAGGTCTGGCCGTACTTGCATTCTCTCGCCGATCACGAGTGCCGCATGAAGGCCGAAAGATGCTACGAAATCGCTGGGCTGAAACTTCCATTCTGGAAAAGGACAATCAATGATTTCGAATCCGATCGCCAGCCAGTCGGTGGATGCGAGGGCCGCGGTGGCATCAGAGGCTTCTCCCGTGACCGGCTGTTTCAAACCGAAAACAATTTCGGGCTCGATCTTCAGCGAGCGGGAATGCGCGAGCGTCAGCGCCGCCGAGTTGGCGTCGCTGTAATGCACTGTGTCGTCGTACATGTGGGCCCATACCAAGGTTTCAAGTTTGAGCACACGCCACATCGCCTTATTGGCGTAACCGACCTTGCGGCCGACGGCTCTATGGCCAGCAGCTTCGCGCAACTGCTTGAGTGTTGTTTCAACTTCATACGCCGTGTTGAGGTCGAAACCGGGGCGATTGGAAGGAGCAACAGGCACCATCTGGCCCGTCTCAGACGCAGCCAGGAGTTCACGCGCCAAACTTTCGGCGTCATTGGGCGACATCACGTTGTCCGACATAAAGGTTCGGTCAGTTTTCTTCCTGCGTCCGTCTCCGAGCCAATGCTTGGAGCGCCAAAGGCGGATCCTGGGCAATGTGGGAACAACCTGAGCATCTTACACCAGGCATTTCTAGCCCCACTCTTAATCTGAAATGGCACGGAACACGGACGTCCCCAATCTAATAAACCGTTACCATCGTTACCTTCCCTTACGGTACCGACAGGATAAAGTTGAATGAATTCATGCTGCCGTACGGAGAGATCGATGAAGCAAACAGCAACAGTCACAACGTCAAAGCCACGTTTGGGTAGCTTCTCACTTTTGATCTGGCTGTTGTCCCTTTTCACTCCCGGCTTCCACACCGTTCCTGCCCTTGCCCAAAACGCGGTGGTCCTGGTGGGATCGGGATCGAGCGTACCTGCACCTCTATACAATCGCTGGACACAAGAGTACGGCAGGCGCAACTCCAACGTTCAAATGCGATACCTGACGGTCGGCACCAGCGAAGGGATCAAGCAGATCTCTCATAACGCGGGTGATTTTGGCGCGGGGGAAGCCCAGCTTACCAGTACGGAACGCAAAGAGGGCAGTTTGATCGAATTGCCGGTGGTGCTTATCGCAATCGTTCCCATCTACAACCTTCCGGACGTTCACCAAGAGCTAAGGCTTTCGGGGGAGGTACTGTCTGGAATCTTCCTCGGCGAGGTGAAGGTGTGGAGTGCGCCCCAGATCGCAAGGCTCAATCCGGGGATGGATTTGCCGAATCTTCCAATCCAGGTGGTCAACCGCCCCGCGGGCAAGGGCTCCAACTACGTCTTCACCGAGTTTCTCTCCAAGGCGAGTTCAAAATTCCGCAGTCAGATTGGAACCACTCCCTCACCGGCGTGGCCCGTCGGCGAACCCGCGGAACGCAGTTCTGATATGGCAGACAAAGTGAAAAACACTCCTGGCGCGATCGGGTTCGTCGAGTATCAGTATGCGGTGAAGGGCAATATCTCCCAAGCTGCGGTGCTGAATCCTGCTGGCAAGTTTGTCAAAGCCTCTGAGACGAGTATTGTTGCGGCGTGCGAGGCGGCGGAAGCGCCGCGGTGGAATGTCTTCTCCGCCTCATTGACCAACACGCCGGGAGCTGATTCTTTTCCCATTGCCAGTTTCACCTGGATTTACCTTCGAACCGGAGCGTCTGATCCGGCTCGCGCGGCCGCGCTGGGCAATCTTCTGGACTGGGTATACGCGGATGGCCAGCAATTTGCGGCACAGGAAGGCTACGCTGCGCTGCCTGCACGCCTGCTTGCGGCGGTGAGAAAGAAAGTCAAGGATCTGCGATAGGATTCAGTTCTCAGTTCTCGCAACCTTGTACCCGCAACTCAACCTCACACTTAACGGCCGCACCTGTTAAGATTCTCTACATTTCCCTTCGGAGGATCTATGCGGGTTCGCTTCGTCCTGGCGTGCTTTGCCGCGCTGACTTTCGTTGCCCTGGCGCAACAAACCACAATGCCGGCCAAGGTTGGAGAAGCACCGAAATCAGGTGACGTCTCCTCCGACGCGAAGCTGAAGGATCTGTTCGAATCAAAGATCAAGGTGGAATGGGAAGCGCTCAAAAACAAGGACAAGAAAGCGTACGGCGAGTTGTTAGCCGACGACTATCAGGGCGTCGAAGCGGATGGCAAGGGTGAGCGAAACAAGATTCAAGCGATAAACGAAGTGGCAGAGACGAACGTTTTCAACTACACGCTGTTTGGGTTCAAGCTCATTCCGGCGGGCCCGGATGCAGCCCTGGTAATCTACGAAGTCACGATGCAGTTTCCACCCAAGTCGGTAGTCCGGTACTCGCGGGTGTATATCAGTGAATTCTGGGTGAAGCGCGGCGGGCAGTGGAAGGAAGTGCATTATCAGGAAACGCACGTCAAGTAGCTGTCCCAGAGATTTAATGCAACTACGGCAAGAACGTTGCCATCCGAATCAAGAAAAGGAGGCAAGAGGTATGAAAACTTTGTGGGTTGCTCTGCTGCTTTCGGGCGGCATTCTTCTGGCGCAAGACAACACTGCGGCAAATAGCAATCAGCACAAGTCCAAAGCCCCGAAGGACGAGGTAACCGTGCAGGGCTGCGTGGGCAGGTCCAGCGGCGATTACGTGTTGACGAAGCAGAACCCGGCCATGACTTACGAACTGCAGGCTACCGGTAAGACGAGGCTGCGGAACTATCTGGGACAACGAGTGGAGGTAACGGGTAAGGAATCGCCGACCATGAGTTCCAGCTCCGACGCCTTGAATAAGACGGGGTCGGCGGCCCCGGTAACGCTGACGATCAGCTCGATCAGGACCGTCGACAAGGAGTGCACGGTATATTGAGCTTCAGGCCATAGGTTTCCGAAGGTCTCGCTATATCAGTTCGCATCTCGGGTCAGGCCTAGTCGCAGTCAGGCGGCATAGCCATGATTTCCGAATTTGAGTCGCAGGGGGGCTTCTTCTTGGCCGGCTCCAGCAGCGACGGGTGATTGTAGCGTAGAATCCACAGGCCTTCGTTGTTGGTGAGGTAGATCAGGCTGTGGCCGCCATCGGGAAGAATGCTGGTGACTTTGTTGAAGGTTTCCAGCGTCTTGGGATTGCGCGGGTCGCTCAAGTCGAGCACGCGGACGGTTTCGGTGGGATGGCTGTTGCTAGTCAGGGTGGTTGGCGTCTTCTCCGGAGCCTCCGCGATAGCGACATTAGGGCTGACAATCTCCAGGTTTCCGGAAGTTGCCTGATTCGACTCGACCGTCCGCTTTAGCAAGCTCGGTTTCTCTGGCTTACTTACATCCACGATCATGAAGCCTTGTTTTGCGGCCTGTTGGACGTAGAGGTACAATTTCGCGTCTTGCCTCTGCAGAAGCATTTGGTTTCCGGCGGCCTGCGGCAAGGGCAAGTGTGCGATCACGGTGGCGGGAACGTCGGTCGGTTTTGGTACTGGTTGTTCGGTGGACAGCGCCGCACCGCAGAGAACAGGCAAAAGCGACACGAACAGGAAATGGCTCCGCAGTGTTCTTCTGGAAATCTCCATAATCCCCACCTCTACTCCTAATCCTAACCTACTCGCGGGCTGAGCGACATTGCGTTCTTTCCCTTGCGGTCAGATTGTCGCTAGCTACCCGGGGAGCCTCTCCGACGACCCGGGGTGCATGTTGCTTCTATTGCTCGGCGTAAACACCGACGCAACCATTGGAACTTTGCGTGGTGCAGATCGTACCCGACTGCAAGGGCACGAACACGTGATTATTCGTGGAATCGACCGCGATGCTGTGCGAGTTGGAATTGGTGGTGACGTTCACCAACCATGTCCTCGTCTTGGCATCGATGACTCCCATCACCGGTCCGTTCGGCATATCCCTCGCCGCGAGGTAGTATCGGTTGTCTCCCGGGTTATACCAAGTTTCGTCAACCCCTCCGACATTGGTAATGGTGGCGAGGAATTCGTGCGCCGAGGTTCCATCAATTATGTACATGTTCGGCGGGAAGGCTTCCCCATCGTGGTCGCCACAGCCGACAAGGAAGTCGTTGCCCGGCCCCTGAACGATGCTCGTGGGCATGCAATTCGGCATGTCGAAGGAGTTCTCGACAAAGGGCCCGTTTGGACTCCCCAAGTTTGGATTAATAACGTCCACGGTACCGAACGTCAGATCAGCGGCGTCCGCATTCGAATTTGTAACCAGAAAGCGACCGGAGTTGGGATTGAATGCGGACCCGCCGATACCAGCGATGGCAACCGCTCCGAAGCATCCAGCCGCGGGGGGAGCCTGACTGGCACAGAACTTTCCACTGGGGTCGAGCATGGGCCCGTGATGGCAGGGTATATCGGGACCAAGAACGTTCACGCCCGCGCCGTGACCGCTTACGCCGGAGGCCACGGTTTCGGAGGGGTCAGGACAGATGAAGCCGGCTGGTCCATTGAGGCCGCCATCGTCGATGACAACGGTGGAATCGTTCTGGACCGCACCGTCGTAATAGATCTGCCCGAAGATGCAGGTAGGAGGATTCACCGGCCCAGCGGCTGGCGTGAGTGTTTCCTTGCCCGTTTCCGACGAGCGGAGGACCGTAGGGTGTCTGGGTAGCGAAGGGTAGGCAGTGATCCGCCGTGTATGTGCCCGTCGGGCTCACGATGTTCGTAACGTCGGCTATGGTGACGAACGGGAATCCGGGATCGCCATTTGCTACGAGGAGGAGCGTCCTGCCATTGACAACTCCGATGGACATTTCGTCTGCCCGCAGGTCTCCGCAACTCCCGTCAGAAAATGCCCGGCCGTTGGCGGAGGCAACACAGGGCGCGATGCCGTTCGGGCCATCGTAGTCAGGAGACACACCAGTGGGGAACTCCGCGATCACGGTTGGTCCGGGCGGAAGGCTGGTTGCGGTAGTGCTGAAAGTAGTGGTTGTGAGGTCGAAAGCGACCACGCTGGCGCTGCCGTTGCCCACGAATAGAGTTTTGTTATCGGGGCTCAAAGCCTCACCATCCGGTGCCGAAAGCGGATTCACTCCATTAGCGCGCGCCGCGCAACACTGTGCGCCAGGAAAGCCTCCGAACAAACCGTTGGCGCCGAAGCCCGGAATGTGGAAGTTAAGGGTGCGGCAGCCGAAGCGCGTCCAGTTGCCAAACCCGGTAACAATGGGCGGAATGAAAATCGTGCCAGTGGGATCGACGGCGCAGGAACTGGCGGTGACTCCGCCGCCGGCGACGCCGTTCGCGCCGGAAAAGAAGTTCACGGCGATGTCCTGCTGAGTGTCAAAGACCGCCACGTCCAAACCAATACGGTCCGACACAAAGAAACGGTGGTTTACCGAATCGGTCAAACTTATGTCGAACGAATTGAAAGGGCCGCCCGGTTCGCCCGTGGGGTTGTGCTCCGGTACAGGCATAACATCGATCACGGTGTAGCCGTCCGCCGTGGTCGTGCCGCACACGGGGCAGTTCTTCACACCCCCGCAGCCGCTCATGATCACAAACAAAGCCGTGAGAAGAATAGGTAACAGAATTCGCCGTCGCATCGAATCTCCTCCTGCACTTTCCCGTTTAGACCAGGCGCCAGCGCCCGGATTCTCACCAAAAATTGTCCGTTGTCGACGGACGCACTCAGATTCTTCGACGAGAGTCTAGAACCTGAACTGCAAGCGCTGCAGTACAACAAAGAAGTTCTGCGGCACCTGCCCCGTAACGCTGGGCTGATGAAGCTGATCGATGCCCACGTTCACCATGTACTTGACCCAATAGTTCGGGTACCAGTTGAGACCGAACGTGATCTGGTCGGTGTGAAAGTCGTAGGTCGGAACCAAGCCCGGCGTAAAGGGGTTAAAGATGGTCTCGCCGGGGGCGTTCGCCTGAATGCCGGTGTAGCGGAGCCCCACTTCCCAGGCTCCCAAACCATGTCCTTTGCCGCCCGGAGTATCGGGGCCAAAGAAGGGGCTCTTGACGCGGGGAGTGCCGTTTTCGGGGCGTTTTTCGCCGGTCAGCAAATAGGTCGAACTGATGTTCCACGCCTTGGCGCCGACGCCGGGAACGGAGAGAAATCCCAGGCCTCCGGGCGTTTCTGACCCAATATCCCAGCGTTGCTGTTGCATCTGGACGTACTCTCCGCGCAGCGCGAATGGTCCTGTGAGGTAAGTGAATTCGCCTTCGTAGCGCTCGACCGGGCCATTGATGCGCAATTGCGGGAAGAAGCTGTACGAGACATCCGGTATGGTGCCATTAAAGCTCAAGTCGCCGGAAAGACCGCGCGAGCGCGCGTGATCGATCGATCCGCCAAACGCGAACTGTTTCAGCCGATCGTTCTTGCCCTTCCGGAAAGGATAGAAACGCACTCTGCCAACGAAATCGGGCTCATTGGTGTTGTTGGCCGTGACGCCGTTGCGGCCGTTGAACGCACCTGCCCACCATTGGATTACGCCGCCGTTAATGTCACCGTGGAAAGCGATGCCGGGACTGCGATAGGCGGTGCCCGGCGAGGGGTACAGCAGGGATTGGAAGCCACGTTCCACAAAGTCCAGGTTGGTGGCGCCGATGCCGGTTTCCTGCGCAAAGGGCTCTTTGAATTGGCCGGCCTGGAACTGGAATTCGGGCCGGATGCGGACGTTGAGATAGGCGTCACGAACGGTTGCGCCGGTGGTGGCGTTGGCGTCGGTCAGGATAGCAAAGTCGAAGTGGGAGCCGAAATTGCCCTGGAATCCGAAACGTGCGCGGCGGATGATAAATGTGTCCGAGGGCGCACCGTCGCCTTTGTAGGCGCGATAGTCGGTATCCAGGTAGCCGTAGGGGCTGATGCCGAACTGCCCGTCCGCACTCTTGATGAAAAAGTGCTCGCCGCTCCAGCCCGCCGCGAGGGGAGCGTCTTTCTTCGGCGCCGCGGCGGCTTGAGCCTGATCCACGACTGCGGCTGCGGGTATGGGATCGGCTTCCCGGAGAACCGCATTCATCAAATGAGCAGAGCCTCCGGCAGGAACCGCAACCGGCTGCGAGTTGGTTGCCCCCGAAGCAACAGCGTCTGCCACGGGCCGAACCTGGACCGACGCGTTATCGGTTGCCCGGGCCGCAGCCAGCTTCTCGACCAGAGCCTTCAACTCCTCGATGGTCTGGCGCTGCGCGGCGACCTCGCTGCGCAATTGGCTGACCTCTTCCTTGGTGGCGCTCACCGGGGTCGATCCATCGCTCTTGCCCGCGGGCTCCGTGCCCTGAGCGTGGGCAAGCCAAACTGGCGCCGTAAAACCGACCAGCAGCACGAGAAACGTTATTAGTGAGCGCATGTGTGTCCTCTCCCGGATGATTTGCCTAGCGGGCCTGCCCTCAAGACATACGGACGAGCAGCCCGCGTGCTGCCCTGTCCGTTCGGGCGACGAAATCGAAGGACTTCCAAAACGGCGAATGATTTTCTGTCAGGTACGAAAAGCGGACCAGTTATCTAACCGGGCGGGTGTACCACAATGAAACGCACACTGTCAAGAAATTTCTCGAATGCAGATGGCTCGCGCATGTCCAGAAGCGGTAGCCGATGCGAAGTTTGTCCTCGGGTGGCGGAGCGGGTGGAACCCTAGTCCGTTGCCAGGAGTCGAGGCAGGCTTCCGTTACAAATTCCTGATAGATTTGTTCCTCATTGGCGCAGCCATTGTGAACAGGTTGCTCGTCTGGGTTCGTCTCTGACAGTATGGGTTTACACCTCGGTCAAGCCATCTTTTTAGTCATTGCGGCGGCAATCGCTGGCGCGTTGAACGCGCTGGCCGGCGGCGGCAGTTTCATCTCCTTCCCGGCACTGTTGTTCATTCGGGTCCCCGCCGTGGCCGCCAACGCGACCAACACGGTTGCTTTGTGGCCGGGGCTGGCGGCCAGCACCGTCGCTTACTTAAGACGGCTGAACGCACCATCTCGCGTAATGGTCCCATTGCTGGCGACCAGCGTTGCCGGGGGCTGGGCTGGAGCACTGCTGTTGCTTAAGACCCCGCAGCACACTTTTCTGCGCCTCGTCCCCTGGCTGCTGCTGAGCGGCACTTTACTGTTCGCCTTCGGCAATTCGATCCGCTCCCTCGCCGGCAAGACCGCCGTCATCGATGATCTGCGCGACATCTCATGGCACGCGATCCTGGCGAGTTCGATCGCAGAACTGCTGGTTGCCGTCTACGGTGGATACTTTGGCGCCGGGATCGGATACATGACTCTGGCGATGCTCGCGATGCTTGGGATGCGCGACATTCATGCCATGGGCGCGATCAGGACACTCCTTGCCGTAGCCATCAACGCTGCCGCAGTAGTCACGTTTATCGTGGCGGGCGCCGTGTTGTGGCCACAGTGTGCGGTGATGATTGCAGGTTCTCTCGCAGGGGGCTGGTTTGGCGCGCATTACGCGCAGAAGGCCGACCCTCGGAAGGTACGGGGCATTGTGATCGGCGTGGGTATCTTGATGAGCGCGTACTTTTTTCTCACAGTTCGCTAACGTGCGCACGATCACGGCATCTGCTCTGCCGGAGCAGCTATAATCGGCCTGCGAATGGTGGCGCGAGCGCTCGAACTCATACCTTGCGCGCGTGATGACAGGGCTGAAGAGTTCGTCCACATTTCGTTTCGTTTCGCTGACGACAATAAAGTCGGCCAATCATCCTTCGCCCTAAAAGGCAACAACGAATGACACTCAAGTCGGTACATACTCTTCTTGACGTTTTGCATTTCGCCGATAGTCACACGGCAATTGTCGTTCCCGAGCTTGGAATCCGTATCACCTACGATTCGCTTCGGCAACAGGTTTTCGACATGGCGAACGCCCTGGCCTCGCTGGGCATTCGCCGTGGCGACGCGGTGGCCATCGTTTTGCCGAATGGTTTGCCTGCGATTGTGAGCTTTCTAGCCGCCTCCATTGCCGGAACCGCTGCCCCCTTAAACCCGGCGTATCCCTATGAGGAGTTTCTTTTTTTCCTCGGAGACACCGATGCCCGTATTTTGCTTTGCCCCCCGGTGGGAGCGGAATTCGCCCGCAGCGCAGCCACTGACCGCAAGATTCCCGCGTTCTCGGTGCAAATGAACGAGCAGGGGATCGTGCACCTGGAGGGTGCTCCCACGGGAGTTTCGGCAACCGAGCCGACGGCCGACGATGTCGCTCTGATCCTGCACACCAGCGGAAGCACGGGACGTCCCAAGCGTGTACCCTTGCGGCATTTCAATCTCGCGGTCTCCTCGGCGAATATCGCGAACACATACGCGCTTTCCGAGGAAGATGTTGCGCTGTGCATCATGCCGCTGTTTCATATTCATGGATTGATCGGCTCAACCATGGCAACCTTGCTTTCCGGCGGAACTGTAGTAGTCCCGGCAAAATTCAACGCGCTTTCCTTCTGGCGGACGGTGCGGGACCATGGAGTGACCTGGTATTCGGGCGTGCCCACGATGCATCAACTCCTGTTGGCACGGGCCCATCACAATCCGGCAGAGGCTGCCTCTCTGCGCTTCATCCGTTCCTGCAGCGCACCCATGTCGCCAGAACTCATTCACAAAATCGAGGAGGTCTTTGGCGTGCCCTTCGTCGAAGCCTACGGGATGACCGAAGCGGCCCACCAGATGACCTCGAATCCATTGCCTCCGCGGCATCGCAAGCCAGGTTCCGTCGGTGTGGGCACCGGGCTTCTGCTTAGCATCATGGACAAAGAGGGTAATCAACTCGGTACTGACCAGCGGGGTGAAGTCGCCATTCAAGGAGCGAATGTGTTTCGTGGGTACGAAAACAATCCCGATGCCAACGCTCGTGCCTTTGTGAAGGGATGGTTCCGCACCGGCGACGAAGGATTCCTCGACGCGGACTGCTATTTGCATTTGACGGGCAGGATCAAAGACATCATCATCCGCGGAGGTGAAAACATCGCGCCTCACGAAGTCGATGAGATTCTGCTAAGACACCCCGCAGTCGCGGCAGCGGTCACGTTTGGCTACGCGCATCCCACGCTGGGGGAAGAAGTAGCTGCAGCCGTGGTCTTGCATGAGCGCCATGGCGCCGCCGAATCGGCGCTCATTAACCACTGCCGTGAATCGCTGGCGGAATATAAAGTTCCGAAGAAAATCTATCTGGTGGATAGCATTCCTACCACTGCAACCGGGAAAATTCGCCGGCGCGCTGTTGCTGCCGCGCTCGGGGATGACCAAGAATGAAATTCCTGATCGCAGGAGCGGGCGCCATCGGGGCCTACATCGGGGCGCGCATGGCGCAGGCCGGGTTCGATCTCACGCTGTTCGCCCGTGGGCCACACCTTCGCGCCATGCAGGATCACGGCGTACAGGTAAAGAGTGCCGACGGGGATTTCGTGGCGCGGCCGGCAATCGTCGGTTCCCTCGAAGAAGCAGGACCGGTAGACGTCATTTTCCTTGGTGTAAAGGCTCACAGCTTGCCGCAACTGGCTCCTCAGTTGAAACCTGTGTTGGGACCGGAGACCACCGTCGTCAGCACTCAGAATGGAATTCCATGGTGGTACTTCCAGGGTTTCGAAGGCGAATGGAAAGGATTATGTCTGGAGCGAGTCGATCCCGGCGGCGTGATTTCCTCAGCCATCGAAGCGCATCGGGTGGTTGGGTCCATCGTGTATTTCTCGACCGAAATTACGGCGCCAGGAGTGATTCAACATATCGAGGGGAATCGCATTTCTCTCGGCGAACCGGAGGGCAGCCGTTCCGAGCGCTGCCGCCGAATTGCAGAGGCACTCGTTGCCTCCGGCTTGCGAGCCCCCATCACCACTCGTATCCGTCACGAGATTTGGGTGAAAGTTTTGGGAAACGCTTCCTTGAATCCGGTCAGCGCACTCACGCGCGCCACGCTGGTTCAGATGGTCCGTGATCCGGGAGTTTGTTCGCTGATCCGAAACATCATGCAGGAAGTGGAAGGCGTCTCCCGCAAGCTGGGCATGGAGTTGCCGGTTTCGATCGACCAGCGAATTGCCGGCGCGGAAAAAGTTGGTGAGCACAAAACTTCCATGCTGCAGGATCTCGAAGCGGGACGGCCGATTGAATTGGAAGCGCTGGTAGGCGCAGTCGTGGAGTTGGGAGAGCGCGTGGGTCTCCCCATGCCCTTTACGCGAACTGTGTACAGTTGCACGAAGCTATTGGCGGAGTGCGCAGCGTCACAGCGATCAGAATGAAAGTTCCAGGCAGGAATGGCTTGACAACCGACGCACATCCGTAGGCTTTTCATCTCCAAAACAATAACATTTGCGAGGGGCTTGACAGCGGAGGTATACTGCCTTGGTTTGCTGGTCCACTTATCGGACCACTTGGAGTTCAAATTGATTGGTGCGCTCAAATCCGACTTTGACGTAGTCCGAAGAAACAAAGTCTACGAAGAAGTCGCCCAGCAGATCGAACGCCTGATTCTGAAAAAACTGCGGCCCGGCGACAAACTGCCCTCGGAGCGGGAACTGGCGGAGACGCTGAGAGTGAGTCGCAGTTCGATCCGAGATGCGATTCGAAGTTTGGAATTGATGGGCTTGGTCGAGCCGCGTCAGGGGGCGGGGACGATCGTTCGCGAGGTCTCATCCGAGTTGGTGGCCAATCCTTTTGCGAACGCGCTCAAGCGGCGTCGGGAACTGGTGAGCGAACTTCTGGATTTTCGCAAGATGCTCGAACCACCGCTGGCCGCGCGGGCCGCGACGCACGCCTCTCCCGAGGAGATTTCCGAGATGGAAGAGATTCTGCGCCGGCAGGAGGAAAAGCAGGGTCAGGGCGATGCGGCCGTCGGCGAAGACGCGGAATTTCACTATGGCATCGCGCTGGCTTCCGGGAACAGTGTCGTGCTGAAGGTGCTCGACATTCTCATGGATCTGCTGCGCGACACGCGCGAACGTTCTTTGCAAGTGGAAGGGCGTCCGCAAAAGTCGCTGGCTGGCCACCGCCGGATCCTGGCGGCGATCAAGCGCCACGATGCCGAGGCAGCGAAGGCTGCTATGCGGCGGCATATTGAAGACGTCGAAGAGATCGTACTTGACAAGTTTTAAGTGAGGAGTTTGTCGTTAGACCAGCTATCGATTGGCAATCTCGTGGGAAAGTAAGTCGCGTCACAATCGGCAGGCAATTACTTCTGCGGCAGAAGGCGTTGTCGAGCTTAGCATCTGGGGTCGGACTGCTGAACTGGGGAGCAGGTCTTGAGTCACGCCATGACGGAAATCCCTCCATCGTCTCTGACCGCAACGCTCACGCTGCGGGTGGCTGAATCGCGTGTCGAGGATGTGGGTCGCGCGATTGCGCGGCTGGCGCCCGCCGATCTGCGGCGCATGGGCGCCCGAGCAGGCGACGTGCTGAAAATCACCGGCGGCACCCTCGGCGTCGCCCGCGCCGATGTTTCGGACGAAGGACACGAAGGCATGATCCAGATCGACGGCACTTGCCGCAGTAACTGCAGCGCCGGGTTGCAGGAACAGGTGACTGTGGCTTTAATCGAGCGTGAGCAGGCAGTCGCCGTCCGCCTGGCGCCGTTGTGGATAGGGGCCGCGCCGGCAACCATCGCACCCGACCGAATGCTCGAGGATCTTGTCGATGTCCCGGTCATTGCGGGCTGCGTGGTGCGTGTGCCGACGTTTGCCAAGGCGGTGAACTTCCAGGTTGTGCGCACGATTCCCTCGGGGCCTGTCGTGATCGGGCCGCGCACCGACATTCGCGTCGTGGAAGGCGAGCAAACCGCGGCGCGCGCTCCGGCGGTTTCCTACGAAGACATAGGCGGGTTGGAGCGTGAAGTCGCGCGGGTGCGCGAAATGGTCGAACTGCCGCTGAAATATTCTCGCATCTTCGAGCGGCTGGGAATTCTCGCGCCGAAAGGCGTGTTGTTGTACGGTCCGCCCGGCACAGGCAAAACCCTGCTGGCCCGCGCCGTCGCGGCCGAAAGCCGCGTGCACTTTGTTCACCTCAACGGCCCTGAGATCATGCGGAAGTTCTACGGAGAAAGCGAGGCCAAACTCCGCGAGGTCTTCGAAGAAGCGGCGCGCCACGCACCCGCGATCTTGTTCATCGACGAGATCGACGCCGTGGCTCCCAAACGCACCGAAGTGGCGGGTGAGGTGGAAAAACGAGTCGTGGCCCAGCTTCTCAGTTTGATGGATGGCTTTGTTGCGCGCGGCCAGGTCATCGTCATTGGTGCGACCAATATTCCTGAGGTCCTTGACCCTGCGCTGCGGCGGCCGGGCCGCTTCGATCGCGAAATCGAAATCGGCGTCCCCAACACCCAGGCTCGGCTGCAAATCCTCAGGATCCACACGCGCGCCATGCCACTCGCGCCGGACGTCGACCTCTATGAGATCGCCGAGCATACTCACGGCTTCGTCGGCGCCGATCTCGAGGCGCTGGGCCAGGAAGTCGGCATGATTGCCTTGCGCGGCTTTCTCTCCGCAGTCCCTTTTGAGGCCGGCGGCGCTGCGTCGGCTGAACTCGGGTCACTGCAGGTTACGCGCGACGACTTTCTCGCCGGTTTGAAGGAGGTCGAACCCAGCGCGACTCGCGAATTCTTTATCGAGAAGAGCAGTTCGACGTTTGCCTCCCTCGGAGGTCTCAACGAGGTGAAACGGTTGCTGGATGGAGTAATCGAGCACTCTCACATGCACGATGAGATCTACGAACAGGTTGGACTGGCGCCGCCGCGAGGCATCCTGTTGACTGGACCGTCGGGCACCGGGAAGACCGCCATGGCGCGAGCGCTCTCGGGCGAGAAGCAGGTTCCTCTCATCGCTATCGATGGCCCGCAACTGTACTCGAAGTGGTTGGGCGAATCCGAGCGGGCGTTGCGAGAAGTTTTCAAAAAGGCGAGACGGGCGGCGCCCTGCATCCTGTTCTTCGACACGATTGACGCGGTGGCGCCGAAGTTCGGCGCAGATCAGTTCGGCACGGATGTTTATCAAAGAATTCTGAGCCAACTTCTGCGCGAGATCGACAACTTGCGCGACGTCAAAGGGGTTCTTCTGCTGGCGGCCACCAATCGTCCCGAGCGGATTGATCCGGCGCTGTTGCGGAGCGGGCGCTTCGACTATATACTCCCGTTCGCCAAACCCGATGCCGCCGAGCGCGCGGCGATTATGCGGCTGTGCTGCCGGCGTGTACCGCTGGCGCCCGATTTCGATTTCGAGGAGTTCGCCGGCCGGATGGAAGGATGCACGGGCGCCGACATCGAAAGCCTGTGCAAGAAGGCGACGCTATCGGCGATTGTGGAATTTCAGGAGGACCATCGCCGCGCACCCTTCGTCGTCTTGCGCAGCGATTTCCTGGCGGTTCTTGAGTCCGAGCGCGGCAGCCGGCAATCGAAACCTTCGAATGCGGCGGCCTATAGCTCTGGGGTCCTGTGCCCTGACGGATCTGACTGAGAAACTTTGTTAAGGACGAGGTTTGATCATGAGTTACACGGAACTTACAGTTTGGACGCGCGGCATCATTATGGACAAAGAGGGGCGCGACATCGTCAATTCCATCTCCGCCTCCGCCCGGCTCGAGGGCAAGTTCGCGCAGGCGATGGAGAACTACGTTGACAATCCCGATCGGACTAATGCCCCGACGCGCAAGTACTGTCGCGTGAGCGATGAGGTGATCGAGAACGAACTGACCTACGAAAACGAGCAGCCGAACATCGTGGTGCTCGTCGAAGGAACGATGGTCAAGGGCTGGGATTATATGCGCGGGATGCCTCCAGGCGGAACGCTGGTGATCAACACGCACTACACCCCGGAGTATATGATTCGCTTCGTGCCGGGCGCCGAGCGGCTGGCCCAGCTTGTCTGTGTGGATGCCGCTCATCTGGCCGACCACAAATGGCTCTACTACCGGCTGGGCGAGCTGGGCCTCGACCGTCTGTCGACCGAGGGCGCCGCCGAGCGCAACAAATCAATTGCGCCCGATATCGCCGCTCCGTTGATTGCCGCCGTGGTCAAGACCACGGGCATCGTCAAGATGGAAACGATTGAGCCCATGATTGCGAACAAGACCGCATTCCAAATGGCACTCGAGCACTTGCACATCCTGCCACTGCACCCAGTTTATGCATAGAAAAGGCTCCCATGTCGACTAAAGGCACACACATCCCCGACCAGCTCAAGATCCCGTTCGCGGGCATCACACCCGCTCCCTCGCAAGAAAAAGGCCAGGACTTGTTTCCCACCGGCAACTGGCGCGCGATCAGACCGGTGTACCGCGACAAGCTGCCACCCTGCAACAACGCTTGCGGAACCAACGAAAAGATCCAGGGGTATCTCGACCTCGTGAAGCGCGGCAAGTATCTGGATGCCTACGCTCTTATCAAGGAAGACATGCCCTTCCCGTCGGTCACCGGCCGGGTGTGCTATCACCCGTGCGAGCAGGCCTGCAATCGAGGAAAGTACGACGAGGCCATCTCGATTCGCGCGGTCGAGCGCTTTCTCGGCGATCTGGGACAGGCGCTGACACGCGACGTGGTCACCGCCGGGCCGTCGAACGGCAAGAAAGTCGCCGTCGTGGGCTCGGGCCCCGCCGGGCACAGCGCCGCGTATCAACTGGCGCGCCTCGGCTATAAGGTGACGATTCTCGAAAAATCGCCGAGAGCCGGCGGGCTCAATCGCGGCGGCATTCCCGACTGGGTGCTCCCTCAATCTGTTCTCGATCGCGAGATCGAGCGCCTCGTCGAACTCGGGATAACGATCAAGACCAACGTCGAAGTCGGCAAGGACGTTACCTGGGGCGATTTGAAAAAGAACTACGATGCCTGCGTTCTGGCTGTGGGGCTCACCGAGCCCAATAGCGTGCGGGCCGTAGGCGAGGACAAGAACGGCGTCCTGTACGGACTTCCCTTCCTGCGCGACATCGGCATGGGCACATCCAAGGTTAAGCTGGGCGCCCGGGTCGCTGTCATCGGAGGCGGAAACACCGCGATCGACTGCGCCCGCGAAGCCCTGCGGCAGGGCGCTGTGGAAGTGACCATGATCACGGTGGAAGCGAACCCCGAGGAAATGCCGGCCGTGCCCGAAGATCTGCACGACATGCGCGAAGAAGGGGTGGAACTGTTGCACGGGCGCGCGGTGACTGCGGTGCTCGGCAACGGCAAGGTCGAGGCTCTGCAACTGCATCCGGCGCGATTCTCGGGCGCCATCAACGCTTCGCCAATCACGGTCGATCAAGCGGCCCCGGCCCAGCGTTTCGCCGTCGACAACGTGATCATCGCCGTCGGACAGCATGCCTCGCTCGCATGGTTGCCGGACGAATTCAAGACCGAGCGCGGCACCATCAAGATCGACAAGTTCGGACGTCTCGGTGACACCAACTTTTTTGCGGCCGGCGACATCGTCCAGCTTGGTTCGGGTCAGCCTCTGATGGTGGTCAACGCCGTCGGCGACGGCAAGCGCGTAGCTTTCAATGTGGACAAGGTTATGCGCGGTGAAAAGTTGCAGCCGCGCACCATCGCCGTCGACGTCATCTTCGATCTAAACCGCATGAACATGACGTATTTCCCGCACTTCCCGCGAGTGCAGCAGACGCTGCTGCCGCCGGCAAGCCGCCGCAGGACGCAAGAGGAAGTGATCGAGGCGTTCTCGGAAGAGCAGGCTGTCGAGGAGGCCGGGCGCTGTTTCAGTTGCGGCACCTGTAACGCCTGCGACAACTGTTATCTGGTCTGTCCGGAACCGTGCATCGCGCGTCCAGCACGCTCGAACGGACTTTATAAGATTCTGGTCGACTACTGCAAAGGTTGCCGCGTGTGCATCGAAGAGTGTCCAACCGGCTGCCTCGAGGGCGTGCCCGAACTGGACTTCGACACCGGCGTGGTGCGAATGGATACGGCGTTCGCAATCTCGCCGGGTCTGCATGGCCGGCAGGCCGAAGAGCTGATGAACCTTGGAGACCGGCCCGCGAAGAACATTTAGAATCGGAGCGAATTATGCCAACGGTTACCGCAGGAAAAAAGAAAACAGTCCGGATCAACGGCTGCGTCGCCGCGGCACAGGCCGCCAAGTACGCAGATGTCGATGTGATTGCGGCCTACCCGATCCGGCCTTACACGGCGACTATGATGGCGCTGGCGCAAATGGTGGCCAATGGCGAACTCGATGCCGAGTACATTGTGGCCGACAGCGAGCACTCGCAATTGAGCATTTCGCACGGCGCTTCGTCGTGCGGCGCGCGCGTGTTCACCGGCAGTTCGGGTGTGGGCGTGCAGTTCGCATACGAACTCTACTCGCCGATCTCAGGCAGCCGTATGCCGGTGCAGATGATGATCGCCGACCGCACGCTCGATCCGCCGGGCGATTTCGGCTCCGAACATACCGATGCGCTCTCGACGCGCGACATGGGCTGGCTCATGGGCTGGTCGTGCGATGCCCAGGAGGCATTCGACAACCATCTGATGGGCTATCGGATCGGGGAGGATCCTCGCGTGCTCCTGCCCCAGATGGTCTGCCAGGATGGTTTCTTCGTCTCCCACATCACGAGTGACGTCGAGTTGCCTGACCCGGGCCAAGTGAAGGAATTCCTGCCGCCCTACAAGCATCCCTACCCGCTCGATCCGCGGCGTCCGGTGTCGCACGGACCGCAGATCATGCCCGAGCAGGGTCCGCCGCTTCAGTTGGAGCGTGCCCGCGCCATGGAAGATTCTATGGTGGTGATCGAGGAGGTCCACGAGGAGTTCGCGCAGATCTTCGGGCGCCGTTACGATCCCTGGGTCGAAGAGTTCATGACCGAAGGCGCAGAAGTCGTATTTTTCCTTCAGGGAGCACACGGAGTGACGGCGCGGTTCGCGATCCAGCACATGCGCGACCGGGGCCTCAAAGTCGGTCTTGTGCGGCTGCGGACCATCAGGCCGTATCCTACCGAGCGCGTGCGCGAGGTCCTCAGCAAGTTCAAGGTGGTCGGTGTGATCGAGACCAACATGGGACTGGGCAGCGTGAGCAGCGGAGGCGTGCTGTATGCCGAGGTCTGTGCGGCTCTCTACGAAAGCCAACAGCGCCCGCTCGTTTTCTCGTTCATGGCTGGCATGGGCGGCGAGGCCATCGTCCTGAAGGAATTTTACTGGATGACCGAGAAAATGATCGAAGCGCAGAAGCGCGGGAAAATCGCAAAGCGTACACATTGGGTCGGATTCGAAGAGCAGTGAAGAGCAGTGAAGTATTGCGGGAGGAAGCGATATGGCAACCATAGAAGTTGAGCGGCAGCTGCTGCCGATTCTCGGTAGCCCGAACCAGGGAGCGCGTTTCTACAACCCCGACTTACCGTCGAGCGAGCCGTTTGTCCCCGGTCACCGCACGTGCGCGGGCTGCGGACCCTCCATCCAGTACCGGATGACGAGCAAGGCCGCGGGCGACAATACCATCCTGGTCGGACCAACCGGCTGCATGTATGTCGCAAACAGTTCGTATTTGTGCACGCCCTACAACGTGCCCTGGGCGCACACGCAGATCGGCAGCGCGGGCAGCTTCACTGCGGGCGTGGCAGCGGCTTATGAAGCCATGATCCGGAAAGGCAAGTGGAAGGGCAAGTTTCCAAATATTATTTGCGAAGCTGGCGACGGCAGTGCGTCCGATATCGGCCTGGCCTCGATTTCCGGCGCGCTCTATCGCAATCACGACTGCCTGATCATCTGCTACGACAACGAGCAATACGCGAACACCGGCATCCAGGCATCGTCGCGCACACCCTATGGCGGCATGACCACCTTCTCTCCTCCCGGCCCGGAAGTTCCAGAAGGCAAGAAGCTGTTCCCCAAAGACCTCGCCCGCATGATGGCGGCCGGTCATCCCCATTGCTACGTGGCGACCGCGAGCGTGGGCTATCCCATCGACTTGATGAACAAAGTGCGCAAGGGACTTAACCACCGGGGCGCGGCTTACCTGATGGTCTACACTCCCTGCCAGAAGGGCTTCGTGTACGAGACGCCGCGCTCGATCGATCTTGGCCGGCTGGTCGTCGAATGCGGGCTCTATCCCATGTGGGAGTGGAGTCCAGAGATGCGCGCCTTTGATTACAGCTTCCGTCCGGCGAGCATGCGGCCGGTGTCCGAGTACCTGAAGTTGCAAGGACGCTTTGGTCACCTTCACGCCGAGCACATCGCCACCCTGCAGAAGTTTGCCAACGAGCAGTGGCGAATGATGAGTGTCGAACTGCCCGAGGCCTTGATCCAGGCCGCGGATGCGAAAAACCTTGTCAACATGGCGTCGGCGGCAGAAGCCGCGGCCGTGGCGGAGACCGTATGAGCGCGAAAACAACCCCTCCCCCAGCAGTTCCCGAAGCGCAGGAAAGCTACATCGTCAGCGAAGGCAAGAAGCGCGGCTCCACCCGCGACGTACGGCCGGAAGCCGCGTTCGACCGCTATTACACCGTCCTGCGCGTGCACGGGGGCGATGCTATCCTTACCGACAACTGGCACACCAACGAGGTGCTCGATCACACGCGCAACAACTTCGAGGGATACACGTTTGCCATGCGCACGCTGGAGGCCTGGGGGGCGATGATCGAGAACGATCACCGCGCCTATTACACAGCCGGCGGGCGAGTGTGGGTGATGGATCTGGAGCCCTCCCACGGCAAGAAACCGCGGCTGCCCGGCGCCGGAGCCGGCAAGAAGTAGGGCATGGTTGCGCCGCATCCTGCTCATCGACGATACCCCGGAGATTGCCGAGTTGCTGACGTTTGCGTTGCGTGATCACGGCTACGAAGTCTTCGCAGTTGGATACACCTCGGCCGTCAACGAGGTGGTTCTCGAGCAACGCGCCCATGCCCTCGTGCTCGACTGCTCCGCCTTCGAAATGAGCGAGTCGCTCTTCGACAGCGTGCGTCACCACCCGAGTCACGCCGAACTCCCGGTCGTGATCATCAGTGACACGCCAGAAATGGCTGCCGCCAGCCTGCGTTCCCGAAAAGCGCACAGAGTCTTGGTGGTTCCGAAACCGTTCACTGGGACGCAGGTCGCAAGCGCGCTTTCCCAGTTGCTGGAATGAAATATGCCATTGTGGAGCATGGACGAATGGCAGTACGTGGAGCGCGAGGTCGTCAGCGACCCGAAAGGCAGGCGGTGGACTGTGGCCTTGATGGATGTGCTGGGACAGGAAGGCGATCCCGACATGCCGGACAAGTTGCTTGAATTGCAGTATTCCTCGGGCCGCTATTTCACGCTCATCTACTCAGAGAGCGGAGCACTCCAAAGGGAACGCGGTTACGCCTCGCTGCAGGAGGCGACCAATGCGTATGGAAACCTGCTCGTAGCCGTCATCGAGGGCAGCCTCGATCCATCACAACCGGTGTTCCGTCAGGATCTGGAAGATTAGCGGCAGTGGAAGAGCGGCGCTTCAGCGCCGCGTAAAGCCCAGAATCAAGCCCCGGTGGCCGCTCACCGGCCAGGATCCAAATCCCTCATCACGACATGAAGCACCTGTCCTGTCGTTCGCGCATCACGCTCGGAAACCTCCCCCTTCCGCTCAACACCGGTCTGGTCTCGATACGCCCGCGCCGCTGCCGGTAACCGGGCGCACCCACCGCGAATCAATCCCGTCTTCTCCGCGACGGCGAGCCGCGCCTGAAATGACCAATCGGCAATCTTCTCGGCGGGTGCTCCTGACGCAATCAACGCACTCAGTCCTTTGTGCTCCAGCGCGTCGGTTACGATCGCCTCGAGGATTCCACAAGAAGTGCGCATCGCCTGGTCATAGTCTGCTCGCTCAAGGGCGCGCCGGCTATCGATGTAGGCCTGCTCGACCACGGGCCGTAGTTCGGCGTTGTGAACGAATTCGAACCGCCGGGGAGGCGGCTGCTCCGATGATGACGACGCGGTAATCACCGCGCCATCATCCGCTCCGGAGAGCGAAGCAATGGCCTGTTCAAGGACGTCGAGCAGTCGCGTAACGATCTCGGCAGGCGCCGCCCCTTCGACCGCACGGCCGTCGGTTGAGCGCATTAGAAATCCCTGGCTGAATGACCGGGCGAGCCAATGCGCCTTGCTGCCTCCGGACAATTGATTGATCGTTACCCCACAGTCTTCCTGCCAGGCCCGAGTCTCCGCAATCGCCGAGGTGCTGGAGGGGTCCGTAGCCAAAACTTCGCGAAGCTGGCGCCCGCGGCAGCTAAGGCCATCAAGGCGTGACAAATAATTCTCGATTTGGGCTCGCAGGCTGTCATCCATGGATATCGTCTCTCTCTTCTCGAACACCTCATAGGAATCTCGCAGGCCAAATGAGCCTCGCCACACGGGTTTTCAGGCCATTGACAGTTCTTTACAAGCGTGCTACATTCCCTACCCGACAAGTGGTTCGATGAGCGGACCAGTATATAGTACGGTTCGCCGCGCGCCAATGGATTCTCGAGTTCACGCCCGCTTGGGTGAACCGGTACGACTCTGCCGGACCACGTGGTTCTGGCAGCAGGGCTGTTCACGTCTAACGCGCCGTCACGGAGGTCACCTATGTCTGAATCTACAGCGGCAGTCGGTTCTACTCCCAGCGAATCCAACCGCTGGATAATTCTCTTCTTCAGCATCCTCAGCATGGTGGCGGTGGCGAACTTTCAGTACGGCTGGACTCTCTTCGTGCCGCCGCTCCAGAAGCACCTCAAGGCAGAGCAAGCCCTCATCCAGGTGACCTTCACCGTTTTCGTGCTCCTCGAGACTTGGCTAGTCCCCTTCGAGGGTTGGCTGGTGGACACATTCGGCCCCAAGTTACTGGTGATGATCGCGGGCGTTCTGGCGGGGCTCGGCTGGGTCGGAAGCGGCAGAGCCGAGTCGCTGACCGCTCTGTATCTTTCTTACGCTGTGTCTGGGCTGGGTGCCGGCATCGTATACGGCACCGCCGTCGGCAGTGCCCTCAAATGGTTCCCGGATCACCGCGGGCTGGCGGCGGGACTGACGGCGGCTGGCTTCGGCGCCGGATCAGCCTTCACCGTTGCCCCCATCGCCAACATGATCGCCTCGGCGGGCTACCAGGCAGCCTTCATCCGCTGGGGGATCATCCAGGGATTGACCGTGATCGTGGCGGCGTTCTTTCTCAAGTCGCCGCCGGCCGGCTGGATGCCCAAGACTTGGAGGATAAAGGGCAGCCAGGAAGTGAAGAAGCGCCAGACGCAGGCGGATTTCACCTCCGGGGAGATGGCGGCCACGCCCAACTTCTGGCTCATGTACGTGATGATGACGATGGTGGCGACCGGGGGCTTGATGGCAGTGGCGCAGCTCAACCCGATGGCGGTCGATTTCAAGGTGGATAAGATACCCGTCAACTTGCTGGGACTCGCCATGCCAGCGCTGGTCTTTGCGCTCTCCGCCGACCGTTTGGTCAACGGACTATGCCGCCCCTTCTGGGGTTGGGTCTCTGACCACATTGGACGGGAGATGACCATGACCGTGGCGTTTGGTTTAGAGGCCATAGCCATCTTTGTGCTCATCAAGTTCGCCCATAACCCGCTGCTGTTCGTCATCTTCAGCGCGTTCACCTTTTTCGGCTGGGGCGAGATCTTCTCGCTGTTTCCGGCGCTTTGCGGAGACTTCTTCGGGCGCAAGCACGCCACCGAGAACTACGGCTTCCTGTATACCGCCAAGGGTACCGCCTCCATGTTCGTGCCCATCGGCTCGGCGCTGGCCGCAGGCAAAGCTTTCGACTTCCGCGCCGACATCCTGCTCCTGCTGGGAGGCGTGTTGGTGATGTTCGCAGTATTCCTGGCACCGACGGCGCTTCGCCTGCAGCTAAGTCGAAACGCCAAGACCATACTGCTAGCGGTGGCCGGAGTGCTGATTGCCTACGGAATCATCCTGACTGTGGTGCCGGCGGTTTGGACTCCGTTCCACGCTAAGTTCATGTTGCCGAAGGCTGGCTGGATGGGTGTGTTCCGAGTCGCCATCACCTTCGACGCGATCGCCGCAGTGCTCGCCTTCTTTGTGCTACGCCGCATGAAGGCTCCGGTGCACAGTGACGTGAGCGTGGCCCCGCAACTGACACCGGCGGGCGCCCGCAGCGTGGCCTAACCCGCCTCCTGCGGCACAACAGGACAGGCTCCCTTCCCGCGCGGGGAAGGGAGCCCTAGCCGCGTGGTTGTTTGAAAAGACCGGGTTCTTGGACAAATGTCTTCTGGGCGATGATTGCCTGCGACCTGATCGCTGCATTCCTCGCTTTGCTGGGGCTGAAGCCGCTGGCAGCCCGCGTCGTCCGAGACTCGGGGCGCGCAGTTTCGATGGGTCGATGCCCCTACGCCCATTAAAGCTCAGGGCGTGGCCTAGCAAAGCTGAGCAGTGGCACCAAGGAGAGGTTCTCGCGTGATGGATGGCCTGCCGGTGAAGGCATACTGATAGTTAGAGATGACGATCATCGCGATGACACCGCACACGAGCTGGACCCACCGGTTTCCAGCGATGCGGCCCATCTCCGGTTTGGTGCCAACTCGTGGCCCTAGGCATCCTCCTGGGGATTGTCAGAATCGGTCTTCTTTTCTCGGGCGGTACTCCCTGCCGGAAACGTCCGGGTAAAATGAAAAACCCGCCCGTTTAAGGGCGGGCGGGTTTATTCGGCAGCGTCGATTTCTTTCTGGAGCGGGATGATTCCCGGCACCAGCCACTTGTTCCACATGTCGTCGATCTTGCTCTGGAAGTAATCGATATCTTCCTCGATGAAATGTGCGAACCTTCCCTGTTTCAGCAGGTAATCGCGCACCGGCAGCCGTTTAAATCTGCCGCTGGCGATGTCCTTCGTCTTGCCATAGAGCTTCAGCTTGCCATTTTCCACTTCGTACAGCGGCCAAATGCCGGTGTTCACCGCCAGTTCGCCCAGTTCAAAGGAAAGCACGGGATCGAAATCCCAGCCCTTCGGACAGGGGTTGAGGCAATGAATAAACGTCGGCCCGCCGATCGACAGCGCCTTGCGAACGTTGTTCATCGCCTGCAGCGGGTAGGAGGTAGAAATAGTTCCTACATACTTCACTGTGGGATGGCCAACCATCATGAGCGGCGCCATGTTCTTTTTCCAGCGGTGATTCATGATGCGTTTCACTTTTCCCGGCGTGCTGAACGACGTGTTGACGCCATACGGCGATGTCCCGGATATCTGGACATCGGTGTTGGCGTACGACTCGTTGTCGTACATCAGGATCAGCAGGTTGTAATCGGGATGGCACATGGTGGCCGAGATTGCTCCCAGGCCCATGTCCGCTCCGCCGCCATCGCCGCAGAACGCGATCACGTTGATCGGCTCGTCCTTCATGACGCCCTTGCGCATCTGGACGCGCAAAGCCGCCGCCACCCCCAATGCACTCGAGCCCGAACTGCCCAGTTGCGTGTGCATCCAGGGCACGCCCCATGGGGTTGAGTAGTAAGAGGTGTTCGCCACGTACATGCACCCGGTGCTGCCCAGAACGATGGTTCTGGGTCCTGCGGCCTTCGCCATCAATTTCATGATTTGCGCAGACTCGCAGCCCTGACAGGTGCGGTGGCCGGACGTGTAGTACTCCTCGTGTGGAACCTTCTTCACTCCCTTGAAGGCTTCCAGGTCTTGCGTCGGTTTTTCGTCTACAAATGTGCTCATGATTGTTTGTCCTTTCCGGCTATGAATAGCGCCACGTCAACTGGCGTTATTCCCGCAGCCCGATCCATTGGGTCAGAGGTTGCGCTTTCCCTTTCGCAGCTTGGAACACGATCTCAGTCGTCTTTTCTACATCTGGCACGGTCACTTCGCGGCCACCCAATCCACCAATGAAGCCAATCACCGGCGGCCGGGTGCTGCTGCTGCTGTACATGGCAGACCGAACTTCCGTCGCCACCACGCCACTCAAGTCCGGAGATCCGAACGAGAAGTCGCGATCGATTACGCCCACGGCCTTAAACCGCTCCAGGCACTTGGCAAGCTCCGGGCCGGCAAACGGCCGGAACCAGCGCAGACGAACGAACCCAACCTTCTTGCCCTGTTCGCGCATCTTCCGGATTGCGACCTTGACCGGCGTCGACATGGTTCCCATGCCCAGCAGCACGACTTCCGCATCCTCGGTCATATATTCTTCGAAGAACGGATTGCCGTACTTCCGCCCAAACGTTTTCTCGAAGTCGGCATAGACTTCGCGAATCACGTCGCAGGCGATCTCGGTGACCGCGTAGTTCTGCCGTCGAATCTCCGTCACCCAATCTTCGTTGACCTGCGGGGCCACCGAAATCACGTTATCGGGATGGAGCAGCAGATCGCCTCGGTTGTAGGCGGGAAGGAACTTCTTAACCTGCTCCGCCGACGGGATCTTCACCAGGGCTTGCGAGTGAGTTAGGAATGCTCCGTCGCAACTGATGGCCAAAGGTACAAATATGCGGCGGTCTTCCGCCACACGATAGGCGATCAGTGCCATGTCCAGCGCTTCCTGCGCGCTGTCGACCCAGGTCAACATCCAGCCCAGGTCGCGGACCGCCAACGCATCGTTATGCTCCACGCCGAAGGCGCCGGGATCGTCGAGCGCCCGGTTGCCCACCATGCACACCATGGGAACCCGCAGAGCCGGACTCACGGTCAGCGCTTCCATGGCGTACATCCAGCCCACGCCGCTCGAACCGCAGAACACGCGCGCTCCGCAAACCGACGCGTGCTTCACGATTTCGAATTGAGAATGCTCGCCTTCCGCCACGATATATTCGCAGTCCATTTCGCCATCTGCCACCAGTTGGCTGATGTACTGCATCACCGTGTCGTACGGCCGGATTGGGTAAGCCGTGACCACGTCCACGTTGGCCAGTTTGCAGGCAATCGCAATGGCCTCGGCGCCGGTAATCAGGGCTTCCTGCTCGGTGCTTTTCTTCTTTTCTTCAACAGGTAATGTAAGTGTCGCCATTTCAATCTCCTTAATTTTCAGGCTGCGTCTTCGCCTCGATTACCGGCCCCTAGCCTTTCTTTGCCAGTTCCAGAGCCTCGGGGACCTGTTCCTGATACTGGCCGCGATAACGGAATCCTTGCGACCGCTTCTCGATCGGCTCGGCCTTCTCGATCGTGGTTTCCAGCCACTTCAAATAGGCGCCCTTGTCTTTCTTGAACGCCTCCCATTGGCTGTTGTTATCGTGGAATTCAGACTCGTTCACCATGTGGACGCAGTCCTTAACTGGGCAAACCTCCTCGCAAATGCCGCAACCGCAGCACGCTTCGAGGTTGGCGTCGTAAGTCCCGTCGGGAGTGACGTCGAACGACGCATCCGGGCAATTCAGCCAGCACAGCGTGCATTTGGTGCACGTCGAGAAGTTGATGACCGGTCTAAAGGTGCGGGTGGAGTACTTCTTGAATAGCTCGTTGCGGGCTGGACGGAAGCCGCCCAATTTCCCCGTCTCAGGATCGGCATAGGGTCCGCCCTGCGGCTGGCCCTTTATAGAAACGCCGCCCCGCAGTTCTTCCCAACCGGGCTTGTTGAACGCGAATAATTCTTCGGGATTACCCTGCCCTGGTTCTACCTCAACCGTGGCAAAGCGCTCAAAGGCATTACGAGCCGAAGTCACCTTCAAAGAACTCTTCAGCTTCTCGTTGATGAATTTCTCCACCGCCTCCAAGCCAAACACTTCCGGCAGCGCTCTTGCGATCGCGCCCAGAATGCGGACATCCGTGTGGTCATCTTTAAACACCCACATGCCCGAAAAGCTGGTAAGGCCTTTCACGATTCCCAGCTTGTAAGGCGCTTCCCGGCGGTGAATGTTTTTCAACAATGCGGGCGCATCCTCCACAGAAATCACAATGAGGGTGCGTCCCGGTTTCAGAGCGTGCAGCACGGGCTGCAGGCCATACCATGCCCACGACTCCGTGCCCTTGCACAGCGTGTCGTCGAGGACCACGGTCAGGTCGACTTGCTTCGGCTCGTATTGCGCCATTCCGGCTTCGAGCGTCACTTCGTCGTTGGCGACGATCGCGAAACTCTTCGCTGGAATTCCATTACGCTCCGGAGCATCTCCATACCGGCCAAACGAAATACCCAATTTGCCTTCGTTGTGCGCCGCCAAAACAATGCCGCGCGTGATGTTCTTCGCGAGAGTCTTTTGGAAGACCCCCCGGTAGATTACTTCAACCGCGAATAGCTGACCCATTTGGCAACCTCCATTCTCTTAAAGCTTTTTCAGTACGATGCTTTCGACTTCCTGTAAGTGCCGACGCATGCCAGCCTCGGCGGCTGACGCGTCGCCCCGCTTCAGAGCGGCAAGAATGCGGTGGTGACCGGAGAGCGATTTGTTTTGCCGTCCTTCCACTTGCAACGAGTGCTCCCGGGTCTCGCGCAGCAGATCCATCAACACGTCCACGACTTTCAAGATCGCTGCATTGTCGGAAGCCATGGCGATGGCGTAGTGAAACTGGGAGTCTTCCTCGATTCCCAGTTCGCCGGCACGCACCTTCGCCTCCTGGCGCAGCAGAATGTCTTCCAGGTTGGCGATTTCGTCGCTGGAGATCCGCAAGGCGGCGCGGTGAGCCAGGGGCGGCTCGATCATCTTGCGCACGTCAAGCAGGTCGGCAACCGTCTTTCGCTTTTCCAGCAGCGCATCGGCGAGAGGATTTGCCGATGCGGCGGCGGGATCGCAAACCACTGTGCCGATACCCTGCCTTGGCTCGAGAAGACCCATCAACTCCAGGCTACGGATGGCGTCTCGCACTGAACTGCGGCCCACGCCTAGCATCCGAACCAACTCGCGTTCCGGAGGCAGCAGATCCCCGGGTTTCAGCTTTTCCGTGATGTGCCGCTGCAGTTGCCGGGCGACCTCTTGATAAACCTTGCTTCTGGGGATCGCTTCAAACCGGGCTCGCGCTGGGGCTGCTGCTATCATCGGAATTGGTCTGATGACTGACCAATGCCATTTCAGTCCTCAGTCCAAGCCCGCGCAAGGACATGAGTCACGCTTCAATGTGACAAAAAAACATAACGGTCGAGCTTTCGCCCGATCTGCTGCAAGTTGTTGAGGAGATTGGTGGCGGCGCGTGGACTCGAACCACGGACCTACGGATTATGAGACCGTCGCTCTAGCCACCTGAGCTACGCCGCCACACTTGTTTACAACAGCTTGAAAGAAATCCCGGCCTGGACACTGCATGCTTACTGCAAGATGCGCTCCATTGCGGTCTGACAGCGAGGCAATATGGGGCCATGCAGACCGGCTGCGTCTCCGAAGCCTCGGAATGGGTTTTCGTCCGTCATAACGTGTCTGAGATTGTAAACGGTCAGGCGAAGCGGGTGCAACGGTCGTATGCTTCGTCGCCAACGCACCACCGCTATTCATGCGCCTGCAATGACGAGAAATGGGAAGTGGGCTCAGTTTGAATTTCTTTCAGTGGCGTCATCCTGAGCGGAGCCGCTTTTCAGGCGGAGCGAAGGATCTCCCCCGCGCATGCGTCTGTTTATGAGAGATCCCCTGACCCGGCTGAACTGCGCCGGGTTTCGGGATGACGCCCCTCAAGAAGGCGGACAGATTCAAACTGAGCCACTACCGAGAAGTGTAGGCGCTTGCAGTGCCGGGAACTCTGCTGTAGGGAACCCGATTCAATATGCCGGGCCGATGCTCTTCCTCACGGACGGCTTGAGTATACTCGGCCAATGAGTTATCGACTTCACGTGAGAGCGGTGCGGTGCGGGCCCGCTTCACAGTTGTTCAGCATTTCCAGCGGTTCCCTTCTCGCGTCGGCGTTGCTTGCGTTCATCTTAGCTGCATCCCTCGCCCATGCTCAGGACAACTACGAAATCCAGGTGTACGGAGCTGATTTGGTCAATTCCGGACACACCATGTTGGAACTGCATAGCAACTTCACCATCGACGGTTCGAAGGCGATTGCAGACCGTCTTTTTCCCACCAATCATGCCGAGCATGAAACCGTCGAGATCACCCACGGTTTCAATGACTGGTTCGAGTGCGGCTTTTACATTTTCACCTCCATCACCGAGGGCCAGGGCTGGCAGTGGGTTGGCGATCACATCCGGCCGCGCCTTGCTGTCTCGAAGAAATGGCATTGGCCCGTGGGGGTGAGCCTCTCCAATGAAATCGGCTACCAGAGACGGCAATATTCCGTGGACACGTGGACCTGGGAAATTCGTCCCATCGTGGACCAAAAAGTCGGACGATGGTATTGGTCCCTGAACCCCACGCTGGACCGGTCTTTCCATGGTGAGAGTGTGAACCGTGGCGTCGTCTTTTCACCAAATTTCAAATTCAGCTACGATTTCTCTCCGAAGGTCGCTGGAGGTCTGGAATATTATGGTTCGGTCGGCCCAGTAACGGGATTCGACGCGGTCGCACAGCAACAGCACCAGATTCTCCCGGCGATTGATTTGAATATCGCGCCGCAATGGGAAATCAATTTTGGCCTCGGCGTGGGACTCACGGGTGCGACCGACCACTTGATTGCCAAAATGATTCTGGGTTATCGCTTTAATTTCTGAGCCTATCGTGGAGGTGAAGAGCGCAACGCGGCTGCACTCGATTAATCCATGAAATCAGTTGCCATCATTCCCGCCCGCCTGGCTTCTACCCGTCTGCCGCGCAAGATGCTGCGCGAGATCGCTGGCAAGCCACTGGTCGGTTGGGTGTACGAGGCGGTCCACTCGTCGCCGGTTCTCTCCGGCGTAATCATAGCCACCGATTCTGAAGAGATCATGGCAGCCTGCCGCAGGCACGGCTGGAATGCGCGAATGACTTCATCCCTTCACCGCAGCGGCACCGAGCGCGTGCATGAACTGTCAAACTCAATCGCAGCGGATGTTTATGTCAACGTACAAGGGGACGAACCACTCGTGCGCCCGGAACAAATTGCCACCTTGCTCGATGTAATGAAGGACCCGGCAGTCCAGGTGGGAACCGTGAAGACTCTCTGCCCGCCGGAAGACATCCGTAATCCGAACGTGGTCAAAGTTGTGACGGCTCCGAACGGCCGCGCTCTTTATTTTTCCCGCGCCACAATTCCTTTTGATCGCGACAAGACTGAACCGCGCTACTTCAAACATCTTGGCCTGTACGCCTACCGCAAACCCGCCCTCGATCTCTTTGTGAGCCAGCCAGAATCGACGCTCGAAAAGAGCGAGCGGCTCGAGCAACTGCGTTTTCTGGAGAACGGAATCCCCATCTACATCGGCGAAACGCCTTACGACTCCGTGGGTGTGGATACGGAAGAAGATCTGCAGCGTGTGGCGGAAATCCTGGGGAAGCGTTAGTTTCTCGGTACTAGGTACTCGGTACTAAGTTCTACCCCTGCGGTCCCGCATTCTGCAGGCGCGCCCACGCCTCCGCGGCCGCCACACGTTTTGAGATTGCGGGATGCGAGTGAAAGAGCACCTCAATCCACCTCGAAGGCGTGCGCTCCGCCAGGTTCTGCTGCGCCAGTTTGTTCATCGACGAAATGAAGGGCTCCACGCTGATAATGGATTCAAAAGCGTAACGGTCAGCCTGCCGCTCGTTGTAGCGCGAGTAGGCATTGAGCGCCGGCATCAGCAGCAGCGAAAGCGCCGTCGCGGTAAGCGCCAGCAAAGGCAGGTTCGCGAAATCGGAAAGTTCCTCGAATATTTGACGATCGACCGCGTAGTGAAGCACCCAGTTCGCCGCCCAGAAGCCGAGCAAAGTAGTTCCAGCCTGTACCAGAATGCTCTTCAGGATGTGCCGGTGCACGTGATGGCCGAGTTCATGGGCGAGCACCGCTTCAATTTCCTCGGGAGCGTAATTATCCAGCAAGGTATCGGCCAGGATGATCCGCCGCGTGTTGCCCAGTCCGGTGAGCGCCGCATTCGCTTTCTTGCTCTTTTCCGAAAGCTTCCAGCGATAGACTCCACGCACGCGCGTCCCCGCACGCTCGCTCAATAGAACCAGCCTTCGCCGCAGATCTTCGTTGTCGAGCGGCTCGAACTTGTAGAAGATCGGGAACAGCACCACTGGAGCAAGCTGCGCTAGCAATATAAACAGCCCCATGAACAGTGCCCAGGTGATGAGCCACCAATGCTGCGGAGATTGGCGGATCATGAAATACAGCAACTCCACCACGATCCCCGCCAGCACCAGTCCCACCAGAAATCCCTTGGCTTCATCCCAGAGCCACGACCGAAACTTCTGCGTCGAGAGTTGGAACTTTCGCTCCAGCCGGAACCCGTAATAGTCAAGGCCCAGTCCCAGCACTTTGCTGATCAACAGCAGGAAAAACAAATAGACGAAGACAGCCAGCGTGTAATTCTGGAATCCCCGGCGCAAGGCAAGATCGCGCAACCAACCGGTCCAGCCTGTGACCAGCAGAACCACAAGGAAAGCGGAGCCGATCACAAAATCGGCAACCCCCAGCCAGCGGTGGACCCGGTTATAACGGCGCGCCTCAGGCGAGTCGGGGGTCGAGTTTGAGTTTCCGGCGAAGGGCATGCTTACATAGAAGTATCGCATTACTGCCGCGTCAAATGTGGAGTCTTGGCGGTATAAGTAGGTCCGCTCTTAGTTCCTGACAAAATTCTCCGCGGCGGCCAGGATTTCGTTCACCAACTCCGGCGACGCGGCCTCCGCATACGCGCGCAGCAGAGGCTCGGTTCCCGAGGCGCGGAATAGGATCCACGCTTCCGCTCCGTTGCCGTTCGTCGGCGCATCGAGAAAGAACTTGATGCCATCGAGGTTTTCTTTCTTCAGCACGCGATAGCGTCCCAGGCTCTGCGTGCTCTCGGCCCGAGCCCGCCGAATCGCGCCCTGCTTGATCTCTTCCGGTATATGCAGATCGCGCCGGCCGTAATAGTGCGGGCCGAACTCGCGTTGCAGGTCCGCAACCAGTTGGCCCAGCGGTTTGCCTTCCTCCGCCATCGCATTGGCCAGCAGCAGGCAATTCAGCACTCCGTCGCGCTCGGGCAGAAAGCGCGAGTAGCCAATTCCGCCAGATTCCTCGCCCCCGATGAGGATGTCGTGCTCCATCATCAGATCGGCGGTGTACTTGAATCCGATCGGCGTTTCGTAAAGCTTGCGGCCGTACTTGGCGGCAATGCGATCGAGCATCCGTGTGGTATTGAAGGCGCGCACCACGTCTCCCGGCCACTTCTTGCGCACCAGCAGCCAGCGCAGCAGGACGCAGAATATCTTGTGCGAGTCCACGAAGCTGCCGTCTTCGGCGACCGCGCCGATGCGGTCGGCATCGCCGTCGGTGGCCAGGCCGGCGTCGCATTTTTCTTTCACCACAGTTTGCTGCAGCAGAGCGATGTGCGGCTCGATGGGCTCGGGATTGATATCGGGGAAAAGAGGGTTCACTTCCTGGCGAATGGCGATGTACGGCACGCCTCGATCGTGGAAAATTCCGGCCAGAACTCCCCGGCCGGAACCATACATCGAGTCGATGGCGAACTTGAACTTGGTTTTGCCGATCAGATCCATGTCGGCAAAGTTGCAAACCGCGGCGATGTAAGGCGTCTTGAGATCGGCCTCTTCGATGGCCGCTCTCGAACCAGCCGGCATCGCGCCCGCGCTCAGTTCTTCTTCAATTCGTTTCATGATGGCGGGCGTGGCCGACCCGCCAAACTTCCCTTTGAATTTCACTCCGTTCCAGTTCCACGGATTGTGACTGGATGTCACCATCACTCCGCCCGCTGCGCCTTTGTCTTTCACCGCGTACGACACGGCTGGAGTGGGCGTGTAATCGATGGCCAGCTTCACCGCAATACCGGCGGCAGCGATCACCTCAGCCGCAACTCGCGCCGCGCGTGGCGAGGCAAAACGCGTGTCATAGCCGATGAAGACTCCGCGTTGGGCGTCTTCGTATTTCAACACATAGGAAGCGATCGCGCCCGCGACCCGGCGCACGTTGTCGAACGTGAAGTCGTCGGCGATGATGCCGCGCCAGCCGTCGGTTCCGAATTTGATTTCTTGGGCCATGGAAGTCAGTGTCCAGTGATCAGTGGCCAGTGGTCAGTAAATTCCCGGTGTCACTGGCCACTGACCACTGACCACTTTTTCACGTCAGCTTATGCATCTTCTTCTCGTCCAAATGCTTCACCACTTTGCCAACGTCCTGAGCATGCTGCCGCGTAGTGATGAGCAACGCGTCTGGGGTTTCGACCACCACCAGATCGCTCACACCCACCGCCGCGACGAACTTGCCCGGCGCATGAACGTAGTTTCCGTGCGCGTTTAGAACGAATACCCCGGAGCCATTGATAAGATTGCCCTCAGGCGGACTGCTCTTCGCGGTGTGATGTTCGTGCAGCGCGGTCCACGAACCCAGATCGTTCCAGCCAAAATCGGCAGGTAGGCAAAAGATGTTTCCCTCCCGCTCGCCCTTCGCCGAACGTGGCTCCAGCACTGCGTAATCGACGCTGATGTTCTCGCACCTGGGATATAGCCTGCGAAAAGTGTTCGCGAACTTGCGGGTGCCGAAAGTTCCGGCAATCTCCTCCAGAATGTGCGCTGTATTCGGAAGATGCTCGCGCAGGGCGTTGGCCAGGGTGCGAGCGCTCCACAAAAACATCCCACTGTTCCAGAAATAATTTCCCGCAGCCACAAACGTGGCGGCTTTCTCCGCATCGGGCTTTTCGGTGAATCGGCGCACGCGAAGCGTCTCGCCGCTGAAAACGCCGCCCGCCTCAATGTAGCCATATCCGGTTTCCGCCCGATTCGGCCGGATGCCGAGGACCACAATGTTTTCGCCGCCGGCCGCGATCTCCACCCCACGCTCGATGGTCGCGCGATAGCTTTCCTCATCGGCGATTACATGATCGGACGGGAACATGCCAATCACGGCCTCGGGATGTTCGCGCAACAGAAGAAACGCCGCAAGTCCGATCGCTGGCGCCGTATTCCGTCCCAGCGGTTCCGCCAGCACCTGTGCCTTCGGCAACTTTGGAAGCTGCTTCAAGATCGCGGGACGCAGATCGTCATTCGTAATGATCCAAAAGGTTTTTGGAGAAGCCAGCGGCAGCAGCCGCGCCACCGTTTGCTGGATCATCGTCTGCTTGCCGTCAAGCGCCAGCAACTGCTTGGCGCGTTTCTTCCGGCTCAGGGGCCAAAAACGCGTGCCCCGGCCGCCGGCAAGGATCACAGGATGAAAGTTTGAATTCTTAGCCAATGTTTTCAATTCCACTCCCTACATTCGCGTTTCCGGCTCGGGCAGCGCAGCACCCGGAACGCACGCTCTCAAAAACTCCAGCGTCCACTGCGGCCGCACCGTAAACTGCCCCACTGACGCCGGAACCACCACGGCATCCCCCTTCGCCAGAGTTACCGGCTCCGCTCCCAACGCTTCTACAACTCCGCATCCTTCCACAGCCACGAGAATCTGCGCCGAACTCTTGCCGGAATCGTCGCGCGTGCTCAGTTCCTGCGTGTCCTTCATCTCAAACATATCCACCACAAAATAAGGAGCGGCCACCAGCGGAGCCCGCCGGTTCTTACTGCCCGGCACCAGCGCCGGAGCCGGCCTCACCACTTTTCCCGACGCGACTTTCAACTTCACAGCCGCCAGCCCCTCTTTCAGATGCAACTCGCGCGGCCGTCCGTAATCATACAAACGGTAGGTTGTGTCTGACTGCTGTTGCGTCTCCACGATCACCGAGCCCGGCCCCAGCGTATGCACGCTGCCTCCGCTAACGTAAATCATGTCGCCCGCATAGACGTTGAGCCAGTTCAGCAGTTCCTCGGCGCACTTTTCATGGATCGCGTCTTCCAATTGCGCAACGGTCACGCCCGGTTTCAATCCCAAAGCGATCTGCGCTCCTGGCTTCGCATACGCAACATACCAGCACTCGGTCTTGCCCCAGGGCTGATCGACTCGGCGCGCCTGCTCGTCATCGGGATGAACCTGCACCGAGAGTTTCTCATGCGGAAAAAGAAATTTCAGCAGCAAGGGAAAGCGCCGCGCATCGCGGGCTGCATCGCCGACAAGCTCCCGCTGATATTTTTCGCTGAGCTGTGCCAGCGTCTGCCCGGTCAACGGCCCGTTCGCTACCTTGCAATCGTCCCCGGTGAGCCAGGCCTCGCCAATCTTTTCCTCGAAGTGCCGATTCGGATAAATCGGCGACAGATCGTGCGTCCCCCAAGGCCGTGGATCGAACGCCGGAAGCATCAACAATGGATAAAGATTGCTCACAATAACGCCCACCGTCGCCGAGGTCTTAGGCGTCAGGTCTTAGGTCTTAGGCGTGATTGCGATAAAGATGCTAAGACCCAAGACCTAAGACCTATGACCCGAGACCCGATAAAAAAGGCCGTTCGCGAACAAACGGCCTACGCCGAACCAATCATCAACTATGTGCCTGATACCCGCGCCTACAGCCCCGCAAAGAACTTCCGCATGCGTTCCAGCCCGCGATCCAGCTCCGCCTTCGAAGTCGCGTAAGAAACCCGGATGTGCTCGGCCGTTCCAAATCCTTCTCCCGGCACAGTCGCCACGTGCGCTTCCCGAAGCAACCTTCCCGCCACGTCCGAAGCCGACTTCACGCCCCCGCGTCCCAGGAACGCCGAGATGTTCGGATAGGCATAGAACGCGCCCTCCGGCAGCGTGCAAGTCACACCCGGAATCGCGCGCAAGCCCCTTACCACGTGGTCGCGAAGTTCAATATATTCCCGCCGCATTTCCTCCACGCACTTCTGCGGTCCCTTTAGCGCCGCCACCGCCGCTTTCTGCACGATCGAAGTTGGATTCGATGTCGACTGGCTCTGCAATTTCGACATCGCGCTCACCACTGCTGCCGGACCGAGCGCATACCCCAGCCGCCAGCCCGTCATCGCGTAAGTTTTCGAGAGCGAACCCAGCACCACCACACGCTCCTTGAACTCGCGCAACGATCCCACGGAAAAATTCCTGGCCGTGTAATTGAGGTAAACGTAACACTCGTCGGAGAGCACCCAGATTCCGCGCTCGTGCGCCAGGCGGACAACTTCCGCCAGATCCTTCGCACTCATCACCGCGCCGGAAGGATTCGAAGGTGAATTCAAAATGATGACTTTGGTGCGCGGCGTGATCAGCCCGGCAACCATCTCCGCCGTAACCCGAAAGCCTTGCGACTCGTCCGTATGCAGCAACACACACTCGCCGCCGGCATAGCGCACAATGTCTTTGAACGAAACCCAGTAGGGCACCGGCAAAATTACTTCGTCGCCGTGGTCCACCAGCACCTGAACCGCGTTGAACAGCGCATTCTTGCCGCCCGTCGAAGCGATCGCCTCTTCGCGCCGGTAATCGGAATCGAAGTCCACCGCATGACGGTGCACGATGGCGTCGCGCAACTCGGCGGTGCCCGGCACCGCCGTGTACTTCGTAAAATTGCCCTGAATGGCGGCGATGGCCGCTTCCTTGATGTGCTGCGGCGTGGCAAAATGCGGTTCGCCGGCGCCAAAATCCACCACGTCGATGCCCTGCGCCCGCAACTTGTCAGCCTCGGCCACCACCGCCATCGTGGCTGAGGGCTCAATACGGTTGATCCGGTCGGTCAGTTTCAGCGCTTCACTGGTTGCCGTGGTCATGTCTTCTTCTTCCTTTTCTTTTCTTTGCCGCCCAGAACTGCAGACGCGGCTTCGTGCATCTCGTCCCGGAACTTGTAGGCAAGATCAAGTTTCTCGCGCAGCTTCTGCTCCACCACTTCCGGCACCAATCCCTTCACCGGCCCGCCCGCCTGCGCCACTTCCCGCACCAGCCGCGAACTCACGTAGGAGTACTTGTCGGCCGGCATCATGAACACCGTCTCCAGCGTGGGTTCCAGCTTGCGGTTCATCAGCGCCATCTGCAATTCATATTCGTAGTCGCTGATCGCCCGGATGCCGCGCAAAATGCAAACCGCTTCCATGGATTTCGCGTACTCCACCATCAGCCCGTCAAACGTGTCGATGCGCACATTCTTCAGGTGCGCCGTCAGTTCCCGCAGCATCTCCAACCGCTCGGCCACGCTGAACATCGGACTCTTCTCCGAGTTCCGCAGGATCGCCACCACCAGTTCCTCAAATATCTTGGCCCCACGCTCGATCAGATCGAGGTGTCCGTAAGTGGTCGGATCAAAAGACCCGGGATAGATGGCAAGACCTTTGTTCAATCGTCCTCGCAAGAACAGGCGGGCTGACAGAAGATTCTATGCGGGCGGCAGTAGGAATGGCAATCGCGGAATCGCGATTCAGGGCGCGGGAGCGGTCAAGTGTGGGCGCGTGTGTCCCGAGCGATAGAATAGGGGTGGCTCTGAGCTGATTACTTGCCAGCTCGGTTGCATTGTCCGAGGCTTAGAAGTGCTTGTCTCCTGCATCATGCCGACCTACAATCGTCAGCACCTTATCCGTGTTGCTCTGAAGTGCTATTTGTCGCAGGACTGGCCTGATAAAGAACTGGTGGTGATTGACGATGGCTCTGACAGCGTGGGGGACTTGGTCAAGGAGTTGGTTCCCGATGCCGTTTACATCTATCTCGCAGAAAGGCAGATGATCGGAACCAAGCGGAATTTGGCCTGTGAGGCTACGGGCGGCGAGGTGGTCTGTCATTTCGATGATGACGACTGGTCTGCAGCCGGCAGAGTCCGTGACCAAGTAGCGCGCCTCGTCGAATCCGGCAAGCAGATGACCGGATTTCACTCCATCACATACTGGAACGGAATAAAAGCATACCGCTACGCATCCGTTGTTTCGCAGTATGCAGTGGGAAGCACGATGTGCTATCTGAAAAGCTTCTGGGACAAACACCGCTTCCCTGCCAAGGATTACGCAGAAGACAACGCACTAGTCTATAAAGCCTGTGACGAGAAACAATTAATTGCCGTGGACGCAGGGCAAATGATGGTTGTGAGATCCCACGCTTCCTGCACAAGCAGCCCGGAAAGATTAAGACAGAACACATGGCCAGAGGTGCGGCGTGAGAACTTGCCACCGGAGTTCTTTGAGGCAATTGCGTGAGACGACACCGACGTTTCTGTGTCAATCACTGTGAGTGGCCCCTGGAAAACTCTCAGGTCGTTTCGGATTTGTAAGCGTAAAATCCGAATAAACCCATACTCCGGCTTCATCGTAAAGCTTCTTAAGTTCAGGCCGTGCCAGATGGGTTTTCTTTTCCCACGGCCAAAGGTCCGAATCGAGCCCGCAAAAGTTGACATCGGCTTCGCCGCTGTCGCGCAAGCCCTGGCCCTTGATCAGTACCGATGCGAGAACAGCCCGATCAAACTCGCTCAGATCGATCTCCTTGAAATGCAACTCAAGTGACATGTCAAGCACGGCATCATCCAACCGCACTATCTCGACACCCGCGGCGCTCGTAATGCCACGAAGCGTGTCATTTAGGCGCGCGAGCTCTGACGTGATACTCCCATGAAAACTCGACAGCATATTCCTCGCGGATTCCGCGGTCTCCTGATCAAGGAGTTTTTGTTCAACGGCCCATCGAACATAGCTCCGCAGCGTGTCGGCCTCTTTCGGTTGGGACTTTCTCCGAATTGTCTTCCTCGCCTCTCCGATGCAGCAGGCCGGTATATAGATCCGAATTCGTCCGTCCCTGGCCGAATCCAGCAATTCAAGGGAGGCAGGCGGTCGATCATGAGCGGGGCCAGCTACGCGAACAAGCCAGTTTGTCTCGAGGAATACGTGTCGCATCTGGTTAGCGCTCTAGTGTGCCGGGGTGAGCAATGCTGACACGGCCACCACTAACTGCGGGAAGTATGTTCTCATCTATGGCCGATTTTAGGTGGGGATCGCTCACTCGCACGTCTCCCGTGTGCGCAAGGTCATCCAACCATTGAACCAACGCGGACTCGATCGCCGATTCTGCCCCGGCACCCGATTGCCACACCTTGAAGAGCTCACCCGATGGGAAATCGCCGACCATCTCGATGGAGTCTTCTGATCGCCCAGTGAATCGATCTTTGTAAATGCGAAGAATTTGTGGCGTGAAGATGATCCCAACGGGACAGCCCATCAGGAGCATATATTCCTTCAACTGAAGTGCGGCTTCATCGAGGCTAGCGGTCGAGTCCTTTGCTGCCGCTACCAAAGCGATGGTGGCGGGTGAATAGTCCGTAGTCACGATCACATCGGGGGTGAACGCCATACAAGAAGCTTATCACTGTTCACTGGGCGGGGGCAGACTCATCGCCGTGTGAATTCGGGGACAGACGGGACATTCCCCAGAGTCTCTGCCAGCCGCGCCCATGAAAATCCATACCCAAACCCTGTCAATAGGCAAGAATGCCAGGATCAAGCTATCTGCGGCAAATAAAGGAAATATAAATTTCAGTTTGCACAGAGAATCGTGCAGTTTCACCTATAGCAATATGATATAATGAAAGTTCGAGAGCAAGAAACTCGAAGAAGAAGGCGTAGCCGACCGGCTGCGCCTTTTGTGTTTATGGGAGAAATCTATGGCGAGGCGAGGCAAAAAGCTTTTCGACAGTTTCAAGCGCCGGGGCGAGTGGGTCGAACTCTTATTCATGACCGTAGCTTCAGGGCTGGGGTTCAACGTGGCCAGGCCCTGGGGAGATTCCGGGCGCTACGACGTAGCCACCGAGCACGAAGGCCACTTCCTGCGCGTGCAGGTAAAATCCACCGAGATGTGGCTGGGCACCTGTTACCTCTGCCAACTCTACGCGTACGGTCAGCGTGCCTACACGCCCAAAGAAATCGACTTCTATGCCGTCTACGTCCTGCCCGCCGATGTCTGGTACATCTTTCCAGTCAGGGCGTTGGCGGGGATGCGCACCATCGCTGTGACGCCCCATCTCAAAGGGCACAAATACGAGCGCTACATGGAAAACTGGGGCCAGTTGACGCGCCCCGCCCCCCGTCGAACAAAAAACGCGCCGGGAAGCGCACACAACCGAAGCGCAATGACCCGCCTGACCCGCAGGATCCTAAAGCGCCTCGAAGGTTTAGATCGCTGAATCTAACCTCCCGGATTCCAAGCAAAACTCTGTCATTCCGACCGGAGCGGAGCGAAAGCGAGCGGAGTGGAGGAACCTGATTTCCTGGACAGCTCCGGTAACCTCAACCCACTACTTCTGCGCCGGCGGCACATATTCCTTGGGCACCGCCGACCCTTCCCCAAAGAAGAATTGCTCCAACTGCTTCACAATGACTTCCTGATCCTCGCGCCGGGCGGGATTCAGGCGGTATTCGTTGAGCAGCATCTTGCAGTGTTCCGTCCACATCCTCCAGGCTTCCTGGGAAACGTTGTCATAAACCTTGCGGCCAAGGTCGTTGTCGAACGGAGGCTCGTCCAGCCCGGGCAGTTCTCTCTTCAACTTCACGCAGAACACGGTGTGCGCCATACACTTCCTTCACTCAGGGGTTACCAACATTCAAGATTACTACATGAAGCGGCGCTGGATAACGGCGCAGCTTGCGCAAATTCCCCGTGGGCACAGCCGCCCTCGGCTGTCCGGTCGAGCGCAGCTCGACGGTTTCTTCGTCAAGGCCGAAACTACACCGCTACCGGCCTCCGGACTCTTGAGCGCAAGCTCCTGAGCCCAATCCCGGAGGCCAGTTAGCGTTTCGCCGCAGCCCGGGCGGAGTCGGCCAGGATCTCCCCTATCTGCTCGGGGCTCGGGGAAGAACCTTGCTTTGTATGAGAGCCGTACGCGGCCAGCTTGCCTTTGATGCCGATGTATACCCCGTTGTAAGGCTCGTCGCCGAGGTTCTCCACTTTGTGCTTGAAGGGCGGAAACCAGCGTGCCTCGCCAGCCTTGGCGTAGACCTCCGTGACCTTGCCGCTTTGGTCGATGAACCTGAGATGCCCCCCGGTAACGCTTACCGAGACGCCGCCGGGATGATCGTGCATTTCTGATTTCTCGTGAGGGCCATAGTGGACGTCGATGACCTGCACACGATCGTTCTCAAAGTGCAGCTTGTAATGCTTGGGTTCCACTTTGGTGGGATCTTGTGCCGCGGCAGAATTCGCCGCCAGACACGCAATCACGGCTGCGCAGAAAAGGCGGCAGAACATGGTGCGGGCTCCTGACCTCAGGACAAAACTTCCTAAGGCAAACTGAGGCCACGCTACTCTCGCCGCAGAAAGGCTGTCAATGACTCCAAGCTGGGCTGCCCCAAAGTGGTTAATCGTGCAGTCAGGAAAGCGCCTCGGCTATCCGGCTCCGGCAACGCGCTTCGCCCAAAGCGGAAGCCGCAAGCCGTTGCGCAAACCTATTTCTTCTGATCCTTATCCCCGCTCTCAATCGAGACCAGTTCCACTTCAAAAATGAGCGTGGTGTTTGGCGCAATCCCAGGGCCGCCTTGCTCGCCATACGCCAGATCGGAGGGAACAAAGAGTTGCCACTTCGACCCGACTGGCATGAGTTGCAGCGCCTCGGTCCATCCTTTGATGACTCCATTCACGGCAAACTTCGATGGCTGGCCGCGCTTGTAGGAGCTGTCAAATTCCGTGCCGTTGATCAGCGTCCCGCGATAGTTGCAGGCCACTGTGTCGCTGGCCGTGGGCTTCGGCCCGGTGCCTGCTTGCAGGACCTTGTATTGCAGGCCACTGGGCAGTACGACGACTCCTTCTTTGCCCTTATTGACGGCCAGAAAATCGTCCCCTTCTTTCTTGCCCGCCGCCTGCTGCTTTTTGATCAGGTCGCTTCGCACTTCCTCCATCGCGGCCTGCGCTTCCTGATCGGTGAGCAGGGTCTTTCCGCCCGCTAGGCCGTCCTTCATGCCGCGCGCCAGAAGGGCCGGATCGAATGGAACCGACTGCTTGCGCAGACTCTCCCCCAGCCGTTTGCCATTGCTCATCCCGAGGGCGTAACTGAATTTATCTTTTTGCGTTTTGAGAACCAGCGGAGCCGGACTCTTTGCCGCAGTGGCGGAATGCGCCTTGGCCGCGGGAGTCTGGGCCTTGCCTGAAGTAGCGGTCGCCGAAGCGGCTTTTGGAGCCGAGGAGGTAGGAGTTGAAGAAGCTGGTGGAGTCGTGGCTGGAGTTTCCTGCGCCAGGGCATTCCCCAGCAGCAGCATTCCAGCGGCCAATAGGTTCACAGATGCGGTAAGAGATTTATGCATTTAAACATTGTCACATCGAGCGCGAATCTCCGCAAACTCCCAACGACTCTACCCGGTCATGCTGAGCGAAGCGGAATCGTCCGAAGGACGCTCCCGCGCAGTCGAAGCATCCCTGCCTCACCCGCCCCGCAAGCCGCCTGGACGGCCTCCTGGTCACTACTGACAACAGGGAACCTGCGAGAGACGCACAAGTCCTACCATTCCGAACCGGGCTGAATGAAGATGGCAAACGCCGCGGCGGCAAAACGTAAACGCGCGATTCCCTCCCCCAAGATCGACCAGAAAAGCCGCCCCGGATGAAACACCGAAACAGCCTCCAGCCGCACTGTCTCGAATTCAGTGGTGGGCCCGCCAGGATTCGAACCTGGGACCAATGGATTATGAGTCCACGGCTCTAACCGCTGAGCTACGGGCCCGAGACGCCGTTAGACATCTTACGCGCCTAAGAGATTCTACCGCGCACAAAGCATTCCGCAGCAATTCGTCAACCCCGGCGCTCGACTGCCGCGGGCAAAGCGGTGCTAGACTATTCGGTCGTTTCACTTCTTGTGGGGAATCCTTTTGCCTACTGATCCGGTGCTGGTGGTTCATGGTGGGGCGTGGGCCATGCCTGACGACATGGTGGAGGCGCACTTGCGTGGGGTGCGGAATGCTGTGGCGGCGGGTTGGCGGGTGCTGCAGGGGGGCGGAGCGGCGCTGGATGCGGTCGAGGAAGCGGCCGTGATCATGGAGGACGACGAGACGTTCGACGCGGGGCTGGGGAGTTTTCTGAACCGCGACGGGCGGGTGCAGATGGATGCGCTGATCATGGACGGGGCCACGCTGCGCGCGGGGGGAGTGGGATGCGTGGAGCGGGTGCGCAATCCGGTGCGGGCGGCGCGGAAGATTTTGAGCGAGAGTCCGCATGTATATTTTGTGGGCGAGGGGGCGGAGCGGTTTGCGGCCGAACATGGCGTGGAGTTGTGCGGGAACGAAGAGCTGGTGATTGCGCGCGAGGTGGAGCGGTTGCGCGAATATCAGCAGAATGAGGCGGGGCACGGGCATGAGTTGTTCGCGCCGGAGATTTCTCACGATACGGTAGGCGCGGTGGCGCTGGATCGCTCGGGCAACATCGCCGCGGCGACTTCGACGGGCGGGACTTTGAACAAGGCTCCGGGGCGGCTGGGGGATTCGTCGCTGATTGGGTGCGGCTGTTACGCAGACAATTTGAGTGCGGCGGTCTCGACCACGGGCTGGGGTGAACCGATCATGAAGCTGGTGCTGGCCAAGTGGACGGCCGACCGCGTGGCAGCGGGGAATCTTCCGGAGTGGGCGGCGCAGGAAGCGATGAATTATCTGAAGCAGCGGTTGAACGGGCATGGCGGCATCATCGTGCTGAACGCGCAAGGACAGTACGGGATCGCGCACAACACGCCGCGCATGGCTTGGGCTTGCAAGACGGTTAAGAAAGAAGAGGCTGGAATCGAGCGCGGCGCTGCGTGATTCGTGCATTCGTTTCCTTTGAGGAAGAACTGGATCCTGCCGCTGCAAGCACGCGGGCGGGGGCGCCCGCGCCACACGTACTCCACTTGAGTTCCCAACTTCCCACAAGCCAACTTCTCGCCCGGAACAATTTTCGGTTGGCCCGGCATCCGCCACTTCTCAATGAGTGTAACCGGCCTGGTTTCGTCAACTATCCAATCAGGATCGTATACTGTGCGTGGTGCTGATATGAAAATCGTCGCCTTGACGACCCTGCTCCTCGCGCTTCTGTTTCCGCCCCCATGGCTCGTTGCACAAAACGCCGAGGCCCAATCTCCTTCCTCAGATACTCCGCAGGGCGGGCGGGTGCGGCCCAAGGAGTGGCAGCAATGCGGCTTCTCGACCCCCGAGACTCAACTCAAGGCGTTACAGGGCAAGGTCACCAAGGGCCAACTAATCCACAGAGTTAACCCAGAGTATCCGCCTGCCGCCCGACAGGCACGCATCCAGGGCACGGTCGTGTTGTGCGCCACGATTGGGAAAGACGGAACACTTCGGAATCTGCGAGCAGCTTCCGGCCCGGAGGCACTTATCCCCTCCGCTATCGAGGCTGTGGAACAGTGGCGCTACAAGCCCTACCGTCTGAACAAGGAACCCGTAGATGTGGATTCCGAGATCCATGTGGGATTCTCACTGAGTGGTCGGTAACGGATATAACTCATTTGACCCAGAGTCGGCCAATTCTCAATGAGCGTAAAGGCTGTTCACGACAGTTGACATTAACCGTCCGGGTTGCCCGTGATCCGTCCACAGTCCCACACTAGCGGCGCCACAACTTCCTCCTCGCCTAGTTCGGTTCAGGTGCCTCTACGTTGGGCTTGATGTCGACGTTGTGGTAAACGACAATTTGCCATTCGCCGCTACGTTTTGCCATCACTTGCAAAAGACGTGTGCGGAGTCGGCCTTTCGTGTCGAGCTGAAGACCGGGAGGCGCGCCGCTCTTAAATCCCGAAACCCACGTCAGGGTCTCGCACACGGCAACGTCACCTGTGAGGAACCGCAACGACACGACTTGGAGCTGCAGCATCGTGCCGCGGAATGGTCCCTTGAAAATGATCTCGTGCCGGTCACGGAATGCCTGCCGCCCGGCAAAAAACATTCCCATAACGTTTGTAAAGGTCCCATCAGCAGCGAAATGCTGGGAGTATCCATCAGTGTCGCCGTGGTTCCAGGTGGTGATCTCGTCATCAAGGATCCTATGAATGGCGTTCTCGTCAGGCTTCGATTGCGCAGTTCCGACTACTCCGGCCAGCAACACGATGACCATTGCTATTGCTTTCATACAAGACTCCTCGCCCAGGAATGCGGGAAAGGTTACGCCTTGGTTCACTTGGTTGGCAACTCGGAAATCTAAGAGGGTCGGTCAGTTGGTGAAATATCGCGATTTCACTCGTTGACCGGGTCAAAGAGTACTATGGCCTGTTCTCGTCGGTTACTCCCGGTTGCCCGTCATCCAGCCACAATCGACGAAGTAATAAGGCAGACGACCGTCCACAGACACCGACCGCAGGACATCGGATCAGAGTTGTGCACTAACTGACGGATGCGAAAATGCGTCAGGTGTGCTATTGCAGAAGGCCGTCTATTTGCACGATGTCGGCATCGCCTTCGCCGACGGCAGCAAACACCCACTTTCCGTCCGACGACCAGGAGATCCGCCGCGCAATGAATGTGCGTCTCGGACCAAAATCCGTGATCCGCCTTAGTTTCCCATCGGTGGTCGAGGCGACCCAGATGTTGGTCCCTTTGTTGTCGTCGAGAGGCATGACCAGCCAGCTCCCATCCTTGGAAATCACCGGATGAAGGCCCTGCCAGAGAGGCACCCGCTCACCAGAGATGCGCGCCAGCAAGGTGGAGGGTCCATCCTCGGGCCGAGCGACCCGCAGTTCATAGTCCAGGGAACCGTTTAAGTTTTGCAACGGGACCACGTAATACAACGCCGAACCATCGGGGGCTACGGCTGGACCGCGGGCATTATCCGTGCGCACCAGGACTGGTTTGCCGCCATCCACCGGTATTTTCATGAGACGGAAGCCTCCGGTCTGTTGGAAAGGCGAAGACTCCGAGTAGTACAGCCACTTGCTATCCCCTGACCAAGTCGCCCATGCACCCAATGGGATAAGGAAATCGAGACCACTTCCGTCGGGGTGGACCACCCAATAGCCCACTCCACGCACATCGATCGACAGGCGAGCGGTGGCGAAGGTAATTAGATTTCCGTCGGGCGACCAAATCGGGACTCCCATCACTAGGCCAGGGTCTTTTTCGAAGGTGATCTGACGCGGCTCACCGCCGCCTAGGGGCAGCACCCAGAGATTGCCATGGCCTCCGCTGTCCGAGAGATAGGTTAGTTCGCGGTCGGTCGGATCCAGGGCCGGAGCCTGAACCTGCCCGGTCTGGCGCGTGATGCGTACCGCACGGCGCACATTCTCTTCCGCATCCCCGTCCACAGGAAACTTCCAGATGTCGAACTGCATACGTTTGCGACTGACCACGATGCGACCGTCGCGATCCACGTCCGGGTTCTCATCCCCGGCTTCACCGAAGGTGAGCTGTTGAGGCTCACCTCCAGATTTCGAAATTTGCCACAGGTGCAGCGTGGGCAGGTAGAGCAGCGTGCTCCCTCGCGCGGTGCTGTAGATCAAATGAGACCCATGCGGTGACCAAGCTAACCCACTCATGAGGGTGACCTCGTGGGTAAGTCTCCGGGGAGCGCCGCCCGACGAGGGGACGACGTAGAGGTCGTCGGCCCAATTTTCTTGGCTGTGCAAGTAGGCGATGCTGGCGTCGTCCGGCGACCAGCGCGGCTGCCGGTAGCTGAACGTGGTAACGGCTTGCGTTACCACCCGCGCATTGGAGCCATCGCGGTCCGCCACTGCCAATTCAATTTGCCTTCCGTTAAGGCGGAAGAATGTCAGCCGCTTGCCGTCATGGCTCACGTCGGCGCCGCTCATACTGGAAACCAACCGGCGCGGAGTACCACCAAGCGCCGAGACTTCCCACAGAGCACCTTGGGTACTGCCCCCGGTGGGTGGCGCGAAGTAGATGATGGCCGCCGAGTCTTGCGACCACCTGGGTTCCAGATGCGCACCGGAACCATTGGTCACCTGAAGCGGGGGCCCACCGGCCAGCAGGCGAATCCAGATCTGCCGCGTCTCCGCCCAATCGCACACAAAAGCCACCGCTTTACCGTCCGGCGAAAACGACGGACTCTCTTCCAGGCCCACGTAATCTGTGAGCCGCTGGAACTTGACTGCCTTAGCGCCCGGCTCGGTCCTTCCCCGCAGCCACCATGCACCCGCGGCAACTGCTGCCAGGACGAGAAGCGCGACCAGCCCGCCTAAGGCCCCTGTGAGCCTTCTTTTCGGCAAGGCTACCGTTGCCGCAGCGCCGGACTCCGAGATCGAGGACGAAGATTCAAGATGGAAGGCCAAGTCGCGTGCCGACTGGAAGCGCTGTTCCGGGTCCTTTTCCAGGCAGTGGCGCACAATGCGGTCCAGTCCCACCGCAATATTTCGCCCTGAGGCGGGAGGCTCTTCCTTTAGAATGGCGCTCGCTCTATCGGCTGAGCTTCGCCCTTCAAAGGCACGTTGCCCAGAGAGCGTCTCGTAGAGAACGGCGCCAAAGCTGAAGATATCTGAACGCTGGTCGGCTTTCTCACCGCGGACCTGCTCGGGCGACATATAGCCGGCCGTGCCCATGACCACGCCCGCTTCCGTCTGGTTGTCCAGCTCCAGATCGGAGACGGTGGCATCGCCCGGCTCACGGGCGATCAACTTGGCCAAGCCAAAGTCCAGGATTTTGGCACGCCCATCACGGCAGACGAAAACATTCTCCGGTTTCAGGTCACGATGGACAATTCCTTTGTCATGCGCGGCCGCCAGCCCCTTCGCAATCTGGACCGCGCAGTCTGTTGCCCTGCGCGGAGGCAGAGCACCGCTACTCAAACGGTCACGAAGGGTGGCCCCCTCCAACAGTTCCGTCACGAGGTAAGGAGCACCGTCGTGCATGCCAACGTCGTAAACCGCAAGAATATTGGGATGATTCAGCGCGCTTGCAGCACGTGCTTCCTGCTCAAATCGTCGCAGGCGATTAGGATCTCGGGAAAAAGAACTGGGTAGAATTTTGATGGCGACTTCGCGGCCCAAGCGCGAGTCTCGGGCGCGATACACCTCGCCCATGCCACCCGCGCCAAGAGGCGCGATGATCTCGTAGGGGCCGAGTTTCGTCCCGGAGGTGAGCGCCATCTGTCCGCGCAATTATAATCCTACGGAGCAGTCCATCTGATGCGGCGACTCTGGATGCTTTGTCGGCCAACCGCAAGTTACCCGAGCAGCCACCCGGAAGGCAATTGTCTCAACTGGTGAAATATCGCGATAGAACTCATTGACCGGGGTCGGCCATTCTCGATGAGTGAAATCGCGCCTGATAACGTCAAATGGAACAACTCTTAAGATGCGTTTGAAGCCCCTATTTTGCTAGTCAAGCAAAACGGGTTTTATCCCGACTGGAACCACGCCTCCCGAAATCGTATTAGGAGTGCTGGCAGTCGTCATATCCTGATATTGGGTCCATTGTGGCGCAACCGCCTGGTTCGCCGTGCTGCACGAGCCGTTGGCGCAGGTTTGTGAGGTGTCCCACAGGATCAGATATGGCTTTCCGGAAATAGTGATTCCGCAGGACCAGAGCGTGCCGGTTGCCGCACACGGAGTGGTGAGGGATGCCCCGGCGAGCCAGTTGTAGGTCTGCTGATACGACGTTTGCGCCTCGACGGGCTCAGCCTGGGAATTGGCCGTGTACCAAGCCATTCCAGAGATATTCAGTGTCCAATTGATCAGATAGAAGCGCGGCATGAAGGAGGCCGCCAGATCTGTGTCGCTCAAGTAGTCACCACTAAACCCGGTGGTGGAATATTGCGCCTCTCCGTCCCACAGCGGCTTGGCAAGCTCTGCTGGTTGCAGCATCCCGCGAACGTTTGAAACGTACATCTGCATCGCGGATTCCGGCGTGCAGGGAGTCGGAGCCGGGCAATTGTTTCCGGTTTCGTTTCCGGGTTTCATGTGGAAGTTGATAATATCCACTGCCGTCGCGATCGCGTTCGCCGGATTGGGGCACGGCAGTTGATATGTTTTGGGAGAGTTATTGCAGTACAGCTCGTTCTGCCCGTATGTAAGAGCAGCGCCCTTGGCATGTGCCGAGGCCATCACAATCTGCGCCGTAGGATCAATCGGGGTTGCGGTACAGGGAGTGGCGGCTCCGTTGCCATTCTGATGGATCACTCCGCGTCCGGTGATAATGCAATTCGCATCCTCGGTAAGCCGCGCCAATTGGGCGATGGTGCCGGCGAAGAAGGCTTGGGTGTCCGGCTCGTTCCAGATTTCCCAGTATTTGATGTGAGCGTGGGTCTGCAGGTACGTCGGATCGTTGACGTGGGCTGCCAGCGCAGTGATAAACGCCTTCCAGATGGAGTTGGTTCCGCTGCCATCACTGTTCAGGTCGCTGGGCGGATCGCATTCGCCGTCGCCTCCTCCCATGCCAGTGGTGTTATTGCAGGATGTGTCGGTGGGATCAGAACTCGCCCAGGTCGGAGTGCGAGCGAGCGTGTACATACCTACCATCGTGCCTTTGGTGTAGGCCAGGGCTAGATCGGAGTCCAGTTTGGCGAAATCGAAGACTCCGGAAGCCGTATTGATATCGGGCCACTGTGTCGAAGGTGAATCCCAGAAGCGCTGCATCCCGTAGCTCTGGCTAGGCCAGGTGCCGCCGTTTGTGTAGTTCCACGAAAATCCAAAATAACTTGCCGGCGGCGTGGGTCCACCGGCGGTTGCGCTATTGACTGTCAGGGTCAAAGGCCCGGACGAGTTTAGCGGCGGCGAAGAGGAATCCGTGACTTCGACCGTGATACTGAATTGGCCGGTCTGCGAGGTCGTTCCAGAGAGCGATCCCGCCAACTGCACGGTGATTCCAGTGGGCAGTGAGCCAGAGATGAGCGTCCAGGTGTAAGGGGTTGTGCCTCCCGTAGCAGTCAAGGTGTTTGAGTACGCAGTTCCAGCAGTCGCGCTCGACAAAGATGTCGTGGTAATGATGATCGGGTGCGGCGGAGGAGGAGTTACGGTTACTAACGCCGTTGCCCACTTGGTTGGATCGGCCGTGCTCGTCGCCATCACGGTGGCTGTCGTATTGGCGCTGACGGTCGGCGCGTTATAGAGGCCGGTGTTGGATATCGTTCCCGAGGTTGCGGACCAGGTTACGGCCACGTTTGATGTGTTCGTCACCAGGGCAGTGAATTGCGTGGACGTGCCAGAAGCTACGGAAGCGGTCGCAGGAGTGACGGCCACCGCTACGCTGGCGCCCTTCGCGACAGTAATCAGAAAGGGGTGTCCTCCGCGTTGATCTGAGGAATCTGTAACATGAACGCCAAAATTGTAAGCGCCTGCTTTAGTGGCTTGGCCGGAGATAGTTCCAGTTCTTGGGCCAAGGGCCAAGCCTGGAGGCAGTGCTCCCCATGAAATCGAGAAAGTGTAAGGGGCCGTCCCGCCGCTCACGTTCAACGTGGCGTTATAGGTCACTCCCACGTCGGCGGTGGGCAGAGTTCCTGAAAGTTCTAAACCTCGGTTGAAATGGTCTGCCTGCGCCGCCGTCGCGCTGGACGTCGAGGCGAAGGTGCCCACCGATCCAGCGATAAGCAACGCGAAACAAAGCAGGAAGCTCGTCAGAGTGAATACCGGAAACTTTATGGTTCGATAGGATGGCTGGCGGTTCCGACCGGGGGAAAGTTCGGGCAACATTTAATTACCTCTCGAAGGGGTTCGAAAAGGACGCTCAACCTTATTGAGAGAGTCCTGAGATGGACTCTATCGACCGCTGCCGGCATTTACAGATGTCGAAGGGATGTAAGCGAGAGTGAGCGAAAGTACATGGACCTCAAGAGGATTGTTGGTGAAATATCGCGATAGCACTCATCGACGGGGTTTTGAGCGCTATGGCCTGAGTTACGTCAACTAATTACATCCCATGATGGGCTCGATGCCTGCGGCCACGAGAAGCCCTATGCAATATTCTGCATCTTGACGGCCCGTCTTATGAGTAAGGATACTTGCCGCAGTCCCAGCCACGCCTCCTCCGTGCGAACCGGACGCGCCGTGCAGAGTGTCTGTGTCGAAAGGATCAGCGAATGAGATCTGAATTGAGACCACCCAGTGCAAACCCCGTTTCCGCCGTCACACCTTCGACGAAAAGGACCCGCGAGCAGTGGTGTGCCTGCGCATTGACGTTGGCGATCATGGTTGCGCTCGCGGCCCTTGTCCCACCGGCGCAAGCGCAGACCTTCAGCGTCTTGGCCAGGTTCCCCAACCAGCAAAGTGGTGACAATCCATCTGCCTTGCTTTTCGTGAATGGCAATCTGATCGGCGCCACTCCGGACGGCGGTTCGTCGAGGCTCGGGAATGTTTTTGAAATAAACAGCCAGCACCAGGAGAGCACGCTGTACAGCTTCAAGCAGTCGCGGGATGGCAGAACGCCCACGCGCGGTGCGCTGATCCAGGACCAGGAAGGCAACCTTTACGGCACCACCCAGGGCGGCGGTGGTCACACCTGCATCGATGTCTACGAGGTGGGCTGTGGGACGGTGTTCAAGCTGAGTCCGACAGGGCAGGAGACGATCCTGCACCGCTTTACTGGGGGAACGGATGGTGCCGTGCCCATTGCGGGCCTGGTGGCTGACGCGGCGGGCAACCTGTATGGTACGACGCAAGTGGGTGGTTCTCAATGCGCCTACCTTGAAGGTTGTGGAACCGTGTACAAGATTAGTTCGACCGGGACGGAAACCGTTCTGTATCGCTTTACCGGCGGGACGGACGGTTCAGTGCCATCCTATGGAAGTTTGGTCATCGACGCGGAGGGTAATGTTTACGGCACCACAGAGCAAGGTGGCGATCTCACGTGTTTCTTCGGACGTGGTTGCGGAACCGTGTTCAAGGTCGACCCCAGCGGCAACCAGACCGTGCTGTACTCCTTTACTGGAGGTAAGGACGGCGGATTCCCGTACGCAGGTGTGGCCCGCGACTCGCAGGGCAACCTGTACGGCACAACCCTCTCAGGAGGATACCTCCCGTGCGGAAATGGCGGCTGCGGAACGGTGTTCAAAGTGGATTCATCCGCGAATGAGACGGTGCTTTACAGCTTCAAGACTTCGGACAACCCTTCTTCGGGCGTGGTTTTGGACCCGGAAGGGAACCTCTACGGCACCACGACTTATGGTGGAGATACCGAGCAGGGAAGTGTCTATGAGGTAACCAGCCAGGGTGCGTATATTTTGCTTCATAGCTTTTCAAACCCGCCCGCCTATAATGACGGGCTGTGGCCGACGGCGGGTTTGGTGCGGGACCCGGCAGGCAATCTCTACGGCACAACATCTGGCGGCGGAGGAGGCGGTTGCGGTTTCGGCGGTGGCTGCGGAGTGGTGTTCAAGATTACTCCGTAGTGGCAGACCGGACTTCGCTTACGCGAAACGGCTCGGAAGCGGTCACGGAAGCGAATAGCTGTTGAAACATCGCCTTAACACTCAATGACCGCCGGTCAAAACGTGAAATGGCCTTCCATGAGAAGGCCGGTCGGAGTCAAGTGATTTTTCTGTTCTTCATTGGAAAGAAGTTTTTTTCTCCGGCCGAGTCTGCCACTGTCGCCATGCTTCCATCCGCACTCTCGAGGAGCGATTCGTTTCGCTCGGTGCATGTTGGGCGTTCTCAGTTCAGCCGGTGCTGCCATCTGTTTGGCGCCCTGTGGTTCGGCTGTTTCCGAGTCGAACCTGGGCCAGGCCATTAACGCAGTCACCGAAACTCGGCTTTGGGTTTTTGTCTTTTCTCTTCCTGGAACGGTTTTTGTTTTTACGCGGCTGCGGCTACTGTGGTTGGGCTGCTGTTGTGCAACGGTTCGTATGCTTCTCCGCTCACCCACAGATGATGCAGCAGCACCGCCAGCTTTCTTGCGGTGGCGACGATCGCTCGTTTCTTCCCTTTCTGCCCACCGCGCTCGGCCAGTTTCAGACCCCAGCGTCGCAGATCACAGTCGATGCCGAATGGTCCCAAGATGTGTTGCGCTCCTTGCACCAACAACGTCCGCAGATAAGGATCGCCTTCCTTGCTGATGTGCAACTGCGGTTCCCTCTGGCCCGAGTTTCTGCGTCCCGGCTGCAATCCCAGATAGCCACCCACGTCGCGACTCTTTTGAAAACGATGCGGATCTTCCAGGGTCAGCATGTACGTCAGCGCGATCAGTGTGCCCACACCCTTCACCTGTTTCAACAGCGCGGTTTGCGGATAACTCTGCTGCGCCAACTGCTCGATGCGCTCGTTGTATTCCACGATGCGCTCGCTCAGCGACTCAATTGCGTTCAATAGGGACTCCAGTGCGGCTTGCAGCTCCGGACTTAAGCTTTCGGCTTTCTCCGGATCCATGTTGCGCACGTTGCAGCTGCGCAATCTTTCGCCGTAAGACTTCGCCAGCCCGCGAGCCGTGTTGACCAGCCCGGTTCGTGCTCGCACCAGCCCTGCGCGCGCCCGAATCAGCATGAGATCCGCTTGCGCCTGCGCACTGCGATGCTTCACCGGATACAGCAACTCGGGATCGATCCGGGCCAGCCGCGCCAGCGCCTGCGCATCCAGCCGATCGTCTTTCTTGCGGCTCTCCCCGATCAGCCGTACCTTGCGCGCATTCGCCACGATCACTTCATGCCCCAACTTGCTGAGCAAGCGACTGATCCAGGGTGAATGCGTCCCGATTTCCAGTGCGATCCGACTGCGCGGCATGGCGGCGAAGACTTCCTGCAACGCTTTCGCACTCGTACGGACTCGCTGCTCCAGTTGTATCTGGCCGGCTTCATCCACCACGCAGTACCAACTGTTACGATCTCCCAGATCCAATCCAATGGTCAGTTTCTGCTGCGAAATATTCCTGCTCTGCGCTGCTGCTCTGGTGCTAACCTTCTTCATTGCCGGTCTCCTTTTTATCTGTGCCTTGAGCACGTCGATAACTTGGGAGCGTACCGCATCCCGTCCGGAGACCGGCCTTCTCATCCCATCTGGTTACGTAAACTATCCCCATTCCGTGCTCATAAAGCCGGTTCCCGCTCGAGGCGGATGACCTCTGGTTTGCCCGTGATCCGCCCACAATTTGAAGGCCAAGCAAGATTCGGCACACATGTTGTACAGCCATATCGGGTTGTAGGGTGCAGCGGAGTTCGCCTGGCTGGCGATTGTTTCCCAACTCTAATCCTGACTGTCCTCTTGGGCCACTGACCGTTTGATCGTTATGGTGAGTCTGAAGGATGGAAGACTCAGTTGCTTCGGCTATTATGCTGAGAAATGCGCAAGAGGAATCAGGTGGGAGACACAGACATGTGCGACCCTAAAACAGACCGATTTATTATCCTGACAAGTACAAACAAAGAGCGATGAGAGATTCAAGCACTGCTCCTCACAAGTTTGGGCTGCCGTGCAGCGCTGCGGGACCCGTGGGAGTTGTCGCACTCACGAAACTCGTCTTGCACTTGGCGACCGCCGGCCGTTATGGATACTTCCGCGACGAACTTTACTACATCGCATGCAGCCGGCACCTGGACTGGGGATACGTGGATCAGCCGCCGCTAATAGCGCTAGTCACGTGGCTAGAACTGCACATTGGCGGCGCGTCGCTGCATGCACTTCGGTTTATGCCGGCGATCGCAGGGACTGCTCTGGTCGTGTTGGTTGCTTTTCTGGCGCGTGAAATGGGCGCCAGAGGGTTTGGGATCTGGTTTGCTTCTCTGGCCACGGCCTGTGTCGGGATTTCCTTTGTAATGGACTACCTGCTGACGATGAATGCCTTCGAACCCCTGTTTTGGACGGGCTGTGTCTACCTGTTGGTGCGCATCATCAATACCGGAAACCAGAAGCTGTGGTTGTGGTTTGGCGTGTTAGCCGGGATCGGCCTGGAGAACAAGTACTCGATGGGAATTTTTGCATTCGGTGTAGTGGTTGGCCTGCTGCTCACGCCGGAACGAAAAGCGTTGGCCCAAGGCTGGATTTGGCTCGGCGGAGCCATTGCACTGCTGATCTTCTTGCCCAATGTTATCTGGAACGTGCAGCATGATTGGCCATTTGTGGAACTGATGCGCAACGTAAAGGCAAGCGGCCGCGACGTGGAGCTGGGTGCATTGCGGTACATGGCTGAGCAACTCTTTGTGGTTACGCCGCTTCCGTTGCTAGTGGCGCTGGTTGGGCTACTCTATCTGTTTTTCAGCCACGACGGGCGCCGCTACCGCGCACTGGCCTGGGCTTACCTGGTGACTCTTGTGGTCATCATCGTGATGAAGGGGAAAAATTACTATATTGTTCCTGCATACCCGATGCTGTTAGCCGCCGGTGCGGTAGCGATTGAACGGGCGGCCGAGCTCCGGTATTGGGCTTGGCTCAAGCCGGCGATTGTGACCGTGATGCTGGCGGCATTGCTGGTGGCGCTGCCGCTGGGAGTTCCGGTGCTCTCCGCGGAGCGATTTCTGCGCTACGAATCCAAACTTCCATTTTCTTTGCCGGTCAGCGAAAAAGGCCATCGGGGAGCAGCCATGCCACAATACTATTCCGACCAGTTTGGGTGGGAGGAGATGACGGTCGCCGTAGCGCGTATTTACAACGCCATGCCCGCTCAAGATCGCGGGGAGGCATGCATCGCGGCGAGCAATTATGGAGAGGCGGGAGCGATTGATTTCTTAGGACCGAAATACGACCTGCCGAATGCAATCAGCGGGCACCAGAATTACTTTTTGTGGGGACCGCGCAACTGCACCGGGAAGGTGCTGATCCTGCTTGGAGAACAGCCGAATGAGTGGAGTGGACGGTGCAATCGCGTAGATGTGGCGGCCGAGCTTTACCACCCCTACGCGATCCGGTTCGAGAACAAACCTGTCCTGGTGTGCCACGGTCTGAAAGCGAATCTGCAAGAGATTTGGCCGCAAGTAAAGGATTGGGACTAGCGACACTGGGATAGTGCACACCAACGGCGCAGGGGCATTCGTGACCATCTAACCGACTCCGCATCGATTCGCTGGGACCCCACTCCCGGCTTTGGCTGTGGCCCACGGCAGATTCTGAGCAGGTGGTCGGCAAACCGGAAGTAATCCGAGCCTCAACAAATAGCCAATCTTGTCAATTGGCGATAAATCGCGATTACACGCATTGACCCGGGGTGAATTGTCAGCGGCAGCTATTCAGAAAAGGTCGGCATCGGCAGGCGCCGCGCTCCCAAAAGCCGACTTCTGGCGGAGTAGTTTCCGTTTTAGCCCGTCACTCGACAAGTAGCGATCCTTAACTACATAGCTCTCAATTCCACGATGGCAGCCGGATACCCTGAGGCCAAGCTATTAGTCAGGCAGCGTTTTGCCGCGGGTTTCCATGGCGAAGGGGATGACGAGCAGTCCGATGCCGAAGGCAATCGCGGTGAAGGCAACCGGCTTGCCGAGAGTTCCCATGCGGCTGACCAGCCCTCCTATGCTGAAGTTGACTCCGGCGGCAATGAAGCGTCCGAACGAAGTGGTGAAGGCAAACGCGGTCGCGCGCACGGTGGTGCCGTACTGCTCCGGCAGCCAGAGACTGAAGACCGCGAAGTTGCCGCCAAAGAAACCCAGGAAGAACAGCACTGCGATGAAGGGATGAAGTCCCTGGGGCAAGTAGAACGCCCAGCCGAAGCTGAGCAGGATGCAGGTTGCCATGCCGAGGAAGTAAAAGGTGAGGGTGGACTTGCGGCCAAAGCGTTCGGCCAAGGGAGGAACCGCCAGGCATCCCAGGATGGTTCCCAGCGACAGCAAGCCCATGCCGAAGGACGACATGCGCACGGCTTGAGGCTGCAACATGCCGGCGCGTTTTGCCAGGTTGATGATTGCCGTTGGAGCATAAACCGCAGCCTGCCCACAGGCCGCAGATGGCCGCGGCCAGCAGGATGGTGTTGACCAGCGTGCGCCGCGTGTAAGGAGCACTGAAGATCCGGCGCAGAGAAGAGATTCCACCGGCATCTTTTACCTTTACTTTCTGTTGCCAGCGTTCGGGCTCCTTCACGCGGAACAAGACTATGAAGGCGACGATGACGGGCGTGAGGCCGCACCAGAACATGGCGCGCCAGCCATAGTGTGGAGCGACCGTGTAGTTGAGAGCCGACGCCAGAAAAAAGCCGGCGTAATAACCAGTCTGGAGATATCCGGCGCCCATCTTGCGGCGGTCTTCGGGCCAGGCTTCGGCGACGTAGGTGCCGGCCAACGCCCATTCCCCGCCAATGCCGATGCCCGCCAGCAACCGGAACAAGGCCAACTGCCAGACTGTCTGCGACAAAGCGGCAGCTCCGGTAAAGATGGCATAAACGAAGATGGTGGCGGCCAGCACGCGGCTGCGTCCAAACTTGTCGGCAATCGGTCCCCAGATTAACGAGAGTCCCCACCCAACGAGGAAGAGTGCAAACAGGATCGATCCCGCAAAGCCCACGTTGGCGGGAGTGGCTTTGTATCCTGACTTCGGAAGCAGTTCCGTGAGAGCTGGGCTGAGGACGAGTGCGTAGATCACCGAATCCATGCCGTCCAGCGTCCAGCCGGTCCACGCGCCCCAGAATCCAGTGATTTGCTGACGTGAGAGTTTCGTGTGAACTGCTGCATTGGCCACGGTGTCCTCCTTGGTGGGCAGGAGCATAACACGGCGCGTGAAACACGTCACCAAGTCCTAGGCAACGGATTCGTCGGCGCCTGCGGTTTGAAACAGCGCCGCCACCGCAGGCTTCATTACCTTCCCCATGGCATTGCGGGGAAGCGCATCCAGCACGAGAAGCCGCGAAGGAACTTTGTGCGCCGCCAGGGACTGCTTCGCCCAGGTGCGAAGGGACGGCAGATCGAGGGCGCCGCCGTCGTTCAGCACGACCGCCGCGGCAACGCGCTCGCCCCACTCCGGGTCAGCCAGGCCGACCACGGCACACTCGGCCACCGCGGGATGTTGGCGCAGCGCTTCCTCAATCTCGAGCGCGGATACTTTGTGGCCACCCGTCTTCAGGATGTCAATATTGGTGCGGCCAAGAATACGATAGACGCCGTTCTCGACGACCGCGGTGTCGCCGGTGCGAAACCATCCGTCGCGGAAGGTAGCGCGGGTGGCCTCGGGCTTGCCCCAGTATTCCGCAAACACACATGGACCACGGACCTCAATCTCACCCGGCGTTCCGGGGGGAATCGGAGCACCGCTCTCTGCGACAAGCCGAACCTCGACGCCCGGTAGCGGCGTCCCGACGCTGCCCGGCACGCGCTCGCCGCGTAACGGGTTCGACAGCGCCATGCCGATCTCCGTCATCCCATAGCGCTCCAGTAAGGTGTGGCCGCTGATTTCCTTCCAGCGTTGGAGCGTGCTCACCGGCAGCGCCGCCGAGCCGGATACCATGAGGCGCAACCTCTGGCATGCCTGGCTCAACTTTGCGCGGCGCTCCGGCGAAGCCGCGTCCCAGGCGGCGATGAGCTTCACGTAAACCGTAGGCACCGCCATGAACAGAGTGAGCCGGCCGCTCGCGATCGAGTCCCACACTGCATTCGCATCGAAGCGGGGCAGCATCTCGCAGACCGCGCCCGACCATAGAGCGCAGGAAACGACGTTGATGATTCCGTGCACATGGTGTAGAGGCAAACACAGCAGAATGTGATCGTCGGGCGACCACTCCCAGGCCTCAACCAGGCTCATGATTTGCGCCGCAATAGTGCCGTGGGTAGTGACCACGCCCTTGGGCCGGCTGGTCGTGCCGCTGGTGTAGAGAATCATGGCGCTCCGTTCGCTTGTGATATGCGGGGCGTCCGGCGCGATGCCGGTCATCTCCGCCGGTGGGTGCGCGAGCAACTGCTCACACCACAATGCGCGAATGCCCAGGGCCCTGGCAATTGGAGCCAGCAGAGGAGCGGCCTGAGCGTCGAACACCAACGTCGATGACTTGGTGTCGTCGATAAAGTATTGCAGCTCGGGCCGTGCAGAGTTGAGCGGTAATGGAACGGAAACGCCACCGGCTCGCCAGATGCCCACCTGCACGGCAATCCAAGGGAACCCGGGAGTCACCAGGAACGCTACGCGCTCACCTTGAAGGTCGTGGCGGCCAGCGAGCAGCGCCGCCGCCACGCGCAACGACGCATCCAGCAACTCGTTGTAGGTGAAAGACCCCTGCGAATCGACGACTGCAGTGCGTTCGCCATGCCGCTGGGCGTGAGCAACGAGCGGAAGATGACGGGTGAGGCTGGGCACACGCAGACTTTACGTCGTCTGCGCTGCGTTGTCCACTATCCGGACAGATCTCGCCCAACTGCGGCGACTCGGTGCAGATGATGCGTCCGTTGAAGACTGATGGAAAAGAGGGTAGCGGGTCAGTTCGAAAAGCGCGTCCCCTCAGCGGCTAAAGCCGCGACTGATTCCTGGGCACTTACGGCGCGGCTGAAGCCGCGCCCTTTCAAAACGGATTCAAACTGACCCTCTACCGAAAAGAGAAATGGAGTGTTTTCCATTTCCTGGTGGATTAGTCTATAGGGCTGGAACCGGAGACCTATGGTGGAGACAGTCCGCTGCGCCCGCTGTGCTGCCGACCTGCCCGCGACGGCGAAATACTGTCCGAAGTGTGGCACTCCCGCGGACTTGCAATATGAAGTGACCGTCGACTCGGATGCTCCCACGCTCGACGATCCAACTCCGCCGCACAGGAGTTTGATGGACACCCCCGCGCTTGATCAAGGGCGTTTTGTTCCCGGACAAATCCTGGCGGAGAGATATCGCATTGTGGCCCTGCTCGGCCAGGGCGGCATGGGCGAGGTCTATCGCGCCGACGACTTGCGCCTGAGCCAGACGGTCGCTCTGAAGTTTTTGCCGCAAGCGGTGGCGCAAGATGGCGCTGCCCTGGCCAGGTTTCACCGGGAGGTGCGCCTGGCGCGGCAAGTTTCTCATCCCAACGTCTGCCGCGTTTTTGATATCGGCGAATCCAACGGTTTGCCGTTTCTCACCATGGAGTACGTGGACGGCGAGGATCTGGCCTCGTTGCTGCGCCGCATTGGACGGCTGCCGCAGGACAAAGCGGTGGAGATCTCCAGGCAATTGTGCGCTGGGCTGGCAGCGGCGCATGACGCCGGTGTGCTGCACCGCGATCTCAAGCCCGCCAACGTGATGCTCGACAGCCGGGGCAAGGTGCGCATCACCGATTTTGGCCTGGCGGGATTGGCGCACATAGGCGATGACCTGGTTGGAGCGGGCACTCCCGCCTACATGGCGCCGGAACAGCTCTCCGGCAAACCCGCCACCCTTTCGAGCGACATCTACGCGCTGGGTCTGGTGCTGTACGAAGTCTTCACCGGGAAGCGAGCGTTCGGTGCCTCCACACTCGGCGAATTGATCCAGCAGCACAAAAGCAGTACGCCCGCAAACCCGAGCAAGCTGGTGGAGGGACTGGACCCGCTGATCGAGCGCGTGATCTTGCGCTGCCTGGAGGCGGAGCCGCACAGCCGCCCAAGTTCCGCGCTGCAGGTTGCAGCCGCACTGCCCGGTGGAGATCCGCTGGCGGCTGCGCTGGCGGCGGGCGAGACGCCGTCGCCCGAAATGGTGGCCGCGGCGGGAGGCGAGGGAGCACTTTCGCCGAAAGCGGCCTGGGCCATGTTGCTGGCCACTCTGGCGGTCGCCGCCGTGATCGTTGGACTTGCGCCTTACTCCACCGACCTGGGCATAGCGCCTCCGCGAAAGACGCCTAGCGCGCTCGAAGTCCGAGCCCAGGAGATCATCGAAAAAGCTGGTTATACCGGCACAGTCGCGGACCGCACTTCCTGGTTTGACCGCAATTACGACTTCCTCTTTTACCGAGCCACACATCTGCCGACTGCTCAAGCCAACCGCGAGCTGCCACATGCGGCGCAGGGCGTGCTGGGATTTTTCTATCGGCAGAGCCCCGATGTGATGGCGCCGGCGAATCCTGGTCTCAGGATCAGCGGCCTGGATCCTCCCTACGAAGTGTCAGGCATGGTCACCGTTTACCTAAGCTCGGATGGCCGGCTGGTTATATTTGCAGCCGTGCCCCCGCAAGTGGAGCCCACATCGGCGCCAGTGGTGGATCCGAATTGGAGCGAGATGCTCGCGGCGAGCGGAATCGACCTAGCCAGCTTGAAATCGGCAGAGCCGACCTGGCTGCCTCTCACCGGATTTGACCGTCGCTTCGGTTGGCGCGGGTTTTACCGGGAAGACCCCAAGACCGAAATGGAGATCAGCGCCGCCAGTTTCCGGGGAAAGCCGGTGTACTTCCACGTCATCGGCCCGTGGTCCACTGCCTGGCGTATGCAGACGCAGCGGCCGCTTAGCCGGTCGAGCGTGGTACGCGAAACTACTTTCCTGGCCGGCGGATTCTTGACGTTGATTCTCGCAGCCCTGTTCGCACGGCATAACATCCGGCTGGGCCGCGGGGACCGCAAGGGCGCATTCCGCATCTCGGCATTCGTGTTTTCCACTGCGATGATCGCGGGAGTGTTGACCGCCCATCACATTCCTGCGCTGGGACAGGAATGGCAAATGTTCGTCCGTATGATGGGCGCAGCGCTCTTCAGCTCTGCCGTTGTTTGGCTGTACTACCTGGCGCTGGAGCCGTACGTCCGCCGGCAGATGCCCGAACTGTTGATCTCGTGGAGCCGTCTGCTGTCGGGCAAGTTTCGCGATCCCCTGATCGGGCGTGATCTGCTGGCAGGATCGCTCCTCGGCAGCATTGTCGCACTGGGTGTTCACATTTCGAATTCGCTTTCCTACTGGCAAAACATTCCCGGTGAAACCGCCATCCCGAGCAATACGATGGCATTGAGTTCGGCGCGGGATGCGCTGGGCTTTCTGCTGACTACCATGCTAGGCAATGGAATTTTTCCGGTACTTGCGCTTACGTTCAGCTTTTTCCTCGTGCGCTTGGTGCTGCGGAAATATTGGCTCAGCGTGGCCGTAACCGGAATCCTTGTGCTGCTTACCAGTCTCGGAGGTGAGAACTTCGGGGTGGAGATGCCATACGTGGTTCTGACCACGGCCATCATCATGTTTGCCCTGGTGCGCCTGGGCATTCTCGCTGCGGCGGTGGCTTCTTTTATCGGGAACCTGTTCACTTCCTTTCCCATCACCGTCGATTTCTCGCTGTGGTATTCGGCCCAATCGCTATTCATGTTTGCGGTTGTTCTTGCGCTTCTGTGCTATGGTTTCCGCCTAGCTTTGGGAAACAAACCATTGCTCGGGGAACGATTGACGGCCTGAAGTTGATTCCTGCCAAGCTCGCGGAAGTTTCGATGGAAGCGAATCCCGGGAAGAGTTTTGCCGCTGCACGCAGGGGGACAGAGCCTGCCCTGAGCTTGCCGAAGGAGTGTCCGCCCCCACAGGGCTCGGAAAAGCCGGCAGGCTGCCGGCGCTACGCTACAGCCAGCCCTTGGTGCGGGCCATCCTTGAGGCTTCGACGCGGTTGCTGGCGCCCATTTTGCTGATGGCTTCGGAGAGATAGTTGCGGACTGTGCCTTCGGATAGGCCGAGTTCGGCAGCTATATCTCCGCTCTGCATGCCCTCACCGGCGAGGCGGAGGACCTGGCGCTCGCGATCGGTGAGCGGGTCCATTTCTCCCCAGGCTTCGGTGGCGAGATCGGGATGGATGACGCGCAAGCCCTGCTGCACGCGGCGCACGGCGTCGGCGAGTTCCTCGGCGCGCATGTCTTTCAGCAGGTAGCCCAAAGCTCCGGCTTCCATGGCTCGGCGCAAATATCCGGCGCGGGCGAAGGTGGTGAGAATGATTACGCGCGTACCGGTGCGGCGGCGTTTGATTTCGGCGGCGGCATCGAGTCCGGTCATGAGCGGCATTTCAATGTCGGTGATGAGGACGTCCGGCTTGTGAGTGAGAACGGCTTGCAGGGCCTGCTTGCCATCACGCGCCTGGGCCACGACGGAGATGTCGCCTTCGATCTCGAGCAGCGCGGCCAGGGCGCCAAGCACCATGCCCTGATCCTCGGCGAGGACTACGCGAATGGTCTTGCGGCCTTCCTTCGACGTGGGATTCAATTGTCGCAGCCCCCGATTTTCGGAGCGATTTCCTTGAGCGGGAGGGTGATGGTGAGTCTGGTGCCGGCTTGCGAGTCGCGGGTAAGAGTGCCGCCGAGCATCTCGACGCGCTCGCGCATGCCGCGCAGTCCGTTGCCCTCGTTGTGCGGGCCGCCGCGGCCGTCATCCTCGATGTCGAGACGGCAGGAGCCGTTTTGCTGCTCCAGTCGCAAAGTGCAAGTTCGAGCGTGGGCGTGGCGCACCACGTTGGTGACGGCTTCCCGCACCGCCATCGAGAGTACGCTTTCCTGCAGCGCGGGCAGCGGGACCCTGGCGGTCTCGCATGTCACGGCAACGCCGGCGGTTTCGAGCGTGGACTTGGCTTGGGCGAGTTCGGCCTCCAGTCCGCGAGAGCGATAGCCGCGGATGGCGTCACGAACTTCCGACAAAGCCTGGCGGGAAATCTGTTCGACTTCGCGGATTTCGTTGCCCGCGCGCTGCGGATCGCGGTCCATCAACTTTCCGGCAAGCTCGGATTTCAGGATGATCACCGAGAGCGTGTGCCCGAGGACGTCATGCAGGTCGCGGGCAATGCGCTCGCGCTCGGCAACCTTGGCGAGGTGCTCGATTTCTCCTTGAGCACGGATCAGCTTGCGCTTGGTGCGATTCCGCTGCGCGAAATGGATGTTGCTGATCCCAATCACGAAGGCGAGTCCGTTGGCGAACACCAGGAACCAGCCGTTGAGATGGAAAGCCCACCAGGTTAGGCCGGCAGCGGCCTCGATCGTGAACAAAAGCTTGAAAGCCTCGGTATCGTTGTCCAGAACGAAAGGTCCGCTGGCCGCAGCGAAGATGAAGAAGGTGGTTGCCCCACCGTTGTACTTGGCAAAGCCCACACCCAGTAGAACCATGGCCGCGAGGTGGAACAGGGCCTGGGTTTTGCTCACCCAGAACAGACCGAAATAAAGGACCAGGAAAACGGCAGTCGCGAGCAAGGTGATGAACCAAACACCCGCGTTGGCATGATTCACGATGGGATCGATCAAGAAGAAACCGAAGTACAGGACGGAGTACAGCGCCCAGGTGTATTCGCTGTTCTTGGGAATCAGTCTCATAAGATCATCGCGCGCTGGGCGCGATTCGCGGTAGCCCAAGCCCGGATCATGATTCTTCTTTGTGTATTATCGCCCATCCTCAGTCCCTGGTCAGTTCCGTCTTTTGCGGAATGTTGTTCGCTCGGCTGCGTACCAGACTGCGGCCGCGGTAGGAATCAGCGCCAGGAGCCAGTGGGAACCGCCATAGAGCGCGAGCATGCCGAGTGCTACGAGAACGAGCGCCCATCCGGATTTTGCTGATCGCATTTTCACAAAGGCGTCCTTTCTAAGCTTCCGCACAAATCTGACTCGATCCATCTCATAGAGCTTCGCAGCGGAGGCCCTCTGGGGCTAAAGCCCGACTCAAGTGGCCGTTTCTCAACGCAGGCCTGAAGGCCTGCTCCACGGTCTGTCTCACGCTCAGCCGTAGAGTTTTCCCTGGTCGCGCTGGAAGCCGATGCGGGCGACACCCAGGCAAATCAGGGTGAAGGCGAACAGGACCTCCCAGTGCGTCGCGGTTGACTGGTGGAATCCCGCGCCCACGGTTCCCAGCGCCAGTTGTGCCAAGTGGTAAGGCGGGAGCGCCAGCGCAATTTGCTGCATGAACTTGGGCAGAAACATGTAGGGCACCCACAAGCCGCTGCAGAACGACATGGGCAGGTAAATCAGGTTGATGGCGGCCGGGGCGGAGTTTGGTCCGACGAAGTAACCGATGGCTAACCCCATCGCGGAAAAAGGCAACGAACCGGCCACGAGCGTCCCGAGCAGCTTTGCCATTTCCGCGAGCGGCATCCGAACGCCGCCGAAACCGATGCCCAGCGCCAGCAGCAGCGAAACGACGATGGCGCTGAATGTCATGCTCAGGATCACTTTAGCCGCGAAGTAGGCGAACGGCGGCATGGGGCTGGCTCGCTTCACTTGCAGCCATCCCAACCCACGGTCGGCGGCAAGACCGGACGCGGTACCAAACAGCGAGGCTCCCATCACTCCGAACGTGCCGAAGGTTGCGATCAAGTAGGTCGGAAAGTGAGTGCCACCGATCGATTCCTTGGAATTCAGCACCAGGCCGAACAGCACGTAGAACATCAACGGGAAACTGATCACCGACGCCGTGTACACGCGCAAGCGAAGGTTCTTCAGGAATTCGTACTTCGCTTCCTTCAGGTAGATGGTGGCGGTGTGGCTTGGGGAGCGCTCAATCTGGGTGTTGCTCAGAACCGCTGCGGCAGTGCTCATGGTGGTTTCCTCGTTTATCTTTATTCCTTATTCCTTGTGTGTCTTTAGTCCTTCGCGCTGGGCAAGCGTATGTAGGAATCGCGAATCAGTTTTTATTGGCGTTGTCGCCGTTGTCCTGCGTGAGAGCCAGGAACGCTTCTTCCAGACCCGCGCTGCTGACCTCGAGCCCCGAAAGCGAGGGGTCGCGCGCTAACAAAGCGCGCACGACAGGCTCGGCTTCGCGGGCATGGATCTCTACGGCCTCGCGATCTTGCTTCGCATCGGTAACGCCGGGAATTTGCAGCACGCTGGCCAGGCTGAGCGAAGTGATGCAGTGGATACGCTTGCCGCTGGTCTGCGCTTTGATCTCGGCGGGCGTGCCTTCGGCGATGATCTCGCCTTGATTGATGACGGCGATGCGGTCGGCGAGGGCGTCGGCCTCCTGCAGATAATGCGTGGTAAGGAGAACGGTTTTTCCGCGCTTGACCAGGCGGCGGATTTCTTCCCAGAGCGCGCGCCGGGCTTCCACATCGAGTCCGACGGTGGGCTCATCGAGAAACAGCAGGTCGGGATTGCCGCAGATGGCCAGGGCAAACAGGGTTCGCTGTCTCTGTCCGCCGGAAAGATCGCCGAACTTGCGGTCGCGCAATTTCTCCAGGCCGGCCGCGGCCAACACTTCCTCCCCCGGCATGGGGTTGGGGTAATAGCTGGAGAACAAATCAATGTGCTCGCACACGCGAAGAGTTTCCGGCACGCGCCCCACCTGCAGCATGGCGCCGGTGCGCATGCGATTCTGCGGGTTGGTAGGATCTCCTCCGAACACGCGGGTCTTGCCGGAGTTGGGCTGCATCAGCCCCAGCAAAAGTTTCACTGCGGTGGTCTTGCCTGCGCCGTTGGGTCCGAGCAGGGCGACGACCTGTCCCGCGCGCACGGTGAAATTCACATTACGCAGGGCGCGGACTTCTCCGTAGTTCTTGCTGACGGCTTCCAGACTTGCCACGACAGTGCGGGAACTCGCGGGCTGCAGGTTTTGCGTTTCTTCAAAGGTCGCGATCATAGGGCCTTCTTTGTTGTTGGCTTCGCTCGACGTTGTCCGGTAAGTCAATCTTTCCCGGTGACTGCATCATCGCGGAGTAGCCAGCGTAGCGCCAGTGCCGTTCATCATGTAAGGAGCGTGACAAATGTCATGGTGCGAAACGCCCGCTGGGGCTCGGATAAAGAAGACAGGGAGCACGAGGCACGACGAGCAGATCTTCGGGACAAAAGGCATAAGGAGCGGCGGCCGGATTTTTGCAATTTCCTATGCGGCTTGTTACGAAATCCGAACAGACGGGTCCGGTTCGGGTTCGCAGGACCGGCGGACGGTACGGAGGCTTGCCGGCGCGAGATCAGCGTTCCCCTAGGCTGGACGCGGGGTAGACTGTGTTCGGAAATCGTAACAAGCGGCGCCCGGTCAAATTTCTTGCACTATTCATCACACGAAACAGCACGTGCCTGCTATGATGTCGAGCACTTGTTATGGAGGGGTGTCATGCTCCCGGCCGGTAAGAGCCTTCGAACCCTGCGAGAGAAACTGGGCTTGACCATGCGCGATATCGAGACTTCCAGCGCTCGTATGGCCGAAAAATATCGCAACGAGGAGTTTTCTATTCCTCCCAGCCGTTTGTCCGACATCGAGACCAAGAACGTTTTGCCCAGCATATTCCGCCTTTATGCCCTGGCGGTGATTTACCGCCGCGATCTGCGGGAGCTGCTGGCTTGGTACGGGGTTGACATGAACAACATGGCAGCCGACCTTGGTCTGATCTCTCCGCCGCGATCGCACGTCTCCGAGGCGCTCTCCGGGCTAGCCTCCGTGCAAATGCCGGGCAGCATGGATCCTGGCTTTGATCCGCAACGCACCATGAATCTGGGCCGCATGGTGCAGGAGTGGGGCCTGGTGCCTTTGGCGTATCTCGCCCAATTCAAGCATGACAAGTTCACCTATGGCTACATCGGCCACCAGGATTTCACCATGTACCCGATTCTTCCGCCCGGCAGCTTCATCCAGGTCGATGAAGAAAAGGACAAAGTGGTGGAGGGTTCGTGGCGGTCCGAGTACGAACGCCCCATCTACTTTGTGGAAACGCGCGACGGGCACACTTGCTGCTGGTGCAGCATGCGTAAGGATGACGTGGTTTTGCAGCCGCATCCTTTATCTCCGGTGCCGATTCGAATTCTGCGCTGTCCCCAGGAGGCCGAGATCATCGGGCAGGTGGTTGGGGTGGCAATGAAGCTGACGGAGTGGCACGCTTTTGGGTCTTCTCCAGGCTCGAAAGCGCAACCAGTACTGAATTAAGATGGCGCGCGGAAGCTGTGTCCTCCGGTGAGGGGAGCAGTTCGCTGAACTGTTCGCGCATACTTTCGACGCAAGCACCCGCCGGTTGTCGGCTGCCCCGGCTCGACTCTAGCAAATCTTCCACCAAGTCTGATATCGGCGTCCGCAGCACGCTGGACAACACCTCGGTGTGCGCCGCCTTCAGGGCGCGGTTCGACGCCTCCTCCCCATGCACCAGCGACATGCCCCAGTGCAGGTACCCGCCCTCGCGGCGTAACGAGCCCAGATAAGCCAGTTTCGCCAGCAGTCCGGAAACGGCGGCCAGCGTAGTTTCTCGCAGATCTTGCAAAGCGGATTTCAGCGTCATCTGGTTCCGAATTCTGTTACGAATTCCGAACAGCCAAGGCCCGGACGTAACCTACCCAGCCAGGCGGGAGCCATGAAAGTATCACGGTTCGATTTTCCAATACAAGGAGAAAACAACCGTGAAACGTATTCTACTAGCCGTTGCCGCAGCCGTACTGTTCCTCAATACACTGGTAGTTCCAATCGTGGCTCATGCCGATGGCGGAAGCACCGGCGGCAACTGTTCCGGCCAGACCGGCAACTGCAGGCCCTAGCCGCCTGACCGGAAGTTACGAAAAACGGACGCGACTGACCGCGATGTTGCCAACGGTAACGTTCGGCGCTATAGTGCCCGGCGACGGTCATGTTGCAGCCCCACTCACTCTTGTGGCACTACTTGTGGGTAGCGCCCTGTGTTCTCCTCGCGGTTCTTGCGCTCGTCATGTGGAGGCGGGGTCTGCACCGGGAGTTCCCTGCCTTTTTTGCGTACGCCATCTTTGAGGCAGCGGGAGGGGGGATTCTCTACGTAATCGATGTTACTCCGTCTGTTTTCACGGGGCCGGCTTATTGGCGGAGCTACTTTTCTTTCCTGATCATTGAAGCTCTCATAAAATCCGTCGTCATCGGGGAGGTATTCACCAACCTCCTGCGTCGCTACCCTCCGCTCGGCAGATTGGCGAAAGTACTCATCAGCGGCGTCGGTATCGTTCTCGTGTTTACAGCCACAATCATCGCCGGCTATGCGAATCCCACGCCCTTCTGGCTCATTTCTGCAACGCGCATCCTAGGTAGAAGCGTGAGCGTGGTTCAGTGTGGGCTAATTCTTTTTCTTTTTGTTTTTGCAGCTCACTTTCACTTGAGGTGGGAACGGTCTGTTTTTGGAATCACGGTCGGTTTCGGTATCCTTGCCTCTGTCTATCTTGGCCATTGGGCCCTCATGGCTGATTGGCTCCTTGGGCAGAAGAGCTACCTGCTGGATTTCCTCTTCATGGCCACGTATCACGCCTGCGTCCTGATCTGGTTTTACTACCTCCTCATCCCTCAGAAGAGTCCGCCTACGTCTGTGGTTCCGCCGCCTAAGCACAACCTCGATCTGTGGAACCAGGAATTGGAGCGACTACTACACCAATGACTCTGGCCATTATCCTCGTCATCGCTGCCGCTCTTGCGCTGGGCATTATCTTGCGCCTGGCCGTAACGCAACGCCTGCAGGCCAAGAGAAGCGCCAACTTGGCCGTCGCGATCCGCCCCATCGACATCGAAGCTTTCCGCAATCTCATCGACCCTGCGGAGGAGAGCTACCTGCGGCGCCGATTGCCGCCTGCCCGGTTCCGCGTAGTCCGCCGTGAGCGCTTGCGCGCTATGGCTGCCTATGTCCACATCGCAGGCAGCAACGCCGCCGTGTTGGTACGCGCGGGCGAAGCCGCTCTCGCCAGCGGCGATCCGCAGGTTGCCGGAGCCGCGCAGCAACTGGTAAATGATGCGCTGCTGCTCCGCCGCAATACGGCTGTGGCGCTGGCGCGGATTTACCTGGCATTAGTCTGGCCCAACTCCGGGGTCGCGGCGGCGCGAGTGGCCGACCGTTACGAGCAACTGAGCGGCGCAGCCATGCTGTTGGGCCGGCTGCAGAATCCCGCCATCCCCGTTCGACTGTCCGCACGGCTCTAGGTGATGTAGATCACAGACACGTTGCAGGGATAGTGCCATGCTCGCCTCCGGCGTGGCCATGCTCCGTGAAACCCGGGGTAACTCGCGCACCGCCCCGGAGGATTCCTCCTTGTTTTCATTACCCGTTCTGGTGTAAAAACCAGCGGGAACCTGCCGGGCCCTGGAATCTCGTGCGTATACCGAGCGTATTCTGGTCAACCGACGTTGGAGTTGTTTCTGCCGCCACTTTCGAGCTGGCGGACTCAAGGGAGACTCTATGATCCGCAGCATAAAGATCCGCAACCTGAAAACTTTCTCCGTCTCGCTGCTCGTGCTGTTGCTTTCCTCCATCGCCTCCGGTCAAGGCGGCGTCGCCACAGGTGACCTGCACGTAACCGTGAAGGATCCCAAGGGAAATTTTGTGGACAACGCCACAGTCACGGTAAGCAATGTCACCAAAGGTCTGGAACGCACGGCTACGGGCGACGGCGAGGGCGGGTACAGTACTCAGCTGCTGCCGCCGGGAACTTATACCGTAACTGTGGCAGCGCCGGGCTTCGGCAAGGCTGAAGCCAAAGACGTGAGCATCCCGGTCGGCGGACTGGTAGAGCTTCCGGTTGCGCTGGAGGTCGCCACCGGCAGAGAAGTCGTCGAGGTCAGTTCTCAGGCGGAATTGGTTGAGACCTCACGCACCTCGACCACGGACACGATTGGAGAACGGCGCATCGACAATCTTCCGATTAACGGCCGCGACTACATTAAGTTCACGTTGACGGATTCTCAAGTCGTGCACGACGCCGCCCCCAGCCTGGGCGCGGCCCCTACTTCCGGTCTTAACATGAGCGGCCAGCGCGCGCGCTCGAATCTGGTCAACGTCGATGGCACCGACGCCACCGACAACTCGGTCAACGGTGTGCGCTCCACCGTCTCCCAGGAAGCCGTGCAGGAATTCCAGATCATCACCAACAATTACGCCGCCGAATACGGTCGCGCCTCCGGCGGGGTGGTGAACATCATCACCCGATCTGGGTCCAATGAATTCCATGGCGACGTCTACGGCTACCTGAGGAATCGGAATTTCCAGGCCGTCAACCCCTTCAGCACAGTTTCGAATCCCGCTTACACCCGAGTGCAGGCGGGCGCTGCATTCGGCGGCGCGATCAAGAAGGACAAAACCTTTTACTATTTTTCCTACGAGATTACGCGGCGGCACGAGACGGGCTTTTCCAGCGTCGGAGCGAACAATTTCGGACTGGTTCCTTTCGACACCACGCAGGTCGGATTGCCGTTTGGCACGCTTCAGTTGACCCCGGGATCCACAGGCCAGATCGGCTTTCTCACAAATCCCGCTGTGCTCGCCCAGGAAGGTGCAGACCCTTTCGGCTTCGGCGTGGAAGTTGCGAACTATGCGGCTCTTATAGGCGCCTCCTCCGGTCAGGCAATTCAAGGATTCTGGCCAACCCAGTTGGTGAAGGGTGCGACGGGCAATCTGCTCAGCAGTTGGGCTGGCTTCCCGACCACGTGCCCGCCAGGAAGCGTGTGCGCTCCAGTACCGGCTTCTTACCAGACCTTGGGGTCGCAGACGGGAAATTTCCCGGTCTTTGAGGGCACCAGCCTCTACTCGCTGCGCCTCGATCACAACCTGAGCAACAGCAACCGCCTCATGCTGCGCGCCAATGTCAGCCCCAGTACGGTGACTGGAATCGAAGGCAGCGGACAAGACCAGCCCTTCGGGCAGAATGCTTACTCCCGCACCTCCGAGCAGACCTATCGGGATGTCGCCGGCACGGTGCAGGACACTTGGACCGGGGGCACCACGCGGGTGAACGAATTCCGCTTCCAATATGCCCGCCGCGGGCTTTCTTTTTATTACAATACGCACACCCCACAAGGTTCCGACCCTGCTGTGAACATCCCGGGCTACGGTTACTTCGGACGCGAGCCCTATTCCTACATTCAGCGCGTCGAAACCCGTTACCAGTTCACCGACAACTTTTCCTGGAGCATCGGCCACCACAACACCAAGTTCGGCGCCGATTTCAACTATCTGCCCCTGACCGCTACCTTCACCGTCAACTACGGCGGCGTGTACGATTTCGGTCCGTTCAGTGCCAGCAACTTGGGTTTCTCTTGCACTCCGACAACCGTCCCGGCGTGCCCCAGCACTGTCCCATCGTTTCCCAGCCTTTCCCCCGTGCAGGCTTACGGCGCGGGGCTACCGGGAGACTTTATTCAGGGCCTCGGCAGTCCCACCGATTCGTTCACGAACATTCCCATTGGAGTCTTCTGGCAAGACTCCTGGCGCGTTCGCCCCACCGTCACTCTCAACCTGGGCGTGCGCTACGACCTGGAAATTCCCCCAAAGTTCAAAGCACCGGCCGGACTCGCTCAGGCGGGATACAACTTCCTTGGACTACAGAAGGGCATTCAGACAGACAAGAACAACATCCAGCCTCGCATCGGCATTGCCTGGGACCCCAAAGGCGATGGCAAGACTGTGGTTCGTGCCTCCTACGGAATGTTCTACGACCATCCGCTGCTCGGTCTCTATTTCCTGGGCCAGGCCTCTGACGGTTCGTCGAGCGGCCAGTTGGCATTTGTCGGCACTGGGTTGTGCAGCGGCGCGGGAAACCCATCCAACCTGAATGCATTCCCGATTTTCCAGGGTCTACTGAACCAACCCCAGTGCACGGCGTCACTATCTCCGACGGCCAATGCCAACCTGGGCTATCTGCCCAATCAGCAGCAGTTCACCTCTCTGAACTTTCCCCAATCGGAGTTTCTCAACCAGAACTACTTGAATTTGAACCCGAGCAACCCCACGTTCCTGCCGCTCGTCTTTCAGCCGTTTGGCTACCCGCAAGCCAAGAACTTCGTCTACGCCTACGCGCAACAGGCGAACCTCAGCGTAGAGCGCGATCTTGGCCACGGCTTTGCCCTCAATCTGGCCTACAACTTCAACGGCGGGCGCCATCTCAATCGGCCCATCAATGCCAGTGCGGTGCGCGGCGATTTGCTGACCGCAAATTTCGAAGCGGCATATTATGACGCGGTTCTGGCGGGACAAACTCCTCCCGTCAGTCCCTTCACTGTCACGTGCAACCCTCTTGGGCCAGCCCCCTTTCCTTACGTAGACGCCGCCCTCATGAATTTCTTCCGACCGGGGGGACTCAATCCTTCCATCGCAGCAGGATATAATCTGAGCGGCACTACAGCGCCTTGCGTTACGCAGGCCACGAACCTAATTAAAACCCTCCCCAACTTCAATGCGGCTTGCAATCCTTCGGCAACCAACGGGTTTTCCTACACCGGCTGCGTTCCCTTCGGAGATATGGACGCAAACTACTCCAACGGCAGTTCCGTCTATCACGGCTTCACCGCCAACCTGCGCAAGCGCTTCAGCAATCACTACGAGTTCCTCGCGTCCTACACCTGGTCGCACGCCATCGACGATTCGACCGATTTGCAGTCCACGCTTACGCCGCAAGACAGTTACTACCCGGCATTGGATCGCTCCAATTCCCTGTTCGACCAGCGCCACCGGTTCGTGTTCAGCGGCGTCTACCAGACGGGCAAGCTCGGCAGAGGCGGCTTTGGCAGCAAGCTCTTCAGCAACTGGACCTTCGCTCCCATCATCGAGGTTGCTTCCGGCCGGCCCTTTAACATCACCACGAACGGCGTCGGCAATTTCCAGATTTCCTCTCTCACTTCCCGCCCAAACACTACAGTTGACCCAGCCTGTGGTCCTGTCTATCACAGCAAATACTCGCCGAGCGGCACCCTTCAGGAGCCTTGTATCAACGGCTTCATTGCTGCTGGCATAGCCCCAACTCTCTTGCAACTCGATGGCAACCTTGGCCGCAACGCTGGCCTTACGCCCTGGACTCTCTTCGACGATGTGCGCTTTGCCAAGCGGATCTATTTCGGCGAGCGCTACAACATGGACTTCATCACCGACATGTTCAACATTGCCAACAAGATGAACGTGGCAGCGGTCAGCCCGTTCTGCGGTAGTTCCTCCTGCAACGCGGGCCAGCCCACGGGCGCTTACGATCCGCGGCAGTTCCAGTTCGCCTTGAAATTTAACTGGTGAGTCACTCCTCTCGATGGATAAACGCCTGGATTCTGTGATCGAACAGAGTCCAGGCGATCTCTTAGCAGGGATTCCTCTTTGCTCACCACGATGCCACGCGGAACTTTGCTGCTTCGTTTCGCGTAAATTAGTAGCATGTCTGACCAGGGCATCGTCCTCCCGCCGGAGATCATCACTCCGCCACCCGCCCCCAACAGCATCTTTCGTGGACCCAACGGCATTCGTGCCGGCTGGCGCGTCCTGATCTTTCTGGCGATTGTGGTTGGCCTGGTGGCTGCGGTGAACCTGGTCGTGTGGTTGGTGGCGCACTTTTTACTCCACCGCTCGCCTCAGCAGTTCGGAACGGCCTCATCCCTCTCGCCAGTTGTCGCTGTCCTTAGCGACGGCGCGATTCTTCTCTTCACCGGCATCGCCGCGCTGATTATGAGCCGGATCGAGCACCGCAAGTGGGAACAATACGGCTTGCCTCTAAAATTCGCATTTCGCACGCATTTCTGGATTGGGACGCTCGCCGGATTCCTCGCCATCACCACCAGCCTTCTCGCCATCTTCGCCTTCCACGGATTTCACCTCACCGGCATTGCTATTCACGGCAAGACCATCCTCACATCCACCGCTGCCTGGACCGCAGCCTTCGTAGTCGTTGGCCTCGGAGAAGAATTCGCCTTCCGCGGATACCTTCAGTTCACTCTCACCACCGGCATGGGCTTCTGGCCGTCCGCGCTTCTGCTGTCACTGTTATTCGGTCTCGCGCACGCCGGCAATCCTGGCGAGACCAAGTTTGGACTGTTCTCTGTTGTCTGCTTCGGCCTGCTGTTTTGCTTTATCCTGCGCCGCACCGGCAACCTCTGGTGGGTCGTGGGCTTCCACGCCGGATGGGACTGGGGACAAACTTTCTTTTACGGCGTGGCCGACAGCGGCCTGCCCGCTTACCAGAATCTGTTCAACTCCAGCTTCAGCGGACCGCGCTGGCTCACTGGAGGCAGCGTCGGCCCAGAAGCCAGCATCTTTACGCCACTTACGCTGCTGCTTGTCGCGATCCTCTTCAGCCGCGTCTATCGCGAGAATCGCTATCAAGCGCTCGGCAAGTCGTAGGAAACGAATAAGTTTTTGGCCGAGGCCCGAAACCCCGTCCCGGTGATACACTTTTCCGTCACCCAACCTTGGCGCTTGCCCGGAGTTCGGTTCCCCAATGTCCCAACCCTATACGCCCACGCCGCGCACCCGTCTGGTCCGCGAAGCCGATCGCGCCGTTTATGATCGTGAAACTGCGTATCGCATTCTCGACGAAGGCTTCCTTTGTCACGTCGGCTTCGTCGCCGACGGCCAGCCTTTTGTCATCCCGACATCCTACGGCCGCAAAGACGCAAGTCTTTACATTCACGGCTCGGCCGCCAGCCGCATGCTGCGCCAGATGAAAGACGGCGTGCCCGTCTGCGTGACTGTGACGTTGCTCGATGGCCTCGTGCTCGCCCGCTCCATCTTCAATCACTCGATGAATTACCGCTCGGTGGTGGTACTGGGAAAAGCGACTCTGGTGGATGATCCGGAAGAAAAGATCGAAGCCTTGCAACTTCTCTCCGAGCACATTCTCCCCGGCCGCTGGGCAGACGCGCGCCAGCCCAACGAGCGCGAACTCAAAGCGACGTCGGTGCTGCGCCTCCCGATTGAAGAATTCTCGGCCAAGGTCCGCAGCGGGCCGCCCATCGACGATGAGGAAGACTATTCTTTCGCGACCTGGGCTGGAGTTATTCCATTGGAGATGGTTGCAAGGCAACCGATCGACGATGCGCGGCTGATGCCAGGTCAGACCGTGCCGGGTTACGGGCGGGACTACACTCGCAGGCGCTGACGGAGCCACTGCTTGTGTGGCGGGCACTCCTGCCGCGCTGCTTTTGACTTGGCCCTTGATGTGGCTCGCACTAGCAGCGAGAGGCCGGGCCAGAAGATGCCTATGACTTAGCTGCTGGCGTTCGAGGGCTGGAGTGTCGGCGCCAAACGGTTTTGCCAAACATGCCCTACGGGATCAGCAGCAGCTTCCCAGTCGTCTTCCTTCCTTCCAGATCGCGATGCGCCCGCTGCGCCTCGGCCAACGGGTAAGTATGCTCGATACGAAGCTTGAGCTTTCCCGCAGCCATCATGCTGAACACCGCACTCGACCGCCCCACCAACTCTTCGCGTGTGGCTGTGTAGTGCGCCAGCGTGGGCCGGGTGATGTAAAGCGACCCCTTCTGTGACAACGCCACCAGATCAAACGGAGGCACAGCGCCGCTCGATCCGCCAAAGAGGACCATCATGCCGCGCGGCCGCAGGATGTTCAGACCCTTCTCGAATGTCGTCTTGCCCACCGAGTCGTAGACCACATCAACGCCCTTACCGCCGGTCAGCCGTTTCGTCTCCGCTTCGAAGTCGGCTTGCGTGTAGAGAATCACTTCATCCGCACCCGCCCCGCGCGCCAGCTTCGCCTTCTCCTCGGTGGAAACGGTTGCGATCACATGCGCCCCAATATTGTGCGCCATCTGCACCAGCAGAAGTCCCACGCCGCCTGCCGCGGCATGAACCAGCGCCGTCTCGCCCTTCTTTAGCGGATAAGTATCGTGCGACAGGTAATGTGCCGTCATGCCCTGCAACATTGCCGCAGCGGCGTCGCGATCGCTCACGCCCTGCGGAATCGGCACCAATCGGTCCGCGGACACCGCGGCATACTCGGCATACGACCCTTGCAGCCCGGTCCAGGCCACACGATCTCCCACCTTGAACGACTTCACCTCCGCGCCGGTCGCAGTCACCACCCCTGCGCCCTCCTGCCCCAACACGAAGGGTAGCGGCGACTTGTACCGCCCCTCGCGGAAGTAGACATCGATAAAGTTCACCCCTGACGCCGCCAGCTTCACCACGGCCTCATTCGCCTTGGGCTGCGGGACCGGCAACTCCACCACTTCCATCGCTTCCGGTCCGCCGACTTGTTTGACTTGAATGGCTTTCATGATGCGTTGGATTGCTTTGTCTGAAGAAAAGATTCGGGGACGTTTTTCAGTTCTCAGTTCTCAGTTCTCAGAAAAGCAAGCCTTAGGAGCGCTGGTTCAACGCTTCGGAGCGAAACAAACCTAAACGGGCGATTGGGGTTGATTTTACTGAGAACTGAGAACTGAGAACTGGGAACTGTCGTCTGTTACACTGTCCCGACCCTCCAAAGGAGCCCTTCGTCATGGCTGAAAAGAAACCGCAGACCTTCGCCAACCACACGCGGTGGGACCCGCTGTTTCACTTCTTCGCGCTCCCGGTATTCCTCCTCCTGGCAATTGCCGGCTTGGTTCACTTCATCTGGCGCCCAAGCCTCCACTCGGCCTTGATGTTCATCGTCGCGGTGGCCCTGGCGATCGTGGTCTTAAAGACCCGGCTTTACGCGCTCCGGGTGCAGGATCGTGTGATTCGCCTGGAAGAGCGGCTGCGTCTGAGTTCACTTCTGTCTGAGCCGTTGCGCTCGCGCATTCCGGAATTGACCGAAGGCCAGCTCGTCGCTCTACGGTTCGCCTCGGACGCGGAAGTGCCGAAACTGGCCGAGCGGGCCATCTCTGAAAAGCTGTCACAGGCGGACATCAAGAAGGCGATCCAGACTTGGCGTCCGGACTACTGGCGGGTCTAAGTCCCTGTCGCATCCGCTGCATCGTTCTGCGCTGTGACTGGAACTGTGCGCTCGAATCGCTATCCACGATGGTTCGGGAACGTTGAGGAGGACTTGGACATGGTCAAGCAAACGGTACACGTCGCTGTCGATCTCACGATCCACGAGGGAAAGCTGGAGGCATTCGAGGGCATTGCGCAGCAGATGGTCGCAGTTAGCCAGAAAGAACTGGGCACCCTCGCCTTCGAGTGGTATCTGAGTGCAGATCGCAAGAGGTGCCGGCTCATCGAGACCTACACGGACGCGAACGCCGTGCTGGAGCATTTCAACGGCCCGTCGGTGCACGAGCTTGTGCCGAAACTTCTCGGGACAGCGAGCCTCGCGGGCTTCGAGGTCTATGGAGACCCCGGCCCGAAGGCAACGGAGATGCTCGCAGGCTTCGGGGCCGAGATCTTCGAGTTCCGGCGCGGATTGAACCGCTGAGCCTGCACCCCCGATGGAGAGAGCCGAATTGGTCGGCCGATCAAACCTTTGTGCGCTTTCTGCCGTCTGAGTAGGAAGTCCCGCGGGTAACCATACGGCCGGGTGCCGAACGTAACCGTGGCGGTTCCTTTTCCGCGTTGACCCAAAGAGGACCGCAAGGTACGATTTTTGATAGAATCACCGGGCGTAACCCCGGAGGGCAATCCGTATCTCATAGAGAAATATGCGTGTTGCAAAACTCCAAGTGCGGATTGCGATGCTGGCCGTCCTGGCTCTGTCAGTCTCAGCCTGCCAGACGGCGCAAAGACCAGCCTCTTTGCTCCCGCCGAGAACCGCCCCGACTCTAACGTCGACCGCTTCTCCGCCGCAGCAGCAGACCCAGCCCGCCGCACCGCAAGTAACCACCCCAAAGCAAACTCAGGTTGGCGAGGCTGCCCACGAAGCCAAGACACAAGCTCCATCGGCACAAGCTCCGCCACCAACGCCAAATTCCGACCCTGTGGCTGATCTCATCGCCCGGGTGGAAAAGGACTTCCAGGCAGGATTGGACGCCTACAAGGCGGGCCAGACCGATGCCGCCAGGCAGGATTTCGACAACGCGTTTAACACCTTACTGGAAAGCAAGCTCGACATCCGCTCCGACGACCGTCTGGAGAAGGAATTTGACCGCATCGTGGAGGGCGTCAACCACCTGGATCTCGGCAGCCTGGCATCCGATTCCGAAGCGCAGAAATCCGAGCCCGCACCCATCGACGAGACCAACGGCATCACTCCGTCCGCCGACCCTGGCGTCCGAGCCAAGGCCCAAGCCGAGATCAAGTCGACTCACTCCGACCTGCCGCTGATGATGACCGACCAGGTCGCCGGCTACATTAGCTACTTCTCCAATCGCGGACGCGGCACTTTCGAGCGTGCTTTCGCCCGCTCCGGCCGCTATCACGCCATGATGGTTTCGATTCTCAAGCAGGAAGGCGTCCCGCAGGATCTGATTTACCTGGCGCAGGCCGAGTCGGGCTTTCATCCTCTCGCCGTTTCCCGTGCCGGCGCTCGCGGCATCTGGCAGTTCATGGGCAGCCGCGCCCGGGGTTACGGCCTGCACCGTAGCCTATGGGTGGATGATCGCCAGGATCCCGAGAAATCCACTCGCGCCGCGGCCCGGCACCTGAAGGATCTGTACGCGCAGTTCGGCGACTGGTATCTCGCCATGGCCGCCTATAACTCCGGCCCGGGGACGGTGCAGGCCGCGGTCAAACGCACCGGCTACGCCGATTTCTGGGAACTCTACCGGCGCAACGTTCTCCCCAGGGAGACCCGTAATTACGTGCCCATCATCCTGGCCGTGACCATCATGGCCAAGAACCTGCCGCAGTATGGTTTTGATGATGTCTCCATGGACGAGCCGGTAGCCTATGACTCTTTGACCATCAACTATCCCGTGGACTTGCGCCTGGTGGCCGACTGTGTGGACGCGACTCCCGCCCAACTGCAGGAATTGAATCCCAGCCTGCTGCGGCTGACCACTCCGAAAGAAGGCGCATTCGAGCTCCATCTTCCCGCGGGGACGAGAGATCAATATCAAACGGCCGTCTCCGCGATTCCTCGCGACATGCGTCTCTGGTGGCGCTACCACAAAGTTCAGCCCGCAGATACCCTGGCGTCGATCGCCCGTTCTTATCACGTCACGGTGAATTCGATTTCCGCCGCCAATCAACTCGACGGCACAGAACTCCAGGCTAATGCCGAGCTGATTATTCCGGTTCCGCCCAGCAAGCACGCGGTCAGCGATACGGCTGCTTACGCTCGCCGGATAACGCGCTATAAAGTTCACACGGGCGACACAGTCGAGACCGTTGCTGAGAACTTCGGCGTCCCCGTTCAGATGGTCCGCCGCTGGAATGGCCTGCGCGGCGACAGTTTGCGGGGCAGGAAGGTGCTGGCCCTGCACCTGCCGGTTACGCCCGTGGCTTCGGTCGCCTCGAACTCGGCCGGGCACACGCGGAAGACCGGCCAAACCGCCAGCAAGTCGGCAAGGGCAAAGGCCGAAGACGAACCTGCCTCCGAGCAGGCCGTGCTTCGCCACAAGGTGAAGTCCGGCGAAACCCTCTATTCGATCGCCACCACCTACAAGACCACGGTCGCGGCTCTCAGGCGCTATAACGGCGATGTCGCCGTGCTCCGCCCCGGTATGATCCTGATCGTGCAGCCCCGCCGGTAGCAGTTGCAGACGCTTGATTGGAAATTCTTCCGGGAACTCAGCAGTAGTGCAGTTTGGTTTTCTTTGCGTCCTTCGCGACCCTTTGCGTGCTTTGCGGTTAAGAGCTTTTGCTTTTGACCGCAAAGGTCGCAAAGAAAATAAAGGGCGTGATCCGAAACCGCACCGCTACCCGGAACTCCTTAAGTTCGACACGCCTCTGTACGCAAGCGTACAATCGCCTGCGTATTCCCGAACCAGGTTCCACCATCTCTATTCCCTCTAGGAGGTACTGTGAGAATTTCCAAATCGCTTGTCCTGCTTCTTGTCATTGCATTATCCGCATCGTTGGCCCTGCCGGCTTTCGCCGAAGACGGAGCCGCCACCTTCAAAGCCAAGTGCGCCGCCTGTCACGGACCCGAAGGCCAGGGCAAGATCGGTCCCAAGCTGGCGGGCACCAGCCTCAGCGCCGATCAGATCGCCGATCTGCTCACCAAAGGCGATGACGCCAAGAAACCGCCACACAAGAAACCTGTTTCGCTTCCCGCCGACGACGTCAAAGCCGTCGCTGCCTTCGTGAAAACGCTGAAATAACCCCTCAGCCTAAGGCAAACACACACACCAGCGCTCCCCACGATGTTGTGGGGAGCGCGTTTGTTTGTCTTTTCCACGTTCAGTTTGACCGGCTCCAGCCACATCCCGCGCTCGGGACAAATTTTCCGGCCGGCCGAAAAGAATCTCGGAACTATGCCTTTGACAAACCCAAGAATTGCTTATAATTGAGACTTGAATCCGTCTGTTTCAGACACTACCGACATTGGCTTGGACTTGTCGTACACTCTCGCGCATGCTTTCACCCGGAGACCGAACAATAATCAAGGCTGAGATCGAGCGGCTACAAAAAGCCCAAACGGAATGCTCCGATAGAGGTATTCGGGAAAAGATTGACGACTGGATCAAGGAACAGCAGCAGAAGCTAGCCTCCGGCGAGTATTCACCCTGCCTCATCTGCGGCAAGCCTTGTCCGCCAGAAGAATGCGTCAAGGATGTACAGGGCCGGTCTATGCACAAAAAGTGCTACCGCGCCTCTAGAATTTCAACGTCCTCTTAGGACGCTACCGCTTTTTCTCGGCTTCTTTTTCTCTGGCGGCTTCACCTTGAGCACGTCCGCTATCACTTCCCTTGAACGGCAGAGGGATGTGCGGGAGCGGCTTTGAGCTTGTTATCCGCTTCGGTGACTCTCGTTCCGTTTGTGACGGCTGCTGCCGTCTCTGCTGGTGCATCTTTGACCTCTAGTGTTGATTGTATAACTGGCGGCTGCTGCGCCGCCTCTGATTGCGAAAGAAGACTCATTTTGTGTCCCGACCGGACCAGCCTCTATGGGTTTCGGCTCAGGCGGAGGGGGTATCGCCGATCTGCTCACTAAAGGCGATGACGCCAAGAAACCGCCACACAAGAAACCTGTATCGCTTCCCGCCGACGACGTCAAAGCCGTCGCTGCCTTCGTGAAAACGCTGAAGTAACCCCTAAGCCGAAGGCAAACACACTCCAGCGCTCCCCACGGATGTTTTGGGGAGCGCATTTTGTTTGTTCTTTTCCACGCTCAGTTCACCGGCTCTAGCCACATCCCGCGCTCGGGACAAATTTTCCGGCCGGCCGAAAAGAATCTCGGAATTATGTCTTTGACAAACCCGGCTCTTTGATGCAATCCTCTTGCCAACGTAGGAGGACTTCGCTGTATGGATCATGTGCAGATACTGTTCAAGGAATACGACACCCTTCGGACCGAAGTCATTGCTCGTCAAAGCGCTAATTACCAGTTGGTCATCTTTGGCGGTGCTGTCTTCGCATGGTTTGCCACACACGCCAGTGGCAAGAGATTCTGGATCAGTCTGGCTGCTTTGTTGGTTATTTCTTGTTGGCTGGTATTCCGGGCTGTGCAGGACATTAATTTTATAGCCAAACGTATTCAGGAACTAGAGCAAGAGATCAATCAACTCGCTGGAGCAAATCTACTGCGGTGGGAGACGCATTGGGGATCGAATCGCACCGGCTGGCTTATACGAAAGAAACCTGAATTTAGCTAGGTCCGCCCGCGCAGTTTTTCTTCGCCAGCTTCACCTTGTTTTTCGGTTTTTTCTCTGGCGGCTTCACCTTGAGCACGTCCGCTATCACTTCCTTGAACGGAAGTGGAATGTGCGGGATCGGTTTGGAGTTTGTCGTTCGTTTCGGTTCCTCTTGTTTCTGTTGCATTTTGGACCTCTGCCGGTGTCTCGTTCTCTCCGATTAGATTCATTTGCGTCCCGACTGGCCCGGTCTCGATGGGCTTTGGCTCAGGCGGTGGTGGTAGCGGCAAATCGCATATTCTCAGAACTGGTATCTTCACTCGTTTCGCGTAGTTCTCGATGTCCTTGTCATCAGCATAGATCACGGTGGCATTTTCAGCTTTGGCAATGGCTACGATCTGTATATCAAATTTCACTTTCGCCCATGTGTCCCATCTTTCCTTGCTCGACTTAACTGCCGCGATTAGTTCGCTTGCCTCAATTGCCGCTCTCGAATCAAAAGGGAGAATCTGAAAACGCCATCTATCGCTGAGCACTGATACCAGTTTGCCACGTCCGCTCCCAGCGCGCACCAAGACTTCTGCCATGGCAGGCGCGGGTACGCCGATAACTTGATTCGACACGTCCAACATTCCTGCTAGGTGCGCGACTCTCTCTTTGAATTGTTCGACTGGTTTGCCTTGGCGATCCGTAGTTGCTGGCGGATTCGCATTCAGGTAGACAACAAGGTAGGTTGAGTCGAAGATGATCACTGCGGTGTTTTCTCCTCGCCCTCTCGAATGGAACGCAGTTCTCCCAAGGGGTCTGCCATCTCCGTCCATTCATTGCCAGGAATCGCCCGTAACCTCTCCATCGTCTGGGAAAAATTGTCACCAGACAGCGGCTCAGGATCAAAGGATTGAATCTTGAAATGGTCAGTCTTCCAGACGCCTTCCTTGCCTCTGCTGTATGTGGCTATGCCATGGACGCGGATCACGCGAGAATAAAACGGAGCAAGTTGTTTAGCGATTAAGTCATCGGCCTCACAATAAAAAATTGTCCCGTCTGTTCTCTGCAAGTGAATCGGTATCGTGGGGTCGAATCCACCAAGGCGTTTTAGTTCCCCGACCACGGAAGCTCTTTCCCTAATCGGGCCATAGGGTTGGGGCAGGTTGGTCTTTATTCCCGGAAACTCTATTACTTCTGCCTTCTCAGACACATTGATTATCGCCGCAGATGCCTGATCCTGTCGCAGAAGGGTGTCTATTTTCTTGTAGGCCCGAATCGCATCCTTTGGAGCCATACCGCGTTGTGCGTCACGAACGCGACCGACAATTCGGGACTCCTCTTCGGCATCAATGTAGATCACTGGCACGGCACTGCCTTTTTCTACGGAGACGAGATGAACGCTTTCCCGGTATCCCATCAGTTGTGCGAGGTCAATGAGGTAGAGTGCAAGCCGCGCCATAGGGATGGTCAGCGGAGTCATTTCGACTTCGTCGATCTTGCCTTCTATTTTGAAGCGAAATTCTTTCCAGTTTGGCACGGCGGCCTCCTATGATACACTTTTAGTAGGTCGCCCGTGGGATCGGGCAGCAGTGGCCGTGCCATTATTCAAGATGTGACGTGAAGACCCGCCTGCCAGCGGGCCTTCACGTTTTGGCGGTAATGAAATTCTGCTTCCTACCTCCTAGTTTGGCCGTTGCGAGTCCCGCAGCATGAGCCGTTTTCCGCCAGTGCTCTTGAGCGCCAATAATGTTCGATCCCCGTCCTTCTCTTTCCGAGAGTTATACCGAAAATCAAACTCGCTCAAGTACCTATGCAAATGCTGCTTTCCAACGTGGTGATACACGCCGTTGATTCCACGTTTCAATGTCGCAAAATAACCCTCAATCGTGTTCGTGGTAATGCACACGCCGTCCTCGTATCGTACATATTCTTTGACTGCGTGGTTCACCTGATCGTGTTGGCGTGGGCGTAGCGTACCTTTCAGCAAGTTGGCGCTATCCGTCATCACATGAGCATTTTCCGCAACCATCTGCTCGACAATGGGTCTCAGGTTTTCAGCGGTGACCTTTTGAACGTGCATGGACTGGACTCTCCCGCCACGCTGCAACACGGAAACTACGGCGGCTTTATTAGCAACGACCCGTGGCCGATCTTTCGGCCTGACTCCGGGCTTCGTGACCAAAGGGCCAATGCGTAACTTCCCGCCCACATACGTCTCGTCAATTTCGATTACTCCGGTCAGCTTCGATGACAACGGTTCTTGGCTCATCGTGTAGCGAATCCGGTGAGCCATGAACCATGCACTCCGATACGTGACCTTGAGCATTCGGTGAAGCTGGTGAGCACTCATGCCCTTCTTGCTTGCACAAAGCAGGTGATACGCCAGCAACCATTTGCTCAAGGGAATATGGGAATCCTCGAAGATCGTTCCCACGGTCACAGTGAACTGCTCACGGCATCCACCACACTTCCACACGCCTTTGCGGACATGAGTGTTCTTCTTGGAAGGCTTAGGCTCTAGACGGTAGGCATTGTTTACTTCGCCGCATTTCGGGCAGACAGGGCCATCCGGCCAGCGCAGCTTTTCTAGGAACTCCCGCGCCTTATCTTCGTCGCTAAAGTGTTGAGCCAAAGAGACTAGGTTAAGTTCACCGTTTTCCATGCATAAACATTAGGCGAAACGCATGGGTTTGTCAAGTGCATAATTCCGAAGAATCTTCTTCCATTCCGCCCTTTCGTGTGGTAACAGGATAAACGGGCCGATGTGATGACGGCCCTTGCAGCCTGCACCAAACGTCGTGCTATAATCGCCCGCCGTTCCGACATAGGTTTCTGGTGGTCTTTTAATTTCTCGTGCCCGGCAGCCTTGCGCAGCCGTTCTTGCGCCAGGCGGCCTAACCAAGATCAGGAGGAACAATGACGTTCTACGATCCCACACTCTACGGACGTGATGACGAAGAAGAATTCGGCGACAGCGGCGCTTACAGCGAGTCGCTCGAAGAGGATTTCGAAGAGGAAGAGGAGGAGGAAGAAGAAGCCGGCATCGCCGAACCGGCAATGGGTGAGCCGGCCATGCCCGCTCCTCCACCACCTCCCGCACCCAAACCCCCCGCTCCCGCCGGCGGAGGCGGTGGCGCCAGGAAGCCGGCCGCGAAAAAGAAAGCGGCTAAGAAGCCCGCCAAGAAAAAGGCGGCCAAAAAACCGGCGGCGAAGAAAAAGGCTAAGAAGGCCGCTAAAAAGCCCGCAAAAAAGAAGAAAGCGGCCAAAAAACCGGCGAAGAAAGCCAAGAAAAAAGCTAAGAAGGGCCGTCGCTAAGGGATTCGTAGCTCTCTGTTTCAAGAGCGCGGCGGTCTCAAGACTGGGTTTCCAGATCACGACCGCGGTCCCCGGGCCGCGGTCTTTTCTTGTCCGCCAGGTTCCCATTTGATTAGACGGAACGGCCAACCGCTCCTCGCCGTATAATCTCTTGCCGCCCAAGGAAAGGCTCGCCCATGAAGGCCACGCGCCCCCTGCAGATCTGCCTCGCCATTTGCCTATTCACTCTTGCTGCCTTTGCCCAGAATCCTGCCATCCCCAAGCCTCCCGACACGCCCAAGCACCCCGTCACCGACGAGTATCAGGGCGTCAAAGTCACCGACGACTATCGCTGGATTGAGAACTGGGATGATCCCGCAGTCAAGCAGTGGAGCGCCGCCGAGAACGCTCGTACGCGCGAATACCTCGATCGCCTGCCGTCGCGCGCCGCCATTAAGGACCGTCTTCAGCAGTTGGCCGCTGCCTCCTCGGCCGCCTACTGGGATTTGCAATTTCGTGGCGGAACCCTGTTCTCGATGAAATTCCAGCCGCCCCAGCAGCAGCCCTTACTGGTGGCCATGCATTCAGCCGACGATCCGGCCAGCGCCAAGGTCATATTCGATCCCAATACCACCAAGGGATCGCTGTCCGTTCAGTTCTACACCCCTTCGCTGGACGGCAAGTACGTCGCCGTGGCGCTCACCGAAGGCGGCTCCGAGGATTGCTCGGCTCACATTTTCGAAGTCGCCACCGGCAAGGAACTTTCCGACATAGTCCCCCGCGTAAACTTCGCCACCGCCGGAGGCAGTATCGCCTGGAAGGCCGACAACTCCGGCGTCTATTACACGCGTTATCCGCAGGGCAACGAGCGTCCCCCGGAGGACGCCAACTTCTACCAGCAAGTCTACTTTCACAAGCTCGGCGCCGATGCCAGGCAAGACACCTACGTCATCGGGAAAGATTTCCCCCGCATCGCCGAGATTCAGCTCCACACCAGCGACGATGGCCGCTGGCTGCTCGCCTCAGTAGGTAACGGCGATGGCGGCCAGTTCGCGCACTACATCATGGATTCCGCCGGCCACTGGGCCCAGATCACGCACTTCGAGGATGGAATCGTCTCCGTCAAGTTCGGATACGACAACGATCTCTACCTGCTGTCGCGCAAAGACGCCCCCCGCGGCCAGATCCTTTGCCTGCCACTCGCGCATCTCGATCTTGCTCAAGCCAAGGTCAGCGTGCCGCAGAGCCCCGGCTTGGACACAAATGAGCCTGATCGCTCCTCCATTGAAAATTTCTTGCCGGTCCCCGGGCGTTTGTACGTCATCGACATCGATGGAGGTCCCTCTCGGGTGCGCGTCATGTTCGGAAGAGTTTGGGGGAAGGCGTCCCCGTCACTCCCGCCGGTCTCAGCCGTCGGTCAAGCTTTGTACATAGGCAACGGCGACGTGCTCTTCTATGCTTCCAGTTACCTGATTCCTCCCGCTTGGTACCGATATAACGATGTCACCTTTGAGACCACGCGCACCGCTCTCTTCGAGACTTCTCCCGTCAAGTTCGACGACACCGAAGTGGTGCGCGACTTCGCTGTCTCCAAAGACGGCACCCGCGTGCCGCTCAACATCATCCGCCGCAAAGGCACGAAGCTCGATGGCGCCAACCCTGCACTGCTCGACGGCTACGGCGGCTACAGCATCAGCATGAAGCCATTTTTTATCGGATCCCAGGCCCGCGTCTGGCTCGATCAGGGTGGCATCACAGCCACCGCCAGCCTTCGTGGAGGCGCCGAATATGGCGAAGAATGGCACAAGGAAGGCAACCTCACCCGCAAGCAGAATGTTTTCGACGACTTCATTGCTTGTGCCCAATACCTCGTCGAACACAAGTACACCTCGTCGGCGCACCTCGCCATCCTCGGTGGAAGCAACGGCGGCCTGCTGATGGGCGCGGCCTTCACTCAGCGGCCCGACCTGTTCCGGGCCGTTGTCTCCTTCGTCGGCATTTATGACATGCTCCGCGTCGAGCTCGATCCCAACGGCGCTTTCAACGTTACGGAATACGGCACGGTGAAAGATCCCGATCAGTTCAAGGCGCTCTACGCCTACTCGCCCTATCACCACGTGAAAGACGGCACGGCCTATCCCGCAATTCTCTTTCTGACCGGAGAAAACGATCACCGCGTGAACCCCATGCAATCGCGCAAGATGACGGCCCGCCTGCAGGCGGCTAACCGTTCCGATCATCCCATCCTGCTGCGCACCACGGCCAGCGCCGGCCACGGGATCGGCACCGCGCTCGATGAAGAAATCGAACAAGGCGCAGACGTCTTCAGCTTTTTGTTGGATCAGTTGGGAATCAAGTACACCGCGGCGGGAAAGTAATCAGCAGTCTGACGGCAATCTGGGCCGAGTACGAAATTCCGCAGCAAGCGCGGCGGTTCACGGTGCAGAGGGGCAAGACTCGCGCGCCCAGCGGAGAGAACGCCACATCTGGATTGTGACCACCAGATACCAAGTACCGACGGCTGGGCCAAGGTCCACCAAGCCCGCACTCGCGGGCGGTGTGGGAAAGGCGTAGAAGTTCAGTGCCAGCAAACCTGCGGCAATGGCAAGTCCGGAAAAGGCAAACACTCTCCCGAAGCGCGGATGTCGTAGCATGGCGAGCGCGAAGCAGAGGGTTCCCAACCCAATGTACGCGTCCCAAGCCACATCCAGCCCGAGCCATATTGCTCTTACTTGCGCCGACACCTTCTCGCTGCCGAGGGAGTACCCAACCGCCATTTGTACAAGGGCCATGGCGGAAAACAGCGCGCCACCCAGCGCATTCAGCAATACCCCCAACCCGCTCGAAACCCGCGGCTTCTCGCAGTCGAGCAATCGACGCAGGCCGAAGCTCGCCACGGCCAGAGCAGGACCGAAACAGGCTGCGAGTGCCGTTGTTACAGGCTTTGGAAGCGGTACAAAGACAAGAATGGGGTACGCCAGGCAGGTGAAGAATCCGGCGACGATGCCGACCTGCACACCCCTAAAAACTGCGGTCCCTGCTGACTCGCCGATGGAATCCGGCATGTTTTCCCCTCGAGCCTGTGCAAGTATGGACGCCGTATGTCTCGATACTCGGTACTCAGCACTCGCTACTTCTTCCCCTCCACCGCCGCCCGGCACTTGCCATACAGCTCCAGCAGATGTGTCGCGTATTCCTCGGGCTTCGCTGCCGAGCCGGTGCCCTGAAACCCCACGCCGGACGAAGTCGTCTTGCCGTACCCCGTAGTCATCGCAATGAATTTCATCAGATCGAGCGCGATATCTTCATTGCGGCGCGCGCTCCCATGCGTAGCCGGACCTTCATCCATAAGACCTTCTCCTGAACCGGAAATATAAGGAATTTGCTCTTCGTCTTCCATGTCTCCAAGCATGTCTTCCATGGCGTTCACTTCCACTCCGCCCACGATAATAGCAGGGTCAATGCCACGCCGTCCGGCGCGCAAACACTCCGCTTAGGGAGCAGCGGCCGGCTTTTCAGCCAGCAGCCGAACGCGTTTGCCGAAAATCGATCCGTGGATGGCGAGCAACGGTCCAATGGCCAGGTATAGCCACCCTGCCCATCCCGGACTCTTCAACGCCACCACAAACGATGCGATACCGACCAGCGCCAGTATGACGTTCTCCTGCATCGCAAAGCGCGTTTCCAGGACCTCGGCAGGACTCAATCCCAGTTCCCGCCGCAGTCTGTACGCGTGAGCATACATGAGAACAAACAGGAGGAACACAGCAGCGAATCCAATGGCATAAATTCGCATCAGCACTGACGCTTCGTGCCATCCCAGGTTCCCGGACTCAGTTCCCATGATCTCGGAAAACATCAACGTGAAAACAAACTTCAACGGATACACATAGAACAGAACGAGGAAGAGCAGAACCACGTTGAGGAACACAGTGTAGGGATCTTCCAACCCATAGCGCCGTGAAAATTTGTAGTGCGTCCGCCAGATCATCGCCAACTGGGCAAAGCACGCCGCGAACGGCAGAAACCCGCGCATGTCGGCCATCAGCTCCGCGTAGGTGTGGGGCACTTCCAGCGACACCACCAGCAGCGTGATGGCGAAGCCGAACACCACGTCGCAAAAGGCTTCCAGTCGCGTGATCTCGCCGGCGCGCCAGCGGAAGTACTCCTCCGGAACTATCCCCGGCCGATGCGGGCCAGATTCATGGGTATGCGATCCCATCTGGGCCGCCGTAAACGCGGAGGTATCCTTGCTTTCCGTCATGCCGTTGATTCTCCACGCTCAATAGCCGGTTGGCAATTGAAAATCCACGCGCGCAGTGCGCCACAGCCGGACCATCATCCACACCGAAGCCACAAATAGAAGCGGAGAAGAATAAAATCCGGGCGCTGGACGCGGAAACGTCACCGAAGCCACCGTGTGCCCCAGGACGGTTTCGATCGTGTGCGCCATCCCGTTCAGAAACATGATGACCGCATAAGTCCACGCCAGCGGCCGCAATCCACGCATGCCCCGCGCCGCCACCGGAGTCAGACAGAACAACAGTGCGCACAACACGATGTGTCCCGTCAGCCACTCTCGGAACGTGAGCGTAGGCATTGGAAACCAACTCCAACGCTCGCGCAAGATGGTCACGGTTGGGTTATACACCAGAAGAAAGCCGGTGGTGGCTTCATCCAAAATGTGCAGCGCGAACGCCACGCACAGCGCAAGCCACGCACTGCCAAAACCCGACGCGGAAAGTGCCGGTGGCTCCTGCCTCATAAGATCGCTCGACACACAAATTCTCAATCACGCGAGCGACAATTGGCAATCGAAAATCGGCCGCGCAAAGCGCACCGATGGCTACGGCAACCGAGGTCAGACTGCTATCGTGCCACTTCACTCATCAGCGCCAGCAGGTTTCCTTCGGTGTCGCGAAAAAACGTCATCCACAAGTCGTGCGTGGGCATTTTCGCGATCAGGTGCGGTTCGTCCTCGCAGTGCACTCCGCTTTCTTTCAGTTTGCCGTACGCCGCCTGAATATCGGGCACGGCAAAGTACAAAACCGAACTGGGATGATCGAACTCCGGCTTCTCCGCCCGCGACAGCATCAGACGCACCCCGCCACAGTCGAAAAACGCCAGCCCCGGCGGCGCCTTGAAAAGCAGCTTCAAACCCAGCTTGTCCTGGTAGAAGGCCGCCGCGCGGTCCACATCTTTCGCGTTGATGGCGGCCTGCCCCAAGCGCGTGATTCCAATTCCGGTTGCAGTTGCGCTCATGTCCTTGACCTCAAGAATTTAATTAGTTAGCATAGCTAACTATATCCAATGAAGAAAGTCAAGCCCCAAGACATCGCGCCCCGGTCGGAGGCCCTGGCCGCTGCCGACCGCATTCACTCCGCCGCCATCCACCTTCTCCGCCGCGTTCGCAAGCAGGACACGGCTTCGGGAGTTGGCCCGGCGCAACTGTCCGCGCTCTCCGTGCTGGTTTTTGCCGGCCCCAGGACGCTGGGCGAACTCGCCGCCGCCGAGCAGGTCAGGCCGCCCACCATGAGCCGCATTGTCGCCGGGCTCAAACGCAGCCGCCTGATTGAAATCACTCGCGATCCCCACGACGCCCGCCGCATGCACATCCGCGCCACCGCCAAAGGCACGCGCCTTCTCCAGCAAGGCCGCCAGCGCCGCATCGAATATCTGGCCGCGCATCTCGACTCGCTGACCACCGTGGAACTCGCGCAACTTCGTGCCGCCGCTGAAATGGTGGAAAAACTGCTGCGCCACTGGCGCTGACTCTTCCTGCTCCGGCGCGAGCCTCCCGGAATCAGCCTGGCCCGTCTAAATGCGCACGCCTTCCCCGTTCCGGTTTAGAATGTTTGCCCGTGGTCAAATGAATCGAGGACGCTCATGCGCAGGGTTTGGATTCTCTTTGCTTGTCTGCTTGCCAGCACCGTGGCCTCCACTCAGGATCAGGATTTCAGCAAAGTGCAGATGAAGGTCTCGAAAGTTGCGGGCAACGTCTACATGCTGGAAGGGGACGGGGCTGGAAACATCGGTGCATCCGTCGGCGACGACGGCATCGTCGTCATTGATGATCAATACGCGCCCTTGGCCGAGAAGATTCAGGCCGCGTTGAAAGGCATCACCGACAAGCCCGTGCGTTTCATCATCAACACGCACTATCACGGCGATCACACCGGCGGGAATGCTTATTTCCAGAAACAGGCGCCCATCATCGCGCAAGACAACGTTCGCAAACGCCTGGAGAGTGGCGGCGGCGCGGGCAACGGCGGCTCACTACATTTCGACGCCAAGCCCGCGCCTCACGAAGCGCTGCCCATCCTCACCTTCGATCATGACGTTACGGTGCACTTGAACGGCGAAGACATCCGCGCCCTGTATTTTCCCGCCGGACACACCGACGGCGACTCGATCATCTTCTTTCCCAAGTCGAATGTCGTGCACATGGGCGACGACTTCGTCACCTACGGCTTTCCCTTCATTGACGTGGAGAGCGGCGGCAGCATCAAGGGCATGATTGACGCCGTGGCCCAGGTAATCTCGCAACTGCCGCCCGATGTAAAGGTGATTCCCGGCCATGGGCCAGTCTCCAGCCTGGACGACGTGCGTGCCTATCTTGCCATGTTGAAGGCAACGCGCGACGTGGTACAACAGGCGTTGCAAGAGGGCAAAACTCTCGACCAGATGAAACAGGCGAAGCTGCTCGCTCCCTGGAAGAAGTATTCCGGAGACTTCATCAACGAGGATGCGTTCCTGGAGACGCTGTACAATTCGCTGACCGGGCAGAAGACCGGGAAACTCATCAAGCACAACTGACGTCCGCGAGCCGTGTCATTGGTGAAGGAGCCTCATTCTACTTTGCGTCTGACTCGCCGCCAATTTGCGCACTCCGCCCTCGCCGCGGGCATCGCAGCCGCGCTGCCGGCAGGTCTATTCTCAGGCTGCAGCGTGTCGTCGAATGCGGCGCGCAACACCGGTTCCGCGGCTCCCGCCAGTTCCCACGGCGCGCATTTTGATTCTTCTTCCGGCATTGCATTCCCCAAGGGCTTCTTCTGGGGCGCGGCCACCGCCGCTTATCAGATCGAAGGCGCGTGGAATGAACGACGGCAAAGGCGAATCGATCTGGGACCGCTTCGCGCACACTCCGGGCAAAATCAAGACCAGCGACACCGGCGACCTGGCCTGCGATTCCTATCATCGCTGGCGCGAAGACATCGCGCTCCTTCGCGCGATGAATCTGAACAGCTATCGCTTTTCTATTTCCTGGCCGCGCATTCAACCCACCGGGTCCGGACCGGCCAATTCCAAAGGCGTTGATAACTACAGCCGCCTCGTCGATGCCTTGCTGGAAGCCAGAATTCGCCCCTTCGTCACCCTCTATCACTGGGACTTGCCGCAAGCGCTCGAAGATGCCGGCGGCTGGCCCTATCGCGATACGTCTTCTCGCTTTGCTGACTACGTTGATGCTGTCGCACGCGCTCTCGGCGACCGCGTTTCCGATTGGATGTTGTTCAACGAACCCTCCGCCTTCACCGACCTGGGTTATCTCGAAGGCACGCACGCTCCCGGACGCAAAAGCCTTTTCGACTTCCTGCGCGCTTCGCACACCGTAAACCTGGCGCAGGCCGCGGGTTTTCGCGCGTTGAAGGCCGCGCGTCCGTCAGCGCGCGTTGGAACCGCATTCAATATGTCAGCGTGTGAGCCGTTGACGACCTCGGAAGAAGACAAACTTGCGGCGGAGCGCGCCCACGCCATCACCAACCTCTGGTTTTTGGAGCCCGCTCTCCATGGGCGCTATCCGGAGGCGCTGGCGTTTCTTCCCGGAAACCGCCATGGGGATCAAATCAGGCGACCTGGACAAGATGCGGGCGCCGCTCGATTTCGTCGGCATCAATCTTTACTACCGCACTATCGCGTCCGCGCCCACCGCGTTGGAACGGCTTTCCCACGCCCAGCAGTGGCTGTTCCCGGCGAAGATGGGGGTCGGACAACAGGGTCCCAAAACCGGCTTTGGCTGGGAGGTTTGGCCGCAGGCGATGTATGACATGGTTACGCGCATCAGCCGCGACTTCAACCGTCCACAGATTGAGATTACCGAGAGTGGATGTGCCTATAACGACGGCCCCGACATGAGCGGTGTGATTCGCGACGCTCGCCGCATTGCGTATCACCGGCAATACCTGCAAGCGATCGCTCGCGCCATCGCCGACGGCGCCGACGTCCGCGGCTATCATGCGTGGACTCTGCTCGACAACTTCGAATGGGCCGAGGGTTTCAGCCAGCGCTTCGGCCTGGCCTACGTGGATTTCAAAACCCAGCAGCGCACGATCAAGGAATCTGGCCGCTGGTATGCCAAGGTGGCCGCCGAGAATCGCATAGTGTAGGACCGGGTCTCGGCCTGCCCTGAGCGAAGTTCGAAGGGACCTGGTCGCGGCCCGAAGGGCAGCCCGTCATTTCTGCTGCATGACCAATTCACCGTTCTGTACTCTTACATCCCCTACGTAGTCTGGAAGTTTCAATCGATCCCGCTGTTCAGCGAGCTTTTTCTGTAACGCGGGATTGACCAGAGAAACCGGCACCTTAAGATCGCCAACTCTAAGTTCCGTCGGATCGAACGTCGCATATCCATCTTTCGAGCCAAGACGGCCTGAGACCGTCACCCAAACGTCTTTCCCCGCGACTTCGGTAAGAAATTGCCCGCGGACAATATCGCCCTCGAAGCTGACCTGCTGATCCTTAATGGCAGGTGCTCCACTCCCGAGATTCGAATCCGCGGAAAGGTCCCCTGGTCCGGCTCCAAGAGCCTGCGCCAGCGCGGCGCCCACTTCGTCGGAGCTGACGTGAACCTCCGCCTTGGGCTGCTGACTGGAAGGAACGGTCTGCTGATTCTGCACCTGCGCCGCTACGCGAGTTTCTCCGGTTACGGATGCGGCCGGCGCCTGCTGCGCCGCCTGTTCGAGCTGCTCCATCTTTTGCTCGAACGACTGGGCATTGGCCGCGATTGCCGCCGGTGTTTGCTGCTGCGCCACCGGATCTGGCTTCTTCAGCACCAGAACAATGGCAACGAGCGAGGCCACCAGCGTAGCAATGCTGATGATGCGGTCGACCTTGAATTTCATGAAAGGCTCTCAAGGCTCATCGTAGCCGCACAGGGAAATAAAATCAGATTACGTCAGTCACCCGAATTCAGATCACTCATCCCAGCTTCCTGGTCAGCAACTCATTCACCAACTGCGGATTGGCCTGGCCCTTGGAAGCTTTCATCACCTGGCCGACAAAGAATCCGAGCATGGTCTTCTTGCCGGCGCGGTATTGCTCGAGCTGCTTGGGATTCGCGGCGACGACTTCGTCGATGATCTTCTCCAGCGCGGACGTATCCGTCGACTGTTGAGGGCGGCCTTCTTCTTCGTAAACCTCCGGGAAATCCTTGTTGCGCTCGAAACTGAGATCGTAAAGGTCCTTGAGCATCTTGCCGGAGATGGCGCCGCTCTCCACCAGATCGGCCGATGCCGCCACGCCTTTCATCGAAATCGGAGACTGCTCGATCTCCGCGCCCCTGGCCTTGAGACGGCCCATCAGCTCGCTCTGCACTAAGTTGGCCACTCGCTTGGGATTCTTCGCGGCCCTCGCCGCCGCTTCAAACTGATCGGCAAGCGATTTCGAAACGGTCAGCACCTGCGCGTCGTACTCCGTGATGCCATATTCTTTCACCAGCCGTGCGCGCCGCGCTTCCGGCAACTCGGGCAAAGACTTCGTGATCTCCGCTTTCCATTTCTCGTCCACTACCAGCGGCAGCAGGTCGGGCTCAGGGAAATAGCGGTAGTCGTGCGCCTGCTCTTTCGAGCGCATGCTGTAGGTCTTGCCTTCGTGCGAATTGTAGAGGCGCGTCTCCTGCACGATCTTGCCGTCCGCCGTCGATCACCTCGATCTGGCGCGCGATCTCGTAGACCAGCGCCTCGCGGATGAAGCGGAACGAATTGACGTTCTTGATTTCGGCCTTCGTCCCCAATTCTTTCTGGCCGCGCGGGCGCACGCTCACGTTGGCGTCGCAGCGCAGCGATCCCTCCTCCATGTTGCAGTCGCTGACCCCGGTATAGAGGATGATTTCCTTCAGCCGCGTCAGGTATTCATGCGCCTCGTCGGGCGTGGCGATGTCGGGTTCGCTCACGATCTCGATCAGCGGCACGCCGGTGCGGTTGAGGTCGATGGCAGTCTTTTCGTCGGAGTCGGGAAAGCCCTCGTGCAGGCTCTTGCCCGCATCTTCTTCGAGGTGCACGCGCGTGATGCCGATTTTCTTTACCCTGTGGTCCCCTGTGTCCTCTGTGTTTATGATCTGTATTTCAATGTATCCATGCTCGGCCAGCGGCTTGTCGTACTGCGAAATCTGGTAGCCCTTGGGCAGGTCGGGATAGAAATAATTCTTGCGCGCGAAAATCGAAGTCTCATTGATGCGGCAATTCAGGGCCATCGCGGCCAGCGTGGCGAACTCGACCGCCTTCCGGTTCAGCACCGGCAAAGCTCCAGGCATCCCGAGGCACACCGGACAAACATTCGTGTTAGGCGGAGCGCCGAAGCGCGTAGAGCAGGAGCAGAAAATCTTCGACGCCGTCAGAAGCTGAACGTGAACTTCGAGGCCGATGACTGGCTCGTAGGTAGTGCGGGCGGCGACGGAGGTGTCTACGGAGGCCGACATATCGGGATTATAAAGCCCGCCGCGGGAAGCTGAGGCAAAAGCTCTCAACCCGCACGAAGCTCTCGCGTCGCAGTGACACGTCCATTCGTTCACTCCAAGAGGAGAGGAATTGTCTTATCCTCATTATTGGAATCTTCGGTTTTCCGTCGTGATATCCTGTGCACACCCTCCACACAAAGAATGGAAGCCAAAGCCCGGGTCGACAAGATTCGCCGCCTTCGTGTAGGGAGACCCATGCGCGTGCTTGACCTGTTCGCCGGCTGCGGCGGACTGTCCCTAGGTTTTCTTCGGGCCGGATACCAGATTGTTGGCTCCGTGGAAGCCGACGACCTTGCCGCTAAATCACACGCGAGAAACTTCTTTAAGACCCTGCCTGCAGAGACGAGATCAATGCATGCCGTGCCGCGCGATATCACCAAAACCGAGCCAAGAAGGCTGCTCGCAGAGCTTGGCCTGGAAGAACCGCGACTGGCGATAGACGTCATTGCGGGTGGCCCGCCGTGCCAAGCATATGCGAGAGTCGGTAGAGCTAAATTGCGAGAAATTGCAAAACATCCAGAAGCCTTCCTGCGAGACCCCAGAAGCAATCTGTACCTGCGCTTCCTGCACTACGTCAAAGAAATGCAACCGCTTGTAGTCCTCATTGAGAATGTGCCCGACGCCCTGAATCACGGCGGTCACAACATCGCCGAGGAAACCTGCGAGGCCTTGAATGACCTCGGTTACGACGCCGGGTATACGCTCTTGAACTCCGTTTTCTACGGCGTGCCGCAGATGCGGGAGAGGATGTTCCTTCTCGCATACGCCAAAGAGCTGAAGGTCGAGGTCGAGTTCCCCGCTCCGACTCACTGGATCAAATTGCCGAGGGGTTACGAAGGCACTAGAAGTGTCGCACTGAAAACCTTGGAACCGAGCCTTTTTCGAGCTGAGTCGTACTACGTGCCGCCGCCCGAAGCAGCTCCCGATCTTCCGCCCGCCGTCACCGCCAGAGAGGCGCTCGAAGATCTACCTAAAATTACGGCGCACCTTGAGGGCACGCTGAAGCGAGGAGCGAGGCGCTTTGACGTCAAAACCCCGTATCCCGTGAACGGAGCCGTCTCAACCTATGCACAGTCGATGAGAAACTGGCCGCGATTCGAGTGCACCGACGGAATAAGCGATCACGTCATTCGCTCACTGCCTCGGGACTATCAGATTTTTCGGAGAATGAGCCCAGGAGATCAATACCCCGAGGCTTACGAGCACGCCCTCCACTTGTTCCAGCTAGAATTGGAGCGCCAACGAAAACGCGGTGGGCATGTGTTGCCCGGCAGCAAAGACTACGCGGCGCTGAAGGCAAGGATCGTGCCTCCGTACGACCCGGGAAAATTTCCTAATAAATGGCGGAAGATGGAAGCAGAGCGCCCATCCAGGACTTTGATGGCCCACCTAGGCAAAGATGGGTACTCACACATCCACTATGACAGTGCCCAAGCGAGGACAATTTCCGTTCGAGAAGCCGCGCGTTTACAATCATTTCCTGACGGATTTGCTTTCGAAGGCACGATGAACCCGGCTTTTCGGCAGATCGGCAATGCAGTGCCTCCCCTGATGGCCGTGGCTCTCGCGTATCGGATCCAGGAAACCGTGGCGAAAGGTAGAAAGGTTGAGAAAGCTCGCGCTTAAGCGCCTCACCGCGTCGGATTTGACCTTCTTTGAGTGGCATTTCCGGAACCACAACGCCGGGAATCAGAAGGCCATCAATCTGAATGCGGATATCTTCGTCTCACGGCTATACCCTAGCCTTCCGGAAGTGGCGATGGCATCTGGCGGTCGTCTCCCGATCGACCTCTACCTTTACGGCCCAGGGCTCGCACAAGAACTGAACCTGCAGCGAAAAGTAATCAAATTCGGATCCTACAAAAACTGGAGGCTCGACGGAGAATTCATCTATGACCCCTCGGCAAACGCCGACAGGTTCCACGTGCTGGCTCCCAGCGACATTGTCGTTTTCGAGTTTGGCGGCGACGTGACACCGACCACTTTGAGAGCCTTCTTCGTTTCCCAAGCGCTGGACGAGGACCGCGCTATCTACGGCATTCTGAGCGAGTACCTGGGTAAGCAAGCGATGGCGAGCGTTGCACCAGCCGAACTCGAAACCTTGATTCGGCGCGCCGAACCAAGCGACCGACACCCAATAAATGAGCTGTTTATTGAGGCTGACTTAGAGGATGCGGCCCAGGGCGGCGAAGCAGGTCTTGAGAGGCTCTATTCGAGACGGTCGGGCACCCACCTTTCCAAAGCAGAACTCGCCAAGGCAATTAAGCGAATCGAAGAGATTGGGGAAATGGGCGAGGAGTTCGTTCAAGCGTACCTGGACGACCTGAAAAACAAGGGAGCAATTCGCGAATATCAATGGGTGTCACAGGATAACGCGGTTTCACCGTTTGATTTCTGGGTCCAGGACTCCGACTCAAGGTTCTTGCTCGATGTGAAGGCGACCACCGGCGGGTTCGAGCGCAATTTGCACGTCTCGGTTCCTGAACTAGAAGTCATGCTGAATGGGCCTGGAGCATATGTCATCTACAGAATTTACGAAATGTCGGACGGCTCCGCGAAACTGCGCATCTCAGAGGGCACGAAGGACTTCGCGCGCACGGTTTTGAACGTGTTGCGGAAACTCCCCGATGGTGTTCAGTCCGACGGAATCAACGTAAATCCTTCCACTCTCCGATTTGGAGCCGAAATCCGGCTTTCCTTGCCACAGGATGCGGCAAAACCCGCCTAGTCCACGGTGCTCGCTATGGACGTAATGACACCTGAGCAGCGGAGCCGTTGCATGGCAAGTATTCGAGGAACGAATACTGGGCCGGAAGTTCGGCTTCGCAAAGCCCTGTGGAAAGCAGGGCATCGCTACGTCCTGCATTCCCGCCTGCCAGGTTGACCGGATTTGCTGTTCGTCTCCGCTCGAGTAGCTGTCTTCGTCGACGGCTGCTTCTGGCATCGATGCCCGAAACACATGACGCGCCCGAAGTCGAATGCACGATTCTGGAGGCTCCGCCTTGACGGAAATGTGCGACGCGATCAGCGGGTCAACCTCGAGCTTAAGGGACTGGGCTACAAGGTTATGCGATTTTGGGAACACGAGGTCGAAGAGAGTCTTCCAAGCATTGCGAGACGTATTGAGAAGACACTCCGAGAACGATCTGCGTTCCGACGGCGTGAAAGGGAAATATCAACGTCAATGAAGCTAAGGGGAGCGAAAAAGAGAGTCAAAGTCTTCGCTGATCTGAAGCAATCGTTGTCAGAGGCCTTGGCCTACGACCAAGGCAAGAAACCTCCATTGCGGGTCAGCAAGGTTTAGAATTTCCTTGACTTCGATCCTAGAAGCTGCAATTCTATCTCTCTAGGCATTGGCTCTTTGACATCCGAATAGCAATGAGATAACTACCGTGAATGCAATATTTTACGGTCCGGCTATCTGAATTTGCTGGCATTTCGGCGTGGAGCGGCAGCCAAGTCCTTTGAATGGAATATTTTGCGAGTAAGTCGTTTGCTTTCAAGATTTTAGCTGGACTCGGCGCATACCCCAAGCGGCCAACTAGCTGATTCCAGGGATTTTACGGAGATTGATCTGTTATTTCTTTGATCCAGATCTCAGCCCTGCCCGCCGACGTGGGGGAGGAAGTCAGAACCCCGCCCAAGACCCATGACCTGAGACCAGAAACCAGAAACTGGACACTAGAAACTCGACTTGCCTCAGAACAACTGGGTCTTCACCACTTTGCCATTCTCGAAGTGATCACCCATCTGTGGCCGTTCTTCAGGTAGAACCAGGTTTCCTCTTCCCCGGCGGGCGCTTGTCAAACCTGTGTCAGTTTGCCTTCTTCGGTGGGTTCAGGTATTTCTCCAGCGGAAGTTCGAAGTACATCAGCTCGGTGCCTTTGGCATCGTTGACGCCGCTCACGTCGATGTGCGCGCCGGCGAGGGGCACGGTGACGTCTTCCACGTCGAAGAAAAGGAATCCCGATTGCGTGTGGTGGGGTTCGACGGCTTTGGCAGCGAATTGCGAAGACTCGATTTCGTCCCGCTCTTTCTGGCTGATGGTGCCCTTCACTTTCTTTTGCGGGATGGGAAATGGCAACGGCGCGTTGGTATTGGTGCGGGGATTGCTAAGGCGGCGGTAGATGTCTTCGGGCAACGTTGGCGTCAGCTTGTCGCGGTTGGCCGTGATCAGAATCACCTGCAAGTTGGCGATGGAGATGGGCTGGTTGCCGTCGTTGGTTACGACGAAAAAGATGGGCAGGAATCCGTGCTCGTGGAAGTTTACGGAAAATATCTTCGCCTTGTCGGCAGTGTCGTAGGGGTCGGCAGCGATGGCGACCTTCTCGTCAGGATGATCGTCGTGCGCGGGATAAGTTTGGGCGGGCCGGGTCGCTGGTCTTACAAAATCCTTGGCCGCGAGGCAAAGCGCGAAGATGGCGACTGCGCTTAGGACAACCAGGAAACGGCGAAACAGATTCTGAAACCCAGGCTTCGGTACTGGCTCCATGTTTCCGATTATAGAGGCAAAGGCGGTCTCCTTCCCCGCCCGGAGTTTGTTTAGAATGGCTTGAGCTTGATCTCCTCTCTCTATAGCTTTCTCTACAGCGTTGTGCTGGCCGCGGGAATGTTGGCGAGCCTGCCTTACTGGCTCTTCCAGATGGCGCGCCACGGCAAATACCGCAAGGGTTTAGGGGAGAGGCTAGGGCGTGTACCTTCGCGCCTGCAGTTGCCGGAAAGCGAAGAGCAGGCAATCTGGGTTCACGCGGTTTCCGTCGGAGAGGTGCTGGCGGTTGCGGGTTTGGTGGAGGAACTGGGGCGCCGTTTCCCGCAGCACAGGATCCTCATTTCCACGACCACTGACACCGGGCAGGCGCTCGCCCGCCAACGCTTCGGCGAGGCGAATGTGTTTTACTTTCCCATGGATTTCGCCTTCGCGATCCGCCGTTACCTGCGGGCACTGCGGCCACAACTGGTGGTGGTTGCGGAGACTGAATTTTGGCCCAACTTCATGCGGTTGGCGCATGCCAGCGGCGCGCGGATTGCGGTTGCGAATGCCCGCATCTCCGACCGGTCGTGGCCAAAGTACCGGCGTTTCCGCGGATTGCTTCGAAGACTGCTGGCCAACGTCGACCTGTTTCTGGCGCAGACGCCCGAAGATGCCGCGCGGTTGCGGAATATCGGCGCGAGCCCGGAACGGGTGCGCGTCAGCGGAAATTTGAAGTTCGACATCCCGGCGCCCGCTCCGCCTGCGATTGTAGAGAGCGTGCGGAAGTCGATCGCGGCCAGCGCGGCTGGTCCGGTGCTGGTCTGTGGCAGCACCATGGATGGAGAAGAGCCGCTGCTGTTGAAGGCGTTTGAGAACTTGCTGGTGCAACATCCGCGGGCGGTGATGATTCTCGCGCCGCGGCGACCGGAGCGCTTTGCCGCCGTGGCCGCGCTGCTCGAGCAGATGTCGATTCGCTTCTGCCGGCGATCTGGGTGGAATGGCGAGCCTTTGACCGGCGCAGTTTTTCTGCTGGATACAATCGGAGAGCTCGCGGCTCTGTATGCGGTCGCTGATGTTGCCTTTGTGGGCGGAAGCCTGGTGGCACACGGCGGGCATAACATTATTGAACCGGCGCAGCATGGCGTGGCTACTGTGGTGGGGAATCACACCGAGAATTTTCGCGACATTGTCAGCTTGTTTCAGAGCCGGGATGCGGTGCGAATTGTTGGTCCGGCGGAGTTGCCCCTGGTGTTGCTGGAGTTGCTGGCCAACGATGCCGAGCGCAGAACATTAGGACAGCACGCCGCCGAAACTATGCGATCGCAGATTGGAGCCACCGCGCGGACGGCCGGCGAACTGGAGGAGTTGCTGGCGAAGCGATGAACTTGAATCCCTTGTCTGCTGTTTATGGCGCGGTGGCCGGGGCGCGCAACGCGCTCTACGACCGGAGAATATTGCACCCGCGGTCGCTGCAAGGGCCCGTGATCAGCGTTGGTAATCTTTCGACGGGAGGCTCAGGGAAAACTCCATTCGTGATTCTGTTGGGCGAATTGTTGAAGGCGCGCGGAATCCGCTTCGATGTGCTTTCGCGTGGCTACGGACGCAAAACCCGCGGAGTGCTGCTGGTGGACCCCGGCGGGCTGCCGCGGGATTTCGGCGATGAGCCGTTGCTGGTCGCTCGACGATTGCAAGAGCCGGTGATCGTTGGAGAAGATCGTTATGAGGCGGGGCAGTTTGCCGAATCGCGATTCGGTGCGCAGATTCATTTGCTGGATGATGGATTTCAGCATCGCGGCTTGGCTCGCGATTTCGATATCGTGCTCGTGACTCCGGACGATGCCCGCGATCGTTTGCTTCCGGCGGGGCGGTTGCGGGAGCCTCTGCTTTCCTTGCAAAGAGCGGACGCCGTGGTGCTGACCAGCGGCGCTTCGCCGGCATCGTTTCTGCTGCCGGGGAAGACGGTCTGGCGGGTGCGGCGTGGGATTGTTCCGCAAAACGTTCCAGTCCGGCCGGTTGTTTTCTGCGGCATTGCGCGGCCACAGACTTTTCTGCTGCAGTTGCGGGCCGCGGGCATTGATCCGGTCGCGGAAGCCTTCTTCCGCGATCATCACGCTTACGTGGAAAAAGATGTTCGCGACCTGCTGCAACTTCGGCAGCGCAGCGAGGCTGGCGGCTTCGTGACCACCGAAAAAGATGCAGTGAACCTGGCAGGCTATCTCGATGCGCTCGGGCCGCTGGCGGTGATCCCGGTAAAGATGGAACTCACCGACGCGGCTAACGCTGTGGATACCATGCTGCGCATGATCGAGGAACGTCGAGGCCGCTCGTGAGAAAATGCCGGAGAGGAAGTGGTCAGTGGCCAGTAAAACCCGAGGGAACTTGCTGACCGCTGATCACTGGCCAAGGACCACTTTCGCTGCACAACAAACGCTTGCTTAAATGACAAGAACGATCGAATGACGAAGCATTTGAAGGAAGCCGAACGGCTGCGGAAGATTATCGAAGAGTTCCCCAAGGTCACCATCACGGTGCTGGGAGATCTGGTGGCCGATGAATTCGTGTTCGGAGAAATCTCGCGCGTGTCACGCGAGGCTCCGGTGCTGATTTTGAAGCATCGCGAACGCACTGTGTTGCCGGGAGGCGGCGCTAACGCGGTCAACAATCTGGCAGACCTAGGGGTGAACGTGCTGCCGGTCGGCGCCATTGGCGACGACGAGCCGGGCCGCCTGCTGCTGAAGTTTTTTCGCCATAAGCGCATTCCGACCAGCGGAGTGCTGAAGGACAAGACTTACACCACGGTCACAAAGACGCGCATTCTCGCCGGCATGACGCATAATTCGCGGCAGCAGGTGGTGCGGGTGGATCGTGAGCCGGAGAATCCTCCCAACCAACATCTGACGCGTGAGTTATTTCTTGCGGCGCGAGAATATTTGCACGCTTCGGATGCACTGCTGGTTTCCGATTACGGCTATGGTTCGGCGAGTCCGGCGATCGTAAGTGCGCTGCGACAGGCGGGACGGCGAAGAGTTGTCCTGGTGCCGTTGATCCTCGATTCGCGCTACCGGCTGCTGGAGTATTCTGGCGCCACCGCAGCGACTCCGAACGAGCCCGAGGTGGAAGCGGCGCTGGGCATTCGCATCGGACAGAACTGGGAGAAGATCGCGCAGGCCGGCACACAAGTTATGGAGCAAATGAAGCTGCAGTCGCTGCTGATCACACGGGGCCGCGACGGCATGGTGGCCTTCGATCAGAGACATGCGCCCGTCGACATCCCGATTTTTGGTTCTGACGAAGTTGCCGACGTGACCGGCGCGGGCGACACCGTGATTGCGGCGTTCAGCGCCGCGCTGGCTGCCGGGGCCAGCACCGAAGAAGCGGCGCAGTTGGCGAATTACGCGGGCGGAATTGTCGTCATGAAGCGCGGCACAGCCACCGTTACGCGCGAGGAGTTGTTGCGCGCGATTGAAAAGGCTCCGCCGGAGACGAGGGCGCACTAAGAATCGTCAACCCCAGAGGACGCAGAGGATCACAGGGTAAATCAGTGTTCTCATAATGAGCGAAGCAAAAATCCTGAGTCGCGGCGAGTTGCGCGAACGCGTCGAGCAGTGGCGGCGCGCCGGCGAGCGCATCGTCCTGGGCAATGGCAATTTCGATCTCCTGCACGTGGGCCACGTGCGCTATCTTCGCGGCGCGAAGGCGCTGGGCGGCAAGCTCGTGGTGGCCATCAACTCCGATGAATCGGTGCGCGCGCTCAAAGGCGAGGGGCGTCCGGTGATGCCGGCGGAAGAGCGCGCCGAAATTGTTGCGGCGCTTGCCGACGTGGATGCCGTCGTCATTTTCTCCGAACTCGATGTCCGCGCTTTGATTCGCGAGATTCGTCCGGATATCCAGGCCAAGGGCACGGATTACACGGCCGAGTCCGTTCCCGAGCGCGATGCGGTGGCAGAGTATGGCGGGCGCGTCGCGATCGTGGGGGACACGAAAGATCATTCCACCAGCGAGATTATTCGCTCGCGGCTGGGGCGGCCGTGAATTCCGAGTCCACGCGCCTCGATATTACTTCCGAAAAGAAGATCGAACGCCTGCTGATCGTACGGCTCAGCGCCATGGGAGACGTGATCCACACGTTGCCCGCGGTTTATGCCCTGCGAGAAGCATCTCCACAGGCGTTCATCGGCTGGCTGATTGAAGAGCGCTGGGCCGAACTGCTGTGCGCTCCGGGAGCTTCGCGGCGCGGGCGAAGGTCTGCGCTGCGGCCACTGGTCGATGAGGTTCACGCCGTCAACCTGAAGGCATGGGGGAGATCTCTGTTTTCGATTTCGACGCTGCAGCGCGCTGTGACGGTTTGGAACGATGTGCGGGACGCACACTACGACGCGGCGGTGGACCTGCAGGGGGCGATGCGGTCTGCGCTGCTGGCGCGGTTGTCGGGAGCACGCGTCGTGTACGGCGCGGCGGAACCGCGCGAGTCTCCCGCTAGTTTGTGGTACACGCGGAAGGTAGTTGCGCAGGGCCGGCATGTGATTGAGCAGAATCGTTCGGTGGCGCAGTCGCTGATTGCACTCCCCAAGGAAACTCCGCCGCCGGATGTTTCTTGTGACCTTCCTCACGATCCGAGGGCTGAGGCGCGCATCGGGCAGCGGCTTGCGGAGTACAGCATCGGCGACTTCGCCATCTTGAATCCGGGGGCTGGCTGGGGCGCGAAGCGATGGCCCGCGGAGCGGTACGGTGAAGTTGCGCGCAAGCTGGCAGATCAGGGTGTCGGTGCGATTCTCAATTATGGTCCGGGGGAAGAGGAGTTAGTGCGCGCGGCGGAAGTTGCAAGTGGAGGGACCGCGCGCGCGATGAGTTGCACGATTACCGAATTGATCGCGTTGACGCGACGTGCACGGCTTTTTATTGGCGGCGACACTGGGCCGCTGCATCTGGCGGCGGCGTTGCGCATTCCGGTGGTGGCGATCTATGGGCCTACGGATCCGGCTCGCAACGGGCCTTATGGGACGCGCAGCATCGTGCTGCGCAGTGCGGGGAGCCTGACCTCGCATGCACGGCGGGCGGTGGCGGATGAGGGATTGTTGGCGATTGGGAGTGATGCGGTGATTGGGGCGGCGAGCAAGTTGCTGGCTAGCAACCTCAGGGGCTAAAGCCCTCAATTGTTTATGGGACATACGGCGCGGCTGAAAGCCGCGCCCTTTCACAACATGGCTGAGTGGTCACAAATCGCGCGACGGATTCGGGTGCCGCTGGGATTTCTTTTTGCTGTACTTTATTTCTGGCTGGCACGGCCTTCGTGGCGTTCGTTGATCGTGGGCGCGATTGTGGTGGCGCCGGGGCTGCTGATTCGCGCGCTGGCTTCGGGGCACGTGCGCAAGAACGAGTCGCTTGCGACTACTGGGCCTTATGCTTACGCGCGCAATCCGCTGTATTTGGGATCGCTGCTGATGGGGTTGGGATTCTGCGTCGCCGCGCGGAGTTGGTGGGTGGGGGTTGCACTGGTCGTGATGTTCTTTGCTATCTATCTGCCGGTGATCCGCGATGAAGAGGCTTTTCTGCGGCGGACGTTTCCTGGTTTTGAGGAGTATGCGCGGCGGGTGCCGCGGATGTTGCCGCGGCTCAGTCCGCATTCCAGCAACGAGAGAGAAGCTCCGGCGGGATTTTCTTTGGAGTTGTATTTGAAGCATCGCGAGTACAACGCGCTGCTGGGCGCCATGGGAATGTTGGCCGCACTGATTGTCAAAATGACGCTGTTTCGAAATTAGTTGTCGGATGCCAGTTGTGCCTTCCCTGGTGTCCAATAATCCAGGGAAGCCGCTATGATGCTTCGATTGAACCGATTCTGCACGTTGCTGCCGACCACACAGTGTGTGCTGGCCGTTGCTTTCGGAGGGTTCGGCCTTTGGCAGCGATCCACGATTCTGAGCCGGCCCTTCCTTGGGGACCAGACGCTCTGGACCTCAACGGCACGGTTCCATGTGTGGCCGTGGCCGTACAAGTTCGCTGTGATCTTGAACATCCCCGCGTTCCTGATGGGTTTATTGTCGTCGTGGCCCCTTGGCGTTATATGGCCCAGCGCACCCGAGTACTTGACGAACATTCCTTTCCTCCTGTTTGTTCCTCTTCTCTGGTATTGGGTTGGTTCTCGCTAGATCGACGCTGGAGCGTGGGGGATAGGACTCCCTGGGTCGCGCTGTTTATCTTCACGCTCGTTTGTCTCGTCGGCACGTTTCTCCCAATCGGATACGTTGGTTATCTCCCATACGGCTTGGCGGTCTGGTTGGCCGCGGCGGTGGCTATCCGGCTTGTGTCGAAGCCAGCGCCGGGTGCGAACCGAGAACAATGAACACACGGCGCCGATGGAAATGCCTCGGGAGGCCGCCGATAGCGCAAGCGTGCAAGGGGTCCTTCGCTTCGCTCAGGATGACAGCGCCTTGGTGAATCTATTTCTGCGCCACTAATTCCCTGGCGCGGCTCAATTCCGGCCGTGTCGAGTTTGATCCGTCACAGATTTTCAGCAGCAGCGCGTAGTACTCCGTGGCGTCGGTTGGTTTGCCGGCGGCTTCGGCGGCGCGGGCTGCGCCGTAGAGCCCGTCGAAGCGGTTGGGATTCAGTTTCAGATCGGTCTGATATTCGGCGAGCGCCTGCTGCGGACGCTTGGCTTCGAGCAGGATGTCGGCGATCATTTCGCGGGCGGGGGGGCCGTCCGGTTCTTCACCCGTTGCATCTTCTTTGTCGGCTATCGGACGGAGCGCTTCGATGGCGTCGTCGTACTTGCCTTCGGCGAAGGCCAGCCAGGCCTGGGCTTCTTTGCGATCGCCGTCTACCGCTTCGGCAAATTCCGATTTCTCAGCCACACGCTTTTTATATATGCGCTCAATCTCCGCGATATCCTTGCGCACGTCGTCCGGCTTGTGCAGATGGGCCGACCCAATCGCTCGCGCCCAGAAAATCATGGAATATTCCACCGTGCCCGCGACCTCGGTGGGAGGCAGCGCCGCCGCGGCGGCCCAGTCGTGCATCTCGACCGGATACACAGCGCTCAGGTGCGCCAGAGTCGCGGCGTGCGGATCGTATCCCTTGCCATACATATCGTCGTGCTTGTTGGGCATGGCGCGGATTTCTTCGATCAGCGCTTTGGCGTCGGCATCGCGTCCGCTCTGCATGTAGGCGTAGAAGAGAAAACCCATGGCGTGGAACTGGTGGCCCTCGCCGCCCATGTGCATGGCGGCGGTCTTGCGCGTGGCCGTGATGGAGGCGAGGTTGGAGTTGATGTCGTCCTGCCATAGACCGACGCGGGCGAAGATGTGCGAAGGCATATGCAGAGCGTGCGGAGAGGCGGGCGCGACCTGCGCGTAACGGCGCGCGGCGGGCAGGCCGAGTTGCGCCAGTTGCGGCTTGTCGTAGCTGTGGATCAGATAGTGGGCCACGCCGGGATGGTCGGGTTCGATGACGAACAACTTTTCCAGGATCGCAGCCGCTTGCTTGCGATTGGCGAAGGTCGCATCCTCGTGCGGTTCGGAGGCGAGCAGGGAGAGCGCGTAGAAGGCCGCGGCCTCGTGATCGTCGGGGTATTTCTCGTAGACCTTCTTCATCGCGCCGGAATAAGCTTTGGCACGAGCGTCGTGCTTCAGTTTCCTGGAGTCGCTGTAGAAGGCCTTGATGGCCGCGATATATGCCTTCTCGCGCGGAGTGGCCGGGCCGCCGGTGGTTTTCGCCTGCTGAACTTCGTCCAGGCCGCGCTGGATTACCTTGGCATCCGGATTGTTCCAGAGCTGATGCCACAGGCTCATGGCTACTCCCCAGTGCGCCATGGCGCAGCGGGGATCATCCGTGGCAATCTGCTGGAATTCTTTTTCCGCCTCTTCGTACCAGAAGGAGTGCAGCAGCGCGACGCCGCGCTCGAACGGCTTTTGCACCGATGCGGCGCAGGAGACCGGGAAGCTGACCGTGCCGAGTTGCGCGGCAGTCAGGTCTTCGTGGTGCTGGTGGTCCTTGTCATCGTCGGCGACGGCGGTAAGTGTGAACAGAGAAGAAAAGAGCAGCAGGAAGGCGATTCGTTTCATTAGGAACCCCACGAAGAGCGAGTTTAGTTGAGCGGTCGCATAGGGTCAAACCGCGTACCTCAGGGGCTAAAGCCCACGAATTCCAGGTGGCTCTTGACGCAGGCCTGGAAGGCCTGCTCCACCCTAGTGCCTGCGGCGCTGATAGATCATCAGTGGAGGCTTCCGTGCTCGAGCGCCTCGCTTCGCTCGGCGGACAGCCGAGGCGGCTGTCCCCACACGAGCACCTAAGACTTAACGTGAGATTTCCTGAATCTTCACCACCTGCGACTTCGCCCCCGCGCCCATTGCTACTAGTTCCATCTCGTCGGAGCGGTCTTCATCGACCGGAGTGAGCGCTATATCTGAGTAGTTGCGCGCATCGGGATCGCGCTTCAGGCGGCGGCGGAACCCGCCATAGCGCCAGATCAGCGCCGCCAGCTTGACGTGCTTGTACAGCAGATCGAAAACATACCGCGGATAAAATGCCAATGGGCTCTCGACCGGAAGAGTTGGACGGCGGTCTTTGCGGTACTTGCGGCGCAGGTAGCCGCCTTCGAGCGGGTCGATTTTCTCGAGAGCGACCATGGCGTAATACCACAGCAGCAGAAATGTCATGTTGCCGGCGTTGCTGTTGGTGGCCACAGAGCGCCGCATCACCGTCTCCAGATGCCCGGGAGAATAAAACGCCGCCCAGGAATTGTGATAGAGCTTCTGCCACTGCTCCGGCGACATGGTCGAGTGCGTGGTGGTCACGTGTTCCAGATCGTACTTGTTCAGATCCGGATCGAGATACGCTCCGGCCTTGTGGAGTTTTTGATGATCCTCGGAGCCGGGCAGCGGAGTAAGGCAATGCGGCTCCAGCAGATCGATAGGCAGCTCGCGCTGGATGATTTCGATGTCGCGCAGAACTGACTCGGACGTATCCGATGGGAAGCCGATGATGTAACCTGCGAAAATCGTGGCCCCGGCTTTCTTCCACTCCAGCAGCATTTTGCGGTACTCGGCTACCTTGTTCTGCTTTTTCCGGGCTCCGAGCAGAGCATCGGGATTGATGCTTTCGAGGCCGATGAACACGCGCGCCACTCCAGCGCGGCCCGCTTTCTCGATGAAATGCGGAAGACGGTGGCACATGGTGTCGACCTGAATGACGAACTTGATGTTCAGCTTCTCCTGCTCGCGCATGGCGATGAGACGGTCGAAAACCTTCTCCCAGTCGGTGTTGCGGGCGAAGTTGTCGTCGGTGATAAAGAAGCGGTTGATCCCCTGGGCTAGGTTGTTGCGGACGATTTGTTCGATCTCGTCGGCGGAGCGGCGGCGCGACTTGCGTCCCTGCACGTTGATGATGGTGCAGAACGAGCACAGAAAAGGACAGCCGCGGCCGGCATCGAAGGTGGTGATCTTGCCGCCCGTGCGCTTCACGCGCGTGGCGGGAAGAATCGGCATGGGCACGCCTTCGAGCGAGGGCAAGTCCGCCATGTAATTGTAGAGAGGCTTGAGGGTGCCGTTCCAGGCGTCGCGCAGGACGAGTTCGAGGCGGCCTTCGGCCTCACCGGCGAAGAGCGAGATGCCGAGGTCCATAGCCTCTTTGAGTTCGGGCGGCAATTCCGGCAACATCGAAAGGCAGCCGGAGACGTGAAAGCCGCCGATGCACACCGGGACGCCAGCCGCGCGCAAGGGGCGAGCAAGATCCATGGCGTGGGGAAATTGGTTCGATTGCACGCCGACCAAAGCGACCATGCCGCGTGCGCCGCGCAGTTGCCGGGCGATGCGCTCCGGCCGGATGCGGGTATTGGTTTCGTCGAAGGCACTGACCTCGATCTCGACATCGTCGCCAAGCACGCGGCGCTCCTTGCAATCGAGCGCCAGGCCGTTGAGCACAGCCAGAGAATTGGAGGGAATGGCGGAGCGGAACCACTGGATGACGTAGCCGTCGTCGTCGTAATGCGACGGCTTGATTAACACCAGCGAGAACCGTCTTGGGGATCGCGAACTCATGCCCGCCTTTTCCTCTGAGATGCGACTTTGAAGAAGAATACCACGGGCTGGAAGCTGTATTGAACGCGGCCGTATAAGTAGCACCGGCATCTTTGCCGGCTGTCCCGAGGGCGTCTCGCCCTCGGCACGTCGGGCATGACGCCCGCCCCTTCGGCTTCGCTCAGGGCAGGCTCCCAGCCGCTGGGACGGTGGCGCTACCCCACATTCCTAGGTACGCCTGGCGTACAGATCGAACTTCTGGTACACTTCGCCGCAATCGGGTCTGGGTTGCGTCATGTGCCACGGGGCGTGTCTTCCATCTCTGGCGACCGCGCGGGAGTAGAATCCACGCAGACAAATCAATCGACCTAGCCCGCAGGGAGTAGCCATGGATGTGCACCCTGGGCCAGAGAAACGTCGCCTCTCTGAAGTAAAGCCCACCGAGTTCGAGCCCATTTTGCGGGCTCTCCGCGAAAACGAAGACTGGTATCAGGATCTGGTGGAGCATAGCCAGGCTCTGCTCTGCATCCACGATCTTACAGGGCGGCTGTTGTCGGTGAATCCCGTCCCGGCGCGGCTGCTGGGATACACCGTCGAGGAGATTCGGCAGATTCCCATGCGGAAGCTGATTGCTCCGGAGTTCCGTTCGCAGTTTGATACCTATCTAGAGCAGATCGAGCGCGCGGGCGAGGCTCATGGTTTTCTGGTGGTGATCACGCGGTCGGGAGAGCGGCGCATCTGGGAATACCACAATACTCTACGAACCGAAGGCGTGGCGTTGCCGATTGTGCGGGGCATAGCCCACGACGTCACCGAACAAAGGGAAACAGAGAAACTGCTGCGCGAGGTAAGCGAGCGTCTGCTTTCGAGAGTGTGCGAAAGCGAGCGCACGATCCAGGAGTTGAGGCTGTTCCGAACCCTGGTGGACCAAAGCAACGATGCGATTGAAGTGGTGGATCCGGAGACGCTTCGCTTTCTCGATGCCAATGAGAAAGCCTGCTCGGCGCTGGGCTACAGCCGCGAAGAACTTCTGTCACTGCGGGTTTTCGACATCAATCCCGCGGTCACCGAGATTTCGGCCGCGACAGTAATCGCCGAGTTGAAGAAGACGGGATTCATGGTGATGGAAAGCGTCCACCGGCGCAAGGATGGATCCACCTTTCCCGTGGAAGTCAGCATGAAACGGGTTCAGCTTGAGAGGGAATATGTGGTTGCCATCGCCCACGACCTTACCGAACGGAAGCAGACCGAGGCACGGTTGCGGGAATACGAGAGAGTAGTCGAAGGGCTGGAAGAGATGATCGCAGTGGTCGACCGGGATTACCACTACGTCATTGCCAACCGGGAATTCCTCAGGCCCCGAGGCTTGGAGAAACAACAACTGATGGGGCGCACTGTCATGGAACAGTTGATCTCGGAGGGAATGAGCAAGGAAGCTGTTGCGCGGGTCAAGGAGAAGATGGATGAGTGCTTCCAGGGTAAAATCGTACAATATGAGTTGACGTATCAGTATCCCTTGCTAGGTCATAGAGACCTATTCCTGTCGTACTTTCCCATCGAAGGGCCCACGGGCGTTGATCGGATCGCCTGTGTTTTGCAGGATGTCACAGAGCAAAAACGCTCCGAGCAGGCACTGCGAGATGCCAAGGAGTTTTCCGAGAACTTGATTCGGACTGCCAACGTAATCGTCCTCTGTCTGGACACCGGGGGAAACATCAAGCTGTTTAATCAGGCGGCAGAGGAAATCACCGGATACACCTTCTCGGAGTTAGAAGGCAAAAATTGGTCGATTCTGGCGCCCAGGGATCGATTCCCTCATGTATGGGAAGAGTTTGACAGGGTCGTGGCAGGGACGGCGGCCCCAACTTTTGAGAACCCGATCATCACCAAGTCGGGGGAGGAGCGCTACATCGCGTGGCGAAACAGTCAAGTGAAGGTAGACGGCAAAATCGTAGCCACGATCTCGTTTGGAAACGATATCACGGAACGCAAGCAGGCCGAAGAAGCCTTGCAGCGCAGCGAGGAGAATTACCGCATGTTTGTATCCCAGAGTTCGGAGGGCATCTTCCGTGAGGAGATGGACGCGCCGGTGTCCATCGACCTTCCGGAAGACGAGTTGATTCATCACATCCTGCACGACTCCTATATGGCAGAGTGCAACGACACCCTGGCCCGGATGTATGGTCTGACGTCCGGTCAAGAGTTCGTCGGCAAACGTCTAACGGAAGTGCTGCCGCCGGAGGACCCACGCAACATCGAACTGACCCGGAACTACATCCGCTCCGGTTTTCGTGTGTTGGACCGGGAATCGCACGAATTGGACATCCATGGCAATCCCAAGGTTTTCGCCAATAGCATGATCGGCACGGTAGAGAACGGAATGCTGGTGCGCACCTGGGGAATCCAGCGGGACATTACAGAACGGGTGAAGTTGGAGGAAGCCCGCCGGAAGGCGGAGGAGGCGCTACGGCAGAGCGAGCACCGCTTTCGCGTCGCGCTGTCGGGTTCTCCCATCAAGGTCTTCAACCAGGACCGCGATTTGCGTTACACCTGGGTGTACAACATGCAGGAAGGTTGGACCGAGCAGGACTACCTGGGTAAGACCGACGAGGAGATCTTCGAGCCTGAAGGTGCCGCAGAAATGACAGCCCTGAAGCGGCTGGTGCTGGAAAGGGGCAAGGGCGCACGCGAGGAACTCACCCTCACCGCGCGCGGGAAGACCTATCATTGCGACATTACGGTGGAACCGCTGTTCGATGCCGCGGGCCAGATAGTGGGCGTGAACTGCGCCTACGTGGATGTAACCCACCTGCGCGAAATCTCGGAAGAACTCCGGCTGGCCAAAGAGAAGCTGGCGGAAGAGAAGCTTTACCTGGAAGAAGCCATCGACAACGAACTGGGGTTCGGGGAAATTATCGGGCGCAGCAGCGCCTTGAAAGAAGTGATGGCAAAGGTGGCCAAGGTCGCTCCCAGCGACGCCACCGTGCTGCTGCTGGGCGAAACCGGCACGGGCAAGGAGTTGGTGGCGCGCGCCCTGCATCATCGGAGCAAACGCCAGGGCAACAGCTTCATCAAGCTGAACTGCGCCGCCATTCCATCGGGATTGCTGGAGAGCGAGTTGTTTGGACATGAGAAAGGAGCCTTCACCGGCGCGTTTGCCCGGAAACTCGGCCGCCTCGAGCTGGCCGATGGGGGAACGCTTTTCCTCGATGAAATCGGAGAGATTCCGCTGAGCTTGCAGCCCAAGTTGCTGCGGGTGCTGCAGGACCAGGAATTCGAACGGCTGGGCGGCACACAGACTTTGAAAGTCAATTTTCGCTTGCTGGCAGCGACCAACCGGGATCTTCTGCAGAGCGTAAAGGCGTACGAGTTTCGCAGCGACTTGTATTACCGTTTGAACGTATTTCCCATCGTCATCCCGCCGCTGCGGGAGCGACGGGAGGATATCCGGCCACTGGTCGAGCACTTCGTCCGCAAGTTCGCCAATCAAATGAAAAAGTCCATCACCAGCATTCCGTCAAAAACCGTGGAGACGCTGATGCGGTGGGATTGGCCGGGCAACATCCGCGAGCTGGAAAACTTCATGGAGCGCTCGGTGATTCTCACTCCGGGCTCGGTCTTGCAGGCGCCTCTCTCCGAATTGGAAAAGGCCGTTGACCCCGGTAATGGAGGCAGCAAAGACAATCTTCGCGACAAGGAACGCGAACGTATTCTTCGCGCGCTCCGGGATTGCCACGGCCGGCTCGGAGGACCCGACGGCGCAGCCGCACGGCTGGGCATGAAACGAACTACCCTGCAGTCCAAGCTCGACCATCTGGGCATCAAGCCCGGAACGTACCGCGCGTGAGTTCCCGGTTGCCGCCGAGTGGAACAATTCCGCGCAGTTACCTCAGAGGCTGAAGCCCGCCTATTCCTCGTACCCGTTGACGCAGGCCTGGAAGGCCTGCTCCACCCGCGTGCCTTCCCGCACTTCATGTGTTACAAAACGAGAAAGCCCCTCGCTTGCGCGAGGGGCTTTCTCCGGGGAGGGACTTGGGCGAGGCGCCCTTGGGTCCCAAACTGGTTCATTGTGACTACTTCGGTTGCTGCTGCTGATCCGTGGTCACGGGAGCCGAAGAATTGCTGGAAAGCTGCTCCAGATCGTTCTTCAGCAGGCTGATTTCAACGCGCCCGCCGCTGATGTGCTTGGTCTTCGCATCTGCTTCCGTACCCGCGACCGGGGCATTGCCCATACCCACCAAGTAAATGCGGTAGACCGGGATTTCGTGGTTGAGCACCAGGTAGCGCACTACCGACTCGGCCATCTTCTGCGAGTTCTGAATTGCGACCTGGCCCTTGCCGGAAGAGAAGCCCTGCACTTCGATGATGTAACCGCGCTGGCCATGCACGCTATTCGCCATCTCGTCGAGAGCTTCCTTGGCGTTCTTGCTCAGCACGGTTTGCCCGGGCCGGAAGCGAATTTCGGTCTGGTTCGACGCTTTGTACTGGTCGATGTTGCCGACTACGGTCTCGACGGTCTGTATCCGGGTAGTGGCCTGCTGCGCGCTCTGCTGCGCCATGGTGGCTTTGTTGCCGGCCTCGATGGCGTGCTGATCGGCTTCATTGGCCTTGTTCGATGCCAACAGGATGCCAGACTTGGGCGCGCGAGTCAGTATCCTTGATCGCCTTGCTGTTGGCTGCAGTCAGATCGTCCAATTCGTTGACGCGGTCGCGGATGGGATCGGTCTGCCGCTTCACGTAGTTCTTGCGGGCAAACGGATTTACACGGCCCCAGAAACCTTCCCGGCTGGGTGGCTGCAGAGGCTGCTTGCCGGTGGCGGTGTCCGTTGACTGTGCCGGCTGCGACGCAGCCGGCTGGTTTGACTGATCTTGAGAAGATGAAGACGAAGTCTGCGCCAAGGCCGGAAACGCGAGTATTGCAGCCAGGGGCAAAGTAACGAGAATGCGGCGGTTCATAATAAAGTTCCTCCAAGTTGGGGGAGCATTTGGGGGCTCCACTCCAGCACGCCAAAACGGGCGTGTTGCGTGATTTTGATTGCGTCCCCGAAAACTACAGACCGTGAAAGCAAGCGGTGGCCGCTTTGCCGGCATGCGCTGACGCAACGCATGCCTAAAATCTCAAATTCCAGGCGTCGCAAACCCTGCTGGCGCCTGCCTTCTGTAATACAGGTCGGATGCCAAACCGGCATCCGAGGTTGACGCGCTAAGTCATTGATATCTAAAGACATTGTACGTGCCTTGCGGACGGAAAGATAGCCCGGCGGGTTCCGGCAGGGTAATTTTGGCAAACCTGATATAAAAACTGCGTGCCATCTCTCTCATGTGCTCACGCGAGAAATCTTCACCACAGAGGGCACAGGGTAACCCTTCGTTCTACCCTGTGAGCCTCTGTGTCCCCGATGGTGAAGGCTCTTACCCACCGCAGTGCTTCTCGTACTGTTCGATGATGAAATGATCGGTCATGCCCGCGATGTAGTCGCAGACCACGCGCGGCAGAGATTCCTGACCGGCTTTCTCCTGGTAATAATGCGGCAGGGCTGACGGGTTCTCCATCCAGAAGGCGAACAGTTCGGAGACGATCCGTTCGGCATCGTCTTTTTCTCCCGCCAGCGACGCGCTGTAATACAGATTCTCGTAAAGGAAGTCTTTGATCTGCCTGCGCTCCGCTTCCACCTCGGGGCTGAAAGCGGCCAGGCGCTCTTTGTGCAGACGGACATCGGCCAGAGTTTCAATCCCGGCATGCGCAAGCCGCGCCTGCGTGTGGGTGATCAAATCTCCCGCCAGACGGTTAAAAACTCCTTTGAGAGCCTCGTTGAATTTCAGTTTGTCAGGAGCACTGGGATAAGTCTGCTCGACCTCGCGGAAGAAGCGTTCGAAGACAGGCACGCCGGCGCGGATCTGCTCAAGCGTCAGCAGATGGGCTTCGTAGCCATCGTCCAGATCGGCGGTGTTGTAGCCAATTTCGTCAGTCAGGTCGATGAGCTGGGCTTCGAGCGGAGGCCGCTGGTCGAGAAGATACTCCGCCAGTTCAGGATGTTTCGCCGCGTCGTAGTCGCGCGAGTGCTTGATGATGCCCTCGCGCACCTCGAAAGTGAGATTAAGGCCACGAAAAGCGGCGTAGCGCTGCTCGAAGTCCTCGACGATGCGCAGGGCGTGCAGGTTGTGGTCGAAGAACAGGCCTTGGGCGCGCATGGCGGCATCGAGCGCTTTTTCGCCGGCGTGGCCAAACGGAGGATGGCCGAGGTCATGCACGAGCGCCAGCGCTTCGGCGAGATCCACGTTGAGTGCAAGCGCGCCGGCGACGGTGCGGGTGATTTGCGCTACTTCGATGGTATGCGTGAGCCGGTTGCGGAAATGGTCGGAATAACGGCGCGTGAAAACCTGGGTCTTATCTTCGAGGCGGCGAAAAGCGCGGGCATGGATGACGCGATCGCGGTCGCGCTGAAAGTCGTTGCGGTAGGGATGCGGCGCTTCAGGGAAGCGGCGTCCGCGGGAACGTTCCACCTGCACCGCGTAGCCGGCCAGCATAGGGAGAGTCTAGCATTGTTGGTTGCCGATTGTTGATTGCTGATTGAAAACCGTGAGGGCCACTGGGCCGTTCAATCAACAATCAGTAATCATCAATCAACAATTTGGCCTATTGATTTCCCGGCCCTTCCTTGGCGAGCCGCACCTTGGCGGCGTCGAGCTTCTTCTGCGTGGCCGCGAATAGATCGGTGTCCAATTCCGAACCTATGGTTTTATTCCACTCCTGGACGGCGCGCTCCCAGTGAGCGGCAGCCAGCTTCAGCCGGCCTGTCTTCTGGTAGAGATCGCCCAGGTGATCCTGCACGGTTGGGTCAGAACCCATGCGCAAGGACGCTTTCGCCAGGTTCTCTTCGGCAAGGTCGTACTTGCCCAGTTTGAAATACGCCCAGCCGAGCGAGTCCAGATAGGCGCCGTTGGTGGGCTCCAGGCTCACGGCCAGCTTGATGAAGTTGAGCGATTCTTCAAGCCTTACGTCCCGGTCGACATTCATATAACCGAGATAGTTAAGGGTCGCGGCGCTCTGCGGGTTGACCGCCAGTATTTTCTTGAACTCGCCCTCGGCCTCGTCGTATTTCTTCTCGCGCTCGTAGGTGGAACCGCGCAGGAAGTAGACATACTCTTTGTCCTCGGCCTTAGTGGAAAGCTGTTCGGCTTTGCCGAGAGACTCTTCGGCGTCGCTCCAGCGGTGCAGACGCGTGTACATAATGGAGAGCCGGAGGTAAACCTCACGGTCTTCCGGCGTGCCCTTGAGCAACGAGCGAACGTCGGAGAGAGGCTTATCGGGGTCGCCGGTGTCGGCGAGTTGAGCGTCCAGCACCATGCGCAGCTCGCGGTCGTCCGGCAGCTTTTGCACCGCTTCTTTGGCGGCGGCCGTGGCTTCCGGCCACTGCTTGGCTTCGCGGTAGGTATCGATTACGTTCTGATAGCCGGTGCGCGCGTTTTCGTCGCCCAGCGGGATCATCTTGCGGAAGGCTTCAACCGCGGCCGCATAGTTTCCCTGGTCGCGGTAGACCATGCCGAGGCGCTCGATAAAAATGGCGCGATTATTGCGGTCGCCCTGAGAGTAGCTGCCGTCCGCTTTCTCGGTTTTCTTCAGCAGATCCTGCAGGATCTTTGCAGCCTCGTCATAGCGGGCCTGCGCTTCGTACACCACCGCGACGTTGTAAGGCACCTCCAGAGCGTCGGGGACCATGGCTTCAGCCTTCTTCAGGCTTTCCAGCGCCTGGTCGTATTTTCCCTGGCGGCGGTAGATCTCGGAGATGCGGAGGTAGGTCTGCGCATCCTCAGGATTGGCGTCGGCGATGACCTTGTACTGATCGAGCGCGGCGTCGATCTGGCCGTCGTTCAAAAGATTTTCCGCCAGGCCGCGAATGGCGTCGAGATTGTCGCGGTCCAACTGGATGGCATGTTTGTAGGCGTCGATCGCGTTCTTGTAATCCTTGCGCTGCTCGTAAGTGGCGCCCAGTGCGCCATACAGCTTGGCCGAGCGTCCCTTATCGGGCACGGAACTGAGCACCTGCAGGGCGTGCGTGGTATCGCCCTCGTCGCTGTAAAGCAGGGAAAGAGTGGTGACGGCTTCTTCCGAATCGGGATCGAGCTTCACCGCGATCTTGAGTTCATTCTCCGCCTTCTGCAAATCATTGTTCAGGCGGTAGAGGCGGCCCAGCAGAAGGTGGTCGTCAACCTTGTCGGGCTCGATCTTCACAATCTGTTCGTACTGTTCGATGGCCAGCTTGAGCACGTTGTCGGAACCGTTGCCGCCGCCCGGCATGTCGCCCAGCGACCGCAGATAAATCCGGCCCAGCAGCTTGTGTGCTTCCAGATTGTTGGGATCGCGTTTGAGGATATCCTGGGCCTGCAGCACGGCGTCGCGGATGCGTCCGGTCTTCACGTAAAGTTCGGCCAAGCCGGAGGTCAGGAACTCGGAAGACGGGTCGGCCTCGATGGCAAGCCGGTACTCCTCCATGGCCTTATTCGCCAGCTCGCTGCGGCCGTAAACCGTAACCTGCTCTTCGTACATGTGCGCCAGCGTGTAGTGGTAATAGGCGACAGCACGGTCGACCTTGCGCGAGGAAGCCTGAGCCGGGTTGGACTGGGCAACCTTGGAATCCGCGGGCTTGTTCGCGGGAGAAGATGGCTTGGATTGCGCGGCCATGACCCACGCGAGGATTGAGAACACTAAAACAGCGCGAAAAATTCTATTCATGCTCGACCTGACGACGCTGGAATCAATTTCTACTGGACCTGACTCTATTAGAACGCTTCCGTTAGAGCTTCGTGCACCCCGAAACCACGATCATTGGATGCAAAACCGCCGGGGGTAGGGTTCCTTAATTCTAACCCGACACGGGGCAGATTGGGGAAAAACACTTAGCCTCGCGCGAGGTGTGTGGAACGCGGAAGTACAGGGACCGAGGGGACTTGATTGTAGCGATTGTCAAGTTTGGTAAAGGGAGAAAGGGAAGAACCTCTTGCTTGCGGGTTGCTTTGCTTCGCGTCCTTTGCGCGATCTTTGCGATCTTTGCGGTTAAAGGTCTGGTTCTTGACGCTTGGGTCGCCGTCAGTGCCGGAAATGCCGCACTCCGGTAAACAGCATGGCGAGCCCCAGTCGGTCCGCGGCAGCGATGACCTCAGGATCTCGCTGCGAGCCGCCAGGTTGAATGATTGCCGTCGCGCCTGCCTTGGCAATTTCCTCGACGCCGTCAGGAAACGGGAAAAAAGCGTCAGAAGCCGCGACCGTTCCTTTCAAAGGCAACTGCGCCTTCATAGCCCCGATCTTGGCCGAGTCGACGCGGCTCATCTGCCCCGCGCCAACGCCCACCGTCTGTCCATCGCGCGCGTAAACGATTGCATTTGACTTGACGTGCTTGCAAACCTTCCACGCAAACAGCAGCGCCCGGATTTCTTCGGGCGCGGGCGCGCGTTGGGTAACGACTCTGAGGTCGGCGTCTTGCAAGGTGCGAGAATCGGCGTCCTGCAGTAGGATTCCACCGGAAACGTTTTTCAGAACCCACTTCTGCGGCGCGGCTTTCACTTCGACGAGGCGGAGATTTTTCTTGGTGGCGAAGCGGGCTTTCGCGGCTTCATCGAACCCTGGCGCAGCGATCACTTCGAGAAAAAGCTTGTGCATCTCCTCGGCGGTCTCGCCGTCGATGGGACGGTTTACCCCGATCACTCCGCCGAACGCCGAGACCGGGTCGCATTCGAGAGCCCGCCTATAGGCCTCGGCAAGAGTCTTGCCGGTCGCGGCGCCGGCCGGATTGGTGTGCTTGATGATGGCGCAGAAAGGTTCGTCGAATTCCTGAGCGAGATCCCAGGCGGCCTGCAGGTCGACGATGTTGTTGTAGGAAAGTTCCTTGCCCTGAAGCTGCCGCGCATTGGCGACGCCCAGGCCAGAGCCATCCGAATACATAGCGGCCTTCTGGTGCGGATTCTCGCCGTAGCGCAGGTCGAGCGTTTTCGTGAAGGACAAGCGGAGCACCGGTGGAAACATCTCGGACGATGTGGGGACAGCCGCCCTCGGCTGTCCGGCGGAGCGAAGCTCCGCATTCACTGCCGGCCGCTGGAAATTATTTATGTCGGGAATTCCCTCCAGCGTCGATGCGATCGCAGAATCGTAAGCCGCGGTGGTGGCGAAGGCCTTCTGCGCCAGCCGCCACTTCGTTTCAAGCGAGAGTGCGCCGCCGGAGCGGGCAAGTTCATCGGCAATAGCCAAGTAGTCGGCCGGCGAAGTGACGATGGCGACATCGTGAAAATTCTTGGCGGCGGACCGGATCATCGACGGTCCACCGATGTCGATGTTCTCGATCAACTCTTCGAAAACCACGCCGGGCTTGGCAGCGGTTTTTTCGAAGGCATAGAGATTGACGACAACCATGTCGATCGGCTGAATGCCGTGCTCGGCAACAGCGGCGATGTGCGCGGAGTTCTCCCGGCGATGCAGGATGCCGCCGTGCACCTTGGGATGCAGCGTCTTGACCCGGCCGTCAAGCATTTCAGGAAATCCGGTGAGTTCGGAGATGTCTTTAACCGCGATGCCGGAATCGCGCAGCAACTTGGCCGTGCCGCCAGTAGAGATGAGTTCGACGCCGAGGCCCGAGAGCTTGCGCGCAAAGTCCACGAGCCCAGTCTTGTCGGTGACGCTGAGGATGGCGCGCTGGATCCGGGAACTGCTGCGTGACATGATCGGCCTCGAATACGAAGATGAGTGCGGAGCGACCGAAGATTCTATCAGCAATCTTCCTTAGTTCAGGCTCCGCGCTTAGTTCGGCCTGCGCGCCCGCATGGCAGCGACAGCTTTGAAGGCCATGGCCTCCAACACTTGCTGGTCCACATCAGCGAGCTTCTTGATGTAGAGGCAGCCCTTGCCGGTCGTGTGCTTGCCGAGCTTTGCCAGCAGCGCCTTGGAGTCGCTGGATCCGGTCATGCCATACAAAACATTGGCGGCCTTGCGCGGCGAAAAACCGATCAGCGGCATATCGCCCTCACGCCCGCTCTCGTACTTGTAGTGGTAGCTGCCGAAGCCGATAATTGATGGCCCCCACATCGTCGGCTTTTCCCCAGCCGCACTTTGCATTAACTTGACCAGAGCCTTCGCGTCTGCGCGCCGGGTCGGGTCCGTAAGGGCAGCGATAAATGCCACCACGCTTAATTTGGTGGGTTTAGTTTTGTTGTCCGACATTTTTCTGCCTTTCGTCTTTTCCAAGGCTAACCTGCCCGTGGATGATAGCTTACCCGGAAGCAAGTGTTGATAGTGGCCGATTGCAGAGTGACCATCGGGGAGTTCGACGGAGAATTCCGACTGTCGTGGCCGTTCCGAAAATCCGGCAACCCGCGAAGGCGAACCGATCCTACTTGCTCCCCGTGAGGCCGAAAGCATGAAGGTAGGCGCAATTGGTGTATAGCGTGCCGTCGGCGACCAGCAGAGAATCCGGCTCTTGATCGCATGCGTACTGCCAAAGCAACTTGCCGGTCTTGGCTTCGGCGGCATACAGATTTTGGTCGCGGGATCCGAAGTAAACCACGCCGTTGGCAACCGCTGGCGACGCTGTACCGAAGCTATCGCCCGTCTTGTACTTCCACACGAGGGCACCGGTGTTGGCGTTCAGCGCATAGAGATAGCTGTCATAAGATCCGAAATACACCAACCCATAGGCCACGGCGGGGGAAGTCTCCACTGCCGAGCCGGTCGTGTACCTCCAAAGCAGCGCTCCTGTACTGGCGTCCAAAGCGTAGAGATTGTAATCATTGGACCCGACGTAGACTACCCCATTCGCGACGGCCGATGCCAAGCTTTGTATCTGACCCCCTGTCGTGTATTGCCAGAGCAGGGCCCCTGTATCGGCCGCGAAAGCGTACAGATTCTGGTCCACAGACCCGACGTAGACCACCCCGCCGGCTACAGTCGGCAAGGTCGCAGTACTGATCGGGTTCTCCCAAAGCAAGGCGCCCGACCTGGCATCGAGAGCGTACAAGTCATCTGCATCAGGAATGTAGACGGTACCGTTGGCTACGGTTAGGCCAAAGGAGTTGCCTTGAGGGACCCTATAAGTCCAGAGCAAAGTGTGGCTGGTGGCGTCAACGGCGTAAACGAACCCGTAGAAGGTTGCAATGTACACCACACCGTTAGCAACGGTCGGCGAGTTGGGATAGAGGTCCGTGGCATACTCCCACAGGAGCGTACCTGTCTTGGGGTCCATGGCGTAAAGTTCGGCATCAACTGCCCACTGGTGCCCGCCATAAAGGACCCCGTTAGCAACCGTCGGCGAAAGATCGAACGCCCCATTTACCGTCCAAAGTAGTTGCAAACCTCCCACATTGGCTGGACTCAGAACATTCTCGTACATGTTAAAGCCCTTGTGGTCGGCGCTGAAGTGGAATTGGCTCCAGTTGGTGCGCACCAGAAATGTCGTCTGCGCCTGAGTGCTGCCGGGCACTCCCGCCAGCACGCTGTGTTTGCCGGGCAGTGCGGAAGCCGGTACTTGAAGGCTGACCTTCGAGAACGCGCCCAATGCGTCGGTGGTGACTTGCACCAGCTTAGTGCGGTCGAACGAAATCCGGACGGTCGCGTTGGGGAGGAAGCCACTGCCCGAAGCTAACGTCTTGGTCGTGGGTGGGCCGATGTTCGGTGAGAGCGAGATGGTCTGGCTCACAACCATCGTGCTGAACAGCAGCAGGACGGCTGCGGTTATCAGGTTGAAGCTGGGGATGAGGGCTGATGGTTTCATGGAAGTTCTCCTTACTTGCGTTGGTCAATCAACGCGCTGATCGGCCATGCCAGAGTCACGACCATTCGGGCCCGGCTTCTAGGAGAGGGTCGTTCCTGGCGCCGCTTGGGCATTCAAGTTACCGCAATGACGCGGGAATGCAGGCACCAAACGGTCACACCAACGAACAATGGGGCAGAAAACTGAACACTTGAGCTTATCGGACAGGAAAAAGCCTGCAGTGACGAGAATCACTCTATAGCGTGACAACAGAGGCCGCACTGTCATCACCCGGATGCCGGCGTGTGCTGTCGATTCGGTATGGAAGGCCCAACTCGGATGGAACTGAGAGAACTTCCCTGTTGGCTCTTACGCTTTCGCCTTAGCCTTCAACTTGACATGCCCTTCGGCGAGTTCGACGGAGAATTCCACGTCCTGGCAGTGAAACTTCTTGCGAATCTCATCGGTCTTCTTCTGCACGAAGGTGGAAAATGAATCGAGGTTGCCGGAGACTTTTTCTCCCGCCTTCTTCTTGGCAGCGACCAGCGTGTTGAACAAGCGCTCCACCTGTTCGCGCTCCGCTTTATCCACGGCGCTGTGCAAGGTGAACGGCTGAGAGGTGGCTGAGGCCGTGGTGGCTGTGGCAGTGGCACCAGCAGCAACCGTATGGCTTAAACCGTAGACCGGATGCTGCTGGGGCTTGTGTTCCTCTTCCGGGCGAACTCCCTGCACGGCCAGAAGAGCGTCCTGCGGGCGGCGATAGCCCTCTTCGCGGATGCGCGACTTCTTGCGCCACAGATCGCTATAGATGGCATAGCGCTGCGCCATTTCGTTATAGCGGAAGCGCTGGGAAAAGCTCATGCGTCCGCCATCGGAAAACTTCCGCAGCAGCGACAGCACCTTCCACTCAACATCGGTGGGAGGCCGCTTAGTCGGGTTGCTGAAAAAAACTTCATACTCGATCTTCAGCCGCCGCAGCTGGGTCTCAAGCACGTTCAGTTCTTCATCGGTGGTCACGAGGGATCTCCAAGTCAACAGTGTAGTGAGAAGGCGGCCCCCCGGCGAGGTACCCAGCGGTCACCGGAGGTCATGGTACGAAAGTAAGGGGGCTTCGAGCGTCGTGCTACGAGCCATTAAGGACCTACCGGGCTGAAGTCTTGCCACTTTCGAGCGTTTTTGGCAAAAGCTCGAAGCTCGCGGCTCGTCGCTCGCAGCTACTTGCTGGAATTCGCCGCCATCTTCTTCACCATGGCCAGCACCAGCTTGCGGTCGCTGTCATTCAGGTTGGTGGCGTAGCGGCGGACCTGGCTCAGGAAGCGGACTTCGTCATCGGAGAGTTGCGGCAGTCCCTTGGAGCCGTTGCTGTGTCCGGATTCGGAGAAGAACTGCGACAGCGCAATCTCCATGGCCCCAGCGATCTTTGAAAGAGTATCCAGCGAGGGAATGGTGTGCCCGTTCTCTACTCGTGAAAGATAGCAGCGCAGCAGCCCGGTGCGCTTCTCGATGTCTCCCTGGGACATCCCTTTCTGCAGCCGGTAGTTCCGAATCGTCTCGCCGATGTTGATCTGGGGGAGCATTTCAGGAATGCGACATAGTAACCAGACCGGCAATTTCTGGCAAGTGGAAATTAGTGCTATGACAAAATCTGTGCAAATCAAGGGCTCGATCAGGGCAGAACCACGGGACATCCTTACACAGTGTGCAAGAAATGATCACTTCCCCCCATGCCTGGCCTCGATCCCGTGGCAGGCCGTTCAGAGCTATTTTTTCAAGCTCTCCGCCAGAAAGCTGGCGGTGCGCTTCCAGGCGTCAGCGGCATCGTCGGCGCGGTATCCGGCTTTGTTATTCGGATTTTCGAAGCCATGGCCGGCATCGTCGTAGATCTTGACCTCGATCTTCTTGCCCAACTGCTTCATAGCCGCCTCGAACTTGTGCACGTCGTCGGGCGTGATGCCCTGGTCCTGGCCGCCGAACAGTCCGAGGATGGGAGCATTGATTTTCTTGAGCGCCTCGGGATCGGTGGCGAGATGGCCGTAATTGATCACGTCGGCCGCGAGCGTCGGCTCCTGCAGCGCCACATCGAGCGAGTAGCCGCCGCCCATGCACCAGCCGATCGCGCCGATGCGGTCTTTCCTCACGTTCGATTGCGACTGCAGAAATTCAAACGCCGCGTGCAGATCGCGCTTGGCGCGGTCCTCCGGAACTCCGCGCATGATTTCATGGGCCTGGTCCGGCGTAGTAGCAACCTTGCCCCGATACAAATCAATCGCCAGAGCCACATACCCCTCGCCAGCCAGCTTTGCGGCTTGATCCTTGACCCAGTCGTTCAGCCCCCACCACTCGTGGATCACAATTATGGCGGGGAATGGTCCCTTTCCGGCGGGAGTGTAGAGCACAGCCTGGACGGTCTCGTCCCCGCTTTTGTAGGAGACGGTCTTGCCGTCGGCAGCGAAGGCGGTGGAGGCGAATAGTGCGGCAATGATCAGCAGGAAAAGTTTTTTCACGGTTGCAGACCTCTCAGTAACTCAGCTCACAATTCCAACTCCATGTACAGCGCCCCGGCGATGGGGTTCGCGCAATACGCAGCGATCTCCTTGAACCCCAGCTTGCGGTACATTGCGACCGCATCTTTCATCACCGGCTCGACCGTGTCAAGACGCATGCGCCGGTAGCCGATCTGACGCGCTTCGGCGATGATGCGTTCAGCCAATGCGCGTCCCAGGCCCTTGCCGCGAAACTGCGGACGCAAGTACAGCCGCTTCATTTCGCAGATGCCCGGCTCTAGCTTGTGAAGCGCGACACAAGCCGCAAGTTTGCCTTCGCATTCTACAAGCAGCAGCCGGCCCTCCGGCGGAGCGTAATCGCCCGGCAGCCCAGCAAGCTCTTTGTCGAAGTTCTGAAAACAGAGGCTGAAGCCAAGAGACTGCGCGTATTCCAAAAATAGCTCGCGAACTTGAGCGATCTGCGGGGGCGACTCGGCTTGAGTCAACGAAAGGCTATTTACCGCCGAGGACGCAGAGAACGCCGAGGGAATCTCAGGGTTTAAATCCTTGACCGAACCAAGCTTCATATTTCCTCTGCGTTCTCGGCGTACCCGGCGGTTGACTTTCTTTATCCCATCAGCATCCCGCCGTTCACATTCAGCACGTGGCCGGTAATGTAGGACGCTTCGTCCGACGCGAGAAAGGCCACGGCATTGGCCACATCAGCAACCGACCCCACGCGCCCGAGCGGAATCTGCTTGGCGGCGTTCTGCTTGAACTCGTCGCCCAGCACCTCCGTCATGGCGGTTTCGATGAAGCCCGGAGCCACAGCGTTGCAAGTAATGTTGCGCGATCCCAGCTCGCGCGCAATCGCCATGGTCAGCCCGATCAGCCCGGCCTTCGACGCCGAGTAGTTCGCCTGCCCCGCCTGCCCCATCTGCCCAAATACGCTGGCAATATTAATGATGCGTCCCCAACGCTGCTTGAGCATGGAAACGGAAACCTGCTGGATGCAAAGATAAGCAGAGGTAAGATTGGTTTGCAGCACCGCGTCCCAGTCAGCCCGCTTCATGCGCATAACCAGATGGTCCCGAGTGATGCCGGCATTGTTCACCAGAATGTCGATCTTGCCAAACTGCGACGTAGCAGCCTTGATCACCGACTTCACTTGCTCTTCATCCGTGACGTCGAGAGCGAAGGCCGCAGCCTTGCCGCCCGCGGTGGTGATTTCGTTCACCAGTTCGTTCAGCTTCTCCTGATTGCGCGCGGCCACGGCCACCGCCGCCCCCGCCGTGGCGAGCTTCAGCGCGCACGCCCGTCCAATGCCTTGTGATGCGCCGGTGACGAACGCCACTCGTCCTGTAAGGGACATGAGAGTTTCTCCCTACTGCGTGCTTGAATGAATGCGGTGGAACGGTGAATTATACGCGCGAAGCACGTCAGCAATCCGTCACGACGTCCTGACAATGGTTATCGCCGCCGCTCCCGCCACAAGGGCAAGCAAGAGCACGACACAAGTGCCTCGTAATAGTTGGCGCGGCATAGAGCGCCGGACCTGAATGGTCATGATGACTGCGCCAAGGAGGCAGGGCGGTGCGACGAACGTGAGTGGGATCAATAAGTACACCGACATGTTCGGATGCAGCGTAGCCGTGAGCGTAACGAGAAGTGCGGCAAAAGTTGGCAGACAAAGGATGACAATCAGCCAAAAGGAAATTCGCGGAGGATCAGCTTGACCGGTCATCGTTACTTGCAGAAGCTTATCCCAGCAGCCAAGAGGTGTCTAGCGCGGTTTCCTATTTGTCGCCTGACGCCGAACCCAATGACGGCGTTTCACCGAATCGCATTGCCAATCCACAAGTTTGCCGCGTAACATTCCTACACTCATGCCTCAGACTGTGACCAACGAAGTGATCGCCATGCCCGAGCCTTCCAACCAGAACACACCCGCACCAGATTCAGCGACAAGCGCCTCGGGGCACCGATCGACGCAGAGGGCCTCGGCTGCTCCAGACGATCCGCCCGCCGAGAAACCCGCATCTGACACGCCTTCCACCGAAGTCTTCGCCGTCTACGGCGTCGAGCCAGAGATCCAGGCCTATGCCATGGCCAAGTATTCCCGCTCCTCGCTCTCGATGAAGGAATCACTGCGCGAGATCAGCGCCCAGAAAGCCGAGAAGTTTCTCAACACGTTCTATTTTCAGTACGGCCACCGCTCCATCGCCGACCTGGCGCACATCGCCCTGGCCGTCGAGCGCCTTTCGATCCTAGCCGCCATCGAACTGGCCGACGAGCAGCGCTGGGACGGCCAGGAGCGCTCCACCCGCTATCAGGATTTCAAGAAGAGCGGCTACTACACCCCCGACTTTGGGGCCGACCACGAAGCCCGCAATCTCTACCGCGAGACGCTGAATAGTCTTTTTGCAGAATATGACGCGCTCTCGGCGCACATGACGCAGCACCTCATCAGCATCACCCCCAAGCCCGCCGACATGAAGCAGGAGCAGTACGAGCGCACGCTGAAGGCCCGCGCCTTCGACATCACGCGCTACCTGCTGCCGCTGGCTACCAACACGTCGCTGGGCGAGATCGTCAACGCCCGTACGCTGGAGATCCAGGTCGCGCACCTGCTCTCGCACACCCACAAAGAAGTGCGCGCGCTAGGCGAATCGTTGAAGAAGGCGGCAACCACAGCGGCCTACAACGTGAATGCCGAATCGCTGAAGAAATTAGTGGATGAGATTCGTAATGTGAATCCCGAGCTAGGCGCGCGCGCCGAGCAGGAATTGCTTCACGAAGTTCGAGTCGCACCCACCCTGGTGAAGTATGCCGACCCGAATCCCTACGAAATGGAGACCCGCCGCGAACTGCGCCAGGCCGCGACGCGAACTGATGAAAAGCGAGCCGGTCGCGCCCTCGAAGGCTATCGTCGACTTGCTGGACGAAGAGCCGCTCGAAGTCGAGATCGCGACCACTCTGCTCTACGAGCACTGCCACCATTCTTATCGCCAAGTCCGGCAGGCGCTGCAGGTTTCCGGCGAGCGCTACCGCCGCGAGATCATCGACCTCGGCCTGCGCCATCGCGGCAAGCACGACGAAATGCTGCGCGGCTTCCGCGCCGGCCAGCAGTTCCGCTTCGACATCCTCATGGACACCGGCGGCTTCCGCGACATGCACCGTCACCGCCGCTGCATCCAGGTCATGCAGGGATTCACCACGCAGCACGGCTACGAAATGCTGCTCGATCTCGAAGATGCCGGCATGCGCCACCGCTACGACGCCGCCATGCGCCGCGCGCAAACCGCGGTAGAAAAGCTGGCCGCGCGCAACACGCCCGAAGCCGAAGAGAATTCGCAGTACGCAATCCCGCTCGCCTATCGCAAGCGCGCCCTCTTCAAAATGGACTTCGCCGAGGCCGTCTACATCTCCGAACTGCGCACCACCCCGGCCGGCCATGTTTCCTACCGCAACGTAGCCTATGCGATGTACGAAGCCGTGGCGCGCAAGTATCCGGCGCTGGCCAAGTATTTCCGCGTGCACGATGTAACCGCGCCGGTAGATTTGCTGCAGAGATAAGGTAGTTACATTTGCCTATACATTTGAGCACCTAGTCCGTTATCATGCTTATTGCAGTTCCACGGCTTTGATTGGGATCGTGGTAACAAGGCCAAGTGCCAGAAGCACGGGCTTTCCATTGCACTGATTGAAAGCTTGTTCGCCCGGCCTCTTGCCATCGTTCCCAGCGCGGCTGATTCGCGAGAGGAAAGCCGCTTTTGCGCTGTGGGACAAACTGGCAATGGACGGAGAGTATTTCTTGTGTTCACGCTGCGGCGCAAGGTTGATAAACAATTGATCAGGCCGATCAGCGCGCGTTACATGCACAAAAGGGAGATCGAATCCTATGAAAAAGAAAATCCCGGCGTTTAAGAGCGCCCGCGCGGCGTCAGCCTTTGTCGACAAGGCCAACTTGTCACACTATGACCTCTCGGGCGCACAAACGGTACGCTTCGAGATGAAGCGTAAGGACAAATCAATCAATTTGCGCCTGCCCGAAGAACTTTATGATGCCGTGCGCCAGCGCGCCACCCGCGCAGGATTGCCATATCAGCGCTTCATCCGCCTGGCGCTGGAGAATGCGATTGCGACGCGGAAGTAGACTGGGTGGCGTGCGAGATCTCGCGAAGCCGTGGCGCAAGCATCCGGCGCTCGCCCCCACAGTCTTGTCATCCTGAGGCAGCGGAGTTCCCGGCAAAGCCGGGGACTCCCAACGAAGGATCTATGCAGGTTGCCGACGCCGTCGCGCACGCCGAGGTTTTCGCCGCCGACAAATCCATAGGTCTTCGGTCCGGCAAAAAGCGCGGGCCTCAGGATGACAAGGCCGCTGGTGATTGCCCATTTCGGAACGATTTCCACTGTTTATTAGCAAGATTCGCCTTTTATTCGCTTCATTCTGTATGTATAATCCGCCCAGACGCACTAAAAGGCACTTCTAAGGAGCCACACTCCCATGGCGGATGAACGCGGCAAGGCAATCGAACTGGCGGTTTCGCAAATCGAAAAGCAATTCGGCAAAGGCTCGATCATGCGGCTGGGGTCGAAGGAAGCGATCGTCCCCATCGCGGTGATCTCGACCGGCGCGATCTCGTTTGACGCAGCGCTAGGCGTGGGCGGCTTTCCCCGCGGCCGCGTGGTCGAGGTCTTCGGCCCGGAGTCTTCCGGCAAGACCACCATCACGCTCCAAGTAATCGCCGAGGCCCAGAAGACAGGAGGCATGGCCGCCTTCGTCGACGCCGAACACGCGCTCGATCCTGCCTACGCCAAAAAGCTGGGCGTCGACGTAGACAACCTGCTGGTCTCGCAACCAGACTACGGCGAGCAGGCCCTAGAAATCACGGAGGCGTTGGTGCGCTCGAACGCCATCGACGTACTCGTGGTCGACTCCGTCGCCGCGCTCGTGCCCAAGGCCGAACTCGACGGCGAAATGGGAGACAGCCACATGGGCCTGCAAGCGCGCCTGATGTCGCAAGCTCTGCGCAAACTGACGGGAACGGTTTCCAAATCGCGCACCTGCCTGATCTTCATTAATCAGATCCGAGAGAAAATTGGCGTCATGTTCGGCAATCCCGAAACCACGACCGGCGGCCGCGCGCTCAAGTTTTATTCGTCCGTCCGCGTAGATATCCGCCGCATCGCCGCCATCAAAGAAGGCGACGTAGTCACCGGCTCACGGACCCGCGTGAAAGTGGTAAAGAACAAAGTCGCCGCGCCCTTCCGCGAGGCCGAGTTCGACATTCTCTACGGCGAAGGCATCTCCCGCGAAGGCGACCTGCTCGATATCGCCGTGAACAACAACATCCTCGAAAAATCCGGCTCGTGGTTCAGCTACAAAGGCGAACGCATCGGCCAGGGCCGCGAAAACGCCCGCCAGTTCCTGAAAGACAACAAAGACACCATGGCCAAGCTCGACACCGAAGTGCGCAAGGCTCTGGGCCTGATCGCAACTCCAGCCCAAACGCAACCGGCAACGGGAACCACGCCAGCTTCGCCACAGGGCGCAAGGGTCACCACGATGCCGAGTGCGCCACCCGAAACAACCAGAGCGCCGATAGCGGCCAAGCGCTAAGATAGATCGTTGGGAGCGGCAAACTCGTGTGGCGCGGGCGCCTCGCCCGCGAGCTTTTCGCGATGCTGCGTGCACAAGCGGCTCGCGGGTCTGGCTCGCTTCCTTTAGAAACCATGGCCGCAACTCATTCGCACTCCCAACCCGGCCCAGCACCCTCCATCGAGCCCCAGCTCGTCTCCATCCCAGAAGGCTGGTTCCTCATGGGCTCTGCCTCCGGCCAGGATTGCGAACGCCCCATCCACCGCGTCTGGATCGACGCCTTCCAAATGGCCGCCACGCAAGTCACCAACGCCGAATACGCGCTCTTCCTGCAAGCCACGAAGTCTGACCCTCCGCCCTTCTCGCAAGATCAGAATTTCAACGATCCGCAGCAGCCCGTAACTGGAGTCTCCTGGTTCGACGCAGACCGTTACTGCCACTGGCTAGCCGGGCAAACCGCCCGTCCCTACCGCCTTCCCACCGAAGCCGAGTGGGAGCGCGCCGCCCGCGGCGGTCTCGAACAAAACGATTTCCCCTGGGGCAATAACAATGACCCGCCGCAATCTCTCCCCGACTACGCCACCCGTTGGCAAACCGGACCCGAACCCGTAGCCCTCTACGCGCCCAACGCCTTCGGCCTCCATAATATGTGCGACAACGTCCACGAGTGGTGCGGCGACTGGTACGATCCCAACTACTACGCCGCGTCGCCCGACCGCAATCCGCGCGGCCCCGAGCTTCACTCAGGAATCGGCCAGCGCAAAGCCTCCCGCGGCGGATCATGGCGCCATCACGTCAAAGTCTCCCGCTGCTCCGCCCGCTCCAGCATCCCTCCCGACTTCCACTACGCCGACTACGGCTTCCGCATAGCCTGCGACACCATATAATCCGTCCTGCCGACGGCTCATATACTCTTGTCATTCCGAACCGCGCGCAAGCGTGGTGAGGAACCTGCTGTCTGCTGGCAGTGACTCCGACTCGAGGTCAAGCACTCATGTTCCGCGACAATCTCCTAAGCCCCAAGCGCATCCTCATCACCGGCGGCGGCACCGGACTCGGCAAAGCCATGGCTCACCGTTTTCTCCAGCTGGGCGCCACAGTCTACATCTGCGGCCGCCGCGAAGACGTGATCGAGCAAACCGCCGCCGAACTCTCCGCCGCCACCAAAGGCCCAATCCACGCTCTCCCCTGCGACGTCCGCAATCTCGAAGCAGTCGAGGCCATGATCGATTCCATCTGGAAAACCGCTCCGCTCGACGTCCTGGTCAACAACGCCGCCGGCAATTTCATCGCCCGCACCGAAGAGCTTTCCCCGCGCGCCTTCGAATCCGTGATCGGCATCGTGCTCCTCGGCACGCTCCACGCCACCATGGCCTGCGGACGCCGCTGGCTCAAATCCTCCCATCCCGGCACAGTCCTAAGCATCTCGGCAACTTACGCTCCAGTAGGCTCGGCCTATGTGGTCCCCTCAGCCGTCTCCAAAGCCGGAGTCGAAGCCCTAACCCGCAGTCTCGCCGTCGAGTGGGGCAATCGCGGCATCCGCATGAACGCCATCGCTCCCGGCCCCATCCCCACGCAAGGCGCGTTCTCGCGCCTCATGCCGCGTCCCGAGCTGGAAGCGTTAGCACTCGATCGCAATCCCATGCACCGCTTCGGCACAAAAGAAGAATTAGCCAACCTGGCCGCATTCCTGATAAGCGATGGCTCGTCTTATATCAACGGAGAAGTAATCCGCATGGACGGCGGGGAATTCCTCCAAGGCGCCGGCGAATTCAGCACCCTGGGCCGCGCCCTAACCGACAAAGATTGGGAATCCATGAAACCCCGCAAGAAGTAGCGTAGAGCGGGAGCCCTCGCCCGCGGCCTTTGACTTTGCTCATGCCCTTCTGTGCGGAGTCCAATCTTCTCCCGCCGCATCCAACTTAACAATGGAGGTCAATATGTACGTTGTTCTTGGAGCAAGCGGCAACACCGGACACATAGTGGCGCAGAATCTTCTAGCCCGCCAGCAGAAGGTTCGCGTCGTCGGCAGAAACGCAGCTCATCTACAAGCGCACGCGGCGCGGGGTGCCGAGATATTCATCGGCGACGTCACCGACGCATCCGCTCTCACCCGAGCCTTCCAAAACGCAGACTCAGCCTACGTCATGATTCCACCCAACCTCGCCAGCAACGATCCTCGCGGTTACCAGGAACGTGTCGGCGATGCCATCGCGGCCGCCGTGAAAAGCACGGGAATCCAGAATGTGGTTTTGCTCAGCAGTATTGGAGCCGACAAAAACAAAGGAACCGGCCCCGTCGTCGGCCTTCACAACCTCGAACTGAAACTTAACCAGATCGATAGCGCGAACGTACTCCATCTTCGCGCCGGCTACTTCATGGAAAACACGCTCCCGCAGGTCGGCGCAGTTCGCATGGCCGGCTCCGTGATCGGGCCCCTTCGTCCCGACCTGAAACTTCCCATGATTGCCGTTCGCGACATCGGGGCGGCAGCCGCCGACGCCCTCTTAAGCCTGGCCTTCCGCGGCAAGCAGACCCGCGAACTGCTGGGCGGGCGCGATCTCGACTACACCGAAGTTGCCACCACCATCGGCAAGGCCGTCGGCAAACCCGATCTCGGATACGTCAATGCGCCTGACGATCAGGTTCGGGCCGCGCTGGTTCAAATTGGAATGTCCGACCAGGTCGCCGGACTAATCCTCGAAATGGCTGGCGCACTCAACTCGGGATATATGCGGGCACTTGAACCCCGCACCTCCCGCAACACCACGCCAACATCGTACGAGACGTTCGTAGCCGAGTCATTCCTCCCGGCCTACCAACAACAGGCAGCAGCGTAAGAGTCTCATGTAGAGAAGTCTTATGCGGAGCGGGCACTCCTGCCCGCATGCCTTTGATCTTGACCCTGGCCGGGTGCCCCATTTCTCGCGTTCTTTGCGAGAAGTGGGGATTTTTTATTGTGGCTCCAAGTGTCGCGGATTGTCTGTTATTGCTTTTGGGTGGCGCAGCGCTTTCAGCGCTGCGATGAGTCTCCCCTATTCCGACTCCGGGCTTCAGCCCTGAGGTACTTTCAGCTACCCTGCCTCCGCCTGCCGCATGCTCCGGATCACGGTATGCGCCAGGCTTTCCACCACCGCCACATCGCCTTCATCAAAATTAAAAGGCTGGGGCGCAAACACCATCAGAAGCCCCACCGTATCCCGCTCATAGCGAACCGGCGCCGCCAGAATCGAGCGCACGCCCAGCCTGCGGCAGCTTTCCAAATCCACTCGCGGATCGTTTTCCGCATCGTCGCAGCGCAAAGTTCTCCCTTCGCGAAAGCACTCGCCCGAAAGTCCGGAGTTCACGTCCAGCCGTGTCCCCAGCGCCGGCGCGCTGTCTCCCACGCTCGCCCGGCATATCACACCATCCTTGTAGACCAGCGCAATCGCCGCGCTCCCGCCCCGCGTCAGCGTGCGCGCCCGCTCTCCAATCAGCCGCAGCGCCGCCGTCAGATCCGTGCCCAGCGAACTGAATTCGTACTGCACCGTAGCTGAACTCGGACGTTCATGTCCGTTCTCCCCCGCCGTTTCCGGCGCCTCGGCATCCGCTTCCAGACTGATAGCCATGTGCTCGCGATCCCGGCTTCCAGGCTTTCCCGCGCCCCAACCCCATGCCCTGCCCAGCGCCACTTTCGGAGCGATGTGGCTGGGCGCTCCCGCATTCACCGTCAACCACTCGTTCAACCGCCGCCGCGCCGCCTCGGGCAAGTCCGAGAAGCGCACGCCCGCGCGTCCCAGCGCATCGGCCCACGCGATATAGCCCGTAGTTTCCACGCGCCCGCTCGGCGACAGATCAAGCTCCAGCCGCACCGGACGATCCTTGTCGACGCCCTCGAGCGCATGGCCCATCTGCATCGACAATCCTTCCTCGCTCAAATCCAGAATCATCCCGCCGCTCACGCCGTCAAAGCTGGCAAACGCCGGGGCATGCACCATCTGCCGCAAACATCGCCGCCGCTCGGGAACCAATTCCTGATTTGCCGCCATGGCTCGTGGAGACAAAGAACTCCCAGTAGGAATGATGGGATCGTTCGCAGGCAGAAAAAAGTGTTAGCGTAGATTCCTCCGAAAGATGGGGGAAGGGCACAGGGTGCGGGCACGAACATGGGTGCCTCATCCTTGCCGCGCCGCCCATCCATGAATCCGCCGCCCAAGGCCTTGTCATTCCGACGCGCGAGCGAAGCGAGGCAGGAGGAATCTGCTGTTCGGAAGGAGCGGATAAGGTGCGTTCGCGGAAGGCACGTCAGCGGGGATCTCGGGGCGGCCTGATCCTGACAGCCGCCATAAGTTAGCCGATGGCGTTGACAATTTGCTCGGAAATGCGCTTCGATTCCTCGGAGCCAGGTTGGGTTTTTTCGAGGCGGGAGTAAAGCTGCCGCAAAGTTTTCTTGGAAGTCCGCGGTTTGCGGCCGCGAGCGGAAGGCATCGTTTCAGTTCGACGACTTCGCCTTTTCTTCGTGGTTGCCATTCCTAGCAGAAGGCGGCCGGGCATGGAACGATTTAACGAAACAGCGGTAGTGGCTGAAAAGTACAATTCGCCACTACCCCCCGATCCCGACCACATCTCCACCAGCTTTGTAGAAAGGCAGAACTTGACCACTAGAATGCAACTTCGCCGCTTCACGCGATTGACGAACGGTTTTTCGCGAAAACTGGAGAATCTTCGGGCTGCTGTGAATTTGCATTTTGCGTACTATAATTTCTGCCGTGTTCATTCGAGTCTGAGAGTTACTCCTGCGATGGAAGCGGGTTTGACGGATCACGTTTGGTCGGTTCAAGAGCTTCTGGCGAGATGATCTTTAGGGGCTTAGATTTGGTGATACACTTTGGCCCCAACAAGTGAAACCAAATCTTCCCATCGTAGCTAACATCGATGTCGGCAGTGCCGATCTCATCAATAATTTGACCCGTCTGCGTTCGTTCATACGCCAACACGCCCGCATCGTTCCTACGCATGTACTGTGGTTCTTGTTGCTGTTCTTTGGTGGTCGTTCTACTTGCCACGCGACTCTTATTTTGAGCGCCTGTGCGCCTGACAGAATCATTGTCGCCGCCGATGGACTCGAACTCAGACCCGAGCAAGTCCCATCGTCCGCGCCGATCTGCAAGATAAGGCAAGGAGCGGCCAACTGCTTCGTTTCCATTGCTGGGTTCCCGTCTAATCCGGGAATCAACTACGACCTCTGGAGCATCGCTCGCCGCGCTTGCAAGGAAAATGGGCCGATTCTCGAACGGACAAACACTTTTGCGAAAAACGCTTTGCCTGAGGTCCGGCGCGCTTGGAAGCATATCAAGGCCGTGGAACCAACGGTGTATGCTGCCCTGAAGAAATCGTTTGACGGGCGAGCGCATATGCAGGTCGTGTTTGCCAGCGGTCCACCATTCACCGTCATAGTTGTGAGCTTCGACGAAGGTGCTTCTGGGAACATGATCATTGGCGATCCGACTATTAGTGTCGCTGATTTTGCGAGCCGCACCGCTATTAGAGAAGTTGGCGTCTCTGAAGATGCCGCTGCCTACCGTAGGCAACATCCCGAAGCAGAAAAACTGGAAACGGCGAATTTCTTGCGCACCGTTCTTTTGGGGGCGATTGAACTTGAAGGTGAACCTAAGAGGATCGGCCCTCTGATCGCCATTCTGGAAATTAGCAATAACGGCGCTAAATGGATTGAGCGAGGGGCCTGCGCAGAGATAAAGCACTATGCTCAAAGCAGCCCCCCGAAAAAGGCCCAGACTCCCACCCGCGCCAAGCCGTAGGATCGCAAATTGTCGGGCTTTACGGCACCACATCATTTAAGACACTACCACCGGCCGCTCATAGCTTGACAGGGTGACGATCACCGATTATAGTTCCTAAGCGGTTTGAGCAGCTCCCTGTCCCTCCCCCTGCTGCCGAGACCTCATTTCCTTACCAGCTTTCTTGTTTAAGGTAGTCGGGCCCCGTCTAGAAGCAAGTTTCGCTTTCCCAAAGGAGATGCTGCATGAAACTGGCCCCTCTTCGTCCTTGGACCGTGTTCGTCACCTTCGTTGCTCTTCTAGTAGTAGTGGTAGCCATCCAACAGTCGGTGCCAGGCGCTTCTAGCATGAATGTCGCGCTGCGCCCGGTGTCCGCCGGCAGCCCTGCCGCCTCACGACTCGGCAACGGCAGCTCAGCGCAGGTCAAAACGAGCAATCCAGATAGCACCATTACGGTGAATGTACACCCCCTGTCAGCGCCGGTGACCTCGTTAGTCCCGCAGCAATTCACAGCTACGGTGAACGGCACAACGAACAAGGGTGTGACTTGGTACGTCGATGGCATCTTAGGCGGCAACAACACAGTGGGCTCGATCGATGCAACCGGACTGTATTCTCCGCCGACGAACTTTGCGGTGGGCACGCATACGGTCAAAGCAGTCAGCCAGAAAGACACCACTAAATCTGGCACTGCCACAAGCTACCTGGTGGGTTACGCGGGGCTGTACACCAACAAGAATGACAACTCCCGCACCGGGCAGAACCTGCAGGAAACGGTTTTGACTCCACAAAACGTGAACGTAAACACCTTTGGAAAGTTGTTTTCCTTCACGCTCGACCAAAAGGTGCAAGCACAACCGCTTTATGTAGCCAACGTGTACGTTTCCCAGCCGCTAAACGGGACTGCTGGGTACCACAATGTAATTTATGTAGCTACCTTCAACGACAGCGTGTACGCCTTGGATGCCGACGGAAAAGTCTTGTCAGGCCCGCTTTGGAAGGACAATTTCACTAACCCTCCCAGTGTCGTACCCGTCCCGGGATCGTGTGTCGATGACTATGCAGACATGCATGGCATTACCCCGACCCCAGTCATTGACCCGGCCACGAATACGATGTATGTGGTAGCGCGAACTCTGGAGGGGCAAACCACTGCCTGCTCCGGGACCTATGTCTACAGGCTGCATGCCCTGGACATCACCTCTGGTCAGGAGAAGTTCGGTGGGCCGGTTGTCATCCAAGCCTCGGTTCCAGGAACGGGAGAGGGAAGTGAGGATGGTGTATTGTCATTCGATCCCAGGTGGGAGAACTCCAGGCCCGGTATGCTGCTTTCCCAATCCACCGAGGACGCAAATAGTGTGGTCTATCTAGCTGCGGCATCACTGACCGACGAGGATCCGTATCACGGCTGGGTTCTGGGTTACGATTCTCAAACGCTGGCACTGAAGTACGTCTTCTGCACCACGCCGAACGACAAACGAGGCGGGGTATGGCAAATGGGCGGTGGGCTTTCGGCGGATGCGAATGGCAACATTTATGTGGAGACGGGAAACGGGACCTTCGACAACGAAACCGCTTTTGCCGAGTCGGTGCTGAAGTTGACGCCTGGCGATGACGGCTTGACGATGACCGATTACTACACCCCAAACAATTACTCCACTCTCAATGCGAATGACTGGGACCTTTCCGGTGGGATCTTGCTGTTGCCGGATCAGCCGGGAAATTATCCGCACTTAATGATCGGCGGCGGCAAGGAAGGCACGATCTATGTGATGAACCGTGACAAACTCGGCGGCTACGATAAAGACACCAACAATATCGTGCAATACATCGTGGGCGCCATCAAGCCATCCATTGCCAAACAGGATCCCGACTACGGCATTTGGAACACCCCCAGCTATTTCCAGGGCAACGTATACATTAATGGCCAGTATGACTATCCGAAGATGTTTACCTTGAACAACGGTGCGCTGCCTGCCACTGCAACCTCCACTGGGACGATCACAATGAAATCACCAACCGCCATTATCTCGGCGAACGGGACCCAAGCCGGCATTGTGTGGCTGTTCCAGTATGAAATCAACACCCCCACGCTGTACGCCTATAATCCCAACGATCTTACACAGGAGTACTACGACACAAATCAAGATGCCAAACGTGACAAGGTCGCGTCCATAAAACAAAGAAGAGTGAATCCCACGGTCGCCAACGGGCGGGTGTATGTACCGACCAACTCTCAATTAAAGGTTTACGGCCTCTTACCGTGACGGTTGTGCCGCCAGTGGCCCTTACGATTTCAATCGGTGCAAGATTATGTGATTGCCTACGCGCCGGATGAGAAGCCGCTCGCGATCATCGCGGTGTTGCATGGGCGTCGCAACCCAAGAGTAATCGCGGCCATACTTCGCGGCAGAACCTGATCCACCCGCGAGAGAGAAGCAGATTTCTCTGCCTCAGTTTGGACAACTGTAACGGCATAGACAGAAGGTCAAGATCCCCACCCTCAGCATCTTTGCTGTCCACGTCACATCGAACTTGTGGCTATCCCAGAATCGCGTGCGTGATCCCCTGCCACCAGGAAGGATTATGCCGCCAGATGTAGACCGAGAGGCTTTGGCCCACGAACAACAACGGCAGCGCGTAGAGATACACCTTGTGCACGCGCCGGTCTACCAGCAGGTCGCGCGCCACACCGAGAAGGATCACCAGGTCCAGGCAAGGGAAAAAGAGATTGTGGTCGAACAAATAGTCAAAGCGGCCAAAGGCCGCGTCCAGCAGCCCGCACGTTGCGATGAAGACCAGCCGGCGGTGCAGCTCTGGCCGCTTGCGCCAATAGATGGCCAGTGCAATGCACACGCCAAAGGCGATCATGTCATAGAACGGAATGCTCAGAAACGCATCTATGCCGGTCTGATGGAGTTGAACCTTGTCAAACCGGGTCATGACGATGGACGTGGTAACCCCCAGCGGAACAATCACCGTGGCCAGCCCGGCGCCAAACCATCCGAAGAAGCGATGCCAACTGACTTTGTGGATGCGGACCAGCGTGGACTGACAAATGAAAAAAATCACCCACGTGGCGAAAGCTGAGCCATGAATCCAGAGAATGAAAGGGCGCGGCACCGCGGGATGGAACAGGTTGTCGTTGACCGTTCGCTTGAATCCGCTGACCACAATCGCAGCAACCAGCAGCGACATCGCGAAATAGAAATACCGATTCAATATCCCGTTTCGACCGGTCACGGCCGTCGTGCTCAGTTTTTTCCCCGGGCCGATGGCAGTCCCGACGTGTTCTGCGCTGACAATGGACATGGAAAGTGAGGATACACTTCGAGCGTCCGACTCGCCATCTTTTTCGGATTCGATCAAAGGAGCCTTGTCATTCCGACGCGCGAGCGCAGCGAGGCAGGAGGAATCTGCTGTCCTGCGCCCACTCGGCCGGGTGCCCCATCTTTGGCGTTCTTTGCCAAAGGTGGGATTCCTCAGCTGCAACTCCCTGGGATTTTGATCTCGTCGCCCTGTTACTTCCCCTTCTTCCGCCGCCGCACCGGCTTCCGCAAAACCTCCCACCCCTCGCGATACTTCTCATACTTCGACCTCTGCTTCCGGCTCCTCGGAGACAGCTTCAGCGCCTTCAACCCCTCCACCACCCGCACCGGAAGCACATACCAGGCCCTCTCCGGCCTCACATACGCCACCAGCGCATCGATATCCTCCGCCGTATACGACTTCCGCGCCCCATTGTGCGCCCCAAAACTGTACGTCCCATCCCGCCCCACCACATGCGCCGACTTAACCTGCACCCTCCAGAAATTAAAACTCCGCCGCCAGTTCACGATAAAGTCATAACTCTCGCTGTCTCCCCAAGGCTTAGCCGCCACAAACCGCAGCCCCACCACTTTGGCAATAAACTCCGCCTCCGCAATCTCCCCCAACTGCTTAGGATTAAGCCGCGCCTCTACCTGTGTGGAACACGCTTGTGTGGAACTTGCTTGTGTGGAACGGACACTCCTGTCCGTTGCCTTTGACCTTGATCTTGATGTTGATCTTGAATTTGATCTTGCCTTCTTCCTCACGCCTAGAATCCCAATCCTCCGCCACAGCCCAAATAGTAATAACTTCCGCCTCCGCCACCCCACTACCCACCACCACTTCCTCACTCATAACCACCCACTCCTTTTCAGATTTGGCCCAAGCGCTGTCATCCTGAAGCGACGGCCTTATCGTCGCTCGTTGTCATCCTGAAGCGACAGCTCCATCGCCGCTGAAGGATCTCCGCCACCACTTCCCTCTCCCTCCGGCAGGCACCCCCAAACGCAAAAACCCCCTCCGGCCACCGACCGGAAGGGGCTTTAGTGAGCCGCTCAGGCTATAGCTAAATGATTTCACCCGCAACTATCGCAGTCAAGAAAATTGTGCCAATCCGGGAAGCGCCCTACCCACGAAAGTAGACCCTACAAAAGTAGACATCACAGGCCCAAGGATCGGCGTAATCAAAGGGCCTTGTCACTCCGACGCGCGAGCCCGCGTGCCATCCCGAGCGAAATGAGTGTTAAGCGAAGCACAACGGCTCTACCAGCGACCTGGAGTTCACTGGCCAGAGCCAGGACACGCAGGCGGGTCCGTATAGTCAAGATTGGACGAACGCTGCTAGTGTAGAGATCGTCGGGGGGATAGGGGGCGGCACGATCATGCTGGACAAAACGTGATTACGGATAATGAGGGTATCGTCCAGTCGGTCCGGAACGGCCTCAAGTTGGTTTCTCAGAGCAGTAATGAAACGGAGTTGATAACTGGCATATTGCACCAACAACTCGGGGCGCTGAGAGCCAACAATGGTCGGTTATTGGATATCGGGTGCGGCTACGGTCGATTTGCGGCGGCCATCGCTCCTTACGTCTCAGAATGCACCCTGCTGGACCCACATAGCGAGATGTTAAAGGAGGCGGGCCGTAAACTTTCCGCTCTCCAAAAACAGGTAGAGCTGCACTGTTGTCGTGTTGAGGACATCTTAGCCTTTGCCAAGTGGCGATTTGATCTGATCTTGTTATCACACGTTCTGTACTACATCCCTGATTGGCGTCTGGTCATTGAACGCTGTCATCAGTGGTTGAATCCCAATGGTTCAACTGATAATCGTCCTTTGGTCACGCCGCTCTGATCTATTCCGATATTCACCGCGACCTGTCGGTCCCGATCCTGAGGTCACCAGCGAGGCGATTTTTAACTATCTTTCTGGCTCGGGAATGCAGTTTTCATCAGTCCAGATCGAACCCAAAATACAGATCCATTCAGATCAACAGCGACGAACACTAGCATGCTTTCTCGGATACTCGACGCCGGAAGCGATTAGGGACGTTGCCCAGAAACTATTGGTGGAGCAGCAAGAGGAGCCGCTTCTCGTGGATCGACAGCATCTGATCATCGTCGAGAACTAACCTCCACCAGCTTAAATGTCTGGACTGCCAACAGCTTCCCAAGGGAGTGTGGAATCAATTCCAAAATGTCCGCTTCGAGCGCACCGTGCATAAATCGGGCGACACAGTGCTAGTCCCTCAATAAATGCCCCGGGACGCAGGTCAAACTTAGCTCTGGTGGCATCCGTCAAGTCGAGAAGAAGGTTACTCCCACTAGACCGCCCCTGCACAGATACCGACACGGGCTCCGCTCTTCCCAGCACATAGGTCAGTTGGACGATGACCTCGTCGGCGACCCCGCTGTGAATCAATTGCTTTGCGACGTACCTGGCTCCATAGGCGGCGCAGCGATCAATTTTCGTTGGATCTTTCCCCGAAAGCGCGCCACCACCGCCGCCGACCCGCGGCCCATAGGTGGACGATATTGTCTTACGCCCGGTAAGACCCGTATCTGCCGCGGGACCGCCTTCGCAAAACATTCCGTTCGGAGGATTCACAAAAATCTGCGTTCTGGAACTAATGAACTCAGATGGAATACAGCGAGAGACTCTTTCCAACAGCTCTCGAGCAACACGACTCTTGTCGATGTTTGGTGAGTGCTGTGCCGAAATACACAGGGTATTCAATTCCCAACTCCCAGAACTCGGGTCAGCAAACCCAATCAACACTTTCCCGTCTGGCCTTAGGTAATCTAGTTCACCAGACCTTCTAAGGTCGCCTAGCATAGTCGCCAGTTTTCGAGCGTAGTAGGTTTCGACGGGGATCATCCCAGTGTCGTTCCGCTCCGCGAATCCAATAACAACTGCCTGATCCCCGGCTCCTATGGCCTTCGCCTGGCCAAAATCGACGGCCCTTTGCAGACTCGCAGATTGTCCTGAGATCGAAAGTACAACTCTGCAGTCGTCTGCGGAAAATCCGATTTCGGATGAGGTGTACCCGATGTCACGAATGGCCTTTCTGACAACCATATCGAGGTCAACCTCGGCATAACTCGTGAACTCCCCTCCGATTACCACAAGATTCTTGGCGAGAAACACTTCGCAAGCAACCTTCGCTTGCGAGTCCTGTTGGAGATAGGAATCGAGAACCGTGTCTGCAACAATATCGGCCACAGAATCTGGATGTCCCTCGGTCGCGGCTTCGGCGATTCGTAACAGAGTCACTATTTCCTCTCCAATCGCTTCCACTCATCCACCGCATAGGATGCTCCTCCAGCGGCTATAATTAGCTTTGCCTTTTCGTATGCATAATCAGGAAGATGTGGGCTGTCGGAGTTCAACTCGTTTTTTCGCTCCACAAACCCTCGAAGCTCATCGCTCAACCACTGTTTGCTACGACCTGACCCTGTGACTTCGATCTCAGCATAGAACCGAACCATGTTTCGTAGTGACAGGTACCTCTCGCCGGCGCTCTTGTGTCGCGAAGCTCGATCTCCCGGGTGGAGGAAGAGTGAGACGGTCGTGAGAAACAAAACTACGATCGACAGCACACCGGCAGCGACAGCATAGTCCGTGAACGCGAAAAATGCTGATAGAGCGGTTAATACCACGGCCGGAAGGTCCAACCAGTACTCTATTTTCTGCCAACGCTGTGCAGTAATGAAATGGCCAGTCGAATTGTAGCTACAATCTTCATCAAGCCGTCCAGCCTCGGCGCGGAGCTTTTCGACGATATCGGCGCTCGCATCCATGACGATTCCTGCCTAACGGTCACTTCGAATCACATGCCAGATTCTAGCAAAGGCCAACCCCTAAACGGAAAAGGCCGCATTCATTTCTGAATGCGGCCTTTATTTATGCCGGCAACGACCGGAGTTTATCCTGAGCTTGCCGAAGGACTCCCACACACTTGGCGCGTGCAGTACCATCGGCCCTGCGGGGCTAAATCGGGTGGAGGTAGCAGTCCGCTTTAGGGTCGTACCGGAAATAGAGAACCTGTCCAGTCGCGTCCGCGGTTTCAGGCCTATGAGATGAGAGCCAAGCCTTGTCGCCCTCAGTTATCCGAAGTAAGGCCTTCACACCGAGAACGTCTTGCTGACGTCCACCCGAGTTGGCCTCCAAGCGCAACTCGTAGTTCCCCGGCTGGAGTTCGAACTTTGACACGCTCACAAACATCAGTCTTCGGGCCACGGTTTCAGTGCTGGGAACCACGATTACCTCAGGAAAACTTGAGAAGGTCCAAAAGGGCTTAGCGGTTTCTCCGGGTCCGGCGGTGTTTTGCGCCTCCCAGACTGTCTTCCAGACCAGCCTAACCTCTCGATCAGAGTCCTTGCTGATCAGGAGCCCTGAGACCCTGAATACAGCGCCAACTCTTGCGCCAGCATTGAAAATCGCCACCTCAGGTGCGATAAGTACAGAACCATCCCAAGTGAGACGAATTATCAGGAAATCGCCAATAAACGCCCTCAGTGCTGCCGGCCTCAGAACAGTTAGGTACAGCGTCACGAGTGACAGAGAGAGTCCGATGATCGAGAAAGCGAGAGTCACCACGTCCTTCGACTGCCAGCCCGCGACACTAACCGTTGGATCCATCAGGGACCTCAGACGGAGCAGCACAACTTCGTGCCGCCGCTCCCGAATGATACACCTAGGCAGCCCAAGCTACTCATATGTCCCCGAAAAAGGAAAAGGCCAATCTGATTCCTCAGACTGGCCTTTATTTATGCCGGCAACGACCGGAGTTTATCCTGAGCTTGCCGAACGGACTCCCACACACTTGGCGCGTGCAGTACCATCGGCCCTGCGGGGCTTATGCAGAAACAACCTTAGCCGCTTCGCGCTCGCGCTCCAACCATCGCAGGCGCATGCGCTCCAGCGGTTCGATCGCCAACCCCACCAGAAACGTAACCACAGCCGCAAATGCCACGGCGAATCCGAAAGCGCCCGCTAAAAACTTCAGAGCTTCCATACCTAGACCGCTCCCCAAATCACAATCCAACAAACCAACGCTATCGCAAGCGCCCCTAGAAAGCAACTGACCTTCGCTCTCTTCAGTGGCCCCATCTGCGAGCGATTCACGTGAATCGACGCTCCTGCCAGCATGACCGTCCCCAGCACAATCGTGATGCTGATCAGCACCATCCACTCCGGCCCAAACTTCTCGTGCAGTTTGGGACTAATGAACAGGCTTCCGGTAGCTCCAATTGCCAGAATGCAAAGATCGGTTCCGCCCTCAGCCACCTGCACAGGCAACGTTACGTGCTGGTCGAACTGGATCACGGCCACGGTAATCAGCGCAATCAATGGCACCATCACATGCGCAAAGAACGCCAGCAGCACAAATAATCCTCAACCGGAATTATAGGGGCGTAAGCGGATCGTTCCCCTCGCCGCAGCCAGGGAAATTTGATGACATTCCCGAAAAGGAAAAGGCCAATCTGATTTCTCAGACTGGCCTTTATTTATGCCGGCAACGACCTACGCTCCCACACACTTGGCGCGTGCAGTACCATCGGCCCTGCGGGGCTTAACTTCCGTGTTCGGGATGGGAACGGGTGGATCCCCCGCGGTAAGATCACCGACAACTTGAGGCGCCTTAGCAGGCGTGAATGCAGCCGCCGAAGGCGGCAAATGGGAGCCTGCTGCCGAAATCCTGAGCGTTCTGCGAAGGATCTCTCGACGCCATCTCGGTGTCGAACTGCCCCTTGGATTGAGCTGCCAGGAGCTGAACTTTCAAAGATCGTGAGGACAATGCCTCACAACTGAATAGATTGGGTGTGGCTTACTTTCTTATTTGTTTACTTCCGATTTCTGCCACCGTACTTCGGCTTTGCTTTCTTTTGAAAAGCGTCGGCGCAATAGTTATCAGTGTTGCATCTCAGTCGTCCAGGTTCGAACAACTTCAACAACATTGCTAATTCCAGTTCAGTTTTACTGGCAACTGGAACTTGAGGCGTTTGCGCGGCGTCTGAGCCGCGCGCCGAAAACACACCTCAACTGAGTACTGACAACTGTCTCTCTGCACCGAGTAAATTTTATGGTCAAGCCGAACGGGCGATTAGTACTGGTAAGCTACGAGTGTTGCCACTCTTCCACCTCCAGCCTATCAACCAGGTAGTCTTCCTGGGCCCTTCTTATCCCTTACGGGTTGGGAGATCTCATCTTGAGGAGTGCTTCCCGCTTATATGCATTCAGCGGTTATCACTACCGAACTTCGCTACCGAGCGGTGCCATTGGCATGACAGCTCGAACACAAGAGGTTCGTCCATCCCGGTCCTCTCGTACTAAGGACAGGTCCTCTCAAATCTCCTGCGCCCACAACAGATAGGGACCGAACTGTCTCGCGACGTTCTGAACCCAGCTCACGTACCGCTTTAATAGGCGAACAGCCTAACCCTTGGAACCTTCTACAGCTCCAGGATGCGATGAGCCGACATCGAGGTGCCAAACCGGAGCGTCGATATGAACTCTTGGCTCCGATCAGCCTGTTATCCCCGGCGTACCTTTTATCCGTTGAGCGATGGCCCTTCCATGCAGAACCACCGGATCACTAAAGCCTACTTTCGTACCTGCTCGACTTGTTGGTCTCGCAGTCAACCACGCTTATGCTTTTGCACTCGTCGGCTGATTTCCAAACAGCCTGAGCGTAGCTTCGCGCGCCTCCGTTACCGTTTAGGAGGCGACCGCCCCAGTCAAACTACCCGCCTAACTATGTCCTTCTCCCGGATCACGGGAGTAAGTTAGAACCACAGATCTCGCAGGGTGGTATCTCACCGTTGGCTCCTCCAAGCCCGAAAGCCTGAAATCAAAGCCTCCCACCTATCCTGCGCAGCAAGGGCCATAGTTCATAGTTAAGGTATAGTAAAGGTGCACGGGGTCTTTCCGTCTAGTTGCGGGCAACCGGCATCTTCACCGGCACTACAAGTTCGCCGTGTCAGTCGGCAAGACAGTCGCACTTTCGTTACGCCATTCGTGCAGGTCGGAACTTACCCGACAAGGAATTTCGCTACCTTAGGACCGTTATAGTTACGGCCGCCGTTCACCGGGGCTTCAGTTCGAAGCTTCGCTTGCGCTGACCTCTCCCTTTAACCTTCCGGCACCGGGCAGGCGTCAGCCCCTATACGTCGTTTTCGACTTTGCAGAGACCTGTGTTTTTGTTAAACAGTCGCAGTGCGCATTTCGCTGCGGCCCCCTCGAGCTATGAACTCTACCGGGGCACCCCTTCTCCCGAAGTTACGGGGTTATATTGCCGAGTTCCTTACCAACTGTTCTCACGAGCGCCTTTGGATATTCTCCTCGTCTACCTGTGTCGGTTTGAGGTACGGTTTCCTTATGTTCTCCTTAGAGGTTTTTCTTGGCAGCGTGGAATCGGCAGCTTTCACCCATACGGGTTACTGCTTTGCGCCTCAGTGATAACTCTCTCGCGGATTTGCCTACGAAAGACACCTTACGCGCATCGACCGCCATAGCCATAGGACGGCCTGCTTATCCTCCTGCGTCACCCCATCGTAATAACGAACACAAGGAAGGTCCGGAATATTAACCGGATGTCCATCGGCTACGCCTTTCGGCCTCGCCTTAGGGACCGCCTGACCCTGAGCGGATTAACCTTTCTCAGGAAACCTTAGACTTTCGGCGCGGAGGGTTCCCACCTCCGTTATCGCTACTTATGCCGGCAGGGTCTCTTCTCAACCGTCCAGCAGTCCTTTCGGTCTACCTTCAAACTGTTGAGAATGCTCTCCTACCACGCACACCCGCGAAGGTGTGCATTCGCTGCTTCGGTAATCAGCTTAAGCCCCGTTAAATTGTCGGCACCGGACCGCTTGACCAGTGAGCTATTACGCTTTCTTTAAAGGATGGCTGCTTCTAAGCCAACCTCCTGGCTGTCTGGGCGTTCCGACTTCCTTTCCCACTTAGCTTATATTTTGGGACCTTAGCAGGCGATCTGGACTGTTTTCCTCTCGACGACGAAGCTTAGCCCCCGCCGTCTGACTCCCGTATTGGTTGTTCTATGGCATTCGAAGTTTGATTGGATTCAGTAAGCTGGAAAGCCCCCTAGTCCATTCAGTTCTCTACCACCACGACAAATCATACGAGGCTAGCCCTAAAGCTATTTCGGAGAGAACGAGCAATCACGGAATTTGATTAGCCTTTCACCCCTACCCTCAGCTCATCGGAGCTTTTTTCAACAAACACCCGTTCGGCCCTCCAGTGGATGTTACCCCACTTTCAGCCTGGCCAAGGGTAGATCATCCCGCTTCGCGTCTATTCCTGCCAACTGATTCGCCCTATTAGGACTCGCTTTCGCTGCGGCTCGCTTTCGCTTAACCTTGCTGACAAGAATAACTAGCCGGCTCATTATGCAATAGGCACGCGGTCAGACTTTCGGCTTGCGCCGCATAGTCCTCCCACCGTTTGTAGGCACACGGTTTCAGGTACTATTTCACTCCCCTCGCAGGGGTTCTTTTCGCCTTTCCCTCACGGTACTGGTTCACTATCGGTCAGAAGCTAGTATTTAGCCTTACGGGATGGTCCCCGTAGCTTCCCGCAAAGTTTCTCGTGCTCCGCGGTACTCAGGTATCGACTTCGAGTTTGGTCCGTTTTCACCTACGTGGCTATCACACTCTATGGCCCCTCTTTCCAGAGGGCTTCAGTTAACGGCCAAATTGGTAACTCTACTGTTGTCGACCCTACAACCCCGGCCACACCCGAAGGTGGGACTGGTTTAGGCTGTTGCGATTTCGCTCGCCACTACTTTCGCAATCGAGGTTTCTTTCTTTTCCTCCTGGTACTGAGATGGTTCACTTCCCAGGGTTCGCTCGTGCCCGACTATGGATTCATCGGGCCGTACGGAGGGTTTACCTCCGTGGGTTTCCCCATTCGGAAATCTCCGGATCAATGCCTGCTTGCGGCTCCCCGAAGCTTATCGCAGCTTGCCACGTCCTTCATCGCCTGCTTCTGCCAAGGCATCCACCATGCGCCCTTAGTAGCTTGACCACAAAATTTACTCAGACACACTTGAGCTCCCTCTAGCAATGTTGTCATTCCGAGCTATTCGAGCCTTTCCAGTCAACAAACCTTCCCGCAACACGCCGCTTAAACTCTATGGGCCTTTGTTGCTGCTCATCGCGCGCTTAACGCCTATCAACGTTTACGCGCACCAGCAGCTTCTCTCAGGCACTCATAAAAATTTACAACGCCTTGTATTTGCCCAATCTATTCAGTTGTCAAATATCGTCCTCGTCAGCTCGCTGGTTTACAGCAAGACTGATTTACCCCGCCGGAGCGGGTATGGGTCTTACTAACTCCGGAGTGTGCAAACTCCAGAATTCCTCCAACCCAATGTTCGGCGCCAGGCGACTTTCTTTGCACCGATAAACGAATCGGTTGTCGCATTGACGCCCAACATTACGTTGGATCTTGTTAGCTTCGCGGCGAAGCGTCGGGATCGATGCCGCGCTCGATTTTCGCGATGCGCTCGGTGTGGCGGTGAATCATCCCAACGATGGCAATCGCGCCGCCTACGAGGAGAGCAACGATCGGGATCAGCAACGGACCCAAACTCAGAACCGAGTCGACCAACCCACGCGCCGCCTCCCTCAGGGGCTAAAGCCCTGTTCTTCTCGATCCACTAACGCGGCCCTGAAGGGCCGCTCTTCACACTCTTGGTGGAGCTGACCGGGATCGAACCGGTGGCCTCCTGGTTGCAAACCAGGCGCTCTCCCAGCTGAGCTACAGCCCCAACTTCAGCTATTAGCTCTTAGCCT
>CAWIIH010000001.1:0-335119 GCA_963836115.1 uncultured Acidobacteriaceae bacterium | reverse complement strand
CCGGTCTGCCCGATATCCCAGCCTGGGTACTCGGCCGCCAGGTCCAGCAGGGACTGCAGCTCGATCGCCACCATCAGCTGGACCGGACCGGGGGCACAGACCACATAGACCCGGCCGCCGGTAAGGCTGTGGCACGTGCCCAAGGTGCGGCGGGCATGCCACTGCCCGTCCCGGCGGCCGTGCCATGCGCGCCAGCCGGGGCAGACGGCGCTGATCTGAAGGGCAGCCGCGCGATCGTCCTCACCGGCCATTCCCGCGCGCGGGAATGGGAGTATTGCAGCCGTGGACGGGTGCCGGGATCGAGAGGAGACCTGCATTCGCGCTTTACATATGGAGCCGGTGGGCAATCCCGTGGGTGCGGCATTGCTCCATTTGGCCAACGGACAAATCGCATACAGAGAACATAGAATTCAAGAGGCGACGAGAGACTCCGAGAGTGGATACAGGCTAGCCGTGGTAATGCGGTAATCACTTAGAACGTCACTCAAAACGCTTGTCGCCATTTATCACCTTGAACGACGGCACAAGTTGATAAATGCAAGACTCTGGTGGGGGCACGTTGGCGAGTTGGAGGGAGACCGGCACAAAGAATATTTTGTGAGCGTCAGCAGCCAACTTGTTGGTCGCGTCCTGTCATGAGCTGAGAGCACAAGTGACGGGAACCGCAAGGCTGCATCCGCCAACGTCTCCACTACTCAACTCCACGACAGGCGCAAAAGCAATCTACAAAGTCCCGGAGGGTCGCAAGGAGATGACACGGTTATCTCATCGGACAGTCCCACCCATTCTCCAGTCCGTCATCGCAGCTTCTTGAAATAACTCTCCGCATCCTCGAATTCTTCCGACGTCCCAACGTCAAACAACGCTTGAGTTGGGCTAACATATATGTGAAGCTTTTGTGCATCTATTAGTGGTTGTGTTATACCCAACAAGTCATCGCCGCGCCGTGGATCTGCGTAATTTACTGCGTCCCTGTTTAGAATTAGAAGTCCGGTCAAAACAGTCGCCCTCTCTTCCGCTCTCGTTCGATACTCCTGCAGCCGGATCGAAAAACCTGAGACTCTTCTCGTGGTCTCATCGAAGTCTACCACCCAATGGTGATAGAGCTTGTCTGCAACTGTCCCTATTACTGTTGCCGAAGCACCGATGCGTTCGTGAATTTCCAAAGCTGGCAGAATCTGAATGCCCAGCCTAATCACGTCTGCATGGCATACGAGTACCGTATTCTTATCCGATTGCTTCACCGCATATTCTAACCGCGCTAACAAAACCAGGCTCATCTCGGGTTGCGAAACTCGTTCTTATACGGCAAGCGTAACGAGCCAAGCCAATCTTTTATCTGATTCTCGTAGGCACCAGGCGATATGATTAACTTGTCAATAAACAGTGGATCAAACAGCTCTATGGAATAACAAATTAGCTCCTTCCCATTTATCTGCAGAAGGCACTTCGGCATCATATCACTCGTAAGCCCACTTATCCTGCTGCCTTTCCCCCGACACGGTATAATACAATCGTATCGGCGCGATATAGTCTTGGCTGCCATGCAAGCACACATCACGACGCTTCCGGATATCTCTCAATCACTCGGGGAACCAAACCTGCCCGAATTCACGCAGGTCGTCTAATAGTAAGTCCGGGCCTTCACGGCTCAGGTGCATCTTGAGACCCATGCCACATAAAAGGGCCACGGAGAGGCAGCCTGCTGCCGGCTCGTTAATGTTGACAGCAGCATCACAGACAAAGAAGGTCTTGACTGGGCTAAAACGGAGGTTCTCCATTATCATTGTTAATCCCTTGCCGGACGGCTTTTTCTCAGTCACATCGTCTTCAGAAAGAATTAGGTGAAACAGGTGCTTAAACGGAACATCCCTGTCAACGGTCACTCTGTTACCATTAGTGAGAAGCGCGATATTGTATCCCTTCTGTATGAGTGATCGTACTAGGTTCTCAGAACCGGTGTGTATTGTGACGAGGTGTCCAGCAGTGTGAGAATTAAAAAACTGTTTGTACTTCTGTCTAATACGCTCTGCAGTCAGAGCGTGTGTAGCGTTAAGAGTGTCATGAATTATGCTATCCAGGATGACTTCCGCGTCAGGCTCGTTAACTATTTCAGAAAGGAGATGGCTTTGGCCTGCTAACCGTAGAGCCAGAAGTGCCTTGATACATTCGATTGCTATGTCGAAGTGTCCAATGCCTCGCAAATGCCATGTGTCTTCATAATGATATGTATATGGCAACCCTTCAGATTCGAACCCCACCTTATAGCCGGCGTCTAACCCGCGTGAAGTGTCTCTGAAGACCCCGCCCAGATCAAATATCAGAAGTCTTATATCTTGCAGTTGTGTGCACAGTAGACGTGAGCTGCCCTCACTCTTCACGCGCGAAATCATACACATTGCCCGATCTTGGATTTACGTTGTGGGCGACGACTCAGCATCGCGGAGCCTCCCTCAGGAGGACCTGGCCCACCTAATGTGCCCGCTGCTTGCTACCACCTGAGCATACAACAGAATCCCTTGCGATCAGTCGCCTCTTTTAAAGTTCCTCCAGTACGATTCATGGCAGGCGACCTCTCAGGTATGACCTGCCCCGGTTTTCGTTCACGTAAGAATACGACAACTTTCATCCGTTCCATCTCCGGTTTGAGGCTGATGAGATAACCGTGTCGGCTCCTTTCCTCCGAGCCTTGGTCGCTTGAGCGCTTCCAAGTCTACTCGCCCGTAAGGAGCCGACACGGTTATCTCATCAGCCACATTTCTGGCGCTTCAAAGATTTCAAATCTATCCGCAATTTGTTGGAGGGCGCCCTGAACTGCTAGAGTGACAATCGGCAAGTCATGAATTCCAGAATCCTGGTTAGCGGGGTGTCAGGGCCGATTGGGGCCGCGCTTCTCCCTTCGCTTCGAACGAGTGGATGGTCCGTGGTGCGGCTGGTGCGGGGTACGGCTGGGGGCGCGGGCCAGATTGCGTGGGATCCGGCGAGCGATTGCGCCTGAGGCGGTATCGGGATTTGACGCCGTGATTCATCTCGCGGGCGAGAGCATTGTCGGACGATGGACCGCGGCCAAGAAAGCGAAGATTCGCGACAGCCGCGTGGATGGGACACTGAATCTGGCGTCAGCCCTGGCCCAGGCGCAGGAGAAACCGCAGGTTTTTGTTTGCGGGTTGGCGATCGGCTACTACGGCAACCGGGGCGATGAAGTCTTGCGAGAAGAAAGCGCGCCGGGCACGGGATTTCTGGCGGAGGTTTGCCGGCAATGGGAGGAAGCGACCATGCCCGCCGTACAAGCCGGCATTCGCACGGCGCATCTGCGGACCGGAATCGTGCTCAGCCCTAAGGGCGGAGCGCTGGGCGCGATGCTGCTGCCATTCAAGCTGGGCCTGGGCGGCCGAAGCGGAGACGGGCGGCAGTGGATGAGCTGGATTGATGTGCAGGACATGGTGGGCGCGATCCAACATATTTTGAAAAACGATCTGCTGCAGGGGCCGGTGAACATGGTCGCGCCGAAGCCGGTGAGGAACGCGGAGTTCGCCAGGACGCTGGCCGGCGTGCTGTCGCGTCCGGCGATTTTTCCCATGCCGGCCCTGGCCGTGAAGGCCGTCTTCGGCGAGATGGGCGAAGAACTGCTGCTCGGCAGCCAGAAGGTCGAACCCGGCAAGCTGATCTCGAGTGGGTATCCGTTTCGCTATCGGGAGCTGAGGGAGTCCTTGCAGAATCTTCTTAAGAGCTAGACGTGCCGAGCCCTGTGACGGTGATCACAGACTTTGTGCGCAATGCCTGTCAGCCTAGTTAAAGTTGAGGGTTTCAGGAATGCGAAAGAAAGTGATTACTGCGCTATTGGTGTTCGCCTTTTCCGGGTGGGCGCAGGCGTTTGATCTGTCCGGCATGCACCGCGCGCGGCCAGTTACGCCGGCGAAAGTCAATGCACTCGCACTCTTGTTGCCCCACTCTGCACGGTTCTTACTTTCATCCCATGGTGGTTCCAGCGCTCCCGGCGAGCTTGCCTTGTGGAGACCGCCATTCCTGTTGCTTTGGCCGGGACTCGAACCATCCTGTGAGCTTGACGGCTACCTCCAGAGTTGAGCGTCCGGATTCGAGGATCGCTGCTTTCGACGGGATCGCGACGGGCGCCGAGCTTGGCTTTGCATTGGCGCGCGTGCGCAGTGCTGCTCCGCCCCGGGCTTACTCCGAACTTTCTACCATTCTGCGCAACTAAGTTCATTCCTTCGCGTTTTCGCGCATCTCTTGCAATGGGCGTGTCTGCAGGCTTGTGCGGCCGCCTTCACGCGGGCTAAGCCCGCACGAAATCATTCATACGTCATACACATATAGGAGATCATCATGAAATTCAAATTGACCGCATTCATCCTGGCCCTGACGGTTGCGTCCTGGGCTCAATCCGCAACCCAGAACCCGCCCGCACCGGCCCCGCAGGAAAACGCCGCCCCGCAGGCCAAGGCACACTGCGAGAAAATGGCCAGCGCCAAGGAGGGGAAATCCTGTTGCAGTCACGAGATGGCTGGGATGGACGACAAGGCCATGTCGTGCTGCTCGGGAGAGAAAGCTGCTGCCTGCTGCGGCGGAAAAGACGCAAAGTCGTGCATGAAGGGTGACAAAGACAAGGCCGCATCTTGCGGCGATTGCTGCGCAAAGGACAACGAGAAAGGCTGCTGCGCCTCGCAGAAGAAAGACGATAAGACGTCCATGAATTGCGGTGGTGACAAACAGTGCGGCGAGCACTGCGCGTCGCATGCTTCCGCAGGAGGCAAATAGCGTCGCTTCAAGGAAAGCCCCAGTCGTTGAGGCTGGGGCTTTCTTGCGCACCTAGAAGGGCCGCTGACGGGTTAGCGCGGATTCAATCATGTAGTACCCTGCTCGGGCGACGGGGCTTCGCCCCTCGCTTCGCTCGCTTCCCAGGGCAGGCCAGGCCGGACAGCCGAGGCGGCTGCGCACGAGCATCTTAGTCTGGTGGGCCTGTTGCGTCGCTCGAGCGGTTCATCTCTTCCTGAAGTTTTTGCAGGAGCTGGGCGCGCTGCTCGGTGCTCAGTTCGCGCTGCAATTCGTCCAGCGCGAGAGCGACGATGTGGTAGTGGTGTGCGCCGGCGTATTTGGGGTCGGTGGTGATGTCGAGCCAGAGCTTGTGCATGAGTTCCACGTCCTGCGGGCGCATGCGCGGGGTGTGCGGGCCAAGCATGTACTCGCGGACCGTGCCGTCGGGAGCGCAGACTTCCAGGCACAGGCGGGGGCGCGGCTCGGGCATGCGCTCCCAGGCGTCGCCGGTGAGCTTGGCCTGCTCGTCGGCGGTGAGTTTGTTGGAGAGGCCGCAGACGACGCGGGAGGAATCGAGCCGCTGCGCGGTCACCATGATGGCTTCGAACACGTCGGTGGCCGGAACCACGAGCAGCGAAATCGGCTTGCCCTCTTTTTCGGCGACGGCGACGGCAGCGGTGAACAGTTCCTGCTCGTAGTGGTCGAAGACCTGGCTGGCTTCCATGACCGTGCTGCCGCTGAAGCTGTGCTCGCGATGGTAAAGGCGGGCGCTCATCACCACCACATCCTGCTTGGCCGTGTTGGTGTGCGCAAGCACCTGGCGCAGGTAGTAGAGATTGCGGGGATCGCGCACCGCAACCAGAATGTTTCCCGGCCGCACGCCCATGGCGCCGCTGCCCAGTTCCTGGTTGCCGTAGACGCGGAACTGGTCGAGCTGCTCCGGCTTGCCGTGGCGCTCTTTGGTGACGTGGCGCTCGGAAAGCGTGAAGATGGTGAAGAACACGGCGCTGAAAATCACCCCGGCGATCGTGGCTTCATACTTGGTAAACAGGTTCACTACCGCGGTGATGAACAGCACGGCGGAAATCAGAATCAATCCCAGCGGAATCTCGGTCTTGCCGATGTGGAGGTTGCCGGGCACCTTCCATGCCCGATTCTCCGGCTCGGTAAAGCGCAGCACCAGCACGGCCAGGGACTTCATGGCGAAGCTCCAGATCACGCCGAACGCGTAGAGCGCCGCCAGCACGTAGACGTTGCCGCGGCTGAGAATGATGGTGAGCACCTGCAGACCCACGATCAGGTTGATGATGCGATAGCTGGTGCCAAAGCGGTGATGCGGCTTCTGGAACCAACTGGTGAGCACGCCGTCTTCGGCCACGCGATTCAGAACGCCGTTCGCACCGACGATGGAGGTATTCTGCGCGCCCGCCAGGATCAGCACGCCCACCAGCACCACGAAGCCGTGGAAGAGCAGCTTCAGGCTGGTAGGCCCGACCAAGTACATGGCGATGCCGCCGATCAGGTTGGCGAAGAAATCCGGCCGAACCCTGTCGGGGATGATCATCACGGCGAAGAACGAGACCAGCGAAGTGAACAGCAGGCTGTAAATGAAAATCACCAGCCCGGTCTTTTCCAGGTTCTTGAGCTTGGGATGCTCGATTTCGCGATTGACCTGCGCCAGAGTCTCCTCGCCGCTCATGGCCAGCACCGAGTGGCCGAAGCCGACAAAAAGGATGATCCAGGTGATATGGGCGAACCAGGTTCCGTTGAGCCAGCCCAGCGATTCCTTGTTCAGCGGAATGACGCCCGGGTGCAGCGGGTTGGGCGGCAACTGAATGGGAGCACGCAAGACCGTGATCGTGCACCAGATGATCAGAATCACCACCATCACGGTGGTGATCGCCATGATCTGCAGCGCCTTCTGGCTGGATTCGTGCATGCCCTGGGTGTTCTTCCACCAGAAGTAAAGCACCACGATTACGGCCAATCCTGCGGCGAAGTGGTCGTCGGAGAAGTGGAGAGGGCGGTGCATGTATACGCCCATGTCCTTGATGAAGCCGGCGAGATACTGGCCCGCGGAGACGGCGCTGATAGGGCCGGTCAAAACGTAATCGAAGAGCAGGGCCGAGACCGAGAACTTGGCCAGGCCGCCGCCCATGGCCTCTTTGACCACGCGGTAAACGCCGCCGCGCACGAACATGCTGCTGGACTCGATGTAGAGCGCCCGCACGGCATAACTGAACAGCATGACCGCGAGGATGAACCAGGGAGCGCTCTTGCCGATGACCTTCTCGGCGTCGCCGCCGGCGTAGTAAGCGGACGACGCCAGGTCGGAGAGAACGATGGCGGCGGCGCGCCAGAAGGAGATGAAGGTCAACATCACCGTGGTGGCGACGAAGACCTTTATGGCCGGTTTGGAACCTTCGACCGATATAGCCATGCTTCAGAAGGATTGCTTGGACTGCTTATCAGGTAAACCTATTGAAGATAGCATAGGGGAAGGCAGGGTGTGGGGGTTAGCTGGACGGGGTCTTCAGGCCTGCTGGCTCATGCCTCTTTGATTCGGGGTGCGGGGACTCGGGGCGCGAGGTAGGTGTGGGTGATGCGGTCGTGCCAGCAGAGCGAGTCTTCGTCGAGGAAAACCCAGGCGTAGCCCATGCCCAGAGAAGCGGCCGAGAGGAACGAGGCCAGGACGCGCCAGCGCCGCAGGCGGCGGCCAGCCGCGAGTCCATCGAAGCGGGCTAATTCGAGCCGCGCCAGCAGCAATCCGGGCGTCGTGCCGGAGTACACCACGAGCAGGTATTGGTAGGCGGCCCAGAACAGGCAGGAAAGTCCGGCAGCGAGCCCGAGGATCTGGATTCGCGGCGGACGGATTGCTGTCATCTTCCAGAAAATGAATCCGAACAGCGCGCAGGCGGCCACGATGATGACGCCGTCGATGGCGGCGGAAAAAATGCGCCGTGCCAGGGGCGCGCTCTGCAGCGGGATATCGATGCCCGGACGTTTCTCCATCTCCGGCTGCCGGGCAGGCTCAATCGTGATCCCGCCCAAGGCTGGAGGCGGGGGAACAATTTCCGGCGCTTCCAGGATGCGAGGGCGATCACGATCCAGGACCGGCTCGGCCAATTGGTCGAGCGGAGCCGCGGGAGGAGTCCAGGAGCGCGGAAACTCGATGATCTTTCCTGTGATCGGGGCTGTGATCGGGGCTGCGGTTGGGTTCTGGGCCGGGGCCGAGGCGGTGTGGGGTGAGGTTGCGGCCTCTTCCGGGGCTCGAGGTTCAGGCGAGGCCGTCGGCATCGGCGCTGGAATCTCAACAGCCTGAGCGGCGCAGTCGGCGAACCCATCCAGGGCCAGCGCTTGATGAGAAGCGGTGGGGAATCTCTGCTGAGAGGTCAGGGCCCCGGCGGGAATGCCACTTGTGCTGCGAGCGGGATCCTCTTCGTCGAAACGCAGCCGTAGTGACGGATAGCGAGGTGGGCGTGGCTTGCGCCGGGCGTGATAACGATTCAGCCGAGCCGCGACTTCTTGCCGCCATCGGGGAGAATCTTCAAGTGCCGACTTGTCGCTATCGCCAGTATCAGGCTCAGGGCTTTCCGCCGCCGCATGCCGGACCGGCGCCTGCGCTCGAGGTGCCTCCAGTTCGTCAGGGGGCGGGGCCGCGACGGGGCGTGCGCCGGCGTCGGTTAGCCAGCGTGGCGAAGCGGCGGAATGCGCTTCGGAAGAGCAGCGGCAGATGTCACCACAAAGCGGACAAGGCATGAATCACAGTCTTACGAAAATGCCAGTCGGAGCCGGCCGGATAACCAGGAAGATGCCATCGGAATCAAAGACCTCGGAGGCTTTGCCTCCCGAGGCTCAGCCGTGCTAAGTTCACACGACTGCTGCCGGTAGAAGCGTCCGAGCGCTCTTTGCACGCGCTCGGATGATCTTGTTCCGACGAATCGTTGTTCCGGCGATCTTTCTTCCGGCGATCTTGGCTCCGGCAATCTTGTTCCGATGACTCTTCGCAACAGATTCCTTATCACGGCGGCGGTGCTTTGTCATCTTCTTCTCGTCCCGCCAATAGTAACCAGCCAGTTGCCACCTGTGAACGCAGTCGCGACGCCGCACGCCGAAGCGCCACCGGAAAAACCAGTAACCGCTCAGGCAACACCTTGCGCCCTAGCGGCTGCGGCGCAGAAGGAAAGCGGGGACGTCCACACAATATGCGCCATTCAGCAGGAAGAAGAAGGTTCCGTCTACAAGCTGCACGGGGCGGTTGAAATCTACTACGACAATTACGTGCTGCGGGCCGACGAAGCAACCTACAACTCGGACACGAAGGAAGTAACCGCAACCGGACATTTCGCGCTCGACGGCGGTCCCAATGACGACCACATTCGCGCGTCGCACGGCACCTACAATCTGAATCTGGAAACGGGACGCTTTTACGATGTGACCGGGACGACTGGGCTGCGCTTTCACGGCAACCGGGTGATCTTGACTTCCACCGCTCCCTTCGCCTTTACCGGCAGAATTGTTGAAAAGACGAGCCCCGATCACTACCTGGTCTACGACGGCACCATCACCACCTGCGAGTTGCCACATCCCAAGTGGGAATTCGAGGCGCGCAAGGTGGTTGTGGACGTGGGCGGCAACGCCAAGATCTACCGCAGCAACTTTCTGTTGCATGGGGTTCCGATTCTCTATTTTCCGTTCGCGACCCACCCCGTGGAGAAGCAGTCGCGGCAGTCCGGGTTTCTGATGCCGTCGGTGGCGCGGTCTTCCGTCAAGGGCAACGTTCTGGGCGATGCCTACTACTGGGCCATCAACCGCATGATGGACGCCACCCTGGGCGCCGAGTACTTCTCCTTGCGGGGCTGGTCGCAGCGTGGAGACTTTCGGGCTATGCCCACGGAACATTCCTACGTGGTCCTGAACTATTTCGGGGTGATTGACCGGGGCATCGGTACGCCTCCGCTCAAAGAAGGCGGGGAGAATGTGCGTTTGAACTCAGCTGGAACCATCGGTGGTTTCCGCGCCGTGGCCAACATCGACTACTTGAGTTCGTTTCTCTTCCGGCTGGGCTTCAACGAGGTTTTCAGCCAGGCGGTGTATTCGGAAGTGAAATCGCAGGCTTTTCTATCGAAGTCCGCAGACGGCTTCAGTCTTAATGGATTTGTGGAGCGCTACCAGAACTTCCTGAGCACGACCCCGGGACAGGTGGTCACGATTACGCATGCCCCGAGCTTTGATTCCTCGAGCGTGGACCGGCATCTGGGGCGCACACCACTTTACTGGTCGTTCGACGCATCGGCGGCCGGCCTGTCGCGCAGCGAGCCTCAGCAGTGCTCGACCTCAATCTTGATTCCGTCTTGCACACCGCCTTTTCGGACCGGGAACCTGCTCGGGCGATTCGACCTGAACCCGGAGATTTCCTTGCCATTGCTGTTGCGGGGATGGTCTTTGCGTCCGGCGCTGACGTTGCATGAAACTTACTACACAGAACGGCTGCTGGGAGAAAGCGGGAACAATCCTGCACGGGCAGTAAGCGATCCCATCAACCACCAGGCTCTGGAGACGGCGGTGGAACTGCGGCCACCCACGCTGGAGCGCGTCTTCGACAAAGAATTCCTGGGGCGAAAGTGGAAGCACGTTATCGAGCCGCGCGCCACGTATCGCTTTGTGACCGGAGTGAACAACTTCGCCAGCATTCTGAAGTTCGACGAGCGCGACATCCTCACCGACACCCATGAGGTCGAGTATGGCTTGGTGACGCGCCTCTACGCCAAGCGCACTTCGCAGAAGGCGGAAGATTGCGATGTCATCATGAAGGCACTCATGGTAGGCGGCCCAGCGCCGGAATCGATCATTCCATGGCAGCATCCCTCCACACGAGTGCCAGCGAATGCCCCATGCCAGCCCGGGCCGCAAGTGCGAGAGGTCGTAACCTGGGAACTGGCGCAGAAATATTTTCTCGATCCCACTTTTGGCGGGGCGCTGGTTTCCGGCCAACGCAACGTATTCACCACCACTTCCGACCTTACAGGGATCGCGTTTCTCACCCAGCCCCGCCATCTTTCGCCAATTGTTTCGCGGTTGCGCGTGGAAACCAGCTCACGCACCGACGCGGAATGGGATCTGGATTACGACTTCCAAAACAATGGCGTCAACGCCAGCAGCCTGCTGGCAAACTACCACTTTGGTCAGGTGACCCTTGGTGGTGGCGATGCCATCTTGCAGATCCCCGTGCAGTCTGCAACGTTATCCTCAGGTTCGGCCGAGCCTGCCCGGTTTAACCAATTTCGTGCGGCCCTGGGATATGGCCGCCCCGTCAAGCGCGGCTTTAGCGGCGCCAGCAGTGTTGGCTTTGACGCAGAGAACGGGTCGTTGCAGTTTGTCAGCGCACAGACCACATACAACTGGGATTGCTGTGGCGTGACCATGGAATACCGCAGCTACAGGGTTGCCAACGTGCGCACCGAAAACCTGTTCCGTTTCACCTTTACTCTGGCCAACATCGGCGGTTTCGGCAGTATGCGGCCGCAGGAGCGGCTGTACTAAGAGCAGGGGCCAGTGGCTGGTGGTCAGTGGCCAGCAAGAACGAGTAGCCTTTCTGACCACTGGCCACCTGATCACTGACCACTTTCAGATGGGGCTTGCCTGCTAACATGATGTGCATGCCAGACTTGGGTGCGGATCTCGATGCGAAAGGCGCATCTCTCCAGGCCCACCTGCGCCAGTTGGGACGCCTCCTCATCGCCTATTCCGGCGGGGTGGATTCGGCCTACCTGGCGTGGGCTGCCCATCAAGCATTGGGAGGGGATATGCTGGCCATCATTGCCGACTCTCCCAGCTTGGCGCGTACCCAGCTCGCCGACGCCATTGCTTTTGCCCGGGAGCAAGCGATTCCCCTGGAGGTGATCGCGACCTCGGAACTGGATCGCCCAGAGTACGTCCGCAACGATTCTCAGCGCTGCTTTTTCTGCAAAGATGAACTCTTTACCCTGATGGAAGAATTGCGTCATGAGCGCGGCGTCGATGCCATCGCGTACGGCGTCAACGTTGACGACCAGGGCGACTTCCGTCCCGGCCAGAAGGCAGCGAACGCATACCATATTGTCGCGCCGCTGCTCGATGCGGGGCTCACGAAAGAGGAAATTCGCGCCCTGGCGCGGGCTGCCGGCCTGCGTATCTGGGACAAGCCCGCGTCCGCCTGCCTGTCGTCCCGCATCGAATATGGCCGTCCGGTCACGCGAGAGGCGCTCGAGGTAGTGGAAAAGGGCGAAGACGCCCTGCGCGCGCTGGGCTTCCGGCAATTTCGGGTGCGGCACCACGGGGAGATCGTGCGCATTGAAATCTCTCGCGAGGAGTTGCCGCGGGCGCTTGATCCCGCTATGGCCGTGGAGTTCACCAGCATTTTCAAAACGCTAGGCTTCAAGTTTGTGACCCTCGATCTGGAAGGCTTCCGTTCCGGCTCGATGAACGCATTGCTGCCGGCGGAGAAGTTGTTCGGCCGGACGGATTGAAGAAGGCCGGCACTCGGCGCAATCCTCCCATTCTCCAGCTGTGTTTGGCGATGACACCCCCGACGCCTCGCCCTGCGCTATGAGATAATCAACATTCACACTTGCGATGTTGAGGCGGTTTTTGGTGACTCTAATCCGACGCTCTTTTCTTCTGCTGCTGGTGGTCTGTTTGGGATGTGTTGCCCAGTCTGCTTCGCCCGATTTAACCAGGAAGATCGAGCGCCAGGTCCGTGCCTACTACAAGATTCCTGCCGAAATTCACATGCTGGTGGGCGTGCCTTCGCCGAGTTCGGAATTTCCCAACTACGAGTCGTTGACCGTCACGGTGGACAGCGAGGGAAAGAAGCCGCAGGATCTCACTTTTCTGGTGTCCAAAGACGGTTCTTCCATGGTGCGGCTGATCAAGTTTGACTTGACCAAGGATCCGCTCGTGGAGACGATGAGCAAAATCAATGTCGGCGGGCGTCCCACCCGGGGAGCGAAGGCATCCAAGGTTATATTGGTGAATTTCGATGATTTTGAGTGCCCGTTCTGCTCCCGTATGCACCAGACACTGTTTCCTGAAATTCTCAAAGAGTACGGCGACCGGGTCACGTTCATTTACAAGGATTACCCGATGACGGAGATTCATCCGTGGGCGATGCACGCCGCCGTGGACGCCAATTGCCTGGCTGCACAAAACGGCGATGCCTATTGGGATTTCGCGGATTACATTCATGCCAACCAGCATGAAGTTAACAATGAAAAGACGCCCGGCGCGCGACTGGAAGCGCTCGACCGCCTCACCATGCTGCAGGGCCAGAAACACAGTGTTGACGTCGTGAAGTTGCAGTCCTGCATCAAAGCGCAAGACGAGAGTGCGGTGAAGGCGTCAATGAAAGAAGGGGACGCGGTCGGGGTTGACGCTACGCCCGAATTGTTTGTCAATGGGGAAAAAATCGACGGTGCAGTGCCGATCAGCCAGGTACGGGCCGCGCTGGATCGTGCCTTGAAAGACGCTAACCTGCCCGTACCTGAGCACGCGGCTACCGCGGCCGCGGCGCCGGCCTCGAAGTGATGCGGCGAAGCGGTCGTGGTTGGAGGCGTCGCACATACCAGATGTGACGCGGACTGTTCAGTGTGGAGGAAAAATTCCTTTGAGAAGAAATGCGGACTTTGCCCGGCTTGCAGCACTGCTGGCTACTGCCTTCCTGCTGGCAGCGCTGCTGGGCTGTAAGTCACAAGTAAGCGGCGACGTGATGGCCACTGTAGATGGCCGCAAGATCTTCCGCTCCGACGTTGACAAGTACTACGACAATCAGGTGGCCAGCGCCCAGCAGGCGCCCACCGGGGAACAAGCCACCATTCTCCGCCTGAACATTCTGCGTCAGCTGATCGATGACGAAATGGTAATGCACCGCGCCGAAAAGCTCGGTCTGCTGGCAACCGAAGAGGAAGTAGACCGCAAACTCAACGAGATCAAGTCTCCTTATACGCAGCAGGAGTTCGATAAAAGGCTGCAGGAGAAGAAGATCACCCTCGAAGATTTCAAGCGCGACATCCGCCGCTCCATCACGGTGGACAAAGTGATGAACAAGGAAGTGTCCTCCAAGATCAATGTGACCGACCAGGACATTACCGACTACTTTACGGCGCACAAGTCGGAATTCAATCTCATCGAACCGCAGTACCACCTCGCCCAGATTTTCGTGACGCCTGCGCCCAACCCGCAAGTGCACAACCAGAACAATAAAGCGCAGAATGAGGCCGATGCGCGCAAGAAGATCCAGATGATTAACAACCGGCTGGACAGCGGCGACGACTTCGCAACCCTGGCTATGAATTATTCGGAGGACCCGGAGACTTCCGGCAACGGCGGAGACCTGGGAACCTTACCCGAGTCCTCCTTGCGCAACACCGATCTGGGTACACGCGACGCGGTGATCAAACTAAAGCCTGGGCAGTACAGCCCAATCGTCACCCTGGCGAACCCCGCGAACAAGCAGGTGATGGGATTCCGCATCGTGAAACTGGTGTCAAAAGAGCCCGCGGGACAGCGCGATTTGTCGGACCCGCGCGTGCAGCAAGCCATTCGCACGCAGCTCCATGACCGGCGCGAGCAGTTGCTCAAGGCCGCCTACTACGAAGTGTTGCGCGACTCGGCCAAGGTGGAGAACTACTACGCCAAGAAAGTGCTGGATAGTAACGGGCTGGCGAAATAGGGCGCGGCTGATTTTTGAGGAGGGCGGCTTGATTTGGAGTGGCGCAGCGCTTCAGCGCTGCGTTAAAGGGCGAGAATCAACGCCGGCTCTAGCCGCCGAGGTGCGTGATCACTCCACAATCGCGAGGACGTCACCTGCGTTCACGGTTGCACCTTCACGAACTAGAATCTTCTGGACCGTCCCCTTCTTCGGGGATTTGATTTCATTCTGCATTTTCATGGCTTCGACTACGGCAACGCCGGCGCCCGGTTCCACTTCGTCACCTTCGCGAACCAGCAGCCGGACAACTTTTCCCGGCATCGGAGCGGCGATCTTCCTGGGTCCGTGATCGTCTCCAGCGCGTGCGCGGCCGCGCAGCGAGCGGGGATCGCGGACTTCAGCGGCGAAGCGCGTGCTCCCCACCCACAAATGCAATTCCTTCGCCACCCGCTCAGACTTGACCTCATACGCCATGTTCCCGATGCGCAGCGAGAGGACATCGGGGCGGGCAAGGACGGCATCAACCTCCAAGTCCTGGCCATCGAGGCGGCAAGACCAGCGTCCGTCGGCGTGGTTGAGTTCAAGCCGGTATTTCTTGCCGTCGATGGTTACGTCGTAGAGCATAAGAATCAGTGGCCCGTGGTCAGTGGCCAGTTACCCGAAGCTGTTGCACAAGTTGCTTGGGAAGGGCACGGCTTCAGCCGTGCCGCCCCGGGCCAATAACGACACGGGCTTTAGCCATTGAGGGTCCTTGCGCCTCAGCGCACAGCCTCGCGGCGGCTCGCATCCTTCCAATTGGACTCCGCGCCGTCGGTTGCATGCGAACCGTTGTCCGCCGCGTGCTCACCGGCGGCAGCCGCGGCTGAGCCGAGCGCGGCGAACATACCGGCGGCAATGGCCGCAACTTCTGCCGCCCTTGCGTCGACGCGCTTGTCTTCCGTTCGCTTCAACATCCGGTCGAGGAATCCGGTATCGAGCTTGGCGGCGCGAAAATCCGCGTCGCGCAGGATGCGCCGGAACAACGAGATGTTCGTTTTGATCCCGCCCACAAAGTATTCGCCGAGGGCTCGCGTCAGCCGCGCGATGGCCTGCTCGCGGTCAGTGCCGTAACCGATCAGCTTGGCCAGCAGGGGATCGTAATCGATAGGCACGTTCCAGCCCTCGTACATGCCGCTGTCGCGGCGGATGCCCGGGCCCGAAGGCGCCAGCAGCAGCGTGATCTTGCCGGGACTGGGGAAGTAATTGTTATCGGGATCTTCCGCGTAGATGCGGCACTCGATGGCGTGGCCGCGGATGCGCACGTCGTCTTGTGTGAAGGGCAGCCTTTCCCCCGCTGCGATGCGAATCTGCAAGTGAACCAGGTCGAGGCCGGTGATCAGCTCCGTGACCGGATGCTCGACCTGCAAACGCGTGTTCATCTCGAGGAAATAAAAATTCTTTCCCTGATCGACGAGGAACTCGACCGTGCCGGCGTTGGTGTAGTGCGCGGCTTGCGCGACGCGGACCGCAACTTCGCCCATCCGGCGGCGCATATCGGCGTCAACGATCGGCGAAGGCGCTTCTTCCAGCACTTTCTGATGGCGGCGCTGCAGCGAGCATTCACGTTCACCGAGGTAGACTGTGTTGCCGTACTCGTCGGCGAGCACCTGCATCTCGATGTGCCGCGGATTGACGATGGCTTTCTCGATGTAGACTTCGCTGTCTCCGAAGGAGCGTTCCGCCTCACTGCGGGCTGCTTCCAGGGAAGACTTGAGCTGCTCGGGAACGTACACCAGCCGCATGCCTTTGCCGCCGCCACCCGCCGCCGCTTTCAACATGACCGGATAGCCGATTCGGGCGGCCACCTGCTCGGCTTCGTCGATTGATTCGACTCCGCGTGAGGTGCCGGGCACGAAGGGAACTCCGGCTTTTTCCATGGCCTGGCGGGCTCGGGTCTTCGATCCCATCGCTTCCATGGCGGCGGCGGTCGGGCCGATAAACTTTACCCCCGCGTCAACACACGCCTGCGCGAACTTCGCGTTCTCGGAGAGGAATCCGTAACCGGGGTGAATGGCGTCAGCGCCAGAGCGCTCGGCGACGTCGAGAATCTTGCGGATGTTGAGGTAAGATTCTGCGGCTGCTGGAGCGCCGATGGGATAGGCTTCGTCAGCTTTGCGGACGTGCAGCGCGGCACGATCCACGTCGGAGTAAACCACCACCGCGGCAATTCCTATTTCGTGGCACGCGCGCAGCACGCGCACCGCGATCTCGCCTCGATTGGCTATGAGAATTTTCTTGAACATGCTCTTGCAGGTCGGCGCCGGGCCGGCGAACCCAAGATTCTACAGGAAACCCGGCTAAGAGTCCGTGAGCTATCCCGGTAATGGCCTTCGCCTTCTTCAGGACGGGTTTTCGGCCTGCGAATAGAGCGCCCATGCGGTCGCTAAATCCTGAACAACATGGCCAAGGGATTTGTATACGGTGATCTCCTCTGCCGAGCGGCGGCCTTCGATTTCACCCGCCAGCACCTGGCCAATTTCAGCGACAATGTGGTCGTCACCGATTAAGCCCGCGGCCTTGGCTCTGAGAAACTCCGCGCCTTGATTGAGAACTCCCTCGCGGCTGTCGGCAATGAAGCGTGAGCGGACGACCAGGTCATTGTCCACCTCGGTCGGCCCCGCATGGCTGGAGCCGACAAGATTCAAGTGCGTACCCGGCCGCACCCACGCTCCGTTCAAGATGGGCTCGGCCGCGGAGGTGACGGTGCAGATAATGTCAGCTTCGGCGACTGCCTCTTCCACGGTTCCTGCGCTGGTGATCGGTACGGCAAGTTCCGCTTGCAAACGCTCGGCAAAGGCCCGGGCGCGTTCGGGTGAACGTCCCCAGATCTTGATGGATTCAAGGTTGCGCACCTTGCCGATGGCCCGCGCATGGGTCGAAGCCTGTTCGCCATAGCCGAGGATCGCCAGGCGGCGGGCGTCTCCGCGCGCCAATGCACCGGTGGCGACCGCGCTGGCCGCTGCCGTTCGAATGGCGGTAATCTCTCCCGCATGGGCGACGCAAACTGGCGCGCCGTTTTCGGGGTCGAATAGAATGACAAGACCCTGATGCGACTGTATTCCCAGAGCGAAGTTCTCCGGGAAGACGCTGATTAGCTTCGCTCCGAAGGGTGCGCGCGCGCCCATTGCGCCGGGCATGACGCCGAACAGTCGCCCGTCGGCGAGCGGGATGATCGACCGCAAAAGTTGCCGGGTTTCACCGCGTGAGAATGCGATCATTGCATCGCGCACGATCGGAATGCACATCTCATACGTGAGCCGGCGGGCGACTTCTTCGCGGTCTATGAATCGCATCCGATCGCTTCCTTATGTTTCGAGCAATGTGCCGTTTCGAACCGAATCGCGAAGATTCAATTCTAGCGGGTGCGTTGAAGGCTTGTACTATAGCACCTAGTGCTATAGAATGTTAAAGGGCTCGGCTTGTGCGAATCTTTAAGTCCAGGTGGTTCCAACGCTTCGTGCGGAAAGAACGTATTTCAGATGCCGTTTTGCGTGAGGCTGTCGCTCGGGCCGAGAAGGGCCAGATCGACGCCGAGCTTGGCGGTGAGGTCATCAAACAGCGGATCGCCAGACCGGGACAGGGAAAATCGAAAGGCTACCGGACGATCATCTTTTTCCGCCGCGGGGTCAGGGCATTCTTCGTGTACGGTTTTGCCAAGAGTCAGCGTGCGAACATCGATAACGATGAGCAGGAACAGTTCAAAGAAGCCGCGAAGATTGTGTTGGCGTTGAGCGAGGCGCAACTCGCGGTGCAGTTGAAGAGAGGTGATTTCGTGGAGGTAAAAGCGAATGAGTAGAAAGAGCAAAAAGTATCGAAGCGATGCGATGGCGGCCATCCATGAAATGATGACGGACCTGCACGGCGGTGGCGTCATCGACAAACGGACGATGCGGCGTTTCGACGAGGCCTGCCTCACGCCGATCCGGCCATTGAAACCTAGAGAGATCAAGGCGATCCGGGAGAGAGAGCGCGTCAGCCAAAGCGTTTTTGCCAATTACCTCAACGTGACGAGCAGCCTGGTAAGCAAGTGGGAGCGCGGCGAGAAGCGGCCTTCTGGGCCATCGCTCAAGCTGCTGTCGCTGGTGGAGAAGAATGGGCTTGCCGTCGTTACCTAGTTGCATTGGACCGCCCATGAATGGATCATACCGGCTAACACCTTGACCAGTTCTGCTCATTCTGTTTTGGGCGCAAGGTCAGATGTCACACAGGTCTTGGTTCCGGGAGCCGAGGCCGCCCTGCGCATGGGCGGGCCGTCCGCCGTGTCGTCTCAGCGATGTTGTTATTTGCTACGATCTGAAGAGCCATGCCAAGTGATGACAAGAACAACTACTCATTTCCCTGCCAAACAGGATGCGGTGGCACGATGAAGCCAACCTTCTACGGTTGGAGCTGCGATAAGTGTGAACACAGAGAGGTCAACCGTTCTCGCCAGTCGGTTATCGAGAGTGATCGGCCGCCAGAGTTTCCGTGGGTTTCTTGTAATTGCACCTACTGCGAAGGTAAGCGTCGTCCTGAGTAGTCCAACGCGGTTCGCAGAAACGGGACTATTTGAGAGGCACCCACTGCCATCGCGCGATGCACGCACCAATGTAGGCGACGAGTACAGAAAGCCCGCTGCCGATCAGCCAGAGATTGTCGGTTCCTGTGCCGCTTTCGTCCTGCGGCGTCGCCCGCCAGCGGACAGCGGCCTTAAGGGCGAGCCACCCCCCTATGAGCGCCCACGCGCCAAAAAGAAATGCCGCTGTAAAGAGAGTGGCTTCGACTAGTCCGAGCGGCCGGGTGAGGGAATTACGGTTATGGGGCAGCGGCTTTTTCTTAGCGTGATGTTCCAAATACCGCCACATCCATTCTGTCAGGCCTCGCACGACGATTTGGTTCAGGCCAATTGAGAAGGCAAACCCAAGGACAATTCGCAGGACTTGGCACTGGTGCGTCATGTTCCAAGATTCTATACTCTGGCGGCGCAGAAACCCGCGTTCCAGGTCCATGTATCACCTGCTGCGCTGTTGTGAGTTCCCTCCTGGCCATCATTGGCGGGTGGTCTTCTGTCTAGTCCTCAGTGGTGCGCTTCCTAAAATATGTCTCAAGGGCGTCGCGAACCCCTTCCTCGATCTGATTCTGTACGTCCACGTCCATCTTGGATTTCGCTATACCTTTTGCGACTCCGTCGGCTATCACCCACTCCAGGACCCACATCAGGAATGCACCGCCCAAGCCTAAAACGAGCAACTCTCCGACGAAATGCATGTGTTCTCCTCAGTTCTGCTGTTGGGGCACGCGGGAAAAACTCACCGCAAACGGAGTATCAGCATCGCAGCTTGATCTTGCCCAACTCGCGCGGCGGCTGAAGCGGTAACGAAGCAAAGTCCAGATCGCCAGCCAGCCATCGGCGTGGCGAATCTTTTTGCCTTCGCTGGACGAGCGCGGCGCGTAGGCGATGAGCACTTCGGCGATTTTCTCACCCATGCGGCAGAGCTTCGCGGTGACCTCGGGACAGAACTCGAAGCGCTGGCATTGCAAATCGATTTGCGAGATCAGAGATCGGCGAAAGACTTTATAACACGTGGCTTCGTCGTGAATGCCCGCGCCGTAGAGCAGATTGGTGAGATGAGTCAGGAGCTTTGCACCCAGGAAAAATCGAAGGCCGCGTTCGGGGCGGTCTGGACGCACGCCGTAGACTACGTTCGCCTGGTGTTGTTCGAGCGGCAGAATCAGCGCGGGATAATCCTGCGGATCGTATTCGAGATCGGAATCCTGAATCAGAATATATTCCCCTCGAGCGTACCGGAGCGCAGTACGAATCGCCGCGCCCTTGCCGCAGTTCTTCTCGTGAAAGACGACGGTGACGTCGTTGGCAAGAGGCATGGCTTGGAGCTTCTCGCGCGTGCCGTCGGTGGATCCGTCGTCGACGATGATGATTTCCTTCTTGACCGGCGAGGCGTGGATGGCTTGCAGAAGTTCATCTATGTGGGCGACCTCGTTGTAGACCGGGACGATCACGGACACGCATCCCGCCCAGCGGTCGGCGCTGGCGCGCGGGGATGCTTGCAACGATGCCACACTGCTCATACGGGAACTCGCTGAATTGCGGACTTCTTAGCATAATAGCACTTAGATTCCGCGCGTTTGCTCCAAGAGCGAGTAGCTAGACCAGTGACGACGCAGCCGATCGGCTCGTCTCTGTCGCACATTCAGAGCTCGCTGCGCTTCTAAAAAGCAAACCCACGGCTAACGCCCCTTCGGCAGGCTCAGGGCAGGCTGTGGGCTGCATTCTTGCGCCGCTTCGCGGCTAATTGTGGAGTCTCGACTACTTCGGTTGATCCAGAGTGATGCCTTGCTGCTGTCCCGGCTGCTTCTCGGCTTTGGCTTTCTTGGTGACCAGAGTCTGGTCCACCCAGTGGTCGGCGGTCTTCAGATCTTGCTGGCGGGCTGCGAGGTCGTCGCATTCCACATCGGCCTTCTCGCGGTACATCAGGTTCAAGTAGGCCATGGCGTCGTCGTAGTCCGGACGGAGTTGGATGGCCTTGTTCAGACTCTCAATGCCCTCTTCGATCGAGGGCCAATTCTTAACTTTCAATTCCCCGCAGACCTTCTTCTGATCTTTGTTCTTGGGATTGAGGTTCTCATCCGGCTTCAGGCCAAGTTTGGCACGCTCTTCCATGCGCGGCTGGTAGCAGGCCGTCCAGTCAATGACTCCCACGGAGTAGTAAGGCTCGGGGTCGTTGGGATCCATGTCGGCGGCCATGCGGTAATACTTCTTTGCGTCGTCGAACTTCTTCATGTTCAAGTACAGGTAGGCGATTCCTTTGGCGGCGTTCACTTTCTGGTCGCGCGCCGCTTTCATGTCGAGCACGCGCTTGTATTGCTCGATGGCCTGATCCGCCATTTTAAGGTTATCGCCACCCTCGACCCCGGGAATGTACTGTTGCGCGAAAGCGGTGGCCAGGTACATCTTGGCATTGATGAGGGATGGGTCCAAGGCCACGCTCTGTTGGAAATGGTCGATGGCCTCTTCGTACTTGGCGTTCTTGTACGCAGTCACGCCCTTGTTAAGCTGGTCGCGGGCCCGCAGCTTGCTGCAGCCTACGGAAGAGAAAAGCGCCAGCGCAGCGGCCGCCAGCGTTAGCAGTCGAATGTTCTTATTCATTGCGGTATCAGTCTCCCTTGCCACAGCATCCTAGGCCCAGAGACAGCTGGTTGACAAGTCGTGACCGAGGCGGCAGGGGAACCGGGGCTCCCGTGCCGCGTGCGGAATGCGATGCGGACCTTCCGGGCGCTGCTTCACTGGTAAGTCGAATCTTAACTATGAAGTCCAGGCGCGCTCTAGCCGCCGGCTTCGATCTTCGCGGTAATCAGACCGACCTTATCCACGCCCGCAGCATGCGCAATGTCGATCACGTTAGCCACATCGGCGAAGGGAATAGCGTCATCGCCCTTCACGAACATGACTTTTTCGGCGCGGGTTTTGTAGATATCGGCCAGACGCCCCTGCAGGTTGTCCCATGTGGCATCTTCCTGGTTGATCTTGAGGCCGGGATCCTGACCGGCGCCGCGATCGATCAACTGCACCACGATGGTACGGTCGGGCGTATTGTTTTTGGGCGCATTGGGCGGAGGCGGCTGAGGAACCAGCGCGTCCAAACCCTTCGGCGTCAAAGGCGTGATCACCATGAAGATGATGAGCAGCACCAGAAGCACGTCAATGAGCGGAGTGACGTTGATGTTCGCGCTTTGGCCTCCGCTAGTGCCAACTGCCATACTCATATTCGTTCTCCTCTATTGCCCACCCGCCGGAGCGGCAGGCGGAGCGTTTGGAGCATTTTTCCGTTGATCGGTGAGCAGGCCCAGATCATCCACGCCGGCGGCACGCACCGCGTCCACCACTTCGACTACCTTGCCGAAATGGGCGCGGGCATCCGCTTTGAGGTAAACGGTCTTATTGGTCTTGTTCGTCAGGCGATCCTTCACCTTGCTAGTCAAGCCGTCCACCTGGACCTTATCGGCGCCGAAGTAGACCGTCCCATCGCGCATCACCGAAACCAGCAGGGCGTCTTCCTTATCCGCATCTTGCATCGGCAAGGGATTGTTTACTTTGGCCATATCCACGCTGATGCCCTTCTGCAACATAGGTGTGATCACCATGAAGATGATCAGGAGCACCAACATCACGTCCACCATGGGGGTAACGTTAATGTCCGAGTTGACGTTGGCCCCTTCATTCCGTTTGGCTAATGCCATAGCATGATTTCTCCGTGGGGCAGTGGCCAGTTGCAAGCGGCCAGTTGCCGGCAAAACTCCGCTCCAGTTAGATCTATTGCAGGGCCGAGAAATCCGCTTGGATTGGGATGTCCAGCGCCGGGAACGCTCCCGGCGCCGGACAGCAACTCAAATTGCGGACTACCCGATCCCAGACTTCCGAGATCCTAGGACCGGCGAACGTCCCGCCGCTTCAGGAAGTAGTCGATCAGTTCGCTCGACGAATTGTCCATCTCGACGTCGAACGCTTCCACGCGGCCGGTGAGGTAGTTGAACATCATGACCGCGGGAATGGCCACCAGCAGCCCAAACGCCGTGGTCACCAGCGCCTCTGAGATGCCGCCTGCGACCGCGCCCAAACCGGTTGCCTTCTGCTCGGAAATACCCTTGAAGGCGTTCAGAATGCCCATCACTGTGCCGAACAGGCCCACGAACGGGGCTGTCGAGCCGATGGTCGCCAAACCGCCTAAACCGCGCTTGAGTTCAGCGTGGACGATGGCTTCGGTGCGCTCCAGAGCGCGCTTGGAAGCTTCAATGGTCTCGCCGGGAATGGCGCCGGGGCTATCCTGGTGGGCCTTGAATTCCATCAAGCCCGCGGTGACGACTTTGGCCAGATGGCTCTTCTTGTTGCGCTCGGCGACCTTGATGGCCTCGTCGATGCGCCCGTCGCGCAGAGCGCCGGCTACCGCGGGAGCGAAGGAGCGAGATTGCTTGCGGGCCGCGTTGTATGCCATGGCGCGGTCAATCATGACGCCGATCGACCAGCCCGACATAATGAACAGGATGACGACCACGATCTTCGCGATGATACCCATCTGCTTCCATAGCGAAATCGGGTCCCATCCCACTGCGCCACCTTCCTGCACAATCCAGGCGGCTACCCGGGGAACATGATTGAAAGCTTCTACGGCAAAGTTAGCTAACATGAGTTGCTTTTCCCTCCTCGAAACTTCTTAGACTTTGATGCGAGATCTGTACGTCTGGCGAAAGTCAACGGCGGAAAGTTGACCGCAAGACCCCGGTTCGCTTACCTGAGATGAAAGGCACAGCGGCCGCGCCCGGTAAAAAGGCCTCTCCCGGCCACCGTTGCTGGGTGGGAGGGGAGGGCCATTCCAGTTATACTTTCCAGCGTTACTGCGCCACGCGTCGTTGCTTTACGCCTCGTCGCGTTACACGTTGTCGCGCTACACGTTGTCGCGTTACACCAGCCAGAATTTCTAGCCTCCGGACAGGGTGAAGTTGACCGCTACTTCCGTATCGACTTCGACCGGTTCGCCATTCAGCAGATACGGCTTGTACTTCCACTGCCTGACGGCTTCGAGCGCACTTTGCACCAGCATGGGATGCCCAGTGACCAACTGCAGGTTTTCGATGGAACCATCCTTGCTGATCTGCGCCCTTAATAGAACCGTTCCCTGAATGCGGGCTTGCCGCGCCAGAGGTGGGTAGACCGGCTGCACCTTCCTGATCAGCAGACCCGAGGTCACGCCGGCCGAAACGCGTACGCGCTGCGGGGTAGCGACTTTGGGCACGGCCACGGGCGTGGAACTGATAATGCCGCCGATCACACCACCCATCTGGCCGCCGGGAATACCTCCCGGAACGCCGCCGACTACGCCGCTGGACGCCATGGCTGGCGGCGGAGCCTCTTCTTCCTTGATCATCTGCACTTTTTGCGGAATCTTGGTCGGCGTGCGGAGTTCGCCGTTCACGATATCGGTCTGAATCTGTTTCACGACTTTAACCGGCGCAGCTGCCGGGGGTGGAGGCGGTGGAGGCGGTGGGGGGGCCACCAGGAATGTCATCAACTGTTGCTTGGGCAGGGCTTCCGTGAAGATAAGGGGCATCAGGACCATGAGTCCGACCAACCCTATCTCAAGAATGATAGCGAAGGTCGTAGTACGTCCCCGCTTCGTCTTCAGCCTGCCACCTGATTCCAGAAGGCTATCTTCGAACATAAATCTTCCTCCCTACAGAGCCTACGTAAACTTAGACACCGACTGAGTCCCCTTTGCTCCCGAAACGTACCATTCGGCGAGCGGTGGCCACTCAGCCCGTTTGGCGCCAAATGCCAACCCTCCAACTTTATACAAACAAAGGACTAACCGGAAACCACACTATCTGGTCGTTACCTTGCCCGAACCGGCATCACGGCCGCTCGCTTGCCCTTCTCACTCCTCCAATCCTGGTAAGCCACCAGAATCGGAGCCGCGATCGCAATCGAAGAATACGTTCCGATCAGGATGCCAATTACGAGTGCCAGGCTGAACCCGCGCAGCACCTCACCCCCGAACAAATAGAGTGCAAGTACGGTAAGGAAGGTGAGGCCCGCTGTCAAGATCGTTCTACTTAAGGTCTGGTTAATGCTCCGGTTGACGATTTCCGACAGCTTCTCACGCCGCATGAGTTTAATGTTTTCCCGGATGCGATCAAATACCACGATCGTGTCGTTATTAGAGTAACCAATCAGGGTCAGAATGGCGGCGATGACGGTCAGGGAAATGTCCTTGTTGAGCAGCGAGAATGCGCCTACCGTGATCAGCGTATCGTGGAACACCGTGACCACAGCGGCTACTCCGTAAATCCACTCGAAGCGGAATCCCAGGTAAATCAGCATTCCGGCGAGCGAATAAGCCGTGGCCAGCAGGGCCTGCTTGCGCAGCTGCGCACCCACCTGCGGTCCGACGATCTCCACATTGCGGATTCCAAAATCGGAGAGGAAGAAGCCATCCGGCAGGGAAGCCACCACCGCGGGTTCGACCGCACCTTTCAGTTGATCGAACGAACTCAGCACCCCGCCTTGCACTTTGTCGCGGGTATTCACGACCGCCTGGGCCTGCTGGCTATATTTCTGGTCGGCATCCGAGCCCAGGTGCATGGGGTCTTTGTCCATCAGATAATTCTTGATATCGAGGAAGCTGGAGTTGTTCAGGTCCTTCCTGCCCGCCGGAACATTGGTTTCCAGCGCGTTAATGATCCGGGTTTTGCCCTGGTCGAGCGCCTGCTCGCTGGTTTCCTGCACGTCGAGATCGATCAGTTCCTCGTTGTTTGACGGAACGTCATACCTCTGGATCTTGAAGTTATGCAATCCCGCGTGGTCCAACTCTGCACGCAGCTTGTTGTCGTCCGGTGGGTGCGAGAACTTCACATAAACCAGCGTGCCACCGCGGAAGTCCACGCCGTACGGAATGTGGTGCCAGAACAACATGGAAAACAGTCCGGCTACGCTGAACACCAGCGAGAAGGCGAGAAAATACCACTTCTTGCCCAGAAAATCTATGTTGGTATTGCGAAAGAACTCCACCAGGATTACCTCTTATCCGATCTATGATTTCGTTGAAATTGAGCGATTGGGCGATTGAGCCATCGGGCGATTGAAAACTCTCAGCGCCCGCGCTTTTCAATGACCCGATCGCTCTATCGCTCAGTGACTCAATTCCCCTAAATGCTCAACGCCTCGCCACGCTGCTTGCGGCTCAGGATCCAGTCGAAAATCAGCCGCGACACGAATACCGCGGTAAACAGATTTGCCAGCAGACCGAAAGTGAGCGTGACCGCAAATCCCTTCACCGGGCCGGTGCCGAAGATGAACAGGATTGCCGCCGACACAATGGTAGTTACGTGCGTATCCACGATGGTAATCCAGGCGTGGCTGAAACCCTGATCCACTGCGGAAGGCGGCGTCTTGCCGTTTCGTAATTCTTCGCGGATGCGCTCGAAGATCAGCACATTCGAGTCCACACCCATGCCGACGGTAAGAATCACGCCGGCGATTCCGGGCAGCGTCAGCACCGCCTCGAAGTAACCCATGAAGCCGAGCAGTATGATGAGATTCAAAATGAGCGCAACGTCGGCGTTGATGCCGGCGGCGCGGTAGTAGACCAGCATGAAAAGCAGTACGGCCATCATGCCGACGATGGCAGCACTCACGCCGTGGCGAATCGAATCGGTGCCCAGCGACGGCCCAACCGTGCGCTCTTCCAGGTACTTGATACCCGCCGGCAGCGCGCCCGAGCGCAGGATCATCGAGAGATCCTTGGCCTGCTGCGAGGTCATGCTGCCTCCGCTGATTTCGCCGGTATCGCGGATGGGCTCTTTGATGTTTGCGACTTCCTGGACTTTATTGTCCAAGACCACTCCCAGCCTCTCGCTCACGTGCGCGGAAGTGAAGTTGAAGAAGCGCTGTCCGCCCTCGCCGGTCAACTGGAAGCGCACGTCGGGCTGGCCGTTCTGGTCGGTGCTGGCTTGCGCATCCCGCAGGTCTTTGCCTCTCACGGCCGAAACGCGCGACACCAGATACCATGCTTGCTCATCGGAAGGAGTTCCGGGAGCCGCGTGGCCGGGCAGAAGAATCGCGTCCGGCGGCAAAATCCCGCCCTTGGCTTGCAGCGCGGCTTGCTCGCTCGGATACGGTCCATCCAGCACCTGCTTGATTTCAAGCATGGCGGTGGACTGCATAATGTCCTTCACTCGACCGGGATCGTCCACGCTGGGCAACTGCACCAAGATCTGATACTGGCCGAGGCTGTGCTCCTGGATGGTCGGCTCGCTGACGCCGAGCTGATCGATGCGGTTGCGAATGGTCTCGATTGCCTGGCTCACGGCCTTGTTCTTCAACTCCGCGAGCATTTGTGGTTTCATGGCCAGAGTCCAGGTATTATTCGTCCCAGAACTCAGGTTGTATTCAGGCAAGCGCTCCGAAACTATATCCAGCAGATCTTTGCGTCCATCCGGCGAGACACCTTTCACCACCAAGCCGTCGGGATTGTTCTGCGGATCGGGTTTGGAGATGTCGGAGAAGGCAATTTTGCGCTTGTTAAGCTGCTCTTTGAGGACTTCGACGGCATTGTCGGAATCTGCGTTCACCGCGTCATTGACCTGGACCTGCAGGATCAGGTGGGTTCCGCCCCGCAAATCCAGCCCAAGGTTAATGCGGTGTGTGATGGCCGCGAGCAAGCCCTGGCCGGAAAAGGTTTGCGGAATGCCGAATATCCCGAACAGAAAAACGATCAGGGTTACGACGACGACGGCCAATCTCCACGTAAGATTCTTATTCATAACGAAAACAGCGTCCCGATGTCAGGTTGTACCGCGCTACTTGGTCTTTACTTCTTCCTCCGCGGTGGTGACTTGTGTCACGGAGGCCTTGGTCACTTCCAACCGCAAGTTATCCGGAGGCACGCGCAGGTGCACCGAATCATCCTTCAAGGCTATGATGGTGCCCCGCAGGCCGCCGCTGGTGACAACCCTGTCGCCAGTCTTGAGGGCATCCAGCATGGCCGCCCATTTCTTCTGGCGGCGCTGCTGAGGAAGAATCAGCAGGAAATAAAAGATGGCAAAAATAAAGAGCAGGGGAGCGACGCTCAACCACCCCATCCCGCCGCTACCGCCCGCTTGCATCGCTAAGAGAAATTGCATGTTCATCAGATTTATGTTCGCCGCCCGTGTTCAAAAGCTGAGTGCACTGGGCTCTCGGCCTCAATCCGCGAACAACCGCCCACGCCTACAAACGCCGCGGGCCTGTCATTTCACGTCGGGGTGCTGATCGATTCCGGCCGGATCATTTACTGCTCAGGCTGCAATCCGGGGAGGTCTTCCCTGAAGGTCTACGCTTTCGGTCGAGACCAGACACCAGAAAGAAAACGGGACTCTTCCCCAAGCTAAATAGAATGACGCACCCTGCGCATGGTGTCAAGGTAGAAACTCAGGTTATGCAGGCTATTTAGCGCCTGAGCCAGAACTTCATTGGAAGCATAAAGATGCCGCAGGTAGGCTCGCGAGTAACGCTGGCAAACCCGGCAGCCGCAATTTGGATCGAGCGGCCCCGCATCTTGAGCATAGCGCGCCTGCTTGATGGAGACTTTCCCCTCGGAGGTAAACAGCAGGCCATGGCGGGCGGCCCGCGTAGGTAGGACGCAATCCATCATGTCGACGCCGAGGCTGGCGTACTCGACGATCTCCTCCGGCGTGCCCACTCCCATCAAATAGCGCGGCTTGTCGGCAGGAAGGTGCTGGAGCGTGGCTTCCACGACTTCGCGGGTGCGTTCCCGAGGCTCGCCGACGCTGAGCCCACCGATGGCATAGCCCGGGAAGCCGATCTCGATAGTGCGCTCGGCGGATTCTTTTCTTAAGGCAAGATCCATGCCGCCTTGAACGATGCCGAAGAGGGCCTGAGCTGTCCCCTCCTCTTTGTCATTTCTCCCCTTCCCAAAGGGAAGGGGAGAAACCTGCTGTTCGCCGCCGGACTTGTCATTTCGAGCGAAGCGAGGAATCCCGGTTTGCTGAGAACTGAGAACTGAGAACTGAGAACTGTTCCACGGCACTTCCTGCTTATGATCCTCGAAATACTTTTTGCTGCGCTCGGCCCAGCGCAGGGTTAACTCCATCGAAGCCCTCGTGCGGGCGCGATCGGCGGGATACTCCGTGCACTCATCAAACGCCATGATGATATCTGCGCCCAGGCCGATCTGCGCCTCGATAGCGTTTTCTGGACTAAAGAAGTGCGATGAGCCATCGAGATGGGAGCGAAATGTGACGCCTTCCTCGTTGACTTTGCGAAGCTCGTTCAAGCTGAAAACCTGGAAGCCGCCTGAATCAGTCAGAATAGCCCGCGGCCACGCCATGAAACCATGCAACCCGCCGAGCTTGCGGACGGTTTCGACCCCCGGACGCAAGTAGAGGTGATAGGTGTTGCCGAGAAGAATCTGAACTCCGAGATCTTCGAGAATATCCTGCGACACACCTTTGACTGACGCAACGGTGCCGACCGGCATGAACACAGGGGTCTCGACCTCGCCGTGCCGCGTGAGCAGCCGCCCGGCCCGAGCTTGCTGGCTGGTGGTCTCGATGCGAAACTCAATGGACATTGTTTGGAATTGTAGCGTGAGGGTCAGGTCTTAGGTCTAGGTCTTAGGCTTCTGAGTCTCGGTACTAGGTACTAGGTACTAGGTACTAGGTACTAGGTACTAGGTACTAGGTACTGGGTACTTGGTACTCGGGACTCGGACTGTCTCACTTCTTCATCTTCTCGACAAACTTGCCAACGCTGACCACCGCCCGGGTCACAGTGCCGCGGCCGATTTCCTGGACGTCGTCGCGGGCCGTCACGCGCAGCACGTAGAACCGCCCATCAAACGATTCCAGCACAGCCTCGGCCTCGATGTGTGCGCCAATGCCGCTGGCAGCACGGTGCTGGATGTTGATCGCAGTCCCCACGGTAATTTCGTCGCCTTCGCAGTAGGGCTGGAGCGCGTGAAAGGCCGCGGTCTCCATCAGGCGGATCATGTCGGGCGTGGAATAGACCGGGGGCAACCTGGCGTCGTGCGCGGTCAGCGTATGTTCGAACTCGGCTGTTTCATGCCCGACGCCGCGTACGCCCAGGGGGATCTCTTTAGCCATACTGATCGTCCTTACTGTTTTGCAGATCCGCTAGAAAATGAAGAGCCAATGATCCCCGGGACGTCCCAGGAATCATTGGCTTAAGCTCATGCGAAAAAACTTTCCGCCTACGCCGCGTAGGTCATTCGCGCGGCTTCGATTCCATCCAGAGCCTGCCACAACAATTGCGCCGTGTTCTCAGCCGCATCCAGCGCGGCCTCCGCCGCTTCAGGATTGGCCACGATGCGATTCTCCAGTTGCTTGCGCCAGACATTCGAGTGGAAGATGTCCGCGGTGGCATGGAGCGCGAAGTAGCCGCAAGTTTTGTCGTCCGCGCCATACATCTCACGCAAGCCGCGTTCTTTCTCCTTGGCGACACGCGGCACTTGAGATTCATAGACGTAAAACGCAGCCAGAGCCTCTTCCGGCGTGCCTTCACTAGCCACGTGGTGGAAGTACCGTATCAGTTCCCGGACTTCCGCTGCCGGCAAATGCCAGCGCATGTCTCGCCGTGCTCCCATCCCCTCGGCAAAGTCGAGCCAAAGCTCGGAGTGAGGCACGGAATCCTTGCCTGATGCGCCCGCCGCGCCTTTCTCGTCACACATGTTGGCCAGCACAGCACGCCGCAGCTCACCGTCCTCCAGGCGAAGGGCAAGCTCGGCCAAATAGCAGGGAAACGCCTCCACGTGATGGTAGTAGTGGCGGGCATACTCGCGCAGATCGTCGCGCCTCAACTCGCCCGCGGCCCACGCCCGGTAGAATGGATGGCAAAGTAGGTCGTACCTGGCGATCGATGCCTCCAGTTGCTCGAAGAACTGTGTGGTATTCATGATTGCCTCCTGGTGCTTTCGGTATGACAGACTACTATACGGACGGCCTCGTCGGTCGGCAAGTGATTGAGATCACCGATATCGCTAAGTTGTTAGAATGAATGGCAAGATCACTGTGGACCTGGTAGGGGGGCTCAGTTTGAATTTCTTTGGTGGCGTCATCCTGAGCGGAGCCGCTTTTCAGGCGGAGCGAAGGATCTCGCGCACGGGCCTGCCTTTGCCCACGGGAGATCCCTCACCCGGCTAAACTGCGCCGGGTTTCGGGATGACGCCCCTCGAAAAAAGGGGCCGGATTCAAACAACCCCCTGGAAACTAGAAACTGTCTTCATGCAGTTCACGGAACAATTCGACGTAGTCGTCGTCGGCGCCGGCCATGCCGGATGCGAGGCCGCTATGGCCGCGTCACGCATGGGGCTAAAGACGGCTCTCTACACGCTGAACGTCGACTTGATCGCGCAGATGTCGTGCAATCCGGCGGTGGGAGGCATCGCGAAAGGACACCTCGTTCGCGAAGTGGATGCGCTCGGCGGGATCATGGGCGAGATCACGGACGCGGTCGGCATCCAGTTCCGCTTGCTTAATACTTCGCGCGGCCCGGCCGTGTGGTCGCCGCGGGCGCAGTGCGACAAACAGGCCTACCGGATCAAGATGCGCGAGGTGCTGGAGTCGCAGCCGAATCTGAAGATCAAGCAGGCGGAGGTGGCGGAGCTGATTGTGGAACAGCCGTCGTCGGTCGTCGATCCTCGGTCGTTGGCTGAAGTCGACGATGGGGCTTTTGCCGCCGACGGACGACCGACGACCGACGACGCCCCGCGCACAGTGCGCGGCGTTAAGCTGCGCGACGGCCGCACCGTGGGCGCGCAGGCCGTGATCATCACTACCGGCACTTTTCTGAACGGCCTGATTCACTGTGGCGAGCAGCAGTATCCCGCGGGACGATCCGGGGAACCGAACGCGGTTCTGCTCGGCGAGGCGCTGAAGAAGTTGGGGCTGCGCGGCTGCCGGCTGAAGACCGGCACACCCCCGCGCCTCGATGGACGCACCATCGACTGGTCGTGCTTCCCGGTCCAACCGGGCGATGCCGACCCCACGCCCTTCAGCTTCCGCACCAAGCGCGTAGCGCATCACGACTCGCAAGTTCCTTGCTACATCGCGTGGACCACGCCCGAAACCCACCGCATTATCCGCGAGAACGTGCATCGCTCTCCCATGTACAGCGGGCAGATCCAGTCGATCGGGCCGCGCTATTGCCCGTCGATCGAAGACAAGATCGTGAAGTTTCCCGACAAGCAGACGCACCAGCTCTATCTCGAGCCTGAAGGCCTGAACACGCACGAAATCTATGTGAACGGCATGAGCACGTCCCTGCCGGTGGAAGTTCAGCTTGCGATCTTGAAGTCGATTCCGGGTCTCGAAAACGCCGAGATGCTGCGCCCCGGCTATGCCATCGAGTACGACTCGATAGATCCAACCGAACTGCAGCGCACTCTGGAAACGAAAAAGATCGCGCGCCTCTTCCTCGCGGGCCAGATCAATGGCACGTCCGGCTATGAAGAGGCAGCGTGCCAGGGCCTGATGGCGGGCGTCAACGCGGCATTGCAGGTGAAGGCGCAGCCGCCGCTGATCCTCGACCGCACCGAGGCCTACACCGCGATCCTGATCGACGACCTCATCTCCAAAGGGACGAACGAGCCTTATCGCATGTTCACCTCGCGGGCGGAATTCCGCCTGCACCTGCGCATCGACAACGCCGACCGCCGGCTCACGCCGCACGGCCGCCGTGTGGGATTGATCTCGGAGATGGCCTGGGACGATTTTCAAGCCAAGCAGCAGCGTCTGGAGCAGATGAAGAAGTTGCTGGAACGCACCAGGCTGACGCCTGAAATGCTCAACACGATCTCAACTTGTCATTCCGACAACATTGCCTCGTGTCATTCCGAGGAGCGAAGCGACGAGGAACCTGTTGTCGCCGGCAGCGCCACAGCTTACGATTTGACCCCAGCCATCGGCCAAACTTGTGCCCAGTTGCTGAAGCGCCCCGAGATCGTCATTGAGAAGCTGGCGCCCATTCTCCGTGAACTGGATCCTGGGTTCTTTGCGCGAGAAGACGCAATCCGTGCAAATCCGTGCGAATCCGTGGCCACGCTTTCCTCAGAAGTTCGCAACGAACTCAAGTCGGTGGAAACCGAGATCAAGTACGAGGGCTACCTGCTGCAACAGCAGCGCGCCATGGAGCGGATGAAGAAATCGGAGCAGCGGGCGATTCCGGGCTGGTTCGACTATCGCTCGGTCAGCGGCCTCTCGCGCGAGATGCAGGAAAAGCTCACGCATGTGCAGCCGCGCACCCTGGCTCAGGCCTCGCGCATTCCGGGAGTGACTCCGGCAGCAGTATCGTTGGTGAACGTCTTTATTGAAATCCAGGCCAAACGGCGGGATCAGCCAGCGGTTCTGTGACCCGGGCTGTATGCAAGTTCCTTCATCTTGACCCACTTCCTCGCTGCGATGTAGCATGCGTTTCTCCGCTCCTGGGGTAGTTGTTTAACGATCTCCAGGTAAACCCGCAACCCTAAGCCAAAACGTTCTCAAAAAGCCCTTTTGAGGAAGAATCCGATGACAAACAACTCCAAGACACTCCTACGCCATATTTGCGAAGTGCTTGTGCTGCTGTTGATGGCGGCAGGCTTGGCGGCCAACGCCCAAACTCTGCCTTACAAGGTCATCCACCAATTTACGGGCACGACGGGGTCGTTCCCTGTGGGAAATCTGGTTGCTGACGCCTCTGGAAACTTCTACGGCGTGACATCGCAGGACACTTCGGGTTCCGCAAACTGTACCACCCTTTGTGGCGACGTCTTCAAGCTGTACCCAACCACCGCCGGAGGATGGGCAAGCGCCACCCTGCACAAGTTTGCCGGCGGAACGAAGGACGGCTCCAGTCCGCAAGCGGGTCTAGTTTTCGACAGCGCCGGCAATCTCTATGGCACGACTTGGCAGGGCGGCCTCTACGGCGGGGGCGTCGCGTTCAAGCTGGCGCCAGTTTCGGGCGGCGGTTGGACGTATTCGGTGATCTACAACTTTGGGGCGACGTACGCGGACGGCGAAGGACCCCAGGCTGGCCTGGTCATCGACTCCTCGGGCAATCTTTACGGATCGACCATATCGGGTGGAGACACCGGCGGGTACTGTTCGAACTTGAGCTGCGGCGTGATTTTCGAGCTGTCGCCGAGTTCGTCGGGCACATGGACGGAAACAGTGCTGCATAGCTTTAGTGGTAGCGACGGCGTGTGGCCAAGGGCGGCGATGGTTTTCGACGCAGCCGGCAATCTCTACGGCACAACGTATTACGGCGGCAATCTGTCGGATTGTGGCGGCTTTGGTTGCGGGACCGTCTTTGAACTCTCTCCAAACGGCAGCGGCGGCTGGGCCCATAGTGTGCTGTACAGCTTCACCGGGAAGAGCGATGGCAACTTTCCGTGGTACGCGAGCGTGATCTTCGATTCCGCCGGCAACCTCTATGGCACAACGGCCGGTGGCGGCCATGATTCGGAGTGCAACGGCGGATGCGGCGTCGTCTACGAACTCTCTCCGAACGGCAGCGGCGGCTGGACGGAAACCGTGATTCACGCCTTCACCGGCAGCAATGGGACGCCGGGCGCAGGCGGCGCGTGGCCTGTCTACAACGTGACCTTCGATGGCAGCGGCAATCTGTATGGCGGTGCGTATTGGGGTGGTAAGGACGCCGACGGGGTGATTTACAAGCTGACGAAGAGTGGAGCTACCTGGACTGAAAGCGTGGCCCACTACTTCAGCGGCGGCACGGCCGGTGCGTTTCCCTACCAATCGGGCCTGACGTTGGGCGCCGATGGCAATCTGTACGGCATGACCATCTATGGTGGGAACATGAGCGCCTGCAATGGCGGGTGCGGCACCGTGTTTCGAGTTACGCCCTGAAATGCTTTTTCCCCGGGCCGCATTCGCTTGCGCAGCGAGTGCGGCCCATTTTGTTGACCGGCGAATTTCGTCCTGTAACAAATTAACAGCGCTTTAACAATTCCTGTGTCAGACGCGAGGTAATATCTCCGGCATGCCGTCGGACACCCTCCACATTGACGACCAGCCCGGAGCGCAACCGGGACAGCGCGTCCTCCGCCTGAATGGTGCGCTTGTGATGACCACGATGTTTGGATTCCAGGCCATGGTGCGGGCCGATACGTCGCGCTCGCTGATCATCGATTTCGCCAATGTCCCGTACGTGGATTCGGCCGGCATTGGGGCGCTGGTGGGAGCATACGTCACGCGCCAGCATGGCGGGCGAAGCCTCGCGCTGGTGGGAGTGAGTGAGCGCATTCACAACGCGCTTAAGGTTACCCGGGTCGAGCAATTCTTCCGCTTCTTCGATTCCGTGAGCGCGGCCGAAGAGGCGACCGCCGCGTAGATTCGCGCCGTTCTGACGCAGATTGCGCAGGAGCTAATCTCTCCCCATGCCGCAACGGAGCCTACACATTGAACAGCGCCTGCCTGATCCCCACGATTGCAAGACTAAGTCGCCGGGGCGGTATTCAGCGTGGTGAGATACCCTAGGATGAAGCGCTGTTCAAGCAACAACAGGCGGCACCGTCCGGAGATTGACGTCCAGAGGCTGGCGAATGCCCAACAATGACAAATTGGTGACAATTCCGTGACACAAGCAATGGTTGCATCTGCTTAACTGAGATTGTCTGAAGAAACCGCAGCAAAGTTTTGTGGACGCTCACGGATCGGTCGCCGACTGACCGAAGCCCTCCTGACGACACCAATGCGGGTTGTCTTTTGGCCGTTCGATAGGAGGATGTCATGATTTCCAAAAACGCCCCCAGGTCTGCGGCAGTTCGCAGGCTCGTGTGGGCCGCATTGCTTGCCATCGGATTAACAGCCACCATAACCCCGCTTGCCTTCGCCGGGAACTCCGGTACGTGGGCGAATACCGGCACCATGAACATCGCCCGGGCAGGCCACGGCGCAACGCTACTCCCCCAACGGCCAGGTGCTCGTTGCTGGGGGCGAAAGCTCGGCCGCAGGACTCACCAGCGCCGAATTGTACAACCCCGCTACAGGCAAGTGGACCTTCACCGGCAGCATGGCGACCGGCCGCTATGCTCACACCATGGTGTTGCTCCCCAGCGGTGAAGTTTTGGTGGCTGGCGGGATTGTCAGCATCAGTGCCAAAGGGGTCCTTTCCTCGACAGCCACGGCCGAGCTCTACAACCCGTCCACCGGTCAATGGACAACCACGGGCAGCATGTTGACGCCGCGTTACGCGCAAGGCACCGCACTGCTCTCAGGCGGAAATGTGCTGGTTGCTGGTGGTTACAACTCGACAGAGGGAACACTTGCCAGCGCCGAACTCTACGACCCATCGACGGGTACCTGGAGCGAGACCGGCAGCATGAACCACGCCCGTTCCGCGCAGGCGACGCTGCTGCAAGATGGCCAAGTCCTGATGGCCGGAGGAGGATTGAGTACGAACACCGCCGAGCTTTATTCCAATGGCAGATGGACGTTAACCAGCACCATGAAGTTCAGCCATCCTGGTACTAGCGCAGCATCTCTCACCAACGGTGACGGGCTGGTCTTCGGAGGACATCTTTCGAGTTATTCCGGCGAGTTCTACAATCCCGCCACAGCCGCCTGGACGGCCACCCACAATATCGGCGTGAATCCTCCCAACGGCCCGTTGACGCTGCTCAATACCGGAAATGTTTTACTGGCCGGAGGGGAGAGCGGGTACGGTACCGACGCTCTCTGCCGTCTCTACAGCTCGTCCACGAACTCCTGGTTGCTCACCGGCAGCATGAACCACGCCCGGGCGGCACACACGACTACTCTTCTCCAGAACGGTCAGGTGCTGGCTGCGGGCGGCGAGGTGAAAGGGTCCAACGGCAGCTTCAGTGTTCTCGCCAGCGCGGAGATTTATACCCCCTAGGCTGTGCGCGCCGGAAAGTGCCACGCTCAGCGATGCATTCGGTTGCCAATAACGCGCCCGTGTCCATCGTCGTTACAGATATTGCGGAAGTTAACTGTTGTTATCATGCCATAGCGCTCCTCGATAATTGGCCGAGTTCCGGTCAATGAGGGCTGAGGCGATTTGTCGCCAACCATCCTTTAGGGACACCGCCAACTCCAAAGCTTTCATTGACTAGCCAGTCCGAGAGACATAAGATTTCGCCCAAGTGGGACGGGTAACACGGAGTACGTGCGAAAGGATTGACTCTTATGCCTAAGGTCAAAGCCAACAACATCACGATGAACTATGACCAACAAGGAACATTCGGACGTTACGACCTGACGACATCCACGCGGTTTGCTGATCGGATGATCGGTAATATTCGCGATTCCGAGCTTCTGATCTTTGAGGGGTGTGCGCACGCACCGATCTATGAGAAGGTCGACGAGTTCAATCAGAAGACCTTACGGTTCTTGCAACGCCACACGGGAGCGGTCGCCGCATAGAGCGCCGAAACAAATTCCAATTCCGAATCGTTGCTCGTTTGACGTTAATAGGCCCACTTTTTCCCGCGTGTTGCGCCTACCCCGCCCCCGGGTTTGACTGTCCTTCCTCATCCCTCCTAAGATGAAATTCCCAGAATCCCATGATCGGCCAGACCATCTCGCACTACCGCATTACCGGCCAGCTCGGGAGCGGCGGGATGGGTGTTGTTTATGAAGCGCAAGATCTTGATTTGGGACGCCGCGTCGCCCTGAAGTTCTTGCCGCCGCAGCTCTCCCGCGATCAGAATGCGCTGGACCGCTTTCTGCTGGAGGCGCGTACCGCCTCGGCTCTGAACCATCCCAACATCTGCACCATTTATGCGGTCGAAAAGGTGCAGCTTGAAAACGCGGATCAGCAGTCATTCATCGCGATGGAGTTGCTCGAAGGCGAGACACTGGACCATCGCCTGGCTGCCGGGGCGATGCCGCTGGATCGCCTGCTCGACTGGGGTATCCAGCTCGGCGGATGCGCTCGACGCCGCCCACGCCAAAGGAATCATCCATCGCGACATCAAGCCGGCAAACATATTTATCACCCAGCGCGGGCAAGTGAAGGTGCTCGACTTCGGCCTGGCCAAGCTGGCGCGTCCTGAGATGGAGATGGAAACCATCGGAGCGACGCAGGACACGCCGGGACCGTTGCATCTCACCAGCCCGGGATCGACCGTCGGGACCATCGCCTACATGTCGCCGGAGCAGGCGCGCGGGGAAGAACTTGATACGCGCACCGATTTGTTTTCCCTTGGTGTCGTGATCTATCAGATGGCAACCGGACGCTTTCCTTTTACCGGAGCCACTTCCGCCGTGGTCTTCCATGCCATTCTTGAACTCGATCCGACTCCAGCGACGCAGCTGAATTCCACCCTGCCGCCGAGACTCGAGGAGATTATCGGCAAGGCTCTGGAAAAAGACCGCGACCTGCGCTACCAATCGGCCGCCGATCTGCGCGGCGACCTCAAGCGCTTGAAGCGGGACACAGAGTCGGGCAGGAAGCCCGCGCAGGCGAGGTCTAGCAGCGCGCCAGCAGTCCCGGTGGCTGCGTCCTCCGCGAGCACTGCCGGTTCCATTCCGGCTCAGAAGACTTCTAGCAGCTCGGCAGTAGTCTCCGCCGCGCGGCAAAACAAACTCGGCGCCGGCCTGACGGCGGGAATCGTGCTGGTATTGGTGGCAACGGCGGCTTACGGCATCTACGCTTTTCTCACACGCGGCCGCCACACTCCGTTCCAGGACATTTCTGTCACCAAGGTCACTGATAGCGGCGACGCGGTGCTTGCTGCCCTTTCCCCGGACGGCAAGTACATTCTGAGTTTGACCAGAAAGAACGGGTTGGCGAGCCTTTGGCTGAGGAATGTGCCAACCAACAGCAACGCTCAGGTGCAGCCTCCGGCGGACGTGTATTACAACGGGCTGCGTTTCTCTCCCGACGGGAACTACTTCTACTTCGTGCGCAGCGATCCGGGAAATCCGGAACTGAAGTTTCTATACCGGGCTGCGCTGCTCGGCGGTACGCCGCAGAAGCTAGCGGCCGATGTCGACTCGAACATTACTTTTTCTCCCGACGGGAAAAAGTTTGCCTTCATGCGCTACGACAACCCGGAACCTGGGAAATACCGGCTCATCGTTCGCCCTGTGGAAGGTGGCGATGGTGACGAGAGCGTGCTGGCAAAGGGTTCGAACAGCCAGGGTTTCTACGAACCTGCGTGGTCTCCCGACGGAAAGACGATCGTGTGCGACGAGGAGCACGCGGGAAATGCCCTGGAAAGTCTGGTGGCTGTGGATGTCGGAAGCGGGCGGCAGAAGGTGTTCTCGGGCAACAACGAACAACCATTCTTCTCTCCGACGTGGTTGGCGGACGGCAGTGGATTGCTCGGCCTGGTGCGCGGGCAGCGAACCAATTTCACTCGATTCCAGATCGCATTCCTCTCCTATCCGGATGGGAAACTATCTCCCATCACCCGCGATACCAACACCTATTCGAACCTCAGCGTCGCGGCGAACGGTCGTGTGTTGGCGACGATTCTGACCGAGGACCGCTGGAGCCTGTTTCTAATGCCTGCTTCGGGCCCCACAGCCCAAGCTCGTCCACTCACGTCAGCAGAGTCCCAAACCAATTTCACCTGGACGCGGGACGGCCAGTTGATCGGAGATCAGGCAATCACCCTCAATCGCATCGACCCGGCGACCGGCAGCAAAACTGTGATCGCAACTGAGGAAGGAAAGCCAAACGGCAATCCCTCCGCCTGTGCCGACGGGCGCTATGTCGTGTTTGAGCTCGGGTTTCACGGAGGTACCGGCAACGACAACGTCTGGCGCATCGATGAATCGGGTGGCAACTTGAAGCAACTTACCAATGGCAAGCACGATCATCACGCCGTTTGCTCACCCAACAGCCGTTGGGTGTACTACATCGAGCAGCGGGACGAGGGAAAGCTCGCTCGGGTCTCGATCGACGGTGGAACTTCGCAATCCATCTCGGACCTGCCGATCTCAGACAGCACGTTTGACCTCTCGCCGGACGGAAAGTTTGCCGCCTTCGCGACCCTGGAGCATGCTGGGGAACACAAGGACAAATTAGTATTGGTAGACGTCGATACGGGCAAGGCCAGACTTCTGGAATTTGAGCGCCTCCGCTTCGGGCTGGTGCGCTTCAGCCGCGACGGAAAAGCCGTGGTCTATCCGATCCGGGAGAATGGCGTGGATAACCTGTGGTTGCAGCCGCTGGATGGCTCCAAGGGCAAGCCGATCACCGATTTCACCTCCGAACACATCTACGACTTCCATTGGTCATTCGATGGGAAGCAATTGGCCATGGGTCGCGGGCACAACGACGCAGATGTGGTTCTGATTCGAGACGCGAAAAATTGAGCGATTGAGCGATCGGGTCATTGGGCAATTGAAAATCACGGGGTTGCAGTATTTCGATTTTCAATCACCCAATGACCCGACCGCTCAATCACCCAATAAAAAGGGCAGCCAGCGATGGCCGCCCTTTTTTGCGAATTGTTAGCTGCGAAGTGGTTTAAGCACCCTTCACGTTCTCGGCCTGCCAGCCCTTGGGGCCTTTGACCACGTCAAACTGCACTTGCTGACCTTCCTGGAGGCTGCGGAAGCCGCTCGCCTGAATGGCGGAGAAATGCACGAATACATCCTCCCCGTTCTGGCGGCTGATGAAACCGTAGCCCTTGGCGTCGTTAAACCACTTCACTGTTCCTGTTTCCATGGTGTTGCTTTGTTCCTTTTTCGTTGATGTAGCGCTGAAACTTTGGAAGGCTTCTTCTGCAGGCAGGTCACGCGCTGGTTAGCGGAGAAACTGGGTACTGCGAAGGAACTCTAAAGATCAAACGCAGCTAAATTGTAAGGGAACTGCCCCAAAATAGCTACAACATTTCTTTACATGCGAACTCAAGCACCTTCCACATCAATGACTTAGGAGGCATTGAGCGGTTGGGCTCCGAGCCTGGATTTGCCAGCTGAGCGATAAAAGATACATCATCTAAGGCATGTACTTCCGCAAACTTCTAATTTTGATTGCGCTCGTGGCTCCGGCCTGGGCGGGGATCGTTGAAGATGTCCGTACGGCGTTGGCCCAGAATAACTTCTCCGCGGCCGAGGCGGAACTGAACTCTTACCGCGCCAGGAACGGCGTCACGCCGGAATACATCGAAGCTTACTCGTGGATGGGACGCGCGGCCCTCGACGCGCGCGACTACGATCAGGCAGCGGCGTACGCCAAGCAGACCAGCGCCCTCGCTCTCGAGAAACTCAAACAGCGCCCGCTCGATGCCGAACCGCACCTGCCTATCGCCTTGGGAGCGGCCATCGAGGTCGAGTCACAGACGCTCGCGGCTCGCGGCCAGCATGCCCAAGCCGTCGCTGTTCTGCAGAGTGCGCTGCGCACTTATGGTACGACTTCCATCCGCGCCCGCCTGCAAAAGAACCTGAACCTGCTGTCCTTCGAAGGAAAACTTGCGCCCGCGCTCCGTGGCGAGCAGTTTCTTGGCTCGAAGCCGCCGGTGCTGGCCCAGCTTAAGGGCTCACCCGTGCTGCTTTTCTTCTGGGCGCACTGGTGTGTGGACTGCAAAGCGGAAGCTCCCATCATCACGCAACTGCGGACGGAATTTGCGCCGAAAGGATTGACCGTTCTCGGGCCGACCCGGCTCTACGGCTATACGGCGCAAGTCGAAAACGCTGCGCCCAGCGATGAACTTGCCTATATCGATGCCGTGCGCCACCGCTTCTACGCCGGATTGCTCGACATGCCCGTTCCCATCAGCAAGTACAACTTCGACGTCTACGGCGCTTCCACCACGCCGACGTTGGTGCTGCTCGACCGCACGGGCAAGGTTGCCATGTACCATCCGGGGGCGCTGCCCTATAACCAACTGAAGGCGGAGATTGAGAAAGTGGTGGCGCGGTAGCGTGTGTCAGGACTTTCGTCAGCAGCCTTTGATTAGAACGAGGTTTGTGGCCCTATCGTCCTCGAAAATAATCAGCCACGGGCTGGTCCTGATGAACAGCGCGTCTTCACCTTTCCAGTATAAGAGATAACAGCCCCGGAGATAGGGCGTCGCATCAGCGGGTGTCAAAAGCTGTCCGAACCTGTTCCGTAGCTCAGATTTCGTCCTCCCGATCACAATCCTGTCGCGGTCGGCATCTCCGATCATCGTCCAAGCCGCTGTGTCGAGGTCCATTGCGTGAAACCCAGCCTTCCAGAAGACGTATCTGATGTTCTTCGGATCGTTTTGCGATGGATACGCCGACATCCACCCGCCGACAAAAACAATCCCGAGCACGAGAACGGCAGCTCCAATTGCTATCACCCTTCGTTTCATGGCTTCATCTCCCCGCGCCAACTTCTTCCAACTTCCCCGTCTTCACGTCGTAGACAAACCCTCGCACCGGAATGTGCTTCGGAATCCACGGGTGCGACTTCACCCGGCGCATCTGCTGCCGGACATTTTCTTCCAGATCGTCAAACGCATGAAAATGTGCGGGCGCGCCGGCGGACGTCCCCATCTTGTCGGCCAGCTTCTTCTTCAGTTCGTCCTCCCGCACTCGCAGCAGCCCGCAGTCGGTGTGGTTGATGATGATGAACTCCTGCGTGTCGAGCAGATGATGCGAAACAATCAGCGATCGCAGGGCGTCGTCGGTGGCGATGCCGCCGGCGTTGCGGATCATGTGCGCGTCTCCGGGATGCAGCCCGAGGCAACGCTCAAACAGGATTCGGGAATCCATGCAGGCCAGGACGGCCAGCCGGCGCCGGGGCCGGACGGCCAGGTCTCCCAGGTTGAAGTTCTTCACAAATTGCTCGTTGGCTTGCAGCAGTTCGTCGGCGACTGACAAGTTCTGATCTCCTTGGGTGCTTGGGCCGAGTGCGTACTTTCATTTTCGGCCGCTGGTTGTCCTCCCAGTTTAACCGCTACAATCGCCCGGTGAATCTCGACGATACGATCGTCGCCATCGCGACGCCGCCCGGACGCGGCGGCATTGGAATCGTGCGCATCGCCGGACCGCAGGCGCGGGAGATCGCAGAGCCGATGTTGCGGCTGAAACATGAGATGGAGCCGGGGTGGGCTGTCTTTGGAGAGCTGGTCGAGCCCTGTGGCCCGGCGCCGGCCGGACAGCCGAGGGCGGCGGCTGTCCCCACATGGACTGGGGTAGGACCTGCTCCTGACGAGCATCGTATCGACGAAGTCGTGGTCACTTACTTCGCCAAGCCTCATTCCTACACTACCGACGACATCGTTGAGATTGCTGCGCACGGATCTCCGGTCGTGCTGCGGCATATTGTCGAGCTGTGCATCGCCGCGGGGGCGCGTCTCGCCGAACCCGGAGAGTTCACCATGCGCGCCTTCCTCAACGGCCGCATCGATCTCACCCAGGCCGAAGCCGTCCGCGACCTGATCGACTCCCAGACGCTCTATCAGGCAAAGATCGCCGCCCAACAGCTCGAAGGCGCTCTCTCCAGACGCTTGCAGCCAGTCAAGCAGAAGCTGGTTGAGCTGATCGCTGTGCTCGAAGCCGGCATCGACTTCGCGGAAGATGACGTCTCGATCCTGCCTGACGCAACCATCCTCGAGCGCATCGCCGATATTCGGCGGCCGCTTGAGCAGCTTGCTGCTACTTTTGCTTACGGAAAGATCGTGCACCAAGGCTTGACTCTTGCCATCGTCGGCCGGCCGAACGTTGGCAAGTCAAGCTTGTTCAACCGTCTGGTCGAACGCGAGCGCGCCATCGTCACTGCGACTCCCGGCACCACTCGCGACCTGGTTAGCGAAACCGTCGCCATCGGCGGCATTCCCATCCAACTGGTGGACACGGCGGGAATCCGGCAGGCCCTCGACGAAGCGGAATCCATCGGCATCCGCAAGTCCATGGAAGCGCTAGCCGACGCCGATCTCGTATTGGTTGTGCTGGACGCATCACAGCCGACGACCGCGGAAGACAATGAACTGCTGCGGCACGCGGAGGCCCGCCCGACGATCATAGTTGGAAACAAGTGCGATCTGGCGGTAACAAGTGGCCAGTGGTTAGTGGCCGGTGGCCAGTCTTCCATCGTTCGTGCCTCTGCTCTGACCGGGGAAGGCATCGCCGAATTGCGTTCCGAAATTCTGCGCCACATCGGCGGCGAAACTGGAGCGCAAGTGGAAGCCGGATTCCTTACCAGCGTCCGCCATCAGGGCCTGGTGCAAGACTCACTCGCCGCGCTCGGTGCCGCCACCGGAGCCGTGGCGGCCAAGGTCCCTCATGAAATGTTGCTGCTTGATCTTTACAACGCTTTGCGGCCCCTCGACGCTGTCACGGGGGCTACCACCACCGACGACATCCTGAACCTGATCTTCAGCACGTTCTGCATCGGCAAGTAGCGTAAGGTCCAAAGTCCAAGGAATCTGAACGGACCGTGAACGTTCTAAATCCTGAATTAATGTTGGTTGTGAAAGGAAACTGTCACCGATTATCGATGGGCAAGGTCAAACGACACGGCTGCTGCCGAGGAACCGATGTTCACCATGGAGGTGAGGCGCTCCAGTTGGTGATGTCCGGTTTTGTGGAAGAAGTAGCTGAGCGCGACCACGCCCGCAGTCTCGCCCGCGAAGTTCACTGCCAGCCCCGGAGTGCTCCCGCTGAACACGCGGGTTACGGGGTTCAGTTCCCGGCCGCCACCGCGCAGGTTATCGCGGGTTACGACGAAGTCGGCAGCGTTGAAGGCGGCAGTTGTGGCAAAAAGAAAGCTATTCTCCCGATCCCAGAATCGATGGTTGGATACTTCGGGCAGCGTCGCGGGCTGGACGGGTGTCACCATCGGGGTGGGTGTAAGCGCAGCTGCGGCGGGTGCCATTGAGCCGGGTTGGGTCGCAGCGGGTAGTATCGCCGGTGGTTGAAGCAGCGCGACAGAAATCTCTTGTGACAGCGCTGGCCGGCACAAACCAAGAATGCCCAGCAGAATTGCTGTCCTCGGTTGCAAAATCGCCCCAACCCAGCTTTTTCGCATGACGTTAGTGAATGTCGGCATTGGCCACCTGTACTAGTACTAACGCAAGCGTGGGGCCTGGGTGAATGGCCCCTCGGTGCCAGTAAGCTATTTAGAATGATTACTTTAGAGACAGGTCGGAGTTACTGAGGTTACTCCCCCAGGTGCAAGAGATTGCACACCAAGGCGGGATTTAATGGCTACTTCGAGAGGGACGCCAGCGCTTCCCGGAACAGGGAATCGAATGATCCGGTCTTCTCGCTCTTGATGCCATTCTTGACCGCGCTGGCCAGTGCCTTCTCGGCAGCGGCGCGCTGATAGCCCAGGTTAACCAGCGCAGACAGAACGTCTTCTTCCATCGCACTCATCGCGGGTGCGGCTGGAGTGGAGGCTCCTGCCGCAGCAGGCAACTTGTCCCGCAGCTCCAACACCATGCGCTCGGCGGTTTTCTTGCCGATGCCTGGGATCCGGGTGAGGCGCGCCACGTCATTGCCGCGAATCGCGGCCGCCATCTCGTCTGCCGCCATTCCGCTCAGAATGGTGATCGCCAACTTCGCCCCGATGCCACTCACCGTCATCAACTTCTCGAACAACTGCTTCTCGGCGGGACGGAGAAATCCGTAAAGCGAAATCACGTCCTCACGCACGTGAGTGTGGATGTGCAGTGCAACCTCGGAGCCGTTGGCGGGTAATTCGGAAAAAGTCGGGACGCTGATGTTCACTTCATAGCCGACGCCGCAAGTCTCCACGATTACTTGATTGGGATGCTTCGTCAGCAGTTTTCCGCGCAGATGGGCAATCATGGTAGTACCTGGTGCCTAGTACCTAGTACCGAGAAGTGAAAAGCCGGGCCACGCCCGACCTCAATGCTCGGCACTCGGTACTGGGTACTCGGTACTGAAGATCAGGCAGCGAAAACGGCAGGGCCGACCCCCTGCCGTTTTCGTGAAAATCAAAAGCTCTGTTTTCGCTACTTCTTGTTGACGGTCTTCTTCAGTTCGGCCCCAGGAGTAAACTTCGCGACCTTCCGGGCGGCAATCTTGATAGTGGCGCCGGTTTGCGGATTGCGCCCGTTCCGGGCCTTTCTCTGCGAAACCGAGAAAGTGCCGAAACCTATCAAAGCCACCCGATCCCCTTTCCGCAACGCTGCGGTAATACTGCTCACAGCGGTATCAATCGCCGTTGTAGCCTGCGCTTTGCTGATTTCGCAAGCGCCCGCGATCTTATCAACCAGATCGGCCTTATTCATTTGTTTCTCCTCGCAGGTCTCTTTCATACCCAGCCGGTACCGGGAGGACAAAGCTCATGGCTGAGTTGGGAAACCTGACGGGTGGTATTCTCCTCTCTCTGCGCAGAATGTCAACTGTGAAAATCCGCGCCCGAAGCCTGTTTCGCACCCCCGTGTCCCGGATTGGGGCTAAAACCCCAGTGGCCGGTGGCCAGTGGTCAGCATGGCAGATGACAGAGATTGCCTCGACTGACCACTAGCCACTAGTCACTGACCACTGGTTTTCCTCCGTCCTCCACAGGCCCGATCATGCCTTCACAGCTTGTACACAGGCAGCTCTCGTTTCGCACTTGCGGGAAGCTGGCGTCCGGGTGCAAAGTCAGAGAACACAGTCTTAAAAGGATCGAAGAGGAAGGGCGAAGTTGATCAAGACAGCAGCCGCAGTTTGTCCGCTCTGCGAAGGGACGGGTTGGAAGACGCTTCCGGCCAGCCCTGATGCGCCTAAAGACATGAATAAAGACAGGCGGGTTACGCGCTGCGATTGCCAATTGCGGGCGCGAGCCGGGGTCCTGTTGGCGGCGGCACGCATCCCGCGGCGTTACGAACATTGTGAACTGGCCAGCTACACCACAGACTTCCCCGGAGCCAATGCCTCATTGGCGTTCGCTTACGTCTCCGCCATCAGATTCGCGCAGGAGTACGACCCTCGCGACGGTACCGGCCTTCTGATTATCGGCAAGATCGGCACCGGAAAGACCCACCTGGCCGTTGGCATCATCAAGGATTTGATCCTCAGCAAAGGCATCTCCTGCCTGTTCTACGACTACCGAGAATTGCTGAAAGAAATCCAGAATTCGTACAACGCCACGGTTCAAACCACGGAGTTGGACGTTCTTCGTCCTGTCTTTGAAACCGACGTTCTGGTGCTCGACGAGTTAGGAGCGGTAAAGCCGACCGAATGGGTCTGGGACACGGTCAGCCTCATCCTCAATACCCGCTACAACGACAACCGCACTACCATCATCACGACAAATTTCGAGGACCAGCCGCCTGCGGGCGCGAATGGTTCCGTTTCCCCGGCGCGGGCCGCCACGCGCGCCGAAACCCTCGGCGACCGCATCGGAGAACGCATGCGCTCCCGCCTGCACGAAATGTGCCGCGTCATCAAGATGGAAGGCGAAGACTTCCGCCAGAAGTTCCGCAGCGCCAGCTTCCGGTAGATCTTTTTGCCACGGATCTACACGGATTTCACGGATCAAGAAAAAACTTCCTGGCAAACTGGGGCACCTTCGTCTTCGATTTATCCGTTTGAATCTGTGTGAATCCGTGGCAAAGAAGTTCTCCGTGCCTCAGTGCCTCCGTGGTGGATTTGGTTGTTTCCGCACTAGAATGAACCCGTGCTGACCGAGCGCCTGGAATTCTCGCCTGAACGCGATGCGGAAATCTTCTCCGCTGTTCCACCCGCTCCGGCCGTGTTCCTGCTGCGGAGCCACGACGCACAAGCCGAGCCTTACGTCAGCAAGACTGCAAATCTCCGCCGCCGTCTGCAACGCCTGCTGGGGCCGGTGGAAGAGCGTACGAAGAAACTCAATCTGCGCCATCGTGTCCGCTCGTTCGAGTTCAGGCCGACCGGGTCCGACTTCGAATCCGGCTTCCTGCTTTACAGAGTGCTGCGCGAAACTTTTCCCAAGACCTACGGCCACCGCATGCGTTTCCGCTTCGCGCCGCTGGTGAAGCTACATCTTGAAAACCAGTATCCACGCGCGTCCATCACCACGCGCCTGGGACGACTCAAGGGCCGCGCGCTCTACTACGGGCCATTCCAGTCGCGCACCGCCGCCGAGAAGTTCATGAACGATTCGCTCGATTTCTTCAAGATGCGGCGCTGCGTGGACGATCTGCATCCCGACCCGCAAGTTTCCCGGCTGCATCTATTCCGAGATGAAGATGTGCCTTGCGCCCTGCTTCAAGGGCTGCACGCGACGAGGAATATTCCACCGAAGTGAACCGCGTGCAAGCCTATTTCGATTCCGGTGGTGAATCTCTGGCCCGTGAATTTTCCGCGCAGCGCGACGCCGCCTCGGCCAATCTCGCATTTGAAGATGCCGCCGCCATTCATGTTCGTCTGGAGAAGCTAAAGCCAATACTCAGCCAATTTCCCGAGATCGTCCGCCGCCTCGACCGCCTTTCGGCGCTGATGATTCAGCCCTGCCATCTCGCGGACTCCGTCACTTTCTTCCGCATCGAACGCGGAACAATCTCGGGGCCGGTAGTGTTCTCGATTCAACCTGCCGAGCATGCGAAATCGCAATCCATGGAATCGCGGGTGCTGGCCGTTCTCGATTCGTTCCCGCCAACGAAAACAGCGCCCGTGCTCGAAACCATGGAGCACCTGGCTCTGCTCAAGCGCTGGTACTATCGTGGCCGCCGCGGCGGCGAAATATTTCTTGCGGATGACAAAGGTGTTTTTCCCATGCGCCGCATCGGGCGCGGCATTGGCCGCGTGTTTAGAGGCGAGGGGCCGGAAGAGGATCAGTGAACTGCAATTTCACCACAGAGGCACAGAAACACGGAGAAAATCTTGGATTTGGGGTTGACGATTCTGGTTTTTCTCCGTGCCTCCCTGGTAAAGAATTCCCCTTACGGAGGACGACATGGCCATCAAAGATCCAACCAGCAGACAACTCCGCGAGCACGTGCTCTACCTCCTCAATGGCGGCGGCGCTCACGCCCGGTTTGACGACGTCGTGAAGAACATGCCGGAGGAGTTGCGCGGCGCGAAGCCCAACGGACTCCCACACTCCGCCTGGATGCTGCTCGAGCATCTTCGCCTGGCGCAGTGGGACATTCTCGAGTTCACCCGCAACGCCAAACATCCGTCTCCCAAGTGGCCTGAGGGATATTGGCCCGAGGCAGACGCTCCACCGAGCACAGCGGCATGGAATAGGAGTGTTCAACAATTCCGCAAAGATCTGAAGGCGATGCAGGATCTGGTTGCAAATCCAAAGACCGATCTGTACGCACGCATCCCGTGGGGCGACGGCCAGACTATTCTGCGTGAGGCCTTGCTCCTGGCCGACCACAACGCCTACCACCTGGGCCAGTTGGTCGATGTGCGCCGTCTGCTGGGCATGTGGAAAGGATGAGGACCAACTAGGTGACAATCGGTAACTGAGAATCCGAAATACCCGGCGCATCTGCGCTACCGTGACGTTGTTTTCGTTCGGGCCGCTTGCGGAACACGACTTTCACTCCCTCCCTCCACCGCTCGTCAATCCCCACAAACTCCCATTCAATCTCCGGTGAAATGTAGCGCAACAATGTATCTGTTGACGGATGCACATGTAAGGCCGGAGCCACGAGAAACAGCAGAGGCTTCTCGGATGACAACTCGTGGCCTTCAAAATATCCGAAGCGGGGAAATTCGCCGCGCGCATGATGCCACTCCACCCGCGACCAGTAGTCCAGCCCTTGAAGCGGCAGGTGGATATCTTCGTCGGCCTTCAGTTCCACCACCGCCAGCCGTCCCGCATGTGTCGTAGTGAGCACATCGATCATGGCCCGGTCACAGGCGGAGAATGCCGGAACCTGCGAATAGAGGCACGATGATTCCAGTTGTCCATCCACCACACTTACATCGCCCACCACCAGAGACTCCAGCCATCTCTCCGGACGCAGCCGCCACAGCGGATGCTGACGTGGTCCATAGGGATGGCGAGTGTCACGCAAACAGTTGGCAAGTTCCGTGAATTCGGCTTCGTTCCGTATCTCAAGAACTCGCTCCTCAGCGCCCACACCGAACACGATCTCCTCAGTGCTGCGAAACGATCCCGGAACGCCCCCCAGTCGCGCCCGGGCAAACTCCAGGCCGCGCCAGCGGAAGACTACCTCCGCGGCCGACAGCACGGCGACTTCGCAATTCGGCAAAATCTCCTGAACTCTGGCAATCGACTCCTTGAAACGCTCGCGCGCCGACTCATCATCCGCGGCATGCAGCAGACGCGTCGACACATTGCCGCGGTCCGCGCAGTCGATTTCCACCAGCGCGTCGTGCCGTTCGTCCAGTTCGAACAGCGACCACTTGGCAGCATCGCGGTTCAGGTTTGCCATCCGCTCCCGCACCAGCGCGGAAGTTCCGGCCGGGACGAACATCCTCAGCCCTTCCACCAGCACATTCGCGGCCTGCGCCCGCCGGCACACATCGAGCCAGAGAATGCCGAAGGTCAACGCCGCATCAATCGAGGACTGCGTTTCTTGTGCGTTAACCCCAAGTACCGCAAGAGCCGAGCGCCCCTGCCGCACCAAGCCTCGCGTGTAGACCGGACCAAACGATTTCTCCAGATCCACACCGGTCGTCAGTCTCACGATCTTGAACTCAGAAAAGTGACGTTCCAGCGTCCTGCGCAGCTCTTGCTCGTAGGCGGTGCGGGCAGCTCGTCGCGCGGTAGGAGAACGACGATCTCGTTCGCGGCAAATCTCCAGCCTCGACGGCCGCGCCTGTCCCAGCCGCTGCACGGCGAGCCGCAGCGTGCCATTCTTGACTTCCGCATCCAGCACGCGCCGCACGGCGTTGCGCTCCGCCGACCAAAGGTGCAACAGGCAGCGGTTGTACTCGCCCGAGATGGAGTATTTGGATTGCGCCAGGTCAAAGGCGACCGCGCCATTTTCCAGTACCACCGCGCCGGCGGCCTCGCTGAGAAATTCCTGCACGGTTCGAGTTAAGGCTTGCGGGGTCACCGTCGGCATGGAAATCTCCGTTCCCGATTGTCCGGCCACGGCCGCCCCGATGTCTGTGACATGTGACCATCGTCATATTTCTCTTGTGGATGTTTCGCCCGCCCGCCCCCGTTCCATGTGGGATAATGAACCAATCCGCCCAACTGAGTCTGCCTCCGGCCCGGCGGCATCTAATTTCTGTGAGTGAGAGCTTGAACAAGCAACCTCTTCTGAATAAAGATAAACAGCGTTTTTTCTTCGATCACTACGGCGTCACCGAAAACGACCTCGAACATTACCTGGCGGCCGCTCTTTCCGCCGGCGGCGACTATGCCGATCTTTATTTTGAATATCTCTCCTCCACCTCGCTGATGGTGGATGAGTCGATGGTCAAGTCAGCCTCGCAAGGCATTTCCGCCGGGTGCGGCGTGCGCGTGGTTTCAGGCGAGCGCACGGGATATGCTTACACCGACGATCTTTCCGCCAGTCGCATTCTGCATGCAGCCCGCACTGCGGCACTGATCGCCAGCGCTCCGGCTAAGACTCCCGTTGCTGGATTCCAGCGAACCGCGGCCCGCAGCCTGTATCCCGTGACTCTGCCCTCGGTGGATGCCGAAATCACCGCCAAGGTTGAACTGGTGATGCGGGCTGATAAGGCTGCGCGTGCCTACGATCCGCGCATTCAGGAAGTCCGCGCCAGTTACTCCGATGAGTTGCGGAATATCCTTGTCGTCGCCTCCGACGGAACCTTTGCCGAAGATTCCCAGCCGCTGGCCCGCATGAACGTTTCTTGTATCGCTAAAACCGAAAACAATTCGGCTCGCGGCGGCTCCGGCGGCGGCGGTCGCGTCGCTCTCGACTTCTTCTTTGGAGACAAGAATCCGGAATACTTCGCCAAAGAAGCAGCTAGGCAGGCGATCCTTCAACTGGATGCGCGCGAAGCTCCCGCGGGCGAGATGGAAGTGGTGCTTGGTCCGGGATGGCCCGGCGTGCTGTTGCATGAAGCGGTCGGACACGGCCTGGAAGCCGATTTCAATCGCAAGAAGACATCCGCTTTTGCCGGACTGATCGGTAAACGCGTAGCCAGCGAAGGCTGCACCGTGATCGACAATGGGACCATGCCGTGGCGCCGCGGTTCGCTGAACGTGGACGACGAAGGCGCACCCACCCAGGAAACCGTGCTGATTGAAAAGGGAATTCTCAAGGGATATCTAAGCGACAAGCTTTCCGCGCGCCTGATGGGCATCGCCGACACCGGCAACGGACGCCGCGAAAGCTATGAGCACATCCCCATGCCGCGCATGACGAACACCTACATGCTGGCGGGCCAGGATAATCCCGAAGACATTATTCGCTCGGTGAAGCGCGGCATCTACGCCGTCAACTTCGGCGGAGGCCAGGTCGATATCACCAACGGCAAGTTCGTCTTCGGAGCCTCGGAAGCCTACATGATCGAAGACGGCCAGATCACCGCTCCCATCAAAGGCGCAACGTTAATTGGCAACGGTCCGGATGTGCTGACGCGGGTCTCAATGGTGGGCAATGATTTGAAGCTCGATGAAGGTGTTGGGACCTGCGGCAAAGATGGACAAGCCGTGCCTGTGGGTGTGGGCATTCCGACGATAAAGATCGATCGCCTCACCGTCGGCGGCACCGCAAAGAAAGATCCCGGCGGCTTCATGCAGTAAGATCGAACCCACCACGGAGACACGGAGTCCCGGAGAAATTCTTAGATTCAGGTTTTGGTTTACCCTGTGTTCCCTGTGACCTCTGTGTTAAAGAATTTTCTTATGCCCTCGACCGAACTGGAAACCGGAAACCCGAAACTAGAAATTGACCTTCGCGATCTCGCCCAGGACGTCGTCCGCCGCGCCATGAACGGCGGCGCAACCGCTGCCGAATGCGTAGTCCGCGAAGGCGACGAATTCTCCACCCTAGTCCGTCTCGGCCAGGTTGAAACCCTCAAAGAATCCGGATCGCGCTCCATCGGCGTTCGCGTCTTCAATGGCCAGCGCGCGGCCAGCACATATTCAAGTGATTTCTCCCGCGAAAGCCTCGACCGCATGGTGAAGTCCGCGTTGGAGCTTTCAAAGATCACGTCGGAAGACCCGTTCGGAGGAATTCCTGACGCTACGCAGCTCGGCTCGATTACTGGCGATCTTGATCTTTATCACGAGGACGTCTATTCCTTGCCCGGTCCCGAGCGCATCGACTACGCCCGCCGTACTGAAAAAGCCGCCCTCGACTTCGATCCGCGCATCAAGAATTCCGAAGGTGGATCCTTCGATGCCGCCACTGGCCATAAAGTTCTCGCCAACTCGCACGGCTTCGTCGGCGAATACCGCCGATCTTACTGTTCCGTGTCGGCCGTTCCCATCGCGCAAACCGAGGACGGCGCGATGCAGCGCGACTATTGGTACTCGGTGGCGCGCACGCTGACCAAACTTGAATCCCCCGAGCAGGTTGGCAAGGTTGCGGCTGAGCGCACGTTACGCCGCCTAGGCGCGCGCAAAGCGCAGACCGCTCAAGTGCCGATCATCTTCGATCCCATGGTAGCCACCTCGATCTTGGAACACATTTTCGAAGGCGTGAATGGCGATTCGGTCTACCGCGGCGCTTCGTTTCTAGCCGGCAAGCTGGGACAGAAAATCGCCGGCCATAACGTGACCATCATCGACGATGGCACGATCCCCGGCGGTTTCGGTACCAGCCCGTTCGATGGCGAAGGCGTGCCAACCCGCCGCACGGTAGTCATCGAGAACGGCGTATTGAATTCTTATTTATTGAATACTTACACGGCGAAGAAATTGGGCCTGGTGACCACCGGCAACGCTTCTCGCGGACTTGCCGGCACGCCGGGAATAGGCCCCGGCAACTACTTTCTGCAGCCGGGAACCAGGACAGCGAAGCAATTGATTTCTGAAATCAAGGAAGGTCTCTATGTGACCGAGTTCCTCGGCCACGGAGCGAACCTGGTGACCGGCGACTATTCCCGCGGCGCATCGGGCTTGTGGATCTCGGGTGGAGAATTCGCTTACCCAGTCGAAGAGATCACCGTAGCCGGAAACCTGAAAGAAATGTTCTTCAATATCTCCGAGATCGCAAGTGATCTCGAGTTCCGCGGCTCCGTCGCTTCGCCAACGCTCCGCATCGACGGGCTCACTGTCGGCGGCGAATAATCATAGTTCTATTCCTGGCCGCATTCTTCAAGACCAGCCACTAGCGAGTTCCGCGGGGGTCCGTCGCCTCACCAACAGCTAGGGCGAACCTTCCCCAAAACCGGCCCCGCTCCGTATGCGATACTGAAACCATGCAGTCCCCGCTTCAGGCGCCCACCGCGGCCACGGACCCCAAATCGGTGAAGGTGAACCTCACCGCCGGCACAGGCGTGGACATCGAATGGGGAGACGGCCACGTTTCCCACTACGGCTTCGTCTTTCTCCGCAACGCCTGCCCTTGCGCCATGTGCAACGAAGAACGCGACAAAGCTGGACGCAAGCCGGGCGAACCGCCTAAACCCGCTCCCGGCGCGCTCCCCATGTTCAAGCCAGCGGCTAAACCTGTTTCTGCCGAAGGCATGGGCAAATACGCCATCCGGTTCAAGTGGAACGACGACCACGACCTCGGCATTTATTCTTGGAAGTTCCTGCGTGAAGTTTGCCCCTGCGAGGAGTGCAAGGTGGAGCGAGCGGGAAGTAAGGCCTAGTCCGAGGTGCGCGCCGATGGAAGAGGGTAAATTCAGTAGAACTGCGCATCGGGTGGCGATTCGCCGGGCGGCGCACCAACTTCTTGACCAGCCCAGGGTTCTTAATGATCCTCTAGCTCTGCGAATCATCGGCTCCGAAGCCGAGGAAGCGCTCAGGTCCGATCCGAAAGAGAGCCATGCTTTCTCCCGTGCGTTCCGCGCCTTCATGGCGGCGCGCAGCCGCTATGCCGAGGACGAATTGGCGCGCGCCGTAGCGCATGGCGTGATGCAATACGTTGTCCTGGGCGCCGGACTCGATACCTTCGCCTACCGCAACCCTCACCCAGGCCTGCGGGCATTCGAGGTGGATCATCCTGCGACCCAGGCTTGGAAGCGCGAACAACTGCAGTCGGCGGGCATTCCGATACCGCCGTCATTAACTTTCGTTCCTATCGATTTCGAGCAACAAACGCTCGCAGATGGGCTGGCGCAGTCCGGATTCAACGCAAATGCCGCGGCGTTCTTCTCCTGGCTGGGTGTGACTCCTTACCTCACGCGTGAAGCCTGCATGACCACTTTGCGCTCCATTGCGATAATGCCTACAGGCAGCGGCGTGGTATTCGATTTTGCAGTCGATCCTGCGCTGCTGAATGCGGGCCAGAGGATCGCGTTCGGTGTGCTCTCGAAACGCGTAGCCCGGTATGGGGAGCCTTTGCAGCTATTCTTCGATCCCGAAAAATTGCAGGACGAACTGAATACTCTGGGATTCCACCGCACCGAGTTTCTACAAGGCAAGGAACTCAACGCGCGCTACTTCAAAGATCGCAAGGATGGCCTGCTCGTCCGCGGCAGCCTGGGGCACCTGATGGGCGCCTGGGTGTGAGGGGATTGGATCAACCACATGCCTCGGTTCCCGAAAAGTCGACATACGGAAATCATCATCTGGTACGTCCAACGCACTCATTCCCTTGTAAAATTAAATCATCAGCTCCGGAGCCACTTCCGCATTGTCTTTTCTCGATCAACTGAACCCGCAGCAGCGCGAGGCCGTCGAAACCACCGAAGGCCCGGTGCTGATCCTCGCGGGCGCGGGCAGCGGCAAGACGCGTGTTATCACCTACCGCATCGCCCATCTGATCGAGCACATGGGCGTGATGCCGGAATCCATACTGGCGATGACCTTCACCAACAAGGCCGCCGGCGAAATGGGTGAGCGTGTCGAGAAACTTGTCGGCGGACTGAGTATTGCCAAGCCGGTCATCTCGACGTTTCATTCTTTCTGCGTGCGCGTTCTTCGCCGCGATATTGAGGCCCTGCAAATCCCGTCGGCCAAGCCCGGCCAGCCGCCCATCGGCCACACGAAGAAGTTCGTCATCTACGACGAGAGCGACCAGCAATCTGTGGTTAAGTCGGTGATGAAGCGCCTCGGCCTCGACGACAAACAACTCACCCCGCGCACTGTGCTTTCGCGGATCTCATGGGCGAAGAATCACATGCTGGATCCGCAGGAGCTCTATCTGCAATCGGCCGATCCCAAGACCGAGAAGATCGCGCATCTTTTCGAGGAATACCGCAAGGAGCTGCGCAAAGCGAACGCGCTCGACTTCGACGACTTGCTGCTCGAAGCGACGCGCCTGCTGAAGGCCGCCGCACCCGTGCGCGACTATTACAACCGCCGCTTCCAATATCTGCTCATCGACGAATATCAGGATACCAACCGCCCGCAGTACGAACTTATGCGCATGCTCGCCGGAACCCGGCATAACGTGTGCGCAGTAGGCGATGAAGATCAGTCGATTTATTCCTGGCGCGGCGCCGACATCCGCAACATTCTCGAATTCGAGAAGGATTTTCCTGAGGCTAAAATCATCCGCCTCGAACAGAATTACCGCTCCACGCAAAATATTTTGCAGGCGGCGTCAGCGGTGGTCGCCAACAACATTCGTCGCAAAGGCAAGAATCTGTGGACCTCGCGCCAGGGCGGCACCAAGATCGGCTACTACGAAGCTCCCGATGGAGAAAACGAAGCGCTCTTCGCCGCCGACCACATTGCAAAATATCTGCGCGAGGCTGCCCAGCACGGCGAAACTCCGCGCGCGGCCGTGCTCTACCGCACCAACTCGCAGTCGCGGCTGTTTGAAGAAGCCATGCGCCGCTACGGCCTCAAGTATCACGTGGTCGGCGGATTCTCGTTCTACGAACGCGCCGAGATCAAAGACATGATCTCGTATCTCAAAGTCATCCAGAACCCGGACGACTCGATCTCGCTCCTTCGCGTCATTAATACTCCCACCCGCGGCATCGGCAAGGGCACAATCGATACCCTCGAACGGCTCGCACTCGAAACCGGCTTGTCGTTGTGGGGCGCGATCGCAGAGGCCATCCGTCGCCAACTCTTGCCTCAGCGCGCGGTGTCCGCTCTGAAAACCTTCCAACAGTTGATTGTGGGCGCCCAAGCGATGCTGTCGGGAACCTTTGTCGAACAATTGGAAGAATCGGGGCGTGTGGGCACGGGCGACTCGCCCGCGCAAATGCCGGCAGCGCCCCAAACTTTGCAAGCCGCCGCAGACGATTCACTCCCAGACGACGCAGCCGCCTTCGACCCCAACGAATTCGAAAACACCGCCTTCGACTTCGGCGGAGCGTACACCGGTGACGAATCCGACAGTAGCGCCGGCGTCCCGCCGGCTATCGGGCAAGAAGCAAGGTCAGCGTCCGTCCCAAGCCAGCAAGATGCGGGCGCTACAACTGCCGATCTGCTCAAATTCCTGATCGACCGCACCGGCTACATCAAGCTTCTCGAAGACGAAGACACGCCTGAAGCCTTCTCCCGCATCGAAAACCTGCGCGAATTGGTGAATGCCTCCATGGACTCGCGCGACCGCGGCGAAACCCTCGACCAGTTCCTCGATCACGCCGCGCTCATCAGCGACGCCGACGACTACGACGAGCGCTCCCAGATCACACTCATGAGCCTGCACGCCGCCAAGGGCCTGGAGTTCCCCTTGGTCTTTCTCAGCGGCCTCGAGGAAGGCCTGTTCCCGCACTCGCGCACCATGCTCCAGCCCGACGACGTCGAAGAAGAGCGCCGTCTTTGCTACGTCGGCATGACTCGCGCCATGGACCAACTCATCCTGACCCGCGCTGTCTACCGCCGACGCTACGGCACCGATCTGCCCGAAGCCAGCGTGCCGTCGCGTTTCCTGGAAGAAGTGCCGATCCAGTTGATCGAAGAGCTAGGCAGGCGCCGCAGCACATCGAGTGCGGGAACTCGTGTGGGGACGGGTACTCCTGCGAGCCCGCCCCGAGCGGAGTCGAAGGGTCCAGCGGGGCGAAGCCCCGCTGCCTACGATGCGGAGAACGCCCACTACTCCTACGAAGACGAAGACCAAAGCGCAAGCTGGAAAGGCGGCGGCAGCCGCAATGGCGTTCAGGCAAGCCGTCAAAAGCCCACGGCTCCCGCCAAACCTTACAACTCCATCGAGAACATCGCCGAGTTTTTCGCCAGCCGCGGCAAGAAATTCTCCGTCCCAAAGGTCCCGGTCGAAGCGCCCACCGGCAAGCGCGGATTCCGCCCCGGCCAGAAGGTTCGACATCCCAAGTATGGCGAAGGAACGGTCTACCAGCGAGAAGGAGAAGGCGAAGAAGCCAAGATTACGGTACAATTCCCTCGCTTCGGATTAAAGAAGCTGGTAGAGAAGTACGCTCAGTTGGAGCGCGCCTGAATGTCTGCGTCTTGGGATGCCGGTAGCCGCAAACGCAATTGCCCAGCCTGCGGGAGCGTTTTCTGGGTGGAACCGTCGCCACCTCTGGGCCAGGTAAAGGTCGGGCCGGAGTACCAAACCTGTGTATGTGGAGCCACTCATCCAACTGGAAAAAGCGAATGGGCCCATCTCGGGAGGGTGGAAAAGCGCCAGTACCTCTGGTCTGGTCTTGGAATGTTATTGACATTAATAACCGGTGCAGCAGCAGTAGCAGGATATGTAGTGCGATGGCAGGAGCCGTACTGGCTGATGGCGGTTGTTGTTGGTTTTATTGGTCTGCTCGCCGGCTTGATTTGTTCGTCTCTTGTTTTGGCGGGCAGGTGGCTACGCGTCCTGGCGTCGAGAGGACGTATGGGGCCAGTCGGTTAGAATTGCATCTGCACCAAACGCGTCCGGAAAATCCTTAAGACAGAGAAAGTGAAACACGTTCATGGCAAATACCGCAGAACTCACCAAAGAAGAACGCAAGAAATCAAAACGCGCGGCGCGTAAGAAGATGAAAGCGGAAAAGCCCAAGAAGCCCCGCGACTACGCCCGCGGATCGAAAAAACGCAAAGTGAAGAAGTTGGCTCGCGGCCAGGCGAAGAGATAGGCCGCTGTCGGAATTACGGGCATGGGCCCTTCGCCCATGCCCGACTCCCACTCGCAGGAGCAACTACCTCTTGTCACCACCATCCACGGAACCCGCCGCAACGGTTCGCACGTCCGACAACCAGCTTTTCTGCTGCAAGTCGATCGACAAGCTGATCTCGGAATCCGAGGCTCCAGGGCAACGGCTGCAGAAAACCCTCGGCCCTTGGTCGCTGACCGCGCTGGGCATCGGCGCCATCATCGGATCAGGAATTTTCGTGCTCACCGGAACGGCCGCCGCCGGAGAATATTTCCAGGCTCCGTCCATCCTCCACGCGCAAGTTCTCGACATCATCGTGAACTTCCTGCGCGGCGGCGGCATGGGCCAGGTCCTCATGCACGGACGTCCGCCCGCCGGACCCTCCATCGCCATCTCATTCTTCCTGGTCGCGCTGGCCTGCAGCTTCGCCGGACTCTGCTACGCCGAACTGGCCTCGATGATTCCCATCGCCGGCAGCGCCTACACCTACTCCTACGCCACGCTCGGTGAAATCTTTGCCTGGATCATCGGCTGGGACCTCATCCTCGAATACGTGGTCAGCAATGTTGTGGTCGCCATCGGATTCGCCGCCTACACCAAGGCGCAACTGGAATCCTTCGGCGTGCATTTGCCCGACAGGTGGTCCACGCCGGTCTGGGAATCCGGACACTGGACCGGTTCCTACTTCAACTTCCCCGCTTTCCTCATCATCTTCATCCTGACGGTGTTGCTGGTGCGCGGCATCCGCGAATCCGCCGAAGCCAACAACATCATGGTCGCCATCAAGATCGGCGCCATTCTCATCTTTCTGGTCGTCGGCGGCGCGCTGGTGAATCCCAGCAACTGGCATCCCTTCGCGCCCTCCGGATTCGGCGGCGTCGTCACCGGCGGCGCCATCGTTTTCTTCACCTACATTGGCTTCGATTCGGTCTCCACCGCGGCCGAAGAATCGCGCAATCCGCAGCGCGACTTGCCCATCGGCATCATCGCCTCGCTGATCGTCTGCACCATCCTCTACGTCGGCGTCTCCATCGTGCTGCTCGGCATGATGAAGTACACCACCTTCGTCTCCGGCGAAGCCTCACAAGCCCCCGTCGCCTATGCCTTGAAGGTGCTCGGCGCCAGCCGCTGGTCGCGCTCCATCATCGTCATCGGAGCGCTCACCGGAATGATTTCGTCGTTGCTGGTCTTTCAATACGGCCAGGCGCGGATCTGGTACGCCATGTCGCGCGACCGGCTTTTCCCGGCGCTTTTCTCGAAGGTCCACGCCAAGTTCAAGACGCCTCACTACTCCACCTGGATCGCAGGCTTCGCAGTGGGCGTTCCCGCGGGGATCTTCGCCATCAGCGACGCCGCCGATCTCTCGAACATCGGCACGCTCTTCGCCTTCGTTCTGGTCTCGCTCGGCGTGATCATCCTGCGCCGCACTCAGCCCGACCGCCCGCGCATCTTCAAAGTGCCCCTGGTGCCGTGGTTCCCGCTGATCTCCATCATCCTCTGCGGCGGCCTCATGACCGGACTCACCGTCATCACCTGGCTGCGCTTCGTGCTCTGGCTTGCCCTTGGCCTGCTGATCTACATCTTCTACAGCCGCCACCGCAGCGAGTTCGCGAAGAAGTAGCGGTCAGTCTAGCTCAGCCATCAGCCATCAGCCGTCAGCAAAACCCGCCCTGTCATCAAAACATCGAGTTGTCATCCTGCGCAGTCGAAGGATCCCTGTAGCCATTCAGCGCGGCTGGCCCAAAGAGGCGTTTCCAACTCGAGTTCTCCGTGCCTCCGTGTCTCCGTGGTGAAGCCTTCCTCGCAAATCTTCCCTCAAGAATCTACAATCAGAGAAATAATGTCCACCGCGCCTGATCGGCCGCCGAATAGTTTCCTGCGCCTTCTTCCTAAAGCGGAGTTGCACCTGCACCTCGAGGGCGCAATCGAGCCGGCCACGCTGCTTGAACTTCGCCAGCGCCACGGCGAGCGCGTAACACAGGCGGAAGTCGATGCACTCTACCGCTACGAGGATTTCCAGGGTTTCCTGCTGGCCTTCAAGAACATCACCGAGCACCTGCGCACGCCGGACGATTACGAACTCATCACCTACCGCCTCATGCAGCGGCTGAAAGAAGAAAACGTGCTCCACGCCGAAGTTTACGTCTCGGTGGGAGTCTGCCTGTGGCGCAAGCAGGATTTCGCCGCCATCTTCGAAGGCCTGGATCGCGGCCGCGCCCGCGGCGCCCGCGACTTCGGCATCTCGCTCGTCTGGATCTTCGACGCGGTCCGCCAGTTCGGCGCCGAGGCCGCGCAGAAAGTCTTCGAGCTAGCTGTCCGCTATCACGACCGCGAGGTCGTCGGCATCGGCATCGGTGGCGACGAGCAGAAAGCTCCGCCCGAGCTTTTCCGCGACGCCTATGCCTGGTCCGCCGACCACGGTCTGCGCCTGACCGCGCACGCCGGCGAGACCGGCCCTCCCGAATCCGTCTGGGGCGCACTCAACCTCCGCGTCGAGCGCATCGGCCACGGCCTCACCGCCTTCCACGATCCCGATCTCGTCGAGGAACTCGCCCAACGCCAAGTTCCCGTCGAAATCTGTCTCACCAGCAACCTGCGCACGGGTCTCTGCCCCAACCTCAACGATCATCCCGCGAAAACCTACTTCGACCACGGCGTGATGATCACGCTCAACACCGACGACCCGGCCATGTTCGGCACAACTCTCGCTCGCGAATACCAGATCGCCCAACAAACCTTCGGATTCACCGACGAGCACCTGCGCGAACTGGCCCGCAACTCGTTCGAGGCGTCATTCCTGCCAGCGGAAAGGAAACTGGAGTTCCTGAACCTTTTCGACGCCGCCGCAGCCAGATAACAAAATTGCCGACTTCCAATTGCCAATTGCCAAATGGAAGGCCACGCGCGTTGTAAAATCGGCAATCGTAAATCGGCAACCGGAATTGTTTGCAAATGCCCCTCCACATCGGCATCGTCGCCTGCAGCGCGGAAGGCGCCGCGCTCTGCTATCGCACCATCTGCCTTGAGGGAGCGGAGTTGCTCGGTCCGCACCATCATCCCGAAATCTCCATGCATGGCCACAGCTTCGCGGACTATGTGAAGTGCATCGACGCCAACGACTGGGTGGGCGTGGCCGAACTCATGCTCTCCTCAGCCGATAAGCTGGCCAAAACCGGCGCGGACTTTCTAATTGCTCCGGTCAACACCGTGCACCAGGCCTTCGATCTGGTCGAGCACCGTTCTCCGCGGCCGTGGCTGCACATCGCAGTCGAGGTCGCAAACGAAGCCAAGCGCCACGGCTACAAGCGCTTGGGAGTTCTGGGCACCCGCGCGCTAATGGAAGGCCCGGTCTACTCCGAGAAATTGAAAGCGGCCGGCATCGAGCATCGCATCCCCGGTGCTGAGCAGCGCGAGCGTATCCACCGCATCATCTTCGACGAACTGGTCCAGGGTGTATTCTTGCCGCGTACCCAGGCCTATCTCACCGAAGTGATCCGCACGCTGAAAGACGAAGGCTGCGACGCGGTAGTTCTCGGCTGTACCGAAATTCCCCTGTTGATGACGCAAGAACAGTCTCCCTTGCCCATGCTGGATTCGACGCGCCTGCTGGCAAGAGCCGCGTTACGCAAGGCATTAGAAGGCTGAAGGTTCAATGTGGCCGCCCCGGCTGTGCTCGTGTGGGAACGGGCGCCTCGCCCGTCCGGCCACGCGCAGCGAGGCGATTGTGTGGCGCGGACCTGTCCTGAGCGAAGTCGAAGGAACTCATGCCCGCGAAATCTATCCACGCGAATACAGTATCAATACTTGTGTACGCTTGAATTCTATGCGGCCAGTCAAAGGCGAGGAAGCCCAACCGAAGCGCCACCACTTCAAATTCCGCCAACTCCCCGGCCCCTACGCCATCGTTCGCCTGCCTCCGGACGCGCCAATCCCCAACTGGGCCGCGAAGGACGATTTCACTTCGATCACCCGCACCACCGATGAACTCTCCATCGTTTGCCCGGCGGATAATCTTCCCGCGGAAGTGCATTCCGAATTTCACTGGATCTGCCTTAAGCTCGAAGGCCCGTTTCCGTTCTCACTCACCGGAGTGCTGCTCTCCTTCGTCGAACCGCTCTCAAACAACGGCGTCCCGATCTTCTCCATCTCGACCTACGACACAGACTACATTTTGATCCAAGAAGAATTTGCCGGAGTTGCTATCGATACTCTGCAACAAGCCGGTCACGAACTCCGGCCCGAGTGACGACTCCTGCAATGAAAAGCCACGCCACAAAAGCCGCGAAGCGGCGCAAGAATGTAGCCCAGCGCCTGCCCGTGAGCCTGTCGAAGAGGCGCAAGCCCTAGGTTGAATGCGGGGCGAGAACAAGCCCCGAAGGGGCGAAAGAGAACCTACGACACAAGCTCCAAAGGCGCCCATTCGCCCTGCAAATTTCGCCGAACGCTGTCGCCAACCCTGCATTTATCCCATATCCATGCTGTAATAGGAGTGTTCAATCCATGCCATCGGCCCTTACATCTTTGCGCCGCCGCGCGAAGGCTCTGCACCGCAACTTGCGTGGAGCCGCCATGGCCGCGCGTGCGCTGGCCTCGACCAATCATCCCCTGCTGGCGCACATCATCCCCGTCCGCCGCTGCAACTTGGCTTGTACCTACTGCAACGAGTTCGACGATTTTTCGAAACCCGTGCCCACCGAGGAAATGTTTCGCCGCATCGACAAACTGGGAGCGCTCGGCACAGCCGTGGTCACGATTTCCGGAGGCGAACCGCTGCTGCATCCCGAACTCGACGACGTGATCCGCCGCATTCGGTCCAACGGCATGATTGCGGGATTAATCACCAACGGCTATTTCCTGGTCGCTGAACGCAATCAAGCGACTCAATCGCGCCGGTCTTGAGTGGCTGCAGATATCCATCGACAACGTCAATCCCGACGAAGTTTCAAAGAAGAGCCTCAAGGTCCTCGACAAGAAACTGCAACTGCTCGGCGAACACGCTGAGTTTCACGTGAACATCAACTCGGTGGTCGGCGGCGGCATTTCGCATCCGCAGGATGCCCTCACCATCGGCAAGCGCGCCATCGAACTGGGTTTCAGCTCCACCATCGGCATCATTCACGATGGCAGCGGCCAGTTGCAACCGCTGGGCGGGGAAGAGCGCCGCATCTATCACGAGATGAAGTCGATGGAGAAGCGCAGCTTCACCCGTATCAACGCTTTCCAGGACAACATCGCGCAAGGACTCCCCAACGATTGGCGCTGCCGCGCCGGAGCGCGCTATCTCTACATCTGCGAAGACGGATTGGTTCATTACTGCTCCCAGCAGCGCGGCTATCCTGGGGTGCCGCTCGCCACCTACACGCGCGACGACATGCGCCGCGAATACTTGACGGAAAAAGGCTGCGCGCCGCATTGCACGGTTTCATGCGTGCATCAGGTGTCAATCTTCGACGGCTGGCGCGCGCCGCAGCATCCCACGCCGTCGATTCCAGCGGCGGAACCGGCGGGCGGGCTGGTGCAGATCAAGTAAGTGTTCGGCGAGTGGGATTGGTTTGAAAGGGCGCGGCTTTCAGCCGCGCCGCTCTCGGACCATGACAATGTGGGCTTTCGCCCTGAGGACTACTTTTTCTGCTGCGCCGTCGGCGGCAAAATTCCATTCAGCCTCAAATACATAGCGGCCGCAGCGTAGTGATCGGCCCAGCCGCTGGCCAGGCCCAGCGCCGCCATGGCGCGCGGACCTTGGCGTCCGAACATTTCAATGCTGTCGCCCAGCTTGGAGTCGTCCATCTTGCCCAGAGCATCGGCGCAAAAGTCGAACGAAGCCGTGGCTGCGGCGATTAGCTTATCCTTGGAATCGGTTTCTTTGACTTCCTCTGCTTTGGGTTCGGGGATGCTCGCAGCCTTGGTGCAGTAGGCGTGGTTGGCACTAATGATGTGGACCACCAGATGGGCAAAGCTCATCTGCTCGGGCGTGGGTTTGTAATTGAACTTGTCGGCAGGCATGGCGCCAATGGCGCCGAGAATATTACTCCGCGACCGCGGCAGCAACATCCGGAGAGAAGTCGCCACCGGATCCTTCACCGGCGCCGCAGCCTGCGGAGTCGGTGTCGATACGGCAGGGGAAGGTGGCGTTGCGGTCTGCGCGTGTGCGGAACGAAAACAGATACAAACGCACACGGAAATGAGAACTGTGACAAGAGTGCGTTTCATGGTGCCTCCTACGGCGTGCATTTTCCGGGCAGGGGTATCATACCGCGGCGGCAGCGCTTGTGCCTTCCGTGTCGCCACTCCGAAGAGGCCTTGCCGAACTCGGCTGAATCCCGGCTTCGCTCGGGCCAAGTTCACGAGTCGCGCGTTCCCGCCCAACCGTTTACCACCCCACTTACTTCACCGCGGGTTTAAGAGTGGCTCCTGCGTGCTCGCGGCGCATCTGCGCGGCCAGTTCTCTGATCTCTGTCAGATCCCGCTGCATCTCGCTCCAGCCGTACCACAGCGCGTAGTCGGGGCTGGCATGGAATGTGCCCTGGAACGTGCGCATACGATGCTCCAGGTACATAACGAACAGCTTCTGCTCGACTACCGTGGGAGCGTCGTGGAAGGTCAGCAGGTTGGGGAAGGGATATGCGTAATTCGCCGGCTTGGGTAGCACGCCATCTTTGTAAAGGCCTGCGACAATGTGAATGCCTTCTGCCATCAGGTGGTCGGCGTTGCGAATCATGTCGTCGCCCTGCTCCAGTTGCTGCTTGGCAAAGTTCACCGAATGGCACTGGTTACAGGTCTTGATCATCTTGTCGCGCTCGCGCTGCCAGTCTTCCTGAGTCAAACGGGCCAGGTCGGCGGCCTTCACGGTGGCGACCAGCGCGGTGGGCTGCCCCTGCGGATCGAGCACTCCCAGAGCCTGCAGAATCGCCGCCCGGTCGGCCGCCCACTGCTTGTCTTCAGGCAGAGGCAGGCGCACGGCGAGGAATCCCCAAGCGGTGCGCACCTCGTGATTGCCCTCCTGCATGTGGCAGGTCTGGCAAGTAGGCGCCGCGGCGCTGGCTGGCAAAATGTGTTTCTGCTTCAAGTCGTTTCTTACGCCGTGCTTGGAGGCGGAATACATTTCCCACTGCGGATGGTCGAAACCCATGTGGCAGGTCTCACAAGCCTGCGGCTGGCGCGCCTCCTCGGCGGAAAACGTGTGGCGGGTGTGGCAGGCATCGCACTGCGCGGCGCCGAACTCGGTGCCGGTGCCGTTCATCCGCAGCTCCAGCAATTCTGTCAGCTTCTTGTCGCCGATCTTGTGGCATCCCCCGCAGCCTTTCTCGCCTTGAGTCATCGCCATGGGCTGCCAGTGGATGGTGGGCATGGCTTTCATCGCCGCCCAGGCGATGGCATGTTTGCCCTTTTCGAACTGTGCGACCTGCGTTTGGTGGCACTCGGCGCAGGTTTCCGGTGTGGGAATCTTCACCTTTGACACATCGCCGGCGGAAGTGTGCTGGTCGCCGTGGCAGTTCACGCAGGTGACTTCGACGCCGCTGTGCTTGCTCAGCTTCCAGTCGGAAACAATGTTGGGTGTGATTTTGCTGTGGCACTCGATGCACTGCCGGGCAGCGACAGACTGCTGCGCCGACATCAAGCCGGATGTTAGAACAAGTAGGACAAAAGTGAAACTAATCGGAGCGGGAAGGGCCCACGTGAAAGCGGTTCGCATAGCCCCTCCTCCAACGCAGCATTATAAGCTCCGGGGAAAGCCAGGGCTGTAACGTCAGTCGCGTGCGCCGCTATGACAGGGAAGCAAGAGACGCGGCAGCCAGCTTCCAGAACAGATACCATCCGGCAACCACCGCAATCGCCGTGCTGCGTTTCACCTTGCCGGTGCACGAGAAGCCGATGCCCATGAGCACGATCGTCCATATCGAGATTACGTCCAGGCTCGACGCCATCCCGTAGAGGAATTTGTTGCCCGCCGGATCCATGAAGTATGCTGGATTCGTGGCCACCGGGTTGTTGGCATTAAAGCCCTCGGGGTTAATGCCGGCGAACATGGAGATCGTTCCCAGAATTCCGACCACCACACTTGGCAAGTAAGCGTAAGCGACCACCGCAAACGAAACCGGGAAACGCACCGCGGCGCCAGCCACAAAATTCATGGTGATCATCAGCACCAGGGCTGTGATACCGATATAGATCAGCGTCATCACTGGGCTGGCATAAGCAACAATACGGGTGAAAGTGGTAATGGTCTGGATTTGTTTGGCTTGCTGATCGGCGGGCAGCTTGTCGAACTGATCGGCCTTGGCGCTGCGCGAGATTCCGGTCTTGATAACCTGCTCGAAGCCGATCTGGCGGTCCAGAGCGTAAACGAAGAGCATCGAGAAGATGCACATCAGCAGCCAGGGGGCCCACCAGCTTGCGTTGCGGTTCAGATCGGTGAATGTTTTCGAAGGTGCGATGAAAGTGTTGATGATGCGCGCGCCTTCAGAAAGCGGAGCGGGTTCTGGTGCGGGCACCGACGCGGGCACTGGTGGAACCGGAGCAGCAGCCATGTTTCGGCCTCCCTGTGAATGCGAAGGAATTCTAGCCGGGAGGCGGCGGCGAAACAAGCGGCGAAGCACATTTGAGCAGACGCACATTTAAGATGGGCCCATGCAGAATGTGACTCCAATCGCGATTGCAGCACTCGCATTGGAGCTAGCGCCGGCGGTCTTGTTCGGCTGTGCCGCCGAGCGCGTAGCGCGCGCTGTAGGGCGCTGGCCGGTCGCTCTGCGATTGGCCCTTCCAGCGTTGCTCGTCGCGCCCTACGTGATGGTTTCAACTTCCCAGCACATATTCCGGTGGGAGTGGTTCGCGTTCTATGCGGCGCTTCCCGTGGCGATTGCCTGGCTCCTGATGCAAGCCGCGGCCGCCGATGCCGAACAGCGCGGCGACTGGCGGGATGCGCTGATCCTGTTGGTGCTGGGACTGACCGTGGATTTGCGCTGGTTCGATCGCGCTTGGCCGGCAGGGCTGCGGGCTTTGAACGAATTGTATCTGGTGGACGCTGGCCTATACGGATTTCTCGCGATCCGGCAACTCAGCGGAACCGGATTCGATTTCCATTTGAAATGGAGCGACTGGAAAACTGGTCTGCGTGAGCTGATTTTTTTCATGCCCATCGTTCTGGCGCTCGGACTGGCTCTAAGCTTCATCCATCCGCATCGCAACCTGCCGGGAATCGGCAGCGCCCTGCTGCGCTGGGCGGCGATATTCTTCTTTACCGCCGTGCCGGAAGAGCTCTTCTTTCGCGCCTGGATGCAAAACCTGCTGGAGCGCCGTGTGGGGCGGCGCGCCGCCCTCATGATCGCATCGGTCGTGTTCGGTCTGTCGCACTTCAACAAACGGTCAGCACATTTCAATTGGCGCTATGTCTTGCTGGCGACCCTCGCCGGAATTTTCTACGGACGCGCATGGCGCGAGCGGAGGCGCGTGCCGGCCTCGGCGATTACCCATGCCAGCGTGGATTGGCTGTGGGGATTGTGGTTTTAAGAGTACGGCTGGACGCGGCTTTGATCTTCCTCTGGGATGAATGAGTCCACATTTGTGGGGACGGCGACCTCACTTGGCAGCGGGTGAGCAAACCGGCTCGACAGCCATTGCTTGCGGGTTGAGGAAGAAATGGCGTTGAAAGTACAAAGCCACATTGACCAGCGCAACCATCACGGGCACTTCTACCAGGGGCCCTATGACCGCCGCGAATGCAGCTCCGGAGTTTATGCCAAATACCGAGACTGCAACGGCGATGGCCAGTTCAAAATTGTTGGAGGCGGCGGTAAATGCCAGCGTCGTGGTCTTGGAATAGTCCGCGCCCAACTTCTTGCCCATGTAAAAAGACACCAGAAACATCAACACGAAGTAAATCAAGAGCGGCACGGCGATGCGCAGCACGTCCAAGGGCAGACGAACAATGTATCCGCCTTTGAGGGAGAACATCACCACAATCGTGAACAGAAGTGCAAGCAGCGTCAGCGGGCTTACGCGGGGGACGAAGTTCCGGTCGTACCAATCGTGCCCCTTGGCACGAATCAGTGCAGTACGAGTCAGAAATCCGGCGAGAAACGGAATTCCCAGATAAATAAAAACACTCTTTGCAATCTCTGCGATCGACACATTGACGATGGTGCTCCGAAGGCCGAGCTTGGCGGGGAGGACCGTAATAAAAACCCAGGCGTAGAGCGAGTAGAACAAGACTTGGAACAGAGAATTGAAGGCGACCAGGCCAGCCGCATATTCCTTATCGCCTCGCGCCAGTTCGTTCCAAACGATGACCATGGCGATGCAACGTGCGAGGCCGATCATGATCAGCCCGGCCATGTATTCCGGATACCCACGCAGGAAGACGATGGCCAGAACAAACATCAGAATCGGACCTACCACCCAGTTCTGCACCAGTGAAAGGCCCAACACGCGCTTGTTGCGAAAGACCTCGTGCAGGTTCTCATATCGCACCTTCGTGAAAGGTGGATACATCATCAAAATCAATCCCGCCGCAATTGGAATGGAAGTTGTACCGAGGTTAAAGCGATTGAGAAACGGTACCACTCCGGGCACAAGCCAGCCCAATCCAACTCCCGCGGCCATAGCCGCGAAGATCCACGCTGTCAGATAGCGGTCGAGAAAACTGAGACGACTGGTTGCCTTCATTTGGTGGTCCCTGTAGTGTGCGGCAAGGCGCAAAGCGGCGTTGCTATTCTCTGGTAACGGGTGTCATCGTCTGGCCGATGCTGTCGAGTTCCCTCTTGAGTGCGAGGCTGTCGAGAGTCTTCAGGGGAAGGCAGAGGAATAGACCGATTCTGCGATCCAGGATAAAGAACGTCTCGCGAAACGCTCGCTCCACCTCCGCTTCGCTTCCGTGAACTGCCGCTGGATCTGGAACGCCCCAATGGGCGGTCATCGGCTGTCCGGGCCACACTGGGCAGACCTCTTTCGCGGCGTTATCGCAAACCGTAAAAACAAAGTCGAGCTTGGGAGAGCCGGGCAAAGAGAATTCATCCCATGCCTTGCTGCGCAGACCCTCCGTTGGTAATGTGCGCCGTTGCGAGCTGTCTCAATGCTTCCGGTCGAACCGTTCCTGAAGGATGGCTGCCGGCGCTGTAAGCCGTGAAATTGGGCCGGCCTTTGGAGTTGAGAATGGCCTCGGCCATGATGGAGCGAGCCGAGTTCCCGGTGCATAGGAACAAGACATTGTAGTGTCTTTGCATGTTGTTCCCTCACTGGCAGCAGGTTGGCCCGCAGCAAGTTTCCTTTCGCAGCGGCTTTACGGCACGCACGAAGGCACTCATGAACTTGCCGTCTACTTGCGGCGCCATCGCATCCACATCGATGTTTTGACCAGAAAGGAATTCGCGAGCGTCATCGATGCGATAAATTCTGGTTGGTTCAATCTCAATCTTCTCGAAGCCAGCGGACGCGAGTTTGGAACGGTATTCATTCTCTTCGAGGGCTCCCGCAACGCACCCCACCCAGAGCAGCACACTTTGGCGGATTTCAGGCGGCATCTCACCGCGAGTGACAACATCGGATACAGCCAAGCGTCCGCCCGGCTTCAAGACGCGAAGGGCTTCCCTCAGTACCCGGTCTTTGTCCGCTGAAAGGTTGATCACGCAGTTGGAAATGATGACATCAACGGAGTTGTCAGGTAGTGGAATGTGTTCAATTTCACCCTTCAGGAACTCGACATTCTCAACTCCGGCTCTGCGCTTGTTCTCGTTCGCCAGTGCGAGCATCTCATCCGTCATGTCAAGGCCGTAGGCTTTGCCGGCAGGACCGACCCGCTTTGCCGAAAGCAACACGTCGATCCCTCCGCCAGAGCCAAGGTCTAAAACAACCTCACCCTCACCTAGCTTCGCCAGTGCGGTCGGGTTTCCGCAGCCCAGGGAAGCCAGCAATGCCTCTTCGGGAATCTGCTGGGCTTGCGAGTTGTCATAGAGATTGGAAGTGATGGGGTCGCCACACCCGCTGCCAGGCGTCGCGCCACAGCACGAACTGCCGCCGCTGCTCACGCGCAAAGCCGCTTGGCCATATTTCTCCTTGACGACTTCCTTAATGTCCGTGCTGCTCATGTCCCTTCCTCCTACCTGCAGAATTGAACGATCTCTTCGGGTTTCACAGCTTTGTTGCGAGTGCAGCACTCGGCATACAGGAACCGAAGCAACTCCTGCAGTGCGGCGGTGTTTGCGGTATAGCGGAGAAAGGTGCTCTCCCTTTGAACTTCGACGAGTCCCTCCGCTTTGAGCTTATCGAGATGGTGCGACAAGGTGGAGTTGGGAATGTCCAGCTCTTCTTGAATCTCGCCGACCACCAAGCCTTCGGGGTGGGCAGACAGCAACAACCGCATGATCCGCAGCCGCGGCTCCGTTCCCATGGCGGAGAGCATGTCGGCGTACTTGGCGACCTGCTCGGCGGATCTTTTCGAAGGGCCTGTCTTCATGATTCGATAGTTGCAGAAATATAGATACAAGTCAAGCCGAACTCACACACTGGCCACTGAGCACTGGCCACTGAACACTGACCACTGACTTTCAGACCTCCACTTCCGGCGTGGCCTCCAGCAAGCTGCGCGTGTAGGCGTGCGCGGGCCGCTCGGTGATCTGCTCGGTCGGTCCGGCCTCCACAATCTTGCCGCGATGCATCACCGCGATGCGCGTCGAAAGGTAGCGCATGACCGGCATGGAGTGCGAGATGAACAGATAGGTCAGTCCGAAATCGCGTTGCAGTTGCGCAAGCAGGTTGACAATCTGCGCGCCCACGCTGACGTCGAGCGCCGAGACGGGTTCGTCCGCGACAATGAACTTGGGATGCAGCGCGAGGGCGCGGGCAATGCCGATGCGTTGGCGCTGCCCTCCGCTGAACTCGTGGGGGAAGCGTTGCAGGATCGATTCGTCGAGTCCGACGGCGCGAAGAAGCTCGACGACGCGGGCGCGGGTCCCACTCTGTCGCAAGGAACGCGACGGGGCGCCTGCGTCTCCATGAATGATGAGCGGCTCGGCGATGATTTCCTCGACACGGAAGCGGGGATCGAGCGAGGCGAAGGGATCCTGAAAGATGATCTGCATATCGCGGCGCAGCCGGCGCATTTCGCCGGGGCTCGCGCCGAGCAGGTCGCGTCCTTCGAAGCGGATGCTGCCTGAAGTAGGTTCGATGAGGCGCAGGATCAATCGTCCCAGTGTGCTCTTGCCCGAACCCGATTCGCCTACCAGCCCGAGGGTTTCACCGGCCTGAATGTCGAGTGAAACATCGTCGACCGCGCGGACTTCGCTTCGGCCGCCACTCTTCCCCCCGAAAACAGATTCGCCTTGCGAATAAATCTTCGTCAGGTTACGGATTTCGACAAGTGCCATTGATCTAACTCTCGAGAACCATCTGCTTCATTCGCCTTAGGATTAATCCGGCGCGCTGCTGGCTGGCGGCGTCGAACAACAGATGTCCGGGCAGCGCCTCCAGGAAGTCGCGGTTCGATAGTAGAGTCCTAAATTCGTCACTCAGATATTTCTGCAGGTCGGCTGGGGCGAGATGCACTTCATCCACCAATTCAGGTCGGCCATCGATGACGGACACAATGTCTTCCAAATCGTGGCTACTGAAGTCGTTCATGCCGCGTCCCTGAAAAGCTTCAAGTTTCGTAGCGAGGAAGTATGGGGCGGTGATAACGCGGATCTCGTGATTGCCTATCTTAATCATCTCAGCGTTACTTAGAGTGGGATGATACCAGCGGTTACTGAAGCCGAGAATTGAAGGATCGACCGGCATGAAATCGAGAAGTAAATCTCCGTTCACCCACCGGCAAACGGGTGCGCCTTCCTTTCGCGATTCATGAAAGCCCAGTTGGCGCAGGCGTTTTTCGAGAAGGGTATACTTGACGTAAGATGCCGCTTCGACGATTACGTCCACATCAAGAGTCGCGCGGACCGGGGCAGCGGCTGGATCTGTGACTAAGAGGCCGGTGACGCAACCGCCGACAAACACGATTTGATCGAGTAATGGCTTCAGCTTGGTTGCGGCGGCCATGAGCTGGTTGAGATTCGGGTTCTCGGAACGAATGTTCATAGTTAATGACTCAAAGCAGCGTCAATTCTCACGGTCAGTTCGCGGATCGCGATCTCACGCTCTCTCGCGCGTCCCTCCCGAATGGCGTCCACGAGGGCGAGGAGTTCATAAAGCTTAGAGTCACGCAGCGCAGCTTGCGGCACGTTATCGTAAAGAGGAGAAAACTCAAGTCCGCGCACTGAACCGTCCGCGTAGGGCCAGACCGGCGGCAGCGGGAAGCCTTCTTGTGGAAAGTGCTGATTGAGAGGCGAGGCCGCTGCCGCAGTTGGAATGCCGCGAGTGGCTCCGCCGTGCTCGACTGGGAAGGCGTATTTGACTCCATGGATTAGGAACTCCTTGAGGTTGCCGCCGTTGTAAGGCCAGAGCCACCTCCGGGGTAGCTCTTTGCTAGAGTCGGGCGAAATAGAGGGTGCCATTATCAGCCGCGCCGCCTCAGCCCGCTGAACTGAGCGGAACACCTGGGAAGTGCTCATGGACAATTCTCTGCTCAGCTCGGCGTAGGTCCACCGCTTGCTGGCATCGCGATTGGCGACGAGCTTGAGGAGCACTACGATGTCTTGAGGATGAAGAGTCATATCATTCCATATTCCAGAATATGTAATATTTTGTAATAATTGCACATCACCTCATCTCAAGTCAATATTTCATATTCTGGAATATGGAATGAGTTAACGCTACTGAGCCGCAATCATGGGCACGGCAGCCAGCGCTGCCAGCAGGCCGGCAAACCTCCAGCGGGTCAAGTGTTCTTTCAGGACCAGGCGGGCAAGGAGTACGGTGACGGCGGGATAGAGCGAGGAGATCACGACCGCTTCGTCGAGGCGGCCGGACTGACTGGCGCGAACGAAGAGAATTGTGCCGAGGGAATCGATGCAGCCGGTGAGCACGGCCCAGCGCAGGCCGGCGGGTGTGATGTCGCGAAATTTTCCGCCCAACACGACGATCAAACCTGTGATGGCGAGTCCGCCGGTCCGGGTGAGCGTTACGATCCATAAGACTGAGGCGTCGCCCGCCTGCCGGACGCAAAGGTAGAAACCTGCGAAACCTATCCCTGCGAGGACGGCGAGCCCGATGCCGTGGGGCCTGCCGGCGTCTTCACCTTGGCCAGCCTGGGTGCGCGTGATGAGCCATAGCCCAACGGCTGCGAAGATGAAACCGAGAATCGGAACCTTGCCGGGCAAGCCTTCGGTGAAGATGGAAAACAAAGTTGGGATCGCTGCGCCCAGGACCGCGCCAATCGGCGCGGTCACGCCCATCTGTCCGGCGGAGAGTGCGCGAAAGAAGATGGCCACGGCAATCCCCCCGAACATGCCGGCCGCCACGACCCATGCCACGGTGTGTCGCGAGGGGAAAGGGGCGTGGGTGGCGGCGGCCAGCGTCCCCATGAGCAGCAGGCCTCCGAGATTAAATACAACCGCGAACAAGAAGGCATTGGCCCGGCGGGTGGCGTAGCCGCCGAGAAAATCGCTGGTGCCCCAGGCGAGCACTGCGGCCAGTGCGTAGGTGGCGGGCGCGAGGTGGGGTGCGGCGGGCACGTTCGACGAGGGTAACACGCGCCGCCCTCGGGGGATGTTCCGACTGGAACATTGTGCTGAATGTTCCAACTGGAACATAACTCACGTTTACCGGAACACTGTGGAAATCTCGGAAAATTCGGAAAACCACCTTAAAGCTATAGTTGCTTGGGGGTAAGTATCTGGAGAGGATGGGCTTAGGAGATGCGCCGGGAAACGTGGCAAGAAAGACACAGGGCGAAGAAAAAGCGTCGAAGACCGGGGCTCGATGCTGGCGCTCGTCGGGAGCGAGTGCCAATTACATAGACTTGCGGGCAAGGGCTCTGTTTTCTTTAGAATTACCCGCAGCAATGCGAAGATCGGTGTGAGGAGAACCCGGAAGTGCCAGCAGCATCGTGCCCACCCTTCGAAGATCGCGAAGGGTTGAAAGGGACAGGGGACGGACGTCTGTCCCCGCTTTCCCCCGCTTCGAGAACCAACTCTTCCAAAGGCCAGGAGACCTCCGTCTCCTTTTGACTTTTACTTATCATGGATGTCCCCGGTTTTACCTTGATGACTGTTGACGGAGCACTGCGTAGACTTTGCATCTGACGGGGAAAGTTTCGAGGCCTCCATCCGGTGGAACCACTCGACTAGCGGTCGCAGTGCCACTTCCGAATCACGCCAATGTGCCCTTGCATCGGCGGGAACGTCCGGCCCGGCATTTTGCGTGTCCCAAGCCCAGTACCCAAATCTCCGGGCCGCTTCCCCCTCGCCGATGTCCACGGTCACTGAGGTGAACCAAGGCGCATTCTGAAAATAGACCCGCTGCCTGTCGTACTCGGGCAGCCCGCTCACCTCTTCGTCCTTAATGATGCCTCGAAGCTGTTCCAGTTCGGAGGAATCGAGCGAAGATTCGAATATCTTGAGCGTTGCCGTAGGGCTTGGCTTTGCCACTCTTCGGCGCTCAAGGTGGAATCGCCCGTCGGGCAGAATGAGCACACAGTCTGAGCTAGTTACCGCGTGTTCATTGTCCATCCTGGCTTCACCGATCCTAACGGGCGGTGCATTCTGGGTGGTGGGAGAGTGGGCTTGGGCCAAAACCGCACAGGGCCCGACGAGAGCCAGCAAAAGCAGGACGATCCCCGATTCTGTGGCTCTAGCAGCGCTTCCGCGTGCGGCAGCGTTGTGTCCGAAGACTCGACATGTCTTCATGGTGCGATCACCCTTTAATGGCTCGGCCTGCGTTAGTTACAGCCTGCGGGGACCTTTGTCGTGGTGTATCCCCCTTGGTCAAGAAAAGCCGTACACTGTGAATTGGCGATCCTGCTGTTGACGACGCAGTACGTGGTCTGGCAGCCGTTCACGTCTGTCTGATAGCACTGCTTGGGAATGCTCGTGCCGGGCAAGGTTCCCACGTTTACACAGGTCCCGCCCGACGGGACCAGAATGTTCGACGGCAGAAAGCACGTGCTGCCATCGTTGGCGTAGTTTCCGCCGTACACATAGTTGTTTTGATTGCTCTGGCAGGTGTCCCCGATCAGCGTCATCGCTTGTCCCACATAGACCGGGGCGTCCACCTGCACGGGGACTGATATACAGCCGTCGTCCATGATCCGACCGCTGGCCGAGGCGGTGGTGAAGCCCGCGATACTCCCGTGACCGCCCCCGTCTTCGCTACGGTCGCGATGGCGGGGTTGGCGCTCCACCCGTTGAAGAAGGCGCCCGAAATATTCCCCAAAGTTCCCGTGCAGGAGTTGAACCCCGTGATCTGGCCGAAGTCCGTGCCGTCGATCACCACGTCGAACACACCGGGGCTCCAGCCCGGAGCGTCGGTGGGGCAGCATCTCGGATAATTGCGGCGCACCCGCACTCCCAGCGTGCTGTCTACCGCCAGAGCGTTCGCCATCAGGCTGTGGCTTCCCGCAGTCAGATCCCGCAAGTCGTAGGTCACCGCACTCACATCCAGGGGCAATAAGTTACCCTTGCCGTCGGGCACTCGACTACGGATCAGTTCGGCGAGATTCACCCACATCTGATCGCCGGGCTGGATGGTCTGCCGCATCTCGTAGCTTTCTCGCCATTATCATAATGCAGCGTGAGCAGGGCGTCGGCCGGTTTTTGTCCGGAATTGGTAACGGAGATGATCTGGTTGTGGTTGGCGTCAACTCGCCACTCGCCGCCGGCGAAATAGTCGCCCAAGTGCGTTGCGGTGCTGGCGAGGGGAATTGCGAAGGCAGTGACGTCAAACAGAGAATTTGGTGGTGGGCAGTTTAAGCCTATCGCCGTTCCACCCCCGACCACGGCACGGGATCGCCCCAGCTAAATGTATTCCAAAGTGGCTGTTCATCGTCGGGAACGGGTGTGTTGTTCCACAGGGTTAAGGTTCGACGAAAGCCCGTGGCGGTCGGAGTAGAGCTATCGACGAACGTGACGAGCCAGATCCGTTTGGGAGATGATCCGGTAATAAGAGAGTCAAGCACCGCCTCAACGTTAGCGTTATCGATCTGAACGTCGATCCGTGGATCGCCAATATTGGTAATTAGACTGCCCGCAACCCCACCCCCCCGCTTTCGTGGTGCCACGGTCGATCTCGCCAGGTCTCGGAGCTTGCGCTCGGCCATCTCCACCTTCTCGTGATGAACCTCAAAAGATCCTACCCGTAGGAACAGAAAATTCTGCTGCGCCGGGACGTCTACGGAGAGGACATGGACGACGCCGTTGATAACTGCAACGCTGTATCCAGGTTGGGTTCTTGAGATGTCTTCAAGGATATCCCGGACTCTGGTATCGCCCCAGGAGAGAGAAACCTCAGCCCGAGCGGCGGGAGTGTTCACCCACGCTAAGCCCATCGGAATACGAAAATCATTAGCGACTCGTATAAGCGCTTCGGGAAAGTTGCGCGCAGTGACTTGGTATCCGTGGACGATCGTGTCAAGCTCTGAGTTGAGGTCGTAGGGCCGTGGGAGGACGGTCACGCACGGGGACATACCGCGCATGAGACACAGGACGAGCACTATGCCAGCTACATTCAACATTAGGAGCCTCTATTTGCCATTGACCGTCACGTGGTCGCAATAGTATGCAAGATTCTGAACAATTGAGGCTGATCCGACGTGTACGGTCTGGTTAGCGTTGGTCGGTCCACCTTTCGTGCACGTACCGTTGACCCTGCAGACAGTTGAGCAGATTATGAGCCCGGGGCTTTCCTCGAACTGGCCGTTTGCATCTGTCGCCGCCCCACACGGGCCGGTATTCGCCGGGGTGCAGGTAGTTTGGTATCCCGTAATACTCAAATTGTTGGGGGAGGTTGTGTGGATTTCATCCCAGATTGCAAGCCCCGCCACCTTCATCGGATTTTCGTACTGGTCGTTAACTTGGTACGTGAAGGTCCTTGCGCAGCCACATCCTGTGCCTGCGCTACCCGCCGAACACGTGCTTTCACCTGAGGTGGAGTCTGTCCCGGCAACTATAGAGAGGCTCGTTGGCACCTGCACCGTGACCGGGGCGTCCACCTGCACGGGGACTGATATACAGCCGTCGTCCATGATCCGACCGCTGGCCGAGGCGGTCGTGTAGCCCGCCGACACTCCCGTGACCGCCCCCGTCTTCGCCACCGTCGCAATGGCGGGGTTGGCGCTCCACCAGTTGGAGAAGAGGCCCGAAATATTCCCCAAAGTTCCCGTGCAGGAGTTGAACCCGGTGATCTCGCCGAAGTCCGTGCCGTCGATCACCACGTCGAACACCCCGGGGCTCCAGCCCGGAGCGTCGGTGGGACAGCATCTAGGATAATCGTGCCGAACACTGAATCCCAGTCTTTTGTCCACCGACAGAGCATTCGCCATCAGGCTGTGGCTTCCCACAGTCAGATCCTGCAAATCGTAGGTCACCGCTCTAACGTCCACGGGCAGTAAGTTGCCCTTGCGGTCCGGCACACGGTTGCGAATCAGCTCGGCGAGATTCACCCACATCTGATCGCTGGGCTGGATGGTCTGCTGCATTTCGTATTTTTTCTCGCCATTATCATAATGCAGCGTGAGCAAGGCGTCGGCCGGTTTTTGTCCGGAATTCGTAACAGAGATGATCTGGTTGTGGTTGGCGTCGGCCCGCCACTCGCCGCCGACGAAATAGTCGCCCAAGCCACCGACAAATCCGGCTTCCGCGCCATAGCGCCCGCTATTGTCACGGCTGGAGGCGATGGCGATCAGATCGTCGGGCGAAGCGGTGGTGGTCAGCGAAACCAGCGCCCAATGTGCATTCTCGGGGATGCCCAACTGCTTTTGCATCGTCCCGATCGGCAATTGCTGGGTGGCGAATGGAGCCAACTGTAGCTCGGGTAATTTTGCCTGCCCTTTGCCGGAATCGCCGCGCCAGCTGAGCGCGATGTCGGCGGCAATGCTGTTAGCCGTGATGTTACGCACGAATATGGTTGGCTGCAACAAGGTTCCGGGTGGCAGACCGATTGCCGGATCGGGCGTGCGCAGCGCCAGCATTGGCTCCCGCATCGTCCACTGCTTCGCGTCCTTCCCCGCCCGCTCAAGCAGGGTCGAGTTGGGATCGCGTCTGAACATTTCTAGGGATGCCGAAAATTTGGCCGATTCGTTGTACATAAAGTGGACGCCGTCAACTGCGGACGCCGAGGCGGGAACCGCAAAGCTGATGCCGCCGTAGCTTCCGCCGAGGCCGGCTTGCCGCAAAAGATCGCTCGTCGCCATGCGCAGGGTCTGACGCGGTGCAAGAACCAACAGTTCGCTCCACCGCTTGCCGCTGGCATCGAACAGCGACAGGGCCCCGCTGATTTTCTTTTCCGAACTGTTGCTGATTACCAGGAAATCGTTTAGGCCAGCGCGAGGCTGCCACCAGATTCCTTCCAGACTGCCCGGCCCGTTGCCGCGCGGCGGCCCTGCAGGTTGCCATGCCGGATGAGCGCGGACAGGAAACGCGATCGGTTCACCGTGAATCGAGGGAACCGTATCGGCGTAAAGATTCATGGCGTTGAAGGAGGTGAAGCGAAATACGACCGATCCGTAGGAGCCGGGCTGGTTGAGCAAGCCGGGCGAGTGCTTGAGTAGACCCTCATTCACCCACACGGAGGTAGAGACGTTTGAGGGAACGGTCACGGGATCCAACGGAATCTCTTCGCCTGAAGCGAGACGCAGGACGGGCGTAACGGTCAGAGGCCCGGAGGCTAGGTTGTTTTTCAGTTGAAGCTCGGTGTCCCAGCCAGGCTCAGAGGTCCAGTAAGGGCGAAGACTTCTTGGGGTTTGCGAACTGGCTTTTCAGCGTAGGCAGCGGAATTGGCGACAATAACCACGAGCGTAAGCAGGAGAGCGCATCGGAGAGTGGGCATGTGTCCTCACAGATTGATCTGTCTTTTCCTTGGCTCGGCCCATGGTGATAACGCGCGCGAATTGTCGCATAGGTTTTCGTACCTGCGAAACGGAAATTTGTGGTTGTTACGAAAAACGAACAAGAGTCAGAAGGTGGGATGCAGCCTCAGCCCTGGTGACGCAGGAACGGGTCAACCCCGGCGGAGGTTAAACCGGAAATTGACTCTAGTGGCGCGGTTCTCTACCATGGTGCCACTTTGCGGAACACGCTCCACGGCATGCCCGGCTGCTCATGATCGGCGAAACCATTTCTCACTATCGCATTCTGGAAAAGCTGGGCGGCGGAGGCATGGGTGTGGTGTACAAAGCCGAAGACACCCGGCTGCACCGCTTCGTCGCGCTCAAGTTCCTTCCCGAAAGCGTGGCGCGCGATCCGCAGGCGCTGAGCCGGTTTCAACGCGAAGCGCAGGCGGCTTCGGCGCTGAACCACCCGAACATCTGCACCATCTATGACATCGGCGAGGCCGACGGGCGCGCCTTCATCGTCATGGAGTATCTGGATGGCTTCACGCTGAAGCACACCATCAACAGCGCGCCGCTCGACATGGAGACGTTGCTGCGGGTTGCGCTCGACGTGACCGATGCGCTCGATGCGGCGCACGCCAAGGGCATCGTGCACCGCGACATCAAGCCGGCAAATATTTTTGTGACCAGCCGGGGGCACGGCAAGATTCTTGACTTCGGGTTGGCCAAAGTGACAGCGGTGCCCGGAGATGTGACTCAGACTGGCACGGCTGTGGATCAACTGACCGACGCGGGCTCGACGGTGGGCACGGTGGCTTATATGTCGCCGGAGCAGGCGCGCGGCAAGCCGCTGGATTCGCGCACGGACCTGTTTTCGTTTGGCGCGGTGTTGTATGAGATGGCGACCGGCACGCTGCCGTTTCGCGGAGACAGCACGGCTCTGCTGTTCGAATCGATCCTGCATAAGGCGCCGATTGCGCCGGTGCGGCTGAATCCCGATTTGCCCGCCGAACTGGAACGCATCATCAACAAGGCTCTGGAGAAAGATCGCGATCTGCGCTACCAGCACGCCTCCGATATGCGGGCGGATTTGAAGCGGCTGAAGCGGGAAGTGGAATCCAGCGGCACTTCGGCGGTGGCTGCGGAGGACAAAGCAGAGAGCGGTGCAGCGTCTGTGGGGGTGAAGCGGGAGTCGAGCGGGAAGGGTCTGGCGACGGCGAGTTCGGGGACGCGCGTCAGCTCCCAGCGCGCCGCGATCGAAACTGGGCTGGATGGTTGCGGCATTGGTGGTGGTGATCGCGGCGGGAGTCGCGGGCTACTACTACACGCATCGTCCCACAGCCAAGCTCACCGAGAAAGACACGATTGTGGTGGGAGATTTCGCCAACTCGACGGGTGATCCGGTGTTTGACGATGCGCTCAAGCAGGCGCTGAGTGTGTCGCTGCGGCAGTCGCCGTTTTTGAACGTGCTCTCGGACGAAAAGGTGGCGGCCACGCTGAAACTGATGACGAAGCCGGTCAACACGCCGCTCACGCCGGATGTCGCGCGTGAATTGTGCCAGCGCGCCGACAGCAAGGCTTACATTGCGGGTTCTATTGCCAGCCTGGGCAGTCAATTTGTGGTGGGGCTGAAGGCGGTGAATTGCCTGAATGGAGATACGCTGGCGCAAGAACAGGCTACGGCGGCTGGAAAAGAGAAAGTGCTCGATGTTCTGGGTGAGGCTGCCGGAAAACTGCGGGGGCAGTTGGGCGAATCGCTGGCCTCGGTAAAAAAGTTTGACGCGCCGCTGGCGCAGGAGACCACGCCTTCGCTGGAGGCGCTGAAGGCGGCGAGTAATGCCCGGAAGGTCTCGCAGGAAAAAGGCTCAGCGGCGGCTCTGCCCGTTTTCTTGCATGCCATTGAACTCGACCCCAACTTCGCCACTGCGCTCGAAGGTGTCGGCATTATGTATGGCAACGTCGGCCAGCCCACGCGGGGCAACGAGTATCTGAGCAAAGCTTTCAATCTCCGCGACCGCGCCAGCGAGCGGGAAAAGCTGCACATTACCACGATGTATTACATGTCCGACACGGGAGAACTGGACAAGGCCATCGAAACCTTCCGGGAGTGGGAGGAGAACTACCCTCGCGACGACGTTGCGTACAACAATCTGGGTACGGTTTACGCTGCCGAAGGCAAGATCGAACAGGGATTGGAGCAAGCGCGCGAGGGTCTGCGCCTGAATCCGGACAATGTGATCGGGGCCGAGAACGTGATTGCATTCCTCGCCGAGCTGAACCGCTTCGATGAAGCCCGCCAGGTCTATCAACAGACCATATCGCGCAAGCTGGATGATGACACTTTGCACAACGTTCTCTATGGGGTGGAGTTCATCGCAAGGAACCCGAAAGGCATGGCCGAACAGGAGGCCTGGTTTGAGGGACGTCCCGAACTTCAGAATGAGATTCTCGCGCTGGAAGCTGATACGGAAGCCTATGCCGGCCATGTCATCAAATCCCGGGAGTTGGCACGCCGCGCGGTGGAGGCCGCCCTGCGTGCCGACAACAAGGAATCGGCGGCAATCTGGCATCTCTATGGCGCATGGCGGGAGGCGGTCTTCGGCAATTTTGAAGAAGCGAAGCGTGATGCCGCGGCAGGGCTTGCTATGGCTTCCGACAGCCGGGACGTGCTGCAATTGGCGGCGCTGGTTCTGGCGCGGGCCGGCGATCCCGCGAAAGCGCGCGCCCTGGCCGAGGAACTGGCCAAACGATACCCGCTGCATAGCGTGGTGCAGTCCTACTGGCTGCCCACGATTCAGGCGCAATTGGCATTGACCGCCAAAGATTCCGCGGGTGCGATTGCGAAGCTAAGAAATGCCGCGAGCAAGGACTATGGTTTGGTCGTGAGCAACGCGAATACCTCTTGCCTTTATGCGGTATATCTTCGCGGGGAAGCGTATCTTGCCTCCGGGCAGGAGGGCGCCGTGGCGGAGTTTCAGAAAATCGTTGACCATTCCGGACTGGTCTCGAATTGTTTCGCCGGCGCGCTGGCGCATTTGGGACTGGGCCGCGCCTACGCGCTTGCGGGAGATAAAGCCAAAGCCCGCGCCGCTTATCAGGATTTTCTGACGCTGTGGAAGGATGCAGACGCGGACATCCCGGTGTTGAAGGAAGCCAAGGCGGAGTTCGCCAAGCTGCAATAGTTCCGCCCTGCCATGCCAATTGATTAAGCCTAGGCAGTGGGATAACCTGCTAACAGTCTGTGGGAGGTCCACCTTGCGTCGAGTATTCTTGATGGCCACACTCTGTTCAGCCCTAATCGCGTCTGGCTTGGCCCAAACTGCTGCCGACGCTCCCGCCACGAAGGAAGACGTCGAACGATACTTCCAGGCGGTTCATTCCCACGACATGATGCTGAAGATGATGGAGGCAATGTCCAAGCCTATGCATCAGACGACGCACGAGCAATGTGAAAAAGACAAAGACAAGCTTCCCCCGGATTGCGAAGTGCGGATCAACAAGATGCTGGACGGTATGATGAAAGAAATGCCCTTCGATGAGATGATGCAGGCGATGGTGCCGGCCTATCAGAAGCATTTCACGAAGGGAGACATGGACGCACTCATCGCGTTTTATTCCGCGCCGACCGGACAAAAGGTGTTGCGGGAATTGCCGGCGGTCACGGCGGAAGGCATGGAGGCCATGATGCCGATTATGCGCAATAGCGTTGAGAAAATGACGGAGCGCGCGCAGGAAGAGGTCGCTGAGATGATGAAGGACTCCCCGAAGAAGGCGGAGGAGGGCGCTCCGCACGTGAAAAACTGAGAGACGATATCAAAGTCCCATGGGGTTGGGGTTCTTGGTTCCCACTTCTCGCAAAAGGACGCGAGAAATGGGGCACCCATTATAAAAGGGCGCCCCTTTCGAGTAGGCTGCGGTTGTTCTGTGAGAAGCAGACCACCAAAGCGCAACGAAAGGAACACCCTGATGAACAGTGTGAGATATATCGGAATGGATGTCCACCGGGACACGATTTCGGTGGCGGTGCTGGACGAGGACGGTCGAGTGCTGATGCAGTCGGTGCTGGCCACGCGGGCGGATGCGGTTCTGGACTTCGTTCATGGCGTGCGAGGCAGGCTGCAGGTGACCTTCGAGGAGGGAACGCACTCGGCGTGGCTTTACGATGTGCTGGTGCGGCGGGTGGCGAAGCTGGTGGTGTGCAATCCGCGGAAGAATGCGCTGTTGAAGTCGGGGAGCAAGAGCGACGCGATCGATGCGCGGAAACTGGCGGAGTTGTTGCGGGCGGGGATGCTGTCGCCGGTGTATCACGGGGAGAGCAGCGCGCGGGAGGTGCAGCCGATGGCGCGCAGCTATACCCAGCTGACGGAAGACACGACGCGAGTGATGGCGCGGTTGAAGGCGGTGTTTCGGGGCCAGGCGGTGAGCTGTGTGGGCAAGAAGCTATATGGCAAGCGGCATCGCAAGGAATATCTGGGGCAGTTGGAGGGTGGGTTGCGGCGGCGGGCGGAGCATTTGTATCAGGAGTTGGACGCGCTGCAGCCGTTGCGTCATGCGGTGCGGCGGGAGTTGATCGCGGAGTGTCGCAAACATGCGGCGGCGCAATGGTTGCAGTCGGTGCCGTTTCTGGGGCCGATTCGCGCCGCGCTGCTGATCGGGCGGGTGCAGACGCCGCATCGTTTCCGCAGCAAACGCCAGTTCTGGAGTTACTGCGGACTGGGGCTGGAGACGCGCGACAGCGGCGAATACCGCATGGTGAATGGGCAGGTGGAACGCCGCCGCCCGGCGCTGATTCGCGGTTTGAACTGGAACCACAACCACGAGATGAAAAATCTGTTCAAGAGCACGGCTACCGCGGCCAGCGTTCGCCAGGGAGTGTGGCGCGAGTTCTATCTGGGGCTGCTGGCCAAAGGCATGCGGCCGGAGATGGCCCGCCTCACACTAGCCCTGCGATCACCGCCATGCACGCTAAAGTTCTGGAAAGCACTTTGTCGCGAAAGCGCAGGCCTTCGCGGGCAGGACTGTCCGCGCCACACGAGCATCGCGTGTTAGAATTTTCATCAGGAAGTTCCTTACGAGAGCCCAGGTTTGATTGAGCTGGCACCTTCGATTCTTTCAGCGGACTTTGCCCGTCTTGGCGAGCAGGTGCGCGCCGCGTATGAAGGCGGGGGAAGTGTCGTCCACGTGGACATTATGGATGGGCATTTCGTCCCGAACCTTACGATTGGGCCTCCGGTCGTGAAGTCGCTGCGCAAGGTGACGGAGTTGCCGCTGGACTGCCATCTGATGATCGAGAATCCGGACGAATTCATTGCGGGGTTTGCCGAAGCAGGTGCGGATTGGATCTCGGTGCACCAGGAAACTTGCCGGCATTTGAACCGCACGCTGCATTTGATCAAGAGCCACGATTGCCTGGCTGGCGTGGTGATCAATCCGGCAACGCCGGTGGACACGCTGGCCGAGGTGCTCGACATTGTGGACTATGTGCTGGTGATGTCGGTGAATCCGGGGTTCGGGGGACAGAAGTTTATTCCCTCCACGCTGCAAAAGATGAGGCAATTAACCGAGATTCGCGGCCAACGCCGGCTGACTTACCGCATCGAAGTAGATGGCGGAGTGGCGCTCGACACGGTGAGCGATGTGGTGCGGGCGGGCGGGGAAATTCTGGTGGCGGGCAACGCCGTGTTCGGTGGTGGCGATCCAAAGAAGAATGCAGAAGCGCTGCTGAAGGCGGCGAAGGAAGCGGCACTGTTGAAAGTGTAGGACCGGGTCTTTGACCGGGTCGCCGGGCGCAGCCCGGTTGGGTCGGCATGCACGGTCAGCAAGGCGGCGATTGCTTCAGACTGCAAGCAGAAAATGGGCCGAGCTTCGCTCGGCGGCCGGGTCAGAGACCCGGCCGCTACACCTGCGTCTCGAGGTCTTAATGTCACATCGATTTTCCATTATTCCGATGCTTTGCATGCTGCTGATGATCACGGCGGCTTGCACCAATAAGAAGTCCGTCAATCCACTGGCCAATGTGGGGTCGAAGCAGCCTGACAAGGTGTTGTTCGACCGGGCCATGGACGCGATGAAGCACAACCGCTTCGACGTGGCGCGCATGACGCTGCAGACCTTGATCAACACTTATCCGGATTCGGAGTTCATCGCGCGGGCGAAGCTGGCGGTGGGCGATTCCTGGTACGCGGAGGGCGGGACGGCGTCGCTGGCGCAGGCCGAGCAGGAATATCGCGATTTCGAGACCTTCTTCCCCAACATGCCGGAAGCGGCCGAGGCGCAGTTGAAGATTGCCAACATCCAGTTCCAGCAGATGGAGAAATCGGATCGCGACTACACCCACGCCAAGCGAGCCGAGGATGAGTACCGGAATCTGATCATGCAGTATCCCGATAATGCCAAGCTCGTGAAGGAAGGCAAGCAGCGGCTGCTGGAAGTGCAGGAGGTATTGGCGGACCGGGAGTTTAACATTGGCCGGTTCTATTACTATCGGCAGGAGTATCAGCCGTCGATGGCGCGGCTGAAGTCGCTGGTGGAGAAGTATCCGCTATACAGCCGGGCCGATGAGGCGCTTTATTTGCTGGGTCAGGATTATGAAGGAGAGATCGCGCAGTTGCGGACGAAACCGGCCTGCAAGGCGGTTAACGAGCCACCGGGGTGCGTGGCAGAAACGACCAAGGCGAATGTGATTGGGGAATGGACCAAGGAGGCAAGCGCGGCGTATTCGCAGATCATTACGCGGTATCCAGCGATGGAGCGCGAGACGGACGCGAAGAAGCGGCTGGCGGCGCTGCATCAGCCGATTCCGCGGCCGACCAAGGCAGCCCTGGCGCAGAACCGGGCAGAGGAAGAAAGCCGGCGGGAGGCCAACACGCTCGACCGGCTAATGAGCGTGGTGAAGAAGGGGCCTGACGTGGCGCAAGCCGCGAAAGTGGGCGATCCGACCCTGGTCGACCCGACGCCGGTGTCGGCTAACCAATTGGCTGGAGAAACCATGCGGAAGGCGATGGGAAGTCCTGCCGGCGAACATGGTCTGAGCGTTGAGGCAGTGAAGGGAGGGACTCCCGCGGCCAATGAGCCGGCTCCCAGGTCCGATGCGACTCCGGCCAACGGCCAGGCTTTTGCCCGCGAGAACAGGGTGGCCGATCCCAACGAACTGAAGCCGGCGGCGCCGGATCCGAGTGAGTTGAAGCCAAGTGGGCCGCCGGATCCGAATGAGTTGAAGCCGGCTGCGGAGAGTCAAAGTGCGGTATCGGGCGATGCATCTTTGCCGCCGCCGGTGCAAGTCAATGAGATTCAGCAGGCTCCGGCACTGCCTGCCGGTGGGGCCGCCGCGAGTTCCAGTTCCAGTTCCGACCTGGCTAGCGACAAGGATGTTTCGAGCAGCAAGAAGAAGAAAAAGAAGGGCTTGAAGAAGATCATCTCGTTCTAGCGGGGCAATTCACCGTCAGCGATCAGCCTACGTCCTTTCACCATCGTCATAGACATCCTCATAAGTGATCGAAGACTGGCGGCTCAAACCGTATCATCACCCTTGGGTTTTCAGCCCATACGCGGTAGGCGCTGACCACTGGTAACCGGGTAACCTCCCGTCCGATCATTGACTTGCGTCGATGGGCGGGTTACCTTCGCGTTATCTCCCCTCATCAGAGGAATTTCCTTGGCCCGGAAGATACTGCTTGCTGACGACAGCGTGACCGCCCAGAACATGGGGCGCAAGATTCTCGCGGATGCGGGGTATGAGGTAATTGCCGTCAATAATGGCTCCGCTGCGCTGAAGAAGATCGCCGAACTGAAACCCGACCTGGTCATCCTGGATGTTTATATGCCCGGCTACAGCGGGCTGGAGGTGTGCCAGCGCCTCAAGGAATCGCAGGAAACGGCGCGGATTCCGGTGTTGCTGAGCGTGGGCAAGCTGGAGCCTTTCAAGCCGGAAGAGGCGCAACGGGTGCGCGCCGACGGTTACATCGTCAAGCCCTTTGAAGCGAGCGAGTTGCTGAGCGCTTTGTCGAAGCTGGAAGACAAGGTGGTGCCGCGGGCCGAACCCTCAAAGCCGGGGCGATTTGCTCGGGCGATGGCGGCTGCAGAAGAAGCTGGCCGGGGCCGGAAAGAAGCGGCGGGCGAACAGAATGGATGGAGCAGCCGGATTGGGTTCCCTCACGAGAAGCCGGAGCCCCAGGAGAAAGTTGCCGACGAGTCTTCGATCTATAACCCCATGAACCGGGATCTCCGCACGGTGGTGGAAACGCCGGTGGAGAAGGCTGCGGAGAAGGCCGCCAGGAACAAGGAGGAGAGGCGGCAACAGGCTGAAGAAGCCGCGGAAACAAGTGTGGATGTGGCAGCATTGGCGCCAGCAGGCCTGCCGAAAGATGTGACGCCGGAAGAAGTTGCCGCGATTGCGGCGGCAGCGGCGAAAATGCAGATGGCAGGCGCCGCGGTTGAGGATGAGCCTCGGGTTTCTGAAAGCAGATTCTCTGAACCGCAGATTTCTGAGACGCAGGTTTCTGACCCACCGGGCCAGGGGACCTTCGAGGCACCTTCGGATCGAGTCGAAGACAACCTTGCGCCCCTCGTGAGCGAAGAAGCGAAGTCCGAAGCACCTCCAGAAAACAAGATTGACGAAGTAGCTTGCGAGGTTGCTGCGACTGAGGCCGACTCTAGCTTGGCTGACGTGAAGGCGGAGGAAGCGCAGGACCTTCCGGTTACGATAGCTGCGGCCACGTTTGAACCTGTGCCGGCGGCGAGTGAGGACGGATCGCGATGGACAGCGGTGCCGGTGGCGCTGGAAGGCGAAGAGGCAACGATCTCGCTCGAACAGGAAATGCAGCAGGCGTATGCGGCGTACGCGGCGTATGTGCCCGCGGAAGCCGATTCTGCCGGTGCCGCTCCCGCGCAGGAGGTGGAGCCCGCAACCGCCGAGAATCCTCCTTCGCTGGAGGCTGCGCCGGTGGTGGAGGCCGCGGCCGCTGAGAATGTCACTTGGCCGGAAGTCGCGCGAGTTGAACCCCTTGTCGAGATATCCCCAGGTGCCGAGTTGGCGGAGCCGAATGCAGTGGCCGCTCCAGTAGCCGAGTCTGTGACTTCTGCCGTGGAGACGGTGGTTGCCGATCCTTCCAGTCTTACTGCGCCAGAAGCGGTTGCGCCAGAAGCGGTTGCGCGGGAAGCGCAGGAATCACAACCGCAGGAATCACAGCTCGTGCCTGAAGCTGAACCCGCGATTGCGGAAGCAGCGCCTGCCTCCAGTGTGGATTTTGCTCCTGTCGTCGGCGGTGACGAGAACGCAGAGGAGTACAAGCCAGACTCCGATCCGGTGAAGAGCAGCGCAGCGGCGTGGGCAAGTTGGCGTCAAATCCGCGATACTCGCAAAGACAGCGAAGTGGCGCAGTCGCAACCCAAAGAATTCGAAGTGCCCGAGTCAGCCCCGGCGGAGACTGCTGCCATGGCTGTAGCAGCGGGCGCTGAGCAGATTCTGCAAGAAGCCTCAGCCTCGCCGGCAGGCGATTCCACAGACGTTGCCAGCATCGTAGAGAGCGTGCTGGCCAATCTTCGCCCCAAGCTGATGGAAGAGATCGCCCGGAAAATGGCGGAGAAGAAGTAGATCGCCCTCGAGCTGTCAGCTTTTCCCAGCTTCCATACCGGTGCCAGTTCTTCTAACTCAGGACTAACGCGGACTTATAGTTGCAAAAATCGCCGTTGGCACCATTGATATCGCACGATAACATGGGAGCTCCCGGAGGGCTCCATGCCAGAAGACGTTTCTACTGCGAACCGGCCGCGGCGGCTTCTTTCGATTGACGGCGGCGGTTTGTTGGGACTTATTCCCGCCGAAGCACTGATAGAGATCGAACGGCAACTCGACGACCTGACGGGCAAGCCCGAGCCGCTGTGCAACCGCTTCGATCTGATCGGGGGCACCAGCACGGGCGCGATTCTGGCCGCAGGTTTGGCGCTGGGGAGGAAGGCCAACGAACTCCGCGATTTCTATCTTGAGTTTGGCCAGGACATCTTCACCAAGTCTTTTTTGCCCGTGAGGTTCTGGCACAGCTACCCTAGTGGCCCACTGGAAAAGCACTTGAAAGACGTTCTGGGCGAATCGACTCCGCTGGGCAGCGACAAGCTGCAGGCGCAGATTTTGATTGTTGCCAAGAATGCAACCCTCGGGAACGACTGGTTCTTCACCAATAATCCCCGAAATAGATTTTTCGCGCAAAACTCCGGGCTGCCTCTGTGGGAGCTGGTGCGTTCGAGTTCGGCCGCCCCGACTTATTTTCCTCCGCATACAATGTCAATTCCCGGCGGTAACGGCATGCTGCAGACGTACGAATTTATCGATGGCGGCGTCAGCAGCTATAATAATCCCTCGCTGCAGGTATTTTTGGAAGCAACCATCCCAGAATATGGAAATGGCTGGCCGATGGGAAGCGATCAGTTGCTTCTACTTTCGTTGGGCACAGGATTCAATCCAGTGACGATCGCCGAAGGTGAGGCCGCGCGTTACGAGTTGATCGACTGGGGCAGGTATGTGGTGAAGGAGATGATGAACGAGGCAAATCTGCAGCAGAATGTGATAATGCACATGATCGGGCAGCGGCCGCAGACCGTGCTTTCGGCGATGACCGAACTGGTGTCGTCCGGGACGGCGTCGGGGGTTCCGAGCGACGATGCCTTGAGCCAGGTAAGCCGCAGTATGGGCGCGCAGAAGCTGGTTACTTACCAGAGAATCACCGTAGGACTCACGCGGCAACGGCTGGATCAGTTGGGCCTTCCGGACCTCGATCCGGTAAAGGTGCGTGAGATGGATGCGGCGGACCAAATTCTGAATATGCAGCGCGTCGGACAGGCGGTCGCGAAAGAACAGGTTCGTATGGAAACGCTAAAGAAGTTCTTTTGATCGATGGCAAGACAACTCGAGTCATTAACTCTGCGTTGACAATTCCCTGTAGGCTTCGGTATCTTAAAGACTTGGTAGTCGTGTGGTTGCCCGCCTGATGGTCTGGCGTCCTCGCCGGAGAATCAACGAGCGGTCTTCTTTCGCAACTTTTTTTTCATTCTGGGAGAGTTCCGATGTCAACCTATTTCCCCAAAGCGGGGGAAATTGTGCGCAAGTGGTACGTCGTGGATGCGGATGGGCAGACGCTGGGACGTCTGGCCTCGCAGGTGGCACGCATCCTCATGGGCAAAGAGAACCCGCAGTACACGCCTTTTCTCGATACCGGCGATCACGTGATTGTGGTCAACGCCGAGAAGATTCGAACGACCGGGATGAAGTCGGAGCAGAAGCAGTATCACCACTACACCGGATATCCGGGCGGTCTGCGTACCGAAGATTACCGCAAGCGTTTGGCGCGCAAGCCGGAAAAGATTATTGAAGACGCTGTGAAGCGCATGCTTCCGAAGAACAAGCTCGCTGCGCACATGCTGTCGAAGCTCAACGTTTACAAGGGCGACAAGCATCCGCACGAGGCGCAGAAGCCGCAGGACTTGAAATTGGAAATGCGGGCGTAGTCCGGCGCTAAGGTTCGAGGAGATTGAGATCCCTTCGCGTAACCGCTCAGGGCGGGCTCTTCGCTCCGCCTGAAAAGCGGCTGCGCTCAGGATGACAAAGGTAAGTTTAGATTTCAACCGATCGAGGGCTCGCTTCTGGGGAATCAAGCTGGAAGCTAAGAGCTTAGGAGCGAAAAGCTAGATGGCGGAATTGGTGCAGTACTACGGAACGGGACGGCGGAAGCGGGCGATTGCGCGGGTTTATCTGCGTCCGGGCAGCGGCGAGTTCAAGGTGAACGGGCGTGCATTTGAGGAGTACTTTGTGACTCCGGCGCAGCGCTCGAGCGCAAAGGCGCCGTTGGCGTCCACGGATACGGCGGCCTCGTTCAACGTTATCGCCAGCGTGCTGGGTGGCGGAGTGCGCGGCCAGGCCGATGCGGTGAAGCTTGGAATTGCGCGGGCTTTGATGCAGTTCAACGCGGAACTGCGCGGCAAGCTGAAGTCCGAGGGCATGGTGACGCGTGACTCGCGCGGCAAGGAACGCAAGAAGTACGGTCAGAAGGGCGCGCGCAAGCGGTTCCAGTTCAGCAAGCGGTAATGCGGGTCAGCGTCCGAGGAGACCGAGATTCCTCGCTTCGCTCGGAATGACAAGGTTTCTCGGAATGACAAGGTTTCTGCTTTTAGCTGAGAGCTGATGGCTGAAAGCTGACGGCTGTTTTAGGTGTTCAATTCTTCCTGTGCCTCGCGGCGCGGGGACGGGAATGGCAATCGGAGAGCAGTACCCAGTTGCCAGTACCTAGTGGCCAGTGATTTTTTGCTGGGTACAGGGTACTCGGTACTGAGAACTGGCTTCCCGATGCAGACTAAATAAGGAGGTTCATTGGCTACCATCACCATGAAGGAGTTGCTCGAAGCGGGTGTTCACTTCGGGCATCAGACCAAGCGCTGGAATCCCAAGATGAAGGAATACATCTTCGGAGAGCGCAACGGGATTTACATCATCGACCTGCAGAAGACATTGAAAATGTTCAAAGAGGCGTCGAAATTCGTGCAGGAACTGGCGGCCGAAGGCAAGATTGTGCTGTTCGTTGGGACCAAGCGCCAGGCGCAGGACGCGATTGCCGAAGAGGCGACAAAGTGCGGCGGCTTCTACATCAACCAGCGCTGGCTGGGCGGACTGCTGACCAACTGGGTTACGGTGCAGAAGTCGGTGAAGCGGCTGAAGGAACTCGATGAAATGGCCACGGATGGCCGCTACGAGCTGCTGCCGAAAAAAGAAGTGATCAAGCTCGAGCGCGAGCGCAAACATCTGCAGGCCAACCTGGCAGGCATCAAGAACATGAGCCGGTTGCCGGATGCGGTGTTCGTCATCGACTCGAACAAAGAGCAGATCGCGGTGCGCGAGGCGCGCAAGCTGGGCATTCCGGTGGTGGCGGTGGTCGACACCAATTGCGATCCCAGCGAAGTGGATTACGTGATTCCGGGCAACGACGATGCGCTGCGGGCGATCCGGCTGTTTACTTCGAAGATTTCGGACTCGATCGCCGAGGGCGCGCAGCTGATGAGCGATAAGCAGGTCGCCGACATGACGGCCGCGACCGAACAGGCACAGGCTCTGGAAACGCAGCAGGCCGAAGATGCGGCCGCTGCGCTGGAACTTCATGTCCAGGAGGCTGCGGCTGCCTCTGATATGGCGGAGATCGGCGAAGACATCAGCATGGAAGAGGTGCTGGGTCCGGGAACGCATAAGAAGCCGGTCGCGAACGAAGACGGCGACGTCCCGATCAAGGTGGAGAGTCAAACGGTTTAAGACCAGTAGTCAGTGGCTAGTGGTCAGTGGTCAGAAAGAACATACCGGGCGTTTGACATCAGACCCGCGCGGGTCGTCCGGCGCGGGTTAATTTTTGTGAAGTGATCTTGTGAAGTAAAGAGGAATCATTCTAGATATGGCAACTATTCCTAGTTCTGAACCAGGTGACAGCGGTCGCGGGAATATTTCTGCATCGCAAGTAAAGGCTCTCCGGGAAAAGACGGGGGCGCCGATGATGGATTGCAAACAGGCTCTAACCGAAGCCAAAGGCGATATGGAGCAGGCGGTCGTCATTCTGAGAAAGAAGGGCGTTTCGGTTGCGGCGAAGAAAGCTACGCGTGTGACCAGTGAAGGAGCGGTGACGAGCTACATCCATGCCGGCGGCAAGATCGGCGTGCTCGTCGAGGTCAACTGCGAGAGCGATTTCGTGGCGCGCACCGACGACTTCAAAGAACTGGTGCACGATATTGCCATGCACATAGCGGCCAGCGATCCGAAGTTCGTGCGCAAGGAAGATGTGACCAAGGCTGATTTTGATCGCGAGAAAGACATCTACATCGCGCAGGCCGTTGCCTCTGGCAAGCCGCAGCATATCGCCGAGAAGATGGTCGCCGGCAAAATGGAGAAGTTCTATGAGGAGGTCTGCCTGCTGGAGCAGCCCTTCATCAAGGACCAGACCGTGTCGATTGCGCAGCTCATCGCGGCGAAGATCGGTAAGCTGGGCGAGAACATCAGCGTACGGCGTTTCGCGCGTTTCAAAGTGGGCGACGCGGGCGAGACGGTCGCGACCACTAAGCCGACCGAACAGAAAGCAGAGTAGTTCAGGGCGCCCAATGGGCGCCCTTTTTTGTGTTGTGCGCGAGATTATTTGCTCACTACAGCCGGCGGGACCCTTCGGTTAAACTCAGGGCAAGCGCCGGAGCTACATTATGCAAACCCCTGCCTTCAAACGCGTTCTGCTCAAGCTTTCGGGAGAAGCCCTGGCTGCCAAGCAAGGTTTTGGTGTGGATACGGCGCGCATCCACGAGGTGGCGGCGGAGTTGGCCGACGTGCACAAGCTGGGAGTGCAACTCGCGATCGTTGTGGGCGGCGGCAACTTCTTCCGCGGCGTCGCCGATCAGGCGAAAGACATGGACCGCGTCTCCGCCGATCATATGGGAATGCTGGCTACGGTGATCAACGCCCTCGCGCTGCAGGATGCGCTTGAGAAACAGAAAGTCTATACCCGCGTGCAAACGGCGATTGAGATGAACCAGGTGGCGGAGCCGTTCATACGGCGGCGCGCCATCCGGCATCTGGAAAAAGGACGCGTGGTCATCTTCGCTGGTGGGACGGGCAACCCTTACTTCTCGACCGATACGGCGGCATCGTTGCGCGCCATGGAGATCAAGGCCGATGCGATTCTCAAGGCCACGAAGGTGGATGGCATCTACGACGCCGATCCCATGAAGGTCAAAGACGCGAAGAAGTTCACGGACATCACCTACATGGACGTTCTGAAGCTGGGTCTGAAAGTGATGGATTCCACCGCGATCAGCTTGTGCAAGGACAATAACCTGCCCATCATCGTCTTCAATCTGAATCAGCATGGGAACATCCGGCGGGTGGTTAGCGGAGAGAAGATTGGATCGAGAGTAGGCGCGTAAAGACTTGGCCACGGATTTGCACGGATTCACACGGATTTCATGAGTTCATGATCCGTGAAAATCCGTGAGAATCCGTGGCCAGCTTTCTGTTGGGTTTATAATTCACCGTTTTGATTCTTGAACTCTTACGGAGCTGACTGATATGGCCCCACCCACAATGGCCGCGATTCCGGGCCTGAAAGAAACGTACCTACAACTGAAGACGCGGATGGACAAGGCGGTGGAAGATTTCCGCAAGGCGATGGCGGCCACGCGCACCGGACGTGCCTCGGTCCACATGCTGGATAGCGTGAACGTCGACTACTACGGCTCGCAAATGCCGCTGAACCAGATTGCGGCAGTGCATGCGCCGGAACCGCAAATGATTACGGTGCAGCCCTTTGATCCCTCGCAGATCGGAGCGATCGAGAAAGCCATCCGCTCCGCCGAACTCGGGCTGAATCCGATGAACGACGGCAAGCTGATCCGCGTGCCGGTGCCGACCGCTTACCCAGGAGCGCCGCCAGGAAATGGTGAAGCATCTGCACAGGGTGCTCGAGGAACATCGCACCGCGGTGCGGAATATACGCCGCGATGGCAACGAGGCCATCAAGAAGGCGATGAAAGACAAGAAGATCACCGAGGATGATGAGAAGCGGTCGCTGGAGGAGATCCAGAAGCTCACCGACGACGAAATCAAGAAGATGGAAGAGATGAGCAAGGCCAAGGAGAAGGAAGTGTTGGAGATAAAGTAGCCGCACCCTTTGTTGCATCAGATGGAAAACAGGGCATCCGAAACGGGCGGATGCCCTTATGTGTTGCAGGGGCAGTGCGCCCTTATAATCGACAGATTGAAGTTATGAAGAAAGTTGTCCATGCCGCGTGTCCGCACGATTGCCCCGATGCTTGCGGGGTGCTGATCACCGTAGAGGATGGGCGCGCGACTAAGATTCAGGGTGACCCACAGCATCCCGTGACTCGGGGATTTTTGTGCGGGAAAGTGGTGAAGTATCTGGACCGGGTGTATTCGCCGGACCGTGTGCTGTATCCGGTGCGGCGGATTGCGGCGAAGGGGCTGGTGGTGGCGCAGCGGAGCTTCGCTCCTGGACAGCCGGGGGCGGCTGTCCCCACAAAAGCGGAGCAGGGTTGGCGGCGCATTTCTTGGAACGAAGCGCTGGATGAAATTGCCTCGCGTTTTCGCGCCATCGTTGCCGAATTCGGCAGTGAGGCGATTCTGCCTTATTCCTACGGTGGAACGCTGGGGGCGCTGAACGGCGCTTCGATGGACCGTAGATTTTTCAGCCGCCTCGGCGCTTCGCAACTGGAGCGTACGATTTGTTCCGCGGCCGGCGAGGCCGGGCTGCAGTCCGTGCTCGGAGTGAAACTCGGCACCGAACCGGAGCAGTTCGTCCATTCGCGTACCATCATTGCCTGGGCTTCGAACATTCACGGCAACAATGTTCATCTCTGGCCGTTCATTGAGGAGGCGCGGCGCAAGGGAGCGAAGCTGGTGGTGATCGATCCCTACCGCACACGGACTGCGGCGTGCGCCGACTGGTATCTTCCGATCAATCCTGGCACCGATGGCGCGTTGGCGCTTGCCATGATGCACGTGATCATCGGCGAAGGGTTGCATGACGCCGATTACGTCGCGAAGCACACGATCGGCTTTGATCAGCTTTGCGAAAAAGTAAGAGACTACCCGCCGGAGCGGGTGGCGCAGTGGACGGGGATTGTGGCCGAAGACATCCGCAAGCTGGCGCGGGAATACGCCACGGTACGGCCTTCGGTGATCCGGCTGAATTACGGCGTGCAGCGGTCGGAAGGCGGGGGGATGGCGACGCGCGCGATCGCGATGCTGCCCTGCATCATCGGATCGTGGAAGGAAATCGGCGGCGGAATGCAGATGTCAACCAGCGGCGCGTTTGGACTGAACAAAGATGCCCTGACTCGGCCTGATCTCAAGCCTAAGGGAGTCCAAGATCTGCCGCGATCTGTGAACATGGTGGAACTGGGCAAGGCGCTGAACACGCTGAGCGATCCGCCGGTGAAGGCATTTTTTGTTTACAACTCAAATCCCGCGGCGGTCTGTCCAAATCACAATGATGTGATTCGCGGGCTCAAGCGCGCGGACCTGTTTACTGTGGTCCACGAGCAGTTTTTCACCGACACGACCGACTATGCCGACATCGTGTTACCGGCGACGACTTTTTTCGAGCACAAGGACTTGCAGACCGCATACGGCCATTACTACCTGCAGGTGTCAGACCAAGCCATTGAGCCGTTGGGCGAGTGCCGGTCGAATGTTGAAGTGTTTCGCGCTCTAGCTCAGCGAATGGGTTTCAAGGATGTGTGCTTCAGCGAGACCGTCGACGAAATGATCGATGGCGCGCTGGCTTCGAGCAATCCATGGTTGAAGGGCATCAGCCGGGAGCGGTTGGGGCGGGAGCGCCAGGTGCGGCTCAACTTCAGTGGTCAGTGGTCAGTGGCCAGTGGCCAGTCAGAACCGTTTCTTCCCTTCGCTCACGGCGACTTTCGCACGCCTTCGGGCAAAGCTGAACTGTACAGCGAAGCGATTCGAGCGCAGGGGCTTGATCCGGTGGCCGAGTTCACGCCTCCGGCCGAATCTCGTCACGGAGGACAGGGAGCGGCTTTCCCTCTTGAGCTTTTGGCGCGCAAGGCCGACAACTTCCTGAACTCTACTTTTACCAACCTGCCTTCGGTCCAGGAGATGGAGGAGACGAATCTTCTGGAAATGCATTCTGCCGACGCCCGGGCGCGTGGAATTGCCGACGGCGAGACGGTGAGGGTGTACAACCGTCGGGGAGAAATCTTCTTGAAAGCCAGAGTGGACGGCGCGGTTCGGCCAGGCGTGGTTTCGGCGAGACTGAATTGGGCCAAGCTGGGTCCGGGATTCCGCAATATCAACGTGCTGACCTCAGAAAAACTTTCCGACCTGGGCAACTCCGCCACGTTTTATTCCGTCTTGGTGGAGGTGGAGTCCGCCAAGTCCCTTCCATGAAGCCACCGGCAAGAGTGGCGGCTTGGACGCTTTCTGTTTTTCTACCGTATAATGATCGTTTTCCCACATCCCAGAGGCTGAGGTCGTAGCGATTCATTTTTGCTCTCATCCAGACATTGTTGTGTCCGCGCACGGCCAGGGTTCTTCCGGCGCCGCTCATCCTCCATCTTCTTCATTTGAACGGCTTTGCTGGAGAATGAAAGGGTTAGGATGGGGGCTCGGGATTATGCTGGCGTTGCTCTCCGCCTCAGCCAGCTGGGCCCAGACCGATGTGATTTCCGAGATTAACGTCCAGGGGAACCGCAGAATTCCCGCCGAGACGGTGAAGGCGCGCATCTTCACCCACGCCGGCGATATCTATGATCCCGCCGCGCTGGAGCGCGACTTCAATGCGCTGTGGAACACCGGCTACTTCGCGGATATCCGCTTTACGCGGGAGCAGACTCCGAAGGGGTGGCGGCTGATTATCCAGGTTAAGGAGAAGCCGACCATCCGCGAGATCAACTACGTCGGCTTGAGTTCGGTCTCGACCAGCGACGTGCTCGACCGGTTCAAGCTGGCTAAGGTCGGGTTGAGCGTGGAGAATCAATACGACCCAACCAAAGTCAAGAAGGCGGAAGTGGCGATCAAAGGCCTGCTGGCCGAACACGGACGCCAATTTTCCACGATCCGGACCGAAATACGGCAGATTCCACCGGCTGCGATCGGGGTCACGTTTGTGATCAAAGAAGGTCCCAAAGTCAAGGTCGGCAAGATCAAGTTCGAGGGGAACAAGAACGTCAAGACGCGAGTGCTGCGTTACGCCATGAAGAATCTGCGGCCCATCGGCATCCCGCACTCGATCTTCCTGGAGAACCTCCTGGCCCGGACCTACGACGCGACCAAGCTCGACGAAGACACGGAGCGCGTCCGCAATGAATACCAGAATCGGGGCTATTTCAAAATGAACATCGCAGGCGAGCCCAAGACCCAGATTCACGACACCGGGCACGCGGGCCCCCGTGTCCCGCTATTGCAGGGCGGCGCGGGCAAATCTGTCGATATTACGATGACCATAGAAGAAGGCGAACGCTATACGCTGGGCGGGATTACGTTCAAGAACAACAAGGCGGTGCCCAATTCGAAGGCGCTGCGAGCCGTCTTCACGATCAAGGATGGAGATATCTTCAGCAAAGAGAAAGTGGGCAAGGGTCTGGAGGCCCTGCGCAAGGCCTATGGCCAGTTGGGCTACATCAATTTCACTCCCGTACCGGAAACCAGGTTTGACGACGAAAAGAAACTGATCTTTCTCGACATTGACGTGGACGAAGGCAAGCAGTTCTATGTGCGCCGAATCGAGTTCCAGGGCAACACCACGACCCGCGACAAAGTCATCCGGCGCGAGATCGCTCTGGAGGAGGGAAACATCTACAACTCGCAGCTCTGGGAGCTGAGCTTGCTGCGCTTGAACCAATTGGGCTACTTCGACCAGTTGAAGCCGGACGACCCGAACGTCACCGTCCGGCAACTGGACGAGAAGAACGGATTGGTCGACCTCACCTTGAAGGTCAAGGAGAAGGGCAAGAACAGCATTGGCCTGAACGGAGGCGTGAGCGGGCTGGAAGGCGCCTTTGTCGGCATCAACTACTCGACCAACAACTTCCTCGGTCTGGGTGAGACGCTTCAGGTCCAGGCCAGCGTCGGGAATCTGGCGAAGAGCATCCGGTTCGGCTTTACCCAGCCCTACATGTTTGACCGGCCATTGCAGTTTGGTTTCAATGTGTACTACACCAAGACCAAGTACGACCAGGCCCGGCAACTCTCCATCTTCAGCGGGCAGAACCTGAACCTGCCCAACGCCGTGCTGCAGAACCTGCAGAATTACACGCAGGCGAGCGCTGGGTTCACCACGTCGTTGAGCTATCCGCTGCGCGCGCGTGACAAGCGCCGTTTCAATCGCCTGGGGGTTACCTATTCCTTCGACCGGTCCTCGCTGGCGGCGCTCAGTAGTGCGTCCAAGAATTTGTTCGAGTTTATCGCCTTCCGCGGAATCTCCGGGCCCAATGCGCTGAACGGAATCATCACCAGCAAGATCTTTCCGAATTTCTCCTTCAACACCATCAATAGTCCGATCTCCCCCAAAACCGGGCACCAGTTTACGCTGGGCGCGGAACTCGCTGGTCTGGGAGGGACGGTTCGGTCGGTGCGGCCAATCGTGCAGTACAAGCGCTTCGTTCCCCTGCAGAAGGGACGCAACGCGCTGGGCTTCAATGTACAAGGCTCTTTTATCACCGGCTTCGGTGGCTTGGTTGCGCCTCCGTTCCAGCGTGCGTACATGGGTGGGGAGAACGATCTGCGCGGTTTCGATATCCGCTCGGTGTCGCCGGTGGCGTTCCTGCCGAGCGTGGGATCGATCACTCTGACCAATCGCGACGGTACCCCCGTACTCAGGAACCCGCAGAATTTCCTGCAGGGGAACGTGACCATTCCAATTCCCGTGGACCAGATCGTTTTTCCGGGCGGTGATTTGAGCGTAATCACCAACATGGAGTACCGCATCACGATATTTGGCCCGGTGGCCCTGGCTCCATTCATCGACATGGGCATTGACCCCATTCTCCGGAAGTCGGAGTTGCAGATTGCGCAGGTGCAATATCAAGGCGTGGTCGGTCAGGCCTTTGGATGTCCGCAGCTGGTGCAGACTGCCACCGCCAATACTTGTACTGTAGGCAGCGTGTTAAACCCGCCGCCGTCCCAGGATCTGCAGGTTCTGGGCGCGACCAACTGGAGGCCGAGAATGTCCACAGGACTTGAGCTCCAGATGTTTCTGCCAGTGGTCAACGCGCCCTTCCGGATTTACTGGGCCTATAACCCGCTGCGGCTGGATAGCCCGGCGGCGCCGCCGATTCCGATTACTCCCAGCATGTTCCCGCAGGTTTGCGGACCAGCGGGTTGCCACTTAACTGAGGCGGGAGCGTATACGTATAACCTGGCGAGAAACGCTTACTCCCCGACTTTCCTGCTGCGGGAGCCGCGCAAGACGTTCCGCTTCACCGTGGCGACGACGTTCTAGGCGCAAGTTTCGCAGTGGAGGGTTTGACGGCGGCTGAGCATGCTCTCTATAATTGCTGTGATCCACGCCATTGCAGGAAGCTGATCGGGGTGGACGACACGTCCGCAACCCCGGCGTGTGACGCTGGCAGCCCAGTGCGCCTTGTCGTACAGATGAAGGTCTGACGGCCGCTGTTGCAGAAGGCAAGACAAAGAAACGCAACACGATGACCTCGTGAGATCGGCACAGTAAGTCCGGCCCGGCGTTGCCTGAGGGCAATCTGAGTTCATTCCCGGAACCATCTTTACCGGAACTATGTTCCAAGGAGTGTAAGAGATCCAATGACAAGCAAGTTTCTGCGGTTTCTTCTGGCTATTGCGGTGGTCTTAACGATTTCCGCATGGGCCCAAACCCCCGGTGGCGCCGCCACTACTCCTGCCAGTCCATCTGCTGCAGCGGCGAGTCCGGCCGCTTCGGCGCCCACGGCCGGTACCAAGGTCGGAACCATCAACGTGGAAGCTGCCGTCTTCGGCTCCAACGAAGGCCGCCGCGACGCGGATGCCCTGACCAAGAAACTGGAGCCCAAACAGAACGAACTCAAGGCTCAGAATGATGAGCTTGAGGGACTGCAGAAGCAACTGCAGACCCAGGGCGACAAACTGAACGAGGATGCCCGCGCCACCTTGGTCAAGCAGATTGAGACCAAGAAGAAGTCCCTCGATCGTGCCGTCCAGGATTTCCAGGAGGACGGACAGAACCAGGGGAAAGAGATTTTCCAGCGCATCTTGCAGAAGATGGCTCCCACCATCGTGAAATACGCCCAGGACAATGGATACGCGCTGATTGTGGACACCTCGAACCAGTGGCCGCAAAGCCAGGTCCTGTGGTCGGGGGAAGGCGTGGACATCACGAAGGCGATCGTCGACGCATACAACGTGTCGTCGGGTGTAGCGGCTCCTGCTCCAGCAGCGAAGGCGCCCGCTCCGAAGCCCGCGGCTCCGAAGCCCGCGGCTCCGTCGTCAACTACACCGCCCAAGTAAGTTTTCGCGACACCGCGTGTGCCGGAAAAGTTCCCAAAGGCCGCATTCCAGCGCGGCCTTTTTTCTTTGCTCCAGCCCGTCCAGCGGGGAAGGTTTCGGTGTCCTTAGCAGCAACAACATTCCACTCAGGAGGACACCATGTTCATCAGTACGCTCAATTCGTCTTGGAACGAGCGTTCGCGCCGCGGATTGACAACGTTGACAGGGTTCGGCATGCAGGCTCTGGCTGGCGCCGTGTTGCTGGTTCTGCCGCTGCTCCGCCAGGCGGGGTTACCTTCGTTGCGTCCATTCTCGCCGCCGGTGAGTCTGGGTCAACCTCTGGAAGAGGTTCCCGCAGTCAGAACGCACGCGAGTGGAAACGCTGCTGCTTCAAGCAACTCGGCGGCGATCACGCTGAGACTGCCTGCACAAATTCCGAGGGGCGTACCAGCTCCCGGCGATGATAGTCCGCCACCAATCGGAGCCTCTGGTCCCTACATTCCAGGAGCTTTGGGACCCGGCAGTTCGGAGGGAGTGCGTGATTCTTTGGGGACGGCCCGCCCGATTATGCCGTCGCCGGCGACGGTCGCTCCTCCGATCCGTATCTCGCGCATGAGCGAGGGAGATCTGGTTCACAAGATCCTGCCGGCGTATCCCCCACTGGCGCGAAGCGCGCGCATTCAGGGGCAAGTCGTTTTGCAAGCGGTGATCAGCAAGCAAGGCGTCATTGAGAACCTCCAAGTTCTGGCTGGACATCCCATGCTGGTGCCGGCGGCGATTGAGGCCGTGCGCCAGTGGCGCTACCGGCCTTACGTCTTAAACAATGAGCCCGTAGAAGTTGAAACCCAGATTACCGTGAACTTCTCGCTGGCCGGGAACTGATGAAGCAGGTTTGATGAACGACGGTACGGGAGAATCATGCGGGAGTAGCCCAAGCGTAACCTAAGGACGCGCGCCGCTCCCGCTATAATCGAGCCAAGTGGCAACAACTGCAGAAATTCTGAGCCGCGTGGCGACGCGCCCCACATGGGCGGAAGTTTCCCTGGCCACTCTCCGGCAAAACTTCCGCACGGTTGTGAAACATGCAGGAGCGGGGGTGACCGTGTGCGCGGTGGTGAAAGCCGACGCTTACGGCCACGGCGCCGTGGAATGCTCTCACGCTCTGCAGGCGGAAGGCGCGAAGTGGCTGGGCGTCACCTCGCTCGATGAGGCGATCCCGCTACGCGAGGCGGGCATCGAGTCGCGGATTTTGTTGATGACCGGCTTCTGGCGCGGCGAGGAAAGCGAGATCGTCCGCTTGCGGCTCACTCCCACGGTGTGGGAGCCCTGGCACATCGAGTCTCTGGAGAATGCGGCGGGGTCTGCAGCGGTGCGGCAGGCGGTGCACTTGAAAGTGGATACGGGGATGGGCCGGCTGGGTGTATCCGTGGATCAACTTCCTGCGGTGCTGAAGGCTCTCAGCGCGGCTCCTCATCTTGTTCTCGAAGGGCTCTCGACCCACCTGGCTTCTTCCGAGATTATGGATGCCCCTTCGGTGGCTGAACAGGAGCGCCGTTTCGAAGAGGCGCGGCGCATGGTGGGTGCGGCTGGCTTCGATCCAGGGTTGATCCACATGGCCAACACCAGCGCGCTGATCTCGCGGCGTGAGACATGGAACAACATGGTGCGTCCGGGCGTCGCGCTCTACGGTTATTACTTGCCATTCCAGCGTGCGGGACGGGAAGTGAGCGGTGGCACGCTGCGGCTTCCCGTCAAGCCGGTGCTGACCTGGAAGACGCGCATTCTCTCCATGCGCGACTTCGCAGCCAACCAGGCTCTCGGCTACGGCGGAACTTACGTGACCAAGGCGCCGGCGCACGTTGCCGTACTGCCCGTGGGATATGCCGACGGCTATAACCGGCAGCTCTCGAATCGCGGGCGCGTCATCGTCCGCGACCACTACGCGCCGATCGTCGGCAGCATTTCGATGGACCTCACCCTGGTGGATGTAACCGGTATTCCCGGGATTGCGGTTGGCGATGAAGTGATTCTGCTCGGAACCCGCGACGGTTTGAGCGTCGATGCGCTCGAACACGCGCGCCTGGCCAACAGCTCACCGTATGAGATTCTCTGCAACATTTCCAAGCGCGTGCCAAGAAAGTACGGCAGTTAAACCTCAGCTAAGCCCGCTGGCGTTCTTTTCTGGCTTCCATATACTTGCGCAACACGGCGTTGATCGTGGTCTGGTACCCTCGGCCCTGCTTGCGGAAGAATGTTAGGACATCGGGATCGACTCGCAAAGTAATTTGTTTCTTCGGCCCCGGCCAGATTATTGCGTGCGCAAAAAAATCCGGGCCCAGTTCGGGCGCGTCTGAAAAATCGATATCCTCGTCGCGCATCGCGTCAATTCGCTTCCAATCTGTCCTGGATGGCTTTTTCGTATTCTTTTTGTTCACGACTCGTTGCCTTTCTCAGTGAGATGATCCGGATGGTCTCGAGATCGCGCTCCGCAAAGACCACGTGCGCAACGCGCCCTCGAACCATACCAAGTCCAATCCATCGCTTCTCGCCATAGTCCTCTCGCGTGTCTGGTTCCACGACCAGACACTGCGGAACAACTCATCCGCTTCCGCGAAGTTGAAGCCGTGCTTTCGGAGGTTCGAACGATTCTTGGCTTCGTCCCATTCAAAAGTCATTGTAACTCCAACTGTAGTTACATGTCAAAAGGTCGCAGTTTAGTTCCTCCTTTCTCATATCGTATTTGGGCGGACGTTTCTGTGTGACGGTTGTCACAGCCGCCGAACATTCCGAGCCTTCCTAAGGAAACTACCCTAGACAGTTTGGCACGCTGTGAAGATTCCTTAATCTGGCTTTCACAATCGACCGCATACTCAGCGAATCTGCCCCTGCATCGCAGCAGTCCGGCATGCTTTGCACTCGTCCTGTGGATTTCTTTTCTCCGGGAATTCATCACGGGTTCACCTTGCCATAACCACGCGCCCACTACCTTGAGGCTCGTAGTTCTCTGCAGATCTCAGGAGGAAAGAAATGTCTTCGCCAAGTTTTTTGGCAAAAGCCAGACAGCACCTCACCGTGGGCACGAGCTTGTTTGCTCTGTTCGTTAACCTGGGAGCGCCAGTCACATCGGCTGCTCAACCACCGGCCAAGAAGGCGGCCACAACCACTCCGATTCAGCATGTGATCGTGATCATCGGGGAAAATCGCACCTTCGATCACATCTTCGCCACCTACCAGCCCAAGTCCACCGACACCGTGAACAACCTGCTCTCCGAGGGCATCATCAATACGGATGGAACGCCAGGCCCCAACTACTCCAAGGCCACCCAGTCTTCCGCCACCGACACGCAGGCTGATGGTTATCAAATAAGTCCATCCGGCAACACGCCTTATGTAGTGTTGCCTCCTCCGCTCGCCGGCGGATATACCACGCCCCCGTTTGCAACCATCGGGGAAGCGAAGGCCGACGAGAACGGATTGCCCGACGACTACTACATCTACTTAACTACTGGCGGCACCGGGCTGTCACACGGAGTGGTTGACACGCGAATTCCAAATGCGACGTCCCTGCCTCCCGGTCCGTTCCAGCTCACGTCCCCGACCCACCCCTACGACGCTTACGACAACAGTCCCGTTCACCGCTTCTACCAGATGTGGCAGCAGACCGATTGCAACGTGGCCAACGCTACCACGACGAATCCTGGCGGATGTAAGGCCGATCTGTTCCCGTGGGTCGAAACCAGCGTCGGCGCTGGCACCAACGGAAAGGCCCAACCTCCCGGGTTCAACAATATGACCACTGGAGAAGGCTCGACTTCAATGGGCTTTTACAACATGCTTAACGGGGACGCGCCCTATCTCAAGTCTCTGGCCGATACCTACGCGATGAGCGATAACTACCATCAGGCCGTGATGGGCGGGACCGGCGCCAACCACATCATGACAGGCACTGGCGACGCGATCTGGTTTAGCGACGGCAGCGGCAATGCCTTGGAGCCGCCGGAGAACGTTTTGGTTGCCGGAGGCAGCCCCAATGGCGGCATTGTGAACGAAATCGAAAATCCGAGCGCCCAGGCGGGCACCAACAACTGGTACGACCAGGATGGTTACGGCTCCGGTTCGTATGGGTCGCGCTCCTCTGGTGGAGGATCGTACACCGACTGCTCGACTAATACCCACCCCGGCGTCGCGCCGATCACCATCCACCTCGGTTCGCTGGGCATCAACCCCAACTGCGATTCGGGACACTACTATCTGCTGAACAACTACAATCCCGGATACTACGGGAACGGCTCCAATGCATATAACGACATCGACGACCCGGCCGAGACCGTTTTCACGATTCCGCCATCCTCGGTTCGCAACATCGGCGATGAGTTGAACGAGAACGGCATCTCCTGGGCGTATTACGGCGACCAATGGAACGCGTACTTGAAGAATCCGGATTTGAACTATGTGGTTCCCTGGAACACATACTGCAATATCTGCAACTTCTTCCAGTACTCGACTTCCATCATGAAGAGTTCCACAAGCCGGGCAAATTTGCTGGACACCACGGACCTCTACAACGCGCTCAAGACCGGTAACCTGCCAGCCGTTTCCTATGTGAAACCTGACGGATGGCTCGATGGCCACCCGGCTTCATCGAAGCTCGATCTGTTCGAGGGCTTCGTGAAGAAAATCGTGACCGACCTGCAGGCCAATCCGCACCTGTGGAACAGCACCGCCATCTTCGTCACCTTCGATGAAGGCGGGGGCTACTACGACTCCGGCTATGTTCAGGCCCTGGATTATTTCGGTGATGGCCAAAGAATCCCCGTCATCGCGGTTTCGCCTTACACCAACCCTGGGCACATCTCACACGTGTACTCCGATCACGTTTCGATCCTGAAATTCATCGAAGCGAACTGGGGACTGGCTCCGCTCACCGGCCGCAGCCGCGACAATTTCCCCAATCCCATCACCACCGCCAGCAACCCCTACGTCCCGACGAATAGTCCAGCAATCGGCGACCTGATGGACCTATTCGACTTCTCCGCCAAGAAGTAGCCGGAAGGATGGAGGAGTAATTTTCTGTAAGACGAAGCGGACGTCCCGAAAACTGGGCGTCCGCTTTGCGTCTTACCCTGTGCTCCTCTGTGTTAAGGGTTTTAGACGTAGCACAGAATCCCCCGCATCCCGCCACGCATCCGTTATCCTAGAACCGTACTCTTATGGCTACCCCGAAATCCAATGCCTCCAGCGGCGCCGCCGTCATCGATAACTCCGCCAACAACGGCTCCAACTTCGAGCGCGACCGCGTCTTCAACGCCTTCCGCCAATGGGGATACCTCGAAGGCGATCTCGATCCCCTCGGCTTCCTTCGTCCCCGCCCTACTCCAGAACTGCAGTTCGAAGGCGAGTATGCACGCGAAGCCCGCGCCATCTACTCCTCAACCATCGGCGTCGAAATCAACCACATCTACGCTCCCGAGCGCCGCCGCTGGATTTATGAGCAGATGGAATCCGAAACTCCACAAGAAGATCAGCAGCGCATTCTCGATCTACTGATCCGCGCGGATGTGTTCGAGCAGGTCATGCAGCAACGTTATCTGGGAAGCAAGCGCTTCTCGCTCGAAGGTGTGACCGCGCTGATCCCGTTGGTGGATGAAATTCTCGATACTGGCTCCAGGCTCGGCGCCATCGAGCTCGTGATGGGGATGAGCCACCGCGGCCGTCTCAACGTCATCGCTCACGTGGCCCGCCGATCGCCAGAAGAAATCTTTGCCGGCTTTGAAGACGTTGACCCGCGCAGCGTGCTCGGCTCGGGCGACGTGAAATATCACATGGGCGCGACCGGCGAATACATTACTCGCAGCGGCAATAAAGTTCACATCCATCTGGTTTCAAATCCCAGTCACCTCGAAGCCGTCGATCCCGTCACGGTCGGACGCACCCGCGCCAAGCAGGACCGTACCGGCGAAGGCGGACGCGAAAAATATCTCCCGCTGCTGGTTCACGGTGACGCCGCTTTTGCCGGACAAGGCATCCTCGCCGAAACGATGAATTACGCCGACCTTCCCAGCTACACCGTCGGCGGCACCATTCACGTAGTCGTCAACAATCTGCTCGGCTTCACCACCAGTTATCTAGAAGAACACTCCACACGGTTTGCCGCTTGCATCGCGCGCCGCCAATCGATTCCCATTTTCCACGTCAACGGTGAAGATGTGGACGCTGTGGTCCGCGTAGCCCGCCTCGCCACTGAATACCGCTACCGGTTCGGCACCGACGTGGTCATCGATCTCATCGGCTACCGCCGCCACGGTCACAGCGAGGTCGACGACCCCACGGTTACGCAGCCGCTCCTCTACAAGAAGATCAAAGACCATCCGCCGCTGTGGGAAATTTACGCTGACGACATCGGCGCCACCGACGCTACCGCACAAGCCGCAGCCACCAAAGCTGAATTCGACTCGGCCCAGAAAGATGCCGGCAAGATTACCAAGAAGCCCTTGATGCGCGAACTGCCTGGGTATTGGGACCAATACTACGGCGGCCGCCACAAGCCAGAATTTGAAGTAGAAACAGGACTCTCGACCGAGGAATTAGCCGGGCTTACCAATCACCTCACCACGTATCCCGAGAGCTTCCACATTCATCCGAAAGTAAAGAAGCTCCTTGAACAACGTGCTGAGATGGGCTCAGGAAAACGCACCGTGGATTACGGCATGGCCGAAGCTCTCGCCTTCGCCAGCTTGGTAAAGGCCGCTATTCCGGTTCGCCTGTCCGGCCAGGATTCCCGCCGCGGAACGTTCAACCAGCGGCACTCCGTTCTAATCGATATCGAAAATGAGAACGAATATGTCCCGCTGGAAAACATCGCCCCCGGCCAAGCCCGCTGCGGAATTCACAACTCCACTCTTTCGGAACCCGGCGTGCTCGGCTTCGAATACGGCTATAGCCGCGACTATCCCGAAGCGCTCGTTCTCTGGGAGGCCCAGTTCGGCGATTTTGTGAATGTCGCGCAAGCCATCATTGATCAATTCATCTCCGCCGGCGAAGCTAAGTGGAGTCTGCTCTCGGGTCTCGTACTGCTTCTTCCCCACGGCTACGAGGGCCAGGGACCGGAGCACTCCAGTGCGCGCATCGAACGCTTCATCCAGCTTGGTGCGAAGCACAACATCCAGATCGCGCAGCCTTCGAACGCCGCGCAATATTTTCACCTGCTTCGCCGCCAGGCCCTGCGCCACTGGCGCAAACCGCTGATCGTATTCACGCCCAAGAGCATGTTGCGGCACCCTGACGCGTCATCGCCCATCGCGGACTTTACCCGCAAGAATTTCCAGAACGTACTCCCCGATACCGAAATCGGAGAGGCCGACCGCATCCTGGTCTGCAGCGGCAAGATCGGACACGAACTCCAAGCCGAACGCAAGAAAAGAAAAGACAAGTCCACGGCGATTGTGTTTCTTGAGCAGATCTATCCCTTCCCGGAAAAAGAACTGATCGCCGAATTCGCCCGCCACGGCGAAGCTGGCGACATCGTGTGGGTGCAGGAAGAGCCCGCCAACATGGGAGCGTTGTTCAACATGCTCCCCCGCCTGCAGCGGATCGCCGGCAACCGCCATGTGATGTCGGTAAAGCGCAGCTCCAGCGCCAGCCCCGCAACTGGCAGCGCAAAAGCGCACGAGGTAGAACAGAAGACGCTGCTCACGTTAGCATTCACCACAAAGGGATAGGAAGTGCGTGCAGCCATTCGGAGGACATTGCTATGCCCTTTTTCAAAGAGCTAGGTAAGATCGCGAGCATAGCGCAATTGCTGGAAGAAGTGGAAGCTGTCATCCCGCCGTCGGAGTATCGCTTCGACAGTATCTATCTTCGCGGGCAAGCAGTCTACGCTTGGACCTTGCGCCCGACGATAGCAAGGCCTCTAGAGTATGCCGGGTTGAGGACAGCGGGCTACGATAAGAGCCGCGAACTTTATCTACTGCATAGGTTTCGGAGATATGTACGGCCATTGGTCGGGGATCTCGCGGAAAAAGAACTCTTGCTTCTTGCGCGTCACCACGGAATTCCTGTGCGCCTCCTCGATTGGACTAAAAGTCCATTAGTGGCCCTGTACTTTGCCTGTGTCGAGGATAGGTGGCTTAGCGAGGATGGAGCCGTGTGGGCATTTGTCGGGTGCCAATATCAACACGATTATTTTTACGATTTCTTCACGGACCCGCAACCCCTATTCAAATTGCCGGGCGTAAAGATAATCTATGCGCCTTACGTCTCTGAGAGGATCCCAGCCCAATCAGCCAACTTCACAATCCAGCAGTTCCCTGACCGAGACTTGGAGGCTTACGGAACTTCAGGTTGTGGGAAAGACTTTGACATCGAGCGAATTGTAAAGTGGAGAGTCCTCAAACACCACAAAGCGATCCTTCTGCAAGCCCTGGAGAGGTGCGGAATCAACGAGAGGACAATGTTTCCGGATTTGGATGGCATCGCTAGGGGCATTAACAGGACTGAGGTTCTGCAAACGGGCGAAGTCAGCCCCTCCCGCAAAGCAAGCCGGGGCAAAGTCAGGCTCTGAGCAACAATACGTCGCTCAATCCAGACGTCGTTATCCCGGCCTCTCCGTCACCGCTTTCCCGCCACTTCCCGGCAACTCCGCCTTCGTGCCCCCGGCACTCTCCCCCGCAAGCAGAGCTTCGACATTCGCATACGCATAAATCGTCGGTGCATGATTCACCATCAACCCGCCCGTATCCGCCGTCGGCCCATAATTGCTGTGCACATCGCGCCCTAGCATCCGCAACATTGCCATCAACTGTCCCCGATGATGCGAGGTATGCGTCATTCGCCGCGTCATCACCCAGGCCCGCGACCGCTGCACGTCGAAAAACTTCGCACTCTCTTCCCACCACGCCTCATCCTTCGACCGCATGGCCTCGAGCCGCTTCCCGCTGTCCTCGGCATACCGCCTGATGAACTCCATCCGCGTTTCGTCCTTCGGCAGCGGAGGCGCGCCCACATCAATCCCCAGCATATTGCGGAACCACAGGTCTTCGCTCACGCACTGATGCACCATCTGCTCATGCACGCTGCGCCCCCGCGGATCGTCCTCCCGCGGACGCACCCGAAGATCTTCATCCTGGAACTCGCTCCACACGCTGACCACCTTCACCCGCTCAGTCGCGTACGTCTCGACAAGAAATGCGTATCTCATAACCGCAAATGTTACCCTAATTCTCCGAATCGACTCCATGCCCCGCCGCCCCCAACCCCTCCGCGTAGCCATCGACACCGGCGGCACCTTCACCGATTGCGTCTGGGCCGACCACGGCCGCCTGCGCATGTTGAAAGTCTTCTCCACCCCAGCCGATCCCTCCCAAGCCATCGTCGAGGCGCTTAGCAAAATCAATCAACAAGGCGAGCTTGTGATACTCCACGGCACGACCGTTGGCACCAACACGCTGCTCGAACGCAAAGGCGCGCGCACGGCTTTGGTCACGACCGCTGGCTTCGAGGACGCCATCGAGATTGGACGCCAGGCCCGTCCCAGGCTCTACGACTTCTTCTTCGACCGCGTCGAACCTCTCGTGCCCGCCGATCTCCGCTTCGGTATCGAAGAACGCATCGCCAGTAATGGCGAAATCCTGACGTCACCTTCGCCTGCGGACTTGAAATCGCTCATCTCGCAAGTCACGGCGAAGCATCCCGCAGCCATCGCCATCTCGCTGCTCTTCTCCTTCGCGAATCCTAAGAACGAATTAGCGATTGTGGATGCCCTCAAGCCGTTAGGCGTCCCGCTTTCCATCTCTCATCAAGTCCTCCCCGAATTCCGCGAATACGAGCGCACCTCAACGGTGGTAATCAACGCCTACCTGCAACCAGTAATGCAGCGCTATCTGGAAAATCTGGAAAATAGTTGTCGTAGAGACGTCTCTGCCGGCGCCCATCCCCGAATCTTCGTAATGCAATCCGGCGGCGGCATAACAGCGCTCGCTGCAGCCGCAAGCGAGCCGGTCCGCACCGTCCTCTCCGGTCCCGCCGGCGGAGTGGTCGGCGCCGCCGCCAGCGCCCGCCGTAGCGGCTTCGAGCGCATCATCGCCTTCGATATGGGAGGCACTTCCACCGACGTCTCGTTAGTCGAAGGCGCAATTACCACCGCCAGTCACGCCGAAGTCGCCGGCCTCCCCATCGGCGTCCCCATGCTCGATATTCACACCGTAGGAGCGGGTGGAGGCTCGCTCGCCCGCTTCGACGCTGGCGGCGTTCTGCGCGTCGGTCCCGAATCTGCCGGCGCCGATCCCGGTCCCATCTGCTACGGCCGCGGCGGGCAGCCCACCGTTACCGATGCCAACCTCTTACTAGGCCGGCTGCAACCCACGCGCTTCCTCGGGGGCGACTTCACGCTCGATCTCGATCGCACCCGCCGCCTCACGCTCGAGTGGCTGAAGCAGCAGGGAAGTCCGCTGACTCTCGAGAAGTTCGCCGCCGGCGTCATCCGCGTAGTGAACGCCACGATGGAGAAAGCCATTCGCGTGGTCTCGATCGAGCGTGGCCGCGATCCCCGCGACTTCGCCCTCGTCGCGTTCGGAGGCGCGGGAGGCCTTCACGCCTGCGCCCTCGCCGAAGCTCTCAGCATCCCGCGCGTGATCGTGCCCGCACTGCCCGGAGCGCTTTCCGCTCTCGGCATTCTGTTCAGCGATGTCGTAAAGGACTACTCCCGCACCGTACTCTGGCGCGTCTCCGGCAAACTTCCGGCCGCGCACCTGAATCGCGAATTCTCGACGCTGCAGAAGCAAGCCACGGAAGATTTTCACAAGGAAGCTTGGCAGGGAAGAGTTCAGCTACAGCGCAGCATCGACATCCGCTACCGCGGCCAGGGATACGAACTCAACCTGCCGTTCACCAGGAATCTCCTGAAGGAATTCCAACGAGAACACCAGCGCCGCTACGGTTACGCCCATCCTACTCGCGAGGTAGAGTTGGTAACCCTCCGCTTGCGCGCATCGGTGAAATCCTCAAGGCTCCGGATGTCTAGTGAAGCCAAGATGGCTCATGTGGGGACGGGCGCATTCGTGAGCCTGCCCCGAGCGAAGCCGAGGGGTCCAGGCCGAGCAAAGCTCGGCTCGCTTTCCACGCCTAAGGCCACGGTCTTCTTCGACGGCAAGAAAGTCAGCACCGCAATCTACTCCCGCGACACACTCAAACCGGGCAAGACCTACTCCGGCCCCGCCATCATCACGGAATACAGCGCCACCACAGTCATCCCACCGGGCAGACGCTATCACCTCGACGGAGCAGGGAATTTGATAATTGCTTTGTGATAAGGCCTCAGCGCGCTGAACTGTGGGCGACTTCCTTCTCTACCCATTCGACGAAGAGCGCCTGAAATTCCTCTTGCGTGTAGATACCCTTATGAATCAGCAAAGTGTTCATCGCGTACACCGTAGCTTTGAACCCTTCATCCCGCGAGACGACCACCAAGGCTTCTTCAAAGGACATTACAGTTTGTTCTCCTCAAGCGTGGATGCAACAGAGGCTGATGCTCATCGAACCACCTTGGACACCGCTGAGTCAATGAGGTAACCGGGCAGTTATCCCGCTTCCACCTCGACCGCGCCGCGCTGTGGACGTCCCAGGTCGGCGTCAGGTCGGGAACCGGGACGCGAACAAATTGTCCTCGGCGCGGCGGGCGAGGACGCCCGCCGGACAGCCGCCGGGACGGCGGCGCTACGCTGATTGTTACAATCCGATAAAAATAAGCCCCCACCCCTCCCAACTCGCCACTCGGTACTAGGTACTGGGTACTAGCTTCGCTACAATACTCCCGTGAAACCCAGCATCTTTGTCGTCGAAGACGATCCCGATATTTCCCGTCTCGTTCGCCACCACCTGGAGAACGATGGTTTTGCCGTGCGCGTCTACCCCAACGGTTCCACCGTCATCGCCGACGCCGAACGCCAGCGTCCCGCACTCTTCGTGCTCGACATCATGGTCCCCGGAAAAGACGGACTCGAACTCTGCCGCACGGTCCGCCAGACCCCCGGGCTCGCGGCCGTGCCGGTGATTTTTCTCACCGCCAAGAGCAGCGAAGCCGACCGCGTCCTCGGCCTTGAGATTGGAGCCGACGACTACATCGCCAAGCCTTTCAGCCCCCGCGAACTCGTGGCCCGCGTCAAGGCCGTGCTGCGCCGCTTCGAGCGCCCGCTTCCGCCCAGCTCGCTCAAAGTCGGAGACATCGCCATCGACCCTGCCGCCATGGTCCTCACCGTCCGCGGGCAAATCGTTCCCACTACCGCCACCGAATTCCGTCTGCTCGACTACTTCGCCCGCCACCTCGGCCGCGTCTTTTCCCGCGATCATCTGCTGGATTCGGTCTGGCGCGACACCTCCTACGTGACCCCACGCTCGGTTGACGTTTACGTCCGCCGCATCCGGGAAAAAATCGAGCCGGACCCGGAAAACCCGCGCTACCTCAAGACCGTGCGCGGCGCGGGCTACCGCTTCGAGGCTCCGAAGTGAGAAACCGGATTTTCTTCAAGCTGCTGGCGGCCTTTCTGGTGGTCATCGTGGCCGCCGCCGTGACCTTCGATGTGATGGTGGGTGGCGCCTGGCAAGCATCGCTGCGTACCGAGATTGAACGCAACCTCATCCAAAAAACGCAACTCCTGGCCCACCGAGTTGAAACCGACCGCAGTGGCCACTCCCTCGCCGATCTCGCCGCTCAAGAAGGACAATCCGCCGGCGCTCGCGTAACCATCATCGATCGCAGGGGCGCCGTTCTGGCCGATTCGGAGTCGAATCCCGCCAGCATGGAAAACCATGCCACACGTCCGGAATTCGTCGCAGCGCTATCCGGCAAGATCGGCAGCAACGAGCGCCGAAGCGCCACCCTTGGAATTCCGTTTCTCTATATCGCTGTGCCCATTGCTGGCGGCGCCGTCCGCCTGGCCTACCCGCTCTCCGATGTCGAAGCCGTGTCCGCACAGGTTCGCCGCAGGCTGGCACTGGCTTCCGGCGTGGCTTTCCTGTTCGCCCTTCTGGTGGCGGCCATCGCTGCCCACTGGAGCGCTCGCCGCCTCGAGCGGATCGTCGATGTCGCCGCCCGCATCGCCGAGGGCGATCTCCGGGCCCGCATCCAGGAAAGGTCTCAGGATGAAATCGGCCGCGTCGCCGGCGCCATCGATAAGACCGCTTGGCGCGTCGAACAGAGTTTTGCCGCCGTCCGCTCCAGCCAGCGGCAGCTCGAAACCCTGCTCAACAGCATGCAGGACGCGGTCATCGCCGTCAGCGCCGACGGTCTGGTGCAGTGGGCCAATCAACCCATGGATCGCCTGGTCCCGCAGGGCACGCGCCTGCATCAGCCCGTTGTAGAAACCATCCGCGACCCTGACTTTCTTGCCACGGTCAAAGAAGCCACCACTACACGTGAAGTCAAGACCGCCCGCGCTACCTCGATCGTTCCCGGCCGCGCCTTCGACGTGACCGCCGCTCCCCTGCCCGACGGAGGCGCGGTCGCCGTGCTCCGCGACCTCACCGAAACAGAACGCGTGGAAAAAACCCGCCGCGACTTCATTGCCAATGTTTCGCACGAACTGCGCACGCCGCTCACTTCCATTCAAGGCTACGCGGAGACCTTGCTCGACAGCACTCCCGAAAACACTGCGCCCACACGCGAGTTTCTGGAAATCATCCGTAAGAACTCCGCCCGCATGTCCCGCCTCACGGAAGATCTGCTCACTTTGGCCCGCGTCGAATCCGGCGAAACGCGTTTCGATGTCGAGCCCGTTCCTCCCGCCGAACTTCTCCACGACGCCGAAGAAAGCTTCCGCGAAATCGCCCGCACTCACGGCATCGAATTACAAATACAAGATTCTCCGGCCCATCATCTGCAGAGCCAGAATTTTCCCGGTCCCAACCCACTCCCAGAAAATCTTCCCCCGGTTCTCGCCGACCGAGAAGCCATCCACCAGGTTTTTTCCAACCTGATTGACAACGCGCTAAAGTACGGCGCTTCCGGCGGGCGAATCGTGCTGGGGGCCCGCGCCGTTCCCCACGCCGTCGAATTTTTCGTACAAGACTTCGGCGCCGGCATTGCCTCCGAGCACCTCCCACGCTTGTTCGAACGCTTCTATCGCGTGGACAAAGCCCGCTCGCGTGAGTCCGGAGGCACCGGCCTCGGCCTCGCCATCGCCAAGCACATCATGCTGGCCCATGGCGGCTCCATCCGCGCCGAAAGCGATCTCGCTCACGGATCAACGTTTCTATTCACCCTCCCCACGGCATAAGAGGGCGCAGTACATGTGGCGACGGCCGCCTCGGTCGTCCAAGCGAGGGCGAAGCCCAGCGCCCGAAGAAAGTCTAGCGGGCGGCGAGGGAAGGTGCTCCGGCGAAAGCCGGCGGGACGCCGGCGCTACGCCCCGGGATGAATCCATCGCACCACCCAGAAGGCGACCGCTGCCACCAGCGCCGAAGCCGGAATGGTCACCACCCACGCCCAAACGATGCGCCGCGCCACTCCCCAGCGGACGGCCGAGAGCCGATGGGTTGCTCCCACGCCCACAATCGCTCCTGTGATGGTGTGCGTGGTGCTCACCGGGATTCCCGCAAGCGCAGTCGAGAACAGCGTGATCGCTCCCGCCGCCTCCGCGCAGAATCCTCCCACTGGCTTCAGCTTGGTGATGCGCGAGCCCATGGTGTGGACAATCCGCCATCCCCCGAAATAAGTTCCCAGCGCAATTGCGGTGTGCGCCGCCAGGATGATAGGCCAGTGAAACTTTCCCCAGCTTCCGGCTAGTTCCGCCGCGTTCAGGAAGTGCGCTCCATACAGAGCGCTGGCCACGATGCCCATCGTCTTCTGTGCGTCGTTGCCCCCGTGGCCAAGGCTATAAGCGGCTGCCGAGATAAGTTGCAACTTGCGGAACCAGACGTCGATTTTTTGCGGAGCCTTATTCCGAAGAAGCCAGAAGATGGCGACCATGAATGAGAAGCCCAGAATCAGTCCCATGATTGGCGCAACCACAATGAAGATCAGTGTTTTGTACCAGCCCGCGGCGATGATTACGTGCCATCCAGATCGCATGACCGCAGCCCCGGCGAACCCGCCAATCAATGCGTGGGAAGAAGAAGTCGGCAGGCCCCACCGCCAGGTCAGCAAATCCCAGACGATGGCGCCGAATAGTCCTGTGATCACCACATACTGGGTCACGTCGTTGATCTGGATCATGCCGCTCCCGATCGTTTTGGCTACGGCAGTTCCAAGAAGAAATGCGGCTACGAAATTGAAGAAGGCCGCCCATGCCACTGCCAGTTTAGGAGATAAGACCCGCGTGGAAACTACGGTCGCAATGCTATTGGCGGCATCGTGAAATCCGTTCAGGAAATCGAAAGTCAGGGCGACTAGGATGGTAATGATCAGCAGCAGCAGGTCAGGCTTCACCAGTTTTCCTGTTGGCTTAGATTCATGGAACTTAGGTGTTCTTTAGTACAACGGTTTCCAGCACATTCGCGACGTCTTCCGCCTTGTCGGTGGCTCGCTCGAGGAATTCCAGTAGTTCTTTGACTTTGATGAGGTTAATGGGATCCTTCTCGTGTTCAAACAGCTTGGCGATTGCCTGCTGGCATACCTGGTCCGCTTCGTTTTCGAGGCGGTTGATTTCAACGCAATGGACCAGGATATTCCCGTTTTTCTGCATCAGCGACACAGCCTTCTGCAGTTCCTGACTCTGCATCAGGATAATCTTGGCCAACTCTCCGGCTGCCGGCGGCGGATCGGTAATGCGATACATCACCAGTCGTGCCCCCGAAGCATTGATGAAATCCAGCACATCATCCAGCTTCGAGGCCAGTTGGTGGATGTCCTCCCGGTCAAACGGCGTGATGAACGTCTGATTGAGTTTGGTCAGGATCGCGTGCGTGAGTTCGTCACCCTCGCGCTCGATCCGCCGAATTTCTTCGATCCTTCTGTCCACATCCCTATAATCCGCGAACAGATCGACCAGAGTTCGCGCTCCCGCGATCAGGTTGTCCGACATCGCGGAGAACATTTTGAAGAAGCTTGTATCCTTCGGAATGAGCGGGGCCATGGGGGACCAACAGACTCCAAGTATCTGGCGTCAGTTGCAGCAGATGAAGCCAGTCACTATCTCACGCCCGCGCCAATCCAGTCAAACGACGCACCAGGGCCCGAATAGCACATCAGCGAAGGGCGGCAATTCAACAGCGCATGAGTGGATGGAGAACGATGACGACGGTTGCCCGCCGCCGCTAGCTCGTAATTCGACGAGTGACTTCGTTAGTCGAGCGTCTGGGCAAGCTGAACCGAATCACCAGGAGCAAAGCGAATACAGCGCCCGCTCCAACCGCGATTCGCCGCAGAAAATCGAGAAAAACCACACCGACGCCCATTCCAGTATTGTCCAACTCTCGGGCAGCAAGCGCGACGTTACGATGAGGCTTGTCCTATCGTTCGCCGACTTGTGCGCTGGGTTCCCGGGCAAACCGGTTCCCCGGGCTTAGCTTCAGTGTTAGGATCGCTACAAGAATCCTCCATCCGGAGACGTCATGAAACGAATTGCGGCGTTCCTGCTGCTCGGTGTCCTGAGTGTTGCATGGTCGATACCGGCCGTTGCTCAACGTGAAAACAGGAGTATCGGAGAAAATAGCCGCGAAGCCCGGAAGGCGGCCAAGCAGCAGCAAAAGGCGTCCAAGAAGCTAGCCAAGAAACAGCGCAAGGCCGCGAAGAAATACCAAAAGGCGCAACGCAAGGCAGGTAAGCAAAAGCGTCGAAAATAGACCGTAGCGCCGCGTCCCGCCCTCGCTGCCTGCCGGCTAAAGAAATGACCAAAAATTCACACCCTTTTAACCCACTGCCGCAAGAGAAAACCTATCCTTGGCCGTTGACCAATCAGTTATGGGTACGGCAAAATCAGAGTTAACAGGTTCGCGCACTTCCAGCCCAGGCCCCAGGGATACCCTCATGAGCACTGCCCGCGTCGAGAGCTTGCCCCCCGAACCGGCCCATCGTCACATCGTCCGCCGCACCGTCGAAGCCTGCCGTCTGGCCAAAGAAGCCGCCGGAGCCGCCGCTGAAGGCATCGCCACTGGCTCCAGCCCCTTGCTGAATTCTCTGCGCCAGCGCGAGCGCGAACTCGACACGCTCGACATGGAAATCGACACCGCCGTCACCACCGCCATCACCGAAGTCGAACCTGCCGAGGCCCGCGAACTTCTCGCCTGCATGAAGTTCATGATCAGCCTGGAGCGCATCGGCGACCTGCTCCTCAGCTTTGCCAACAGTGCTCAAGCCGCTTCCGGCCGCATCGATTCCGACGACACCCGCGACCTCACCCACATGGCCACCATCCTGGAAAAAATGCTCACTGACGTTGGCGACGCCTTCTCCGCCCGCGACGTCGGCAAAGCCGTCGGCGTTCTCCGCGCCGACTCCGAGATGGACCGCCTGCGCAATCTCATCTTCCTCCGCCACATCGAGAATCCCGAAAACATTGCCCGTCAGGCCAGCCTGCAGGTCATCTTCATGACCCAGTCTCTCGAACGCGCCGGCGATCACGCCAAGAACCTCGCCGAAGAAGTCTGTCACGTCGTCAGCGGACGCACCGTCCGCCACGTCCTGATGGCCTACGACAAGCCTGTCGAACAGATGTTCATCGACTACCTTCGCCGCCGCGACCAGTAGCGGCCAACCATTCTTCTCTGTGTCTCCGTGCCTCCGTGGTGAAAACCTTCTTGGTGTCTACCTGCCCACAACCAGAACCACAAAGCTGTCGGGCAAGATGGTACGTCGGGGATGCGGGTTATCCGCTGTCGCAGCCGGAGGCGGACCGAACTTCGCCGTCACCACGAACACATTGTGGGTCTTGGAGTCGAGCGCCAAAGTACGCGCGCCCGGCTGCGTTGGAACATTTTCCGCCACGCTGAATTTGTCAGGCGACTCCTCGCGCACCACCGTCAGTACGCCTTCGCCGCAAGAAGCAAAAGCCAGTCCCGTCTCGTCGTCGAATGAAGTTGCATCCACGCCGTCACCGATGGCCGGCGTGGCGAGAACCTTACCGGTATCCGCATTCACCACGGCCATCATCTTGTTATCGCAGCCCACGAACAGGCGCCGGTTCTTCCGGTCCATGGCGAGCCCACTGGGTTCCTTGCAGGGAGCCAACGGCCACGTCGACTTGACCGCCAGTTTGCCCGGATCAATCTTCGTCAACTCGCTCTTGTCTTCGATGTTCACGAAAATTTCGCCCTTGCCGTCGCTAACCGCGAATTCCGGCTTGCCGTCCAACTTGATTGTGCCCAGCACCGTGCCGTTGGTGGCGTCTATGGCTGTCGAATCCTGGCTGTGGCCGTTGAACGTGAAAACCCGTTTGGTTGCCGGATCGTAAAGAATCGCGTCGGGATTATCTCCAACCTTCACTTTGCCGCTGGTGGCCAGCGTCTTGAGATCGAAGATGCTGACCGTGCCTTCGCGGCCGTTGCTGACAAAGCCGCGTCCCAGTTCCGGCGCCAGCGCAATGCCGTGAACTCCCGGCGTGTCCGGGATGTCGCCAACCGTCTTGCCGGAATCGAGATCGAGCACGATGACGTGGGTCGCTCGCGAAATATAAAGACGGCGCGCCGCCGCATCCGCGGTCAAATAATCCCAGCCGCCATCCCCGCCTACTTTGTATGTGTTCACGACCTTGTATCCCGGCCCAGCCGAAGCTAAAGCGGCTCCAGCGACCAGCACAGCGAGTGAGGCAGATAACCAACGGCGCATGATTTTTCCTTGAGTCGACATGATTTCCTCCGCAAACTTTCTCGGGCTCCGGCGTGTATTCCGATGCCGGTTTCGGGCCACAGGTGACCGCGATTTTGCATCAATCTCATCAGGGCCGGACCCCGAAGTAACTTTACCGCAATCCAGGCCGTCCCTAAACTTGCTTATGGATGTTTTTCGACCGAACTTGCCGGCGCCAACCCGGGGAGTGGATGCGATCTCTTTGGACCCTCGCTCGCAGCCCTCGCCGGACTATGGCACGCTCGGTCCGACTCCGGACGTTGCCAACCTTGCCTCGCCCTCGTCTGTTTCGCCTGCGCCCATGCCCAGTGCTCCAGGCAGTTCCGCCTCCGGTCGGCGGCCCTCAGGGAACCTGCGCCTGCTCCACTTCGTCGTCACCATGGTGGGAGCAGGGGTCGCGCTCTTGGTTTCCAGCGCGGGTGGTCCGAGCACTCTTTGGGGAAAGATCAGCGGGTCGCTCTCGCAGCAAACCACTTCTTCTGTGTCTTCCCGCGTGTCTTCAGATCGCGATCTCAATCGCCAGAAGCCGCAGAAACAAGCCGAGATCCTTCTTGAGCGCGCCGTGAGCCGCTCCGATGGAGCCCCCGATCAGACCAGGGCTCAGATCGAAGCGCACATCGAAGCGTGGCGCGGCAAACTCAAGATGGATAAGCAACTCGGTGAACTTACCACCGTCGCGCTCAATTCCGGCGACCAAAGCCTGCGGGCTTCCGCCATCGAGGTGCAACTGGCAGCCTATGGACTTCCCAAGAGCCAGTCGAGCGTCAACTCGCTAATCCGGCAGGCCGATTCCTCCGATCACGCGCAAAAGATTTGGGCCTTGTGGACTCTGGGCTTGCTTGGCAATCGTGGAGTTGAGACCGATCGCGTAGTCCGAGTGCTGACCGCGCACTTGAAAGATTCGGGTAACGATTCAGACGAGGACGCGCGCCGTTGGGCCGTCGAAGGTCTTGCTCTGGTGGGAACCACCTCAACCATCGTGCCCCTGCTCACGACCATGCACAATGATCCTTCGCCGCTGGTTCGCGAACGCGCCGCTTGCAGTCTGGCAGAATCCGGCATGTTGAGCCACCAGCAGCGGCTCGCCGCCGTGCCGCAACTGATCAACTATTCCGACGATCCCACGCTCGATGCTCAAACCCACGCCTGGGCATTCCAGGCCCTGGCCGACATCACCAAACAACGCCTGCCCAACGACTCCGCCGCCTGGCGAACCTGGTACCAAACTTCAGTGGCCAGTGGCCAGTGATCAGTGGCTAGGAGCGAGGGATTAGGGGTTAGGTTAGTCGAACCACCCTTGGTCCCTGACCCCTTAAGCTGCCTGAGCTGACCTAAGCCCTGACCCCTAAGCCCTGACCTCTCCGCTACTCTGCCATCTTCGCCACGTGCACATCGAAGCCCGTCTTCGGCAGCAGCGACGTCAGCGCGAACGCCTTGAATCCATCGCCGTTCACTTCCGTGTGACGGTAGACTCCCGGTTCGCTCTCGATCGTTTCCCTGCGTCCTTCCATGTTTCCCAGAAACGCCTCTGCCTGTGCCATGCTCGCCTCGCCGCCTTTGGCGCGCGTCACCACCGCCTCTGAAGCGTAGGAGCGCACCAGCTTCGGCCAGTATTTTTCCAGCAGCTCCGTGCTCGCGAAAATGTCGGCCCAGATGATGCGTCCGTTCACCGCCACCACTACGCCGACCGCTTTTCGATCGCGCAGTTGCTTGATCAGGCTTTCATAGTTGTGTTCGATCGGCGCGGCAATCTCGTCCACCTTCTGTTTCACGTCTTTGTTCTCCATCACGCGGGCGTACGAAGTAGTGGATCGGATCTCCCCGCTGCTCGCCGGCGGGGCTGCTGCCGCCACCTCGACCGCCATCGATTGCTGTTGCTTTCTCACCTCCGCCCACACCTGGTTCTGATCTTTGTCGCCCATGGCCTTGGCCCGCACCGAGGGTTGAGCCATTAGCGTGCCACCCGTGACCCCTTTTCCACCGCTAAAGCCGCTGCCGTACGTCGTCCCCGAGGTTCCGAAGTGATCGCTGGTCGCAACCCACCGGCCCGGCTCCACGCAGAACACACTAAGATCTACGGGATCGCTTTCTGGGGGAACGATGCGGTCCTTCCCGATCACGCGGTCCTGCTTGCCTCCGGTAACAATCTCGCCGGCCAGAAGCACCAGCGGACGTTTCGAGTTGTTGATCAGCACCAGCCGGTTCACTTCGGCATTTTCGCGCTGCACGGCTGGCACAGAATGCCGTCGCATCAGCCCGCGAACATTTCCATACTCGGTGACCACCACTTCTCCGGATCGCAATCCCTCATCCAGCGTCAGAAACTCGCCAGTGACGTAGGACTTGGGAGCGACTACGGGAAACACGGTTAAACTTCCATGCCGGATCGGCTCCAGCACCTTGTAGCCGGAGACAAAAGGCTGCTCCCCGGCTTGAACCACTCGCAGGTCCAGGCAGACCATTCCAGCCACAACCACCAACGCCATCATCGTTACTGCCACAAATAATCTCGAACGCATAGCTCTCCTCCCCTCGCGGGCGGTGCGCCCCGGTCCCAGGAGGCTGTAGTTGCCAGCTCCACGAGGCGTACCGCCCGCCGCACCACCATCTCGACTTCGTTGGAAGAACGAAAAAGAAGTCAGGCCTTGCGGCCAAAATTAACCTCGCAGGCGTCTAACAAATTGCGGGACCTTTGAATTAGGAGGAGGAGCAGGCCTTTCACGCCTGCGCAAAAGTTGCAGGTAGAGCCGACCTTCAGGCCTGCTCAAGAGTTGCGGGTGGAGCAGGCCTTCAGGCCTGCGTTAAGAGTCGGTATTTGTTTTGGGCTTTAGTCCCCGAGGGACTTTTGTGTTCTGCGCGAACCATTGCGAGAACGCTTCTAGTATCATCGGGATGATTTTCGTCGTACTCTCTTCTTTTGATGCGCGCCACGAAACCGATCTCCGCTGCAGTGCAATCGGCAGTTGCCGATCTCCTGGCCGAGCTGCACGCGAAAGGCGGCTGCGAAAGGATCGGCCTCGCCCGCGAATCCTTCGCCGCGATTCTCTGCGAAGTGGCGACGAAGTATCTGCCTTCCAGTTCGAATCACGCGGAGGCCCACACTTTTCTCCTGACGCTGCGCATCGAAGAACTCGCGCTTGCCCGAGCATGCGCCGCCGGCAACAACTCTGCCTGGGAACTTTTCCTCACCCGCTACCGCGAAAAGCTGTATCAGTCCGCGCTGCGCATCGCGCGCGAAGACTCCGCTGCCCGCGACCTCGCCGACAGTCTCTACGCCGAGCTTTACGGCACCACTACGCGCGGCGGCGAACGGATTTCCAAACTCGCCTCCTTCACCGGCCGGGGATCCCTCGAAGGCTGGCTGCGCACTGTGCTGGCGCAGGAATTCGTGAACCGCTACCGCCGCACCAAACGTTTGGTCAGCCTCGATGAAGAAAGCGAAGACGGCGCGCAGTTCGCCGCATCCGTTCCCGAGCCGCTTGCCTCCGCCGACTCACGCCTGGAGTCCTCCACGGACGCGGCCCTGGCCGCGCTCTCCAGCGAAGACCGTATGGTGCTGGCGGCGTATTATCTCGATGGACGCACGCTGGCCGAAATCGCCCGCATGTTGGGCGTGCACGAGTCCACCATCAGCCGCAAGCTAGACAAGCTGGCCAAGTCGTTGCGCAAGAAGATTCTGACTGGCATGATGCAGCAAGGCATGGCCCGCCGCCAGGCCGAAGAGGCGCTCGAAGTGGATGTGCGCGACCTGCAGGTGGATATTCGCCGCAGCCTGGCGCAAGATTCCCCGGCAGAGACGTTCTTAGAGAAGAAGGAAGCTTTGCCCCTTCAGGAAAAGGTGGCGCCCAAAGTCAAGAGCTGAGCTCGAAAAACTGGAAACTGGAAACGAAGTTAGAGCTGAAAATGGAAAACGTCCCCAAGATCGTGCGAGCCAGATTGCAGCGGCCAACGCCGTCCACGGCAGAGCCGCATCCCGATGCCGATCTGCTCACCGCGTTCGCCGAGCACTCTCTAGCCGCTGGCGAGCGGGACCACGTTCTGGAGCACCTTGCCCGCTGCGGCGATTGCCGCGACGTTGTAGCCCTCGCTTTGCCCGCCACCGAAGCCGTCTCACTCGCGCCTTCTCCCAGCCCTGCCCGAATCGGCTGGCTAAGCTGGCCCGTTCTTCGTTGGGGCGTAGTGGCTGCGGGAGTCCTGGCCGTCACTTCGGTCGGCATTCTGCAATACCGGCAGCGCCAGGAAAAGATGGCTTCCACCAGCCTCATGGCCCGGAATCAATCGGCGGCGGTGGTGACGCAGATTCCTCCACCCGCTCCGCAGACTCCCGTTTCCCAAACAACTCCTCCGCCCGTGGAAATGGGAAAGCAAACTGGGATGCAAAAGAAAGCGCCAGCCCGCACCCAGAGCGCACTGCCTGCGGACAAGTCCGCTTCCTCTGCAAATGCAATCCTGGCCCAAACCCGGCCCAGGAATCGCGGATCTGGTGGGATCGGTGGAACTTCTGCTGGCGCGTCGTTCAGCGCCGAGTTCGCCACGCCGCGCCGCGACTTTGCTCATGCGCCAGCGCCGCAGAACCCGTCACCCGCGGCGACTGCAAAACAGTATCCAACTCCAGCCCAGCAAGCTGCGATTCCTCCTGCCACCACCACCGTCGAAGTGTCAGGGGCGTCTCCACTTATCACGACACAAACCACCGCGCAAAATCAGGTTCAAGACCAGCTCATTCAGAATGAACCGGAAGAGCCGTCGCAGACCTCGGCCGACCACGTAGGCAAAGCGAAACCCGCCTTGGCGCAACCGTCCTCACTCATGGCGCCAGCGCCTGTGCTGCGCACCGAGCCCACGCTTATGAAGGCCTTGTCAGCGCCTCGCTGGACCATCAGTGCCAGCGGCGCTCTGCAACGCTCCCTCGATGAGGGCAAGACATGGCTGGACGTGAACATCGTGGTAAGTGAATCCGTGAGCGCCAATCTCGTGCACCCTGCCCAGCTTGGAATGAAGGCCCAAATGACGGTCGAAGCAACCGGCGCGGCTGCCGAAGTCCAGCCTGAAGCGAAGTCGGAACCAAAGACCGCAGCGAAGTCCGCGGCGAGATCCAGTGCGCCGTCCAATTCGAAGTCCGCGGAAGCGCAGCCAGCCTTAGCCGCCAGCACGATCTTTCGCGCCCTTTCCGTATCTTCCAATGCCGCCGAAGTCTGGGCCGGAGGTTCGGGCGGCGCCTTGTATCACACGCTCGATGCCGGCAATCGCTGGGCGCGCGTGGTTCCTTCCGATGCCGGCATCGTTCTCACCGGCGACATTATCGGCATTCAGTTCTCCGACCCGCGCATCGGAATCGTGACCACATCGAACGCCCAAGTCTGGACCACCTTAGACGCCGGCCAAACCTGGCACAAGCAACAATAAACCCCAGAATTCCTGAATTTCTAAGCATTGATTGAAAGGGACTTCATGCTCCTGGCGTCATCCCGTCCACAGCCAGAAGACCTCATTACCAAAGTGACGTTTACACAAAATGAGTAGTTCACTAACATCCATTTCGTAGTTTGGCAGTTCTGGGGGAGGGCTGCCGAGGCGTCCTGGACTGAAAAGTCTAGGGCGCTTTTTACTTGCCTTCACCAGTAAGACTGTACTCGTCGAGGGACAGCAGGCCGCCTCGTCCGCGGCAAGTGGGCCGCATCCGGCCGCGTGGCTATTGCATCGCGCGCAGACTATCTTTCTTCCCAGTTCGTGCTATAATTCCCTACCTCGCGGCGGATGGAACACCAGCGCACGAAGACCGAAACCGCGACGTAAATCTGGGTATCTCCCCCTCCCAATTGCTGTGCCCATTGCCGGATATTCCTGCCAGACCAGCAGGTATCGTTGTGCCAGGACCGACTCGAGATTGGAGACATCTAAGTATGAGCCAGCGCCTTCCGCTCGCCCTTTGTTCTGCGCTTCTTCTGATGGTCATCGCGCCCCTCGCCATGGCCCAAAAGCCTGTCGTTACACTTTCCGCCACCTCGCTGAACTTCGGTACCACCGAGGCCGGGACCATGACGGCCGCGCAGGTCGTGACGCTCACCAACACTGGCAACGCTGTCCTGACCATTACACAGCTTTCCGCGGGGAGCGCGTATCAGGTGTTCAACGACCTGTGCGCTACGGTGAATGCCGGCGCCAGTTGCACCTTTGGCGTCGTGTTCCAGCCGCAAACTGCCGGGACCTATTCTTATTCAGTTTCCATTAAGGACAACGCCGCCGATAGCCCACAAAAAGTTACCTTGAACGGTACCGCTACGGCTCCCGTCGTCGGCCTCTCGCCGAACGCGCTTACCTTCGGCACTCAGGCCGTTGGCACCACCAGTGCCGTACAGGCAGTCACCCTCACCAACCAGGGAACCAGCACGCTTACGATTAACAGCATCATCCCGAGCGGCGATTTTGCCCAGACCAATACCTGCACCGGGACCCTTGCGGCGGGCAAGAACTGCATGATCAGTATTACCTTTTCGCCCACCGTTGGAGGCGCCCGAGGGGGCGCTGTCACCATCAGCTCCGCCGGCAACAGCCCGCAGAACGTCAGCCTGCTCGGGACTGCCTCCTCTGGTTCTGCTTCCCTTTCCGCGACCACCCTGACTTTCAGCAATCAGAATCTCTGGACTAAGAGTGCCGCCCAAACCGTCACGCTCACGAACACCGGCAGCACCGCGTTGCCGATCATTAGCGTGGTTGCCAGCGGGGATTACGCCCAAACCAATAATTGCGGTAGCTCTGTTGCAGCCTCGGCGAAGTGCACGATCACCGTCACCTTTACGCCCGGCGCAACCGGAACCCGCACCGGCTATGTCACGGTGAGTGACACGGATGCCTCGAATCTCCAAACCGTGAACCTGACGGGCACGGGCAAAGTCCCGACCAGCCAGGTCACCGTCACTCCGGGCTTCGCATCCGCGACATCCTCGCAGACGGTGCAGTTCCAGGCCTCCATCAATGGAGTGCCGTCCAACAACGTCACCTGGGCGGTGGATGGAACAACCGGTGGCAACTCCACCGTGGGCAAGATTACGACCTTGGGACTCTATACTCCGCCCACCAAGGCAGGCGCCCACACTGTGCGCGCCACGAGCACTGCCAATAAATCTCAGAGTGCGACCTCCCGCGTCGTGGCGACCGCGTTCCCTGGTCTGCTCACCAATCACAGCGACAACGGCCGCACTGGGCAGAACCTGAACGAAGTCGTGCTCACCACCGGAAATGTCAACTCCACCCAATTCGGAAAGCTCTTTTCCTATGCGGTCGATGGTTACACCTACGCACAGCCTCTGTATGTCCCGAACGTTGCCGTTTCCGGACAGGGCACCCACAACGTCGTCTTCGTGGCCACTCAACACGACAGCGTGTACGCGTTCGATGCCAACAATTCTCCCACTACGCCTTTGTGGCAGGTCAGCTTCATCGACCCCGGTGCCGGCATTACAACCGTCCCCTCTGCCGATGTCATCGATCCCGGCTGTGACAACGTCGGCGTCGAAGTCGGCATCACCGGTACCCCAGTCATCGACTCCGCTAAAGGTGAACTTTTTGTCGTGGTGCGCACCAAGGAAAACGGCGCCTACTTTCAGCGCCTCCACATCCTCGACATCACCACCGGCAATGAAGTCTCCGGCAGTCCCGTGGTGATTCAAGCTTCCGTCCCAGGCGTCGGAGAGGGAAGTTACGGCACCGGCACCGTCGCTTTCGACCCCTTGCTGGAAAACAGCCGGCCCGGGATGCTCTTGATGAACGGCGTTGTCTACATCGCCTTCAGTTCCTTATGCGACAAGCGGCCCTATCACGGTTGGGTGCTCGGATACGACGAAACCACTTTGGCCCAGGTCAGTGTGTTCAACACCTCTCCCAACGGTATTGCCTCTGGCATTTGGCAAAGCGGCAATGGAATCGTGGGCGATGCGAGTAACGGCTACATTTATTACGCTACCGGAAACGGCTGGTTTGACGCGGACAGCGGCGGTCTCGACTACGGCGACACCATCACAAAACTCAAGACCACCGGAAACGTCTTGAGCGTCGCCGATTACTTCACTCCGCACGACCAGGACAACCTCAATCACAACGACCTTGACATGGGCTCGGGTGGATGCCTGCTTCTGCCCGACCAGCCGACTCCGCCCATTCACCTCCTCACCTGTGTGGGAAAAGAAGGAAACATCTACCTGGTGAACCGCGACAACATGGGCCACTTCAACGCGAACGGCGACACTCAGGTGGTCCAAACCCTGATGATCGGTCAGGTGTGGGGCGCGCCTGCATATTGGCTTAACCAGACCTATTTCTGGGGCGACGGGGATTTCCTTAAAGCGTATCGTCTTTATGACAGCCTGTTTTCTGCCACTCCCGTTTCCACAAGCTCCAAGAGCAGTCTCTATCCCGCTCCAACGCCCACGGTTTCCGCAAACGGTTCGACCAATGGAATCGTCTGGGCGGTCTTTACCAGCAGTAACAAAACCGGTGGCGCGGCAATATTGCGCGCCTACGATGCCGCCAATGTTTCCCGTCAGCTTTTTGAGAGCAGCTCGAGCTCGGGTAACCAGGCCGGTCCAGCCGTAAAATTTGTCGTGCCTACCGTAGCCGACGGTAGAGTTTACTTGGGAACGCAATCTGAGTTGGACGTTTACGGGATCTTGCCGCACTAGGACTTTGTCGGGGGGCCTCGTTCCAGCTATGCTTGTCCCTTAGTCAAGTTCTTGCGTTTGCAATTGGAAGAGTATCCCTGCGAAATCCCTTCATGACGAATTCCCCCTCGCTGCTTCGCGCCGTCCTGCTGCGCGATTCGACCGCCAGGTCACGGATCGGCGCGGGGCTCAAATTAGTCTTTCTTCTCGCTCTTGCCGCATATCCTTTCGCCGCGCAGGCGCAGGAGAATCCCTACATCGTTACCTACGATCATTACCTCGAGGAGCCCGGCAGCCTCGAGGTGGAGTACTTCTCAACGTTCGGCACGCAGCGCGGCGGCAACGACTTTCACGCCTTCTGGGCAGAGTTCGAATACGGCGCCACCGCCTGGTGGACCACCGAACTCTATCTCGACGGCCAGACCACCTTCAACGACAGCACCATCTTTACCGGCTTTCGCTTCGAGAACCGCTTTCGCCTGCTCCAGCGTGAGCACTTCATCAATCCCGTTCTCTATATCGAATACGAGCAAACCAGCGGCGCAGACAAGATTCTGAAAGAGGTCGAAGGTCACGACGTCGAATCCGACTACGCTGTCCTCAACGCTATCGCCCGCAAAGAACACGATCACGAACTCGAATCCAAGCTCCTGCTTTCCAAGACCTTCAGCGGGTGGAACATTGCCGAAAACACCATCGCTACCAAGAACCTCACCGGAGGCAATCCCTGGGAGTTTGGCTATGCTATCGGCGCCAGCCGTCCGTTGGCTCTGAAAGCGTCTGCCCAGCGCTGCAGTTTCTGCCGCCAGAACTTCATCGCCGGCGTCGAAATGTACGGCGGCCTCGGCGACCGCTACAGTTTCGGCTTGCACGATACCTCGCAATATCTCGCGCCCGTCGTGGCTTGGAACCTGCCTTCGGATTGGACTCTGCGCCTGTCGCCTGGCTTCGGGTTGAACGACAACAGCCACCGCTTCCTGCTGCGGTGGGGCGTCTCGCGCGAGTTCTCCGGCTTCGGCGAAACCGTCGGCCGCCTCTTCGGAGGCCGCAAGCCATAGCCCAGGCCATGATGATCAGGACTGCAGCTATTCCGATGATGTCGGCGGCCTTGATTCTTGGGCTTGCACTTCCTCTGGTCTCTGCACAAAAGGAAAGCCCCAAGCCCGACAAGAAAAACGTCTACGCCGAACTGGCGAAGGCTCCCAGAAAAGCTGTCGCTCGCCGCAATCCGCTGGAAGGTGATCCGGATGCTGTGGCCGCGGGGGCAAACCTCTTCGATCAGCACTGCGCTGAATGTCATGGTGAATTGGCCGAAGGCGGCAAGAAGGGCCCGAGTTTGCGCGCCGATCCCGTCCAGCAGGCCACGCCCGGCACGCTCTTCTGGATCCTCACCAACGGAGTAGTCCGCCGCGGCATGCCCGTGTGGTCCAAGCTGCCGGAGCCGCAGCGCTGGCAGCTTGTGAGCTATCTCAAGTCGCTTACTCCCGCTCCAAAGTCTCCCTAATGCTTCAGGCTCCGTTTCTGCGACCTTCGCCTCAGCCCGCGCATCAAAGCAGTGGTACGATAATGGGTTGCCCCTAAGTTGGGGAAGCATTCATAGATCGCCGGGCCCGGCTACGACACTCGATGGAGCGTCCGCCGACAACGCGACGTTACAACGAGGAGAAGATATGGCAGGCAATGGAATCGTCGAAGTCACCGATGCAAACTTCGACCAGGATGTTCTGAAATCGGACAAGCCCGTGCTAGTGGATTTCTGGGCGACATGGTGCGGTCCCTGCCGCGCGATCGCCCCCATCGTCGAAGAGCTGGCCAAGGACTACCAGGGCAAGATCAAAATCGGCAAGATGGATGTCGACGCCAACAGCTCCACGCCCATGCGCTATAAAGTTACCGGCATCCCCACCCTGCTGGTCTTCAAGGGCGGGCAAGTGGTCGAGCAATTGGTCGGCTACAAGCCCAAGGAAACCATCGCGCAAGTCCTCGACCGGCACGTCGGGTAAAGCAGCTATCAGCCGTCAGCTATCAGCCTTCAGCCAAACGACAACGCCCGGGAATCGCTCCCGGGCTTTCGTGTCTTTGCCGGTTGAGCCCTAAACCGTTGCCAAGAACTTGCCACGGAATTCGTCGTACGACAGGATCTCCGTTTCTAGACCTGCGTAACCCGCGACTTCCCTCAAGGACTTCGCCTGCCCGTCATCATCCGTGACGAACCAATCACAGTAGGGCAAATACACGCTCATGAACAAATCATTATTGCCCGCACTTAACCTGTCTCCAGCAAGGTAGTCGCGGAGGATGGCCGTGTTGTACCAGGGAATGAACATGGCGTAAACGAGGACTCGTAACGGCGGACACGAGTCCATAAATTGCTTAATGACCGTTTCCACTGCGTCGCTGTTCGTGGCGCGGTCGTAAAAGCGCTTTGCCGCAGCGAGTACCGATCTCGCGCCATCGCTTCTCTCTAGCCGCGAGATCGCAGGCCGAAAAGAGGTTGGTGGTTTCTCGCCATGCGCCCCGAAAATCGCCTGTATTTTTGGGCGGAGAGCAACGAGATCATCCTTGCCAAGCTTTTTTCGGTCTCTGTGGAACTCCCTCTGGCCTTGCGACGCTGGCTCATCGTCCCAGAAGCCGGGGTCCCTAATTGCGCCGTCGCACCTTGGCCACCTGACATCCACAGTCCTCCAGTCAAACCTGTCAGGGGCACGTGAGTGCGCCAAGGCTAGCCGCTCTATAATCTTGTTCGGTGGAAGAAGACACTGGCTGGGTCCGCCCTGGAGGTCTCGGCAGCTGGCGAAAAGGCTTCCCCGCTCTTCGGGAATCGGCGTAGCAAATAGTTCCTCAACACTCAGACCCGCGAAACGAAACCACAGCCTCGAACTGATGGCCGACAACACAGAGCCGTAATCGGGGTCGTCGGCCAACCGATTGTGAGCGCTGGTGTCGAACGTAACGATGGGAACATCGCCGATCATGCTCTAATACTTCCGCAGCACGCCGATCACCCGGCCCTGCACTTCCACCGACGCTGCCGGCACGATGATCGGCTTCATCGTGACATTCGAAGGCTGCAGGCGGATGTTGTCGCCTTCTCGAAAGAAGCGTTTCAAAGTAGCGTCGTCCCGGTCGACGATGGCGACTACGATGTCGCCGTTATGCGCCGTCTTCAGCTTCTCGACCAGCACGTAGTCGCCGTCGAGGATGGCTTCGTCCTGCATGGAATCGCCGCGGACCTCCAATACGAAAACCTCCTTTGAGCGGACAAAGTCGGCGAGCGAGATGGTCTGATTGTCTTGCACCGCCTCGATAGGCTGGCCGGCGGCGATGCGCCCCAGCAGCGGCAGCACCAGGCCGGTGTTGACGCTCATGGCCTGCTTGAGGCGTCCCTTGGGCGGCAGCAGGTCAATGGAGCGGCTGCGGTTATAGTCGCGGGTAAGCAGTCCCTTCTTCTCAAGGTTGGTGATGTGCTTGTGCACCGTGGCCAGCGAATTCAGCTTGAGCCCGTTGCCGATCTCTTCGAACGACGGAGAGTAGCCATGCTCCGCCACAAAGCGGGAGATGAAGTCATAAACTTCGCGCTGCCTGCGTGTGATCGCCATGGAGATATTGTTGGCGAATGGAAGGCGAAATGTCAAGAGGAATCAGCCGCTAGCTATTAGCCTTTAGCCATTAGCTCAGGACCGTGTGGAACGGACACTCCTGTCCGTTGCCTTTGACGTTCTTTCCGACAGATGGGAGCCGCCCTTGCCTCAGGAGATATTTTCACGCAAAATACGCTGACCGGACCGCTTGGCAGTGGGGGCGAGCCGCCTATCCACCGACAGCGAGAGACGGAAGCGCGCCCTCTAGTCATGCGGAGGCGCGTCGGACTCAAGGCAAGCAATGAACAAGCTCACGTTTTTCAAGGTCGGCGAGACCTATACGAACGACCAGATTCGGTTCTCGCTCGATCTGGAGAACCTTGGCGGAATTCGGCCCTCCCTAGATTCGAGTCGGAATATCAGGCATGTTGCGGTGATGACGGCCACCGAGGATCCGGGAAGGCTCGCAACTGAGAATCCGTACCATGACAGGATTGAAGGAAGCATCCTGATTTACACTGCGCAAGGTCGTGAGGGAGATCAAGTTCTAGCAGGCCGAAACAAGAGGCTCGTGGAGCAGTATGCGGTGCCGACGCCATTCTTCGGATTCACCAATATCGGGCGACAGACGTATCGGTTCCTCGGACTCCTGGAATTGTTGCGCCACTACCAAGAAAATCAAGCTGACAAGAAGAGAACCCTACGGAAGGTGTGGGTATTTGAATTTCGCATCCACGACCAACCCGACATTGTTCCCATTGAGGATGCGCGATCCATTTCTGCATCCCTCCTAGCCGAGTCGCGCCGGAACAACCCGTCGGTCAGCGCAGAGCGGGAAGTCGCTCCCCTATCCCAAGGCACGGGCGAAGCTGACGGGACGACGTCCGCGGACCTCGAAACAGTGCGAGCGCGGCTGTTCCAGTTCGCACCTTACGACTTCGAACATTTCATCAGACTCGTACTCGAACGGAGCGGATTCGTCAGGGTTTCTGTAACCCGAGCCGTGGGAGACGGCGGAATCGATGTGAACGCCTATGTGGACGAGAAGAACGATTTCTTTGCCGGAACCCACGTGCAGGCGCAAGTGAAGCGCTGGCGGCACGCGGTCGGCAGTCCCGAGATCAACAACTTCAGAGGGGCGCTGAGTACGACGGCGAAGGGAGTATTCGTTACTACCAGCCACTTCACGCGAGCCGCGCTGGCGGAAGCACGGCACGAGACGAAGCCTTCAATCGCGCTTCTAGATGGAGACAAGCTCGCAGGCATCGTCATTCGCAACGGAATTCCCACTACCTAGAATCTCGCAGCAAGATGCACTTACTCGCGGTCGGGGCGATCCAGAAAGCTGTTGGGGATGGAATCAAGCCTGTCAGCTTCCTTGAATGCAGCCCGCGCGATGCCAACGGCGCACGACGAGGCGTGCTTATTGCCCCGCCGGGCATGGTCCTCGCAACAAGCGCCCTTACCCTCTGCGATCGTTCGCAATGCGCCTACCAAGCACCGGTAGACCAAGTCGGATATCTCTACGGTTCCGTCACTATCCATCGCCCTGCTGCCACTGCTGCGCATTCCCGCCTCCGAGCTGCAGCCATTATAGATCCGGCGGAGGCTTTTGCATTCCGCCTACGCACGCAGTCCACCCCAGGTGACCGCGCCTTTGCGAGAAACGCGGACCTCGATCCGCAAAGCGCTTTCCTCCGACTGGGAAGTCTTCGCCTCAATTCTCGTAAAGGATGTCGGTACCAAGCTGACAAAAGGCGTCGATCTTAGCGGACATGAAGTGAAATCCGCCGAAAACGGTGGAAGCTACGAGTACCAGTATCACAAGAACACTGGAAAAGAGAAGCTACGACAGGACATGCGGATCGGGCATCTCTTCTTCGATCACAGGGACAACTTGCGTCAGGTCGATCTCCGCTACGCGTCTGGCGAACAACTGTCGACATTCTTCCAAGAATGGTTGCGGGACTGGCCCGAGCCCTATCGCCAGCGTTATCGAAAGAGCATATCGTTTTCCTGGGTGAAGCAGCACGGCTCTCTCCTAATGAGTTTGCGAGATGGAGAAGTTGTATACCCAGAACTTACCCCAGTTCTCAGCCGCTGAACGGGCACTCGACAGTGCGAGTTTCTGGCCGGGCAGGCCTCAAGCGGCATCTCGAGGAAGGCCAACCGCGCCCGATTTCCACACCCACCCTGTGACATCTAACCTTGCCCGCCGTTTCAAATCGGCTCATCATGGTGGAGGCGAAGGCGGTACAGGCAAATCCGGCAACAACGGCCCTAACTCCTTTTGTTGTCAAGATTTTGACCTCTAAACCGTCTGCAATCAAGATTTTGCAGACATTTTTTGCAAACCCCGCGCCCAGCAAGCCTTCCCGAGGTATAGGGGGTGGGGGGCTACCTTCAAGGTTAATAGGTTTTCCCACTTCGGTCCCATCAGTCTGAGCGATCATTCCAAAGTTTTTTCACTTCAGAAATCCACAAGCCCAGATTGGCTCTCGTCACGCCAGCTTGCACTTCAATTTGTGCTTGGAGTAGGCTTTATGCCGCTTCATTTTAGGAGGCCTCTATGGCACAGAACACTCCGGTTGAGATGGTTCGCAAAGCTTCGACGGTGTCCACTCTGTGGGGCGTTTTGCTGATTGTATTTGGCATGGTAGCGGTTGGTTTGCCGTTGCTTGCCGCCGTGGCGGTTAATGCGTTGGTGGCGTGGCTGATTATTTTGGCGGGCATCGTCCACCTGATGCTGGCTTTTCGGGCGCATGGCGCGGGCAGCAGGATCTGGAAGGCGCTGGTCGGGATTGCGTATGTGTGCTTCGGCGTGTATTTGATCTGGCGTCCTTTGCTGGGAGTGGCTTCGCTCACGTTGCTGCTGGCTTCGCTGTTTCTGATTGAAGGCGTCCTCGACATCGTGCTGTACGTGAAGATGCGTCCGATCCACGGATCGATCTGGGTGCTGATTGATGGGATGGTTACGCTGGCGCTGGGGTTGCTGATCTACATGCAATGGCCGTCGAGTTCCGCATGGGCGATCGGGACGCTGGTGGGCATTAGCATGATCATCAGCGGAGTGGCGCGGGTGATGATGTCGTTGATGGTGCGCAAGGCCACGGACGAGATATCGCGGCTGGCGGCTTAGTAGGACGCAGGAAACAGCAGGTTCCTCACCGGGCTTGGCGCCCGGTTCGGAATGACAATGACAATGACAATAAGGGAAATGAACCGCCGGGCTTTGCCCGGCGGACAGCCGAGGGCGGCTGTCCCCACATAATCTTTCCTTATCCTTCACTTTTCCGCTATTGCTTTGTGGCGTTGTCGAGGAACGTTGCTACGTTTGCCTTTAGCTTTGACAGGTCGGCTTCGTGGAGATACATCATGTGGCCGGCGTCGTAGTACTTCAGGCTGATGTTTTTCTGCAGGTTTTCGGGCAGGCCCAGGTGCGTCATGGTGTATTCGGTGGCGAAGAACGGCGTGGCCAGGTCGTAGATGCCATTCTCGACTTCGACGTGGAGGTGAGTGTTGGTCACTAGGGCGTCGACCAAGTCCTGCTCGACGTTGGGTGCGCTGGGGAATCCGAACCTTCGGCCTTGCTGGGCGCGCTTCCAATCCCATTCGGGGATATCCGCGGTGGTGTTGTAGGTAAGGTCCTTGCCGAATTTCAGGTCTTCGCGAACATAGCTGTTGAAGGCCGCGACGAAGGCTCCCTGGACGGCGGCGCTTTGCGCATCATTGAAAACGTATTCGGCCAGCGGGTCGGGTTCGGGGCCGGAAAAGCGGGCGTCATAGCGGCCGGTGGTAAGGCCGCGGGCGCGCTGGAGTTCGGCCATGAACTGTTGAAGCTTGACGCGCAGATCGGCTTTGATGAGGTAGTCCTCGCCGAGGCCGGTGAAGCGGGAGAGCTTTTTGGCGATGCCGGCCTTTTCGGCGGCAGAGAGGTTGGCGCCTTTCATCAGGGCTCCAGCATATTCGGTGGTGGCGAACTGGCGGGCTTCGACCAGGAAAGCGTCGAGGTCAGCGGGTTGGTCCTTCAACATCTTGTTGTAGGAGGCCGCGGCGGCGTAGCTGGGAACGTAGAAGACGTAGGGCATGTCGTTGCCGGGAGGGAAGGAAATCGTGCTTAGATCGAGAACCGAGGAGATGAGATCGATGCCGTTGAAATACATTCCGTTGTGTTGCTGGAGATAATTGGCGAGCGCGGCGGAGCGGAAGGTGCCATAGCTTTCTCCGATGAGGAATTTGGGGGAGTTCCAACGGCCGTTGCGGCCGATGTAGGTGGCGATGAGCTGGGCGAGGGATTTGACATCCTGATCGATGCCCCAGAAGTCTTTGTCTTTGGCTTTGCCGACGGCGCGGCTGAAGCCGGTGCCGACGGGATCGACGAAGACGAGATCGGTTTTGTCGAGGAGGCATTCGGCGTTGTTGACCAGCTTGAAGGGCGGCGGCGGAGTGGGGCCGGCGTCGGTGGTGACGACGCGGCGCGGACCGAAGGCGCCCATGTGCAGCCAGATGGAAGAAGATCCGGGGCCGCCGTTGTAGACGAAGGAGATGGGGCGCTGGCTCATGTCTTTGGCATCGCTGCGAGTGTAGGCGATGGTGAAAATGCTGGCGGTGGGTTCGCCCTTGTCGTCCTTGATGAGAGTGGTGGAGGCGGTGGCTTTGTAGGCGATGGTCTGGCCGGCGATCTTGATGGTGTGCTCGGTTACGGAAGATTCTTCCTTGGGCTCGGGAGCGGGCTTGGCGGGTTTGGCTTCTTTTTCTGAGGTCTCGGGCTTATCTGGTTCCTGCGCTGCGACTTGTGAGGCCTGAGCGAGAGCCAGAAGGATTGCGAACGCGCCGAGGGCAGGAATAGTGTTCAGCTTTAGCATTGGTTTGTTTCGCTCCTGTGCGAACTAGCTTCTCAGGAATTTTATTGACTGGGGAAACAGGGCACATTGTATACCGGCGGCGGACAGCCGAGGCGGCTGTCCCCACATTAGTCGTGAAGAGACATCCGAAACTTCTTTTGGATTCGTAACTCTAATGGTGAGGAATGGCGGCGATGTTGCCGGGAGGGATTTATGTCCAGAGTTTCGGTTCGAATGGTGGCGATGATTTTGACGGTGCTGGCGGTTACCGTTGCTTGCCAGGCTGGGGGCGGGGCGAGCGCGGCGGTGCCGGCTCCGGCGGTGGACGAGACCAAGGCTGCGGCTAAGGGGAAAGCGACGGCGGTGGTGGCAGGGGGATGCTTTTGGGGAATCCAGGCGGTGTTTCAGCATGTGAAGGGCGTGCAGAGCGCGACCTCGGGATACTCGGGCGGTACGGTGAAGAATCCCGATTATCACGCCGTCAGTAGCGGGCGAACCGGGCATGCGGAGTCGGTGGAGATTGTTTACGATCCATCGAAGGTGACTTATGGAGAGTTGCTGCGGGTGTTCTTTTCGGTGGCGCTCGATCCCACGGAACTGAACCGGCAGGGGCCGGATGAAGGCACGCAGTACCGGTCTGTGATCTTCTACGGGAATGAGGAGCAGAAGCGGATTGCCGAGGCTTACATCGCGCAACTCGATCAGGCCAAGGTTTTTCCGCGGCCGATTGTGACGCAGGTGGTGGTACTGGAGAAGTTTTATCCGGCGGAGCAGTATCACCAGAATTATGCGGAGCTACATCCGAGCGACGGTTACATCGTGACTTATGACGCTCCTAAGGTGGCGAATTTGAAGAGGGAGTTTCCGGAGATGTATGCGAAGTAGCAGTTCTCAGTTCTCAGTTCCCAGTTCTCAGTTCTCAGTCGGACAGGAAAGGTTCTTGCTGAGAACTGAGAACTGGGAACTGAGAACTTTTTGGAGGAGTCATGTTTGACTTGAATCGCGACAAGGAAGAGCGCAACGCTTCTTCGCGGCGGGTGTTTCTGGCGGGCGCGGGTGCGGTGCTGGGGGGTACGCTGGTATGGCGGTGGAGCAGGCCACAGGTGATTGCGGCGGCGGTGAAGTCGGAGCCGGGAGAAGTGACGATTGTGCAGTTCTCCGATGACGGCAAGCGGCTGGCGAAGGTGAAGATTGCGAAGGTGGTCAAGACGGAGGAGGAATGGCGGAAGCAGCTTCCTTCGGGAGCGTTCGAGATCACGCGGCACGCGGATACCGAGATCGCCTACACCGGGAAGTATTGGAACCTGCACGACAAGGGGATTTATCGCTGCATTTGCTGTGACAACGCGCTGTTCAGTTCCTCGACGAAGTTTGATTCGGGGACGGGCTGGCCCAGCTACTGGGCGCCGCTGGCTCAGGAGAATGTGCGTGAGATACGCGATACGTCAATTGGGATGGAGCGGACTGCGGTTTCGTGCAAGGAATGCGATGCGCACCTGGGCCACGTGTTTGACGACGGTCCGAAGCCAACGGGGCTGCGGTATTGCATGAACTCGGCTTCGCTGCGGTTCGTGAAGGCGGCGTAGGGTCTTCTACTTGCCGCGCTCCCAGAAAAAGAAAGAAGGATGGAGGACGGGGTTGCCCCGTCTCTCCATCTTCTGGTGGTTCAACCTGAGGGTTAAGGTTAGTTGGGTTAGTGATTGTCGCCGTCATGATCGGCGCCGGCGCCTGTGCTTTTCAGCTTGACAGTGTCCGAAGGTTGCGGACTGGTCTTCTGTGTCTGGTGTGGCTGAGGTTTGGGGGCTGCCGGTTTCACGGCTTCGTGGGCTTGGCTGGCATGGGCATTGCTGATTGGGTTCACCATATGAAAAGAAGATCGGCAGCGCGGGAGCGGACTTTAGGGATTTGCCTGGGGCGAAGCAATCTTTGGTAAGGGTTACCGGGAAAAGGCTTTTCACCACAGAGGCGCAGAGGACGGAGAAGACAGAAGAAGAACAAGAATAATCTTGGAGATTTTCTCTGTGCCTCTGTGCCTCCGTGGTGAATAGCCGTTATTCCAAGACACTGTCGTCCAGCTTTTTGCGGCCCCAGTCGGCTGCGGCCTGGACGAAGGCGAGGATTACGGGATGCGGCTTTTTTTCGGTGGAAGATAGCTGCGGTTGGAACAGGGTGGCGATGAAGAAGCGGTGAGTGGGCGATTCGAGGGCGCGAATCTCGCCTTGCGCGCCGCGTGCCACTACGGGGAAGCCGGCCTCCATGGCGCACCATTCGAATTCCGGATTCACTTCGAAGTTGCAGAAGAATTGTTCGGTAACGACTTCTTCGTCTTTGCCGTAGAAGGATTGCAGGTAAGAGCCGGGGCGGAGGCGGATCTCGGGCACCTTGCCGGATAACTTGGGCGCGTCGCCTTTGCGTCCGGTGACGGCGCAGGCTACGGGATAGATCACAATGTTCTTTGATCCTGAATTGTTTTCGGCGCTGTCGGCGTCTGCGATTCCAAGGACGTGGCGGGCGAATTCGATCAGGGCATACTGAAAGCCTCCGCAAGTGCCCAGGAAGGGCCAGTCGCGGCGGCGGGCGAACTCGATGCCTTTGAGCATGCCGTCGAAACTTTTGTAGGGACTGCCGGGGGATGCCAGGAGGCCATCGAAGCTCTCGAGAATCTTTGCTGGGTCTGGGACGGTCAGCGACGGTGTGGGTATCCATTGGGATTCGACGTTCGTTTTGAGCTTGTGGGCGGCGTGCTGGAGGGCGTCGTTGGTGGCGTGGTGGGAAGGGAATTCGGTGTTGAAGTCGCCAAGGATTCCGATGCGAACGGCGGGGCTCACGGGAGCATTGTACTAGACGGTCGGGTGGCGGTCGCAGACTCGCGGTTAGAGGCGTGGTGCGGGGCGGGAGGGTGGTGGTGGCGGCGGCAGAAACCCAGATCCCTCGCTTTGCTCGGGATGACAACCTAAAACCTTCTCAATAAGTTTTAGAGGAAGCGCGTTACGGCGAGCAGGCCGTAGAGGCTTAGCAGGGCCAGGGTGGGGCCGCCCCAGATCATTAGGGTGCACTTCCAGCCGAGGGAGCGCGCCAGGTCGCGCTGGCTGCGCCAGGAGATGAGGAAGGTTGGATTGTTTTTGCCTTTCATCAGTACTACGGGGGGATGCGGGTCGAAGTCTGCGGAGGAGGTAGTGGATTGCGACGCTGCCTGCGAGGAGGCGTTTTGATCACTATGGACTGCGAGCGCTGAAGGGGTGACTCCGGCGGCGTCCCAAGCTGCGGGATTGGTGATGCCCGCTTTCATCAGAGCGGCGGCGATTTTCTCCTGCTGGGTCATGTCCGTTGCTTTGGTTGGGTCTGGGTGTGGCGAAGGCCGGACCACTCGGGCTGACGCAGTGGCTAGTGCTTTGTCGTAGATTGGGTCGTAGGCTGGATCATGCTGAAGCCCACCCGTCAGGGAGAGGCCGCTGAAAACGTCACCGACTGCCGCCGCAAACGACAACCTAGCTGCTCCCAGAGAAAGAGAAAGCCCGCCGGGGTGGAGAGAGGTCTCTTCGTCGTAAATTGGCTGCGGAGTGAGTTCCTGGCCAGGATTCTCATCCAGCGTCCCCAGCACGAACAGGGAGTTCTTCGGCTTGATGCAGAATTCCTCGACCTTAATCTTGTTGGTGGTGCTTACGCCGTAGCGCAGAAGGAAACTGCGGACATTGTCTGGCGTTTCTTCTTTCGTAGTGAACAAAGAATCACAGAATTCCTGCTGGAAGTCGCGGTGCAGGTCGAGATCGGCGCCGCGGGGGTCGACCATCACCTTGGCGGTGTTGTCGTCGAGAAAAAAAGGCACGTGCATGCACTCCGCGGCCACCTGAACCCATTTCTTGTTCTTGCCGGCCTGCTTCCACTCCCAGACGAGGGTGCGGTGGTAGTAGCAGGGTCGCGCCGTGATGGGAGCAACCATGGTGTAGGGTCCGACGGCGAGGCCGCTGAGTTCGACCATTCCGAGAGGGGCGCTGCGAATCTTGGAAACCGGCGTGTCGAGGATGAGGTGACGGCGCTGCAAGAGGCGGAAGCCCTGGAAGAAGAGATAGATTCCGGCGCAGATTCCGATGACGCAATAAAAGATGAAGCCGCCTGGGTTCGAGGAACGCAGTAGCAGAATGGATGGAATCAAGAGTCGGATCCGTTGGGGCTGGATTCGGGGCGCGCCCTGCATCGAGGCTAGCGGAGCGGGCGGGCGGGGGCAGCAGAAAAGGGTGGAGCGGGCTTACGTTGGTAATGGGGGGTATCGACCTTGACCGTTTACTTGGCGGACGCCAAGATCTTTAACACAGAGGACACAGGGTCACACAGGGTAGATCGTCATTGCTTCGCGGCTTGATGGCGGCGTTTCAGCAGCACGTAGGCTAGGGTTAGTGCTGCGAAGAAGACTAGTCCACCGATTGCATTGACGCGTGTTGAGAACAAAGTGTGGAGAACTGCGGCTGAAACCAGGACGAAGCCGAGCATCGATCCCCAGATTCCAAGCGGCGAGCGCATGGGCAGGGCGGCAACGTCCTGAGGGGTGAGACGCCGGCGGAAACCTACGTGGGCTGCGAGGGAGACGACCCAGGAGAGGATGAGGCCGGAGAATGCGGCTCCCATGATGTAGACGTAGGCTTGCTTCGGAGCCCAGTGTTGCATGATGAGGGCAGTGACGACGCCGTAGGAGGAGACCAGCAAAGCGAGACGCGGCGATCCCGAGGCGTTCAATTGGCCCAGGCGCGCCGGAGCCCATCCGGATCGGCCCATGGAAAACAGCAGGCGTGAGGCTACGTAGAGTTTGGCGTTGGCACCGGAGAGGGCGGCGGTGAGGACTACGAAATTCATGAAGTAGGCGGCTGCGGGAATGTGGGCGCGGCGAAGCACGCTGACGAAAGGACTTTCCGAGACGCCGGCGTGGTTCCAGGGCATGACGCCGACCAGAACGATGATTGCGCCGAGGTAGACGCCGGCGAGCAAGAAAAAAGTGAGGCGCGCGGCGCGGGGAATATCCTTCGAGGAACGCGATTCGCCGGTGGTGACGGCGAGCATTTCGACGCCGCCGAAGGTGTAGATGGCGATGAAGACAGCCAGCAGAGGCGCGATGGGACCTTTGGGCAGGAATCCGCCGTCGGCGGTATATTGCGGGGCCACGCGGCCGCCGAAGAGCAGAGCTGCGCCGGCCAGGATGAAGGCCACGATGGTCGCGAACTTGATCATGGAGAACCAGAACTCGAAGCGTCCGTAGGAACCGACGTCGCGCAGGTTGACCAGAAGGAGTAGAGCCGAGAATACGACGACCCAAAGTTCGCCGGGCACGGCTGGGAGCCAGTAGCTCATGTAGGTGGCGGAGGCGACGAGTTCGGCTCCGATGGAGAAGGCGATGGAGGCCCAGTAGGCGGCACGGCAGAGAAACCCCCAGTATTGATTGAGGTAGAGTTCGCCGTAGACGGCGAATGATCCGGCGGCGGGGTGCACGCTGGCTAACTCGCCCAGAGCCATGGCAAGCGTGTAAGCGATGAAGGCGGCGACGATGTAACTGAGGATCACGCTGGGACCGGCGATTTCGAGGGCCGCGGCCGATCCGAGAAGGAGGCCGGTGCCGATGGAGCCGCCTACGGCGACCATGGTCATTTGACCGAGGGTGAGTTGATGGTGGAGTCCTTGCTCGTGGACGACCTCTGCAGTGGTGGGGGTTAGAGGCATGGGGCACGATATCAAAACAAGTGGTCAGTGGCCAGTGGTCAGTGGGAAGTGAAACCGGGGCGGCAGAGGGTCGTTGGTCTGGGCTTTCTTGGCGGGCGTGAAGTCAAAATCCCCGCCCCTTCGGCTACGCTCAGGGCAGGCTCTAGTCGCAAAGAACGCGACTAGAATGGGGCACCCTCGCGATTCTACTGACCACTGCCCACTGATCACTGACCACTGAAGCTCCGGTGACTTTCGTAATCAGGGATGGTCCTTACGGATTGCTGGGTGTGAGAACGACTCCTAGAATCGAGGGAGCAGTACTCTGCCCAGAACCGACCCATGCCCGAGATTACAAGACGTCTCAACCAAGCCGACCTCGACAGGCGTGTAGAGCGCGCGGAAAAGCTTTTGCAGAAGGGGAAGGCCGGCGAGGCGTTGGAAGAATATCTGCTGGCCCTGCACGACGATCCAGACAACGATACGGTGCGGCAACTGGCGGCCGATTTGTGTTTGTCGCAGAACCGGACGCACGATGCCGTGAAGCTGCTGGGCGATCTGTTTGAACGGCAGGTGATTGCCGGAGACGCTACGCGGGCCAGCCTGACATACAAGAAGCTGGCGCGGCATGGCAGTCCGACCTGGGAGCAGAAATTCTGCTTCGGGCAGTTACTGGAGGGATCGAACAAGAAGCTGGCGGTGGGCACTTATGAATCCGCATTGAGCGATCTGGCGAAGGCGGAGAACAAAAAGGGTGCATTGCAGGTGCTGGCGCGGGTGGCGGCGTTGGAGCCGGTGCAGGCGAACTTCATACGGGTGGCGGAACTGTCCTCTGAAGTAGGCGAGAGCAAGGCCGCGGCGCAAGCCTTCAAGCGAGTGGCGCAGTTGGCGACGGCGGGAGGCGGCGATCTGGGGCAGTGGTATGAGCGCGCGTACCAGGAAGATTCCTCGGATGAGGAGATCACCCTGGCCTACGGCAAGAGCCTGCTGGGGCAGGGGCAGGTAGGAGCGGCGATTTTTATCCTTGAGCCGCAGGTGAACGCGGGAAAGAATTCGCCGCAACTGCGGGAGATCTATACGGAAGCTTTGCTAGCAGCCGGCCGCTATGGCGAAGCGGAGCCGCTGGTATGGCAACTTTTCGAACAGAATCCCAACCGGATGCCGCAGGTGACGACGCTGATCGGACAGTTGATGGATACGGAGCAGGATGAAGCCGCGGTGTCACTGGCGCGCAAGCTGGGGCAGTTCCAGGCGAAGCGTGGTGAGCGCCGGCAGTTTTTGGGGACGATGCAGGAGCTCACGACGGTGCGGCGGCCGTCGCCGGAAATGCTGGAGTTCCTCAGCGAACTGTTCAACGCATCGAACCGCGAGGGCGACTACTGCCAGACTTTGCTGAAGCTGTTCGATGTGTATTGCGGTACGGGAGATTTCGCCAAGGCGGCGGAATGTCTGGACCGGGCAGGGGAAGTGGATCCGTATGACTCCGGGATGACGAAGCGGCTGGAGATGTTGAAGGGCAAGATTGACGAAGGCAAGTTTCAGGAGATCGCATCCCGATTCGCTCCGGTGAGCAAGCCGGCGATCGCGCCAGTGCATGAGCAGGAGGCAACGCTGGGAGCTGCGACGCTGCAGGATCTGATGCTGCAGGCAGAAATTCTGGTGCAATACGGAATGCGCAACAAAGCGGTAGAAAGGCTGCAGAGGATCCAGGAACTGTTTCCGCGCGAAGAAGAGCGCAACGAAGAATTGCAGCGGCTTTATCTGGCGGCGGGGGTAACGCCGAGCTATGCCGGGTCGGCGCCGCTGCCGGCAGCGTCTACGGCTTCAGTTCCGGCCCCGGCGATAGCGGGAGCGGCTCCGGCGGTGGATGCACAGGCGGAGATCCGCAACGTCACCCGCGTGGCGGAGATTACACGCAAGCTGTATCACCAGGGGACAGCGCCGGCGGTGCTGACCACGGCGGTCAACGAGATTGGCGGGCACTGGGAGGTATCGCGCTGCGTCGCTTTGATGCGTACGCCCGGTTCGGCGCCGACCGCGGTGCAGGAGTTCTGCGGCAAAGGAGTGAAGGAGGGGAATCCCGCGGCGATCAGGGTAGTGATGTGCGCGCTGCAAGATATGGCATCGTCTTCAGGCGAGCCCATCCTCCTGGAGGATGCCCGGAAAGCTCCGGAGTTGCAGAGTGTGCGTGAGGCTCTGGCTGAACTGGGAACGACGGCGGCGCTGGCGTTTCCGCTGAGCAATGGCGAGGATTCGGTAGGCGTGCTGGCACTGCTGCACAACCAGCCGCGGAACTGGCCCCACACCGATTCCGTGGTGCTGAAGACGCTGGCCGACCAGATGCTGATCGCGCTGAATAACGCAGGCCTGCGGAGGCTGGTAAAGAATCTTTCGGTGACGGAAGAGAAGTCAGGACTGCTCAAGCGGGGATCGTATCTGGACTTGCTGCTGGCGGAGAGCAAGCGGGCGGTGCAGAACGCGGCGCCGCTTTCCGTGCTGCTGCTGCAGTTCGGGCGAAGCGCGGCGCTGATCAAGGAATACGGCGAGGCCGCGGTGGAAGGCGCGATGGAAAAGATCGGGCAACAGTTTGCGGCGAACATCCGGACGAATGATCTGGCATTTCGCTACGACACGACGACGATTGCCATCATTCTGGGCGAAACGCCGGAGAAGGAAGCGATGATGGCGATCGAGAAGTTGCGCAAGATTATCGCGGGAGTTCGCCTGCCCGCCAAGGAAGGGGCGGAGCAGGGCCATGCCATGGAATTCTCGGCGGGACTGGCCGAGGCGGTGGTGAAGGAGAGCTACGATCCGGTGGATATTGTGACCGAAGTGATCAACCGCGCCGAGCACGCGCTGGCTACCTCGCTGGCGGAGGGGCCGGGGAAGGTTGTGGCGCTGGGAGCGGCGCTGGCCGCGGGAGCCGTGGCGTAACCCAAACCCACCACGGAGACACTGAGTCACGGAGAAAAGCGTGGGGCCTGGAAAAACCAAGGCCGTTCAGAATACGCGGTAATCCCTTTACTTCGCGGGATCCGCTCCTTCGGGCATCGACATGCCGCCGATTGTCACCGTTTTCCGCTACCAGGGCGCGCTACCTTGAGATTTGTTAACGACTCGTGAAAAACAAACGCCCGTCCGATTGTAAACGACGGGATGCGCGCTATAATTCATTACTGGATATGCCGAGCCCGCGGTATGCGTTGGTCGCGTATGTGCGAAGTCCAGTGGGAGAGTTCGTGGAGAACCTCCGGCGGGAGTTGCATCCCGCTCTGCCTCATCTTGCGGCCCACATCACCTTTCTGCCGCCGCGGCCTCTGCAGGGAACCGAAAGCGCCGCGCTGCAGGTGCTGGCGGGGATCTGCGGCCAAGCCGAGCCTTTTGAAGTGACCCTGGGCGACGTGGAAACCTTTGTTCCGACTACTCCTACGGTTTATATTCGCGTGGCTCATGCGGCATCGCGGCTGCTGGAGTTGCACGACCAACTGAACGAGCAGGCGCTGCCTTTTGCCGAAGAGTGGCCGTACATCCCTCACCTCACGATTGTGAAAATGGAGACCGAAGAAGCGGCGAACCAGGCGATGGGGATGGCCCGCGAGCGCTGGCAGCAGTATTCGGGAAGCCGCCGCATCCTGCTCGACCGGCTGACGTTTGTGCGGGAAGACGCGCAAAACCACTGGGTTGACCTGGCCCCGGTGCTGCTCGGCGGAAGTTTGGTTTCCCCGTAACTCCGCAACGCCGCACAACGCATTGACTTGCCGCTGTCTGGCCCCTAAGATGATCCGCCAAGGGCAGACCCTTCCCGCGTGATCGGCCAAACCATCTCGCACTACCGCATCATCCAAGAACTCGGTGGTCGGGACATAGCGGCTTTCATTAAGCCAAGTCAGAAAGGACTTGCTTATGCTGGAAATTCAGACCAAGCAGTTGCCGCCTGACATTGTTGTCCTGGAAATCAAGGGCAGAATTACGATCGGCCGGGAGTGCAAGCAACTGGAATGGGCCACCGACAGCCTGGTCCGCGAGAAGCAGCAAAAGAAGATCATCTTTGACTTGAGCGGCGTGACCCACATCGACAGCACTGGAATTGGGATCATCGTCATGTCCGCCGGGCAGGTGAAGCAGGCCGGAGGAGAGTTGCGGCTGGCCTGCGACAACAAACACATCGAACACGTGTTGAGGCTCACCAGCATCGATAAAATCGTCTCCTGGAACTCGACGGTGACAGATGCGGCCGTAGGCTTCTAGGAGAGGCTGCGAGCAAACGATTCTTCGACTCTCGTTACATCCCGCAACCACAAAGTTGCCTAGACGGCCGAAATCAAGAAATTAGGTTGCCGACTGGGGTGCGCAAAACGAGTCCGGCGCGGTCTCGACGTAACCACCGCCTGGTTACCCTGCATTACGTTACTCCCTGCCGAGTCCGCATGGCCCCTGGTACATTTCCCTCCCGTGCGTTGCGGAGGCTCTGGGCGCGCTGTAAACCTAAGAGAGGGAATGGTTTGAAATGCCGCGCCGGAAGCCGCTTCGGGCGTGGATTTCAGCAGCCGCCGGAGGGCACAGCATGCAGATCGGGGTCTACGGTTCGGGTTATCTGGGAACAGTGATTTCGGCATGTCTGGCAGATTTTGGCACTCCCGTTTCGTGTTGTCATCCCGACCGGACGCGCATGGTCGAGATGGCCCAGGGCAATATTCCCTTCCATGAAAAGAACCTGAAAGAGATCATCCGGCGCAACGTGCGGGCGGGGCGCCTGGCATATTCCACCGATATCGAGGCCTTTGCGCGCAAGACGCAAGTCATTTTCCTGGCAGAAGACGGCGCGGAGCACCTGTCCGATGTGGTGATGCGGATCGCGCGGCTGGCGACCAAGCCTCCGATTCTGACCGTTGTTACTCCGGTGGCCGTGGGCACGGCCTCGGCGCTGGAGAAATCCCTGAAAGATGCGGGCGTGCATGGGACGATCGTTTCCCAGCCCATGTTCTTCACCGACGGCTGCGCTGTGGAAGACTTTAACTGGCCTGACCGGCTGATTCTGGGTTCGACCTCCAACGAAGCGGTTCAGGTTCTGAAACAGATTTTTCATCCGCTGGTGATGCGCGGTGTGCCGGTGATTGTGACCAACCAGTCGACGGCCGAACTGGTGCGGGAATCGGCGACGGCGTTTGTGGCGACGAAGATCTCTTTCATCAACGAGGTGGCGGCGCTGTGCGAGCGCGTGGGCGCGGACGCAGTCAGCCTGGCTCTGGCGCTTGGGCTCGATAAGAAGATCGCGCCGCGCTGCCTGCAGCCGGGAGCGGGCATGGGCGGCGTGTTTGCCGAGTCGGACATGGATTCGCTGGCGCAGTTGGCTTTGGCCAATGGGGTTCCGCTGAAAGTGCTGAGCGCGGCCCGGGACGTCAACCACACTCTGGCCGAGCGCCTGGTCGATAAGATTGCCCTGGCGTTGAATTCGGTGGAGAACAAGGACGTGGGAATTCTCGGTCTGGCGTTCAAGCCGAATACGAATTCGGTGGCGGGTTCTTCGGCGATACGGCTGGCCGAATCGCTGGTCGCCAAAGGCGCGCGGGTGCGGGCTTATGATCCCGTCGCCCTATCCGAGGCGAAGCTGCGGCTGGATAGTTCGGTACGTTATTGCGAATCGGCTTATGCCGCGGCGGAGGGCATGGACGCGCTGGTGGTGGGCACGGGCTGGCCTGAGTTCCGCGTGCTCGATTTTGACCGGATCAAGCACCTGCTCAAGAAACCCATCATCGTGGATACGAAGAACCTGCTGGATGCCGCGCGGTTGCGCGCCATGGGGTTTGAGTACGTTGGTGTGGGGCGAGGATAGCTTCGACAGAACGGCAAAACCTTTCACCGCAGAGGACGCAGAGGATTTTTGAAGGTTGTTCTACTGGGCGCTCTCGGCGTTAAATGCCCTCCCGAACTGCAGACAGACTCAATCCTCCCCAGGATCCGTGAGCGAAGAATTTCTCAATCCCGAAGAGCAGCGCACACCTCAGCCAGAGCGCTTGGCGCCGCTATCCCGATTTTCGGTTTTTCTCTCTGGAACTCTCGATAGTTTCTCGTCTCTTTTGTTCTACTTATCCTTTTCCAGCCTGACTCACCTATTGAGTTCCTGGTGGAGCCGTTTCTTAGCTGAGGAGTGATCACTCCCACAAGATCCGTCACATGAAAATCGAAAGTTTTTGCACAGGGCGGGCGTGACCCGCCCCGCGCCGCCTCGCCGAGTAGAGCATTAGGACTCCTTGACCCCTAAAATGCTCACCACTATAGTTTTTGCCTGGTTTATCGCTCCTCCGAGTCACATCAGAATCCCGCGTCTGCAACGATCCTGTTCCAGATTTTGTGTTCCCGGGTAAGCCTGGGTACTCGATCAGTACAGAACCAATCGGCCGGCAGTACTCGAAGGAGGAATTACTCATGCGAGGCAAGAAGCCTTCTGTCGAATTCATAGTGGTGCTGGCGATGGTGGCGATGGCCACACTGATGACGGGCACGCCTGCCGCCGGCCAGACAGGAAAGCTGCTGCACAGTTTTAGCGGCAGCGGCAATGGCGGGTCGGATCCTCTCGCCGGCCTGATCTTCGATGGTGCTGGCAATCTTTACGGCACAACCCATCAGGGCGGCGCTTATGGCGGTGGAACGGCGTTTGAATTGTCGCCCAAAGCAAGTGGGGGCTGGGTGGGGAAAGTGTTGCATAGCTTCGGCCAAGGCACCGACGGGTTTCTGCCCATGTCCGGCCTGATCATCGATGCTGCCGGCAACCTTTACGGCACAACCAGCGCCGGCGGAGCCCACGGTGGGGGCACGGTTTTCGAGTTGATGCTTAAAGCGGACGGGAGCCGAGCGGAGAAGTTGCTGTACAGTTTTGGCGCCAACCCGGATGGGTCGGAACCCTGGTCCGGTAGCCTGGTAGCCGATGCCGCCGGTAATTTGTACGGGACAACCTACCGTGGCGGCACCTATAACGACGGGACGGTATTCGAGTTATCGCCGAAAACAGGCGGGGGCTGGAGCGAAACGGTGCTGTACAGCTTCGACTGCAACGGAGTGGGCGGATGGGGTCCGACGAACGGAGTGATTTTCGACGCAGCGGGCAATCTTTACGGCACGACAGTCTCGTGCGGCGGCTATCTGGGCGGCACAGTGTTCAAGTTGACTCCGGCACTGAGTGGGAACTGGAGCGAGACTGTGTTGTACAGCTTCTGCTCCGGCGGCAACGGGCCTGAGCCCAGCTCTGGTTTGGTCTTCGATGCCGCGGGCAATCTGTACGGTACGACCAACGTCGGCGGAGCCTACGAATCCGGTTCTGTGTTCGAGTTGACGCCCACGACCGGCGGGACCTGGACGGAGACGACGCTGCATAGTTTCGGCAACGGCACGGATGGGGCCTATCCGTTCGGCGGACTGATCTTCGATGCCGCCGGCAACCTCTACGGGACGACGAGCGCAGGTGGCCGTTTCAGCCTCGCGAATTGTACCGCGGGCTGCGGCACGACGTTTGAATTGTCGCCGGCAGCCGGAGGAGGATGGACGGAGAAGACACTGCACAGCTTTGGAAATGGCACGGACGGTCAGACACCCTACGCGGGACTGGTGCGCGATGGCTTGGGCAATCTCTACGGCACGACCGAGTACGGCGGAACCTCTAGTTACGGCACGGTGTTCGAGGTTGTGCCGTAAGTCGAAAAGTGACGTGGGCCCGATTCGGAATTGCAGACGGGACGCCGATGCCGGTTTCTAGCATCGGCGAAGGGCAGTTGGTATCGTCGGTTGCTATAATGAAAGCGGCGGTGGGAATAGCTCAACTGGCAGAGCACCGGACTGTGGCTCCGACGGTTGCGGGTTCGATTCCCGTTTCCCACCCCAGAATTTTCTCGGAAGGTCGCTGCCGAATCGTTGCGCCGAGGCACTTGGGGCTAGAGAGTGTGCGTGAGAGTTGGTGCCGTCCTTGACGGGACTCGGTTCTCCTTCCTCTCTGCTTTCCCTGCACTCACGTGCGGGGCTAATGAATGGCGTCGCTTCGCGACTCTGGGCGTCATTCCGGATTGGCCGTCTCAAAGCCCGCGGCCACCAGGTCCGGAAACTTGAAAATCTGTTGTGCTCCCGTCATTCTGCCGCCTATTTCAACCGTGCCGCCGTTTTCAAGACTTCTTCTGATGCTGGAGATTTGAGGTTCGGCAAGATGCAGAGCCTTCATGGTTTTTACAAGTCCGGATGCTTTGAAAGCCTTGGTCGAGAGCGGTTCTCCCTCATGCTGAAAGGGACGTGCGTGCAGCCGATATGCGCCTCCACTTTCCGCTTGGGCATATACCACATACGGCTGATCCACGTAATCTCCAAAGCTGTGAATGACGGCCGCGCTTCCGTCAGGGAATAGAGCCTGAATCTGGAGCACGCCCCCCATCGCATGAATGTAGTTCCGCAACGTGCTGAGATACATGTCGGCGCGCCGCTCGATCCGAGAGATGGAACTCTGCGGTACGTCGAGCATCTCAGCTAGGTCGGTTTGCGTAAGTTGTCTGGCGCTGCGGAGTTCTTCCAGAGCCATCCGCTGCAACTCTTCGCGTACCCTCTGCCGGTTGTCCGCCAGGGTCGCGGGGTTCATTTTTGCTTGGAGCTCTTTGTAACTTCGCGCCATACCATTGTCCTCCTCGGGGACTGACCTACGCAGCCTATTCGTTCTCCAACTCTCCCAGATGCCGGTCGTAAATCGAATCGGCGATCGGCACATACTCCGCGTACCACCGATCGTTACCCGTTTTGTCTCCACCGATCAGCAAAATCGCCGCGCGGCGAGGATCGAATGCGTAGAGAACGCGATACGGGCGTCCCTCATGTTGGATACGAAGTTCTCGCATGTGAGCATGCCGCGACATCCCGATGCCGGAAGAGTGGGGCATCCTTAACGTTGGGCCTACTTCCTGCAAGAGAGTCACGGTGAAGTCCACGCTTTTCTGCTCGCCGGAACTTAGGCCATCCCACCATTGGCCAAATTCAGCGGTGAACTCGACTTCCCACGGCACGTCTCCAATATGCCATCGGGGGCATTATGCTGTCAAGGGCATAGTGCTGGCAAGGGCGGCGACAACTGTGGCTCCGACGGTTGCGGGTTCGATTCCCGTTTCCCACCCCAGAATTTTTCTTCCGTGGTGGTCAGGTCTTCTGATCCGGCCTAACGATGCTCCCAGGTACCTCAGGGGCTAAAGCCCGCAAATTCCTAGTGCATCTTAAACGCAGGCCTAAAGGCCTGCTCCACCCGCGTTCCTGAACACTTTCACGGCCTGCTCTACCCGCGTTCCGGAACACTTTCCCACTCATCGTTGGGCCATTATTTACGGACCATATTGGGACACGCGTGCCGCTTGGCACGTTTTTCCTTGCTCTACTCGTTGACCGCACAAACCCTCCCGGACTAAAATCCGCTCGAATCTTCTTGCGGGCGCAGCCGCGCTTTGCAGGGCCTGTCGTTACTCGACAGAGGGGAAGCAGATTCATGGGCCCTGGGCTCCTTGGAATTCTTTGTCTCCGGGAGGAGCTTCATGAAGAGTTCTACACGCAAGCAGGTCAAAACAACTCGCAAAACCACTGCAGAGAGTAACGCCAAGACCTCCTCCCCCGGATTGTTTCCCATCGTGGGGATCGGGGCATCGGCGGGCGGACTGGAAGCATTTTCCGAGCTGTTGCGCTACCTGCCGGACAAGACCGGGATGGCCTTCGTGCTGGTGCAGCATCTCGATCCCAAACATGGCAGCGCGTTGCAGGAAATCCTGGCGCGGACAACCAAGATTCCCGTCACTGAGGTTACGCAGGGAGTAATGGTGCAGCCCGACCACGCCTACGTGATTCCGGCCAACACGAATTTGACCATCAAGAACGGAGTTCTGCAACTGAGTTCGCGCGTGCTGACCCACGGACAGCACATGCCCATCAATGTTTTTTTTCGCTCGCTGGCGGAAAGTGCCGGGCAACAGGCCATAGGCGTCATCTTGTCGGGTACGGCTTCGGACGGAACCGAAGGATGCCGTGCCATCAAAGCGGCGGGAGGGATCACGTTCGCGCAAGATGAGGAGTCGGCGAAATACGACAGCATGCCACGCAACGCGGTGAATGCGGGGTGCATCGATTTCATCCTGGCGCCCAAGGACATCGCGCGCGAGCTGGGAGGAATCAGCCAACACCCGTACGTGGCGCGGGTTTTGCCGCCGGCGATGGAGGGAGTTGAGGGCATGGTGGGCAGCGATCTGAATGCTCTGTTCGGGCTTCTGCGGCAAGCGACCGGCGTGGATTTCACCAACTACAAGCACACCACGCTGCACCGGCGCATCCGGCGGCGCATGGCGGTGCACAAGGTAGAAACGCTGAAGGACTACCTGCGTTTCATTGGGAAGAAACCCGAAGAACTGGAGGAGCTATACCGCGACTTGCTGATCCACGTCACCGGATTTTTCCGGGAGCCGGAAGCGTTTACGGCGCTGCGCAAGCATGTTTATCCCAAATTGTTTGAGGGGCGCAAGCCGGATAATCCCATCCGGGTGTGGGTGGCGGGCTGCTCCACGGGCGAGGAGGCGTACTCGATCGCGATCACGCTGCTGGAGTACATGTGGGTACACAGCCGGAACATTTCGCAGGCCGCCACCGCCATACAGATATTCGCCACCGACATCAGCGACACGGCGCTGGATCGCGCCCGCACGGGCGTGTATACGGAAGCAGCCGTGGCAGAGATTTCGGCGGAGCGCTTGAAGCGATTCTTCGTCCGGCTGGATGGAGGATTCCAGATCAACAAGTCCATCCGGGACATGTGCATCTTCGCCAAGCAGAACCTGGTGAAGGATCCACCTTTCTCCAACCTGGATTTGGTGAGCTGCCGCAACTTGCTGATCTATCTGGGGCCGGTGCTGCAGCGGCGGGTTATCCCTTCGTTGCATTATGCGCTGAAGCCCGGCGGCTACCTGATGCTGGGAGCGTCGGAAAACCTGGGGGGATTTGCCGACCACTTCGGACTGGTCGACAAGAAGGACAAGATTTACCAGAAGAGGAAGACTACGGCGCGGCTGACCACCTACTTCGCGAGCGCGGATTACCTGCCGATCCGAGCGGGAGACGCGAAGCTCGTCCGGGAGTTACCGGCTTCTTTTACCGTGGAACGGGAAGTGGAGCACCTGCTGGTAAACCGATTTGTACCCGCCAGCATTACGGTGAACGATCAAATGGAGATTGTGCAGTTCCAGGGCAAGACGGGAGCCTATCTGGAGCCGCCGGCTGGGCAACCCAGCTTCAGCGTGGCAAAAATGGCGCGTGAAGGCCTGCTGGTCGACTTGCGCGCCGCCCTGGACACGGCCAGGAAGACCAATCAAACCGTGCGGAAGGAAGGAGTGCAGATTCAATCCGAAGGCGGAGCGCGAGAGATCAGCCTTGAAGTGGTGCCGTTGCGCGGACCTACAGCGCACGAGCGTTTCTATGTGGTTGTGTTTCAGGATGCGGTTCGCAAGCCGGAGGTTCCGGAGGAAAAGGACAAAGCCGGCAAGACGGCCAAGGCGGCCGGATCCGCGGCACGGGAGGTCGAACTGCTGAAACGGGAGGCGAATCAGTTGCGGGAGCAGTTGCGCTCGCTCATCGAAGAGCATGAGACCACAACGGAAGAGTTCAAGGCCGCGCATGAAGAGGTGTTGTCGGCCAACGAAGAGTTGCAGAGCACCAATGAAGAACTGGAGACAGCCAAGGAGGAGCTGCAATCCACGAATGAGGAACTCACGACGCTCAACGAAGAAATGCAGAACCGCAACGCGGAATTGGGATCGTCCAACAACGATCTGTTGAACCTGCTGGGGCACGTCGATGTTCCAGTAGTGATGGTGAGCAACGATCTGCGCATTCGCCGGTTCACCCCACCGGCGCAGAAACTGCTGAACCTGTTGCCCGGGGATATTGGGAGGCGACTGGGCGAGATCCGGCCAAATCTTGATGTTGAAGATTTGGAATCCATGGCCCGCGAAGCGATCCGCCGCTCCGCTCCGCAGGAACGGCAAGTGCGCACCAACGAAGGCGGTTGGCAGGTGCTGCACGTGCGGCCCTACAGGACCTGGGACAATCGCGTCGAAGGCGCAGTCATCAGCTTGCAGGACGTCGACGCCCTGAAGCGCACTCTGGACCAGACGCGCGAATATGCGGATACGATTGTGGAGAGCGCGCGCGAGCCGATCCTGGTGTTGAACACTAAATTGCAGGTGACGGCCGCGAATCCGGCGTTTTACCGGGCGTTCGAGGTGACCCCGGAAGAAACGGAAGGGCGTCTGATTTATGAGCTGGGGAACGGGCAATGGAATATCCCAAGGCTGCGCGAACTGCTGGAGGAGATTGTCCCGCGCAATTCCCGGGTCGACGATTTCGAGATGAGCCATGATTTTCCCCACCTCGGAACGCGAGACATGCTGCTGAACGCGCGCCGGGTTGAACTACAGCCGGGGCATCCCTTCATTTTGTTGGCGATCGAAGATGTAACGGAGAAGAGGCGGGAGGGAGCCGCGTAAGGGAGTGGGGCAAAAGTCGAGGAAGCTCTGAACAATCCCAGCGGGGGAATTTACGGCCTCCAGATATCCGGATGAAGCGCCCGCATAGCCAGGGCGATGGTTGCTAATGCTCCCCTACGACCCTGGGATCTTGATGCAGTGCCCGGAACTCCTCTGATTCGAAACCGCCGGTTAGAAATGCCCTGCGCAATGCGGCGAGGTATTGGCGGTTCCTTTGCATGTGGTGTCCGTCTCGCAGGAGAACCCACCGCGCATTTGGATACGCTTGGGCGAGGGCGCGGCCAATCTGTGGAGAGAAGACCACGTCCTCGCTTCCGGAGATGACGAGCACGTCTCCTCCGAAACTCGCACGCTGGATCAAGAATTCCTTTGGTGCGACTTCTCCGGTTCGCGCAGCCGCGAGGAAATCGGCGAGGATTCCCTTCGAGAATTCGCACAGGAGATTCATGGGTTGGCCTGCGCGTCCCTCGTATCGTTGCAAGTCGTAGCCGGTCAGCTCGAACCAACGTACCTTGACCGCGGCGCCCGCGGGCGCGGACAGCAGGAACCGCGCGAGCGGAAGGTTGTATTGGGGCTTCAAGAAAAACTGGAGATAGGTTCTTTTCCTGCCCGCGCGGAGGCCGCGGAGGATCTCGAATTGTGACGTTTTCCCGTCCGTCGCGGTTCGCGCCACCTGGTAGAGCACATATGACAAGTTCGCCGGAGATGCAACATTTTCTTGCAGCAGAGCCTCTAATTCGACCGAGCCGTCCGGGCTGAAATCGGCGAAATCCCGGCTGTAGTGCCAGCCATTGCGCCTCGCGATATCTGGGGCGCCGGTTACCTCAAGGATCGCGCGAGACACGTGACCGCCGTATTTCGACAGGTATTGCTGAGCCAGGACGCCCGCGCCTGACGCTCCGAAAAGCAAAATCCTGCCGTCTGCAGCGAGGTATCCGTTGCGCTGCAGATCGGAGCGCACAGCCTCGATATCTTCCACTTGCTGGTCAGAGCCGTAGAGATACATCGCTTCGCGGAGGTCCAACGTTCCATCCTTGCGGAATACCTCGGGAAACAGCGTGGGCACGTGTCCACGCACTCCGATCAGCACGTACGAAAGACCCGGGAGAATACCCTCGAAGAACCCGAAGTCGGGCCCTGTGTCCACCAGTTCCATCTGGCCATCGGTCAGAAGAAAAACCACGGGGCCGCCCTTGGCGAAGCTGGGACTCAGGATGTAGAAGCCCTTGAACACTCCGCGGCTGGCGTCCTGGTGGTCGACGGGCAGGACGAGATAGTGGCGCCGGTCGTCGGGAGGCATCTCACGGTAGAACTGGTCCAGCGCAAGCCGTGAGGTGGGAGGACGAAAGAAGGACCGGTACTCCAGGATCAGGAAAGCCGCTGTGATCGCGGCAAAAAGAAGGACGAACCAGCCTGTGGCTCGCGGAATGGTTTTGCCGATCAAGAAAGGCTTGCCCTGTTTGTGCACGATCAGAGTAGGGGCCAAGCGGCGGCGAGTCAATTGCGGTGCCGCTGGTGTGGCTTGCCGACTGGCGGTGGCTGGACAGCCGAGAGCCTGCCCTGCGACGCCGAAGGGCGGCTATCCCCTCGCGAGCATCCAAACTGCTGGCGGAAAGCCATAGAAGAAAGTCTCCTGGTACGGAGGGTCAACCTACGGTAGAATGCGCAATTCAGTGGGCAGGCCGATGAATCGGATCTTCCATCCATTTCGAAGCGCTTCGCGGCAGCTTGGACCGCTGGAGCAGCGCATGCTCGACGGATTGTGGGCAAGGGGCAGCGCGACCGTCCGCGAGTTGGTCGAAGGCGACTACCAGGAATTGGCCTACACCACGGTGATGACCACGCTGGACCGGCTGTTCAAGAAGGGCCTTTTGACGCGAACGGAGGAAGGCAGGGCGTTCCGCTACACTCCGCAACTGAGCCGTGAGGAATTGCATCGGGAGGCGGCGGGCCATGCCTTCCGCCAACTGCTGGATGCGAGTCCGGCATCATCTTTGCCGCTTTCCTTCCTGGTGGAAATTCTAGGCGAACGGGACGAGCAACTGCTCAACGATTTGCGGAAGCTGGTGGATCGCAAGCGCCGCGAGCTTGGTCAACGAGAATCGGGTCAACGCGAAGCGGGGAAGGAGCCAGAGTAATGTTCGCGATGCGCGGGATCGCCGTTTCTTTCTCGATCTTCCTCATCCTCTACAGCGCCCTGTCGTTGGCGGTTTGCGGCGTGTGGCGGAGGGTATGGCTTGGCGGCCAGCGGCTTTCGGCGCGGCGCTGCGCGGATCTTCTTTTCACTCTGCGCATGATCCCATTCGCAGTGGCAACCGGAGTCACCCTTGCGTTCGCCGTGCCTTCGTTCCTGCTGCTCGAACCTCGCGCGGTGAATGAACCCATGGGCGCTGTGCCCCTGGCGCTGGGCTTGTGCGGGATGGCGGTGGCGCTCGCGGGAGTGTGGAATGGTGCGTCGGCATTGCTGCGGGCTTCGCGAACGGTTGCGCGGTGGTCGAGCGGCGCGCGCTTAATCGGTGCCAGTCCTGTAGATTCCAGGGGTTCGGTGTCAGTACTGCGGGTTTCGGAGGCAGCGCCTCCGCTCACCGCGGCCGGCATTCTGCGGCCCAGCGTGTGGTTGTCGCGAGCAGCGGAGTTTGTGCTGACGGACCGGGAGTTGCAGAGCGCGCTGCGGCATGAAGTAGTGCATGTACGCCGCCGGGACAATCTGAGGAAGCTGATCCTGCGCCTGGTGGCGTTTCCCGGCATGGCGGAACTGGAGTGCGCGTGGCGCGAAGCCACCGAAATGGCCGCCGACGATGCCGCGGTTTCGAGCGCGTCAGAAGCGCTGGATCTGGCTGCGGCCGTGATCAAGCTGTCGCGGCTGGCGCCGCTGGAAGCGCCGGCTGAGCTGATCACAGCGCTGGTCCACAGCCCCGCAGAATCGGTGAATGCACGCGTCGAGCGGTTGGTGGCGTGGACGGAACCTCAGCCGAGTCCTGCGAAGGGATATTCGTTGGGCTATGCGCTGTGCTTTGCGGTGGTTGCCATGGCCACGCTAGCCGTCACTTACAGCGAATTGCTGGTCCGGGTGCACGCGGCGACCGAGTGGCTGGTGCGGTAACCCCCACCTTATCCTTCATCCTTAGAAAATCACTCTCACTCCGACCTGCGCGGCGAACGGAATGCCGACCGTGGTTCCCGGTCCAAAAAAGTCCCCCAAGCCGCCCGAGGGTACCAGCAACTGCTTGAAGTTGGTGATGGGCAGGTAGGTTGTACAGGCCGGCGGATCCTGACAGATAGCGGTGGCATTGGCGAGATTGTCGACCGGGTGGGGCAGAGCGGAAATATCGGTCACGTAATTTGCGCCAGGGTTGTTGCGGTTGAAGAGATTGAAGAACTCGGCGAAGGGACGAACCTCCCCGTGATCGCCGAACTTGAAAGGCCGGCTGACGCGGATGTCCGCCTGGATGAAGGGCGTGCCGCGGAACTGGTCGAGCGTGGATTCCACGCCGTTGATGACCGCCCGGGTCCCGGCCGGCGTGGTGAGCGTGATGGGGCGCGCGCTCTCGGCCTGCGTGATGGTGGTTAATTCGAATCCGCCCGGGATATGCAGAGTACCGGCGAGAACGAAGCGATGGGTGATGTCCTCGCCCGATGGCCCGTAGTCCCCGGCTGCAAAGGGATGCAGCGGGTCGCATACGCCGTTCACATAGTCGAAGAGTTCGCCGAGCAGGCATCCCCAGGTTTTCGCACTGGAGAGCGTGTAGTGCGCCGTCAAGCTGAAGCGGCGGGAGACATTGCCCTGCAAACGCACCATGAGCGCGTTGTAGCTGGAGCGGTTGTCGGATTTGAAAAGGTTCAGGTCGGGCACCACGGCCGCCTGGTTCGGATCGTCAGGCGCCAGAAGCGGCGTGAACAGATTTGTCCCGCCTGCGAAACTGTAGCCGCGATAGCCGTGATTGCCCTGTTCGTGAGTGTAGTCGGCGCTTAAGGTCCAGTGCTGATTGAAGGCGTGTTGGAGGCCGCCAGTCACGTGGATGGCGTACGGCGTTTTGTAGCGGCCGTCGATCAGATTCCCCACACCGCCGCTGGCATCGCCGGGGAGGCAACCTGCGCCCGTAGTCGAGGGGATGCTGGCATCGAAAGCGCATGAGCCCGGGGCAACGGCATTGGTCGAATTGACCCCTTGAAAAGCAGTGGCCCATCCGTTCTGCGCGAGATCGTTGTAGAACATGCCGAAGCCGGCGCGGATCACCGTTTTGCCGCTGTCGCCCGGAGAGTAGGCAATGCCGATGCGAGGGCCGAATTGCTTGCGGTAGTCTTGCGGCACGCTCACCGGAATCTGCAGTGCCTGCAGCGTAACGAAAGCGGCATTCTCGGCCTGGCTGCGGCCCGATCCTGTAAACAGGCCGTAAGTCGTCTGCCAGCGCAAACCATAATTCACCGTGAGGTGCCGGCTCACGCGCCAGGAATCTTCCGCGTAGAGTGAGAGCCGCTGCACGCTTTGCGAGAAGCTGCCGTCGCCGGCGGGAGTGGTTGAGGCACCGGCTGCGTAATCCGCCGTGAACTGAGCCGGATCGGTCAGATAGAAAGTGGGATCGTTGGGGAAGTTGTACAGCGTTTCCTGATTCCCGGGAAACGCGCCGCTGAGCGCGGGTTCATGAATGAAGTTGACGCCGAACTTGAAGGCATGATCGCCGGTCGCGTGGCTCACGTCATAACGGAATTGATATTTTTCCTGATTGCGCAGCGAAGGGAACAGAGTGATCGGCGTGGCGAACTGATTGTCGCCAAAGGTCTCAAAACCGGAGACCGTCAAAGACGTGGCGCTGAAAGGGAACGCCAGAGCGAAACCCAGAGTTGAGTTGCGCACTTGCGTGAGGTGCAGTTCGCTGGCGTCGAATACGAACGTGCCCAGCCATCTCGAATTGAAGGCGTACGTGTTGCTGAGGACTGTGTTCCAGTAGTTGTTGTGCGTGGTCAGCCCGGTCGAAGGAAGAGTGGCTTGCGCGACCAGCGCGTTGTGCGTGATGTAATTATCTTCGGACGTGCGCAGAAACCATTGCGACTTTGCCGACTGCGCCCAGTCGAAACGCAGCGAACCGATGTAGTCGCGGAAGGGAATGGGAACGTTCGCGGGTACGACAATTGAGCCGACCCCGGGGATGAGGCCCTCCGAGGCCAACGTAGACAATGCATTGAACTGCGCCGTGCTGTTCGGGCTATAGGCGATGCTGGCGTTCTCGTGGACATACTCGAACGACGAGAACAGCCAGACCTTGTCCTTCATCAGCGGGCCGCCCAGGGTCGCGATGTAGTTCTGGCGCGAGAAGGGCTGCTTGGGATTGTTCGTGCAACCACCTGAATCGCACGTCTGCGCGGGGTTTTCGATGGGGAAGCGCGCATTGAGCGCGGCTGCGCGCTCGTAGAACGCGCCGCTGCCGTGCCATTCATTGGTCCCGCGCTTGGTGGTGATGACCACCGAACCGGCAGTGGTGCCTCCGGTGTCGGCATCTTCCTGAGCCGTGCGCACGGCGAATTCCTGGATCGCGTCGGGTGAAAAGTTCTGCAAGAACCCGCCGATCCAGTCATCGGAATTGTCCCCGCCGTCGACCGAGAGTTCATTGTTCAAGCCGGAACTTCCCCCAGTGGAGACCGCGGTGATGCGCGCCTTCGTAGGGTCGGAGGGTTCGACCGGTTCGGTGCCGGGCACCAAGTAAGCGATGTTGGCAAAACTGCGTGCGGCGAGCGGGAGAGTTTCAAGGTCCTGGCTGGAAACTACGCCCTGGTGAACGGCGCTGGCCACGTCAATGGGCTGCGTGGTTAAAGAAGATGCCTCCGCCTGAACCTTGACCATCTCCGGCGCGGACGATGGCTTCATGGTGACCGTAATATCGCGGACAGTGGCGACCTCGACCGCGACATCGGCCTGCGCGGGAGTGAATCCCGTGGCGGTTACGGTGATCCGGTAATTGCCGGGGGAAACGTCATCGATGCGAAACTCGCCCCGGTCTTCACTGGTAACCTCGCGCCGCACGGACGATCGCGACAACTGCGCAACAATTTTGGCGGAAGGGATGCGGGCGCCGGTGACGTCCTGTACCGTGCCGCGCAACGATCCGCGTGGGTTCTGTGCGTGGAGGGTTGTTGTGAGCAGGATGGCGAACAGCGTTAGCGTGAATGCGATGCGGCGCGAAGTTGTTTTCATGGTCCCGGCAAGTCACACTAAACTACGGCGCGAAGTACTACCAGAGATCGTAGGGGAGAAAGCGGTTGTCTGGCGCAGGTGTTCTCCGGTCACTCGGTGTGCAATTCTTTGCGAACTCCGCGATTCAGGACTTACTTCTTGCGCGCTGTTTCCAGTTCCGCAAAACGCAGAATTCGCAGAGAATTGTCGCGGAGTGAACCGAGAAGTAGGTGCGCCACCGGAGGATCTGGCGGGTTTAGTCCGACCAGCGCTGTGGATTGCGGTCCCAGCGGTGTTTTTTCAATTCGGCGAGCAAAGCCGCGTCGAGCGGGCCGGCGTCACTGGCGGCGACGTTCTGGCGCACGTGCTCGGGAGTGCGCATGCCCACGATCGTGGTGCTGACCGCGGGATGAGACAGGATAAAGCGCAGCGACATTTCTGGCAGCGTCATGCCTGGGGGCAGAATTTTTTTGAGCTTCTCGACGCGCTGAACGGTGTTCGCCAGATTTTCAGGTCCAAAATAGCCCGAACGCCAATCGTTTTTCGGAAAGCGGGATTCGAGCGTCATCTTGCCGCCCAGGCTGCCTTCGTCGAGCGGCACGCGCGCGATCACGCCGATGCTGAGTTCCTGGCAGAGCGGAAAAAGTTCGTCCTCGGGGGCTTGATCGAAGATGTTGTAGATCACCTGCACAACGTCAACTAAACCGGTGTGCAGCGCCTTGATGCCATTCTCCGGTTCCCAGCGGTTGAGGCTGAGACCGAAGTGGCGAATCCAGCCGCCATTTTTCAACTTTTCTACTGTCGTGTGGAATTCCGCTTCATCGGTCCAACTGTCATCCCAGACATGAAATTGCAGCAGGTCGATCGAGTCCACGCGGAGTTTCTTGCGGATCAGGTCGGCGTACTTGAGCACGTGGTCCGCGGAGAACACGTCGCTGTATTTGTATTTCGGAAGCGCCGGCCACTTGCCGTTGGCGGGAGGAATTTTCGAGGCAGAGTAGAGCCGCTTGCCGGAGTTGCGCGCCATGATTTCGCCGACCAGGCCGTCGCTCTTGCCTTCGCCGTAAGCCCATGCGGTGTCGAAAAAGTTGCAGCCCGAGTCAACGGCAAGTTGAAGAGAGTCGAGCGACTGCCGGTCGTCAGAACCGGTCCAACCGCTCATGCCCCAGAGTCCATAGGCAATGTCGCTGACGTCGAATCCGGTTCGGCCCAGCTTGCGGTATTTCATGAAAAGCGTTCCTTGGGAATCAGTTCAGTGTGCTCTAAAGGATTTACTTGTGGGGACATCCTAGCAGTTTTGCCGGGGCTCTCGATATGAGCCAAAAATGGGAAGATTTCCCATCTGCTGTTTTTTCGATACGAACCATCGAGATTTTGCGGCCTGCGGACCGCCCTCCAGATGTTTCAATGAATCTAGATCATAAATACTGTGGAGGTAGCCCTATGAAATCAGAATTTCCTTCTCCGATGATGCCGTCCTGCTGTCAGGAAGATCTGCAAGCACCTTCGTCCCGATTGCTGGACGAGAAAATCTCGGACGACTCCGGCGCGGAGGCGAAGATGGACAACGCCCTCAAGCCTGCCGGGTTGAAGAATCCTTTCTGGAAGTAAAGGCGCGATAATAGCGGGGACTAACACACACTTGTCCATCCCAACGCACACGTGTCATCCCGAGTCAAACGACTAACCCACGCTTGTCATCCCGAGTGAAGCGAGGGATCTTGGTTTGTGCCTGCGCCACCGCTACTGTCGCTGCAGGCAAAGACCTAGATCCCTCGCTTCGCTCGGGATGACAGAACGTAGTGGGATACAGCAACGGCGGAACGTATTTAGCGGAGGATTGGCAGACAGAGGCACGGGCGAAGTGCGAAGGGCAGCGCGGACATTTCCTGCAATGCCGGGTGCAGTTGCGTGTCGCGGCAAGGCTCGAGTGTGATCACGAAAGGCAGTGCAGCTTTGTCGAATCCCGGTTTTTGCAGGACGGCGTCGATATTCAGCCCGTGAGCCGAGAGGATCGCCGCCAGCCCCGCGATAATGCCCGGCTGATCTTTTACCACCAGGCGCAGGTACCAGGGTGTTTCAAAGTCACAGCTTACCTTCGGCGATGGGAATTGCAGGTCACGGCGCGGGCGAGGCCCAGCCGCGAAGCTTTCCGCCACAGCCATCAGATCTGAAACCACCGCAACCGCCGTGGGATCTCCGCCCGCGCCCGCACCCTGGAAGGCCATGTCGCCGCCGTATTCTCCCGAAGTCAAAACCAGATTCAGATTCCTCTGCACTCGCCCAAAGGGCGACGATGCGGGAACCAGGCTGGGGCCAACTTCCGCAAACAAAGTGGTCCCTTTCAAGTCGGCGCGCGAAATCTGGCGGATGGTGCAGTCCAGTTCGGCGGCGTAATCAAAATCGACCGCGTCGACGGGGCGAATGGTGCGGGCGCGAATTTCTCCGGGAGAAACGCGAACGTGCAGGCCGGCCAGCGCGAGGATAGAAAGTTTGGCGCGGGCGTCGCCGCCGTCGAGGTCCTCGCTGGCGTCAGCTTCGGCATAGCCGCGGGCTTGCGCTTCCTCGAGAGCCTCGCTGAAAGGAATGCGGGCGGTTTCAATGCGGCTGAGAATGTAATTGCAGGTGCCGTTCAGAATGCCAGAAATGCCGTGCAGTCGGTCTCCGCAAAGCCCGGTGCGCAGTGCGGGAAGAACCGGAACGCCGCCGGCCACGGACGCACCAAACTCAAGCTGGCAGCCCTTCGCGCTTGCCAACTGCAGCAAGTCCGGCCCATGACGGGCGATGAGTTGCTTGTTGGCCGTCACCACCGACATGCCTGCGCTCAAAGCTCCGCGTACCAGTTCTTCCGCAGGGGTTAATCCGCCGATCAACTCGACGACGATGTCGGCTTCAGAGGAGAGAATGGTGTGAATGTCGTCGGTCCAGATTACATCGCCCGGAATCCAGGATTGCTTTTTGCGCTCGAAGTTGCGATTACAGATGTGGGTGAGGCGGAGCCAGCCATCGTTGCGCTCGAATAGAATCTTGGCGACTGCACTGCCAACGGTTCCGAGGCCGACAAGAGCAACCCTGAGCGCGGGAGTGCGATCCCGTGAAATGGGGTGGGGATTGGCGTCCAATGCCTGCTCTGGCGGAGTCTTGTGCAATGCCTGCTCTCAAGAATGGAAACTCATTTTTATCATACGTGGGACTCGCGGCTCAGCGAAGTGGAAAGCGAGTAAGGCAGAAGGCGGCTTGTCAGGCAGAGTCGGCATCAAAGTTGGTAATATAATGCGATCCCGCCGCAACCAAGGCCAAATGCCTGCCTGCGAGGAATCACAAGCGGAGCTTTACCAATAGCGCCTCTCGCCTCTTCATGCCGAGCGCTACGGTCCGCCGACACGCCCGGCTATGGGAGGAGAATGGATGATGGGAAAGTTCGCTGCGACTGCGAGTGTGCTGGCGCTGCTGGGTCTGACAATTCTGCTGGGGGCGCAAGGATTTGCCCAGACCACGCCCGCGGGGCAAACTCCCGCGACACCGCCCGCCGCGCAACAACCTGCCACGCCAACTCCCGCAGCCCAACAACCTGACAGCAGCCAGGAACCCGCGGATGAGGGATCTCCTTCACGGCGGAAACGCGTTCACGACTACAAGAACTGGGTCTTCAACGTCGGCGCCGGCGCCAACCTTGACAGCGGCACGACGCGCACCTGGGTAAGACAGGGAGGTTTTGCCGCGACGGCCGGCGCGGCTCGCAACGCGAACAAGTATTTAGGGCTGCGCATGGACTTTATTTTTGCGAACCTGCCGCTGCGTGACTCCACTCAGGAACTGGCGCAGGCGACGGGAGCCACCACTCATGTCTACTCCGTCACGCTCGGTCCCATCATCAACCTGCCAGTAGGCAAGCTGTACAGCGGATACGTCCTCTTCGGCCCAGGTTTCTCCCATCGCTCTGGAAGTCTGGACTCCGACACCACCGTTCCAGGTTCGCCGTGCAATTCGTTCTGGAACTGGTGGGGCGCGTGCCAGAGTTCGAATTTCAGCATTCCTCTCAACGGCAGCTTTGTTAATTCCAGCCTGAACGAATTCGGCTTCAACTTTGGGGCCGGCGTAACGCGGAAGATGCCCAGTGGCGCCGAAATCTACGGGGAGTTCCGCATCGTGCACGGATCGCACAACGGCATTACCACCGACTATCGTCCGATCACCCTCGGATTCCGCTGGTAGCGGGTCTTGCGGCTATTCGGGATTAGTCCGGTAACTCCAGAGACTTCCGGCGCGCTGCAACTGCGCGAATGACGCGGCTGCAACGGGTTGCGAAACCGCGGTGCTGGAATTGGCTTCGGCCAATGCTGCCTCGACGATGTAATGCGCGGGCGCCAGCGAGCAGGCCGGATCCGTGGCCTCTGCGTTGTCGGTGAGCAGCAGGGCCTGGCAGCGGCATCCGCCAAAATCTTCGGTTCGCTGGTCGCAACTGCGGCAGGGTTCCGGCATCCATGCTTCTCCGCGAAAGCGCTGGAACGAAGAGGACTGCTGCCAGATGAACTCCAGAGTGTGGTTGCGTATGTTTTCGAATTCGAGTCCGGGAATCACTTCCGCGGCGTGACAGGGAAGGACTTTGCCTGCGGGATTGATGAGCATCAATCTACGACCCCATCCGCCCATGCAGGCCTTGGGAAAGCGCGCGTAGTAATCCGGAACCACCGAATCGATGCGGATGCGACCAGCAAGACGCTTTTCTGCAGCGGCCACTGTCTCTGTAGCCCTTTCAAGCTGCGCCCGCGTGGGCAGCAGAGCGGCGCGATTTTTCAGCGCCCAACCGTAATACTGCGTGTGGGCGATTTCCATGCGCTCGGGCGCGAGCTGCTCGATGAAGGCGATCATCTCCTCGAGGTGATCGATGTTCTGCCGATGCACCACAAGATTCACGGTGAAGGCGATCTTGTACTGGCGGATGATGCGCGACAAGTCGACTTTGTGGGCGTGCGCTTTGGCTCCGGCAATCCAGTTGGCGGAGTCTTCGCGCGAATCCTGAAAGCTGATCTGGATGTGATCGAGCCCGGCTTCGACCAGCGCCTGCAGTCGTGGTTCAGCAAGCCCGATGCCAGAAGTAATCAGATTGGTGTAGAGGCCTGCGGTGCGCGCACCCGCGATGAGTTCCGTCAGATCGGGCCGCGCCAGCGGTTCGCCTCCGGTGAAGTGCGCGTGCAGCATTCCCAGTTTGCCCGCCTGCTGGAAGATGTCGATCCACTGTGCCGTGGAGAGTTCCGAACTTACCGCAGCCAACTCAAGGGGATTCGAGCAATAGACGCAGTGCAGCGGGCAGCGGTGGGTGATCTCGGCGATGAGGGCGAGCGGGTTGGGAATCATGGGTGATGCCGGCAAAAAATCCCTTAAGAACTGCGTTTTTATATTATATGCTTGACTCGCATTGTTACTATGAGTAACAATTGACTGGTGTACGCGGTCGTCACCACAAGATCTTTCGCCAAGGCGCTTTCCCGGCTTCCGGTCAACTGGCAGAGGCGGATTGTGGAGAAGATCAAAGAAGTTGCCGCCGATCCCTATGCCAGGCACAACAACGTCACCAAACTTCAGGGACGCGATGGTTACCGGCTCAGAATTGGCGACTGGCGCGTCATTTACGAGTTGCACGATGACCGTCTTCAATTGTGGGTCTTAGAAGTAGGCGCCAGAGGGGGAATCTATTGATTCATATTGAGACCATTACCCGAAAGGGCAGGGAGTTTGCCGTGGTTCCTGTGAAAGAACTGCGGAAGCTGATGGAAGATTCGGAAATGCTCGCCGATGTGAAGGCGTACGACGCAGCCAAGGCGCGTCTTGAAGATGGCAAGGACGAACTCATACCACTGGAGATCACCGAGCGCAGGCTGAGAGGAGAAGCCGCTCTCCGCATTTGGCGTGAGTACCGAAAGCTTACCCAGGAGCGGCTTGCGAAGAAGTCGAAGGTATCGCGCGCGCTGATCGCGGCGATTGAGACCAACCGCAAGACTGGGTCTGTCAGCACATGGAAGAAGCTGGGCAGAGCGCTCGATGTGAGTTGGGAACAACTTGCATAAATTATTTCAGTCCTTTCTGCAAAACAATCCGTGGAGGCGCACAAGGTATCGCGTAAGAGAGGTTGGTCAGGCAAGTTGTTGCCGTGAAAGCCTAACCCATATCGATATGATTATCTGGCGGGGGCGTGGAATTCTAGTGCGATCATAACGTTCGGATGTCTTCTCGTCACCGAGTTGCTGACGAGGTCTGTCCTCCACGACAACACGTATTACCAACAACATGGATGGCCTAAACTCGCGGGCTTCCTGATTGCTGCGGGTGTTGTATGGTGGCTGTCTCGACGCGAAGGAGACGATTCAACCGGCATTCAGAATGCAACGAGAGGTTCTTTTTTCAGAGAGCAGGACACCCTATTCCTTGTTTCAGTGAGGTATTGGCCGCTGATTCTTTGTGTGCTGGGCGTAGTCTTTTATTTCGTTCGCGTCCGAAACTGAAACCACCGTCGTCTCTCTAATAATCGACGATCCGCTTGTGCCGCAGTTGCTCGAGGAATTGGCTGATGTCGGCGCGAATCTTGTTGGCATCGGCGTCGGCGAACTGAGACTGCAATTCCGCGATGATTTGGCCGAAGGTGCGCTGGCCGTCGCAGCGCTCCAGCACTTGCCGCCCTGTGCCTTGCAGCTTGATCGCGCCTTCGGGGAACAGGATCACCCGCGCATCTTCTGTGCCCCCCCAACGGCAACCGGCTGCCAGGCGGGGCTGGCTGGTGTCTTCGGGAGGGGGCATGCTAGTGTCGGCTCCTGGAATACGCGGCATAAATGAACGTCAGCTGCGGTGCAACTGCAAGCGAAAGCAGGTTCCCTTCGGCAAGCTCAGGGCAGGCTCTCCACTTCGCTGCGCTCCGGTCGGAATGACAGAGTGCATATCAGATTTCTGAGTCACGTTAGCCGGCCTCGATTTGGTACGCGCCGGGCGGCGGCCATCCGGGCTGCACGTAGGCGAAGTAGAGCGCGTCGAGCTGCGCCCATAGTATGTCGCACTTGTCGCGCAGGGCCTGGAGCGCCAACTCCTGCTCGGCTCGCGTCTTCGCGTTCTCGTAGACATAGTTCACCGCGAACTGCGAATCCTCGGGCGCCTGATAAAGTCTGGCCTCGAAATAATCCAGACCTCCGGCCAGCCAAGGATAGTGCTGGCGCAATTTGTCCACGCGCAAGGTGATCAGCTTGGGTGAGAACAATTCTGTCAGCGACGAGGCGACTGCCTCCAGCAGAGTGCGGCTGCGAACGATGTTTAGATATTCGTTTACCGCGAACCGGGTTGCGGGAAGAATGCCTTTGCCGGCGCGAACCGTTTGCGGATCGAGACCTGTGGCTTCCGCTAATTTTATCCAACGCTTGATGCCGCCTTCGCTAATGGCGTCGCCATCGTGGTCGACGATACGCTTGCGCCAGGCGCGGCGGAAGACCGGGTCGGGACCGCGCGAAAGGATGATCGAATCCTTGATCGGGATGATGCTCTGATAGTAATAGCGGTTCAGCGCCCAGGCCTGCAGTTGTCCCCGATTGAGCTTGCCTTCGTGCATCAACAAATGAAAAGGATGCTTGTGATGGTAGCGCTCCTCGCCCGTGGCCTGTAGTTGCGCACGGAATTCTTCGAGCGACAGCAGGCGGGCGGCTTGTGACGCGGTTTCCGTTTCTACAGGTTGAACTGCCATCCATCCTCCGCAATTTCCCAGCCCGCGTCGCGCACCTGGCGATGTTCGGGGCTTGCCTCGTCCAGCATGGGATTGGTGTTGTTGATGTGTAGAAATATTTTACGCGGGCGGCGCACTCCCGCCAACATGACGAGCGCGTCTTCGACCGGGACGTGACCCATCTGCTGCGCGGTTTGACCGACTTTCCCAGCGCCTTTCAGACGAATGAGTTCGTCGTTGCTCCAGAATGTGCCGTCGAAAAGCAGGACGTCGCAGGCATCGAACTCCGCGAGCAATGCGTCGTCCACTTGAGGCACAGCCGGCATAAAGGCGATTCGCGAGCCGGACTTCGATTGGATGAAGAAGCCCAGGGAAGCTTCGCCGGGGGAAAGTTGCGATTGGCGTTCTGCCGTGACATAAGCGGGATAGTGAGCGCTCAACGACCACGCCCGGCAGCGAAGACCGGAATCTTCGCCTCGAGCATCGCACAAGGGAAATTCATTTCCGGGTTCAAAATCAGTCCACGCGGCTTGATCTGAAATGCGATGCAGCATGCCGAACATCGAGTTATCCTCGCGGAGAATACGGCGAACGGAAGCGGTGGCATGGATGCGCAACGGCTGGAGTTCGCGCAGCAGAAGCAGTCCGAGGACATGGTCGAGGTCGGCATTGGCGAGGGCGACGCCGGCAATCGGTGAGTGGCGCATACCCTTTCGCGGATGCAATTCGGGCGTAGCTTCGATCTGGGCAGTGCAGGTCCGGCGATGCGCCCAGCAGGAACCACGAGCGAGCCGTCTTCGGTGATCGCAACTTGCGTCTGGGTGCGCGGCTTGCCGTGAAACGTGCCGGCCCTCACCGCGCGGCAATTTGCGCAGGCGCAGTTCCATTGCGGAAACGCGCCTCCGGCCGCCGAACCAAGAATCTTCACTTGCATCTCCCGTGAGTTTACAGCCTGGAGTCGATGCGGAAGGTAATTTTGCGAGAACCTGCGCGAGCAACCTAGTTTGCCGCTGCCGTGCCGCGGAAAGCGTCCAAGCGTGGCAGTATGACAAAACTTGCAAAGTTTTCACGAGTTGTATGCGGCAAGTGTGAAAGATCCTGCAACGTTGGGTGGGAATTCTCGCTACTGCTCCGCTTTCTTCTTGCCTTTGCACCGCTTCCACTGCATACTGCAAATGACCCGTGCAGAGCGGGTTTTGGCTCTCCCCCTGCCCTCCCCTTAAGCAATTTTCCTTTCCGTAAAATCGAAACGTCCGCAGGTCTCTGTAGAAATTTCGAACAACAAAACAAGTCAATAAAGGTCGCGGGGATAGGCCCTGAGACGACAGAGTTGAGGTGAGCAAGTAGGGATCCCTTCGGCTTCGCTCAGGGCAGGCCTTCGACTCCTGTTGTCCTTCGCGTTCGCGAAGCACAGCCTCCGCTCAGGATGACACTAGATAGAAGGCCGTAGAGTGCGCCGGTATTTAGCTCTGGCCTGCGGCGGCCGCGCAGCGCAGCGGATCGATATCCCACAGCGTGGTCTCAACGGAAAGATTCTCGACTCCGACTTCGCCGGCCATTTCGGTTCCGGGCTTGCCGCACCACACGATGCGGAACTGAGCTTTGGTGCCCAGGTACAGGATGTCGACCACGTCTCCCGGCTTCAGTCGAGCGTCTACGCACTGCAGGGTAGCTCCGCGTCCGCTGATGGTGCGCAGGCTGGCGGGCTGGGTGAAGGGGCGGGAATGAGCGTCCATGCCCCAGATCTGGACGGGAAGGTCAACGAAAACGCGCGACTGGCGGCGCCGGTCCATGCGATGCTCCTTGGTCTCGAGTGGGGGGTCAAGGCATCGTAGGTGGGCGGCGTGGGGAAACATAGGTAACCTCAGTCACAGGCGAAGCTGTGCCGAAAGTTTGGTGACTTGAGGTGAGAGGCCGGCTCTTGGGCTTAAGCGCCGCGCGGTGCGCTAGTCGAGGTCGCCGAGCGAGCAGGCGCCCGGGCCCCGAGGATCGCCGCAGGAGCCGCAAGCACCTGTGGGAGCCGACTTCGCCGTGGAGCCCTTGGCCGACATGGCAAAAACGCTAAGCTGAGGGCTCAGCTTCTGGCTTTGACACTTGGGACACTTGGCTTTGTCGCGGCCGAAGACCAGCATTTCAAACTCGTGCTGGCATTCCTGGCAGATGTATTCAAAAATCGGCATGACGATTGCTCCCTCGGAACGGACTGCTCCTATTAGAATCAATTCGCGCCAACTTCGCAAACAGAAGCGGTGACCGTCTGGGACCTTCAAGTTCAAAAGCTGAGTTTGAGGACGGCTTGACGGACAAGCCGCCCGCGTTCGTGTCCTCCGTTTTCCGCCCACGTCGCTGGCTGCAGGGCGGGCACGTGCAGACGCTCGCTGCCTTCTTTCTGCCGCGCGGAATCGACCCGCCGCCTGCCGAGCGGCGTTTGATCGAAGTGGAACCCGGTGTTCCGGTGTTGTGCCACTGTCATTGGCAGAAAGACCGGAGCGCGCTGACTTTGATCGTGGTGCACGGCCTCGAGGGATCGAGCGAATCGCAATACATGCTGGGAATTGCGCGCAACGGTTTGGCGGCGGGCATGAACGTGGTGCGCATGAACCAGCGCAACTGCGGCGGCATGGACCATTGTGCGCCTACTCTCTACAACTCAAGCCGCTCCGGCGACGTGGCGGCGGTAGCGCGCAATCTCGTCGAGCGTGACGGGATTCCCGGCTTCGTGCTCATTGGCTTTTCCATGGGCGGCAATCTGGTTTTGAAACTCGCCGGAGAGTGGGGAAGCGACGGTCCGGCGGAGTTCCGCGGGGTGGCCGCGGTTTGTCCGGCGGCGAACTTGGCGGCTGGGGCCGACGCGCTGCACGAGCCCGCCAACCGCATTTACGAATACTATTTTCTGCTGCAGCTATTCTTGCGCTTTCGCCGCAAGGTGAGGCTGTTTCCCGCGAGCTTCGATGCTTCCCGCATGCGCGGAGTTAGGACGCTGCGAGAATTTGACGACCGGGTAACCGCTTACTATTGCGGATTCACCGGCGCCGACGATTATTACGCTCGAGCCGCCGCCGCTAACGTGATTGAGCGCATCGCTTGCCCAACGCTGGTGATCCACGCGGTTAACGATCCTTTCATCCGTATTTTGCCGGAGACGCGGGAGAAGATTCTCTGCAATCGCAACATTATCTACATCGAAACCGAGGACGGCGGCCACTGCGCCTTCGTCGGCGAGCGCGACGGCGATCCTGCTTACGATGGCCGCTGGGCAGAACGCGAAGTGGTGGAGTTCGCGAAGCAGTTTCGGTAGCGGCGGTTCGGCACCTATTACAGATTGTCATCCCGAGCGAAGCGAGGGATCTGGGTATTTGCCCGCTGCATCGATAGTGGTGGTGCAGATAAGAACCTAGATCCCTCGCTTCGCTCGGGATGACAACGGTTGCTCGGGATGACAACGGTTGCTCGGGATGACAAGGGTTTGCTGGGGACGACAAGAGTGTGTTTTAGTTAGCTCTCGCCGGACCCCGAAACCACGCCAGCATCTCAGCCCCGCGCCCCTTCAGCCGCGTCCGCAGGAACGCAAGAATAAGCATGGCGAGGAAGATCGTCAGCAATCCGAGCGATGCGCCCCGGATGCTCTGGCTGTGTTTGGGCAGGATGGAGACACGTCCGTAAACGAACTCGATGTGCACCCAGTAAACCAGCAGGGAAGCCTGGCCCAATTGAATGAGCGGACTGAACCCCCACAGCGCCGCGCGCCATTGTCCGATAACCCAGCGGCACCAGGCATAGCTCGCGGTCAGGATCACGAGCAACATGCCCACACGAATCAAAAAGAAGTTCGGACTGGTGTGCCAGTAGTCGTAGATCGCGTAAAGCTGATGCGGTTGGGCATCGAGCCAGCGCGCGGCTGCTACAAACACCAAGCCGGCCACACCCACCAAGAGGAAAGTCATGGTTTCACGCTGGCGCGCCCACTGGCTTTGCAAAGCAAATCCGGTGGCCAGCCCGGCGAAAGCGAACGCGGTCCAGGGGAAAATTGGAAATAGCCACGCCTGCGGGGTTCCCAGATTGTGAACGCCGTTGACGTAGGACTCGAGTGGCCACGGCAGCCAGTTCGGGCGCCAGGTTGTCCACAGCGGCGGCGTGAGCAGCGAAATCAGCAGTGCCGTTCCAGCAGAAGCAGAAATGAGGGCGAGCCTGGTCTGCTCTCCGCTATGAATCGACAACACCAGCCAGCAGACGATTCCCATCAGCATCATGGAGAGGCCGATAGTGTTGAGCACATCCACGCGCAGCAGGTCGCTAAGCGGCGCCCAACCCCAGGCAATGAGATATTCCTGCAGGCGAAAGAGCAGGCCAAAGCCAAAGATCTCCGCGCCGCGGCGGATGGTGGCGCGGGCGATTTGCGCGGGCGGGAGATTCTTCTTCCACAGCTTTTCGGTTACCAACGCGAACGAGATGCCCGCCAGAAACAAGAACAAAGGGGCAGGGAAGGTTCCTCCCAGTTGCGAGTACATGAAGAATTTGCTCTGGCGCGCGCCGGGGCTGAGCCACGAATCGTAGCAGTGGGTTTGAAACATCAGCACGCAGGCCAGACCCCGCATCCAATCGATATAGGCCACGCGGGATGGAGCGGCGGAGGTCAATGCGACACCGCATGATACTCCACCCGGAGCTTATGATAAATTTTGCTTATGGGCGCGTAGCTCAAATGGATAGAGCACCGGATTTCTAATCCGGTGGTTGCAGGTTCGATTCCTGCCGCGCCTACCATGAAACAGTGGCCAGGGCCTAGGGGCTAGGGGTCAGGACCCGCGACTCACGCTCGGTAACCCGCTCTCAAGACTTTATGACTCCGGTCACCGATCTCCGGAGCACTTCCTGTCCCTGAACCCTAATCCCTGCCTTTCCGGTGTTCGCACGTGGCCGTGTTCAGACACTCATCGGCGAGCATCAGGCGCTGGACTGGTTTTCCGCGGATGATGTGGGACTCGATGATTTCGTCCACGTCAGCCTCAGTCACGTGTCCATACCAGACGGCGTCGGGATAGACGACTAGATTTGGGCCGTGTTCGCATTGATCGAGACAGCCTGACTGGTTGGCCCGAACCTTGCCTTTTAGGCCGCGCTCCGCCAGTTTCTGCTTGAATAGTTTCTGCAGTTTTGCCTGGCCGGCGGGATCGCAGCATCCTCGTGGATTTTCGGGAGGGCGCTGGTTGCCGCATACGAAGATGTGTTTTTCGAACTTGGGCATAAGGTCACTGGAAGGAATTCTAGACCTTCTGAATGATTGCCGATAACCTCTTCGCGCCGATTCGATCGGCCCATGGCCTCGCGGCAGAATGCAAGATCGCAGGAATGAAGCCTTGTGATACCCTGCTTCCGACCGAGGTGCCAACATGCGCGGGTACATCCGAAAAGGCGAGTGTGCAGCTTTATTCCTCCTGATTTCTCTTGCGGCAGTCCTGACGGCGCAGCAGCAACCGAACCCGTCGCCTACGCCCAAGGAAGGCGACTACGTCATTGGTGATTTCCATTTCAAATCGGCCGAAGCAATGTCTGCGGTACGAATACACTACGCAACCTTCGGGACGCCGGCGCGCAACTCCAACGGCCGGGTCACCAATGCGGTGCTGCTGTTGCACGGCACCAGCGGATCGGGCCGGCAGTTCCTTGCTCCGCAGTTTGCGGGCGTGTTATTTGGGCCGGGACAACTCCTCGATGTCACGCGCTATTACGTCATTCTTCCGGACAACATCGGCCACGGAAAATCCAGCAAACCGAGCGACGGCATGCACGCGCATTTTCCGCAGTATGACTATGACGACATGGTCGCGTTGCAGCACGAGTTGTTGGAAAAAGGTCTGGGCATAAGCCACCTGCGGCTTATCCTCGGTACTTCCATGGGTTGCATGCATACCTGGGTCTGGGGGGAAACCTACCCCGACTTCGCGGACGCGCTCATGCCGTTAGCCTGCCAGCCGGTGCAGATCGCAGGAAGGAATCGAATGTGGCGCAAACTGATGATCGATGCGATTCGCGACGATCAGGAGTGGAAGAATGGAGAGTATGCTTCCCAACCTTTGAGCGCGCTGGAAGTTGCTGCGAACATATTCTTCATTGCTGCGGGCGCGCCTCTGCAGATGCAGAAAAACCTCCCCACCCGCGACGCGACCGATGCGGCAGGTCAGGACTTCGCGAAGCGGTTCATTGCGGACCACGATGCCAACGACCTGCTTTATGCGGTGAATGCCTCGCGGAACTACGATCCTTCTCCGCAACTGGAGAAAATCACTGTGCCCGTGATGTTCGTGAATTCAGCCGACGATTTCATCAATCCTCCGGAACTCGGGATTGCCGAACGAGAAATCAGACGAGTCAAAAAGGGCCATTTCGTACTGATCCCAATCTCCGAGCAAACCCATGGTCACGGCACTCACACATGGGCAGCGGTGTGGCAGCAGCATCTGAAGGAGCTGCTGGAATCCTCGCACTGATCCTTCTCCCGCGCACGGAGAGTCGAAGTGAGAGACTTTCTTCATGATTTTCCCTTTGGGCTCGCTTTGATTCGCTTCTCCCACGCTTCCTGCTCCGTTTTTCCCCAATGCCCAATCTCGATTTTGTAGCCATCGGGATCGGCAATATTGATTTTGCCGCTAGGCATGTATTCCGGATAGCCGATCGCCGGTACTCTGACGCCGTTGGCCAAGAGTTGCTCGCGCAGCCCAGCCAGGTCGGGCGTGTACATGTAGAACATGAATGCCTGCGCGGAGGAATCTATGGGATGCTCCGCTCTCAGGAACATCACCGCGGACCCGTCGTCGCAGTGCAACCGCGCCCAGCAGAGCGGAACGCCGCGGTCTGTGTCGATCGTGGCAAATCCCAGCAGTTCGTAGAAGCGGATCGATTTCTCGATCTCGGCCACGTGCAGCATCGGGGTAGAATATCCAGCCTTGACGCTCATAGCGCTCCCCAGTGTACCCTTTGGACGTTTCTCTCTTCAAAAGATGGCCGCCCGCAGCCATGCGTTGCCATCCGCCGCACGGCCGCGATAAGATACGTCGTACACATCTTCTCCGCTTTCATTCCAGTACGCCTTTAAAGTATTGTCGCGGCAAGGCGTGTGCGACCCCCGGGTGAAGCACGTCTTTGCGCCTGCGAATCCCTGTGATGGAGTTGGCATTGAAACGAGGCAAGACCGCGGTGATTGTCGGCGCCCAGTGGGGCGACGAAGGCAAAGGGAAAATTGTCGACGTTTTGTCGGAGAGCTTCTCCGTGGTAGCCCGTTACGCCGGCGGCCACAATGCCGGCCACACCGTCATCATCAACGGCAAGAAGTTCGTCCTGCAACTGGTTCCCTGCGGAGTGTTGCGGGCAGGCTGCCGCAGCGTGATCGGCAACGGTGTGGTTCTCGATCCCATGGCGTTTCTAAAGGAAGTGGGAGCGCTGCGGGAGGCGGGTGTGAAGGTCGACGGAAATCTTTTTGTCTCGAACCGCGCTCAGGTGATTCTGCCGTATCATCGCATGATCGAGTTGGCGGCGGAGAATGCTCCCGGACGCGTGAAGATTGGAACGACCTCGCGCGGGATCGGTCCGGCCTACGAAGACAAGATGGGCCGCCGCGGCCTGCGGGTTGCAGATCTTCTCGATCTGCATTTATTGAAGAAGCACATCGAGAATGCGGTGCGCGAGAAGAACATGATCGCGCACGCTCTGTTCAATTCCGAACCGCTCGACGCCGACAAGATGTACACGGAATACGCCGCGGCAGCCGAGAAGGTTGCTCCGTTCGTATGCGACACCGCAGTCCTGTTGAACCAGGCCCTGGCAGGCGGTGAGGCCATTCTGTTCGAAGGCGCACAGGGCACGATGCTCGATATCGATCACGGAACTTATCCGTTCGTGACTTCTTCCAGCGCGACTTCGGGAGGCGCGGCGACCGGCACCGGCGTCGCGCCCAATGCAATCGATGCGGTGATCGGACTCACCAAAGCCTATTGCACACGGGTGGGCGAAGGGCCGTTCCCCAGCGAAGAGAAGGGCGAACCCGGCCAGCAGTTGCGCAAACGTGGCAATGAATTCGGCGCGGTTACAGGACGTCCGCGACGCACCGGCTGGCTCGACTTGCCTCTGCTGCGCTACGCTGGCATGATTAACGGCATCTCCTGGCTGGTAGTGACCAAGCTGGACGTGCTCGATGAACTGGCGGAGATTCCGGTCTGCGTGGGGTACCTCGTCGATGGAAAGAAGACGATGGAAATCCCTGCGCAAGCCAGCGGTTACGACAAGCTGGAGTGCATTTATCACAGGATGCCGGGATGGCGAACTTCCACGCTGGGCATCACGAAGTTCGACCAGTTACCAAAGCCGGCTCGCGAATACCTGGCGTTCGTGGAGAAAGGGACCGGAGCGAAGATGGGCATGGTCTCAACCGGTCCAGACCGGGATCAAATCATCTTCATGGACGAATTTGCAACGGAGATGAAGGCGACCTCATCCCGGAAACTCTAGTCTTGACTTCCGATTGATCCTTCCCTAAGACTACTTACTAAATTAAGCAAGGAGCGTACGATGGTGGTTTTGGCAGTGACGTGGATTGCAAAAGCAGGGCACGATGCCGATGTTGCCCCAATTTTTGCGAAGCTGACCGAAGAATCCCGCAAGGAGCCCGGCTGCCTTATGTTTCAGGTTCACCGGCACAAGACCGAGCCGCGGCGCTTCTTCGTCTACGAGCAGTTCAAAGACGATGCCGCACTCGAAGCCCACCGTTCCACATCGCACTTCCTGCAATACGCCCGCAAGGATTTGCCCAAGGTCGCGGACCGCGTGGAAGGTCACCTGTACGAACCGCTTGGATAGTTAGGGTGGCGCGGGCGTCCCTGCCCGCGTCTTATCACGAAGATAGTGCGTGAGGCGCGCCGTTTACTTCTCACAGGGCCGATCACTTCACCTTGTCGATCATCAACTCGCCGCCCGAGGCGTAGCTTTCCTTCGACACTTCATGGAAAGCGACAATGATGCCTTCGCGCCGTGCTCCAGCTTCTTCCACCAAGGCATCAGTGACGCGCTTTGCGATCTTGCGCTTCTGCTCGGCGGTGCGGCCTTGCAGCATCGTGATTTGCACCATTGGCATAGAGCAGTTCTCAGTTCCCAGTTCTCAGTTCTAGTTCCCAGTTCTCAGTATGCGGCCGTCAGTCTCCGTGGTTGTAACTGAGAACCGAGAACTGGTCATTGCGACAGTTCGTATCCGGCGAAGAAGAAACTCAACTCGAAGCGCGCCGTATCTTCCGCGTCGGAGCCGTGAATGGCGTTGTGCTCGATGCTCGAAGCCCACTTCTTGCGGATGGTGCCTTCCTCGGCATTGGTCGGGTTGGTGGCGCCCATGAGCTTGCGCAGGTCGGCAATGGCGTTTTCTTTTTCCAGAGCCAGAGTAACGATCGGTCCGCTCGACATGAAATTGGTGAGCGAGTTATAGAACGGCCGGCTCGCGTGCACGGCGTAAAACTGCTCCGCCTGGTGCTTTGAGATTTCCAGCATCTTCATGGCGAGAATGCGGAAGCCGTTCTTCTCAAATTGTTCTATGATGTCGCCGACCGCGTTCTTGGCGACGGCATCAGGTTTCACGATGGTAAGAGTGCGTTGCAGAGTTTTCATAGGGCGTCGTTAGTCGTTAGTCCTTGGTCGTTAGCTTAATATCTTTCTCGGTACTCGGTACTCGGTACTCGGTCTAGACCTTCACTCCCAGCGCCGCCACAAGCGTCTCTCCGATGGCCGCGGGCGACTTTGCCACGCGGATTCCTGCCGCTTCCATGGCCTTGATTTTCTCTGCGGCTGTGCCTTTGCCGCCGGAGATGATCGCGCCGGCATGGCCCATGCGGCGTCCCGGAGGCGCGGTCTGCCCGGCGATGAAGCCGACCACGGGCTTCTTCATGTGAGTCTTTACAAATTCGGCCGCGGTCTCTTCAGCATCGCCGCCGATTTCACCAATCATGATCACAGCTTCGGTTTCAGGATCGCGATTGAACAGGTCGAGCGCGTCGAGGAAGTTGGTTCCGATAATCGGATCGCCACCGATCCCAATGGCGGTCGATTGTCCGATGCCGCGCTGGGTGAGCTGATGCACGGCTTCATACGTCAGCGTGCCAGAGCGCGAAACGATGCCGATCGATCCCTCTTTATGAATCGACCCCGGCATAATTCCAATCTTGCACTTGCCGGGCGAAATGATGCCGGGACAGTTTGGCCCGATCAGCCGCGAGCGCCGGTTTTGCAGGAACTCCCACGCCTTGACCATATCGAGCGTCGGAATGCCTTCGGTGATGCAGACGATCAGGTCGAGTTCGGCGTCGGCTGCCTCCATGATTGCGTCGGCTGCGAACGGCGGCGGCACAAAAATGACGGTGGTGTCGGCGCCGGTCTTTTCGACGGCTTCCTGCACGGTGTCGAAAATCGGCCAGCCTTCGTGCGTGGTGCCGCCTTTGCCCGGCGTCACTCCGCCGACGACTTGCGTTCCGTAGGCCGCGCAGGCCTTGGCATGGAAGGTGCCTTCTCGTCCCGTCAAGCCTTGCACGACCAAGCGCGTTTTCTTATTGACCAGGATTGCCATAAGTATGATTCCTCGTTGCTACTACTGATCGCTGTGCTCTAAACTCCTCGCGCCGCGGCCACCACTTTGTCTGCCGCATCTTTCATTGTGTCAGTCACGACGAAGTTAAGCCCCGATTCCATGAGGATCCTCTTGCCTTCGTCCACGTTCGTACCTTCCAGCCGCAGTACCACGGGAAGCTGGAGATTGGTTTTCTTCGCGGCTTCCACCACGCCTGTAGCCAAGGTATCCACGCGCAGAATGCCGCCAAAAATGTTGATCAGGACCGCTTTCACGTTCTTGTCACTGAGCAGAATCTCAAACGCGTGCGCGACTTGCTCGGCATTCGCGCCACCGCCCACATCGAGAAAGTTTGCAGGCATGCCGCCGGCGTACTTGATGATGTCCATCGTGGCCATGGCCAGCCCCGCGCCATTGACCATGCAGCCCACGCTGCCGTCGAGCTTGATGTAGTTCAGGCTGTATTTCGAAGCCTCAACCTCAAGCGGATCTTCCTCGGTAATATCGCGCAGCTCGCGGATATCGGTATGCCGAAATAGCGCGTTGTCGTCGAAGGTCAGCTTGGCGTCGAGCGCGAACAGCCGGCCATCGGTGGTGGTGATGAAGGGATTGATTTCGACCAGCGATGCATCCGTGTCGAGAAACGCCTTGTAAAGGTTGGAAAGGAATTGCACTGCGGGATTAATCTGTTTGGGGTTCAGTCCCAGCTTGAAGGCCATCTTGCGCGCCTGAAACGCCTCCAGGCCCATGCCCGGATCGATGTGCTGCCTCAGGATGGCATCGGGATTTTCCGCCGCCACCTGCTCGATCTCCATCCCTCCGGCAGCCGAGGCCATGAACACGGGCTTACCCTCCGCCCGGTTGACGAGAATTCCCAGGTACAACTCTTTTTCGATAGGCAGAGTTTCTTCGATCAGCAACCGCCGCACGATGCGGCCTTCGGGGCCCGTCTGATGCGTGACCAGTTTCATGCCCAGCATCTTGTCGGCGAGATATCCAGCTTCACTGACCGACTTGGCAATTTTCACGCCTCCGCCCTTGCCGCGCCCGCCCGCATGAATCTGAGCCTTGACCACCACTCCGGTCGCGCCTGAACTGAGCAGATCTCTAGCGGCAGCCTCGGCCTCTTCGCGCGAAGTTGCCATCGTCCCGCGCGGCACGGTCACACCATACTTCTTAAGAATTCCTTTTGCCTGGTACTCATGGATTTTCATAAGGACGCTCGCCAGCTAAGAATTGGAAGGAACCTGCTTGCGGCTTTCAACTGCGGGCAGCAAACGTTCAATTCTATAGAAGGGCAAGAGATTAGGGCAAACAGTCTGCCGCTTCTTTTCAACCGACTGCACATCTAAGTCTAATTTGGGAAAGAAACGCTGAACGGAGTCGGATCGTATTGCAGCAGGGGCACAAATCATGAAATTGCTTTCTCTGAACGTTGCGAGACCGCGCTTGACCATCTATAAAGGAGCGAGCATCAACACGGGCATCTTCAAGAAGCCAGTGTCCGGCCGCATAGCGTTGCGCACGTTGAACCTGGATGGCGACTGGCAAGCGGACCTCACTGTGCATGGCGGCCCCTACAAGGCGGCCTACGCTTACCCCTCCGAGCACTATCGATATTGGCGGCAGGAACTGCCCGGGATGGACTTGCCGTGGGGCACGTTTGGCGAGAATTTTACGACGGAAGGCCTTGGCGAGGACGAACTTCACGTCGGAGACCGCTTCCGGATCGGCTCGTCCACGGTGATGGTCCGCCAGCCGCGCATACCCTGTTACAAATTGGCGGCCAGGTTTCGGCGGGATGACATTCTGGAGCGATTCCTGCTGAGCGGGCGCAGTGGGTTTTATTTTTCGGTGGAGCAGGAAGGGGAGGTGGGGGAAGGAGATTCCATCGAACTCGTCTCCCAGAATCCGGGCGGCATTACGATCGCCGAAATGATCCGGCTTTTCGTTCGGGAAAAATACAACCAGGATCTGCTGCAGAAGGCAATAGCCACGCCCGCCCTGCCAGAGACTTGGCGCGAATATTTCTTGCCTAGAGTGAAGGGCCCCGCCGTCAAAATCTAGAATGCTTCATTCCCATCGCTAGCTACAGTGCGAGGGTGATCAGATGCAAGGCTTCTCCGGCGCTGACAACTTGAGTGGTTCCAAGCTGGTCGTCCGGGAAATCCTTCTTATTGCCCGTAACGATGTAATCGACCTGTGCCGTTAGGGCGCAGGCGATGAACTTGTCATCCTCAGGATCGGGTGAAATACCGGAAAGCGGGGTGGGGTGCAGAACATCGCCCTGGCGCTGAAGCAGGCCGATGAGTGCCGTGATTTCATCCGGCAAAAAACAAACTTGGGTCGCTTCAGCACCTCCGAGTATTCCTTCAGCGCAGCAGGAGAAAAGCAAGGCCGCACCAGACCTTGCTCGACCGCAAGCAGCAGTAAGGCTTCGTTGCCGGAAGGCGAGATCAGGGCCGATACGAGCACATTCGTATCGATGACCGCCCGAATCACTTCTTCTTCTCGCGCCTGTACGCTTTGATCTCAGCGTCGATTTCCTGGGGAGTGAGCTTGTCCAAGCCACGTTGCCTTGCGCTTGCCCAGGCTTTCTCCAGCCACTTTGGCGGCGGCGCTACGGTCTTGATGAAATCCGCGACACTCATGATGACCACGGCAGGTTCTCCACGGCGGTCTACGACAAAACGCTCATTGTTCTCGACGGCGCGGTTCATAATCTGACCGAACTGGGTGCGGGCAACATGGGCATCAACGCGGCGTTCCATTCAACAAGCCTCCGATGAATTGATTAATCAATGCATCAATGTAGCATGAAAAGAACCGCCCTGTCGAGAGGGCAGGCTCGGCACTGGTTCTTCGTCGCTCTGTTTCCGACTTTTCCGCAGTTGTTCCGGTAAAATCGCTCTAGTGTTTCAGTCGGAACTTCTTGTACGTGCACATGATCCTTGACGCCATCCATCGCATCGCCAATTACGGCCAATCACTGGCGCGCGCGGAAGCGCGTGAAGTGATGGCGAACGTGCTCGCGGGAAACTGCACTGACGCGCAAATCGCCGCGCTGCTCGTGGTGTTGCACATGAAAGGCGAAACGGTCGAAGAGATCGTCGGTTTCGCAGAAGCGATCCGCGCCGCAGCGACGCCATTGCCCATTTCGTTCGGCGCGGCCGGAGCTTCAGAATCCGGCGCGCTCGACTTGAGTGGCACTGGCCGCGACGCTCTGGTCGAGTCACCGCCGGGTGCCATCGGTCTGGTTGACACCAGCGGCACCGGCGGCGACGCCAGCGGAACGTTCAACATCTCAACGGCTACAGCATTCGTGACAGCGGGTGCAGGCGTGCGCGTAGCCAAGCACGGCAACCGCAGCATCAGCTCGAAGTGCGGCTCGGCGGACGTACTGGAAGCACTCGGCGTGAACATCCAGTTGCCTCCCGAACGTGCCGCTCAATGCCTGCGCGAAGTCGGAATCTGTTTTCTGTATGCGCCCGATCTTCACTCCTCCATGAAACAGGTGCAGAAGATTCGACGCGAGCTGCATTTGCGCACTATGTTCAACTTGCTAGGCCCGCTTACCAATCCCGCGCACGCCTCCGGACAAGTCGTGGGCGTATACGCGCTCGACCTGGTCGAGAAGCTCGCACAAGCGCTCAGTATGTTAGGCCTGCATCGCGCGCTCGTGGTGCACGGCCTCGATGGACTCGACGAGATCACCATCACCGGGCCGACGCGTGTGGCCGAAGCTCGCGACGGATTGGTGCGGACTTACGAAGTTGATCCCGAAGAGTTCGGCATGAAGCGCGCCGCGCTGGCCGACATTTCTGGCGGCGATGCGGCCGAAAATGGGGATATTGTTCGCGAGGTTCTGAGTGGAAAGAAATCTCCGCGCCGCGATGTGGTTCTGCTGAACTCCGCAGCCGCGCTGGTAGCGGCTGGACGGGCCGATCACCTGGCCGAAACGATTTCAGACGCAGCCGAGTCCATTGATTCCGGCGCAGCCGCGCGCAAACTTGAGATGCTGGTGCGCTTCAGCCGCTCACTTTCCTAAGCGCGGGAACTGAAGAAGCTGCACTGCCGTGCGAACCTGCGCCAGGGACGGTCCCGTTCAAGCCTTCTGTGCACGGCACGCCAGAACCGATCCGTAGACGGTGGATTTGCATCCTTCAAATCCGTTTTCACTTAAAATGCCTTCAAGTTCTGAGGCCGAAAACACGCGTCCGCCGCTGTTGCGAGCCCACCGGAGCACTCGGCCGAAGCGAAACATTCCTGTGCTTGCCGCCGTGAACGTGATGATGGCTAATGGCGCGCCTCGCTTCAAGGTGCGGCCGATCTCAGCCAAGGCTCGGCCCACGTCTTGAAAAAGATGGAGCGATCCGCTGCAAATGGCCGCATCAAAAACGGCACCGCGAAAAGGCAGCGTTTCTACCTGGGCACGCGAAAATTGTATATTGGTAACACCTTCCCGCCGCACATAGATTGCGCCCTGCTCAAGCATCCCCGTGGAAATGTCGATCCCATAAACTCTTCGTGAGGACGAGGCGATGCGCCGGCCATAGGTGCCCGGGCCGCACGCCACATCAAGCACTACGCCCTTAACCGATCCGACCATCTCCTGGACCAAGGAGATGAGCCTTGCAAAAGAGAGTTGCCGCCCGGCAAACAATCGCAGCACGACGGGATACCAGAGCTTTGATTCGTACACACGAGCGAGCAGATCCAACCGCTTCACTTGTCGAAGAACTGGGTTGGTGCTGTGCGTGAGATCTCCCAGGATGAAGTCTGGGATGTAGTCCTTAACCGTGTAACTGCGCCTGCAGGCGGAGCACCGCAGTGTAGCTTCAGCCGTGATGAGAGTGCCCTTGCATTGAGGACAAACGTAGAAAGAAAGGTCCAATGCCGGACTGTTCGCGTTGGTAGGCATTGTCATGCGAGCTCCACCTTCTGCAGATACCGGGCCACGTCCACGCTCCAGCCGAGCTCCTTCTTCATGAGATCACGCAACTGGCCGGAGGCGTCGGGCTCGCCGTGAACCAGATAGGTCATCTCCGGCCGGTTGCGGAAAGTACGCAACCACTGAAGCAGTTCGGGAGGATCGGCGTGGTCGCTGAACTGCTCCAGCGCAGCGATCTGGGCGCGGATCGGAACAAAGTCGCCAAAGATTTTCACTTCGGCAGATTTGCTCTTGATGGTAAATCCACGAGTACCCGGCGCTTGAAAGCCGATGAAGAGCACTAGATTCTTCGGGTCCGGCAGACGCTGCGCGAGATGATGCAGAATGCGGCCGCCCGTCGCCATGCCGCTGGATGAGATGATGATCGACGGCATGGGGACGGCGTTGATCTTTTTCGACTCTTCCGCCGTGGAAGCGAAGGTGAAACCCGGCCACTGGAGTGGCGAGCCGTATCGCTTGATCATGCTGCGCGTGTCGTCGCTGTATTCTTCGTCGTGCTTCAGGAAGATTTCGACTGCCTTGATCGCCATGGGACTGTCGCCGAACACAGGAATTCGGGGGATCTGACCTGACTCCATCAAATGTTTGAGGATGAAGATGAATTTCTGCGTGCGCTCGATGGCGAAGGCGGGCACGACGACGCTGCCGCCGCGCTTTGCTGCTGCCGTGATGAGCCCGGCCAACTCCGGCAGAGGATCTTCCTTGGGATGGAGCCGGTTGCCGTAGGTTGATTCCATTACCACTATGTCGGCGGTCTCGCCCTCTGTCGGTCCGGAGTGCACCACCTTGCCCGGCGCAGCGCGGTGATCCTGTACACGGCCGATGTCACCGGTAAACAGCAGCCGTCGCGTTCGCCCTCCAGTCTTCAGCGAAATCTCGGCCATGCACGATCCGAGAATGTGAGCCGCGCGGGCAAAACGAAAAGAGATTTCGGAGGAGAGCGCAACCGTTTCGCCCACGTGTGCCGCCTTGAAGCACTGCAACGACTGCTGCGCTTCCTTGGAGGTGTAAAGCGGGAGAGCGGGGTCATGCTTCGACTTCTTTGTCTTGTTGTAATAATCAGCATCCTCTTCCTGAAGATGGCCCGAGTCTGGAAGAATGATGCCGCACAGATCGATGGTGGGCGGCGTCGCGTAAATTGGCCCTCGGAAGCCTTCTTTCACCAGGCGCGGAATCCAGCCGCAGTGATCGAGGTGCGCGTGGGTGAGAATGACGGCGTCGATTTCTTTGGCTGGGACCGGCGTGTCGCGCCAATTGCGCTCCCGCCAATCTTTCTGTCCCTGGAAAAGTCCGCAATCAACCAGAACCTGAATGCCGTCTCTGCTGGATGAACTTTCCGAGGTATTAATCAGGTGCTTTGAACCAGTGACGGTGCCCGCTGCGCCCAGAAACTGGATGTAGGCCAAGAGCCCCTCCTCAAACGCAGCTAAAACCTACCACGGAGGCACCCTTCGACGTTGCTCAGGGCAGGCTCCGACACTGAGAAGACAAAACGGAAGGGAGAGCGTTCAGGCCAAATCTGCTGAGCCTCGATTTTGCTCACGCCTTTTCTGTGCCTCTGTGTCTCTGCAGTGAGATGTTATTTTTCTTCCCCTTCGATTTTGAATGTGTTATTCGTCGTGTCGCTCTCCGGCACGCTGCCGTCGTTGATCACGATTTCTTCCGGCGGCTTCGGAACCTCCACGCGAATCACACCATTGCTCTTGCTGCGCACCACCAGCCGCTGGGTAACTTCTCCGCCGGAAAACTTCACCCTGAGCGGAACTTCCGCTCCCGCCGTCCCGAGATTATCCACCGTGATGGTAAGCACGTATGCCCCCGGCAACGTCTTGCGCGTGAACGCCGACGCCACTTTGAAGTCAGGCAGGCCGCGGTCGCGGTAAACCCAGTCATCGAAGAACCACTCCAGATCGCGCTGCGTCTGCGCCTGGATCAAGCGCTGCATATAAGAAGGTTCCTTGTCCTCGTCCGGATGATACGACGCGAGAGCTTTCTTCAGTGCCTGATCGCCGACCATGTCGCGCAGCATCCACCACGCACACATCGCCTTGCTGCGGTAAAGTTCTTCGTCGTATGTGTTGATCAGCGACCGGTTCACTTCATCTTCTGATCTGGGCGCGGTCGTTGGCTTCTCTTTTTCAGCAGCGTTCAGAGTGGAACGGTGCAATGCCATGTAATCGAGCGCGGCCTGGCGTCCACTTTGATGTTCCAGATAGAGTGCCTGCGCGAAGTGAGCCAGGCCCTCGTTAATCCAGGGCCGCTGGGAGGAAAAAGCTGCATGGGTGAGTTGGTGAGCGGCCGCGAGTCCCGCCAGCTTTGGATCGGTGCTGGTGAGCGGCGTGAGCACCAACGCGCCGTTTTCCACCGGAGAAGCGTTTGGATCAGCCAGATCCGTCGTCTCCGCCTTCTTTCGTAATGTCCCAAACCATTCGAGGATGAAGGGAGCAGCTTGCTCGGCCCCATCCGCGTAGGCGGTTGCCGCCGCATCATGGCCACGGAAGTAGCGAACTGTGATGTCTGGCTTCTCCAGAACCGCGTAGCTCGCAACGACCAATGTAGGGATGATTGGTCCCAACGGCATGGGTGCACAATCCGCAGTCAACTTGTGGGCCAAACCCATCTGTTCGATCAAAATAACTGTGCACATGGCACCGCTGACGAGAATCTTGGGCGGTTCGCCTTGGCCGGTCTCCTCAATGTGCAAATGCATCTTCGATGCTGTCTCTCGCGCCTTCAACCTGCCCACAACATCGAACAAACTGTTTTGTTCGGAGAGATCGGCAGCCTCGGTCGCGATCGGGTACCACGCCACGTTGCCGGCACCCCTAACCGCCGTGAATTTCGCGCTGATCTGGTCCCAGTCGGTGCTGTTGGCGGTGGTTTCCGGTGCGCCGATCCGGGTGAGCCGGGTCGCGTCGAGCACGACCACGCCCTCGTAGGCGATCTCCAGATCGATCGTGCCCTTGGGCGCGACTACATCCGGCAGAGTCACTATCGCTTCTGAAAGCGCTCCCGTGTGATCGATGTCAGAAGTGCAGGGTTGCGAGACAAACTGCAACTGCTTGCCGCCGGCCCTGATGGAGCGCCAGCTCAGCGAAGAAGAAATCTGCAGTACCGCGATCTTCTGCGGCGTGGTCGAATCGTTCCGCAGAGTGATTTTGCCGCGAACTCCCAGCCGCTGCTGCTCGGGCTCGACGCGGATATTCAGGTCGTAGCTGGTGAAAGTAAACGCTTCGCGGTCAAGAGAAAACGCATTCAACACAGAGGCGCAGAGGACGCAGAGAACGCAAAGGCTGCGCAACTTCATTTCGCACCCGGAGGACGCCTCTTTATTTGTCGGGCGGTCTTGGCGCGCGTCGCTGCCGCACAATTTCATACATCACGACCGCTCCTGCAACCGACACATTCAGCGAAGGGACTTTGCCCAGCATCGGAATCGAAACCAGAAAATCACACTTCTTCTTCACCAGGTCGTGCAGTCCTTTGCCCTCCGCGCCCAGCACCAGCGCGCAATCCATGTTGTAGTCTAGAGCGTCATAGGTTTGCTTGCCGCGCTCGTCCAGGCCGACGGTCCAGATGTTGCGCTCCTTCAATTCTTCCACCGTGCGGGAGATGTTCGTGACCTTGGCAATCGGCAAGTGTTCGCTGGCGCCGGCAGAGGCTTTCGTGACGGTCCCGGTGACGGGTGCAGCACGACGCTCTGGGATGACCACGCCGTCGGCGCCGGCGGCGTCGGCCGTGCGCAGCAGCGCACCGAGGTTGTGAGGATCCTCCACGCCGTCGAGCACGATGACGAAAGAATACCGTCCGCGCTTGGCGCCCACCACATCATCGAGGTCGCTGTATTGTTTCGCCGACGTGACGGCCACCACTCCCTGATGCGCGGCATTGCCCGCCATGCGGTCGAGTTCCATTCGCGTTAGAAAGCGTACCGGGACACCGAGGCGGCGGCAGTCTTCGATCATGCGCTGCAGGCGAATGTCGTGCCGCTCCTTCGCCATGCCGACCCATTGAAAGGCGCGTCCGCGAGCCTTGAGCGCCTCGGTGACCGCGTTGATGCCGTAGATATAGTTCATGAATACTCAGTGTACCGAATGTGGAGTGTGGCGCGGGCACCCTCGCCCGCGTTTGCGTCAAGGGCCAGATAGGGAGGCCAGGAGACCCACAATCTCGGTCGGTTCGGGACGCTGCGTGTAATCCTCGTTGGCGGATGCGTAGAGCACGGTTCCGTCGCGGTCGATGATATACGTCGCTGGAATCGGCAACTCCCAACTGCCGTCACCATTCACGAAGGGCAGGTTGACGAACGCACGCTGGAAAATTGCCCGCTGCTCATCGGAAATGCGGTAAGTCAGTCCAAACTGCTGAGCGACATTGTTACCAGGGTCGGAGATTAGCGGAAAACGCAACTTGTGCTGATCGCGCATGAAGAATGATTGCTGCACAGTTTGCGGGGACACCGCCGCCAACGTAGCGCCAGCCCGTTCAATCGCTGGCAGGACGAGGTTCATGGCTTCCATCTGACCAACGCAGAACGGGCACCAGCGCCCACGGATAAAACAGAGCACGAGGCGGCCCCTAGCAAGCAAGTCAGAGGAAGAAACCGTCTTGCCGTCGTGATCTTGAAGCTGGAATTCTCGAATCTGCGCGCCGACAGGGAGGATATTCGCCGATAGATGTTTCTGCTTCAATTCCGCGACTGCGCGAGAGTGAACACCTTGGGTCTCTGCGGGAACGTACTTCTCAATCAGTTTCTTGCGCTCGGCGAAGATCTCGCGAAGCGGGCGAAGGTCAGTTTCAGAGCCGGATTCTTCGAGCGATCGCCACTTCATGACGTTAGCTGTTCAAGCTGAGACTGGGAAAGGGCTCCTTGGTCCTCTTCGCACACGACCGATACTTCGGGCTCATCCGGCTTGACGCGCACCACCATGCTTCGTCCTTCCGAGAACCGTTCGACGTAGTCGATTACTGAATCGGCCAAGAAAAACGGTTCTTCGTGGAGGCCGGTGTACAACTCGCCTTTGAATCGAAACGAGTAGATGATCTGCACAACAGGGCAGCCAATCCCCGACGAGCGAGTAGGTGGCGCGGTTACCGTCGCATTGGCCAGAGGCCACTTGTCGCAGCCCCAAACTCTTGGCCAGCGCACGACAGCGCGCAGAGCATATCCGATAGCCTTGAGCAGATACTCAAACAGAGCGTCCATGTGAACCCGTCGCCCGCCGCGATTTGCAGGACAGTACTGGTAACTGGCAGCCGGCATCTGGCAACTGACTTCCTTTACATCCCCGGCAGCTTCATGCCCGCCATCCTCCGCGCGAAGCTGGGCTTGCCCATCTGCTTGAACATCTTCTTCATCTGCGCGTACTGCCGAAGCAGATTATTCACTTCCTGCACGCTCGTGCCCGAGCCGCGAGAGATGCGCTTGCGGCGGCTGCCATTGATCACTTCGTGATGATTGCGTTCGTGAGCGGTCATCGAGTTGATGATGGCCTCGACCCGGTTGATCTGTTTTTCGTCCACGTTGTCGGCGGCCTTCTGCAGGCCGGAGAACGGTCCGATGCTCGGCATCATCCCGATCAGGCTCTTGATCGAGCCCATCTTCTTCACTTGCCGCAACTGGTCGCGAAAGTCTTCGAGCGAAAAGCCGTCGCCGCTGAGCGCCTTGCTGGCCATCTCCTGGGCCTTCTTCTTGTCGATCTGCGATTCGGCGCGCTCGATCAGCGAGAGAATGTCGCCCATGCCGAGAATGCGCGACACGATGCGGTCGGGATGAAACGGCTCCAGCGCATCGTACTTTTCGCCCACGCCGATGAACTTGATGGGCTGCCCCGTAACCTGCCGGATGGAAAGCGCCGCGCCGCCGCGGGCGTCGCCGTCCATCTTGGTGAGGATGACGCCGGTCAGCGAGAGCTTCTTATGGAACTCATCGGCGGAGCGCACTGCGTCCTGCCCAGTCATGGCATCGGCGACGAACAGAATCTCCGACGGATTCAGCAGCTTTTTCAGCGACTGCATCTCGTCCATAAGCTGGGCGTCGATGTGCAGGCGGCCGGCGGTGTCGACGATCAGCACGTCGCAGCCGGAAACGATGGCCTCGCGGCGCGCTTCTTTCACCAGCCGCTCGACCGTCGCGGTGTTCGCTTCGCCCACTTCGCCTTCGTAGATGTGGCTCTTGACGGCCTGCGCCACAATTTTCAACTGCTCGCGCGCAGCCGGACGGTAGACGTCCACCGAAACCAGCAGCGGCCGGTGCCCGCCCGTCTTGAACCAGTGCGCCAGCTTGCCCGAGGTGGTGGTTTTGCCAGAGCCTTGCAGCCCGGCCATGAGCACCACCGTGGGCGGCTGCGAAGCGAACTTCATGCGCGCGGTGTCCTTGCCGAGCGTCTCGACCAGTTCGTCGCGCACGATCTTGATGACCTGCTCGCCGGGAGAAAGCGCGGTCAGCACTTCCTGTCCCACGGCCTTGGCCTGGATACGGTCAATCAGCTCTTTGACCACTTTGAAGTTGACATCGGCCTCAAGCAGCGCCAGCCGGATTTCGCGCAGCGCCTCGGCAATGTTTTCTTCGGTCAGCCGGGCCTGGCCGCGAAGGCTCTTGAACGCGCGCTGCAGTTTTTCCTGGAGATTCTCGAACATAAGGATTAATGGATATTCTAGCAGCGCTCTGCAGGAACAGCGCGGGAGCGGGCTGCGGTTACCCCACCTTCGGTCTCGCCATCTCGAATCGCTGCATAGTCCTCGTGTACTGAATCCCACCCATGCGTCCGATCAGGTTCCAGTGAATTCCGGTCCAGCTTGCCGTCTTTGAGATGTGCGTCGTTCATATGAATCGAGACGATCTGGCCGATCACAAGGCTGCCGCTAGTGGGCGCGGTAGAAAAGTCGAGAATCTGATGGAGCTTGCACCCAAAGCTCACGGGAGATTCAACGACCCTGGGTGGACGCACGATCATCGATGCCTGCGGAGTAAGCTTCGCCACGTCGAATTCGTTCACCGACGAGTCATATTCCCCGCTGGTTAGATTCATCGCACTGCATTCCACTGTTCCTCCGTAGTCACCTTAAGAGCGACATTGAGGCCATATATTCTTTGATCTCGCGAATGTTTCGCAACGCTCCGTCTTATTGGTTCTCCGACCAGTTAGGCGATCATGACCGCTCGTTCATAGAACCCCGTAGTAGTCTGGGCGCTCCCTCATATGAACGTCTACAGCCACGGGGATGATCTGGAAATCGCAGTACACAATTGCCCAACCCGAACTGAAAGTAGCCAGGCGGTTTAAGTATTGGGCTGTCCCGATGCGCTTACAGTTGATACCCAGGCGTTCGGGCCGCGGCGCCACTAGAATTGACGCAGGATGATGTATGAGCCTCTGTCTTTCACCGAATCGAAAGTAAAATCCATTGGCTTCCTTCGGGGCTCTGACGGTCCTTCTGTGCCAAAGCAGGGGCAGTCCGAGCCCAACAATGAGACCAAAGGCGACGGCAGCCACCTGCTTCCACGAGCAACCCGCCATCGTGTCATTGTATATCTCTTGACGGTTTCATTTCTCTGCGGCGAACACTTCCTTCGCCGCGATCACTGTGTTGCAATGAATGGTCACGGTGTCTTCAACATTCTGGGCGTAGCCGCCGGCGAAGGTCACCATCACGGGGATTTTCTTCGTCCGGGCCACGCGAAACACGAGTTCGTCTCGCTTCTTCAGTCCCTCAATCGTCAAAGAAAGCCCGCCCAGTTGGTCTTCGCGGTACGGGTCGGCGCCGGCGACGTAGCACAGCAGATCAGGTTCGAACTGCCGCAGTCCCGAACTCAGCGCGTTGTCGAGCCAGCCCAGGTAGTCTTCGTCTCCAATGCCATCGGGCAGGTCCACGTCAATGGATGACGGAGGCTTCCACAAAGGGTAGTTGTTGTGCTGATGCAGCGATATGGTGAAAACCTCCCCGGGATGTGCCCCGCGCATTCTCCCGGGAAGCACAGAACTCCGAACCGAGGCCCCCCCCGTCGAAGGCCCCGCCGAAGGCAAGGGCTCACCTGCAGTTCGCGCCCCGGCAAAAATCACCGCCGTGCCGTTGCCCTGGTGCACATCGCAATCCAGGGTCATCGCCTTGTGAATCTTGCCGTCGCGCCGCAACCGCCGGATGGCGACGGCCACGTCATGAATCATGCAGAATCCCTCGCCGTGGTCGGGGAAGGCATGATGAAATCCCCCGCCAATGCTGATGCCCACGCCGTCGCTCAAAGCCTGCCGCGCCGCCAGGATCGATCCCCCAGCCGCCAGCCAGAACGCGTCCACCAGTTCGCGCGAGTAGGGAATCTCCATTTCCGTCTCCTCGCGCAGGCTGAGCGTGCCGGTCTTCAACTTGTGCACGTAGTCCTGGTTGTGAACCAGCAGAATGTCATGATCGCTGGCCGGCTTAGGTTCCAGAAAATCCGACTCGTCGGCAACCCCGCTCGCCAGTAGCCGGTCGCGGATGCGCCGGTACTTCATGGCGGGAAACAAGTGCTCGCCGATGGGCAGGTAGTAGCCGTCGCTGTAAATCAGCTTGAAGGGAAGCATGCAGCACTCAGCATTCAGCATCCAGCCAGCCAGGTGCTGGGGACTCCATATGATACGCGAAGGGAGCAATTGGCAGGAGGTGCGCTAAGGGGTTGAGTGCTGACTGCTCGCCGCTAACGCTTCTTGCCCGGCTGCACCGCAGGCACCACCATCGGCCTTCTCACCGGCACGATCGCGCCCTTGGACGGATCCGCCGCGGCGTTCGCGCGGGTCAGCACTTCCTGCTGAATATACTGCACGAACTCCTGGATCTGGCGCTGCATCTCCTCCATGCGCTCGCGCATTTGCAGAATGATCGCCATGCCGCTGATGTTTACGCCCAGATCGCGGGCCAGCGAAAGGATGAACTCCAGCCGCTGCAAGTCTTCGTCCGTGTAGAGGCGGGTGTTGCCCTCGGTGCGCGAAGGCTTGAGCAGCCCCTCACGCTCGTAAAGGCGCAGGGTCTGGGGATGGATGCCATACATCTCAGCCACGGCCGAGATCATGTACGCGCCTTTGGATTTTCGCTTCATCGGAGCATCGCATCAAACTTCCGCCGTCACCAATTTACATCAAAAAACAACTCGGCCACGGATCATCACAGATTTCCACGGATCAGGAAAGCCATATCCGTGTTCATCCGTGCGAATCCGTGGCCAGGATCTACGCCGCCGGTTCGGGCTTCTGTTCCGCCGGAGCCCATCCCTGCGGCTTCAGCATGTGATTGACGAAATACGCCACGAATCCTGCCGCGATCAGAATCATACCGAAGGCAAACGAACTCATATTCCACACCTGCTCATGCTCGCTGCGGATGATGGAAAAGACCAGCAACAACATGGGCGGGATACCGATCGCAATCGCTCCAAACAGTCCGCCGGGAACGCGGAAGGGACGCGGCAGGTCCGGCTCACGGAACCGCAGCACCGCCAGAGCCACAAATTCCAGCAGCAGGCTGAAGCCGTAAAGAAGGATGTCGAGCGTCACCAGCCGGGCAAAGCCCAGGCCGAGGCACATCGCCCACCCCATGGCCAGCGCGATAATTGCAACCCAGGGCGCGCGCGACTTCTTCTGCAACTTGGCGAAGATGCCGGGCAACATGCCATCCTGCGCCATGGCCAACGGCAGGCGCGAATAGCTCATCACCAGCGCGTTGAACATGCCGAAGGCGCTGATGACGCCGCCGAGCACCACGCCGATGCGCAGCAACGGTCCGCCCAGCAAGCCGGCGATGTCTGCCCAGGATCCAGTCTCCCATGCGGTGGACGTCAGGCCCGTCATCCACATGGCGGCGAAGGGAAGCACGTAGCTCAAGGCGACGATGCAAACTGCCACGAGCATGGCCCGGGGGTAGGTTCGCTGCGGCCGCTCCACTTCCGTAGCGATAGTCGAAGCATTGTCCCAGCCCATATAGTTCCACATGCAGATCAGCAGCCCGCCGAGAATGTCGACGGTCGAAGTCGTCGGCTTGGTCACCGCGTTCGCCAGCGCTCCCATCTTGAAGGGCGCCAACACAACAATCGCCACAAACGGCGCCGACAACGCGAAGAACAACCACAGCGAAGTCAGCGAGACCACCTTCACGCCCGCAATATTCAGGATCGCGCAAGCAACCACCACGGCGAACGCAACCCACCATCCGCGATTTCCTTGCTGAAACCACGGGAACATGCGAGTCAGGTAGGCCACGAACAGCGTGGGATAAATCGCCATATCGAAAATCGACGCAACCAGCGAGAGCCAGGCTTCCTGAAATCCCCAGAAATTTCCCATGGCGCGGCGCACCCAGGCGTAGTAGCCGCCTTCGTAGGGCAGCGCGCTCGAAAGCTCGCCGATCATGAAAGCCGTAGGCAGGCTCCAGAGCAGTGGCGTGAGCAGCAGAATAAGGATCGCGCGTCCGTAGCCGGCGCCGTGCACAATTTCTTCTGTGCCATAGGTTCCGCCCGACACCATAAAGAAGGTAGCGGCCACCAGAGGCCACAGGGTGAGGCGAACGAACTTCTTTGGGGCGATCCGGTTCCGGCTGGGTGCGGCGGCGAGAGGCTGGGGATTCTCTATTTGTTGACGCGGGGCGCTAGCTGTTGCCAATTTCTATGGCTTCCTCCTCAAGCGACTCACTCTCGCCACCTCGTCTCCGGGTCTACCGGAACACGACTTGATCGTCTCGAGGCTCCCGAGTGCTGTGCGATTCCCGGGCATTGCGGCGGAGTTAGTTCGCAGGTTAGAGATTACGGGAATTTTCCACAGATGCAAGAAAAATATTGAAAAATTCTGTCAGGGCGGGGAGGTACGGAGGTAACGGACATCCACGTATCCGAGCCAGCACCAACGATTCACCAACTCGTCCCCGGCGGAGCGGAGAAACCTATTGCGAAGGCGGACCGGCACTGGTTATCATTCGGCTCCATGAGGAGGTTTCCATGAAAATACCGTTTCTCGTTGTCGCGCTATCTGCGGTTGCAATTGGAATGTTCGCCGCACAGCCTTCGCAGGCGCAAAACGCTTTCACTCCCGATCAGGTGAAGTGGGGTCCCGCACCGCCATTTATGCCGCCCGGAGCGCAACTCGCTGTTGTGGAGGGCGATCCCATGGCGTCGTCTGGCGATTACACCATTCGCCTCAAGATGCCGGATGGCTACAAGATCGCGCCTCACTATCACCCCTTGCGTGAGAACGTCACTGTGCTGTCGGGCACGCTCAAGGTCGGCATGGGAGATCAGTTCGACGCCAGCAAGATGATGAGCTTCGGGGCAGGCAGCTTCGCCTATCTCGATCCCAGCATGCACCACTACGCCGCGGCTTCTGGCGAGACTGTGATTCAGATCCACGGCATGTCGCCGGTCAAGTTCAACTACATCAATCCGGCGGACGACCCCACACCGAAGAAGTAAGTGGAGAAAGGGCCCGGTTTCAGCCGGGCCCGGACTACAACCAGGAAAACCTTTACCACAGGGGACACAGAGGAACACAGGGTAGAAGCTACTTCTCCCAGTTCTTACCATCGACCATCCGCTTGATGCCGTCTCTCGGGTGTGTCACGTAGAAATTAATTAACAGGCCAACGCCTATACCGCTGAGCCGCATATAGGAAAGTAGTTGTGCATGATGGACTGGATGGATCGCCTCAACGCATTTCACTTCAACGATGACTATGTGTTCGACGACCAAATCAATTCGGTATCCAAGTTCGATCTTCTCTCCGTCGTAAACGACCGGAAGACCGACCTCGCTACCCACTTCGAGTCCGCGTTTTCTAAGCTCATGAGCAAGACAAGCTTGGTAAGTGCTCTCCAGCAATCCAGGCCCTAGGATGGCGTGAACGTGCATTGCAGACGACACGACAGCGCCCGAAACTTGATTGACCCGGAGCGATTGAACAGACGACGGCGATGCAGCCATCCAATTTGAATATCACATTTCCTTAGCTCTACCCTGTGATCCCCTGTGTCCCCTGTGTTAAAGATTTTGGGGTTGAGTTCCGAATCGGGCGCGTCAGACTTTCTTCCACAACTCTTCCCGAGGGTCTTCCGGGTTCAGCTTAGCCAACTCCCGCAGAAGTTCCTTGGTGCGCTCGTCCCGCGGCATGGGCACGGTCACAGTAATCTCGACGATCTCATCCCCGCGCACTCCGTCCTTGGTGGCCGAGGGCACGCCTTTCTCGCGCAGACGCAGCTTTTGCCCCGACTGCGTCCCCGGAGGGATCTTCAGCAGTGCCCGCCCATCGATGGTCGGCACCTCAATCTTGGCGCCCAGCGCGGCTTCCGTGGCGCTGACCGGCACGGTAAGGTAGATGTCGTCTCCGTCGCGCCGGAAAATAGGATGCTCTCCGGTCCGGATAATTACGTATAGGTCGCCAGCCCCGCCGCCGTGAGGTCCGGCGTTGCCTTTGCCCGCCAGCCGGATGCGTTGCCCATCGCGCGTTCCCGCCTTGATGCGCACTTCCAGCGGCTCGCTCCGGGTCACGGTACCCTCGCCGTGGCAGGTGGGGCAGGTCGAGATATTCTTGCCGGTGCCCTGGCAGTGCGGACACGGCACATTGAACTTCATCCGCCCGCCGGTCTGCGTGATCTGTCCTTTTCCGTCGCATTCGGGACATTTGCCCGGGGCTTCGATGTAACCCTGCCCGTGGCAATTTGCGCAGACATCCTGCCGCGAAATGTTGAGCCGCATCACCCCGCCGCGGATCGCCGTCCAGAACGGCACGTTGACCTGATACTCGAGGTCGGCGCCAGCTTCGGGTTCAGCCTCGGCCGCCGCCGCACCGCGGTTGCCGCCGAAAATTCCCGAGAAGATGTCGCGGAATCCACCACCGCCGCCGCTTCGTCTGCCACGACCCGCGCCTTCCCCCAGATCCGAAAAATCGAACCCGCTGAAATCAAAGGGAACGCCCTGGCCGCCCGCGTGCCCTGCACCGCCGCCAGGAAATCCTCCCGGCGAGCTTCTAGGAAACCCGCCCGCCCCGCCGCTGCCCGCCCGCGCATAGGCCTCGGCCGTCGCCGGATCAATATTGTCGGAGTAGAACCCAACCTGGTCGTAGACCTTGCGCTTCTTGGGATCGCTGAGAACGTCATTCGCCTCGGAGAGCGTCTTGAACTTCTCCTCGGCCGACTTATCCCCAGGATTAACGTCAGGATGGTACTTGCGCGCCAGCTTACGAAACGCCTTGCGAATCTCCTCCGCCGAAGCAGACTTCTTCACCCCGAGAATCTCGTAGTAATCCTTCTTGGAGGTAGTTGCCATACGCAGTGCCGGCACAAAAACTTAGCCACGGATCACACGGATTTTCACAGATTGATCTTAATCCGTGTCGATCCGTGCGAATCCGTGGCCAATTTCTTTCGTTGTTATTTCTTGTCTTCCACGTCCACGTACTCAGCGTCGATCACGCCTTCGTCTTTCTTCTGACCGCTGCCGTTCGCGCCCGGAGCCGCACCAGCCCCATCCGTCGGCCCCGGCCCAGGCCCTGCCGCCGGACCCTTGGCCTGCGCTGCCTTGTACATCTCCTCGGCCAGCTTGTGCGAAGCCTTGGTCAGGCTCTCGCGGGCCTTATCCATCTGCGCCTTGTCGTTGGACTCCAGCGCCTTCTTGGCGTCGGCCACGGCGTTCTCCACGTCGCCACGCTCCGAACCGGAGATCTTATCCCCGTTCTCGCGCAGCATCTTCTCCACGTTGTACAGCATGCTGTCGAGCTGGTTCTTGGCGTCGATCGCGTCGCGCTGCGCCTTGTCCTCGGCCGCGTGCGCGGTGGCTTCCTTGGCCATGTTCTCCACTTCTTCCTTCGACAGTCCGGAAGACGACGTAATCGTAATCTTCTGGTCCTTTTGCGTGGCCGTATCTTTCGCGGTCACGTTCAGGATGCCGTTGGCGTCAATGTCGAACGTCACCTCGATCTGCGGCACGCCCCGCGGAGCCGTCGGAATCCCGGTCAGATGGAACTTGCCCAGAGTCCGGTTCTGCGCCGCCATCGGCCGCTCGCCCTGCAGCACGTGCACCTCAACCGACGTCTGATTATCCGCCGCGGTTGAGAACGTCTCCGTCTTCTTGGTAGGAATGGTGGTGTTCCGCGGAATCATCGGCGTCGCCACCCCGCCCAAAGTCTCAATCGACAAAGACAGCGGAGTCACGTCCAGCAGCAGCAGATCTTTCACTTCGCCGCCCAGAACGCCGCCCTGAATCGCCGCCCCAATCGCCACCACTTCATCGGGATTCACTCCCTTGTGGCCTTCCTTGCCAAACAGCTCTTTCACCAGCGCCTGAATCCGCGGCATGCGCGTCTGCCCGCCCACCAGCACCACTTCCTGGATCTTGCCGGCATCCACGCCCGCATCTTTCAAGCACTGCTTGCACGGACCCACCGAGCTTCTGAATGATGTCTTCCACCATTCCTTCCAGCTTGGCCCGCGTCAGCTTCTTCACCAGATGCTTCGGACCCGCCGGCATCCGCCGTGATGAACGGCAGATTGATCTCGTGCTCCATGGTGGTCGAAAGCTCAATCTTCGCCCGCTCGGCCGCATCGCGCAGCCGCTGCAAAGCCATCTCATTGCCCTTGCCGCGCAGGTCGAGCCCTTCATCCTTCTTGAACTCGTCAATCAGCCAGTCGACGATCCGCTGATCCAGATTGTCGCCGCCCAGGTGCGTGTCGCCATTGGTGGCCTTCACCTCAATCACGCCCTCGCCCACTTCCAGCACCGAGATGTCGAACGTCCCGCCGCCAAAGTCGTACACGGCGATCATCTCGTCTTTCGTCTTGTCGAGCCCGTAAGCCAGCGCCGCCGCCGTAGGCTCGTTGATGATGCGCTTCACTTCCAGCCCGGCAATCTGCCCGGCATCTTTCGTAGCCTGCCGCTGCGCGTCGTTAAAATACGCCGGCACGGTGATCACCGCCTCGGTCACTTTCTCGCCGAGGTAGTCTTCCGCCGCCTTCTTCAGCTTCTGCAGAATCAGCGCCGAAATCTGCGGAGGCGTGTACTCCTTGCCCTGCGCCAGCACCGCCACGTGGTCGCCCGACTGCACGACCTTGTAGGGCACCATCTTGATCTCTTCCGTCACCTCGTTGAAGCGCCGCCCCATGAAGCGCTTGATCGAATAAACCGTGTTCTCCGGATTGGTGATAGCCTGCCGCTTCGCCACCTGCCCCACCAACCGCTCCCCAGTCTTGGTAAACCCCACCACGGACGGCGTAGTCCGCCCTCCTTCTTCATTGGCGATCACTTTGGGCTCACCGCCCTCCATCACCGCCACGCAAGAATTGGTGGTTCCAAGGTCAATTCCGATAATCTTGGCCATAATCAGTCTCCTCTTGAACTTCTATGAAATAAGTGCTTTGTAATCAATGCGCTTATGATTGCCAACAGCCCTATGCTAAGACCTGAGTGGGATGTTGTCAAGGTTTAGATGCTATTGGAACTGAAGAAGTTGCGGCGCTTAGGACCGTAATCGGAATGGAATCTTTGCGAGAAAGAAGGACCGTGTGGGGAGGGGCACTCTTGCCCGTTCATGCCGAGCAAAGCACGGTTCGCTCCTTCCAAATTTGACCACGTCATCCGAGGTTTTAGGAGTAGACTTACCGTCGATCTCGGGCCCCCTCAATTCTTCGGGAGGACACTTATGACCACGGCCACATCGGGCTCGCCGGCAGTGCCAGCGACTCCGCTCATTCCGCTCGAAATGAAAAAGGGCACCGAGTTGCGGGGACGGTATGTCATTTCGGAGCTTATCGGAACGGGAGGCTACGCGACGGTTTGGAGGGCGACGGACAAAGAGCTTAACCGGGACGTCGCGATCAAACGATTGCTACGCGATCGATGGAGTACGGCCTCGGCGGACGAAATAAAGGCCGTCTTAGAAGAAGGCCGAAACGCCGCGAGACTCAAGGGCCACAGAAACATCGTTGAGGTTTATGACGTTCTCGAGGACCAGGGGGAAGCATTCCTCATAATGGAGTACGTTGACGGGCCGAGTCTGGATACACTTTTCAAGGAGCACGCCCTGAAAGGAACCTGGATTCCGACGGACGAAGCTCTGGACTACCTGCGACAGATCCTTGAGGGCTTGGTATTCGCACATTCGAGTGGCCTCATCCATCGAGATGTAAAGCCGTCCAACATTCTTATCTCGAAACTTGGCGTGGTCAAGCTCGCGGACTTCGGAATTGCAAAACCGATGCCTTTTTCAAAGCCCGCTACCGTCGGCGGGGCCGAACCAGGATTCGCGGCAACAGGTTCTCAGACATTCATGTCTTTCGAACAGTCTCGGGGGGAGCAGCTAGATCAGAGGACAGACATTTTCTCCGCAGGGATCGTTGGCTATCTACTACTGACGGGGAGACACCCTTTTAATCATCCGTCAGGAGCGTTCTCGATTTTTGACCTAATTCGAGAGTCAAGCTATAGCTGTCAGGACATCCCCGCCAGGCCCGACCTGCCGGAGAGCGTCCGAAAAGCCGCGATGAAGATGCTGGCAAAGGACCGAACCCTCCGGTATCACTCCGTTTACGAACCCCTCGCCGAGCTAACACGTGGTAGTTCACAGGTGTGCCCTGATTGCGCCACGCAGAACCCTGTTGGCTTCAACTTTTGCGGCCAGTGCGGCGGCTCGCTGCGAACGAAATCCTCGCTGTCGCAACCCGCGCCGACTCCTCAAGTGTCCTCGGCCCTACCAGAACAAGCGCAGTCTCCCGCGATGCTCACAGACGCTGGATTCGAGTTGACCAAGACGGGCGACTGGGAGGGGGCCATTAGGCTTTACCGTGCGGCAATCGAATCGGACGGCACCTACGGACGCGCTTTTTCGAATTTAGGCTATGCGCTCAATCGCCTGGGGCGATACGACGAGGCTATACGCGTGCTAGGCGACGGTATAAAGGCCACGACGGATAGCAATGTTCTGCACCGCCTTTATGACACGAGGGGGTTTGCTCGGTCAAATCTAAAACGGTTCGTGGAGGCCATCGAGGATTTTAGTCAGGCGCTGGAGCTAAACGACAGAAACCCACGGGTCTATTATCACCGGGCAGAGTCCGCAGCGCAGATGGGCGACGTCCGGATGGCGTATGACGACGTCTTCACGACCCTCGGACTCGACCCCGACTTCGTTCCCGCCATTCGCCTTAAAGAACGACTGGATCGGGGCCGCTTCGGCGCCTATAGCTAAGGGCCGCGCTGCCCGAAGCCAATAGGCGGAAGGCCGCCTCAAGCCTCGCGCAGTTTCGAAACGTGGGATTCCGCAGCCCATCCCGCTGACGATTTTGTTGATTCACCCCACCCTTTCCCGTACCCTTAAACCCAAGGAGCCAACCATGACCATCGAAATCCGCGACGCATCCCTGGAGGCCAGAATCCGAAAGCAACTCCAAGCCACCGGCTCCAGCAGCGTAGAGGAAGTGCTGCTCCGCTTGCCGGAAGCCGCCTCAGCTCTGTCATCCTGAGCGAAGCGACTGCTTCGCGAATCGCGAAGCAGCCGCGCAGTCGAAGGATCCCACACCCGCCAGCAGTGGCACCAGCTAGCAAAGGAATTTCGACCAATGCTCCCGACCGCGGCGGCAGAACTCCTCGAGTCGGCATCGGGACTTCCAGCCTGTTAGGGGTCCTTCGACTACGTTGTCGCTCGCTTCGCGAACGACAACTCCGCTCAGGATGATCGCGCAAGTAAAGGGTCAGCGTTGTAATTCAGTTGAAGTACAATAGAGCGAAGGAGCTTCTCCTCTATGCCTGCAAACGCGTTAGTCCAAACCCGAATCGATCCCGCCGTAAAGGAGCGTGCGGCGGAGGTGCTGGAAGAGTTGGGGATCACAGTCTCCGAAGCGGTGCGCATTCTGTTGACGCGAACCGCCAACGAAGGCGCGCTCCCCTTCGCGCTAACCGGCGACGGCGCGGCACACGATGCCTGGTTCCGCGCCAAGGTGCAGGAAGCGCTGACGATCCACGTCCGCCATCCCACACAAGAAGGTCGAGGCGCACTTCGCAAAAAGAAGAGCCGCCGCGCTGCGCAAGGTTAGGGCGCGATAGTGTATGCGCGTGGAGTGGTCCAGCTTCGCGCAAGCCGACCGCGACGCGATCTTCGACTACATCGAAGCGGACAGCCCGCGGGCCGCCGTCGCCGTGGATGACCGCATCCGGGCGCAGGTCGAAACCCTGGCGCGGTTCCCACAGAGCGGTCGTCTCGGCCGCATCGAGGGAACGCGGGAGTTGGTCATTAGCCGCACGCCCTACATCGCTGCCTATCGCATCATAGGAGCCACCGTGAGGATTCTCCGCGTGCTGCACGGTGCCAGGCGCTGGCCTGAGGATATGTCCGACGACGCGCAAGAGTAAACTATCACTAGGAGAGGCCGAAATGCCCGTGAAAAACCCGCCCCATCCGGGCGACCTGATTAGAACCGAAGTCATCGAAGCCCTCGGCCTCAGCGTGTCGAAGGCGGCGGAGATTATGCGAGTGCGCCGCGCCACGCTCTCCGATCTTCTGCACGGCAAATCCGCCCTGACACCGGAAATGGCCCTGCGCATCGAAAAGGCCTTCGGCCCCGACATGGATCACCTTCCCCGCATGCAGCTTGCTTATGACGTTGCGAAAACGCGAGAGCACGCACGGGGCCTCGCGATCAAACGATATGCCCCCATGAAAGCCGCGCCTCAAACGTACCCTTAAACCCAAGGAGCCAACCCTGCCCATCGAAATCCGCGATGCATCCCTGGAGGCCAGAATCCGAAAGCAACTCCAAGCCACCGGCTCCAGCAGCGTCGAGGAAGTGCTGCTCCGCTTGCTCGAAATTGCCTTACTCCTGTCATCCTGAGCGAAGCGACTGCTTCGCGAATGCGAAGCAGCCGCCCAGTCGAAGGACCCCATACCCGCCAGCAGCGGCACCAACTCCGAAAGGAATTTCGACCAACGCTCCCGACCGCAGCGGCAGAACTCCTGAGACGGCATCGGGACTCCCAGCCTGCTAGTGGTCCTTCGACTACGTTGTCGCTCGCTTCGCGACCGCCAACTCCGCTCAGGATGACAGAGCAACTTTTCCAAGCTTGCCAGAGAGGGAAATCCGCGCTAGGGTTGTAGCCATATGGGCGATTTGCGAAGCCAGATCAACAGCCTCTCCGCCGCGGAGAAAGCGGAACTGCTCGATACGCTCTGGGAAGGCCTGGAAGCGGACTCCGCATCACTGACAGATGCGCAACGGGCGGAGCTTGACTACCGCATCGCCCGGTATGAGCAGAACCCCTCCGACGTCATCCCGTGGCATCAAGTCAGGGCAGGCTGTTTAAGAAACCGTGACACTCCCGGTCGTCTGGACCCCAGAAGCGAATGAAGACTTGCTAGAAGCACGGGACGTGGTACGACAACATCCGTCCGGAGCTTGGGGAGCGTTTCGCCTTGGCGGTCGAAGCCACGGTTGAAACAATCGCGGAACGTCCATTGCAATTCCCAGTAGTCTACCGGAACCGTCGCCGCGCGGGAGTGCGGCGTTTTCCATACAGCATATTCTTCGAGTTCCAAGAACATCGTATTGTGGTAATCGCCTGCTTCCACGGCAGGCGCAATCCAAGACGCTGGCAAGCGCGGTAGCATCGCTCGCCCCATGCGTCACGCTCTTCGCCATAGTGCATTGACATGTGCTACACATGAAAGTATGCTATCCACATGTCAAAGATGATCCAGCTCCGCAACGTGCCTGACTCCCTGCATCGTAGCCTGAAGGCCCGCGCCGCCATGGCCGGCATGTCTCTGTCGGACTACCTGCTCACAGAAATTAAGGAAATCGCAGAGCGGCCGACGCTGGCGGAATTGCGCGATCGTTTACACACGCGCAAGGCCGTAACGGTTCCACTCGACACCGCTCGCCTGGTGAGAGAAGAGCGTGAGGCGCGGTGATCGTCCTGGACGCATCCGCGGCGATTGACTGGCTCCTTCAGACCGCCGTGGGGCAACAAATCGAGAACCGAATTTACGCGCGCGGCGAATCTCTTCATGCTCCGCACCTTTTGGACCTTGAGGTGGCGCAGGTTTTGCGGCGGTTGGTGCGGGAAGGTGCGGTTTTCCCGCAGCGCGGCGATCAGGCGATCCAGGATTTGCTCGATCTTCGCGTCACGCGCTATCCCCACTTCGTGTTCCTGCCACGCATCTGGCGGCTCCGGCATAATTTGTTGGCGTACGATGCCGCTTATGTCGCGCTGACGAGAAAACTCGCCGCCACGCTTATTACCCGTGATGCCCGCCTCGCTTCTGCTTCCGCCCGTGAGGTGAGCATCGAGCTATTTTGAATGCTTTCACTCGACGCGCTCGTACCTTTGATTGCCCAGATGTCTCCAACGAACGCCGTCCGCATCCCGCCATACACCGAGCGGCTTGTCCTTCTCCGGATCGGACCCGATGCGCAGGACGTTGCCGTCGAGGTCTTCGACCTGCATCTCGAGAGCCCACTCGAAATTCTCCGGCGGGTTCCGGATCTTTGCGCCCGACGTCACATACTGACTGTGCAGTGCGCGGACATCCTCTACGCCGATCCATACCCACATGCGCGGTTGGCTCTGGTTGTCATTGGTCAGGAAGATGGAGCACTTATCTCGCGCGACGCAGGCAAAGCCGTCGCCCCCACCCCATCGCAGTTCGAAGCCGAGAGCGTCCACGTAGTAGGCGATGCTGGCATCCACGTTCTTGACGCGAAACACCGGCATCGGTGAGCCAAAGCTGTTCGTTGAAGATTCCGGCACAGCGCCCTCCTCCAGAACTAAGAACTAAGAACTGAGAACTGAGAACTGAGAACTGGTTTTGCCTACTCGATCTCCGGTCTCCACAACGGCTCTCCGCCCAGCGATTGGTAGAAGCCCCATCCCGCCAGAGCCACAACGCTCAACAGCGCCAGAACCGAGGCCGTCATATACCACGCGGAAAAGTCAGCCGTGAACGGGACGTTTAACAGCATATCGATGGTGAAGATGGCGCAGGCCAGAGGCACCAGCCCGAAGCGGAAGACGATCAGGACCGCGATGGCATAGATCAGAATCCACGCTGGCACTTCCACCGCCATGTAGGAAGAGCCAAGTCCGCGGGGCAGCGCGAAGAGGGCTACAAACGCGACCGCCGCCAGCCAATCCTTGCGCAGCACAACCTTCAGTCCGAGCAACAGAAAGAAGAACTCCAGAGTGGCCAGGATCGAGGCCGGGATTTGCATCAGCCATGCCCCCAGCGCCGCACGCCCGCCCATCAGGTATTCGGACTGATAGAGTCCGGGCGCGGCCCCCATGTGCATCATGAGGATGTAGCGGAGCTGAAAAATAAGAATCCAGACCACGCCCAGCATTACGCCAAACAAGATGTCACGGCCCACCAGCGGATCACGCAGTTGTCCTGACAGCAGGCGGCTCCACGAGATGATGGCCCGCGGCCAGCGCCGCCGCACCCAGGGCTCCAGCGCAACGTACAGCAGCCACGTCGACCCCGAGACAAACAGTGCGGTGCTGATCGCAATCACCAGCAAACCGAGGGTATCGAGGCTGGGCACGAGATGGCTGCGGCACAGCCATAGCAGCATCTCGAGCGTGAACATCACCGTCGCAAGGCGGAGAGCCCCCGCGCGGTCAGCGCGTCCCTGGCGGTAATTCCGGCGTGCCAGATAGATGGCCGCACAGAACACGGACAGCACCAGCATGATCGAGAAAATCTGCCGAACTTTCTTTCCCGTCGATTCCTCCGGAGTCTTCATGCGCTCCGGCTTGGTCCAGTCGCCGATGAGCGAGAAAAAAACCGGCTTGCCCTGCCACGAAGCGGCTTCGACGCGCAGCGGACGCGTTGTTCCTGGCCAGGTTCCAGTCCAAGCCATGCGGGCGTCGGAGGCGGCGAGGGAGCTCCACGCCGGCTCCGTCTTCTGAAATTGTGCCGCATCCAGCCCGGCGGCGGTGAACAACACATTCCAGTCGAACGCCGGCTGCGGACTCGAACTTTCCTTCTGCGGCGGGATCGCCTGGAAGTAAGTGAGGCGTCCCTGGGGATCGAGGTCCAGGTTGATCATCCCTGAAACTACTGTCGGAGGATCATCGCGCACGATGGTGCCTGGGTTGAGCAGTTGGTCCTGAAAACCCTGCGCCAGCATGTCCCGCGGACTCTGCCGGTACCAGTAGCGCAGCAGGGAAGGCCGGGCGGCCAGCACCGCATCCCAACTGGGATGCGGTTTGTCGTTTTTCTCGACGTAGTCCTGGAAGTCGCCGTCGTAGTCGAGTCCGAACGCGCTATCAGCGGGCCGATCCGCGTATCCCAGCCGGGCAATCGTCTCGCGAGCCTTCTGCGTGAGCACCTCCGGCGTCAGTTCCAGCCGCATCTTCTCCAACGCGCTGTAATGGGTCAACAGGTAGACGACCAGACCCAAAGCCAGCAGGACGGCAGCGAGGCAGACGGCGGCAATTCGTGGACGCAAGCCAGCCGTTTCGCCCGATGCAGCCACCAACTGCGGAGAAGGCGTTTCACCCGCGGCCAGCGCCGCAGCAAGCGGATCTCCGCCAGGCAAAGCCGCAGCCACGCTGAAAACAGTTGCAGGACGGGCCGAGGGTTCATTCTCTAAACAGCGAAGGATGACGCGCTCGATGATCGGATTGAGATCCCTAACCACCGACGAAGGCCGGCTTGGAGTTCTGTCGCCATCGCCGCCTGCGTTCGCCGAGAAAGCGCGCTTGCCGGTAAAGACTTCGTACAGCACCAGGCCCAGAGAATAAATGTCACTGCGCGTGCTGACTTCCTTGCCCGCCAGTTGCTCAGGCGCCATGTAGGCCGGCGTTCCGCTGCGGACCTCGGCCCCGTGAATCTGATCGGCGACTCCAGCCAGACCGAAATCGGTGATCACGACCTGCCCGCGCCCATCGAGCATGATGTTCGCAGGTTTCAAGTCGCGGTGGAGAACTCCCTTAGCATGGGCGGCGGCCAATCCCGCGCAGAGCTGGCGCGCGATGTCGAGAGCTTTATCTTCTGGCAGGCGGCCGATACGGCGCAGCAGCGAGGCCAGGTCTTCGCCATCGACATATTCCATGGTGAAGAAGGTGTGGCCTTCCACGTCTCCCACGTCGTAGACGCGGCAAACGTTAGGATGGGACACACGGCGCGCAATCCGCACTTCATTCTTGAAACGTTCCAGCAGACCCTGATCGCGCGCGGCCTCGTCGGGCAGAAACTTGAGAGCAACAGGCTGGCCAAGCGTGAGGTCGTCGGCGCGGTACACCTCACCCATGCCGCCCCTTCCCAGCAGAGCAATGATGCGGTAACGGCCGGCGATCAGGCGGCCGGGAAGAAAGCGGCCTTCGCTTTGGTATTCGGCGGCACTGCTGGGCCGGGACGAGGATGCGGAAGCGGGTCTCGGTGGCAGGGGCGAAGTTGCCGTGGCGAAGTCGAGCGTGGCAACATCGTCCGTATTGGCGGGCGCGCCGCAGGCCGAGCAGAAGCGTCCAGTTGCCGGAACTTCAGTACCGCAGGATGAGCACGGAGGCATGAATTTTCCCGATACAGTCTACCGCTTCGGTGCAAGAACGTGCTCTACGGATAGTGGTTGTATGGAACACATCCGCCGCGCTCGACTCAGACGGACGAAACGAATCGCCTGAATGTCAAAATCAAAGGCCCCACTTCTCGCAAAGGACGCGAGAAATGGGGCACTCAGGTTTGGTAATTCGTGCTCAGAAGCGGGCAGCGGCGCTTATGCCTTACGACTTCTTCTCCATCGTAAACGACATAGTCGTCCCGTGCTGCTTATCGTTGTACTCAGCATTGATCGACTTGCCATCGGAAGAAACCGTCATGCGATAGACGCCAACGACTTTTCCGTCGCGTTTGTCGGTCTCCTCGATCGTGTCTTTTCCGATCCGTTTCAGCGAAACCATGGTGTGGCCCGGGTCTCCGTTGATCGGATAGTCTTTGCCGTCGAACTTCGCATCGTAGCTGTTGCCGTTCAGGTCCGACATCTTCAGTCCGTCCGCTGTGCTTTGATAGGTGACGGTGAGCCCGTTGCTGGACACGTTGCTGAACTTCTCCTCGTGCCACGATCCAGATAGCGCGTGCGAGCCGGCCGGTCCCGCGCTCACGCGCATGGACGTAACTTCCCCAGTCACCGGCTGAGTCCCGCTCGTATCGGTGAACTTGTCGTTCAGGGTTTTTCCGTCAGCCGAGACGGTCGCCTTGTCGCTATACATCACCTTTCCGCCTTTCTTCTGGATGATTTCGACCGAACTGGCATCCACGATCTTAACGGCGATGGTGTCGAAGTAGGGATGCCCGGTGACCTTTTGATCGGTTCCGTCGGCCTTGACCTCGACCTTCGGAACGCAGGTGAGGCACTCATACTTGTTGTTGGTCACTGTGTATTTGTCGGGCTTGGTGGGCAACTTGGCCGTGTCCAGCTTAGTCATCCAGGTGCCGTCGAATGGACTTTGGGCAAACAGCGTCGCCGATGCGAGCAGCACCAGCGCCAGCAGCAATTTTTTCATGGAACACCTCTCTAATTGAGATTTTGACAGTCCAGCAGAAAAGCTCGACCGCGATCACATCGGATGGTTTGTGTTGGGCTGTCGGTTGAGACGGGGGAATTGTAGCGCAGGCGCTGCTTGCTTGTCTCTGCCGCCAGAAAGAAACAGGGCCTCCGCCCCCTTCCCATTCCCTTTCGGGAATGGGGAGATTCGGTCGGGATGAGCAATCCGAAGCTCTAAGCTGGTAGCCTGCTTTGTATTACCATCCCAGCAATGACTTCTCGTCTCGGCCGGTGGATGCGTGATCCTTTATTCCTTTTGTGTCTCGCGGCAGGACTGCTCGCCTTCGTGGTGCAATCGGGCGAGTTGGGGACGTCTGACACGACGCACCGGCTGCAGGCCACGCACTGGTTGTGGACTTCCGAGCCGCAGGTGCTTCCCAACGAGTATCCCGAGTTCGGTCTGCACGGCCGAGGAGCCCGGCTCTATAGCTGGTATGGCATTGGACAGTCCCTGCTGATGCTGCCCGCCGATCTCGTAGGCACGTGGATCGCTCACTGGCGAATCTTCTCCGGCTATGGCGACGATCCCGCGGTGCGCAGCATTGTGGTCAGCTACGGCACCGGCATCCTGGTGAATGTGCTCACGGCGCTGGTGAGTTTCCGGTTGCTTCGCCAGTTGCGATTCAGCGTGCGGGAATCCGTGCTGGGGGTGCTGGCCCTGATGTTCTGCACCACGCACCTGCATTACACGCAGAACCTGACCGAGAACAACTACATCATGCTGCTGACATTGATTGGATTTTCTTTTCAATATGAGTGGCTGCGGAAGGGAAGCAAGCGGGCGCTGTTGGCAGGTTGCGTTGCGCTTGGGCTGAACCTGCTGACTCGGCTGACCACCGGCCTCGATCTTATTGCGGGAGGCATCTTTCTTCTTCTCGTGCTTTGGTTTGAGCGAGTGCGGGGACGAGAACTATGGCAGCGGTTCGTGGCTTACTGCAAGATCGCTGCACCGGTGTATGCATTTTTCTTCCTGGTTGACCGGCTTTACCAGTTCTACCGCTTCGGATCGTTTACCAACAACTACTTATCCGTGTTTGGAAAGGAACAGCGTTTGCTGGATCCGACGCTGCCGGTAAACTTTCCGTGGTCGAACCCTTTTCACCAGGGCTTTCTGGATGCGCTGTTCAAGCCGGAGAAGTCGATTTTTCTTTTCGATCCTCTACTGCTGCTGGCGATTCTGCTGCTGGGGGCGCTATGGAAACGCGTGTCTGCGGAAGTCCGCGCGTATGGCGTGGCCTCGCTTCTGCTGCTGTTCGGCTATATCAACTTGTACGCGAGATATTACTCCTGGGCGGGGGATTTTGCCTGGGGCGATCGTTACGTTTCGACCCCGGCGGAACTGGCGGCGCTGGTTGCGGTGCCGCTATTGCTGCGCTATCGCGATGATGTGAGTGCTTGGATCTGGCGCGGTGGAATTGTGCTGATCGCAGCCAGCCTGATGATTCAGATCGCTTCGCTCGCATTCTGGCTGCCGCTGGAGATTTACCAGATGGAAACGCTGGGTCATCCCACTTTCGTGATCGCTCTGCGGTTCGAGAATATTGTGGCGTTTGCGCTGGGCAAGATGCAGGCCTGGGGATTGAACAATGAACCCATGACGCAGGATGCCTGGGACTACGTTCACATCACGACCTGGAATTTCCTGCCGTTTCTTCTACGAAGAGTGGGCGCCGCGCCAGCGTGGGTGGTGAACCTTGCGTTCGTTCTGTGGGGAGCGGCAATTGGGGCGCTGGCGTGGGTTTTGGGGCGATTGAGGACCGCGGTTGCGCCTGTCCCGTCGCGGATGCAGGTTTGAAGAAGGTGGGCACGAGAGCCAATCTTGGACGCGCGCAGAGGGCCGCCGGGCAAGAGTTTGCAAAGAATTGCACACTCGCTGAGATGGCCGCGCTCATGTACCAAAATTTAACAAAATACCTTTTGTGCAGAACTATCAAACGTAGTACTATTCCCGAGCCAGAGAAGTCCCACGGAATTCCCGTTGCTCCCTGCGAACCTAAAACGGAAATCCGGCAATCCCAAAGGAGAAAACGTGATAAGAAAACTTTTGCTCTTGCTCATGATCGTCGCCATTGTGTCCGGCATGACGATCATTTCCCAGGCCGAGACAGTAAAAAGGAACCCTGTGGTCATCACCGAAAGTCACCACGACGTATCTCTGCCCCTGCGCGATATGGCGAAAATGACCAGCGTGCCCAAGCAGGCTAACCGCGAAATCGAGAATCGCCCGCCCGGAGTTGTCCCCAGGGCAACAGGGAAGCCGGGAGTCAACACAGCTGTCGATACTTCAAACTTGCCAGAAGTCGGAACCACTCAACTGCTCAATTTTGACGGACAGGGTGCCGATGGTGTGGCGCCTCCGGATACGGAAGGTTCAATCGGCGGGTCCCAATTTGTGCAATGGGTCAACCTGGACTACAACGTCTATGACAAAACAACCGGCGCATTGATCCTTGGCCCCGTGGCCGGAAACGCCTTCTGGTCAGGGTTCGGCGGAAACTGCCAGACCCAAAACGATGGCGACCCCATCATTCTTTACGACAAAGCAGCAGGCCGCTGGTTTGCCGCCCAGAACGTCTTCGTCACTCCTTACACGGTCTGCATCGCAGTTTCCGACACCGATGATGCGACCGGAACCTACCACCGATACTCCTTCCCGATTTCGCCGAGCAATCAATTCCCCGACTATCCCAAATGGGGAATATTTCCCGGTGCATATTTCGGCTCTTACCGTGATTTCACCAACGGCGCCACTTTCGCGGGCGGAGTAGCCTGTGCATTGGACCGCAATACAATTCTCGCCGGCGGAAGTCCTGCAACGATGCAGTGTTTCCCGGCGGGCACCAACTACGACGTGTTGCTTCCTTCCGACCAGGACGGTCTTACCCCTCCGCCGGATGGAACGACCAATCTCTATGTAACGCTGGGTGTCGACACGACCCACATTGACTCCTTTGCCTTCCACGTCGACTTCGCCACTCCGGCGAACTCCACGTTTACCGGACCAACCCACCTCACGGTGCCAGCTTACACAACAATCTGCCAGTCGCCGTTCACGCGCAGTTGCATCCCGCAGCCCACCGGCGGCGAGAAGCTTGACTCGCTGGGCGGCTTCATGATGTACCGCAACGCTTACCGTAACTTCGGAAGCTATGAGTCCAACACTGTGGCTCATACCGTAGCCCCCAGTTCGACTTCGGCGGCAAAAAGTGCGGTTCGCTGGTACGAAATCCATGGCGGCGCGGCGGCTCCCAAGGTGTTCCAGTCGGGAACCCGTCAAGACAGCGCCAACAGCTTCTGGTTGCCGACCATGGCGCAAGACAAGGACGGTGACATAGTATTGGGATTCAGCGCCTCTAGCTCTACCGTCGATCCCAGCGCGTTTTATGTCGGCCGCGTACCAACTGACAAACACGGAACCATGGAAGCTCCGAAGCACGTGGTCTTCGGCACCGGCGTCCAGAAGAACACTGTTAACCGCTGGGGCGACTATGCCACGATCTCCGTCGATCCTGTGGATGACTGTACTATGTGGTTCACCACTGAGTACATCAAGACAACCGGCAGCTTCAATTGGAGCACGAGAATCACCTCGTTCAAGTTCCCGGGCTGCAGCTAAACTGTTCCATCAACCAACCGACCAGAACGCCGTACTCGGCGTTCTGGTTTTTTATTTCCGTGGAGTCCTTCGGGCGATGCGGACATCGGAACGGACGGGCGGCCATGATGCGGTGTTGGGAACAACAGGTTCCTCACCGGGCTTGGCGCCCGATTCGGAATGACAATGGGTCCGCCTACTTCTTGGCGAAAGCTTGCACGACCTGCTCCACCTCTTTGTTGACCACCGCCAGGATGGAATGAGTGGGCGTGTCCGCATTCGGCGCTTCCACCGAAGTGTCGAGCAGCGGCTTTTCGACCTTCATCTGGTAAAGGGCAAAACTCAGAAGCAGATCACTGTCCGAATTCGCGGCTGACCCCTTAGGCTTCAAGTCAACGGCGGTGAGGAGCATGTAATCACAATGCCTGAGACGAATCGAGTCGCGATTGTTCCCGCTTAACTCCAATTTCTTCGCAACCAGGCTAGCGCTCGATATAGGCTCCGCGTTCAGGCCTGCGGCTAGAAGCTCCTTCGTCAGCTTTTCGTGGACTTCGTTCACCAAAATGGGCTTCAAGCTGCCGTTACCCACGGCAGCGGCGCACAACTTCGGAAGCTTGTGGGCAGAGGGAGTTGGGGCCGCTTTTTGAGCCAACAGGGCGCAACCTGACAGCAGGGCAATAAGGACAAGTACATTCCAGGACTGCTTCCAGCACATGAAAAATCCTCCCAGAAAGGCGACGGCGTGACTCCGCCGCGCCGCACTGCGCTAGCTTATCACAGTGTTTTCAAGGACAAGTCTCCAGTCTTCCCTGTTGCCGCAGGTGTCAAGAAGGCTGGCGTTGTTCGGGGCCGTTCTAGGTGCTCGGGGCCATCGCCAGGGTATGGTAGAATAAGTCCGTTATAGGGTAGAAGGGTAGAATATGAGCTTGAACATCAAGAATGAACAGACACACCGGCTGGTTCGGCAGTTGGCGAAGCTTACCGGAGAGAGCATGACCGCCGCCGTGGACAAGTCGGTCCGAGAAAGGCTGGCACGGGTGCGCGACGCCAAGCGCGGTGGGCTAGCGGAGCGACTGCTGAAGATCGGGCGGGAATGTGCTCCCTTGTGGAAAGAACCGTACCGCTCGATGGATCATGGCGACCTGTTGTATGACGAAAAGGGTTTGCCCAAGTGATCGTCGACACCTCGGTGATTATCGCGATTTTGCGGGGTGAACCAGACGCCGCCGCGATCGGGGAAACCTTAGGGCGATCGCAGGATTGCCGCATGTCGGCGGTGAGCTACGTGGAGGCGGCTGTGGTCGTCGACAGCAACCGAAATCCGGTTCTTAGCCGGCGATTCGACGACTTGTTACGCGACGTTCAAATCGGCGTCGAGCCGGTAACGTTGAACCAGGCGCGCATCGCTCGGGAAGCCTATCGCGACTTCGGCAAGGGACGGCATCGGGCGGGCCTCAATCTTGGCGACTGCTTCGCATATGCGCTGGCGAAGGAGAAGAGCGAACCCTTGCTATTCAAGGGGGACGATTTTCGCCACACCGATGTCGAACCGGTCACGGACTTGAGCGGCTAGAAGCCGTCTCAGAAAGGCACGCCGCCAACTCCCTCAGGGGCTAAAGCCCGCGTCCTTATTGGCTCTGGGCGGCACGGCTGAAGCCGTGCCCTTCCCAAAACCATTTATGAGATAGCGGCTAGTGTCTGGGCTACTCCACCGTGACTGACTTGGCCAAATTCCTGGGCTGGTCCACGTCGCATCCTCTTCTCACCGCGATGTGATAGGCCAACAACTGCAGGGGAACAATTTCGAGAATTGGCGAGAGTTCTTCCGGCGCCGCGGGAACATACAGGACGTGGTCGGCGGCTTCTTTAATCTCTTCGTCGCCGTCGGTGGCGAGCGCAATGACGACGCCGGAGCGCGCCTTCACTTCTTTCAGGTTTGACATCGTCTTCTCGTAGCGCACCATCGAGTCGGGATTGTTGGCGTCCCGGGTGGCGACGATGACGACGGGCAGATTTTCGTCGATCAAGGCGTTGGGGCCGTGCTTCATCTCGCCCGCAGGATATCCTTCGGCATGGATGTAAGAAATTTCTTTCAACTTCAGCGCGCCTTCCAGGGCGATGGGGTAGTGAATGCCGCGGCCGAGGAAGAGGAAGTCCTGGGCGCGCTGGAAACGTTTGGCCAGATCTTCACATGCTTCGTCGTGAGTGAGGATGGTTTCGAGCTTGCCCGGAATGAGCGTAAGTTCCTGGGCCGCAGTGCGGATTTGCTCGGCGGTCACGGTGCCGCGAATCTGTGCGAGATAAAGGGCGAAGAGATAGAGAGCGGTGAGTTGGCAGGTGAAAGCCTTGGTCGATGCCACGCCGATCTCGGGTCCAGCGTGAGTGTAGATGGTTCCGGCGGCTTCGCGAGTAATCATGGAGCCGACCACGTTGCAGATGGCCAGCGTGTGTGAGCCCTTGGCTTTGGCCTCGCGCTGGGCGGCGATGGTGTCGGCAGTTTCGCCGGATTGCGAAATCACCAGCGTGATGGTATCGGGGCTGACGATGGGATCGCGATAGCGCCATTCGCTGGCGTAATCCACTTCAACCGGGACGCGGGCAAAGCTCTCAATCATGAACTTGCCGGCTTGGCCGGCGTGCCAACTGGTGCCGCAGGCCACGATGTTAATCTTTTTTGTGGCGCGGAATTCGGCGTCGCTGACTTGCATTTCATCGAGGAAGATGTGGCCGGTGTCGAGCGAAATGCGTCCTAATGTCGTGTCGCGGACGGCGCGCGGCTGCTCGTAAATTTCCTTGAGCATGAAGTGCTTGAAGCCGCCCTTTTCCGCCATGATCGGATCCCAGGTCACGTGCTGCACCTGGCGCTCGATGGCTTTCCCGTCGAAATCAGTCAGTTGCACACCCTCGGCGGTGACCACGGCGAGGTCGCCATCGGCTAGAAAGAAGATGTCGCGCGTGTGATAGAGAATGGCAGGCACGTCGGAGGCGACAAAGTATTCGTCGTTGCCGAGACCTACCACCAGAGGAGGCCCGTTGCGCGCGGCCACGATCTTGTTGGGCTCGTCGACGGAAATGACGGCCATGGCGAACACACCGCTGAGTTCCTTCACGGTTCGCCGGACCGCTTCTTCGAGGGAGGGAGGGTGCCCGTTGCCAGTCTTGAAGAGGTGTTTCTCGATCAGGTGAGCAATGACTTCGGTATCGGTTTCAGTCGAGAAAGTGTGGCCTTCTTCGATCAGCTTTTTTTTCAGGCTGAGATAGTTCTCGACAATGCCGTTGTGTACCACGACGATCTTTCCCGTGCAGTCGCGATGGGGGTGTGCGTTTTCTTCGGTGGGGCGTCCGTGAGTAGCCCAACGCGTGTGACCAATGCCGTAGGTGCCGTCGAGCGGCTTGAGACGGATAGCCTCTTCCAGGTTGCGCAGTTTTCCTTCCGCGCGCCGCACCTGCAGTTTGTCTCCATTGCCGGCCACGGCAATTCCAGCCGAGTCGTATCCGCGGTACTCGAGCCGCCTCAGTCCCTCGATGATGATCGGAACCACTTCCTTCTTACCGACATAGCCAACAATGCCACACATGCGGGAACTCCAGTAATTCAGTCTGCGAGGGAGCAGCGAAACTCTTCAATCACGGGGTTGGTCAGCACTTCGCGCGCAATGCGCTCCACTTCGGTTTGCGCCTCTTCCCGGCTTAACCCGCCATCCAGTGTAAGTTCGAAGTACTTTCCCTGGCGGACGTCTTCCAGACCCTTGTAGCCCATCTTCTTGAGCGCACCCTGAATGGTCTTGCCTTGGGGATCGAGGACGCTTTTTTTGAGCGAAACGTAAACGTAGGCTTTCATGGGGATAAAGGCATTATACGGCAGGAGGATTGCGCGCTGGAGGTACTCAGGTAACTCAACCTCGGCCCAGTCGAACGATCTGTTCGCCGAGAACGGCCAGAGCTTGCTCCAGGATTTTACGGTAGCGCGGATTTTCTGCCGACTGGAGCTGCTCTAAAATACGGTTGCGGGAGAGCCTCAGTCCTTCTCTGCGGGATTCGATTTCCCTTTGTTCGGGCGTCAGGCGACGTTTCGGCTCTCCCGGGGACGAAGCGGCGTCGTCCTGCTGAAGTTCAACCGACTTACTCTCCCACCCGCGTGCCACGCGACGATTATACGCAGTTCGTCAGCTTTCGGTGCTTTCTTGACGCGACAGGCGTACACTGTTTGACGCTTCCGTTTCCCCTGGCAACAGATCTCGGGCGGTTCACGTAATACGGGCCATGCAGTTAGTATTTCAGCACTTCGGTTCGGCCTATAAGTCTTGAGGTACGCAAAGCGGCGAGGGATCCGTTGTGATGATCTCTGCAAACGCAGCGCTCGTCGGCTCCTACGACTACGGCGAGGTGGCGCGCTCAGTATTGATAGCCATCGCTGCGTCCTATGCCGCGCTCGACCTTACGGGACGCGTAACCGCTGCACGCGGCCGGATTCGTTTAGCATGGCTGAGCGGTGGCGCGGTTGCGATGGGCCTCGGCATCTGGGCGATGCATTTCAAGGGGATGTTGGCCTTCCACCTGCCGGTGCCCGTCGAATATCACTGGCCGACAGTTCTAGCCTCGCTCTTGGTGGCCATCTTCGCGTCCGCCTTCGGGCTGTATGTGGCGAGCCGCCAGAAGATGGGCTGGCGTGAAGCCTTGACCGGGAGCGTCATTATGGGCGCCGGCATCGCGGGCCTTCACTACATCTCCATGGCCGCAATGCGGTTGCCCGCCATCACCCGATACTCCCCGCTTCTGGTTACGGCTTCCATCTTGCTCGCAGCCTTGTTTTGTCTAATTGCGCTGTTGATGGCATTCGATCTACGAGAGGAGACCAGATGGAGTGTTCCGCGAAGGCTTGGCAGCGCCATCGTGATGGGAGCCGCTGTCTCCGCGATGCATTACACCGGAATGGCTGCCGCAAATTTCATCCCCGCCCCGCCTCCGGACCTTTCCCACGCCGTGAGTATATCCCCCGTTGGCAACTCTGGAATCGCTATCGTGACCCTGATTGTGATCGTGGCCGCCATCGTCACATCGTCTGTGGACAGGCGGGCGAGCGCAGAAATTCAGCGGCTCAACCAAGAGTTGGAGCGTCGCGTCGCAGAACGGACGTTACAGCTTGAAACGGCCAACCAATCGCTGAGAAAGGAAATTGCCGAGCGCGAGCGGGCAGAGGGTGCTGTGCGCCGAAGCGAAGAACACCTTCGACTCGTGATCGACACAATCCCGCAACGGATCTGGAGTGGCGCGCCCGATGGCTCACTGGACTTCTTCAACGCACAATGGCGCTCCTACACGGGCCTAACGCGGGAGGAACTACAAGGCGAGGGTTGGCAGCGCATGCTGCATCCCGGGGATCGGGAGCGGGTGCTGAAGGCCTGGCATGAGTCGGTGATAAGTGGGACGCCCTTCGAGCAGGAAGTGCGTCATCGCCGGGCTGACGGGCAGTATCGGTGGTTTCTGGTACGTGGTGTGCCGCTGAGAGACTCTGAAGGACGCATCGTCAGATGGTACGGCACGAGTACGGATATCGAGGATCGAAAGCGGGCCGAAGATGCCGTACGGCGAAGCGAAGAACACCTCCGGCTCGTGATCGATACGGCCCCCGCGATGCTCCATAGCGCTCGTCCCGACGGCTATCTGGATTTCTTTAATAAACGCTGGCTGGAATATGTGGGTATTTCCTTGGATGACCTTCTGGGATGGCGGTGGACCAATGTATTTCACCCGGAGGACGTTGAGAATGTCGTGGGCAAGTGGCGCTCGTCGGTGGCGACCGGCAAACCCTTCGAAGCTGAAGCCCGGCTTCGAAGGGCGGATGGAGAATACCGTTTGATGCTTCTTCGGAAAGTGCCGCTACGCGACGATGCCGGCAGCATCGTTAAGTGGTACGGCTCAGGTATCGATATAGAGGATCGAAAGCGCGCGGAGGAAGAATTACGGCAGGCCCAGACGCGCACCGAGTCCGTACTGGAGAGCGTGTCCGATACTCACATCCTCTTCGATCGTGATTGGCATTACCTTTACGTCAACCGAGCTGCGATGCTTGCGATGGGGCGGCCGCGCGAACAGATTCTGGGTCGCACTTTGTGGGAGCTGTATCCGGACATCGTGGGTACGGAATTGGAGCGGCAGTATCGGTATGCAATGGAAAAACGCATCCCGGTTGCCTTAGACTTCCATTATCCGGCCACCAACACCTGGTGGGAGAACCGTTTTTACCCCGCGCCCGAGGGCCTATCCGTCTTCGCCACCGATATCACCGAACCCAAACGGGCGGAACAAGCGTTGCAAGAGGCGCAGTCTGAGCTTGCCCGCGTCACCCGCGTCGCTGCGATGGGAGAACTGGCTGCGGCAATTGCCCATGAGGTCAACCAGCCGCTGGGGGCTGTGGTCACGAATGCAAGTGCATCTCTGCGCTGGTTGGCAGGGCAACCTCCCAATCTGGAGGAGGCTCGGGATGCCACAGAGAGGACCGTCCGGGAAGCGAATCGGGCCAGCGACGTGATCCGGAGAATTCGCGCACTGCTGCAAAAAGGCCCACCCCAGATGGAGCAGCTTGATGTGAATGCCGTCATCCGGGAAGTGCTGACTCTGGCCGGCAACGAACTTCTGCGGGGTGGTGTTGCGGTTCAGACGGAACTCGCGCCGGATGTTCCCAATGTGCTGGGGGATCGCGTTCAGTTACAGCAGGGTCTGTTGAACCTGATTCTGAACGGCATTGATTCGATGAGTACAATCACTGGTCGGCCGCGCGACCTGCTCATCAGGTCGGTAAACCATCCTGAAGGCGTGCTGATCGAGGTACATGATTCGGGTGTGGGAGTCGATCCGGAGCGAGCAGACTCTATCTTTGAACCATTCTTCACCACCAAGCCCCAGGGCATTGGCATGGGATTGTCAATTGGCCGCTCGATTATCGAGGCTCATGGCGGGCGTTTGTGGTTCACCCCCGGGTCTCCACACGGTGCAGTTTTTCAGTTTACTTTGCCAAAGGCAGATTGAGTCTCATGACGGAGCAATCCCCGATCGTATTCGTTGTGGATGACGACGCATCGATCCGCGATGCGCTTAGGAGCCTGATCCGCTCGGTGGGGCTAAGAGTCGAACTCTTCGGCTCGCCTCGCGAATTTCTGCAAGGAAAACCGCCGGATGCGCCGAGTTGTCTGGTCCTTGACGTCAGGCTACCCGGGAAGAGCGGGCTTGATCTTCAGCGCGAGTTGGCTACAGCCAACATCCATATTCCGATCATCTTTATTACGGGACACGGCGATATCCCCATGTCGGTGCGGGCCATGAAAGCGGGAGCCGTCGAGTTTCTGACCAAGCCTTTCCGTGACCAGGATCTGCTGGATGCGATCCAGGTGGGGTTGGAGCGGGACCGCGCCAGACGCCAGCGAGAGACTGAAGTCGACATGCTCCGCGAACGTCTCGAATCGCTCACTCCACGCGAGCGTGAAGTGCTGCCCCGGGTGGTTTCGGGCTTGCTCAATAAACAAGTCGCCGCTGAAATCGGAGCCACCGAAGCAACGGTAAAGGTTCATCGCAGCCAGCTCATGAAAAAAATGGGGGCGGACTCGCTGCCGGAGTTGGTAAGGATGGCGGAGAAGATTGGTATTCCGGCTTCAAGCAATAACGTTCAAAACGAATAAACCTTCGTTAAGCTCACCTTTACTAAGGTAAAGGCACACATACCAACGCACAATGGATTCGGCCGCCGCTCCCATTTACTTTTTACTTGGGTTGTAGGAGGCGACTTGTCGAACGTTCCCCTGATTGCGATCGTCGATGACAATGACTCTGTGGGTTGGGCGGTAGCAGGGATCGTCGGCTCGGCAGGCTTTGGCGTCTTAGTTTTCCCATCGGCGGAGGCGTTCCTTCGGTCTCCGCAAATGGCTTCCACGGCATGCCTCATCGTCAATGTGCAACTGCCAGGCATGAGTGGACTTCAGCTTCAGAGTCATTTGGCAGCAGCGGGGCGTCACATCCCGATCATCTTCATCACTGCTTCCCAAGACGAAAAAGCCCGGGCTCTGGCGCACGAGTTGGGAGCAGTGAACATTCTCAACAAACCATCCGGCGACCAAACCTTGCTCAAAGAGATCCGGTCAATCTTAAAACCTCGGGACAAAGAGGGACAAACAAGCTCACACGATCCTGACTATAACGCTTCCTCCAAAGTGTAGTTGCAACGCAAGATTGCGAGTAGTAAGGAGCGCGCCACTCCCATCTTGGGAAGGGTTGTTCGGAAAAACGATGTTGCCAAGAAAAACGACTAACCCCCTTGAAATATGTAGTTATAATGCCGGGTTAACAGGCCACATCAACGCGGAGCGCTTTTGAGGGGGAGCGACCCGCCAGGAGTAGCAGTGCAGTGAGCCCCTCGAGCGCGCCACGCTTGGAATCCGATGCACAGCGCTATGCCGCGCTGCTGGAAATGGCGGATGTAGTCTCTCACAGCCACGATCCGGCGAAAGCCCTCATCGAGTCGGAACAGTTATTGAACGCTTATTTCAGCGCGTCCAGGGTGGGTCTTTGTGTCCTGGACTCTGACCTTCGTTATCTCGCGATCAACCAGACGCTGGCGGAGATGCATGGCGCCCCGGCAGAGGCGCACTTGGGGAAGAGCGTCCGCGAGGTGCTGGGCGATTTTGCCAAACTGGTAGAGCCGCAGTTCAAGCGCGTGTTGGAAACCCAGCAGCCCGTGTGGAACCTTGAGATCAGCTCTACACTTCCCACTAGGACTGAACCTGGCCATTGGATAGAGCATTACATTCCCATCAAAGATTCGACGGGCAAGGTCACGCAAGTCGGAGCAGTTGTGGTCGAGATTACGGAGCAAAAGAAGCTTCAGGAATCGCTTCGGGGCGTTTCCGAAACCTTACTGGAGGAGAAGAAGCGGCAGCATGTGATGATGGAAGTGAGCCGTTTGCTGGCCGCAAAGTCGGATGTGTGGCAGGCCTTTCCCCAGATCTCCGCCTATCTGCGCCGGGTTCTGCGGCAAGAATATGCGGCGCTCACCGTGCACGACGAAAAGAGCGGGCAGTTGATCCGGCAGGCAATGGATTTTCCCCTGCGCAAGGGACCGGCGGTTGCCAACGAAGTCAATCCTGCCAAGGATCCGGGGGGCAAAGCTCTGCTGCAGCGCGAGCCTTTGATTTTCACCAAAGACGAGATGCAAGGGTTCCCATCTGAAACCACGGACCACTTGCTCGCCGAGGGACTCCAGTCTCTTTGTTGTGTTCCATTGCTCCGGCCCAAGGGCCCTCTGGGAGTTCTAGTACTCGGCAGCACGCGGGCCGACGCCTTTAAGACCGACGACTTGACGCTGCTAAACCAGATTGCCGCTCAAATCGCGATCGCTTTGGAAAATGTGCGGACTGCCCGCGAGGTCGAACGGCTGCGGAACCAACTGGAGCAGGACAAGCGTCACCTCAAGGGTGAAACCCGCTCCCAGCATCATTTTGAGGAGATCATCGGGGAGAGTCCGGCCCTGCTGCAAATGCTGGATCAGGTTGCGATCGTCGCGGCCAGCGATGCGACGGTTCTGATCCTGGGAGAAACTGGAACTGGCAAGGGGCTCATCGCGCGCTCCATCCATCGCGCCAGCAAGCGCAAGAACCGGAGCTTTGTCACATTGCATTGCGCTGCGATTCCCACCGGCCTGCTGGAAAGCGAATTGTTCGGACACGAGAAGGGCGCATTCACCGGGGCGGTGAGTCAGAAGATTGGACGCATGGAACTGGCCGATAAGGGCACTCTGTTTCTCGACGAGATCGGTGAAATCCCCCTGGAGTTGCAGCCCAAGCTGCTTCGCGTTTTGCAAGATCATGAGTTCGAGAGGCTGGGAGGGACGCGGACGATCAAGGTAGATCTGCGGCTGATCGCGGCCACCAACCGGGATTTGGCGAAAAGCGTAGCCCAGAAGGAGTTTCGCAGCGACCTGTTCTACCGCTTGAATGTGTTTCCCATTCGCACGCCATCGCTACGCGAGCGGCGCGAGGACATTCCGCTGCTGGTCCGGTATTTTGTTCTGAAGTTTGCCCGCGACATGAATCGTGGCATTGAAAGCATTCCGAGCGAAACCATGCATGCCCTGGTCAATTGGGATTGGCCGGGCAACGTCCGCGAGCTGGAAAACTTCATTGAGCGATCCGTCATTCTCACAGACGGAACGGCTTTGCGAGCGCCGCTGGCTGACCTCCAGACAGAGATCGCCAAGTCTACGGAACAGTCGCTGGAAGGAAATGAACGTGAACTCATCATTCGCGTCCTGCGAGAGACTGCCGGAATCATTTCCGGACCCACGGGGGCGGCGCACCGGCTTGGCCTGAAGCGCACTACTCTGCAGTCGAAGATGCAGCGGCTGGGCATCACGCGCAAAGACTATTCCGCCCGGGAACCGGAGTAGAACTCATCTCAGTTCGGGCCCCTATTTCCCGGCGTGCGGCGGCCTTCTCACCGGGGCGATTCTGCCGCGGTGATCCAAAATCACCCAACGCACCGAAGAGTGGAATACCGGCGGACCGCCCAGTCGGGCCGCCGGCAAGTGAAACTGCACGTTGATGAAAGCCTCCTGCTGAAATCCCGAGGGGTCAAATGATGTACTCCTCACCAGGTCGATGGCGTCGCGGCTCAAATCCTGATCGGAATTCTGCAGCGCCTCGGCATCCAGCACGCTGCCGTCTTGCGCATCCAGAATCGCGTGCACGATCACTGGCTGGAAGAAGGTTGAAGCCGGTCCATTGGAGGGGTCGACGCGCATGGGAAAGCGATTCGGGGCTGCCAGCGCGAACGATCCGCCCGCATCCACCATTTCCGGCGCTGGCTTGAGAAGATTCGGATCGATGTTGGGCGCATCTTCGGGGCCTTCCACTCGCGCCTGGACAGCGAGGCGGCCGTCTTCGAATATGGAAATTTGCCGTGGCAGAGTATGGCCATGAAATTCCGCAGCGCCGCTGTAATCATAGACCGCGTAAATTCCGGGCGCTTCGGACCACATCTGCAAGAGGCCCGTCGCGGGATCGACGCAGTACTCGCGCTCGAACCACGAGCGCGGCGCGGGATTGGGCGGTATGGCCAGGCTGAGGAGAAAGCACGACATCGCTTTGCCCTCGCGCTCCACATCCGCGGCGCGAATCGCGGACGCGCCCAGGTTCCGCCCGATCGGCCTGAACAGAGCGGATCGGACCATCTGAATGCGCAAGGGGACTGGTTCGGAAGGATCCGTCCCGTAGACGTGGCTGTCCTCGCCGATACGAATCACGTGCGAATCCCGCAACTGAGCGGTCCAGCGCCAGTGCGATGCCCCGTCGGAGAGCTCCTCCATCATTCCTTCGCCCTCGGTCTGCGTAGTGCCGCTGGTCTCGAATGAAACTTTGAGCGCGTAGGGCATAGCGCCGCCATGGAGATCGAGGTTTTTTCGAGCGTGATCCAGAGTATCGAGTGCGGCGGAACGCTCGGCCGGTTTGGTGAGGGTGCGCGGCTGATGCGTCACCATCTCGTGGGGATCGGGTGGCGGAGGATTCGTCTGAGCAAAAATTGCCGAGATACAAAACAGGCAGGAGGCGAACGATCCAAAGAGCCGGGTGGGGGTTCGCATTAGGACCTCTTCAAACCGCTAGAATCCAATCGGGAACCGTCCACGATTTTAATCAAGGTTACGTTCAGGTGCAATGTCAATGCTGCCATCGCGCGTCTTCCCTGGCGCGGAACTGTCCTCAGTTCCCGAGGTGCAAGTGCCGACTGGTCCTCGTATTTGCCGAATGGTCGGCAGATGGCTGGCTGCAAAACTGAGATCCTGGAAAGACGAGCTTTTCTTTCTGCGAGTTAGACGGCACTGGCCGCTGCGCCATTCTGGAACTACAAGTGCATGACATGCCGTGATCGGGAACGAAGCTGGGGCGGCTTCTCCCGGACGCAGACCGGCGAGTTGCACCCTGTCAGCACCGACTCCATCCGGGTCAGGAGTGAACCGTGTTAGTGGCCAGGAACTATCAGCCGAGCAATCTTGTTCGCTTGTTGCCGACGCGCGTCAGAACATCAGCCCAGCCCCAGGAGATATCCAGAAGTGAGACCTGGCGCGGGAGGCCTCGCGGCTGCGAGGCCCCCGGGGTAGTGATTCCGCCGGAGTTCAGGGCGGCGGCAGCGGCACCACAGGGGGAGGCGAATGATCCTCTGTACCTGTTTGCCTGCCAGTTGGAATGGGAGCGGCGTGCCGACCCCAGTGCGGCATGGGATGTCATTTCCGCTGCGCGCAGCCCGCACGCCGAGACGCGCGCCCACGCACGGTCGTTGCTCGAACGTTTTCAGCAGATGGAGCCACAACCTCCGGAAGACATTCCCGCCGACGGGGAAGACCGGGGAAGTTCAACAACGGAGGCAAGTATGAGAGCTCCCTACGGTCTCGAAATCATCGAGAGCTGTATGGGCTGCAAAGCGAGCCGGGACGGTTTTTTCTGCCGCTTTTCCACGGCCGCGCTGCGGTCAGTAGACGAAGTTAGTCACCACACCATTATGCCCGCCGGAGCTTTGCTGTTCGTGGAAGGACACACCCCGCGGGGCGTGTTTGTTCTTTGCTCTGGCAAAGTGAAGCTGTATACGACCTCAAAAGAAGGCAAAGTGCTGATCCTGAAGCAGGCGGAAGCCGGGGATGTGCTGGGATTGAGCGCCGCTATTTCCGGCACGAACTACGAAATGACCGCGGAAACCGCCGTACCATGCCAGTTGGATTTTATCGGCCGCCAGGACTTCATGACCCTCCTGCAGAACGAGAGTGCAGTGGGAGTTCATGCCGCCATGTGGCTCAGCCGTGAGTTTCAGGGTGCGTATCGCGACATCCATGATCTCGTGCTGTCCCGTTCCTCGTCAGGAAAGCTGGCGAGGCTGTTGTTGTCGTCATGCGCTCCGCCTGCGTTTTTGGAATCGGAGGAACTGCATCTGCGCTCCGCCATGACCCACGAAGAGATGGCGCAGCGCATCGGGTCCTCGCGGGAAACAGTTACACGGCTGCTCAGCGATCTAAAGAAAAAGCGGTTGATCCGGCTCGACGGAGCGAACCTGGTAATCCGCAACCGTACCGGTCTGGAAGCGCTGGCGGTTTGATTCTCCCCCCGCCCGGAGGGCGGATTCGAAACTGGACCGCCCTCCGACTAGTACCGAGCACCGAGTCGCGAGTACTGAGCCGTGCGTGCATATGCTTTTCTCGGTACTCAGCACTCGGCACTCACAACCCGAACAGCTCACGCAGCCGTTTGGTTTGCGCCCGGCTGACTGGAATCTCGCTCTGCTTCTTATCGTCCATGCGCAACTGATACGAACTCTTGAACCAGGGCACAACTTCGCGAATGCGATTGATGTTCACCAGGTAGGAGCGGTGAGCGCGCCAGAACAAGCCAGGATCCAGGCTGTCCAGTAGTTCTTCCAAAGTACGGCAGTTCGAATGCCCCTCCATGCCCGAGGGACCAGCCGTCACCACCGTAATCACGCCGTCCTCGATGGAGGCGTAGCAGATTTCCCTCTGGTCCACAAGAAACATCCGTCCCAAGGCCTTGAGCAGGATTTTCGAAGTTTGAGGCTTTGGCGCCTGCAGCATGCGCACCAGGGTGTCAATTTTTTCCACCGGCAAACCCTCCGCTCCCTGCTGGGCGCGGGCCTTCTGCACCGACAGCGCCACGCGTTTCTTGTCGAAGGGCTTCAGCAGGTAATCCACCGCGTTGACCTCGAATGCCTTAACCGCATACTGGTCGAAAGCCGTGGCAAAGACGATTTTGGGCAGGGGGATCTTCTTGTCGAGAAGCTTCTTGATGACGCCGAAGCCGTCGAGTCCGGGCATCTGGACGTCGAGAAAAACGAGATCAGGCGTGTGCTCTTTGATGAGGCTGACGGCCTCGAGACCGTTTTTTCCCTGCGCTACCACGTTGACGTCGCCAACGCTCTTCAGCAGGTAGGCGAGTTCATCGCGGGCGAGTTGCTCATCGTCCACGATTACTGCGGAAAGGGGCATTCGGTCTCCTGGATTCGGGCGCTTTAGAAAAGTATAGCGACCACGTTTTAGCAGCGTCAACGCAAACCGCGGCGCCAAGCTAGCGCTGCTGCATCATGCCGCCCGGAATCTCCATCTTGGTGAAGCCAGCGGGGATCTCAAACAGACTGCCCGGCTGAGTGCCCTCCTGAATGTTGCGCAATTCTCCGGCGCTGTTCTTGCCCTCCCACTTCACCGGAAACCGCAGCTTGGGGTCGAGCCAGAAGTGGCTGACTTCGCCGCTGGCATTAGTGGACTCATACTTCACCGTGCTGCGGCCGTTCACGGATTCATTGCCCACTTTGTGGCAACTGCCGCCTTGGTTGTGCCCCATCTTTTGCCAGTCGGCGCAGGCATTCTCGACATCGCCGGCGCGAAAGAAAGCATTGGCGTATCCCATCCTCTGGCTTTGAGCCTGCGCGGGCATTTCCATATACATGTGCTGCTGGGGCATGAGGACGGTCGAGGTCTGCGTGGCGAAATTCATAATGACTGCGCCTCCGCCCTTTGCGCCGGTGTTCTGCGACTCGATGCGGATCTTGTCCTTGGCGAAATAGATCTTCGCCTGCGTCGGCTTGTCTGGTTTTTGCAGGTCAACCATCTCCGCGGAAAATTCCGTCTGTGCCGGCACCAAGCTGGCGGCCAACATCAAAGCAAGAAAGCAGGAAATGCGAGCAATGTATCGAAGCATGTGAATCTCCTTAGGTATTTCGCGCCAGGCAATCGCCGCGGGCCAACTGGGAACGCCGATTAAGAGCGAGGGAAGCATAGCAGAGTCGCCGACGCATCGCAGTGCGCCCGCTCACACCACATTTTCCAGCGCCAGCGCCATCCCCAATCCGCCGCTGATGCAGAGCGTAGCCACGCCGCGCCGGGTGTTGCGTTTGAGCATCTCATGCACCAACGTGACCGTGATTCGCGTGCCGGTGCAGCCGATGGGATGTCCGATCGCAATCGCTCCGCCGTTTACATTGAGCCGGTCGCGGTTGAAATTCAATTCGCGGTCGCAGGCGAGCACCTGGGCAGCGAAGGCTTCGTTCAGTTCGATCAATCCGAAATCTTGCAGCTTGAGATTGTGTTTCTCCTCCAGCTTGCGCAAGGCCGGGACGGGCCCAATCCCCATCGTGCTCGGATCGACTCCCGCCGAGGTCACGGCTGAAATTCGCGCCAGCGGCTTCAGGTTGTGTTTCTTCACGAAATGTTCGCTCGCGACAACGACTGCGGCAGCGCCGTCAGTGATTCCCGAAGAATTGCCTGCGGTGACCGTCCCGGTTTTCGAGAATACCGGCGCCAGCTTGCCCAGCTTTTCCATGCTCACGTCCGGGAAGGGATGCTCGTCGCGGCTGAAGACGGTCGTGCCTTTCTTGCTCTCAACGGTGACTGGGACCAGTTCGGCGTCAAACCGGCCAGCCGCGATCGCCCGTCCGGCACGGGTTTGCGACGTCAACGCATATTCATCCTGCTCGTCGCGCGAGATCTTGTAATGCTCGGCCAGCACCTCGGCGGTTTCGCCCATCACCATCTTCGCCAGCGGACAGAAAAAACCGTCGCGATACATGCCGTCGACCAGTTCCTGATTGCCCAGCCGGTATCCCCAACGCGCTTCGAGATAGTAAGGAAGCCGCGACATGGATTCCGTACCACCGGCAAGTATGCAACTCGCATCGCCCAGCAGAATCGCCTGGTAAGCCAGCGCGATAGTCTTCATCCCCGAGGCGCAGGCTTTGTTCACCGTGAATGCCGGCGCTTCCTGCGGCACGCCACTGCGGATGGAAACCTGCCGCGCCGGATTCGGCCCGCCGCCCGCCTGCCGCGCGTTGCCGAAGATGGTTTCTTCCACCTGCTCCGGCTGAATGCCGGCGCGCTCTATCGCAGCCTTCGCGGCCACCACGCCCATGTCAGCCGCCGTCAGCGAGGCCAGCGATCCCCCGAACTTCCCAATCGGCGTGCGCACCGCGGAGAGAATGTAGACTGCCTGCAAAAGAATCGCCTCCAAAACATTTGAGTCTAGCAGGATGTGGAAAGATGCGAAGCGGCATGGAAAGGAATCTAGCGCTCGTTCATCTCGTCGCGGGTGTAGGGTCCGGACGACTTTACGTGTTTTAGCCTGCGCATGAGCGCGGAGATCGTGGGAGCTTTCTTGTTGACGCGCGGCAGCCGCAAACGTTCCTCGGAACTGTCGCGAACCAATCGCACTCTAGCTTTCCTGCGCATGGCAGCATTCTATAGCAGAATGGGGAAAGTGGCGAGGCGGTCTCGGACGGGGGACCTCCTCAAAGTAATATTGACTTTGGGCTGCTAGTTCGTCCTATCGCGGGAATTTCATAGCGGGAATCAGCGCCGTTTGTGACGAACGCACTTGCGGGCCGCGCGACCTACACCTAGGGTGGCTTCAGGGCCCGTGGTGTAATGGCAGCACATTAACCTGCCCAGTTTAAAGGTGCGGGTTCGACTCCCGCCGGGTCCACCGCTTTCCCGGTTCTGGTAGGGAAGGCTGGCGAGGAGGTTCTGGGCAGGGAACCTCCTCTAAGTAATCTTGACTTTCATTATCCCGGCTGCCGATAATAGTTAATGTAACTGGGCAGGTTAATGGCCCCGGGCTGAATAAGGCCCGGGGTTTTGTTTTTCTGCGCGCGCGCCATCCTCGGGTGGTGAGTCAGTTTCGTTTTCCAGAGGCGGGGTGTAACATCCAGACGTGACATTTTGGGAGTCGGTCCGCGACCTACGTAAGAACGGACGCATCCCCCGCCAATGGTGCGTTGCCGACATTCTGCCGCATCTCAAGCGGCGGTTCAGCGTGAACACGATCCGAACCGTTCCTGCCAATCACTCCATTAGCGCAGAAGGAAAAGAAAAAGGGAACTATGTGCTCAGGGGAAGGAAGCCGAAAGCCTATCGCTTAGGAGACGGGGTGTATGAGTTAATCGATGACCCCGGAAGCTAAGCGTCACACCTCGCCATCGTTTGACGCTCATCGCCGAAAAAACAAGACCAGAAGCAGAATGACGAACAGAAGTACTGCGCCGACCAAAGCCCTCTTCCGCCCTTCCTCTCTCCGTGCCTCTAATCTATTCCTTTCTGCTTCCCGAGCCAAGATACCTCTCACGATTTCATCCTCAATCTTCGGATCGAGTTGTGGAGGAGTGGAAGGTTTCATGCCGATATACGGATTCTTACGGATGCCCTTCGGCAGGCGTTCTTCGTCAGGTACGTACCCCGACCCTGAGCAGTAGCGGCAGTTGGCGTTGCTGCCATTGCACACGCACGGTTTCATTCCCGCGTATTGTAAGCCAAACGGATGCCATGACCGCTCAGGTCTACTCGTCCGCTCCTGCCGTTGGCGCTGCCGAAACCGACACTGACCCACGATCAAATCCTCGTTCCTCCCTTGCCATTCCCGCTAACCTCCGGCATAATAAGTGTTTGTCTTGACCTCGCCGGACGCTTCCGGAACAAGGATATATATCTGTGTTAATGATTCGACTCTCGCGCATGGGTGCGCGTAAACAACCGCATTACCGCATTGTGGTGATTGAGAAGGAGCGGGCGCGCAACGGCCGGCCGGTGGAAGTTGTCGGGACGTACAACCCTCGGACCAACCCCGCCAGCGTGGAGTTCAAGCGCGATCGCGTGGACTATTGGGTATCGAAGGGCGCGCAAATGTCAGAGCGGGTGGGCAAGCTTTACTCCAAACCCCCGGCCGCCCCGGCAGTTCCCGCGGCATAGGCAAACTCCATGACCGAACCCACTGGAGATGTGCGCGCTCTCATCGAGCAGATTGCGAAGTGGATCGTCGATGCTCCCGATCAGGTTTTCGTGGACCATCTCGATGACGACGTGATCGAACTGGAAGTCGCCGAAGGTGATGTAGGCAAAGTCATCGGCCGGCAGGGGCGCAACGTCCGCGCCTTGCGCACGCTTCTGAGCGCTGCGGGAGTACGGGCACGCAAGCGCTACACGCTGGACGTCATCGACTAGAGCTGGGGCGAGAGCGGCGTTTTGTCACGCCGATTCGTATCAGGGCATGCCTTCAGGCATGCCGTAAGTGCCGGCAGTCAGATCGCCTTTAGGCGCTGAGGTTTGGGCAGGGAACCGGACCATTCGCGATCCTGAAACAAGCGGCGAGTTCATTACGCTGGCCCGCGTGGTGAAAACGCAGGGCCGCCACGGCGAAGTTGCGGCCGAGATTTACAGCGACGTTCCTGATCGATTCGCGATAGGCATGAAGTTGCTGGCGCTGGCGCGAGAGCCGAACAGAAGCCGCCGCGAACTGGAAGTGGAAGAACTCTGGCCGCACAAAGGCCTGCTGGTGCTGAAGTTCGCGGGAGTGGCTTCAATTTCCGAGGCGGAAACGCTGGTCGGATGCGAATTGCAGGTTCCGAGCAGCCAGCGTTCGGAGTTGCAAGTGGGCTGGAATTATGTCAGCGACCTGGTCGGTTGCTCGGTGCTCGACCACGGCGGCGACATCGGGCGCATCGAGGATGTTCAGGTTGGAGCGGGCGAAGCGCCGTTGTTGATCCTGCGCGACGCTGCGGCCCGGCTTCTGGAAGTGCCTTTCGCCGAGGCCTATCTGGACAGCGTTGATGTAGAGCGGAAGCAGGTGCGCATGAAGTTGCCCGAGGGCCTGCTGGAAGTGAACGCCCCGCTCACGGCGGAAGAGAAGCGGGAGCAGGCGCAGGGAGCGAGAAAAAAGCATTAACAAAGAGGACACCGAGGAACACAGAAAAGGGAAAAGTCCTCCGTGTACTCTGCGCCCTCTGCGTTGAAAAGGTATTGATTTGCGATGAAGGCCGACATAGTAACCATCTTTCCGGACTTCTTTCGCGGGCCACTGGAATACGGCATCACGCGCCGGGCTCAGGAAATGGGCCTCGCGGAAATTCAAGTCCACGATCTGCGGGAATTTACCCATGATCGTCACCGCACCGTGGACGACCGGCCTTTCGGCGGCGGCGAAGGCATGGTGCTGAAGCCGGAACCGCTGTTTGAATGCCTGGAAGCGATGGGGCTTGCGCCGCGCGAGGATCGCCTCGCGGGACGCGCGAAGCAGTCGGTAGTCCTGCTTTCGGCGCAGGGGCAAAGGTTTACGCAGAAAGTCGCGGCGGAGTTGGCTTTGCTCGACCGCATCGTTTTGGTATGCGGGCGGTACGAGGGCGTGGATGAGCGGGTGGCGGACTTTCTCGCCGACCGGGAACTTTCCATCGGCGATTATGTTCTGAGCGGTGGGGAAATGGCTGCCGCCGTGACTGTGGAGGCGGTGATGCGGTTGCTTCCCGGTGCGGTGGGAAATGAAGCGTCAACCCAGCAGGAGTCGTTTACGGCAGACGCGAGAGTGAAAAGTGCTGGCGGCGCGGATTCGACTTGCGGGTCGAATGGACTGCTGGATTATCCTCACTACACTCGGCCCGCAGAGTTTCATGGGATGGCAGTGCCGGAAGCGTTGATGTCCGGCAACCACGAAGAGATCCGTCGTTGGCGCAGGCAGCGGGCGCTGGAAAAGACTTTGCGCAACCGGCCCGATTTGCTGGAAGGCGCTACGCTGAGCGAGGAAGACACCCGATTCCTGGCCGGGATCAAACTGGCCGGGATCAAGAACGATCGCGGCTGAGTTTCACAACTGGCGAGTTTCACGACGAAAAGATCAGGATTTCAGATTCAGAAGGGCTAACATCATGTCGAACTTAATCATCGAAAAACTGCTGGCGAAAACTCAACGCACCGACATTCCCGCGTTTCACCCGGGCGACACCGTCCGGGTTCACGTGAAGATCAAAGAAGGCGACAAGGAACGCTTGCAGGCTTTTGAAGGCGTGGTGATCAAGCGCGACAACGGGCCGCAGGCCAGCTTCACCGTGCGCAAGATCAGCTTTGGCCAGGGCGTGGAGCGCATTTTCCCCATCCACTCCAAAGTCATCGACAAAGTGGATCTGCTGCGCTCGTCCAAGGTCCGCCGCGCCAAGCTGTATTATCTGCGCGGACTCAAGGGCAAAGCGGCGCGCCTGCGCGACGTTGAAAAACCAAGCTGAGTCAGTTGTCTAGCGCGTCTCGGCATCCATGGGAAGCGGCGAAGCAATCTCTATCCCGCGACTGGATCCAAACACTCAGTGATGACTTCGAGGTCGGCGAAGTCTTCAGCGCGCGGCTTTTTCAACCGGTTCAACACATAGTCGAGCAGGGGACGGTCGCCCTGCCGGATCTCGTGGAACTCCACACCCATGGCGCGGTTCTCGGCCGCATATCTCACGTGCCCGCGCAGCGCGACGCTCACATCGCACATATTCAACACTAGTCTCAAAGCAGTGCCCGACGCGAGCAACTCGTTGGCAGTGATGAGGCAGCCGCATTCGGAAATCTGTTCCAGCCGCCCCTCCCCATAGGAGCGGCCGCTGATCTCTGCCAGGTCGGCTTCCCCTTCCACCTGGAAGCGCGGCCCTCGCCGCCGGTTCCGCTCACCGCTGCGGTAGGTATTGATCGCGGGCTGTCTGTTTGGCCCAGACGGGATGACCGGCAGATATTGTTCCTCCATTTGCCGCAGTTCTTCTTCCCAGGGAATCTTGCTGCCCTCAACACATTCCACCGTGAACTGCCCGTGCAGCGCAGAGTCCGGGTCGGCAGTCCAGACTACCTGGCACACGGATTTGCTGCGTCCACGTTCGATGGTGATCATGTCCCCTACTTTCAGATCGCGCGAACTGCGCAGGCGCGCGCCGCGGGGATGAATGTCATAAGTGCAAGCAAACTCCATCCCGCCGCGTTCGCCGTTCTCCATGTGAATGAGGCGAACGGGGAGCGCCAGGTGGATCAATTTATCGAAGGGCACGGCAGCTTGCGACATATCATCGTGCCGCGGCTGGATTGCTTCATCGCTCACAACGGCTCCTCGTGAATCGGGATGTCGTCAACATAGCAGTACATGTCCTAACGGACAATGTACGTTCGTACCCAAAGTAATGGTTACCGGGCGGCGTTACCTTCAGGCGGGAGCGATCTGGCTGATGGCGCGTGAGCGAAGAACTTGCGGATTTCTGGCTGTGGATTTTTCTCGCTTGCGGAAGTCTCTTCTTGCAGGCGAAGATGGTGGACACACTTCATCACACATCTTCATGTCGAGTACTGCGAAGGTTGCGTCCGAGTTCGTTCTGTCTCCGTCGGCAGCGAAACTGCGTTTGCTGAAAAAGCTGCGCTGCACGTTGCGTTACGAAAAAAATGCCTGGGCAGCAGGGGCGGCTCTGGTGGCCGGAGTGGACGAGGTGGGGCGCGGATCGCTGTTCGGTCCAGTGGTGGCGGCGGCGGTAGTTCTCGAGCGCGGCTACCGCATTCGCGGCCTGCGCGATTCCAAGCTACTGCTGCCGGAACGCCGCGAACTGCTGGCGCCGCGCATTCGTGAACATGCCGTGGCATGGGCGGTGGCGGCCGTGGATGCGGCGCGCATTGACCAAATCAACATCTATCAGGCGTCGCGGCTCGCGATGCGCGATGCCGTGCTGCGGCTCGCGCCGGCGGCGGATCATCTTCTTGTGGATGCCGTTTGCCTGGATTGCCAATTGCCGCAGCAGGCCATCATCCACGGCGACGCGCTTTCCGCCTCGATTGCGGCGGCTTCGATTCTGGCCAAGGTCGAGCGCGACCGCATGATGTGCGAGTGGGACGCGGTCTTCCCCGAGTATGGCCTGGCTTCGCACAAAGGCTACAGCACGCCGCAACATTTGGCGGCATTGGACAAATACGGTCCGACGCCGCTGCACCGGCAATCGTTCGCTCCGGTGTGGAGTTCTCCAGTGGAGCAAGAAGTCTTCGAGTTCGACTGAGATTTTAGTTTCCTGCTTCGGAATTCTCGCCGTTCAGGCTGGAGTCAAGTTCATTGATCAGCTTCGTGTTGTTGGCTAGCGCCTGGCGGAGAATTTCTGCCTGCTGCTTGGCGGTGTGCCAATCCTGTTTCTCGACTGCTTCGGTTAGGCCGGGCAGCTCCAGGTGGGCGTAGGTGAAGCGCGCGCCGTAGAGGATGTGTTTGAACCAGGGCCTGCCGGGAATACCGTCAGGGTTGAGCCAGTTGCGCTCGACTTGCATGGCGCCGCGGTTGATCATCGCGGCTTGTTTGGCATCGATTGCGCCGGAGGCCAGTGCGCGGGTTGCGGAGTCATTCAGGCGCTTGCCGGCGGCTTCGAAGTCGTCGATGGCGTCTTGCACTGGCTTCAGGTCCAGTGGCGGCGGTGGCCCGGCTTCGCCCGGCTGGACAGCCGAGGGCGTCTGTCCCCACATGGCCTTATTTTTCTCCGTCAATTCATTTACAAACTGGCGAATGTTGCTGGCGTAGCGGGCGAAGTCGAAGGGCAAGAGGTCTGCGTTCGCCAGGCGTAACGCTAGCACTCCCCACAATTGCGACATCAGCGTGTGGTAGCGGTAGCCGGGATCGCCGAAGTGGTTCATCCAGAAAAAGTTGTCGTAGGCGGAATGGTAGACGCCGTATGGACCTTCGAAACCCAGGCCGAGAACGGGCATGCCTACATAGTTGAGGAACACAGTATGGTCCGAGCCGCTGCCGATGCGGGCGTCAGCGAGATTCAGGTCCGTTACTTCTTCGGATTGTTTGGCTTCAGCCCGCTCGCGCTTGGATGATTCCCTCCATGCTTCGTACAGAGTCTTGCCGGAAGGATCCTGCAGTGTGCGGCTGGCTTCGACGAGCATGGGAGCGAGCGATGCCACGGCCTGGCCGTGGAAGTTGGGGCCGGAGGTCGCCTCATCAACGTTGATGTAGGCGACCGCTTTGTTGCGGAGTTCGTCGGCGAACTGCTCTCCCCATTCGGTGGAACCGGTGAGGCCAACTTCTTCCCCGTCCCAACTGCAGACAACCACGGTGCGCCGCGGACGTATTCCTTGTTTTACCAGCTTTCCCAACGCGCGGGTCAGTTCCATCATCGATGCGGTGCCGCTGCTGGGGTCGACGCCGCCGAAGACCCAGGCGTCGCGGTGATTGCCGAGCACGATCCACTCGTTGGGCAACTGCGCGCCGCGAATGCGGCCTTCGACGACGTAGTAGGGCTGAGTGGAATTGTCCATTTCGATCTTCACGTGCACGCGCACGCGCTTGCCGCCGAGGTGATACTTGATCGGCAGCCCGCCCTGCCAGTTGTCGGGGGCGACAGGGCCGTCCATATTAGCGAGCAGGGGCTTGGCGTCGTGCCAGGAAAGCGGCAGCGCCATGATCTTCGGAATCGAAACCGCTTCCTCGACGGGAATGCGCTTGGCGCCGGGAACGGAGGCCCATCCGGGGGTGAGAGGATCGCCGGGCACCATGAAGTCGTAAGTGATGGCGCCGCGCTGAATGTGATACTCGGGGCCCCAGGGGCCGTTGGGAGCGACTTTGCCCTTCTTGTATCCGTCTTCGGCGGGATCGCTATAAATAAGGATGGCGGCCGCGCCTTCGCGCTCGGCGGTGAGCGCCTTGAAACCGCGATAGCTGTAGGGATTCGAGTAGCGCACGAGCACTACCTTACCTTTGACGTCGATGCCTTGCTGGCGGAGCAGATCGTAGTCTTCGGGATTGCCGCTGTGAGCGTAGACGAGCGGGGCGGTGACCTCGCCGGACGCGGACATCCCACTCCATGCGGAGCTGATGCTTTTGTTCTTCAGGCTCGGATCGCCGGGGACGGGCAGCTCGCGCAGGATGGCACGGTAGTGAATGGGCGCAACCATTTCAAGCGAAGTGGATTTTGGATTACTGCCGTAAACGTCGTAGCGGCGGATGACGACGTCTTCGAGGCCCTCGGTGCGCCACTGATCGGCGATGTAGCGAGCCAATTCGTTGTTGCGCGGGGATCCGGCGACGTGCGGTTCGGCGGTGAAGAGGTGATGCTGGCGGCGCTCTTCGTCGGGGGAGGGAATGGCTTTGAATTTGTTTTCGATCTCAGTTTCGTGAGCGGCGGAAGAAGGAGTGAAACCGAGGATGGAAGTCTGGGAATACGCGGGCAACGTTGTGCAGAACACGAGAGACAACAATCCGCGCATCGCGATTGCCGGCGCCCTCCGCGGCATTTCTCCGTGCACTCCGCGATTAATAGGTTGAGGGACAGCTTGAATCGCGGAACGCGCTGAGAACTTCCGCGGAGGATGCTGAGGCGCGCGGGGCCAGTCGGAATCCACCGTTTTCGCTCTCCTTAGTCGAAGAACTCTACTTTGCTTTGAATATCTCAGACAGCAAGTCCGGCTTGGATTCATCGCGCACCAGGTGAGCGTAGCGCTCACCGCCGTGGTAATCGACTTTGTAGGTTTTGTAATACTCGGTGTTCACGATCAGCAGTTGCAGCGGATCGGCGCTGTTCTTGCCGGCTTTGATCGCGTCACGCAGGATTTCTGGCGAGTATTGGCGGCCGTTCACCGCCACCAGCTTCATGCCCGGGCCAATTCCAGCCAGGGCTGCGGGCATGCCCTCAATCGTGTCGGAGATGGTGCCGTCCTCGCGCAAGTCGATCCCGATCGAATACCTCACACCGGCGAAATGCGAGGTGCACTCTCCGCCGCATTCCATCTCGGAGGGCGATTCGTTGTACACGACTTTCCATCCACTACCTTCAATCCCGCCCAGCGGGGCGCCGGGCCCGTGATTGGTCAGGCGCTCGGTCCAGAAGCCGCGCCAGTCGTAGGGCACGACCTGGTTCAGAGTATTGACGACGTCGTCGAAAGTGTAGGTCTTAACCATGGGACCTGTGTTGGGAGCGCCGTGAAAGAGCTTGCAAAAATCGTCCAACGTCTTCTTGCCCTTGCTCTGCTGGCGGATGATGATGTCTGCCCACAACCAGTTGAGAAGGTCTTCATCGTAAAAATCGACTCCCCGCCTCCAGGATTCCCAGGCATGCGGGGTGAAATAAAGCTGCGCGGCGGCATCGGCCGTGTCCTGCAGGTTGCGCCAAGTGCGCCCGGGAAGATGATCGAGGGCAGCGGCGGTTAAAGCCAGATTTTCCCGCATTTGCTCAGGCGTCAGCAGGCTGCTGCGCGCGGTCAGCACTTCGCCCAGATACTGCGTGAGGCCCTCGTAAACCCAGAGCAAGTCATCCTGCATGGGCTGCTGATAATCCGGAGTTGCGAGATCGGCGGGACGGCGGTATTTTCCGTTCCACGAATGCACGTACTCGTGGGGGAGCAGACCGGCTGCCGCTTTGCGCTCGCCGTCGTCGACTAAACCACGCTCTGCGGTGCGGCTGTCATCGGACTCGTGATGCTCGAGTCCGAAGTGCGCCACGTGATCGCTCAAACTGAGCAGGAAGTGGTAATCGCGATAGTGATGCGCGCCAAAAAGTTTGTTGGCCTGTTCGACCAGATTCTTGTAGTGGTCCCAGACTTCCTGCGGAGGGGCAAGAGCGGCGGCGCTGTCAGCAGCTATGTCCATCTCGGTGAGGGGATCGTCGGCCAACTTGAGGACCTTGAGAAATTCGCCCGTGATTACGGGCGAATCGACCAGAGTGGTGAGGGACGCGGGCTGAAAGGTGATCTGGGTCCTACCGTTGTTGGCGGCGAGGGTCGAGGCGATGGGTAAGGGTGTTCCAAATTTCCAGTTGGTGGGAAGTTCCAGAGTGGCGACGTAGGTGAGATCGTCGGTCGTCCAGCCCTTGGGATAGAGCAACACTTGATTCCAACTGATGACCGCCATTTTGTCGGTCGCGGAGGAACCGGCAGAGAAGCCACCTTCAAAGGTCGCGGGAGAGAGGAAGTCCAGTTCGGCATTCACTTCAGTCTCGCCGGTTGGAACGTCGACGTGAAGGGTGAAGCCGTCGAGCAGATCGCGCCGCCACTTCAAGGTTTTACCGCCGGCGGTGAATTTAAGGCCTGCCAGGTCAATTACGGGACCGTCGGGGGCATGCTCGCCGGGAATCCACTTCGGGTAATAGAGCGTCAGGTCGCCCGCGCTGGCGGGAATCTTCAGCCTGGCGTGGAAGATTTTGCGGGGAGCCGAAGTCGCGTCCACAAAGATGGTTACGGTCGGCGCCGTAGCTGACCAACTTAAAAGCGAGATGAAAAGCAGGAAGAAAACGAAACCGACCACTCTCAAGATGCTTGAGAGTTTCATTGAATGAGCCCCCATCGTGTCGATGAAACTGAACCCCACAGTTCTTTGCAGAACTTTGACTATAGCAGCCAGCAACGGGAGCGTACAGGACGCACCCGCGCGGGTGACCATTAAACGGCAACAGCACGGGCGCCTCCGCCCTCGACATGACCGGGCGCCGTGGCGCATAGTTGGAAGAGCCGTGCGGTTCTTTGCGGAAGGACTCTTCTGCGATGAAAGTCCTGTTGGTGGAGGACAGCAAGTTCCTCCGATTGTCGACGGAGCGGGCGTTGACCAAAGCGGGCTACGAGGTGGTGTGCGCTGGAGACGGCGAAGAAGCCTTGCGGTTGGCCCGCGAGCACTTGCCCGCACTGGTGCTGCTGGACATGATGCTGCCCAAGGTCAGCGGGCCGGATGTGCTGAAGGCGTTGAAACACGATCCAGCGACGGCGGGGATTGCAGTGCTGGTGCTGACCAGCCTGTCGCCGAAAAACGCGAAGGCACTGGAGAAGGATGGGGCTGCGGGGTTCTTCGAGAAATCCGATCTCATGCTGGGGGCCGGGCCGAATTCCTTGGTGGCAGCGATGCAGAATCTCTTGAGCAATTTGAAGTGACGCATGGCATCCCAGAACTAATCGCGTTTTCTCAGAAGACTCTTAGATCGCACAAGCGCTGAGTTCCGCCATGCTGTTCTGAATTCCAAGTTTGCCGATAGATAGATGAGAGCTTGCGGTAGTTTACGCCTTGCGCGGCCGCGGGATCGCCTTCAACGGAGCAGGATCCGGGAACAGGTAAGGAAAGCTACAGGACAATGATGAAGATTCTGCTGGTAGAAGACAGCAAGTTTCTGAGACTGGCAACGGAGCGGGCGCTGGCGCGTGCGGGCTATGAGATGAGCAGCGCGAGCGACGGCGAGGAAGCGTTGCGCGTGGCGCACGAGAAATTGCCGGACCTGATTCTGCTGGATATGCTGTTGCCAAAGATGAGCGGTCCGGATGTGCTCAAGGCGCTGAAACAGGACGCATTGACCAAGGCGATTCCGGTGGTGGTGATGACGGGCATGTCGCAGAAAAATGCCGCGCGGCTGCAGGAAGACGGAGCGTTCGGGTTCCTGGAAAAGTCCGCGCTTGAGTTGGACAAGGGATCGCAGAAATTATTGACGGCGGTGGCGGAAATTCTTGAGAAGCTTTCACAAGCTGCACGGACCGCGACGGCATAGGGCAGCGTAAAATGACCGCTGAATTCAAGCTATAGCCCCACTCTTATTTCGCTTGCTTCTTCAACTCCGCCGTAAAATTCGTCACCACCGTAACCGACTGGCTGACCTGCTGCGAAATACGGTCGAGCAGGATCTTCTTGCCGTCGGGAGTAACGTCGTAGAAGACTTGCGGCGCAGACCAGTTGCTGACGAGTTGCTGCGCGGCGCCGAATTGCAAAGCACCGCCAGTATCTCTCACCGGCAAGGCGAAGAGACTGTAGCTCGTGTCCATGTAATAGAGTTCTTTGCCATCACGGCTCCACTTGGGGCCAATGCCTCCGTTGGCCGAAACCTGCCACTTGCCCTGCCCGCCGTGGAAGGGCACCACATATACTTCCGGCGTTCCGGATTCAGTCGACATATATGCCAACCAGCGGCCGTCCGGGGAGAGATGGCCCCCAACGCTAAGAGTGTTAGCAGCGTGCGGCACCACCAGGAACGGTTTGCGCTCACCCTCGAGAGGCAAGGCCCAGACTTCCTGGCTGCCCACGGGTCCGCGTGCGTAGAAGAGGTATTTGCCGTCGCGGGACCAATCGGTGGCCACGGTGATCTGGTCCTCGGTGAGCAGGATTTCTTCCGCGCCTCCGCCGTCGGAGGGCTTGCGGCAAAGGTTGGAACGGCCGTTGCGATCGGCGGTGTAAACGATCCACTTGCCATCGGGTGACCAGACCGGTGTGGTGTTCGAAACCGGACCAAAGGTAAGCCGGGTGCGGATGCCGCGCGCCACATCGAGCACCCAGATGTCGTTGACGCCGGTGTCGATCTGCAAGGCAATGCGGTCGCCTTGCGGCGAAATCTTTGCGATTTGCAGGTTCGTCAGCTTGTCGGCGACGGTGCTGATTTGCTTGCTGCTGCGGTCCATCCATAAGAGTTGCCAGTCGCCGGTTCCGCCACTGGCGAAAACCAGCAACCCGTCGTCCGTGGCGGAGGCATCCATGTGCCAGGTGCTGAGGTCGTTCACCACCCCTTTTGCCACGATCTGCGGTTCTCCGCTCAGCGTCCCCTTGGCGGGATCGAAGACTTGCGCCATCAACTGGTCGCCGTGCGCGAACAGCAGATAGCCGCTCCCGTAGGCGGCGCTGGATTGGCAGCGGAACAAGGCGCGACTCTCGCGGCCATCGAGGGAGGCATAATACAGAGTATTGTTCGCTGCTTTGCCCGGATCGTGGTGGATGGCCAGATACAGGAAATGCTTGCCGTCAGGAAGGAAAAACGGCCAGCGATGCGAGGTGTGCAGGCTCCGGTCGAGTTGAGTAACAGGAACGGGCGTTCCGCCATTGGCACTGACCCGCATAAGGCCCGTTTGGGTCTGGGGAGAGAACAGGATCATTCCGCCGGGCCCCCAGGCGCCGCCGCGGCCGAAGGGCGCGTCGGCAACGGTCTGAGGCGAGCCGCCGTCGATATCGATCGTCTTCAGTTTACCCTCGGAGAAGAATCCCAGGGAGCGGCTGTCCGGCGACCAGAAAGGAAAAATCGCGCTCTCGGTGCCGGGTAACTGGTGCGCCTCCGTCAAGTTCACCGGACGCACCCAAAGCGTGATCTTGCCCTCTGCACTGGCGGCGGCGAACGCCACCGATGCACCGTCAGGCGAAAGCACCGGCGGCCCGGCAGCGTCTCCGGTCAAGGTGAGCGTGGCTCTTTCGGGAGGATTGATGACAGTGCGGATGGAGTGTCGCGGATTGGGCAGGACGGTAGAGGAATATTCCGGCGGCCACACCCAGAACAAGTGCGGCCACGACAGCTGCTGCCCAACCCAGACGCTCGCGCTTGCTCGATGAAGATGGCGGCAACGTGGCAGCATCAGGCGCTGGCCGGTCGGCCGCGATCCATTGGAGTTCCAGCTTAATGTCTTGCGCCGCCTGATAACGCTCTTCCGGATTCTTCTGCAAGCACGTCGTCACAACATGTTCGAACGCACTTGGAGTGAGAGGCTTGAGGGCGCTGATCGGCTGCGGGTCAGATTCAAGAATTGAGGACGCCAGCGAGATCTGACTCTTGCCCGCAAAGGGCCGCTTGCCCGCCACCATCTCATAAAGCACAGCGCCGAATGCAAAGATGTCACTGCGCGCGTCCGCTTCTTTTCCCTCGATTTGCTCCGGCGACATGTATTGAATGGTGCCGATGATGCTGCCCGCCGTGGTCAGCGGGCTTAGCGGACTCGGACCGCTCAGCGTGGCCGCTGCCGTGAACGAAGGTGGCGCTGTTCCTGATCCCGAGGCTGCCGTCTGCAAGCCCAGTGGTTTCGCCAACCCGAAATCCATCAGCTTCGCGCCGCCCTGGGTCAGCATGATGTTCCCCGGCTTCAGGTCGCGGTGCACGATGCCGTTGCGATGCGCGACGGCCAGCGCTTCGGCCACGGCAATCCCAACCTTGAAGATTTCGTTCAGCGGCATCGCGCCTTTGCGCAATCTTTCTGCCAGAGTTTCACCTTCCAGAAACTCCATCACCAGGTAATCGGTGCCACTCTGCGATCCGAGGTCATAAAGCTGGCAGATGTGCGGATGGTTCAACGACGAAATGGCTCGGCCTTCGCGCTCCATGCGCTGTTTCAGTTCAGGAGAAGAAGAAAGGTGAGAAGCCAGAACTTTGATCGCTACGGTGCGATCAAGGCGGGTATCGCGGGCGCGGTAAACCTCTCCCATGCCGCCTGCGCCCAGCAAAGACTGGATTTCGTAGGGACCGAGTTTCGTGCCAGAGGTGAGAGCCATCCGCGTCGCGCAATTATAGCCTGAACGGAACGTTTGTGAGGATTAGAGGCGGTCGCGCTTCGCTTGACCGGACAGCCGAGGCGGGCTGTCGCTACGTGGCATCTCGGTAGACTTAGGCCTCCTGGTTGCTGTAAATAAAAGACTTACCGGTGGGAACTCGGAATGCCCGGGCGGAGTCTATGTTGAATGAGGGTGTGGGCTGGCAAGCGGGCGGCCGGGCGGGCGATTTTTCGGTTAGGGATGAGATGGAACATCCTATAATCGAGGGATTCGCCGTCATGGCGGGAGTGGCAACCTTGGCAGATCTGGCAAGCGTGATCGGAGCACGGGCGGAGGAAGCGGCGATTGTCGCGGAGCTGAAGGCCGGCTCGGAAGAGGCCTATGCCTGGCTGATCGGCGAATTTCAGCGTCCGGTGTACGGGCTGGTTTATCGCATGGTGAGCGATCCGGCTGACGCCGCGGATGTGACCCAGGATGTCTTCCTGAAAGTGTTCCGCGGGATGAAGAGCTTTCACGGGGAGTCGAGCCTGAAGACTTGGATTTACCGGATCGCGTTGCATGAGGCGGCGAACCGGAAGCGGTGGTGGTTCCGGCACAAGGCGCAGGAGACTTCGATTGAGCCGGCGGAGTCGGATGGATTTGCAGGCGGAGATGAAGCGATGCAGAACGCGCTGACGGATCGCGCGGACTCGCCGTTCGACAACGTAGCGCACCGGGAAGTGCAGCGGCGCGTGGATGCGGAACTGCGGCAACTGCCGGAGCCGTACCGGACGACGCTGATTCTGCGTGACCTGGAAGAGATGTCGTATGAAGAGATCGCGGAGGTGCTGCAGATCTCGCTGGGGACGGTGAAATCCAGATTAACGCGCGGGCGGCAGGCGCTGAAGCAACGGCTGGCGCCCTATGTCCGCGAGGTGAGCATGGAACTGGGGCTGACCGCGCCGGAGGAAGAAGAAGCGGCAAGTCTGCGGTCAGCGGTTGCTGGAGGGGGTAGAAGGGTCGAGGTGATGCCATGAGGTATTTGGGCATGGAGTCCGTTTCTCCGAAATTCGCGACCATGAAGTGCAGGGAAGCGAAGGAGTTGCTGTCGCCCTATCTGGACGGCGCAATCACGGGAACCGAGATGCAGGCCTTGCAGCAGCATCTGGATGGCTGCGCGGCGTGCATGCGGGAATACCGGTTGCTGCTGCAGACGCAGCAACTGTTGACGAGCGTGGCGCGTCCGAAAGCGCCGGCGGACCTGGGGCTGAAACTGCGTCTGGCCATTTCGCGGGAGGCGGCGGAGACGCGGCGTCCGCGGTTTGAAGCGTTGCGCATGCGGGTGGAAAATACGTGAACGCGTTCATGGTGCCGGCGACGGCGGGCCTGGCCTGCGCGCTGCTGATCTTTGGTTTAGTCACGGCGATCCTGGCAATGCCGGGAGAGGTGCAGGCGAACAATCAGGATGTGCCGCACGGTGTTGAATACGGGACCGGAATTGCAGCAGAGCGTTTTCGGTACGACGCTGAGTTCGATGAACACAGACTCGCTGGTGATTGAAGCCTACGTAGACAAGAACGGGCGGGTGCAGGACTACAAGATTCTTTCCGATCCCGGAGAGTCTCAGGAGCTGCTGCCGCAGGTGAAGAGGATGCTGATCTTTACCACGTTCCGTCCGGCGATGTCGATGGGACGGCCAATCTCGTCGCGGGCGGTGCTGTCGTTCTCGAGGATTAGCGTGCGGGGGTAGGAGCGGGCTTCGGCTTTTGGGTTTCGGGCTTCGGCTGCCTCGCGCGCGGCGCGTCAAATTCCAAACTCATCCATGCGTCTAGGTTCGCCGGTCCCACACTGCAAAGTAGCGGAGATTCTGTCTCCCGACTCAAGTCTCCGGCACCGTACGCCACCATGTTTTACGGCGTGAACTTGTAGATCGTGCCGTCGTTGTTAGTGCCGCCGTGGGTGGTGGCGCCGTAGAGATTGCCGGCGGAGTCGGCGACCATTCCGTTGTAGGAGAAGCCGGCGCCGGGAGCGCCGGGGAAGCGGTAGGGGACGGTTTCGGTCCAGGTTCCGCCCGCGTTCGGAGCCAGCTTGAAGATGACGCCGCAGGCGCAGCCTGTGCCGCCGTCACTTGTAGTGCCGTACAGGTTGCCAGCCCGGTCGGAAATCAGGGTGCTGATGGGACTGCTGCCATCGTTTCCACCTTTGAAGCTATAGAGGACTGTCTCACTCCATTTGCCGTTGGCGTGGGTGAGCTTGTAGACCGTGCCCACATCGTGGACACCCGCGTAATACGTGGTGCCGTAGAGATTTCCTGCTTTGTCGAAAATCAAGCCGCCGTAGGGCAGTGCGCCGTCCGGTTGATCCTTGAAGGCATAGAGTGTGGTTATCGTCCACGTGCCGTGAGTATTGGTGATTTCGAAGACGACGCCGTCGCCGTTGGCTCCGCCGACGGTGGCGACTCCGTAGAGATTGCCGGCATGATCGAAGATGAGGCGGCCGGCTGAGGCGGAGGATCCGTCAGCGCCGCCGGTGAAGGCGTGGAGCACGTTCAGCGTCCACGTGCCGCCGGTCTGCGGCTGCAGTTGGTAGATGGTTCCGAGGCCGTAAGTTCCGCCGGTGGGAGTCATGCCATAGAGGTTGCCGTCCGAATCGATCGTCAGGCCGCTGCCTGGGCCTGAGCCGTCACTACCTCCGGTGAACTGGTGGATTACAGTCTGCGTCCAGGTTCCGCCGGAGTTGGTCAGCTTGAACACTACGCCGCAGCCACCTTCACAGGAGCCACCGCCGCCGGTGACGGCTGTGCCATAGAGATTCCCATGGGAATCGAGGGTGACGCCTTTGTAGGGTTCGCCTCCATCGGTGCCGCCGGTGAAACTGTAAAGGACGGTGTGGGTCCAGCCTGTGCCGGAGGGCGACACCTGGAACACTGTGCCGCTGCCGAACTTGCCGCCCTGCACCGTCGAGCCATAAAGGTTGCCCGCGCTGTCGATCACAAGGTCAGTGTCCAGGTACTCGCCGTCATCTCCTCCGGCGAAGCTGTAGATGACTTTGGTGGTGCTGGCCGAGGCGGCGTTCAGCAACAGAGCAACCGGTGCGACAATGGCGAGGACTGCACGAAGGAGCTGCCAGAATCTGGAATACGAGAATCGAGTGGTTCCCATCTGTTCCCCCCGCGGCCGAAACCTCTTTGCGTCTAGAGTAGGGTTGCGGTAGCCTGACGGCTTGGAACTATAGCATGAAAATCCGGGGAAATTGTCGCGGAGACTCGCTATCGAATTTCTTGTCCAGAACCCCCCAATTCAGCGCTACAATGGCGTGGCTATAACGAGGTCCGGCTTGCGGCCGTTTGTCTCCATAGCCGGACGAAGGCCACGTTTCCCGGTTACTTGGAGAGGAAGAATATGAAGAATCGCATATTCGTGACTGTGTTCATGTTCGCAGGACTTGCGTTTGCCGCATTCGCGCAGAGCAGCTCAAATTCTGGCGCGCAGCCGGCAGCCACCGGCCCGGGAGGCTCGCACCCTGCCTCCAAACTGGACTTCTGGGACGGCGATGAGCCCAGCCTGGGATCCCTCATTTTGCACCCGTTTGCCACCAAGGAGTACGTCCGGCGGCATGTTCAGCCGATTCGGGACCGGGTCAACGAACTCGATGACATCACCGCGGCTAACACTAAAACGATCAGGGACGTGGACGCCCGTGCCCAGCAAGGCCTGCAACTGGCTTCCGCCAAAGCCAGCTTAGCCGATGAACATGCGTCTGACGCCGCCAACAAGGCTCAGATGGCTCAGCAGACGGCAGCCGCCCTTAACACCCGCCTCGCCACGGACGAGACCATGGTTGGGAGCATCGATCAGTACAAGTCCGGCGCGCAGACCGAGATTCGTTTCCGTCCCGGGCAGACCGTGTTGAGCAAAGAGGCCAAGGAGGCGCTGGATGAGATGGCTGCGCAGTTGAAAAATCAGCACGGTTACCTCATCGAAGTGCAGGGCTTCTCTTCGGGCCGGCGCCAGGCCGCGATTGCCAACTCCAAGAAAATGGCGGACTCGGTGGTGCGTTACCTGGTGTTGAACCACGAGATTCCGGCCTACCGCATCTACGTGCTTGGGATGGGCAACGCTTCTGTGGCACAGGGCATGAAAGGTACGCGCGTAGAAGTCAGCTTGCTGAAGAGCGATCTCGCAAAGTCTCAGTAAACTCCTGTTCGAAATAATCTACGGGGCTGGTTGGGATTCGTGTCTCTGGCGTGGACAGTCCTCGGAACTCGTTTCGACTTTCTACTCCTACACGGACAAGTCCCCTACTGACAAAGCCCCACTTCTCGCAAAAGACGCGAGAAATGGGGCACCCACAGTCTAATTATCGGCAGACCGGGCGATCCGCCAATGTCGAGGTGAAGGGAATTTTAGGCGATTAGAGTGACCTAGGTCGTCTTTGCGGAGCTGTCGGAGATCCGGATCGAGAAGTTGACGGTGATTCTGGCTTTGGTTTCGACGGGCTGTCCGTTCTGCAGATAGGGCTTGAAGCGCCACTGGCGCACCGCTTGCTGCGCCGCCACGCTCAGGATGGCAGGGCCGCTAAGCACGCGCAGGTTTTCGATGTTGCCGTCGGCTCCAACCACCGCTTGCAATACTACGGAACCCTGCACCTTCATGTGCTGCGCCAGCAAGGGAAGGTTCGAATCGATGGTTTGCCGCAGTTCTGGAACGACCGCCGAAGAAAGACGCTCACGCTCGGCCGCATTCGTCCTCAAGCTTGCCACCGAGGTTGTGGCTGCCGCTGAATCGTTGGCGATCTCCACTTTCGCGACGTTGCTTCCGGGATGAACCGTGCGATGGTTGTCGCCGGCAACCACTTCGACATCCAGCGGAGGAAGAACGGTCCGGTTGGTTGCGACCACCGGGGCACCGGGGTTGGTCGCGTCCTGGTCGGCGGGCGCGGTAACGGCTGGCTTGGTCGAAGCCTTTGGAGCAAGGTGCTGCGGTGCGTTCGCAGCCTGTGCCAGCGGCGCCTGGCTGGTCTTAACCGATGAAGCCGCCGTCTGCGCTTTGGGAGTGTTTTCCGAACCCGCGGCATCGGACTCAAACGCCGTGTCGGAGCCGAACCAAAATTCGTGGTCCTTTACGAGAACAATGGCGAGAGCCACGAGCAAGAGGACGAGCGCGATCTGCAGCCTGCGAGATTGAGCGGTAGAGAACCTGGTCTGAGGTCTGGCAAGCTCGGTGGTGGGGTTCCACTCTAGCATTTGGTTTCTTTCAACTCGCCGCTCGGTTGCCTTGCGAATTAGCTCTCAACCAGGAGTGCCTTTCACCAGGCACCTGTATTCTGCGGCCGCGAAGGCGCCATGGCAATGGCACGAACCGGGAACAAGTGGCCCGACGGTGCTATATGTTGGTTTAGGAGCCAGGTAAAGAGTAGGACCGAGGCTTGCCCTCACTGACCTACGATCCCATACTTGGCCATTAGAAAAGCTCGCAGCTTGGGGGGCGCGGATTGGGACACTTCCTGCCAGGTTGAGATGCGAAGTTTGGTCCGCAGTTCAACCGGCTTCACACACTTCATCACTGCGTACCAGGCGTCGGCGAGATCCGGCCTTCGAGCGTCGGCCAGCACGCAGAAGGAACACTGCAGGGCATAGGCCGCGAGCACGTTGCGTAGAAGCTGGTAGGAAAGGTAGTGCTTGTCCGTCTGAGGCAGTTGCTGCGCGTCGAACACATCCGAGAAATCGCGATACCGGAGCAGAACTTCTTTCCTGGCTCTCTGAAAGTCACTTTCGGTGAGTTTTGCCTCAACCAACAGGCTCCCCAAGTGCATATCAACTTCTGTGCGATCAAGTCTGCCTGTCGAAAGGGGAACGCGAGCTTTGTATCCGAAACGTGGCGTCGTGCCCGGCTCAGCGCCCAGCAGCGCCGAAACCCTGTCATCTCTCGACACGCCGGGATAGCAGAAGATGTTCATCAGCAGGGCGTCGGAACTGGTGCAGGAATCAAGTTCCATCCAGCGTCCGCGTTCTGTGCCGGGCAAGGATCGCCGGCCTTGGGCGTGAACCTTCGCCAAGCGTTTACTCCACGCGGGCTTTGCCCGGATCGCCTTGAAGCTTCCCTGCAGGAAGTTGCCATGCCGCGTTCCACGTTCATAAGGCGCAAAGCAGACGGTCGGGGCATCGCCATAGCTGAGACAATGAGGCAATCCTTCAGCGCGGGCGTACTTCAGAGCGCGCTCGGCTAAGTCCCGGCGAAGAGCGGCGGCAAAACTCATACGCGACGATCATGGCCGCGGCAATCAGAATGGCGGTCGGCGCGTTCTTCCATGACGGTTGATATTATAGCGAATAAAAAGCGAATACGCGCAGCTAAAGAATTGATCGGAAACCGTCGATCCTCCACGAGCCAACCGAAAAAGTTCTCGAGACTGCGGGGCAGCCTGGTTTTTCGAACTCTGCTGCCCCAGTAAGTCCTGCCAAACTTCCGTACCCTACCGTTGTGTGTACCTCTCTGGAAGACTTAGCTTGTCAGGCTTGCTGAAGGTAGTTTCCACTAGAGAAACGTCGCGCCGTGTTCTTGTTCACGAGTTGATCCGTGCGGCCGTGGGGCTTCTGCTGCCGGATCGACTCGATTCATAAGGGGATGTCCATGAAACGCAAACTCGTTCTGCTGTTATTCGTCCTGTTGCTTGCCACTGCTGCGGTGGCTCAATCTGCTGACGACCGGCAAATCCTCACTCAGGCTCGGCAGTCCTATTACAGCCTCCGCACGCAGGGCGTGAGCACGTTCCAGTGTGAACTCACGCCCGATTGGAATCTTTTGTTGCAGGCGGAGCGCCAGGAGAATCCCGCCAAGGCTGACGCCGCGATAAAGATCCTCAACCAGATTCACTTTGCCGGCAGTTTCGGCGCGGACGGCAAGTTCAATATCACCCACAACGAACTCAACGGTCAAACGCAGGAGATGAATAACGCTCTGGCTCAAATCTACGGAGGCATGCAACAGATGACCTCGGGGTTCTTTGACACGTGGTCCTTATTCATGATCAACAACCCTTTCCCCGCGGCTGAGAGCCAATTCCAGTTGCAGCCCGTGGGGGCGATCTACACCCTTCATTATTTGGAGGGCACGACCGACGTAGTCACCACCATGTCCAAGGACTTCGCCATCAGCGAGATGACCGTCACTACTTCGGAGTTTCACTCGACCATTCATCCCCAATTCACCAAGTCGGCGAATGGGTTCCTGTTGAAGGGCTATGATGCGGATTACGACAGCGGCAAGCCGGAGGAGCTTACTCATCTCAATATACTCATTGACTATCAATCGGTGAATGGGGTGGCGATGCTTCAGAAACTGGACCTGAAGGGCAGTTACGGAAGCTCGAAATTTTCTGTGCTGGTCACTTTTCAGAACTGTCAGGTCACCAAAAAGTAACGAGCTCGATGACGCCTGGTGAGCAGCAGAACTGATCCCAAGCAATTCTTGCGATGTTGAACCCCAGATCAACTTTCATCGTAGCCTTGTTCTTCGTAGCGCTGGCTGCTCCAGAGCTGTGCGCGCAGACAGCGAAGGTGGACGGAGTCGTCCGCGATGCCACCGGCGCCGTGATTGCGAAAGCCACAGTAAAACTGAGCGCTGATTCCGTTCACGAGACCACATCAACCGATAACGATGGCCGATTCTCGTTTTCCAACCTACCAGCAGCAGGAAGCCTCGAAGTGAGCGCCGCCGGATTCATGACCGCACGCCAATCCTGGAAGCTGGAAGCGAACCAGGCGGCGCACCTGGAAGTCGTCCTGCAACCTTCATCCTCGAATGAAGAGGTCACGGTTTCAGCGGCCCGCACCGAGGTTCGCCTCTCGGAAACTCCGGGCAGCACGATTCTGCTCTCCACACCTGACCTCGCGGCCACTGCCGCATTGCGGCTGGACGATGTGTTGCGCCAGGTTCCGGGCTTCTCACTCTTTCGCCGCTCCAGCAGCCGCACCGCGAATGCCTCCAACCAGGGCGTCTCGCTGCGCGGACTGGGAGGCACCGCCGCTAGCCGTGCTCTGGTTCTCGAAGATGGCATTCCTCTGGTCGATGCCTTCGGCGGCTGGGTCTACTGGGATCGCGTGCCGCCCGCAGCGCTCTCTACCGTCGAGGTATTCCGTGGTGGCGCTTCCAACCTTTACGGCAGCGACGCGCTCGGCGGAGTCGTCCAGTTCATTACGCGCCAGCCGCAAGCTCCAGCCATCCGTCTCGAGACTTCCTACGGCAGCGAGCGCACTCCCGATCTTTCTTTCTGGACGGGAACACGCGCGGGTCCGTGGGATGTCTCACTCGCGTCGGAGATGTTTCGCACGGATGGCTTCGTAGTTGTACCCATTTCTCTGCGCGGGACGGTTGATACGCCCGCCAATTCTGAAGACGCGACGGTCGACCTCAGCCTGGGTCACCAGCTTGGCAAGCAGGGAAGAATCTTCGGGCGCGGCAACTTCTTCACCGAGTCCCGGCATAACGGCACGCTCCTCCAAACCAACGACACGCGTTCTGGCGAAGGCGCTTTCGGTCTCGATCGGCAATTCGGCGGTGCGACCTCGCTCAGCATGCGCGCCTACGGCCTGGTGCAGGGCTACAACCAGGTGTTCTCCGCGGTCGCCAGCGATCGTAACAGCGAATCGCTGACCGACCTGCAACACGTCCCCGAGCAGGTCGGTGGCGGCGGCGCGCAGTGGACCCACTTCCTCGGCAAGAACCAGACGCTGATCGCCGGAGCGGATCTCATGGAAGTGATGGGCGCCAGCGATGAACAGTTCTATTCCTCGGGCATGCACACCCGGAACAATGCGGCCGGAGGGCGGCAGCGTATTCTGGGCCTGTTCGGCGAAGACATTCTGCGTTTCCGCCAGAAGTGGACCATCATTCCGGCCGGCCGCTTTGACAACTGGAGCAATTTCAACGCGAGTTCCATCTGCACACCGGTCTCCGGCTCTTGTTCTTCTTCGCCCAGCGCGCAATATCCCACTCGCAGCGACATGGCTTTTAATCCTCGCCTGTCGGTGCTGCGATCTCTTAACCCTCATGTCTCGCTGACCGGCTCCATCTACCGTGCGTTTCGCGCGCCCACTCTGAATGAACTCTACCGCACGTTCCGCGTGGGCAACATCCTGACCTACAACAATCCGTCTCTGAACGCCGAGCGCCTGACCGGCGCGGAAGCTGGAATCAACATCACAGGATGGGAGGGTAGACTCGGCCTGCGTGGAACTTTTTTCTGGAGCGACATCGTCAATCCCGTCCAGAACGTGACCATTAGCCAGACGTCGTCTCTGATTACGCGGGAAAAAGAGAATCTGGGCCGCACCCGCTCGCGCGGGGTCGAACTTGATGGCGTGGTGCACGTCAACCGCGACATCCAGATTTCCGCGGGCTATGAATTCACCGCCGCCGCGGTGGTTAGTTACCCTTCACCTCCCGTCATCCCTCTCGTGGGTCTGGAGGTAGCGCAAGTCCCGCGCAATGTCTTCACCTGGGAAGCCCGCTACTGGCGTCCCTCGCGGCTTATGTTCAGTGTTCAGGGACGCTTCGTGGGCAAGCAATTCGACGACGACCAGAACCTGCTTCCTCTGGATCGCTTCTTCACCATGGATATTCAAGTTGGCCGCGCCCTCACCCGGAACCTCGAGTTCTTTGCAGCCGCTGAAAATCTCTTCGACCAGCGCTACCAGGTGGCGCGCACACCCATCGTCAATCTAGGACCGCCAATCCTCTACCGCGTGGGCCTTCGTCTGAACTTTCCTGCGGAGACAAAGTAGGAAGGTGCCCTACTGCCTAAGGGATTGAGGATCGTGGTAGGCAAAAGAGGCCTGAACTCCCAGCCTCATCGGGAGTGATTGAGAGTGCAGTGAGAAGACGCGCAAGTGACTGAAATGATGGAGCCGACGAGCGGACTTGAACCGCTGACCTGCCGATTACGAATCGGCTGCTCTACCAACTGAGCTACGTCGGCTTCTGGTGTGACTGTCCCAGTTTATCAAATCGCCGCGGGAGCAACCGCAGATGATCAGGCAGGCCAGCCCACCGAGAAGAAAATCGTTCAAGATCAGTGCAACTATGCGGCGCGAGCGGCCACTCAATTCGTGATACCCAATAGATGATACGCAAGCGCGTTAAGAGTTTGGTTGAGAGTGTCTGCGTCCACTTGCGCTTGTTCCCCACTGCCCCGCTACAAAATCGAGATCGGTTTCCGCAACAAACGAAAAGGCCGCCCGGCAACAGGGCGACCTTCTCTTTTCAAGGGAGAATAGTTCCAACGGAGGCTTTAGATTCCGTCAAAACTTTCTTGTGACAAAATCTTAAGAGCCGAAAAAGCAGGGTGTCAAGCAATTTCTGGGAAATAAATGTCTTTCGTTTCAATCACTTACAGAATCAATCAACACGCGAGCCAACTGTTTCACATTGAGACGAAAGGCTGGCAAAGCAGGCCTAAGCCAATACTTCTAAGGCACTTATGAACGATTGGACGTGTCTGGGGTAGGCTCGGGGCGGGCTGGGGAGCCTTGCGCCGCCGCCTCTCCAAGGTCCAGAGAGATGAACTCAGTTTGATCGGCACGACCGAAAACCGGGCCGGGGAAATAGCGCCGCAACAGCACGCGGGCGCCACCGAAGGCGACTCCCGCCGCCAGCGAAATCGCTCCCACGATAATGCACAGCAGAATAATGTTGACCAGCAGGTTGGCGATGTTGTTTTTCTTGTCGAAATACGTGTTCTCGTTCCAGGTGACGCTGGCCTCGTAGTTCACCGCCCCTAGAAGTGTCTGCGCGTCACTCTGCGATAGCGGACCAGCCGCGATGGCGATGATCGGCCCGGTGCGCTTATCGAAAAACGGTCCGACGTTTTCGATTGTCGCAACTCCGGCCTGGGGTTGAGCGGCATGATGGGCGGCATCGATGCGGCGCAAATGTTCGGCAGCCAGCGCAGGCGTCGGATACTGGATCAGCATCAGCGTCGCTTCTCCGCCGGGAGTCAAGTACTGTCCGAGCACTACTTCGGGGTTGGCCCCAAAATCGACCAGGTCGGCGGGAAGAGGAGACGCGATCGCTCCCAGAGCCAGCGGTCCCTCGGCATACTTCTCGGTGTTCGCCTGGTAGCCGTGGTGCGGCATGAACGCGAGAATCGGAGGCAGGTTGCCCGCATTTCCGGCCGGGCGCGGCAACAAGCCGGCCAGTTCGCGCAGATTCGCTGGCGACATCGGCGACACCCGGCTGAACACCGCTTCCACGAGGATGTGGCCGCGATAAAACAGTACACGCGGATCTGCCGATGCACCCTGATCACCGATATCTTCCCGTGCCATCTCCGGCTGCACGTAGAACAAATATGCGCCGAAGGCTCCGCTGGCGTCGGCAAACCGCGCAGCACGAAGTTTCAGCGTGCGGCCGTCGTCACTCTTGTAGGTAGCCGCCTCGAAATCCCTGAACCCGTATTCCTTGAGCAGCGCGGCATTCGTAGGATCGGCGCCAGCCGCGTCTTTGGCGGCCTGAGCCGCGCCCTCGATCTGCCACCCGGCAAACTGCTTGGGCAGGATGGGCGGCGCCGGGGAATCCGTTCCCGGGCTGGTCGCGTAGCCCCCGCTGACGAGGCAAACAACGATAGCTGGCAAGAGTAAAAACCTTGATGCGCGCATGGATAGACCGCTAGGCACAGAATCCCCTTCTGTAATTAGACCACAGAGGAGGAGGAAAAGTTTCCGGAGGGCCTTACTGCCCGGTGCCCTTGTCCATCTTGCTGGCCACCTTCATCCCGCTCAGCCCGTTCACATACTTGGCGATGCCACGGTAGAGCGACTCCGCGATGCGCTGGCGGTATTCGCTGGTGGCAAGCCGGTGCTCGTCGGTAGGATTGCTGACAAAAGAAATCTCGGCAAGAATCGAAGGCATATTCGCCCCGATCAGCACAATGAACGGAGCCTTCTTCACTCCCCGGTCGCGAATCGCCGGACTCTTCGCCGCCAGCCCGCTGTGCAGCGATTCCTGCACGTCCCCGGCAAATTCCCGCGACTCTTCGATCTTTTCCTTGAGTGCGATTTTCTTCACGAGGTCCCGCAACTCATAGATCGATTTCTCGGAAACCGCGTTCTCCCGCGCCGCCACCTCCAGCGCTTCCGGCGACGATGTGAAATTCAGGTAGTAGGTCTCCACTCCCCGGGCCGCAGCATCGTGGCTCGAATTGGCGTGAATGGAGACGAACAGATCCGCGCGCGCCTGATTGGCGACCGCCGTGCGAGTTTCCAGCGGGATGAACGTGTCGTCTTTCCGCGTGTAGACCACTTCCGCTCCCAGCCGAGTCTCCAGCAACTTGCCCAAACGCCGGCCCACATCGAGGACGAGATCTTTCTCTTCCAGGCCGTTGGGACCGATGGTTCCCGTATCGTGGCCTCCGTGCCCGGGATCAATCACAATCTTGCCGATTTTCAGTCCCAGGGCTCGAATCAGGGAACGGTCGCCGCCCGTGGTAGGCCTCGCCTCACGAACCCTCAAATCGGAAGCCCGCGCGACATTCGAATCTGAAGCCTCCGAGTTGCCGTCAAGTTCTTTGTGCGCCTGATTTTTCGCAACTACCGCTCTCCGCGCCGGCAACGCTCCTCTCTTCGTCACCGGGGCATTTCGTTTCGCCACGCTGGCCGAGGAGGTGTCGTCATCGTCAGCCTCCACGATTTTCTTGACCACCGCAGTTGGTGACTTTTTGGCCGCCGCAACGGTGTCTGGTGCAGACGCGGTCGCCTCATCGCTCAAGCCCGTGCCGATGGCGTTCGGCGAGGACATCCCATCCGCCGCATCCGAGGTGTTTTCGCCCGCGTCATTGTCTCGAGGCTGCTTTATCCGCCCATTCTTGCCATGAATGTCCTTGCCGTGAATATCAATGACCAGCCGGTAGGGATTGGGCAGCAGAAACGCGTCGTAATCGGAAAGATTGTCCACCTCAAGCACCACCCGCGTGCTCCCCGGCGCAAATTGAGCCACGCGAACCTTCTTCAGAAAACCGTCATCCACGTCCAGGCTCTTGCCCACCAGTGTGGACGCCAGCTTGGTATCAGGCAGGTCAAAGAGGATACGCGCCGGACTGTCGATCCGACGGGATTCAAACTTCACGTTGCTCTCCAGGTCAATCGCAACCCGCGAGTAGTCGGGAGCGGACCAGTGCCGGATGCCCGTCACCCGAGGCAGGCGCTCGGAACGTGCCTCCGGGGATTCATCCTTCCCTGATTGCACAAAAGAAGATTCTCCAGAAGAAGATTGCGCAGAAGAAGACCGCGCACGAGAAGCAGCGTCCCCGGCAACTCTCCCATTCTTATTGCTGCCGTTCTTCCCGTACCGTTTTTCCTCCGCAGCCCTTCGCGCTTCAGCGGCTTTCTCGGCCTGCGTTTTTTGGTTGATCTCTACGATGGCCTGACGCGCATCGTCGGCCAGCCGGTTGTGGGGATAGCGGCGCAGAAACTCCTGGAATGCGGTGCGGGCGGCCTTGGAATCGTTGAGATCGTCCTTGTAGATTTCGCCGATGGTGAACAGCCCATCGAAACGATACCTGCTGCCGGGATACTCGCGGCGCAGGAATTTATACTGCTCGATGGCCTCCTTCAGGATTTTGTCGTCGTTAAAGCGCCGTCCCATTTCCACCAGCGTCTCGGCCACCGCAACCACGCTCGGGTCGGCTTTCGTGGAAGCGGGCGCTCCCAGATAAACATAGCGGTATGCATTCAGCACGCGCTGATAATTGCGGCGCGTGCGGTCCGCGGGAAGCCTTCCGTTCAGCGCCTCGCGCATTCGCTCGGCCGTGGCGAAGCGCTCCCGGGCCCAGGCGTCGGAATGGTGCGCCCGGCCGTGGGCAGCGGGAGTGAACGCCGCCATCACGGCGAGCACAAGCAACATTCTCCACAGACCACGCTGGCGCGATGAGCTCTTCAAGATAACCAGCCCGTGCCCTCGTTCCTGCTCGTCTGCAACCGTTGGTGAACCAATGCCCTGGGTGCCAGATAAAATCCCGATCGACTAGAAGCTATCTCATCATCGTCTGGAAGCTATCTCATAAATCGTTTTGGGAAGGGCACGGCTTCAGCCGTGCCGTTTATCGCCCATAAGAACGCGGGCTTTAGCCCCTGAGGTCTCCCGCAATTTATGAACTGGCCTTTGCCAGAGATTGAACCTGTTAAAGAGACTAAAGTAGAACCAACCTAATCGGTGTTGCTGATGTAGAGTACGCCCCGCGCATCCCGTTGAACCGTCACGGGATCATGCGAAGCGCCCGAGTTGATAACGGACCCTCCGTAGTACAGGTTGGTGATCCGCCGGACGTAGTTTTGGGTCTCGGCATAGCGCGGCACGCCGGAACTGCGCGCCACCGCCCCCGAACCCGCGTTATAGGCGGCCAGGGTCAGCCGGACATCGCCGCCATAACTTTCCAGAAGTTGCTTCAAATGCCGCACCCCGGCGTCCACATTCTGTTCCGGGTCAAACGGATTCTTCACCTTCAACTGGCGTGCCGTCGATGGCATCAACTGCATCAGTCCCATCGCGCCCTTCCGCGACACCGCGTTGGGATTGAAGTTCGATTCCACTTTCACCACCGCGCGCACCAGGTTGGGGTCCACGTTGTGCCGTGCCGCAGCCTGCTCGATCGCGCCATCAATGTCCACAGGCGTCGCCACTGTGCCGCGGAAATTGGCCGTTGCAATCTTAGAGAGTGCCGACTGGCTGGACTCATGCCCCAGGTACTCGTCCACCTCGGCCGCAGCCGACTTAGCCGCCCGCATGACCGCCCCATTCGGCGGAGGCACTGGCTTCCACCGGTTTTCTTTGGAGCTCCAATACCTCAGCGTGCGCCGGGGGGCTTGGGACTCCTGAGTGCGGTGGGATGGAGTTGCTGTCTCGGAATCATTGACGTAGATCTTGCGGCCGTGTTCGTCACTTGCAGTGATTTTTCCCGAGGCTCCGTCGCCATCCGCGGCGCGGAGTTGGACCGTGAGAGAAAGAGAGGTCGCGGCTACAGTGCTAGCCATCAGGGCGATTTGCAGGCGCTTTCGCATTACCGGGCTCTTATCCTCATGGGCAAAGACTGATGCAAAAGACAGACTTCACCCTCGCGTGCCGCTACCCGGAACCTGACGGAGAATTCTTAAACCAGAGTAAGACGATTATAGGCGCTGGAGATGCCACCGGCAACCTATCTGAAGGGTGTAGAACCACCAGAGTAATCTCAGTAACTTGCTGAAACCAAAGATAGTTCTGTGGGGATGCCCATCCCGGTCGTGACATTTCGTTGAGCGAGTGCCCAGTCCTTGTCTCTGCGCTTTTTGCAGAGACAGGGCGGGGACTTTGATCTCCCAGCCTTACCCTTTCTCCAGCGCCAGACTCAACCCATCCAGCGACAACGACCGCAGCAGATTGCGCCGCATGCCGCGTTCCACTTCGGCTAACCGGTCCGAAGCGGCGGCGATCCACTCGAAATCAGCCACCTCCGCCATCTTCACAAGCTGGCTCTGAATGTCGGTATTGTGGACCATCCCTGACGCTCCCGATCCCAGAAACATCAAATCGCGCAGCAGCGAGTAGAGTGTGCGGAGAAGCTGCTCCGTCTTCTCCCGGCCCTCAGCGCCAGCGCGATACGACTCGGTGATCTTGAAGAGCTGCGAGTGCTCGCCTCCCAGCAACGCCGAGTTGAGGATGGCCATCGCGTCGGCGCGCGCAGCCACATAGGCTTCCACATCGAAGCTGCGAGCTCGGCCCAGAGCGCCCTCGCACAGTCTCGCAACCAGAGCCCGCTGCTGCGCCTTCCATTCCGGACGATACTTGGCCAGGTAGCTCTCCACCTCTTCCACCGGCACAGCCCCGAGTGGAAAGACCATCGCACGCGAGCGAATCGTAGAAAGCAGTTCGCCCGGATTCTCCGAGAGCAAAAAGATCGTAGCGAACTCCGGAGGCTCCTCCAGCACCTTAAGCAGCGAATTCGCCGCCTCTTTCATAAACGCCGAGTCGGTGAAGATGTAAACCCGCTCCCGCGCCTCCGCCGGCCGGTAATAGATGGTCTCAATGACCCGCCGCACCTGATCCACCTTGATCATCATCTGCGGAGGATCCGGAGGAATGACGAGCACATCCGGGTGAGTCTGCACGAAGAGCCGCGTATCTTTCTTGTCAGCCTCGCGCAGACCTTCGCGCGTCTCCACCGCTTCGGCAAACCGTGCATCGAGATCGGCAGCCTGCGCGATGCGCCGGCAGTTCGCGCATTGCCCGCAGAAGTCCGGCAGCCCATCGGTCTCAGTCGGCGCCACACAATTCAAAGCCTGCGCCAGCATGAGAGCCAGCGTGTACTTACCCGCCCCGCGCACACCCGAAAGAATCACCGCATGCGGCAACCGCTTCCGCGCCAGCATCTCGCGCAAGCGATGAACCGTCTCGGCGTTACCGTGAAAATCGGAGAAAGGCATGGGTCAGACTTTAGCGAATAAAGTGAATCGAAACCTTAAGCCTCAAACCCTTCCACGCCCGATCCGCCGTGTAGATGGGCGCCTTGAGTGCGATGCCGAGAGCCAGGCACGCGCGATCTCCTAACGATAATCCCAACGACCGAGTTTGCGGCAGCAACCCGCCCGCAATCTTCGCTTGTTCCGTGTCGAAATCCAGAATCTCAGGGATGGGGGCGATCACAGCCTCCCATGCTTCTTCGGGAGCGATTCCTCGCCCCACCAGCTTCCCATAGGCCTCCGCCACATTCACAGCGCTCATGGCGGCGTTCTCGAGGAGATGAAATTGTTTGGTGAACATTTCCGCGCCCGGCTCCCGGTGAAGGATAGCCAGGAGCGCAGAGGTATCCAGCACGATTCTACTCACGCCGCGCAGCCTCGCGCCGCTCCGCAATCAGCTCATCCACGAGAGATGTGGTCGGCGGCACGTGTTTGTTCACAAGCTGCTGGGCCTTTGCCAGGCGCTGCCGCAAAGTCGTAATTCGAAGCTCGTCATTCTCGATCCGCAGAACGACAGTGTCGCCGGAACGGATACCCAGAGCGCGGCGGAAGGAAGCGGGGATCACTACCCGGCCATTTTCATTAATACGCGTAAGGCTCTCACCGGCACTCATGACATTTTACATGGTATGTCATTATCGGTGATCATGTCAAATTTCAATCCAGTGACATTTCGAGATGCTCTCACGCGACTCTCGCAGCCAACTTTAGCCTTCGCGCGATAACCTCCATAATCCGCCCATGCGTCTGCCCCGGAGTCCCGCTGGCATCCACCGCCACTACGCGCTGCGGCTCTCGAGCGGCAATCGCCAGATAACCCTCATGTACTCGGGCGAAGAAAACTCGCGTCTGCTGCTCGAAGCGGTTTTCGTCGGGATGTTTACCGGCACTCTTGTGTGAAACATGATCCGCCCCATGCGACGCCCGCCGGTTCCTTCGCCGCGCCCGCCCCACGCTCATCGCCGGGTCCGAGTCCAGCAGGATCGTCAAATCAGGCTGCAGCCCTCCACAAAGCAGACGGTGCAGCTCAAGCACCGCCTCGCTGCCCAGCTTCCGCCCCCAGCCCTGGTAAGCCTCGGTAGAGTCAGTGAAGCGATCGCACAGCACAATCTGCCCATGCTCCAGCGCCGGCTCGATCACTTCCGCAATGTGCTGCGCCCGCGAAGCGAACATCAAGGCCATTTCCGCCAGCGGCGCTAGGCCCTCGGTCGACGAGTCCAGCAAAACCCGCCGAATCTTCTCCCCCGTAGCCGTTCCCCCCGGCTCCCGCGTTTCCACCACCTTATATCCAGCCGCGCGCAGCACGGCCGCGGCCTTGCGCATCTGCGTGCTCTTGCCGGTTCCGTCCAGCCCTTCGAAAGTAATAAATTTTCCGCGCCGCGCCATCTTGGGGATAATACCAGTCCGGCTCGTGTGGAGCGGACACTCCTGTCCACTGCCTTTGACCTTGATCTTGATTTTGCAAGGTGTCGGCGCGGACCCCTGCAATACCGTGGAAGAGCGGCGCTTCAGCGCCGCGTAAAACGCCCCCACGAGAAACGCGGCTTCAGCCGCTGAGGTACGCAGTCGAAACGAACAAACGGGGCAACAACCGCCGCCTCGCGAACGACCAACCACCAGCGACCAGACTGCCCCTTAAGCTCCCTCCAGAAAATTCTCCTCCGCACAAGCCTCAATCCGCGCCACGAACCCTGGCGTTTCCCCCGTCAGCAGATGCCACGCCTCCTTGTAAGAGTTATACTTAGCCCCCTCCAGCTTCGGATTCAGCCCAATGCTCCACATCCCCCGCACAACTTTCTCCGGCAGGATGTACCAAACATCCTCCGGAATCACATAAGCCGCCACAAAATCAAACGTATTCTTCTTATAAGGACCGCGGCTGTCCTTCAGCGTGCACGAATACCCCGAACCCTCCCGGAACATCGTGGACTTCACCTGCACCCGCACAATCCGCCACCCCGCGTCCACCGTAAAGTCATATCCCGACGACTCTCCCCAAGGCCGCCCCAGCACGCAGCCCCAGCCCAATCGCCCGCACCGCAAACACCAACTCCACCCACTCCCCGCGCTTCTTGCAATTCCTGATAATCCTCATCCCCGCCCACCGATTTCTTCTCATGCCATCCCTTCCTAAACCCCTTGTATCCCGAGCCAGTCAAAGCGACAGCGACTCATAAAATGATTGTCATCCCGAGCAAGCCGGAGCGCCAGCGACGGCGCCAGCGAGGGATCTGCTTTTCGCTTTGTGCCCAAACAAAAAACGCGGCCCAGCAGCCGCACAATTCTCGGAACCTACTCCACTGTCACATCAGGATTGGGGAAGGTAAAGTCTACGAAAGTAGAGTCTACTTTGGTAGACATAGGGGCAAGGATTTTGCTCGCGTAGAGCGGACGCCCCCGTCCGCTGCCTTTGACCTTGATCTTGATTTTGATTTTGATTTTGACTTTGCTTTTGCGCCCACCACGGACGCATGCAGCACCGTGGAAGAGCGGCGCTTCAGCGCCGCGTTAAGCGCCCAGATTAGAACGCGGCTTTAGCCGCTGAGGTCTACTTCTTCACGGCTTTCCTTGAGCCCCGGCGGGATTCGTGGATTAACCGATCCACATCCCCTTCGCGGAGACCCACGTTCTTCTGCGCGCTGACGGCCGTAGGCATTAACCTCATCCCACCAAGCCCGCCGGTCGTAGTGGCGGAGAGCCTCCCGAACCAACTTACTCATGGTGCGGCTCTCCCGCTTGGCAATGGACTGGGCCCGCTTCAGCATCTCCGGCGGCAGAGTCACGGATAGGGTACGAGTGCTTCTCATGCTAAGTATCATAAGGCATGATTTAGCAATATTAGGCAAAACGAAGGGGCCCCGGCGGGACTCGACCGTTGGAGTCCCACCCTTCAACAAGCGAAGTGTGGGCCACCCGTCGAGAGTACGACGTTCTAGAACAATTGTTTGAAGTAATAAGTCGTAAGGAGCGCATAATACTGGAAGACCGAGCTGGTGAGCTATGAGCACTAATCGTTGCCTCGACGCCTTCAGCGCGGCTCACCTCTCCCCAGTTGAGGGCAAGCCGCCGTCCATCCTTCTCGTCTCAGCTCCCGGATTCGAATATGGGTGGTCACCGTTGGGTATCGCGCGTTTGAAGGGGTTCTTGAGGGCAAAAGGATACCGCGCGAGGTGTCTGCCGCTCTGCGTACTATTTACCGATCACCTGCGCCGCCACGCGCCATATTTGATACCTGTCGATACGCAAATCAGCGAGTTCGGCACCTGCTGGCACGAGGTCTTTTACTCCGGAATGGTTTTTGGACATGCTCGGCCTGAGGACCTCCTGCTTGACTGCGTAAAAGACCGGCACGCCAACGTAGATATCTACCGTACGTATCTAAACTTTGATGGTGGACTGCAATGCAAACCGAAAGCAAAGGCCGTGGCCGCCGATTTCCAGCGCATCAAGCGCTATTGCGCCCTCATGAACAGTTTTCTGTCCCGTGTTCTGGAGGAACCAATTGGGCTGCTTACGACGCTATCGGCTTTTCATGCCTCGACACGCAGTTTTTAACCAGCTTGTATCTAGCTAGGCAAATCAGACAGCGCAGCCTGAAACCGCGTATCGTTGGCGGGGAAGTCTTCCCAGTCTTACAACACCACCCAGTTTCTTAAAAATTTTCCGGACATCGACCACATTGTGGTTGGACAGGCAGAGGAGGAACTGGCAGCGTTGCTGGCGCAGATCGCAAACGGTGAGCCGGCACCGCGGCTCTCCGGCACTATGCCGGATCGCGGAGCGTACCGCTACAGGCGAGCTGAGCCCGACCGCGTCAACTTCTTTCCAACCCCGGATTTCAGCGAGCTGCGCCACCGCCGTGTCGCCAAGTATTCTCTGACGCTCAACCTGGGGGCTGGATGTTCGAATTCGGGCTGCTCCTTTGCCCCATCAGCAGCGTCGGTCAACATCTTCGCCCGCCGAAGACGATTGCCAAGATGTCCGTCGCCTCTACGCCGCCCACGGCAGGCGGATATCGACTTTGTCGATTGGGAATCAACGGTGATCCGCGGTACCTCGGGGAGTTGTGCGATTTACTAGTGAAGAAGAGGCTCAAGTTGGTCTCATGGGAGAGCTCAACGCACGGAACACGTCTCCATCACTTCTGGCCAAAATGAGAAGGGTGGGGATACGTACGTTAGGTCGGCATTGAATCATTCAGTGAAAACACGCTGCGGTTAATCGGGAAACGGGCGACTCTGGTGGACAACATAAAAGTCCTCAAGTGGGGGATCGAAGCAAGGCTGGACGACCTTTACTGTTCAACATATTGTGCAACCACCCGCTTTCCAGCACTGATGATCCGGCGGGGAATCATCGGGTATTGCGATTGATGCAGCCACTTTACTGCGCCGCCGGTCTATCCAATCCTTCAAGAGGTAAGCCTGTACCGCACAGCCGTATGTACCGCAGGCGGGACGGTTCCACCTTGGCCAGCTAAGACAATTCGATTATTACCGGCGCTTGTATCCTGCCAGCCGGCTACAGCACGATACTCCCATGTTCTGCATAGCGTACGATGCCCTGCCCGTCGCGCATCAGTGGAAGAAGGTCAGTACGTTCCTCGCGAAGCTAAAGCGCGCTCCCGTGGCATTAACAGCCCGAAAACTGAAAGGTGGGTCAACCCTGATCCATGATTCGCGAGGGAACGGGAGACGGCGTTTCCGGCTAAGACCCAATAAGAAGGAGAGATCCTTTGGGCTGCTATGGACGATACTCCGACGATAGCTGCTATCGCCGCAAAGCTAGCCATGCGTGAAGGGACCATGGCCACCTTGGTTGGACGACTGATCCGTCGCCGTCTTGCCGTGCAAAGTCGTGGTCAGGTACTGTCGCTGCCACTAAAAGCAGGCTGAGATTACGCAGATGTCGTGGCTGGCTGATCAAGTGCGTTCATCAAGGGCCGAACAGACTACACTAAGTAACCGTGACACTTGGGACTGATGCTCTGTCAAATCTGGGACAAACACAATGATTAACCGCGAGGAACTACACCGAAGGCTCGACGAGGTAATGGACAAAAAAGTAAAGAAGTTGAGTGATTCCTTACCACCGTCCCCTATGCGAGACATTTTACTGATGTAAGCGAGCCGCCCCGCATTGCTGAATGTACACGCTGAGTGCCGCTTTACGTTCCCTCGCTCCACCCCGCCAAATACTCCTCCTGCTCCGGAGTCAGCCGGTCGATCTTGATCCCCATCGACTCCAGCTTCAGCTTGGCCACGCGCTTGTCGAGTTTGTGAGCGTCACAAAGCTCATTCTACCCGCTGCCGGATATTGACAGGGACCTGCATTTTGCTAGACTGCACCCATGGAAGTTCATTTCACGCCAGAACAGGAAGCGCAGCTTTCAGAAATCGCCCGCCAGACCGGCACGGACACCGAACGCGTGGTAAAGGAGGCTGCCCTGCGCCTGCTGAAACAAGACGAGCACTTTCGGGCTGCCGTGCGCAAAGGCCTTGAACAGGCGGACCGCGGCCAATTTGTAGAGGAGCGGGAAATGGACGCGCGCATTGACCGTATGCTTAAGTCTTGATGCGTATCCGCTGGACTCCCGCCGCGGCAGACGACCTGCAACACATCTTTGACTACCTCAGAGAGACCAACCCCAATCTCGCGCGCTCCACGGTAATCGAAATTCGGAAAGCGGTTCGCTCGCTGAAGCGTCTTCCGCATCGAGGAAGGCCAGGCCGCGAGCCGGGCACTCGTGAACTGCTTCACGTCCGCCTGCCTCACATCGTGGCCTATCGCGTAAAAGAAGATGCGGTGGAAGTGCTGCGCATCTGGCATCCTGCCCAAGACCGCTCGTAGCGCGAAAAGAACAAACGGGGCGGCTCAATGCCGCCCCGCCGAAAAACTGACCACTGACCACTAGCCACTGACCACTGTCCTAAGTCCCTTCAGACCACCCCGCCAAATACTCCTCCTGCTCCGGAGTCAGCCGGTCGATCTTAATCGCCATCGACTCCAGCTTCAGCTTGGCGACGCGTTTGTCGAGTTCGTCAGGAACGCGGTAGACCTTCTTCTCCAGCGTCTTGAAATTCTTCACCATGAATTCAACGGAAAGTGCCTGGTCGGCAAAGCTCATATCCATCACCGACGCGGGATGTCCCTCGGCCGCCGCCAGATTAATCAGCCGTCCTTCGCCCAGCAGATTGATCTTGCGTCCGTCTTTCAACGAGTATTCGTCCACAAACGCACGAGTCGTCCGCTTCGAGGAAGACATCTTTTCCAGCGCCGGAATATCGATCTCCACATTGAAGTGCCCGGAGTTCGAAATGATTGCGCCGTCTTTCATCAGCTCGAAGTGTTCCTTGGTCAGCACGCTCTTGTTACCGGTAACCGTGCAGAACACGTCGCCGAGCTTGGCCGCTTCGGTCATCGACATCACGCGGAAACCGTCCATCACAGCTTCCAGCGCCTTTGTCGGATCGACTTCGGTGATGATTACTTCCGCGCCGTTGCCGCGCGCCCGGCTCGCCAGCCCGCGCCCGCACCAGCCGTAGCCGGCCACCACAAACTTCGACCCGGCCAGCAGGAAGTTGGTCGCCCGGATGATGCCGTCGATGGTCGACTGCCCCGTGCCGTAACGGTTGTCAAACAGATGCTTGGTGTCGGCGTCGTTCACCGCCACGATGGGAAACTTCAGCACGCCTTCCTTCGCCATCGCGCGCAGCCGGATCACGCCAGTCGTGGTCTCTTCGGTGCCGCCGATCACTCCTTCGAGCGCGTCAGTACGCTTGGTGTGCAGAATCGTCACCAGGTCCGCGCCATCGTCCATCGTGATGTGCGGCTTGTGATCGATCGCAGACAAGATGTGCTGATAGTAAGTGTCGTTGTCCTCGCCCTTGATGGCGAAAACCGGAATGCCCTGATCGCGCACCAGGCTCGCCGAAACATCGTCCTGCGTCGAAAGCGGATTCGAGGCGCACAACACCACGTCGGCTCCGCCATCGCGCAGGCAGATGGCGAGGTTCGCGGTCTCCGCCGTAACGTGCAGGCAGGCCGAGATGCGGATCCCCTTCAACGGCTGGTTCTTGATGAATTCTTTGCGGACAATCTGCAACACCTTCATGGACTGGTTCGCCCACTCGATGCGCTTCTTGCCCAGTTCGGCCAGTTCCAGGCTCTTGATATCGCTATTGATTTGTGCTGCTGTTGACATACGCCTCCTGTGGCGCTTTCCTGCTGAAGATTGTTTTGGTTACCTGGTTACCTTGCGTGACGTGAGAGATTAATTTGATTGCCTAGCACACCCAGAATACACGACTCGGCAGAAAGTTCGGCATACCCCAGCGGCTCTAAAGGGAGTGGCACTTTCGGCCCATCTCATGAGTTGCACCTTAGGTTAGCCCGCCCGTTTGTCATCCTGAGCAAGCGTTCTTTGCGCAGCGAAGAGCCTGTCCCGAGCTTGCCGAGGGAATCTGGGCGAGCCGCGCGACGCGTCGCGCTTCTTGCGACGCAGCAATCGCGCGTTTGGCTCGCTTCCTTATTGTTTCCCGCCGGCTACTTGCGCCCAACGTGCGCCACCGGCTCGCGCACACCGGCGTCACTAGCCAACTTAGCCGCCTTGTCAGTCAGCTTCCCACGTGAAGTCAGGATCGTTGCGCCCGAAGTGCCCGTACGCCGCCGTCTTCTTGTAAATCGGCCGCCGCAAATCGAGAGACTCGATGATCCCGCGCGGCGTCAGCTTGAAGTGCGCACGAATCAGGTCGGGAATGACTGCCGGATCCACTTTCTCAGTACCAAAAGTTTCCACCCGCACGCTCACCGGATCGGCCACGCCAATGGCGTAAGCCAGTTGCACTTCGCAGCGGTTAGCCAGCTTTGCCGCCACAATGTTCTTCGCAATATGCCGCGCCATGTAAGCCGCCGAGCGGTCGACCTTGGTCGGATCCTTGCCGCTGAACGCTCCTCCGCCGTGACGCCCCATTCCCCCGTAGGTGTCGACGATGATCTTGCGTCCAGTCAGCCCCGTGTCGCCCATCGGCCCGCCAATCACAAACCGACCGGTGGGATTGATGTGGTACTTCGTGTCTTCGTCCAGCAGGTGCGCCGGAATGACAGCCTGAATCACGTGCTTGAGAATGCTGGAGCGCAACTCCTCATTGCCCACGGTCTCCGCATGCTGCGTGGAAATCACCACCGCATCCACCCGCAGCACTTTACCGTGCGCATCGTATTCCACTGTGACCTGGGATTTTCCATCCGGACGAAGGAAGGGAAGCGTTCCATTCTTGCGCACCTGCGAGAGCCGCATAGTCAGCTTGTGCGCCAGAGAAATGGGAGTAGGCATCAATTCCTCATTCTCCCCGCAGGCATAACCAAACATCATTCCCTGGTCGCCGGCGCCGCCGGTGTCTACGCCCATGGCGATGTCGCCGGACTGTTTGTTGATGGTGGAGATTACGGCGCAGGTGTTGCAGTCGAAACCGTAGACGGCGTTGTCGTAACCGATGGCGCCGACGGTGCCACGGACAACGTTTTGGAAATCGACGTAGGCTTTGGTGGTGATTTCTCCGGCGATGACGACCAGGCCGGTGGCGGTGAGGGTTTCGCAGGCCACGCGGCTGGAGGGATCTTCGGCGAGGCAGGCGTCGAGGATGGCGTCGGAAATCTGGTCGGCGATCTTATCGGGATGGCCTTCGGTTACGGATTCGGAGGTAAATAAAATGCGATTCTTTGATGTTGAGGGCAAAATTTGTTTCTCCTTAGAAAAGCTGCTTGGACTTTATTTCTGGCGAGATCCGCGGACCCTTCGCTCGCTCAGGGCAGGCAGCGGCACGCGGTCGCAACGATCAAATAATGAAGCGAGCCAATAAAAAGGCTAACAGACGGCTGCCGGTCGCGCAATGGTTTTAGCCGCAAGTGCACGATGATGAATTCAATTGCGGAATTGTCGTGGTGGATGGCGGATTCGGGCGTCAAGCGGAAAGAGAGCGCTGCCGGCAGCATCTTGCCCACCCTTCGGCTTCCCCCTCGGCTTCGCTCGGGGGCTTCGGCAAAACAGGGCAGGCTTTCTCGCAAAGGACGCGAGAAATGGGGCACCCTCGGTTTGCTGATGTCGGTTAGATCAAGCCTAAGACGGGTGGGCCGTGCCCCGGTTTTCGTTTTTCCAGTCACTTAGAGTGGGGCCTGCCATGGCTGCCATCAGGGCTAGGCCCAGGGCAACATCGAGAACTGGAGACGAGAAGATCAGCACTCCGGATGCAACAATCGGGATCACCGATACCAGCTTGGCGTGATGAAGGACGTAGTCGAAGACCAGAAGCAGGAATCCGGCCGGGATGACTGCTAGAACACAATGGAGGGCGTCGGTGAAACTAAAGTGATGCCTGAGTACGAAGCGCGCCGTGCCGAGGAGAAACAGCAGAAGTCCGATTGAAAGTACGATCCAAGGTCCCCATTCGATGGTTCGGGAAATGGAATTGTCTGGGTTCGGCATTAGGTCCGACGATAGCATGCGTCTTTCGATGTGGTTGGTGTCTTCAGTAACGCGTGGCACCCCACGGGCTAAAGCCCGAATTGATTGTGGATGTTTTACGCGGCGCTTAAGCGCCGCTCTTCCACGTTACTGCAGACGTCCACGTTATAGGTACAGCTAGCGATTGGTGTTGGGGAGTTGCGGCTGCTGGCCTGTGCGCAGGCCGGTGGCGTCGAAGGTGTAGGTTTTTACTTCGCCTTCGTTGCCTTCCGCGGGAATGGTTTTGCCGTTTAGCACGAAGCTGACGCCGGCTGCGTTTCCTACTTTTACGACGATCTCGCGGGTGGCGCGGATGGAGGTGTGCGCCGGCGCGATGAGGGTTTCCTGGGCGACGGGTTTGCCGTCGGCGGTGAGGGAGACCCAGGTACTTTTCTCGGCACGGATGAGCAGGGTGAAGGTACTGGGTGGCTTGGCGGCAGCGGCCGGAGCCGTGACCCGGGCAGGCGGCGTGGAGGTTGAATCTGGCGCGGTGGCTGCGGCGGTGGTTGCCGGCGGCAATGCTCCTGAGGACAGGGCTGCGGACGTTGCTGGTCCAACGGTTGGCGCACTGGCGGAACCGGAGGGTTGGGTTGCGGCTGACGGCGGAGCGGAGGCTGGAGCCGGAGACTGGTTGGAAGAGGCTACGGCGGGTGACGCAGCAGTGGGCTGCGCGTGGCGGCGAAAATTCCAGAAGGCCAGAATCAGCGTTACCAGGAGCAAAGTCACAGCCAGCTTGCCCCATGGGATCGGGGCGGAAGACTCATCGGCAGCGTCTCCCGCAGGATATTTCTGATCTTTGTAGGGATGACGACGGTCTCGACCCTGCTTGCGGCGGTCTTCGCGGCGAAGTTCGTGGACGTTGTTGCCGCCGTCGCTATAGTTGGCGAGAAGGTCATTGTCGCGTAACTCGTTGCCCAGGCCGGGCTCGGCGACAGGGGTGGACTTCGCGGCCGGGGAGCGGGAATCCGGCAGAGCGGACTGCGGCGGGAGTTCACTCTCGCGCAAGGCGGCGAGATAATCGGCCACGGTTTCTTCTTCGTCGAGTCCGACGTGGCGAGCGTAGGCGCGCACGAAGCCTTTATTGAAAACGCCGCCGGGGAGCTGGTCAAAGTGTTCGTCTTCAAGGGCGCGCAACATGCGGGTGCTGATTTTCGTGGTATTGGAGATGGCATCGAGCTCGATGCCGCGCTGTTCGCGCTGCTGGCGAAGTTTTTCTCCGAAGGCGCCCACGTCTGGCTCCGGCGGGCGGGGTTAGGGTCCGTCCGCATCGAGACGCATTCATCATAGGCGAAGGCGGAAGCGGATGCCAGAACAGGCTTGGCGATCGACGTTACCGAGGGTGCGGATGGAAACCCAGGAGCGAACCACAGGGGGCACAGAGTTACACAGGGTAAACCAAGAAGGCCGACGAGCTTTGTTCGAACGAGCTTGGTTCGAGAGACTCGCCGATTTTCCCAAAGCCGCTTACTGGGATTTTTTTTCGAGCTTGATGGTGAATTCTGCTTTGCAGGTTTTCGCGGGGTCGTCGAAGGCTGAGCCTTCGCGGTCGCCTTCGGAGGCGCGGAAAAAAAGTGCTTGCTTGGGCTTGTCGGGCAGTCCGGTGAAGCGGGCTTTGCCGGCGGCGTTGGTGCCGACTTCCAGGTCAAGCTTGTGCAGATTCATGAATCGGTAGGCAATGTGGACTTGGATTTTGGCGGCATAGACCGGTGCGCCGTTGGAATCATTGACCGTGAAGCCGACGGAGCACGGACCGATGCCGCCGTCGATGACGGGAATCGTTTTGGGGTTGACCGGTGGGGCGGTTTGGGCTGGCAAGGCTGGGATAGAAAACATCGCCAGCAGGAAGGCGGGGGAAAAGGCGAAGTCTCATAATCTACAAGGATACGCCCTGCCGAGAAATGCTTAGCTACGGATTTGCACGGATCACACGGATTAGAGCCGCCACGGTGGCAGCAGGGCGCTCGCTGCACTCGGGCTGTCCCTACACGAGCCCTAGGCGGTTGTCCCCACACGAGTTCGCTAACTCGCTAAGATCAGCGTCCCATTGGCGTTACGGGTTCTGGTTACTAAGGTTCATTGCTCCAGTGACGGTGCAGCCATATACTTTTTGGGATTGTCACTCCGTCCAGCAGAGATCAAGGAAGCAGGCATGTCCGAGGCCACCGGCACGCAACTAACCCGCCAGAGCCAGGAACTGACCATCTTTCACGACGTGGCCAAGGCGCTCACGTCGTCGCTGGACCTCGACTCCATTCTGCAGACCATTATGGACAAGATGGCGGAGTACTTCCGTCCGGACACGTGGTCACTGCTGATGGTGGATGAGCGGCAGGAGGAACTCTACTTTGCGATTGCTGTGGGGCCTGTGGCGGAAGCTCTGAAGAATGTCCGGCTGAAGATGGGCGAGGGCATCGCGGGGTGGGTGGCGAAGCACGGCGAACAGGTGATCTCGACCGATGTGAGACATGATCCGCGATTTGCCAAGCGCGTCGACGAAACCACGCAATGGGAGACGCACTCGGTGATTTGTGTGCCGCTGCGGTCGAGGCTGCGGGTGCTGGGCGTGATCCAACTGGTGAATGTGGACGTGGCGCAGTTCACCGAGCAGGAAGTTTTCTTTCTGCGGGCGCTTTGCGACTACGCCGCCATCGCCATCGAGAACGCGCGCTGGGTGGAAAAAATCCAGGAACTGACGATCACCGACGACTGCACGGGGCTCTATAACGCGCGGCACTTGTACAAGACGCTGGAGACCGAGGTCTACCGCTCTTCGCGTTTTGGCTATGAGTTCAGCGTGCTGTTCATCGACATTGATCGCTTCAAGGTGGTCAACGACACGCACGGCCACCTGGTGGGCAGCAAACTGCTGAAGGAAATTGGCCACCTGGTGAAAGCGCAACTGCGGTTGATCGACTTTGCCTTCCGCTACGGAGGCGATGAATTCGTGGTGTTGCTGCCGCAGACGGGGAAGGATCAGGCGCTGGTAGTGGCCAAGCGCTTGCGCGATGCGTTGCGCGCCAGCACTTTTTGCGGCGATGAAGGAATGCATCTGAGTGTGAGTGCTTCGATCGGCCTGGCCACCTACCCGCACGATGCGCGCGACGCGCACGACATCATCCGGCAGGCCGACGAGATGATGTATCTGGTGAAGAACACTACCCGCGACAATATTGGGATCGCGCAGCGCGGATTGATGAAATGAAGTGAATATTATCGGGCCATTGGGTAGATTTTAAACCTGCCCGATCCCAGTCGCGTCCGTTGCTTGACTCTTTGGAATCAATGATTCACACTTTATCGCATTCAAGTTCTCCTTGGGCTTCTGCGTTTCGGCTGGCTTCTCATCCGGCTTCCAGGGGTTGGCGTTGGCGGGGGCGTTTGGGTTTACGCCGAAATCCCAGAGGTAGAGGTTCATGCCCTCGTTGCCTTGAATTTCAACCAGGGCGTATTCGCCGGGTTCGAGATCGTGGGTGGGAGTTAGCTTGAACCATCCGCCGCTGATGCGGTCGATGGTGGTGTTGACGAATTCCTGGTCCTGGCTGATCTTGCCGGCGGCGTTGCGCTTGAGATTGCTCACCAGGCGCTTGCCGCCTTTCACTTTTGCGCGCACGATGCGGAAGCGGTTAAACGGGATGATGGGCTGCTCAGGCTGCTGCGGTTGCTGGGGGCGTTGCGGTTGGGCGCGTGGAGCGTCGAGGCTGGGCTGAGATAGCTGGCCAGAGGCGGTTTGGCCGCCGGGCGGGCGCTCCCGGTCTTGCTCGTCGACATTGATGTAGATGGAAGGCACGGCCACGTGGACGTGCAGGGCTGCGTGTTCGCCTTCGAGTTCGACGGTCTGCTTGGGGTTGGCGATGGGGCTGAGGGGTCCGCGAAAAATGTTGCCCCGGACGTTGCGGTTAATATCGCCCTCGGTTTGCTGCATCTCCACGAGTTGCGGCTGGCCCTGATAGGTATCGAGCAGAAAGACGCCGGAATCTTCCGGGAGGCGCAGTCCGGGGGCGACTTGCGGAAGGTGGGACAGCTCGGCTTCTCTGTCTTTTTCCTTATCCAGTTCCTTGTCGAGGGCAGCGGCCTCGGGAATGGCGGAGGTGGCGCGGTCCTTCTCATACTTTTCAGTGGCCGCCCAATCCACCAGCGAAGAGGGAAGCTCCTCCCATTCGTTGCGCTCGGCGCTCTTGTAGCGGACGCGGTCCCCTTTCACTTCATAGTGGGTGACCAGTTGATAGGAGCCGTCTTTCAGGATGAGACGTCTGGCGAGGTCCTGGGCCGGGGAATGAAGAGCTAGAGCGAGCATGGCCAGAGTGATGGCGGTGGACAGTAGCGTGCGACGGAGACTCGGTGATGTTGTGGTTGTGCGGGACATGCTTCTATTCGATGCGAGTTAGTAACTGTTATTGATATTATCGTTGATTTAAGGCTTGAGGTGGGGTGCGGATCTGTGTGCGCACAGTTAGAGCGCAGGGCGATGAGTTCTGTGGCCTGCTTACGATAGCGATCCGACGACAACATGGAACTGGCAACCGGGAAAGGCGCGAATTCGTAGCCTTCCCCGCGGGGAATAGTGGGGCTTTGCCAGAGCCACAGCCAGGCGTCCAGCCTTGGGTTCCCCTCGTCCCCCTAAAATGTGTGTAACTTCCTTCGATCGGCAGCGTACTGCTTTATGAACGCCAAAGGGAACATGGCGAAAGAACCGCAGCCCCGCGAGGGCGAAACCAGGCAGATGGACGGGCTCGGTTTGGAGAGCGTAATAAAGCGCGCCCAGGGCCACGATGCCGAGGCCCTGGGGGAGATTTATCGCCGCTATTCCGGCGCGTATTCGGATTGTGCCGTTACATGCTGAACACACGGGAGGGCGCAGAAGATGCCACCAGCGAAGTCTTCCTCAAGCTGCAGCGCTCCATCGAGAGCTATGACGGTTCGATACCGTTCCCGAGGTGGCTGCTACGGGTGGCTGGCAACCAATGTATTGACGCTTTGCGGCGCCGGCAGCGCGGATTGAAGGTGTTTGTGGAAGTTGAAGACGGGGCCGCCGTGATCGAGGCGTCCAGTTCGGAGCCGTCGCCGCTGGTTGCAGTCATCAGCACGCAAGAGAGAGCGCAGGTGCGGGATACCATCGCACGCCTGCCGGAGAACTATCGCTTGCCGCTGGTCCTGCGCTATTACGGCGAGCTGAGTTACGACGAAATCGCGCAGGAGTTGGGCTTGGAGAGGAATTACGTGGCGGCGCTGATATTTCGGGCCAAGCAGGAGCTGCGCCGGAGACTGGGCCCCAGGAGCAAGTGATCATGGAATGTTATTCGGAACAGACCTGCGCCCTCGCCGTAGACGGCGAACTGGGGGCGGACGAGGCGCGGCGCCTGCGAGACCACCTGGGCACCTGCCGGCGCTGCCGGGAGCTAGTGGACGCATTGCGCGCCGAGAATCGCGTTCTGAGCGAAAGTCTGCACGAGCTTCCGGACGAAGCAGCCAGTCCAGCGGGCTTCTCCCATCGGGGAAGGTCCTGGGTGTGGCGCGACCTGGGGGTGATGGCCGGGGTGCTGGCGCTAGGTTCGATCAGTTCTATTTGGATCGACGAACTGAGTATTCCGGCAGCGCTGGCATGGTTCAATCCCTTCAGCGCAAGCGGCCGCACGAACCTGATCTTCAGTCTTTTTCACCATTTTGCACAAGGAGGTACTGCCATGCTAACTGACTATGCTGAGGCCGTGGGGTTCCTATCTCTGGTGTTGCTGTTGGGCGGAAGCGCACTGCTGTTGGGACGAGGGCGGCTGCGCCCGTCTGGCCTGCGCCTGCTGATCGTGATGCTGGCGTTGTCGTTGCCCGGCTTTGCGCTGGAGCGGCGTCACGGTGAGTTGGTCACGGTGGGGGTCAACGACACTGTGGACGACACTCTCTTGGCCGCTGGCAACACCGTGCGCGTGGACGGCGTGGTCAATGGCGACCTGTTGGCTTTCGGCCGGATCGTGGAAGTACGCGGCACCGTCAAGGGTGACCTGCTCAGTTTTGCCAAGAGAACTGTGGTCAGCGGAACCGTGGAAGGCCGCATCTACACCTTTTCCGAGTCGCTCGACCTGGACGGGCAATTGGGTCACAGCCTCTACGGCTTTGCGCAGAACTTGCGGGTGAATGACCGGGGCCGGGTGGGTGAGGGTGTTGTGGCTGCCGCCGGCGACATCACGCTCGAGGGCGACGTGAAGCGCAGTGTGGATATCCTGACGAGTGGCAGCGTCGATGTGAGCGGCAGTATCGGCCGCGATCTGACAACGTCGGGAGTTGGCCTTACGCTGACGAACACAGCCCGGGTCGGCGGCAACCTGAGCGCTCGCGTGCACCAACTGAAAGAGGTGCACATCGCCGACGGTGCGACTATTGCGGGCAAACGTGACATCCAGGTGCAGGTGCGGGAGAGCAAGTTCACGCGCCCCAGATTCTACTTCCACCAAGCTATCTGGTTCGCTGCCGCCATGCTGGTGGGATGGTTGGGCTTGATTCTGTTTCCCGGCTTCTTCCGGGCCACGAGTCAGGCGGTGGGCTCAGGCTGGCTCAGCCTCGGGCTGGGGGTTGGGGTTCTGGCGGGTGTGCCGGTGGCCATGGTCGTGATAGCCATCACGCTGATTGGCATTCCGATCTCGCTCATGTTGTTCGCGGTGTATATGGCTGCGATCTACCTGGCGAAAGTTTGGGTTGGAGCCTTCCTGGGGCGGATGCTTCTGAAGCCCTCGGGCGCCACGAAGGGCGATTGGTTGCTGGGACTTCTGGTGGGCCTGTTGATCCTCACGGTCGTTGGGTTCATCCCGTACCTTGGCGGGCTGGTCCGCTTGGGTGTGGTTTGCCTGGGTTTGGGAGCGTTTGCCGGACAGCTTTATCGGGCCTCACGACCGGTGATGACGGCCTGAAGAGGCCAGGCTGAGGGGCTGGCCGAGGCCAAGCGAAGTCCAGCAAAGGCATGCTGGAGCGAACTTGTGGTTTGTTGACGTAACATGCCGATTGCTCTCGTTGACCGGGGCCGGCCACTTCTCAAACGCGGCGGCGGCTGTGGTTCGGCGCCCAGAACTGCTTGTTACGACAGGTTGAGTTGCAAAATCCTTCATCTTGACACCTCACATCCCCCATGGTGAAGTGAGTAGTCTTGCGCTGGACGCGCTTTGCAGGCCGGTTTTCGCGGACGGGCGCCAGCTTGAGAAACGGGGGAGATGCTCATGTTGCGGTCCTTGCGACTTGTCTTAGTTGCTATGGTTTTGTGTGCTTGCGTGGTGCCTGTCTTTGTATTGGGGCAGGCGGAGGTTGCGGCCAAAGCTCCTGCAGCTAAGTCGTCCAGTTCGACTATAGGAGAATGGGCGGCCCCGGTGAATTTCTGCACGTATCCCTGTTTGGTTGGATCGAATGCCGCGGTGATGAACAATGGAAATGTGCTTTTCTACTACTACCCGGCGACCGGCACGGAAAACTCCCAGGCGATGGTGCTGAATCCGATTACCGGCGCTCTAACCAATGTTGCGTTGCCGGTCTCGGAAGATATCTTCTGCTCCGGCATCACGATTCTGGAGAACGGCAATGTGATGGCGACGGGCGGAAACGTAGAGGGCATGACCTGTTCCCACACCGCCAGTGGATGCGGAACCAAGAATGTGATGATATTTAGTCCCAGCACTTCCACCTGGTCGACCGGCACCGACATGAACTATGCCCGCTGGTATCCGAGCAGCGTGGAACTTACCGACGGGACGATGCTGGAACTCTCGGGCACCAATGAGACCGGCGCGTTCGTCCAGAAGACAATGGAGACGTACAACTATACGACCGGCAAGTGGACGAATCTGCCTACTTCAGCCAACCTGCCCAGTCCGGTCACCCAGGTCTATCCCCGGATGTCGCTGTTGCCCAATGGGAATGTGTTTCTATCGTCGCCGGCGGCGCAAACCTACCAGTTCAACCCAACCACAAATGCATGGTCGTTCGTAGCCGCGGTCAATTTTGGTTACCGGTATTTCGCTCCGCATGTGTTGTTGCCGGGGCAGGAGAAGATCATGGTCGCGGGCGGTTCGCCGGGTAAGGATAACGGCGGCACCACGGCCACGAATACCGCCGAGATCATTGACATGTCCGCAGCCAAGCCGGCATGGAGCTATACCGGCGCTATGACTTATGCCCGCTATAACGAAAACCTGGTACTGCTGGCGGATGGAACGGTGCTGGCGGTGGGCGGCGGGGGCGGAGGCGGGCGCTACGCGAACCCGGTGCTGGCGGCCGAGTTGTACAATCCGACGACCGGGCAATGGACGGTCATGGCATCGCAGACGGTGCAGCGAACCTATCATTCGACGGCGGTGCTGATCCCGGACGGGCGGGTGGTTTCCGCCGGTTCCGACAACGGCGCTTCCCCGCAAGTCACCTATGAGATCTACAGCCCGCCGTACCTGTTCCAGGGTGCGCGTCCGGTGATCCAATCGGCGCCGACGACTCTGACCTATGGCGCCAAGTTCAAAATCACGACCACGAACGCCTCGACCATCACACGAGTGGCTCTGGTGCGGCCGGGGGCGACAACTCACGCGGATGACTTTGACCAACGCTATGTGGACCTGAAGTTCATGATCGGCGCGGGTACGATTTCGGCCACGGCTCCGGCGAACGGGAGCATAGCGCCGCCCGGCTATTACATGCTCGTGATCGTGAACTCGAGCGGCGTACCCTCCGTCATGCCCTTCCTGAAGTTGAATTAGTCGAGTTTGCAACCTAGCAAAAACAGGGCTGGCGGAGGATCGCCACTACACTCAGAACCGGGTCAATTAGTGCTAAGGCCCGGTTACATCAATTGACCAAATACTCGTCACTTAAGACTGGCACTTGCCGGTTCCGAGCGAAAACTTTTGCCGGAGATTGAAGGCCACATGGCGTGCAGGCGCAAAGGACTCTGGCCAACTACCCACCTGTTCTACTATTGGACCACACGGGATTTCGCCGAAGGTCGGAATGAAATCAATACGAGCGTTGCGTCATCGGCAAAGTTGCCCAAGCAAAAGGCTGTTACTTCCTGCATCAATTTGCGATGCATCGTCGCAGGGTTGCTGCTTGAATCGCCATCAAGTCCCTGCCGCAACCTGGCCTCGCCGTATTCTTCGTCGCGGGTGTTCGTGGCCTCGGTGATTCCATCCGTGAACAACAGCACTTTGTCTCCAGGGTCGAACTGCACCGTCACATCCCAATACTTCGAATCGGGAAATATCCCCAGAACGATTCCCCCATTGCCGAGGACTTCCGTGTTCCCTGTAGAGCGGTGTAACACGGGGAAGCAGTGTCCCGCGTTGCTGTACGTCAATGTCCTTGCGATCGTGTCAACGACGCAGTAAAAAAATGTGACGAACTTGCCCGGTGCGAGATTACTGCACAGCACGCGGTTGAGCTGTGCGGAGATTTCAGATGGAGCCACATTCTCCGCTGCGAACCCCTTCACCACGGCTTGAACGTTGGCCATGAGAAGGGCGGCTGCAATCCCTTTGCCCACAACGTCGGCCACGCATACGGCTGCTCTTGTCTCACTGAATTGGATTACGTCAAAATAGTCGCCTCCCACAACTCGCGCTGGTTGATAGCTTCCAACGATTTCGAGATTCGGTAACTGAGGAATCCGCGTGGGAATGAGCCTGGCTTGAATCTCCCTTGCAGTTTCCAGTTCCTTTTCATGTTGTTCGAGCTGGGAGGTCCTGGTCTGCACCGCTTCTTGGAGCACTACATTCTGCGATTCAAGCCTGTTTTTCATGACTGCGTAGAATTGGGAAACCATCCCAACAATGAAGGCGACCATTGTGCCGAGCCGAATGTCAGCGGTCACATTCGCCCGGGTTCGGTCTGCAGGTTCCATTAGCAAGGCGTAAATGATGGCAGTGGCCGCAATCACAGTTCCAAAACTAACCACAGCCAAGACAGGGAGCCCCACGATCCAATAAAGGGGAACAGCGAGTCGGGAATAGTACCGTTCCAAGCGGCGCATGATGGGAAACATGAGATTCCCGATGCATAACGCGAACACAATGCAGGTCCAGAGATGCGAGGATATCCTCAGCACGGATAACAATGCGAAAACTGCAACAGCAGCGAACACCAGGACTTGCTGCCGCCGGAAGAAGCGACGAACCCCGCTACGAGCCGCTTTGTCGAGAGGCATTTCAGCCAGATCCTTTCCTCATTGCAGTATAGAAGCGTGAGAGCTTGCGCAAGAAGGGTTGTTGGCGAAAAATCGCGATATCACTCATTGACCCGGGGTCAAGGAGCGTAATGGCCTGCTGGTTTCAACAATCCTGAACTGGCGCCGTGCGCGTGGCAGCGCCGGGATTTGAGAATGGAACAAGCGTGGGTTGCGAGTTTCCTCACGAAGTAGAGTGCCGAGGGTCACTGATTTAGGAAGCCATTCCTACTAAGATTGGTTAAACGATCACCTGCTCCTCGGAGGGCGGGCTTCCCGTGCTGTGCGTCGCTGTGCAACGGCGACACACCAACCCGAGACTAGGAGTGGCATCATGGTACAAAACAAACAGGCAATCCAGGCATGCAGAGAGATATTGACGCACATCGAAACTGCTGCTGTTCGAGCAGACGCGATTTTCGAGATAATGCTGGAACGTGGGCAAGTCAACAAGCTAGAACTTCAACAAGGAATCGAAGCAGCAAGAGAGAGGCAACGGGCCAAATGGACACAGATCCGGGCCAAGGTGGATTCGCTTCTGGAAGAAGAAGCCGAAAAGGCGCCTGCAAGAATTGCGTGAGTCGACAGAGTCAGAAGAGGTCGAAACGGCATCCACCGAAGGCCGGGCTGGAGACGACCCTGCCGCGTTGAGGTTTCGGCCCATAGTGGTTGTGGGTGTAGCATCGCCGTTGCACGCATTGACCCGGATCGTAGGTTGCATCTCGAACAACCCACGGAAGAATGTTGCGGTTTGTAGTATCCTCGGCTTGTCGTTATTCTGTTGCCTGGCACGCCGCCGTCTACAGACAATGAACTCCAAACTCATCCTCTCCTGTTTCTTTGTGCTGCTGTGCGCCGGGGCGGCGTTCAGCCAGTCCGCTGCGGCTACCGCGCCGGCCGCGAATGCAAGTCCGCAATATTCGGCGCAGGGGAGTTTGGCCTCTGCAGCAACTCCGCCGCAGGGCACGGCGGTTTCTTATGCGTCGGTGACGCAACTGAACCAGTTGCTGGCGCAACTGGAGGCCACATCGAAGGCCACGCAGGACGATCTCGCGAAACTGCGAATCGAAAGATGGAAGACGGACAACGCCACGAAGAAGCGGGCGCTCGCGGACGCGGATTCCATCCAGCACAATTTGGAGAAGGCGTTGCCGGAGATCATTGGGAAACTGCGCAATGCGCCGGAGGACCTGGCCGCAACCTTCCGGCTCTATCGCAACCTCGATACCCTCGGCTACGTGCTCGCCAGTGCGACCGAATCCACCGGCGCATTTGGATCGAAGAACGATTACCAGGCTCTTTCCAACGATTTGGAAGGTTTCGACAAAAACCTGAAAGCGCTGGCGGAGCGCCTGGAGAACCTGGCCACGTCGAAGGAGCAAGAGATCGTGCGTCTCCGCGCGGACTTGAAGACGGCGCAGGCGGCGGGTCCGGCCGAGCCTCCGAAGAAAATTGTGGTGGACGATAACGAGCCGGCAAAGAAGCCGGCGGTGAAAAAGAAGCCGGTAGCGAAGAAGCCGGCGACGGTGACCACGCCTTCCACCACACAGACACCGCCAGCACAGTCTAAGCCGCAATGAGAAAACCGGCGTCCGGCTCCGGGCTGCCGGAAAATCTTCACTGACGCAGCGCGCGCCAGAGTCCGGGAGCCGGTTGCCGGACGCCAGACGCCGAATCTGTTACCCTTCCTTCCGCATCCATGCAAGCTGAGAATCCGGCATGAACGTTCACGGCAGCATTCCCGCGGCGATCTTCGGCATCGTCATCATTTGCGTCGTGCTTTTGGACGCGTTTGAGACCATCGTGCTGCCGCGGCGCGTGACGCGGCAGTTCAAGCTGACCGCATGGTTCTACCGGCGCACCTGGATTCCGTGGAGGAATCTCGCCGGTCGCATCCGGACCTCTTCGCGGCAGCAGAATTTTCTGGGATACTTCGGGCCGCTGTCGCTGATTCTGCTGCTGGAGTTTTGGGCCGCGAGTCTGATCTTCGGCTTTGCGTTGCTGCAGTATGGCATTGGCGGGCACGAACAACTGGGCAACGAGCCGATCACGTTTGGCAGGATCATCTACCAGAGCGGGGAGACATTTTTCACGCTGGGTTATGGCGACATTGTGCCGACGTCGAGTCTGGCGCGTGCGCTTTCGGTGCTGGAAGCGGGGATGGGCTTTGCGTTTCTCGGCGTTGTGATCGGCTATCTCCCGGTGGTGTACGGTTCGTTTTCGCGGCGGGAGATTCAGATCTCGATGCTCGACGCCCGCGCGGGATCGCCGCCGACGGCGACCGAGTTGCTGGTGCGGCTAGCGGGGAGTTCGGAGGACCCGGCGATCGACCAGAAGGTGCTCGACGGAGTCTTGCGCGATTGGGAGCGCTGGTCGGGGGAATTGCTGGAGAGCCACATTTCTTATCCGGCGTTGAGTTTTTTTCGTTCGCAGCACAGCAACCAGTCCTGGCTGGGAGCGCTGATGACCATGCTGGACGTGACATCGCTGGTGATGACCGGGATCGAGGGTATTCATCCCGGGCAGGCGCGGCTGACCTTCGCCATGGCGCGGCATGCGGCCGTGGATCTGGCGCAGGTGGTGAATGCGCGCTACGATCCGCAGGCCGCAGAACGGCTGACCGACGCCGATTTCGACGCACTGCGAGAGACGCTGGCGGGCGCTGGATTGAAACTGCGGACGGGCGATGAAGCGCGGCAAAAGCTGAACAAGTTGCGGTCGATGTATGAACCTTACCTGCATTCGATGGGGAAAAATCTGATGCTCTCGCTGCCCCCGTGGCAGCATCCGGCGAAGATGCGGGACAACTGGCAGGCGGGGCCGTGGGACCGGATGATCCAGGCCAAGGGGCTGGCGGTGCTGGGGCAGAAGACGGTGGCGCCGCGGGGCAGTGAGGACCACTTCTAAGGGATTGAGTAATCTTGTTATTTAGTAATTGGGTAATTTGAAAAACGGCGGCACTGTGGAGTTTGGTTTTCAATTGCCCAATTACTAAATTACCCAATCACTCAGTTGCTTTGAGGATCGCGTTTCCATGAAAAATATCGGCGAGAACGTGGTGCGCATAGAGGCGGAGGCGCTGCGCGCGCTGGCGGACCGCATTGGTGGGCCGATGGCGGATGCGTTTCAGCGGGCTGTGGATTTGATGTTTGGTTGTGCGGGACGCGTGGTGGTGACTGGGATGGGGAAGAGTGGGCTGATTGCGCGCAAGATCGCGGCGACGCTGAGTTCGACGGGGACTCCGGCGTTGTATCTGCATCCGGTGGAAGCGCTGCACGGAGATTTGGGAATGGTAGTGCGCGGGGATGTGGTGGTGGCGCTTTCGGCCTCTGGCGAGACGGAGGAGATTCTGGCGTTGCTGGCGACGATCAAGCGGCTGCAGGTGCCCCTGATTGCGATGACCGGGGATGAGGTGTACGGGTTATGTCCAACACGAGCATCCACCCTCGCGGCGGCTGCTGATGTGGCTCTGGATTGTTCGATCGCGGAGGAGGCCTGCTCGCTGGGGCTGGCTCCTACGGCGTCGACTACGACCATGCTGGCGCTGGGAGACGCGTTGGCGGTTACGCTCAGCGAGAAGCGCGGGTTCAAGGAAGAAGATTTTGCCAATTTGCATCCGGGCGGAAAGTTGGGGAAGCGGCTGGCGCGGGTGGAGTCACTGATGCACTCAGGCGAGGCGTTGCCTCGCGTTGGTCCGCAGACGAAGATGCCGGACGTGATTTATGAAATGTCGCGCAAGAAGCTCGGCGTGACGGCGGTGGTGGAAGGCGAGAAACTGGTGGGCGTCATCAGCGACGGAGACTTGCGGCGGCTGCTGGAGAAGCGCGGGAAAGACGTGCTCGATCTGACGGCGGGGGAGTGCATGACGAAGAATCCGCGGACGATTGCGGCCGGAGAGTTCGCCGCGACTGCCTTGGCTTTGATGGAAGAGAAGAAGATTACTTCTCTAATGGTGGTGGATGGTGGCGGGAAATTGGAGGGGATCGTGCACCTGCACGATCTGTGGAGTACCGAACTAGTGTAGAAATTGAGTGATTGGGTGATCGGGCCATCGGGCGATTGAAAAACACAGGAACATCAGATTAACTTTGACTTCCAATGGCACAATCACCCGATCGCACAATGACGCAATGATTAGAGGGCCCATGTATCACTACGATCCCAATACGGCGCTGGAAGAATTGAACGAAGACGCAACCCTGCCCAACCCGGTGCATGTGCGCGACATGATGCTGCGCAAGCATCTCTCGGCGGACAGGTCGCTGGAACTGAACCGGCTGTTCGTCGAGTATCAGAAGTTTTTCGGGGAAACGCAGAAGCTGGGGAAAGAGATTCTGAAGCAGCTGAGCGCTTAGTCCCGAGTGACCTAGTTGCTAGTACGGAGTACCGAGCTGGGCAGATGTCATTTGCCTGCCAAGAAGTCGATCAGTTCCTCGCGGGAGAATCCGGCTTCTCTCAACAGTGACATCAGAGTGCCTTTGGGCAGGTCGCGATTGTGACTGGGCACAACGGCGCGGCGGCGTGACCTGGGATGGTAGAAAACGTAGTGGCTGCCCGAGGTATGGTCGAGAGCGAAGCCGCTTTGCTCTAGGAAACGGACGACTTGGCGTGATCTAATTGCGGGTAGCTTGGGCATCTGTCTACCCTTATATCAAGTACAAAACCTATAAAACCAGCAGTAACCGTAGGCCGCCGAAGAAAGTGGAAAACTTCCCGAACATACCTGTTTTCAGGGAGTTTCCCTCATCTTTAGCGCGAATACTCCAGATCGAGAGAGGCAACCAGTGTATTGTCGTCGGTTGGAATTGGATCGTTGTGCTTGCGCAGGCTGGCAATGTAACCAGAGATGGCGTCCCTCGCCATTTCCCGAGCTTCGTCCACGGTGCGGCCGTAGGTTACGCAGCCAGGCAGTGCGGGAACCAGAGCGGTGTAACCGCCTTCCGGTTCCGGTCGGAGGATGATGTTGTAGCGGTAACGAGCTTTAGCCATGAGACTGCAATCATTCTAGCAGGGGCTGGAAGCCGGTCAAAGAAATCCGCTGCTACAATGATAAATTCCACCAAGGGATCAGCGAGTGCATGTAACTCGGTACTCGTTACTCGCAACTCGGTACTGCAAGAAAACTCTATGCATCGATGGTCAGAACTCTTCATTCCCACCCTGCGCGAGGCTCCTGCCGACGCGGAAGTTGCCAGCCACAAGTTTCTGGTGCGGGCTGGCTATATTCGGCAACTGGCGGCGGGAATTTACTCGTATCTTTTTCTGGGCAACCGGTCGTTCAACAAGATCATGGCCATCGTGCGCGCGGAGATGGACCGGATCGGGCAGGAATTTTTTCTGCCCTTGCTGCATCCGCGGGAGATTTGGGAGGCCAGCGGGCGCTGGGCTCTGATGGGCGACAACCTGTTTCGGCTGAAAGACCGCAAGGGCGCCGATCTCGCGCTCGGTTTTACCGCAGAAGAAGTGATGACCGAGATTGCGCGCAAGGAACTGCGCAGCTACAAGCAGTTGCCGCAGATCTGGTACCAGATTGCTCCGAAGTTTCGCGACGAGCCGCGGCCGAAGTCTGGGTTGCTGCGGGTACGGCAGTTCATGATGAAGGACGCTTACTCGTTCGACATCGACGCGGCCGGGCTGGATGTTTCTTACAAGAAGCATTACGACACCTACTGCCGCATCTTCGACCGCTGCGGGTTGAAGTACATGGTGGTGGAGGCCGACTCGGGAGCGATGGGTGGCAAGGAATCGCACGAGTTCATGGTGCGCACGCCGGCGGGCGAAGATCAGATCGTGAGCTGCGATGGCTGCAACTACGCGGCGAACATGGAGAAAGCTACCTCGAAGCTGGAGGCGGTTGAGGACCTGAAGTCCGAGGGCGATGGCACGCCGCTGGAGGTGCACACTCCGGGGCAGAAGACGATTGAAGATGTCGCGCGGTTTCTTGGGGTTTCGCCGAAGAACAAGATCAAAACGCTGGCTTTAATGGCGGATGAGAAAGATGAAAAGACCGGCAAGACCAGATCGCGGGCGTTTGTGGTGCTGATGCGTGGTGACCACCAGCTTAACGAAGCTAAACTCAACGCCACGGTCGTGGTTGCGACTCGGCCAATGGAGGAAGGCGAGATCAAGGCCCTGTTCAAATCTCCGGCAGGATATCTAGGGCCGGTGGGGATCGAGTGGGCGAAGGACCTGAAGAAAGATGCGGCGCTTCCGGTCTTGCTGGTCGATAAGGCTCTCGAAGGGCGCACCAACCTGATTGCGGGCGCGAATAAAGAAGACTACCACCTGAAGAATCTCACGCCGGGGAAGGACTTTCATCCTACGGCGTATGCCGACCTGCGCTGCGGTCACGGCGGGCGAAGGTTGTCCCAATTGCGGCAACGTGCTGCGCATCGATACCGCGGTTGAAGTTGGACACATTTTCAAGCTCGGCTACCGCTATTCGGAGTCCATGGGCGCACGTGTTCTCGACAAGAACGGCAAAGAAGTGATGCCGATCATGGGCAGTTACGGGATTGGCATCGAGCGCATTCTGACGGCGGCGGTAGAGCAGAGCAACGACGAAAACGGATTCTGGTTGCCGCCGGCGATTGCGCCGTTCGAGATCGTGGTCACTCCCACGAACGTGAAGGATGAGAGTCTACTGAGTGCGGCGGTCGACATTGGAACGCGGCTGGAAGCGGCGGGGTTCGATGTAATTCTCGATGACCGCGATGAGCGGCCCGGGGTGAAGTTCAAGGATGCCGATTTGGTCGGTATCCCCTTTAGAATCACGGTCGGGAAGAAGGTTACCGAAGGTACTGTGGAAGTGGTTCTACGCTCGACTCGGGAAGTGCGCGATGTTAGGATCGCGGCGGTAGTTGAATATTTTCAAGGAGTGCTGCAAGCCAGGGCCTGAAATTTGCGCCGCTGGCTGAACGGCGCAGTTTTCGAGACTATGGCGACCATAAAGGCACTTGGTGGATTTCTCGCGATCCTCTTGGTAGTGGTGTGCTGCTTTGAAGTGATTCCTCCCATGATGGCCAATTACAGTTTTACGGACGACCTCAGGAATGTTGCGCTGATGGATAGTGGCAACTTCCAGAAGACGGAAGAAGACGTCCGCAACGACGTGATGCGGAAAATCAAGGAGCACAACCTGCCGATCGAGCCCAAGCAGGTGACCGTGCAGCGCATCAATACGCCCGGCATGTCGGCTATTTACGTCGCGGCAGACTATTCGGTGCCCATCAATCTGCCGTTCTATTCCTTCGACATGCACTTCAATCCGGACAGCGGAAACAAATAGTACCTAGTACCTGGTACCCAGTACCCAGCGATCTTGGCGATCGACTGCTCGAACGGGGCGTTGATGGGGCACAGCTCTCCATTTGAGCACGGATCACTTCAGCGGCAACCGGGAGTCGGCGACTAGGTACTCGGTACTAGGTACTGTCCGCTCAGCCAGTGACATTCGTAACCTTGCCGTTGCGTTACCTTCCTCCTAATATCGCCGACAGGTGAGAGTTTTCTCAGGGCCGCTGCAACCGGCGGGCCTCGCAAGGTGGCCGGTTCCAGGAGTTCAACCAGAATCCAGGCTTGCGACCTTCCAAGGAACGACAAGTAAAGCTCAGGCGGAGGCAGTTCATGACGATGCGAGTTCGAGGGTTTCTAATGCTGGTGGCGGGAATGGCAGCGATCGGGCTGACCGGTTGCGGTCATTACACGTGCGGCGCCGGGTTTGGCAGCTCGACCTGCACGTCTAACGGCCCTCCTAGTCTGGGCGGCGGCGGAAACGGCGCCAGCGGAACCGTTTTCGCATATCTGCTGTCCGAGACTGGCTCGTCGGATGGCATGGCGGCAGACACACTGAGCCTCAGTGCGAATACCTTCCAGGAGCCAACGGCTTTTGTCGCGCCGCCGCTTCCTCTAGGATTGCCGCTCGACGGCGGGACGGTGGTGGTGAATCTGCCCAATCAGAAGTATCTCTACATTCCGTTCAACGATGGCACCGTTTTCGGCTATGCCATCGACGGCACGACAGGCGCACTGACCAGCGTGCCGTTCAGTCCCGTCACTGCGATTGGCGGAACCTCCATCACGAGCAACCCTGCTGGAACCCTGCTTTTCATCAGCGATTTTGGGACTGGGGATATCTCCGTGTTCAACATCAGCCAAACCGACGGCTCCTTATCGGCAGTGAGCGGATCGCCTTTCCCCTCGGGAATCCTGGCGGCGCAAATTGCCACTGACGGTCTGGGAAAGTATCTCTATGTGACGTCGGGCTTGGGTGGCACGCAAGTCGCAGCATTGGCCATCGGGTCGACCGGAGCCCTGTCGGCCGTAATCGGCAGCCCGTTCACTTTCTCCATGTCGAAGGTCCTGGGAGAGAACTCGGGCAAGTACATGGTCGGAATTACCGGAGTTGATAGCCACCTCTACGTGTTTGGCATCACTGCGCAAACCGGGGCGCTCTCGGAAATCGGGCTGCCCCTTACACAATCGATTCCGGTGGATCTTGCAGTGAGTCCAGTAGCGAGTCCGAACGGGAGCTTCGTATATGCGTTCGACGGACTCAGCCTTCCCATGGAGGGCTATGAACTCAATGCCTCCACGGGCGCTCTGACAGTCTTGACGGATTCTCCGTTTACCGGCGTGAACCTGAACGCCGGCCAGTTCGATCAAAGCGGCAAGTTCCTGTTTGGCGTCGCAGAGGGACAGGTCGCGATCGACTTCGGTCCTTACGGCGCCGACACCAGCACAGGCGTCATCTCGGCGCCGAAGTTCGGCACTTTGGGATTTCCGGGTGGAGGCTTTGCTGTGAGCGACTTGAACGACGCACCGTAGTCTGAGGTGCGGCTTCCGCCAGGCCGGCGGCTCAACCCTGTTGACAGCTTAGAGACCCGCACGAACGGCGGGTCTCTTCGTGTTTGCGGGCGCGGCGGTACAATGGAAGGCATCGCATCCTGACATTGCGTATTCTTGAAAACGCAGGCAGGGGAGCAGTCAAGCAGGAAGCGGGGCGGTTCAAACCTTTTGACGCATCTCATCGTCTGACCATCAAGAAGTTTTTTCGGCGGGCGTACGACTCTAAGACGTGGCCATTAAGATCAAAATCCCGAAGAGCGGAGCCAAAGCCAGCAAGGCAACGCGCGGCCTGCCACGCGATCCCGTGATTCGAGCCGCGCTGGTTGTCTTCCTGGTGGCGGCCGTTGGCGTGGGCGGAGTTCTCTGCTACTTCTACATCAAATACGACCGCATTATCGAGCAACGCTTCCGCTCGCCGGTCTTCAGCAATTCGGCCAAAATCTATGCTCTGCCACGCACGGTGCACGATGGCGACAAGATCGACGCCAAGGAAATCGCCGCATCCCTGCGTCGCGCCGGGTATGCCGACCAGGGGCACTCCGAAAAAGACGGCCAGTCGGCGCTCGGCAGCTTTCGCCTGGTGAAGGACGGCATCGAGATCACGCCGGGGCCGGAAAGCTACCACAGCCCGGAAGAGGCGCATATCTCCATTCACAACGGGCAAGTCGACCACATCACCAGCCAAGGCAATGAACTTGCCGCATACGAGTTGGAGCCGCAACTGGTGACGGCACTGTTCGACGCGGAACAGCGTTCCAAGCGGCAAGTGGTGAAGTACACCGAGATCCCCAAGGTAATGATCGATGCGGTGCTGGCGATCGAAGACCGGCGTTTTTTCGAGCACAGCGGGGTGAACTTTATCCGCATGTTCGAGGCGGGGTGGATCGATCTGACGCGGCAACGGCACGAGCAGGGCGGCTCGACCATTACCATGCAACTCTCGCGCGGCTTCTTCCTGACGCCGGAAAAAACCATAAGGCGCAAGCTCACGGAGATGCTGATCGCCGAAGAACTGGAGCAGAAGTTCGGCAAACAGCAGATCTTCGAGTTTTATGCGAACTGGGTCAACCTCGGGCAGCGCGGATCGTTCGCCATCAGCGGGTTTGGCGAAGCCTCGCGCACATATTTCAATAAAGACTTGAAGGACATCACGCTGCCCGAGGCGGCGTTGCTGGCGGGAATCATCCAGGGGCCGAGCCGGTTGTCGCCCTACCGGCATCCCGAGCGCGCTTTGGAGCGGCGCAACCTGGTGCTGGATTCGATGGTGGAAAACCACGCCATCACCCGCGAGCAGGCAGACAAGGCCAAGGCAACGCCGCTGAAGCTGGCGCCACCGAACGTGGAGGCCAGCGACGCTCCGTATTTCGTCGACATGGTGCGCGACACGCTGATCAACAAGTTCAGCGAACACGATCTGAACGATCAGTCCTACCGGATTTACACCACGCTCGATCCCGATCTGCAGAAAGCCGCGGCGCAAGCGGTCGAGACCGGCATCAAGCTGGTGGACGACCAGGTCAAGAAGATGCGCACCAAAAAGGTGAAGGTGGGCAAGAAAGTGGAAACGCAAGTGGCGCAGGGTCCGCAAGCGCAGGTGGCGCTGGTCGCGCTCGACCCGCGCACGGGTGCGGTGCTGGCTCTGGTGGGCGGAAGGGACTATGGCTGGAGCCAATTGAATCACGCCGTATCGAAACGGCCGACTGGCTCCATCTTCAAGCCGTTCGTTTATGCCGCGGCGATGAATACGGCGCTCGACGGTTCAGCCACGGTGATAACACCGGCTTCCACGGTGACCGATGCGCCGACGAGCTTCGCCTATGGAGATCAGATCTACGAACCGCGTAACTACAAAGAGGAGTATCACGGCGATGTGACGTTGCGTTACGCGCTGGCCATGTCGCTGAACAACGCCACTGTGAAAGTGGCGGAGGAAGTGGGATACGACAAAGTCGCGGACCTGGCGAAGTCGGCGGGAATCGTTTCGGTGAAGGCGACGCCGGCCATGGCGCTGGGATCCTACGACGCTCCTCCGATCGACATGGCGGCAGCCTATACTTCATTCGCCAACAACGGCGCGCGGCTCTCTCCAATCCTCGTGAATTCGGTGCGCAACACCAAGGGCGACGTGATCGCGAACTACAAGACGGACCAGCGGCAAGTGCTCGATCCGCGCATTGCCTACGTCATGACCAGGATGATGGAAGGCGTGATCAACAACGGATTGGGCTATACGGCGGTTCGCTTGCGCGGATTTACTCTGCCGGCGGCGGGCAAGACCGGCAGTTCGCACGATGGCTGGTTCGCGGGATACACATCCAACTTACTGTGCGTGGTCTGGGTAGGTTACGACGACTACAGCGATCTGCGGCTGAGCGGAGCCATGACCGCCGCGCCCATCTGGACCGAGTTCATGAAAAAGGCCTCCGCGCTGCCGCAGTACTCCGACATGAAAGCCTTCACGCAACCTACCGGCGTGGTGGACGTGCAACTGGACAAAGCCACGAACCGCCTGGCGACGCCTACGTGTCCGGACGACTACGAGGCAGCCTTCGTAGCAGGCACGGAGCCGCGCGAGACCTGCGACCAAACCGGCGCGGTGGCGGGATTCTTCAATCGACTCTTTGGCGGTGGGGAGAAAGCCGCGCCGCCCACGCTGGCCAGCGGGCAGGATGCGCAAGATCCAAAGAAGAAGAAGGGTTTCTTCGGCAAGATCGCAGGCATTTTCAAGGATGACAAAGCGGCAACGCCGCCGCCCAAACCGCCGGACAACAGCCAGCCCGCGCCCCACTGACCCTGTAAGACTGTCATCCTGAGCGGAATTTGTCGCGCGCGAAGCGCGTGACAAATGGAGTCGAAGGATCCCTATTCGAATATTGGGATTTTCAGGGGGTATGGGGGGAGGGGGGGCCCTGGTTTCAGGCTCGTAGGCTGCTAAAATGTCCCGTTCCGGCAAGGCTACCCAAACTTTATTTTCGGTTAGTGTGCCAAGGCCGGCGGCTCCGGTGTCTAAGCCTGTAGACGGCGATCAGACGCCACGCATTGACGGGCGGGGTCTTGTATCACTATGGAGACAGCGAGAGGATCCGTAAGGTTCTTTTTGCTTTTTCGTTTGCTCCTCCGTGCCTCGGTGCCTCCGTGGTGAAGAGATCTGAGTCCACAAATTCTGCGCCGCCAAGCCAGAACTGTGTCAGAATGGCTTGGTGGGAACTGGTTGTCTGGGGGGTGTGTATGTCCTACTGGAAAGCCTGCCTGACGCTTCTGATTGTGTCTTCCTTCTTCCCTGCCGCACTGGCACAAGTTTCTCATTCGGAGCAGGTGCAGATCGCGCCGCCCCTGGTGCGCGCCATCGATCCTCCGGCCCCGGACGCAACCGCGGCGGCTTTGGAGGAACAAGCCGACCGCTTGCGCTCGGAAAAGCTCTATCTGGATGCACTCGATTATTACAACGCGGCGCTGGCCAAGAAGCCACATGACGCAGCCCTGCTGAATAAGATTGGCATTACGGAACTCATGATGCAGCGCTACAAGGAGGCGCGGAAATCCTTCGAGCGCGCCATCAAGTCCGACCATGAGTTCGCCAATGCCTACAACAATCTGGGCGTGGTTTTCTACGAGAACAAGAAATACGGAGCGGCGATCAAGCAGTACGAGAAGGCGATCGCGAGAGACGGCAGTTCGGCCTCGTTCTTCAGCAATCTGGGGGCTGCTCACTTTTCCAAGCACGAATTTGAGCCCGCGGTGGCGGCTTACCAGCATGCGCTGGAAATGGACCCCGATGTTTTTACGCGGACTTCGCGCGCGGGCGTCCAGGCGCAATTGCCGAATCCCGAGGACCGCGCCCACTACGACTACACGGTCGCGAAGCTGTACGCCAAGATGGGCTATTCCGACCAATCGCTTGAGTATCTGAAGAGGGCGATCGAGGCTGGCTACAAGGATCTGAAGAATGTGTACAAAGATGTGGAGTTTGCGGAACTGCGAAAGAATCCGCGGTTCACGGAGCTGATGGCATCGAAGACACCCGCGATCTCGGATTAGGTGCGGGAAAATTGAAGTCTCGCCCTGAGGGCGCCCGACCTACGGGAAATTTCTTAGTCCAATACAGGATCGGCCCGATAGATAACGCTAAGTTTGTCTTTGACGCCGGCGAAAATTACAAAGTTTTACAAAATTAGACGGAACTTGCCTGAGTTCTCGGGTTTAATGATGGAAATACTCCTGAAAACTACAGGGTGAGTAAGGAGAAACGGTAGCCCATCGGATGCTGACCCGAGCACGCCCCAAGCAAGCATCCGGTGGGTTTTTTGTTAAGCTCTTAGCTGTTAGCTCTTAGCCTTTAGCTTGAAACCCCAAACCTTTTAACCACAGAGGAAACAGAGGTCCACAGGGTAGAGCTGCGCGCTTCAAGCTAAGAGCTAAAAGCTAAGAGCTTCTTTTCGAGCTTCTCTCGCCGATGTAATCTTCCACCACACGCTTCCACTTGCCCTGGGCGTTCAGAATGAACTCGACGGCATCGCGCAGTGCGCCTTCGCCGCCGGCGTGAGGAGTGACGTAGTGGGCTTCCTTCTTCACTTCGGCACGGGCATTTTTCACCGCGATAGCGAGTCCGCCGGCGCGCATGGCGGGGAGATCGATTACGTCGTCGCCGATGAAGGCGGCTTCATCCGGCTTCAGGCCTGCCTTTTTCACGACCTCCTCGAAGCAGGTGCGCTTGTCGTCCACGCCTTGATGGACGAATTCGAGTCTCAGGTCGCGGGCACGGAGCGCAACCGTTTCCGAGCGGCGCTTGGTGATCAATCCGGTCTTGATTCCGCCAAGCCGGGCGAGCGAAATCGAGGCGCCGTCGTGAGAGTGGAAGCCTTTGAATTCGATCTGGCTGGGCTGCGATCCGGCTGGAGCAGGCAAAAAGAATAGCTTGCCGTCGGTGAGCACGCCGTCTACGTCGAAGAGGAGCAGTTTGATTTTGCGGGCGCGGGCTTGGGCGGAAGGTTTCGGCATCGCGGATCGTGGCATTGTGGATATGACAAATGATATCAGAATTGATAGAGCGATATGATACAATTCTGATATTCAAGATGGTGACCTGGATATGTCCCTAGCCGCCCGGAAGGAATATCAAAACACGACGGTGCGGCTGCCGCGGCAGGTGTATGAGCGGGCAAAGACCGTAGTGGTCCAGTCGCGGGCTTCGAGTTTCAACGACTTTGTCGTCCAGGCAATCGAAGAGAAGGTACGAAGGCTGACGGAAGCGGAGATCGACGCGGCCTTTGCGCAAATGGCGAACGATGCCGACTATCAGCGCGCTTCGATTGCGCTGGCCGGCGAATTCGAGAAGAGCGACTGGGAAGCTTTCAAGGTCAGGGCCACTCCTGAAGCCGCACATGACCAGTCAAAGATCCGCACTGCCAAAACCCGTTCGCGGCGACGTATTCAGCGCCCGGCTTGACCCTACCGAAGGCAGCGAGCAGGCGGGGACGCGGCCGGTCGTGGTCATCAGCCGCGATTCCATCAACGCCAACAGTCCAGTGGTGGTGGTGGTGCCCGTCACCGAAGCAGCCAATGTCAGGCGTCTTTACCCCAGCCACGCCGAACTTCCCAAAGGTTCGGGTGGGTTAAAGGTGGATAGCGTCGCAAAAGCGGAGCAGATTCGCGCGATTCAGGTTTCGCGACTGGTGGGCTATTACGGCCGACTAGATCGGGACGTTCTCGCGCGGATTGAAGAAGCGATCAGGATCACGCTTGCTCTGAGGTAGATTGTTGCACCTTTCGAACGCCTGGGCGAACATTTTACGAAACTCCATCTTCCGGCTACAATATCCGAATGCCGTCCTTTCCTGCGTCGCTGGCTTGGGCACACCCTCTCGTGGCAGAGTGGTTTGTGCAGCGGTTTAGCACGCCGACTGAGCCGCAGGAGCAGGGCTGGCCGCACATTCTGGCCGGCCGGACCACGCTGATTTCCGCGCCCACCGGGTCGGGTAAAACGCTGGCTGCGTTTCTTGCCTGCATTGATCGACTGGTGCGCAAGGCGCTGGCGGGCGATCTCGCGGATCGGACCGAAGTTCTCTACGTTTCCCCGCTCAAAGCGCTGGGGAACGACATCCAGAAAAACCTGGAAGTGCCGCTGGGCGAAATCCTCGCCATGGCCGGGGAGCGCGGACTGCTGATGCCCGAGATTCGCACCGCAGTCCGTACCGGCGACACGCTCATGCACGAGCGGCGCGCCATGTTGAAGCGGCCGCCGCACATTCTGGTTACCACGCCGGAGTCGCTCTACATTTTGCTGACGGCGGATAAGAGCCGGGCGATTCTGCGCGACGTCGAGACGGTGATTGTGGATGAAATCCACGCGGTGGCCGACGACAAGCGTGGAGCGCACTTGACGCTGTCGTTGGAACGGCTGGAAGCGCTGACTTACAAACCGCCGGTGCGGATTGGACTATCTGCCACGCAGAAGCCGATAGAAGAAGTGGCGCACTTTCTGACCGGGACCTCAGCGGCTGAAGCCGCTCTACCCTCAGAGGGCTCTGCGGCGCGACTGGAAGCCGCGTCCTTTCAAAGCGGTGATCCCGTGATCGTCAACATCGGGCATAAGCGGAAACTCGATCTTGCGGTCGAAGTTCCACCCATGCCGCTGGGGCCGGTGGCTTCGAACGAAATGTGGGATGAGGTTTACAACCGGCTGGTGGCGCTGGTGGAGCAGCACCGCTCGACGCTGGTGTTTGTGAACACGCGGCGCATGGCGGAGCGCGTGGCGCATCAACTGGGCGAGCGCATCGGGGAAGAGAATGTGGCGGCGCACCATGGCAGTCTCTCGCGCAAGCTGCGTCTGGCGGCCGAGAAGAAACTGAAAGAAGGCCAGGTACGAGTGCTGGTGGCGACCGCGTCGCTTGAACTTGGAATTGATGTGGGGACGGTGGATCTGGTGGTACAGATCAATTCGCCGCGCGCGATTGCGGTGACGCTGCAGCGTGTGGGGCGGTCCGGGCACTGGCGCGGCGCCGTTCCCAAGGGACGACTTTTTTGCACGACTCGCGATGATTTGCTGGAGTGCGCGGCTTTGGTGCGTGCCATCCGGCAAGGCGATCTGGACCGGCTGATGATTCCGGAATCACCGCTGGATGTGCTGGCGCAGCAGATCGTGGCGGCTTGCGCTTCGGGAACAGAGACAACGATGCCTCGATCACGGCAGCGAGCCCAGGATGGGCTCGCGACAGCCGGCGAGGACGCCGGCGCTACGAATGCGACCGATGGGTGGGGCGAGGATGAGTTATTTGCGCTGGTAAAGCGCGCGTATCCGTATCGCAATCTGGCACGTGCAACCTTCGACGCGATTCTGGAGATGCTGGCCGAGGGCATTGCGGCGCGGCGCGGACGCTACGGCGCGTATCTGCATCGCGATCGCGTGAACGGCAAACTGCGGGCGCGGCGCGGGGCGCGGCTGGCGGCGATCACCAGCGGCGGAGCGATCCCGGACAACTCGCTCTACGCCGTGGTGGCGGAACCCGATGGCGTTGTAGTGGGCACGGTGGATGAAGACTTTGCCGTGGAGAGCAACCGCGGCGACATCATGCTGCTGGGGAACACGTCGTGGATGATTCGGCGAATCGAAACCAACGCTGGCCGGGTGCTGGTGCAGGATGCGCACGGCGCGCCGCCCAGTGTGCCGTTCTGGCGAGGAGAAGCTCCGGCGCGAACCGAAGAACTTTCGGCGCATGTGGGAACGCTGCGGGAAAAGATCAGCGAGATGCTGCCGCATACCTCGCCGGTGGGATTTTCCGCGACCCAGCCGGAGGTGGCCGCAGCGGTGGGCTGGCTCAAAGAAGAATGCGGCCTCGATGATTCCGGCGCGGAGCAGGCAATTGAATACATTTTGCAAGGGCCGCGCAGTGCTGGGCGCGGTGCCGACGCAGACCACCGTGATTGCGGAGCGCTTCTTTGACGAAGGCGGCGGGATGCAATTGGTGATCCACGCGCCGTTCGGCGGACGCATCAACAAGGCTTGGGGACTGGCTCTGCGCAAGCGCTTCTGCCGCGGCTTCAACTTCGAGTTGCAGGCGGCGGCCACCGACAACGGACTGAACATCGCGTTGGCCGAGCAGCACAGCTTCCCGCTGGGGGACGTGTTCAACTTTCTGCAGGCGGCGACGGTGCAGCCGATTCTGGAGCAGGCGGCGCTGGATTCTCCGATCTTTGCCACGCGCTGGCGCTGGGATGCGAACCGGGCGCTGGCGCTGTTGCGCTTTCAGAACGGAAAGAAAGTTCCGGCGCAGATTCAGCGCATGCGCTCCGACGATCTGCTGGCTTCGGTTTTTCCCGACGCGGCCGCCTGTTTCGAAAACATTCAAGGCGAGCGACAGATTCCGGATCATCCGCTGGTGGGCGAAGTGATGAAGGATGTGCTCACCGAGGCGATGGATATTGACGGGCTGAAGTTCGTGCTGAGCGGGCTGGCCGACGGGCGGATTCGTTGTCTCGCGGTCGACACGCCGGTTCCATCGCAGTTTTCGCATGAGATTCTGAATGCGAATCCGTATGCGTTTCTCGACGACGCGCCGCTGGAGGAGCGGCGGGCGCGCGCGGTACAGATGCGGCGCATGCTGCCGGAATCGGTGCTCGAGGAAGTGGGAGGTCTGGATCCGGCGGCGATTGCCCAGGTGCGGGAAGAGGCGTGGCCGGATGTGCGCGACGCGGATGAGTTGCATGATGTGCTGCATACGCTGGTGGCGCTGCCGGAGAGTCGAGCTTCGCTCGACCGGACAGCCCCTTCGGCTTCGCTCAGGGCAGGCGAGGGCGGCTTTCCCCACATAGGCAGTGCCGGGAACAACTGGCTGGGCCATTTCCAGAGGCTGGTTGACGAAAGGCGGGCGGGGACCGCTTTATTCGAGGGCCGGCGCTACTGGGTTGCTGCCGAGCGCGCCAGGACTTTTTCAGCTGTTGTTTCCCGAGGCGCGGTTTGAACAGGAATTGGCCGACGGTGGAAGTGTCGGCTCCCACTCGCGACGATGCTTTACTTACGCTGGTTACTGGATGGATGTCGCATGTGGGGCCGACTACTGCTACACAGCTTGGGGAACTTTGGGGATTCCCGCGTCCGAGATTTCGAACGTTTTGCTTCGCATGGAAGCCAGCGGGACTGTGCTGCGGGGAAACTTCAGTGGCGCTGCCTCGCGGGCGGGGGCGTCCGCGCCACACGAGCCGAATCGAATGGTGCGAGCGGCGGCTGCTGGCGCGCATTCACCGGCTGACCGTCGCTACGCTGCGCAAGCAGATCGAGCCGGTCACGGCGGCGCAATTCATGCAATGGCTGCTGCGCTGGCAGCACATGGCTCCGGGAACCCAGGTGGCGGGCGAGCGGGGCACGCTCGAAGTGCTGCGGCAACTGCAAGGGTTTGAGATCCCGGCGAATGCGTGGGAGCGGCAGGTGCTGGCCCGGCGCATTGCGGACTACGATCCCAAATGGCTGGACCAGCTTTGCCTGACCGGGGCGGTGGGCTGGGGAAGGTTGTCGCCGCATCCGGCGACGCTGGATTACTCGGGTGCGAGTCGCGGGACGGACTCTCAGTCGGCAGCCGCTCCGCGCCAGCGCCGGGTGATTCCTACCAGCGTTGCGCCCATTACGTTTTTCATCCGCGAAGATGCCGATTGGATGACGCCGCGGCATCCGGGCGCGGAACCGGGCGCGACCAGCGGCCTGAGCCATGGAGCACAGATGGTGCTGGATTTTCTGCGGCAGCGTGGCGCATCGTTCTTTGCCGATATCGTGCGCGGCACCGGCAAGCTGAAAGCGGAAATCGAGACCGGGCTTTGGGAACTGGTGGCTGCCGGCCTGGTGACCGCTGACGGGTTCGACAATCTGCGCTCGCTCATCGATCCCAAACGGCGGGCGGGGCAGGGCAGCGGGCGCACGACGCGTCCGCGGCACAATGCGGGCCGGTGGGCGCTGCTGCACACCGATGAAGTTGTTGAGCGGCCTCGCGCAGTCGAAGCAGCCTGCTGGATGCTGCTGCGGCGTTACGGCATTGTTGTCCGGGATGTGCTGGCGCGGGAGGCGAACTTGCCGCCGTGGCGAGAGTTGCTTGGCGGCTTCCGCAGGCTTGAGGACCGCGGCGAGATTCGTGGCGGCCGTTTCGTAGATGGATTTCTGGGCGAGCAGTTTGCGCTTCCGGTCGCAGTAGAATCCGTGCGAGCGATGCGCAAGCTCGATGCCGCTACGGGAACGATCACGCTGTCGGCTGCCGATCCGCTGAACCTTGTGGGAATTTTGGTTCCGGGTGAGCGCGTGCCGGCGATTTCCGGAAACAGCGTTACGTTTCGCGATGGAGCAGTGATGGCCGTGCCTGTGGTCGCGGCGTCTGCGGGCAACGAAGCGGTGGCCAGTTAGCTACCAGGTCGAAATGGCCCCAAAAAACCAGGGACCCGATGAGGGGGCCCCTCGGATCCCTGATTTGCGCGAACTCGGCAAGAACGGATCAAAAGCGCTTCCCCTATCGCCTTTTACCGAGCCCTGCGTAACCTCACAATTGCATGCCGTATGCCAGTCGGCACCGGGCTTGCCACGAAATGTAGCCATCCACCCAACTCATTCTCGGCAAAGTAGTTATTGCCTAATTCAAGGTGCTGTCCGTTTCGAGTTCTCCCGGCTGTCCGGGCCATTTGCTATCCGATCGGATAGCAGCTCCTATCCGTTCGGATAGTGGAACAACTTCATTTCGGGTATGAATTTAGGGCCGAAGTGTGATAAGAAGGCCGCGAGGTGAGGAAGCTTGCGTCCCAAACTCCTGGTGCTTTCCGGGCCCTTGAAAGACTCGACGATTCCTCTGTCTGAGGGAGACGTGACCATTGGGCGGGAAGCGTCGAATGGAATCGCAATCACCGATCCGTCCGTCTCGCGGAAGCATTGTCTGGTGAGCGGGCGAGAGGGAAGATTCCGGGTGCGGGACCTCGAAAGCCGCAATGGAACCCTGGTGAACGGCGCAGGGATCGAAGAACAATGGCTGCAACACGGAGACGAAATCGCCGCGGGCGACTCCTCCTTCTTATTTCTGCTGGAGGACGAAGATCTTACGCCGGCGAGCCGCGTGGAACTGGAAGACGCCCAAGCCACAGCGGCAACCACCATTATCCATCCCAGGGACGTGATCTATCTGCAGCCGGACCGATTGTTGCGCGAGCTGCCGGCGACCTCGCGTGTGGCCCGTAACTTGAACGCGCTGCTCAAGATCAGCCGGATTGTACATGCCATTCGCGATCTTAACGATCTGCAAGGACAGTTGCTCGACCTGATCTTCGAGGTGGTTCCCGCAGGCCGGGGCGCCATCCTGCTGGCGGACAGGGACGGCCATGAATTCAATTCCACGTTCGCCCGCATGCGGCAGGCCGGGCAAGCCCAGTTGGTCAAGGTGAGCCGCACAGTCGCGCGCCAGGTGCTGGAGCAGGGAATTGCAATGCTAGGCAGTGATGTGCCCGGCAGCAGCGAATTGCGCGAGGTCGAAAGCCTGGCGGCGTCGCAGGTGCGTTCACTGCTGTGCGTGCCGTTGACCGTATTCCAGCGGGTGATTGGGTGCATTTATCTCGACAGCGACAGTGTCAGCAACCGTCTCAACGAAGAGCATTTGCAACTGGTGGCGGCGATCGCAGGCATCTCCGCGGTGGCATTGGAGAACGCCCGCCGCCTGCATTGGCTGGAACAGGAAAATGAGCGCCTGACGGTGGAGATCAGTCAGGATCGGAGCCTGGTCGGAGACGGCGCCCACATGAAAGAGGTTTATCAGTTCCTGAAGCGCGTGGCGCCCATCGATTCGACAGTATTGATCGAGGGCGAGAGCGGAACCGGCAAGGAGCTGGCAGCGCGGGCGTTGCACCGTAACAGTCCACGGGCGGGCAAGCCGTTTGTGGCCATCAATTGCTCTGCGATTCCGGAAACGCTTCTGGAAAGCGATCTGTTCGGCCACGAGCGCGGAGCGTTTACCGGAGCCGCATCGCTGAAGAGAGGACGGCTCGAGGTCGCCGATGGAGGCGTGCTTTTTCTCGACGAGATCGGCGAGCTGGCTCCCACGCTGCAGGTCAAACTGCTGCGCGTGCTGCAGGAGCGTGAGTTCGAACGAGTCGGCGGGATCCATCCCATCAAGGTGGATATCCGAATCATTGCCGCCACCAACTGCGACCTGGAGCAGGCCGTGCGCGACGGCAGGTTTCGCCAGGATTTGTATTACCGTTTGGCGGTGTTGAAGATCACGATGCCGACGCTTCGGGACCGCCGCGAAGATATCCCCATGCTGGTGCGGCATTTCGTGCAGAAGCATGCGAAACGCTGCAAAGTGAAGCCCCGGCCGATCTCGCGCGAGGCCCTGGCTTGCCTGGTGAACTATGACTGGCCTGGTAACGTGCGCGAACTGGAAAACGCCATCGAGCGCGCGCTCGTGCTGGGGACCTCGGATATGATTCTGCCCGAGGATCTGCCGGAATCGCTGCTGGAGCGCACTCCGCCGCCAGAGATAACCGAAGCGAAATATCATGCGGCGGTCAAGGAATTGAAGAAGCAATTGATTCTTGATGCCGTGGAGCAGACGCAAGGCAGCTATGCCGACGCTGCCCGCATTCTGGGTGTGCATCCTAACTATCTGCATCGCCTCATCCGCAACCTCGAGCTGAAAGAGGCTCTGAAGGATGCGCTGCGGGACATTCCGGCGCGCGGGTTGAGTGGGATTTCGGGCGGGAACGCGTGAGGAAAGCAGCAATTTGGCAGTTAGCGGTTAGCCAATGCGGGTTGGTACGGGTTGAACTGCTAACTGCTAATTGCAAGGTGCTGGTCACGGCAGCCGCAAACGCGTCAGGCTCGCGGGATCGAGGTAGGTTCCCTGCCACCGCACCCCGACGTGGAGATGCGGGCCCGTGGCCCGGCCCGTGCCGCCGCTCAGCGCAATCACCTGCCCGCGTTTCACCAGATCCCCTTCCTTCACTTTGAATTCCGAAAGATGCATATAGATGGTGAGCAGGCCCTGGCCGTGATCCAAGACGACGAAATTGCCTTCGAAATAAAGTGGCCGCGCCAGCAGCACTGTGCCGTCATTCATGGCCTCGACGGGGGTTCCGCTGGGGACGCGGAAATCCAAGCCGAGGTGGGGACTCGAGGTCTTGCCATTGAAAATGCGTTGTGAACCGAAGACGTCAGAAATGGCGGCGTCCGCCGGCGCGGAGAATGGCCCCGACCACTCGCGTTCTGGCGTGACCCGGTTCAGGTAATCTTTCTTGACTTGCTGGCCTTCTTCGATTTGTCTCTGCTGTTCGGGGCTGGGCTCGGTGAACTTGCCTTCAACGCTGAGCTTGGCTTGGATCCTGGGATACTTGCCACGGGTGACCGTGAACTTGCGGCTGAACGCAATGTTCTTGCGGGGTGCCTTTCCCGCTTCGGTTTCGCCGGTCAGTTCAAGCGGGTAAGTTCCGGGAGCCGTTTCAAAGCTCACGCCCGCCAGCGCGAACCAGGTCTTGCTGTTCGCATCGAAGCTGAAAGAAACGTCATGACCCAGCCAGGTCCCGCTTAGCGATTCCAAATGCTGAGGTGGCTTGACCTGAAACAGTACCGGCCCGCCATTCACCAACCGCGTGGGTTGCGCACGCACGGTCCAGTTCGCGGCCGAGGCCGTCGGGACCGAGAGGAACAATGACCAGACAAGAAAGAGGAATCCAAGAAGAGTTGTTAGCCGGCCGCTCATCTCACAAGCCTAGCATTCCTCGCGCCGCCCTCGGCAATGATCCTAGCGGGGGTGCCGGAAAGCGCGGCGCGCCGACTTCATAGCCTGCTAGACTGACGAACGAAGTGAGGCAGCATTCAGCACTCAGCAGTCAGCATTCAGCCAACTCGAGCTGTGATGGCTGAATGCTAAGTGCGAATGCTGAGTGCCGATTTCAGGAGGCATTCTTCGTGCGTTGACGCAGCGAGAAGAAAGATCAAGCCGGACTTGGCACCCGTGCAGTGTGGGCTGGTGAGGGCGGCACGCATTGGGAAGGTGCTACGCAAATACCAGTGGCGCTTAGCGTCTCGTTCGGCTACGACAGTGTGGATGAATGGCTCGCGGTGGCGCAAGGAAAGAGCCATGGCCACATCTATAGCCGCAACACAAATCCAACCGTAGCCGCCTTCGAAGAGAAGGTAAGGAATCTCGAGAGCGCCGAAGCTGCCACCAGTTTTTCGAGCGGCATGGGCGCGATCAGCAATACGCTCTTTGCGCTTCTGTTTCCCGGGGATCGCGTCGTTTCCATTAAAGACACTTACGGAGGGACGAACAAGCTGTTTATCGAATTCCTGCCACGATTTGGTATCGACGTGTCGCTGTGCGATACCAGTAATCACAAAGCAATTGAAACGGCGATCGCACAGGGGTGCAAGGCTGTGTATCTGGAGAGCCCGACGAATCCGACCGTCAAAGTTGTCGATCTCGGCCGCCTGGCTGCCGCGGCCCATCGCCACAAGGCCGTGGTGATTGTGGACAACACCTTTGCCACGCCGATCAATCAGCAGCCTGTGAAACTCGGCGCCGATCTCGTGATTCACAGCGCGACAAAGTTTCTGGGCGGGCACGCGGATGCGCTCGGCGGCGTAGTCTGCGGTACGGCCGATCTGGTCGCGAAGATTTATCACTTTCGTGAAATCACCGGAGCCTGCCTCGATCCCATGGCGGCTTACCTGCTGCTTCGAGGGATGAAAACTCTTCATCTTCGAATCGAACGGCAGAACGAGAGTGCGCTGAAGATTGCGCGATACATGGCATCACACCCGAACGTTATGAAAGTCTTCTATCCCGGATTGGAGTCCCACGAGCATTACGAGATTGCTCGCCGACAGATGCGCGGTTTTGGAGGCGTACTCAGTTTTGTCATCAAGGGCGGCTTCGACTCCGTGAAATCTTTCCTGCCGCGTTTGCGTTATGCACATTTGGCGGCAAATCTGGGTGCGGTCGAGACGGTTGCGGGCCCGCCCGCCACCACGAGCCACGTCGAGTCCACCAGGGAGGAACGCGCGGCGGCGGGCATCCCGGAGGCGCTCATCCGTTATTCGGTGGGGATTGAGGACGCAGAGGATCTGATCGCAGATCTGGGTCAGGCGTTAGATAAGGTCCGACCTGCGGGGCGGCGCGCAAGAGCTTAAAAGGTGCTCTGGATAATCTGTCAGAAACGAGATTGAGAGTTGGTGGACCCGCCGATAGTTTCAGCACGAGTCTGCACAGCCAAGTGGTAATGCTTCAGACGGTTGACTTGTAGATTGCATGAATCAGGCGCTCGATGTAATCAAGCGCATCCTCCGTAAGAGCACTGCTGATTGGCCACCGATTTCCTGGATTCGTTGGGTCCATATCAGCCTCGTGTGCGATCTGATTTCGCCTGTCGATTATTGCGGTCAACCGGACTTTGACTGCTTTTGCATCTGTTCCGACTTCCTTCGCAACCTCCTCCCATAACTTGACGCCTGATACCAAGCGTATCGCGTCCGCGATTTTGTCGGGCTGTTGAAAACTTTGCCATGAGTGTGCCTCTCGTACGGTCGCATCCAGCCAGTCGTCTCGCGTCGGATTGGCTATTCCAAGCCTGGCAGCTCCCAGTGGAATCCTAAAGGCGAGGTTGGCATCAGTAACGGGCCGATTTCCCCTATGCACATCAAGCATTCCAAGCCGGACGAACTCGTGTACAAACTGATCAAGTGCGCTCACCCCCAAAACCAGCGAGGCGCGATAAATGTCGCTAAGGTTCAACTGCTGTTGTTGTGAGTACTGAGAGCGATCTCGCCAGCCCCGAAAGGACGCGAGCCCGAGAGATATTCTCATCGAACTGATCGAGCGCCGGTTTCATTTGGCCTAGGCGTTGTTACCACATTGGCCCTGAATCTCGCTGCGTCATTAGGCTGTCAGCGTTGCCACGTCATCGGCCAACGAACTGAACGCCGCCTCAAATTCCTTCATCTTTGCTTGATCAATCTCCAAAACTTAACCGACATGGCCCAACTGCTCCTTCGTTAAGGCAAAAACGGGTGTCTTGTACTCCTGGGACCTCGTTATGAGCGTGTTGAAGTCCGCGATCTGAGAAAGACAATAGCCGGGCAGGAGGCCTGTGACTTGCTGGTAGCGCTCGGGCGGTAGCAGCATGGTTAAAGGCGCAAGAGTGGGCACAAGTTGCTTCGCGACCCTATCGTTAATCGTATCAATCCAGCTTTGGAAGCCCACCGTAGGAGCTCCTTTGCGTGGCCGGTACTTCTGAATAATGGTTCCAAGAAACCTTGGAGTGTTTCCTGGGTAAGGATATGCAGCACCCTTAAGCGTGGGGTTTTGTTTCGCGCGTTCGGCCCACGCCTGCCAGCGAGGGAGCACCGTAGACAGTGATTCAATGGCCATTACCGAGAAGTAATCAGGTGAAGTGGGAACAATGAAAAAATCACTGGTCATCAGTATGTTTTGGTTGATCGAGCTGAGGCTGGGGTTCATGTCAACTAAGACATAATCAGCCTTGTACTTCTGGGCAGTGATGTCAAGGAGGTATGTGATGGAACCAGGTAGATTCTGCAAAGTCTGAATCGAACCGGAGAGTTCTTGCGCAATACCAAGTGTGACTTCCCACTCGGACAGCCGAATGTGCCCCGGCAACAGAAATAGGCCCTCGCATCCGTCCACGGCAACGCATTCGACGGGCTCAATTGCGCGGGGTTGAGACTCGAATGCCGGTGCGAGGCCCGCCCTTATGTTCCCGGTGCCCTCGGCCTCATAGTACTGTTCAAACTCATTCTCGCCTTTGAAGCCCAAAATCAGACCGCTCAGATTGCATTGGGGATCGGCGTCCACCACGATCACTCGGTGGCCCTTCGATGCCAGCATCCAGCCTAGGTGAAAGGTTGTCGTGGTCTTGCTCACGCCTCCCTTGTGATTGAACATGGCGATTCGACTAGTCATCTGTCATGTCTCCCGGTGATTGAAAACTCGCACTATTTCTAGGCTACATCTTAACTCCTGACAAACATTGCACGGCGGGTTATGACACAAACATGACACAAGAGCCGTTGCGGTAACTACTCGCCCCGTCTAAGTTGTTGAGAGAATTGGTGGACCTGGTCGGGATCGAACCGACGACCTCTTCCATGCCATGGAAGCGCGCTCCCAGCTGCGCCACAGGCCCACGATTGAGGACAAAAAATGCCGAAGCCCGACAAGTCGGGATCGAGGGAAGTACTCAATTCATTTTCGCCCACATCCCCAGGATAGTCAACGCGCGTCGATTGGTAGTGCCTTAGTTCCGCCTCTGCCAAGAGGCCGCGTCGCTCCGCTCGGCGGGCGAGGTGCCTGTCAGCACATGAGCATCTCTGCAAGCTAAGACACGACCCGTTGATTCTTCTGTTTCTTTCCACAGGCCTCTTCTGTCATAATTGATCGTGCACCCCACCTGCACAAACTTTCAAACACAATTTGGAGCGAGGAATAGATGCCAGCAAAGTACATCTTTGTGACGGGCGGAGTTGTGTCTTCCCTGGGTAAGGGATTGGCCGCGGCTTCCATCGGTTGCCTGCTGGAGAGCCGCGGGTTGAAAGTCAACCTGATGAAGTTTGATCCTTATCTGAACGTCGATCCGGGCACGATGTCGCCGTTTCAGCATGGCGAGGTCTTCGTGACCGACGACGGCGCCGAAACCGATCTCGACCTCGGCCACTACGAGCGCTTTACCCACGCCAAACTTTCTCGCGACAACAACTGGACCACGGGTCGGCTCTATGAGCAGATCATCGCCAAAGAGCGGCGCGGAGACTATCTGGGCAAAACCGTGCAGGTGATCCCGCACGTGACGAATGAAATCAAAGCGGCAATGAAGAAAGTGGCGCAGGATGTCGACGTGGCCATCGTGGAGATTGGCGGCACGGTGGGCGACATCGAGTCGCTGCCTTTTATGGAAGCGATCCGCCAGATGCGCCAGGAACTCGGCCGCGAGGACACGCTGTTCGTCCACGTCACGCTGGTGCCCTTCATCGCAGCGGCGCAGGAACTGAAGACCAAGCCCACACAGCACTCGGTGAAAGAATTGCTCAGCATCGGAATTCAACCGGACATTCTGCTCTGCCGTACCGACCGTTTCCTCGCCAAGGAGCTTAAGTCGAAGATTGCGCTGTTCTGCAACGTGCAGGAAGAAGCCGTGATCACGGCCAAGGACGTGGCTTCGGTGTATGAAGTGCCGCTCGTGTTCGCGAACGAGGGTGTGGATACGCTGGTGCTGAAATATCTGCGCATGGAAGCGAAAGACCGGGATATTTCCAAGTGGGAAGACATCGTGCATCGCGTCTACAACCCGAAAGACACGGTTACGATCGGGATCGTCGGCAAGTATGTTGAGTATGAAGATTCTTACAAGTCGCTGAAGGAAGCGCTGGTGCACGGCGCGCTGGCGCACAATCTGAAACTTCAGTTGAACTGGATCGAAGCTGAGGGATTGGAAACCAGCGATCAGAGTTACGAAGAGCAGCTCGAAGGTTACGACGGAATTCTGGTACCCGGCGGTTTTGGCAAGCGCGGCATCGAAGGGATGCTGATCGCGATCCGTCATGCCCGCGAGAAAAAGGTTCCTTACTTCGGCATTTGCCTGGGAATGCAAACGGCTTGTGTCGAGTTTGCACGCAACGTGGTTGGGCTGGCGGAGGCAAATTCGAGCGAGTTCGATCCCGCGACACCGCATCGCGTGATCTACAAGTTGCGCGAGTTGCGCGGAGTGGAAGAACTTGGCGGCACCATGCGGCTGGGCGCGTGGACTTGCAAGATTGAGCCCAACACGCTGGCGCACAGGATCTACGGCAAGCTCGAGATCAGCGAGCGCCACCGCCATCGTTACGAATTCAATCGCGAATACGAGGAGCCGATGGTGGCAGCGGGGCTGCGAATTTCTGGTTCGACGCCCGACGGGACCTACGTCGAGATCGTGGAACTGCCCGACCATCCGCATTTCATCGGCTGCCAGTTTCATCCCGAGTTCAAGTCGAAGCCGCTGGAGCCGCATCCGATGTTCAGTACATTCATCGCGGCCGCGTATGAGCACGGCTCGAAGCGGCGGGCGGAGAAAGAGACTGCTGCGGTGGAGATGTTTCACCGTCCGGAAAAAGTGCCACGAAGGTGAGTAAGAGAGTTTACCGCCGAGATCGCCGAGTACGCCGAGAGAAACAAGAAGGAACTGTGGTTTTTCCATGATTTTATCTCCGCGTTCTCTGCGTGCTCGGCGGTGAGAGGTTTTAGCTTCTGATTTCCTCCTTCCAAGTCGGCGATGTCCGCATCGGCTCAGGCAATCTTTTCCTTATTGCCGGTCCGTGCGTGATCGAGAGCGAAGAGCACGCCATTCGCATGGCCGAGATCATTAAAGGCGTCACCAAAGCGCTGGGTTTCCCGTTCATCTTCAAAGCCAGCTACGACAAAGCCAACCGCACCTCGATTCGCAGTTTTCGTGGGCCTGGAATCAAGGAAGGTCTGCGTATTCTGAAGAAGATCAAGGACGAGGTTCAGCTCCCGTTACTCACCGATGTCCACGAGGTGGCCGATGTTGCAAGAGTCGCGGAGGTCGTTGACGTGCTGCAAATTCCCTGCGTTTCTGTGCCGTCAAACTGATCTCGTGCTCGCGGCGGCGCTCAGCGGCCGCGCCGTCAATATCAAGAAAGGTCAATTCGTTTCGCCCTGGGACATGCGGCATGCGGTGGAGAAGTGCCGCGAGGCGGGCAACGCGCAAGTCTTTCTGACCGAGCGCGGCTCAAGTTTCGGTTACAACAACCTCGTCGTAGATATGCGCTCGCTTTCCATCATGCGCAAATTCGCGCCCGTGGTTTTCGATGCGACGCATTCCGTGCAGCTTCCTTCCGCTCAAGCTGACGACGGTGGGCCCGCAGTCAGCGGCGGCCAGCCTGAGTTCATCCCGGTGCTGGCGCGTGCGGCGGTCGCCGCCGGCGTGGATGGCGTCTTCCTCGAAGTTCACGATAATCCGAAAGTTGCGAAATCTGACGGAGCAAATGCGCTGGAATCCACCAAGCTGCGTGACCTGTTGAAAGAATTGTTGGCGGTGAGGAAAGCGCTGGATGTGGCGAGGGCCACACCGTAGACGTCCAAATATTTTAGCTTGCCTTTCTCTGTGACTCCGTGCCTCCGTGGTAGATTTGAATCTCCGCATGAAGCAAGTCGCCAACTGGGCTTTGAATGTTGCCACAATGCGCGGCGCGAGCTACGCCGATGCGCGCATCGTCAGTCAGAGAAGCCGCGCACTCACCACGAAGAACGGCAAAGTCGGCAGCGCGTCCGACGCTGAGTCTGTGGGGATGAGCGTGCGCGTGATTGCCGATGGTGCGTGGGGATTCGCCGCTTCCGAAGATCTATCGCGCTCCGGCGTTGAAGCCACGGCTGCCCGCGCGGTTGAAATTGCACTCGCCTCGGCGCAAGTGAAGCAGCACGACGTCCGCCTCGCTGCGGAAAAAGCCGTGACCGCCGAGTGGACCACGCCGCATGTGATTGATCCATTCTCGATCTCGGTCGAGCAAAACATCGCGCTGCTGCTGAATATCGACTCTGAGTTGCGCGCCGTTGCCGGCATTACCCTGGCCGAAACCAACCTCAACTTCAATCGTGAGGAGCAATGGTTTCTATCGTCGGAAGGAACCGACATCCATCAGACCAAGTATTCCGCGGGTGCGGGCTACACCGCATACGCGTTTGCGGGAAACGAAATCCAGAAACGTTCGTATCCTAATTCTTATGGCGGACAGTGGCAGAACAAAGGGTACGAACTGATCGAAGAGTTGAAGCTCGTCGAGAATGCCCGCCGCATCGCCGAAGAGGCGGTTGCCCTGCATCATGCAGACCAGTGTCCCGAAGGTACGTTCGACATTATTCTCGACAATTCGCAGCTGGCATTGCAGATCCACGAATCGATCGGGCATCCCATCGAACTTGATCGCGTGCTGGGCATGGAGGCGAATTTCGCGGGCACATCGTTCTTGACGCTCGACAAACTGCGCACGTTGCGTTACGGAACTGAGATGGTAAACGTGGTTGCCGACGCGCGCCAGGAGCACGGACCGGGCCTCGGCACTTTCGGATTCGACGACGAAGGCGTCCCCGCGCAGTGCACGCCGATCATCACGAATGGATTGTTCACCGGCTACCTCAGTTCGCGCGAGACCGCGCACGCCATCGGCGAAAGCCGCTCCGGCGGGACGCTGCGCGCCGAGGGATGGAATCGTCTGCCCATGATCCGCATGACCAACGTCAGCCTGCTGCCGGGCGAAAAGCCGCTGACCCTCGAGCAACTGATCGCCGCAACCGATCACGGCATCCTGATGCAGACCAACCGTTCCTGGTCGATTGACGACCGGCGGTACAACTTTCAATTCGGCTGCGAGATCGGCTGGGAGATCAAGAAAGGCAAGCGCGTGCGCATGGTGAAGAACCCGTCGTATTCCGGAATCACAACCGAGTTCTGGAATTCGCTGGATGCGATCTGCTCGCGCGATGAGTGGACGCTCTGGGGCACACCCAATTGCGGCAAAGGTCAACCGCAACAAGTGATGGGCACGGGTCACGGCGCAGCGCCGTCGCGCTTTCGGCAAATCAAAGTGGGAAGCGCGTACAAGGGGAGCTAGTTCACCACAGAGACACAGAGGCACAGAGAAAACAAGAAACAGCCTATGCTAGCCAGGGAACAAGCGAGCGACATCTTTGACCGCATCAGGAAGTTGTCGTCCGCTGACGAGATCGAGGTTCTTATTTCCGGCGGACGCTTTGCGCTGACTCGGTTTGCGAACAATACCATCCATCAGAACGTCGCCGAGGAAAATCATATCGTCTCGGTTCGCACGGCCTTTGGCGGACGCACCGCTCGCGCTACGACCAACAAGTTTGACGACGAAAGCTTGCGGCGGGTGGTGGAATCTTCGGAAGCATTGGCAAAGGTGCAGCATTCTGATCCTGACTTGCTGCCCATGCCCGACAGTCGCGAAGCTGCCGGCAGCGCGGACGATGCCCGCCCTGAGCTTGCCGAAGGGGGCGTCCTCACTACGCAAGCTCCATCCCGCTATTTCGCTCAGACTGCGGCCATCACGCCGCAACTTCGCGCCGACAGCGTAAAGAAGATCGTCGAGGTTGCGCAGAAACACAAACTCACAGCTGCTGGAATCTTCTCCAGTTCCGAATCTGTCGAGGGCATTTTCAATTCGCGCGGCCTGAGCAATTGGCATACCCAGACTCTGGCGGAGGTTTCCATCACCATGCTGGGCGGGGACTCTTCCGGATGGCAGAAAGCCAACTCGCCCGACGTGGCCAACCTCGATCCGCTCCGTCTTGCTGAGACGGCGGCGCAGAAGACGCTCGACTCGGCGCATCCCGCGGAGATTCCAGCAGGGAAGTACACGGTGATTCTCGAGCCCGCCGCCGTGCTCGACATCGTCGGCTTCATGTTCTGGGATTACTCCGGCATGGCGATCCTCGACCAGCGTTCCTTCCTCACCGGCCGCATCGGTAGTCAACTCTTCGGCGAGAACATCACCATCTGGGACGACGTCACGCATCCCCTGCAAACCGGCTCTCCCTTCGATGGCGAGGGCATGCGCCGGATGCCCGTACCGCTGGTAGAGAAAGGAGTCGTCAAACGCGTTGTCTATGCGCGGGCGACGGCGGAAAGAATGAAGCGCTCGGAACATAGAGATAAGGCCGGGCCCATCGCATCCACCGGCCATGGATTCCCGCTGCCCAACGAAATGGGCGAGATGCCGCTGAACATCGTTTTTGCCGCGCCGCAAAATCCGCAAACCTTGTCTGAGATGATCGCCTCCACCGAGCGCGGCGTGCTGGTCACCCGGCTGTGGTACATCCGCGAAGTCGATCCGTACGAAAAAATGCTTACGGGAATGACCCGCGACGGCACGTTCCTGGTGGAAGACGGAAAAGTCAAACGGGGAATCCGCAACTTCCGTTTTAACGAGAGCCTCATCCACATGCTGTCGAGCGTGGAGGCCATGAGCGCACCTGTTCGTTCCTGCGGCGAGGAGTCGTTTGACATGGTCGTGCCTGCCATGAAGATTCGAGAGTTTAATTTCACGGAAGTGACCAAGTTCTAGACGTTGGCCCGCCTGTGGCATAACAAACCAAATAGGACAGGCAGCATCGCCGCCCGCCCCTTCGGCTCCGCTCCGGGCAGGTGCCGACGCCCAGCCTAGCCGTCACGCTACTCGCTCCTCTGCTTCCCTTCGTGGCCGCAACTCTGACATGCGCCACCGATCGATTTTCTCTGGCGCGACTCTTCGTTTCGGATTGAAGACAATGGACAAAACCGACCCGACACCTAGGCCAACCAAGAGGAACGTGATCGCAGAATTCAAATCGTATTTGTTATTATTCGTTGCGCCTACCATAAGCACCTCTCTTCCATGCGCTCTTGCAAAATACGAAGCAGCGAAAACTACTCTTGTGACTGCAAGAACCGTGCCATTTTATAAAAGTCCTTTGTTTTCCAGCTGATGCGTGATTCGTAGGGATATCGAGCACGAGATTTTGACCCTTCAAATGACAAAAGTCCTCGCGTGCCGACCCCAAAAAGGACATGCTCGGGTGCAGAACTTACCGTGGCCAATGGTGGCCGTCTTTGATTCGTGTTACGAAATCGACACAGTCCTGCGTCGTCGCTCTCAAATTCTAAAGTCTTATGCCACGCGTCTTCCTCGCCCGCCAGTTAAATCGAGAGGCGCAAATAGAAAACGCAGATCGAGCAAATGCTCGACAATCTGTAGCAGGTTTGCAGGCGACTCGCTCTTGGACACAAACGCATCTACCCATTTCAGAGCGCTCTCTGGTAGCCCATCATCTGCGGACACCAGAGCGATTGGAACATCGGGCTGGACGGCTTTCATGTGCTCTGCCACGACATCCCCATTCATTCCAGGCATGTGATAGTCGAGTAGCACTAAATCGACGGGTTGGGAGGCAAACAGTTGCAAAGCCTCTGCTCCGCTGATGGCGACCAGGACCTTGCACGCAGCTTCCTCCAACAGCATCTTGCGACCTTCAAGACCATTCCATTCGTCATCCACACATAGAACTACAGGTTTTCTTGGCATGACTCTCCTCCGATTTTTCACCGGGCAAACACATGAGGAACTTGCCTTTGCGTCATTCGCGGAGCAGCGCCTTCCATCTGCCAAGCACGATCCGTACCAAACTTGCAAAGCATTCGAATGTCAACATGGCTTGGTAAAGATGGACACCGAACGTCGCGGGGCTGCGACGGAGAGACGACACCGCAATACGCCGGGAACCGCTGCCGCTTTGAAACCGTCGCCTTACAAATCGATTCTTGAGGTTTCGGGCGGTACTAGTCCGTCCCTTCGCCGAACCTGTTCACCGCGGTACCCACCAGTTCGCCAACCACGCTCTTGCCGCCGTTTCTGTCCACACCGCACTCGGCCGAGTCCATTTGCAGCAAGGTCCGGGTTTGGTAGTGCTTCCGCTCTTTGAGATCGTAGATTTCATTTCCACTGGTGCCGATCCGTGTGAACGGGGTCGTACAGCATTTCCTGTAGGTCAGATTTTCTTCCACCATGCAGGAAGTTCCGGTAACACGGCCAAGTTACCTTTCGCATCTCGCACAAAATACAGTGCGGCAGGGTTCGTGCTCTCTAGATATGACAACTAGACAACAATTAACGCGGAGGAATAATGCCAAGCGTACATATCGACAACGTGGGTGAGATGGCAATCATTGAATGCACGGGCAGATTTGTCCGCAACGAAGCTGCTTTGAAGTTACGGGACGCCGTTACGTCCCAGACGGACGCCCGCGTCGTAGTCTTGGACCTCACGGAAATGCACGCAATCGGCGGTGGCGGTCTCGGCATGCTAATGCTTCTGCAGAGATGGGCCCAGGACCACGATATTCGATTCAAGTTATTCAACCCCTCCAGGCCCGTGCAGGACAAGCTGAAGCATGTTGACTTTGAGATTGCCAGTCTGGAGCAGGTGATGAGCCTTCTGAGTTCTGTTGACAGTCGATATGCGCGCGCGTTGATCGAGTCGCAATTTCCGTTGCATCAGCTGTCGGAATACGCTTGAAAAGAGGAGCCAGCGGCGGCGGGTGGCCCAGGCTTTGAACTTAGCTGGCATCACCAACACCGTGGCTGCCCCGTCCCTTCGACTTCGCTCAGGGCAGGCTCTTGCAAAGAACGCAAGGACGGGGCACCCGCTGTTCCGGAACGGAAAAGAAAAACGCGGAAGGCTGCCGCCCTTCAGCACTCAGCCTTCAGCACTGAGCTACTTTAGGCTCTGTCAGGCTAAATGCTGAGTGCTGAAATGCTGAGTGCTGGCCTCTGCAGTCCGTTCCCAGTTTGCCCCTGGTAAATTCCCTCTAATCCGCTCATCCACAAGCAGTTAGCACCCTTCTGTTCCATGACTTCGGTAACTTTGCATGCCTGATTCCTGGGTGTACGCTGCCCATAAGTTCTGCAAATCCGGATGCGCTGAGAGGCGTACTGCGCACTGGAAGGAAGGTTCGTCAGAAACGGTGTCAGGCGAAGCAGCAGAGGAGCAACTGACGGTGGATCCGCAGGCGCAAACTGCGATCAAGCACTATGCCGAAATGCAGAGTGCTCCGCGGTTCCCTCTGCATCTGCCCGTGGAGTTGCAGTCGCAGAGCGGAGCTTGTGCGGCGGAGACGCAAAACATTTCCGCCAACGGCGTGCTCTTCGCGATCGATCGCGACGTTCCTGTGGGCTCGATCGTGGACTTCACCATCCTGCTTCCCGGAGATGTCGTGGGTTCCCGTTGTGATGTGCAGATTGACTGCCATGGCCGCGTGGTGCGCAGCTTTGAAGACCGGGGCCGTCGCGGGGTTGGCGTCGTAATTGACGAGTACCATTTCGAGCGAGCATAGGTGCAAGGAAACTGATGGCGAGCACTTCGGTCAGTGCGGGAGAAAATCACGGCGCTCACGCGAACGACGGTACCGGCCAGTTGATTCGCGTGATCCTGGCCGATACCCAGGCCATCTTCCGCGCGGGCCTGCGCAAGATCTTCGCCCTCGAAGACGATATCCGCGTGGTCGGCCAGGCCGAGACACTTTCCCAGACACAATCGGCAGTAACGAAGTTCTCCGCGGATGTCCTGATTTTTGAATCGGCGCTGGCGCCCAATCCGGTCGAAACGGTCGCGGAACTGCTCCGCCAGTCGCCGCAACTGAAGATCGTCGTGGTCACACCTGCGTCGGATGAACAGCTCACGCTCGATCTGTTCCGCCGCGGAGCTCACGGCATTCTGTCGCGCGAGGTAGAACCCGAGATTCTGGTCGATTGTCTCCGCAAGGTTGCCGCCGGCGAGCCGTGGCTCGAGAGCCAGGCCATCCATTGGGTGATGGAAGCCTATCGCGGCCACACCCTGCGCCCTTCCGGAGCGCGCCCTAAAGTCCAGCTCACGCCCAAGGAAGCCCTGATCGTTTCCTGTGTCACTCAGGGCATGAAGAACAAAGAAATCGCAGTTCGCGTGGGAACGACCGAGCAGGTCGTAAAGAACTACTTGCGCAAAGTGTACGACAAGCTGGGCGTTGCCGATCGCCTCGAACTCGCGCTCTATTGCCTGAGCCATCACGTCGTCGATGGGGTCAAGCCGCCGCCAGTTCCTCCCGCAACTCGCCAGCCTGGCGATCCTGTCAATTCCTCCTCTGCGCGTGCCGCCGCCGGTGCAACCACTTCCGGTGCGTCAACCACTACTTCTTATCCATCTGCACCGGATGCATCTGCGCCCGAAAAACTCTCCTAAGGCTCTCCGCTTGCCTCGTTCTTGTTCTTGTCTCACGGGCCATGCGCCCGCCTTCGCCGCCTTTTGCCGATTTGCGCTCGTGCGTCCCCGTCCATAGAATGAACTGAGGCCAAGTCGCTGTGAATTCGACCTGACTCGGCCCGTTGCGATAGCCTTCCGGAAAGCTATCGTCCCTTCCCAGGTTCGCCGGAGAGATGGCCGAGTGGCTGAAGGCGCACGCTTGGAAAGCGTGTTTACTCGAAAGGGTAACGTGGGTTCGAATCCCACTCTCTCCGCCATATTTTCAATCAGTTACAGACTACGAAATCACTCGGAAATCAGTTGGTCCGCGAAAGAGCCATCCTGGCTACCTTTGAGTTAGCCTGACGTAGTCGCCCCCTTGCGGTTATTGAAGCGGCCTCGTCGAAGCGTATATTTCCGACATGGGACGCCACTTCTCCCACCTGCTAGGGACCGTCGGAATGTCGCTGGTTATGCTGCTCTGGCTTTCTCTGCTCAATCCGCCAAAGGCCGACCATTTCGTAGACAGTCTTGCGGGGCCACAACACGAATACAAGATCGTGTTGGGTGCAGCCCTATTGTCTATCGTGTTTTCATTCATTGCAGCGATTCGGGGTTCCAAGTGGTGGTATCTCGGGGTGGCTTTGTCGTCGGGAACGTTGGCATTTTTTACTTACAGTCTCTCGCTCTAGCTGTCGGATCGCAATGTCCGGTCGCCATGCCTCTTTCGCGTCCTACGCCCTGATTTGTGCCGTGTCTAGACGTTATTCGTCCAAGTTGCACCCCGAGTTCGCCATATGAGGCTTCGATGCAAAACAGAAGCAGGATGGCCTGGCGCTCTTCCAAATGGCCTTCTATTGGGGGAGTGGCTCGTGCCCGGCCGGAATTGCCTTGGTTTCCGAGGGCGTTAGTCGAGAGCGGTCGCAATAGCCATAGCCTTTCAGACAAGCCGTGTAGTTGCGTTTATGCTCGGCGTCGGCCAGCGTCTTGGCTTCAGCGGGCGTCAGCTTTGCGTAGTCACAACTCTCCTGGCCGTTCTTGCACGCCGAGAGGTTGCGCTGGTGGTCTGATTTGTCAGTTTGGGCCGCTTCCGCTGCCGTAAGTTTAGCGTGGTCGCACTCGTCCCAGCCGTTCTCACAATTCTGCGCGTTGCGCTGGCGTTCTGCGCTCGCTACTTCCTTCGTTTCCGAAGAAGTCAGCTGGGAATGATCGCAAAGACCGGAGCCGTTCTTACAGTCGGATGTGTTGAGCTGCTGCCTGGCAGTGTCGACTGACCCCGCCTCCGAAAGGCTCAGCTTCGAGTGGTCACAGGCGCCCGATCCGTCCTTGCAAGCGGCGATGTTACGCAGGCGCTCCGCGGTGGACGAATCCCGCGCTTCGGCAGGCGTCAGTTTGGACCGGTCGCAGGACTGCATCCCGTCGTTGCAATCGGTGACATTGCGCTGATGATCGGCTATGGCCAGCGCCAGAGCCTCTGGTTCGGAGAGTTTCGAACGGTCACAGGAATCGTAGCGGTTCCTGCAGTTCGCAACGTTACGCGCATGGGCAGCGAGAGCCAACTCCGCCGATTGCGACGGACTCAGCCTGGACTGATCACAGGCCGCGCGGCCCGCCTTGCAGGCATCCAGATTTTGCGCAGCAGCAGCATTGGAGGACTGAGCAAACATCAGAATAGGGCAAAGACTGAGGCAGGCTATTTGTATCCGAAGACATTTCCACAGATTAATTTTCATAGTGTCTCCGTTCTTTGAACGATAGATCACGCTGGACGGCGAGAGTCGGTCATTCAAGTAAGCGCTGACCGGAAGCCTTCCCGGCTCCGGCCAGCTGCAAATCCCGCCAGATGACAGCGTCCTGATACGACTACTGCTTGTTGTCTTCTCTTGCTTCCGCAACGTGTGCCTGGTGCCCTGCTTCGGACACTGCTTTCACAAACGCATCTGCGCTTGCGGGAGTGGATGCCTTGCCCGAAAGAATGTTGCGGAACATCATGTGGTGACCGTAAATGGCGCGAGTCGAGTCGTTGTCCTGCTCGATTACCGCGCCTTCCAATGTCAAGCCGGCGAATATGCCTTTTGAGCGCGAGTAAGTTAGGACTTCGGTGTTCAGCAATATGTCGGTTCCGGCGGAAGTGTGACGGCCTACCGGGCCCGCTGCTACCGAGCCTTCACCGGTCATTTCAAACTTGCTCGAAAGCAGATGCTGCAGACCACGATCGTTCATGACCAGCATAACCAGGTCCACGCCTTCGACGCCGATCTGCAATCCCCAGCTTCCGCCACCGACGGAGACGAATGCAGGAGCGCTCCAGCCTTCAGGCGTGCGGCAGGAAGCTACGCCACGTCCATGCTTGCCACCAAAAATGAAGCCGCCTTTGATCAAGTTCGGCACTACGACGATGCACTTTGCACCGCTTAACACTTCCTCCGGAATGCCTTTGTCGGGCGTTGACATGATGGACTGCAGAACTTCTACGGATTTTTGCATGCGTTCAACGGTTTCTTCCCGGTCTGAGCCGGCAAATGCATAAGTTCCAACCATGCCCATCAAGCTCATCAACAATAGTGAAATTGTCTTTTTCAAGGAATTGTTCCTTTCAGTGCTGTGGAACTAAGAAGAGAGAACTTCAGATGGCTGACTTAGTTCAGAGGACCTGAAAGAGAGGAGAAGAAGTGCTCGTCTCTAGGATCATGATCGCTCAGGTAGATAGGGAATAGCTGGTCTGTATTGCTCACTTCGGTCTTGTCAGCAAAGGAGATGGTCGATCCGCATCGTGCCAGGTGAGAGTTTTCTCCCAATGTGAGCAATCCTGCACAGCATCGCGCCTCCCAAGCTGTCATGGTTAGCTTGTCGGGCTTGACCAGTTGCTCGGACTAAACAGTCCCCGCCCCGGCAGAAAGAGCTTTGGTGTATGGCAAATCTTCGGCCCGGCAATCGTTTTCGTAGATGGCTCGGGGTCATCACTGCCTCATTCGGGAAGCTGCCCGCGACACAGCCCCCAGTTCAGGAGTACGGATCACAACGCATGTGTCCGTTCTGCGGGCTAATCACCCCACGAGCCAAACGATTTTGTTTGGAGTGCGGGAAGCCGCTCAGAGGCGTCCAGCTTGAGCAGAAAGATGCAAGGCAAGGATGAGCAGAAGGAGATGAATTATGCTTTGGACAATTTTTGTAGTGCTTCTAATTCTGTGGCTTCTGGGGTTCAGCCTGCATGTAGCAGGAGGGCTAATCCATCTGTTGCTTGTAGTGGCTCTGGTGGTCCTCGTCATTAACTTAATCGGCGGACGGCGAAGTGCGGCTTAATCTTCAATGACCGGCCTGCGTCCCGAGTCATGTTGGGAAGGCGCGTGCAGGCCAACTTGAACCCAGAACTGAATTGCCGATCAATTGAAGACGATCAAAACTGAAGGCTTCCATTCCGGATGCCTCTCCACACTCTTGGCGGAAACGGGCGGGCTTTTTCGTCATCCTTACCTTCGGAAGTTTTATGCCGCCGGGCCAGCCCCTTCTCTGTTCTGCCGGTAAGACGCAAGGGTGCCGTGGTCTGAGTTGTTCCCAGTCCTTCCTCATCAGGCACGGCCGGCTTCGCATTCAGCACAAAGTGGACTGTTGCCCACAGAAAATGCGCCCCATCGGCTTTCGTCACGATCGCGTCCACAGACTTCAAAGCGCCGTCGGGCAATTCAAGGTCGTCGGTCAGCAGGACAATGGGAACCCCGGGCCGGACCTGCTTGATCGCAGCGGCGACGGTAGGGCCATCGAGAAGACCCAGATGGTATTCCAGCACAATTGCATCGACAGGCCGTGACATAAAAAGCCGCAGGCCTTCAGACCCATTGGTCGCGGTGACCAGTTCGTATCCTTGTTCCCTGAACGAACTCATTTGAGCTGGGTTTTTGTGTATGCAGAGTAGAGTGCGGGGGGGAGCCATTTGGTCAGGCTACATGTTGGGCCGGGGCAGTTCTGGTCAAGATTGCTCACACGGGTGCGCCCTGGCTCGATGTAGGTGCCGCTGATATCCCGGTTATTTGTGACTTGAGAGCAAACGGCGAGCGCGGGTTGTCAATCGTGCAAAACGACATTGAGCAGCGAGCTGTGCACCTGCAAACCGCCCTCTACTCCTCCGGCGTAGTGAATGAAGCCCAATTTCCTGAACCGGTTCATGAAAAAGCTGACTCGGGAACGAGTGGTTCCTACCATGTCCGCCAGGGTTTCCTGACTGATCTTCGGGACCACGGTTTCGGGAATCCCTTCTTTGCCGAAATGAGCGAGCAATAGAAGAACGCGGGCCAGTCTCTTCTCACTGGAATTGAAAAGCTGATCGACCAGATCCTCTTCGTAACGGATATTGCGCGCCAGCAAATAGGCCACGAACATCTCGGAAAACGTGGGCTCGCGGTGCAGCGCATCCATCATCGTTTTCTTATCCACCCGCAGGATCTCGCAATCCGTCATGGCGGCTGCGGAGCCCATACGCAGGAGCTGACCTGCCAGGGAACCCTCGCCAAAAAAATTCCCCTCACCCACGATGGCGATCGTCGCTTCCTTGCCAGCCTGGGATACCACGGTGAGCCGCACTTTACCTTTTTGAACATAGAAGATCGCGTCCGCCACGTCCCCTTGTGCAAATATCACTTGCTTTTTCTCAACGGACAGGATCTTCCTGCCGTCGCCAATCGTCGCGAGGAAAGTGTCGGAGTCGAACCCGCTGTTCTTCTTGGCCATTACTGTGGGACTCATCTACAGTAAGTATAATCCTGCGGAAGGACTTCGATATTCAGAAAACGTTGGGCAGTCATGGCTTTAAGAAGTGAGCTATTCTGCACAGTATTTTGAAAGAATAAGTGAGCGAATCTGGAGTGTTTGCTCCGAAGTGTCGGGCGTCCGCCCGGCCTTATTCATCCGAAGCCGTTAAGCGCCGGTCCCGATGCGGCGCGGTGCGGGGCTGGCCAGTGCTGAGCTCACATTTCTCTCCCGGTTTGGCGCCACAAGTGGGGCAGCGAACAGACAGGGCCATTTCTTTCTTGGCTTTCATAGCCGCATGATGCACCATCGCAAGGAGATGCGCTGATCAATTTTGACCAGTCTGCAATTCCACTTTCGTTGAATACTGGACAGAGACAAAACTCTAGTCGATCTCCAAGTGCTCGCTTGTGTCCCTCCGTGTAAAAGGGCCTCTGGCAGCAATTATTCTCACCAGAAACTAGGGAAGATGGCGATACCAATCACAGTGTTTCCAAATCGCGCCCTGGAAATCGTCAGTTCGCACCCGCTGGTACGAGCGACAACTTCGGTAGCCCGCGCGCGCTCGCATTCGAAGCCATCGCTGCCCAGTCGAATCGCTGTGATCGGGAATTATCTCCCGCGGCAATGTGGAATTGCCACGTTTACTACTGATTTGTGCGCAGCCATTTCCGCAGAGTACGGTACCGCTCGACTGCTGGCGCTCCCGGTCAATGACACCGACGAGGGATATGACTATCCCGCACGGGTGCGATGGTCACTGGCTCAGGATGACCTGACCTCGTATCAGCAAGCGGCCGAATTCCTGAACTTCAACAATATCGACATGGTGTGCCTGCAACACGAGTATGGAATTTTCGGTGGACCGGCCGGAAGCCACATTTTGCATCTGTTGCGCCACTTGAAGATGCCGGTCGTGACCACCCTGCACACGGTCCTTCGCGAGCCAGACCCGAACCAACTGATGGTGATGGAAGAAATCACAGAGCTTTCGGATCGCCTCATCGTCATGAGCCAGCTCTCATCCCAGTTCTTGCAAGAGATCTTCAAGGTTCCCGGCAGCAAGATCGACATGGTGCCCCACGGGGTTCCGGATCTCCCATTCCTGGATCCTAATTTCTACAAGGACAGGTTCAGGGTGGAAGGAAAAGCGGTTCTCCTCACGTTCGGCTTGCTCTCGCCGAATAAGGGAATCGAGAACGTCATTCAGGCGCTGCCGCAGATTTTGTCCAAGCACAAGAATGTTGTTTACATCGTTGCGGGCGCGACCCATCCTCACATTCTGCGCCGCGAGGGTGATCAGTATCGAGCCAGTTTGCAAGCTTTGGCGAAAGAAGTGGGAGTGGAAGCGCAAGTGATTTTCCACAACCGCTTCGTTGCCCCGGAAGAGATGGTTGAATTCATTGGCGCCGCCGACATTTACATCACGCCGTATCGCCACGAGGCGCAGGTCGTTTCCGGGACACTCGCATACGCACTTGGTGCGGGCAAGGCGATCATTTCGACTCCATATTGGCACGCGATTGAGTTGCTGGACGACCGCCGCGGCGCTCTGGTCCCCTTCCAAAATCCCGGCGCTATCGCACAAAAAACAATCGAACTCCTGGATACCCCTGCCATGCGCCATGCCATGCGGAAACGTGCTTATTTGTTCGCAAGGGAGATGGTCTGGAAAAGAGTAGCGCAGGGCTACATGGAGAGTTTTTCACGCGTGCGCAGCGATCGGATGGAGACCCCGCAAGTTCAGTTCTCAGCTCGCGCCATTCACAAATCGCTGAATCAAATGACTACGTTGAAACTGAATCACATGCATCGGTTGACCGATGACACGGGTATGCTGCAGCACGCCATCTTCACCGTCCCGAACCGCGGAGAGGGCTACACCACTGACGACAATGCCCGGGCACTCGTTTTCGCGGTGCTGCTGGAACAAATGGACAAGAAGCCGCTTGGCAGCGCCGAACCAGCGACTACAGATTCCGTGGCCCTGGATTCCTCGTGCCGGTATTTGTCGTTCCTGGAACATGCGTTCAATGCAGGGAAGGGAAGATTCAGAAACTTCCTCGGCTACGATCGCCGCTGGAACGAGCCTGAGGGCTCAGAAGATAGTCATGGGCGCGCGTTGTGGGGACTTGGAACGGTGCTCGGGCGATCCAAAGATGAGGGATTGAGGTGCTCTGCAGGGCGTCTGTTCGAGTTCTCCCTGCCCGCAATTATGGAATTCAAAAGCCCTCGCGCCTGGGCATATGCCCTGCTCGGAATCCAGGAATACCTGGACTCTTATGCCGGGGATCGGGACGCGCAGAAAGTAAGATCCGCGCTCGCCCGGCGAATGCTCGAAATGTATGAGTCGATCCGGCGCTCGGACTGGAAGTGGTTTGAAGACGTGGTGGCCTACGGGAACGCGAGGCTGCCCCAGGCCCTGCTGCTCGTGGGATCAGCTTGCGCGGATGATCATATGGTCTCTGCCGGTCTCGAATCGCTGGACTGGCTTATGGAAACTCAAATTTGCGAGACCAACGGCCACTTCGTACCGATCGGGTCACAAGGCTTTTATCGCCAGGGTGGTGAAAAAGCCCGTTTCGATCAACAGCCGATTGAAGCCGCCGGCGCGGTCTCTGCGTGCCTGCAGGCGTTCCGCATAACCCGTGACGGCCGCTGGCGCAACCGGGCCTGGTCGGCTTTTAACTGGTTCCTTGGCGACAACGATTTGCAAGTTCCTCTCTATGATTCCGTCACCGGCGGTTGCCGGGATGGTCTTCATCCTGATCGCGCCAATCAGAACCAGGGCGCGGAATCGACGCTATCGTTCTTGATGGCACTTCTGGAAATGCGTTCGCTGCACGAGGATGAACAATTGGAAATTCCGTCATGACCATGCCCACACAAAATATAATTAGTCCTCCGAATACTCGCTTCGAGCCGTTGCTTCTTCGGCATCCCGCCAACCCGATCCTGACCAGCAAGGATTGGCCATACTCCGTGAATAGTGTGTTCAATGCGGGAGCGACGCTGCTGGCAGATGGCACTACGTTGCTGCTTTGCCGCGTCGAAGATCGGCGCGGATTGTCACACCTGTGTGCCGCGCGCTCCCCAAACGGCGTCGATGGATGGCAAATTGATAGCGAGCCCACATTGATGCCCGACCCGAAGGATTTTCCCGAAGAAATCTGGGGCATCGAGGATCCTCGGATCACTTTCGTGCCCGAACTGCAGCAATATGTAGTCACGTACACCTCCTATTCGCGAGGTGGTCCCGGAGTATCCCTGGCTCTGACCAAAGACTTTCGAACCTTCGAGCGCTACGGTGTAATCATGCCGCCGGACGACAAGGACTCGGCGCTTCTGCCCCGAAGAATCAACGGGTATTGGGCGCTGATTCATCGGCCCGCCACCAACCTCGGAGCGCACATCTGGATTTCCTACTCCCCCGACCTCCGCCATTGGGGCAGGCACCGGCTCATGTTGGAAGCGCGCCGCGGCGCTTGGTGGGACGCCAACAAGATTGGTTTATCGCCTCCGCCCATTGAGACTTCCAGAGGGTGGCTCGTGCTCTATCACGGAGTACGGCACACGCCTTCGGGCTGTCTGTATCGATTGGGCTTGGCTCTTTTCGATTTGGAGAATCCTGCGAAATGCCTGCTGCGGGGAGATTCGTGGATCTTTGGGCCGGAAGCGGACTACGAGTGCCACGGCGACGTTGACGACGTCGTGTTCCCCTGCGGATATACCATGGACGCCGACGGCGATACCCTCAACATCTACTACGGAGCCGCCGACTGCGCCATTGCCCTGGCTCGGGCTAGCGTGCGCTCTTTGCTGGGTTGGCTGGATGTCAATGCGAGTTGTGAGCGCCGGCAGCGCGCCGAGGATTTGTAACACCGCTGCACAGGGTGTTCGTCTCAGGTTTGTGGCCAATCTACGCATGTGAGCTATCTTGCTCAGACGCGCAAGCCAACACCTGTCATTCTTTATTCTCCTGAGTGTGTAGACGGAGCTGTGGACGCTGATTCGCAGCTTCATTTTCAGGTCGCTGCGGCCGTGATCAATACCGGCGAGGCGACCACATCCAGCCAATTCGTCATCCGCGTGTCTGCCCCGAACCTGCGGCGGACACGGTTCGACCCTAAAGCTTCTCGGACATCGAAACCAGGGCAACCCCTCAGGCAGATGAGAGGCGTTAGCCCGCAAAAAGTAAGAAAGGTCAAAGATCATGCCTTTAATTCAACTCCTGGAAGTTCTTATCGTGGTGGGTGTTCTTCTGTGGCTGGTGAATCGCTTCATCCCCATGCAGTCATCCATCAAGTCAATTTTGAACGGTGTCGTGGTCATAGCCGTGGTTCTATGGCTGCTGAATGTTTTTGGGCTGTTTCATTCGCTTTCCGGAATCCGTCTCGGAAAAGGATGAAGTGCGGCACCCAACAAGTTGAAATCCGAAGGAACGCAACACGGCAGATACCTGCCAAAGGAGATAGTGTGAAGACAAAACTGTTGTTAGCTGTCGCGGTCGCGCTGAGTTTGCCAGCTGTAGCTCAGACCAATTCTCAGCCCACGGTGGAAGTCGAGCATATGAGTTCGACCCCAACGTTCCGTGTAACTGTCATCAGCCGCAGCGTGCAAGCCGTCAACTATGAGCACCGCAGCGGAAGCTCGAAGCTGGATTTCGCCGGCACCGCCTTGATGCCCTCGGCAAACGGCGAAGCCAAAGTAAACAGCAAGCGGGGATCCATTGAGATCGAAGCGGAATTTGGCAGCCTGCAAACGCCCACGACTTTCGGCAACGAATACCTGACCTACGTCTTGTGGGCGATTTCGCCCGAAGGCCGGGCAGTGAACCTGGGCGAAGTGCTGCTCGGCGGCAACCATCGCAGCAAACTGCATGTCACCACAGACCTTCAGGCCTTCGCCCTGATTGTCACCGCGGAGCCTTACTATGCCGTTCGGCAGCCCAGCAATGTGGTTGTGCTTGAGAATGTGGCTCGCGAAAACACCAAGGGAACCAGCGAGGCCGTAAATGCCAAGTATGAACTGATGGAACGCGGCGGCTACATTCCCACCGGCTACAAGTTCGACCCGGTGGTCTTGAATGCCAAGTTGCCCTTGGAATTCTTCGAGGCGCGCAATGCCCTGCGCATCGCTCAATCTGAGGGAGCGGAACAGTTCGCCCCAGACAGTTATCAGCACGCCGTCCAGTTAATGAATAACGCGGATGGCTATGCCACAAGCAAACACATCGACAGAAAGCCGCTGATCGCGGTCTCCCGCGAAGCGGTGCAGACGGCGGAAGATGCGCGCGAAATCGCAGTCAAGAAGGAAGGCGATGTGCGCCTGGCTAACGAACGCCAGAACTCGGCAGACGCACAGGCACAATCGCAACAGCTAGCGGATGACGCTCGCCGGCAGAGTGAGCAAGCCCAATCCGACACGGCGCAAGCCCAGGCCGCAAAGGCTCAGGCAGAATCTGATGCCCGGAACGCCCAAGCTGCCAGGGCCCAGGCAGAGTCTGATGCGGCAAGAGCCAGGTCCGACGCTGCCGACGCACAAGCTGCAACTACGAAGGCTCAATCCGATATGGCCGATAGTCAGGCTGCGTCCGCGACGGCGCTTTCAGCGGCGCAGGCCGATGCCGAGCAATCCCGTCTGGCAGCACAGCAGGCCCAGTTGAGTGCGGCACAAGCCGAGACAGACAAAGCCGCCTTGCGCGCCAAATTATCCGAACAGTTGAATTCCATTCTCCAGACTCGCGACAGCGCGCGCGGGCTCATCGTCAGCATGTCCGATGTTCTGTTTGACACGGGGAAATACTCGTTGAAGCCGGGCGCGCGCGAGAAACTGGCGAAGGTCGCCGGCATTCTTCTCGCCTATCCTGGGCTCAACATTCAAGTCGGCGGATATACCGATAACGTCGGCGGCGACGCCATGAATCAAACCTTGTCCGAGAACCGTGCCGGCTCGGTACGCGATTACCTGGTGCAAGAAGGTGTATCCACAAATTCAGTCAGCGCAAGAGGCTTCGGCAACACCTTGCCGGTAGCTACCAACGACAACTCGGCCGGCCGGCAGCAAAACCGGAGAGTAGAACTTCTCGTGTCCGGCGACGTCATCGGCACCCCGGTCAACGCAACTACAGGAAGCTTGCAGTAAGACGCTAAGCGCAAGCTGCACAAAGAATCAATATTGGAGGAAACACTTATGAGACTAGTTGGAGTAATCAGCACAGCAGTTCTGTCTTTGGCGCTCGGAGTCGCAGCTCCGGCGTTTGCACAGGAGCAGCACGAGCAGGAAGAGCAGAAAGCTAAGCCTGCCCAGAACGAGAAAAAGGGGCAACCGGCAAAAGTCACAAAGCAGGAAGAGAAGAACACAAAACCGGAACAAAAGAACGCGCAAACCGAAAAGAACAGCAAGCCGGAAGAGAAAAACGCGCAGCGGCAAGACAAGAACAACAAGCAGGAAGAAAAGAACGCGCAGCAGGAGAAGAACACAAAACCGGCAGAAAAGAGCGCGCAAGCCGACAGGAACAACAAGCAGGAAGAAAGGAACTCGCAGCAACAACACACGCAGCCGGCGCAGCGTGCCGGGGATAACCGTGGCGGTCGCATTCCCGACGATCATTTCCGGGCCAACTTTGGACAGGAACACAGATTTCGTGTGAATCAAGGCGATTACAGCAATCGTCGCTTCCAATACGGTGGCTATTCGTTCGGATTTGTTGGTGCGTGGCCAAGCAACTGGCTCTATACGCAAGAGGTGTTTGTGGTCGAGATTGACGGCGTTTATTACCTGTGCAACCCGATGTATCCCGGCGTCAATGTTGAACTCATCGTCGCACTCTAGTGGCTCTCCAGCGTGGCTTTGGGCGCAGTGATTATGATCGGCGCGGGTCCCAATCCTTGGGCCCCGCGCCATTTTTCTCGTAACGGCACCCACTGATCGACGTGATGTCCGGGTTGTGGAGATGCGATCCATTGACTGTCACTTCCCGTATCTTCCCCGAGAGGATTGATCCGCCATTTCGACCCAGGTTCTTCACTGAGCAGTTTTGACCATCAAAAAACCGGCGGAACGCCTATAAGCAAAGTTGATCACCAGGAAAAAGGGAGCAAAGTTGCGCCGAATGTAGGTCAAAGACTCGTGAGCACGTTTCCCGGAGCGTCCTCTACTGGAGCTTCGTTCTTGATCGGAGCCCAATTCGATGCAGAGTTCTGCAGGAAGTTGGCGGGAGACTGGCGCGTGAAGTGAAACAAAGTGCGGGCGCCTAACTCGGCCGCTTCATTGGAGGAATTATGGCAGACCAAGAGTGGACAGTGAAAGAACTGATAGAGGCCCTGAAAAACTTCCCGGCGGACGCAAAGATCTATTACGAGATGGGGCCAAACGGCCCAGGAACAATTGGGAAAGCGCAATACGTCAATGCCTGGGGTGAGTCCGGTGAGATGGGAGTGCTTTTGGACCGATAATCGATACCCGCTAGAACTTGGGCATTGGCGTTCCTTTCCATGTCCTGACTAAGTTCAGCCATTGAAAAATGGCGAATCAAGCGCCGTCCCATTCACTTCACTGAGCAGTTTTGACCATTAAAGAACCTGCGGAACGCCTATAAACAAAGTTGATCGCCAGGAAAAGGAGCAAAATATGCTTGGAACTATATTGATTGTGATCTTGGTCTTAGCACTGATTGGTGCGCTGCCACGTTGGTCGCACAGCCGGGAGTGGGGCTATGCCCCGACCGGAGGCTTGGGGCTGGTTCTTGTCATCGTCGTCATTCTCCTGGTTCTCGGGCGCATCTGAGCCATGCCCCACCAAACAACATCGCCAAGCGCCACACCTAAGGGTGGCGCCGGCTTTCTGTCCGTGCGACGGCACTTCTTCTCGTCGTTCTGATGTGTAGCGGCGGTTCGTCCGCGTACTCCGTTCTGACGCATGAGGAACAAGAGGGAACGGAGCTGTAACGCCTTGATGGCATTACCGATACCGTTCCGAATTTCATGGGGTAAGGAAACTATGGCAGAGCTTGTCTCCGTCTGTATTCGAGCAGGCCGAGCAGTCCGCCCAGCACTGAGAACGCGATCAGAACGAAAAGCACATCCCAGTAGTACCGCGCGAAGAAGCTCACGATGTGACGCCCGTAGCGGACCCCGAGATAAGCGAGGATGGTGAACCGAATGCCACGCCCCACGGCCAGAGCAGTCAGAAACTTCCTGGTGGAATACTGCATGGCTCCGGCCGCCAGAAGCATGGGTACGATGGGAAACGGCGGCGGAAGCAAGGCGGGGATCGCGACCGCCGCGAAGCCCCAGCGAGAAAAAATCGCGTAGACCTTGTCGGTCGTCTTCTTCGAGAACTTCTTCTCCAGAGTTTCTTTGCCACCTTTGCGAGCCATGCGGTAGGTAAGGTAGCCACCGAGTATGGCGCCCGCTGTCGCCATCAGCGCATAGTAGACCCAGAGGTTGCGATGGTGGGCGGCCAGCAGGACGGTGACGACATCCGTGCTACCCGGTAGAGGAATGAGCGAGTTGTCTGCGAGCCCCAGCAAAATCAGCCCGGGGCCGCCGAGATGAATCAGCCATCGCAAGGCGGCCTTTTTCGATACGAGCAGGATGATCGCAAGCAAACGCATCTTCGCTATTAGAGCAAGTATTACATTCGACGAGGCGCAGTGTTAATGGCAGTTTATGCCGCCCGGCTAGAGGCCAACCCGCTGAAATTGGCAAAGCAGTCTTCGTCGCGGATCGTGGTTCGGGCGACAGCTCCACGCTTCGTTGCAGTAGCAAATGGTTAATGAATCGGTCCAAGAATCGCTTCGATTGATTGCTCTAACTCCTGAATGCTTGGAAAATCAGTCAAAGAGGGACCGTCTTTGAGATTGCTACGCAGATCAGCGAATAGCGCATGTACATCGGGAGCGCGCTTTTCCAGCGATTCAGTCAGAGCTTTGTTATCCCGAGAGAGTTCAAATAGCCGGTTCCGCAGGCTGCCGGTGATCTTCGTCAAACTCAACAGCAGCGAAACGAGCTTTCGCTGATCCGCTTCGAGCGATGCGATTTGGTTCTCGTCGTCCTTAAGGTTCTGCCCAGATTCCTTGGCTAAATCTATCAACTGTTCTTTGTTCATGTTCTGTACGTCCATAAATTGCGCCATCCTTTTGACAGCATTTTTGAATTAGGCAAAAGCACCGCCATTATTCCTGGCGTTTCACGCGGGCTTCGATGCAGATTTCCGCCACCGCCCGGCAGCGCGGGCCGTTATTGTTCGCCGGTTTTCGTTTCCACGGCCTCGGCTGCGGAAAGTTTTCGGTCCCGGTGCGGATCGGTGCGCGCGGCACCCGTGTGCAGTTCACACACTTCCCCGACTGCTGCACCACAAGTATTACAAGGCACGGATAATATCTGTTTCGGGGTGAGTTCTTTGGTCTTCACACCCACATCATGCAACTTTCCCAGCCGCAAGAATGGCCAATATTGCTCATTCAACAAGCGGCAGGTTTTCTAAATGCCGTTCTCCACGACTAAACAAGTTTCCGCCGCCGCATTCCCACACACCAGGCAGGCAGACAGCGATGAATGATCAGGCGTTTGCTGGATCTAATCCGGAGAGCGGCGCTATTTTCGTCGCAACCAGCACCTCCAACAGAGTGGCGGTGTTACGAACGCTTCCCGAGATGGTGATGAGTGCTTCTGCGACGAGAGGATGTAGCTCAGCCAGCGTGTCGAGACGGTCGCTCACATTGTAGAGTTGCTGAACTTCGTGCAGGATACCTTTCGATTGCATGGGGCACGCGGCTTTCTTGAAAGCCTAAGGAGAGAAAACTTCAGATGGGCTGACTTAGCTCAGGGAACCTGAAAGAGGAGAAGGTGGTAACCACCTCAACTTGATCATATCACGTAAGGAGTTCGGAATTTCGCAATCCCTGAGCCAGGCTGAAAGACGATCAATTTTGAACAGTTTTCCCGAACCAAACGTCGACACTAGTGAGTCGCAGAGTTTCTGACAAGCAGCGGGACGGAGGCGAAGAGCAGGCGTGCCGCGACAGATGGAGCTTCGCGGCAGGAGTGCCGCCGTAGCGGTGACACTTCGATTGGGAAAGGAGCGCATATGTCGAGCGATGAATCCCAAGTTGAACGTCGCGCGGGTACTGACATGGTTCCCGCTGGGGAATCGTTTGAAACGAATTGGGAGCCAGATGATGGCGCCGTGATCGTTGTCACTACTGTGGGCACAGCGGAGTTGCCGTGTCACGAAGCTTCCCCGAAATCGGGATGAGTGCTCCGGGGACGATGGAATAAACATCGAGAGGTCAGATTCTGACAATTGCCTCTTAGTTTGAAGAATCTTTCTGACGCGTCGCCTTTACCCCCGACAGAATTCCAACGCCCAGCAGAACGATCGCGCCCACGACAATCCAGTGCGTGGGCATGTGCATCAAGTGTGCGCCGTAAATCAGTCCGCCGATCATGATCGCGAACCCAATCGCGTAAAGTCCGAACGACATCGCATCTCCTTTTTCAAGTTCACAGCGACGGTCTGCGTCCGAACTTCGACTGAGTGCGGCCGCCGTCCGTCTTAAGCATCGATCAACGCGCGGCTTCTACCGTGATGAGCTGGCTTTCTGATTTTTGATCTGCAGATCGTTCACCACTTGCTGTACGTTCGGCACGCCCGTCGCCACCTTCTCAGCGCGCGTGCGTTTCTCTTCCGAGTTCACTTCTCCGGTCAGCGTGACGACTCCGCTCTTCACTTGGTATTTCACGTCGTCGTGCATCTTGTTCTGGATCAGCGCAGCGTCGAGATTGCTCTCGATCCCCTGGTCCAGATCGGAGTTCACAGCCCGGGCTGCCTTTTCCCCGCCGACGGGAATCACAGCAATCTGGTCCGCGACGACCTGTGCGCCGGCCAAGGACTTTGCCAGGGATTCGGCTTGTAACTTGTCGTTCTCGCTGGCAACTTGTCCGGCGAGGGTCACGATGCCCCTGTCTCGATCCTGGCTGACGATGACCGTTTTGAAGCCTGCTTGATCGAGCGATTTACGGATGTTGTCAGAAACATCTGGCGACTTTGCGGAAGGCCCTGAGCAGCCCAACATCGTCCCAATGGCGAGCAGCGTGAGAAAGGTAATAAGCAGTTTAGTCGTTTTCATATTTTTCCTTTGATCGGCTTCAGGCCAGAATCCTGGAGAATGAGCAACTCCTGCGCCTTGGAGCCAGACTATAGATTCACTCATTTGCTTCGAAGGCGCTGTGCAGAATCGCTCACTTTGCGAGGAATTGCCTCCTGCCGGGTCTTCGGGAGTCTTTCTGGCCTCTCCCACTCGCCTGGCACTGATTTATGAAGACGATCAATTCTGACCAGCTTTCCAAAGCCTGAAGTTTGATACTGGACATCACAAGTTCTGACGAGAAAAACAATCTCGTAACAAAACCGGTTTTGTGGAGGTTTCAATGAACCTGAATCTTGTGGATCCGAAGCTGATTGTGCTCGCCGCGGGGGTGATTCTGATCATCGCAGTGCTTGCCTGGTTCTACGTGCGAAAACGCCGGAGTACCACTGCAGACCTGCGGCAAAAGTTTGGGCCCGAGTATGAGCGGGCGGTGCGGGTGCATGGGTCGGAAAGAAAAGCAGAATTGAAATTAGCGGATCGCGAGAAGCGAGTTGACAAGCTCAACATCCGCGATCTCGATTCGATGGAACACGAACGCTTTTCGAAACGGTGGGAAGCTGTGCAGTCTCGTTTTGTCGATTCGCCGAAGGGGGCAGTCGCGGAATCCGATGACCTGGTGTCCTCCGTAATGAAAGCCCGTGGCTATCCTGTATCCGATTTCGACCAGCGGGCCGCCGACATTTCTGTCGACCATCCCCGAGTGGTGGAGAACTACCGGTCGGCGCATGAGATTGCGTTGCGGGTTGGGAAAGACCAGGCAACAACCGAAGAGCTGAGAGCGGCGATGATTCACTATCGTTCTCTGTTTGAAGAACTGGTGCAGGGGCCAGTGGCGGTTGAAAGAAAGGAAGTCGCGTAATACGCGCGGCAACTGTCCTCTGGCAACTGCCAGGCCATCGCACCTTAGCGCAAACAGAAGTGGAAGAATCATACACCGGCTCGCAAAAGGCACAGGAGGGCACGATGTCACAAACCGTAGTGGAAAGAACGGCTGAACACATTGCCAAATCAGTTCACCAGGCTTCTCGCGCAACTAGTGCGATTGCCGATGCGATAGAGGATGGTGTCGGACTCGCGAGGCGTGCGGCAAAGCATGGCGGTGATGCCGCCGAAGAATTCCTGGATGACACAACTCAGCGCCTCCAGCGGCACCCCCTCTTAACCGTAGCGACGACGTTTGCGGTAGGCGTCACCGCGGGAGTACTGATCGGTTGGATGATGAAACGAAGGTAGATCAGACGGTGCGCAAGGCCGCCTAGATAACCAAGGAGAATCTCGATATGAAGATGCACCGAACGATGCTTTTAGCAATTGCAGTCTTCGGCGTCTTACCGGTGCTTGCAAAGGCGCAAGCACTGGTCGATCCCGGCGATTCCGCCGCCACGGTTGCCAGCACGATCCCGGCGCAACCGGATCTGACGTACGCGCGCCCGACAGGGAAAACGAAGATCAAGAACTACTTCTTCGACGCGTACGGCCCGTATCCGGCCGTCGGATCAGCGGTTGCGGCTGGCATTACCCAGGCGTACAACGCCCCTCCTGAGTGGAAACAAGGCGCGAAAGGTTATAGCAAGCGATTTGGATCGGACTTCGGCATCGCAGCGATCAGCACGACGACGCGATATGGGCTAGCGAGAGCTTTCGGGGAAGACACGTTGTACTACCGCTGTGAGTGCAAAGGCGTGTTTCCACGGCTGCGCCATGCTGTGATTTCGACCCTGTCGTCGCGCCGCGGCGAAGACGGCCACCGCGTCTTCTCTTTCCCGGCGCTCGTCGCACCGTATGCCGGTTCCTTGACTGCCGTCTATGCGTGGTATCCCGACCGCTACAACGGCAAGGACGCGTTTCGGATGGGCAACTACGCCATGTTGGGATATGTGGGCGGAAATATCGCCCTGGAATTCCTTTATAGCGGCCCCCACTCCTGGCTTCAGCGCATGCACCTGAATAACGCGCACGGAGCGCCCAATCCGGGATCAAATCCGTAAGCGCCCGCGAATCCAGTCCGGTCGCAGCCCTGGCGGAGAATGTACGCGCCCTCATGACGTGCTACAGATCGAATCATCAACGAGGCGCGCCATTGGTTAGAACCACCTTGAGGGCGCCTTCTCTTGCCGCGTTTCCAAACGTGTCGTAGGCCTTCATGATGTCGCTCAGGGCGAAGCGATGAGTCACGAGTTTGGCTGGCTGCAACTTGCCCGAGCGCACCACCTTCAGCAGCATCGGCGTGGTTACCGTGTCCACCAGCCGCGTGGTGATCGAAATATTGCGGTCCCAGAGTTTCTCCAGGTGCAGTTCCACCGGTTTCCCGTGGACGCCCACGTTCGCGATGCGTCCGCCGGCAGCGACAATGGCCTGGCAGATATCGAAAGTGGCTGGAATCCCGACCGCCTCGATCGCCACGTCGACGCCGGCGCCCTCCGTCAGTTCCATCAGCTGATGAGCAGCGTGTCCATCCGCGCTGTTGATCAGATTAGTTGCGCCGAACTTCTTGGCGACCGCGAGGCGCTTGTCATCCAAGTCGATCATGAAGATCGCCGCCGGCGAATAAAATTGTGCTGTCAGCAGAACCGCGAGCCCAACAGGCCCCGCGCCCACGATGGCAACCGTGTCTCCGGGCTTCACTTGTCCGTTCAGGACGCCGCACTCGAAACCGGTCGGCAAAATGTCGCTCAGCATCACGAGGGCTTCTTCGTCGCCGTCGACCGGAAAGTGGTAGAGACTTCCATCGGCTTGGGGGATGCGTACGTACTCAGCCTGAGTTCCGTCAATGGTGTTGCCTAGAATCCAGCCGCCATGCCGGCAGTGGGAGTACATGCCCCGTTTGCAGAAATCGCACTTCAGGCAGGCAGTTACGCACGAGATGATGACTTTGTCTCCAACATGAAACTCCGAAACGCCGGTTCCGACTTGCTCGATCACGCCAATCCCCTCGTGGCCGAGAGTGCGGCCCTCGGTCACGGATGGGAGATCTCCCTTCAGAATGTGAAGGTCGGTTCCGCAAATCGTCGAGGTAGTAATGCGCACGATGGCTTCGGCGGGGTTCTGGATAGCGGGCCGCGCCTTGTCCTCCCATGCACACTTGCCTGGACCGTGATAGACCAGCGCTTTCATGGCAGTGCTCGTGCTCACAGTTTCGGCACTCGTAGTACCCAGATCAAGTTCAGCGGTTGTCATTGATTATTTCCTCTGTAAGCCGATAATCGTGCGAATTCCACTGGAGCAACGACATGGGGGACTGCCACCCGCTTTTCGCATTTGATGGAGAACATCGGGTACCTCACGCGCACTTCAAAGAAGATCTTAAGGATACAAATTCCTTCCTGACGAGTCTGTTCACTATTGCTCACGTGCCCGCAGTCCAGAAATCTCCGAGACCGGGATCCACAAATGTGGCCAGGTGTCCGACGTACTTCACGCCGGAAGTTCGCACATTGGTGACGACAGCGTGCTCTTCCGTATGCGGCGCGGCAATACGCATGTTTTAGGCCGGACTCACACAAGCCCGGCCTTTTCCCGCACGCAATCAATACCCGCCGCACCCCCCGACCGATCTCGAACTGAGCTGTTTTGCACAGATTTTGACATCTTCGAAATGAGAAAGTTCCGTCAGAACTGTTTTCAGGCGAGACGGCGTCTCCAGTGCGTTTCGTCCGGAAATCGTGCCGCTCGATCCACGCAACCCGCAGCAGCAGAGCATCACCGGGCACGCGAAGGATCATCGGGCAAGAGGAAGCACCATGCGCATTATCTCCTCCATTCGTTCGCCGCTGTTTGCACTCGTACTGCTGGCCATATCGACGGCAGCCTACGCGCAAATTGGAATATCAATCAGTTTTGCCCCGCCGGAACTGCCTGTCTACGAGCAACCTCTTTGT